>CAXXWV010000001.1:0-1122196 GCA_963676175.2 Bacteroidales bacterium
GGTCTTCATCTCTATCGCATGACCGAAAGTGTGTCCGAAATTAAGTATCCTCCTGAGACCACTCTCCTTTTCATCCTGGGTTACAACTGCTGCTTTGAATCTGACTGACATGGAAACAAGTGTGGTAAGAAGATCTATTTCTCTCGACATGATCCTTGAATAGTTGGCTTCAATAAGTTTGAAAAAGCTCAGTATCTCCTATCACTGCCGTTTTGATCATTTCCGACAAACCTGAAAGATATTCCTCGTCTGAAAGGGTTGCGAGCATTGCAGTATCACAGATGACAAATTCCGGTTGCCGGATTATTCCAAGAATATTTTTTGTTCCGCCATGATTGACCCCGTTCTTTCCTCCGGTACTGGCATCAACCTGAGAAAGCAAACTTGCAGAGATATATCCGCATCTTATCCCCCGCAGATAAATTGAGGCGAGAAATCCCGTAAGATCGCTCACAACACCACCTCCGACTGCCAACAGGAATCCGTCCCTGTCAATACCAAGCCCGAGGAGCCTGTCAGCGAGATCAGCTATAACCTGAAGACTTTTGCTCTCCTCTCTCGGGAGAAACAGATAATACTGGATGATCGGGGAACCTGTCACCATAGAGTCTTCTTATATTATCGTCGGTAATGATAACCGTACCATTTTCGGGGATCATTTCATATACTGACTTCCAGCCTGTTCCGACAAGAATCTGAGATTCAGTGCCGGGGGTGTTGATTGTTATTCTTTCCAAATTAAAAACGTTATATCCGCTAAAATAAACAATTAGAAAATCAAAATGATCGCAGAAATATAATTATTTGTCGCTCAGTTCCAGCCATCTCATCTCCTTTTCTTCCAGCATATCAGCTATTTCACCATGTCTCACTGAAAATTTCACCAGATCTGCCTGTGCCATGCCTCCCCTGCTCATTTCGGTCTCGATTTCCTTTTTCTCTTTTTCGAGCGATTCAATCTGTGAAGTCAGCTCTTCCAGCTCTCTTTTTTCTTTGAAAGTTAGACCCTGTTTCCTGACCCTGGCATTTAGTTTGTCTTTATCATCCTGGTTACCAGACATCTCAGTCTTTTTTGCCGGAATGGTTCTCTCCTTCTCCTTCTCTTTTTCCTCGTCGTCAAGCTTATCCCTGAGCTGCGTATAATTGCCCGGAAAATCCCTGATAATACCGTTACCCCTGTATTCGAAAATATGATCGACCACCTTGTCCATGAAGTACCTGTCGTGCGACACTACAATCGCGCAACCTTTAAACCCTGCAAGATACTCTTCAAGTACATTAAGGGTAAGTATATCCAGATCGTTGGTTGGTTCATCGAGGATCAGGAAGTTTGGATTGCGCATCAGCACTGTCAGAAGGTATAGTCGTCTTTTTTCACCTCCGGAAAGCTTTCGTATAAGGGTGTATTGCTTCTCGGGAGGAAAAAGGAAATAATTCATGAATTGAGTAACAGATAGTGATGCCCCGTCGTTCAGAGTTACTTTTTCAGCAATTTTTTTTGCCGCGTCAATCACTGTCATGTCATCATCAAATTCGATTCCATCCTGCCTGTAGTATCCGAAAACGATGGTCTCTCCTTTCTCTATCGTGCCACTATCAGGGTCTGCAATACCTGTGATCATATTCAGCAATGTGGTCTTGCCGGTTCCGTTTCGTCCCACGAGCCCGACTTTTTCGAACCGGTTGAACAGGTAGGTAAAATCGTTGATTATATGCTTATCGCCGAATGATTTGCTGACATTTCTGATCTCAAGGATCTTGCTCCCCATCCTTGATATGTTAACATTGATGTTTATGCTTTTTTCATCTCCTTTTCGGACCGCTTTATCTTTTAAATCATGAAACGCGTCAATTCTTGACTTGGATTTATGTCTTCTGGCCTTAGGCATCCTTCGCATCCAGTCAAGTTCTGTTCTCATCAGGTTACGGGCTTTTTCAGTATTCATCCTGTCCGAATGCTCCCTTTCCTGTTTCTTCTCAAGAAAATACTCATAATTACCGTCGTAGCGGAACATCGTGTTATCAGAGAGTTCAAAAATTACGTTGCAGACCCTGTCAAGGAAATATCGATCATGAGTAACCATCAGGATAGTTTTGTTCGATTTTATAAGATATTCCTCGAGCCACTCTATCATATCGAGATCGAGATGGTTGGTTGGTTCATCGAGTATCAGCAGATCGCCATCCTCAGCAAGGACCTTCGCAAGTGCTACCCGTTTCTTCTGACCTCCGGAAAGTGTTCCTACAATGGCGTTAAGGTCGGTAAGTTTGAGCCTGAAGAGTATCTGCTTCACTGCAACTTCATACTCCCATGCCTTATGATCGTCCATCTTCTGGATTAGGGCCGGAAGATGCTCCTGATCTCCATCCAGAAGACAGCTCTCATAATCCTTAATCACCCTGACCAGTTCACTGTCGGTACAAAACAGTTCATCTATGATCCTGTTTTCTTCATTCAGAACAGGCGACTGACGGAGGTAAGCGATCCGGAGATCCCGACGCACACTCAGCGATCCGCTGTCTGAACTTTCCCTGCCTGCCAGAATATCCAGCAGTGAAGATTTTCCGGCTCCGTTAACCGCGATAATTGCAGCCTTGTCGTCACCGTTAATATTTAGATCAATGTTGTTGAACAGAAGATTATCCCCGATCCTTCTTGAAATATTCTCCGCCTGAAGGTAACTTACCATATAAAATTAATATGCTGCAAAGATAAAAAGTGTTACCTTAACTGCACTACTTTAATTATAATGCATGACCACAGGAAAAAGGACAGAACTGGTTGTTGAATATTTCCTGAGAAATAATAACTCCGCGGAAACAGAACTCTCATACAATGACCCGTTTGAACTGATAGTTGCAGTAATCCTGTCAGCACAATGCACCGACAAAAGAGTCAACAAGATCACCCCCGCTCTTCTCAAACGGTTCCCTGATGCTGATACTATGTCGAGGGCAGAACCTTCGGAGATCTTTGAATACATTAAATCGTGTTCTTATCCGAATAATAAAGCCAAACATCTTTCAGGGATGTCAAGAATGCTTGTAACTGATTTCGGAGGTATCCTTCCCCCTGACCCGGAAGATTTACAGAAACTTCCCGGAGTAGGAAGAAAAACAGCAAATGTCATTGCCTCGGTCGCCTTCCAGAAACAGGTTCTGGCAGTTGACACACACGTTTTCAGGGTTGCCAACAGAATCGGGCTGGTTAATAACGCCCGGACTCCTCGTAGCGTTGAGGAACAGCTCACACGGAATATCCCGAAAGAACTGATGAGTAAAGCCCATCACTGGCTTCTTCTTCATGGAAGGTATATATGCATTGCAAGAAAACCCAGGTGCGGAGAATGCGGGCTCTCCGGACTGTGCAAATACTATTCGGCGCTAAACAAGGCCAGATCGTCTCAGAAGAGTGTAAGGAAATAGGTCCGGATTAATGCAGGTTTTCGCATTATTTGTTAATTTTAGAATCAAATTGGAAATATCAGGTTGATGGACTATAAAGAACAATATCTTGAACTGCTCGCAAAAAATTCGCAACTTGAAAAGGAGCTGCAGGCGCTTCGCTCCGGTGAATCTTCAGCAGTAAGAGACCCCGGTCAGGTAATTCTTCTTGATGAAATCCTGGAACTGGTAAATATCTACCTGGCAGTTTTCAGGACAGACAGCGACAGGAATATTTATGTCGATGAGCTCAATATGAAAGCAGAGGAGGTGGAATCGATAATCGGGAAGGAGGTTATCGGCATGAATATCAATGAAACAAAACTGGCAGAAAGGCATAAACTAATCGAGTTGCTTAAGCATATCCAGATCACAGGAGAAGCTCACAAATTAGCAGTGTCTGAAGCAGGTGATGACTTAGAGGGATATTATATTGGTTTCCTTCTCTCTTCAGGGAACATAGCAGTCACCTGGGAACCGGGAAATACACAGAAAAGCCTGGAGGATTTTCATAAACAGGTAATGGCTTTTGAGAAATTCGCCGACATGCTTCCGGAAATTGTATATGAGATCGATCTTGAAGGAAATGTCACCTATAGTAATCAGCAGGGACTTGATTTCTTCGGATACAGGAAGGAAGACCTTGTCAGGGGAGTCAAGGTATCAGAGGTCTTTCCCGCTACCTATGAACGGATGATTGAGAACATGAAAATGCTCAGACACCAGGGACAGATTTCAAGCAATGAATACTTTGCAAAAAGGAAGGACGGCAACGAAGTTCCAATCATCACCCATACCTTTCCTGCTTTTCATAATGGCAAAATAATCGGCTACAGGGGAATACTATCCGATGTTAGCCGGCAGAAAGAGTATGAAAATCAGATTAAAAGAGAAAAAGCCTTTCTGGAAAATCTTTATAATTCCATTCCTGTTGCCATTGCAATTACAAACCCGGATGGCATAATTTCAATGGTCAATTCCGAATTCTCAAGTCTTTTCGGTTACTCTGCTGATGAAGCCACTGACAAGAATATAAATGAGATAATCGTTCCGGATGATCTGACCCTGGAAGCGATAGAGATAGATAAAAATACCTCTGAAAGAAGAAAAGAAGTAAGGCAGACGGTAAGAAAGGATAAAGCAGGCAGAAAAATATTGGTGTCGCTGGCCTCAAATGCAATTGTGGTGAACGAAGAAGTAGTCGCGCATCTGATAATCTACAGGGACGTCACTTCCGAACGGAAAAACCAGGTGCTGCAGGAGATCCTTTACAATATCTCAACCGCTGCACTCAAACAGATGGACATCAAAGAGATCTATCCCACTATTGTTAAGGAACTCAGTAAAATATGGGACACCAACAATTTCTTTATTGCCCTCTATGATAAGACCTCTGAAACCTTGTCGCTGCCATTCTTTACGGATGAGAAGGACAATTTCTACGAGATACCTACCAGCAAGACAATAACAGGATGGGTAATCAGACAGAATAAATCAGTCCTGCTCAAGGAAAAAGATCTTAAAATGCTTGAGGAAGCAGGTGAAATAGAGCTTGTCGGAAGCGAATGTAAAGTATGGATGGGAGTGCCTCTCAGGGTCGAAGGAAATATTATCGGAGTCATGTGTCTCCAGGACTATAACGACGAGAACAAATTCTCTCCCGACGATCTGTATGTGCTTGATTTTATTGCAAACCATATTGCCATTGCCATTCAGAGAAGAATGATACTCGATAACCTTATACTGGCCCGTCAGAAAGCGGAAGAAGCGGCACAATCAAAGCAGCTCTTCATGTCTACCATGAGCCATGAAATAAGGACACCTCTTAATGAAGTTATCGGAATCACCAACCTCCTGCTCCAGGGCAATCCCAGAGAGGATCAGATGGATTATATCAAGACTCTTAAATTCTCAGGAAATCACCTCCTGACTCTCGTAAATGATGTACTGGACTACAACAAAATGGAATCCGGGAAGATCGTTTTCGAACAGGCCAAGTTTGATCTGACCGATTTCCTTGAAGAGATAATGAGATCATACTCATTCCGGTCAAAAGCCAAGAACCTCAAGTTTGATATCAGGAAGGAAACCGACCTGCCAAGAATGGTAGTTGGCGATCCTATCCGCCTCAATCAGATCCTTTCCAACCTGCTCTCCAATGCCCTTAAATTCACTACTGAAGGAAGTATAACGGTCTATGTGAAGGTCCAGAGCAGGAATGGAGACAAATACAGCATGGAATTCGCAGTTTCTGACACCGGAATCGGCATTTCAAAAGATAAACACAGTCTGATATTCGACAGCTTTACCCAGGCGTCGCCTGATACCACAAGGCACTTTGGAGGAACAGGTCTCGGACTTTCTATCTGCAAAAAGCTTATCGAACTCCAGGGAGGATCAATTTCTCTTGAGAGCGAACCTGGTGTCGGATCCACATTCAGATTTGTAATTCCTCTTGGTGTTGTGGCCAAAGAAGGCCAGAAACCGGCAGCTGAGGTTCCTGAGAATTTCGCGGGATTGGAAGGTAAGCGGATACTGATCGCCGAAGATAACAAGATCAATTTCTTCGTTGCCAATAAATTTCTGGTCAGCTGGGGAATGACTGTCAGTCATGCAGTGGATGGCCTGCTCGCTATCGAAATGCTTGAGAAGGAAGATTTTGACCTCGTGCTGATGGACCTGCATATGCCCGTGATGGATGGTATTGAAGCCACGAGAATAATCCGGAAATCAGATAATCCAAGGATCAGGGATATACCTATTGTCGCCCTTACCGCCGCAATCATGTCGGAAAGCCACGATAAGATAGAAGATCTCAATATAAACGATTACGTTCTCAAACCGTTTAAACCTCACGACCTTTTTGAAAGAATAAGGAAACATATAAGGTAATACAGGACAATGAGCAGCATGCAGTCTATGCAGATATCTGCAACGCATAAGCCTAAAAATGAAGATATCAGATTGGCGTAGCCGTCAGTTGCAGCGCCGTCTGCCGCGAGCAGTTTATTTAATACAGTTGCCGCTTATATATTCCGATGCTTTCTTATTTCCCAGACGAAGGGCTTTCTTAAAATCGTGACAGGCATCCTCAACCTTGCCGGTATTCAGAAGCGCGATCCCTTTATTCAGCCATACATCTGCATTTGAAGGGCTGAGATCAAGCGACATACTGTAATCGTCAATTGCCCAATCCCACGACTTTGACACAAAATAGGAATTTCCCCTTTCCATGTAACAAGCAGGATCATTGGGATGTAACTTAAGATTTCTGTTATAATAATCGAGAGCCTTAAGGTTATCACCAGACATGGATGCAATCCTTCCGGCAAGACTTATAGCGGTCCGGTCATCAGGATAAAGTTCAAGGTATTGATCAACATCCTTCATTGCCTTGTCATTCTCACCTGTTTTCCTGTAGCACTCCGCTCTTTGCAGGAGCAACGAAGCTTCTGGGAATCCTGTGTTCAGGAGCCTGGTATAGGTTTCTGAGGCTCCGGCTGTATTTCCTGACATTGACTGCGCTCTTGCAAGAAGAGACAGGTATTTTTCATTGCCCTGACTGTCACCGAGCAGATCGGTCAGATTGGAGACGGCGTCATTGTACTTTCCTGCTGATATTTTCACCAACGCATCAGCATATTTGACCGCATCTGTTCCGGGATAACTGGTTTTCAATTCTTCCAGTGCTGAACCAGCATCTTCATTCTTACCCGCTTTCACATAATATTCAATATCAGAAATCCCTTTTTCTGCACCGGAATACCACTCCTTTTTCCAGAATTGCCGCCATTCCGGTCTGTTATCCATATTATTAAATGCAGGGTCGAGCATGATTTCTTTCTCAGGATGCTTTGACCCAGAATTCATGCTAAGCCCCAGATGATAGACTGATGTTGTTACATCTCCTTTAAGCGCATATACACGAGCCAGTCCATATTCACCAGATCCCGGACTGATACGGTTTGCCTCATTCAGATCGGCAATAGCTTCCGGATAAGATCTTTGTGCCAGTAAGATCTCAGCCCTTTCGAGATACAACCTCTGATCGGCACTGTTTGACAGTGCATCTGAAAGCACTTTAACAGCCTGATCATATTTTCCTCCTGTACTCAACGCTCTGGCCTTCATCAGATAATCTGCCGTTTGCTGTCCTGAAGCTGAAATACATATCAGCCCTGTGAAGAATATCGTAATAATTGTTTTCATCATACTGAATTCATCAAAGTCATTTTGTTGTGGTGGTCTTCAGTTTTGCACCTTTTTCCGTAAATACATGTACAAATCCTGAGAGATGGAACTGCTCCAGACCGGAAACTCTTCTTTCGAACACTTCGCATTGGTAGAAATAAACCCCAGGGGAAACAATCCGGCCTTTATAGGTACCATCCCATTCGATCTTAGGATTATCGGTCTTGAAGAGAAGTAACCCGTTTCTGTTGAACAGTTTGAAATCAATCCGTTCAACAAGTCCCGATGTCTTGGCTATCAGTTTCTCATTAATATCATCGCCGTTAGGAGTAAAGACATTGGGTATCTCGTAGAAATTACATGAGTCTATGCAAACCATAGCTGATCTTTCACTTTCGTTCCCTACCGAATCATAAGCTGATACTTCATAACAGCCGGCGATCACTTCTCCCGGATGATGTTTATATGATCGGGCGGCGGGATCTGCGATATCGGTGAGTAAAGAAAGATTCTCTTCAGTTGTTAGCTTGTAATAAATCCGGAATCCTGCAATATCCTGATTGCAATCATCCTGGGAAACAGACCAGCGGATAGTGTTATAAAGACTGTCACACTGCGTGCTAACAACTGTAGAAGGTGTGCAGGGGGGTTCATTGTCAACCGGAGAAACACATATATTCTCAGACAGATTTATCAGGTTTTTAGGCATATCACTGGCAAGATATCCACCCACTGATTTCACATAATAACAGTATTCCTTACCGTTCTCAAGCCCCTTATCAGTATAATCAAGCTGGTTTGTTGAACCGACAGAATCATATTCCATAGTATTGGTGTTCAATCTGAAAACATCATACTGGGTATTTATCCAGGGAACATTCCGGGTAAGAGTAAGTTTTGCCTTCCTGTCACCGGGAGAGGCAGAAAGATACAGTGAAGATGCAAATGCCGGGTCTCCGATCAGGAACCTGTTTCCCGTCGCATTGTTCCATAGCTCAATTTTATAAATATAACCGGTCGTCTGAGTGTTCAGAGAGATATCAGTTATGGTAGTATCGTTGAGTGTTGAAGTTTGGATAGACTTTATTTGCTGGTAGTCCGACCCTGAAGTTCCTGTCGCTCTGTAAATAAGATATTCATAAGGTCCGTTGGCCGGAATTGTATCAAGTCTGTCAGGTTTCTTCCATTCGACATAAATGGAGCCGGAAGACGAGCTCGTTGATTGCACAGTTACCCTCTTGATAACAGGCACACCCGAAACCAGTGTAGACGTGATCTCATTCGAGGCCTTGCTTTCGGTTCCGTTGGGATACAGCGCCACAATCCGGTATGTATATTCCTTCCCGTATTCAAGCCCCTGTCCGTTGTTCGAATCTGAATATCCGGTCGTTCCGCTTCCGGATATGTATCCAACCTTGGTGAATCCTGTTGAAGATGGTATCCCTGCAGTACATGAATCAGGTTTGAAGGTACTGGCTCCCTCCCTCCTGTATATGTTGAACCCGGAAATGACGGTGGTGCCGTAATCTGCCCAGGTAAGGTTGATTTGCTTACCAACAGGCACAGCGCCAAGAAGTTTTGGTGCAGGCCCCAGAACCTTGATAGTCATATTGTCAATATCTGAGAGCTTTACATCTGAATTTTGATCATCAGACTTGAAGATAACATTATAGGGCTGCGTTCTAACAGCCTGATAACAGGGAATCCATCTGAACCTCGACGATGCATGGCCTGCAACGGAATCAATACGTGTAAAAGTTGCAGGGCAACTGGTAAGGGTAAATACCCCTGAATTTGCCTTCAATGATAAAAAGTCATTATTCGCATCAGTAGCAGAAAAAACAAAATCAACCGTATCTCCTACCTGCACGCAATAATCTTTGAGTGGACCATTTACCGGAGGCTTGTTCTTGGTATTGTAGACCTCTATCTGCATATCCCTCTCCACAATCCCTATCTTCTTGCCATTTCTCCATTCTATAATATTCATTGCAACATTGAACTTGCCAGTATCTGCAGGAGTATTCCAAACAAGATCTCCTGTTACCGGATTCACATATATTGAATCAGTTGCCGGTGGTAGGGTATAGCCTACAATCGGTCTGGCATCCTCCCTTGTGCAGACAGTCAATTCGTACGACAGGCTGTCTCCGTCAGGGTCATAGGCCGCCGGATTATGAATGAAGATATAATGATATCCTGCCTTATCGTAAGGAGGATTGAGCAGAACAGGAGTATTGTCGCGGCCCATAGCCGGATTGACTGTAAGTATCGTAGAAATTGAAAAGATTACATTCACAGAATTCGGGATGTTTTTCACACCAAGGTTTCTGTTGGGATCCTGAACAATTATTTTATATACCCCCGTACCAGGATATGTATGAGTAACCTTGTACACGTTCTTTCTGTAATAATTAGGAAGTAAGGTAGTATCTACCCGGGGAGCAACAGAAGTTGAATTATCTCCCCAGTCAACATCCAGAGTCCGCCGGTCGGCCAGGCTCAGGGTATATGTAAATGTTGTAATTGTGATCTCATAGGTCAGATCAGAAAGCTGAACATATGTGATCTCACCTGCACGGTTGTGTGTTGCATTAAGATTCATGGATAATAGCACCGTCAGCCCTATCAGAATCAATTTCTTGCTGAAAAAATCCTTCACTTTCCGATTCATTTTAAATTAAAAGTCTGTTCAGTCATCTCAGTGGTAAGCTTTACCCTTTTTACGAAATCAACATCCCTCGCCAAAGCCTCTTTAAACATATAATCAAACATCCCTGCTATATCCTGATCCCTGCTTAAAATCCTGGCTGGTTCCTGACTATTGAGGAATAAATCGATGCTGGTATTTGATACATGCCCGGGGTGCATCAGAAACAATGCTGAAATAAGAAAAATCTTAAGCATAAATTAGTGTTTCAGGCCCTATATTCTCCCTCAAAAATCAGACCAAATATCAGTCTTCCCTGATACTAACCCTGTCTTTCAGGTATTGCACTGTTCCCACCTCAATAAATGAGAATCCTTTTCCTCCCGAAAAGTTTCCGGCCAGAACAACAATAAGGTCTTCTCCCTGAAGGTTATGCTTACCAGAAAGGTCGTTCAATGCAATATGTATGAATTCGTCAACCGACTTCTTCTTTTCCTGGAAGCTTGCATAAACACCATAGGACAGGGCCAGTTCCCTCATTGTGTTCAAAGAATAACACTGGGCAAGTACAAGATTTATGCCCCTGTATGATGACATGTCACGTATTGTTCTGCCGAGAACCGTATCGGCAATAATGCCTTTTGCACCTATCCTGTAAGCAGTCTTGACTGCCACCTTTGCCAGATAGGCTGAGATGTTCCCGTTGACTTCCATGTACGGGATATCGAGGAACTTCTCCTTGTTCTTCTCAACTTCAAGCGCGATCTTTGTCATTGTTTTGACCGCCTCAACCGGATACAAACCGGTAGCTGTTTCCCCGCTTAGCATGATTGCATCGGTCTGGGAATAAATTGCATTTGCTATGTCGGTAACCTCTGCTCTGGTAGGCCTCGGATTGGTTATCATTGAATGCAGCATCTGCGTTGCCACTATAACAGGTTTCCGTCTGACAATACATTTGGTGATTATGGTCTTCTGTATCCCGGGTATCTTTTCATACGGGATCTCAATGCCCATATCCCCTCGTGCCACCATTATGCCATATACACTGTCAAGGATATCATCCAGATTATCGACACCTTCCTGATTCTCAATCTTGGCTATGATCTTTATGCTGCTCTTGTAAGAATCAATAACGGCCTGAACATCAAGTACATCTTGTTTTGATCTCACAAAAGAATGGGCGATAAAATCTATACCGGATCTGGTTGCCACCTCAATAAATCTCCGGTCCTTATCCGTGAGTGAAGGCAGATTAATTTTCACCCCCGGAACGTTCACGCTCTTCCTTGATCCCAGAGTACCATCATTCTCTACCTGGCATTCAAGCGCCATCCCCATTCTTCTGATCACTTTCAGTGAAATCTCTCCGTCATCAAAAAGAATGAGAGAACCGTCGGGAATGCATGTAACAAAAGCGGGATAAGTAACATAAATTGTCTCCCCTGTACTCTTTTTATCAGGGTCGCCAACAACGTTGATTCTAGTGCCCTTCACAAGCTTTATAGGCTGATCACATAGAGTACTACGCACTTCAGGACCTTTGGTATCTAGAAGAACGGCAATCTTATCTGAAACTTCCCGCGCGTTATTCACAATCAGAGGAACAGAATCTATGCTGCAATGTGCAGTATTGATACGGATCACATCCATCCCTGATTCGAAAAGTTCTTTGATAAAGGCTGTGTCGCATCTCTTGTCTGAGAGAGTGGCTACGATCTTGGTTCTTTTTCTGTCCATCGGTTATTTACTGTTTCCATTAATCTCAATAAGCGCTTCGGTGGCAAGCCGGTAGCTGTCAAGTCCAAAACCGGCTATGCTTCCCCTGCAACTCCGGGCAATAAAGCTTGTATGCCTGCCGGAATTCCTCACGAGCCATGACATTTGTAATATGAACCTCCACCACCGGTGCCTTAACCGCTGCAATCGCATCTGCAATCGCGACAGAGGTATGGGTATAGCCGCCTGCATTGAGTATAATTCCCGCCGCCTCAAAACCAGAACGGTGAAGCTCATTAATTATCTCACCCTCTACATTTGACTGGTAATAGACAAAATCCACATCAGGGTAACGGCCTTTGAGAACCTGAAGGTAATCTTCAAATGATGAATGACCATATTTTTCCGGCTCTCTCTTTCCCAGAAGATTTAGGTTCGGTCCATTGATAATCTCAATCTGCATGTGATACTTAATTAATTACAGCATACCACGGTTAAAACTAAAACCAGCTATAAAGATGGTAAAAATAGACGAAATAATAAGGAAAAGAAGTTAACCATGTTGAAATTCTTTATGTTACTTTGTGACTGACAGGCAATAACTCCTGCCCTTTCAATTAATACTGACACCAGTATGAGTCTTGGATGGAAACAATCTTTCAGAAATTTTGAAACCTACCTCAGGTTGGAGAAATCTCTTTCAGAAAACAGCATAGAAGCTTATCTCAATGATGTGGAAAAGCTTGACAGGTATTTCAATGATTCTGGAAAGGGACCGACAGATATCACATACCAGGACCTGAAAGAATTTGTTATTTGGTTTGGCTCTGACAATCAGAATACAAGAACTCAGTCGAGGACTCTTTCAGGAATTAGAGCATATTTCAGGTTCCTGCTGATGGATGGTGAGATAAATGAAAATCCGGCAACCCTCATCGAATCGCCCAAGCTGGGATTCAGGCTTCCTGAGATCCTGTCGGTTGCAGAGATCGACAGTATGATCGCTCAGATCGATCTCAGCAAGCCGGAAGGACACAGAAACAAGGCAATAATTGAAACTCTTTACGGGTGCGGACTGCGTGTATCGGAGCTTGTAAACATGAGGCTGACAGATACTCATGCAGACGAAGGTTATATTATAGTGACCGGAAAGGGCAATAAACAAAGACTGGTTCCGATAAGCAATACCGCCCTGAGGGAAATAGGCAACTATATGAATTACAGGAATCATCTTCCCGTGATTCACGATCAGAATGTTCTCTTCCTTAACCGCAGGGGATCTAAACTGACAAGGGCGATGATATTCAGGATCATAAAGGATCTTGCAGCAATGGCAGGCATTATGAAGAATATAAGTCCGCATACCTTCAGACACTCCTTTGCGACACACATGATAGAAGCAGGTGCCGATCTCAGGGCAGTTCAGGAGATGCTTGGTCATGAATCGATACTCACAACCGAGATTTATACTCATATCGACAGAAATTTTCTGAGAGATACTTTGATCATGTTCCATCCGAGGTCATGAAACGGAAGAAAACAATCTGCTCTGTTTTAGGCTAAAGACAAGCCGGGGAATGACCAGCCGCACCTTCATTATCATGCTTTACATCAGAGAGTAAGATCTGTTTATCTTGTTGTGGCTAATTAAGTTGAATATCGGTAGTACAGCTATTCCTATTTTAAATTTAATTCATTAACTTTGCAACTTATTTCGAAAAAAATTATCAACTTGTTTTATCTCAAATCAAGAACATTATGTCAAAAGTAAAAAGAGTTTACACCTTTGGGAAAAAGAGTGCAGAGGGTAAAGCTGATATGAAAAACCTGCTTGGCGGCAAAGGTGCAAACCTTGCCGAGATGTGCCTTCTTGGCCTTCCTGTTCCGGCTGGTTTCACTATCACAACCGAAGCATGCGTTGAGTACTATCAGAACGATTGTGTTCTCCATCCTGACCTGATGCCTGAAGTATGGGCAGCATTGAAGAAGACTGAAGAAACCATGAACATGAAGTATGGTGATCCGGAGAACGCTCTCCTGGTGTCATGCCGTTCAGGCGCCCGTAAGTCGATGCCTGGTATGATGGATACTGTTCTTAATATCGGACTTTGCTCAGCAACTATTCCCGGTTTCCTTAAGAAGACAAATAACCCTCGATTTGTTTGGGATTCATACCGTCGTCTGATCATGATGTATGCTGACGTGGTTATGGAAAAGGCCGAAGGGATTGAACCTACCGATGGTAAAGGAATCCGCAAGCAGCTTGATGAGATGCTGGACGAATTCAAGAAAAGCAAAGGTTACAAGTCAGATACCGAGATCAAGGCTGAAGAACTTAAGTTCCTTGCTGAAGAATTCAAGAAAAAAATAAAAGAAGTGCTTGGCACTCCATTCCCGGATGATGCAAAAGAACAGCTTATAGGCGGCATCAAGGCTGTATTCAAAAGCTGGAACGGCAAGAAAGCCGTATCATACCGTCGTATCGAAGGCATTCCTGATGATTGGGGAACTGCCGTGAACGTTCAGGCAATGGTATTCGGAAACATGGGCGATTCATCTGCAACCGGTGTTGCATTCACACGTAACCCTGCCACAGGTGAGAATCTATTCTATGGCGAATGGCTTGTCAATGCACAGGGTGAAGACGTTGTTGCCGGTATCCGTACTCCAAGCCCGCTTAATGACGAAACAAAGAACGAGCAGAACAAGCATCTGCACAGTATGCAGGAAGCTATGCCCGGAACCTACAAAGAACTCGCAAATATCCGCGAATATTCTCGAACATTCATTCCACGATATGCTTGATATCGAATTCACAATTCAGGAAAATGTACTGTATATGCTCCAGTGCCGTGCAGGTAAAAGAACAGGTACAGCCGCTCTGAACATGGCAATGGATATGCTTCATGAAAAACTTATAGATGAAAAAACAGCTGTACAATGCGTGTTGATCCTGCACAGCTCGACGAACTTCTTCACCCGATCTGCGATCCGGCTGAAGAGAAGAAGACAAGTCCTATTGTCAAAGGTCTTCCTGCCGGTCCGGGTGCTGCAGTAGGTAAAGTTGTGTTTACAGCTGAAGATGCAGTAGCATGGTTCAGAAAAGGTGAAAAAGTAATTCTTCTCCGCGAAGAAACCAATCCTGAGGATGTTGAAGGAATGCGCGCTGCAGAAGGTATTCTCACCGCACGTGGTGGTATGACATCTCATGCTGCTCTCGTTGCACGCGGCTGGGGAAAATGCTGCATCGTTGGTGCAGGCGCTCTTCATGTTGACGCTGCCACCAAAACTGCTAAAGTTCAGGGCTCAAGTATCGTTATCAAGGAAGGAGATATCCTGACCCTTAACGGTACCAAAGGAAGTGTTTATACCGGCGCACTCAAACTTATGGATGCATCTGAGAACCCAAGGTTCAAGGAATTTATGTCAATAGTTGACAAATTCCGTAAAATGGGTGTCCGTACCAATGCCGATACTCCTGCTGATGCAAAAATTGCCCGTGACTTCGGAGCTGAAGGTATCGGACTGTTCCGTACCGAGCACATGTTCTACGGTAAAGGAGCTGAGCAGCCTCTGTTCCTCCTCCGTAAAATGATCCTCAGTGCAAATGAAACCGAACGCAGAAAAGCTCTCGATGAACTCTTCCACTTCGTCAAAAAGGATATGAAAGCCACTCTGGTCGCGATGGACGGACTGCCTGTCACATTCAGGCTTCTCGATCCCCCTCTTCATGAGTTTGTTCCCCAGGGCGCTGAAAAACAGGAAGAACTGGCTAAAGCTCTTGGCATCAAGAAAGAAGATATAGCAAAACGTGGCGAAGCTCTGCATGAATCAAACCCAATGATGGGTCACCGTGGCGTTCGTCTCGGTATCACCTATCCTGAAGTTACTGAAATGCAGGTAAGGGCTGTCTTCGAATCAACCATGGAACTTATCAAAGAAGGTAAGAACCCGATCCCGGAAATAATGGTTCCTGTAACCTGCGATGTATCTGAACTTGATGTTACCAAGAAAGTCGTGGACCTGGTTCATGACGAGGTTTGCAAGAAATTCGGCGTTAGCAAAATCGAGTATAAATATGGTACAATGATCGAGATACCTCGTGCAACTCTCCTCTCCGATCGTATGGCAAAGAAAGCTGAGTTCTTCTCATTCGGAACCAACGACCTTACCCAGATGACTTTCGGCTTCAGCCGTGATGATATCGGTGGCTTCCTGAATGACTATCTCGATAAAAAGATGCTTCCTTCTGACCCGTTCCAGACTATCGATCAGGATGGCGTAGGTCAGCTCATCAAGATGTCGGTGGAAAAAGGCCGCGCTACGAAACCTGACCTTAAAGTCGGTATCTGCGGTGAACAGGGTGGTGATCCCGCTTCAGTTGAGTTCTGCTTCAAAACCGGGCTCACTTATGTAAGCTGCTCACCTTTCAGGGTTCCGATCGCAAGACTGGCTGCCGCACAGGCTTCCATCAAATTCGGAAAATAATATTATCCGATCCGTTATAAAAAAGAGGTTGCCACCGCGGCGACCTCTTTTTCTTTTCCAGCCCGTTTATGCCTATGAACATGAGATTTACCTGGTGTTTATTAAAAAAAATGGTATATATTTATCAGGTCTTCCTGCAATCTTGAACAGGGAAACAACTAATTGTTCTTAAAACCATACAGCTGATATGATAGTTCCGGGTGATCTGATAAAATATGGTGTCAGGGATGTGAAAGAGATCTCTTATAATCCTTCATTTGAATTGCTTTTCGATGAAGAAACAAAGCCCGGGCTCGAGAAACCGGAAAAGGGGACTGTCACAAAAAGCGGGGCTGTCGCTATCGATACCGGTGTATTTACCGGAAGATCGCCAAAAGATAAGTATGTCGTACATGACGATATCACCAAGGATACCGTCTGGTGGAAATCTGAAATGGCAAAAGCCTCCGATAACAAACCTATCGGGAAGGATATCTGGAACCACTGCAGAAACATAGCTGCAAAGCAACTTTCAGGCAAGAGACTTTTCGTGGTTGATTGTTACTGCGGGGCAAATGAAAGTTCCAGACTTGCTGTCAGATTCATTATGGAGGTAGCATGGCAGGCCCACTTCGTGAAGAATATGTTCATCAGGCCTGAACCTTCTGAACTTGAAGATTTCAAACCGGATTTTATAATCCTGAATGCATCAAGAGCAATAAACCCCGACTGGCAGAAACAGGGACTTAACTCGGAAAATTTCATTTTCTTCAATCTTACAGAAAAGATGGCGCTTATCGGCGGCACCTGGTATGGTGGAGAAATGAAAAAAGGGGTTTTCTCCCTGATGAACTATTACCTGCCTCTCAAGGGCATTGCTTCAATGCATTGTGCTGCCAACGTTGGAAAAAACAATGATACTGCCCTTTTCTTCGGTCTTTCAGGCACGGGCAAAACGACACTCTCGACCGATCCCGACCGAGCCCTTATCGGAGATGATGAACATGGCTGGGACGATGAGGGAATATTCAATTATGAAGGCGGATGCTATGCAAAATGTATCAAACTGAGTGAGAAAAAGGAACCGGATATCTATCATGCCATTAAAAGAGATGCCCTGCTTGAGAACCTAGTGATACTGCCCGACGGATCGATCGATTTCAACGACCAGTCAAAAACCGAAAATACAAGAGTATCCTACCCTATTTACCATATTCATAATATCGTTAAGCCTGTATCAAAGGCCGGACCGGCCCGGACAGTCATCTTTCTTTCAGCAGATGCATTCGGAGTACTGCCGCCGGTTAGCAAACTCGACAGTGAACAGACAAGATATTATTTCCTCAGCGGGTATACTGCCAAAATAGCCGGTACAGAAAGAGGCATAGTGGAGCCTATCCCTCATTTTTCGACATGCTTCGGTGCAACATTCCTAATGCTCGATCCTTTCATATATGCCAATGAACTGGCCCGAAAAATGTCAATCCATAATTCTGAGGCTTGGCTGGTAAATACCGGGTGGATGGGAGGAATGTATAATTCAGGAACAAGGATCGACCTTCAGGTAACCAGGAGACTGATCAATGCCATACTCAATGGAGAAATGAGCAGGTACAGCTTCAGAACCATACCTATCTTTAATCTTTCTGTCCCCGAAAAAGTCGATGGGGTGGATGAAAATATCCTGGATCCGTCAAGGGCGTGGGACGCTGCCTACAAATGGCATATTGCTGCATCAGACCTGGCAATGAAATTCATCCTTAATTTCTCAAAATTCTCAATTCACGATGAGGCGGTCAGACTGGCTGAAGCCGGACCAAAAATCTGATCCCTTTTGAAAGGATTATTATTACTTTTACGCGGGATATCAAAACACAGATGAACGTATCAGGTATAATAATAGCTCTTGTTCTCGCATATCTTCTGGGGTCCATCCCGTCAGCAGTATGGGTTGGAAAGCTCACCCACGGGATTGATGTCAGGGAACACGGCAGCGGAAATGCAGGAACTGCAAACACAATCAGAGTTCTGGGATGGAAAACAGGCATTCCGGTTCTTTTAATCGACTTCGCCAAGGCCTGGACCGCGGCAATGCTTCCTGTTTTTTTCAGACTGGCTGATCACGGAAGCGCAATGCTCATCAACCTGCAGATATTTACCGGGCTGACAGCCATTACCGGTCATATCTTCCCTGTCTTTGCCGGATTCAGGGGAGGAAAAGGCGTCGCATCAGCCGCAGGCGTTCTGCTGGCAATCCAGCCTCAACTCACACTCTGCTGCCTGGGTGTATTCCTTGTGGTAATACTCCTTACCGGAATAATATCCGTCGCGTCAATGAGCGCCGGTATCGCATTTCCGGTCCTGCTGTTCCTGTTCTTCGAAACACCTTCAGTCATCTTCCGGATCTTCTCCATCTTTGTAGCCTTAGCCCTTCTGATAACACACAGAAAGAATATCAGACGTCTGCTTAAAGGAGAGGAATCTAAACTGTTCAATTTCAGGAAAAAAGAAAAATATCAGTAATCCTCCTCTACTGAACATTCTTATTCCGCAACCAGCGGTTGGAGAATAATTAGTATTTTTATGCTGTTTACTGAAACCACAAAACAATTATAATTATGTCAAATATTTAATAAACCTGTTTACTATGGAAAAGAGTTTAAAAGGATCAAAGACAGAACAAAACCTGCTGAAAGCGTTTGCAGGTGAATCTCAGGCCAAGAACAGATACGAATTTGCCGCAAAGGTTGCAAAAGAAGAGGGATATGAACAGATTGCAGGCATTTTCCTGGAAACAGCTCTTCAGGAACAACAGCATGCTAAAAGGTTTTTCAGATTCCTTGAAGGCGGGATGGTTGAAATAACAGCCTCATATCCTGCCGGCAAGATAGATACAACCAAAGCAAACCTTTTTGCTGCAGCTGAAGGCGAACATGAAGAATGGAACGATCTTTACCCTGCATTCGCCAATGTCGCGGAAGAAGAAGGTTTCAAGGAAATAGCCACTGCATTCAAAGCCATCGCTGCTGCTGAAAAGGGACACGAGGAAAGATACAGGAAACTCCTTGAGAATGTAATGCAGGATAAGGTCTTCCAGCGTGATGAAAAAGTATTCTGGTATTGCAGGAAATGCGGATATATCCATTTCGGGACCAAACCGCTCAAGAAATGTCCTGCCTGCCTGCATCCGGAAAGCTATTTCGAACTACTTCCAAATAACTATTGAAAATGCTTGACGGCAAACAGATACTTGAGTTCATCACCAGCCGGCAGAGTGACAGGAAATACGAGGACAGACCCGTTGAACAGGACAAACTGGACAGGATAATAGAAGCGGCCAGAATGTCTCCCTCAGCCAATAATGCCCAGCCATGGAAGTTCATTGTGATAACTGACCGTGACCTCCTGGGCAAAATAGCTGAAGCAGCCTCTGCCAGGCTCCTGGGCATGAATGGTTTTGTAAGGCAGGCTCCTGTACAAATTGTTATTGTCAGGGAAAAGGCAGATATCCAGACCAGAGCTGCCGGTATAGTCAAGAGCAGAGATTATTCCCTTATCGACATAGGTATTGCAGCGGAAAATATCTGCCTGCAGGCTGAAGCTGAAGGACTCGGATCATGCATCATAGGATGGTTTGACGAGCCTTCACTCAAAAAACATCTTGGCATCCCATCGCCTAAACGCGTTGAACTGATCATCACTATCGGTTATTCACTCAGTAACCAGAGAGAAAAAAGCCGGAAGCCGGCAGACAAAACAGTATCTTACAACAGGTATTAGGGTATTAAACCTTTAATAAATAAAAACCGCAAGAACTGCTTACAGCAGATTTGCGGTTTTTCTATTTTATGAAATACAGCTTTAATTCTCTGCTAAGGCGGATACTATTTGCTATCTTAATTGTTCAAGAGCTGTTTTTATTCTTTTTATAGCTTCAGTAATTAGCTCATCTGAAGTCGCATAAGATAGTCTCATACAACCGGGAGACCCGAAAGAATCTCCTCCGACGGTTGCCACATGTACCTTTTCAAGCAGATATAGGGCAAGATCATCCGAGGTTACTATCTTCCCTGAACCGTCCGATTTGCCCAGAAATGAAGAAATATCAGGCATCACATAAAATGCTCCATGCGGAACTCTGACCCGTAACCCCTCTATATTTTCAAGAAGGCCACAGATAAGATCGCGCCGGCGAAGAAAAGCCAGCCTCATTTCCTCCTGCGATGAATCACCTCCCTGCAGCGCGGCAAAAGCGGCCCTCTGAGCCACTGCACATACCCCTGAAGTAAACTGACCCTGCAGCTTGGTGCAGGCTTTTGCAACCCATACAGGTGCGCCAATATAACCAATCCTCCATCCTGTCATCGCGTAACACTTCGATACGCCGTTCACGGTAATAACCCTGTCATATATAAAATCAAAGGAGGCGATACTCACATGACTGCCCTCAAAAATAATATGTTCGTATATCTCATCCGACACGATAAATACTCCCTCATGACCGGCAATTACCCTGGCAATAGCCTCTATTTCATCTCCCGAATAAACCATTCCGGTCGGATTCGAAGGGGAATTGAAAATTATAAGCCTGGTCTTCGGAGTAATGGCAGCTTCTATCTGCGCGGGACTGGCCTTGAAATCAGTATCAACAGAGGTCCTTACAACAACCGGCTTCCCTCCTGCCAGCTTTACCTGGTCGTAATAACTCACCCAGTATGGCGCCAGAATAATTACTTCATCGCCCGGGTTCACAAGCGACAGAATGATGTTCATCAGTGAATGCTTTGCGCCTGCAGAAACAACTATCTGATCAGCTGAATAGTTAAGTCCATTCTCTCTTTTGAATTTAGCAGCAATCGCTTCCCTGAGATCCTGATAACCGGGAACAGGAGGATATTTTGAATAGTTATCATCTATGGCCTTTTTCGCTGCATCCTTAACATAATCAGGGGTATTGAAATCCGGCTCCCCAAGGCTCATACTTATCACATCTATTCCCCTGGAGACAAGTTCCCTGCTCCTCTGAGACATCGCAATTGTTTGTGATACTGATAATTTATTAATCCTGTCCGATAAATATTCCATCAAAATAAAATAGGTTTAAAATGATCTTCTTTATTGAAGCAGCCAAAGATAAAAAGTTATATCGATTTAGAAAACGTGCCTAATCAGTTTATAATTATACCTGTTAATAATTATTAATTTGCATTACCATTTACCTTTCGGCCAGAATGCAGCCTGATAAAAAGCGAGAAGGTCAACTATTATACAGCCATCTCCTTCTGTTGAAGCAAATATTAGTAATTTTGAAAATGAGGAGAAACATCTGAATTGTTCATAAACTTTCAGGTCGCTGCTGTTTGCAGTTACATCCTGAAAAGAAAGCTTTGATAAAAAACCATTGATTATCATTTAGAAAACAGAACCAACATGGAAGCGCTTAAAGAGATACTTGAGATAACTATTCCGGCACTGCTTGTATGCATAACGGCATGGCTGACCATCAGAAGCATGCTCAGGAATGATCAGGACAGAAGGAAACAGGAGATTATCCTGAATAACTCAAAAACGGTTACCCCGATCAAATTGCAGGCATATGAAAGGATTATCCTCTTTCTCGAACGGATATCCCTTGAATCGATGATCATACGTGTAAGTACAACAGACATGAGCGCCGCTCAACTTCATTCCGTATTACTGAGTACAATAAGGAGTGAATTTGAGCATAACCTCTCGCAGCAGATCTATATGAGCCAGCAGGCATGGGAAGTCGTAAGAAGCGCCCGTTCCAACATGATCAAGCTCATTAATACCGAAGCCGAGAAAATGCCAGAAAATGCAGGCGCCATGATCTTAAGCAAAAGACTTCTGGAAGCCGTTATGGAACTCGAGAAGGAACCCACCAGGGTCGCCATCGAATTCATTAAGGCAGAAGTGGCAAGACAGCTATAATCTTTTCAGCTCAAAGCAGCTCAACACTTCTTTTAACAAAGGTGCTTAAATCCTCTCCCCTCAGCATGTTGTTTGAGAGCAGGGCAAGATCCACAAGCTGTTTAACAACATTATTAGAGGCTCCAAATGCATTAAGGATCTTAGTACGTTCAGCTTCAATATCAGTAAGTTCTTTTTTCAGTTTTTCCAGATCATCCTTTTCGGGCTGACTGATCTCTTCCTCTTTCTTATTCTTATGCTCCTTCTCGATGAAATCGATCTCTTCACTGATCCTTTTCTTCTCCTCTTCGTTTGATTTTAGCTTTTCTCCGTTCTCCCTGATCAGATCTTCCGAGATCTTGAGCACAGTCGGATGATTGGGGTTGATTACAAGATTGTAGCTGTCAGGTAACTCACCATAGAAGCTCATCCCTCCTCCTATCTGCGACATTTCCTTCATCCTTCTCATGAATTCGGATCTGGTGATAATTACGGGTGCATCATTCTCATCCAGAGATTCCACAACAACATTGAAGACTTCCTTTGCCCTGATCCCTGCATTGAAAACTCCTTTTAGATCTTCCTGCTGATCGGGGGCAAGTTTTGATTGCCGGCTTTCTTCCTTCTGAATCAGCTTATCGATCACATCTGAATCCACCCTGACGAACCTTATATCAGTACGCTTCGACTCCTGATGATTGATAAGATGGAGGTCAAGCTGGCCATCAAGAAGCAGGACATCATAACCCCTGCTTTTTGCCTTTTCTATGTAGGTAAACTGATCTGTTTTATTTGTAGAATACAGGTATATAAGTGTCTTATTTTTATCAGTCTGGTTTTCCTTTACCAGTTTCTCATATTCCTCAAAAGTGAAGTATTTATCATCAGTAGTCTTTAAAAGGGCGAATTTCGAAGCTTTTTCATAGAACTTCTCTTCGGTTATCATACCATATTCTATGAAAAGTTTAAGGCTGTCCCACTTCTTTTCAAATTCCTCACGCTCATTTTTAAAGATATCTCCCAGCCTGTCGGCAACTTTTTTGGTTATATGGCTTGAGATCTTTTTCACATTTGAATCGCTCTGCAGATAGCTTCTTGAAACATTAAGAGGAATATCCGGCGAATCTATAACGCCATGCAGTAACGTCAGGAATTCCGGAACAATTCCTTCAACAGAATCTGTTACGAACACCTGGTTACAGTAAAGCTGGATTTTATTCTTCTGAATTTCAATATTGCTTTTGATCCTTGGGAAATAAAGTATACCCGTCAGTTTGAACGGATAATCCACGTTCAGGTGGATGTTAAACAAAGGCTCATCACCTGCAGGATAGAGCTCCCTGTAGAATTTTGTATAATCCTCTTCCTTAAGCTCGGATGGTTTGATGGTCCAGGCAGGTTTGGTGTTATTGATTATTTTATCCTTGTCAGTTTCTGCATACTTGCCATCTTTCCATTCTTTTTCCTTTCCGAAAGCAATTTCGACGGGCAGGAATTTACAGTATTTTTTAAGGAGCTGTTCAATCTTATCCTCCTCAAGAAAATCCTTGGATTCCTTATCTATATGAAGAATAATATCTGTGCCCCTGGTTTCTTTTTCCGTATCATCAAGAGTAAACTCCGGACTCCCGTCGCAGGTCCATTTAACTGCTTTTGCACCCTCGATAAATGATCTGGAGATAACCTCGACCTTTTCCGATACCATGAATGACGAATAAAAACCAAGACCAAAGTGTCCGATAATAGAATTAATCTGGTCCTTGTACTTGTCGAGAAAATCATTGGCGCTAGAAAAAGCGATCTGGTTAAGATACTTATCGATCTCCTCCCTTGTCATTCCGATTCCTTTGTCTGATACAGTGATGGTTTTCTTTTTCTTATCAACAAATACCCTTATGACTGTATCATCAATCTCGCCTTTAAACTCACCTGCCGACGCGAGGGCCTTCAGCTTCTGAGTTGCATCTACGGCGTTAGAAATAAGTTCCCTGAGGAAAATCTCGTGATCTGAATAAAGGAACTTCTTGATTATCGGGAAAATGTTCTCAGTTGTTACTCCTATCTTTCCGGTTTGCATATCTTATATTTTTTGTTAAACATGAATATTCTGCCTTTTCATTTCAAAATATATGCCGACATGAAACGACTGACAAATAGTCACCCAGGTTGATGAAACGCAGCAGGCATGACAAAAAGGAGGAAAATGACAGTCATTTCTGAGGATTCCTGGCGTCGAAATTTCCGGAAAATCTCCAGAAGCCGTTGTCGAATGTAAATGAGTCGTATGAATAATCAGGACCATAAACAGGCCGGTTTTCACCCCCGGATCCAGGTACTGGGACCAGATGATCAAAAACGATCAGGCTGTCGGGCAAAAACCTGAGGGTTATTGCAGCGCTTGAACTGTACTCCAGCACGTGCCTGTATCTTATGTCCTTCCCTGTATCGAACCATTTCATGCCAAGGAGAATACTGCCGTCGTTCCTGAAGCTAAGCACGTCAATAATTTTCCTTGTCACTAACGGATCGCTATAATTCACTCCCAGCAGTATCCAGCATTTACGACCATCGTATTCGAACGGCTTTATATCATAATATAATGCCCCGTACCAGTCTGAAGAGTGAAAAACAGTATCAGTCCTGATTCTTCCGGGTTCATATGGGCGGACAAGCGAGGAAACATACAGGGATGATCCGTCGTCGCTCTTCCTCACGAGGTAACAATAATACCATCCTTTATTATTTTTTAATGCAATATTCCAGGTGATGATCTTCAATGAAGAATCAGGAGATAAGATCTGTCCCAGATATTTTACTTCCTGAAATCTGCGGTTGAACAGGTCTTCCCTTGCAGTAAATTTACTGACGAGCAGCCTGATAGAATCATTAGCTGATAATCGAATACTGTCTTCCGATGATGAGCGTATCTTTGAGAACAGATTAGCCAGTGGTACGCGCAGACTGTCGCCAGGTAGCTGCCCGGAAGCAACTCCAAATATATATAATGGTATAAATACAGAGATAATAAGTCTCCTTTTCATTCGGCTTTTATATTTTCACCTGCTTCATCAAGAAGATCTTTCAGCAAATTGCATGCTAAATCAATTTCTTCTTCGGAAATTATCAAAGGAGGTGCAAGCCTGAGAGCATTATCGCAAAAAAGGAAGAAATCGGAGATCAGTCCGTAACGATAAGCGTTTGCCACAGCATATCTTACTAGTTCCATACTCTTAAGCTCCACGGCAAGAAGCAATCCTTCTCCCCTTATTTCAGTTATAAGAGGATGTTTAAGTTTTTTCCTGAAAAGAACTGCTTTACGATCAGCTGCTGTTGCCAGATCATCATCAAGTATTACCTGAAGAGCTGCAAGTCCCGCGGCGCAACTCACCGGATGTCCGCCGAAAGTAGATATATGCCCCAGTACCGGATCGTGTGAAAGAGAGCTCATAATCTCACCTGATGATATAAAAGCCCCGAGCGGCATTCCGCCACCAAGCGCCTTTGCCAGAATAATAATATCAGGCGTGACCCTGTACCGGAAAGAAGCAAACAGTGTGCCTGTGCGACCGAAGCCGGTCTGCACTTCGTCGAAGATAAGCAATGCTCCTGTTTCATCGCATCTTCTCCTCAGCTTCTCAAGGAAGCCGCCTGAAGGAAGAATGATGCCACCTTCGCCCTGGATAGGTTCCGCTATAACACAAGCAGTCCTGTCATTTATAAGATCAAGAACCTCATCATTATTGAACCCTGCCTGAATGGTATCAGGAAGAAGTGGTCTGAAGGCATTCCTGAAAACCTCGCTTCCCTGGATGCTGAGAGCGCCATGAGTACTTCCATGGTACGCATTTCTGAATGAAATGATCCTGGTCCTGCCGGTATATCGTTTTGCCAGTTTCATCGCACCTTCGACAGCCTCGCTGCCCGAATTCACAAAATAACAATTATCCAGACCCTCAGGAAGAACAGATGCAAGTTTCTCAGCATATTCCACCTGCGGACCAAGGATCAGTTCCCCATAAACCATGAGATGACTGTATGATCCGGCTTGTTTTCTTATTGCTTCAACAACTTTCGGATTATTATGTCCGACATTACTGACCGACACACCTGAGATCAGATCAAGATAGCGTTTGCCGTCCGGACCGTAAAGAAATACGCCGTCGGCCTTTTCAATCTCTATCAAAAGAGGCGAAGGGGACGTCTGCCCCAGAAACCGTAAAAAAAGTTGTCTGTCGGAAAACATTATGCTGTCCGGAATTACCTGGCCATTACATTGATATCATTCAGCAGTGAATCCCTGAATGATTTTCCTACCGGAATGCTCTTTATGGAATTCCCGACATTCAGATCGAGAGCATTCTCCTTGATAGCCTGGATCATACTCTTATTGATAATAAATGATCTGTGAACCCTGATAAACACACCTGAAGGCAGCTGGTTTTCGATAGCCTTCATGGTAAAATGAATTGTGAATTTATCATCCTTTGTAGTCAGAGTCACATAGTTCTCGAGAGCCTCAATATATATAATATCTCTGAGTTTCAGTTTAACAAGAGATGAGCCCTTTTTAATGAAAATCTCCTCATCACCTGTGTTTGGCACTTCTTTGCGAGCAAAGTATCTTATTGTTTTATCAATTGCCTTACAAAAACGGCCGTATGTTACGGGTTTCAGAAGATAATCGACCACGTTGAAGTCGAATGCCCTTACAGCAAACTCTTCTGCAGAGGATACAATAATAATATTAGGGGGAAAATCCAGACTGCCGATAAAATCGAATCCGTTCATTTCAGGCATGAGAACATCAAGGATGATCAGATCAATATCTTTTCTTTTCGTAACCACATCCCTGGCTTCCAACGAATCACTGAATGTCCCAACAAGATTAAGAGAGCTGGATTTGTTCACATATCCCTCCAGAATCTTACAGCTCAGTTTATCGTCGTCAACAATTATGCAATTCATGCTATTGTAATTTGACAGAAATTTTGTCTAAAAATAGTAAAAAAAATTCAGAATTTTTACATCTGATATAAAGTTACTAATATTTCGCGATAATGCTTTAATATTTCAAGCAGGCTGATATGGAATTTCACACATTACGACAAACAAAAAAGGGGAGTCAAACACCCCCCTTTTGCAATCTCAATCATTTGATTAAAGACCTTTGCTGAGTGCAGGAGCTGCCTTGAATTTAACTACCTTCTTTGCCGGAACATTAAGTTTTGCGCCGGTGCGGGGGTTACGGACCACTCTAGCACTTCTTTTTGCTACATTAAAAGTACCGAGACCGGGAAGCTGGATTCTCTGTCCTTTTTTCATTGATTTTCCAAAAGCAGCAACGAATGCATTTAGTGCTTTGCCAGCATCTTTGATAGAAAGGCCTGCGTCAGCAGCAATTGCATTTACCAATTCTTTTTTTGTCATAATGAATGATTTTTAGAGTTAGACCAATCTTACTAATTGAATACAAATTTATTTTTTTTTAAATCATGTGCAAATTTATTTTGCTGTTTTTCCGCAAACAATGGCCTTTTTCGAACGAAATGAGCAGTTCTTGAAATAAAATCAGGATTTTTTAAAAAATCATTTATTACCGCATAAAATGCCAATATCAGAAGTTTTCTAAAGTATTTTTGTTCATATAGTGTTGATAAAAAGCAGACAGACCTGATTTATAGGCATTTAGCTAATTTTCATTAAAAAACGATCGGGAAACAAAAAAATATTATATTTGCGGCGGAGAAATGGCAGAGTGGTCGAATGCGGCGGTCTTGAAAACCGTTGATCTGTTACCACGGATCCGGGGGTTCGAATCCCTCTTTCTCCGCTGAAGGAAAAGTCAGAAAACGACAATCCAACGCCACAAAGCCTGTAAATTAGTACTTTACAGGCTTTTTTCTTTCTTTTCTGTTCCATCCCAAAGTCAGAAAAAAGCCAAAAACGGACATAGTTCCGTTACCAAATCATTACCTATTCTTAAATTTTCAAAATAGGTAACGAATTTCACGATAAGGCATTGATTTGTCGCAATTTGGCATAGCAGAAGTGCCGCATTTGACATTCTTAAAAAATAATTTTATAAACTAAGAATGAAAGATATGCGAAGTACTTTTAAAATTCTTTTTTACATCAAAAAAAATGCTGTAAAAAACAATGGGAAAGCTCCTATTATGGCCAGAGTAACACTAAACAGTGAAGTAGCTCAATTCAGTCTTAAATGTGAAGTTAACCCTCAGGATTGGGACCCAAGATTCGGCAAGGCAATCGGAAAAACAGCTGAAGCACAAAAATTAAATGGTCTACTTGATAATCTTAGAGCTTCTATTATTCAACATTACCGGGAAATATCCGACAGAGAAGCGACAGTTACTGCAGAGAAAGTAAAAAATGCTTTTTTAGGTCTGCAAACTCATAATGAAATGCTTTTGGATCTTTTCAACAGGCATAATCAGGATTTGGAAGCTCAGATTGGCAAATGTATCCGACTGGATACTTATCAGAAATATGTGCGGACTGCGAAACGGCTTGAAGAATTTATGAAGTACAAGTACAATATTTCCGATATAAGCTTAAAAGAAATTAATCACTCTTTCGTCTGCGATTTTGACATTTACCTTAAAACTATCCACAGTTGCAGCCAGAATACTGCAGTTAAGTTCTTGCAACACTTTAAGTCGATCATTTTAATTGCAAAAAACAACGGATGGATTCATTCTGATCCTTATTCAAATTACAAGCTCCACCTTGTCAAATCGGAAAGAGAATATCTTACGGAGCAGGAACTTGAAAACATAATGAAAAAGAAATTTACTATCAAAAGGTTAGAACAGGTAAGGGATATATTTATCTTTTCCTGCTTTACGGGTTTAGCTTATATTGATGTTTATAATCTGCGGAAAAACAATATCCGGAACACTTTTGATAATAGCCTTTGGATTATTGGCAAACGGATAAAAACAAATGTAACTTATCGGGTACCATTGCTCGATGTTCCCAGATTAATCATTGATAAGTATAGCGGAACCATTCCAGAAGATCAAGTACTACCAGTAATCAGTAATCAAAAAATGAATTCATATCTGAAAGAGATTGCTGATGCATGTGGCATTGATAAAAATATTTCATTTCATGTGGCCCGCCACACCTTTGCCACAACTGTTACCCTATCAAAAGGGGTTTCGATTGAAAGTGTAAGCAAGATGCTTGGACACACAAATATAAAAACCACGCAAATTTATGCCAGGATAACAGATAATAAAATCAAAAACGACATGGCTGCTCTGGCAGGTAAAATCAAAAACTTTGAAACATCATTTGCATTAAACGATTAACCCCCTACCCTAAGGCTCTGAATCGTGCGGTGTGAAGTAGAATAGAACGTTTTCCTTCTGACTTTATGATAGAACTGAAACTGACAGCAGAAGAATTTGAAAACTTGAGGCGCCAAACTGGCACCTCAAGTTGGGGAGGAACTCATTATCTTTCACAGGTATTGATTGAGTTATTGAGCAAAAAACTAATAGACGCAACTCCATGTCAGCCTATCGGTTTCCAAGTCAAATGAGTAAACAGGAACCGGACTATAAACAAACTATCTATACCTATATATATAAAGGTATAGGAACAATGAACGCTGCAACCAAAATTGACATTAAGACATTGGGAATAAAAATAAAATGTTCTTTAATTAGATTATCACTATTATGCAGATAAATTTGAAAACAGATTGATTAACAAGAATATCATGAACTCTAATTCTATGGATAAAAATAACCTTTTTGCCGAGATAGTTACTCTGATTGAAAATAGCCAACATCAGGTAGTTTCAGTTGTTAATAGTTCGCTGACCATGTTATTCTGGCAGGTTGGAAAGAAAGTAAATGAGAATATCCTTCAAAATAAGCGTGCTGATTATGGGAAACAAATTGTCAGTACGCTGTCGCGACAATTAGAAGAAAAATACGGTCGAAATTTTGAAGAAAAAAACCTTCGCCGTATGATGCAGTTTGCAGAGCAATTCCCCGATCCTGAAATTGTCGTTCCACTGGCACGACAATTAAGTTGGTCTCATTTTATCATTTTACTTCCATTAAAAAATCAGGAAGCCAAACTTTTTTATGCAAAAAGAGTCATGGAAGAAAATCTTGGTAAACGAGAACTTCGTAAACTAATTAATGAAAAGGCCTTTGAACGCACGGGGCTTGCTAATACTCAAATACCTATAAATTCCAATATACCACACAATACATTTAAAGACCCATATTTTCTTGATTTCCTTGGACTAAAATCCGGTTATATCGAAAATGACCTTGAAAGTGCAATCCTCCATGAACTCGAACATTTTATTCTTGAATTAGGTAAAGGTTTTGCTTTTATCGAACGGCAAAAGAGAATGATTATTGATGGTGAAGATTTTCATTTAGACCTTCTTTTTTATCATAGAACATTAAAGCGTTTAGTCGCCATAGAACTAAAACTTGGTAAATTCCAGGCTAAACATAAAGGACAAATGGAATTGTACCTCAAATGGCTCGACCGTTACGAACGACAGGATGGAGAAATGGCTCCAATTGGTCTTATTTTATGTGCCGAAAGTAGCCGCGAACAAATTGAATTACTCGAAATGCATAAAGACGGAATTATTGTAGCCGAATATTGGACAGAATTACCATCTAAAAACGAGCTGGAAAGGTTATTGCACACTGCATTAATTGAAGCCAGAGAAAGACTTGATACCAGAAAGGCAATAAAATAAATGTTGCTCGTGAAATATAGACGAACAAAAAGGGCTCAAAGGGCCCATTTTATGTAACTCTCTTTTTTCGGGATAAAATTCGGGATAAAAATGGTGGAAATACAAAATACATAACTTCTACCCGCCCAAAGACTATAGTGTATTCCTTATCAGTAACCCATTTAGCTAAATGGCTAAGTCAAATGATTATCATATATGAGGACTATTTTAGAGCTGATTCTTCTTTCAATTTATTAATATTTAATTGTGCCAACGGGAGCCAATCTAAGGACAAGAAATGCCACAAGACAGGGAAACGGTAATGGGGAATGCTTTTCCAATACTTTTGCCAAGCATCAATAGTGGTGTTAAATATTAAAGCAGAAGTAACATGGACGAAAAATTGAATAACCAGGATGTTTTGCTTGTTAAAGAAAAAGAAAGCGATGAGCTGAAAGTCGTTTCAGGTATTGATAAAAACGGCAGACCAAAAGTTGTTGACCCCAGGCAGGAAAACGAATCCCAATTCCTTAAAATCGACAAATATGGTAATGCCCTGGATAATTTCATGTCTAACTTTCTTCGGCAATACAAGAACCCAACAGACTTTCAATTCTTTAAGGTCCCCATGAACCAAGTGAATGAAGTCGTGGAAAAACTTCAGGAAGCTGTAAAAAAACCCGATGAACCTGCAAATAAGGCTATCATAGACAGGCATAAAGTCAACACCCCGGAAGAAGGACAAAAGCAATCCTCTTATGCTATTGACGAAAACCGTATTGACTGGTCGCAATTGGAACGTTTCGGCGTAACCCGTGAAACACTTGAGCGGACAAAAAGTCTGGAGGGAATGCTTAACTGGCAGAAATCTCCAGTACTGATTCCTATTGCAGCCAAATTCGATGATATTACACTTCGTACTGATGCACGTCTGTCATTTCGCGAGATGCCTGATGGCAGACTGGTTTTATCAATTCACGCTATTCGTAAAGAACCTGAACTGAACAGACCATATTATGGTATTAAATTCACCGATGAAGACAAGCAAAATTTACTTAATGTCGGCAATCTCGGACGGGTGGTTGATGCAGAGTTCAAACAAGGAGAAAAAACACCGGTATTTATTTCCCTTGATAAATTGACAAATGAGCTCGTCGCTCTTCGAACTGATAAAATACAGATCCCGGAAAACATTAAAGGAGTTACCCTTAACGAAGCTCAGAAGAAAGAGTTATCTGAAGGAAAAGCTATACTTGTCGAAAATATGACTTCCAAAAAAGGAAATGAATTTTCGGCTCATATTCAAATCAATGCCGATAAAAAAAGTATTGAATTTCATTTCGACCAACAGGAAAAGCAAAAAGAACAAAAGCAGAATCAAATGCAAAACTCTGAAGTCCGGATTCCGAAGACCTTACTCGGGGTTGAATTATCGGACAAACTGTTTATGTAGCCGGAATGAAAGACAAGAAAGGCAAGGAGTTCAATGCTTACGTAAAAGTAAACAATGAGAAAACCAAGTTAGACTTCTTCAAATGGAATCCGGATAAATCGAAAGAGATCTCGCCAGACAATGCAAGTAAAACGCAGGTTGCTGTCAACTCAGAGGGGAAGACTAATGAAGCCACAAAGTCGGTTAATGAACCGCTAAAAAAAGAACAGATACAACCCACAGGAAAACAGTTGGAAAGACAAGAGAAGAAAGAAGTAAAGAAAAACAAACAGGAATCCGATAAACCCAGAAAATCTATGGGAATAAAGATGTAGCTTTTCTTCAACAAATAATACTTCAACATCCTGAAGATGTGTTTCTTTCTATTAGTAAGAAGACCCTGCAAATACTGGTATTTCTACATCTTAAAACTGTAAATTCCACATGAATAAGAAAAAGATTAGTTTATTATTTTTTTTATTTTGTTTCTATATTGCACTATATTTGCAGCAAAATAGAAACATAATTAAAGAAATGTCCTTTCTGGAATTTAAGAATAAGATGTTCGATCTGGCATGCTTTAATATCCATCAGATATATGCATGGCAATCCGGTTTTGACCGAAATAACCTCACCCGCTGGGTGAAGAAGGGTTATCTTATCAGGTTAAGACAGGGCTATTTTGCATTTTCAGAGTATAAGAACAAGCCAGATTATTCCCTCTATTTTGCAAATCGAATTTACCGCCCCTCATATATAAGCCTGCATTCGGCATTAGCTTTTTATGGTATGATACCTGAAGCAGTTGTGCAAATCACCAGCATAACATCGTTGAAAACGGAATCATTTAGTAACGATTTTGGAGAATATTCCTACAAGAGTATCAAGGAGAATTTAATGTTCGGATACGAGTTGAAGCCAATGTCAGACAACCGCACCATACAGTTTGCCTCTCCCGAAAAGGCATTGCTTGATTTACTGTACCTTTATCCGTTCTACGACAACAAGCAGGAGTTGGAAGAGCTGCGTTTGGATGAAGATTGGCTTCATAACGATTTAAATAAGGATCTTTTGGCGGATTATTGTGTTAAGTTTCAAAGCAAGTCGCTTGACCACCGGGTAAAGCTGCTTTTTAATACTTACGATTTATGATACAGATTGAACAGATAAAAAACTATTTCCCTGCTCACATTCGAGATAATGCAAATTTTAACAAGTATATGTTGAAAGAGTATTTGCAGTTAATGATTTTGGATTATCTTTCTTCTACGTCATACATCCGAAAGATGGCGTTTATTGGAGGTACAAACCTTCGTTTGGTAAAAGGGATAGACCGTTTTTCCGAAGATTTGGATTTTGACTGTAAAGAGTTGTCAAAAGATGAGTTTATCGAAATGACAAACGACGTAATCTTGTTTTTGGAACGTTCGGGATTAAGGGTAGAAGCAAGGGATAAAGACAATCCTAAATTAACGGCTTTTAGACGTAATATTCATTTTCCGGAACTATTGTTTGATCTGGGATTGAGCGGACATAAGGAAGAACGTTTTTTGATAAAGGTCGAAAGTCAAGACCAGGGAATCATTTACGAGCCCGTTATTGTGAACATCAAAGGATGTGGATTCTTTTTCCCATTTCCCATGCCTTCCAAAGGAGTATTGTGCAGCATGAAAATCGCAGCCATGTTGTCCCGGGCAAAGGGGCGTGATTTTTACGATCTGATGTTTTTATTGGCGCAAACCCAACCGGATTATGATTTTCTATCGAAGCGTTGCGGAGTGAATAATTTGCAAGAGTTCAAACAAGCGACAAGCGAACTTCTTAAAACTGTTGACTTGAAGAAGAAACAAAAAGACTTTGAACATCTTCTTTTCAATAGAGACAATAGCGAGAGGATTTTACGGTTTGGAGATTTTGTAAATGCGTTAACGGAATAATAAAGAAGAATCGTAAATTTAGCGAATAACTTTCCGATGCCATTCATTATAATAAGCAAAACAAGTTGTATAGAATGTGTCTTTGTCAATCCTGATTTCCATTTTTACTATATCTTTACACAGACATAAATGATGAAGACATTAGAGGAGAGAAAAAGGTTACTCGTGGAATCAATAGGATTGTATTGCAGACATTGACTTTCACAAGGCCTTTGGCTGACTACCAGAGTTACTTCCTTTTATCAGACAGTAGATTCCGGGATATCTAATAAGCCCGTTCCTTAAAAGTCCACAGTACCTCTCTCCTCTCTTTTTATTGTCTCAACCCAATTAATTATCAGCAAAACAATTGTACAAGATGTCTCTTTGCTCAATTAAGCTATGAACACAAATAGTTTTTGATACTTATTGATATTATCATTTTTGTTGCCAAGCTACTGAGGATCAAGCGGAATTTCCGGGAATTTAATTGTAAAGGCAAAATTCTATCCTGTTCTATAAATGATAGAACCAAAAGGTCCGCTATCCTACTTTTTATACAGCACCACAACTTCCAGTTTTATAGAAAAAGTAGTCCCGATCTATCGGGAAACAAATAAAATATAACGTTCAAGGTTCCAAAAAGTGATTACCTATTCCGGGCAAATTAACCACAACAGGAATTCAATTTGGCCAGAAACACACCGATATGCAATTTTTTGCATAATAAACTTGACTTCGGTGACTTTATGTAGTAAATTTGTGCTATTCTACTGTAACAGCTATAGACATTTTCACTTCTCGCTGAAGGAGAAATGAAATTGAATTTTTTATCACTTGTTAGTTGGTTAATGAATTTATGCTAACTGACGTGGCATTGCTCACTCTTCTCAAAGAGAAATTTCCAGGAAAATACCGGCGATTAAATCCCTTGTTAAGCTATCTTTTATGAATGCGACCAATTATAATTGGTATGTCTTCTATACACGTCCGAATTCTGAAAAAGTCGTTTACAACGAACTTATAAACAGGCGTTATGAGGCCTTTCTGCCGTTGGTTAAAACTCTCCATCAATGGAAAAACAGGCAAAAAAAGTTCGTTTCAAAAGTGCTGTTCCGGGGTTATGTTTTTGCCAGAACTGCTGAATTTGAAATATTCAATATACTGCATATCCCAAAAATTATCTTCTGCGTAAAATGCGGCGACCGGTATAGCATTATTCCCGACAAGGATGTCAAAAGCCTTGAACAGATGCTGGTACTTGGACAGGACATATTTAAAGAGCCTGACTTCAACAAAGGAGAACATGTAATGGTGATAAAGGGACCGCTGACAGGTTACGAGGGCTTGATTTTAAAACGCAAAAACAAAACCCGCTTCGGAGTTTTGTTTGACGACATAAAACAACGCGCCTCCATTGATATCAATGAAGAGAGTCTGATAAAAACGCCTTAAAACTTCCTATTATGAAAAAGGTCACTTTAAAGTTCCGGGAGATAATGATCCCGGTTGTATGTTACCTGTATATAATCCTGTTCGTGTATGCTGCCATAAGTAAACTGCTTGATTTTGAAAACTTCCGTGTACAGCTTGCACAGTCGCCCCTGTTGAGCGCCTGGGCCGGACTTATTGCCCCGGCAGTGATAGCTACAGAGTTGCTGCTATCGTTGCTGCTGTGCTTTAAAACCTCCCGCCTGACAGGCCTGTATGGCTCTCTCTTCCTGATGATAGCCTTCACGGTTTACATCTTCATCATTCTTAACTACAGCGACTTTGTGCCCTGCTCTTGCGGCGGTATAATCGAAAAGCTGGGCTGGACAGAACACATGATCTTCAACATTGCCTTTGCTTTCATGGCCCTGTCAGCCATCGTACTGACCGAAAAAGAAAAAGGCACAGGAACATTAATAATAACCCTTAAAACCGTTGTGCCATCTATTGCAACAGCAGGAGTTGTTGCGGCACTCTTCTTATCGTCAGAGCACATAATAAAAAAAGAGAACAACTTTATTCGCAGGTTTGCACAGCATCCCGTAACTGAAGAGAAGTCTTTCGACCTGGGTGTCAACTCCTACTATTTTGCCGGAATCGACGACAGCATCATTTACCTAGGCAACTATACTACTCCCCTTCTGCTTACAACCGTCGATACCTCTCTTACTACAATAGCTTCATTTAAGATTCAACCCGATAACACCAATCATCAGTTTCGTTCCATACAGGTTCAGGTACAGCCTCCCCATTACTATGTGTATGATGGTTATGTGCCCGTTATCTACAGGGGTCAACTGGGCCGTCAGTTCGCCCGTACCATAAGCTTTGATGATTTCTATTTCTCCCAATATCAGACAATTGACTCCACATCTTTTGTTTTCAGGGCGCAGAGCAGCACTACACGGTCCAACGTTTTAGGGAGGCTCAGCCTGCGCCGGGAACCCATGGTAAAACTTAATGAAGCGCTACTGGAAAAACAGGTGGACGGTATGTTCGACACCGACGGCCAATTGCTGCGCGATGACGTGAGCGGTGAGCTGATCTATATTTATACCTATCGCAATGAGTTCCTTGTAATGGACCATGAGCTGAACCTTTTAAAAAAACTTCATACCATAGACACCATATCCAGGGCACAGGTAAAAGTGCATAGGCTTTCCGACGGGAAGCATAAGTTGAACGCGCCTCCTTTGGAGGTGAATAAAAAATCGGTGGCACATAACAGAGTGCTGTTTAATGAATCCGATCTCATGGGAAAATTTGAATCCCGTGAAATGTGGAAACAAGCATCCATCATTGACATGTACCGTACCGACAGGCAGGAATATCTGGGCAGTTTTTATATATACAACCGCGGAAAAAACAAGATGTCCCGGATGTTTGCCACAGATACACATTTGTATGTGCTATGTGGCAATGAAATTGTGCGTTACCGTTTTGCGCAGACGGTGACACTCAATTTCAAAACAGGAGAAGCCGAAAACCTGATCCAGAGTAGGCATTAGTTTAAACTTTTAACATCATGAAAAAGTTAAGAAAAGCTCTTCTCCCGGTTGCTTTCATTTTGATAGGAGCCGGTGCAGCATTTGCAACTAATGCTGCAAAAAACTCTCAGAGTACAGAGACGGGGTACTACACCGACGGGCTAACCGGTGAATGTAAAGATTCACCGGAACAATGCTCCGTTTCAGGTACCAGTTTATGTACCTGGAATGACGGGTCAAGCATCCATACGCTGTATCGCAATGGTACTGACTGTACCGTACAGATGTTCAAACCTGTTAACTGAAAAGTTAAGGAGGGTGCCTGGCACCCTCCTTTTAATTTAACTCTGTGCGGATCCATTCAGCATCAGTATAATCCTTCAAAAAGTAATCGAACCAATCCAGGATTCTTGAAGTCAGATCAAACTGTGCCTGTGTTTTTTGCAGGCTATGTTTTTCACCCTTATAAAAGAGAGCGATTACTATTTTCGTAACTAATCAGTTTGTGTAAAATTAGTGGTTATTAACAATTTATTCTTTGATGTGAACATATTTAGGTGCAGGTTTGAGATATTTTGTAAAAATGAGTACATATGAACAATTATTATTTTAATATTTGATAAATAGGCGGTTACGTTCTTTGATATATTGGATTTCAGGATTAGTTTCGTAGTGAAAACTATGGAAAAATCTGATAACATAATAGACGATCTCCAGCGCATCATTTTGATGCAGGCGCAGGAACTTGCCAAAATTCCATTGTTGATTGCACGAATAGAAGCTCTTGAACGGGAATTGGCACGATACAAAACCAGGAAAGACAGTAACAATAGCTCTTTGCCTCCTTCGAAAGATGAGAATAGGCCTTCGCGTACCAGCAGTCTCAGGGAGAAAGGTGGTCGTAAAGCAGGAGGTCAACCAGGACATGATGGCAACACTCTTAAGATGACAGATACCCCGGATGAGATTGTTGAACATCGTGCATGTTTTTGTCCTGAGTGCGGGAAGGACGTGAGCAGTCAGCCTTTTGAGTTTATTGGAAAGAGACAAGTGATTGATATCCCCGTGATTAAACAGATAGTTACTGAACACCGTGTTTACAGGTGTACCTGCACTTGTGGAAAGGTTGTCGAAAGTGATTTTCCTGCCCATGTTGATAGTCCTGTCAAATATGGAAAGAGTATTGAATCTCTCATAGGTTATCTTAGCGTCAGGCAATACCTTCCCTTCAAGAGGCTTCAGGAAATGCTCAGTGACATCTTTGCTGTTCAGATAAGTGAAGGGGGCCTTCATTGCTTGCTGAAACGGCTTGCATCCAAAGGTGTTGATGCCTATGAGATGATACGCAAGAACGTATTGAACAGTGGAGTTATAGGTACTGACGAAACGGGCGTTAAAATCAATGGGAAGAAACATTGGTTTTGGACATGGCAAAACGATCGGGCTACTTATATTGCTGCTTCTGGCAACCGGGGCACAACCACAATCAATGAAAATATGAGCGGAATCTCCAAAGATGCTGTCCTTGTTCATGATTGCTGGAAGGCTCATTTTCAAACCCCGGTAGGCAGCCATCAGCTTTGCACGGCTCATCTGGAACGGGAGACAAAATACCTTGAGGAACGTTACAAAGAGGACTGGCCAGTTAGATTCCGGATCCTGCTTAAAAAAGCATATACCCTGAAAAAACAACTTGCTCCCGAACTTTATTACTACCCAAATCAGCCCCGAGCTGACCTGGAAAATGAGTTGGAGGGTCTCTTGCAAGAACCTCTTGACCCAAAACACAAAGAGATGATCTCTTTTCAAAAGCGAATCATCAAATATCGTGATCATATCTTTACCTTTCTCTATCATCCGGATGTACCCCCTGATAATAATGCTTCGGAAAGAGCCATCCGAAATCTAAAGGTCAAACAAAAAATATCCGGACAGTTCAAAATATTAAGTGCTGCTGAAAACTTCGCCATCCTGAGATCCATAATCGATACCGCCATAAAAAATAATCAAAACGTGGTTGGAGCTTTAAGTGTCATCGCTGACTATAAAAGGAACTGATTCTTTCTATTATTAACTTATGGCACTCCAAAATATAGGCACTGATTAGTTACAGGTATTTTAATAGAATATTATTTGAAAGATCAAGTCTTGTTAGTTGGTTTTCACAACAATCAAGAGTATCCAGGTTGACAAATGCTTCAATACCTGAAAGATCTGAGATCCCTTTACCGCTAACATCCAAATAAGTTATTTTCTCTGCTTCAGTCGGACTGATTATGCTGTCTCCGTTTGTATCCACTCCAAGCTCTACTAAAGCGTTTAAGAAGTTTTTATCAGGAATAGTTCTTTTATCAGGATTAGTTTCTTTTTCACACCTGGTGAAAAACAATATGGGTAATAATATCAGAAGAATTTTATATAATATTGTTTTCATGATAAATAGTCTTGTTTTTAATTATGCTTTACAATCAGCTGCTGACGATAGTATTTTTTTTCGTCACTGACTTCTATTATATATGCTCCATCTTTCATATTGACCAAAGGTATATTAATACTCCCTCCGCTCCTGGTAAAAGTTGATAAAAGAGCGCTTTGATTGTTATAGATTCGGATTGTATAAGTAATTGCTTCGACGGATTCAGTATAAGTATCATTCATAGTTTCGCTGACAAAACCGGCAGTATCGCTGTATTCTGCCGAAGGTACATATTCTGTCATTGTAACGGTAACATTGTCTGAAGCCGGATTCGGATACAAGGTCATTCCATATGGGCATCCCGATGTCTTTTTTATCAGATAAAAACTACGGTTATCCGAACCACAGCTATGAGTTGTTGTTACTGTAAATGTAAGACTTGAATTATATATAAAATAAAAGTCTAATCTATGCTGGTTCTGGTCAATGTGATATTGGATACCAGATGGTACGGTCCATGTATCAGTGGGGCCGCTACCGGAAGGTACAAAACTGAGCCAATGACTTCCAGGACAAATTTCCTGTGCATAATAATAAGTGCTTCCGTCAACTTTTTGATTTCCTATTTCCGGAGTTATATTAATTCTACTTTGACAAATTCAAAAATTTAGTATAAGATTGATTAATATCCTGTTGTCGCAAGAAGTGTCTGTAAGAGATTCTATCCATCTGTTGCTCACCAGTCATCATATTGAAAACACTCTGTACAACCATCTCCTTTACATCCCTTGCCGACAGTAATGGATAATCTTTGAAGTTTATTAGCTTTTCAGACAATATAAATGAAGACACCAGAAGATTCAGAGCAACCTGATGTTGCCACGCATTCCACTTACGTGTCTGAAACTGATCCAGTCCAAGTATTTGTTTTGATTCTTTTAGGCTGTGCTCAATAAAAAATCTCTCAGCCTGCATATATGCAAGAACTTCAGGCGTATATTGTTCAAGATTAGCATTTGTAAAAGAGTACTTTATCAGTTCTGAGCCATTGCCCGATCTTGTTTTTCGAATAACGAGCATTCTTTGTTCTATAACGTTTGAACCTTTGTTCCAGATAAACACCTTTTTAAAATGATAATCCCCTTTGAAGACCCCCTTTGTGGTATTTCTTACTTTAAGCTTTTGCCAATCTTTGACCATCAATGTCATCAGATAGTGATCCACCCGTATACCAGCAACGGATGTTTTTAACCTTTTCGGTTCACGTCCACGGCTACTGGTACGCTCAGGAAGATATAACTCAGGCCTCTCAAGGTAAACCTCCTGATCGGAATGCAGGTCCAGCATATAGACATACCCCAGGGAGTCTACCATCCTTGCAAAATCAGCATCATTCCCATAATACCCATCAGCCGTGACAAAATCAAATTTAAGCCCATTGTCCCTTTGTTCTCTAAGGATGCTCTCAGCAAGCTCTATCTTAGTTCGGAACACAATGTCCTGCTTTGGTATACCGGCTTCTTCGCAACGGTCCATGTCTTCACACCATTGCTTTGGCAGATATAACCGTGCATCAACCAAAGAGGCAAAATCTCCATTGCTTAAACATCCAAAAACTGCTACCTGGCAATTTGATATCTTACCAACATTCCCACAATATTGTGGTGCAACTCCAACACTCTTTTCTCCTTTCTTTACCCAGCCACTCTCATCGATGATAAAACCTGTTAGCTTTCTCTTTGGCAAAACATTGCTTACCTTGCGTGCCGCCTGATTAATAACTTCTCTGGCATCCCAGTTGGAGTCTGTGATAAAATGCTGCATCTGATTATAATCAAACTGCAATTCTTCACTTATCCGCTCTATGTTCCGCATCTGACTTTGTAAGATCCCAAATGAATATTTTATCGCTTTATCAAAGAACCTTTTGGTTCTGTTTCGAAAAATACTCTCATATTCAACAAGATAACCATCCAACCTCTTTTTGCAGAGGATTGGTGTTTTTCCATATTCTTTACTATTTTTACGTTGAATTAAACATTTCTGGGAACGAAAGATTTGTTTTTCGATGCCTTGAAAATAACGAAAATCATTGATTTTTAATAATTTTCAAGGCTTTTTTATTAATCTGTCAAAGTAGAATTAACCTGAAAATTTTTTTGACCATACCAGGTTCTAACACGAGTAGAACCATATAAAGATGGAGTTGAAGTTTCTAATTTTACATAAGTACTCCCGCTTCCCGGACCCCTGACAGTATACTGATAAGTATTATCCGCGCTTGAAGCATTGAGATAAGGACCTGGTGTCCATTTCAGTGTGCCTGTTGGCATATTGGTTATATCAGTTGTAAAAGTTCTTTGTGTACTATTACATAGAGTAGTCGTTTCTCCATATATTTTTGGATTGAGATGGTAAACATTTAAAAACAATGTACCATAAATTTGATATAAATAAAATGGACAATAATCAGGGTAATGAACCATAAGTGGTCCGTCAGCCCATTTCGAAATTAGTTTCACATTATTAGGAGAAGATGAAGGAAATGAATCAGAATTTGCCAATACTGCTGAATGCTCTCTTCCAATAGGCATATATGATATTTTCCCGGGATAACTTGGAGGGTCTGTAACAAATGGAAACTCAACCAATGTATCAACACAATTATAACTATGTTCAGTATCCTCCCAGTATATCTGTTCCTCATTAATCCACCGGTATTCAGATGTATTAGAAAGTACTCTTTCAGAAACATGCCACGCATACCCGTGACAATTAAACAAGTTGGTAGAACTATGCCCCCCCATAAGTGTTGATTTTCGTAGCAAGTGGATAATTCGATGAATAATAATTATCCTCATTTGTACGGTCTGTTTCTGTCATCTCATCTTCAATAGTAGCATAAACAACATACCCTTTTGGAGTATAAACATTAGCTTGTACGCTCTCCCGGATATTATCTTCATAGTACGTTGATTCTTCGCTGATTGGTATGAGATTGCCTGACAAATAATTACTTACCGAATTGTTGATTTCTTTAAATATAGCCCTTGACTTTAAAATGCCGGTTGTAATATACGGTGTGACAAGATCCATATTTAAAACCTGGTTTAAATCTATTTTTTCACTGTCCAGTAATTTCACAATAGCAAGATATATAGTCTGAAAACCGTTGTTCTTGTAAAGATCCGGCAATGTATTTTTCTCTGACTTCTTTAACCTGTATTCGTTCATCAGATCTTTCTTTTCGTCAGTACCCAGCTGTGAAAGTATTTCCTTATTGCAAAGAAAGAGTTCCATCATTGAAATTCTTTTTGCGTAAAGAAAGCTCTCATATGATGACCAGTCTTTTTCAATTGCAGAGGATCCTTTTCCCTGTATTTTTGTACCAGAACCTTAGCTGCATCGCTTCGCTTAATGAATTCCCGAAAACCGTTAAAATTAGTTGTATATGCTTCCAGTCCGGTCAGTATATTGTCAAATGCCATTATATCCAGTATCAATGGATAATTCAGGCATATTTCAGCCAACTGATCAGTAGAAAGGGCTGCCAGAACATCAGCTGACACCTGGCATGTAGTAATCATTTCGTAGCTGGTAGTAAAAGATTTCCACTTTTCCGTACCCGGCTTTACCGGGAAATCCCAGGTAACTTCCTGGAAAACAGATTGCTGCCTGTTATCCATAGCACAGCAGCAATCAATAACCTGTTGTTGTTTTTTTTTATAATCATGACAAAAAGTTTAATTATATTGAATTACGTAACCAAAGAGCATCTGGTAAATGACTTTCAAAATGGCCTTCAATACAATTCTCAGAACCTTTTACCGATTGTAATGCACTCCTCTGATTTTTATTTTCAGACAGTCGTTATCAATGCATTTAACATACGAAACAAACATACCTGCAAAAAAGCAGTCTCTTTATAAAATAGGAAGTTCGTTTTCTATTGGATGATTTCACATTCCTTAGATCATTAAAGATAAAAACAATCTTTAATATTTTTAACGTTATTCAATTTTTGTTAAACGATTTTTTCATATTTTCACCGATACATCAACACTCCTTATCCCTTTCACCATACGCCTTACTTAAAAATCCTCATCTGCATTTCAGCTTTGCTCTTATTTTCTACCACCGATAGAATCCATTGTATAATATTCATTTTGGCTATTTATCAAATACAAATGGAGGAAATGGCACTACCAATATACAAACCTTGTACTTGGAGGACATTTCCCTGACAATAAGATTGTTTATGAGAATATTCTTTAATATATCCAGACCGGTTAACTGGTTTGAATGAATTTTGCAAAGGTTCACATGGTTTTTTCGAATGAGCAAGAATGATCCTGAGGTGCGGCCCATATATCATCAGAAGGAAGATGCCTCAAGTTCACCTCTCCGCTGCCATGTTAATGAAAAGTCATATGGCTGCAATGGTAAAAAATTGGAGACTTCTGCCGCAATAATTGTCACAAGTCAGGAAAGGCTGGCAAAAATTGCCGGGACTTTTGCCATGATCGCTATATTGCTTTCCTGTCTTGGATTATTTGCCCTAATTACCTATTTATCAATTCGACGCACCAAGGAAATCAGTATCCGAAAAATAAACGGCGCCAAAGTTTTCGAAGTTATGCATATGCTTGGCAGAGAGTATATAAAATTGGGAGCTATTGCATTTTTTATCGCCTGCTCTATATCCTGGTATGTCATGCATAAATGGTTGCTAAGTTTTGCTTATAAAACTGAATTAAGCTGGTGGGTTTTTGCTTTTTCCGGAATAACTGCCTTAGGAATTACACTGCTGACTGTCAGCGGTCAGAGCTGGCGGGCAGCATGAAAAAATCCGCATCCCGATTTTTCAGATAGATTGGATAAATCCCGAACACGAGTTCTTTTAAAGAACCATTATATCCAATCTGTTTTCGTAAACTCAGGAAGCGGATTTCAATTTAATACTATGTCCGCGTTTATCAGATACAGTTTTTAATGCTTTTTCTGATCTTCGATGTAAAGTCCATTCCTCGACAACAGATGATCCAGATTGGCAATCTCATAGACCATTACTGCAGTAACCACTGATGCATGTTCCTGGTATTCCGGAATACTCTTATCATAAGTATCGCGTTCGGTATGCCATATTTCACCATAATTGAAATTATAGCCCTTTATATCAGGACAATCAAAGGACAGCGTCGGTACTCCGTTCATAGCAAAATAAGCATGATCAGATCCACCGGCTGTTGTGGGTTTTGGACGTGGTGGCTGTGTCCTTTTGGTCAGTGTGAACGGAAAACTTTTATTAATTCTGTCAAGTGGTTTGCACAAGCTGACAAAATCATCATACATGGCTTCGGGTACGGTTATTCCTGTCGGAACAGTAGGGCCACCGTCGCGATTAAAATAATTGGAGATTTTGGGTAATTTATCCATATTGCTCTCAACCCAGTGTTTTGATCCCAGTAATCCGAACTCCTCTCCTGCCCACAGGCATGCAAGAATTGTCCGGTCAGGTTTACCGCCGGCTGCCATTATGAGCCTTGCAGCTTCCATTGCAGGACTCATACCCGAACCATCATCAACACCGCCTGTGGCTACATCATACGCATCGAGATGGCCGCCCATCATAACATACTCATTGGGGTATTTTTTACCGCGTATCACACCAATGACATTATAATATTTTACCGGACCCGGTTTGAAATGATTCCGGATATCAAACTCCAGCAGAAAATATTTCCGCTCTTTTGCCATCTGTGCGATGATCTCATACTGGTGCTCATCAAGCTTTATATCACATACCGTAGGAAGGTTGTCAAATGTCATCCTGTCAAGATTTTTACGATCGTAAAGGGCCCTGATAGGCACTTCTGACGATTGTATTACTCCCAGAATTCCGGCAGCCCGCATTTCTTTATAAAAAAGCGCTGGCTCTTCTTTAAGCTGAATAAGCTCTTTTGGAGGATTGCTGCGATTCATCATATTCTCGCGCATGATATCGCGGTTTATCCTGGCGACAGAGTCGTTATAGGCGATGATAGCGGTTCTCAACGAATCGGCTTTTGGCGACCAGTCAACGGGCCATCCGGTGTTCTTTCCACCAATCAGTACCCAGGCTCCCTTGAGCGCCCCTTTCATCCTTTCAAATTCCTCGGTACTTTTCGGTTCTGCAAGAACATGCCCCCGCTGGACACCTTTCGTACCGGAAGTATATGAGGGTGTTGCAAAATGCAGGATCATGCCATTTTCGGAAAGCAGTTTGCCAAACCACGGCCCCCTGTTGAATCCAACAGGAACAGTCCCGGCTTCATCCATTATTACTTCCATACCCCATTTTTTAAACTCGGAAGCACACCAGTCAGCTGCATTGGCATAGGCATCAGATCCGATAAGTCTTCCGCCGAAAAGGTTTGAGACCACATCCAGATGATGCATGGTGCGATTATCCGTTGTACCAAGCTCAATTATCTTGTCAATAACTTTATTTTGCTGTGAGAATGCACTTAGTGACAGAAATGCAAGGACCAGCAGTAATACTCTTTTTTCCATAGTGTTAAATAATTATATCCAAGTTCAGAATTTTCATCATATCAACCAGGGCTGCAAATAACTCCTCGGCTCAAAATCATACAACACGTACTATCATCAGAACTGCTAAGCTAACAATTATGCCCATTATATCGCATTTACAATACAAAATTCTAATGCAAAAAAACGTTAATTATCACAGGAGTTACATCATGATTATAACCCAATTTCTTCAGTAATAAATTCTGAATTATCTGCTTATAAACCTCCCGGTTCGAACTCCAGTATAAAAATAACAGAACTTACTTTCTGGAGGAAGTAAATGGTTATGTTCTCCTACAAACAAGCAATTCGCCTGTAACAGTCTCAATTACAACAGTAACCTGAGAAATGCTTTTACCATTTCCGGCATAATATTTGTTCATATATCCTGAAACAATCCTGTCATGAAAAGAGCTTCAGTTTTCCTCCTGCTGATCGTTACCGGACTTTTGTCCGTTGTTTTAAGCGTTATACAATCCTGTACCAAGGAAAAGAGAAAAAATGCCTTTCTCATTCAGGTCGATAGCATTAAGGCAACTATCGACGTCAATAGTGCAAATCCCGGTGCTTCCACTGTGGAAACTGACCTTTTCGGAACAATAAGCACGAACGGATGTTCTGCCTTTAGTCATTTCAACACCTATATCAAAGGTAATGATCTGATTATTGAAGCATGGAAAACAACCGACAGCGGTGAAAATATCTGTCCCGATGTAATGGTCTATCTCAACAGGCATGTTTCCTTTGACCGGAAACTGCTTCCGGAGGAGTTCAGAATAAAAGTCAAACAACCGGATGGTTCTTTCCTGTCAAAGACAATGCCTTAGGCACGTATCGGTTTTGAAGCATTTTTAAAAACATTCAGCTTTTTCCTTTTATCTTTTTCCTTTTATCTTTTGCCTTTTGTCTTTTGCCTTTTGCCTTTTATCTTTTGTCTTTTATCTTTTGTCTTTTATCTTTTGTTTTAACTATCACTAAATAATTCAATTTTAACAGACTGGCTTTTGGTCTGATTTTTTGCTTTTTTACCCCTTATACAGAAGCGAGAAAGCAGAAAAATCAACCAGCACTTCTTTGCGACAGTGGTAAAGCACGTTAATAATTAATTATTGTTTGAATCTGTAGAATTGATCTTACTTAGTAAAACAAGGAATACCCCAAGCTTCCGAAACAAGTAAATAATTGTCAAAATAATATACAGATCAGTAAAATTGTTTAACACATTCCAGGCAGAGCTTCATGTCAATACATTGACATATTGCACTTTACACATGATGGCCCGATCCTTGGAAACAACTGATTAAAACCAAACGAATGAGAAAATTTAACATATTGCTTATTTTAAGGAACATCCGGAGAAACAAAACCACCTTTACAATCAATCTCATCGGGCTCTCAACCGCTTTTGCCTGTGCCATTCTGATCTTTTTATGGGTAAATGACGAGAAACTAGTGGATAGATTTCACAAAAATGACAAACAACTATGTCAGATACTTGAAAACCATCAGCTTCCGGAAAGGATACTGACCCAGCAATGGACGCCCGACATGCTTGGAAGAACCCTTGCAAAAGAGACTCCTGAGGTAGAATTGGAGACTTCGGTAATGTCATCCGTTCTGCTTGGTGATTTTTCGCTTACTGCCGATAGCGTGAAAGATAAGGCTGCAGGGCAGTTTGCAGATTATGACTTCTTCAGGGTCTTCTCATTCAACCTGTTGAGGGGAGATCCATCACAGGTGTTGAAGGAGAAAAATTCGATAGTTCTATCCCGGAAACTCGCGATCAGGTTATTTGGAACGACAGAGAATATTTTAGGAAAAACTGTTGAATGGGAATTAATAAGTTATAAATATTCTACTGTTGTTACAGGAATCTTTGAAGATGTACCTCAAAATTCGACAATGAAATTTGATTTTGTCCTCTCCTACGATTCCTGGTTCGACCTTTCGCAAAGAGTTGGACGGAAGATCCACTGGGGAAATCATTCGCCATGTACTTATGTTGTATTAAACAAAGGCGCCAGTCTGAAACAGTTCAACTCAAAAATAGAGGGATTTATAAAATCCAAACTCGGCGGATCGAATATTACTTTGTTTGCTGTCCCATACTCTGGTCAGTATCTGCATGGCAATTATGTAAATGGAGTACAGTCAGGAGGGAAAATCGGATATGTAAGGATATTCACACTTATAGCGATCTTTATCGTGATCATTGCATGTATCAATTACATGAATCTGACCACAGCTCAATCGTCCGGGAGGATAAAAGAAATCGCGATCAAAAAGGTTAACGGGAGCAGCCAGTTCTCCCTGATGACCCAGTTCTTTTCGGAGTCAGCCTTTATATCGCTTATTGCACTGCTTCTGGCCTTTCAGCTGGTAATATTCGTTATGCCGCTGTTCAATCAGATCACAGGGAAACACCTTGTCCTTGGATTGAATTATCATGTAATCGTTTATTGCCTGCTGTCCAGTCTTATTGTTTCAATTCTGACTGGAATATATCCTGCGCTGCATCTTTCAGGATATGGTATTCTCCAGAGCCTGAAAGGGAGAATATCCAATTCAGCTTCAGAATTATGGGCTCGAAAAGGTCTGGTTGTATTTCAGTTTGCAATTTCCGTAGCTTTGATCAGCGCTGTTCTGGTTGTGGCTAAACAGGTAAGCTATATTCATGAAAAAGATCTGGGTTATAACAGGACTAATCTGATCTACTTCAGTAAGGAAGGAGGTATAGCCCAGCATGAAGATACCTTTCTGGCAGAAGCAGGCAGGATTGACGGGGTTACTGATATCTCAAGCGGCGGAGGCAGTTTTATAGGAAGCGGTTCTTCAACCTACGATGTGGAATGGGAAGGAAAACCACGAGACACCAGTATCCGGTTTGAGGTTATTGCCGGCAATTACAGGCTGATCGAAACGATGGGCATAAACGTAACCGATGGTCGCAGTTTTTCACCGGGATTTGGAAATGATCCTGATAATGTAATAATCAATCAGGCGGCAGCTGAGGTGATGGGATTGCAGCACCCGGTTGGCAAAACCATCAGGTTCTGGGGTAAGGAAAAGCATATTATCGGTGTGACGAAAAACTTCAACTTTGAAACTTTGCATGAGAAGATCAACCCGGCGCTGTTTTATTTCAACCCATCAAAAACTCTTACCTTCATGGCAAGAATTGAAGCCGGGAAAGAGAAAACTGCTCTTGCCGGGATCGCCGCGCTTTACAGCAGGTTCAACCCGGGCTTTTCACTGGATTATCATTTTATCGACAAGGCTTACGAAGCACAGTATATTTCAGAGAACAGGATGTCGAAGTTATTCCGCTATTTTGCATCGCTGGGGATTCTTATTTCATGTCTGGGATTATTCGGACTGGCTGCATTCGCAGCTGATCAGCGGACTAAAGAGATCGGCATCAGAAAGGTGAACGGGGCAAAGATATCCGACGTGATGAGCATGCTTAACCGTGAATTTCTCGTATGGGTACTGGCTGCCTTTGTCATTGCAGTTCCTGTTGCATATTATTTTCTGAAAAACTGGCTCGACAGCTTTGCCTACAAAACCAATCTCAGCTGGTGGATCTTTTGTCTGGCAGGTATCATGACATCAGGGATCGCCCTTCTGACAGTAAGCTGGCAGAGCTGGAAAGCGGCCATTAAGAATCCGATCGATTCCCTCAGGTCAGAATAGACATAAACAATAATTCAACAAAAAAACCGGTCCTTCCGGTTTTTTGTTTTGAACTTTGACCTGAATCACAATCATCATATAATGTCTATTACGGATTCATTTCACAATACAGTTGGGGTCAACAGATGTTGTCATTTACTGAATTCTTTTTCAATCAGCCTGACTGTCAATTCCAGACCATCGACATTTTTAAGCTTTTGAGATATCTCAGCAGCGTTTTTCCGGTATCTTTCATTTGTAACACATTCTGTAACAGCCGCAGAAATTGCCTCTGCCGAAATTTTCCTGAAGTCACAGGTATCTGGTCCCAACCCAAGTTTTACAATCTGCTTGCGGTTTTCAAACTGATCACCCATAAAAGGGAATGCCGCCTGGGGAATACCTGATCTGGCAACTATTGCCATAGTACCGGTTCCCCCGTGATAAATTACAGCCGCCAATCCGGGAAACAGGAAATCAAATGGCATATCATCCACGAATAAAATATCGTGGGTATTGATCTCCGGCAGATTTGCCCATCCTTTGGAAATAATTAAGCGCTGGTTGGTAGCATCACGAACCTGCTCAAACATCGCGGTATACTTTTCAGGACTTGAAACAGGGTTACTGCCAAATCCAATATAGACTGGCGGTTTACCTGTATTGAGGAAAGCTTCTACATCAGCCGGCAAACCGGTTTGTGATGGTAACAGCATAAAACCGGTCTGAGTAAAAGCAAATGCTGAATTATCACCTGCTGAATTCAGCTCCCTGTCGCAGGCGACAATAACATTCTCTCCCATCCAATGTTCCCAGATATCCTTTATGGGAGGCAGTTTATAATCAGCCCGTTGCCTGTTTATAAAGCCTTTCATAACCAGGTTCATCATCTTTCTTCCGAAGCTGAACATTATGCGATTTTTAATCGGATCGTCCTTTGTGGCGCCCAGTAAAATGGGATAGAATGCCACAAGACGGTAAGGTACTTTTAATATATCCGCTGCTGTCTGAACTCCTATTACAATTCCAGCTCCCAGTACCAGGTCCACTCCTCTTATTTTATCAGGCAAAAGGTTTATCTGATCTCCGATAATTTTCTTCCCCTGACGCGGAGTAATTTTTACTGCAACCCCACCTTTTTGCTTTTCAGGATTTTCCCTGATGCTCTTTTTAATCTCAGGACCAAAGGATATAAATCTACAATTATATGCTTTGGCAAGTTGTTCGTTTTCAGATGGAGCACAAATGATAACATCATGTCCATTCTTCATGAGGCCTGTAGCCAATGCGATCATTGGTTGCACATCACCTCTTGTTCCGAGTATTACGCATGCAATTTTCATGTGTTGAATAATTTGGTTTTTCAGCAGAACAGATCAAATGTTTTGTTTGAATTCAATTGAAAATGGGGATTTGTCATGCCCATATGCATTTTTCTATCGGAGACTTCCGACCTGTACTGAATTACAGGAGCAGGATACACACACATGGCGCCTTTCCCGGAACAATAAAAAAAAGTTCACCTCACCAGGCCTGGCTGAGCAAAAAGGAAGAAACAATCTGCCAACGGCCTATAAATCATAAATTCATTACAACCTGTGAGCTAGTCATATTTTAAACTTCTACATCAGATAAAATTATTTTACTCAAGAATAATAATAGTATCAAGATCATCCCAACGGTCCGTTGATTTGAGTGTTAAATAAACGGCAGTGTCTGTTTGTTCTAAATCAATTTTATAATTATTGGAAAATAAACGAGCTGAAGTGAAACGACGTTTATCAGCAGGCGCAGCCAGTTCTAATCTATTACCTTTAGGTGGCAAAAAAAGATGCAGGTAAGTTTTCTTTCCGTCTATTGATTCAGTAGCTACATATTTTAATCCCACCAATGGTTGCTTGTCTTTTGTTATGTAAGCCTTGCTTGGCCGCGTTTCGAAAAGAGATATGCCTGCTTTGTCTATGTAAACACCTAACTGCTTACAAAATGATCTTATGCCTGGCTCCCATCTACCTCCGGGATGTGGACCAAAAGACCAACAAGCACCTCCTCCTTGCCTGTTGCTAACAGTAGCTTGAAGAATAGTGTAACGGTAAGCTAGTTCAGGATTATAAGTAACAGAATTTGACTGTGCCCACCAGTTGCTCGTAATTATCTGACATCTTTGCCAACTTGTTGCTGGAAAGGAATTTGTCATATTTTCTTCAGCTGCTGCATAATCTGCACATAAAGGATTAAGACCTGAGTTCTGAATAATCCATGACTCTGAATTATGTTCAAGAATTGTCTTTCGTAATCTGGCTGCATCAACTTGTTCTGGAAGTCCTCCATCAACCCAATAACCTGAGACATCTTTCCCATACTTAGCTACCAGTTCTCCAACTACCTCATTAATAAAATCATTCCAGCGAGTATATGGAACACCATCATTCCACCCAACACGTTCCTGATCTTCTTTGTTAAAATCATGTCCATCACTTGGATGTATGTATAGCAAGATGAGGATATTTTTTTCTTTCAATGCTTTTATCAAATCACCAATAACATCACGTTTTGAACAATGACCCGGCAAACGGCTTTTCATAACAGCGCTGGGATAAAGCACATTCATATTAGCATGCCAGGCAGTAAAGATGACATATTGTGCCCTCATAGATGCAGCTGTAGCCGCTAAATCATTTACATCAAGATTATCTGCAAGTTCATCAAGACTTTCCGGCTCTGAATTATCTACCCAGCATGTAGCATTCCTTTGATTTGCCTTATTAACATACATATAATGCATTAAGATTCCCAAATGCATATCCATATAAGTGTTCTTTAAAGGCTCAATCTTCTCTTTTTCAGCACATTCATTTGCGGGTTCAGAAAGTACATAGCCAAGCGAATCAATATTTCCAAATCGGTCATTTTTTGCCTGTAATTTATTACCCACTATAATAGTTAGTAATAAAATACAAAAAATGCAGAATTTCAATTTGCAGGTCTCTCTTTTCATAATTTTACTCGTATATAAACTTCAGTTCATCATACTATATCACTGGTGTCCGGCTAAAATTAAAAAGAAGGGATACTCTCCCAATGTTTCGCCTTAAGGTTGAAATTTGGTTTTTGAACAAACTAAATACAACATGAGTAAAGATACAGAAATTAGATTTACCGGACTTAATTATTTGAAGGAAAGAGGCAAGGCATACGTCTGCTTTATCTCGCCCATAACAAAAATACTATGAAGGTTACCAATGCTTTCTATTAGACCAAGTTTGTTTAATACGAAATCCTGATAATGTTTCATACTTTGTACCTGAATTTTGGCCATAAAATCGTAATCGCCTGAAATATTATAACATTCGGTTACCTCGTCCAATGACATGATTGCATCCCTGAACTGTTGTCCCAACTCTTTTGAATGGTATTTTAACCTGATATTACAAAAAACGACCAGGCTTTTGCTTAACTTTTCAGCATCGAGGATAGCTGCATATTTTTTGATAACACCCTCCTTTTCGAGACCCTTGTATAATATTGTTTTCATGATAAACAGTCTTGATTTTAACTATGTTTAACTATCAGCTGCTGATGATAGTATTTTTTACCGTCGCTGACTTCAATTATATATACTCCATCTTTCATATTGACCAAAGGTATACTAAAACTCCCGCCGCTACTGGTAAAGGTGGATAAAAGAGAGCTTTGGTAGTTGAAGATGCGGATAGTGTAAGTAGCTGTTTCGCCGGATCCAGCATAGATATCAGTTATGGTTTAAATTGCAGAACTTGGAGTATCGCTGCATTCTATCGAAGAAGTATTGTTTTGTTTAAGAAGGATATTCCATTAAATGATGTTATCAATAAATCTAATCTGAGTTCAGCTTTCAATAAAAATGATGGAGTTTATGGCAGTGCCTTATGTAATAAAGGAGCTGCCCGTAGAATATGCCGGGACAGCTCCTTACCCTTCCATCTTAACCCATATGACAAAAAAGAAAAGTTATTCAGCTACATCCCACCATACACGGGTGGTATAAGTATCAGCGCCCTGACGGGCCACTGCAGCCTCATAATTAGCTTCATTAGTTAAAACTCCGGTATTGATGACCCCACAGCCGTCGTATGGAATTCTCCTTGGCATGACACCATTGGTCACGTTGTTAGGATAATTTACAGGTGTAAGAACGGGATATCCTGTTCTGCGCCAGTTTGAAAATCCTTCAATATAGCTTCTCCAGTTGGTGAGGTACATCTGATTGCCGATCATCTGCAGACTTCCATCGAAAGGATGTGCAGTCAGGTATGCCTCGATCTCAGCATCAGTTGGAACTGTTATGCCTGAATAAATATCCCACATTTTCATGCTTGCAGTTACACCTTCATTGTAAAGGGCCGTAGCATCACCCGAGATCCATCCTCTCAACACTGCTTCTGCCTGCAGGAAGCACATCTCTGAATAATTGAGCGAGATGGATGGTGCACTCAGGTCGTTCATGATTGTCCGATTGAAATAAGCAAATTCATTGAACGATAGTCCGAGCGGATTGTTTACCGGATTGGAGATTGTTGTTGCATCCAGTCCGTTGGGAAGTCCTTCCAGTACACTGCCTGAGTAAGGTTCCACAAATATGTTCAACCTCGGATCATTGGTATTCTTCAGCATATCGACCATTGTTTTAGCCGCTCTGAATCTGTTGAAATTGCCTACCATAGCATTGTTGATCTGATTAGGTGAGCCGGTCTGAGAATGGTGGAAAACCTGATTATCATCATTGCTTGTAAAAACGCCTCCTGCGATTGCTGTTTGAACCCATTGTTTTGCCAGGTCTGGTTTCACCTTCTGTATCCTCATTGCTAACCTCAGCATCAATGAATATCCAAGTTTCTTCCACTGCTGAATATCACCTCCGTAATAACTATCGCTGGTGTATGTAGCCTTTGTAGCATCCAGAGCAGGAACTGCAGAATTCAATTCACTAAAGAAATCCATATAGATAGATTCCTGTGTATCATACACCGGGTAAAAATTCAGATCAGTATAAGCGCGGCCAGCCTCACTGTAAGGAATATCTCCCCATGAATCTGTGAGTTCATGAAATGCATAAACCTTCATGATTCTCGCAATGTTGTAATAATTCGACAGATCTGGATCATCCTTTGTTCTCTCGATAAGATCAACAACATTCTTTATGGTAGAAGTATAAGCCGTGGTGAACATAGAACCAAGGTTGTCTTCAGATGTCCAGTATTTGTCACCGGGAGCAGTTCCAAGAACAATAGCGGCAAGCTGCTGCGTAACGCAGGGATAAAAACTCATCACAAACTGGCCATATGTTGCGTGTGCAGACGACTGAACATACAGAAATTGAGCATTATAGGTCATTACCGATGAAGTATTCGGATTAATATTTTTATCGGCCAGATCATCCTTACAGGATGTAAAAATCAGAGGAATTGCTAATATAAACCCTATTATCAATATTCTGAATTTTCTCATTATATTAAAATTTAAATTATTCATATCAGACATGATTTAGAATTTAGCATTCAGGTTGAATCCCAATGAACGTGTTGAAGGATAGCCTCCAAATTCCAATCCCTGAGCGTTACCGTTCTGGTAATTAGATTCCGGATCAATATTGGGAGCTTTCTTGTATAGGATCGCCAGATTTCTTCCAACTATTGAAAAGTTCAATCCTCTGACTATTTTTATCTTATTCAAAACAGAGGATGGGAAATTATAACCAATACTTATTTGCCTAAGCTTGATGAAATCGGATTTATAAACAGTAACGGCACCGATATTATTCGCAATTGTTTCATAATACAAATGCAGGTCGTTATTACTTAAAACACCTAGTCCGGTACCTCTTCCGACAAGAGTAGCTTTGTGCAGGCCGGCAGCATACGCACCAAAATTAGTTCCTGATGCTATATGGCCGCCAAACTGATAGTCAACCAGGATATCTGCAGTAAAATTCTTATACCTGAATGTATTGGTCCATCCACCGTTAGTTGGTGCAACACCTGACCCCCATGGTAAAAGTTCTGTTCCCTGCTGCGGTAATCCGTTAGCATCAAGAAGAATTTTACCTGAAGCATCTCTCAGATAATCGTATGCCATAACCTGGCCATAGGCCATTCCTTCCACCTGATAAATCCAGTGTACCAATGATCGGCTCTCTTCCATCTGCATGCGTTCATGCTTGTCTTCGGCATCAACAAGGCTTACAACTTTACTCTTGTTGTATGCAGTATTGAATATAGTTGTCCAGGAGAAGTTGGTATTCTTGATGACATCAACACTAACAAGGAGTTCGATTCCCTTATTGCTTACTTCACCGATATTTTTCTTGGTACTGGTATAACCAGAGGCTGCTGTCAGAGCAACATCAAGAATATCATCGGTTGTTTTTCTGTTATAGTAAGATACATCAATTCCTAACCTGTTTCCGAAAAATCTCATATCAGTTCCTACCTCAAATTCAGTTGATAGCAAGGGGCGCAGTCCTCTGTTTGGCAAAGTAGCAGAACTGATAGATCCTTGAGCATATCCGTTAATCGGAGTGCCCAATGAATAGCCAAATCTGGTTGAATAAGGATCGGTTGCTCCACCTACCTGGCTCCAGGCTGTTCTTACTTTTAAATAGTCAAACACAGGTAACTTAACTAAATCGGATATTACTGCACTCAAGCTCACAGAGGGATAGAACACTGATCTGCCATCTAGTGATGAGAACCAATCCTTACGTCCTGTAGTTGTAAGGTAAATGGCTTTGTAAGATACTTCGGCAGAATAAAACAATGAATTGATTGCCGATTTTGTCATGCTTTCGCTTTCTGTCTGACTCGTGGTATTAGAAAGGACTTCGAAGAATGGGATTGAGAATGTAGATCCAGAGAGAGTCTGGTCATAAACTGACTTTTGCATCATATTACCCCCTGCCAGAGCGCTAAGTCTCAGCCCCATGTCCAGATCCTTATAAAGGCCTAAAATAAATTCTTCATTCGCTTGGGTAAATTGCTCATATGACTGGGTTATATCTCCATATGGTGAATAACCCTCGCCATAGGGTGTTATGCTCTTCTTTGCATAATTGAATTTATCCAGACCCATTCTGCCTTGAACATACATCCATTTGGTAGGGTCATATCTTAACCTTGCTGTTCCAATAAGTCTGTCTTTTGTTCTGTTGTTTGTACTCTGATATGCTGCCCAGTAAGGGTTGCCTCCCCATGTGTTTGAAGATGGTAGAAGTTCCATCCCTGTCTCAGGATCAGCGCCGAGTTTATCAGGATCTCCTTTCGCTGTTGCAACCGGGATTGAAGTTGGCCACCACAGGAGAGAAGTATTGACATTCCTAGGGACATCAGATACTATCGGGAAGTTCTTCACATTTTCCATAACATAAGTGCCTGAAACAGTCCCGCTGAATTTTTCGCGTTTGAAGTTTGTATTTACTGTAAATGTATTTCTGCGCATAGGTGCATTCGGGATAACACTTTGGTTGTCCAGCTGAGAAGCAGCAATACGGAAATTGCCATTCTCATTGCCACCGGTTATCGCCAAAGTATTGGTAAAAGTAGAACCCATCTGATAGAATTGATTCTGTGCATTACCCGCGTAGGAATAGGGCCTATAAACTCCATCCCACTGAATTACAGATGAACCATCCATCTTTCCTCCAAACGACTGTGTATGAAGATTAGCGCCACCAGGGCCGGCAATATTCGCTTCATCAACAGTTGTTGGAGCATGGCCGTTTGTTCCCTGACCGTAAGTCTTCTGGTAATTAAGAAACGAAACAGCTTTGTCCCATGTAAAATTGGTATTAAATTCAACATTTACACCTTTTGATTTCTGACCGGATTTGGTAGTGATCAGGATAACTCCGTTTGAGGCTTGAGAGCCATACAATGCTGCTGCACTACCTCCTTTAAGTACACTCATCGATTCAATATCATCAGGGTTGATACTGGAGATCCCGTCGCCGGCATCTGAACCACCCCACATACCCGCATTACCAAGGTTCTTGTTATCAATCGGAACACCATCAACCACATACAATGGCTGGTTGCTCCCTGTAAGAGAAGTATTTCCCCTAATAATAACCCTGGTAGAACCTGAAGGTCCAGTACGCTGACTGGCAACACTGACTCCGGCAACACGTCCGGCGAGTGAATTACCCACGTTTGTCTCACGCGCCTGGACAAAATTCGTTCCAGACACCTGACTGACAGAGTAGCCAAGAGCCTTCTCCGATCTTTTCACACCAAATGCAGTTACCACAACCTCCTGCAATGATTCAGCAGATGTTGATAAGGTTACATCTATAACATCAGAGTTGCCTATTGCAACTTCTTTAGTTTGCATTCCAATAAATGAAAAGACCAAAGTTTTTGCTTCCGGCGAAGCAGTAATTGCATACTGCCCGCTGGCATTAGTAACAGAACCCACGCTGGTGCCTTTCACAATTACATTCACTCCCGGCAGGACTGCTCCATCTTCGGCAGAGGTAACAGTACCCTTGAGTGTCCGCTGTTGTGCAAACAAGCTACCAACAAATGCAAAAATCAGTACGATTGATGCAATAAAGTGTTTTTTCATAGTTTCGATTTATGAATGTTAGACTGATAAACCCAAAAAAAATAATGAGTCAACTTTTACAAAACTGTTGTAAAAGGGCTAAGGTATTATCGAAGTTCCTTGATCTTTTGATTTGAATCAGCTCTTAATCCTGCATCCTCTCCTAGAAAAAATGCAATCAACCAAGAACATATTAACTCAATTACCCAATAGTAATTATTTACGGCTCTGATCGATAGAAACTCGATCATGCTGGAAGACGCTAACAACCTCAATAGATTAGCTAAACGTTTAATTAGTCAATTGACCACCCGTAATTCTGAAATAAATACAATTGTCTGTCTGAAAGCTCATAAGAGCATGCTTAATCATGCGGGTACTAAACAAAATGTAACTTTTTAACATTTTCTTCAAATAAGCAAAATCGAAACTGATAATTAACGCAGCAGGCTGAAACTACCTCATTTAAGCAGTCAGACCTTATTTATTCAAAGTCACTTATCCTTGTATATATATATAAGAAAATGAAGTTTCTGCCCTTGATTCAACCTGTAAAAACAAATGACGAACTTTCTCTTCAGGCATATCCGGAATATTTTAAAGTATTCAAACATTTCCACCACATGCCAGATAATGAAGTTAAAAACAGTTACAGCCTATATCATTAAGGCTAAAACAGGTACATCAACATTTTGTCAAACTCATACCCACACCAGGTGCAATTCTACTTAAGGTAAACATTAATATCTGTTCACAGTAACTGAGGCATTAAAAAATCATTTTAGTTACACGGAACAATTATTACTAAATTCCAAAACGCTGGAGAGAATTTATTTTGATGAACAGACAGGTTTGAGAAGTAATAAAACTATTCTTCTTCAATTTCAGATGTCAAACCATCTAAAGTCAGAATCACTCCTTCGGCCTATGATCAGAAAAACATTATCCTCACATATCTGATCAAAAACTTCGAGGCCATAACGTTTGCAATCGGGTACCTTTTTCCACTCAGCTGCAGATAGATGCGTACATCAAATGGGTTAACAAACCTATCTCTATGAAAGCTACCGGGACACTCAACTAATAAGGTGTACAACCATTATGGGATAGCCTTCCATCCATATCAAACCCTTCCATTTTTCAGTCACATTCTAAATGCTCAGTTCAATTTGTAAAATAATGCATTTCCCGGGGATATCAGCATCAGACTAGACTCCGGTAAAAGAGCCACTTGTGAAAGTGAAAACAAATCAAAATTTCAAAGAACCAGTGTTCATTGTAGATTAACTTTTACACATCAGTAAAACTAAACAAAAAAGACTCTTTAACAAAAAAAAAGACAAATAAAATCAATGTTTCGCTACAATGAATTACTTTTTAATTAACAGTCAAATAAACAACCTATTAGCAACCAATCGATTAATGAATCACAGGAGTTTTTTCTTCGTTGATCATAATATGTGAACATTTTCCTGAATAATTCACCTGACAGCATTTCAATGATATTTTAGGCAGCCAACCTGATTTTTAGTAAAATGTATTCTGTCATTTTAACTGAACATCAAGTTTGTAGTTTTTCCCTGCAGGTAATATAACAGACTGCCCCCTGGTAACAAGCATTTTGCCTTCCTTTCCTCCAACCAATGCTTTTTCAATCATAATGTTTTCATCTTCAATCAGCACCGGATTTAATATATCTCCCTCATTTGATTTATTTATCCTGAAGTGGAATTCGACCGGACTTTTATTTACCCATAGGTTAAGACACTGGTAATTTGCAAGGCAATGTTCCATATTATGGTACGAAGCTTTGTATCTTCCCGCTTTTGTGGCATCGAGCAAATTACCTGCAGAATCGATACTGGTATATGTATCGCCATGTCTCCTGTCGACAAAACTCCTATCCCATACAGCAGCGCTTTTATAGAAATAGTCGAGATATTTGTTATCACTGGTTGCTTTATAGAGATAAAGGCTGATCATGTTGCCATATGCCTGAATCCACCAATAAGTTCCGGAACTTAATTTAACCGGATCTGGTTTTGAAGCCGAAGCCAGCCAAACATAGTTTTTATTCATGCCCCCTGCCCGCTGCATTTTCCTGGCTATATTAAGTCCAGCTGATTTTTGGGTTTCATCAGAAGATAAAAGGCAGGATTTTAGCAACATCCAGGAACTCTCAATATTATGCCCCAAATTGATCTCGGAAACAGAATGACCCGATCCTAAATAATTCCAGCTCCGGTCAAAATCTTCAAGGACCCAGCCGGTTTCTTTGTCGACCATCTTTTCTTTAACAATACTCAATACCCTGTTTATCTGTTCTCTGAATTTCTGATCCTTTGTTGCCTGATACAGGTAGATCAGATAACCCGAAACAGGAGTAATCTCAGAGCTGAATGATTTCCCCGGGTCGCCGATACTCCAATCGCGGTTCATTGTATTAAAATAACCTCCTCCTCCATCCTTGTCCCAGACCTTTTGCTCCAAAAGATCGTTAGATTTCCCGATATAATCCAGAATAATACTGTCATGCGTCACGAAATAATATAATGTCAGCCCGGTTATAACATAAACCTGTACGAAAGTAGTCTTTGTGGTCAGCGTAGGCGTGCCATTTTCATCCAGCCCATCATACCAGCCGCCATATTCCCTATCCCATGCCTTATCAATAAGCCACCTGGCTGTTTTATCAGCAATCTCAATATCCTCATCCCTTCCTGACAGCAGATAAGCTGCTGAATAGCCAAAGAGATGCCTCGATATCATGCTGGGATAGATCTCACTGCTTCCAAACGGTTTCCATACGGAATCCAGATTGGTGTAAAAGGTTCCGGATCTTTCATTCTGAGCATATTTGGTCCAGGCTGGTATGATGTCATTCAAAGCCTGATCTTTCCAGTATTCTCCGGAAAGAACCCCGGTTGGATGAGTATTTGAAGAGGAACACGAAAACAACTGAATAGCAATTAGAAAAGCGGTGATAAATTTTACTGATGACATGATCTTATAATTCTAAATTAATAAAAAATTCTACTTCAGGCATAAATGCCCACCAGCCCATTCATACCAATGTCCGGAGCCTGATGCGCGATGAATACCTGTTGACTTGTAAACAATATATATCTGATCTTTTATATTCCGGGTTACGGAAATGAAAAATCCTCAAACCCGGATCAATTAAAACTCAAAACAATGATACTCTCAGGGTATCTCGCATCTCTTTATTAAATGAATATCCCGAGAAAAAAACCATCCCGTTTGTCTTTTCCTCTCTGGTGATTTTTACTTCCCTGACAATAAGATCTTTTGTAATAACATTATGGGATGTTCTGACTCCTATTCCCGGATAAACCATGCAGTTGCTGCCTGCAACTGATTTGGCATTCCTTATATATTGCCTGAAAAGATCAGGGTTGTTCGTGTAGAGCATGGGACAGACAAAGTCGACCAATCCATTTGAGGCCCAGTACTTCCAGTTCTGGGCAATGAGTACATCGGCTGTCTCCATATCGGGAAAAACATCAGCGCCAAGCACAACAGGTTTTCCTGTCTCTGAAATTGCTTTTCTTATATCTGTGACAAGCCGGGTAACCTGCTTTGCATTCCATTTTATCCATTCGCACCATATCATACTTCCACAGTCATGAGATATTTCAACGGGGGTGTAACCATATTCCTTTTTAAATGCATCACATGTCAGGCTATCATAGCTGTACATCTGAGTAATCGGAAACCGTATGTAATCGAGGTGTATCCCGTCTACATTATATTTAAGCACTGTTTTGATCTTTTCCACCCAGTATTTTCTGACCTCTGGATTGGCAATATTGAAGTGCGGCCGGACTTTCCCATCCATATCACGTATCAGCCATGAAGGGTGCCTGGCTAATTCCTCATCAGGATTTATATCGTAACCCGGATAAAAAACCGGATGGATCTTCAATCCTTTCGCATGACCGGTTTTAATAAGAGCTTCAAGATAATCCCATCCGAAACCTTTTTCTTCAGGACCGGCATTATAACAAAAAAGATTGTTTATGCCTGTTTCCTGATAAATACTGAAAAGACTGTCCATCTGAACAATGGCTTTATCCCTGTTCTGACTGAATACCCCTGGATGCAGCCAGACTCCCCGAAATTCAGCTTGTCGATGTTTTTCCGAACAACCTGGTATTATTATGAGTGCAACCGACAGCATAATAATTAAAAGCGGACTTAACAGAAGTTTTTTCATACTTTTTAGTTTTAATTATATGACATGGGGCTCATAGTACTTATGGCCCATATACCCTTGTAATTCTTTTACCGGAAAAACCTTCTTCGCACCTGTCAAAAAAGAGATGCAATCAACCTGTGATTTACTTCAAGACTAACTGCCAGCATTGTTGTTCTGCCTCTTCAGGACATCCTGGTCATGCTTTTTTATGAAATTGTTCAATGGAACTTCAGCATTAATGATAAATACTTCCACATTTTCTGCTGCTTCCACCCTGTTCATCCCAAAATTCTTTAAATTTGATCCTGCACGAGAATTCTTCAGGATTATATTAAACATACCTGTCAAAATGAACAATGTCATATTCAAATTTAGCGTTTTACTTGTAATACTCGTTGGATTTGCATCTACATGTCGCGTGGAAGTTGAAAAAAAATCCAATGGATTAACTCCACTCTATACATATACTCTTTCGGATAACGGATCTTCTGAATCGTACGATGAAGCTATGGCGTCTGCATGCCTTCAGGGAATTATTAACAGTAAATCTCCAACTGTTTATTTTCTCTCCAAAACAAATACAACACCGGCATACTGGCTGGAATTATTTACATCAAAGGGCAGATGGCTTAATGGACGAGTTTTAAAACCACTGAACGATATTGATGCGCTTTTCTCTCTTGCAAAGGGAAAAGTAAAAGGCGCCGTTATTTGGGACCCTGCTGTACCGGCTACTATCAACGTTGCGAATACCATTGCAGGGATTGAGGATGGAGTTGTCCTTAGTCCGCAATTTGCAGAAAAGTATCTTAAGAGATGGAATCTTGAAGTTATCAGGGATCTGCGTGGGATGTTTACCGGGAGTGAGACTGGCAGTAAAAAGAATGATGCCTATCGTTGGGCTATCCGGGAATATCTGAAAAAAGGGCTCTGCTCAGGTCACAGGATATGTCTGTTTGAAGATTCCTTCTTCACACGAGAGAAAGGGGATATCGGATATATTGTTACCCGGGATTGGGCTATTATAAACCATTCCTTTGTCTTTGATCTCTCACCATGGGGGGATGAACTGCCGAAAGATGATCCCCAACAAAAAAAAGGTACTGATCTGGAAACCTATAAAATGATTCTTGGTGAGATTCTTAAACAAAATGCCGGTACGCAAATGACTGAAATGGCAGGCTTCTTTTCCTTTGCCAAATACAGCAACATTCCTGGTTTTAAAAGCTCCCACGAACCTGTTCCTACAGAGTGGGAAACGGTATATCTGATATCGCCTTACAACTGCTACCAGAACACTGTAGCCAGCAGTTGCTATAACCAGTCATTCCACAGCCAGGCGCCGGCTTTTTCCTATAAGCAGCACAGACCGGAAACATCTGAAGCGCTCAAAAATAAAACTTACATCTGCATTCTTATGGCTGACTACGATTCAGCTACGCCTCTGTATGAATTTATGGCAAAAAACTGGAGTGACTCCCTGAGAGGAACTATACCGTTTATTTGGGGTATTAATCCCAACCTTGTGGAGACATATCCGGATATCATTCAATATTTTTATTCAACACAAACAGCGAATGACTATTTTGGGGCCGATGCAAGCGCTGCAGGCTATATGAATCCAAATCGCATAAGTAAAGAGTATCTGCCTCTCTTTATTAAACATAACCAGAAGTTCTACAACCAGCTTGATATGACTCTGTCACCAATGGTACTTGACTGGGATGAACCATCTGCTGATGTCAAAGATGCCTTCTCAACATTTTCGCGTGATGGATTTGCAACTATTGTGATGGATTTGCACAATACCGGCGGCAAATCTCCGGAACCACAAGTGTGGAAAGATATGCCGGTAATGGAATTGCTTAATTCAACCTGCAACTTCAGCTCTGTTGATCAGGAATCGGATGCAATGTCGGCCTCTATCCCTTCAGTATCTGCCGGCAAAACAGCATTCTTCTTTTTCAGAATTGTCTGGACTAAGCCCAAACAGGTAATTGAGACAATTGATCTTCTAAGAAAGAAACGTCCTGAACTGGATATAGAGGTTGTGGATCCTTACAACTTTTTCAGAATGTACAAAGAGTATTATTCCAATACTCCTAAACGGAATTAAGTCTATCATTTTCCACATGAAAATATCTTCTGACTTTCCTGGTCCGGCACAAGATCTTAGTGTCTTATAAAATCCGGCCATTCTGTTAACTGCCTCTTCATGCCTGTATCAGATTAGCATGTACAAAATGCATCTATTCACTAACATAACAAAAATGATTCCACGTTTAGTCTAACACCAGGTACTTCCATGTATCAGATGACATTAACATGACCATCAGGGTCAATTGATACGGTCAGCGTTTTACCTGCTTTTACTTCAACTTTTGGCCAATTATCAAAGGCATCGGCGGGTAATGGCAATTTTGCTTTTGCTGCTGTTTCAGCCAGTATTGAAACCTTTGCATTGTACATAGTCGGATTGGTGATTTTAAGTATTACTCCGAGTTTATCTCTCCTGAGGCATTCAGCTTTCACATGATCCATAACCAAGAACGTATCATCATCGGTATGAAGATATATGCCTGGATTACAGAGGCAATTAATTGCTACCTGCGTTTCCCATCCCATATTGGAATCCTGGTAGTCAACACTGCCAATGTTATCACCTTCCCAGTCAGAAAGCTGTACTCTTTCCGTAACATAACCTTTTTCATGACGAAGTGGATTATAGGGTGTTCCAACATATTGGATGTTATTATGAGATTGACATTTATGCATTTCTGCATATTTTTTATCGCCTGTAGCCCTGAACAATCTCAAAAGGCAATCAGGTTCAAATTCAAAAGTTCCGGGAGTGCTATGATTGTTCTGGGAACTGGCAAATATACTGCCTGCAGCGAGCGTACCTGCATTTCCCATCGCTGAACCATCCGGGAAGCGGTAATCATACGAGACCATCCATGTGGAGAACATATTTGCAGCAAATTTGGCCCGATCAAGCCATTCCGGCTTCCCGGTAACTTCGTAAAGCGCTAAACATGAAGCTGTCATTTCCCACGCTGACTGGCTTTCAGGAGATTGAAGAACATCGGGAGAAGTACCACCAGCATAACCTCTCAGGAAATCCCTTTCGTAGTACATCTTCATCGCAGCTTCGGCTACTTCAAGATACCCAGGTTCATTGAAATATTGTGAAGCCAATATCAGAGGAACTGCGGCAAAACAGCCTGATGTTGACCCATTGATGTCAATTTTTCCTGTTTCTACGTCAATATATTGTCCGAATTGACCATAATCATACCATACTTTTATCAAACCATTGGCACAGTTCTTCATGGACTTTTCCCACTCGGGCTTTATAAGATCAGCATGACCGTGTAGTTTCATCAGATTAAACGTTCTCATACAGAAATAGAGAACAATCATACTACGACGGGTCATGGAAATAGTCCGACGTTCTTCCATCTTACCATGTGGATCACCAAAAAATTCGCCATCACGATATATTGCATAGAAAAGTCCGGTTTTCCCCTGTGCTTTGAAAATCTTATTTTCCAGAGTGAGACAGGCTCTGCGTATACGTTCAGGATTTTCGTCAATAATCAATGGAAAGACACAATTGGGAGCGCCTGCCCAACCTAGCTGATATTGATAAGGATTTTTATCACCTGGCCTGTTACTATAATATGCTTCTCTACCATTTTCGAACCACCTGTCGTTATCTTGATGCTCAAGAATCAGATTGACAGCTGCACTAAAAGGAGTAATACAGCAAGAACTATTGTCGGTTGCAAGGGCTTTCTGAACATCGCTGATTTTTTCATAAAATGAAGTAATATCTACAGCTTGAAAATTAAATAGCTTTAATCTCAGCTCCACATTATCTCCTGCTTTCCAATCCGCACCATGATCTCCACTGGGAGAAAAACCACACATCACATAACGTTGTTCACGAACACCAGGAGCGCTCACAACGAAAGTCATCCTTTTATTTTCTGATTTTGCGCCGGCATCTTCTTCTATAAATAACCCGTTATTCCCAAAACGGGTGCCCTGTTCTGCCAACAGGATAAAACCTCGTTTCTCAACTGGATTAAAAAAACTGAGCATCGGAGTCGCAACATTTCCTGTATTCAATTCAATTTTTGAATGACTCCCGTCAGGATTCAGATGTGGAATATTTGTAACAGTAACAGGAATATCTGGTGGTCTGTCTATTACATTATGAATATAGGGAGGATAACCGATTGGCAGGATATGAAAACGGTTCCCTCCATAAACCATTGAGGGAACAAGAATATAATTATTAAGGCTCCAGTTTGAAAAATCAAAGGCAACCGCAACACCTGTTGATTGAGCAATACCCTGGTTTAGCTTGAAAGTAAGAATGAGATCTATTACTTTTCCAGAGACTTCATCCTTTAATGAAGATTTTGCCTCACAACTCCATTTGCTTTGGCCAGTTTCCAGTTTTCCATCTATAAAGTTGCATACCGAATCAAGAAGTGATCCCGAATACCAACATAAAAGAGTTCTGACATGACCACTCAGTCCTGAAAGAAATTTATCAAGTGGTTTATTTATTGCATCGCTCTCAGTAGGTTGAGAAATACCATAATCAGTCAACCATGTATGAGCTGTTTTACTGTATGAGTTGGTAACAATTTCAGAATCTGCCAGAGTAGCATTTCCTTCACAACAAGAAACATGTTTTTCAATATCAGCAGCCGATATATAACTTAAATTCAGGATAAGAACAACAATAATCCATGTAATACACTTCAAACAAGAGTTGAAAAAGGTTATTAGTTTATTCATAATATCACTGTTTTTAATTTCTGTTTGTACAATAATAATCTTCAGGATATTTTTCTTGCAAGCAGTATTGTTGAATTGACTAAAGTTAAACCATTTTCTGGCGACAACATAAGATATATGCGCCTAAATCCTCTTTTTATAGTTTTTTTAGGGAGTATGCTGACCAATCAGACTGCCTTGAATCTGCGAAAGTTTGTCGCTGATACATTGATGAATTTAAGACTGCAGATAAATGTCTGGCGATATGGAAGCGTTAACTGGAGAATTTTACAGTTATTGAGACAGACCAGGATAATCTGGAAGAGGAAGCAAATCGATACCGGAATGATCGGTGCGTATGACGAGACGCAGACATCGTATCGACATGTTTCTGGCATCATTGGAACGATGGCCACCGGTATCCTGATCAACGATAAACAATGATCCATCAGGTAGTTCCATAGCTTTTGCATAGCCATAACAATTACTTACAAGGAAACCGTGACTTTTTGAAGGTGCAATCCAGGTATGGCCGCCATCAGTACTGAAAATAACACGTAAACCCCAGAATCCGGGATCATATGAACCATGAAGACAAACGAGTGTTCCATCGTGTAATACATAAAGGCTAGGGGCAAACATTCTCATTCCGAAAGAAACAGGCTTGGTCCAGTTCTGTCCCTGATCAGAGGACCAGCAGATATCCCCTTCAGGACGCGCCATCATCACCCACTGACCGTTGTGAAGAACAGCAGTATTCGTTTCAGAGAGTTCATGACCTTCTGATAATACATAACTCTTCTTAGTGTCCATCTCTTCGCTTTTGATCACTTCCTTCAGCTTTTTGCCGGCTTTTATTGTTGCCAGAAGGTTCCATGTCGCACCCTTGTCCATACTCGTGAAAACTGCAGCCTGCTCAGTATCACTCTCCTCAGGCATCCCATTTATAGTAAGTAACACCGACCCGTCTTTAAGTAGTACCATAGGTCCGTCTGTCTCATCGCTAATGAATGGCGACGGGATTCTGATGACCTCTTTCTCCCATGTTTTACCATGGTCAAAAGATCTGATAATCGCCGTATGGTTGGAAACTGAAGGATCCTTTCTGATACTGGCAATGTCTGCACCTGAATATGTAAATACTGAACAGAGAAGTGTTCCATCAGATAACTCAATAAATGACGGATGCCGGTCATCATCCGGGGTATCAAGAATAGTAACTGGTTTGCTCCATGTTTTACCCTGATCGGTCGATTTTATGGCCATTGCCCTGCCACCGGAAGGGGCTGAAATATTTTCAGGCATTCCCAGCTTAATATAAGATTCAATCATCTCTTTTGAATAGCGAAGAGGTGTGGGGGCCGATGCATGCCAGTAGCCTGCACTGAAGCCAACCACCCAGTCTCCGTTCCTGAGTCGCACAGGTGAAACCCAACCAACAAAGCCTCCCCAACCCGGAAATGAATCTGGCTGGTTGACTCCAGGGCCAATCAAAGTTGTCAGGCAATCTTCGGGTTTTAACTTAGACTCACCTCCCTGAACGACCTTAACTTTTGGTGTGTCAGGTTCCTGAAGAGTTATGGTCATACCTGAAATATTACCAGATGCCAGGAGAATAATAGAAACTGTAAACAATGTCGCGTTAAATAAACGGATCGGTAATCCTGTCTTATTAATTGAGTACTCAAACTTCATGGTCGTAATTTTGATTAAAAATAATACTTTGAACGCGTTTCTCAAATAAGATAATCCAAATATCAATCCTGAGACATTGGTCCCAACCAATCCTCTCCGGTCCTGAAACCACCAGCTGTGTCAGCATACCTGTAAACTAGGATAAATAAATACAGGTAAAAGGAATTCCAGGGTACGCAAAAGCCGCTTATGCATAACCTCCCGTGGCAGCCGGAGAGATGGTAATAAAAACATATATAGCTTTGCTGGAGCATGATAATACTGTCAGACAAACAGTTTGTAAATAAATCTGTCCCGGTAAACAGAGGTCGGGGATCATTTCATTTATTTTAGTCGGACTCTAGTGATTCTTTTTATATCTTTGAAAGAGACGATGAATTCCTGAGGCAAAGTTCTGATAACACAGAAAACTTTGACCGGATTTGGATATATTACCGTAAGAGTTCTTTCTTACCTCCAAATGTTATCATTTCCTGACAAGAATTAACAATGAGAATTACAAGTTGTCAGCTATCAGACCTGAAACTGGTTTTTGTTCCAAACAACTTAGTAATTAAATCAAACGGTGATATGCTGAGTCCTGGCGTTGTCAATAACTGAATATTGAGAATACTAAATATAAATTTTTACTTCAGATGGCGGCAATAATCAATCAGTTAAAAATCAGTATCTTACTGGTAGTATTTTGTTTTGTTCAGCCGGTAGAGTGCTATACTCAGATACAGAATAAGGAAACGAACAAAAAAAAGAAACTATTCACATTGCTGTCTCCTGACCAGACGGGAATTACATTTAATAATACCATTACCTATAACAAGGATCTGAATATTTTCATTTATGAAGATTTTCATTCAGGAGCCGGTGTCGGAATAGGTGATATCAATAATGACGGGCTGCCGGATATATATTTTGCCGGGAACCAGGTAAGAGACAGGCTTTATCTGAATCAGGGCAAAATGAAATTTAAGGATATTACCGAATCAGCCGGGATACTCAGGAAGGGAGGCTGGTCCACGGGTGTCAACATCGTTGATATAAACGGAGACGGCTATAAAGATATTTTCGTTTGTAAAAGTCTGTATGATGACAAACCGGCTTTACGCCGAAACGAATTGTACATCAATAATTGGAATCTGACATTTACTGAATCTGCACATAAATATCACCTTGATGATACATTAAGGACAATGCAGACCAATTTCTTTGATTATGACAAGGATGGAGATCTGGATCTTTTTATCATTAACCAGCCGCCAAATCCGGGGCTTTTCTCTCCTATGCAGGGAAAAAACTATCTCAGTCCGGATATAACATACAAATTCTACAAAAATAATGGCAACTATTTCGAGGACATAACATCCGCGGCAGGTCTCGAGAATGTGGGCTATGGTCTGAGCTCTGTCGTGGCCGATTTCAACAACGATGGCTGGCCTGATTTGTTTGTGGCAAACGACTATGAGGGCCCTGACTTTCTATACATCAACAATGGAAATGGAACCTTCACCAACAAAGCTAATGAGTATTTTAAACACACTTCTTTCTCAAGCATGGGATCAGATGCAGGAGATATTAACAATGACGGGCTTATGGATCTTGTGGTTCTGGACATGGTGGCAGAAGATGATTACCGGATTAAAACCAATCTGGGAGGTATGATGGCTCAGAGATTCTGGGAAATAGTCAGACTCGGAGGCAACTATCAGTTCATGTACAATGTCATGCAACTGAATAACGGACCTGATGCTGAAGGGAATCTGCGCTTCAGTGAAATTGGTCATCTTGCGGGAATGTCCAACACCGACTGGAGCTGGTCTCCTCTGATTGCGGATTTTGACAATAACGGATATCAGGATCTGTTCATCGACAACGGCATCAGAATGGATATAAGATACACTGACGGATTAAAAAAAATCGACAATTATGTTGCAGGCCTCATAAATCAGTATAATATTAAAAAATCAGCCACCATACCTGATGAGCTCAGGCGTGTAATTTCGATTGACAGGCTTTATTCTTTCTTCCCTGCAGTAAAAATCTCTAACTATATTTTTAAAAATGATGGCGATCTGAAGTTTGAAGATGTTACAAAAGAATGGGGTATTGACATTCCTTCTTTTTCTTCAGGCGCCGCGTACGGAGACCTCGACAATGACGGGGACCTCGATCTTGTTGTGAATAATTCAGACGACATTGCCTTTGTTTATGAGAACAATTCAAACAAATTCCCGGAAAATAAGTATCTGAATATTAAATTTAAAAACGGCAACAAGTTCAATAGCTTTTTTGGAACAAGAGTCACCGCATATTATGGTGGCAAGCTTCAGGTCAGAGAACTGACAGGCACACGAGGCTACTTTTCCTGCAGTGAAGAACTTATTCATTTCGGATTAGAACCGGTTAATGAAACAGACAGCCTGGTAATTTCCTGGTATGATGGAGGCCAGTCAGTTTTATATAAAATAAAGACGGGACAGACATTGATTCTGGACAGGGAAAAGCTTAAAATCAATAAAGTAAGTCAGCCTAAAGCAAAGAAATCTGCAATCTTCAGAGATATTACAAAAGAACTGGGGATAAATTATAAGCATAAGGAGAATGTATTTAATGATTTTGACAGAGAACTCCTGCTTCCTCACAAAATGTCTGATCTGGGTCCGGGACTTGCCGTGGGCGATGTTGACGGAAACGGGCTGGAGGATTTTTTCATCGGAGGACCAATTGGTCAGAGCGGATGTATTTTCCTTCAGAAGGAAGATGGCAAATTCCAGCAGACAGGCAGAGACGTTTATTCAGGCAATCCGAATTATGAAGACATGGGTTCTGTCTTCTTTGATGCTGATAACGATGGAGATTTGGACCTATACGTGGTGAGCGGAGGTAATGAATATCCCAAAGATAACAGCCTTTATCAGGGCAGGTTGTACATTAATGACGGAAAAGGGAAATTTACTTATGCTTTAACTGCACTACCAGATATGACAGCCAGCGGCTCAAAGGTCATCGCTGCTGATTATGACAAAGATGGCGACATTGATCTGTTTGTTTGCGGCAGACAGGTACCAGGACGCTATCCTGAACCTGCAGAAAGCTATTTATTAAAAAACCAGTTGAAAGAAACGGGAAAGCTTAGATTTGAAAAGGTAATCAACAAGGGCCTGGTTGGACTCGGAATGGTCACAGACGCTGTGTGGTCGGACTTTGACGGAGACGGAGACCTTGATATAGTACTAGCCGGGGAATGGATGCCAGTTACAATACTTGAAAACAGGAACGGAGTTTTTGTAAAGAAAATGCTTTCTAAATCGCTGGAACAAACCACTGGTTGGTGGTTCAGCATAAAAGCAGCAGATCTTGATGGCGACGGTGATGAAGATTATGTTCTGGGTAATCTGGGATTAAACTTTAAATATAAAGCCAGTCCGGAGGCACCACTAACTATTAACTATGCAGACTTTGATCTGAATGGGAAATATGATATTGTAATGGGTTATTACAATAGTGGTATTCAATATCCCACAAGGGATCTGGCTTATTCCTCGCAGCAAATCCCCGGACTCGTCAGGAAATTTCCCACATTCCGGGAATTTGCTTCTCACCCTCTGAAAGAGATATACGGAGAAGAGCTGTTAAAGAAATCACTTGAGTACAAAGCTGTAATGTTTGCAAGCATCTGTCTTGAAAATCTTGGCAAAGGAGAATTCAAAATACATCAGTTGCCAATGCCTGCCCAGGTATCGAGCATTAACGGCATCATTTTAAAGGATGTTGACAGGGACGGAATAAAGGATTTGATTATAGCCGGAAATTTGTACGGTACAGAAATAGAAACACCGCGCCTTGATGCCGGCGTCGGTTTATTCCTGAAAGGCAAAGGTGATTGCAGTTTTCTGGCTGTCCCTATGAACGAAAGCGGATTGAGTTTACCCTATGATGTGAAAGATATCAGGGAAATCAGGCTAAAAACAGGCACAGGTGTTCTGGTCGGAGTAAATGACGGACCTGTCAGAATAGTTAAATTCTGATCCCGGGTTCCATGGCACTTGACCTTTTTGTTGACTGCGCTTTTCGCAGGCCTTACTCCCGGATGAAAGTCGGTTCATGCAACAAGATGAATAATGTTGTTGATCTAAAGAGAACAATTAATGGATTAGAATTATACATCTGATTATGTCATCATTGACTGATAGTGTTAATAACTAATTAGCATTTACTGAGTAAACCTCAAAGGTAAATTTCTACCCTAAGTTATCTTTGTGTTGCATTCGGTTCTTAACAGATTAATAGGGAATCCGGTGAAAATCCGGAACTATCCCCGTAGCTGTAAGTTCCTTAAAAAAATTCAATCATCCGGCCACTGTTCGTAATGAAATGGGAAGGCGATTGAAACGGGACAAGCCAGAAGACCTGCCGATGCAAGATTCCGTAGCTTTCGGGTGAAAAGCGATTGAATTTCTGTTTTTTTGCAGATATAATTCAATTCTCCGCGGGCTACCATTTATTAATTTAATCTGGATTAATGTGAATGGTACATGCTTATTCCCAAACAACATCAAATTCATCGGTGAGGCATTTGATATTGATCCGGAGAAGATTAGAAATGTCAATAAAAAAACAATTACCAGCGTTATTCAATCCAAAGTCGCTAAAAAATGGACTCACTGCAAATCCGATAGCTCTCACACCAGTCATAGTCGTTTCAGGATTGGCTATTGGGTTACAGTGCGTCTAAAGGATAATCATTGCGGTTACAGAAAAACAAATATATCCTACAGAAGGCAATAATACTGAAACAGACCATTTGAGTATTTCATAAAGATAACAGAGGAACATAACACTATTGATCAGTAAAAATTATATAACAGAACAAATTGAATATAAATACTTTCACTGATAAAGCAAAGTTGATTCTACGCTTAACTTACCACTGGTAACAAAATCATATAAATGAAAATTGATGGTTTTAAAAAACAAAGTTTAATTGACTACCCGGGTAAGGTTGCAGCAGTAATATTTACCCGGGTCTGCAATTTGAATTGCGGATATTGTAATAAACAGCAACCTGAATTTTCAAAGTTGTTTTTTGAGAGGTTTGATTTAGTGCCGCTTAATGTACTTAATTATCTGGAACATCACCGTAATTCTTTAAACGGAGTGGTAATAACTGGAGGTGAACCTACTATCAATAAAGATTTACCGGCGTTCCTGAAAGAGATAAAAACCATGGGATTTTCAGTTAAACTTGACACGAATGGAACGAATCCTCAAATGCTGGAACAAATAATCAGCAAAAGATTGGTCGATTTTATTGAAATGGAGATTAAAATCCTACCAATAAAGAAATTAACTGACGGAACGGAGAATAATCAAATGACTGATGAAATAATAGAAAAATTAATTTCATCAATACTAATTATCAAATATTCTCCTGTTGCAACCGGATTCCGTACAGTAATTCTTCCCGGAATTCACGATCAATCGACAGTTGAACTGATACGACGATTTACCGGGACCAATAAATGGGATGAATGCAAGATGTTACATAGGAACCAGCTTAATTAATAAACACTCATATATAGCAGGAACTTGTCATGCAAATTGTATCAGAAATACTATAAAGAGTACATCGTGACAGATTTGTAATTCTTCCCATCCATTGTGCGAACATAAGGGAGATGTCCAAAAATATGAAGCCAGTCTCAATACCGTAACTCTAAGATATTCAACTGTAAAAAACTAATATAATAAGATATGCAGTAACAGCAACCAGCAGATTAACACAACATGATTTTATAATATCATTTTTACTGATCTCTCTTTTATTCAGACCAATATATGGTTTATGTACCATTACACCCTGGTAGAGTGAAGGGCCTCCGAGGCGGCAATTCAATATGCCTGCCAGTGCAGCTTCAGGATAACCGGAATTAGGACTTGAGTGATTATGTCCATATCTTAAAATATAGACAAAACTTCTTGGACAAAATGTCACCAGCGCCATCAGAGCTGCTGTCAGACGCGAAGGCAGAAGATTAGCTGCATCATCCATCCGAGCTGAAAACCAGCCGAAACGCGAGTATCTTTCATTTTTATAGCCTACCATTGAATCGAGTGTATTTACCATTTTATACATCATCATAGCAGGTATTCCTCCTAAGAAGAAATAAAATAAAGGAGCAACTATTCCGTCACTAAGATTTTCCGACAAAGTCTCCAGTATTGCGGAACGGATACGCTGCGTTGTCAGAAGTGCAGTATCTCGTCCAACGATCTTGCTCAGCTGCTTTCTGGCACCTACGATATCATTTTTCTTTAATTTATGCTCAACCTTCAGAGCCTCTTCAATCAAAGATCTTGTGCTTATCCCGTAGAAAAAGAACAACGAACAGAATATATAATACCAGAGGCCAAAAGACATGAGTATATGATCAGTAAAGCAGAATATACATCCTGTAGATGTTACAAGCACTAACCAGATAAACACCCCTTTCAGCCTTCGGTTACTTCCCATATTAAACCTTCTCTCCATACCGGCAATTGCCTTTCCGAATAATCTAACCGGGTGAGGCAAATAAACCGGATCTCCAAGTAGTATGTCAAACAGAATACCTGCCAGCACCGATGCCCTGATCCATGTAACGTGATCTGAAATAATATCAGAATTCATTCAATATGGCATAAATCGATTCTATTAACTGCATGTTGGCAGAATGGCTCTGCGCAGACAATCTGAAATATCCTTCATCAAGACCTCTGAAATTGGATGCATTCCTAATAAGTATCCCTTCTTTTAATACAAGTTTGCTTTGCAGGTATCTGGCTGTTGATGTCCTGAGTCGGGAAAGAAAAAAACTGCATGAAGAAGGGACAATCTCCAATCGTGCATTTTCAGCAAGTTGTTTCTGAAGCAAAGCCGATTCATTGAAAAGTTCTTTTACATCGGGCAGAAGCCTGTGGTAATTATCAAAAATAAATGATCCGGCCTCCAAAGCCAGCGAATTCACACTCCACGGGGGACGTATTTTCTTTATTGCGGAAATTATCTCATCTGATGCTATAATGTATCCCAATCTTATTCCGGGAATCGCGAATGATTTCGTAAGGGAAAAGACAGTTATCAGGTTGGCAGGAAGAGAATCAAAATTCATAGCTATTTCTTCCTTCCTGGAAGTCAGTTCACAGTATGCCAGATCGACTATGAAAAGTACATGGGGATTTTTACGGGCTTGTCTGAGAATATCTCCGGCAAAAGTTATCCTACCATCAGGATTGTTCGGATTTGCAAGCCAGACATTCTGATATTGAGAAAAATCTGTGTCACTGAAACGTCCGACTGTTACAAAATCACAGATATTTCCGTTTATTGTGCAGGCATCTTCATACTCAGAAAAGGAAGGCACACAGATACATGTTCTGGTATTCCTCAAGAGAAAAGCAATCAGATAGAAAGCTTCTACAGAACCATTGGTAACCAATATCTTTCCCTCACGCACTGAATGAAAGGATGAAATTTTACATGAAAGGATGACAGACAAAGGATCCGGGTAATTACCAATAAGCTCAACACATGCTTTCAAGCGCTCAAAAATTTCTGCCGAGTTCTTATTATAAGCAATATTTGAACTGAAATCCAACCGGATCGTATTACCGAATTCGCTATGATTGTTACCGTGTCCGGTTAACATTGTATTTATGCATTAATTACAAAAGCTTTACATATCCTGATTTGCGGAATACTGTGCACAAGAAAACCAGTCAAAAAGTTATCCGGAGATTGGATTAACTGTTTTCCGGATAAGTAACATCCCGTTTTAAATTACATCAATTTTATATTCATATTGTTTTGCTATCTTTAATATACAACCAAAGGGAATGGCAATTCCGAATACATTTTCTTCAGCTGCAAGTCCGAGGCTTACAAGCATCGCTCTCATTACACCTGCATGAGTCACAACCAGAATGTTACCCTGTTTAGCAGATATTTCTGTCAGAAACGATGACACACGTGCAATGAGATCCTGAAATGACTCTCCGCCCCGGCATCTTACTCTGGTATAGTTGGCGAACCAATCCTTCCCTTCAGATGTGGAGAATATGGAATCCCAGGCTATTCCTTCCCAATTTCCAAAGTTCATCTCGGCTAAACGTTCATCATGAACAAATGTATTCCCCAAAAATCCAGCCAGTTTAATGCAACGCTTCAAAGGGCTGGTATATATTAAGTCGAAACTCAGGTCTTTAAACTTTTCTGCGATCGCAGCAGACTCTGATTTAAAACTGCCTGCGACATCTGTATCAGTCTGCCCGTAGCAAATACCCTCCGGCATTGCAGTGCGTGTATGTCTTACAAGAAAGATAGATCTGTCCATGATCCGGGAACAGCTACAAAGGTCAAATAAAAAAGCGCTTCAGTAAACTGCTGCAAGGCCCCGAGTGTATCACCGGTAAAACCTCCAATTTTACGGTGCAGATATTGGCGAAAAGCGCCAAACAGAGTTACGCCAAGGAGCATATAAATCAGTACAAATCTATAGTCAAACATCAATAAAGGGGCTAATCCGCTGGTTACTGCTATCAAAAATGTCTTCCCTTCCACACCATAACGGGTATGCAAAGCCTTTCCTTCATCGCGTGCATAGGAGGAACTTTTTACCAGTATGACGGAGAACACTCTGCTGGCTCCGTGAGCCGATATAAAAACCAGAGGTATTTTTCCAACAGGAAGTTCAGCCAGAGAGAAATATTTCAGCGCCAGTAGTAAAATCATTGCCGTAGCCCCATAGCTTCCGATCCGGCTATCCTTCATTATCTCCAGGATTCTTTCCCTGGTAAATCCGCCCCCGAAGCCATCAAAAAAATCGGCAAATCCATCTTCATGAATACAACCTGTCAGAAGGATAACTGCTGTTAGCATAATTATCAACGATACTGATAATGGGAAAATCAATAAGGAAAGGACAAGGCAACCTGAAGCAATTCCAGCAACAATCATGCCTGCTAGAGGAAAATACCTCAAGGATTTATTGAGTATCTGATCCGAGAAGACCAGGTTTTTCGGACATGGCAGCCTGGTATAAAACATCAAAGCGTTAAGAAAAATATTCAGTTCTGCTTTCATCATTTTTGAATTGGCCTTAACATATTTCAGATCCTGAAACTTCAGCGCTTTCAAAACTCGCCATTTCGTTCAGGAATAACAATGCTGATTTGATTAAAGGATATGCCAGTGCAACGCCTGTTCCCTCACCCAGGCGCAGATCAAGCCTCAGCAGAGGTTCTCCGTTAAGGTATTCAAGCATTGCCTTATGACCAGATTCATCTGACAGATGGCTGAATATGGTATTGTCCAGGATGTCAGGCTGCATTGCATGGGCGGCAATAAATGCCGAAGTCGAAATAAATCCGTCTGCTACTATCACCATGTTGTTTCTTTTTGACTCGAGAATGGCGCCGCAAATCATTGCGATCTCAAATCCGCCAAATGTAGCCAGAATTTCCACAGGGTTTACAGGATCGTATTTCACTGAAACGCTTTTAAGTACATCAAATTTGTGTTCAAACCCGCTATCGGTTAATCCTGCTCCTCTGCCAACACATTCGCTGAGAGGAATTCCGGCGAATTTATGTAAAAGCAAGGCAGCAGAAGAACTGTTACCGATACCCATTTCTCCGAAGCCTATCACATTGCATCCTTTTATAACCTCTTTGCGCACCGATTCGCGGCCCCTTTCTATTGCCAGAAGGCACTCGTCAGGGCTCATGGCCGGTTCATAAAGCATATTTTTCGTTCCCCGGGCAATCTTGGCTTCACCAATATCTGCATGACCATGAAAATCAAAATCTACACCGGCATCTATCACTTTAAGGCTGATATTGTTCTGTCTGGAGAAAACATTAATGCCTGCTCCGCCTGCAACGAAATTCAACACCATCTGATGGGTTACGGATCTGGGGAAAGAACTTACTCCTGCATCGGTAATACCATGATCTGATGCAAAAACCAGGATAGTGGGATTGCACAACACCGGAGTCAGACTATGCTGTATGACTCCGATTTTGTATGCAATTTTCTCAAGTTTTCCCAGAGAGCCAGGAGGTTTGGTTCGCGAATTGATTTTATTCAATAATTGTTCTTCAAGATTCATTGAACATCCTTGTTATTTGATTTTTAATGGAATACCTGAAACCATGAAATAGACTGTATCAGCCGTAAAGGCAATATGCTGGTTAACCCAGCCCTGAAGATCAGTGAAGTGTCTTGATGCTTCATCCTGAGCATGAAGCCCCATCCCTATCTCATTACTTACAACGATAAGACTGAAGTCCTTTTTGATGAACTTGTTCCATTCCTCTTTGGACCATGCCAAAGATTTGTCAAGGTCGTAACCATTATCATTAAAGACATTGGTAAGCCAAAGAGTGATACAATCGAGCAGTACTGTCCTCCCTTCAAGATTAAGACTGCTCAGCTTTTTCTCCTCTTCAACGGTATGCCATATTTCACTTCTGTCGGACTGATGTTTAAATATTCGTTTTTCAAAATCTGCATCCCATCGTCTGGCTGTTGCAAGATAAACAGGATTTGATGAAATACTTTCGGCCAATTCAAGGGCGAATCTGCTTTTCCCTGATCGTTGTCCACCTGTTACAAACACGATTTTTTTCTCCATAGTCAGGCAAATTTCAGTTTCCTGTATTAATGCATTTTCCCGTTCTTCTAACATCCATATTTCCGGAGTTACATTGGTGAAAATTCAAAATCAGAGGTTTACGGGTAAAAGGATGACTGCTTACACTCACCCTGGCTCCGTATGCACTCTCAATATTCTCACAGGTAAGAACCTCCTCCGGGCAGCCCTGTCGTAACACACTGCCATTATTAAGCAGAGTCAGATGCGTGCAGTATTCACTGGCAAGATTCAGGTCATGAATGATCATCATCACTGTCAGTTCTTCCTCATTATTCAGATTCCTTAGTATATCCATGATCCTTGATTGGTAGCTGATATCGAGATGAGAAGTAGGTTCGTCGAGGAGAAGAAGGTGCGGCTGCTGGGAAAGGGCAGATGCAATTGATGCCATCTGCAGTTCACCTCCGCTGAGTTCGGTTAAAAGCTTATCCTTAATATACACTAGATCCAGAAGGTTTATAAACCTGGCAGCTATCCTTATATCTTCTGCTGAATATGAGAAACTGAACTTTTTAAGATAAGGGATACGCCCCATAAGAACATATTCCTTAACAGTAAGCAACCCCATTTGGATGAACTGTGGAACAGTGGCAATGAGTCTGGCGCGTTCCTTTAAACTATAACTGTTCAGGTTTTTCCCGTTGATTTTAATTGTTCCATCGGTTAATGGCAGCTCTCCTGTTATTCCCTTGAAAAATGTACTTTTCCCCGATCCGTTTCTCCCAATAATCCCGGAAAAAGCTCCCTTTTGCAACGATAAGTCAACCGGTTTAAGTCTAAACCCATTCCTGTAACCGCATGTCATCTTGCTGATTTCAAAGTAGCTCTTTATCATAATATCTTAGTTTTGGCTTTTGAGCTGCTTATAATAAAAATAAAGGCTATACCTCCAAATATACCTGTAATAACACCTATCGGTAATTCGTTCTGTGAGACAATTAACCTCGCCAGGATATCGCACCAGACAAGGAAAATACCTCCATTCAGGAACGAAGAGACAAGCAGAATACGATAATCTGTTCCGGTTATGAACCTGGTAACATGAGGTATTATCAGACCTACAAAACCGATCACTCCCGCAACAGCTATACAGCATCCGGTAAGCAGGGATGTAAGAACAAATAGTATTTTTATCACGACATCACTGTTTATCCCTAGATTCCTGGCCTTAGATTCACCCATACGCAATGCATTGAGAGGAATAACCAGGATATATGAAACGGCCAGCATTACAATTGAAAAGATCATAAGGCCAATTACAACAGAGATATCCGACTCATTAAGCGACCCCATGGTCCAAAAAATTATATTGTGAACCTGCTCTACAGTTGTAACTGACATAAGAAACATCACAACAGAGGATGATATAAAACTCACCATTACTCCAACAAGGAGCATTCTTTCAATACTCAGTGCACCGTTTCTTACACTTATTATATAAACTATAAAAACAGTTGCAAAAGCACCGGCAAAACCGGATAAAGGCAGGGACAACCAGCTTACAGAATTGAGTCCTGTCAATATCGCCAGAGTCACTCCCACAGATGCGCCTCCTGAAATTCCCAATGTATACGGTTCAACAAGAGGATTGCGGTAAATACCCTGCAAAATGGCTCCCGATAGACTCAGACTACCTCCAATGGACATGGCCAGAATGGTTCGCGGAATACGTATATGGGTTAATATGCCATATTCCATGGATGATGGATCGGTAAGTATCTCAGGGATCTTAAGCAACGGGAAATCCACCTCCCCGATGAACATAGAAATGATTCCAGATATTATAAGAATAACACCTGAACAGATTATGAACCATGTTTTCCCCGGTTTGAAGCCACTCATAAAAAACATACTGAATATTCTCCGTATCAATTTTTATACTGATCCAGACTATCTCTCTTTAAAAAGTTATTTTGCCATTAACCTGTTCATTTGTTCAAGTGTTTCAATAAAAGTCATTGGTGTTGGCTGGCAGGCAATTTCAGAATCAATAATATAAACATGCCTTTGCGCAACAGCTTTCATATGCTTAAAATAGCTCCATTGTTTTTTCTCTTCCTCACCGGCAACCCCCATCGTAACAATAAATATATAATCAGGATTTTTATCTACGACGAATTCGCGTCCTACTTCACCACTGGTTAACTCTTTAGCTATATTCGACCCTCCGCAAAAAGTAATATAATCTTCCATAAATGTACCCGGGATGACAGCATAGATTGGAGAAGCGCCAATTTGAATAAATATGCCGGGTTTTGTATTCAGTTTTGGGATCTTATCAAAAATAACCTTAATTCTGGCCTTCGATTCAGCTATAATTCTTCCTGCATTGTCTTTCCTGTCAACCAGCTTGCCAAGCCGGATAAAGTCGGAACATATTTCATCAAATGACTTCGGAGAAGTAAATATCTCCACCCTTATTCCCAATTTCTTAAGTGTTTCAATGTCATTTTCAGAAACAAGGTCAGAAACCAGAAGCAAATCAGGCCTAAGGCTTACAATCTTCTCGATGTTTGGCTTGATCACAGAACCTGCTATCGCAATGTTATCGTGTTTAGCCTGCTCACAATAATTGGAACATCCAACCAGATGGTCCTTAGCTTCAAGATTGTAGATGCTTTCTGTTAATGATGGCACCAACGAGATAATCCTGGTATTATAAACCGACTTATTTCCAGATGTCAATGACTCTGGTGTATTAATACAGCCAGAACCGCAAAAAAATCCAATCGCAGTTAAGACAAGGATCAGACAACGCAAATTATAACGAAGGCTCTTAATCATTTATCAACACCCTGGTACAGTTAAGATCATTTGCCACTTGCTTCAAATCGAGTAATAATTTATTAATAGCTGAAAACAGCGGAATTCGGGAAATGACCAGTGGCAAAATTGTATTGTTCCACTCCACTGGTATTAAAAGCAACAGCCTTAGAGTTAACTGCATCAAGACAAATAATATTCCCGCTTTCGGGATCAACATCCACACCATAGAATGATTGACTGACAAGACTAGCAGTTGGCAATGAAGTTGCTGATGATGACATAGAATATAATCCGTCATTCAGGAAATACACCGTGGAGCCATCTGCCGACGCAGTAATGTTATTTATCCCCGGAGAACTCATTGAAGCAAATGAAAGTGTACTTACATTACTTGTAGCTACATTTATTTTACTGATACCCATTCCTGTATATGATATATCGGGATAATTTGAATAATCAGGCACACCCTTACAATAGACCCAGATATTCTCATCTTTATCTGCTACTAGATCTACAGGACATGAAGCAACAGTATAAGTTTTTGCGATGGCAAAAGTTTCCGGATCAATTTCGATTACCGCATTACCGTTATTATTAAAGCCGCCGGAAATAGCTGCATATACCTTGGAACCAACGACAATAATTGCTTCCGGACCGGAAGTAATTTCAAGAGAATCTGATTTTTCCAGAGTTGTCAGGTCAATGCTGTATATATAGTTATCTGAGGAGCCTGAACCGTTTGAGACATACATGGTATTTTCATTAACACGCGCAATGCTGCGAGGATATGAAAAACCGTTAATGGTTTTAATAGTGGTAAAGTCTTTCATGTTAACCACAGTAACTTTTTGGGAATTGTTTACTACAATGAAACCAAGTGTATCTGCAATTGCGAAAGATTGGACTATATCTCCGATCTCAACATTATTTGCTGTATAGTATAAGCTCTTGATGGATGTGTTTGCGACTATATTGTAGTATGTTATATCTCCTTCAGCTGTGCCGAAGTTTCCTTCGCATACTACAAACACTCCCTTCAGGTTTTGTGCCGTTATACTTGGTTTATCATCACTCTTTTCACAGGAAACGAACAGGATTGTTGCCAGAATGATGAGAATTAAAGAGTTGAAAGAAAAGATTTTTTTCATGGTTACAGTTTTTTTCGATTAATATTAAAATGTATAATCCAGTTTTATGGTCCAGTAACGTCCGGGCATTGGGTAAAGTCTTACAAGTTCATAGGTAGTATTGGTGATATTATCAGCTTCCACATGTATACCAAGTTTTCCATTTCCGACAGGGATATTAGCCCCGGCTGCCGCATCGATCAGGTAGTATTGATCAAGCCTCCGGTCTTCAGCATAGTAACGGCCCGAAGTAAAATGATACCTTAGTTTAAAATCAAATAAACCGGATTCAACTTTATTCTCCCAGGATGCAATAACAAGAGGAGAATACAACATAGTCTCATTTGAAATATTGTTTTCAGCTTTATATGTTGACCTGTTGAGAGTCATCTTAACAGACGAATTTGCTCTCCATCTTTGTTGCTTTAGGTCAAATTTTAACACAAGTTCGATTCCTTCAGAATTGACATTCTGGTAATTCTTTGCCACCCAGTAAGCGCCATCCGGACGCCAGACAATCATGTCTTTGATATGAGAGTAATATATTCCTTCATCAACTGAAATTTTTACATTATTCTTCCCAAAAAGAAGGATTTCTGATCCTGTTTCAATGGTAAAACCTGTTTCTGGATTTAGATTACTGTTACCTCCGGGCATCCAGAAGAGATCATTGAAGGTAGGTTTTCGGAATTTTTGTGAATAATTGGCGCGCAATTTCCATTTATCAGGAAAGGGCTCCCACGACAGTCCGAAAGATGGCAACATCTGGGAGCTGAACGTATTATTCCATTCCTTTCGCATTGTTGTCTGCAATGTTAACCTGTGATAACTGTATTTTAATCCGGTAAAGGCAGCCAGACCAGTTTCCTCCTTTTCACCTCCATAGGCTGAAACATCTGCTTTGATCAATGAGCCGGTCAATCCTGCATCCACTGAAAACCGTGATGACAGAAAATACCTGAAATTTATATCACTGTAATATTGCCTTGATGCAATTCTTGATTCAATACTGTATTCAGTCGATTGTGCCGAAGCTTTCTGCCAGTAGTTCTCTTTGTCACAAAACCTGGCTGCCTTAATCTTCAGGCTCCATCGATTGCGAAGGTATTTATAACCCAGATAAAACTTAAGCGTGGAATCTGACTGGTGCTCATATGTTGTGGATCCGATACGTGAAGGAATATCAAACAACTTTACCTGATACCACATACCTGCCTCAATTGATGAGGAAGGAGAAAGCTTCATGACAAGATTCTGGATCAGACCATAATCGCTCCAGTTTCCGTCAGTTTGCTCTCGTTTACTTTGTCGGATATAGTCGTAATAATTGAATTCATTTTCCGATACTGTCCCCCATGCAGATATTTTCCATGCGATCTTATCGTTTCCCGCATTTAATAAAAGCCCGCTGTTAATGGTTTTTAACGACTGGTATCCCAGATATGCTCCACCGGAAAACACTTTTCCTGTATGCATTTCATTATCAAGGTTCACAGCTCCACCGAAAGTCCCGCTTCCATAGAGGGCACCCGATGCCCCATAAACAACTGAAACCCTGTCAAATCCTGCTGCCGGTATCATTGAGATATCACACGACCCAAGTGTTACTGAATTTATAGGGAAACCATTCCAGTTTACCTGAACCTGGCTCGATGATGCACCCCTGAGAGATATGGATGAAGATGCCCCTCCTACTCCGTAAGCCTTGATATTAAGAGCAGTATAATCAGACAAAAACCTGAAGAGAGACTGACCTGTGTAATTTTTAATTTCCTCTTTGCTGAATTCATCAATTCTGATATCCTGCCTGAAATGAGCGCTTCGTGGCGCACTCACAAGAACATCCGGAATATGAAATATAGTGTCGGTTATTGACTGTGAAAAAACATTTCCGCTCAATAACGTCATTAAAAAAATACAGCAGGTTGTCCCGACATGCCAAAAATTCCGAATTCCAAAATGTAACTGACACTTCATAGCAACTTATTAACACTACCTCGTCTCAAGGCGAAGGAGTTACAGTTATGAATTCTTCGTAGAAATAAATTAAAAGACCCGGAAAGAAATAAAATGAAGATTCCTCTCTTTGCCTTTCACCCGAAAGCTACGAAGTTGTTATTCAGGCAGGTCTTCTGGCTTGTCCTATCCTGGTCGCCTTCCCATTCCAAGCATTCTGGAACAGTGGCAAAGGTTTACCGGGATTTTTTGCCGGACTTACAGCTGCGGGTACAGCTCCCGTTTTTCACGGGATTCCCTCTTAATCCCTGCTATGACATAAATGGCAGGAATACCTGAAATCGTTTGACAAACTTAACAAATTTTTCTTTATTTTTCTTTTTCTCTCGATTTCCTTGTTTGATTATTATAAGTAAATGATTATCAGTATTGGTTTTTTTTGCCATAATTCTTGCCCAGACACAGTTAAGTAAAAAAGTAATCCCAATAGTGCCCAAGCAGTCTATCCATTTAGAAATTCAAACAACTGTTTTTTTTACTTAGCAGATACTGATAAGCATTTTGTTAACATATTATAGCTGAAAAATTAAAATTTCTTAATACTTCCGGCTAGCTTTTTGGCACGGCTTTTGTTTTTTTGTGCCTGGAATAAAATAGTACGGTATGGCCCAAGTCAGAATAAATAAAAATCACATCCCGGCAATTCTTACACTGATGTTCTCTCTGGTTTTATTTTGCCTCCCTACTGCCGTCCATGCTTCACCTTCGGAAACTGTAATCAGAACAGCTGTACCTGAAAAACACACCCTAAGTTCTTATATTATAAGACAGATTTCTCAGCATGTTATAATTATTGACAATCGTCAAACATTCAGAAAGTTCTGTAATGAAAGGGTTTGTTCCAGGGAACCTGTTAATGACATTCTTTTGACCTTCAGAAAATCAGCTGAGGTCACTATAGTGCATGAAATAAGCACTATCTCTCTACTCAGACGAATCTGCATCCTCAGAATTTAAAATCCTTACTTACATCGCATTTCCGGTCGCATTGAGCATCAGCAATTTTTGAAATCTGTCTTATTTTGAAAAGGAACAGGTATTATTATACTATTAATACGATTGAATATGAATAGCGAAATATTAGTTACAAAACCTGATTATTCAAGGCTTAATTCAATGATACTTAACATGCTTGAAACCAGTGAATCAGATATTTTTGAGCTAAACAGACTGAATATGGAAATTAAACGGGCCAAAAAGGTAGACCCAGGCAAGATACCTGCTGAATATGTGACCATGAATTCAGTAGTAAAACTCAGGGACACCACAACAGGCAGCTTTCAAACAGTCAAACTAGTATATCCGCAGTTCGCATCAGCAAAGGAAGTAAACATTTCTGTTCTGTCTCCTCTTGGCTGCGCCCTGCTGGGCTATAAAAAAAACCAGGAAATAACATTTAAGGTGCCGGGAGGTTCAAAAACAGTCATAATAGAAGATATACTGTTTCAGCCCGAAGCATTCGGATTGGACCGGAAATACTGAATATCACATCCTCAGGATATGAATATTAAAAACTAACCTGATGATGATCAGAATTTGCAGGGAAATTGTCTGTTGAGGCTGTCAGGAATGAGACAGCCTCATTTATTTTCTGCTTCCATTCCGATATTTTTGGTATTTTGCGCATCATTTAAAAGAAAATCATGATCTGATAACCAGGAAAAATTTAACAATGAACAGGAATATTAACAGAAGGACTTTTATAAAAGGATCCTCCATTGCCGGAGTAACAGGAATACTTGCAACCGGTTCTGTTTCAAACGCTATGATGCTTAACCCTCAATCCGGCAGGGCAGACGTGAATCTTTCGTCTGATGAACAGTCCAATCCTCTTCAGAGATTATCCTACAACCGTGACGGAAAGTTTAAAATTCTGCAGTTGACTGACACTCATTATATTTCAGGTAATCCTCTGTCTGCCATGGCGCTGGATAATATAAATAAGGTACTGGATGCAGAGAAACCCGATCTGGTTATTCATACCGGTGATATTATATTCGGAAAACCGGCTGAAGCTTCTATCCGTGAACTTCTGGAGCCGGTCTCCAGACGGAAAATTCCGTTTGCCTTAACTTTTGGAAATCATGATGACGAATTTGATAAAACCCGCGAAGAGTTGTACGATATTGTGAGGAGTATTCCTCATAGTATCACTTCGACAACAGAGGGTATTACCGGAGTGACCAACTATATCCTTACTCTGGGTGCACCGGGCGGAGAATCCACCGACCGGGTAATATATATGTTTGATTCAAATGCTTATTCAACAATTGAAGGAATAGAGGGCTACGGACATATACACTCAGATCAGATCAACTGGTATCGTGAGCACAGCCAAAACTTTACCAGAAAAAATAGTGGAAAACCCGTGCCATCTCTGGCTTTCTTCCATATTCCTTTACCTGAGCATAAGGAAGCAGCCCGTGATGATGGAGCTATTCTGACAGGCACAAGAGCAGAAATTGTCTGCTCATCCGCGGTCAATTCAGGTTTGTTTGTTTCAATGAAGGAGATGGGCGATATACAGGCATTGTTTCATGGTCACGATCATAATAACGATTATACTGTTTACTGGAACAAAATATTCTTCATTTATGGCAGGTTCAGCGGATGCGATACGGTTTATAATGATCTGAAACCAAACGGAGCGAGGGTAATTGAACTCACGGCAGGGGAAAAAAGTTTCCGTTCATGGATCAGGTTATCTGACCGTTCAGTCATACAGAATTTAAAATATCCTGACGACATAGTTCCAAAAGAGAAAAAATAATAAGTTAGTTTTTAAATAGCTTCCATAAATTTCACTATCGCGTTACGTTCTTCACTGTTCAGTTTACGGAAAGCTTCCACTGTACTTCTCGCGTCGCTTTGTGAATTCCCGTGCCACATGATAGCTTCGATGATCGTCCTGGCCCGGCAATCATGAAGCCGGTCATCAGCGCCGGTACAGGTTATACTCAATCCACGGCCCCAAAGAGGTGTGGTACGGCACCATCCTGTCCTGATATCATTTTGCATATAGAGGCGATGCTGCACCATGTCAGTATAAGGCCATATCTTCTGATTGGGATATGATGGCAACCTCCTGTCGCCCCTGGTAAAGAATTTATTCGGATCATAATGGTCATCGCTGCCTGTCGTCCATGACGGCCGGTGACAGCCGGCACAGCCTATAGCAGAAAATAACTTCTTTCCTGTCTGAACATCCTCTTTATCAAGATCGCGTGCAGCAGGAACCGCGAGCCCCCGGTGCCAAACCATAAATCCTGTAAAATCGTCATCAGATAATTCAACCGGAAGATCTTTTGCCATAAGATAATTATAGATGTCGGTCTCCACGTTACCTGTTTTATAATATTCTGGGAAATAACTATAAAACTCCTGCTGTACGTAAGTATCCTGTGAGGCTACTCTGGCATAAGTTGCGGTGATGTAGTTATATCTCCTGTTGCTCCTTGTGACGTTTGTAATGTTCCAAAGTGCATTTGAACCCGGTCCGTCCTGTAGCGGCCCTCTGCTAAGCCCATAAGTGAACCTCAACGGATGCTTTTCTCCGTCACCCTGAACAGTATTGCTGTATTGCTTAACCCAATCACCTCCAGAAAATATTGAAGGATTCAAAGCTAATCCCTGTTGTTCCTCCTTTATATACTGCATTTTCAGAGAATCGTCAGGAATAGCATCGAGCAAACCGGAACCATAGATGCCGATAGTTGATTCGAGACGAACGTTCACATTTGAATGCGGGACAATGGACGTTACTCCGTTCTTTGTCACTTCCAGCGGGACATAATAAGCATCCTCAGGAATAGCAACCCTGGGATAGATAAGGCTGTAAGTCTCTCCATCGGGAAATGAATTTCCCCATTCGTCGGTATATTCCAGCCAGTCTATCTTTATTTTCGATTCATCTATTGGTGGACTGAACGGGGCAACTGCCCTGGTCTGAGGCATACCGGTAAGGGAACTGAGGTAAGTATCTGTTTCATCGGTGACAACAAGCAGGTAGCCGTTCCCGAATTCATTCGAATTATATTCTGTCTGCCTTTTACCATGACCATAGCCAGGATGGCAGGCTGTACAACTGTTTCGGATCCATAACGGACCAAGTCCGCCTCTCGGTGTTCCTTCCTCAGAAGATGTGACAAAGATATTCTCAAACAAGCGTTCACCTGCTCTGAAATCATCAAGCAATCCGGAGTTTTCCACAGCCTGCGAAGGTTGTTCATAAGCGCTGGCAGTAGAATTGAATGTGGTTCCAAGCTTCCCGCCGGGATACCATTCATCTGCAAGAACAGTCTTTGTGCCGGTAACATCTGCACCATGTTCACACGAGAAAACAAGGAGCTGTCCAAACATTATAAAATATATCAGTCTATTCATTTTGGATTTAATCACATTTATTAAAACTCTGTACTGTAGATTATCTGCAGCAGGAACCGGGAAATTGCTATTACATTTACTTCTGTACCAGTTCAATCGCCTCTTCAAGTTTATTGAACAGTACATTGCACGCTGATTTGGCAGCTGCTGTTTCTGACACTGTCAGATGATTTCTGAAAGGAGCCGGCATCGCCTCTATAGTGTTTATTGCATTCACAATTGCCGTCCTGATCTCGCTGTCAAGTTTTTCATCGAGAGAACTCACATAAGAGCTTACCGACAAAGGACTGCCGTTTTCGGAGGTTCCGCCAAGGTAAGCGTGTCTGACACTTCTGATATTATCGGCGAAGTCGGTGATAGAGTTCCAGCTGTACCATGATTCGACATCCAGAACATTCCCGCTGTTTACAGGGTCATTGATCTTGGTATTGCCGACTTCATCGGATATATCTGCCGCACCCTGCAGTATCTGCACATAAGCAGCCAGCTGCGATTTATAAAGTACATTTCCCTGTTCACCAGCTGTTTTCATAGCGGATCCATAATCCATGGATGGCTGCAGCTCTGTTTCATTCAGTATAGACTGTTTCTCATCTGAAATGTTTTCAATGCCTGTCCAGCTTGCTTCAAGCCTTATGCACTGGTTACGCAGATCTTCGGCCACTGCAAGGCAATAAATCAGTTCCGGCCTGCTGAGTACTCCATATGCCACTCCGTCTGAATCGGTTCCTCCGGCTATATTCCTGGCGGCGCCATCTCTGAATATCATATACTCAATTGCATGAAAGCCGAGAAGACCATAACCCAATGTTGAAAACCCAGTGAAATTGCATCCATGCACAGCCATATTCTCAATAAGAGATGTATTCTTCAGAGCCTGATCAAGCTGGGTCTTATCCAACGGCCATGAGTCGATATGAGGATCTATGTTATAGTCGGCTGCTGCTCCATAAAGAAATGCCTCGCTCTGTTCCCAGTATTTCCTTGCAGATACCCATCCTTCACATGCTGCATTGATATTTGCCTGATCAGGATTATTACGTAAAGCCTCGCATAGAATGTAAAGTTCCATCGAAGCATCTGCAAGCGACCTGTAGGTCTCCACCACCACTCCTTCCACATATTGAGTTATCACTTTCGTCTTTCGCTCATCAGACCCTGAGATATCAGCAGACTCGTCTTTTTTACATGAACCGGTACCAAGAAGGAGAACCAGCGCTACCGACAGAAATATAAATCTGTAATGAGATCTTTCCATTATTTTGTTTTTGTCTGTTTAAGATTATTTTTCAAATAAGCCTGTATATACAATACCAAGGCTCAGGGTATTTTCATTATTGTACTGACTTTTCAGTAACCTGTGAGAAAATTCAGCTTTAATCACAATTTCTTTCAGTGGCTTGTAATTAAGACCAGCTGCAATCCGTCTGCGGCTCCAGCATTCATTATCCACTACGCTGCCCTGGGTTTTATACATTGAATCATAGTATTCGTATCTGCCAAAAAGGAACAGCTTCTGCTCGCGGGAATCGATCTTCCCTGACAATGACAAAATGTTATACCCGGCTTCAATTCCCGTAGCCACAGCATCGGAAGCCACAGCGGTTTTTGGAGACGGAGAGTCCTGACGGCTACTGTTATTGGCGGCAGTTATCTTTTCCGAACCGGTAAGATGTCCGAAATCCATATTTCCCCTGATAATCAGGTTCTCAGTATTGTAATCAAAATCAAATGCAAGAATACTTACAGTACCATTGATACCTTTGTACTTATCAGGTTCAAGGGAATTAGGAGCGCTGTTTCCAAGGTAACCGCTCAATCCCAGACATAAGTTCCTGACGGAATAGTTGTCGAAGCGGAAAGCTCCGGCGTATGCTGTTGCAAGTTTGAAATCATACGGACTGCCTGCACCTCCGCTGATCCAGTCGCGTGATCCGAACCTGTTGGCATCCAGTCCGGCAAGAAACTGACCTTCATATCTCCATTTGTCGCTTTTGCCCCACAGGCTGATCCCCGTCTCATGCCACGTACATGGCAGAATGGTACTCTCCCCTTCATTCCGGTAAACAGTGAAAAATTCTGTGGGCATATGATGCTGATTAGTCAAGCCGACAGGAACAATTACATGCCCCATTCTGATGTTAAACCCGGGGCTAAAGCTTTTTTGAATCCAGAACTGCTCCAGCGCCACCTCCCCTCCTCTCTCTATCTCGCTTTCATATTCTCCCGTTTCCTCCTCCTCGATCTCAACCGCCGATTCAGTGCCTCCATGTTCAAACTCGATCTCACTGCTCATGGTCCATCCCTTTCCAAAATCATATGCTATATAAAAAACAACACGCGGCAGGTCAAACTGTCCATAACCGCTGCTGTTCCTGTAAGAGGAGGCATCTGAATAACGCTTGTAGCTGCTGCTGTAGAACATCCTGCTCATCACGGCTTCTCCATAGCCTCCAAGTGTAAGTTTTCCTTTTTTTCTGACTTCAGGCTCCTTCGGAATCTCCTGAGCCTGCCTCTTATCTCCCCCATTGTCCTGAGCATAAACAGATGTTAAATTCAGAAACAGCAGAGAAAAAAAATACAACAGCAATTCTCTCATATCAATTATTATTTAGTTTAAATACAAAGAAATGCCTGTTCATCCGGTCGGACAATCCTGAAAAAAAGGGAATTTTATCGGGAACAATAGCTGAAAACAGTTATGCAGCTTTTTGATATTAAGAAATCCGGTAACTAATACCAGTTTACTGTAAGCAACCGTTCATTACGATGAAAAATGTTCTTCTGTGAAACTATGATGAAGGGAAAAGTCAGTGCAATAATTCGGGAGAGATTGAATCCAGAGGCAGAATTTTCTTGGTAATAGCATAAATAGTAAGTCCTGACAGGCTTTTTATACCTGTTTTTTCAATTATATTCTTGCGGTGACTGGTTACTGTATGAACACTGATATTGAGCTGTTCTGCTATCTCTTTATGAGACAGTCCCCGTACCAGCAGAACAAGGATCTCTTTTTCCCTCTCCGACAAATGTTCTCCTGTAATTTTCTTACATTCAGAACTTTTAAGCAGGATACTTAATTTATGACCTATCAATACGGCAGGATCATTTACAGAAAATGTATCATCAAAAAGATTAAGCAAACCTGGATCAAAAAACGAATAAACAATGCCCACAACCGGTACAGGACGCCCTTTCCTGTTTAATTTCTGAAATTCCGAAGTTTTGTTCTGTATAGCCACAGGATTTACTATTGCTAACCTGAAATCGATCTCTCCCGATCTCAATAAAGGATCATCCATGCTGCCAAGCCGGTAAAGGAAGTATTTCCTGTCCGATCTGAGCAGCATATCTGAAAGACCTTCATACACAATATCGGAAGGTTCAATTACTGCTATATTTATCCTGCAGTTATCCATCGTTTCTTTTCTTTTCGATCCTGCCTGCAAGAGGTATCAATATTCTCTCTTCAATTATTGAATGAATTCTAAGATCTGCTTCAAGCTCAGATAAACTGTAAAGAAATTTCCTACGAACCGGTAAATCACCTTTTAAGGTCATATGTTTCAGAAGCAGGTTCCGCAGATCATCAAGTTTGGTCTCAATATCGGAATGATGATCTCTGTACTCTGATGCCGAGAAGCCTGGGGCTGACGGAGCACACTTGTTTTCTATCAGCGTGTTAAAATAAGGGAAGGCTGTTGTATCCTCATAATCAAAGTGCTCTAAAACTTCGTTAAAATAGGAACTGAAGAATTGCTCTATCAGACGGATAGTCTCTGAATCCTGTGTCTCCTTCAGCTTATTGATCAGACTTTTTATTTCCGGATATTTATCATCTCTGTAAAACCTGTGGCTGTTCTTCAGAAACCGTATAACAGAAGAAAGATCTTTTATCGTTCCGATGTCTGTCTCGTTCGGAAAAAAGCCATTGTAAAGATTTGCTATGATCAGAAACACCGGAAGATCGGTATTGCTGTCTCTGCAAATCTGTTCCACTGTTCTGTCACTGACACAGAAATCGATGTCAAGATGCTCCAATACCAACAGCAGGGAAGGATTCTCATTGAGAAGTTCCAGCATCGGGTGTTCAGGCCTGATATATGTTTTGTGTGTCTGATACATGATCCTGCAAAATTACTTAATCAGATACAACAAAGCTATCCCCTCAATAAACTAAAATAATGTCCAAAAATACCTTCTGAATGTGATCTGTAATGATTTCCCCGGGCTAATTCAGAATCTTAAGGCATTGTAAAATTTCGCTCCGACTCATCTTAAATTCTTTTAAGGATCATCCTATGGAATAACCACAACTTAAGCTGCATGGTTTAAGCTCCTCTGTTCGAACCATTGTCTCAGTCTGACATTTATCGGGTTTGAAAAATAAGTTGCTACAAAATTGCCAAGAATTCCCGACAAAAGCATTGCTGACAAGTAGAGTATCCATGCCCATTCTCCATTCAGATTCAAATAGTTATAAGCTTCCACAAGAATATAAACAACGAACATATGAGTAAGGTAGATCTCGTAGCTGTTTTCCCCGAGAAACCGGAAAAATGCTGTAAGTTTCCCCGCGACCTGCTGTCCGCTCTCACTACGTCTCTGCATCCAGATTAAAACCATTGCAGTACCCGTTATGAGTACAGTAACATTAAGTCCGGCCTTTGCAAGACCCATCTCTCTGACTAATCCCCGGAAACAAAATACCAGAATGATCAATCCCCAGCCTGCTACTCCGAGAATAGTATGCAAAAGTCCCGTTAATTTCACTCTTCGTGCAATAATTGCAGCCAGGCAACCCAGGGATAAAGCATCCAGATAGGCGAAATGATTATGATCTGTATCCGGAAATGAATATCCTGTATAGAAGATTGTCCGGGCAAAAGGTGATAATATCAGACATGCAAGGGTCACGAACACAAAGTATTTCTCCTTCCTTATTAAAAGGCACACCAGGGGGAAGAAAAGATAAAAAAACTCCTCGATGGATAATGACCAAAGAATATCCCAGGAGCCCGGAAGGTAGCCTGTTTTTATTTCAAGCAGGTTGATATGAAAAGTAAGGGCTGCAAACACAGCACGACCAAGTGAAGTATGCTGCGGGTTGATGACAAATCCTTCAAGTCCTGCCAGATGCAGCACAGAAAGGATAAGAAGTAAAGAAATCAGCAGAGGCATTATCCTGGCAAATCGCATAAAATAGAATCCGCCTGCATTTATATCGGGAAGACTGTTCCACCTTCTCATCGTAGTCGTGGTAATGAGAAATCCTGATATTACAAAAAAGACACATACTCCGTAATACCCGCTCCAGAATAGTATTTTATTGAGAGGTAATGGTATCAGACTTCCGAGATAAGTCTGGCTGAACGGAACCCTTAAATTAAGATGGAGTAGTATTACCGATAGGATCGAGAGTCCCCTGAGTGTATCGATCCCGCTATTATGACCTTTTAAAACCATGTTTTTAAATATAGCCGGTTATATTTAAATTCCCAATAGTTAGTCCGGCAAAAAACCTCCCAAACATCCAATTTCAGAATCTTCAGGACTCACAAAAACAGAGATAAAAAAAGGAGGTGTCTTAAACTCAACATTTAAAACACCTCCCTGCCCGAATTCATTTCTCATATCTGATCAGAGACCCCACCCGACACCGGGAAAGGTGCTGATCAGTTGAATTTCAACTGGTCAGACAGAAAAATTCAGCATATCATATCATTTTCCAATTGCCTGAGATTTGCTGTCACTTTCAATCTCCACCTTATGATCGATCTTTTTAACATTTCTGCCTTTGCTGAATTTATAGGAATAGCTGAACTGAATAAAATTTGCTGCATTGAACCCGATAATGTTGGTTGTCTTGTAACCCGTAGCAGCAGTTTCAGTCCTGTTCAGGTTGACCTTGCCTGAGAAGGGAAGGAAGTAAAATACTCCGAAGGAATGATCTTTAACCTGTTTCTGCAGGCCCAGCCCGTAGAATGGGATGCTGTAAGTTTTGCTCTGGGCATTTACGTTGACACCATTGTAACTCAGGAATGCAAAAGCAGTCGTTTTCTTGTTCTTATCGAAATTGACAAAAGCGTAACTCGTTACACTGTAGGAAAAATAATCCCTCGACGGTATTGTTACCGTTGATGTAGTATATTCATTGTAATGGCCTTTAAATATCCTTGCATTGATATTTATATACCAAAGCATTGCATTAAGACCTCCACCTGATTCATACCCGCTTAAAAGGTTATAGGGTTTTGTAAAGGTAGTGTATGAATTATCTACTGATGAGCGTATAATCTGATATTCCTTTCCCACCTTGTCTGAAAAGAATTCATGGTAGATATATGGTGAGAAAAAGTTGGAACCAAAGTTCCATGTATAAGTCAGCTGCAGACGGTCACGATAATCAGGACGAAGATTGGGATTACCCTGAGAAATGTCATAGTTCTGCCCGATCTTGAAATAAGGATCCATATCATAGATGCCAGGCCTGTTAATTCTCCTGTTGTATGTAGCCTTCAGGTTATGAGAAGGTGAAAACTTGTACTGCAGGTTCACGGAAGGCAGAAAGCATGAATAATTAGGATTTGAGACAGAATCAGCCGATATATGACTGTTTTCAACTCTGAGTGTAGTCTGAACCCCCAATTTCTTCACATTAAAGGTGAATCCTCCATACAAGGAATTACGCAGTTCATCATACTCAAACAGGTTGGAAGACGTCTCATGATTTATACTGAAATCGTAACTCATCGTCTGGTAATAGAGCTGGTACCCTGCTTCGACCTTGGCATTCATCCCTATCGGATAAACATAATTCAACTTGGTAGAATAATAATTCCTCTCATTAAGGTTATATTCATACCTTAAATAAGTATTTATTACAGAATCAGTGTTATATAAGTAGCGGGTATTGACAAAATCATTGTCATCATTGGAATGAAACCTGTACCAGCTGGCTTCAGCAGTAAATTCCTCCACAGGTTTACTGAATGTTTTCTTATAAAAAACCGATGTTGTGAATTCGTTGCTACCGGTACCGTTGGTGTTTATCGCCGAAATGGAATTTACCGGTATACCGTTTTTAAACAATCCTGTTTCACTTGACACATCCACATCCTGATTAACAGGTTTAATGTTTATATTAAAACTAAGATTGTTATGATCGTTCATATAATAATCGAACCCGGTATTGACACTGGTCTGTGATACCTTGATACCTCCTTTTCCAAACAAGTTAGCAGCGGAATCGTTTTGCAGGAACAAGCTATTGTTTTTCGACGTTATATCAAGCTTCTGCGTGAAGGAATAACCAGTCACATAAAACGTGATCTTTCCCATTGCATAATCGAGACTTCCAGTTACAGAAGAGGTAACCTTATTAAAAGGTTTGATGCTTAGTCCTACATTACCATTTATACCATACCTGGCTTCCTTTTTCAGTATTATATTGATAACACCGTCGACGTTACCTTCATACTTGCCTGAAGGGTTGCTTATAATCTCGATGTTCTCGATATCGGATGGTTGCAGCTTGGCAAGAAACTCCTTGTCACGCTGTCTGCCATCGACCTGAATGATAAAATTACTGCTGCCATTTAATGTGATGTTGTTTTGAAAATCAACATTGACCTGGGGTATTTTTTTCAAAACCTCGTACCCATTTACAGAAGCCTTGGCTACAACAGCGGGAATAGCGTAGACTGTTCTGTCCACCATCTCTTTCCCCTTCAGTCGTTCACCCACAACTGTAACCTCATTAAGGCTTGTGGTAATTCCACCCAGATATATTGTATCCACAACAATCTCATGCTGATTATCAGTAACATTAACAGCTTTACCGTTGGGTCTGTAACCAACAAAACTTGCACGTAGAAAGTAATTGCCAGGTTTTATTTTTTCGATCGAATAACCACCGTCAGTCAGTGTAATTCCTCCCGTAACCATGCTGGTATCAGGCAGCAGGTATAATGCAACCGAAGCGAATGCAATGGGAGATTTATCTTTTTCAAGACAAACCTTGCCTTTTATAGTCTGCGCGTGGACAACCAAAGAACCAAATAGCAGCAATATTGTGATCAGATATCTCATTTTTCCTGTTAATTACTGTAATGCAACAATTTTAGATTCGCCGTTAATATCCATGGGTAACTGCATACTGAAGCCGGGTCCGCTTACACCGAGGTTGCCGGCTAAGTGAGTTTGAGACTTGTTTTCAAGAACCAGGCCTGTTCTGGTATCAATAATCATGGTAGACTTGCTGAGTCCCTTCAGGTCATCATAAGTTATGGTCGCACCACCCTGTCGGATCGGCTCTGCATTAGCAGCCGTCTTTATAGCAGCTTCTGCTGTTATAGATGCATTATGATCTTTTATTGCATCGAGATGATAACTGGTTGTGATATCAAGTGACATTCCGCCTGAATTCAACGTCTGCGGAGCGCTCCAGGTTTCACCTGTCCCGACTTCTTTTGCAGGAAGGCAACGGGTGAACATTTCAATTATCGTTTTAATGGCGTTATCGCTCACCATGCCAACGATCTGCTTTTTAACTCCTTCACCGACCGGGCCGGTAAGTGTCACTGCACTGGTATCCTTCGCAATCTGATCGGAGATCATCTTAATATTTACTATTTCGATGACTTTCCCGGTGAAGTCAAGCTTGGCAAAAACAGGGGTCCTGCTTAACTTGTTCATCACCGAAGACATAACATCAGTCATTTCTGAAGACTTTATATTGCCTTCCTTCGATGAAGTGATGTCAATGATCTTGCCCATCGAATTTGTATTTGTCGAAATAGTGTCAAAATGGATTTCGGTAACTAAAAAATCAGATGTTAGTTCCAGCGTTTTCAGTGAAATCACATAATTTACCTTGGTAGATACAGTCTGCTGATTGCCATTGACAGATTGTACAACAGTCTGATCGGACAGCGCTTTCATCCGGTAGACTTTGTTCTTTTCAGGGTTCAGTTTTAAAACAGCAGAATTCTGTGCCATCATTGATACAGACAACAGAATTGCCATAAAGGAGATAACAATTTTTTTCATTATCTTGATTTTAAATGGGTTTATGAAGTGCCAAATTATATTGTCATCAGCTCCTTTAAAACACCTAACCGGTAAATGGAATAAATTTGCAGGTGAATGGCGGACAACACAGGATCAGTCCTCCTGAAACACCAGAGTAGTATTTTATATTTATATCAATACAGACAGTAAACAGGCTGCTGCAAGGCTATTTTATTTTTTCCACCCGCCCCCGACACTTCTATACAATGACACAACATACTGCAACTGACTAAGCCTGTCATCAATACTGGCAAGTTGGGCATCAAGAAGAGATACCTCAGATGTCAGGACATCGAGGTAGTTGGTGGTTGAAGTATACTTGAGCAGTTCCATCGTAAAATCGACAGATTTCTGAAGATAAGCTATCTGGCTTGTTCTTAATTCTATCTTCTCAGCTGATGCCTGATAACCATGTACGGCATTAGCAACTTCCTGCCCGGCCACAAGAATGGTCTGCTTATAAGCAGCAATATTTTCTTCCTGATCCGCCAGAGCAGTTGCCAGACGATGTCTGTTAAGCCCGTTATGGAACACAGGCTGAGTCAGACTCCCAATCAGGCTCCAGAATAAGGATGAAGGATTGAAGAGATCATCAGGACGTGCTGCATCGTAACCTGCTGTCGCGGCTATAGTAAGAGATGGATAGAAATATTTCCGTGCTGCATTTGTCATTTCATAGCCGTATCTGAGCTGGTATTCAGCTGCCTGAACATCAGGACGGTTAGCAAGTAACTGGGCAGGGATGCCAGGACTGAGGCTGACAGATATCCGCTGTTCATCCAGCGTTGATCTGATAATGGGCCCGGGAGTTCTTCCAAGAATTACGCAGAGAGCGTTCTCCGCCTCAAAAATCTTTTGTTTGATATCCGGTATTCTGATCCTTACAGAAATCAGGTTTGCCTGACTTTGCACCACATCAGCGCCAGTGGCCATATCACTCTCTTTCAAAAGAGAGAGAATCGTAACATCAGATTGTCTGTTCTCAAGAGTTTTTTCAGCAATCTGAAGCTGTACATCGAGGGCGAGAAGATTGAAATACGAATTTGCAACTGAAGCCACAAGCTCGGTCTCTATCATTCTTCCGGCAGCCTCTGATTCAAGAAGCAGATCATAACTGGCCCGTTTTGTGTTCCTCAGCTTACCCAATACATCCACTTCCCAGGCTGAATTTGCAAATACCTGAAAGTCGTTTGCCGTTTTGGAGTTAATAATTTTCGATCTTCCGGCGCTTCCTTCCAGATCAAGTGAAGGATAAAATGCAAGTCTGCCTGCTTTAAATGCAGCTTCTGCCTTTTTTATACGAGCGATTGCTGCGTGAAGATCAGTATTATTGGTCAAAGCTTCATTTATAAGTGAATCGAGCAGAGGATCATTGAATAAAGCCTGCCTTGGAATGATTGCAATGTTCGAAGTATCATTGGTATTTACACCTCTGTAACCCGTTTGTCCGGTAATCATTTCAGGAGCTGAATAAGGTTTCAGTATTTTGCATGAGGAAACCAGAAGTATAAGAACTGATGTCAGAACAATTTCCAGTTTGAATTTATGACAGATAGTCAGATACATAACTATGAATTTTGAGCTTTAATTACTTGAGAATCGGACTTTTCATCATGCTTCTGCCCGATCTTAATTTTTTCCTGCAAAGTCTGGCAGATGATAAAAAGTACCGGAATTACCAGTATCCCGAACAGGGTTCCGAAAAGCATGCCTCCAACGGCAGAGGTTCCGATCGATTTATTACCATTGGCTCCGGCCCCGGTTGAGAACATCAAAGGGAGGACGCCGAAAATAAAAGCCAGCGATGTCATCAGAATTGGTCTCAGTCGTGCCTTGGCTCCTTCAACGGCAGCCTGGAAGACAGACATGCCGTGTTGATGTCTCTGTGCCGCGAACTCCACGATCAGGATGGCATTTTTTGCAAGAAGACCAATCAGCATAATCATCGCGATCTGCATATAAATGTTATTCTCAACATCAAAGATCTTTGCAAACACGAATATGCCCAGCAGTCCCACCGGCAATGAGAGCAAAACAGCAAAAGGCAGGATATAGCTTTCATAGAGCGCACAAAGGAGAAAATACACGAAAAGCAGACTGAGAATGAAGATATATATGGATTGGGAACCACTCTTCTCCTCCTCCCGGCTGACACCGGAATATTCGAATCCGTAGCTCTTAGGCAACGCCTGATCTGCCACTTCTTTTATTGCCTGCATGGCTTTTCCCGTACCATAACCCTTGTTTGGCGTACCATTTACCGGAATGGCAGTAAACATATTAAACCTCGAAATACTTTCCGGGCCATATACACGGCTCAGAGTGATAAACTCGGTTACAGGCGCCATTTTATTATCTGCTGTCCTGACCATCACTTTATTCAGATCGTCAGGATTTCTTCTGTATTTCGGATCAGACTGCATCATGATCCTGTATTGTTTCCCGAACTGATTGAAATTAGACACATATATGCCGCCGAGGAAACCCTGTAATGATGTCATTATACCATTGACAGTCAGGCCGGCTTCTTTAATTTTCGGCACATTCACTTCAAGAAGATACTGCGGAAATTTCGGATCAAACGGAGTATATGCAACCTGGATTTCGGGACGTTTGTTCAGTTCTTCAAGAAAATGCTGCGCTACTTTGTAAAACTCATCTATAGAATGTCCGCCTTTATCCTGCAACTGAAATGAGAAACCTCCGCTCACTCCGAATCCCGATATTGTTGGCAGAGAAAATGGCACTATTTTGGCCTCCTTAATGCCGGCGGTCTGCTTCATCAGTTTGCCAATAATATCAATGTTCGACACCCCTTTCCGGTATTTCCAATGTTTCAGTTCAAGAATAACCATACCATAGGAACTACCGCTACCTGAAATGATACTGTTGCCGGTCATCCTTAGTACGCTTTTCACTTCAGGTATACTCCCGGCTATCTTCCCAACCTCATCGGTGACGATTGTTGTACGTTCAAGCGATGATGCCGGGGGAAGCGAAATATTTACAAAGATCGTCCCCATATCCTCATCAGGCACAAAACTGGCCGGAGTTGTCATCAGAAGAATGCCAAATAAACAGGCGGCGCCCGCTATTCCTGCCAGGACGGCAACTTTTTTATGCGCAAGAAAAGATACGGCTTTTATATACTTTTTTTGTGTTGCTTCAAATCCTGCATTGAACAGAGCATGCAAGGCAAAAATACCATGCCCTTTGTTAACCTTACCATGCTTTGGTCTAAGCAAAATAGCGGCTAATGCAGGGCTTAAGGTTAATGCATTGATAGCAGAAATAACAATGGCTATTGCAAGTGTCACTCCGAATTGTTTGAAGAAAACTCCTGACGATCCGGAAATAAATGTAACAGGTATAAATACCGAAGCCATTACCAGGGTAATCGAAATGATAGCCAGGGAGATCTCGTTCATGGCATCAATGGAAGCTTCACGTGGCGATGTATATCCCTGATCCAGTTTGGCATGAACAGCCTCCACCACCACTATCGCATCATCGACGACAATCCCGATCGCAAGAAGAAGAGCAAAAAGTGTGAGCAGATTGATGCTGAAGCCGAATAAACGAAGGAAAAAGAAGGTGCCTATGATTGCTACAGGCACGGAAATAGCCGGAATCAGTGTTGATCTGAAATCCTGAAGGAACAAATAAACAACAATGAATACCAACAGGAAGGCTTCCAGTAAAGTCCTGATAATTTTCTTTATCGATGCATCCAGGAACTTGTTGGCATTAACAGTATTGACATAATGAATACCGGCTGGAAATGATTTGGCTGCTTCATCAATAACTTTCAGCGATTCAACAATGACCTCTCTGGCATTGGATCCGGAAGTCTGACTTACAGCGATATTGGTCCCGGGGTTTCCGTCAACTGTAAGACTGGCCGTATATGACTGGCCTCCCAACTCCACTCTTGAAATATCTTTAAGTTTCAGGTAATTGCCATGCTCCTCTGCCTTAATTATTATGTTCTCAAATTCCTCAACTGTTTTCAGTTTACCGGTATAACGCACAACATACTGGAAACTCTGATTACCCTGTTCACCAAAACTGCCTGGTGCAGCTTCAATGCTCTGGTCATCAAGAGCAGTAATCACATCATCCGGAGAGATCCCGTATGCCGCCATTTTATCGGGTTGCAGCCAGATCCTCATCGAGTATATCTGGGAACTGAACGCTCCCGCATCCCCTACCCCCTTCACTCTTTTAAGTTTCGGAACAATGTTTATATCGGCATAGTTGGACAGGAACTTTTCATCATAGGCCGGATTTTCACTGTATATAGCCGCCATCAGCAACATACCTCCCTGTTGTTTTCTAACATTCACACCTGCCCTTGTGACCTCCGCGGGAAGAAGACTTGAAGCCGCGGATACCCGGTTCTGAACAAGCACCGCTGCCATATCCGGATTAGTTCCAACATTAAAATATATGCTTATCGAACCGCTTCCCTGATTGGTTGCGCTGGAAACCATATAGGTCATGCCCTCAACCCCATTGATCTGTTCTTCAAGCGGAATAATCACACTGTTCAGAACAACTTCGGCATTTGCTCCAGGATAGCTTGCTGAAACCCTTACAGTGGGCGGCGCTATATCAGGATACTGCTCTATCGGCAAGACTGACAGACCGAGAATACCCAGCATTACAATGATTATTGAAATGACTGTACTGAGAACAGGGCGTTCTATGAATTTTTTAAACATCTGTTTTTCCTTATTAAATCACTGACCGATATTTTTATAATAACTGGCTGTATCACAACTGGCTGCTCTTATAACATCTCCCTCCTTCAGGGAAATAACTCCTTCTGTTACCACAGTGTCGCCAGGTTGTAAACCAGAGGTAACTATAAAGTATTTCCCGTTATCGGTTGGAACACAACCTACCATTACTGAAGTAACCTTGTTTCCTCCTTTAACCTTGTAGATAAAACGCTTATCCTGCAGTTCATAAGTTGCGCTCTGAGATATTAAAAGAACATTGTCATATTTTCTTGGAATCCTTATTAATGCACTGGAACCGCTCCTGACAACCCCATCAGGATTTTTAAAGATTGCTTTAAGAGTGGCCGATCCTGTCTCAGTGGATATCAGTCCGCTGGCCATCTCAATACGGCCTTTCAGAGGATATTCCACGGAATTGGAGAGAATAAGTGTTGCAGGTGGAAAATGATCCACTTTATCTTCAACAGTCTCTCCCTGAGAATCAGACAGCAGGTCAAGTACCTGCTTCTCATTCCACGAGAAATAAGCAAAAACTTCACTAATATCTGATAATGTGGTCAAAGGCTCGGCATTACTGCTCCCAACCAATGCCCCGCTCTTATAAGGGATCATGCCAATGATACCACTCTCAGGACTTCTTATAATGGTATATCCCAGATTTGTTTCTGCATTTTTCAGGGCTGCCCTGGCCTGTTCCAGTTCAGCTTCCTTTGCCTGCAGATTAAGTTCGAGCGACTGTAACCTGTAATTACTTACAATCTCCTTTTCAACTAATGGTTTGACCTTCTCAATCTCCATCCTGGCAGTGTTCAAATCAGCTGTAGCGCTGCTTATCTTTGCCTTTGCAGTAATTACATCCTGCTCAAACTGCGGGTTGTTTATGGTGAACAGAAGTTGTCCCTTCACTACCCGCTGACCCTCTTTTACATGCATATCCTTTAAATAGCCGCTAACCATCGGCCTGATTTCAATGACACGCTGCCCCTGCAACGTGGCAGGAAAATCATTATGCACAGTAACAGACCGGCTGGTGAGGCTTATTACTGAAAATTGCCTGGCATTATTACCAGCCATATTAACTCCCGGGCCCGAGGCTCGTTTACTTTTTCCACAAGAAAAAACAACGATTGACAGGAGACAAAAAATGGTTAAATAATTTCTCATTTGATAACATAAAATAAGTGAAAAGTGGTTCCTGATGGCAGGATTATTTATTGTTTACAGGATGAAACAAGGTATCTGTAATCACCTGTTTCCGTTCCTTTAATATCATTCTGTATTCTTCACGAGTAAGATTGAGAATACTCTGCTGAAGCGGTCTCATCATCACAGGATAAACCATCATTGAAAACATGTTCATCATAAAATGTACCGGATTGCTTTTGACTATAGTTCCTTTATCCATTTCCCTCTGAATCTCCTCAATATAATGCCTGATCGCAACAGGTTGCTCGGATATTACAAGATCTGAAACGCTCTTTTTAAACTCCTGCCTGATCAGATCGGCTGCAACAAATGATTCCAGATATGGATATTTAAACTGATTATTAAGAAAATCATCAATAAACAGTTCTGTCTTCTCCCTGAATGGTATGTCCAATAACAAGATGGAATCTGAATTCTGTTTGAATTCTTCGAGAGTCTTTTTTACAACTTTTTCAATAAGTAGTTTCTTCGACCGGAAATAATAATTGATCAAAGTCCTGCTCAGGCCGGCGGCATCTGCTATCTCCTTAACGGTTGCATATATTCTTCCTTCTGCAAAAAACACTCGTGTAGCGGTATCGAGAATATGGCTTTCTGTCTGACTATCAGTAACCGGCATTTTGACAAAGATGTTTAACATTCATGTCAATAAAAATAGCATTTGTTATATATATCCCAAAAGAACCGGGGAATAATATTCAAATTATTTTGGTTAATGATGTTAACTCCCATTCGTTCAGGATTAAAAGAAGTCTTATAACAAAGACATACGATTAATCATCAAGATATATAGCTTTCAATTAGCAAAGGAGAAATATCAAAAAAATCATCAGTGAGAAAACCGGAAATATGATTCACAAGTGATGAACTCCCGGGAGTTAAACCCAGAAGGAATGAACGTTTACTTGCCTGAAGAAATTGAAGGCTGGTAAGCGCCGGATCATTTAAGATTACGTTTTTCAGTGAAATGTTCCGGTGTCAGTTCCATCGCATCCTGGTAGCCGTTAACATTCAGATAGATCATATTTGACTGATCGCTATAAATCTTAGTCAGGACCTTATTCATAATTGTCAGCTTCTCAGGATTCAGTTCCGATTTGTAATGCAGAACAAGAATGATCTCCAATCCATCATTTGAAACATTGACCAACCTTCCCTTTATAGGCGTTCTGTTAATAGTGATGCGTACCCGGTCATTGAAATATTCAGTTATCCTATCGTCAGGAACAACCTTATCTTCTGGTATACTTATAGATTTAAATGCCGGATCATACAGTTTAAAGTCCTCAGAGAAATCATCATAATACATTCTAAAAAGGACCTTAAGAGTATCAGAATCTGGATGTTGCTCAATCGTTGTCAGAGTAACATGCGTCGGGTGTAAAAACATCAGGAAATTTAATATCAGCGCTTTCAGCATCTTGTTGTCTTCATTAAAACTGACAATTTTCAGGCATGAACATATTCATCATAATCAGCTACTTCACCCGGCTTATCTCTTCAATTTCAAAGATCTTGTTCCTGTCCCAGTCAACCCAGTATTCAAGAGCGTTTGACCGTATCAGTTTCCAATACGCATCATCTGTCAATCCATATTTAATGATCCCCTCTCTAATATCCGCCTCTACCTTGAGGAGATATTCTTTTTTCAGGATAATCCGGACAGAGCGGTCTTTATAAATGAAAACCGCCGATGGTCCGGCTTTTTTTATTTTGGACAGACTGATAGTCCCCATCCCAAGGGTAGCTCCGGTACTCACCTGCAAGCCGTCATTAAGGCAACTATATGGAGGTTTGTCACCGGCATCAGAAACCACTGTAAGCATATCCGGACCAACGCCAAATATTTCCCGAGCCCTGATCCCCATTTTTGCGCCGACTATTGAAAACACACCGAGGTGCCCGTGAAACTCATCGGTCATGGCAACTGCTTGCCATTCAATATTTCCGTAACGGGCAATTGCAGTATCGATAATATGGCGCACATCATAATTATATAATTCCCGTTGCACAGGGAATCTGTTAAATACTATGCTCCGCTCACTGACATAAGAACCTTTTATCATGTCAGCTATTGCTTCATTTATGCCCGGCACGTCATAGTCAAGGTTGTATCTGATCTTCAATCTGTCAACATCAGCATTTATACTGAACAATTCCGGATTGGTCACATACAATGCCAGAAGACCACTACGAAATGTACCCTTAACATTTTTTTCACAGCAATTACTGAAAAGAGTAGCCAGAACATGAGCGAGCTCCGTATCTGATTGCTGACAGGCTGAGATCAGTGAAGTATTTGATACTATATCTTTCCTTGCAAGATCAGAGATGACATCCATTCTTATACCTGATCTCAAAACCATATCTGCACTCTCTTTATCGCGTTCATAATTAAAGCCGCTGACTGGCTTTACCGATTCATTGTACCAGATTATCCGCTCTATTTTTGAAGACAGCCGGGAATCATTTCCCAGCGCCATGGCAACACATGTGAGAGTTCCGGTGCATACTATTGTGATTTTCTCAACTTCACTTTCAAGTACCTTTGAAATGCATTCAGCTCCTCTTAATTTCTGATCTGTGGCAATTGGAATATTGCTTCTGCCGAAGGTGTTCAAAAGAGAAGTAATCTTTGCAACACAATCTGTATCAGATAATTCATTATCAGTTACAAGAACAGCTTTTACCGTTATCTCCGGACGCGCCAGGAATAAACCAAGCGCTATCATATCGTCATTCCCGCATCCTGTATTAATTATTACCGTATGTCTTGTCTTTGATGGCAACGGCTGCCCTGACAGATTCACAGTAACGCAAAACAGGCAAAGCGAATAAAAGGTTTTGATTATGAATCTGTATAAATTTTGTTGTATCATCGTTGCATCGGTAAAAGTGTTTTAATTTAAAATGATCCTGCCCAACTCCTCAGGCTCATATCCATTCTTTCCTTTTTGATTGTTGCCTGGTAAACCGTCATGAGCCCCCCGGAATACATACAGATTCAGGAGCCGGCCGGACGAAGATATTTATAAAAAAAGAAAATAAAAAGGTCTTTTAATTTAATCATTTTCACGCACGGATCATTTCAGGATGACAAGTTCTTCCGTGTAACCATGAGTGAATCTGATCCCTTTTTCAATATTGTTAATTTTAATAATGGTAAGATTCTCGGCATCGGTATAAAGTCCGGTCAGCAGCGTATTTCGTACAGTCAGATTTTTAATTTTATGCCCGATCCGATAGAGGATTTCAAAATATATATCTCCGTCTGCCATCCCTGTCTTAAGTAGCTTACCCAGAATACGTTTATTGTTTATATAAATAGCTATCTTGGAATTAATATAATTGTTAGCAAGATCTGAAGGAAAAGGATTATACGAACTTAAAATCTCAAAATCAATATCATCTAATATTGATTGCTGATAATCCCTGAGGAAGGAGCCATAATCGATCCTGACCGTCATTTTCAATGAATCAGTTCCATGCACATGATTTATACTGGTCATGGTTACATGTCCTGAGTAATAAGACAACAGTAAAGGAAGTACCAGTATCTTTAACATCATGCTCCAAAGTTCGTTTAAACTTTTCAAAAATCATACCAAAGACCGGTATACTATCATACAGGTAAGCATCAGGTCTGACTTTGGCTGAATGATATACGTATCGCGCCGCGTCCACAGGGTTTCTGGTTGTCTGTCTCAGGAATAACTTGTACTGATCAGAATCATAATCAAATATCATTAAAGAAACTTATTTGCATTATAAAGTGCCATCATATAACCGCTTCCAGCTTAAAATCAACATTCGAAATCTTGCGCGCAGTTTCTGCGCCGGAGGAGTTGTTTTTAGCTTTTTTTTTAATTCCTTTATGTCTCTGGAAAATTGGAAAATTATCAAATATTTTTTGTCAAAATGAATCTGGATTTTGAGCTATGTTGGCAAAAAATAAAAAATGGTGATTTATCTGCCCTGGAAAAACTCTATAAGGCAGGTTTCAGGCCTCTTGTGAACTATGCAGGAGAAATTACAGGAAATCATCACCAGGCTGAAGAGGTAGTTCAGGATGTCTTTCTGAAAATATGGGAAAACCGGTTTGAAATCTCTGTTCATGGATCGTTTAAATCATATCTTTTTAAAACTGTCCACAATCATGCTCTTAATGCTCTCCGTCAGCAGAAATCAAAAAAAGAGCTAGTAAACATTCCCAGTACTGAAGAAACTTTACAATTCATCACAGATTATTACATCAGCAATGATAATCTTATTGATAATATCTTCTCCGACGAAACAAGAGAAATAATTGAACAGGCAATTTCCGAACTGCCTGAACAATGCCGCAAAATTTTCCGGATGAGCCGTTTCGATTCATTAAAGAATGATGAAATAGCAACTAAACTCGGGTTGTCTGAGAATACAGTCAGAACGCATATCTACAGGGCGCTCCGGAAGATCAGTGATGCCCTTGAAAAAAATAATTGATTTTTTTCTCAAATGCATTCATCAGTATTTAAAATTTTAGTGTCTTATCTAGTAGAATAAACTCTATGGAAAAAGCTGAATTTAATAACGACGAATTCAATTTACTAATTATCAGCTATTTAACCAGCTCAATTACTGATAAAGATCTGACATTGCTAAGGCAAATGCTGGATAGCAGTATTGAAAACCGGAGATATTTCAACGAATTAAAGGATTCATGGATGTTGTCAGGGGCAAAACGCCCGGCGCCTTTAAATTATGAAAAGGAATCCTGGAATATACTCGAAGAAAAATTATCTGACCACTCTTCAGGTATTCGGAGATCGGGAAATACCATACTGACAAGGTATCTTAAGTTAGCTGCTTCATGGATCCTGATTTTCGGATTTGGGTCTGCAGTAACCTGGTGGATATCAGGCAGGACAAAGGAGAAAACCGCGTTAATAGCAAACAGAACAATTGAAGTTTACACTCCCCTGGGGGCAAGAAGTATAATAAGAATGCCCGACAGTACCCAGGTATGGCTGAATGCCGGAACTACCATCACATACAGGGAGGATTATGGTCAGACAACCCGGTCACTTCAGCTTAAGGGGGAAGCATATTTTAAAGTGGCCAAAGACAGTTTGCATCCATTTATCGTAAACACGCAGGATGTTATAATCAGAGCTCTTGGAACCCGATTCAATGTCAAAGCTTATCCTGAAGAAAAGACCATCTCAGCTACACTTGAAGAAGGGCGAATTGATATAAAGACCCTTAATATGACTGAGAATGATGAAAGAGTATTATTGAACCCAAAAGAAAAACTCATTTATCACAAGGAAACAAAGAAAAGTGAAAAGTATGCTGACATCCCTGAAGAAAAGATCGACCCTGTAAGAAAACCTGTGAAAACACAAAATATCAATATATTATCCAATGTCAGGACAGAATTATACACTTCATGGAAAGATGCAAGATGGATAATCTACAGGGAACCGTTAGCAAGTCTTGCCCCAATGCTGGAACGCCGTTTCAACATGAAAATCATTTTTGGAGACGACCAACTTAAGGATCTCAAATTCACAGGTATAATTGAAAATGAAACAGTTGATCAGTTACTGGGTGCACTTAAACTTACAGCTCCAATTGAATACCATATCAATAAAGACACCGTACGGCTTAAACTAGATGAAAAAGCCACTGAAGAGTTTAAAAAGATTATGATTAAAAATAACTAACTCGTTTATTTAACCTAAAACAAACCTATGAAAATGAATTCAGTTACTTAAAAGAAGAAGGGAGTAGTTCGCACCTACCCCCCGTAAATTGATCGCTTAAGTCTTAAAACCAGTTTAAAACCTAAACATTACAAATGTATGAAAAAAAAACATTTACGGAGGTGGTGTCACCACCTTCAGCCACTTCCATTAAAATTTTTACGCGTTATGAAACTATCTGTCATATTGACATGCGTACTTTCAGCGAACCTGATGGCATCTGTCTATTCCCAGCATGCCCGATTCGACTTAAATATCAATGACCAGTCTATAAGGAACGTACTCAAGACCATCGAGGACAAAAGTGAGTTCAGATTCTTTTACAATGATGGTTTTGCCGACCTTGACAAGAAACTGACATTTGATGTTACAGATAAGTCAATTGAGGAGCTCATGTCTCTTGTATTGAGCAATACAGCAGTCAGTTATAAGGTTATGGACAATAATTTTATCGTCATCACTCCGAAAGAACTGGCTAAACAGCATCAGATAACCGGAGTTGTTACGGATAAAAAGGGGACTCCTTTGCCGGGTGTAAACGTGGTTATTAAGGGAACTACGATTGGAGTTGTCACAGGGACAAACGGGGAGTATACTATTGCTATCCCGGAGAATGCAACCACACTTGTCTTTTCATTTATAGGAATGGATTCACAGGAGATCATTATCGGTGAACAGACGACAATTAATGTGAGTCTGAGTGAGGCTGCAGTGAACCTGCAGGAGGTCGTTGTAACCGCTCTTGGTATCAAGAAGGAATCAAAAGCAATCGGTTATTCAGTATCTCAGGTAAAGGGTGATGATGTAGCGCAGGCACACGAGACAAACGTGGCGAATGCGCTTTCCGGCAAAATCTCGGGTGTTTTTGTCAGCAGACCGGCTTCCGGAGCTGCCGGCTCATCAAAAGTTGTTATCAGGGGCAATAATTCGCTCCGTACAAACAGCCAGCCTTTGTATGTTGTAGACGGTGTTCCTATTACTAACCTGAGCGAGGACGCATCAACACAGTGGGGCGGATTTGACTATGGAGACGGAATTTCAAATATTAACCCTGAAGACATTGAAACAATGTCAGTACTCAAGGGACCGAATGCAACTGCTCTTTATGGACAACGCGGTAATAACGGGGTTATACTTATTACTACCAAGTCCGGTAGTCAGAAAAAGAAAATCGGCATAAATTATTCAAGCGATTATTCAGTAGGAACTGCATTGGTTATTCCGGATTTTCAGAATGTCTACGGACAGGGCTATAATGGAACATTCACCAACTTCAGGGGCGACGACGGAACGGTTTACACAATGGCAAATGCAACAAACCTTGGCATTTCAGGTCTTCCTCAGGCAAGTGCAGGAAGAGATAAGCTGACAAGAGGCAGCTGGGGCGCTAAAATGGAAGGTCAGCAATACAGGGACCAGTTCGGCCATGTCGGAACATTCGACCCGCAACCAAATACATATGATTTCTTCGACCCCGACAAAACTTTCACGAATAACCTGAGTATTGACGGGGGGACAGGGAAAACAAACTACAGGTTCTCCGCTTCAAATACCCACAACAGCGGTTTTGTTCCTTCCAATACAATGGATCGTAATACATTCAATCTGAAAGTAAATTCCGAACTGACGCCAAAGCTTCACTTTGAAGCCATGGCTAACTACATTAACCAGAAAGTAGTCAACAGACCTCGACTCTCAGATGCAGCCGATAATCCTGCCTACCTTTTTATCAGTATGCCACGCAGTATGTCATTGGAATCACTCCAGAGTTACGCATGGACACAGGAGGAGATTGACAACCAGCTGGGTTTCTCTGCAAGCAGTCTGGCTGTTGGCCGTGAAAAAACATATGCAACCAACTCATCAACTGCTAACCCGTACTGGACCATTCACAATCAGCACAATGAAGATCAGAGAGATCGTATTATAGGCTACTTTAAGTTATCATACGATATTACTCCATGGCTCAAAGTAATCGCGAAAACAGGAACTGACTATTACAATGATCAGAAACTTTTTTACCGTAACGAAGGAACATGGTCAACGACCAATAAAAACGGGGATTATCAGGAATCCTTTACAAGAGTTCGCGAAACCAACAGCGATATCTTGTTTGCCTCAAATTTTAAAATAGGCGAAGACTTATCTTTTTCATTATGCCGGAGGAAACCGACAGAGTTTCTCTTCAAGAAAAGTTGGTCATTCGGGAAGTGAATTTATTGTTCCTGATCTTCATGTAATAAACAATATTAAAACGCTGAGCTATATTTTTGGTTTGAACGAATCGGCAATTAATTCAGTTTACGGATCCGGTCAGGTAGGGTATAAAAACTATCTGTATGTTGATTTCACCGGTCGTAACGACTGGTCGTCAACTCTGCCTGTAAAAAACTGTTCATTCTTCTACCCATCCGTAGGAGTCAGTTTCATTGTAACCGATGCATTCAAGTTACACCAGGAATGGCTTAACTTCCTCAAATTGAGAGCTTCAGTTGCTCAGGCCGGTAGTTCAGGAGACCCTTATTCACTTGTCGGGACATATTCACTTGACGCTAATAAGTTTAACGGTATAGCTCTTGGCTCTTATACAAGCACGGTAGTTGATCCAAATCTGAAAAACGAGCTTACTACTTCCTATGAAGCAGGATTTGATCTGAATGTTCTGAATAACAGATTGAGAGTTGATCTGACATTATATAAATCTTCCACAAAGAACCAGATACTCCCGATCACCCTGCCGGCTTCAACTTCTTTTGATTCCAGAATCATTAATGCAGGAGAGATCGAAAACAAGGGTATTGAACTCATGATTTCAGGCACTCCTGTCCAGACAACCAGTTTCAAATGGGAAAGCATATTCAACTTCTCACTCAACAGGAACAAAGTTATTGAACTTGTTGACGGTGTAGATGCCTACATTCTGGCTCAGGACCGCGGAACTTATGTTGTGGCAGAACCAGGAAAACCATTTGGAGAAATATGGGGAACAAAGTATTCATGGGTAAGGGATGATAAAGGAAACAGACTAATTGATCCTACTACCGGTCTGCCATTACGTTCATCCGGCTTCGTAACAACTGATCTTGGATCAGCATTGCCCAAATGGTTAGGGGGATGGTCAAATACATTCTCATATAAAAGATTTTCTTTCTCTGCACTTATTGATATCAGCCAGGGAGGAAAGGTCTTTTCACAGAGTATGAGGGAGGAAATTCTATATGGAACGACAAAAAAGACTCTTCCGGGACGAGATGGAACTTATGTAGCCAGTGGTATGGTTGCTGCCAGTGACGGCGCCGGAGGTTATGTAAGCACAGGTGTGAAGAATGCAAAACAGATAACCGCTCAGGCTTACTGGAATATGGTTGCCGGAGATAAAGAAAACTTCGTGTCAGAGGAAATGACTAATGATCTTAGTTACATTGCAATGAGGGAAATGAGTCTTTCTTACACAATTCCTGCAGAAGTTCTTAAAAGCACATTCATCAGAAACATTATTGTGAGCGCCTATGGAAGAAACCTATTCTACTTCCAGCGTCATACCGATGGATTCTCTCCTGAAGCATGCTCATTCAATGTCCATAACAGCTCTTTGGGACTTGAATCTACATCTTTCCCGCTGATGAGAACTTTTGGCTGTAGAATTTCATTAGAATTATAACAATAATCCTATCAATCATGAAAAGTAAATTATTAAATATTCAGACCAAAATATTCATATTGCTGCTGGCAGTGTTCTCAGTTTCATGCTCAAAAGGCTTTGAAGATCTCAATACTCCTCCTACCTCAACTGTAACAATTGATCCCGGAATTATCCTCGCCAAAGTTCAGCGCGACGGGAATTTTCTTCAGGGTAACCAGACTGCAAATTGCACGCTTGGATCGTGGATTCAATACTGGAATTCAAGCACCAACCTTCCGACATCACGTTACGTATTCGCTCACGGGGACTGGAGTGGTTATTACTACAGCATCATGAATATTGCACAGATAAGAAATGATCTTCTGAAAGACCAGGAAAACACCACTGCCGGCAGAACGAAACTCGCTATCGCCAAAATCGTTGAAATTGACCTGTGGCAGTACGTAACCGATATGTTCGGGGATATTCCTTTTTCTGAAAGCGCTCTCGGGGCAAATAACCTGATTGTTCAACCTAAATATGATACACAGGAATTTATCTACACTAAACTCATTCAGGACCTTGATGCAGCAATAGCCAATCTTAATGCTGATGATGATTCATACGGATCATATGATCTGTATTATGGTGGTGACGTTACTAAATGGGTAAAATATGCAAACTCGATTAAACTGAGGCTTGGAATGAGACTGAAATATGTTGATCCGGTTTTGGCAAAATCGACAGTAGAAGCTGCACTGAGCCAACCTCTCATAGCAAGTAACAGCGATAATGCAGAACTTCAGACAAATACCGATTACACCTCTTCGTACAATCCGTTGCTGAATCATTTCGTGGGTGGCAGTTCCGACCTCAGGTACCTTGCCCACGCCATAGTAAATCAGCTGGTCACCACAAACGACCCGAGGCTCCCGTATATTGCCTCTCCGACAGCCACATCAGTAGCAGAGGGCACCCCTGCATATCAGGGTAAACCTGTGGCCCTTACTGATGAACTTAGTGTGGGTATAAATAATTCCGATTATTCAACCTGCTCAACATTAACATTCTTCAGCCTCGAATACAATCAAGTTAATCCTATTCCTTATTATGCTTACACTTATTCTGAAGTGTGTTTCTTCAAAGCTGAAGCTGCACTGGAAGGATGGGGCGGATTGACTCCTGACCAGGCTGAGGGATTTTATCAGGATGGTATCAGAGCTGCAATGGCGCTTGAACCCTATAATATTACAACAATCCCTCAGGATTATATAGATTCACAGTTTTCACTGGCCGGGCTGACCTCCGAAGAAAAACTTGAAAAAATCATGACCCAAAAATGGATTATGTTTTTCGGAAGATCATATTCAGCTTATGCCGAATGGGTTAGAACAGGATACCCGAAACTGACCCCCGGTCCAAATCCCGGCTCAACAAACGGACAGATCCCGAGAAGAGTTGGCTATCCGTCAGATGAAATACTGCTTAATGAAGCAAATTATAATGAAGCAGTCAGCAGAATGAGCGATGGAGATTCATACACTTCAAAAGTATGGTGGGACGCCAAACCAGGTAATACAAAGTAATAACAGCATTGCTTAACATGAAGAAAGTCAGTTTCAGCTTTTTCTGAAACTGACTTTTTTATTAATACCTTCCTGGATTCGGAATCTCGCATATTCTGCCAATATCCGCAGCTGTCCCTCTCTCCTGCCAAAAAATGAGAAAGTCTGCTCAAATCAACCAGGAATAAGGAATAAAATATAAATTTGAAATGATTTTCTTCGGGGCAGGGTGTAATTCCCGACCGGCGGTAAAAGTCCGCGACTCCTTGAAAAAGGATTGATCTGGTGAAACTCCAAAACCGACAGTTAAAGTCCGGATGTGAGAAGAAAAGTTTTTCCTGCTCAAGATACAATTGAGAGTAACCAGTTGTATTGTTGACATATGCTTTGCTCCGAAGATCTGCCATTAACTACTAAAAAGGAGTAAAGATGTGTACTTTAAATTCATTCGGAAAAAGCAGCAAAGTTAGAGTTGAGAATGCTGTCAGTAAATTGCAGCAAGGGCTGGGAATTATTCTTGTTGATGATGAAAACAGGGAAAATGAAGGTGATATTATTTTTTCAGCTGAAAAAATGACAGAGAAAGATATGGCCCTGATGATCCGTGAGTGCAGTGGAATCGTTTGTCTGTGTCTAACAGAGAAAAAATGTAAAAATCTTGGCCTGAAACAAATGGTTGAGAATAATACAAGTAAAAACAAAACAGCATTTACAATCTCGATTGAAGCAAAAAACGGAGTCACAACAGGAGTATCAGCAAAAGACAGATTAACAACAATAAAAACAGCTATTGCAGAAAACGCAACTCATGAATGTCTTGCTTACCCAGGCCATGTTTTTCCTTTGCTGGCACAGAATAATGGAGTTTTCGCCAGAAGAGGACATACTGAAGGCAGCGTTGATCTGATGAAAATATCAGGGTTGAAAGAATATGCGGTTTTGTGTGAATTGACTAATGAAGATGGAACCATGTCCAGACTGCCTGAAATCTCATGTTTTGCAAGAAATCATGATATGACTGTCGTATCAATTGAAGATATATTTCAGTACAGAAAAATGACTGAGGAAAAATCAGAAGTACTTCAACTGAAATACTGACAAGGAAAAAGCAAGATGAAATAAATAAAGTTTCGTACCGTCGTTCATTCAATCTAACGTGATAATGTGCTGCATGTCGTCCTTACCAAAACGGATCCGGTTGCTGCCATCCGGTGGCAGATTATCATGGAATCACATTATATAATCACCGGGAAAGCATTCTGTCGTAAAATATATAAACGCTTCTATGAATGTTAAGAAATATGATTTTTTCAAAACAAAGTATGGGGATGAACTTCTGATCGATCTGATCCGTCTGGAAACCCTGGAAAAATATATGACAGAAGCCTGTCCGCATTATCTTACATATTACGATATAACATTTTTAACCGGTGGCAAAGGAAGTTTCTCGATTGATCAGTACCGCTATCCGATTAAGAGCGGTACTATTTTGTTTTCTTCCCCTGGACAGGTAAGATACTGGGATTTTGAGGTTGTTCCAAGAGGCTATGTCCTGATTTTTGAAGAAGACTTTTTAAACCGCTTCCTGTTTGATTTGCAGTTTATTAATGACCTAAGATATTTCAATAATTATCATAATCCCCCGAAGTATGATCTGGACACTGCTGATGAAGGGTATCTGACAAAATTAATGCTGAACATTGAGCAGGAAATAAGCACATTCAGCCGGAACGATCAGTATATTCTACAGGCCTTACTCTATCAGACCTTAGTGTGGCTCAACAGAAAATACTCAGCCATTTATCAGACTTCTTATTCTGAAACTTCCAACCGGTATATCAGTCAGTATACCAAATTGATTGATAAGTCGTTCAAAGAGAATCATTCGGTATCCTTTTATGCGGATAAATTAAATATTACATCAGGCCATCTGAATGATCTGTGCAAATCGCATCTGGGAAAAAGCGCCAAACAGTATATTCAGTACAGAATTATCCTTGAGGCGAAAAGGTTGATATTATACACCGATCTTCAGATAGAAGAGATAGCATCCGAACTTAACTTTGATGATTCCTCGTACTTTATTCGCAAATTCAAACAAATAACTGGTTTTACACCACTGTCTTTCCGGCAAACAAGATATCCCTGAAAAGTTATATTTTTCCCCGGTTTTCTCCGGTGAAATTGTGTTTTCCTCATCATAGTTTTGTATTCACAAAAGTTTTAAAAGATGAAAACACTATCACTAATTTTACTTGTTATGATAAAACTTACGAACTATTCTCAGGACAATACAGGAATTTCCAAAGAAATCATTACGTTGGAAAAAACAGCTCTTGAGAGATGGAATCATGGAGATATAAACGGATACCTCGGATTATATGCAGATGATATAGTTTATTTTGATCCAATGACAGATAAGCGGATGGATGGACTAAAAAAGCTGACAGATTATTATAAACAATGGGAAGGGAAAATAAACGTTACGGAATGCGAAATGATCGGTCCAAAAGTACAGGCTGTTGAAGATATGGCTGTTTTAACATTTAACCTTAGATCTGTTGAAGGATCGCATGTCTATAACTGGAATTGCACGGAAGTCTTCCGGAAGAATAAAAAAGACCATTGGGAAATTATACAAACCCACTGGTCGTTTGTTAAACCTGAATTGAGATAAGAATGGTCTGGTTTAAAAAATGCCGGCAGATAAGATTTACTGGGCCTGATCCAACAAGAAACACCAGATGAAACCTCTTTTAACTAAATTGCCTTAGTTAATTAACAGCTTTCTTCAGTGACAATGGATATTCTCTAAACCGATATCTCAGAAGATTCTCTAGGGATCCTCTTTCTTGAATTATTAAACTAATAAGCTAAAACCATGGACTTGCTGATTAAAGATGGAGAATGGGTATAACGGGTACGGTTCTGAGTATATAAAGAACGCAGAATTTCCGAAACATATCCGTTTTTTTCGTCCTTACTTCACCACAGACCTTCAGCGCCGCATACCATTTTACGTATTTTCTCAAAAAGCCTGGCAGAACAAAAATCGTTGGCGTAGCTTCAAGACAGGCAGGAAATTCATTCATGGAAACAACAAATATCACATTACTTTATGCAAAACCTAAAAGAAGTATTTCAAACTCAAAGCAGATATTATTTAAAGGGAATTCTCAATCAGCCAGCCAACTAAGTCCTGGTTCTGAGATGAAGTGGAAGGTTTTTTTAAATTATGGATTTGACATGAATGCAGAAATTCCTGAAACATCGGATCTCATTGAAATTAAAAGAAGATAACACTTAGCCCACTTAAAAAATCATATTCCGGTTCCTGCATTTGTAAGAGAGCATCTGTATTTCACTGTATTTCACTGAATTTTATCACAATACATAGATCATCAGCGAAGTGACATATCCTCCGATCCAAAAGGGAAAGAAATTTTTAATATTTTTGAAATCGGCAACTGGTTTATCGGAAGGCAGGTTTTTCGAGCTTTCCGGTCACTTAGTTCTGATAAACAATCATTGATATTTACATTCACCGAAATCAGTTAGTTTTAAGTCAACCCAGGAACAAATAAAACCCAGTATGAAAAATAGTCATCTTATACTACCGGCAGCATTCCTCACATTTTGTCTGCAGCTTTCTGCCCAGGATATCTATCATGATCAGAGAGCTAAATGGCTTGAAGTGGCAGCAGCAACCAGGCCGGCATTAACATACGCTGAAAAAAGACCTGTAAATATTGTGTCGATTTCAAAAGATGATAAAGCATTTCAGGGATACAGAGCTGAAAATGAATATCCGGCAGACAGATACTATAAAACTTCCATGCTGAATAATTCGGGAAAAATACTGGATTTTGGAGAACATCTTACGGGATTTGTCACTTTCAGGATAGAAGATCTTGGATGCGCGGTGGATGCTGCATTAAGATTGAAATTCACATTTGCAGAAGTTCCCGCCGAAGCTGTTACTCCCTTCGATCCATATAAAGGAACACTCAGCCGGGCATGGCTGCAGGATGAAATTGTTACTATATCCGAAGTGCCTTCCGTAATTACAATTCCAAGAAGAGTAGCATTCCGATTTCTGAAAATTGAAGTGTTAGGGAATTCTACTTACTCTGATTTCAAGATTTCCGATCTGTATGTAAGCGCCTCAACGTCTGCTAAAATCAAACCGGAAACACTGTCTCCGGAGACTTCAGATATAATTAAAAAGATCGACAGGGTCGGTCTTAATACCCTTAAAGAATGCATGCAAACGGTTTATGAAGACGGACCCAAACGCGACAGGAGACTATGGATCGGAGATCTTTACCTGGAATCTCTGGCAAACCAGTATTCATTTAAAAATGACAGCCTGACAAAACACTGCCTGTATCTGCTTGCAGGCCTCTCCTACCAGGATGGTGTCGCTCCGTCTAATGTGTTTGAACGTCCTGAACCACACGCCCAGGTGAATCCATTGTTTGATTATGCTCTCATTTTTAATGTTGCTTTGAAAGAGCACCTGCTTAAAACCGGAGATAAAGAAACAGCAAACGACCTTTGGAGAGTAGCAAAAGAACAGATTAAAATACCTGAAAAATACATTAAGGAAAACGGGTTGATAGATTATGAAACTGCGGGCAAAGAGTGGTGGCTGTTTTTTGACTGGAACGAACGACTTGATAAGCAGGCATGTCTTCAGGGGTGTGTTATCTGGGCCTATAAAAACACATATGAACTTGCAAAAATGCTGGGAAAAGAAAATGAAGTCGCCGGATTGCCGGCACAGATTAAAAAACTGACCAGAGCTGCACATCTGCATCTTTATGATAAACAAAAGGGAGTCTTTATAAGTGGAAAGAGTCAACAAATTTCATATTCCTCTCAGGCATGGATGGTTCTGAGCGGCGTGGCTTCGAAGGAAGAAGGGGCAAAAGCGTTTAAGAATATATTCCGGTCAAAGGATGTCGTTTATCCGGGAACACCCTATGCATATCATTACGTTATCGAAGCTATGATTGCTTCAGGCCTGACACAGGAAGCGAAAAATACAATTATCGGTTACTGGGGTGGCATGGTGAAAAAAGGAGCAGATACTTTCTGGGAGGCCTATGATCCTTCCAATGACTTTCTTTCACCATACAATTCATTTCTGGTAAACAGTTATTGCCATGCCTGGAGTTGTACTCCTGTATATTTCATACGAAAATATCCGGAGATTTTTCAGAAATAGTTATACTGTATTCTCTGCTATTATGTTAATACTGAACGGTATCGCCGGGCTCTGCCTGTTCATTGGAGGACTTAAATACCGGGAACAGAATTTCTCAAAACATTGAAAACTCATCAGGCGTAAAAATAAGTAAGCGCGTTTTCATAACCAGCATGGTATTTCTGTTCATCAGCATGGCTGTGGTTGTCCTCCCGGCTAAAACATTATCTCCATCAATCGAAAAAATCATTGTAAGCCATAACCTGCCCAAAGTACTTGTCGGAGTAATAATTGCAACTATAATTCTCCTGCCGGAAGGAATGGCTGCAATCATTGCTTCAAAGAAAAATAAACTGCAGACCAGCCTTAATCTGGCATTAGGCTCAGCATTGGCAAGTATCGGATTAACTATCCCATGCGTTGCAGTTTTCAGTATCATTTTTCAGATGGACGTCATCCTGGGTATTGATATTAAATCAATGTTGTTATTAGGTCTGTCAGTCTTCATTGTAATGCTGTCGCTGATCAGTGGCAGGACCAATATAGTTTATGGAGCAGTGCTCCTGGTTAACCTGGCAGCATATATTTTTCTGATAATCCATCCATAATATCTCAGGAAAAATAATTCCGGCAATTCGTACTCAGAACGTGGAGTATTCCGGATATTATATCATGAAAGATACATCAGGCAGTCTCCTGATTATATGTTCCACGCATACCTGATTTTGCTATAATATGTAGAACTGCTATTTTAGCCTGATATTTGAAAAGTATGTATAAGTATTTTGTTACGCCAAAGTTCGGAGATATAGACGGGTTGGGACATGTTAATAATACAATAATTCCCGGATGGTTTGAGGAAGCCCGGAATGAAATTTATGGCTATTTCAATCCTGAATTTTCTTTCAAAACCTGGAACCTGATATTGGCGCGTTTTGAAATTGATTTTATGTCGCAGCTTTATTATAACGGACAGGTTGAAATTCATACGTATATTTCCAACATTGGGCAATCTTCATTCGAAGTATATCAGGAAGCGTGGCAGAACGGAAAGCTATGCTCAAAAGGAAAAACAGTGCTGGTTCATTATGATTTTGAAAACCAGAAATCGAAAGTTATCCCCGATGATATCCGCACAAAGCTTCAGGTTCATAAACTGTAAGCATTCAAAAACCTGAGCCTGAGAAAAGTAAAATGAAAGAAAAAATTCCCCGCCCGACATTTTTTTCTATTTTTGCAGAGATATTTTAAACAACACCGTTTTGAGAACCGTACTTAAATTTGTAATTACTGCCTGATTAACCTTCTTATCAAGAGGTTAATTATTCCTGGTTTTGGGAAGTCTCCCGTTACCGGTCATTTCCGTTTATTTTAAAAGGTCTGCTGTCCCCTCAGGGACAGGAATAATAATTTATTGTAATTACAAAAATTTAAATCATGAATTCAACTGTAAAGCAACATATTGCAGAATACACTCTGACAGTTCTTATGCTTATGGCATTACTAAACAGCAGTTACTTTTTTCTGGTTATCCTGAAATTGGGATTAGGAAGCTGGCTGGCATTTAATGCATGTTCAATAGCGATCATTATGTATCTTATCTGTTTTGTTCTATTCCGGATAACGAAAATCGATTATGTGACTGCAATTCCATTATTGCCACTATACTATTATGGCACAATGGGCTTATTCACAACGCCATGGAATGCAACAAACATGTTCGCACAGATAACACATATTATCATTACCATGACTTTCCTGTGGACCCTGATTAACTTTATCAGTAAGCGTAAATTTGATTCGCTGGGAAAAGGCATTCTGATTGGTATGATCATTTCTGTGCCATTATTTGCCTATATTCAATACTTTACCAAACTTCACATGCAGGAGTTTATGCAAATTCTAAAGTAGATACCAGTAAGCAATCCCTCTTATCATTCATAAGGGGGATTGTTGAATTAAAGCTATAAACGGAATTATAATATTTTAAACAGGCTGAATCTTAACTGTTAAACAAATGAACGAAACTACTTTTAATGCAAAAAGACACTCTGCGTGTCATACTCAAATCCTTCACTCGACTCCGGACAAAATATTCCCGCTTTTATGCCCAAAGAGGGAATATGAATGGATTGAAACATGGAAGTGCGATATAATATCTTCTGAATCAGGCTTTGCAGAACCTGATTGTATCTTTAGTACCCATTTCCCCGGGGATATTAAAGAAACCTGGTTTGTGGATATTTATGAAAAAAATGAAAAAATACAATTCATTCGGTTTTCTGAGACAAGAGTAATGAGGTACTCAATAAGTCTTCATGATAACAAAGATGGAACAACCTCAGCGCTATGGGAATTAAGGATCATATCATTGAATGACAAAGGAAATATGTATATTGACAACTTCCTGGATGAAGTTTATAAAACCAGAATCGCAGCTCTTGAAAAAATGCTGAATCACTTTCTTGCCACAGGAAAAATGCTCAGAATGAAGGAATAAAAATAACCGAAGTCAGATAAGAAAGGGCAAAGAAAGAAAATAGTGCTGTAATAAAAACAAATTTTACTGCAGCGCTCAGATGGAATAGTACTTCTGTAACCAAGCTCTATTTTTATCTTTTTTTAACGGCTGTTTATTTTAAATTTGATGTCGGATCAAAAACGGAATAAATGCAACGCAGGACTTTTGTAAAGAATGTAAGTATGGCAGGAAGTGTACTGGCAGTAACACCTTCTGTTTTCGGTATTGGAAAATCAGGAGATGATGCATTTCCTCTCACAGATTTGCATGTACACCTGACCGACAGGTTCACAATTGACGATCTGATGGCAATTGCCCGAAAGACAAAGACACAGTTTGGAGTTGTTGTAAATCCGGGATATGGTGTTAACGATGATGCAAGTCTGAAAGAGTTTATAGATTCTCTCCTTCCCTATCCTGTATATATAGGTCTTCAGCCCATGTCACCAGGATGGTCAAAGAACTTTTCTGCTGAAATGATATCCCGTCTGGATTATATTTTAATGGATGCCCAGACTATACCAGCTGGAAATGGTTATAATGAAACGCTGTATATATGGAGTTTTGACACATATATTGATGATCCTGAGAAATTCATGCTTGTGTATATGAATCATATCATGGAAGTCATCAATAATAATGAGCCTCTCACCACATTCGGATGGCCGCTATTTCTACCTGTTTGCATTGCACGCGACTATTACAGGTTATGGACAGAGGATCGCATGCAGCAGATAATCTCAGCCCTTAAAAAGAAGAAGGTCAATATTGAAATCAACGACCTTGCCCATACTCCTGATGAGAAATTCATCCTGATGGCAAAAACTCAGGGTCTCAAATTTACATTTGGTTCAGATACAAGGGATAATAAGGCTGGCCGCTTAGACTACTGCAGGTATATTGCGAAAAAATGCAACCTCGGAAAAGAAGATTTTTATGTGCCAAAAAGGGTACTAAAGAATTCATGATATCCTGAAGGAATCAGAATCCGGTAATACTGATCCTTTTTGCCCGAAATTCCTGAGCTGACATGGAATAACTGAGGCAGGAGTTGTTAAAGCGTTAATTAAATGAACAATGATCTGTTTATACTGCAAAGATCCTTAATTCACGCGAAAAAATGACAATAACAACTGAGAACATTCTGCTCATTGGTTCGATTCTGCTTTTCACCTCCCTTCTGGCAGGCAAAACTTCCTATAAGGTCGGGGTACCTGTACTTATACTGTTTCTTTCAATCGGCATGCTGGCCGGATCTGACGGAATAGGCGGGATCAGTTTTGATAATCCGAAAACAGCGCAGTTTATCGGTATAGTCGCACTGAATTTTATCCTTTTCTCCGGAGGTCTGGATACAAGATGGCAATCAGTGAAGCCGATCATTTGGCAGGGGTTGTCACTTTCAACATTGGGCGTCATTCTTACGGCGCTCTTTGTCGGAATATTCTTTTGGGCTATAACTGATGCCACCATCTTTGAGGGTCTTCTGCTTGGCTCCATAGTATCCTCAACAGATTCCGCTGCCGTATTTTCGATACTTCGTTCAAAAAACCTCGCTTTGAAAGGAAATCTGAGGTCAATTCTTGAACTTGAGAGTGGCAGTAACGATCCGATCGCGTACGTACTGACTATTATATTCACCGGACTGGTCACAAACCAGGATTCGGGATTGTCTTCGGTTATTTTCATGTTCATCCGGCAAATACTGTTAGGAACTGTTCTCGGTTTCGCAATTGGAAAAGCAGGCAGCATAGTGATTAACAGGATCAGACTCGATTTTGAAGGTTTATATATTGTTCTGGTCATTGCAATTATGTTCTTCAGTTTTTCCTTTACTGATTTCGTAGGAGGAAATGGCTTTCTTGCCGTATATATCTGTGCCGTCTTTCTTGGCAATCAGGAATTAATCCATAAAAAGAAGATCATTAAATCATTTGACAGTTTCGCGTGGCTGATGCAGATTGTTCTTTTCCTTACACTTGGTTTACTTGTATTTCCGAAACAGGTTATCCCGGTTATAGGGATCGGATTGATCATTTCGGTTTTCCTGATACTTATTGCCAGGCCCCTGAGTGTTTTTATCAGCCTGTCTCCTTTTAAAATACCCAAACGCAGCCGATGGCTCATATCATGGGTCGGGTTGCGTGGGGCTGTTCCGATTGTGTTCGCGACATATCCGCTTATTGCCGGAGCAGAAAAAGCCAATATGCTCTTCAATATTGTATTCTTCATTTCAGTCACTTCCGTGCTTATCCAGGGAACAACTCTGCCTGCCGTCGCGAAATGGCTGCATCTTACACTGCCGGAAGAACTAAAACAAAGAAACCCGACAGATCTTGAACTGAACGACAGCATCAAATCACATCTTACAGAATTGATTTTAAGTGAAAATTGTTCCATGATCGGCAAACAAATAGTGCAGATAGGACTTCCCAAAACCTCCCATATCTCCATTATCCAGCGCGATGGAAAATTCATTACACCCAATGGATCAACTTACCTTATGAAGAATGATAAGCTTTATGTGCTGACTGAAAGTACTGAATCATTAAAAGAGGTGTTCGATTGTCTGGATATTAAGGCAGGAAGCCGACGAGGGTAGCACAATACTGAGATCCGTTAAACCAGGAAAAGTATCTGAGTCAGTAAACAGGATAGTTTATATTTTCAGCATTACATTTCTCAGGATTTATAAATAAGGATTATCCCAGGGATCAATATTACTTTATGTTTACACCCTGGATCATCACCCTTATCCCATCATAAAAAAACAGAATTGCACAAAGCAACAGGACTATTCCAAGAAACTTCATTACTATTACATATATTTTTCTAGTTATCAAAACCTTAGACTTATCAACAAGCACAGCGACCAGACTCTTTGAACCGATCAGCATCAGGTAAAAAACCATGAAATATAACACGACGACAGATATACCTTCTTCAGAAGCCTTATATGCAGTAGGTATGCCGGCAGTAAGCCAGAAGATATAAGGATTTGGATCAGAAAATTTGCAATTATTCCCCGTCGTAATGACTCAGATTCCGGCCCTGATCCTTCCGTCTGAATATTATTACTTTTAAATGTCTCAAAACCAAGCCAGGTAAAATAAGTTCCACCTGCCACAGATATGATCCCGAGTATCAGACTGAAGCCCGAAAGCTTATTAAACACAAACCATGTTGCAAGTATTATGGGAAGATCGGTGATCAGTGGAGACAGGGCAACCCTGATTCCGGCCATCCAGTTTCTCTGTATAGTTTCCGAAATCACAAGCGTAAGCAAGGGCCCGGGTGATAAACCGGCTGAAAGTCCGAATAAGGCTGCCATTGGCAGTATAGTAATTACTGAATCTGGGACCATAAATGAATTAACTCAATTTCTCTGTATTTTTTTTCACTATGCGACCAATCTTTGCAACTTCATCTTCCGGAAAGACGTTCCAGTCGCCTGCCTTGGTACAGGTTCTGTTATAGGGGAAATCCTTGCAAGGCTGAACCCTGGTCTTTAATTATCAGTCACTCCTCTTCAGCAAATCAGCAATATGATGTATTAAGAAGCAGATAAATAACATTTTCATTTTTTTCCGATCCTTCCATCCTGATATATCGTCCAGCATGGTGAACCGGGAGCTGAGGGGAAGAAAGCTTCAAATGCCGATCTGGTAACCTGGATCACCGGAGCGGGCAGATTATCGGGAAAATCGCTTTTACTGATACCCAAGGCGACCGGATCTGATGAATATGTATTATTGGCCAGGAAGTATTTATCCTCAGCATAGTAGATCAGTCTCAAAGCCCATTTCAGGCGAAAATCAGTGTCGGGAACAAATGCTTCGGAGCCTTTTCCTGCCTCGATTTGTGAGAATTGAAGAAATCCCCACATTTCAGGCATGTGCATATTGATCCTTCCCTGCGGAGACCAGACCCAGTTATCTTCGGGAAAAGGTTTACCCGTTGCGGGATTGATTACTTTCTTGTAGATATTGCCACTAACGGTTGTTTTCCATTCCACCCTTGAGAAATCTATTCTCCACTTGTCGCCGGCCTTTGGCAGACCAGCGGCGCATTCCTTCAGGGCAGTCAAAGGTATCCTGACCTCAACTGTCCAACCTTTGTCCTTATCTCCTGGCTTATTTATGGTACCATCAACATGTGTTGCGACTTCCAGTCCGTTAATATTCCAACCGGTGACTGGTGGTCCTCCATCCCTGTAAGGCTTTAGCAGCAGCAGATCCCAGGCAGTTCCGAAGGCGTTCATCTCAAGTTCATAATAGGCATGTGTATCGCCATCTGGATCTATGAAGATCTCAAAATCATTGTCATAAAATATTATGGTATCCCTTTGTCTAAGAGTAGCCCATACATCCGGTTCTTCGAGCTCTGCTGCAACATACAGGCATGTATCATCCCAAAGTAACCGGGCCCGCGTTTTATACTTTGGCTCAGGCCTGACGGGTCCTTCTATATCAACAAAATTCTCAGTCCAGGGAGCATCCTGCCAGGATTTTTCATCAAGCTTCCCGTCAATCCTGATCGGGGAAGCGGTCCTGTAGCAAACATAACCTCTGGGGTCCGGCATCGGAGGATAATTCCTGTCCGGAACAGAGATTTTCTTTCCCGGGCCTGAACAGGAAGAGAAAATCAGGATGGTAACAAACATTATTAAAAAGGTTCCTGATGGAATTTTTGGTTTCATGGTCCTTATAGTTTAATCTGTGAACAATATAGCATATTTTCCAATATCAGCCATTGATGTAAATTCAAACTTATTCAGGAGAAGTTTCAGATCATAAATATAAAGTCTCATCATATCTGATCGGTATATAATTTATATGATCAGATAAAAACGTATCTGAATTATTTGTGTAATATTGGAAAAAATAAAAGCAGGCATGAACGAACAGATCAAACAGATAGCCGGCAGAATAAAGGAGATCAGGGAGATATCCGGTGTTTCTGCTGAAACTATGGCAGACAGGCTGGGTGTTCCTCACAATACGTATAAACTATATGAAGAAGGCGAGACAGATATTCCGGTGGGGTTGATATTTAATATTTCCGAATTGTTCAATGTTGAGCTTTCTGTGCTGCTCGGGGGAGATAATCCAAAGCTGAAAATATACAGCGTGGTAAGAAACGGGAAGGGACTGCGGCTTGAAAGACGGAAACAATACAGATATGAAAGCCTCGCTTTCAACTTTATGCATAAGAAGGCTGAACCATTTATGGTCACAATAGATCCTAATCCGGAGAATGCTCTTCTCGAATTTCACTCACACCCCGGACAAGAGTTCAACTACATAATACAAGGGACAATGCTTTCCATCATAAACGGACATGAGGTGACACTGAATGAAGGTGATTCCATCTTCTTCGATTCAGGTCATAAACATGCTATGAAAGCACTTAACAATGCACAAGTGAAATTCCTGGCAGTAGTCCTGTAATAAATCAGATAATTCCAGATGATATTAGATAAGTACGTTAACAGGATCGATTTCAGATCCTATGAGGAATTCAAGGCTAATTTCAAAATAATTATCCCTGAAAATTTCAATTTCGCATATGATGTTGTAGACCTGATTGCAGCGGAAACTCCGGATAAAATCGCAATGGTATGGTGTGATGATAACGGGAATGAAGCCACGTTTACTTTCGGTCAGATGAAATATTACAGCGATAAAACAGCCAACTTCTTCAAATCTGCCGGCATCAGAAAGGGTGATCCGGTGATGCTTATCCTTAAAAGACACTATGAATACTGGTTCTGCACCCTTGCACTGAACAAGCTGGGAGCAATAACTATTCCAGCCACGCATCTGCTTTCTTCAAAAGATATTATTTACAGGGCCAATGCTGCAGATATCAAAATGATAGTAAGTGTTGCTGATCAGCAGGTGATTGAACATATTGAAGCTGCCTCTCCATCATCGCCGTCACTGAAACAGAAAGCAGTCCTGGGGACCGACAGAAAGGGCTGGCTCAATTTTACGAAAGAAATTAACAACAGTTCTTCTGAATTTGTACGGACCACCGGCAATGAAGCCACAGAGAACAGTGATATTATGCTTCTGTACTTCACCTCCGGCACCACCGGAATGCCTAAAATGGTGAATCACGACTTTGCCTACCCGCTCGGACATATCCTTACAGCAAAATACTGGCAGAACGTTCAGGACAACGGACTTCATTTCACAGTGGCCGATACCGGATGGGCTAAAGCCGCCTGGGGAAAGATCTATGGACAGTGGCTGGCAGGAAGTGCGGTAATGACTTATAACTACGACAAGTTCGTACCTAAAAGCCTCATGGAAATTATTGAGAAATATAAAGTGACAACATTCTGTGCTCCTCCGACAATATACAGGTTTCTTATAAAGGAGGATTTAAGAAACTTCGATCTGAGTAACCTCAGGTATTGTGTCGTGGCAGGAGAACCTCTTAACCCGGAAGTTTTCAAGCAGTTTTATGATCAGACCGGCATCAAGCTGAGAGAAGGATACGGACAAACTGAATGCACGGTTGCTGTTGCAACCTATCCGTGGATGGATCCGAAACCAGGTTCGATGGGTAAACCATCGCCGGGATATGAGATAGAGATAATTGATGAGGAAGGCAACCCATGTGAAGTCGGAAATGAAGGTGAAATTGTGATCAGGACAAGCGTTTCCAGACCGGCAGGAATGTTTAACGGTTATTATCGCGACGACAAGCTGACAGCACGGGTATGGAGAGACGGTATCTACAGGACCGGAGACATGGCCTGGTTTGATGAAGATGGCTACTACTGGTTTGTCGGCAGGGCTGATGATGTGATAAAGAGCTCCGGATACAGGATCGGTCCGTTTGAGGTCGAAAGCGCACTGATGGAGCATCCTGCAGTTCTCGAATGTGCGATCACTGCTGTGCCGGATCCGGACAGGGGGCAGATCGTTAAAGCTACCGTTGTCCCGTCAAAAAACTACCAGCCCAGTGAAGAACTGGCCAGAGAATTGCAGGAACATGTAAAGAAAGTAACTGCTCCATACAAGTATCCCAGAATTGTGGAATTTGTCACAGAACTCCCTAAAACTATAAGCGGAAAAATAAGACGTGTCCAGATCCGCGAGGAAGATGGAGAATAGCAAAGCAGGTTTCAGATCTTGCGAATCCTGAGAGCTATATCTGTCTGGTATCTTGGAGTCTGTAAAGCCCTTTCAGCCTCAATATTGCAGCATTCCCTTGAATCCAGAACAAATCCGGTTGCAGGATTGATCCATTCCAGACGATATCTGCCTGTTGGAAGCGATAGCCGGAGCGTATCGGTAAACCACTCTTTTTTCACGTTGAACCTGCTGGCAGAAAGACCCTGCGGCCAGTCTTCCCACTTTCTCCACCCATGGAATAGGTAGAATGCATAGAACATCCCTGGTTCAGCAATACCGCTCGAGATTACTGATGTATCGGCTATGCTGTAGTCAGTGAACCTTCGCATCCTGATAAAATCCATCGAATTCATGAAATTCATGAGTACTCTTTTCTGCGGGAGAATAGTATCTACTGTTACTGTACCCTTTGCAGAAGGATTATAGACTGAAAAATCGCTGTTAAGCTGTATAAAGCCTGCCAGTCCTCCCAGCATCCCATACCATGATTCTGCCCTGCTTTCCTCTGTCGGATGATCACCATACCAGTAAGAATAATATGCTGTTTCTACATCAATAATCGGCTTATTGTCGCTGTAATCGTTCTTGAGAGTATTCTCCATAGGAGATATATATTCGGTGGGGATCCAGGTAGTACGGCTGTCTCCGGTCATATCCGGGGAAGCGCTGTTGGCAGTTTCACCACAAAGATGCCGGTTATGATCCACACTGATGAGAGCATCAAGAAGCAAACTGTTCCATCCCAGCGACTCCCTGTGCTGCATCTCAGGTTCATCGCAGATATCATATATCACATTATCGAAATGGTAAAGCTCTTCAGCTATCTTCTTCACATATTTCTCCTGATAACTGTTCAGAACGTTATCGGTCAGAGTAGTAAACAGTTTGAAATCACCGGTTCCAACTCCCTGAATATTGTTGGTATGATACAAAGGCTGTGCCGTCCACCTGTCATCATACATCCCGTTAAAAAACGCAATCTCCACCACGATGTTCCTCTGACCTGCCTGATAGACAAAGTCCTTCAGCCGTCTGAAATATTCCGGATCCCATTGATCCAGATCATATTTGAATTTCCCCAGGTTCGGATCAGCTCCTTCGACGGTAGTCTTTTTCCATGGAAGAATATACCTGCCGGGCGCCGGGCCCAGAGGATTGCCTTTGGTATACTGATCCTTCATTTCGACATACCCTCCCGGATATATCCTGGTAAGATTCATTCCAAATTCCTGGAGCCTGTCGAGAAAGGGAATGTAATCAAAATCCATATTCAGGACCGCACCATAATGCTGATCAGTTGTGATCAGAACAAGGGGTTTTCCTTTCCAGATAAAATAATGCGGGTTATCCGGATGTCTGGCCACAGGGTCGCCTGAACTGCATGCATAAAATGTAAGCAGGTAAACAAACAAAATAGTGGATCCTGAAACTTTTTTCATACTTTTTCTTTTAAACCGGCGAAGGGATAATATGTGAAAGCTTTCTCCAGCATCTCAAATATGGAATTTATACTAAACCTGGAATCTTAGCAATGATGAAATATCCTGACGTAAGTATGAAGAATCCGGGATTTTCTAATGCTTTCCTACCCTTTCCGTTACTTCCATACACATACGTCCGTTATGGTAAGGGCAAACCCAGAATCCGGCCTTATCGCCCCGCCCTGTTACACCGTTTTCCGAAACTGAGCTGTACCAGCCGCCATTTTTATTATCTACAAGATGCTGCTTTGTATAATCCCAGCATCTTACTGACCTGTTGAGGTATTTCTGATCGCCTGATATCTCAAATGCATTGAGATAACCGACAATAGCTTCAGATTGGGTCCACCAGCTTCTTTCAGTTCCAACATGACCAGAAGCAAGGTCTTTTTCATAAATAAGGCTGCCGTCAGGCTGTAATCCGTCAGAAGCGGCTTCAACAATTTTAATGCTCACCTTACTGATCCTTGCCTGAAGGCTGGCATCCTTTAAAAGACTGCCAGCTTCGTAGATCAGCCATGATGACTCAATGTCATGTCCATAAGAATCAACTCTGGAAGTCCGGGCCCATTTTCTGTCCATGAAGCAAACCAGATGAGATGTATTCTGGTCGATTATATGGTCGAGGAAAATATTAACAAGATTTTTCAGTCTGTCCTTCATCACTGGATCGGGCCATATCCTGTACAGATTCGTGTATGCTTCCATCAGATGCAGATGAGTGTTCATAGTTTTTTCATCATTATCGGTCGATTCTCCGATAAGCCTGTCATGCGACCTCTTCCAGTCACGTGTAAACACCTCGAAATAACCATTCTGTTCCTTGTCAAGAGCATATTTTTCAAGAAGATCAAAAATACTCCTGGCAGCCTTCAGAGCGTCCTTATCACCGGTTGCCCTGCTGTATTCTGCCAAACCGTAAATAAAAAATGACAAAGTGTATGTCTGCTTCCTGGTATCAGACGGTTCCCCCTTGGCATTAAGACTTCTGTAAGCTCCCCCGTACTGTTTGTCGATGAAGTGTGCCATTAAATAATCTTTGGCACGGGTTGCCAGCCTCAGATAGGAAGTATCCTTGTAAACCCGGTATGCAGAAGAGTATGTCCACAGTATTCTTGCATTCAGGATGCCACCTTTTTCATCTTCCGGATATACCTTATCATTTGCGTCTATCCTGCCATAAAAGCCTCCGTTCTTATTGTCAACCATCTTTGCCGACCAGTATGACAAAAGATTCCCGGTAAGATTGGATGATACTTCTTTTTTAAGCTGCTGCAATATCTTCTCAGAATCACTATTGCCGTCTTTCCCATCTGATGCTGCAGCAATCAGAACTAATAAAAACATGGCAGTAATTATCGCGATTTTTTTCATGATCAGGACAAAGGTTAAATTAGTAATTATCACCTACAAAAGTAAATGCTTGACTATGCAAATTAATAAGATTTGGCGGATTTAAAAATGCAAAAAAAGTTAAATAAATTCGACCCGGCCATGTAAGCATCATACATCTATAAAAGTCCTTTAGTGTTTGCTTTCCTGTATCATTCTGGCTGCTCTGACGACAAGCTGCCTGGGCATGAATCTGATAAAGAAGGCCATAATTGCATTTTTGAAACCAGGAATTGCGACGGGTTTACCCTTCATCATTGCCTGGTAGCCGTACCTGGCCACGGAAGCTGCAGATGGGATCTTCCTCTCTTTAAGCTTCTTCCCTTCCCCCAGAGCCACAGAATGAAATCCGCTTTCAGTCGATCCCGGACATAATGCGGTAACTGTTACTCCCGTCTTTCTGACTTCATTGCCGATCGCTTCTGAGAAGCTGAGAACAAAAGCCTTGGAAGCAAAATATACAGACATGGTAGGACCCGGTTGAAAGGCGGCAGTTGATGCAACATTAAGAACCCTACCCGATCGCCGCTCAATCATTCCCGGCAGTACGAGCCGTGTCAGATGAATAAGCGCTGTTATATTCACATTTATCATCCGCTCCTGCTTATCCCAATCACTCTCTGCAAACAAACCGATGTCACCGAAACCAGCATTGTTGATCAGGCAATCAACAATAATCTCCTGCTTACTGATGTAATCAAAAATTTCAGCTGCTGCCCCCGAAACAGACAAATCTTTTACTATTACAAAAGCTCTGACACCATACTCCAACTCGATAAAACGTGCTGTTTCTTCGAGAGCGGATCTGCTTCGTGCAACAAGAACTACATCATCCCCTGCAGCCGCATGAATAAATGCGAATTCTTTACCTATTCCTCCGGAGGCCCCTGTTATTAGCGCTGTTCTGCCCATACCGAAAAAAGTGTTTATCCAGGACAAAAGTACAACATAAAGAGTTACCCGGACTGGTAGATGAGTATTGAACCGCTTTATCAGTCATGGTCACTTTTCCATGAAGCGCTGAGCCGACTGCAGGTCCCTTTGTAACAATCCTGGGAAACTGCACCCCTGAGCTGTATTGAATTAACCGGAAGCTCTGACCAGGGCAATGGTTGAGGAGATGTGAAAATATGAAACTGACCATTGCAAATCATAGCAGTTGTATTATGAAAATCAGACTGATATGGCTGATAATATTCCAGTGGAAGGTAATCGTTCCCTGCCAGAATGGAAAAACGGGTGAGACCAAACTCCGCCATCGACACCGGTGACGGGTAAGGGTGATCGAACCCTGATGCCTGCACAGGCCTGAAGTCCTCATTGCGCGATTCAATCCAGATGTCTCCGTCGCGGAACGTTCTGACATAGGAAGCAAATGTCTCCATCTTGTCCCACCATGACGGATCTTCTTCTGCAAGAAAGGTAAGGGCAGCAAGCATCGCTGAAGCATCAGACAGGAAATCCTGTCGCTGGAGTTTTCCTTTATACAGCGAATGAGCAAGCTTATTGCCATCCCAGAATTTCTCAAGAAGCCTGTTTGTCAGACCGGAGGCTATTGTAAAAAGTTTAGCCTGGTCCAGAGCCCTCCCTGCCTGTATAAATGCGATGGCGAGCAGGGCATTTAAACCACTTACAATTTTTTCATCCCTGAAAGGCTGTTCCCGTTGCTGCCTTATCTTCAGCAATTTATCCTCTATTTCGTCGAGTGGAAGATCATTACTTCTGATAAGATGATTCAGTCCTTCAAAATTGCCGGTTTCTGTTACCTGATAAGACTTCATGAATTTTACCAGATCTGTCTTCCCAAGCACAGTTTCAAGCTCAGCAAGACTCCAGAGATAAGTTGAACCTTCTATGTGATGAGTATCCGCATCATGAGCAGTAATAAATAATCCATCCTGCATGAAATTTTCTGTGATGCACCTGATGATCCTGTCAGCTGTGTGGCGGTACTGATCATTTCCCGTGATCCTGAAAGCAAGCGAATAGTTCCAGAGCGCCATTGCCTGGTCGTAAAGCATCTTTTCAAAATGAGGGATTGTCCATTCCCTGTCGGTACAATAACGGAATAATCCACCCTGCAGATGATCGGTCAGTCCTTTAAGCCTCATGGCATCAAGTGTCTTAAAACACATGTTTCCGGAAGCTTCATCATTTCTGTCAGCCAGATCAAAGAGAAGATAAAGCAAAGTACTGTGAGACGGGAATTTCTGCCCCTGACCAAATCCTCCGTGCTCCTTGTCAAAATAAGTTTCCAGAGTGGAAATAACGGATGAACTGTCGGTTGATTCAGGTAAGCCCGTATCAGGAATAAAATCAGGAACTGTCATACTGTTCTCCCTGATATATTCCAGAACCTTTGTTGCGATTCCGAGAAATGAACCGCCGTATTTTCCACCTGTGGCCGGAGCATAGGTCAGGCCATAAACAGGCTTAAGTTCGGGGGTAAGAAAGACATTTAGCGGCCACCCTCCCCGCCCGTTCCGGCTGTTTATGAAATCCATAAGATACTGATCTATGTCGGGACGCTGCTCCCTGTCAACTTTCACGCAAACAAAATTGCCATTCAGAAAGGTGGCAGTCGCTTCATCAGAAAAAGCTTCAGCTGCCATCACATGACACCAGTGACATGTCGCATATCCTACCGAAACAAGAAGCGGCATATTTTTCTCCCTCGCATAGCTCAATGTTTCATTGTTCCATTCCTGCCACCATACAGGATTTGAAATATGCTGAAGCAGATATGGGGAGGAAGATCTCCCAAGGTTGTTGCGGCGCCAGCCGGATGAAATTATATCATTGCCTGTCATACAGTTATTGCAGATATCTGGTTAATCATTCCGGTGTAACATATCCGGTTTCACAGATAACCACCAGACGGGAGCTTTGTTCAGTTCAGTGTGGCTCCTGATGCTCCCAACTTGCTATTTATACAATAAGTAATATCTTTATGGGACATAAAAAATCAGGTTCAATTTTATATCCCCTGAATGAAAAACTCCAGAATGACAGCGTTAATAATGTGCTGTTTTATTTTTCTGAACCTTGCTGCTCAGAAGGAAGGTCTTAATGTAATGTCTCAGACGGATCTGAGGGCAGGTATGGCTTTTTTTGCATCCGACGATATGAGAGGCAGGGAAACTGCATCCCATGAGAATGATATAGCAGCTCTCTATCTACGGACCAATATCATGCAACTTGGTCTCAAACCTATTCCTGAAACGGGAGATTATTTTCAGAAGGTGCCGCTGGTGTCTTCAGAAATCAAACGTGGTGAAACCTACATTGAAGGAACCGGAAATAAGGGAGAGAAAATATCCCGGACAGATTCTGTTATCTACCTGATGGCTCCTGGCGTCACACAGGAATCATCATCCAGACTTGTCTTTGCCGGCTATGGATTCAGGGATTCAGTATCCGGGTACAACGACTTTGCCAATATAGATGTCAGGGATAAAGTAATCTTAATGATGACAGGAACACCTGAAATGAGCGATCCCGATCAGATTAATATGGTTTTCAACATAGATATAGAACGATCTAAACTTATAACAGCTGTTACAAATCAGGTAAAAGCTGTATTGTTTGTATATGATCCGAGGAGCAAATTCAGCGATGCATACGCCTCCGGATTATCCGAAATGGGCGCTGCCCGTCCAGGTGCGAAATTCATGTCGCTTAAACCGACCCATAATTCACATGCCGTACAGGTAGCCTTCATAACACGATATGCTGCGGACCAGCTTCTCAAAAGGGATGGACAGACGATTAAAGAATTGCAGGAGAAGATAATAAAGGACAGGAAACCTGTTTCCTTCGAATCGAAGGAGACAAATGTGAATTTCAGAACTTTCGTTGAAGAGGTTAATATAGCTGTGAACAATGTGATAGGCATGGTTGAAGGATCAGATCCTGTATTAAAGAAAGAATGCATACTCTATACCGCTCATTTTGATCATATAGGCGTAAACGGGAACGGTGAGGCTTTCAACGGGGCTGATGACAATGCCTCCGGTTCAATATCCCTTCTGGAAGTCGCAAAGGCATATATGAACCTGAAAAAGAAACCTGCGAGAACGATTCTGTTCGCATGGGTGAACGGTGAAGAAAAAGGTCTTCTGGGTTCGCAATATTATACTGATAATCCTGTGATCAGTATGGAAAATACACTTCTTGATATCAATCTCGATATGGTCGGAAGATCAAAAATGCCTTCGGATACAGGCACTTTCATGGGATTTGAAATAAATGTCTCCAATAAGGGAGAGATCCTTATGTATACCGACCAGAAGGGAAGAGATCTGCTTGGAATAATAGATTCCAGATCAAAGGAATCAGGAATAAAAACCATCAATATGGGAAGGGATCCTGAAATTGGCAGCAGCGATTATGCAAGCTTTATGGAGAAAGGAGTTCCTGCCATATTCTTTAATTCAGGTGATTATCCCGATCTTCATACAATCAGGGATGATGTGGATAAGATCGATTTTGACAAAATGGAACGTGTTACCAGGATGGTATTCCTTGTGGGATATGACATAGCTAATCAGAAAAACAGATTCGTTCCCGATACCATCAAGTCTGAACAGTAATAAAAAAGTAAACGGGTGATCTGAATGACACCCGTTTTTTACGTTACTGCATCTCAATGGAACAAAACCTACGGTGTCTGCTTTAAAGTCTTTATGTTATTCCTGAATTTTTCCAGATGCAGAGCCGTTTCGGTCACAATGCGCTGAACTGCCAGTCCGTGTTGCAGATCAGGAACAAACTGTTCATTATTATCGCCGGTCAGGAAAACATAGTGTGCGTGTACCATTGCCCTTAGCCATCCTGCAGGAACATGTCCTGAAGGGAAGCTTGTTACTGGTTTGAAATTGCTCCCCACCATTTTTTTTGTCCAGACACCGGAATCTTCAGTGTAGTATTCAAAATAATCGGCATTATCTGAAGAATATCTCAGGGCGCCATTTTCAGCATAAAGCTCAAGAGAAAGGCTGTCGCCTGTGCCGGAAGCTATTCTGCTTGCAGTAAGGGTTCCTGCAGCGCCGGAAGTACAGTCGTATAATGTTATAAGGCTGAAAAGATCTGAATCTTCAGGCACGTCCATGAACGATCCTGCCTGTAATGCCCCTGTTATTGTAAGCCGTTCACCAAGGAATGCGACCAGAAGGCTGACAGCATGTGAACCAAGATCAGCCATTGCCCCTCCGTCGGGTGCAGGTGTAAGCCTGGTAATTCTCTTGTCGCGATACTCCTTATTAAGATAGTCGCTGTGATAATACTTCAGTCCGAAGTGAACAGGTTTACCAAATATTCCCGACTTCCAGACCCTGAGAGCCTCACGTACCGAGGCTGAAAAAAGATACTGGAATCCGACCTGAATCCTGATCTCAGGATGGGATGAACCAAGATCAGCAATTGCCTTCTCCTCATCGGAACCTGAACAAACAGGCTTCTCGATATAGATACGTCTCACAGAAGGCATATTAATTGCAGAACTGAAATGTTCATAATGAACCTTATTAGGCCCCAGTATGAATATTGTGTTAATGTCATTGTCTGCTGTAAGCTCCTCAAAACTGCAGGGCTGCTGAGAATCCGAATTGTCTGGCAAAAGAGGAACAGTTGCTTTCCTTCTGTGAACAAACAGCTTTCAGTTGCAACCCGGGTAAATCATTGTAATAAAACCGAAGTGAGTTCAGAGAATAGGCATGTGAACGGGCAATTCCTCCGGCGCCTATGAACCCTACTATTACCTTGTCATCTGTCATGATTTATTTGTATTTGTGCAATAAAGATATCAGAAACGTATGTATTTACCATTATCCTATTAATGTTAACATATAAACCATTCTTCTGTCAGCAATTTCTTAAAAAAGCTTAATTATTGGTCAAACAGAAGGTTGAAATGCTAAATATATCGATCTTTGAGTGTTTTCATTTAAATTTACGCCAATGTAAATCATTATCATTATCATCATGAAAATACGATCTTTATTTATTCCGGCTATGTTTTTCTCATTGTTAACAATTAATCTGGATGCGCAGAACGATGTGAGCGGAACCAATATTCCAGCTTCAAAGATCATCGGGACTATAATTTTAAACACTGGAAGTCCGGTCATTCCGAATACAGTTGATGTTATCAAGGAAGGTGCGCCTGAAACTCCGGTCAAGGGCATCGTAACGACCATGTTTGCAACGATGGAGGTTCTGAAGAAGGCTGTCAGCATGAACTGCAACCTTATCATTGTTCATGAACCGCTATATTATAACCATCTGGATGCAACAAATGATCTACGGAAAGATCCGGTTTTTCTTGAAAAACAAAAATACATAAGAGACAACAAACTGGTGATCTGGCGTTTTCACGATTATATCCATAGCATGAACCCTGATGGTATTGATGCCGGAATGGTCTTAAAGCTTGGATGGAAAAACTATTCTGTAAACGGGAGTCTGGACCAGTTCAGATTGCCTGAGACAACGTTAAAGGAACTCGTGGTATCGTTGAAAAAGATATTTCCACCGTTTACTTTCTATATTGTCGGCAAAGAAGATATGAAACTTACCAATGTCAGACTGGCTGCCGGCGCCCCGGGAAGTGCATATCATATCCAGCTGCTTGAAAAGGATAATACCGATCTACTCATTACCGGCGAATCACCACAGTGGGAAACCTACGAATATACCAGGGATGCTGTCGGACAGGGCAGAAAAAAAGCTGTTATCTTCCTTGGACATATCGCTTCGGAAGAAGCAGGTATGAGCTATTGTGCCGACTGGCTGAAGGGATTTGTTAAAGACATTCCTGTTTTCTTCGTAGAAAGCGGACCTTCATTCTGGGCATATTGATAACCATGTATTAAAATATAATTCTCCTGGATGGAGGATTGTTCAGACTAAACCCATTTTATAAGTTAAACTTTACTTTCAATTATGCGTATTTCAGGAATCAAAATCACTGTTCTATCCCTTCTGATACTCACTCAGACGCTTTGGATACCGGCTTCAGCTGCAGGCAAAAGCGCTTCTCAAAAATTTAGTGTCATCGCATTCTATACTGGAAAGAATGATGCTGCACATGTAAGCTTCGTACATGAAGCAAACAAATGGTTTGCTGAAACAGCTGCCAAGTACAATTTCAGCTATGAAGCAACAAACGACTGGGATAAAATGACCGATGAATTCCTGTCACACTACCAGGTAGTGGTGTTCCTTGATACCCGACCTGATTCTGCTTACCAGAGAGAAGCATTTAAGCGATATATGGAAAAAGGAGGAGCATGGTTGGGCTTCCATTTCTGTGCCTTTGCACTTACTCCTTCAGCTTATCCTCAGAACTGGGACTGGTATCACAGAAACTTCCTGGGCGCCGGACAGTATGTAGGCAATACCTGGGCTCCAACCACTGCAATCCTTAAAGTTGAAAACAGAAAACATCCTGCAACGCATAATCTGCCGGCAACATTCGTGGCATCACCAAATGAATGGTACAAATGGGAACTGGATCTTGCAAAAAATCCCGACATCAAAATACTTGTTTCGATAGATCCGAAAAGCTTCCCGCTCGGGACCGGCCCCAAACCTCATGAAATATGGCACAGCGGTTATTACCCGGTCGTCTGGACAAATACCAGGTACCGGATGCTGTATATTAACATGGGCCACAACATCATCGATTATGAGAATAAGACGATGAAAGAACTTTCACAGACGTTCAATAACAAGGATCAGAATAAGCTGATCATCGACGGCCTGCTCTGGCTGGGAGGAAAGAAAAAATGACAAGGATATTGAATGCAGCGCTATTCACCGCCATGATATTCGTGAACTATCTGGCGGAAGCATTGCCTCTCAATAATAAAACCACAGGAGAGCTTAGCAATTCATACCCTAATCTTTTTGTGCCGGCCGGGATAACCTTTTCAATCTGGGGAGTCATCTACCTGCTCCTGCTTATTTTCTGCATTGTTCAGTTCAGAAAATCATACATTGCTATCATTAAAAGTACAGGTTTATGGTTCTGGCTTTCCTGCGTATTCAATATCTCCTGGATATTTTCATGGCATTACCGCCTTCTGCCATTGTCACTGTTAGTAATGATTTGCCTGCTCGCGTGCATGATCATTATCAATTATCGACTGAAAGAGCTTCCATCCGGCCTTGTAAAAGCAACCTTCGGGATTTATCTGGGGTGGCTATGCATAGCTGCAATTGCAAATGTAACGGTCCTTCTGGTCCATTATGACTGGCGCGGCTGGGGCATTTCGGAAGAGCGCTGGACCATGGTAATGATCATTGCCGGAATGTTGATCACCATTCTGGCTATGATGAAGTTCAAAAACATTTTTATTCCATTGTCCGTGATCTGGGCGTTTACAGGAATAATCCTGAAGCGTCATTACGATTACAGGTCCATTATGTATACCGCTGAAGCAGGAATAGTAATTCTCATCCTGGCAATTGTATATGCTTTGATAAAAAGATCAGGCGCCACCGGCCGGATCAGCACAGGATCACAGGAGTGATCAGTGTTTCTCACTTAGTTTTCTGACCGATTCTCAAAGGATTATTCCTGCTGCCGCAGAATACAGGTCAGGTGATTGTTTTATTATTATCATTTTTCGGGACACCTGGTATTTCCAAAGAAAGAAACTTCAGCCTTCATCAGCTCATACATAACTTATTTATTTTCAACACCTGACGTGAAACTCGCAATTTCCGTGAAAAAATATTTATCTTTTTTCCTTCATCAGGTTCCAACTATTATCAACATCCTTAGTCTTTAGTGTAGAAGATGAACGGATACGATTTTCATAAAGAAGATATTATCGAAAGATGCAGGAAGGGAGAAGTTTCTGCACAGTTCATCCTTTATAAAGAATATTCAAAGGCGATGTATAATATTGCGATCAGATTCCTGAACAATAAGATGGATGCGGAAGACATTCTGCAGGAATCATTCGTCTCTGCCTTTGAAAAGCTGGGAGAACTGGTCAGTAATAATGCATTCGGCAGCTGGCTGAAAAGAATAGTAATAAACAATTGTATAACCCACATCAGGAATAACAGGGTCAACTTCGATGACATTGAAGGGTATGTTTCAGTTATTCCTGATGTGGATGATGAAAACGAATTCTGTTTAGATCCTGCCATTGTCCATGATTCAATCAAAAACCTGCCGCCGGGAGGAAGAACGATACTTGTTCTTCACATCCTTGAAGGTTACAAGCACAGGGAGATAGCTGAAATGCTCGGGATCTCTGAGTCCACTTCTAAAACTCAGTACAGAAGAGCGCTGGAATTACTTAATAAGGAATTAAAGCAGAAATTATATGTCACGCAAGCTTGAGAAATATCTTACATCTGAGAGGGACAGACTCGACATGGAAAAGCCGGATGATGATAGGATCTGGCAAGGGATCAGTTCCAGACTTTCAGGCTCGGGAAGGAAGGAAAAGAGAAAGATACTCAGACCAGTATTCTACAGGATAATTAAGATTGCAGCCTTAGCATTTATCATTTTCTCTCTTGGATATATCACCAATGATATTATTAAAGTCAGGAGAAATGATGTGACAACAGGCCCTGTCCTTTCGTCGGTCGATTCCGAACTTGGCCGCCGGGAATCGCGGTACCAGGAACTGATAAACCTTAAAACAGTGGAAGTTAACTCATTCAGCACATGCCATGACAGTATACTTGTTCAGCTGTTCTCAGAAATAAAAAAGCTGGATACTATATATGCCGAGTCGGTTAAGGATTTAAAGGAGATCGGTCCTGAAGAAAGGATCATCAATACAATATTTGCCACCTATGAGCAGAAAATCAGACTCCTGGAACTTATAATATTTGAGACGAATAAAAGAGATCATAATGTTAACAGAACCCAAATAAGAAAAAATGAAAAAGTCAGTCTGTAAACTATTGTTTCTGATGATCCTCATCGGATCAACTTCAGATATCTTCGCATCAGGCAAAGAGCTTATGAAGACATTCACCTGGAACTTCAAAGTGACACAGGGCGCCAATATCAGAATGAACAACTATGATTGCAACCTCACCATACATACCTGGGACAGGAACGAGGCTGAATATCATATGACCATAAATGCGGAGACAAGATCAGATGAAGACGCAGAAGCCCTGAACAGCTATCTTCAAAATTTCACAATGAATAATTCTGCATCAGCGGTATCCTTCGACAGCAGGTTCTGGGAGAACCGGAATACGATAATGGGAAAGACAACGATGAAACTGAAAAACGGCAAAACTATCAATCTGGTGTCCATTGTTATCAAAGCCGAACTTTATATCCCGAAAAACTGCCGGTTCAGCCTGGGATCAAAATACTCGGAAATAAAAATGGATGATTTTGCCGGCCAGGTGGATTTTGATCTCTATAATGATAATCTGGTATGCGGAAGCCTGGAAAGCGATGCAGAACTGAATGATAAATACAGCACCATAGAATTCAGGGATATTAAAAAACTGAAAGCGAATATTTACAACAGCAGACTCGTGGCAGGGAACAGCGGGGCAACAGAACTCGAATCGAAATATTCAAAGGTGAGATTCAAAGTTTCAGGAGACGTTCATATAAACGGATATAACGACAATTTCAGCTTCACCAGTACCGGAGATGTAATTTACACGGCTAAGTATTCAGTATTTGAATCAACACAGGCCGGCAAAGCTGAATTCGATTGTTACGAAGGGAGTGTGACAATCGGTAATCTTAAGGATGTCAGGATAAATTCAAAATATGCAGATTTCAGGTTTGACAAAGCTGAAAACTGTACGGTCAATTCAGCATATAACAGCAGGATCACCGTTGGGAAACTCAAATCGCTTGATATAAGCGAGTCTAAATACAGCGTCTATAAAGCTGAAGAACTCAGCGGCCCGCTCACCGATTCGGACGGGTATCAGGACAATCTGAATATCTCAAACATGCCGAAGGATTTCGGCAGGATAAAACTGGACGGCAAATATATGGACATCTCCCTGGGACTACCCGGTTCATCAAGCTACAGATTCAAGGCGAATATCACCTATCCTGATCTGGATATTAACGAGGAATCGTTCAGGCCAATCGTCAAAATTCAGAAGAGCTCTCAAATCGAATATGATGCGGTTAAAGGAAACGAAAAGGAGAACATGCCGGTAATTGAAGTTAACGGCTACCAGATAAAATTCAGAATCAGGAACATCTGAATATCAATTTAAGGTTTTTTGTTAACAATAAGAGGCTGTATCGGGATAGTTCAAAAGTTAAGTCCTTAGTAACAATCCGGCAACTTAACGCTTTGAGTCCTCCGGTTTGATCATTGCTTAAAAACTTTGTCTCTGAGACAGCCTCATCCTTCTGAAAGTAACCACAATGTCTGAGAAAACCAGACAGAGATGCTAAGGTCAACGGACTAATCTGAAATTGAAGGAAGGGGTCTGCAGATTACCCATGATCCTGAGCCATATATTCAGAAATGATTCGGAAGCCCTGGCGCCGGTAATATCTCCGAGATCGAAAATATTCTCCTTTTTCCAGCCAAAACTTACTAAAATTATCTTCACCTCCTCTTTTGCATCGCTGTCATTCCCTGCAATAAAGTTAATATGATCCCCTTTACCGATCAGTCCGGGATTGACCATCAGTCCGCACCACATAGTGTTGAGCGTTTTTACAACTTTTGAAAGGGGAAAAGCTTTTTGTATCTCCTCTCCAAGCGAATTGGTGTTCTGTAGTTCCGGAATAAGACACGGAGGCATTCCTTTGCTGAAATCCAGCGGATTGGAAATATCTATTAGTATCTTCCCTGCAAGATTCCTGTCTCCCGCCAACTTAAGGGCAGAAATCGATTGTTCTCCCCTGGTTGCATTGATCACTATTTCACCGTATACAGCAGCCTGCTCAAATGTTCCCAGACTGACATTAGAATTTTCGCTGAGCCACTTGCTGAACGGAGGATTGCCAGAAGCGTCTCCCGTGGTGGAGGCAAGCTTTTCCTTAACGTTCCGGGTGCCTATCATCACCTCGTTTCCAAGCGATACAAGCCGGGCTGCAAGAGTTCGACCTACGGAACCGGTGCCTAAAACTGCTATTATCATGACTGTAAGAATTAGTTTGTTGTTTTTTAAAATCTGATTAATAATGATTTCAGTCAGGACATGGTTTCAGAATAACATCATATAAGCAGGAAATGTTCTGATGTGACTGTACTTTGTTTTAATGTTGGCTTAAACCCGGATCTTTTCATATATTTAAGCAGTTAAAACAACACATATGAAAAACTCCTGGATAAGGCTTATAACGACATCAGCAGCTCTGGCGGCGGTCATCTCATTGAATGTGTCCGCACAGGTTAAAATATCTGAACAAGAATGGATTATTCCGACCTATAAGGTCAATGCCCCGGATAAGAATCCTATGTTCTTCAAGGATGAATCCTACCAGGGTGCATCAAAATATATTTATCCATATTTCATGAATGATGCCATTTCCACTGAAAAAGCTGATCATCCATGGAAGGCGCTTATTCTGGAGAATGAATATATCAAATTATGTGTCTCTCCTGAGATCGGCGGAAAAATTTATTACGCTACTGATAAGACAGACGGATATAATTTCATTTACAAGAATGATGTATTTAAGCCGTCAAATATAGGAATGCTCGGGGCATGGACATCGGGAGGCATAGAATGGTGTGTGATCCATCATCACCGTGCATCAACACTTCTGCCGGTCGACTACCAGCTGGCTGAAAACACTGACGGCAGCAAAACGATCTGGTTCGGAGAAACAGAACCCCGTCACAGAATGCGCTGGACAATAGGTATCACCTCCTACCCCGGAAAATCATATTTCTCTGCTGAAGTGAAGATACTCAACCCCACCCCTTACACCAATACCTTGTTGTACTGGGCAAATGTTGCCGTTTCTGCAAATAAAGACTACCAGGTGATCTTTCCTCCGAGCGTTCAGATTGCTACTTATCACAGTAAGAACAGCTTCACAAAATGGCCAATCTCAACAGAAGTATACAACGGTCAGGATTTCACAAAAGGAGTCGATATAAGCTGGTGGAAGAACAGCCCTGAGGCAAATTCATATTTTGCATACGACCTTAAGGAGGATTTCATGGGCGGATATGACCATGGAAAGGAAACAGGGACCGTTCACATAGGTGATCATAATATAGTAAAAGGTGCAAAACTTTGGGAATGGGGTTCTGCCACCAGAGGACAGGCCACCGAAGCCGTGCTGACAGAAAAGGCGGGACCATATGCTGAAATTATGGTCGGAGCATTCTCTGACAACCAGCCTGATTACAGCTGGATCAGACCATACGAGGTAAAAAGCTGGAAGCAGTACTGGTACCCGATCAAAGGGATACAGGGATTCAAATATGCAAACCTTAACGGCGCTGTAAACCTCGACAAAAAGGATGAATCTAATGTTTTCCTGGGTTACTATTCAACGCAGAAGGTCGAAAAAGCCAGAATAATACTCAAAAACGGAGATAAGATCATCCTCGAGAAGAACATGACTATTTCCCCTGAAGCTGCTTTTACGGCAACAGTTAAAATAGACGGTCAGTTCAGCATAACTAACCTCTATACCGAACTTATCAATGCGGATACAAAAGAGATCCTTGTTTCATACAAGCCAGTGGAACAAAAACCGGTTGACAAGCTTCCGGATATTGTTAAAAAACCTGATCTGCCAAAAGATATAAAAACAATCGAAGAGCTTTACCTCACCGGTAGCCGGATACTTCAGTTCTATAACCCGACACTGAACGCCATGGATTATTTTAATGAAGCGCTCAGCCGCGATCCTTATGATATCCGCACTAATACTGCAGTCGGAAATATTTATCTCAGGAACGGGGACTATGAAACAGCCAGAAAATATCTCTGCAGAGCGATATCAAGGCTCACTAAAGACTACACCAGGCCATCAGAGTGCGAACCTCTTTATCTTGAAGGACTTACTCTAAAAGCAATGGGTCTCTATGATGAGGCCGCCGATACTCTCTACAGGGCAACATGGGATTATGCATGGCATTCAGCTGCTTATCTGGAACTTGCAAAAATATCCTGCATCAGTGGTGAGCTGAGCAAGGCGCTGGCACAGGTGAATGAATCAATTTCAACCAATAACGTTAACAACAGTGCAAATAACCTGAAAGCATCCATACTCAGGAATCTTGGCGATATTAACGGAGCCAGGGATATAGTTGCAAACATCCTGAAGAAGGATCCGCTCGACTTCAGAGCCGGCAACGAAAATTACCTTATAGCCGTTAAGGAAGGAAACAAAAAAACCGCGGATGATCTTCTTGCCGGGCTTAAAACCAGAATGAGAGGTTATGACCAGAATTACCTGGAGCTGGCAGTAGATTACATAGATGAAGGTTTATTCAATGAAGCTGAAGATGTACTTAACAGGTACAGCGGTCAGAACCAGGAAATCAAATACTATCTTGGCTTTCTTCAGGACAGGAAGGGTAACAAAGCAGGTGCAGCAGAATTTTTCAAAGCCGCCTCAGCGTTACCGGTTGATTATGGTTTTCCGTTCAGACTTGAATCAGTTGCGGTATATAATCTGGTTTCAAAGTACAATCCTGCTGATCCCAGACCATACTATTATCTCGGAAACCTCCTCTATGACAAGCAACCTGATAAAGCCATAGCGAACTGGGAAAAAGCTGTCAGTCTCGATCCTTCAACAGCTGTGGCATGGAGAAACCTGGGATTCGGATATTATTACCATTCACACAATATTCCCAAAGCTATTGGCGCGTACGAGAAAGCCATAGCGATGAAAAGCGATGATCCGATTTATTATGCCGAACTCGATCCTCTGTATGAAATGAATAATACTCCGGTTGCAATAAGGTCAAAACTGTTCGGATCGAAGCATGATATAGTAAAACAGAGAGACGATGCCCTGGTGAGAGAAATAATGGTGCTGAATCTTTCAGGAGAACCGGATAAAGCCGTTGAATATCTGAAAAGCGGAAGCTTCCATTTCAGGGAAGGCAGCTCAAGGGTAAGGGATATAACAGCCGATGCATTTATTCTTCTTGGCAGGAAATATCTTGCCGCGAAAAAATATGACGATGCTCTCAACCAGTTTATGGCAGTTCTTGAAGCTCCTGACAAGGATGATCCGAACAGAAAATCCGGTGATGTGAGAAATCCTCAGATCAGCTATTTCATTGGTACCACATTCGAAGCAATGGGCAGGAAATCTGATGCAAAGAAATATTTTGCACAGTCGAAGAACCAGGCGCTTTCCGAAACAAATTATATAACATATTATCAGGGGCTCAGCTTATTGAAACTCGGAGATAAGGCAAAGGCAAATGAATACTTCAATACTCTCATAAGTGAAGGTGATAAAAAGCTGAAACAGGGTAATGAGATTGATTTCTTCGCCAAATTCGGTGAAAAAGAAGCTGAAAACACAAGACTGTCTAATGCATACCTGCTTAAAGGACTTGGATATAAAGGTCTCGGAAATGCAGCTGCAGCCAAAGAAAATCTCAGGAAAGCCATAGAGCTGTCCGTAAGCAACCTGGTTGCCGGAATGGAGATCGAATGAAACTTATGTAAACATTATTTCTTGCTTACAGGTCTTACCCTCATCGTGTATTCAAATCTCTGAGGGAAGACCTGATATGCAGGAAAGACAGAAATTGCAGTACATCCTACACCGCTGGTGGCATAGTCAAAATCAAAATAAATGCCGTCAGAATGAAGAAGCTGGTAAGTGTAAAATGCTCTGGTCAGGTTCTCTGTTGAATACGGATGAGCGCTGAAATTGAATGCTTTGTCTCCACTGAATTCAATACCGGCGCCACTTTTATCTGTCATCCTGACCCACCTGTTATCACAACGCAGACCATAATCCTGCGGTTTGAGATATGGTTCATACATCTTCTCAACCGTAGACTGATAGACGCCGATCATATATCCCGATTTCCTGTCAGGATAGTTCTCCTGTGGACCCCGTCCATACCATTCCACATTGTCCAGAGCCGGATCAAGAATCCATTCGGTTCCAATCCTGGGAAGCCAGGCCGGAACATCGCCATCGGGTGAAACTGTGTGATTAATGAATATTTCACCATCACCGGTTATCCTGTAAACATAATGATTTATGAAAGCGCCTTCTCCCGATCCTGTCATCATAATATTTCTTATATCAACCTCGAGATCCCCTGAATCACTTTTTCTCACGAGAAAAGAATCATTAATCTTTTTCAACCTGTCAAGTCCGGAAGAATACCATTCTGATGCTGCCACATGTCCATAACCATCCTGCCTGTGGCGGGTATTGGAAGATGAATAATTCCATTCGTCGGTTTCATTGGCAAGCGGAGCCCTCCAGACATTAAGCTCAGGACCTTGCTTAAGCATCTCCTTACCTTCAATCCTGAGCGATGTCAGCATGCCGGTCTTTTTACTGAATGTATAGGCGAAATTCTTTCCCCTGACAATCAGATCATCCTGACTCTCTTTTGTTTCTGGTGCTTCTGTAGTTGGTTTTCTGTCGGTCAAAGCCGGCAGGAACCATGGAAGATCGAGCTGGCTCCAGGCTACCTCGAAGCCAGGATCTGACCATAATGTTTTCTCCTTGCTGAGGAAACTCACCAGAAGCCTGTACCCGGCTCCGGGCTGCAAAGCCGGCTTATGAAACGGCAGGGTCACTATTCTGCTCCTGCCCGCTTCCAGATTTATATCAACGGCACCCTGAGCCAGAACTTCGCCACCTGCCTGAAGTTGCCATGTTGTCTTGAGCTTGTCGAGATTGGTGAACATGTATCTGTTAGTGATCTCCACTTCTCCCCTGTCGGCTGATACCAGCTTTACATTTACCGGTTGGGCCGATTTTTTGAACTGCCACATCTCAGGCTGAGGACGCCTGTCGGGCCAGATGGACCCATAGGTCCTGGCCCCGATGCCATAACTGTAGAAATCGCCTCCTTCAGATATTTTTTCGAAGTCGAGCCACAATGCTGCCTGCTTTTTAAGAGACGGTGATGGAGTTATAAAGTCTGAGTCACTAATCGCCTCAGTGAAAATTCCGGCCTGGTCGATGATTGCATCACAGATGTACACAGAAGTCTCCTGACCATGCAATTCAGCATTCCTGCCGATATTGACAGGATAGGGAGTATTAAGTATGGTCCCTGTGACCTTTACCGGCTGGCTTGGGTTACCGTCGATAGAGACGATTATCCTGTTTCCGTCATAAACTGCACCAATACGATGCCATTTGTTTTCCCAGTCTGGAGGAAGGGCTTTCTGTACCTTGTGCCTGGATGTAGTAGTGATATAGAATTCAAGCGAATCATTTCGTATCTGGTGCAGTCCGAACTGCCAGTTGCCTTTTGTAATGAAGGTACCTGCAGAGCTGTTCAGCGCTCTTGGAAAAACTCTCATAGTAAGGGTCAGTTTATTCCCTGCAATTTCCAGTTTATTATCACGGTAGACCTCTACCCACTGATCGTGCCCGTTAAGATCTATGCCATTTCCATCGGGCGATGGCGCCAGTTTCGCCCTGCCCATAACATTTACCTGTATTCCGTTCCCTGAAGCATCCTCAGTCATTCTTATCTTCTCTCTTAAGCCTGTACTTACAAAATCCCAGATGGCGCCACCCATGCTTCTGGGATGAGAATAAAATGCGTCCCAGTAGTCATCCAGTCCGCCTCCTCCATTGCCTGTTACAGCAAGGTATTCATCCAAAAAGGAAGGACGCGGATCTATACTGTCAGGAACATTATACACCTTTGTCAGGAGATCCATTATACGCGGATACCTCGGACCTGTTATTTCTTCGCATTTATGTGAAAATGCATTGCCTCCATACATCCAGTATCTAGTGGAATCATACTTTTTTCCTTCATTAATAACGGCACAGATATTATCACCTTCCCCGCTCTCATTTCCTGCGCTCCAGAAGAGTATGCACGGATGATTCCTGTCTCGCAGCACCATCTGCCTTGCCCTCTCCCTGTACATCTGCTCCCACTCTTTCAATCCTGAGACAAATTCGGTTGCATGTGATTCATCTCCAGTCTCATCCACAATATAAATGCCATATTCATCAGCCAGTTCCAGGTATTTGATTACCGGAGGATAATGCGACGTTCTGACACAGTTTATATTGAACCTTTTCAGAATTGACATATCTTTTCTGATCGTCTCCTCATCCATTGCATGACCTGTAACCGGATGCTGCATGTGGCTGTTTATACCGTTCAGCTTTACCGGGACCCCGTTCAGATAAAAGATCTGATTCCTGATCTCAGTCTTCCTGAACCCTGTCTTTCCGCTTACCGCTTCGATCGTTTTACCGGAAGCATCAAGAAGCTCAATGACAAGAGTGTAAAGTGCCGGCGACTCAGCTGACCATTTTGCAGGATTTTTCACATCCTGAGACAGGGAAACTGTATATCCGGAACCCGGATTCAGGATAATCCTCCCCGATGTCATAACTGCTGTCTTTTTCTTTTCAGAGTCCAGCATTGTCACTCTGACCTGGTGATCGGATGTTGCTGAACCGGCATAATTCTTCAGATCCACATGGATATTGATCTTACCATCTGTATATCTGCTGTCAAGATCAGTGGTTGCATGCCAGTCGAAGATATGTTCAGCAGGAGTTGCAAATAGCCAGACATCGTCAAAAATACCGGCCAACCTCCAGTAATCCTGGCCTTCAAGATAGTACCCGTCGCTGTATTTCAGCACACAGACGGCTATGGTGTTTTTTCCTGGTCTGAGAAACCTGGTAATATTATATTCAGCAGGTTCCTGTGCGCCTTCGTTATAACCTGCTTCCATCCCATTTATCCAGACAAATGATGCAGAAGCGGTCTTCTCCATTCGCAGGAAAACCTGCCTGTCTTTCCAGCTCGCGGGAATCATGAATGATCTCCTGTATGAACCTGTGGGATTATATTCCCTTGGAACACGAGGCGGATCGGGCTTGAACGGACTCGTTACATTCCTGAACAGAGGATCGCCGGAACCCTGCATCTCCCAATTGGATGGCACATGAATAGTGTCCCACTTCCTGTCGTTGAAACCGGGACTGAAAAATCCTGCAGGTATTCCTTCCGGGGTATCAGAATAATGAAACTTCCAGGAACCATTAAGCGACTGATACCATGGAGATGCTGATTTATTATCAATAATGGCTTCATCTGCCGAATTATAAGGAATAACAGGGGCATGTCCGTTTTCCTGGTTCAGTTCAAAGATCCCCGTGTTTTCAATATAACTGTAAATATCGGAAAGAAATGGCCTTTTCTGCCCGGATAATGAGATATACACTGACAAAAGGAATATCAGGATCAGAGGTTTTTTCATGACGCAGCTTGCTTTAGTCCAAAGGAAATATAATTAAAAAAGCGCCATTATGCCAACCTGCCGACTTGAAATAATCAAATTTTAACTAATTTTGAATCAGCCGGTCTGCATTTCCCGGTGAGTAATTCCTTTTTATTCAACAAATTGAGTTTACCATGCATATTAAAGCTGACCATATGAAGAATTCCAGAGTTCATATTATTGGCGCTATTGCGCTTATTCTTGCCATAGCAATGAGCAGTTGCGGCAAAGCTCCTGTAAAAGATAAACTAAGCATAAAGTATGAGAAATATGTGATGCCCAACGGCCTCCAGGTTATTCTGCATACCGATCATTCCGATCCGGTTATCTCATACGCGATCATGTATCATGTCGGATCGAGCAGGGAGACGCCCGGGAAAACCGGATTTGCCCACCTGTTTGAGCATCTTCTTTTCGGAGGCTCTGAAAATGCACCTACCGGAACATTCGACAAGATTATAGAAGGAGTCGGCGGCAACAACAATGGGTTCACATCGAGAGACGTAACTACCTATTTTGAAATGTTCCCGAAGAACGCGCTCGAGAAAGTACTTTGGCTGGAATCCGACAGAATGGGCTTCTTTATAAATTCTGTGACACAGAGAAAAATGGCGATACAACAGAATGTAGTGCAGAATGAGAAACGCCAGACTGAAGATAATTCCCCTTACGGCTTCACCGATTACGTGATCAGCAAGAATCTTTATCCTGCCAACCACCCATACAACTGGGAGGTCATTGGTGAAATGGATGATATTAAGAATGCCACCCTCAATGATGTCAGATTATATTATGAAAAATTCTACGGCCCCAACAATGCCACCCTTGTACTGGCCGGCGATTTCAATGCTGATTCCGTTAAGATTCTCATAAATAAATATTTTGGTGAGATCAAGTCACATGGTGAAGTCCCTCACAGAAGTTCTGATGTCCCTGTACTTGACAAAACAGTGAAACTGTACCACGAGGATAATTTTGCCAATGTTCCTGAATTAACTTTGGTTTGGCCCGTTCCACAGGGTTACAGTAAAGATTCTTACGCCCTAGATTTCCTGGCCAGGATCCTTGCCGACGGAAAGAAGGCCCCGCTGTATAAAGTTCTTGTAAAAGAGAAGAAACTGACCTCGAGGATTTCCGCATTCAATAACTCCGGGGAGCTCGCCGGTGAATTCACCATTACCATCAGGGCCAATGAAGGAAAATCGCTTAAAGATATCGAGGAAGCCGTCAATGAAGCCTTCGGCAGGTTTGAAAAGGAAGGGATAACCAATAACGATATTGAAAGGGTTAAGGCATCAAGCGAAAAGAATTTTTATCAGAATATTACAAGCGTTTTCAGAAAATCAATACAGCTGGCATTCTATAACACTTTCCTCGACGATCCGGGTTATATTGAGAAAGACATTGAGAATATCAAAGCTGTTACACTGAACGATGTTAAAGCTGTTTATGAGAAATACATCAAAGGCAGACCGCATGTTGTGTCGAGCTTTGTACCCAAAGGGAAAACTGATGTAATGGCTGAAAACTCCACACCGGCAGGGATCAGGGAAGAAAATATCAGTCAGGCATCGCAGGTGGAGATTGCCCGGCAGGGAGAGGATAAATTCGACAAGACACCTTCATCAATCGACAGAAGCATTCAGCCCCCTCTCGAATCTGAACCATCTGTAAATGTTCCGCAAGTATGGAAAGCCACTCTTGCCAACGGGATACAAGTATCCGGGATCCGGAATCCGGAACTTCCTCTGGTGACTATGAGTTTAGCCATAAACGGAGGTATCATTCAGGATAAACCTGCAAAGCCCGGTGTGGCCAATATGGTTGCCAATGTTCTACCACAGGGGACGAGGAATAAAACACCTGAGCAGCTTGAAGAGGAGACCGAGCTTCTGGGCTCCGACATCAGGATGACCGCGAACCCTGAAGAGATATCGTTGGGCGTCAGCACCCTCTCCCGTAACTTTGACAAGACAGTTGCATTGGTCAAAGAAATTCTGCTTGAACCAAGATGGGACTCCACTGAATTCACTATAGCCCTTGACCGGACAAGGAACAGGATCATTCAGGCTGAAGCTCAGCCAAGAAGCGTGGCGAATATCCTGTTTTACAGACTCCTTTACGGACCGGATAATATCCTTGGCTACAGTTCACAAGGCACGAAGCAATCGATCGGCACTATTACTCCTGACGATCTCAAAGCATACTATGAAAGTAATTTCTCTCCCAATCAGACACGGATCTGTATTGCAGGTAATATTACCAAAGAACAGGCGCTCGAAGCGCTTAAACCTCTTGAAAATTCATGGAAGAAAAAGGATGTGACTATCAATGAATATCATGTTCCTGCCAATCCTGAAAAATCGGTCATATACTTTGTCGATGTACCCGGATCGCGCCAGTCGGTGATCGTTGCCGGATATCTTGCAATGGCCAGGACCAACCCCGACTTTGTGAAGCTGGATTTTGTTAATTACAGGCTTGGGGGAGCATTTTCAAGCATACTTAACCAGATACTAAGGGAAGAGAAAGGTTATACTTACGGCGCTTTCAGCAGGGTGCTCGAAATGAAAGGACCCGCCCCTTTCCTCGCTTCAAGCAGCGTGAGATCGGATGCCACCTTCGAATCGCTCAGGATATTCAGGGATGAAATGGAAAAATACAGAAATGGCATATCTGAAAAAGACGTCCAGTTTATAAAGGATTGTATGATCAGGTCAGCTGCCCTTGAATTTGAGACTAATGATGCACTTGCAGGAATGCTGTCTTCCATAGCAAAATATAATCTGCCCGACGACTATATTAAAAAAGATCAGGATGTGATCAGGAACATGACAGTGGAAGAGCATAAAGCAGTCACCGGAAAATATATCGTACCGGATAAAATGTACTATATAGTTGTCGGAGATGCAGCTACACAGCTTGCAAAACTTGAAAAGCTGGGATTTGGAAAACCGGTACTGGTAAAACCATAATTCAATGCCGGAAGCAGCTAAGCTACAGGATTGCAAATGACCTTTTGTTTTTTGAATGGTATGAAAGATATCCGGAACCCGAAACTAAAACCCGGTTGTCAATTGTTGACTGAAACATGCAATCCGTAAACTCAGATTGCATATTTCCGATAAAAATGTAAAAATTTAGATGTTTTATAGTATTAACCATAACAAAATCCACATGAACCTAAAAAGACGGGAATTTATCCGGTTAAGTGGTATAACAGTAGCAGGCTCTATGATCGTTCCAACAGTATTAAATTCATGTAAAGGCGCACCTGTTTCACAGACAGCAGCCGGTTACATGGATCATTTTGAGGTTACACCAGGCCTGCTTGACAAAGTTATAGCCGCGGCAATGGAAAAGGGCGCAGATTATGCCGACCTTTTCTTCGAACACACGCTTAACGACAGGAGCACCCTGGAAGACGGAAAAGTTAACAGCGCCTACTCAAACGTAGGATTCGGCGTTGGTATCAGGGTACTCAAGGGAGACCAGACAGGATTCGCCTATTCAGAGACAGTTTCCGAGGATGCAATGCTTAAAGCAGCCAGGACTGCCGCGAATATTGCCGACAGCACAAAAAAATCCGGGGCTGTCAGAATTAATGAGTTTCCTCCTCTGAACCTCTATCCTGTGGTCAATTCATGGGAGAAAACCTCTATTAACACTAAGATCCCATTCATGATGAGAATGAATGAAAAGATCTTCGCTGGAGATAAACGTGTTACCAAAGTCAATGCATATCTGATAGACTCCACATCATACATTCTCTTCTACAATTCCGAAGGCAGGCTGACATGGGACTACCGGCCAATGGGGATCATCTATGGCGTCTGTATTATGGAAGACAAAGGAAGAGTTGAGAACGCAATGGTAAGCCGTGCGTTCAGGAAAGGCTTTGAGTTTATCGATAATGATCTTATTGATCAGCTTTCAGATGAAGTTGTGAAAAGGACTGGTATGCTTTATGAAGCGACCAAGCCAAAGGCAGGCGAAATGGAAGTTATTCTTGCTGCCGGAGAGTCCGGCATTCTTTTGCACGAAGCGATGGGACATGCCTTCGAGGCCGATTTCAACAGGAAAAAAACCTCTATCTTCTCTGATAAAATGGGACAGAAGGTTGGCGAAAATTTCGTTACGATAGTCGACGACGGTACAATACCCGGAAACAGGGGAGCAATAAATGTCGATGATGAGGGCAATCCTACGGAGAAAACCATTCTTGTGAATAACGGTATACTTTCAAGCTATCTTCATGACAGGATAAGCGCCAGTTATTACAAAGTCAAACCTACAGGTAACGGTCGCCGCCAGGATTTCAGGAACATTCCCATACCCAGGATGAGATCGACCTATATGGAAAAAGGCCCTCACAAGAAAGAGGAGATCATTGCCGGCACGAAGAACGGCATTTATGTCGATAACTTCAGTAACGGTCAGGTAAACATCGGTCCGGGCGATTTTACTTTCTTCGTCAAATTCGGATACCTTGTTGAGAATGGCAAACTGACCCGTCCTATCAAGGATGTCAACATCATTGGCAACGGGCCACAGGCGCTTGCAGATATTACTATGGTTGCAGATGATATGATCATGTCGAACGGAGCCTGGACGTGCGGGAAAGATGGCCAGGGTGCGCCTGTAACAATGGGTATGCCGACCATCAAGGTCAAAAAGCTTACCGTAGGCGGAGTAAACAGCTAACATAACCTGAAAAAAGTCATCCATGAACACAAAAGAAAAATATGAACTTGCCGACCTTGTTAAAGATCATGCACTGAAAAGCGGGGCAACCGAGGTTTCAGTGGCTATCAACGACAGCAGGAGCAGCAATATCGACATACGCGATCAGAAGATCGATAAACTTACCGAATCGGTCAGGAACAGCCTGACGGTTGAACTTTACGTCGACAGGAAATACTCTGCCCACAGCACCAGCAGACTCAAAAAAGAAGAACTGTTCAGATTTGTGGACGAAGCCATAGCAGCCACGCGCTACCTGGCTGAAGACGAATTCAGATCACTTCCCGAACCGGAATTGTACTACAAAGGCGGCGGCGCCGATCTGAAACTTATCGACACATCTCTCGATGGAGTCGATGCACGCACTAAAATCGAGCTGGCTACAAAGGTCCATGATGAAGCCTATAAAAAGGATGAAAAGGTAATATCGGTCACTGCCAGTTATTCTGACAGGATAAGCAACAGGGTGATGGTTACCAGCAACGGTTTCAGAGGCGAATCGGCAGGAAGCAGCGTAGGACTTTCGGCAGAAGTATCGGTCAAAGGAGATACCGGCCGACCGATGGACTACTGGTATGAAAATGCCATCTTCCTTGATAAGCTCAAAAAGAGCGACATAGCCAGTAAAGCTCTCGAAAGAGCATTGCAGAAACTAAGCCCGAAAAAAATTAAATCCGGGAAATACAATATTGTCGTCGAGAACAGGACAATCCAGACACTCCTCTCCCCTCTCTATTCGGCAATGTTTGGAGCAAGCATTTACCAGAAACAATCCTTTCTGGCAGGAAAAATGAATCAGGCGATCGCATCACCAAAGCTGACTGTGACAGATGATCCGTTCATCATTTCCGGTCAGGGTTCAGCCCTCTTTGACGGCGAAGGTCTGGCTACAGTCAAACGTCCTGTTATAGATGGAGGGATATTGAGAAACTTTTATATCGATACTTATTATGGCAGGAAGCTGAAGATGAAGCCGACATCCGGTGATTCGACCAATTTAGTCTTCTCAGGTGGTGACAAAGACCTAAAGGGGCTCATTGCAGATCTCGACAAAGGTGTTTATATCACAGGATTCAACGGAGGTAACTGCAATGGTTCAACAGGTGATTTCTCATATGGGATCGAAGGATTCTACATTGAGAAAGGACAGATCGTCCACCCCGTTAACGAGATGAACATCACCGGTAATATGAATCAGTACTGGTTCAGTCTGGCAGAACTTGGCAATGATGCATTGGAGAATGATTCATTCCGGACACCATCGATGCTGTTTGAAAAATCTGATCTCAGCGGGATCTGATTTTATAAGGATAAATTTCCTGGAAAGGCCGGCATTACTAAGCCGGCTTTTCTTTTGTCGGATGAGGCTTAAACGGTTTGTCAATACAAATAGTAAAACTATGGCGCTGTATGCTTTAGAATATTAAGAAATTTTGTAAATTGGTATTGATAGTGAAAGAACATTCTGTTAGCCGCATTCGGACCTTACTGCGTGTACATCAATATATTACCGGTATATTTCCATGTGACTGACGGGGCGGAAGCGTATCAAGTGACAAGCAAAAAGCTGGAGACAGAAGACATTTCAGGGTTTTAGACTGACACAAATCTTTGACTTGATAAATTTATCGTATAACTTTGTATTGTCTCGTGTTGCATTTTATGAAAGATGTAGTTACTAAAAGGGTTATTCACAGAGGTGAGAGCCGTATTGCTGTACGGTTCTCATATAATGAAGAACTCGCGTGTAAGGTAAGAGAAATTCCCGGATCAAAGTGGAGCATGACTATGAAGTGCTGGCATCTGCCAGATAATAAGGAGACATTTTTAAAGATGATGTCTGTCTTTGGTAATATTCTTTCGATTGATACCATTCTGATTCAGGAATATTTAAAAGAGGAAAATGGATTGAAGGATGAGGATGAAAGAAGAGCACAATTTCAGGATGCTAATCAATCTTCTTCTTTTCACGGACAAGAAGAAAAACATGAAGAGAAAGACATCGGTCAGAATTTTCAGGCATCATCATCGTCAACAGGGATGAGAACTGAGCGTATTGTAAGACGAAGTGAATTTGATCCGGTGGAGTTCTCCATTAATGAAACAGACGGTCAGTTAGTTATCAGATTTAAAGGGAGGTATTCAAGGGAGTGGATCAGGGAACTAAAAAGTTACGGTCGAGTCTGGTTTGATCCGGTCATGTTGGAATGGCACATGGGATGGACAAAGATGAAAGTTGATTCTCTATCAGACTTTTTTGCCTCGAAAGGAATTGAGGTGGAAGTAAAGAGGGCAAAATTATCTTTACCGCTAAGGGAGCAACGGCATGAAAAAAGTACAATAATAAGAGACCGGGATCTTTCTGATAAAGTCAGGGAGGGATTAGAGGTTGTTCGCAAGCATCTTAATGAAAAGAGGTACAGTATTAATACTATTATAAGCTTAATGGCCCACATACAATCGGTACAGTTTCATTAAGTCGACCCAGGAGGGGTCGTTCACTTCCAAAAGTTTTCTCGAAGGAAGAGGTTAGAATAATTCTAAATGCCGGCAGGAATATAAAGCACAGGTTGATATTATGGATGATCTATTCGTGTGGTTTGCGTCGCGGTGAATTAATTAATATCAGGATATCTGATTTAGACAGGAACAGGGGGCTTTTATTTATCAGGGAAGGGAAAGGAATGAAAGACAGGATTGTTCCGGTTTCTGAGAAGGTATGGGAAAAGGTAGAAGAGTACAGGAGCGGATATCATCCTGTATACTGGCTTTTTGAAGGACAGACGGGAGGTAAGTATTCGTCGGAGAGTGTTTATCGGATTTTCAAACAGGCGTTAAAAAATGCAGGAATAAGGAAAGACGTCGGGGTTCACAGTTTAAGGCATAGTTATGCAACGCATCTTCATGAGAACGGAGTTGACATTAAGTACATTCAGGCGTTATTGGGGCATAAAAGTTCCCGCACAACTGAGATATATACACATGTAAGCCGCAGAAATCTGGCAGCAGTCAGGAGTCCGATTGACGATATGGATTTGAAATAAGATGATTAAATTTATTAAGAATTTTATGTCAGGAAAGTTACTGAACATAACTTTATCCATCAATTTTGGTAAACATCCAGTAATTTTCATAACGTAATAAGTAAGTTATAGCTAATGTGCACCATAATACTGAGTTAGTCTTTACCATGACGTCTCATTTAGATAACGCAACCGCGCATTTGGCACATTTGCTTTTGCGCGACACAAGACCCATCGCTCATGCAAAAGCAAAAGAGCCAAATCGCCAACCCTCCTTTTCTAACATTTAAATTTTTTAACATGACCGGAAGACTTCAACTTATAGAACAGAGACTTCTTGCAATAGATCCAGCTGGATTTCAAAATCTTTGTGATGCATATCTAATATTAAGTAGAAAAGACTTACGAAGCTATAACAGGACTGGGAGTCAACTAGGAAAACAGAAAACTATTCCCGGAACGCCAGATAGTTTGATTAGATTGGCTAGTAATAAAATTGCATATATTGAATTTACTACAATTACAGATTCAATTGTTAAGAAAATAATTTCAGACATAGACAAATGTGTAGCTGCTGTAAAAATTAATCCTGAAGAGAATGTAGTTCTTGGGATTATTATTTTCTTCAATTCTAGATTAAATCCATCAGAAGAATCTGAAATTCAAATATATGCTAGAAACATAAGAATCGATTTAGAACTAATTGGAATTGATACCCTTTCCTTAGAAATATTGTCAAAATATTTCATTTTATCTCGAGATTTCTTAAGTATTCCTCTTGAGACGGGACAGATTCTTCCAATTAATCGCTTCATACAGGAGTATAACAATAAGGCAAATCAATTATCTACTCCTTTAGATAATATTTTCTTTCACAGAGAAAAAGAGCTAAATGAGATTATTGAGTATTTACAATCGGAAGATTTACTGCTACTTTCTGGTGCTCCTGGTGTGGGTAAAACTAAATTAGGAATAGAGGCTTCTTTACGATTTATAGAGAAAAATCCAAGTTTTGAACCTTTTGTCATATCAAACAAAAATGTCGACTTATTTGATGATTTAAAGATTCAATTAATGGAAAATAAGGATTATTTGCTTCTGGTTGATGATGCAAACCGACAAATTTCTAATTTATCACAATTACTGGGTGTATTTAAAGGAGCTGTAAATGGGAAAATTAAAATAATACTTACTATTCGAAACTATGCTATTTCGGAGGTAACTCGTTCAATCATGGAATATAAATATCAGATTATTAATATTCAAAAGTTTACGGACGAGGAAATCGTTGAGATTCTTAAAAGTGACAGTTTTGGAATTTTTAATCCAAATTATCATAAGAAAATTGTGGAAATATCTGATGGGAATATCCGGTTAGCAATTATGAGTGCTAGACTTGCCAATGAAAAACAAACTGATTTTTTGTGGGGAGATGTTTCGGATTTGTTTGATGCTTACTTTAATAATTTCCTAAATGACGCAGATATATTCGAAAATAAGAATCTTTTAAAAGTTCTAGGTTTACTTTCTTTTTTCTTTACATTGAATCGATTAGATAAGGAATTTGTGAGTAATCTTTTAAAATTATTTGACATAGATTATTATTCATTTAATGAATCTATCGACGATTTGGAAAAGAAGGAATTAGTTGAGATAAAATATAACCATGTGAAAGTTTCCGAACAAGTAATGGCTACCTACTTTTTTTATAAGGTCTTTATCAAGGATGAACTTTTATCTTTTAAAACATTATTATTTTGTTTTTTTGAAGAATGGAAGACAAGATTTAAAGATTCAATAATTCCAGCAAATAATTCTTTTGGATATGATAATGTTCAGGGAAAGATTAACGCAAATCTAGATGAATATTTGTCTTCAATTTATTCAGATGAAATCAAAGTGCTCGCATTTCTCGATCTATTTTGGTTTTATAAACCAGCGGCAACCTTAGATTATTTTTATACTAAAATAAAATTATTGCCAGAACCTACAAATCCAATATATATTGCACAATACGAAACGAACGATTTTGTTTTTAGTAAGGATGAAACTATTGATTTTATTTCTAAATACTTTGATCATCCTACTGAATGGTTTCTTCAGGCAATTACTTTAGGCTTTGAATATATTAGAAAAAAACCTGCACATCTTCCCGAACTTATACGAAGAATTAGAGAACATTTGCTTTTTGACCAAACAGATGAAAAATATAATTTTAAACGTCAATCAGATTTTATTGACCTCCTCATTTTAAACCTTTTTGAAAAACACACTCACTATATCATATCTTTTTTCGCGCTTGCTGAAACTTTCCTTCAGCACACCTATCAAATTACTCATGCTTTTAGAAAAAACAAGATTGAATGGTATGATTATCAACTTCCTTTTTATGATATTACTAAGGAAATTAGAAATAAACTTTGGAATGCTCTCTTTGACAATTTTTCAATTTATCCCGAAAACATTCTAGAAGTGTTATTGAAATTTAAGCCTATTCATCAAAAGCTTATTCCTGAAATAATAGAATTTGATTTAAGCCTATTAATACCCTTTATAAGAGAAAATTTTAACCCAAATATATTCAAACATGCATATTATGTTCAGGAGTTGAATTACTGGTTTGACAAAGAAGAGCGAATATTAGATCGGTCTTATAGATTATTAAAATACAGCTTTTTAACAGAAGAATATATTGATTTTCGCAAACTTGAGTGGAATAGATTAAAAGACAAAGAAGATTATGATTTTGACAATTACCAAGAGTACGATTACTTGAAAACTGAAGAGATAAAAAACGGTTTTATCTTTAGCACGGTGCAAGAATTCGATAAATTATTTACTGCAATTGAGAATTACCTATCTGTTAGAAAAAATGATTATTCATCTATAAGTCAATCCATTGACATTATAATAGAGGCAAATTTTATACTTAATCATGATCTTGGTTTTAAATTACTTCAAAGTATTTTAACAAAAGAGACAAGAGACTTTCCTCTTCTCCCAAAAACTCTTTTAGCAATTGAAAAACAATCAAAAAAGTGGAGCGTGAATTTATGGCATGTTTTGTCAACATGGGAGAATAAAAATAAAAATTTCTGGCTCTTAAACTTCTTCTGTTACCTGCCTGATAAATATATTGATAAAAACTATGCCAGAAAACTTATTTCACTAGTTCAGCGTATTGAAAAATACGCATATTTGAATATAGAAAATTATGCAAGATTCAGAAAAGCGGATCACAAATTAATAAAACAAATACTTGAAATAATATCTGAAAAAAATAAAAATGGCAATGATACTATCATATTCTCTGAATCTGTGTTTTCAACACACTTAGAATACTTCGAATCTGATTATAATTTAATTACATTGACATATTTTCAACAACTTCGATTTAATCAATCTCTCATTTTTGATCACCGAGGGTATGGCTTTTGTAATATCTTTAATGCATACCCACAATTCCTACTCGACTATATTGAAAATTTCTACTCTGGGTACGATTTAAGTAGCAGAGAATCTGATCCAGATATTTCATTCATCTGGGATTCTGAATCACATTATGAGTTAATTGAAAGTGCATGTAATATATTGTCTGATAAGAAAATATATCTTAGGACTGGTGATCACATAATATGTAACTTTTTCAAACATTTAAATGAGCAGCAAAAAAGCAATACAATTTCATTCTTGAATAAGTATATTGGCAATAACAGTAAGAACGTAGCTAGAATAGATATGATCTTTATGGCAATAAGAACTTGTCTAAACGATAAATATGATGAACTGTTTCTTTTTTACCTTTCAATAAACCCGGATCTTAATAATTTTAAAGAGATTGATTGGGCTGGTCCCGTTGGAGCTCAAGTGGGGCATGCAAATTTTGGAGAATTGTATGCTAGAAAGTGGGAAAAAATACTCGAGTTGGTAAACAAATCAACAGATAAGCTCGCAATTATTCCAATTCAAAACTACTTAAAAAGCAAGATATCTAATTATTATATATGGGCTGAAAATGAGAGAGAACGAAATTTTTTAACACCTGATTATTAAAAATTTGCATGCACATTTAAAAGCCACACGTGCCATCACGACACCAAAGCTTTTAAAAGAGCATGCAAAGATAGAATTTCGTCAACCCAGACCAAAAAATTGGTTACATCATGACAATTTAAAAAACACTAGCTATAACTCGGACGGTTTAATTAATTGCCTTCGGCAGCCCGGACTGCTTCAGCGTCAGCCCATAAAGTCTATGAGAGAAAATTCGCGGTGTTCTATTAAGTTTTCTGCACCATGACTAATCCTGCCACCGAGACAAAGACTACGTCGGGCTGCCGGCCGACGCGCTGGTGCCTTGTTTTTTGCTCGTCATCTAGCCTATTTCGCCGTGACACGTAACTTCACTGCCGTTTATCGGGACTTAGTACCGTTTCGCAGCTTCACCGTGACCCTTGGCTTCGCGGCCACTTACCGGGACTGGCAAAAAACTCGGCACCCCGACACGGACGGCACCTAATTAAACCGCCGGGCCGTTATGGTTAATTCATTCTATCTGAGATAGTTCTGTAGACTTTCGAAATAATTTCCTTGTTATCAATAAATTTAGAACACATGACAGATATCTATTTAACCGAAGAAAAAAAGAAAGAGTATATGCAAGATTTTGATAATAATGTATTAAAGTATAATCATATAGAAGAATGGACTCTTGGAAATGGATTAGATAACATTTTGTCAATAATAAATAGAAATTCTAATATTCAATCTCTTTACTCTAAAAAAAGCTCTTTTAAAAAACCCGAAAATAATCCTAAGAGTTATATCGAGTTTTGCTATACACATGATGTTGAATTGAAGATATTTAGAGAGATAATACCAATTTTTACATATGATTTTAATAATGGTTTTGTATCAAAGTTTTACTATGATTTTTCTTTGCCAAGAGACAACGCAAATTTCTCCAAGGATTCCAAAGTGTTTGGATTAAATTGTATTGATGATAAAAACTACTTTTTTATAAACACTATTCGTTTTACTCTTGAATCAGGGAATAAGGAGATGCATGAAAAATTTTGGATAAAAATTGAGGAGAATTTTTCAAAGCTATTACCCTAAAAACTAACCTTAACATAAAAGCATATCAGCAATTCGAGACAAATTCTTCTTATCTATTGGGAAAATTATTTTTACAAATTTCTAAATACCATTGCCTTATGGAAGATTTTGACACTTTATTTGAAAAATTTCAGATCGCAGAAAAAGCAGAGAAGTCAATAAAGGAATTTAGTAATTGGCTATTTGGCATTTCAATTGGATTATGTGCGTTATTGGTTTCATTAACAGATCGTTTATCTAGCTCAAGTATGAGTTTCATCAAACCTTTATTTGTTACTATTTTAGTACTCTCTATGACAAATGTATTTATCACAGGAATAACAAAATACCTAATTTTCAGAAGGGAAACAAGAATGATGATTAGCTTTGGAGCTCTAAAAAAGATAGCACTTTTAGTTCAAATCCAAAAATCACAATTTGACAGAACAGAATGGGATAAACATTTTGCAGATTGGGCAACCGAGTATAATAAATTGACCTCAATAAATAAGTTTCTCAATGCTTCCATTATCATGAATATGATTACCACAATCATTATAGGTACATCTGTAGTTCTGATAGTTATATAAACTATTAATACAGGTACATTTAATCCTAATTATAGAAGATTACAATGCTTTTTATTGATTTATTTACAACCGATGATTTGGCTCACTTAAAACATGAGCATGAAGAGCATGTTTTTTTTACCATAATGAAAGGGAACATTACAACGATAAAAAATGTAAGTAAAATTAATGGCTCATTATCTATTTCAAATCCTGATTTTCAGAACTTTGGAAATACTCAAGAAATAAATGGGAGTCTTGAGGTTTCGTCTAATTGTAAAAAACTCAAAAGCTTAGGACAAATAACAAAAATAAATGGGGATTTAAATTTAAGATTCAGTTCCATTGAGACTCTTTCCAAACTAAAAATTGTAAATGGTAATATTAACCTTAAAGATTCTAAAATCCTTGACCTAGGGAAACTGGAGGTTGTCAATGGATTTATGTTTCTTTCAAAACAGATGAAATCAAGATTCCATTTAGATAGTATTAAAGTTGCTAAGCAAATTAAATTTTATTCAGAGTATAAATCCGCAAAAAAAGAAATCACTGGGCTTTTAAAACCTGATAGAACAATCATTCCGTGGGATCCAGGATATATTTATAGTTTTGATGAACTAAACCATGCAAATAATGACCAAAAGAAATTCTACCTGTATTTCAAAGAGCAATTTTCGGTTCAAGAATTTATCGATCTTGAAAGCAACAATTCGTATGCTTTTATTTTAATGTTCGATCTGCTTAAGTCATTCCGTGAATCAAATAATAAAGAATTTGAGAACTCTTTGATTCAGCTTGCATCACATTATCCTATTACTGAATCATATGTTTATGATAATTTAATGTTTTACTATGATTCAATCGAGGACTATGAAAATGGATTTAAGTACTACCTTCATCGTAACTTAATTGTTTTAACAGTTTTTGCAAAGTATGAAAATCTTCTAAGACGCAATCTTTTCACTCCTGACATAATTATTAGAATGGCAGGAAAAAGTTTTTTAACAGAATTTGGTCAAAAAAATATTGATTCTATTAAACAATTCATTATTAAGTATCTCAATGAGTTCGAACTGCTTTATAAAACAAATTTTTTAAATGTTTTTTTTGATTACCCCGTCTTTTATAAGAAACAGAAATTATTTCCTGACAACAATCCAGATTCCTTAAAAGGCTTTGACCCTTTGTACTATAAAGAGTTTTTCTTTTCTGAGGCTGAATATGAATATCATCATCAAATTGATTTATCTCAGACTAATCTATTTCAAAATAGTATTCACTTTAACAGTATAATGACTCATGTTGTAGAGAATGCTATTAAATGTCAATTACGAAAATTCATACTCAAGAGTGAGGACTTCTATCGTGAAAGCATTGGCCTTCCAAAAATCGGCGAAGGGTGGATTTCAGAAACAGACCTTTATTATAAAATCTTAAATGCATTTGGGTTAGAAGTAAGACACCACGGCAAACCAAAATGGTTGGGGAGGCAGCACCTTGATATTTACATTCCAGAATTAGATTTAGCCTTTGAATATCAAGGAATACAACATGAAGAACCAATCGACTATTTCGGAGGCATCAATGGATTTTTAAATACAAAAAAAAGAGATGAGATAAAAAGAATTAAATGCCGAGAAAACGGATTAACTTTAATATATGTATACCCAGACTATAAATTTGAGGATATAAAACAAACTATTCAAAGAAGGATTACATTTAAAGAAAAAAATAACAACTAACCATAACACGGATGGTATGGGTAATTGCCTTCAGCAGCCCGGACTGCTTAGTAATCAGCTCCAAAAGTCTATGCGATTAAGATTTATTTCACTTATAAAATTTTCTCTATCGTGACAATTCCTGCTACCAAGACAAAGTCAATAGGGCTGCTGGCCGACGCGCAGTTGTCATGGTTTTTGCATCGCCACCAAGACAATTTTATCGTGACACGAAACTTCTGCCTACTTAGCGGGACTTTGCAAAAACGCATGCCAACCCTGACACGGACGGCAACTCCCCATACCACCGGGCCGTTATAAACCATGCGACACACATACAAATACCATAAATATGAGACACTTATTCATTACACTACTGCTCCTCTCCTCCTCGGTACTAATCGCTCAAACAGGAGGTAAAAACTTTATCGACTTTAACTACATTGAAGTGACCGGCAAAGCGGAGATGGAAATCGTCCCAGATGATATCTACATAAGAATCCTAATTAACGAAAAGGATTTTAAAGGAAAAGCTTTACCCGAGATTGAGAAACTAATGTACGATAAGCTTAATGAACTTGGTTTTGACCTTTCAAAAGACTTAGCTTTAAAAGACTTAGTAAGCAATTTCCAGTATTACTGGTTCATCAAAGCTGATGTTCAACTTACAAAAGAATATCAATTGCTAGTCCATGATGCTAAGACAGCTGGAAAAGTCTTTATCGAACTCCAAAAACTTGGAATATCAAACACCTCAATCAGTAGGGTTGAGAATAGCAAGATTACTGACTATCGTAGAGAAGTAAAAATAGCAGCAATCAAAGCTGCACAAGAAAAAGCAAAGGAACTTGCTATAGCGATTAACCAAGATATTGGAAGGGCTATTTATGTTCAGGAGATCGAAAATCCTAGTAGAGCTATCGCAGGATCCGTCTCAAATATTGCAATACGAGGATATTCAAGCTCAAATATTTATGGATCAAAGGCTCAAGAACCTGATATCGAATTTGAAAAAATTAAACTGGAATACAATATTGTAGCCCGATTTGAACTTAAATAAAAACACGGTTTATAACACGGACGGTAGGGTTAATAAGCTTGTCACACTTTTTGCTTTTGCTCCTGCTCCCAAGATAGCTTTGTAATGGTTATTGCACCCGGACACGCGCAGCTGCACGCAATAAAGCTCCAATATATCCTGACAATTTTCTGGCTTCGAGCTGGCTTTGTACCGCGACACTGCGCAAGTGCTCCCAACCAAATTTGTAATCGGTGATAAGTTCGCTGCTCCGATAAAACTTGTACCGCGACACTCGTAATGCTCAACAAGCTTTGTACCTGGACGGCAAAAAGTGCGCCATACCCTTCTTGCACCGTGACAGTTTTCTGGCTAAAGTTCATAGGACGTGATCGGTGCTTGCGTCGGGTAACACAACCTCCCCATATTGCCGGGCCGTTATGTGCTATTTTAAGGAGATACTACAACAATGACTGACCAAAATTTTGAAATAAAAATATTAGATCTACATTGGATAAAGAATGATGACGACCCATCTGACCTTTGTGCTCATGGACATCTTTATTTAAAAATTGGAGACCAAATTATTTCTGACAAAGAAACTGGTGATTGGACTTTAAGTTCAACTGCTTTGTCACTTCTTCGGACAATTGTAACCAGAAATTGACAATGTACAGTTTTCGGTAAATTAGGATGTACAGAAAATGGCAACAATGATGTACATTTTTCAATTAGTCAAAAATAGATTAAATTTTCTCATTAAAGATTGTTTTTCTGTTTTTGATCCGGAAGCTTTTCCCGGAGAGATTAATTACTTCACATCGGAATAAAAGTCTGTCGAGTAAAGCAGTAGCCAGGACTTCATCATCCAGCATTTTCGCCCATTCAGAAGGGGATTTGTTAGTAGTAATAATAAAAGCTGTTTTTTCATAGAGTTGGTTTATAAAATTAAACAAAGCGACTGCCTGTGGTTTTTCAACAGGGAACAACATAATATCATCAATAACAATAAGACTTGCTTTCATAAGACGTTTATAATCAGCTTTTGCAGATTGGGTAAAGTCTTTCATTTTAAGCATTCCTATGATGTCTTCCATAGTTCGGAAGTAAGCATTGTACCCTTTTGTCACAGCATCGGCACAAAGTCCGGCAGCAATATATGACTTTCCTGTTCCTGAAGGACCCATGAGGATAATATTAAAAATCTGGTCCAGCCAATCAAGTTCCCGAAGTTGTGTCATACGTGATTTAGTCAATCCATTATCAAAAGCATAGTCATACATGTTTAAATCGTTTGTTCGTGGTAAACGTGCTGTTTTAAGGCGTCTTTCAGCGTCTTTTTGTTCACGGTGCACTGCTTCGGATTGCAGGAGCCTGATAGTATAATCCAGATAGCTTAAAGATCCTGTTTCAGCTTCTCTAAGAGCCTGATCAAGACTTGCCATCATACCACTCATTTTGAACTGGCGGCAATATGTATTTATGATTTGTTTCTTTTCCATGATTAGTTTTTACTTTGCATTAATAACTCATAATCGACAATGGAGCTTTTCATTGGCTGACTCTGTGCCAGAGATGAACTCTGCCCATTTAATGGATTGACAGGAGTTATTGGCACGTTGGATTCTTCCCATGATTTTTTCTGTGAAAGCCCGGCTGCAACTGATTTAAAATCGTTTGCACTGAACACTTTCATCTGGAGGCAATATTGCAAAGCAAGGTCAATAATTTGTTTATCAGTGATCTCAATAGTTTGTTTAATAAGAAGAAGCTGGTCCCTCACGTAACGTGACTTTTCTCTGTGGATGCCTTCCAGATAACTCATTGCAAGCTCTTGATTAGTGAACATACAAGAGATATCGGTAATCATTTGTGTAATTCCAGTTGACTTTTCTCTCTTGTGATCGGTATTGCGTACCAGGTTACCTTTTCCCGTAGAAATTATCTGGGTGCATATATGATTGTTTGACTGATCTGATATTACAATGGCAGTATTATCTTTTGATACCCTAACCTGTGTTCCTCTTCCTTTGTAAGTTCCTGAAGGGAGCGTGTAAAAGTTACCTTTCCATGATATTGTATTATCTTTTCTAACTGTATATAAAGCAGAAGGGGCTTGCATTGGAATAGAGATAAATGGTGTCAGAGATCCTCTCTCAATACACCATTCGTTATATGGGACTTTCTGTGTGCCGGAATGAAGCCCGGCATTAGCTGTTCGGCCAAGCCATGCCAAAGCTTCACTGTTGAGGATATCAATATCTGTAAAAGGCCTGTTGTATAAAAAATTTTGTTTTACATATTTGACCACGTTTTCTACTTTGCCTTTGCTTTCAGGGTCAGCTTTACGACAAAAATGTAACCGGAATGCACGGTCCCTGCAATAGTTTTTAAAGACATCTGTCAACAACAAATCACCTTTATTTTCATCTGCCAAAAAGACCCTGTCCTGGTCGTAAACAATTTCAATAGTGATACCGTCATAAAATGCAAAAGCTTTCTCATGAGCTTCAATAGCTGTATAACTGGTGAATGGTATATCTGAGAAGAAAATATACTTGTATCTTGAACGTGACAGTACCATGGTAAAGAACCAAACTCTTATTCTTTTGCCTAATCCATTACGCATGTTATACTGTCCAAAATCAACTTGTGCCTGAAGCCCGTAAGGAAGTTCTTCAACTGCCTGATAATCCCTCATAGGACTTATTTTGGGGAGATGGTATTTTTGACGGACCCACATTACAAAGTTATAAACGGTCTTTGATGTCACCCCGGGGAACTTAGGATAGTGTTCCTTCAGCCAATCATGCATCTGTGCAGCTGACGTCTCCTGGTATGTCTCAAGTTTGCATTTTACAAACTCTTCATAAGGCCACAGTTCTTTTTTTTTCTCAGACTGACCAGAAAGGAACTGCTCATACTGGCTTTCGTTCATTGATAAATAAAACTTGATGGTACGTCGGTCCATAACAAGCTCACGACTGATTTTTGAAAGAGAGAACCCGTCTCGGTCCATTTTGTGAATTTGATGGTACATAATCAACTTGTTTAAATACTTGTTCATAATAGCCGGTTTTAGGTAACCCGGCAAAGTTGACTTTTCTTTCTTCCGGGGCATGCCCCGGAAGAAAGAAAACTGTACATCATTGTTTCCAAAAACTGTACATCCGTAATTACGAAGATTTGTACATTGTTATTTTCCGATTACAACAATAGATAAAGACTATAAAAAAGATGAATATTCAAATCAACTTTTACCTTGTTGTGGGCATTTTTTTATTGCAGATGACAAAGAAGAAAGTGTAATAATTCAGGGGTGTGATACTGGGATTGATTGGGAAATCATACATACAAATACCAATAACATAAGACACGTTTTAGATAATGGTAACGAAGTAACTATTGACAAAAATGTATATAAAAATATAGTTCTTGATTTTGCTGACCAAGTAGAACTGTTTTTTAAGAACAGTAAAGAAAAGACCATCCCAACAGATGACTTTGACAAAAAAGGATACTTGACTTTTTGGAAAGAATGGCGAAATTTACGGGACAAATGGAAATAAAAACAGCACATAACATCATGTATAAAAAATTGCCTATTCATCTGTTATTTAAAGGGTTTTTCCCGCATCAAGTTCATTGTATCTTGATAGGGAATCGATCCGCAAACGGCAACTTTTCATACATGTAACGTTGGGTGTAATTTTCAGCCATCCAGATAGATAGATACTAGTGCCCTTAAAATTGATAGCCATGAGAGATTCGCATGATCAAATGATCGAACTTCTTGATACTAAGTCTGAGGATAATACTTTTTCCTCGTTAATTGGACATACAATTAACAACGAACCTCTAAGAATTAGATTCCAAATTGAGACTTCAGATTATGGTAGATTAAAAAACATACTTCAGTTTAGACCATTTGAGAACACAGGCGTAGCTCCGTATAGATATTTCTTTGTTTTTTCTACGAGGAAAGATCATGAAAATGAAGGACTAGCTTTTATAAATATTAGAGTTGAACAATTACATAATCACAAAGAATATGAATTCTCAATTAGTAGAAAATATATTTCGAATCTGCTATGGTTCAATTCTCTAAAAGACAAAAAAATAATTGAGAAAATGATTGAATAATTTAAACTACACCCAACACGGACGATTTAATTAATTGTCTTCGGCAGCCCGGACTGCTTCATCGCCAGCTCCTTAAAGTCTATGAGAGAAAAATTTGCCACGTTTATCAGCATCACTGCACCGTGACTGTTTCGTCTCCCGGGACAAAGTCTACGTCGGGCTGCCGGCCACCGCGCGGGTGCCACATTTTTTGCTCGTCATCTAGACAGTTTCATCGCGACACGAAACTTTTCAGCCATTTACCGGGACTGGTGCCGTCTCGACAATTTCATCGTGACACGAAACTTTCTGCGGTCTAACGGGACTGGCAAAAAATGTGTCACCGCGACGCGGACGCCAACTAATTAGTGTCTGTCTTTTAACTTCAAGTGTTAATAAATACTGAGGTTTGCGAGAAAATATCAAGAAAGTTCCAAGTATCTTGGAATCAAAGATAATGAATCCATGAAAATCTTTAATGAGTTACTTTTGAAATTTGAAAAGCCTGATTGGTCAGCAAATCCGGAGTTTTGTGTAATTGACACTATTTTGGAATCGAGGCCTGATATTATTTTGATGTTGAAATCAGACATTATCGGTATTGAAAGAGCTTCAACTTTTGGGCGGCAAGATACCCCCAGTGTTGAACAAATTGTACGAGCAGCCATTTTCAAGGAAATGCGTGGAATGGATTACCGGGAATTGGAATATTCACAAAACGATTCCAGGATCTGTGGGACTTTTATAAAACTGGAAGGTCGTGATCCATACAGTTTTCAGATGTTTCAAAAATACATCTCTCGTATTAAACCTGAATCTCTGCACCGTGTACTGGTGGAGATTAATAAAATTGCCATAAGTGAAGGATTGGAAGACGTGAAAAGTGTTTCGCAGGATTCTACCGTAGTAAAAACCAATATTCATTACCCTACCAATAATTCCCTGGTATGGGATTGTGTAAAAACGAGTACCCGGTTATTGGCCCAATTGAAGGAAGAGATTGATACTCTTGATTTTATTGATTATACAAAATCAGCAAAGAAGACCTTCTATGAAATCAACATTACACGAGGAGAAGCTAAACGGATCCCCCTTTTTCATAAACAACTGATTCTTTTTACAAAAGTGATCAATCAAACCTCAAATGCGATAAAAAAAAAGTCCACGAGTATTATCGCCATGGTTATTCAGCATGAACTGGATAAATTGTTTGAACTGATGGAACAAGTATATGATGTGACCTGGCGCAAAGAAATTGCCGGTGAAAAAGTTGTCAATGAGGATAAAATATTTTCGATTTATGAACAGCACACTGATATCATTGTGAAAGGTCAACGAGAAGTACTTTTTGGCCACAAAATAAACCTTGCAGCAGGGAAGAGCAATCTTGTTCTGGATTGCCAGGTTTTAAGGGGTAATCCCTCGGATAAATCCTTGTTTAAACCAACCATTGACAATGTTATTCAAAATTACGACATCATCCCGCGCGACAGCGCTACTGATGGGGGATATGCCAGTTTAGCCAATCTGGGGCATGCACAGGAAGCAGGCATTGCAAATATTGTGTTTAATAAGGTTGTTGGCAGCATGCAGAATATTGCCAGTAGTTCGAACATGGAAACTCGGCTAAAAAAATGGCGTAGCACAATGGAGGCTATTATCTCAAATATAAAACGGGGGTTCAACATCTTTACCTGTAATTGGAAAGGATGGATTCATTTTCAGGCAAAGGTTTTTTGGAGTATTTTGGCATATAACTTCAGGGTGATGACCGGATTAATTCTTGCCCGGATCAAACCCGTTACAAAGGTCTGCTGATTGTCGGAACGACCAGCAAAAACAGGTGTTTTAAGTAATAAACCTATAAACGGAACAAAAAAGATATGTAAAAAAAATCAAAATCCGGCGGATATTAACAAATTTGGCGGAGATATTAACCGGATTTTGTCCTCATTTTACTGAGAGATGATTTTTTGCGTTAAATCCCCCTGCGCATCAAAAAACATACAGGTTAATAATAAAAGCGGGGACATTATGGACAGACACTAATTAAATCGCCGGGCCGTTAGTGGCCAGCAATTGGCCCCGACGAGATAGAGTTTAATTAATTAATTTCGTAAAACAAAACCCATCATTCAAATGCATTCAATTGAGAAAGTTTTTATCGCATTCTGCCTTCTATCGTTAGGTTGTTCTAATAACCCACAAGAGAATAAAGCAGATTCAAAAGTCAATTTAGAATTTAAAGAGGTTTACCAAAAATTGCCAATAATTCCACTGCCTCTTAAAATTCAAACAACAAGTGAAAATGCATTTGTACCTGAGATAAATCCAACGACTGATGAGACATTAATATCTAGATTTGGATTCAAAGGATATGCTTCAGTTTATGGAAGGTTATTTGAACATGAAAACTTTTGCTCAGTTTTAATATATCTGCCAACAGATGTTGGAACACCAGTGATTATGACATTTGACAATAAAGGAGTAAAACTTGACTCAATAGCTTTATTCGATTCTCGTCCTGCTGTTATGATGGGACTTGACTCAAGAGAGAGTGTTGTAATTTCCGAAAATGGATTAGTTCATTTTACCGATTCATCTACATATCTTGACTCAGATGACAAACCACTTAAATCAGAGATAATTAAAAAAATAATTTCCCTAGACTCTACTGGACACTTTCTGATAAAATAAAGAATAAAAAGCCAGCCACTAACTCGGACGGTTTAATTAATTGCCTTCCGCAGCCCGGACAGCTTCTTAATCAGCCCCAAAAGTGTATGAGAGTAAAATCATTTCAACTTATCAAATTTTGTTGCACCTTGACTGATCCTGCTCCCGAGACAAAGTCAATAGGGCTGCGGGCCAACGCACTGGTGCCTTGTTTTTTGCTCGCCATCTAGACTATTTTATCGTGACCCAAAACTTACATCCGTCACCCGGACTTGGTACCGTCAAGACAATTTATCGTGACAAGAAACTTTCGTCTGGCTACCGGGACTGGCAAAAAACAATGCACCGCGACGCAGACGGCAACTAATTAAACCGCCGGGCCGTTAGTGGCAAGTATAAACGACTGGAAACCTTATTATTACAGTGATCTTTCAGAAAAAAATCTCAAATGTCATGAAGCATCTACTCTTAATATTGATTGTAACTTCATTGTTTGCTTGTAAAAGGATGTGGCAATCTGATACGAATCAAATTCTGCCAGAACTGAAAGTTGATAAATATGATAGCTTAAGAATCAAAGCAAAAGGAGCAGTAATAAATAAACTTCGGCAAGGTTACTGGATTACTTATTGGGAAAATGGTTTCATTGAAAGCGAAGCCACCTATCTAAATGACACATTAAATGGGAACTATATAAGCTATTCTGATTCGGGGAAAATAGTTTGCCAAGGACGTATGCAAAAAGGAAAACCTTCTGGAATTTGGACGTACTATTATCCTTCAGGGAAAATATTTTCTACTGGAGAGCGTGACGGAGATAGACCTGTTGGTGAATGGAAATCCTTCTATGAAAATGGTTCATCAAAAGATATTAAAAACTACCCAAGATTAAAAGAATAAATACCAGCCACTAACTCGGACGGTTTAATTAATTGCCTTCCGCAGCCCGGACTACTTCGTAATTAGCCCCCAAAGTCTATGCAAGAAAACTCATCCCAACTTATAAAAATTTGTGGCACCTGGACAAATCCTACTGCCGAGACAAAGTCAATAGGGCTGCGGGCCGACGCTCTGGTGCCTTGTTTTTTGCTCGCCACCTAGACTATTTTATCGTGACCCAAAACTCACACCCATTACCCGGACTTGGTACCGTTTAGCAATTTCATCGTGACAAAAAACTATTCGTCCATCTACCGGGACTGGCAAAAAACACGGCACCGCGACGCGGACGGCAACTAATTAAACCGCCGGGCCGTTATGCGTAATACATTGGCCATGAGGGATTAACTACATACTTAAGACATGAGACATTTAACTACTATTCTATTCTTGCTTGGACTAAGCTCATTTTTGTCTGGACAAAAAGTCAAAGATATAACCGGACTATATAGTAAATGTCCAGAAGGATATTTTGCTTGCGAACAAATTGAATTAAAAAATGATTCCACCTTTGAATATGGGATTTTTTATGATGTTGGTGGTTGGACCTCTTGGTCTGGAACTTACAAAATAGATGGTAATTTTATTATAATTAATTCCTATCGTCAACCTCAGACCGAATCAGAAAAACAAATGGCTAAAGAAGCATATAACTTTTTCGTCTCTGGTTTCATAACAGACTTAAAGTTTCGAATAAAGGGAAATAGACTTTATACCTTTGATTTTGAAAAGAATCAAATCAGTAACAAAAGATTCCTTAAGAAAACTTCAGCTATTAACAAAAAATTCAGTATCCCTCGACAAAACAGCTAATGTCAGATAACCTACCAAAAATAAAACTACGCATAACTCGGACGGTTTAATTAATTGCCTTCCGCAGCCCGGACAGCATCCCGATCAGCCCTCAAAGTCTATGAGAGAAAAATTTAACCGTTTATTAAATTCTGTGTACCACGACTGTTTCGTCTCCCGGGACAAAGTCTATGTGGGCTGCGGGCCGACGCACTGGTGCCTTGTTTTTTGCTCGCCACCTAGACTATTTTATCGTGACCCAAAATTCACAGCCGTTTCCCGGACTTGTTACCATTTAGCAATCTCATCGTGACAAAAAACTATTCGTCCGTCTACCGGGACTGGCAAAAAACACGTCACCGCGACCACGGACGGCAACTAATTAAACCGCCGGGCCATTATAAAAAATGCGGCTGGCTCATATCTACATTCGGCTTCCCACACTGCAAGTAATAAAATGCACAACAACATGACAGTTTTTCAATTTCTATCAGCTTATATCACGACACGCAAATGCCCAGCCGAATTTCCTTTGCCGACGCGCGTATAAAAAATTGGCACTCGCGCCACTGCCATTTATATGAATTCAGTTAACTGGACTAATTATCTACGCTATTAAACTCTGTACCGCGACACTCAAAAAGGCAGGCCAATTTTTTATGCCGACCCTGATGCCTTGCAAATGATCTTTGATGAGACAATTTCTACTGGACGATTAAGCCATTTGCAAGGACGCACTTTTTATAACGGCACTTTATATAAATTTTCGCAACTGGACAGTTTCTGTAGCCTTTATAAAGTTGCCACATTTATAAAATTCAGAAACACTTGACAAATTATTCTCGTCTACCAGGACTTTTGATTATCGACATACCTTCTAATTGCGCACTTTTTATAACACGGACGATTTAATTAATTGGCTTCGGCAGCCCGGACTGCTTCAGAGTCAGCCCTTAAAGTCTATGAGAGAGAACTCACAGTCGTTTAGTAGCTTCACTGCACCACGACAGTTTCGTCTCCCGGGACAAAGTCTACGTGGGCTGCCGGCCACCGCACGTGGTGTCATGGTTTTTGCACCCGGGACAATTTCATCATGACGCGTAATTTCTCTGCCGTCTACTGGACTTTGCAAAAACCACGCCACCGCGACGCAGACGCCAACTAATTAAATCGCCGGGCCGTTACAAGTAATAGTCGAACACGCCCCTAAAGAACAAACCTCAGATCTCATGAACGATAGACAACATATCAAAAGCATAGCCTCGAAATCCGAAAATATCGAATTACCTTCCAATTTCCCTGGACTGGCCAGGTCACATCGATTAATTATGATCGAAAGAAGCAAAGAAATTCAGTTCATGAAGCTCTGTGCGCAGATACATCTTGACGATTTTAAAAGAGATCGCGCCGATCTACAGCGGAGTGAGCGAAGGACAAAAAGACTCAAAATATGACGAATCCTTCTTTCTAAAATATCGGAGCGAGACCAGCTCAATAAACTCGGACTTCAGTTATTAATCTTACGGGACTTAGTAGTTAACCCTGACTTTTAATTACTACTACTTGTAACACGGACGATTTAATTAATTGGCTTCGGCAGCCCGGACTGCTTTATCGGAACCCCTTAAAGTCTATGAGAGATAAATTTGCGCCGTTTATCAGCTTCACTACACCGCGACTGTTTCGTCTACCGGGACAAAGTCTACGTCGGGCTGCCGGCCACCGCGCTGGTGCCACATTTTTTGCTCGTTACCTAGACAGTTTCATCGTGACACAAAACTTCCCAATTATCTACCGGGACTGGTGCATCTTGACAATTTCATCTTGACACGAAACTCTCAACCCTTTACCGGGACTGGCAAAAAATGTGTCACCCCGACGCGGACGCCAACTAATTAAATCGCCGGGCCGTTATAGCTAATGTTCTGCACGATAACGAATTAATAGGTAAACCTAAAATCTCATCTAACGCGCTTTTGGCACATTTGCTTTTGCGCGACACAAAGCCCAACGCGCATGCAAAAGCAAAAGAGCCAAATGCCACCGCTCATTCAACTGATTAAATTTATCCACTTAATTAAGAATATCATGAAGACTTCTAAAATCTTTTTATTTGTTTTATTAGCGTTACCATTGTTTTCGTGTAAAAATGGGACGCAAAAATCTCAGGCATCTCAAAATGTAGTTTTCAGTAAGCAAGACAGTTTAAATATGCCTGTTGAACAGCTCTATAGTGAATTTCTTAATAAGCAAAGTCGAATAAAATTAATTTCTTACAATGTTCAGCGTATAGACACATTTGTAGATGGATCCATATGGAATAATTCAGGAAAAGCTACTCTTGAAAGAAATGACCAGGATACTGTTTTCGGATTTTCTTTCTATGGTAAAAGAAATGACATGCCAAGGGAGAGTTTCTATAGAGAATACATTCATCATCAAGTTTTTCCTGAAACCAAGAAGTATCGTATTGAAACAAATGGGGGAAGAAACTCTCTTGGATCACCTGGAGGACAAATGGTTGTAGTAGATTTAATTAAATTCGATACAGCATCTATCGATATTTCGTTTCAAAATAAAGATGAGGAAAACTTTATTGTAAAAACAATTAAGAAAAATGATGGATATACTATTACTAATATCTTGACTATTAATAAATTAACATTAATACTATCTAAAGTTAACAATACTGTCATTAACTCTGATTTAAATGCTAAACAATCATCTACAATTATAATCTCCAATGTTTTATTTAACGATCAGGTTAAATCCAATGAACTTTCAGACATGAGTTTTAGTACAGATTATACTCAAGAAGTTGTCTCCGAGGATAAGTCTGCAGATGTCCTAATTGGAAAAAAAGTACCAGAAATTATACTTACAACTTTCGACAACAACATCATAAACATCAGAAGTTTAGAATCAAAAGTCGTATTATTAGATTTCTGGGAACTATGGTGTGGGTCATGTATGCAATCATTGCCGAAAGTCCAAGCTATTTCAAATAAATATAATTCTGAAGGTCTGATAACAATTGGAATAATAAAAGATGATTTAGACAGGGCAAAAAAGTATCTATCAAAAGAAGGTATAACATTAAAACAAGTACTGGGGAATAAAGAGCTGATTTCAATTTTTAAAGTAACCTCAGTACCTAGATATATTTTAATCGATAGGAAAGGATTCATTAAAAATATATACTACGGATACTCTGAAGACCTAGAGAAAAATATAAAACGTTTGATTTCAGATTAAACTATAGTCAACTGTTTTGCAAGCACATTTAAAAGCCGCAATTGCCAACGCGACACCTAAGCTTTTAAAAGAGCTTGCAAAGAGAAGGTTCCTACACCAAGACTAAAAGACTGGTTACATCATGACAATTTAATAAACACTAGCTATAACTCGGACGGTTTAATTAATTGCCTTCGGCAGCCCGGACAGCTTCTGAGTCAGCCCTTAAAGTCTATGAGAGAAAATTTTCTGTCGTTTATTAACTTCTGTGCACCGCGACAGTTTCATCTCTCGGGACAAAGTCTACGTCGGGCTGCCGGCCACCGCGCTGGCGCCGTGTTTTTTGCTCTTCATCTCGACAGTTTCATCGTGACACGAAACTTCACTGCCGTCTATCTGGACTTGGTACCGTTTAACAGCTTCACCGTGACCCTTGGCTCACTGCCGTCTACCTGGACTGGAAAAAAACAAGTCACCGCGACGCAGACGGCAACTAATTAAACCGCCGGGCCGTTATAGCTAATGTGCCTCACGTTACCGACTTAAAACTGGCCTAAAAAATTTTCAGATAATCCAAAATGTAACATTATTTGTAACTAATCAGTTTGTGTAAAATTAGTGGTTATTAACAATTTATTCTTTGAAGTGAACATATTTAGGTGCAGGTATGAGATATTTTGTAAAAATGAGTACATATGAACAATTATTATTTTAATATTTGATAAATAGGCGGTTACGTTCTTTGATATATTGGATTTCAGGATTAGTTTCGTAGTGAAAACTATGGAAAAATCTGATAACATAATAGACGATCTCCAGCGCATCATTTTGATGCAGGCGCAGGAACTTGCCAAAATTCCATTGTTGATTGCACGAATAGAAGCTCTTGAACGGGAATTGGCACGATACAAAACCAGGAAAGACAGTAACAATAGCTCTGTGCCTCCTTCGAAAGATGAGAATAGGCCTTCGCGTACCAGCAGTCTCAGGGAGAAAGGTGGTCGTAAAGCAGGAGGTCAACCAGGACATGATGGCAACACTCTTAAGATGACAGATACCCCGGATGAGATTGTTGAACATCGTGCATGTTTTTGTCCTGAGTGCGGGAAGGACGTGAGCAGTCAGGCTTTTGAGTTTATTGGAAAGAGACAAGTGATTGATATCCCCGTGATTAAACAGATAGTTACTGAACACCGTGTTTACAGGTGTACCTGCACTTGTGGAAAGGTTGTCGAAAGTGATTTTCCTGCCCATGTTGATAGTCCTGTCAAATATGGAAAGAGTATTGAATCTCTCATAGGTTATCTTAGCGTCAGGCAATACCTTCCCTTCAAGAGGCTTCAGGAAATGCTCAGTGACATCTTTGCTGTTCAGATAAGTGAAGGGGGCCTTCATTGCTTGCTGAAACGGCTTGCATCCAAAGGTGTTGATGCCTATGAGATGATACGCAAGAACGTATTGAACAGTGGAGTTATAGGTACTGACGAAACGGGCGTTAAAATCAATGGGAAGAAACATTGGTTTTGGACATGGCAAAACGATCGGGCTACTTATATTGCTGCTTCTGGCAACCGGGGCACAACCACAATCAATGAAAATATGAGCGGAATCTCCAAAGATGCTGTCCTTGTTCATGATTGCTGGAAGGCTCATTTTCAAACCCCGGTAGGCAGTCATCAGCTTTGCACGGCTCATCTGGAACGGGAGACCAAATATCTTGAGGAACGTTACAAAGTGGACTGGCCGGTTAGATTCCGGATACTGCTTAAAAAAGCATATACTCTTAAAAAACAACTTGCTCCTGAACTTTATTACTATCCAAATCAACCCCGAGCTGACCTGGAAAATGAGTTGGAGGGTCTTTTGCAGGAACCTCTTGACCCAAAACACAAAGAGATGATCTCTTTTCAAAAGCGAATCATCAAATATCGTGATCATATCTTTACCTTTCTCTATCATCCGGATGTACCCCCTGATAATAATGCTTCGGAAAGAGCCATCCGAAATCTAAAGGTCAAACAAAAAATATCCGGACAGTTCAAAATATTAAGTGCTGCTGAAAACTTCGCCATCCTGAGATCCATAATCGATACCGCCATAAAAAATAATCAAAACGTGGTTGGAGCTTTAAGTGTCATCGCTGACTATAAAAGGAACTGATTCTTTCTATTATTAACTTATGGCACTCCAAAATATAGGCACTGATTAGTTACAACGAAAGAAATTTCAATCCTATTGGCATTAAACTCCAAACAAATAAATTATCTAATGTTAAAAAACTACCTTAAGTCAGCTTTGCGATTTTTACGGAATAACAGAGTATTTGCCACTATAAATATAATTGGACTTACAATTGCACTTAGTGCATCATTTGTCATGCTTCTTTATGTAATTAATGAACTCAGTTACAATCATTGCCATAAAAACAGAGGTAAGGTTTTCACTGTTCTTAATTATTTCATCGACTACAATAAGACTTTTGCTATAACTCCATATGTACTGGCAACTACTTTAAAAGAACAGTTTCCACAGGTTGACAAAGCAGTTAGCGTAAATAGCGTTCGCGGATTTAGTTTGAAACTAAAGGATGAGTTTATTCCAGTTAATGATGCTATTGCTACAGATTCAGATATATTTGACATTTTCACCTTGCCGTTAATAAGTGGATCCAGCACTAAGAATCTTATTGATAATCAGAATTCCATAGTTTTATCAAAGGATTTGTCTCAAAAGTTATTTTCAGGTCAGGATCCTGTTGGAAAGGAGATCGTTGGACTTTTAAATAATGTCCAACAGGTATTTAAAGTCACAGGTGTTTTTAAAAATATTCCTAAAAACTCAACATTAAGAGCCCAATGTTTTGTAAACAGTAGATGGACATTTGAGAATCTCAATAAATCATTTGGTCTTACTAATGAACCGGACTGGAAAAGCCCAAGTTGGAATACATGGGTACTTCTCACAAAAGACTATAATCTCAAATCAATTGAAGATCAATTAAGAGTACTGGAAGTTAAATATCTGGGAGAGAAACCTGCCTATAAATATTCTCTTCAAAATTTGGGAGATGTTTATCTTGGCTCTGATGACGTAATATTTGCCGGAATCACAGGAAATAGAAATAATGTCAGACTTTTTTCTGGTATAGCATTTCTGATTTTACTTGTTGCAGCCTTAAATTATATCATTCTCTCAACTGCGATATCGACTAGAAGGAGTATGGAGATAGGCATAAGAAAAACATTTGGTGCAATTAACAGAAGCATAAAAAATCAGTTGCTTAGTGAGTCGGTATTGCTGGCATTATTGGTATTTCCTGCTGCTCTTATTTTAATGAAAGTTGCTCTTCCATATGCCGGGAGACTATTTGATGCAGATTTTAATATTATAAGTTCAAATATTTTAGTTTATATAATTGCCTACCTAGCTCTTATAATTATTATTGGTATCATCTCAGGATTATATACATCAGCATATCTATCAAAGCTTAAGGTCATTGATATTCTAAAAACCGGCTATTCTTCAGGGAAAAAGAAACAGATCTTCCGTTCTTTTCTTATTATTGTACAACTTGTTATTTTCTGCTCACTTGTATCATGTGTCCTTATTCTTCATTCCCAATATATGTACGCACTTAATAAAGATCTGGGTTATTATAACAAGGATGTTCTTATGATTGAGTTGGGAAGAGATTTCAAAGGGTATTCAACTTATATAAACAGCATCAAATCAAATCCTAATGTAATAGATGCGGCAGGGACATTGGGTACCCTCCCTGCGAAGATTTATTCAATTGATGTAATCCCACATTTTCAAGACAAAAATGCTAGAGTACAGATAGAAAGAATGTACATTGATTATAATTTCCTAAAAACGACGGGTATTCTAGTAATTAAGGGACGGGAATTTTCACATGAATTTGGAAGCGACCTTACTCAGGCTATCATTCTGAATGAAAAGGCAGTCAAAGAGTTGGGTATAACGGATCCAATTGGTAAAATTATTGGAGGTCAAACTATCATTGGTGTTGTAAAAGATTTTAACCTTCACTCAATTCATTCTTCAATCCCTCCTTTAATAATATCTATTACTGACAAAGACATCCAGCACGTAGTTATACATTATAAACCAGGGACTTTGAGTAATATACTTCTAATGGCTGAAGCAGAATGGAAGAAGGAAGCTCCTGACAAACCTTTCCGCTTCACAACAATAGAAAATTCAATTAAGGATATTTATTCCACAGAAAAAGATTTAAGTACGATTGTTTTAATATTTACATTATTTACACTGCTTATAGCTTCGTTTGGATTATTTGGTCTAACTCTATTTGTAGCAAGGTCTAGAACAAAGGAGATAGGAATAAAAAAAGTCTATGGAAGTTCTATAAATTCAATTGTTTATTCCTTCATGTTAAACAACTTTATTCTTGTGATATTAGCTGCTTTGCTCTCTGTTCCAGTAACAATTCATTTTATGACAAAGTGGTTGAATGATTTTGCATTTAAAACAAGTATTAATCTATGGACATTTGTGATCTCCTTTTCAATTGCTGCCACAGTTGTACTTTTAACTGTTTTTATCCACTCCTATAAAGCTTCACTTATTGATCCAATTGAAGCTTTAAGAAATCAGTGAATTAACTGACATGATTTGTTTTGCAAGCACATTTAAAAGCCACACAAGCCGACGCGACACCTAAGCTTTTAAAAGAGCTTGCAAAGAGAAAGTCCCATCTACCCTGACCAAAGAAGTGGTTACATCATGACAATTTAAAAAACACTAGCTATAACTCGGACGGTTTAATTAATTGCCTTTTGCAACCCGGACTACTTCTCGACCAGCCCCTAAAGTCTATGCGAGCAAATTCACTTCAACTTATAAAATTTTGTTGCATCCGGACAGATCCTGCTGCCAAGACAGAGTCAATAGGGTTGCAAGCCGACGCACGAGTTGTCATGGTTTTTGCAGTGCCACCTAGACTATTTTATCGTGACACGAAAATCCTGCCCACTTATCGAGACCATGCCATCTGGACAATTTTATCTTGACACGAAACCTTCATCCATCTATCGGGATTTGCAAAAACCCATGCCAACCCTGACACGGACGGCAACTCATTAAACCGCCGGGCCGTTAGTGGCCAGCAGGCTTCAGTAACACCACAATATTAGTACCATGAAAAGAATTAAATTAAACTACCTACTACTGATTGTAATTGGATTCTCAATCTGCATTATTTCGTGTGACAGCAGGGGAAAAAAGAATCTGACTCCTATAAATACAGAAAACACAAAAAAAATCAGTACCTATGTTTCTACCTTTTTAGAAAAATACTCTTTTAAAGATATTCCTCTGACTGACTCGACAAATTTTGACAATTTTCAGAATACTGTCGGACTAACAAAAGACCAAATGCTTCTTCTTAAGCTAGATCAGATTTGTTCTCCCAACAGTCCAGACAGGATCAAAGCATTTGTAGATTATAGACTTAACCTTTCAACAAAATACAGAAGCATTGTAATTACATTTTCACCTGTTGAGGAGATATTAACAACCGTTTTAGCTAATTATGACTTAGTTTATAATCTTATTGACTTTAAACAGATTGCTTATGATGAGATTTTTGATAGGTGGAGCCAGACCCTTACAGAGATAAAAGAAAATAAGTTGTTTGTGACTAATATTGATTATAGCACAGGAAAACCTTTGAAGAAATTAATAATCTTCACTATCGATGAGGAGGGGAAAATAAAAGCCAGCCACTAACTCGGACGGTTTAATTAATTGCCTTCGGCAGCCCGGACAGCTTCAGAGTCAGCCGTTAAAGTCTATGAGAGAAAAATTTGAGCCGTCTACTAGCTTCACTGCAGCGCGACAGTTTCGTCTCCCGGGACAAAGTCTACGTCGGGCTGCCGGCCGATGCGCTGGCGCCGTGTTTTTTGCTCGCCACCTAGACAGTTTCATCGTGACACAAAACTTCACAGCCATATACCAGGACTGGTGCCATCTCGACAAATTTATCGTGACACGAAACTTACAGCCGTCTACCGGGACTGGCAAAAAACACGTCACCGCGACGCAGACGGCAACTAATTAAACCGCCGGGCCGTTGGAGGTAATGGTTAATCTTCCGAACGTGTATCAGGAATATATCCAAATTTCATATCTTTGCACCATGAGAGCGATCAAACAAATAGAAATCAAAATCAGCAAATTGTCACCTGGATTAATCAGTGAATTAGATCGTTATTTGGATTTTTTAATCAACAAAAGAGTGACAAATAAGCCTAAAAGATTAAAACAGGATTGGGCTGGAGCATTAAAGGATATCGAGATGTCTTCTATTGAATTACAGAAAAAAGCTCTTGATTGGCGACAAAAATAAAATACTTAGTTGATACCAATATTTGGCTCGAGCTTCTCTTAAATCAAGAAAAATCAGAAGTTGTATCGGAATTTCTAACATTAGTACCACCTACCCAGCTTTTTGTTTCGAATTTTGCCATTCATTCAATTGGTGTAATATTAAGCAGACTCAAGAAATTAGATGCATTAAGTCTGTTTTTATATGATCTTTTTATTAACGGACAAATTGAACAAATTTCTCTGGAACCACTCGATTTGATTGATGTTACTAAAAACATTAAAAAATATAATCTTGATTTTGATGATTCTTATCAATTTACAGTAGCAGAAAAATTTTCTATGACATTGGTGACGTTTGACAAGGACTTTAAAGTAGTCGGATTAAAGAAGAAGACACCACAAGAGATCATTAATAAATAACCACTACCTCCAACTCGGACGGTTTAATTAAGTGCCTTCCGCAGCCCGGACAGCTTCTCAGTTGGCCCTCAAAGTCTATGAGAGAAAATTTTGCCCCGTTTATTAGCTTCACTGCACCTCGACTGTTTCGTCTCCCGGGACAAAGTCTACGTGGGCTGCGGGCCGACGCGCTGGTGCCTTGTTTTTTGCTCGGCACCGAGACTACTTCATCGTGACACGTAACTTCACTGCTATCTATCGGGACTTGGTACCGTTTAACAGTTCACCGTGACCCTTGGCTTCGCGTCCGTTTACCGGGACTGGCAAAAAACGCGGCACCGCGACGCAGACGGCACCTAATCAAACCGCCGGGCCGTTGGCAACAATGCAATGTGCGACACGAAGTCGCTCTATATAACTGTTAACCAATGCGTTGCATGACTATTTTTGACAACACGAGTTAGCCTTCTGTTCCATCAGATGAGCCTACTGACACGTGCGTGGGGAGTGATCCCCGGGTGCGGAGCTGTCAGGACAAAGTTACCCACCCGATAACAACATTCGGAGGGTGCCGGCTTGGGTGGTATGGTGAACATATGTGAATTGTTGTAAGCGTCGTCATGCGCAAAAGCGAAAGTTGTTGATACGCTTTGACCATAAGGTACAAGGGCAAGATAGAGGGTCTTTTGCAATCCCCTACATGGATTTAGTCCCTTCGGCGTACAGACAGCACCTAACCCATCCTGTTATATTAGCGGAACGTGATAAGCCTGTATGGTTCCATGCACATGGTAGGTCTCTGGTGACGGGGACACAATACCATGCAGGTAAAGGAGGATAAAGAAAGCGAAGGCTATCATGTAATTTGGTAGATAGGGGTTCAAGATTTGCCCCCATTGTGAAAGCAGGGCTGAATTTTATCTGGTGCTCTGTTGCAAGAAATCTGTAGTAAGACTTTAACTTAAGGAAGCAAATGAATCGCCCAAAACGATGTGCTCTTAAGACTTTCGCCACAGCGTGGAACTTTATCCCCTGGGACAAGGTTTATAAGAAAGTAAGGTCATTGCAGAAACGTATTGCAAAGGCAATCAGCGAAGGTTACCGTAACAAGGCTCGCGCCTTGCAATGGTTACTTACGCACTCTTTCGCTGCGAAATTACTCGCGGTGAAAAGAGTAACGGAAAACAAAGGAAAGTGCACTCCCGGCGTTGACGGGGTGTTATGGAAATCCTCAAAAGACAAGCTTAGGGCTGCGCTCTCACTGAGCAGTAAAGGATATGTTGTTAAACCTCTGAGAAGGGTCTATATCAAGAAAAAGAATGGTAAAGAAAGACCACTCGGAATACCTACAATGAATGACAGGGCTATGCAAGCTCTTTTCCTGTCTGCTCTTGACCCGGTATCGGAAACATCGGCAGATCAATGCTCATACGGTTTTCGCCGTAAGAGAAGCTGCCATGACGCTATCGAGAGATGCTATATACATCTCTCAAGAAAAGATAGCGCAACATGGATACTGGAAGGTGACATCAAAGGATGTTTTGATAATATCAGTCATGACTGGATCATTGATAAAATCCTTATAGACAAAAAGGTGGTCACAAAGTGGCTCAAAGCTGGATATATTGACAAGAACAAACTATTTCCTACAAAGGCAGGAACCCCACAGGGTGGTATCATCTCTCCTACTCTTGCGAACATGGTGCTGGATGGTCTGGAAGAAGCCATATATAAGAGTGTTAACACTCGCATAAGAAAACACGATGGCTGCCGAAGGAACAACCATAAAATCCATTTCGTGAGATATGCCGATGACTTCATTGTGACAGGAGCAACCAAAGAGGTTTTAACTAATGTTGTTAAACCCATCATCGTTAACTTCCTGGCTGAAAGAGGTCTGACATTATCAGAGATGAAAACCAAAATCACAGACGTGTATTCCGGGTTCGACTTCCTTGGTCAGAATATCAGAAAGTTCCCTAATGGAAAATTGCTGATCAGACCTTCAAAGGATAATTTCAAAGCTGTTCTGTCAAAGATCAAAAACATTATTATTGAACGGAGAGGTGCTCCTACTGTCGAACTCATTCGCAGACTAAACTCTGTGATTACCGGTTGGGCGAACTATCATAAACACATCGTTGCCTCAAAATACTTTGTCGCCCTCGATAGGTTCATATGGTTCTACCTCTGGAAATGGGCTAAACGTAGACATTCCAATAAGGGTCTCTGCTGGATTGCTAACAAATACTTTAAAAAGGTTGGCACCCGCAAATGGACCTTCTTTGGTACTTTTGATAATCGGTCAGTGATCTTTTTAAAATATGCCTCTGATACAATCATCAAACGACATGTCCTCATCAATGGTAAAGCTAACCCATACTGTGCAAAATGGGACAAGTACTACCGTCGTAGATTTGCCATGAGTAAAGCAGCCTGATGTTATATTGCCGGGTAACTTTGGTTACCTTTAGAGTGCTTGAGCCGTATGCGGTGAAAGTCGCATGTACGGTTCTTAGGAGGGAAAGGCGGGGCAACCCGCCCGACCTATCCGATGCGGCGTTCACAAAATAAAAATATTCCAATTTTATTATGGAATAATAGAAACTATTGCATCTTTAATATAAACTCTAACTATGAAAAAGATAATTCTGTCGATCCTCACGATTCTGATTTCGGCCTCGATTTATGCAGAAACAACAAAAGAAGTTCCAACAGAGATTAAAAGTGTGACAATCTACCAACAGGGTGCTCTAATTACAAGGGAAGGAAACATGTCAATTCCAAAAGGAAGAAGCACTCTGATATTTCAAGGACTTCCAGCAAAAATTACTCCATCGAGTATCCAAATAAGTGCGACTAATAACGTATTGATTGTTTCTGTAACACATAATATAGACTATCTTAATAAATCAATTATCTATAATGAACTGATCGATCTGCATAAAAAACAACGTGCTTTAAATGATAGTATCAAAGTTCTAAATAACTTGAAGACAGTCTATTCACAAGAAAAGACGATGATATTGGCAAATGCATCAATAGCTGGTGACAATGGCGTTAATATTGATGATTTACAAAAAGCAGCTGTATTTTTTCGTACAAGATTGACAGAGATTGAGGCTACTAATCACGAGCTCGATAAGGATATATATAATCTTAAATATGAGTTATATACTGTCTCAAAACAACTTTTAGAACTGAATTCGAAAATTGATTTGCCAACGAGCATTGTAAAGGTTGTTGTGACTTCGGGAACGGAAACTAAATCTCTACTTAAACTCGACTATTTTATTCCTGACGCCAGTTGGATTCCTGCTTATGACATTAGAATTACTGAAACCGATCAACCGCTTGATTTTATTTACAAAGCAAAAGTAACTCAGAATACTGACGAAAACTGGGAGAATGTAAAACTTACCTTATCGACCGGAAATCCAGCATTAAGCAACGCTAAACCAGAATTAATTGCTTATTACCTAACATTTGATAATTATTACAAAATTTCATCTCCCAACTTAATATCCGAAAGTGCACCATTCAAAGGAGTTGTAAAGGGAAGAATCACTGATGCTGAAACAGGAGAGCCTCTAATAGGAACAAATGTTGTTGTTAAAGGAACGACAACGGGTGTTGTAGCCGATGTTAATGGTAACTATTCCATTGAGATTCCGCAAGGTTACAATATACTTAGCTTCTCTTTTATTGGTTATAAATCGCAAGAAGTAACCATAAATTCTGGAACTATTAATATATCGATGAATCAGGATCAAGTCGCACTTGAAGAAGTAGTTGTTGTTGGTTATGGAGTAAGTAACGATTACTCAGATGCATTAGCCGGTAGAGCGGCCGGAGTTACAATCTCAAAAAAGAGAGAACAAGTCCCAATGGCAATTGAAAAGAGACAACTCACAACTGAATTTCAAATTGATATACCTTATACAATACCTTCAGATAATCAATCATATGATGTTAATATGGTTGATTATGAGATCAATGCCAATTATGAATATTATGCCGTCCCAAAATTATCGAATAATGCTTTCCTAATTGCAAAAATTCCTGACTGGATTAACTACAATCTTCTAAGTGGCACAACCTATATATTCTTTAAAGGCATTTATCAAGGGGAATCTTATATTGATCTTGAAACCGCTGGAGACACACTTTCTGTCTCAGTCGGTCGTGATAAAGACTTGGTAATAAATAGAGAGATACAAAAAGATTTTGCAAGTAAAAGTATCACAGGATCAACAAAGAAAGAGCAAAAAGCTTGGACAATTACAGTAAAAAATAATAAGCCCATTCCTGTAAAGATTTCTATAGAAGATCAATATCCCGTTTCTAAAACAGATGAAATTAAAGTAGATTTAATTGAATATTCAGGAGCAAAACGAGAGGGATCTACAGGAAAATTAACTTGGGATCTATCATTAAAACCAACCGAGAAAAAATCAGTTGAATTGAAATATTCTGTAAAATATCCAACTAATAGATCAGTAATAATTGATTAAAAAAACACTAGGCCTAACACGGACGGTTGGGGTAATAAACTTGTCACAATTTTTGCGTCTCCCTTTAACTGCTTTTCCGTGAAAGAATACTTTTCGCCCGTTTACAAACACCGTGATTTCGGCTCTGGACAGATCCTTAATTCCGAGACAAATTTCCGTTCGCCGGGATTTGCAAAAATTGCGCCATGGTGGCTTGTCCGCCGGGATAATTTTCTGCCTAAAGTACCATGATCCAGATCGGCGGCCGGCGCCACCAACGTTTACTCCCTCAACCGCCGGGCCGTTACCAGTAATGCGGTGCAAACATTGTATACCAGACACTTGGAATAAATATTTAACAAAAATACGACATGAATAAAGCACAGAAAGACAAGCTATTTGAAATATTCGAAAAGGAAATTATAGATGATTCTTATACAAGAGTTCATGGACCTTTTATTTTTAGAATATACAGCAGCAATGATTCAAAAAAAATTGTAATTGAGTGTCATTCAAAAGATAAGTTGGTAATGTTTTATACAATCGACTATGAAAAGCAACAGTATCTACCTGAGTGTAATGGGATAAATGGTGATGAAGAAAAGTTCTTTCTGAACTGCGAAATGAAGCAATATCCTCCTAAAATATTTTATACCTTGAATGAGGCACTTACAACAGAATTTAATAATCGGTATAAAGCGGTATAAAGATGGATAATACTGAACAATTTTGCAAAATAGTTCGACAACGTTCGAAAGAAAATAAGCAAGCTATTAGATTACTTTCAAGAACTGGTCTGACAGGACAAGTTATGTCGGTTTTAAGACAAGAACTTGACTCAATGGTTCGAGTAATCTTTTTATTAAGTCAATCTATTGAAGAAAGAAATCATTTAATAAACCTTACTCTGACTGGCAAAAGATGGAAACTTCATAGTAATATTAATATTACAGACAAACAAATGGTTGAATTAGCCGATACTCTTAACGGGTGGACAGGATCTGTTTATAAATTTGGTTGTGCATTTATTCATCTTTCTTCATATCACGACTATGTTTTCAACGATCCATTTGAAAATTTGGGACAAGACGAAATTGATTCAATAAAAACACATTTGAATAATTATCATGGTTTCCCGCTGACAACTGACCTAACAATGCAATCTATTTCAGTTTATTTACCTATGATTTTTGAGAAAATAGAAGGTAATTTGGAATGCTATATCAAAGAATTAGAAGAAAGAAATACAACGTTGATTTAAATACATGCTGATAAACAAAAGCACTACTGGTAACACGGACAATATGGGTAAGTTGTTCGTCACACTTTTTGCTTTTACTCCAGGTCCCAAGACAAATTTGTAATGGTTCTTGCACCCGGACACGCGCATCTGTCCGCAATTTAAATCCTGCACCGTGACAGATTTCTGGCTCCGATCAAACTTGTACCGCGACACTGCGCCAGTGCCCATTTGTAACATTTGTTACATCTTGACAGATCCGTTTCACTTATCAACTTTGTACCGCGACACGCGTAATGCTAAATAAAACTTGTACCCAGACGGCAAAAAGTGCGCCATACCCTCCTTGCACCGTGACAGCTTTCTGGCTAAAGTATCAGGATCGTGACCGGTGCTCGCGTCGGGTAACACAACCTCCCCATATTGCCGGGCCGTTAGCGGTCAGCATAAGACGACCAAACCAAAAAGACAACCTTAATATTTGAATTATTATGAGAAAACTATTTTTTGTATCAATCTTTGTTTTGACGACAATTTCGGTTTTTTCCCAAAGTACATCTGTCGTCCCTGTTCAAAATATTTCGACAGATAGTGCAGTCGTTTATAGACTTTTTGCTACACAAAACATGTACACATTTATCAAATTGGACACAAGAAATGGAAAAATTTGGCAAGTTCAGTGGAATACAAAAGGAAGCGATTATAGATTTGAGACTACACTATCGGACATTTCTCTGGTAAATAAAGACGAAGAAAGAAATGGTAGATTTTTTCTTTATCCAACAACTAACATATATAATTTCATCCTTCTTGACCAAATTGACGGTAGAGCGTGGCAAGTACAATGGGGAAAAGAAGCAGAGCGATTGGTAATTAGGATATAGTAAATTTCCTAATTGGCAAATATGCCAATTAGGATTATTTTTTATATCTTTGGTTCATAACTTAAAAGTGGCGACAACACTTTAAATGCGGTAAAAAATATTATGAAAAAAGAACACAAAGAATTTTTCGCGACTGAGAAAGAATTTTTGGCCTTTGAATTTAAATCAAAAGCTAGAATAATTGATGACAAAATGGTCGAGGTTACCGCACCAGATGGAGAAGTTTTTTCCATATTAGCTCAAATTGGGATTTACACCAATGTAGAAACTCGTCATTATCAACTACACTTGGTCGAGTATGTATTTGACAAAAATTTCTCTGACGACAAGGAAGTAATGACCAACAATATTTGGCGTGATTTATTGCTGAATGGTGTGTCATTTATGGGTATGAGTTCCGGTGACAGACAAGGAGAAAGAACTCGAATAGGGAAAAAAATTCGCCAAATAAGAGAAGAAAAAGGAATAGAAGCAAAAGATTTAGCAAAATTAGCAAATATTGATGCTGCTAATCTAAGTCGAATTGAACAAGGGAAATATTCCGTTGGAATTGATATCCTTTCAAAGTTAGCATTTGTTTTAGGATACCATATTGATTTTGTACCCAATCAGAATTAATCACAATGGAAAATCTACTTGAAATTTATGATGGTATTCAAGAATGCCATTATAAAAATGAGCATTACTCTGTTCGGGATAATGGTTCTATATTACGACATGCTCCTACCAATAAACGAACTCGACCGACAGACAATAAATGGACTTTTGGCAAACCAAACATCAAGACAGGTTATTTAGAAATTGCTGCCGTTCGTATTCACAGAATAGTTGCTACTGCATTTCACGGAGAACCACCAACGAAAGAACACGTTGTTGACCATATTGATACAAACAAACAGAATAATAGACCTGATAATCTTCGATGGGTAACGAAATTAGAAAATGTCTTACTAAATCCAATTACAGTAAAGCGAATTGAAATAGCTTGTGGCTGTAGCGTTGAGGAATTTCTTTCTCACCCTTCAAAATTCCGCAACAAATTTCAAGACCCAAACTATGAATGGATGTGTACGGTTAATGTTTTAGAAGCACAAGCAAGCAAAGCAAGACTGTTGGCTTGGGCAGAAAGCGATAAACCATTACAAGGAGGTTCATTAGGTGAATGGATTTATAATAGAAGTCTGCCAAATCAATTTGCCAACTATGTCAAAGATGAATTAGAGTTTATAAATTCCCTAACTCCAAATGCTGTTCAAAAATTCCGAAATTGGAAAACACCGAGTGAATTTCCTTGCTGTCCAAAGGAAAACATTCATAAGCCAATATCTGACTATTATGAAAACCTAAAAGTAGGGAATGTATTTTCTCGAAACCAATATACGAGTACGGTAATTGAATGTTTTGCAATTTCCAATGACGAAAACATATTGTGGATTATGTGCAAAAGTGGTGACGAAAATCCAATAAAACCTTATTCTTTGGCAGAGATAACCTATCAAAATGATGTTTTCATTCATAATAGTCTTGGTACTTTTTTCGAAAAAGGCGGTGTAGAAAAACAATTTATGCTTGCGCAAGGACTTGACTGGACTGGAGGCGATACAATTGATGATTATTGTTAAAAAATCACTATTGTCCGATTAATAATTTAGATTCACAATCTATCACTGTATATTACTGATTATCAATAATCAAATTTAAACTTTCATAAATTACCCCCTACTACATTTTAAAAGATAACTGCAACCCTGGGGGGATTGATTTCTTCTTAAAACTTCTTTTTGTACTCCGCAGCAGTTCATTTACATCAAGCATGCTTATTAAGTGTATACGGACTAATGACGCAACGACCGAAAATGCTTTTTTTGCCTGTGCTATTTTTTGTGTTACTGTCAGTAGTAACTGGGCTATCAGTGTGCACCAGACCTGGGTATAGATGGCATTTACATTCTCTCCGTAAAAGTAATGTAACTGAAAGTTCTGCTTCATTTTTTTGAACAGCAATTCAATGCCCCATCTTTTTTTATAAAGAAAAGCTACTTCTTCTGCCTCAATATCAAAATTATTGGTCAAAAATTCATAATACCGGTTCTGATCGTCCTGATACCTGACTCTTCTTAAGCGGAGCTTTCTGGTTTCTTTCATATTTTTCTTTCCCTGTTCATCCTCCGGATTATATTCAAGCTCAATAATCTCATCGCTAAGAACTTTTGCCTGTCCTCTTTTTCGATAATGAGTCCTTTTGACTTCTATAACCGTAAAAACTGCATTCTTCTTCATACGGGTAACAAAATACACCTGCTTTTCAGTCCACAGTGCAAACTGTTGATAATAGTTATACGCCCGGTCAAATACAATCATACTGTACGAGATTAATTCCAGACTCTTTAGAAAGTACTGATCATGAACCTTAGCCGGGGTGATCTTTATAAACCGTCCAACCGATTGAACTGCATCAATGAGCATATGTACCTTCAGACCGCCTTTTTTCTTGCCATCACCAATAGGGTTCCGCCCGACTCCTTTAAGTATATCACTGAAGAGCCTTATGGTTGTAGAATCTATTAAAAGTACTTCTTTGAAGGTTAATCCATAAGTTCGGCTGTCCGACAAAAAACTCTGATAATGTTTTACAAGTTTAAAATACAAATCCTCAAAGAACTCATGGCCGCGATTGCGTAATCCATCGCATGCTGTGCTCTTTGCCGGTGCCTGGTCCATTCCAAGGTGATTAAGCTTGCCGCCCATGGCTCGCAGTCCTTCGCAGACTTCAGTCATCGAATCGCACCGGCTTAATATCCCGAACAGCATCGTAAAAAGGTGTGTGCGAGTCTTGAATGACTTGTAATAATAATCACTCTCATGCTTCCTTATTAGTCCTTGTATGTCAACTTTATCCACCAAATTCATTATCTGTTTGAAAATCGGCTGTCCGACTAATTTTATTTCTGTAATTTTACCCATGTTGTACTTGATTTTGCCAAAAACCAAATTACAACTTTGGGGGAAACCTTGGGGGAGTACCCCTTCTTTTTTATTTTAGTCGGACACTAGTGTTAAAAAATATAGAATAAACAAAATGCCGAACCGCTAACACGGACAATATTGGTAAGTTGTTTGTCATGGTTTTTGCGGCATACTGTTCCCATGACAAATTCTACTGAAACATGCACCCGGACGCCCGCACCTGACCGCAATATAAATTCTGCACCGTGACAGATTTCGGGCTCCGATCAAACTTGTACCGCGACACTGCGCCAGTGCCCCTAACAAACATTCTGTAACGTGACAGTTTACCGGCTTCGATTAAACTTGTACCTGGATTTGCAAAAACCACGCCATACCCTCCTTGCACCGTGACAGCTTTCTGGCTAAAGTATCAGGATCGTGACCGGATGCTGCGTCGGGTAACACAACCTCCCCATATTGCCGGGCCGTTAGCAGTCAGGCCGGGTGCGACACGAAGTCGCTCTATATAACTGTTAACCAATGTATTATGACAACATTCTACAACACGAGTTAACCTTCTGTTCCATCAGAAGTAGCCTACCGACACATGCATGGAGAGTGATTTCCTTGTGTGAAGCTGTCGGGACAAGATTACCCAAAACATTTTCCGAGAGGAGAATGATTCCGGTAGCAACGACCGGAGGGTGTCGGCTTGGATGGTATGGTGAACACATGTGAATTGACGTAAGCGCCGTCAGAAGCAAAAGCGAAAGTTGTTGACACGCTTTGACCAAAAGGTATAAGGGCAAGATATGAATCTCTGGCTATTCATACATGGACGCAGACCCTTCGGCGTAGAGGCAGCACCTAACCCATCCTGTTATTAGAGCGGAACGTGGTAAGCCTGATTAGTTCCTGATGCAACAGCAGGTAGGCTCTCGGTGACGACAGCACAATACTGAGCAGGTAAAGGAGGATAAAGTAAGCGAAGGCTATCTTGTAATGAGGTAGACAGGAGTTCCAAATTTGCTCTACTGCGAAAGCAGGCTGACTTTTATCTGGTGCTCTGTTGCATGAAAGCTTTGGTAAGATCCTTTATTCAAGGAAGCAAATGTATCCTTTCGGATGTGCTCTTGATTCTTTTCTTGTGCAGGAAAGACTGGATCATCTCTGTTCGGTAATGCAAAGGTGGTTCAACGCACCACCGGGTAACATTCACTTGAAGCCTTTAGAGTGCTTGAGCCGTATGCGGTGAAAGTCGCACGTAGGGTTCTTAGGAGGGAAAGGCGGGGTAACCCGCCTGACCTATCCGACCTGCACCACAAAGTAACTCATTAAATTTCTATCACTTATAATATGAATCCAGTAACTATAAACGAAACAAGTTTTGATGAATTAGATTTCCCAGATGTAATTTATAAATATAGAACATGGACTAATCCATTCCATTTACGAATAATTACTGAAAAAGTTCTATATATGGCCTCTCCTAGCGATTTTTTTGATCCCTATGATTGTAAAAATCCTGTTCGGTATGATTTACTTACAGATAAGGATATTTTCAATATCTATTTGTATCGTTCAAAGAAAGATCATAAGAATTGGAATAGAGAAAGACATAGAATTTTTGCAAGAGATTGGGCAAAGAAGAGTCCTTTAAGGGATCCCGAATATCTAGTAAAGATGCAAGAGGATTACTTTCAAGATTTCCATTTCCACTTTGGTATACTAAGCTTAACTGCTAATTCCTCAAATGACGATATGTGGAAATCATATTCTGATAACCATCAAGGCTTTTGCATCGGCTTTAATACAAGGTTACTTTTCGAACATCTTGGAGGAGGTGGTGAAGTTAACTATTATGATACATTGCCTACTATCAATCCAGCTCCAATACATTCCTATGAACAACAACATATTCTTCAAGTATTTTCAAAGCTCCGTCAGTGGGAATACGAACAAGAATATAGAACTCATAAATTTTATCCCAATGGGGCCACGTCGGAACAAAGGTTGATTCATGTTCCTCCAAATGCATTTAAAGAGATAATATTCGGAAATAGGATGCCAGATCCAATAAAGGAACAAATGCTTTTATCTATTCCAACAGATTTGGGACATCTCAATTTAAAAGAAGAAAATTAGGACGAACGGCTAACTCGGTCGGTTTAATTAATTGCCTTTTGCAACCCGGACTACTTCGTAATTAGCCCCCAAAGTCTAAGCGATTAAACTCATTTCAACTTATCAAATTTTGTTGTACCCGGACTGTTCCTGCTGCCGAGACAAAGTCAATAGGGTTGCAAGCCGACGCGCTGGTGCCTTTTTTTTTGCTCGTCATCTAGACTATTTTATCGTGACCCAAAACTCACACACGTCACCCGGACTTGGTACCGTTTAGACAAATTATCTTGACAAAAAACTTATCGTCCACCTACCGGGACTGGCAAAAAAACAAGTCACCGCGACGCAGACGGCAACTCATTAAACCGCCGGGCCGTTACCGGCAATTTTGGAAGCACCACAATAATTTTACATAAATGATAATTTTAGCAATACTAGTCTACCTACTTGGACATTTTGTTCCTATCTGGATTTACAAAAGACAAATAGGAAGCACGACCAATCAATTCAGTATTAAATATATAATACTTAATATGAGTGGTTTTGTCACATGCTTTCTTACAGCACTAATACTTATTTTCATTATTACTCTTTCGACTCCAGAAAAGTATCTATTGAATGAGAATGCCATTTATGGTATTAATTGTAGTCCAACAGTTGAAGAATTAGGTTTTAAAGATGGAGATAGGATAATAATGATAAATGATACAAGAGTCGAAAGATTTGATGATATATTAAGTAACATCTTACTTTGTGGAGGAACGGCTAAAGTTGACATTAGAAGAGATGAAACTGATACGGTAATTACCATATCAGATGAGGGTAAGCTTAAACTAATGCACAGCATTGACGCCCATTTTGCACCTATAGAAAATCAGTTAAGTGGTAACACGACTGAAGACAAGCTTAGTTACTCTGAGTCACCCCAGACTATATCTGATGCTTTCGCAAAATATGGACTCTATGTTAAAATGACATATAGAATGTTCTTCCCCCAGAGGACTGAGTATAAAAATATTGGAGGCTTTATAAGTATTTCCGGTGTAAATAGCGTAAAAGGACTTATCGCTTTGTTTTCAATCAACCTCATATTAGTGGGGTTAATTAACCTTCTCCCAATACCCGGATTAGACATGGGAAATACAATAATTAGTATTATTGAAAGGACTAGATATCAGAAGTTTAATTATAGCAAACTCAAGATCATTAAAGCTTTTAGTATAACTATTTTAATGATTACACTTTTACTTCTTGTCTTAATTAAATAAAACTGCCGGTAATAAATAGGAATATAATAAATAGGAATATGAGCGGTCTGCAAGACCCAGCGATTATTACGTGTTGAACTACATCGTCCGGGCCTGGACCTATGCATTTATTGAAGGTTTTAATGGATTTATTTGAGAATGCCGGGATAAAATCTCTGAAGTTTATGACTATTTTTCGTCTGAAAATCCCTCCTCGTATGATAAATTGACCGGGCAGAAGGCCATTTACACTCTTCACTGAGGCTCTCAGACATAACTCTCCCGTTTGCACAGAATGCAATTTAAAAAAACTATTCAGGATTATGACGAAGATTGTACAGAATCGAGCCATGAAGGTGACCTTATTCGTGGCAGTTCCCTTACCCTTACCATTATTCCTGATTTGCACACAGGACAGATGCATGGGTTTATTCCGGTGAGCCTTGTAAACCTTTCTAACCGGGTCTCTGCCGGTTGCTTATTTTTGATTATTACATCAATGGTCGGTTTTACAGGCTCGGCAAATTTCAGCCTGAGATGACGCTTTACAGTGTGATTATATATTCCATAATGCCTGATCTTAACAAAACGCTTTGGCAGGATATGCATGGTAAACCTGCGCAGGAACTCGATACCATCAAGGGTAACCGGTTTTCTTTTGGCCCTGTCACGATAATCTTTGGCAATGAAGGTCACTTTTCCTTCAGCAATATTTAAAATACGCTGATTGTTTATAGCTACACGGTGGGTGTATTGTCCAAGATATTTAACCACATGTTCAGATCCTGCAAGCGATGGTTCACAGTTTACCACCCACTGCGTTTTGTAAGAAGCCTGTATCTGATGGTTAAACAGCGACAACTCGTTCAGTTTTCGAAGAGCTCGTTTAAGGCTGTCAAGGAACCTGCCCTTGAAGGCTTCGCTCAGCTGATGAACCGGGTAGAGATATTTACCCGAATGACCGATTTCTTTCCACTTACCATCAAGAGTGTAGCCAACGGCAGGAACAATACAATGGATATGTGGATGCAATGTAAGATTCTGCCCCCAGGTATGAAGCATTGCCACGGCGCCGGTTTCAGAGCCGTAGTGAGTGTATCCAAAAGAATGCAGCGTCGCACTGACAGAGGAAAACAGCAGTTCAAAGTACAATCTGCGGTTATGCAGACATACTGCATTGAGATTATGAGGAACTGTAAAGACTATATGGTAATGCTTTACCGGAAGTGTATTTTGAAGAAGATCATCAATCCAGAAGGCTTGTTTTGCAGCCTGGCACTTGGGACAGTGGCGGTTTCCGCAGCTATTGTAACTATAGCGAACCGACCCGCAGCTATGGCATATCTCTTCGTGCCCCCCAAGAGAGGCAGTACGACAGGTCGTTATCTTGTCAAGAACATTTAATTGGAAAACTGTAAGATTTGTGTTGGCAAGCAGACCTGCGCCAAATTCATTTATCACTCTTCCCAGATCAAAGCTTGTCCGCATTTTTCTGATAGTTATAGAGTGTATCCAGAGGACTGTGAGGTTTTATAAGCGGACATTGTGCAACATGCAGGTAAAGCATGGTGGTAGTGATATCTGCATGACCCAGGAGATCTTTAAGGGTTACTATATTGAGGCCCTGTTCCAGCAAGTGTGTTGCATATGTATGACGTAATGAATGCAGATTTACATCTTTTTTGATGGATGTCTTTTTCAGGTTCTCACGCATAACCCACGAAAGGCCCCTGGCGCTGTACCTCCCATCAACCTCTTTACCATTAAAAAGCCAGATGTGCGGGTTTTCAGCCCTGAGGTATTTCTTCAGTCCTGCTGACATGCTTTCTGCCAGGGGTACTATACGATCCTTCTTGTATTTGCTCTGGCGGATATGGATGACTTTACGGTCAAAATCTATGTCCGATATCTTCAGGTTAATTACCTCCTGTCCTCGCAAACCTGCTGAGTATATCAATGCAAGTAAAATCTTTTGTTTAAGAAGGGTCGGCGCCAGGAACAGCTCCTTCAGCTCTCTCTGGTTGAGGATAACGGGTAGTTTTGTCTCTTTCTTAAGTGATGGAAGCGCTATGGCATTCTTATTCATTCCAAGAAGACGGTAGTAATAGCGAAGACCATAAACCATGTGTTTAAAGCTGCTCCGGGATGGCGATTTTGGATCACGCGCAAGGGCAACAAGATATTCATTGATCTCTTCGCAGTCGATTTGTTCGGGCAGTCTTCCGAAATGTACAACGCAGAGTGCTACACGACGGATATAATTATTTAATGTACTTTTACTCTGACCCCGAAGGGTAACCTGTTGTTCCAGTTTACGAACAACTGAATCAAACTCCGGAACATGCATAATGGCCTGTTCAACAATAGTAAAACCCGATTTCTTTCTCATAACTTGATTTTTTAGTTGTTAATGATTTCAATTTATGGAAAGAATCGGGTTATTACCGATAGATATCCCGCAGGGATTTAGTTCAACAAAGGCTAAATATAATGCGGGGTTCAGAGCAATTCGAATATTTGTACATCGCTCCAGGTTTTCTGGTACCACGACTATTCCATCTACCGCAAACCCGCACTATACTTAGCCTCAAACGTTAGCAGTAAGGCTGACGGCCACAACCCCATGACTGCCAACGCACAAGCAAGAGTTTTGCAGCCCATCCCTGCAACCTTCCCTTCGTTGCAAAACACATGCTTTTTTGCCAGGGCCACACTTAACCGCAACCCTATTATACTTCCTGAGCCAAAACTCACATCCATCTGTCATGTTATTGTACCTAAAAGGAATAGATATTTGATCATAGTTTAATATTAGGCATATGAGAAACAAACTTTCATTACTTGGATTCAATATTATGATTTTTATTAGGAATGCTTTTAGAAATAAAACGGTGTTTCTAATTAATACAGTCGGACTGGCACTGAGTTTTGCCTTTTTTATTGTAATCTCTTTATGGGTTAAAAATGCTTTTAGCATAGATAAAGTCACTGTTAAAAAAGAATCGACATATCGGCTTATAGTTGAGAAGATTTATACAAATGAGACAATAAAGACACCCCATCTAGCCTCTATTTTTGCAGAGGCCATCAAAAATGAATTTCCACAAGTCAGAAAGATTGGACGTATTTCCAAACAATTACCAATGAGTTTTAGATTTGATAAGGATAAAAGTTTTAAATTAAATCTATATTTAGCAGATAAAGAGATATTTGATATTCTAAATATTAAGATTTTAAAAGGTATTGCAATTGATTCATCCTTCAGCCAATATAACTCAGTTGCAATTTCGGACGAATTGGCATTGAAAATCTATGGGACTATTGATGTAATTGGAAAAGAAGTAGGACCAAGCGCATATCCAAAAATGTTTCACAGAATTACGAATGTCTTTGAAAAACCGAAAAATAGTCATCTTGATGTAGATTTTATACTCACATATGCAAATTTCCCTCACTCTGGGCATACTAGCAGTCAGGATTTTAATCTTTTTGGATGGAATGATGACATTTATATTCAACTTCAAGATGATATTAAAAAAGAAGATTTCGAAAAGAAATTAGCAAATTATTTTACCTCACTAAACCTTATTAAGGGGTTTGGTACTAATTATTATTTACAGCCGTTAAGTGAGATCTATTTAAAATCTGATTTTGAAAATGATAATGTAAAACAAGGAAATATCAAACATGTATATATTTTTTCATTCTTAGCTGTTTTAATTCTTATTATTTCTTGTATTAATTACATCAATATTACGATTGCCTACGCTAACCGAAGAGCGAGAGAAATCGGTTTGAAAAAGGTCGTGTAATCGGAAAATAACAATGTACAAATCTTCGTAATTACGGATGTACAGTTTTTGGAAACAATGATGTACAGTTTTCTTTCTTCCGGGGCATGCCCCGGAAGAAAGAAAAGTCAACTTTGCCGGGTTACCTAAAACCGGCTATTATGAACAAGTATTTAAACAAGTTGATTATGTACCATCAAATTCACAAAATGGACCGAGACGGGTTCTCTCTTTCAAAAATCAGTCGTGAGCTTGTTATGGACCGACGTACCATCAAGTTTTATTTATCAATGAACGAAAGCCAGTATGAGCAGTTCCTTTCTGGTCAGTCTGAGAAAAAAAAAGAACTGTGGCCTTATGAAGAGTTTGTAAAATGCAAACTTGAGACATACCAGGAGACGTCAGCTGCACAGATGCATGATTGGCTGAAGGAACACTATCCTAAGTTCCCCGGGGTGACATCAAAGACCGTTTATAACTTTGTAATGTGGGTCCGTCAAAAATACCATCTCCCCAAAATAAGTCCTATGAGGGATTATCAGGCAGTTGAAGAACTTCCTTACGGGCTTCAGGCACAAGTTGATTTTGGACAGTATAACATGCGTAATGGATTAGGCAAAAGAATAAGAGTTTGGTTCTTTACCATGGTACTGTCACGTTCAAGATACAAGTATATTTTCTTCTCAGATATACCATTCACCAGTTATACAGCTATTGAAGCTCATGAGAAAGCTTTTGCATTTTATGACGGTATCACTATTGAAATTGTTTACGACCAGGACAGGGTCTTTTTGGCAGATGAAAATAAAGGTGATTTGTTGTTGACAGATGTCTTTAAAAACTATTGCAGGGACCGTGCATTCCGGTTACATTTTTGTCGTAAAGCTGACCCTGAAAGCAAAGGCAAAGTAGAAAACGTGGTCAAATATGTAAAACAAAATTTTTTATACAACAGGCCTTTTACAGATATTGATATCCTCAACAGTGAAGCTTTGGCATGGCTTGGCCGAACAGCTAATGCCGGGCTTCATTCCGGCACACAGAAAGTCCCATATAACGAATGGTGTATTGAGAGAGGATCTCTGACACCATTTATCTCTATTCCAATGCAAGCCCCTTCTGCTTTATATACAGTTAGAAAAGATAATACAATATCATGGAAAGGTAACTTTTACACGCTCCCTTCAGGAACTTACAAAGGAAGAGGAACACAGGTTAGGGTATCAAAAGATAATACTGCCATTGTAATATCAGATCAGTCAAACAATCATATATGCACCCAGATAATTTCTACGGGAAAAGGTAACCTGGTACGCAATACCGATCACAAGAGAGAAAAGTCAACTGGAATTACACAAATGATTACCGATATCTCTTGTATGTTCACTAATCAAGAGCTTGCAATGAGTTATCTGGAAGGCATCCACAGAGAAAAGTCACGTTACGTGAGGGACCAGCTTCTTCTTATTAAACAAACTATTGAGATCACTGATAAACAAATTATTGACCTTGCTTTGCAATATTGCCTCCAGATGAAAGTGTTCAGTGCAAACGATTTTAAATCAGTTGCAGCCGGGCTTTCACAGAAAAAATCATGGGAAGAATCCAACGTGCCAATAACTCCTGTCAATCCATTAAATGGGCAGAGTTCATCTCTGGCACAGAGTCAGCCAATGAAAAGCTCCATTGTCGATTATGAGTTATTAATGCAAAGTAAAAACTAATCATGGAAAAGAAACAAATCATAAATACATATTGCCGCCAGTTCAAAATGAGTGGTATGATGGCAAGTCTTGATCAGGCTCTTAGAGAAGCTGAAACAGGATCTTTAAGCTATCTGGATTATACTATCAGGCTCCTGCAATCCGAAGCAGTGCACCGTGAACAAAAAGACGCTGAAAGACGCCTTAAAACAGCACGTTTACCACGAACAAACGATTTAAACATGTATGACTATGCTTTTGATAATGGATTGACTAAATCACGTATGACACAACTTCGGGAACTTGATTGGCTGGACCAGATTTTTAATATTATCCTCATGGGTCCTTCAGGAACAGGAAAGTCATATATTGCTGCCGGACTTTGTGCCGATGCTGTGACAAAAGGGTACAATGCTTACTTCCGAACTATGGAAGACATCATAGGAATGCTTAAAATGAAAGACTTTACCCAATCTGCAAAAGCTGATTATAAACGTCTTATGAAAGCAAGTCTTATTGTTATTGATGATATTATGTTGTTCCCTGTTGAAAAACCACAGGCAGTCGCTTTGTTTAATTTTATAAACCAACTCTATGAAAAAACAGCTTTTATTATTACTACTAACAAATCCCCTTCTGAATGGGCGAAAATGCTGGATGATGAAGTCCTGGCTACTGCTTTACTCGACAGACTTTTATTCCGATGTGAAGTAATTAATCTCTCCGGGAAAAGCTTCCGGATCAAAAACAGAAAAACAATCTTTAATGAGAAAATTTAATCTATTTTTGACTAATTGAAAAATGTACATCATTGTTGCCATTTTCTGTACATCCTAATTTACCGAAAACTGTACATTGTCAATTTCTGGTTACAGGTCGTCGGAGTTCGAAGATATCAACTTGTCAGACAGCAATTATTTGAGTCAATTCTTTCAGTTTTTATTGCGTTCGTACTTGCTTTATTTTTGGTTAAAATGATTCTTCCCTTAGCAAATCTAGTATTTGCAGAAGGAATCAGCATAGGAACATGGCAAAACTCTTCTTATATAATAGGCGTTCTAGCTTTTGTTTTGCTAATAGGAATATTATCGGGGATTTTTCCTGCATTTATTATATCATCTTATAAACCAGTGCAAGTTTTATATGGTTCAGTGTATACTGGAAAAACCAATTATTTATTTAGAGACATACTCATTTTTGTACAATTCGCAATCTCCATAGCCTTGATTTTATCTACTATAACAGTATATAAACAAATTCAGTTTATCAAAAGTAAGGAAAGTGGTCTTAGCAGAAGGAATATTATTGGAATAGCCATGAATGATGTACGTGAATTTAATACAATGAAACAAGAGTTAATTAAGCATCAAGAAATAGAGAGTGTATCCGCGGGTTTGAACTCTCCAATATTTTTAGTTAATTATAAATCTAACGTAGGTTGGGAAGGGAAATCCCCAGAAAACAACCGCATATTCTATTTTGATATTGTTAGTTTTGATTTCGTCGAAACTTTTAATTTAAAGTTATTAAAAGGTAGATCATTTCAAGAGAGTTATCCAGCTGACAGAGTAAGTTCGTTTATCATTAATGAAGAAGCTGCGAAAGCTATGGATCTAGTGGATCCTGTAGGCAAACAAATTTCCTTTAATGACCACAAGGGTGTTATAATAGGAGTAGTTAAAAACTTCAATTTCAAAACTTTTAAAACTGCGATAGAACCATTGGTATTGGCAATTGGAGACGACATGTTTGAATTATTTGTTAAATATAAACCAACCAAATCAAATCAGGTACTTGATATTGTCCGTCCTGTTTGGCAAAACGTACTCAAGGATGAAGATTTCAATTATTACTATATTGATGATAGATTCAACAGTTTTTATAAAAGCGAAATGCTACTAGGTAAAATGTTAATCTATTTTGCCGTTTTTGCATTATTCATTGCTAACCTGGGAACCTTTGGGTTGGTATCATACATGGCTCAGAACAGGAGAAAGGAAATTGGAATAAGGAAGGTATTTGGTTCATCTTCCAATAAAATTGTATTCATGTTTCTTAGGAAATACCTCATTCTACTATCAATTGCTTCAATAATTGTTGTTCCATTGGTAATTTACCTTTTACAACAGTGGTTGAATAATTTTGCTTACCATATTTCCATAACAGTCGATGTTGTACTCTTTGCTGTTATTCCATTGTATATAATAACTTTAGCAACAGTAGTGATTAATAGTAAGTCAGCTTCGAACCTAAATCCCGCAATAGCACTTTCAAGAGAATAAAACCATCCCTTCGTGTCAGGCACATTACGCAATCAAACATATGCATTTTTAGCATAGTTCAATCTTTTGTGTAAAGAGCCTTCCAGCCCATCCCGCACTTGTCTAGATTGAGAACAATAGAACGAGATTAATAACTTGCCACATGTGTTTTTTTGATAGATTTGATATGCAATACCTGATTTTTAATATTATTTATATATCTCGTTGATACCGTGACTAATAACTGGTTAGTTAAATGTGACTGACTGGACGAAAGTATGACTTGCATAGAAGAACCATGCTCAACATTACAGTTAAATGACTCTCTTGACAGTTTCAAAAAAGGCCCTAACTGCTAACTCGGACGGTTTAATTAAGTGCCTTCCGCAGCCCGAGACAGCTTCTTAGTCAAACCTAAAATCTATGCCCTTAAATTCTATTCCATTTATAAAATCCAGTGTAACCGGACAGTTTCGTCTACCTGGACAGAATCATCGGGCTGCGGGCCGACGCTCTGGTGCCTTGTTTTTTGCTCTTCACCGAGACTATTTCATCGTGACACGAAACCGTACTGCCGTCTATCTGGACTGGCTACCATCTCACAGCTTCACCGTGACCCGAGGCTTCGCAGCCACTTACCGGGACTGGCAAAAAACATGGCACCGCGACCCTTCGGTAAACTCAGGGCAGGCTCTGACGGCACCTAATTAAACCGCCGGGCCGTTAGACTGTCTAAAAACTTTCAATTACTATATTGTCAAATACTCATTATATTGATTATCTGCGTATTAATATTTTCAAAATAGTAAAAACAGAGGTTATAAGACAGGCTGCCGTTATGGGCAAGCTTAAGTGCTGAGAGACAGTATTTCTGCTTGCCATGACAGGAGTGATTCCTACTTTTTAGCAGCCTCATCGTGATATGAAAAAATCATTTCTTCTATCAGGACTTTGCCCTCGCACAAAAATTTTAAAAGCATCTGAAGCAAATTGCACACATTGATAGAGTAAGAATTTGAATTAAAGGAAGACATGCAGGCAAATTGCCAAAACCTCACTATGAGAAATCTAGAGGAAAATATTGAACCATTTAAAACTCTATTTCAAGGAAGACAAGACATATACGCTGTTCGGTGGGAGAAGGATGGCAAATCTGGTTATATGCCAGCCTACAAAGTTGATTGGAGCGACTACAAAATACACAAATCTAAAGGTGGCAGTTTTAAGAATTATTCAAAGAAAGAGTATCAACCTCTTTCTAATGAAGTATTAAACCTCCATTTCCAAGGTAAAGAAACTATAGGGATATATCCTCTTCTTGAAGATAATACCTCCTTTTTTATTGCTGCTGACTTTGATGACAATCATTGGAAAGATTCAATTCAAAAATTGTATCTGGTCTGTCAAAAGCATAAAATACCGGCCTATATTGAACGGTCCCGATCAGGAAACGGTGGACATCTATGGATTTTCTTTGAGGAGAACATTCCGGCAGATCAGTCGAGAAAACTATTATATGAGTTTCTTAGAGAAGCCTCCATTATTTCCCATTTTGACAAAGAGCCAAGTTTTGACAGGCTATTCCCAAATCAGGATTTTCATACCGGGAAAGGAATGGGTAATTTAATTGCACTCCCGCTAAATGGTAATGCACTGATAAATGGCAATTCAGCATTCCTAAATCCTGAAAGCTTTTTACCGTATGAAAATCAGGTTGAGATCATAAAGACATTCAAAAAACTATCAATCGATCAGTTTAAATTGATTTATAAAGACATTTTTAAGGAAAAGGTAGATGATTTCTTTAAATCGAGTTTTGACAGAGATTCAAATCCGGTAATTGAAATTCAGATCAGTGGTCAAATATATCTGAAACGTCTTCACCTTAATAGAAAACTTATTGAGTTCATTAGGGAAAATCTGAACTTCATGAATTCTGATTATCTGGTTAAGAAAAATATGGGAAAATCCACCTTCAATCTCGAAAAGTATTTCAGGTTGGTGGAAGAGAACCAGGAGGAAGTAATCTTGCCTCGGGGATTTGCTGTTAATTTAATTGCATTTTGCAGAAAGGAAGATCTACCTTTTAAGATTATTGACAAGAGAAAGAAGCTTGATCCGGTTGACTTTGAGTCAGACATAGAATTGAGACCTGAACAGGAAGTTGCAATAGAAAAAACTCTGGATAAGGACTTTGGAGTTATTGTTGCGCCTCCGGGCTCAGGCAAAACAGTAATCGGTCTTGAATTAATATCTCAAAAAAGACAACCTGCCTTAATTATTGTTCACAGGAAACAATTATTTGACCAGTGGATAGACCGAATTCAAAGTTTTCTTAAGATTCCAAAGAAAGATATCGGACAAATCGGGAATCAGAAATTTAAAATCGGGAAAGAAATTACTGTAGCAATGATTCAATCTCTTTCAAGGAATGATGAGATTGAAAAGATTTCCAACAGTTTCGGGACAATAATTGTGGATGAGTGTCATCATATTCCGGCAAAATCATTCAGAGAAGCAATAGTCAATTTCAATTCTTTCTATTTGTATGGACTGACAGCCACCCCCAAGCGGAAAAATAATGATGAAAAACTGATCTATGTCTACATCGGAAATATATTATATAATGTAGATCAGATTGATCAGATCAGGCAGAAACAAACTAAGATAGAGATAAACATCAAAGAGACAAACTTATATGCACCTTTTGATTATAAGATTGATAAATACGAAACCATTTCAAGAATCCAGATTTATGATACTAACCGGAATTCTCTGATATTAGATGATATTGAAGAAAACGCTGATCGATTCAAAACATTTCTGATCCTGACAGAACGAAAGGCACATGTTGACATCCTTAACCTTTATCTTAAGGACAAATATGAGACAATTACAATTCATGGAGAGGATTCTGAAAGCAGCAGAAAAAGTAAAATTGAACAGTTGAAACAAGGTCATTTTAAAATAGTGATTTCAACCGGACAGTATTTTGACGAAGGAATCGATTTAAATAATCTGGAATGTCTTATCATTGCATATCCATTCGCTTTTGAAGGAAAACTAATACAGTATATTGGTCGGATTCCGCATTCCGGAAATCCTCCGGTCATTTTTGATTATCGAGATTCAAAAATTGATTACTTTGAAAAAATGTTCAAGCAAAGAAACCGATACTATAAAAAGCTCATAAAAGAAGTAAATGTCTGAGAACCAAAATATAGAATATAAGGAATCCTGGAGAGATGAGTATCTGAAATGGATTTGTGGTTTTGCAAATGCTCAGGGAGGTAAAATTATTATTGGCAAAAATGATGCTAGTAAAGTCACCGGAGTGAAAGATGCAAAAAGACTTATGGAAGATATCCCTAATAAAGTGAAGGATATTCTAGGAATTTTGGTTGATGTCAATCTGAAGAGATCTAAAAAGGTAGAGTTCATAGAAATAAATATTGAGGCATATCCGTATCCAATAAACTATAAGGGACAATATCACTATCGAAGTGGTTCCACAAAACAGGAATTGAAAGGGGCGGCGCTTGATAGGTTTCTTTTACAAAAGATCGGTAAACGTTGGGATGGCGTTCCGATTCCAAAAGTTTCTGTAGTCAATTTAAAGCAGGAAACATTCGACTTATTCAGAAAGCTAGCATCAAAAAGCCAAAGGATTAACGAAGAAAGTAAAACAGACTCAAATGAACAATTGGTTGAAAATCTGCAATTAAAAGAAGGAGGGTACCTTAAACGGGCTGCATTACTACTATTTCATCCTGCCCCTGAAAATTTTATAACAGGCTCATACATCAAAATCGGTTATTTTCAATCGGATGATGATTTGAAATTTCAGGATGAAATTCATGGCAATTTATTTGAACAAATTGAAAAATCTATTGATTTGCTTTTTTCCAAGTACATAAAAGCTGAAATAAGCTACGAGGGTATTACAAGACTCGAAAAATTCGAATATCCTAAAGAAGCTATAAGAGAAGCATTACTTAACGCCATAGCACACAAGGACTATTCAGGTGGTACTCCAATACAAATAAGTGTTTATAGCGATAAAATTATATTCTGGAACGAGGGACAACTACCTGAAAATTGGACAATTAAGAACTTACTGAAGAAACACGCCTCAAGACCTTATAATCCAGATATAGCGAATGCACTATTCCGTAGTGGATATATTGAATCCTGGGGGCGGGGAACAATAAAAATCATTAATGAATGTAGGCAGGCAGGGATTCCTGACCCGGTTTTTAATTATGACTCAAGTGATATTTCTGTTGAATTCAGGAAGGACATATATTTTCCTGAATACCTTGATTCACTAGGACTTAATGAAAGACAAGTTAAGTCAGTTCTTTATGTAAAAGAGAAGGGTAAAATTACAAATCGTGAATACCAATCCTTATATAATGTATCAAAAGCTACTGCTACAAGGGATTTGTCAGAACTGGAAAACAAACGACTACTGATGAATAAAGGAACCAAGGGCTCAAGTTCTGTTTATGTATTATTTAGAGCAATATATGGAAGTGCAATTGGAGGAGACTTTATTTAAGTATTCACATTGTTGGCTCAAAGTTGGCTCAATTGACTCATAATTGGCTCAAAGTTGGTTCATATAGACAGTATTTGCAAGCACATTGCCAAAGCCGCGCAAGCCATTTCTAAGCCCAAGCTTTGGCAAAGAGCTTGCAAATCAGAAGCTAGAGAATCTAAAATCTTTCTCCAGCGCACCGTCGCAATAAAATTTCTGCTCCATGACTAATGAATAATAAGATAATAAGTATAACCTTGACAATTTTCTGGCACCTTGACTGATAAACACCTGGCCCATAACACGGACAATATGGGTAAGTTGTTCGTCATGGTTTTTGCAGGATCCGGCTCCCATGACAAATCCTGCCAAAACTTGCACCCGGACACGCGCACCTGCCCGCAATAAAAATCCTGCACCGTGACAGTTTCCTGGCTCCGATCAAACTTGTACCCGGATGGCAAAAACCACGCCGTACCCTCCTTGCACCGTGATAACTTCCCGGCTAAAGAACCAAGACTCTACCCGGTGCTTGCGTCGGGTAACACAACCTCCCCATATTGCCGGGCCGTCAGACTGTCTAAAAACCTTCAATTACTATATTGTCAAATTTTCATTGTATTGATTATCTGTGTATTAATATTTTCAGAATAGTAAAAACAGAGGTTATTAGACAGACTGCCGTTATAGTGCATTCTGGGATCGTTTCTACCCCAAAGTGATCCAGTTGAACGCACTATAACGGTGGTATATTTCAAGACTAAGTCATCTGGACAGTTTTGTCATGACGCCATATGCTTATCGATCTACCGGGACTTTGCAAAAACGATTTCACCAAACACATGTCCTGATATCTACATTCTGGGCCATTAAACATAAATCACACCGATAAAAATTGGATAACAGAAATAAATAATTAATTATTTAGTTGATTAACTAATATATTCGTTATATATTTACTTACATCAAAGTCAAGAATCATTCTCAATTACAAGTTTTGTTAAATTAAAAAATTACTACGTTGTTAAAAAACTTTTTTAACTCGGCGATTCGGTTCTTAAAACACAATAAATTATTCGTAGGAATCAATTTGATTTGTTTGTCAATAGCTTTGGCTGCTTCATTCATTATGATGCTATATGTAATAAATGAACTCCGGTGCAACTATTATAATACTAATATTAATAGGATATACAGAGTTCTAAATTACAATGAAGAAATTAAGAAAACTATGGCATATACACCATATTTTCTTGCAAATTCATTAAAAGCAGAATTTCCACAGATCGAAAATTCAATAAAAACATTTAAAATATTTGGATTTAAGCTTAAGATTAAAGATGAATTTATAAATGTTCCGGACGCGATATCAACAGATTCTGAGATATTTGACATATTTACAATTCCTTTAATAAATCGGTCTTCTGACAAAGGCTTACTTGAGAACCAGAATTCCATCATAATCTCAAGAGAACTTGCTGAAAAGATTTATCCCGGACAAGACCCCGTCGGACATGAAATTGTAGCCCAGATAAATAATGTAGACTATATCTTCATCGTTAGTGGGGTATTTGAGAATATCCCTTTCAATTCAACTTTAAAGGCTCAATGTTTTATAAATCACATATGGACACAAGGGTATCTTACTAGAACTTTAGGGTTTGGTAACTATACTGGAGTTTCCTCAAAAAATGGTTAGTCTGGGAATAAAGATAGCTGGAACCTGTCATGATGGGGTCCAATTCTACCTCTGAATTCAGATAATCCTCGTTTCGAGTGTTTTAAAAGTTCAAAGATTCCATCAGCCATTGCATAGTTATAAAATGAGGGTACTCCAAAAAATCTTTTCGAGAGGATGAAAATTTTTTGAACCATGATCTTCAGTTTTAAAGATATTCCCAGATATATACTTGTAAAATAAGCTATTGCATGTACCAATACCGTGATGTTACGTATTGAAGTATAACTCAAAACTCTGAAGTCTTCCAGATTGTATGATTGTTTGATATATCGATAACATTCATCACACTTCCAGCGGGTAAGGTAAATTTCTACAATCTGCCAAAGCTGTTTATTATTGTTGATATTCACCTGTTTATTAGTCAAAAGCAGCATTGGCAGTTTCCCAAATCCTTTAACAATAACAAGTGTATACCATTCATTGGGGTATTCTGGCAGAGCCACTGTAATAGCGCCATACGTTAAATGGATAAATTCCTCTTTCCCCTCTTTTGATACATATATGTGAGCCTTGTGTCTTAACTCTACATGCCGATCGATACGCTCTGCCTTAACCTGCCTGTTTATATTTTTACCGAAATGGAGGTATCGTGACATTTTTAATCGTGTAACAAATTGCAGGGTCTCATCAGTGAAACAGCGGATCAGATCAGTATCATCACCTTGCCTGTCAATTGCCCAAGTGCCTGTGGTACCAGTATATTCTTTGACTTTTCTGATAATCTCAATGAGTTTTTCAGTGCTCCCGGGGTAATCTTCGGCTTCTGTTGAATATGCTTCACAATATAATGGCACTATTCTGTCGTGAGAAAGATTTGCCGCTGTTACCTGGCACAGATGATAACCTCTTGCCTGGTTGTGGCTGCTACCATCATATATGTTGCACAAATTTTCCATCACCTTAGCGTATGGTTTCATCATGTCGCCCGGATCAATAGCTATAACCATCGTTTCATCAACCTTGTCATCGGCCAGTCGCAGGATATTATTATTAATCGTGGAGGTTAGATCCTCGTCACCCAAATTGCGACTTAGCCTGTCTTCAGTCTTTATTAGTGGAACAGATTCCATTAATGCTCGCCCTATATTGGAAAGCTTAACGTCTTTTGATGCCTGTATCCCATAAATCATCTCTTTAACCAATCGTTTTTTAACTTTGCCAAGACTTCTTGAAATAGTTCCTGAAAATTTATTACTTTGCATCTTGAACCGGTTCATTAATAAAGAATTTGCGTCCATTTGCGTCTTGATGTTTTCGTTAAATGCCAAGTTCGTAATTTGGACGCATTTTTTTTGAGGAAACTCAATTTTTGTATGCCTTTCACTTACTAAAGTTCATAATCTCCCATTATATCAGCACATCAGAATTATTACACTTAAATTTTGAGGAAACTCCAGTAACTATAATAAAGACTGGTCTCTTAATATTTATGAAACTTGGATTCTTCTTTCAAAAGGAAGCAATCCAAAGACTTTCAATAATCTGTTTAATAACTTTGAGAAAAAATATCTTGGAATACATTCGCAATACCATTATTCATTACAGAGTTTACGAAATGTTTATCTTGGATCAGATAATATTTTACAGCCTGGAATTACAGGTAATAAAAATAATATTAAAATATTTTCTGCTTTTGCGCTGCTTATTATACTTGTCGCTACTCTGAATTACATAATTCTTTCTACAACTGTATCCATGGGAAGAAGAATGGAAGTAGGTATCCGAAAAGCATTCGGAGCTACCAAAAGAGAGGTAGTGATTCAATTGTTAAGTGAATCGCTATTGCTGGCTTTATTTGTTTTGCCTGTTGCTTATATTTTAATGAGGAGAGCACTTCCTTTTGCAGAAGATATTTTTCAAACCAGGCTGAATTTAAGTTCTTCAAATATCTATTTGTACTGCTTTGCTTATATTGGACTAACATTAATTATAGGCATTGCGTCAGGTCTCTATACTTCGTTTTATTTGTCCGGACTTAATATTATTGATATTTTTAGAAATCTGACATTCTTAGGCAAAAGGAAACAACTGTTTCGATCTTCATTGATAATTGCAGAACTTATAATATTCTGTTCATTCATTTCATCTTCTTTGATTATTCGTGCCCAATACAAATATGAAATAAACAAGTATTTAGGATATTATAACAAAGATATTCTTCTGGTTAATTTTGGGCGTGATTTTTTTGCTAATTCTGCCTATATCAATACCATTAATTCATATCCGGAAGTAATTATAGCAGCAAGTATCTATGGCAAGCTTCCTGGGGATCCCGGTCTGACAATAATTAGCCATTCTTTTCAGGATAAATCTAAAGAGGTTCGGCTAGCAGGATTTTTTGTCGGATATAATTTTATCAAAACAATGGGAATAACACTGATAGCAGGTCGTGAATACTCTACAGATTTTGGAAGCGACCATGAACATTCTGTGATTCTTAATGAATCTGCTGTAAAAAAGCTGGAAATCCTTGGTGATCCAATTGGACAGAAAATAGGTGACGAGACAATTATCGGGATAGCAAAAGATTTTAATCTTCGCTCCTTGCATTATGAGATTCCTCCAACTGAAATTATTTTAACAGAGGATCATTATATTGATCAGGTTGCAGTACATTACAAATCAGGGACTCTGAACATTTTATTACCAAAACTAAAAGCAGAGTGGAAGAAGGTTGCCCCCCATAAGCCTTTTGATTTTTCAACAATAGAAGAAGTCATAAAAAGCCAGTATGACTCAGAAAGAAATTTAAGTAATATTATATCAATATTTGCTGTCTTTACATTTCTCATAGCTGCATTTGGATTATTAGGACTTACTTTTTTTGTAAGTCGGTCTAGAACAAAAGAAATAGGTTTAAAAAAAGTATTTGGTAGCTCGGGAAAATCTATTGTTTATTCATTTTTATTGAATAATCTGATCCTTGTAGTAGTTGCAGCATTGATCTCTTTCCCGGTAACTCTTTTGATCATGAAAAATTGGTTAAGTAATTTCCCATTCAAAACAAACATCAGTTCCTTGATTTTTATAGACTCGTTTTTTATTTCAGCAATTATCGTTCTTTCAACAGCTTCTCTCTATGCTTACAAAGCTACTCATATTAATCCTGTTGAAGCACTTAAACACGAATAACCCAGATACATGACGATAAACATTAAATACAGCCCATACCAGGGACTATGGAACCAAGACAAATACATCGTGACCGTAATTAAAAATAACGCACTATAACTCGGACGGTTTAATTAAGTGCCTTCGCCAGCGCCAGGACAGATTTGTAATCAATCCCAACATCTATGCTCTTAAATTCTGTTCCATTTATTAAATGCTGTGGCACCCGGACAGTTTCGTCTACCTGGACAGCATCTTTGGCGCTGTCGGCCGACGCGCTGGTGCCTCGTTTTTTGCTCGACATCTAGACTGTTTTATGATGACAAGACAATTCGCGTCCACTTATCGGGACATGGTACCGTTTAGACAATTTATCATGACCCAAAACTTATCGTCCACCTATCGGGACTGGCAAAAAACACGGCACCCCGACACGGACGCCAACTAATTAAACCGCCGGGCCGTCAGACTGTCTAAAAACCTCTTTCCACTGTTGATAACTCCAGATGTTCAGGCAACTGAGATTCAATTGAGTTTTGTAACTTCTATCCATGAAATTCATACAAGGACAAGACAGAACTCAAATCAATCTCTTTCCTGTTTCATTGGACCAATCAATCGACCCGGAGAATGAGGTAAGGATAATAGACCTGTTTGTCGATAGCCTTTCTGTAAAAGATTATGGATTCAGAACCGACTTTATCGAAAACGGTCGACCTGCTTATCATCCTTCCGATTTACTCAAACTTTTCATTTACGGGTATTTGAATAAAGTGCGGTCATCACGGGATCTGGAAAAAGAATGTGCACGGAACATTGAAGTGATGTGGCTCTTAAGGTGCCTCAGACCTGATCATAACACGATTGCCAATTTCAGGAGAGACAATCCAAAGGCCATAAAGAAAGTCTTCAGAGCAACAGTTCAGATTGCAAAGCATTTTGAACTTATCGGAGGAAAGCTGATTGCCGGTGACAGCACCAAACTAAGGGCGCAAAACAGTAAGAAAAATAACTACAATCAGACCAGGATAGACAGGCATCTGGAATATATCGACAGGAAGCTGGAGGAATACTCCAAAGCCCTGGCTGAAAGCGATGGAGACAATCAACAGCAGATAAATGATGAGATCAGAAAGCAACTGGAAAGGAAAGAGAATTACCAAAAGCTGGAAAAACAGCTTAATGAATCAGGAGAACCACAGATCTCAGTCTCAGACCCTGAAAGCAGGCAAATAATGCTTCGCAACAATATCACTGAAGTAGCGTATAATGTACAATCAACCGTAGATGCAAAGAACAATATCCCGATTGACTACAAGGTAACCAACCAGAATGACAGCAAGGCGATGGGAAACATGGTCCGGAGAGCCAAAAGCATTCTCAGGACAAATGATTTCACTGCCCTTTATGACAAGGGTTTCCATACCGGCTCAGAACTTAAAACCGCACAGGAGTTGGGAATAGAAACCATTGTTGCAGTACCGGGAGTACCTTCTACGAGTCAGGCTCCTGACCATGAATATAACTACGAATGCTTCAGGTACGATGAGACTGGGGACACATATATATGTCCGCGGGGTGAAGCTTTGAAAACTAATGGGTCATGGTATAAGGAACTCACAAGCAGCGGAAATATTATTCTGTTCAAACAATATAAAACCAGGGCTTGTAAATTATGTCCGGTCAGGACCAAATGCACGAAGTCAAAGACTGCGAGGCTGATCCACAGGAGCCAATATGCTGTTTACTATGAAAGGAACCGGATCAACACTATTGAGAAGAAGGATCTTTACAAACTACGTCAGGCAATAGTAGAACACCATTATGGCACTTTAAAACGGTCCCGATTCATCGGGAGGGCTTTAATTATATCCTGACAAAGAATGGAATTGCGAGAGCAAGTTCCGATGTAGGATTAATGTTCATTGCATATAATCTCCGGCGGATTGGTAATATTTTGACCAGGGATCGGCTGAAGGAGTATCTCCGGATGCTTGTCTTATTGTTTTTGAGCAAAACAGGCCTCTCCTGGTCAAAAATCAGACCTTTTAAGCCATCTCTTTCAATAATGACAGTACTGAACAGGAATTTCTTAGGACACCTGGCAGCGGCTTGAATCAGGTAATAATTGCCGGAATAAATAGGTTTTTAGACAGACTGCCGTTAGCCAAAATTTTAAGTGCGACAGAATGAAAAAAATACTGACAGGATTATTCGTACTAATAAATATCACTTGCTTTTCACAGACTGTAAAAGAATTAGAATACGAATTAAGTTATTTTAAATCTGGCGAAGAATGGGGAAATAAGAAGAATATTGCATTTAAATTATTGAAAATTGATATTCTTAATGAAAGTGCGATTAATTACTTAGTTGAAGTCTATGGTAGAAATAATCAGAAAGATTCAATCAGTTTTTTGTTTGACAGATTGATAAAAGAAAATTCTAAAAGTCCACAACCATATTTAATTAGAGCGAGAGAAAGGAATGCCCATTTTGCAGGATTAACTTATACTCAACAAATCAACTATTTAAAAGAAGCCTATAAGCTTGACAGTGTAAATGTGGAAGCCATTTATTCGCTTGGTAAGTTGTATTATGAACTTTTCATTAAAGAATCTAAATCGGACAAAGAAAAGACAAATCTTGATTACTATTCTACAAATTCAATCAAATACTTTTCTACCCTCTGCAATCAAAACGAAAGATATAAGGAAACTCTAAAATTCCCTTTAATACAACTTGCAAATTATAATAGAGATTTAAATAAGAAACAACTTTATGAAAGCTATAAAATGCAGTCATCCTATTTTCCAATATCTGCTTTTGTAGATTTACCAAGTGATTGGCAGAATAATTACTCAGTTAATGTAATTGATTTTGTATCAGATTCAGAATCTAAAGTTTCAGGGGTCGAATCAGCTCTTTTTCACATTAATTGGTACGCAACACACCTCAGTGCTTTAGAAGAGCCAGTATTAAGTGATTCATTGCCAACAAAGGTGTTTAGATTTACTTGGTTACGAACATTTCACAATCCTATTGTAATTGGTTTGGAAAATAAAAATGACTCCATAACATTGTATTGGAAAGTTTGCGATGGCGCTGGTGGCTATGAACCAGGAAAGATAATTGAGAATAAAATTAAAGCCTTAACAATTAAAGAATGGAATGATTTTATTGCAAATATTATTTCGATTGATTTTTGGAACTTACCCACTACGCAAAGTGGAATTTTAGGAACAGATGGAGCTCAATGGATATTAGAAGGAAAGGAACTTGGGAAATATCATGTTGTTGATAGATGGTCTGGTGGAACAATTGAAAGTGTGTGTTTGAAATTATTAGAGCTGACTGATTTAAAAATAAAGCATGATGATATATATTGATAAAGAAAAACTTTGGCTAATAAATAGGAATATGAGCGGTCTGCAAGACCCAGCGATTATTACGTGTTGAACTACAACCCCGTCAGAAGCGGGATTTCTTTGTCTATGTACTTAATGACGGTATTTAATTGGCTCCAACTGAATATCAGGCAATTGCCGGAGCGAATAAATTACTCTGAAGTGAGTTCTAAAATCAAATATAAGCATGTATTTCAAACAAATCATGATAATGTCTTTTAAATATTAATATCTTACGTATCAGCTATCCCGCAGGGATTTAGTTCAACATGTGGTATAAAAAATTGCCGTTGCAGTGCAGGTTTCAAGATTATAGCTTCCATTAAAGTTCAGTGTAACTTGATAAGGAAGCACTTCTAAATCGGCAACTTTTCATACCACCGCCGTTATGTTTAAGCACATGGTTCCCAGCCCGATACCAAGATAAATTCGCTAAGACGACAAGATTTTAAGAACCCATAGACGTAACTCTTCGAAAAATACAACAAGAATAAGTTTCGTCATAAAGAAACATTTCGTATCTTTGTATCATGGTTAAAGACAAATTCGAAATTGAGTTTCTTGAAGAAGCACTAGAATTCCTCAGGACAATTGAGGACAAAGCCCGTTACAAACTCATTTTCAATATTGACAAATCAAAAAAATACAATGACCCAAAAGTATTTAAGAAACTAGACAACGAGATTTGGGAATTTAGAACTAAATACAAAAATTTACAGCACAGGCTTTTAGCTTTTTGGGATAAAAGAAACAATAAAAACACTCTTGTGATTTGCACACATGGATTTATAAAGAAAACTGATAAGGTTCCAAAACAGGAGATTGAGAAAGCGAGAAATTTGATGAAACAGTATTTTGAAACTTATTAATTCAGAAATCATGGAAAAGAAACTTAAGAAATATAGTCTTGACGAGATAAAAGATGAATTCATTGGGAAAAAAGGTACCAGTGACCGAGAACAGTATGAATATGATTTACAAATGGATATTTTAGGTGAGCTTATCAAGCAGACCAGGATAGAGCGAAAATTAACTCAGGAACAATTAGGAGACCTCATTGGTGTTCAGAAAGCTCAAATATCCAGACTAGAGAATCATACTGGAAACGTGACGCTTTCAACAATTTTAAAAGTTTTTTCGGCGCTTAAAGCCAAAATTAAAATGCAGGTTGAATTAGAGGGTAACAGTATCCAAATTGCCTAGACAAAAGAATCTGGCACATCCTGACAATTTTTTAAAAGCCTAAACATAACTCGGTCGGTTTAATTAAGTGCCTTCGGCAGCCCGGACTGCTTCAGAGTCAGCCCTTAAAGTCTATGAAAGATAAATTTCTGCCGTTTATTGAATTCACTGCATCTCGACTGTTTCATCTCCCGGGACAAAGTCTACGTCGGGCTGCCGGCCACCGCGCTGGCACCTAATTAAACCGCCGGGCAGTTAGCATTCAGGCTCCGAGCCCTACGATAGAGACAAATAGGACAACCCAATGGTAGAAGATATATTACCATACTTGACAATATTAAAGTGGAGTATACCCATTATCATTCTCCTTGTGGGTTCAATTTCCATACTTAGAAAGGTACACGACAAGAAATTACTAGAGACTGTCACAAAATCAAATAGGGGCACAAGAACTGAAAGAGAACTAGTCTTAAAGCTATTAAAGCAGGGAATACCCTCTCAGGCGATCTTCCATGATCTCTATATAGAAAAGTCGAATGGAGAATATTCTCAGATTGATCTAGTAGTAGCAACAAAAGTTGGGATAATTGTATTTGAAGTAAAAGATTACAGTGGTTGGATATTCGGGAATGGCCAACACAGAGAATGGACTCAAGTATTGGCCTATGGTCAAGAAAAATATCGTTTCTATAATCCAATCATGCAAAACAACAGGCATATAGGAGAATTAAGGAAAAAACTCAGGCAATTTGAAAATATACCTTTTTATTCTGTAGTTGTTTTCTTTGGAGATTGTGTGCTGAAGGATATCAATTTTATACCAGAGGGTGCATTTCTTATAAAATCCACAAGAGTATTAGAAGTTATAGATATCATCTTGCATAACAATAAATTAGCTCCATATTCTGATAAATTTGAAGTAATCAGAGTTTTGAAAGAAGCTATGCACAATGGAGTTAATAAAGCGATACAAACTCAGCACATTGAAAATATACGGGACATGTTGGGAAAGCATAGAGTATTTAATTAACTGAATCTAAAACATAGAAACTTATTGTCTCATGACAGTTTCAAAATCAGCCCGAAATGCTAACTCGGACGATTTAATTAAGTGCCTGCGCCAGCGCCAGGACAGTTTCGTGCGGGGACCTGAAGGTCACCCTTACGAAACTGCCCGGTAATTTATGGGCCCGAACGCTCTTTTCTCTTTTATCAGATCATCATAACGCAATGCTTCTTCACGTTTACAAAATTCCGTCGCTCTCCCTCCTGCCGTTTACCGGGACTCCCTATGGGTTGGCGGGCCTACGCGCTGGTGCCTCGTTTTTTGCTCGCCATCTAGACTATTTCATCGTGACCCGAAACTCACAACCCTTACCCGGACTTGGTACCGTCTCGCAACTTCACCGTGACCCGAAGCTCACAGCCATCTACCAGGACTGGCAAAAAACGCGGCACCGCGACACCCCGCTTGAAGGCGGGGCAGGCTCCCGGCACCTAATCAAACCGCCGGGCCGTCAGACTGTCTAAAAACCTTCAATTACTATATTGTCAAATTTTCATTGTATTGATTATCTGTGTATTAATATTTTCAGAATAGTAAAAACAGAGGTTATTAGACAGACTGCCGTTAGCTGTCATTGGGCCCCTGATCGACAATTAAAAACACTCCATAAAAACCAGAAGCTATGAAGAAATTTTATCCTGTCCAAACATTATTGATCTGCTTATTTCTTGCAAACTGTTCCCAAAAAAAGACCAATGAATTTACCCTTACCGGAGTTATCAATGGGCTAGACACAGGGAAAATAATTTTGAATTATGTACCCGATAATAAACCGGTACTTGACACTGCAAAAATTACAAATGGAAAATTCTTTTTTCGTGGGCAAATACAGGAGCCTCTTTTATCTGCATTGTTTTTGGATTGGAAAACAAATAGGGCAAGCATATTTATAGAACCCGGCACAATGACTATTACTTTAATTAAAGATAATTTTAAAGATTTTAAAATGACTGGTTCAAAATCGCAGGATGAATTTTTATTTGTAAACAATCTAATTAAACCGTTTGAGGATAGAAGTAAAGTGGATTCAATCCGATTAAAATATATAATTGATAATCCAAAATCCTACGTTTCGGCATATTATCTTCAATCTATGGTAGTTGGCAATGAAAAGATAAGCCTTGATTCATTAAAATCACTTTTTAGCAAAATAGATTATTCCGTGCAAAAAGGGAGATATGGAAATAGGATTAGTGGTGATATAAGAAAAAGAGAAAACACTCAAATAGGAGCTATGGCACCAGATTTTAAAGCAACAGATCTAAATAATCAGACCTTAACACTTTCTCAATTTAAAAACAAGAATATTGTATTATTGGATTTTTGGGCAAGCTGGTGTATTCCTTGCCGCAATAATATTCCTCATTTTAAATCCACTTACGCAGAGTATCATCCAAAGGGACTTGAAATAATTGCTATTTCACTTGACAACAATAAAAAAGATTGGACTTCTGTCGTACAAGAGGAAAAGACAAATCAGTGGTATAACATTCATCATGGTTTTGATATCTTTAATCCAGGGGACTTAAAAGATTACGATGTCTATTCAAATTATTTTTATAATAGTATTCCGACTCAGATTTTAATAGATTTTGATGGCAAAATTATCGGGCATTGGATTGGTTCTTCACCAGAAAACAATACTGCGCTTGACAATTTGCTCAAAGAAAAATTACAGAAAAAATAAACAACGAACAGCTAAGCGGACAATAAAGGTAAGTTGTTTGTCACGGTTTTTGCTTTTGCTCCTGCTACCTAGATAAACCCATAATGCCCTTGTACCCTGATACGCACATCTACACACAATTAAAATCCTGCACCTTGACTAATTCTGCCTCCGAGACAACTTTGTACTGCGACACTGCACCACTGCCCATTTATCAAATTTCTGCATCGGGAGCAATTCCCAGCAACTTAGAAACATTGTACCCCATGACGCTCCCTTCGGTCGGTCAGGGCCTTCGGCGCGACACTCATCTAACGCATTAAAATCTGACATGACTGCAAAAACACGTGCCATACCCTCCTTGCACCGTGACAACCTTCTGGCTAAAGAACCTGGACCAGTGCCCGGTGCTTGTGTCGGGTAACACAACCTCCCTTTATTGCCGTGCCGTCAGACTGTCTAAAAACCTTCAATTACTCTATTATCAAATTTTCATTATATTGATTATCTGTGCATTAAAATTTCCAGAATCATAAAAACAGAGGTTATTAGACAGACTGCCGTTATATGCAAAGCATTGACCCTTAGATTTATATGCTCGGAATTGCCACATATTTAAAAATACGTAAACGCTCAATAATCGTCGTTTCTCTATCATTGTTTCTGATTGGCTGTGCTGTCTATCACCCTCAGATGACAGATATTGCTTTGATAGATCATAAAGGTGATTTAAGAATTGATGTAGGTGCATCTTTGATTCCATCAGCTTATTCAACATTATCCTATGGGCTTACAAAAAATATTGCACTTCAAGCATTTGGTTCAATTGGTATAGAGCATAGATATTACCTCCAAGTTTCACCTGGATTTTATAAATCCCTCGATAATAATAAAGTAATTGAGCTTTATAGTGGTTTTGGGTGGGGGTATGCAAATACAACTAAAAATCCATTAGCTAATATGCCAGAGACTGTTAGACAATCTTTGTATGGTAAATATCAAGTATATTTTGTGCAGTTTAATTGGGGTAAAAAAGGTAACCAATCTGGAGATATGGATTGGGGATTTGGAATTAAAACAGGCCTCTTTCATTCAAATTTGACAGACGATAACTATTATGAAATCAATTCCGAAACAGGTCCATACCCTTATCTTAAGGAGAACAGCATTTTGCTAGAGCCAATGATGTTTTTCAGAACCGGGAGAAAAAATGTGAAATTCAGTTATAAGTTTGGATTCACTCGGGTTTTCAAATTAACTAATAACAAGAATTATATACCTGCACCTTTTATTAACATGGGATTTGGAGTAAATTTTTCATCAAAGACCAGTAACCAGACTTCAAAAATAATTAGTAATAAGTGACAGTTTTAAAAACTCTGCTTATAACTCGGACGGTTTAATTAAGTGCCTTCCGCCAACCCATGACAGCTTCGTGCGGGGACCTGAAGGTCACCTTACGAAACTGCCTGGTAATTTATAAGCCCGAACGCTCTTTTTCTTTTATCAGATCATCATAACGAAATGCTTCTTCACGTTTACAAAATTCCGTCGCCTTCCCTCCTGCCGTTTACCGGGACTCCCTGACGCTCGCACTCCTCGGTCAGGGCAGGAGCAAAAAACAAGTCACCGCGACACCCCTCTTTAAGGCGGGGCAGGCACCCGGCACCTAATCAAACCGCCGGGCCGTCAGACTGTCTAAAAACCTTCAATTACTCTTTTGGTAAATTTTCATTATATTGATTATCTGTGTATTAATATTTTCGGAATAGTAGAAACAGAGGTTATTAGACAGGCTGCGTTAACTGCCAACTTTCTGCCCCCGAGCTTGTTTAACACGTATACAATATCTATCTTTGTACGGACAAATTGGAATTAGCGATGGACACAAAACTGACTATAAAACTTGACAACGATGTAATATCTCGAGCAAAGAGGTATGCCCAACATCGTAAGACAAGTCTTTCGAAAATGATTGAATCTTATCTTGATGCCGTTACGAAACCAGATTTCGATGATATTGAAATCACTCCTTTAGTTAAGAGTCTTAGTGGAGTAATTTCACTTCCCGAAGATTATGACTATAAAAAGGATCGTACTGATTATTTGATTAAAAAGTACCAATGAAAAATCTGTTTCTTGACACAAACATCATTCTTGATCTATTGGCTCATAGAATGCCCTTTTATACAGAAGCTGCAAAACTCTTTTCCCTTGCCGACAAGAAAAAACTAAAGCTCTCTGTATCCTCATTGTGTATTGCAGATGCACATTATATTCTGTCAAAACAGAATCCAGAAATGGAAGTTCGCAACATACTAAGAAAATTCAAAGTACTTGTTAATGTTCTCCCTCTTGACGATAAAATAACAGACTTGGCTCTCAATTCAGAATTTCGAGACTTTGAAGATAGTATTCAGTATTATACAGCAATAGAAAATAATCAGGACATAATAATAACCAGGAACCAGCAAGATTTTAAAGAAAGTAAACTACCGGTCCTGACAGCAGGAGAATTCATTAAGACAATAAAAAAATAGTCAGCAGCGGACAATATGGGTAAGTTGTTTGTCACGACACTTTATTGCCGGACCGTCAGACTGTCTAAAAGCCTTTAATTACTCTTTTATCAAATTTTCATTATATTGATTATCTGTGCATTAATATTTTCAGAATAGTAGAAACAGAGGTTATTAGACAGATTGCCGTTAACTGGAATACGCACAAATTTGTGACCTCGATACCAGGAAGAACTTTACAATACAAATCTTTAGTGGAAATACTGAACACCTTATAGTTATTCTTCTAAGAAATAATTATAATCCCTCTGTGAGTTTTATATTTGATAAAATAATTCCGCAACTTTGCAGTAATAATTATATTGCTATGACAACGAGGGAAGTAAAGGATTTTAAAAAGGTTATTAAAGCTAAGACTAGGACTGTATCAAAGTCTAAGTCTAGTGCTAGAGCGTTTCTCATTTCTATTGGTATAATTACTTCCAAAGGTAATCTGACCAAGTCCTATGCCAATTTATGTATACAACCAAAACGGGGTTAATCCTTGGATTTCATGGTTGTGATGAATCCATTGTTGAAAATATTTTTTTAGGGAAAGAAGATCTAAAACAGAGCGACAATACTTATGACTGGCTAGGTCATGGTATCTATTTTTGGGAGAACAGCCCATCAAGAGCACTCGAATTTGCAAAATTTCTCAAGGATCACCCACAGAAATCAAAAAATCCTATAAAAACACCTGCAGTTATTGGAGCTGTAATTGACCTTGGCTATTGCCTTGATTTTACTGATTACGCTAACCTACAATTATTAAAAGATGGTTATGACCTTTTTATGACAGCAATTTCAAAGTCGGGAATCAAGTTATCAAACAAACCTATTGGAGAGAATATAGATCTCCTGCTTAGAGACTTAGATTGTGCAGTTATTGAAACACTTCATTCTATGAGATCTCCTAATTCTGAATTGAGGTCATTTGATTCTGTACTAGGAGTATTTTGGGAAGGAAACGATATTTACCCAAATGCAGGATTCAAAGAAAAAACCACATTCAGATTTGTATTCGAAACAGAAACTGTATAAAAGGATATTTTGCTCCAAGAAAAATTAACTCTGATTACTCTAAAGTTTAAAAATGTCAAGTAGGTAAAGGGGAATTTCACCCCTAAACCTCTCACAGAACCGTACTTGAACCTCTCGATTCATACGGCTCCTCACAAAGAAAGACGCTACGGAAGAAAGCCATGATCCCAATGAACAAACAGACCAGGAAAGTTTTTCGAGACTTCCACAAACCATTTGTAAGCACAGTACCACGGTTTCTTTCTGAACCTACGTTATTTGTTCCTGACCCAAAGGCCAAGACGGAAGTTGAGCACACGAAACATCCCTCGCATCTCCGATTTCCTGAATTTGCCATAGTAGTTGATCCAACCAATAGTCTTTGATCTTAGCATACCAGCAATCTGATAAATGTTAAAATGAGACATTCGTTGTATCTTAAGCTTATAACACAATTCGTTAAATCGGTTCTGACTCTTACGCCTCATGGCAGAAGTAAATCCTACACGTATTTTTCCGTCGAACATGACATACCTGGGCTTGAAGGGAAAGCCCAAAAAATCGAAGGATCTTTTCACTTTTGGACTCGGAGATTGTCGCTTATGATTATACTGGCAGGGTACAGATCGGAACGTAGTGGAGATCCGGAGCGAAGCGTCTGGAGCTCAGGATGTGAGTGGTGCCATGTAGCGGAAATGTGAAATTAAGTTGAAGATCGGCTGAAGGAGTATCTCCGGATGCTTGTCTTATTGTTTTTGAGCAAAACAGGCCTCTCCTGGTCTGAAATCAGACTTTTTAAGCCATCTCTTTCTATAATGTCAGTACTGAACAGGAATTTCTTCGGACACCTGGTAGCGGCTTGAATCAGGTAATAATTGCCGGAATAAATAGGTTCTTAGACAGACTGCCGTTGGGTGCAATTATGATGAAAACACTTACATTACTGATAGTTATCTCTTTGACCACAATAAGTTGTCATGAGAATAGATTCTCGACAAGTGATTTGCCTTCGACAGGATTAATTGATTCCGTTGTTTCAAGCGCAATAGATGCAAGTGATTTTGTGGTGACTAAATACTCAAACCAACAACTTGATAGTTTAAGAGACAAAGATTTACTGAAACCTTTTTATAATCTTAATTCTGAGATACAAGAATGGGAAATTGACACAAGCATTGAGCATAAATTAAATAAAAAATTGAAGGAAAGTACCCGATACTTTTCATTCGGATTTTTAAACATAAAACTTATTCAGCAAGATAATTTGATCCTATTCTCTACCATTGATTCTTCCTTTATGAGGTATCAAATTAGAAATAAGTTACGGGACACATTAGATTTAAAGAAAGTCAGGAATGTATCATATGTTAACAGTAAAGTGATTGACATTCAACTTGACTCATTGAGACAAAATGATAAAAGACGGTATCCCTATTGTCAGATATCAAAACCCCTATTTAATAGATCAAAAAATGTAGCAGTGGTTGGATTGAGTACTTATGATTGTATTTCAGGTAAACCGAGTTTTGAAGGAGGTGTGCTTATGATTCTTAAGCGCAAAGAAGATCATTGGATATTTGTAACAGATATTGACTGGTGGGGACATTAAAAGTATAACTGCACCCAACAGGACGGTATATTTTATTTGTTTGTCACAATTTTTGCGTCGTCCCTATAACACGATGTATAAATAGAGAAATTTGTAATCCCCATCACGTTTTTCGCAGCGGCGCGATAGTTGGAAACACGAAAAGTAACATTCTAGTAGCGCCGCGAGGAGCAAAAATTGCGCCATGGCTCCGCAAGCTCCGCCAACACAAACAAAACATACCGCCGACCGTTACTGGTAAGTTGACACCCCCCGTAGACTATTGAACTTTTTTCGTAAATTTGCTTAATGAAAGAAAAGGATACACATATAGCAACTCGCATTCGGACTGAAATAAAGCGGATTGATCCCAAGGCTAAAGTTGTACTTTTTGGATCGAGAGCTAGAGGTGATGCAAAGAAAGACTCTGACTGGGACCTATTGATACTCATTGACAGTCTAAACATTAGAGAATCAGAGGACTTATTCAGAGACAAAATATATGATCTTGAGTTGGAGACAGGCGAAATAATTTCAATGTTTGTCTATAATAATAAAGATTGGACTTCAAGACATAAAATAACTCCACTTTATAAAAGCATAAAAAAAGAAGGAGTAGTATTATGAACAAGCCTCTTAAAGAGGATTACATCCAATACAGAATAAATCTTGCGAGGGAAACTTTTCAGGCTGCAAAATTATTAGCGGAGAAAGGCCATTGGATTTCTGTCATGAACAGGCTTTATTATGTCTGTTATTACGCAATCTCTGCTCTCCTTTTTAAAGATGACATTAACGCCACTACACATTCCGGTGTAAAAAGACAGTTTTCCAAATACTATATCGTGACTGGCAAGATTGACAAGACTCTTGGTAAGGCTTACTCAAAGATTTTCGATTTACGACATAAAGGTGATTATGGGGACTTCTTTGACCTTGAAAAAGAACAAACTATGACATTCTTTAAACCCGTTGAGAGCCTTCTACAAGAGATTGAATCTCTACTGAAAAATAAATAAAAACCTACCAGTAACACGGACAATATGGGTAAGTTGCTTGTCACGGTTTTTGCACCTTGACAAATTTCTGGTTCCGATCAAACTTGTACCGCGACACTGCACCAGTGCCCTTCCTTAACTTTGTAACCGGGGATAAATTCGCTGCTCCGTTCAACATTGTACCGCGACACTCGTAATGCTAAATAAAATTTGTACCATGACGGCAAAAACTGCGCCGTACCCTCCTTGCACCGGGACAATTACGTGGCCCCGCTGGCGCGGGGTACCAGGACAGTTGCCGGATGCTGCGTCGGGTAACACAACCTCCCCATATTGCCGGGCCGTTAGCATTTATGACGAGGTGCGACACGAAGTCGCTCTATATAACTGTTAACCAATGTATTATGACAACATTCTACAACACGAGTTAACCTTCTGTTCCATCAGAAGTAGCCTACCGACACATGCATGGAGAGTGATTTCCTTGTGTGAAGCTGTCGGGACAAGATTACCCAAAACATTTTCCGAGAGGAGAATGATTCCGGTAGCAACGACCGGAGGGTGTCGGCTTGGATGGTATGGTGAACACATGTGAATTGACGTAAGCGCCGTCAGAAGCAAAAGCGAAAGTTGTTGACACGCTTTGACCAAAAGGTATAAGGGCAAGATATGAATCTCTGGCTATTCATACATGGACGCAGACCCTTCGGCGTAGAGGCAGCACCTAACCCATCCTGTTATTAGAGCGGAACGTGGTAAGCCTGATTAGTTCCTGATGCAACAGCAGGTAGGCTCTCGGTGACGACAGCACAATACTGAGCAGGTAAAGGAGGATAAAGTAAGCGAAGGCTATCTTGTAATGAGGTAGACAGGAGTTCCAAATTTGCTCTACTGCGAAAGCAGGCTGACTTTTATCTGGTGCTCTGTTGCATGAAAGCTTTGGTAAGATCCTTTATTCAAGGAAGCAAATGTATCCTTTCGGATGTGCTCTTGATTCTTTTCTTGTGCAGGAAAGACTGGATCATCTCTGTTCGGTAATGCAAAGGTGGTTCAACGCACCACCGGGTAACATTCACTTGAAGCCTTTAGAGTGCTTGAGCCGTATGCGGTGAAAGTCGCACGTAGGGTTCTTAGGAGGGAAAGGCGGGGTAACCCGCCTGACCTATCCGACCCTATCTCGAGACAGTTTGACTATTGTGAGACAGTTACATAACCATTACAAATTGCACAAATGCTAACAGAAAAGGCAAGGACACGATAACAACAGTATTCAAAACATTTAATAAATTTGCTTTTGTTCAAATTCCAAAAAAAAGAGTTGGTTGTAAGCAGTACTTAAAATACAGACCTCTCATTAAACCATTAAATGCTTATTTACATATGACTTATTACCATTTGGAATACAATATGACAACTATTAAGTAACTTGATGTTTTTATTAGGGATAAAACAGATTCCAATTTTTAATGATAAATACAGTAAAGGAGTATGATAGAAAAAAAAGCTAACTTAATAATACCTATAGAATTTTTCATTGGAGAAAGAGCTTCTCTATACCATAATAAAAGGAGCATAAACAAAAGATCAATAGGAGGTTACAGATGATTTGTTATCGCTGTTTCAAAGAAGAAGACCATGCTAAACCACTTAAGTTTAAAACTGGCCCCACTGGCTATCTGATGGCCTGTAGTTCATGCTATTGGAAAAACAAACTTGGCAATTTAGGGATTATCGTGGCAACAGGAACAATTCTTTTCGTGGCTATATTCGGAATATTCTCACTCTGGAATGCAAAAATAGGATTGGGCCGTTTTGGATTATGCTTCTTGATAGCTTACTATTCCATCCTTATACTCCGCTTTTTTCTAAATTCTTTTGGGAGTGGAAGAATAAAGAGAACTATCTATAAATTGAGGAGAGCTTTCCTATATGATAGTATTATAAGCGTGAGAAAAAAGATTGGAGTAATGCTACGAGAATCTATATTGTTCCTCTTTTATCTAGGTATCCTTGTATTTTTTTGGTTCTGCTACTTTAAATATGGAGACATTTTAAGTAATGGTAAAAATCCCGAAAACTACATCTCTGTAGTAAAGCACTTTGGTGGTAGCGATTCAACTTCATCACCTGCGTCGAGATTCGATGTCGATCCCCTGCCGATTATTATATTGATAGCACTTACGATCGTTACTATAGTTTCTTTTTGGTATATACGATTAAATCATCTTGGATATGTTGTAAGTTACGCACTTATACCAACTGCAGCAAAAGTTGATGATATAAAACTTAAACAAAGTGTAATGAAGGATTTTAAGGTGTATAAGGATCCTCAATTTTCCGAAGTGCACGATTATCTTACCGATTATGTATTCATCGGTGATACTTTTATTCATGATTGTGAATAAACATGATGAGATTTCCTTGTCTTTCAACAAGATTGATATTTTAGTGAAATTTATTCTAATTCTTGATTGTTATTAACTATTCCTACAGCTAAATATGGTTTATATACTTTAACTGGAATGCAATTGCTGTTAACCAAATAACAGGACCATGACAAGCAAATATTTCAGGACTTATAACCTTGACAAATTTCTGATATCGTGACAAATTAGTTACATCGTGACAGTTTTAAAATATTCACAAATGCTAACACGGACAATATGGGTAAGTTGTTTGTCATGGTTTTTGCTACTGCTCCTGCACTCAAGACAAATTTATAATGGTTCTTGCACCCGGACATGCGCATCTGTACGCAATTAAAATCCTGCACCGTGACAGATTTCTGGCTCCGAGACAGATTGTATCGCGACACTGCGCAAGTGCCCATTTACAAACCTTGTGCAATCGAGACAGCTTTTCGACCACTTAGTAACCTTGTACCGCGACACGCGTAATGCTCAATAAAATTTGTGCCATGATGGCAAAAACCACGCCATACCCTCCTTGCACCGTGACAGCTTTCTGGCTAAAGTATCAGGATCGTGACCGGATGCTGCGTCGGGTAACACAACCTCCCCATATTGCCGGGCCGTCAGACTGTCTAAAAACTTTCAATTACTATATTGTCAAATACTCATTATATTGATTATCTGCGTTTTAATATTTTCAGAATAGTAAAAACAGAGGCTATTAGACAAACTGCCGTTGTGCGTCATGCCAGCTGACTCTATCGGTAAACTTTAGAAACGGACAAAAATAAATACAAAAGATTTGACGTTATTGTGGTTAATTATAAAACCAAAGAAAAGTATGATAAAGAATCTCAAGCTAATCCCAATCCTGCTAATCAGCGGAATATTACCATTGTTGTTGTTACCCTGCACTACTTTTGCCCAGGACAAGTTTCAGGACAGCATTATTCAAAAGTTTGGATATCGGCAATACCAGATTAATAAGCAGAATGATACAATTTACTTTTATGTAAATCAGAGAGGGAGTACTCCGAAAAAACACATGGTGTTATATTTGGGCGGCTCAGATCCACAACCACTTTTCAGTTATGAATATGTCAACGGACAACTCAAAAGCTATGTATGGGGACACAAGGATTACCTGAATGTGCCGGAAGATTATATTTATGTCGTCATTGCTAAACCCGGCATGGAGGGAGTCTGGAACGAAAAAGACCTTTCGGAAAACACACCTGCTAAATATTTGAATAAAAACAGTCTCGACTACAGGGTTTGGCAGGCAGACAATGTCATCAACTATTGTCGGAAAAAATTGCTTGCGCCGGGTGGAAAAACAATCGTTTACGGTCATTCAGAGGGCTTCAATGTTGTTTCAAAACTATTGACAGTCAACAAAAAAATTACGCATGCAGGCCTGTGGGCTGGTAGTGCGATGCCGGATTATTTTGATTTTATGATGTTCAGGCGTAAGAGTGTGACAAAAGGTGAGCTTTCCGATTCTGCTGCCACCCGCGAAATTGACGCGCTTCTTATAGATTACCAGAATATTTTCGCCAACCCAACCTATCACAAACCTGGTTCTATTTACACCAACAAACGCTGGATCAGCTATGCTGAATCACCTGTCAACCATCTGGTGAAAGTTAAGATTCCTCTTTATATGCTTGCCTCGACAATGGACGACAATGCACCTTATGAAAATTCCTTCATTGTACCACTTGAATTCATCCGGCTTGGCAAAACCAATCTGACCCTCAGAACCTGCATAGGTTGCGACCATAGTTTGAATATAAAAACCGAAGCCGGAGATAAGCTCAGTTACTGGAACGACTATTTTAAGGATTTTCTCAACTGGACTGATACGCTGAAATAACAAAAAGAAGCACGTGCTCAATTAAAATAAAAAGGTATAACGACAGTTTTGTGAAAATTCCGGTAGGGAAATAAAAACCCGAAAAAGGCACGAACGCACAACACGCGGTATAAAAAATTGCCGGGACAGTGAGTTATTCAAGGGTTGTAGCCCGCTTAAACCTTTGTGTAACTTGACAGGAAATCGCCCGCAATCGGCAACTTTTCATACCGCCAACCGTCAGACTGTCTAAAAACCTTCAATTACTATATTGTCAAATTTTCATTGTATTGATTATCTGTGTATTAATATTTTCAGAATAGTAAAAACAGAGGTTATTAGACAGACTGCCGTTAGCGGCAAACCTTAGTGCGACACGAAGTCGCTCTATATAACTGTTAACCAATGTACTATGACATCATTCTACAATTCGAGTTAACCTTCTGTTCCATCAGATGAGCCTACCGGCACATGCGTGGGGAGTGATCCCCGGGTGTGAAGCTGCCGGGACAAAGTTACCTCTTCGATAACAACAATTGAAAGGTGCTGGCTTGAATGGTATGGTGAAAACATTTGAATTGCTGTAAGCGTCGTCATGCGCAAAAGCGAAAGTTGTTGTTACGCTTTGACCAAAAGGTACAAGGGCAGGATATGAACTTTTTGGACTTCATACATTGGACGTTGACCCTTCGGCGTAGTAGGCAGCACCTAACCCATCCTGTTATTAGTGCGAAACGTGGTAAGCCTGAATGGTTCCCGGCACGGGGTAGGCCTCTGGTGACGGAGGCACAATACCATGCAGGTAAAGGAGGATAAAGAAAGCGAAGGCTATCATGTAATTTGGTAGATAGGGGTTCAGAATTTGCCCCCATGTGAAAGCATGGCTGAATTTTATCTGGTGCTCTGTTGCAAGAAATCTGTAGTAAAACCTTAGCTTGAGGAAGCAAATGAACCCTTCAAAAAGGTGTGCTCTTAAGACCTTAGCCGTAGCTTGGAATTTCATCCAATGGGATAAAGTGTGCGAGAAGGTAAGATCACTGCAGAGACGTATTGCAAAGGCAATCAGCGAAGTTAAACCAGGCAAGGCAAAAGCCCTGCAATGGATAATAACGCACTCTTACGCAGCCAAGCTATTGGCCGTGAAAAGAGTAACAGAAAACAAAGGAAAGAACACTCCCGGCGTGGACGGGGTGTTATGGAAAACCTCTAAAGACAAACTTAAAGCCGCTCTCTCACTCGGCAGACATGGATATACTGTTAAACCTCTGAGAAGGGTTTATATCGAAAAGAAAAACGGTAAGAAAAGACCCCTCGGAATACCTACAATGAAAGACAGGGCTATGCAGGCTCTATTCCTTTCTGCCCTTGATCCTGTATCGGAAACTACCGCTGACTTCTCCTCTTACGGCTTTCGCCGAAAAAGAAGTTGCCATGACGCTATTGAAAGATGTTACATTCATCTCTCAAGAAACGATAGCGCAACAGCCATACTGGAAGGTGACATTACAGGATGCTTCGACAATATCAGTCATGACTGGATTAGAGATAACATCTTAATTGACAAACAAGTTGTCACAAAGTGGCTCAAAGCTGGATATATTGACAAGAACAAACTTTTCCCTACAAAGGCAGGAACCCCACAAGGTGGTATTATCTCCCCTACTCTTGCAAATATGGTACTGGATGGACTTGAAGAAGCCATTTATAAATGTGTTAATACTCGTATACGTGAACACGATGGCTACCGAAGGAACTACCACAAAATCCATTTTATAAGATATGCCGATGACTTCATCGTCACAGGAACTAGCAAAGAGGTCTTAATGAACGTCGTTAAACCTGTTTTTGCTGATTTCCTTGCCGAGCGTGGTCTGACACTATCGGAGACAAAAACCAAAATCACAGACGTGTATGAAGGGTTCGACTTTCTTGGTCAGAATATCAGAAAGTTCTCTAATGGAAAATTGCTGATCAGACCATCCAAGGATAATTTCAAAGCTGTTCTGTCAAAGATCAAAAACATTATTATTGAACGGAGAGGTGCTCCTACTGTCGAACTCATTCGCAGACTAAACTCTGTGATTACCGGTTGGGCGAACTATCATAAACACATCGTTGCCTCAAAATACTTTGTCGCCCTCGATAGGTTCATATGGTTCTACCTCTGGAAATGGGCTAAACGTAGACATTCCAATAAGGGTCTCTGCTGGATTGCTAACAAATACTTTAAAAAGGTTGGCACCCGCAAATGGACCTTCTTTGGTACTTTTGATAATCGGTCAGTGATCTTTTTAAAATATGCCTCTGATACAATCATCAAACGACATGTCCTCATCAATGGTAAAGCTAACCCATACTGTGCAAATTGGGACAAGTACTACCGTCGTAGATTCGCCATGAGTAAAGCAGCCTGATGTTGTATTGCCGGGTAACTTTGGTTACCTTTAGAGTGCTTGAGCCGTATGCGGTGAAAGTCGCATGTACGGTTCTTAGGAGGGAAAGGCGGGGCAACCCGCCCGACCTATCCGACCCGTGTCTCGATAGACAATTAACCACAAACTTGGAGAGTGATAGATTAAAGATTAATGAAAATCAAAACCCAATAATAGATGTCCTATTTTTTTGTCCACGCTCTTTGTAACTTTTAGTATTAATCCTTTTTCTCAAAAAAAACTTGAACAGCATGTATAAAAGCTTTTGTTGCTTCTGTCTGAAATTTTTCTTTTTTCCATATCATATACAATTTTGCATTTAAAGATGGACCTTCCCATATTAAGTTCTTTAAAGAACCATTTGAGAGTTCATTTTCTACTGCAATCTTCGGTAATAAAGCAATTCCATTACATCCTAACAATAACATTTTTTTAATAGCTTCAGGGCTATTGATTTCCAGAGTTTTCTTTAACTTTACATTAGCTTCTATAAGCATTTTCTCGAAAATCATACGATAACTGCAATCAGACTTTGACAGTAACAAAGTTTTATCATGAAAATCATTTACGGAGTTTATCTTGCCATTAAATGCATCATCTTGCGGATTAGTCACAAAAGCAAGTTCCACTTTGGTTAATTCTTCCACATATAAAAGAGTATCACAAAAATTATCACAAAAAAGAAAGGCAACATCAATCAACCCAGCATTAAAAAAATCATTCACATTATAACCTACACATCCATCAAAGTCAAAACCAATATTTGGATACTTATATTGGAATTCTTTAATAATAGGTGGTAAATAATAAGCTGCAACAGTGTGAGGAGTTTTTATTATAAGATTGCCGGTAGTTTCATCCAAATTCTTAAAATTATTCAGAATCTCATTTTCAAGACTAATTAAACGCTGAGTATATTTAAGCAACTTCACTCCTGAAGGAGTCAGACGAATTTTATTACCCGACCTTATAAACAATGTTTCTCCTAAATTATTTTCCAATGATTGAATTTGTGATGAAACTGTTGATTGGGCATAATTCAATACATCAGCAGCTTTATTAAAGCTTAGTAAGTTGGCTACTACCTGAAATGTTCTTAATTCTCTAAACTCCATCATTATCTGTTTTGGCGATTAAGCATATCGAGAAATACCGTTTTGATTCCATTATTCGATCACATTACTTAGCAAAAGTATTTAAAAACTTAAAATTAGCTAGTATGAAAAACTTATTATTTGCGCTGTTTTTTGTGACTGTTTGTACTTTTGCTTACTCACAAAAAGCAGAAGAGGAACAATCTCTGAAACCTGTCATTACATTTTCTGAAACCACACACGACTTTGGTAACATAATAGAAACTGATGGGAACGCAAGTTTCACTTTTGAAGTAACCAATACAGGAAAAGCTGTTTTGTTGATTACAAATGTGCAAGGTTCTTGTGGTTGTGCTGTCACCGAATGGAGTAAGACACCAATTGCCCCGGGCAAAAATGGTTTTGTTAAAGTAACCTATAACCCAATCAACAGACCTGGTGTGTTTAACAAAACAATTACCGTAAGCAATAATTCCAATGAAAATCAAGTGTCATTATTTATCAAAGGAAATGTTGTTCGAAAAAATACTAAATAAAATATATCACTATAATAGACAATCCATTACCTAAAAATCTTTAAAAATGAAAAGAATAACATCTTTCGTGTTTGCCATACTACTTACAATGGAATTGTGCCATTCCCAAAACAATCCGGTTGGCACAGCAACTGTTACAAATACATCTCAGACACTCCAAACTATTGAGCAACTTATAAAAGATGCACGTGAAGGAGTTGATTTCATTGGCAATGATGAATTAATAAAACGCATTAATGCTAATCCCAGACTTATTTTAATTGATGTGCGTGGAAAAGATGAATATGACGCAGGTCATCTTAAAGGTGCAACCTGGTTAGACAGAGGGGTTATAGAATTTACATTGGCTCGTACTCTACGTGATCCTAATGCTGAAATAATCGTTTATTGTTTAAAAGGAAATCGTTCAGCCTTAGTAGTTAAAACTCTTCAAAAAATGGGTTACCAAAATGTAAACTCTCATATTGGTCTTGAATATTGGGTTAATGATGGTCTTCCTATCTATAATTTTTTAGGCGAAATGAAAATTGTTAAACTACGAGAACTTAACGCAGCCACCAATCCTGTTGAATATTATTCAGATAAGAAATAAGCAACATAAGAGCAAACGTAAAAGACTGATAAAGAGATTGCAGAAACCTGTGCCGACCACCTTGACTGATATACTTTTATCTTGATTGCAAATAAGAAAATGATTAATTTTTAATGACAAATACGATAATATAAAAGAAGGATGCCAGTTGCTAACACGGACAATATGGGTAAGTTGTTTGTCACACTTTTTGCTTTTGCTCCTGCTCCCAAGATAGCTTTGTAATGGTATATGCACCCGGACACGCGCATCTGCTCGCAATCAAAATCCTGTAACTTGACAAATTTCTGGCTCCGAGACAATTTGTACCGCGATACTGCGCCAGTGCCCGTCACCAACTTTGTAACCGGGGATAAACTCGTGGCTCCGATTAAAATTGTACCGCGACACGCGTAATGCTCAATAAAATTTGTACCATGACGGCAAAAACTGCGTCGTACCCTTCTTGCACCGTGACAATTTTCTGGCTAAAGTCCCAATGGGGCAAAAAAACGGCATTATAATAAATTTTGTGAAAGGCTGGATGTGTTTTACAACAGTATACTTTTAAATGGATGTTATAATTCTGAAATCACCTTAAAATATCAGATCCGGCTAAAAAAACACTGGAAAAATTTGTTTACCTTTTTTGAGTTTGACAATATTCCATGGAATAACAATATGGCAGAAAGAGGGCTAAGGCATTTGGCCGTACAAAGAAAAATTTAAACTCATTTCAATAATGGCATAAAGGATTACTTATTATTTTTGGGTATTATGCAAACATGCAAATTTCAAAACAAATCATTTCTCAAATTTCTTATTTCAGGAAAGAAAAACATATAATACTTATATGAGCGATATAATTTAAATTTTCATGAGCAATATTAAACTTTTTGAAAGCAAGCAGATACGTACAGTTTGGAACGAATTTGATCAAAAGTGGTATTTTTCAGTTCAAGATGTAGTTCAGTTATTATCTGATACAACGGACGTTAAGGATTACATCAAAAAAATGAAAAAACGAGATGCTGAGTTAAATTCCAACTGGGGGACAATTTGTCCCCTGCTTGAAATGATTGCTGCTGATGGGAAAAAACGCAAAGTACAGGCTGCAAATGCTCAAGGACCATTAAGAATAATTCAATCAATTCCATCTCCGAAAGCGGAACCTTTTAAACTTTGGCTAGCAAAAGTAGGTTCTGAGAGACTAGAAGAAATTGAAAATCCTGAATTAGCAACTCAACGAACACGTGAATTGTATAAAGCTAAAGGATATCCAGACGACTGGATTGAAAAACGGATGCGAGGCATTGCAATTCGTGAGGAATTAACTGAAGAATGGAAAAACAGAGGGGTAAGAGAACAACTTGAATATGCAATTTTAACCGCAGAAATCTCGAAAGCAATATTTGGCTTGACCCCCTCTGAATACAAGAAAATTAAGGGATTAAAAAGCCAAAACTTACGTGACCATATGACTGACCTTGAATTGATTTTTTCAATGTTGGGTAAAGCTTCTACTACTGCTATTGTGAAAACAAAAAATCCTAAAGGTTTTGTACAGAATAAAACTGTTGCTAAACAAGGTGGAACAATTGCTGGTGACGCAAGAAAAGCATTAGAATTAAAAACTGGAGAAAAAATCGTCTCAAAAGACAACTATTTACCAGAAACGAAGAAAATAAAGGGTTTTAAAAAAGGAGAAAAATAATAATTGCTGCAACGGTGTAAGCACATTTGCAATTCGCACGAGCAAACACCACATCCAAAAATTGCAAAAGAGCTTACCCCTTAGTAGCCTTTTATAATTTCAAATTTCCCCCCTCCCCGGACTAAAAAGTTATATTTATTCCTTGACTAATGCTTGATAGATCTGGACTAAAATAAAGACATATCATTTATAACAAGACACTTAGCTGGTACCGAGACAGGAATAAAAGCCAGCCTATAACACGGACGGTTGGGGTAATAAACTTGTTTACTCCCTCAACCGCCGGGCCGTTAGCTTTAAATTTCAGGTGCATCCTAGACCTAAGCGACAATGATTTGTTATCTTTGTAAAATATCAGTTTAAACATGACAGTTATAGAATTAAAGACACTACTTATTCACCGCATTACTGAAATAGACGATGTTTCATTTCTTAAGGCGATTAAAACTATCCTCGATTCAAAAACTGAAACAGGTATGATCCAATTAACTCCTGATCAGTTAGATGATATTATTGCATCTAAGAAAGAGATTGAAAAAGGAATGTTCATCGAGCATGGTCAGCTTGACAAAGAGGTAATGCAATGGTTAAACGCAAGATAGTCTGGTCCGACAGGGCACAGAAGAGACTATACGGAATACTCGAATTTTAAATTCAGAGAAATAAAAGTAATACATACTCTCAAAAACTTCATAAACTTCTTATCAGAGAAGGAAAGATTCTTTTAAAACACCCTGATATTGGACTAAAGACTTCCGAAGAGACAATCAGGGGACTTATCATTGATAATTTCATTGTTTACTACCAGATGACCGAGGACAAGATTATAATCCACACTATCTGGGACTGCCGACATGACCCTGACAACAAGATAATTAAATAAATCTAAAGCTAACTCGGTCGGCTTAATTAATTGCCTTTTGCAACCCGGACTATTTTATCTCAGCTCCAAAAGTCTATGAGAGAAAAATTCAATCTACTTATAAAATCTTGTGTCACCCGGACTGTTCCTGCTACCGAGACAAAGTCAATAGGGCTGCAAGCCGACGCGCGAGTTGTCATGGTTTTTGCATCGCCATCTGGACAATTTTATCATGGCATAACAATTCCTGCTCATCTACACGGATTTAGGAGCTCCGGCACCTAATAGCAAAAAAAGACAAATTCGTTCTTAGTACTTAAGATTTGCATTATTAAAATAAACTACTTATCTTTGGCGTTAGTAACGTTAAACGGAAAATGATTACCTCTTTTGGGAATAAGGAGACTGAAAAAATATGGAATGGGGATAGAGTTAAAAAGCTACCCCAGGAGATACAACAAATTGGAAGGAGAAAATTAAGGATGCTTAATAACTCACAGAATTTGATCGACTTAAAAGTTCCTCCATCAAATAAGCTTGAGAAACTTTCAGGAAAGATGAGTGACTTTTACAGCATCAGGATTAATGACCAATGGAGAATCGTATTTAAATGGGACGATGGAAACTCAAGTGATGTTACAATAATGGATTATCATAAATAGATTAAAATGGAAAAGCTTTCAAATATTCACCCGGGAGAGATTCTACTTGAAGAATTTCTTAGACCTTTAAATATTTCTGCTTACAAACTTTCAAAGGACCTTGGAATTCCACAGACCAGAACTTCCGAGATTATCAAAGGCAACAGAAGCATAACTGCTGACACTGCTATACGACTGAGTTATTATTTTGGTAATTCTGCTAAATTCTGGCTTGGACTTCAGAACGACTTTGATCTTGAAGAGCAAAAAAAGTTAAAAGCACCTGAATTCAAGCACATTAAAAGGTTAAAAGAACACGCTGCCTAGTATTTGAGACTTCTTTAATCACAGAAAAACTGTTCTAAGACAAATTACTGCAACCATGACAATTTTAACCTTACTCCGGCGCCTAACACGGACGGTTTAATTAATTGCCTTTTGCAACCCGGACTATTTTATCTCAGCTCCAAAAGTCTATGAGAGAAAAATTCAATCTACTTATAAAATCTTGTGTCACCCGGACTGTTCCTGCTTCCAAGACAAAGTCAATAGGGTTACAAGCCGACGCTCGAGTTGTCATGGTTTTTGCATCGCCATCTGGACAATTTTATCGTGACATGACAAATCCGTTTTCATTATCGGGACTCGGTCATCTGGATAACTTTATCGTGACACGTAAATCCAGTTCATTTATCTGGACTATGCAAAAACCCATGCCAACCCCGACACAGACGGCAACAAACTCAACCGCCGAGCCGTTAGGGGCAAGCGTAGGGTGCGACACGAAGTCGCTCTATGTAGCTGTTAACCAATGTACTATAACATCATTCTACAATTCGAATTAACCTTCTGTTCCATCAGATGAGCCTACCGGCACATGCGTAGGGAGTGATCCCCGGGTGTGAAGCTACCGGGACAAAGTTACCTCTTCGATAACAACAATTGAAAGGTACTGGCTTGTTCAATTCCTTCTCACTGATGTCTTGTGGCAACTTACCGAAATGTATACAAGTCTGGGCTACTTTTCTTGCATAATTCTTTAATGTACTAGATGATTGTCCGGATACCCGGATCTTATCATCAAAATCCTGGTAAAGTTCTTCGAAGCCCTTTACCTGCGAAATGGCTTGTTCAACGATTGTGAACGACTTTTTTTTCTTAGTGCAACAAACGGTATGTGTAATTGCCTGCGTCAGGCCTTGACAGGTTTGTAATGACCCCAAACATCTCACGAGTTGCATTCGAATCTTTTAGTTAGGCTATCTACCGGGACAACTTCCTGCCACCTAGACAAAGTCATAGGCCTGCCGGCCGACGTGCATGCTTCCATGGTTTTTTGCCGTTGCCGTTTAGCAGGTTTATTGTGACAGGACAAATCCTGCCTTAACCATGGACTAGTCAAAAAACCATTCCAGCGCTAAACAGACGGCAACTCCACATACCGCCGCCCGTCAGTTTTAACTGCATGCTCCTGCTACATAGATTGTTACCTGAGAATACATTTCAAACATTATTAAATTTCTCCCATCATTGACGACAGCTCCATGACAAATACCTTCCTGTATAATGAAACATTTTGTCCTATTAAGTATTAACTTTGTGATAAAATAAATTGAGATGGACATTCAGACTAGAAAGATAAATTTTGTTCAAGAATTTTTACGACTCAGAAATATCAAACTGATTGAAAAACTCGAGAAAATTCTCCTTGAGGATAAGGCTAAGGAATATGAAGCCAATCTCAAAACAATGAGTATAGACAACTTCAATAAGATGATCGATAAATCTATTGACGATGCAAAACAAGGGAAGGTAGTTAATGCTCGAGAATTAAAAGAATCAACTAAGAAATGGAAATAGTCTTCAAGATTCTTTGGACTGATTTTGCTACCAACCAACTTAAAGACATTTTTGATTATCATCTGGTAAAGCAAGTCCAACTATTGCCCAAAGACTTGTTCAGAAAATCATAGATGCAACAATAATTCTTGAAAACAATCCAAAATCTGGTCGCAAGGAAGAATTACTTAATGGTCGACATCAGGAATTCAGATTTCTAATTGTGAAAAACTATAAGATAATTTACTGGATTGATTATGAATTCAGTACCATTAATATTTCGATGATTTTTGATACAAGGCAGAATCCCAAAAAAATCAGTAAAATTGACTAGCTTCTGAATATTTGCATCGGGACTCGATCGCCTTGAAAAGCTCCGATAAACTTGACAATTTCATCCGAGACAATTAAAAAGCTAAAACTAACTCGGTCGGTTTTTAATTCCTCTGTCAGGGACAGTTCTGCTAGTAAGAATCCTTCAAATTCAGCTTAATCTATTTCATCCCAACTACTTAGATTTAAATCACCTTCTTCAGGACTTGACAGCACAGGGCACAGGGCACAGGGCACAGGACACAGGGCACAGGACACAGGGCGCAGGACACAGGGCGCAGGGCGGAACGTAGTGGAGATCCAGACCGATGCGTCTGGAGAACAGGATGTTAGTGGGGACAGGTAGCGGAAAACGTGAAATTAAGTCGGAGATCGGTTAAAGAAATCTCTCCGGATACTTGTCGTATTGTTTTTGAGCAATACAGGCCTCCCCTCGTCTAAAATCAGACTTTTTAAACCATCTCTTTCATTAATGGCAGTACTGAACAGGAATTTCTTCGGACACCTGGCAGCGGTTTAAATCAGGTAATAATTTCCGGAATATAAGGTTTTTAGACAGACTGCTGTTAGCTGCCAAATTCCCGAATACTTCACCATATAAAACAAAGAGCAAATCTTGCCAATTAAAGAATATGTACGTATCTTTGTGATTCAATACTTACGTAAGATGGATGCAAAATTGACATTAAACATAGACATAGATATAGCCCGTAAAGCTAAAGTTTATGCAAAGAAGGAAGGTAGAAGCCTCTCAGATCTTGTAGAAAACTACTTAAAGCTATTGACGAAGAACTCATCTAGTGAAAATTCAGAGTATACTCCTAGAGTCAAGGCTTTGCTTGGATCTGTTTCCTTACCAAAAGATTTTGACTACAAAAAGGAACTAGCTGATTCAATAGCAAAAAAATATCTCTAAGATGACCAATCTTTTCATTGATACAGATATAATTGTTGATTTTCTGATTGATAGGAAACCATTTTCCAGAGAAGCTGCGATTATCTTCACTCTGATTGATCAGAAAAAACTCAAAGGTTATGTTTCGTCTTTGACCTTTAGTAATTTATTCTACGTTCTCCGTAAAATTGAGCCACAAAAAAAAGTTATTTCAAAACTTGACAGTCTTTCAAAACTCTTAACTGTTCTTAAAGTTGATGATAAAAATATTAGAGATGCTATTGATTCAGGATTTCCTGATTTCGAGGACAGTATCCAATATTCTTGTGCTCTTGATTGTAAAAAAGTTGAAGCTATAATTACTAGAAATACAAGAGATTATAAAAAATCAAGTCTACCAGTCATGACTCCTGGAGACTTCCTAAAATCATCCGTCAGCTAACACGGACGGTTGTTATGAAAAGCAATTGCACGTTCAGGTCAGTTCAAATCTATGAAAAAAACCTCTAAAAACTTAAAAAACACTATAAAATCACACTGCTATCTGTGGTCAGTTATAATCACTGCCGCAATCACTTGTCATTTTAAATAGCAAGGGTAGGTATGCTAAAATATGTAATCTTTAAGTTACCTGCCGTGTTTTACGTTATCCCTTTTTCTGTTAAGATCTTATAACTATGTATTCTACCACTCCTTTGAGATATGGTTGTCTGTTCTTCATTACATATCTATTCTGTTTAATAATTTACGAGCTACTTTTATGATAACCTCATGACCTGTGTTATTGATCAGGTGTTTATGATAATACTGCATCATTGCCGGATCCATTCTCACTGCCTGCCAGGAAGATTCAATGAGTAAGATCCTTAAAAAACTATTGCATCTGAAAGTAATCCCACCGATATGAGTGACTTCTCCACTTTCCCTGATTTTTGGTACCAGTCCGACATAACTGCCCAGATGATCGATATTATCAAACCAGTTGATATCTCCAAGCTCAGTTATTAATGCTGATGCGGTGAGAGGTCCGATGCCTGAAATCTTATTAAGCAATGAATATAATTCACGATCATACTCCCTGGAACGGCTCAGATCCAAAAGTTGCTTTCTGGAAAATTCATACGATTGGATAAGACGTGTAAACGCTTCCTGTCCGCTGTCAGTTTGCATTTTTACTTCTTTCAGCCAGCTTACAAATTTTAATGTCCATTGATTATTATTAAACTCAACAGCTATATTTTCTCCGTAGTAGTGCAAGAAACTTTTTATCCTGTTCTTGCTTCTGCGCAAATTGCGCATAAGATAGAATCTTGTCCTGTTAAGTGTCCTGAGTTCTTCCAGATTACGGTCAAATACATGAATTGCATTTAATGCACCTTCTGTCCAGGGAATAGAGATGGTGGCCTGCTCACAGGAACACTTTTGCGGCTGAAGTATCGGGACTGGTGGCCGGCATTACTGTACCCCCATCGCATTCTGACCATTCCTTCATCTGCTATGCTTAAGACGCGTCCGATCACAAAACAGAATCCCGAAAAATCCATTTTTCCGGAAAGAGCTATCCAACCGGAAAAAACAAAAATTGGAATACTTTTTGTTATTTAAACCAACAGTCTGCCAAATATTGATGCTATGAGAACCAATTTTTCCCATTTGTTACTACTCCTATTTCTAGTTGGATGTACAAAAGAGAATGAATTTCCTTCAAACACCGGGCAAGAGATTTATTTCAAAGTGGAGAGCATTAACTATGCATGGGTATATCATCATGCAGGAAATATGATAGATTCATCAGGATCTGTACGGGGATATAATTTGCCTGAAAACTGGAACTGGCCTGATTCGCTAGGATATATTGCCAACAGCAAAATGAAAGAAAATATCGGGCAGCTCGACACTATTTTTACCAGGATAGATAGAGATACTCTTGAGAAGTATATTAATAAAATCTATAAAGCGTCGAAAGGGCCTATAACCAAACCAGTATCGCAAATGTCTGATGCTGGGACTACAAGGTTTTCAGCATTTCTTTATGATTCAAATTCCAAGATATACAGAGAGGTTTTGATTAAGCAAACAGGTGATGTATTCATAGATAATAAGTCTTCAGAGGCTAATCAAATATATAATTGGATGATACGGAGGAAATAATGATCAAAAAAATCCCGCGGAGATTAACAACAATAAACACATAAATATAACTCGGACGGCTTGAATCAAGTTATAATTGCCGGAATAAAAAGGTTATTCGACAAACGGCAGTTAGTGACAAACAGTATTAAATCGCCATAATTGAAAACAAGTACATCAACTCAATAAAATATGAGAGCAGCTGTTTATAGTAAATATGGTCCTCCCGAGGTCGTCAAATTAATGGAGATAAACAGACCGTCACCAGGCTCCAACGAAGTATTGGTGAAAGTCCATGCCACAACCGTTAACCGCACTGATTGTGGATTCAGAAGTGCTGAGTACTTTATTTCCAGATTCTTTAGTGGATTGTTTAAACCAAAATTCAGAATTCTTGGAAACGAATTTGCCGGAATAATTGAAGTAGTTGGTAAAAATGTCACTCAATTTAATACAGGAGATAAAGTATTTGGCTATAACGACATAAATTTTGGAGCGCATGCTGAATATATGACTATTTCAGAAACAGATGCCATTACCACTCTTCCAAATGATGTATCCTTTGAGCAGGCAGCGCCAATAACAGAAGGAGCCCATTATGCCTTGTGCGATATCAGAGCAGCTGGGATTATTCCCGGGCATAATGTAATGATCTATGGTGCGTCCGGCGCAATTGGATCAGCAGCCGTGCAATTAGCAAAATATTTTGGTGCAAAAGTAACTGCGGTATGTAATACACAAAATGTCGAAATTGTTAGTTCACTAGGCGCTGATCTGGTAATTGATTACATGAAACAGGATTTTACTAAAATCGGTTCGAAATTTGATTTTATTTTTGATGCTGTTGGAAAAAGCTCGTTTAGGCAGTGTAAACCTATGCTTTTAAAAAATGGGACCTACATTTCAACTGAACTTGGTAAAAATTCTGAAAACATATTTTTAGCTATTTTAACTCCACTGCTTGGTGGTAAAAAAGTTCAGTTTCCCCTCCCGAAAATCAATAAGGAGGATGTCAGTTTCTTAAAGAAATTAGTTGAGTCAGGCAAGTATAAACCATTAATTGACAGGACCTACCATTTGGACAAAATTGTTGACGCTTACAAATATGTTGAGACAAGACAGAAAATTGGAAACGTAGTAATAACCGTTAATTAAAAATATCCCTTCCTGTTGGCTTTGAGCAAAACAGGCCACTCCTGAGTAAAAGTAGACTTTCTAAAGCCAGGAATTTCAGTAATGACAGTATTGAACAGATAGTTCTTCGGACATCTGGTAGCGACTTAAATCAGGTAATAATTGCCAGAACAAAAAAGTATAATTCAAATGTTAATAATTTATTTGACGCTAAGTTTATTTGAATTATTTCTTCAGGAGGCTAATGCGCAAAAAATTGAATTGCATCCAACAATAGTTGATACTTTAAATGAAAAAATAATAACTGTTCATAAAAGATATGCTACCCTGTATTTTAAGCAATCCGATATACATGAATATGTGGAATCTTATAATACATTAAGACTACCTGGTGATCAAAGTTTCCCGGTAATAACATCTTTACTCCAATCCTGCAAGAAAAGAATTGATCTAAATGATTGGATTAATGAATATTCCGATGAAGAAAAAAAATTATTCCCGAGGTTTATTAGTGGTCAGGGCATTGATCAGATAGCATTGCCAGAAATGTGGTATATTGGTTCCGACCTTATCCGGGAAAGTAAATTCATGATCATTGACAATAACACTAAAAAAATAATTTACAGTGGTTTAACACTGACTGACCAAAATAACGCAAAGGGGACCGGAATTCTACTGTTTAAGTTATCATCCGGATTTCACTTCTGGCAAACTATTTACATGATCGGGAATTGATTAATACCAGAAAGGGAAACAGCCTTAAGACAACAAAGTATACCTCAGGTGGTTTGCAGGGACAGGTATGAAGTCTCACAGTGCACTAAACTGCCTTATCCCCAAAATAGACGGACATATTTGAAAAACAAATTAGGTCGAATTAACTATGGGAACCAAGACTAAATAGCGACGAAAATTCAGACCGGAGGATCGATTATCGATTCTTAAATAATCGGAACGAGAAGGACAAGCTTCTGCCATAAGAAAGTATTAAATTGCTCCTTCGCTGTGGATACAGTGAAAGCTTAAATACCTTCATATGGAATACTTAAAAGTTTTATGATTCATTAGCAAAAAATGATCACTGAAAAGGAATATTTACAAAAGGTTTCAGTAACTAATGCTGACTTAACACCATTTTCTGAAATAACTCTTAATGATAGTGGATTCAGAAACATCCTGATAAAACATCTTACTGAAAATGAAGCAATAAACATCTATTATCATTCATATTTAATTCTGAATAAAGCTACTATAACAGCTCCCTCTCTCTTTTATCCTTACTGGGGTAATTTTGCATCCTTGCTCAAACATGAAAATTCTTATCATAGAAATTATGGGATGGATTTGATTGCAAACATAATATCCGCCGACGAGGATAACCTGTTTGAACCCGCTGTGGAAGATTACTATAAACAACTTTATGATGAGAGATTAGTTACAATAAAGCATTGCATTGAAAATACTGCTAAGATTATCAGGGAAAAGCCACAATTAACGATTACTATTATTTCAAAAATCATTGATTCACTGAAGGTAAATACAAACTCAGAAAAGCACCAAAACTTTTTGATATTAAAGTTTTTAAAACTGTTATCTGTTGTTGACACTAATCTGCTTGATATGAATGCTGTAGGTGAATTTTTAATAACTGTATTAAATGATACAAAATCAGATAGAATAAAAAAAGAGATAAAGAAATTCAGCACAAAATAAATATGGAACATTAGCGATCTGCGAAACACGGTGATTAGCAGGCTGGACCACACCAGCCAGGAATTAAGTTCTTATTGAAGGTTTTTCCGGATCTTTTTTTAATATTACAATACAAAACAGAAAATGCTATTAAGTTACAATTCACATGAATAGAAACATTTATACAACACGAATGGGATATTATCTGTCAATGGGTTTAGTGGTTCTCTCAATTGTTTTTTACCAACTTTTCCAAAAGAATATTTCTAATAATATTCATCCGCTTATTTCAGTGATCATAACTTATGCCGTAGCGCTGGTTTTATCTGTTATCTTACTTTTTGTTTTCCCGGTTAAAGGTTCGCTTATTGATTCTGTTAAGCAAGCAAATTACGCCAGCTATTTATTGGGAATTTCTATTGTAGGTATTGAAGCAGGGTATCTGCTGATATACAGATTTGGATGGAAATTATCCATCTCAACTGCAGTTTCTTCATCCTCTGCACTCATTGTCTTGATTTTTATCGGCATTTTATTTTATAAAGAACACTTAACTGTTACTAACATTATTGGTGTGCTGCTTTGTTTAATAGGAGTTTCCCTGCTTTCGTTAAAATAGCCGGGCTAATTCATGCAGGTTTTTACGGTCGCTGTTATCAGAATAATAAGCCAGATTCAGGATAAAAATTTGTAAATGTCAGATATTCAAAGCAAACATTTTTGTTCTTAAAGTTGACCACTATGACAAGGATCGCTTAGCTGAATATCCTGATGACTCGGTTGTTGCTCTTTTCTTTTACCTCAGTCAGGACACTAATGATTATTATGTTGCTCTGAATAGCTAAAGTGATTATCCGTCTCCCCATTCGGATATGACATAACCGGTTTCGTTAAGGCAGATAAAATGGAATCAAAGGATTAGCATTAAATTTAGGACAAAAATAAATATTGGACTTCCGGAAATTCAGAATTGTACTAAAATGAATTCGATAGCGTTTATTGATACTGAAATCGGTCTGGGCAAGAAAGAGATTCTTGATATTGGAGGAATTAAGGATAATGGGGATACTTTCCATTCGAATTCGATTTTGGAATTCATTTCATTTATTAATGGAACCAGATTCATTTGCGGACACAATATACTGCATCATGATTTAAAGTATCTGCAGCCGGCCTTGACTAATGCCGGAGGAAAACAATGGAACGTAATTGATACACTATTTCTCTCCCCTCTTCTTTTTCCAATGAAACCTTATCATCATCTGCTAAAAGACGATAAACTTCAATCTGAAGAGTTAAATAATCCATTGAATGATTCAATTAAAGCCAGAGATTTATTTTATGATGAAATCTCAGCTTTCAATTTACTGAAAACCAATTTAAAGATTATTTATTATCTTCTGCTGAAGGATAAGATAGAGTTTCAATCGTTTTTTGAATACACTTCCATCAATAAAGATCATCACATTGATTTGCAAAATTTAATACTTCAGGAATTCAATAATGAGATTTGCCGCAATGTAAAATTGGATGATATAATTACCTCCTACCCTATTGAACTGGCTTATTGCCTGGCATTAATAAACTGTAAAAACAGATATTCAATTACTCCTCCATGGGTATTAAGGAATTATCCGGAAGTAGAACGGATTACGTCTCTTCTCAGAAATAAGCCATGCTTAACAGGCTGCTCATATTGCAATAAAGCTTTGGATCATTTTACAGGGCTGAATCGCTATTTCGGTTATAACTCATTCAGATCCTACGCGGGAAAACCATTGCAGGAAATTGCAGTTAAAGCTGCAATTGCAAACAAATCCTTTTTAGTCGTTTTTCCTACCGGCGGAGGCAAATCACTAACCTTCCAGTTACCCGCACTGATAAGCGGTGAAAACATGAAAGGATTGACTGTTGTAATCTCTCCGCTGCAGTCACTTATGAAGGATCAGATTGATAATCTTGAGAAAATAAATATTACAGATGCTGTTACCATTAACGGTTTACTCGACCCTATAGAAAGAAGTAAATCGGTTGAAAGAGTTGAAAATGGCTCTGCCTCATTACTTTATATCTCTCCAGAGTCATTAAGATCCAGGACTATTGAAAAACTTTTATCGGGAAGAACTATTGTCAGATTTGTTATAGATGAAGCGCATTGCTTTTCCTCATGGGGACAGGATTTCCGGGTCGATTACTTATATATTGGCAGTTTTATCAAGTCTCTTCAGGAGAAGAAAAATCTTCCTGAAGGAATCCCTGTTTCATGCTTCACGGCTACAGCAAAACAAAATGTAATAGAAGATATAAGGAACTATTTTGAAGAAAAACTATCGCTGGATCTTGAAATTTACAGGTCAGATGAATCAAGAACTAACCTTAGATATAAGGTATTTGAAAACAATTGTGAACAAGATAAATATAACAGGTTAAGAGAACTTATTGAAATTAAAAACTGTCCGACCATAGTTTATGTTTCCAGAACAAGAAGAGCATACTTACTGGCTGATACTCTTAATAAAGATGGCTTTAATGCACGACCGTATCACGGTAAAATGGATGTTAAGGAAAAAACTGAAAACCAAAATGCTTTTATATCCGGTGATGTACAGATAATGGTTGCTACATCTGCTTTCGGAATGGGTGTTGACAAGAAAGACATTGGAATGGTTATCCATTACGAAATATCTGATTCGTTGGAAAATTATGTACAGGAAGCAGGCAGAGCCGGAAGAGATGAAAATATGACAGCTGATTGTTACGTGCTTTATAATGAAGAAGATCTGGGAAAACACTTCATCTTGCTTAATCAGACTAAACTTAACATTAAAGAAATTAAACAGGTCTGGAAAGCAATTAAAGATGTTACAAAATACAGATCAACAATATCAAATTCTGCATTGGAGATTGCCCGCAATGCCGGCTGGGATGAGGGTATAATTGAAATTGAAACACGTGTTAAGGCAGCTGTAGCATCTCTGGAAGATGCCGGTTACCTGAAACGGGGACAAAATGCACCACAAATTTTTGCCAATAGTATCTTAGTGAAAAATGCGCAGGAAGCAATTGGCAAAATCAACTCATCTTGCAGATTCAATGACATAGAGAAGGTTAAAGCCATCCGGATCATTAAAAAGCTTATTTCAAGTAAAAGCATAAAACAAGTTACCGACGAAGTTGCAGAATCCAGAATTGACTACATTTCAGATCATCTTGGCATTGTAACAGCGGAAGTTATCAAGATCATTACTCTTCTGAGGGAAGAAAAAATTCTGGCTGACAACAAAGACCTGACTTCATTTATAAAGAAAAAAGACACTGTAAATCGCTCAAAATCAATAACTGAAACTTTTCTCAGGATAGAAGAATTCCTTCTTGGGCAACTTGCAGAACAGGAAAAAACTTATCACATCAAAGAACTGAATGAGCAAGCTATTGAAGCAGGTTGTCAGAATGTTACTCCCAATAAATTAAAAACCATTTTCAATTTTTGGGCGATTAAAAATTGGATCAAGTGTAAAAATCCGGAATACTCAAAAAACCATATCATAATAATTTGCACTCAGACTAAGACCGTTTTAATTGAAAAACTAAAAAAAAGACATGTCCTTGCTAAATTCATCGTTGAGCTTCTTTATAATAAAATTGATAATAACGTAGAAGAGAATCAGGAAGAGATTTTGATAGAATTTTCCATTCTCGAACTCAAAGAAGCATACGACAAGAGTCTTGAACTATTCAAATTTGAAGTAACTACAGATGATATTGAAGATACATTATTCTATTTATCAAGGATTGATGCAATTAAAATTGAAGGAGGCTTCCTGGTTGTCTATAATAAAATGACAATTGAGAAACTGGAACAGAATAATAAAGCTCAGTATAAAAAAGAGGACTATCAAAAACTGGATCAGTTTTACCAGAACAAAGTGCAGCAGATTCATATTGTTGGAGAATATGCAAAGAAAATGGTTGAGGATTATCGTGGAGCACTCCAGTTTGTGGAAGACTATTTTAAACTTAACTATTCAGTTTTTCTCAATAAATACTTTAAAGGAAGTCGTCTTGAAGATATAAGCAGGAATTTAACTCCCGCAAAATTCAGACAATTATTCGGATCCTTGTCCACAGCACAATTAAAGATTATTAATGATAAAGAATCCAAATATATTGTTGTTGCAGCCGGACCTGGTAGCGGAAAAACCAGAGTACTGGTTCATAAACTTGCTTCCCTGCTTTTAATGGAAGATATTAAACATGAACAACTTCTAATGCTTACATTTTCAAGAGCTTCTGCAACAGAATTCAAGAAAAGGCTGATAGGACTTTATGGCAATGCAGCAAATTTCATTGAAATTAAAACATTTCATTCATACTGTTTTGATTTATTAGGAAAAGTTGGAAGTATAGAGAAATCTGATGCTATACTCAAAACTACCATCAACAGAATAAAAGACCATCAGGTTGAGCTTAGCAGAATTTCTAAAATGGTGCTTGTTATTGATGAGGCTCAGGATATTAATGATGATGAGTACAATCTGATTAATGCACTTATTGATGAAAATGAAGATATGAGAGTACTTGCTGTTGGAGACGATGATCAGAACATTTTCACATTCAGAGGGGCCAGATCAATTTATATGGAGAAATTCATTATTGAAAAACATGCAAAGAAACATGAGCTTCTTGAAAACTTCCGGAGTAAAAGCAACTTAGTCTCGTTTTCAAATAGCTTTGTCCGTACAATAAATCACCGGTTAAAAACTTCACCCATTAAGCCTTATGATAAGGAAAATGGAGAAATTAAAATTGTTAAATATCACGACAATAACCTTATTGTCCCCACTGTTAATGCAATAATTTCGACGGATCTGTCTGGCTCAACCTGCATTTTAACCCAGACAAATAAGGAAGCTCTCAACATTACCGGGCTATTAATAAAAAATGGATTTAAGGCTAAGCTTATTCAAACGAATGATGGCTTCAATCTATATAACCTTTTAGAGGTTCGTTACTTCTTAGGGGAGCTTAAATTATTGGATGATTCACCTTCAATTAGTGATGAAAACTGGGCAAAGAGTAAAACTGAGCTATGCAGAAAATTTGCCACAAGCTCCAAACTTGAAATCTGTAAAAACATCATAAGAGACTTTGAATCAACTAATACCAGGATCAAATATTACTCTGATCTGGAAGTCTTTATTCGTGAATCAAAACTGGAAGATTTCATAGGGGATAATGGAGATACAATTTTTGTGTCGACAATCCATAAGGCAAAGGGGAAAGAATTTGACAACGTTTTTATTTTGCTCGATAACGGTGACCCATTAAATGATGAGAAGAAACGTCAATTATATGTCGCGATAACAAGAGCTAAGCGAAATTTATATATCCATTATAATAACAATTTCTTTGACAACATCAAGTCAGAAGGGCTGGTTTCAACTGTTGAAGATAAGAGGTACCCTCCCCCTGATCAAATTTCAATACAATTATCATTTTCTGATGTATATCTTGGATATTTTGAATATCGACAATATCAAATAAATAAACTAATCCCTGGTGATAAACTGATTATTGGTAATGATGGTTGCAGTAATGAATCCAGGGATAAAGTACTGAAATTTTCAAAGAGATTTAACGATACCATCTCTCAGCTAAAAGATCAAGGATATCAACTTACAAATGCAAGGATTAATTTTATCATATTTTGGAAAGATCCGGAGAAAGAGGAGGAATTCAAGATTATATTACCAGAACTGGACTTTGGAAGATAATAACTCCAACGCCGCCAAACCAGATAATGTTACAGATTGATAATATAAATGGCAAAAAGAGGACATTTACTGGCGTACAGATTTTGGAAAGTAAGACTATGCCCTGCTCTGCATAATTTTGATTCCTCCAGAGCCCTCTAAGTCCTTTATTAATCAGGAACCCCTTTATTCAGTCCGTATTTCATTTTAAACAGCTTAACGGGCTACATAGCTTGAGTTCCTACCCTACTAAACAGAGTTTTCTTAAGCAGGTGCAAATAATTCAAATATACAGGCAGCCCGGGGAATAAATATTTGCTATGTTTATACCACCGACACATTGAAGAAAAGGGGAAACGAATGATACTGGGAGCAACACTTTATATACGTAATAGCAGCGATGCTGTTGATTTTTACATGGAGGCATTCAAAATGACATTGGGTTATAATGTTAAAAACCCTGACGGATCTTTCCTTCACGCAGAATTACTGAAAGATGGGAATAGCATATTCGCTGTAAGTGAATCATCTGACAAAGAAATTCTGAAGGTGATGCTGACTGCCCAATGGCCGACAATGAGCTATGGAATAAACTTTGACAATAATGAAGATTTAAACTTCGCATATAGGATGCTTTGTAATGGAGGCCATGTCCTCAGGCCTATGGGGCCTCTCCCATGGACTCCATGCTCTGCTGATGTTGTCGATAAGTTTGGTGTCTGCTGGTACATCTATGTATCTCAACACAGGCCGGATTGATATTTTTATGTTGCATCGCCGGATCTCATCCTGGATATTTTACTCACAGAAAACAAAATGAAGAATTGAATATCGCATATTAACCAGATACTTATTGATAAAAATTCAAAAAATGAACAAATACAATTTTCAGATTATTATTCTGACTCTCATTCTTGTTTCTGTATTTTCTTCCTGCAAAAATCAAGACAATAAAGAACTCAGGATAGTATTTCCAAAAGTGGAATCATGTGTCAATCCGACAGGAATTGATAATCCTGCACCAGTGTTCTCGTGGCAGATCGAAAGCAACATCCGGGGAATTGCCCAGGCTTCCTACCATATTCTTGTTGCTTCTTCGCAGGAATTGCTTCGAAAAGATGAAGCCGATCTCTGGGATTCAGGTGAAATAACTTCCGGTGAAAAAATCTACATAAAATATGCAGGGAAACCTCTGGCATCGGGACAACAGTGCTACTGGAAGGTAAAAATCAGGGATATTAAAGGAAAAGAATCGGCCTGGAGCGAACCTGCAACCTGGTCAATGGGATTATTGAAATCGTCAGACTGGAAAGCCAGCTGGATAGGCATGAACAGAATTTCCGGCAATGACGACACTCTGTCAGATAAGAGACATCTGTCAGCACGTATGTTGCGCAAAGACTTCCAGATTCAGAAGACGGTCAAAAAGGCGACAGCCTATGTGTGTGGATTGGGGTTATTCGAATTTCACATTAACGGAAATAAAATAAGTGATCAGGTTCTGGTACCTGCTTTATCGGAATATAATAAACGTTCCTTTTACCTGACATATGATGTAACAGGGCACTTAAACCAGGGCACGAATGCCTTAGGAGTGATCCTGGGCAGTGGACGTTATTTTGCACCACGAAAAATCACGCCAGCACCCACAACTAATTATGGGCTTCCCAGGCTGATCCTTCAGCTTGATCTGGAATATTCAGATGGTACGAATCAAACCATAGTTAGTGATGAAACATGGAAATTATCGGCTGACGGTCCGATCGTTTCTAATAACGAATATGATGGAGAGGAATATGATGCTACCCGTGAAATTAAGGACTGGGACAAACCAGGATTCAATGATTCTTCATGGAAAAATGCTGATCTGGTTGAACCGGCCTCTCCACAGCTTAGCGCACAGCCTGTTGCGCCCATGGCTGTGATGGAAAGTATCAGTCCGGTTACAATGAAAGAGATCAAGCCTGGAACTTACATTTATGATATGGGGCAGAATATGGTAGGATGGGCACGCCTGAGAGTTAAAGGGGATCGCGGAACAAAAGTGAAGTTAAGATTTTCAGAGACGCTGAAATCAGATGGCAGTCTGTATCTTGAGAATATTCGTGGAGCAAACGTAACAGACGTCTATACTCTCAGTGGCTCAGGAGATGAAACATGGGAACCTCGATTTGTTTATCATGGCTTCAGGTTTGTTGAGATGACCGGATTTCCGGGAAAACCCGATCTGACTGCACTGGAAGGAAGAGTTGTTTATGACAATATTCCTTTAACCGGCAGGTTTGAAACCTCTGATTCAACTATCAATGCTATATATAAAAATGTATGCTGGGGCATGAAGGGAAACTACAAAAGCATACCAACCGATTGTCCGCAACGTGATGAACGCCAGGGATGGCTTGGCGACAGGGCAACAGGATCGAAAGGTGAAAGTTTTATTTTTGGAAATTCAAAACTATATGCCAAGTGGATGCAGGACATTAATGATGCCCAGCGTGAAGACGGCAGTGTACCCGATGTGGCACCCACTTATTGGAAATTTTACAGTGACAACGTGACCTGGCCCGGAACCTATCTCATTGTCACAAATATGCTATATGACCAATATGGAGACTTAGAACCTGTCAGGACTCATTACGATTCATTCAGGAAATGGATCTATTACATGAAGGGAAAATATCTGAAAGACGGTATTCTGGTAAAGGATACCTACGGCGACTGGTGTATGCCTCCGGAATCACAGGAACTAATTCACTCCAAAGATACATCTCGTATAACAAGAGGTGAAATTCTCGGTACAACGTTCTATTATCACATGCTCACACTGATGCAGAAATTTGCAGGTTTGCTGAATAAAACCGATGATGCCTCAGATTATAAACAGCTTGCAGATTCAATTTACAATGCTTATAACCAGAAGTTCTTTAACAGTAAACTAAACTGTTACGGTAACAATACTGCCACCGCTAATTTGCTGTCGCTTGCATTTAATCTGGTTCCTGAAGAAAAACGCAATGCTGTATTCCTGAATATCGTAGATAAAACCATGAAGGATTTCAATGGGCATATCAGCACAGGATTGATCGGTGCCCAGTGGATCATGAGAATGCTCACTCAGTATGGACGGGGGGATATTGCTTATAAGCTGGCTACGAATACAGATTATCCAAGTTGGGGATATATGGTAAAGAACGGAGCCACAACCATTTGGGAACTATGGAACGGTAACACGGCAGATCCGGCTATGAATTCAGGAAACCATTTAATGCTGGTTGGTGATCTGATAATCTGGCTTTATGAAGATCTGGCCGGAATTAAGTCTGATCCTGAAAATCCGGGCTTCAGAAATATCATCATGAAACCCAATCCGGTAGGCGATCTGAAATATGTAAAAGCATCTTACCAGTCTGTCAGCGGGTTTATCAGAAGTGAATGGAATAAAACAAAAGACACCTTCGAATGGACGATAACAATTCCACCAGATTCTCATGCAACCATTTACATCCCTGCCAAAACGGAGTCGGGGGTGAAAGAAAATGGGAAAAAGGCATCTTCATCCGAAGGCGTTCAGTTTATCGGGATGGAGGATGGCAAAGCAATATATAAACTGGTTTCAGGAACATATCATTTCACAGCTGAGATTTGATAATGTGACGGCGTTCGGAACGGGAAACGAAAGCTTCTTCACAGCAGATCAGCCAATACTTCAGAGTGCAAGGGACTTTGATGGAAAATGTATTTGTTTAATAACAGACAAAAATACTATCTAAGTGACTGTTTAGTTTAATATTACATGCATTTTTTTGACTATAAATATCTATCTCTATGAAAAACACGTTCATTGAATTAACCACCAAAGATGATTCAAAAATACTCTTAAATGTTTTAAGGATTACTTATATCGAACCATACAATAACGGTTCAATTGTTGTATCAGACATCGTTAATAAAACCATTTCGAAAAAAGTAAAAGAATCATATTCTGAAATTAAATCACTGATAGATTCTTTAAGCTCGTAACAGAAAGATAAAAATGAAATTCTCATTTAAAAACAATTTGACAGGATTGATTTTTGTTTCGAATATCCACAATTAACTTTAGTCCATATCGTATGCAGGTTACGAAGCTAATGTTAAACTACATCAAAAAAATTCGTTGATTAGTTCTTTGACAGATTCAAAAACATTTAAAATCAGCCTGATTTACCCCTGTCGCCAAGGGGTGCAGGTCGATTTTTCTGCTTTCTCCCTTCAGGGTAAGGGGTAAAAAAAGCAGAAAAATCAGATTAAAAAGCTAATCTGTCAAAGTAGTATTAGTAGGGGATTTTAGATTGTATTAGTCACATCATGATTTACGAACAGACTAAATCTGACATTATCTCTCATTGAAATGAGGTAAAGAACAAGAAAGCTGGGATGCAATTAAAATCAAATATAAAAGATCTTTATATTGCTAACTGAATTATTTTTGTTTTTTCTATATAAACTTACATTAATGCTAAAGTCAAACAACAAGGCACTTAACATGAACCTATGAATAAACAATTAGTCATAAGTATTTTAGTCCTGCCTGTTTTCTTTTCAAATTGCAGCAAAGAAGAAGGTAAATGGGATGACAATATTCATCTTTCAGCCAGAACGGCTGAATTCAGCGCTTCCGGAGACTCCGTAACAATAAAAACCAAAGGTAGCTGGTGGTGGATTTCTGATATTTCGGTTGATGACACATGGTATTTCGGCTTCACCGGAATAGACTTACAATCTGATAGTTACAAAATAAAACAGGATTGCTTTGTTGTTGAACGCCAAGATAAGAATACACTATTTATCAAAGTGAATGCAAATCCGAAAAATGCAAAAAGGGTCATCACCGTAGGACTTGAAGCCGGAGATTATTTTGACAGAGTGACTGTTACCCAAAAATCAAACTGATGTGTTTCCTGATTGAGATATTTATAACAAGAACAGGAAAACCGGGCCATTGCATGTTCATGCATTTAAACCATCTCAGTAATCAGACCCTATCTTTCCGCAGATTCAAAAAGCAAAAAGTGAAACTTAGTTACTTAAATTCGTTTTAAGAATATGCAGTTGCGAGAGACTCGGAAAAATAAGAACCACAATCGCGTAAAATATCAAAAAATTCATGTCCGAATTACTTAAGGAATTAGAGAATAGACAAAAGCGATATTCAAAAAAGGAAAAAGCGGACTTCATAGTTTTTTTGAAGACCAGGTTGAAGGCAGGGAAGATTATAGACATCACATTGGTAAAAGCTCATTCATGAAGACAGACAGAAAGAGCAGCCCTGATTTATAATTAATCATAGAAACAGGAAGCATTTATTTCTATGATATTAAACCTTATAAAAATCAGATTTATACAGCTATACAGAGAGATCAAAGATATTGGACTCTTTCGTGCCATTATTCTGCTTCTTATCCTGATTCCAATGTTTGTACTTTTCCTGTACAAACAGCTGCCGTCTCAGGGTTACAATCATGTTTTAACCGGATGCTGGCTTATGATTGTTCTTGTAATCCACCGGAACAGAAAAGATTACATTTTTCTGTCTAAGATTTCGAACAGACCATTTCTGACGCTCCTGTCTGAATATGTTATATTTTCGATCCCTTTTCTGACTATGCTTCTGGTTACAGGACAGTATATGCATTTCGTTATCACAATCATCGCGCTGACCGGCATTTCATTCCTGGTACCAAAATCCAGTTCAGTACGGGTTTATTCTCTTGTTATTGATCACATTCCGGACAGATTATTTGAATGGCAGAGCGGATTTAGAAAAAACATGATCCCAATAATTATTTTCTATGCCGTTGGCCTTTTCGGCATCTACAGAATATGGTTTTCTGCAATTTCAGTTTTCTTTCTGACATTAATAATCTGCTCTTTCTACTCCGAATGTGAGCCAAGAAAGATCCTCGAAGCTCCGGAATTGAATGCATCAATGTTCATCCGGAAAAAGATCGTCAGTCATGTAAAAGCTATGATCGTTTTTATTTTGCCGGTCTTTATAATTTCACTTATCCATTTCGAATACTGGATGTACATATCAGTGAGTTTTCTGGTAGTGATCAACCTGTTTATCGGCGCAATCCTGCTGAAATATGCGTATTATAATCCCGTTATTACATCCGGCGCTCATCAATTAATTGGTTCTATCGCAATTTTAGTGTCAGTCATATTACCCGTGTCAGTGATCTTTCTGTTTGCCAACCTGATGTTATATCAAAAATCAATCAGTCACTTAAACCAATATCTGAATGCTTATAATTAAAAATCTGATAGTTTCCTATGGTACAAAAGTTGTTATTGAGAATCTGGACATTGAATTTGAAAGCAATAAAATCCATGGTTTAGTTGGGTTAAACGGTGCCGGAAAGACGACCTTACTGAACACAATATTCGGATTAAAAGATAAAGATTCCGGTTCCATCCTGTACAATTCCTCTGATATTAAGCGGAATAAAATATCATATCTGGAAACCGAAAACTTCTATTATTCAAACATCACAGGCAAAGAATATCTGAGTTTGTTTCAAAGTTCTTTTATGGATTATGATGTCAATGAATGGAACAGAGTTTTTAAGCTTCCACTCGACCATCTCATTGACAGCTATTCAACCGGGATGAAAAAAAGATTGTCGTTGATGGCTGTATTAAAGCAGAATAAAGAAGTTGTCATTCTGGATGAACCATTTAACGGACTTGACATTGAATCATCAAAGATCCTGAGCCTGATTATTCAGCGACTTAAAGAAAAAGGAAGGACAATTCTGCTTACATCTCACATACTTGAATCACTTACAAGCATATGCGATTATATACATTATCTGGAAAACGGGAAGATCAGCTTTACAAGGGATAAGGGTAATTTTGACAATATCGAAAAGGAGATATTCAAAACATTTGAAACCGAACATCAGGAATTGATTGATAATTTAATATAGCATCCGCTGTTCGCAGCAACCTCAAAATGCTTTTGAAATTCAAATTAGTTTTCATCCGGATAATTGAAGGGATTCTGCATTAAATTGCCATATTCTGACATTGACATAAATACTTGTTCAGGGATAGCAGAACTCACTGAAACCTGTTTAGGCAACGTCTCTCCATGATCAGGAATAGTGTTGAATACATTTTTGATTCCGTTCTGAACACTGCGCTTTATTCATTGTTATAGTGTCATGAAGATTTATCCGGTTTGTATTTATATAATTACCGGATGATGTTCAGTTTCATCAAAACCGGACATAACTGTTTTATGTAAACGCATAACAATGCCAAATACTCCTCAAAAAAAAGAGTTGTCTGCCATGCAGCAGGAAGAACTGATGAAAACGCTGAAATTCCGGTTCGATAATAATACTGAGCGTCATAACGACCTTTCATGGGATAAAATAAATGCCAGACTGGAATCAAATCCTGAAAAGTTGTGGTCGCTCAATGAGATGGAAAGAACCGGAGGTGAACCGGATGTTACAGGTTATGATAAGGAGACAGGTGAATACATATTCTATGATTGTTCGGCCGAAAGCCCAAAAGGGCGGCGCAGTATCTGTTATGATAACGAAGCGCTGGAATCCCGTAAAGAATTCAAGCCCGGGAATAACGCAGTTGATATGGCAGAAGCTATGGGTATTGAACTTCTGACAGAAGAACAATACCGCGGATTACAGGAGCTTGGAAAATTCGATACTAAAACCTCCAGCTGGATAAGGACACCTCCCGCGATCAGAAAGCTTGGCGGCGCCATCTTTGCTGACCGCCGGTACAACACTGTCTTTATATATCATAATGGAGCATCCTCTTACTATGCGGTCAGAGGTTTCCGTGGATCATTAAGGGTTTGAGTCTTGTAAAAAAACTGTCCGATTATTAAGTTTTCAGAAGCTTGTTCTGAAAACCGGAAAAATATTACTCACCTCCCCTGGCTCCCGGCTGAATTAACTTTACAAGTCAACTCAGCCCGTAAAGAGCATCATAAACAAGACTCAATCGATAATAGACGTAAGAACGACTCTCAGGTCCATCGTAGATACAACTAGCCCAGCTCTGTCACAGGACTTACTTTTTAGAACAAATTCACGTTTTACTTAACACTCGTCTTATCACATAAAACAAATAGTCATAATTTTACAAAAGATACTCATCCGCGAATTATAGGATTATACATGAATATAGATCAGATCTGCGACATGTAGAACTCAGGCAAAAAACGGTCATTCCGTTCTGCACTCATGGAGGCGGTGGATTCGGGATGATAGAACAGAATATTATCAGGGAATTACCCGGATCAAAATTTCTCCCCGGGCTGGCTGCTACAGGATCATTTGAACCAGAAGATGTTACTGACTGGCTCAGAAAAACAGGATTTTAAGCATTCAGAATTTTAACCATCTTTGAAAACAATCAGCAAAACTATCAAGAGAACAACAACCTGATTATCTGAAGATCATGGATGATCGCAAATATCTGTTAAAAGCTTAACTATGATTTTAAGACCTCTGCAATATGTAAGACTATGCTATTTTAACTGTCCATTGATCAGAATAAAATTAACCTGGAGAATGAATAGAAATTTTATAATCAGCCTTATACTGGCTTTAATTGTCTTTTCCTGCAGTCTGCCTGTGACAGACAAAAGGGACTATCTCAATCTTGAAGGAAGCTGGCAATTTGCGCTGGATACCAATGGCACCGGAGTTACAAACAAATGGTACCTTTCGGACCTGAATGATTCAATAACATTGCCGGGAACCACCGATTTGAATCATAAAGGCCACAGGAATACTGATTCTACCACGCTGCACCTGAGCAGGATCTGCCAATATGAAGGAGCTGCCTGGTACCGGAAGAGAGTGATAATACCGGCCGATTTTAAAAACAGGCATATTATACTGTTTCTGGAGAGGACCAAACCGACACAGATATGGATTGACAGTCTTTTTGCGGGTAGTTCACGCATACTGCAAACGCCCCAGAAGTTTGACCTGACACGCTTCCTTTCACCGGGAGAACATTCTATAACCATAAGGGTCGATAACAGACTGAAGCTTACTCCATACGGTAATATTCATATTTATTCTGATGATACCCAGACCAACTGGAACGGTATTATCGGCAGGATATATCTGGAAGCGAGTGCTTCGGTATATATTTCCGATCTGCAGGTCTTTCCCGACGTCGACAATAGGAAAATAGATATAAGGCTTAACATATCAGATGATCAGAATGTAAAGGACCTGGGGATAAAAATGCAGGTTGAGAAGCTAATTAACGGCAAATCGGTATGGCTGAAACCTGAGTTTGTAAAAACAGCCTTCAAGCCCGTCAACAATCTAAGCTATACGCTGGGGGAAGACTGTAGTTTATGGGATGAGTACCATCAACCGACATATCGTTTATGGATTGAGATAAACACAGGTAGCAACTATGACACCAGGATGGTGCCGTTCGGAATGAGGAAATTTGCTGTCAAAGGAACACAGTTTGAGGTTAACGGCAGAAAAGTCTTTCTGAGAGGCAAGCATGAAGCAGCTGTATTTCCTTTGACTGGCTCCACTCCCACTGATACTGAATCATGGATCAGAGTTTTTAGAATTGCAAAAGATTATGGCATTAACCATTACAGGTTCCATTCATACTGTCCGCCTGAAGCGGCATTTACAGCTGCTGATCAGGAAGGAATATACCTTCAGGTTGAGCTTCCATTCTGGGGAGTGTTAAAATCAGATACCCTGGCTGACATGCTTAAGGAGGAAGGTCTGTCAATGTTAAAATCATACGCGAATCATCCATCTTTTGTAATGTTTTCGCATGGAAATGAAATTGGCGGGGATCAGAACCTGGTTGAAAGAAATATCATAGACTTAAAAAAATACGACAGCAGACCTCTCTACACCACAGGTTCAAACAACGGCATAGGATACATTGCACCTCCCGGCTGTTCGGACTATTTTGTCGGTGCAAGAACTCCATATGTCCATGATACCACCATGACCCACACAAGACTTACCCAGGCTTTTGTGGACTCACGCGACGCAGGTATACTGAATACACAGGTACCATCTACAGATGTGAATTTCAGCTATGCGGTTTCGCATATGAATATACCTGTCGTCAGCCATGAAATCGGACAATATCAAACATATCCCGATTACAGTGAGATTAAAAAATACAAAGGAGTTCTCGAACCAAGGAATCTGGAAATTTTCCGCAACCGCCTGGCTAAAGCAGGAATGCTGCAGATGGACAGTGTTTTTCACATTGCCACTGGTATCTGGGCTGCAAAATGCTATAAGGCTGAAATGGAAGCAGCGCTAAGGACAGACGGTATGGCCGGATTCCAGTTGCTGGACCTGCAGGATTATCCTGGTCAGGGTACGGCTCTGGTCGGAATCCTCGATGCCTTCATGGAAAGCAAAAACATAATAAGCCCAAATGAGTGGAAACAATCGTGCAATGATGTTGTCGTATTGCTTGAATTCCCGAAATACTGCTGGACAACTGCAGAGAATTTTCATGCAAAAGCCATCATATCCAACTATTCCGGAGCTGAAATAAATAAGACACTGGAATGGACCATCCATGACAGGAACGGCAAAAAAATAGCATCAGGCGCTTTCCCTGATCTGAAGATCGGATTCAACGGAAACACTGCTGCCGGAGAGATAAAGATACCTCTGTCGGGAATAGCAGGAGCTGAAAAACTAGTTATCAAGGCCAGACTAAGGAATACTCAATATGAGAATGAATATGCTGTCTGGGTTTACCCTCCTGTAAGAAAAATTCAAATACCGGAAGATATAACGGTCTGTGAAAAGCTCGGAACAAATGAACTTGCCGGATTACTGAATGGAGAGAAGGTGCTCCTCTTCCCAAGACCTGAAGATATCAGGAAGAATTCGGTCGGAGGACTTTTCATCCCTGAGTTCTGGAACTATGGTATGTTCAAAGGGATATCCGAATGGATGAAGAAACCGGTGTCGCCCGGAACACTCGGTATCTTAACTAATCCTGACCACCCCATATTCAATTCATTCCCTACCGGTTTTCACACAGACTGGCAGTGGTTCTCAATTATCAAAGCAGGGAATCCTCTGATCCTTGATAATGCACCTGTCGGATACATGCCAATAGTTCAGGTAATTGACAATCTGGAACGTAACCATAAGCTGGGACTAATATTCGAGTGCAGGGCTGGTAAAGGTAGGCTGCTGGTGTGCATGTCGCAGCTGAACAAATTAAATGACAGACCTGAAGCGGTGCAGCTATACGAATCGATAATCAGGTACATTGAATCTGATAAATTTGATCCGGCTGTTGTACTGAATAAAAATGAAATCAATGTATTACTGGGTCAGTGAAAATTCCAAACCCACCAGTGAAATACTGAATTAATTTTCTTTTTTAGAGGTAACGTACCAGTTCGGATCTACAGTAAGTTGCTTTTTCCAATTGCCAGTCTCAACTGATCTGTATTCAGAGGTGGGATTAAGGATCATCCTATGACCTGAAATATCCACCTTAACAGGGATATTGAAACCATTCACGCAGTTATTCCATTTGAAATAAAGCTGTTTGCCCCTGAAATAATAATTCAGTTCCGGTATTCTCACATCACGGAGGTATTGATTGAATAAAGGTTTAAGGTCCATTCCTGTCTTAGCCGATAGATAAACTTCAATCTGAGTTCCCTTAACAACCTGATGATAAAAATCCCTGTTAAGGTCCCTCAGGATGGATTTCCATTTCTCATCATCATCAATTATCTGTCTGAGTGTATGAAGCATACTACCACCCTTGTAGTACATATCATGTGAGCCTTCATTATTCACATTATAGAATCCTATTATCGGTTTATCGTTCAGGATATTCATTCTTGACCCGATCAGATAATCACTCCCCGCCTTTTTTCCAAAGTAATATTCGACATAGAGGCTCTCCGAATAGTTGGTAAAGCTTTCATGCACCCACATATCGGCAATATCTTCATAGGTTATGCTGTTAGCGAACCATTCATGCCCGGATTCGTGAATTATTATGAAGTCGAATTTCAATCCCCAGCCTGTACCACTCAGGTCTCGTCCCTTGTAACCATTGTCAAAACCGTTGCCATATGTTACTGAGCTCTGGTGTTCCATTCCAAGATATGGAGCCTCAACCAGCTTGTAGCCATCCTCATAGAAAGGATATGGCCCGAACCAATGTTCAAATGCTTTCAGCATCATGGGCGCCTGAACAAACTGAGCTTTTGCCTTCTCCAGATTATCCCTGAGCACATAATAATCGCATGTCAGCGGACCTTTTTCTCCGTTGAATATCTCAGAAAAATGGACATAATCGCCAATATTTATATTGACACCATAATTATTTATAGGATTGGCCACAAACCAGTTATATGTGGTTTTTCCGTTGTTTTGTCTGATAATACTCCGCAATCTGCCATTAGAAATATCCATCAGATTACCTGGAACAGATACGCTGATCATCATACTATCGGGCTCATCGTACATATGATCTTTGCATGGCCACCAAAGGCTGGCTCCATCGCCCTGGCATGACGATGCGATAAACGGAAGATTTCGTGAATCTCTTGCCCAGGTAATGCCACCGCTCCAGGGTGGTCTGACAGATACCTTCGGTTTACCTCCATAAGTAAGGGTTAATCTCTTTACCGCACCTTTGCCCTGAGAATCTGCCATCTCAATCCAGTACACATTCCCTTCACGGCTATAAGCAAGCTTTTTGCCATCCTGCACTGCTCCTGTAAGCTTTAAAGGTTCCTGGAGATCAATCTGCATTCTTTTGTAAGGAGAGATGACTTTGTAAACCACTGTATTTGTACCATAAATGGTACTGTCTTCAGGATTTACATCTATATCCAGGTGATAATACTTCAGGTCCCACCAGGCTCTTTCAGGTGTAATTGACCCTCTCAATGTATCCTGATGAGTAAAAACCGGGGTCTGAATACTCGACTGGGCGCCCGTTGAGCAGGGAAACAAAAACAGCTGAAAAATTAAGATAAGACAAGTGATGAAGTTTCTCATAGCTGAATCAGGTATTCGGAGTACGGCCCGAAGCCTCCTTTATTTATATACAGAACACGGCAAGTGGCGTGCAGTATGGGACAATACGGAAATATTTCATCTGAAATCAGAGGCGTCTAGTGAAAAAAAGTTTATCGTCACCCATTGCATAGAAATCCTTGAGCCCTGCCTCCATTTCAAAACGGTTGTTAAGATAGAAGGCCCTGGTGGGAGCGTAATGAGGCAGACCGGATGTTTCTGCAATTATTATTGAACATCCCATTTCCTTTGCATGTCTGCATGTTTCCTCAAGGATGAGTTTACCTATGCCTTTGCCCCTGAAATCATTATGGGTAGCTATCCAGTAAAGATCAAAGCTTGTCTGCGACATTGTTATCGGGCCATAACAGGTATAGGAAACCGGAATACCGTCCAACTCTCCAAAGACAAAATAATAGCCTGTGTCTTCTCCCATTTCGATGCGTTCGGCAACCAGCTCTGCAGCAATCACAACTTCATGATCATAAAAGAACTTTGTTGACTCCACAATCTCTCTTACGCGCTCAATATCACGCTCTTCCGGTAAAGTTCTGAATGTAAGCTTCATAAAATGATTTTTTCTGTTTTTCGATACAATATCAGAACAAATATAAACACATTTTCCTATCGCTGTCTGAAATTAACATCAATCTGACCAGGCAATACGTGTTTTCTGAAAGGCTGAAAAATCATATCAGTTTTAAGCCGGGTTACGAGATGGAGTAAGACAAGTATAGAGACTTGAAGTAATAAAAACATAAAATGAAAGATCCGCAGATTGGGTCTATTGCCCTATCTGCGGATCAATAACTGAATTGAACCCTATTCTCTGAAAAGCTCAGTCGTTACCTGATGTGGTTATCTGTTTAGAATCGTTATCTGATCATGGCAACTTCTCCTCTCCCTTTCAGAAGCAAAGGAAAGTAGGAAGCTACCAGTCTGGTATTTTCAAGTTCGCTCCCCTGCCCGGAGGTAATCACTTTCTGATGAAAATATTCACCCTTGTCAAGATAAAGCTCAGATGTTGAATAGCCATCTTTTGCCATAGATTTGTCAAGGAGTTCAACACCGAAATAATTCTGGTTGCATACATACTGCACACAAAGCTTATCTGAAAGGACATAGAACTTCTTTACTCCACGATCCTTTTTAACAATCACCTGGACTTCCATAGGCGTATTCTGATAATTGATCACGAAAGCTGTATAAGACTCGCCATTTATCATGACGGGATTATCAGCCATCTCAATCCGGTAGTCTCCCAATACGGAATTTGACTTTCCTTCAGCAACAAGATCTTTTGCACAGATTGCACTGCTTACAGCTGCTGTCAGCAATACGGTGAAAAATATTCTTCTCATGGCTTTAATTTTTAATTGTTATTAGTTCTTTTAATTCTCTTTTTTATTGAAGCGATTCAGCAGATCCTGATGAGTCAACTGGATCTTCATGTCTAGTTTATATCAATAAAACTGCGAAGCATATAGTAATTCACCCGTTGGCAGGTTTCACTTTGCAAATGGTCATTTTCAGCCAATTTCAGATATTTTACCGATGATAATAATCGTGACTTAATGGGCTAATGGGAAAGAACAGCATGCCCCTGACAATACTAAACATATGACTAAAACAACCTCCCTGGTAAAAATTAAGAAAAGACACCAGGGAGGTGTCTTTTCTTAGTTAACTTAAATCTAAAACCGCAACGGCCGGGCGGCCGTCAAAAGACCGGAAATCGTACTAGCTATTTGAAACGAGCATCGGGAAGTACGCAGCAATCAACTGAGTATTCTCAATCTCGCCTCTCTTTCCGGGAGCAATTACTTTCTGATGGAAAAACTCGAACCTGTTCAGGGCTTCTTCCTTAGGAACAAATCCTTCGATCTTAAGTGAAGGATCAAGCCTCTGGACCCCGAAGTAATTCTCATTGCAGACATATTGGACTGCCAGCTTGTCTGAAAGAACAATGTAATTCTTACACTTCTTTCCATTCCTGATAACAATAGTCACCTCCATGGGGTTATTCTGGTAGCTTATAATAAAGGCTTTCAGTTCTTCCCCGTTTATGATAACAGGCTTATCGGATGTCTCAATCCTGTAGTCACCAAGCGCTGAACAGGTTTTGCCTTCAGCTATTAATTCCCTCGCGTGCGTGGCACTACCGAAAGCTATTGTCAGTAATACCAGAAAGATTAATCGTTTCATGGCTGTTGATTTTTTGAATCTGAACTTTCGTAACACCTTTTAACTTTTCCTTGAATTTCCTGAAAACATTTATCCCGAAATTAAGCTAAGTCCGGTGCAAGAAAAAGATAAACCCAACAGATTACACGATCCGATTTACGAATTGCACAATACGGTCAATATTCAGTTTAACGGATGCTAAATAGAAAGTAAGACGAATATCAGAGGAACCTGTTGACAGCCATCAGGACAAGAGGCAAGGTTGCCACACTAATGATTGTTGATACGAAAACATTACCAACAGCCTGGTGGTCATCTGCACCGAGTTCTTTTGCCATAATAACCACACTGGCCATACATGGCATTGAAGCTTCTAGAATAATGACAGAGGTAACAAGATGATCGGGTGCGAAACCGGTCAAGGCTGACACTGCTGAAAAAACTGCTATCATCATGGCAGGAACCACTATCAGCCGGTTAATGCTTAAGATATAGAGACTTTTACGTCCAAGTAGTCCTCTGACATCAGCCAGCACCAGCATGGCTCCTATATAAAGCATCGAGAGCCAGGTGTTTGATGCTCCAAGCTCCGACATCGGTTTCAGAAGTATTTCCGGGAGCCGGACCGAAAAAAGAAAGCAGATGAAACCGCAGAATGTGGCTATGCTGTTAGGATTAATGACTCTGGAAATGCTCTTCTTCCAGGATGTGCCATTTCCATGAGTAATAACAACAACACCTACCGTCCACATAAGTAGTGTTGATACAAACTGGAACATACTGGCATATAATAATCCCTCCGTTCCGAATAACGCTGTAATGAGGGGAAAGCCCAGAAAGATCGTATTACCGAACATGGAGTGTGTCTTGAAGACAGCTGTTTCGGAAACCGGGATTCTGAAAAACCTTGCAGCAAGCCATCCGGCGAACAGCATGAAAAGAATAACAAATCCGGATATTGCAAGCACCGTCATGCTGTTCGCGATAAGCTTCGGTGTCGCCTCAAGCCTCATGAAGTTGGTGAAGAGCATCAGCGGAAGCGAGATGTTGAATATCACCTTCGACAGCATATCCTTTGCCTCCGCTGTCAGGACCATTGCCCTCGCGGCAATCACTCCTATCATCACCACGACGGCGAGATAAAGGATCTGTATGAGAATTATTTTTGTCTGCACGAATAACTGAGTCTGAAAAATTTATCCAAATGTAATGAAATAAAAAATTTTAGATAAGAGAACCCTGTTTGGTCCGCCAGGGGTATGGCCCATATACTTATCCATGCCTTGATAATAATTTTTTGTAGATTTGGGGAATGAATTGTTGTTTGCCCGGCCGATGAAAAAAAATCCGGTTCAGATCAAGGTAGGATTGCTCATGTTGCTTGCAGTGCTTCTGCTGTCGGCTATAGGGTACTATTCATATCATAATATTTCATCAATTGTATCATCGATCCATGTCGATTCAGAACCGGATCTGAGAATTCATACCATCAGGGAGATCTCAATGGATCTGGAGAAAGCTGAGAACAGTGTGAGGCTGTATACAATCACAAATGATTCGAACGATCTCCGTCCGTATCTCAAAGTAATATGGCATATAAATGAAAAGATCAAACACCTCCGTAATGATGAGGCAAATGATTCCCTTATTCTTCAGCAGACCGACACCATAGCATACCTGATAAGACGAAATATAAATATCTGGCAGGAACTCCTTGATCTTACAAACACTGATCATCTTTCCAAAGATCTTAAGCACCTTTCTGATTCACTTAACATAGCTTCGGCAAATGCGCTGAAGCCTGAGAAAGGGTTATTCAACAAAGTGCTCAACCGAAAGTATAAAAGCCCAATCAATGAAGTGGAGCTGATCAATAACCTCACTAAACTTGAACAGAATGACAGGATAACCAGGGAGAAGATGATCGCCCGTGAAGCCGAGCTTGCCGTAACGGGAAGTCAGATCAGACTGAAATTCTATGATATTATCAGCAGGATGGAGAATGAAGTGAAAGACAGGATCAATGTAAAAGCAGGCGAGGCAAACGTTCTGGCTGAAAAAACATACCGTCTGATCATGCTTTTCGCACTTACCGGAACCCTCCTGGCGATTGTGGTTATGTTCATAATTATGCGATATGCCCGGACAACTCACGATTACCAGCTGGCTCTTGAGAAATCGAAGAATGAGGCAGAAAAGCTGGCCAGAACAAAGGAGCTTTTCATGGCTGATATGAGCCATGAAATCCGCACCCCTGTAACTGCAATATCAGGATTTACCGAACAGCTGCTCCATGAGAAACTCGATGATCATGTAACGAAAACGCTGAAGATCATAAAATCCTCTTCAGATCATCTGGCTGAGATAATTAATGATATCCTTGATTTCTCGAAACTGGAGAATGATAAACTTGTTCTCGAACAAGCTAATTTCAGCATCAGCAAGGTACTGGAAGATGTATATTCGATGTTCGGAAAACAGGCCGAACGGAACCAGACTACCCTGAGCTATTCACTAAGCCCTGATACCCCTGATATTCTTCTTGGCGACCCTTTCAGATTAAAACAGATACTTATCAACCTTATCAGTAATGCAGTGAAATTCACCTCCGAAGGAAAAGTGCATTATTCAGTAAAATCAGTTGATAACGGGCCGGATAATCTTCAAATTATTCTGGAAGTTATAGACACCGGGATAGGCATTGAGGAGAACAAGCTTGAGACAATATTCGACGATTTCACACAGGCAGAAATGAGCACAACAAGGAAGTACGGGGGAACCGGACTCGGACTTTCAATTGTGAAAAAACTTGTCCTTCTGTATAACGGAAAAATAGAAGTCCAGAGCAGGAAGAATGTTGGTACACATATCACCTGCCATCTGCGCATGAGGAAGGGCGATCCTGCACAGGTTCGCAGCGAAACAGCTCCTCTTCCCGAAGTGCCTGATGCGATACGTAAACTTAATGTTCTTATCGTGGATGATGAGGAGTATAACCGGCTTCTTTTCAAAACCATATTGAAGAGATGGAATATCAGGTTCAGTGAGGCTTCTAACGGAGCAGAGGCAATTGATCTTGCAAAGAAAAATCACTTCGACCTTGTTTTTATGGATGCAAGAATGCCTGTCATGGATGGCTTGATAGCTTCAAGAACAATAAGGGATGAACTTAAAATCAACCAGGATGAAACGTCCATAATATGCATTTCCGCAGGATCAGTCAACGACGACTGGCAAAAGTATGAGGATGCCGGAATGAATGCCTTTCTTGAAAAGCCTTTTACTGAGGAGATGCTTATGACAACGATTACGGAAGTAATGAGGCAACTTCCTTTAAGAAATTTATCTCATGAACAGGAACCGGTTGCATCAACTGTGGACCCGGATCTGATAAACCTTAAAAACCTCTATCACCTTGCAGGAGACGATAAACAGTTTGCTAAACAGATGCTTGATACCTTCCTTGATACCACTACGAAGGGACTTCATGAGATGAAAGAGGCAGCATCCTTCGGAGACTGGAAAACAGTCGGGGAACTAGCTCATAAACTGCTTCCACCGGGAAGGCATATCGGCGCCGCTCATCTGATCCTGCTTCTGAAAAAGGTAGAAGACGGTGCAAAAAGCGGGCAGGATCCGGTCATGGTAACTTCAGATATTAATGAATCGTTATCTTCCTTCGATGCCATACGTAACCTGATAAATGCCGAGATTTCCAAAATAGGATAAAAGTTTGATCATACTCGCCCAATATTTGTTATTTTGCAGGTTCATTCGAGTGACTCTTAAAGTGTAACCTATAAATATGTCAGACAAACCATTTAAGATATTTGTTGTAGAGGACAGTGAATGGTACAACAAGCTTCTGGTATATACCCTCTCACTTAATCCCGATTATGAAGTTAAAAGCTTCCTGACAGGAAATGACTTTCTGAACGCCCTTAACGAATCGCCGGATATTGTGACGCTTGATTACCGGCTTCCTGATATGACCGGACTGGAACTCCTGGAGAAGATAAGGCAAAGCGGCAGTGAGGCTCAGGTAATTCTCATCTCGGAACAGTCGGATATCAATATGGTGGTCACTCTTCTTAAGATGGGAGCTGCCGACTATATTACAAAAGGCGATGATATAAAAGAGAGACTTCTTAATACAGTAAAAAATCTGAAAGACGGGATCGGACTTAAAAGAGAAATTACGACTCTGAGAAAAGAGATCCAGAAGAAATACAATTTCAGCAAAAGTATCATCGGTGAAAGCCAGGCAATCAAACTCATCTATGAAAGAATAGAAAAAGCACTCAGCACTAATATTACCGTTGTCATATCAGGTGAGACAGGCACGGGAAAAGAACTTGTTGCAAAAGCGATTCATTATAATTCTTCCCGGAAAGATAAATCCTTTGTTGCAGTTAACGTGGCTGCAATACCATCGGAATTGATTGAAAGCGAGCTTTTCGGACATGAGAAAGGATCATTCACCGGAGCTTCTATCAGGAGGATTGGAAAATTTGAAGAAGCCACAGGAGGAACACTTTTCCTCGATGAAATAGGTGAAATGGATATAAGTCTCCAGGTAAAATTACTCAGAGTACTTCAGGAGAAGGAAATCGTCAGAATAGGAAGTAACACACCTGTCAAGACCGACTGCAGGATCATCGTAGCCACTAACAGAAATCTCAGGGAAGAAGTACGTAAAGGAGTCTTCAGAGAAGATCTGTATTACAGGCTTCTTGGTCTTCCTATTGAACTACCACCACTCAGGGATCGTGAAAATGATATTCTCATACTGGCCCATCATTTCATTGAAGCCTTCTGCGCTGAAAACGGGATTGGCATTAAAAAACTTACTGAAAAAGCACAGAAAAAACTTCTTGCTTACACATGGCCAGGTAATATAAGAGAACTCAAGTCAGTAACTGAACTGGCTGTCACTCTTTCAAATAATGGTGAAATTGAAACTTCAGATATTATCCTTGATACCGGAGAGGTATCTTCAACAGCATCCAATGACGATCTTACAATGAGGGAATATGAACTAAAGATCATCAAAGCCACTCTGAAAAAATACAATAACGATATCAAGACTGCTGCATCAAAGCTTGACATAGGCGTGTCTACAATCTACAGGATTCTTAAGAACGAGAAGGAACTGAATATCACTGACTAATTATTTCCTTCTCAAATCGAGAAATATTTCTCAATTTGATCAGAAATCCCGTCATGACTGATTAGTATATTCCTTATTATAAGCATATTACATTTTTTATTATTTACGGCACCGCGTTTGCAACGGCAGGATGCATTAAAAGCTAATAAAAATTCGGAGACAGCTGTAAAAAGGTCAAAAAACAGCAGATTATAAAAGGAGGTATTTAAATGAAAACAGATGAAAAGTTCGGCAACGGGTCAACAAACGACACCAATAATGCCATGAACAATGAATTGTACAAAAAACGCGTCGAAAAGATCGCTAAGAATGAAGGAGTGGTAAAGGGTGCACAGATAACTGCCCTGATAAGCTTCATCATACTTGTTGCTGCAGGGATAATTTTCTATACTATGTTCAAACATGAACAAAAGAAAAACATTGCCCTGATGGAAGATCAGAAAACTTCTTTCACCGAGCTTCTGAATCAGCGTGATTCCACTATCAACGACTGGGTAGTAACATTCGATCAGATTGAGAAAAATCTCCAGGCTATCAAAGAGAAGGAGAAAATCATCAACATGAGCGCCAACGACAGGGAGTTTACAAAGGACAGGAAGCAGCAGATCATAGAAGACATACAATATATAAATACATTGCTTGATCAGAATAAGAAAAAGATCGCTATTCTGAATGAACAGCTGAGGAAATCAGGTGGTACAATCAAAGGCTTGCAGGCAAGAATTGGTGATCTTGAAGCTGCAGTAAAGCAGAGCGAAACAGACATTGCCGATCTCAAGACATCGCTGACAGAAAAGAACGTAAAAATTGAACAACTGAATTCAAAGGTAAGCGATATGGAGGTCTCTATTGAACAGAAAGATCAGACCATCAGCAGCCAGACTGCAGAAATGCATAAAGCCTTTATAGCAACAGGCACATTCAAAGATCTGAAAGCCAAAGGTCTGGTATCAAAAGAGGGTGGTTTTCTTGGTCTTGGCAAGAACAAAACGATGAAAAACAGCTTTCCTGACAGTGTCTTCCATCAGATTGACATTACTGTTACAAAAACCATTGCTGTGAATGCCAAGAACGCCAGGCTTATCACTGAACATCCGGCAGGGTCATACGAGATGGTTCACCAGGATAAAGACAAAATCGCTTATATCGCTATCACCGATCCTGATAAGTTCTGGAAAATATCGAAATATGCGGTTGTTGAAATCAAGTAGAACGCAATTCAAATCTGCAATATCTATATAAACGGGCGGTAGAAGTTACAACTTCCTGTCTCACTAAGAACCCGTGGTGTCTGAACGCCACGGGTTCTTATTTTATATAGTGTTTCCTTTTCTTTCTGGCCCTATCCTATCCTCACTGATGTCATCGTCAGCGATCCCATCACAGCCTTGTCTGTAAATATATTTATATCTTCCCCTTCCTGCTGCATTCCAAGCACATACAGCAACGGCAAGAAATGGTCGGGTGTCGGAACTGCCATTCTTACTTCGCTTCCGAGCAGATTATAATCTATAAGGCGGCCATGATCCCTGTCCAGAATAAGCCTCCTGAAAATATCATTTGCCTTTAATGCCCATTCATAGCCAAATTCATCCTCATTGGCATGATCCCATGCGACCTTAGATAAATTGTGAACCAGGTTACCACTGCCAATGATCAAGATCCCCCTGTCTCTCAAGAATGAAAGCTCCTTTCCTAGTTCATAATGATATTTCGGGCTTTTATGATAATCGAGACTTATTTCGATCACCGGCACTTCAGCGTCAGGGTAGATATGCCTGATCACTGTCCATGCACCGTGATCTAGACCCCACGACTGATCAGGCAATATTCCTCTCCCTGTTACAGTATTACTGATAACACCTGCAAGATCAGGATCTCCAGGCGCATCATACCTGATATCATACAAGGCAGGGGGAAACCCTCCGAAATCATGAATAGTCTGTGGCTTCGGCATTGCAGTGACATATGTTCCGGCAGTCTGCCAGTGAGCTGAAATACAGACCACAGCTTCAGGTTTAGGAAGATCTCTGCCAAGTTTCTTCCATGATTCGGTATAATAATTATCCCCCAGTGTAAAAAGCGGGCTTCCATGCCCAACAAACAGGAGAGGCATCCTCTCCGTTCTCTTTGCTCCATCATAGATGACTGCCATGGCTTATTATTTTAAAAATCAGAAACTCTTCCTATAAAATCAATATATAGATAAAGTTTGCTGCTGCAGGTAATTCAAAATGCTCAAAAATTGACTGGAATCCGTAAGGATCAGATATCGAGCCTGAACTGAACTCTTATCCCGTAACGTGCCACATTCGGGTTATCGAGATAAGTGAACCTCCTTATAAAGTCGACCCTGAGAATTCTGAATATATTCGACAAGCCTATACTGCCTTCAATATAAGGCTTCCTTTCGAGCGTGTAAGTCAATGGCAATCCTGAAGCATCAGCAGGAAATGACAGAAGGCTGGTGTTATATTCCGGATTATTGTGATCGTAAAGCTGTCCGTAAAGAACCTTGCATGTCACAACTTCCCTTAGTTTGAGCTTTTTCACTAAAGGCACCTTATTAAGCAGGAATCCGTTAAAACAGTGATCAATATTAACAGATGCATATCTGTCGCTTACAAATTCAAGAAAATTCATCAGATTGTATCCGTTCTGCTGATACGAATAAGTCTGGTTTGCTGTATGTTCGAACAGCAGAGGATAAGAAACCTGCCCGAAAATTTTCCCCGCTTCCAGAGTTACATCTGTATATCCCAGCAGTGACACGTAAAATCTTTTACTCAGATTGAACTGCAACCTCAGATAATCATAATCATTGCCCAACAGATTAGGTCCTCCGGCAATCTTCAGCTGTATTACCGGATATTTATTCGGGAAATTTGTACGGTATTGCTTCCCCTGATAGAAAGATTCATTAGGAGCATACCTGAGGTTCAGGTAAATCTCTGATATATCAAGGCTGCTGATCTCTGTAGACGAGGGGCCTCCGTCTCCTGCCATGAAATGCAGATTACCGGCAGCAGACTGACGGGTAAAGCTGTATCCCGCAAGAAAAGAAAAATGGTTTTCAAATTCATCGAGAAACTCCGCCCTGAAAGTATTGTTCATATAACGCTTGTCATCCACTCCGCGTTTCAGACTGAAGAAGATATTATCTGCCTGGGCGAACTGAAATTCCTCACCCGGGATCCTGACGTCCTTTGCATAACTCAGGCGCGTGGATTTTACAGGGAACTGGTATATGGTACGGTTAGTAAATGAGTACGTTATTCCCCCTCTGTATTTTAAAACCTTATCAGCAGACCCATAGGCGGCGTATGCATCTAAAGTCACTTTCTTGCTTAAAACGGGAGTTGTGCGACCACCGAAACGGAACCTGGATCCTTCTACGCTATTGTAACTGTAGAAGCTTCCGACCGGACCTATTTCTATATTTTCCAGATCAAGAAAGCCCACGCTGAGAAGCATGATGGCATCCATCTTCCGTCTGAAATCAGGATTCTGTCTGAGACTGTCGACCATGGAATATATATGGCTTTCTGACCTGGTCAGAGGAATAGACCTATTTGATTCCCAATAACTTTCCTGATCAGAACTTTTATCTATTTTCTCCACACGCTCAGGCCCCCTGAAAAGCTTATCACTTACCGGCTGGTCAATTTTGTAATCCTTATAAGCAATGGTACGCTGTCCATACAGACCCATCATGTTCTTAACAACGCCAAAATCTATAGAAATTTCTTCTTTGGATAACAACCAGGCTTTACCGTCAACATCTTCAAAATCCTGAGTTATACTCAAGTCCTGCACCCAGTCAATATTTATCGATTTGTTGATGCCAATATCCACCTTTCTTACAGCATAACTTGAATCCATGGTGATATAAAGATTCCCATGAAAAAGGAAGTCTGATTTGTTCCTGGGCTCAAAGAATAATTTTATACACTTGCTCTCCGCAACCGGCACTGTATCAAGGATAAAAAATCTGTAGAATAATGGGGCAGTACTGGCAATAGGGCTAAGGAATTTGTTGGTCAGGAAAAGGATCTCATTGTCATATATATTTATATTCTGATAAAGATGGTTCAGATAGGCTGAAGCACCCTTATTATGAATATATTCATCCATGTTGATAGACTTTTCTGCCAGAATGACATCCTTTTTCGCCTCTGGTTCCTTTCTGAAATAGTGATCCGAAATAGTCTCCTTTAAGAAAAGTGGCAGAATATCATTTCCTATCCTCCTGGTGGTATCTATGTTGTCGAATATGAAACTGAACTTAGAGAAGGCATTTCTGTTTCTGAAAGTTTCGGAAACATTACTCAGAGCAAACTGTATCTTTTCATAAGACTTGTACTGCAGGTAACTGAAGGATTCTGGCCTGTTCTTTTCCTTTCTGTCAATTACGTTCTGAATCAGTTCAACAGCAGGATTATCCTTGTTCCTGTAGTTTTTTCTTTCATATTTGATCACGACCTCATCCAGAGCAATTGAGGATAGTGACATTCTGACATCAAAAACGAGCTCTTTAGCAGCTTTAAACTCCCGTTCCTCAGGCTTATAGCCAATAAACGAAAATAAAATTCTGCCTTCTTTAAGACCAGTTTCAAAACGGTATTTACCATTCGCGTCTGATAGAGTCCCTGTTGTTGTCCCCTTTATAATAACAGAGGCGAAAGGTATAGCTTCTCCCGTATGGGAGTCTGTCAGAGTACCACGTATGACTGTTTTATCCTGAGCATTTGTATAGGAATATTGCAGATAAATAAAGAGAAACAAAAGATACCAGAATCTGTATTTTGACGAAATCATTCCATGCGATACAATAACAACAACACCTAATCCATAACCAGACTACAAAAATAGTACCAGAACTAATTTTACGGCGGATGCCACCGATTATGGACAATAGTAAAAGGAAGTAATTACGTCTTCCAGTGAAGTAAGGATCTCTGTATTCTTTCCACCTGCAACTCCGTCCGGATTTTATATCATCAACATTGAAGTTGAGAATTAGTGACGCCTGCCGTCAGATACAGACATCCGGAACAACAAATATAACTAATCCAGACCGAGTGATCTGATTGCCTCATGAAGTATGCCTGCAGAATTTTCCAGGGCCCGCATCTCATTTCCTGTAAGCGGACTGGCAATTATTTTTTTTATGCCTTTATCGCTTACTACGCTGGGAACACTCAGGCATACACCGCTTATTCCGAATTCGCCATTCAGCAGTGTCGACACCGTGAGAACACTGTTTTGCTTTCTTAGTATTGATGCAGTTATCTTTACTAAAGCCAGCCCTACGGCAAAACATGTAGCGCCTTTGGAATTTATTATATGGTAGGCCGAATCTCTGACCTGCTGCTCAATCATAGCCCTATGAGTCATCCAGTCCTCACATTTCCCGCAAACCGGACAGTATTCATCAATATTGATACCGGCCACATGGGTCATTGACCAAACAGCAAACTCACTGTCACCGTGCTCACCAAAAAAATAAGCATGAATATTATGAACATCAATACCACAGTGCTGGCTTAGTAAATGTCTGAACCTGGCACTGTCAAGTACTGTTCCTGATCCGATCACTCTTCCACGGTCCCAGCCGGAACGCTTCAGAGCCACATACGTAAGAACATCAACTGGATTGGTAACTACCAGCATAACACCCCTGCATTTCCTTGATGCAACCTCAGCAGCTATCCCTCCTACAATCTCTGCATTCTTTTTCAGAAGATGAAGCCGGGTCTCGCCTGGTTTCTGTGCCGCTCCGGCAGTAATCACCACAAGCGCCGCGTCCGCATAATCCTCTTCCGATCCTGCTTTAATACTTACTGTCGGGAAAAATGGCTGACCATGTACAAGATCAAGTACCTGTCCCTTCAGAAGATCCTCATTCCTGTCGATGAGCACTATTTCATCAGCCAGACCACTCTGCGCGAGAGCATAGCAATATGTCGCCCCAACCGAACCTGCTCCAACCACTACAACTTTCCTGCGATGTTCCTGTTGTTCCAAAGTTTTCATCTTTTTAGTTATTTATATCAAAGGTAACAAGGGACCGTGAAAATAGTTGAAAGTTAGACAGAAAGTTCTGGAATTTCTTCTCTTAATTTTCTAAAAACACATCAATAGACTTGACATTTAAAAAGATAACTATTAATTTTGATGTAAACTACATTATTATCCTCTGATAAAAATGATTTATCGATCCATCCCCGGCGGGAAGGAAGAACGTGAAAACTAATCCGGCAGTTTGTTAAAGCTTTTCTGATGAGCTTAAAACAATCCGATGTCTGATGGCTGATGGCATTCTATCCGCCTCAGTTACTAAATAGCAGGTATACATACTGCTACAGTACTTATTTCCCATTGTACCGGAACTAAAAATCACATTCATGAAAAGAGAAGCATTGCTTGTCGGGATCAATGATTATAAAGGTATCAATGATCTCCAGGGTTGCATAAACGATGTGACCAATGTCAGAAGTATACTAAAAACCTATTTCGGATTTACGAACGATGAGATCAGGGTACTGACGGACAGCAGGGCCACAAGGGCAAATATTCTGAACCGTCTTGAAAAAATGATCAACCAGTCAACCAAAGGCGACTGCCTTATTTTTCATTTCTCCGGGCATGGTTCACAGATCCGCGACAGGGAAGGTGATGAACTTTCTGATCATATGGATGAGCTTATCTGCCCGTATGATATGAACTGGGATGACGGATTTATTACCGATGATATGCTCCGACAGCTCCTTTTTCATTTGAAAAAGGGTGTTAGAATGGAGATCCTTCTTGACAGCTGCCATTCAGGCACAGGTACAAGGGAGCTAAATCCCTGCATGGGAACGACTGGATTCAGGAAGAACAGGTTCATGGCTCCCCCTGTAGACATTGAGTGCAGGTACCAGGGTGATGAAGATCATCTGAAACCTGTCAGGGCATTCAGAACAGACAGCGGAATAACACTCAATCATATCCTTTGGGCCGGCTGCCGCGATAATCAGACATCGGCCGATGCGATCATTGACGGTCATCCCAATGGCGCATTCAGCTACTATTTCTGCAAACATATCAGAGACAGCAGCGGAAAAATAACCAGGGCAGATCTTCATAACAGAATAAAAAATTCACTCCGTTACAACCATTTCGATCAGGTACCTCAGCTGGAATGTCAGAATATATACAAGAATGACAACATTTTCAAACAGTGACATCCATATACTACCCGACTGTAAAAAATCCTGGAACGGACTAATGCACTGAAAGAAACATTGATGATGTTTATGATAATGACCATTACTATCCCTGCCTTCCGGACTTTATTTCAATCAGGACATGGATCATTAAACAGTTCATGATCAGATGCAATAAATTTTCAGGTATTGCATACTCTGCCACAGTTAGTTCCGACTGAAATATCTTTTCGGTAAAATACAATTCTTCTGTATAACACCCTTATCACCAAAACAAAGTCTGACTATGACCAATATAATAAAGCTTACAATTCTCCTGGTTTTTTTGCCTGGAATTTTACAACTCTCATGCACCTCTCTCAAAAGATACTATTCAGCTGAGATTGTTGGAACAGACAACTCTCTTGCAGACGTAGACCTGTTCGGATTCAGGTTATCATCAGCCCTGCCTGAGAAAACTTCCAAAACATTATGGGATCTGAGCGCTGATGCCCAGTCGCAGTACATCAAGATCCTGAATGCCAGGTTTCCTGATAATAAGGCTTTCATAAACGCGATGAGCCTGCAATATCTGAGTCATCAAGACATGAAAGACGAGGAAGATCTGCTTACAAAAGATCTGAGGCTGGTGTTTTCAGTCAGCAAGACTCGCGGATACGGAGGCAGATCAGCGGTTTCGGGAGCTGTTCTCTCGTCTGCCGACAGGATCGAATATCTTAAAATAAGCCTAATCCTTCAGAAGAATCCAAACATCAGGTTCAGAGCATGGAATCATTTTTCAACCGAATACGGTACCATCGATATCGGAGGGGTAAGCTTCACAAGAAGTATGGATATAAATGCTGAAAACCTGAATTCTGCAGAGTGGAGAACGACTTCATCGGAAGCATCAGTAGTTGGCAAAGCTTCGTTCACAAAAAAAGAAGATCAGCAGATCAGATATAGATATATCCTGTTGAACGGAATGATCAGAGACAACATGATTGTAGCAGAAGAAGAAGGTACCAGGGAGATCGATCTTACGGGAAATCTGAATGCTGACGTCAGTCTCGAATTTGAAGGATATCCCTTGTATGTCAGCACATTAAGCGAGCTTTTTGACAGTACCGGAAAGGTTAATCAGCCCGGCAGGATATCTCTCAGACCGGATGAAATAAGAGTTCCTAAAGTGCAAAATGACTCAGACACGATATATGCTGAGCTGAAGATGGATTATGTGTTCAGGAATGTTGTCAGTGGACAGAGAACATTCCAGGAATGGGACGACAAGGTAAGATATTACAAAGGAAGTGTAACTAAAACAGTCATCTTGCTAAGGGCCGGAGACTATATACCTGAATTTTTCTGCATCGGCAATCCAGGTGTGCCGGCAGATAAAAGCTTAATAAGAATACTTTCAGCTGGCACAGGATATTCACTTGTTTTCAGATCAAGGGAAGAAGCAGAATCGTTCCTCTGCTGGCTGGGCCATTACTATTCCGGAAATACTGAGTCCGCAGAACAGCTGACAATAAGCGGATATTCATTCTTCCTGGGAGAAAAGCCTCTTGACAGAAATACATATTTTAATATAACCGGGATAAGGGTATTACCTTTCTTCAACAGGACCGGAAACCGTAACTAAAAAAGCTTTTGCTACAATATGAAATACAAACTTATCATCGGGGGCATCATTGCATATATTTTGCTGGCCATCTACAGCGGGATAACAGTATACCTGATAGTGAAGGTATGTGAATTAGCCCGGATAAACCCAAACGGCAGACTGGAACCTCATCCAGGTATTCTTTATGTTCTGACTACTGTCGGAGGGCTTGTTTCGGCGCTTGTCGTCTCCAGGATGACGGTTACATCCCCGGGAGAAGATCCTGCCATAATAAAAAATTTCGGTATCGGACAACCTGCAATTGTCAACATTATCGTCTGGTGCTATCTTCTTATCTGGACCTTTACAGGGCTTGCCACACTCATCGTAGCGGTACTCATTTATCCGGATATATGCAAGACGCTGAGCGATTTCGGTACAACATGGCTTGGTGTGGCAGTTGCAGCCGGGTACGCGTATTTCAACATTGAACCGAAAACGATTCCGTGAAAAATTTATTACAGGTACTGATTAAAAACCTGCAATAACGTCCGGGGTTCGAAGGTCAGTGTCTTCCGGTACTGCCTCATTAACCAGCTCTCTCCTGCTGGTGGCGCTGAAATACGAATGTCTGGAATTACAGTTCAACTGTTCACAGGTGGTGAAATTATTGAGATAATAAAGTTTTGCAACAGTTGTAACCTCAATAGTTCTGGAAACACCTGATTGTTTGCAGGTCAGTGTCACCGGCATTGAGAATCCGTCAGGAACATTTTTCCATTTTGCTGCAACAAATGAGACAGGCCCCTGAGTTACGCTATCCGGGTCAGTCCATGTTCCAAAGAACCACTCAAGTTCAGGCACCTGCCTGGAATAAAGGTACGCTTCGAAAAACTTCTCCCAGTTCCTGCCGGTCTTTCTCTCCAAAATCTCCCTGAAACAGGCGGTGGTAACATGAGTCCCTGCAGCATGTTCCCTGTAAAATGTCTGAAGGATATCAAAAAAGAGAGTACTGTCGTTTATAACATTCCGGATAGTATTCAGGATAAGCGCGCCCTTTGTATATACATCGCCGTCTCTGTAATCCCAGTAACTGACATTTGGAGGTCCGACCACAGGGTATTTATTTTTTATTCCCGATGCGAGCCAGTAGAAGAGATAATTTAGGGATGCTTCATAACCTTTTTTGCATTCGGCAAATACCACTTCCGAATAAGTGGCAAAGCCTTCCTGAAGCCAGATATCAGAGAAATCACTTACTGATACAGCATTTCCCCACCATTCATGGGCTGATTCATGAACTATAATGTAATCGCCGCCCAACCAAGGAACATTCTGATATTCACTGCCATAAGCAATGGCTGTCTGATGTTCCATTCCCTCATACGGACTCTCAACCAGTTTAAAACCTTCTTTGATCCATGGATAAGGTCCGAAGGCTCTGGAATAAGTCCTCAGAACATCCTTAACCTGAAGAAAATGAGAGCGCGCCTTTTCAAGATTTTCCGGTAATACCCAGTATCCCAGATGAAGCACTCCGCTGCCGGTCTGCATAGTATCTTTAATCTCCGCAAAATTACCGGCATAGAAAGTTATATTATAGATATTTATCGGATAATGAGTACTCCATGTATAAACCTCTTTCCCATTAAGAGAGGAATGTCCGGTCTGCAACCCGTTTGATACCACTTTCAAACCCTCCGGCACAGTAATTTTTAGTCTGACACTATCAGGTTCATCCGAGAGATGATCCTTGCAAGGGAACCAGATGCTGCTTCCCTCACTTTCACAGGTTACACCAATCCATGGATGCCCTTCTTTATCTTTCTTCCATACAAAACCACCTTTCCAGGGAGGTTTGACAGCCTTCCGGGGAGATCCTTCATACTCTACCTTCAGAGAATAATTTTTCCCAGGTTCTAATAGCGACGGGAGAACCACAAATACAGCAATGCCATCACGCCTGAATGTCAATGGAACCCCATCTATTGAGACATCATTGATATTCAGGTTCCTGTACAGATCAAACCGGATCACACCCGATGTATCCACTGCCATGAACCTGATTAATACAGATCCGGCAAGCCTTTTACGGACCGGATCAAGGTTAATATCCAGATCATAACTGGTCACATCATAACAGGACCTATACCTGTCAAGATACCCCTTAGCCGAATCTCTGGATGTGAATACCGGATATCTTCCCGGTCGCCCGGGCGTCTCTCCGAAATAATGTATCCTGCTTGCTGCACAACTGCTCAGTAGAACTGCTAACATCAGCAGTAAATATCTTCTCATAGCAATAATTAAAACTGACTTAAGGGGCCAAATGTAATTCAATCCGATGAATTTCAGAAACATTGCTCCTGATCTTCATCAATACATTAAACAAAATTCTGCCTCACATGTTAATGACTCTGTAAAGCTCGTCAAAAACTCAGGAAACTATTTTTACATAAATAGTTTCCTGAGTGTAAATTTTAATATATTTGCATCGTGAATGAAGAAATAAAATATATACTCGACAAAGTCAGAGAACTGTACATCAAGTACGGGATCAAGGGTGTGACCATGGATGATGTTTCCCATGAGCTTGGGATATCAAAAAAGACACTATACCAATATGTTACTGACAAGGATGATCTCGTGGGGAAATTTGTAGACAACGAGATTGAATCAAGGATGAAGGAGATATGTGATTGTTTTAAAAGCAGTTACAATGCCATTGAAGAGCTTTTTGAGATCGCGGTTAATATGAATAATCATCTCAGGGAACAGAATCCTGCGACCGACCATGACCTTAAGAAATACTATCCCAATCACTACATCAAAACTATAAAGGCCCGCAGGGAAGGTGTCTACAACTATATTCTCCTGAATCTGAAGAAAGGTAAAAGAGAAGGTTTGTACAGATCTGAAATGAATGAGGAGGTTATTGCCAAGCTTTACATGTCAAGAGTTGAGAACATATCAATGAGCGATTTTCTACCGGCCAGGGAGCTCGCATCATCGGAATTGTTCAAGGAATATCTGATATATCATATAAGGGGTATCGGGACGCCAGAAGGAATAAAGATGCTGGAAAACAAGATCTGTGAATTTGAGTTAAACACTAAAAACAAATAAAGTAATGAATTTTAAACTAAGATATCTTCTTCTGATTTTACCGGTTACAATCCTTCAACCGGGTTTTAGTCAGGAGAATAAAGGACCTATGAAGTTATCGCTGAAAGAGGCTCAGGAGTTTGCTTTGAATAATAACCGTAACATCAAGTCTGCAAAGATTGATGTTCAGGTAATGGCAAAAACAGTAAGGGAGGCGCTTGCGACCGGCATGCCGCAGCTTAACCTTGCAGCAAACTATCAGCATCAGTTTGTTATTCCGGAGATAAGTTTTGGATCCTTTCTGGATCCGACTCTTTTACCTGACGGGAATCTGACAAAGAACGACATCATTGACGCATACAAGCAGTCGCCATACATTCCTCTGGGGGTCAAGAACAACACTACATTTGATTTCACGGTTTCCCAGCTAATTTTCAGCGGAGAATATCTTATTGGTGTTCATGCCGCGAAAGTTGTGAAGCTTATGACCGAGAAATCGCTTGCAAAAACCGAAGATATGACAAAGGAGTCTGTAGCCGGTTCATATTTCATGATACTTGTGCTTGGTGAAAGCGCTGATGTACTTCGGGAAAACCTGGTTTCTATCAATAAAACGTATAATGACCTGACAAAGATGAATGAACAGGGCTTTAACGAGGACACTGATGTTGACCAGATAAAGATAAGCAAGTCGAACCTTGAAAGGCTTATAGCATCAATTGAAGCTCAGCGTGATGTTTCACTGAAACTGCTTAAGTTCCAGCTTGGACTCGATTTCAGTCAGGCAGTAAATCTGACTGACAGTATCCCGGGTCTGATAAACTCAAGCAAATCGCAGTATATTACGGCTCCAGACTATAATGTCACCAGGAGCATTGACTATCAGATTCTAAGTGATCAGGTCTTTGTTTCCTCTCTTCAGCTAAAGAGAGCTCAGTCTACATGGTTGCCTGTCGTATCAGGTTTTTACAGGCATCATGAACAGACCAACCAGCCTTCCTTCAACATGGCAGTTAAGGATCTTGTCGGGGTCACGCTCAGCTTCCCGATTTTTACCAGCGGTCAGCGCAGTTCAAAGATAAGTCAGGCAAGATTCAACCTTGACAAAGCCACTATAACCAGGGAAAATGGAGAACAGGGTCTGATACTGGATTTTGAATCAGCATTAAGCTCATATCAGACTGCCTATAACAACTTTATTACCAACAGTGAAAGTATAGTACTCAGTAAAAAGATCTATGAAAAATCGATGATAAAGTTCCATGAAGGTGTTTCCACCAGCTTCGAACTGTCACAGAACCAGAGTCAGTATCTTACTTCAGAATCTAATTATTACAACTCGGTTCTTACCCTTCTAAATGCAAAAGCAAAACTCGACAGGATATTGAATGTCTATTAGTATATCCTTAAACTGAAAAAAACACGATATAATTCAAGAGAGAAATGAAAAACATCAGAACAATCATTATAGGCTCAGTTATTCTTCTGGCACTTGCCGGCTGCAGCTCAGATAAAAAGACACAGCTGGCCCAACTAAGAGACAAAAAAAGCGCACTGGAGGAAAAAATAAAACGCCTTGAAGCCCAGATCGAAGTGGAAGATAAAGGTAAGATCAATCCTAACGAATTTAAATTCGTGGGTCTCATGGAAATCAAAACAGGACCATTCGATCATTTCATCAGGGTACAGGGAAAGCTTGACGGAGATCAGAACGTAGGCGTGTTTGCAGAAACGCCGGGTACAATCTCTGCCAAATACGCAGATGTCGGACAGAGGGTTGTCAAGGATCAGGTTCTAGCACAAATTGATGACAAACAGTACAAAAGCCAGCTTGAAGGTCTTGAAACGCAGTATAAGCTTGCCCAGGACATGTTTGATAAACAGAAAAGACTCTGGGATCAGAAGATAGGAAGCGAGGTTCAGTATCTTCAGATAAAGACCAACAAGGAATCGCTGGAACGTCAGATCGCATCGCTGAAACAGCAGATTGAAAAATTCAGGATCAAATCACCTATAAGCGGAACTATTGAAGAATGTAATATCAAGGTTGGAGGGGTTGTATCGCCCGATCCAAGACAGGCAGCATACCGGGTAGTTGAATTCAGGAACATGAAGGTAACTGCTGAGGTATCAGAAGCATACTCCGCAAAAGTCAAGAAGGGTGATAAACTGGTTATTCTTTTCCCTGACGCCAACAGACAGATTGATGCTGAGGTATCGTTTGTAAGCGACTATATTAATCCTGTTAACAGGACTTTCATGATCGAAGCCAGAATTGAAGGCAGTACATCTGACCTAAAAGCCAATATGCTCGCTATTATTCAGATTAACGATTATCACACTGATAATGCGGTTATGGTACCGATGAATCTCATTCAGAACGACAACGACGGAAGCTATGTTTACATAACAAAAGAGAAAAACAGCTACAACGCTGCTTTCAAACAGCTTGTTCAGATCGGTAATACCTACAACGGGGTAGCAGAAGTTGTAAAAGGGCTCAGTAAAGGAGACAGGATAGTTTCAGCCGGATTCCAGGAACTGGTGGATGGTCAGTATGTAAGATTTTAAATTTAATACTGGATCTGTAAGAATCCGGTCCAAAACATCATATTAATGGAAAAGAAATTCAAGGAATTCTTCGGAACAAGCTGGGCAATAGACAATAAGTTCAGTGTTTATGTTCTGGTATTCATCATTGCCGTTTTCGGATTAATAAGTTATAACACCATACCAAAGGAACAGATCCCCGAGATTGTAATACCGACTATTACAGTCAATTCAATTTATCCGGGGACCTCCCCTTCCGACATGGAGAACATTGTGACACGTCCGCTTGAAAAGAACCTGAAGTCAATAAGCGGGGTAAAGAAAATCACTTCAAGGTCAATTCAGGATTTTTCAGCCATCATTGTCGAATTCAATACAGGGATTGAGATTAATGATGCCAAACAGAAGGTCAAGGATGCAGTTGATAAAACAAAGAAGGATCTGCCTACTGATCCGTCGTTCATTGAACCTTCTGTCATGGAGATCGACCTTTCAGAAATACCGATCCAGTATATTAACCTTTCAGGAGATATACCTCTTGACCGTCTGAAGAAGTATGCAGATGATATGCAGGACCGTATCGAGAGTCTGCCTGAGATCACCCGTGTAGAGATCGGCGGAGCGCTGGACAGGGAGATACAGATTGATATCGACATGTATAAGATGAAGGCAGCCAACCTTACCTTCAGGGATGTTGAGCAGGCTGTGAGCCTGAATAACATGACTGTTTCCGGGGGTAACATTGATCTTCAGGGAATGAGCAGGTCCATCAGGGTTGTCGGAGAGGTAAAAAACATTGATGAAGTTCAGAATGTCGTACTGAGCACTTCCAGCGGAGCCCTGATCAAGCTTAGAGACATTGCAGTCATCCGTGACAGCTTCCATAAAGCTGAGAATTTTGCCAGGTTCAACGGGAAAAATGTTGTTACCCTCAATGTAATCAAAAAGAGCGGCCAGAACCTTCTTGATGCTTCTGATAAAATAAAGGCGATAATCGCCGATATGCAGAAGAACAAATTTCCTCCAAACCTCATAGTGCAGGTAACCGGCGATCAGTCGCGTTATACAAGAAACACCCTTGATGAACTTAATAACACGATCATAATCGGATTCATCCTCGTAACAATTGTTCTCATGTTTTTCATGGGGCTGGTGAACGCGATCTTTGTGGGCTTTTCTGTCCCTCTTTCCATGTGTATCGCCTACATCGTCCTTCCCTGGATAGGATTCACCATGAACATGCTTGTCATGTTCTCATTCATCTTCTCCCTTGGGATAGTTGTGGATGATGCCATTGTGGTCATAGAAAACACCCATAGGATACACAGGAAAACGAGAATGGATATCAGGCTTTCCGCTAAGTATGCAGCAGGTGAGGTTTTTGTCCCGATCCTTTCAGGAACGCTTACCACTCTTGCTCCATTCGTCCCGCTGGCATTCTGGCCTGGCGTGGTGGGCAATTTCATGGTATATATCCCGATAACCCTTATTATCACTCTTTTCGCATCACTTCTGGTTGCATATTTTTTCAACCCTGTATTCGCGGTTGATTTTATGAAGCACGATGATGATGATGATCACCATTTCAGGGGAGGAAAACTATACCGGACCACCGTATATATAGCTTTGGCGGCTATTCCTTTATACCTTCTGAAGCAGACAGGCCTTGCAAACGTTACACTGTTCATCTCAGCATCTTTCCTGCTGCATAATCTTTACGGCCATAAGGCGCTCAGAAGATTCCAGGTCAAATTCATTCCCCAGATGATGAAAAAGTACGAACAACTGCTTAAATGGGTGCTCAGAGGCAGAAGACCTGTTTATATCCTATGGGGAATGATCGGACTATTGCTCGCAACATTTGTACTTACCGGAATTGTAAAACCAAGCGTGGTATTCTTTCCAGACAACGAACCAAATACTTTAAATGCATACGTAAAGATGCCGGTTGGGACTGAGATAACAGTAACAGATTCTGTGGCAAGGATAGTTGAGCGCAGAATAATCAATGTCCTTGGTAAAGATAATCCGATCGTTGAATCAGTTGTCACAAATGTTGCCTTCCTCGCATCAGATAATAACTTTGATAATTCAACAAAAGCATCACATCTCGCCAAGATAGCTGTCAACTTTGTAGAGTTCAAAAAACGTAATGGACAAAAAACGGGACCTTACATGAATTCAATCAGAGAGGCGCTCAAAGAAATACCGGGAGCGGAGGTTGTGGTTGCCAAAAACAAGATGGGACCTCCCACGGGTAAACCGATCAACATTGAGATATCCGGGGAAAATCTTGGTAACCTGGTCTCTACCTCCGACAGATTTAAACGATTTGTAGACTCTCTGAGAATAGACGGTATCGAAGAGCTGAAATCAGACTTTGCAGCCAATAAGCCGGAAATCATTATCAATCTTGACCGTGAACGCGCCAATACAGAAGGGATCAGTGCTGCTGCTGTCGGTGATGCCATCAGGACCGGTCAGCTTGGCAAGGAAGTTTCAAAGTACCGTGAAGGAGAAGACCAGTACCCAATTATCGTGAGATTCCAGGAAGATCAGAGAAAGGATATAGAACAACTGCTTAACCTGACTATTACATACAGGGATATGAATTCAGGCAGCGTACGCCAGATCCCGCTGTCTGTTGTGGCAAAACTGGATTATGTCAACAGCTACGGACAGATTAACAGGCTCAATCTCAAGCGTGTTATCTCTCTGTCATCAAACGTGCTTGAAGGTTACACGGCTAACCAGATCATCGGCCAGCTGCGGCAAGCAATCCCTTCGTTCTCAAAAACATCTGATGTCGATATAAAAATAACAGGAGAACAGGAAGATCAGCAGGAATCCATGGCTTTCCTGTCAAGGGCCATGTTACTTTCCCTTTTCCTTATCATGTTCATTCTTATTACACAGTTCAATTCGATGTCTAAAGCTCTGATAATAGTTTCTGAAGTTGTCTTCAGCCTTGTTGGAGTTCTGCTTGGCTATATGATTTTCGGAATGACAGTATCGATCATTATGACAGGCATGGGTATAGTTGCTCTTGCAGGTATCGTGGTCAGGAATGGGATACTTCTTGTTGAGTTCACTGATGTGCTAAAGGCTCAGGGTATGAAAACACGTAATGCGATCATCGAAGCAGGCAAGACCAGGATAACACCAGTTATTTTAACAGCCACTGCAACAATACTTGGACTTATTCCGCTGGCTATAGGCATGAATATCAACTTCATCACCCTGTTCCAGGAATTGAATCCCCACCTGCATTTCGGTGGCGATAATGTGGCCTTTTTCGGCCCACTTTCATGGACAATAATATTCGGACTCAGTTTTGCTACCTTCCTGACATTGATAATGATACCGGTAATGTACCTTGTTATATATTCAATGAAGGTAAGAAAAGAGAGAAATAAATCACTTAAAAAGCTGGCCGGTGCGAAATAGTACCTGGCTTCATTGCTGAAGAAGCAATTGTCTGTATAATTAGATTTTGCGTAAAAGCAGGGGACTCACCGGTCAGACCGAAAAAAGTTCCCTGCTTTTCAATTCTATGGCAGTAAGATGACCATAATCTCCGAAACTTCCGTATACGCATCCGGTATCTATATTAATCACCCTGTCTCCGGATTCCACAATTTTTCTGCACATAGCCAGAGGAACCGGAGTATGTCCATGCACTATTGTTAAGCCATCAAAAACTGGGTTGGAATATGACTCCCGGCGCGACCATACCATCTGAACCTTATCCTGATAAGGATCAACGATATCATCATTGAAACCAGCATGAACAAAAACAAAATTATCCTGCCGGTAATAGTATGGAAGATCACTGAAAAATCTCTGATACCTGTCCGGAAGGCCTCTGAACGAATCGATGCCGAAGCTTTTAAGAGTAGAAAAGCCACCGTTCATGAACCAGCCAGACTCATATCTTTCGCCATTTATCGACTGGATCATCATCAGTTCATGATTACCCATCAGGGCTATAATTTCAAGTTCCTTCTCCTTCAGTGAAAGAATATAGTCTATCGTTTCCTTTATTGCCGGGCCCCTGTCTACATAATCGCCAAGGAGAACGATCCTGTCGCCAGCCTCAGGTTTTATTCTGTCCTCTACAAGGTTCACCAAGGCATCCAAACAACCATGAATATCTCCTATGGCAAATAATCTTTCACCCATAATTTCAGAACTGAAACCTAATGAAGTAAGATCTTTTACTCTTTTTTGTTCAAAAAAAGGCTGTTTCGCAGATATTTCTCGTCCTTTGCATAAATAAAAATACAACTTCCGTTGGCGATCCTGTTTATTATCTCGGTTGTGAGCTTAACAGGAAGTGCCGGACAACCCCAGCTTTTGCCAACCTGGCCATATTTTGCGACTACCTCATCAGATACATACCAGGCACCATGAATAACAATTTCCCTTGAACGTGCGTTATCGTTGAATCCCTTTTCAAGACCGTCTATCCGAAGAGCATAGCCATGCTTCCCATAATATGTTTCAGCTGCCAGAAAAAAGCCAAGTGAACTCTTCAAAGACTCCTGTTTGTTTGAAAAATTCACGGCAAAGATTTCACCGGAATTCTTACCATGAGCAACAAGACAATGATACAGAAGCTTTTTACCAGGAACATCCAGAACAAAAAAACGCTTCTCCCCCGACGGTTTGCTATAATCGATTATTGTAAGAATGTTCTTCCGGCGCAGAGTGTCTGTCAGATGATAACCCCGGAGAGCCATACCAAGGATATCTGCCGATATATATTTGCCAATTTCCGTGGCGGATAAAATCTCAATAGCTTCCTTATCAGCAGCCGGCTGCCGATCTCCGGCAAATACCGTTGTCCTTACAAAGATTGAGAGAAAAAGCAGAAAAGCTACTGGCATAGTCAGATGTACATAGGGGTCAGGTAATTTTTATTTCCCGTGAATCCCTGGTTGAATAATTCCTTTCATATTCCCTGAGTATATAGTAGATAATTCCACTTAGGACAGCTGCAAAGAAACACCAGACTGAAGTCAGGTATAATCTGAAAAAGACAGATGAAACTGCGCAGGAAAATAATGTCAATAATCCCATTAAACTACAGCCTTTGAGAGATGAAATGAAAAGCGGGGTAACAGTTACAACTACATAAAGAAGGAAAGCAGGAATAATGAAAACCGGAGGAAAATCACCTTTGTAGACAATATGATAACAGCTTATTTCGGGCCGCACTCCTATAACTGCCATACAGGATCCATAGTAGGTTGCAAGTAAAATTCCCAGACCATAAAAGATCTTCAGTATTTTCCTTCTCTTCCCGTCTTCTTCCATTTTCAACACTGACAGAGGCAGAATAACCGGCCAGATGACAAGCGCTATGAGAAGAAATATATACGCTGCCAGTTGTTGAATATTTCCGTTGACTGATGACGGAAGTGTCACCCACAGGAACCCTTCAGCAAACTGCTGGATACCAAATAGTAAAGGTATACCTGCAAAAAGCCGGTGTGAAGGATTAAGTCCTTTAGAAAGGGTTGCAATACCGATGGAAGATATTATCACACCACCGGCAAAACTGGCCTGAGCTGAGAAACACATAGTAAATCAATTTCGATAAAAAGCCAAAATTATCAATAATACGGTCATAACGGATACCATTGTTCATTATTGCGGCCTGAATCATGAGTCTGTAAAAATCATAAAGGATCAGGAGCCGGTATATTTGAACAGCGAGGGTTCTTTCAGATTTTGTTTACCTCGTGTTGTCACTTTGGGGTTTTTATCCAGCTTCAGTAAATTCTTCCTGTTACCAATGTCGTAGGCTGTAAGATATACCAGCCTGGTTGTTCTGAGGAACTTAGCGTAGTTAACAGATTCAGTTCCATCCCTTGGAGAGTGATAATCGGGTGTGAACCCTGAAAAGAACCAAACCCCAGGCACCCCAAACCTGACAAAAGGATAATGATCACTCCGGAAATATACCTGTTGCGGATTTGTCAGATTGGAATATCTGTAATCAAAAGAAAAATTAAGCCTTGATGCAGTATTCACTTTTCTGATAGACTGATCCAGCTCTGAGCTCAGCAAATCGGAACATACGAGAAAAAGGCTGTCTGTATTATTCCTGCCAAGCATATCCATATTGAGACAGGCGCTTATTTTCTCCACAGGAACGGGGCAGTTGTTTATGAAGTAGTGTGAACCGTTCATGCTTTTCTCCTCACCGGTAAACCATGCAAGGATAACGGATCTTTCAGGCCGTTCGGCAAGAAGTGCTTTTCCTATGGCTATCAGGGCAACAGTAGCGGTACAGTTATCATCAGCACCGGGGAGAACTTCACCTTCTCTTATACCAAGTCCGTCTGGATGGCCGGAAACCACGACATACTCATTTCTGAGAACCGGATCAGAACCTTCCACCACAGCAATAACATTCCGTGAGAATGACTTTTTTGTCTCAGTTGCGACATCAAGCTGCACCACTGCCCCTCCGGCCTCAAAAGGACTGATTGTTTCTCCTTTCCGAGCCTTTTCGAACATCTCCCTGATATTGTCTGCCTTTAATCCAAGTAACTCAGCCGCAACTTCATGAGAGATTTCAGCTTTCTCGAACGGTGCTTTCGTTACCCTTGGTTTCTCATGTCCCTCAAAATCTGTTCTTTGCGAATCATATATCACACCCATCCTACCAGATGGCAGACGGTCGAAAATATTTGAACCCGCACGGAACTTGTCTTCCCTCTCAGGGCTGACAACAGATAATACAGCTGATGCACCTTTCTCCTGAAGAGCTGAAATAACAGTGTTCAGCCGGTAATAATAATAGGGCCCGGCAGGAAGAGACTGGCCGGGAAGGAGTTCATCCAGAATAACAACTATCTTTCCGGTTAAATCCACTCCCCTGAGATAATCTTCCCCTGTCCCCGGACCGATGGCGCCAAACCCTGCGAATACTGCTTTTCCCGAATATGATCCGCTGACTGCAAATGTACCGCCGAAATCTCTTCCATAATACCATATTTTTTGGTTGCCTCCCGTTGTAAACGTAATCTTTGTTCCAGGCTGAAACACGGAAGTTACTGTTACAGGAACCTGCTGAAAGAACGAACCATCAGGCATCAGAGGTTTAAGGCCTGCATCACGTGCCCAGTTCGCAACGTAAAGAGTAGCGATATCGAGCTCCGGTGACGGGGTTTCTCTGCCGCGGAATTCTCTGGCCCCGAGAAATTCCATATGATAACGCAGTTCCCGTTCGGTTATCCTGCTCAATCCGGATGACTGTGAGAAAACTGAACAGGGAAATACCAATAAAAGGATAAAAATCCTAATGAGAAGATTGATCGGAATATATTGCATTTTTCAGCGTTTTTAAATATTAAATGAACCGGAGTATTTTATTAAACAAGCCTAGTATATCAGATGATAGTCTGACTTTTATCTTTGTGGACATTCAGACATATAAACGGTATTGCATTGAAAGCAGAGACGTGCCAGCCATAATCATTTTACCTCTCTTAAACGTTTTTGTGTAAGCAGTTCAATTTTCTGAAACACCATACCATAATGGCTTCCCGGAGGATCGGGTAAGATTTTTACTCCGTTCCAGTCTGGTGCAAAGTTTCCGGAATAAAGGAGCCACATGATCTTTCCATCATCAGACATGAATTTTGATGGGATATTCACAAAATAGGCCTGCTGGCCGAAATCCTTCAGATATGCTATCATGCTCCAGTCACCGGTTATGCTGTCTGACTCCAGCAGGTAAGTGCTCATCTTTGCGCAGGTATTACCTCCATCGGTTATACACATAATGTATTTCTTTAACGGAGCATCGTAAGTCATGGTAACGCATCCCATGTTATTATTCCACTCCAGCAGGGGTCTGATCCGCCCGAAATCGCCTGTCCATTGAGGCTTGCCTGAAGCATCTCTTCCTGCATAGAATTCATAAGAGGAAGGATTGTTTATATTTTCAGGTGTTGGAATAACCCTGATAAGATATATCTGATCCCCGGTTATCCAGCTGTCGTTCCAGAACCGCCATTTAAGGTCGCTGGTATCGGCTCCATGAGCCACAAGGTAAGCTTTTCCATCTGGGGAATATTGCATGTTTTTCTCGAAATCGATAAAATGTGGAGATCCGATCCTGACAGGATACCCGTTCAGACCCGTTTCACTGAAAAGCGATCTTTCAGGCGTACGCGGGGTTTCGGTCCAGCTTCTGCCATAGTCTTTTGAATATCTGAAGCCTACAAAAGGACCCATCCAGGGCCAGTTGATATTCCTTCCTCCGTACGGGGCAATACCTGCCGGATCAAGGCAGTAGGTGCCATAATACCAAACACCGTTGTAAATAAGTGAACCGCAAGGATATCGTCCATGATATGGCTCTGATGGAGATCTGTATGTTCCGGTACTGTAAGCCACAAGCTTCATAGGATCCGTGCCGGCAATCACCCCCTGCCCTGTTTGGTTGTGGATGGGCCCGTCACCTGAATTTGAGCTCTCCTCATAGCCGTCAATCCTCCTGGAGGTACCATCAGTCCAGGGAGAATACAGAGTATCATTAGATGCCCAGGACGGATACCAGGTATCTCCATAATGAAAGCCGGATTTGCATCCCAGAAATAATATCCCGGCAAGCTCCTTTGACTGAACAAACGGACAGTCTGCCGGGGGAGACGATTTCCAGACAAACGGTTTAAAATGCAATGTGTCAGCTACAGGATAATGCGTCTGCGCATTGGATCGCAAGGATGGAAAAATCATGCAAATAACTAACACCAGAACAGCTTTTTGTAATTTTTTCATATTGGCAGATATTTCATTTTTACAGGTAAGAATCAGTTTAAAACTCCGACAGATCGGTTCTGTTTTATAGGTGATCCTGCAATATTAAATTTCATCGACCTGATTTGATCCCGGGATGACAAGAAACAGACAGGTATCACAGTTTTTTTCATAGGATGAAAATTTGAAACAAGCAGTTGAACGGGAAATATTCCCTCTTAAAATTAGAAATTTTTATCAAAACTAAGGGAAATAGGAAGGCTGAAGTCGAAAGTCGGAAACCAGGTAACCGGAGAAGAAAAGTCAATTCCTGAATAAAGCCGGAGTGACCAGGTATCAGCAGAGTGCAGTTTTGATGCCTGAGGTTATGGGATCAGAAGTCGGTGTCTGAAACGATGCGGTTCGAAGTAATCAGGTTGATATTACCCACCGGGATCCAGTTATCCGGGTCAGGGAAAGAAAGATCGACTACAGGAATAGGCATGATCTCCTCAACATTTTTAACCGCTATAAAGACCAGATAGCGTTTCCCTGCAAAAGAATAAAACTGATTATCCGGCAATTGTAATTTATCCTGATTTTTTATAATCGTTTCATAAGACTCTTCCACCGAGAGCTTATCAGACCGATATACATATGATACTATGCCTCGTGCACGTATTTCTCCTGCTAATCTGCTATCTGTAAAATACAGGACATCTCCTTCCGAAACATTTACATACGTATGATTTAATTGATCAGCACCTCTGAGGAGCATGGATTTATTACCCTTTAACAGGTTTTCCATTTCCATTGCTCTATCATCAAGACATACCACATGATCCATTGCCCGTCTGTTAAAGATTTGTATTACTAAAGACGATAGCCGGATACAAATGTTACATATCATGAAGAAAATTTACGTTAATAAAAGGTTAACGTCCGGTTAATGCTATCCTTTGCAGATGAGCCCAATTTTTCGTAACTTGTACGGAAGAATTGGAATTTATATGGACCGACGCAGGTTTATCAGAACCACATCATCTGCTGCTGTTTTTACCGTGGCAGGTGACCTCATTCCGCGGAAGTCAGATCAGACACGGAACAATTCGGAAATTCCATGGTACAGGATTACAGCAAGATGGGGGCAGACAAATATCACTGAGACTGATCCTCAGCATTATGATATCGGCTGGTGGAGAAAGTACTGGAAAGATACTGCTGTCCAGGGAGTTATCATAAATGCAGGCGGAATAGTTGCATATTACCCTTCCACTGTTCCTCTGCACAGGCAGTCAAAATACCTGGGAGGCAAGGATCTGTTTGGCGAATTATGCAAGGCTGCCCATGAGGATGGGCTGGCTGTATTTGCCAGGCTCGATTCCAACAGGGCACATGAGGAATTCTATAATGTACATCCTGACTGGTTTGCGGTCAATGCTAACGGAGAACCCTATAGAGCCGGTGAAATGTATATTACCTGTGTGAACGGGCCTTATTATAATAAACATATCCCTTCAATAATTGAGGAGATAGCCGGACTTTACCAGCCTGAAGGATTTACTGACAACAGCTGGAGCGGCCTTGGCCGGGACTCTATTTGTTACTGTGAAAACTGCAGGCAGGGCTTCCTGAAAAAAACAGGTTTGCAGATACCGGCGAAAGCCGATTGGGACAAACAGCAATACAGGGAATGGATCAAGTGGAATTATGAAAGGAGACTGGAGTTATGGGACCTGAACAACAGTGTGGCAAAAAAAGCCGGTGGAGCTGCATGCATATGGTCGGGCATGAACAGCGGATCAATCGCATGGCAGGCTGAAAGTTTCAGGGATTACAAAGAGATCTGCAAAAGAGCGGAAATTATTATGCTCGATAACCAGGCGAGGAATGACTCCGGCGGATTCCAGCAAAACGCTGATACCGGGAAAATTATTCATGGAATTCTCGGCTGGGATAAACTGGTTCCTGAGAGCATGGCAATGTACCAGGCCGGCAAGCCAACCTTCAGAATGGCAAGCAAGCCTGAAGAAGAAGCGCGGATGTGGATGATCGAAGGCATCGCAGGTGGGATTCAACCATGGTGGCATATTGTCGGGGCATCACACGACGACAGGAGGATTTACAAAACACCAGGGCCTCTGTTCAGGTGGCACAGGAATAATGAAAATTATCTCCTGAACAGGAAGCCTCTGGCTACAGTCGGTGTGGTATGGTCACAGGCAAACTATGACTTCTATGGCAGGGATAAAGCTGAGATGATGGTAGATATGCCCTGGAAAGGAATTATTCAGGCTCTGATCAGGGCTAGAATTCCATATATCCCTGTAAACGCGGACCAGATCGACCGTGACGCCCCTGGCTTGTCTTTGATTATCCTGCCAAATACAGGCTCAATGACAGATGAACAGATGTCTTCAGTAAAAAGATTCTCGGAAAAAGGCGGCGCAGTATTTGCCACGGGAGAAACCAGCCTGTATGACAAATGGGGGGACATTAGAAATGATTACGGCCTTGGCCGGCTGTTCGGGACACATATACCCGCAGGAGGATTTACAGATCCTGAAAACAGGCCAGGGAAAATTGCCGGGGAAACATTCCATTCCTATCTGAGGTTAAACCCTGGAATGAAAGACAAAACAGGCGGACCAGGCGGAGCTGATGAAAAGCAAAACTCAGGACAGAGACATCAGATACTCAACGGATTTGAAGAAACAGATATAATTTCATTCGGAGGTACGCTTGATAAATATTCAACCGACAGTACAGCCCGGATAATTGCAACTTACGTCCCTCCATTTCCTGTCTACCCTCCCGAAACTGCTTGGAAGAGAGAACCATTCACCAATATTCCGGGGATCATTATCAATAATCTTCCAGGACACGGAAAAATAGCCTTTATGCCTGCCGACATAGACAGACAATATGCCAGATTTAATCTTCCCGATCATGGAGACCTTTTAGCAAACATAATAAGATGGTGCTCAGGCGACAATATTCCCTTGAAAGTCGAATGCCCCGGACTGATCGATTGCAACCTGTACCTTAAAAAAGATATGGTCATTCTGCACCTGGTTAACCTAACCAGCACTGCCACATGGAGACAGCCTGTCGACGAATGCATTCCGGTAGGTCCTGTCAGAGTCGCCCTGAAGCTTCCAGAAAACATAACCGCCGGAACAATCAGGCTGCTGGTCGCTTCAAAAAATATCCCGTTTACTGCCAACGGGGCATGGTACAATGTATTAATAGATTCAATCACAGATCATGAAGTAATAGTTTTTTCCTGATAACCGAGATGCAGGAAATCCGGCTTACAGTAAGATTATGAAATTTTCCTGTTGAATTTTATCACGCGTATTACAGCAATCATAATATAAAAATACTGAAAATCCAGGGCAGTAACCTGGAAGAGTCTGATCCTAACTATTATCAGGTCAAAAAAATCAGGAGATGAAGCGGACTCGCTCCTGATGCATTAACATATTAATATTCATCTCTTTATAAAATATCATAAATTATTAAGTATGCCATTTGTTCGAAGTAAAAAAAATTGACTTAAATTATTAATTGGACTAACTTTGTTATAGATGTAGTTGTCCATAAAAACTTTACTGCCATGAAAAATATTGTTTCAACAATTGTTCTTGTATTTGTTATCCTGTTAAGCACACATGCCCAACAGGTATCCAACTATACATATAAGCTGGATAATGGAATATCTATAAAAACTGATCACTGCTGGAATCAGGTATGGATACAGCAAAGCTTCACGCCAATGAGCAAAGATGATAAGGGTTCCCCTCTGGCAGTTAATATCAGGGCGCTTGGAGATCTTATTGCAGGTTCTGAATACAAGCTTACCAACGGAGGCAAAGAGGTAAAAATGCAGGGAGTGGTTCCAGGCAAATATGAACTGAATCTTGCTTTTAAACTTTCCGGCAAGCCTGGAAAACTAAGCTTCTCTGTAGGGAATATAGAAATAAAAGCGGGTACCAGGACCGCGGTCTCCGTAACCCTGTATGATTACCAGATAAACATCTCTGAAAAACAGTCTCCATCTGGCGGATTATCGGAATATACATCATCGGCAGTAAGATGTAAAGCACATACAAGCCAGGATGTTTACCCTGGTGTAATAACATTTTATGAAAAGGGGAAGCATGACAAGGCTATTACCCCTGATCAGGCCACTGGCAAGTCCAAAGGTAAAATCAAGGCAGGAACTTATGACGTACTAATGGCAATCAGTATCTCCAACCAGACACATCAGGTATGGCTCGATAATTTCCAGCTCAAACCGGATGTCAGCTATGAAGTTACCGTCAATCTTAATGCCGGCGGCATTATTTATACCGGTATAAACAAGGACATCAAAGGATTGAGCCTTTATCAGGCCGGAACAGCGGCTAAACAAGCCGGGAAACCGGAACGTGTTAAAAATCTGGAAACAATAAGTTTCGATAACGTAAACATCGTGAACCCATGCTCACCAGGTGTATATGATGTACTGCTCAGAAATGCCAAGGAGACAAAACTCGAGTGGAAAAAGAATATTGCAATTTCATCCGGTGCGAGAACCGAGATAAAATAGCAAAGCTCCCTCATCAGATTAAATTTCTCAGATGACCTGATATAGCGGATGCAAAATGTTATATACATTGTACATCCGGTATCTGGGTTAATATCATTTTTATTATATTGCAATCATGACATACCTGATAAACAGTTTAAATCAGATATTATGATACAGCTAGGATTTGTGAGCGCCATACTTGGAGACCTCAGTTTTGAAGAGGTCATTGATTTTGCTGCCGACAATGGTTATTCATGTGTTGAGATCATGTGCTGGCCTTCCGGAAAAGCCGACAGGAGGTATGCGGGTGTTACGCATATCGATGTTGCCACGCTTAATGACTATGAATTGCAAAGGATTAAAAACAAACTGACGGAAAGGAATGTGAAAATTTCCGGACTGGGCTATTATCCGAATCCGCTGGACCCTGAAAAGAGTAAAGCGGAATTTTTCATCACGCATATTAAAAAGGTGATAGACGCAGCGGTAAGTCTCGGTATCAATATCGTAAACACATTCATTGGTGCGGATCCGGGAAAGTTTGAAGATGAAAATTTTGCATCATTTCTGGAAGTCTGGCCACCTCTTATTGAATATGCCGAACACCGGAACATCAGGATTGGCATTGAGAATTGTCCAATGTTTTTCACAAGGGATGAATGGCCTTCAGGTAATAACCTTGCTCATTCACCGGCTGTATGGAGAAAAATGTTTGCAGCAATACCATCCGCCAATTTCGGGCTGAATTACGATCCGTCGCACCTTATCTGGCAGATGATGGATTACGTGAAACCTATCTTTGAATTCCGGGAGAAGATCTTCCACGTTCATCTTAAAGACGCCAGGGTCCGCTGGGAAAAGATCAACGATGTAGGAATACTGACCACTCCACTGAACATACATACGCCTAAAATACCTGGTCTGGGCGATATAGAATGGAGTAAATTCTTCTCTGCTCTTTATGAGACAGGATATAAAGGAGCGGCTTGTGTTGAAGTGGAGGACAAATCATTCGAAGGATCTCTGGAAAACAGAAAGACAGCACTGATTCAGAGCCGCAATTATTTAAGACAGTTTACAGTGAAATGATCAGACAAATCAGAATAATAATCAAACAACAACCAAAAAAACAGATGAAAAAGATTCTTATTCCGCTATTAGCGGTATTTCTGCTGGCCGGCTTTACTGCCCCGGCAAAAAAACATCCTCTCTTTAATGGAAAGGACCTTACGGGATGGAAAATTTACGGAACAGAAAAATGGTTTGTGGAAAACGGACTTCTTGTCTGCGAAAGCGGTCCCGATAAACAATACGGTTATCTGGCCACTGATAAATTTTATAAAAATTTTGATCTTACAGTAGAGTTTCTGCAGGAAGCTGACGGTAACAGCGGTATTTTTTTCAGATCAACAATCGAAGGAACTAAAATAGCAGGATGGCAGTGTGAAGTTGCACCTCCAGGACACGATACAGGAGGAATATATGAATCATACGGCAGGGGCTGGTTGAAACAGATAGATGATGATAAGGAAAACATCCTTAAACCCGGCGAATGGAATACAATGAGGATCCGTGTGGTTGGCGACAGGGTGCAGACATGGCTCAACGGAATCCAGATGGTGGATCTGTCAGACGAAAAGATTGGAAAAGGGAACGGCTCCATCGCCCTGCAGATTCATGAAGGCGGAGGGATAAGGGTCAAATGGCGTAATCTTGTAATTGAAGAATTGTAAAACCCTTACAGAAAAAATCAACCATAGAGAACAAATTTAATATACCCGGGGATTGCGATGCCGGTAAACATAAAAGTTTGCAGCGCAGCAACAACCCTGTTCTTTGCGGTTTACTTTCAGTTATAAGAATTTGTTTTTTAAAATACCCTGCAGAAAACTGCAGGGTATTTTATTATCCCCTCTCCTATTTAAGGTTATAAAATTCATAACGGATCTTCCAGGTGAACTCTTTTCCGGGCTCAACCTTGACCAGAATATATGGCTCAGGGCACAAGGTTGTTGAACAGCACCAGAAGTTCAGTTTATGTATAGGCTGATCACAGGTTATTTTAACTCCGGCTCCGGCAATTTTATTCTCAATACGGAATTCATAATCCGACGGACTATTGCTGAATCCGAGCAGAGGGCTGCAGAATACATTTTCTCCGTTATTCACAGTCCTGAGGAAACGAATCTGGTTACCGGTGATTTCAGCAAGTTCGCCTATACCCTGGCCTGTCCCTTTGATCTGATACGGAACCGTAATGGAATATCCCGGACCAACCGGCTGATTATCAATCAGGAAAAAATTATGATCATAGACGCTTGTTTCAATGGTCCGGTTACCTGTATTCCGTAAAGTATGTACCAGTTCCATTTCAGGCTTATCTTTTACCAGCTGGACTATCTTCTCATACCTGTAGGAGTAAGCATTGTCATTCAGCTCATGAATGAACTGGACCTGATCAGGTTTTTGTTTTACAGTCCAGATGCCCTGATTGACCACCTGATAATATCGTGCGAACGAATAAGGTTTTTCATCCGGCTTCTTAAGGACTCCGACCCCTATCTTAACAAATGTTTCATCCTGACGGACCTGATCAAAATCGAGTGCTGTGAACTCTTCCACGGGGCCCATAATAACATCATGTATCTCAGGGCTATATGTATTAAACCACTGTCCGAAGTACTCGTGTCCGTTACATTGCAGGCTGGGCATATTGCCCGACCAGTCGAACCTTGTACCCTGATAATATCCTTCTTTTGAATCAGGCAGATACAGTTTTGCCTGTATCAGGCCGTTCGAAATGTCTGCTTGTGGAAATTTCAATGATGGCATGACTGCAAATATTAAGGCAAATAAAATTAAGATAATAGTTTTCATTTGATTAAGCTTTAAGGATGCAAGGTATGATTTCCCTGGAAATCCCCGTCATCGAGTGTCTTAAAACTGTTTTCACCCTGTTTTGGCAACTGCCTCAATCAGACCTCTGATGTATCCAGCCGCATAAAGGCTTCCAAGAGCGCTATAACCAGGGCTGTCATTACTGTCGCCTGCCATTGTGGGTACGTGATCAGGTCTGAGCGGGCCTTTGAAACCGATCTCTATGTAAGCCTTCATTGCCTCATACATATCGATCTGGCCTTCATCGTGGAAGGTTTCAACAAAGTTCATTTTTCCTCCCCTCACATTCCGGAAATGGACAAAATGGATAAGGCCTTTGCTGCCAAAATCTCTTACAAGTGCAGGGATATCTTCACCCATAAGAGAGAAATTGCCCTGGCACATTGTGATCCCGTTACTTGAACTCGGGCAGATAGCAGCCATCTTCCTGAAAGCGTCGGCAGTAGTCATTATCCTTGAAATGCCCCTTATACTGTCGACCTGAGGATCATCAGGATGCATAGCAAGTTTAATACCGTATTTTTCAGCTTCAGGAACCACTGCTTTCAGAAAATATTCAAGATTTTGCCAGAGCGCCTCTTTGGAAACAGCGCCATATTTTGTAAGAGTCTGATCCTTTATATCCTCATAGTCGAATGCGGTTACAAAAGCGTCTCCTCTGCCCGGCCTGTCGGTTGTTGTTCTGGCCCAGCTTATTACCGGCATCCAGTTATAACAGATAACCTTGATCCCAGCTTTTGAAAGGTTCTTCATGAAGGTTATAAAATAGGATATCTCTTCATCCCTTCCTTCCAGCGCCAGTTTTGTTATTTCAGACAATGCCGGTGGTCCTTCCACAACTTCTAGCTTCAGCCCTTCTTTTTCCCATGCATTCCTGACCGCTTCCACAGCCTCATATTCCCATGGTTTAACATTCTGCAGTCCGACCATGGAAGTATTGATCCCACCAACTGCACCAAGGACGCTGAGTTGCTTACCAAACTGAACTTTTCTGCTCTCAGCCTTAATGCCTCCGAAATATGCAAAACACATTTTTATGCCTGCATCCTTAATATATTCTGTTGATGAACCTTTTTTTGGTTTTTTCCTGCTTACCGGATCAGAAGCACCAAACATTGCCTGGCCTGTGGAACCTAATCCGGCAACAGAAAGGGCAGCCATCGCTCCGCTCTTTCTGATAAAATCCCTTCTGCTGTTACTCATAAGTGAATATTTTTAAGGTCTGATTACCGTGCCATCATTTTTTCTGACCTGCCATCTTGATTTTGTGCCGATCGGATATTTTGCAGCTTCCTTCTCATTTATGTCCACCCCGAGGCCAGGCGCTTCGTTTACATACATAAAGTCCTTCTTCATTGTCGGACATCCGGAGAAGATTGTCTGAAGTTTCTCAGAAAAACGGACAGCTTCCTGTATTCCGAAATTCCATATTGCGAGGTCGATGTGTGCATTGGCAGCATGACCGACAGGAGATACATCACCAGGTCCATGCCATGCTGTCCTGATATTGAACCATTCGCCAAGCCTTGCTACCTTCATTGCAGGAGTTATGCCTCCGATCTGAGAAATATGAATCCGTATGAAGTCGAACCACTGGTTGACCATAGGTAACTTGAATTCATTGATATTATTGAACAGCTCTCCCATTGCAATCGGAACGGAAGTCGTCATTCTGAGCTGTTTGAACCATTCTGTGTTTTCAGGGGAGAAAGGATCTTCAATAAAGAACGGATTATAGTCTTCCAGTTTTTTTATCATGTTGATCGCGTCGATAGGTTCAACTCTTTCATGAACATCGTGAAGGAGTTCGACAGTATCTCCACAGGCTTTTCTCACAGCCTCAAACATTTTCGGGACTGAGCTTAAATATGCACGCTGGTCCATGAAATCGTCTGTTTCCATACCGAATCCTGCATCTTTGAATGAAGGTTGGTTCCCAAGAGTTCCCACTCCACCATAGGCGCCCAGTTGGATACGGATGTGCTGGTATCCCATGGCCATGTATTTCTGAACATCAGCAATAACATCTTCGTTTGTTTTGCCGCTGGCATGCGTATAACACTGGACTGCAAACCTTGATTTACCACCGAGCAGCTGGTATACAGGCATACCTGCCCGTTTTCCTTTGATATCCCAAAGAGCCTGATCGAGTCCGCTGATGGCATTGTTCAACACAGGGCTGTTTCTCCAGTAAGAACTCACATAAACGTTCTGCCACATATCTTCAATATTATCGACATCCCTTCCGACACAAAAATCGTTCAGGTACTTGTCGATAGCAGTAACAACTACTTCCGCACGTTGTGTAAATGTAGCACACCCCAGCCCATACAGACCGGGTTCGGTTGTATCAACTTTAACAACTATCAGGTTAATGCCTTCCGGAGCTGTAGCGATTGCTTTTACGCTTTTTATTTTAACGGGAGCCGTTCCCTTTGCATATGCGGGCGTTTCATACTTCTCGGCTCGTGCCATCGGGCTCTCAAATAAACCAAGAATTCCGGCAGCACTACCTGCAGCGAGAAGCTTCATAGCATCACGGCGGCTGGTAACGAGTTTATCTTCTGATGTTTTCATTTTTTTAATCAATATTAGGAGTTATTTTTCAGATTTGTTCATTATAGTAGATTTTCTGTTTCAACGCATATGTCTGACAAGGGTGTCGGGAATTGATACAAGTTCAATACCATTTTTCTTACCAAGATCACCTGTGTATTGTTTGGATAACGCATTGTTCCAATGTTCATGTACTCCCAGGCTGGTCAGAGGCTTTCCGCTGTTATCCGGATCATAAACGATGCCTTCAGGCCAGTTAGCCGGATCAGCAGCCTGATGCAGATAATCATCCACTCCTTTTATACTGGGTCCGTAATCAGGCTGACCATTTGCCGGATTATGCTGATTAATGCCATTCCATTCCGTCCTGAGGAAATCATAGCAGACCGATTCCAGAGCTACCTGGTCCTGTGAAACAAATATTGAGTTGCACCAGTCGTTATTAAAGGGTAACATTAAGTATTTGACAGGAACCTTGGTCTCAATGGCGCCACCGCCAAACAGTCCGTCAACAAGATAAAGCACTGTATTTCTACCAAGGTATCTGCTTCCCATCAGATCGACCTGTACCCTGTATTTATGATAGCCTCCGTTCGATCCCAGTGTTCCTCTGGGTGTAATGAGCCAGTTATGCAAATGTGCTGCAGTACTTCTTGCCTGTGAACCGAAATGATTCTTTGCCGTGAGCGATATACCTGCAGCATAATGAGGTTTCAAATTCGCCAGGTTAATCAGGTAATCTGCTTTTTCTATGCAGTCATATATTTTGTCTTTCTGTGACTTGTTTCCGTAGAAGATCTTGTCGTCATCCGTAGGAACGGTCAGTGTCCGGCCAAATTTGGCTGAAAATTTATCGACATAAACGACATTTGGAAATGCCGAATGAAGGACATCATAAACATGTCCGTAAATATCGGTCATCGGATCTCCAACAGTTATATCGGACTGATTTACGCCTGCTTCATTTACCAGTTCCTTCAATATTTCAAGCGCAACATAGGGGTTGGTCTCGGTAGTTCCATAATTAGCGCTCCCCCTGAGTGAGGTAGGTTTGAAGGTCTCCGGATAGTAATAGCCTATATCCTTATCCTCGTCTGTAAGAAGCCATCGCGATGTGCCCTGGTTGATTTTAATAAAGATCTTTTCACCTCTGACATATCCTTTCGCACTTTGCATCTTTATCTGGTTATGATATCTGAAAAGAACATCCCATGCCTCCTTAACAGATTTCTTTCCGGTCAGCCTGGTCAGTCCGTTTCTGATCATTCCGGAAACGACATCCTTATTTGTGTTCTGTGGTTTGAAATAATAATCCTTGCTCTCGAAGGTATTGAGACAGTTTTCGTTGGTGGCATCCGGATTCCAGATCCAGACCACCCTGCCGGGATTGACCCCCATAGGAGTTCCGAAAGGCTGGTTAGGACCGTCATCCGGACCTCTTTCATCAGAAACGGCAGAAACAGCGAAAGAATTCAGACTTCCACGCGTTATTGTCAGGATAAGGCCTGCAACAACAATAGTAAACATCAGGCCGGCTAAAAAATACCTCTTTCTGAAAACACTCTCCCTGGCTTTTCTGAATGCTATGGTAATACCTCCCAGAGAAAGAAGGTAAACCACAAATCCTGACATCAGAGGCGCAGCAACCTGCATACAGGGATAAGTTGCACGTGAGGGTTTCGGAATAACCCTGACCAGGAACCATAATGTAGATAATAACCCGGTGATCAGAAGCAACAGGCGAGGAGGAAATTTATGCTGTTTCATCCATTCCCCAAACCTGTTAATCCATGACCTGAAGCTATCCTTTTCAGACTTTTTCATATCGCAAGGTTTACAGAATTAGTTTGCTCCTTACAAATATAGAATAATTAAGCAGCCGCTGAAGCGGAATTCCTGCCTGTGTTTGGTTTTTACAAGGCTTTAAGAAAATTTAACACTCCGGGATGTTTTTATCCGGAACCAGCTTCTTCTATCTCCGGAAACAGGCTTAATACATAGGTAATCAAGAATATTCACCAGTATAATCATCCATAGCAGTCAGCTATTGAAAATCACATGACAAATCATATAATATTAACTATGGTTTTTGTACATTTGAAATAGCCTGCCGGCAAGAAGGAACATTCTTCATTGATTCAATATTTATTCTTATAACTAACCTACTCTTTAAAAATGGCAAATTCCAGAAAGATTAACCGTCGTAAGTTCATCGGAACAGCCACTGCTGCAACCGTCGGATTTACAATTATTCCCAGAAATGTCCTCGGAGGGCCAGGATTTGTGGCTCCCAGTGAAAAGCTCACGCTGGGCTATATAGGCTGCGGTACTCAGGGTCTCAGAGAAATGGCCGCACTGATTCAGAATCCGGCTCTCCAGATTGTTGCAGTCTGTGATCCGAATAAATTTACCACCGACTATGTTGACTGGTCTCCATTTGGACTGAGAGACGATCTGAGAGAAGCTCTGGGAGACAAATCATGGGGTGAAGGAATCAAAGGCATCCCTGGCGGAAGGGATATCGGACTTGAATTCGTCCGGAAATATTACGGAAAAAACAAGCCATCGGGAAACTACACAGGATGTAAATCGTATGAGGATTTCAGGGAACTCCTTGAAAAGGAAACAGACATCAATACTGTCAAGATAATGACTCCCGACCATCTTCATGCAACAGTTGCCATCGCTTCTATGAAAAAGAAGAAGCATGTTGTAACTCATAAGCCGATTGCAAACAGGATGCATGAGGCCAAAGTAACTATCGATATGGCCAGGACGAGCGGCGTGGGCACACATCTCCTGGCATGGAGTCAGAGTCCGGAATATGATATCATTAAGAAATGGATTGACGAGGGAAGAATAGGCACATTAAAGGAGATCCATAACTGGTCTAACCGGCCGGTATGGCAGCAATGGCAGTCCAATCCGGCTGATACACCCCCGGTACCCAAAGATTTCAACTGGGATCTCTGGCTGGGACCTGTTCCGGAAAGGCCTTATCATCCAAATTATACCCATGCCGTATTCCGTGGGTGGTATGATTTTGGGGCCGGAAGTATTGCCGATATGGGTCATTACAGCTTATTCCCTCTCTTCCTTACGCTGGGAATAAACACTCCCGCCATCAGTGCCGAAGCATATGCAACCAAGACCTGCACAACTATTAATGGTGTTTCGACCGGTGTTAAAAACGACGTGGCCTTTCCTTTATCATGCATAGTCAGGTTCAAATTCGCTGCACAAAAGAATTTCGGACCTTTCGAACTCTTCTGGTATGATGGAGGAATGAAGCCGATGAACCCTGATGAACTGGCTGCCGAAGATAAAGCGCTGGCTGCTGAAGGACTGATGTTCGTTGGTGATAAAGGAAAGATTATCGGCGATTTCAGGGGTGAAGATCCCATTCTCTATTCCGGAGGTAAGAAAATCACCGCTGATGAACTGAAAAATAATGAAAAACACGACAGGAACGAATCTTGGATCGAATCGTTCAAAAAAGGGACAGATTCGCCCGGAAGCTTTATCTACGCTGGTCCGGTGACGGAAACAATTCTTCTGGGAGGAGTCGCCCTGCGTGCAGGCAAAAAAGTTGTATACAACAGCTCCGAAATGAAAATCACCAATAACCCTGACGCCAATAAATATCTTGTAAGGGAATACCGGAAAGGATGGGAAATCTGAGTCACTGACAGAGGAACCCTGGTAAAAAAGTGAAAAAATATCGGTGAAAAATGCCCTGACGGTTCTTTGTACATCCTTTGTCATACTTCAGCAGTAATTACAACAACTTAAAGCACAAAGAACCGCAGGGTAATATGAATCAGATCTTTTTCAAAGCTTCCACGATTCTTTCCGGAGTAAAAGTCTGCCACCTGTGACATTGAATATAGCTTTTCCAACCACTGCACCTACCGTTATTTTGGCATGCTCTCCACCTCCCTGCTGTTCATCCTTCCTGTTAAAAACGGAAGTCTTGATTGCCGGCAACAATGAAAACCGTGGTATTGCGTAGGAATCGAAAGCATTTTAGATAATCTTTCCACCCTCATGAATGACCTTCTTGGTAAGCGCGTAGCCCAACCCCATAGTAACGCATCCTTCCATCTGCATTGTGGAACTCAGTAAATTGATATACAGCCACATATTCCGGGCACAGACAACTCTTAAGACCTGAACTTCCCCTGTGTTTATATCGACCTTAATCTCTGCGATCTGAGCAACATGGGTGCCAACAACAGTGCCAATCGCGATTCCAATACCATGGACGTTCTTCCCCTTCCATGGTTTATATCCTTACATATGGGGCTTTAAGAAGAACCTCTTTCATCTTCTTATCCTGAAGGTGTCTGAGCCGGAATTCAAGCGGATCGATGACTGCCTGGGCAGCCATTATATCAACAGGTATCCCCCTCGCAAATAAATTGGTATTATTAGGCGCCCGCCAGGGCCCTGCTGCAAAAGGATGGACAGCGACATAGATCTACATCTCGCCATGGTCGGTTATCCGGATATTGGGGACATCGTAGATAATCTCACTCCCTCTTGTGCCGAAAAAAGATGCATCTTAATCCCAGTACTTTATAAGTCAGTTATTGTCAATTCCTGATTTTACGGTAATGATTCCGGCAGTATGGAAGTTGTCATAGAAGAATTCCTCCTCACGATTAAAAATGAGCATCACCGGCTTACCGTCAGCATGGCAAGCTTAGCCGCCTTGATAGCCTGACTGTTTGGGCTCTTTCCTCCGAAACAGACACCGATTAACGGAGTAATTACACGTATTTTTTCCAGAGGAAGTCTGAATGTTGCAGCCAGTTCAGCCTGAATAAATAACCTTCGGAACTGAACTGGGATTGTTTTAATATTAACAATAATTATCAGGAAATTTAGGCAAGTCAGGTACAGTCAAATACAGATATTTCGATCTGAAAATAACCTTGTAAGATGTAAAAAAAATGATTTTACACAATTGAAATGCTTCTGTTTATAAAGATCCTGAAAGATGTAACATCCAAGATCGTTAATAAACAGACCAATGCGACAATATCCCCCTTCGCATCATCATTGCATTGGGCAAAATAAATGTCCTTTTGGGGCAGAAGTACCGGACAATTCTGCAATAAGTAATATTATGGTATAACAACTTAGACTGCCTTCTGATATTAAATTTTCCGACAGGAGATAGAGTGAATCAATAAATGAAGCTATAATATTTCGCTATAAACAAGAGAAAAACAAAAAGCTTTCGAATATACTGAATCAAACTGATCTTCAATACCTTATCGAACCAGACTAAGCCGGTTAGAGATTACTCTATTTTTTATCTTCGCTTTTTGGCTCAGTACTTGTCTTTTCAGGTTCGTCTTCAACGCGGGAAGCTTTTTTGAATTCCTTCATCCCCTGGCCAATACCTTTCATCAATTCAGGAATTTTTCGTCCGCCGAAAAGAAGAACGACTACCACTAATATTAACAAGATCTCTGTAGCTCCTAGATTTCCCATTTGTTTAATTATTAAAATAACGGTCAAAGTTATAAATCGGATAAATCAACACCAAATATTAAATGTTAATGTTTTTTAAGATAATAGACTCTATGTCCAGTTGAGTTCACAAGGCATATGTCAGCGGATATTTCAGATCTGAAGTATTCCCCAGGCCAGGAGGATAAGAAGTCCCACCATTACCCAGCTCAGTAGGAATCCAACAATATCTTCCCTGTAACGTCTGAAGAAATTATTCCATCTTGATCGTTTAGACCAGCCTGGCAGATCAAGAAGTAGAAGATCTTCCCCTGATTCTGAAGCGAGTGGTTTTTTCCCGTCAGCTCCTCTGACCGGAGAATCTGATTTTCTGCGCATATTATCAAAGAAAGCATCATTCCGGGTTTTATCTTCAGGCTTGGTGAGGATACTTACCAGCCAGAACATAAAAAAGCCTATAATCATAGCCAGACCGAAGGGGCCTGGTTTCCAGACATAAACGAGCATAAGCTTACCGGTTGAGATGAAGTTAACAAGGAAATATGTGAGAAGGGATGAAATAACAGCAGCCATGGCGCCATATCTGTTAGCCCGTTTCCAGATCACGCCTCCGAGAAATATTATGCCCATAAATGCAGCCAGAGTTTCTGTGAAAAGAAATCCGTGTAATACATTGCTGATACTTAAAGCAAAAAAGACTGCAAGGACAGCCAGACCAAGACCGGAGAGTTTGCCCATTCTCAGAAGCATCCTGTCATCAGCCTGAGGATTAATATATTTCTTGTAAAAATTTTTTGTGAACAGCGCTCCGGTATTGACCATGAAGTTAGAACATGCCGACATATTGGCAGCCACAATTGCTGATAGCATCAGGCCTATCAACCCGGGTCCGAGGAGAACACTGCAAGCATAACCAAATGCCATTTCAGGATCAGGAAGAGTTGTTCCTTTCTTTATTACCAGGGCAGCTACTACAAGTCCTGTCAGGGCCCATCCTATTGTAACCAACCGTTTTATCATCGATCCGAATGTCTGTCCTATCCTTCCCGCGCGTTCGGTATTGCCTGTGGCGCACATCGATATCATATGTGGCTGAGCTGTTATTCCAACTATTCCGTTTACAGCAAGCATGGCTATTGTGAAGCCATTGATCCCGCTGGCAGAATTGAAAAGTTCAAAGAAACTGGAAGGAAGAACTTCTTTCATCCCATGAAATCCGCCAATCTGGGATAAGCCCAGCGGGATCAATAATATGGAAAGAACAATTATAAGAAAAGCCTGAATGAAATCTGTATAGGCTGCTGCAATCAGACCTCCTGCATAACTGTATATTATAAATGCTATTGTCATACATAGGACCACCATGGTTGGAGAAATAAGATTGCCTGAAGCAACGGAGATAACCTTTGCTGCTCCCTGAAGCATTACTCCCATATTAAACACAAAATATGTTACAGCAAAAACCGAATAAAGAAGCCCCATTTTTTCACCATACCTGTCTTCAATGATCTCACCTATTGTTGTCCGTTCACTGCGCCTGTAAAAAGGAGCTATCAGCCAGTAAAACGGAGTGATAAGCATGTTCTTCCATTGGTACCAGATTGTGGCAAAGCCCAGGCTGAATGTTGCACCAGTCTGCGCTACAGGCATTTCAGCATGAGTTCCAACGCCAAAAGCCTGGCCTATCATTATATACCATTTGAACTTCCTTTCTCCCCTGAAAAAGGCATCACTGGTGCGTGTTTTCCGAGCCATCCAGAGGCCGAACGCTGTTATGGCAATAAGATAACCAAAAAGGACAAAGTAATCAATAAGGCTCATGCAGCGGGGTTTATGGGTTATATTAAAAAGGAAAAAGTTAAAAGCTTAAGGAGCTGGTTTTCACGATTGATACACCATTTGACCGTTCACATATGTATTTCTGATTCTTAGTTTATAGTCTTCGAAATCAAAGAGGATAAGGTCGGCTCTTTTATTCCTGGCAAGTACACCGCGATCATTGAAAGGATAAAGCCCTGCAATATTTGAAGATGCCATATTTATCGCATCTTTGAGAGAACAACCTGTGAATTTCATCATGTTACCCACTCCGGCTTTGAGAGGGAAGGAAGCCCCTGCCAGACAATTCATGGCAATATTTTTGAGCATTCCCTCAGGAGTAAGCATGACCTCACTTTCCATAAGCATATATTTTCCGGGAGCCATTCCTGCCAGGTACATCACATCAGAAATGAGGATTATACCTGAAGCGCCTTTAACCTTCAGGAATACCTTAAGCTCTTCCGGAAGCAGATGTATCCCATCGGCAATAATAGTAGATGTTAGCCTTTCATCTGCCAGCTGGGGCCAGATAGGATTATAATGCCGGTGTATCATGTTCGCGCAGCCATTGCCCAGATGTGTCGATAATGTTACTCCTGAATCGGCTGCTGCACCAATTATTTCAGCGCCTGCACCAGTATGTCCGATTGACACCAGGATACCATCTTTACGGCATAACCGGATAAACTCATCAGATCCTTCCAGTTCAGGAGCAATAGTGACAAGGATTATTCTTCCACCACAGGCTTCCTGATATTGTGTGAATTCACTCCAGTCAGGTTTTCTGACATGCTGAACCGGATGACATCCCCGGTATCCTTCGAGGGGAGAGATGTATGGCCCTTCAAGATGAAAACCGGGTACAGCGCCGGCAACAAGGGCATCCTCTCCGAGAGCCTTACTTAGTATCCTGAAGTTCTTCAACAGGCTTTCATGACTGCTGGTTATCAGCGTTGGTAAAAAAGTTGTGACACCTGTCTTCCAAATCTCATGCGCTGCATGTATAAAGGCATCAGGAGTGAGATCTGATCCTGAAAAATCAACATTGGCATATCCGTTAATCTGATTGTCAATCAGCCCCGGAGCTATATACGGCAGATCCAAGCTGCCTGCTGAAGATTGCAGTCCGGTAACAGACGATATGATCCCGTCCCTGATCTCAAGACGCACCGGTTTCCCGGTTGCAAAATGAAGCCCGTCAATATTGAAATAACTTTCCTGACTCATATCTGGTAATTTATTCAGTCATCCAGGTTATACGTCACCTGAGAAAATTATAAATTCTGGAATTAATACTTCCCGGTACTGATATCCTCATCCCGTATGCATCAAAATCATTCCCGGATATTCAAATGTAATCATAAGATAATTGATTTTCCCAAATACAGCCTCATTTATTCTGCTTAAGATTCTTTAACATTTAAGTAAATGCAGCTGATCCTAATTTTCCTATATTGTGCCAAATTTTAACAAAAGATGCTTAAATTCCGGTTACTTCTTCTTTTCACGATACTTGTTTTTTTTAACACCCAGCTCTTTGGAGGCTCAAAAGGGATCAACAGGGATAAATACCGGATAGGTATAACAAAGACGACAGGAACATTATCAGTAGATGGCATATTGGATGAACCTGAATGGGCTAAGGCAGATGTTGCCAGTCATTTTCAGAGAGTTCTTCCGACGGATACAGGTTATGCCGTAGCACAGACTGAAGTCAGGCTTATATACAATGAGTCAACTCTTTACATGGGCATTATCTGTTATGATTCATCACCCGGGAAAAGGCCGGTTGAATCTCTCAGACGCGATTTCACCTTTGGAAAGAATGACAATTTCCTGGTATTCATCGACACGTATAATGATCAGACGAACGGCTTTTCATTTGGGGTCTCAGCTGCAGGAGCACAATGGGACGGCATGCAGGCTAACGGAGGATCTGTTAACCTCGACTGGGACATAAAATGGAAGTCTGCAGTGAAGAACTATCCCGACAAATGGGTTGCAGAATTTGCCATTCCTTTCCGGAGCATCAGGTATAACGACGGGCAGCCTGAGTGGGGAATCAATTTCAGCAGGCTCGACCTGAAAACGAATGAAAAGTCGAGCTGGGCACCGATGCCCAGGCAGTTTGCCACTGCAACACTGGCCTATACCGGTTCGCTCGTCTGGGATCATCCACTTCCATCTTCAGGTGGCCCGAGATTCTCCCTCATTCCATATATATCGGGCAAGGCAACCCAGAATAAAGAGGCCGGGGAAGATATCAAACCAAGCGCCAACGCAGGGGTTGACGCCAAGGTCATCCTTTCCACTTCAATGAATCTTGACCTTACGGTAAATCCCGACTATTCGCAGGTAGAGGTTGACCGGCAGGTCACTAACCTTGACCGGTTCGAGTTATTCTTTCCTGAAAAGAGGCAGTTTTATCTCGAGAACAGCGATCTTTTCGCCAATCTTGGTACCGATAACCTCCGTCCTTTTTTCTCCAGAAGGATAGGTCTGACTTCACCTGTGGTAGCAGGCGCGAGATTGAGCGGGAAAATAGGAAACGACTGGAGGATAGGTGCCATGGATATGCAAACCAGGGAAAAAGATGATATTGAGGCATCCAATTTTGCTGTTGCAGCTGTTCAGCGGAAATTATTCAGAAGATCAAGCATATCGGCATTCATGATCAATAAACAAGTCCAGAACACTAAAAATGACACATCATTTACAGGACTGGATTATAACAGGGTTGCCGGTTTGGAATTTAATCTGGCCAGCGCCGATAACCGATGGACCGGGAAAACATTTTATCATCAAGCCTTCTATCCCGGAGCGAAAAGCAATGCCTTAGCAACAGCAGCAAATATCACCTACTCGACCCAGTTTTTTACAGGGACACTGAATCAGTCATGGGTGGGTTCGGATTATGTCGCTGAGGTTGGCTATATAAGAAGAAAAGGGTATTATGAGGTCACTCCGTCTGTACAGTACAAGTTTTTCCCTCCCGACAGCAGAATAGTCAACCATGGTCCGGGAGCGAAACTCGACATTCTTACAGATCCTTCGTTCAAACTCACCGACAGGGAAGCGACGGTTTATTATCAGGCAGAATGGATGAATAAAAGCATTGCCCAGATCAATCTCACGACCAACTATGTCCTTCTTCAACAACCCTTTGATCCGACAAATTCAGAGGGGACCCCACTGCCGGAAGGAAAAGGCTTCTCCTGGAATTCTGTAAGCGCCTCCTACACCTCCGACATAAGAAAGCCTTTCAATTTTCTTCTGGCAGGACGTTATGGCGGGTATTATAACGGAACAGGATGGACAATAAATAATGAACTGAATTTCAGAATACAGCCGTACGGAAGTCTGGGTATAATCTCTTCCTACAATAATATTCAGCTTCCTGCACCATATAGCAGCGCCAGATACCTGCTGATCGGACCAAGGCTCGACATTACCTTCACAAATAAAATCTTCTTTACCAGCCTTGTACAGTATAATGATCAGATAGACAACATAAATCTCAACCTGAGATTCCAATGGAGGTTTGCACCGGTATCCGATCTTTTCATTGTTTACACGGAAAACTCGTATCCGACAAATCTCAATGTCAAAAACCGCGGGCTTGTGCTTAAGCTCTCTTACTGGTTTAACTGAAAGATTTAAAGGAAAGACAGGGAGTGAACGATACCCGGTTGAAGGAATAAAGGTCCCGGATATTTTTTACCTGATCATAAAATCGAGCAGAGGTCTGTCGCCGAGATATGCCACCAGATGATCATCGCGCTGAAGCCGTCCGACACCAGACGGAGTTCCTGTGAAGATCAGATCTCCTGTTTTCAGAGTGAAATACCTTGAAATAAATTCTATGATTTTATCGATACTGAAAATAAGATCGGAGGTATTACTCTGTTGAACAGTAATTCCGTTTATATCGAGTCTGAAATCCAGATTATTTATATCACTTACCGAGCTAACCGGTACAAAAGCTCCGATGGGAGCAGCTCCGTCGAAGCCCTTTGAAAGTTCCCATGGATAACCGGCTTCCGAATTCCGGTTCTGAATATCCCTGGCAGTAATATCGATTCCCAGGGTAAGTTCATCAAAATAACGTGCGGCATATTTTGCTGCAATTGATTTCCCCAGCTTGCTGATCTTCACAACAACTTCAACCTCATAGTGAATATTGTCTGAGAAATCAGGCAGAAAAAAAGGTTTGTTTTTCCTGAGTAAAGCGGAATCAGGCTTGAGGAAGACAACCGGTTCTGAAGGCAGGGTCCAACCCATTTCCATCGCATGTTGTCTGTAATTAAGCCCTATGCAAATAATCTTCATATAGTCACTGAACTTTTCCGAAAGAACGAAGCTTGATCTCGGTGAGGATCTTTTTAGTGTAGAGTGGGAAATCTCCGTTCATCATCCAGGAATAATATGCCGGTTCTTCCCTGAATACCTGTTCGACCGGTTTGCCCTTATGTTTTCCGAAGTTAAAGATCTCAACCCCCTTTTCGTCAAGTATTATTCTTCCGGCGAAATCAACAATGCTGTTGAATGAACTGTAATCGGCCAGTTTCTCAATGTCATTTTCAAGATCCTTATATCTGTCGAGCTGTGATTTAAGAACCTCGTAAGTAGCTGCGGTATCGGCCTTAGATCCATGTGCACCAATAAGTTCTTTCTGGCAATAGAACTGATAAGCGGCAGAAAGCGTCCTCTGTTCTTTTTTATGGAAGATAACCTGGGCATCGACATATTTTCTCTTCCTGAAATTGAAGTCAATATTGACCCTGAGAAATTCCTCTGCCAGAACCGGGATGTCGAATTTAATGGCATTATAGCCAGCAAGGTCGCAGCCTTCAAGGAAAGCAGCAAGGTTTCTGGCAATCTCCCTGAAAGTAGGAGAATCGACAACATCCTCATCCATTATTCCATGAATGGCAGATGATTTAGGAGGAATCGGCATTTCAGGATTCACCCTGGTACTAAGCCATTCCTCATTATGGGTGGGACTGATCTTCAGTACCGAGATCTCAACAATTCTGTCAGTTGCAATATTGATCCCGGTAGTTTCAAGATCAAGAAAAGCTATCGGACGTTTTAAGATAAGCTCCAAGGTCTATGCATTTATCATCATTGGCATCAAAAGCATCAGAAGATCTTCCGATTCATTCTCAGCAACCGCAGGAAGAAACAGGCCTGCTCTTGTAGGATCGGCAAGCTCAATCATAACATCCTGCGATCCTATATTTGAAAGGATCTCAACCAGGAAGACAGATTTGAAACCAATTTCTATTTCCTCTCCTTCATACTGGCATTTTATGCGCTCATATGCTGAAATTGAAAAATCAATATCCTGAGCAGAAACCACTATCTGATTACCATTGAGCTGAAGTTTTACAAGGTTACTTGCCTGGTTAGAGAACACAGAAACCCTCTTGAGAGTATTGAAAAATTCAACCCTGTCGACTGTGATCTTGCGGGGATTGTTCTTAGGTATGACTGAATTGTAATTAGGATAATTCCCCTCAACCAGACGACTGACTACTTTATAATTGCTCAGATTGAAGAATGCATTCTTATCATCGAATTCGACTGTAACCATCCCCTCTTCTCTTGGAAGGATATTTTTCAGGAGTGAAGCAGGCTTCTTTGGAAGAATGAAAGAGGCATTGTCATCAGCATGAGCGTCGGAACGCTGGTAACGAACCAGCTTATGAGCATCAGATGCAACAAATGTAATTTTATCGGTGGCTGCCTCCACAAATATTCCACCCATCACCGGCCTGAGTTCATCGTCTGCAGTAGCAAATATTGTACGTGTGATACCTGAAAGCAATATATCTGCACTGATATCGAATGAGAACCTCTTCTCTTTTTTGATTGAAGGCAGGGCAGGAAAATCAATACCATTCTGGCCCACAACATTGAATTTACCATTCTCCGAACTAATGACAACCGCCATCGTGGTCAGATTTATATCGAATGCAAGAGGCTGCAGCGAAAATTCCTTGAGGGTATCTAGCAATATCCTGGCAGGAAGCGCGATGGTGCCATCACCTTCGGTATTTTCAAGCTTCATCCGTGTTATAAGAGTGGATTCCAGATCGGAAGCAGTAATTTCGAGATCATTCCCTGAAAGATTGAAAAGGAAATTGTCAAGTATGGGCAGAGTATTCTTTGAGCTGATTACCCTGCTTATCGCCTGCAGGTGACCTAGAAGCTCCGAACTGGATACTACAAATTTCATATTGATAATGTTTTTAAATTATTTGTTATTTGTAAATTTCGTATTTATATAAAAATGAATGAATTGAAATATACCCTGAATGCAATTCTCATTCATCAATATTACAAAAAAAACCTTTATCCAGAAAAAATTTATTACTGGAAGAAATAGGATCTTTTTTTTATCAGGGGATCAATATCGAAATATCTCATTATAAAAAACTCACTGTCAGCATCTGTCTTTCCAATCAGCCTGTCGCTGTCCTTTTCCTTCGTTCCACCTTTATCCTGTATTCTTTCCCACATGGTCAAAACTGATTTTTTGCCGTTTTGGCTCACAACAGTAATGCGGTACAATGGCTCGGACATCAATATTCCTTTTTTCTCCTCTGTGGTCATTTCCAGGTCCCATTTCTCGAATGGTATCCATGCGAAATAGGAAAGGTACCTCGATACAAGAGTGGAATCCCAGCCGGACAGCTCCCTGCCGTGAGACAACAGAACTATATGATGTTTTACTGCAGTTATGCTGAATGATGCCGATGTATCTGCATGATTTTCAAATCCGACAGAAGAGATCTCTGAAGGCAGCAGGTTGAATACAGTATATGGTTTCCAGAACAGTTCATTCAAAGTAAATGCAGAACCAATCTCCCCGTCATATCCAGGTACATAAACAATAAATGGTTTTGAGCTTTCACTAAGCTTCATAATATTTCCGTAAGAATTTGATCCGGTTTTATAAACAAGAAAACTCCGGAGTTGCTTTCTGCCGTCGTAAATTCTTACTCTTACAGGTTCTATGCCCTTCTTTGATATCTCGGAACTGAAGAGGCCGGGCGAAACAGGAGACTTTATTTCAATCTCTCTTAAAATTCTGAGAATAAACACTATTCCGCTCTTTCGCGCCTCAGTCTTCCCGTTTACGAGCCATGAGGCATCCTTTTTAACCAGAGTAAGTTTATTTTTGCCTGAAGAGAATTCTATCGTTGTAATATCGCGGGCCGGATCACATGAAAATGAGCTGTTATTACCTCCGAAGGGCAACCTGTTCCTGAATACAAGAAAGAGCAGCGGAAGCAGTGCGGCAGCAATAAAAAGTCCTCTTATAATCAGCCTTCGCATTACCTTCCGGTTATGTATTTTCTACGTCGCAGATAGTTATAAATAATCCCTGCAGCTATGACCAGCATTACGGGACCAAGCACATTTATCATCTGCCATTCAAGCCTTTCATTCCTGACCATAGCCCGGTTAAGCAGCCTCAGCTTAAGCTCCCTTGATCTGAGATCCATAATACCATGATCATCAACCAGGTAATTGAGGCAATTGATCAAAAAATCGCGGTTGCCATAGAGCTCCCCGGTGTACTTATCCTGTCCAAGAGTTTGCGGCGTCTCCTGCCGTCCAGAGTGACTGACTTCATTTTTAATGATATCAGCATCAGCAATAACAATAAGTTTAGTTTTCTTACTTTCAGGTCTGATCCGGAATTGATTATCATGAGTAATCTCACTCACTACCCTGTTTCTGAAGACAGATTTGAAAGTCCCTTCAAGAAGGACAGCAACCGGAAGATTTGACCTGGTGAAATCCTTTTCCGAAGGCGAGAGTTCGGCTTCCTTCAGACTTATCATCATTGGAGGGGAAATGACCCTGGTGTATTTTGAAGTGGAAAGAAGAATGGTCTTCTTAATGTCAGGATCAAGTCCGACGGTATCGATAAAATTGGTGAATTCTCCTTTAACCCTGTTGAGATTTCTGGTAACAGGATGTGATGGAGAAGGAATAAGCAGAGGGTAATAAAGCCAGGGAGCTGAAATAATCTGCTGGTTTGTGTTTCCGGTCCCGACCTTCAGCCTGATTATCATACAATACAGATCCTGAACAACAGCAGGGTTGACCCTGGCGCCATACATGAACAACTGATCTTCAATGTTCAGTGGACGATACAATCCAACCGTTTCTCCATATACAAGACTATCGGCATTTACCGCTACCTCATCGATGAGCCAGAGAACTTTTCCACCATTCATGATATACTGGTCAACAACAAGCTTGTCTGCTTCACTGAATTCCTTTTCCGGTCCAGCAATTATTACTGCAGCATATTTGTCAAGAACACCAGGTTTTCCTCCAATCACCCCTCTGTCGACCGTAAAAAACCTTGCCAGGTTAAGAGTCAGATCTGCTGTCCCGATCTCCGGTAGTTCACCATGACCTTCAATGAATGCAACCTTATATATGGTATCAGAGCTCAGGGTTGCAATATTCTGTATAATCTGGTATTCAAGACCTTCCACTGAATGCAGAATATTCTGTTCATAGGAAATATTCCTGTTGTTTTCCAGGAAGTTGACAGGAATCTCAACCCCATTATAATTTATAAGCATACCAGGGAAGATTATCTTCTGGGTCGACCCTCCCTCTGCATCACCAGCCTGAATATTAACAGGATTAAGACCTTTACCGATCAGCGATTTATATGTTGCCTGCCTTTTACCGGCATCTCTGGCAGCTGAAGGATTAATAAATTCATAATCAAGCTTTCTGCCTGAAGTGATCCGGAACTCGTCCAGAATTTCCCTGACAGAACGTCTTAGCTTCTTCAACGGAACTGGCATTTCACCGTCGAGGTAGACCTGCACATAGATATCACTTTTAAGATTGCCAAGAATTTTCCGGGAAGGTTCCGACAATGTGTATCTCTTGTCTTCAGTAAGGTCGAGCCTCAGCCTGATGAAAGATGCAGCAGCAACCATCAGGATTATTCCTGCAACGGACAGTATAAACTGAAGCCAGCTCTTCATTCTTATGTTATTATCATTCTGAAGTGCCATAGCTCATTTCATTTTTCGCCATTTACGCGACAACAGCACAAGTCTTGTAGATTCGTTGAATATCAGCGCCATCGCCAGGAAATATGATACATCACCGGCATCTATCACGCCTCTGCTGATAGATTTGTAATGGTCATTTATACCCAGCCTTATCACATATTCATCCAATTTTTTCAGGCCTGGCAGATAAGCAAACGAATCGAATCCGGCATATAAAAGGAAACAGATAAGCACTGCAATAATAAATGCAACTACCTGGTTATCTGTGAGAGAAGAGGCAAAAATTCCTGCTGAAGCATAAACAGAAGCCAGAAAGAAAAGCCCGATGAAAGCACCTGCAGTTCCGCCTTTATCAAGATTTCCCGGGATCTCTCCAAGAAGATAAACTGAAACATAGTAGATAACTCCGGGAAGCAAAGCGAGAAGAACAAGTACAACGGAAGCCAGAAATTTACCCCAGACAATACCGCGTTCGGTTATAGGCCTTGTATATATCAGTTCAATAGTACCCAGACGCTTCTCCTCGGCGATCATTCGCATTGTTACTGCTGGTACAAGGAAGAGGAAGACCCATGGCGAGAGAAAAAAAAGCGTATCAAGTCCGGCATACCCGGTATCGAATATATTCCATTCTCCCGGGAACACCCACATAAAAAGACTGTTGATCAGAAGAAAAACGAGGATCACTATGTAGCCTGTGAGGCTACTGAAAAATCCGGCTATCTCCTTCCTGAATATTGAGAACATAGATCTGGTATACAGATTAAATTTAACTTTCTGATCAATCTCCTGCACTAACTTTCATGGCCTGATATCCCTGACTTTGGTAAATTTCCATGAAGGTGACAGATGCATGAACAAACGGTATTTCAGAATTATTTATTGCTATAATCCACCACCGGTAATAACCGGATTATGATTACCGGACAAAAATACCGCATTTTTGATATTTGTAATAATAACATCCGTATAATAAAAACTGATTATCTGCCGGAAATCATGCCCTTCTTTTGCCATGGTCATTGCACCTTCCTGACAGAGACCCACACCATGGCCATAACCTCTTCCCTTTAATATAACCGAATCGCCGCTGGCTATAACTGAAAAAAAAGTTGATTTCAGGTTCAGCTCTTCCCTGATAGTCCCAAGCGGGACTGAGAATGAACCTACCCGATAGGTCGTTTGCCGGGTCTTTTGGGAAAAATTAAACACAGCAGGATTGGAAGTATCGCCTTTAAAACCCGACTTCCTCAGAAATGTCACCCACTCCTTAAGGCTCAGCGTTCTGGTCCATGAAGCATTACGCGACGAAAGACAATAAGGGTCTGTTACTTTACGCAGATAAGAGGTCTCAGTCAGCCAAACATCACCCGGAGATGAGGTTTCTCCCCCGCAATTTGAATGGAAAGCTGAAACAATAAGAACATTGTCTTTGTCGAGAATCACAAGGTCCTTTGTATCAAGTGTAGCCCTGGTGATCACCGAATCGTCAGGCAATCCGTAAAATGCCTGGCAATGAGTATTATCGCACACATTATATCTGTCAGCCAGATGCTTGTTAAAATATTTGTACATATAGGTTCTGGCTAGTATTGCCTGCGTTTTGATATATTCTCTGTTCCGGCCCTGTCCTCCTTCTGCCTTTACCACACCTGCAATATAGCTTTCCACATCGCAGCTATTGATCATCACAAGAGTCCCCAGATCGGGATATACAGTCAGTTCACCTGAATACCTGCGCACCAGGGGGGCGCCGTCATTTATACGCAGAGAAAAATAATCCCTGCCTGTCACTCCTGTGAATTTAATTGAATCACAAATGAATCCTTTTCTTTTCCTTGGTTTGACAGCCAGCCGTCCTTTGAACCTTGAAATAACCACAGGCTCATTTTTCTGTATGGCAGAGACAATTTTTCCATGGCTCACAAGCGCGAATGGACCCGAGGTTGACGTAAAAACAGCTGTTTCCGGTGTCCGCGAAGAAAAGAGTCTTATTCTCACCTGACCCAGACAGTGATTCAAGGAGAGAATACAGACAATAATGATAAGGTTTGCTCTTCTGTACATCAGGACGCTATTCTCTCTTAATTTTTAATATAACGTTTTATTAAACGGATTTAATACCCGAGACACTATATACTGCATGTTTTTCACGGTTAAGCTCTCCATTTCAGCTGACAGCTATCTCTGTTCCAGTTCCGCAACCATTTCGGAAGCAACTCTTGCAGATGCCCCTTCGGGTCCGAGTTTTTCAAGGAGGTCCTTATAATCGAGTATCATTTTTTCTCTTTTCTCACCACCTGGTAAAATGCTTTTCAGCTCCCTCAACAGGCTTTTTCCGTTAAGCTTGTACTGAACCAGCTCTTTTACAATCTCAGAATTCATTATAAGGTTTACCAGTGAGATATATTTTACCTTGATCACAAACCAGGCTATTATCATTTCAAGAAAGGCAGCTTTATAACAGACAACCTGTGGTATTCCCATCAAAGCAGTTTCAAGTGTTGCAGTCCCTGATGTTACTAGAGCGGCATCTGCAATTTTCAGCACTTCATAGGTCCGGTCCTTCACAAACAAGACAGGTGCGTTGTTCAAATACTTCCTGTAATACTCATCAGGAATGTTCTTCACACCGGTAAGTATGAACCTGTAGCCGGGAAACAGGGCAACCATTTTTATCATCTCCGGGAGAACAAATTCAATTTCATGTTTCCTGCTTCCGGCCAGCAGTGCAATAACTGGCTGATCACCTATACCAAGTGATCTTCTGATATCAGCAGGAAGAGGTAAAATACTTTCTTTCCTTTTTATTTCATCCACAATAGGATTACCATTGAACTTAACACTGATTCCGTACTTTTTATAAAAATCCTCTTCAAAGGGAAAGATAATGAACATCCTGTCAATATATCGTTTTATCTTTTTAACCCTTCCCTCATTCCAGGCCCAGAATTTGGGTGAAATGTAATAGAATGTTCTGAAACCATTCTTCCTTGCGAATTCAGCTATCCTAAGATTAAATCCCGGATAATCGATGAAGATCACAACGTCAGGGTTTATCTCGAGGATCTGTTGTCTGCAAAGAGCCATATTCTTTTTTATGGTTCCAAGGTTCTTTATTACGGCAACGAATCCCATAAACGCAAGCTCTCTGTAATGCTTAAGAAGTCGCGCTCCTGCCGACTCCATCAGGTCTCCTCCCCAGCATACAATTTCTGCATCACTGTCTGCCAGCTTCAGACCTCTAATGAGATTTGAGCCATGGAGATCACCTGACTGTTCACCTGCGATAATAAAATACTTCATGTCAGAAATTTTATCCCGAAAACAGTAATTGCCCATACAATGGTGACTGCCAGTGTTCCTCTGGCAGCTTTAAGCATGTCGAGACGGTTGAATAAAAGGAAAATGACAATATTGGTAAAAACACAAAGAGTTACCGCATGGGTCATGATGCCGGTAAATTTGAGCCTGAAAATATAAGTTGTCAGTGGGGTCCCGTGCGACGTAAAAAGATATACTACCAATCCCGTGATGCACGGAAGTAATATTCCACATGCAAAACCAGTTATGAATCTGTCTAATTTTTCCGGTAGAGTCATACCGAATATTTTTCTTTAAGCTTATCGACGAACCAGTGTGCGGTCATATCGACGCTTACAGGCACTACCGATACATAATTGTTTGCAAGAGCCCATTCATCCGTATCTTCTGCTTCCGGTTCATGATTATGAAAAACACCGGTAAGCCAGTAATAGTTTTTCCCCATCGGATCTTTCCTTTTCTCAAACTCCTCTCTCCAGTTGCCACTGGCCTGCCTGCAAATCCGTACTCCCCGTATTTCGTCCCTAGGCACTGCAGGTATATTCACATTCAGGCATACTCCCGCCGGAAGAGGTTCATCAGCAACATTCCGCATCACAAGACGTATATATTCCGGACAGGCGGAGAAATCAGCCGAAGTGGAAAAGCTGTTAAGTGAAAATCCCACTGAATCGATACCATACAAACAACCCTCTATCGCTGCAGCCATAGTTCCGGAATAGAGAACACTGACCGATGCATTCGCTCCATGATTTATGCCTGAAACAACCCAATCGGGAAACCTGTCGAGCAACTGGTTAATTGCCAGTTTGACACTATCGGTGGGTGTTCCGTTACATGCATATATTCTGTGTCTTTCATCTTCATCAAGAAGTTTTATTCGCAGAGGGGTCTTGACCGTCAGAGCCTGTGACATCCCCGACATACTTTCGGTTGTCGATACCAGCACCACCTTGCCGAACTCTTCCATCACACCGAGTAATGTTTTTAAACCAGTGGCATAGAGGCCGTCATCATTGGTCAGCAGGATCACCCTGTCGTCTTTCTCAATCACCATAATATGTAACTTTGAGGTACAAATATAGGTAAATTAGATTCATGTGGAAAGATGATAGGACAAGTGGAAACAACACAAAAAAATGAGAAGTACAGCCAGGCACCTAAAATTGCTTTAAACACCTGTATATAAACAAACTAATACTATTTACGAATAAAAGTAACTCTAAGGCCTAAAGAAGATCATTTCGAAACAGGTCTTTCTCTGTAGTCACATATTCCATTGTTATTGCTATCCTTGAAATCTGGACCCTTTTTATTTCTGCCCTGTCGAGCAGGACAGGCATTTCCGCAGTAATTCCGGCCTCTGTCCGAACCTTTTCCACGACCTGCCTGTGTAGTTCTGCGTGACTCAAATCTGTCGCAGATACCGTTTCCGTTAAGATCAACAAAGACGGAAGATTGGGATTGTCTTCCACGTTCCTGATTTTTACCATTATTTGACTGACCTGCTGCAATTGCAATAAATGCAATTAATGCAAATCCGGTTAAAAAAAGTTTTGTTCTCATAATCATAGAATTTTAATTAATAATTGTCACTATCTGACATTCCCATGCCGCCTACCCTGTCCGTTCCTGCCGCGACCATTCTGGCCAAAATTCGCGGACTCATCATTCAGATCGAACAGATCACTGAATACCAGATCAAGTTTCTGCTGCTGATCAGCCTTGCAGATAGTTTTGAATTGCAGGTAATATCTGTAGGTTTCCCGCTTGAGTTGTGCATGTAAAAAACCTATGGAATCACTTAACATGTTAAGTCTGGTAGTATCACAATCAGAAGCCGACATTTCCCTGAGCATTCCGGATTTCAGTCTGACAAGGCCGGAATTAATCTGTCGTGCAGTCTGCCGGAATACCGGATTGAATTTTCTGAACGAATCCATCTGAGATTCATCCAGACCCAGTACATCCCTGAAGTACCTCCCGCTATAACGTACTGCATTGACTTCACCTACTTGGGAATTTGCAACATTTTCGCCAGTATTCTCTGATTGCCTGGTGTGTATCAGGATCATTGTCCAGGTTGCCAGGTTCATTAGAATAAGAGCAATTATTGCCCATACCATCCAACTTTTTCTTTGGGAGTTCATGAATTCCTGCATTATTCGTTAGACAGTTCGGTAATCGATTCAATATATGAATCGTTCATCATCTTCAGTTCGTCGGGTTTGCCAGGATTATTCCCCGGCAATGCATAAAGGTCACCAATAAGAATCCCGGCAAAAAGTGCTGCTGCAAGCGAAGCCGCAATCAACGTCGGCCGGACAATTGACATATAACCCCTTTGTGATACCGGTAACTCTATTCTTCCGGAGCTTACGGCATTCATTACGACCTGAACCGATACTCCACTTGAGGGCGAATTCTTCTCGCCGGCGATCAACCCGTAAAGAAGTGACTCCTCGCGCAGAATATACTGACATTCTGCGCATTTCGCAAGATGTTCCTCAAGCTGAGACATCATATCGACAGGCAGGCTGGCCTCCCGGTATGCATCCAAATTCTCCTGACATAACCTGCAATTCATTTTAACTAATTTTTATGATTAGAAACAAAACTTTAATTTTTCCTACGGTCATTCATGCTTTTTTTTGAAGAGGCTTGATTTTTTTCCTGAGGTTCATTTTCGCTCTCTGAAGCAGGGCCTCCACTGCTCCTTCAGTTGTTTCCATAATTTCAGCAATTTCCTTTTGAGATAGCTCATCATATTTGCTCAGAATAAATGCCGTACGCTGTGACTCTGGTAACGAATCAACCATATCCTGGAGCCACTGCCGGTGCTCATTTCTGATAATTATTGTCTCAGGGTCATCGGTATCAGTCAACTCCCTAATATTGTCCGGTCGCGTGACTGATAAGCCCGAAAAAAGTCCTGCGAATATTCCACCATGCAGATATCTCCTGTTTTTTCTTACTGCATTCAGACAGGCATTAACTGCAATTCTGTAAAGCCAGGTAGAGAAGGAAGAGTCATTTCTGAACATTTTCAGGGATGTATAAGCATTTATAAAAATATCCTGGGCAAGATCTTGAGCCTCCTCATGATCATGAACATAGCCCATACATGTTCTGAAGACCATTGGCCTGTATCTTTCCACTATCACGGTATAAAGCCCGGTCTCTCCATTTACAATGCGGCTTATCAGATTATTCTCATCAATGTTGGAAGCATCATCTTTCATAAGCCCTGAAAATTCGTTTTAGCTGATCAGTCTCACAGCCATAACCTAAAAATATTTACTTTTGCAGACATTACACAATTAATTAAAGAAATTGAGATGAAGATTTCCTATAGCTGGATTAAGGATTATCTGAAAATAGATCTGGAAGCTGAAAAGGTAGCTGAAATACTGACAAGCATCGGCCTTGAGATTGAAGGAATGGATGAATGGGTCTCGGTGAAGGGAGGGCTTGATGGAGTGGTAATTGGCGAGGTACTGACCTGCACCAAACATCCGGATGCTGACAGGCTTTCAGTAACTACTGTTAATGTCGGTAATCCTGTTCCCCTGCATATTGTCTGCGGAGCCCCAAATGTGGCTGCCGGCCAGAAAGTGCCTGTAGCTACCATCGGTACCATATTATATAAAGGTGATGAGTCATTTGAAATAAAGAAATCAAAAATCAGAGGCGAGTTATCTGAAGGAATGATATGTGCAGAAGATGAACTTGGACTGGGAACATCGCATGAAGGAATAATGGTCCTTGACAAGAATGCCAGACCGGGGATGCCTGCAAGTGAATATTTCGGGATCTGCACCGATTTTATCTTTGAGATCGGCCTCACACCGAACAGGATAGACAGCGGGTCACATTATGGTGTGGCCAGGGACCTGGCAGCATATCTCAACATCAATTCCGCTTTTCAGGGTCGTGCAACATTACCGGTAATGGATAATTTCAAACCCGATAATCGTAGTAACCCCTATGAGGTGATAATAAAAAATGCCACCGATTGCCCGAGGTATACAGGCATAACCATAAGCGGGATCAAAGTGGCAGAATCTCCCGAATGGCTGAAAAACAGGCTCAAAGCTGTAGGCCTGAACCCAATAAACAATGTGGTTGATATTACAAACTATGTTCAGTATGAGATCGGACAGCCACTGCACGCATTTGATGCCGATATGATAACCGGCAAAAAAGTGATAATCGGCAATCTTCCAGACAAAAGTAAATTCGTAACACTTGATAACATCGAGAGGAATCTGAGTTCAAAAGATCTAATGATCTGTAACGAGGAAGAAGGAATGTGTATCGCCGGAGTTTTCGGAGGCATAAAATCAGGTGTGACTCCTGCTACCACGAATGTTTTCCTTGAAAGCGCCTATTTTAATCCAGTGTCAATCAGAAAAACATGTAAAAGGCACGGACTTAAAACAGACGCTTCCTTCAGGTTTGAAAGAGGTGTGGATCCAAACATGACTATCTGGACACTGAAAAGAGCAGCATTGCTTATCCGGGAAATAGCCGGAGGAAAGATATCTTCAGATATAGTCGACATTTATCCTGAAAAGATAAATAAAACTGTCATTGATGTTAATTATACAAATATCGACAGGCTGATCGGAAAGAAAATCGGGAGGTTAACCATTTTAAAAATTCTGGATCTGCTTGATATTAATGTCTTAACAGAGAAGGGCGATTCACTGAAACTTGAAATCCCAACATACAGGGTGGATGTTAAAAAGGAAGCTGACGTTGTAGAGGAGATACTCAGAATTTACGGATATAATAATGTGGAAATCTCAGAACATGTTAATTCCACGCTCTCATATGCCGGTAAACCCGATAGCAATAAACTAGTGAATATTGTATCTGACATGCTTTCAGCAAACGGTTTTGCTGAAATAATGTGCAATTCACTGAACCCATCAGCATGGTACGAACAGAATGCAGATTTCAACAAAGAATCCCTTGTTATCCTGGCTAATCCATTAAGCTCTGATCTCAACGCGATGAGGCAGTCACTGCTATATGGAGGACTGAGTTCTGTGATCTGGAATATCAACAGACAATGCCCCGATCTCAAATTCTATGAATTCGGTCATTGCTATTTTCTAAAGAAACACCAGAATAAATATCCGGATGTTGATGATTTTATTGAAACGCAATCGCTCGATATATTTATTACCGGCAATACCATCAAACCATCATGGAACAGCAAAGCAAATCCGACCGGTTTTTATAATGTCAAGGCTGCTGTTGAGATGGTCCTTTCGAGGCTGGGAATCAAACCTGTTGAACTGGAGAGAGGTGAAAGCGAAAAGCAGTATTTTGCAGAATCCGTCACGTACAGATGTGGCAAAGATATCCTGGCAGAAGCAGGTAGAATATCGAAAAGGTATCTTGTCCAGTTTGATATAAACCAGGATGTCTATTACGGACATATCAACTGGGATCTTCTCCTCAGAATTGTCAATAATCATTCTGTTGCATTCTCTGAACTGCCAAAATATCCGGCAGTCAGAAGAGATCTTGCACTTCTCCTCGACAATAACATTAAATTCAGCCAGATAAGGGATGTAGCCCTGAAGACCGAAAAGGATCTTATAAAAGATATAAGTCTTTTCGACGTTTATGAAAGCGATACTCTTGGTACCGGAAAAAAATCGTACGCTGTTAGTTTCAGCCTTCGCGATGACACTAAAACACTTACTGACAAGAATATCGACAAGGTTATGAATAATCTTATCAGGGCATTCGAAAAGGAATTAAATGCCAGGATCAGATAATGGTGAATCAACGGATTGAGCTTATAAAAGCCGATATTACTACCGTTGATGCGGAAGCTGTTGTAAATGCTGCCAATCAGACTCTTCTCGGAGGTGGAGGTGTGGACGGAGCAATTCACAGAGCTGCCGGACCTGCACTTCTTGAGGAATGCAGAAAACTGGACGGCTGCAGAACAGGAGAAGCAAAGATCACTGCAGGCTATGGATTAAAAGCCGGCTATATAATACATACAGTAGGACCGGTCTGGAGGGGAGGTAAAAACAATGAAAATCAGCTTCTGGCCTCAGCATACAGATCGTGCCTTAAAATAGCATTCGAAAAGAAAATCAGATCAATAGCCTTCCCGGGAATATCAACCGGTGTTTATGGATTCCCAAAGGATAAGGCAGCTATAATTGCATTAAGTGAAACACAACGGTTTCTGAAGGATCATGATGACCCGGAAAAGGTGATCTTTGTTTCATATTCAGATGAAGATTATGAAATTTACAGAAATCTTCTAGAAAGATGACCCTTATCTTAAATACAATAAAGAATTACTTTTCATTGGTTAAATTCAGCCACACTGTCTTCGCGATGCCATTTGCTCTCATAGGCTTCTCTCTGGCAGTATCAGAACCAGGATATAACTTTAGTATTAAGCTCCTTCTCCTGGTAATCTTATGCATGGTATTTGCGAGGAATGCAGCCATGGGGTTCAACAGGCTTGCTGACAGACATTTCGATGCTCTCAATCCCAGAACCAGCAAAAGAGAAATTCCTGCCGGTATTATAGGGAGTAAAGCAGCTGCAGTATTTGTCATAGTCAATTCTGTATTGTTTATCGTAACAACATCTTTCATCAACAAACTCACTTTATGGCTATCGCCTGTGGCTCTGCTGATAATTCTTGGATACAGTCTGACCAAACGATTTACATTTCTGTGCCACTTCATCCTCGGCCTCGGATTAAGCCTTGCTCCCATTGGCGCCTACATCTCTCTTACCGGCAGTTTCAGCGTAGTCCCTCTCATCTATTCATTCATTGTAATCTCATGGGTAAGCGGTTTCGATATTATTTATGCATTACAGGATAGTGAATTTGACAGGCAGAATAAGTTGTATTCTCTCCCTTCATCAGCAGGCATCGGGAATGCCCTGCTCGTTTCGGTAGCTGTACATTCCTTAACATTTTTCCTTGTGATTGCCGCTGGTATTGCAGGACATTGCGGATTGCTTTTCTGGATGGGAACAGTATTTTTTACAGCCTTCCTGATTTACCAGCATCTGATCGTGAAAAAAAATGATCTCAGCAGGGTAAATGTAGCCTTCGGAACCACTAATGGTGTTGCCAGCTTAGTGTTTGCCATTTTTGTTATTTCTGACCTCTTTTTCAGATCCCGATAATTTATATTATATTTCTGCCCAAAATACAAACCCGAATTAACTCAAAGAGCTTTTTAAAAATAACATTATGGGGGAACTAGTTATTAAAGAGGTCCTTACAAAAAAAGACCGACGTGATTTTATTTACCTTCCCGAAAGGATTCACAAGGATGAGCCGGAATGGCTCCCACCGATCTATATGGATGAATGGGCGTTGTATGATAAAAAAAAGAATAAATCTTTCCAATATGCCGATACTCTCCTGCTTCTTGCTTACAGAAACGGCAAGCCTGTCGGAAGAATAATGGGTATAATCAACAGGAGATACAATGATATTCATAATGAGCAGCATGGCCGGTTCTGTTTCATGGAATGCTTTAATGATCCTGAAGTCTTTCATACTTTGATCTCAAGGATTGAAGACTGGTCCAGGCAAAATGGCATGGTAAAGATTGTCGGTCCGCTCGGTTTCTCGGATAAAGACCCCCAGGGGTTTCAGACTGAAGGTTTTGAATATCCGCAGTTCATGACAAGCCCAAACAATGGATCATATATGCCTGGACTTGTTGAGGCTGAAGGATATGTCAAGAAAGTGGATCTGGTGAATTATCTCGGAAAGATACCCGAAAAGTTTCCTGTAATATATGAAAAAGTCCTTGCACGCGTCGAAAGGACAAAGGAATACGAGATTCTAGAATTCAAAGCAATGAAGGAACTCAAACCATATATTATAGGTGTACTGGAACTCATGAACCAGACTTTCGTTGAAATATATGGCTTTGTTCCATTGAACGACAAGGAAAAACAGGATCTCGCCAAACGATATATGCCAATTCTTGACCCCAGATTCATAAAACTGGCCAAGGTAAACGGGCAGCTTGTCGGATTCGCAATTGGGATGCCTGATTTCAGCAAAGGGATACGGGATGCAAAGGGAAAACTTTTCCCATTCGGAATCCTGAAAATACTGGCAGAATCAAAAAAATCGAAAAAACTTCTAATGATGCTCGGCGGTGTCCGGAAGGAATACCGGGGTAAAGGGCTGGATGTACTCATGGGTGTAAAAATCCTTGAGTCAGGAATCAAAAACAAAATGGAACTCCTGGATAGTCACCTGGTTCTTGAAAACAATTCCAAGATGAGAGGTGAATATGAAAGAGTAGGCTGCAAGGTAGTGAAGAAGTTCAGGATCTACGAAAAAGATCTTTAGTCCGGAACTTCATCAGAACCTGAAGACCACCGACAATCCCAGTATCTCCTTGAACTGTGCCTTGGCGACTTTTTTTACCGTACCATCCGGATTAAGTACCTGATTATGATCTGAATCATAAACTGGCACTTTTGAGTCATCATCGTAAATCAGGTGGGTGTTCAGCCTGATATCAGTAAACCAGTTGAGATTGGCAGCAGCGATCATTTCCCAGTCCAAATCCACATTCTGAGGATTATGGATATAATTTGTAAAAAGCTGAAGCCTGTTGGTTATTGTCACTGTCTTTATAGGTTTGTATTCATTGGTAACCAGTAAACTTATACCAGGCTCGTGTAATGACTTCTTGTTCTTCGGGATACCGTATATGGTCTGATCCAGAGGCTTGACTGTATCCGTCATGAATGTTCCTTTGTATGACAAGGGTGAGAAGTTGATAGAGGTGTTTTTATTAGGCTTGTAATCGAGACCTATACCAAGGGTCAGCGTTGCAGGATTAAGGAATTTTGAAACCAGGGTGGATACATCACCTGAATATGTATAGCCTTTCAGAAGCTGTGTTTTGAAAAGCATGATGGCGCTGAAATCAAATTTACCAAAAGCTTTATGGTTGAGCTTCGAGTTAGTCTCGATAAGGTCAAGATTTTTTCTGATCGGATTGCTTCCTGTAGCAAGGAACCCCAGTTTGAGCCTTATGAAGTTACTGGAGGAAAGATCCAGCGCCTTGTTAGAATAATCAGCATACTCTGTGATATCCATTGTTGTAGAGAAGCTGTTCTCTCCTCCCTTTATCCAGTTGGAAAGAGCAGTCTGGTTCATAATAAAATTTGCCTCAAGCCTCTCCTTCCAGTATCGGGGTTTGATATAAATCTTCTGCAATTCAAGCAATTTGGATTTATTAACCTCCTGAACATTAATCTTAGCGTCAGAATAATTTGACTGTTTTGAAGTCCGTTTGAAAGCCACCTCTTTCTCAAGGTAAAGACCAACCGTATCCCTTGATGGATTTCCGATCCAAACGGTCACGGAATCGTTCAGTTCGTTCTTCAGCCAGAACCGTGAATACTTGCCTGATTTTGAATTCAGCCACACTGGGGTGATCTGCTTATCGAAGCCTGTGAAATAGATCATCGATGAATCACGGTCATCCAGATATTTCAATAGAGAATTCACTGCCACTTTGATCGAATCCGACTGGAACGGGTAATTGAAATATCTGAAAGGAAATGCTGGAAAGGATGAAGTTACCTCATGCAGTGTATCGATAACAACCATTATCGAAGTATCCTTATTAACTGTTACAGCGCGATAAACATATTCCGGCAGTGGAGGATGGTCAAATACAGGTGTAACCGAATCCGCTTTAACGACAGCTTTCGTAGTGTCTTTCGCTGTCAGATCACCCTGTCTTGGTATTTTCTGAAGCTCATTTACAGGCATTCTGACCCTCATTGGCTCCCAGATATAAAATTTATCCCAGGGTATGTTAAGGGAATCGTATGGAAATTTTTTGAGCAGCAAGCTTGCCGAGTCAAACGGAAGATTGGATGCATTGAAAATAAGCTGACCGATCGCTATTCTGAGAGGATCGGACTGGTTCTGCCAGTATTGAGGCAGATACCTCTGTTGCAGAAATTTAACAGCCTGATTGACCGATAAAGAAATATCCGGTTTTTTCTGAAAATCACCGAAAATCACTCCCTGATGCCTGAGTGAATCAAGCACCGGATTAGAACCTGAATTTAATACAGTGTCATTTTGTGCAAAAACCGAAAGCCATGGACTTAATAACAGAACGAAAAATGACTTCCGTAAAATTCTCCCTTTCATAACTAATCTTTATATGATAACTTTCCCCGGCATGATATATTATCCTGACGGCATTTTTTTACAAAGATAATTTCAATCATGATTTAGTGGAAAATAAAATGCAAAATATACCCACTTAAGAAATGGCACGATGAGAAGTTGCTGAAAAAAGCGAAGTTGACAGTGTAAGTTTTGAAATAAACCATTAATTGATTTCCTTAGCGGGTCCAAAAAATGAACAATGCAGGATCTCACAACTGGAAAGGAAGGTAAACTGATTCTTAAATTTGCGGCTCCAATGTTGCTGGGAAATATCTTTCAGCAACTCTTCAGTGTTGTTGACAGCATTGTTGTCGGCAAGTTCATAGGTAAGCAGGCTCTGGCTGCAGTAGGAGCATCTTTCCCTGTGATTTTTATCCTGGTATCGCTGATAGTAGGACTGGTCATGGGAACTACAGTGGTAATATCCCAGTATTTCGGTGCCAAAGATCTCGTAAGGGTTAAAAGAGCCATTGACACAATGTATATATACACGACCATCGCCGGGATATTATCGACTGTGATCGGATTGTTGATAAGCGAACCTCTTCTGAGATCCCTGAGTCTTCCCGAAGAAGTAATGCCTCAGGCGTTGTTGTATCTTCGCATCTACCTTTCCGGGAATGTCATCTTTTTCGGTTTTAACGGGACCAGCGCCGTATTGCGGGGGTTAGGAGATTCAAAGACACCGCTGTACTTCCTGATAATAGCAACTCTGGCCAATATCATTTTTGTTATTCTGTTTGTTGCAGTCTTCAAATGGGGAGTTGCCGGAGCAGCCAGCGCAACACTGCTGGCTAACGGAATTGCTTTCATACTGGCAATTTTCTGGCTCAACCGGACCCATAAGCTAATCAGGATAGCTATTGGAGGGCTTCATTTCGACAGGGAAACATTCAGACAGAGTATTAAAATCGGACTTCCCACAGGCATCCAGCAAACACTTGTTGCTCTTGGAGCCCTGGCTTTGCTCGGCATTGTGAACAAATTCGGGACTGACGTGATTGCCGGTTTTTCAGTTGCCAGCAGACTAGACGCACTTGCAACCATACCATCAATGTCATTTTCCCAGGCTCTCTCAACATTCGTAGGACAGAATATTGGAGCCAATAAACCTGAACGTATAAGGAACGGACTTAACTCAACAATAAGAATGTCTGGCATCGTGACCATTATTACCACGCTCATCATAATCTTCACCGGTCATCTCCTTATGAGACTGTTCACAAACGACCAGGAAGTCGTCAGGCTTGGAAGCCAGTACCTTACAATTGTCAGTTCATTTTATATACTGTTTACAATGATGTTTATCTATACCGGGCTCATGCGTGGCGCCGGAGACACTATGATCCCTATGTTTATCTCCCTCCTGTCGCTGTGGCTGATAAGGATTCCTATGGCATGGTTCCTGTCTGAAAAGATAGGAGCCGCGGGAATATGGTGGGCTATTCCGGCAGGATGGATGATTGGACTCCTCCTGTCATTCGGTTATTACCATACTGGCCGATGGAAAAGAAAAGCCATTGTTAAATTTAACGGGAATTTTTAACTTTCTGCCTGTAAACAAACTGACTTGATATGATAAAATCCATGACGGGATACGGTAAAGCGACAGCTGAAACGCCTCAGAAAAAAATCACCATCGAAATCAAATCACTAAATTCAAAACAGCTCGACCTTGCCACCAAACTCCCATGGCTCTACAAAGAGAGAGAACCTGAGATCAGGAACATGGTGAGTCAGAAACTTGACAGAGGCAAAATAGATCTGTCAATCTACTTTGATTATCTCGATGACGATAATGCAACTGTCATCAACAAAGCCGCGGTGAAAAATTACTTCAGACAATTCAGGGAAATAGCCGGGGAACTGCAGATAAATCTTGATGATCAGATCTTCTCTGCTATAATGAAACTTCCGGATGCCCTCAAAACTGACAAACAGGTTATCCCTGAATCGGAATGGTTCCTGGTTAAGACTAAAATCGCCGAATCGATCGAAATGCTTGACCAGTACAGGTTGGACGAAGGAAGATCAATACTGAACGATCTTAATAAATTCATAGGCAACATCCTTGCAATGCTCTCCGAAGTTGAAAAATTTGAACCTAACAGGATTATTAGAATAAGGGAAAAGCTCAGCACAATGCTTAATGAAAGTGTTGGTTCCGAAAATGTTGACAGGAACAGATTCGAACAGGAACTTATCTTTTATCTTGAAAAACTCGATATTAATGAGGAAAAGGTACGACTAAGAACCCATTGCGACTATTTTATAGAAACTCTGGGAACAGCAGCTCCGAACGGGAAAGTGCTTAACTTTATCGCACAGGAGATAGGAAGGGAGATTAATACTATAGGATCAAAGGCAAATGACGCTTCAATACAAAGGCTCGTGGTAATGATGAAAGATGACCTCGAAAAGATCAAAGAACAGACTATGAATATCTTATAATTTTCAGGAAGAGTGATTGCCATACTGATCCGGATTTCAGTATCATCATGGCTATCTCGCTGGTAAACTAATAAAAGACTAAGCTCTAAAAAAATGTCAGGAAAGCTGGTCATCATATCGGCGCCTTCAGGTGCAGGAAAAACGACTATAGTGAATTATCTGCTCGAAAACAGTCTGGGCCTCGCCTTTTCGGTATCTGCAACCACAAGGTTACCAAGAGGAAAAGAAAAAGACGGGACTGATTATTTTTTTCTTCCGGTGGAAGAATTCAGAAGAAGGATTGAAAACTTAGAATTTGTTGAATGGGAAGAAGTATACCCTGATCTTTTTTACGGAACACTGAAAACTGAGATAGACAGGATATGGTCAGAAGGGAAAAATGTACTGTTTGATGTTGATGTAAAAGGAGGTATTAATCTTAAAAAAATATTCAGGGAAAAAGCTCTCTCAGTGTTTATTATGCCTCCTTCTGTTCCGGATCTCGAAAAACGTCTGTATTCTAGAGGAACCGACAGCCCGGAAAAGATCAGGGTGCGGGTTAAGAAAGCTGAGGAGGAAATACGACTTGCCGGCAGATTCGACGTTATTATACTGAATGACAACCTTGATCAGGCAAAATCGGAAGCAGTAAGTACCATAAAAAAATTCCTTGCAATAAATTAACCGGCATGCAAAGGACAGGTCTTTATTTCGGATCATTCAACCCCATTCACCTGGGCCACCTGGCTATTGCCGGTTATATGGCTGAGTTTGAACAGCTGAGCCAGATCTGGTTCGTGGTCAGCCCGCAGAATCCTCTGAAAAAGAAAGACTCACTGCTGGCAGATTACCAGCGACTATATATGGTCCAGCTGGCAATCAAAGATAACGACAAACTGAGGGCTTCAGATATCGAGTTCAAACTTGATATTCCCTCATACACCATAGATACACTTACCTATCTTCATGAGAAATTTCCGGCACGTGAATTCTGTCTTGTAATGGGTGAAGACAATCTTTACACTCTGCATAAATGGAAAAATTCCACGGAACTCATTAAAAGATATCCTATCTATTATTATCCCCGTCCAAATATCATAAAACCTGAATCAGCCCTCCTTGATCAGATACTGAAAAATGCGGACTTGCACAGATCGGCAGCACCACTAATGGATATTTCCGGTACTTTTATAAGAAACGGAATAAGCCAGGGCAGGGACATGTCTTATTTTGTGCCGGCACCTGTATGGAAATACATCCGTGAGATGCATTTCTATGAGAAGTAACGCTAAGTCTGCCTAGACAGATTAGCTTTTGGTCTGATTTTTCTTATTTTTCACCACTTACCCTTACAGGAGAAAGCTGAACTTTTCTGATATGGTAATATATTCCAGTTCCGGGAAGCTGATCCATAAACCGGAATTATTTCAGGTAGCCCTTCTTTAGATTATTTTCAAAAAGCTTAAATATTCTTTTGTATTCATCAGTCCAGCTTGAGGCTTCAACAAATCCATGACTTTCAAGTGGAAAGACTGCCAGTTCCCAGTTATCCTTACCAAGCTCAATCAATCTCTGGGTAAGTCTGACAATATCCTGAAAATGAACGTTATCATCAACCATACCGTGGCACATCAGAAGTGCTCCCTGAAATCCCTCTGCATAATAGATCGGTGAGCTTTTCACATAAGCCAGGCTGTCATCTACTGGTGTGTTGAGAATATCTGATGTATATCCATGGTTATAATGAGCCCAGTCAGTCACTGATCTGAGGCCGGCACCGGCAGCAAAAACACCAGGTTTGGTAAACATAGCCATCAGGGTTATGAAGCCGCCATAAGAGCCCCCGTAAATACCAATCCTTGCAGGATCAACCTGACAATTTTCAACAAGGTATTTTGCACCGTCAACCTGGTCGTCAAGATCTTTCCCTCCCATATGCCTGTATATTGCAGTACGCCATTCGCGTCCATATCCGGCACTGCCCCGGTAATCCATATCGAGAACTGTGTAACCATGGTCAACAAGGAAATTATGGAACATGTATTCATGGTAATAAGTGCTCCACCATCTGTGGGCGTTCTGAAGGTATCCAGCACCATGGACAAATATCACGGCAGGAGAATTCTTTGCAGGTTGAGCCGGTCTGTATAATCTGGCCGGAACCCGGGCACCGTCGGAGGCAGTGATTTTTACAAATTCTGGTGTTCTCCATTTATAGGACCTGAATTCCGAAGTTGTTGATTCAGTAACCCTGACCGGAGAAGCATTTTCCCTGTTCTCCATGATATACAGTTCCCATGGCGAACTGGGCCATGAGACACGCATCGCGATGTGTTTTTCATCAGGCGATAATTCGGCTTCCATCCCACCTTCAAATCGTGTCAGCCTTATTTTGGTCCCATCCTTTACTGCCATCCGGTAAAGTTCATTAATGCCCGGATCAATCTCATTTGAAATATAATACCAGTATTTTTTATCGTTTGAGAGTCTGAGGTCAGAAACCTCATACTTTCCGGATGTCCATGCCTTTTTAGCGCCAGAGAACACATCAACAGTATATATATGAGAGTATCCTGATTCCTCTGACTGGAAGTATATTGTTTTATTATCTGAAAGCCATCCTACCGATCCACGGTATTCCACTCCAGGGCCACCGATCCATGCTTCATCATGCTGACGGTCAAGCAGTTTCAATCCTCCGGTTTTTATATCGAGAAGCATTATCCATCTATCCTTATTGTCATTGGAATAGATATCCACTACTGCAGCAGATGCATTATCGGACCAGATAAGGTTGGTTATTCTGACTCCTCTTTTAGCGGGGCCGTTTGCTTTTCCGGTTGGCGCCTGTTTTCGGTCGGGATAGTCTGAAACATAGGACGGAATATCTGTCAGCCCGGGGATATCTTCGGTTTTCGCCTGATAGAGCGTATCTCTGATTATGTCATAAATATTGAGGATTGAAGACCCCATAGGCCGGTAACCTACTTTGGATCTGGATCTCATGTCCTCTGTAAAACCCGATTCTGTAACATATGACGGTATAATGGTATTTTTCTCTTCAGTGAAAGGCATGCTTAACCAGGTAACATATTGGTTATCAGGACTTATTTTCAGGGCCATTATCATCCCCGGACTGGCATTTATGCTTTTGGGTCTGGACAGTTGAAGAGCTTTTTGCTCCTTATCATCTTCATCCCTCGCTTTCTTTCTCTCCGCGAGGACTTTAATAAGATACAGTTCACTGTTTTTCAGCCATGAATCATTATGATTATTCTGCTGTGCTTCATCCGGCTTCTTTTTCGCCTGCCGGATGTCAGTAAGCTGACCAGTGGTTCCTGAGGCAATATCCCAGGCAAAAAGATTATTATCGCACTGGTATATGACCTTGTCTTCATCCTTGCTGAAAACAGGATTATTCTCATTCACAAGAGTTGAAGTGATCTGTTTTGAGACAGATGTTTTTATGTCAAGAATAAAAAGATCTCCATCCCTGGTATATAACATTTTGGTTCTGGCCTTATTATATGTTCCGAACGAAGATGGAAGGCTCTTCTTTTCATCGAGCGTAACTTTCTCAGGTTTTGTATTCTTCAGTGTGATACAGTACAATGATGTGGAATGCTCCATTTCCGGATTCCATTCAAAATAGAGTTTGTCCCCGGCGGGACTCCAATTCAACTCAGACGGAGAAAATCCGGTATACATCTCGCCCTGCATGATCCTTTCGATTGTCAGGGAGCTTTGGCAAAACAAACTGGTGAAAGATAAAATGAATCCGGCAGTGAGACTGATTCTCAGTAATATGTTTCTCATTATATTATATTGAATATGAAAGCCGGATATCATTGACCGGCTTTCCAGATTTCGGTAATTATTTCTTCACCTCTGACAATTGCTTTTTCGTTCAGGGGTATCAGGTTATGGCTGCGTTCCGGCAATGTTTTTTTCAATCCCCTTATCAGATTTTCAGTCCTGACTATAGGTTTAACCTTTAAGAACCCGCCTAACACTATCATATTGAAAATCTTAATATTTTTCATCCTGGCAGCTTCCTCCATTGCATTAATCCTGTAAATGCTGATATCTTTTCTTTCGGGATGCCGGGTAATCCCGTTTCCGTCGTATATCAACATGCCACCGGGGTTGATTGCATTCTCAAACTTGTCGAGTGATTGCTGGTTGAGTATGATAGCCGTATCAAAATGTCGGAGTATCGGAGAGCTGATCCTCTCATCGCTTATAATAACTGTAACGTTTGCCGTTCCTCCGCGCATCTCCGGTCCATATGACGGCATCCAGCTAACTTCCATATCCTGCAGCACACCTGCATAGGCCAGTACCTTCCCCATTGACAGGACACCCTGTCCTCCGAACCCGGCAATTATTAATTCCTCTGTCATAATGTTACTATTTAAATAAAAACCGGAAACCGCTATTCTTCCGGGGTTTTAAGATCACCCAGCGGGAAATACGGGAACATATTAGCTTCCATCCATTTATTTGACTCAACCGGAGTCATTTTCCAGCCTGAAGGACAATTAGATACCACCTCAATGAAGCAGGTTCCTTTGTCCTGTCTCTGGTACTGAACAGCTTTCCTTATTGCTTTTTTTGTTTTTCTGACATTGGCAGGAGTATGGACACTCTGTCTGGTCACATAATATGTACTAGGCAAGGTGGCTATAATTTCAGTGATCTTCAAGGGATTTCCCATGGTCCGGGCATCTCTCCCTAAAGGGGATGTGGATGATTTCATTCCGACCAGGGTTGTTGGAGCCATTTGCCCGCCTGTCATCCCGTATATACCATTATTAATGAAAATGATAAGGAAATTCTCACCCCTGTTACAGGCATGTATTGTCTCTGCAGTTCCGATAGCAGCCAGATCACCGTCGCCCTGATAAGTAAAGACAAATTTATCAGGGAACAGTCTTTTTATTCCGGTAGCAACTGCCGGAGCCCTGCCATGGGCAGCCTGTTGAATATCCACATCGATGTAGTTGTACATCAGTACAGAACACCCGACCGGAGAGATCCCTATTGTTTCAGACTGCAGATTTTCCTCCTGTATAACCTCTGCCAGTATCCGATGGACCGTACCATGGCCACAACCAGGACAATACGACATTACATTTTCAGTTAACAGGTCTGATTTCCTGTACGCCAGGTTCTCAGGTTTAACTATTTCCTTTATTCCAGCTATTTCAAACATTTCTCATCCTCCGATAAAAGTTGATTTCAGATTCTCCACCACCTCTTCAGGTGTTGTTATTATTCCGCCGTTCCTTCCAAAATGTTTCACCGGCACCTTACCGCATACCGCGAGCATTACATCTTCAACCATCTGGCCCATGCTCATTTCCACAGATAGTATCCCTTTCACCTGTCCTGCAAGTTCATCGATCCTTTTAGACGGGAACGGGAAAAGAGTTATGGGACGAAGCAGTCCTACTTTAATTCCGCTCTCGCGGGCAATCTGAACCGATTTAAGACACACCCTGGCGCTTGTACCATAAGCAACAAGGAGGTATTCAGCATCTCCCGTCCTAACTTCTTCGAATCTCACCTCATTTTCCCTGATCAGATCATATTTTGCACTGAGCTTGTTCAGAAAGATTTCCTGCCCTGTTGATTCCAGATCAAGGGATGTAATAATATTTCTTGGTCTGTCGGGAGTTTTTCCGGTTGTGGCCCATTCAGGAAAAGATGTGGCTCTTGGTTTCTGAGGACTAAGGTAAACTTTTTCCATCATCTGCCCGATGGCTCCGTCGCTGAGAATCATTGCCGGTGTCCGGTATTTGAATGCAAGTTCAAATCCCAGATCTACAAAATCAGCCATTTCCTGAACTGATGCGGGGGCAAGCACAATCATCCTGTAGTCTCCATGTCCGCCTCCTTTTACCGACTGAAAATAGTCCGACTGGGCAGGCTGAATGGTCCCCAGGCCAGGTCCTCCCCTGACAACATTTACAATAAGACAAGGCAGACTGGCCCCGGCCAGGTATGAGATTCCCTCCTGCTTAAGGCTGATTCCTGGTGAAGAAGAGGATGTCATAACTCTTTTTCCGCAGCCGGCGCCACCATAAACCATATTTATTGCCGCCAGTTCACTTTCAGCCTGGAGAACAACCATACCTGTAGTCTCAACAGGATTTGCCTCCATCAGGTATTCCAGTATCTCACTCTGTGGTGTAATAGGATAACCAAAGTATCCATCGGCACCGGCACGGATAGCAGCTTCAGCAACTGCTTCATTACCCTTCATTAATCTCAATTCCTTTTCCATCTGATGCCTAAATTTTTGTTTTATAGACAGTTATAACTCCATCCGGACAAACTATAGCGCAGCTTGCGCATCCGATACAAAGATCAGGGTTTGCCGGATAGGCATAATTATATCCTTTGCTGTTCACTTCCTTCGCTATGCCTATTGTCCCTGTAGGACAGGAAACCATACAAACTTCGCATCCCTTGCACCTCTCAACATTGACTACAATACTTCCCCTAACCTTTGCCATAAATCAATAGATTAATTTTTACTCTCAGGATGATCTTTCCTGAACCACTTCAGTCTCTTCTCAAGGTCTCCGAACTGATCCTTCGAAACATGTGAAACGCAGGCCCTAAGTCCGTCTTTTCTGTCACTCCCCGTGATATTGAGTGAAATTGCACTGACACCATAAAACAATAACTCGGTCAGTAATTCCCCGCTTGTCATGCCGGGGAATGAGATGGTAAAATAGAATCCGTCCGCAACCGGAACGTCAATATCCACATCATAGGTGATTTTGAAACCGTAGGAGACGAAAAGTGATTTCATTATCGCGGCCCGTTCACCGTATTCCTTAATATCATCGACTAACCGGTAAGACCCGTCATTGACAGACTTGAGAAGTGCAGCCATTCCAAACTGTACAGAATGGGCCACTCCCGCTGACAATCCGTACAGAGCTCCATATACTGCAGCGTGTCCGAACCTGTCTGAATCATAATATCTTAGCAGGTCAGGGAACTGTCTGTCGAAAAGGTGATCAGATATTGCCATTATTCCAATTCTCTGTCCTGCATAACTGAATATTTTGGAACTCGAAATAAGCACAACATAATCGTCGGTAAATTTCCCTATTGTCGGCTGGAAAGGAGGTATTCCAGGGACTGAATAATCCTTCCTGAAATCCATGGCAAAATATGCCAGATCTTCCAGGACAATAACATCATATTTTGATGAAAGTTCACCTATAATCTGAAGCTCTTCTTCATTCAGGCACATCCACGAAGGATTATTGGGATTCGAATAAAGGATGGACGAAATTTTACCGGTATCCAGGAATGATTCGAGTTTATCGCGGAGTTTCCTGCCCCTGTGTTGAAAAATATCAAATGAGTAATATTTATGGCCCAGCATTTTGACCTGTTGTTTCTGAACAGGAAAGCCTGGATCCAGAAAAAGAGTACCTTCCTTTAAATGGTTATTCCTGTTTGCTACCAGGAATCCTACCATCGAGCCCATCATTGACCCTACAGTGGGGATGCAGCCACGGGGGCTGACATCGATATCCATGAAAAGTTTGATAAATCTGGAAGCTTCCTTTTTGAGCGATGCTATTCCCTCAATATTCGGATAATCGGAAGCAACACCATTTTCAAGGGCATTAATCTCGGCATCGAGAGCAATTCTGGGGGCAGGAAGGCCTGGCACACCCATTTCCATCCTGACGTATCTGATTCCCGATTCCGCCTCAATCTGGTTAACCAGCTTGAGTATTTCCCTTATAGAGGCCGTACCAAGATCTTTGAATTCACTTTCTGCAATCTTTCTAAGAACAAGGTCTCGGTCAACTGGAGTATTTTTCATTTAAGAACCAAATCTTTATAATTAAAAAAGGTGTAAAGATAACAATTCATCAGAATTTCCTTTTGTCGATCACCCGTTTCGCCTTCCCTTCGCTCCTTTCAATTGCCTTAGGCTCAACAAGTGTGACCTTAATTCCCAATCCGATAGAGCTTTCCAGATTCCGCTGAAGTCTTTCACGAAGAGCTTCGAGCTGACTAATCTTATCCTGGAAAAATGCTTCATCTACTTCGACTTTGAGTTCCAGTGTATCGAGATTATTAACTCTGTCAACGATCAGAAGGTAATGAGGTTTAATCTCGCTCATTCCCAGAAGCACGGTTTCTACCTGAGACGGAAACAGGTTAACCCCTCTGATGATCAGCATATCGTCGCTCCTGCCCAGGCATTTCTCCATCCTGACCAAGGTTCTTCCGCATCTGCATTTCTCATAGTGCAATCTTGTGAGATCTCTGGTACGGTAACGGATAAGAGGTAATCCTTCCTTGGTAAGAGTTGTAAACACAAGCTCACCGGTACTTCCCGCGGGAAGGACTTCAAGCGTCAGAGGATCAATGATCTCAGGGTAAAAATGATCTTCAAATATATGAAGACCTTCCTGTATAAGGCATTCACTTGCCACACCCGGGCCAATAACCTCGCTCAATCCATAAATATCAATAGCTTTAATCCTCAGTTTATCCTCAATCTCCCTTCTCATATTCTCGGTCCATGGTTCAGCTCCAAACACACCAACCCTGAGCTTAAGGTCTTCTCTTTTAATACCGCTTTCCTCTATGGCTTCCGCGAGGTAAAGTGCATAAGATGGAGTACATGCAAGAACAGTACTTCCGAAATCATGCATAAGTTGAATCTGCCTGGTGGTATTTCCCCCTGAAATTGGGATAACCGATGCTCCTATCTTTTCACCTCCATAATGAAGGCCCAGACCGCCAGTGAATAATCCGTATCCGTATGCAATCTGAATGAAATCATGCCTGTCCGCCCCTGCGCTTGTAAGAGTCCTTGCCATTACTTCCGACCATGTGGCAATGTCGTTCCTGGTATATCCCACTACCGTCGGTTTCCCGGTAGTCCCTGAAGATGCATGAACCCTGACAATCTCGCTCATAGGCACTGCAAAGAGCCCGAAGGGGTAATTATCCCTCAGATCGGTCTTGTTAGTAAAAGGCATTTTGTGAAGATCATCGATCGACCGGATGCTCTCGGGTCCCAGGCCTGCCTCCTGCATCATTGACCTGTAATATGGCACATTGAAATATACCCTTTCCACTGTTTCCCTCAGTCTTTCGCTCTGAATCAGCCTGAGATCATCACGGTTCATGGATTCAAAATGACGGTTCCAAATTTCCATCTTAATTAAATTGTTACTTAGAGTTTATAGTTATTGAATCAGATGATGTCCGTCAATCCATTAATCTCTGAGGGTAGAACAGACCTTTCAGAATGCAAAACCGCAGCTTCATCTTTCTGCCGAATCAGTGTAAATTTTGCAGAATAAAAGAAACGAACTGAAGGACATCGTAAATACTTAAATACTAAATAAATCGCTGGCTTTCAGCAATTCAAGTTCATGGCTCTTCAGAGCCTCTATGGCATCTTCATTATTACTGACCCTGAGTATGATAATTGACTTGTCACCCACAGAATATGCATAAGTATATTCTACACTTATGCCTACATCAGACAATATCCTGAGTATCCTCGCATAATTGCCGGCTTCATTTGGAGCCATTACGGAAATCACATCAGTGAGATTCACTGTGAAATCATTCCTTTTTAGTATCTCCTTCACCCTGTCAGGTTCGGGAACAATAAGTCTGAGAATTCCGAACTCAGTTGTATCTGCGACGCTGAGCGCGGTGATCCTGATGTTTTCTTTACCCAATACATCGAGAACTTCGGTAAGCCTACCTGCTTTATTCTCAAGGAAAATTGATAACTGATGTATTATCATATCTTAAAATTTAGTATTCAGAATTGAAGTACCAATATAAATATTATAATCGATCCGCGATAAAAAAGATGTTACGGTAATTTCTCAATTCTTATTCTTGCATCCACAACAGTTATGCTGTCAGGATTCCCGATCAGGGGATTCAGATCCACCTCCTTTATTTCTGTAGCATATCTGAGCAGACTGGATAATCTTACTATGATCGCTGAGAAACCGGATTCACTTATACCCGGGCGTCCCCTTGTTCCCTGAATAATCCTGTAACTTCTCAGGCTTCTTATCATCGATTCTGCTTCACTGAAGGTAAGAGGAGCAAGACCTGATGAGACATCTCCCAGTATTTCCACGAAGATCCCTCCCAGTCCGCAAAGTATAACATGCCCGAATGTAGGTTCATATTTGGCTCCGATAAAGAGTTCTGTACCTGTCAGCATCTGCTGCACCAGAACCGCGGTCACTCCTTCGATTTTCATCATCCTCGAGAATTCTGCCTCCAGATGACTATCTGATTTGATGTTCAGGGTTACTCCTCCGACATCAGATTTATGGACTGGACCTACAACTTTCAGAGCAATCGGATATCCTGTTTTTGCGGCAACTGTCATCAGTGACCTTTTTGCAGAGACTACAGCTTCCCTGACAACAGGGATCCCCGCGGCATCCAGTAGTTGCTGGATAAGACATGGCTCAAGGTAGCCATCTGGTGCATTTTCAACAATCCTCCTTACCCTTTCAACGTCAATATTCTCCAGAAAAATCTTATCCTCAGCCGGAGTGGGTGTGTTGAATATTCGGGTAAGCGCTTTCCCCAGAACAACCTCATCCGGAAAATTAATATGTCCTTTATTCAGGAAATCCTCAAGTTTTTCCGATGAGCTTGAAATGGAAGGGAGAATCGGATACAAAGGTTTATTGCATTCACTTATCTTCCTGTGGATAAGATCGTAAGTCTCACCTATATCATTCAGCCCGTTATCCCCGAAAATAACACTCATCCCATCAATAAGCGGCAGTTGTTTATCAACGTACTCAATAACCTGTTCAAGCTGGTTATTGGTGGCAGTAGCGATCAGATCGATCGGATTATCCGCCGAAGCCCCGGGATTCATCATTGCAAGAAGAGTCTCCCTGTGAGCGCCTGTAATCCTAGGAATATTCATACCGCCTGCCGAAAGTGCATCGGTAAGCATGACAGCCGGTCCTCCGGCATGAGTTATTATAGCAATGTTCTTTCCTTTTAACTGCTTATGGAAAAAGACTGAAGCGACAGTAGTCAGTTCCTCTCTTCCTGAACATCGTACTATTCCGGCCTTTCTGAACAGCGCCTCCACTGCAAGATCCGATGAAGCCATAGCTCCGGTATGCGAGGAGGCAGCCCGGCTTCCGGCCTCTGTTGTGCCTGCCTTGATGGCAGCGATTCTGCATCCCTTATGTATGAGCGATGAAGCATGATGAAGCAGCTTGTCAGGATTATGGATGCTTTCAACATAAATAAGCTTAATTGGTGAACTGACGCCATCTTCGTAGGTATTATCCCAATACTCAAGCACTTCTTCCACGCCTGTCTGGGCGCTGTTGCCAACCGAATAAATGCTTGCAAATTTCAGCCCTTTGGGGATGGCTGATTCAATAATAAAAACAGCAGTGGCGCCTGAACCGGATACAAGATCACAGCCGCTGCTGTGGAGCTTTGGCACCGGCGATGTAAAAACGCCACAGTAAGTCTGGGTAATAACTCCTATGCAATTCGGACCAATAAGACAAGCTCCGGCATTTGTGATAATTTCAGAAAGCTTCATTTCAAGCTCCCTGCCTTCGGAACCAGACTCACTGAAGCCGGCTGAAATTATGATAAATGCTCCCGTGCCCTTTTCCTTAAGCAGAGTGTCGACCACCGGAAGACAGAACTTAGCCTGGATTGCCATTATAGCAAGATCGGCATGCGGAATGTCATGGACATCCCTGTATGATCTCAAGCCCTGAACCATATCCTGACGCGGATTCACCACGTAAAGATCTCCGCTGAACCCTCCGTCCAAGATGTTCCTGAGGACTTTCCCTCCCGGTTTAAGCGGGTCATCCGATCCGCCTATAATTACAATGCTCCCTGGATTAATCAGTTTATCATTTATCATATTCCTGAATAAGGCCGCAAATTAGGATTTTCAGTCATTTTTTCAACTATCCGGCAGAACCAGTTAACTGTAAATAATTCTGAACAACCGGCACAGCATACTACCATAAGCCTGCATATCAATGCTATCGGTCAACACTGCAATACCCCGAAAACAATTTTCAGGAAGCAATATAATAAAAATAGATACTCCAAAACATGATATACGTTAGTTGTATAGCAGGTCGGCATCCGGATAAGCCTCAACAAAGAAGCACGAATTGAGGAAAAGAATAAACATACTGGGAATAAGTATCATTCAGGTCTGATCAGACACTGTTTTAGGTGAATTTTTCAATTCACAAAAGCACAACGAGAGACGATCATTAACAGGTGAGAATAAAAAAAAATTCTTATTCATCACCCCAATATTTGATAATTGATAAAAATAAGTTAGGTTTGAAGTCAGCCATTAAGGCTTTTTAACTTTTTGCTTGAATATTGGTATTGATTTATTATACAGGATCGATGATCAACCCTGAATCCTGACATTAGAAAGGAATAACACGATTAATAAGCTGATCCGAAGGCATGAGATCTTACCGCAAAGAATGTACTTCCTCCTTAGAAAAGACAAGTACACCGGAAAGATAAAATGACCCTCCAATGAGCTTTTATAACACTATAATCAACCACTAAACTATGGAACAAGGTCAAAATGCAAGAAAAGTAAAATTCTTCAGTGGTAAAGAAATACCACTTGAAATGCATAAAGTCAGGATTGTGCAATCGGTTAAACTGGTACCTATTGAACGTAGACTTGAAGCAATAAGGGAAGCCGGATTCAACACCTTCCTGCTCGGAACAAAGGATATTTTTCTGGATATGCTTACCGACAGCGGAACCAACGCGATGAGTGATGAACAATTGTCTAAAATGTTCGTAGCCGATGATGCCTATGCCGGATCCCAAAGCTTCGTCAAGTTCGAAAAAGCTGTTGCAGATGTATTCGGGAAGAAGCTGATACTGCCTGTACATCAGGGAAGGGCAGCTGAGAATGTCATTTCAAAGACATTCGTGAAAAAAGGATCTGTCATTCCAATGAATTATCACTTTACAACCACCCTCGCTCACATTCAGCTGAATGAAGGAAAGGTTGTGGAACTTTACACACCTGAGGCAATGAAGATCAGGAGCGACAATCCGTTTAAAGGTAATATTGATCTTGTCAGACTGGAAGAGCTGATTAATAAAAATGGAGTCGCCAATGTTCCATTTATAAGGATGGAAGCATCGACTAACCTTATCGGAGGTCAGCCTTTCTCGATGGAAAACCTTAAAGGAGTCAGGAAGGTTGCTGACAAGTATGGTATTCTTGTAGTACTCGATGCAAGTCTTATCGGGGAAAACGCATATTTCATAAGGAAGAGGGAAGCTGCATATTCCGACAAGTCCATAGGTCTGATCCTTAACGAAATGTGTGCTCAGGCTGATATAGTATATTTCTCCGGCCGCAAGGTCAGTTCATCGCGTGGTGGAGCCATTTGTACGAATAATATTGATCTTTTCAATAAGATGAAGCATCTTGTGCCCCTGTATGAAGGCTTTCTCACCTATGGAGGGATATCTATCAGGGAAATTGAAGCTATGGCAGTTGGATTGTATGAAACCCTTGAAGAGGATGTTGTTGGTCAGTCACCTTCATTTATCAACTATGCAGTGCAGGAACTTGACAAACTCGGTCTTCCTGTTATAATGCCCGGTGGCGCTCTGGGTTGCCACATAGAGGCACAGAGCTTCCTGCCACAGATACCTCAGAGTGAATATCCGGCCGGATCACTGGTCGCAGCCTTCTATATAATATCCGGCATACGAGGCATGGAAAGGGGAACACTCAGCAGCATACGTGATGAAAATGGCAATGATATATATGCCGACCTTGAACTGATGAGACTGGCTTTCCCGAGAAGAGTGTTTACCTTGTCACAGACTGAATATATTATTGACAGGTTGAACTGGTTGTACCAGAACAGGGAACTGGTTGGCGGACTTAAATTTGTCGAAGAGCCTCCTGTACTCCGGTTCTTCACCGGCCGACTGGATGCTACCAGCCCATGGCCTGAAAAACTACTTAAAAAATTCAGGGCAGATTTCGGTGACAGCCTTTAGGTTGCCTGAAACCTGAAAAAGCAAGATACAGGAATTGATAAAACAAATCCTGCCCTCATAACGGGCAGGATTTTTTATGTCAGACGATTTGATTTTATGCGTGAATTAATCATCAGTTATATGCCTCTTCAGGTTATCACTGAACAGACTGGACTTATTCAGAAGATAAGATCCAGTATCTCATCAGAAGCGGCTCCGATCCTACTGATATACTTACTGTCAGTCAGATTCACGGCGCCATGTATTTTCCTGTGAAAATAACATATTACCTTCCTCGATTCGAACAAGCTGGGAGACTCATAGACATGAAGAAGAACTGTATTCGGATGAGGCAAATCCCTGTTTATGATCATCATGCCTTTGGAAAAACATGGTCCGCATTCAACCGAAACGGCGTATATTCCGGCAGACGGAAGCAGTTTGCACTCTTCTTCTACCGGGATGCAGAAAAACTCAGGAATTCCGTCGCATTTATCCCCGTCAAATTTCATTGTGACTCCCATAAAGGTATAGTAATGATCGAGGTAAGCGTTGGCACGCTGGATATAACCTTCGCTGATAGCTTTTCTGATTTTTGTTGAACTAACGGTCTCATTCTGTACCTCCTGTTCTGGTATCTCTTCTGCTTCAAAGTGGTATTTTTCCTGCCAGGCCCACAGTTGACGATAATCACCTTCCTGATTGAAACCAAAATGATGATTGAAACCGACCACCACCACTCTGGCATTTAATTTACCATGCAGTATATCCCTCACAAATTCTTCAGCTGTTATTCTGGAGAATTCCTTCGTAAATTCAATTATGATCACATTATCGAGTCCTGCCTTGCTAAGAAGATTGAGCTTTTCTTCTCTGGAATTTATCAGTTTCAGATCTCTTCCGGCTGTATCCGGATACAATACCTTACGGGGATGCGGGTCAAAAGTAATAAGTACCGACTCTCCATCATATCTGTTTGCAAGAAAATTCAACCGGTTAAGGATTGCCTTGTGCCCGATATGAACTCCGTCGAATGAACCTGTTGTTACTACCGGGTTCCTGATAAACCTGGCTTCATCGAAGCTGCTGAAGATATTCATTTAACAGGTGCTGCTTAAATTCTGTTCTCCTTAACAAAATAAGCCACCTTCTCAATAGATGTAATCATATCATACTCCTCAAGGTACACTCCGGAAGGTACATTGAGAGGAATAGTTGTAAAGTTCAGAATGCCTTTGATGCCAAACCTGACCAGTTCTTCGGTAATCTCAACCGCAAAGTCAGGAGGAACAGTCAGTATAGCTATACGGATATCCAGATCTTTAATAAACTTTTCGCAATCGTTAAAAGGGTAGCATTTCACTCCGGAAATTACCTTATTAACCTTCTGAGGATCAATGTCAAATGAAGCCACAAGATTCAATTTTGATCTTTTCCCCTTGAAATAGCCAGCCATGGCCCTTCCCAGGTTACCAATGCCGATTACCGCCACATTAACACTCTGGTCAGAATCGATGATCTTGCTAATTGTATCAATAAGTTCCCTGACATCATATCCTTTTCTGAGAACACTTGAATAACCTATCAGCATCAGGTCGCGTCTGACCTGAACAGCTGTTATATGAAGGCGGGCAGCAAGATCATGGGAATAAATGAAGTTCCGTTTCTCCTTCAGGCAATCCAGAAGTGTCCTTCTGTATTCGCTCAACCTTTCTACTGTCTTTCCTGGTAGTTTCATTATATATGGGTTAAAATTATTTGCTTGTCATCAGGGGGTCATGATATCACAGGTCGCTTTTTTGGAAGTCTTATAGTGAAGACTGATCCTATATCAGGTGTGCTTTCGACGTTAATAGTGCCATGGTAAAGCTCGATTACTTTTCTGACAATCGAAAGTCCGAGCCCGCTGCCGGAGATATTTCTGGTCTTTTCATTCTTGATCCTCACAAACTCTGTAAAAAGGTTTTCCGTATCATTTTTAGTGAATCCGATCCCTGTATCGGAGAATACGAGTATAGCTTCAACATCTGAAGAATCTATGGTTACCTCCACTTTCCCACCTACCTTATTATACTTAACTGCATTTGAAAGCAGGTTATTAAAAACTATCTCCATATCATCCGGATCGGCCATTATCACAACTTCTGATCTGACATCGAGACTGATGGTTACATCCATCTGGATAGCGAAGGGCTGAACAGTTATGATTGCTTCAGAGGCCACCTCTGAGAGATTAACCTCCTGAATTTTCTCTTCTTTTCTCTCCAGACGGATTTTGGTAAAATCGAGCAGGTCCATTATAAGGCTACGCATTCCCTGTATTCTCTGAAGTGAGCGTTCAATCGGTGTGGCATAATCTTCGATCCTGTCTCCTGCCTGCTTTTCCTGCATCATCCTGAGATATCCTTCCAGAGCATTAAGGGGTGCTTTTAACTCGTGGGAAAGAACTGAAAGGAACTGGTACCGCACCTTTTTTCCTTCCTGCTTCATTTTATGAGTTATACGCTTAAGATATTGCTGCTTCGTAATATTCTCAATCGAAGATTTAAGTTCCTGAGGAGTAAATGGTTTCGGGATGAAGTCTATCGCCCCGTCACGGGTAGCCCTGATAGCCACATCGAGTGACGCATAGGAGGTGATCATAGCGACCACTATGTCGTAATTCCTCGACCGTATATACTCCAGTACATCCACACCCTGAATACCTGGCAGCTTGTTGTCCAGAAGAAGAATATCAGGCTTGTCTTTTTCCACCAGCTCTATGCCGATCTCTCCGGTAGCGGCTTCGGAAACTTCATAGGTGTAGTCCTCATCCATGAACGGATAGGTCACATGGAAGTTACTGAGAATCCTTGATACCCCGGAGCGTATCCCCGGCTCATCATCAATCACAAGTACTTTCAGAACAGCCATGTTAAAGTTTTAACAGTTTCATAATCTCCTGGTCGAGCTGTTCCGGACGGATACCTTTTTCAAGATACCTGTCGGCCCTGATCCAGGCCCGTTCATGTTCAGAGTCGATACTGAACGACATACCTGTTTCATGTGACACCGCGGTCGCAAGTATTACCGGAACATCAGGGTATTTCTTTTTAATCTTGTAGCAGAGAATAAATCCACTGTCATCATTTTCCATCATAAGGTCAAAAATTGCCAGGCTGGGTTTATATCTGGCAATAACCGACTCAGCTTCAGCCTGACTTTCCACTGCCATAGTCCTGTAACCGGCGCGTTCCAGGTGAAACACAGTCTGAAAAAGATAATCAGGATCATCATCCGCTACAAGTATTGTAATATCACTCTTCCTCATCTCTCCACAAATTTCTAAAAATTCTTTAATTCAGCCAGTTGAAATGGCCCACATACCATTGTTAATTTATTAACATCATTTCAACCTGCTCATATATTGTAATACTTAGTTTATCATATCATTTTCAGTAAATCTTCTGCCTTTTACCATTTTAATATTCCTTCATCTTCCCTCTTCTTCACTCCTTTCGACGCGGCAGAACGATCCTGAAGCTTGTACCGGTAGGGCCTTTTGAAGGATCATTGTTCGATTCTGCAGTGATCTGTCCTTTATGCATCTTTACTATTCCGTAAGCTGTAGCCAGTCCGAGCCCTGTCCCATGTCCTATCCCTTTGGTGGTAAAGAAAGGTTCAAAAATTTTTGCCCTGTCCTCCTCTTTGATGCCTGTCCCGCTATCACTGATGATCATTATAACATCATTCAGTGTATCTTCCAGCCTGATATCAATAGATCCATCACCGGGAATAGCGTCAATAGCATTTTTTATCAGGTTTGTAAGCACCTGCATCATCTGTTCAACATCCAGCATTGCTTCGAGATTTGTACAGAGATTGGTAATGTTGATTTTCACCCTGGGAGGAATGATAAGGCTCTCAAGGCTATGATCGATGAGGTCCTTTATGCTTACAAGCTGGTGGTTCACCTGGTTTTTGCGGGCAAAGTTGAGCAGACCACCAACTATTTTCTTGCACCTGGCTGCCTGGTCAACAATCAGTTTAAGATCATCTCTTACCGGATCTTCAGGCTTTGACTCTTCAAGAAGAATATTGCTGTACATGATCACTACCCCCAGAGGATTGTTGAGCTCATGAGCAATGCCAGCTGAAAGCTGTCCCATATGTGCAAGTTTCTCAGACTGCTTGAGAGCCTGCCTCATTGACGAAAGTTTCTCGTTGGTAAGTGCAAGATCTTTAACCGATCTGTGTAGCTTTTCTATTGTATAAGGAAGACACATTTCCACTTCAGCCAGGCCTTTTTTGATTGCGATTGCATGTTCAACGCAGGTTTCATAGCCGCATGCTCCACAATCAAGCTGGTCCTTCTTTGTCCGTTTTCCCATTCTGATAAGTACCTCATTCACCTCCAGCTCATCGATTTCTTCAATACGATGATCGTCGGGCCGGAAATGTATACTGAGATCGATCCCTGAATATTCGTTGAAGGCTCTATGCCATTCTTCCGAATCTATATAGTCTTTTTTGTTGCTGACATAAGAACTTACGAGGGAACGCCTGTTGTACTGTTTCCCGCTCTTTGAAAGACCCGGCCCCATAATACATCCCTCGCAGCAAAGCAGCTCCATATGTTGATCTTTTATCAGTCCGGTTTCAAATTCCTTGAGCGCTTCCTGAAAATCTATCCTGCCCTCTGCAGCAATGATATTTCCGGTAATCGCATTATCACTAATCCTCGCTGTCTGTAACAGCCCCCTGGCGACAGGGAATACGGAGCCTCTTCCTCCTTTTGGCGGATCAAATTCGGTCTTTACCGTATTTACAGGCTCTATACCATTCTGAATAAGCATCTCTCTTAATTCAGTAAAAGTAATTGCCTCATCAATCTCAAAACTTTCAGCTTTCTTAGCTATGCACGGTCCTATAAAAACGATTTTTGTATCCTTTCCGTATTTTTCCCTCACCACTCTGCTCATAGCTACCATGGGCGAAACCACCGGCGCCAGGTTATCAACGAGTCCGGGATGATAAAACCTTACATAATTAACTATTGAGGGACAATCGGAAGATATATAACTGCTTTTGTTTTCAGTGACCAGTTTTCTGTATCTGTCGGCCACGAGGTCAGCACCGAAAGATACTTCGGTCACATATCTGAATCCCAGAGCCCTTATCATTCCAACAAGAATCGTATGATCTGTCAGGTCGGAAAACTCAGCGGGGAAACTGGGTGCAACGATCGCTGCAGTGTCAGGATCGCTTTCCAGAAGCTTTGATACCCGATCGGTAGTGTTAAGAAACACCTTGGCCCCCTGGCTGCAGACCTTTGTGCAGTTACCGCAGGCGATACATCTGTCATCTATCACTTCAGCCTGCCCGCCAACTATCCTGATAGCCTTAGCCGGGCATTCCCTGACGCATGTGTAGCATGTCCGGCAAAGTTCCTTGATGGTATATACTAGCATAGTGTACGGTTTGAGGATGAGCTAATAATATTTCCTCTACAATAATACGTTGCGCTTCTCAAAATGGGTATAAAAGATCGACTTGTCTGAAATTTCCCCTTCAGACTTTAAAAGACTGTCATAGAGACTTAAGAGTGCAGGCGATTTTGCCGGCAGATTAATTGCCTCTGTCTCATCTATCTGATAGATCATCTTGGTTCTTGCCTTCAGGTCATCCTTTGATACATTGAATGAAAGGCCTGCCCCATGTATGCATCCTCCCTGGCAGGTCATTACTTCGATCAGATCATATTTTCTGCCCGATGCGAGGGCATTCTTCAACTTTTCAAGCCCTGTCATACCATCAACAACGGCAATCCTAACATCAATATCTTCCACCTGGACAACCGCTTCCCTGAATGTGCCTGCACCCCTGAGTTTTCTGAAAATAAGTCTGTCGGCTTCCTTCTTCATCTTTGAAAAATAGAATAACCTGATAACCCCCTCTGCCATACCCCCTGAAACTTCAGCAAGTACCGCGGCAGAGCTTCTTCCTGAAAGAGGCTCATCGGCAGGTTCATGCTCAACAGTTGTAACATCGATACCATATAATCTGACAAGTCTTGCTAGTTCACGGATTGTAAGTACGGAATCCACATCACTTATGCCTTTCCTCATCATTCCATCTCGCCTTGCTTCAAACTTCATTGCCATACAAGGAGTAGCTGAAACAGAGAAGACCTGTTCCGGCTTAACACCAGACTGATCAGCAACCAAAGTCTTCATCAGAACTCCTGTTATCTGCTGTGGCGATTTGACTGTTGACAACTGAGGAATAAGTGATGGCATGAACTGTTCAACATATTTCACCCATGCCGGACAAGCTGAAATATAGAGAGGTGTCTCCGACTTCTCTTCGAGCTTCTTTGAGAGTTGTGACACAATTTCGGTAAGGCAGACGTCCGTTCCGGTTCCTGTTGTGAACACTTTATCGAATCCAATCCTACGCAGAACAGCATTCAATATCCTGTCAAATTCCCTGGTGTACCTCATTCCCAGCTCTTCTGCAATGCCTGATGTCACAAGTGGCGAATACTGGATCACTTTGACAATATCATGTCTGTTGAGATATTCCTGCACTTCGGCGATATTATGCTTTTCATGGAGTGCACCAGTAGGACATACCAGCACACACTGCCCGCAATGTATACAGCTTGAAAAATTGAAATCCCTGTCCATGGCTGCGCCTACATGGGTTGCCCTACCCTTGTTGATAAAGTCAATTGAGGTAGCTGTGATTACTTCTTCACAAACCCTGACGCAGCGTCCGCAAAGGATACATTTTGACAGTTCCCTAACTATCGCCGGGCTCGACTGATCCAGTCTTGGCTTGATCTTTCGTCCATGGATCCGACGCTCTCTTATATTCAGTTCTTCCGATAAACGTTGAAGTTCGCAGTTCAGGTTTCTGTCACAATAAAGGCAATCATCAGGATGATTGGAGAGCAACAGTTCCACAATGGTCTTCCTGGCCTGAATCACTCTTGGGGAATGGGTACGTATCTTCATCCATTCTTCAACAGGCTGCGAACATGCTGTCACAAGTCTATCCCTTCCTTCCACTTCCACGACACACATCCGGCAGGCCCCGGTAGGCGTAAAATCTTTCATACGGCAGAGAGTCGGAATAATTATCCCGTTCCTGTTCAGGGCCGAAAGAATAGTCTCTCCTTTCTCCGCCTTGATTTTCTTGTTATTTACCTGTATTGTGAAAAGCATGTATGCTATTTAACATTTATTGCACTGAACTTACAGATATCGAAGCAGATACCGCATCCTATGCACTTATCCTCAACAATAAAGAATGGCTGAAGCCTGGTACCGTAGATCGCGTTAACAGGGCATTTGGCAGCGCACGCTGTACATCCGGTGCATTTTTCCACATCGATAGAGAATGTTCTTAGTCCCCTGCAAATATTTGCACGGCACTTACGGTCAAAAATATGCTCCTCGAACTCGTCCCTGAAATTCTTGAGAGCGCTGACGAACGGGTTTGGAGCTGTCTGTCCCAAACCACAGAGAGAAGTGTCCTTCATCACCGATGAGATCGTTTCAAGTTGCATCACCCCTTTAAATCGTTCAAGTGTTGTCCCCGATTCCTCGTTCAATGGTTTCCTGATGACGCTTTCGAGTATTTCCAGCATTCGTCCGGTCCCTTCCCTGCAGGGAATACATTTGCCGCAGCTCTCATTCCTGATGAATTCCATATAATATCTTACAAGATCCACCATGCAGGTGTTCTCGTCTATGATCACAAATCCTCCGGCGCCCATCCCTATTCCTTTCTCGCTGAGACTCTCAAAGTCAACCGGGATGTCAAGGTTTTCTGCAGTTATGAATGATCCTGAAGCGCCACCGAGCTGGATGGCTTTAAATTCCTTACCTTCCCTGATACCATCCGCAATATCCTCCAGGATGACCCTCACCGGCGTTCCCATTTCAACCTCAACAACACCCGACATCCTTCCTTTTCCTGCAACCGCGAAGATCTTTGTTCCAGGACTCTCGGGTGTACCCAGAGTTCTGAACCATTCCGGACCATTCTGCATAATGAGAGGAACATTCATAAGTGTCTCAACATTATTTATAACTGTCGGCTTTCCAAACAGGCCTGACGTAGTGGGATATGGAGGCTTAAGCTGAGGCATGCCACGCTTCCCTTCAAGAGTATTGATGAGAGCTGTCTCTTCACCGCAAACGAAGGCTCCGGGTTCTTTTTAATTACTATGTCGAGGCTGTAGCCGCTTGAAAAGATATTGGAACCCAGTATCCCGAATTCCCTGGCGGCATCGATTGCCCTCTGGAGTTTCATCCTTGCATGATCGGAGCCCGATCTTATAAACACCAGTGCATTTGAAGAACCAATAGCGTATGCAGCAATACCAATGCCTTCAATGAGACGATGAGGATCACTTTCCAGCATGGTACGGTCGGTAAATGCACCCGGATCACTCTCTTTGGCGTTACATATCAGATACCTGGCGCTGGAACTGGTGTTCAGTGCATGCTTCCATTTCAGACCGGTCAGATATCCACCTCCGCTGCGCCCCCTCAGACCGCTGCGTTCAACGATCTCACAAACCTCTTCGTAGGTATAGTTTCTGATCGCCTTTACATAGGCACGGTAACCACCCCTCGCAATATATTCCTCAATACTTTCAGGATCGTAGCAACCACAGTTTCCAAGAACAACGCGCTTCTGTTTCGCGAAAAAAGGCAGATCATCCATGAAAGGAATTCCCTGCCAGTACTCGAAACCATGAGAACCCATCTGACCTACAAGATCATCTGCAATAATATCATTGTGAAATACCCCGTTCAGAAGAGGTTCAACTTTTTCCTCAGTAATATTCCTGAAGAACAATTTGTTTTTTCCAGGAAGATGAACACAAACAAGCGGCTCAAAATTTGCGGGCCCGGTGCATCCAACTTTTATGAGCAAGGCCTTCTGCCTGTTCTCTCCGATGTAAGACCTGATCGCCGTGAAAGTCTTTTCGGATCCTGCAATTACACTGCTTGTTCCCGATGATACATATACAACAGGGTTATCCGGTTTTTCACGGCGTATCTCCTGCAGTGTCTTCTCAGTATCGGAAGACAAGGTATCGGATCCGAACAGAAGGACCCGGTCAATCAGAAATTCCTTCAGATCTTCTTTATTAGTCATCAGTCGTTTTCAATGACATATTTAAGTTTCCGGAGCAGTTCCGGTAACTGTTCTGCCCTGATATAGGTATAGTATTCTCCGTTAACATTTATTACAGGTCCGTTATGGCAACCTCCCATACAGGAGACTATCTCATAGCTTAAATTACCGTCTCTTGAGGTCTGTCCGGGTTGAAGCCCGGATTCTTCAGCCATCTTATCTATTATCAGTTTTGACCCGTTCAGGAAACAGGAAGTGCCATTACATATCCTGATGTGGATCTTTCCGGCAGGGACGAAATGAAACCTGTCGTAGAATGTTGCGAGCCCGTAAATCTTGGTGGTGCTCAATCCGAGATAATTGCCGACACTTACAATAGCCGCCTCAGACAGATATCCGAGTTCATCCTGTATCTCCTGGAGCAGCGGAATGAGATCCTCTCTCTTCCCGCTCTTGTATTTCTTCAGAATCGTGTCAAGATCAGCACCCATGAAGATTGTCTTTAATCCATTAACCAATACAAATATAAACTTTTTTACTGTTATTGCCCGAACATTGTGAATATTTTCACAACATCCCAGCACTACTAACTATCAGTCCTTTGATAAGCATATATACATGTTTTATTGATACTTAGCAAATAAAAAAAGGATAGAAAGAAAAAATCTTCACCTATACTTATGATAGATTGAAAGTTTTAGCCTCAGATTCATAGTTTTCTTGCTGATAATTATGTGTTTCGGCACATGAAAAATTTATTACTTTTGACAAACGTGTTTATTTCTGAACATAAGGTAATGGCTCAAAGAATTGAAATGCAGATATGTCTGGGAAGCTCCTGTTTCTCAAGAGGGAACAAGGATGTGGTATTGTTCATCAAGGAGTACCTTAAGAAAAATCATCTTGACGATAAAGTGGTTTTCAAAGGTGCAAGATGCATGGGACGCTGCAGTAATGGGCCAAACCTTAATATTAACGGTACTATCACCGAGGGTGTTACGATCTCTAAAATAGAAAAGATCCTTGAGAAAGAGTTTGCCGGATTATTTTAAACCGATACAGATTGTATGACAGAAAAGAAACCGGTACTTTATATAAATGATGACAAATGCAGGAATTCATATTCCTGTGTCAGGGTATGTCCGGTGAATGCCATCGAGGTGAAGCCTAACAAGTCCCATCCTTTTATTTTGCCGGAAAGATGTATCGGATGCGGGCTATGTTTTGTTTCATGTACCCCTAAAGCCATTGAATTCCGCGATTCCAGGGATGAGGTTAAAAAGCTGCTTGCATCAGACAGGAAGACAGTTGCCCTTATTGAGCCAAGCATTGCTTCCGAGTTCGATGACATTACCGATTACAGGAAGTTTGTAGCCATGATCCGTTCCCTGGGCTTCGACTATGTTCATGAAGTTTCCTTTGGAGTTGATCTGATAGCTGCCCAATATGCCAATTTGTTTTCAATGGCAGAGGGTAAATATTATATAACTGCAAACTGCCCGGCGATGGTCAAACTGGTTGAAAAGTTTCACCCGGAGCTTGTCCCTAACCTTGCTCCTCTTGTTTCTCCTATGATAGCCACAGCAATGGTTGTTAAAGAGTTATACGGAAAAGATGTCGCTACAGTCCAGATCGGACCCTGCCTGGATGCAAAGGATGAAGCGCTTGGTTATGAGAATGGCAAGCTGGTTGATGAGGTTCTGACATTTATAGAGCTCCGGCAGTTGTTCGATGAGATGAAGATACAGGAAAGGCTTGTCAAGATGTCGGACTTTGATCCGCCTTTCGGTTACTGGGGGGCTCTTTATCCTCTTCCTGCGGGACTGATTCAGGCAGGGGGAATAAAGCGCGATATGGTTTCCAGCAGTGTCATTACTGCATCGGGAAAAGAGGATATTCTTGAAGCGGTAAACGACTTCGACAAATATATTGATGCCATCAAACATCACTTTAACCTCTTCTTCTGCCATGGCTGCCTTCTTGGACCAGCTATGGAACATCATAATGAGCGTTTCAGGAGAAGGGCGCTTGTGAGAAAATATACCGAAAAAAGGGTGAGCGCCCTTGATACGGAACAATGGCACAGGGACATGGACCGGTGGTCCAGTCTCGATTTCTCAAGAATCTTCACTCCAAACGACCAGAGAATACCCGAGCCTCCGCCTGAAGCAATAAATGAGGTTTTAAAGATCGTTGGCAAGGAGAATCCGGATGAAGAGATTAACTGCGGAGCATGCGGATACATGTCGTGTCATGAATTTGCATCAACCGTTGCAAAAGGACTGGCAATTCCTGAGATGTGTCACACTTTCAATCTCAGAAACAAACAGGAATATATTGAAACGCTCAGACAGACCAACAGGAAACTCGCCGACACAAAGAAAGCCCTCAAGGAATCGGAAGAACTCGCAAGACGTGAAAAGGAAATAGCGCAGAACACCTCCGATATGATGAATAATATGCTGGAGAAACTGCCTACAGGCGTGGTAATCGTTGATATTAACCTGAAAATTCTGCATTCAAACCAGAGTTTTATAAACATAATCGGGGAAGATGCAAAAGCCATTTCAGAAGTCATTCCCGGTCTTGCCGGCGCCGATATAAAAACACTGATCCCATTTAATGTATATAACATGTTCAGCTTTGTTCTGAAAGAGGATGAGGCCGTCGTGAGCAAAGATGTCCATTTTGAGGATAAAATGCTGAACATCTCTATCTTCCCTATAAAAAAGAATAAGATGTGCGGAGCAATAATCAGAGATCTTTATTCACCTGAAGTACAGGGAGAAGAGGTTATCTACAGGGTAAGTGAGGTTATCGACAAGAACCTGGAAATGGTACAGAAAATCGGATTCCTTCTCGGAGAAGGAGCATCAGAGACTGAACAGATGCTTAACTCGATCATCGAATCCTACAAATCCAAAAAAGTTGCTCTGAAGAATAATCTCAAATGACAAGGTCGTGAACAGGGATTTTTTTATTGAGGTCAACAGTCAGCAGAGGAATCACGACGGGGAAAGGATCTGCGGGGATGTCTTCCTGTACAGGTACATCAAGGAAGAGGACCGTGTTATTGCTGTTCTTTCCGATGGAATGGGACACGGAGTTAAAGCCAATATTCTTGCATCTCTCACAGCTACAATGGCAATCAATTTCACCAGAGAACATAAAGAAGTTGCCAGGATAGCAGAAATAATAATGAACACCCTTCCAGTTTGCAGTGAAAGGAAAATAAGCTATTCAACCTTCACTATCATCGATATTGAAAGCAGCGGGAAAGTGAATATCCTGGAATATGACAATCCTTCCACTGTCGTGCTCAGAGGCAATCATATCTTCGAACCGGAATGGAAAAAGGTAGTGCTCGATAAAGGCAAAAATTCCGGCAAGGTTCTCAAAACCTGTACTTTCCAGCCTGAGAAAGAAGACAGGATAATTTTCTGTTCCGATGGTGTCTCCCAGAGCGGAATGGGTAGTGAGGCTTTCCCCTTCGGCTGGGAACGGGAAAATATCTCATCCTATGCATCTACACTAGTTACCAGCGAATCGTCAATTTCAGCAGCTGTGCTGGCGGGGAAAATTGTGACAATGGCTCATAAAAACGATTCATACAAAGCACGTGACGATATCAGCTGTGCAATAATTTATTTCAGGGAGCCACGTAAACTATTGATCTGCACCGGACCTCCGTATGAGAAAGAAAAAGACAAGGACCTGGCTACGAAGGTTGAAGGTTACGATGGAAAGGTTATTCTCTGTGGTGGGACAACGGCCGACATATTAGCCAGGGAGCTGAACAGGACTATCATCGATGAGCTTATCTTTGAAGATCCTGAACTACCACCGGAAAGTTTTCTTGAAGGCATTGATCTGGTCACAGAAGGTATCCTTACTCTTCAGAAAGTCAACGAATTGCTTAAAACCTACAACAACAGTGTAAAGCTTGGGAAAGGACCTGCTGACAAGATTGTTAGACTGATAATGGAAAGTGATGAGATACACTTCATTATAGGAACAAGGATAAATATAGCCCACCAGGATCCGAATCTTCCGGTGGATCTGGAGATCCGGAGGACAGTTGTAAAAAGAATTTCAAGACTGCTTGAAGAAAAATGGCTTAAAAAAGTTACTCTTGAATACATTTAATGTTAACCGGCATACTAATTTTCAAAATTACCTGATTTGAAGACAATACTTATATTTATTCTTGCCCTGAGTCCATTTTTCAACCTGATCGCTCAGGATTCGATAAGGCATTATAAGATCGGACTTGTGCTTTCCGGAGGTGGAGCAAAGGGATTTGCCCATGTGGGCGCGCTGAAGGTTATAGAGGAAGCAGGTATACCCATAAGTTATATCACCGGAACCAGTATAGGCAGCATCGTAGGGGGATTATATGCTATGGGATACAATGCGTCCACCCTCGAAACCATCATTGGTCGTCAGAACTGGGAAACATTGCTGAACAATGAACCTAAGAGAGCATTTATTCCGGCAATTACACGGGAAGAACAATCGCGTTACCTTATATCATTGCCGGTAAAAGCCAACAAGGTATCTATCCCTGAAGGTGTGCTGACAGGCCAGAAGGTCATGGAACTTTTCACCTACCTCTCTTATGGATATCATGACCATTCCGATTTTTCCCAGTTGCCAATACCTTTTAAATGTATTGCAGCTGATATTTCTACAGGGCAGGAGGTTATCCTCGACAGGGGTTACCTTCCAAAAGCCATGAGAGCCAGCATGTCGGTTCCAGCAGTTTTTGCCGCCTGTGAGATCGACTACAGGATGCTTGTGGACGGAGGAATAATAAATAACTTCCCGGTAGACAGGTGCCGTGAAATGGGTGCCGATATCATTATCGGAATAGATATTGGGGATGACCTCATGACCAAGGAAAAGATCCAGACCCTTCCTGATATGATTTCCCAGCTTACATTGCTCATGGGGTTTGAGAGAAGCAAGCGGAACAGCAAAAATGTAGATATCCTGATACGTCCTGATATTAGCGGTTTTTCCGCATCAAGCTTCAAAACTGAAGCTGCCAGGGAACTCATGCAACGAGGAGAGGATGCTGCCAGAAAAGTTTTGCCAGCTCTGATCCGCCTGAGGGATTCGCTTGGAATTGAACCTGTAAAACCACTTTCAAGAGCAGTACCTGATCCAAATACCCCCATTACAATAAAACGGATAGATGTAGAAGGAACTGCAAAAAGCAATATCCTTTCGATGCTCGGGAAAACCGGTATAGGCGGCGATGAAAGAACCACTCTTCATGACATAAGGGAAGGGATCGCTAAAATTTACGCGACCGGAAATTACCAGTATGTAGACTATAAGATATCGGAAGGTGACGAAAAAATTGTTACCGTTATGGCCAAGGAGAGTTCCACCAATAAACTTAATGTTGGAATTAATTATAATACCGATCTTAAAGCGGCGGCGCTTATAAACATGACCTTGTTCAGTAACCGGATCAACGGATCCAATTTGTCGCTCGATGCGAAGCTTTCAACTTCACCAATATTTGCTGCCAAATACTCGCTCGACCGTGGACCAAAACCTGGATTCTTTTCGCAGATCTCATTTATAGCTGACAAAGTATCTGGATATACAGATGACAGCAAGACTTCAGAAGTGAATGTACAGATGACTAACGTTCAGGCGGGAACACAGGCTGTTGTGTCTGATTTCCTGCGCATATCTTTGGGTGCGTCTGTGGAATTTTTCCATTTTGGAACAGTGCTTGGCGTGGTCGACAGTTCTGTGATAAAGGACCATGCATTTATTAACTATTTTCTCAGGGGAACACTCGATCGGTTTGATAATCCCTACTTTCCTACCACGGGGTGGTCCATGAACGGCATACTGAAAACCATTACTGAGAACGGGTTGCAAAACAAAAATGGCGACCCTTTCACCCTGTTCGGACTTCATATCAAAGCAGCAGCTAAGTTTACCGACCGAATAGTGCTTCTCCCGTCACTCAACAGTCAGATCTGTTTCGGGTCAGCGGCTCCTGTCTTTTACAGGGCTTATATAGGGGGGTTCCAGGAAACGAATTATTTCGGTAATTATTTTGCTTTTACAGGTCTCAGACGTATGCAGATCAGCGCTGACAATGTTGCGTATGCCGGCCTCGACCTGCGATTAAGACTCTGGAAAAAGGTCTATACATCACTGATTGCAGATGCAGGATATTACAATAGCCGCTACTCAGTGGGAACTTCCGGTAAATACATGCTTGGAGGAGGCATCTCTGTTTCGTATGACAGTGTGGTAGGACCTGTTAAAATAGTATTCAGTTCATCAAATATGGGCGATGCACTTACTCCATACTTCTCACTGGGATATAGCTTCTAAGTTGTATTGGGGGCATTCAAATAATCGGTGCATTTTTGCAGAAATACAGGATGCAGATCAGGATATGTCAGATCTGAAGGAAGAATATCTGAGAACATTATTTCAGCAATCTCAGCTTTATCCCTGATGTCGCCAAGGGCTGAAATGACAGCAAGGAAAAGCCTGCCGTAACCAAGATATTCATCTGAAGCCACGGAATATGTTGCTACACATTCGAGGCTGAACCGTTCAGCACCGGTCTCCTCCGTAAGTTCCCTCGCGGCAGCACAGTATGGGCTTTCCCCTTCTTCGATATGACCGCCTGCAATTTCCCAGCCCGTCTGCCCATTATGCCTCACAAAGATCCATTTATCCATGAAACGGGCTGCGATGATAGAATAAATCAACGGCTGCCCGGGCTGATAGGAAGGATCATAAAAAGTTACATACATGATTAATCAAAACCTGATGCCAAACTACACAATAATACAAACCATTTCAATAAATAAGTACCTTTGCCACTGAATAATTGAAGAATGTTGCTATACCTTTCCTTAATAGTTATTGAGATACTGATGGCGCTGGTCCTGAGAGATAGCCTCGGGAAAAGACCCCGGGTGATATATTATCCCGCTGTCATTATCAACATTATTCTGAGCATTTGGTTCTGGACGCTGCTTGTTCAGATAAAAAGTTACAAAGGCTTCTATGACAATCCTGAACATGTCAGGATGCTGATGAGCATGGCAGGTACCGTCTGCGCTTTGATCGTTCCAAAAGTCCTGCTGATAATTCTTCATTTTTGCGGGAAACTGATAAGAATAAAACGCGGGGGCCATATCAGATGGCTTACCAATTCAGGCTTCATAATTGCATCGATGATCTTCATTGTGCTAATTATTAGCTCATTATACGGAAGATTTAATTTCAAGGTTGAAACATTAGAAATAAAAATTGACGGGTTACATAAAGACCTTGACGGTTTCCGTATCGTTCAGATCTCGGACCTTCATCTTGCATCTTTCTATAGTCATAAAAAGGCGCTCGCGAATGCGATGGACAAAATAAATGCATTGAAACCGGATCTGCTGGTCAATACCGGTGATTTTGTCAGTTATGGCTGGAGGGAATATGATTCAAATGATACTATACTGATTAAAGCCAGAGGCAGGTACGGGAATTATGCCATACTCGGCAACCATGATTTCGGGGTTTATCACCCATGGTTCACCGAGGCTGACAAACGCGACAACGTTCTACTCGTGGCAAAAAAAGCACAGGAATCAGGCTATACCGTACTGAGAGACACAAACACCATTGTAAAGATCGGTGATGCCAGGTTGGGACTGATAGGAATAAATACAATTGGTATATTCCCTGTTTTCAAATACGGCAATCTGAATAAGGCGATGTCAGGTCTAGGTCCATGCGATCTTAAAATACTCCTAAGTCACGATCCCAATCAATGGATCAGTGAAGTGGCAGGAAAAACTGATATTGACCTGACGCTTTCCGGACATACTCATGGGATGCAGGTAGGTATTTACACCAAAAATTTCCGTTGGAGCCCGGCAGTCAGGTATTATCCGCACTGGAACGGTCTTTACCGGGAAGGTAAACAGCTGCACTATGTTAACCGCGGACTGGGAGTACTTGGCATACCATTCAGGGTATGGATGCCTCCGGAAATTACCCTGATTATCCTTAAAAGGGGATAGCAATCATATTAATATTCCTTTTAATTATTATATTGCATCATAACAGTAAGTGCGGCTGAGTATGAAGAATTTCTATTTACCCCTATTTGCCCTGACACTGGTTCTGGCTTTTTCCTGTTCAGATAAACCTGACGGATGGATCAGGATCAATCAACTTGGTTACAGGACCAATGATATAAAAGCAGCAGTATATATCAGTAAGAAGAACCTGACTTTAGGGTCATTCTCAATTATAGATGCTGCTTCAGGGAAAAGCATCATAACTTCAGTGATACATGAAAAGTCTGTCCCTATGGATCCTTTTATCACATGTTACCGTCTGAAGTTTACAGGCCTGACAAAACCGGGAACTTACAGGATTAAGGCAGGGAATACTGTTTCACCGGAGTTCCGGGTTGGGGACGATGTTTACGATCAGACTGCAGATTTCCTGCTTAATTATATGAGACAGCAAAGATGTGGTTTCAATCCATATTTAAAAGACTCGTGTCATACGGCCGACGGATATGAGATCTATGGGAAGGGCGATTCGGCACATATCGATGCAAGGGGCGGATGGCATGATGCAGCCGATTATCTCCAGTATGTTGCCACCTCGGCAAATGCCACCTATCAGATGCTTTTCTCATATGCTGAAAACCCGGCATCCTTCAGCGATCATTTCCTGGCTAACGGACTTCCCGGATCAGACGGGATACCAGATATCCTGAATGAGAGCCGCTGGGGACTTGACTGGCTTCTTAAAATGAATCCAGGCCCTGAGAGAATGTATAATCAGATTGCTGATGACAGGGATCACATCGGATTCAGAATGCCCGATCGTGATACTGCTGATTACGGAAAAGGCAAAGAACGTCCTGTCTATCGCTGCACAGGCAATGTACAGGGGCTTTTCAAATATACCAACAGGGCAACGGGAATAGCATCCACTGCAGGAAAGTTTTCTTCGGCTTTCGCTATTGGCGCCAAGGTTTACCGGAGTGTAGATCCGGATTTTTCAAAGAAACTTGAAAAAAAGGCTGAAGAGGCATTCGAATATGGACTTAAACATCCCGGAGCATGCCAGACGGCTCCCGGGAAAGCACCATATTTCTACGAAGAGGACAACTGGGTGGACGACATGGAACTGGCTGCTGTTGAACTGTATAATCTGACAAAAAAACCTGAATACCTTTCCCGGGCCGAAGAATTCGGGAGGCAGGAGATTACAACACCATGGATGGGCAGGGATACCGCACGACATTACCAGTATTATCCGTTTGTGAATATGGGCCACCCTGGTGTGGCCAGAAATCAGCTCTCTGATAATGGAACTGAATTTGCAGACTATATGAAAAAGGGTCTAGATCTGACCATGAACAAGGCGGTTAAAAACCCATTTCTAATAGGAGTCCCTTTTATCTGGTGCTCGAACAACCTCGTAGCTGCCGTAATGACCCAGGCTAACCTGTACCGGGAAATTACAGGTGACACGATCTATTCTGAGCTGGAGGCAGGGCACCGGGACTGGCTGTTCGGATGCAATCCATGGGGTACAAGCATGATCGTCGGTCTGCCTGAAAACGGAGATTATCCCAAATACACCCACTCCTCGTACGTGGCAGCCGGAGGTCAGGTCCCGGGAGGTCTGGTTGACGGACCGGTTTACGCAACTATCTTCAGATCCCACAGCAAGTATATTACCATGACAAATAAGGACATCTACGCCGATGTCCAGCCTGCCATTGCAAATTATCATGACGACATAACGGATTATACCAGCAACGAATGTACCATGGACGGGACCGCCTGCCTGGTCTATTACCTGTCTGCAATGCAGAACAGATCCCATGGAATACTCTCAAATACTCACTTTAAGGTTCAGCATGGAGCAATCGTACGCGTGGATACAACCGCCGGAAATATATATCTGTGTTTTACCGCCCATGAGTTTACCGATGGATTTGATCATATCATAAAAACACTTGATAAACACGGCATCAAAGCCTCTTTCTTTTTCACTGGCGATTTCTGCAGAAAACCTGCAAACAAGGATCTCATAACAAAAATCGGGGACCGGGGGCATTATATAGGACCACATTCAGACAAACATTTGCTCTACTGCTCCTGGGAAAAAAGGGATTCGCTCCTGGTAAGCCGCGGACAGTTTATTTCAGATCTAAAGCAGAATTACGCTGAACTGGACAGGCTCGGTATCCCTAAATACAAGGCTCTTATTTTCCTTCCTCCATATGAATGGTACAATGACAGCATTGCTTACTGGACAAAGAGTCTGGGACTTAAGCTTGTCAACCTGTCACCCGGGACTGTTACAAGCCAGGACTGGACCTTTCCTGATAAAGGGAAACCTTATTACAGCAGTGATTCGCTTATGCATAATCTGGTCTCTTTTGAAAAAGCCAGGGGTATGAATGGATTTATCCTGCTGATTCATCCAGGTACTGATCCAAGGAGAACCGATAAGTTTTATTTAAGACTTGATTCGGTTCTGACCTACCTCGAGTCAAGAAAGTATACCTTTCATTCTTTCTCAGAGGCGAATTAACAACTCTGACTGATGCATAAGCCGGAGCAGACCTACAAACTGGAAAACATAGAATTCAGGATCATTTATTCCGGACGCAAAACTCTGGGTATAAGTGTTTTACCTGATACTTCTGTGATAGTGAGGGCGCCTTACAGGGCTTCACTGAAGACAATATACAGGATTGTCGGGGATAAAGCAGCCTGGATAATCAGGCATAGGGATAATTACAGGAACGGCGATCAGAAAAAGCTCAATGGAGCTCTTGTAACCGGAGGCATACAATTTTTCAGGGGACAGGAATATGAGCTGATAGTGACAAGGGCACAGAAGCATTTTGTCAGGATCAACGGGGAATTCATCGAGATCGGAGTTACCGACACGAATGATAATCACCAGATAAAAAGATTATTGTACACTATTTACAAAAGCGAGGCAGCCAGACTTTTTCCTGAAATGGTCAATTCGGCGCTCAAGAAACATGAACAACAGTCGTTCAGACCTGCCGGGTTGGTTATCCGTTCAATGAAAAGCAGGTGGGGAAGCTGCTCGAAAAAAGGAATCATAACCCTTAGCACTGAGCTTATCAAGCTTCCCGACCTCTTTATAGAATACGTGATAACCCATGAATTGTGTCACCTTAAGCACCATAACCATGGCAAGGAATTCTACCAGTTGCTCGGAGAATTGTTCCCGCTATGGAAAAAGACAAGAAAAGAGATGAGAAACTATGTCCATTGAACGGATAATCTCAAGATGTCAGGCAATATTTGTATATACCGCCTGAACATCATCGTCATCCTCTATCCTGTCTATCAGTTTTTCAATATCGGTAAGCTGCTCCTCAGTAAACTCCATCTGGTTCAGAGGAAGGCGTTTAAGGGTTGCTTTATCGATATCTATATTCATTCCTTCCAGAACAGACGACAGTGTGCCGAAGTTTGTATAATCTCCGTGAACATAGATCCTGCCATCCACATTCTCAATTTCTTCCAGACCTGCTTCAATAAGTTCGAGTTCAATTTCCTCCTGGGTGATGTTTTCAGGAAGGTCAAATTCAAAAACAGCCTTTCTTGAGAACATGAATTCGAGAGATCCGGTCGGAACCAGTGTACCTCCTGCCTTTCCGAAGTATGACTTGATATTTGCCACGGTACGGGTATTGTTATCGGTGGCACATTCAACAAAGACAAGTACACCGTGAGGTCCCTTGCCTTCATAGCATATCTCTTCGAAATTTGCTGATTCCTTGCCCGAAGCCCTTTTTATTGCTGCCTCAATATTGTCCTTTGGCATATTCTGAGCCTTGGCGTTCAAAATGGCCGTTCTCAGCTTGGCATTAAGATCAGGATCAGCTCCTCCTTCCTTGGCTGCAATGGTTATAGTTTTTGCAAGCCGGGGAAACAGCTTGGACATCTTGTCCCAGCGCTTCTCTTTCGTGGCCCGTCTATATTCAAATGCTCTACCCATACTTTATTATTGAAACTTTACTCATTATAAAAACGGTGCAAAAATAATAGTATTAAGCAATTTTGAAAACTGTTAAACAGCACATCAAAGTTCAAACTCCTCCCCTCTTGCCGGTATGAAGATATCCCCGAATCCTTCAGCCTTAAGCGACTCAACATATTTCTTCTGAGTCTCATATTCACCATGGACTATAAATGTTTTCTGAAGTTTTCTTTTGTCCTGGCAACCAAGGAATCCGATCATCTCCCTGTAATCTCCATGACCACTGTATGATTCGATCTTCTTAACCTCGGCATTCACTTTATAAACTGTTCCATGTATTGAAACTTCCTTGGCTCCGTTAATGATCCTTGCTCCAAGGGTTGTAGGTGCACAATAGCCCACTATAAGTATCGTATTCTTCGGGTCTGTGATATTATTCGCCAGGTGGTGCTTGACACGTCCGGCTTCCATCATGCCCGATGCAGAAATGATCACGCAAGGCTTTTTGTGGTCATTCAGCCTCTTCGAATCCTCCTGTCTGGTGATATAGAACAGGTTCTCGAAGCCAAACGGATCCGGATCCTTCTCCAGAACTTTTGCGAAACTATCATTAAAACATTCCGGATGCATCCTGAAAACTGTTGTAGCATTTACAGCAAGCGGACTGTCAACAAAAATATCTATGCCTGGGAGTCTACGGGCGTTATAGTAATTGTTCAGCGCAAATACTATCTCCTGGGTACGGCCAACGCTGAATGCGGGAATGATAAGTTTACCTCCTTTATTTACGCATGTATCGATTACAACCTTAAGCAGTTCCTCTTCTGCGTCCTCTACCGGTTGGTGTAAACGGTCGCCGTATGTTGATTCGGTAATGAGATAGTCGGCCTGAGGAAATGGCACCGGCGGAGCAAGTACCGGATCGGCCGGTCTGCCGATATCTCCAGTATAGGCTATCTTCTTCCATTTCCCATCCTCATTGATTTCAATATTTGCCACACCGCTTCCAAGCATATGACCAGTACTGGTGAATCTGACCTTCACGTTGTCATCAATCCGGAATTTCATTTTGTTCGGGACACCAATAAAAAGGTTCATACATGCTTTTGCATCCTCCTGAGTATAGATCGGGGTTACTAATGGCAATCCCTTTTTTGCTCTTTTCTTGTTGAAAGTGATGGTATCATGCTCCTGTATGTATGCCGAATCTGCCAACATTATCGAACACAGATCCCTTGTGGCATTCGAGCAGATAACCGATCCCCTGAATCCGAGTTTGTACATATATGGGATCAGTCCTGCATGATCGATATGTGCATGGGTAAGAATTATATGATCAATCACAGACGGATCAAACATCAGCTCGCGGTTCATGCTGTCGGTTTCAAGACCTTTTCCCTGGAACATCCCGCAGTCAAGAAGAATACGTTTGCCACTGTTGGTTGTGATCAAATGCTTGCTACCGGTTACTTCCCTTGCAGCGCCAATAAATTTAATTTTCATATTTCAAAAAGTTATAACTGTTCGTATTATATTAAAGAATTCAGATTTCACAGAAACATACTTAATGCCATTACACCTCCCAATCCTGTCAGTCCGATCGATGTCTCCATTATAGTCCATGTTTTGAGAGTATCTTTGACGCTCAGGCTGAAATACTCCTTAAAAAGCCAGAAACCCGAATCGTTGACATGGCTGCACATCAGGCTTCCGGAGCCAATTGCAAGAACCATCAGTTCTCTGTTTACATTCAATCCTGTAACAAGAGGGAGTACAATCCCTGCAGCTGTCAGTCCGGAAACCGTTGCCGATCCGATGCAAATCCTGAGAATAGCAGCAATAAGCCAACCAAGGAAGAGAGGAGATAAACCGGAATTACCAAGTAATCCTCCTATATAACTGCTTACTCCCCCATCCACAAGAACCTGCTTCAATGAGCCGGCTCCTGATATGAGCAGCATAATCATGGCAACATCCAGCACCGAATCCGATACTGTTTTCATCACATCGCCCATAGATCTGCCCCTTCTTAAGCCCAGAAAATAGACAGCAGAAAGAACGGAGAGCAGCATTGCAACCAAAGGATTACCCAGTGAACCGAAGAAGGTTCTGACAATATTGCCTTTATCAAACAATAATCCCGAGATGGTAGCCGAAGTGATCAGTATTACAGGCAGAAGCGCCGAAAGAACACTTGTTGAGAAAGGTGGCAGATCCTCCCGCGGAATAGTCTTTCTGTTCACAAAACCTGCCAGAGGCCTGGCATTTACCTTGCTTAGAAAATTTGCCAGCAAAGGACCGGAAACAAAAATAGTTGGAATGGCAATGGCTAATCCATAGAGCAGTGTCTTTCCAAGATCTGCACCGAAAATAGCGGTCAGAGCAGTCGGTGCCGGATGTGGTGGAAGAAAACCATGTGTAACCGACAACGAAGCCAGCATAGGCAGGCCGACATAAAGGAGCGGCAATTCGGTAGTATATGCTATGGTGAAGACAAGCGGGATCATGATGAAAAAACCTATCTCATAAAAGAGCGCTATTCCAATTACAAACCCGGCGAGCATAAGGGAGGTCTGGATATGCTTTTTTCCCATTTTCCCGATGATTTTAGCCGTGATGCTTTGTGCCGCACCGCTTTCGGAAACAAGTTTGCCAAGCATGGCTCCAAAACCCAGTACCGGTACAATAATTCCCATCGTGCTGCCTATTCCCTTCTGTATCGATTCTACCGCTTTGGAGACAGGCATTCCGGAAGCCATGGCTACAGATAAGGAAACAATAATGAAAGAAATGAACGGATTCATTTTGAACGCCAGTATAAGCAGCAGAAAAAAGCCTATTCCAAGAATGACTACGAGCAGAGGCATGGCTTATGGTTTTATGTTTATTTCAGCATACAGTAATATTTCAATGTAATCAGATCCTTCCATCGTAGCCTTGTTCGGGAAGTAGTGGGAACATGACCGGACTGTTATCCCTTGAGGAACGGTAAATAGCTGTGAAGAGTTCGACAGTTCTGCGGCCGTCAGCACCTGTTACCGCAGGCTCTCTGTCTTCTTTCACAGCAGCTATGTAATCTTCGATCTGGAGTTGCATATATTTAACTGCAGGATCGCAGCTGTTGAAGATTTCCGTGTCATGTTTTATCCACTCCTTCAACAGGTGTTCTTCACCAGGGATGGTCCACAGATCGTTGACAGGAGGCTCGGCTATCCCGCTCATTCCTGCAATGAACATCGCCCCACCGTCAGTCTGAACACCGGCAGAGGCGCCATTTTCACCATGCACATGGACCTTCCCAAAAATCCCGGGTTTCTGGGAATTACTTACAACAATATTCCCTATGGCTCCGCTTTTAAACCTGATGACAGCAAGAGCTGTGTCTTCAACTTCAATATACGGATGATTAAGATTTCTCCATATCCCGTAGACCTCTTCTATCTCGCCCATATACCATAATAGGATATCCAGCTGATGAGGTGCCTGGTTGACAAGCACACCTCCGCCTTCGTCCTTCCACGTTCCTCTCCATGCATCAGAATCATAATAGGCTCTATCTCTCCAGCCAAGCATATTAACAGTGGCCAGCACCGGTTTACCTATCTTCCCTTTAACAATTGCATCCTTGACTCTCCTTACCGGTTCATACCATCTCCTCTGGCTTATAACTCCAAGCCTCACCTTGTTCCTGCTGCAGGAGGCAATGATATTATCACAGTCACCCAGAGTAACGGCAAGAGGTTTTTCAACCAGGACATCCGCTCCTGCTTCAGCAGCTTCCATCGCCGGTTGCAAATGAAAAGGATGTGGTGTGCACACTATTACCATATCTATCTTTTCATTTAAGACCATGGTTGAAATTTCCCTGTATGGTTTTGCATGATATTGACCGGCCAACCGTTCTGCGCTTTCCGCGCTCCGGCTCCATACAGCTGCCAGAACGGCACCCGGGATATTTTTGATCGCCTTTGCATGCAAATGAGCAACCTTACCGCATCCGGCTATTGCTATTCTGAAATTTTCCAGGGTTCCTGTCATCAGCTAGGGTTTCAGTATAACCTTGCTCAATCCGCCTTCCTTATTATATAATCTGTTAAACCAGACGGCTCCTTCTGAAAGTGGTGCAACTACCGAAATCTGATCATCCACACTTATCCTTCCCGAGGAGAGCATTTCAAGAACCTGTTCATACTCACCCCTTATAGCACAGCTTCCCTGAACCCTTATCTCCTTAGTCACTACTGTCTGTAACGGGAATTCAACATTCCCCGATATATTTCCAACGAGAACCACCCTGCCGCCTTTTCTTACTGAGTTAACTGCAAGCCTTACAGTGTCGCTTATCCCCACAGCCTCAAAACAAATATCAGCGCCTCTCATCCCTGTGATCTCACTGACCTTGCCTGCAAAATCCACATCAGAAGAAAGAAGAGTAATGTCTGCCCCTGAATCTGCCGCCAGTTTCAGTCTTTCACGATCCAGATCGACTGCAATAATCTTTGAGGCACCTGAGATCCGAAGCAGCTTGATCAGGCTGATGCCAATCATTCCGGCCCCAGCCACAAGACACTTGTCTCCCGGCTTTAAATCCGAAAGGTTAACAGCATGCAAGGCAACAGCAACAGCAACAGCTTCGGTCATTGCCGCCTGCTCAAATGAAACATTATCAGGTATACTGTAGAGAATATGCTGAGGAATAACAACATACTCTGCAAATGCACCATCTCTTCTGTAATTTCCCGGAGAAACACCAAGAACTTCCCTGTTATCACTCAGGTTATAATGCCCTGAAAGAGTATACCAGTCATTTAGCGGATAAACGGTGGAATCGAAAGTTACTCTGTCACCTTCCTTCCATCCTGTAACATTTTTTCCAACAGCTTTGATTATTCCGGAAGCTTCATGTCCCATTATAACCGGAGGAATCCGTCTCCCTGTACTGCCATCCAGACCATGCACGTCCGAACCACAGATCCCGCAAGCCATAACTCTGACAAGAACCTCATCATCTTTTGGTTCGGGATCTGCCACATTTCTGTAAACCAGTCTTTTGTATTCTTCCAGTACCAGGGCTTTCATATCCTGAGCTCATTTTCACCTGTGACGGGTGTCTGACAAATATAATAAAAACCACCGGCTGGCGAGTACTTCTGATGGAAACACCTTATATATTTAATAAATTGCAACAGCAATTTTTCCTTATCCATTGAAAGGGAAAAGTTGAATTATCAACTCTGAATAAACTGATCTCATGTTCAAAAATGTAATTTTGTTTCTCGCAGGCATCATGCTGTTATCAAATGTTTTATCAGGACAGAAGGCTATGCAGACACCTGTTCGGACTTATTTAAATGATGAAGAAATACTAAATGGTTTCACTGTCCCGCCGAAGGGATATGGTGAGGTACCGTTCTACTGGTGGCAGGGAGATACTCTCACAAAGGAACGTATATCCTGGCAGCTCGACCGATTGCAGGGTAAGGGAATATCAAGTCTCCAGATAAATTATTCCCACCGTGACTTTGGCGGCCTGTTATATGGTCTGTCAAACCCAAGTAAACCGCCTCTCTTTTCTGAAGCATGGTGGAACCTGTTTCGTTGGTTCGCAGGCGAGGCATCCAGAAGGGGAATGACAGTAAGCCTCAGCGACTATACCATAGGTGTTGGGCAGGGATTCGCAATGGATGAAGCTATTAAGGACATACCTTCTCTCAATGGATCTCTGCTCGCAAGTAAAAAATATTTCATTTCAGGCAAAAGCAATATCGACATTCCATCGGGCATCCTGACCCTGAAAGGCTACCGGATGAAACCTGACAGTTCGGTAATTCCTGACACACGCAGGGATCTCATAAAGGAAATTAAGAATGGAAAGTTATCGTACAATTTCGGCAATGATACATGGGTGGTGATAGCGGTCTATCAAGATAAGGTAATCCCGTCATTTGACCCCATGAACCCTGAAAGCGGGAAAGCTTACAATAAATACTTTTTCAGCAGGTTCGAAGATGCCCTGCCGGGAAAAGGTGCAGGCATGCTGGATTTTTTCTTTTCCGACGAGCTTAATTTCAGGCTCAGTGGTAATCTGTGGAATGCGATCTTTGCAGGCGAATTCATGAGAAGGAAAGGTTATGATATTGTTCCCCAGCTGGATAAATTATTTATCGATGGCGATCCTTCTGCTCCAAAGATCAGAATGGATTACAATGATGTAATTGTGACACTCAGCGAAGAGAATTTCTTCGAACCTGTATATCGCTGGCATCAGGATCGCGGTCTGACATTCGGATGTGATCATGGAGGAAGAGGAAGGGAAGTGACCGAATTCGGTGATTATTTCAGGACACAACGATGGAACCAGGGACCGGGATCAGATCAGCCAAGATTATCCAAAGACATTATTAAAGCAAAAGTGGCTTCTTCAATCTCCCATCTTTACGAAAGGCCAAGAGTTTGGCTTGAAGGATTTCACAGCAGTGGCTGGGGAACTTCTTCGGCAGATGTGACAGACGCCATTCTTGCCAATTTTGTGGCAGGCTACAACCTTCTCTCCTTTCACGGACTCTACTATTCCACAATGGGAGGCTGGTGGGAATGGGCTCCGCCGGATAACCATTTCAGAATGCCATACTGGAACCAGATAGACCCACTGATGAACTGTGTCCAGAGATTGTCCTTTCTCCTATCACAGGGATATCACAACTGCGATATAGCAATTCTATACCCTACAGAACCAGTCGTCGCAGAACTGGACGGTGACAGATCTGTTGAATGCGCATTTTCTGCCGGAGAAGAATTATACAACAGGGGACTGGATTTTGATTTCATAGACTTTGAGTCAATAGCCCGGAGCAAAATAGAGAACGGCGAACTGACTGTGGCAGGAGAAAGATACAAAGTACTTGTCGTACCTTCAATGAAAGCAATTAAAATCAGTTCACTTGATAAACTTGAAGCATTCGCAAAAGCAGGAGGACTGGTGGTCAATCTTGGAGCTATACCTGTGGCTAATGACCTTACAGGCATGAATGACGCGAAAACCAACCTGCGCGTCAACCAGCTCTTCAAAGAAAATAAAAATGTGATTCAATGTGATTCCTCTGCAGTTATACCTTCTGTCATTAAAGGCAGGTATGAACCCGGATTTTCAGTACTATCGCCTTTAAAGGAAAGAGCTTATGTCACGCACCGGATAATTGGCAACAGGGATATTTATTTCCTTTATAATTTCCCGAAAGACACAAAATGCTTCTTCAGTACAAAAGGCAGTGTGCAGCTCTGGGATCCATGGACAGCAACAGTAAGCTCTATTTCCGGCTTTGCGGCCGTAAAAGAGAATGGCACGGAAATATCGCTTCCTCTGGAAAAGACTGATATACAGATAATAGTCTTTGATCATAAAGGGAATACTCCTTCGGAAGTATTATCTAGGAATAAATTAATCAGGGAAACTGATCTTGGTAATGAATGGGAGTTCAGACTTAAGCCATCGCTTGACAACACGTGGGGGGATTTCGATCTTCCGGCCGGCAATGAACTTATCGGAGCAACTGTCAGCCAGCCATTTCTGGCCGAAGACAAAGGATTTTCCGGCGGAGCACTTGAAAAAAATAAGAGATGGAGTAATATCTCTTGCGGATACGGACCCCAGTTTATAAAGATAGGGCCTCTGCCAACCATGCCTTCAGAAAAAGAAATCCAGATGCTGATATCCGGAGATAAAAAAGATGGACTCAGTATTTCAGGGAAACTTTATCCCTCCGAAGAATATGCTTTTTCATGGCAGAAAGGGGTTGAGGGAGACTATGGACATCAGGGATTTCACGGACTCAAAGGCGAGATGTATGATAATTTCATCCGACTCGGAGCTACCGAGGATGTGAATATGTCGCTCGTAAGAGTACCTGAACCTGGCGGAAATTTCTATGTGCTGCTCTCCTCTGTTCTTGCACCTCAGGAAGGACAGTATGATCTCCTTTGCGGTAAAGTCAAACCTGTGCTTCTATTGGTGAATAATGCAAAATCGGATATCTCCCAAGGCAGCATCCATCTGAAAAAAGGAGCCAATTCACTCCTGTTGATTTATGAAAAAGCCTGTGAGACATACCTCGTTTTCCGGCAAAAAGATGTGCCAGTCCCACCTAAGCAGCAGATATCAATGAAATGGTACAAAGATAATGGTGTATTGCCTTTTGCAGCTCCGGTTAAAGATATTAACTCAGGTCTTTTCGTATTCGAAGCGGCTCCCGGATTACAATCCATCACCTTCAGTGCATATGGGAAAATAGATGCATGGATCGGTGGTAAAAAAGCAGAAATTATCAAAGGAAGCTCTGAATCTGACGGTCTTGCTGATTATACAGTAAAATCAGCAGCATCACAACCCGGCGTAACCCAGGTTGTTATACGTATTGAGTACCAGCCGGGATATTATGGAGGTTCTGCTTTACCATATAAAATAAAGGAAAACTGTGGTACCGGAAAGATAAATCTCGGGGACTGGTCCGAAACAGACGGTCTGAGATCATATTCAGGTGGAGCATGGTATAGAAAGAGTATTCAGATCAGTAAAGAAGATATTGGTAAAGATCTTGTAATTGACCTGGGAAGTCTCATATCATCGGCAGAATTGATTATTAACGGCAAGAGCGCTGGAGTCAGACCCGCCCCGCCCTATAGATTTGATATTTCAAAATTTGCCCGGGCAGGTGAAAACGACATCGAAGTGCTTGTATATAATACTCTTTCAAATCATTATACTGCAATACCGACAAGGTACCGTGGTGATATACGATCCGGACTGTTTGGCCCGGTCAGTTTGAAAGTATATGGGTCGGACGGGAAGTGATATCTGCATGACGGCTTCAATAATCAACGGGGGAACATATTAATCACTCTGAGGTGCACATACTATCAGGATTATCTCTATATTTGAGATAGAGGACCAATGAATAGAGAGTTGAAGTGAAACTGTAAAATTACTAATCATAAAAATCTGTTCCCGTGAACTCAAAGGAAAGACTGATGTGTGCAATAAACGGCGGTAAGCCTGACCGCCTGCCAGTCACTGTGCATCAGTGGCAGGGTTATCACCTTGACACATATATGAACGGGATATCCCCGCTGGAAGCTTTCAGGCAGGTTGGCATGGATGCTGCAATACAGTATTTTGCAGATATGGGCCAGTTCTGGTTAGTGGACGCGGATTTCGCGAAATTCTCAACGCCCGAATGGAAGGATGAGGTGGAAATAATCAAAAATGATCCGGACAACAGGATCAATCATCATACCATCATAACTCCCGGAGGCCGTCTTACCTATAAGACAGCAGGTAATCGCAAAACAACATGGATAACAGAATATCTTATCAAGCATGATGATGATATAGATCTGATCAGAAAATATATGCCAGTGCCGCTCCTCGACAAGACTCCTCTTGGTAAGGTTTACGATGAAGTCGGTGATGAAGGCATTGTAAGAGGCTTTGTCTGGGGAGACCAGGCCGGTTGCTGGCAACACGCTGCCTGCCTCATGGACATAAATGAGCTGATAATTAAAGCCATGATCGATCCTTCCTGGGTACACAGTCTTATGAAAATACTCCTTGACAAGAAACTTGAGTTCATAGAATCGATGAAAGGAGCCAGATTTGACCTCATCGAAACAGGTGGTGGCGCAGCATCATCCACGCTTCTGTCTCCGGAACTTCATAAAGAATTCTGTCTTCCTTACGACAGAAAGATGCATGATGCACTGCACTCATTGGGATTCAAAATTACTTATCATACCTGCGGCGGAACATTTGGAATTGAGGAATACATTATAGCTAACGGTACAGACTGTTCTGAAACACTTGCTCCCGTAAGCATCGGAAGCAATCAGGAACCATGGGAACTCAAGGCGAAAGTCGGTAACAGGATCTCACTCATCGGCGGTGTTGATCAGTTCAATGTACTTACGGATGGTACCGAAAAGAAAATCAGGGAAACAGTACGAACCCTGTTTGAAAAAGTCGGGTATGAAGGCGGCTATATCTGCGCCTGTTCCGATCATTTCTTCAGTACGCCTGTCGATAACATAAAAATTATGGCTGATGAAGCCAGAAATTGCATATACTAGCCTGTTGAGAGATCGATATGTTATCGGATCTGCTGTCAGTCAGGGGACTTTCAAAAATTCATAATACCTCATCCGGCCACGGAACAGGTTTTCCGGTAGATTTAAAGGAAGGACGCTGAGCTCCGGCGTTCCTCAGGAAAATACCAAGTCGTCGGGCCATTTCATGTACCTTCGCCTGATTTTCTCCTGAGATATTAAACATCTCACCAATATCTTCAGAAATATTGTATAATTCAAAATGCTGATCTTCATAGAAATACATCAGTTTAAGATCACCGCTCCGGATGGTGCATGATGCTCCGATTCCGGGTCCTGTCGGACCCCAGTTATTTGGAAAATTCCAGAAAAGGTCTCTGCCTGTAGAAGTGGTACCTTTTCCTGTTAGCATCGGCACAAAACTTTTTCCATCTACTTTCTGAGCTACCTTGTATTTTTTGATGCCCGCCATTTCAAGTATGGTAGGAAAAAAGTCCTCAATCAGCAGGTAATCATTGCATTTTGAACCAGGCTTAACCACTCCGGGCCATCTGACTATCATAGGCTCTCTTATTCCACCTTCATAAGCAGAACCCTTGCCGCTGTTTAGAGGTTTATTATGGGTATGCAGTTCTCCCGCTCTTGGTCTGAGACTGAAGCCTCCGTTGTCCGACATGAACAGGATGATCGTATTATCAGCAAGGCCATTGCTATCAAGATAATCCATTATATCTCCGAGACTTTTATCCATACCTTCCACCATTGAGGCATATCGTGCTTCAGATTCATTCAGTCCCATATCAAGGTATTTTTCGAAAAACCTTTTGTCGGCGTACAACGGGATATGAACTGCATAATGCGACATATAGAGATAGAATGGTTTGTCTGTCATCCTTGCTTTGTCAAGAGCCTTTAACGCTTCCCTTGTAAGAGCCTCTGTAAGAAAAATGGAATCTCCATGGTATTTTTCGAGCCCCGGCACTCCCCATGGCGGAGTGTAACCTCCTTTTTCGCTGTTACCAAAATTTTCCGTACCCAGATAACTTCCTGGTCCACCGGCTGCATGACCCGCAATATTTATATCATAACCACAGTTAAGCGGATCGGCCGAGGGGGTTCCAATAGCACCATAGTGAGCTTTTCCACAATGGATTGTAAAATACCCGTTTGCTTTAAGAATGGCCGGCAGCATTGTAGCGTAAGCTGTATTCGGGATCGTATCAACCGGTTGAGCTCCATTAAAATTCCAGCCTGGATATGAAAGAACCTCACTCCTGCCATCAACAGGCTTATTCCTCTCCAGAGTCCAGTTTGTGACCCGGTGCCGCGCAGCATTCATCCCTGTAATCAGGCTCACCCTCGTAGGGGAACATACACTGGAAGCATATGCCTGAGTGAACATCATTCCTCCTTTTGCCAACCTCTCCATCGAAGGTGTATGGTAGCGTTCATTAAACGGGGTTCCGGATGACCAAAAAGGAACCGATGTATCCTGCCATCCCATATCATCAACCAGGAACATTACAATATTTGGTTTTGATGGCCCTGGATGCTGAGCAAGACCCTCCGGACTTAAGGCTGTTCCGACAACAGCGGCTATAAATGCAGGTATAATACCTTTTTCAGATCTGATCAGGAACATGTTTCCCTCCTACTATTAACTACTTCACAATTTCAATTACAATACTGGTGATCCATATAAAAAGGATGATATGGCTCCTTATCTGGCAAACCTTTTCATATCATTTGCAGCATTAAAGTTAGAATTTTTTGTCCGAATCCTACCTAAACCTGCCCCTGTCATAGTAGGCACTTTAAAGAACAGAAATATGTGGTTTGAATATCAGGCAGATATAAACCCGGATCCCGGATCTGAATTAATAATCGGACGATAACGGGGAATTACACAATTTCAGAAAACAGATTTACTCAAAAGTAATACTATCGAAAACATTAGTGCAATAGTTATCAACCTTACTGCCGTAACATAATTCTTATTGCCTGTATCGGTTATAACCTTATTTTTATTATAGGTAAATGTGTTCGCTTCAATTTCGCTAAGCAGTATTTCTTTATAAGTTTTTGTGATCAAAACATGAAATTTGTCCACATCATACGACTGATCGAGCGGTTCAGTTTTGAAAATGTTCAGCATTAAAAGTATGGCCCAGATAAATATAGCAATCGGAATGACCGATATAAAGTGTATTAAATGAACAGTGCCAACCAGGCTGTTTAGGAAAAACGGTATGAACAAGGCTGTAATACCAATAATAGTTCCTGCATACGTATGTTGCTGACGGTAAGAATCCACCTGTTTTTCAACAATTTCTTTTGAATTAACCGCACAGAATTCCAAATACCGCAAGTCCTCCGTTATGACCATAAAAAAGTTATTAATTCATTAATTTTTCGGAGATTTAATCACCTTCATGCGGGGTTACGACCGGTTTTTTAATATTCTCCATTAAACATGCTTTGCCGGGACAGCCTGTTTCAATAAATGTGGATTATCAGATAAGCAAAACCCCGTATTGATCCACATGAGAACAACACTCTCAGGTCAATATCGTTTCAGATCATCCGGGCAGTGCTCATGATTATTTTCTACAAAGGTGTCTGGATAATGAAGTCACTCAATTTATAATTCTCTTGCCAGAAAATAAGCATCCCAGATAGTATTCATTATGTTCCGTACTTTCCGGGAATCACCGATATTATAAACAATTTTCCCCGAATCAGACATTGAGTCAAAGAGCTCCCGTTGTGAATGATAGCCTGCAGCTATCATTACCGTATCGGCAATTATTTTTTTCTCTCCCTGAGGAGTCAGGACAATAACCGAATCATCAGTAACTGATTTTACAGAAGAACTTCGGAGTACTTCAATTTTATTAAATACCAGAAGATCTTTCAGCATGTCATAATTTGCAAAACATAAATCTTTTCCACCGCCAAGTATCTCTGGCTGGGCTTCTACTATCGTGACATTCTTTTTTTGTTGCCGTAACCATAAACCCGTTTCGCAGCCAATAAGACCGCCGCCAACAACAACAATATTATCTCCTGCTTTTTCAACATCGTTAAGTATATCAACTGCCGTAAAAACACGATTTTTCCCACCGAAATCCAGTTTCTCAGGGGTTGAACCCAATCCTAAAACAACAACATCTGCATCGGATTTTTCAATCATTTCTTTAGTCGCAGAACAATTAAGCCTTATTTCTACAGGCAATTTTTTAAGTTGAAATATGTACCACTTTAAAAGAGCACGGTCATCTTGCTTGAAATCCGGAACTGATCCGGGAATAATGTTACCTCCAAGTTGATTGCTTTTTTCCATCAGTGTAACTTTATGTCCGCGTATGGCGCATATCCTAGCCGTTTCCATACCCGCAAGTCCTCCACCAACAACAAGTATCATTTTCTTTTCGGTTGCCGGGATCACAGCCAGTGATTTTTCCCTGCCGCAGGAAGGATTTACTGCACAGGAGAGTGGTAGTCCGTGAGCCAGCCTGTCAAGGCAGCCCTGATGACAGGAGAGGCATGGACGAATATCTTCCAGATTTCCAGTTCTTATTTTTTCAGGAAGGTAAGGATCTGCCAGAAGGGGCCTTCCGTAAGCTATAATATCGCAACTTGTGCCAAGAGCCTCCAAAGCCATTTCCGGATCATCCATACGCCCAGCGAGGATCACCGGTACGTTGACTTTTTGTTTTAAAATTTTTCCGAATTTGCGGTACATCCCCTTTTCAAAGTACATTGGCGGATGGTTCCAGTACCAGGCATCATAAGTGCCGGCATCAACATTTAACAGGTCGTAACCTGCTTCTGCCAGAATTCCGGCAGCTTCAACTCCCTCAGTTATATCCTTTCCCTGCTCAATAAACGATTCGCCTGGCAATGCTCCATGACGGAGGCTTTTCACAAAACTCTTTAAACTATAGCGCAATGATACAGGAAAGTCGTCACCGCAGGCGGCTTTAATACCCTTTACGATATCGGTTGTAATTTTAAGACGTTTTTTTAAATTTCCCCCATATTCGTCTGAACGTTTATTGTAAAGCCCGATAGCAAATTGATCAAGAAGGTAGCCTTCATGAACTGCATGGATCTCAACTCCATCAAATTGCGACTCTTTGGCAATAACAGCACAGGTTACAAATGACGCGACCAGTTTCGTGATATCAGAAACGCTCATTGCTTTATGATGGATAGAAGGATTCCATCTGTTTTCCTGATCGGAAGGGGCAATAGCATTTTTCAAAAGATGAGGAATAGCAACCCGGCCAAATCCGCCTGTAAGCTGAAGGAAAATCTTCGCGTCGAATGCATGAATTATTTCATTCATGGGAACAGTTGATTTTGCAAACATCAACGGGTTATAGGCCGGGCATGGCATAAGCAAAGCCGGTAGTTCATTATAGTCGACGTTTGTTATTCCGGTAATAATCAAGCCGGTGCCTCCTTTCGCTCTCTCAATATAATAATCCTGGGCATTTTCTGAAAAACCGCCACATGCATCTGCCATTGCAACCATACCCAATGGCGCCATGGCTATTCGATTCTTGATGGTCAGTTTGCCCACTGTAATGGGTTGAAAGAGTTTTTGATACTTGTTGCTCATAATTGATTTTTTTTTAATATCCTGCTAAACATTAGTTTCGTTTCCTGCATTTTTCTCAATTGCAGCCAGAAGAAGTTTTCCTGTTTCTTCAGATGATGCCGGGTTCTGTCCGGTAATTATTAATCCATCCTGTTTAACATAAGAACTCCAGTTTGCTCCTTTACTAAATTTTGCTCCCATCCTTTTAAGTTCATCTTCCAATAAAAATGGAACCACCTTCGATAGGCCAACTGCTTCTTCCTCATCATTTGAGAAACCTGTTATCTCTTTGCCTTTAATCAAACATCCGCCATCCGGAGCCTTGGCTTTAAGAAGTGCAGACGGTGCATGACAGACAAAAGCAATAGATTTATCATGTTTATAGAAGTTTTCAATCAAAGCTATGGATACCGGATCTGTAGCCAGATCCCATAATGGTCCATGGCCTCCGGGATAAAAAACAGCGTCAAAATCGGCTTCCTGCACTTCGCTGAGTTTTATTGTATGAGCTACTTTGTCTATCAGATCATTATCTCTGTAGAATCTTTTTGTAGCTATCGTTTGTGAATCAGCAGATTCACTTTTCGGATCGACAGGAGGCTGGCCCCCTTTTGGAGAAGCCAGGGTTATTTCTGCTCCTGCATCAGCCAGCACATAATATGGCGTTGCAAATTCTTCTATCCAAAAACCGGTTTTTTCACCAGTATTGCCCAATTCCTCGTGCGAGGTTAATACCATTAGTACTTTCATGTTTTAAGATTTAAGCAAACATTACACCTATATTTTTTCTTTCAGGAAGATCAGGAAAGGCCTGTAGCATTTTCTCAGATCCGAAAACCATAGTATCATTATACATTACAGCATAATCTGAACCCAGCCATCTGCGATTTTTGTGGAATAAGTACGTAAGGATCCAGTACTGACATGTTTCATCAACATTTCGACATTCTGCAGATATCTTCCTTGTAACAGGTTAGGATTCTCATCACCATCATCTAAGGGAACCGGTCCGGAGAGAGCTTCACCGTTAGTAATGTCAAATTGTGCACAGTGCATGGGGCAGGTAAGATATATGCCGTCAAGTGTACCCTTCTCAAGAGGAGCGCTCATAAGGCTGCAGCGTCGTTGGATAGCATAATATTTCCCTCCATAGTTGCAGATCACGAGCTCTTTTCCGCCAAGTTCAACTGCTTTCATTCCACCGGTTGCAATTTCATCGGTGCCTATGGTCTTAATATATCTTTCACTCATTGTCAAAATATATATCCACACCTTTCGGACAAGCGGTTTTAATCGCTTTATCAAGATCCGTGGCAGTTTTATAATTGACAGCGCTATCAAATTTGAATTTTGATTTAAGCAGTTCTGCCTTTTCATCGGTACCTGTTATTCCCACTACAGTGCAACCTGAGATTTTACCAATCTGACCTACTATGCTTCCCACGGCACCTGCAGCACCTGATACAACAATAGTTTCGCCTGCCTTAGGGTCTCCGATTTCTGTTAATCCCAGATAAGCAGTAAGACCTGTCATCCCCAGAATCCCAAGGAAGGATGATAATGAAGATAAGTTTGGATCTACCTTTTTCAAGCCTTCTCCATTTGAAACCTGATACTCTTTCCATTCTAAGATCCCGGAAACATAATCTCCTGTTGTAAAATCTGAATGGGTGGAATCTATAACAAACATGGCTCTCAAATCGTCAATATGTCGTTCTATCCCTGTTGTAAAATGACCATCTGTCCAGGTTACTTTTATGTCGCTGGAATGGCGTCTGGTGTGATTGAATTCCAAAGAAGTCATACTTCGTAATAACATAAATCATTCGTTGAATTCATCATTTGTCTGATATTAAAAAGAAATCGTGGAAGAAGCCATGCTTCCACGATCCGGAATACTAGTAATTAGCGTATTCGTAATAATAGTCAATTACCAGTTCATTTTTTACAAACCAGATGCCAGGTGTTTTCCAGGCAATTCGTCCAGCTTCTTCTTTTTGATACCATGTATTTACTGTTCCGGTAAGAGTTACAGTTGTTCCGGAAACTTTTACCTGAATATCCAGATCATCGAGTGACCAGCTTCTGCCAATGGCCTTTTCAACATCTTTTTGTTCAATCGCATCGTGAGATTCTGATTTGATTTTGATGTTATTTGATACACCTTTGACTCCAGTAAGCCATGTTATTGCATCTTTTGCAGCTTCTCTCTGGAAATTCCAGGGTAATTCACCTTCCAGAGTAACCCAACCGTCTTCTACTTTAACAGTTACCTTTTCGTTAGGAACTGACCAATTTGATTTCAAAGCGTTTAGCACTTCATTGGCAATCTCGGCGTTGGTTTTTGTCCATGAATTTGGAATTTTTACCTCTATCTTTTCAACAACCGCTTTCACTCCGATCACTTTTTTAGTTGCTTCTTCTGCCGACAATTTTTTAGCATAGCAATCCACCACGCCTGTAAGAGAAACAACCCCGTCTTTTGCTGTAACTCCAATTTCCGCTGCGTTCAATAACGGTTCCCATTTGATAGCGTTTTGCACGTCTGCCTGTAATTCAGAATTGTTTTTCATTTTGTTAATATTTTTTGTAACAATATTGCTACAGGCTCAAAATTAGGTCTATGCTATCAGGTACCTATTACGTAATAATTTAAAAGAGTTACATGATTCATTTATTCAGATTTAGCCTGATAAGAATTATAATACATTTTACAGGTGTGGGAAATGAAACCTTACTGATGAAATATAATGTATGTCAGTTGAAAGCTAACATGAAAGACCCGGAGCAAATTATTCCGATATCATATTTGATGAAGTTGACAAGGAAGGAAAAAATTTTACAGGATCATTTACTTAGCCTAATTGGTAGAATGAAACGTGATTAATGGCAGGTTGTCATTCACAGCTGCAGGATAGTATGTATGGCAGGTTGCACCGGAAATTTTCTGAACGGATAATTGAAGATCAATATATTACCAAATTAAAACAACTATTACATCCATCACATTGGTCATAGTGGGACCTGTTACTATTGCACCTCCTTCTATACTGAAGAATTTGCAGGTATTGAATTCTTTCAGGAAGTCTTCAGGATTGTTCCCGTTCCTTATCGCTTTAATATATGTCTCTCCGTCAACCACAGCACCTGCATTTGGAGTCGGGCCATCAGATCCGTCAGTACCGGCAGCCAGAATGGTTATACCACTTACCCCTCTCAGCTTTACTGCACAAAGAAGGGCAAGATGCTGGTTTCTGCCTCCTGATCCGTTTCCGGTTACTCTGACAGTAGGTTCTCCTCCTATAAGAAGACATACAGCCTTTCCAATATTCTGACTCTTAAATTCAAGAGCCTGCCCGACAATATAGTCTGCTGCCGCCAACACATCACCTGCAAGCCTGTCAGTTAAAATATGAGATTCAAACCCAAGTTCTTCCGCTTTTTCAGCAGCTGCCTGCAGAGCGATTCGATTAGTACCTATGAGGATATTGTATGTTTTTTCAAAGGCTTTATCGCCAGGTTTCGGAGTTTCAGGGATGAGGCCCTGACATCCTCTGATAATCCATGATATTATTTCAGGCGGAACATGTGAACTGACAATATACTTTTCAAGAATGCTGCGTGCATCGGTATATGTTGTTGTATCCGCGACAGTAGGACCGGATGCAATAACATCAGGAGGATCTCCAATAACATCTGACAGGATCAGGCTTATCAAAGTAGCGGGAAAAACCGCTTGTGCGAGCCGGCCACCCTTCACATCTGATAAATGCTTCCTGACAGTGTTGATTTCATCAATTGCCGCACCACTTTTTACCAGGTCGTTATTCAGTTTCATCATATTGGCGTTACTCACACCTTCAGGTGAATCGGGAAGTAGTGCCGATCCTCCGCCGGACAGGAGGCATATAACCAGATCATGAATACCGGCTTTTCTGCAAATCTCCAGCACATCTTGTGTGGCCTGATAGCCATTTTCATCAGGGACAGGATGACCAGCCTCGGTGACCTTTATCTTTTTCAGATCACGACCATGACCATATTTGACAGCGATATGACCGGCAGTTATGCGGTCACCAAGTATCCTTTCGACTTCAGCGCCCATAAGGGCACTGGCCTTTCCTGCTCCGACCACATATATATTCCTGAATGACATTAAATTAAAAGAAAGATCATTTATATGCAAAACATCATTTCTTTCCGACATTGAATTACATATGAGCCTGTCGGGAAGAACTCTCTCCACTCCTGCCAGGAATATTGATCCGGCAATCGAACTATAATCAATCATATGAAAATAATAATCTGAAAAAACAGCCTCCATTTTATAAAACAAGAATCGAAGTTATCCAGGTGCATGCAAAAACAACGATCCCCATGATTAATGTTGATGAGGAATATACTTTCAAAGCTGCATCAGCATCAATTTCCGAGAAGTTGGTTATTACCCAGAAATAGGAATCATTTGCATGTGAAATTACCATTGACCCGGCTCCCATCGAGAGTATGGCCAGTATTCTGCCCCACTCGCTCCCAAGTCCGAGAACATTCAGCATCGGAGCCACGAACGATGCAGTGGTAATGATTGCCACAGTAGAAGATCCCTGGGCAGTTTTCATCACAACAGCTATAAGAAAAGGTACCAGCAAGCCAATTGTGGTCCCTGACAGAAAGCGTCCCATGGCCTCTCCTGTCCCGGTAGCCTGCAAAACTATTCCAAACATACCTCCGGCCGCAGTAACGATCAATATTGGTCCGGCTTTAATAACCGATTCATTAAATATTGAACTAAGCCCGGCTACCGATCTGTCCCTGATCAGGAAAATGGCAAGCACCACTCCTGCTGAAAGGGCAATTACCGGATCACCTGCAAGATTTGTCAGCCTGGTGAAAAAATATATTCCCTCCTTATCAAACATACTAATGACAGAACGGGTGGAAATAAGCAGCAGAGGAACAATAATCGGAAGAAATGAAAGAAATGCCGGTGGTAACTCTTCCGGGGAAATATCAATCTCAGTACTTTCATGAGCCGGAAGATAATTCTTCCCCCTTGTCATCCATTTGCTCCAGTAAAAAGCTGCAACAGAAGCAGGAACAGCAAACAATGTCCCTGTAAGTATAAGATATCCAAGATTGACCTTTATCAGTCCGGAAGCTGCAAGGACTCCAGGATGGGGAGGGATAAGACAATGAACAGAATACAGGGAACAGCCAAGAACAGTTGCCATGAAAGGCATTGCCAGTTTTGACCGCGCACTCAGCGATTTGGCTAATCCGCTCAGAATGATGAAGCCTGCGTTGCAGAATATAGGAAGACCGGTTATAAAACCTGTGATTCCGAGCGCCTGAACTGTTCTTTTCTCTCCGGTGAGTGACAGAATATATCTTGCAATACTAAGTGTCCCTCCTGTTTTATCAAGAGAGATGCCAATAATGGTTCCAAGTATTATAAGAAGTCCGATTGAGGCCATGGTATTACCAAATCCCTGCTGAATTGTGCTTACAATCTTTGAAGGAGGTAACACAGTGAATGCCAGTAACAATGAGACCAGAAATAATGAGATAAATGCTTCAAGCTTGAGCCTGGATGTCAGGAATATTATAGCCAGTATGCTTAAACCGACAATTACGGAGGTCCAGATGATATTCATATATCCTGATTACATTAAGGACAGACCTGCTTATTTAGGACACTGATCAGGAACAATATATTCCGTCCTCTTAAACAGCTGCCAATAATAAGGCCATCCTGTCTGCTAATATAATGATAAACGACAGAATTGAAGACCGGCAGATCATCAAAATAAAGCTTCAGAAATAAAAGCAGTTGTTGAATCTCTTAAAGAATGTTAAGAGCAGACATGTCAGGTCTGATTTTTAATAATTTTGTGGGGGCTGACCTCCTGTTTAACAGATTTCCATCATAAAACAACATAGTTTTTAAATAATTACCCATATGAAAAAACAATTATCAACTTTTTTATCGGCAATTATTCTGTGTGCAGTTGCGATACCGGTTTTTGCACAGGATATAGTGCTTCCTGCTCCTGACAAAACGGGAGGTAAACCTCTTATGCAGGCGCTGAACCAGCGACAGACCACCAGATCATTTGCGAAGGATACACTTACACTTCAGCAACTATCTGATCTGCTGTGGGCAGGTTTCGGAATTAACAGACCCGAACAGGGTAAAAGGACCGCTCCTTCAGCCATGAACTGGCAGGAGATTGACATTTATGTAACACTTGAGAAAGGGACCTACGTCTACTCGGCTGAAACTCATACATTAAAATTCATCAATAATAAGGATCTCCGCAGAGTAACCGGGACTCAAAGCTTTATTGGGGATGCTGCCATGAATATAGTCTATGTGGCTGATCTGGGCAAAAGAAGGATAAAGGAAGGGGAAACGATAAAAGATTCAGAACTCTTCATGACTTATTCTGATGCGGCATTCATAGCAGAGAATATTTACCTCTACTGTGCTTCAGCGAATCTCGGCTGCGTGGTCAGAGGATCAGTGCCCCCTGGAGGAACGCTTACAACAGAATTAAAACTCAGATCAAATCAGAGAGTTATTATTGCCCAAACAGTCGGAGTTCCCGGGAAATAAACTGACCCTGAGATTTTATATAATTAGTGTCTGTCCATAATGTCCCCGCTTTTATTATTAACCTGTATGTTTTTTGATGCGCAGGGGGATGTAACGCAAAAAATCATCTCTCAGTAAAATGAGGACAAAATCCGGTTAATATCTCCGCCAAATTTGTTAATATCCGCCGGATTTTGATTTTTTTTACATATCTTTTTTGTTCCGTTTATAGGTTTATTACTTAAAACACCTGTTTTTGCTGGTCGTTCCGACAATCAGCAGACCTTTGTAACGGGTTTGATCCGGGCAAGAATTAATCCGGTCATCACCCTGAAGTTATATGCCAAAATACTCCAAAAAACCTTTGCCTGAAAATGAATCCATCCTTTCCAATTACAGGTAAAGATGTTGAACCCCCGTTTTATATTTGAGATAATAGCCTCCATTGTGCTACGCCATTTTTTTAGCCGAGTTTCCATGTTCGAACTACTGGCAATATTCTGCATGCTGCCAACAACCTTATTAAACACAATATTTGCAATGCCTGCTTCCTGTGCATGCCCCAGATTGGCTAAACTGGCATATCCCCCATCAGTAGCGCTGTCGCGCGGGATGATGTCGTAATTTTGAATAACATTGTCAATGGTTGGTTTAAACAAGGATTTATCCGAGGGATTACCCCTTAAAACCTGGCAATCCAGAACAAGATTGCTCTTCCCTGCTGCAAGGTTTATTTTGTGGCCAAAAAGTACTTCTCGTTGACCTTTCACAATGATATCAGTGTGCTGTTCATAAATCGAAAATATTTTATCCTCATTGACAACTTTTTCACCGGCAATTTCTTTGCGCCAGGTCACATCATATACTTGTTCCATCAGTTCAAACAATTTATCCAGTTCATGCTGAATAACCATGGCGATAATACTCGTGGACTTTTTTTTTATCGCATTTGAGGTTTGATTGATCACTTTTGTAAAAAGAATCAGTTGTTTATGAAAAAGGGGGATCCGTTTAGCTTCTCCTCGTGTAATGTTGATTTCATAGAAGGTCTTCTTTGCTGATTTTGTATAATCAATAAAATCAAGAGTATCAATCTCTTCCTTCAATTGGGCCAATAACCGGGTACTCGTTTTTACACAATCCCATACCAGGGAATTATTGGTAGGGTAATGAATATTGGTTTTTACTACGGTAGAATCCTGCGAAACACTTTTCACGTCTTCCAATCCTTCACTTATGGCAATTTTATTAATCTCCACCAGTACACGGTGCAGAGATTCAGGTTTAATACGAGAGATGTATTTTTGAAACATCTGAAAACTGTATGGATCACGACCTTCCAGTTTTATAAAAGTCCCACAGATCCTGGAATCGTTTTGTGAATATTCCAATTCCCGGTAATCCATTCCACGCATTTCCTTGAAAATGGCTGCTCGTACAATTTGTTCAACACTGGGGGTATCTTGCCGCCCAAAAGTTGAAGCTCTTTCAATACCGATAATGTCTGATTTCAACATCAAAATAATATCAGGCCTCGATTCCAAAATAGTGTCAATTACACAAAACTCCGGATTTGCTGACCAATCAGGCTTTTCAAATTTCAAAAGTAACTCATTAAAGATTTTCATGGATTCATTATCTTTGATTCCAAGATACTTGGAACTTTCTTGATATTTTCTCGCAAACCTCAGTATTTATTAACACTTGAAGTTAAAAGACAGACACTAATTATCAGGGCTGCCCGGGTTAGTTCCCGGGAGCTCTGAATAATTCTATATTTGAAATTACCGGACAAGCTTTGGCATCATCAATTGTAAGCCGTATATCTGTGGTATTGACTACCGGAAATTTTCTGATCACTTTATATCCAATAGTAGTACCATCAGCCACTTTAACCCACTTCTCATCCACCATAGCGTACACTGAATATTTTGATACCCGTTGACCTAGTTTGATATATTCCTGTACCAGTATCCTGTTCACTTCAGTCCTTGCACCCAGATTAATGGTTACATTAGCAGACTTTACATCGTCAGGCGTGGTCCAGTATGTCTCCGGATCTCCGTCATTGACATTGGCTGCTACAAATTTTCTGCCCCTGTAAGATGATGACTGTGCCGATTTACCTCTTCCAAGTTCATGAGAAAATTCTTTTTCCCTTAATTCCCTGAAAGCCAACAGCGATTTCACATCATTCTCGTTCAGCAGTCCCCTCCTGTCCGGCGGAACATTGAGCAGCAGATTGCTGTTACGTCCAACAGAAGAATAATAAAGTTCCATGAGGTTCTCCGGAGAACGGACAAGCGTATCCTGCGACTGGTGATAAAACCATCCCGGACGGATTGAAACATCGACCTCGGCCGGCACCCAGTAGTTACCATCTTCATGACCTTCGCCAAGAATAGCTGCAAAATTGCCTCCAGGATACATACTGTCCCTTTTAAGCAGGCACCAGTTGGTCAGGCTCCCAATGCCACTTTCATTTCCGACCCACCTTACATCCGGACCGGCATCACTGAACATTACTGCTGATGGCTGCAATTCCCTTACTATTTTGTGGGTGTTATCCCAGTCATAATAAGTTTTATTATCAATTTTCCTGGTTTCCCTGGAACCGCCATAATATCCGTCACCTCCATTAGCTCCATCGAACCAGACCTCAAATATATCTCCGTATGAGGTAAGAAGTTCACGAAGTTGATTCCTGTAGTATGTGATATATTCAGGTGTGGAATATATAGCACTGTTTCTGTCCCATGGTGAAAGATAAACACCGAATTTAAGACCGAACACATCGCATGCCTGTTTCAGTTCCTTTACAACATCACCCTGCCCGTTCTTCAATGGTGAATTTTTAACAGAATGTTCCGTGAATTTTGATGGCCAGAGACAGAAACCGTCATGGTGCTTGGCGGTAATGATAATACCTTTCATTCCGGCATCCTTTGCAACCTTTGCCCACTGCCTGCAATCAAGCCGGGTCGGATTAAAAACAGTTTCCTTTTCATCGCCGTAACCCCATTCCTTGTCCGTGAATGTATTAACTGTGAAATGAGCGAACATATAATATTCCATTTCATGCCATGCAAGCTGTCGTGCTGACGGTACAGGACCGTAGGGAGCAGGAGGTGCGGCTTGTTTGCATGAGACAAGAATGAGAACAAAGGCAAGCAGTTTAATGCAATGTTTCATGGTCAGTGTTTTTAATGAGCACTCTGTGTTCTCCATGCATTCCGGTGAAGCGGATTCAGGCATGAGAAACACAGAGTGCAGTATGTTTAATCAGATTAATTATTTCGAAAGATCCTTGATTCTCACATTTCTGAACCATAGTTCTGACCCATGACCCAGGAAACCTATATGCCCAGAAGCATTCTTCAGTCCGGGATGATCATTATGATCAAGCGTACCGGCATCTCTCGGGCCGGCAATATCTCCGTCAACAATTACGGTACCATTCAGGATAACTTTTATTTTTGTCCCTTTTGCAGTTATCTCCTCATAATTCCATTCTCCCAAAGGATTCTGGAAACCGGTCTTTGCCGGAATTACGCCATATACCGATCCATGATACTGATAAGGTTTCAGATTGGCATAAACCGGAGCGCTGTCGTCAAGAACCTGTATTTCCATGCCTACATAGGCAGCATCACCTGTAAGAGGTGCCCTGATCCCGATACCGTTGTTGGCAGCCGGAGTAAGTTTGAATTCGAACCTCAAAACAAAATCGGAATATTCCTTTTCAGTATAAAGGTTACCTCCCGATCCATCGCCTGGTTTAACTACTATTTCTTCATTTTCAACAACATACGATGTTTTGTTACCAACCCAGTTATCAAGGTTCCGGCCATTGAACAAGGCTTCGTATCCCTGAGCCTTTTCTTCGGATGTAAGGTTAAAATCGCTGCCGTTTATCTCTCGTACGTATATATCCCTGAAAGCCAGGTTTGTGCCATGAGCCTGCAACTCGATAGAACCTTTCGGGAAGATCGGGATACCCCGGTCCCAGTAGTTTTCAAGAGTAATATTATCCACAACCAGTTCTCCATTGAGCCATACAGAGACTTTTTCTCCAATCATCAGTATCCGGAAACTGTTCCAGTCATTGACAGGATTATCGGCAACCTTGAGGGGTTTGGAAGGGTTCTTCTGATTATTATACAGACCTCCGGAACCTACCTGTGCTCCTACCTCCACTCTGGATGTATCCCATATCTGAACCTGTGGCGATCCTCTGAGATAAATACCGCTGTCTCCAGCCTTCGTTATCTTCCAGTCGACCAGCATCTCAAAATCACCATATTCTTTTGCTGTACACAGGTTATCACCACTACCGCTGAACCAGATGCAACCATCCTTAACGCTCCAGTTATTGAGCATTTTCTTATCAGCTTCTACCTGTTTTTTTGCCAGTTCTGCAGGTTTCATTCCCGCTCTTGTTACAGGATTTTCTACCAGACCATGCCAGCCTGTAAGGTCCTTACCGTTGAAGATAGGTTTGAATCCTTCACCAGCGGGCATCGATGCGAGATATTTATTCAGGCTTTCCCGGCTGTAATCACTTTCCGGACCTTTAAGCAAACCTGCTGTCTTTTGGAGTATTTCCCTGACAAGTTCCCCAGTCATTCCTGTTCCCGGCCCGCCTGAAGGAAGAGCCACCGACATTACAGCATTTGCTGCGGTAACTGAGAGAGCCTGATCATCAAGATTTGAGGCAATAAAGAACAGCGACTGGTAACATTTCAGTGTACCGCATTCCTCTATGATCATGTTCTTTCGCTCATTAGTTACAGCATAAGGCCATATTTTCCTGTACAAGAGCAATTTCTGCTCAGCAGGCAAATCTGATGAACTGATCTGCTTCATATAGCCATCAAATGCAGGGGCTTCAAAAGTTTTATTACCCGATGCACATATTTCGAAGAGTGATGAAGAAGCAGAAGGATCGCTCCATCCGGAAAGGGCTGCAAAGCATACATCACGGGTATCGGAATTGCCAGCTTCAAATTCCCTGGTAACCACACTAAGTGCTTCTCTTCCACCTGTTCTTGCCAGAACGGGGATGATCTTGTCCTTTTTTATCTTCCCTGCCAGTGCATCCAGAAGTCTTGCTGATCTCCGTTCAGGATCTGATATCTGAAGGGCAGCAGCAGCCAGTGCATCCTGGATATCCGCGACATATACCGTATTGTCGGTAGAAGCAAGAAGATTGAGTAGCCTGCCCTGATCATCATACCCTGCGAGATGGGCAAGAGCCTTGAAGGCTGCTGATCTTACCGGTTCATCTGTTGACGTTGTATAAGGTAATACTTCAGAAAAATATTTATTGTCCCTGCTCCAGGCTAACAGCTCAATTGCTGTTTTCCGTGCTGAAATACTGCCGTCTTTCAGGACAGGGAGCAGAAGTGACACTTTATCACTACCTCCTGCAGTGGTGAAAGCTGTTTTAACGACTTCCCGATCCTCCTCAATCCCGAATACCAGCATATAATTTATCAGAGAATTAATTGTCTCATCACCTCCAAGCTTAACAACTGCGCCTGCAGCTTCTTTCCTAACGGCGAAATCCTGGTCACTTAATGCCTTTGTAACAATTGGAAGAGCAGCCTGGTCACCTCTTATACCGAACATAGTAAGAATCACAGGTTTTGCAGTTGCTGCAGCTTTTGGATAATACCCGATCCATTTCTGGATAACTTCCTTCCCATGAATTTCAAGTGTCATCATTATCGCGGCATCTCTGTACCTTTGCGATTCGCTTGAAGATGCCTGGAACAATAAGTTTACCGCTGTGATCCCTTTGAATGAGACCAGTGTATGAAGTGCGCCTGTTTTGTACTGAATTGTCTGGTCATCATTACATTTCGCCATGAGGAGCTTGCAAACCTTCTCCATAGTTTTCAGATCGCCCTTGCTTCCAAGAGCCGAAGCATAATCGAGGAGCGCCTGGGTTACACCTGTTGGTTCCCATTTGTAGGAAACCTTCTTTGCAGCTTCAGTCAGGATAGCATATGCCTGTAAGTTTCCACTCCGTGCGAGTGCATTATAGGCAGCTGTTTTTACATTTGCATCACCCTTAGCCAGCCAGTCGATATAGTCATTTACGGCCTTTTCCGATTTAAGAATCGCAAGTGTATTGATCACCGATGCTACACATGGCAGAGCATCATTTTTCAGAGCATCTGTCAATATACGTTCGGCTGCAGGGCCTCCGACTGCAGTAATGACTGCGAGCGCTGCATCACACAACTGTTTGTCGGTCAGAAATGGTTTCACCGCTTCAGCTGAGGGTTCTCCTCCTATCTGTTGAAGCTGCTTCATGAAGAAATCTCTTATAACCGGATCCTTTTTACCAGATGCATATCCGATGCAGATCTTTTCCCATGCACCCTTTTCATTATCTTTTCCATCTCCTGACAGGAACCTGGTATAACTCTCAACAGCAAACCTGGCGGGGGTATCATCTCCGGTCCCAGGTACGGCTATCTGGTCACAAATCTGTTTCAGACCTGTTTCTCCAAGCTTCAGCATATCGCCCATAAGCTTGTCAGTCAGCTGAAGATCACTGGCTGGCATCCTGGCCAGCAGATCAGCTACTTTTGTTTCAATTGTCCTTTTATCCTGTGAATACCCCTGGAGTGAGATCAGAAGTATTGCAAGTATTACAGGAACTGATTTTTTAATATTTATCATGGTGAATTTTTTTTGCATTAAATGAACTCTCAGATCTTCCATGGTCCGCGCATCGGAGGATTAATCAAACGGTTAGCGCCATCATCATCAATAAACTGTTGTTTTACAGGATCATATTTCAGGTTCCTGCCCAGACGCACGGCAATAACGCCAAGGTTGACTATCGAGCAGGACCGGTGTCCGTTGGACTCATTAAGTGCAAATTTTTTTCTTGTCCTGACCGATTCACTGAAAGTTGCGACCTGAGGTTGCGGATCAGGGAGTGAGTTTATCAGCTTTTCAAGATCCGGAATATCTGACCGGAATCCTTTGTACACTTTTCCATGAGGGCCTTCGATATAGGCCGCATCCTTGTCTCTGTTCTCCCCGTCAAGGATGATTTTACAACCATCTGCATATGTATAGGTTATGCGTCTCCAGGAACCAACTGCATCATAATGCTGCTGTGGGGCATCAACTTCAATTGATACCGGGCCTGTCTCATCTTTTCCCAGGAGATACTGGACAGGATCAAGATAGTGCTGACCCATATCTCCCAGTCCACCGCCATCATAATCCCAGTATCCACGGAACTTGGCATGTACTCTTTCAGGATTGTATGGTTTATATGGAGCCGGTCCCAGCCAGAAATCATAATCCAGCTCTTCCGGGACAGGCATTGGCTTCAGATTATGTAATCCGCTCCAGTAGAATTTCCAGTCATAGCCGGTGGTTGAACTTACCGTTACTTTAAGAGGCCAGCCAAGAACACCACTGTCGACAAGTTTCTTCAGAGGCTTAACGGTTGTTCCCAGACCATAAAACTGATCCTTGAACCGGAACCAGGTATTGAGCCTGAACATTACACCATGCTGCCGGACAGCTTCAACAACCTTTATGCCCTCTCCGATAGTCCTGGTCATTGGCTTCTCACACCAGATATCCTTACCTGCCTCTGCAGCTGTTTTTGATATAATCCCGTGCCAGTGAGGCGGTGTTGCTATATGCACAATATCAATGTCAGGCCGGGCTATGAGTTCCCGGAAATCATGATAACCGGTCACATTACCGCCTGCCTGCGAGATAGCCAGAGCAAGATGACTCTTGTCTACATCGCAAACCGCAAGTAATCGAGTGCCTTCATATCCTATATGCCCGCGACCCATACCGCCTACACCGATAATACCCTTGGTAAGTTGATCGCTTGGAGCTGTGTATCCCGGACCTCCAAGAACGTGCCGTGGAACGACGGTCAACGCCAGAGCAGCAGCAGTTGATTTTCTGAGAAAATCCCTTCTGCCTAAGTTGTTTTGTTTCATTTTATCGTATAAGTTAATTGAATTACTTAATCCGCATTGAGAGGAAGTACCCCTGATCTTCCATTTCAGTCCACCCTCTGCCGGGATGCAATTTGCAAGTTTTATGGCCAAAATACAAGCGGATCATTAACGATTTTGCCGAAATCTTCATTAATCTCAGGATATCGGGTATGTTTCTCCCTGATAAAATATTTCTATTCAGACAGCTTTTGAAGATCTGGAATATGCAGAAGTCATGAATCTAGCAGCAGACCTGACATTTACTCAAAGAGAACCCCCTTCGAACAGTTAGTGCTCCTGACTGAAAGGTAACACCTGTGAAGGGGGATATATTGTTCCGGAAGATTAGGGAAAATGGGGAATGGGGAACTCCGGAACAAAAGAAAGGTAAATTTTATTCTTCACTAATCTGCATTCTATTCAGTTTATGAAATTTTGACTTTCGGATTCTACTCAGATAATAACACTGACAATAAATTCTGATAAATATAATCGATCCCGGTTTCTTAAGTCATGATAAATCATTTGTTTGTACAAATCATACTATTTTCTGTACGAAACACTCAAATAATTGTATGAAGATACTTTTCCTGATTATGTGTCATCATGAAAAATTAAGCAAAAACCAGTATTCAAGAGAAATTATAAAGTCAAAACAGTATCATAATTGTAAGTTTATTAAAAAACGCATGTGTCGGCTCAAGGTAAAAAAAAACCCGGATTTACATCCGGGCACCATTATATCCAAAATTATTACCTGAGGTCAGTGATGTGATCCATGTCCGAATCCTTCACTTTTTTTCCCGAATTCCCCACCTTCCTTAAATTTATTTCCGTGCAGATTAATTTCTTCTGTAACCCCGTTGGTAGTTATTGTTGCAACATTATCACAGGTACCATCACCATAGTCTATCACTGATACATTGCCATTTCTGGTCAGTTCAATAACTCCGCTCCTGAAGTAGTCGCATGAAGCATCGAACAGTAAAGGAGTGGTAATAGTTTTGGTGTATCGTGCTGTATCATTTACCGAAAGACTGCCATAGCCTGACAGATTATAAATATTGTCTGACTTTTCGCTGGTCTCAAATCCGCTGACCCATTCAAAGCTTTCATGATTGGTCCTGACAACTGTTTCACTATTCTTGTTTATTGTCTGTGTTGAGTTCTTTTCAAGCACCCAGTTGCCGCTATCATTCTTCCCTTTATTTTCAATAGTTGCAGTCAGGTCAACTTTTACGCTGTCGATATAAAAATCCTCGTAAGTTATTGTCTCAAGCGCACCTGAATTTGTGATCGTATCGGAAAGGTTAATAATGATCTTCCCCTGCCTGTCGTGTTTATGTGTCTCGCATCCCTGAATAAATTCAATAACAATCTCTCTGGGGTAGGTTGTTCCGCTGACTGTTACTGTAACACAACTGTCGATATGAGGTACCCCAAAACACAGTGATCCAATATGTGTGTCCCAACCATGGAAATCAACTCCCAGGTGAAGACCATCAGGGCCTGCAAGATAGGCCGGGCTATTCCCGTCGAATTTCTCTACAGCAACACTTTGCTCATCAATAGTGGTGCTCTTGCTTATAGCATTCCCTGTAAGCTCAGCAGTCGCGGTATAAAGATTAGTTGAAGTCGACGACACATTACTGGTAGTGCCAGACTTCTGACATGAATAGGTTCCTGTCATAATTAATATGACGGATCCTGTGATAATCCATTTCTTCATCGCTTTCCCGGTTTTAAGTTCTACCTCTCGTGTTCATTTAAAATATATACAAGCTGAAACCGATTTACCCTACAGGAAAAAACATTTTTCAGAAAATAAAATGAAGGAAAAGGTTGAGAGAAATAGATTGGGACTTAACAAGGGTTGTTTCGGTGAAATTCAGATTATCGAAATCAAATTTTCTGTTATTTACATCGAAATAATTCTGAGTATTGAAAATGTTGTATACCGTTGCACCTGTTTTCAACCGGATTTTTAATAAAGTAAAATTGTAGTTGACTGATACATCTGTCCTATAATAATCGGAAAGCCTTGCATATTTTCTTTCTACAGGCAATCCGGATGTACCCTGATTAGAAACAATATATGGTTTGCCGGAAGAGTAAAGGGTAACTACGCCGAAGTTCCATCTGCCGGTTGTGAACATGTTTGTCCAGCTTACCTGATATGGCTGGTCGGCAGGTGAAGGGATCGTCTGATTATTATTTATCTCCTTATACTTCTGGAAACTCCTTCCGTAGGAAAATGACAACCATGTGGTATATACCCTGCATTTGTATTTTAACAGAAAATCTGCTCCATAGGATCTGCCGGTGCCTGTAATAAAAATGCTTGGCTGGTTTTCGATTGCCGGTCCTCCTCCCGGTTCAGGAAAATACTGTGAGAAATCGGAATTGCGGAGATACTGAGAAACATAAAGATATTCCTGAAGACCGCTGAATGTTTTTATATATCCTTCAGCATCGATAAGAAAATTACCTTTTTCAGCGGTTAAACCCGCGATGAGGTGCCAGGATGAAACTGCAGGATGAAGAGATTCATCTGCAAGAACCCAGAAATTTTTATTGTAGCCTGTTTCCTGTTGTGCCAGAACCTGGTTGATGAACTGGTAATACCTGCCAGTGGCCATTCGCATGGAAAACACTTTTGAAAGAATATAATTAGCTGATAATCTGGGTTCAAAAACCAGTCTATTCTGTCCTGAATAGTAGTTTGCCCGTATACCAGGTTTAAGCATGAATCTGTCGGAGATCCTGATCCGGTCCTGCACATACATTACCGTTGTAAGCGCTGACTGATTCAGATTGTCATAAACATATATACTGTCGGCGTCTCTGTGGTAATATATATCATTTACCCTTGCTATAAACCCGAAATTCAGTTCATTAGTCTCTGACAATCTCAGGTCATTCTTCATTGAAAGATAATAGTCTGAAAGCTTGTTCCTGCTGTAACTGTCAAACATGTTGAAAGTATCCGGAAGAAATTTCCCGTAATTTTGTCCAGGTTTAGGATGATCTATTGAGGTGATATTTGAATAGCCGTTTGAGTATCCGGAAGTACCGGACTGCAGGCTCGAATAGAAGGAACTGTTCCACTGCCTTGACCAGGTTGAACTTATCCCCAGGTTGCTCCAGATATTTTCATCGGTGGAGAAAATATCAAAATGCTTCGAATTCTGTCCGTATGAATTCAAAAAATGGTCCTGCCCTCCATAGACACTGAGAGACAAGCTTTCAAGGTCACTTAATCTGTAAGTCAGTTTCATATTGTAATCATAAAACCTGAAAGAGGGTTTTGTCTGATTCACAATTGAAGACGTATCTCCATTCATCGAGCTGAGATTTCTCGAGAACAGTTTATTTGAGAAGCTCGTTGCATATAAATCAGAATATGAGCGCCTTCCAGCGGCAATAAGAGTAAGTTTCCGGGAAAGTGGAACTTCGGCAGTCAGGTTTGCATCCAGAAGATTTATGTCTCCATAAATTGCTGGTTTCAGCTGATTACCTGATTTTCCGGTAATATCAATAATTCCGCTAACCCTTTCCCCGAACCTGGAATCATATCCACCTTTATAGATCTGGAGATCTTTTACGACATTAGGGTTAATAGATGATATGACGCCATAGAAATGACTAAGGTTGTAAAGGGTCTGTCCGTCAAACAAGATGAGGTTCTGATCACAACTGCCTCCCCTGATATTGATCCCGGTAGAATTCTCAGAATAGCTGATGCCAGGCAGCAACTGAAGCGATCTGAAAATATCAGTTTCAGCGAGCACCGGAAGATCAGAAAGCCTTGAAGGATCAACGGTGGTTGCAAAATCGACATCGTTCCTAAGGTTGATCATATCGATACTTCTCCCTTTTATATAAATTGTATCCAGCACCGTTATCATTTTTTTCATCTTTACTTTGAGACTGATCATAGGATCAGACCAGATCAGGCTGGTGTCGAATGGAACATATCCGATATAACTTATAATCAGATGCACAGGGTTCGCCCTGACATCTTTAAAAAAGAATGAGCCACTTCCGGTAGCAGAAGAGAGAAGACGGGGATCGGCAAGGAGCACAGAGGCAAACGGAAGACTTTCACCGTTTTCAACATCTGTGACTGAACCTACGATCTGACATCTTTCAGGAATGGCTGTACCTGAAGTATCATCTTTGGGAATTATAAGATAACTGTCGTGCAGGAATTTAACCTTGAATCCTGTATTATTGAGGAGATTAGCAATAAATTCATTTACTGAATTCCCGGTCACTTCTCCTGAGACTGTAACTGCTCCAAGTTTGTCTGAATCAAATGCCACTCTGAAGCCGTAAACACCGGAAGCTTCAAGCAATGCACCGGAAAGAGAGATCTGACTGAAGGTCATTTTATAAGCCTGACCACTCAGTGATGCAAAAAGAAATAGAAAAACTATTATATTAAATAATTTACAGCCGCGTCTTTTCCTTGATATATACTTTACCCTTATCACCAACCTCATAGGCTAATCCCATTGGAATGCAAACAATGTCCAGCGCATCTTTCAGGTCTTTATTGGTAAATGAGCCTGTAAAGAATCTGCCTTTCAGATCTCCGGCTACAAATTTAATATTAAATTGACGTTCAATCTCATTAAAAACCTGTGAAAGAGGTGAATTTTCATAACTGAACTTTCCCTGCATCCAGCCTGTGGATGATTCGGGGGGCTGACCATCAATTGTAGCGAGGGATCCGTTACCCAGCTCTGCACTTTCCCCAGGCAAAATTATCACGCTGTTGGCTCCGGCTGAAACTCTTACTTTTCCTGTCACACAGCTGACCCGGAAGATATTATCACGTGAGCATACATTGAATGAGGTTCCCATTACCTCGACCTTACCGTACTTTGTAGATACAATAAAACTGCGTCCTTTAACAACATTAAAAAAAGCTTCTCCGTCAAGATTCACCTTGCGGTATCCATTGAAATCCTTCTTAGGATAAACCAATCTGCTTTCAGCATTCATTTCCACTTTTGATCCATCGGGCAGAGTGTGTCCTATATGGTGACCTCTGCCGGCAATAATCCTTGTATTTCCTACCTCAGGGATAATTATCCAGAGGCCCAATATGATCAGTATGACTGCGGCAGCTGACACAAGACGCAAAATTAATGGTCTGACCACCGCATTTTTTGCAGGATTTTCTTTTCCGCTTGCATTCAGTCGCTGGTGAAAATCGGATAATGCTTCCTGGGCCGAAATATCACCGGGTGTCCTCAATCCAGCAGCCCGGCAGAGAATCTTCTCCCCGGTACCCATCTCTTTGAATGGTTTTTCTTCCGAAGACCGATAATTCATTTTTTTTGTCATGATCTGCCCGCACTAAATTTTAACATCCAATCTTTCTTTAAGGAAAGCCAGAGCCTTCCCCATTCTTTTTTCCACCGCTTTTTGCGAAAGTCCCAGATTAACCGCGATTTCCCTGTAAGTAAGATCATCTATTCTGTTCATAAGAAAAACAATCCTGCATTTCTCATCAAGCGCTGAAATGGATTTCTGCAGCCTTTCGTCAAATTCCCGCATTTCCATGTCATAATCAGGAGCCGTAGAATATTCAGAGTTTGAATAGTCATTAGCGAATTTTAATATTACCTTCTCGTGATCCACCCTGTTAAGGAAAATATTGTTTGCAATTTTGTACAGAAGAGGTTTCACTGTTGTAAACCTGACCGTTTCCCTCCGTTCCCATACTTTCATGAAAGTATCCTGTACAATATCTTCCGAAACTTGCATATCGCCAGTCTTATAGTAAATAAAGTTCTTCAGTCTGGCATAGCATTCGATGAATATCCTGTCAAACTCATCCTGACTCAATCCAGTCATCTCAGGAGCATTTTTAAGCTTAAAAATCAGTATTCCAATTTCTGCTATTAATACAGATAAAAAATGATTTACCCTAACCTATTCCATTTAATAATTAATTTTAAATGAAATTATAAAGGTAAATCATCCTTTATGAGAAATATAGCCTCAGCCTGGAGGCTATGAGCTTTTACTAATGTCTTTTGCAGTAAACCGACACTCCAAAGAGGTAGATCATACAAATTATCAGGACGGACATTCCTATTGCCACAGTACTCAGATCGCTAATCCACCCGATCAGAAGCGGGATAACTGCGCCACCGCAGATTGCCATCATCATAAGTCCTGAAATCTCATTGCTCCTTTCAGGATATTTCTCCACTGCAATAGAGAAGACAAGTGGCCAGATATTTGCAACTGCAAGCCCGATAAGAAATACGAGGCCCCATGCAACTGCAGGTGACGGGATCAGGAGTATCGCGGCCAGAAAAACAATACCTGCCAGTGAGGTCCACATAAAAAACTTTCGGGAACTGATCCTTGTGAGAAGCAGTGCTCCTGCAAATGTACCCAGCATACGGCCAAAAAAATACACGCTTCGCCCTGACTCGGCAGCGGTCTGCTCAATCCCAAACTGTTTTATAAGAAATTGTCCGGAATTGGAATTGAATCCGACGTCAACACCAACTACAATAAATATCGACAATACCATAAGAAAGACGAATCCAGTGCCCAGCAGTTTAAAAGAGGATGCAAATGTAGCCTTGACTTCCGATTTCTTTGCCTCTTCAATGCTGACAGAACCGAGCCAGATTACAGAAAGGATGGATACGATACCAAATACGAGAAATAACAGCTTCCAGTCACCAAACCGGGCAGCCAGCAGGGCAGCCAGGGGAGCTCCTATCATCGATCCGATCGCTTTTATAAACTGTGAGAAACTGAGATAGCTTGAAGTCCTGTTGCCGGGAACAACATCCACGAGCAGTGGATTAGCTGAAACCTGCACGATGGTGTTGCCGATACCGAGCAGGGCAAACCCTGCAAGTACCATGGCAAAAGAATAGAAAAAGAAAGGAACCAGAAGGCCTAATGCTGTTACACCCATGCCGATATTCAGCATAAATTTCTTTCCAAGCCGCGATTGCATTACGCCCACAGGAACAGATAGAAGAAGAAACCAGAGGAAGGCTGCAGACGGGATCAGCTGGGCAAGTGTTGCGCTCAGGTTCATATCCTTGCTTACCCTGTCCACACCGATACCGACCAGATCCACGAAACTCATTACGAAGAATGACATCAGAACCGGCAGGATCCTTTTAATATTGATACTTTGCGTAGTCATGATCTGTTTTATTATTAATATATCTATTTGATCCGTAATTCTTTCTCAAAATGTCAGAATATCCCTGTATGGAGTAAAATACTCCCTTTTCATTTACATAAGAGGAAGTGCATGTTGAACCGATTTCCAGAACCCATCATCCAGAAGATAAGCGCTTCCGATCAATGCTGCATCTTCCTTGAGTTTAGATAAAGCTACCTCTGATTTACAGTTTTCATTTCTGAGAGTATTTTCAAATACTTTGCCGAACAGATTATATGCATGTGAAATATTTCCGCCGATAACCAGTACTTCAGCGCCGAATCCTTTCAGCCAGGGGGTAAGGAACAGAGCAAGATTTGTTCCGAAATCATCGAACAGGTCCATCACTACTGCCTCGGAGGATGCCAGTTCGGCAAGGTCCTTTACTCCTTTCAGCTCTTTGCCTGTGAGCGCCTTGTATCTTCCAAGCAGGCCCCTGGTTGAAAAATAATCATCAGCAATTCCATCCCTGTACGGCAGATGGTATACACAACCTATTTTAGGTACCTGAGATCCATCACAGATCGGAACACGGTCGCTTATGAATGCAGAGCCAAATCCGGTCCCAAGAGTGATGGACAGCGAACGCCTCGTATTGACAGCACTGCCAACCCATGCTTCACCAACAGCAAAGGAGGAGGCATCATTCATAAACCTTATCAGAAAATCACCTGAAACCTTAAGACTCTTGCCAATCTCCTGCTGAACATTGACACCATAAAGATTTTCATATTTGGCTACCCCTTTAATATAGGAAATACCCTTGACATAATCGAACGGACCAGGCATCGCGAAACCGATACCTTTCACATTCCCTACGGAAACTTTCTGAAGGGCTCCAGACAGTGCATCGGCCCAAACCCCTAAAATATCGGTGGCAGAAGCCTGATTATTTACAGCCCTTTCAGATATGGTATCCCTTATAATACCTCCCGATTCCAGATCAATTACAGCACAGGTGATATGGCTTCCCCCTATATCTGCTCCTACGGCTAAATTCTTCTTCATAACAAATAAGATAATGAAATTTCGGTTTTTAAAAGTTTGAAAATATCTATTTTAGTCCGTAACTCAAAATTTTATTAGTTTTTCTGATGCCGAAACTTACTGACACCGGAAAGAGCTCTCATATTTAATAAAATAACATGATTTTTTTCATGGATTTCCAATAGTATGATTTTTAAATTTGTTGATACACTAATGCAGCCAGGCCATGTTCAAAGTTACTAAAGAGGACGCCCTGATCTATCACAGCAGAGGACGCCACGGGAAAATTGAGGTTATCCCGACAAAACCATACGATACTCAGTTCGACCTAAGCCTTGCTTATACTCCGGGAGTAGCGTATCCTTGCCTGGAGATTGAAAAAAAACCGGAAGAAGCGTACAACTTCACGGCAAAAGGCAATCTTGTTGCAGTAATTTCCAACGGAACCGCGGTACTTGGTCTGGGCGATATTGGCGCATTATCGGGCAAACCGGTTATGGAAGGGAAGGGCCTTCTTTTCAAAATATTTGCAGATATTGATGTCTTCGATATAGAAGTCGATGAGAAGGACCCGGATAAACTGGTTCAGATATGTGCGGCCATCTCTCCCACCTTCGGAGGCATTAATCTTGAAGATATTAAAGCGCCTGAGTGTTTCGAAGTCGAGACCAAACTAAAAAATCTTCTTGATATTCCTGTATTTCACGATGATCAGCATGGAACAGCAATAATATCCGGCGCCGGACTGCTAAATGCACTGGAGATAACAGGAAAAAAGATCGATGAAATCAAATTAGTTGTCTGCGGTGCAGGCGCTGCAGCAATTTCGTGTTCCAGGCTTTATATCTCATTAGGAGTTAAAAAGGAAAATATTGTGATGGTCGATTCCAAAGGGGTTGTAAACCGTAAAAGAACTGACCTCAACAAATACAAGATGGAGTTTATTACCGACAGGGATATCAGTACACTTGCCGAGGCAGTAAAGGGAGCCGACTTATTTCTGGGGCTTTCCAAAGCCAATACACTTACAAAGGAAATGCTTGGTTCAATGGCTCACAAGCCCATTGTTTTCGCTATGGCCAATCCGGATCCGGAGATCTCATATGAAGACGCAATGTCAACAAGGAAGGACCTGATCTTTGCGACAGGCAGATCGGACTATCCCAACCAGATTAACAATGTTCTTGGATTCCCGTTCATTTTCAGGGGGGCTCTTGATGTCAGGGCTTCAACAATAAACGAGGAAATGAAAATGGCTGCATCTAAAGCTCTGGCAGAACTGGCTAAAAAACCTGTCCCTGTTTGTGTTCTCAAAGCATATAACTTAAATGAACTCTCTTTTGGTCAGGATTACATCATACCGAAACCACTTGATCCAAGACTAATCTCAACTGTTGCTCCGGCTGTAGCCAAAGCAGCGATCGACAGCGGTGTTGCAAGGCAACCTGTTACTGACTGGGATGCGTACCGGAAAAGCCTCGACAGACGGCTCAGCGAGCATATTAAAAGGATCAGCAAATGCAGTGTTGACTGAGGCTATATAACCTTCTCCATCCTGTGCCTTTCAACTATCTGCTTAGCGACCTTCTTTTCGTACATATTAACTATAAGATCAGATATTTGCTGAACTGAAAATGTACTCCTGTTGATGGTTGCATCAAACAGGTAATCGATGTTCAAAGGCTTTTCATGCAGGAAAGCCTGAATAAGATGAAATCTCTTCTCATCAGTATCCACGACGTATTCCTCCGCTTCCTCAATATCAATGCCTTTCTTCTTCATTATATTCTCTACTCTCCAGTAAAACGGAGCTACTATCCGCATATGAAGAGAATCTGCAATGTCCTGTGCAATGGAGACTCCTCCCCTGCCTATAAGAACAATATAGCCCTCCTTACAAATGGAGAGCACAACATCCCGGATGGCCTTCTTTACCCTCAGGTCACTTACAAATCCACCTGAGAATGCCATAATCATCTCCGAGATGTCTGACAGCTCAATACCTTTGTAAAAGTTTTCCACACGCAGCGCATCGGTATTCAACTCCCTGGCAATGTCGTAGATTATATCCTTATCTAACCATTTCCACCTGTTGGTACCATATTTGATATTAAGATCATCCGCCAGGCAGGCAGCGATCTGTCGGGCATCACATCCGGTAAGCCGTGAAAGAGTAATCACCGGACCATCGTCAGCAGCAGGCTTGCTAAGAATAGCTTCCCTGTAACGGACATCGAAGTAATCAAAGAACTTTTTCATCTGAAATCCCTCCTTCATTTAACAATGAAAAGAAACCACTGAAAAGGCCAAAAGATACTTATACTAATGTCATTCCCTCAATTTTACCCCGGGAGCCAAATCTGCTCCTGAAACTTTCTTCAACCATTTACATTTGTAAAATTTACATAAAAAATCTCATATACAGAAATTTATTTTCCTGACGGTCCGGTTTTTGTGTGATTTCTTCAGGACAAGAGTCAGACTGGAAATGTTCCTGACCATAAAATCTTTCCCTGTTGCAGCCATCTTCCTTCTACCTGCAGATTGAAATACCATAGTGAAATTTATTTTTTTATTATATCTTTATCCTGATAACCAAATTTGCTGCATATAAAAAAATCAGTCAATCATGATCGAGAACTTATTTTCGAAGCCTGAGCTATTCTGGTTTATAACCGGACTTGGCCTCTTCCTGCTTGAGCTTCTCATTCCCGGGTTCTTTATCTTTTTCTTCGGGCTGGGAGCCTGGATTACGGCTCTGGTATGCCTTATCGGAGATCCGGGGATCAACCTTCAGATCATTATCTTTGCCATCACATCAATACTTGCTCTCGCTTTCCTGAGGAGATTGATCAGGAAAAAGTTCTTCTACTCCAGGGAAGAGAACCCTGTTGATGTTGATGATGAGTTCACGGGTAAAGAAGCTGTTGCAATCAATGATTTTGGCGGAGAAGCTATAGGGAAAGTGGAATTCAAAGGCACTAACTGGCAGGCAGAATCAGCGTCTCCTGTAAAATCAGGACAAAGACTGATCATCCTGAAAAAAGAAAATTTCAAATTATTTGTTGAACCTAAAAAATAGCTGAAATGGAGAGTAGTACAATCATTCTGGTGGGTATCATCTTCCTGGGTTTCATTCTTCTGGTATCCATGATTAAAATCGTTCCCCAGAAAACTGCTATCATAGTCGAACGTCTTGGGAAATACAGGGCAACATTCACTGCAGGCTTCCAGATACTGATACCTTTTTTCGATAAGGTCCGGTACAGGCATACACTAAAGGAACAGGCAATAGATGTTGCACCGCAGATATGTATAACACGCGACAATATTGCCGTGGAAGTCGATGGCATCCTGTACCTCCAGGTACTCGATCCCCAGAAAGCATCTTATGGAATAGACAATTACAGATTCGCTTCCATACAGATAGCCCAGACCACCATGAGAAGCGTCATCGGAAAGCTCGAACTTGACAAAACATTTGAAGAGAGAGAATCCATTAATGCGACCATAGTTGAGGCAGTGGACAAAGCAAGCGAACCATGGGGCGTCAAGGTCACGAGGTATGAGGTTAAGAATATTTCTCCTCCTCAGAGTATAAAAGATGCCATGGAAAAACAGATGAGGGCCGAAAGGGAAAAAAGAGCTATCATAGCAGAATCTGAAGGGACCAAACAGGCTAAGATAAATGTTGCCGAGGGAGATAAAATGGAATTCATCCTTAAATCAGAAGGTGAAAAGCAACGACGTATCAATGAAGCCGCAGGAAGGGCATCGGAAATTGAACAGGTTGCAACCGCTACCGCAAACGGCCTTCGTGCAATTGCCATCGCTATCTCTGATGAAAACGGACTCAATGCCGTAAACCTTAGGATTGCCGAACAATACCTTAATGCCTTCGGTAACCTTGCCAAACAAAATAATACCCTTATTATTCCATCAAACCTGACTGACATTGCAGGCGTTGTGGCAACAGCTACATCTGTATTTAATGAGACGAAGGATAAGGTGAAAAAATAGGAAGAGGAGATAGAGCTTCTACCTCACTTCTTCATGTTCGGTACGTTTGATAATCTCGTTCTGGAGATCTTCTCCAAGATCGTTGAAATAATCACTGTATCCGGCTACCCTTACTATCAGATCGCGATACATCTCCGGATGTTTTTGCGCTTCCCTGAGGGTTTCAGCATTCACTACATTGAACTGAATATGATGACCATCGAGCCTGAAATAGCTTCTTATAAGAGCAGTCAGGCATGAGTAGCTGTTCTCATCTTCAAAAAACTGAGGAGCAAATTTCTGGTTCAGAAGGGTTCCTCCGGTACGGAGATGATCGATCCTGGATACTGAATTAATAACAGCTGTGGGCCCGTTTTTATCAGCGCCCTGACTTGGAGAAATTCCCTCCGAGAGTGGCTTCCCTGCATTTCTGCCGTCGGGAGAGGCTCCCATAACACTTCCAAAATAGACATGGCAGGTTGTCGGCAGCATATTTATCCTGTGAACCCCACCCCGCGATGTGGGCCTTCCGTTAACAGCATCATAATATATCTCAAAGACATCCAGTGCACTAATATCAGCATAATCATCGTCATTCCCGTATTTCGGTGTATCATAAACCAGGTCAAACTGGATTTTTTCATGGCCTTTGAAATCTGAGTCCATGGCCTCAACCAATTGCTCCCAGGAATATCTTCCGGTATCGTAAATATTGTATTTAATTGCTGTCAGCATATCAGTTATGCTTCCAAGACCGACACCCTGTATGTATGATGTATTATACCTCGCCCCTCCGCAGTTATAGTCGCGTCCGTTAGTTATGCAATCATCAACCAGTACCGAGAGAAAAGGTACAGGGAGCCAGTTTGCAAAGATCTGCTCAATAACGTTATTACCTTTGATTTTAATGCCGGCAAAATAACTTACCTGTTTTTTGTATGCATCCATCAGGTCAATAAAGCGTTTAAAGTCTGAAGAGTGTCCTGTCCTCAATCCAACCTGCCTGCCTGTCCTTTTGTCAAAACCATTATTTAAGGTCAGTTCGAGAATTTTCGGAAGGTTAAAATAACCGGTCAGCCAGTATGCTTCGGTTCCAAATGCTCCGGTTTCCACACATCCAGATGCTCCTCCGTTTCTGGCATCTTCAATGCTTTTACCCTGCCGCAGCAGCTCCTGGATTATCGCATCAGTGTTGAAACAGGATGGTTGCCCGAATCCTGTTCTTATTATATCGAGAGCCTTATAGATCAGCCTGTCTGATCCCTTTTTGCTTACCTGAATCATTGAACCGGGCTGTAAAAGCCGCATTTCCCTGATAACATCCAGCAATACATATGACATTTCGTTGACACCATCCGTTCCGTCAGGTTTGACCCCGCCGATATTGATAAGGGTAAAATCGGTATATGTTCCGCTTTCACTCGCCGTGACCCCCATTTTGGGAGGAGAAGGATGATTATTGAATTTGATCCAGAAGCAGCCCAGAAGGTCAAAAAGCTCATCATCGGAAAGCGAGCCTTCGGACTTCTGCTTTGAATAAACCCTGTAAAGATGCTGGTCAAGCCTTCCCGGATTGAAAGAGTCCCAGGGGTTAAGCTCCGAAATTACGCCCAGATGAATGAACCAGTAATGTTGCAGCATTTCATGTAAGGTTTCAGGAGCATGAGCAGGGACTCTTCTGCAAACGACAGCCATTTTCCCAAGCTCAGCTTTTCTAACCGTATCTTCTTCCAATGCAGCAAGCTCTTCCAGTTCGAAAGCATATCGTTCAGCATACATCATAATAGCCTCACAGGTTATATCCATGGCTTTCAGCTCCTCCGATTTTCCGAAAGCCTGCGGATCAGAAAAATAATCAAGTTTCCCGAGGGCTTCGGCAATATCTGCCCTGATATCGAGAAAACCCCTGTTGAACATTTTGTAGCCGAGAACTGTATGCCCTGGTGCACGTTGTTCCTGAAATTCCGTGAACAGGCCGGCATTGTAAGCGTTCAGCCATTCCTCCGTCATACTGCTCATGATCCTGTCGCGGTTGCTCCTTCCTTTCCAGTAAGGTATTATCTCCTCAGAATAGAGCTTCCTGACATCGTCTTCCACAATAAATGAAACCTTATCCCTGGCGCTAAGTATGTCCAGATCACTGATCGTATGAAGGCATATTTCCGGATATGTCGGAACCTCTTTTGGAGCAGGACCTCTTTCGCCAACGATAAGTTCACCTTCACCAATGTAGATCTTCTTGTTCCTAAGTAAATACTCGAAAGCTTTTGCCCGTTTGATGGGCGCAGACAATTCCCTGCATTCTTCGCTTTTGTAAAACCGGGTTATAAGCATTGCTCTTTCACCACTGATTTTCTCAGGTGTATTAATACTGGAATCTCTTAATCTTTTTACTCTGTCTGATATCTTCATTTTATGTATCCTGTTTACATTGATCGAACAATTTATCCTCCAATTTTAACCTTCAGTCCTGTTTCCATGAAGCGCTCCTTCAGAACCGACATTGCAATATCTTCAGGAGGTTCCACTCCATCCATCATATACGGAATATTAAATTTCCTGTACTTTGATGATCCGATCCTGTGAAAAGGCAGCAGATTTATCCGGGTAAGCACATCTGTTCTGGTTTTTTTGATAAAATCTATCATATTATCCATATGGTCTCGGTCATCATTAAAACCCGGGATGACAGGGATTCGCGCATTTATCTCCCGTGCATTTTCTAGCAGGAACTCATAATTCGACAAAATGGAATTATTTGAAACTCCGGTTCCCTCAATATGTTTCACATTATCTAGATGCTTTATATCGAACAAAAAAATATCTGTAAACCGCGACACTTCTCTGAAATTCTCCAAAGTTGAAAAACCTGATGTATCGACAGCTGTATGAAACCCGGCCTGTTTACAAGCTTCCAGCGCTTCGGACAAAAAATCAGGCTGCATCATCGGCTCTCCACCAGAGAAAGTAACACCGCCTCCCGATTGTTCAAAAAATACCTTTTCCCTTTCAAGAATATCAATTACTTCCCTGACTGAATAATATTTCCCTACCTGTTCCTCCCTGGAAAATTCCTTCTCTCCTATCCTGAAGATGCCGGATACCGTTCCCTTACCGGGAAGTATACCCTCAGGATTATGACACCACCGGCAATTAAGCGGACATCCTTTCATGAAAAATGTCAAACGTATGCCTGGACCATCATGCACCGAATATTTCTTAATACTGAAAATCAATCCTTTCATTAAAGGAGAAGATAGGATAATAAAATATAACAGGGAAAAAAGGTCAGAGAGACACTGACCGGATCATCAGATAATTATCTGTTATAGAACATCAGGCAGCAGTAAAGCCGTCGTCCCAGACGCTGCATCATGAACTGATATTTCAGCTTTATAACCATATCGGAACTTTGATGTGTGCAAGTTAAAAAATTTCCGGAAATGATTAATCAGGACTTTAACACAACATTAACACAAATTCATGCAACAAACAGACACTTCAGACGTCTATATAACTGAACGAAATAAAGTTTGAACGAACAACTTACTTAGTTTTTTGGTTTAGGTTAACAGCAGTTAAAAACGGGTAAATTTCAGTTTGTTTTCTCAATTATCGCCATTCGGCGCATTCTACGATCGGGTTTAGGTAAATCAAGGAAAGACATCTCCCAGGTGTCTTTTCTTTTTCATGTTAAAAGAAAAAATAAGTATTTGAACGTACCAAGCAGATAAAACGTTCGTTTGTAATTTAAACCAATTATATTATATCTTTACTAACATATCTTTAACGTCTGCAAATGTTAATAATGTTTCGGATACAGCTTGCTATTGCTGCTGTCATTTTGAATATTGGGCTGGTCCATGCAACTCCAAAAGCTGTCAGGGGATCCTTTGATTTACGACATATTGACACTCCGCAGAAGTTTATTTTGAAGACCAATGGTGAGTGGGAATTTTACTGGAATAAAATGCTTCACTCAGATGATTTCAGAAAATCTGAAATAAGACCCGATTGTTACGGCAAGGTACCATCATACTGGACAGATTATAAAGAGAGTATAGTTAAAACTGAGAAGTATGGTTATGCGACATACAGATTAAATGTTATTCTGCCGAAGGATTTCAGGGAACCTCTTGGATTTGACATTCCTGTATTTGATTCTTCATACGAGTTGTACCTTAATGGTAAAATGGTTGCTTCTAACGGGAAGCCAGGAAAGAATGAAGCCACCACAAGACCTGAGTATAAAAGAAACCTGGTAAAGTTCCTCCCCCAGAGCGACACTGTTGAAATAATAATTAATGTAGCTAATTATCATCACCGAAGAGGAGGTTTCTGGCTCCCGCTCAGAATGGGAACTTATCCTGTTTTACTGAGAAGCGCAACCAATATATGGGCCGCGGAATGGGCTATTATAACCGTACTCATAGGATTCTCTCTGTTCTTTTTGTTTTTCTTTATATTGTCACCGAAGGACAAAATGATGCTGTTCATCAGTCTGACAACTGCAGCCTTAGCCATGAGGCCTTTGTTTACGTCCCATTATCTTATTCAGAATTTTATCAACCTCGACTGGAACTGGATCGTTAAGTTTGAATATATAGGGTTATTCCTTATTATTATAGGTTGGTCGTGGTTTATAGTGAATTTTTATCCTTCAAAACTTATGCGCGTGGTGACATGGATAAATACAGGGATATACCCCATTGCAATTATCCTCACCCTGATACTTCCTGTCAGAATTTTCAGTTATTCGACCTATGCATTTTATCCCTGTATGTTCTTCCTTATCTCATACCAGTTGTATAAAAGCCTGATAGGAGCTCTGAACAAAAACTATGTCGACCTGATGTATTTCGCTGCTTTCGGAATTCTTCTTTTCGGAGGCATCCACGATATTAGGGTGGCCGGAGGTAAGGGAGATTCTTCAGCAGGTTACCTTCTGACCTACCTGATTGTGGTTTTCGTTTTAAGCCAGGCAGCAATTCTGCTCTACAGATGGATACATGCGTTCAATGAAAAAGAAAAACTGCAGAAAGAGCTGGAGTTCATGAACCGTAACCTTGAAATACTCGTCAATGAACGAACCCAGGAACTTAAAACCAGAAACGAAGAGATTGAAAAACAAAACAGCCAGATTGCCCTGCAAAATAAACAACTCTCAGATACAATCAGCCTGAAAAACAGGATATTCTCCCTTATCGCACATGATCTCAGGAGCCCTGTAGTCAATATCCTTTATATGCTAAACCTTTTAAAAGAAAAGGAATACAAGGAAAAATATGACGAATTTGCTAATTCCAGTATAAGATACGCACAGATGGTCATCAGCCTGCTTGAAAATATGCTTGTCTGGGGAAGAGGTCAGGAAGATAAAATAAAATATTCTCCTGCAAAATATGAACTTTCTGATATCGTACTCACTAACCTCAGCATATTCAAAGAAACAGCAGACAACAAAGATGTATCTATCACTTTTACACAGACCGGAAAAACTATAGCTTACTGCGATAAGGATCTCCTCGATATTATTATCAGGAATATTCTTTCCAATGCCGTCAAATACACCTACAGGGGCGGCCGGATTCATATTCTTTTAAAGGACAGGACCGATGAGAATGAAGGAATTTTGCTGAAGATCTGTGATAACGGTATGGGAATGCCGGAAAGCAGACGATTAAGCATCCTTACCTCTGCTGAAATAGAAAGCACTCCGGGAACAGAAAAGGAAAAAGGAACAGGTTTCGGACTTAAACTCTGTCACGATCTTGTCAAGATTAATAACGGGACCATTTCAGTCGAAAGCCATGAAGGAGAAGGGACATGTTTTAGCATTATTCTCCCTGTAGAATAATACAGATCAAACTGTTTCAACAAAGGTCCACGGCTTATGAATATATTCGTCTGATTAATCCTTTGCCCGGATTTCTTAAAACAATCTATTCTCTGGTCAGCTCCAGCAGCCCTCTTTTATTGATAATAGTGATATTTTTCCCGGATGCTTTAATCAGGCCCTTCTCTTCCATCTCACCCAGCGCCCTGGAAACCGAAGGTCGTGCCACAGCAAAGAAATCGGCCAGGTCATCACGTGTCTTATCCAAAACAATAATACTCCTGCCGTCAGAAGCTGCCTGAAGAATAAGATGGGCCAGCTTGCCCTTAATTGTCCGGAAATTAAGGAACCTTATTTTCTCTGACAGGAATTGTGATCTGCTGGAAATAATATTGAGGAAATTAACCAGAATAAGATCATTTCTTTTCAGCAACCTAAGAAATTCGGGCTTATCGATCAATAGTATCTCGCATTCAATCACAGCAGAAACATTGACAGGAAACATGTTCCTGCTTCCAAAAAGAAAAGCTGCAGCAAGGGCTCCGGGCGCAGATATATCCTCGATCTTAATAACCCTGCCGGTCAAATCCACCATTTCACCTTTGACAGTTCCTGAAAGTACAATCATAAATGAAGTAACCGGCTCACCACTCTGAGCTATCAGTGAACCAGGACTGAATTTTCTTAGCCTGTAAAGCGTCTGGGACAGCAGTGATTCAATTTCAATCACGTTAAGGCCGGAAAACAAAGGAGATCTGAGTAGAGGACTGAAATCCATTTTTATTTCAAAAATACTATTTTGTAACATATGTTACATCTCTGCCATGTATTATTGACGAGCTTTGTTTTGTAATTTAAACAGGACAGATTATGGAAAGGGATATTATTAAAATTGATGAAGACCTTTGTAACGGATGCGGACAGTGCGTCCCGAACTGTCATGAAGGCGCACTTCAGGTGATAGATGGCAAAGTAAGAATGGTAAGTGAGCTGATGTGTGATGGCCTTGGTGCCTGCATAGGCCACTGCCCTGAAGGTGCGATCACTATTGAAACCCGAGAAGCTGAACCATATAATGAAACTCTTGTTATGTCGCAGATGGTAAAAAAAGGAATAAACACTGTCAAAGCACACATGAAGCACCTGAAAGATCACGGTGAAACTGGTTACCTGCAGGAAGCGGCTTCTTTTCTGAAAAGCCACCGGCACGAGATTGATTTTGAACCGGAACAGGTCATCGCGGAAGTCCATAATTATCGAAAAAACATTGGATCTGTTTCAGTTCCTGCAACTTCAGGATTGAAAGCATCACAGGCTATTGGAGCGGAACATCACGGAGGAGGATGTCCTGGATCAAGGACAATGGTAGTTGAAAGACCCGTTGAAAACAGAACCGGAATGCAGCCTCCAAATCAACCTTCTGAACTCAGACAATGGCCGGTGCAGATGCATCTTGTAAATCCTGACGCTCCATATTTCAGAGGTGCTGACCTGCTACTGGCAGCTGATTGTGTGGCATTTTCCCTCGGCAATTTTCACAACGCACATCTGAAAGGAAAATCGCTGGTTATTGCGTGCCCGAAACTTGATCACGGCACCGACATATACATCAGCAAGTTAACATCAATGATTGATGTGGCAATGATCAATACAATAACAATAATGATGATGGAAGTTCCATGCTGTGGCGGCCTATTACAGATGGTCAGGACTGCTCTTCAGAATGCATCCCGGAAGGTTCCTGTCAAAAAAATAATAGTTGGTATCAGTGGAAATATACTTCAGGAAGAATGGATCTGAAACGCTTTGTACCGGTCAGACCTGGAGTTTCAATACACAAATATCTATAACATAAGTGTTTCAAAAATATGAAGGCGATTGCACCATTTTTAAATGGCCTATTATCACAATTTATCATATTTATCATTCAGATGAAATTTAGAATGGTTCTAAAACTGATATCAGCTAAATTTGAAATCGTGCCTGAAACAGGAACAATGCTCCTGATGGATTTCAGATAACCTAACCTGAAATTATGGAAGTTTTTAACTCTGCTATTGAGATCGGCTTATTCATAGGTATTGATATTGGTTCGGTTTCGCTGAATACTGTGGTAATGGATCAGAATTATCATATCATTGAAGATAATTATGAATACATCCATGGAAGACCTTTCAACGTTCTGAAAGATAGGCTGTCATCTGTTCTGGAAAAATATCCCCGTGAAAAGATTTCAGGTATTGCAGTTACCGGGACAGGTGGGAAACTTGCGACTGAACTGATAGGTGGAACATTCGTAAACGAAATAATCGCACAGTCCACTTCCACCGGAAGACTTTTTCCCGATGCGAAAACTCTGATAGAGATCGGAGGCGAGGATTCAAAGCTTATTCTCCTTGAAAAAGATCCGGAAACCGGTCAGTCGAGACTCGTGGATTTTGAAATGAACAGTATATGTGCTGCCGGAACAGGGTCTTTTCTTGATCAGCAAGCCAGAAGAATTGGTGTGCCAATAGAAAACAAATTCGGTGAAATGGCCCTGAAATCGGTCGATCCTCCCAGGATAGCAGGCCGGTGCAGCGTTTTTGCCAAAAGCGACATGATCCATCACCAGCAGATAGCGACTCCCTTGCACGATATTGTTGCAGGCTTATGTTACGCTCTCGCCAGGAACTTCAGAAGCAATCTTGCAAGAAGCAAGGAGTTGAAAAAACCCATTGTCTTCTCAGGCGGAGTAGCGGCAAATTCAGGAATGATAAGGGCATTCAGGGATATTTTAAACCTTACCGGAGATGAGCTCATCATACCTGAACATCATGCTTCCATGGGAGCTATCGGAGCAGTGATGTATGCACATTCCAATAAGCTTGAGATGAACCATTTCAACGGACTTAACAAGCTCAGCGAATATCTGAAGGAAGACTCAGGCAAGTTTAATAGCCTGCCTAAACTAATTGAATCTGAAGCCAGTTATAACAAGGATATTTTTGAAATAGATAAAAGCAAAGGCAGGTTAAAAGTTTATCTCGGTCTTGATATCGGGTCACTCAGCACTAATGTGGTTCTGATCGACGATCAGCATCGTGTTGTGGCAAGACGTTATCTTCCGACGGCCGGAAAACCACTTGAAGCAATTCAGAGAGGACTGACCGAGATATATGATGAGACAGGAGAATTCGTGGAGGTTATAGGAGCCGGAACGACCGGTTCGGGCCGATATCTGACAGGAGACTTCATTGGCGCTGATACTATCCAGAACGAGATCACAGCTCAGGCTACTGCAGCTATTGATTATGACCCTACTGTGGATACCATATTTGAAATAGGCGGACAGGATTCAAAATATATATGTATTGAGAACGGCGTCGTTGTCGATTTTGAAATGAATAAGGTATGTGCCGCCGGAACAGGATCTTTCCTTGAAGAGCAGGCAGAAAAACTCAATATTAATATTGTCAATGAATTCGGCGCTAAAGCTCTCGCATGTGAAAGCCCCTGTAAACTGGGAGACAGATGCACGGTATTCATGGAGTCGGATCTGAACTCTTATATGCAGAAGGGCGCCCATAATGAAAACCTTGTGGGTGGTCTGGCTTATTCCATAGTCTATAATTATCTGCAGAAGGTTGTGGCAGACAGAAAAGTGGGAAATAAAATATTTTTCCAGGGAGGAGTAACCAACAATAAAGCTGTTGTCGCTGCATTCGAACAGGTGCTGGGTAAGAAAATCATAATCCCTCCGCATTTTGATGTTACAGGAGCCATAGGAGCAGCAATACTGGCACAGAAATCGATGGTTCAGGGCCAGAAGACCCGGTTCAAAGGCTTTGGTGTGAGAAACGTGGCATACAATATCAGCAGGTTCGTGTGCAATGGCTGTACCAACCACTGCGAAATAAGGAGGGTCAAGATCGACGGCGTTGAAAAATCACTTTATTATGGCGGTCGTTGTGAGAAGTACGAAACAGACGACAGGAAAAAGGTCTCAGGGAACATTCCCAATCTTTTTGAAAAACGCCTCGAATTTCTTCGCGAAGGTTATAGTGAACCGGCAACTGGCTCAGGCATAAGTATTGGAATACCAAGAGCTCTTATGGTCTACTACCAGCAATTCCCGTTCTGGAGAACTTTCTTTGAAGACCTTGGATTTAAAGTTGTTGTATCCAGGGAATCGGATAAGGATCTGGTCAACCAGTCAATAGAGACGATGACCACAGAAACCTGCCTCCCTGTAGAACTTATGCATGGCCATGTGATCGATCTGGTTGAGAGGGGTGTGGACTATATTTTTATACCATTCATTGTCAATGCAAAAGCGAAGGAAGGAAACCCGACCCTAAACTGCAACTGCCCATGGGTGCAGACCTATCCTTTCATGGTTAAAGCCGCTCTGAAAGGCAGGATCGATGAATCGAAGCTGATGATGCCGACCCTTCATTTCAGGTACTTTGAAAGAGCACTTATGAAGGAAATGACATCCTACTTCGGTGAAAAATTCGGATTCAGTAAAAAAGCTGTAAGAAATGCTGTCTTAAAAGCAGATGTATTTCAGACCGGATTTGAAAAAAAGCTTGTCGAATATGGCAGAACTATACTGAATAACATACCTGAAGGCTGCAGACCTGTTGTGCTACTCGGCAGGCCCTACAACAGCGCTGATCCGCATCTTAACCTTGCTCTGACAGATAAGCTCATTACACAAAACGTGATGCCTGTGCCTGTTGATATGCTGGATCTGTCCCCATATAATATCTTCGCAAATTACCGGAATATGTACTGGCCTAATGGTCAGAAACTGATTGCGGCAGCACAGCTTGTCGCGAAAACAGAGGCGCTCCATGCAGTTTATTTAAGCAACTTTCGCTGCGGCCCCGACTCATTTATCTGGCATTATATCACCGAAGAGCTTAAGGGTAAACCTTTCCTCCACCTTGAGGTGGATGAGCACTCAGCCGATGCAGGAATGGTTACCCGAATTGAAGCATTCCTCGATAGCCTGAAGGGTGCAGAACTTAATGTAAAAAAAGAAACGGAAATATTCAGACCACGACCCAGTCCGTCATCTCCTCAGAAAAACAGGGTCCTGTACTTTCCATACATGTACGACGGTGCTTACATGATAGCTGCTGCAGCGAGAAGCTGCGGTATTCCTTCAGAAGTTCTGCCAAAACAGACAGATGAAGATCTCTCTTTGGGAAGAAAATATACGTCCTCAAAGGAATGTTTCCCCATGATCTGTACAACCGGCAGCTTTCTTAAAAAACTTCTTGAACCTGGCGCCGATCCATCGAAAATCAGCTTTTTCATGCCCGACCACAACGGTCCCTGCCGCTTCGGACAATATAACCAGTTTCACAGGGTCCTTTTCGACAAACTGGGCTTCAGGGAAGCTGAGCTGATCACTCCTTCAAACGATACATCATATGAAGATGTGGCAGGTGAACATGGACAGAAATTCAGACTCAATGCATGGAAAGGGTTCGTTGTAGCTGATTATCTGAGAAAGATTCACAGGGAAACCAGACCTTACGAGATAAATAAAGGCGATACAGACAGGCTTTATGAGGTCTCGCTTAAAAAGCTTGAAACATGTGTTGAGAACGGCTGCAAAGGTCTTCACAACGTTATTTCAGAGATCGCAGCAGAGTTCCATATTATAAAGGTCGACAGGAGTATCAAAAAGCCACTGGTTTCTCTCATTGGAGAGATATATATGCGCGATAATGCTCCTTGTAACGGAAACCTTTCGAACAGGATTGAAGATCTGGGTGTAGAGGTTGTTGTGGCACCGTTCTCCGAATGGATATATTACTCAACCTACAGATTCACAAGAGACAGCCGCTGGAAAAATGACACAGGCGGAATCATCAAATCGAAGATCCAGGGCCTCGGTCAGAACCTTGTTGCTTCTTCCCTGCTGAAAGGAATAGAACATTTTGTAGACCACGGGAGAGATGTATCCCTTCATGATATGCTGAAACTTTGTAATACTTATGTAAATGAGTTTTACGACGGTGATCCGCCTATTGCCATGGGAACTGCTGCAGGGCTTGCAAAAAAGGGAATCTCAGGAATTGCCGCGATTTTGCCATTCACATGTATGCCCGGAACAGTTGTAGCTTCAGTAAGTGACAGCTTCAGAAAGGATCATAACAACATACCATTTATCAATATTGCATATGACGGACAGGATTCTGTCTCTCTCGAAACCAGGCTTCAGGCTTTCGTCTTCCAGGTAAAGGAATTTGCCGCAGCAAAGTCAGGCCAGCCTATGCAAATAAAGGGATAACGTACCGGTAATGTGTATCAGCAAAAAAAATGTTCGCTGATACATATTTAATATGGTCAGATCACTCTGAAACCGATTTTTTCCAGTTTCTCTGCTGCTGATACAGAGCCATGTTCCAGATTAACGCAATATGAAGTGAATTCTCTCCTGAGAGGATAATCTCCCCGTTGTTTTTCAAATCCTGAAGGCTGGCTTCTCAGACGCATGCAATCTGCAGTAATATCATAAGAATGAAGGACTGCTTCACTGATGATCTCCTGATCACTCCTGCCATTACCTTCTATCATAAACATCGGTACGGGTGGTAAAGGAACATTCCCCGGGTACCATCCATGCAACGGGATACCGAAAAAATTGCTGAGCGAATTCACTACCATTGAAGTGCCATTAGCTTTCCCGTCTGTCGAATATCCTGCAATATGCGGTGTTCCAAGCAAAACTTCGGAAAGGAGTTCAATGCTTATTCCCGGCTCATTTTCCCAAACATCGATCACAGCCCCTGAAAGATGACCTGAAACGATCGCTTTTCTAAGTGAATCGGTTCTCACGACCTCTCCCCTTGATGAATTCAAAAAGATACTTCCGTTCTTCATGCCGGAAAACATGTTTTCTTCAAACAGGTGATATGTACGATCGGGACCATCATGTGAAAGAGGCACATGGACCGTCACAAAATCCGATTTCTTAAGCAAATTATCAATTGATACAAAACCGGAACTCCCCTCCTTTCTTTCTCTTGGCGGGTCATTAAGAAGAACATTCATGCCAATCGACCTGGCAAACAGGGCTACTTTTGAGCCAACATTACCAACCCCGATTATCCCGATCGTTTTTTCAGCCAGACTGAGCCCAAGATCAGCTGCAACAGTTACAAGTGCGGAGGCCATGTATTGCCTTACCGAAGATGAATTGCAGCCCGGTGCATTGGTCCAGTATATATTGTTCTCCTCACAAAATCCGGTATCAATATGATCAAACCCTATAGTAGCCGTTCCTATAAACCTGACAGATGTACCTTCAAGCAACTGTCTGTTGCATTTCGTCCTGGTCCTCACCAGTAAGGCATCAGCGTTCATGACAGCATCCCTGGTAATTTCACTCCCGGGTAGATAAACCATCTTCGCGAAAGGTTCAAGAGCACCTTTAAGAAAAGGGATTTTATCGTCAGCAATTATCTTCACGTTATGTAATTTTCGCTAAAGTTAATTATTTTGGCTCAGTTAAAATTCCTCTAAACTATTGCCTATCTGAAGTTCTATATCTGTAAATAAATCCGTGATAAAAACAAAATACCTGATTAACTATTTACTCAACTGATTGTTATAGAAGAAAACTGCAATTTAACCAGTATGAAAACAGACATAATTCCTCTTACGATAGATGAATATATCGGTTCATTTCCCGAAGATATCAGGAAGAAACTCTCCCTAATGAGAGATACAATCAGGAAAGCTGCGCCTGAAGCTCAGGAGAAAATAAGTTACCGGATGCCGGCATTCACTTTGAACGGAATGCTTGTTTATTTTGCCGGTCATACCAGTCACATTGGATTTTACCCGATGACAACGGCACTCAAAACCTTCAGGGAAGAGCTGACTCCTTATCATACCACCAAGGGAGGTATACAGTTCCCTTACAAAGATCCGCTGCCTGTTGATCTGATCAGAAGAATAACTGAATTCCGTGTAAAAGAAAATGCTGAGAAAGCCTGGCTGAAAAAGAAGAAGTAATTCTCAGCAGCCATGACAATTCGAAGAGATGTACCTCCAGATGAATGATCCGGCTGACGATTCAGTCTGCATATTTCTTACTCTTTCCATCAATATTACAGCTGTCGGTTGTTGATATTGTTAAAAAATCCAAATTAGGAACTGCAACGGGCACAAATTGTTTCGGCCAATGGTTATCAAACCGGAATTTTCTTATTTTGGCGGCTTACAATTTTCCCGATGGCCCGAAACTCCCTATCTGTTTTTCTCTTCCTTTTAGCTTCATCAAATGCTGTATTTTCCCAGCCTGAGATAAAGGCTGTTTTCACAAAGACCCCTCCTGTTATTGACGGCAGACTTGATGATGAAGTCTGGAAAAATGCTTCAGTTGTAGGTGATCTTTACCAGAGGGAACCGAATCAGGGCCAGCCGGCATCTGAGAAGAGCGAGTTTATGTTCCTCTTCGACCAGAACAATATATATGTAGGCATTTACTGCCACGATGATCCCAAGGGGATAACTGCGAAGGAACTTGCCAGGGATGTCAGCCTTGGCGACGACGACAGGATACAGGTTATACTAGATACCTATCTCGACGGGAGAAGCGGCTATTGGTTCCAGATCGGCCCGAGAGGGAGTATCGGAGATGCTCTGGTAAATGAAAACGGCAAGGATTTCAACAAATCATGGGACGGGCTCTGGGATGGTAAGGCACGTATCATTGAAGACGGATGGACCGCAGAAATGATCATCCCGTACAAGACACTTTCATTTAAAAAAGGAAACACAAGCTGGGGACTGAAGATCATCAGGTATATAAAAAGGAAATCAGAAACATCGACATGGCCCGCAACATCCCTGAATGGCAACAGATTCCAGCTTTCAGATGCCGGAAGGATAACTTCAATAACCGGAATAACCCAGGGTATAGGGCTTGATATGATACCGTTTGTGACTGCAGGCTCCAGCAAAAAAGAGGGTGAGAAAAGTGACCCGGTCCTTGACGGCGGGCTGGATATGTTCTATAACATCACCCCATCACTTAAGGCAGCCCTGACTATTAACACAGATTTTGCACAGACCGAAGTCGACGATAAACAAATCAACCTGACAAGATTCAGCCTGTTCTTTCCGGAAAAAAGAGATTTTTTCCTCGATGGTGCTAATTACTTTACTTTCGGGATCAACGGTGATAGCGAGAATCCGATGAATACCCAGAATATACCCTTCTTTTCCAGGCGCATAGGATTAGATGCCGACGGAAATCCTGTCCCGATCATTTACGGAGGAAAATTCACCGGTAAAATTGGTAACTGGAACCTCGGTCTGATGCACGTAAAAGATGACAATAAATGGGATAACCCCGGGTACACGGCAGGAAGGATATCCAGAAATTTCTGGAAACAATCCTCACTGGGAATAATCGGCACCAATGGAGATGCTTTCTCCTCGCTAAGCAGCTCCCTGGCAGGAATGGATCTCCGCCTCGCAAGCTCTGAAATTGCCGGTAATAAAAATCTCACTTATAACCTGTATGCACTTAAATCATTTACAGACAGCCTTAAAGGTAATGATCTTTCGGTAGGTACGGAGATAAATTATCCTAATGACTTCCTGAATTTCAGAATAGGTTATATGCAGATCGGGCAGAATTACAACGCCGGTCTGGGATTTGTCCCCAGAAAAGATATCAGGAATTTTTATGGAGGGATCGGACTTGGCCCCAGACCCAGGAATTCACCACTGATGCAGATAAAATCGGGAATAAAGTATGGTATCTATTCCAGGTTAAAAGAAGGCGGAATTGAAACTGCCGAAGTTGACTTTAATATCTTCGATCTTATTTTCCTCTCAGGGGATGATATTTCATTTACATCATCATATCAGTTTGAATCGCTTGAAGAAGATTTTAATATTATACAGGATTACGTGATACCTGCCGGCGATTATTATTACTGGCGTCACACCCTGTCGCTTACCTCCGCGAAAAGAAGAAACTTCTGGGTTGCATTAAGAGGCAGCTTCGGATCATTTTATTCCGGGAACAGGAAAGATCTGGATCTCCAGGCAGGATACAAAATTTCTGTCCCTGTTTATATTGGAGCAGAATCAAGCAGTACCTGGGTCGATCTTCCAGGTGGCAGCTTTGTCACCCAGATATTCAGGTTAAATCTTAACTTCCTGTTCAGTCCTAACCTTTCATGGTACAATTATGCCCAGTATGAGAATCAGACCAAACTGGCAGGACTGCAATCCAGGTTTCAGTGGATAATTAAACCCGGCAAGGAGATCTACCTTACTTTCAATTCCCCGTTTATTGATCCACTTGACAGGTTTCACATAGAAGCCTATGAAGCAAGACTAAAGGTTAATTTTGCAATAAGGTTCTGAATCCGGACTTAAAGTCACTGCAAAAGACCTGAAATTGCCAATGGCCCCTGCTGTCAGGAGAACACGGTATTACGGGCTTAAAAACAAAAATTCTCAGCGGATTAATGTCATCTCATCAAGCAGGTAACCGGCGCCGGCGAATTTATCAATTATAAACAATGCGTACCGGATATCCAGACTTATGTTCCTGCTCTGGTCAGGATTAAATGCCATATCGCTGGCAACACCTTCCCAGGCTCTGTCAAAATTTATCCCGATAAGCTGACCGTCAGCATTGATGACAGGACTTCCTGAATTACCCCCTGTGGTATGGTTATCGGCAATGAAACACACATGGATCTCTCCGTCCTGGGAATAATCGCCATAGTCTCTATCGCGATAAAGCCGTCTGAGCCGGTCCGGTACATTATAATCATAAATTTCAGGGTTATCTTTCTCGATGATCCCCCTGAGGGTTGTAAAATAGCTGAAGCAAACTGCATCTTTTGATGTGTATCCCTTAACATTCCCGAATGCTACCCGTAAAGTGGAATTTGCATCGGGATAAAAGATCCGTCCCTTTTCGTATTCCATCTGAGCCATAAGATACTTCCTGTTAAGATCCTGTGCCCTGGATGAGAGTTTTGTCAGTTCCGGTTTAATATCTGTTGTCAGAAAATCTCCGGTGCTGACGGCCAGTAAATAAAACGGATCTTTGTTAAGCTTTTTGACTGAAGTGGCATTGAAGGTTTTGATGAACTTTTCAAACTTTTCCATATCAGAAAAGATCGATTTGGGATATATTTTATCAGCCAGCGCCGCAAAATCACCTGCGTATCTTTTCTTAAGCTTCACGTATTCGGGAGCCTGCCATTTCTCTTCAATATTCTCACCATACAATGTCATAACTGCCGTAAAAAGCTTCCTGTCGGTACGCTGATCGTATTTGCTGAAAAAACCTTTTGCTGTTTCAAGTAGATTTATCTTCAGAGTCTCTTCTTTCTCTTTTGTGTATCCATTTTTATACAGATCAGCCAATGATTTTATGTTTCTTGCAAAACCGACAGACTCGGCCCCGTAGTTAAAAAACACCTCCGCAGTGTAACTGTTTACCAGATAATAAAGACTAAGTTTTTTATATGTATCACTATAGTCGTTAAATAAATCACCATACTTTTCATGCCTCTGCGGATCCTGGCTGATCCATAGGGAAAGTTTTTTTTCATATTCCCGCTTATTTTCAATTACGTTCATCCTTTCGAGCCCCTGGCTTTCTCCTATCCATTTTTTCCACGAATTGGCGAGACCTGATTTTTTGCCCGAGTACTGCAACCTTATTGCAGGATCGGAAGACATAGCTTCTTCCATGATTGCGATCTTTTTTGTCCGGATAGCTATCATCTTAGGTTCAAAACTGTTCGTTATCATATCCACATGGAAGGAAGGGACATACTCGCTGGTGGTTCCAGGGTAACCAAATACCATCGTAAAATCTCCTTCTCTCACACCTTTCAGTGAAACCGGGAAATGGAAGGCTGGCTTAAAGGGAACATTATCTTTTGAATAGTCAGCCGGTTTATTGTCCTTCCCGGCATAGATCCTGAACATGGAAAAATCACCGGTATGGCGGGGCCATACCCAGTTATCGGTCTCTCCTCCGAACTTTCCTATTGCTGAAGGCGGAGCCCCGACAAGCCTTACATCTCTGAAAGTTTCATTTACAAAAAGGAAGTACTGCTGCCCCATATAGAAAGGCTTGACAACTGCTGAAAAACCGGGTTCCGTTGCAGCGCCGGAGGTCAATTCCTTAATGTTTGACTCAATGAGCTTATCCTTTTCGGTCTGGTCCATTTTGTCTGTAATACCCTTCAGAACTTTATCCGTTACGTCCTCCATCTTTTTCAAAAAAGTCACTGTAAGTCCGGGATTCGGAAGTTCCTCCTTCTTTGACTTAGCCCAAAAACCATTAGTGAGATAATCGTTCAGGACAGTGGAATGCTGTAATATCTGTCCATAACCGCAATGGTGGTTTGTTATAAGAAGTCCCTCGCCGGAAATCACCTCTCCTGTGCATCCTCCTCCGAATTGTACCACAGCATCTTTCATACAGGCTTTATTAACACTGTAAATATCGTCTGCTGACAGCCTGAATCCCCTTTCCTGCATGAGCTTTATATTGTATTTTTCAACAAGCAAAGGGATCCACATTCCCTCATCAGCTATGGCAGAGATGCAAATACAGAAAGTAATCGCGATTGCCGCTGAAAGACTTTTAAAATTCATGTTCCGACAGTTATATTATTTATTCAATGTCTGTTTTTGATTTTAACAATTATTCCGTCTTTGATTTCAGACGATTTTTTTCAATTCAGCGTATAAGGTCCTGACAGGAAGTCCGACTACATTGAAATATGAACCCTCGATGGAGGAACATGCAGCAAGACCTATCCATTCCTGAATACCATAAGCTCCGGCTTTATCCCAGGGTTGGTAATTTCTTATGTAAAAATCTATTTCCGCTTCGGAGAGTATATCAAATGTTACTCTTGAGGATACCGAGAAAGTCTTCTCCCGCTCCATAGTCAGAAGAGTAACACCTGTTATTACCTCATGAGTGTTTCCTGAAATCTGATTCAGCATAAATACCGCATCATCGTAATCTCTCGGTTTCCCAAGGACTGAATTATTGCACCAGACAATCGTATCTGCAGTAATGATCAGCTCGTTGCTCTTCACGCAACCGGAAAAAGTCCGGGCCTTGCTCCTTGAAATATATTCTGCTATTTCACTGCCGTTAAGTCCTTCAGGATAAGTCTCGTTAAAGTCCTTTCCGACAACCTCAAATTCGAGGCCCAGCTCATGTAATAACTGCTGTCTTCTGGGTGACCTTGAAGCAAGAATTATTTTATAGTCCTGAAGTTTGCCTGAATTCATCATCAGAAAAGATCCCAAGTAAGTATTATCCTGACAGCCACAGAGTAAAGAATACCTGTAAGCATCACAACTTTCATTATGCTGCTTGCTCCATGCAGCTGTTTCAGGCTGTTGCTGACAATGATCCTGTATATCACCCATAGCAGGGGTGCAACGATTCCAATTGACATATATATCAATGTAATCCGGTCACTGATAAAGAGATGCCAGGTGAGATACAGCAATATGACGGTAATGATAATGAGTACAACAGAAATTATCTTAGCGGGTATAATCCCGAGCACAACCGGAACAGTATTCCTGCCGTATGCCACATCTCCTTCAAAATCTTCAATATCCTTGATTATCTCCCGTGTGAGTGTAGTAAGGAAGGCAAACAGAGCGAATCCTCCAACCCAGTAGAAAATAAAATTTATGTTCGGACAACCTGTGGAGTTTACTGTATAATATCTGTACAAGGCAGGCCATTCATAGATGACCACAAGCAATGGGACCATTGCTACAAGGACCGCTACCACTATGTTACCGATCAGGAACTGTCGTTTATAGCTGGCAGAATAAAAATAGAGCAGACCGGAAACCAGTAAGAACATCGATCCCAGCCAGAAATAACCGGCCTTCCATGAGATATAAAAGCCGGTGGTAACTCCTATAATATTGAAGATGTTGTGCCACATCATGGCCTTTCTTCTTGGTATCCGCGTGCCGACAATCACTTTGCCCTTATTGATCAGATCGGTCTTGATATCAAAATAGTCATTAATGACATATCCGCCGGCAGTGAGAAATACGGTTGCCATTATGAGCAGAATAAAATCAAAAAGACTGAACTGCAGGGTCATAGGCACCAGCTGGTTATTGCCGTTCTCCAGAACAACACTAAGCTTGCCTATCAAGGGAGCAACAATGAAATACCTCATCAACACCATCGTGAGGATAACGATGATAAGATTCTTCCATCTTACCAGCTTCAGTAATTCTTTCATATGTTACCAGGTAAATGCATCCGTATCCATCCATTTGTTGTGCAGCCTGAGTACCTGTTCAATGACATCCCTCACACACCCTTCGCCTCCCTTCTTGTCAGACACATATGCGGCTACCTGCCTGATCTCGCTGTCAGCATCGGATGGGCATACAGGAAGGCCTGCCTCTTTCATCACCTCATAATCAGGAATATCGTCTCCCATAAACAAAACATTCGTCCGGTCGAGATTATGCTTTTTCAGGAAGTCATTAAAATGCTCCAGCTTTGATCTGCTGTTCAGATATACATCCTTCACACCCAGCAGCCGGAGTCTTTTCATATATTCTCTTGAGCTGCTTCCCGAAATAATTCCAACCTGGTACCCTTTTTTCACTGCAAGCTGCAGTGCATAACCATCACGAAGGTTGACAGTCCTGTTCGGAATGCCGAATACATTCAGGGGAATTGTCTGCAAGGAAAGAACCCCGTCTATATCAAAAACAAAAGCTTTTACATTTGCCAGATCTTCCTTAAAATTGGCCATTTCAGGATCGGTTGTAATAGTTAATTATAGATGCTGACACCTCCCTGTAAATCTTCTGAAGATCGGGTGAGAATGAAAGCAGCTCCAGGTGTTTCTCAATGGTATTCATATCATTCCTGGCCGCAGGACCGGTTTGTGAATTTTCCGGACCATACACCAGCGCTTTTTCAATTGTTTCTTTTATCAGCGGACTGAAGATCTCAAATGGGATATCTGAATGATCAGCCACCCTTTTACCTTCTGTCAGCATATGGTTTGTAAAATTACAAATAAAAACAGCTGCAGCATGAATCATTGCTCTCTTATCCGCCCCTGCATGATAAATACTGCCCCCGATCGATACCCCCAGTTTATCGAGCTGTGAAAGAATCTGATCGTCAGAAGCCTCAAGGAGGAAAGGAAGACCTGAAAATTCGACCTGCCTGTTTTCCGGGAATGTTTGGAGAGGATAAAACACACCTCTTTTTTTAATATGCCCTGGAAAAACTTCCAGCCCATAGCTTCCTGCGGTATGTACTACAATGGTCGTGCAGGGGCAGCTGATATCTTTCAGAACATCAATCAGCACTCTGTCCGGAACAGACACAACAATAAGATCTGTCGTACCCGTAAAGTCAGTAACAGCCGACCACTCAGCATTGCAGGCTGCGGCGAGCGCTTTTCCTCTGGTTGCGCCCGGTGATACAATTCTGCAGATCCGGTATCCTGAATCGTTCATTTTCCTGGCCAGGGCTGATGCTACCCTGCCTGCTCCTATGAAAGATATATTCAGATCTGACATTGCACTATTTTTCCTGAAATATACAAAATTGCAATGATCACAGCCTGTTGCGAATGTGAAGAAATATTAACCGCCATGCAAAAGTGGAACTTTTTAACAGGATAAAAACTGAAATCCTCCATTTTCCATGAATTGACATAAAGAGGTCGTGCACCTTAAAAATATATGCCTTAAGGAATGGTTATAACAGGAATGAATGACCGTTATCAATAGTTGCAAGCAGTAGCGATGACAAAATCGGATTAAGCTGATTCTTCTGGGAGGCACTACAGAACTTAATCAGAGCAACCGGAATTTCCCGGCTTCCTGCAATGCATAATGAAATGCCGGAGTAAAAGAGATCAGGAAGCAAAATTCTTCAGTAATCTGCTGATTTTTATGGCAGACAAGACTGATAATCAAAGAATTTTCAGTACTTCAGGTTGATAAAGTCAAGCCTGGGCAGTAGGTCCGCCAAAGGTCATAGGCATCGCGGGAGCTGAACCCTGAACATCCTTGATCGGACCGTGCACATCCTCATATTTTGCGATATTGTCCTGAAGGGCAGCAAGCAATCTCTTCGCGTGCTCCGGAGTCAGAATTATCCTTGATTTTACCTGGGCTTTTGGTATACCCGGCATGATTCTTATAAAGTCGATGACAAATTCAGAGGCTGAATGAGTGATTACAGCGAGATTTGAATATGTTCCCTGTGCAACCTCTTCATTCAGCTCTATACTGATCTGTCCCTGGTTTTTTGGATCGGTCATATCCGTCAAAGATTACTTTTCAGCTTCAACTTCAGATTCCTGATGCGCGCCAACCATAGTTTCATACTCATCGAGCGACCCGACAATTATGCCGTTATACTGACGCAGACCTGTACCTGCAGGAATAAGGTGACCAACAATAACGTTTTCCTTGAGTCCTTCAAGCCTGTCAATCTTTCCAAGTATTGCAGCTTCATTAAGCACCTTGGTTGTCTCCTGGAATGATGCAGCAGAGAAGAAGCTCTTTGTCTGCAAAGAAGCTCTTGTAATACCCTGAAGTACCTGGCTTGATGTTGCAGGAATGGCATCTCTTGAATCCACAATCTTAAGGTCGCGACGTTTGAGAACTGAGTTTTCATCCCTGAGTTTTCTGGCTGTGACTATCATACCCGGACGCAACGACTGTGAATCACCGGAATCAATAATAACTTTCTTGCCGTAAATCCAGTCGTTCTCATCCATAAATTCAAGCTTGTCAACGATCTGCTTTTCAAGGAATTTTGTGTCACCCGGGTCAACGATCTCAACCTTTCTCATCATCTGTCGCACGATGATCTCAAAATGCTTGTCGTTGATTTTAACACCCTGGAGACGGTAAACCTCCTGAATTTCATTGACAATATATTCCTGAACCTTTGTCGGGCCCTTGATTGCCAGAATATCTGACGGTGTTATTGCTCCGTCTGACAGAGGAACACCTGCTTTTACATAATCATTTTCCTGAACGAGGATCTGTTTTGACAGTGGTACGAGATATTTCTTAACCTCTTCGGTTTTAGACTTGATAGCTATCTCTCTGTTACCCCTCTTTATTTTGCCGAAGGTAACTTCACCGTCGATTTCTGAAACGATAGCCGGGTTAGATGGGTTACGAGCCTCAAACAATTCGGTCACTCGCGGAAGACCTCCGGTTATATCGCCCGATTTACCAACTGCACGAGGTATCTTGGCAAGTACCTCTCCTGCTTCTACCATTTTGTCGGTATCAACAACAAGGTGTGAACCTACAGGCAGGTTATATACCCTGAGTTCTTCATCCTTCGGGGAAAGGATCTTGATAGCCGGGTTTTTGGTTTTGTCCCTGCTTTCTATAATAACCTTTTCCTTGAATCCGGTCTGTTCATCAGATTCTTCACGGAAAGTAACACCTTCAATTAGATAATCATATCCGATCTTACCGCCGAGTTCAGAAATGATGACAGCGTTGAACGGGTCCCATTCGCATATCAGCTTGCCTTTTTCAACTTCCTGTCCGGATTTGACATAAAGTTTAGAACCATAGGGTATTGTATGTGTTGTCAGGGCAATGCCTGTCTTCCTGTCTACAATCCTAAGTTCAGCCAGACGGCCGATGACTATATCTATTTCTCCCTTTTCAGGATCATTTTTCGGTACGGTCCTTAGCTCATCAATTTCGGCAATACCGGCATAACGGGCAACCAGTCTTGATTCGGTGGTTATATTTGAAGCGGTACCACCTACGTGGAATGTACGGAGGGTAAGCTGCGTACCGGGTTCTCCGATACTCTGTGCAGCAATAACGCCGACTGCTTCACCTTTCTGGACCATTCTTCCGTTGGCAAGGTTACGCCCATAACATTTTGCACATACTCCCTTCTTCGATTCGCAGGTAAGAACTGAACGTATTTCAACCTGTTCGATCGGAGAATCCTCGATCTTCATGGCAAGCTCTTCGGTAAGTTCCTGGCCTGATTCAACTATCAGTTCTCCGGTAAGAGGGTGATAAACATTATGAACTGCTGTACGTCCAAGTATCCTTTCATACAAAGACTCCACAACCTCCTCATTTTTCTTTATCGCAGTTGCTATAAGGCCTCTCAGCGTACCGCAGTCTTCCTCATTGATAATCACATCCTGTGAAACGTCAACAAGTCGTCTGGTAAGATAACCTGCATCAGCGGTTTTAAGAGCGGTATCGGCAAGACCTTTACGAGCTCCGTGAGTTGATATAAAGTATTCGAGTACAGAAAGACCTTCCTTAAAGTTAGAGAGGATCGGGTTTTCAATGATCTCAGAGCCAGTAGCACCCGATTTCTGAGGCTTGGCCATAAGCCCCCTCATACCCGAGAGCTGACGTATCTGTTCCTTTGAACCCCTGGCGCCCGAGTCAAGCATCATATAGACTGAGTTGAATCCCTGTTTGTCGGTAGAAAGCTGTTTCATCAGCGACTGGGTCAGACGCGCGTTTACATGTGTCCAGATATCAATGATCTGGTTATATCGCTCGTTATTGGTAATGAATCCCATGCTGTAGTTGTTCAGCACTTCTTCAACCTGCTCATAACCTTCGGCAACAAATTTTGTCTTCTCTTCAGGAATGATCACATCGTCAAGGTTGAATGACAATCCTCCTTTGAATGCCGAGTAGAACCCGAGGTTTTTGATGGCATCAAGGAAATCGGCTGTTTTTGCAGTACCGGCAAGCTTAAGTACACGACCAATGATATCCCTGAGTGATTTTTTGGTAAGAATCTCATTGATATATCCAACCTCTTCGGGAACAAACTGGTTAAAGATAACCCTGCCTACGGTGGTTTCAACAAGATGGTTGATGCTTTCGCCGTCTTTCCTGTCGTGAACCTTAACTTTTATGTAAGCATGAAGATCAATTTTACCTTCATTATATGCTATGTTGACCTCCTGTGGTGAATAGAATATAAGACCTTCTCCCCTTACTTTTTCAGTCGGAGAGCTTTTTCTTCCTTTGGTTATATAGTAAAGGCCAAGTACCATGTCCTGTGAAGGAACGGTAATTGGCGCACCGTTTGCCGGGTTAAGAATGTTGTGTGAAGCAAGCATAAGCATCTGAGCCTCAAGAATTGCCGCATTACCCAGTGGAAGATGGACTGCCATCTGGTCTCCGTCGAAGTCAGCGTTGAAAGCTGTACAGACAAGAGGATGGAGCTGGATAGCCTTACCTTCAATAAGTTTGGGCTGGAAGGCCTGTATACCGAGTCTGTGCAGAGTTGGAGCACGGTTCAGGAGAACAGGGTGACCTTTAAGTACATTTTCGAGTATATCCCAGACAACAGGATCTTTCCTGTCGACAATCTTCTTGGCTGATTTAACCGTTTTTACAATACCGCGTTCAATGAGTTTGCGGATAATAAACGGTTTATAAAGCTCGGCTGCCATGTCTTTTGGCAGACCGCATTCATGAAGTCCCAGTTCAGGTCCCACAACAATAACCGAACGAGCTGAATAATCGACCCTTTTACCAAGGAGGTTCTGACGGAACCTTCCCTGTTTTCCTTTAAGACTGTCGCTGAGTGATTTGAGCGGTCTGTTAGCGTCGGTTTTTACTGCATTGGCTTTACGCGAATTATCGAACAGAGAATCAACAGCTTCCTGCAGCATTCGTTTCTCATTCCTCAGAATTACTTCAGGAGCTTTAATCTCTATGAGTCTTTTGAGACGGTTATTCCTTATGATAACACGTCTGTACAGGTCGTTCAGATCACTGGTTGCGAACCTTCCCCCGTCGAGTGGCACCAGAGGCCTTAATTCCGGAGGAATGACAGGTACAACCTTTATGATCATCCATTCAGGCTTGTTTATCAATTTTGACTCTCTGAAAGCCTCAACCACCTGCAGGCGCTTGAGTGCCTCATTCTTTCTCTGCTGTGATGTCTCAGTATTTGCCCTGTGACGTAATGAATATGATATATCGTCGAGGTCGATACGGCTCAGAAGCTTGTAAAGCGCTTCAGCACCCATGTCAGCAACGAACTTATCGGGATGATTGTCTTCAAGATACTGATTTTCCTTCGGCAACGATTCGATTATCTCAAGATACTCTTCCTCAGTGAGGAAATCAAGATATTTGACACCATCAACGGCTTTGATGCCCGGATTGATGACCACATATCTTTCATAATAGATAATTGAATCTAGTTTTTTTGTAGGAAGACCCAAAAGATATCCGATCTTGTTTGGCAGTGACCGGAAGTACCAGATATGAGCGACAGGAACAACAAGTGATATATGTCCCATTCTTTCGCGGCGGACCTTTTTTTCAGTGACTTCAACACCGCAACGGTCGCACACTATGCCTTTATAACGGATCCTCTTGTATTTTCCGCAATGGCACTCATAATCCTTTACCGGGCCAAAGATCCTTTCGCAGAACAACCCGTCACGCTCAGGCTTATAAGTACGGTAATTGATGGTCTCAGGCTTCAGCACCTCTCCGCTCGAACGATCGAGTATCTCCTCAGGTGAAGCGAGACCAATAGAGATCTTTGAGTAACTGGTCTTTGTTTTGTTATCTCTTCTGAATGACATATGTCGAATATTTATAATTCAAATTAAAAATCAAAAAACCGGAACGCGGAATACTAATCCAGAATTACGCTTAGTCCCAGACCTCTGAGCTCGTGCAGGAGAACGTTCAATGATTCAGGAATACCTGCCTGTGGCATTGGCTCTCCTTTTACAATAGATTCATAAGCTTTGGCGCGGCCAACAACATCATCAGATTTTATAGTCAGTATTTCCTGAAGAATATGTGCTGCACCGAATGCTTCCAGTGCCCATACTTCCATTTCTCCAAAACGCTGGCCTCCGAACTGAGCTTTACCGCCGAGAGGCTGCTGAGTTATAAGTGAATACGGACCTATTGAACGTGCATGCATCTTGTCGTCAACCATGTGACCGAGCTTAAGCATATAAATAACACCTACGGTTGCAGGCTGGTCGAATCTTTCGCCGGTTCCACCGTCATACAGGTATGTCTTTCCATATTTCGGAACGGAAGCTTTTTCAGTATAATCATTGATCTGATCAATTGTTGCACCGTCGAAGATAGGAGTCGAGAACGTAAGTCCGAGGTTCTGACCGGCCCAGCCGAGCACTGTCTCGTAAATCTGTCCAAGGTTCATCCTGGAAGGAACACCCAGAGGATTGAGCACTATGTCTACAGGAGATCCGTCTTCAAGGAATGGCATATCCTCGGCACGAACGATCCTGGCAACAATACCCTTGTTACCATGGCGCCCTGCCATCTTATCTCCCACTTTGACCTTGCGTTTCTTGGCAATGTAAACCTTGGCAAGTCTAACAATACCTGCCGGCAGTTCATCTCCAATGGTAATATTGTATTTCCTGCGTTTATAGATTCCGTCAATCTCCTTATACTTGATGATATAATTATGGAGAAGCTGCTTGATACTGTCGTTCTTTTTCTTATCTGTGGTCCACTTGTTAGGGTTCACATTTAGAAAATCAATCTCCTGCAGCTGCTTAAGCGTGAACTTGCTTCCTTTCGGAATAACGTCAACATTAAGATAATCCTTAACGCCCTGTGATGTCTTGCCGTTCACCAGGATAAAGAGTTTATCCACCAGCCTGGCTTTGAGATCGTCAACACTTCTGTTGAACTCAGCTTCAATTTTATCGAGCATCGGTTTTTCAACAGCCTTGGCTTTCCTGTCTTTGATGGCTCTGGTAAAGAGTTTTTTATCAATTACCACCCCTTCAAGAGAAGGACCAGCTTTAAGGGAAGCATCCTTGACATCTCCTGCCTTGTCGCCGAAGATAGCCCTGAGGAGTTTTTCTTCAGGAGAAGGATCTGATTCCCCCTTTGGTGTTATTTTACCGATAAGAATATCTCCGGGCCTGATGTGAGCGCCGATCCTGATAAGACCGTTCTCATCGAGGTTTTTTGTTGCCTCTTCACTGACGTTTGGAATATCGGATGTAAGCTCTTCAAGACCACGCTTGGTATCACGTACTTCCAGCTGATATTCGTCAATATGAACTGAAGTAAAGTAATCCTCCTGAACGACCTTTTCGGAAATAACAATGGCATCCTCGAAATTGTATCCTTTCCAAGGCATGAATGCTACTTTCAGGTTTCTGCCTAGAGCAAGCTCACCACCCTTGGTTCCATAACCTTCGGTAAGAACCTGGCCCTTTTTCACCTTCTCTCCTTTTCTTACAACCGGAAGAAGGTTGATACAGGTATTCTGGTTTGTCTTCCTGTATTTGGGAAGAACATATCTCTTTATATCGTCATCGAAGCTTACAAATTTCTCCTCATCAGTACGGGTATACCTGATAACAATCTCGTTTGAATCAACATAATCAACCACTCCGTCACCCTCAGCCATAAAGAGGATACGGCTGTCGCGGATCACCTGGGCTTCGAGGCCTGTGCCTACGATTGGCGCTTCAGGATTGATAAGCGGAACTGCCTGGCGCATCATGTTTGATCCCATGAGAGCCCTGTTTGCATCATCATGTTCAAGGAAAGGAATGAGTGATGCAGCAATTGAAGCGATCTGGTTCGGGGCAACGTCCATAAGGTCAACCTTGGTAACTTCCTCAAACGGATAATCTGCTTCATAACGGCATTTAGCCCTTGGATTAACAAAATGCCCGTCAGCTTTGAGAGGGGCATTCGCCTGGGCTATCATTTTCTGTTCTTCCTCTTCCGCACTCAGCCATACTATTCCCTGTTCGCTGAAATCGACCTGAGCATCTTTCACCTTGAGGTATGGTGTTTCAATAAATCCCAGATCATTTATTTTGGCATAAATGCAGAGGGATGAAATAAGACCAATGTTAGGACCTTCAGGTGTTTCAATTGGACAGAGCCGTCCATAGTGGGTATAGTGAACGTCACGAACCTCGAAACCTGCTCTTTCACGTGAAAGCCCCCCCGGGCCGAGGGCCGACATACGTCGTTTGTGAGTCATTTCCGCCAGAGGATTGGTCTGGTCCATGAACTGAGACAGCTGGTTGGTACCGAAGAAGGAATTAATAACGGAAGAGAGTGTTTTGGAGTTGATCAGATCAACCGGTGTGAACACTTCATTATCTCTTACGTTCATTCTTTCCCTGATTGTCCTGGCCATACGTGCAAGGCCAACACCAAACTGGGCATATAGCTGTTCACCGACAGTACGAACCCTTCTGTTACTAAGGTGATCAATATCGTCGATGTCGGTCTTTGAGTTTATCAGTTCAATAAGGTATCCGATAATCTTGATGATATCTTCCCTTGTAAGGATCTTGACAGACATGTCGGTTTCCAGACCGAGTTTTTTGTTGATCCTGTAACGGCCGACTTCACCAAGGTCGTATCTCTTGTCGGAGAAAAACAGTTTGTCGATGACATCGCGTGCAGTTGCTTCATCGGGCGGTTCAGCATTCCTGAGCTGCCTGTAGATATAAATAACTGCCTCCTTCTCTGAGTTACACGGGTCCTTCTGAAGAGTATTATATATAATTGCATAATCAGACAGGGAAGTATCTTCACGATGAAGAAGGATTGCCTTAGCGCCTGAATCGACAATAAGGTCGACATGTTCAGGTTCGATTATGGTTTCCCTGTCAAGGATTACCTCATTTCTTTCAATTGATACCACCTCGCCGGTATCCTCGTCAACAAAATCTTCAACCCATGTACGGAGTACTCTGGCAGCCAGTTTTCGTCCTACGAGTTTCTTGATATTTGTTTTGGAAACCTTATGTTCTTCGGCAAGGTTAAAGATCTCGAGAATAGCACGGTCGCTTTCGAAACCGATTGCACGGAGAAGTGTTGTAACGGGAAGTTTCTTTTTCCTGTCGATATAAGCGTACATCACATTGTTGATGTCGGTAGCAAATTCAATCCAGGAACCTTTGAATGGGATGATCCTCGCGGAATAGAGTTTTGTACCATTTGCATGGATACTCTGGCCGAAGAATACACCCGGTGATCTGTGCAGCTGGGAAACAACCACCCTTTCTGCACCGTTTATGACGAATGTTGCACGTTCGGTCATGTATGGTACGGTGCCGAGATATACATCCTGGATAACCGTATCAAAATCCTCATGCTCGGGATCCGTGCAGTATAGTTTAAGTTTAGCTTTAAGCGGAACGCTGAAAGTTAGTCCGCGTTCGATACACTCCTCGATGGTATAGCGCGGAGGGTCAATATAATAATCCAGAAATTCAAGAACGAAGTTGTTTCTTGTATCAGTTATAGGGAAATTCTCGGTAAAGACCTTGAAGAGACCCTCTTTCCTCCTGTTTTCGGGTGTTGTTCCAAGCTGAAAGAACTCACCGAAGGATTTTAACTGAATATCCAGAAAATCAGGGTAATCCAACTGATTAATTCTGGAGGCGAAACTTATTCTTTCGGTATTTTTTGAGGACATTTATAAAAAGATTAAGTGAACTTATAATTTAAAGAACAAAAAGGCTTAGTCCCGAATACTCGGGACTAAACCTACAACCCAGCTATGAGGTATAACTTATTTAAGTTCAACTTCAGCTCCTGCTTCTACTAACTGATTTTTAATAGCTTCAGCTTCATCCTTTGAAACACCTTCCTTAACTGGAGCCGGAGCAGCATCAACTACTGCCTTGGCTTCTTTAAGTCCGAGTCCGGTGATGTCTTTAACCAGTTTAACAATCTGTAATTTCTGACCACCAGCTGATTTGAGGATAACATCGAAGATAGATTTTTCCTCAACAGCTGCTGTTTCAGCGGCTGCGGCCGGACCTGCAATAGCAACAGCTGCAGCAGCAGGTTCGATACCATACTCTTCTTTAAGAATTTTAGCCAGTTCGTTTACTTCTTTTACAGACAGGTTAACCAGTTCTTCTGCAAATTTCTTAAGATCTGCCATTTTTATTGATTTTTAGATGATTATACTTTTGTTACTTTTCCTTTTTTGACAGTGTTTCAAGGACACCGTGAATTTTCGTTCCACCTGATTGCAAAGCGGAAACAACGTTCTTGGCAGGTGACTGGAGCAGCATGATGACATCGCCGATAAGTTCCTGCTTGGTTTTGACGGAAATAAGTGTTTCGATTAAATTTTCACCTACATACACAGATTCCTGAACGTATGCGCCTTTAAGCACAGGTTTATCATGTTTTTTGCGGAATTCCTTAATAAGCTTTGCAGGAGCATTTCCGGTTTGGGTAAACATGATGGAAGTAGTACCTTCAAGAACCGGATACAGTTCTTCAAAGTTTACATCAGACTGCTCAAGCGCTCTTTTCAGGAGAGTGTTCTTAACGACGATAAGTTTAATGTCGTTATCGAAGCACTTCCTCCTCAGGTCGCTTGTATCAGCAGCATTAAGCTGAGCGGTATCAGTCAGATAAAAGTGACTATACTCCTTGAGTCTCTCAGCAAGGCTGTCTATGATAGCATTTTTTTCTTCTCGTCTCATCTTCCTTAAATTATTTCTGATTAATCATCAAGACCTTTTGGATCTATTTTAACGCCGGGGCTCATAGTGCTTGAAAGGAATATACTACGAATGTAGGTACCTTTTGCAGCAGCAGGTTTGAGTTTGTTTACCACTGAGATAAACTCCTTTGCGTTTTCAGCGATCTTCTGAGGCTCAAATGAGACTTTTCCGATAGAGGCATGAATGATTCCGGTTTTATCGACCTTGAAATCAATCTTACCCTGCTTCACTTCCTTAACAGCCTTACCGATCTCCATGGTTACAGTACCACTTTTCGGGTTCGGCATCAGTCCGCGGGGACCGAGTATACGACCTAACTGACCGACCTTTCCCATCACAGATGGCATGGTTATGATAACATCCATATCGGTCCAACCGCCTTTGATTTTTTCAACGAAATCATCAAGGCCTACAAAATCAGCTCCGGCTTCAGTTGCTTCGGCTTCCTTATCAGGGGTACAGAGAACAAGAACTCTGGTCTGTTTTCCAGTACCATGGGGAAGCGAAACAACACCACGAACCATTTGATTGGATTTCCTGGGATCTATACCTAACCTTACATCTAAATCGACAGAAGCATCAAATTTGGTCGTTGTAATATCCTTGACCAAAGAGGAAGCCTCTTTCAATGTATAAAGCCTGTTGTTCTCGAGTTTAGTAAGAGCAGACTTTTGGTTTTTGGTAAGTTTAGTCATTGTTTCTCTTAAATTAATTGTTTTTGGGGAATTCTCCTCTGACGGTGATTCCCATACTTCTGGCTGTTCCAGCTACCATTCGCATAGCGGATTCAACTGTAAAACAGTTCAGATCCTCCATCTTATCCAATGCAATCGTCTTGACCTGATCCCAGGTTATCGAAGCAACCTTGGCCCTGTTAGGTTCCTGGGAACCTTTCTTGGACTTTGATACCTCGAGAAGCTGAATGGCGACCGGCGGTGTTTTAGTAACAAAATCAAACGACTTGTCATTATAAACCGTGATAACTACCGGAATAACCTTTCCAGCCTTATCCTGAGTCTTCGCATTGAACTGCTTACAGAAATCCATAATGTTCACACCTTTTGAACCAAGTGCGGGTCCTACAGGTGGAGACGGATTGGCTGCTCCGCCACGAATCTGTAACTTGATAAGTCCAGCAACTTCTTTTGCCATAATCTTTAATTTGCTTATTTAGTGCGAGAGTCTGACGGTTGTTCAGGAAGCATTATAAATATTACAACCGTCAATATCTTCTATTAATTTTCCTTTTCTACCTGCATAAAACTAAGCTCAAGCGGCGTCTTCCTTCCGAAGATCTTGACCATAACCTTGAGTTTCTTTTTTTCGTCGTTAACCTCTTCAATGATACCGGTGAAAGAGTTGAAAGGTCCGTCAATGACTTTGACGGATTCACCCACAAAGAAAGGAACATTTAATTCTTCATCGCTTGCATTCAGTTCATCTACTTTTCCAAGTATCCTGTTGATTTCCGATTTACGGAGAGGGACAGGTTCTCCATCCTGCGAGCCGAGAAAACCAATTACATTCGGAACATTTCTGAGGAGATGTGGAATTTCACCGACAAGTATAGCTTCGACAAGTACATAGCCAGGAAAGAATGTCCTCTCCTTGCTTATCTTTTTGCCTGATCTTATCTGGTATACCTTCTCGGTAGGGATAAGAACCTGTGAGACATATTCCTCAAGTTTGAGGCGCGCCACTTCGCTATCGATATACTCTTTTACCTTCTTCTCCTTCCCACCGATAGCCCTAAGCACATACCATCGTTTAATGTTCTCACTCATTGCAATTGTGCGGTGTTAGTACAACAAACTGTAAATAAACTGCATCGCCCTGCTGAATATAAAATCCATGCCTGCCACGATAACTGCGAAAATCAGAGAAGCCACCATAACCAGTACGGCGCTGTTCTGCAGCTCACTCCAGGTAGGCCAGGTCACCTTGTGCAAGAGTTCTGTGAAAGATTCCTGAAAATATCCTTTAATATTCATAATCATTTAAATTTAGCACGGGAGGAGAGACTCGAACTCCCGACACCTGGTTTTGGAGACCAGTGCTCTACCAACTGAGCTACACCCGTATCCCTTAAAACCGGGCCGCGGATAACCGCGACCCGTAATATCCTATCCGAGTATTACTCGAGTATTTCAGTTACCTGGCCTGCACCAACAGTCCTGCCGCCTTCACGAATAGCAAAACGGAGACCAACATTGATAGCAACCGGATAGATAAGGTCAACAGTAATCGTAACATTATCACCAGGCATAACCATTTCAGTTCCTTCCGGAAGAGTAATCTCTCCAGTTATATCAAGAGTCCTTAGATAAAACTGCGGACGATACTTATTGTGGAATGGAGTGTGACGTCCACCTTCTTCTTTCTTAAGAACATAAACCTCAGCTTTGATCTTGGTATGAGGTGTTATTGAGCCTGGTTTGGCAAGAACCATTCCTCTCTTAATTTCCTTTTTATCAACACCACGGAGAAGAAGACCAACATTGTCTCCAGCTTCACCCCTGTCGAGAATCTTACGGAACATTTCAACACCGGTACATACTGATTTACGTTTTGAAGCACCAAGACCGATGAGTTCGAGTTCATCACCTGTAAGAACGACACCAGTTTCGATACGACCAGTTGCAACAGTACCACGACCTGTGATTGAGAACACGTCTTCAACAGGCATCAGGAACGGTTTTTCATTTTCACGTGGAGGAATCGGGATATATGAATCAACAGCATCCATTAATTCCATTACTTTTTCTTCCCACTTCGGTTCGCCGTTCATAGCGCCAAGAGCAGAACCACGGATAACCGGAGCATTGTCACCGTCGAACTGATAGAAATTAAGAAGATCTCTTACTTCCATCTCAACAAGATCAAGAAGTTCAGGATCATCAACCATGTCAACCTTGTTCATGAAAACAAGAACCTTGGGAACGTTAACCTGGTGTGCAAGTAGGATATGTTCACGAGTCTGAGGCATTGGACCGTCATCAGCGGCAACAACAAGAATAGCACCGTCCATCTGGGCAGCACCAGTAACCATGTTCTTGATGTAGTCGGCATGACCTGGACAGTCAACGTGTGCATAGTGACGTGCTGCAGTCTGATACTCAACGTGAGCTGTATTGATGGTAATACCCCTTTCCTTTTCTTCAGGTGCATTATCAATCGAGTCAAAATCCCTGACCTCAGAGAGACCTCTCTTGGCAAGGACCATAGTGATAGCTGCAGTAAGAGTGGTTTTACCATGGTCAACGTGACCAATTGTACCAATATTTACGTGCGGTTTCGACCTGTCAAATTTTTCTTTTGCCATAACTCCAAGCGTATTAAATTTAGTTTATCTATAATCTGTTTTAAACCTTAGTCTCCTACCTGTTGAGCCGGAGGGGGGAATTGAACCCCCGACCCCTTCCTTACCAAGGAAGTGCTCTACCCCTGAGCTACTCTGGCCATAAAAAAAGAGCGGGAGACGGAGCTCGAATCCGCGACCCTCAGCTTGGAAGGCTGATGCTCTACCAACTGAGCTACTCCCGCTTATATTGTCCAAAAGAGCTTCAACCCTTCCCCCGGTTTGGTTGCCGGAATTTTCTGTTTTATGTGGGGAGAGCAGGATTCGAACCTACGAAGGCATTCGCCAGCAGATTTACAGTCTGCCCCAGTTGGCCGCTTTGGTATCTCCCCAATAAAAACAGAGTTATACTCTTAAGATACACTTTTACAACTCTTTCAAGAGCCGATGAAGGGATTCGAACCCCCGACCTGCAGATTACAAATCAGCTGCTCTGGCCAACTGAGCTACATCGGCAATTTAAAGAACGCACCCGCAGGGCATGATTCACCCTCAAAAAACGGTTTGCAAATGTATGAATTTATATTTTATAATTCAAAATAAATCGGCGTAAATTTCTTGGAGGTTTTTTTACACCCCTCTCTTCTTCTGTTTGTACTTAGTAATCTGTTTTTTAAGAGCGTCAATCACATCATCTGTACCCTCTTCAAAAGATTTGCTCTGCTTCTTTGCAAACAGGGAACCACCTGATAATTCAACCCTTATCTCTGTTACCTTATTCTCATGCTCCTGATCTTTGTCCAGCCTGAGATAAACCTCTATGTTAACAATGTCCTCACTGAACAGTGTGAGCTTTTCAAGTTTCTGATTGATGAAATCTATCAGTTTCTTGTCAGCATCGAACCTCACTGAATGAATCCGAACGTTCATGGCAGTTCCTCCTCTGTTTTTAATTAATATTTAAGCCCTGGGATGGGCCTGTTTATATATGTTCTTAAGTTTCTCGAAAGTATTGTGCGTATATATCTGTGTTGCCGACAGATTAGCATGCCCCAGAAGTTCTTTAATGGAATTAAGATCAGCCCCCCTGTTAAGCATGTGAGTGGCAAAAGTGTGCCTCAGGATATGCGGACTCTTTTTCTCAATAGTCGTTACCATGGCCAGATATCTCTCCACTACATTATAAACATACTTATCATATAACTTGTTCCCCTTGTCAGTAATAAAAAACCAGCCTTCGGCCCTCTTCTCGTATTCAGAATTCCTTAACCTGATATACTCCCGCAGCCTTTCACCAAATGATTCCACAAACGGAATTATCCTCTGCTTGTTCCTTTTTCCCGTCACTTTCAGAGTTCCAGTCCCAAAATCCACATCCTGGTCATGCAACCCAATCAGCTCAGCCCGCCTCATCCCTGTCATATACAGCATCTCAACAATCGTTCTGTCTCGAACTCCGGGAAACCCGTCCCAAAAATTGTACTTGTCAAGAAGATTGTCCATCGCGCTCTCTTCAACAAAAACAGGAAGCGTTTTCCTCCTCTTCGGCATTACTACCTTTTCAAGCGGATCACTCTTCAAAATCCCTTCCTTCCGCATGTACCTGTAAAAAACCCTCAGACATGAAATCTTCCTGTGCACACTTACAGCCGTGTAATTCCCTTCAAGAAGCGAAACTATCCAGGCTCGTATGTCATGCGATGTAACAACTGTCGGATCAAGTGACAGATTTTGTGCTCCAAGAAACGAAAAAAACTGCTCCAGATCATTTGAATATGATCTGACAGTATGAGGTGAATACCGCTTCTCTATTTGCAGATATTGTAAGAACGATTCCTTATGATCCATAAAGGAACCCCCGTATGTGAAAATTTAAAAAAAAGAGAATCCTGCAGCCTGCTAATCCTCGCTGGCCTGCAACTTCTGAACGTACATAGCTTTCTTGATCTCTTCCCGCCGGCGTACTGAAGGTTTTATAAAAGCCTGACGTGATCTGAGCTCACGGATAACTCCGGTCTTTTCAAACTTCCTCTTGAACTTTTTCAATGCCCGTTCAATGTTTTCGCCTTCTTTTAATGGTACAATAATCATAATCGAATTTCTGGTTTAAATCGAGGCGCAAATGTAGAAATAGAAAAAATCTTTTCAAAACTTTTGCGGATCAAAATTAAATATAAATACGTATTTCTCACTTAAAAACATCTTCCATTCCCTGTCTCTGTCTGCAATTATAAAGTTACAATAATCCGGACAACGGTGCAAATAAATCTTTTATCTCTCTTAATAGCTGTCCGGACTATCATGTATTTTAAGTGACTTATAATTTTATTCAGAGACCGATCCATTCCCGGAACCGGATCGGCAGGTGCATACACCGTCACTGTCATATATGTGAAAAACACAATTAACTGAAAGAACATTTTAACTTTTCATGTGAAAAACATGAGTATCAGTGTGCTGATAGCCGGAAATCGATATAAAATTCAATCCGTCCTGCAGTGGCCGCGGTGATGATCTTATTCTCTACAAGTTCCCTGATACCCGATATCGTTCCTCTTAACTGTCTGTATTTTAAAATAGCAGAAATATCATACTTATTAATGTATGGCAAACGCCTTAATCCGGTAAAGTCAGCCTCATTTATCCGCACCTTTATAACAAAGGAGGTATCCGCGCTCAGGTAATCGATGATCTTCAGAAAAGTATCTTCCTGCAGCCCGTAAACCTCTTTCAGCTGGCTGGTACTCACAAAACCTCCCAGTATTTTCCGGTATTTAATTATCCTTCCTGAAAGAACAGGTCCAATACCAGGCAATCGGGTCAGTGTTGCAGAATCGCAGGTATTAAGCTCGATGACAGAAGGCATTGATTTTCTCCTGGCAGAATCAGAATTGAGCTCCCTGTTTTCTCGGATGACTATCCGCGGTTCAGTAACTCTTGCAAGATGGCTGTCGAGTCCATATACCTTTTTAATATCCCCCGGGGATTTAAATTTTCCTCCCCTTTCACGATACTTTACCAGCGTACGTGCCTGACGGTCGCTGAAACCAATAATCTTAAGAGTATCCTCAGTTACAGTATTAGGATCAAAAGCTAGTTCCTGAGGCATAACTGATAAAGGAGTCGCCGTATCAGCAGAGCAGACTGTCAGTGAATCTGTATAAAGCTCACTCACATCCTCTACCATAATTTCTTTACCCTGAAAAAAGAACCTTATCAGGATTAAGCCGGCGATTATGGCCAACAGGATTGAAGAGGCTCGCCTCTCGCGCCTGGAATGACCTAACCAGCTGTTAACCGGAACAGTATCAGGCTTCATAATTCCGCAGTGAGACAGGTTGAAATATATAAAATCCCGGGGAAATGGAAGCCATTCCTGACATGAAAAATAACAGAAAGAATATCAGACAAAATATTCCTGTTGTCAGAACGGGTAACCGATGCCCACCACGACTGTAAAATCGTCAGGCATTTTATACTTGCGGTCTATGAGTATCCATTTTGAATTGCCGGTGGATGCAGGATCTCTAAGTTTCATGCCAAAATCGACCCTCGCTATCACGAATTTGAAATCAAACCTAAGGCCGGTGCCGGTACCAACAGCAATGTCCTTGTAAAACTTGTCGATTTTGAACTGGGCGCCCGGTCTTGATGGATCATCCTTGTAAGTCCAGATATTTCCGGCATCCAGGAACAAAGCTCCTTCAAGTATCCAGAAAAGTTTGAACCGGTATTCTGCGTTTCCTTCGAGCTTAATATCGGCAGTCTGGTTCAGAAAGGTCACCGAATCACCCGGAGAATATGACCCAGGCCCCAATGTACGTACCTGCCAGGCTCTTATGCCGTTTGCTCCTCCGCTGAAATATTGTTTCTCAAACGGAATAGCCCTTGAGTTGCCATACGGTATCCCAATTCCGAAAAATCCCCTGTAAACTACCGATCCTGCTACATTTAACCTGTAATTATATCGTGCATCAAGATCTGTTCTGACATACTGGGCAAATGGCTGATTAAGCAGCTCGTATGAACCGTCTTCATCTTTTCTGGCATTTGTCAGCTTGTACACCATGTTGAGCATGTTCCCTGATGTCTCCATATTGAATCTTACAAACCAGAAATCCTTAGATTTATTGATCTTCTGATTACTGTATATATATGAATACTTTCCACCCAGGATCAGGACATCTTTATAGCTGTAAGCCAGGTATGATGATGATTCGATATGTGACTGATATGCCGAATCGATCTTCATAAGTTTCACCACGTTGAACTGGAGGGGGCTCACAATATGCTCACTATAGCTTCCTGATTTCCAGTCATAGCTGAAAGTGGCATTGGACATCAAACGTTCATAAAAAGGGAGATTCTGATAGTCAATAGCGGCCAGAAGTACTGTCGAGGGGTTGAATTTCTTTATAAACTGGTCCTTCTTAATTAAAGGCAGAAGGAACTGAGGTAGTCTGAGGCTTGCCTCGAGGCCGTATTCCTGAGATTTTTTCAGGTCTATTTTTTGCTGGGCAAGCGCCTCCACAGCTCCTTTAACCTTCATGTTGAAAAGCTGCGCCCCATGGAAAATATTCTTATTCTGATAAATGAGGTTTACTGCTCCCCCGATGTTCCCTGCTGAGTTAGTACCTTCAAGTTCAATCTTGTAAGACTGCTGGCTCAGTGGTGTCAGCTGAATATTGCAGTTGAGTTCATGAACAGAATTTGCCGGAGAAAGTATGGCTGAAGTCTCAGAATAATTGATATTTACCAGACGATAGATCTTCAGGGTAAGCAGGTGTGACTGCGATTGTTCGGTGTTGGTAAAATTGTAAGTGGCGCCGGGTCGGAGATAGAGCGATTGCAATATAAGATCATACTTCACCCTTGGTGTTTTCTCTGAGCTTATGAAATAATACCCCTTATAGAAAGTCGTATCGAGGCCTTTAAGATATGCATCTCCTCCGGCCAGCGCATCCTTTGGAACGAATTCAGGATAGATGTATATATCCTTAACTTTATAAATGGGATGCTGCACCTGATTGACCTTGTTGGCTTCATCAATTCTGGTATATTTCCTGATCCCGTAAGTAATGTCCACCTGCCGGTTCCCTATTGAACTATCAACCCTGAAATATATATGATCGCCAGAGAAGTTGAAGAAGCCATGATCCTTTACGAACCGCTCAAACCGGGATCTTTCCTTTTGAATTACATCAACATCATAAGGCTTTCCTTTTTCAATCAGGCAGTTCATAGAATCGAACATATAAAGCTTCGCTATATTCGTATCAGCAATTTCATTAAATATATGTCTGATGGTATATGGAGTTTTAAGGTTGATCCTGTAATAGACATCCGTTTTATGTTTTGACGTGATAACTGTGTCTGAAACCGAGGAATTGAAATATCCCTTTGAAGCTATGAACGATTTAAGCTGACCTGTTGATTTCAATGTTGAAAACTGATCGTAAATTACAGGCTCTTCTCCAATATTCCGCAACCATCTCTGAAACCAGTTATTCTTGTTTAGATTTGAAAGGTTATACAGTCCGAGATGGAATCTTGTACCGAAGATCTTTTTATTAGGCTTCTGTTTTATGTAAGGGGCCAGTTCGCTTTTCTGGATTTTATCGCTGTTAATGCTAATATGGTTCGCGTTCAGCATGGACTCTTCGGGAGGAACATATTTAGTAGGGTTGCATGAAGTCCACATTAATGCAGACAGAATCATAACGGAATATATTCCTGTGGAAATAAGAACCTTATGTTTGCCGGCAATTTTCAAGCTATGGGATAAAAAAACAGAGACCAAATATATCAATAATAATTAGTAATGAATATTGTAACGTGTCTTGAGTTTAATTTACTTTTGCAGATCGGAACGTAAATAATTATGTCACGATCATTCCAGATTACATGTTAAGCAAAAACAAGGCCAGACTCATTTTATCACTACGGCAAAAGAAAGACCGTGAGGAGGAAGGTTTATATGTGATCGAAGGAGACAAGCTGATAAGAGAGTTTCTTGCATATGGGATCAGATTAAAGATGCTGGTGGCGAAAAGGGAATTTATCACCTCACTTTCTTCTCAGATGCTGGAGCTGGCAGGTGAAATTGAAGAATCGACCTATGAAGAGCTTAAGGCAGTAAGCTCGCTGAAAACGCCTCATAATGCTCTTGCTCTGGTTCCTCTGAAGGAAAACAAGCTGGCTGCCGGTCAGCTACCGGGAGAGCTGACCATTGCCCTCGACTGCATACAGGATCCGGGCAATCTGGGAACTATAATCAGGGCAGCAGCCTGGTTCGGGATCAGAGATATTATCTGTTCGCCCGACTCTGTTGATGTTTACAATCCGAAGGTAGTCCAGGCTTCTATGGGAGCCCTGCTTCACGTTAATGTATATTATTCCGGAATAAGGGATTATGCCCTGTTATGTCATGACCTGGGCTTACCTGTTTATGGCACGGTGCTTGACGGAGAACCCATTTACTCAGCCAGTCTGGTCAGCAGGGGAATGATAATTCTGGGGAACGAATCAAAAGGTATAAGCTCAGAACTGCTTCCGCTGGTGACTAACAGGATAATGATCCCGGCAGCAGGTAATTCCCGTCCTGGCATCGATTCCCTTAATGTAGGAATGGCGGCATCCATCGTATTTTCCGAATTTTTCCGGAATAAAGCTGTTTAAGTTATTATAAAATATAATTTTGTCTCCTCCGGGAAACACTGTTGTATCGGGAAGAGGATACAGGTAACGGGACAACCGGACCGCATTCATGCGGATACTGGAATTTTTTCAATTAATTAAGGATATGGGACAATCAGAATTCAGGGTCTATGGAAGAAGATGGATAATGCTGGTGATATTCATGCTTCTGATCGCCGCAAACCAGCTGCTTTGGATCACTTTCGCACCGATAACCGGTGACGCATCTGTTTATTACTCCGTATCAGATCTTAAAATCGGTATTCTGTCGATGTGCTTCATGATCGTTTACATTGCAGTATCTATTCCGGCATCGTGGATTATTGATAAATACGGGATCAGGACAGGTGTAGGGATCGGAGCATTGTTCACCGGACTCTTCGGCTTTCTGAGGGGATATATCGGTACCGACTATAACCTTCTTCTCGTAATGCAGATCGGCATTGCTATCGGACAGCCGTTCATCCTTAATGCAATAACGAAGTTTTCCGCCAGATGGTTTCCGATCGAAGAGCGGGCAACAGCCGCTGGTCTCGGCTCTCTTGCCATGTACATCGGGATACTTGCCGGAATGACCCTTACCCCCTATTTTGCTCTCCTATCAGGCATGAAGGGAATGCTTAATATCTTCGGGATCTTTTCTCTTGCCATTTCCGCGATCTTCATCATTTTTATCAAGGAAGGCCCCCCAACAGCGCCATGCAGGCCCGATCAGGAAGAAAGATCTCTCGTTTTCGACGGCTTCATGCACACGCTTCGTACCAGGGATTTCAAATGGCTGATGATAATCTTCTTTATCGGACTGGGAGTATTTAACAGCGTGACTACCTGGATTGAGGATATCATGAGACCTCGCGGATTTTCAGCCACCCAGGCAGGTATTATCGGCGGACTGATGATCGTTGGAGGTATTATCGGCGCTCTGATTATTCCCATGCTTTCCGACAGACTAAAAAGACGTACCCCTTTTATTATACTTGCATTGTTCGGAGCTACTCTTGGACTTACAGGCATAACTTTTGCTACCAATTACTGGGTTCTTCTTTCTTCCGGCATGATCCTCGGATTTTTCCTTTTAAGCGCGGGCCCAGTCGGATTCCAGTATGGTGCCGAAATCACCTATCCTGCTTCAGAAGGTACATCAAATGGAATGCTCCTTTTAATGGGCCAAGTTTCAGGGATAGCTTTCATTTTCGGGATGGATAGTATGAAATCATCCAGTACCGGCTCAATGACCCGGTCTCTGGTCATACTGATAGTTCTTATGCTCATCAGCACCCTGATGTCTTTCAGACTTACTGACTCAAAAGTCCTTAGGGAGGAAGAGGCGCCACAATGATAAGGTCAGACAAATCCTGACTTATTTCTGTAGATTAATCCTGACAGCCCACCCATAGGATGTCGGAACCGAGACCCTCACTGATCCCACTTTGGGATTCAGGGAACTGATCTCCGTCTTTCGCTTATCTCTGTTGATGGATAAACTGAAATCCGGTTTTCCGTCAAGATCATAGTCTATTGTATCAATAAGTTGTCCGGGCAATGTACCTTTCCAGTCCACCTGAACAAAGCCGGTCCTGCGTTCATGAATAAGACCGGAAAAAACCGGCTTCCTTATCACGATTGAATAATTGCCGGTCGGGATTTCCCTGACTATCTCACCTCCTGAATAATTTGGATTGATTTTCATGAAGGGCAGATTTGCCGCTGAGGCTGAAAGTTTATTCAATCCCGGAAATAAAAACAGGATCAGCATCAGGCATACAACAGCCCATAAAACTCCGGATATAATTTGAATTTTTTTCATTTTTCAGTTTCTAAAATATTTGATGAAATAATATTTGCAGACTATTTATTATTGATCCCGATGAAAAAACCGCCATGAAAAGGAAAGAAATAAAGAGGTACAAATTCCTTGGGAAATTCTTCATAGTGCCGGCTGGGACACCTTTAATTCCGAAATTGAGCGCTCCTCCCGGGCAAGCATCCACGCACTTTCCGCATTTGCTGCAGAACATTGATATACTTCCCTCCTTTATACCTTCCCTCGTGATTGCAAAAAGAGGACAGACGTTGACGCATTTGAAACAACCGGTACACTTGTCCTGCGATACTTTAATCACGAATGGATTGACATGGTTGGAAAGAGAGTTTAATGCACCCATAGGACATAAAAAGCTACATTGAGTGCGTTTTTTAGTCATTATGGGCAGAACAACAACCAGTCCTGCAAAAAGTGATATGAATACACCGGCCTTAATTCCGGTCTCAACAGAAGTTACGCTCTCAAACTCAGTGACCGCCTTGAAGGGGCATATCCAGTCGCAATAGGTCGGAACAAGTGTCAGTGCGGCAGTAATTGAAACCAGGATCAGGGCGGCAAACGGCATCCACTTCCAGGTTTCACTCAGCTTCTTAACAACCGCTTTCTTTCTCAGACGTGAAAATCCATCATCCCAGCCGCCATAGAAACATCCCCATGCACAAAATCCCCTGCCCAGCGCCAGAGTGGCAACCAACCAGAGAACTATCATTGAGGAAATATTCGCAAAACCTCCGAGAATGGATCCCGGAAAAATTATCGATTTTGTCAGAGCTGCCGGTAGTATCATCATTGGTATTACCAGGTGGCAGAACGGAATCCGGCATTCAAGAATATCCGAGTCAGAAAATGACATTGAATGCCTCATTGTAAGCATATTCCCAATCAATGTTACTGAAAGGGTCAATGCAAAGATTATAAAAAGCACAGCCCTGTACACATCTGTTTTACCTGTGTAGTGCATCATGAAATAAAGTACATTCACGAGCAGAAAGGTCACAAGCAATGATGCCGTTGCGGCATGATCCCTGAAATCAGGCTTTCCTCCCGAAATTAAGAAGAAGGTCAGCAGAAACATCGGAAGGGCATAGAGCAACGATTTGCCCAGAGATTTTCCCAGATCAGCCCGTCTTAAAGTGTTAGTCATAAATCAGTCCTCCAATAATGTTAGTTAATCCTTTTATCATGAATATGATGCCTGCCAAACCTGTGGCAAGTATCCCTATAGTCTCCATTACTTCCTTTTTTCTGAACTTTCCGGCAAAAGGGACCGGAATAAACCATAGCGATGAGCCCGCAAAAAAGAAAAAGAAATTAAGGTAGCTCTGCCAGATAGTCAGCTGAACTGTCCCTTTGGTTATGATCAGGAACAAAGCCGGGCAAAATCCAATACTGTTTACAATACCAAGCAATACAGGAACAATTCTTTTGTCACTGACCTGTCTGACCATTCTTGCCGGACAACGCCTCTCCCTGTTCTTCCCGATACTATACCATACAAGCATTACTGCAAATACCATATATAATACACCGGGCACCAGGTTTCTGATATACCTGTTGGTAAAGAATGCCTTTCCAAAATACCAGGCAAGAGTGGACAGCACAAGATATGCGATCAGCCTGGTAAAAAGGAAAACCGTTATCTCAACGGTTATACGCTTAACTCCTGCCAAGCCCGACATCAGGTAAGGGAACATCACCATCCCGCATGTCAGCAGACAAGCAGATCCTGTGCTGAGCCCTAGAATGAAAGAGTCTGTCATCCTATTTTTTATGGTGAAGTTAAAACGGGGTTCGGATCAGTGCAAGTCAATTGTGGCATCCTGATGTGAAATGTGACCTATTGCTGGAAACCGGTGGTGAATTGCTAAAACGCGGGGTGAACTGCAAGGACTAAGAATACTGAGCGCAGGGTTCAGACCAGATCAGCGAGCGTCAGCGTTTTCTGAAGGACGATGCAATTTCCGGCGCCATTGACCGCGAGACAGGAATTTCGGTTTCAGTATGTCTGAGCCTGATAGTCATGTTCTGGCTATTTCCCCTGATGCCTGACGCGTAAGCAAGATTTACTATATAACATTTATGACATCTCATGAACCGTTTATCCTTTTTAAGCTCCGACTCGGCCGCCTTCAATGTTCCTCTGACAGTATTTTTTACAACTGTTGTTCCACTAAGATAGACAATTGTCACATAGTTATCATTTGAACAGAGGAAAAGGATATTTTCCGGTATGACACGGACCTCATTCCTGGGATTTCCTGCACTTATGATAATCTCCTCCTCAGGGAATATTGTGTCAGGAATCACTGAAGAACTTTGCAGAGCATTCCTGTATAAACGGTTAAATGTCAGAATATATCCGATGGTAACAGGAATTATTCCTACCAGAATCGCGGTCCATATCGCCAGAATAAGAAAACGGAGCTCAAAGGGAGAACCGAATACAAGCCTTATATATAAATAATTGGCTGCCCCTATCAATGAAGCAACAACGAGATCGAGCAGGATGTTTTTCCCAAGCGTCCATGAAGGGCCTACGAGTACAGGTTCAATAAGATATTTGAAAACCAGAAGTACAGAGATGGTTACAAGTCCAAAACCGAATGATACCAGTAACAGCTTAAATAGCGGATTAATGGCATCCATACCAAATGGTCTGAATACGAAGAGAAAAAGAAAAATAAATAGGCCAAACAGAATTATTGAACCAATTTTTTCCTTTGGAGCATGAATGGGATTGAATGGCTTATTCAATATTGTTGCCATCACATAAAGCTGATGTACAAATCTACAAAATAATCCATTATCCGGTTAATTTTCATTCAACCGGTTTTTTCTGAGCAGGATATGTTCCAGCTCTTCAAGGCTTTTCCCTTTGGTCTCGGGCACTTTGAATACCGCAAAGATCAGAAGTATGATACACATTAGATCAAATATGAGAAATGCGGCAGCTCCACCCAACCGGTTAAGGATGACGGGGAAGATCAGGATAAGCAGAAAATCTGCCACCCATAGCGACACGATTGAAACCGACATTGCCTTGCTCCTCAGCTTATTGGGAAAGATCTCGGCAACCAGTACCCAGGTAACCGGACCAAGCGATGCAGAAAATGAGGCGATATACATCAGAATAAGAAAAAGGATTAGATATCCTTCATACTTCTTAAAATAGAAAGCTGTAGCAATTGCGGTAAGGGATATCATCATACCAGTGACACCTCCTATAAGCAGAGGTTTCCGTCCTATCCGGTCGATCAGTGAAATAGCTACAAAAGTAAATATAAGGTTCCCTCCTCCTATAACGGCTGTCTGGATCACCGCGCTGCTTGCTCCTTTGCCTATACTCTGGAAAATAACAGGTGCATAGTACATAATCGAATTGATACCGGTAATCTGGCTGAATACCGAAAGAAAGATCCCAATTATGATTACCGGACGCATATGTTTTGAAAAGACCTCACGGTAGGTTCCTCTATCCTTTTCATCTCTTATTGATTCCTCAATGGCAGAAAGCTCCTCGCTGGCAAGTACGGTGCCATTAATCCTCTCAAGTATGGTAAATGCTTCATCTGAACGGCCTTTCTGCACCAGCCATCTCGGACTTTCGGGTGCAAAGAACAAAAAAACGAAGAAAAGTACTGCCGGAGCGCCCATCACTGCAAGCATCCATCTCCAGTTATTTTCACCTGAGTCAACAAGAAGGGCATTCGAGATAAACGCCAGAAGAATTCCTATTACAATAGCCAGCTGGTTGTATGACACCAGCCTGCCCCTGCTCGCAGCAGGAGAGACTTCCGATATATATAATGGCGATAACACGGAGGCAATTCCAACTCCCACACCGCCGACTATCCTGTAAGCAATAAAGAATGAAAGGTTATGTGCAAGCGCTGAGCCGACTGCTGAAAGTGCAAACAGGAAGGCCGCACTCATGAGGGTCTTTTTTCTTCCGAATGCATCACTGGGTTTTCCTGCTGATATAACACCGATTATACATCCTCCGAGAAGGCTGCTCACTGTCCATCCTAACATTATATCGTCGAGCTTAAAATAAGGTCTGATGAAAGGAGTGGTACCTGAGATCACTGCCGTGTCAAATCCGAACAACAGACCGCCAAGGGCAGCTATTGCGCTGATAATTAAAATATAATTCTTTTGTTTCGGGTTCATGTCGGGAGGTTTGATTTGATGCTATATCTGACATGTTGAATGTAGCACAAAAATCCGAGACTGTTCAGGTGAAAGCGATGATTTTACAATTTCCGTGCATTGAATACTTCCGCAACAGCTGATGCGGCATTTATTCCGTCAACCGCTGACGAGACTATACCTCCCGAATACCCTGATCCTTCCCCGCATGGAAACAACCCGGTTATTTTAATATGCTGGAACGATGCAGGGTCACGGGGAATTCTTACCGGAGATGATGTTCGCGACTCAACTCCCAGTACAACAGCATCATTAGTAAGATAACCTTTCATCATCCTGCCAAACTGTGCTAATCCATCCCTGAGCCTTCCACCGATAACCGGCGATAACCATTCATGCATTTGCGAAGTGGTGACACCCGGAAAATAGGACACTTTGGGAAGATCTGTAGATATCCTTCCTTCAACAAAATCTGCCAGCCGCTGTGCAGGCGCCCTCTGCGTCATGCCACTGTTGATCCAGGCATCATGTTCGGTCTCCTGCTGGAACATCAGACCTGCCAGCTCATTCCATTTGCTATATTTTAATGTGTCTTCTGGCCTGATCTCAACCACTATTCCGGAATTTGCATATGGTGAATTACGTTCTGATGGAGACATGCCGTTCACCACTACCTCTTCCTGCGAAGTGGCTGACGGGACAATAAACCCACCAGGGCACATGCAGAAAGAATATACACCACGGCCGTCGACCTGCTTTACCATATTATATGAGGCTGCAGGCAGATATTCGCCCCTGCTCCTGCCATGAAACTGGATCTTATCAATCAGCTCCTGAGGATGTTCAACACGTACCCCCATAGCAAAAGATTTTGCCTGGAGCTCAATGTGTCTGTCCTGACAAATTTTATAAATGTCCCGGGCAGAATGTCCGGTCGCCAGGATCACACAGGAAGACCTGAATACCTCACCGGATGATGTTACAACACCTTTTACAGAATTTCCGTCGGTAAGTATGTCTGTAACCCTTTTACCCATCAGGAATAATCCACCCGAATCAAGAATTGTGCTCCTTATCCGGGATATAATACCAGGAAGCTTGTCGGTCCCGAGGTGAGGATGCGCTTCATACAAAATATTCCTGTTGGCGCCATGCAGGCAAAGCAGTTCCAGCACTCGTGTATTGTCTCCACGCTTTTTCGAACGGGTGTATAACTTCCCATCGGAATAAGTACCTGCACCGCCTTCACCAAAACAATAATTACTATCAGGATCAACAATATGTTCCCTGCTGATGCGGGCGATATCGCGCTTCCTTGCCGAAACATCCTTACCCCTCTCAAGTATTACAGGCCTTAAGCCCAGCTCGATCAGTCGCAATGCAGCAAATAACCCTGCCGGACCGGCGCCGACAATTATGACCTCATGCCCGCCTGTTACGTTTGTCTGACGAAATGGAGCTATGACCGGAGATCCGGTATCCTCTCCTGTAAAGATCTCCACATTCAGAATGATACGGATATTTCTGTTCCTTGCATCAACAGAACGCCTCACGATCCTCAGTGAGTTAATCTGAGAAACCTGTATTCCTGCTACAGATGCCGAAATTTTTCTGATTGCCACCTCATCGGATGCCGATGCGGGATTAAGATTCAGACTGACTTCCCTGATCATCCTTATTCAAAATGAAATGCAAGCACCCATATCTGGGACTTCATCCTCTGGATCGCATTTACATATTCCGGATGCCTGGGATCAGTCTCCTTAACAAGAATATCAGAAAGGCCGTTAGACATTTTCAGTTCAACAGAAAACTTAAAATAAGGCAGGTAAAAATCCAGACCTGCACCAAATTCATAATACAGATCGGGTCTTTTTATCCTTATATATACCGGTTTGTCTTCGTCATAATCCTTCTTTGCGGCCAGGTCATACCTGTAATTCAAACCAGTCACAACATATGGTCTCACATTGTTCAACCTGTCACCTTTCAGCTTCAGAAGAAGCGGGAATTCCAGGAATGAAGACTCGAGCTTTTGCTGTTCATTGTACAATACCTGGTCTTTGTAATACCTGATGACCCTCTGACCAAATGATACCCCTGGAAGGAACCTGATATCCATATGTTTACCAGGACGCAAATCGCTCACAATCTGAATATTGATACCAGGATAAAGCTTACTTACCTCAGGATATAGTGAATCTGCCATCAGAAATTTCTGAGACGGAGTAATATTAAAATCCATGGCATTTACACCCAGACTGAATCCGAAGTGTATCGGTTTCTCATCATACCATGATTCATTCTTCGGTTTTGCTTTCTGTCCCGACAAATCATGATTTAGGAACAGAAAAACACTCAGAAACGATATATAAAACAGTAACTTCTTCAAACTCTCAGGGTAATATCAGAATTCGGATACAAGATAATAAACTACATTAAATTCTGTTTATTGTATTGTACTTTTAATGCCTGTATAAATGCTGGCAATTCCTCCTGTCAGCTTCACCTGCCTGGTCCCGGTAAATCCTGCCTCCCGAAGCAGACACAAAAACGCCTCATTATCAGGGAATTTATAAACAGATTCAGGGAGATAAGTATAGGCAATTTTATCTTTTGAAAACATCTTGCCGATTGCCGGTAAAATATTTCTGAAATAAAAATCATAAACAGTTCTGAATGGAAAAGTAACCGGCTTTGAGAACTCAAGAACCACGATCATACCATCCTTACGGATCACCCTGTTCATCTCCTTCAGACCTTTCAGCGGATCGGCAAAATTTCTTACCCCGAATGCCACCATTGCAACATCAAAACTATCATCCGTGAATGGGATATTTTCGGAATCAGCCTGGATAAGCTCAATCGTGTCAGTATAACCTTTTTTTCTGATCTTTTCCCGCCCGATCGCCAGCATATTCTGAGAAATATCAATCCCTGTAATCCTTTCCGGGTTTGCCTTCATGGCCCGTATCGCCAGATCTCCGGTCCCGGTGGCAACATCAAGGATGACAGGCTTCCTGAAATTCCTTGAAATGATCCTTATTGCTTTTGCCCTCCATAACCTGTCGGTCCCGAATGAAAGAAAATGATTAAGAAAATCATACCGCCACGCAATGGAATCAAACATTGACTCAACCATCACTTTCTTATCCCCGCTGTTACCGTAATTTTCTGTCATCCCAAAGAATAAAATGCAAAGATAGAAATTAAAAGTTCGTGCAATCGTAATGAAAGCATTGTCCTGATCCGTTTCATCTTTTTTCCTACTTTTACGTGTCAATATTTATTACCAGAAAATGAAAAAAACAGTAATGATAACCGGAGCAACTTCCGGTTTTGGATGGGCAATGGCCGTTAAATTCGCTGCTAACGGATTTAACCTTATTATAACAGGAAGAAGGCAGGAAAAGCTCAATGAACTTTCCGAAGTTCTCAGCACGTTCAATGGGATTAATATCCTGCCGTTGTGTTTTGACGTAAGAGACAGGCAGCAGGTAGGATCAGTTATCTCCGGCCTTTCCGATGAATGGAAGGCAATCGATATTCTAGTAAATAATGCAGGACTGGCTGTCGGGATGGAACATATCGATGAAGGCAATATCGACGACTGGGAAAGAATGATCGACACAAATATCAAGGGCCTACTCTTCATAACAAGAGCCGTCTCACCACTCATGGTCGCAAGAAATACCGGACATATTATCAATATCGCTTCAATTGCCGGAAAGGAAAACTATGAATACGGTAATGTTTACTGCGCAACCAAAGCAGCAGTCGACTCGCTCTCTAAATCAATGCGCATCGATCTGCTAAAGCATAACATAAAAATCACAAATATCGCCCCGGGGATGGCTGAGACTGAATTCTCCATTGTCAGGTTCAAGGGAGATCAGACAAGAGCAGACGCTGTTTACAAAGGGATTGACCCCCTTACAGGTGAGGATATTGCCGATGTAGTGTTTTTCTGTGCAACTCTTCCTGCCCACGTCTGCATTAATGATATTGTCATCACACCAACACAACAGGCTGGGGCTAATCACAGCTTCAGGAGAAGTTGAGATCATCGTAACGAAGATCCAGACCGGAGCGTCTGGACCCCGAGTCGCAAATCAAACAGGTTTTTGCATGATTCAATAATATATCAAACAGCAATATATGCAGACATACAGCGCTGATTATCTTCATGATTTAACAAAGAATGCATTTGCAGCTATGGGGTGCAATGAGGAGCATTCCATCAGGATAGCGGATGTTTTTATTGCGGCAGAGCTCAGGGGACATTCCTCGCATGGAATGCTGAGACTCAGTGATTATTATGAACTTTGGAAAAGCGGAAGGATCAATACCGACCCGAAGATACAGATAGTGCATGAATCGCCTAGCACAGCCGTTGTCGATGGCGACAATGCAGTTGGCATGGTAACAGCCTGCAGGGCGATGGAAATAGCTATCAGCAAAGCAGAAACAGCAGGCACAGGCTGGGTTGCAGCCAGGAATTCAAATCATTTCGGCATCGCGGGTTTTTACGCCATGATGGCTCTAAAGAAAAACATGATCGGGATCTGCCTCACGAATGCGAATCCTCTTGTAGCGCCAACATTCTCGGTCAGCAGGATGATGGGCACCAATCCAATTGCAGTTGCAATTCCGGCCGGTAAACAGCCTCCATTCGTTGCAGATTTTGCAACCACTCCCATTGCGCGGGGAAAACTCGCCGTTTCGGAAAAGAAAGGAGAAAAAGTTCCTTTTGGATATGTTCAGGATTCCGCAGGCAAACCTTCCGATGATCCGTCGATCCTAAAATCAGGAGGATCAATGGTCACCCTCGGCGGAGACCGGGTGCACGGGAGCCACAAGGGTTACTGTCTCTCTGCAATAGTAGATATTTTCTCGGCAGTCTTCAGCGGAGCAAATTTCGGCCCCTTTGTTCCTCCCAGCGTTGCTTACCTGCCGGTACTCGGGAAAAAAGTAGGTGAAGGCACCGGTCACTTCTTCGGGGCAATGAGGATAGACGCCTTCCAGCCAGCTGAAATATTTCTTCAGAAAATGGATGAATGGATCAGTACTTTCCGGTCTGCAAAACCAATGACAGGAAATGATCATGTTATTATTCCCGGAGATCCTGAAAGAGATATGGAAATGGAAATAATGAAAACAGGAATCAGCCTGATCCCCGCGGTAAAAGAAGATCTGATAAAAATTGCAGGCGAACTGGGGATTGAATTTGAATGACCCCTCCCCTAACTTCACACGCTGATTTGCTGTCAGAATTAGCGTAACGTTTAGAAAAAGAACAGGTCTTTGATATCAGCAGGTAAATCCATGCCGGAGTGGATCCTATTCTCTGCTGACCAGCAGTCTGAATGAAACCGGATGCTAAAATGATAATGCAGGAAAAACGGCTGTGGAAAAAGTTCTTTCTTTCATTAATCCTGAAAATGGATTTGTAGCAAATGCTCCGGGAGAGGTTGAAGGATTCTGCGGCCATTCTCTTGCCTATCTGGTGTACGATTTGATTCAGCTTAGCCTTCCTGAAAAAAATACTATATTCAATACATTAATAAACAGTTGTATTATTCAAAGGTATGGCATGGTGAATGAATATAACGGGCCGGACGGGATCCCCAATCCTCATAATCTGAGAGTATTTGAAAGCGGAATAGTTATTGACGCTATAGTGAACTACTTAAAAAATTAATTGATATATTCAGGATCATTTCCGCACTGCCTGCCTGGGGCTGATTTATACTCCGGTACCTATTGCAGCATGAAGATTGCAAACCCGGTTTATTGATTCATAAAACCCTGCTGCTTCAGCACTCCAAGCAGCAGATTTGAGAAGCTCACATTATCAGCCTTCTTATATCGTATATCCGTAAATACCTGTGCAAGATTCTCCTTATTATTTTCAGCAACGAACTGCTGTGAATCGCTTCTGCCCTCTTTTTCCTGATAGAATTTTCCGATCATTTCAGTGGTATAATCCTTATACACTTCATGGTGTACAATGGCTTCGAGAGGTAACCGGTCGACCTGTCCGGGCTGTTCTGCAGGCCAGCCAATGGTTACGGTGGTAACCGGCACCACTCCTGAAGGCAGATTTAATACCTCGATGATCCTCTGTGCCATATAGGTAGTGGTACCCAGATAACAGATTCCAAGTCCGCGGGCCTCTGCAGCAATACAAAGTGTTTGTGCTGCCAGCAGAACATCTATGGCTGCCGTCATAAAGGAAAGAAAATTGTCATATCCGGGTTCAGCTTTTCGCGTCCGGCACCATTTGCTGAAACGGTTGAAATCGGCGCAGAAAGTCAGGATTACGGGCGCTTCAGTCGCCATTTTCTGATTGAAATGGCATGGCGCCAGCTCAAGCTTCTTTGCATTGTCGCGTGTGACTATAATGCTGTATGCCTGCATATTCCCCGTATTGGAAGTTCTGCAAGCCTCGGTAAGCAGGTCATTGAGCAGGGATTCACTTACATCCTTGACTGTATATTTCCTGATTGTCCGGCGATTCAGCAAAATATCTGAAATATGTTCCATGTGTTAAAGTTTTTAGAGAAAGCCAAATTAAGAATATTCCTCCATATCCAGACAGATTATAACGGCATTGAAGAACAATCAGCAACTTTTTCAGCAGCATCTTGAGGTGGACCAGGGTATAAATTCAGTAAGTCTGAAGATGGAAATTAAAATTGCTTTTTAGAGGAATGTTTGTTATACTTGTTACTGAATTAGGAAGAAGACGGAAGACTGAATAAAACAGCAGACAAGAAGCTGAAGTCTGACGTATCAGTAATCGAGGATAAAATTAAATACAATTTTCCGGCTTCCGACCAAAACACAACAAATCAAACAGTTAAACTAATAGACAGAATTATGAGCAGACCAGTAACATTATTTACGGGACAATGGGCAGATTTGCCATTTGAAACAGTTTGTCAGAAAGCCAAATCGTTCGGGTATGACGGATTGGAGATTGCATGTTGGGGGGACCACTTTGAAGTCAATAAAGCGGATGATGCGTATTGCAGGAAGAAAAAGGAAACTCTTGCCAAATATGGTCTTAAAGTATATGCCATTTCCAATCATCTTGTAGGCCAGGCTATTTGCGACAGGATCGATCAGAGACATAAAAGCATAGTACCTGCACATGTATGGGGAGACGGCGATCCTGAAGGTGTACGCAGGCGTGCTGCCGCGGAAATCGTACACACTGCAGAAGCAGCTAAAAGACTTGGTGTAACGACAGTGAATGGTTTCACAGGTAGTTCAATATGGCATCTGCTGTATTCATTCCCTTCTGTTCCTCCGTCGATGATAGATGAAGGATATGCTGATTTTGCAGCCCGGATGACGCCCATTCTCGACAAGTTCCACGAACTTGGAATTCTTTTCGGACTTGAAGTTCATCCCACAGAAATAGCATTTGACATCGCGTCAGCCCACAGGGCGCTGAAAGCTGTCAACAACCATCCGAATTTCGGTTTCAACTACGACCCGTCACATATGGGTTACCAGGGTGTTGACTATGTGAAGTTCATATATGAATTCAGCGACAAGATCTTCCATGTTCATATGAAGGATGCAGGCTGGTCGAAATTTCCGACAGATGCCGGTGTTTTCGGCGGTCATACTGAATTCGGAACCAAAGGCAGGTACTGGGATTTCAGGAGTCTGGGACATGGGAATATCGACTTCGAATCCATCATAAGGGCGCTTAACCGTATCAACTATAAAGGCCCGTTATCTGTGGAATGGGAAGACAGTGGCATGGACAGGGAATTCGGCGCAAAAGAAGCGTGCGAATTTGTGAAGAAGGTTGACTTCCCTGCTTCAAACATTGCATTTGATGCAGCATTTGAGAAAAAATAGTCAATCATTAAGATAGCATCCTTAAAATAACCTAACCTATAAACCTCTCTCTATGGATACTATTAAAAAAACACAGTTATTCAATGCAAGTTGTATGGCCCTTGTCGTCACCGCTCTTGCATTTGCCACAAGAGGCTCATTTGTTGAAGCCTGGGCTACAGAATTTAACCTTACCCACACTCAGGTGGGATGGATCGTTGGTACTGCTTTCTGGGGATTTACCCTTGCTATGATATTCGGTGGCCCTGTCGTTGATATCATAGGTATCGGCAGGATATTGACAATCGCATTCTTCTGCCATGTTGCCGGCATTATTCTTACTATTGCCGCTTCCGGCTTCTGGTCACTTTTCATTTCCACTCTCTTTGTAGGAGTGGCGAACGGAAGTGTTGAAGCCGCCTGCAACCCACTTATAACCAGCATGTATACTGAGGAAAAAACAAGAAGGCTTAACAGGTTTCATGCCTGGTTCCCGACAGGGATAGTTATTGGCGGACTCATTGTATACCTGTTTAACCATATCGGACTCTCGAACTGGCGATACGCAATGGCTGTCATGCTTATTCCTACACTTGCATACGGATATATGTTCCTGAACAAGTCATTCCCCCAGACAGAAAGAGTGGTTTCTGGTTTTTCATACAAGGATATGCTGAAAGCATGTGTAAGCCCGTTGTTTATCTTCATGGCTTTCTGCATGATTCTCACTGCATCTACCGAGCTTGGTACTAACCAGTGGATTGCAGCCCTTCTGAAAAATGCATCAGATAATCCGATCCTTCTGCTTGTATGGATATCAGGTATTATGGCGCTTGCCCGTCAGTTCGGAGGAGCGCTTATCCATAACCTCAGGTCGACTGTCGTCCTGCTTACATCAGCAGTGCTTGCCTGTATCGGTGCAATCCTGATGGGTTACACCAGCGGAGCAATGGTTTTCGCTGCCGCGGGGATATTCGCTCTCGGAGTTGCATATTTCTGGCCATCCATGCTCGGGTACGTTTCCGAGAATATACCCCAAAGTGGAGCTCTGGGGCTGGCTATCATGGGCGGTATCGGATTCCTGGGAGGAGCTATTGCTCAGCCGGTTCTTGGCGCAATTTTTGATGCCCAGACCGCTGCCGCGATTCCTGCAGGACAAACTTTGGAAGCCCTGAAAGCTGCTGCTGCCGGTACACAGGAAGCAACACAGTGGGCCACTGCTCAATTGGCTGGCGGAGCTCATACACTGAGGTTGGTTGCCTTTGTACCAGCATTACTCATTATATTATTTACCCTTCTGCATCTAAGGAAAAGAAAACAGGTCTGATTATTATTTCCGGAAGATTTTATACTGGTTTTGAACCTGCCTGACTGATGCAGAGCATTTTCAGTCAACTTAACTATTTTAAGAATTTAAGTATTATATGAAAAAATTAAGATTAGGAATGATTGGCGGCGGTATCGGCGCCTTTATCGGAGACGCACACCGCAGGGCTTCAAGGATCTGTAACCAATTTGAACTCCTTGGCGGAGTATTTGATGTCGATTACGAAAGAAGCAAGGAATTCGCGCAAAAAGAGGGCATAGCTCCTGAAAGGTGTTACAAAAGTGTCGATGATTTCATCAGCGGAGAACTCAAACTTCCGGCTGATAAAAGGATTGAAGTGGTCTCAATTGTGACTCCGAACGCGCTTCACTTTCCTTTTGCCAAAACACTGCTGACAAACGGATTTCATCTTGTATGCGAGAAACCAATGACAATGACTGTCGAGGAAGCACTCGAACTTGAAGAACTTGTCGCAAAGCAAAAGCTTACTTTCGCCCTGACCCATACCTACACAGGTTACCCGATGATCCGTCAGATGAGGGATATCATTGCCAGCGGCGCTCTGGGAAATATCCAGCGTATCGACGCTCAGTATTACCAGGGATGGATTAACTCAATAATCCATGGTACTGAAAGCAGGATTACCGGTGTATGGAGACTTGAACCAAAATATGCAGGAGTGAGTAGCTGTATGGGTGATATCGGCGTTCACGCATTCAACCTTATCGAATTCACAACAGGACTCGAGATCAAGGAAGTGCTGTCTGATCTCAGCCAGGTTAAAGATGGTGTTAAGCTCGATCTTGACGGAACAGTACTTATCCGTTTCAATGACACCCTGAAAGGAGTAATACGTGCCAGCCAGGTCTGTGGCGGTGAGGAAAATAATCTCACAATCGCCGTTTACGGATCAAAAGCCAGCCTGAAATGGAGCCAGGAAGATCCTAACTTCCTCTATATGCTAAGCGATTCAGAACCAACAAAGATTTTCAAACCAGCCCACGGGTATAATGGAAAAAATGCAGAATCAGCTCATACAATGCCTTCCGGACATCCTGAAGGAATATATGAGGCGCTGGCTAATATATATAAGGGAACAGCAAAATCAATCCGTGGAGAGAGCGTCGATCCATGTGAATTCCCAACTGTACATGACGGTGTGAGAGGCATGAAATTCATCCATGCTGTAGTTAGTTCCAATAAAGGTGGTAACCTCTGGGTTAAAGTTTAGTATTTATAAACGATTAAAAGTGATTGATCCGGGCTGAGGGCTCAAAACGCGATTGAAATTTTAATGGTTTGTCTGAACGGCTCCTCTCCCCGAACCAAGGTCCGGCACGGTAGGTCTGACCAATCCGAAGCTCCTGACAGGAACGTCAGGAACAGTAGATTTTCTGTTGTTTATGTTTCCTACTACTGTTAAGTTAAACGTGGAATCGATTTTGAGGTATTTGTGTAGCCATTTGTATTCAGCTTGTTACAATTTTTTCCTTTTGCCCTTTTACTTTTAACTTATCACTACCAATAAAATATAAAACTATTATCATGAAAAAAGATCAAAACTCTGCAAATACAGTATCGAGAAGAAAATTTGTTGGTCTTACAGCTGCAGCGGCTGCCTTTGTATCTCTTCCGGCAGGATTTGCCTTTTCAGGAAGTCCGAGGAGCCAGAAGGCAGCAAAACCAGACTCAATGTTCGGCGGTGTACATATAGGTGCAATAACATATTCATGGAGGAGCATGCCAAGTCAGGCAGAAGATATTCTGCAGTATTGCCTGAAAACAGGAATCAGCTCCATCGAACTAATGGGTGATGTGGCCGAAAATTTTGCCGGGTTGCCACCTATGCCGGTCAAACCTGAAAAAGGCGCTAATCTCTCTGATTCTGAAATTGCAAAATTCGAAAAGGCAACACAGGACGCCAGGGAAGCTCAGAAAAAATGGAGAATAACTGCACCGATGACAAAGTTCGTGGAATTAAGGAAAATGTACAATGATGCCGGAGTTTCCATCCATATTGCAAAATTCTCGCCGGAAAACTGGTATGATAAAGAGATTGAATATGCATTCAGGGCAGCCAAAGCCCTTGGAGCTAAAGGAGTATCAAATGAGATCGGGGAAAAAGCATGCCGGAAACTCGGACCATTCGCGCAGAAAGCAGGTTCATTAGCCATTTTCCATCAGCATTTGCAGCCAGGTGAGCCAGGATGGACTTTCGAGAAATTTCTGGATTATTCCCCTTCCAATATGCTGAACTTCGATGCAGGACATTACTTCGGCGCCACAGGCAAACATCCCAACGAAATCATAGAAAAACTACATAAAAGGATAGTCAGCGTTCATCTTAAGGATAAGACAGGGCCAAAAGGGAATCCGGCAAACACAAACATGCCGTGGGGAAAAGGCGAAACACCTATTGCCGATATTCTTCTGCTTCTGAAGAAAAACAAATGGCCGATATATGCAGATATAGAACTTGAGTATCCGGTACCGGAAGGCTCTGATGCAGTAGAAGAGGTCAGGAAGTGTGTGGAATTCAGCAGGAAGATCCTCGGATAACACAAGGTCCCGGACTTCTGAAATAAGAAGGACTCGTTGGTTCATGCTGTTCACAAAATTGGTAATTTAATATAAAAATATCCATGAAACGGCTTCTAGGTCCGGTGAATATTGTATTGCCTCTGCTCTTCGTCCTGTTCATGTCGGGGTGCTGCACCAGAACAAGAGGTACTCTGGCCAGAGTATTGATCCTGAGCGGGCGGAATAATCATGAATGGCAGAGAACAACTCCTGTCATCCAGAGGATACTCAGCAACCGGCTTCTGTTCAGAACAGATGTGACATTGAGACCTGATACTCTCACCTATGCCGACTTCAGCAGGTATGATGCTGTTATCAGTAACTGGAATTCCTGGCCCGATACGGTAACCGGACCTGGAACCGTCTGGGAGACTGCCTTCATGAAATTCATCAGAAAAGGCGGCGGTGCTGTTTTTATTCATGCCGGCGCTTCATCTTTCTATAAATGGGAAGATTACCACAGGATAGGAATAGGCAGGTGGGGAAAAGCTACCAGTCACGGAGCACAGACAATAGGCAGGGTCACTTCCTTCGACCAGAAACATCCGGTGACAAACGGATTCAGCGATTTCCTGATCTTTGACGAACTTTGGGAGAAAACTGACATCATTAATGGTGCGGAATGTCTTGCCAGGGTGAAAGCAACAGATAATGCCGACGGACATAGCATAGACGAAGGTTCTGTCTTCGTAAACCATACAGGCAGGGGACGAAGTTTTTATACCACTCTGGGTCACAATGAAAGAGCAATGCTGAACTCAGGCTTTCAGATATTGCTGCAGAGAGCAGTCCAATGGGTCGCTGGAAAACATATTACAGTTGAACTTCCTCGTGAGATCTCGGTAACGAACCATTCGTCCGTACAGAATCTTAACTGGACGAAAAGCGATTCATCACTGGCTCTTAAAGATGATTCCGCCATACTCTGGCAGCTCAATTTCAGGAATAGGTTCGGAAGACCGTATTTTCACCCGGTAAGTGTAAGAAATTCAGTACTCACATGCCTGAGTCCGCCAGATCATCCATGGCATCTTGGCCTTTGGTTCTGCTGGAAGTTCATTAACAACATAAACTACTGGGAATATACTGAAAGGCATAGTTCGGAGGAGACTGGTTTCAGATCAGCCGGAATTACTTCAACAGATAAAATATCGACTGACTGTAATCAGGATTTTTCAGCTGATATATCTATGGAACTGAGCTATCGCCCCGCAGAAAGTGAAGTTGTTATGTCTGAATACAGGAAAATACACGTTTCTCAGCCATTCCCTGACGGATCCTACTACATAGATGAGGATCATCTCTTTACTGCGCTTGCAGAACAGACTATTCTCGACAGGACTCCACTGGAATCGGAACCAGGAGGTAGATCGTGGGGAGGCTACGCTGGCTTGTCGGTCCGTTTCAGTCAGGATTTCACCTCTCCCATAGTGATGGCTCCTGATACTTCATCAAAATGCAGAAAGAACAAATGGGTATATATGGGATTCACTACCCTTTCAGGGGGAACTGCCGGTATGTGCATTTTTCAGGATCCTGTCCTGACTACGCCTGTTACAAGCTGGTATATAATAAAAACGACCGAAATCCCATTCTTCTATTACAGCCCTGCAGTTATTTATGATGGCAAGATAGTTCTGAAAAATGGAGATAAGCTACATCTCAGATACAGAACATGGATTATCGGTGGAAAACCTGAACCTGCTGATCTGCAGGCTAAATACAATGAATTTACTGCTTCAGGAAAAAAATAAAAAAATTAAATGTCATGGTAAAGATCAACAAAAACAAACGGATCATATCACGAAGGGAATTTGTAACCAGATCAGCCGGCGGAGCCGCAGGAATAGCGCTGCTACCGTCAATATTGTCATCATGTACCGGAGGAAGCAGCCCCAACCAGAGGGTCGCTGTTGCTCATATCGGAGTTGGTGACAGAGGGACCAATGAACTGGTCTATTATCTGCTGCCTGTCCGCGGAGCTCTGAATATTGCTGTTTCTGATGTACATAAAGACAGAAGGGAAAACGCTGCCACTCTGATAGATAAATTTTATGCTGACAATAATGACAGAGTACCTGAATGCCAGGCATATCTCGATTTCGAAGAGATCCTCCAGCGAAAGGATATAGATGCTGTTCACATTACAACACCCGATCACTGGCATGTCCCGGCAGCTATCAGGGCAGCCAGGGCAGGAAAACATATTATGCTGGCTAAACCTCTTGGATTAAGCTATCCGGAATACAAGATCCTTGAAAAAGAATTGAAAGACCGGAATCTCAGATTCCATTACGGAACCCAGCAGAGGACTTCACCACATATGAAGCTGGGACATGATCTTATAAGGGAAGGCCTGATCGGGGATATTGAACGTGTTGAAGTCTGGGCTCCGGGAAAAAACAACGTTCCTAATCCGATGTGTACCGAAGTTCCTGTACCACCGGATTTCGATTATGACAGATGGACAGGCCCGGCTCCGCTGAGACCATACTGCCCGGAAAGAGTGACCAATAACGCATCATGGTTCCAGTATGATTACAGCATCGGATTTCTCGGCGGATGGGGAGCCCATCCTCTCGATATCCTTGTTTGGATACTGAAGGAGAAAATCTCAGGAACATATGTAACCGAAGGAACAGGAAAATACTGGGAAGGTGGCGGAATATACAACAACATACTATCCTGGGATGTGAAATGCAGATATGAAAGCGGTCCCGAACTGCATTTCGTGAGTGATGATGTTGCTTTAAACGGAATGCTGGATTACCGTATCATAAGGGAAACAAATGGTACAACATTCTATGGCTCAAAAGGCTGGATATCTCTTAGCCGTTCCTCCGCACAGTCAAACATTCCTGAACTGGACAAAAAGCTGAATGATTTCCCTAAAAGCAAAGAAGGATGGATAAATTCGGAGTTGAATACCATGGGCAAAGCATTCATTGATGTGATTAATGGTAAAACAAAAGAATTATCTCCTCTTGATGATGCAATACTCTCCGATACTATAAGCCATATGTCGGATATCGCCATCAGGACTGGCAGAAAGATCAACTGGGACCCTGTTGCGGGAGAAGTCAGAAACGATCCCGAGGCTAATAAACTTTTCATCAGAGAGATGAGAGATCCTTACAGAGTCTGAAAACAGGACATCCTTGTGTATGATATTGTTGGAAAAAACAAACCGCAAAGATCACCATAGCAATGGTCTCTTTGCGGTTAGCACCTACAGTTCTGAATTTCATTTCTGTAATATGCAGAAAATCCTATAGCAGATTTCGCTTCTCCACATGACTGAATACGAGCAGTACCAGCCTGTATGAGATATAAATGATTAGTGGCAGTGTAGCCAGCCAGATTATCTGTGTAAGCATAATTAGCAGGGTTTAATAAACATGATCATTTTCAAGGTCGCTTATACTGTTCTTTTTGCTGTTAATTGCACGCCATACAAAATAAATATACCCAAGTACAAAAGGTATGAACAGTGAAACATAGCTCATTATTTTAAGAGTATAAAGGCTTGATGAACTGTTAGCTATTGTCAGAGAGCTTTGCAGATCTGCAACAGAAGGATAGTATGCTGTATTATTGAATCCGGCGAGCATGAAAACAGCAAATACGGTGATAACAGTGCCAAAACCACCCAGGAACACAGCTTTCCCACCATGTTTTTCATACGACAACAAAGGTAACGCGATACCGGCCAGTACCAGTACTACCCCTCCCAGGAAGAGAACTGCAACCAGTGGCATTTCAATCAGGTTCAGGAAGTATTTATAATGCTGCATAGCAACCTCACCAGTTACCGGATTTACAGCAAAACCATCTTTGAGCAAAAGCAGGAACGTGAAGAGAAGAAAGAATACAACAAAAGGTATTGCGTTGTAAAGAAGCTGTTTCTTTACATCTGATAATATTTCGTCATTATCAATTGTCCTGAAAAAATACAGACATGCGATAACCCTTGAAAGGAAGAATACAGCAAGCCCGAGAGACAGGTTCTGAACGTTCAATGCTGCTTCCAGTCCGCGGGTAGCGAGAGTCCATGTCGAATGACGGTCGCTGTCGATGGTAAAATGAGAACCGGTAAAGAAGGTGCTCACGGCAGCTCCAAGCAGTATAGTGCCCAGCAATCCGTTAACAAACAGGAACCCATCAAACACCTTCTTGCCCAGGAAATTATCCGGTTTTGAACGATATTCATAGGAAACAGCCTGTATGATAAAAGCAAACAGAATAATGATCCATACCCAGTAAGCGCCTCCGAAGCTTGTACTGTAGAAAAGCGGGAATGAAGCAAAAAACGCTCCTCCGAAAGTGACAAGCGTGGTGAACGTGAATTCCCACTTACTTCCAACAGTATTGATAATCAGGTTTCGCTTTTCATCTGTTTTTCCAAGCTGATAAATAAGTGTCTGGCCTCCCTGAACAAAGAGAAGGAAGACAAGTATAGAACCCAGCAATGATACCAGAATCCACCAGTAATGCTGCAACGCCAGATGTGATAGATTTTCAAACATTATTTATTTCCTCCATCATTAGGACCAATTTTAACTTGCTTTATCATTATCTTAATCTCTGCAATCAGCAGTACTGTAAAGGTAATGGCAAAAAGAACAAAAGTAACCTTTACTGATCCAACATTTATATTTGATACTGCAGTCAGAGTAGGCATCATATCCTGAATGACCCATGGCTGGCGTCCAACTTCTGTTACAACCCATCCAAACTGGGAAGCCAGGTAAGCCAGAGGGATACTGATAACAGCCGCGCGCAGAAACCAGTTCTTTTCCTCCAGCTTGTTTTTAAGGAGAAAAAACAGTGCAAGAATGAAGAGAACAATAAACCAGAATCCAAGCCCTACCATTATCCTGAAAGAATAAAAAGTCGACTTGACAGAAGGAACGGTATCCGAAGCCCTGGTCAGATATCCGTACCCGAAGTACTTATAGTTCTCATCCAGAAGATTAAGATTCTCTTTCATAGAACTTTCGTCTTTCGTTTTTTTGGCAGCATTATAGCCTCTTAACGCCTGTATGGCTATCTTTCCCTTTTCTATCTTCTCATTTACAGATATTATCGATTGTTCCTGATTTCCTTCAGTCAGATCCTTTATACCGGGCACATAAGCATTTGCATCAAGAAACGCCATTGACGAAAGAAAGTTCGGAATAGCAAGTCTGACTGCAAAATCTTCCTTCCCCGGAACTGTGGCAGAGTTATTCTTAAGCACCCCGAAGACCACAAGGGGAGCTTTTCTGGTTCCATCATACAGATTCTCCATGGCAGCAAACTTCATCGGCTGATACTTTGCCATAAGCCTTGCTGACTGGTCACCTGTAATGATAATATATAAAGATACCACCAGGCCAAAAACAGTGCCAACCACAATACTTTTTTTGGCAAACAATATTTCACGTTTTTTTAACAGGTACCAGCTGCTGATCCCTATTACAAAAACAGAAGCCACAACATACCCTGACATAACCGTATGCAGGAACTTGTTTATGGCCACAGGAGAGAAAAGGACGCTCCAGAAATCTGTCATCTCGTTACGGGCTGTATCAGGATTAAAGTGCATGCCTGTAGGGAACTGCATCCAGGAATTAGCCACAAGTATCCACAGAGCAGACAGGTTAGCTCCGGCAGCCGTCAGCCATGTGGAAGCAAGATGGAATTTCTTTCCAACCTTGTTCCATCCGAAGAACATGACAGCAATAAAGGTGCTTTCAATGAAAAAAGCCATAATACCTTCAACAGCGAGAGGAGCTCCGAAGATATCGCCAACGAACCACGAATAGTTAGACCAGTTAGTCCCGAACTCAAATTCAAGGATAATACCTGTTGCCACTCCGATGGCAAAGTTAATCCCAAAAAGCTTCATCCAGAACCTGGTGATCTTTTTCCATTCTTCATCCCCTGTTCTGACATAAATTGATTCCATTATGGCAACAAGGAATGACAACCCCAGGGTGAGAGGTACAAAGAACCAGTGATAGATGGCCGTAAGCGCAAATTGCGCCCTCGACCAGTCAACCAAAGAAGGATCGAATTGAGGTGCCATAGCAAATTGTTAATATTAGTAATAGAAAATACCAGTTCTGCCTGATCGGATCAATCCGGCTAAAGCCGAATTATTAGACGAAAATAGACATTAGGTTTATAATATTCTATTGCAGACCTATTACAAAGCTATTACACTAATCAGATTATCCGGTTGTAGGTGGGAACTCAGAAATTCAGAATATATGTTCTAAGGTCGGTTTCTTCGGGCAGGTTCATTTTCCTTTTAAGCCTGACACGCGATATCTGAACTGAAGGCGCCTTAATATTGAAAAATCTTGCGATCTCTTTGGTACCGAAATTCATTTTAATGCACGCACAATGCTTTATATCTCCGGGAGAGAGCTGCGGATGCATTTTTTTCAGTCTGCTGAAAAAACCAGGATGAACCTCCTCAAAATTGGCAATTAGTATTTTCCAGTCCCTGTCAAGCTGTTTGTAGCTGTTTATAATCTCAAATATCTTCCTGAAATCGTTTCCGGAACCAGAATAATTGCTACCTGACAGAGTTCTGGTGAGCACATTCTCAATCTCCGAAAGCATGGAATTCTTCTGATTGAGATAAAGGGCATCGGCGGCGACCTGTTTCTGCTTTTTCTCCTTCAGTACATCAGAGGTTATATCTGAGAGGACAGTCTGAACAAAGACCTGATTATCTATTGTATTATTTAGTACATCAAAACGGACATATTTTATTGTACCGTCATTACCCATCATCCTGAGTTTTTCCGAGAGTGGATTGGGTATAATGTTCTTACTGATCTTAGCTAAGAGTTTCCCTGCCTGTTTTCTGTCAGAAGGATGAACATGGTTTAATAAGTCAGAACCTGTAAAATCCTCCTGCTTTTCAAAGCCGAACCAGTCGAGGATTGTTCTGTTAACGTAGACGACGCTGCTGTTAAGAGTCAGAATCAGGCCGAAAGGTGCATTCTCTGCAAGCATCCTGTACTTCTCCCTTTCATCCATGATCTGTTTCTCAAGATTCGATATCTGTGTTATATCGGCCCTGTATTCAATAAAGCCTTTCAGATTTCTGTCTTCATCAAAGAGAGGTGTGTGTCTGACCAGCCATATCCTGTCGCGTGTAAGTCTTACAATCCTCTCAGTAGGTTCGAATCGTCTGCTTACAACTGGACACGACTGGCAGGGCCCGTCTGAATGGAACCATACTTCATAGCAAAGTTTCCCGATATATGAATCGTCGGTGATATTCAGCTGCTTTTTACCAGCATCATTGAGCCAGATGATCTCATGTCTGGGGCTGTAAAAAGCGACTACTTCGTGGAAAGCATTGAGAATATCCGATCTTAGTTTCTCTTCTCTTTTAAGATCCTGATTGTTACTTTCAATCATATATGGTAAAAATGTCTTTCCTGACTCTCTATATCTGCGCGGATAAATACAACTTATCCAGCTGATCTGCTGGCATAATATATGCCGGTGGGTCAAATATAATTAAAGATCTGATCCATGTATCTCGACGCGTGTATCTGATCGGGTACCCAGGTAAAATAACACGTCATTCATATCTCAACGCGTCTATAGGATCGAGGCTGGAAGCCTTTCTTGCAGGATACCAACCAAAGAAAACCCCGATTACCGTACAAACGGCAAACGAGAGTACTTCGGAGCTGGGCAAAACTACAACCGGCCACCCCATAGTCGAACCAATGATTTTGGAAGCGACAACGCCGAGAATGATTCCGATTATTCCTCCGATAAGACTAAGGAGCATCGACTCTGTCAGGAACTGCATCATAATATCAAACCCTTTTCCTCCTATTGCCATTCTCAGACCGATCTCCCTGGTTCTCTCAGTAACCGACACGTACATGATGTTCATGATCCCGATGCCTCCGACCAGCAGCGAAATACCGGCGATTGCCCCGAGAAGGACAGTCATAATGTTGCTTACGGAACTGAAGGTCGACAGCAGTTCAGTCTGATTTCTGATTGTGAAATCATTTTGTTCGTTTGGTTTTATTTTATGATGTCTTCTCAATGTTTCCTCGATCTGGGCCGCTGCCAGATCAGTCGATTTTGAGTCTACTGCAGAGGTATAAATCGACTGGATATATGTTATAGCCTGAATCCTTTTCTGAACTGTTGAATAAGGAGCAAGGATGATATCATCCTGATCCTGTCCGAACGTGTTGAGTCCTTTCTTTTCAAGGACACCGATAACCAGGAATGGTATTTTTTTGAAACGTATATACTGACCAACAGGATCTGCTCCCTGTCCGAAAAGATTATCGATGACTGTCTGTCCCAGAAGGCAGACTTTTGCCAGGCTTGTAACTTCTCTGTCAGTAAACATTCGCCCGCTGGACACAGCTCTCTCTCTGATCTGAAGAAAACTGATGTTTTCCCCGAGCATCTGGGTTGGCCAGTTTGCTGAGCCATAAACTGCCTGCCCGCTGCCTCTCACTTCGGGAGTGGCAGCCAGCACTGCAGGGCAATCGGCGAGGATAGCATCAACATCCACCTCCTTTAAGCTTTGCATTGAGGATGCCCCGAACTGGATCCCTCCTCTCTGCTGTGATCCGGGAACCACTGTAACAAGGTTCAGTCCCATCCCTGCAATCTGCTGCTGGATACTGAGTGTAGAGCCCTGTCCTATTGCCAGCATGGCAATTACAGAAGCGACCCCAATGATTATACCCAGCATGGTAAGAAATGCTCTCAGCTTATTCCTGAGAAGGGCATTTATAGCTATCTTGAGAAGATTTTTAACATTCATATCAGTATATTTTATTCATCAACACCAGCAGGGAGTGCGGCGAGCATTTCAAGTGCATCGGTTCTGTCAGTTACAGCTGTTTCCCTGAGAATAAGCCCGTCCTTAAAAATAACGTTCCTTGTTGCACATCTGGCAATATCAGGTTCATGAGTAACAAAAACAATTGTTTTACCATGCCTGTTGAGATCCTGGAATAATGCCATAATCTCAAAGGATGTACGTGTATCGAGGTTTCCGGTAGCCTCATCGGCAAGGATGACTACCGGGTCATTCACCAGGGATCGGGCTATAGCCACTCTCTGCTGCTGTCCTCCTGAAAGCTGATTGGGCTTATGATCCATTCGGTCGCTCAGACCTACGGAAGTAAGGGCATTGACAGCTCTTTCCCTGCGTTCTTTTGCCTTTACTGATGAATTATACATCAGAGGAAGTTCCACATTGTCAAGGGCGCTTGTCCTGGGAAGCAGATTATAACTCTGAAACACAAAGCCTAACTTCCTGTTCCTCAGTGAAGCGAGCTGGTTCCTTGAAAGACTGGAGGTGTTTATACCATCCAGAATATATGCGCCATCTGAAGGTTTGTCAAGGCAACCTATTATGTTGAGCATAGTTGATTTGCCTGACCCGCTGGCTCCCATGATAGCGACAAATTCACCCTCCTTGACCTCCAGGTTGATCCCCCTCAGTGCATGGACGGTAACTTCACCTACGTGATAATCCTTCCTTAGTCTGACTATTTCTATAAGAGTTTTCATTATCTCAAATCCTTTTTATCGTCGTGTAGATCCTGGTCTCTGAGGCATGAAGGGACTTGTGGATGTTGTCGATGTTTTGGCAGCAGCTGAAGCTTTTCCTGATGCTAAAGTCATAGAGAGGATCACTGTATCTCCAGGTTCCAGACCTGATTTGATCTCAGTATTGGATAGATCTGAAACTCCGATAGTAACTCTTTTCCGGTGAATCTTATCCCCGTTCCTGACCCATACCACACTCGGCTTCTTCCATGTCTGTTCTCCAGCCGGTGTCTCAAACGGAGATGCGGCCTGTGTCACGCCCTGGGCAGCCACAGGTGAACCTCCCTGTTCAGAAGAGCCCTGCTGACCGGATGCTCTCTCCTGTCCCTGCACTCCCTGGCTCCCGTTTTTCTGTGCCCACGGTGGAGGATTCTTTTTAAAATAATCAGCCAGGAATGCTGCATCAGGAGTGAACCTGAGCGCCTTTCCGGGAACAAGCATGACACTGTCAACTTTCTGGACAAGAACAGTAATATTGGCTGTCATCCCCGGCATAAGTTTTTCACCCGGGTTTGGAGCATTTACTATTACGGTATAGGTCACAACGTTACTTGTCACAACTGGCTGAAGTCTGATCTGCCTTACATCACCTTTAAATGTCTCGGTTGGAAATGCCTCGACAGTGAATGATACAGGTTGACCGGGCTGAACCATTCCGATATCGGCTTCATCAACATTAGCCTGCACCTGCATATGCATCAGGTCATTCCCTATTGAGAACAGGGTAGGTGTATTAAAGCTTGCAGCTACTGTCTGCCCCTGATCAACTGCCCTGTTAAGGATCACTCCCGATATAGGTGAAAAGATAGATGCATAATTAAGGTTCACTACTGCCTTGTCATATCCTGCCTGGGCAGTCTTCAGATTGGCCATCGCCTTGTCGTAGTTGTATTTTACCTGGTCAAAATCGGCCTGAGCCACCAGCTTCTTATCAATCAGCGCTTTGTAGCGTTCAAATGTCGCCCTCTGGAAATCCACCTCACTACGCGAATCCTCCAGTGATGCTTCAGCCTGCTGCACCTGAGTCTCCAGAGGAGTCTTATCGAGCTCCGCAAGGAGTTGTCCTTTCTTTACAACAGAATTAAAATCAACATAGATCTTCTTAATAACACCAGATACCTGGGTACCTACCGATACGGTGGTATCAGCCTGAATGGTCCCTGAAGCTGTGATTGTGTTTATGATGGACCCCTTCTTTGCAACAGACGTTTCAAAGGTATATGCTGAATTTCCCTTTCGGCATGATGAAAAGCTGAAAAGTATCACTGCTGCAACAGTCGCACTCACCAGTAGTCGGGTTTTAACTGTTCTTTTCATTATAAATATATTTATCTGATTATTGTTTCCGATTATTTCTTTAATGTCAATGGTTTACCCGAGTAAAAATCGAGCACCTTATAACTAAAAACAAGCCTGTATTTCGACTGAAGGAATGAACTCTCAGCTGAAATAAAGCTCGTCTTCTGAACAAGGAAATCCACTGAGTTCATGAGTCCCTGGGCAAACTTCTCGGCTGCCACATCAAATGATTCCCTGACAGCCTTGTAAGCTTCAGAACTTGCCTCAAATTCAGTCTGTGATGATGAAACATCCTGACATGCCTGTTCGATGGATTTTCTGAGTGTATTTTTAACATTTATCTCCTCCAGCTCGGCAGTGGTAGTATTCTTCTTTGCAAGCTGGACATTAGTTCTTACCTGCCTGTTTGTATATATAGGTATTGAAGCAGTTATGCCAACAGCCGGCGCCAGATTATCTTTAAACTGGCTGCCGTATCCGTCATCTTTTGTACTGCTGTAGAGGCTTGATAATCCTGCATTAAAGGAAATATCCGGATAATAGCCTGCCCTGGCAATGTCCTCACTTATCTGCGAGCTTCTTTTACTAAGTTCCGCATTCTTTACCTCCGGTTTGAAACCCAGAGCTTCTTCATATACAGCTACAGGATCAGGAACCCTTTTCTCGTTAACCATGCTGTCGATGTTGGGATGCTCTATTGCAAAATCATTGGTCCCTCGCAGTTCCATGAGCTGCATCAGAGTGATCCTGTTGATTGCAAGCTGGCTCTGGGCTGTAGCCAGCGTCTGCTTTTCAGTAGCAAGCTGCGACTTGACCTGAAGATAATCAGAATTTGATATTACTCCAAGTTTCATCCTTTCAGATGCAAGGTTAAGCTGTTCCTCGGTGGAAATGATCTGGTTTGTGCTGTTCTTTACCAGTTCTTCGGAATAGAGAACCTGAAGATATGCATCTAACACGCTCAGACTGACATTTTCCCTGATAATATCAGTATTATACTGATCTGCTTCGAGATCTGTTCTTGCTTTCTGCACCTGATTCTTAAGTTTGTTGCCATTAAAAATGGTCATCCCCGAACTAAGGGAAAGAGTGGTACCGTTCGTTCCTTTATATACACTGCTGCCTGCCGTACCTGAAGTCTCCTTTGCCCAGGAAAGATTCTCCCGCGCGGAACCGCTCAGTGACGGATACCAGGCTGACCTGGCATAGTTGAGATTTATTTCACTCATATCCCGGGTCACTCCAGCCTTCTGAACCTGGATGTTCTTCTCGAGCGCGTACTGGATGCAGTCATCAACGCTCCAAATCCGCGTCTGAGCGTTTCCCTCCAAGCCAGACAGCAAACCTGCAAGACTTAATGTCACTTTCATTAATTGCCTGATCGACATCGTTATCATTACTTAATCTTTTTAAAACTCACTGTTGATAATTATCTGAATTCATATTGTTTTTTAACCGGCTTCTTACTTTAACAACACTATATGAGACATATATATATCTGAATTTATTCCAGAATATATAATAAAAAAAACTGATATTAACATTTATGTAACTAATCAGTGCCTATATTTTGGAGTGCCATAAGTTAATAATAGAAAGAATCAGTTCCTTTTATAGTCAGCGATGACACTTAAAGCTCCAACCACGTTTTGATTATTTTTTATGGCGGTATCGATTATGGATCTCAGGATGGCGAAGTTTTCAGCAGCACTTAATATTTTGAACTGTCCGGATATTTTTTGTTTGACCTTTAGATTTCGGATGGCTCTTTCCGAAGCATTATTATCAGGGGGTACATCCGGATGATAGAGAAAGGTAAAGATATGATCACGATATTTGATGATTCGCTTTTGAAAAGAGATCATCTCTTTGTGTTTTGGGTCAAGAGGTTCCTGCAAAAGACCCTCCAACTCATTTTCCAGGTCAGCTCGGGGTTGATTTGGATAGTAATAAAGTTCAGGAGCAAGTTGTTTTTTAAGAGTATATGCTTTTTTAAGCAGTATCCGGAATCTAACCGGCCAGTCCACTTTGTAACGTTCCTCAAGATATTTGGTCTCCCGTTCCAGATGAGCCGTGCAAAGCTGATGACTGCCTACCGGGGTTTGAAAATGAGCCTTCCAGCAATCATGAACAAGGACAGCATCTTTGGAGATTCCGCTCATATTTTCATTGATTGTGGTTGTGCCCCGGTTGCCAGAAGCAGCAATATAAGTAGCCCGATCGTTTTGCCATGTCCAAAACCAATGTTTCTTCCCATTGATTTTAACGCCCGTTTCGTCAGTACCTATAACTCCACTGTTCAATACGTTCTTGCGTATCATCTCATAGGCATCAACACCTTTGGATGCAAGCCGTTTCAGCAAGCAATGAAGGCCCCCTTCACTTATCTGAACAGCAAAGATGTCACTGAGCATTTCCTGAAGCCTCTTGAAGGGAAGGTATTGCCTGACGCTAAGATAACCTATGAGAGATTCAATACTCTTTCCATATTTGACAGGACTATCAACATGGGCAGGAAAATCACTTTCGACAACCTTTCCACAAGTGCAGGTACACCTGTAAACACGGTGTTCAGTAACTATCTGTTTAATCACGGGGATATCAATCACTTGTCTCTTTCCAATAAACTCAAAAGCCTGACTGCTCACGTCCTTCCCGCACTCAGGACAAAAACATGCACGATGTTCAACAATCTCATCCGGGGTATCTGTCATCTTAAGAGTGTTGCCATCATGTCCTGGTTGACCTCCTGCTTTACGACCACCTTTCTCCCTGAGACTGCTGGTACGCGAAGGCCTATTCTCATCTTTCGAAGGAGGCACAGAGCTATTGTTACTGTCTTTCCTGGTTTTGTATCGTGCCAATTCCCGTTCAAGAGCTTCTATTCGTGCAATCAACAATGGAATTTTGGCAAGTTCCTGCGCCTGCATCAAAATGATGCGCTGGAGATCGTCTATTATGTTATCAGATTTTTCCATAGTTTTCACTACGAAACTAATCCTGAAATCCAATATATCAAAGAACGTAACCGCCTATTTATCAAATATTAAAATAATAATTGTTCATATGTACTCATTTTTACAAAATATCTCATACCTGCACCTAAATATGTTCACTTCAAAGAATAAATTGTTAATAACCACTAATTTTACACAAACTGATTAGTTACACATTTATTAATATTAATATCCTCCGTATCGGCGTAAAAGCATTGATGATTACGGATATTCAGAATAATTTTTATTTCAGGCGCCCGTTACCTGCCTGTTAAAGATCACTTTTTCATATTCAGCCAGACTACTTTCTGTACCGGGGTATGAGACTGACCGATTATATCCCGGTACATTTCAGGTCTCCTCGCATTTATATATCTGTTACCGCCAGAATCTGACAGCTTCTCGGGAGTAACTAGTGCGGTCACAAAATCATTACCGAGTTTTCTGCATTCGGCAATAATGTCGCCGAAGGGATCTATGATCATGGAGCAGCCGTTCTTCAGTTGATCATGGTCCATTCCTATGGGATTAGAAAAAACCGCATATATACCGTTGTCGTAAGCTCTGGCAGGCAGCCATTTCATTAACCATTGCCTCCCTTTCAGACTGTCAAACTCCATCCTGAGCGATGTGGGATCGGCTTCCCTGTTCTGCCAGAGCAGGGGATCAACAAACCCTGCTCCGGGTCTTGTTGACGGAGTACACATTGTGACATGTGGCATGAAGATTATATCTGCGCCAAGCAATGTTGTTGCCCTGACATTCTCTATTATATTATTATCATAGCAAATGAGGATCCCGCACTTCCATCCGAACAGATCGAATACACAATAACTGTTTCCCGGGCTTATGTGCTTGTTAATAAAGGGATGTAGTTTCCTGTATTTTGCAATTAGACCTTTCCCATCTACACACACATAAGCTTTGTAAACTGACTCATCTCTTCCCTTTTCAAACAATCCCGCCAATATGACGATGTTGTTTTTTTTTGCAATCCTGATAAGCTCCTGTGTACTCTTTCCGGAAGGAATATATTCGGCCAGGTTAATCATCTGTTCCCTTGTGTGGCTCATGGCGAATGTATAGCCTGTGAGTGAGCATTCATGGAAAGCAATGACCTGAGAACCTTCAGAAGCGGCAGCGGCGCTTAGGCTTTCTATTACTGACAGATTGTATTCCTTGTCTCCGCTACGGTTCTCAAACTGGGCCGTGGAAATCCTGATATTTTCCATCTGGAAATAATTTCTATGCTAATATTTTGTCAATTGTCCATGGATCACGTTCGGGTCTTGACCTGAGAGCATCAGCTTCAGGATCATTAACAAATTCTTCTTTTACCGGGTCCCAGGCAAGCTTTCGCCCCAGCTTCATCGCAATATTCCCTATATGGGCTATGGTTGACGTTCTGTGCAGATCTTCCACGGGTTCGAACACAGGTTTTCTCGATTTTATACATTTAAGAAAATTCACATGTTCGCTTTCATCCGTATAAAGATGGATTTCTTTTTCGCCAATAACGGAATTCAGGATCTCCGGAGAGCTTGCTTCCAGTTTTCCTCTCCAGTCTTTAACCAGTATCCAGCCTTCGGTTCCTTCACAATATATCTCCACAAAATCAGAGTGAACATCCATCTGAACACCATTTGCATATGTATACGTGAGTCTGAATTTGTCATAAGCATTGTAAAGACCGCTTGCGGGAGCTGACCCCGATCCGGTAACTTCCACCGGACCAGTTTTTTCTGAACCGTTCATCCACTGGGCATTATCTATCATATGTGCTCCCCAGTCGGATAATGCGCCACCGGAATAATCATTTATCCACCTGAAGTTGTAATGGCACCGTCCAGCGCTATAAGGAGCCAGTGGTGCAGGCCCCAGCCACATATCGTAGTTGAAATCTTCAGGAACAGGCTGTTCTGTCGGGTCGGGATTGAAATAATAAAGTTTGGAATAGGCTCCAGGCAGCCCTACTCTCATCTTTTGCAGTTTGCCTATACGTCCGTTTCTGACCAGCTCAGCCATCCGGTGATACTGTTGTACTGATCTGTCTTCTATACTTGTCTGGAATATCCTGTCTGATCCGGCAACCAGATCACTCAGAAACCTGCCCTGTTTTATAGTCAGAGTAGGTTTTTCACAGCATACATCTTTCTTCTTCTTTATTGCAAGGGCTGCAATAGGAACATGCCAGTGATCAGGTGTTGAGATCTGCACGGCATCGATTTCCTTTCTTTCAAGCACATCCCTGAAATCAGTATAAACCCGGCAATCTTTGTTCCCGTATTTTTTATCGATCATGGCTTTTGCATTCTCAGCCCTTGACCGGTCAACATCACATGCTGTAACTACACGGCAATTGTCAAGTTTCAGATAGGCGGCTAGATTCCAGTTGGTCCCATGATCGCCGGTTCCTATCATTCCAATATTGATCCGGTCATTTGCACCAAATGAGCAGGATGGTATAATTACCGGTACAACCAACGATCCGCCTGCCAGCAGGCCGGTGTTCCTGATAAACTTTCTTCTTGTGATTTTCATGGTTCGGTCTGGTTTTGACTATAATGTCCTGAGCCAGCCTTGCCACGTAGTTATCGATTGCTTGAGGAACTCCGATGGGTCACCCTTTATATCGTAGCACTGAAGGCCAACAGGTCCCTTAAAGTTACTCCTTTTCAGAATAAGTAGTATATTCAGGACATTAAAAGTTCCGCTGCCCAATGGCTGGATGAGCCTCGACCAATCCATCTCCGACGTTGCACCGTCATCAGCGCCGTTTATCGAAACTGCAGCCAGATAAGGAATAGCTTCTTTCAACTTGATTTCAAGAGCTTGCCTCTCATCGGCTTTGAGATAATGACAAAGATTAAAAACAGCACCTACATTCCTCTTCCCTATCTTCTTCGTCATCCGGACACTGTCCCCTACCTTCTCAAGCCAGAATCCTGTGTGAGGATAAAGAGCTATGTTAACGCCATAGCTGCCAGCATAATCAGCCAGCCTGCCAATAACTGCAGCACATGCCTCATCCCCTGCCATATCTGAAGGGCCATATCTGTCACTGTGTACATGAAGCCATAGTGTCACTCCCCTGTTACTGATCTTTTTAATGAATTCATCAAGACGAGGATCATATGGCTGTTGCTTATCGATATCGATCTGAACATAAACCATTGCAAGTTTCAACCCTGACTTGTCGAGCATCCTCAGCTTCTCATCAGCATTATCGAGACCTTCCATCTCCATGCCGTTAAAGCCAAGATCCTTCAGCAAACCTGCCTGTGACTCAAATGAGATGCCGGGCGACAGGAGAAATGCATCCTCAAAGCAAAAAAAATCAGGGCTGAAAGCCTGCGATCTTGCTTTAAATCCTGGTGCCAACAGGATCAATATCGATAATATCAGCGGCCTCATAAGTTAAATCATTTCAGACCAGTATGGCCCGACCAGCATAGCCAGGCTAACCGGACCAGCTATGATTTCTTCTCGCGCAGAACAAGAAATGCCCCGGCTGCGACAACAACCACAACTCCTGCTACTATTGGAATAACCGGTATGCCTCCTTTGGATTTTGCCTTTTCATCCTCAGCATAATAAAAAGTCGGTTTTGCATCGGTATCAATGTTTACAGTATCTTTTTTTGGTTGAGGCTGGTCCTGAGCCATTGCAATTTTTATCCCTCCGGCAAGAAGTGTAATTACTAAAGAAAGAGCTAAAACTGATTTTTTCATTTTTTTATATATTTGATATTCAATTAATTAGTTTTTGAATTTCATTATTCATTTAAAACCCTTGATTTTTCAAAAATAATCCGAATTATCAAATCAAACTAATTTTCCGGGAAAGAGTCATCCTGAATATCATATTTTAAATTTATTTAACCTTCTACCTGTAGCATCAAAAGTGCACCATCATCTGTTCTTGTCCATATTATGCAATAGGTCATCGTATTTTTTTGCTATTTCAGGATCAGTATCCCTGTAGGTATCGGCAAGAACTGAGATTGCTTTCCGATATCGCGGATCAATGGTGAGGCATTCCCTCAGCAGATTTCTTGTCTTTTTCATGTCAGTGGCTTTCAGCAGCATGGCAAGTCCGACATAGGCTTCACAATATTTCCTGTCAGAACCGATAACTTTTTCATAGTACTCTATGGCTTCCTCCTGTCTGCCCTGAGAAACAGCAATATTTCCCAGATACATATTTATAAGACTGAAATCAGGGTTTAGTCCGAGCCCTTTTTTTAAGACTGAATCGGCTGCCGCAAAAGCTCCGTTTTTATAAAGTGCTGTGCCATAATTGTAAAGAATCATTTCATCATCACAATCGTTTCCAGCTGCCTTCATGTAAAGATTAACCGCATCATTAAAACGACCCTGCCTGAGGGCCTCATAACCCAGATAATCATCCTTTGTCTGTCTTTTAAGTACAGTGCACACCGGGACCCCGTCAGCGTAAATATTATGGATAGCATATGATGGAGGCCATATCCCGTTTTTCAACTGAAACGGTGGAATGTACCTGTTGGTAATAATGGCATAATCCCAGTCATTCATGCTTCGTTCCCCGAAACGGCAATAAGATGTAACGACCCTCGGATTATCCCTGAACATCCAGCTGACCGTATAAGTTGACATCACCTTAACTATTCCTGTATCCTTTTCCTGTCTCAGGTAATCGGACAGCCAGGTCGCAGCTTCAGTCTGACTGACATAATAGTAGTCTGTCTCGTAATTCCCGTATGCGCCTTTCAGTCCACCGGTAAGCTGATTATAATACAAATATGAATACCTGTGATTAAGTATCATGAACCTGGCCGGGTGTATTGAAAGTACAGCGATTAGAACACAAATTGCAGCAGATTTCCATGGTCCCCGGAATTTTTCAAGAAGCATGCCGAATCCCTGAGCCGAAATCAGAACAATAACCGGATATATGAACAGGAACTGCCTCCAGGAACTGTAAAGATTAGATTTCTCATACAGGACAAACAGTATCGGGAACAAAAGCGTAAACAGTATCATAATCCAGTATAAAGCAACCCTGCTGCCGGGCAACTTCCTGGCCTGAATCAGAAAAACCATAAAACCTGCAGTAACCACCAGCGGGATAGTAATGGCCATCGATTTGATCAGGTAATACCATGGCATATGATCGGACCATTCCATTTTTCCTTCAAAGATCTGCATGAATGTTCCGGGAAAATGAGCCATGACCCTATAAGATTCTATCACATTTTTCACAGGGTTTAGCTGCGCAAACGGCCACAGGATAATACTCAGTGCCCAGGCTATCACTGCAATGAAAAGAACATGCAGAAGCTTTATCCCAATTTTCTCTATGTCGGTATTACCATCCTGAAGGAACCTGTAAATAAACCATACAAAAGTGAAAAGGAAAAGGTAACAAAGCATGAGTAAGCCACCGGCCCTGATGCTGATAGTAAAAGCTATGGACAGAATAAGCAGGATGGTCACCTTTGCCGGGATCTTCCTTCCAGTGTCGAGGAAACGAAGTGTCATGAACAAAGAAGATATGTAACCAAGCGCAAATGGTATGTCCTTGAGATTATTTTGTGAATGCCCCAGAAATGTCGGGGACAGGGCAAAAAGAAGTATTACCAGGCAGCCTGTTCCGTATCCTGAAAGCCATACTGCAAGAAGAGCTGTTACCAATACAGTCAGCCATCCTGCAATTGAGCTCATAACATGCCTGAAAGAATAGGCATCTTCTATATGAAGCAACTTCTCAAGGATAGTTACGATATTATCGTACGACTGACCATAATATTTCAGAAGAGTCTCGGGAGTATCCAGCGCCGATGTATCTTTGCCATGAGAAGAGAAATATTTGCAGACCGCCAAAGAATGATTGTAATGAAGGACCTCATCGCAGTTTATTCCGGCATCCCTGGAAGACACGATCATAAGCACCAGCAGCAACCCGGAAAAGGCAAAGAAGAGGTATTTGAAGACCGGCTCCTTCATTTTTTTTCAGAACTGCCATTATAAAATTTTCTGACGAAATAGATGGGTCTGTTCTGGGATTCCTTGTACCCCCTGTAAATGTATTCTCCAAGAATTCCGAGGAATACAAGCTGAATTGATCCCAGAAAATAGATACTTAGTAATGTTGATGACCATCCAAGCACCGCGAAACCACAGGCTTTTGCTATAATAACGTACAAACCAGCGCCCATAAACACAATAGTGCCAATTAAGCCCAATGTCATGCAAAGTTTCAGAGGGAAACGGGAAAAAGCGAAGATCGCATCGCTTGCCAGTATCAGGAGCTTTCTGAATGTCATTTTCGGCTCTCCGGTGAACCGTTCATCCCTGACGAACTCAATATAGCCCTGATGGAATCCGATAAAGGTCCTTAAGCCCGGGAGATACCGCACCTTTTCTTTCATAGACAGAAGGGCATTTGCAGCTTCCCGGTTCATCATCGAGTAATTCCCTGCATTTTCCATATTGTTAATATCGCCAATATGCCTGAAGATGTAATGAAACAGGAAGGCTGGAAGATTCCGGCTTTTGCTGCCCTTTCTTCCCGATTTTTTCCCGCTTACAATATCAAAACCTTCTTTGGTGATCATGCGATACATTTCAGAAAGTAATTCAGGAGGATCCTGCAGATCTCCGTCCATCATTGCAAGAATATCCCCTCCTGCATGCTCAAGTCCGGCCGTAAAGGCAGCCTGATGACCAAAGTTCTTCGATAATGAAAGTATTTTAATCCTGGGTTCCTTCTTCTGAAATGAAAGTAGCTTTTTGAGGCATGAATCGGTGCTCCCGTCATCGACAAAGATCACCTCATAATCAGCAATAAAAGAATCGAGAGCTGATAAAACCCTGTTTATCAGCTCATCGATCAGATTTCCTTCATTATAGACCGGTATTATAAGAGAGAGCATTCCGGCATATAAATAATGTTTTTACAATAACCAATTTCTGAACTGTGTAATGGAAAAGCAGCAATTCCTGATTTTCCGGAGGCACAGATCACATTTCATTTTGCAGGCTGAAGTCTTTGAAGTGTGTATTCAACCTCGTCTTTAATATCAGGATCGGCAGCCAGACCTTTCAGAGCCTGAACGGAATAATCACTGCCCATCCAGCTCAGTTCTCTGAGAAGCAGCTTCTTAGCTCCTGTCGTTGTCTCTTTTGCATCCAGCACCCTGATCATCCTTTTTTCAAGATCGAGTAGTTTGACCTGATCTCCGGCAGCCTTTTTGAGGTAACTCTGAATGCAGGAAAGATATTTTGTACTTTTCTGTATATCATAGCTGCCGATTGCCGTGAAAGCATCGTCAAGCGATATTTCCCTGAAATCGGGTCTCAGAATGACGCCTGCAGCAGTTGGAAAATCGAAAGGTACAGGCTGGGTAACATTTCCTGTCACAGCCCATTCTGCTCCCCGCTGGAGCGTTACTATGAATCCGGCGCAATGCATCGCGGGCCCCCCGTTATCATCGGCATGGCCCATGGCGGTATGGAATATTCTTCCTTTCTCGTAGGTGATGGCCATGAGCATCGGTTCATCCCTCATGGTTCCTCCACCGGCGGCGCTGTCAGCAAAAGCAGTGGCAAGTATCTGCATGTTCTTTGCCGGCCCGCGCAAAAGGCTATAAAGCTCGTCTGTACCATGAAACCATTTAGCCGGCAAACCTTTCATCACAGGATGATCAGCAATCCTTGTACGAACGATGAACTCCCTCCTTTTACCATGAGTTCCACCTGGTCCGGCAGTTGTATCGACGATAAGCTTGTCATCCTTGTAATAAACATAAGGGCCATCCTTCCCAGAACGGTCACCCCATCCTCCAAGACCTGTCATTTCATTATATTCCTTCCATTTAGGGAATGAATTATCAGCAGCGTGATAGACTACTACACCTCCCCCGTTTTTCACAAAAGAGACAAAAGCGCTATTTGTCTTATCGGTCCATGAATCTCCATTATAATCCAGAACGACAAGCTTGTATTTTGAAAAATCAGGATCAAATTTAGTCATATCTCCACCCTGTGGCGGAGTTGTAAGAATATCAGTGGAAAAAAGTCCGGTTTCGTCAAGAATTGTCTTCAGAATAGGAGAACTTGTTTTCCAGTCGTGGTTATTCTGCCCGGTTATAAGAAGCGCTTTATAAGTGGTCTCTTTATTACAGGCTGAGAAGAAAGTCAGCAGTCCCGCAGCTATCATCAGAAGTATAAATTGCTTTTTCATTATTTGCTGTTGTTTATAAATTTTAGCTCAGATACCGAATCAGACTTTTGGATGTTGCCATGGCTGACGATAAGGTCTGCCGAGAAGTCGTGAAGCCCTTGGATTTCCAATGATCTCCTCCTTATCCGGATCCCATTTGACAGTCTCGCCCGTGGTCATTGCAATTTCCCCGAGCAGCGCCACTGAAATAGCACGATAAGCAACTTCCACCGGTGCAATTGCCGGTTTGCCTGATCTGACACAATCGACAAAGTTTCTCCAGTGATTATCACTTTTATAGAGTTTGATCTCGTTATCGCCGATTTTTTCGTCGAGTATCTTAGGATCGGAAGCGAAGATAACATTGCCACGGTCAACATGTATCCATCCTTTATCACCATACCATGTAGTACCCATACCATGAGGTTGACGTGCAGCATTTGCAACTCTCATTTCAATCCCACTGGCATATTTGCAGAGAAAATCATACTCAACAGGCGCATTGAAGATCCCTTCAGCAGGATACACTCCTGATCCGGTAATTTCCACCGGCCCGGTATGTTCAAGTCCTGCTCCCCAGTTAGCAATATCAATATGATGACCAGCCCAATCGGTAAGCTGTCCGCCCGAATAATCTAGAATCCATCTCCAGTCCCAGTGAGATACTCCTCTGTAAGGGACCTTGAGAGCCGGACCAAGCCACATATCCCAGTTAAGTTCCGGTGGGATATTCATCACCGGAGGAGTTCCTATTCCTTTGCCACCATCAGGCAAGCCGACCTCGATATATTTTATTTTTCCAACACGACCATTGATTGCCAGCTCAGCGCCTCTGTGAAAATGAGGCTGAGAACGCTGCCAGCTTCCGGTCTGCCAGATAATATTATTTTTCTTAACTGCTGCAACAATGGTTTTGCCATCCTCAATGGTCCGGCAAATTGGCTTTTCACCATATACATTCAGCTTTTTCTCGGCAGCAGCTGTATAAATAAGTCCGTGCCAGTGATCGGGAAGCGCAATGGAAACCGCATCAAGCTTTTCCTTTTCAAGAAACTCCCTGTAGTCACCGTATGTACGGCAGTCGTTGTTCCTGTTTGCCATATCGACGATCTGTTTTGCCTTGGCAAGATGAGAAGAATCGACATCGCACAACGCAACGAACTGAACCGCATCTTTCAGGTCGAGGAAGTCATTCATATTACTGGTTCCCTGAGAACCGACACCGATGGCTCCAATAACTATACGGTCGCTTGGGGCAATGCCACCTCCCTTACCCAGGGCTCTGGCAGGAATAATGTTGGGAAGAACGATAACGCCTGCAGCAATTTTCGCTGACTTCCTGACAAATTCCCTTCTTGAAGATTTGTTTGTCATTTTAATCTGTTTTGATATATCGTTAGAACTATTGAACCCAATCATAATATCCGCGGTATAGCGATATATGAAGCAAGTGAAAAGATAAAAGTTAAAAGTCAGAAGTTAAAGTTAAAAAGAGAAAGTTGTAATTAACTGTATAAACAAACCTTAAATATTATTACAAAGTATGTTCCACGCTTAACATAGTACCGGTAATCTTTATCCGGTATCTGATCACGTCCTGTTGTTCCATTATCATATTGTAACCGGGGTTCCGGGAACAGGAACATCAAAGACCATGTCAACCGGACCGAATTCAATCTTTTTAGGTCCGAGTTCCATATCAGATTTGAAGATTTCATCCCATGTGATAAGCCTTCCGGTATAGGCGGCTGTTCTGCCCATGATCGCGGTCAGTGTTGAAATGGCGGTCTGTTCGGCTTCATTTACATAATTGCCCGTCCTGATGGCATGTACAAGATGCATATGCTCCTGAACATAGGGCGGGATTTTTATCTGGTTCATCGGATTGCCATTCTCATCTTTCGGATATTCAAACTTCCAGATTACATTTCCTTTCAGGTCCCAGATAGTATTCTGGCAATTGGTATAGCCTTTTGTGCCCATCACCAGCTCTCCTGTACCATTGGCACAGCTGTCTATCTGACGGCACATACTGTGAGAACTTACACCGTTTCCGTAATCAAAATCTATACTGAAAAAATCATATTGGTCGCCTGTGACCCTCCTGTGCCTGCCGCCATACCCGATTGCCTTCTCCGGGTGACTGCCCAGGAACCAGTTGATAACATCTATATTATGCACATGAGTGTCAAGAATATGATCGCCACAGAGCCAGCAGAAATTATTCCAGTTACGGATCATATATTCCATATCGTTCCAGCCTGCTTCCCTTTCTCTGAACCAGACATGATCCTGATTCCAGAAAGCCTTTGCAGAGGTTATCTGACCAATAGCTCCCGCGGCCACCTGTTTGTAAGTCTCGATGTAATCTTCCTGATGTCTCCGTTGCGTGCCGGTCACAACATTCAGCCCCAGAGCGGCGGCTTTCTTTCCGGAGGTCATTATAGAACGGATTCCTACCGGATCGACTGCAACAGGCTTCTCTATAAATGCATGTTTGTTCCTGTTCACAGCCTCAAGAAAATGATCGGGACGAAAACGGGGTGGAGTTGCGAGAATGACAACATCCACATCAGGCAATGCCATTAATTTTTTATAACCATCAAAACCTACAAAGCAGTTCTCCGCAGGTATAGGGAGTTTAAAGGAGGCAAATCTTTCACGGCAGGCGTCAATTTTATCCTGAAAAACATCTGCAAGGGCAATAATTTCAAGATCAGGTCCTGAACTTATAAAATTGATAGCTGCACCGGTACCTCTTGCACCGGTCCCGACAAGGCCGGCCTTCAGTTTTTTGCCCTTTGGAGCTCCTTTAAGGATTGGAGGTAATCCTTTGATCTCAGGGGAAGGATTTCTGCTGCAACCTGATAAAACAGTTCCGGCACCGGCGATTCCGATACCTGCAAGAGCCGTTCTTCCAATGAATTTTCTTCTGTCAATATTCTGCATATCTCAAATTATTTCAAAAACTATTTAACGACCGAACTGTCAGCTTCACAGACGATCCTGAATCCGACATCGATGCAGTCTGAATACCACCATACGCTCTTAGGCATTTGCGGGTCGGTCATAAGCCATGCCTTGGTCCTGGTATAATCGCGTGCAGCGCTTCTCACATCTCTGGCATCGCTCTTAAATGAACCACCTCTGATAACATGTTCAATACCTTTAACCGGGCCCCTCGGATTGACAGCAGCAATGGTATCCCGTTTATATGTGTCAGGAGAATAATAGTCGAGACAGAATTCTGAAACGTTCCCCGACATGTTTTTCAGCCCAAATGGATTCGTTTTAACAGCTGACGGTTCTTTTGTCTTCGATGAACTGTTTGCTTTATAAACTACCAGCGAGCCGATCTTTGCCGTATCTGTTCCGAAGATTTTCTTCAGGAACCCTTCGGATGTAAATTTCTTAGTATCGCCCGGGAAAAAATACGGGGTTTGAGTACCTCCTCTGCAGGCATATTCCCATTCTGCCTCTGTTGGTAATCTGTATTTCTTACCAGTCACTTTAGACAGCCATTTGCAATATACATCTGCTGCATGCCACGACATTGTTATCGCAGGTCTTGATCCTTTTCCCCATCCCTGGTCCGGAGCACCCCAGGGTGGAGTGGCTCCTGAAATGGCATCCACATTTTTCTTTGAAACTACCTGCCCTTCAGTACGCCCCTGTGAACCAGTTGCTCTGAAGAAAGCCAGATACTCGTCCCATGTAACCTCTGTTTTTGCTATCCAGAACCTTGACAGCGTCACCTTTCTGACAGGTCCTTCATCAGCTTTACGAAAAGGTTCATTCTGAGGACTTCCCATCCTGAAAGAACCAGAAGGCAAAGCTACCATCTCAAAGGAAACACTTGTACCAGGTATCTTTTCGGTAAAATTCTCAAATTTTGAAATTTTTGCAGGTTCATTGTAGATTTCCTTACTGGCAGATGAATTCACCCCAAATGCAGTATCATGATCATGAATATTGTTTTTATCAAAATGGCCAGCATTGATATGACAGTTAATACAGGTCATATTCTCCTTGTTTGTTGTATAAAAAAGGTGTGCATTGCCCCCTTTTACAGAAAGGGTAACAGGAAAGAGATTCTGATGGCATCTGACACAGGATTTCTCATATACGAAGTGCCGGGCAATTTCAGGCGTTCTCTTTGACTGCCAGTCAATACTTGCGCTATCCTTGAAAAGGTATCCGTAAAGGTCCTTGAGCCCATGTTTTGCTTTGGCGAACAGATATCCGTGCCCGGGAGGCGGAAGATGGCACTCCGAACAATGAACAATATTGCCAGTCCTGTTATTGTAATGCGCTGAGAATTTCCAGCTCATGTCAGCCTGAGGATGAATATGACAGGATACACAATAACTGTCTTCCGACGTGTAGGAAACAACAGCTTTGCCTGAACATATAAGGATCAGGGCAATAAAGGCTCCTGCAAGCATCAGCCACAGGGTACGTTTTCCCGCCGCACGGGAATGAACATGATATTTACTCAAATGCATTTCTTCCGGCTAAACAATTTTACAACACGATAAAGTTAATTGTTTGCCTGAAGTATGCTCTATCAATTCTTACCTAATTCTGATTTTTTTTTCACAAAAACATGTTAGAATCTTTTTGTATAGGCATGACAGTATGGGGTCTTCCCGTTCCTGAAATAATAATCCTGATGATAATCCTCCGCCTGGAAAAATTCCGAAGATTTAGTGACCTTTGTTGCAATTTTGTAACCCTTTGATCTTAAGATATCAAGATTCTTTTCAACTATCTGTTTCTGGGTGTCGTTAAGATAGAATATTTCAGATCTGTACTGATCACCAACGTCAGGTCCCTGATGTCCCACCTGGGTAGGGTCGTGGATCTCAAGAAACAGCCTGAGAAGTGTTTCATAAGATGTTTTTTCAGGATTATAAAAGATCCGGACCGCCTCAGCATGACCTGTTGTTCCGGTACAAACATCCTTATATGAAGGATTTTTTACATGTCCCCCTGTAAATCCAGAGGTAACTGACAGAACGCCTTCTGCTTTCTGCATATAGTATTCCACTCCCCAGAAACAACCGCCCGCAAATATTGCAATGCCGTATCTTCCAGGCTCGAGATGCACCGGAACAAAATCGAGAGATACCGAATTGACACAATGCCGTAAATTCTTTGTGGTAAAATGCTCACCTGTGAATACATGACCAAGATGTGCTCCGCATGATGAACATTCTATTTCGGTTCTGATACCGTCAGGATCAGGTATATTTTTTACAGCACCGGCAATTTCGTCGTCGAAACTGGGCCATCCGCATTCAGAATCGAATTTATCAGATGAATAATATAATGCAGCACCACATTTTTTACAAAGATAAGTCCCGTTCTGTTTGCTATTCACATATTTACCGGTGAATGGTTTTTCAGTTCCCTTTTCATTAATTACATGGGATTCAGAAGGAGACAGATCATAATACTGCAGTTTCTCCTGGGAATAGGAATTTTCACTCATAATTACTGTTATTATAGTCAGACATAAAATAGCCAGGATTTTCATGATTGCAAATTTGATTATAAAAACAATTCATATCGCAAATTGTTGTAGATTATCGGTAACTGATAGGATAAGGATCTCCACCTCTAACATTATTTTTGGCATGATGATTGTTTTTAGAAGGATAAAACATATTTTTGTAATTGCAAAAACGATACTTTATATGAAAAAGATTGCTGTGATTTTTTTGGTAGCCTTCGTTGCTGTACTGGTGCTCAGCTCTTGCAATAAAAAAGAGTGTCCTGCATATTCCAAAGCCAATACGGAACAGAAAGGCGTTAACTCCTGAACGGTAATCCCCCGTACCGTTCATTAGCAAACTGGCCTGAAATGAAGAAGTTAATTTTTATTGCGGTCATAAATATAATTGCCCTATCCATGGTTCATGCACAGGGTGAACTGGATAAACAGCAAAAAGCTTTTTTCCGCAATGAGAGATCTTTTGGCATAAGCATTAATACAGATGGATTTGATCTGGGATACAGAGGCGCCAAGAGGGAGAATTTCAGGAACAAGAAACTTCTTGAAATAGATTTCGGGACGCTCAGACATCCCAAAGAATATAAGGAATCGAATCCTTATACAACCGGAGGCAATTTTGTATTCGGGAAGCTCAATTCCACTTTTTTTCTAAGAGGCGGGGTGGGTTTTCAGCACGAAATATATAAAAAGGCCGATCTTGGAGGCATCGCGATAAGGTATTTCTATTCAGCCGGCCCTGTGCTCGCTATTTATAAACCAATATACTACCGGGTCTTTCATTTCATATCAGCCGAAGAATACATCATAACGGAGGAAAAATTCTCATCTGCTATTACTATGCCCACTGAGATATATGGCAGAGCTCCATTTACAAAAGGGTTTGACGAAATAAAAGTACTGCCCGGACTTTACGGCAAATCCGGTTTTAACTTTGAATACAGCAAAGAAGACAAGATAATCCATGCCATCGAAGTCGGTGCGCAGATCAATGCTTTCCCAAAAAGTATACCTATTATGTCCACTGAGCACAATAAGGCAATTTTCTTTTCTCTGTTTGTCAGCTACAGGTTTGGAGTCATTCTCGATCCTCTTGATCCTGAGTCAAATAAGCTGTCAAATATCTTCAAGAAGAAAAAGAATAAATGATGATTTCAATCATTTGCCTTTTTCACATAAATAACTAATTTTGTGCGACGAATTTTACTAACTAAAAATAATTGATATGTCAAAGATCAAAGTAGGTATCAACGGGTTCGGCAGAATTGGCCGTCTCGCCTTCAGGGCTGCATTAAAAAGAAGCGATATAGAAGTTGTCGGTATAAATGACCTTCTTGAGCCTGATTATATAGCTTACATGCTTCGTTATGACACAGTGCATGGCGGTTTTGACGGTACCATCGAAATCAAGGACGGAAAGCTGGTAGTTAACGGACACGCTATCCGTATTACTATGGAAAAGGACCCGGCTAATCTTAAATGGAATGAAGTCGGAGCAGAATATGTTATTGAATCAACCGGTTTGTTTCTGACAAAGGAAAGTGCAGCTGGCCATATTGCTGCCGGTGCAAAAAGAGTAGTTATGTCAGCACCTTCAAAGGATGACACTCCCATGTTCGTAATGGGAGTAAACCACAACACATACAAGGCAGACATGCAGTTTGTTTCAAACGCTTCATGTACAACCAACTGTCTTGCCCCTGTTGCTAAAGTACTTCACGACAATTTCGGAATTGTTGAAGGCCTTATGACAACTGTTCATGCAACCACAGCAACTCAGAAGACTGTTGACGGTCCTTCTAAGAAAGACTGGAGAGGTGGCCGTGCAGCAGCAGGTAACATTATACCTTCTTCAACTGGAGCTGCCAAAGCTGTAACCAAAGTTATTCCTTCTCTTAAAGGAAAACTCACAGGTATGGCTTTCAGGGTACCAACCCTCAACGTTTCAGTTGTTGACCTGACCTGCCGCCTTGAAAAAGCTACATCTTATGAAGATATCAAGAAAGCTATGAAAGCTGCTTCAGAAGGTCCCCTCAAAGGAATCCTCGGATATACCGAAGATGCAGTTGTATCAAGCGATTTCAACGGAGATCCGCGCACATCAATATTCGATGCTGAAGCCGGTATCGCTCTGAACGATAACTTCGTCAAAATTGTATCATGGTACGACAATGAATGGGGCTATTCAAACAAGATCCTTGATCTTATAGCTCACATGAACACAGTAAAATAAGCTGTTAATAAGAAACAGAAAAAGGGTGTTCCAAAGGCACCCTTTTTTTGTTATTATTCCTCCTTTTTTGCCTCCAATAAAATCCTGCTGTAAAATGGAAAATCAGCCAGATCATCAGGATAACAGACCTTTGGCCAACAGGAACAGCAGATTAACTTGGATTACGCTGTATAAGAAATTATTGAGATCAGGCAGATTGAAAAGGTCGTATATGTCAGACTATCATCTCAATTTCAATAGGTATTCCGGCAGTATCTCTGTAATGTTCGCCAAGCTCCTGCATCGCTTCATCGTCTTCCTCATATCTCCATTTCATACTGATCTGCATCCCGGTACGTCCAAGGCCGGTAAGTCTTTTCAGTATTTCATACAGGTATTTTGAAGAGCCGCTGTTTATATATTCAAGCTGGAAAACAATATCCAGTGAGTGGTTCTTTTCAAAATGCCTGGTAATCCATTCATCAAGACGACCAAAGATCGGATCAGGATTCTCAGGGATAGACCTTCCGAAAATCTCCAGACGGTTAGGTCCGGAATAATAAATAATACCCGGACAATTCTTAAGCTCTTCCTGAATAATATATTTTTCCATATAAACTTCAATTATTCATACCTTAAGGCTTCAATTGGGTCAATATTGGCTGCTTTCACGGCAGGTGCATACCCTGAAGCAACCCCAACAAAAAAGCATACTATTATCCCACAGATTATCCAAACCCATGGCACAACAAAGCTTGAACTGAGCATGGATGAAACCAGGTTGCCGATGATCACCCCCAGTAAGATCCCAAATACCCCTCCCATCTGCCCGATCATGATTGATTCGAACAGGAACTGATACTTTATGGTTTTCGGTTTGGCGCCGATAGCTTTCCTTACACCTATCTCACGGGTCCTTTCGGTTACAGAAACCAGCATAATATTCATCAGACCAACGGCTGCCCCGAACAGAGTTACAATGCCTATGATGGTCGCAGCTAATGTGACAATACTGATATTCTTCAAAAGAAGATTTACTATATTATCGCTTTTGGAAATGTTAAAATCAGATTCATCTCTCGGATTAAGATTGCGGATTATCCTGAAAACTCCCTCGGCTTCTCCTGTCAACATATCGAGATTTACAGCCTTCATTGGCATAACGGCTATATTGAATGTTGAATTGGCTCTCGAAAAATACTGCCGGGCTGTAGTTACCGGCATCAGACATACCCTGTCGTCGTGGAGAGCGCTTTCTCCCTTTTTCTTCAGTTGCCCGGCAACCTTAAGCTTTAACCCGGCAACTGTGATGACCTTTCCAATAGGATCAATACCCGCAGGAAAGAGATCCCTGGCAATATCCGCACCGATAAGAACAAGGTGTCTTCCTTCCTGCACTTCTTCGGGACTGAAATTTCTTCCTAATTCGATCTCATAACCAGAGACCGTCAGAAAATTGTCATCCACTCCCTGCAGGCTTATATTTGGATTGGTCTTCCTGGACTCATACTTGACCGTGGAAAGATTTGATGCATAACAGGAAACCGATACCCAGGCCGCTTCAGTAAACCGTTTCTTGAATTCCACGGCTTCCCTGTAGGTAATCCTGTTGTGGTTTTTTGTCCTGGTCCTGTCATTGCCGATCTGGATATTCATCCCCCATGAAGTAATGGTGAATGAATTGGCTCCCATCATTGTGAACTGATTGGTAAGACTCGACTTGATGGCATCTATTGCTGTCAGAATACCAACAAGCGCCATAATGCCAAAAGCAATAATGCAGATCGTCAGTATGGTCCTTACTTTGTTTGACCTTATGGCCCGCAAGGAAATCTTGAGGTTCTCCTTGAATATTCCAATCCTCTTAACAGTTCCTTTCATTACCAGCTTTTATCAGAGACTTAAATAAAGGAATAAAAATACACCTTTTTTGTTTCTTATATGACCCCGGATGTTAATAATTTAGCTCCACGTGTCTTTTATTGGTAAAAATGAGCATCTGCAACCAGGATTATTAAAACATTGATTTTCTTCGCTTACCCTGGCCCCGACTGGAATATAAAACGAACGAAGTAAAGCGGAGAATCCGAAAAAGTCAGAATCACTCTTCTCCCCGGTTCACTGTCCATAACAACCCCTGGTCCATCATGGTATCACGAAAAAATATTTTAGAAAGATCCTGACTTTAGTTATCCTGATTCCTGATAACAATATAAAAAATCATTGCTCTCCGGTTAAAAAGTTTTTTGTTGCTGGATTCCTTAATTCTCCTGCTTCCTGCAAGGGTTGTATGTCATCAGCCAATGGATTATTTCATATACGTTCATAAGCCACGAGACCACACAACGATTTCCGGGATCCAGTTTTACCTGCAATTATGTTATTATATCCTCTTCAAAGATTTTCCTCTTACAGATAACAGTTCAGGCGCTTATATCTGATTGGAGTTACGGTGAGCTTATCAGGCCCCGGATGAGCCGGTTGACTGAACCTGGTTTCAGAAAAATATCCTGCGCTTTGAAAGAAACTGTTGTAACCATGTTTTCCTGACCAGCTTCTTTAATCTTCCTGGTAAAGGGAAAAAGAACTTCATGAACAGTATATAATTCTTTGAAGTGAACTTCTTTTCGAAATTCCGAAAAGCAGGTTACATCCAGCTGATAATATGTGCATTTCAATTTTCATTAGATGTTTTTATGCTTTTCCCGGACAACTACAATGATTAAATTGACATATTAAATTAGTCTTAACAAGATCCGGGACTTATGCCGGAAAACAGAAAATGCCATAAGGTTAAAATAACATATCATTTTTACAGACTAAATGTGGTATATAGTTGCATAACTAATCATTTCGTTATATCTTTGGTGGAAATTCAATTTAATTCAGGAGAAATACAGGATGAGAGAACTTACAAGGGCAGAGGAACAGGTCATGCAGTCGCTATGGAAGATTGAAAAAGGTTTTGTGAAGGACATACTGGACCAGTTCAGCGAACCTAAACCTGCATATAACACAGTCAGTACAATAGTCAGGATACTTCAGGACAAGGGATTTATCGCCCATAAGGCATACGGACGAACACACGAATATTTTCCTTTGGTATCTAAGGATGAATACTCAAAATCACATCTTAACTCATTCGTTAAAGATTATTTTTCCAATTCCTTCGGGAAAATGGTGAGCTTTTTCGCCAGGGAAAAGGGAATAACAGTAAAAGAGATGGAAGAAATTATGAAAACTATGGAAATGGAAGTCAGAAAACATAAAAAATAAGGAAATGAATTTTCAGTTGCTCTGTGTAATCAGGACTGCGGTATATCTAGCGGTATTTTATATTGTCTACTCACTTCTACTTAGCAGGGATACAAATTATTCCAGGAACAGAGCTTATATCCTCTTGGCTGTTTCAGCCTCTTTTTTCCTTCCTTTAATTACATTCAGACCGTCAACAGGAATTGCCGGGGACTTTTTCGGGAAATTGCTGCCCGAAGTTTACGTTACTTCTTCAGGATCGGGCCTCAGCACATTCATAACTTCTATCCCGCAATCATTCTCAGGACGCATCAGTATAATTTATCTTGCAGGACTGGGACTTTTCTTATTGAAGTTCATTCTCGATCTGGGGAATCTGTTCGTATTGATTCAGAATAACAGGAAATCGGGCAGCAGGATTATTAAATTCCATACTTTCCCTACTGCAGGCTTTTCTGCTATGGGCTATATCTTCATAAACAGCAGTATCGACAGTAATGACGCCGAAGAAATAATTAAGCATGAAAGGAATCATCTAAACAAAAATCACTTCCTCGATATTATTTTTATGGAGCTAGCTAAATCCCTGCAGTGGTTCAACCCGTTCATTTATCTTTTCGACCGTTCGCTCAGGGCGGTGCACGAATTCCAGGTAGACAATGAGTGTATCAGGGCGGGGGCCAGTATTCCATCCTATCAGCAACTTTTGCTCCGACAGATATTCAAGGCAGGTCACATGAACCTTTCGAACAGCTTTTCAAATCCTTCCCTCACAAGGAAGAGAATTATCATGATGTCAAAAAGAAAATCTTCTGCCATTACAAATCTGAAATTCCTTGCTATTATTCCATTGGCACTCATTGCTTTCATTTTCATCTCCGCGGGCAGGAATGAGACCTCTTTCCCAGGCAGTTCCACTCAGATATTTGACCAGGGCAAAAGCATAATATCTCCTGCAGATACGGGAGAAAACCCGTTCGTTGTCGTTGAACAAATGCCTCAATACCAGGGGGGAGATGCTGCCTTGCTGAAATATATTGCCACTAATGCTGTTTATCCTGAAAGCGCGATGAAAAATAACATCCAGGGTAAAGTAATTGTCAGATTCTGTGTGACTGCAAAAGGAGGTATCGACAAAATAAGCGTTCTCACAAACACAGATCAGTCGCTTAACGAAGAAGCCATCAGAGTCGTCCGGTCCCTCACCGGATTTATACCTGGCAGACAGGGAGGAAAACCTGTTCCGGTGTGGTACATGGTACCTGTAAACTTTAAACTCAAATAACCATTCCCTCTGAGCAGTTTACTCTTCTTACTAATCTCTGAAAAAAAACAACCGATATAATTATTTTTTTAGTTGTATAACTAATATATTAGTTGCATCTTTGAGATACGTAATTTATATGAACAACTAAAAACCTAAAGAGATGAAAAGTAAACAAGGTATTCGACAGGTCATCATAGCGACTGCTATTCCGGCTCTCCTCCTGACCGGCAATGTAATGATCTCCTGCTCAAGCATCAAAAATGGCAACAGGTCTGCCGGTGAACCTTCAGGCAGTGCAATGATGGCTGAAACAGACAAAAAACATCCGGATACACGGGCAGAAGATTCTGAGATTCCATTCGTGGTGGTAGAGCAAATGCCCCTGTTTCCGGGGGGAGACTCTGCCCTGATCGCTTATATTTCAGGGCATACCACTTATCCTGAGAGCGCCAGAGCCAGAAAAGCAGAAGGGAAGGTAATTGTAAGATTCTGTGTTATGAAAGATGGTTCAGTAGGGAAACCGGATGTCATCCGTGGAGTTGACCCTGACCTTGATGCAGAAGCAATAAAGATGGTAAGATCACTGCCGTCGTTCACCCCTGGCAAACAGGGAGGCAAACCTGTTCCCGTATGGTACATGGTACCCGTGGAATTTAAACTAAGGTAGTTTTAGACAGGTCCGATCTCAAAAATTAAAATTTTACAACCATGAAAACTGAATTATCCAAACTCAGCAGGGCTTTTATCGTTACTCTTCTATTTACAGTATCAGCTATTTCGGTAATAACCTTCACAGACTGCACCGGGAAAAGCAAAAAGACTTCAGAAGAAGTTTATTCTCAGGTGGATTCAATGCCTGTATTCCCAGGGGGAGATAATGCTCTTCTTAAGTATATAGCAGATAACGCTAATTATCCGGAGGAATCGAAGAAAAATAATGTGACAGGAAGGGTCCTGGTGAAATTTGTGGTTCATAAGGACTGTCATATATCAGATGTAATCGTTGAAAAAAGCATAGATCCGCTGCTTGATACTGAAGCGTTGCGCGTTGTACGATCACTCCCGAAATTCGAAAAACCGGGGATCAGGGACGGAAAGGCAGTGAATGTGGAATTCATCATTCCAATAACATTTTCTCTGAAATAGGTAAACTCTCAGGTGAAATTACGGAGATCCCTTTAAAAGAAAGAATGAATAAACGCATCGGCAGGGATCTCCGTATCTTTTTTAATACTTGTTTGTCCAAAATCTAAAATGAGTACATTTGCTGCAGAATTTTCAGCAAATGAATCTAAAGGAGAGGATTTCAGCGATCGCTGAACTTGGTACACTGCTCAGAGGCGCACTGGAGGGCAGGGAAAACAAGTTCACTGCCGGTCTTATTGAGCTTGCGGGAAGGCAGCATTTCATCAATCCCTGGTTCACTCCGGAGCATGTGAGATACGCTCTCAATTCGATAGCACAGGAACTCACGGAGGAAAATCTTGTAAAATGGACAAACGGATATCCCTGGCTGCAACAGGAAGTCAGTCCGGTCAGGGTAGGGATAATAATGGCCGGCAATATACCTCTGGTAGGTTTTCATGATTTTATTTCAGTTCTCATAAGTGGCAATAAGGTTGTAGCAAAAACCAGTTCAAAGGATTCGGAACTTATTGTTAAAATCGCGTCGATACTCTGTAGTATTGACAGCAGGTTTAACGGAATGATCGAATTCGCTGAGGGAAAACTGCAAGGGTTTGATGCCATCATTGCAACCGGCAGTAACAACAGCTCAAGATATTTTGAATACTATTTCGGGAAATACCCCAACATCATAAGGAAGAACAGAAACAGTGTAGCTATCATTGACGGAACAGAGACAGACGCCGAGCTTGAGGCTCTCGGATCGGACATTTTTCTCTATTTCGGGCTCGGCTGCCGGAACGTGTCTAAAATTTATATTCCGGCAGGATATGAAATCACGAACACTTTCAGATCATGGCAGAAATTTTCAGACCTGACCTTCCACTCCAGGTATGCCAACAATTATGATTATAACAAGGCTATATACCTCGTGAACAGGGATATCTTTTTTGATACAGGGTACCTTCTGGTAAAGGAAGACAGCAGTCTCTCCTCCCCTGTTGCAGTACTGCATTATGAGAAGTATGATTCATATGAAATGATAAATAAGATGCTTACTGGTATGACAGATAGCATCCAGTGTATTGCCGGCCATGGATATTTGCCTTTTGGAGAAGCCCAGAATCCCCATCTGTGGGATTATGCCGATGGAATTGATACTATACAATTTCTTTCAAAAAAAAATTGACCGGATATATTGTAAAACAAAAAATACTATATTGCACCCGTCGAATTAATACATTTTTATGGTTTACAAGTTTGTGTTGCTATCAGATGAGGATGAGTCATTTGTAAGGGAATTTGAGTTCCTTGACACGCACACCTTGATGGATTTTCATAATCTCATTCAGGAAGAGCTGGAGTTTGACAAATCACAGATGGCTTCTTTTTTCATGGCCACTGACAATTGGGAAAAGGAAGAGGAATTTACCCTTTTCGACATGGGTACAGGATCCTCTACAATGGAATCTGCGGTTCTGGAAGATATTATATTCCGTAAAAACCAGAAACTTCTTTACGTTTTTGATTTTTTCAATGACAGGTCTTTGTTCATTGAATACACCGGGGAGACTAAGGAAGATGAAGAGCATGACCTTCCTGCCTGTACTAATTCCAAAGGTGTTCCTCCCAAGCAGGTGATATTCGGAAGTTCAAGCCGGAAACTTTATAATAACATTGTCGTATCTGACGATGACGATGATGACGAACCTGAAGTTGATGAACTTTTCCTCGGCGAAGATGATGATGAATCTCTTCCTGATTTCGAGAATATAGAAAACATGGGAGAGGACGAAGAATAGTCCTGGCCGGGATTACTCTCCGATGAATAAAAATCTAATCGTATTACTCGGTCCGACAGGCGTCGGTAAAACAGCTGTTTCCATCGATCTTGCAACTCACTACAGGTGCGATGTCATTTCTGCCGATTCCAGACAGATCTTCAGGGAATTGAGCATCGGCACAGCTGTCCCGGATGATTCCCAGATGAACATTGTAAGACATCACTTTATAAAATCCATCTCTGTAACTGATTACTATAGTTCCAGTATTTTCGAAAGAGAAGTACTGAGTCTCCTTGAAAAGCTTTTTAAAGATGGTCATACTGCTATCATGGCAGGCGGTTCAGGGATGTATATCGATGCTGTCTGTAACGGGATCGATGATATTCCAGATGTTGATCCTTCAATACGTGAGAAATATTCCAAACTCTATCTCGAGCAGGGAATAAACGGTTTGAGAATAGCTCTGAAGATGCTCGATCCTGTTCACTATACACAGGTAGATCTGAGAAACTACAAACGTATAATAAGAGCCCTGGAAATTTGTGAAACCACAGGAAAACCTTATTCAGCCTTTCTGACAGGAAAGAAACTAAAGCGTGATTTCAGGATAATTAAGATAGGCCTTCAAAGGGACAGGGAAGAACTATACAGACGTATTAATGACCGTGTTGATGACATGATAGCCGGCGGGCTTGAAGATGAGGTCAGGCAGATGTCAGAATTCAGACATTTGAATGCTCTCAACAGTGTTGGCTACAGGGAGTTTTTTGATTGTTTCGATGGCAAGATCCCAAGAGATAAAGCCATTGAGCTGATAAAAAGGAACAGCCGGAGGTATGCTAAAAGGCAGATGACCTGGTGGGCAAGGGACAACTCTATCAGATGGTTCCATCCTGAAAATATCTCAGAAATTTTTATGTATATAGACAAGACCATTTCGGCAGGTTAGATATATTTACATAAAAGTAAAAACATGGATACACCTCGTCAGGACCTGCTCAGATGTCTCAGAAGAAAAGGATTCAGCAAGGTCCACGTTGATTATGTTCTCTGCGACTCGCAGATTGAAAGCTTTGCCAGGCGATTTGGACATACCGACTATGAAACATTTTTCGGTATGAGTCACCGGCGTGTGGAGCTCGACATAAAAAGGAACTACATCAATGGGAAAGATCAGTTTCCCAGAGAGACACTTCCGGCAACAACCGTTTTTGACGAATACGGTATCGGACATTCCAAAGGTTCTGAACTTGCTTTCCACATGACAAGGATGCACCACCCTTTAAAAGGCGCTGAAATCGGCGAGATACTGAACTATCCGTATCCCGAGGTTGATGAATCCGGACTTGAAGCATTCTCCGGGAAAGTGGAAGGCATTCATGCCAGAGGACTTGCCTCATTTGCATTCATGCAGATGACAGTTTGGGAAGCTTCATGGTATCTTCGTTCCATGGAAGATCTGATGATCGACATGATGACCGGCAGTGAAGCAGCAACCATCCTCCTCGACAAAATAACTGAATTTGCCTGTTCAAAGGCCAGGGCCTATGCAACAGCCGGTATTGACATCCTTTCTCTCGGCGACGATATCGGAACCCAGACATCACTTATGCTCGATGTGCCCTTATGGCAGGAGTGGCTACAGCCAAGACTCATAAAGGTGATCGCGGAGGCAAAAAAGATCAAACCCGATATTCTTATATTTTATCATTCCTGCGGTCACATCACTCCGTTCATCGATGAACTGATAAAATCCGGCGTAGAGATTCTTAACCCTATCCAGCCTGAGTGCATGGATTTTGACATGATACATGATGCTTTCGGCAACATGGTATCATTCTGGGGCACGATTGGAACACAGCAGCTTCTGCCGTACGGCACAAGCGAAGAGGTTAGAAAAGTGACACTTTCAAGACTAGAAAAGTGCGGTTCTAAAGGAGGTCTGGTGATTGGTCCTACACATCTCGTAGAGCCGGAGGTACCATGGGAAAATCTAATGGCCATATTGGAAGCTGTTGAGCTGCATCAGGGAGGAAAGACATCATTATCATGAGCTTTACACTGCCCGACCTGTTAGTATTCCTTATCTACTGTGCAATAATTATAGTAGTCGGGGTAACGATTTCACGAAAGGTAAACCGGAAGAAAGATACATCCAGCTATTTCTTTGCTTCCAACTCCCTGTCATGGTATATTGTGGGCAGTTCTATTATCGCTGCAAATATATCTGCAGAACAGTTTGTGGGTATGTCCGGATCAGGGTATGCCATGGGAATGGCTATTGCCACATACGAATGGCTGGCTGCCGTCATGCTGATAATGGTGGCGCTGTGGTTCCTGCCTGTCTTTATTCATATGAAGATACATACCATGCCGCAGTTTCTCGAGATCAGGTATAATAAGCTGATTAAAACCGTCCTTGCTATCTTCTGGCTCTTTCTTTTTGTCTTTGTCAATCTTACTTCAATTCTTTACCTCGGAGCCCTGTCTCTGAAGACAATATTTGGTATTGATCTTCCATATGCTATTGCAGGGTTGGCATTGTTTGCACTTCTTCTTACCGTAGGCGGAGGTTTGAAAACAATTGCCAACACAGATGTTATCCAGGTTGTTTTTCTGGTGTTAGGAGGACTGACCACAACATGGCTGGCGCTGAATGCTGTTTCTGGCGGTTCCGGTGCAGTTTCCGGTTTTTCGGTTCTTCTCAGGGAAGTTCCGGAGAAATTCCACATGATACTCCCGCGATCCGATCCCAATTACAGGTATATGCCAGGCATAAGGTCAATTCTGGGAGGTATCTGGATTGCCGGGATCTATTACTTCGGTGCAAACCAGTATATTATCCAGAAAGCCCTCGGATCGAAAAATCTGCAGGAAGCACAGAGAGGGATGGTATTTGCAGGATATCTCAAACTTCTTATCCCTGTCCTGGTAGTTATCCCGGGAATAGCTGCATTTTATCTGAAGGCTGGAATTTCGAAGCCTGACGAAGCTTATCCATGGCTTCTCAATAAATTCGTGCCGTCAGGTCTCAAAGGATTTGTCTTCGCGGCCCTGATTGCAGCTATTGTCTCATCGCTAGCAGCAATAATTAACAGTGCATCGACAATATTCTCAATTGACCTTTACAAAGTATTTTTCAGAAAGGCTGCCTCCGAGCAGGAACTCGTGAAAACAGGACGGATTGCAAGCCTTATTGCCGTCATAATATCATCGGTGGTTGCATCCTCGCTGTCCGGGATTCAGCAGGCTTTCCAGTTCATTCAGGAATACACCGGGCTCATCAGCCCGGGAATAACTGCATTGTTTGTACTGGGTATCTTCTGGCGAAGAACAACGGCGAAAGCCGCTGGGATAGCAGTGCTCTTAACATTGCCCGTGCCACTCGCCCTGAAATGGTTCTTTCCAGGCATGCCGTTCCTCGATAATATGGTCGTGTCATTCCTGATCATTTCGGCCCAGATGATTATAACGACACTCTCGGCCGGGAAAAATGCAGTTACCGCGCAACGATGGAAACTGCCCAAGGGGATCTTCCGCAACAATGATCCGGTTTTCCGGTGGGCCGCTATCGGGATATTGATAATCCTCACTCTGTTATATGCTATATTCTGGTGAAGGACACAGATGTTTCACTGTGAATAACCCTGGATAATATTTATCCTGAAGATGTATTTACACTGTACTACGACAGTTTCTTCAGCAGTCTGATGGTTTCCATGGGGTCTGCCGATCCGAAAACCGAATTACCGGCTACAAGGACATTAACACCGGCAGAGATCAGCTCTGATGCATTATTCGTACCAATGCCACCATCTACTTCTATAAGAACATCATAACCCTTATTGTCGATCATCTGCCGCAGCTCTGCAATCTTATCGAAGCTCCCATGAATGAAAGACTGACCTCCAAAACCCGGATTAACAGTCATAATAAGCACCATATCGATATATGGCAGAATATTTTTTAGAAGCAGAACGGGTGTATGAGGATTGACTGCGACGCCGGCTTTCATCCCAAGTCTTCTTATTTCGGTCACGGTCCTGTGCAGATGGGTGCAAGCCTCATACTGAACCGTAAGAACCGATGCACCGGCATCATGGAATCTGGTCAGGTATCTGTCAGGATCGACTATCATCAGATGAACATCGAGTGGTTTCCGGGCAATTTTCCTGACATATTCCACGACAGGAAATCCGAAGGAGATGTTCGGCACGAACAGTCCATCCATTATATCAAGATGGATCCAGTCAGCGACACTGTTGTTTACCATTTCAACTTCTTTCTGCAGATTACCGAAATCAGCAGCAAGCATAGAGGGAGAAACCAGATGTTCCATTTCAGATTGTTTTGGCAAATATAGGAACAAAAATGGTTTCGCTCTACCCGAGATAGGTCTTCAATATCCTGCAGCGTGTAGTGAACTGGATTTTTTTGATAGCTTTTTCCTTTATCTGTCGTACTCTTTCACGTGTAAGAGTAAGCTCCTCTCCTATTTCCTCGAGAGTAAAAGGGTGCTTCATACCCAGTCCGAAATAGAGTTTAAGGACCTTTGATTCCCTGGGAGAAAGGGTATTAAGCGCTCTCTCTATTTCGTAGGCAAGAGACTCGTTGATAAGGTTTCTGTCAGGACTTGGGGTATCGGTGCTTTGCATCAGATCGTACATAGTGTTTTCCTCCTCGGAGGTGATCGGTGCATCCATGCTGACAGTTCTGCCGTTAGTTTTAAGCGCTTCTTTTACATCCTCAGGGAACATATCAAGCATATCGGCAATCTCCTGGGGAGACGGCTCGCGTTCAAACAGCTGTTCGAGGCGTGCAAATGTCCTGTTAATACGGTTTATTGATCCGATCTTGTTAACGGGAAGCCGGACAATTCTTGACTGTTCGGCAAGAGCCTGAAGTATCGCCTGGCGTATCCACCAAACAGCATAGGAAATGAATTTGAACCCGCGAGTCTCATCAAAACGCTGGGCTGCTTTCATCAGGCCAAGGTTACCCTCATTTATCAGATCCGGGAGGCTTATGCCCTGGTTCTGATACTGTTTAGCAACTGATACGACAAAGCGCAGATTGGCTTTGACCAGTTTTTTTAAAGCTTCTGAATCACCCGATCGAATTTTTCTTGCGAGAACTACCTCCTCTTCCGGGGAAATCAATTCAACTCTTCCTATCTCCTGCAAATATTTGTCAAGTGACGGGGTATCCCTGTTAGTAACCTGTTTAGTAATCTTTAGTTGACGCATATACAGGTTGTGAATTGGTTATCAAAGAAAACAAAGGCCTTAAATACAAGATTAATGAAAAAATGCAATTTATCAATAGTTTATAGTGAATATTTTTTGATTGATACAACATTTTTTATATATTGCACTCCAATTTTTTCTGACTGAATATCAAATTATTAATTGACTCACATTAATCCCGTTGATTTTTTTAACGTCTATTTGTAGGAAATATATTAGCAATTTTATTTAATATTGCAGCTGTTTTCGGATTCGTTAAGTGCTGTATTTTATCCAACGGGCTCATATTTATTTCTTGACCTGTGTTTCCAAAACAACCAATCAGTTTTCTTAAATTCCATTTATTGAATTATGTACGACATTCTTGAATTAAGCAAGAAGCTACTTCCCGAGTTAAAGGAAATAGCTAAGGAACTTAACATCAAAAAAGCAGAATCTCTCAAAAAACAGGATCTAATCTATAAAATACTTGATCAGCAGGCTATTGAGGCTACTGAATCGCGGCAGGTTCCGGCTGAAAAGTTTAATGAGCCAATACAGGTCACACCTGAAACCCAGGCTCAGTTACAAGATTATCCTGGAAGACGAGGGAAACGTCCGAGGACTCAGAAACCATATGCTCCACCTTCAAATGAATCAGTCATTTCTGTTTCTCCCGATGATCTTAAGAAGAGCGAGCAGGCAGCAGCTGATTGGCAGGAAAATTCAAAAAAGAAGCAATGGCCTGAGGAAAAACCAGAGCCCTTCAAACCTGCTGAAAAGGATTCAGAAGAGAAAAAATCGCCAAAATGGCGTCAGGATCAGAGATTTGAAAAGAGGGGCCCCAGAAAGGAGAGATTTGATAAGCCAAAAAACGATTGGCATGAACCTAAAAAACCAGAAACTGTTGTTGAGACAAATGTAGATGGAGATTTTCCTGCTGTTGACGCTGAACCCAGGTTCGAGGAAACCAAACCGGCAGCTGAAATCTACTACGGCGATATAATTGTAGATGCACCTGTTAAAGATCCGGTACCTGAAATTCAACCTGTAAAGGAAGAGAAAAAAGAAAAACCGTTCGATTTTGAAGGTATTATCTACAATACAGGTGTACTTGAGATCATGCCCGACGGATACGGGTTCCTGCGTTCACCTGATTACAACTATCTGAACTCACCTGACGATATTTATGTTTCCCAGTCGCAGATCAAACTTTTCGGTCTGAAGACAGGCGATACCATCAAAGGCTCAATCCGCCCTCCTAAAGAAGGTGAAAAATATTTCCCTCTCATCAAGGTCGATGAAATAAATGGAAGAAGTCCTGACTTTATCAGGGACAGGGTCCCTTTCGATTTCCTCACTCCGTTATTCCCCAACGAAAAATTCACTCTCTGCCAGCCCGGTGAAGGTTCTCTTTCTGTGAGAATTATTGACATGTTCACTCCGCTTGGGAAAGGACAGAGGGGATTAATTGTTGCCCAGCCAAAAACAGGTAAAACCATACTCCTTCAGGAGATTGCAAACGCGATCGCAAAATATCATCCTGAAGTCTATCTGATGATCCTTCTCATCGATGAGCGTCCGGAAGAAGTAACGGATATGGCCAGAAGCGTTAAGGCGGAAGTAATAGCATCTACTTTCGATGAACCAGCTGAACGTCATTGCCGTGTGGCAAATATCGTTCTGGAAAAAGCGAAAAGACTTGTTGAATGCGGCCATGATGTAGTTATATTGCTCGATTCGATAACCCGTCTGGCACGCGCATTTAATACCACAGCACCTGCTTCCGGAAAAGTACTTTCAGGTGGCGTGGATTCAAACGCACTTCATAAACCGAAGAGATTCTTCGGTGCAGCACGAAATATTGAGAATGGCGGTTCTCTTACAATACTTGCAACCGCCCTTACAGATACCGGTTCAAAAATGGACGATGTGATTTTCGAGGAATTCAAGGGGACCGGTAACATGGAACTTCAGCTTGACAGAAAGCTTTCCAACAGAAGAATCTTCCCGTCTATCGATATCCCTGCTTCAAGTACCAGAAGGGAAGATCTGCTCCTTAATAAGAATATTTTGCAAAAGATCTGGGTGCTCCGGAATTTCCTCTCTGACATGAACTCGGTTGAAGCCATGGAGTTTCTGAGAGACAGGCTGTTACAAGCCAAATCCAATGAGGAATTCCTGATTTCAATGAACGGAAGTTAAGAAACCGATTTTTTTTTGTACTTTTGCACTCGATTTCAGAAATATTCTTTTAATCTAATATAAACCAAAATGGCAACAAAAAAATTTATAACGTGCGACGGTAATCAAGCCGCGTCGCACATTGCATATATGTTCAGCGAGGTCGCCTGCATATATCCTATAACTCCTTCATCCACAATGGCAGAATACGTAGACGAGTGGGCTGCCAACGGACTTAAGAACATCTTCGGGGAACAGGTGAAGGTAGTTGAAATGCAGTCTGAAGCTGGTGCAGCAGGGGCATTGCACGGCGCTCTTCAGACAGGTGCTCTTGCATCAACATTCACTGCATCACAGGGTCTTCTTCTTATGATCCCAAATATGTATAAGATCGCCGGTGAACTGCTTCCCGGCGTTTTCCATGTTACTGCCCGTACTCTGGCTGCCCATTCACTCTCGATCTTCGGAGATCACAGTGACATTTACGCTACACGCCAGACAGGTTTCGCAATGCTTGCAAGCGGTAGTGTTCAGGAAATTATGGATCTGGCAGGTGTGGCCCACCTTTCAGCAATTAAATCCAGGATCCCTTTCATGCATTTCTTTGATGGCTTCCGTTCTTCCCATGAAGTTCAGAAAATCGAAGCTCTCCAGATGGAAGACATGAAGAACCTCCTTGATATGGATGCCGTAAAGAAATTCCGTGAGAATGCCCTTAATTCGGAACATCCGGTAACAAGAGGTACCGCCCAGAACCCTGATATTTTCTTCCAGGCCAAAGAATCTATCAACAGATTTTATGAGCCTATTCCTGATATCGTCAACTCTTACATGGCTGAGATTTCAAAACTCACCGGAAGAGAATACAAACCATTTACATATTACGGGGATCCCGATGCAGAAAATATAATTATTGCAATGGGCTCTGTAACTGAAACCATCAAGGAAACCATCGATTATCTGGTAGGTAAAGGAGAAAAAATCGGCCTTCTCAGCGTACATCTCTACCGTCCGTTCTCAGCGAAGTATTTCTTCGATGTTCTTCCTAAATCTGTCAAACGCATTACCGTTCTTAGCAGAACCAAGGAATCGGGAGCAGAAGGTGAACCCCTCTATCTCGACATCAGGAATACTTTCTATGAACAGAAAGTACAGCCTTTGATTATCGGAGGAAGATATGGTCTCAGCTCAAAGGACACTACCCCAGCTCAGATTATTTCCGTATATGATAATATGAAGCTTAAAGAACCGAAAAACCACTTCACAGTCGGTATTGTCGATGATGTAACTTTCACATCACTTCCGGTTCTTCCTGAGATAAATGTTTGCTGTTCAGGCACATATTCAGCTAAGTTTTACGGCCTCGGATCAGATGGCACAGTCGGTGCCAACAAAAACTCTATCAAAATAATTGGTAGTACAACAGATAAATACTGTCAGGCATACTTTGCTTACGATTCAAAAAAATCTGGAGGGATAACCACCAGTCACCTTCGTTTCGGTGATAAACCGATACGTTCGACTTATCTGGTTAACACGCCTGATTTTGTTGCATGCCACGTTCCTGCATACATTGAAAAATATGATATGCTCAAAGGTCTGGTAAGAAAAGGTATTTTCCTGCTGAACTCAGTATGGGATGCCGAAGAAACAAAAAAACGCCTCCCCGATCATATGAAAAAATATCTTGCCGAAAACAAGATCAATTTCTATATCATCAATGCAACAGCAATTGCAGAAGACCTGGGTCTTGGTAACCGTACCAATACCATCATGCAGTCGGCCTTCTTCAAAGTAGCCAATGTGATTCCTTACGAAAAGGCCGTCAGCGAAATGAAGAAAGCAATTCTCAAATCGTATGGAAGAAAAGGAGAAGATGTTGTAAATAAAAACTATTCAGCTGTAGACAAAGGCGGTGAGGTTGAAAAAGTGGAGATCCCTGCAGAGTGGGCCGACATTAAGGTTACCGAACAGAAGGATACCCGCGATATTCCCGATTTCATCCGTAATGTGATGGAACCAATAAATAGCCTTAAAGGAGATGATCTTCCTGTAAGTGCATTTGTCGGAAGAGAAGATGGGTCATTCCCGTCAGGGACATCAGCTTATGAAAAGAGAGGAATAGCAGTATTTACACCTGAATGGCAGCCCGATAACTGTATTCAGTGTAACCAGTGCTCCTATGTTTGTCCTCACGCTGCAATACGTCCGTTCCTCCTTACAGATGAAGAACTGGCAAATGCTCCGGAAGGAACAAAGGCTATCCAGGGAGTGGGCGGCGCTTTGAAAGCATTCAAATTTAAAATCCAGGTTAGCGTATTTGACTGTACAGGTTGCGGTAACTGCGCGGATGTTTGCCCGGCAAAAACAAAGGCCCTTGTTATGAAACCTTTCGAAACTCAGCTTGTGGAAGCTGACCGCTGGACATACATGCACGAAAAAGTTGGTTATAAGGATACCATTGCTGATAAATTCCTTAATGTTAAAAGCAGCCAGTTTGCACAGCCATTGTTTGAATTCTCAGGCGCGTGCGCAGGTTGTGGTGAAACACCTTATATCAAACTCATCACCCAGTTGTTCGGTGACAGAATGATCGTATCGAACGCAACAGGATGCTCTTCAATATACGGTGCATCCGCTCCTTCAATGCCTTATACCAAAAATAAATTAGGCAGAGGACCGGCATGGGCCAATTCACTTTTCGAAGATAACGCGGAATACGGTTTCGGACTCTCTATAGGCGCCAATAAACTCAGAGAACGTATCGAACTCATTATGAAAGGCAGCCTTGAAAAAGGTTCTGTCAGCGGTGAAACAAAAGCAGCCTTCGAAGAATGGCTTGCCACTAAGAATAACGGAGAAGCTTCAAGGGTTGCATCCGACAAGGTAGTTGCTGCCTGCAAACAGGATAAAGCGCCAGAGGCTAAAGAGATTCTCGATCTTGAACAATATCTCGTCAAAAAATCTCATTGGGTATTCGGTGGCGACGGTTGGGCATATGATATCGGCTACGGAGGACTCGATCATGTTCTGGCTTCAGGCGAAGACATTAACGTTCTTGTTCTCGATACCGAAGTATATTCCAATACCGGTGGTCAGGCTTCAAAATCAACTCCTGTCGGTGCTGTTGCCAAATTCGCAGCATCCGGTAAGAAAATTCGTAAGAAAGACCTCGGTCTTATGGCAGTAAGCTATGGATATGTTTATGTTACTCAGATCGCTATGGGCGCAAATAATGCCCAGACAATGAAAGCTATCAGGGAAGCAGAAGCTTATCCGGGTCCGTCACTTATTATCGCTTACTCACCATGTATCAACCATGGCCTCAAGGAAGGAATGGGCAGAACACAGGCTCAGGCCAAAGCAGCTGTCGAAGCAGGTTACTGGCACAATTACAGATTTAACCCGCAGCTCGAAGCTGAAGGAAAGAATCCGTTCACTCTTGATTCAAAGGAACCTGACTGGTCAAAATTCCAGGCATTCCTCAAATCAGAGGTCAGGTATACTTCTCTGGTTCAGGCATTCCCACAGCATGCTGAAGAACTCTTCAAAGCTGCTGAATACAATGCCAAATGGAGATATCAGAATTACAAAAGGCTTGCTAATCAGGAATATATTAAGATCGAATAAACTTCCCGAAAGGTTCAAGTCATAGAATATTTAACCGCAAAGGACACAAAACCAGGCCCGCCTGACAGCGGACCGGAAATCCTGCAAAGTCGTCCAATGACAAAACATGCAGTGATCAGAAAAAGGTTGTGTGAACTTTGCGGTTAAAATATAATTAACAGTAGAGCAATCGTTCTTATGTTAGTTTAGAAACCATCAGTTTATGGGCAGGATAATCGGGATTGATTATGGTACGAAACGGATAGGCCTTGCTGTAACAGACCCGTTGAGGATATTTGCATCACCTCTCGATACTGTAAGCCCTGCTGAATTCTTTAATTATATCGGCAATTATCTTAAAAAAGAACCAATAGATTCATTCGTTATCGGCTATCCTGTTACCTTGAACAATAAGCCAAGTGAATCTGTTAAATTCATTGACCCGTTCATTAAAAAATTAAAAAAAACATATCCCGGAAAAGAAGTTCATCTGGTTGACGAAAGATTCACATCACAGATAGCCATGAGAGCAATGATCGACGGCGGTGCAGGTAAAAAAGACAGAAGAGACAAATCAACGGTCGACAGGGTAAGCGCCTCTATCATTCTCCAGTCATTCCTGGATAACGTGAAAAACAAACTGTAAAATTTATAACATGGTATACCCGATCGTCATTTACGGACATCCTGTGCTAAGAAAAGTTGCAGAAGAAATCGACAGAGACTTCCCTGATCTGGATCAGTTCCTTACAGATATGTTCGAAACACTTTACCATTCCGACGGAATCGGACTTGCTGCACCACAGGTCGGAAAATCGATCAGGATCTTCGTGATAGACGGAAAACCTGCCGCTGAAGACGAGCCTTTCCTTGCCAACTTTAAAAAAGCATTTATTAACCCTCATATAACTGAAAAAAACGGGGAACTTGTTCTTATGACCGAAGGCTGCCTGAGTATACCTGCCCTCAGAGAGGAAGTTAACCGCGAATCACATATCCGCATAACCTATTATGATGAGAACTGGAACTTCCATGATGAAGAATACAGCGGTTATGCCGCAAGGGTCATCCAGCATGAATACGATCATCTCGATGGAATCATGTATACCGACAAGGTAAGCCCTCTCAGAAAAAGACTCCTGAAAAGCAAACTTAATGCAATCAGTAAAGGTAGATTTGAAGCAGATTACAGGACTATCCTGCCGGGGCAGAAAATCAGGTAGGCTCACAGGAGACTGAACTAAAACAACTGAAGATGAGGGTAAAGGCAGGCAGAAGGCTGGATCCGCCAGGATCCATGAAAGAAGTGTGATACCAGCATCCTGATATCAGGGATTTTTAATAATTTTATACAGTCTCATAAGCTGCAGACTGTGCTACTTAAGGAAATCCCATTCCTGAGAATCTGCGTGCCCTTTTGCGCGGGGATCATTTCCGGATTGTTTATATGCCCGGATATTGCATTCATCATAATATTACTTGTTATTATCATCGCTTTCTTCGTTGCAGGATTGAAGTTCAGTAAGCCTGAGACCAATATTCCCTTCGGTGTGGCAATGTCATTATCTCTGTTTTTATCAGGCTCATTGCTCTATGAAAAAGAGAAAAAAGGGATATCGGACCTTGCCCCGGCAGCCGCAATATACAATTGTACCCTGGAAGATTATCCGGCAGGTAAAACCGGCACATACATGCTGACACTCCGTATCGGGTCGGTAACTGAGAAAAAGATCACAAAACGGATATATGGTTCAATTCTGATCTACCTGAAGAAGGACTCTTCCGATTTAGCCCTCCTCCCGGGTGACCGCATCAGGATAAAGGTCTCTCCTGTTAGGATAATGTCAAAAGGAAATCCACGCGAGTTCGATTACAGTTTCTTTATGCAAAACAAGGGCATCAGATATTATGCCTTTGCCAGAAACCAGGATGTTCTGTCTCACACCAGTCCTCCACACAGGAAACTGATATATAAAGCGTTGATCTTAAGGGAAAGGATCATCTCGATGTACCGGGAATGTGGGATCAGCGGAGATCGGCTTGCACTTGTATCGGCAATTATCCTTGGACAGAAGAATATGCTCGACAATGAACAGAAAAGCCACTTCATCAAAGCCGGGGTAATGCATATAATGGCAGTATCGGGCCTTCACACCGGAATCCTGAGCCTGTTCATCTTTAATATTCTTTTCTTCCTGAAAAAACGCTTCAACATATTGCGCGTAATTATTACCATCACCATTCTCTGGGGATTTGCATTTGTCACAGGGTTGACACCTTCAGTGATGAGAGCTACTCTTATGTTCAGCTTCCTGCAGGCCGGAAAGCTGCTTAACCGCCCGGCAAATGGCATCAACACGGTTCTTGCCTCAGCCTTCATTCTGATGCTGATAAAACCTTCAGTCATCTTTGATGCCGGCTTTCAGCTTTCGTACTTCGCGGTAATATATATTATTGTGTTCTATCAGGATCTTTACCGGAAACATATTTTCAGGAATATTGTAGCTGATAAGATCTGGCAATCAGCTTCAATTACGATTGTTGCCCAGGCAGGAACTCTTCCTCTTACCATCACTCTTTTCAACCGGTTCCCAACATATTTCATCCTCACCAATATCATTATTGTACCTCTTTCATCAGTCCTTGTCATTACAGGAGCCATCATTCCTCTTGTTTTCAGAATCAGGGTCATTTCCCGGTTTCTTGGAATGTTGCTGGGAAGCCTTGCCGGGGCTACCGAAAGCCTGACTGAGCTTTCTTCTTCCCTCCCCCTGGCATCGCTTGAGGGCATAGGTATGACAACTTCTGAATGCATCTTTTTTTCCGCTTTTATCTTTGCTGCTGTCAGCCATCTCCTGAAAAAAGATTCACTTTCCGTAATCTATCCTATGATGTTTCTGATCCTTTTTCTTGTTTCCGGAGAAGTAAACCGCATTAAAACAGGACTTTCAGAAGAAATAATTGTTTATAACACCCCGGGAACAACTACTTTCGGAATCAGAAGCGGAAGGCATCTTTATGTTTATTCCGGAGCGACTCCACCTGTCACGGATATAGCCAGGCATCGCGCAACCCTCCTGCTGAAAGCACAATATCATCAGATTGGGGCAGGTGAAACCTATTTAAAAGCAGGGCAACTGAAGGTTTTGATTACCGGGAAACCACGATGGAATAATATTTCACGATTTGACCCCGATTTCATTATTATCACAGGAAAAAAACCTGTCATTTCAGATTATGCTGAAGTGAAAATTCCGCCTGGCAAAGAATGGATCTTTTCCGAAGCTCCGCCGAATCTGTCCGGAAGCACGTTGAAATTCAGCAAAGAAATTCAGGATTTTCACATTGTTAGAAAATCCGGAGCATATATCAGGAGCGTCCGCCTTTGATAAAGAAATGTGTTTAAAACTTGATTTTTAAGTGATTTATCTCGTATTTTTGTCAAGTTTTTCAATAGAGTTTCAAATGAGAATTATCATTGCTGGGGCCGGTGAAGTGGGAACGCACCTGGCTAAAATGCTTTCGAATGAAAACCACGAAATCATAATCATCGATCCTGAAGAAACCAGGCTGAAGCCTATCGATAATACACTTGACGTACTGACGCGTGACGGTTCATCTACGTCTGTAAATCTGCTCAAAGAAGTTCTGAACAAGAAGACGGATCTCTTCATTGCAGTCACCCATAGTGAGGATACAAATATCACCTCTGCCATCCTTGCAAAGAAGCTTGGAGCGGTTAAGACCATCGCACGTATCGACAATATCGATTACCTTGAGCATTCCATAACCGACTTCTTCAAGTCACTCGGGATAGACTCCCTTATTTATCCTGAGCTTATCGCAGCCAGGGAGGTGCTTGGATTGCTGCATGAAACCGGAGCCACGGAATTTATGGAATTCTGCGATGGGAAACTTGCAATGTGTGTACAGAGACTTGAAGAGAATGCCCCGATAATAAACAAAAGCCTGGAAGAAACAGCCGAAACACAGGATATGGATAAATACAGGGCTGTCGCCATCAAAAGAGCAGGCAAAACTATTATCCCCAGGGGTAACGAACATTTCTGCCTTGGAGATCTTGTATACGTGGTCTCCACCCAGGACGGGATAGACGGTATGATGAAATCGTCGGGAAAAAAGAATTTTGAGGCAAGAAGGATAATGATTCTGGGCGGAAGCAGGATTGGTAAGCATGTTGCACTATACATGCAGAAGACTTCCGAGGTCAAACTCATTGATTACGATACAAAAAAATGCGAGGACCTTGCAGGAATACTGGAAAACACCCTGATAATAAACGGAGACGGCAGAAAGGTTGAGCTTCTCGAACAGGAAGGGATCACCAAATTCGATGCATTTATTGCAGTTACAGGAAATTCCGAGACCAATATCCTCTCCTGTCTTCTTGCAAAAAAAATGGGTGTAAAACGCACCATTGCCGAAGTTGAGAATATGGAATATATCAACCTGGCTGAGAATACGGGAATAGATACAATAATAAATAAGAAGATATCTGCTGCAAGCAGGATCTTCAGGCATACCTCCAACCCTAATGTACTACAGGTAAAATACATGGCCGGAACTGATGCTGAAATGCTGGAATTTAATGTGCCTGCCAATGCCAGGATAACAAAGGGGACACTCAGGAGTCTTGATTTTCCTAAAGAAGCCATAGTAGGGGGAGGAATACGTGAAGGGGTGCCGTTCATTGCCACAGGTGACACAATAATAAATGCCAACGATAAGGTTGTTGTTTTCACGCTTCCGTCAGGTTACGATAAACTGTCCAAATTCTTTTCCTGATCACTATGATCAATTCAAGAATAATTGCTAGGGTCCTCAGTTTACTGCTGATCACTGAAGGCATCTTAATGCTTGTCTGTGCAGGAATCTCTTTCCTGAATGGGGAAAATGCCGTATCTGCTTTCCTGTATTCTGCATTAATAACTCTTATAACCGGAGTTATTGTATTCACCCCATTGAGAAAAGAGGAGCGCATATCAGGGATACAGGAAGGCTACCTGATAGTGACCGGATCATGGGTGCTTTTTGCGCTATTCGGTACTCTGCCATTTCTTTTCAGCGGAACTGCTGACAATTTTGCCGATGCTTTCTTCGAATCAATGTCGGGATTAACGACAACCGGTGCAACAATAATGAATGATGTTGAATCGCTCCCCAGAGGGATACTTTTCTGGAGGAGCATCAGCCAATGGATTGGTGGCGCAGGAATTATCATTATTTCCCTGTCAATATTCCCTGTTGTCAGATCAATCACCATCCAGATAGCAGCATCGGAATTCACAGGTTATCAGATTGAGAAGATCCATCCGAGAATAATAGAAACAGCGAGAAGGCTGCTGACAATATACGCTGGTCTTACACTGGCCGAATCTGTACTGCTGGTTATAGGAGGCATGTCCCCCTTTGAAGCTTTATGTAATTCCTTCACCACCATGTCTACCGGAGGTTTCTCCACAAGGAACAACAGTATGGCATCATTCTCATCGCCATACATGATGACTATAATAACTGTCTTCATGTTCCTGGCCGCCACTAATCCGACTATTATATATTTTGCATTAAAAGGAAAACCAGACAAAATAACAGGGAATAATGAATTCGTATTCTACACTGTCATTTGCATAATATTCATAACTATAAGCTCCATTATTCTCTACTTCAGAGGAACAGGATCGGTGGGAGAAGCCATATCAACGGGGGCATTCCATACGGTTTCGATTATTTCCACTACAGGATTCTATACTCAGAATTTCGCATTATGGGGATATCCTCTTGGTCTGATCATATTTATACTAATGTTCACCGGAGGAACAGCAGGTTCAACAAGCGGCGGTATCAAACTGATACGCCTGCTTCTTGTGACCAGGAACAGCAGGCAGGAAATGAAGCGGCTTATTCATCCAAGCGCCTTTCTCCCTGTGAGGCTCAATAAACACATAATCCCACAGAGCAAAATAAATAATGTGCTTGTGTTCCTGACCCTGTATTTTTTCATTGTTTGCTTAAGCACGTTTGTGATGGCAGCGATGGGATATGATCTTATGACTTCATTCAGCACAGCTGCCTCAATGCTGGGAAATATCGGACCATCACTGGGAACTTTCTCGCCATTCTCAAATTATTCGGGGTTGCCGGTGTTCGGAAAATACTTCCTCTCTTTCCTCATGTTGCTTGGCAGACTGGAACTGCTTACTGTATTGATTCTGTTCACAAGAAGTTTTTACAGGAACTGAGCTATAATTCCAGTATTCCCAATCCCTGCCTGACTATCTCGATCTCTTCACCGGTACAGTCGACTACAGTAGATGCTTCGTTTCTTCCGAAACCTCCGTCTACAACAGCATTGGCAAAATCGACGTACTTCTCGTGGATAAGCTCCGGATCGGTTGTATACTCGACTATCTCATCCTGATCATGAATGGATGTCGTAACCAGAGGCCGTCCGAGTTCCTTGATAATCTCAAGTACGATAATGTTATCGGGGATCCTTATCCCTACTGTTTTCTTTCTGTTTTTAAAATATTTAGGGATCTGACTGTTCGCATGAACTATAAACGTGAAAGGACCAGGGAGGTTGCGTTTCAGCAGCTTGAATATATTATTGTCTCTTATGATGGTGTATTCGGAAAGCTGGCTCATATCATGAAACAGAAGGGAAAGGTCGGGATTATCCGGATTTTGTCCCTTGAATCTTGCAATTTTCTCTATCGCCTTTGAAGCTTTAATATCACAACCCATACCATAAACCGTATCAGTGGGATAGATAATGATCCCATCCTGTTCAAGTAGATCAACTACTTTCCTGATCTGCTTCGGATTTGGATTTTCGTCGTATATCTTTATAAGCATATTAACGTAAATAAAAAAAGGGTAAGCTCCTTATATCGCACCGCTACAACTGCCTACCCTTGCTATCTTCCGATCCTGGGGGAGTTCAGCAGGAGCTGGTCGTATAAGACTTACCCGGCACAAAAGTACAATTAATGAAGACAACTGCAAAATATTTTAAACTCTTTTGTCAGGTTTCCCTTTCCCTATTTTAGATTATATTTGTTTCACGGTTAATAAATAATTCAGCAAAAAAATCACTCAATTATGGAACAGAAAGTTAATGTCTGGAAAGGCAACCTGATCAACGGGCTAATCCTTGGTATGGCAGGTGTTGTCTATTCTCTTGTAATGTATTTCCTCGACCTCTCTTTCAACAAGACTCAGGGATATGCATTTGTTGTTATCGAAGCTGTTCTTCTTTATTTCCTGGTCAAATCATTCCGCGACAATTACAGGTTTGGCCAGATAACGTTTGGAGAATCATTTGGAGCAGGAGTAGTGATATCCCTCTATTATTCCATTATAGTTGCTGTATTTATTTACATTCTCTATGCTTTCATCGATCCCGGACTTGTCACCAAACAGCTTGCCATGGCGGAAGATTTATTGCAGAAGAAAGGAATTCCGGAAGATGCTATGGAAACGGCAATGAAAATGCAGGAGAAGTTTATTAAACCGGCAATCATAGCTCCGCTGAGTCTTTTTGGCAATATGATTTGGGGAGTTATTATCTCGTTGATTATAAGTATTTTTGTTAAAAAAGAGGGTAACCCGCTTGTCGACACCCCCGCAAACTAACCCGAGAATTCCGGAATGGATGTTTCAATAGTGGTCCCGGTCTATAATGAGGAGGAATCCATACCTGAACTGACCGGATGGATAGAAAAGGCATGTAATAAAGCAGGGCTATCGTACGAAATAAACTTTATTGATGACGGGAGTTCAGATGCATCATGGGCTAAGATAAGCGCTGCGGCTTCAAATAATAGATCCGTAAAAGGCCTCAGATTCAGGAGAAACTATGGAAAAGCTGCAGCTCTCCATACCGGATTCACCGTTGCTAAAGGAGACGTGATCATCACAATGGATTCCGACATGCAGGATAGTCCTGATGAGATCCCCGAACTGGTCAGAATGGTCAGAGAAGAGGGATACGATGTTGTCTCCGGCTGGAAAAAGAAGAGGTATGACCCTTTTGTGAAAAGAACTACCAGCAAATTATATAATGCAACTGCACGATGGACCTCCGGTATAAAACTGCACGATTTTAACTGTGGTCTTAAAGCTTACAGGTCGGAGGTGGTTAAAAGCATCGAGGTATATGGCGAAATGCACAGATATATTCCAATCCTTGCAAAAGAAGCCGGTTTCCATAAGATTGGAGAGAAGATTGTTGAACACCGGGCGAGGAAATACGGCGTCACAAAATACGGCCTCGACCGGTTCATCAAGGGCTATCTCGATCTGCTGACCATAGGTTTCATCTCACGGTTCGGGAAAAGCCCTATGCATCTGTTCGGTTCGCTCGGAACCCTGATGTTCCTGATCGGATTTTCAATGGCCGGATACCTTGGATTCAGAAAACTCTGGTTTATTCATCAAAACCTGAGGGCACCCCTTGTGACCGAAAGTCCTTACTTCTTTATAGCACTGACGGTTATGATAATCGGTTCTATCCTGTTCCTCACAGGCTTTCTCGGAGAACTGATCAACCGAAACTCCCCGGAACGTAACAACTACCTCATCAGAGAAGAAGTTTAAGCAGAGATCTTTACCTCCTGCAGCGACTGAATACCTCTATCACTGAATCAGTCATCCGGCTCCAAGAGAACATCTCCTTCCTGCGCTCAACCCCATCAGAGAATTCTTTAAGCCGGTCATTATCAAAATAGTCAATGATGGCTTCTGCAATCTCATCCGCGTCAGGTCTGACCACATAGCCGCATACCCTGTCCTCCACTATCTCCCTCAGACCTCCGACATCTGTGACAAGCATTGGGTTACCGTACTGATAGGCTATCTGTGTCACCCCGCTCTGTGTGGCGCTCCTGTAAGGCTGAACCACAAGGTCGGCGCTTCCGAAATATGCCGGCACTTCGTCATCACTGATGAAATGATCATGGAGGATAACATCCTGCTCCAGATCATATAGCTTAAGCAGATTTCTGTATGGCTGAGGATCTTCATAAAACTCACCGGCTATTATTAGTCTGATATTCTTTTTCCTGAATCGTCTGTCAGCAAAAGCCTTGATAAGCAGATCCAGTCCCTTATAAGCCCTGATAAATCCGAAGAAAAGGATGTATCTGTACCGGCTGCTAAGATTGAGAGTTGCAAGAGCCTCAGACCTGCTGACCTTTCCGCCGTAATTATCGAATAAAGGATGAAGATTAAGCTTTATGGGAATACCTTTTCTGAAGGACTTCAGCTCTTCCAGCACGCTTCCCGACATAACAACGGCTCCGTCTACCGAGCCGGTAAAATATCTGGTTAGCAACCAGTCTCCGGGTCGTTTTTCATGCGGGATAACGTTATCGAAGATACATATTGCCCTGGTCTTTTTATTTGAACGGGCTATCCTGGCAACCGTACCGAGAGCTGGTCCCATGAACGGCAGCCAGAAACGCATCAGCAGGATATCCGGTTTTGCTTTCTTTATCGCCATTCCGGTGCTTATCCAGTTCAGGGGATTGACCGAATTAAGCATTCTGGTTATCCTGATGCCTTCCGGAGGTTGTCGATCGGTATATTGAGTTTTCCCCGGAAACAGGAAACGGGGATACTGGAGACAGAAGGTAATGATCTCAGCATCATATCCTTCATTAACAAACTGTTGTATCAGCCGGTCGTTGAAGGAAGCAAGACCGCCACGGTAAGGATGTGCCGGGCCGAGTGAGATTATTTTCAGTGTTTCCCCGCTCATTATCATTTGTTTTTCTCCGCCCAGTCGCGCAACATCTTAATCGCCTTGTCAAGCACACCTGCCTCTCCCCTGAAATCTCCCGACCCCTTGGGTTTTCCATCCCTCGCGTACCATTCATAGAATTTGCCGTTAGCGATAACACGGTCTGTCATAGGTTTTACCGCTTCATAGGCTTCACTGACAAATCCATACGCTGCCAGTTGCTGCACCATTCTTCCTCCGAACCATGTCCAGTCTCCTCCATCCTGATAAACATATGGCTTATTAGCACCTGAATCCTTGATTATGCCGTCAGGATAAGGCGGATAGAGTGTAAGGCCAATGGTTGGAGCGCCGGATATGGCAACATTCTTCTTCATCTGTTCATAGGATGACTTAATCTCCTTCTCTGTCAGTATACCTGCCTCGATCGCCACAGCAGTTCCTCCATGGAACCATACTGAACTTTCATCGAAGTCGTTAGGGAAAGGAGAACCATTGATGTAAAGATGTGGAATGAACTTGCACTTTGCAGAATCCCACAAATGCTTCCTGATATTCATTTTTGTCTTTCCCTCCAACTCTTCCCATTTCTTTCTATCTCCTGAAGCAGTACAAAATGAAGCAAGATCTTTCAGCGCGATGACAAACATAGCATTATCATAAACATCTATTGCCCAGTGCGTTTTGCTATCTATATCCACAACAGCCCCACCTTCGACCTGAACATCACCCCAATCCTGGGTAGTTGCACCGGTCAGCAGCCCGTACTGTGTTGAATACCTGTTTGCAAGAAGAAACTGAACACATCGTTCCAAACGATTTATCACCGTAAGGCCTCCAATATTCTCATCAAGGATTGACCTGTCACCTGTTATCCGGATATATTTACCAATAGCCTGGATAAGTGAAGTTTCCTGATCGGTTTCGACAGTATTTTTAAATCCGACATGAGCTGAATCCAGCTGCGAGGTATAAATATTGGGATCGTCCCAGGTTACATGGCCCTTAAGCACATAACCGTCAACGATCTGCCAGTCAGGCTGCTGAAGCCTCAGGAAGGTCAGAAGATACTCCCTTATGACTCCCCTGTCAAATACAGAGCAGGAAGTCTCAATAAATGTATTGAAATCCCTTATCCACACCTGAGGATAACCGTCTCCGGCAGTAAATCCTTTTGAAAGAAGTTGACCGGCCTTTACACTGACAGAATCGAGCGTGCGGTCTTCCAGAATCTTTTTCGCGAGTTCCCTGTTCCCAGGATTTCCGGAGTTACACGAAATGATTAAAATGGAAAACAGTAAACCCCAGAAAAATGCATTCCTGGTAATTCGCACATAGTCACCGTCTGATTCGCTTAGGGAACAATATCTCATACAGTAATCATTATCAGAAATTAATCACTTTTCTTTCCCCTGGTCCGAGTTCGATATCTTTTTCATTTCCGGCGTAAATAAGTTTTCCTTTTCCGCCTTTGACCGAAGTAACGGAGGCTTCAAGCTTACCTGCTTCCCATTTCATATCAACAACAAATCCTCCCCTGGCACACAAGCCCTTCACTTCACCGGATGACCATTCAGAGGGGATTGCCGGCAGCAGTCTTATCACATTGTCGTGTGACTGGATGAGCATCTCCGCGATACCTGCTGTTCCTCCGAAGTTACCATCGATCTGAAAAGGAGGATGGTTATCAAAGAGATTAGGCAGCGTCGATTTTCTGAGCAATGCAAGAAGGTTTTCATAGGCTTTTTCACCATTCTGTAACCTTGCGAACAAATTTACAATCCATGCCCTGCTCCATCCTGTGTGTCCGCCGCCGAAAGATAGCCTCCTGTTGATAGTGGCTTCCGCAGCTTTATACAGGGCAGGAGTGGAAGGTGTGAACTGAGCAAGAGGGTATAGTCCCAGAAGATGCGACATGTGCCGGTGACCCGGTTCAGGTTCGTCAAAATCCCTGATCCATTCCTGAATCACCCCTTTTGAGTTTATTGTAACCGGTGGCAGACGTTTTTTCGTTTCCTTAAGTTTAGCTGCAAATTCCTGATCGGTTTTAAGAACGGAAGCAGCATCAATACAATAGTCAAGCAGAGCATTGACCATCTCAATATCAGTTGTAGCCGCATATGTAAGGGCGGATACATCTCCTGTCCGGGGATCCCTGAAATTATTCTCAGGAGAGTGAGACGGATTAGTGACCATGTATCCTTCAGGTGACTCAACAAGGAATCCGAGCACAAATTCAGCAGCGCCTTTTATTATCGGATATGCTTTTTCCCTCAGGTAAGCAGTATCTCTTGTGAAAAGAAAATGCTCATATAGAGGAAAAGTCATCCAGGGACCGTCCATTGGTGTGATGCCCCAGACTCCATCTGCAACGCCTGTTCTCCCGAATGGATCGGTAAGATGATGAATGGTCCATCCATCCGTACCATACATCTCCTTTGCAGTGACAGATCCGGGGGTGACCAGTTTTTCCATGAATGATACAAGCATATCAGTCGTTCCCGGCATGTTGCAGACCTCAGCCGGCCAGTAATTCATCTGAAGATTGATGTTCGTATGAAAATCGGCATTCCAGGGTGCGGTCAGATCCTTGTTCCATATTCCCTGAAGGTTGGCAGGCAGTACAGCCGGTTTGCGTGATGATGATATCAGAAGGTAACGTCCATATTGAAAATAGATTGCTATCAGGCCGTTATCCTTTGCTCCGTTCTTCACCGCCTCAAGCCGTTCATCCGTAGGCATGGCAGCAAGTGAATCAGGACCAAATTCCAGCTTCATGCGGTCAAATATTGATTTATACTCTGCCAGATGAGCTGACTTCAACTGATCAGCAGCCTTCCTGTCTGTCAGATCAAGGATATTCCGGCAAACCGCCTCAGGATCGATTGAACGGTCGAAGTCAAGTAGTTTTATATTATAGTCCGTTGCAGCAGTAAGTCTGATCAGTACTTCCTTTGCATCTGTGATTTTCAGGCTATTCTTCTCCGCAGCAACAGCGCCTTTGACTGTTTTCACCCTCAGTTCAGAAGAAAATTTCATGTGCGCTCCGCCGGGTCCTGATTTCGGATTATCCTGGTCAATTATCTGACCGGCCAGTTTAAGAACATTTGAGCCGGAAGCAGAAATCACTGCATCTTTCTCCCTTGCCAGACTTACTGATGCATTCAGAGGAAGGCCGTCAGGAGAAGTTATAAGCACAATAATAATATTATCCGGAGCCGAGATATATGTCTCCTGTATTACCCGCTTTCCACCGACTGTGAAGCTGCTTGATGTAATCCCTGTTTCCAGGTCAAGTTCACGGGAGTAGTTTTCCGGAGCAGCCTGCCAGCTATAATCGATCAAAAGATCCCCTAAGGGCTGATATGACCTGACATTTGGCGGGATACCAATAAAATTTTTTTCTGCTATTTTAAAAGCATCTTTATATCTGCTTTCAAAAATAGCCTTCCTGAGTTCAGGCAGAGCTTTAAGGGCCCCGGGGTTGTCATTATTCAGTTTACTGCCAGCCCAGATACTCTCCTCATTGAGCTGAAGACGTTCATGGACCGGATTACCAAACACCATGGCGCCAAGACGCCCGTTACCTACCGGAAGGGCTTCTTCCCATACGGAGGCTGGATGTTTATATATCAGCTTGAGCGTCGCGGCTGATTGTCTGTTTCCTGTACATCCTGTCAATACTGGGATAAGAATACAAGCTGCAAGGATTCTTAAATTCTTCATCAGAGGGCAGGTTTATTTGTTGTTCACGTATTTCTCGCTGAATCTTCTGTAAAGTTGCTTATGCTTATTGTCAAGGCTTATCTGCCTGCCTGTGATAAATGCGTACTCGATATTGTTTGTGGACATATCAAGTATATCTCCTGTTGAAACCACTATATCGGCATCCTTTCCCGTTTCAATCGACCCCGCCTTGTCATCTATCCCAAGTATCTTTGCATTGTTAAGCGTAACAAGCTGAAGGGCTTCTTCCTTTGAGAGTCCGTAAGCCACTGTCTGCCCTGCAGCAAAAGGCAGATTACCATATGACTGTGGTGAATAGGTCAGTCCGGTCAGTATCCCCTCTTTCATGAAAAGATAAGGCAGTTTGAAGGGCAGTTTGGTATCGCTGTAATCGTATTTCGGAACAGAGAACGGGTTATCGAGAATAACAGGAATGTTGTTCTCTTTCAGAAAATCTTTCACTTCCCATGCAGACTCATCGGCGCCGGATAGGACCATCTTCTTCACTCCATGCCTTTTTCCGAATGAGACGGCAGATAAAATACCATTCGGCTCATCGGTGCTGATGAATAATGTCTTTGTGCCATCAAAGAGTCCCTTAAGGGCTTCAAGTCGCAGGTTTATTACTGCCGGTTTTTCAATTGCGGCATAAGCTTCGGCATCGGAGAAGATCTCTTCCAGAGCTTTGACCTGATTTTCATATTCGGCAGAGATGTTTTCATCAGAGTCTGAAAACCATTCCTCCCTGTCATGGAACCTCGGGTATTTGCCGGGCCAGCCCAGCTGTATACCGTTATCCTGTTTATATGCGGCATCTGTCCAGTTCCATGCATCCAATTGAACGACACTGGAAGTGCCGGGAAGCAGTGAGCCTACAGGCACTATCTGGGCAATTAGAATCCCATTCGAACGGATAACAGGGATCACGTGGGAATCAGTATTATATGCAACAATTGCCCTGACATTAGGGTTCATGTCACCAAGCTCCCTGTTATCAGTAGCTACTTCCACTCCGCCGCCAATCTCCATGAGTCCCAGACTGGTAGCAGGAAAGATAAGTCCGGGGTAAACCTGTTTCCCCGTAATATCAATTGATTCGCAATCGCTGCATTCAGATTTATAATCGGACGATTTTCCCACGAAGGTAATTTTACCGTTTTTGAATTCCACGGTTCCGTTGCTTATAACCACCCCTGTGCCGGTATGTACGGTACCTCCTTTAAGGACGATCGTTTTTTTCTGTGCAGGAGCCACTACCGGACTCTGTGCCTGCAGATTAAATAAGACAATGAATGTCAGTATGGCAGATATATAAATATTTCTTCTCATCTCATTGGAAATTTAGGAGTTAAGGGACCTTCCGGTTTTGATTCATTCAGGATGTTTTTAATTATCCTGTTACGTTCGAGGTCCATTTGTTTCTTCAACAATGCATCTCTTTCCTCATCGAAATATATAGTTCCATCAACCATCGTTTTATTTGCCCTTGCATAAACAGATAAGGGATTATCTGTCCAGAGAACAAGGTCTGCATCCTTACCCTGTTTTATACTTCCCATTCTGTTATCGAGGTGAAGTATTTTTGCAGGATTGAGTGTTATCAGCTTGAGAGCTTCTGTTTCGCTTATTCCACCGTATTTTATTACTTTGGCGGCTTCCTGGTTGAGTCTTCGGCCCATTTCTTCATCATCTGAATTGATACAGGTCAGTACCCCGCTTTTTATCAGCATGGCAGCATTGTAGCTGTCACCTTCATAAACTTCGTATTTATAATCCCACCAGTCGGCAAAAACGGAAGCGGCAACACCGTTGGCAGCAATCTGATCCGCTACCTTGTATCCTTCGTTACAATGGATAAGGGTATTGACTTTCACCCCGAACTCTTTGGCCAGGTTCATGATCATCGTAGCTTCAGACTGAATATATGTATGACATGCTATGAAACTTCTTTTTTCAAGAACATCAACGATTGCATCCAGCCTGAGATCTCTCCTTGGTGGAATCTTGCCTGCCTTATCTGCTTGCTTCAGTGCATTCCATGCTTTCCATTGGGCATTATATTCCACTGCCCTCTGGTAGTTATCGCGTATTATCTGCTCCACTCCCATCCTTGAATTAGGATAACGGTTATAGCTTCGTTTCACATTTTCACCAAGCGCGTGTTTCAGAAATCCGACATGGTTATCGATCTCCAGGCCTGAGGCATTCTGGCCCCAACGATGCTTTATCAGCGCGGACTGACCGCCAATCGGATCAGCTGAACCATGAAGAATATGTGCAGCAGTCACTCCACCGGCAAGTTCACGGTAGATGGTCTCATCTTCAGGATTAATAACATCACTGGCTCTTACTTCAGAAGCTATTGCCTGCCCGAATTCATTTGTCGCATCGAGAGCTATATGGGAATGTTCGTCAATAATACCTGAGGTAAGATGTTTCCCGGTGGCATCGATCACCCTTACTCCATCAGGTGCCCTGAGATCTTTCCCAACGGCAGATATCTTTCCTTTCCTTACCAGTACGTCGGTATTCAGGAGCTTGCCATCCTGCTCATTTGTCCAAACAGTGGCGTTCTTAAACAGAACATCCTCCTGGGCCGGAACCACAGGGCTGCCATAAGCCGTAAACGGATAAATAACAGGACCTACTTCCGGTTTATTCTGATCATCTTTTTTATTGCCTTCCTCTTTTTTAGGAGCCTCACCGGAGTAAGTGGCAGTCCAGCTTACCCAGGTACCATCATCAGTCTGTCCGCTTCCCTCCAGGTTTTTACCTTTATTATAACCTGAGAGTCTGAATTTCTGTTTTGCCCTTCCGAAGGTTATGCTTACCAGATCTCTGTCGGAAGTAATTCCGGCACCTTTGACCTCGGTCGAATCATATTTGATTTTTACAGCCAGCTTGCCTGGTGTACCCGTAACAGTCATTGTATATTCAGAAGTATCCACTTTCAGGCTATATATACCTCTCAGATCTCTTATTCGCAGATCGGAGAACCTGAAAGGAACACCCTGCACCCAATTCTCAAAGATGATGCAGTCGTCACTGAAAATATCTCCCGAAGTTATCAGAAGGTTAGCCACCATATTCTTTTTCAGAGCTCCCACCAGATCCGATACGCCAAACATTGATGCGGGAGTATATGTAAGCGCTTTCAGAGCTTCCGAAGGAGCCAGCCCATTCTTAACCGATTTCCTTACATTGGCAAGGAAAGCAGATCTTTCTTTCAATCCTGCTGAAGTGAGCGCGAATGTTATACCTGCACCAGATAATCTTGCCGGGTTTGAGGGAGCCATCTCGTAATGCTTAAGCACTTTCAGAGGTATTGTAGCTGCCATATATGGATCCTTCACATCGGGGGCATCAGGAAAGCTTACAGGAATAATGAGCCTGTTACCTGCCTTTTTTATATCATTCAAAGTCTGATACTCGTCACCGGCACCTTTTATAATGTAATTGATCCCAAACTCTTTTCCGATCTTATCAGCCCTTAGTACCTGCAGTTTATCTCCTACCTCAAAGATCTGAGGCAATGACAGGTTTGCAGTGTAGGCTTCAAGGCCGTCATCATGGAAATATCCTGAAGGCAGTTGTTTGTACCACTGGGCATCATAGTTCAGCTGTCGTACCAGGGCTATTATCCCGAACTGAGAGGTCGGGTACATGTCTGCCGATCTGTTTCTGAGAAGGGAATAGTTGGCAGAAGCTTTTGCTTTCAGAACAAGATTATTTGTTTTACCCTCGCCTGTTGTAACCAGTGCGGATGTACCCCTGGCTATCCCGACTGTTTTGAATGAGAGGACTGAACCAAAACCTGCCTTTCTGTATTCATCTGCTTCTTTATTGTCCTCAATGAACTCAGATGTTGCATCATACGAAGCGTGTATCCCGTCGTTCCAGTAATCGGCCACTCTGGGTTCCGGGCCGGAAGGATTTCCCGACCGGCTTCTCATCCCCATCATCATAAATGGCATACCCTGCCCTGCATCCGGCTTTTTCTGCTGAGATCTGATACCATAGTTAGGAGCGTATGCATCTATAAACGAGGGATACACAGTCTTTCCTGTCAGGTCAATAATAATAGTCCCTTTGGGGAAAGTAAGGTTCTGACCGATCGCCTGAATTCTCCCGTCTGAGATCAGAATATCGGTATTCTCAAGCGTGGTCTGATAGTCAGCAACGACCCGGGCATTCTTAAGCCCGTATACATTTACCCGCTTATCACTGACTCCGATAACCGGAGCGTTGTCCTGCTGAGCCAGTGAACGCACCGGTAACAGGACAAGAAGAAGTAAAAATAATCTTCGCATTAATAACTGGTTTTGAATGAAATAAGCATACCCTGCAGGGAAAGGCAAGCTGACCAGGTTAAAAAATATTCAGATCCTGTTCATCCGGACCATCCGCGAGGGATCATGTCCGGCTAAGATAATCATTTAGGTATGAAAATCCGGGCGTAAGTTCACCATCTTTCAGAATTGTTGCCCTTTTGATCATATTATCTTCAGATTGAGTAAAAAGGCTGTATAAAACATTTTCCATAAGCATCATGCCGAAGCCGTGTGATGCGTCGCGGGGCAGCTCTCCCGGCAGATTATCGACAGACATTGTAGTAATATTCTTTGGGCTGCTGAATGCAGGTTCTTCAGTTTCCAGAAAAGGATTATAGCTATAGAAAGGATCAGCAATAGTTGTTGCCCGTAATGTTGAAGGAATAGGTCCATGAACATCGCAGCTGACGTCTGCAATTATTGAGATCCGGAACTCCCGGCTTCTCATATCTTCCCTCGTAAAGAACACAGGAGAACGAGGATCCCAGTAATGACCAGTGATCAGTATATCGGTCACTGCTGCGAAACGCATAAAATCGGACTCATATTCATCAGGGGTCTGTCTGAAATGCTCGAAACTGAACTCCCTGCCATTCTTATGTTTAGTATAATGTTTTGGGCCGATCTGACAGAACACCGGAACCTCGAATTCCCTTTTAAGGTATTCTTCCGGAGAAACCTGCACCATATCGGCAACGCAAAGTGTTTCCACCGCGCCCTGTGCAACCCTGCCCTCTCCCGTAATTAGGATCTTCAATCCGGGTTTCAGCTCTATCAGTTTAAGTCCCGCCCACATCTCATCGAGATCGTGGCATTGATAGGCAGGTTTAAGCCTGAATTTATTTGTTTTTATTCCACGTGCACGTAATCCGTTATATGCGCCAACTATCCCGGCATGTCGTCCGAAAGCAACTACTCTCTGACCTTTGTCTGTGGTAAGATATTCAAAATCAATGAGAGTAATATTATTCCTTACCATCTCCCGGAACATATCCAGATTATTTGGTTGTTGTTTGGCAACATGAGCAAAGAACATATAAGTTTTTCTCGGGATGAATGTCCGTTTATCCACCTCCTTCACTCCCATCAGAATATCACATTCCCTGAGATCTTCACGCATAGGAATATTGAGATATTCATATTCCTCATTTGAATAGCAGCGGTAATCGCTTGGCTGGATAAAGAACTGGATATCGGGGTAAGCTTCCTCGATAGCTACGATCTGCGGAGGTGTCAGAGGAACTCGTCTGTCGGGCGGGTTTTTAGTTTCACGCAGTATGCCAACTTTCAAAGGTTTATTCAATCGTGAAGAGAGATAAGAATCTATCAAAGTTAGTAAAAGTGGTCTGAATTTTGCTGATTTAAATCAGTAATAGGCCGGAATTTAGTATTTTTGCGGTCCATATCAACCCGGGGCTGACCTGGTTTTGACAGCATGAGGGGTGGTATGTAAGCATGCAGTGTGTGGTGGCGCGTCACTTGAACAGTGTCACAAAACAACAAAAGGCGAATCTAATTACGCTCTCGCTGCTTAAGCGAATAACAGTAACTTAAGCTTTCCCTTCGGGGATCTCACGGCACATGTGCTGTGACGAGACGTCTCCCGGGCGGTCATGCCCTGATCCAACCCGATATGGAGGCGCACGCAATCCGGGGCTAGTCTGACGATCTCTCCGATCTGATGGCGAAATAAACAGGAGATAAGGGCCGGTTAGGTTGTTCTGCAGCTGACCTGTCACGAAAATCAAGCAGAACTAAGCATGTAGAAAGCATATGGTCTCCATGTTTGGACGCGGGTTCGACTCCCGCCAGCTCCACGAGAGGACTCTAACCCAATCAGTTAGGGTCTTTTTATTTATGGTTATTGCGCAGATACATCGACTCTTCGGATGCATTATGCAGCACAAACGCGGAGTTAGTCTTACTGAACAATATGTCAATACCCTATTTTCGCTTCTATAAAAATGCTGTAATCATAATGTGCTGATATATCAAAACTGTCGTCAGGAAATTGTAATTGCAATAGTATCCAATGATTAAATTTCTAAAGATTTTGTAACTTGTATTCTCTTGTAAATGTGTAACTTTATTAATGAGCGATCCAGTCAGATCTGGATTAATGGACTGACCGGAAATTCTTATTTGACTAACGTTGCAGATATATAATTGAATCACTTGTAGCCAGATTTACACGGTTGCCCGGAATAGGAAATGAATGATATTGGAAATAGCCAATATACTGTTTGTATTACATATTTTACTAGCAAATCTAATATACTGAAAGACAAAACTAATGGTTTGTTGTTGCATGAAATATTCCAAATTGAATATGACCAAAAATATTTGTTTGAATGGTACGATAGATAGATTTCAGGGCTACGCCCCTCCTCTAGCTATACCGACTACACCTGCTACGAAGAAACCAGGGCTAACGCCCCTATTTGTAAAAAGAAGAAAATTAAGTGACATAGCCTTTTTTCTTCGTCGATGAAACTATTAAAAAGGGGGCATAAACCTTAAGTGAACAAAAAACAACAAAACATGAAGGGGCGTTAGCCCTGAAATCATCGTAGAAAATGACAATAAATTCAACCATAGGGGCGTAGCCCTGATATCAATAAAATAAAACGTTAAATGGCACAAAAAAATCATCAATAACAAATGGGTAAAACCTTTTGGATATAGCAGGTAATTATCGAGATAGAAAACCAACAAAACATGAGGGGCGTTAGCCCTGAAATCATCGTAGAAAATGACAATAAATTCAACCATAGGGGCGTAGCCCTGATATCAATAAAATAAAACGTTAAATGGCACAAAAAAATCATCAATAACAAATGGGTAAAACCTTTTGGATATAGCAGGTAATTATCGAGATAGAAAACCAACAAAACATGAGGGGCGTTAGCCCTGAAATCATCGTAGAAAATGACAATAAATTCAACCATAGGGGCGTTAGCCCTGACATCATCGTAGAAAATGACAATAAATTCAACCATAGGGGCGTTAGCCCTGACATCATCGTAGAAAAATGACAATAAATTAACAGACTCAAACCTTTATTCTAAATTGTTAAAACCATTAAACTGCGCCAAAAACCTATTTCTCCCGAAGCGGTATTTCAGGACTCAGAGGTATTTCCTTCCTCAACATCTTCCCGGCTTCTCCCGAAAGCCACAGATAATGATCCGAAGGTTTTCCGTCTGTGCCCACAAACAGTGCATCACTGTCAACCGGAGGATTGTCAGTGATCTTGAATATTGCAGTTCCTTCATTGACCTCATCAAACATAGCTACAAAGATCATGTCGCAGCCATAGTTAATGGAGTGATAAACCTGTTTCCAGAAGAATTTTCCGCCATATCTGGGCGTTTCATTCGACGGATCCGATTTAAACATGTTATGCCAGCTGAATCCCGGCCAGATAACAGGCATATAATCAACTTTGTTTTTCTTACACCATTCCAGGTCCTTTGCAAGATTTTCCCGATAGGAATCATAAGTATTCATATCTGTTCTTCCGACCATCCAGGGTAAGACAATATCGCACTTTTTAATGAGATCGTGAAGATATGTGTCTTTAATACAATCACTTCCTAATTCCCTGAAATAAGTCGGGACGCCAATAAGTACCGAACAGCCTCCGTAAACAGGATCGTTTTTCAGGAAATCCAGCAACCTGTCAAACCCTATATCACGAATGTTATAGGGGCGATCAGGAAAGCCCAGACCCCATATTGCCACGAGAGGTTTACCATTATGATGGAGATACGTTTTTCTGCCTTTCTGGCTGGTTACCCTGAGAGAATCTACAAGATATTTCCAGTCCTCAATTATGAGTGAGCAATCCTCTCCCGAAGCCTTAAGACCTGACAGATCATATTCGACCGCAATAGCCCTGTCATATTTTGATGCAGCTTTCAAGGCATCTGAAAGCATTTTTGAAAAGATTCTGTGCTGTTCTGTTCCCGGACGAGTATACTCAAAGAAACGCTGCATGAAGACACCGTTGATACCATACTGTTTCATCCACCTGAAATGAAGGTCGATTGTCGACTTATCTGTGGCGCTGAAGAAGGTGGCAACAGAGCCGTCTGAATACTTCAGTCCTGTAGGATAAGTCTTTTTGTATTCCTTCATGTCGGGCCAGAAATCAATACTGATCTTTTTCGGATCAGGATACATCTCTCCGCTACTTTCGATGAACCAGCCCTGATACCCAGCCATTACCAGACATTTACAGGTCGGGTAATCAGTTTCTTTCGAGTGTCTTGTCTGCGCGACCGATACCAGACAGGATACGATAAAACATAAATTGATGCTTACAACTTTCATTCCGGTCATCTCTTTCCTGAGTTAAATAACTAATGAAACAAATTCTTCTTCGTAAAATAACTCGTGGAATCCGCCCGGAAGACACAACGTTCCAACGAGGTATTTAAAATTAATCCGTTTTACCGGCTATTGAGCCAATGGCGTTTAATATCCTTTATCACGGGCAGTTATAAGCACCCGGAACCAGATCTCTGATTCTATATCGGCTGACATAAGCCTGTTGATGCCCATTTCCAGAATTATTTAAAAATCTCCCTGAGTTCCTTATTGCTTAATTTTCCAATCCAGTTTTCGCCTGTGGCCACTGTCATATCAGCCAGGCGTTTCTTTTTCCGGATCATGTCGTCAATTTTTTCCTCAAAAGTATTTTTAGTGATAAGCCGGTGCACCATCACATTTTTCTTTTGCCCGATACGGTAGGCACGGTCGGTAGCCTGGTTTTCCACCGCAGGATTCCACCACAGATCGTAATGAATTACATGCGAAGCAGCAGTGAGATTTAAACCTGTTCCGGCAGCTTTCAGCGAAAGGATGAAAATTTTATCGGCACGGTTATTCTGAAAGTGGTTCACCATATCTTCCCGTTCCTTTACACTGCAGCCTCCATGGTAGAACATTGGACGTTCGCCAAACCGAGCTGTGAGGAATCGTTGCAGCAAATCGCCCATTTCCCTGAACTGGGTGAAAAGCAGCATTTTCTCACCAGCCTCCATGATACTGTCTGTCAGTTCAAAGAGCAACTCCATTTTTCCGGAAAGCAAAGGATCAAAGTTGCCGTTCTTCAGAAAATTAGTCGGGTGATTACAAATCTGTTTCAGTGCAAGGATCATCTGCAGTACAAGCCCCTGTCGCTTAAAAACAGATTCGTGATCCGAACCTGACACACCTTCAATTTCGTCCATGGCTGCCTGCATTGTTTTTTCATAAAGTGCAGCCTGCTGTCTGCTCAGTACGGCGAACTGGTTCTGTTCCACCTTATCGGGCAGGTCTGATATAATGGACTTGTCAGATTTCATGCGCCTCATCATGAAGGGTGAAGTGATTTTCCGGAATTTGTTCACCGCGTTCTCATCATTGAAGACCTGAATGGGGTCGGCAAAGTCTGATTTGAATGTTTTGACTGTACCGAGATAACCTTTATTAACGAAGTCCATTATGGACCAGAATTCTGTCAACCGGTTTTCCACCGGTGTACCGCTCATGGCTATTCGTACATTGGCCGGGATACTTTTAATAGCTTTTGACTGAGCCGTATCCTGGTTTTTTATGTTCTGTGCCTCGTCTATAACCATAACCTGCCATTTCTGCTTTTTCAGAAGTTCAGCATCGCTGCGTAAAACACCGTAAGATGTTAACATTACATCGGCATCGAACAATTTTATATCACGAGTCCCGCCATGAAAAATGTGAGTCGAAATGGAAGGTGCAAATTTCGCTATTTCAGCTTCCCAGTTCAGCAGCAAGCCTGTAGGAGCTACAACCAGCGCTTTTTGTTTATCATTTAAAACATTCCCCTCCTTAAATTTCAATAATACGGAAATAACCTGAACTGTCTTCCCCAACCCCATATCGTCGGCAATTATGCTACCGAAACCGATACGACTGTTACGGTACATCCATGAGTACCCACGTTGCTGGTATGGTCTGAGCTGTGCGTTGATTCCTCCCGGTACCGGAATTTCTTCATCTGAGGTAAATTCCTTTATCAAATCGCGTACCTGATCGGTCAGCATTACCCGTGCGCCTTCATATTCCTCAGATAAGGCAGCCTGCAATAACTCGTAAGAATTCAGCGTTTTACTCCCGTTCATTAGTTTGCTCAACCGTTCCATGTCAGCCTCATTTACGTAAACATAGCTTTCTTTGAAACGGAAAAGACCGTTCGCGTTTTTCATTAGTTTTTCAAACTCTTCCGGCCCGATGACCTCATCACCCAACGCCACCTGCCAGTCGAAAGCCAACAAATCATCCAGACGAATATATCCCTTCTCAGAGGATTTTTGATGCAGCTTTATTGAAGGTTTCGGTTTTAACAATACTTGCAGCGATTTAGGAAGCAGCACTTTTATGTCCAAAAGACGGATAGCCGGCAATATCTCGATAAGAAAAGGTGAAAATTCCCCGACCTTGAAACATATCCGGTCCTGTCCTGCAGAATTGATATGACTGTCCAGACCTTGAATAAAAGGTGAAAGTAAAGAAAGTGTCTGAAGAATGGCAAAGCGTTGTTTTTCATATTGTTTTTCCTGCAGTATTTCAGGTAGCGGAACCGGTAATTCATCCGGCTTCTTAGTATCCTCAATGCTGAGCTGTATCTCAAAATCCCCAATATTAGTTTCAGAAACCGATATGACAGGACGAAAATCACCTTTAGTAAGAAAAAACCTGTCCAGCCAGACCTTTATTCCTCCACTCAATGAATGTTCTCCGACTCCGGAAAAAGTGTATGCCATTTTTCTAAAAAACAGATCTTCGTATAGATCACCATTCCCCGGTTTCGTAAAACATGGTATGAGTTTCGTAATAAAAAAGACAAGCAATTCCTGCACCTGATTTTCAAGAGGGACTATTTTTTCTGATTTTGTTGTCTTTTTTACAAAAAGCAAAAGATTGGGAGGCAGGATATCAATCAGTTTTTCTGTGAGCAAACGGACTTCGGCATCGATAAAAGCGGGCAACCAACGAATAATAAACTCCTTGTTTTCTTTCTGCACTATTTGAGGCACCACATTCCCATTGGCAATCAGGTGTAATGATGCGAAAAGAATTTTATTAAAAGCAGCTACCGAAGGCTGAAAATCCGACAATCGGTCAGGGTTAAGACCAAATAATGCCGGTATTAACTCTTCCACATAATTAAACTCATGATTATCCACTGAAACCTTCGCCATATAATTATTATCCACAATCAACGAAAGCGTTGTGTGATAATTGATATCCAACACTTTGCCAAATCCGGGAAGTAATGATTCCAGTGATATCTTTTTTGATAATAAACGCCTGGCTTCCCTCGCATTCCGAATAAACTGCGCATTGAATTTTTCCCTGAAATTACCGGAAGGATAAAACGGAGGAGCATCGGGTAACAGCAAAACCAAAGCTTCTGAAAGATTGTTCAATCGTGAAAAGTCAACGCGGTCATATGCCCGCTCCTCATCGTAAGGAGGAATTTTCTTACCTGAAATTTTCAGAATGGATGAAAGAGACTGAATCTCTGTCTTCTGAGGATACGAAATATAAATGCCTCGCTTGCTCAACTCTTCTAACAGGTTCACGTTATGGAGTTCGAATACAAGGAAAGGATTATTATCTATCTCACGACTGATCATGTAAATAACCGCAGCAAGATGCTTGCAAGGCACAGCCCAGTCAGGACAGGAACATTGCATCTTGAAATCTGTCCACTGGCGTGGAAAAACTTTCAGCCCATTTTTTTCTGCTATAGCAAGAATCGAAGGGTCCAGGACCCTGTTGAGTAATTTGGAAATCAATGCAGGGCGCCTTATAATACCATCCATCAGCGCTTCAACCTGCTCCCCGAAAAACGGAGGAATAATCAAATTCACACTGTAAGGACGGGGACGACTGCCTGTCACTTTCGCAGTAATCTGGTTCCCTTTAATTTTCACTTCCGCTACATGTCCGCTACGAGCATAAGAAGCGCCACGGGGCAGCCGGTTATCGTAATCCACATGCTCCAAAGAACGAAGCCAGTACTCGCCCCACCATGTTTTCCCGAATTGAATTGCCATAAAACTATGTAAAAATCACAAATCAAAAAACATCAATTGTCTGGATACTAAATCATTAACACTATTCAAATATCAAATAAACCAATTTTACCTATTCGGTAAATATTTAAGCATCCGTCAATTCCTGCAACTGATAATCAAGAAATGAAAATACCAAATTCCGGATACAGTGACATTACCAGCTGATAAATAATTTTTAAAATAGATTAGAAATTATCTATACTCTCAAAATGGAGATTTGGATTAAATGTTGTCCGTTAGAAAGTACAAAAACATCCGATGAATTTTGATATACCACATTACCAGTTAGGGTGCATATTCAGAATGACCAAAATTTATGCTTTGACCTGAATTTTTATTACAAATTGAAGAAGAGATATTATCTCTGGTGATAACTCTAAAGCATAGCCAGAAAGATGATTATTCATGAAGACTATTTTATTGACTCTTCTAAAGGACTGGATATTAAAATAAAACAAGATCCACTATGTCTTAGAGTTGAAAAAGCAAGTGGCCAGAATGCTTCAGAAATGTTTATCACCGATGACCCGATACGATGTACTTAATGAAATATAGATTGAATATCAGGTAATTGGAGTATGATAAAAATGATCACACATGAATTGTATAACCAAATATCATAGGTGTCTCAAGCAAATTAATACAGTGAAAAAAATGAAAGTAATTGACCTGAAAGCTGTCTCGCTGTGATTTAGGCCAACAGGACTCTGAGAGGTCTGCAAAACCCACCGGGGAGTCTGAGAATAAACCTGTCACAGAACTTTTATAATAGTTTGTTTAACTTTTATAACTTAGCCGGTGAGACCTGTTTGTTATTCCAGAATTTTTAACCGGACAACAGCACATAAATCGCTAAAATGAGAATAGCAGTAATATCAGATATTCATGGAAATTATTGGGCTTTAAGCAATGTCCTTGAAGATATTGATAAAGCCTGATACTGTGCGGCCATAGCCACACAAAAAGACTGATTCAGACAGCAGATAAATTAATTATAAATCCTGGCAGTGTCGGATTACAAGCTTACGATGATGAATTTCCTCTTTATCATAAGATAGAAAGTCATAATAATTTAGCTCAATATTGTATTATTGAAATAATTGAACCGGATATAAACGTTGAGTAAACAAATATTCAATGTGATTATGGGAAAGCCGTAAAATGTGCAATCGATAATCAACGTTCAGACTGGGCAAGATGGCTTGAATTTGGAAAAGTCTGAATAAAGCTCTGCTACCAATAAGCAGATATTTAAACGGTGTGCTTTCGAGACTTAGGTAAGATCAAATGTTCTGTTGGCGACAAAGTAATTATTGACAAGAAAAAGGAATAACCTGACATCTTTAGATGTTAAAGTATACTGAATCATGAAGCCGCGGGTGTATTAAATCCACGGATCATGCTTAAAGCAATAAGTCCGACTAAACTAATATTTATAGTCATCCGGTGCATGATGTCCGGGTCAGGGGATGGAGCTAAGTGATTATCCGACTGATTGCAGCAAGTGCTCTGAGCAAGACAACCAAACTGCTAATTTCAATCTAAAATTTAATGAAAAAAATGAGAGCAGTTATCAATAGGAATTGTTCCATCAGATTAGTTCCCCATATCAATAAATCAGGGGAATCTTCCATAATTATTACCGGCACATTCAGAAAAGCAGGACCGTTGACAAACGACAGACTATCCACTAAGGTATGCCAGATAGTAGTATTAGAGGCAGCATGTTATCCAATTTCCTGATTGCAGTATTTCAGGCCCAACTCTTCTGCCACTTTTTTCCCAACAATTAAAAATTCTGCCCCGGTATCAAACATGACTGGTTTTGCCACACCGTTAATGTACATGTTAGTTAAAGGAATTATATTACTGGTATGAGCAGAGTCTGCTACAAATGGGATTATATATGTTTGAGCTGCTATTACTTTAAATTGATTTTACTCCAGTTACTTTAAATAATTGGTCCGTTTCGATTTATATACCCCGGCAAATTTTGCGGCGCATTTAAAATCATTAAGATGAAGGTAAGTCTCTATAATCAGATTTACAGCAAGAGGTTGACTACATAGAAAGCTTTTCTTATGCGGAAACTTAATAACCTCCTTACATTAACCTGAAACAAAAAGAGCTTTCATCTTCAATAAAATTGCCGAATCATTTTCCGGAGAAGATTTCAGAATGTTGTCAGTGATAGCTTGCGATTTTTCGACATCCCCGTTTTTCCATGATTCCAAAGATGTCTGAATATTATTTTGTCCATTAACTCCATATGAAAAAGTCACGAAAAGAAGGAAAAACAATTTTTCCCTCTTGATTATAGTTTGATTCTGTCGCCTGATGCAAGGCCCTTGTAAAAACATTTATTCTTAACTATTAAAACTCCGCCAGGCTGGTCATACATGATGCCGTTATCGATGCCAACGATTTTCTTATCAAATAACAGTTTAAATTCTTTGAAAGGTGTATGCCCAACCACAATATATTTTTTATTGTAAAAGCTCAATATTGAATTCAGATGATTTTCATTGAAAGTAGTATCCTTAAAATACCCTCTGTACCAAAGCGGCCCATTATCTCCATTTAACAGTTTAAGCGTCTCGCTTTTGCAGGCAGATTGTATGTCTTTCCCTATTATTGAATCTGAAAAAGTCCGGTTAATTTTATTTATGGTCAAATTGCTCTGAATCAATTTCGCGGAAATTCCGGCATGAACAAATATTATATCATTTATACTGATAATAACCGGTTTAGAACGCAGCCATTTACCCATTACGGAATTGCCCGAATACAAATCCGAATAATTAATACCTGAAATTAATCCGACCTTCTTATACTTTTCATGTGTATACCTCAGATCTTTGTTTAATACCATAGCTTCATGATTCCCTAATAAAACATGTACCATACCTCCGGCTTTCCGGGCTTGTTTTTCCAGACTAAAAAGATGCCATAATATCTCTGTAACCATTTCGCCTCTATCGAATGCATCGCCCAGAAACACAAAATGTCCTTTGCCAAATTTCCAGTTTAGTTCATTATCAATTATACCGTTTGCTTTTAATAAACAGATATAGGTATTATATCGTCCATGTACATCGCTTATTGCAACTATACTATCTACGCCTATGAAATCCTGATTGAAATGATTTTTCTGAGTATAATCCTTTGTTAAATCCTCGTAATTACACGATAGATTAAAAACACCATTAATTGCTGTAACGTTTTGTTTATTAACGCAATATTCTTTTAGCACATTGTTTTCAATCCACTTTACTTTTAATGTATCATTGATATTAAAAATATACGGACCATCATTAACCTGTCCAGGCTGAAGAGATATTGACGTATTTTCCTGAGCAAAAGACACTAATGGAATTAGCAGAAGATAAAGAAATGCTATCTTATTCATATTTATTGTTTTTCACTTAAGCATGTATTATGTCATTGCTTCGAAATAAGCCTTGGATACTTTACCTCTGCTCTTGAATCCGGCTTCGGATTCATTCAGGCAATCTGGAATCCAAACCGGATGGCTCTTCATGATAAAATAGGCCAGACAATTGCAATAAGCCTTCCAAAAAAGTCAAAATAATCTCATTTATCCAAAGTCTGATCTGTCGAAAACATAACTATTTTTTCGGTAAATATTTTCATGTTGCAGACCAGTTCCGAATGGCAACCAAAAAATACTGACACATCGAACCATACATTGTGAATTACTTTAACTCAACTTCCTTCTTTAGTCTGATATCTCCTGCCGAAGCTCCTGCCTGCAACTCAATTCTGCACAAATCATTATCCCAGATTTGCATTTTTCCATTCCAGTACATGAGATTTTTAACCGGGATACTGAGCGTTACTGATTTGTCCTCTCCCGGTTCAACTGCTACCCGCGAGAACGCTTTGAGCTCTTTCTGAGGCCATTCAACTGAGGGGTTGATACGGTGAACATATACCTGCACCACTTCGTCTGAAGCTACTTTTCCGGTGTTCCTGAGTTCAAGAGACAGACTGATCACATCGTTTCTGCCATACCTCTCCCTGTCTGTTTTCAGATTATTATATTCGAAACTTGTGTAGGTGAGACCATAACCAAATGGATACATCACTCCTACGTTTTTCGTATCATACCATCGGTATCCTACAAGCGATTCTTCAGAATAGAAGGCGGTATTGGGATCATTCTTGCCTCCTGAAGCCTTGTCGTCTCCTTTCTTTCCTGCCTTTCCCTTGTCTGAAACCAGGTTCGCAAAAACATCAGAGCTTTGATCGCCCTGAGGATAATTTCCGAGGGCATAAGCCGGTGAATCCTCAAGTTTCACCGGAATGGTAAATGGTAAACGACCGCCAGGTGACACATTTCCCAGCAGAATATCTGCCAGGGCATTCCCTCCTTCAGAACCATTAAACCATGATATAAGAAGAGCCTTTGACAATGGTTTTACCACATTCAGATCGTTGGGGGCACCGCTGGTAAGGATTGTTACAATATCAGGATTCACCTTCGATATTCTTTTGATCAGACTGTCCTGTCCTGATGGCAGGAATATATTTCTTCTGTCTGCCCCCTCTGTTTCCACGGCACGGTTATCACCACCAATGAACAGGACTATCGTTGCCTTTGCAGCCACTTCAACCGCTTCCTGAGCCAGTTTCCGTGCAGTCAGTTCTTTCCGGATGATTTCCTTCTGAATCTCTTCAGGTGTTCTCTTTTTGAAAAAATCGGCAAAACTGAATGTGACAGGTTCATATCCGGCCGCATAAATAATCTCAGCCCTGTCTCCTACCCTGTTTTTCAGGCCTTCCAGAGGAGTTACCTCATAAACTGTCTTAACGCCTGCACCAAGACCGCCTGTACCCATCGTCTGAACAGCATTGGCGCCGATAACAGCTATAACCGGCTTGTCTTCGAGTCTGAGAGGAAGAATATTGTCATTCTTAAGCAGAACAATCGATTTACAGGCAACATTATAAGCGATCTTCTGTTGCTCCGGCTGTGATGTCATTATCTTGTTAGCCACTTCCTGAGGGACCGGTTTGATTGCCATCCTTACGCGTAATATCTCTCTTACCCTTTGATTGATCAGTTCTTCTGAAACCAGCCCTGCCTTCACCGAATCTAGCAATGCCTGTCCAAGAAATTTTTTATCAGGCATTTCGACGCACAGTCCGTTCTTCAGAGCGTTAACAGTGCTATGCGTTCCACCATAGTCGGAAACAGTCATTCCTGTAAATCCCCATTCGTCCCGCAATATCTTATTTAAAAGCACATCATTTTCAGAACACCACCAGTTGCTGATCTTATTATAGGCCGGCATTACCCCAAAAGCATCCGCCTCTTCAACAGCAGCCCTGAATGGTGCAAGATAGATCTCCCTGAAAGCACGCTCGCCAATAATAACATTGACAGTACCCCTGTTGTTTTCCTGATTATTCATTGCAAAATGTTTCAGACAGACTGCAACTCCGTTATCCTGTACTCCCTTTGTATATTCAACAGCAAGCCTGGAGCTTAAAAACGGATCCTCGCTCAGGTATTCATAGGTCCTGCCACCGGTAGGGATCCTTTGAATATTCATTGCAGGTCCAAATAGCATATCCTTTCCTCGTAAACGGGCTTCCCTGGCCAGTCCTGAGCCATAAGCATAGGCGAGTTCTGGTGACCATGTGGCCGCCAGAGCCGAGCCTGTCGGAAAGAAAGTCGCCTTGTCATTCTCCCAGCCAAGAGGCATCCATCCATCAGGCTGCATCTCTTCCCTGATACCAAACGGACCATCAGCATACTTCATATCGGAAATTCCCAGTCTCTCAACTCCTGCAGAAACAAACATGAATTTTGCATGAAGCATGTTGACTTTCTCTTCGAGCGTCATCTTGGCTATGATGCCATTAACCTGACTGTCGAATTGCAACAAAGCCGATCTCCTGACCTTTTTACCGGAGCAGCCGGCAAACAATAATGATATTGCCATAAAAACCAATAGTCCTTTTGTTTTCATTATCCTAAAAATTGAATATTCTTTACTGCCGGAAAACATTATGGGATGAGTAAACAGATCCATCTAACAAGGTATTACTTAAATATCATATTTGCAAGTCCGGAAAAACTCTGATTAATCCCCTCCTATTAATCAGAAAAAGAAGGAGAGTACCAACCGGATCATGAATCATTTAATATTGATCTAGCCATCTCCACGATTTGAACATCCGGAGAATTTCAGTAACGTGGGAGATAAAACTGGTCGAAAAATCGTATCCGTTTTGGTGGAAAGGTTCATATTAAGTGTCAATATAAAAAAGGAAAATGGATCGTCCGGTCATGTCCATTCTTAAATTAAACAGATTACCTTCAATGCGCGGGAATGACAGCCGTATGAAAATCAGAACAATAAAACCGTAAATATCATGGATCGAAATAATATTTGCAGACTAGTGTTCTCGCTGGGAGTCCTACTGTTACTGGTTGGCTGCGGGAGATCCGGTAAATACATCGTCTCAAAGATAAGGTTGGTGGCTGATGCGGGCAGAACATATCAGACTGTTGAAGGTTTTGGTGTCAATATTAATCCCGGCCAGTGGAACGAAGGCAATCTGAAGCAGGCAATAGATCTGCTTGTTGATGATCTTGGTTCTGTTCAATTCCGTTTTGATTGTACAGGTCTGGCCAATTGGCTCGATCCTGCCAGGAGAAATAAAGATGGTAAATATCCCGACGAATATCTGAGTGAAATATATTCGAATAAAACTTTTCGTGATGCATGGGCATGTTTCAGGTATCTAAACTCAAAAGAGATAGAGCCTTTTTTCAATGTAAGCGGAAGAATTCCTGAAGGTCTTGGCAAAGCCGGAAAGCCAAATCAGCTGGCCGATTTTAACGGATATGCTGAAATGGTCGTCTCGATGCTGAAGTGGGCCCGCCACAATGAAAACCTGAGATTCTCACTGCTGGCGCCATTCAATGAAACTGATCTCTCCTATCCGGAAGGTCCGGGCATTGATCAGGAGGATGCAGTTCCCGCGATAAAGGCAATAATTAATAAACTTAAGGAATACGGGATGTCCGATATCCGGCTTGTTGTGATGGATGATAATGCTGTCAGACCGGGAAAAATGAAAAACATCCTTAATGACACATCGATACTTTCATTCGTTTCCAAAATAGGTGTGCACACCTATGGGATGGGCCATGAACAATACACCGGCTGGTTCACCTCGGAGACCGATTACAGCCGTCTGACTGAAATGGTAAAGGAGAGCCCCTACAGGAATTGTTCCCTGTGGATGACCGAATACGGCGACCTCGACCAGACCGGGGTGGCGGAATTCAATTTCTCATGGACAATTACAAAGAGATTGCTTAAAATGCTGAAGGACGGCTACAGCGCTGCAATGTTCTGGGACGCGTTTGATAATTTCCACAAACATGATACGGTTTGGTCCAGGTATGGTTTGCTTGAAACTGACACGATAAACGGCAGATATACTCCAAGATTACGATATTACGCGTCGAAAGAGGTGTACCGGTATGTCAGGCCCGGATTCAGGCAGGTAGAAATAAAATACGCAGCATCACACACCAGCTTTGATATCTACGAAAGGTTCCATGATACACTTACATATGTTCCGGTTCTGGCATTTGTTTCGGCAGACAGAAAGGACTTCACTATAGTTGGAATGAATGGTATTGAATCAGATACTGAACTCAGTATTCAGCTTGAGGGGCTTGATCCTGCCGCCTATGAAAAGAAGGTTAACTATTTCAGAACAGGTGATAATGAAAAGTGCAAAAAAGTGTCAGTGATCATCGGGAAGAATAATTCAATCAGAGCGATAGTCAAGCCAAAGAGCATATTTACCCTTACAACTCTTCCATAAAGGTTTTGTAACCGGGAATTATTTCATCTATCCGTCTCTCCTGATTATTCATGGGAGGAAACCATAAAGACTATAAACTGATCATAGGGCTTATGGGAATTTAATATTCCTGATTCCCATAGTTTAGAATTAATTATATTTCTAATTTTGATTTAGTGAAGTATAATTCTTTATGGAAAAGGTAGAGGAAATATTCCTTTTGCAGAAGCTCAGAGAGGGAGATTTGAAGGCAATGGAGGTTATATTTAACCGGCATTATTCCGATTTATGCAAATACCTTGTCCTGATCTTCAAGAATGAGCTGCTTGTTGAGCATATTGCCCAGGATATTTTCGTTTATATCTGGGAGAACAGGGAAACTATTTCGATTACGAAATCCATCAAATCATATTTATATGCTGCCGGCAGGTACAAAGCTCTCAATGAGATAAGAAATGCGAAGAGACGCGACGAAATAAAAACTGAGATAGGATATTCCCGGACGGAAGCAGATAGCGCTTCTGACCAGGCCATGGAAGTCCGGGAACTGGAGCAGATAATTGAGAAAGCTATCAGTTCATTGCCAAACAGGTGTCAGCAGATCTTCAGGCTAAGCAGGGAAGATGATATGAGTTATAAAGAGATTGCCGAATTCCTGAATATCTCGCTCAACACTGTAGAGGGCCAGATGGCAATTGCTCTGGATAAAATTCGTATCAAATTAAGACCATATTATGTTCATCTCTTTCTTATGATCTGAAATTTTTCTGCACTTTCTTTAGGTGGTAAGTTCATTCCCAGGTGCCATAGTATAAAAGCAAAAATTATGGCATTAAACATACCATGGAATCTTTTCAACAGGTTATTTAATGGAGAGATCACTGAATCGGAATCCGGGGAGCTCAGAAGCTGGCGTGATCTTTCAGAGCTTAACAGGAACATCTATGACGAAATAACCGAAGATGAGAATTTAAAGAAGATAGTACTTTCCCGAAGGTGGGAAGACAGCGCCGGTGAATGGGAAAAACTACTGACAAGGCTTAAACCGGCAGAGAGAAAAATCACAATAACATTCAGGAAATTTTATCTGATTGCAGGTTCGGCTGCAGCTGTTTTTATTTTATTAATAGCAGGTTCACTGTTTCTCTACAGCTCTGCGAATAAGCATAAACCGGAAGTGGCTGAAGGTTATACAACAATAATCTCGCCAAGGGGACAACGCACGAAGGTCATCCTGCCCGATCAGACAAATGTTTGGCTGAATTCCGAATCAACGCTCCGGTATCCTGCAACTTATAACCAGAAAGACAGGGAAGTACATCTTGAAGGAGAAGGATTCTTCGAGGTAAGCAGGGATAAGCAGAAACCGTTTTTTGTTCAGACCGAAGAGCTGAAGATTAAGGTTTATGGAACATCATTCAATCTGAAAGCTTTCCCCGGGGAAAAGAATATCGAAGCCACCCTTATTGAGGGAAAAATGAGCGTGACACCATTTGATTCATCAGGAGTTGCAGGAAAGGAAATATTCCTGAAGCCAAAGGAAAAGCTTATTTACCAGAAAAATGCTGAGGGATTAAGGATCACGAAGGACTTGCTATCGGTTGCAGATACGAATAAAACAAACACCAGCAAGATACTGCCGGCAAAGAAAAAAACCGAAGTGAAGATAGTTCTTGAAAAAGATGTCAATACAAGTAAAGATATGCTCTGGAAAGAAGGCAAGCTGATTTTCAACAATGAGACTTTCGGAGAACTTTCAGTAAGGCTTGAAAGATGGTACGATGTTAAGATACATTTTCAGGATGAAGAAATTAAGAAGTACAAATTTACGGGGGAATTCAGCAAGGAAACGGCCGATCAGGCCATGGAAGCGCTGAAGATCTCCTCCCGCCATTCATATGAGTATAAAATGATCTTCAGGGATATTTATCTGAGAAGATCTTCAAACCGCAATATCTTTTCAAATTAACTCTGATATAATTCTAATTCCAAACCAAACCCTAAAACCTATGATGAAAAAGACAATCCCTAAACAATAAGAGGACCAAACAAAGTTCGATCCTCTTACGTCCGATCCCGGCAACTGCATTTTAACTGGAGATTAAAATGCTTCGCCTGATCTTTTCTTCCCTGTCGTAAACAGGGGAAGCTGAATTTATTTGAAATAAAATCATTGTAAAATTATGAAAAAAAATTTAGGAATTTTTTTATCCTGTCCCATATGGTTTCAGGGAAGCAAAATTTTTAAAATCATGAGAATATCCATCCTTTTTTTATTGTTAGGTCTTGGTACATTGCATGCCACTATCAGCTATTCACAAAACAAAAGGATAGACCTTGCTCTTAAAGATGTCACTTTGAAAGAAGCGATAGATGATATTGAAAAGCAGTCTGAATACAAATTCCTTTTCAGATCTGATCTTATCGATCTGGGAAAGACAATCACGGCTGATGTCACAGATGTGCCGCTTGAAGTGGCTCTGGAAACACTGTTTTCAGGCACCGACATAGGTTATAACATTATGTCTGAGAATCTTGTTGTCCTGATGCCATTACAACCTCAGAAGATAGCCGGAAGAGTAACAGACGGAAATACCGGAACCCCGCTACCCGGAGTCAACGTTGTTATTCAGGGTACAACAACAGGAGTGACAACCGATATTAATGGACAGTATTCAATCACTGCACTCGACCAGAATGCTGTTCTGATCTTTTCATTCATAGGATATGCTACTCAAACGGTGCCTGTTTCAGGCCGGGCTGACTTTAATATCAAGATGATACCGGACATTGAAAAGCTCGATGAAGTAGTCGTCGTAGGTTATGGTACCCAAAAGAAAAATGAAATAACCGGTTCGGTTTCAACAGTATCCATAAAAAACATTGAAAAAACCGCGGTAATAGATCCTATGCAGGCTTTGCAGGGAAAGGCAGCGGGTGTGGATATCGTATCGAACTCGGGTCAGCCCGGCGCAGGTTACTCCGTGCAAATCAGAGGTATACAATCAATAAATGCAGGAGTAAATCCTACATATGTTATCGACGGGGTCATTTCCAATAACATTGGCAATATCAATACCAATGACATTGAAAGTATCTCGGTTCTGAAAGACGGGGCTTCATCGTCAATCTATGGTACAAGAGCTGCCAACGGAGTAGTTTTAATCACTACAAAACGCGGCAAAGCCAATGAAACACCTGAGATCACTTTCAATACATACATGGGGGTTCAGACCTCCACAAACAGAAAGCTAAAACTTCTGAATTCCAATCAGTGGCTAAAACTCGATCAGGAATCATATGAGAATGATGGAATGGCCAGGCCTTACACTGATGCTGATCTTGAAAAATACAAACTTGAGGGCGGTAACTACAGAAACACCGACTGGCTCGATGTGATTATGAAAAACGGAACACTTAAATACTATGATCTGTCTGTAAGGGGTGGAAGTGAAAAATCAACATATTTCACCTCAGTAAATTATCTCGATCAGGAAGGAAGAATCATTGCCCAGAAAGCCAATAAGCTTAATTTCCGTTTTAACAGTGATCATAAAATCAACAAATTCCTTGAATTCGGGAATTCTCTCAACCTTTATTCCAACAGTAATGAAGGGTTACCAGATTTTAACGGAGTAAATTCAAGTTATGCACCCAACCCGTATCTTCAGGCAGTCAGGAAAATTCCTCTTTCAAAACCATGGGAAGCTGACGGCAGCTATGGAATAAATGAAGACCAGAACATCGAATACCTTTGGATCGTTCCTCAGGCTATTGCCCGTGAATACAAACGTGAGGCAAGTTCATCGGGAATTATAGGGAACGTGTATGTAAAATTCAATCTTGCCAAAGGCCTGACCTTCACCCCGAGAGCTGGTGTTACATACGATTACGGCAAAACAATGTTCTTCACACCTGTATTGAACGTACCAAACTCAGAACAAATCCTGATCAATAAGATCGAAAAAGGCAGCAGCAATTTGTTCCACTGGCAGATGGATTATATGCTGAATTATGAGCACTCCTTTAATCAGGTTCATAATGTTTCCGCTTTGCTGGTATATTCAAGGGAAGAACAGACATATGAGGATCTGGGTGGCAACAGGCTTGGTACCCCCTCAAACAGTATACGATTTCTGAATGCCGGCGATCCGGGTAACCAGATCAACTACAACGGTTATTCAGACTGGGCGTTTATTTCATATATAGGAAGAATCAACTATGATTACAAAGGCAAATATCTTCTGCAGGCAACAGTGAGACGCGATGGTTCTTCAAGATTTTCTGCAGATAACCGCTGGGGGATCTTCCCTTCATACTCGCTCGGATGGAGGATTTCAAAGGAAGACTTCTTCTCAGGAATCACAGGAATTGTAAATGATCTGAAAATCCGTGCCAGCCTTGGCACTCTGGGAAACGCGGATATAGGTAACTATCCTACATATAGTACACTGGATGCCAGAACATATATACTTAATCATACAATGGTGGGAGGTTATACCCTGTCAACTGCTGTAAACAAGGATGTGAAATGGGAGACAACGAAGAAATACAATGCCGGAATTGATGCATTATTTCTAAAATCAAAGGTTTATATGACCTTCGACTATTTTATCTCAAAAACTACAAACCTGTTGTTTATGAAACCGCTGCCGGAATCATCAGGTAAAAATCAATGGGCACTTCCATATATCAATGCAGGTGAAATCCAAAACAAGGGATTCGAATTAGAACTTGGATATCGCGACAGCAAAGGCGACTGGTCGTGGGACATAAGCGCCAACATGTCGTCGACGAAGAATAACGTGGTGGATCTGGCAGGCCTCGATCAGATAATAAATACCGATAATAATACTATTACCGGTGTAGGTCAGCCTATTTTCTCATATTTCGGCTATAAAACAAAAGGCATCATTCAGACACAGAAAGATCTGGATGCCTATAAGGCAATGCTATATGCCACCGATGCGACAGATATAACTGCCGGACTTGGCGATGTATGGAAGGTCGATGTAGACAGTTATGATCAGGTGACAGGTAAACTGACAGGTAAACCGGACGGTAAAATAGATGCTGCCGACAGAACCTATATCGGAAGAAGATATCCTTCATTTACCTATGGATTCGTTTCAAATTTAAGCTATAAAAGGCTCTCGTTACAGATCCAGGTACAGGGAGTGAGCGGGTATGACCTTCCGATCAACGGGATATCGCTTAATTATTTCCAGGGACTGCCTGAAAACTCCAACAATGTTATACTCCACAGATGGAATGCAGTATCTAATCCGAAAGGGACTCTGCCCCGTGTAACAAGATCCGATCCGGCAGGCAACCTCGCCGAGTTCTCAGACATATGGCTCTCGGATGCTTCTTACCTTAGGATCAACAATGTAAACCTGAGCTATGACCTGCCGCAGAATATCTGCAATAAGATCATGAGCAAGGGTCTGAAGGTTTATTGCAGCGTTCAAAACCTTTACACTTTCACCAATTTCCTGGGTGTTGAACCGGATATTACATTAGGTGACAGTTACAGAGGAGGCATCGCAGCTGATAAAATGCCACAGGCAAGAACATGGATCTTCGGGCTTAAGGCTACATTCTGACAGAGGTTAACTAGAAATAATACTAAGATACAGCATATGAAAAAGATAATTCTATACTCAATATTCCTTGCATCAGTATTGGCGGGATTAAACTCCTGTACAAAAGACAAGCTGCTTGACAAGTATCCGCTTGACGCTCCCAACTCATCAAATTTCTTTACTGATGCTACTTCGGCCCGTAAGGCGGTAACTGCAATTTTTACCGAGTGGACAACCTTCTTCCTTTACCAGGATTATGGCGTAACTTACCTCGATATCCTGTCGGATGACAGTTTCGTGCGTAAGAATGCCGCCTGGAGAATCGAAACGCTTACATGGAGTTTCAGTCCCGGAAGCGCTGCAACCGATTACCTTTTCAATAACTGGTGGTCGGGAGTTTATGCAAGCATAAATGATGCGAGCTTCGCTGTAGATTATATTCCCAAATCAACAGACCCCACTTTCACTCCTGACGAACAGAAGAAATATATCGGCGTGGCAAAAATGATGAGAGCCTATGCCTATATTTTCCTCTCATCACTATGGGGAGATATTCCGCTTCATAAGAGCTTTATCGAGAATGTAAGTGATGCCTACGCACCGAAAAGTCCGAAGGCTGAAGTGCTGCAATTCGCAATTGAAGACCTTAAATATGCAACTGAGAATATTCCTGACAAGTGGACCGGAGATGATGCAGGTCTGCCTGAAAAAGCAGCGGCAGCCGGCTTGCTCGCTAAAGCCTACCTCTATGCCAAAGATTATCCCAATGCTGAGACGGCAGCAAAAAATGCCATAGATATAGCCAATGCTTCTGGTTATGGTCTCATGGATGACTACACCGAAATGATGTCGTACGAATCACAGCCGAACAAGGAGTTCCTGTTTACATTTAACTTTCTGGAGAATTCAGACTACTCTAACAGGATGACGGTTCAGAGAATATGCAGAGACGCCCCCTACTTCATCCAGGATCAGTTCATGGGCAGAGGCTGGGGTTACGCAATCCCTACCAGGGACCTGTATGATGCTTTCGAACCTGGCGATCCGAGAAGAAAAGCATCAATGTGGGCTCCCGGTGATTTTTACTGCATCCATCATGGAGAAACACAGGTCTATACTAATCCTGTTACAAACGTTACTACCACTTACAACGATGGCGACAGTATCTTCTACCAGGCCGGATGGTCAGCATCAAATCTTAATACGAGGAAAGTGGTACACTCTATACTGGGATTGAGCAATGTGGAAAGCGATGGTTACAGCATCCCCTTGCTCAGATACGCTGATGTGGTCCTGTTTTATGCAGAAGCCCTTATAGAAAATAACAAGATCTCCCAGGGAATGGATCAGATAAATATTATCCGCGCCCGTCCTTCGGTTAGTATGCCTCCCCTGAGTGCGACCGACCAGGCCGATGCAAGAGCTAAACTGAGACATGAACGCCGTATTGAGCTGAATATGGAAGGGGAAAGGATCTTTGACCTGCTCAGATGGGGAATTATCAAGGATATTTTCGGTGAAGGCAGTCCTGGCAGTCCTTCCAAAAAAGTTCTCATGATCTGGGGTGATGATAATACCTATAAGGATACCCAGTGCCAGTTCCCCAGAAATAACGTGCTTCCAATTCCTCAGGCAGAAATCGACATAAACAGTCTGGTGGAACAGAATCCGGGGTACTAAAGGCATGAAACAAGATAAAAGAAAAAAGTAAAAAGAAAAAAGTAAAGAAAAAAGTAAAGCTGTAACAAGCTGAACATGTTAATATTTGTCTGTATTACATGAATGGTTTCACTTTCAGCCAATCTCCAGTAAAGGAGTAAGCTTAATTGGACAAAGAAAGAGGCTGCATTTCGCGGCCTCTTTTATTTTCTTACAGTTTTGAAACTGCAAATAAATATTCACTTATACCATTACTCTGTTATAAAGCTAACTTCCCAAACTCTCACCCGCCCCGAGAACTATTGCATGTCCTGTTAAGGATTTTATGGTCTTTCCACGGTATTCAACATTGTAACTGTCTTCCTTAACAATCACATCGAACACATGCCCTCGGATCTTCACTCCTCTCAGGGACATCTCTTTGGCAAATGAGGGCAGAACCGGATTTATCATTACTGTGCCGTCTAAAGCCGGTTTTATCCCAAACATGCCGAAAATTATACATTGTGCCCCTGCCGTTGCATCTATAGTGCACTGAAGCGGCGTCTCCTCGCGGTACCTGACAGTATCAGCATAAAAGGAATCGCCCCAGTATGGCATCCTTTCTCCCCACCAGAGTATCCTTTTCATGATATCATCAGCTTCAGCTGGTTTCCCCATGAGATAAAGGGTCTTTGCAATATTAAGCGGAAATGATGTACATGAACCTGGTCCTCCGTTATCGACATCAGGCTGGAAATATGCAGGATCATGCTTTGCCAGACTATGCATCCCGTATTCCGACAGGAACTCTCTGTCGTTCAGATGGCTCAGTAATCCGTCTTCTTCTTCCTGATCAAGCGCTCCGCTTCCAAAAAGGTAAAACAGCTGAATGGTATAACGGTACTCTGTCAGCGGCGGAACGGAATCAGGAATACTGAATGCAAACCATTTTCTGCCGGAATCCCAGAGCTGCTTTTTAAGTAAATCCTTTAGCTCTTCTGCCCTTGCAATAAGATCAGGACGCGGCACACCAGCCAGAGCCGACAGTTGAGACGCGAGGATATAACTCTGATACCTGCGTCCATTGAGATCAGGCATCACATTTGTATAATTGAGTCTGCCAATCGGGGTCCGCAGTTCCAGGTGCGACAAACCGCCCTTATGCTGGGGATCGCAATCATTATAATTGATGAGTGAAACAGGCCTGGAAAGATCATCCATAAACAAAGCCTGTGATACCAGGGAATCCAGAATAGTGCCATTACCGATCTTCTCCCTGAGAATTCCGATATCACCGGTATTCCTGACATAGTTACAGGTAAGACCGATCACCTTTTCCTGGTTTATCGGATAGAAATAATCAGGATGAAGCATAGCGCCCGCAACCGGACAGAATCCAAAACCATGTTTCACGCCGGTCTCAAGGAATTGCCTGATATGTGATTTAGTTGCCTCTGGATCGAACAGAGACAGTATTTCCTGACATTCTCCGATATTCCAAAGATAATCGCCGATGCATCCTCCACGCACGCTTCCCGTGGAATAGAACGGCTTCAGCTTAAACTCCTCCACATTCCACCTGTTCATCAGGAGTGGAACAAGGGAACGGTTATAAAAAGCTGTGAGGGCATGATTATCGGAATTGAACGCCGGCAACCTATTAAAAAGATCCTCCACCCGTTTGCCGTATGTCTTTTTTACCTTGTCAATTTCAGCTTCCGGATTATCTGCAATCTTCACTGACTGTTTCAAAGCCTCATCCGTGGGCCCGACAGAAATTGTAAAATATATTCTTGTTTCAGAATTTCGCCTGACTCTCAGCTGCGATCTGAAGCATCTGCCTGTCGAATCCCATCCTATATCCTTTCCGGAGGTAATAACTACCGACTGACCACCCTGCCGTAAAAGGACCTGATGGCTTCCCGTTGCAATTAAGACAACCGGTGATGAGCTGTGTGGAGCCGAGAAGCCCCAGTCTGCATCAGTCATCATCCTGTCGAGTGTACCGGATGCTGTGAATTCAAGATTCAACGGGACATCATTATGCTCAGGGTTCTTAATTAATATGGAATAAATTAAAGAACGTCCCTCCGGATTAAGGACAGTACTCGTGGTAACAGTAAGAGAATCTTCTGTTCCGGAACTCCTGTCAACGTAAAATGGCCACCACCGGAAAGTTTTATTCGAAACCGGCTGACCATTCAGTTTCCCCGAAAAAACAAAATCGGAAGAAACGTACGGAGGAGCCCAGATACCTTCAATCCTGAAAAGATCATTGCATGGTATCCCGGTGGTAATCTTCCCGTTTGCGATGCCGAGATTCTCAGGCCGCATTATACTGGCGGTCTGATCAATACTGAAAATATCCATAGATGCCGGATGATCAATGGCACATCCGTTCAGCAGGATAACGATCAAACAGAATAAACAATAGAATCTCATTCCCTCAGGAACCCGTTGTGTAATGCAATGTCTCATGATCAAATTTAGCAATTATACGATCATGTTCAGTACTAAATACTCTGTCCCGGTCAATCAGGGCAGGGAATTCTTAAATCTGAGTACCTGCATTGAATATTGCCGGATACTGAAGAAACAAGAGGCCATGACAACTCAGGAAAAAGAGAAAAACAGAGCCGCGGTAAACAGGAACCATCAACACCTCTTTATGGCTTGCCGGTGAAGTCTGTTTGCGATCAATTTAATGCTTGGAGCCATGCATCATGATCCCTGCCGGGACAGTCTTTAAAGAAAACAGATATGGTCAGGCTTTCAGAGGATAATATTGAGGAATTCATCCGGAAGAACAAATCGAAGTTCGAGGTTTATCCTCCCCCGGATAAACACATGGACAGGTTTTTTCTGAAACTCAACTATCATATTAAACATATGATCAGCATTGTTCCTTACCTGATACGTGTCGCGATAATTACAGCTATTATCTTTTCGGTATCTGTTATCGTCTGGAATAATTACATCAGGAAAGACAGATACGAGATAACCCTTGGTAAAAAAATCACACTGGTAATTGAGAGGGTAAAAACAGAAAAGAATAACTAAAAATCAGATTCGCAGGACGGGCTTCCCAGTCTGGATCCGGATAAATTGAAGACCGCACAATGGAAAATTTCCATATATTTATGCTAACATATTTAAAACAGAGATACAGTGAAAAGAACAGACAAGGCAGTGGATTATTTCAGGAATAATTTCAACTGCTCCCAATCGGTATTTACAGTTTTCGGAACCGGACACGGCCTCAGTGAGGACGCTTGCCTCAAAGCTTCCTGCGCCTTCGGAGGAGGAATAGGGCGGACACAGAATATTTGCGGTGCAGTAACCGGAGCTCTTATGGCTCTGGGTCTGGAACATGGTAAGGGAAAGAATGATCATGACGATAAAAAGAAAGGGACCTATGAGCTGACGAGGGAATTCATGAAAAGGTTCCGTGAAATGAATGGCAGTCTGATTTGCAAAGAGCTCCTGGACAATCTTGACATGAATGATCCTGAACAGCATAAAAAAATTACTGATCTTGGACTTTTTGAAGTCAGATGTGAAAAGTATGTCTCTGACGCTGTCTCTATTGCAGAAGAGCTATCAGAAAAATAACGACTCTTATCAGAAGTGGGTTCAAAGGAACTCCACCACATCGTCAAAGGATTTTCGTATTTTCTGACCATTCTTTTCATATCCGGCTTTCGGATAGCCCAGTGGTGTTATCCCGAATATAACCTGGTTTTCAGCCGGTTTCAGAGCATCCTTCAATATTGCCGGATCATAGGCAGCAATCCAGCAGGTTCCGACTCCTTCATTCTCTGCTGCAAGAATGATATGCGTCATAGCGATCGCAATATCGGTCTCGATTGAGTTATACCCGTCGTATGACCTTTTCCATGCCTGATCTTTGTCGCCAAGAACCACAAGAATGTGGGGAGCAGAATGGAACCATTCCTTGTTGTAGCAAAGCTTAACTTTCTGAAGCATATCAGGTGACGACACAAGAAGAAATTTCCAGGGCTGCCTGTTTGCAGCTGATAAAGCGATCCGTCCAGCATCGAGGATCTTTCTCAGAACCTCGTCCGGTAAGGGCCTTCCGGGGTCGTAATTTCGCACACTTTCGCGTGTTCTAATAAGCTCATTATATTCCATAGCAGCAAATTCTTACTAACCTGCAAAGATAATGAGATCGGTTAAAAAAGAGCTAAGCATACCGGGTTGTCATATCTCTCTGAAAAAATCATGTGACGGTCCAGGAGAAAGACAGAATGACCCTGACTGAAGATCAATAATGTAAAAGATCAAGCAGGTATACCAGCGAGGCCATGGATGCGCTTCCCATCTGGAGTTCCCTTATATTGACCTCCTCAAAGGTATCGTTGGCGGAATGATGATAAGCAAAATACCGCTGAACATCAGGGATATAACCGATCTGAAGAGCTCCGAGTGCCTTGAGGGGACCAATATCGGAACCTCCTCCTCCCCTGTCAAAATCACGGATGTCAAAAGGTGCAAAATAGCGGGACAGAGATTGCAGTTTTTCAAGACGGGATGAATCTGCATCGAAGGTGAAGCCGCGAGGGCTCATCACACCTCTGTCTGATTCTATGGCTGCATAATGTTTCTCACCAATCTTTGAGGCTTCTGCAGCATATGCCCGGCCACCGGTTGAAGACATCTCTTCATTCATGAACATAACCGCCCTAACCGATCTTTTAAGCTTAACTCCTGAATTCCGTAGGAGCCTTATTGTTTCGATCGCCTGAACACAACCGCCGCCATCATCGTGCGCCCCTTCGCAAATGTCCCATGCATCGAGATGTCCTCCTACGGTAATATATTCAGCAGTTTCAGCGGTACCTCGCAATTCACCTATCACATTATAAGATAGGGTGTCCTGTAAAGTTTTGCAGGTGGAAACGAGTCTTACTCTCAGGGCAGGATCATTTTTAAGCCAGTCGCTCAGCAGATCAGCGCCAATTGTTGATACAGCAACAGCCGGGATCTTCTTCACTCCATCCCTGTAATGAAGAACCCCCGTATGCGGGTAATCATCTGTAAACTGCGTGACTGATCTTACAATAACAGCGCTGGCTCCATACGCGGACGCTTCCGATGCACCTGAAACCCGTTGATCCACTGCACTGCCATATCCTTCAAATGAGTTAATGAGCTTGTTATTCACAGGTCTGTTGAAGAAAACAATTTTTCCTTCTATTTTGTCCTTACCAAGAGTCTTCAGTTCATCAAAGTTATGCACTTCGATCACTTTGGCTTCGATCCCGGCAGCATCTGTTCCTGAAGAAAGACCAAGAGCAGCCACTTTAAGGTCCTTTTTCCCTTTGGAGGAAGAAACGACGGTGCAACGCTCAGTGCCTCTTACCCAATGAGGAACAGTCACCTCCTGCAACCATACTGTGTCTGCACCGGCCTTTTTAAGGGCATCCCTGGTAAATTCAACCGCTTTATACGATGCTGGCGAACCGTCGAGTCTGCCCGCGGTTTTTTTGCAGAGATATTCAAGATTCCCATAAGCTGTCCTGTCTGTAAGAGCGTCATCAAAAATGCCACGGATAACTCTATCCGGTTCCTGACCCTGAAGAATCGAACAATACAAAATCAGAAAAAGAGGGTAAAGAGATTTTTTCACTTTTGAAAAATATAAAATTGGAAATTTTAATACTGAATATTAAGATTATATGTCACCTTCCGGCAGGTTGATCTGGCAGTTATTGTATCCGCAACCGTCATTCTCAATTTCTGTCTCGAGTGTCACATGCCGGATGTTCTTCTTTTCAAGCGCAAATTTAAAATTGTTTTTAATTTTCTGCTCTTCCCTGCAGTCTTTATCTGGAGCAATCACTATATGAGCTGTCAGAGCATTTTCGGTCGTGCTGATTGCCCAGACATGAATATGGTGGATGCTTTTAATCCCTTCTGTTCTGAGCGCCAATGATCTGATATCTTCAAGATTAATATCCCCGGGGACTCCGTCAAGAGAAAGACGAAGACTTGTCCTCAGCAACTTCCAGATACTGAAAAGGATAATTATGGAGACCGAAATACTGAAAACGCTATCGACCCAATACCATGATGTATAGCGGATTATTATACCGCCTGCAACGATGCCGGCCGACAGGAGCGCATCACTCATAAGGTGAAGATATGCGCTTCTTATGTTCATATCCTTTTCCATATCACGAAGAAACATCAATGCCGTGATTCCATTGATGACAATCCCAAACGCAGCAACAATGGCTATTGTCGATCCCGAAGTGGGTTCCTGCGCGAAAAGGCGCTTAAGTGCTTCGATCAGAATCGCTCCTATCGACAGAAGGAGAAACATCGTATTTATCAGGGCAGCCAGAATGGATGTTTTCCGGTAACCATAGGTATAGCGATCATTCGGACGGACCTTCATCAGCCTGAATGCCACCATCGACAAGGCCAGAGATATGACATCCACAAAATTATGCCCGGCATCAGAAAGTAGCGAGAGTGAATTTATATAAAGGCCTGCCACCACCTCTACTATAACAAAAAGAAAATTAAGTGATATGCCGGTCACAAAAGCAACATTCATTTTGCTTCCGCCACCTGTTTCCTCAGCCATATATTCCTTTGTATGTTCCATGCTTAGAAAATAACAAAGCGTGACACTGCCGGTTCAGTTAAAAAGATCAGCAGGTCAAAAATAAATATTATCTTTCAATGGCTTAAATTAAATTCTGTTTAGGAACTCCCTTTTATCCTTTAAAGATTCATGGACTTTTTTAAGCATAATATTGACTATTGAAAACAGAAACAATACGAAATATCCAGAAAGTTTCGAAGTGATTTTCAATGTCAAGGTTAACAGTCATAACGATGGAGAGCAAAAACCCCTTTTCTGAGGACCTGATTGCACCGTGCGGGATCAACTGCAGAACGTGTCACGGCTATATCAGATCAAAAAACAGATGTAACGGATGCAGACATATTGACCCTGAGGCAGGAAAAGCAAGGGTAAATTGTAAAATTAAAAACTGTGAGCATCTCAGGGAGACCGAATCCGGGCTATGTTCATCATGTCCGGTCTTTCCCTGTGCAAGAATGAAACATATTGACAAAAGATACAGCACAAAATACCACACAAGCCTTATCAGTAACCTGGAAATTATCAGGAAAGAGGGAATGGAAGTTTTTCTGGCAGGTGAAGTCAGTAGATGGACATGCCCTTCCTGCGGCGCTCTCACCTGCGTGCACCGGGAGAACTGCCTCAAATGCGGTAAAAGTCTGTACAGTTAGCTGGCATCAACGGCAAACCATATTAGTGTTACCTGCGGGAAAATTATCGATGCACGATCAAACCGGATGAAAGAGATCTAATAATTATATTCAGAGGAATGAAATTTAAAGACAAAATTGCGGTAATAACCGGATCAGGAAAAGGAATCGGAAGAGAAATTGCACTGGAGTATGCCCGTTCAGGAGCCATTACCATAATTGCAGAAGTCAACACCGGCGCAGGAAAAGAAACGGCTGCCCGTATCAGCTCCCAGGGTGGTAAAGCGGAATTCATTCAGACCGATGTGAGTGATCCGGAAAGTATTTCCAAAATGTTCAAAATAATTGGAGAGAAATTCGGAAAGGTTGATATCCTGGTAAACAATACCGGGATTTCAGTTTGGAAGTCGCCATACGATCTGTCAGTGGAAGAATGGGACCAAGTCATCAACACCAATCTCAGAAGTACATTCCTGTGCTCGAGGGCTGCTGCCAGGCTTATGAAAATTAACGGAGGCGGTTCAATTGTGAATATCTCCTCAACCCGTGCATTCATGTCGGAACCCTCTTCGGAAGCCTACGCAGCAACAAAAGGAGGTATTATTGCCCTCACACATGCACTTGCTGCATCCTTCGCCGGCGATCACATTCAGGTAAACTGCATCAGCCCGGGCTGGATCGAAACCGGAGACTATAGCCTTCTCAAAGAAACAGATCATAAACAGCATCTATCGGGGCGTGTCGGGGTTCCATCCGACATAGCTAAAGCATGCCTGTACCTTACGGATCAGGGGAATGATTTCATTAATGGCGTCGATATCATAATCGATGGTGGTATGACAAAGAAAATGATATATGAACCTTAGAAATAGTTTCCGGTAAATTATTTACTTTGTATTGGAACACATTTTGTTATAACATTGAATGAAATAATCCCTCTCCGGTCATGAAAAATATAACCTGCATCTGTTTATTATTGACTATCGTGTTCTCATGTGAAAAGAACGTGAACATTGAAACATATAATAATATGAAGGTCACAGTACCGTTTGTCGTTAACAATTCGGTGGTCATCCCTGTTCAGCAATGTGCGGGTGAGACCGGCACTTCAAAATATCTTTGTGTTGAATCAATATTCAGCGACTCAAGATGTCCTGCCGGTGCATATTGTATCTGGGCAGGAGATGCAGCTGTAAAATTCAGCTTTTCAGGATGCAGCACCGGAGATATTGAATTCACACTGCATACCACGCTACTTCCCAGAGATACCACTGCATGCGGGTATAAATTCACACTGAAAAATCTCTTACCATATCCGGCTTTGGAACAAATAATTGACCCATCAGGATACCGTGCGGAGGTGTTAATTGAAGAAACAAAGTGACACTGTCTCTAAGGACAAAAAACGGACTGAGGATAATCCGGATACTGACAGGACGGAGCAATGTATTTCTGCTGACTGACGGAGAGAAAAATATCCTCATAGACACCAGCCCTGCCTACAGGTGGAAAGCACTCAATTCTGCATTTGAAAATCATGCAATTAAACACCTTGATTTTCTCATACTGACACATTCCCATTTTGATCATTCGGATAACGCTTCAAAAATTAAAGAGAAATTCGGATGTAAGGTAATTATTCACAGGAGTGAGGAACAAAACCTTCTCACCGGAGAAATGAGCAGGCCTGAAGGCACGAATTTTTTCACACGGTTCATAGTAACAAATCTGGCTCCTTTACTGATCAACAGGCTGAGGAGCATCCCCTGCCAGCCGGATATACTGATTGATGATGACTACAGCTTCAGCAATATCAGCCTTAATGTCAGAATAATACATACTCCAGGTCACAGTCCTGGATCGGTCAGCGTAATTGCTGATGAGGAAATTGTAATTGCGGCAGACACAATATTCGGTATAGTCAGAAATAAAGTCTTTCCACCCTATGCAGCCGATGCCGCTCTTCTGGTCAGAAGCTGGAAAATACTTCTGGATACCGGATGCTCAGTCTTCCTTCCATCGCACGGAAGAATCAGATACCGGAAACAACTACAGAAAGAGTACGATAAGAGGAAAGTTTTGGTTGACTGAATGGTAACAATTCCCATTTATTAAACTTTTTTATACCCTGACTGTTATAGCATTAAACATAAATGCTGTATCTATGGCCAGGGTAAGTACCTATTTAAATTTCGGAAGAAATACCGAACAGGTATTTGAATTTTACAGGTCAGTATTCGGCGGTGAGTTTACCGGTGATATTTCACGTATGGGTGACGCGACTCCTGCAGGAAATATGCCTGAACTTTCTGATGATGACAAGAACCTGGTGATGCATGTTGAGCTGCCTATCCTGGGAGGTCATTTGCTGATGGGAACGGATGCACCCGAATCGATGGGATTCAGTCTGACATTCGGCAATAATCAGTACATCAATCTTGAACCTGACACAAGGGAAGAGACCAGAAAAATTTTCACTGCCTTGTCCCACGAAGGAAATATTGAATCGGAGCTGCAGGAAATGATCTGGGGAGGCTATTATGGAGCCGTAACGGACAAATTCGGAGTAAGGTGGATGGTTACCTGCAACGCAAAGTAATTATTCATGACATGACAAAAAATGAAAATACGATCATTACTGTCCAGACATCGGTGAAAGCCTCTCCTGAAACAGTTTGGAAACACTGGACATCGCCTGAAAGTATTATTCATTGGAATAATGCTTCTGACGACTGGCATACGCCAAAAGCTTCCAACGATCTCAGAAAAAACGGCAGATTCAGTTACCGGATGGAGGCAAGGGACGGAAGCGGAGGCTTCGACTTCGAAGGTACTTATGATCATGTGGTGGATCTCAGACAAATAGACTACACCATGGATGACGGGAGAAAAGTACAGATTGCATTCTCCTCATCCGACGGGAAGAGAACAGATATCATAGAGTCATTTGAGGCTGAAAGCATACATTCAATCGACCAGCAACGGAGCGGCTGGCAATCAATTCTTGATAATTTCAGAAGATTTGCTGAATCTGCAGAGTAACTAACACCTCCAGGGATGAAAGATCTAATAACAACCTGCCTCTGGTTTGACAACCAGGCCGAAGAGGCGGCCAATTTCTACACATCGGTCTTCAGGAATTCCAGCATAGATAACATTAGCAGATATGGAAAGGAAGGCTTTGAGATACATGGACAGAAGGAAGGTACTGTGATGACAGTCAGCTTTACCTTAAACGGTCAATCTTTTGTTGCATTGAACGGAGGACCCGTTTTCAGATTCAATGAATCTGTGTCTTTCCAGATCTTCTGTGACACTCAGGAAGAGATAGATTATTTCTGGGAACGTCTTACAGAAGGAGGTGAGGAGAGTCAATGCGGATGGCTGAAAGACAAATTCGGGCTGTCGTGGCAGGTAATACCTTCGGTCCTTCAAACCCTGCTGAACATCCCATACAAATCACAAAGGGTAACAGCAGCTTTCCTGAAAATGAAAAAATTCGACATAGCCAGACTTCTTGAAGCCTGATCCTGATCATTCATTCAATCCGGATTTATGATCCACAGACAGCCTGTCTCATCTTTGACAGAGCATCCTGAATAATTTATCTTTACCTTTACAACAGCATAAGAGGTCAGTAGACTGACAGGCGGAGCTGAAAATCCGGATATCCGCGGGAAAAATATATTTTCGGACACTCTGCGATTTTTCATAGCAAGCTTTAATATTATATTAGACAGCAAAACCTGATGACATTCCTGAATGCGATGGACTGGATCACTAAATGAATAACTAATACCCGGTATAAAATGGAGACTGGAAATAATCCAAATGATACCCTCGCCATAAGGATGGTTGTAGTGGCAGATGATTTTACCGGCGCATGTGACACTGGGGTGCAGTTTGGGAAAAACCACCGAAGGACCCTTATGGTTTCTTCCGAAGGGGATATGGATGTTGCAGTAAACAACTGCGATGTCCTCGTGGTAAATACCGACAGCAGGCTGGATGACACCGATACCGCATACGGAAAAGTCTACAGAATAGGACAAAGACTCGCAGAAAAAAACATCAGGTATTTCTACAAGAAGCTTGATTCAACAATGAGAGGAAACATAGGAGCTGAATTATCTGCCATGATGGATTCATTCGGTATAGAAACTGCATTTCTTGCCCCTGCCCTTCCTCAATATGGCAGAACCACCTTGTTCGGAAAAGTGTATCTGAACGGCATCCTCCTTGAAGACACGGACATGGCGAAGGATCCGAGAAATCCTGTCAGGGAATCGCTCATTCCGAAGATAATTGCCAGGCAGACCACCAGGAAAACAGCTGTTATTATACACGATCATATAGTCGCAGGTAAACAAGTACTTACTGAAAAGATACAACATCACGTTAAAACAGGTGTAAGTATAATTATTTTCGACGCTGCAGATGAAAAGGACCTGGAGTTGATTGCATCAGTGACAACTCTGATGGGCGATAAAGTTCTGTTTGCAGGTTGTTCAGGACTTGCCGGGCATCTGGTAAATTATCTGTCCTTTCCCATAATGAACAAGAGCGGAATCGTGATCGCCGGCAGCGCCAACGAGGTAACAAGAACGCAGATCGGATTTGCAGCCCGCTACCTGAAGGCTCTGGTAATAGATATAGATGTGGTGAAAATTCTTTCAGGATCCGGCCAGCAGGAAAGGAAGAAGGTACTTGATCTGGTGGAAAAGGCAGTCAGACAAGGTACTGACATTATCGTCAGAAGTGCGCCTGATAAAGATTCGGTAAAAAGAAGTTTTGAAGCCGGTGAGAGGTTCAGCCTCAGCAGTGTTCAGGTTGCTGAAATGATAGCTGACTTTCTGGGTAATATAGCAGCAACTGTGATCCGTGAGATGAATATCAGTGGAGCCCTTCTCACAGGAGGCGATACTGCAATGAAATCCTCGAACTATCTGGGCTCTTCAGGTGTTATCCTTGAAAATGAGATTATGCATGGAATTCCATATGGAAGATTTGTTGATCCGGGACTGAAAGACAGAATTATAGTATCCAAGGCTGGCGGTTTTGGCGCTGAGGATGCAATATTCAGGATCCTTAATTTTCTGAAAAATGGATGAAAGAAAATCTAACTGGAAAGGCCCTGTGATAGCTGTTACAATGGGCGATCCCTCCGGCATCGGCCCTGAAATGATACTGAAAAGCTTCACCAACAAGCAGGTCAGTCGCAGGAAGATAGTGGTCGTAGGAGATTTGGGGATAATGAAGATGGCAAAAACTATGCTGGGTATAAAATCCTTTGGCCTGAACAAAGTTGAAACGCCGGGAGAATGTCTGTTTACACCTGACACGATGAATGTTCTCGACATCACAAGTATAAAAAAAGATGAATTTCAACCCGGAATGGTTAACGCCACTTCCGGAGAAGCTTCTTTCCTTTATGTCAAACAAGCTGTCGGACTTATCCGTAACAGAGAGATCGATGCAATAGCAACGGCGCCTCTCAGCAAGGAAGCGCTGCACCTTGCAGGACACTATTATCCGGGGCATACTGAAATTTTTGCAGGCATGAGTGGAACCAGGGATTTCGCTACCCTGCAATATGACAAAAAACTAAGCGTGATATATGTCTCAACTCATATACCAATAATAGAAGCTATTTCCAGGCTTAAACAGGAAAGGATCGAGAGAGTTATAGGACTTGCCGATACTGCAATCACAAAGCTCACCGGGAAAAGGCCCAGAATAGCAGTTGCAGGGATCAATCCTCATGCAGGAGAAAGCGGACAATTTGGGAATGAGGAGAAAAGATTCATTCTTCCTGCAGTTGAAAAAATGAGAAAGATGGGAATTGATGCCGAGGGACCATTGCCTCCGGATAAGGTTTTCATACAGGCTGTAAGGAAAAAATACGATATCGTTGTTGCAATGTATCACGATCAGGGTCAGATACCAGTAAAACTTCTCGGATTATCAGGTGGTGTCAGTATTACTGCGGGACTCCCTTTCGTGAGAACATCAGCCGGTAACGGGACTGCTTTTGAAATAGCATGGAAGGGAGTGGCAGAGGAAAAAAGCATGACCTTGTCGGTTTTGCTGGCAGGAAAACTTGCCCTGCCTGAGAGTGTCAATACTGATAAAAACTATCTTTAAGAAGTATTTATGGGTAACAAGGCGACTGAACCATAATAATCATTATACAAAGAATAAGATCAAAAATAGTTCATTATGAAAAAGACAAACCGACGTATGTTCATCCAGACCGGCGCTGCAGGTCTGGCTGGACTTGCCGCAATATCGGCAGGATTTAAAAGTTTCGATTACGCTCCGGCTGATGATATCATCGATAAAGTCAAACTCGGCAATACCGGTCTTATGGTACCAAGGGTAGCTCTTGGCACCGGATCGGGCGGCTGGAAAAATGAATCCAACCAGACCAGGTTAGGCACGAAAAAATTTGTGGAACTCGCCCAGCATGCCTATGACAGGGGAATTAAATTCTTCGATACAGCTGACATGTACGGTTCTCATGAATATGTAAGAGAAGCTCTGAAGGTTATTCCCAGGGATAAAGTCACTATCCTTACCAAAGTGATGGTATATGATCAGGAAGGTTGGTATAAGGTTGAGCCTTTTCAGACGAGTCTTGACAGGTTCAGAAAAGAGGTGGGAACCGATTACTTCGACATCTTTCTGCTGCACTGCATGATGAATGGCAACTGGTCGACCGAGTACCGTAGTTTCATGGACGGTCTGTCAAAAGCCAAAGAGAAAGGGATCGTAAGAAAAGTTGGAATATCGTGCCACAACCTCGATGCTATGATCGAAGCTGCCAATAACCCATGGGTAGATGTACTGCTTGCCAGGATAAATTATAAAGGACCAAAAATGGACGGCACACCCGATCAGATAATGAAAGTCCTGGAAACGGCTAAAAAGAACGGTAAAGGGGTCATTGGCATGAAGGTCTTTGGAATGGGCGAACTGACAGGTGATGACGATCGTGAAAAATCACTTAACTATGTAATTAAAAGCGGAAATGTCCACTGCATGACATTGGGTCTCGAAAGCAAAGAACAGGTCGATGATGCAGTCAGCAGGGTAATGAGGATCGTGAAATCATAAATATCTTCTGCAGACCGGATGCTTCATTATCAACGAGCCCTTCCGATCTTCAGAGCAATATCTTCAATAAAGGGAGGAGTGTCAATTTCAGCATTTCCTCCCTTATGATTTTTAAATGAACCTGTTGTCTTATCTCCTGATCTTGTATCTGTCCATTCAAGCATGTAAGTGCCTTCCGGAAGTTCCAACCTGAGAGTGGCAGGTTTATTAAGCGAATCATTCCTGTGAATATACATTGCGATCATGCCGGCGCTCCCTTGCAGTGCCCTGACAGTTGTATTTGAATTATCGCCGGCCAGTATCTTCCCGTCTTCCACCGGTTTCAACGAAATAAAACCGGCAGAATTAATAAAATCTGCAAGTATTCTGAATTGTTTCCTGAGGTTCCTGCCTCCGCCTCCGGGCTGACCTGTTACAACAGGAGCTGTACCATCCTCTGCACCAATGGTAAAGGAGTAATCGAGATTATTAAACAGGCCTCCGCCTGCAAGGATAAAATTCCATGCCTCACTCCTGTATTTTGAATCTGAAATACCGTCAAATCCGGTCTCATTATCTCCGATTACACCACCAAGATTGTAATTCATATCAACAGTCACAGGCGGATGAGCATAATGAAAATTATAGACTGACACTGCCTTCCTCGGTTCAGCAAGCAACCCGTGCCCGTTCGAAACATTATTTGAAATGAGATGTCTGAACCTGAAATCCTTCTCAGCCCCGGAAACCACAGAGGTCATATGCTCCTCCCATTGCCTCAGAGATATAGTATCACCGAAATAGGGTTCATTGCAAACTTCATAATAAAGATTATCAAAATCCTTCAGTTCATGAACTAATTTTCTCACCATCTCCTCCTGTACTCTCAGGAGATCCGGATGTTTGAGGGAAAGCGCCTCCTTCTGATCCTTGAAATCACCGACGAGGTTTATATTATTGATGCTGTTCAGAGGTGAAAGTTTCCACTGAAGAGTGTCATAATAATTTGAAAACAAATCGAACTCAACAACAATATCCCTCTTGCCTGCTTCCGTAACAAAGTCCCTGAGCCTTTTAAAATAGGCTTCATCCCACTCAGAAAGATCAAATTTATTTCCTCCTCCCTGATAACCAGGTTTTTTACTTCTGGCCCATGGACAAATATATCGTCCTTCTGCCGGGGCAAGAGTGTTCTCCTTTATACCAAAGGCTCCGGGAGGCTCAACGTAAGCCCCGGAAAATGTTCTCGTGATGTTCATCCCATTTGCAGAGAGCTCATTCAGATATATAGTATAGTCAAAATCAAGGTTCATCACTGCGCCGTAATGCTCAGTCGAACCGATTAGCACAGCCGGTTTACCCCTGAAAATGAAATAATGCGGATTATCCGGATTCAGTCCCAGTGGGGTCGGTACCTGATTTCGTTCTGAACATCCTGAAAGAAGTACCGCTGTCATCAGCACAAGAAACCATCTTCTTTTAGCTACCGGTTCCACCGTTGTGAATAATTCTGCCATACAGTCAAATATGATCCAAGAGTTTATTTTTCGATAAGGGGAGCAACCTGATCGGGTGATGTAATACCTGAAGGAAGCTCAATGATCCGAAGGTTCCTGAAATGAATTTCTGCCCCTTCCGATTCGAGGCAAATATATCCTTTCTTATGTGTCGATCCGGATATCCCATTCACAAACTTCCCATTTACAGAAAGTTTGATAACCCCATCCACACAAATTGCATCATAAGTGTTCCACTGACCTCGACCTTTACATCTGTTTTCCAGCGACTTACTTCTTGTTCCGCGTGGATTATCTGGGACTGTTACAACACCTCCCACGCCGAACAGCTCTCCATGAACATAGGCATCCGGTGGCCTCTGGCCGTCAACAAGATTAAGATTGACCCAGTCAAGTTCCAGCATCTGAACCTCAACTCCGTCAGGCAACCTTGTGGATGGGGAAGGATCAGCATTACTCCAGACAAATACACCGGAGTTACCTCCTGGTTCAATATGTTTCCACTCAATGTGCATTATGAAGTTTTCATATTGTTTCTCTGATCTCATCACACCAATAGGTTTTCCTGAGCAGATCAATATATCCTTTTTAAAGTGCCAGGTATCAGGTGAGGTGTTTACATCTTTCCAGTATATCGGAATTTCCTTTTCCTTATTTGCTGAAATTATTCTCGATAAAGACTCCGATTTCCCAAAGGAAAATTCGCTGGTTCTTCCATTAAGCCAGTGTCTTGTTATCCCGGCCAGCACAGCTACCAGGAAAAGTGCGATCAATAGAATCCTGAAATTTCTCATCTGGGTTGTATTCTTAGGTTTATTATTATATCACAACAGATCGGACCAGTCCTGCTATTTTGTCTTTTCATGAATCAGTAACAACCATCCTCTCTTTGAGTCGACGGGAATGGATTCATCAGGTTTAAAAACTTTCATTTCCTGGAAGTCTTTAATAAACGGCGCCAGTATCTCTGATTTTGAGTGATCAAGCCCTATTGCCTTCCAGTCGACCAGCAGCCGGAATGATGCCGTCGTTTCTGACCAGCTTCCCACAGCTACCAGCACCTCCTTCTCTCTGACATAAGCAGTTGCGAGAATATCCTTTTCAGTAGTTTTTACCGGGCTATCTTCATCCCAATATCCTTTCATCACTGAAGAAGCAATCCCGAAGCGGTCCCAGATTTCCCAGACAGGTCTGGGGTCACAGGTCACACCCTCCGTGAGCCACGGATGCCTGACTGTCATCCCATAAACCATGCCGAGCCATCTGTTTCCTCCTCCCTGTAGCATATCGCCCATCAGTCCGAACGGAATGCCGGAAGTCTCTACCAGCCAGTTCGCTGGCGACATCTGATCATACTGAAAACTCTCTCCGAACCATATTTTATCGATATACGGGAAATATTCGGCATATTGATTTGCCGGACCTTTTGAAAAACCGGTATTTGAATGAAGATCGAGAAGGCAGCCCGGTTTTGTATTGTCAAGGACTTTACGTATCCTTTTTACAGTTCTCCTGTCGTAGGTCACATCATCAAGATATAGTCCATCGATGTCTACATTCCTAACCAGCCAGGCAAGACCCTCGATATAATAATTATACCACCTTGAGTCGCCTGGTGCACTAACAATCGAGGCATCGCTGCTCTTGTCTGAAAAATGCTGATACCATTGCGGTCTGTAACCCGTTATAAAGTGCTCTCTCAGCCATGTAAAACCACCGCCGTCGCCATCCCCAAGGATCTCATTGCCGAGACTGCGAAGAGCCCATATTTCTGTAGCATAATTGGTTAATTCGCGGATAGTATAATAGATCTTTACCTTCTGCCCTTTGGCATGCATCCTGTTAACAAACCACTTCATCGAATCGACGGCAATGAACGGGTAATTGATATGTGGATTGTAATTATTTGCATGATGGAGATTTACAATCCGGACTCCGCATGAAAGATCTGAATCTGAAGGCAAAGGATTTTCACCGTTGTGATAATACCTGTCGGTGAACTGACTGGCGCTGTTTAGCTTTTTAACGGGAGTAATAAGAAAGGACCATTCAAAATCGATTGAATCGCCGGCACTGAAAGTTCTTTCGCCACTGTAAATGACAGCTGTTGTATTGCTCTTCCCTTTGACAATACGAAATCCGCCTTTATCATTATTACACCATGATACAGGAGGGGCAGGATGATAAAGGTTCAGCAGCGGGCCGCAATAATCCGCGCCCCGGAGTTCGCACCACAGTCCTGCATAAGCGCCGCCTATCCAGAAACTGTCGTAGGGTCCTCTCCATTTTGCCTGATGGGAGTCCGGTACTGTCGTTCCGGGAAGGCCCATACCGATCATATATTGTGCAGCATCGGTTCTAAAAGGCAGTTCAAGCCTTATGTCGCTTACTGATATTTCCTTAATTGCTTTAAGACGTACTTTATAATTGATGTAGCCATCAGACTCCACAACTCCTATGCCTTCCAGAGTAAAACCGGGGGAATGTGACCGCCATGCCCCTGTAGCATTTCCAGGTTCATTTTTCAGAAGCCTTATATCTTCAGGTGGCGTGAATGATTCAATACCAGCGCGGGTCTCTACCTTAAATAACATCTCGCCATCAAGGATCTCAATATCATTAATTTTAACCGAGGAAGGCAACCCTTTCTCTCCAATTTTCAGAGTTTTATCAGTCAGCCTGTACGTACTGTTCCCGAGGAATTCTATAGGAGTATAAAGCTTAACCGGTTTATCGTCAATACCAAGAGTGGAATTCAGCCACCTGAGTCTTGAATGGCGCCAGGTCTCACTATCTCCCCGGTCCGCGAGGACCTTATCATTCACTCTGATGCTTATGCCGATCGATCTGGAACCTGAATTGCCAGAACTGACAATAGCGTTCCCGCTGTAAACTCCCGGAGGAATATCTGCAGGCAGATCAATTCCGAGCCAGAGAGGTTGAACAGTTCCTTTTTCAATATCAACTCTCTTTGTAAAAGGTTGTCCGTATGGTCCGGTCCCTCCGGTATTAAAACAGGTCAGAGCTGACACAGGAATGGTGTACCCTGAACCTTTAAGTGGTGTAAATGTAACAGTGATATTTTCAACTTTCTTCTTTACAGCATAAACTGCCAGCTGGAAAGCATAGTATTCATTCCGGCACGCTTCTCCGCTGAAACTGACTGCCGGTCCGCTTTTTATCCATTTTAACGGTATCTCATCCCTCATTCTTACGGGGTATGCCCTGTCTTCAGGAAAGATGAGCCAGTCATCAGGATATTTCTGCAGTAATATCTTTTTCTCGGAAGCGAGAGGGATAATCTCCATCGGGTAAAATGAATCAAAAGCAGTTCTTGACTGGAATTCAAGCAGTCTGGCTGTCAAGGCCTTTTTTGAATTAACAGCTGCCTCAGGTTTAGTTGCCTTCACCCATTCTGCCGAAGGCTCATTCTCATGCTTTAGGTAATCCTTATCATACCCTCCCCAGTTTTCCTGAACTTCAAAAGGGAGATAATAGAAATAATAGATCCCCGGTTTGCCTACTGGTCCGAAGGCTATCCTGCATCGCTCATTATTTACTTCGAACCTGAAAATATTCCTTATAGTATCTCCGGTTTGGGAGTTTACGATCAGCAGGCGTTTATCCTCCGGTTTATTGTCATGTCTTCTCCAGCAGATGTCAAGATAAACCATACCTGAGGATTCCGGTACATTGAGAACTGCCCTATGGTTGCCAAAGGACTCTTTCCAAGGAGAAACCGGTACTGTGTATTTTGCATCCTGAAACTGCTGAGCATTAAGCGAAAAAGGCAGGATGAAGAGTAAAGCGAATTTTATGATTTTCATATGCATGATCGTTAACTAAAAATGCGGTTATCTGAAATTCCTGGCCGTAGAAATCAATGTGGCAATGTTTTCTGACGGAGTAGTGGGAGGAATTGCACATCCGGCGTTCAGTATGAACCTCGGTGAACCTTTATATGCTTCAAGCAGCTCAAGTGTTTTAATTCTCACATCCTCTTTTGTTCCAAGAGCTATCACACCACTGGGATCAATATTCCCTATAAAGGTTGTTTTGTCATGGAAGGTATTATAAATCTTACCGATGTCAGTTTTGTAGTCCAGTTCAATTGCATCAGCTCCTGTGGTTGCCATCTGATCAAGAATAACATCCGTGTTTCCGCAGATATGAAGGGCATATTGCATTCCGCAGGCATGTGCAGCATCAATCAGTTTCTTCTCATAAGGCAGTGCAAATCGGGAGTACATGTCTGAGGAGATCATCTCGGGTCCGGCAGGACTGTCGCCATTTGAGACCATGTGGCAGCCAGTTTGTGACATAAGCCTGATAAACTGGACACAGGCATCGAGACAATATTCAAGGAGACAGGTAAGCTGCTCATCCGTGCCCATCATCAGGTCAAGCATCCATGTCTGGGCTCCTCTCATCATGCTTGCAAGAGAAAACGGGGCCTGATCACAGTTTCCGCGGATATAGATCTCATTACCGAAATGGTCAACGAGTCTCCTGACTGCTTCAAGCCAGATCTGGATATACTTGTAATTTCCGATATTAACGGGTCTGAGATCAAAAACATCATTAAGATCTGCAATATTCCCATCATGCGATCTGGCAGGGTCGTTTGGAGGGAAGTCGACCTTAACCCCTACCGCTCCGGCAAGTGTAACAGTATCAAGATCCACCAGAACGCCGTCATAATGGTATTTTTCAATTGAGGCAATAAAGCATTCTGCAATAAGGGCGGGATCGTTGCGATATTGTTCCATGGTAATATTTTGCTCCCTTGCAGCCATCATAAAATTATGGAGCATAACAGGCACATTGTCCGGTCTTTCACCCTTTAACGCCGATGTTATTCTTTCGTATCCGTTCATGATAATATGTGTAAGTATAAATAATAATCAAATCTTGTCTTTAAAAAGAATGTTTCTGAGATACAGGAATCAGTACCTTCCATATTCCTCAACAAGTTCAGAAACACGCTTAACCCTCCTTTCCAGTCCGTCGGGCGGGACCTGATCGGCCACTCCCAGGACAAACCTCGGGTTCCCTTTCATGATTCCGAGAAGGTATTTCACATGCCTCTCAAACTCATCATCATCAACACAATCAGTAAAATATGATCCGGGTATACCACCCCAGAGTATACTGTCAGTCTCCCCTGCGAGAGCTTCCAGGTCTTCAAACATCGCATCTCCCACAGGGTAAGGCGTAAGAGCTTCAAGAACACTGAATCCGACTTTTGACTCATGCTCAAGCAATCCGCGAAGAGTTCCGTCAATATGAATAAATGAATATTTTCCCGCCTCTCTTATTTTTGAGGTCCATTCCTTCTGATAGTCTTTCATATAAAGTTCAAACAGTTCAGGACCAACCATTTCAGATGAAAGGTTTTCGGGTATCATAAGCACGTCTGCCGGACTTTCGACTGAGATACCGGCAGCCTGATCAAAAGCTTTTTTCATTATGTCCAGAAGATCCCTGAATTCATCCGGCGTTGTAAGAGCCGCCATCGTGACTGCCTCAACACCTGCTTCAAGGGCCATGAGATGCATGAAAGGGCTTTTGGGAAGATAGCACAGAACAACCCCCTCATCACCTACCTGCCTTTTTCTCAGGTTTGCAATATCATAATCGGGCTCGAAACGTGTATTTTCATAGATATACTTAAGCACAGGGATATCACTTTCTGACTTAAGAAAGTGCTCTACCGGACCCTCTGAAAATGAGGTAGGAATATACTCCCAGCATTCCCTCACATGTCCGGCCGGAGTATTAATCTGCTTATAATGCCTGTTCCCTTCATGCCAGTCGCGGATATCGCATCCTTCAATGATCTGCCTGTAAGGAAAATAACCCTGAAGATAAAATCCAACGCCCAGATCGTGATGCCAGCTGAGATAATCATCCGACAATATAAAATCTTTTGGTTTCAAACCCCGCCGGATAAGAGAATTTGCCCAGTAGTCAAGATCTCCGAACCATGGCACCTGATCAGGTTGTCCACCTGAAAGAATTGTAAGCAATCTTTCGCGGTTAGTCATGCCATATATTTAAACAGAATCCTTAAAACTGCTCTCAGCATAGCACTTCCTTCTCTATCTGCTCAAGGGTCTTTCCCTTGGTCTCAATAATATTCCTTTTAATGTAGAAGAAACCTATCAGGGTTACTATGGCGAGAAATATAAATGCAAGGCTCATGCCTTTCTGCTGTTGTGCGAGGGTAGTACCGAACAAGGCTACTACCTGAGGAAAGAGGAAATTTAGTGAGGCGCTTACCCCCCAGTTCGCAAAAGAGCCGAGGGAAGCTCCCCTTGCCCTGATAATATTGGGGAACATTTCAGAAAGAATGACCCATATCACAACGCCCATTGAAGCTGCAAAGAATGCGATATAGGCGACCAGCAGCACCACCAGCCAGTATCCGTGTATATTGCCAGACAACAATCCGTAACCAAATAAAGCAAGAACTGCCACCATCCCGAGCTGTCCGGTAAGAAGAAGCTTTTTCCGGCCAACCTTGTCTATAACTGCCATAGCGAGAAGAGTAAAGATCAGGTTGGTAAGACCCAGAATAACGCTCTGCAGCATTGATGTATCCGGAGAAAATCCTGCAATGCTGAAGATCTGCGCTGAATAATAAAAGACCACTCCTATCCCTGTAAGCTGACTGATGATCCCAACGAAAATGCCAATCCAAACGATTTTCCTGTAAGGCTTTTTAAACAGATTTACTTTCCTGCCCGCATTCTCAATATTTATAGATTCACGGATCTCATTTATCGTCTGTTCCGTATCAATCTCATTCGATGAAAGATCCTCAATATTTTTCCTTGCTTCGTCAATTCTGCCTTTTTTAACAAGCCATCTCGGACTTTTCCTGATGAAGAAGAGCATAAGAAAAAATGCTACTGCAGGAATCGCCCCGCTGAATAACATCCATCTCCAGCTATTCTCACCAATATTGAGCAACAGATAATTGGATATCAGGGAAAGCAGAATGCCTGAAACAATTGCAAGTTGGAAGGTTGCCCCCAGCAGTCCGCGGTGCTTCGGAGGAGAGATTTCGGATATGTAAACAGGACAGACCACAGATGCTCCGCCAATTGCAAGTCCTCCGATGAACCTGAAAAGGATAAACACATGAATCGTGGGTGCCAGACCGCATCCAACTGCAGAAATGAAGAAAAGTACAGCAAGCAGCTGTAAAAGGCGCTGTGATCCGAAGATATCTCCAGGCTTTCCTATCAGTAAAGTGCCTATTATACAACCAACAAGTGCGGAACTGACCGTCCAGCCCTGAATAACCGGCGACAGGTTAAAATACCTGACCAGATCGAGCATTGCTCCGTTTATAATTACAGTGTCATAGCCAAATAATAAACCGCCAAGGGCAGCGGCTACAGTACATTTTATAAGGACTCGGTTCATCAGGTGATCGGTTTGAGGTTGTTGAGTTGTTGAGGTGTTGAGGTGTTGAGGCGTTGAGGTGTTGAGGTGTTGAGTTGTTGAGTTGTTGAGTTGTTGAGTTGTTTTGAATATTAACAGACCGGATCAGAGGCATACAAGTCCGTCTATTCTTTTCATCATTTCCATCATGGATCTTCCGTTATGGTATGGACATTTCCAGGGATCTATCTTCCAGTCGTTCCTGTAATATGGTGAAGGGTCATCAGGTGGTTCGATCAGGAATGGTACTCCCAGCCTGTTAAGCTTGGTAAACCACTCTCCTCTTTCATGGTCGATAAGATGCTTATCTATAAAATTCCATGTAAGTTTAACTGATTCCCAGTATCGTGCATTGTGCGTCAGTTCATAAGCATTCATGAACCCCACAAGCGTTTCGGCCTGTTGCCACCAGTGCTTATTGGTCTTCACATGGCTTCCGAACCTGGTCGATTCAAGGAAAAGGCCTCCATCCTTGTCGACAGCCACCCGTTCGATATTATCAACCATTTTAACAGCAAGAGGTTTCATCCTTTCAAGGACTGACTTGTCTCCCAGAATTTTTGCAGCCTCCCATAACAACCACGATCCTTCAATATCATGTCCGAATGAACATATCCCTGCGGAGGCATCCGCTTCATTGAACGAGTCATCAAAGAAAATACCGAAATGTCCATCTTTCCTGATGATTCTGTCGAGAAACAGTTCCATCATTTCTTTCAGCCTGCTGACAGTCCGCTCTGTCCTCCAGACCTTGCAAAGGGCGGCCCAGGCTTCAAGCACATGAAGATGGGTATTCATCGTTTTCGGCTCATTATTGTCAGCCATCCTGTTCTGACCGTAAATATGCCAGTCGCGTGTAAATGATTCCCTGTATCCGGGGTTTTCATGATCCTTAGTCTTTTCTTCCAGCAGACCGAAGAAATTCCTGATCTTTTCCATTACCGGCTCCAAAGGTCTGAATTCGTAATATTTGCAAAGCGCATAAATCACAAAAGCCTGGGCATAAGTGTGTTTGATATCGTTAGCAACCTTATCGGAAGAGGTCAGTTCCATAAAATATCCACCGAACTGTTTATCCTCGAAATCCTCTGTTACGACATGATAGGCCTTATCGGCAATTGCAGCATATTCCTGATTACCATCAAGCATTGCAGCCGCAGAAAAAGTCCAGAGGATCCTGGCATTAAGAACGCTGGTTTTATTTGCCGACAGAACCGGATTGCCATCCATGTCAACGGCACCATAGAACCCATGGCCATCTTTTTCAATACCATATTTCATCCAGTAAGGAAGGATGTCTGTATGCAATTCCCTTCTGAATATCTCTCTGTAATTCAGTAATTCAGATTTAAGCTTATCCATTTATTCCGGTTTAGTTATCCTGAGATCCTTTCCATCTGCAATTATTATTACCGATACCTGCAGGAAGATATTAATTATTGCAGACAGAAATAATATTCCTTATTTAAAGTGGAGTTTTATTGTTTCAATTGAATGGTGTCCTACTTTGAGATCAAGCGTATTTCCTGATCCAGGGATCTTTTTTCCATCTTCCTCAATCATATTGGTTGCTTCGGCCTCCCTGTAAGGCAATGAAACAGAAATGGAAGCCTTGCTTTCGACACCTTCAATATCGTAACACCTTATAATAACATTATCGTCATCGTCACATTTCTTGATGGTGCTCAGAACAAGATTCCGGTTATCCACCGCAGCAAAACTCATGGATTCAGGCAAATTACCATTTCCTTTTGTTCTGCAAACAACTGCCCTCAACGGTTGATTGGCTTGTGTTCCGGACCGGTACCCGTTCTTCCAGTCTCCTTTATGTGCATAGATGGAAAACGTAAACTCATGATCGCCAGGCTGGAGATAATAATTGCCCTCTCCGTGGCAGCTTTTCCTGCTGGCCAGAAGAACAGGCTGAAGGATGACATAAGAAGCGGGGGCAGAGGTAGGATCGATCCAGTCGAATACTGCCACGTCTGAACTTATTGTGATTCCTGTGTTGCCATCGGAGGCAGAGAACCAATCCTGCACCTCACGCGGATGCACCGTTGAACATTTTGTTCCGTATATCTGTGAGGCTTTCGAGAAACCTGCCGCTCCTGTAATTTCATCTTTGCCGATCCGTACAACTCCCATCGGTACTTCGTATGCAACTTCCGACATTGCCTTTGAGACAGGAAAAGCAAGCCTGAATTCCCTGTACCTTTCACCGTCGAAGCCATTTAATTCAACGTGAACGTCTATCCTTTTAATGCTTTTATAGAAAATAAGCTGTTCCACTACTGTTACATGCTCAATTTCTTTCCTGAATTCATAAATATCTTTCAGAGGTCCTTCTGATATCAGCGACCACGGCTGGGCATACCCATGCATTCTGGCGAATCCTTCCATGGTTGGTTGCTGTACATCTGTAAACTCCCCGGCACCGTTGCCGACTGACTGCATTGTAAAAAGCTCTGCTCCCAGAAACTTCTCCGTATTCAGCAGATCAGCGGATAATTCTTTATCATACAATGATTTGATACCACCATCAGCAAATATCACCCTGTAAAAATCATTCTCATATTTTTCAGAAGTGTTTTTGTAATTATTGACTGATTTCTTAGGTTTTCCTGTTTCAAGATAATAGGTTTTATAGCCAACAGAGGGTACTTTATCTGCAACGAACTGAAATGTAATGACCTCATCCCTGTTACCAGCAATTTTATGGTCAGTTACCAGCTGATACGGAATCTCTTTGCCATCAGAATCGATAAGTCTGTAAACGTTCTCAGGATTACCTTCCACATCCAGCGTGAATGTCACTACATCAGTACGTTCCCACGAGAGAGCATTAAATACGGTCACAGGAATGGCATCTTTAGTGAAATGTATCCTCGATGCGATATTATTAACAGATCTGTCAAGCACCTCCTGGGCAATTGATCTTGCAGTTTCGAAGCAGGTCCGGAAGGTACGGTCTGTCATATCTCCGTGTTTTCCGCCCCAGCCGTGGTCGGGATAGATTGCATTTTCCCAGGCTTTTGTCAGTTCAGCCTGCGGATATTTACCGAAAGATCCCTGTTCAAGAGCGTCGAAAGTAGCGAATTTTTCAGCTTCTGTAAGTAATCTTGAACCTTCCCTTTCAGCTTTCAGAGCTCTCTGGTGCGATGGACCATGAATATACAGCCAGACATCAGGTCTTTCCCCTTCAATTTTGTCGAACGAGGCATCACCCTTTGTTACTGCATCAAACCATTCTGTTGCTGTTGAGTAGTTAATGACCGGTTTCCCAAGTTTGCCCGACCTTGAATTCCAGTCATTGAAAAAGGCATCATAATCGGGAGGTGTGGCAAAGTCATGGGAATAGAGGAACTGCAATTCAGGTTTGATATTCCGCTTCCCGTAGTAGTCATTCCATTCTGTCATAATGGTTGTAAAAGCCTTTGTCAGCTTTTTAATATCAGTACCTGCTTCTCTCACAGGTATGCCAACCTCATCATATTGTCCGGGTGTATAACAAGTAATATAACTCCCGTCGGGGCTATACCACCTGTAAATACCAGGCTGATGCCGGCTGAACTGCATGTAGGGTACGCCTGATTTGGAAAGAATCTGCGCCATCTGGAGGGAACGGCCCGGAACATCCTCATTCCAGTATACTTTGAAATCACATCCCGGCAGTGTCTTTTTGAGCCATTTTCTTCCCAGATATGTCTGTCTTATAAGAGATTCTCCATAGTACATTGCTTCGTAGGGCTGTTTATAGGTAGCACCCCATTCAAGTCGTCCTTCCCTGGTATATTTAAGTATTTCATTATAGGAATCCGGATGCCGGAGCAGATATTCCCTGAGACTCAGTCCGTCCTCAACTGAAAATTTGAAATTCTGATTTGCTTTTAATCTGGCAAGCACCGGGGTAATCATCTTCTGATCCCTGAATTCGATACATTTACCGATACTATCCATCCAGGCAATATCCTGGTGAGATGAAGGTACAACATAAATCTTCCCACCTTTGAAGCCGGAATAATCATTTCTTCCGCTTCCGGGGAGCTGTGACAAACCAGCAGTAGATAATATGAACCAGGCAAGAGTAGCTGTTGCCAGTCCTTTCATAATCTGTCGGATAGATGTTTTCATGAGTAGTTTTTAAAATCAGGATTAATATACGGACAAAAACCAGAATAACAAATCTACCATTTCACTTCAACTGTCACCATGCCACCGGCCGGGACCAATATTGCTTCCCCTCCACCCAGGTTAACTTTCTTTTCCCGGTCATATACAACAGACTGAACTGCAGGTTTTCTGCCGGGCCATGTCAGGGTTGTCCATTCATCTGTTCCTGCCAGAGACCGTATTCTCACAATTGTAGCATCGCCTTTAACATTGTTCCTTATCAGGGTAACGACAAGTTTGTCATTCGGTTGCACGAGAACCGGACCTGACGGATTAAAACCGGCTTTTACCGGAGCGACCACAAGCGGCTGAGCCTGATCAAGTCCGAAACGATCGGCCAGAGCAGGATCATAACCATATTGATGCGGGAGTATTCTGTAACGGAAAACAATCCTGCCTTCCTGACTCAGCGGGAAGTTAGTATGCCAGTGATTATTAAGCGCCCAGGACCATATTGTTGCCGAAGGTCGGAGCTTTTTGATCCATTCGGGGGAAGCTGTCGCAGCTCCGATAATGTTTGCTGAGATCTTTCCGCTCTCAAAAACGGGAGCGTCGAGTGAGCAGAATGTCACACCTTTTCCTTTCCCTGAAATATCAAGCCATCTCTGAAAGGTTATCCAGTTCCGGTTACCTGCAGCTAACTGGTCCTTGTCAGTTTCTATAATACCCCACGGAATATCAGCATGTGTGACAGGATCCTTAATATCAAAACTGAATCCAATATGGATCCCTTCTTTTTCAGTCACAGCCTTCTTATCGATGATGTCAGTAATCTCAACATACGGCATTCCATCTGCAAGAGTTACTTCCCTGACAAGCGAATTACATCCTTCAGCTTCTGTTTGAACCGATAAAGTAGCCAGAAGCGGCCCGTTTTCCAATACTTTAATTGAAGCGTTATGTGTTCCGGATGCCTTGCTCTGAGGATCATTGCCGTGAAGATACCTGAAGCTGTTTATCTGCACACCGTCATCAGCCGCAGCAAATTCAACATTATTAAGCCGCAGAGATACGATATCACCACTTTCTTTGTCTAAGCCGACATGCAGCAGACCGTTATCCAGGACAGCTCCACTTGCTATTGATCCTTTCATTGTCTGGTGATGTTTTTTCAGGAAATATTTTTTTGATCCGAAAGCGGGAACATTGGTCACCTTTACAATTAATTCGCCTGTGGAAAGTCTCTGGCATGGAACATTTTTACCGTCCCCGTCAACCACACAGTTGAAGCCGGCACTACTTGCAGCGGATATTCTGACGATTCCATTTCTTTCCCTCTGGAGTGAATTAAAAACAGCAAAGCATGAGCTTGTCGTATCTGTTACAGAGGATAATGCCATGTTCAGCAATTCATTGCTCAGCGCAGATGCTTTGGTGAAGAAGCCGAATTTTACTGCAAGAATGTCATTTGTGATCGGTTGCCTCGAAGGATCCATGAAACACCATGTATGCTCCGTACCCATGATCACATTTCGCCATGCTTCATCAAATTTTTCCCTGGGTATTTCTGTTTCCGGTCTTAAAACAGACCATAGCTTCTCAGCCTGAATGAGCCTTTCCTTTGTAGCCCTGTTCATGCCTGTCTGACTGGCAGCCGTGCCCAGACCGTCGGTCCAGTACTCAGTGAAATCGCCCCTGAGCTCCGGCAGACGATCGCCATATTTCTTTTCGAATGTGCTCATTATTTCAGAGGCGCCTGCGATGATCAGGTGAGGAAAAGCATAATCTTCGTTCCAGCTTTTCACGGCATCGGGGAGATCAGCATCAATGGGTGTATTATCGGCCATCGCCCACGACATGACAAAAATATCATAGGGATAATAACCGGAGGCTTCCAGTTCAGGAAGTTTCTCATCAAGATATTTGTCGATAAAATTCTTTCTTGGGTTATCGGTCTTCACAAACCTCATAAGTCTGGATGAATCTGTCTGACCGGCCAGCAATGGCCAGATATCAAACCCTTTGAGAATTGCTCCGGGGTTGTAGCTTCCCGGCTGCAGGAACAGGACTTTTGATCTGCCATCGGGCCCTATCCACCAGAATGGCCTGAAACTTAAATCTGTAGACAATCCGACACGATCAGATCCGTTATTCAGCGCCAAACAGTATCTGATCCCTGCCTGGGCAGCCACCGGAACAATGCCCCATGACATTCCAGGCACATCGATCTGCACAAAAGTCCTGATTTTCTTTCCAGTCAGATGCTCCATTTTTCGGCACTGATCGAAGAATTCAAACAGTTCCTCATCAACGGCAGCGCTTGTATTGGTATGGACATATCCGGCATCGAGACGCAAATAACCTTTAGCTACCGCATCCCTGATAATCTCCCTGCCTTTATCTCCCGTCTTTGCAAGATAGCGTTCAACAGGCCACAGGACCTCAGGATTCCAAACATACCTGGAACCTTCAGGATAATTTGCTGTTCTTTTAGCGAGATCAATTCCATAAAGAAGGTTTCTCCTGTGGATAAGCTCTACATTCTCCTGGGTATTGGTATAGCCTATATCTACATGTGAATGAGGATAGATATATACTGTCCATTGCCGTTTTTGCGGAACCATTACAGAAGATGAAAGCTTTTTTCCGGCGCTTCGGAGAGTAATACCGGCCGTACAGGATGATTCTACTCCTGCTCCGGGAGGAAGAAGAAGACTGTACTTTTCAATACCGGATGGGGCATCAAGATTAATTGATTCTTTAACACCGGCACACTCCAGCTCAATGGTTCCTTTTCCAGAAAATTTCTGACCCCTGAAATTCAGAATAATCTCCCGGCCGGGCTTACCGTCCGGTCTGTGACGATAACAGGGTTGAACCACGCCTTCGAAGGAATCCGGGAATGAGCTGGCATTCTGAGCATGAGAAAACGTACAATTTAAAAGTATTAGCAATACAAATGGGTTAAAAATCAGATGAGCTCTTTTGAATATCATATGCGGTTACATTGAATAGTTTAAATATATCTGATCAGTTTTGTTTCTTCGCCTCATAAAATAATTCAGCAATATGTTTTTGTCTTGAATCGCCCTTATCAGCATAAATTGCCATCCTGTTGGCTAATCCGGTAAACATTGAGAGGGCGGTCTGCTCATAGAATTTATTTATGCCTTCCCTCCGACCGGAGCTAATAGGACGGAAATATCCGGGACCAGGATCCATCGTTGCACGGGCACGGTAATCGTCAAACGATTTTATTGCGGCAGCCACGAATGCCTTGTCGTAGTCAGCTCCGGGTTCTGAGGCCAGCAGTCTTTTCATGCCGGAAAGAATGGCATAAGGTCGCTTCAGGGTATCAGTCAGCTCCGCCTGTACCGTAACCTGTACTTCATTAGCCGGTAACAGGGAGGGAGTCAGAGGATAAGCTGTAGTCGGCAGCTGAACAGGCCAACCACCGCCGGTGGTTATTTCAATTGCTGCATCCTGCGGTAATTCACTGTATATGAGAACTATTTCTTTGGATGAGGATCGTTTTAATTTCTCACCGTTAACTTTAACAGAAACAACATCGGGGCCACCATTATGGCATGAAAGAAAGAGTTTTTTATCACCAAAGCGCACCGGTTGTTTTTGTGTGAATTCAGTGATCGATCCTGGCACACGCGGACGAAGGATCAGTCTGTCGGAGCGGTAGTCCAAATCAAATAGTCCCCGTATAGTAGCAGCCGGTATTGCGAAATTATCAATCATAACTGCGACACCTCCCACTTTGAAGTTCCCATTATCAGACCATGGGTTACTTGTGTTTTCTCCAAGCTGTGACCAGGGAGCATCCATGCGAAAGTCTTTTGCCCATTTCATTGCCCTGATGGCAGAACGACGGATATCTTCGAATTTTCCAAGACGATAATACATCAGAATTGCGCGTCCCTCAACTGTTCCCCACACACCTCCGTTAACCCATTGCCCATAGGTCCAGAATCCATCCAGACCCGGACCGGATGATTTGCCCCACTCCACATAAGTATCGTCAAGCCCCGGGGCATTGGTCAGAAGAAAATCAAATGGCCTGATGGCGGGATATGCAGCGATCTGCTTATAAATTTTCTCAGCGGTCCTGTTGTCAACCACACGTAATCCTGCAGCATCAGCATTGGCAACACCTTCGAGATAACCGAACTGCTTCTGTCCCAGCACACCATGTTTCATACCGCCGGGTTCAATCGATTTGACAAAATATCCGGCACGTGTTAGAAGCAGAGGCAATGATTTGCGGGTAATCTTCTGCCGTCTCTCAAACTCTGCCAGTTTTTCCCTGTCGCCCGACAGTTTATATAACTCAACCATACGATCGAGTGCAGCAAGATATGTTATTGAAAGACCTGCAAGGTAACCTTTTCCGAAAGTTCCGTCGGGCTGTTTTACACCGCCGTAGCTTGGGGCAAGAAGGTTACAGGCAGGGCCGACGAGAAAAAGATTGTTCTTAGGGTCACGCGCTTTTTCAATGAAGTTGCTGGCCCGTTCCATCATTGGCAAATAATGGCTGATAGCCTTTAAATCGCGACTCACAAGCAGAATTTCCGATTGCATCACCAGTCCGGCAGCAGTGGCTTCATAAAACCAGTCATGCGCCAGTACATTACCATCCCCTTGCCTGAATGCTATTTGTCCCGGCGCTGCACAATCCCCGAGACAGCCATCGGGGCCGGTTAATCCATACAGAACGGATCCCTTCGGATCGTTGCCGAACATACCTGTATGTTTTCCGTCTCCCTGGTTTGACCAGAACAGATCCCAGGAATGCTGTAAAATGGATACCCACGGTTCCTGAAGAAAAGGAGTAACTGCATACGAAAATCCGTAACTGTTCTGGATCCACCAGGCGCCCCAGCCGGCACCCTCGGTGAAGGTATCCCACTCAGGCTTATACACCATAGTGAGATTAGGTACTGTAGGATTTGGATTGAAAAATGCAAAAGATTCATCTATCAGACGGAGAAAGTCAACATCTCCTGATCCTTTACAGTAACTGCCGTCATAACTTTTTAACTCTGCCGGCACCTGGCTGTTTGCCAGTAAGTTTATTGAAACAAAAAGAATAATAACAGCTTTCTTCATTTAAAAACAGGTTTAAGACTCTTTAATAACTTCGAGCATTTTGCGGTCAAGCTTATGACCTTTATAATTTTCATACTGAACATCAGGACGTTCGCTGTCAAGGATACCAAATCCTCCTCTGAAGTTCCACATCGCGAATCTCCAGCCGGCAGCTTTCCATTGTCCGGTAAGTTCTTTCATCCATGCAAGTACGGCTTCATGCGGAGTCTGATTGAATGCGCCAAATTCACCCACATGCACACCGACACCTTCTGAATACCTGACTGTTATCTCCTCTTCCGGGACTGACTTAGACCGGTAGCTGATACACAGACACAAAATGAATAACAGAAAGACATACCGTTCTTTCATTTTATCATTTGACCTTTAACCTGAGTACTGTAAGTGAACAGGGTTTGAAATCGTAAATAAAATCATCACTGAACCCTCCAAATTCTGTAGTCACCGGGGAAATCCTCTGTGGTTCAGTATATGAATTCTCATCTGCCAGGGAAGATGCAGCAAGAGTAACAACTTCACCTTTCCGCATAATCTTCTTTCCCCCTGTGATTTTTATTCCGGACCTCCAAGGTTTTTCGACTGCGTTTACGACCTTAATAACAATTTCTCCTTTCTGTTCATCGAAGCCTGCAACTGCATATTGTCTCAGGGAATCGGAAGGTACATTACCGCGCTGATGTATTTCAGAATGCAGGTTCCGGGACGGACGGTTTTCCGCAAAGACTTTCTGAACGTAGTAAGATGATCTGCCAACCACCTGAAGATTATCATACCAGATGAGGTTAACCGGCCAGGTCCGGTCATTGCGGCATTCAAACAGTGGAGCATAGGAAGCCATCCTTACAATATCACTGTTCCTTTCCATTCCTGTTATAAAGGCAGCCTCGCTGAGCGCGGCCAGCATATTACCACCTCCAACTTTCTGATTGCACGCATATTCACCGACATAGATCAGGTGATCCTTCCGGGGCACTGTATCAAATATCCTTGTGTTTTTGAAGAAATAATCGGGTTCAACGTACCAGTGCGGATCGATCATATCCACCTTTTCAACTCCTGTCATATCTGAGGTTAGTCCATGATTTGATATCAGTGTCAGCTGAGGATATCTGGCTTTGATAGCTTTATAGAACATATCGCACCGTTTATTGTAAACTGGGCCCCAGTTCTCATTTCCTATTTCAATATACTGCAGCGGAAAGGGATCGGGATGTCCAGCTGCAACCCGTTTGGCTCCCCATGATGTCGATTTGTCTCCGGTAGCGTATTCGATAGCATCCAGCACATCATTTATATAATACTGAACTTCGTTTTCACTGCAGGCATCACCTACACGGTACTGGCAGCCAAGGCCCACATTACACACAAACATGGCCCTGGCACCTATATCCTCGCAGAACTTGAGATATTCATGGTAACCGAATCCATATGAATTGTGGTAGCCCCAGGTATCATATTGTCCGGGGCGGTCAGCCGGATCTCCGAGAGTTTTCTTCCATTCCACCCTGTTAATAAGTGAGATGCCCTCAACGATGCAACCACCGGGCCAGCGGATGAACGCGGGATGCATGGCTTCCAGAAATTCAGCCACATCTTTTCTCAGACCGTTGGGACGGTTTTTGTAAGTGTTCTCAGGGAACAGGGAAATATAATCGATCCAGACGGTGCCGGACCCATTGAAGACAACGTACAACCTTGCTTTTCCATCTGTCTGGGAAGGTGTCAGTACCTCATGGTATTCGTTCCATTTACCGTCGTTTATTACGTCTTTTGAAATTTCTGCTAGAGTGTTACCTGCCGAGGAGATCAACCTTATCTTAAGATTACCTGAATATCCGGCAGACCTCAGGAAGAACCTCAGACTGTATTTTTCTCCCGATCTTACACCCATTCCCCAGAATCCGCTGTTTATCAGAGTAACATCACCCCCTTTTCCCCGGATATTTACTTCAAGCGATGTTGGGGCCTCACTGTTCCGTGGACTGATCTTTGTAATTTTCATCGAGGCATCAGCACCTTTTCCTGACTCCAAGGACCATCCCGGCACAGGCACTGTATCCCACCTGAACGTCTCTCCGGTCGCCTTACCTGTAAGGTGATTCTTCAAAGGGGCCGGGAAAAGCTTATCACCATCGGCATGATAACCGGCAGGCATCTCTTTATCTTCGAAGCTCCGGTTTCGTACCAGCTCAGCATAGAGGCCTCCGTCTCCTGCATGATTAATCTCTTCAAAGAATACACCGTACATAGATGCAGGGATCTCTGCTCCTTTTGATGACATATCAACAATCACTGATCCGTCGGTTCCTTTATTCGTACTGCACGACCAGAGAACAAGAAAAACTATTGACAAAATAACAGGACTTTTTTTCATGGATGACCGGTATTAATTATCTGAATGAATATAGCATTTTTTGATGTAACTATTTTCTGAGAACCACAACAGCCTGATCAATATCGGGAGCTGTGACCGGGAATACATATTCCATGCCGCTGGAGAGGCTGATATGATATTCAAAATCACCGTTGATCTCAGAAGCCGGAATTTCGGCTTGAAGCCAGGTATCAGTTATCTTCTTCAGATCTGCCTGCCTGTACTCCTTTTCACCGATGGTACGCCAGTAAATCCTGGCGTCTCCCGGTTTAATATTGAGACAGATAACCCTGACTGTATAATCGCTTCCTTCCCGTATAATAGTTTGCGGGGATGGAACTATCATTCTTGAGATCTCAGGGATGTTATCAGGGAAAAAACTTTTCACCCAGGAAGAATCGCCGGTAAGCTTTGTGACCTTTCTGATCTGTGGCATGATCTGACCTTCAATATTATGCTGCTGCCAGTTTGTAATATTCCCTATTCCACCCCAGGTCGATACGGATGACAACAACCATTTATGTATCTCCCTGAGTTCTTCACCTTCCTTCATTATGATTGGAACAAGTTTATCATTTGCTTCCCTGGCTTTGTCAATATTGCCTGCTTTTTGAATTTCTGTCATTGCAATATTAAAATCGTGCATAGTGCATGCTAACATCTCAAATGCCCGTAAATACCTGAACTGGTCAAGCCAGAAACTGAAGCGTTGTCTGTTGCCATTACCTTTGATCTCCGGATCAAGCTTTTCAAGGCCGGAGATAAAATCGAATTTCACTTTTACGCTATCCCAGGAATAGTTTTTATTTGCGATTCCGCCAGGGCCGTCAGTCCAGTCTGCCGGACGAGGTAGCCGTGATAATCCCGATTGTAGCGCAGTTGTTTTTTGTGTCACTCCATCGAGTGAAATGAAGATATCAGCAATCTGGTCAGACACCTCTTCTCCGAACTGAATCCGGCACCAATCCCTGTAAAAATCGCGGCATTCCAGATCTCTCGACTTATGATCAGCACCTTCAATGGTTTCAAGGTATTGTTTACGGCCGGAGGGTTCGATCCTCCTGCCCTTTTCAGGGTTCCAGGGCTGCTCCCATGCTGCTTTAGCAAGTGCAGAAACATTCATGCTGAGTTCCTGTGTTCTCCAGTGAATACCGAAGAGACCATCACATCCGTAAGCGTATGCATCTGCAGCATCTCTTCTCATCCTTCCTGCCCAGAATTGGGGAATAGTCATTGCAGGGTCATCCTCCATCCATGGGATGACCCACTTTTCCCGTCCTTTGATGGAAGCAAATGCCGTATCGACATTCTCCCAACCCAGGTTCCGGTTGATACAGCTGAATGCCATATCTTTCGGAAGATACTTGTCGAACATCGCCCTGTCGGAGGCAGGCCCAAGTACCCAGCCGCTTGTAGCGAGACTGAAACCTGGTTTAACAATTTCCAGGGCTTTAAGCGCCGCCTTGAAATCCCTTACAGTATTATCAATATCCTTTTTACTGTTTCCCAACCAGGTCCATCCTTCGGGGGTCCAGAACCAGTAGAAGTCGAGAGGATGAGTTTTTTTGATCCTGGTAAAGATCCCTTCATAGATCTTTTCCCTTACATCCGGCGATTCGGGATCAAGTCCAAGTTTCTTCAGCCGGTTGATAAACTGATCGGGAAGTACTAGTGGAATCTCAGTACCAAGGCAGGAAGCTATTCCAAGATCTTTGGCAAATGCAAGAACATCTGCAAGATAAGCACCCATGTCGTTGAAAAGACCTGCTTCATCTGCAGGGGCCGGCCATGGCGCCCTGTCCTTCATGTAACCGGCACCGAAATTATCTCTGCAAAATAGCTGTCCGGTTCCGAACGAGTAGGCAGATGTTTTTTTTGCATTGTAACCTGCTGTCCCGTTGGCGGTGGTGAAATGATGGGAATGGTAAGCCTGATTAACAGTACCGTCACTGTTTAAATCCTCCGGTAATCCGATCCATGTCAGCGGTTCCGGCCCAACACTGCCTTCAGGATATGTATGAAGGCCGATGAAGTTCATCTTTAGTTTTGGAAGTTGTGCGAGTACTGCTCTGAAATCCTCTTTGTCCCACCAGTCGGGGCCTTCCGGAAAATCATGAAAGGGCTGAATCCCCCTCCTCCTGAAAAGCGGATCCTGTTTAATATCCAACTCGGGGAATACAAATCCAATCCGCTTGTCGGGAACAATATCTCCTTCAAGATAAAATCCTAATCCCATGTGCTCAGCAAGATGATACGCTGCATAAAGTGTTCCGGCGGAAGACCCTCCTGCTACAAGCAACCTCCTGAAATCTCCTTTTTTGATTGTTTTAAGGATGAATGAATCTTCACCCAATTCAGGGAACTGATATCCTGTGTCGTTCATCATCGGGGAAACGCTCTTCCCAACAATAATTGCGTTGCAATGATCTGCAGCTCCGTTTTCCCACTTCCTTATCTCCGGAAGTACCCCGGTTCTCAGGTATATGTATTTTCTGATCTCTTTTGCAGCCAGTTCTTCGACTCTGTCAGAAGTTCTGTCAATAAATATGATTGCTGCAGGAGATCTTCTGCAACCACTCATAAAAACAGCAGATACCGCAATTAAGAGAACGAGACTGAAAGCCAGAAGTCTTTTCATGATTGGATAATTTATTTTTTAGGGAACAAGTCTGAAATTGAGAGAATTATTTGTATTCAAGAACAATCAGGGCTCTGGGCGACAGGTTATTGATCCGGATAGTATTCTTATCACTAGAGACCGCAGCCTCGCTGTCCTGAGGTATCAGCAATGACCTGGTAACTCCTGACAAAGCTTTCAGTTCCACGGTGGCATTGATACTTACATTATTGAAGTTCTCAATAACAATATAATTGCTGCCTGCGAGGTATAAACCCACCATATTCGGAGCGTCAAATTTAATTCCAAGAGGAGCCAACAATTTATCTCTTAATGGTTTCAGGTCCTCATAGCTCATTTTCAGAAGTTTTCGCGGCTCACTATCAATTTTTAATATGCTCAGGTTTTTATTCTGGAGCAAAGTCTGATCGCCGAGCAGTTTTGCAAGCCCGTCGGTTATCACAACTTGTTTTCCTGCATCAAGCATCGATTTCAGCTTGTCTGAAAAACCTGGTTCTTTAAGTGAATGGACTGTAAATATTGCTGAAGGGGCTGAAGTATCAATATGATCATCAGGAACAAGAGGCAGTCCCAGCATACCAATAAAGCTGAAAACATACTTTTCTTCCAGACCGTCACTATTCGGTATTTTTGGTATATGGATACCCCTGAGCGGTTTGTCTTTGATAATTCCGGCAAGTTCAAAAAGCTGGGGAATTTCTGCTTTCAGGGCTTTCACATCTGCAATAGGAGTGCCGGGCTTGCCATCATAGTAATTGACTTCATCCTGAAGGCTTCCATAATGGAAAAGCATTATTTCACGTTCGTTACCGAGAACTGTCTGTCTTGCCTGTTCAACATAAAACTTTGGAGTGGTCCCGAGAGCATCAATCCATCCACCTCCGTTTTTGCCCCTGCTGACCACATTGATCCATCTTGAGATGAAGTAAGCATTATACTGAGCTTCGCCTTCGGATTTGGAATCAGGTTTGGCATCGTAATTATAATCCCTTGTTTCAGTGCCGATCCATGTATAATCGAAATCTTTCGATTCTCTGATGACTTCATATCCCTTTTCGTGAAAGTTGTCGAACCACAAAGGATATTTAATGATGATCTTTACTTTGGGATTAACTTCTCTGGCGGGTTTAAGAATGTGATTACGGCTCATATCCACCATGAGGTCGCATCTGAACTTAGCCCATGACTGATCTCCCTTAGCGGCAATACAATCCTCGCAGCCGCATTCGGTAAACAGAAAATCATCAATCATGATAAGATCGAAAATTGAGGCAGTCAGTTTAAATATCCTGTCCATTTCATCAAGGGTGGCCTTATTTGTATAACATGATGTCATGCCCCAACCTCCGATGCCGGCTTTCCCAACGCTGACAGTTGTAACGCAACCTGCTACTCCGATACCCTCTTTGATAAATCTGTCGCGTGCTTTTATCAGGGCATCTTTTTCAGCGTAATATCCGCCCCTGAAAGTTTCTATGAACACGCGGGTTATGCCTGTTTCCTTGCACCATTTTACAGCATTGTCAAGTCCATCAGGTGAGGAAAGGTAATCCCGGACATCCTGGGCAATGAATAATGTTGAAATGGTCAGAACATCCTTATTTTTTTTAGCAGTTTCCCACAGTGTCTGGGCGGCTACGTAAGAATTCAGCTGCACTGTCAAAATAACGGCAGCAAATGCAAGTATTGAAAGAATCTTCTTCATATAGGTCAATTTATAAGTTAGGATATAAGCTTAAATCTGATTCATATCACTTTCCAATGCCTCAGAAAGTGAGTAAGTATGGAAGATGATCACATGGGATTTCCCGGGAGAACCTGATTTATCCCACATAGCCGTATAGTTCTGAATTTAAGTAAATTGCACACACTTAAGCGTCATGATCAAAACTGAGATTATTACAAATCTTTTATCCTTTATCTGAATTCAACCGATTCTCCCAATGGTTTACAGGAGATAAATGATCCATCCCGCCACACTGAAAACTCTTTTTCACTTACACTCACGGAATATGATCTTCCTCTGAATATCAGATTGCGGAGTGATGAATTTCCCATCTCAGGGTGGTAATTAGGACATATAGTAAGCCTGTCTCCATCCATTCTGATTCCGAATGTTCCGAAAATAATGGCCTCCATTCCGGCGCCGGATGCTATCTCCACAGGCATTGAGGAACGGTCCTGTTCAGGAGTATCGGTCCGCGGATTCTGAGGAAGATATGGGAAATAATCAATATAACCTGCATGTCTTTTAAGTATCTCCCAGCCAATTTCAGCAAATCCCTGACTGTAGAGGTTTCTTGCAATCCGTCCGGGCATTCCTGCATACTGGCCTCCGCCGCCCCAGTCAGCATCTATGAGATCCCAGTGAACGGAATCCTTCCTTGCAATTGAATAAGTCCCGTACTTCCCGAGAAAAACTCCATCACGGAGATGACTGATCAGTCTGCTTTTCTGATCAGCGCCAAGAAAATCAGTACCCAGAGCATCAAAGAGATGTATTGTCCAGATCGCCTGTTTGGAATCATCGGGATAAAGGTTGTCGAACCAGCCCTCGGCAGGATTCCACAGATGTCTGTTGATCAATCCATTAAGTCTGTCGGCATCTTTTAAATATGTCTCACTATTCCTGTCTTTAAGTGCAACCGCCCATTCCGACATTCTGTAAAGCAGATGGGTAGTAAGTATGTTAACAATCGGGACAACCTGGTTATAGCCATCTGTTCTGATTTCGATTATCTTTTGTGTGTCATAACCTACATCCACAAGTCCTTCTCTGTTTGTGTAGGTTGTTCTCAGCTCCTTAACCCAGAGCTTCATCCACTCCCAGACCGTGAAATCTCCTGCTCTGGCATTGAACAGCGAATAATCTCCTGTATGCCTCAGATATGCTTCAATCATGATCTGCAATGCAAATGGCTCCTGAATATACAGGTTATCCCAGTAAGCACCTTTCCAGCTTACATAAGTCTTTTTCATTTTAACTTCCCGGAAATCTGTAAGAATCGCTTCTTTAAGACTTTGGGGATCAAGCATGGCCAGGATATCAGAAGAATACGAATTGTCCCAGCTAATAGTAAATGGCCAGTATCCCACGGCCCAGAATGGATTGGTAATGTAATTCGGGTTTTCATACCGGCTCATCAGGACTGAAAGCATGCATCTGTAGTAATACTCACGGATAGACGGATTACTGCAATCGAATTCAGGTAGTCTGTCGTATGCCCATTTCAGTTTTTCACGTGTGATCCTGTCGGCCTCCTCTATCCTATGCTTCAAGTTATCCTGGTATATTCCGGGTTCCTTTTCTCCGGCTTTATAGAATTTTACTGCAAAACAGGAAGTGACATACTCTCCCGGAGGAAGAATAAGATCAAATCCAATGTTGTTCACCTTCCTGATATCGGATGATACGGTTGCGTGAAGCTGGTCGCTGCCGAAAGTGAAGGTGTTGATGATCTTTGCAGAATCGGATCCAGTCATCCCGTCAAAGATCATCCGCGGAGCTTTCTGCTGAGGCACAAGTGTCAGGTGAAGAGGCTTTGATCCGCGGTTTTTCATCGTAATCCTAAGAAAGACCTCATCAGTGCTGTAAGACACACTGGTTATGCTTTTTATCGAAAAGCTTAGCCAGTTCCCGGATATCTCTTTATGGAAAGTACCGGATCTGAAGGAAGCGTTTGGCTGCCACTTTTCATCCTGCGTGACCATCAGGAAAGGTGAGTCAGGTCTGAAATTGGAACCCAGAGGATCATCACCCTTACCTTCCCGTATCCATTTTTCCCAGATCAGGGGAACATCATCCCTGACTGTTTTACCTGAGGCGCTGTCATAAATATTCAGATTAAAATTATAGAAAGGAGCGCTTGCCGGAAGAAACTGGACATTTGTAAAGCCGGTAGTGCTATATTGCCGCGGACACGCGAAACCTCTGTAATTAAAAAGCATAAGCTGGTAATCATCGAACCTTATATGCTGCCGGTCCATGGAATAGTATCGGGGATCAGAAGGAGAAGGAACATCCTGTGCCATGACAGTGGCAGTTGCAAGCATCAGGAAAACAGTTACTTTGAATTTCAGAAATTTTACCATCGTTTCAGGTTCTTTCTATTATTTATTTAAGAAGATCCGGATAATAAGCAGCTATCAGCCGGAGGTCATCTTCACCGAGATCTTTTATGGGAACAGGTTTATCCTGAGGCCTCAGACCTTTCTGGTTTATGCGGTTCATCAGGCTCCAGTCTTTTACAGGATGTTGTGGAGAAGGGTCGGCAGGCTCCCTGGCCGGAAGATCATACCTGGTGAAATCGATCACCAGTTCAGGTGTATTTTGCTGCCAGTTACTGACCATTGCGAGTCTGAAACTCTTGTTCATGAACCATCTGATATCCTCATTACCCCATGAGTTACCGATTCCCAGTCCGCGCTCTTCAAACCTGTAATTCCAGGTATTGGACCGGTAATGTTTTCTCCAGATCTCGCCGTAATCACCGAAAGTAATAAATTTTACATCAGGCCACCTTTTTACAGTGCCGGTCACCCACTTTTCCATCGCGGCAGGGATGAATGCTTCACCCCAGTCCTTTCTCTCAGGACGTTTAACCAGTGCTGCTTCCCAGATATTCGGTATCCAGCCGAATCCATTAAGCTCATAACCACGATCGAAATGTATTGATTGTGTATGCATAACCGAAAGGTGCCCGATTTCCAGACCCCAGTCGCAATAAGACTCAATAGGCCCCACTCCTCTTCTGCTGGACGCACTGTTAAACACATTGGTACCCTGAATACCTCCGCTTATTCTGGCGCAGTGGAAATCGACACTCCATCCGTCAAGGTTTACACAATCAATAAAATCTGCATCTCCCTGCGCTGGTTTGCAAAAATGCTCCTTCGAAGGATAATAAGGGTATGAAGGCGAGCCGTCGGCTCCTCCGCCGTCTACCGCATGCTGACTCCAGATGACACCATGAGCAACGTGAATATTTTCTTTCACGGAGAGATAACGCATATTTTCTGCCGACAAAAAGCCCCCTATAACCGATTTGGGTCTGTACCCGTCTCCGGTGATATCTGAAATAATTCCGAGGGCCTCACTGATCTCCCTGTTAACTCTTGCCCTAGGCAGGTAAAGAGCCGGAAAATATCCCGGGAAATAAGTTATCTCATCACCATATTTTTTATGACATTCAAGAGTATATTTTCTGATATCCACGTAGTTCTGTCGCCGGTCTTCAAGAGCGTTCAGCGTGTATCCCCAGGTAAGCCGACCGTCAGGATTGTTCTTCGCGAATGCTTCCCTGAGGGTTCGCACAACCTCCACAGTATGAAAAGCGGACTCATCCTCATCGATTAACTTTACATCCCTTGAAACTTCCCATGGAGTGGTCCTTATCATTATACAAAGCGTAACAAATCTGTTACCCATGAGAGAAAGTTCATCATCCTGTTTTGGGCTCACCATCGGTAGGGGAATATCAAAACGGACTGCTCCCAGTAATCCAGCACCTGCAATTGCCGTATCTTTTATAAATACACGTCTCTCCATTGATCTTTCATCACTTTATATTAAACATCTTCATTGCATTATCCCTGAAAATTGCTTTTTCCACATCCATTGCAACATCCTCTGTCATCCATCCCTTGTTTACCCGCTCAGCCAGAACAGTAGCAACCACTTCCTTGGCGAGTTCCAGTGATCCGGCCACGTCATCTATCCTGAGTACATCGCCTCCCCACATATATTTATTATATGGAACACAATCGAGCATTTCGTTAAATGTTCTCATTGCTTCTGTTTTTGAAAGCTGTGGAAGCCAGACAATATCCAGCCAAACATTGCTGAAATTCTTCCCTATTGCAACATAATCGCCTGTCCATGGAAAACCACCATGGAACAGGATGAATTTTGCCTGAGGATATTCCATGAGTACATTCAGCAGCTTCATGGGCTGCCCGTTATCCAGCTTCGCATTATTACCGGCAAGATAGCCCGTATGGATCTGCATGGGCAAATGAAGCCTGACCGATTCCTTAACAATGTGATGAAAAACAAAATCCTCCAGCTTTTTCCGGTCTGCTGCACTAAGAGGTTCCTTACTGTCAAAGATCCTGACCGCTTCATCGTATGGTACATCTTCAAAATACAGCGACCTGCTGTAAGCAAGGGTATTCTTCAGACAGACAACGCCTCTCGAATTAAAGATACCAAGAACCTTATCCACGAGTTCAATATAATAATCAAGTGTCGGAACAGGGATCTCACTGCATTTCATCAGTTTCAGCAGGTTCATTTCGGATGTTATCTTTTTGTCTGAAGCAGCCTCTCCCACAAGGCTTACACATGAATTAATATTGCAGACCAGCCGGAAGTATCCCGTATCTATATCAGTATTGTAATGGTTCCAGTACTGGTCGAGGACCATCGTCCGAATCTTCAGTTTATGAAACACCATATCAAACCATTCAGGATAATTTCTGAAATTATTCTCATAAATTCTGTCATAGAGTGGCTGAAGGTCAGATTTTTCCAGATAAGGTTTCCTGAAACCATACAGAATGCGGAGTGTATACATGAACTGGTCATGATAACTGGTGGTTCGTGAATAGTTATAATAGTTGCCCAGCTTGTTCCAGACCGAATCCGCATTAAACTTTCCATTTTGCTTATCATACAGGAATGTAGCGCCAGCCGAATACATATCTGCCGGAAAGTATGATACCGAACTGAAAATATTGAATCCTGCAGAATCAGAAGGTATCTGCTGGTGTTCATGGGAATCAACTATCTCAAAAGTATCGAGATAGTTTTTCAGTCTGTTGTAGGTATTGTCTTTGCAACTGCAAAAGAAAAAGAACGGAAGGAGGATCAGTATCTTTTTCATGGTCTGACGGATAAATAATTTTTTGAATTATAGCTGAATATTTCTGACCCACTTCCCATGAACTTCCAGGATCATTTACTGGAGAAAAGAAGTTCAGTTAAAGCAGGCTTACCACACACAAGGTGAACACTTTAACCATTTGCCGGGAATTTAATAAATCACTTCTTTCTTCCCGGGATCCAGACCGACCGGCCACCTGATTCAGCAAGGAATTTCATGGCTTGCTGATGACAGATAAGCTGGGCATCCAGAAGCATTTCCGGAGTTTGTGATGCGGGTTTTCCATCCTCGTTTAATCCGTCAAATGAATGGCTGGGTGATTCCACTACCACGCTCAGTGCACCGGAATGAAAATCAAGCGCTCCGTCCAGGTTATAGACTCCTGTTGTTGCCAGTGAGGGATCACCAGCTTTAACGGGATCGCTGAAATACTGCAGCCCTCTTGCACCCAGTTCCGAATGGACATATTTAAACAATGAGTCGAATGCATCGTGAAGGGCTGGTTCACCGAGCGGTCTGTCCATTCTCATGTAGACTGCACCGGTGTGCATATTCAGGATAAGATCTGGTTTTTCCCTGCCGGCCAGATCGAACAGAGCCTGTGTTTCAGGCTGCTTTTTACCGGAAAAATCATCATGCTGGATATTCACACCTGCATCATTTGGATATCCCCCGGGGAAAGACGGGCCATCCATCTTCATCGGGATAAATTCCTTTATCTGGGGCCAGCCGGTTATTTTTCCATCAGGCTTGCCTCCGGTATTAAGGTACTCAGCAATAGTAAAATCGGTTCCCCTGAATTTTTCCATCATGAGTGGGATACGAACCCTCCCATCGGCATTTACTATCGGTATCAGAATTACCCTGTCAAGCTTTGAGAACCATTCATTGATACCAGGCCACTCCCTGCCACGCAGATCCTTGCCGGTCTCGAGCACAGATATCAGGTTGACCATGCCGACTATTCCTTCAAACTCTCCACCATGCACCGCTGACATTCCCATATAAACCTTTTTGTCATGATCCGGACCTCTGAATGCCCTGACATCGCCATAGCCCAGTGAGCCGGAGAAGGTCGTTGTGCCTTTTCCTTCCCTTGGTTTACCGTAGATAACGGCACGAATTGCCCTTCCTCCTGCTGTAGTGCCTATCACTTCAACCTTCCCTTTATGGACATTTTTGAGAAGAAAACCGGTCACATCATCATATGTTGATACCCACCACGATGGTATCACAGCCGGTTCCTGAAGGTAATCCGGAGGAACCTTATACCGTTTATCCATCTGACCTGCAGATTTCTGACCGTTTCCAGTCTGTGATATGCCCGTAAAAGGCATAGATAGCATCAGTAAGAAAAATGATGCGATCGTCAAAAAATATTTTCTTCTCATCTCCGGGAAAATTTACTATTGGTTCTTCTTCCTTAAAACAATTACAAATCCTTTTTTGCCAGGCACCTGGATGTTATCCAGTGCAACCTGGTTCATCTCGGTCTGGAATCCGGGGATACCAGGTATCAGTACATCGGTGTTTGACGGATCTAGTCCAAGCAGTGGCCAGGAAACCCTGACTGATGCGACCTGCGTTGAATCAGACCAGTTGGCAACCGGTATTATTGATTCACCATCACCCCGGAAAACTGAAGCGACTACGGCAGGATTTGTTGTTCTCACCGGGCAGTTGTATTCCCAGTAACCGATCAGTGTCTTGTCTTTGATCTTATGATCGTCCCAGAATTTCCAGGTAGAGGTTGGAGACAGACCTATATATCCGGCTCTGTTCGTTATCCCGTATACCATTCCTCTCCAGGGATTTCCTCCGCCCTCAAGCATCTGCCCGGTAAGACCAAACGGGATGCCTGATACTTCAATCAGCCAGTGGTCAGGAGCACGGTTGTAATCCCGTCCTTCACCGATCCAGAGCAGGTCAAAATATGGAAGCATATCCATGTAAATATTCAGACAGCTTGCAAAACCTGCATCAACATTGAAGTGATTCCAGCTATGCATATCTATCCTGCCTTCCGGACGATATTTATCGATGATCTTTCTAGCCCTCATCAGCGTATACCGGTCAAGAGCCGAATCATCAATATATACACCATCGATGCCAAGATTCTGTACCATCCAGTCAAGACCGGCAACATAGAAATTATTTAGTCTGCTGTCAGGAGTTGAGATAACAGAAAGATCGGTTTCCCCTTTGAACTTTCCATCTTTGATCTCATTATACCAGGCAGGTATATAATTCTCCCTGAGATTCTTTACATACCATTCTTTGGGTCCGTCAGGATTGATTGCAGTCTTGCACTCGTTTCCAGGCCCAGGATAGACAATTTCTCCGTTCATGCTGTTGAACGCCCAGAATTCGGGAAGATTCTTGGTAAATTCACGCGTGGTATAATAGAGTTTCAGCCTTATCCCTGCATTATGGGCCTTATCTGCCAGCTCGCGGATGGCAGTGGTATTGGCGTCAAGATACGGGTAGTTAATAAATGGATAGATATCCTCTGCATGATGAATGTTGATAATATTGGCGCCTGCCTTGAGTGCGGAATCAACCTTGACACCGGAAACCGTTCCTCCTCCGTGATAATACCTGTCTCCAAAATGGACATCTTTATTAATTGTCCGGAATGGAGTGAGCAGGAGCTCAAAATTATAATTCAGCGTATCACCCTGCCTGACTGATCTCTGACCCGACCAGGCGCTGAGCATTACTTCTGATCCCCTGTCGGTGATATCTACTCCGCCTTTTCCTTCGTTGCCCCAGGACGGAGGCATTTTCAGAGGTCCGTATTTATAATAAACATTAACCAGTGGCCGTAAATAATTTTCAGCTTTCAGTTTCAGCCTAAGGCCTCCGTTTACTGCTCCCAGCCAGACCATATCCTGATCCTTCGTCAGATCCCATTTCCATTTCCAGTCGCCTTCCCTCAGGCCACCCTCGTGACCGAGCCCCATGATATAGGCAGCTTTTTCCCTTACCATCGGCACTTCGAGCCGAATATCCCTTATCTCTTCGTTATTCCGGCTTATCAGTCTGAGGGAATAATCAACAAAACCATCAAATTCCATCTTTCCCTTCACTTCGAGTTCGAAATCCGTGGAGGAACTGACCACTTTCCAATTTATCTGCTTAGCGGTTTTGCCAGAATACTCTATCTGACCCGGAATGAGATTGATAATTTCACCATTAGCTTTTTCTATCACAAATCTGAAAGGCCGGCTGATTACAGGCTCTCCCTGGTCGGTGAGAGACTGGTTGGATGGTCCGAAATAGCTGAGAATAGCCGAAGGAAGACCTGTGGAGCCAATCTCAAAGCTTCGGCCTAGGATTGAAATCCTGTTTCCTTCCTGCTGAACAGGAGTAAATCCCCTGGTCACATTTTCATCTTCACCAACTGTTGAATTGAGCCAGTTCAGCCTTGACAGCCCCGCTCCAAAATCATATCCGTGATCCATGACCCGTTTCCCGTCAACTTTCAGAAGCAAGGGAATTGTTTGCTTTTCACCGCTTCCCGTCACTGTTACTGTCCCTCTGTATGTACCGGCAATAGTGCTGTCAAGATCGATCCCTATCCACAAATTCTGAATCCGTCCTTTGCTCAAATTTATATGCTTCACGAATGAATTGCCCTTGAAATCAACACCTCCAAGGCTATAGCAATACATTTTTGATGAACTTATCTGTCCTGATTTTCCACTCAGATCAGAAAATCCTACCTGCAGATCTTTTACTTCGCTGTTCAGGGCCCAGACCCCTATCTGGTAAATGAAGACTTCGCCCGGACTTGCTTTCATGAAGAAATAACCTGGGCGAACGATCTTATCAAGTCTGTTGCGGGGTATTGAATCATACCATTTCAGAGGTTGTTCCCTGAGCTCAGGAAAAACATAGAACAATTTGTTCCTGAGAGCCTTTCCATACTCATTGTAGGCATCGGCAGTTGAAATATACCTGATTTTATTATCTGAGCAAGCGGCTATCATGGCCACAATCGCGATCAGGAAAAAGTACCTTTTCATTTTAATATATCGGATTTAAAGATTCTCTCCAAGTTCTTCCAGTGTTCTGCCTTTGGTCTCCGGAAAATATTTCCACACCACAACGAGCTGGATGACCATCATCAGCGCGAAGAATGCAAATGCATACCCGACTCCTGTGCCTGAAAGCTTCCCGATAACAGGAAAAAGAAAAGTAATCAGAGCCGCAAAAAACCAGTGTGTGAAACTTCCAAAAGATTGCCCTTTACCCCTTACATTATTTGGGAAGATCTCGGCAATTAAAACCCAGATAACCGCTCCCGTGGAAAAACCAAAAAACATAATATAAACCACCAGGTATACCAGCAATCCTGCACCCGAAAAATCTCCGGTATAGAAGGCTCTCGCCACCAGTCCAAGACAGACCGACATACCGGCAGAACCAATCATCAGAAGCGTTTTCCTTCCAACCCGGTCGATAAGTATCATACCAAGGATGGTGAATATGCCATTGGTTACGCCGACCAATATTGACTGGAACATTGAATCGGCATTGGTAAGGCCACTGAGCTCAAAAATTCGGGGAGCGTAATACAGAATTGCATTAATACCTGAAAACTGATTGAACATAGCCACCAGGAATGCAACAGAAATAGGCTTGATATATATCTTTGAAAAGAGGGTTTGTTTTTTCAGACCTGTCTGCTCAACACTCTGACGGATCTCTTCAATCTCGGTCTCAACAGCAGGAACACCAATACTAGTGAGTATCTTTCTTGCTTCGGATATCTGTCCCATCCTTATGAGGAATCTGGGACTTTCAGGAATGATAAAGAGAAGGACAAAGAAAATAAATGCAGGAATTCCGGCAACACCAAGCATCCATCTCCATGGTTCTGCACCTGTATCCCGCAGGAAATAGTTGGAAACATACGCGATGAGTATACCTGCAATAACATTGAACTGGAAAAGAGCTGTCATCCTGCCTCTCACACGGGCAGGAGATATTTCTGCAATATACATGGGAGCAACTACTGAAGAGGCACCAACTCCGAGTCCTCCAAGGAAACGGAATATAATGAACGAAACTACATTGCCGGCCATGGCACTACCTATCGCTGAGATAACATACAATCCTGCTATGATGAAAAGAACAGGCTTGCGGCCGAAATGGTCGGAGGGTCGTCCGGCAACAAGGGCGCCTATCACTGTGCCTATCAATGCAGATGATATGGTAAACCCATGCAGAAAAGACGACAAATTGAATAGCTTCTGAATATGCTGCTCAACTCCGGAAATAACAGCCGTATCAAATCCGAAAAGAAAGCCCCCCAGCGCAACAATAACTGACCATGCCAGGACTTTTCTGTTTATCTGTGATTTCATTAATGATTCGAGGTTAGGTTAAAAAGTTACCCTTTAAATTTACATCATAATAAAATAATTCCGCCGATACCCATAAATAAATATCATGTGAATTAAACCCTATTAATTCATAAACATGAATCAATTACCGGAAAACATGACAAAATCATTGGTCCTTAACTATTTGTCAGGGCTGATTACTCCTATGGTCGTATCAGACTCGTAGAATATTAACCTTGACAGTGAAAATCATTTTGTTACTTTCCCACTGATTTGTACTGATTTGATTTTCACTCGTCAACACTTCGCGTGAAAAATTTTGTGTATTTCCCAGGATAAAAGCTTGTGGAAATTCATATCCTCATCAACAAAACTGATCATTCTTCCCGGAAACTTACTTTGAACAGATTCACTGTTATCAACCGGGGAAGAACAACTGTATTTCTTTAGAATATATGCTGAAACTTATATACCCACAGGCTAATTCCAGATCTGATCAAGCTCATGGATATCCAGCGAATGGAATCTGATATCTCCCCTGAAAAACAGTCCGTCTTCCGTTTTTTTCTCTTTCAGCGCTTCGGGAATAAAGAGCCTGCCATTTCCAATATAGGCTTCAAATGAAGTTTTATCGATCAGCATTTCAATATTAAACCGGAGACTGCCGGGAATATTACCGACATAGGGAGCTCCGTTAAACTGTCCGAAATTACCGTCATAGGTAAGAATCGTGTTTCCCCTGAACAGTATTTCGAATCCAAGTCCCTTTGTCACTTCAATATCTGCTGTTATGTGCAGCAGTCCTGACCTGATCTCTTTTATCTTCTCATTCACGTCCGTTCCACTGATTTCTTTGAAGGTCATATTATTCTGGTGAAGCTTTTCAATCTCTCTGACCGGTTCGCAGAATAACCTGATACCATCCGGAGTTGTTCTTAATGTAAGCTCACAAGGGAACAGCATCATCTGGTTGAACGGCATGTCTTTCTGATCCACCCGCCCCCAGCCTATCTGTATCCTTCTGCCGTCGGGGGTATTATTATATGTCTGGGCAGCGTACTGGCATCCCCATGTATAGAAATATTTACCATGTTCGGGAGTGAACTTCATTCCATCAAAGCTGCCAGTCATATAGGTGCCTGATGCTCCGTACATTACCCATTTACTATTCCCCGCTTTACCATCCACAGGAAGCTCAAACAGTTCCGGGCATTCATAGAATCCGTCCACATTGCTTTTAAATTCCCAGTTTTTAAGGTCAGTGGAATTATATATCATGTTATAATTCTCGTTGTAAAGCACAAGAACCCAGTGTTTTCCCGGAGCGTACCAGAAGACCCTTGGATCTCGGTCAGGTCCGATCACCGGATTACCGGCATATTTGGTAAAAGTCTTTCCGCTGTCAGCGCTGTAAGCAATACATTGTTTCATTTTTTTGCCTGCAGAGGTATAGAACAGCACCATGGTATTCTTTCCCCAGCCTGAAGTATTCTCTTTGTCAATCACAGCGGAACCGGAAAATATAGTTCCGAGCGAATCGGGCAACAGTGCATCGGAAAGTTCCTTCCAGTGGACCAGATCATTACTGACAGCGTGTCCCCAGCTCATATTCTCCCAGTTCCTTTCAAGCGGGTTATGCTGATAGAACAAATGGTACTTCCCGTCGAACCATACGAGTCCGTTGGGATCATTGTTCCATCCCCTGCGTGTGGTAAAATGAATCTGTGGCCTGTTTGACTCCCTGTACAGGCTGTCCTGACCATTAATAGCATCATCCTGGTAAACAGAGTGAAGACCGGCAGGATTACCCTCGTACTTAATCTTTAATATTTTACCTCTATAATCCTCCATATCAAGAAATACCCAATAGTCGGGTTTGCCCTGAGCAAGCCTCATTACCATATTCAGCTCCGGACGTCCGCCGGTCCTGAAGCTGATCTTAGCCCTTTCAGCAGTATTTGAAACAGGCAGGTTAAGGTATTTCTTTGTAATTGTCAGGGAGATTTCATCTGATATTGAGCTCCGTCCTGTTTTACCATTTTCCGGAGATGAACAACCTGCAAAAACAACACAGGCAACAATTATCAGTCCCGATATTCTCATTTTGTTATAAGTATGTAAGTCGTTAATTAAATTGGTTGTACAAAGCTAAATTTATCTGCTGGTCAGGAAGTTTTTGATCTTTTTTCCAGCTCTTCGATTGTAATGGTGATCATCTTCCCAATTGGAGAACCGTTGCGGTATGTAATTACCCTGAAATGGTCGGCGTCAGAAGGAACAGACAATTTCTCACCCTTATTGTATCTGGGAGAATGATTATCCGGATATGTGTTATCAAAAGTATAATAAAGGTCCATATCCTCTGTCTCAGTATCGAGTCCGATCTGAAGAGCACCCTTGTCGTCTCTTGAGGCGCTGATAATCGCGTCGTGAAAACTGGTGGAAAAATTAACATCGCTGTTTCGCAGACGTTCCAGGTTCTCTTCGGTGCGGTGAACAAATCCGGGCCAGTCTCTTGATCCTTTAGGTGACCACAATATCTCAGCCAGAGCGAAAGATCTGGGCCATAGCATATATTCGGCATGTCTGAAATTAGGAACGCTCTCAGACCACAGATTACCCTGGCCTCCCAGCACATAAGCAGGATCAACTCCTTCAGGAACAGGTTCGAAAGCATATACTTTATTCAGTCTGAGCATTGCATAGGTGGGTGGTTCAACAGCCGGATCCCCCTGGTAAAAATCGAGATATGCAAAATCGACAGGGCTCATCACAACCATGTGTCGCGCCTTTGCAGCAGCAATACCTCCTTCCATACCGCGCCAGCTCATTACAGCTGCATTCGGGGCAAGTCCTCCTTCGAGAATTTCATCCCATCCGATGAGTTTCTTTCCCTTCGATTCAAGTATTTTTTCGAGTCTTTTAACAAAATAGCTCTGGAGTTCCTTAGTGTCCTTAAGGTTATTCTCCTTTATTCTTTTTCTGCAATCAGGACATTTCTCCCAGAATCCCTTGTAACATTCATCTCCTCCGATATGGATATATTCAAACGGGAAAAGTTCTGCCACTTCAGTAAAAACCTTGTCCAGATACCCGAAAGTGGATTCTTTCCCGGGACATAAAGAATTATCATCAATGGTATAAAACTTACTCCCCGGATTGACATTGTATTTCAGTCCTGTTGAAGAGAGATAGGGATATGAGGCAATGGCTGCCAGGCTATGCCCCGGAGCCTCAATTTCCGGCAAAATATTCACATACCTTGATGCGGCATATTTCACGAGATCACGGATCTGATCCTGCGTATAGAAACCGCCATACTCAGCCTTTTCTCCTTTTTTCGGAGGTTCCCTGTCCCACCATAATCCGGTTCGTTTCACCCTCCATGCACCTGTAGCAGTAAGTTCAGGCAAAGATTTAATCTCCAGCCTCCAACCCTGATCATCGGTCAGATGCAACTGAAGTATATTGAACTTGTACATAGCCATCTGGTCGATGAGCATTTTCAGTTCATCAATAGTAAAAAAATGCCGGCTCACATCCAGTAACAATCCGCGCCATTTAAATCTTGGATAGTCTGATATCTCTGCACATCTGACCGGAATGATTTCCATGTTCAGGCCTTTGGATGACAGGCTCCCGGCAGGGAACATCTGCATCAGTGTCTGAATGCCGTAAAAAATGCCTGCAGGAGTGCTGCCGGTAACAGTAATACCTTTTTGATCTGCCGACAAAGTGTATCCTTCTTTTTCCGATGCGGTATTCGCTGTGCCGGAAAGCACAAGATTGATACCTGTCCCTGAGCCGTTTCTGGTCTTAAGCCCTCCCAACCGGGAAGCCAGATAGCCTGCAACAGGTTCCAGATCTTTGTTATTATAACTGATAATACAATCCGGTTTCAGTTTAAAGTCTCCTCTTTTCAGCTCTAGCTTAACGGGGTTCGGTATTATGGACGGTTCAGCTGACCCCTCATGCGTTCTTGCTCCGGAGCAGCAGGAACTGACAGCCATAATAATGGCAGGGATTAAAATCAACAGGTTTTTCATAATTGTATGCGGTAATTAATAAGGAACTACTCTATCTGACTTTTCCAAGCGATTTTCCCACCGCCCTGATCTGTTCAAGGTGTCCGGGCAGTATGTTTCCGGTTGCGTCGGGTACGACTTCCAGGCAAAGCACTCCTCCCTTGTCTGTAATCTGTTTTGCTCTGTGCACCAGGTCGTCTGTTTTGAACTGCAGGCCTCTTCCGCCCCATTGTTCGCCAAGATATGTAAAAAGGAACCACTGAACACCTTCAGCGGCCCATCTCGAATCAGGGAACTCATCGATTGTTGGTTTCTCTCCGGAACTATAATCACAGTACGGGGTATTGACATGGATCTTTCCGAATCCGTAATTAAAGGTCACTATGCTGTTAGGGTTGCCTGCCTTAGCCGCAAGAGTATGGGTGCTTATGTTATATTTCAGCGACATATCGAGCCGGGTGCCCCTGATACCGTTCCATTCATACAGTCCATCGAACCACCATCCTTTTACTCCTTTGCCATAGCGCAGGCTCCATTCCCTTATCATTTTTTCAAGGAGCGGCTGATTGAACTGACTGGTAGCCGAGTCCTTACCGAAAGAATATCTGAATTTTTCGGAGACCAGCCTGTTGCCTATCGGAGGATTGCTCGGCAGGTACAGGATGACCGGTATGTTATACTTGCCTAATGCTTTGATGACATCCATTGGAAGGTCGCGTCCCGAACATAATTCTCCTGGCCTGACTCCGAGTATACTGTCATATACTGCATTAGGTGAGCAATAGTAACCTGAATTCTGTCCAAGAGTGAACATAACAAATCCCGCTCCTGCCGAAGCTGCCTGCTCTGCGAAAACATCTGCATTAAAACCGTTCACCACTTTGTTCCATTCTGCCGAACCACCGTCAGGTGCAAAAACAGAATTAAGGAAATGAACCATGATACCAAATCCCGCTTCATGAAACCAGTCGGTATTTGAATTACCATTAAAAGTGATCTTCCCTGAAGAGATTACTTCTCCTTCAAGAATTTTATCACTTCCCGGTTTTCTGACAGTAATGCCGCACTTAACAAATTTGTCTTTGTAAGACACAAGCAAAATCATTTTGTCGCCCCATATACCCGGAAGCTTTTCCCATGGTCCTGTATCGGAATCGGAAAGATACCATGCATATTCCGGCGATCCGTATCCCTCCGGCATATCAAATGCAGCTGTCACGATCTGTTTTGCAACCAGACTGCCTTCCAGCCGTATGTTACTGATAGTGTTACTGCCACATGAAAATGTCAGTAGCAATACCATAAACAGCAATACAATATTCTTCATGCTTATAATTATTATTAATGTGTAAAACCAACTATAAATTCAATATAAAAACTATAGAAAGAGTTTCTATGTGAATTTCATGGAGGTGAGATCCTATTTTTTTACATAGTCGAAAGGAAGATTGTTATATGCTCTTGCCAGTACTGCAATATTCCGTTCATCCCCTTTGAGACTGTCGACAGGATGAGAAAGGTAATAACTGACAGGAGGCATGATAGATCCGTTCACAGGTTTGGTGAAACCATAGAGCCCTACTTTTTGCCTGATAGCTGAAGGGATGACAACAGAAGGATCTTGTCCGTTCCAGTTGGCAAGACAGGTAACCAGTCTTGTTTTGGGTCCGAGCATACTTCTGACAGATTCTGTGGTCGCGATATCTCCGGCTTCATTCAGCACCCAGTCTACTTCCCTGAGCATATCTGAACCGGCAATATCGCTGCTTGTCAGCTGGCACGATGTGAGCCAGATGATACAATCAGGCTTTGTGCTTTTCACGGTCTCCCTGATTCTTTTCCAGCACCTGTCAATCGCTTTTCCGCGGAACTGTTTTTCAAGATCCGGGGTTATTTTATCAAAACCGGGGAATGGTTTCCCCATCAGTTCGCCATACATCTCCTGCTCGCATGGGATCCATTTAAGAGGAGGATATGGTTCCATTGTTGTCCCGGGGTTCCAGAGCCAGTCTATAAAAACCCCGTCGATGCCGGTCTTCTGAATGGCATCACTTATGGAAGTGCAGAGGAAATCAATATACTTTTTGGTGAAAGGAATATGGGGAGCTGCCGGGGTTCCGTAGCTCATCTCCGGATTCTCACGCCCCCACCTGGTATTGGAACCGGCACAAAAATATCCGAATACAAGCATATTCAGCTTATGGGCCAGTTTTACCTGTTCCGTAAGGAAGTCAGTTGCAAGTCCTGGCTGTTCCGGCACAATACCATTCTTATACCAGGCATAACCGTTACATGAAACGGCGAAAGACTGTATAACATTGCAGCCCATATCGGCATACCATTTAATATGAGCCTCCGGATCAGCATCCGCCCACAGTCCAGGCCCGGCAAAACCGTTCGGACCTCCCTCTCCCCAGTTAAAATCAATATCGTACGCTTTAATGGCAGCCGGTTCCTTAAGGCCTTTATGACTGGGACACCCGGTCGTAAAGAGTAGAACCGATAAGAGAAGAAAATAAGCTCGTTTCATGAAGTCAGGTTTTAAAGTAACGACCATGATGGCCGGAATTATTTTTACTAAGATATTTATTTATATTTACAGTTCATAGAGCACGTAACCCGTGAAAAGGAGGGATTTCTTTTACAAGTGTGTCATCTTTCTAATTGAGTATTCTGATGTTTGTTGAACTTTTTCATTATATCAGGTTAACTCATAGAAAAGCCGGTATTATGAAGAGAAGTGAAGTAAATAAAATTATAACTGGTGTTGCAGCATTCTTTGAAAAGCATCAGTTCATGTTACCTGAATGGGCATCATGGCCACCTGACAACAATGGAAAGGCAAATATGGTAAATGCTCCGAGATTATTGATAATAAACTTGGCTGGGATATTACAGATTTCGGAAGTGGGGATTTTAAGAAAAAGAGGATTATCCCTTTTCACAATACGTAACGGAAACTGGGACAAAAAAGACAAGCTTTTCTGTGAAAAGATTATGGTCGCAGATGAGGATCAGGAGACCCCGATGCATTTTCACTGGAATAAAACAGAGGATATTATCAACCGCGGAGGAGGAAATCTGGTTATGGAACTTCATTATGCCACCGATGATGACCAGTTATCATCTGAACCTGTCACTGTCAGCATTGACGGAGTAAAGATTACCGTACAGGCCGGAAAACAGCTTATACTGAAACCAGGACAGAGCATCTGCCTTAAACCAAGGATGTACCACAGATTTTACGGTGAAAAGGGAAAAGGACGGGTTCTTATCGGAGAAGTAAGCATGGTCAATGATGATGCCAATGATAACCGTTTCTTTGAAGTGATCGGTAGATTCCCCGAAATTGTGGAAGACGAAAAACCAGTCAGACTTCTCGTGAATGATTACTCCAAATATCTCTGATCATAACAAATAAACAGTTTCCCAGTCATGTCAGGAAAAATAACAGTCTCAGGCACAGGATGCTGCCTGGTAGACATACTCTTCAATGATGTCAGTTTCAGCAATGATGCCATTAAACCATTCCTTTCTGTAAAGCGCGGGGATGGAGGACTTACTCCGGGTCAGCTTGTTTTCAGGGAAGAGTTTGAGAAGTTTTCAGGATTGCCTTTCGATGAAGCTCTTAAACGGATCACGGGAGGAAAAAAGCATACCAAGATCAATATAGGCGGACCATCGATAGTTTCTCTCATCAATGCAGCGCAGCTTACTGACAGTGAAAGCTGTGAGGTACGGTTTTATGGTCGCGGAGGGAATGACGAATCAGGAAAATACCTGTTATCAGCTCTTGGCCGCACACCGGTGCTACTTAGCGATTTTAAACTCACAGGCAAAGAAACACCATCGACGATAGTGCTTTCCGACCCCGGCTTTGAAGGCGGCCATGGAGAAAGGGTCTTTATCAACTCAATAGCTGCTGCATGGGATTATGCTCCGGACGATCTGGATGACGATTTTTTCAGCTCGGATATTGTCGTATTCGGCGGTACGGGTCTTGTGCCACAGATCCATGATAACCTGACCTCGCTTCTGAAAAAGGCCAAAGCTGGAGGCTGCAGAACAATTGTCAATACAGTCTACGATTTCAGGAACGAAAAAACAAATCCTTCGGAAAAATGGCCGCTGGGCGAATCAGAGGAAAGCTACCGCTTTATTGATCTGCTGATAACAGATAGTGAAGAAGCTGTGCGATTAAGCGGCGAGAAGGACCGCGAAAGGATAATCAGCTTTTTCCGCGACAGGAAAGTATCATCCTTAATGATCACAAACGGATCGAAAGATATTATTATATGGTCGGATGGACGTTTCTTCGCTCAGTGCGATGTAAAGGAAATGCCCGTATCCGGGAAAGTAGTTAACGAAAGAAAAAATTATGCCAATGGCGACACAACCGGCTGCGGCGACAATTTTGTCGGCGGGGTGATAGCTTCTGTAGTGAATCAGCTCAGTAAAGGTATCCTGACACCCGACATAATTGAAGCCTGTAGCAGAGGAGTCGTTTCCGGCGGCTTTGCCTGTTTTTACCTGGGAGGAACTTATTTTGAGGCCTACAGGGGTGAAAAAAAGGAAAAAATTGAACCTTATTATGATGCTTACAAAAAACAGACCGGTGGTTGATGAAAAGAAAATTGTCATCTTCGGTGCGGGAAAGATCGGCCGGTCATTTATCGGACAACTTTTTGGTAACAGTGGTTACAAAATCGTCTTTGTAGACGTTGATCAGAAAATAATCTCCCTGATGAACAACAGGAGTTCATACAGGGTTATAATTAAAGGCGACCGTGAGGAGGAGATAACAGTCAGGAATGTGTCAGCCATCAGTGCGCTTGATGCAGAAGCGGTATCAGAGGTTATCTCAACGGCAGGTATTGCAGCTGTCTCCGTGGGAAAGAACGCTCTCGAGAAAGTAATACCTGTCGTTGCAGGTGGTATTAGGAAAAGATACAATGAGAATCCTGACAAACCACTAAATATTATACTCGCTGAGAACATGAGATCTGCAGCTGAATTCACCGGAGACTTACTCAGAGGCAACCTGCCTCCGGGCTTTCCTGTCGGATCATATGTCGGACTCATAGAAACCAGCATCGGGAAAATGGTACCGATAATGCCGCTCGCAGAAATAGAGAAGGACCCGCTTATGGTCTTTGCCGAACCTTACAATACTCTTATCCTCGACGGTAAAGGATTCAAATCAGTAATACCCGATGTGAAAGGACTGGCTCCGAAAAGCAATATAAAAGCATGGGTCGACAGAAAAGCCTTCATTCATAACCTGGGGCATGCAACAGCTGCCTACTATGGCTATTTCAACCATCCGGAAAAGGTTTATATGTACGAGATCCTTGAAGATGAAAATGTGTACCGGTTTACCAGAGATGTGATGCTCCAGTCTGCCGGAATACTCCTGAAGGTTTATCCAGACGATTATACTGAAAAAGACCTTACCGGTCATATTGACGATCTCCTTTACAGATTCAGGAATAAAGCGCTTCAGGATACTATTTTCAGAGTCGGTGAGGATCTGCCAAGGAAACTCGGATCAGACGACCGGTTCATGGGAGCCATCCACCTGGCAGAAAGCTGTAACATGCCATGTGATCTTATTATCAAGGCTATGTCTTATGGCTTCTGTTTCAGGGCAAGGGACGAAAAGGGAAACCTCTTCCATGCCGATCAGGACTTTATACTACAGGCTGGAAAGAACATTGATTCGGTCTTTACAGGAATCCTGAATTTCGATCCTTCAAAAGATAAAACAACAATAGAGAAACTTAAAAAGCTCATATCCGGAACAGTGGTAAGAGAACAACAGTAAGATACTACCTCACGGATCTTTTCAGGAATTGTTTTAACATATAAAAGCCTATGAGAAATAACAGCCTCCTGCTAATCTTGCTTTTTATTGTTTCCCTGAACGTTTCCGCGCAAATATCCGTTACTGACACAGGGCTGAAACAAGGGAAAAATGAACTGAATATTACCATGTCCGACGGTACGGAACTTGCTACCGATATTTATCTGCCTGAAAAAAAAGGAAGGGTTCCTGTAATACTTGTGAGAACTCCATACGATAAAGCTTCCGAAGAATGGATGGGTAATGCTCTTAAAGACCTGGGTATTGCTGCTGTTGTTCAGGATTGCCGGGGAAAGTTCAGGTCCGGAGGTAACTTTGTTCCCTTCGTCAACGAAAGATCTGACGGGCTTGAGACCCTCAGATGGATAAGAAAACAATCGTGGTCGGACGGCAAGATAGCTGGAAGAGGAGGCAGTTATGTAGGCTACACACAGTGGGCAATTTCCGACTCGCTCGATTTTATGACCCCGCTTCTGACCGGGGCACGACTGTACGACCTTTTTTACCCTGATTCTCTCTTTTCTCTTCACCTGGCATTCATATGGGGATTCCTTAACGATTCTCAGACAATGAATTCCATTCCCGCGGAAAAACTTGCCGCATCGTTTAAAATACTGCCCCTGGGAGCAGCCGATGATTCAACTTTTAAAGACACTCCATTTATCACCGACTGGCTGCAACACCAGAGCTTTGACAAATACTGGAAGGATTTCGATTATCGTGGCATTGCCAGAGCTCCGTTTATTTCCATTGCCGGCTGGTACGACATTTTCCTTAAAGCACAGATTGACGATTTTGAGGCTCTGAACTCATCAGACAACGGAGGCAGACTGATAATAGGTCCATGGTGTCATGGCAACCCAGCCGAAAAGAACAACTACGGTGGTACCGGGAAAACCGGAGATCTTTCCATGCTTTTTGAGTATGAGAAGGATTTTCTTGCCGGGAAAAGGATCAGTCTTAAGCCTCCTCTGAAAGACAAGAAATACAATCTCTTCATCATGGAGAGAAATGAATATGTCGGATCGGATGTCTGGCCCCCGAGAGAGACTTCATTTGTTCCTTATTACCTCGGACCTGGGAATCAGTTAATACCTGATACTCAGCGACACGACGGATACTATCAATATGTATATGATCCAGCCGACCCGTTCCCGAGTATAGGAGGAACAATACTTGGAGAAGGAGTCGGGCCCGCCCGGCAGAATGCAAATACCGGCAGACAAGACCAGGCTTTCTTCATTACAACGAGCATCGAGGAACCGCTTACACTCCTCGGTCCTGTAACAGCGACGCTTTGGGTCTCAGGCAACACCCCTTGCACGGATTTTATTGTGGAAATTCAGGATGTTTTTCCTGATGGCAAAATCATTAATATCCAGGAAGGCGGAGCCAGGGTACGTTTCAAAGGCGAAGGACCCCAAAAAGAAGAAATTTCAGTTTGGGCCACAGGCTATCAACTGAACAAAGGTCACAGGCTCAGGATGATCATCGCATCGAGCTGGTTCCCAAGATACGCCAGAAACCTGAATACCTGCGAACCTGTTCTCACGGCAGAGAAAATGATGAAAGCTTCACAAAAAATATGGTACGGACGCAAAACACCATCTTCCATCAACCTCCCTGTTTACAAACCCAACGTTGCTTTAAAATAACCCGTAAATTCGTAAATTATGGATTATGATGGAATTATACAGGCTGATATAAAATCATCCATGACCAGATCAGGAACTCTGCTTTTCCTCGCCGGCTTTCTGATTTTCATGGGGATATTAACCAGCGAAATGTTGTTCAAGGCTCCGTATAACACTCACGACAGCTATATCAGCGAACTTGGAACCGCATCAACAGCCACGAAGGCAATCCAGAAAACCTCAGCGCTAATCTTTGATACCACAATGATCGTCACAGGTCTGATGGTTGTTCTTGCAGCGTTATATATTCAAAAGATATTCAGAAGGTTAATCTCAACCGTACCGCTGGCCCTCACAGGTATTGGCCTGACCGGAGTAGGTATTTTTCCGGCACATATGCCTCCATGGCACATTATTTTCGCCATGGTAATATTTATTTCCGGTGGTATCGCTGCAATAACCTCATTCAGGATCGTAAAGGCGCCACTAAGGTATTTGTTTATACTGTTCGGAATTACCACTCTAACCTTTCTTTTCCTTAACAGATTCACGAGTATGGAATTCGGTGCCGGGGGTTCTGAAAGATGGGTATTTTATCCGGTGGTGTTCTGGCTGACCGGGCTTGGAACCTATCTCCTCGGTCTCAAAGACGGAACCAGATACATAGCCTGACAAAAGATACTTTATAACAGACTCATTCAACCCTATCAAATGAATAGAAGAGAAGTAATCGCGACAGTGCTTAACGGGAAAAAGCCACCTTATACACCCTGGTCATTCAAGTTCACCGTTGAAGCTAAAGAATTACTGATCAGACATTACGGGCAGGAGGATCTGAGTGATGTCCTGAATAACCACATCCTCAATCTCGGAGCCGACATCGGCTTCTTCGACCAGATCGGAGAAAATCTCTTCAGGGATGTTTTCGGCGCAGTATGGGACAGAAGCATTGATAAAGATATCGGCAATGTATCAGGTAGCGTAATTCCGGAACCCACACTTAAAAATTATTCATTCCCCGACCCGCTCGATCCGAGGATCTATGAAGGGATTAAGCCCTCTATAGAAGCTCATCCCGATATGTTCAGACTTTTTGAAATTGGCTTTTCACTTTATGAAAGAGCCTGGACCTTAAGAGGAATGGAGAACCTGCTTATGGATTTTATGCTTAATCCCGGTTTTGTACATGAACTGATGGAAGCAATTACCGATTACAACATAAGACAGCTAAGAGAAGCCGTAAAATATGATATCGATGCAGTTGCATTCGGAGATGACTGGGGCCAGCAAAGCGGACTCATCATGGGATATGGTACATGGAGAGAATTTATTTATCCTCATCTGAAAAAAATGTATAAAGCAGTTCATGATGAAGGTAAATTTGTGTTTATCCATTCGTGCGGTGATGTTGATGAATTGTTTGACGACCTGATTGACATCGGTCTGAACTGTTTCAATCCTTTCCAGCCTGAAGTAATGGATGTTCATGCATTGATGAATAAGTACAGGGGAAGACTGACCTTCCACGGAGGGTTGTCAATACAGAAAACACTGCCTTACGGTACGAAGGAAGAGGTCAAAGCCGAATCGGAGAAATTATTGAAAGCAGGAAAGGAAGGCAGTTATATATTCTCACCATCCCATGCTGTAGAAGGTGATACATCACTGGAAAATATTCTCACTTTTATTGACGCTGCCAAAGCACAACTTAAATAACTTCTGATGGGAGAAAAGAATAGCATCAACACTAAATATGTTCTATTCCTGTCGCTTGTGTCGGCAATGGGAGGTCTTCTCTTCGGTTACGACTGGGTGGTCATAGGTGGAGCCAAACCTTTCTACGAGAGGTTTTTTGATATAACATCCTCATCGACCTTTCAGGGTTTCGCGATGAGCAGCGCTCTCTTCGGATGTATAATCGGATCGGCGGTTTCCGGCAATATTACCGACAGGTACGGAAGAAAAATTCCACTCCTGTTTTCCGCCTTCCTGTTTATAATTACCTCACTTGGAACCGGAGCTTTTAACTCATTTACCTCATTCATGATCTTCAGGATTCTCGGCGGCGTTGGAATAGGCATTGCATCAAATGTATCACCGGTATATATTGCTGAAATATCGCCTGCACATATGAGAGGCAAGCTTGTGGCGATCAATCAGTTTACAATAGCGTTCGGTGTCCTTGCCGCACAGCTTGCAAATATGTTTATAGCCGAACCCGTGGCTGTGGGAGCAACCGATGAGATGATAAGAAGCTCATGGAACGGACAGATGGGTTGGCGATGGATGTTCTGGGCCTGCAGTATCCCTGCCGGCTTATTCTTTATTCTAATGTGGCTGGTACCCGAAAGTCCGAGATGGCTTACCAGGGCCGGAAGGAAAGATAAGGCGCTGAAGATCTTTGAACGCATTGGAGGAAAAGAATATGCTGCTGCTGAAACAGAGGATGTCCTGCGTACTGTTGCTGATAATAACAATAGAGGTAATGAGGGTAATTTCAGGCGGCTCTTCTCCCGGCAGCTTGCCCCTATAATAATACTTGGGATCGTTCTTGCCGTTTTCCAGCAATGGTGCGGGATAAATGTTATCTTCAACTACGCGGAAGAGATATTCGCAGCTGCCGGATACGGAATATCAGGAACATTATTCAATATCGTGCTGACTGGTACAGTGAGCCTGGTATTTACAATTGTATCAATGTTCATCGTCGACAGGTACGGGAGAAAGATACTCATGCTTACCGGTGCAGGAGGACTGGCACTGGTATATATTATCATCGCAACCGGGTATTATCTGCATTTCAGGGGAATATTCATGGTATTCTGGGTGGTTGCAGCAATCAGTATTTACGGTCTTACCCTCGCCCCAATAACCTGGGTTCTTCTTTCTGAAATCTTTCCCAACAAGATACGCGGACATGCAATGTCGGTGGCAACCTTTGCACTCTGGACCTCCTGCGCGATTCTTACGCTTACTTTTCCCTTCCTCAACAGGGGGCTTGGGACTTCCGGAACTTTCGGTGTCTATGCTGTTATCTGCATAATCGGATACTTCTTTATTCTGAAAAAGCTTCCTGAAACCAAAGGCAAATCACTTGAACAGATTGAAAGAGACCTCACAGCCTGATCTTCTAAAAAACAATGACATATAAAACTTCTATGACATCCAGAGAGAGAATAGTTGCAGCGATGAGCCATAAGATCCCCGACAGGGTGCCCGTAATGTGCCAGTTGTCGCTGGGACATTATTTTCTGAACAGCGGATACAAACCTTCCCGGATATGGTTCGATTCAGAGACTTTTGCCAGGGCTCTGATATGCCTGCAAAAACAATACAGGTTCGACGGGATTCTGATAAACCTTCCAGGCAGACCGGCTGGCTGGGAAAAATACCTGGCATCAGAGGAAATTGTTGGTGAAAGCGAAAAACTCATCTGGAAAAACGGAATGGAAACATACGTTCCCGTTGATGACAATCCTCACACATTCCTTCCCGGAAAACTACCCTTACCCAGGACAGAGTTTGAAAACATTGATCCTTTAAATCCATCCGGCTTCTCTAACCCCGGCTACCTGTGGAACATTTACCATATCCCGGAATTATGGGATTTCAGGAATAATGCAGATCTCACAGATCCTTCAGATTATCCGGCTTCCTTCCTCAACACGTTGAAAGCCGTGAAAAGCCTGGCTGAGGATATTTCAATTCATACCGAGGTCTTTTCTCCTTTCACAAGATTACTGGAGCTTTTCGGCTACCAGGACGCTCTGACAGGTCTTGTTCTTTACCCCGATATTTGCAGGTCTCTACTGGATTATTTCACAAAGATTGCCGTTGCAGAAGTGAATATGTTTGCCGCCGAAGGGGGAATAGACGCTATTCTGGTCAGTTCAGCCTTTGCAGGAGCAGGTTTTATAAGCCGCGACGACTACAGGGAATTTGTAATGCCCTACGAGGAGATCGTTTATAAAGAGATTAAGAAACACGGATTATTCAGCTACGTTCATACCTGCGGATCAATTGGCGACAGACTTGATCTGATGGCAGAAATGCCGGTCGATGGTATTGACACGCTCGATCCCCCACCCCTTGGCACCGTAAACCTCGATGAAGCAAAGAAAAAATTCGGGAACAGATTCTTCCTTAAGGGTAACCTGGATTCCGTTAACGAGCTTCTGAATGCTGATGAAAAAACTTATGAGGAGGCAGTTACCGGCAGATTGTTGACAGGGAAAACAGGAAGCGGATATATACTTTCAACAGCCTGCAGTGTTTCTCCTCATGTCAATCCAGAAAGACTGGCCAGAATGGCTGACTTTGCTGAAAAACACGGAAAATACTGATCGCGTTTATCAATATTTTTAAATTTTCTTCTTATCTCTCAGAACCATTCAGATGGGTCTCTTCAGATTTTGCATGCTGCTTTATAATGATGTGTGATTCTGATTTTTATGATCAGGAGACAAATACATATAATGTTCAGAGTCTGATCGCCCGGGGGAAAAAGGAATATGGCGGATATGACAGCGTTGTTCTCTGGCACGCCTATCCCCGTATCGGCCTCGATAACCGGAACCAGTTTGATTTTTACCGAGGCATGCCTGATGGTCTTAAGGGAATCAAAACGGTAACAGACGAATTTCATAATGCCGGTATAAAGGTTTTTATTGATTATAATCCTTGGGATACGGGTACACGCGGGGAAGAAAAAAACGACATAGAACTGCTTTAGGACTATTTATTCATTTTATAAGTCCTTACTGCCAACGGCTGAAGGGCAGGAAGATCATCAGATGATGAATCAAGGTAGAAATATGAAGTTGCAGCAAGATCATCCGACCTGTAAAAGTTCGTCCATGCATCAGGCAGCGAATTGTCTGAAAGGTTTACCGTGCTGTCCTTTTTGTAGATATGTATCATCCTTGGAGCCTGATGCACTGTAACAGGGATCAGATTCACATTATGCTTCATCATCTCAGCTACAATGGATTTGGTATTGCCCCCTATCTGCTGGATAGTAACCCTGCATTCCGATCCGAAATAAACCGGGTCGCTTATATGATACCTGTAGAATGCCCACTGAAGGTTTTTGCTATCGGCAATGAGGCATCCTGTAGTATTCGTGTAAAATTGCCCCTGGCCCCAGGCAGTTCCAATATAATCTTCAGTTCCTGATCCTGCCATTGTAGGATACTGACGGTCACCATCGAGGTATATTTTCACCTCGCCTTCACCCCACCAGCAATCTTTGTAAACAGGGTTGGCGTGAATGCAGATATTGGATCCAAGGAATCTGCCTTTGCCGCTGACATGCGGCATGATCTCAAAGTCATGGGCTAGCACGGTTGCTGTATCCCTGTGCCAGTAACTGTGGAAATACATGAACGAATCATCCCATCCTTTCAGAAGCTGCAGGTCAATATCATAGAAAAGCATCAGGAGATCGGAAGAGGATTCGTTAACCAGTTCAACTCTTGCTGCTGTTTTGAACGGCATCTGGATGAAACAATTAAAGGAACGTCCTTCGGGATTGGCAAAAAGAGCATTCTGGTAGACAGCCGTTTTTCCCAGTCCAATGCCAAAAAAATCTCCGAAAGGCACTGACACAGAAGGCTTTGATGAATTATCCCAGTAAATATTCAGGACAAGGCTTCTGAGCATCTGTGGAGACCGGTCACTGATGGTAAACCACATTCTGTTTATGATACCGGGACCTTTTATGTTAAGCAGCATTTTTGTTGCACCTGCTTTTATACTGTCGCAGGCATGTCCCTTTGCTCCGTTATTTTCAATGCCGCCTCTCCCCTTTTCTCCGGTGATATTTTCAAAGCTCACCCACCTTGGTTCACTTTTACCTGTGTACTGAAACATTGCTGAAGGAACTAGCAGATCTGAAGACCGGCTGACAGTATTATTCCGGCAGCTTCCGCAGAAAGCCAGAAGGATCACTAATGTTGCTGCTGAAAGATATTTCATTGCTGTTGGGATTAATGGGTTATATTTTCAGAAAAGATTTCTCACTGCAGGATACAGCTTCCTGTATTGTTCGAATTTCCTGTTGTAATGGTCTTTGCCGGAGGGTACTGCCCTCGACAGCGGTCTCACCCACTCCGCGGCAATAACTGAAACATCCCTGCCTGTATCGCTGGCCATCGCGAGCATAGCCACACCCATGCAGCCGGCTTCCCTGACATCAAGCACTGTGATTGGCATTCCGATTACATCTGCCTTCAGCTGCACGTGGCGCTCAGATCTTGCTCCTCCGCCGATTATTCTGAGTTCCTTAACTTCATAACCTGATTCCCTGAGGATATCAAGGTTAAGTCTGATCTCGAAAGCAACACCTTCAAGCAAAGCTCTCATCATCTCCTCACGGGTAGTCGAAAGATCGAATCCTATAATTGCACCCTTCGTTGATATATCAAAATATGGCGTGCCTGTGGGCGTAAAATAGGGCAGAACCAGAAGTTTTGAAGGAGCATCCGGCAGTTCGTCCATAAGATACTCATAAGCATCCTTTCCGGTCTCAGCTGCCTTTGCTATCTCAGCATCCCCAAACTGATCGCGGAACCATTTCAGAATATTTCCGCCGGTAAGACTGAAAGCAACTGTTGCATACATACCCGGGGAAGTATGGTCGTAAGTACAAAGATTATTCTTCCTCAGAGCGCTGGTAAATACCGGTTTTCCGAAAGCAGGAGTAATGCATTCGACGGTACCGGAGGAATATACTGCAACACCCGCCTCGGTTGCTCCTGCTCCGAGTCCGGAACATGGCTGATCGTGACCGCCTGTAACAACAAACACTTCACCTTTAAGCCCCAGACTGGTTGCAACAGATGGGGAAATATGACCGGCCAGGCTGCCTGATCGTAATGGTCTGGAAAGACAGTCTTTTGATATTCCGGCAGCCTGAAGGATTTCATCATTCCATTCATGATTCACCACATCGAAGAGCATAGTACGCCCGGCTAGCGGCCAGCCCATGGCAGGATCAGTTATACCAAGCCTGAATTCAAGAAGATCCTCGAAACAAAGTATCCTTCTTGCTTTCTTCCAGATATCAGGTTTGTTCTCTCTCATCCACATTAGTTTAAAAAGAGAGAACATAGGATGAGGCGTATGTCCGGTAATATTGTAAAGTCTCTCCTCCCCGAATTTTCCGGTCCATGGTCCGATCAGCTTATTTGCCCTGATATCGGATGAAACCAATGCATTACAAAGCGCCTTCCCATCTCCGTCAACCAGAGTGAAAGCTTCTCCCTGGCTCGATATTCCAATACCTTTTACCGATCCCGGAGATACCTGTGAAGCAGCATCCTTAATGACATTGAAACATTTTGCAATCACTTCATCCGTGTCAAGCTCGGCCATTCCCGGTTCCGGAGAAATTATATCATATTCCCTGTAAGATGAAGCCAGCTGACGGCCTTCAGAGCTGAAAACAACAGCTTTGCATCCGCTCGTGCCAATGTCTATGCCAAGGTAATTATTCATGGTCTGGATATTTTAATTTACCTGATCTGCTGCCTGTTAATCTTAAATTATTTCTGCCCTGCCACCGGAACTATGCTGAAGATGCATGAGAGAGAATATTGATCAGCAAGATCTCAGCCGCCGGTCAGTAAAGGTCATACATACCATAAATCGAGGTAAGAAGTTACAATTTTCTTCATTTCAGTGAAAACAATATCCTGCCGGTATGTTGTTGTGTAATGAGATAATGAAGCTCTGCTCGTCTGATCGGCGCTGTTTCCAAGGAAACCTTCTCTGGTCAATGCTTCAGCTTTTTCTTTTCCCGTTATCTTAGCAGCATTCCGCACCATATCCTCAAACAGTACCGGAGCAGTATTCCTTTCAAGTATGGTCCAGATATTGACTTTTGCAATACCGTCATTAAAAAGATTCCTGACTTGATCGTTACCCACGGAGGATGTTCCATGAAGGACAAGTTTCGGACCTGTCAGCCGGCTGATCTGCCTTGCAAGTTCGCCGTGGTATTTAAGATCAGCAGCGCTGGCCCTGTGTTCTGTACCCAGATTTGCAACAATGAAATCGGCTCCCGTCCCTGTCAGATATCTCACAGCCTGTTCAGGAGAAGTAAGTTCGCTCCTGGTATCGCCTGTTGCATCGACGATCTCGTCACATGCTCCCTCAATAACGATCTCATTTCCGTGCTTATCAATGAACTCCGCAGTATGCCTGATATTCTCTTCAAACGGCAGGGTCGACGCATCATACATTATCATCGAGAACATGTTCATATCCCATTCCAGCAAAGGACGATCAGAGTCCCACTGGGTATGGTCAAGATGAACCATCACATTCAGGTTCTCAAATGGTGAACCTTTATCCGTCAGTATCTTCAGATCGGAGAGGAAACGCTTCAGTCCGATATCCCATTGCCGGGTATGTGTATAATACACCGACTGACTCCTGTGACTATACTGATTTGTAATGCCGATGGTTACAGGAATATCCTTCCTTCCGGTCTTTTTACTGAAATCCAGCGCGGCAGACAGGATAGCTTCTGTTGTGGTTGGATTTTCAGCGTTCAGTGTGGGGATCACCCATTTTTTCTCTGCTGCCCAGGCATAAATGTCGAGGACTCTCTTTCTTTCTAATACTAATGGCATATCAAAATGTAATTATTCTAAATGAATTAAATGATTTTTCACTTGCCAAATTCAATCCTGAAACATGGCACTTCACCTGCAGGAACAGCTGACGGCTTCCTGAGAATAAGTGCACCGTCAGTCAGTCTCCACCTGATCTTCGAATCACTGCCCAGCAGTTTGACCGACTTTATTTTTAAATCTGAGACTGATTTCCCCAATGACTTTATATTAATGTCATCCTTAGGAGATCCCAGGCAGAACACGTACAGGTAACCATTCTTTGTGGTGAAACGGATATCTTTTGAGTTGAATTTATAGTTCTCGTCGAACTGTTCGGGTTTGAAGTTCTGAGCTTCCACCGAGTTCTCTCCGAACGTTTTCCATGGTCTTGTTCCATAAATCCCTTCTCCGTTAATGGAGGTCCAGGCACCAATACCTTCGAGTATTTTGAGCATATCGGGTTCAAGATCTCCTTCGGGAGTCTGCACCACATTCAGAAGGAGATTCCCATTTTTGCTGACAATATCAACAAGCATTTTAATAACTTCATCGGAAGTCTTGTATTTCTGGCCTGTCCTGTAGTACCAGTCGCCTATAGAAGTATCGGTCTGCCATGGATAAACACTGGATGAATCCTTGATACCTCTTTCAACATCCTCCACCCACTTTCCACCGGAAAACTGCTTGCAGGTATAAACCACTTCAGGTATCTTTTCACCTGAAGGAATTCCCTGGTTATAATAATGCGCAATAAGATTTCTTCCGACATCTCCGAAGGGCATCTGACTGTCGGAATAAAGCAGATCAGGATGATATTTATCAATAAGTTCCTTTATCATTGAAAACCATTCAACCTGGAATACCAGATTATTAGTGAGCCACTTATCATCACCTGGCTGAGCAGCCTGATGGTACAGATCACTGAATTCAGAGTTTGCACCGTCGTAAGGGACGCCTTTCTTTGCACCTCTGGTATCCGATTTATGAGCCGCCTGGAACCAGGTGTAGCTTGCGCCAAGGTGTTCTGATACCCCGAATTTCAGGCCATTCTTCTTTGCAGCTTCCTGCCAGATACCAACCACATCCTTTTTCGGACCCATATTCACCGCGTTCCATTTATGGAGATCCGAATTCCACAGAAAGAAATCATCATGATGGGTACCCATACTGACAAAATACCTCGCACCTGCTTTTTTATACAGGGCCATAAGCTTTTCAGGATCCCACTTTTGAGCTTTCCAGAGAGGAATTATGTCTTTGTATCCGAACACGGAAGGATGGCCATAATGTTTTACATGATATTCGTATGCAGGATCATCCTCCAGATACATTCTCCGCGCGTACCAGTCGCCCTGACGAGGCACCGCCTGCGGCCCCCAGTGCGCCCAGATACCAAATTTTGCATCCCTGAACCATTCCGGATAACTATAGTTTCCAAGCGACTGATCGGTCGGTCTGAATGGTCCGTCGGCTACCGGAAGCACTCCGGTCTGGGCCTTTGGCTGAACCGGCATCATTATAACTGCCAGTAAGGCCAACAGAGATTTTCTTAGAATACAGGCTTTCATATTGCTTAGTTCTTTATGTGGAAATGAATACAGTTAAAGATAAGAAATGAATGAGAATTTTTCATCCTTCTATGTCAACCTGATTAATTCATAAACATGATTTAACTACCCAAATAACTGACAAACAAATTGGTTTTCAATTATTTATCACAGCTAATCCTGACACTGAAAATCATTTTGTCACCTTCTCGATATTTCGTATTATTTTGATTTTCAATCGTCAACATTTCGCGTGAAAAATACGATGAACTTTCAGGCTAAATCCTGAATCTTATACCGGTTATCATGCTTCCTGCTTCGAAATAGCGTGGAGCTCCTGTTGAATGATATTCCATAAAAACTCCTGTTCCTAAATCTTACAATTGATTTTCGGTTATCTCCCACTGTATCTCCCATGAAATTTTTTCTCCTTTTCTGACTGACAGATATACTCCATCACTGAATGATTTTGAAAGGGAACTGCATGTTCCGGGAATTGGTTCAAATGCACATTCATCTCTTAGAATGCCGCCTTCCGGATAGCCTTTCCTGTTCCACCATATTCCGAGCGTTGGAAAAATACTACGATCAAAACTGATTCCGAGTGTTTGTCCGGTTTTATACATCAGGCCGACTTTACCATGACCAATATTCTGTAACAGATACATTCCATAAGAACCCGGGTGAAAAGTCAGCAACCATTCCCCAAAAGATGCTGAACTTTTCAAACCCGTGTTCAAATATTCCGATTCATCCAGTATTGAGCTGCATTCCGGTAAACTGATACTTTTAATCCGCGACAGTGGCAGTAATGCATGCATCACATGAAGGAAAATAATTTGCCTGTCAGAGGAGTTCTCCACTTCAAAATTCCAATACAGGGTATTATCTACGAAAGTCATCCTTCTTTTGAATTCAGCTTTCGGATTCCCGCAGCTGACCAGGAACTCCAGCCTGTTGTCAGAACGATTGACATTCCATTCTTTCCAGCAGATCTCACCGTGATCTCTGCAGGTAAATCCCTCTTGTGGATATTCACACGGATCAACTGTAGGAAAACAATCATCATATCCATAGACCGGCCTGGTTTCAAATTCACCGGAATCCTTTTCAGGCGGTCTGAAATCAGCCGGAGGCGATGTAAGCAGATCAAGGTTTTTATATCTGATCACAGAAATCCTTGCCCCGTCCAAAGGAAGGTATTCGACATGCCAGTTACCGTAATCTGCTTTCTCCTGCTGCATCAAAGAGCAATGGCTTTTATTCCTGTAAGTTCACAGAAAGCTTTCAGTTCCTCATACAGATTAGCTCCGTAACCAAGGCAGGCATATTCGTTATTCCACGACTGAAGAAGTGCGTCTATGTCGCACTCGGCTTTTACAAATCCGTGAGGCCAGAAAGGTATACCGCATTCATTTTTCCTTTTTTCGAGATCTCCGGCCGGGGGCTCAAATATCGTGCAGCGGGTGATCACCATTTCAAACTCACCATTATTTCTTCCAAGCCTTGCCAGGACACCTTCACCCACTTTACACACAAGTTTTATTGACAATCCTCCTGCCTCTCCTTCTGTCGGGATTCCATGCTGTGCAAAACCGGCTGGTCCCAGTTTACTGGCAAGTGAGGGAGGACAGGCACCGTCGCCGATGATCTTTATTTCGTTGTTAGACTTGTCGATATGCTGCAGATCGCCATAATAGACAGGTTCTGTACTCAGATCGGTCAGACATTTTACAGTAAGGGCCGTATTGAAATCGCCCAGTGTGGAAGTACCCATACCATCCTCGAGAATCATGCTCTGTGCAAAACAGGTGGCGCTGTATTCATCACCAAGGCCAGGAAAAGACTGGATAGTATAGAAATCCCACTCATTCTTCCTTACAAGCTTGCTTAAGGCTACATATAATCTGATTGATCTGTCGGCAGGTTCATCATCAGGGATTGGTTCTGAGAATAAGGGCTGGATCCGTATCCTTGCTGCAGCTACTTCTGCTGCTGTGACATTTTTTGCTGTGGCCAGCAGTTCAGTTGTGTCGCGGGAATCAATGTCAATGCCGAATTTCCTCATCCACTGAGAAGGGTCGGCGGCTCCGCAGGTTTGTCCCATGCCTCTGCCCCCGAATGTTCCGATGGTGCTCATGTTCAGGAGATTTTTCATTGCACTTGCCCTGCAGTAGGATGTTATTTTTTCAATCTCCCTCGGGTCTTCATAACTCCCATAAACAAATCTGTGAGCTATACCTACTTCCTTTAGAGCACCCTGTAATACCAGACCGCCGACGGGTCTCCATCCCTGGCTTCCGGGATTGGTCCAGATAACAATTCCTTTTCCGGTTGTCGAATAATCTCTTATGGCCCCGATAAGGTGAGCTGCCCAGACCCAGGTTCCCGAGAAGAGAACCAACGCGTCAACATCGTTCATTTTTTTGAACTTATCAAAACTCTCTCCGGCTTCTTTCTTCGATGCTATGACAAGCTCGTGTTCAACCAGCTCAAGTCCGCTTTTAATAAGCGCTTTTTTCGCATTGGCAACAATTTTGTCATCAATGAATGGTGTTCCCATCGGATCGGCCAGGCCATCCTTATGAACACCGTAAACGATAAATCCCACCTTTGTCTTGATCATTTTAAGTCAGTTATTGGTAAATTAATATCCTGTTTCAGTGAAGGTAAAATCTTAAGTATATTCCCATAGTATATTTTTTTCAGCACGTCTTTCGGCAGACCGATCCCGCAGATTGGCCACCTGGCTCTTTCAAATGTTCCGTCATAATCAGGCGAATAGAACGACTCGTCATAAGTCTCCAGGAACCTGAAATAAGTTCGGTACATCTCAACCGAACTGTCCAGATTGGCAGGCATGTCTGTTCCAAAAATTATCCTGTCCTGTTGTCTTATAAAAAACTCCCTTGTGGAATATGGTTGCCGTCCGAGTTCATCTAATCTGGCTGAAAAGTCAATATACGCGTTGGGGTTGTCATCAAGAAAATCTGACACATACCGTATATTCTCGGCATAGTTGGCAAAATGAGGAAGAATAAAAGTTGTGTCAGGATGCTGCTTAACAAGATTATCCCTTCTTTTAAGTAATTCGGTCTTACGTGGAAATACCGGATCAGCAAAACTCCACGACGGATACTTTATCAGTGATTCATAATGTTCATTTTCAGGTTGTACAGGCTCAAAAAAACCAGCCGGGTCAGCCTGGTGGATAAGAACCGGCATCCCAAGTTTTCCAGCCTCTTCCCATATTGGAAACAACCTTTCATCATCTGTATTAATAAGTTTCCCGTCCTTATCCCTGTAATGAAGCCCCAGTTCCTTGAGCACCTTGAGCCCCTTGGCTCCAAGCCTGTGATGCTCATTTAGTGTCACGATGAATTCTTCAACAAAAGCTTTGTGATCTGTGAACAGAGGCTTCTGTACCGGAGTGGCAAAATTTGCCATTGTAAAGCAATAAAAGCGGCCGGGATATTTCAGGGAGCAGTTATTGAAGAAATCTGAAAGATTCCCGGGTTGAATTACATATCCTCCTCCGGCAAACTCAATTTTAACATTCCCGGTAAGATCGCAGTAACTTACCACACCTACCTTATTGAGAGTCTCTACCACCCTCTCCGCCTGCCAGTTTCCCCAGAGATGATTGTGAGCATCTATTGCAGGGTATGCTGACTTACTTACAGGAGTCAGATCACGTACCAGATAATTTTTTTTTGCCATAGCAGATTGTCTTAAATTTCAGATCAAAAACTCCAATGTCAAACAGCTTCCCGCTCTTTGTAAATGTATTCCGGGAATTATGATTTTTATGATAGATTTGTATTTAAAAATAACACAATATTGACATGTTGCCAAATCTTGAAAAAGTTGAAGCCAACCTTAATCACTCATTCCATATAAATCATCTGAAAGTTGACTGCTTCCCTTCAATGAGGCACTTTCACCCGGAAGTTGAAATATTGCTGGTCATTCAGGGCACAGGAATGCGATATGTCGGAGACTCTATTGAACCGTTTAAACCGGGAGATCTCGTAATGATTGGGCCAAATGTGTCGCACGAATGGTGCAGCAGCAAGGAGCATGAAGCCGGTACGTCGGAGGCAATATATATTCTGTTCAACACTGAAATCATGGGAAAAGAATTCTGGAACCTTCCGGAATCAAAAATAATCCTGAGGATAATACAGCAATCGGAACGGGGTATCATATTAACCGGCAGGACCAGGGATGAAGTTGCAGGACTTATGAGGAAAATTGACAGTTCCTATGGATTTACACGCATCACGCTGCTTCTTAACATACTTGAAATGATCGCATTCAACGGTGAATATAAATACCTTGCATCCCCTGTGGCGCAGAACACGATCAACGAAAGGGATACAGAGCGTCTTAATAAGGTTTATAAGTATGTTCTGGACAATTGCAGCCAGAACATAACTCTCGATAAGGCCGCATCCATTGTCAGTCTGTCAAAGCCCGCGTTCTGCAGGTATTTCAGAAAAAGAGCCAATAAAAGCTTTATCACTTTCCTTAACGAGATCCGTGTCGGGCAGGCATGCAGAATGCTTGTAAATGAGGATCATACTATTGTCGAAATCTGTTACGCCTGCGGATACAATAACATTTCATATTTCATAAGACAATTCCGTGCAGTTACCGGGTTTACACCTCTTGGTTACAGAAAAAAACTTACCGGCTGACGACTGAGAAAGTAAAAATCAGAACTGCCAGCCTACATTCAAAATAATGTTCCTTCCCTGGTCATATAGCCCGTAGTACTTGAGTCTTGAAAGATGGTCATAGTACATTTCACCGGTAAGGTTCCTGCATGTCAGAAGTATCCTCACAGATCTGACAGTCATACCCAGCCCTGCATTGACCAGCCAGTATCCCGGAGTTGGATTTTCGGAACTGTCTATATTATCCTGCATACAAGTATAACTTGTTCCCAGTGAGATAAAAACATTATTCCATGTTGCAGGATGTTTCTGCAGGAGGTATTTCCCTTCAGCCATAAAACGGTTTGCAGGGATCATAGGCAACCATGTATGGTCGCTCCTTCTTGCATTCAGATAAGAATAGTCAGCTGAAAATGAATAATATCCTGATTTCTCAGCTAAGATACCTGCCTCAAATCCCTTGAGTATCGCATTTGTCTGTTCATATCGCCATACATGATTTCCTTCGATTTCATCGCTGGTTGGTTGCAGATAGATAAAATCTCTGAACCAGTTATTGAATACCGAACCCCTGAATGTCAGCCAATCGAGCTGATAAGATGCTGAAACATCGAGATTAAGGCATTGTTCCGGCTTCATATCAGGGTTCCCTACATACCAGAATAAAGTTCCTTCATGCAACCCGTTAGCTGCAAGCTCCGAGAGATTGCCCGATCTGAAACCAGAGCTCAGATCAGCCTTCAGAAGGAAATTACCCATAGTCATGCTTTCCCCTATGGAGCCGGTCAGATCATCGTATCCTTTGCTGAATGGGGGCAGATTGGAAGAAGGAGGATTAAATGTACCCGTCTCATGAGTCACAATCTGTCTGTGGTCGTATCTGGCCCCGGCTTCCGAATTAAAGTTTATATTTCCGGCGCTGTGATGAAACCTAAGATAGCTGTAGAATGAACCTTCACTTATCGTGGCATCAGGAACAATAATTCTTGTTCCCGAGTTTGAATTTGTCTGCACCATTCCAGATGCGCCATTTGTCCATGAGAAATGTGTTCCGAATGTTTTCCTGAATGAAGCGTTGAGCGACACAGTGCTCAAAGCCAGCGAAAGATTTTCGTCTTCAGATCGTTCCTGTTCCTTGCGGAGATTATTCTGAAAACCTGCTGCTATCTTCCATTCGGCGGTTTCGCTTGCCTGGAAGGTATTCACGCTCGACAGGACGGTTGACAGAACCTGCTGATGCGCTTCCTCGAATTCCCGGCTTAATCTTGGTTCTACCTCACTTTCCATAAGATCCGCGCTGTCGGCTATAAAACCGAATTGGCTGAACGATGCTATGAGCCTGTTTTCGGAACGGAAATGAGGCCTGTCAATAATATATCCGGTGCGAAGATTATATAGAGCGAATCGTGAATTGGGTACCCTGCTCCCATTCCCGTCTGAATAATCGGCGTGACTTTCTGCACCTGCCCTGAGAAGGAAGGTGTTCTTTGCAGCACTTTTGAAACCATAATCGAGGCCCATTCCGTATGTATTGCTGAAGAGGCTCATATTTAGGTCATGGTTTTTCCTTCCGGCTTCCTGGAAATCATCTTCAACAATATTTATAACCCCGCCCATGGCGCCCGCTCCATAAAGCAGAGATGCGGGACCCTTGATAAGTTCCACTCGCTGAATGCCCATAGAGGAAAAGCCAAGACCATATTCATCTTCCCACTGCTGATCCTCAAGTCTGAGTCCTGCCATATTCACAACTATCCTGTTCCCATTCAATCCTCGTATCACTGGTTTTGAAATAGCTCCTGTGGTAAGCTGACCAACACCTGGCAATTCAGAAAGTGCCTGTGCAAGAGTCTGGGAACCATTTTCCTTCATCCCGGAACTGGTAAGCGCCGATATCTGACGACTCGATGTATTGAAAGTCGGTTTTTCTTCAGAAATATAAACTGAATTAAGGACTATGGTCTTTATTGAATCTGTCTGAGAAAAAACTGAATAAAAACTCAGTGAAAAAACTCCTGTCAGAAATAGTTGCTTAAGTAAAAAGTGCTTCATCATTCAAATATTATTAACCATGCAAATAAAAGATAATATGGATAAACTGTTGCAAAATATGGTTTAAACTTCTGTTAATTTTCAAGGCATCTTAATTTTACATTGACAGACTCAATAAACATTATAAACCGACCTGATTTACCACTGTCTTCAAGGGATGCAGATCGATTTTCCTGTTTTCTCCCTTCAGGATAGGAGGTAAAAAAGCAGAAAAACCGGCCGAAAGCTAGTTTGCCTAAGCAGAATTACATAGCCAATTCTGAATAATCTAAACCTTGATTTAAAAGAATTCAAAGCCCTCGTTATTAAGCCACGGTCATTCCTGTTGACTTAAAGTTTGAAATGGTCCTGAAAAAAGATCTTCAGGCTATGTAAACAATACTTATTACCGGATCTTTACCCTTGCAGGGTTCGTGCAATCCTTTGCAGAAATGGTGGGTAAACCCGGATTGGAAGGAGAAGAGGATGCGATCACATTTGCGAACCGGAGACCTTTTACCTTTACCGCTTCAACGGCATTCGAATAATATTTCTCCTTCACCTTGCCCCATCCTATAGTTCCCTGGTTGAACCTGACATTTTCCGCGTTCCTGATGTAAATGACAGGAATATCCGATGCAAATATCTCTTTCCCCGGTATAATATTAGGCCTCAGATCAAAATTTCCACCGCTTACATTTCCGAGAGCGCTTTCCCTGAGTATAAAATCAAAATTTGAGAAGCTTATATTTTCCAGTCTGGTTTCATCGGAAGCATACAAAAGAATGGCATTCTCCCCGATGCAGGTTATATTGTCAAAGAAGATATTCCTGATATCACCTATCCGGTCATCTCTGACACCGCGCATTGCAGTTATCTTAACAGGCTCGCCGTTTCCCCACCAATCGCCGGTATGCATCCTTGTTTCTATCCTGATATTTGAAAAGCTGACGTTCCTGACCGAACCTGAATCCCTGACAGTGATGTTTATACCGCAATTGGAATCATAAATGATGATGTTCGAGAAATTATACCCCGACATATTGTTTTGGTCCCAGCCACCTATCCTGATAGCGCTTGATCTTGATCTGAGCACACAATCTGAAATATTGATAGAACTTGAGGTACGCATTATATCTCTGAAGCCAGGATCACCAAAATGGTGAGCATAACCTGCCAGGACAATCGCATCATCGCCACAGCTGATGTTGCAACCGGTGACGTTTACATTACTGCTGGAGATAATATCCAGGCCATCGCTGTTAGGTATAAGCAGATTATTATTGATTGTCAGACCGGAAACGCTTACTCCGTCGCAATGGACGATCAGGAAAGTCCAGTAGGGTGCGTCCACAACATGAAAATCCCTTAGCGCCACATTCGTGCAATTGCTGAAGATTATCATCTGATGGTATCTTTCCCCGGGCATTACAGGGCCGTCACCAAGGCCCTGGCTTACCTTCCTGAAATCGTAGCCCTGCCTGATATACCTGTTCACATCGCCCCGGATCACCTTCGCGCTGTCTCTGTACATGAATTCCATGCCCTGCCCGAAGATGGTTCCGTTACCTGTTATTGAAACATGATCCGCATCTTCAGTATAGAAAACACCGGCGATATGCTCGTTGTGCTTCTGGTATTTTTTCAGATCGGTTGTTGCCTTCAGTACAGCGCCGCTTTCAAGATGAAAGTCAACATTAGACCGGAGGTTCAATGTTCCGGTGAGATATTCTCCGCCCGGCACATAAACTACACCGCCCCCTGATGCCGCGCATCTGTCGATAGCGCTCTGGATCTGAACCGTACTCAATTCTGTGCCATTGTTCCGGGCGCCAAAATCAAGAATATTATATACGGAAGAGTATGATATTTGAACAATACCCAGAACGAGACCTGTTAAAAGTATGAGCTTCTTCATAATCCGTCATTTCCGGGTTAGTTTATCTATTTTTTCATGAAAAGTTCCTTGTTGGGTTCTGGTCCCATAGTAAATTCCAGTGTGCCTCCATTCATAATCTCTTCGTGCGTGATATATGATCTGTCAAGCACCTGACCGTTAAGCCTGACTTCCCTGATATATTTGTTTTCCTTCGATGCAAGAGGAGCTTTTACTGTGAATTGTTTTCCATGGCCGGTTTCTATCACAGCTTCCTGAACTATCGGAGAACCCAGCTGATACTTAAGTTCAGAAGGATTGACAGGGTAAAAGCCGAGTGCGCTGAAAATATACCAGGCCGACATCTGGCCGCAATCTTCATTGCCGCATAGTCCGTCAGGTGTATCCTTGTACATTGCTGTCTGGATTTCGCGGTTCAGCTCCTGTGCGCGCCATGGACGTCCGCAGTAATTAAAAAGATATGTGGTATGATGGCCAGGCTCATTGCCATGCGCATAACCTCCAATCAGTCCCGAGATATCAGGAGAAGCGTTTTCACCCTTTACTCCCACCCCGAGGTGGAACAATTCATCGAGCTTGTTCGCAAATGCCTCTGGTCCTCCCAGAAGTGAAATCAGCCCTTCAACATCCTGGGGAACGAGCCAGATATACTGCCATCCGTTTCCTTCGGTATAATCGCTGTGTTCATGATTTGAAAATACCGGATCAAAAGGAGTTGTCCATTTGCCATCAGATAACTTACCGCGCATGAAACCAGTCTCCTTATCGAAAAAATTCCTGTAATGCCCAGCCCTGTTGAAAAAGTACTTTGCATCACTCTGTTTTCCAAGTTTTTGAGCAACAGCTGCCACGGCCCAGTCGTCTATAGCTACTTCCATCGCTTTTGCGACCGAATGATCGACTTTGTCTGCAGGCATATAGCCTAATTTGTCCCAGTATCCCATTCCATCACGGTCGTGCATCGACGTAGCCTTCATGGCCTCATAAGCTGCCTCCTTGTTAAAATCACCGATACCTTTCAGAATGGCTTCGGCAACAACTGAAATGGAATGATTTCCCACCATGCAATAAGTCTCATTCCCTTCGAGTTCCCACACAGGAAGTATGCCGATTTGATTATACTGATCGAGCATAGTCTTAACCATATCGTTCACCCTGTCCTGCTGGAAAATGGTATAAAGAGGATGCAGAGCCCTGTAGGTATCCCATAATGAAAAAACCGTATATCTGTTATAGCCATCAGCTTCCTGAGCCTTACCGTTTAGCCCTTTGAACTGTCCGTTCTGGTCTGAGAAGAGCGCAGGCGCGATCATGGTATGGTAAAGTGAAGTATAGAAAACTGTCTTTGTAGCTTTATCATCCGACTTGATCCTGATCCTGGTGAGTTCTTTCTCCCATGCATCGGATGCAGCCTGTTTCACAGCTTCAAAGTTCCATCCCGGAAGAGAAGCATCCAGATTCTGAATAGCATTTTCAATACTGACAGAAGAAATACCGACTTTTACAAGCAGGTCCTTGCCTTTAAAGTTGAACCATCCGACCGCTTTCTCATCACCTCCGACAGAGGAGATCTCTGATTTAGTGACCGGTTCGGAAAATCGCGCAGCAAAATAAACATGCTGATCCTCAGCCCAGCCCGTGGAAAGCCGGGTCCCTGTAAGAAGTGTATCATTCACCAGATGCATCGAGCTCTTGCAAGGTTTATCCATGTTGATGGCAAAACCAAGGTTTACGATAAGATTCCTTTCTCCGTTTTCAGGAAAGGTGTATCTGTGGAGGCCTGCTCTTTCAGTTACCGTAAACTCAGCTTTTATTCCGCTGTTCTTCAGGATCACAGAATAATAGCCAGCCCTGGCGCTCTCCTGTGAATGACTGAATTTTGCTGCATATCGGGTAATAAATGTTTCATTCTTTTCAGCTTTATCCAATACAACCTTTCCCGTTACAGGAAGAAAGGAAATATCGTTCAGATCGCCCATTCCGGTACCGCTGAGATGAAGGTGACTGAAACCCGCAATGGTACTGTCAGAATAGTTGTATCCTGAGCACCAGTCCCAACCCTGGGTACCGTTATCAGGACTTAGCTGGACCTGTCCGAATGGCCATGCCGGCCCGGGAAATGTGTGTCCATGCGCTGCTGTGCCGATGAAAGGATCAACGAAATCGGTGAGACGCTCCTGTGTGACAGGCTTAATTGAATGTGCAGTACAGGAAGCTAATAACGCCAGGCATACTGCAAAAATGGAGTATAATCTTATCATTGTAAGGCTGTTTATTGAACAGGCATAAAAGTAAGGAAAAAGTTCTTTATTCCGGTTTCCATGCCAACCGATAATAATTCAATTTTACACTGTCCAATAATATTTCTGCCCGGAGAAACTAACGCATATGCCTATATGTCAGAGCATAAACTTTCTATTCATGTTTGAGAGATCTGGCAGGATTTGTATTGGCAATCATAATTGTACCATATCCGATCGTTATGGCTGAGATCAGCATGATCATAAAGCCAGCTAACAAGAAAAACCACCAGCTGAAACCGACCCTGAACGGATATTTTGCAAGCCACTTTTCCGAAAACAGCCATGCGGCCGGCGCTGCAATAACTATACCATATAAAACCAGCCTGAAGAAATCGACCGATATAAGCTGCAATACATTCATCGCGGTAGCTCCGTTAGCTTTTCGGATTCCAATCTCTTTTGTCCTCTGGATGCAAATAAACCATGAAAGTCCGAATAGTCCAAGGCAGGCGATTATAATTGCGAGAATTGCAAATAATTCGAAGATAATCCTGAACTGTTTTTCCGCATGATACTGATTATCATAATGATCGGACAAAAAGAAATAATCATACGGGTTTCCCGGGAAAAACTTTTCCCAATTGGTTTTGATTCCCGCAATAGTATTCTTCATCAGGTTGTAGCTGTCTGTACCTGACTGGCCGGAATAATTCAGCTTAACTGAAAAATAGCTGCGCGTTTCCGGGGTAAACCTGAATATAAGTGCATCATAATGTTCCTTCAAAGACTCCTGATGGAAATTCTTAAGGACACCTATAATTTTATAATTGTTTCCCCAGAAGAATATCTCCACTCCCAAGGCGCTCTCAGGTGTTTCAAAACCCATAAGCTTAACGGCCTCTTCATTAAACATCACGCTCGATGCATCTGATCCATATTCTCTGGAGAAGCTTCTGCCTGTGACCAGCGATAGATCGTACGCCCTGATAAAATCATAATCCACCCCAATCACTCTGTATTGATTCGATTTGGTATCATCCTCGCTTACTCTCCGTATACCTCCTGCATTCCATTGTACTTTGCTGCCAGGAATGGATGTAGATGCAGAAACGGCTTTGATCACCGGATTATTCAGTAATTCGGCCTTAAAAGCCGCCAGTTTTTTATTGTATGTTGAATCGGCCACATCCGGCCCCTTGATCACTAGTGTCTGGTTAATATTTACACCTATGTCCTGATTCCGCATGAAAATCAGCTGCCTGTATACAGTAAATGTTCCTGCAATCAGAGTAACAGATGCCGCGAACTGAAATACTACCAACGCTTCACGCAGGAATGCCCCTCCTGAAACTCCGTTGAGCCTGCCATGAAAGATTGACATTGGCCTGAAAGAGGAAATAACAAGTGAAGGGTATAAACCCGACACTACCGGACCAACGAGTATCATTGCAGAAAAAATGATCCATACACCGGGTGTATTGAGTCCGATTGTCCTTTCTGTAAAAAGCCGGAAATGCGGCAGTGAGACGATAACGATGACAAAGGCAATAATGCACGCAACAATATTTATCAAAAACGATTCAATGATAAACTGATTGATAAGCTGGATCCTTAATGCCCCGGAAATCTTTCGTATTGCTACTTCCCGGGAACGAAAGATCGCTTTAACGGTAGACAGGTTGATATAGTTTACCCATGCGATTATAAGGATCAGAAATGCAACGATCATTAGGAAATAAACGGTTTTTGCATCGCCATTAACTTCCGATTCAAACATCAGATTGGAATTGAGATGGATGCTTTTGAAAGGCTGTAATATAAACCTTGCATACTGATTATACTGCGCCTTATCCGCATCTGTCTGTTTATCTGTAAAGTCATTTATCTTCTTTTCAAAAGCCTTTATATCAGTACCTTTCATCAGCCTGACATAAGTATAGAAGCCATCCCACTGCCAGGCCGTCTCAACATCCTGGCCCTGCCACCGTACATACGTAGGCCATGAGAATAGAATATTAAACTTAAAATGAGTGTTCGCAGGAATATCCTTAAATACACCGGTAATTTTGAAGATGTTGTTTTTATTTAATCTGAATGTTTTTCCGGTAACATTGATATCTCCGAAATATTTCCTGGCTATGGACTCTGAAATAACCGCAGTATAGGGATCAATGAGTGCTGTGGAATCAACTCCTGCAAGCAATGTGATCGGAAGCATTGTCAGAAAAGAATTATTGGCTGCATACATTTTATCTTCCCTGAAATTATTTTCCTGGATACTGATTATTGCACTGATATTTATCAGCCTGCCGTATTCAAGTACTTCAGGAAATTCCTTTTTCAACGCGGGGCCAATCGCGGAGCATCCTGCCGCCCAGGTAGTACTCAGCCTGCCCTTGTCGTATCGATCCTGCCTGACACGGTAAATATCCTCTGAATTTTTATAAAACCTGTCATAACTCAGTTCATAGAGAGAATATTGCATAATAAGAACAAATGCAGCAATACCCATGGATAATCCAAAGATGTGAATTATGGAAAACGTTTTATTTTTCAGAATCTCCCTGAAAGCCGTTAGTAAATAGTTCTTAAGCATGTGATAATCATGTTTTTTGGAAATTGAACACTCTGGTATTTTAATAACTTATATCAGCAATGATTTGTCAATGAAATTTTCTGAGACAGGAGCTTAATTATTAAATCAGGAAAATCATTCTGACAAATGATCAAACATTTTTCATCAAATTGAAATTATCTTCCATCAATCTTTTCAAGAATCTCCCTGCCAAGATCAAGATATTCAAGCACGACTAATTCGATGAGCTTGTTCCCATTGTCTCCATTTGTAAAGATTACGATCCCTCTGCCTGATTTTGGCAACAGTATTACAGCCGTCCTGGTGCCAGGGTCTGATCCTGTGTGAAAAATAGTGTATTCCCCATTACTGAGATTACTGATCATATCCCAGCCTAATCCGAATGTTTCATTCTTGTTCACTTTCACCTGTGGAGTGATCATTTCATTAAAAACTTCAGGAGTAAGGTCAGTGCCATTCATAACAGCAATCGCAAATTTGCAGTAATCCTCAATAGTTGTCTTTAGAAAATCGGCAGCAGATGGTTCCGTATTTTTCGGAATATCAAGCTCTTTTCCCGAAGTATCGTGTGGTACGGCATAACGCGACTGATCAATATTCTCATCCCAGATATATCTGGTATCTGACATTTTCAAAGGCTGAAACAATACCGAATCTGCCAGTTGATCAAGCGACATTCCGAATTTATTTTCCAGGGCATGCCTCAGATATTCAAATCCCTCTCCGGAATATTTGAATTTTGTTCCGGGATCAAAATTGAAGACCAGCTTCCCGGATTTATTATTCCAGCGCCAGTTATCGAATCCTGTCTGATGAGACAGTACATGACGCGTGGTCACCAACAGTTGCCGGGGATCATTCAGGACATCCGGATCGACCCAGTAATTGGAAAGCGGCTCATCCAGCTGCCATTTTCCCATGCTCACAAGCCTGAGTGTTACCATAGCTGTTACAGGCTTGGTAAGCGAGGCAACCTGAAAAATGGAATTATACGGAGCCGGGGCACCTTTCCTCAGATCGCCGTACATCATCACTTTCCTAAGCTTGCCATCTTCAATTATCCCTATTCCGACTGAAGGGACCTTTGTAAACCTGAGCCAGTGCCCAATCCTTATCTCGTATTCTTTGAATGAGAGTTCCTTTTGCTGAGCATTAACGATTATGAATGAAAGTAATAAAAGGCAACTACTCAAAAACAGTTTCCTGTTACAGTTCATAAGCATGGGGGTTTTATGTATAAAGACTGAATAATGCCTGAGAAGTTACAGACAATTAAAAAAAAATGACACTGACAGGCAACCATGTTATCCTGCAAATAGGCGGACATCCGCAACAGGCGGCAGAATTAGCTACTTAACCAATTTCCCGTTTTCAATGAAAAAAATCTGATCAGCGATCTTTTCAGAGATATTCCCATGTGTCGCGATCACCAGTGTGACATTTTTTTCCTGCTTCAATGATATCAGATGCTCCAGAATCTCACCGGCTGTTTCATCATCAACAGATCCGGTAGGTTCATCAGCAAATATTACTGAAGGTTGTTTTATCAGTGATCTGATAATCGCAACCTTTTGCTGCTGGCCTGCACTAAGTTCCGATGGCATCATCGAAGCCTTTCCTTTGAGGCCGAACCTTTCGAGCAGATCGTATATTTTATCACGTATTTCACTGCCATCAATACCTTTTGGTACAACTGCGATTTCAATATTCTCAAAGACTGTATAAGTAGGCAGAAGGTTGAAGCTCTGGAAGATTATTCCGATTTTATCTGAAAGCACTTTACTCAGCAGGTCATCAGACATCTCACTGATACAATCATTACCGATGATAACTTTTCCACCTGTAGGCCTGATAAGTCCGCACATCAGGTTCAGAAGAGTTGATTTGCCGGCCCCTGAACGCCCCCTGATAATAGCCAGCTGATTTTCTCCTACAGCGAGGTCAATACCATCCAGCGCGCGGATGATCTCACCCTTCCCCTTGTAGTACATGGAAAGGTTGATACATTGAACCAGATCAGCTGAATTTTTCACAACATTTTCCATTACATGAAATTATTTATCATTTCTCCAGCCTTTGTTCTGTATAGCCTGATGACCGGGAATACAGCCGCGATTAGTCCACCTGCAAGAGTCAATCCGGTCAGCAGGATCAGCCTGGTCGTATGAAATCTGAACTCCATCTGACTGGCGATCCTGACCTGACAAGAGTCGAGAAGATGAATAATGATAAATCCAATCATAATTCCGAGGATTGCGCCAATCAAAGCCTGAATGACAGATATTGAAAAAATCTGAAACCCCAGCCTTGCATTTGACCAGCCCAGCGACTTCAGTATCCCAATCTCCCTGAAACGCTCCATCAGGGAGGTGAGCTGCGTTTTTGCCGAGAAAATGATCAGGAAAATAAATATCACAACCGACAGGATCGCAGATGTTTTGTCCATTATTGCCATCACATCAGTGGCTGGCTGATAGCAGTTATAACTCGACACAGTCAGACTACTCAGCCTGTCCTTTACCTGCTTCATGACCTGTGGTTGTATCCTTGCATCCCTTACCTCAACAAGAATGATATTCATATCGAACCCCGAAGAAATACATTTCATTCTTTCCTTGAGTATGGTCCTGACATTTTCTATCGGGGCATAAAGATCTGCTTTCCCCGGTTTGATACCGGAATTAACAATTCCTGCTACAATCAGTTTACCACCATAGGTATTCAGCGTGTCTCCTACTTCAATTTTGTGCGCTTTGGCGAAAGACTCCTCGGCAACCACTTCGTCAGCATTTTCAGACATAAACTTCCCTGAAATGACATTAGTCTTTGCACAGACATTTGTTCTGGTCGCAACGCTGGAGGTATCAATACCGCCAAGAGATATCTGAGCGCCAAGATTCTGGTCATAAATCCTGTAAAGCAGATAGGGGGCTGCTTCCCTTACTCCTTCCATGTGGCTTATGGTTTCAAGAAGATCGCTGTTGAGCATCATGGTATTGACCCCTTCAGCTACCAATGATCCGTCAGCACTCTCCCGGTCACAACTGACACAACATGCTGTATTGGTAGGGATGTATACAATGAAATGAGTACCTGTTCCTTTCAGAATACCAAACGAATCCTTTTCACCGGTAAAGGTAACCGAGATCACAAGTAAAATAAAAAGAGTGGCAACTCCATAGCCGGTTATCCCTGCCAATGTCCGCCACTTATGCCGCAGCAGTTCTTTTATGATGTAGTTCATTCCTGTAGTCAATATTGAATCTGAGTTTCTGTGACCTGAAAATAAATCTTTAACTGGTTAAAAATCATCTGTTTCTTAATAAACCAACCCCTTAGCCGCCTTCTTTTACAAGCAAAGAATATAGCTGAGGGGATGAGTTAAAGGAATCTGAAGAAAATCCGATGTTTTTTTATTCAATTCCGATACTCATTTATTTGAATACAGATATAAGCAGATTACTGATTATTTACCTTCATCACCCCAGAGCTTTGATCCGCTTTTGTGTTCCAGCCTCCAGGCATTTCTCCATAAATGTATTTCAGACGGACCTATAACGGGCTTAGGCTGACGTTCCGCCTTAGTGAACGACCTTGGAAGTTTTGCTGCATTGTCCTGGTACCAGTAAGCTACAGAAGCGAGATCGAGGGTCAGGTTGTTGGCATGACCATGTTCGATTGTGAATCTGCATGATTTATCAAAGTAGACCGGATCAGCAATGAAAAACCTGTACAGATGGGTCCGTCCCAGCCATCCTGTCTCGTTATTGACGCGGCCGAAACCAAAATATGGATGCTGGTAAGGTTCTTTAGGGCACCATGACATATTGAAAAAATCTTCTGTACCTGTTCCGTTAAAAGCAGGGATTGTATCTCCATCGATAAAAACCATTTCGTCGCCTTCTCCGTACCACATTGTAGAAGGGCAGTTAACATAGTAATTTACACCAACAAACTGTCCTTTTCCCTTAATGTCGGCAAAAAGATAATTGCCTTTTCCGTTACGGTTTTTTGCAGTTTCGCCAAGTAATCCCCACTCATTTTCTCCATCAGGAAGAGCGTCGGTAATCTCATGATTGTACCATGCATGAAAACGGCCCGAACCTTCAGGCAGTTTGTTCATCTCGGTGTACTCTATATTATAGTAGAAAGCATCTATCTGCTGGCCCGACTGGTTTTCGACATCAATCTTTGCGCCGTTTGCAAATGGCATGGCAAAATAGCACACATATGATCGTCCGGAACCGGGAGAAACAGCAAGAGGCAGTGTTACGAAATTATATGATTCATCCCAGCCATTTCCGAAAAAAGGGCCGATAGGCGCCTCAACGGACGGAAAGGTATTTCCGTCCCAGTACATCCTGATGATCAGGTTATTCCTGTCCAGTTTGTCAGCGCCCGGCCCTATGGTAATCCATATCCTGTTAATAATTCCGGCCCCCCTGACATCAAAGATGTTAAATCTTGAACCATCCTTAATGGCGCTCAGACAATCACCGTTACCTCCGGTCTTGTCAAAACTGCTGACCTGTCTTGACCTGACATTATTCCTGATCTGTGACAACTGGTACATTTCATTGACAGGACTCTGTCCGAAAATCAGTATCGAATTCAATACTGCAATTAAAAAGAATGTTATTTTTCTCATGGCCATGAAATTAAATTTTAGTTTCAAGTTGCTTTTCTGTTCCGGAGACAATGGCTTTCTTAACGTCAATTTTTCCATAAACGACCTTCAGGAAAGGTTTTCCATCTTTCACCCCGACATTTCCGAAACCTGTTTCAGTAGAAAGGAAACTGGTAAAATCACCGATTTTTGAATCTATATATAATGTCTGGTCGACTGCATCATATCTTGCTCCGGTAAGACCTTCGAGGATTGAATAACTCGACATGGCCCTCGCGTACCAGTTTCCGCATTCATACTCATTGAACGGATTGCGGACACGGCCGTCATATCTCTCACGGGCAAGTCTTACGATTTCGAGACCTTTCTCCACCTCACCCTTAAACATAAGATGACTGGCAACCTGGTATTCAATTCCGGTCCAGACCTCGTTGCTGTATACGAACGGGAGAGAAAGCTGGCCACCTTTGGGCCATGTGCAGAGTAAAAGTCCGCCATCCCTTCCGACAGCATAGGTTGGACGCTGGGGGTTCGGGTGATCGTACAGGACCCGCCTGAGGTTATACTTGTGAACTGCAACAAGATGGCTGGTTACCTTCTGGTTATCAATAGCTTCTTTTAAGCCGCAGTTGGTCGCTATCCACATGCCAAGAATGCCGTCAGACAGGCAGCCTTTGCCATACTGGTATTTAGGTCCTTCCTGCTTCATCAGGTTCAGCGCTTCTTCAGAATATGTTGTATTATAGCTCTTTTTTGCTGCTTCCACCGGTGACGGAGAACGAAGTCCCTCCCATTTCACTTTCTGAATAAAATATTCACCATCCCAAAGATCGCTTTCCATGAAAGCTTTACCTTTCGCGAGAAGTGCTTCGTATTCATCACTTGGAGCGCCGACAGCCTTGCTCATTTCAATAATTGAGGTAAGCGCCCCGAGATAGAAGCTTGTGCACATCCCGTCAGGACCCCAGAATTCGATATCATAGGTATTATGATGTGGTTCCTCAACGGTTCCCTGATGTTTAGGATCCCACGTCTCAATACAATAATCCAGGCTCTTCTTCACATAAGGATACAGGTTCTTCATCCATTCGGTGTTACCGCTGATTCGCCATTCACGGTAGACCTTCATAATCCCTCCAAGCTGACCATCTGCAGCAGCATAGAAATCATGGACAGGTTCTGTGATCGGCAGGGCTGACCTGAAGACCTGATGACCCTGTTCATTCTGACTTACAGTGAATTCAGTTTCACGCAGAGTCCTTTCAAGAGAAGGGAATAAATGGGATATTGCCTGGGCATAATTCCAGACGTGTGTACAGCTGCCATGACAGCAACCTTCGTTGTCACCGCAACCTTCCCAGCCCCAAAGCCTGCCGTCTGCCTGTCTCAGAACAGTCGGAGACTTCAATATCGTCAGGTTAGCTGCCACAGCCTCAAGCGCTTCGGGTGGCAGTGTTGAAGAAAAGAATGCATCCCTGAAAAGTTCACTTTTCTTCTTAAGATCAGAATAGTTATTTGTCCAGTAGTCGGCAATGTCTGCCAGACTTTTAAATCTTGTTGCGTACCAGGGCTTATAGAAACCATTTTTAGCCTCAAGCTTTGGATTGACTCCAATAGTAAGCTTAGTCTCTGGCAAATACCAGCACAGGTTGAGGACAATTGTCTTTTCTTCTCCTGGCTTCAGGTTGAAAGGTACATATATTGATGCCCCTGGCGCCGGTGTATTGACCGGTTTATTATCGGGGATATTACCCCTTTCTATATTCTCCCAGAGAATAGTGTGAGGATCCCACCATGCTCCACGGAACCAGCAATAATCAACCTTCGCGGAATTGTCCTGCACAGTGGCGCAGAACCCGGTTGTCCCCATATCTGATTGATTTTTTGTTGCATGAGTAAGTATGAAGCCGTTCTTTGCCGGAAGTATCCTGCCGGATTCTTCAGATATTATGTTTCGTGAGTTCCACGAAAAGACTGCCTCAAGAGCCTTATCGGAGGTATTTCTGAATTTGTATTCAATTGCTCCGGCCGGAAGGCTTGAATTATCTGCATCAGTTGGAATGAACGGACTCCATCCGCAGATCTCAACATCAAGAGGAATTTCTTTATCCTGAAGTTTGATTGTGGCAAAAGGGAATCTGGGCAGGAACCGTCCGTCACTGAAACGAGGGAAGCCATAATTCTTCCCGGCACCACCATTTCCACTACCAGGAGTTCCGAACATTTTCCACTCAGGAACCTGAGCCTCGAGCACCTTGGCCCCGTTCTTTACTCCCTTTACATTTATAGCTGCAAAGCAAAAAGGCTCATTAAAAACCTCTGGCTTGTTATTTATCGAAAGATGAGAAAGAGACCCCGTTCCGTCAAAACAGAACATACCGGCTCCTATCCCACCTATCGGGAAAGAAACCCTGTCGAGGTACTTGCCGGTATAGTCTCCGTTGAAATGATGGGTATCAGTATCAACAGCAGGCTTTTCATTCTTACAGGAAAGCATGCAAAACATAACAACAAGGGGGAGTAATGAAGTGATTCTGTTCATGGCTTTTATTGTTTTTTGTTTTTCATTTCAAAGATTCCCGAATATGATATTATCTTAAAATAACCAGAGATTATTTTTTCCCTGTTCTCCATAAAAGTTCTATTTCCTCAAGCGATTTGCCCTTTGTTTCAGGAACGAACAGATAAGTAAACAGCCACTGGGTAAACGACATGACCGCCAGAAAAAGGAAGGTTACACCTCCTCCAACCTTTGCAAGAAAATGAGGAAACAGTAAAACCACAAGGAAATTGAATATCCATTGTGTAAATGATGCAAACGCCAGAGCTTTCCCCCTTATCCTGTTCGGATAGATCTCGGATACCAGGGTCCAGAACACAGGACCAATGCACGAAGAGAAGAATGAAAGGAACAGCATAATACATACAAGTGTGATAATGCCTTCCATTTTGAGATAAAACGACAAAGCAAGAAGGACCAGGGTGCCAGTCATGCCCATAGAACCGATCAGATACAGCATCCTTCGTCCTGCCTTATCGATAAGCAGAATGGCCACAAAAGTGAAAATGAAATTTATCACTCCGAGAAGAGAGGTCTGGAGAAGGGCATTGCTAATCTCAACCCCGGCTGCAAGCAGAATCTTCGGGGCATAATCTATAATTGTATTGATCCCGCTGATCTGAACCAGTACTGCGAGAAAAAATCCCACCAGCATCACTTTCCGCCATTCAGGCCTGAACAATTCATTTTTACTGACAGGCTGATCCCGGGTATTCAAAGATTTATCAATCTCCGCTATCTCCTCTCTGGCTGCCGCTTCACCTCCGATCCTGGCAAGTACCCTGAATGCCTCCTCTTTTTTCCCAGCCTTGTAAAGCCATCTTGGACTTTCAGGGATGAAAAATAATCCGGTGAAGAACAGTACTGAAGGAATTGTTCCTGTTGCAAACATCCACCTCCAGTTTTTTGCGACATCGTGAAGCAGATAATTTATCGAGTAAGAGCATAATATTCCGATTACTATTGTAAGCTGATAGATTGCAACCAGCCTACCCCTGTTCCGAGCCGGAGAAACTTCTGCAACATACATCGGAGAAAGAACTGAAGCGGCTCCGACAGCAAGACCTCCAAACAGGCGTGCGCAAATAAACAGAACCGAAGATCCTGCTATAGCTGTGAGTATGCAGGACAGGGCAAAGAAAAGAGCCACCACTATCAGAACCTTCTTTCTGCCAAAAAGGTCGGTGACAGCTCCTGATCCGAATGCGCCGATAACAGCTCCAACCAGAAGAGAACTGACCCCCCAGCCAAGCTCGAGCTCATTCCATCCGAAATAGGTCTGGATGAAAGGCACAGCTCCTGAAATAATCGCGATATCAAAACCGAACATCAGGCCACCCATGGTGGCAATCGCACATATAAAATAAAGGAAGTATTTCTGTTTCATCAGGGAGGGGAAAGTTCAGAGGTAAAAGATAAAAGATAAAAGATAAAAGTGAAAGGCATAACCAGAGATAGAACTATGGATCAGAGTTCCTTTATTTTAATGGAGCGATACCATACTTTGGTACCATGGTTCTGCAACGATATATGTCCTTCATCATATTTCCCCCAATCCGGAAAAGCAGTCCATTTGCCGCTGTTCCTGCGTTTTGTCCAGTCGTCTGAATATTTCTCATATTTTACAACGACAGTTCCGTTAAGTATCTGGGTAACAGTATTGCCGTCGACAATAAGACAAAGTTTGTTCCATTCTCCGAGTGTTTTGTATGGTTTAGCCGACGGCGGATACATTGCATAATTGGCGCCGTTCTCCTGCCAAGATTCAAGCTTATCCGGCCAGTTCTGATGATCTATCACCTGAAATTCCGGCCCCGTTTCATACGGATACTTGTATTTTGGATCCTCGGTCACCTGGAAAATAATGCCGCTGTTAGCTGCCTTTGTCAGTTTATACTCAAGGAAAAGAGCAAATTTCCTGTAAGTCTTATCAGTAATAATATCCAGGCTTTCACCTGAACCTTTTGAATTCATAGTGAGAGCGCCATCTTCAATAGCCCAGCAATCGGGAAAGACCTTAAGATTATATCCATGCCATCCGGCAGTCGTTTTTCCATCGAAGAGGAGAATCCATCCGTTCTTTTTCTCAGCAGGCGTAAGTGTGTTGGGAGCCGCGTTTTTATCGATCTCACCACACAGAGCTTCCGGACTGTTTTTATTTGTCTGTCCTGACAGCAATAACGTAGTTGTCACCATTATTGCAACCAAAGCTGAAATGAGTTTTTTCATTTCTCCTGTAATTTACGGTTAAGCAAATTATTTCTTGATATCAAGCTGGTTTCCCGGAGCAGCTTCTATTGCCCGGACACCAGTATTTCCACCCCGCGACATGTTGATATCAACAGGTTTGTTGGTTTTATAAGCGCCGCATGTAAAATCAGGGACTGTAATGGAATTTGAACGGTTAGCCACTGACCATTCACTTAGTGGAGCTATGGAACTCCAGAGAGCTGCATCATATACATCCTGATCCAAGGGTAGTCCGTTCCTCAGACAATCGATAAGACGCCAGTCCATCATGAAATCCATTCCGCCATGACCGCCAATTTTCTTTGCCATCTCTCCAACCTTTTTAACTATAGCAGGAGTATATTGTTCTTCCAATTCCTTCATTTTTGCTTCGTCGAACCATTCATGCCCAGTAGCAATCTTTGCCGGTTCCGGATATTTCGATGCAACACCCTTCGTCCCGCTAATGAGATGTATCCTGGAATAAGGACGCGGGGAGGTGGTATCGTGCTGAATCATGATTGTTTTTCCCTTTGAAGTCCTGACAGTGGTTGTACTCATATCGCCACGGTAGGTTGGTGTGGTAAACTCCTTGTAGAAACTATCATTCTTTGCAAGATCGCCGGCCATCGGATACAGCATGAAATCGTCCGATGCCATGGCAGTCAGATATTCCATCCTGTCACCACGGTTGATATTCATTGCCTGGCAGACAGGGCCCAATCCGTGAGTCGGATAAAGGTTCCCTCTCCTTTTCTGATTATGTTTCAGCCTCCACATGTCAACATAGCCTGTTTTGCTGAACAGCAGTTCCCTCAGATCATGAATATAAGCTCCCTCGGCATGTACCAGTTCTCCAAAGAAGCCCTGCCTTGCCATGTTCAGTGTGAGCAGTTCGAAGAAATCATAACAGCAGTTTTCGAGCATCATACAATGTTTTCGGGTTTTTTCTGATGTTTCCACCAGTTGCCAGGCTTCTTCCAGGGTTACAGCGGCGGGAACTTCAGAGGCTGCATGCTTGCCGTTCTCCATCGCGAAAACTGCCATGGGCGTGTGAAGCTGCCACGGAGTACAGATGTATACAAGATCAAGTTCTTTGCTTTGACAAAGCTCTTTCCATGCATCAGGATTTCCACCATAAGCCTTTGCGGGTGGAAGTCCATGAGAAGAAAGGATATTCTGGGCCTTATCGACCCGGTCCAGTTTCTGGTCACAGAGAGCCCTTATTTCAAGACCATCGATATTAGCAAGTCTCTCGACAGCGCCCGGACCACGCTGACCCAATCCTATGATTCCCACTCTTACAGTGTCGATCCTGGGAGCAGCATAGCCGCTCATATTGAATAACTGTGTGTGTTTCCTGTTGACTTCCTTTTCAATTGAAGCCAGTTGCGACTGGATTATTTCCTCTTTTGAGGCGATTGACCCCAGGTTGCCTGACAGCATCCCGGCGCCTGCAACTCCTGCAATCTTGAAAAAACTTCGGCGGTTAGTTTTCATGAAATATAATATGTTTATGTTACTATTTGTTAACGATATCAGATAAGTAAAGTATGAGATTGCTCCCTCAGAGCGGATGAATATAAATATTTTTGATTTCCCTGCAAACTACATCCTTCACCATTCATCACCGAAATTGAAATTATTTACAGTTTCTTATCAGATGTCCTTTATCCAAATGAAATCAATTCCGATTTTCTTCCCCTGTCCACTGTCGAGAGACTCAAGGATAATCTCATTGGATCCTTTCTTCAATGTCACAGTGCCGGAAAAATGATTCACAAGTGTAGTTTGTGAAGGTTCAAAAAGGTTTATGAATTCATTACCGTCAAACCTGACATATTCCCCGTTCAAAGAAACAAGAATATTACCTCCATCCGGACTGTGTGCAAGAGTTAATCCAAGACTGGCATTTCCCTCTTTTAGCGCAACCGGCAGCCAGAATTTAAGCTTCTCTCCTCTTTTGGACGGTTTCCACATGACAATAAGGCTATCGGCCCATAATTTACCTTTTTCAACTTTTACAGACGAAGACAGGGGAATGATCTTTTCAGCCTGGAAATATCTGTAACCGGCCGACCCTGCGTAGGCAACAGGATCCCAGTTCCGGTACGTAAGGTTGGAAATATCGGGTAATGAGATTTTGCGGTAATCATCAATAGTGCCAGGCAACGCATAATAATAAACGATCCTGCCGTAGGAGAACCCATGAACCACTCCGTGATGAGCGAGTTCCATATTGAAAACAACCTTGTCATGAAAGAGTATGTCATCGGCTATATGCCAGCGGAAATCTGAAACATAACCTCTGTTTCCGGGTCCGTCATTCCGTGGTTGTCCGCAATATGGAAATGAAAAGATCCGGGATGAGGACCATGAATAATTAAAATAGTCTTCAGTACCTGTTCCGAAGAATGATGGCGTTGTATCCCTGTCAACAAAGATCTTTTCATCACCTTCTCCCCACCAGTTACCCCATGATGTAGTGGCCCGGCTAGGGTTATATACCATTGCCGCAGCGCCAACTATCCTACCTGTTCCGGAGGCCATGAGATAATCAATATCCTGAATTGCATTCCTGCCGGATTCGAATGTAGAGGCGGTAATTCCGTGATCAATCCTCCATCTTGCACGGAAATGCATAGACTTTCCATCTTCCCATTTGTAAGGAGCGCTTCTTACTTCGCCTTTAACCCTGATCTTCTTTCCTGAATAATTGCTTATATCAATTCTGACATTGCGCCTGAACGGCATCATAAAGCGGCATATCATCTGTCCGTCAGCCTGTACGACAAACGGAAGCGACTGAAAAGGATTAAGACCGGGAGCAGAACCAAAAAAATCACCCGTGGGAGCCTGAACCTGCGGGACTGAAGCATCGTCGAAGCAGATTGAGATTATGCTTTTTCGTAATGCACTCTCCATATCATCAGCGGAGACCCTGAGTGCGAAATAAACAACAGCTCCTCCGCCCTCTTTTGTGAAAAGTACTCTAGAGCCTGAATCAGGAACCTCAGTCAGCAGGATATCATCATGGTTTGTTCCTGCAGAATCGAGTAGGGACGGATCGGAAAAGATCCTTTTGATTTTTCTTATCCTGCCAGCATCCTCAGCCAGATTATCCTTGCTGAATCTTTCGACCTTCACATTATTATCATATATCCTGACACCTACATGGTAAAAGTGGATTTTCCTGATATCACCTATCCATTCCATTCTGCACCGCGATGAGAATGTAATTGGAAAATAGGTCGCATCGTACTGTCTGAGAAATTCAGAATATTCCGGAGTGGGATCTTCACCTGAGAGCGCTTCAGCTGTCTTCCAGAAAAAGTCCTGTGCCTCACCCTCAAACAGCGGTTCATCCGTATTATCAAGGAATAATCTTATCCTGCCGTTGATGCCTGCGGTCCAGAGACGAACGATAGCTCCTGGTTGTTTAACATCGCAGATCAGATACTCTCCTGTTCCCGTGGAATCGGGCTTTTTCAATACCTCCATGAAACCAGGTGCCGGCTCATTTCCAAACCCGTCATCATTTGAAAACCAGGCACTGTCATATGGATTTTTGCTTCTCCTGTCATATGAAGAGAACTGCACTTCCCTGTAATTCTCATCCGGAAGCCTGGTCAGTCTTTCAAGATCGGTCATTTCATCCAGCAGGTTTCCTGCCGTGACCAGTCGACCAGCCTTCTTATGAATACATGAGCAAAGTAAAAATAAAGCAATTACAGGGATTAAGTACTTCATGGTCTTAGTCGTTAACGGCCTGGCCGACAAGTATTGAGAATTTCCATTCGGTGTCATCATTTTCTGTATCCTGGGTTTGTTTCATCAGAATACCTATTACATCTTCCTTTGGATCTGCAAAATAGCTTGTATTAAAATATCCACCCCATCTGAATGTCCCTTCATTTCCGCTTCCTCCTTTATCCTGCCCTCTTTTTGTAGTAACCGAAAATGCCATTGCATAATAGCTTTCGGCATTTTCATCCCAGATTTTGTTGTTCTGGTTTCCCATCATCGGCTGTATAGTAGTCCTGCTTAATATCCTGTGCCCGTTCAACTCTCCACCGTTAAGATACATCTGGAGCAATGTTGCATAATCTTTCGGAGTGCTTACCAGTCCGGCTCCTCCCGGGAAGAATTTTCTGGCTCCTTTGACCGGATAATCAGGATCATAGAAAGTTACAGGGAAACGAACCCATTTCCCGTTTTCAGGTTTCTGCACAGATACAAGTCTTGAGCTTTTTTCTTCAGGAAGATAGAACCATGTATCGGTCATCCCCAGCGGATCAAAGATTCTTGTCTTCATGAACTTATCGAGTGGCATTCCGGATTTCAGTTCAACAAGATAACCGAGAACATCCAGGCCCTCACAGTAATTGAATTTCTCTCCAGGATTAAAGAGCAGGGGAACCTTTGCCAGCTTTTTTACATTTTCACCTATGGTAATATCATCGGCCGAGAAAACATCATAGATACCGGCTTTATGATAAATTGCTTTTATCCTTGGATCGCCGTCGATAGCTCCATATCCGAGACCGGAAGTATGAGTCAGAAGCTGACGGATAGTAATCTCGCCAACTGCAGGAACAGAAGTATAGGTCGAGTCCTTTTCATGAAAATCCTTAAGCACCTGAGGATTTTTGAACTCTGGTATGTACATTGAAATAGGATCGTCCAGCCTGAACTTTCCTTCCTCCCACAGAATCATGACAGCGGTAGCAGTAACTGCCTTGGTCTGGGAAGCAATCCTGAAAATATCGTCTTTCTTCATAGCTCTTCCCGTCTGATTATCAGCCATGCCGAATGCCTTGTGGAATACTATCTTCCCATGACGTGCCACCAGCGCCACCGCACCGGGGATCTTGTTTTTGTTAACCGCGCCGGAAAGCATTGAATCTATCCTTGCCAACCTGTCAGCCGACATCCCGACAGATTCAGGCGATCCATCGGTAAGAGAAAAAGGTTTAGTCACTTTTGCAGACTGGGAACACCCAGCAAATGCAATCAGAACCAGAAGAAGTTTTACCAGGTTTTTCATTTTTTGTGATGGTTGTGATGAACAGTATTATTATGATTTAAATTGAATCTCCAATATTTCAATTATTGCCGGAACTGAATATCAACCTTGAAAAAAGATCGCGATTGCTATCATCATCCCTGGAATTGCGGTTTTAAGATTTCTGGTGTTCATCAGATAACATCCGTTTCTGTTCGTTCCGGCTTTTTCTCCGGTGAATGGAATTAATGCCAAAAAGTAATTAATGGCGGATGTTAAAGAAGTTCGGATAAGGTTAAGCAAATTGCCGGTTGCGCGGACATAAGAAGTGTATACGCAAGATACGGCAACTACCGTAAGAACTTTCATAATCCAGTTGACAGTCAGATGCATCAGAGTTCCAAAAAGGCCGGTTAGTTTTTCGGTTATTACTCCCCTAAGGTAAGATCATTTTTTGACAAAACCACAGGGTGACGGACACTTTCAGGATCAGTTACAATGTTGGTTGTATATGGTGTCAGGATATAATAATAAGTAGTCATTGCATAATTGATGATGACATCCGCCCAGTGCCACATTTCAATATTTGAGCTTATACCGGCGCTGAAGGGGATGGCATCAAGTGATCTGTGACGCATATTGACGGTAATGCCTGTGGCAGTGTTTCCGGCTCCAATTGGCTGAGACAGGAAGGGATGCGAAAATGGTTCCGGTCTGCCGAATGAATAACCATAGTAATCTTCCGAACCAGTGCCGAAACTTGAAGGGAATGATTCTCCGTCAACAAAAATCTTTTCATCTCCTTCACCCCACCACTGCCATGAGCTATTGAACAGTGTTATCTGATCGCCGGCGTAAACGCCTCTCCCTTTAATATTTATAAGATTCAGATCAAAAGGAGAACCTTTACTGTCTCTTGATCTGAGATGATAATGTTCGCGCCATGATGCACCGAAATACATGCTGGAGGATGTCCATTTGTAATTCTTCAGTGAAACATCACCGGCGATACTGACGGTATCGGCGCCGTAATTCCTGAAGGAAAGAATGCACTTTTTCCTGAAAGGCATCACCCAAAACGACTGCATCCCTCCATTTTCGTTAGTTTTATTCATCCATGTGCTATGATTAACAGGCACATAACCGCTGCCGAAAAAATCTCCGGCCGGAACATGTATGGTCCGGTTCCCGTCAAACGAAGCTTCAAAGACGACTGACCGGAGGGATTGTGAAAAGTGAGCGGATTTTACTGAAACATTAAGCAAACAGACTGCCTGATCCTTCCCGTCAAGTTCAACTACAAGAGAATCCTGAGGTAAGATTAACTTGCTAAAAGAGATCTTTCCCTTTTGGATGATATTATCGCTCAGGAGCATCTTGCCTGCGCTATCTATTTCTCTTCCGGAGTCAAAGAGATCATGACGGGTTACAGATCTGACTTTTACTCCTTTGTCATAACTTCTGAAGCCAATATTGTAAAACACATCTGGCCACCAGTATCCCTGAGGAACCGGTACTCCTTCATTTTCAAATTTCATCACAAGTGAATCGCACTCATAAGTGATCTTGCAATGTTCAGAGAATGGCAACGGAACGTAAAAATTATGATCATAATCACGGCCCGCCTCTCCGAGAGGAGCTCCTTCCTGAACAGCAACCGCCAGCGGAGGATCAGCAACGAGCCTTCCCCTGAGCATATCGGCCGGTTTGCCTTTCAATAGAGGTACAGTGTCATTATCAATATATACACGGATTATCCCGTTGCCTGCTCTATAGAAAGTCATCCACCATCTGACAACCGCTCCCGGTCCAGGAGCATCAAACATAACAAATTCCCTTCTTCCGCCTGTATTCTCGACTCTCAGAAAATGGGACATATCAAAATTAGCAAACCAGCCGTCCTTGTCTTTTGAGACAGACTCCCTGTTATAACTGCTAAACTGTCGATGGACATAATGTCTGCCAGGGAAATATGTCAGCGCCTCCCTGTCAGCCATATCTGCAAGAAGGGAACTGAGTGTAACCTCATCCCTTGAACATGAGATCGGTATAAGACAGCATATTACTGCAATCCGGAATAGTACAGGGATCTTCCTGATCATAACTGGTACCGGATTCTATTTAGGTCCTGGAACTTCCCGGCTTTCAAGGTTCTTCAGAACTTCCTTCCGGTCGAGCAGTGCAGGTCTGAGTTTCTTTTCCGAGAGCATATTCAGCTGGTCGCCTACATGCTTGTTTCCTGGCTGAGTTGCATTCCCATAGCTGAGAAGGACACTGGCCTTCACCTTGTCACCAAACTCAGTTACGGCAACATAAGTGTCTCCTGCCATAGCCCTCATCTTATTATCTTTATCAGGAGCAAAGTACATCGTCCTGAATACCCCCAGATTGTCTGGTCCTCCGTTGGCAGGATAATCATATGATCCAATCCTGAACCTGTAAATATCTCCATACATGACATCCAGAGATCCATATTTTTCCTTTACCTTTTTTGAAGCTTCGGCGAGAAGTTCAACAGCCTTCTTTTTTTCCTTAAGACCATAAGGCGTAGTAACCGGTTCATCCTCACTCCACCGTTTGAGATACATATCGGGAGTGACCATATTCCACCATGTACTGAATAAAATTGTTCCCCTGCTTTTACATTCCGCTTTTTTGTCCCAAGCTTTCAATACGGTTTCAGCTTCATTTACCTCAACTCCTGGATATTCTTTTACGGCGTCAAGCAGATCGGGAAGAAATCTGTCAGCAACTTCCAGTTCAGTGCTCAGCTTATAATCAACCAGCCTGGCGAAACTAATTGATGAATCGGCCCTGATCATATGCATCGTTCTGAGGGACCGCCATCCTATCCAGTTTGGAGACATATATGCCGGATATGCCTTCCTGTCGAGCATGGGAGGATAAGTGCAGAGCCACGGGGCGTCATTGCAATTCTGCAGAAAACCTGACGGAGGATTCAATACAAGTGGAAGATCCTCAAACGGATGTGTCTTCTGCCAGATAAACTTTGACTTTGTACCATCGATGGTCCCATGCCAGAAAGCATAATCACCTTCTGTTCTTACCGGCACATTCCCCATGAAGAAATATAGAATGTTTCCTGACCTGTCGGCATAAACAACATTGAACATCGGATTCTGTAAAAGTCTGAGAGCAGATTCAAATTCTCCGAGATTCTTTGCGGTCGCCATCCTGTGATATTGTTCAATGCTCCCTGTATTGTTCATTCCTGCGACCCTTACTGCATAAGCCTTGTCTCCCTTTTCAGCGAGTACAGGGCCTTGCAATGAGTACTTCAATAGAATTCTCTCTTCCTGTACAGACCCGTCATCCTGCCGGACCTTAATGGTTTTTTCCCTTGTCTCGAACTGTTCAGCTTTTCCGTCAAATACATAGCCGCCGTCCTTCAGTGTCAGCTCATACCTGTCTGAAGCATCAATGGTGTTGACAGTATGGGTCCAGCCAAGATCATTATTAAAAGCGATGGTGAGTACCGGCATACCGACGAGTGCAATTCCGTATACATTCATATCCGGACTGTTAAGATGGGACTCGAACCAGAGGAAAAAATCTTTCCAGGGAAGATGGGGATTGGAAACGAGCATTGCCTTTCCGGATTGAGATCTTGAAGGAGCTATCGCAATTGAATTTGAACCAGGTGCAACCTGCCTTTTAACTGCAGTAATATCATCCGAGGCAAGAAATTCGATGTTGATTACCCTGAGTGTATGAGCAAGAATATCCTCAGGGGTAACCGGAAGTACATTCCTGAACTTTTCCCCAATAGATCCCTGATTGGCGGAGCCATAATCATTCATGCCCCTGACAAAGGAGTCAAGATAGGAACGGTATTCAGGTTTGATCTTCCCGTATCCTGCTTTTGCAAGATCAGGAAGTCCGAAAGCGAGCATCTGCCTGTCGCTTTCAATATAATCGCGGCCGAAATACTCTGCTGCCCTGCCACGAGCGACAGCATATAATTTCAGTATCAGATCAGCATGATTACGCATCTGTGCCCAGCCAAAGGCATAATATGCATCCTGATTTGTAGATGCATATATATGCGGTACTCCGGATTTATCCCAGAGTATTTCGGTTTCTATCCTCTTGCTGCCGCATGAAATGAACAACAACAAAAGGATAATAATACCAGGCAGTAATTTTTTCATAGCTGAATAATACGGCTTGAATATCAAGGTTGAAATTAACTATCTGACAGCAATGCTATTTGAAAGCGCTTATAATCTCAGAAAGCGGATGATTGAAAAGCTTTTCAGTAATCTTTGTCAGCTGTTCTTCGCTTCCTGTTATATGAAATATTCTCTGTTTATGAGTAATCTTCCCGCCGGCTTCCAGAAATGCAGCCGGAGATGAGCTTTCAATCTCATAGAAAGGCCCCATTATGCTGCCGTCAGCAATTGGCCCGTCATTATATGAATTTATAGCATCACCGCTGAAGGGGTCAGTCTGCTCACCCCATTTGCCATTAACATACTTTGATGGAGACTGCGGAGCCGAATACCACAATAAAGTAAGAACCCTGGTATCAGGGTCATAACTTCCGCAATAGGATGCTGCCCGTTTGGGTGAGAGACCTATTTTGCTTCTGAATTTACCATCAGTTCTGAAGAACATTATACCGTCTCTGACAATAAGTCGCTCTGCCGGGACTTTTCCAAAATAATCATCGTTCACTACCGGACCTGCTTCAGCCTCACTTCCAGGTTTGTATGGAATAAATACAACCCCTGATGTTGAAGGATTGAACATAGCCAGCATCCATACAGAAAGAGCTCCGGACTTCTCTGTCCATGGAGTATTTCCTTTGTTTATAAGAGTATTTTCAGATTCATATGCCACGAATGAAAGTGACTTATCAAGAGCTACACCAAGAGCATTTTCGGTCTCTGAAGTCGAGAGCAGCTTTACGTTTCGCTCAATCCCGATATTAAGTTCAGTCCCGGAAGCATTAACCAACTGGAAATCCTTTGCAAAGCTCACCTTGTCTGATGCTTGTGAGACCACATTGAACGGTTCCGTATCAATCGCTTTCGGAACTAACCAGTTTGAGAAAACCTGTTCAGCACCTTTCCTGAAATAAACAGAGAAAGGACCTCCTTCAGGTCCAACCCACAACCTTTCTTCTCCACCAAAAGGATTGAACTGGGAACTGGGCTTTCCGGCTTCAATAAATTTATAGTTAATCCACCCGAAGCTTGCACCTTCATTACCGTCAACGCTGCTTGTCATGACCCTGCCCTGATAATCGGGAATCATCAGGATCGAAGCCTTTGAATCACTGCTTTTCAACTCAATGGTTCTGATCTTGTATTTGGAGAAAAAGTCGACATCATAGCCATATTTTCCCCTGGCATAACTTTCTTTCATCTGATTAGAATTTTTATTTGGGGAGGATGAACAGCCTGTCTGAAACATCAGGACTGCAGCTGCAATTAAAGCGCCACAGGAGAGAATTCTTTTATTCTTCATCGCTTCCAGTATTTTGAATTGGTTTATTACTTTCTATACCGATCCCGGCGACAGTCTTTATCATTATAACGCAGATAAGCCTGAAGCCGGGATCAAGGTAGAGATATTTTTTGTTCGGTCAAATACCTTTTTAACTCGGACTTTTATGCAGGATTCATCCAGATAAGTTGTTGTTCAAGACTATCGCTCAGTTTATAAGTCCTGATATGATCCTTTAACTGTTCTCCAATTATTTCGATACTGGATAGATCAGCAACACCTCTTCCTGCAGTTGCACAATAGTTAAGATAACCTATTTTGGCGAAATCGATGCCCATTAGTTCCACCGCAACCCGGTCTGTGGCAAGCCAGTCAGTGCCGGCAACACATACCCTGTGGTCGACAGGAGACCCATTGTTTGGTCCATTGCCTTCCATACCCTCGAAACCATCGATGATTGCCAGATCAGGATGCAGCTTCTCCGAAAGAGCATAGAGATTGTAATTTATGCCCCTGATACCTCCGCCGTGAGCAATCGGCTTATCATTCACCGTTCCCGGTTTCCGTGACGGACTCCAGCTGAATCCTCTATCCTTGACAGGTGCGCCGAAAACTATGTTTTTCAACGACAATGTGGCAAGCACCCTGTCGTGGGTTTTCATCTTTGCCACAGATACAATGTAATTATTATGATCCAGGAGGACGTGCGACATTCTGACTGCATGCGGCCTGAAATCTTTTTCATCAAACACGTATACTATGTCTATTTTCTCATCGTCAAGATCAACAAGCCTGACAGGATATGCCGATGTAAGCCTGTTATACCCGTAGTTACTGAAACCTTCAAATGTTGATCCCCCTGCAGCCGATTCAGCAATAATCACATTTTTATCCTTCTTAATAGACTTCAGGAATTCAAGTACACCCTCAAGAGTATCCACATGTGTAGCGCAGAGCGGAATATTGATCGAAACATTGTTTGGTTTCAGCACTACCCTTCTGTCTCCAATAGCCCTGGCTATCTTTTCCGAGTATGGTTTCAATGCCCTGAATACCATATCAGCCCTGTTACTTCCCGTTGTTACCGATACACTGGCAGGAAGGTTTTCCGTGGCTGTCTTTACCGGTAAGGAAGCAAATGATTCAACCGGTCTGGCAAGCGTCAGAGCTGCTCCCCCGATGAGGGATGTCTTCAGAAAATTTCGTCTGCTGTAACTGTTCATTAAACAATTGTTAATTAATTATATAATTACGAAAGTGAATCTCTGTTCTCATAAATCTTTGTAATGGCTTTTATGATATCATCCATATCATTTCTCGAGCCAAGGAGAATACTCTGATAAAACGTAACAATTTCATCACATACTTTATCGTTTCCGGGCAGATTGTGGTTCTCTTCCCTCCACTGTTTCAGCCTTGCATCTGAGAATAGGCGTTTGTATCCCCTGGATGCGAAGGCCTCCTCAAACAGAAGGTCTTTGTTTTGTTTTCCATAACCACCTGTTGCAGGAATACCTTCTGCCTGAAGGGCGCTTATGAATTTATCTTTGGGAATATTATTAAATTTCTCATTTTCGTACCTGAACGGATAAAGATGATAAACTGCCCTTGTGGCTCCGCTGGCGGGTTTATAGGGTACTATTCCAGGAATTTCACGGAGTTTTTTGTCGAGATATTGAGCATTTGCCAGTCTGACATCATTATCTTTCTCTATCCTCTTCATCTGCGACATCAGGATAAGGGCCTGTGACTGCTGCATCCTGAAATTACCGCCCCTGTAAGCGTTTCCCGGAATAACCTTCATATTGCCATATGCACGTCCGCAGTTATGATATGAATGACAACGATCGAGCAGGTCAGTATCCATACCGATTATTGCACCACCTTCTCCTGCCGGCAAATGCTTTGAATTCTGGAAGCTGAAGCATCCGAGATCGCCAAGTGTTCCAACACGCTTCCCCCTGTATTCAGCAAGCCAGGCCTGACAAGCATCTTCAACAACCTTCAGGCTGTGCGATTTTGCAACTTTATTGACACCGTCCATATCAACCGGCAAACCATAAATATGCACAGGAAGAACAGCAACGGTCCGGTCTGTGATCCTTGATTCGATCTTGGAAGGATCAATGAGGAACGTATCAGGATCGGTATCTACAAATACCGGAAGCGCTTTGTGGAATAATATCGCGTTATAGGTCGCGATGAATGTATACGGCGATACGAGCACTTCATCGCCTGCATCCACGCCCATGGTTGCAAGGGCCGTTATCAGAGCTGTTGTACCGCTTGCAGTGGCAACACACTGCTTTGCTCCCATAAGATCCGCATATTTCTGTTCAAACTCCGCAACATGTTCACCAGTACCTCTCCACCATCTTCCTGTTCTCAACATACTGATAATACCAGGCTCAGCCGTCTGATCCCAGACCGGCCATTCAGGCCATGTTCCTTTATGAACCTTTTCGCCGCCCTGAATGGCAAGCTTCTCCTTGACATAAGTACTCATACCAAAAGAGTTCAAAGGCCAATTGATCATGGTTCCGATAGCCCCTGCTGATGTAGCGGCTATAACCTGACGACGGGTAAATTTTCTTGGTTTCATGTGTATAGTTTTGTTGGTTGAAGTCAGATATAGTAAAGTTTCTTCGATAACCTGATATTCACGTAACCAAATTTAAGGATTATGGTGAATTAAAGTCCTTGATATATATTAAAGTTTGTTAAATAGCCAGACCCGTTCTGATTAATCAGGACTAATATACTAATTAAATATTTTATTTTAACTGAGAGTTTGCAGGGTATGATTGCGCTGACCAGTTGAAAACCTCTGACAACAAAGCTGCGCGTCTTCCCAGATCTTAATTACCAGGTTGCCTACCGGTGTGAAAATGGGTGCTTTCGAAAATCTTATCAGCCGAGCCGGCAATGAACCCGCCGAACAACCTGCCGTCAGATCCTTTATATCTCAGCGCGAACTCATAATAACACGATGGTATTTCATAAATACCGTCTGTAAACTGCACTTTAATGATATCGGCCATTGTACTGGACTGCTGAAGAAGCTCACCTGGAGTTCCTTTGATCTCTCCTCCGGATAAATTGAGAATAAAACCATTCTGCTTAAGAAGTGTATTAACGGACTCAAGAGTGGTAAACTTTTTCAGGGAATTAACGCTTACAGTGAAGTGATTAGCCCTGAAACCAAAAACATAAAACCACCCTGCATACTCCGATTCATCCTTAAGATGAGTATAGGTTTCATAAGATACCGGATTGAACATTGTCCCTGAAAACAGAAGATCTTCAGACGACAGCTGATCTGGTGAAATATTTTTCAACAGATCATGAAATGTTGACTTTACAAATACCGGACAATCACCGAGGATGAGCTGGCTGATGAATACTTTTGGCGCTGACGGGTCGCCAGGGATTTCATAATGCCTTGCATACAAATGTTTGTCATTAAAAAAATACTCCCCCCCCACAACATATCCTCTTGCAATAAGTGGTCGTGCAATAACATCTATATTGATTCTATCGATATCAAGAGTTCTGAAAGCGATATGGTCATTTACAACTGTCTCTCCTTCAGAGGAAAACAGATCATGTATCTTCCTGACCGAAGGATTCATTGAGGAATAATCCCTCCATATCCTGTCGAATATTTGCAATGTTTCCATAATATCCAGATTTTCAGTGATTATACATACATTGCAAATATAATTAAAGGCACATTATCTGAACCATTTACGGAAGTTGTATTTGTCATATCACTCCAGGCTGCATGTTTACCTGTCTGCTTCCGGTCTTGCACCCATTAATACCACTGTCAGGGACAAGGGCGGAGTACTTCCAACACGTAGCCATGCACTCCGGAAACTGCCTGTATGTAATATTTTCACACATCATGATGTCCATTTTTTTTACATTACGATAAACCATGAAAAATTCAAATTACTGATTCCATGAGTTTTGCATTTCTGGCATGTTGTGTGGTATCAAATACCCAAACATTTTGTACAATGAAAAAGATCATTTTTTTACCAATATTACTGTTGCTTATCGGCACAGGTAAGGCACCGGCACAGGTTAAGAAATGGACATTGAGGGATTGTATTGACTATGCTGTTTCAAACAATATAGGACTGCATAGACAGAAGCTTCTGACTGAATCTTCCCAGGCTAACTACCTGAAATCCAAAATGGATTTACTCCCTACGCTCAATTTCGAATCTGATGCCAGCATGGGATTCGGAAGGTCTATCGACCCTGTAACCAACCTTATTACTTTCAAGCAGAACATATCCAACTCCTACACACTTAGTTCCGGGATTGGATTATTCAGCGGACTTTATACTATCAATACCATTGAAGCCAACCGGTTTATGCTGAAGGCTGGCATTGAATCGGAAAAAGTAGCCAGGAATACACTTGTAGTTGAGATCCTGGGCCAGTATTACAAAGCATTATATGCAAGGGGACTCGAGGAAGTAACAAGAATCCAGACGGAAGTTTCCGAAAAACAGCTTTTCAGAATTACGAAAATGGTAGAAACCGGCAAGGAAGCGTTGTCGAAGCAACTGGAAATGCAAAGTACAGTTTCTTCAAGCAGGCTGGATTATACCATAGCAAGAAATTCTACCAATCAGGCTGTTACAACACTGCGGCAGATGTTACAGCTTGATCCTTCGACCGAATTCGATCTGTTGACACCAAATCTCGACAGTGTCATAATTGCAGAAGGGTTTTACAGACCAGACAGTGTATATACTATTGCTGCCAATGTACTACCGCGGCTTAGGTCGCTCGAGTATGAGCTTAAATCTTACAGAAAACAACTTGCAGCAACACGAGGCCTTATATCACCCAGCCTGTCGGCAGGAGGGGCCATTTACACCGGTTTTTACAAAGTCATGAATGAGAGTGATATTGATCAATCATCTTTTAAAAGTCAGTTGAAAAACAATAACAGCCAGGGTATTTCGATCACACTCACTGTCCCTCTGTTCAACAACTACTCTACAGGAAGGAACATCAAACTCGCGAGGATAAAAAGAGATGACGCCGCACTGAGGCTGGAACAGGAAAAGAATAATCTTTACAGTGATATTGAAAATGCATGTCTTGATTACAACAGGGGAAAAGACGAGTTCAGGGCAGCTCAGGCTAATCTCCAGTTCAATAAACAATCATTCGATGCTGTACAGAAGAAATTTGAAACCGGACTTGTAGATGTTACTGATTATTCTGCTGCCCAGGCCAAACTTCTGAAAGCTGAGGCTGAAGCGCTCAGGACAAGATTACAGGTAATGATCAGGGATCTCACAATCCATCTCTACTCGACAGGAGACTATGAAAATCTTATAAATAACTAATATTAAATACAACTGAAATGGAAAATCCGCTGCCAACAATGGATAAACCTATCGCCAAGAAGAAAGGGCTGAAGAAGAAGCATCTCGGATATATTGGTTTAGGTCTGGCTATGATAGTACTCATCTATATGGCCTTCTTTGCAGACCGCACTTCGACATATAAGGTCGAAAAGGATAAACTTATAATTGAAAGTGTTATTGAGGATCAGTTCAATGATTACATAACTGTTCCCGGGACCGTGGAGCCGATCACCACAATATACCTGGATGCACAGGAAGGTGGACGCGTTGAGGAGAAACTGATTGAGGAAGGTTCAATGGTAAAGAAAGGGGATATTATCCTCCGTCTTTCGAACCCCGATCTGTACCTCAACATTCTAAACAGCGAAGGCCTTCTTGCAGAGAAGGAGAACTTCCTGAGGAATACACAGATCACAATGGAACAGGAAAGAGTGCAGATCAAGAGAGAGCTCATCAGCCTCAAATACGATATAGAAAGGAAAGAGCGTAATTTTGAACAGAACGAGACCCTGATGAAGGATAACCTGATCTCGAAAGAGGAATATATCCGCTCCAGGGAGGATCTGGATATGGCAAAACAGTCCAGGGATCTCTTCCTTGAAAGACAAAAACAGGATTCCCTGTTCCGCTCGGTATATGTTGAAACAATAAAGATCGACCTTGTCAACATGAGAAAAAACCTTGGGGTAGTCAAAGACCGGGTAAAAAACCTGGATGTCTCAGCCCCTGTTGACGGTGAACTTGGCCTTCTCACTCCCGAAATCGGTCAGTCAATCAATAAAGGTGATAAAATGGGGCAGGTCAATGTCCTCACTTCCTATAAGGTTACAGCTCAGATTGATGAGCATTACATCGACAGGGTCAGAACACAGCTTGACGGTACGCTTGAAAGACAGGGAAGTAAATTCAAACTTACTGTCAGAAGGGTTTACCCTGAAGTCAGGAATGGTACTTTTAAAATTGATATGATCTTCCCCGACAGCCTGCCACATAATATCAGGACCGGACAGACATACTATATCAGTCTTCAGCTGGGCCAGCCTAAAACAGCTATACTTGTTCCGATCGGAGGATTCTTCCAGGAAACGGGCGGACAGTGGATCTTTGTACTTGATCCGTCGGAAAGCTTTGCAACAAAAAGAGATATTACAATCGGCAGAAAAAATCCAAAATATTATGAAGTACTCGAAGGTCTGAAACCAGGTGAAAAAGTTATAGTTTCAGGCTATGAAACCTTCGGCAAAAATGAAAAGCTTATACTTAAAAAGTAAAATAATTTAAAACTCAAAGCCATGATCAAGACAACAGAATTGACAAAAATCTTCAGAACTGAAGAAGTTGAAACGACAGCTCTGAATAAAGTAACCCTCGAAGTAAAAGAGGGCGAATATGTAGCAGTGATGGGACCATCAGGATGCGGCAAATCAACACTCCTCAACATCCTTGGCCTGCTCGATAATCCGAGTTCAGGAAGCTATATCTTCAACGGAACCGAGGTAGCTAATCTGAAGGAACGCGACAGGACAATTTTCCGTAAAGGAAACATCGGTTTCGTTTTCCAGAGCTTTAACCTTATCGACGAACTTAATGTTTATGAAAACGTTGAACTGCCTCTGATATATCTCAAAATGAAAACCGGAGAAAGGAAGAAAAGGGTTGAGGATGTTCTTGACAGAATGAAGATCTCTCACCGTGCAAAACATTTCCCTCAGCAATTATCCGGAGGTCAGCAGCAGAGAGTGGCAATTGCCAGAGCAGTTGTTGCAAATCCCAAACTTATACTTGCCGACGAACCTACCGGTAACCTCGATTCCAAGAACGGTATCGAAGTGATTAACCTGCTTACCGAACTTAATAAAGAAGGTACAACCATAATCATGGTAACCCACTCCGACAGGGATGCCAGTTATGCCCACAGAATTATAAATCTGTTCGACGGACAAATCGTCACAGAAAAACTCTCCTGATAATTATCTACTGAATCTTTGGCGGGAAAAACCGGGTGCGAAACAATGTCATGAATCACCCGGTTTCTTTCCCGTTTTTTTATTGCCTGCGATGATCTTCCGGCCGATTAAAGGGAATAAATACCAGCGCCTTGAAATTGAAAAATATTGTGATCTGCACAACGTCCGGGTAATCTACATAACTGAATCACCGGCTTCGCTAAAGTGGCAGTTAAAAGCAAAATACTAAAGCTTATATTTCTGAATTTTGTTATAAAGGGTCTGCCTCGAAATCCCCAGTTTTTCTGATACTATGCTTATGTTGCCGGTATATTTCCTGAGACTTTCAGCGATCATCCTCGACTCCATCTCTTCAAGGGTTACTTCGTCTTGAATATGACTCCTGCTGGTTGTATTAAAAGCAAAATCAGCTGGTTTCAGTACAGAGGAATCACACATGATAACGGCCTTTTCAATAGCGTGCTGCAGTTCACGGATATTGCCGGGCCAGTCATGGTTCGAAAGTTTTTCCAGAGCGTGGGTACTGATCTTCATTCCAGCTTTACCATATCTTTCGGAGTTAACCCTGAGAAAATGGTTGGCCAGAATGGGTATATCATCTACCCTGTCACGCAGGGGAGGTACTTCAATCATTATGGTATTAATGCGGTAAAGCAGGTCTTCTCTGAATCTTCCTTCCGCTACCATCTGCATAAGATTGCAGTTTGTGGCGCAGATCAGCCTTATATTAACCGGAACCGGACGGTTTGAACCAACTCTCACTACCTGTCTGTTCTGCAGTACATTCAGGAGTTTGGCCTGCGACTGAAGCGACAGGTTCCCTATCTCATCGAGAAACAACGTACTGCTGCTTGCTGCTTCGAATTTGCCCTTTCTGTCATCTCTTGCATCAGTGAATGCACCTTTCACATGCCCGAACATCTCGCTTTCAAAAAGAGTTTCGGTAATCGAGCCCATATCAACACTTACCATCAGTTCTCCTGAACGAGTCGACTGGTTGTGTATCTCACGCGCTACAAGCTCTTTACCAGTACCATTCTCACCGGTGATAAGTACATTTGCATCTGTCCCGGAAACCTTCCTAACAATATTCATTACGTTGATCATGGTGGGTGATGCACCCAGGATGATCTTCGCTCCTCCCTTGTTGATCTCCTTCTTGAGCAGCTGATTATCTTTCTTTAGCGTAGATGCCTCCAACCTCGACTGCCTCAGCTGCCATGCAGCATTCAGTGTAGCCAGAAGCTTCTGATCATCCCACGGCTTGATGATGAAATCGAAGGCTCCTTCCTTGATTGCAGTTACTGCCAGCTCAATGTCATTAGAATCCGTAACAGTTATTACAACCAGATTCGAATCGTATGAGAGTATCTCACGCATCCAGAACAAACCTTCATTTCCATTCCTGATACCCGATCTGAAATTCATGTCCAGCAAGACAATATCAACATCACCACTCTTCAGAACCCCTGGTATCCGGTTGGGATCGGTTATGGCTTTTATTCTCTCAAACTCTCCCTGTATTGTGCGCTTAAGGTCTTCATGAACCTTACTGCTCTCATCAACGACCAGAAGTGTGCCCTTTTTCATTTTTGATTTTTACATAAAGACGTGAAAAAATCCTGTTCGTGTCAAAAATGTGGACATTTTTTTTGCATAATGTATTGCTAAGTTAATATAAATAGAAAAAATGAGCCAGGTGAATGTGGAATAAATCATGTAAACCGGTTTTCGTGAAATACACATATAAACCGGTTAAAACTTCAGGAAGATAAACAGCCGGCCTGCCTGAGGTATCTTCTGAACATCTTAAGGCAATTGATGAAGCTTCTATGACAATGAGTCTGCTATAATAATTCGTATCATCCAACCCCTATTCTGATCTAAGTGTGTCGACGGGATTTGCGGTCGCGGCCCGATATGACTGATATATGATTGTAACAAGAGCCAGGAAAAAACTTAGAAGCGTTGTTGCTGCAAATATCCACAACGGGATTGAAATCCTGTACGCAAAATTCTCCAGCCACCTGCTCATAAGAAAATACGAAACAGGACAAGCTATGACAGAAGCAATAAGTATCAGCTTCGCGAAATCTGCCGCCAGGCTCCAGATTATCCGTGTGATGCTTGAACCGTTCACCCTTCTGAGTCCGATCTCCTTCTTTTTTTGTTCGGCTGTGAAAAGAGCCAGTCCAAATAATCCAAGGCAACTTACAAAAAAAGCGAGACCGGTGAATATCCCAAGGATCCAGCCAAGACGTATTTCACCTTTGTACTGGCGGCGGAGGCATTCATCAATAAAATCATACTCGAATGGCTGGCCGGGAGCATTCTCGGTCCATTTTGACTTCAGGAGGTTTAACAGTTCCGGAATATCTGTATCCTTTCTGGTTCTGCATATTATCATATCATCACTACGCTTAAGGTACATGGCAAGAGCTTCGACAGGCATGTGAAGCGAACTGAAGCTGAAATCCTCCACAACACCGATAATTGTATAAACATCCGGAACAAGTTTTCCTGACTTGTTCTCACTTGTAAGAAGCGTACCAATTTTTTTTCCTATGGGTTCTTTCCATCCAAGTTTTTTTACGGCGGTCTGATTAATTATAACTGCCGATGAATCTGTTGAATACTGACTCGAAAATCCTCTTCCTTCAACCACCTTTATGCCAAAAGTCCTCAGGTAACCCGAGTCAATATAAAAATGTGTAAATAATAAGGGATCATTCGAAATGATTCCGTCGCGCCATATGGAACCCTGATTTCTGTCAGAAGGCGAGGGAAGATAACCGCTCTGGGTAATTGAAATAATCTGAGGATTGCCTTTAATCTGGTTTTTAAAATTTAATCTATTCTTATCCAGAAGGTTACAATTATTTATAATAAGCAGATTTTCCTTGTTGTAGCCCAGGTTCTTCTCCTGGATATAATTCATCTGCCTCTTTAGTATCATTACTGAGGACAGCAGGATAAGAGAAATGGCAAACTGACTTATTACGAGGATACTCCTGAAAACTGTCTTTCTCCTGCCGGTCACCATGTCGCCTTTGAGAACAGAAATAGGTTTGAACGAGGAGAGGTACAAGGCCGGATAACTTCCGGCAAGTAAGCTAATAACAAGTATCAGGCCTGCTACTTCTCCAAGGAATTTAATATCGAAATAATTAATTGCCAGCTTCTTTTCCGTGAGAATATTAAAATAAGGCAGAGAGACCTCAGTAAATACCATTGCCAGAATATATGCAGCAATAACAGTGAATGCTGATTCCAGTAAAAAATGGAACGAGAGAACAGGTCTCTGAACACCGAATAATTTCCTTATGCCAACATCCTTGAGACGGGTTGCTGATTTTGCAGTTGAAAGATTAATGAAGTTTATGCAAGCCAGCAATATAAGAAATACTGCAACCAGAATAAAAATATAAACGTATCTGATGTCGCCACCAGGACCAAAACCGCTATAAACATCCGGATCAAGATGGATATCAGTAAGTTTCTGAATACTGAACCTGAGCAGAGTGCCCTTCTCCAGAATACTCTCCCAGCTTGCTCCCAGAGCCTTGACTGCCTGCGGAGCAACATATCTGCTGATCAGCTCGGGCATCTTCTGTCCAAATGCCACCGGATCTGAATTTTTCTTTAAAAGAACATATGTAAAGAAGTTATTGTTCAGCCACAGTGCATCCTTATATTCATTAAAGCTGTAAAGCGAAGCTATTAATTTAAGATGAAAATGGGAAGCCTCAGGAAGGTCCCTGAAAACAGCTGTAACCCTGTAATCATTTGTGTTGTCAAACCTCAGAACTTTGCCCACAGGATCTTCATTCCCAAAATACTTCTTTGCTGTCGATTCACTTATCGCAACCGTATTGGGCGCGGCAAGGGCAGTTTCAGGATTACCGTTGATCACGGGTATTGTAAATACACCAAATATCGTAGAATCGGCATAGGAAATATCATATTCCGTATAGCTTATATTATCATACTTAACTATGACTTTGCCATAATTCCGCAATCTTACAGACCTCTCAACCTCAGGATAATCCTGAAGAAGCGTCGATGCCAGAGGAGCCGGACAATACGGCCAGGTACCTTCTCTTCCGTTAACTCTGATATAATAGTTAATCCTGAAAATTCTGTCGGCGTTGATATTGAATTTATCATAGGATAGCTCATCCGTGACCCAAAGCATAATCAGTATAAAACTGGCCATCCCAATTGCCAGACCTATTATATTGAGAAAAGTGAAGGTCTTGTTGCGTAAAACATTTCTGAAAAAAATCTTTAAGAAGGAATACATGTTAATGCAGGTTTAATGTCAAATTAATTCGTTTGCACCAGATAATCTGCAACAGCCATGCCGCTTATTATATCTACCTGTAAATATGAACTTTCCATTTTTATTTGCAATTCCAAAAAATATCAAAGTGTTTACTTTTTATCCACTAAATGTATAAATTGTATCCACATAATTATAATTTTGAGGTAAAATTGCAATAATATCACGAGAATCCGGAAGAGCACTGAAATTGAATCTAAATGACCAAAATAAAAGGAAAAATACTCATAGCGGACGATAATGAAGGGATACTCAAATCTCTTTCATTTATTCTGAGACAGGAATTTGAAGAAGTAAAAACTATAAATGATCCTTCAAAATTCACTTCCCTCCTGCAGTCCGGATCGTTTGATGTAATTCTTCTTGACATGAATTTCAAGGCTGGCATAAACACCGGAAATGAAGGGATATACTGGCTGGGTGAAATCCTGAAGGAAGATCCGAATGCTGTTCTGATCCTAATCACGGCATACGGAGATATCGAACTGGCTGTCAGGGCCATGAAAGAAGGAGCCACCGATTTTATTCAGAAACCCTTCGACACAACCAGGCTCATACAGACTGTGAAAGCCGCATTCCAGCTCAGGATGTCGAAAATTCAGATCTCAAAACTGATGCAAAAACAAAAGCATCTTTCCGAGGATCTTGATAAAAAATACACCTCAATTATCGGTGAATCAGCAGCATTACAGGAAGTATTATCAATGGTGAGAAAGGTCGCGCCAACTGATGCCAATGTTCTGATACTCGGAGAAAACGGCACAGGTAAAGAATTGATTGCCAGAGAAATTCACAGGCAATCAAAAAGATCTGAGGAAATATTTATCAGCGTTGATCTTGGTTCCATATCTGAATCTTTATTCGAAAGTGAACTGTTTGGGCACGTAAAAGGCGCCTTTACCGGAGCCGTGGAAACAAGAAAGGGACGCTTTGAGACAGCATCTGGGGGAACCCTTTTCCTCGACGAAATAGGAAATCTCCCTGTCTCGCTTCAATCAAAACTGCTTACAGTGCTTCAGAACAGATATATAATCCCTGTTGGTTCCAACAAACCAGTACCTATCGATGTGCGGCTCATTACTGCCACGAACCAGGATCTGCCACAACTTATCCGGGACAATCTGTTCAGGGAGGATCTCTTTTTCAGGATAAATACCATTCAGATCCATGTCCCTCCGCTCCGTGAAAGAGGAGACGATATTCCGAAACTTGCGGAACACTTCCTTAATATATATGGGAAGAAATACGGAAGACCTTCGACCAGAATAACAGGCAAATCGATTGAGAAACTTTGCAGTCATGAATGGCCCGGGAATGTAAGAGAACTTCAGCATATGATTGAAAATGCAATAATAATGGCTGATGATGAAATAATAAAGCCTGAAAACCTGCATTTTGCAACTAAAATGGAAACGGTCAGTCTTTTTTCAGACAATTCACTTAATCTCAACAATATCGAGAAGCTCACCATAAAAGAAGCCTTGTTCAAACACAAGGGAAATATCAATCAGGCAGCAAAGGAACTTGGAATTACACGAAAGACCCTTTATGCGAAAATTGAAAAATATGCGCTTTGACAGGTATTATACAGGCATAATCATAAGGGTTATCGCAATAACTCTTTCTGCCCTGCTGCTGGCTTTCCTGTATTTTGCAACAAATTATCTCTATTCAATATTCGTGCTGGTTATTGTTATCACGGTGGAGACGTGGACCCTGGTGAGATTCATCATGAAAAGAAGGAATGACATAACAAGAATGCTTGAACATATTAAGGAGAATAATCCTTCACTGTATTTTTCCCAGTCAAGGGTCTATCCTTTCCGGGAACTTAACGACTTTCTTAACGAGATCGGGGAAATTGTGAGACAGGTAAGGATCGATAAAGAGAGTAATCTTCAATACATGAATTTCATAATCCAGCATGCAGAAACAGGTCTGCTTGCCTTTGATAAAGATGGCAATGTTGAAGTGATAAATCAGGCCGCGAAGGAACTGTTTGGTCTATCTGAAATCAAAGCAATAAGTAACCTGGATGTGGCACAGCGGGGTCTGCCGGAAATACTTTCGAAGCTTAGAGCCGGTGAACAGAGAATTATATCCATGAAATCGTCGGGCCGCCTGATTCAGCTTTCTGTAAGGGCTTCTGTCTTTAGAATTGGGAGGAAAGAGGTCCGACTCCTGTCACTTCAGGATATTAAGAATGAGATGGATGAAAAAGAGATGGAAGCATGGCAGAAACTGATACGAATTCTCACTCACGAAATAATTAATTCAATAACCCCTGTAACCTCGCTGACAACTGCCATTTCCGGACTGTTCCTGAAAGCCGGCAGGCAGATAACCAGAGATGAGCTTGATGATGGTACCATTTCTGAAGCGCTTACCGGACTAGGCTACATTGAGGAGAGAGGCAAAAACCTGATAAGCTTTGTCAATAAATACAGAAGCCTTACAAAACTGCCAGTTCCGAAGTTTGAAGAAACAGATCTTTCAGCGCTGATCAACGGAGTTATCCATCTAAAACATGGAGAATTAAATACCGGAGCAATAGAGCTGACATTCAAGCCTTCCCCGGAAAGAATAATGATAAATTGCGACAGAAGTCTGATCGAACATGTTCTCATCAACCTCGTGAATAACGCGAAAGATGCAATTATTACCAGGAAGAACAATTCAGGAGGTATAATAGAAATCAAAACAATACTCTCAGCTGAGAATTATCCGGAAATACTCGTCAGTGATAACGGAACAGGAATTCCTGACGAGATACTGGAAAATATCTTTATCCCTTTTTTCACGACAAGAGAAAACGGCTCAGGTATCGGATTGAGTCTTTCCAGACAGATTATGAGGCTTCACGGAGGAACAATTTCTGTAGTATCCACATCCTCCGGAGGATCTGTATTCAGCCTGAAATTCCAGAGCCAAACATCTGTAATTAAAACATTTAACTAACAACAAACATTTGCTATTTTGAAATTTCCTCATCTTTTTAGCTTTTCCGTGTGCAACATTTGACAACCGGATACGTCTTTATTATGAAAAGATGAGATAACAGATAATAAACAGGAGAAACTTAAAAATTACAAAGCCATGACAGTAACATTAAACGCGAACGAGGTTGTCCTTAAGGCAGGAGATACAAACCAGGTGGTCGACAACAATAAGGTTGAGGGCAAACTGATAGTTACAAATCAGAGAATCTATTTCAGGGCTTTGAAGGAAGAGGCAGAAAAATTTAATCTTGAGATACTTTTCGAAAATATCCTTGAGGTAATATATTACAGCCAGGGTCTCTTCGCCGCCAAAGGTTTGAACGTTGTGACCAGGGACGGCAAAAGTCACTGCTTCCCTCTGAAAAAAAGAGATGAGATCGGAAATCTGATTAATAAAATGTACTAGTGATGGATTATAAGTAAAAAGACAAAATGACAAATTTCTGACAAGTTAAATATCAACAGCTTTAATAATACAAAAAATCAATTCTCCATTTAGCTTTACACTGGCAATCATATCCACAAAATACGCTCCGAACAATATTTCTGAGGCTGTTCTCCTGAAGGGGACAGCTTCAGTATTTTATCCGTGTCATACGACAAGGTAACCAGCCCCTATCTTCTGCAGGAAGTACTGATGATCATAATCTTTCTTTGGTTTATGGCAGATCTGATGACCGGGTTGGAATAAAAAAATGAGGAGAACAGGAACACCTGCCCGCCTCATTTTCTTTAGCGTATCACTCGTATTTAAGCGATTGTGCCGGGTTGACCCGTGCAGCCCTGATGACCCTGTAGCTTATGGTAATAAGCGCGATGCCAAGGGCAATTGCGAGACCGGCAACGAAGCTAAACACGCCGGGACTGATTTTATAATAAAAGTTCTCCAGCCACTTTCCAGCATAGTAATAGATCACAGGCCAGGAAACCAGTGCAGATACCGAAACAAGTAAAATTATCTCTCTCGATATCTCAAAATAAATTCCGGTAATGGAAGATCCCAGCGCCTTCCTGACCCCGATTTCCTTGGTACGTTGTTCCACAGTAAAGGAAGTCAGGCCAAAAAGACCAAGAGATGCAATGAAAATAGCAAGGATTGCAAAGATCACCGCCAGTTTTGAATTCTGTTTTTCCTGTTTGTACATCTGTTCAAAATCAGCATCGAGGAAAAAGTACTGAAGCGGTGAATTGGCTGCATAGTCCTTCCACACCTTTTCGATCTCGCCGATTGTTCCGGAGATGTTGCCAGGGGCTAATCTGACTGAGATATAACCCCAGATATTATCTTCAGACTGAAGAAGGAGCATATATGGCTGGATCGGATTTCTAAGGGATTGAAAATTAAAGTCTTTTACCACCCCTATGACTGGCAGCTTGATCGGTCCATTATCATCCGGCCTTAAAAACCGGGTTTTCTCAATATCGGTTATTGCAAAGTTCCTTCTGGCGCTTTCATTAACTATACATGCATTTTTATCTGACGAAAACGATTCACTGAACATCCTGCCAGTATCGAGTTTCATACCGTAAGTGTCAAAAAAATCGTAATCAACCCAGCTTGTGGACATCAGAAAAGACTCGTCCTTCCTGCCCTCCATCATATAACCGTTGTTATTGTTCGTACGGCCCGGGATAGCAGTAGAACTCGAGAGATTTATAACTCCGGGAATATTCTTTACAGATTGTTTGAAAGATTTCATCTGTTTTCCTATCACATGTGCCCGTTCAATAACAATAAGATGCTCTTTCTTGAATCCAAGATCTTTATTTAGCATGTACCTGATCTGCCTGTTCATTATCAGGGTCCCTACAATCAGAAGGATCGATATACCGAACTGAAAGACCACAAGCACTTTCCTGAGGTTGCCATTCTTCATGCTGTTTGCACGACTTCCCTTGAGTACTTCATAGGGATTAAATGAAGAGAGGTAGAAGGCGGGATAGCTGCCCGACAGTATTCCAACGAAAAAGGTAAAAAGCAGTAATGCAGGGATAGTATACCAGCCGGCAAAAAGCCCCAGCGAAAGATTTGATCCAAGGAGATTATTGAAAAAAGGCAGGCTTACTCTTATCATCAACACTGCAAATAATAATGCCACGAAAGATAAAATCATCGATTCGGCCAGGAACTGGCTTATCAGCATGCCGCGGGTAGATCCGCCAAGTTTCTTTATACCTACCTCCTTCGCCCTTCTGGATGCCTGTGCAGTCGCAAGATTCATAAAATTTATCGCAGCAATAATAACTATCAGTAAAGCCACACTTCCGAATATCACAAGATACTTCGGATCGCTGGCAGGCTTAAAAGTAGCCTGAATGGTATTGTCGAGATGAATATCAGTCAGATGCTGCAGGTAAAAACGATATTTATTCCCCTTCTTGATAAACTCCTCGATGGAGACACCAAAGTATTTTACTATTTCCGGACCGACATATTTAATGATTAGACCTTGAAATTTAGCATCCACAGTTTTATAGTCAGTATTCGGTTTCAGTAGTAAATACAGGCTGAAGCTGTTATTCATCCAGAATGTATCCTTAGATCTCCCGTTGGACAAGAAAGAAACAACCATACTGGCTTTGAAATGAGTATTTTCAGGAACATCTGCCATCACCCCGGTCACAAGGAATCTGGTAGAATCAGAACCTATCTTGATCATCTTGTCAACAGGGTTTTCATTCCCGAAGATTTTTTTCGCCATATTTTCCGACAGAACAACTTTGTGGGTAGTATTGAGAAGGATGTTAGGATCGCCTTTCAACACAGGAATTGAAAAGAAACTGAAGAAAGAAGAATCGGCCCAGATAACATCATTATCTGTGAAGGTCTGTTTGTTATATTCAATTACTGTAGGGCCGTAACTATCCATCCTCAGATAGTCTTCAACTTCAGGGAATTCCCTTGGAAGTGTCGGGCCCATGATAGCCGGAGTATAGGCTCCGGTAATCTCCTGTCCGCCTATCTTCCCATTCAGAATGACCCTGAATATCCTCTCTTTCTTTACATTATATTTATCGTAACCGGCTTCATTGATAACATACATGGCAATCAGAAGACTGCATGCAATACCAATTGACAACCCGAGAACATTTATAATCAGATATGATCTCTGTCTTTTAAATGATCTTAAACTATGTCTGAGAAGATTCTTTATCATTTCCGGATGTTTTAATAATTGTATAAAACAGATTTACTCATATTTAAGTGACTGAGCAGGATTGACCCTTGCTGCTTTTACAACTCTGAAGCTGATAGTAAACAGCGCAATGCCCATGGCTATTGCAAGTCCCCAGACAAAGCTAAAGAGCCCGGGATTTATCTTGTAATAGAAATTCTCAAGCCACCTGCCGGCATAATAGTAGATAACAGGCCAGGCAATAAGCGCAGAAATAAACACCAGAATGATAATCTCTTTTGAAATTTCAAAATATATTCCAGCGATGGACGATCCCATGGCTTTTCTTACTCCGATTTCCTTTGTCCGTTGCTCGACTGTGAATGAAGTAAGTCCGAACAACCCCAGTGACGCAATGAAAATTGCAAGAATGGCAAAAATAACGGCGAGTTTGGCGTTTTGAGATTCCTGGCTGTACATCCTGACAAAATCCTCATCAACAAAATAGTACTGTAACGGAGAGTTCTCGGTATATTCTTTCCATACCTTTTCGATCTCGCTAATTGTCTTTGATAAATTTACAGCAGAGATCTTCACTGTTATATATCCCCACATGTTATTATCGCCCTGAAGTTTGAAGATGTACGGCTGAATCGGATTTCTGAGAGATTCAAAATTGAAATTCTTCACCACTCCGACAACCGGCAAATATTGAGTGCCCTCAGGCATAGGTTCTATTATCCTGGTCTTTTCAAGGTCTGTTATTGAGAAATTCTTAACTGCACTTTCATTAAGCAGGCAGGCATCTTTGTCGGAGGTAAATGTTTCATTGAAAAACCTACCCGATTCAAGTGTCATTCCATACGTGTCAAGATAATTATAGTCGACCCAATTGGTCTGCATCAGGAAAGTTTCTTCCTTTCTTCCTTCCATCATGTATCCGTTGTTATTATTGTTTCTTCCCGGTACTGCAGTGGAACTGGCCAGGTTTATGACTCCGGGTATATTCTTAACCGTTGCCTTGAAAGACTTCATTTTTGAACCCACAGCATGCGCTCTTTCGATAACTACAAGCTGTTCCTTGTTAAAACCAACATCCTTGTTAAGCATATACTTAATTTGCCTGTACATGATCATGGTACCAACAATAAGAAGGATTGAAACTGCAAACTGGAACACAACCAGAACTCTTCTCAGTTTTCCATTTTTCATGCTGTTCTTCATGCTGCCTTTGAGCACCTCATAAGGGTTGAAGGAGGAGAGATAGAAAGCAGGATAGCTGCCTGCCATCAATCCCACCAATAAGGTGAAAAGAATAAGAACAGGTACCGTGTACCATTTTGCCAGCAGATCAAGACTAAGATGTGCACCAATAAGGTTATTGAATGACGGCAGACAGACCAGAATCATGACTATTGACAGGATCAAAGCAATAAATGACAGGATGAACGACTCGGTAAGGAATTGCGATATCAGCATTCCACGGGTTGAACCTCCTAATTTCTTTATTCCTACTTCCTTGGCTCGCCGGGACGCCTGAGCGGTAGCCAGATTCATAAAATTGATAGCCGCTATAATTACAATAAGGATCGCTATGCTTCCGAATATTATAAGATATTTCGGGTCAGTGGCCGGCTTGAACATATCATGGATCGAAGTATCGAGGTGAATATCTTTAAGATTCTGTATGAAGTAGTTATACTTATTGCCTTTGGCAAGAAAATCCTGCAGGCTAATATGCAGATACTTTTCAATCTCCGGTCCTATATACTTAATAACCAAATCTTTGAATTTACTATTAACAGCTTTGAAATCAGTATTTGGTTTCAGAAGAACATAGGTAGCAAGATTATTGCTGAGCCAGTTACCCTCCTTTGACCTGGGATAGGTCATGAATGACACTATCATGCTGGCTTTGAAGTGTGATTTCTCAGGAACGTCTGCCATTACACCACTTACAATAAAGCGAACAGAATCTGTTCCAAGCTTAAGTGCTTTATCAATAGGATTCTCGTTGCCGAACAGCGTTTTTGCCATCGTTTCGGAGAGCACTATTTTATGGGGAGAATTTAAAAGTGAAGCGGCATCCCCCTTTAAGACAGGAATGGAGAAAAAATTGAAGAATGACGAATCTGCCTGGATAATATCATTATCAATAAAAGACTGTTTATTATATTCGACCGCCGTCGGACCCATACCATCCATCCTGAGGAAATCCTCGACTTCCGGGAATTCTCTTGGAGAAGCAGGTCCCATTGGAGATGGAGTCCATGCTCCGGTTAGTTCCTGTCCGCCGATCTTTCCGCTGAGTACAATCCTGAATATCCGGTCGGCCTTCTTATTAAACCTGTCGTAACCGGCTTCATTAATGACATAAAGTGCTATCAGCAGGCTACACGCAATTCCTATCGACAATCCCAATATATTAATTATGATATAGGATCGTTGTCTTTTGAAAGACCGGATGCTATGCTTGAGAAGATTATTGAACATAATATAGGTCGTTTAAACAGGTTATAGCTAGTACTTAAGCAATGAGTTACAGGTATCCTGTTTGCTTTTCTCATCAAAGACATAAAAATTTCACAAATGTTGCATCAAAACCTCTCATTCAACCTTAAGCGCCTCTGCAGGATTTGTCCCGGATGCCCTGTAGGCCTGAAAACTAACAGTCAGGATTGCAATCAGAATCGCGGCAGCAGATATTCCTGCAAAAACAAGAGGATTGATATCTATCCTGTAGGCGAACTGTCTGAGAAGCTTTGTAACAAGAAACCATCCAACTGGAACAGCGATTATTACAGCCAGGAATACCAGAATAAGAAATTCCTTTGCAAGCGTGTACATTACTGAAAAGACACCTGCTCCCATCACTTTTCTGATCCCTACCTCATTGGTACGCCTTTCAGCTGAATATGAAGCAAGTCCGAACAGACCCAGAGATGCGATGATCACTGCAAGAATGGTAAAATATTTCAGCAATCCGGTCAACCGGACCATGGTCTTGAACTGGTTTTCATAATCCTGATCTACAAAACTGTATTGCAAAGGATATTCCGGAACAATTTCCTTCCATATCCGCTCCACAGCTTTCAGCGATCCTTTGACGTCTGAAGGAGACAACCTGATGAGAATCAGTCTCAGTGAACTCGTATCAGTCAATGCAAAAGCGACAGGTTCGATAGGCTGGTCGGCCCCTTTGAAGTGGAAATTCTTCATCACTCCTACTATCCTGCCGTTAATTCCCATGAATCTGAAACCTTTACCAACAGGATCACCAATATTCATAATCCTTACAGCTTCCTCGTTTATAAGAAAATTGCCCAGGGTATCCCTGGCCATGTCGGCAGGATAATCCCTTGAAAAATCACGCCCGGATACAAGCTGCATCTGCATCGTTTTCAAATAATCATAATCAACTGCATTAGTCCCGATGAGAACATCCTTTTCAGGGTCTTTACCTTCCCAGCTTGCTCCTCCTGAATTACTGCCGATATTTACAGGATTCCAAAGCGAGGCCGTTACTCCCTGGATCAGATTTTCTTTCGACATTTCGGATTTAAGGGAATAGTATTTATTCCGCATATTATCTGCCATCTGTATACCTATCAGATTGTTTTTATTGAAACCAAGATCTTTTTCAAGCATAAATTTCAACTGCAGATATGTGAAAATGGCCGAAATTCCAATAAGCATTGAAAGTGTGAACTGAACGACTACCAACACATGTCTCATTTTTCCATGGCTTCTTCCGCTTTCGCTTTCTCCTTTAAGTACCTGGATCGGTTTGAATGATGAAAGGAAAAACGCCGGATACATACCTGAGATAAGTCCGGCGAAAAGACCAACAGTGAGAAAGCTTACAATGAACTTCGCCTGAAAGAGATCTGAAAGGCTGAAACTCTTCCCTGACACCATATTGAAAACACTTAGGAAGAGGCCTACCAGAATCAGAGCCAAAACCAGCGCAGCCCCTACAAGAAGAAGCGATTCCAGCATGAATTGGGTTATCAGACTCTTCTGATCAGCTCCGGAAACCTTTTTAATCCCGATCTCCTTTCCTCTCGATGAGGCCCGGGCTGTGGACAGATTAATGAAATTGATACATGCGATCAGAAGGACAAAGATGGCTATCAGGGCAAAGATAATGACTATCACTACGGGTCCTTTCGTTTCCCTGAAACCGAATTGCTGATGAAGATGAATATCGAGAAGCGGAAAAACCATGAATTTTGTGGTTATCTGCGGATCATGCTCCACCACAATATCAGTAAGCTTTTTATTGACTGCCTGAATATCGGCTCCATCCTTAAGCCGCACAAAAGTGGAATATGAATTACTTCCCCAACCGTCATAGACCTGGCCAAGATCTTTCAGGAATGTAAACGGAATAACTGCTTCAAAATTGAACATCGAATTCTTCGGAAGTTTTTTCAGAACACCTGTTACCATGAATTCATACTTATTCTCAATTGTGATCGATTTCCCGACCGGATTTCGTTCGCCAAAATATTTAAGTGCAAGTTTCTCGGAAAGAATAATTGACTTCGGCGCCTTCAGAGCTGTTTCCGGATCTCCGGCAACAAGTGGAAAATTGAATATATTCAGGAAAGTGGAATCGGCAGCAATAATTGATGTTTCAAAGAAGAGCTTGTCGCCGCTACGGAAAAGCAGGCGCGGGATCCAGGGATGAACCCTTGTCTGTTCGGTTATTTCCGGTATCTGTTGTTTCCATACCGGCCCGCTGGGATAGGGAGTAACCGTCACATGGTATCGTGCACCGGAATAAAACTGGTCCTCTTCAACCCGGTATATCTCCTGCGGATTTTTGTTATATTTTTCGAAACTGAGTTCGTCCTGGACCCATAAAAGGATCAGCAGTGATGCAGCCAGACCGACTGCCAGACCGGCTACATTGATAAAAGTGAAGCCTTTGTATTTAAGCACATTGCGAAATGCGATACTGAAGAAGTTCCTGATCATGGCTTTAAGATTAGTTCATGCCAATGACGGATATCTTTTAAGAATGTTGCAAAAATCAAAGACATAAAAATGCCGGTTGAAGGTTTTTCTTCAACCGGCTATTAATATTCAGAAAGCAGAATGTTTATTTAAAGATTCCAGCCTTTCCTGTATTCGGTATGCAGGAATTTATCGGCTTCATGCATATTTGGAAAACTGAATTTATCAGGATCCCATTCAAGAAGCTGACCACTCAGTTTTTCCTTAAGTTCACTTCTGAGAGCAATATTTCCGAGAAGCACTGTTTCTGTCAGTGGCCCTGCCCATTCAAAATCAGATCCGCCCGGTGCACCTCCCTTGCATGCCCTGATCCACTCCTCTTCATGACCAGGTGAGGAGGGAATGTATGGAGCCGGAGCCTTATATGAATCACGTAAGGTTTTTGGAAGGATCTTGTCGTCCAGGATCATTCCCTTTTCACCGATATAGAGAGTGCCTCCTGTATCCAATTTCATCCCCGGATCCATCTCTTTAAAGATCAGAGGACGAAGGCCTCCGTCGTACCATGTAAGTGTCAGAGCCGGCATGTTTTCACGGGCATCAAATTCATACCTGACAATAGAGCCGGAAGGATAGGTTTCCTTGTTTACCAGTGTTGAAACAGCCTGCACCGTTTTTGGATATTTCAGTTTCAGCGCCCGGAAGATGGGATCAAGTGAATGGCATCCGATATCTCCAAGAGCACCGGTCCCAAAGTCCCACCATCCTCTCCAGCTGAACGGATGATATGCAGGATTATATGGACGGAAAGGGGCCGGTCCGATAAAAATATCCCAGTCCAGTTCAGCAGGAACGGGAGGTGTGTCAGCGGGACGCTGTACACCCTGAGGCCAGTAGGTATTCAGAAGACCGTTATTAGGGCGGTCAGTCCATACATGTACTTCGTGTACAGGTCCGATGACCCCATCCCAGATCATCTCTCTCAGGCGCCGCGGTCCCTCACCTGCCTGTCCCTGGTTACCCATCTGGCTGGCAACCTTGTATTTCTTTGCAGCACTTGCGAGTTCCCTTGCTTCAAATACACTGTGGGTCAGAGGTTTTTGCGTATATACATGCTTTCCCCTCCGCATAGCCTCCATGCTTATGATGGCATGGGTATGATCGGGTGTTGCAATAATCACACCATCAATATCCTTCTGTTTATCAAGCATTACCCTGTAATCCTTATACTGTTTGGCTTTAGGGTATGTTTTAAAGATTTTTTGTGCCGGTTCTCTCCAATCGACATCGCAGAGTGCAACAATATTCTCTGTTTTAGCTACGTTCTCGAGGTTTACCCTTCCCATCCCGGCAATTCCGACCCCGGCAACATTAAGCTTGTCGCTCGGGACGATATGTCCTAAACCTGAAACTGCATTACGCGGAACAATTGTGAATCCGGCAAGAGCGACTGCCGAAGTTCCGATGAAACCTCTCCTGCTCAGAGTGTTTGATTTTTTTTTGTTCATAACGGCGGAATTTTGGTTAGTTGTTTTTATGAATCAGTTTTTTCACTCATTCAGCTGCCCAGTCGTCGGTACGGAATGATGAAGCCGGCAGCCCTTCTGTATTAAAAAGATCACCGATAATAAAATCCTTGAAGGCATATCGTACTGCAACCGGTTCACTCACAAACGGACTGAACAGGGTAATACCTTTCTGAGTAATGAAAGCTTTGGCAGGGTAAAATCTTTTCCCCTGTCCGGCAATCTCAAAACAGGAAAGCTCCTTCCCGTATGATGTAAGACCATTCGATGCATGAGTGAAAGTCAGCTTCACCATCTGGCCCTCAATGGTTATTTCCTTAAGAACAGGTCCGGAAGATTCGAAACCTGATTTTCCATATGTTTTAGAGAGGGCAAGAAATGCCAGCCGGTCTGATCCTGTTTTCTTATGTGCCGGATGAATATCATATTGTTCTCCAATATCCATTATACAAGCCATTCCTATATTAGGAACTGCTGTTGAAGCCTTCAGCTGCGCTTCCCTGAGAAAGGAAGAATTAAGACCTGATGAACCATAATCGAATGGAGCTATCTGCATATAATAGAACGGAAAGTCACCTATTCCCCAGGCAGTTCTCCAGCTTTCAACTAGTCCGGGCAGCAATGCAACATATTTATCCGGCTCATTTCTGTTAGATTCTCCCTGGTACCATATCGCGCCTCTGATCGCGTAACCCACCATTGGGCTTATCATCGCATTGAAAAGGACTGTAGGTGTCTGTGGTGAAAGATCTCCCTGCTGGTTCTTGTCCGGGAGAGAGATAAAATTGAATTTCTTCAGTCCGTTTTCACTCATCCACGGCTCTATCCTTGTACCTCCCCAGCTTGTATTGATAAGTCCGACCGGCACATTGAGAACTTTGTTGAGCATAATACCGAAGAAATACGCTGTAGCGCTGAAATTTTCCACATTCTCCGGTTCACAAAGTTTCCAGTCGCCCGAGAAATCATCAAGCGGCTTCAGACTTGTTTCTTTTTTTACAGTGAACAGTCTGACCGAAGGATTGGAAGAGGTGGCGACAGCCTCATTGGACCCAATGACAGGTTCATTAAAATATCCTTTCACAGGCATTTCCATATTGGATTGCCCTGAACAAACCCATACTTCTCCGATCAGAATGTTTTTCAGTTTAAGTGTTTTGCCATCACTTATAGTAATTTCATAGGGTCCGCCGGCGGTTGGAGTTGAAATTTTAACTTTCCACTTCCCATCAGCTCCCGCTTTAACTGTATAATACCTGGTGTTCCATGATGTTATTACTTTCACAGTTGCACCATTTTCAGCAGAACCCCAGATGGCAGCCTCAGTCTGCTGCTGAAGAACCATATTGTCTCCAAAAATGGCTGGCAGTTTCACCTCTGCAAACAGAGCCGTTCCGTAAACAGCCATTATGAATAATGAAACCATAGTTACAAGGAAAAACTTTTTCATCCTCATGATATTTAGTTATTTAAAAACTCAATCCTTCTGTGTTCAACTTATCTGACGGCATTAAGCCATGCTGCTGCCATCAGTTGTGCTCCAGCAAGAGACGGATGTACGCCGTCTGGGGTCCAGTATGAACCCGGAGCTTTTTTAATGGCTTCATCGAAGACTTTCTGGAAGGGAACAAAGACAGCGGAGAATTTTTCAGCTATCTCCTTAGCCGCTTTCTGGTAACTGTAAAATTCAGGATACCATTTATCATCCACAGCTTTTACTCCGGGAACTGCAAATGGCTCACAAATAATCAGTTTTATCCCAGGCAAAGCTTTGAGTGTCCTTTCAATCAGGGCAATATAATCGTTATGATAAACATCCACAGTGCCGTTATAATTGCCGGTCAGCTTATGCCAAAGGTCGTTGACCCCTATCAATATGCTCAACACATCGGGTTTGATGCTCAGACAGTCTGTATCCCATCGTTCAGCAAGCTGATACACTTTGTTACCTGATATTCCTTTGTTGGTTACCTTGAGATCGAGCTCGGGGTATTTTTCCAGCATCCCTGCTCCCGCGAAGAGTGGATAACCATAGCCAAGGGCTCCGGAATTATTGAAAGCTCCGTTATTCCTGTCCCTGCCGGCATCGGTTATCGAATCTCCCTGGAAGAGGACCACATTTCCATGCCCAAGGCCAACCTTATTCCCTTTTGCCGGTGACATAGCCTGTGCAACTATTTCAGGAATTGCAGCAGCCATCAGGCCGCCTGCTACTGCCTTGCGGATAAAGCTCCGCCTGCCGTTATTTGTTACTGTATCCATAAATCTGATAGTTAAAAAGAAAATTATTTTATTATTAAATTTCATCACCGATGACATAAGGTTTCCTGTAAACCCTTGTAAGCAATGTATCTGCTTCAGGGTCATTTGCGAATTTCTCATAATCGCCCATGAACTTCAGTTCACGTCCCAGCCTGTATGAAATATTAGCCAGATGTGGAAGAGAAGATGACATAAATCCTTCTATTATGTCGCAGTGAAGCGCCTCATCTTTGCCTGCCCTGATGCCATCAATGAAATTGGCATAATGTTCAGACCCGCCGGGGGCAGCAAGATACTTTGATTCGGTTTGCTTTTTCTCACCCGTACCGGAGCCTGCAAATGGTTCTTTTTCTCTTTTCCTGTAGGCTTTCCATGTCTCCTCGTTCAGTTCAAGATAACCTTCGGTGCCATAAAAAATATTTCCGATCCTGATCCCAAGACCCGACTCGGCGTTAGTGAAACGGCCCCTGGTTTCGAATTCAAGGATCTTTCCATCTTTGTATTTAAATACGGATGTTTGTGTATTTGGCGTTTCCTGCTCACACTCATCAGGATTTATGCCGTAAATACCTCCTGTGGAAAAGACCGATACAGGGTGTTCATTCTTATTAAGTCCCCATCTGGCAAGATCGAACTGGTGCGGCCCCTGATTACCTGTATCACCGTTACCTGTTGCCCAGAACCAGTGCCAGTTATAATGCACATGCTTTTCGTTATATGGTCTGTATGGTGCAGGACCTAGCCATCTCTCATAATGAAGGGTTGGCGGAGGAGTGCTGTCTTTGGCGATCCCAAAAGAATCACGGGGTTTGTAGCACATGCCTTTGGCCATATATACCGTTCCTATGCCTCCGTCATGAAGAAACTGCATAGCTTCAATAACATTAGGTATTGAACGGTTCTGTAAACCTGTCTGCACCCTGACATTATATTTTCTTGAAGCCTCTATCATTTTCCTCCCCTCAAAAATATTATGAGAGGCAGGTTTTTCCACGTATACATGCTTTCCTGCCTGGCAGGCCCATATTGTTGCAAGTGCATGCCAGTGATTGGGGATAGCCAGTGAAACAGCCGATATATCCTTATCCTCAAAAACTTTCCTCATATCCCATTCGGTAACAGGTTTGTTCCCTGTCTTCTCAAAAATCAGTTTTGACTTTTCGGGATAATACTGTTCATCAGTATCACAAATCGTTTTTAATCTTATGTTTCTGTTCTCCGTAAGCTGGCACCAGTTTTCAATATGTGTGCCACCCTGACCCCTTATTCCGATAACAGCCAGATTCAGCCTGTCATTGGATCCAATAACGGAACCATAGGACCTGGCTGAGAAACCCATACCTCCGATTGTTATTCCTGCTGTGCCCAGAATACTTTTCTTAATGAATTCTCTTCTTTTTGTCATATCGCCAAAATTTATAAACTATTGTTTTACTAGCAATTAACTTATTTATTAAACGCACTTTGCTGTAATTAATCATAAATTTAGTTTTTTTTAATTATATTTTAATTTAACTTACAGCTAATTATGAATTGAATAGGGAAATCATTTACATTTCATCCGAACCATGAAGAATTTAGTTAAGTCTCTCCTGAGATTTTCAATGACGATTCTGGTGCTTGTGGTTTGCCTTAAAGGACAGAGCCAGTCGCCAATGCCTGACGCTCTTTTTAAGAGTCCGGTACAGGACCAGATAACTGCAATTCTGGATCGTACAAAAGTATATGAGAATTACCGGGCTATAAGGGAAGACATGTTCCAGAAACTCATTGGAAATCTGTCAGACAGTGTAAAGACTTCTTCTGAAAAAATCAGGACACTGACAAGCAGCACAGAATTACTCAGGCACAAGGTTGATTCCCTGACCGGAGTGCTTAAAACTACAAGTGAAAATCTTGAGGTGGCGATCACCACCAAGAACAGCTTTAGTATTTTCGGTAAAGAAATAAGGAAAAACGCCTACAATGCGATTCTCTGGATCATTATTCTTGGATTGGCAGGGCTTGCATCAGTTTCTTTACTATTGTATACCAGGAACAATGTCATGACCCGGACCACTCACAAGGAACTTCAGGATCTGAAGGATGAATTCCAGGCTTACCGCAAAACGGCAAGGGAAGCGAAGGAGAAAATGTCAATGGACCATTTCAACGAGCTCAAACGCCTGAGAAGCGGTAAGTGAACTGTTCAGAACGTCATTGCCTCCTTCTCAGCTTTTTCCATAACTTCATTTATTGTGACTATTGCACCACCCCTCAATTTACTCTCCTCTGCGGCAGTCATAAACGCAAATATATCTATTGTCTCTTCAGAACTCACGGGCACTGATCCGGTTTTAAAGAATTCTATAATTCTTATAAGCAATGGATTATACCCCTGATAGTCCCCCAGTGGAAGAATTCCGCTTTCTCCGAATGCAATACCGCCAAATCCGGCTTTGCCTGAACGAATCCCTCTGAATGTTCCTATCCTGTTATCTTCCCATACTCCTGCAACCACATCAGAATTCTCTGTATAAGTCCGGGAAACACTCCTGCACCCTTTTCCCATCAATGCAAATAATGACTCCACTCCATGTACCCCGTACCAGAAAAGATCCGGATGCGTCTTCTCTATTGTGGCCGGACTGTAAGTATCAGCTCCCAGCACTTTCCCAATTTTCCCGTTATTTATATCGACGACTTCCGAAACGTACCGCAGGGAGGAGGAGGAAAAAACAGGGACCCTGTAGTGCTCAGCAGCCCTGAAAATGGATATAGCATCGGCAAGCGAAGCTGCTACAGGCTTGTCTATAAACATTCTCTTTCCGGTCTTCATCACCTTAAGTGCCTGCTCCAGATGAAGCCGGCCGTCATTTGTTTCAAGCAGGACAACATCAACTTTCGGCAGAAGCTCATCAATTGAATTTACAATTTCAACACCCAGTTTTTTCACTTCTTCAGTGTATCCTGGAATTCTGTCAGTACTTGATTTAATGTCATTGCTTCCCCTAGGATAAGCAGCTACAATCCTGTATCCGCTGAATTCAGGTCCTGCATCTTCTGCATTAAGCGCTTTGGTAAAAGCTACACTGTGAGAAGTGTCAAGACCAATTAAGCCGATCTTCTTCCCATCAGATTCATTTTTTCCGAAACCAGTATCCATCCGTCCTGCAAGTCCAAGTGTTATACCACCCATAGTAGCGGTTTTGACAAAACTCCTGCGATCATATTTACCATTCATAATTATCCCTTTCCATTTTTTATAATTTTCACTCCAATTTAAGAAAAAATAAGTAGGTTTGATATATTAACCATTAAATCAGAACTGTTATGGCAGGAAAATCAACACGTCGAAAATTCATAGCTCAAACCGGGATGGTTTCGGCAGGTCTGACTCTTGGTATCAATACACTTAGTGCTGCAGGTTACAGCAGGGTAAAAGGTGCAAATGATAAAATCCGCGTTGGGTTCATCGGGGTTGGCAACAGAGGGACACAACTCCTTCAGATCTTCATGGAACAACCGGATGTGGAAGTAGCGGCATTATGTGATATTTACGAACCGTACCTCCTGCGTGACCGCTCAAAGGTTGATCAGCGCTATATAAAGATAATGCCCGGGCAGGTGCCGGAAATGAAAGAGAAATTTCCGAACAATGTTGAACGGTATTCCGATTATAGAAAATTACTGGAAAACAAAAACATAGATGCTGTTTGTATTGCTACTCCCGATCACTGGCATGCTCTCATGACTATCGATGCCATTAAGGCCGGAAAAGATGTTTATATAGAAAAACCTCTTTCCAAGACAATATATGAGGGTCGCGTGATGGTAAATGCATGGAAGAACAGCAAGCAGGTGGTTACAGTAGGATTAAACCGGCGTGGCGCTCCTACTTTTCAGAAACTTGCCAGAGAAATACCTGAAGGAAAAATAGGACACGTAACATATACCAGCGCCTGTCATGTAGGAAATATGTTCCCGAACGGGATAGGCAAACTGAAACCGGAAGCTCCGCCGAAGGATTTTAACTGGGATGCCTGGCTCGGACCACGTGCATACAGACCTTATCAGTACAATATGGCGCCATATATGTTCAGATGGTGGGAAGACTTCTGCAATCAGATCAGTAACCAGGGCGTTCATTACCTCGACCTGATACGCTGGCTTCTGAACGAAGAGGCTCCTGTTGCGATCAGCACCATGGGGGGCAAATTTGCTGTTGATGACGATCGTACCATTCCCGACACGATGCAGGTCACTTATGAATTTGCCTCCAAATCAATAGCTACGGTAAAAGTCCTGGAAGCAAGCTCAGGAAGTTTCATCCCATACGGATTCATCGAAATGAGGGGTACTAAAGGCACTCTTTATACAAATGAGAATGATTATAAAATCGCCCCTGCTAAACCTGGTCAGTTCCAGACCTGGGATAAGCTTATGAGCTCAGAGGAATATTCCATTGAAACGAAAGACAGGCTCCTTGCCGACAACAGTTATCTCAACAGCACCGCCAATCTTATCAGGAATTTCCTTGACTGCATAAAATCAAGAGAAACTACCTGGAGCACTCTGGAGAGCGGACACAGATCGACTACCATGGCTCATCTGGCAACGATATCTCTTCTTACCAGGACACGACTTGAATGGGATGCTTCCAGGGAACGGTTCACCAATTCCGAAGATGCCAACAAGCTTCTCCACTACGAGTACCGGAAACCTTATAAATTAGGGTAAAGTTAAACGTGATTTGAACTTATTTGTATTGGTAAAAGAATTTACTGTAAACTTATTACAATTTTATCCTTTTACCTTTACTTTTAACTTATCCCCAGGCTAATCGGTATTCTTTCAGACCATCCATTGAGCACTGTCCACTCTGCAGAATCGGAGACTACCCTATCCGGCATGGATCAGATATTGTCATAAGCCAAATGGCGGTCTACCTGTTCTCCTTTGCCGGTGGAATAATCAGTCAAACAAATGGAGCGGATTTTCTATCACCTTTTCTCTGGTCATAACCCTGGGTTGAATGGTCGACGGTGCTTTTTCAATCCATTGTTCTTTTACCTTTATCGGCATCTGAACAACATAAGGTTTACATAAAGGAATTGCTGCAATCGCTTTTTTAGCGCCTTCATACAAGGCTTTGTGTACTTCCTCAAACGGATAAAGGATTGCTGATTCGCGTGCCAGACCTTCCTTGGTTGCCACAGTTATAATATTATCACCCAGGAACTTCTTTGCTTCCCTGCATGTTGCCACATCACCTGTTACCATAATTGTTGGGACTCCGAAAAAACCTGCGAGCATTGCGGACTGAGCTATCTCACCCGATTCAACCCCGTTATACCAGTACTTATTTTCCGATGCAGATGATTGAGTATGACAAAGCACTCCGTCAGGCGTACCATTCATAGCATGAAATCCGAAAAGGATGAAGCCCGAATAGGATTTGTCAATGCACCAGGGCCCGGTGGAAGGTCTGGGCAGACCGGTAACGTATTTGGCTCCGGGTACCATCATTTCCGGTATCATGGCCTGGTTCCCGTGACCGTCAATAACCATTATTTCAGTGGCACCACCATCCCTTAATCCTTTGATCACCCATGCAAGATCCTCCATAAAATATTCACAGGCCTTAATGTTATCAGGAGAACCTTTTTCTCGTGTCTGTGAGAACTTGTAAACCCCGCTGACACCCTCCAGATCGGTTTCAATGTAAATCTTTATCTGGGCGCTTACACTGAACTGAATGGCTGTCAGAAGAACAATAACGGATAGTATTAATTTATTATACTTTCCGCAAATCAACTCAGAAAATGTGTTTTTCATATCCTCTAAGGTTTGAATATTCTTTAATGTTTGAACGGTCCGGGAAAGCTTATCAGATCGGTTCGTGTTTTCCCGTTTTCAGTAATACGGGCAAGGGAATAGACAGTACCATCATTACCTATGGCTATTGAATTGACATACAAGGGCCTCTGCCCATCCGGATAAAAAATTGCACCATGGTCGAGATATTTTCCTGTAGGGATATCATAGGTAATCAGGTGAAGATCTTCGAGGCCCTTGGCCTCTCCTTTGGCAGTTGTGACTGCACCTTTAACCCTCTTTCCATCGATATAGATAGGACCACCTGTCAGGTAGTAGATAGTTCGTCCGTCAGGTCCCATTTTGAATCCGAGATACCCATAGCTGAACTGATCGCCCATTCCCGTCAGTTGGGAAGGAACCGATGTCAGGCGGTCAAGAACTTCCATCCTTGGTACAGCAGGATCAAACCGGAACAGATAGCCGGAATTCCCGTGCACTCCATAGATTTTCTTTTCAGGTTTATACCAGAAAACCTGCCGCCAGTTATAGGCCATGCTCCCGGAGGTAAACACATCATAAGTCCCGAAATAGTCTTTTCTCATGTCTTCACCTTCTATGGTTTCAACCTTGTCTCTACCCAGTTTAAGACATTTTATTTCACCTTCAGCATTAGTGAAATACACCGAGCCATTATCCGGATCTATTGCGATTGAACGGCAGACCACCCTGAAATCTTTCCCTTGGCCATCTTCTCCTTTTCCCATCTCAGGACCAATTTCTTTCAATTCTTTTTTTGCAACATCATATCTGAAGAGATATCCTGTCGGCCAGGATAATCCATAGATCAGCCCCCTGGCAGTATCCATATTCATGGTTATGATCCCCTCATTGCGTGGTCCTATGCCAAGGTCCTCAAATGTCCTGCTCTTTATATCAAAAGCAAGCAGATGACCTCCCCGATATGGCTTATAATCACCTGTCGGGACACCGGTTTTCTCCATACCATCAATAATGCTGTAATATCCAAGGTGTGTGGCGAAATACAGCTTGCCTCCCGATTCGACAAAGTTCACATGGCTTTTTCCCTGGGCTACCACCTTCATCCCTTTTTCGTTGCAGATATCTGTCAGATCGCCGAGATGCTCAATTTTTCCTGCGGCAGGATCGAAACAGTATACCTGGCCGGCCCGGTCCATCAGCTGTGAGCATAGGACATAATATATCCTGCCATCACTTGCTGACGATATCCCGTTATATGTGTCATGTGCTTCTTCAAATCCTGAATTATAGACAGTTGCAATAATCCTGGCATCAGGAGTTGAGACTTCCTTTACTTCCGGTTGCGGCTGTGGCTTCTGTTGCTGCGTGCAGCATCCTGAAACAGACGCCGCACAAATTAATAAACCAAGAACATTGAGTGGTGATTTCATTATAAAGAACAGTTTATGTATTAATTAAAATTCCTGATTTTACCTGAGTCAGAACTGACAACTTTGATGACTTCAGCATCAGATGGAATTCAATTTGTCCTTGTTCTCCCATACTTTCATAATGGCGTTTACAAGATCATCCATATCGGCCAGTGTTCCAAGAAGTGGTCCAGATGCCCACAGCATAACCATTTCATCACAAACCTGGTCACATTTGGGCAGATGCAGATCGTCTTTGAATTTTTTAAGTCGTGCCGTACCGAACATCTTTTTGTATTCGGGCAGAGTAATGATATGATCAGTCCATGGTTCCCTGTGCAATCCGTTCGTAATATATGGACTCAGACTGATTCCTTCAGCAGCAACAGCTTTAAGAAATTTATCGCGAGGTGCATTGTTCCATTGTTCCTTTTTGTATGACCAGGTATAAAGGTAGAATGATCCCGCGGTCGTTCCCTCATATAGTTTCTGAGGGATCAGCCCCTTGCAATCCTTAAGCTTCTCTGTGATATACTTTGCATTCCTGTTACGGATATTATGACGCTCCCTGACTCCGGGTAATTGTCCGAGCAGAACCGCACCCTCGAATTCGTTCATCCTGTATTTTGATCCGATAGTAAGTGTCTTGCCGGTCTTAGCCGTACCATGATTCATAACTGTATAACATTTATCCATCAGTTCATCATTTGTACTGACGATTGCGCCACCTTCACCGCAGCAAAATACCTTGCTGGTCTGGAAGCTGAAACATCCCGCGTCGCCAATGGTACCAAGAAGTTTTCCATTATATTCGGCAAGAAAAGCCTGGCAGGCATCCTCAATAACTTTGAGATTATGCCTTGCCGCAATCGCCATAATACTCTTCAGATCACATGGCTGACCCATTATATGGACAGGCATTATGGCTTTTGTTCTTTTAGTAATTTTTCTTTCAACATCTGCCGGATCGAGCTGGAACGATTCAGTATCGAGGTCGGCCATCACAGGTAGTGCACGGCTGACCAGAATACTCTGGATGGTACCGGGGTCGGTATAAGGAGATGTGATGATCTCGTCTCCCGGGCCTATCCCGAGGGCTTCAACCACTGTATTCAGGGCCTGTGTTCCGGAACCTGTACTGACGCTGCTGCCAGTACCATAGATTTTTGCAAACTCCTTTTCAAAAGTGGCAACGGTACCAGTTGGTGACTGAATTCTGCACCATATCCCGCTTCTGGTGGTCTTCACTATCTCCTCAACAACTCTTTCATCCACATATGGCCAGTCAGGCCAAACTTTTTCTTTAATAACAGGTGTACCTCCAAGCGCTGCCAGCTGTCCTGCCCTTCCAATATTCGGGAGATCTCTTCCAAATGAAGGGATATAGCCGGAAGCGGCCATAGCTGCTGATCCTGCAGAAATGGTCGCAATAAACTTCCTTCTTGAAAAATCGTTTCTTTTCATTTTTATGATTTTAGTAAGTCCACAAATTTTCCATAATGGATCACACTAACAAGATCATTTCGAGTACATTTTCACTCCGATCCTGCCGGCAAGTTTCTTTACTTCTTCAATGATCTTCTCCTCAATACCCGGAGCCCATTTTGAAGGAAGACCATAAGCGATCATCGAGGTGTCACCTTCGTAACCTCCCTCGCCAAGCATAGTCTCTGTCGGTATATACGCCATATCGTCATTAACATATCCGAGTACAATTATATCCTGTCCGTAAAGCTTTTTAAGCTCAATGGAATAGTCAACGACTAGTTCGCCACCAAGAGCTACTATCGTCTGGCTGCCCATACGCCATACCTCAACAGGATATGGATATGACTTCATCAGAGAACCATAATCTTTGAGTCTCTTCAACTGGTTAACCGCCCATTGTTTCTGATAACCATCCTTTATCCTTTCTATTACCAGTAGGGAATCTTTTGAAGGAGGTTCTGAAAATGGTATATCTATCTCAGAATAAGATGTCTCTAGTAATGGATCCAGTTGTTTCATATTTTCATTTAGGACCCGTTCTACGGCAGCTGCCAGCTCTTTCCCGTATTGTCTGGCCAGAGCGATCGATCTTCTGGGCAGGGGGTTCTGATCCGCTCCCGCGCCCTGGAAAAACATGGCGGCAGAACCAGGGTGGGCTTTTTCGAGTTCTGCTTCTGCAAAACCAGGGTAATCTCCCGAAATCTGATATATATCAAGAACAGTGGCATGACAGGCATATCCGAAAATAACTGCCTGCAGGTTTCCTGACTGATCGGTAATTTTCAATACCGGAACGGCATAATCGTTTGGACCATTCAGTTGAGACTGCGGTGTCAGCTTTGCTTCAGAATTATTCCTCCTGTTAACCTGAAACCTTGTTATTCCGGAACCGGAATATATTCTCACCGGAACCAATTTGCCAAGTGCATCACCAGTCAGTTCAACAATCTGTTTCTCAAGACCAAGTGAATAATCCTTTATAACCTGAGCCTGGTTTTCATCGAGAGGATAGATATTTATGAGTGCATCTGACAGTACCGGTCCGGAATGAGTATGAGAATAACTGAGAATGATCTGTGATCTGGTAAGACCGTATTTTACAGCGATCCTGTCCCGTATCCGGTCAGACATTTTTTTGGGAAATCCAAGCAGATCGGAAGTGATAAATACGGCCTTCCTGCCCCTTGCATCCTGAATGGCTAGCACCCTTACCCAAAGATCAGCAAGCACTCCCTCCGAAGGATGAGTTCTGGCGGCATATCCGCCGAGCCAGATCGACTTCTGGGGGGTAATAATTCCTTTTGAGACGCCGGCTTTCCATCCTTTCTCACCGGCTGTCTGACCTGCCAGAGGTGTGGTAGTAGCAAAGACTGACAATAATCCGGAAAATGTCAGCAATAAGAAAATATTCTTCATCTGATGAAGATTTTGGTATAAACTTCCCTTAACATGGATATTTCAGTCTTAAAAATAGCCAAAATCTGATGCCGCCCTACCTGTGAAGCAGGTTTTTTATAGCATCCATCAGTATCTTTTCAGATCCCGCTACAACACCTGATGCATCACTACCTTCATATCCTCCCTGCTGGTAAGCAATATCGGTACATATATATTCAGGTCCATAATCTCCGTAGGCGGCCATTGCAACAAAAAGATCCGGACGCTCCGCTTTAGCGGCAAGCTGATATTCGACGAAAAGTTCTCCCGGCATGTGAAGTATTCTGGCGCATCCCAGCGACAGACAGCAAATATCTGTCTTTCTCCCGGCGACACATCTTTTATACCATATCACTTTAGAAATATTATTCGATATAAAAACCGGATTCCCGGCTTTTTGTCTGATTTCATCACCAAGGTTCTCAAAATATTTTGCCGGAGGAAGGGCTACTTTCTCTATATTCCATGTTATATCCGCAGGAGTGATCTTCTCTGTTTTTGTAGCTTCCCATGCCCTTTTCATTCCGTCTGCAAGCCGGAGCGCCAGAATGCCTCTGTTCTCGTGAGATCCGTCGTTATATTTTCCAGCTCCCAGATTGCCTCCGGCCCCATTGAAATGGACATGAAGTGCCTCAGGGACCTCAAGTTGCCTGTAGAACCTGGCCATTCCAGGAAAATCAGGATTAGGCAACCCTGTCTGATAATAGCTCTGAGGATGAACTGCATAATAGCTCAGAACTGCAACCGGATTATTGCCGTTCCAGAAACTGACCAATGAAACAACCGGATCAATCAGTCCTTCCGGTTCTGCTCTCATAGCCGAATCTTTGCAGGTTGTATACCTGGTAGCCGATACCTTACCGTCTGGACCAAGTATCCTCCTGTTTGAGGCGACCCTGTACACCGGGGCTTCGCCAAGTCCGATCCGGTCAAATGGTTTCGTCTCCTTAAGGGCTGACCTGATCGCTTCGCCGATATTCTTCATCACTTTTCTCGTGAAGGCGCTTTCATAGCTTAGGGGATCAAGACCTGCTTCCTTAAGGAACCTTTCGGCGCCAAAGTCGCAGATAGGCGCATCATGCTGATGAACAGTATGAAGTGCCACTCTCTCAGGATCAGTTCCGGCAGCTTCAGCCATCACCTTTTTAAATTCATCCTGTGAATCGTTTGCAATGCCAATCCAGTCAACAGAACAGAGTACAATAGGTTTACCTGATCCAATTATAACAATACCACGTGCCCTCAACCCCATTTCCCAGGTATTGATCACCTTTCCATATGCCATATAACTCCCTACAGGAGGCGTTGCATCAACATCGAATATTGCGAGACTAAGGGCCGTCGTCCCATTTTCCTGAGATAACACCGGTATCCCTGTGGAGACAGCTGTCCGGAAAAACAGAAAAAATGCCATCACAAATAATCCTGAAATTATTCTCCGATGACCAATAGACAAATTAATGAACATGGTTTTATAATTTTAAAATTTCTGATCTGCTCTTTTTATGATGCTGTGGAATTGCACCTGAAAAGCATGATATCATCAAAATAATTCAATTAAATATAATTAAGACCATTCAGAATTCCATCAATTAAAGACTGTACTCCCTTTTGTCCCGCATTTCTTCCGAATCTGTCTGAATTCTTCAATGATGCCAGCTAATTTATCCTTGCTGACCAGTGTTCCGGACATGGTAACGGGTCCGGTAAATTCAATTGATCTTCCCGACAATGCAGCTGCAAGAGATATATCACCCCATTTCAGAATACCAGGTATATGTATCCCCATACTGAAATAATCGATGTCTTCCCTGTTGTCAAACAAATAACTCACAGGAGCGTTTTTCAGAACTACAGTTTCCACTTTCCCTCCCAGTGAGGCATAAAACAAGCCAGCCAGACCGGATTCTCCATATCCGTAAATACTAACCTTCCGGGCATTACAATCATAATAGAGATATTGGGTAATCAGATCTATTTCCTTTGTCCATTCTCCAATTACAGTTCTGCCAAGCCAAAGCTCAGCCCTGGAAAGTGTATGTAGTCTGCTTAGTTTGTCAAACAGAACAGAATTTGTGCTTGCCAGCTCTCCTGTTCCTGTCAGATCGGCAAGCACGATGCCTGTTCCGGCCTTTCTAAGGCTGTCGATAACTGACCGGGATATCTCATTTTTCCCTAAGGGACTGGCAATGATAAAATAGCCTCTGGCCTCATCCTTTGGATTAGTCATCAGTAATGGAATCAGTCTTTTATCTTTCGAACAAATAGCAAGCCTTTTCCAGGTATGAGTCGGACTGAATTGAAAGATTTTTTCAATTTCCAACTTCCCATTAATCCTTAGTAATTCTTTAAGCTCCTTCCTTTTCAGATCAGCGTCAAAACGTTTTGTATCTAATAACTTATTTCTGAGTTCATTGCCTTTAATCCTGCAATAACTGCCGGTAGTCATCACAATGGAATCTCTTGTTCCGTCCTGAAATACCATAAGTTCACTCTCAGGTACCTGCCGGAAAGGTAGCTCTTTCTTCGGCGTACCATCTCCGATCCCTTTCAGCTTACAATCAAACCAGCCGAGCATAGCTTCGCGGTCTTCCTTTTCATAGCCATGCTGAAGATCAAAATGACAGAATACAATATCTTTCTCCCTGCCTGTAATACGGAAAATATGGTTTGCATTCCCGATAGTCCTCCTTGTTTCAGATGGGAAAAAAGTGGGATTGGAATCCTTGTCATGATTAATCACCAATGGAGCATTAGAAAGCGCGATTATCCCGGCTTCTTCAGTAAAAGTAAGCCCATCGGGCAGCTGTTCACAGATGCAGTTTGACTCCATGATATATGATTCGAAAGAGCCTACGCTTACCACCGGAACATCGGCCCTGATCCTTTCATCTACAGCCGAAAGCCACATCGTCTGGTTGCCCCCTCCGCTTGCTCCTGTTGCACCGATTCGTGCAGGATCAACAACCGCAAGCGAGCAAAGCAGATCGACTCCTCTGATATTATCAGATATCTGAATGCCTAACAATGGTTCACCTATGTTCATCAGCGACGCACCGAGGTTTGATCCATGATATTCAAAGGTTCCGTGTTTTGTGCTTCGTTCTCCTGCTCCCCACGGATCCACAGTGAGGCAAACATATCCGTTGGTGGCAAGCGTATGGCCTACTGCCTGCGGACCGGTATTATCAATTTTACCTTTCTGCCAGTGACCCAGCACGTTAATTACAGCCGGAAATGGACCTTTTCCATCAGGAATAAACAGGTTTGCAGTCGCATATATCCCGGGTCGTGTCTGATAAATGATCTTCTTTATCGTGTAATCTTTCATCCTCACAGAGCCTTTCTCCCTAATGTCGACCAGGAGTTCATGATCAATTACAACACCGGCTTTTTTTATTACCTCATTCCGCAGCCACGATTTGTATTTTGCCCATGCTGATAGTTCATCAGGAAGCTGGTTTTCAACAAATCGTAGCGCAGCTTCATGCCTCAGTAACTTATCGACCATATCCGATTTGTTACCGGGAAATACAAGTGGCAGTGAATCAGCAGACAATGGTATAAATATCTGCTTTTCACCGGATGATTCTGACCTGCTACATGAAAGTCCTGTGAGAAACATCCCGGTTAAAACAATGAAAATCAGTAATCTCATGGCTGTTACTGGAAAAATTATAAAAGAAATTATTCTAAGAACCTGTTCCGCAAGCGCTTTCCGCTTTGTCGGATAAAATTCAGACAGGCAGGATCATGCGATCCATGATCAGAAAGTTAATATACAAATACAGGATAATCTTTTTCAATCTCTGAAAAACAGAGGGACCAGATTATTTCGACTGATCCGCTTTCAGATTATACCATTTTATAGCATTCCCGCTATAGATCTTGGTAATAACCTCTTTAGGGAGATGAAGGCCTTCAAATTCGCCCCTGAAGGATGCTGATGTCATCAGATTGTCAGTTGCGAAATACTTCCAGTCATCGGTCCAGGTATTATGGATCTGCCTGGAAATCTCATCGGTAGTGCCCGAACCTTCGTCTGAAAGATCAGTGCCATATAACAACCTGTCCTGGTACTTAATGATAAAATCACGGACTTTCTTCCTGTCACTCATCGACTGGTACTGAAGATGGCAGATCCTTGCAGCCATGTCGACTGCGAAACCCGGAAATCTGTCGAGACGTTTCGCCAGTTCATCGACATTCCATTCAAGACTTCCCAGATGACATCCTATAAGTTTCATATCGGGATGCTTTTCAAGAAGATGATCTCTTGCATTGATCTGATCATCGTAGGAGGGATAATCAGGATGCAGGAACATATGATACTGTGGATTTTCGGCAAAATAGCTACTGTCGCCCCTGATGGTCATCTTGTTGAAAGGGAGCCAGCAGTTACGAGGTTCTCCCAGATGGGCAGTGACAGGTATATTTCTGCTTATCAGATAGTTGAATACAGGATCAAGAGCAGGATTATCGGCCATTATGAATTTACCTGAGCGATCACGAACTGTCATACCGATGTTTTTCCAGATCTTCACCGATACTGCCCCACCGGAAATATTCCTTTCAAGCTGTGAAATTATCTTTTTTCTCCAGTTTTCTGTTCCAAAACCGGTAGTATCAAAATAAAAAGTGGCAGCATAAAAAACATTCCTCGGATATTTCTTAACCGCATCCAGGGCAAGCTTAAGCTGATTGGCAATAGTCGCCGAATCGGAAACATCTACATTGATGGTCAGAAGGATGAAATTGTCTTTCAATGCCTGCTGTTCAAGCACTCCTTTACCGGCATCGATATGGGCATGGGAGTCAATCTTCAGGACGGACTGATAATCATTTATATTGTAATAACTGTTCGTACAACCACAAAACAGCGGCAATATGAATACAAAGGAGGTAATGATCTTATTCATACAAATCTTCCGGTATTAAGTTTAATACTTTTAATACGTTATCCTGATCCGACTGCAAAGCGGAAAGGATCTGCCGGCAAATATCCGGCAGATCCTGTAACAGAAATCTCTGCTCGCCAGAGTTATTTCGGCATTACTACAAAAGGCTGCTGATTAAGCCATTCAACGCTTTTCTGACAGCTTGTGAATTCATCAAAACTGTATTCCTCTATTTCTACAATACCATACTGCATACCAGCTTTGGCTGCATTGGTCCAATAAGATTTGAAATCCATCATTCCGCTCGCGCCAACTTCCTTCTTGTCCTTAATATGCCAGAGTTCGAAGCGCCCCGGGTATTTATTGAAATATTCTACAGGGTTTGCACCACCAACGACTGCCCAGTACAGGTCCATTTCGAATATAACCTTGGAAGGATCTGTATTAGCAAGCATAAAATCATAAACAGTCTGTCCGTCAATTTTGGTGGAAAGTTCCCTGTCATGATTATGGTAACCGAAACGGATCCCCTTGGCTTTGCATTTTTCACCGATCGCGTTGAAATAATCGCAGTATTTTTTCAGTGTATCCAGGCTGCGGTATGCTTCCGCACCAATAAATGGCTGAACAAGATATAATGTCCCTACAGCTGCATGCGCTTCAATGCAGGCATCCCAATATGCCATCGTTTCTGCCCAATGTGCAGAATCAGGAAGTGGCTGACCACAATGAGAACTGATGATCTTAAGGCCATTCTTTTCCAGCAGAGCTTTGAATGCAGCCGGATCGAGACCATATAATTTCCCATTGCTGTAACCAGCTGGTTCAACGAATTTATAGCCCATTTTAGCTACCTTTTCAATTGCAGCCGGGACATCCCTGCCAATAGAATCCCTGATTGAGTAAAGTTGCAAACCTATATTCTTCGACGGAGTCTTACAAGAGTTCATCGAGGGGATCAGCAATAAGGCTGCCGCGATCATAAAAATAAATGAAACAATGCTTCTTTTTTTCATTTCGAAAGGGTTTTAAAGTTTGGTCTAAGATAGTAATATTTTGACATTAGGATCTATGTTAAAAAATGGCGTTTTGTGAATATGGCGCACGACAATAATTCAGTTGCACCTTGGATCGATAAAATCCGGCAGATATCCGCTTCTTCTGCCAGCTCCTCATTAAGTCTCATTCACTGATGAACTTAAATTCCGGGACAAGAACCGGTTCTCCCCTTTCAGCTGTAAAGACTGTCACGGGATTTCCATTATTTCCCCTGGAAACGGTACAATGAACGGCAGGATTCATCCTGTCAATCAGTAATAAAGCCCTTTCTCTCCCATCCTCGGAGAAACTTCCGAACTGTGGATAAACCGTTTTTATAATAGAATTCAACGAAGGATCCTTCGCATATATAACGCCCTTCCGGAATGTCAGGCCACTTTCTGCCGGAACGATTACTACGACCCCGCCGGACGGGATCCAGTTTAGCCAGTCCATTTCATAACCGGCATTCATATCATTTCCTTTGGTGATGATCATTCTGGCATAGTATTTCCTCAGGCTCTCCTTGAATATCGTGGGAAGTTTTGTATTTGAGATATAACCTGCTATCAGCCTGCAGGTATTAAAATGCTCGGCATTATAATTAAAATCGGATGCTGACATAATACCGTCGTTAAGAATAAGCTGAGAAGTCAGAAGATCGGACAGGGAAGTCAGTTCGATACAGGTGGTATCTACGCCCGGATCATTCTTTTTTATTAGTTTTTTAATATAGCATGAATACCATGTTTTGTTTTGCACGCCCGGTTTTAAATCGTCCTCTGAAGGCTTAATTTCCTTTGGAGTGTCATTAAACCTCCGGGTCACGAGAATACTCCCGGTTACTTTTCTCCTGCCTCCATTTGCCAGAACAGGTTCTGTGATCACTTTACCTTCACTTTCTTTTCCGAGCGCCTCAATCTCTGCAGAACCGGAAGCAACACCTGCAGCAAACACGGAGACGGTTATCTTACCGGGCACCCCTGAAGACCTGATAAGATTCATTGCCGGCAGTTCGGTATATAACCCTTCTGCAACGTTACTGCTGTCGGAGTAAGAAATAAAATTCTCAGGACCGATAAGCCTTCCCGGACCGGCAACTTCCCATCGGATGGTATTTTTAAATCCTCTGACCGGATTGCCTTCCCTGTCGGCAGCATATGCCTTAACCATTATTACAGAACCCCTGTCGGCGGCAATGCTCTTATGAGAAGCAGATACGATCAATGCAGCAGGCTCTCCTCCTGCCGGAGTAGTATTTCCGGTATCAACAGCAGGATAATATGTTATGCAGCTATCGCAATCATGGATAATATCTGCTTTTACGCCGAAAAAATCTCTCAGGGTATCTTCCCTTACAGGGTAGATCTTTTTTGTGACAGAAGTATCCCCTCCGAGGCTCCATGCCACCAGCGAAGGGTGATTCCTGTCGCGCCTTATCATTCCGGTTGCCATCAGTCTCTGTTCATCACCCGAATAGCTGTGACTGCCCGTACCTGAAAAATCTTCCTCAACCAAAAGGCCCAGGCTGTCAGCGCGATCATAAAACCAACCTGCTGCAGGATAATCAAGGGTTCGTATAAAATTGGTTTTTTTATTCCCGGAAACCGATTCCAGATATTTCCTGACCATCCAGTCAGGTATAGCATCCCCAAGCCATGGGGCCTGCTGACGCCACTGGCAACCGGTAAGAGGTATCCTGACATTGTTAATTATCAGTTCCCCGGTGTTTCTGTCCCGGCTGATGTTTCTGAAACCTACACCGAATGAATAGGTGTCAGCGCGTTCTTTTCTGTCAAGAATATCAATTTTAACGTAATAGAGATATGGATCACCAGGGGACCACAGGTGAGGCTTGGCTACCTGTTTACTTCTCTGGATGAACATGAAAGTCAGACCTGGATTAATGACAGCTTCACTCCTTATTGCCTGGATCACTGTCTTTTTGCTATCCAAAAGAGTTGTCTGTACAGTGCAGTTCTTCGGTTCTGTGAAATCATTCTTCACCCATGTGGTAAGGCAATAGACAGCTCCCTTTTCATTCGCCTCATCGGCTGTAAATACTGCGCCTCCTTCATGAGACGACGAGCCCTGCATTGGTATATACAAGCGGTTCCTGATAACCAGCCTCACATTCCTTGTGATCCCGCATGAAGCCGTAATATTGCTTTCAGAATCAGGATGAAGCCTGAATTCATCTTTCTGCAGATAGCTTACAGCGACAGCTATCACATTATCCTTTCCTGCTTTAACCAGGTCAGTAATATCCAGATCAAAAGAGCCATATCCTCCCTTATGATCGCCAGCCGGCTTTCCATTCACCCAGACTTTACAATATTTCTGAACACCTTCAAACTCCAGGAAAATCTTCTTTCCCGAATATGCCTCATTCAACGTAAAATGTTTTCTATACCAGCCCCAGCCGGTCCACCAGTATGTTTCTCCTGTCTCTCCCGGACTTTTTGAGAACGGTTTCAACTCTCCTGTTGTCTCATAGGAGGTCCAGGTATGAGGAAGGCTCACTGCCTCCCATTTGGAATCATTAAATCCCGGGTATTCAAATCCCCTTCCCGAAGTATCAGCAGGAAAATAGTTGAATGTCCACTGGGAATTTATCAAAAATGATAATGGTAAAGAGCTGACAGGATCCGGTTGCTTTTTCTGTCCGGCAACGGATGTTATGATAGTTAACATCATCATAAGAAGAACACCAAATTTCATCCTGATTTCTTTACTCTGAACTTATTTCAATCCTAAAATAATCAAATAACATGATATTACACCAAAAACTGAACATATTCTGAAGCCCGGCTGAACAAAGTTGTTACATGCTTGTTTATTATAACAATATTACCTACAAGATACAGCATCAGACCACTGAATATTAAAGACATATACAAAATCAGACTGACGAGCCCTGCATACCATTTCTATGGTGCAGCAAATGAATGTAAATTACTTTAAAGAGCTTAAATATTTAAAAATATTATCTTTTTGTTGTTTTTTTTAAAAAAATATTACATTTGCAAACAGATTTGAAAAGATTATGCAGAAGAATTCTCTAGTACTTATTATTCTCAACGTGCTCCTCATTGCCAAGCGTAAATGAACCGGGAATAATATGTATTGACTAGGATATACAGAAGCTTTCCGGGGGACCGGGAAGCTTTTTTAATATTAAAAAGAGACAACAATGAGACAGCTAAGAAGTGCAAAATCGGTCGCAGGAAGGACAATGGCAGGCGCCAGAAGCCTTTGGAGAGCCAATGGTATGAAACCTGAACAGTTCGGGAAACCAATAATTGCAATTGTTAATTCATTCACCCAGTTTGTCCCCGGCCATGTGCATCTTCATGATATCGGACAGCTTGTTAAGAAGGAAATAGAGAAGAGGGGATGCTTTGCAGCCGAATTCAACACTATTGCCATAGATGACGGTATAGCAATGGGCCACGATGGGATGCTGTATTCCCTTCCTTCAAGGGATATCATTGCAGACAGTGTGGAATACATGTGCAATGCACACACTGTAGACGCTATGGTATGTATAAGCAACTGCGACAAGATAACTCCCGGTATGCTGATGGCTGCCATGAGGCTGAACATTCCTGCCGTATTTGTTTCCGGAGGACCGATGGAAGCAGGAAAACTCAACGAAAAGTATCTTGATCTCATCGATGCTATGGTTGCTGCTGCCGATGATTCAGTAAGCGACAGTGAGCTTAGTGAGATCGAGAAGGCAGCATGTCCCACGTGCGGATCGTGTTCCGGTATGTTTACTGCAAACAGCATGAACTGCCTGAATGAGGCTCTCGGACTTGCACTTCCCGGAAATGGTACGATAGTGGCCACTCACAGTAACAGAACTGAACTGTTCATAAAGGCAGCAGGCCTGATAGTGGAACTTGCAAACAGATATTACTTTGAAGACGACGACTCTGTTCTTCCCAGATCGATTGCCACGAAACAGGCATTCCTCAATGCAATGTCGCTCGACATAGCAATGGGCGGCTCAACCAATACAGTGCTCCATCTTCTGGCTGTCGCAAGGGAAGCAGGAGTCGATTTTACAATGAAGGATATAGATGAACTCTCCAGGAAGATACCCAACATTTGCAAGGTTGCACCAAGCTCACACTACCACGTCCAGGATGTGAACCGCGCCGGTGGTATACTGGGTATCCTGGGAGAACTTGACCGTGCAGGACTTATCGACGGATCAGTAGGAAGGGTTGATTATAAAACATTAAATCAAGCTATTGACGATTGGGATATTATGGGGGGGAAAGCCATTCCGGAAGCCCTGGACATTTATAAGAGCGCCCCTTCGATGAAGAGGAATATCGTCATGGGGTCTCATAGTACCGCTTACCCTGAGCTTGATACAGATCGCGCAAAAGGATGCATACGTTCAACAGCACACCCATATAACAAGGATGGAGGGCTGGCCGTACTTCACGGAAATATTGCCTCCCGTGGTTGCATACTTAAAACGGCCGGCATTGATTCCACGCTCTTCAAATTTGAGGGCCCTGCTGTTATTTTTGAATCGCAGGAAGAGGCTGTTGACGGTATATTGGGAGGTAAAGTCAGGGAAGGCGATGTTGTGGTGATCAGGTATGAAGGACCAAAAGGAGGACCGGGAATGCAGGAAATGCTTTATCCTACATCTTATCTTAAATCCAAAGGACTTGATAAAAAATGTGCTCTTATCACAGACGGAAGATTTTCAGGTGGCACATCAGGACTGTCGATAGGACATGTATCGCCCGAAGCTGCTGCAGGAGGCGAGATTGCTTTGCTAAGAAACGGAGACAGGATTTCAATTGACGTATCTGCAAGAAAGATAAATGTTCTCCTTACGGAGCAGGACCTCGCAAAACGAAACAGTGATATGAAAGCAAGAGGTGACAAAGCCTTCAGGCCTGAGAAAAGACAAAGATTTATATCAGGGGCGCTCAGAGCTTATGCCGCAAATGTCAGTTCTGCCGACCTGGGCGCAATCAGACTTATCTGAAAAGCCATATACCGTTTTGAAGGATTATTAAAACATCAGAAGAAATCAGATCAATTTGATATGAATAGTGTAATGGAAAAAGAACAGACAACGGCGCAGATGAACGGGGTTGAGACGATCTCGGGAGCTGATGCAATCCTGAGGATACTTATCGATGAAGGAGTCGACACTGTCTTCGGTTATCCGGGCGGTGCAATTATGCCTCTTTATGATAAGCTTCTTGACTATGAGGGAAAGCTTAATCACTACCTCGCCCGTCACGAACAAGGTGCAGCTCACGCAGCACAGGCTTATGCCATGGTTACCGGAAAACCGGGTTGCTGTTTTGCAACATCAGGCCCGGGCGCAACCAACCTGGTAACAGGTATTGCAAACGCTTTTCTCGATTCAGTGCCCGTGGTGTTCATTACTGCTCAGGTTGTCTCATCGCTGATTGGAACTGATGCATTTCAGGAAACTGATATTATTGGCATATCAATGCCTGTAACCAAGTGGAACTATCAGGTAAAAAGAGCTCAGGACATCCCTGATGTATTGTCAAAGGCTTTCTATGTAGCAAAAACGGGACGACCCGGACCCGTACTTATCGATATAACAAAGGACGCCCAGATAGATAAACTCGATTACCATTATTCCAAATGCACTTACCTGAGAAGCTATAATCCTCTTATCCAGCTACATAAAAAAGCTATCGAATCGGCCGCAATAATCATAAATCATGCTGAAAGGCCATTGATACTTGCCGGTCACGGCGTGATAATTTCAGGCGCCGAAAATGAACTGAAAGCTTTTGCTGAAAAAACAGGAATCCCTGTTGCCGTTACTTTACTCGGATTATCTTCCTTTCCCTCCGATCACCGTCTCTTTGCCGGTATGCTGGGAATGCATGGCAACTATGGCCCTAATATTCTGACAAACAAGGCTGACCTGATCATTGCTGTCGGAATGCGATTTGATGACAGGGTGACAAGCAATCTTAAAAAATATGCCAAAGATGCCACCATCATTCATATTGAAATAGATGAGGCCGAGATAAATAAAAATGTACCAGTCGATGTCGAGATTAATAACGATGCCAAGGATGCTCTGGCATACCTCTCATCCATTGTAAAACCCAATTCCTTCGAAAAATGGATCAGGGAATTCAGAATAGCTGATAAGACAGAATACGATTCAGTCATTAAGCCTGAAACGAAACCTGAAAAAGGCGAGATAAAAATGGGTGAAGTGATCAGGATGATATCCGAAATGACCAAAGGCGATGCAATTATAGTTACCGACGTTGGACAACACCAGATGTACGCTGCAAGGTACTATAAATATATTAACCCTAAATCCTTTGTCACCTCCGGAGGAATGGGCACCATGGGATTCGGTATTCCTGCCGGTATCGGAGCTAAACTTGGTTGCCCCGATAAAACAGTCATCACGCTGGTGGGAGATGGAGGTTTTCAGATGACTATGCAGGAACTTGGAACAATTCTTCAATACAAGGTAGGGGTCAAGATCATCATCCTGAATAATAATTTCCTTGGAATGGTCAGACAGTGGCAGGAATTGTTCTTCGACCAGAGGTATGCCTCAACAGAGCTTGTAAATCCTGATTTCGTGATGATAAGCAGGGCTTTCGGCATACCGTCCAGAAAAGTAATTCTGCGTGAAGATCTGCAGGATTCACTTTCAGAGATGATCAATACTGACGGACCATACCTGCTCGAGATCAAAGTTGAAAAACAGGGAAATGTTTTCCCTATGATTGAACCGGGCAAATCGGTTTCTGAAATAAGACTTACGTATTAAACAAAAACACCTCTGTTACTTCAGGATAGAATTATCAGAAGGCACAGAGCAGAAAGTAATAAAATATGACACAGGAATATACTATATCGGTTTTTACAGAAGATCATATCGGTATCCTTGGACAGATAACAATTATCCTGACCAGGAGACAGATAAATATTGACAGTCTTTCGGCTTCAGAGTCGGCAGTAAAGGGCGTTCATCTCCTGACCATTGTTGTTAAGACAAGCGGTGAAATGATACAGAAAGTCGCAAGGCAGATGGAAAAGCTTGTAGATGTGCTGAAAGTATTTGTTCATACTTCTGACCAGATTATCCATCAGGAGATGGCACTATATAAGGTAACCACAAAGGGACTCATGTCGGGAAATATCATCGATCATATTGTCCGGACTCATCATGCAAGGATTCTTGAGGTATCTCCCGAATATATTGTAATAGAAAAAACAGGTCACCGGCAGGAAATTGCAGAACTCCTCACCCAGCTCGAGCCTTACGGGGTGCTGCAGTTCGCAAAGTCAGGCAGGATAGCCATCACAAAACAGGTCAAGGAACTTAATTCGTACCTGAAGGAAATGGATGAAGCCAACAGGCTGAAACCTGAAACATTTGATATCCTGAATGAAAATTAAAAACATCATAAGTATTAATCCAATTTTTAATAATTAAAGTCATGGCAAAAATCGATTTTGGCGGAGTATTAGAGACAGTTGTTACAAGAGAAGAATTTCCACTCTCAAAAGCCCGCGAAGTTCTTAAAAATGAAGTAGTGGCAATAATCGGTTACGGTGTTCAGGGCCCCGCACAGGCGCTCAATATGAAAGATAACGGTATTAATGTCATTATAGGTCAGGCACCTGAATTCAAGGCTGACTGGGATAAAGCTGTTGCAGATGGTTTTATTCCCGGCCAGACTCTCTTCCCTGTTGAAGAAGCTGCTCAGAAAGGAACAATTATTCAGTACCTTGTTTCTGATGCTGCACAGAGAATTCTCTGGCCTAAAATCAAACCCTGCCTTAAAAAAGGTGATGCGCTGTATTTCTCCCATGGCTTTTCAATTACTTATAAGGATCATACAGGGGTCATTCCTCCAAAAGATGTTGATGTCATCCTGGTTGCCCCCAAAGGATCAGGGACAAGTGTACGCAGGAACTTCCTTGCAGGTGCAGGTATCAATTCCAGCTTTTCCGTTTTTCAGGACTATACGGGAAGAGCAGAAGAACGTACTCTTGCTATCGGAATCGGTATAGGATCAGGATATCTGTTCCCGACTACCTTCGAACATGAGGTATTCAGCGACCTTACCGGCGAAAGAGGTGTCCTGATGGGTGCACTGGCTGGTATCATGGATGCACAGTACAATGTACTCCGTGAAAACGGTCATACTCCTTCAGAAGCATTCAATGAAACCGTTGAAGAGCTTACACAGAGCCTTATCAGACTCGTCGACGAAAACGGGATGGACTGGATGTACTCCAACTGCAGTGCAACTGCACAGCGCGGAGCCCTCGACTGGAGACCAAAATTCATGGAAGCAACCCTGCCGGTATTCAAGGAACTCTACAGAAGGGTTAAAACCGGTGAGGAATGTGTCAGGGTACTGGAATCCACCGGAGCACCGAACTACAAGGAAACACTGAATGCAGAACTCAAAGAACTCGGTCAGTCAGAATTATGGAGAGCCGGGTCAGCGGTGAGAAAACTGAGGCCGGTGAAATAATTAGAATCAAGAAATAACTGATAACATGAACGATAAGGTCATTATTTTCGACACTACCCTCAGGGATGGAGAGCAGGTGCCCGGATGCCAGCTTAATACAATTGAAAAAATTGAAGTTGCCCAGGCACTGGAAGCTCTGGGTGTGGACGTCATCGAAGCGGGTTTCCCGATTTCCAGTCCGGGCGATTTTAAATCGGTAATGGAAATATCCAAAGCCATTACAAATCCGGTGATCTGTGCGCTCACGAGAGCAGTTAAAAAAGATATTGAAGTAGCGGCAGAGGCACTGCAGTATGCCAAAAAGAAAAGAATACACACCGGCATAGGTGTCTCTCCCTACCATATTCAGTATAAAATCAAAACAACACCTGAAGAAATCATAAAAAGAGCCGCCGATGCGGTCAGATACGCCAGAAAATTCGTTGATGATGTCGAATTCTATGCCGAAGATGCAGGAAGAAGCGAAAATGAATACCTGGCAAAAGTCATCGAGGCTGTAATTGAAGCAGGCGCTACCGTTGTAAATATCCCTGATACAACCGGCTACTGCCTGCCAGAAGAGTATGGAGCCAAAATAAGGTTCCTCAGGGAAAATGTTTCCAATATTGATAAGGCTATCATTTCGACTCACTGTCACAATGATCTTGGAATGGCAACTGCCAATACCATGATGGGAATCATGAACGGAGCACGACAGGTGGAAGTAACAGTCAACGGTATCGGGGAAAGGGCAGGAAATACATCGCTCGAAGAAATTGCGATGATCCTGAAAAGCCATTTTGACCTGAATCTTAAAACTGAAATCAATACCAAGCTTATCTATTCCACCAGCAGACTCGTATCAACACTTATGAGCATGCCGGTCCAGCCAAACAAGGCAATAGTGGGAAGAAATGCATTCGCCCATTCATCAGGAATTCATCAGGATGGCGTTCTCAAGAACAGGGAAAACTACGAGATAATTGACCCGGTAGAAGTCGGGATCAAAGAATCGTCGATAATCCTTACAGCACGTAGCGGAAGAGCTGCCCTTAACCACAGGCTCGAGATCCTCGGGTTCAAATTCGGGAAGGAAGAGATAGACGATATCTACCACCGTTTCCTTTTGCTTGCCGACAAAAAGAAGGATATCAATGATGAGGATATCAGGATACTCGCCGGAGAAGTGTTCCAGGGCGAAAAATCAATGAAGCTCGACATACTTCAGGTCTCATGCGGAAAATCGATGATCCCGGTTGCAACTGTAGGCGTTAAAATAAACGGTGAAATACATCTGTCAACTGCATCAGGCAATGGCCCGATAGATGCTGCATTCACTGCAGTGAAACAGCTTATCAGCAAGACAGTGCACCTTGAAGAATTCCTTATCCAGGCAATAACCAAGGGAAGCGATGACGTGGGAAAAGTACATATCCAGGTTGAGCATGACGGAAAGATGTATTATGGATTCGGCGCTCATACCGATATCGTGACAGCATCTGTGGAAGCTTTTATTGATGCCATAGCTAAAATCAATTAAACAGTCTCCGCAGACGACCAAAATCCATTCTGAATCTCTGATAATCAGAACATGACAGCATGCAGCATGTCGGTTAGCAGCTGATCCGGACAGGGAGAAATATGAAGCAGTATCTATACTATAAAGAAAATGACACCAAAAACACTTTTTGATAAGATCTGGGATAGGCATGTGGTCCGGTCAATTGAAAACGGCCCTGATGTACTGTATATAGACAGGCATTATATTCATGAAGTTACCAGTCCGCAGGCCTTCAACGGCCTTAATGACAGAGGCATAGCTGTATCGCGTCCCAATAAGACCATTGCTACAGCCGACCACAATATTCCCACCAGGAACCAGCATCTGGAAATAAAGGATGCCTTGTCGAGAAACCAGGTGGCAAAACTTGCTGAAAACTGTGCTAAGTACGGCATTCAGCTGTACGGACTGAACCACAATAAAAATGGTATTGTTCATGTTATCGGACCTGAACTGGGATATACCCTTCCCGGGATGACCATAGTATGCGGCGACAGTCATACATCGACACACGGAGCTTTCGGCACGATAGCATTTGGCATCGGTACCAGCGAAGTGGAAATGGTCCTCGCAACACAATGCATCATCCAGCCCAAGCCCAAAAGTATGAGGATCACATTTAATGGCAGGCTTGGCAAGGGAGTGACCTCCAAAGATATTATCATGTATATTATTTCGGAGATCTCTACCGGAGGTGGAACAGGCTATTTTGTTGAATACGGCGGATCAGCTATTTCAGGCCTGAGCATGGAGGCAAGGATGACCATCTGTAATATGAGCATCGAAATGGGCGCCAGAGGAGGTCTGATTGCCGCCGATGAAACAACCTTTTCTTATCTCAGAAAGCTTCCTTCCATTCCCGGAATTACGGATATCGAAGGAGCCATCAGAGAGTGGCAGGCGCTGAAGAGCGATAACGATGCTCATTTTGACCGTGAACTGGTGTTCAGAACTGAAGATATCAAACCGATGATAACATACGGTACCAACCCCGGCATGGGCATGTCTGTAGATTCTGTCATACCTGAAGGATTAGAAGGAGAATCGCAGGGATCATACCTGAAATCTCTAGCCTATATGGGCCTGAGACCTGGCATGAAACTCCTCGGCCATCCGATCGACTATGTCTTCATTGGAAGCTGTACCAACGGCCGCATTGAAGATTTCAGAGCATTCGCACATATAATAAAAGGAAGGAAGAAAGCTGCTTCCGTGGAAGCGCTGATCGTTCCGGGATCAAAAAAGGTGGAAGAACAGATGAAAGCTGAAGGACTTACTGAAATATATGAAAAGGCCGGATTTGAGGTGAGACAACCTGGTTGCTCCTCCTGCCTAGCCATGAATGAGGATAAGATACCTGCCGGCAAATATGCTGTTTCAACCTCAAACAGGAATTTTGAAGGCAGACAAGGCCCTGGTGCAAGAACCCTCCTTGCCAGTCCCCTTACTGCCGCAGCCGCAGCAATAACCGGCAAAATATCCGATCCCCGTGAATTTTTAAATGACGAAACAACCTTCTAAAATAATCTGATATGGCAAAAGAGAAATTTGAAATACTTGAATCGACTTGCGTGCCACTGCCATTGCAAAACGTTGATACCGATCAGATTATCCCGGCAAGATTTCTGAGCGCCACATCCAGGGAAGGATTCGGAAACAATCTTTTCCGCGACTGGAGATATAAAAAAACCGGTGAACTGAATGAGGAATTTGTGCTTAATGATCCTGCATTCAGCGGTAAAGTACTGGTTACAGGTAAAAACTTCGGAAGCGGGTCAAGCAGAGAACATGCCGTCTGGGCGATATATGACTACGGATTCAGAGCTGTTGTCTCAAGCTTCTTTGCCGATATATTCAGGAATAATTCAATGAATAACGGCCTTCTCCCCATAATTATCCCGGAAGATCTGCTCGAAAAATTGCACGGATTGATCCGCAAGGACCCCTCCACCAGGGTAAGAATAGATCTTGAAAAACAAACTTTTACAATTATCCCTACAGGAGATGCCGTGAAATTCGAGATAAATGCCTACAAAAAGGAATGCCTTCTCAAAGGGCTCGACGACATAGATTTTCTTCTTGAAATGAAGGATACCATAGCTGCTTTTGAAAATAAAAAAAGTGTGATACGATGAGAGTTGAAATAATGGATACAACCCTGAGGGATGGAGAACAAACCCAGGGAGTTTCATATACCCCGCTCGAAAAGCTTCACATTGCCAAGCTGCTGCTCAAAGATCTGAAAGTCGACAGGATAGAGATAGCCTCGGCCAGGGTCTCCTCCGGGGAATTTACAGCTCTTTCCAAAATAACAGAATGGGCACGGCATAATAACCTGCACAGAAAAATTGAAACCCTCGGCTTTGTCGACGGTGAAGTATCTCTTAACTGGATCAATGATGCCGGCGGAAAAGTAGATAATCTTCTTTGCAAAGGCTCTAAAAGACATCTTGAAAAACAACTCAGGAAAACTCAGGAACAGCATGTCAACGATATAAGGAAGATACTCCGGAAAGCTGAGTCATACGATATCCAGGTCAACATATACCTTGAGGATTGGTCGAACGGGATGATCCAATCACCGGATTATGTCTTTTTCATGCTCGACTCTCTTAAAAATGAAAACATTCAGAGATTCATGCTTCCCGACACACTCGGCATACTTAATCCCGATCAGACATATGAATTCCTGAAAATGGTTATCGACCGTTATCCCGACCTGCATTTTGATTTCCATTCACATAACGACTATGATCTGGCTGTGGCAAATGTCTTCGCCGCTGTCAGAGCAGGCGTCAAAGGAATACATACTACTGTAAACGGCCTGGGTGAGCGTGCAGGAAATGCTCCTCTTTCAAGTGTGATAGGCATACTGCGCGATCATCTTCACACCGAAACTTCGATAAATGAATTTGAAATCACCAAAGTCAGCAAGATTGTCGAAACATTCAGCGGCATACGTATTCCTGTCAATAAACCGGTAATCGGAGAGAATGTCTTCACTCAGACCTCGGGAGTACACGCCGACGGAGACAGTAAAGACAATCTCTATTTTAACAACCTGATGCCCGAACGATTCGGTCGTAAAAGGAAATATGCCCTCGGAAAACAATCAGGTAAAGCAACCGTTCGTAAAAACCTTGAGGAATTCGGACTTTCGCTAAGCCCTGAATCTCTTAACAAGGTCACCCAGAGAGTAATAGAACTTGGCGACAAAAAGGAAAATGTGACTGCTGAAGATCTGCCGTTCATAATTGCTGATGTACTGGGAAACGACCACAGCAATTACAGGATCCTTATTAAAAACTATTCCCTCTCTCTCTCCTATGGTCTGAAACCTTCGGCAAACATACAGGTGGAGATAGATGGAAATCTTTATCAGGAAACTTCATCAGGCGATGGTCAATACGATGCCTTCATGAAGGCTCTCAGGAAGATCTATGATATGCTTGAAAAACCATTACCATCCCTCACCGACTATGAGGTTTCAATCCCTCCCGGCGGAGCCACCGATGCTCTTGTAGAGACAGTTATCTCCTGGGAATACAGGGGCAAAGAATTCAGAACAAAGGGGCTCGATGCCGACCAGACTGAATCCGCGATTAAGGCAACCGAAAGAATGCTGAACATTGCCGAGGGACTAAATGATGTTGATGCCCGGGTGGCAGCAGCTCATGAAATTCATAAATAAAAAATTGTCAGAAAGAGAACATTAATAAACAATTAACCATCAATGAGTAAAACTTACAACATTGCAGTCATTGCAGGTGACGGCACAGGACCTGAAGTGGTCAGGGAAGGCAGAAAGGTACTGAACGCAGTTGCAGCCAGATTCGGATTTAAAATCAACTTCGAGGAATTCGATTTCGGTGGAGAACGATATCTCCGGACCGGAGAAGTTCTGCCTGAAACAGCAGTAAGCGACCTGAAAAAATTTGATTCTATATTTCTTGGAGCAATAGGACACCCGGATGTCAAACCAGGTATCCTTGAGAAAGGTATCCTCCTGAGACTACGTTTTGAACTCGATCAGTACATTAATCTCAGACCAATAAAACTTTATCCCGGAGTACCAACTCCCCTGAAAGACAAAGGTCCTGAACATATCGATTATGTTGTTGTAAGAGAAAATTCGGGCGATGTATATACTGGCAGCGGAGGTGTTACTATGAAAGGAACACCCGATGAGGTCGCTATCCAGAATATGGTTTATTCCCGAATGCAGGTCGATCGCGCACTCCGTTATGCATTCGAGTATGCACGTAAAAGAAACAAGAAAAAAACACTTGCACTCTGCGGTAAAACAAATGTTCTTACTTATGTCTTCGACCTTTGGGAAAGAGCTTTTCATGAGATTGGCGATGCCGAATATCCGGATATCAAACGAGAGTATTACCACGTAGATGCCACCTGCATGTGGATGGTGAAGAACCCGGAATGGTTTGATGTTATCGTTACTACCAACATGTTCGGAGATATCATTACCGACCTTGGTGCAATCACACAGGGAGGAATGGGTATAGCTGCCGGCGGAAATATCAATCCTGCAGGTGTTTCAATGTTCGAACCTATCGGTGGTTCTGCTCCAAAATATACAGGGAAAAATGTGATCAATCCTCTTGCCTCAATAGCTTGCGGTGGCATGATGCTCGAACATCTCGGAGAAGCCGAAGCGGCTAAGGCTGTGGAAGATGCCATCATGTTTGTTACTGCCAACAAACTCAAAGATATGGGGGCCGGCAGAATGGGATATTCCACGACAGAGGTCGGTGATCTGGTAGCAGAAAGGGTTTGATTGATATCCGGCATATCCGGAACAATCGGGTCCGTTCTGTTTTCCGACAGGCCCCATTTTTCCTGGAATTATACTGATGCCTCAGGGTTTTTGGGGGCTGTCAATAAAAATATCAATGTTCCGGTTTTTAAGGTAGGTAAAAGGTATGGCCGGAGCATTGAAAAATGAAAAAAAGCCGATTACCGGCCCTGAATAGTGATACTTAAGATTTTTTTACTATTTTCGCGTTCAGAAATTCAGACAATGAACTATAGAAATTCACACCACCATCATTATGAAACTTGCATTCAGGCGAGGAGATAATGGTATGTGTGAACAGTAAAATATCATAAACCCGTCTGAACAATTCAGGCGGGTTTTTTATTTCCCGCTGGATGTTCAGTCCAATTAAGAGTAAAAAATGAAAAGTAGATTGAAAATTGCAATTCAAAAAAGCGGCAGGCTGAGTGAGAATTCAAAAAGCCTGCTTGAAGAGTGTGGAATAAAGTTCTCCAGCGGAATGAGTGTTCTTAAAACTACCGCTTCCAACTTTCCACTGGAGTTTCTTTTCCTCAGGGATGATGATATTCCGCAATACGTTGAACAACAGGTAGCGGATATCGGTATCCTTGGAGAAAACATGGTGTATGAAACGAACAAGGATGTGGAGGTAGTTGAAAAACTTGGATTTGCAGGCTGCAGACTCTGCCTTGCAATCCCAAAGGAGGAGAAATATACCGGTCCGTCATGGCTTAACAATAAAAAAGTTGCCACCAGCTATCCAAGGCTGTTGTCTGGATTTCTGAAAAAGAACAATATTAAAGCCGAGATTGAAGAGATCAGCGGTAGCGTGGAAATTGCCCCGGGTATCGGTCTGGCCGATGCTATCTGCGATCTTGTAAGCAGCGGAAGTACCCTCCTCACAAACGGACTTACTGAAGTTGAAACAATCCTGAAAAGCCAGGCTGTGATCATTTCCGGAAAACAACTGGCGCCGGAAAAAAAAGAGATCCTTGAAAAGCTTCTTTTCCGGATACGTTCTGTCATTAACGCTAAGGAAAACAAATATATTCTTTTGAATGCTCCCGATGCGGCAGTGGAAAAAATCTGCTCAATACTCCCCGGAATGAAAAGCCCCTCCATACTTCCACTCGTAGATAAAGGATGGGTGAGTATTCACTCAGTGGTTAAGGAGGATCAGTTCTGGGAAAGGATAGATCAGCTTAAAGCTGCCGGAGCCGAAGGTATTCTCGTCATTCCTATAGAAAAAATGATACTGTAATGAGAACAATATTCCTTCCTCAAAGCCAGGATTGGCCCGGTCTCATCGGCCGGCCTTCCATGGAACGGAAAGAACTTTCGGACAGGGTCGGGGAAATACTTGAATCTGTTAAGTCCGGTAAGGATAAAGCCCTTTTACTGTACGCTGAGGAATTCGATGGAGTAAGTCTCAATGATCTGAGAGTAACATCGAATGAAATTGCCGAGGCAGTGAAGATGGTTCCTGAGGAACTGAAACAGGCAATCAAAACTGCATCCGGGAACATAGATAAGTTCCACAGTTCACAACTTCTACCTGAAAAAGAAGTGCATACATTCCCCGGTGTAAACTGTTGGAGAAAAAGCATTCCTGTCGAAAAAGTGGGCTTATATATTCCCGGCGGAAGCGCCCCTCTGTTTTCAACAGTCCTCATGCTGGCAATTCCGGCCAGGATAGCGGGCTGTACTGAAATAATCCTCTGCACTCCTCCGGCAAAGAATGGAAAAATCAACCCTGTTATTCTCTTCGCTGCATACATTTCCGGTGTAACAGCAATATTTAAGGCCGGTGGCGCCCAGGCTATTGCGGCCATGGCTTATGGCACTGAAAGCATACCAGCAGTATACAAGATCTTCGGTCCGGGAAATCAGTATGTCACTATGGCTAAAGAGCTTGTACAGCAGGAAGGTATAGCAATTGATATGCCTGCAGGCCCCAGCGAAGTACTTGTCATTTCCGACGGAACAGCTGATCCTTCTTTCATAGCCGCTGACCTTCTCTCACAGGCAGAACACGGACCTGACAGCCAGGTTGTTTATCTCACTGACAACAAGGATATTATCCCGAAAGTCATGGAGGAGACCAAATCGCAGCTGGCATTGCTTCCAAGAAGAGATATTGCCTCAAAAGCGCTGGAAAACAGTATGATCATACTTTTGTCATCTCTGGAAGACTGTATAGGATTCAGTAACCTTTATGCTCCTGAACATCTTATAATAAATACCGCCAATCCGGATATTCTGGCTGCAAAGGTAGTAAATGCCGGATCAGTGTTTCTTGGACCCTGGAGCTGCGAAAGCGCGGGCGATTACGCCTCCGGAACCAATCATACTCTCCCCACCAGCGGATATGCAAGGAACTACAGCGGAGTGTCTGCCGACAGCTTCTTCAAAAAAATCACATTCCAGAGATTGGAGAAAGACGGCCTGAAAAATATTGGCCCTGTAATTGAAACAATGGCTGAAGCAGAATTGCTCACCGGACATAAGAATGCTGTAAGCCTCAGACTGAAAAAACTTAAAAATGATTGATATAGACCTTCTTGTCAGAGAAAATGTCCGCGGACTGAGACAATACTCGTGTGCAAGGGACGATTTTAAAGGAGAAACAGGTGTCTTCATGGATGCCAATGAAAATCCGTATGGCCGGCTTAACCGATACCCCGATCCTTACCAGGTTAAGCTCAAAAATGCTATCGCTTCCTTCAGGGAAGTAAAAGAGGAAAACATCTTCCTGGGAAACGGAAGCGATGAGATAATAGACCTTTGCTTCAGGATCTTCTGCCGGCCGGGAGAAGACAAGGTATTAACCTTCACTCCCACCTACGGAATGTATGAGGTCTCAGCTTCTGTTAATGACATTGAGATCATTAAGGTACCGCTGAACAGTAATTTCCAGATTGATATGGACAGGGTCATCCCCATGCTTTCAGATAAAAATCTTAAGGTCATTTTTATCTGTTCACCAAATAATCCTTCCGGTAATGCGATGAATTCCGGAGATGTTGAATTCCTCGTTTCTGAATTCCGTGGAATGGTGATCATAGATGAGGCATACATAGATTTCAGCGACAAACCTTCATTCGTGAAACTCATAGAAAAGCATCCGAATCTGATAATAATGCAGACATTCAGCAAGGCGCTTGGCCTGGCAGCCGCCAGAATCGGAATTGCACTTACGAACACGGCAGTAATAAAATATCTCAATAAGATCAAACCTCCGTATAATGTCAGTACAATCAACCAGCTCGCGGCTCTCAGAAAACTCACGAACACTGAATCTTACAGAAATCAGGTGGATTCCATCAAACGTGAAAGAGAAAGGCTTTCAGAAATCCTGAAATCGGTGAAAATCATAAAGGAAGTATACCCTTCCGATGCAAACTTCCTCCTGGTTAAAGTACCGGATGCAAATTTTATATATGATACGCTTATTGAAAGGAATATCATTGTCAGGAACAGGAACAGCGTCATAGATAACTGCCTCAGGATAACAATAGGCAAACCCTCGGAGAACAATAAACTTATAAAGGCCCTTCAGACAATCACAAAATGAAAAAAGTTCTTTTTATTGACAGGGATGGAACACTGATCAGTGAACCGGCTGATGAGCAGGTAGACAGTTTTGAAAAATTTGAATTCCTTCCATCGGTGATCTCTGCTCTTTCAGGTATAGCCAGGGAAACGGATTTTGAGCTTGTAATGGTTACCAACCAGGATGGTCTTGGAACGGCCTCATTCCCGGAAGAAACCTTCTGGCCAGTACAAAACAAAATGCTTCAGATACTTAAAAATGAAGGAATTGTCTTCAATGAAATTTTTATAGACAGAACTTTTCCTGCAGATAATGCACCAACTCGCAAACCAGGGACTGCAATGCTTACAAAATATCTGGCACTGGGAGTTGACCTTACCTCATCCTACGTCATTGGCGACAGGATTACTGATGTTCAGCTGGCTGAAAACCTTGGCTGCAAAGCAATCCTGATCGGTGGAATCCGGAGTGAAGAGGCGTGCCTCTGTACATCTGACTGGAATGAAGTGTACAGGTTCCTGAAGAAGACCCCCAGAAGCGCTGAAGTTACAAGAAACACGTCGGAGACCCGGATAAAAGTTGAACTAAACCTTGACGGTTCCGGGAAAAGCCGGATCTCAACCGGAATAGGATTCTTCGACCATATGCTCGAACAGATAGCCAGACACGGGAACATGGATCTTGTTGTCGATGTAAAAGGCGACCTTCATGTTGATGAACATCATACAGTCGAAGATGTTGCAATTTCACTCGGGGAAGCTTTCAATAAAGCTCTTGGAGGTAAAAAAGGGATTGAAAGATATAGTTTTGTTCTTCCTATGGACGATTCTCTTGCACAGGTAGCCCTCGACCTGGGAGGCAGGCCATGGCTGGTATGGGAAGCCGGCTTTTCCAGGGAAAAGATCGGTGAAATGCCTGCCGAAATGTTCTTTCATTTTTTCAAATCGTTCTGCGACAATGCAAAATGCAACCTGAATATAAAAGCTTCGGGAGATAATGAGCATCACAAGATCGAGGCTATTTTCAAAGCCTTCGCCAAAGCGCTCAGGATGGCGGTGAAACAGACAGATAATTTCAACCTTCCCAGTACAAAAGGTAAATTATGATAGCAATAATCAAATATAATGCGGGTAATATAAAGTCGGTACAGAACGCCCTCAGAAGGCTCGGATATGATAGCATTATCACCGATGACACTGCAAAGTTGAAAAGTGCGGAAAAGGTGATCTTTCCAGGTGTCGGTGAAGCCGGATCTGCCATGAAATATCTCCTTGAAAGAGGCCTGGACGAAACTATAAGATCACTCACACAACCTGTTCTTGGCATTTGCCTTGGGCTTCAGCTTATGTGCCGGCATACGGAAGAATCAGATACTGCCTGCCTTTCCATCTTTGATACCGATGTTAAGCTCTTCCCTCCCGTCGATAAGATCCCGCATATGGGATGGAATAATTTCCTTTCACTGAAAAACGATCTTTTCAAAGGAATAAATCTGAATGATGATGTCTATTATGTCCATAGCTATTATGCCGAGATATCATCCTCAACAGTCGCTACCTGCGATTATATTATTCCCTTCAGCGCCGCGATGTCCAAAGGTAATTTCTACGCCACGCAGTTCCATCCTGAGAAATCAGCTGCTGTCGGTGAAAAGATCCTTAAAAACTTCCTATCCCTATGAGAACGATCCTTGCTATTGATACCATCGAAGGAAAATGCGTCAGGCTCACCAAGGGGGACTTCGGTACCAGAAAGGTCTATAATAACGACCCGCTTGAAGTTGCTAAGGAGGCTGAGGATAACGGAATCGGATATTTACATCTTGTGGATCTCGACGGAGCCAGAAACGGAAAGCCTGAAAACCTCAGGGTCCTTGAAAAACTTGCTGCCAGAACAACCCTTTCCATAGATTTCGGTGGCGGTATAAGAAAAGATGACGACATCGTATCGGCCTTCAACGCAGGAGCTAATCAGATTACTGCCGGCAGCATAGCCGTTACTGACGTTGAGCTGTTCGTCAGATGGCTGTCTCTGTATGGACACGACAAACTGATACTTGGCGCCGACTTCCGTGACGGTAAGGTCTCAACAGCCGGATGGATTAAGGATTCGGAAACAGAACTCATTCCCTTCCTGAAAGACTATATAAGTAAAGGAGTAAAATACACGATCTGCACCGACATAGAGAAGGATGGCATGCTCAAAGGACCCGCTACCGACCTCTACAAAAAGATCACCGGTGAACTTGAAATTAGCCTGATAGCAAGCGGTGGAATCTCTTCAGTGAAGGATCTTGAAGACATAGAAAAGGCAGGCTGTGAAGGCGTAATAATCGGAAAAGCTTTCTACGAAGGCAGAATAACATTTAACGATCTGAAGAACCTATGTTGAAAAGAAGAATAATTCCCTGCCTTGACATCAGGGACGGCAGAACAGTAAAAGGAGTCAATTTCCTCAACATCATTGATGCAGGCGATCCGGTCGCCCTCGCCAAAGCATATGTTGACCAGGGAGCCGACGAACTTGTCTTTCTCGATATCACAGCTACTGTTGAGAACAGGAAAACACTTGCAAGCCTTGTCGAAAGGATTGCTGCGGAGATCAATATTCCGTTCACTGTTGGCGGAGGAACCAACACCATCGATGATGTGGCTGTTCTCCTCGCTGCAGGCGCTGATAAGGTAACAGTTAATTCGGCCGCTGTACGAAGACCTGACCTGATAACAGAACTTGCCCGGGAGTTTGGAAATCAGTGCATCGTCGTTGCCATTGACACCAACTTTCTGAATGACGAATGGATAGTATACATTAACGGAGGTCGTATACCCACCGAATACGGTACCCTCTCTTGGGCAAGAAAAGCCGAAGAGCTTGGTGCGGGCGAGATCCTTCTCACTTCAATGAACAATGACGGTACCAAATCCGGCTTTTCCCTCGATATAACCGCGGAGGTCAGCAGCCGGGTCAATATCCCCGTAATAGCTTCCGGAGGCGCAGGCAATATGGAACACTTCAGGGATGTTTTCAATAATACAGGCTGCAGCGCCGCTCTGGCAGCAAGTATTTTCCACTTCGGTGATATAGATATCAGAGATCTGAAAATGTACCTGTTAAAAGAAAACATACTGGTCAGACAATGAAAAAAATTCCTCTGAACAAAATAATCCTGCCGGTTAAATCATTTCGGTACTTATTATAAACCATGGCACCGCGCAAAAAAATAGAAGACTAACAATAATTAATCAAGAATACTGACAGCAAATGAACAGCATCGATTTTTCCAAAGGCGACGGACTGGTTCCGGTAGTTATTCAGGACAATAATACTCTTCAGGTCCTTATGGTTGGATATATGAATGAAGAAGCTATGGAAAAGACAATCAGGGAGAATAAAGTTACCTTCTTCAGTCGAAGCAAGAAAAGGCTATGGACCAAGGGAGAAACATCGGGAAATTTTCTCCATGTCGAATCCATCCGGACCGACTGTGACAACGACTCATTGCTGATTATGGTAACGCCTGCCGGGCCTACCTGCCACACAGGCAATACCTCATGCTTCGGAGAGGAAACTGCCAAAGGCTTTCTTTACAGTCTCGAACAGATTATTACCAGGAGAATTGAAGACAATGCAACAGACTCATATACCAACAAACTCTATAGAAAAGGCATAAATAAGGTAGCTCAGAAAGTTGGAGAAGAAGCCGTGGAGGTTGTAATAGAAGCAAAGGATGATAATATGGAACTCTTTAAAAATGAAGCGGCCGATCTTCTGTATCACCTTCTGATCCTGCTGAAAACAAAAGGGACCACTCTCCAGTCGGTCGAAGAAGTTCTTAAATCAAGACACAGGAAGTAAAATCCTTCAAGTAAATGCCGGATCACCTGAAATTAACAATGAAACAGGACTCTGCTCAATCGGCTGCCTTCAACGATCCCAATGCAGATTCATTAATATAAATTGCCGTTTTTCTTAATCTTTTTTTGATTTTCAAAATATTCTTAATACTTTTGGAAGCTGGAAAAACAGACAAATGAATACTGTAAGCAGAAATTTTAACCCCTTTTATTACTTCTTTTTTTATTTTAAAAAGAAATAGGGGGATTTTTGTATACAGATAAAGATAATTTATATGAAGCAAGGGTCCCGAAACAGGGGCCCTTTATTTTTTTTAGGAGGTTATATATGAAAGTATCAATACAGGGTGAGAGCGGAAGTTTTCATGAAGTGGCTGCAAGGCAGTATTTCTGCTACGACAGCATCGATATCATACCATGTTCTACCTTTGATCTGACTCTCAACACAGTCTTATCAGGCGAAGCGGCTTTTGCAGTTATGGCAATTGAGAATGCCAGATCCGGAAGCATATTGTACAATTACACCCTTATCAGGGAATCAGGTCTCAGGATACTTGGGGAACACAGGCTGAGGATCAGACAGAATCTTATGGCGCTTCCCGGGCAGCAGATCACTGACATCAGGGAAATAAGATCACATCCTATTGCAATAGCCCAATGTATGACTTTCCTGAACCAGTTTCCCGGAATAACCCTGATAGAGTCGGAAGACACGGCGGCCAGTGCAAGACAGATAAGTGAACAAAATCTTAAGGGCGTAGCTGCAATTGCCTCTGCAATATCTGCCGATATTTATGGACTTAATATTATTGCCGAGGGTATTGAGACGTATAAACAGAACTATACACGATTTCTTATAATCGGAAGTGAGGAGAAAGGAAATACCAAAGGGAACAAGGTTTCTATCTGCTTTTCAACCCCGCACAATCCTGGTTCACTGGCAAAAGTACTGGTCAAACTGGCAGAACTTAATATCAACCTTTCAAAGATCCAGTCGGTACCGCGACTGAACGGCGACTGGGAATACATGTTCTACTGTGATCTGGAGCTTGACAAGAATACCAAATCCGATGTGATTAAAAGAGTCCTCGCAAATTATACAAGCAATCTGGAAATTCTGGGAGTTTATTTAAAAGGAGATACGCTATATGAAGGTTAAACCGGCCGACAGGACAGGTAAAGTAAAGGAGTACTATTTTTCGCAAAAACTGGCTCAGATAGCCAGAATGGGAAAAGATGGAGCCGACGTGATCAATCTTGGAATCGGAAGCCCCGATCAACCTCCTTCTGAAAATACACTGGCAACACTGATCTCGTATGCCACCAGGACAAATTCACATGGCTACCAGAGCTATAATGGCGCTCCGGCATTAAGAAAGGCCTTTTCAGACTGGTACAGGAAGTACTTTGATGTTGAGCTTGACCCCGAAGGAGAAATACTTCCACTGCTTGGAAGTAAAGAAGGCATCATGCACATAAGCATGGCCTTCGTTAATCCGGGTGATGAGGTACTTATCCCCGACCCTGGTTACCTGACCTATTCTTCGGTAACCAATCTCGTCGGGGGAATAGTCAGAAAATATGACCTCGAAGAGAAAAACGGATGGTACCCTGATCTCAGCAAACTGGAGACCACAGATCTTTCCAAAGTAAAGCTGATGTGGGTTAATTACCCCAGTATGCCTACGGGTACTCCCGGTTCCTATGAGCTGTTCGACATGCTCGTGTCCTTTGCAACCCGTCACAACATTCTCCTTTGCAATGACAATCCGTACAGTTTCATACTTAATAAGGATTATAAAAGTATACTTCATGTGCAGGGGGCAATGGAATGTGCACTCGAACTCAACTCTCTGAGCAAGTCACAGAACATGGCGGGATGGAGGGTCGGAATGGTGGCCGGACATAAGGATTATATCAGGGAGATCCTGAAAGTAAAGAGCAATATGGATTCCGGTATGTTCCTTCCTGTGCAGATGGCAGCAGCAAGTGCGTTATACAATCCTGAATCGTGGTATGATAAGGTGAATGAAGTATACCGGAAACGAAGAAAGACGGTGGAAGCCATTATGGACCTTCTGGGTTGCAGGTACGACGAAAAACAGGTCGGATTGTTCCTCTGGGGACGTATTCCTGCAAATATCGAAAGCTGTGAGGATTTCGTTGAAGACATACTTAACAGGAATCATGTATTTATAACTCCTGGGTTCATCTTCGGTAAAAATGGTGAACGATATATCCGGATAAGCTTGTGCGCAACAGAAGAGAGGCTGAAAGAGGCGCTCGACAGGTTAAAGAAAAACGGGAAATAACAGGAAGAAGTTACGGGCTGCAGGCTAGTGGAAAAGCTTTAGCGCGATTTATTTCATTTGTGGAATTTTTTTAACAACATAAACAAAAAATGGTTATTGCAGTTATTGGAATAGGGCTCATAGGAGGTTCCCTGGCAGTCGACCTGCGGAAACGGAAATTTGCAGACAGGATAATCGGGGTTGATACAAATGTTCATCATCAGAATATTGCACTCCTGTGCGGACTGGTAGACGAGATTGATACACTTGAAAATGCTATTGATAATAGTGATCTGATCATACTGACAACACCAGTCAATACGAATTGTAAAATGCTGCCCGGGATACTCGACAGGATTGCCGGCACATCAAAAGTGGTAACAGACATGGGATCGACAAAATCCAGTATTGCTGAGATATCAAGGGAACATCCTGCAAGGGGTCGTTTCGTTGCTGCGCATCCGATGGCCGGAACAGAGTTTTCCGGTCCGCTTGCTTCAATCGGCCGGCTGTTTGATTACAAGAATGTCATTATCTGCGACAGGGAACTATCCGATCCGGATTCTCTGACCCTCGTGGAAAAGATGATCGACATACTTAACATGCATAAGGTCTATATGGATTCCAAGGATCATGATGTGCATGTAGCCTATATCTCGCACATATCTCATATCACATCTTTCTCCCTCGCCCTCTGTGTTCTTGAAAAGGAACAGGAGGAACAGAATATCCTTGCGCTGGCAGGAGGTGGTTTTGAGAGTACAGTGAGGCTTGCAAAGAGCAACGGGGATACATGGGCTCCGATCTTCCTGGAAAATTCAGAATTTATTCTGGAGGTCATGGATACCTATATAGATAAAATGAACACATTCCGTAAGATGATAACTGAGCATGATATAGAGGGGTTGAAAAATCTCATGGAAGAGGCTAACAAGATCAGAAAAATACTGAACTAATAAAATATAAGAATTATGGAAATGAAGATAGAAAACTCCCTGATAAAAGACTGGAGAGCCTATAAGGGCAAGCCGTTCCTCATTTCGGGACCATGCAGTGCAGAAACTGAAGAGCAGGTCATGGAAACTGCCAGGCAGCTTGCAAGTATTGACCAGGTAAGCGTTTACAGGGCTGGTATCTGGAAACCAAGAACAAGGCCCAACTCGTTCGAAGGTGTTGGCAGCGAAGGACTGAAATGGTTAAGAAGGGTCCGGCAGGAAACGGGGCTGCTTGTCGGAACGGAAGTTGCAAATGAAAAGCATGTTTACGAAGCCTTAAAATACGGGATAGACTTGCTCTGGATCGGTGCGCGAACCTCGGTAAATCCTTTTACAGTGCAGGAAATATCTGATGCACTTCAGGGTGTGGATGTAATGGTATTGGTAAAGAACCCTATCAATCCCGACCTCGAGCTCTGGATCGGCGCTATAGAACGTATCGCCAGGGCTGGTATCACAAGGATCGGCGCAATTCACAGGGGATTCTCTTCATATGAAAAAACCGTTTACCGTAATCAGCCTAACTGGCAGCTCCCGATAGAACTCAGGAGAAGAATGCCAGATCTGCCTATCATCTGCGATCCAAGCCATATTGGCGGTGCAAGGCATTTCCTTCATGAGATATCCCAGAAAGCAATGGACCTTAACTTCGATGGCCTCATGATCGAGTCTCATATAAATCCGGCCAAAGCTCTGAGTGATTCTGCCCAGCAGCTAACTCCCAACGATCTGAAAGAACTGCTTAGCCGGCTCATTTTCAGGAGTCCCGATCCGTCCGATCCCAGACTGATCGATATTCTTGGCGAACTGAGACAACAGATCGATATCTATGATGATCACCTCCTCGACCTGATGGAAAAAAGAATGAAGGTTGCGGAAAAAATAGGACTATATAAAAAGGAAAATAATATTACTATATTGCAGAGCCTCAGGTGGGATGAAATTATCAGACGGGCTGTCGTGAAAGGGAAGGAAAAAGGACTGAGCCCTGAACTGATAGACGCAATCTTCAAAGCTATTCACCAGGAGTCTATCAACCACCAGATGAAGGTTATGAACAACGGAGCCAAAGACCCCGTAAAAGAAACAAAACATTAGAACCTATATGGAAAGATGCATTGAACCATCGGCAGTAAAAGGACAGATCAAAGCTCCATCTTCAAAAAGTATGACTCAAAGAGCCATCGCGGCTGCCCTTCTTGCCGACGGCCAGAGCATCATAAACAATCCATCATATTGCGACGACTCTCTTGCTGCCATGAGCATGGCATGCGGACTTGGCGCTAAAGTCGATCCAACTCCCGGGGAACTGAAGGTTAACGGGGCAAGATCACTTAAAGAACAAAAGCTTAATTGCGGCGAATCAGGCCTGGCAATCAGGATGTTTTCCCCTATCGCTTCACTCTACCCTGCAGTCATCACCATGGGCGGCTCAAACAGCCTGAGAAAAAGACCTATGGGAATGATAGAAGACGCACTCACCCAACTGGGTGTCAAATGCACAACAACCAACGGATTCCTTCCACTTACTATCAAAGGCCCATTAAAAGGTGGCCACTGTGATATCGACGGATCTGTAAGCAGTCAGTTGCTGACAGGCCTTCTTATGGCTCTGCCTGTAGCCGAAAACGATTCCGAGATCAGAATCAGAAATCTGAAAAGTAAACCCTATATCGATATGACAATCCAGCTTTTGTCATCCTTCGGCATTAAGGTGGAATGTGAAAACTACGAAGTATTCAGGATCAACGGACGGCAGAAATATATTCCCAAAACATACAATGTTGAAGGAGACTGGAGCGGAGCAGCATTTTTACTGGTAGCAGGAGCTATCAATGGTGACCTTCATGTTAATGGCCTGAATATGTCCAGCATGCAAAGCGATATGGCTGTAATCAAAGCTCTTGAGCTGGCAGGTGCATCCATGGAACCGGGATTTGATTACATAAAAATCTCCAGGTCCGACCTGAAGGCATTCGAATTCGACGCCACCGAATCACCCGATCTCTTCCCTCCTCTTGTAGCGCTGGCCTCTTATGCAAAAGGGATTTCCAGGATTAAAGGAGTATCAAGACTGACCTTCAAGGAAAGTGACAGAGCTGCAGCGCTTAAAGAAGAATTCGGGAAGTTGAATATTGATGTTCGCACAGATGGCGATTTCATGGAAATATCAGGTGGACAGGTTGTCGGAGCCCAGGTGGAATCACACGACGATCACCGCATAGCTATGGCAACAGCAATAGCGGCTCTTGGAGCAACTGGCAATGTTTATATCCATGATTCGCAATGCATTACAAAGTCATATCCTGGATTCTTTGACGATCTGAGACATCTTGGAGCAAGCGTCAGAGAATAGTACCAGTTTAAAATAACTCCATTCTGTAAATAATAAACTATTTATTAGCCCCCTGCTGGAATGAAGTATCATGCTTTTGAATATATCAGGGGTGGAGTGATCTGATTAACTTCACTGCTACAGAGATGGTGCATCTATCTCATCCTGTCAATATCTTTGCTCAATAATAGTCCATGATTCAATTGCAAATTAATATTCCCTACAACATAATAAACGGAGTACAGCACATTTAAATCTTTCATATTTAATGTGGTTGCGATGATAAACGCGTAAGTCAATATCACCTGTTGTTATATTTTTTCAATTTTTTATCGATTTTCTTTAATGATTTAAAAAAATCTTTATTTTTGTGCTGTAAGTAAACAGTAACTATTATCAAGAAATGACTGTAAAAATGTTAAATATCTGGTCTTGGCGCAGCTTACCCGATTATACTGTGAAATAGGCCGGTATTCAACATTACCACGATATAAGAATAGGCACGCTTTTCACAGCGTGCCTTTTTAATTTTAAATCATCAACCAAACTTAAATACATACTACAAATGGAAAAACTCAGAAAAATCATCTTAAGTGAAAAAGAAATGCCGACACATTGGTATAATATTATGGCTGATATGCCTAATAAACCTCTTCCTCCTCTGAATCCGGCAACGAAACAACCAATAGCTCCTGAGGATCTGTCAGTTGTTTTCCCAATGGAACTGATCAAGCAGGAGGTTTCCACTGAAAGGTTTATTGAAATTCCGGATGAAGTGCTCGATCTTTACACTATCTACCGTCCGTCACCTCTTTTCCGCGCGTATAATCTGGAGAAGGCTCTCGGAACAAAAAGCAAGATTTACTACAAATATGAAGGTGGCAACTATTCAGGTTCCCATAAGGCTAATACTGCAATTCCCCAGGCTTATTATAACAAGAAGGAAGGGGTAAAAAGAATAACTACCGAAACAGGCGCCGGACAGTGGGGCAGCGCGATGAGCTTTGCCTGCAATCATTTTGGACTCGAGCTTCTGGTCTTTATGGTCAAGGTCAGTTTCGACCAGAAAACCAGGCCGTAAGCTCCTCATGAATTCCTACAACGCCAGGGTAATTCCATCACCAAGTACTATGACAGCTGCCGGCAGAAAGATCCTTGAACTTAACCCGGACTCTCCGGGAAGCCTTGGCATTGCTATCTCGGAAGCCATGGAAATAGCTGCACAGGACCCATATACAAAATATTCGCTCGGCAGCGTACTTAATCATGTGATTCTTCACCAGACCATCATAGGTCAGGAAGCTATTTTACAGATGGAGAAAACTGATGACTATCCGGACGTTGTGATCGGCTGCTTCGGCGGTGGATCAAACTTCTCAGGAATTGCATTCCCTTTCATCCGCGAAAACCTCACAAAGGGAAAGAAAACAAGACTTCTTACAGTGGAACCTGCTTCCTGTCCGAAGCTTACCAAGGGTAAATTTATGTATGATTTTGGCGACACTGCCGGCATGACTCCCCTGCTACCTATGTTCTCACTTGGTCATAACTTCATCCCGGAGAAAATTCATGCAGGTGGTTTGCGTTACCATGGAGCAGGCGTACTTGTTAGCCAGCTGCTGAAGGACGGATTGATTGAAGCCAAAGCTAAACTCCAGAGAGAATGCTTTGAAGCAGGTGTTCAGTTCGCAAGAAGCGAAGGGATACTTCCCGCTCCGGAATCGACATACGCCATTGCAGCAGCGTTGGATGAAGCCAGAAGGGCTGACCTTGAAGGCGTGTCAAAAACCATCCTGTTCAACCTCAGCGGCCATGGACATTTTGATATTTCAGCTTACGAAAAGTTCTTCGAAGGTAATCTTCCTGATCATGAACTTACCACCGCGGAGATCGAAAAAGCACTTGAGAATATTGATCTGCCGCAACTGATCTGACAGATATAAGTTAAAAAACTCTGTGGCTCTGTTCTTATCCTTCAGGATCTTTGAAAGAAGATAATTCCTTCAGAGAATTCTCCGGAGACAGTACAATGAGTCACGGAGTTTTTATTTTCAGAAATCTGAAAAGTCAGTGGGATGCAGGAGATGAATATGCACTTTTGACACCGTATTCTTATACTCATCCATCACTGAAAGCTTTTTCCATCCAGGTGATTCTCCGAAAGCTTTCCAGTGCTCATCGTGCGATTTCTGATCAGTATAAGTGGTCATATACATAAGATTGGGTTTTTCAATCCCTGCAAGCACTTCCCCATAGAAAACAGCATTGCATTTCAATTTTGTGAATATTGCCATCTCACCACCCTCGTTGAACATCTCTATTTTTTTTACTGCTTTTGCTTCGGTGGCGCTCTCATAACTGCGAAGTTCATATATCCTTTCCGATACAGGATTGGTATATACAGGTGCATTGAACTGAGGCATGAATGCAAAGGCTTTCAGAAGGATGGTCTGGTGACGGCTATAAGGTGGATTATCGAAAGGAGCATTTGTGAACGCATCACCTGCTGTTGTATAAATCTTATCCTTGCCGAGCTTTTCAGGCAGTGCTGCATATTCGTTCAGGTCCCTGAAAGGAATGAAAAGATAAACCAGTCTCCCGAAATCGGCAGTATCTTTCTCCACCGGCTTGAATACACCCGCCTTTGAGATACCGGCCCTGTGCAAAGCCGGGATATAAACCTCCTTAAGGTATTTATCCAGTGCGGTTGCCTGAGCTGCACCTGAAATTGTATAAATCCTGATTTCGTAATACTGTTGCTTTGGAGCTCCCTGAACGGTAAACGAAATCAAAGCAAGCAGTAAAATCAATGTAGCCATCACCGGCAGGCCTAAATAACTGGATTTTTTCATGATAAATAAATTAAATTCGTGAATAACAGCTTCTGATACTAATACTCTTTTACAAATTCTCTGAAAATATTTTCTGCTCCATCAGATGACATTTTTTCGCCTGACTTCACAATGAACCTGTTGTATCAGTTTGACAGATTGTCCTTTTTCAAGAATGAACCTGAATTTGTCTTTTTTAGGATCGTATGAGTTCTGACCAAAATTATTCAGAGAGAACAGTCCGTATCCTCTTGCATGGGCCATAAGCTGGATATCCCTGATTCTTCGGGTTGTCAAACATTCCTATCGTTATAGGTACATTATCTTTTGTACCGGTAAGTAAAACCCAGTCATTTCTGGTCCCCCACACGGCATCTCCGGTGAGTCCCTTACTCGATGAGTACATTCCTGTAACTCCGGTATTATCGATCACTTCCACTTTGGTCGGATTGCCTTTCTCGTCGGTGAAGATCAAAGGTTCATTTGAAGGCATCTCGAATGCCCTGTCGAGTCGTATGGCAAACATACCCTCCTTGCTGTCGTTGAAAGTAACAGTGCCGTTAACTGCTGTAAGGGTAGTAATGTGATCCACAATCCTTAAGTTCCCAGTTCCGCTGAAAACATATGTAGTATTCTCCCTAAGCAACGTGTTACCATTATTATCATCCCAGTTGGCTACGATCTCTAATACCCCTTTTTTACCACTTTCCGCCTTGATAATTTTCTGAAAAGAGATATGTCCGTATTCCGGTTTTTTATCTGCAGGAATAGCTGAAGAGTTGTTCCAGAAATCAAGTCTGTTCACATTGCCATGATTGAACCAGATCCCAATATGATGGGGATGGTCTACCCTTTCACCTTTTCTTGGTTCGATGGGGAAACCTCTTGTGATAACCGAACCATTTGGCGCGATCACAGGAAACAGGAATGGCTTCTCAGTATTGGCAGGATACTGGTAAGATGTGAAATACTTCCCTCCTATTATTATATCTACCTTATGTTTATCGTCGGTTCTTTCCAGCCTGACATCAGTATCCTTCGGTCCCCGTGCATTCAATACCAGCGGCAACAGGCAGGCAGTAAGGGCTGCCAGAAATTTTTTCATCCCGGTGTCTGATACAACATTCAATGTTTTTATCATAATTCCTCACATATGTTAATACTGGAAGATTTTCCCGCCGGCCAGTACTTCCTGTTTCTGTTCGTCAAAAGAAGCTTTTTCGCCGGTCCGGAGCGCTCCAGTACACATGATATTTGCAATAGAATGATTATAGCCTGCCATAATATCCGCATTAGGAGTTTTCCGGTTCCTTACACATTCCATCCAGTTACGCATATGCGCCCATGTCATAGGATCAGAACCGGTATTTGCTGCTGTTTCGATTTTTACTCCCGGAAGATCCATCGGCTCGAGCAGATTGGGCTTCATGTTCATGGAACTTGCATCTTTCTCATCCAGACCTCCATCCGGAGTTATCTTGTTTGTGTCAAGGTTTAGGGTACCTCCGTTGGAATAATAGATTTCTTTTGTCCCTCCTGCAGAATTGGTGAATCTCGAGGAATATACTACCTGAAATCCGGAATCATTGTCGCCATAATCCATTACAGCGGTCATGGTATCATAATTCGTTCTTCCGTCCTTCCAGAGGTAGATACCTCCATTGGCGGCCACACTTCTCGGATGACTTAGTCCGGTGAACCAGTGAACAGTATCTATCTGATGAGCCATCCATTGCCCGGGGATGCCTGAAGAGAACGGCCAGAACAGCCTGAATTCGAGATATTTTCTGGGATCCCATGGCTGGTATGGTCTGTTCAGCAGGAACCTTTTCCAGTCGGTTTCCGATTCCTTAATTACTCCGGTAAGAGCCGGTCGTCTCCACCTCCCTGGTTGGTTAACGTTCCATGACATCTCAACCATGACAATTTTACCAAATTTGCCGGAGCGTATGTACTCATTGGCAGCAATATAGTTTGGTGTGCTTCTGCGCTGGGAACCGATCTGTACAATCTTGCCGGTCTCCCTGACAGCTTTCAGCGCCACCTTTGCATCAGCCATTGTCTCAGCAAAAGGTTTCTCGCAATATGCATCCTGACCGGCCCTTACAGCCTCAGCAAGAATAAGGGCGTGCTGAAAATCGGCTGTACTGATGATCACGGCATCGGTATCCTTACCCTCATATAACTCGTCATTATTCCTTGCAGTTCTGACAGTTATTCCTTTCTCGTTGAAGTAGGCAACTGCTTCATCGCGGCGCCTGCTCCACAGGTCAGAAACAGCCACGATTTCAAAATTAAGTTCCTTTGACTGGGCCAGGAACTGAGGGGCAAGCGATCCCCTGAACCGATCTGAAAAACCTACCACTCCCACTCTGACTCTGTCGTTCGCACCAAGAACTCTTGAGTAGCTCCGTGCACTGAGAGTTATTGCTGCGGCTCCCATAGCGCTCTTTTGAATGAATTCCCTTCTTGTTGTCATGATAGTATATTATTTACAAATTCGAATTTATTTTTCTTCTTCATTATTTTCCAGAGGAACAAATTGCAGGGGCTTTCTAAACCAGTTTGTTCTGTATGCTCCATATGCAACACCGGCTGATAGCCAGCACAAACCTACGATCTTGGCATGTACACTGAGACTGATCCAAAGATAAAGGCATATTGAAAAGCCAAGGAAAGGAACAATAAAATTTCCAAAGCTCTTTTTCTTGCTGAGAATAAAATACCTTGTGAAGGAAGAGGCATTAACTCCCATGAATGCGATCAAAGCTCCAAAATTTAGAAGCTGGGCTCCTGTGGAGTATGTGAGCAAAAGAGCGCCAATAAGAGTCAGTCCTCCCAGAAGTAGAATGTTATTTGAAGGGATATGTGTTTTCGGATTGATATAGCCAAAGAACTTTTTAGGTATGGCATTGTCGCGCCCCATGCCGTATAACAGTCTCCCCGCTCCAAGCTGTGCCCCTGCTCCCGAACCTATTGTAGCAACAAGAAGTGCGAAGTTGACAGTATGGAATAGCCATTGCCCTCCTGCCCTGCCTGCAATAAAACAAAATGCCGTATCCTGATCAGGAAATTTCGTTTCGGGCCAAACCATCTGGGCAAAATAAACCTGGACAGAAGCAAGTGTGCCTGTGATAATACAGACAAGCACTGATGCAAGCAATATATTCTTACGGGGATTACGCACTTCCTCCGAAAGTGTTGATATTCCATCGAAGCCTATATAGGTAAGGACAGCAAGTGAAGCTCCTGCAGAAACACCCGAAAGAGTAAATGTCTGAGGATCATAGAATGGCCTGCTCCATGCACCCGGCCCTACCGGATGATTGAGGAAAAGATATCTGACGGCTGCCCCGAGGAAAAGAACTATCACTATTCCAAGTCCACCTGCAATTATTGAATTTGTCCGAGAGCTGGATTCAATCCCCCGCAGGTTCATCCCTGTGAATAATATTGTAAAAGCAACCAGATATACCGGGTATGGGATCTCCGGTATGAGGTTGATAGCAGCCTTGCTTACCCAGATAACACATATTATCGGATTCATGACATAATCGAATATCATACCCCATCCAACAAAATATCCGAGTGCAGGATGTATTTCACGACTGACATAAGTGTAAGCTGAACCGGCGCTCGGATAAGCATTTGCCATTCTTCCGTAACCAATTGCAGTGAACATCATCCCTATCATTCCGATAAGAATGGTTGTTACCACATGTCCCTTGGCAAGATCCACAGCCGCGCCAAATAATGGCATGGGTGCCGTGGGCTGAATCAGTATTATCCCATACAGCACTAATGATGAAAGCCCAAGAACCCTTTTCAATCCGGGTCCATTGGTCGAATTTGTCCGTGGAATGCTCATCTTTTTGTTTTAATTAAGTTATTGTATCTGATATTTGATTTTCTATATTTGAAACATTTTCCTGATCTCTCAAATATGCAAAATAAAAGGTAAATAACCGGTTGTACCCAAACATTTTTAGCCAATTTTGATACAATAAATTTAATATCATAACCATTCTATGGAAAATCAAAACAACACAGGAACAAAGCGCCTGCATTCATTGGATGCCCTCCGCGGATTCGATATGTTCTGGATCATGGGCGGATCCGGAATATTCGCCGGACTTGCAACACTAACCAACTGGCCGCCACTTGTCTGGTGGCAGGGACAACTTGAACATGTCGAATGGCACGGTTTCCAATTCATGGACATGATTTTTCCCTTATTCCTCTTTATAGCAGGGATATCATTCCCCTTTTCATACGCAAAGAGAACTGCGATGAATCAGACCAGGCAGGATATTTATAAACACGTGATAGGCAGAGGCCTGATACTGGTACTTCTGGGAATAGCATACAATAATGGTATAAGGTTCGATTTCGGACAGATGAGGTTTGGCAGCGTACTGGGAAGGATCGGACTGGCCTGGATGTTTGCAGCGCTGATATATATGAATACCAATCGTAATTTCAGGATTATATGGCTTGGTGCGCTCCTTATTGGTTACTGGCTTCTCTTGCAGTTCATCCCTGCACCTGACCTGGGATCGACCGACGTGTTCTCCAGAGAGGGAAATCTTGCCAGTTACATAGATCGTCTGCTGATGCCCGGAAAACTATACCTCGGGAATCATGATCCTGAAGGACTATTCAGCACAATTCCGGCTATCGGAACAGCTCTCCTTGGTATGTTCACAGGTGACTTCATGAGATCAGACTACCTCTCAAATAAGCCACTCAGGAAAGTCCTTTACCTTGTTCTGGCAGCAATAGCGTTGATGATCATCGGCCAGTTGTGGAACCTTATATTCCCGATAAACAAAAATCTGTGGACCAGCTCATTCGTTTGTTTTGTCGGCGGTCTGAGTCTCCTGCTGTTCTCAATATTCTATCTCATAATAGATGTCTGGCAATATAAAAAATGGGCATTCTTCTTTGTTGTCATTGGAATGAACCCGATTACGATCTATCTGGCAAACCGGATTATAAATTTCAATGCTGCCGGAATGTTCTTCTTCAAGGGAATAGCAGATCTGCTTCCGAAAAGCTGTGAGGAACTAATTTATAGCATAGCCGTTACATCCGTAGGCTGGGTATTTCTTTATATCCTTTACAGGAAAAAAATATTCCTGAAAGTATAAAGGCCTCCGCTTATCTCAATCTGCACAAATATAATACAGGGTCCCGGCATAAGTCCGGGACCTATTTTTTAACTACCAGCACCAATGCATCATTGGCTCCGATGGTAATTGCTTTTCCTGAAGGAACCTTCCCATATAATGCATTGTCAATCTTCCACCCATTCATGAGATTGAAACTGCCTGTTTCTTCCCGGGAGTTATAATTGATCGCTATGATTATCCTCTCTCCTGATACTGTGATATGCTCTGTAACACCTATATAGGGATTATCCTGAGCAAGAATGCGTTCTTTAATTACATCTCCGGCAAATGCCCTGTAGATCCGGTACCAGGCAGGACTACCCTTATCATAGGCGCCAGTTGTGGTCGCCAGATTGGCTTCAAGGGGGAAAGTCAGAAGCCATATCTTCCCTTTTCCATATTCTGACATCATAAATGCAGGATTACCGTCAGCTTCCTTTCCGATCACCTTGCACTGCTTCGGATCTATATCCAGTCTTCTCTCAGAAGTAGAAGTGAAATTCAGACTATCTTGTCCGATCAATGACATAAATCTCAGAGAACCTCTCCGCTGGGTATTTGACCTGATCACAAATCCTACCGGAGTAGTAAGGGTAGGCATATATGCAAAATCAAGTGATATATAGAGAGTTGCCCCATTTTTTATTTTATCGAGTATTCTGTACCAGGAATCCTTGAAAATAGGATCCAGACCTTTCACAGATGGCATAATGTAGACCGGAGCATCCTTAAGAACCTGCTCCGCCTTCTGGAACTGAATATCAAAACCTGCCTGTTTGGCAAGAATAAAAGTATTATACGCTGCAGCCCAGTTATCCTGTCCCTGTGTCAGTATGCAAACAGCTTCTGTTTTTCTGGGCGGCAATGTTTTGAATGGAAGCTTGTCGATCATCCTGCTGAAATTCCGGAATTCAGTGAGCACCGGTTTGGGACTCATATCAGCCCTGAAAAGGCCTAGTTCCTGTTCAACAGCAGAATAGTTGTACGGTGAGAAATCGAGATGGAGCTGATCGAATCCGCACCACCAGAACATCCCATGAAGGTCATGAGCCCAGCTCGAAAACAGTGATGTCCTAGCAAATTGAGCTTTCTCATCATCACTTGCAGTATTGGGACCAAGTACTCCTGTCTCCTCTGTAAGACAGGGTTTGGAACCAATATCCGAATATAATCTTCCTTCCGCGGCGGCATGCATAAGTGTTCTGATACTGTTCACCGGATCCTGACTGGCATATGGGGTAAAAAGGGAATAGGGATGTATAGTAAGAAGATCAGTAAGCTCAGCCTGATCTGTAATTCTCCATTGATTGTTGTCATCAGCGCTGAGGCCGTGCATTCCGGATACAACCGGACGTGTTTTGTCAACACTCCTGATAGCTCCGGAAATAATTGACGACCAGACAAATGCCTGATAGTAGTTCTCAACATTCTCCATAACGTTACACTCATTGCCAAAATCCCAGCCTGCAATAGCAGGATGATCCTTAAACCTGACTACAAATGTGGTCACCAACTTCTGCTGCCATGTAAGCGATTCAGGATCAGTAAGAATGTTTTTCCCCTCAAGAGCCGGTGGAACGTAGAGCTGACCACTCATCCAGCCGGTAACAAGTCCTACAAGCAGCTTAAGATTATACTTTTCTGCCAGATCTGCCATCACCTTAAAATGCTGTAACTGCTCTTCGCTGACCCCGCTGCTCCCAGGCCCGGTTGCAGGCAGAGGCGCATCACCGAAACCAATGAACCTTTTACTTCCTCCACCTGAATAGATCTGTTTTAGTGGTTGGAAATCGGGCCAGAGAGGAAATACCCTCAGTACCCTGATACCATTTTCGGAAAGCAATTTAAAATCACGTTCAATAACCTCCGGCTTCCAGTCACGCCACATATGCGTTCCAGCATGAGATGCCCAATAATTACATCCAACCAGAAAACTACCCTGTTTTGTCAGCACGTTTTCCTGGGAAAAGAGCGATATACTCAGGCTTAATAAGATAATCAGCCCTGAAATTTTCATCGTCCACCGGCTTTCATTAAAAAAAATCCTTTTCATAATAAATTCCTTTATGTCATTGTTCTTTCATTCGCATATATTCTGATCTGCTTCTTAAACGTGATTATGATGCATCACCCTATTTCCTTTCTGGCTGTATCCATATCAATCTCTTTCTCCCATTTGGCAACCACCAGGGTGGCAACGGAATTTCCGATAAGATTAGTTATTGCTCTTGCCTCGCTCATAAAACGATCGATGCCCAGAATTAGCGCAAGAGAAGCGACCGGTATCTTTCCCACGGTCGGAAGAAGTGCTGCAAGGGTAATAAAACCGCTGCCTGTCACTCCGGCAGCTCCCTTCGAGACAAGCAGAAGAACAAGCAGCATTGTTATCTGGTCTGTAATATGTAAAGGTGTATTAGTCGCCTGTGCAAGAAAGACGGCAGCCATGGTCAGGTAAATCGAAGTGCCGTCAAGGTTAAAGGAATAACCGGTCGGCACCACCAGGCCTACAACCGATTCTGACAATCCTCCCTTTCTCAGTTTTGCCATCAGAGCCGGCAAAGCGGCTTCTGATGAAGAGGTTCCAAGAACAATGAGGATCTCCTCCTTTATATAACCAAGCACCTTTAAAATCCTGAAGCCTGCATACCTTGACATTATTCCAAGCACTATGAAGATAAAAAGGATACATGTTATATAGAAAGCAAGCATTAGTTTTCCCAGTGATGCAAGTGATCCCACACCGTATTTTCCAATGGTAAATGCCATGGCTCCAAAGGCTCCCAATGGTGCTACCTTCATGATGATATTGATCACTGCAAAGAGTCCGGCTTCGAGAGATTTTAAACCATTCAGCACCGGACGCGCCTTCTCACCTATCTTCGAAAGTGCGATTCCAAACAATACAGAAAAGAATAGTATCTGAAGAAGATCTCCATGTGAAAATGCATTCACAATATTATCCGGTATGATATGCAACAGGAAGTCCACAATACCTGTACTCCTGCTCTGTGTCACATAACCTGATACGGCGCTCGCATCAAGGGTTGACGGATCCACATTCATGCCTGCCCCCGGCTTGAGCAAATTAATCACTACTATGCCGATCAAAAGAGCCATTGTAGTAATCACTTCAAAATAGATCAACGCCTTGATGCCTACACGTCCAACCTTTTTTACATTCTGCATTCCCGCGATCCCGTTCACTATAGTGCAAAAAACTACAGGGGCTATCATCATCTTTACAAGCTTGATGAAACCATCTCCCAGAGGTTTCAGGCTGGTCGCAAGGGAAGGTGCAAAATAACCAAGGGCTATCCCAACCAGAATAGCGAAAATAACCTGGGCATATAAGCTTTTATAAATCTTTGGCATCCTAAGCTGAAATAAGGATTACAATCTGGCCCGTTCCTGATCTATAAATATAATAAAACACAGGAATATGAAGACAAAGATTTTATATTATCAGCTTTGTAAATTTTCACTCCGAAAACGTTTAATTGCAATTATCTCTCTTTCCTGAAAACAGTACCTGCAATTTGCTGTATTATTGTTCTAAAGATCAAAACTCATATGGTATTTATGTAAACATTAATATCTTTAATAGTGAATAATAATACTTATTCAGACCATGAATTCAAGGGAAAGAGTATTATCAGCATTGCAACACCGGCAACCGGATAAGATACCGGTGGACTTTGGCAGCTCAACCGTAACAGGGATATCAGCTGTCGCTTACAACAGGTTAAAGCTGCGTCTGGGTATTGAAAGTCACACCAGAGTATTCGATGTTGTCCAGCAACTGGCAAATGTGGATATGAAAATTGTGGATATACTTGGAGTGGACGCCCTTGATGTAAACAGAGTATCTGCCGAAAGCGGTGACTGGTACGATGTCAGACTGGCTGACGGCAGCAACGCTCAATACCCTTCCTGGTACAGACCTCTCAAAAAGAACGATGACTCATGGCTTACAATGGACGAAAATGGTACAGTCATTTCGAAAATGGCACGGGAAGCGACCTTCTTCGACCAGATGTTTTTTCCGTATGAACATGGATATCCGGAAAATTTCTCGGGGCTGAAGGATGCCATGAAGAAGATCAGCTGGATCGCCCACTCTCATGCATCAAACCTCAACGAGAAAGAACTGCGTGAAAAGCTTATCTCGATCAGGGATTCAACCCAAAAAGCTCTGGTAATGTCAGGAGGGGTGAAACTTCTGGAACTGGGATTCTTTTTCAGAAGGATGGATAATTTCCTTACTGACCTTCTCACCGATGAGAAAAATACCTCCAGACTGCTCGACATACTGCTCGAAATGCACCTTGCAGGACTTGAACGTAAATGCAGGACTGTCGGTGATCTGGTAGACGTTATCCGTTTTGGAGATGATTTAGGCATGACATCCGGCCCATTCATGGACCTTGCTACCTTCAGAAAATATTTCAAACCAAGGTATAAGATCCTCTGCGATTATGTGAAAAAGAACAGCAAAATGAAGATCTTTATGCATTCCTGCGGAAGCATAAGGCAGTATATACCTGACCTGATCGAGGCAGGTGTCGAGATTCTGAATCCTGTTCAGACAAACTGCCACGACATGGATGCCGTATCGCTTAAAAAAGAATTCGGGAAAGATCTGACTTTCTGGGGCGGAGGAGTAGACACTGCTTCGGTGCTTGGCAGAGGAAAACCAGGCGACGTCAGAAAAGACGTCCTTGACCGCTGTGAGATATTTTCAAAAGACGGAGGATTTGTCTTTGCTCCGATACATAATATCCTGGCTAACGTTCCTCCGGAAAACATTATTTCAGCATATAATGCAGTAAAAGAGTTTAACGGTGATGATGACAGGATTGGTTTCTGACTTCATAATCAACGGGAAATAGTTATGCCGGCAAACTTGTTTTCCTGATTTCCTTTACAGCATCTACCATGGCAAGGAATCCGTCGACAGGTACATAGCCTGGTATTGAATTACCTGATCCGAGACCATAACCCCTTGCCCTTGAACGGTATTGAGAGCCTTTCTCAAGAATGGTTTTATAAACCACATCCGGTTCTTCGAGGATCAGAAGGTTCAGATCAAACCCTCCGAACAGACCAATTCTGTCAGAATACTTTTCAATCCACTCACCAAAAGGCGCTATCTGATCTTCATTGGAATGCTTGGCATCAATACCCAGCGAAATTATGTCATCCATAAGCGGAAAGATACAGCCGCAACTGTGAAGAAGAAATTTTTTACCTGCTGAATGAGCTATTTCTATTACCCGTTTCAACTGGGGAAGAATATGCTGTCTTATGATATCCGGTTCAAGAAGAGTGGATGTTTTGTGCCCCAGATCGTCGCCCATCCTGTAAAAAACGAAAATATCACTGTAGTTCTCTGATAACCAGGTCCACAGTTCAACCCAAAGGTCACCGATCCTGACAAAGAGATCTCTGAACAACTCAGGATCCATGCATTGCATTACGCACAGATGCTCGTAACCCACCAGGTCCTGACTGCCTTCAAAGATCCCGTAACCGCATCCGCCATACGCTTTCATACCCGATGGCAGCGTGACCCTGATCGCATCAAGATGCGGCTTGTATTTCTCTTTAAAGATCACCGGGATATCTTTCCATGGGTATTTCTCAAAATCGTCACGGGTCTGGATCGGGCCGGGCATACCTCCCATTATTGCCCCGTGACCCGGGAAAATATTGCAGATAGCTGCTTCAAAGTCAAATCCGTCATAGGTCATATCTTTCCAGAAACCAATCACCTTCCTGTAATAATCAGGTAGTTCACCGGCAGTAAGACCTGAAGGGTCTATAGTCTCGCCAAACGCCTTTGATATGAACGGAGGATCGATATGATGTTCATACAGAGGCAGCCTGTCGGGGCGCTGGTTATTCAGCACCTGAAGAAGGTTCCTATAATCCGGCCGGAAATCGGCATCTGACATTTCTTATAACTATTACATTGATACTTATAAAGGGAAGCAGGTTTTATGTGTGCTTTCACTGAAATCTGATCCCAAGCGTAACAATCTCATTTGCTTTGACTCTGACCTGCATAGTATTTCCAGTGACGACAGGGAATAAAGCATCAGGCAGAGGCAATTCTACCAGATTCAGGCGACGGGCTGAATTAATCTTTACCGGCAGTGTAAGGTTGACGGTAGATTCCTTACCCTCAATCTCACAGAGCCTGATTATAAGCTCATTGCCATCTTCTGACTGTTTCATGCCAGTCATAACAACCGCTTTACTATCGAGTGAGATCAATGACGATTCTTCAGGACGCGTGGCATGTTCCCTTACCAGAGCAAGCGATGGCGGCTCGGCGCAATAAACAGGAACATTAAAGTCCTCGCCTTCTGCCCATACTCCGTTTTTCCAGTCTCCCTCATGTGGAAACAAAGAATAACTGATCATATATTTGCCCAGGTTAGGATAGATATCAGGATTACCGGCCGATCTCACAAGAGTAAGTCTCAGCTCCCCGTTATGATATGAATACCCGTATTTTGTTTTGTTAAGTAGTGCTATACCAACTTTCCCGTCGCTTACATCAGACCATTTCTGGGCCGGAACTTCCAGACCGTCTGCATCTTCTCCAGGAATTCCATATGCTCCCGAATGTTGCTGATAGGATGGAGCATCCCTGTCATTTAGCTTTCCGTCAACCGGTCTCTCAACAACATTGAATGGAACCTGTGAATAAAACCTTGGATTTTCGAGAGCCAGTGGAAATACCGCCCTTAGCATAGGTGAATCTGTAGTATCGCTGCCAGTCTCGAGCCAGTGTACTTCCATGTCATAATCGATCCTTGGATAGGAACGGTAAATATATGCCCGCTCAACGAATCTTGATTTTCCCCATGATCGGACAGTTTCAACACATGCACGTACAGGACCGTTCTCCACCAGCTTCACACTGTTGACATTCGAGACATCCTCCTGTCCAACGAACTTGTTTATGACCCACGATTTCATCCCTCCTTTTCTGTCCTCCAATGAGATCCTCAGCGTATTAAGCCTGCCTCCTTCCCTGACATATTCCTTCCCGGTCCGTTTATCTTTGAGACTTGTAATTCCTCCATTCTTCATATCGAACTTTATAGTGAAATAATCTGTCTCAAAAGTGTTGCCATTGAAAGGTATCGGTTGATTATACTCCCCTGGTTTTGCAACATCCACATAAAATGTTTTATATCCTCCGGCAGGCATATTATCTACTACAAATTCGACCTTTGAAGTAAAACCCGGAGGTGTTGATTTTCCCCAGACGATCTGGGCAGGAAATGTATTGCCGGCTCCGTCTCTGACAAGTACGGTTGCAACATTTCCCTGACCCTTGTCAATTGGTTTCACGTATTTGGAATCGTAAAAATCGCCCCATGAGGCTAGTTTTGCTGTTTGCGGTTCTTCATTCGAATAGACCATTGCATCAACGATGGCCTTTTTTGACCCTGGCTGCATATTAAATGCAACCACAGGTTGTCCCTGTCCTGACCTGAAACTGACCTCATCGGCCATTTTCCTGAATCCGCTGTTCCGGAGATCGGTCGATTTCCTTATCACTTCTCCATATCGGGCAATGGCCTCCTTATTAGCCTCATTTATTGCAGAACCTGGCAAAATATCATGAAACTCATTGAAATTAACAGTATACCACAGTTCCCGGAAAGCATCAGCAGGATAATTGTCGCCGCTGAGCCATCTCATTGTATTAAGGAATTCACCGGCATACAGCAGATTCTCACTGTTCCGGTTACCTGCTTTGATATCAGCCACATTTGTATAACAACCTTCAAAAATGAATTGCATCTCACCGCGGTGAGTGGGTCTGCCTTTCATCTCGCCAAGTGATTTATTGAAAAAGTCGCCTGCAGTCGTGAACTTTACTGATGCAAAACCCGGTGTTTTATCAAGCTGATGGATCATATTTATATTATCCCTGGTCGGTCCGCCTCCATGATCCCCAACCCCTGTGATCTGGAGTATTCTTCTTGTCCCGGGAGAAAACCTGTCGACATCCTTCTTAAGATCATTTGTTATTGCTCCGTTATAAGTATCGTTGGCATAGCATAATACTTTTGAAGAATCAGGCGCCACCCACCAGAAAGTACCTAAATATGGTTTGCATCGATGGAAATAGAAGAAATCGCAGCCGGCAAGTTTCAGTATCTGCGGCATCTGGGAAATATGGCCGAAATTATCAGGGAGCCAGCCGATTCTTGCCATTTTGCCGAAGCGGCTGAGAAAATATCTCTGACCCAGCAGAAATGACCGTGAAATTGCCTCCCCTGATGACATATTCATATCCCCTTCCGTCCACATTCCACCAGCCAGTTCGAGCCTACCCTCTTTTACATACTTCTTTACTTCTTCAAAAAGAGGAGGATCAATAGTTTCTACGAAGTTATAAATGGCAGCCTGGCTCTGAAGCATGGTAAAATCGGGAAATTCCTTCATAAAAGCCACTGTCTGTCTCAGGTTATCATTACACATCTGCATTGTCTCAGAAGTTGTCCAAAGCCAGTTCATATCCATGTGCGCATGACCAATAACCTGGATGGTGTCCATGGCATTAGTATGCTTATGTTTCTGACCATAACCGGCTGATGCAATCATGATCGCGAAAAACAGAACCAATATCTTTTTCATATGTTTTGTTTTAAAATCATCTATCTATTCAATTCTTATTTTCTGAATTCATCAACTGCTTCAAACATGGCCAAGATATTCTGCGGGGGTACATCCGGCAGGATGTTGTGCACTGTAGTAAAAACAAAACCACCATCCCTGCTGAAGGTTTCAATGTTCTTCCTCACATGGTCCTTAACCTGATCAGGTGTTGCCATATTCAGAATACTTTGTGTGTTGCATCCTCCTCCCCAGAAGGTGACGTCTTTTCCAAACTCCTTCTTCAATTTTTCCGGTTCCATATTAACTGCATTGATCTGAACAGGATTGATGATATCAAAACCTGCATTGATCAAACCTGGTATCAGCTCATAGATCCCTCCGCAGACATGCAGCATGGTATGGGCCGGTGTATGAGCCTTGACATAATCACACATCATCTTGTGTCTTGGTCCAAAAAATTCCTCATATATTTCCAGTGGCATGAATGGTCCCATATTGGTTCCAAGATCATCTCCGAACTTTATTATGTCAACAATATCTCCGACAGTGTCACATATCCTGGCAAGAAATTCCATGTGACCGCTCAGTAGCTTATCAAGGAGTTTGTGAGTATTTACAGGATCCAGATAAAGGTCCATGAGGAAATTATCTATCCTTCTCAGGAAAGTTCCCCACTCAAAAAGATTACAGCCAATCCCTATCAGAAAGGCTTTATCCGATGCCGCTCTTTCCTTCAGGATAGTATCCCGGAGCATTTTCCAGAAATCGGGATGATCGAGCCAGTCGAATGGAGTAAATCCGAAACCACCCCAGATTACCCTTGACATATGATGACTGAGATCGTTGTAATCGGATGGAAAACCATTGATATACGGGAATATAAGCTGATCAAAAAATGTTGCTCCTACCGGCATTTTTCCAATATATTCACCTGTCTTACCAGGAGCTAGCCATACGCCGTCGGGTTGCCTGACAGGGTTGAACCACTTCGGATAGAGAGCAGGATAGCCACTAATCAGCTCAAGTTCGTGCCAGTAATCCTCTGCCGTATTAAAAAACCTTCCCACATCCACAACATCCACTCCCAGAAGATCCAGTATCTCCTGTTCAGGCTGGGTGACCTCCTGGATCACATCATAAACTTTGTTCTTCTGATTTCTGATTCCCAGGTGTTTAACCAGGTTCTGGTAGGCAACCATAGAAATACCTGAGCTGGGTGTTGCGCCAATATCAACAGGAACTTTATCCGGTTGTTTATGGTTTATAGCCGAGAGTATTCGTTCACGTGATGTCATAACTTGATTTGCTGATTTAATACGAGCATGAAGTTATATTTTTTTTATCTTCTTTGTTCACTATTGGAAATGAGTGTCGAAATGATTTTTTAAATTTCAACTGTAGTGGCTAATGAATGACTTATATCGTCTCCCTGGTGTACCGAAGCTAGAAATCAACTTCGACAAATTTAACCTCGTACGGATTTAACCGGATGTTTTGCATTGGTAATCCTGTTTCCCTGCCGACAGCATTGACCTCCACAATACGTTTTATCGCTCTGCCAGGGACAACTGAAGTCAATACAAGTTCTGCATTCCTGCCATCAAGTTCCCGGAAATGCAGCAATATAGCCCCCTTACTATTGAAAGCAGGCCTGCTGTTCACCAGCATGGCATTTTCAGATCCTGTTATTTTCAGTGTCTCAAGCATGGTTGTTTTCAGTTCTCCGGTACCTGCAGGAAATGTACGCGATGGGAAAGGATTCCTCTCATTCCAGGCATATCTGGTTGCAAAAGTATTGCTTGTATCAGTTGATGATGTAAGCTGATAGCTCCAGCTGAAAGCTCCTTCCTGGAAAGCTCTGAAATTAGTCATCCAATAATTGTTCATCACGTATGAATAGAGCCATGTTTTTCCGGGTTTCGGATTTCTTTCCCATTTAGCCATATTGAAATCGCTGAATTGCCAGAGTGGCGCCTCGTTGCTGACCAGTACAATTTGTCCCTTCTTTCCTCTGACAGAAACAAAATTCTGTGCGGTGTTCCAGTCTGCTGATGATCCGGGCAGTTGCTGACCCTGAGAAAGAATGCCCCCTATTGTTTCGAAAACTATCCGTGAATCAGGCATTGAGAACGGGAACGCAACATACAGCGCTTCCGGATCGGTTATTATAAGCTTCCTCGCTGTATACCGGAACTCCACCTTCTTGACATTTCTGTAAAGCCTTATCTCCAGTCCGATGCCTTTTGGCTCATTCACGGCGCCTGCCTCACAACCTTTAATATCTGCTGAGATCAAAATACTTTCCCATACCGGTCCGTCAATACCTGCTTCCACCTTAACATTGCTTACGGAAGTTCTTGTGAACGGAGGCAGATCTCTTTTTTCGGATGTCTCATGAACCATCTGTCCGATGTTGTATTGATTCGTACCATCAACCAGTTCCTGATTCAGATCTTTATCGAAAAGGCTGCTGACCGCGCCGGTAGATTTATTGATTGTGAGTTTATAGAATTTGTTTTCAAGAGTCTGGGTATTTGGTTTCGGCTTCTGAGCTATTTCTTCTCCGGAAATCTCTATTTTCAAGGCTTTAAATCCCATTGCCGGGATATCATCCACCTCGAGGACCCAGTATGCACCTTCAGATCGCCTTGTAAGCAACTGTGCCGGTATCTCTTTATTGGATGTAAGATCAATAATCTTCGACTTTGTGTTAACAGGTAAAACCTCATAATCGATAAATAGTTTTACATGTCCCAATCTTTTCCAGCCCATGGAATTGACGACGTATATAACCGGGAATCCGGCTTTTTTCAGGAAAGGCTGGAACCTTGCCATCGCTTCTTCACTGAGTAGTGTTGTCTTTTTGACCGCTTCCCAGGCATAGGCTCCTTTCTGAAGCCACTGCTTGGTTGAATTTTCGGAATAAGGAAGCTCTATCGATTCGGCTGCGCCGCATGTGTGTTCATCAAAAAAGATCTCATTCTCGCTGATATGATCCATATCTGATTCAAGGCTGGAGCTGAGTTCCCCTCCCATCATCCTGACCATGGCAAACAATCCCTGATCAACCTGCAGGCTATTCTGGTTTTTCCGGACCTCAGCTGTTTCCCTCGATGTTGAACCATAGCCATCAGTCCACCAGTCGAGCCAGGCATTACGGCAAACAGGTAATTTGTCAGCATAGTGCTTCTCAATGTATTCAGGGAACTCACCTGCAACAGCGAGCCTAAGCTTCGGACATTCGTATTTTTCATTCCATTTTCTGACCAGTTCACATGCAGCCGTTGAAGGAGGTGCATTATCTGTAAAATACCCTGAGAACTGTATCCCGATACGATCGAACGGATAACCTTTGTTATCAATTTCCGCAAGATGGCCCAGCATATTCTCAGCCTTGATTGCCTTGGTCTCCAGACCGTAGAAGTTACCTGTCATGTAATGATCGGCACGGAAAGCCAGTAATCTGGCTCCGGAGGGAGCTTCCCACCAGAATACCGTCGGTTTGTCGAACGGCAGGACTGACCGGGTTTCATTGATGCCCATTATCAGATATTTTACACCGGTGTTCTTAAAATAATCAGGCATGCACCAGGCAATACCATTCACATCGTTCTGCATCGCGGTTCTGACAGAAATGCCCTGTTTGCCGAATTCTTTTAAAGGCTGCAGAAAATCATACATTACATTCTCGTCAGATATCTCTGCCATGTTGCAGTACATCCCGGCAACTTCGATACGGCCTTCGGCAATTCTCTTTTTCAGCCTTTCAATCTGCGAAGAAGGCCTTGACCGGAGGTATTCACGAGTCACCCATGCTGATTCGCATGTCCAGCGGAACTTAGCATCGTCAGGAAGATTATCAGTCTGGTCGCAGTAGTCGAGGGCATAGTCTATATAACGCATATGTTCAGCAAGGATCTCAGACTGTGGTCTTGTATAGCCGATATCCGTATGAGAGTGTTCTACAAAATATACTGTCCATTTTTTTGGAGGTGTGACAGTAACGGCATATTCTATAGCAGGCGCATCATCAACTTTTACCTTAAAAGTTGATTTTACCGGTTTTGTAACCGCAGGAACATTGATAAGGAACCGGTTTTCTCCTTCTTTAAGATCTGCATTAAGAACAACTCTGCCATTCCCGGAAACGGAAATTTTGCCATTTTTCTTCGTATTGCAGAAAACGACTACCTGTTGAACCGGTCGACCGCCTTCTTTGAACATAACAGGGACGGGGAGAATTTCAATCTTGTCAAAATATTTTTGTCCAAGAATGTTCAAACAGATTAGTGTAAAAAAACAAGAAAAACCTATTTTCTTTAGAACATTGTATTTCATATATTTAAATCATTTTATTTTAATAATAAAGTGAATAATGTTACTCATTTTGAAGCATAGATCCAGGCCTTAGGATCAATATTGGACTTGAACTTTTCCAGAAAAACTGAAGCATCGTCATATGTCTTAAACGACCTGACAGAAACCATATATGAACCTGCCTTGGATTCATCATAGATAATTTCAGGTTTAAAACCCTTGGAAGAAAATTTGGCAGCGAACCCTCGCGCATTGATTTTAGCAGAAAAACTCCCTGCAATTATATGATATCGCGTGAAGCAGTTTGTATTATTACCAGCATCCTGTCCAACAGCGAGTAATGAATCAGTCAATCGCTCTTCAAAAGTTTTTTTTTCGGCCAGAACTTTTTTAACAGAATCCTCAATAATCTTATGCTGATTGTCCTTCGGAATTTTATTGGCTTTAGGATTCGTCAGAACCGGTACTGAATTTGACCTGACTGGTGTATTTTCCTTATTACGGTTTCCACAGGATGAAATATCAACTAGCTGAAGAACCAGCAACAAGATCAACATCGCTTTAAACAAAACTTTACGGTATTCCATCAGCATATAATTTGAATCAAAATTCCAAGATTAAAAATATGAATTTAATTTGATATCGCGTCCGGATATAATCTCCCAACAAGAGAAGCTTCATTTGAAAATACTCCGTGAAATTCAATCATCCTGAACTATGTTCAAATAATTGTATATTTATGTTTTAGGAAATAACTATCTTATAAGTCATATTATACTATTATGAAGATACTTATTCTATTTGCCTTGTTTCTTTGTGCAACAGGGTTATCAAACTCCGGAGGACTTATCTCAGATCAGCATACGACACCCGCCAACTCCCTCTCCGATAAAGAAATCAAAGACGGATGGAAATTGTTGTTTGACGGGAAGACAACCAACGGATGGATGAATGCAAAAACCAGACAATTCCCTCCAGACGGCTGGACCATTAAAGACGGTTGCCTGATTGTCAGTCCTGCTACCAAAACTAACGGACGCAGCGGAGATATCGTCTCTGCTGAGAAATTCCGGAATTTTGAGCTTTATATTGAATTCAAATACACCCAGGGAGCAAACAGCGGAATAAAATACTTCATTGATATCGACAGGGATAACGGCCAGTTTGCTTCCATAGGGTGCGAATACCAGATACTTGACGATAAGAATCATCCTGATGCTAAAGCAGGCATCGCGGGTAACAGAACGCTTGCAGGCCTGTACGATCTCATAGCCCCGAAACCGAAAAAAGACCACGGACCAGAGAAATGGAACTCAGCGTTAATTATTGTTAACGGAAGCCATGTAAAACACTTCCTGAACGGAGAAGTCACGGTAGAATACGACAGAGGGACACCGGAATGGAAAAAACTCGTGGCAGACAGCAAATTTAAAAACATACCAGGATTTGGTGAAAATACTGAAGGCCATATTCTTCTCCAGGATCATGGGAACATCGTAGCATTCAGAAATATCAGGATAAAAGAGACCCTATGAACTAATATATATAATTATCCATCTGAAATAGAACAAGTGCTGAAATTGTTGTGACACATCAATGAGGTTTCTTTTGCCGGAATGATTAACTATCCGGCTGAGTGTTATCGGTTCCTTGTCAGGATGATAATAACCAAAGATTTAAAATCTATACCTTTTTTTACCTTGCTCCTGACACAAAAATTGATAATTTTATGTTTATAAATTTCAGGTTATCAATATGAGACCTTACATTCTGAAAGTGGTGATATTGCTCACCCCGTGGCTGATTACGGGGTGCACAAACACGTCCAGGAACGAACTGACAGCGAAAAGGCCTAATATCCTCATTGCCATGGGTGACGATATTTCTTTTCCCCATATGGGTGCATATGGTACCTCATGGATCAAAACACCTGCATTCGACAGGGTCGCGAAAAACGGGATCCTGTTTAATAATGCCTATACACCAAATGCCAAATGCTCTCCTTCAAGAGCCTGCTTTCTTACAGGCAGAAACAGCTGGCAACTCGAAGAAGCCTGCAATCATTCGCCATTCTTTCCAGCAAAATTCACAGGCTTTATCGAGATTCTGGGAAAAAACGGGTATAAGACAGGCTTCACTGGAAAAGGATGGGCTCCCGGAATAGCAACTGACAGTCTTGGAAATCCGAGAGAGCTCACCGGAAAAGCTTATGATTCAAAAACAACACAACCTCCGACCTCCGGAATATCATCTGATGATTATGCCGGCAACTTTGATGATTTCCTGAAATCCAAAAAAGATGATGAGCCATTCTGCTTCTGGTTCGGCTCATCTGAACCACACAGGAAATACGAGCCCGGATCAGGAATAAGTAAAGGAGGTAAACAGATTAAGGATATTAAAGCTGTACCTGCATTCCTGCCTGATGATCCGATTGTAAGGAGTGATCTTCTCGATTATGCCTTTGAGATAGAATACTTCGACGGGCAGCTTGCAAGAATGCTTGAACTACTTGAAAAAAAAGGCGAGCTCGGGAATACCATCATAATAGTAACATCTGATAACGGGATGCCCTTCCCCAGAGCTAAAGGCCAGGCATTCGAATTCTCCAATCATATTCCACTGGCCATAATGTGGGGAAAAGGGATCAGAAATCCAGGCAGAACAGTGTCAGATTTTATAAACTTTATTGATTTTGCCCCGACTATCCTTGATGTGGCCGGTATCAATGAATCCATCTCAGGGATGAAGAAAATAACAGGACATAGTTTCGCAGATATTTTCAGAAGTTCAAGAAACGGTTACCTCAACAGGGAAAGGAATCATGTACTGATTGGAAGAGAGCGCAATGATGTTGGAAGACCGCATGATTACGGGTATCCGGTGAGAGGAATAGTAGAAGACGGCTTTCTCTTCCTTTCCAATTACAATCCGGAACGATGGCCTTCAGGTAATCCTGAAACTGGCTATCTTGACAGTGACGGCAGCCCGACAAAATCATTTATACTAAATATGAGAAGGACAGGCTCATCTGCAGATTACTGGAAATTATGTTTCGGGAAAAGAAAAGATGAGGAACTTTATTCCCTTTCAGAGGATCCCGGATGTCTAAAAAACCTTGCGGTCGATCCTGCATACAATACAGTCAAACGAAAATTCCATGATCAGCTATATCTGGAACTGCTCGACCAGGATGATCCCAGAGCCTATGGGGAAGTTGATTTTTTCGATAATTTCAAATATTCAGACGAATCGGTGAGAGGTTTTTATGAGCGATTCACTAATGGAGAGCTGACAAAAAACAGCGCCGGATGGGTTGATCCTGACGATTTTGAAAAAAACGGATTCTGATACATTGCCGAGCCTGTCAATTGAATATCTTATAACTCTGTATATTATCACCATAAATAATTTCCCAAATCAATCAAAGCCGATATGAGAACAAAAGGTAAAAGTCAGACTACAGCCATCACAATCGCTATGATACTGGCTATGTTATTCAGCTCCTGCCAGAAAGAGAAGCAGAGTGTCATTAAAGTCCCCGATTTCAAAACGCTGGTGGGTCAATTTGCCCAGCCTCCTGCCGAATACACGACAGCGCCGTTTTTTGTCTGGAATGCTGAAATAACCAAACCTGAGATCGATAAATTCATGGAAGGTTTCAAAAAGGCAGGTTCTTCGCAGGTTATCATTCATCCACGCCCCGGCCTTGCCACAGAATACCTTTCCCAGAACTGGTTCGATCTCTATAAATATGCTGTCGACAAAGGCAAAGAACTTGGAATGTTGGTCTGGATCTATGACGAAAACTCATACCCAAGCGGATTTGCAGGCGGGCATGTACCTGACGAAATGCCTGAATCATATAACCAGGGACAAGGACTTGAAATGACAAGAACAGAAACCCTGCCCGACAGTGCTGACAAATACTTCATCTGCCTCAAGGAGGACAATGGTGCATTTAAGGATATAACAGCATCGTTGGCTTCGGAGAAAGGAAAGAAAGGGAAGTATCTGCTTTTTAACAAAACCTATAATGCCAAGTCAGACTGGTACGGAGGATTCTCGTATGTTGATCTTCTGGTAAAAGGAGTAACTGAAAAATTCATCGACAGAACAATGACAGGTTACATTAAGAACCTGGGAGCCGATATGGGAACAACTGTTCCAGGAACTTTCACGGATGAACCGCAGATTGAATCTCCCGGGGGAATACGCTGGACTCCTGATCTGTTCGATTCGTTTAAAAGGGACTGGGGATATGACCTTCGTCCTTGCCTGCCTTCTCTTGTTGAAGAAACCGGCGACTGGAAGAAGATCAGACATAATTACACCCAAACTCTGCTGAACCTCTTCATTGAACGATGGTCGAAACCATGGAACACTTGGTGCGAGGCTCATGGAATGAAATTTACCGGACATTACTGGGAACACGAATGGCCAAATATGAAACTGGGTGGGGATAATATGGCCATGTATGCATATCATCAGGTACCAGCTATTGACATGCTCTTCAATCAATTCAATGACACCTCCACAGGTGCACAGTTCGGAAATGTCAGATCAGTAAAGGAACTTGCCAGCGCTGCCAACCAGGCAGGCCGCCAGCGAAAACTCAGTGAAACATACGGAGGTTCGGGCTGGGACCTGACATTCACAGACATGAAAAGAAACGGAGATTGGGAATATGCACTCGGAGTAAACCTGATGAACCAGCACCTTACATTTTTTACCATGGCCGGGGCCAGGAAATATGATTACCCTCCATCATTTGACTACCATGAACCATGGTGGCAGGACTATAAATATATAAACGATCACTTCGCGAGGCTTTCACTGGCCTTATCCTCAGGCAGTCAGAAAAATGATATCCTCATTCTTGAACCAACCACTTCGGCCTGGCTCTATGACTCATATGTCAAACCTGATCCTAAAACACATGAAACAGGACAGTCTTTCCAGTCATTCATTACCGGGCTCGAGAAGAGCCAGGTAGAGTACGACCTTGGATCGGAAGAGATACTCAAGACACTCGGGAGTGTTTCAGAAGGGAAACTGAAGGTAGGAAAAGCTTGTTATTCAAGAGTAGTTATTCCTCCAATGATGGAAAACTTAAACGCTGCAACGTTCACCCTTCTTGAAAAATTTATTTCTTCCGGAGGTACAATAATAACTATGTCAAAACCTTCTCTCATTAACGGCACGCGCGACGACCGGACAAATAAGCTGTTCAGTAATAGTTCCAGGAACCTGATCAGCGCTGAAAACCTTTCGAAAGATGAGATATTGCACCTTCTGTCTTCCCCCGGAATCAGTTTCCAAAATGTATCAGGGGGAGCACTCTATCATCACAGAAGGATACTGGCCGACGGACAGCTGGTATTCCTGGTCAATTCAAGCATTGAATCCCCGGTGGCTGGATCTTTCAGCGCCGACGGATCCGATGCTGTCGAACTGAATACACTTACAGGCGAACTTCAGGGATATCCTGGTAATGTTTCCAACAAAAAAATCAGCTGCTCCTTCTCACTGCCACCTGCCGGAAGCCTGCTGCTTTTTATACCTGAAAAGGAAAAATCAAGCCTGCCCCTGGCCGAACCATTCAGTAATCCGGCACCTGTTGCTTCGTCATCGCCAATGACAGTCACAATGGACCAGGATAATGCTCTGATGATCGATTTCTGTGATCTTCAGCTAGGGGGTGAAGTGTTCAGGGACCTGAACAACTATATTGCGGCTGACAAAGTATTCAAATATTATGGCTTCAGGAACGGGAATCCATGGAACACCTCCGTTCAGTTCCGAACAAATACAATAGATCGCGATACATTCGGAATCAATACCGGATTCACTGCAATCTATCATTTCACTGTCAGAGGAAATATCGATCCGGCTACTATCAGAGCAGTAGTTGAAAGACCCTGGATCTGGAAAGTCAGAGTCAACGGGAAAGATGTTAAATCAGAGGATGGAAAATGGTGGCTTGACCGGTCATTCGGGGTATTCGGGATCGGTTCTCTCGTAAAACAAGGAGATAATACTATCCAACTGAACGCGGCTCCCATGAAGATTAATGCTGAGATAGAACCGGTATATATTTTAGGGTCCTTCTCCGTTAAACCTGCAGCAAAAGGATTTGAGATCACTTCTCCGGAAAAATCGCTTATCCCGGGAAGCTGGAAAGATCAGGGATTGCCATTCTATTCCTTGGGGATTACCTATACCAGGGAATTTAACGTGGAAAAACCCGAAGGTAAATGGAAAGTCGCACTTGGCAGGTGGAATGGAACGGTAGCCGAGGTTACCGTCAATGGTCAGCCTGCAACTGTGATTGCCTTCCCTCCATACAAAACAGATGTCTCCGCCCTGATCAAACAAGGAAACAATAAAATAGAAGTTAAAGTCATCGGCAGCCTGCGGAATCTTCTCGGACCGCATCATAAAAATCCCGAACCAGGATTCGTCTCACCATGGATATGGAGAGACGTTGAGAATTATCCTGCCGGAAAAGATTATAAAATGTTTGATTATGGTCTCATGGAAGACTTTCAATTACTGAAGGCTGAATAATATTTCAAGCCTTCAGGTCAGGTATCCGATTTCATTGCTGTATTCCGGACCATGCAGAATATTGCAGAATATTGCAGAAACCGCGTTCCGGAATGCACCTTGTTTAAACCGGAATAAAGGACAGGAGCAGATAAAAGATAAAAGATAAAAGTTAAAAGATAAAAGATAAAAGATAAAAGTTATAACAAGTTGAATATAAGTATTTTTACTAATAAGATGAAATTGATTACGCGTGGTGTCTTAGATTGGTTTTATAATTCATTATTACCAGTAGCTGGTAACTGGTGGATATGGAAATGCGCGTTGGGTTCTTAACATAAATTATAACAATGAAATTGAAGGAATTTCTATTCAGTGTATTGATTTTTTGTGTTTGCCACACAGTTATTGAAGCAAAGGAATATAGATCACTGGAGAATAAGAAGGGCTGCAGGGATTTTTTTTGCTCAGAGGCAGATATGCAATTAAATAGTACAGGAAAGAATAATGATGTATTTCGCACTTTACCTGAGGTCTTTAAGGATACCCTATTCGTTTTTAAAGATGTAAGAGTCCTCCTGAAGAAAAACCACATTACAGTATCAAACGGAAAGATAGAACGTACCTGGCAATGGACAGGAAAGGGATTAGTAACTATAAGCATAAAAAACCAGCAAACAGGTAAAGAATACGCATGTCCTGACAGAAACAACATATGTGACTGGGATCTGCCGGGGGCGATAGTTGATACTAGCAAGGCTGAATTTGTTGCAATATCAGTCAATGAAAATGATGATGATGGTTTCACTAACCTTCATCTGCAGGTGATCACCACCATATCTTACCCAGGATCACGATTAATATTGCAGCATGTGATATGGGCATACGGGAATTCGCCTGGGATAAGAACACAATTGAGAGTAAAGGCAGTTAAGGGATTTATGCCCGAAGGCTTGCCGGATAAAGAGGGAGAAAAGATTGATTGCGGTTACAAGCTGGCTGTTCCTGGCGCGAGGTGCGAGTATCTGCCCCTGGATTTTCGTACAGAAAACCAGCGCCGTTATTGGGGCTATTACAACAATCCGGGTGGAAGACACGATCAGAGCAGGGATATGCTGGAAGAACGCGTGGTCACAGGTTACCCTCTGTTTCTTACCGAAGACAACGACTGGGCCAGCGGACTTAGTGTTGAATACAACAATGGAAACGACGGTATTTGTGTGGTAAAAGAATCTCCCAAATGCGTGAATCAGCAGGCACATAATACCGGAAGTTTTTATTCTGGTCCGTATGGTCTGGCAGTTACCGGCTGGGGACTGACTCCTGAAGAGATTTTGACCGACAGGTTTCGTGAATGCTGGGCAACATGGACCATTGCCTGGACCGAAGGGAATGATGGAATGCAATTGGCTTTAAAACAATTTGACAGAGCCCGCTACCCCGCTTTCCCAAAGAGGGATATGTTTATACTAAGCAATACGTGGGGCCCTGCCAATCCGGGAGGAGCCCAGTTTACCGAAAAAGATTTTTTGATGAAAGAGATCCCGGCCCTTGCAAAACTTGGTATTGATGTTATGCAGATAGACGACGGCTGGCAAAAAGGCGGCGGTTCAAGTGAAGCCAGGGACTTTTCACCAAAATATAAAAACGGATGGAAGGATATTAAAGCGGAAGCTGATAAATATGGACTTCGTTTTGGACTCTGGGTAACAGCTCAGCTATCAACAGCCGAAGAAATGGAAAAAAACCTTGACGAATTAGGGTTTATTTCCTGGAAAGCTGATTTTGACCATCTCGCCAATCGTAATGATTACGAAAACAGGGTAAAAAAATACCGGGAAGTCTTGAAACACTCCTGGATGAATACGCAATTCACATTATGTCCGGAATATGATGACCCAAGGTACGGGTGGTATTTTTGTAAAGAATACGGGAGTATTTATTTTCAGAATATTCAGGAGAGCTTACCGGCACATTTAACAATGGTACCATACCAGGTGCTGAGACAACACTGGTTAATGACTAAATACTTCAACAGCAACAAGCTTCAGGTGATGTTACAAAATCCGAAGCGTACAAATCCGGAACGAAGTGATGCTCCTCTGCACAGTCATTCCTACTGTTTCGCGATGGGAGTGCCATTTGTCCCATGTTTTTTTCAAAGTGCGCGATACCTCGATCCGCAGGGGCAGGAAGAATTGAAAAACTTTATTGCACTTTATAAAAAGCATCGTGAAGCCATTTTTAATTGTTACACCTTCCCTGTTGGAGATAAGCCTGATAATCAAAGCTGGTCAGGATTCCAGATGATCAATGATGATGAAAAAGGGAATAATTATATTTTACTTTTCAGGGAATTGCACAATATAAATAGCAACAAATCTGTTCAGCTTAAATTTCTCGCAGGTAAAACAGTGACCTTTAAGAATCTTGAAAACAGTGAAAGTTTTACACAAAAGGTTTCAAATTCAGGAAACATTGATTTTTATATTAAGGATCAGGCAGGATTCCTTTTTATGGAATATGCAGTGATTAAATAAATTTATTACGCTCTTATAATAAACACATTACATCCGGTAATGTAAGCTATAGAAGCAATAACTCAATTTTCTGATACGCATACCCGCAATACTATGACTTCAAGGATTATCGTTGGTCCCCGACTGTGGTTTATCAGTTGACAAATCATCTTTATCCGATTAATAATCCAGGCTCACAAAAATCTTTAAGTGACTTATTAAAAGAATGAGTGGCTTAAAAATTCACTCTGAGATTTCTTCTCAGAGCCTTTTTCAGGTTCATAATCCTGCAGGTTTTAATGGCAGAAATTTTTCGACCGGTCTAAAAATATTCACATAATTAACTAATTTTCAAGATCGATTTTCCGAATATTTGGAATAGTCGAATATTTTTCTACTTTTGACAGGATTTTTATAGACAGACGTTGAACCAAACCAACCAATTCAGCATAATTCTAACCTGTAAGCAGGGAGCATCTGTCTTTCACAGAGCTATCTGCAGTAATCTATTAATTTTTAACCCATGAGAAAATTTTTGGTCTTTTCATTTGCCGTGCTTATAGCCGGTAATCTGATCGCCGGTGGTCTGGTGACAAACTCAAATCAGAGTGCCATGTTCACCAGATTGCAGAACCGTAACGCTTCAACTGACATTGATGCAGTATTTTATAATCCTGCCGGACTCACAAAGCTTGGAGATGGTTTTTTCCTCTCCCTTAATAATCAGAGTATAGGGCAGAAAAGAAGTGCTATCAGTGAAAATCAGTTTCTGACAGGTCATCCAAAGGAATTTAAAGGCACAATTAATGCGCCTGTATTTCCTGGAATTTACCTGGCTTACAATACCGGCAGATTCTCATTCTCCGCTGGCTTTAATCCAGTAGGAGGAGGTGGTGGTGCCGAGTATAAGAATGGTTTGCCTTCATTCGAGGAACAGATAGCTGATATCGTGCCTGCACTTTCATCACAGGGTATTTCGACCACACAATACTCTGCTGATATTTATTTTAAAGGCTCATCAGTTTACTTCGGTTATCAGGCTAATGTTGGGTATAAGATCAGCGACATGCTGTCAGTAGCTGCTGGAGTACGGTTTATCTCCGCAAAAAACACTTATAAGGGATTTCTAAAGAATATCATGATAAATCCTAATTATCCTGCATTTGGGGCAGCGTATAACGGTTCAATGAACCTTGCAACCCAGTTCTTCACCGACGGGCAGACATATCTTAATGGGGTATCAACATCACTGGCTTCAACTGCAACTTCATTACAACCTATTATAACAGGTGGAGGTGGTGATGTTCCTCTTGAAAACGGAGATCTGGTAGGTCTTACTCCTACTCAGGTAGCAACACTCCAGGGGACAATCACAGCTCTCGGAGGCAATCCTGCAGGTATGACTTTGGCACAAACACAGGCTTTCTTCTCAGGGGCGTCCTCAACATATGCAGGAAATGCAGTTGCAATGGGAGTAAATGCTGCCGCGACTGCCGATAAGAATGTCGATGCCGAAGAATCAGGCACCGGTATCACACCAATTGTAAGTGCCAACATCTCCCCTTCTGACAAACTTGATATTGCAGTCAGATATGAATTCAAGACCAAACTCAGACTAACTACAAAAGTTGCCCCAAATATGGGTGGAGGTATTTTTGTTGATGGTACCAAAGTTATTGCTGATATGCCTGCTATGCTCGCGATCGGGGTAAACTACAGACCATTCGGTAAACTTATGATCGAGGCCGACTATACTACTTATTTCGATAAAGCAATTGACTATGATGGCAGCGAATCGGCAAATGTCGATATGATTGACAAGAATTTTATTGAGTATGGTCTGGGAATGCAGTATAGCCTTACTGAAAAACTGAGAGTAAGCGCCGGATGGACACATACCATCCCCGGAGTCAATGTTTACTACCAGACCGATCAGTCATACAGCACAAACACCAACTCATTCGGAGCAGGCTTCGGATACCGGATCTCGCCCATGATCGATCTTAATCTTGGCGGGCATTACACATTCTATAAAGACGGTACGAGAAGCTATACGGATATCGCATCACAGCCATATATCGAAACTTATACAAAAGCAACCTGGATATTTGCTGTTGGTCTGGATTTCCACTTCGGTAAGAAATAGTTCTCCTATTATAATATAAGGTGTGATAAAAAAGGGTGTTTCGGGAGAACACCCTTTTTTAATTCAATAAACCCGCGTTATTATCCATTTTAAAACCATGGGTGATATCCACAGAATTAAATGTATCGCCTCAACAACTCAACACGCTTAACTTTATTCCTCAATCAAGCCATCATTTTCTCAAAGGATACAATATAAGCACTTTGACCCCATAACTGGGTCAGCTAAGTATTTGCTTAAAAGCATGATACTGCAGATCGATAATGTCCTTACGCGGATCAGATCTTTCAATCAAGACTGGCTCATCAGAATTTTATTCCCTGAGAATTCAGATGCGCTAGATACAGGCCAGTCTCCGGCAAACCGGATGAAACCAGTTTTCTATACCATTCTGCCTCTTTCGCCTTGTTCCCTGTTATTTCCGAAAGCTTTACAATATTAAGATATAATAAACCAGTTGCACCGGGATTTTTATTCGCATACTCGTCTGCTAACCGGATCAAAGTGACTAATGCACCGGCAGGCTCTTTATTCTCAGCCTGGGCAAAAGCCTTATCAAGCTTCAGATTAAGCTCATTATCGGTAATCACACCATAAAATGAGAAACAGTTTTCTTTGCAGTCTTCAATAAGATTGAATGAAACGGTGCCAGGTGCAAGCGGAGGGAATATCAGGAGAAAATCAAGCTTCTCTCCTATTGAACTGAATCTGTGGGTATCGGGACATACCGGGATACCTACAGATGAACTGATCTGCTTCCTTGATCCGTCCGGAAGTGAAATATAGATATTACTGCCGGCACAAAAATTGCCTCCGGAGATACGATTCTCAATTGTCAGATAGATTGCAGTCCTTTCACTGCTCATTTCGATACTGGTTATCGCTAATGTTTCATGACTCCTGAGCGCCACATTCGGTGAAAGTATAACCTGTGCAAGACTCTGATAATCCAAAATCGCGAAAAGCAACAGAACCTGGATGGATTTTCCGGACATGGGCTAAAAGAAACAGGTTAATTCTCTCCCGCAAGATAAAAAATGTATTCAAAACATTCACTATTTGACCAGAGGAGTGATATAATATAAATAACACCGGGCTCAGCCATTTCCTGTATCGGGTCAATTTGTAACATAACGCCAGCATCTTTTTGGCATAATGCTATTAATCTGACTGTTGTATACGGAATACCGTGTAATTTTTTTGTAACTATTTCTTAATGGCTGCTTAACCCGCCCGTAATAATAATGGAAGAATTTTGAAGCGGCAAACTAATTGTTCAAACTAACATCAAAGCTAAAATGAAAATCAAACGCATTATTAAGCAATTAATTCTTTTGTTTTATACAATAGTACTGTCTGTGAACCTGTCAGGCCAGACTGGTTCCATATCAGGAATGGTTACCGACAAAGCAAACAAGAACTCGCTTCCCGGAGTAACAATTATGCTTGAAGGAACGACAACAGGAACATCTGCCGATGTGTATGGTCATTATACTATTTCAAACCTTAAGCCCGGCAGGTATAAAGTAAAGGTGTCTTATATCTCATATAATACTGTTGTAATAGACAATGTAAAAGTAGAATCCGGTAAGACAACCAATCTGCCGCTGGAACTTTCAGAAAGCACTGTTTCACTTTCAGGGGTCACTGTCACAGGTGTCAGGAAGACAAATACCGAGGTTTCGATGATCAATGTCACCAGAATGAGCCCTCTTGTATCGATCGGGATATCAAGCCAGCAAATCCTTCGATCGCAGGACAGGGATGCTTCTGAAGTCATAAGAAGGCTACCCGGAACAACCATTATAGACGACAGGTTTATTATTGTACGGGGGCTCGCTCAGAGGTATAATTCCGTTTGGCTGAACAATGCCGCTACTCCAAGTTCTGAAGCAGACGCCAAAGCATTTTCATTTGATGTCATCCCTGCCTCCATGATAGAGAATATGGTAATTGTTAAATCGCCGGCTCCTGAGCTTCCTGCTGATTTTTCCGGAGGATTCGTCAAGATAACCACTACCAATCTACCGGAGAAAAACTCTGCTTTTATAAATTACTCCACCTCCCTAAACCAGGGGACGACATTCAAGGCGATGTCAGGCTATCAGAAGAGCGGGACTGAGATTCTTGGTTTCGATAATGGTTACAGAGATCTGCCAAAAGATATGCCCTCTCATCTTAATCTTTATGAAAGCGCTTCGAATCCTGAGATCAAGAATAAAATAACTGAGATCGGACAGGAACTTAATAAAACATGGACTCCCACCAGTGGTACAGCACATCCCGACCAAAGAGCCTCTTTTGGATTCAGTCACAGGTTTAAAGTTGGCAACCAGTCGTTCGGCAATATAACTGCTATTACTTATGGCAACACCAATAACCGTGATGAGATACTCAACAATACATATACCATATACGATTATAAAAATGATAAATCATCTTATGTTGACCAGTTTAAAGACAACCAGTATACAAACTCGGTAAAGCTAGGACTGGTGCATAACTGGACATGGTACCCTGCGTCCGGACAAAAGATTGAGTTTCGGAATCTGTTTAACCAGATCGGTTTGAACAGGGTTACTGAAAGGACAGGAAGAGAATTCTATAATGATGGAAGATATATCCGTGCCACAGAGCTCAGATATCTCAACAGGGCAATCTATTCCGGTCAGCTTGCCGGTGAGCATTCATTCGGGGAAGGCAAAACAAAAGTTGAGTGGATTGCAGGATATTCCTTCTCAAATAAAAACGAACCAGATATCAAACGTTATAAATATATAAGAGACGAAACTGACACAACAAAATATTATCTTCTATTCGGGGATAACCCTGATTTATCGTCAGAATCTCAGATGTGGCTTAAACTGAATGAGAAAGTATATTCATTCGCATTGAATTTCGTGCGTCAGCTTGACATTTCTTCAGGATTCAGACCAGAACTGAGGGCAGGCGTGTATTTTGAGAATAAGGACAGAACCTTCACTGCACGGAACTTTGGGTATTCAAAAGCCGGCAACGAGTCAACTTTCGACAGAACAACCCTGCCTGTTGATCAGATCTTCGTCGATGAAAATATCAATCTTACAACCGGCATCCGGCTTCGCGAACTTACGGCTGCATCAGATTCCTACGATGCATCAAATCACCAGGTTGCGGGATATATCTCCGCTAAAATTCCGTTTACCACGAATATAAGCCTTTACACGGGTCTCCGGCTCGAGCAGAACAAACAAACACTTTCGAGCTATAAACAGGGCACTACAACCCCGGTTAAGGTCAATCAGGATACACTGAACCTGTTTCCTTCAGCCAACCTCGCAATCAATCTGAATAAGAACAATACCTTGCGTCTTGCATACGGGATGTCTGTCAACAGGCCGGAATTCAGGGAACTGGCGCCATTCTACTTTGTTGATTTTGATCTGAATGCCGGAGTCTATGGTAATCCATCGATCAAACAATCATACATACATAATTTCGATCTGCGGTTTGAAAATTATCCCAGTGCAAATGAAACATTCAATTTCGGTCTATTCTATAAGAACTTCCGCGATCCTATCGAAATGATAATAATGGGTAATAATCCGACCCAGTACTCTTTTGAGAATGTTAAATCAGCTTACAGCTATGGTATAGAAACGGATGTAAGGAAATCGCTCGGATTCATATCCGGAGCCGAGAACTTTTCATTCATACTGAATGCGGCGTTTATCAGAAGTAAAGTTCAGTTCAGTGAAGGTGACCTTCATCGCGACAGACCCCTTCAGGGTCAATCTCCATATATGATCAATGCGGGATTATTTTATTACAATGACAAGAACGGACTGATGGTAACGACTATGTACAATATCATCGGGAAAAGGATTGTAGCGGTAGGCCGTCCATCGCCCAATAGCTGGGAGGATATTCCAAATATCTATGAAATGCCCAGGAATTCTGTTGACGTGGCAGTAAGCAAAAAGGTCGGAGATCATTTCGAGATCAAGATTTCACTGAAGGATCTGTTGAATGAAAAGGTTCTTCTCAGTCAGAAGATAAATACCACTGTCGATATGGCTGAATTCAACGGAAGTGGCCAATCACAACTGAAGGAATTCAACAGAAGCCAGACAACAAAATCTTACAACCCGGGCAGGTATCTGACCGCCGGGATTACATATAAATTTTAATATAAGGGCAAATAATGAGAATCTAAAACACTAAATCAAATTTTAAAACAATTTAACATGAAAAGTATTTCACACAAAATGAATCAACTTCTGGGACTACTGGCTGCAATGCTGGTACTTATCAGTTCCTGCAAGAAAGATGATGTTCCCGTGAAAGGTGTCACACTCGACAAGCTCACAGCAACTATTCAGGTAGGAGGCACAGTAACACTGTCGTCATTCATTACCCCATCAGATGCAGACAATAAAAAATTAGACTGGACAACTGACAATTCTGCTGTTGCTACAGTTGCCAACGGTGTGGTAACAGGTGTCTCACTAGGAACTGCGGTTATTACTGCAACCTCACAGGAGAATTCAACTTTAAAGGCCACCTGCTCCGTTTTGGTAACTCCTGCTACTGGTCAGATCATTACAGTATCCGGCGAAATAACTGAAAACACTACATGGTATTCAGCTGCAGTGTATTTGCTTTCAGGTTTTGTATATGTAAAGAACAACGCCGAACTTACAATTGAACCAGGTACAATCATTAAAGGAGTATCCGGTACAAAAGGAACTCTCATTATCGAAAGAGGTTCAAAAATCATGGCTCAGGGTACAGCAACAAAGCCGATTGTATTCACATCAGACAAAGCAAAAGGAGAACGTGCGCGTGGCGACTGGGGTGGTATAGTCCTTTGCGGAAATGCACTCACAAACAAGCACGATGACGGAACTGGTGTAGGTATTGCTGAAGGTGGTATAGCATCCGAATACGGAGGCACCGATGACAATGACAACTCCGGAATTCTTCAGTATGTCAGAATTGAATTCCCTGGTATTCCGCTTACTTCAACTTCAAACAGCGAAATTAACGGTCTTACTCTCTATGCAGTAGGTAATGGAACAACGATCGACCATATCCAGGTCTCTTACTCTGGTGATGATTCTTACGAATGGTTTGGCGGAGCAGTTAACTGCAAATACCTTGTGGCTCTTCGCGGTCTTGATGATGAGTTTGATACCGACAACGGCTTCAGAGGCAATCTCCAGTTCCTCTTCAGCCTGCGTGACCCTGATGTATCAGACCAGTCCGGATCAAACGGATTTGAATCAGATAATGATGCCGACGGTTCGTCACTTACCCCAACCACAAAACCTATTTTCAGTAATGTCACAATCTATGGTCCGCTCACAGTAGCTGCAACACTTCCTGATGGAAATCTTTACAAAAGGGCAATGCATATAAGGCGCGGTTCGCAGTGCTCAGCTTATAATTCAGTATTCGTAGGATTTCCAAAAGGTTTGTTAATTGATGGAACACTTGGCGATTCACCAACTGCTGCCGAAAACAATGATCTTCAGATCGAAAACTGTATTATGGCAGGAATGACAGCTAACTATGAAGCCACATCAGGTACTCCGAACACACCTTATACAGTAGACCAGATTGAGGCATATTATACAGCTGCATCAAGAAACAATTCAATTAATACTCTCGATGAAATCATTGGTTCAAGCCTCATCAGTCTCACAAATCCGTCATTGCTTCCTCCAACAGGATCGCCTGCTCTCAGCGGAGCTTCCTTCACAAACTCGAGGTTGACAGATTCGTTCTTTACAACTGTTACTTACAAAGGCGCTTTCGGAACAGAAAACTGGACTTCCGGCTGGTGTAATTTCGATCCTCAGAATACAGATTACTAACATCCATTTTAGCAGGGTCATACCATTTCAGAATCCTGTTTGAATGAGTTAGTTTGCCGTGGAGGCTGGTCTTTACGATCAACCTCCATTTTTTTTACAAAAATAAATGTTTTTTAAATAGTAAATGCTGGTATTCATTCAGAATAATACTAATTGCACTTACCTTTGCAAAAAACATATTATGCTCTTAAATGTATTCATCTAACCACACATAATATGGCTGCTGACCTAAAAGACAAAAGAATCCTGATTGTTGATGATGAAGAAGATCTCTGCGAAATACTTCAATACAACCTTAACAATGAAGGCTTTAAAACAGATGTTGCTCATTCGGCTGAGGAAGCTTTGCAGAAACAGTTAAGCAATTATGATCTGCTCATGCTTGATGTAATGATGGGCCCGATGTCGGGCTTCAAACTGGCCGACAAGCTTAGATCTGAGATCGGAATTAGCGTACCTGTTATCTTCCTTACTGCCAAGGATTCTGAAAATGATCTTCTTACAGGATTCAGCCTGGGTGCTGATGATTATATCACTAAACCATTTTCGGTAAATGAACTCACTGCCAGGGTCAAAGCGGTTCTTAAAAGAACCAATCAGGGCAAAAATAAAAACCAGGGTATTGTCAATATAGGACAGATAGATCTGGACACGGTAAGAAAAAGACTCATTATTGAAAATGAAAAAATAGAACTTACCAAGAAGGAATTTGAGATCCTGAAACTGTTGCTCGATAACCAGGGAAAAGTGTTCTCAAGAGAAGAAATTCTTTCAAGGATATGGGGTGGCGATGTGATAGTGACAGACAGAACGGTTGATGTGAATATAACAAGACTGAGAACCAAACTGGGAAAATTCGGCCAGAACCTTAAAAACAAAACCGGTTACGGCTATTTCTTTGAATTCTAATCGATGATGATCTTCCCGGATGAAAATTAAAAATTCTTTCCGCAATACCTTATTCCTTTACTATTCAGCTATTTTTCTGATATTTACAGTATCTATTCTGACCTATCTCTATAAAAGAGAAAAATCATACAGGATAGATACACTTAACGACGAATTAAGCAATATTACCCAGATAATTGATAATTACATCAGGATAAATTCAATTAATTCCAATGGCAATTATATACTCCTGGATTCCCTTGTAAAACTCCTCCCCCAGCCTAACATCAGGGTAACCATTATCAACCCCGACGGCAGGGTACTTTATGACAGCAACGTTCCCCACTGGAATTCCATGCAGAACCATAACAGCCGCCCTGAGATAATACAGGCCCGGGCTGCCAGCTTCGGAACATCAATCAGAAATTCAGGAACAACAGGCCAGGAATATTATTACTTCGCAAAACTTTATTCGAAGTATTATATCAGGGCAGCAGTAATCTATGATGTAAGAATTGTGAATTTTCTGGCAGCAAAGAAATATTTCCTTATTGTAGTCTGCCTCACATTCATTGCAATCTGGATTGTAATGCTCATTATCACATCCAGGTTCAGTGAATCGATTACCAAACTGAAAGATTTTGCCCTGCATGTGAGTAAAACCGAATCACCCAATTTCAACCCTCATTTCCCTAAGAATGAGATAGGAGTGATTGGAGAAGAGATCCTTGGGATATATAAAAACCTGTTGCAGACAAAGAATGATCTCCTGTCAGAAAAGGAGAAGCTCCTGAATCATATGTTCGTTCTGAACGAAGGAGTAGCTTTCTTCTCCAATGAGAGAAAAATAGTACTTCATAACGACCACTTCATTCAATACCTTAATATCATTTCAGGTGATCTGACTATATTCTCAACCGAATTTGTCAGAATCGCAGAATTCAATGAGATTTTTGATTTCATCGATAAATATTCCAACGTTGAAATACACAATACAGAGCTCCCAAATATTGAATTCCAAATCTCTCGCGACGGACGGTTCTTCAAAGTACAGTGTGTCATCTTCACTGACAAAAGTTTTGAAATGATCATCAGTGATGTGACCAAGATCGGGAAGAACAAACTGATCAAGCAACAGATGACATCCAACATAGCTCACGAGCTTAAAACTCCAGTATCATCGGTAAAGGGTTACCTCGAGACTCTTATCAACGAACCGGAGATGGAAAACAAACAGAAAAAGTACTTCCTTGAAAAAGCACTTGCACAAACCGACAGGCTGACAGAACTGATAAATGATATCGTTATACTGAACAAAATTGAGGAAGCCAGCAACCTTTACCTTCTGGAAAAAGTGAAGATAAAAAAGATCATCCGAGAGGTCTATGAAAACTTCAGGTCATCTATTGATTCCAAAAATATGAAGCTGGAGACAGAAATCGGCGATAAAATAATTGTAACAGGCAACAAATCCCTGATCCTGTCAATCTTCCAGAACCTGCTTGAAAATGCGATAAACTATGCAGGAGACAATACTACAATAAAGATCCTGGTCTATAATGAGGATAAAAGATTCTACCACTTTTCATTTTCCGATAACGGGATAGGCATTCCTCAGGAACATCTTCCAAGAGTTTTTGAAAGATTTTACAGAATAGATTCAGGCAGATCACGGAAAAGCGGAGGAACAGGACTTGGACTCGCCATTGTGAAAAATGCTGTCCTGCTGCATAAAGGAGAGGTTATCGTCAGGAACAAAAACGGTGGAGGTACAGAGTTTCTTTTCTCTTTGCCCAAATAATTAAAAAAACTTGCAGTACACTCCTGTAAACCTTTCTTTTATCTGAGTGAAAACTGAAGTATCAGGAAAAACAATCTCCCGAAATTGGTCCATAATTCTCTATTGTCGTTTAATCATCTTTAATTCAGGCTATTACGATCTTAAAGGTTGTTGTATGTAAGAAATTATAAACAAATTCTTAATTTTTCCTTAATTACCAGTTAATATTTAGTAGGGAATTTTACTTTCCAGCGGTCTTTATAATAAACCGGAAGAACCGGATCACAGTTCAGCCGGCAGATAATTCAGGTATCTGCAGGAAAACGGGTATCTGCTTACGGTATAATTAAATATACGTGTAAGTAAAACTTAAATCAATAATCAGCAAACCTGAAAAGAAGACCCTGAGTTTAGTTTTGAATGATACATAGTTAAAGAGTCTTATTAGTCATGTGGTTTTTTATAAAGAGGATCTTGGATTAATGATAACAAGTTACATGCTTTCCCGGTTACGAGGAACATGGGATTAGCAGGTAGCATTAAAATCAGAATCTGACTTCCTCTTTGTAATTATTACAACTCAAAGTCTTCAGTCATGAGTATTATCAGAAACAACAAATCTGACCTTATTATAATAGGTGGTGGAATTTTTGGAGCCGCCGCTGCCTACTATTTCAAAAGAGACAATCCTGAGTGCAGTGTAACAGTTTTCGAAAGGAACGGAATGTGTTCAGGTTACACATCGGTTGCAGCAGCTCTGCTTTCACGGGTCAGAAAAGACAGGCATATCATACCATTATCTCTGGAAACATACAGGGTGATCCCCGAGCTGGAATGTTGTATTGATGACAGTATTCCTGTGCATTATAACGGAGCTCTCCACCTGGCTCGTAAAGAAAGATATGTGGCAGAACTCAGTAATCTGATGAGGATTTCTTCTGAATTTAATATTGAAAGTGAATTTATATCTGTAACAGAGGCAAAAAAACTGGTTCCATGGCTCGATTGCAAGGGAAATGAGAGGATTTCCTTTTTCATGGGTGAAGCTTTCACTGATCCATACCTGCTGGGGATGGCATTCGTAAATTCTGCTAAATGTCTCGGGGTGAGGTTTGAAAGGAACACCAGGGTAACAGAAATTATGCATTCAGGCAGAACCATAACCGGTATTAAGAGCGATCTTGGAATACATCACTCAGATATAACTTTAGTTACTGCCGGAGTCTGGTCAATTGAACTTCTGCAGAATCTGGGTGTCTCTCTTCCGATGGCTCCTGTCAGAAGCCAGTATTGGATAACAGAGCCGGACAATAAAACTTTCATTATGTCATCGCCTTCGGTAATCGCACCTGAAGCCAGATTTTATGCCCGCCCTGCAGGCAATGCCCTACTGTTCGGTATCAGGGAATCAGGGGCAGTTTATGAAGATCCACGCAGATTACCCACTGACATATGTAATTACAGGTATTCGCCAAATTATGGATGGGACGATCTTATCGATAATTATTTTGAAATCTCCGGATTTTTTCACGAATTCCGCAACCATGGTTTGAAAAACTATGTAGCAGGATTCTCAGGATACACTCCTGATAGTCAGTTTATAGCCGGCTCTATTCCCGGCTTTAAAGGAATTCTTGTTGCAACGGGATGTGTCGGAGCCGGGTTATCGGTATCAGGAGGTATCGGACTGGGAATTGCAAGAATGGCTGCCGGGAAACACAATCCCTTTGACTTCAGTCGCTTCAACCCAGACAGGTTTGGTGCCTTTGATCCTTACAGTGAGGAGCATCTTAAAAGATGTGCGGCTTCAAGAGCCATGAAGACCAGTGGATGAAGAGGAAATCCAAATGCATTGTGATGTATTCCTTTTACTTATGACTGTCTGTAACATCTCTGTAATACCGATCACTCAAATATCTTTTCCAGGTAACAGAATCTTAATCGTAATGTGACCTTCAGGTAATAATAAGTCATGAATTTTGACCTGTAAGAAAAAAGGCAAATCATGATAAAGAGAATGTTATTATTCGTAATGGTTGCAACGCTGGTCTCCAATATACTTTCAGCCCAGAACCTGCTAACCATGCAAACAGAAAATCCGAAAGAAATCACAAGGAACCCCGACAAGAAAGTAATTGTCTTTAATTTCACTGCTCATCATCTGGATTCCGAGCTGGAAGGTATTACCCCTGAAATTGCAGGCAATCATCCTTTCGGAGCTGAAATAGCAAAGAAACTGTACCTGTTCACTGAAAAGTATACTTCCCAGGTACCTCTTACCCCCGGGAATCCGGCAGTAAAGACAGTTATCAGAAAGCCTGTCATTTATGAATCGGTAAGACGCATTGAACGTGATCTTAAACGACAGGCTAAGAAGGGAGCGATAGCAATGACTGCAGCGGCAGACCAGCTTAATATGGTACTGGATGTAGCGTTGAATGTTGTTTCAGTTGATACCAGGTCATTTGAAGAAGCAATCGAAACCTCATCAAATACCGAATCAAAAATAGAACTCTTCACCAAAAGGGTGTTCCTTAATTACTGATCGGACTTCCATCCCGAAGTCCGGATCAGACTAAGCAAGACCTGATTTTTAATACTAATAACCCTAAATCTCATCTACATGCGAAAACTCTACATTTTCCTAATGATATTTCTATGTCTTGAAATATCAGCCTTCTCTCAGGTGGTGAACCTGGAAGGTACCGTGAAAACTCCTGCAGGTGAAGCGCTTCCCGGCTCTACTATCCTTGTTAAGGGTACCAGTTCCGGAGCTACCGCGGATATAAACGGTAAATTCTCAATTCAGGCTAGTCAGGGAGATATTTTAGTTGTCTCCTTTATCGGTTACGAGACTCAGGAATTTAAAGTAACCAAACAAAGTGAAATCAAGATTGTATTAAGAGAGTCTGCACAACAGCTTAACGAAGTTGTTGTAACAGCTCTGGGTATTGAAAAGCAAAAGACTAATCTTGGATACTCCATCAGCGATGTTAAGGGTAATGAAGTAGTCAAGGCCAGGGATCAAAACCCTTTCACCGGGCTTACTGGCAAGATCGCGGGCCTTTCTGTCGGACAATCGGCAGAAATGTTGCGCAAACCGACAGTCCTGCTCAGGGGAAACGAGCTTACACTCTATGTTGTTGATGGTGTTCCGATCTCCTCAGATACATGGAACATAAGTCCGGATGATATCCAGTCCTACACGATCCTTAAAGGCCCGACAGCTTCAGCGCTTTATGGTTCGAGAGGACAAAACGGAGCTATTCTTATAACAACAAAGAAAGGCGCCGGTAAAAAAGGTGTAACAGTTGAATTTAATTCATCCAATTCATGGGATAACGGATTCCTCGCTTTTCCAAGGACACAGAAAGAATATGGTGGTGGTGAAAACTGTTTATATGCTTTTGGCGATGGAAAAGGTGGCGGACTCAATGATAACGATTATGATGTATGGGGCCCGAAATTCCGCGGCCAGCTTCTTCCACAATATGATGGAGAATATTTCCCGGACCAGACTTTCACAACCACTTTTCCAGGTGGCCTCGAATACGTAGGGCATATCAAACCTACAGCTTATCTGGCAAGAGGGAAGAACAACCTGAAGAATTTCCTTAAGACAGGATTCCAGACAACAAATAATATTTCGGTTGCCTCATCCGGGGAAAACTATAACATGCGTATTTCTCTGTCAAACTCTTACCAGAGCAGTATAATCCCCAACATGGACCTGAATATTTACAACTTCAATATTTATGGCTCATATAACATCAGCAAAAGACTTAAGGTAGAAGGCAACATAAACCTCAACCGTCAGAGCACTGATAACTTCCCGGATGTAGATTATGGTCCCAACAGTATTATTTATAACGTGGCAATCTGGACAGGAGCCGACTGGGATGTAAACGATCCGAAAATAAGGGCTATCTGGCAGGATGGCAAAGTAGGAACACAGCAATTATTCGCCGAATATCAGAGGTATCACAATCCATGGTTCATGTCCTATGAATGGTTGCGCGGTCATCATAAGACTGATGAGTATGCTTATGTTTCAGCGAATTATAAAGTTGACGACCACATTAATGTCAATCTCAGGTCTCAAGTTTCAACTTACTCGCTCCTCAGAACAGAAAAGATGCCATTCTCAGCACATCCTTACGGTCGTGAGGAAAACTCGGGAGATTACAGGGAGGATCACAGAAACCTGTTCGACAATAACACTGATCTTCAGATAGTATTCAACTACAATATTGGAAGCCTGCTGAATATTTCAGGTCTGGCAGGTGGAAACATCCGTCTGTTCAACTATAATTCGAACTTCATTACAACAGATTACCTCAATATTCCTAATGTTTACACCTTCAGCAACTCAAAGAACCCCGTCCAGTCCAACGCGTTCGAATCAACAATGGGGGTTTACAGCGGATATGGGTCAGTCGACCTTGGGATCAGCAAATATGCAACTCTTTCACTTACAGCCAGAGCAGACAAATCTTCCGCGCTTCTGCCAAGCAAGAACACAACATTTGTCTATCCCAGCGCTTCATTATCGACGGTGCTTAACCAATACCTGAAACTGCCCGAAATCATTTCCTATCTTAAACTCAGAGGCTCATTCGCATCTGTCAGGGCAGCCTCAACATCGGAAACCATTGGTGCAGCGCCTTTCAATGCGATCACAGCACTGGGCGGCAGCGCTTCCAACACAATTTATGGCTATCCGCTTGGGTATGGGAACAACTACCTGTCACCATACGGAGGACCCAACTATAACCTTGTGACTCCTTACACAATAAGCAAGAGCTATAATAATGAAGCAGATGCCGGTTATTCATCGAACATAGTAGATCCTAACATCAAGGCATCAAACAGGGTAAACTATGAAGGTGGTTTTGATCTCAGAATACTCAAAAACAGAATCGGTTTTGACTTTACAGTATTCCAGTATACTGACGGACCGGCAATCCTGGCAAACTCCATCTCAACCACAACAGGTTATGATACTTACTATATAAACGCCCTTAAAACCAAAAAAACAGGGGCAGAAATCGGAATCTCAGCCAGCCCTGTTAAAAGTCCAAATGGTCTTCAATGGGATTTTTCTTTAAACTATGATACTTATAAGGAAGTCTACGAGGAATTACCATCAGGACAGCAGACCTACCAGCGTTTCTTCAGGAAAGGAGACCGCGTCGACAAACTCTATGCAACAGACTTCTGGAGAGATCCTGACGGGAATATCATCAATGACAATAATGGGAAGCCAATATCTAACCCTGTCTCCCAGTATCTGGGAAACATGACTGGCGATTTCAGATGGAGCTTCATTAACAAGCTGGCTTATAAACAATTCACTCTTTCATTCCAGCTTGACGGTAATGTTGGAGGTGTGATGGTTGATTATCTGCACAATAAAACAATGCGTGGTGGTGCAAATATCGAAACAGCACAGGGAGCCCTGGGAGAAGCACGTGATCTCGATGATCAACATGCGGGGGATGCAACCTGGCAAGGAGCCTATGTCGGCAAGGGCGTTGTTGTATCCAACAGCGTACCAGTTGAATACGACACTCAGACTGGTGCAATCACAAATTACGACGCGCTCGAGTTTGAAGCTAACAATACCACTACCCAGGTTCAGGACTATGTAAGCAAATACTATAATATTTCGAAAGCCAACCTCATGAGTAAAACATTCACCAAACTCCGTGAAGTGACCCTGAGCTATGATCTTCCTGCCAACCTTCTGCAGAATTACGGAATCAGCAGATTTACAGTATCTGTCGTTGGTCGTAACCTTATCTACTTCTATAAAGATAAGCATTTCAAAGATGTTGATCTGGATCAGTACAACTACAGTACTTCCTCAACTGGATTGCAGTCTCCGACAACCAGACGCTTCGGATTCAATATTAATGTTGTATTCTGATAACAGGTCAAATGATATCAATCAGGACTATAAAAAAACCAGGTATTATGAACAGAAAAATTAAATATACGGCATTCCTGCTACTTATACTGCTCACCATTACATCCTGCCAGAAGAGCTTTAACGAGCTTGGCGATGATGTAAACCGCCCAACAAGTGTACCTCCGTCACTTCTGCTGAACGGTGTACTGAACAGTCTTTATGACGAACCTTACGGTGACAATGAAAAATGGGACCAGTATTTCCTTCAGAACTACGATTATTATGGTAATAACCGCTATGATTTCGGTTCGGGCACAAGCTATTACAATACTCTCAAGAATGTGGTAATGATGGAAAAGGAAGCCAAAAAAATACAGCTTCCGGATGTCAACCCGTACTCAGCTCTCGCTAAGTTCCTTAAGGCCTATTTCTTCACTAAAATGAGCCTTGAAATGGGTGATATCCCAATGACAGACGCTTTGCAGGGTCTCGATAACCTGACTCCTGCCTACGATACTCAGAAAGCTATCTTCAAACAGGCCTTCGATTGGCTCGAAAGTGCAAATTCGGATCTCACAACACTGCAGGAATCAGCTTACAGCCTTGAGGGGGATATATACCTTGGAAATGACCTCGCCAAATGGCAGAAGGTTGTTAATACATTCAGAATCAGATTACTTATTCACCTTAGCAAAAAAGCAGATGCTTCAGATGCTTCAGATCTGCAGATAAAACAGCAGTTCAGCGACATTGTCACCAATCAGACCAAATATCCGTTAATGACAAGCGCTTCGGATAACCTTGAATACATATATATTTATCCGACTAACAAATATCCTAAAAATCCGGGCAATTTCGGATTCGATGCTCTCAGAGAGAACTGTTCCGCCACATATGTCGGACTGCTCACCAGCCTTCACGATCCAAGAGTTTACCTTACTTGCGAACCGGCATCAGCCTATTTTAACTCAGCCGATCCGGGCAATTTCGATGCATTCGTCGGAGCCAACGCCGGTGAAGACCTCGGCATAATGTATGCAAAGGCTAATGCAGGTGAGTATTCTCTCCTGAACAGGTACCGTTACTATCGGACCTACCTGGCTGAAAACTGTATTCAGATCGGTTACCCGGAGTTGTGCTTCAATATTGCCGAAGGCATCAACAGAGGATGGGGTTCTTCCCTGAATGCAACGGACGCTGAAGATTTTTACAAGAAAGGGATAGTCGCATCAATGGCCTTCTACGGAATACCAACTTCAGGGAACCTGACTGTTAACTTCTTTAAACAGGGCTACAGTATTGACGACGCCTCTGCATTTACCTCATATAACATTGCTGTAGATTTTGACACCTATTATAATCAGGCTGCAGTCAAATACGACGGCAACACCGCTACCGGTCTTACACAGATCCTTCAGCAAAGGTATCTGGCATTGTACAGCCACTCTGGTCTGGAATCATACTTCACATACCGTCGTACAAGTGTACCAACTTTCGGAACTGGAGCCGGAACAGGCAACAGCGGACGTATCGCAATGAGATTCCAATATCCGTCAACCGAAATCTCCACCAATACTGATAATTATAACAAGGCATTAACCGATCAGTTCGCAGGTGAAGATGACATCAACGGTATTATGTGGATACTCAAATAATTTGGCGTTTCTAGTCAGGTTTGTATATGGATGGATGTCTGAAATTCTGATCTGAATATGAGGTCTGATCTCACCGGCTCTGCCCGGGACAGATCATAGAGGCCGGTTCAGGTCAGGTTTCAGATTTCTTATTTCTCCCTCGGACAATAACTATGGTCCGGCAACTCTTGAGTGGATAAAGACTTTCTGTCAGATAGACCACTCATAATCAGCTATAATGAAAACTTAAAAGCATAGTCAACGGGAATCAGGACACTTTACTACTAAGCTATGGAGGAACAATTAAAATCAAGGGTGGAAGGTGACATCAATCAATCGGAAGAACGGAGTAACTGGGATGCATTGATCACAGACCAGTCAACAAAGGAGATACTTGCGATGGATGCAAGGTATTTCCTGCACCAGTCGATGTCAACACCATGCCTCGAAGTAGTCGCATCAAACAAGGGAAGTGAGATCATTACACATTCGGGTCATACTTTACTTGATTTTCATGGTAACAATGTGCATCAGGTGGGATACGGCAATGAACTCATTATACACAGGTTAATTTCACAATTAAATCAACTGACCTTCTCTCCCCGCAGATTCACCAATATACACGCAGTTCAGCTTGCAAAAATGCTGGCCGGTCTGCTGCCAGGAGATCTGAACAGGAGTCTCTTTGCTCCCGGAGGAACTCTGGCTGTGGGAATGGCTCTGAAGCTGGCCCGTGTGGTTACGGGTAAGCACAAAATTGTTGCGCTTGAGAATTCTTTCCATGGCGCCTCACTCGATAGTATTTCTGCCGGCGGTGAGGAGATTTTCAAGAGGCATATGGGTCCACTCCTGCCCGGAGTGACACATATTCCTGCTCCCAACAGCTATCTCAACAAAAGTAACAACGGAGACAATCCGGAAGATTTTGCCGGCTATCTGGAAGATGCAATTCTGAAAGAAGGAGGAGACGTTGGAGCCTTTATCGCGGAAACAGTAAGGAATACGGATGTGCAGATACCTTCACTGGATTACTGGAAAAAAGTCAGGTCCATATGTGACCGGTATGGAGTGCTGCTGATCCTTGATGAAATACCTGTTGCACCCGGAAGAACAGGCCGTTTGTTCGCATTCGAGCATTATGGTATAGAACCGGACATTATTTGCCTTGGGAAGGGACTTGGAGGCGGGATCATTCCCTTTGCAGCGATGGTTACACGTGACAAGTACAATATTGCAGGGGACATTTCACTAGGCCATTACACCCACGAAAAAAGTCCTCTGGGCTGTGTGGCTGCCATTTCAACTATTGAATTTATTGAAAATGAAAAAATCCTTGCAAAAGTAACTGCCGATGCAGAATGGTTCGGCCATGAACTACATATACTGAAGACTGATTATTCCATCATCGGTGATGTCCGGGGAATAGGACTGCTCTGGGCGCTTGAACTTGACAGTAACCATAAAACCAGGGAAAGAGTATCGGAAAAAGCAGAAAAGATCATGTACCACTGTCTGCGTAACGGGCTAAGCTTCAAAATATCGCGCGGGAATATCCTGCAGTTGTCCCCTGCCCTTACAATAAGCAGGGAAGAACTGACAAGAGCCCTCTCCATTCTGGATGATGCCTTCAGAAAAAACTCCTAATAAGACTTCAGGTGGTAAGAGAACATCCAATAACGAAATGGCTGAGTAACGGGAATAATATTTTCCCAACCATTTATCTCAGCCTGATATCATTTCTTACATATGCATGCATGTATGGTATCAGGAAACCATTTGCAGTAGCTGAATTCCAGGGGATCATTGTATGGGGCATGGATTACAAGGCTTTGCTGATTATCTCCCAGGTAATTGGTTATGCACTGTCCAAATTCCTTGGTATCAAGATTGTATCGGAAATGAAGCGCAAACAAAGGGCTATCTCTATCATCATGTTTGCCGGAATGGCCGAGCTTTCGCTTATCCTCTTTGACATTGTCCCCAAGCCTTATAATATTATATTCTTATTCCTCAATGGTTTACCACTTGGAATGATCTGGGGTCTGGTGTTTGCCTATCTTGAAGGCCGAAAAACGACAGAAATACTCGGTACAGTACTTAGTATAAGCTTTATTGTATCATCCGGTTTTGTAAAAAGCATCGGAGAAATAATGATTACCAGATTGCATCTGAGTGATTTTCAGATGCCATGGGTGACAGGACTGGTATTCTTCCTTCCGATGCTGGTTTTGGTATGGCTGCTCGACAAAGCACCTGAACCCAGCAGGGAAGATATTAAATTAAGAAGCAAGAGGGTGCCTATGGATCATGAGCGGAGACTGGTGCTTTTCAGGGAATTTGCTGCAGGATTGATTGCTCTGACCCTTGCATATATGCTTCTGACTATTTTCCGTGATCTACGTGACAACTTTGCCGTGGAGATCTGGAAATCGATTGGTTATTCAGGCAGTTCAATGATCTTTACGCTTTCGGAACTGCCCATTGCCATTATAGTATTTGCAGTAATGAGTTCGGTGATGCTGATCCGGAATAACGCTCTGGCCCTTCAGATTAATCACCTGATTGTACTTTCTGGGTTCCTGACAATAGGGATCAGTACCATCCTGCTTCAGACAGGATTAATAACCCCTATTGTCTGGATGATCATGCTGGGGCTTGGAACATATCTTGGATATCTTCCATTCAATTGCCTGCTGTTCGACCGCCTGATAGCAGCTTTCGGATCTGTGGCTAATGCCGGATTCTTTATTTATGTCGCAGACTCGTTCGGTTACCTGGGAAGTGTTGGGACACTTGTTTTTAAAAACTTCATCAACAAGGAACTGAGCTGGTTCGGATTTCTTGTTACATCCTCATTCGGTGTATCCATCGCCGGAACCATGCTGATAGTATTTTCTGCTATTTATCTGAGTATAAAGCATAACAGGACTTCAAGGAAATCAGTTGTTCTTGAAGATCTTTATATAGATACATTTACAGTTTAATCCATCCAAAAATGAATGCAAAAGATCTTGAACAATCCAGAGACAAACTCCTCTTCACGCCCGGTCCGCTGACTACCTCAGCAAAAGTTAAGGAGGCCGCGCTTCATGACCTGGGATCAAGGGATTCCCAATTCCTTTTTATCATCAGGAATATCAGGCAAAAGCTGCTTGATCTCGCCAATGCTGATAGTGATAATTACGATACCGTGATAATGCAGGGAAGCGGAACATTTGGAGTGGAAGCGGTCATTTCATCAGCAATACCTGCTTCAGGAAAACTTCTGAACATAATCAATGGCGCATATGGCCGAAGGATAAGTCAGATGGCGAAAATCCACTCGATTCCCGTGCAGGAACTTGAATATCCTGAGGATCAGATCCCCTCAGTTGATGATATAGAATATGCATTAAAGGCCAGTCCGGATATTACACATGTATCTGTGGTCCATTGCGAGACCACCACCGGAATATTGAATCCGGTTGAGTCAATAGGCAAAATGGTTGCGGCTTATAATAAAACATTCATAGTCGATGCCATGAGTTCATTCGGAGCCTGTGAAATTGAAGCAGGCCCGTGTGAAATCGGTTACCTTATCTCTTCGTCAAACAAGTGCATTGAGGGCATTCCCGGATTCAGCTTTGTAATCGCAAAAAAAACAGAGCTTGCCAGATGCAAAGACCAGTCAAGGACCCTGAGTCTCAACATCTATGATCAGTGGTCGTCAATGAATGCCAACGGTCAGTTCAGGTTTACTCCACCGGTACAATCAATCCTCGCATTCTCCCAGGCTCTTCATGAACTCGACCTTGAAGGAGGAATAAAAGGAAGATCGCTGAGATACATGGAAAATAATAAGATCCTCATCGAAGGAATGACAAGTATCGGATTCAGGCCATATCTTGCACACGATCACAGAAGCTATATTGTAACATCGTTTTTATATCCTGATCATCCAAATTTTACATTCGGGCACTTCTATTCAAAACTGAATGAAAAAGGATTTGTTATTTATCCTGGAAAGCTTAGCATGGTCGACTGTTTTCGCATCGGGAATATCGGACGGCTGTTTCAGCTGGACATTAAAATGCTTCTGGATGCTATTGAAGAAATTTTGTTTGAATTGGATATTGACCTGATAAATAACCAGAGCCATGAATAAGAATAACAGATTTACCGGGCCCCTGAAAGCAGTGATATTCGACTGGGCCGGAACTATTGCAGACTATGGATGCTTTGCACCTACAGGCGCATTCATAGAGATCTTCAGACGCAAAGGAATTGATATTACGACTAAAGAGGCAAGAGGACCGATGGGTATGCACAAACGAGAACATATCAATGAAATCACAAAATATCCGCGGATCAGGGAACAATGGCTGAAAACACACAGAAAAAACTGCAGTGAACAGGATATTGATGATATGTATGCCGAATTCATACCTCTGCAGATCTCTGTTCTCGAAAAACACTCCGATATTGTACCGGAGTTGCGTCAGGCTGTAAAGGTGATCAGATCATCCGATCTGAAAATAGGTTCAACAACCGGTTATAACAGGGAGATGATGCAGGTTGTTACTGCAGCTGCTGCAAGACAGGGATTCAGGCCTGATTGCATGATATGTGCATCGGATGTGCCAGCCGGAAGACCTGCGCCATGGATGGCCTTTAAAAATGCCGAGGCTCTTGGAATATATCCCATGGAAGCTATCGTTAAGATCGGCGATACAGTGGCTGATATCAGGGAGGGAATAAATGCCGGAATGTGGAGCGTAGGTGTAATTAAGTCCAGCAATGAAATGGGGCTTACCCTGGATGAGGTAAGTGATCTGGATCCTCTTGAACTCGAAGAAAAAATGGCTGAGGTGAAAAACACCTTTCTCGTAGCTGGTGCTGATTTTGTCATTGATACTCTGGCTGATATAAGCGAGCTCCTAAACAACATCAATCTTAAACTGGCTGCAGGACAAGGGCCCGGGGAATAATCTGAAATAATAAATAGAAGCAAATCCTGCCTGTTTATGATAATATTGAACCGGTCCGGCTTTACAGTGTACCTCCGGCTGGTCCGGTTCATTATCCTGAAAATCATGTTAATTTCATTATTCTCAGTCTGTTTGCAGGAAATATAGACATAGTATCTCTCTTCTTTTATCATTAAAGTATATACGGATTTAATTCTTCACAAGGTAATATCCACATGGTTATTACTTGAGAGGAGCGTAAGTTCGTTTCTTATTAACTCACTTACTTAATTAAGTGTGAAACAATTATTTAACTATTTATTAACGCGTTTTACAGGTGAATTATCCGTGTAGGAAGGATATTTATGTCTGCTTCTGAAAAAGCTAATTATTGGAAAGATCATGATTGATGCAGGACCAGGAAAAACTGAGAGCAGGCTGATATTCACTGTGATGGCTGGCATTATCCTGACAGTTTATATAACAGGCCTGTTCCCTGAACCTGTTATCGATTCTGCAAAATATGCAGCAGTATCAAGACAGATTTATGAAAGCGGAGATTGGATCCATCTGAGGATACACAATGATCCTTACATGCAAAAACCGCCACTGCTTTTCTGGCTCGGAGCCATTGCATTCAAAATCTTCGGAATATCAGTTGCAGCTTTTAAGATACCGACATTACTGGTCTCTTTGCTGGGAATATACTCGGTATATCGCCTTGGCGCTCTTATATACGGACGAAGAACCGGCTTGATAGCGGCGATACTTTATTCTGCCAGTGAATCAGTATTCCTTTATCTTATGGATGTTCATACCGATATGCTGATGACCTCAAATATGATTTTCGGAACATGGCAGTTACTTGAATATCTTGAAAACAAAAAAGCAGGCAACTTCATACTCGGATTCATCGGTATCGGTCTTGCAATGATTTCAAAAGGATTGCCTGGAATCATTGTTCCTGTCTTTGCCTTAGCAGGATATCTGATTTATAAAAGGGATTTCCATTCACTTTTTTCCATAAGATGGATTGCAGGCATCCCGATAATTGCCCTTATACTCTATCCTGCCCTGAAAGGAGCATATGATCAGTTTGGACCCGAAAGCATCAGGTTTTATTTCTGGGCAAATAATATTGACAGGATAAAAGGAGATTATACAGCAGGCAAGCATGATTACCTGTTTTATATACACACCTTGGCATATGTTTTTCTTCCATGGTCGCTTTACTCTTTTACAGCAATCATAAATGATTTTAAAAGATGGAAAAGATCAGGTTTCAGATCTGCCAATCCTAAAGATGCAATAACTTATTCCGCGGTGGTACTTTTCGGCATCATAATTACCCTGTCAAGCCAACAGTCACCTCATTATCTTCTGCCAGCCATACCATTTTTTGCAATAATTACCGCGAGAATGCTTGACCGAATCTCATTTTCAAATGATAATTCACTAACTTACAGAATATTGCTCATTTCCGGTATTGTTATAGCCTGTCTTCTTACTTTAGCATCCATGCTGATGATTACATACTTTTTCCCTGTCAGCAATGTGTTTTTAGCAATATTCACAACTATTGTGTTATTTCTGTATGCATTCATTTATATGAGATATAAGGAGCGCATCCAGCTTCTGATCATTCCTTCATTTATCAGCATTTCAGTATTGAGCTTTATCTCTAATACTGTTTACATGCCATCTGCCTTGAAATATTGTGGTCCGATTCATGCATCATATTGTTATAACAAACTGTCATCGGATGGTGAAAAGCTTTATACATATGATTATACTCAGTATGAAACTTACTTCTTTCCGGAGAGGGTTTCAGAAAGGATCGGTGCAGGAGAACTTGCCAAAATACTTAATGAAGATTCCTGCTGGCTTATAACAACAGGGAAAGGTCTTACTGATCTAAGAGAGCTGAATAATTCAGTAATTGAGGCTGGCTATTGTTTCCCTCACAAGAAGCTGACAAACATCTCCCTGAAGTTTCTAAATCCAGCGACGAGAGAGCAGACACTAACCTGGATGTATCTGATCCATATCAAATCATGAGGGAAAAATTATCGGTTATAATTGCGGTTTACAATGAGGAGGAGAATGTCTGTCCTCTTGCCAGTGCGATACACAGCGCTCTCCTGCATTCAGGAATGGAATACGAGGTGATCTTCATTGATGACGGTTCAACAGATAAAACAAAAGAAAGGCTGTACAGTATTTCTGATCAGCAGACTACGATTATCGAATTAAGAAGAAACTATGGACAAACTGCCGCGTTGAAAGCCGGACTTGATCATGCCAGCGGACATTTCATTGCAACGCTTGACGGAGATCTGCAGAATGACCCGCAGGATCTTATAATGATGATTGACCTTATAATGAACAACAGTTATGATATCGTGACGGGAATCAGAGCATCCCGAAAGGACGGGTTTCTTCTAAGGAAACTCCCTTCAATGATTGCAAACAACTTTGTCAGACAAGTTACCGGTTCAAATATCATTGACAACGGATGCGGAATTAAAGTATTCCGTGCTGATGTTTTTAAGGGCATCCCGCTTTACGGTGAAATGCATCGTTTCCTGGTATCAATGGCGGTACTGGACGGAGCAAAAGTAAAGCAGGTAAATGTCAGACATCACCCGAGGATCCATGGTAAGTCTAAGTATGGCCTGGGCAGAACACTGAAAGTATTAAGTGACCTGCTCCTGATAAAATTTCTCAGGAAATATGAATACAAACCCATGTATCTGTTCGGATCTACAGGCATCATCACATCATTTGCCGGAACAATGATTCTCCTCTGGCTGCTGTTCGATAAAATTAACGGGCATGAGATATGGGGCAGACCAATCATGTTTCTCGGAGTCCTCCTGCTGTTTACAGGCTTCCAGATAATTTCGACCGGCTTAATACTGGATATGATAGTCCGCAAACATTTTGAGAATAACTTTGCAAGACCTTACAGAATAAGAAACATAAAACATGCCGGCAAATTCACTGAAAAATAACCTCGTGCTGGTATTGAAGATCGCTATCTCGCTTGCCGCGATATATCTGGTCTTCAGTAAAGTGAGACTGAATGAAATAGTCACAATAATGGCAACGGGCAACGTACTGTTTCTGACCTTCGCGCTGATATCATATGTTCTTTCAAAGCTGGTATCCGCTGCAAGGACCCATGCTATTATTGAAAGCTATGAAATTCCGGTCACCGGCTGGCAGAATCTCAGGATCTACTGGACGGGAATGTTTTACAACCTCTTTCTTCCGGGAGGGATCGGCGGCGATATTTACAGGACAATTGTCATCAACAGGACACACGAAAGAGGAATCAAACTTAGTACCGCGATTGTTTTGATGGACAGAGTAACCGGAGTAGCGGCCCTATTACTTGCCGGACTGTCATGCATTGTTTTTACGCCACTTTTTCCTGAAATGCGATGGATTGTAATTACTGGCATACCGGCCACACTGGCTGGGTTCTTTATTTTTTCAAAGCTGGTGCTCCCTGGTATAAAGAAGATATACCCGGAAATAATAGGACAATCTATGCTGGTACAGGCGCTTCAAATCCTCTCTCTTTACCTGATACTGACAGCTTTTAATATCGGGTCGGGACAGATCTCTTATATACTTATCTTCCTGGTTTCGTCGGTTGCAGCCATGCTGCCAATATCGGTCGGAGGAATCGGGATAAGGGAGATCACTTTCCTCGCGGGATCGGCTTATCTGCATCTGGAACAGGAAACAGCTGTTACTGTGAGCTTCGCCTTCTACCTGATAACAGTAATTGCTTCACTGGCCGGTTTATTCTCAGGGATTGATCTCAGGAGCAAACAATTTTATACAACCCAATGATTTATTAAACCCCGACCCTGCAGTAACAAATAGAAATTAATAATATCATGATAAACAACGTCTTAATCACTGGAGGAGCAGGATTCATCGGCTCGCACCTGTGTGAATTCCTCCTCGGTAAAGGATATAACGTGATCTGTATCGATAATTTCAACTCCTTCTACGATCCGGAAATTAAAATCCGGAATCTTTCCGGAATAATTGATCATGAAAGATTCAGCCTGTATAAAATCGATATACGCGACAAGAAAGAGCTTATAAAAGTATTTGATTCGCATAAACCAAAGATCATTATCCACATGGCAGCCATGCCAGGAGTTAGACCTTCGCTGGAAAATCCATCTCTCTATTCAGATGTGAATATTAACGGAACCCAGTGTGTTCTTGAAGCAATGAGAATCAGTGGAACGTCGAATATGATATTTTCTTCAAGTTCATCAGTCTATGGCAATAATTCAAAGATACCATTCTCAGAATCAGACATTGCCGATGACCAGATCTCTCCATACGCGTACACCAAACGGGCAGGAGAGCTGATGTGCAGAATGTATAATAATCTTTACGGATTCAATATCTCATGTCTCAGATTTTTTACTGTCTTCGGACCCCGCCAGCGACCGGACCTTGCGATAAACAAATTTGCCGACAAGATTATACAAAAGGAGCAGGTTGAAATATTCGGCTCGGGAAATACGTACAGGGATTATACCTTCATCTATGACATTATTAACGGGATATATCTGTCAATGATTCATCTGAAGGGATTCAATATCTATAACCTGGGCGAAGAAAATCCTGTAGACCTTAATGAAATGATAAATACTCTTGAAGAAGCTATTGGTATTAAGGCAATAAAGAAATATCTCCCATATCAGCAGGGAGATGTTGACAGGACTCTGGCCGATATCAGCAAGGCAAGGTCAGAGCTGGGCTACAATCCTTCATTCAGTTTCAGGGAAGGGATAGATCAGTTTATTTGCTGGAAAAGAAAGCAGAGAAACAGTATTTCAGAATCCAATCCGGGAAAGAATATATCAAAAAACACCCTGCCGGCATTTCAAGCCTGGTGCTGAATATTTGCATAATTATAAAGGTATTCCTGAATTTCAAAAATATAAACATCTTTAAACCGGATAAGTAATTTTGGCCTCAGAAGCTCTGCTGATAAAACTGATTAGATTCGGTACCGTTGGGATCTCCGGGATGCTCGTTGACTTCAGTGTTACATATATTTTCAGAGATATCTTAAAGATCAGAAAGTATATATCCAATAGCTTAGGGTTCGTGACAGCAGTTACAACCAATTTTTATCTGAACCGGACCTGGACTTTCCAAAGCAGTAATGCAGATCTGGTCCCGCAATTTCTTGAATTTCTATCTATTGCAATAATCGGATTGCTGATAAATAATTTTATAATCTATTTTCTGACTGATCTGAAATTCAGACTTAACTTCTATCTCAGCAAAGTAATAGCAACAGGTATTGTATTCATCTGGAATTTCACCATAAATAATCTGGTGACATTCAGATCATTCTGAGTGTAATAAAATCTTAATAGCTACTTAATGATTACTTCATTGAAAATTAGCCACTAATAAACACAATTATGCGATTTTCAAAGAAAAATTCTGATGCAACTAAATACTTACAAAGAAAAAAAAAGCCTCATTTTACAAAAATTGAAAATATGGTGTGTCAATTTTTTGTTTTTACTCCTATTTCTGATATCAGTACAGTATCTTAAAATCGAGATATTTTATAAAGAAAAGAATAAACCTTTCGCAGGAGATTTCTTCTACAACCCTTACAAAACCTTTAAGACCGGAACTTTGAAAGCGAATTTTCACGCTCATTCAAAAGACTGCACTTTTTCCCCACGCGAACCTCTTAACTCCTCTGTTGTTTATGATCATTACAGGAAAAAGGGATATGATATAACAAGTCTCTCTGATTACCAGAAGATTACTATCCCGGATGAAGGAAAAAACTATATTCCGGTATATGAACATGGCTATAACCTGCTTAAGAGCCATCAACTGGTCATTAACAGCGAAAGGGTATCTTTCTTCGACTTCTCCGTTTTTACCTTTTACCATACCAGACAGCAGGTAATAAACAGATTGAAACAAAGGGGCGGACTGGTAGCGCTGGCACATCCGAAACTCCGTAACGGTTACACTGCTTCAGACATGGAATATCTCAAAGGATATGATTTCATTGAAGTGTTCAATAATTGTATGGTTTCGACCGATATCTGGGACGCAGCTCTGACGAGCGGATACCCGGCCTGGATACTTGCAAATGATGATTGCCATGATATCAGAAGACCAGACCAGTTTTTTAATAACTGGACAAGGATCAGCGCTTCGGACAACTCTAAAGAGGAAATTCTAAACTCACTGAAAAAAGGGTGTCATTATGGAGTCAGAAACCGTTCGCACAGGGAGAATAATTTCCTGGATTCATGCGTGGTAACCGGAAATGTACTGAAGGTATATTTCAGGAACAAGGCAGACAGGATACTTTTTTTCGCTGACGATGGAATATTGAGAAAAGAAGTAATAAATACAAAGTCTGCTAGCTACCTGATAACTCCCGAAGATCATTATGTAAGGATAGAAACGGTTAGTGGAGAGGAAAAAATACTACTCAATCCTGTCATCCGCTTTAATGGTTATCAGCTAACTTACAACATGGGATTCCCTCTTGTTAATACATCATTGACAATTTTTGTGCGATTCATAATACTGATAGTTACCGGATTACTTTTATTAACAATATCCGAGATGAATGGTATCAGGGTAATACCTATATGGTTAAAGAATATCATCCCTTCACCCGGAATGCAGGGAAACCTCAGTCCTGGCTGATATTGCCCGAACAACCTGACATTTCGTAAATGTAAAGATATTTCACAACCTTGTTCTTTCTTTTGATTTTGAGAGTATCCCTGGGAATAATCCGGCTGAAATAGCCCGAAAAAATACCCGGATCCCTGAAATTACGGGAATCTGTCAGATAAAATATCCTGTTAAGACAGTTGATCTTTCTGATCTTGTTTATCCAGAAATACTTATGGCTATGATCAATACTGCCGGGCACCAAAAGTTTTATTTCAAGAGGCGATGCTATATAATGATCAATATGCGCTCCCGGGAACCAGTTGTCGGAAATTATTACAAGGTTCGTCCGTTCTTCTTTGCCAATTCCTTCCTTCTCCAGAAAATTTGCAAACTGGTTCCCGGAATCCTTCCATCCATACATATCGAGGGTAAAGTCATACTTACCCAACCTGGCAGGATCCTTGTCTTTTCCCATGCTGAAGAACCCATATTGTATCTGCAGCATTCCGGCAACCAATACAACAATAAACAAAATCATACCTCCTGATAGCAGATTAATAACTCTTCTCCTGTTTTGCTCGTACTCTGAGGCCAGCAGACCGGAGCTCATTATTAACAGACAAATGAAAGCCGGGCCACTCCAGTGAGGCAATGTGTTCCTGAACAGTGAGAGGAGCGTGAAAACAATAATCAGCGGAATACCCAGATAAAGCAGAATTATGTTAACCTGACTGATACGTGACCTGATGTTTCTTAATAATTTGAAAACCAAAATGATGTAAATGCAAAAAGAGATTGGATTCTGGTAGAAGAATTCTCCTGCATTGAACCTCAGAAAAGAGACATGATCAAGAGGACTGTTAAGCAAACCTACCCTGCCCCCATGAAATGTAAAACTTATAAATCCATTCCTGAAATTCCAGTAAAGAACAGGCAACATCAGGCATAAAGTCGCCAGCATACTCCAGTATAAAGCACCTTTCTTTAACCAGATCCTGTTATGTATCAATATATACAATCCGGCACCCAGCCACAGGAAAAGTGAATGGTATTTACTTAAAAACGCGAACCCTGTAAAGATCCCAAAGAAAAAAATATTCAGCTTGTCATTTTTGTCTGGTTCTTTTATTGTTATTGATGGTAAAAGAAAATAAAGCGCTACCACGACAAAAAATATCTGTGGTGTATCAGGGATAATAAACAGACCGCTTATGATATTCAGATAAAATGACGTGACAAAAAGAGTTACAGCAATGTATGCAGCTGTCAAAGAATACAGTCTCTTTACAAGACTAAAGACCAACACAATAGAAGCAGAAGAGAGTATCAGCGCTCCGGCTCTGATAAAAATCTCGTTATTAAGCTTCATATTCAGTGTGAAAAGCTGAATCAGCAACCCCACCATCGGTGGATGATCGAAATGACTCCAATCAGGAAACAAGGCGTATGTAAGGTAATAGACCTCGTCGTTCCCAAGTTCCAGGAAAGCTGCAGGAATTATCTTCAGAATAATATTGCCTATCAGGATAATAATGAGTACTGTAACTTCATTTCTGACAGGCTGCCTGTAATTGATCATACTTTATGTAAAAACCATCCATCCGGACATACTGGCCAGATGGATGGCACGTTAACAAACCTCATGAAAAAACCAAACCTACGGATCTCTCATTTTGAAAAACTCCAGAAACAATTTATTGAGCTCTATGAATATTTTAAAAAGCTATTTGTTGCCGCGGCTGAAGCTGTAGATGACCTCACCTTTTACATTAATAAACCGGACCTTAAGGCTATCACCTTTAAAAGTAACTGCCGAAAATCCGGGTTCTGCCTTGCTGAACAGAGAAAGTTCATTTGTTCCTGTACCTCTCGTATCTCCTCCGGTACCTGTTACCACGTAATCGACCGAATGATTCTTTTCGTGCAGGTGCTGAAAATCATGATCATGCCCGCAGAAGTAAAGCTGAACATGGTACTGATCGAGCAGAGGTTTAACACGACTTATCATCTCCTCAGTATCACCATGTTTTTTACTTGCAGAAAAGACCGGGTGATGTCCGAAAACAAGTATCCACTTTTCCTTTGACTCTGAAAGTACATTTTTTAGCCATCTGATCTCTTTTGCGGTATCCTGGCTCACAACATCAGGATATTCATCAGGTTTTTTATGGTAGGAAGAAACAAGTGGAGGTGTATCCAGGAAGATAAACCTGGCTGATACAGAGTCATTAATTTCCCTGGCAAAGGTGTAATAATGATCTGTCATGCGCCATCTCCTGCTGATACCCGAATAGGCAATCTCCGCATCAGTATTTCCCCGGTAATCATGATTTCCGAGTACAGGGAACCATTCAACCTGAAGTGGAAGTCCCTTATAAACATTTTCAAAGTTGGTAATCCAGAGAGGATCCTGAACAGAAGCGACGCCATTAATCTGAAAGTTATCTCCACACGATACAATAAACCTGGCATCTAAAGTATCAGCGACAGCTGACATCTGATCAGCCACTGGTTTCTGGAACTTGCAACCATTCCAGCCCCAGTCGCTGACAATTATGATACTGAAACTTCCTTTGAAGTTTTTAGAGCACAACACCGATGAACCCGATTTAATTTTTGCGGCGTTCAGCTGCAACGACCTGTCGACGCGGTCATCATTACACGATGTAAGTATCAGTCCGGTTGCAAGAAACAGGAGAAATAATTGCCTTTTCACATTATAAAGTTTTAACATATTGAATTTAAAAGAGGATCCGGATTTTTAAGCTTTGAATCCCCTGGTTTACTAATTGGTTCCGAATGCCCCGAAATAAGCACCCGGAAGAGGAGTCTTATATTCAGTACCATCGACTGTCAGTCCGGCAGTTCCAAAATATGGCAGGTAAACGCTGCTGAAATCTGACCATGCGCCTGTAAGTGCAGGAGAAGCAGACTGCAGATGGAAGTTCCAGCTATTATTGAAAGTGTAGCTGTTTAAAGCGACAGCATTTAAATCATAGCTGACGAATTTCGGATCCTTACCGGTGTCACCGGCAGAGGCGCTGACCAGACTGTGAAGATCTATGACAGGCGTTCCGTCGCGTCCGTCGTGGTAATAAGAAGATTGTGTTGAGACATACCCGAGATATGAAGTAAGCGTGCCTGGATTGTCCTGGGCCAGGGGGCTTTCCTGTGATCCCGATGAATAAAAATTATAATCTATAACCGAGCTATTATCAGCTCCGGCTGTGGGGCCGGGCTGGTCTAGCTTTGGTGTCATCGCCATAAATTTACAGTTCACAATCAGGTTATTGAACACACTTACAAGGGCTCCTTTTTCCACATAAATTGAACCACCTTTTATTCCGTTACGCCTCCACCCTGAATTAATAATTGTATTGTTGTAGGCTCTTATGAGCGCCTGAGTCCGTCCGGCAGCATCATCCTGACCTGATGACGATAGTTTAAGCCCGTTTGTATTCGGAGAAAATATCAGGTTATATGCAGCATCCACTTTACAACCCGCTTTCATATTAATAGCCTCTCCACCTGTTTCACCTATGGCGATAAATGTGTTATTTGCGATTATTGCCTGCCCCCCCATAAAATAAAGTGCATCTGATCTGCCATTACGGAAAAGGCAGTTAACCACAACATATTTTCCCTGAGGATTATCAGTTGTAATATGCGGGGTAATATCATTTCCTGCTGTATATATTCCAGCTAAAGCTGATGGTGAATCAGCAACAACATCTCCCCCTGTATATTCCATTATAACATTTTCAAATAGCATTTCAGTACAATCCGGAGTTCCGACAATACCACCCCACAATCCTCCAAAGGTGTTTTCGGCTGTCCTCTTGCCAGAAGCGACAGAAAACAGAACAGGATTTGAGTCAGTTCCTTTGCAATATAATTTCCCAGCGACCATGAACTCAATTTTTGTATGACTGGCGCCAACGCCATTATCGTCAAATAAAACCTGCACTCCCTCCTCGATGGTCAGGGTCTGACCAGCCGGCACCCTGATCTGTCCGGTCACATTTACCGTTGTATTCTTTTCCCATACCCCGGAAACATCTCCTGAGATGCTGTTCAGAGTGGTCCAGGCAATTGTAACATCGCAGCTTGCCTTGACAGAATTGTCATGTGCAGAGGTCACAGTAATTGTTGCTGTTCCCACACTTACTGCTGTAATTAACCCATTGCCGGATACTGTTGCAACAGCTTCGTTTGAGGATGACCAGATTATGTTCTTATCAGCCGCATTGTCCGGGTAGAATGTAATAGTAAGTTGCTCTGTGGTTTCCGGCTTTAAGGTTGTTGATGTCTTTGATATCGTAAGACCAGCAAGTTTAACGTCTTCATCTTTTTTACAGATGTTGATTATTACAGACAGTAAAAGCATCAGAGCGACCAGGATAGTGTTCTGTTTCATCATGATTAAGGTTAAAAATTTGAAAAATTGAATTTGATTCCTATCAAGAAGTTCACCCCATAATATTCTTTCCTCTCAAGAATTCCATCCCTGTATCTTTTGAAGCCAACAAAACCGGCATTGGTATCGTTCTTCCTGATAAATTGGATCATAGGGGTATTAAGTATATTTGAGAGCTTCAGGAATAACGCCAATCCTGATTTGAATTTTTTTTCGCCTGAAGCATCGAATGAGGTAAATCCTGCCTGCCAGATATCTTCATTAACATACCGGGAAACATATACCAGCCTATCCCCGGTGTAAATAAATGAAACCTGCGCATCCCATATGTTTCTGTTATCCTTGAAAAGCATGGAGAAGTTAGCCACATGAGCAGCCTGCCCATAAAGAGGCCTTGTCTGATCTACATATTCAGTTATAATATTTGTTTCTCCTCCCTGATCAGGGTTATTAATTATCTTAATCTTGGTTGTGGTGATCCGGGAATCGGTAAAAGTATAGTTAGCTTTTATCCCAAAACGGTTGAAATATTTCATTATATCCAGTTCTGAACCCCAGTTAACGGCATCACCAAAATTCATCGGCATGTAGAAGATATCCTGACCGAAGCCATTCATCATACCGAATTCGATCGGATTTCTGATCTTTTTGTAAAATAATCCAGCCATAAACTGTTCAGTATGACCAGGATAATATTCAAATCTGAAATCCATATTATCGGCTGTCGTATGCTTTAGATCCGGATTACCTCTTTCCTTATAGTCCTCATAAATGATGCTGTAGGGCACAATCTCAAAGAAACTGGGGCGGTTAATAGCCCGGTAGTAAGTCAGCCGAAGGTTTGCATTGGCGCTTAGATGGTCTTTGATTCCGATACTGGGTAGTAGATCAGTATATGTCTGGTTACCTTCATTTCTGGCCCCATCTGTAGGAAATCTGAGAAAATAACCCTGATCAGTATATTCAGATCTCAATCCTGCAGTGATCTGAATTTTCCTGATTGAGACCTTTCCCATACCATAGACAGCTCCAATTTTTTCGGAGGCATTGTAGTTGAGAGGATCACTCAGATTTCCGTAACTGTTTACACTAAAACTGATTTCATCAAAATTACTGTAGTCAATGCCACGGACCAATTCTCTCGGATTCGACTTAAGTTCATCCCAGGGTTTAAAATGATATTCATTGAAGTAACTTTTACGTTCCCTGGTTCTGTACATTCCTCCCGCCGACAAATCGATCAGAATCCCATCACTTCTTTTGATCCTGTAACTCAGATTGGTAAAACCGCTAAGATCATCGTCAGAATTATGCTCCCATCGGCGGGAAGCTCCATCATTCTGGTCCACGCTGGTAATGCCATTTATAATCAACTCATTGACCTGAATATTATCGGGTGTTTCATTAAATGCTTTGCCAAACGATGCAGACCAGTCAAAATTCAGTGTTGCATCCCTGAATGAATGCTCTCCCCTGAGTGTTGAATTCAGAACCGACTGATGATTCCATCTCAATCTTGTCACTTGTGAACTATAGGATTCACTCTGTCTTACCTGGCCATTTGTCAGATCCATATAAGCATTATACCACATCAATTTGTGATTTTCGGAAAGCTTCATATCCAGCTTTGTATGAATACCACTACGGGTCTGCTGATTTGCGTAGAACCTGCTGGTCACAGATTGTTTCCCGTCAGAATCAGTAGATGTTGAATAAAGGTCACTTGAATTTCCTTTTGCACCTCTCTGATAACTTAAAGCTGCAAGAAAACCGAGTTTGCTTTTGAAGAACCTGCTCCCAAATGAAAACCCACCGTTCAGAGCGGGAAATGCAACACCGGATTTAAGATGCATATTCCCTCTGGAAAAATCCCTTATCTGAACAGGATAACCCAGACCATACTTTTCATTAGGAGACCTTTTAGAAATTTTCCCCGTATTAAAATGAAGATAATCATCAATAAAAAACAATGAATTATATCCGGTAGCCAGGTTGGCTGTTATATGAGTAGTAGCCGGCGCATCCTTCATCACCATATTGATAGCCCCCCCAATTCCGTCTCCTTCCATATTTGCTGTCATCGATTTGGTCACTTCCAGCCTTTCCAGAAGTTATGAAGGGAATATATCAAGGGGCACGAAACGGTTTTTATTATCCGGGCTAGGTATCTTTATTCCATTTATTAGAGTATAATTGAATCGTTTGTCCATACCCCTGAGAAGAGCATACTGACCTTCTCCGGTTGCACTTCTCTCAACGGTAACCCCGGAAACCCTCTGTATTACATTTCCTACAGTAAGATCAGGAGATAGCTCAATCGTTTTTGCACTCACAATATTCAGAATCTGACCTGACAGTTTTTCAGATATCCTTGCGCTGATATCAGAGCCCTTTTCAGTATGTGAAGTGATAACAACCTGATTCAACTGATTTGTCAAAACATTTAAACTGAAGTCATTGCTTGAAAGATTGTCATCCTGAACTGATATGATTTTTTCAACAGTCTGGTAACCAATGAAGCTGCATATCACAGAATAATCTCCCCGTGGAATACCTTTAATATAATAGGACCCATCAAGACCTGAAAGTGTTCCTTTATGAAATTCTTTGACAAATACAGTGGCTCCGACCAGAACCTCTCCGGTAGATGAATCAGTTATCCTTCCTTTCAGGATAGCAGAATATAGTATCTGAGGACAGACTACAAGCAGAATAAGTGGAAAAACAAGCCGTAAATTCATGAGCGAAAAATACCCGATACATGTTTCATGAATATTTCAGATACAAAACTAAATTGTTAAATTAAAAAATGACTGCGCGATTCTTCAATTGCCTCCCATTATTACTTGCTGATAATAACCCTGATACACGTTCATTGAAGGAACATCGCTTAACTAAAACTTAACAATATTGCATCAGGTTTGAGATTCCATCCGGAAAATATAACAATACATTTGAAACATGTATGCACCAGACTGAGGCTGGCAAACACACGGATCTGATCCAGTAAGGTTATTAATTGTGCATCCGGATCAAAAGCCTCAGATACTAAAAAAAGAACAGACGATCCTGCAGCATTTAACATGCCAGTCATGACAACGATAAGTCAGAACCAGAATAAAGGGAAAATGTACTTCAGCATGAAAGAAAATATGAAAACAACCGGAGTTTTACATCGATACTGGAAATCAGTCACAGAAAATTATGCATCTGCTATTCTATTCATCAGCGCGATAGCCGATTCATCCATATCTGTCTTTCCGGTTGCCACCGTATTCCTGCTCTTTACAATATTTAACAAGAGGAATGGAGCCAAATATACAATTTCAGTTATTGCAGGTACCTTAGCCGGCGCTGCCTCAGGATACTTACTCGGACATCTCGCCCTTGTATCCGAAAATGACAATTTCAGGATATGGCTGCAGTCTGTCATGGAAAATACTCCCGGATATTCAATCTCAATCTACTATAAATTAAGAGTACTGATAACTGAAAACGGGCAATGGATTCTACCTGCCGGCAGCTTTACTCCTCTTCCTTACGGCTTGTTTTCATTAACAGCCGGTATATGCAACTCTGATCCAATCTGTTTTTATTCAGGCACGCTTGCAACTGCAGCTCTTAAATATATCATTCCATATCTTGTTATCCTGAGGCTAAAGACAAGGTCTGGTTCTGCATCAGGGTTGAAAAGCTATATCCCTGCCGCCTCTTCTGTGATAATCCTTATCGCAGTAATGACATTGATAATTCATACAAGCTGAGATATTTGCCACAGACCGGTTAATTTCTGCAGCTCACCGAATCAAAATTTCAGAATTGACCGGTGATGATTTACTTCGATGATTATCTGAAAAGAACGGATGACAGATTCAGTCTGGTTGAATTAATATCAGAAAAGTATTATGAAAAAGAAAATCGTTATCATCGGAGGAGGTGTTGCAGGACTGTCAGCCGGAATCTATGGAAGGTTGAATGGCTTTGAGACTGAGATCGTCGAGATGCACCGAATAGCCGGGGGGCAATGTACTGCATGGGAACGCAAAGGTTACAGGTTCGATTACTGCCTCCACTGGCTGGTAGGTACAAAAAACGGACCTTTTCATGATATATGGAAGGAAACCGGGGTCTTGGGCGAAGACGTTCAGATCATTGACCACCGGATTCATACCAAAATATATTCACCTGACGGAAAGGAATTTATCATCTATACCAATCTTGATGAATGGGAAAGATACCTTTGCAGCATAGCTCCTGAAGATGAAACTAAGATCAGGAAAATGTGTTCTGATATGAGGAAATCATCCGCCTTGTCTCCGAATCCGTATCCCCCAGGTTTAAAAAGAATGCTTTCAGGGATGTCGTCGGTTATAGACCTGATGCCCATTTTACCAATACTTCTAAAATACGGGAAGAAGAACTGCGTCGAATATTTCAGGGACCTTCAGTTTACCAATAAGGATCTAAGATACTTTCTGGAAAATATCTTCGGTCTGAACGATTTTTCAGCGCTTGCTTTCATTATGATGTTTGCATGGTTCAATCAGAAGAATGCCGGCTATCTTATAGGTGGTTCACTTACCCTGGCCAGGAGGATGACAAAAAAATACACCGATCTCGGAGGTGTTCTGACATTCGGCAAAAGAGTGGAGAAGATCATTGTAGAAAATGAAACAGCGAAGGGAGTTGTACTCACAGATGGTACTGAAATAAGATCAGACTATGTCATCAGCGCTGCAGATGGCCATTCAACAATCTTTGACATGCTTGGCGGCCGCTATTCTTCAAAGAAGATCAAAAACGCATACGAAAACTGGCCTCTTTTCACGTCCATGGTCCAGGTCTCGTTCGGTATCAGCAAAATGATAGAATCAGAAACACCAGTTGAAACTATACTGGCCGACAATCTTACTATTGGCAGTACAAAGTGCGAACATGGTTATTCTATAATGAATTATTTTTTCGATCCGTCAATGGCTCCCGAAGGTAAAACCACCTTAATTCTCCGGTTTGAATCTGACTGGGAAAACTGGAAGAAAATTTCTCCTGCAGATTACAAAAATGAAAAAGAAAAAATTGAGAATGATGCCATAAAGTTGCTTGAGAAAAGATACCCTGGGATTCTTGAATACATTGAAGCAATCGATGTTGCAACACCTCTGACAGATATCAGGTATACCGGGGTCTGGAAAGGATCCTATGAAGGATTTCTGCCGACAAGTAAAAACCTTATGTCGAACATAGATCTGGCAATACCGGGTCTGAATAATTTCTATATGGCTGGTCAGTGGCTGTCTCCCGGCGGAGGCCTGCCTCCTGCCGGACAGACTGGCAAATGGGCGATAAGCTATGTCTGCCGAAAAGAAAAACAAAAATTTGTAACTGGCTGATTGAGATAGTCATTAAGGAGTGACTATGTCGGTGATCTGAAGAAAAGCCGGAAAGAATACCGGCGACAACAAGCATAGGTCCAGGTCAGAGAATTTTTATCAGAATAGCCTTCAGAGCAACTAGTAAACCGGAAGTTCTGTCTATACATTTCTCAAAATTCTCAAGAATGGACTTATGCTTTATCATTTCAGTAATATTTTTCTCCTTTTCAATAACATCAGCTATTCCTGAAAGGTAAATTTTCCTTGATTTATCCCTGAGTGCAGTCAGATCCTTCAAGGAAGTAAAAATCTCAAGCTTTCTTGCACCTGCATCCTTAAGATAATTTATACATATACCAAGTTCAAGTGTAATTTCATATATGGATTCTGCAAGTTCATAGTATACATATTTCAGCTCAGCAGGGTTATAATACCTGATGCTCTGAGATACAAAATCGATTGATTTGAAAACGCCATCAAGGCTATTTGAAAACCGGTGAATGTCTTCCCGTTCAAAAGGGGTTATGAATGAATTTTCAAGCTCCCTGTAGGTTAATAAAGCGACCTCATTACCTTCCTTCTTTAGTTCTCTGATCTTTGCGATCATGCCAAAGCGTTCTTCAGGTTGAGAAGCAATCACCAATGCTTTCAGCTGCTCAGCCGTCGACACGAGATGAACCGTATCTCTGTCAAACAGAGGATAGAAAACATCATTTCTGGGAATGAAGAACTTCAGGAGAGTATCTATCGTCATACCTGTATAATTTTAGACTTAACAATATCGTTTATAATATCAGACTGTTACTGCCTGAACAACGTCATGCTTTTAATCAACAGGTCTGGAACAAAATTCCAGCTTACTGAGGAAGTCAGCTCTCATGACCGGTTTCTTTAAGAAACCATTCAGACCGGCAGCAATGTCAGCCTTATCTTCAGAAGATGCTTCCCCTGCCACCAATCCAAGGAACAACAGATCAGGCTTTTTCCTTTTGATAAGTCCGATTGTTCCATGGCTGCCTGCGGTGATCAGCTCAGTATCAAAAAGTACCACATCAACATATTCATTTATCGACATATAAACGGCTTCTTCCTCATCTCTGGCCCAAAGCACCCTGAATTTCAATGGTTTCAATAAAGCATTGAGGTAATAAAAATTTACCTCATGCCTGTCTATCAGAAGACATGTTAATGCTCTCCCATCAGGAATAATATCCTCTTTAGACTGAATCCGTTCTGGGTCAGAACAACCTGAAATGGCCGGGATTGTGAACCAGAATGTACTTCCCTCGCCAGGAACCGAATAAGCGCTTATCGTACCCCCGAGAAAATCGAGATACCATTTCGAGATAGCCAGTCCGGCATTTTCACCACACTGGTGTGAATAGCTTTTTGCAGACTGGGAGAAAAGCTCATTAATAGTTTTTAACTGATCAGAGGTCATTCCTGTTCCGGTATCCCTTACAAAGAATTCGAGGTGATCCTCCCGCACATTACAACCGATCTCCACATACCCGCACGAAGTAAAGTTTATAGCATTCTCAATGATATTAGAAATTACCTTCCTGAGTTTTGCCTCATCGGACATAACCGAAAATTCTGAAGTCAGACCATCCTGATGCAGGCGCAACTCTATACCCTTGGTAACTGCGTCCGTCTCATATGCCATAAAGATCTCATTCAGAAAATCATTTATAACTAACCTGTCATTTTGAAGTTTCATCTGGGCAGTCTCAACACTCGAGATATCAAGCATATCCGAAACTACCCTGATCAGCTTGTTGCATGATTTTATTATGAAGTTCATGTAATCGATCCTCACATTTTGAGAAAGATCTTCCTGTTCAAGAAGTCTTGAGTATCCGGCTATCCTGTTCATCAGGGTGTATATCTCCCTGCTGACATTCAGTATATAACCTTTTTTCCTCCGGTTCGAGCTCTCGGTATAAAACCTGGTCTCAGATAAGTTTTCCTCAAGTCTCCTCTTTTCAGTCATATCCTCAATAATTCCATAAATCTTTCCATCAAAAAAATTAAACTCGGAGACAGATCTGTAATGGGCAGTCGTATTTTCAGGTTTGCTCCATATTTCGAAATCATTACAATCCAATCCTCCGGAAAAGACGTGATCGAGAAGTAATTCATCTATTTTTTTTACCTGCCTGGCCAGCCTGAGTTGAGGAACCTGATCAGCTGAAATATCAGCCTTTTCAAAGCTGAACACTGATCTTGTTCGCGGAGAAGCCCAGAACTTCTTTTTATGGAAATCGTATATCCAGTACCCCGTTTTACCTGCCGCCTCGGTCATCTCAGAAAATGTCCTGTAAGTCGTTAAATCATTCAGCGCCCGCCTGAAATTTGTCACATCCTTTAACAATACCAGTATCAGACTACCTGATCCATTATTAACCAGATAGTTCTGCAATTCAACTTCTTTTTTCTCCCCTCCTTTTCTGATAAGTGTAGCTTCTATGGTATTGTATCCTTTCTGAGGCGTCTGCTTCAGGAACTTGCGACAAACGGAACTGCATTCAGAAGAAAGAAAAGAAATAAGATTGGCCTTAAGAAGTACTGACCGTTCAGAATTCAGCAGGCGGCAGGCTGCGGGATTGATTTCATAAATGATTATAGATCCGTTTTTAACTGATTTGCAAAATATTGCAGGATCCTGGTAATTGTCTGTCATGAACCTGACAAGAGAATTATCAATTATCTTTCCCTTCGATATGGCATTGATATCATCTATGAATAAATTTTTACCGGGATCTGTTAGTAAATAGTTTTTAAAAAGATCCATAGACGGGATTTTAATTTTAGGAGAATTTATTATCTATACAATTTTAGGAGAAAGGATCATAAAAGACAGATTAATCGGATTATATAATTATTAAATTATTGTTTCACTTCAGAAATTACAGATCAGATAATCAACTATTAACTTATTGATTTACAATAATCAGACTAACTTAAGAACCGGAACTGGATCATCCCTGAAACAAACGCGACATGAAGAAGATCATTTTAGTCATTCTGCTGACTGGTATAGCTTTGAGAAGTTTTGCCCAGGTGGAACCCCTGTGGCTGCAGGATTCGAGCTTTATCAAGGAATTGTACGTTATGAGGAGCAAGTTCCAGAGTCTCTCATTCACAGGATACCTGCAGGTTCAGTATCAGTTTGCTGATTCAGCCGGAATTTCAAGCTACAACGGAGGTAATTTCTCAACCTATGCTGATAACCGTTTTATGATCAGGCGGGGGAGATTCCGTATAGATTATGACAGGACAACCGGCCAGGGATATCACAAGTATTATTTTGCCATGCAGTTTGACGGTACAGAAAAAGGCGTCAATATACGCGATATGTTCGGCCGTATCTATGAGAATAAACTGAACTGCTTTGTAGTCACCATGGGGGTTTTCAACCGGCCGTTCAGCTACGAGCTTAATTATTCCTCGTCGTTGCGTGAAAGCCCCGAACGCGGACGAATGTCACAGATACTGATGAAAACGGAAAGAGATATTGGTGCAATGCTTTCATTTGAGCCTCAGAACAAAACAAACAAATTATACCCTCTCAAGATCGACGCAGGTTTGTTCAATGGGCAGGGCCTGGCCGGTACTGAAGAGTATGATTCGTTCAAGGATTTTATTTCAAGGATTTCGTGGAGGAGAACTGAAATTGCAAAGAACCTTTACCTTTCAGGAGGTGTCTCATATCTTTCCGGAGGATTCCGGAACAACTCAAAAATACTCTACAGAATCAACAGGACCGGTAGCGGAGGGTATGTGTTTAATGCTGATACTTCGTCGGACAATATTGGCAGGAAAGTTCCCCGGATCTATTATGGCGCCGATATGCAGATCGTGTTCGATAATACCCTCGGAAGAACTGAACTGAGAGGAGAACTGATAACAGGTACCCAATCTGCAACATACAGCACTTCAGCCACTCCTGGCACGCTTCCACTGACCAAAACTAATGTGCCAGATTCCGTTTTTGTCAGAAAATTCAATGGCGCCTACTTTTACCTGTTACACACTTTTTTAAAGAAACACCAGGTATTTCTTAAATATGACTGGTATGATCCCGACTCAAAAGTTGCAGGAAGAACATTGAACGTAAGCAGAAAATTCGGCCCGGCCGATATACGCTATGATACATATGGCATTGGCTACGTTTACTATATGAACGACAATGTAAAGATTGTACTGTACTATGATCATCCTGTGAATGAAATGACAAGCGTTTCAGGATATACAAAGGACCTCCGCGATGACACATATACGATAAGGGTCCAGTACCGGTTCTGACAGACAACATTACATATGCACTAAACTGATAATATATGCCTTTACAGGGAATGTACTTCTCAGTATATTTCATACATTTCAGCCATAATCAAAAACTAACCCATATGAAAAACCTTATAACGATAGGATTGCTTTTACTGATAGTATCATGCGGTTCTCCAAAAAATAAAATACCGTGTTATGCCTGGCTGGGCGGACCCGGGAATACCAGTGATAAAGAAATCCTTAAGGAATTCAGGGATCTTAAAGCCAGGGGTATCGACGGACTTATGTATTCTGCCGGGCGTGATCCTGAAATATACAGGAGTGTCGGGAAGATCGCGAAAGAAGCAGGTCTTAAATTTTACGCATGGATACCAACGCTTACCCAGAACAATAATCCTGACATGAAACAGGAATGGTTCGCCATAAACGGTAAAGGAGAGTCGACTTTCGACAAGCCGACATTCGGAGCCGGTCATTATCACTTTGTCTGTCCAAACAAACCTGAGGTATGCGATTATCTGGAGCAGATGTATGCCAAAGTAGCCGATATACCTGAAGTTGACGGCATTCATCTTGACTTTATAAGATTTCCTGACGTAATTCTTGCCAAAGGTCTCTGGAAAAAATATAACCTTGTGATGGACAGGGAATACCCTCAGTTCGATTATTGTTATTGTGATAAATGTGTGGCTGACTTCAAAGCCAAAACAGGCATAGATATTAAGTCTGTGCCAGATCCGTCACAGGTTGAGGAATGGAAACAGTTCCGTTATGACCTGGTAACCAACCTTGTCAACAGGCTGTCCGGAATGGCGCATTCAAAACATAAAGAGATCAATGCTGCAGTTTTCCCTGGACCAAACTCGATTGCCAGAAAGATCGTCAGGCAGGAGTGGGACAAATGGGATATCGATGCTGTCTATCCCATGAATTATAACGACTTCTACCTTGAAGGGACCAAATGGATCGGAGATATGTGCAAAGAAGGGACAACTTCCCTGAATAACAGTAAGCCGCTGTACAGTGGATTATTCATCTGCCCCACCCCTGAAAAGAAAGCAAGCGAGCCGGATCCTGAAAATCACGGATTGGTACCGGGGGAACTTGAAGAAGCAATAAAACAATCTATGACAAACGGAGCCGCAGGAATTTGCCTCTTCACCCCAGGTCGGATGACGCCGGAAGACTGGGTGATCCTGAAGAAAGCACTCTATACAGACTATCATAAAGAAGCTAAATAATCCGACAGCTATTTGATATCAGATAGTCCGACTTTATCTTAATACCGGTACTGTCCGGCAACTGACACCACGGTTGCCGGACAGTTTTTTTTAGACCTTTCATCATGCCGGGCAATGAACAGAAAATGGATGTTTCAGACACACACTACGTTCCGTTTTGTAACAAATATTTAATTATATCTTAATGAAGAGATGTCCGAAATTAATGCGCCAACCCGCATATTTGACAACTTTTAACAGAATCGAGTTTTTTGCCCGTCAACCCGGCCGGGAACGGCAGATCCCGAACAATGAGAAAGAAAAAATACTATATACCAAAAGAGATCAGTTGGCTCTCATTCAACGAACGCGTCCTCCAGGAATCGGAGAACCCTGATGTACCGCTTATTGAACGTCTCAAATTCATGGGAATTTACTCCAACAACCTCGATGAATATTTCAGAGTGAGAATAGCAACCCTCCGAAGGCTGGCAACAATAGGGACAAAAGCAAACCAGATCATTGGTTACGGACCAAAAGATGTCTTGAAGAAAATACATGAAATAGTACTTCTCCAAACTCTGAAATTTGAAAAAAACTATGCCAGACTGATAAATGAACTTGCTTCAAACAGAATATATATTGTTAATGAGCAACAACTTACCAGAGAACAAGAGGAATTTGTAAGAAAGTATTTCCATGAAGAGGTCAGAACAAGACTAATGCCCTTTCTAATTGAGAAAGAGTACGACTTTCCTAATCTTCTCGATGACTCCATATACCTGGCCACATCTCTTGCAAATAAACAAACGGGAAAAAAGAGATTCGCTCTTCTGGAAGTGCCGACTAATATTCTTCCAAGATTCATTATCCTGCCAGATAAAGGAGATGATAAATTCATAATATTTCTTGATGATGTGATCAGGTCAGGGCTCAAGGACATATTTTCAATTTTCGATTTTGATGAGATCGCCGCATATACGATAAAGGTGACAAAGGATGCAGAGCTTGAAATGGCAGATGATATCTCGGAAAGCTATATCGCGAAGCTCTCAAAAAGCCTGCAGCAAAGAAAGAAAGGAAGCCCCGTCAGATTTATTTACGACAGAAACATCCCCGACGATCTGCTCAGGATCATATCAAGGAAACTGCATTTTACCAAAGATGACGTTATCATTCCCAGTAACAGGTACCATAATTTCATGGATTTCATGAAATTCCCCAAAATAGGTGAAAAAGAATTCTATTATCCTCCATTTGAACATATCCCTCACCGTGATCTTGAACAAGGGAGAAGCATTCTTGCCGCCATATGGAAAAAGGATATTCTTCTCTCCTTTCCATACCATTCCTTTGACTATTTCATAGAACTTCTTCAGGAAGCATCGCTCGATCCAGATGTGACATCTATCCAGATCACCTTATACAGACTGGCAAGGAATTCGAGCGTGATTAATGCTCTAATGAATGCAATCCGGAACGGGAAAAGTGTAACCACAGTGGTTGAACTACAGGCCAGGTTCGATGAGGAAGCAAATATCCTCTGGGGAAACAAGCTCCTTGAGATGGGAGTCAAAGTTATTTATGGTATCCCTGGATTAAAGGTTCATTCCAAACTTTGCCTGATTACCAGGATAAAGAACGGAAAGACTCTCCGCTATGCAGCCATTGGCACTGGCAATTTCAATGAGTCGACGGCCAGGATCTACACCGATCACCTCCTTCTTTCGGTTGAAAAGAAGATAACAAATGAAGTGCAGAAAGCATTTTCGTTTTTCAGCGTCAATTACCAGAAAACTAATTATTATCATCTCATATTATCTCCTTTCTCCCTGAGGAGTAAGATCTTACGGTTTATAAAGAACGAGATCAGAAATGCAAAGGCAGGCAAAAAGGCCTATATCTGCTTCAAACTGAATAATCTTACGGATTCTGAAATTATCGAACAGCTCTATAAGGCGAGCCGTGCAGGAGTCAGTATCCGACTCATAATCAGAGGTATGCTCTCACTTATTCCATCGGTAAAAAACATCAGTGAGAATATAAAAGCCATCAGTATATTAGACCGGTTCCTGGAACATTCCAGATATATGATCTTCTGCAACGGGGGAGATGAACTGGTGTTCATCACTTCGGCCGACCTCATGCCAAGAAACCTGGATTTCCGCATTGAAGTAACCTGCCCGGTTTTCGATAAAAATATCAGGAATGAAATCAGGGATATTTTCGACATCCAGTGGAGCGATAATGTTAAAGCCAGGCTATTCGATGAGGATCAGTCCAACCAATTCCGCCATGATGAAAAAAGGTTGTGCAGATCGCAGTCTGAAGTGTACAATTATCTAAACAGGCAGAATACCAAACCGGAATAGAAGGAAGTTGCATTAACCTTTCTAATTCCAGGCAAAGAGGGTATTCTTTAACCGGGAACAAGTCTTATCAGGTCCTTATCTGAATAGTATCCTGAAACAAACCACAAGTACTGTAAGGATAAATAAAAATGCCAGAAATTCTGACAGGATCTTATCCATAGCAGCATCTGAATCTTCGTTGTTTTTCTGCAAATCTGACTGCATATTCTTCAATATAAAAGGTTTAAATGAAACATGAATTATTATCAGCTATCTTCTTTAAATGATCAGCGTCAATATCTCTGGCCAGTGTTGCAAGCATTGCCTGAGGCATTTCTGAGATTCTGGCCAGCATCAGAGCGTCAAGGCAATAGTTGAAATCAGGATCAATATTGAATCCGATCACTCTTGCGCTCATTTCCAGGTATTTCCGGAGAAGAACCGGAAAAACTATCCCTTTCTGTGAAGATCTTAAATAGAATTCAAGACTTTTCAGTCCATTGCTGAAACTTCCAATGATGCTTTTATTAGTCTCATGCAAATGTTCCGGTATATTGAATTCATTTCTCGGAGATATCCTGCACGCAGACAAATAATCGAAATAATCTTGCATGATATACTGAACTACAAGACTCTTTGATTCAAGTGTGAACTTATTACTAATGCTGACCGGCCCGATAAGATACTGATAACCCCTGTTTTTTAACAGAACCATTAGGATTCCTTTCCAGAGCATGGCCAGAGAAAAAGGATGACGCTGATACTCGCGTACAATAAAAGTACGTCCAAGCTCGAGTGACTTCTCCAGGACAGCCTCAAATTCCTGATCGATCCTGAACAGGGAATTGATATAAAAACCACCGGATCCAATATTTTCCAGGATATCCCTCCCTTTGCCCAGCCTGTATGCTCCTACAACCTGTCTGCCGAGATTATCCCATACAACCAGATGGCAGTAATGCCTGTCAAATTCATCAAGGTCAATGCTCCTGTTCGTCCCTTCTCCCACTTCCCTGAATGTAATTTCCCTCAATCGGCCAATCTCCATGAGAAGATTTGGTATACTGTCTGATTTTGAACAATATACCGAAAAATTGTTGAGTGAATATAAAAGACAGTCCTTCCTGATATGGTCTAATTCTGACACAATAAGAGAACTATCAACGGGATCGACAATTTTCTGAGGGGTCCCGTCCACAATTTGATTTTCTGACACTGTTGAATTAATTAAGAGCAATTCGTCTTGCATGACCTTTAACTTTAACTCTGGGATAAGGAATGGTTATCAACTATGGAAGAATGTGCGTTTCCGCTAAAGGAACTGTAACAACTAACCTATAGGATGAACACATATAATCAATTTTCATTAGAAAAGACTTTACTGTAACACCAATATGTATATTAATATCATAATTTTTCGTTTTTAATCAGGCAGTTAGCAGGAGCAGGATGAAACAAATTGACAATATAGCTGTCAGTGATTTCAAATGAAATTTAATTCTTTCGGTAATAAACTGACCCGGTTTTGATGCGACGAGGGTAATCAGGAAGAACTTCACGCTCTGGCCCAGTCCGGTAACGACCATAAAACCGGGAAGATTCAGTTTCGCCATGCCGGATGTTACTGCAAAGATCCCATATGGAAGAGGAGTAAATGAGGCGGCAAAAAGAATCTTCATACTCAGCATGGTATCAGCAGCCCTCATCCCATTCATTGAAGATCCCTGATATGAATGGACGCTTGCTAACGCCTGATTAATTTGATGACCTAACCACCCATCAGGATCGCCTGCAATCAGGTACCCGGCAAGATATCCTGCAAGAGAACCTGAAACAGTTCCAAATACAGAAAACATAAAGAATTTCAGGCTCCGCTCCGGATACATCAGAAGAAAAACAAGAAGCAGAGTCTGAGCCGGCATAGGAACCAACGATGCATCAGCAAAATTCAGGACAAACAAGATTGCGCCTGCAACCCAGAGACCATTTTCTCTTTTCTCAATATAATGAAGAGTTCGTTTAACAATACTCATATATTCTGACCGTCTCAGTTAGTACCTGCAAATATCTTTTTAAAAGATCTCTATGGGCTTGAATATCTGTTAAATAGTTGTTAAAGGATTGCTACGGTACTGAAGAGAACATGTGCCATTTATGAAATATGATTTAACTACTGTATATCATATAGTTAATGACATTAATGAATACAATCAGGCCCTAAACCTGAATAAGTTTTAATTAATATATCCTTACATTCTGATTAATAAATAATTAAATCTGCTCCTCTGCTTACTTTATCAGGGAAATAATCTAAGGATTGTCATTACTTGCATCCCATATCTGCGCTGAAAGATTACCGAATGAATTTACCTGATGTAGTAGTTGATCATATAATAACCTATGGCTACCTGGCCATTTTCATCCTGGTTTTTCTCCAGGAAAGCGGGTTTCCGAATCCGCTCCCGAACGAAATACTCCTCCTCTTTTCAGGTTATTTAAGTTATGCCGGCAACCTGAACATTGTACTGGTTATCATTACTGCAGTTATTGCTGACTTTGCAGGAACAAATATTCTTTATTACGTTTTTTACCATGCGGGGAATTACCTTATAATGAAAAAGCCGAGGTGGTTGCCAATTCCGGTTAAGAGGCTCGGGAGACTCAGATCGCATATCAATCAGGGCAATATATTCAACATCATCATTTTCAGATGCACTCCTTTTACAAGAGGTTATGTTTCAGTGCTTGCAGGTCTGCTGAAGATCCGTCAGACATTGTATCTGCCGCTGGCTATTCTGACTGCCATACTCTGGTCGTCATTTTATGTAATAACAGGATATTGCATCGCACCATCATGGACCGTAATATCCGGAGATACACAAAATTTTAAGTACATACTGACCGCAATCCTTATTGTGGCCCTGATCATAGTCGGTGCAAGACTTTTCATTCTGAGGAGAAAGGTAAGGGTAACAGAACACAGTAAATGTAACATGACACAATCAATCAACGGACCAGTAACTCACATTTCCAAATAACAGTATTATGAAAATTCATGTAGTATCAGAAACAGAATTCGTAATGAAAGCCACAGGTGTTCATACCGCTTTCGTTGATCATGTCACACTGCTTAAGGAAAAGGGGGATATTGATGTGGTAGTCAATAATGAAGGTTATGGAGATATCTGCCATGGCCATACCTATGGCTTATATTATTTCTGGCAGGGAAGAAAGTACAAGGGAAGAAGAGTATTTACCGTGCATGTCATTCCTGACTCGATCAAAGGGTCACTGCCATTGTGGAAGTTATTCATGCCTCTAGTCAGATTCGGTCTGAAGCAGGTTTACAGCTATGCAGATATATGCATTGCAATTTCACCTGAAGTCGAGAAAGCCATACTCAGTACAGGGGCCAATACCAGGATTGTCCGTATATACAATCCGGTTCATGCAGATTTCTGGAAACGCAACGGGGAGTTACGAAAAAAGGGCCGACAAATGCTTGGGACCGGAGAAAATGACTTTGTGGTTCTGGGATCAGGGCAGCTTATCGGAAGAAAAGGGATTGAGGATTTCATTGATATCGCTGCAGCAATCCCTGAAGCGAAGTTTGTCTGGGCCGGCGGCAGACCTTTCGGAAGACTGTCAGAAGGCATAAGAAGGATAGATAAGAAAATTAAAGCGGCAAGTGTCAATTTCTCATATGCCGGCAATTTTGAACTTGAATCAATGCCTGCAGTATATGCCGCAGCCGATCTCATGCTGTTTCCATCGTTCCAGGAAAACTGTCCGCTTGCACCACTTGAAGCAGCAGCAAGTGGAATACCTGTGATATTCAGGGATATTGAAGAATACCGGTCACTATATGAGAATCCTTATCTGGCAGCAGCTGATCCAGCAGAATTCATAGAAATCACCAGAAGAATGATTTTTAATGAAGATTTCTATGAAAAAGGAAAAGAAATATCGCAACAGCTTATTATACAATTCGATAAAGAAGTGATCAGAAGAAAGCTTCTGGATTTGTATTCATATCTGCTTGATTATTCAGGGACTCCCATGGATTGTCTTAATACCCATCCGCAGTTGTCTTTAGGCTGATGTGTAATTATAACCCCAGCCGGAATATAAATCTATTTTTCAATGATGACCTTTTTCCCTGAGCACCTGGTGACCCTGCCTATAACAGCAGATTTGTCCAATCCGGTAGCTTTCAGTTCCGAAATCAGACTGTCTGATACAGCATGTGGTACACAGATCAGTAATCCACCGGATGTCTGGGCATCAAATGCTATCATTTTCAGATTATAGTCAAGATTTTCCTCGAATCCTGTCTCTTTCTCACCGAATTCAAGATTCCTGAATGAAGCTCCCGGAATACAACCCTGATCAACAAGTGAATATGTATCGCCGATCAGAGGAACACAGCTCATATTGATGACAAGAGTGGACCCGCTTGCCCTGGCCATTTTAAGCGCATGTCCGGCAAGTCCGAAACCCGTGATATCTGTGGCTCCCTTCACGTTGAACCTTTTCATTATTTCAGCTCCCGATTTATTCAGGAGTTTCATATATTCCTTGGCCTTCTCAAGATCATTATCTGAAGCTATTCCAAGCCTGTGTCCTGCAAGGATTATACCTGTCCCCACTGGTTTGGTCAGTACCAGATCGTCTCCGGGTTTTGCGGCAGCATTTGTAATTATTCTTTCCGGATGAACAAACCCTGTGACCGCCAGTCCGTATTTTGGAGGATTATCATCAATTGTATGGCCTCCGATGATCCTGACTCCGGCCTCGGATGCCTTGTCGAACCCACCCTTAAGAATTGCTCCGTAAGCATCCATTGGCAGTATGGAGGCAGGGAACATCATTATATTCAAGGCCAGTACAGGATCTCCGCCCATGGCATAAACATCACTGATAGAATTGGCAGCTGCTATCTGTCCGAACTCATAAGGATCGCTGCATACCGGAGGGAAAAAATCAGTTGTAAGAACAAGGGCAAGTTCATCATTGATCTTATATACTCCTGCATCATCACGCGTATCGATATCTACCAGGATCTTCGGATCGACCGGCAGAGGCAACACCTTGAGAATCTCCTCAAGCTGTTTCGGGGAGATCTTTGCAGAACATCCGCCATATTCAACCATCTTAAGAAGGTCTGTTTTCATTTTATCAGGTAAACTGTTTTCAGGGCCTAATAATATTGCCTGCTGATGCCATCAACTCTGCAATAGTAAACATATTCCCCAGTGTACCTGTACCTACCGACTCAGCAAGTTTAAAGTGGTTAACACATGTTGCACAGAGATAGATCTCGACCCCCATTTTTTCCAGATCTCTGATATGATTAATATGCGGCGATTCATTGGTGACAAGAGTCACTCCTTTATTGTAAAAAATCATTTTCTCTGGCAATTTGTCAAGGTCCTTGACAGCCTTTATAAAATTTCCCATGAGCAGCATACCAAGTTCCTCGTCGCCCTCTCCCATTTTGTCTGAAGTAATTACGATAATAAAATCGCCTTTTTTAAAATGGGGAACAGTGTCGGTACAGTAATTTTCAGCATCTGCTCCAGATAGTTCACTTTGTCCCCTGGTCACTGTGAGTGTCCATAGTCCACCTTTTTGATTGCTGGAAAAAGCCGTGTTGTTGTCGGTAAGAAACCGGCTTACATTATTGAATGATGTCTGGTTATCGATCAGAACCTGGAAGGTTTCATTTTCTCCACAGTCCCTTAATGCTCTTTTAACGGCAATTAACGGAGCCGGACAAAGCTGTCCTTTTGTATCGACTATTCTCATCAGCAGATTTGTAAAATGAAGCCCGAAGTTAGGAATAATAGTTGAATTGTTTATATAATCAGATCTTCCGGAAAATCAGAGTAACCGTCTGTCTATTATGTTATCAGATCGTTGCTTCCGGTTTAAAAGCAGTTTCAGGACGATTCAAACTGAAGAAAGTTTTTTAATTATCATTCTGCCGCGGGAAAGAATACCCCCTGGACCGTCGATCTGCAGAATATTGATAGTAGCAACAAGTTCATTCTTCAGTTCAGGATAAATAAGGACCAGTTTATAGAGTATCTCCATTGCATAGGCCTTGACAGCCACAGAAGAGAACCCTGAACGCAGGAAACTGAAACAATTGTCGGCAAGGATTCCGTGGTTTCTCAGGCTCAGTTTATTCATATCTGTAAATGAAAGTATCCTCAGAAAAGATCTGACTGCACTTTCATTATCCACCTGGCTCAGACAACCTGCTATACGATCAAGATAGGGGCAGATTGTCTCCGGACTCAAATCGTTTACTTTGGTGAGAACCCAGGAAGCTTTGAATGCAAGTTTATGATCGGCTGAATAGGAATAATCCACGAGACTTCTGAGGACTTCCGGATTTTCAATTGCAGATACTGCCATCCATTCTGCTTCTTTCATGCTCATAAGCCTGATTACCGCCGATTGAAGTTCTTCAGATGGCGTATTCTCACTTAAGATATCTTCGGGTTCAGCATGAGTTGCAATAACCTGTTCAGGGCATTCTCCCATGTACATTTCAGCAACCTTTACATCAGCTTCACAGAAATCTATACCCTGCAATTCATTACGGGAGATCCATCTGAAATCAGAATGCTCATTCAGGACAGGAAGTTCGTCAAGAGTATCGCAAATGAAAGGCATTAGTCGTATTTTCCTGAAACCGTAATCATGTACAACATCAGGCAGAGTTGAAACAATTACGATATCCATTGACAATTCCTCCCCGATTTCCCTTATGACACAGTCTTCATTTGATTCACCGGGCTTAACCTTCCCCCCGGGAAATTCCCACTTCAACGGATGATCCGACAATGGACCGCGCTGGACAACAAGAATCTCATCATCCTCATTTCTTATTATGGCACAAGTAACGTCAACCATTTTCCGGAACTGAAATAAGTTCATTATACAGAGGGATCACAAGCAGATAATCCCATTTCAGGAAATCGCCGCTAAACCTGCATGCATAATGATGGTTTCCGTTAGTCACAACCAGATACGGAACCCTGAATTTCCTGTTATAATCGCTGATCTGCTCAAAAACTTTTTCATTAAGCTCCACTTCAGGAGCCTTACACTCAACTATCATGACCGGTTTGCCGTGCCTGTCGTGCACAAGAATATCAGTCCTTCTCTTTAACCTGTTGTGGGCAAACTGCATTTCTATTCCCATCAGCCCCAGAGGATAGGCGCCAGCTTCTATCAGGTACCTGGCAAAATTCTGCCTGACCCACTCTTCAGGAGTGAGCCTGACAAATTTTTTCCTGAATACATCGAGGATCATCTCATCCCCGCCTCTTTCGATAATTCTGAAGGAATATTCCGGCAGATTTAACTGTTTCAACTTAGTTTTGTATTTTTGAAGCTATGGATTTTCAATCCCGTTATCCCTCCCTGATCAATTTCCGGGACTGATTCCCAATGTGCTGCGGATCGTCAGGCTGACAAAGGAATTTTACGGGAATAAAAACACCTGATACAAATATATTCACATTATTATTACAGGAAAACAGCGCGCAGGATAAGGGACGGATTTGTTGATAAATGTTAACTCGTACCATGTATTTTACTTGCCTTTGATTTGATTAATAAAAGAATTACCTGACAGAAAAATGGCAGTCACATTTGAAGAAATAATGTCGGATCTCAGGAACAGGATCTTCAAACCGGTTTATTTTCTGGCCGGAGAAGAACCATACTATATTGATCTTATCTCCGATTATATTGAAGAGAAGGTGCTTCCTGAAGATGAGAAGTCGTTCAACCAGATGATTCTGTATGCCGATGATACTAATGTTGCATCGATAATCGACATAGCCAGGAGATTCCCGATGATGGCAAGCCATCAGGTAGTAATAATCAAAGAAGCTCAATCTCTGAAAAAGATAGACGATCTGACCTTTTATCTCGAAAAACCTCTTGTGTCAACAATTCTGGTGCTTAGCTTCAAATATAAAACGCTCGATAAAAGAACCAAGCTTTATAAACTCCTTGACAGCCAGGGTCTGTATTTTGAATCACCCAGGCTGAGGGATTATCAGATACCAGGCTGGATCGACAGGTACCTGATGAGGAAAGGAATAAAGACAGATCCCAATGCAAGTGCAATGCTCACTGAATACCTTGGAACCGACCTTCACAAGATCGCTAACGAACTGGATAAACTTATAATTACTCTTCCTGCCGGAAAACCGGTAATCACTTCAGCGCTTATCGAACAGAATATAGGGATCAGCAAGGATTACAATAATTTTGAACTTCAGAAAGCTATCGGAGACAGAAACATTCTGAAGACTAACATGATAGTGCGGCATTTCGCCGATAATCCGAAAGATAACCCGATAATCCCTATAATAGCTTCTATCTTTGGATTTTTCAGCAAACTTCTGGTTTATCATTATCTTCCGGATAAATCGAAGAATAATGTGGCTTCAGTACTTAAGGTTAATCCATACTTTGTAAAGGATTATGAAACAGCGGCACTGAAGTATAATGTTTCAAAAACAGTAAGGGCAATAAGCCTGCTGCGGGCGTTTGACATGAAATCGAAAGGGTACGAGGATAATGGCACAGACCCTGGCGAGCTATTAAAAGAACTAACGTACAGATTATTGCACTTGTAAAGATAATGCGGGAGCCCTGTACTATAAGGACGGAAGCAACGAAAACTAATTTACCTTACGCGGGTTGCATGATTAAATAGTTGCACCGGAGAGATCAGTTCATCTCAGGTGAATCGGGAAAATCTGCCCACATCCTGTATTTATTTTTAAAGCTTCTCAGGATTCGTTTCCAGGTATCATTACCCCTGTGGTCCATAATAATATCAGGCTTAACGCGAGCTATGATCCAGGAATTTTCCTTTAATTCACGTTCAAGCTGGCCGGCAGACCAGCCAGAATACCCCAGGAAGAATCTGATCTGTGAATGGCGTATCCTGCCTTCGGAGGTCAGAAGTCTGACAGTATCGATATCTCCACCCCACCAGATATTGTCTCCAATAAGGACACTTTTCGGAATAATGTCTCCAAGCTTATGAATGTAATGCAGAGTGTCGGGCGCCACGGGACCTCCCATATTTATCGTTTCATTCCAACCTTCAAATCCTTCTATAGCGGAACTGATATTTAGATCAAGTTTTTTGTTAAGGATGAATCCAACGGAACCCTGAGGAGAATGGTCAGTCAGATAGACTATGCTACGGTTAAAAAAGGTATCAGGGAGAAAAGGTTCGGATATCAGAATCTTCCCTTTCTCCGGAATTTTATCCTCCGGTAAAATGGCAAACAGATCAATTTCCTTCTCCATCCTGACAGATCTTTATTGCAAATACAATATACTGCAAAAATAATTAACTGAAACCTCAACTTCAATTAAATATTGTCATAATTTTGCGCCGATTGATACATTATATTTATATGCAAAAAAGTACATTACGTATTATTGGGAACAAAGCTGTGTTGAATATCCGTGAGCGGATGTGTGAAACACCTGAAGAATTGCTGGCAAGTGAAAAATTCAGGATTGTGCTTGATTATTGCATTGAGAATCTCAAGCTGAAACAGTCTCCCCTGCTGGGGATATTTGAAAATAGCAAGATAGGCAAGGATGAAATTGATGATCTGGTAAGAACACTCACTCTTCTTGTGAAATATGAGGGGCAGTTAGTGCCACATATCTTTGAAAAATCGAAGGTATATCTGAGAGATCTGGACAAGCTTGGATCTTTTGTTGAATACCTGTACGATTACTGGCGTCATTTCGATCGTTTCATTGTAAATGACTCAGAAGGCGACCGGCTGGATAAAAGGCCTTACAGAACCTTCAATGAGACCATTGAGCAGCTAACACATCTTGTCAGAACAGTTTACAGGCATATACAGGAGAATATTTCAGGAAGCCATCCCAACGTTTACCGGCAGGTACCTGCTGGAGGCGAGATTGCAGTCATTTCCCTCCCCATGGATATTGCATTCAAGGGAGAGAAGTATAAAAAGATCGCAAGCATCCCTGTAATAAGGCAGATGCTGATCTATCCGCCGCTTGTGATCCAACAGCCAATGAACAAACGTACAGGGCAGTTCAAACGGATAGATGTCAACCCTATCGATCTCGTGGATCCTGATCCCAATGAATGGATCTGTTATCCGGCCAAAGTCGGTAAATTATTGATAATGGTGTATTTCCATCTGGAGTTCTTTGAACTCGGTTTTTCGATGTGTAATCTCTTCCAACTTGCTGACGACAAGGATCTCGAAAGGAAGCCGGATGCGCTTTTCCTATATGGGGTCCCCGGAAATGCTGTTGACGGACTGGCAAAATTCCCGACAGTATTCTACGATGATCAGGAGAATGATATTTTTGTTGGTGCAATACCGAACCGGCCCGAATTCGGATATTTCGGCTATCTGAAAAAAATGGTGCTCACACTTCATAATTCTATCATTATGAAGCTGGGAAATATGCCGTTCCATGGAGCTATGGTGAAGATACTTCTGCAGGGCAACAAGGAAGCCACCATCCTGCTCATGGGAGATTCCGGCGCCGGTAAGTCTGAAACACTTGAGGCATTCAGGGTATTGGGAGAAAAACATATCAGGGAGCTGACAATCATTGCCGATGACATGGGATCCATCGAACTCGATGATGATGGCAACCCTATTGGTTACGGTACGGAAATAGGAGCCTTTCTGAGGCTTGATGATCTGCAGCCCGGATACGCCTTCGGACATCTCGACAGGTCGATCATTTTCAATCCGAGTCAGGTGAATGCGCGGATCGTATTCCCTGTAACAAACTTTGAAACTCTGATACAAGGGAATAAAATTGATTTCATCCTCTACGCAAATAACTACGAAGAAATTGACAGCGATCACCCGGCCATCGAAAGATTCACATCGGTAGACTGGGCGCTTGATGTTTTCAGGGATGGCGCTGTTATGAGCAAAGGAACGACCACTTCAAGCGGACTTGTACACTCGTATTTCGCTAATATTTTCGGACCGCCGGAATACAGGTGCATGCACGAAGAGATCGCACTCAGATTCTTCACTGCATTTTTCAATAAAGGTATTTTTGTTGGTCAGATGAGGACACGTCTCGGTATACCCGGTTATGAATCCACCGGACCAAAAGAAACTGCCCTTGAACTACTGAAGATTATAGGAGTTGAGGAAAAATAGGACCCGGGATCAGTATTTCCCGGGATCAGATTCTCTCATCATTTCATAGACAACATCGAATATGTCCTCCGAACTGGGTTTGGAGAAATAATCTCCATCCGTAGTATAAGCAGGGCGATGCTCTTTACCGGATATTGTTCTTGGCGGACTGTCGAGATACTGCCATGCACCCTGGGTTTCAAGAACTTCCTGCATCATATATGCAGTTGTTCCTCCTGGCACATCCTCATCAAGAAAGATAACCCTGTTGGTCTTTCTTACCGATTCAAGTATCAGATGATTTCTATCAAACGGGACTAGCGTCTGAACATCTATCAGTTCAACAGAGATCCCATGTTTTTCGAGGAACAATGCCGCCTCCATTGCAACTCTGACTGTTGATCCGTAAGTAACCAGAGTAATATCCCTTCCTTCTCTAAGTATTTCCGGAACACCTAGTTCAATACGGAATTCACCCAGATTATCGGGGAGCCTTTCCTTGAGCCTGTATCCATTCAGCGGCTCAATCACAATAGCCGGATCATTTCCTTCCAGAAGGATATTGTAAAAACCTGCAGCCCTGGTCATATCCCTTGGTGAGCAGACATATACGCCACGTACAGAATTAATAAGCATACTCATAGGGGAGCCTGAATGCCAGATTCCTTCAAGACGATGTCCCCTGGTACTGATGATTAGCGGTGCAACCATTCTCCCTCCTGTACGGTAATGTGTTGTGGCAAGATCGTCGCTTAATAGCTGAAGAGCATACATCAGGTAATCGAGATACTGAATCTCAGCGATCGGCCTCATACCACGAAGAGCCAGACCTATTCCCTGTCCGAGGATAGTTGCTTCCCTGATGCCGGTGTCAGTAATCCGTAATTCCCCAAACTTCTTCTGAAGACCTTCCAGCGACTGATTAACACCTCCGATATTTCCGGTATCTTCTCCAAAGGTTACAAGAAGAGGATTTTTAGTAAAAAGTCTGTCATAATTATCCCGAAGCACCTGGCGCCCCGGCACTTCCGGAGCATCCGCGGAATAAACAGGGGCTACCCCCTTAACCTTAAGAACCGATGTTGCCGTCTCATTATATAAATAGGCATCGTAGCCTTGTTTTACATCCTTGTAATTACGTTGTAACCAGTCGTTCAGCTCTTCTTTAAATCCTCCAGGCACGCTGCATCCGAAACAGATATTTCTGAGTATTTTTCGTGCAGTCACAAAATTGTCTTTTCTTATCGGGGCTGCAACCCTCCTCAGCTTTTCAGTTAACGTTTCGATTGCCTCTTCTTTTGATTCCTCCCGGCAGCTGCATTTACGGTCTGAAACAATTCCCAACAATACATCACGTTCCTGCTTTATCGGTCCCTGAAACATTTCCCATCCCTGCTTCCTGGCATCCTTAGCCTCCTCTTCAGCTCCGGCTGCAATAAGATCAAGCTCTTCAGCAGTGGCAAAGGAATTTTCTATAATCCATTCCCTCATCCTGCGGATCGGATCGAATTCCGTTTCCCACTTCAGCCTTTCTTCGTTTTTATAGCGTTCATGAGATCCTGAAGTTGAATGCCCCAGTGGCTGAGTAACATCCTCAATGTGAAAAACAACAGGTGTATGCTCTGTTCTGCAGATTGCGATACCTTCGCTGTACAGTTTAACCAGCCCGGGATAATCCCATCCTTTTCCCTTGAAAAGCCTTATTCCCTTTTTACCCGGTTCACTCTCAAATCCTTTGAGAAGGTCGGATATGCTCCCCTTGGTTGTCTGGTATTTTTTCGGAACCGAAATGCCATAACCGTCATCATATACAGAAACCGCCATCGGTACCTGAAGAACTCCTGCTGCATTGATCGTTTCCCAGAAATGTCCTTCCGAAGTGCTTGCATCTCCTATAGACCCGAATGCAACCTCATTGCCTTTCTCTGTTAATGTTGTATATCCATGAAGATCAGAATTCAGTCTGAAAAGTTTCGAAGCATATGCCAACCCGAGAAGCCGGGGCATCTGACCTGCAGTTGGTGAAATATCAGGTGATGAGTTCTTTTGTTTCATAAGATCACGCCACGACCCGTCAGGATTAATATTCGGAACCGAAAAATGGTTATTGAATACACGACCTGAATTACCAGGGTTTATTTCCCTGTCCATATTCCCATAAAGCTGATGAAAAAACTCCACCGGAGTATAAAGTCCCATTGCCATCATCCAGGTCTGATCACGGTAATATCCGGACCTCCAGTCCCCTTTCCTGAATTGTTTTGCCAAAGCTAACTGGATGATCTCTTTTCCATCTCCGAAGATACCGAATTTTGCCTTTCCTGTAAGAACTTCCCTCCGGCCAATAATGCTCAACGACCGGCTCAAATTAGCCAGCCTGAAATCTGCCAGAATCTCTTCCCTGCTTGCTTTAAGATCCGGTGAAATTGTGTTTTTGCTCATTTATTCCTGATATTTCAAAGTAATTACCCGATGCATTAACAAATTATAAGGGATGTTGTTTATTACCTCCATATACAGAAAAACAGTATAAAATGCTATCTGGCTACCGGTAAACGTGAACAAATCGATCACCATTAATCTGATTAAGCAAGAATATCAGATGAACCAATAGATTCCCGATTAAGACAAACAGGCGGCAGCTTCAGCCACAGTCAAATCTCCAATGACATGGTCAGCAAAGGGATGTGGTAAGAAATTAAGCTGAGATCCGGGAAGTGGCGCATTCAAAAAAAAGACAAAAATTGACAGTTTTCTGACCATTTTAACCCATGGTCTCCAGGTCCTTGGGACGAACGCGGAACCGGGTTTGTTAGCTTATTAAAGATATTTATATTCAATTTATTACAACTTCTCCCCTGCGGTATTACTTTATTTTACCAAATTGTTGCTGTAATAAACTATTTTACAGAAGATTATTTAAAATACATTCAGCCTGTACTTTAAATAATATTTCCCTACTGATGCCCGGAATTGAGAATCATTTCTCTTCAGTCAGCATCTTCTTCAGATTGGGTGAGATCCATGTCCTGAAATTACCTTCATCGTCAGAAAATACGAAATAGGCGTTTAATTCAGGATGTGAGTTAATAAATTCAATTGCTTTATCCTTGCCCATTACCAGGCAACCTGTAGCCAGACCGTCAGTCATGGTGCAGCTTTCGGTTACCAAAGTAGCGCTCAGAAGAGTGTTCCTTGTAGGATAGCCGGTCTTCGGATCAATATGATGAGCATACTTCACCCCGTTCTCGATATAAAATTTCCTATAATTTCCAGAGGTAGACACGGCCAGATCTTCGAGCTTGAGAATAGCCTGAAGCGATTGGCCCGGAATCAGATTATTATCTTCCGGCCTGTCTATGCCAATGGTCCATGGAACTCCACCCTTGCTTCCAACAGCTTTCACCTCCCCTCCTATCTCTACCAGGAAGTCTGTAAGTCCCAGACTTTTAAAACTTCTACATACGACATCCACCGAATATCCCTGAGCAATGGCATTCACATCAAGGGTTACCCCAGGAAGTGCTTTCACTATCCTTCCATTTAACAGTGATACCTTTTCCATCCCGACAAAATGTAAAAGACTATCCCGTTTGGCCTCAGTAAAAGTCTTATGTTCATCCGGTCCGAACCCCCAGGCTCGTACCAGTGGCCCGACAGTAATATCAAAAGCTCCTCCGGTCATGCCTGAAATGAGAACTGAAGCTTTATAAACATCCACAAAAAACGAATCCGGCACCACTTCCTCATTCCTGTTAATCCTTGAAATGATTGAAGAATCATTGTACACCGAAAGAGACATATCTATCTCATGCAGGATAAAATCAACCTTTTTCTTTAATGAATCGGGTGGTATGTTGATCTTATTGTCATACAAAATACTATAGGTAGTTCCCTGGGTAAGTCCTTTAAAACTTTCCAGTTTTGGCTTTCTTTTTATGCACCCGTAGTTTGAAGAAACAATAATAAGGACTACAGCTATTATGGTTTTTAACTTCATATCAATGTCTATTTACCAAGGGATTAAATCATATACAATTTTAATTAATATTAATCATATATCAATAAACGGGGTTAAATATGAAATTCATCCGGCAGATTTTCCAAAAAGAAACCCTTATAAATAACATTTGCTTAATTTTAAAGTTTAAATAGTCATCAGAACCATTTAATATGCGACTAATTTTATCCGCCATTCTCATTGCTGTCATGTTTCCTCTGTTCGCGCAGCCTGATCTGACAGAACCGGTATATTATACAAATCACTTATTCAGCGAAAAGATCCGGACTGTTCAGCTTTACAACGAAAAATGGAATCTCTCCTATCCAATCCTGAAACTCAACAGTTCCGATAAACTGGCCTGTCATTTCGATCTTATGGGTGATGAACCGGAATCCTATTCATACTCTTTCATTCATTGCGATAAGGACTGGAACAGATCAGACGTTTTCCAGAATGAATATATCGATGGATATCTGGATAATCCTGTAGAGGAATATTCAGCATCTTTCAACACAACAGTTAAATATATCCATTACAAGATCACGTTCCCCAACGACAGGGTAAAATTCAAGTTGTCGGGTAATTACATTCTTGTCGTTTATCCGCCCGACAATCCATCTGAGCCTGTGCTGACACAAAGGTTTATGATAATGGAGGATGCATTAAAGATAATTGTTGACGCTCATCGTCCGCTGAACGGCGCTGACAAGGATAAGCAACAGCAGGTGGATTTCAATGTCGCTTATCAGGAAGGAAGCTTTACTGATCCTTACAGAAATTTTTATGCATTCATCCTTCAGAACGGAAGATGGGACAACGCAAAAAAGAACCTCAAAGCCGATTTTTATGGCGCTGATGAATTAAAATTCAACACACTATCTGATAAAAACATATTTATGGGAGGCAATGAGTACAGGTATTTCGACATTAAGAATATCCGTTACCAGACCGAGTACATAAGGGGAATCCAGTTCATTGACGGCAGTTACAACATTTATCTGCAGCCCGCAGATAACAGGGAATTCAAACCCTATTTCTACTGGAAAGATTTCGATGGGAAGTATTATGTTGCTATTCAGGATGGAAAAGATTTTGACATTGATGCCGATTATGTTACTGTCTACTTCACTCTTCCGTCGACCCAGCTCATTGCCGGAGGAGATATATATGTATCAGGCGGATTAAACAGCTGGGCATTTGACAGGAACAATAAAATGACCTATAACGCCTCGAAGCAGCAGTATGAGTGCACTATGCTGCTCAAACAGGGATGGTATAACTACGAATATGTCTATCTGGGAAAAGGTAATACGGACGGAACCGCCTCACTTTTTGAAGGAAGCCATTACGAAACTGAAAATGACTATATCGTACTCATATATTATCATGGGCCTAATGTCAGGTACGACAGACTGGCAGGCTCTGTGATTTTCAATACTCTTAACCATTTATCCAATTAAAGTTTTCAAAGAGCAGATTGATGAACAGGAACCGGTTTCTGAAAAATCTAATCGCTGTACCAGCTGTTGCTGCTGGTTTTGCTTCTGCCCGGGCTGGAAACCCTGAAAATACAGGAGTCAGAAGACTGAAAGCTGATAAGTTCCTTACTGCATGGACCCCATCTATGGAACCTGCTTACAGAGTCAGTCCAGGAGAAATTGTTACGATTGAAATGTCTCATGGAATGCCTGGCCTGGTTACCAGGGACGGAGTATTCAGCGAGCCGGGACCTGGGGCAATCACCAATCCACTGACTGGCCCGGTTTACATCGAGGGCATCGGTCCGGGCGATGGACTGGCTATTGATATACTTGACATTCAGACAGGTGACTGGGGATATTGCAGCGGGAATATATTTGAGATCAGGGCGGGATTTGTGATATTCTCCAATAGCCTGAAACTTGCTGTACAACCAATGATCGGTTGTCTTGGTATCGCTCCTGAAAGTGGCTCAACAGATACCCGGGCACCGGGTGATACAGGTGGCAACATGGACTGTAGTGAAGTAAGAGCAGGAAGTACAATATTATTGAAATCGAGAGTTCCGGGCGCCCTTGCAGGAATGGGCGATTGTCATGCATTAATGGGCGACGGCGAGATTACCGGTCAAGGCGTTGAGACAGATGCTGCCGCGACCGTCAGATTCAGGAAAACAGAAGGACCCTTGTCTGAAAGACCAGTAATAATCCGCACCGATTCCTACTCAACATTAGGCGCGCATAAGGACCTCGAGGAAGCCGCCTGGCAGGCCACAGATGATATGGTAAGGATCGTCAGCCGGCTAACAGGTATCCCTGAAAAAAAAGCCCGGATACTGGTCGGTCTGGTCGGACGGCTGAAAGTAAACCAGATAGTCGATCCGACAAAAGGAATAAGGATGGAGATGCCTTCATGGGTCTTTGGGATCAAACAAACATGATAATATGATCAGCATTGCCCTGTTTTTTACATGCCTGATGTCTGCAATTGCTTCGCAGAACATAACACAACCAGATTCCTTGCTGGCATACTGTAATTTTTCGAAGCTCCCACCGGGGAAATTCGGGGAACAAACCGGAAAAGGCTTTCCCGAATATCATTATATACCAAGAAAGTTCACCGACGGGTGGGAGATAGTAAATAACAGAGGACCGGATGAGTGGAAAATCATTAATCAGGATGAAAAAAACTCCCTTTACTATCTCGGATATAACGAAACAGCCTGGACTCACGACTTCACCTATCCCATTATCTGCTACGGCGATTCTCTCTGGAAAGATTATACGCTTGAAGTAACTATGACCCCGCTTTCGAGATCAGATCTCAATGGCATCATCTTCAGATATCGCGACGGGAGACATTATTATATGTTTGGACTTGGAAAAACAGATACAGTAACGCTCAGATACCGCGATGGAGAAAAAGGATTCAGACAGGATGGATGGCATGAACTTGCATCTTCAAGGTTCCCGACCAATACAACAGGGAAATATATACTTAAGGCAGTGGTAAGGGGCCAAGCTATAAAGTGTTATATAAACGGCAAAGAGATCTTCAGTGTTAAGGATGACAGATATAAATCTGGAAAAACAGGGCTGTTTGCCACATCCCCGGTTGCCTTCCATGAAGTAAAGGTTGTCACTTCACCGGAAGCCAGGCAACAATATCTGAATACTAAAGAAGAAAGGGAAAAGGAAACTGCAGCGCTTCGGCTCGAAAATCCCAGGCCTTTACTTTGGAAAAGGATCAAAACAAAAGGATTTGGAGCAGCTCGCGCGATGCGACTTGGCGATCTTGACGGCGATGGCACTATTGACTTTCTCCTTATACAAAATGTGCCATTCTTCGAAAGCAATTATAATCAGATATCCTGTCTGACCGCGCTGGATAGTAACGGCACTCTGCTATGGCAATCAGGCTCTCCCGATCCTGACAACGCATGGGTTTCCTACGACGTTGCAGTACAGATACATGATATCGACGGAGATGGACACAATGAAGTGATCTATGCACAGGGGCAATGGATTAAGATCCTCGACGGAAAAACAGGTAAAGAAAAAAACCGTTTTCCCGTACCTGCTTCAACAATAACTCCCGAGGAGAAATCATGGCTCGAATATAAACACTATTACCGCAGGGATAATCTCCCCTGGCTTAATGTTGATTGTATCGCTTTTGCTGACCTTACTGGTAACGGGGAGGCCAGGGATATTATTATAAAGGACCGGTATACAAGGTTATGGGCATATAATAACCATTTTGATCTGTTATGGACCGCCTCAGCAAATCTCGGACACTTCCCGGCATTCTACGACAGCGACGGAGGTGGCAGGGATGAGGTATATATTGGCTATTCAAAATTCGATCCTGATGGCAAACTGATCTGGACGCTAGACGGACAAACAGGCGAACATGCTGATGGCGTGTGCATTGGTGATTTTTCTTTGACGGGAAAGCCGGAGACAGTATTCATCGGCGGAAGTGATGATGGTGTGCTTTTACTCGACGGATCCGGGCATATCCTTAAGCACCACATGGTTGGTCACGCACAAACACCGAGTGCAGGGCAATTCCGTCCTGATATTCCAGGCCTTGAGTTCTGCGATATAAACTATTGGGGAGAACCCGGATTAATAACAATTTATAGTTGCACAGGTGAAAAACTAACTGACTTTGAGATCATTCATTCCGGATCACCTGTTGAACCGGTTAACTGGAGAGGAGATGGGACCGAATTCATCTTCCTGTCAGCGGATACGGCAGGGGGAGGATTGATCGACGGGTGGGGCCGCAGGGCAGTATTGCTACCCAAGGATGACCATCCGCAGTTGGCCTGGATGGCACGCAATATAACCGGGGATCCGAGAGATGAACTGATAGTCTGGAATACCGATGAAATTTATATCTATACCCAGGACAGACCCTTTGCCGGCAGTAAGATATATTCACCGGTAAGGCAACCCCTTTATAATGAGTCTAATTATGCTCCGGTCGTTTCCTGGCCAGCGTGGAAATAACTGCAAGGTAAAAGCCTGCGATATTCAGATACACCCAAAAATGAAACAGGAAATGTTCCGCCACTGACGGGCTATCTCTTTTCTGACAGTTGCATGATTGTTGTTATTGTTTTCCAGTTTCTCGCGGTACCTGTCACTTTCATCCTATTTTCAAAAAAATTTGTATAGATCTTTGTTCTTCCGAATCCATTCGGACAAAAAGTATAAATCTCTTTACCCATCACGGAGAATTTATCCGGTGGATAATCGACTCCTGCCACTTTATCAATCTGATTAGCAGAAGGCTTCTCATGCAGGAAAATCACAGCTATTTTTGCCGGATCAAAGCCGGGTTCGCCCAGATATGGATTTTCAGTCATGATGTTCTTCATCTCAGCTACCGAACGTATCATTGCAGGCACGGTATATCCGAAATTCTCATAGATGGCCTGTTCTACCCGGGAAGCGGTCTGTGACTGATCGTTGTCATGATCGCATCCGAATATCACATTCCCGCTCTGAATATACGTCTCTGGCGAAATATAACCCAGATTACTGAAAAGACTGGCAAGATCGGTCATCCTGATTGAATTGTGACCGGTCATATTTACCCCCCTGAGGAATGAGATATAAGTGACCATTTCAGAATTTACTAATGTTTTAAATATACTGTCAGTAACATAAGTCAGTCCTATTTGTTTACAAAGATAAATTTTAAACGCCTTCCTCAATTCTGAAATTGCTTTATGCTACAATATGCTGACATCTAACTTCCAATGGAGAAAATAACTTCTGATAATGACTGGCGAACATTAAGTAAGAAGTGAGAATCTTATGTAACATCTCGAAGTTTCCTGTTCATAAAATCATGCAACTTTTTTAAAAGCCGTATTAGCAGATTTTGTAATTAGTGACAAATACCGATACCTTTACAGCCGTTATGACACAGAGATGAGATTAAATGAGATTTGCAGTCACCAGAGAAAATTCAGCATCAGAATAGAAAGCATTTCAGCTTTGAGGCATTTTTCTTCAGAGGTATTCAGAGTAGGAGCAATAATGGTTCACGATTTTCCGACAGGATCTGCAACGGATCCTGAGAAACAATTATTCAGCCGATGCGACATGGGCAGCAGATCATATAAAAAGACAGACGGACTGATACCTTAATAATCGTTGAGACTGATTATATTTGTGATGATCAGGAGTAAGAGACACGCGCCTGACAGCAAAAAACAGACCAGACAGAGGAATGACAGATGACGATGAGATGAGGTTTTGAGATGCAGTTTAACGGGAAAAATATCAGTTTCAGGATCATAGAAAACCTACCGGCAGCTTTCAGGAACAAGTATGTCCTGACGGTTTTGATTTTCTTTCTCTGGATCCTTCTCTGTGACTCAAACAACCTGATTTCCAGATACAAGGATTTAAGAACGCTGCATAAGCTCAGGAATGATAAGGAATATTACCTTCAAAAGATCGAAGAAGATAAAAAGATGCTTCATGAGCTGAAGGCTGACGATCATAATCTTGAAAAGTTTGCCCGTGAACAGTACCTGATGAAGAAGCCTGACGAGGATCTTTTTATTGTACTGACTCCCAGGGAAGACAGACAAATCGCGAGAAAAAATAACTAAATACCTTTCTCCAGGGAACGATACCGGACCAGCAGATCAGCTGCATTTCCGGAATCATCAGACAGACCGAGTTCAAGCAACAGATCAGATGCCTGACTCAAAATCGTTTTTTTTACAAAAATATCCCTGTGTACAAAATTCAGGTATTTAACAATCCGGAACATATTGAACCATGTATAAAATCTTTTCCGGAAAGACGAATATCCGGCGGTATTGTTTTTTACCTCAGTCAGTCTGATAATAAATTCATCCTCAGGAATGAATGTTTTTATCCCAACTGGCAGGCCAGTAAAAATATCTGCCAGTCCGGATGATTTGCAGCTGTATAAATTATCAGTCAGGGCAAACAACAGTTTCAGATCACGGAAAGCTCCCAAATCATACGTTTCAAGATCACCGGCGATATTACCTGCAAGTTTGGAGATAGATGCGCCTGTACCAAACGGAACCCTGAATGATGGCCTTGGCGATGGTAACACAGTTGTAGTATTCAGATAAAAGTAGCCACCTGCTGGTATAAGCTTCTGAATAAAATAAAAATCCTCTCCTGCCTGTTTTCTGTTCATCCCACCGGATTTTACATAAGCAAGGGCTCTGACACCTGTAGCAGATCCTACAGTATGGAAGACATCAGGAAATCCTGTAAACATAAGTGCCTGCAGGTAATATCTCAGGTGTAGTTCATACTGTGCAATATACTGATACACGTCTGCAGAGAATTCAACCCCTTTCAGTGGATGTTCGAAGTAGATCGAGCATGCCTGCCTTTTTCTGTTGCAGAGAAATTCATTATACACTTCGACAATGTAATTCCGGCTTACCTGGCAATCGGCATCAAGACAAAGAATAATTCCCTCTGGCCGGTTTATCGTTTCAAACCTTCTTACAGCTTCATCCATACCGGTTTTTCTTGCAAGACCGACCCCCCATCCTTTAATACTATCAACAGGTACATCGAAATATTCAAGCCTGAAAAAGGTTTCCGTATGAATCCTTTTCCAGGCTTGAATATTTTTTATTGTCAGTTCGTTATTTTCAAGGCTTTGCCGGCTGGCACCTGAAGGTGCATTAACCACAACAAATACTTCAACAGTGCATGGAGGTATATCGCATTCGTGCAAAGAATCAAGCAGCCTGACGACCTCCGGTTCATCGTAAGCCGGTATTACAATAACTATTCCGGTCTCGCGGTCTGGTGACTCTTTTATAAATTCAGGAAATAACGTCCTATCGTGCAGGTAAGCCGAAGCAAACCCCATAAATAATTACTTTTCTGTATGATATTGCTTGTTTATGGCATCAAGTACTCTCTGGGTTATATCAAAGCCAGGATCACCATAAAGCACCACGCTTCCAAAGCTTTTACCGAAAATATACTGGTAGTTAAACTCAGTTTTATGCATTTCCAGATACTTGGTAATATATTCTATTATCTGACGGTTCATTACCTGTTCTTCTTCCACAAGACCTGACTGGAGTTTATCGCGAAGGTTCACCAGTTCCTGTTGCTGCTGCAGAAGCGCCTGTTCCATTTCGGCAGCTGTTGCACGGGTCACAAGTCCCTTTGAAACTTTATCCTGATAGTCCTTTGCTCCTTTTTCATACTGGCTTCCTTTGGCATTCAGTTCAGCCTCAGCATTTTTCTGTTTTGAAATAAGATCCTCTCTCTTGTCATGGAACATATCAAATTTAAAAACAACGGAGTCGATATTAATATATGCAATTCCCTTAGCAGCCCCCTGAGCTTCAATGCTCTGGCCCACACTTTTCTTTTTCCCTGTAAAATGTAGTAAATAAAGACCTGCTACAGCGAGGAACAGGACTGAGAACAGAATAATAGAAAGTTTCTTCATCATTAAAAAATAAAGGTTAGACATTAGCCGAGCGCAAATATAAAAAAATTAATACATTAGAATACTCCGCTCAGGATATTTTAAACCTGTCAGAACTCAGGACACGGGATTGCCCTTATCCTTTTTTTCACTGCTCCAAGCGACAGATTATTGAACTCGTAAATAAGTGAAACTTCATGTGATCCTCCTGATGATCCTATCAGGCTTGAGACGGTGAAGTCATAACTGTAGCCCAACGAAAGATTATTGGTTTTTAATCCGATCAGACCGATAATCGCATCGCCCACCTGCGAGGTAGCGAATGGAATACCGCGGTACCAAAGGCCAAATACAAGAGGGCTTTTAAAATAGTAAAGCCCTACATCCGACTGGTAGAATTTGCCCTGGGTCTGAAAATTCACTGCTACAGACAGTATCTCGTGCATTTTCTGTCTGAGCCTTGTTTTGCGCATTATCTGCATTCCTCCATACAGATTGAACTTAATCGGAACTGTAGCATCATCTCCATAGAAGGAAGTTTTTGGCACCAGAAGGTGATCAAATGTAACACCAGCCCAAATCCTGTCATTATATACCAGGGCAGAAGATGCAAAGTCAACATCCGCGACCTTATTGAAAGGCGGAGGATTGACTGAAGGTGTTGTCCCGCTGCCGGTGATCTGACTGTTAAACACCAATTTATTTATATCCAGGCCCAGATAATAAATTTAAAATTTACTCCTGGCCTCACATGCCAGTCCCTGTTAATGTTGAAATCGTATGAATAGAGAAGTCCTATATTTGTTGTGCTGAGATTGCCTGAACCAGCCACATCATAGGTAGCAAGCACTCCAATCCCCGAGTTGAAACTTGGAAGCGCCTTATCAAAAGATATACTGTATGTATTGAATACACCGGGAACAGAAGGCCACTGATTCCTGTAATTCATTGCAAACCTGTATTGTTCTGTAGCGCCGGTAAATGATGGGGAAAGGTATAATTTATTGGCATAGAACTGGGAGAATGTAGGATCCTGACCCAAACTATCTGTGAAATAGATAAAAAATAGTACGAGTAAATATGATAGCCGCCTCACCAACCTATGGACCATTTAGTTATCTTTTACGAAATTAGTCAAATGAAATGACAATACCCTACTATTTGCTGAAAAATATCAACAGAGCTCCCTGTACAGGGCCATTTTATTTACATACAGACATTGACTTTAAAGTTTTCCGGTCACCTTTTGCTTTACTTCAGAAAGGTTAAAAAGAGGCAGCCAGATATTCAGTTCTTCAGAAGAGTAACATCACCCATTTTGGTAAAAGGCTCTCCGTTAATGTATTTTCCCCTGACCTTCCAGATATAAACACCGGGATTGTTCAGTTTTCCATTGAAATATCCATCCCAGCCTATGCTAATATCATTCGATTCAAAGATAAGCACCCCAAGTTTACTGAATATTTTCAAATGATATTCCGAAACACCGGAATATGATGGATGGAATACCTGTGCCGATTCATCGCTTTTTGACGAATAAACTCCGCCGGAAGGCCCGCCTTCATTGGGGATGAAAGCATTGGGGAATATAATAAAGAAGGCTGAACCTGATAATGCATTGTAAACCACGAGGGAGTCACTGCAGGCATCCTCAGAGAATACCTTAAGTGACACATTATAATTGCCGAATTTTGTGTACCGGTGAACTGGTTCGAAAAGTTCAGATGTCTCTCCATCACCGAACTTCCAGAGGTATTTAACACCATCTGCAGAATAATTCCGGAAACTCACACCCTCATCCGGAAATAAAATCCTGTCATTCTGAATCTCAAATTTCGCAACCGGTTTCGGATAAACAGTAACTGAAGCTGAATCGCTTTCTATTGTACCATCGGCTCTGAACACCATAAGTCTGATATTGTAGTTTCCTTCCAGGTCATATATCCACTCCGGCTCACTTTGCCCGGATGTTCCGCCATCACCGAAGTTCCACAGACATGAGTCTCCTGATAATATATGGTATTTGAACAGGACTTTCAGGGGAGCACATCCGGAAGAAAGGACCGGTTCAATTTGTAATCTTTCCCTCGTCCCCTTGTCAATCAGGCTCTTCGTCTTTCCTTTATCTCCGGAGAATATCCCATTTGTTGTGAATTTACTGTCGATCCGTCCTGCTGCCATATTTTTCACTGCCGGCTCCGGTGCCACATTTCCTTCCCGGCCCGCCTGATGTACGGACGGAAAATCTCCATTTTTACTTTGGGACGACAACACAGCTTTCCCGTCAACGTTTTTACCTGCTGGTTCAGGATTCTTCAAGGGAACAGTCTTGAGAATCTCAATACTGTCCCCTGGATGCAAGCTTCCCGGCTGAACCAATTCACTTTTCTGCCTGTCAGAAAGTTTCCCTCCTGTAAGGAAAATTGCAGCAGTAATGATTGCAGCGGCAATTCCTCCCAGATAAAATATATTCATCCTGAATGGGGTAAAACTAAGGAACTCACGGACTGCCAGTCTATGCATAACAGCATCATAAGAAACAGGATCAGGAACAACTTCAGCATTTTCCAGCTTATTCCTGAACAAGTCCTTAAGATAGCGATCCTGTTTCCTTGTTTTAACCATTTGTGTATCCTGTTACCAACTATTCACCATAGCTTTTTTTTAGCCTCCTGATTTTTTCAAGCTTATCCCGTATAACTGCCCGGGCCCTGCTGTATTGGGATTTGGAGGTATTGGTGTCAATCCCCAGCAGGTCGGCTATTTCCCTGTGTTTATACCCTTCAACAGCATACAGGTTAAATATCATTCTGTATCCTCCCGGAAGCTCATTCAATACATGGATCAGTTCATCAGAGGTAAAAAAATCCTCATCAAATCCGTCGCAACCCTTCTCCTCTCCTATATACTCATCAATATCAACGTGATATCTGTATTTCAAATTTGCATGGTAATGAGTAATCGCGGTATTTACCACTATTTTCCTGAGCCAGCCGACAAAAGAGCCTGTTCCTGAATAATCTCCTATGGCAAAGAAGATCTTCATGAAACTGTCCTGAAGAATATCTTCCGCCTCAGCTCTGTCACCGGCATACCTCATGCAGATTCCCATAAGGAGTTTTGCATACTTCTCATAGAGAAACTTTTGGGCCCTTTTCTCATGCCTGGCACAACCTGATATTATTTGTCGGTCGTTCATCATAAACAGAGGCCTTATTTAAGACAGTAACCTGTTCTGAAAGGTTGCATTATCACCCGGAATTTTTAATAAAAAAGGGAAATTGCATGAGGCTATTTAACAATTCCTGATGACAAAGATCATTAAAAAAGGTATTGACATTGATTTACTTGGTGCGTTATAAAAATAACTATTTTAATTCAAGTTCAAGTTTATCATGTTTAACAAATTAATCGCGGCTATCCTGCCGTACTTTCCAAAAAAGTTCATCTGGATATTCTCCAGATCTTATATTGCTGGTGAAACCATCGAGGATGCCATGAGAGTATCTACAGAACTTAACAATAAACAAATAATGGTAACACTCGATGTTCTCGGGGAGTTTATTGAAACATTCGAAGAGGCGGAAGAGAACAAAAAGTATTACATGAATCTTATCGACATTACCTACAGTAATGGGATCAACGGAAATTTTTCTCTCAAACCGACCAGTTTCGGTCTTCTGCTCGACAAAGAAATTTGCCTGAAACATGTAAGGGAAATTGTTGCCAGGGCAGCGTCATACAACGGATTCATAAGGATCGACATGGAAGACTCTCCATGCACGGGGATGGAAATCGAATTATTCAGAAAGCTAAGACAGGAATTCCCGGCCAACGTTGGATTGGTTGTTCAGGCTTACCTGAGGCGAACGCTTCAGGATATAAAAGATCTTTCGGAACTGAACCGTACTGACTTTCCAATAAGCTTCAGATTGTGCAAGGGCATTTATATTGAACCGGAAAAAATAGCGTACCGGGATCATGAAGAGGTACGGCAGCATTACCTTGAAGACCTGGAATATATCTTTGCAAACAGGATACATGTGGGAATTGCAACTCACGACAAGACATTGATCGAAAGCGCTCTCAGGCTGATTGAAAAATATAATGTGCCTAAGAACATGTACGAGTTCCAGATGCTTTACGGGGTGACGCCAAAACAACGTGACACAATTGTTTCCAAGGGGCATAAAATGAGGGTTTATGTACCATATGGAAAGCAATGGTTCGGATATTCTACAAGAAGGTTAAAGGAAAATCCGAAAATGGCAAGTCACATTATAAAAGCGATATTTATTAAAGGATAGTATAAAGGCCGGAATGGAGAAAATTATTTATTCCGGCTTTTTTTCTCCATATAAAGCTTGTGGATCTGATCAATCTCCTGTTGGGTCAGTCCGGGTGAAAAAGGTTTCGGACTTTCAGGCAGGCCATGCATCAGTAAATATGCCGCAGGGATAAGAGCCAGCGGACTGAAACCTACCATTTTGTCCGAGGGAATGCCTCCCCTTTCGTATGCATCGGTTTTTTGACGCTGACTTATAACAGCATAATTGTCAATCGGATTGCCAAGGTTACTCTGACTTGTTTTACCCTGATACGCTGACAAAGCTACATTATACTTTGCATTGGACATATATGCTGATTCAGGGGTTCGCGTGTTGAATAAATCCGATTTAAGATTACGGAGACCCGGGAGTATTATTACCTCATTGATAGATACAGTATCCATGCTCAAGAACACCCCTGCAACAAATTCCTGCCCGCTTAAAGTATCGCTTATCAGCATTACAGAAGGCTTATAACCCAGACTTCTGAACGTAATTGTATCACTTTTATTCACAAGGAAGGAGAAGGTTCCGTCTTTCCCGCTCAGGGAAGAAAACTCTTTATTTATTGTAATCTGTGAATTCTCAATAGGTGAGAGTGAAGAGGCATCAATTATCTGACCCCTGAATAAAATCCTGGAATCCCTGCTCTCTCTGACCTGACTTGAAACAGATTGCAGACAAATGAAAAGAATTGTGAGGATTGAAACAGACTGCCTCATCTCAGGATAAATTTAAATTTTTATAATAAGGTCCTTCAGCGCTCTCTTTGGTACATGATGAGTGCCTTGCTTATCCCGCCAGTACTTTATATCGTCATTACTTACATCTTCTATCACAACATTTTCCACCGGTTTACCGATTGCCAGCACCAGGAGTATTTCAAACCTGTCAGGTATATTAACCGCTGCAGCCAATTCATTCCTTTTAACAGAAGCTATGATACATCCTCCAAGATCTTCATTGGTTGCTCCAAGCATAATACTCTGTGCAGCAATTCCATGATCAACACCAAAATTTTCAGTCAGAGATCTGTCACCGAGAATAATTATGTAAGCACCTGGCCTTTCGCCCTTTTCCGGTCCCGTCCAGTCTTTGAGATAAGCCGCCCAGGCAAGGAAAGGGAAGATTTTTTCACATTGTTCCGGGGTGTTGAAAAGCAGATATTTAAGCGGCTGTTTATTTCCTCCTGAAGCTGAAAGCCTGGCCAGTTCGACCATGTTTTCAAGAGTTTCTGAACTGATGTGATAACTCTCATCAAAACGCCTGCATGTACGAGTCCTGTGAAACAACTTTTTAAGATCCATGATTTCGACTAATTTCAATACAAAGTTAGCAAAAAAGAGTGTGGCGGTTCAGTTATTCATCAGTGAAAACGGTATTTCCGCAATAAAAAACAGCGGCTATTGACTCAGGTAAAAATGCCAAAGTCTCACCGCTGTTAATACAATTCGATTATCTGAATAATAACCGGAAGCTTCTGAAAATCTGGTTTAATGTAAGATTTATCAGTACCTGGCGGCAATAATATCCCAGTCGAGAATCTCCCAGAACGATTTGACATAATCAGGACGCCTGTTCCTGTAATCAATATAATATGCATGTTCCCACACGTCACATGTCAGAATGGGTTTAAGTCCTTTACGCAGCGGATTGCCTGCATTGGACTCCTGTACAATCTGAAGTGTTCCGTCAGGATTCTTCACAAGCCATGCCCAGCCGGCACCGAAAAGGGTTGCTGCTGACTTGTTGAACTGATCACGGAATGATTCAAATGAGCCGAATGAACCGTTAATCGCATCTGCAAGAAAACCGACAGGTATTCTGCGTCCGTCGTGTGAGAACGACTCGAAATAAAAGGTATGGTTCCATACCTGAGCAGCGTTGTTAAATATGCCGCCTTCCGCTTTTTTGATAATCGCTTCAAGGCCTGCATTCTCAAACTCTGTACCAGGAACGAGTCCGTTGAGATTGTTGACATAAGCCTGGTGGTGTTTCCCATAATGAAAATCAAGCGTTTCCTCGCTTATGTATGGTACCAGAGCGTCGAGCTTGTACGGAAGTTTTGGTAATTCAAATGCCATGTCTTAATATATTAATTAAATGTTATCCAATTAACAATTGACATTATGCAATGTTCAATCAATTCAAAGTTTTTGGAGGAATCATATCAGGTAAGAAAAATACGCGCTGGAACAGCCGGGATGACACCTTTATTGCCGGCAATCCGGAACATCTCACTAATAGCGTCTTTACCCCTGGTCCCGAGATCAAGAGTAAATTCGTTTACAAATAACTTTATGTGGTTGTTCATAACAGTGCTGTCCATATCACTTGCATGTTCGGTTACAAACCTGAAGGAAGCGTATGAATCCCTGTATGCATATTCAAGACTACGCCGTATGATACGGTTGACTTTCAAAGCTATATCCTCAGGCACTTTCCTGTTTACAACAATCGCACCCAGCGGTATCGGCATACCAGTAAGGTTTTCCCAGAATTCTCCCATATCCGCAATCCAGAACAGTCCCATTCCGGCATACGTGAATCGTGTTTCGTGGATGATAAGTCCGGCATCGGCCTCGCCTTGCTTCACAGCCCGGGGGATGTCGGAAAAGAGATATTCAACTTTATTTTTTGCATCTGGCCAGGCAATACTGAACAACAGATTGGCGGTGGTATATTTTCCAGGAATAGCAATTCTGGCATTGTTTATTTCATCCGAGGTAATCTCCCTGTTACTCACAAGCAATGGCCCGTTCCTGTGGCCGAGAGCGCTGCCGGAATCAAGTATGAGATAGTTTTGTGCAATATATGAGTAAGCGTGATAACTTATCTTCGTTATATTTATATCCCCAATGAAAGCTCTCCGGTTCAGTTCTTCAACATCAGCGAGGAAGTAATCGAATTCCAGCCCCTCGGTATCAATCCTTCCATGCACCATGGCATCAAATATGAAGGTATCATTAGGGCAAGGGGAGAAACCAAGAGTAAGCTTCATATCTTCAGATCATTTTAAGAAACAATTCATCGAGCTTTGTTGCAAGATTGTTTAAAGCGAGCTTAATATCCCACATCTTCTTATCTCTCTTTCCAACCATATTGGATATTGAACGTAATGCAAGGAACGGGATCCTCTCCATGCTGCAAATATAGAAAAAAACAGCTCCTTCCATGGTTTCAATATCCGGATTGAATTTAAACAGAAGCCTGTCTCTGCTCCGTTCTGACCCTGTTGCAGTATTTACAGTTACTGCAGCTACAGGTTTGACATAGTTGCCAAGCATTTCGGTTTTCCCATTAAAAACTGGGATGACACCCTCCTTAAAAGGAAATTCATCAGGCAAGGCTAAAGCTGCCTCAAACAGCGTCAGAAAACTGTCACCATCTTCAATACCTGAATCTCCGAAACAATCAGTAACCGGCATTACAACATCACCTAATGATATTTCATTCCTGTAACTTCCGGCTATGCCTATATTAACAGCCAGATCAGGTCTGCCACACTCATATATCCGCTTTTGAAGCTCCCATGCCGTGGACATGGCTCCAACTCCTGTAACCAGAACATCCAGTTCAAAATCGCCGGTACGATACCTGCCATCTGCCGGTTCGCAGCCAGTTATCCGCGAAACTATATCTGCCTCATTTTTTGTGGCGGCCACAAATAAGATACTGAAAGACATAACTCAGAATTAAGATCAGATTGTTTCCTGTAAAAATACAGAATTTATACCTGTGGACATCTTAAAGGCTGCTTAAAACAGATCTTCAATTTCAATGTGTTAAGGCTTAACACTAAGTTTATGGCTTTCCTGAAAAGAAAATCTGTGACCCTGTAAAAGAGTCACAGACCTCCAACCCTAAAACTAACCATAAAACACCCTACCCGGGCAAAATTGAGAAGCTGTCAGTGGTGGCCCGGGCTATGAAAAAAGAACTAGTAATAAAAACTTCGATGACCACGGGTGTCATCTGTAACCAAATTTTGTCTTATAAAGAACCTTTGATATTTGTACCACGAAAAATTCAAATGTCGTACCAAACCGCATGGTTTGTCTGGTAAAAACGGCACAAGACATATATAGCTCACTGTCAATGCTATAAGCAAGTGCAAAATACTATCATGAACCGGAGTGCAGGAATTCCACCGCGGACAGTAAGAAATCACGTACAGGAAAAGCACAACTGTGCGAAAATGCAGGTTAAATATATTCGGAAATAATCCTTAACAGACTTTTTTTGTCAAAGGGCTTTGATATAAAACCATTGCATCCTACAGCTATAGCCGAATCTCTGTCATCCGAGTAGGCTGTCTGGGCAATAATTGGAACCGTTATCTTTGCTTTTCTGATCAGTCTGACTGCCGTGAAACCATCCATGACAGGCATTTTTATATCCATCAGCACTATGTCTATGTTTTTATCTGAAAGGCAGAGATCAAGGGCCTCCTTTCCGTTTACGGCCTTTAAAATTTCAACATTGCTTCTGGAGAGGAAGTATTTTATCAGCTTGAAATTGCTTTCGATATCTTCCACCACCAGTATTCGCTTTTTAACAGTGAAGATCTGATCTTCAGACACCGCGGTATCTCGTTTCATGCGGACCATTTCGATCTGCTTCCTGTATGGAATGGTAAAGAAGAATGAAGTGCCCTTACCTAATTCAGAATCAAGCCAGATCGTTCCCCCGAGAAGTTCCACATTTGCCTTTGAGATAGAAAGGCCAAGTCCGGTACCTTCATAAACCCGGGAGGTTGATTCCTGAATCTGGTAGAACCTGTCAAATATCCTTCCGTGATGCTCCTTATCGATTCCTATACCGGTATCGGAGACATGAAATTCAAGAAAATCGTCCTTTGGTCGGACTCCAATTTTAATATAGCCTTCAGATGTAAATTTGATAGCATTGCTGACCAGATTATTCAGTATCTGTGTCAGCTTGGTCACATCGGTGCGGATTAGCATATCCTGATCGGAAAGACCGTATTCCACGAGCATTTTAAGGTTTTTCTCTGTTGTAATCTGCAGGAACTGATCATAAAGCATCTTAAGGATTGCTTTAAGATTTCCCTCTTTCTCAACAACCTTTACAAGTCTCGCATCGATATTCGAGATATCGACAATATCGCTGATTATCTCCAGAAGATGGTTGCTGCTCTGCATAATGATATCGATATAAGACTGACGGGTCATAAAGTCAGTATCCGGTTCAGAGAGCAGTGCAGCGAACCCGACGATAGCGTTCATCGGTGTCCGGATCTCGTGTGATATATTATTGAGAAAAGCTGTTTTAAGCCGGTCGCTCTCCACTGCTTTTTCTTTGGCTTTAAGCAATTCAGCCTCAGCCATCTTTCTGTCGGTGATATCCAGGAAGATCTTGAAAAGAGCAGGTTCTCCACGGTACATCATCCCGGTATAGCTGACCTCGAAGATCCTGTTTCCAAGCATCCCTTCCACAACATGTATATCAGTTCTGCCAACCTGAATAGGATTTTTCAGAGGGCAATCGGCACACTGGGTCTCGTTATCCATGTAGAGTTCCCAGCATTTTAGTCCTATTGCACCTTCTCCGAACAGTCTCGTAAAGATTCCGTTCTGGAACAGGATGTCCCCGTCATTGCTGACTATATCCATTCCGAAAGGGATGGTTTTTATCAGGGCCTCATTAAGATCATGGCTCTCTTTAAGCCTCGCTTCAGCACGTTTTATCTTCTTCAGAAGCCTTACCCTGTTGACGGCGTTCTGCACCGCGGGACCAAGCCGGGAAAGGTTGCCCTTAAGTATATAATCGTCAGCTCCGGCTTTCATACATTCGACAGCCACCTCCTCATTAAGTGAACCTGTAACAAGGATGAACGGAACTGTGGGAGCCTTGGTATTCCTGAGCTGAAGTGCTGCCATACCGTTAAACTGAGGAAGACTAAAATCTGAAATTATGATATCCGGACAAAAAGTCTCAATTTCTTCAAGAAAATCCTTCTTATTATCTACAAGCTTTTTCTCGTATAGTATATTATTCTTATCGATTTCAAACCAGATTAATTCGGCATCTGCCAGGACATCCTCTACAAATAAAATTCTCGGTATTTGCTTCATTATCTATTATTTACATTCATAATCGAGCATCAAGCACTTCATCCTGCCAGAACCTGAGAAAAACGGTCAGAGAATATTGATCTCCGTTTCCGGTTAATCAGTGATTCTCATTATTCACTGTCACCTGATATTAATACTATTCTATGTCCCCATTCCCGCCTGACACGGAAAGCAGCCATTCAAGACCGTCGCTGAATATCTTGGTAATGCTTGATATCCTGAAGAACAGATCTTTCTTCCTGTCACCGCGTTTTTCCGGGTCCATCATACCAACAGGTTCATTTTTCATAACCATGTTCATTTGTGTATTCATTTCCAAATAATTTGAATTATAATATCTTATACGTCCGATTAAGGTTGGGTAAATCTATCCTGTACCAGTCCTGTTCAATCTCCATATTTAACCATAATCTTGTTGTTAATAAGTGCAGCCATACCGGCTCCTGCAATCTTCTCCGATCCATCTCGCCCTGATATGCTTGACAATGGAAAGAAATAGCACTGCAGGATGATGCATACACAGTAAAATCCATTATAATGTTTGGGTTCGCCAGCATGGAATATAAACATGGATCAGAAAAATCCGGTAAAACAAAATATCCATCCAACCTTTCCACTTTCATTCTTACGTTATCTTTTTTCTACTTCTATATCCGGCTATATCAGCATATTTTCCATATACTTATCAACCTCTGTTGATTACAACCGGATAATAAAATGAATCATTTTTTTGTATCAATCCTTTGTCAAGCAGGCATTTGGCAATAAATCCAAGCTTCATTCTGGTCTCCCCGAAAGGTTCTTCCATCTCTGATATTCTTACTCCGCCCGGATGCTTATTTATATATTCAAGTACCCTTTCTTCAAGTGTCATCATTTTTTATTTTAATTTAAAATCATTCAATTAACAACGTCCATTGAACGCTTAAGATCAGCAGACTATGATCCTCGTATGATCAGGGCTCTGTTGACCAACGTAATTTCAGGGGAACTACTATTCTACGCTGTATAGATTGTTCTCCCCTCAATAGTATTTCCTCCAAGTGCAGCCTCAATATATCCGGCAGCAATCATCTCCTCTGTTTGCGAAAGAGGCAGCTCCATAAGGGTGATTCGAATCAATGCTTCAATATGGAGCTGGGATCCCATCCTCTGTTCCTCCTCCCCCGTCATATCTGTCAGACATGATTCTATTTCACTAACCATCTTAGATTTTTATTGACTTAAAACTCACCAGGCTGACCGGGCATCGCATGATAAGCCAAAGTACATGCCAGAAGACCAGGGTAAACACGTATGGATAATGGCAACAGGTGTCAATTCCATAGCAACCAGCCCTTTAAAAATGTCGGCATGGTGAAAGTAATTCCAAACCAGATGGAATAAATATGATTATAGTTGCTACCAGGCAATAAATTTCCGCACACCTGTGCGAATTTGGTCACTTATCTCCGACTTTATGAATGACGATGTGATATTTCTTCATCTTGCGGATGAGAGCATCACGTGTGATGCCCAGTAGATCAGCAGCGGCTTTCTGATTATAGCCGGTACTGTTAAGAGCTTTCTGTATCAGCTGAATCTCGTGGACCTTAAGATTAGCAGACTCGTCGAGGTTCTCAGATCTGATATTATCTCTTTGCCTGACCGGGAAATCGTTCACTCCAAGGATTGTACCCTTACACAGGATAACAGCCCGTTCAGCCATGTTTCTTAACTCCCTGACGTTACCGGGGAAATCATACCCTAAAAGGAGATCAAATGCATCTTTTGAAATAGTCAGGTTTGGTTTGTTAAATCTTGCAGCGTATGATTCAACGAAGCTCATCAGCAGTGGTTTGATGTCCTCGGGCCGCTCTCTCAGCGGAGGAATATGAATATTAAGTGTATTGAGCCGGTGAAGTAGGTCGAGCCTGAACTTTTTCTCATCCACCATCCTGTTGATATCATGATTGGTTGCAGATATTATCCTGAAATCGGTAAATATTGGTTTTGTATCACCTACGCGGGTAATCATCTTCTCTTCAGTAGCTCTGAGTAATTTTGCCTGAAGACTGAAAGGCATATCTGCAATCTCGTCGAGGAACAATGTTCCCTCGTGACAAACTTCGAAGAATCCCATCTTATCTGCAATCGCACCGGTAAAGGATCCTTTCTTATGACCGAAGAATTCGCTTTCAAGAAGAGTTTCCGTTATAGCGCTACTGTTAACAGCAACAAACATATTCTCCTTCCTGTTACTTGAATAATGAATTATCCTGGCTATATTTTCTTTGCCGGTCCCGCTTTCGCCCGTGATCAGAACATTTGCATCAGAGTAGTTGGCAGCTGTCATTGCCTGGTCGAATACCTCTCTTATCTGAGGACTGATTCCAATGAACTGCCGGTCAATTTTCTCCTCCAGAGATTTGGAAATCAAAGAATTTTTCTCCTCCATCTTTTTCAGTCGTCTCTGCATCTGAAGATACTTCTGGGTTCTTTCAATAGCAATCTGGATATCGATGAACCTGAATGGCTTTCTCAGGTAATCGAAAGCGCCCAAACGCATTGCCTTGATAACCGTATCCATGTCGCCATGGGCAGAAATGACAATTACTTCAGTTGAAGGATAAAGCGACCTGATCTCCTTAAGAAGATCAAGACCATCCATACCCGGAAGTCTTACATCCAGAATCAGAATATCAATATCCCTGGTCCGGAGAATCTTCCTGCCTTCCTCGACAGCATTGGCTTCAAAGGACTCAAAATCTGACCACACAAAGAGACCATTCAGTTCCTCCGTAAACTGCTTCTCATCGTCGATAATCAAGATCTTTAATTTGTCCTGTCCTTCCATAAAAACCATTTTCCAATTCAAAAGTAATCTATTTTAATTCACAGAAAATTTTAATATCGCATGATGTATGTAATGTCCATGCTATATCAAAAACTGACGATAATTTTATGGTCTCACCACCGTCAGTCAGATTTGACCGGACCGGCTTAGGTTGATATGAAATAATTGGCTATTTTTGCTCACTAAATGCAAATGAATGATTTACCTTACCCGTCGCGAAAGATTTTGTTCAGCTCACAGGATGTTCAGAGAGGACTGGACCGACGAGAAAAATCTTGAGATCTTCGGCAAGTGTTCAAATCCGAACTGGCATGGGCACAATTATGTTCTATGGGTTACTGTCAAAGGTGAACGTTCTTCCGAAACAGGATTTGTAATGAACATTAATATATTGAAAAAAGTTATACATGACAGGGTTATAAATCAACTGGATCATAAAAACATCAATCTCGACGTAGATTTCATGAAAGGAAAGATTGCTACCACCGAAAACCTCGCGGTTTCGATCTGGAATGAACTACAACCTGCCATTGAAAAAGAAGGAGCCGCCCTTCACTGCATAAGGATAGAAGAAACTGAGAATAATTTTATTGAATATTATGGCTGATACTATTGAAAAAGTAAATGACGGATCAGGCAAGCTGTCAGACGGGTACAACAAGATCGAGACATGGAACAAGGAGAATATTGAGGAACTCTCATCCATTTATTACAGGGTACTTAAACTGATTGGAGAAGATCCTGACAGGGAAGGACTTAAGAAAACCCCGGAACGGGTGGCAAAAGCTCTCTATTTCTTAACAAACGGGTATCACCAGAATCCGTGCAAGATTATTAATTCCGCCAAATTCAAGGAAGATTACAAGCAGATGGTCATCGTTAAGGATATTGATATCTATTCAATGTGTGAACATCATATGCTTCCGTTTTTCGGAAAAGCACATGTGGCATATATTCCAAACGGGTATATTACCGGTCTTAGTAAAATTGCCAGGGTTGTTGAAACCTATAGCAGAAGATTACAGGTACAGGAGCGGCTGACGACAGAGATCAGGGACTGTCTGCAGGAATGTCTTAATCCGCTTGGTGTTGCTGTTGTTATTGAAGCCCAGCATATGTGTATGCAGATAAGAGGGATTCAGAAACAGAATTCGGTGACAACAACATCGGCATTCACGGGTATCTTCCTTGAAAAACTGAACACAAGAGAGGAATTTGTCCATCTTATAGGTACAAAACTTCACTAACAATAAACTACTTTTTTATATGAAGGCATATGTATTTCCCGGACAGGGAGCACAATACACAGGTATGGGATTGGACCTTTACAACAGGTCTCAGAAGGCTAAGGATTTATTTGAGGAAGCCAACTCTATCCTGGGATTCAGGATAACGGATATAATGTTTACAGGAACTGATGAAGATCTTAAGCAGACTAAAGTTACGCAACCGGCGATATTTCTGCATTCAACAATACTTGCCACATTACTTGGCGAAGCTTTCAGACCGGATATGGTTGCAGGGCATTCCCTCGGTGAATTCTCTTCACTTGTAGCGAATAAAACCCTGTCGTTTGCAGACGGGCTTATTCTGGTCTCAAAAAGAGCTTTGGCGATGCAGAAAGCCTGCGAAAAGACACCGTCAACAATGGCTGCCATCATCGGTACTGAAGACAGGATAATTGAGGAAGTATGTGCTTCGATCGACGCAGTTGTTGTTCCTGCCAACTATAATTGTCCCGGTCAGGTAGTAATTTCAGGATCAAACGAAGGAATAGATAAGGCGATCGAACTTCTGAAAGAAAAAGGGGCCAAACGGGCAATAAAACTTTCTGTGGGCGGAGCTTTTCATTCACCTATTATGGAACCTGCAAGAGTTGAACTGGAAGAAGCTATCAGAGTGACCAACTTCCGTAAACCTGTATGCCCGGTATATCAGAACGTCACCGCTGATCCTTCCACCGATCCTGATACAATCAAGCTGAACCTGGTGAAACAGCTGACTTCACCGGTCAGATGGACACAGAGCGTCATTGCCATGATAAATGGAGGCGCTACGCACTTTACTGAGGTCGGACCCGGAAATGTTCTTCAGGGACTAATAAAAAAGGTGAATAAAGATGCGGTAACAGAAAGCGCAATCCTGGAATAATAGTCTCTCAGTCCCTGAATCTGAGTGTAATATTCTGGTTGACTGATTCATTAAGCGAAAGCGCGACAGGGCAGGTCTTTACGCAGTGTTCAAGTATTGTCTTCTGTTTGTCAGTATAGATACTGGACGTGAAGTCAAATTCTATCCTGATCTCTGCGATTTTCCTCGGTTTGTCAGCCATAACCTTCGTTATCGCACACGAACTGCCGTCGATCGAAAAACCATGCTCCCTGGCAGCGATTCCCATTATTGTAAAAATGCAGCTTCCAAGAGCTGAAGCAACCAGATCAGTTGGTGAGAAATACTCACCCCTGCCTTTATTATCAACCGGCGCGTCTGTAATAATTACGCTTCCTGATCTTACATGGGTCATCTGAGTGCGAAGATCTCCCAGATATTGAGTTCTAGTAGTTTCCATAATTATAACTTATTATTGCTTTGTTGGTTTCAGGATCACTCCTTTGTGTTTCCGTCCGTCAATCATAATCTCCAGCGGTTCGCTGAAACGCACGTGCCTTAAATAGCTGTCTTCATATACAGCCTCCATGCCGTTCAGAAAACTGACATCGTAATAACCTTCATTTATATAAGGATTGACAGTAAAATAACCTACTCTGAAGGATGTCAGGTTCTGGAAAAAATGTGTACCCTGGCTCGGATCGATCCTATAGTTCCGCAAACCCGATTCAATAATTATCCTGGCAGCTGAAATCTGCGGCCATTTTACAGGTATACCGAGCCATGGATCGGAAGAACCCCATCTTCCCGGGCCTACAAGAATGTATCCTTTAGCCTGCTTTACAAAGCTGGCGTTGATTTTTTCAATTTCAGACGAAACTTTTTTATTGTTAGCAGCATTAAATGATTCCGGTTTGACATAGACCAGATCATAAATACCTTTAAACACCCCGTTGCCGAGAGCCGAATCTGAATAAATAATGGTATCGTTGAATTGTATATGCTCAATGTTTATATTCTGAGTTTCTTCATTATGAACGATGGGTCTTATCTGAAGAAAATTAAATATTTTGGGTGTGCCGGGAGGTGTCTCCAGGTTAACAGCGAATTCGATCTCTACCGGGTTATTCAGTTCCCGGTGCCCTATATCCAGCAGAGTACCAAGAATATCAGCAAGAGGGAAGATTTTATGCTGAAGGATGCTTGCAAAAGTGATCACTCTTTTGCCATTGTGAATTATGCCATCTCGCAGAACATTATTGTTCCGGTCGTATGTCGAGGCCACATATCTGAGCGCAGCTTCATTATCAAGATTCTTTATATCTATCCTGAGAATATTGATACCGTCGTCAGTTGAAGGCACAAAGCTGTTTACATTCAGGTCGAGGGCACAAAATTCTTTCTGCGTATCCCTGAGCGCCGTTTCAGGCGAAGAAAGCTGAAGTATTTTTTTTGGATAACGGGGTGAGAACCTCAGAGACAGGCCCCCCTCAACAATCAGCTTGCCTAGACCAAATGCAATATTCACAATACCGTCTTCTGCTTTCTCAGAACCTATGGGGTAGTAGTTTATAGATCTGGCAACCCCTGAAAGTGTAGGATAGTAAATATCACCATGCCTGGTCCCGCATACTTCCTGCAAAATGATCCCCATCTTTTCCTCGTCAATAACATTTGCAGTGGCGGTCATATATGCTTTGCTTGCCCTGTAGTACACCGAAGCATAAACCTCTTTGATAGCATCCGAAAGCATTTTTAACATCTGCTTGTTATCTGGATGCCTGGGTATCATATACGTGGAATAAATACCGGCAAACGGCTGATAATGCGAATCTTCCAGCTTGCTTGACGACCTTACGGCAATCGGAAAGCTCCTCGATACCGCCAGAAATGCGTAGAAATCCTGGTAAACATGACCGGGAAGTTCGGCATTTATGAACCTGTTGAGTATTTCATCATCGCTCAGATCAGATAAGGCAATTGAGTAAAGATTATTCTGATCCATAAATTCATCGAAGATATCGGTGCTCAGCACCACTGTCCTCGGGATGGTTATCAGAACTTCAGGAAATTTATTGAAGAGCTTGTTTGTCTTGATTATACTGTTGATAAAAGCCAGACCTCTTGCTTTACCTCCAATAGAGCCGTCACCAATCCTGGAGAAAATCTGGTATTCGTCGAAGCTCGCCTTATCAAATTTTGCAATTACGCCCCTTCCTTTTCCCAGTCTGAAGCTGGATATTGCCACATAAAGGAACCTTCGCATGTCATCCATGGAGTCGAAATCCTCTCTGTTAATATATTTGAACATCTGGGCGACAGGAAAGAGAGCCCTTGCATTGAGCCACTTGGAAAAATGATTTCTTGAAGCATGGTATGCAAGAGTATTATCAGGGATAGTAAGTAATTTTTGCTGGAGGCTCTGAAGGTCGGTGGCTATTGCTATCGGTTCCAGAGTATCGGGATTCCTGAAGACAAAGGGTCCGAATGCGAGATTTTGGATAATAAAATTCCGTAGTTCCAGAGAGAGAGATTTGGAGTACTTATAGATGAATCCGGCTCCCATATCCTCGGCAATCTGCTTATGCTTCAGGCTTGATGACTGTACCAGGAACGGTACTTTATCATCGTCTGCCATGACTACCTCGCAAAGCTCTATGCCTGCATTTTCATCACTCACTCCATCCCTTTTATAAGCAACATCAGAAATAACTCCGAGCACATTATATTTGTGCCTCCTGTAAAATCTGAGCGCATCATTGAAATTATTTGCCAGGAGGATCTTTGGTCTTCCCCTCATCTTAAGCATACGCTGATGCTCATTAAGCGCTTCCCGTTGAAAATCGAGCGACTGCATCAGGATGATCTTGTAAATATTCGGAAGATATGAGGAGATATATCTGATGGAGTTCTCAACCAGGATAATTGCCTGCACACCAATATTCTCGATGTCATTATCCGCATTCATCTTATCCTCAATGAGCTTGATGATAGCAAGGATCAGCGAGGCGTCGCCGAGCCAGCAGAATACATAATCGATAGCACTGAGGTCCTCTCCTTCAAGCCTCATTGAAACTTCCCTTGAAAAATAGGTAAGCACCACGATTGGAATGCGCTCATATTTTGCTTTGATCCTCTTGGCGAGGCCAAACACATCAGTACCCTTGATACTGAGCATTGTGATTACCAGATCGATATTTCCGTCACCCAGTATTTTGAATGCCTCCTGTTCGTTATCAGTCTGGACAAAGGTAGGCGGGTAGCGAAGGTTCAGGGATGCATACTCATTGAAGATCTGTTCTTCAATCCTCCCATCTTCCTCAAGCATGTAATTATCATAATTGCTGCATATTATGAGCACACGATGAATCCTCTTCTGCATGAGCAGATCGAAAGAGGTATCGGTAAAATCATATTTCTGGAGGTCGAGTATGCCGTCAATGATTGTCATAAATATTGATGGAATTGTTATTCATTGGGATGACTGCCATGCCCAAATTTACAAAATTGTTCCATGCAATCATTGATCAGGTGCTCTCAGATATTTAGATGTAATGAAAATGTTCCGGACCGGCTGTCATTCCACATTCCAGGTAGAGCCGCTGTTCAAAAGGTCATCCATACACCTGATCCTGGCTTTTTTCCGGACCTCCTCGATCTGTTCCTGAACAAGATTTTCATAGGTATCTCCGGCTACCGCCCGTATAACGCCAAGAGCTACAGGGCATTCAGGATATCTCATATTTGCAAGCATATATTGTATGCCGGGATTTGGTTCCAGTGCATCGTGTATAAGAATATTCCTTTCAGATACCCCGCCTTGCCCCAGTGCAACTACTTTCAGTTTCAGCCCTTCAAGTATCAGTCCCTTGTCTCCATTCTTACCGAAGATCATAGGTTCCCCGTGTTTAAGAATAATTGTCCGGTCATCTCTGACTTCCTTGCCTGCAACCACATCATGAATTCCATCATTGAAGATAACACAATTCTGAAGGACTTCCACGACCGAAGTACCCTTGTGCAGGGCAGCCTCTGTATAGATTTGTGTAGAAAGAGTAACATTTGAATCAATAGTGCGTGCAAAGAACTTGCCTTTGGCGCCTATAACCAGTTCTCCGACAGAGAATGGTTCTTCAACTGTTCCGAAAGGAGAAGTTTTGGTAACTATTCCTTTATGGGATGTAGGCGAATACTGACCTTTGGTAAGTCCGTAGATCTCGTTATTGAACAGGATTATATTAATATCAATGTTCCTCCTGATGACATGAATAAAGTGGTTCCCTCCTATTGCCAGAGCGTCTCCGTCGCCAGTGATCTGCCATACGGAAAGCTCCGGATTTGCAACTTTAACTCCCGACGCGATAGCCGAAGCACGTCCGTGAATCCCATGGAAACCATAGGTATCCATATAATAAGGAAAGCGGGAAGAACAGCCAATCCCTGAGATAAATACAAATTTTTCCCTTGGGATGCCCATCTCAGCCAGCGCCCTCTGCACTGAGCTCAGAACTGCATGGTCACCGCACCCTGGGCACCATCTGATTTCCTGATCGCTTTTGAAATCCTTAGCCGTGTACCTGATCGAAGCTTCGTCCATATTATAATTCCTCCAGAATTTTATAGCATTTATCCTTTATTTCATTTAGTGTAAACGGCAGGCCCTGAACCTTGTTTATCTGCTCATAGAAGAACTCCTGGTGTTTCATTCTGAGATAATCGGCCATCTGGCCAAGATTAAGCTCGCATACAACTATCTTCCTGAATCTGCTGAAAATGTCTTTCACATTTTTTGGCATAGGGTTGATATAGTTGAAATTTACCAGGCTGACCTTATGTCCTTCAGCCTGTAGTTCGAGAACAGCAGTTATCAGATAACCGTAAGAGCCGCCCCAGCCCACAACGAGCAGATCGCCTGATTCGGGGCCCTGAACAACCAGGTCAGGGATGGAATCTGCAACCCTGGCTACTTTGCCAGCTCTGAAGCCGACCATCATCTCATGATTTTCAGGATCATAGGATACAGTACCTTTCTCTGTTTTCTCAAGACCACCGATCCTGTGTTCCAGATTGGGAACACCAGGTATTGCCCATGAACGTGCCAGAGTTTCTGCATCACGCTGGTAAGGAAAGAAAGATGTTGCATTCCTGTCTGCGTATGGGGGCTTTATTTCCGGCAATTGACTCATTGCCGGGATACGCCATGGCTCACTTCCGTTTGCTAGATAGCTGTCGCTGAGAAGAAGAACCGGGGTCATATGTTCAATAGCTATTCTGGCAGCCTGGAATGCAAAAGTAAAGCAGTCTGAAGGAGAGCTTGCAGCCATTACCACCACCGGACTCTCACCATTACGCCCGAACAGAGCCTGGAAAAGATCTGCCTGCTCTGTCTTGGTAGGCAAGCCGGTCGATGGTCCGCTCCTCTGAACATCGATAATCACCAGAGGAAGCTCCGCCATGACTGCCAGACCGATTGCTTCAGATTTCAGAGCAAGGCCCGGCCCTGAGGTAGATGTTACAGCAAGGTGGCCCGTAAAACTCGCGCCAAGTGCAGTACATATGCCGGCAATCTCATCCTCCGCCTGAAAACTCTTAACACCCAGATCTTTATGAGCTGCCAACTCCTCAAGAATACCAGTTGCCGGAGTGATGGGATATGATCCGATGAAGAGCTTGAGACCAGCTTTTTCAGCGGCTGCCATCAGCCCCCATGCTGTTGCAGTATTACCCGCAATATTCCGGTATCTTCCACTGGCAATATTAGCCGGAAGAATTTTGTAAACAGGTGAAAGCGCTTCAATGGTATCTGCATAATAATAACCCGCGCGGAGAGCTATCTTGTTAGCCTCAGCCACTTCAGGCTTATTCTTGAATTTTTTCTTTATAAAATCCTCTGTAAAATCAAGGCCGCGGTTAAACATCCAGTAGACTATACCAAGTGCGAACATGTTCTTTGTTCTCATTACATTGATTTTGGATCAAGTCCAAAATCTTTCAGTGCCTCCTTCACCAGGGATGGATATTGGAGCAGGAAATGATATTAAAAGTCCTTCAAGATTTCTCTTCTATAACAGGATCTTCTTAATATATCCCGCTTTTTCAAGGTATTCTTCGCGGTAAAGTTATCACTTATCAAAAATGATTGTACCTCCTGGTTTGATCCATTTAACTGTTGGCTTTGATGGCGGCGGGATTCATCGCAACCAGGACATCTGCATAGTCTCCGGGTGTATTTATTTCCGATCTGTCCCAGATGTACCTGAAAACCAGAGACACCCGCCGACAGTTCCCTGAGGCGCTCTGATCTCTGCCGGATAATCAGGAAAAGTTGATAAGATCATTTCCAAACAAGGCTGCAGCGGTGTCGGAAAAGAGTGTTCCTGTTAAGTTGCATCCCGTCTCCTGAATCGCCTGAAAAACGGATCACGACCTCTTCCCTTTCTATGATCTTTGATTTGTTATCCATGATAAATTCTTATTATATTACCAGAACAATTATCTAGAAAATGTTTATAATCAGATAATAATTAAGCTTTTTGTTTTGAGATGCCTTGTGGTACAAACTTTGAATCGTCTTTGTTCAACTGATATCTGTAAAATAATCCAAGAGGACAGTTCTAACGATCTGACTAATGATCCAATCAGCGAAAGGTTCACAAAGCTGATTAACAGCTTATTAAGCACAAGGATTTAACTCAATAGAATATCATAGAAATCAGCATATTTATTGAATTTTACTGTATGATATTGCAGCATGTTATTTGACCTTCTGACGCAACCTTTTTCGCCTCAAAAATCAAGAAAAGTTTGCAAACTTCAACTCCAGATATCTGCTTTTTTGCAGATTAATATTTCCCCTTCAAAAAACATTCTTGCAATCTTTTCGAAAGTAAGGAGTATAATCCGAGAAATGAAAATACTGATCCCTGACATCTCCTGAATCATTCAGAAGCATCCCCTTTCTTTTCCAGAGTCTCTCCTGCAGTATCATTGCAACAATTCGTGAAGAGTCCACAACATCAATATTGAAATTGAATATTTTGCTGATCTGGTTCTTAATGATCGGGTAGTGAGTACAACCCAGAATAAGAGCCTGAATTCCTTCAAACAAGTCATTCGACAGATAGGCTCTGATAATGGCGTTGCTTATGTCATCGAAAATAAAACCCTCCTCGATCATTGGTACCAGAAGCGGAGTAGCCATGGATACCACTTCGGTAGAAGGGGAACTGGCCTTTATCTTCTGTTCATAAGTGCCTGAACTGATAGTACGTTTTGTACCTATTACACCGATTTTCGAAAACTTCATATCGCTGATATGATCGACAACCGGGTCGATTACATCATACAACATCACTTTTCCACTGTATTCCTTTTTCAGGTTTCAAATGCCGAAGCGGAGGCGGAATTGCATGCAACAAGAACCACTTTTGAATCGTGTTCCAGTAGGAAGTCCGTTATCTTTCTGGAATAGTAACAGATAGCTTCTGCTGATTTATCACCATATGGAAGATGAGCTGTATCTCCAAAATAGACAAGGTTCTCCCTGGAAGCAACTGCTTGATTGCATGTGCAACAGTCAGGCCGCCAACTCCTGAATCAAATATGCCGATAGGCTTGCTTTTCACCGATCACTAATTAAAAAAAGACTGTCTCGAAAATCCTTCGAATATATCCGTCAAGCATTGGTATAACAATACCTGAATGTCAGGATGCTGACGGATACAGACTACGATTTTTGAGACAGCCTGAAATATCTTTTGATATACCTATTTCAGTCCAAGTTTAGCCTTCGCGAGAGCCATGATATTTGTGCTCTTCGTTTCATCGAAGTAGAGCAGTGGCGTACCCTGTCCGACACTGAAAATATATACGAATCCGTTTTCCTTTCCAACGTCCTTGATTGCTTTGTCAATCTTGGCCATAATTGGCTGGAACAACTCGGCCTGTTTTGCCTGAAGTTGTTGTTGGGCATTGTTCTGGAATTCCTGGATCCTTTTGTTCATATCCACTAATTCCTGTTCCTTTGTCTGCTTTACAATATCCGTATAGTTTTTGCTTTCCTTGTTATAGGCATCACTCTTGTTATTAAGCTCTACTGACATAAGCTCGAGTGCATTGATCAGATCTTTGCGGAATTTTTCAAGTTTGACGTTTGCTGAGTCAAATTCCGGCATTGCCTGGATCAGTTCGTCACTGTTTACGTGTCCGAATTTAAGGCTCTGTGCATTGGTATTAAGCCCTGCAGAAACCAGAAGGAAAGACAAAACAGCTATTCCGATAATTCTTTTCATTTTAATCTCTTTAAAAAATAGTTGTGCAAAAATAAACAATTAATTTTTATAACCTAATTTTTGAAGTACTTGATCGCTAATATCGAATTTCGGATTTGCGAACAGGATATTGCCTCCGGAAGCAGTATCGAAAATCACGGCATAACTGCCTTCGACAGCGATTTCCTTTATCGCTTTAATTATTTCGTCCTGGATCGGTTTCACCAGTTCTTCTCTCTTTTTAAAGAGTTCCCCGTCGACTCCGAAATACTTGTTCTGAAGAGCTTTCATCTCTTTTTCCTTGGCAATTATTGTTTCTTCCCTCTTGGTTTTAAGGTCCTGAGAGAGCATCACCGATTCATTCTGATATGATTTATACATCTGCTCCACCACGGCATATCCGTCGGAAACTTCTTTTTCCCATTGTTTTGATAATTTATCAAGCTGTTCCTGTGCTGCAGTGAAGGCTGGAATATTGTTCCGGATATATTCTGTATCAACGAATGCATATTTCTGTGCCATAGCAAAACCAGAGGTCAGAAATATCAATCCCAATAAGAAGCCAAATTTTTTCATGACTGTAAGAATTAATAGTTACTTAATTAAAACTGCTGTCCGATAATGAAATGAATCTGAGAGTGGTTGGCATTTGACTGACCAGTCGGAACTGAGTCAAATCCATAGCCCCAGTCGATACCCAGAAGCCCGAACATAGGCAGGTTGGCCCTCAGTCCGAATCCGGCAGCACGGCACATTTTAAACGGGTTATATTCCCTGAGTGAATACCATGCCCGGCCAGTTTCAAGGAAAGCCAGACCATAAATTGTTGCCTGCGGGTTAAGTGATACAGGATATCTCATCTCAAATGTTATCTTGGAATACACGTTCCCAGAAGGTTTCCCATGTACAGGATCGTAAGGTGTCAGAGATCCGTTTGTATAGCCTCTCTGGGCTATTACATCCCTGCCGTAAAAGCTATATCCTGACATTCCATCACCACCACAATAGAAGTATTCAAAGGGAGATGGTCCTATATCCTTATTGAAGTAACCGAGATAACCAAAAGCGAACTTGGAATTAAGAACTAGTTTATCGTCAAAACCCAGGGGATAATAGTAATCTGCCTTGAACTGCCACTTATGAAATTCGATCCAGTTGTACTTCACGGCATCGGAAACATTCGTCATGTTCCTTCCACTGATAAGAGAGTATGGAGGTGTTATTTGCAGTGAGGCCATAAATGAAGAACCGTTCCTTGGATAAATCATATTAGGTCCTGTCGAAAACCTCTGAATTCTGAGAAGAAGGCTGAAAAGGTTGGAAGTACCGTTGTCAAACAGGAAGCTGTAAACATTATAATCTTTCAGATAATACCGCTGATAATTAATTTCACCGTAGATCGAGAAGTAGTCGTCGGGCCATTCAAGCCTTTTTCCAAGGCCTACAGTAACACCATCAATATACATAGCCTGGTAGCCGTCTGCTGATCTCTTTTTACCGTTGGTCATAATTGACCGGTAAGTAGAGATAGAGAAAGTATTCGGCTTTTTGCCTCCGAGCCAGGGTTCCACGAATGAGATATTGTATGACTGGTATACACGTCCGTTCGATTGGACTCTAAGGCTTAGAGACTGACCATCTCCGGAAGGATAAGGTTTCCACTCCTTCAGCTTAAAGAAGTTGCGCATTGCGAAGTTATTGAACCTTACACCAACGGTTCCTACCAGCATACCGGCTCCCCATCCTCCCGAGATTTCGAACTGATCGTTTGGCTTTTCTTCAAGTTTATAATTCAGGTCAACAGTTCCGTTGGCTACATCCGGAATTGGTGTCGGATTTATCTTCTCTGCATCAAAATGGCCAAGAACACCCAGCTGACGGATTGACCTCATAATATCTGACTTGCTGAATAATTCACCTGGCAGAGTATACAGTTCCCGTCGCGCGATATGTTCGTTAGTTCTTGTATTGCCTTCTATGAATACATTATTCAGATAAGCCTGATCACCCTCATATATCCTCACCTCAAGATCCACCGAATCATTATCAACCTTTGATTCGACAGGGCTAAGCCTCGAGAAAAGATAGCCGTGGTCGAGATAGAGCGAACTGACTGCATCCTGGGCTCCTGCTGAGCCATTCAGCCTGTCCTCTATGAGTGACTGATTGTATATTGATCCCTTTTTGACATTAAATACCTGCTGGAGAAAATCCTTAGGGTAAACACTGTTCCCTACCCAGTCAACGTCCCTGAGAAAATATTGCTTCCCTTCATCAACTTTGATGACAAGACCGACCCTCACATCGTTCACCCGGTACATTGAGTCAGTAACAATATAGAAATCCTTGAATCCGTTATCGTTATAATATTTCTTCAGTTTGAGCTTATCTTCCTCGTATTTTGTATTGATAAATTTCGAAGCCCTGAAGAAGTTCATGTTCTTCACTTTTGTTCCCTTCAACTGTTTTCTGAGCTTGGAAGCCTTGAAATACTCGTTGCCTTCGAAATTTATATTCGCGATATGCACTTTTTCATGCTTATCGACATTGACTGAAAGGATAACATTATTTGGTCTGTCAGGATCGTCCTTCTGAATATATTCGACTGTTGTATTAAGGAATCCCTTTTCAACGAAATGATCTTTAATTATTTTTTCCGCATTAGTGAGAAGGAATTCGGTTACCTGAGAACCTACAGGAAGATTCAGTTTCTTAACCAGGTCTTCCTGTTCCGATTTTCTGAGACCACTGTATCTTACAGCTGAAATTCTTGGTCGCTCCTGAAGGAAGATATCCAGAAAAACTGTGTCGGAGACAACATTGGAGATGGTTATGCGAATATCGGAAAAGAGGCCCTGTTGCCACAATTTCTGTACTGCTGTTTTGACTTCATCGCCTGGTATAGTCAATTCCTGTCCGACCCTCAGACCAGATAGTCCGATAAGTGCATTCGGGTCCAGGAACCTGATCCCTGAAACAGTTACTCCTCCGACAATATATTCGTCGGAACTCATAAAATTGAATACTTCCTGCTTTTCCTGCGCATGCAAAGAGAGACTCAAAAGAGTCAGAGATATAATAACAAAAAATCTTACAATCCTTTTGATACCCATTATTCTTTCATTTTTTCCAAGATCTGTTCACTCGTTTTTCCAAATCGTCTTTCTCTTTTCTGGAAATCTATTATTGCGCTGTATAAATCTTCCTTGCCAAAATCGGGCCAAAGTTTTTCTGTAAAGTAAAGTTCAGTATAAGCCAGCTGCCAAAGCAGAAAATTGCTAATACGCAATTCCCCGCTGGTCCTGATGAGTAGTTCAGGATCAGGGATTCCCTTCGTGGTAAGGTAATTTTCAAAATCGCTTTCATTAATTGAAGCCGGATCTGTTTTACCAGCTACAGCATCGGAAGCTAACTTTCTGACAGCATCCATTATTTCCCATCTTGAGCTGTAACTGAGCGCCACAATCAGAGTGAGCCCTGTGCTGCCTGCAGTAAGCCTGATAGTTTCGAACAGTCTGTCTCGCACCTCTTTAGCAAGCCTGTCAAAGTCTCCGATGGCTTTCAGACAGATATTATTATTCACAAGTGTATCTGTTTCTTTATTCAGTGAATCTATCATGATCCCCATCAGAGCTGAAACTTCTTCATTCGGTCTGCCCCAGTTCTCTGTTGAGAAGGCATAAAGGGTCAGATACCCGATCTGAAGTTCACTTGCAGCCTCAATAATATTTCTGATAGCATTCACACCCTGCTGATGCCCGAATATCCTGTCAAGGTTTCGCTGTTGTGCCCATCGTCCGTTTCCGTCCATGATAATGGCTACATGTGAGGGCAGCTTCTCCTTATTTATCCTATTAATCAGGGGCATCGCCTAGCGTTTTCTTTTAAAATCCACATCCTCAAATGCCGGACATCCAGCCAATTTACTATAAATCTTCCAAGTAACCGATATACCAGTGAAAGTGTACCAGTCATTGTTGTGTGTCCATGCATAGTCAGATGGGGCCACTAAATCTTTTAAGCCGTCAAAGTTATCATAAAAAGTTTTACGAAAACCATATTCTGCTTCCAATCCAATATTTTTATGTATATTGATCTTAAAACCAAATGAAAATGGGATCATTGGCACCACTGCTGATGTGGTGCTTGTGACATAAACACCTCCGAAACCAGCTGCAAAATATGGTGAAAAATCCCATATTTTCCCCATTGTTGTATACGGGAGAAAATTAAATTCGAACTGACCGGCAAATTCTGCTACTGTGCCGGAAAAAGAAGCGGCTCTTGTGGTCTGAAAACTATTACTGAAATCCCGGTCATTCCCCCTTATTCCACCATATAAAATATTGAATCTCAAAGCTTGTCTGGGATGAAGGTTATACCTGTAAAAAGCACCAAGGGCAGGACTCGGCGCATAAAGAAGTCGTCCGGGATTGATATCGCCCATATATGATGTGACACCACCCATTATACCATAATCAGATTTCTGCTGCCCTGTAACAGCCACAGCAATTGAAATAAGATATAAAATAACCAGACTCTTTTTCATTAATACTTATCCAGCTCATCTTCTCCTGAAGGAAGATAGTACATTTCTGCGTATCTTCAGTCGGTATGTTACTGTAAGGTCGAAAAAATAATAAACGTCATTGGCGCTGGAATATTGCGATGTGTAACCATCAAGGTTATCAGAGAATGAATACCTGAATCCGAGTTCGAATCCAAAATTGATATTCGGATAGGCTGCCAGGTTTCCTCCAACACCCAAAGGAATAACTGCAGTAGTACCGCTGGAAGTCAAACCATGTGCCTTAAGTTTCTCGTTTGGATTAATTGAGTATAACAGGCCTCCAGCCCCGGTAAAAGCATAGAAATCGATCGACCGAAGAATTCCTATCAGTCCCTTTCCTCGTCCTTTATTGAAAAGATAACTGTTCTCTGCACTGTTCTTGATAAAATAATATTCACCAAGAAAGTCAGGTTCGAAGATATTGGTGAAAGTCTCAAAATCTCTCCCCTTGTTTGATCCTCTGTCATCAGTCGCGTGCAGGAGGGCATAAGTCATGCTGACTCTGAAGTTAAGGTTTTGTGTGATCCTGTACCTGCCGCTGACATTCACATTATACCTGGTCTGAAGAAATGAAATGTCTTTCAGTCCTCCAATATTTTTACCATGCGAATATCCACCGACATCCCCGAAAAAGGTCGCTGTCCCAAAACCTCCGGTCAACTCGATTCTTTTAAGTTTCCACAACTGCGCCTCAGAATAATTTGTGATTGCATAGAAAAACAGTAAGATCAGAATTGCCCGCTTCATTAATCTCAGTCTTAAGATTTACAAATATAGTAATCTAATAATATGGTATGGAAGCTGTAACATCTAAAATAAACAAATATGTTCAAAATATCCGGAAAAACGCTTTACAGTCAGTGATCCGGCATGTGGTCTGCCCGGAATTGAAGATTTTATTTTCAGTTATCAGGATAATCATTTTCAGGTAACCTAGTTACGTCTGTCAACACCCCACATAAGCTTGTTTCTGAGTGTATTGTAAAAATCCATCCCGTTTAGCATAACAGTCCGCAGGCTTCGCGACGATCTTTGTATCCGCATTTCCTGGCTAAAAGGCAATCTTATTGACCGGAAGTCGCAGGTGGCAAGATATTCATTGCTTCTGCCTTCAATTACCATCCTCAGCCTGCTATTGCCTGAAACAATTATCGGACGGATGGTCAGATTGTGTGGCGCAATCGGGGATATGATTAAGCTCCTGTCCTCAGGTGAGAGAATCGGTCCACCCACACTAAGGTTATAGGCAGTCGATCCTGTTGCAGTGGAGATAATCAAACCGTCAGCCCAGTAAGTATTCAGATAAGCATCATCGATATATACATTGATTGTGATCATACTCAGATCAGCCTTTTGAATTGTAATCTCGTTAAGCGCCGACGAAAATCCCTTTCCGAAAAGATCGGGAGGTTCAACAATATCCATCAGACACCTTTCAATTGTATGGTATTCACCCCTGCAAAGCATATCTATTGAAAGACTGAGCTCTTCTTCCGATATATTCGCCAGAAATCCCATTCTGCCCGTATTGACACCGGCAACAGGAATTTCGAGATCGATAGTACGCATCACTGTCCCGAGGAATGTTCCGTCACCACCCACGCTCAGAACCAGATCAGGCATACCAGATACCTCGGACAGATCGCTGAAACTTTCAATAAGCTGCCCTCCCTGACAGATATCCGGTTCTCCTGCTTTCTGAAAAATAAGTATCTTTACATTCCGGCGGCAGAATTCAGCAACCAGCCTGCTAACCACCATCCTTGTCTTTTCATTTGCATCCTTGCTGTATATGGCAACCCTCTCAATATGTTTCATTCAGTATTCTTTAAATCATCAGCCATAATCTTACCTGTAACCAGACAAAGTTAAATAATGTTATAATACTTTCAGATGTTAAGATATTTCATGAAAAGATCAAACCTCTCTGAATAAAAACGGTCCATCAGATCATTATCCGTAACCCAGGTCTTCACTTCGTAATTATATCTTTCGAAAGTTCTTATCACTGATACCAGATCATTCGAATCGACCTTGAGAGTCACCTCCAGTCTTGTGGAGCCCGGTAATGAAGTGATATACATACTGAGTATCTTGACATTATTACTCTCAACAATCTGCGCAATCTGTGACATTGAATAATCCCTGTCGGTAACCTCCAGCACTATTATTCCCCCCGGCTGATCCATTGATGAGATAGAGGCCAGATGCCTGACCAGATCGTTCGTTGTAATTACGCCTTTGTAATTATTCTTCTCGTCAAGTACAGGTACGATAGAAAGTTTAAGCCGCGAAGCAAGCCCAATGACCTCAAAAATGTGCTGTTCAGCGGTGACAAATGGCTTGAATAGCGTAAGAGCATGATTCCCGATCGGCTCATTGGGCTGATTCATATCATATATATCGCTATCGGAAATCAACCCGAGAAACTCCTGATTATTCACGATCGGAAGATGGGAAATCTTGAAGATCTCCATCCAGTTAAGGGCGGTCTGTCCGGGATCTGATGTTTTTAATGAAGGTATTTCCGCTGATATCAAGTCTTTGGCAACCATACGGTAACTTTTATTTTCATCTAATATAGCAATAAAAAAGAGTTGTTGTATTTTTGCAGTTTCAATTAATATACGGATTATAAATACATTTATTTTAATGACAAAGCTGAGTGTTAACATAAACAAGATCGCTACCCTAAGGAATGCGAGAGGAGGAAATGTTCCAAATGTGCTGAATGCCGCGATCAATTGCCAGCTTTTCGGAGCCGAAGGAATCACGGTACATCCCAGACCCGATGAGAGACATATAAGATATCATGATGTCCTTGAGATCAAGCCCATTATAACTACTGAATTCAATATCGAAGGCTACCCGTCGCAAGGATTCATAGCGCTGGTCCTGTCGGTCAGACCAGACCAGGTAACACTTGTACCGGACGCTCACGATGCAATCACATCCAATGCTGGCTGGGACGCCAGGAAAAATGCTACATTCCTTACTGATCTCGTTTGTGTATTTAAAAAAGAAGGTATCCGTACATCCATCTTCGTTGATCCTGATCCAATACAGATAGAATATGCAGCCCTCACGGGTACCGACAGGGTTGAACTCTATACGGAACCATATGCGACGAATTTTTCTCAAAACGCAGCCATGGCAATTGCACCTTTCGTCGAAGCTGCAGAAACCGCCAGAAGCATGGGATTACAGGTGAATGCAGGCCATGATCTTAATCTCGATAATCTGAAATATTTCCATAAAAATATTCCTTGGGTGGAGGAAGTCTCAATTGGCCATGCTCTTATTTCGGATGCACTCTACCTCGGCCTTGAGAATACCATAAAGATGTACAAGGGACAACTCGAATGACCGGTCCGGTATGAAACTTTTCTACAGGAAATACGGAGAAGGTCCTGTTCTTATCATCCTTCACGGTTTGTATGGTTCATCTGACAATTGGGTCACCATTGGAAGAAAACTTGCTGATACATACACGGTAATCCTTCCGGATCTGAGAAACCATGGTCAGTCTCCACATTCTCCAGTACATGATTACGATTCGATGCGCGATGATATTCATGAACTTATCGCAGACCTTGAGGTACAGAAATTTTTCCTGGCCGGTCACAGTATGGGTGGAAAAGTTGCCGCTTCTTTTGCCATCAAATGGCCTGAGCTTCTTCACGGTCTGCTTATAGCCGATATCTCTCCATTCACAGATGGAAATCTGAAAACTGCAGAGTATGACCAGCATCTGAATATTCTGGGTACAATCCTCAACATAAACACATCCTCTCTAAGATCGAGAAACGATGCGGAAGAACTTCTCAGAGAAAAGATCTCCTCGCAAAGGATCATAGGCTTCATCCTTAAAAACCTTCAGAGGAATTCAGACGGCTCCTACTCCTGGAAACTGAATGCCAGGGCACTTTATAATAACATTGGCAAAATATTATCAGAAATACCTGTCGGTGAAGATATTCAGCTGCCGGTCACAGGCTACCCGGTCATATTCCTTAAAGGCGGAAGTTCAAATTATATAGAGCCGTCCGATATTAAGGGCATCAGGAAGGTTTTTCCCGCATCTGAATTCAGGGTAATAAATGGTGCCGGGCACTGGGTACATGCCGATAAACCAGAAGAGGTTACCTCTGCCCTGCTGGAACTGTACAGCGACAGATAATCATGTGAAGGTAACAGACTCTATGCGTTCTTCAGATATCAGAGGAAGATTTATGAACCTCATAAGAACCTGGGCTACTGCTATAACATCTTTCTCGCAATATTTTGCTATTCTCTGAAGATCATTTTCAGAATAATAAACACCAGCTACCAAGCTGCCATCAATATCATCCTTGGGGGTTGGTATCCCCAGCACACTTGTCAGAAGCTCGAGTGAAGTGAAAGTCTTGTAATCACCGAATTTCCATAGATCCATAGTATCAAGCAGTTTTACCTCCCACGGCTTTTTCCCTGAATTATCAAGAATATCAGGTATTACCAGACTGTTTATGATCATTCTGCGTGCAATGTAGGGATAATCAAATTCCTTTCCGTTATGGGCACAAAGAATGGCATCCCGGTGATTCCTGCTGAATTTCGTGAGCATCGCGGAAAAATCTGAAAGGAGCTGTTTCTCGTCATCCCCGAAGAAGGATTTCAGCCTGAGCGACAAGGGATCTTTTTCCCTGATCAATCCGACAGAGATACAGATTATCTTTCCGAATTCGGAATATATCCCTGCTCTTTCATATACATCTGAGGGAGATTGTTCAGCCGACCTGAATTGCCTGGACTTTTTCTCCCATAAATTCTGCATCAGCGGATCAAGTAAATCCCACGAACTTGTCGAAGGAACAGTCTCGATATCGAGGAACAGTATGTCCTCAGCCTTAATATTGTCAAGCATACGGTCAGAGTTTTCCAGTGTTTAAATATCTTTCTATCATTGATATAAGAGCTCCTATCCCGACAGAATTCTCACCTCCTCCCGGGATTATTATGTCGGCATATCTTTTTGTCGGTTCAATAAATTCCAGATGAGATGGTTTAACTGTATCGTGATATCTTTCAAGGATATTCCGGATATCGCGCCCTCTCTCCTGCATATCTCTTCTGATAACCCTGCCCAGCCGGTCGTCGGCATCAGCATCTACAAACACTTTTATGTCAAACAAATCTCTCAGATCTTTTTTAGCCAGAACCAGGATACCCTCAACAAGAATTACCTGCGATGGCTTTACGGTCACAGCCACTTCCGATCTGAGGCAGTTAATAAAGGAATACTGAGGCATTTCGATCTCCCTTCCTTCCTTTAAACGATTCAGGTGGCTGGTCAGCAGTTCAAAATCGACCGACCGGGGATGATCAAAATTTATCTTCTGCCTGAGATGAGGTGGAACAGAAGCATTATCCCTGTAATAGGAATCCTGTGAAATAACTGCAACATCTCCGTCAGGAAAAGCATCCATAACCTTTCTTACCGCAGTGGTTTTTCCCGATCCAGTTCCTCCTGCTATTCCTACTGTCAACATTATTGCGTACTTTTGCTGTATCAGATATCAAATATAATAATTTGGTTTGAAGATAGTTAATTTTTGAACATGAAGGACACAGTCGCCTGAAGTTCAGATCACTGACTGGTTGTTGCCATATAAATTCATGGTGAACTGGACCCAGATTGTACAACAGAATATTAATAATTTAAATATCCGGGAATGTCAGAATTATATCCGCTTAAGTTTGAACCGATTTTAAAAGACAAGGTATGGGGTGGTTTTGCACTTGAAAAGCACTTTAACAAGCAACCAGGCTCACTGCCAAATATAGGAGAAAGCTGGGAACTGTCGGCAGTTGCAGGCAATCTGTCGGTAGTCAGAAACGGTTATCTTGAAGGAAACAACATTGAAGAACTGATCGAGGTGTATACCAGCGACATAACCGGAGATGCTGTATTTGAGAAATTCGCGACGACATTTCCCCTTCTTCTCAAATTCATAGAAGCCGGTGAAGATCTTTCGGTACAGGTTCATCCCGGCGACCGGATGGCAAAGGAAAAGCATAATGATTTCGGCAAAACCGAGATGTGGTACATTCTGGAAAGTGAACCGGGAGCCAAAATTTACACCGGATTCCGAGAAGGAGTAACCAGGGAGATGTATCTTAAGGCAACTCACGATGGAACAATTCCCGAGCTTCTCTTTATTGAAACGGCCGAACCGGGAGATTCCTTCTTCACCCCGGCAGGCAGAATACACGCAATAGGAAAAGGTATTGTGCTTGTCGAGATACAGCAGACCTCCGACCTTACTTACAGGATCTCAGACTGGAACCGGAAAAACAACGGAACTGTTAAAAGGGAACTGCATCTTGATCTTGCTCTTGAGGCTATGGACTTCAGCGCTGTTGGAAAGATAAAGGTGAAAAATGAACCGAAGCTTAATAAAACAGGTAATCTGGCAAGATGCGAATACTTCACCACCAACTTCCTGCTGTTCAATAATGAGATCCGGAAGGATTATAGTGATCTGGATTCGTTCGTTGTCTACATCTGCACCGAGGGTGAATTCGAGCTTAAATGGAAGGGAGGTTCAGACAAAGTGAGCAAAGGAGAAACTGTCCTGATCCCTGCCATAATGAAGGAGGTAACTCTCCTCCCGGCAGAGACAACCGGAATACTTGAGATTTACATCGAATCCGGAAACTTAAAATAAATTTGAAATATCAACTGCCATGAAATTATTCTGTCAAATTTTAGTGTTTATGGCTGCAGTTCTGCTCATTTCAGGCTGCAGGGGCAAGTCCGGCACATCTTCCTCGCAGGGAACTGATAATGAAAATACAGCCGCCGGAGATACCGGTTTCACAGGAGTGAAGAAGTACAAGAGCGGAGGATCTGTCGTGATGGAGACAACTTTTAAGAATGGTATAAAAGAAGGACTGTCTACTACATTCTATGAGAATGGCAGGATCAAGGGAACCGCCATATACAGGAAAGGGCTCAGGCAGGATTCGGCAAAATGGTTTTTTGAAACCGGTGAGGTTTTCAGGACCACACCATATATCAATGATACTGTCGAAGGTATTCAGAAACAATACTACCGCAATGGCAAACTGAAAGCACGCATAGGATATAAAAAAGGACTCCGTACCTTCGAATTCGAAGAGTTTGACCTGAACGGGAAAAAATATGCCGGGTATCCCGATCTTCTGGTAACCATAAAAGATGATTACAATTCCAGAGGAACATTCATTATCAGTCTTTCCACATCGGATAAAAATGCCAAAGTAAAATATTATCGCGGAGATCTTTCGAGCAGGCTTTTTGACTCTACTCGTTGCGAAAAGATCAAAATTATTAACGGCGCCGGTGTTCTCGAACTTAAAAAGACAGGAACTCCGCAACCAGGAACGTTGGATATTCTTGCGTCCATCCTTTCTCCATACGGGAACAGCTACCTGGTCTATAAGACAGTTAAAGTTCCTTATAAGGATCTGAAATAGTTCCATGATGATCATCCGTTCTGCCGATTTTGTCAAAAGCAGCCCGACTTTAAAAGACTGTCCTGCAGATACAATGCCTGAATTCGGATTTATTGGCCGGTCAAACGTTGGCAAATCATCGCTGATCAATATGCTCACAGGTTTTACCGGACTGGCAAAGATCTCCGGTCAGCCTGGGAAAACCAGGACTATCAACCATTTCCTTGTAAATAATGAATGGTACCTTGCCGATCTTCCCGGATACGGGTATGCCAAAGTTCCGATAAAACAGAGAGACAAATGGGTTAAGGCAACCCGGGAGTATATTCTTAAAAGAGAAAACCTGGTTTGTCTTTTTATGCTGATCGATACCAGAATAGAACCACAGCGTTCCGATCTTGAGTTCATGGAATTCCTGGGGCTCAACAATATTCCTTTTGCCAGAATCTTCACAAAAGCTGACAAGATCTCCTCCGAAATAACGTCCAGATCGGTCAGGAAGGTGGACGATATCATGCTTAAGACCTGGGAATCAATGCCTAGCACTTTTATATGTTCATCAGTAAAAGGAACAGGAAGAGAGGAGATTCTGTCCTTTATTGAGGAATCTATCAACAATTTTTCAAATCAGCCCTGATATAGGGTCCTAATTGCTAATTTTGCAAGCACAATTCATATTTTTCATCAAAAATCAAATAAAATGTTTGGGACCGCACCAATGAAGATTTTTTCCTGCAGAGCCTCTCAGCATTTAGCAAAGGCTATTGCAGACAAACTGGGGGTGGGACTCGGGAAGAGTTCAGTTACATTATTTAGTGATGGGGAATTTCAACCCTGTTTCGATGAATCAGTAAGAGGCTGTATGGTTTTTATAGTTCAGTCGACCAACCCACCTGCTGAAAATCTTTTTGAGCTGCTGCTCATGATAGATGCTGCAAAGCGCGCTTCTGCCTACAAAGTAATTGCCGTCATACCCTACTATGGTTTTGCCAGACAGGATAGAAAAGACAGGCCGAGAGTATCAATCGGATCAAAACTTTCTGCCGACCTGCTCAGTGCCGCCGGAGTTGACAGAGTTATAACAATGGATCTTCATGCCGACCAGATTCAGGGATTCTTCAATGTTCCTGTCGACCATCTTTTCGGATCAGCCATCTTTGCGCCCTACATTGCCAAGCTTAAGCTGAGCAATCTTACAATTTCGGCTCCCGATATGGGAGGCTCAAAAAGAGCCAATGCGTACTCCAGGCATCTTCAGTCAGAAATGGTATTGTGTTACAAGCTCCGTAAAAAACCGAATACTATCGAAGAGATGTCAATAATCGGAGAAGTGGAAGGACGAAACGTAGTGATAATAGATGATATGGTAGATACTGCAGGCACACTTGCACTGGCTGCCAATATGATGAAAGAACGCGGAGCTCTCAGCATAAGGGCTTTCGCTACCCATCCTATCCTCTCGGGAAATGCTGTTGAAAGAATAAACGATTCAGCTATCGAAGAACTGGTTGTTACCGATAGCGTACCGTTTGTGAATACTTCCGAAAAGATCAAGGTGCTTTCTATAGCTGATATATTTGCCAGCACAATACAGGCTGTTACAGCTAACAGGTCAATAAGCACAAATTTTGTATTCTGATTCCTTTGTCCTATATTTGCAGGCCAAAAAAATATGTCAAACGTGTAATGGGGAGTTATCAGAGAGTTAACTCTTAGTAGCACAATAACTTTCAGACAAATGAAGACAATAGAAATCAAGGGATCCTTCAGAACGGAATTTGGGAAAAAGAGTACAAAGCTGATCAGAAAAAGCAGTAATGTACCGTGTGTTATCTACGGAAAGGAAAAAAATATTCATTTCCAGGCTCCGGAACTATCCTTTAAGAATCTTATCTATACACCGGAAGCTCATCTTGTCAGTCTTGATATTGACAATGAACCTCACATGGCCGTTCTTCATGATGTACAGTTCCACCCGGTTTCCGACAAAATACTCCATATCGATTTTGTCGAAGTATTCAATCATAAGCCGGTTGTTATCAATATCCCTGTAAGAGTGACCGGAGACTCGATCGGCGTAATAGCCGGTGGTAAGCTTGGTATTAAGAAAAGAAGTCTCAGAGTTAAGGGTCTTCCTGATGATCTTCCTGAACATCTTACAATCGACATCACCAATATGAAGATCCACGACACTGTTAAAGTGAGTGATCTTTCATACGATAAAATCGAGCTTCTCGATCCAAAGAAAATGCTTGTACTTGCTATTTCAACTTCACGCGTTGCCCAGAAATCAGAAACAGAAACTGAAGGCGCAGCAACGGAAGGAGCTGCAGCAGCAGAACCAGCAGCAGAATAGTGTCATAAAAACAATGTTCAGGCTTGATGAAGTATCTGATAGTTGGCCTGGGAAATATCGGTGAGGAATACAAAGATACCCGCCACAATATAGGTTTTACAGTATTGGATGCCATGGCACAGGCATCCAATACTGCTTTTAAGGACAAGCGATACGGCGCTACCTGTGAGATAAGTTACAAAGGCAGGGACTTAATACTTCTAAAACCCTCAACCTTCATGAACCTTAGCGGTAATGCCGTCGGTTACTGGATGAAAAAGGAACATATTCCCACTGAAAACCTTCTGATCGTCGTAGACGATATCGCACTGCCACTCGGAAGCATCAGAATGAGGCACAAAGGTAGCGACGGAGGCCATAACGGACTGGCTCATATCACTACCATACTCGGTACAGATGAATATCCCCGGATAAGGTTCGGTATCGGAAACAGTTTCAACAAGGGTTCTCAGATCAATTTTGTGCTTGGTAAATGGAGTCCTGAAGACAAAAAGATAATAGGTGAAAGGATCTTAATAGTAATTGATATGATCAAATCATTTGCCTTCGCCGGGACTGAACTTACCATGACCGCTTTCAACAAGGCCGGCAAAATGCCGCCACCTCCAAAACCTTTGTAACTCAATACTCACTCAGCATAATTTAATTCATATGCCGGAGAATAAAGAGGTAAGGATCGATAAATTCCTTTGGGCCATAAGGGTTTTCAAGACCAGAAGCATTGCTTCCGATGAATGCAGAAAAGGAAGGGTCCTGATCAATGATATCCCTGTAAAGCCATCAAGGAATGTCACTAAAGACGAAATCATTACCGTCAGGAAACCTCCGGTTATCCATACTTATAAAGTAGTTGAACCCATAGAAAACAGGGTCTCTGCCAAACTTGTTAGCCAGTTCGTGATGGACATGACTCCTGAATCCGAGAAACTGAAGCTTGACTTCAGCCATACCGGCGGAGTAGTTTACAGACAAAAAGGAACCGGACGACCCACAAAGAAAGAAAGAAGGCTCATCGATAAACTCAAGGATGATTCAACAGAGAGCTGATCTGGTAGTATAAAGACTTATAATTTAAGATACAGTAATAAAATCAATCCTGTTTTTTATGCCGAAACTGCGATTTATATAACTTGCACCACGTCTTTAAAAGAAGAGCTGAAAAGCTTGTTATATGGGCAAGGAAAACATTGAAAAATACTCTGCCAGGTATGCATTACTTAAGTCAACGGCTGGTTTCTGGCACAATAATGTCTTTTACAGGAAAGTCATTGTTCTGGGAAGTGATAACATAAATCCTGATAACCACCTTATTTTTGCTCCGAATCACCAGAACGCCCTCATGGATGCACTGGCAGTCCTGTTCACACACAGTGGCCAACCTGTCTTCCTTGCCAGAGCTGACATCTTTAAAAAGAAATTCATCGCATCCATACTTTACTTCCTTAAAATCCTTCCGGTCTACAGGATACGGGATGGCTTCAGCAGCCTTAAAGGTAACGATGAGATATTCCTGAAAACAGTTGATGTACTGAAAAACAAGAACGGACTTGTCATCCTGCCTGAAGGCGACCACGCCGGATTCAGAAGGCTGAGACAGCTTAAAAAGGGTATCTGCAGGGTAGCATTTCAGGCTGATGAAGCCACAGAGTTCAACCTGAAAATTAAAATTATCCCTGTCGGGATTGAGTATACCCATTATACAAGATTCAGACAAGTGCTTACCGTTGCATATGGAAAACCAATCGAAGTATCAGAATACCATGGGCTCTATAAGGAAAACCCTGAGAAAGCCCTCAACGAACTGAGGGAAAGGCTTTCCGAAGAGATAAAAACCAATATGGTCCACATTGCTTCAGAAGAAGATTATGAAGCCATCGATGAACTCCGTACCATGATCAACGGGAAATATGGCGACGATATCAAATTCCCCAAACTCATACGCGACAGGATACTGATCGAGAAACTTAATCAGCTGAAGATTATCAATCAGAATAGTTATAAAAGGATTCGCGAGCTCAGCTTAAAAGTAAAAAACGCTGCACAGGATTCCGGGATTAACTACAGGTTGCTTGGAAAAAGGAAACATCCGCTGGGTTGGCTTGTCGCCGGACTAGCAGGACTGCTCGTGACTTTGCCTCTTTTCATATATGGGAATATTTTCAACTTCACATTCCTTGAAATTCCCAATATGCAAACCAAAAAAATAAAAGATCCACAGTTCCATTCATCGATCAAATATGTAATTTCACTGGCGCTGGCCTTTATCTTTATTCCAGCCTATCTTATTCTTTCGCTGCTCCTTATCTCTCCATGGTGGCTCGGGACAATGGTTTTTATATCTCTTCCTCTGTCGGGGTTGTTCGCGTGGAATTACTATCTCATTATGAAAAGAATAATCGGAGGATTCAGAATAAGGAGCCTGATCAGGAAAAAGGATAAACAGTTTGAGGCCCTCAGGAACAATTTCGAGGAACTCACCAGACTAATAGCAGAACTGAAGATCGATGAGTAAAAAATTATTTTCAGATAAGGTGATATGGATAACCGGAGCCTCATCAGGTATCGGTGAAGCTCTTGTATATGAATTTGCTTCAAGGGGAGCCAGAATTATTGCTTCATCAAATGACCCCGATGGTCTGCAAAGGGTGAAAACCAACTGTATCGGCCTTGAAATGATGGTAACTTGCGTCCCATTCGATCTTGCCGATATGACCGGTATAGACGCCATCGTGAAAAAGCAGGCTGACGAGCATGGAAGTATAGACTATCTGCTCAACATGGGAGGGATCAGTCAGAGGGCCCGTATTGATGAAACACCGCTATGGCTCGACAGGAAGATTTTTGAGATCAACTACTTTGGTACCATCGCACTGACAAAGGCAATTCTTCCCTACATGCTGCGGCAAAAATCAGGACATCTGCTAGCAACAAGCAGCATATCAGGAAGATTCGGCTTTCCATTGCGGTCAGCCTATTCAGCCTCCAAACAGGCTCTTCACGGCTTTTTTGAAACACTTTACCTCGAAAATAAAAGTTCAAATATCAGAACATCAGTAATAATTCCGGGCAGGGTTAATACAGCCATCTCATATCATGCTCTGACTGCAGAAGGGAAAGAACACGGTAAGCTGGATGAAGGGCAGGCCAAAGGCATAAGTCCGCAGAAAGCTGCTCATACAATAATCAGAGGGATCGAGAAAAACAGGAGAGAGATACTTGTTGGCAGCTCCGAACTCATGCTTTTACACATCAGGAGGTATTTACCATGGCTCTTTTTCCGGATTGCCGATAAAATCAAATCTACTTAAGCTGAATTAAATATGGAAGATTACACGATCTCAGGGATACAACAGATAGGAATCGGAGTCACAAACCTTTATGATGCCTGGAAATGGTATATTGACCAATTCGGAATGGATTGCCGGATCTTTGAAGACGATTCTGAGGCTAAACTGATGCTCCCTTATACAGGAGGCAAACCACAAAGCAGGCAGGCAGTGCTCGCATTGAATCTGCAAAGTGGCGGTGGCTTTGAAATCTGGCAGTATAAAGGAAGAAAACCTGTGAACATTGAGGGTGATATCAGGATTGGTGATCTCGGTATCATGGCATGCAAGATCAAGGTTAAAAATATTAATCAGGTCCTTGCAGCATACAGAAATCGCGGTCTGCAGGTCCCTGAGGCGCCATCAGCCGATCCGTCAGGAAAAATGAATTTCTTCATCAGGGATCCATACGGAAATTTTTTCCAGCTTATTGAGGCTTCCGACTGGTTCAGAGATGAAAGAAAAGAAACCGGAGGTTCCTACGGAGCAATTATAGGCGTCTCGGATATCGAAAAATCCAGGGTTGTCTATTCAGAGATCCTCGGCTATGACAGTATTATATATGATTCCACAGGGGTATTCGGCGACCTGGCTGCATTCCCGGGAGGTAATACCGAATGCCGGAGGGTCTTGCTGGGAAGGACCAAACCATTTGCAGGACCTTTCAGCAAGGTATTGGGAAACAGCGTTATAGAACTTATTTCTGCTCCCGGTGCCAAAGGCAGAAAAATCTTTAAAAACCGCCAGTGGGGCGATCCGGGCTTCATTCATCTCTGCTACGACATGAGAGGAATGATTGAACTACGAAAATCCTGTGAAAAAAAAGGATTCCCCTTCACTGTTGATACCATGAAAAGTATTGATAACGAAAGTTTTGATATGGGTGAAGCGGCTGGCCATTTCGCATACATAGAAGATCCTGACGGAGCGCTTATTGAATTCGTAGAAACACATAAGGTTCCGATATTGAAGAAACTCGGTTTTTATCTTGATCTCAGAAAACGGGATCCTGAAAAATCGCTTCCTGACTGGATTCTGAAAGCGCTTCGGTTCTCAAGGGTGAAGCTTTAGGCAGTGATCAGGTTCACTGGCGCTCTTTTTCAACTGCAGCAATCTCCTCAGCCTTTCTGAGGACTCTCATAAAATTATCGCCCCAAATCTGTTTTATCTCACTTTTAGAATAGCCTCTTCGTAGCAATTCTATGGTAATATTTTTCATCTCACTAACGTTTTTGCAGCCATCGACACCTCCCCCGCCGTCAAAATCAGACCCGATGCCAACGTGATCGATTCCAATCACCTGCACTACATGATCAATATGATCGACGATATCCTTGACAGTCGCCAGCTTCTCGTAGCGCTCCCTTATGCTTACATATTCTGCCCTTGCAATCTTCTTAACAGAATCCGAAAGATTATTGAATTCACCAAATTTCAACTTCAGATCATTCAACTTAGCTTCCATCTCCGGATTAGGCTCAGGTGTTTTCAGATAACTGCTAAGAATACATATTTGTATAACTCCACCGTTCTCCTTCAGAGCCAGCAGCATTTCGTCGGAAAGGTTCCTTGGGCTTCCGCACAGAGCTCTGCAGGATGAATGAGACGCAATCACAGGCACCCTGGTAACTTTAAGCACATCGTAAAATGATTTGTCGGATATATGGGAAACGTCAACCAGCATCCCAAGCCTGTTCATCTCCTTTACAACCTGAACACCAAAATCGGTCAGTCCGTTATTTTCCTGTCCGGCCGGATCTGTGGATGAATCGCAGATGTCATTATTTCTTGTATGCGAAAGAGTCATATATCTCGCGCCCTGATCGTAATATTCTTTGATCCTGGCAAGATCCTTCCCTATGGCATATCCGTTCTCAACACCAATAAATGCGGCTATCCTGCCCTCTTTCTTCAGTCTGTACGCATCATCAGCCGTAAAGGCAAGCCCTGCTACGGCTGAATTCTTGTCAACGTTTCTATGAATTGCACCGAGAATATCCCTCACCTCATTGTGAACAGCTGTGAAGGCAGAATCATTTCTTGGTCCCTGTGCGATGAAGACAGCAAAAAATTCAGCATGTAATCCCCCCGATTTCATCCTTGGAAAATCGACACATCCATCTGTATGCCTCTCTCCAAGATCAAAGTTCACTTCAGATAAAAGCATAGGGGTATCGCAATGAGTGTCAACCGTCATTATCGAAGCATGTATCCTGTCGGCTTTTCTTATCAGATTAACCTCAGTGTTACTGCAAGCCGCAGACAGAATGAAAACAAAAAAAATACAAGTCGGCGATTTCATCGACATAAATCTTTTCGTTGCGCAATATAATTAAAATGGATGCCGACTGATACAAAACATACTGATTTAACCTAATTTAACAATGAAAATACCCCGATCTGAAGTACTCCTGATTTGTAGTGAACAAGATCTCCTGAAAGGGGCTGCCATGAAAATGAAAATACCAATTCATCAGATTCCTCCTGGGAATTCAGCATGATTTTATCAATATCTATCCGGATAATACGTCATATTCTAAAACCGGTAAAGGCTCCCACAACCAGCAATACTCCTATTGCCATAATCACAATGCCTCCAAGCTGGTTGACCCTGACAATAGCCCTCAGCCTGATTTTTTCCTTAAACCTGCTAAGAAAATATGTCAGCGATATCCACCATGTCATAGCGCCAATAAAGACACCCGGAATAAGTATAAAGGGTACTATTTCTGGCCTGATGTTACCCTGAAGCCGGATGCCCGAAAAGAACGCGACAAAGATCAGTACTGTGTACGGATTGGTGATTGATAGCACGAAGACTGAATAAAAATCGCGCCAGAGAGATTTGCTTGCTTTCTCTCTGTTCCTGAAGTCTTTCACAGGATTGGAAAATAAAACTTTTATTCCAACTCCGATAACAACAATTCCTGCGATTAGAGCAATCAGGAACCGCTCTTCCTTGATAAAACTTATAATAACTGAAAATCCGAGGGCTCCAATGACTGCAAGTAATGTATCAGCTGCAGCAAGCCCGATCCCGGAAAAGAAACCCGAAAGGAATCCTCTCTTTATAGTCCTGTTGATCAATATAATACTCACCGGCCCCAAAGGTATCGATACCATGAATCCAAGCAATATTCCCTTAAGTATAACCTCAAAAGCCGATATCATCAGGATGATAAAATATCAGCAAAGATAAAATGTTTATCAACTATTTAAAGGAAATTTGACCCGGAGAAGAAAAATCACCTCAACAAAACGTATTTTCATAGAATGATTCCGATATAATTCCTGATGGCAATAAACAGATATACTCTTGTTTCCCTTTCTGTTGCAGGTGGCCTGATCAGCTCACTCGCATGGAGCAGCTGGTGTTCAGGTCTGATTCTTTTGGTATCATTTGTCCCTTTTTTCATTATCGGGGAATGGCTTTTTGAGAACCCCGGAAAATATACCCGCAACGCATTCTTCCTTTACCTTCTTCCGGGAATGATTGCTTTCGCCATGTTCACCCTGGGATGGACCAAAGCAGTCAGTCTGACAGGATCATTAATTATAATCACAGGACTGGCATTCCTGATGTCAGCCATCCTCTGGCTTTCCAGCCTGGTAAGAACAAAAGCAGGCAATATAGCCGGATTTGTTTCTCTGCCTGTTTTCTGGCTCTCATACGAATTTTTAAGTTTAAACGTCAGAATTCTTACACCATGGATGAATCTCGGCAACGGTCTTGCAAAAGACATTGAGTTAATCCAGTGGTACGAAATTACCGGTACGGCCGGAGGTTCGCTCTGGATACTCCTGTCCAATCTCATTCTCACCATTTTTATAGTCAGGATTGCCGGAGAGGAAAAGAAAGCATGGCACTATCTGATAATATGGCTCCTCATCCTTTTTATTCCGGCAGGTCTATCAATCAGCCGCTTTAAATCAATAAAGGCGTCGACTCAAAATTCAGTTGAAGTGGTGATCATACAGCCCAACACAGATCCGTTCACTGAAAAATTCACTGTTCCGTTCGATATTCAGCTTAAGAAAGTAACGGAACTTGCATTAAAGGCAGCAACTGAAAAAACATCATGTATCGTGACTCCTGAAACCACAGTCGATGACCCTGTAAATCTTGATAGTATATATCAAAACAGGTATATTGAGAGGATCAAACAGCTGACCCACAGGTTCCCCGGAGTGACGGTGGTCGCAGGCATGGTGAGTAAAAAGAACTACCCCGGCAGAATTGATCCTCCCACTCCAAGCGCCACTGCCACAGGACCTGCCGGATGTTACACTGATTATTACAATACTGCATTCTGTATAGATTCCGGAAAAACGACTGAATACTATCACAAATCGAAACTTGTTCCGGGAATTGAAATGCAGTTTGAATACGGTCCGGGACGATTACTCAAAAGAATACTTCCTTACCTGGGCGGAACAGAACATGGATATGGCATTCAGGAAGAAAGATCCTGTTTCAGATGCAATCCATCAGGGTTTACCATTGGCCCTGTTATCTGCTATGAATCGGTATTCGGAGATTATGTATCAGGCTATGTAAAAAAAGGGGCAGAAGCTCTTTTCATTATTACAAATGATGGCTGGTGGAACAATACCAACGGGTACAGGCAACATCTGTGGTATGCATCGCTGAGAGCAATAGAAACGAGAAGACCTGTTGTAAGAGCCGCCAATACTGGCATATCGTGTATAATTGACATCAGAGGAAAAAGAATCAGTGAAACCCAATGGTGGAAAGAGACAACACTCAAAGGAAATATCATACCTGAAACCAGGATAACTCCATATGTGAAATCCGGCGACATCATACTTGAAACATCTGTATTTCTGAGTATTATAATAATTATTGCCGTATTCATCATCAAACCACTGAAAAAAAAATTTGCAAACTGATCAAATATTTGCAACCATGGTAAGTTACCTGTGTCTTTTATCCATGTAAACGGTTCAGGTGGAGAATTTGAATGTATATATACACGCGCCGCTGATTGAAGAATGCAGGAAAGGTAACAGCAGGGCTCAGTTCAGACTGTACAACCAGTACTCGAAAGCCATGTTCAACCTTGCATTAAGGCTAATGAATAACCATGAAGATGCCGAGGATATACTTCAGGAGGCATTCATGGAATGTTTCAGAAATATATCATCTTTCCGTTTTGAATCAACATTCGGGGCATGGTTGAAACAGATCGTGGTTAACAGATGCATCAACCAGATAAGGAAGAAGAAAATAGACCTGATGTATTGTGAAAATCTTCCTCCAATGACCGAGGAAGAACCTGAAGAAGAGTATGATACAAGAGAAATCATTAAGGCAATTGAAAAATTGCCGGATGGCTACCGGATAATACTCACTCTCTATCTGCTCGAAGGTTATGATCATTCGGAAATCTCCCATATCCTTGGTATTACAGAATCGACTTCCAAATCACAATACCTGAGAGCAAAAGAAAAAGTAAGAATGATGGTATCTAAAAAGAAATAAAATGGACAAGCTTGAGGAACATATTAGGAAGCACCGTGAGGAAATGGATACCCACAAGCCGCCGGCAAGGATCTGGAATGGCATAGAAAAAGCCGCCGGAATCAGAAAACGGAATTACACCTTCCGGATTTCAGCTGCTGCAATGGTGATTGTTCTTTTGGGAACGGCCTTACTGTTTTACCGTTCCGGCGCAACATCCAGGAAAACAAATCATTTCCAAGCATCAGGAACTGCTCCGGACAACAATACACAACTAAGAGAGACTGAAATATACTACAACAATCTTGCGACTGCTCTTTACAAAGAGGCTACGCCCATGCTGGTCAATAAACCGGATATTGACAGGGAACTGTCGGCTGATATTAGCCATATAGACAGTATCTGTGCTGACATCAGGAAAGACCTCCGGGATAATGTTGACAACCAGGACGTCATCGAAGCCCTGATACGTAACTACAGGATTAAAATCAGAATACTGGAGGATATGCTTGATGTCCTGAAAGAAAATGAAGGAAATGCTGAAAAAAAGGTTAACAATGAACTATAGAACCATTATCCTTAGTTTTACTCTGCTGGCAGCCGGCCGTGGGCTTCTGGCTCAGGGAAATTCGGAAACAAGAAATTATATCAAAACCCTTCCCGTCACAAGGGAAACGCGTCTTGAGATCCTTAATAAGTACGGGACGATCCAGATCACTAACTGGAATAAGGATTCTGTTATGATCAGGGCTGAAGTGAAAGCAACCGCCACAAACCACGAAAAGCTTGGTAAAATGTTCGACGGCGTAAAGATTGATATGTCGGAATCAAAATACCTGATCAGCGCCCGAACATCCTTCTCACAGAACATAGGCATGCTGTTTGAAAATTTCAAGGGCATGACAAGCAAATTAATTAATTATGATTCCAGGATTGAGATCAATTACTATGTCAAAGTTCCCGAATATCTGAATATGAAGGTTGAAAATAAATATGGGGATGTCTACATGGAAAACAACACCGGCGAACTCACCCTTTCAGTCTCCAACGGCTCTTTACGGGCATCTTCGACAGGACAAAATTCAACACTGACCCTCACCTTCTGCGACGCCACTATTGGGAACATGGGTTCCGGCAGGATCGATGCATCATTCTCGGAAATCAACCTGGATGAAACAGGTAATATTACCATCAACTCAATATCATCCAAATATGAGATCAAAAAAGCTGGAAACCTCAATATAGAGTCAAGACGTGATAAATTTCACATCAATAATCTTTCAACACTCAAGGGTACATCCTATTTCACCGATTTCAATTTTGAGACTCTCAGGAAAGAAATAACTCTCTCGGCAAGATACGGAAGAATGGATATTGAAGAGATTGTTTCCGGTTTCGACGCGGTAAATCTGAATACAGGTTATACCGATATATTTTTAAAATTCGAGCAGGGTGCATCATATAATATAGATATCAGGCACCTGAATTCATTTGTCGTAATATCCGACAAAAACGCAAAAACCGAAAAAAAAGTTCTTAATGAGGACAAAAAGGAATACATAACTTCCGGAACTGTGGGCAGGAACCCGGGAAATTCCATTGTCAACATTGATGCTACACACGGGGATATTTATCTGAAATAAAACATCAACCCTGCAACCTGTGACATAAAGATGTGTCTTTAGTTGAAATTCCGTATGATTAAAACTTCCGGGGAATAACTTAATATCTTAAAAATGTTTTAAAATAAAACACATGAAAAAAATTATACCTGCAATTCTTCTTCTTGTTTTATCATCCTTTATTACACTCAGTGCCCAGATCTCAACCCGCCAGGCCGGTATCAGACTTGGAGGCCGCAGCGGTATCTTTTACCAGGTAACTTCCGAGACCGGCAATGCAGAGACCGGATATAACCTGATGGCTGGTCTTCGCCAGGGAGGGCTCCAGCTCACCGGACTGAAAATCACATATGAAGACAATCTCAGTAATATTTCCCCTAACCTTTACCTGGGATGGGGATACGGCGGGCATGCAGGATTCATATATACCAATCATCTGAGGTCATGGGGTGAGGAGTATTATTTTCAGAACCACAGATTCTGTCCTCTTATCGGTATCGACGGATGGCTGGCTGCCGAATACAGGATAAGAGATATACCCCTTATTGTCAGCCTGAATTTCAAACCGAACCTTGAGCTGACATTTCCGGCGTTCATAAGATTGATGCCGGTGGACTTCGCATTTTCTTTCTCCTACGTATTCTGACTAAAGGGAAAAAATGAGTTCAGGAATTAAGTCATATATTAACACATATTTTCTTCATCTGACACAATCGTCAGATAACCGTCGAAGTGAAACAGGGATTTCAATGAAGTCAGAATCAAGCCACTCCTGTGGTGACCGGGTCAAACTGTCGGCTGAGAATTTCAAAAATGCCGATTCCGAAAAGTTAAAATATAAATTTATCAAACCAGATCATAAACAGTAATTCAAGTTATGAAAAGAACAACTTCAATAGCAGCTGCTTTTTTACTTCTGTCATCGGTTATTTATGCCCAGGATGACAACAAATACAGATCTGATAACAGCGATGAGTTCAGGACCCTTCTTGGACATAACCGCCGCAACGGCTTTTACGGAGCCTTCACTCTCGGTTACTCGGAAATAGGAAACCGCGACGGGGTTATCTTCGGGGGCCGCATGGAATGGATAACCGGGCACTCGCTTGGAGTGGGAATCGGAGGAACAGGTTTCATCAATGAAAATCATTACGAAGCCACACTCAATAGTGACGTTTTTCTGACGGGAGGATATGGAGGACTTATACTTGAACCAATACTGATGCCGAAATACCCGGTGCACTTTTCATTCCCGGTATTGCTAGGTGCAGGGGGAATTTCGTATGTGACAAAGGACGATGATTTAGCACGTAACATGATCAGGGATTCAGAAACCTTCCTCATTGTTGAACCGGGAGCTGAAATAGAACTAAACCTCACCAAAAACTTCAGATTGTCGATAGGTACAAGCTACAGGCTGACAACTCCTTTTGATGTCGGGACCAACGGTGTGCAGGCAGTAAGTTCCAAATCAATAAGAGCTTTCAGCTACCTGATCACCTTCAAGGTTGGAAGGTTCTGAAATATACTGAAGGGATCAAAGGAACTGAATTAAGCAGTACATAGTTCTTCATATAGAGCTTGTACTGCTTAATTTCCAAATCCCTGCATTGAAAGCTATGATTATTTTGCGCCGAATCTGGAACCGCCCTCATCGAGCCATTTCCTGAAGTTGTCTATACTAAGATTTGTCGGCATAGGCTCATTCAGAGGATTCCCTTCATGGTCGGTGATAACATAAAGAGGTAATGCATTTGTTTTGAATCTGGAGATCTCAATATCTTCGTTCACAGCGCCGATCGTCTTTTTCATCTTTCCATCGACTGACGATTTAACCCATTCATTTTCCGGCAATTTTGTCCTGTCATCAGCATACAGTGAGATGATGACAAAGTTATCCCTGAGCCGTTCCAGAACCTCAGGATCGGACCAGACCTTTGCTTCCATTAACTTGCAGTTGGAACATGCATGTCCCTTAAAATCAATGAGAACTGGTTTATTCATCTTCTTCGCACACTCCATTCCCTGGTTATAATCGAAGTAACCGTGGAGGCCGAGGGGCATATCCAGAAAATCACCGTATTTTGGCTCGGAGCATAATCCTGCATTGGATCCTGCCACCGGAGAAACTGCCGGTCCATGGCCGCCGGCTGAGATCAGAACGGGTAGATTAAGAGAGGTGCCTGACTGCGAAGGGAGGAAGGACGACAGACCTGTGAGAGGCGCTCCGAACAAACCGGGTATCATGTAGATAACAAATGAAAAGACAGTAATAACAAGGAACAACCGGAAAGGTCCGATATGCTTCAGTTCATTGTCATGTGCAAACCTCAATTTACCTAGGAGATAAAATCCCAGGAGGGAGAACAGAACGATCCAGATAGCGAGGAAGATGTCCCTGGAAAGGATCTTAAGATTATAAACCCCATCTATTGTAACAAGGAATTTCATGCTGAAAGCCAGCATAATAAATCCCAGAAAAACCTTTATTGAATTCAGCCAGTCTCCCGATTTTGGCAACCTGCTCATAATTGAAGGGAACAGAGCAAAAAGGGTAAACGGCAGTGCAAATGCGGTCCCGAATCCCAGCATGCCCAGTGTTGGTCTTAATACATCCCCTGATGTTGCTTCGACCAGCAGAAAACCAATAATTGGCCCGGTGCAGGAGAAAGACACAATTACGGTTGTCAATCCCATGAAGAATGAAGCTGCCGCTCCTCCCCTGTCGACCCTGTTATCAGCCTTTGTTGCCCATGTATTCGGAAGTATGATCTCAAAAGCGCCAAAAAATGAAATTGCAAAAACTACAAAAAGCACAAAAAACAGCAGGTTCGGTATCCAATGGGTGCTTATAGCATTTGCAAAACCTGCTCCTGCACTGGTGAGGGAAACGATTATACCCAGAGAAGTATAGATTAGTATGATTGAGAGGCCAAAAAATCAGCGCTTTAATCACCGAACGGGTCCTGTTCTCAGAGCCCCTCGAGAAGAATGCCACAGTCATTGGGATCATCGGAAAAACACAAGGTGTGATTACCCCAGCCAATCCGGCAAGCAGTGAGAGAAGAAAAAATTTCAGTAACCCTTTGCTATCAGCCTGCCCAGTTCCGGACTGATGTGTGACTGAGGCATCTTTCATGCTTATCTCAAATTCAACATCCTTTGGAGGTGAGCATGTTGCATTATTGCATGACATGTAATTAACAGAACCTTTTACAACAAACTCAGGAGAAGATGAGGCGATCTTCTGGCGGAATTCGGCCTTTTCGCTGAAGGTCCTGATTTTGAATCCAAATGCTTCGTCAAGTACTTCAACCGGTTTAGTCACCTCGAAGGTCTTTCCCTCGAGCCTGAAAGAAGGCAGAGTATCAAATCTGAAGGATGTTGGGACAGGACCGCCGTCGGGGATATCCATAGAGTACATATGCCAGTGTTGCTCAATGGTTGCAGTAAAAACAAGTTCATACTGTCCGTTCCCGGTTTTCTGATAGCCAAAATCCCAGGTAACAGGGTTATAAACCTGAGCCGAGACAGAAGAACCGACTATTATCATTACTGAGAATATCAGAAGTCGCTTTAACATGGTCATAGAAAATTTGCACGTTTAAAAATCATTCACTGGCAGAACAATGCCTGTTCATCAGGTATTGTCCGGAAAATGTAACCCTGTTTCCCTGAATTTAAGTCAGGTCAATCTCGTTGTCATGCCTGTCGTAAAAATGATACTCCAGCATGTGGTACGAGGTGACCGGCTGCACTTTAAGGCTGATCTTATACTTGAAGTTCCATTTCCTGAACTGAGGGACAAGTCCTTTTTTCAGGAATGAAGCAACAAATGGATGAACGTTGAGTGTAAGCTTTCGTGTCTTTATCTTGCCGACAATAAAAGCGAGTACCCGTTCAAGGTCGTCTGTCAGCAGAACTGTGGGTCTGATCTCTCCGGTTCCCTGACATACAGGACATTTTTCATCCGTTATAATGTTCATTTCAGGTCTTACCCTTTGCCTGGTTATTTGTATCAGGCCAAATTTGGTAAGGGGCAGAATATTATGTTTGGTCCTGTCGTTAGACATTACCTCTTTCATCTTTTCAAAGAGCTGTTGCTTATTTTCAGCCGACTGCATATCAATGAAGTCAACCACAATAATACCACCCATATCACGTAATCTCAGCTGCCGTGCTATTTCAGTAGCAGCTTCCATGTTTACTTCAAGGGCATTTGATTCCTGGTCATTACCCGATCTGGACCTGTTGCCGCTGTTCACATCAATAACGTGAAGGGCTTCTGTATGTTCAATTATCAGGTACGCGCCATGTTTAAAGGAGACTGTTTTACCAAACAGCGCCTTTATCTGTTTATTGATTCCGAAATGGTCAAAAATCGGAAGCGAACTTTTATACACTTTTACGATCTTCTCCTTTTCAGGGGCAATCTCCCTTATATAAAGCCGGATCTCTTCGGCAAGTGAAGTATCGTTAACGTGTATGCTGCTAAAAGTGACATTGAGCATGTCGCGGAGTATGGTGGATGTTCTGTTCATCTCACCAATAAAGAGCTTTGGTGTTTTTGTCTCTTTACGTATTGACTGGAAAGCTGATTCCCACTTATGTACAAGGTCCTTCAGCTCGGCATCAAGCACAGCAACCTTTTTGCCTTCTGCCACAGTTCTTACAATGACTCCGTAATTTCTTGGTTTTATGCTCTGAACAAGGGTTTTAAGCCTGCTTTTCTCTTCATTGCTTTCGATCTTTGAAGAAATGGATACTTTATCCGAGTAGGGCATCAGAACCAGGTTCCTTCCGGCCAGAGAGATCTCTGAAGCCAGCCTGGGCCCCTTTGTTGAGATCGGTTCCTTTGTGATCTGCACTATGACAGTCTGACCAACAGTCAGCACGTCAGTGATCTTGCCGTCCTTATCTATGTCCTGTTCAGGCTTAAACTTATGTACCGGAGGCACCTTTCCCTGTTTCTGGACTGCAAATGTGTAGTATTTATTCTGGGTACGGAACTGAGCACCCAGATCCAGATAATGAAGAAAGGCATCGCGCTCATAGCCAACATTAACAAACGCTGCGTTCAGGCCGGGCATAATCTTCTTGACTTTCCCCAGGTATACGTCCCCGACCGAGAACTTAATATTTCGCTTCTCCTTGTTTAACTCAATTAACTGCTTGTCTTCCAACAACGCTAAAGAAACCTCGGAATCACTTACATCAATGATTAAGTCTTTATTTACCACTTCACTGAATTAATCTGAGTTAATATGAAACAGTAGTAACAAACATATCTATACAATAAACCTAAAGACCGAAGGATCTTTAGGTTTAAAATAAATTAATATGACCACTTACCGACCTGCTACTTTTTTTTGTGTCTGTTCTTCCGCAAACGTTTTTTACGTTTGTGGGTGGCCATTTTATGTCTTTTTCTTTTTTTACCGCTTGGCATTTTATTTATTTCTTAGCGTTAGATTTAACCTTTGTTATAAATGATTTTGCCGGCTTGAAGGCAGGTATATTGTGAGCTGGAATAATAATGGTTGTATTCTTTGAAATATTCCTTGCAGTTTTCTTTGCCCTTTTCTTCACGATGAAGCTACCGAACCCCCTGAGATAAACGTTATTTCCTTTTACCATAGAATCTTTTACTGTCTCCATCAAGGCCTCAACAGTCTTCTGAACTGTTACCTTTTCTATACCAGTGTTCTTGGCAATTTCATTAACAATGTCTGCTTTAGTCATTTTGCGTGATGTTTAAAATTCAACAAATTATTTTGAGTATTCGTTTTTTCAACTGTGCAAATATAAAAATATTATTTGTTTAAATAGAAACACTTACACAATAATTTTTTTGGAACTGATTATATTAATGCCTTAAATACAATGAAATAGAAATTTGCCATGGTGCCCTTCCTTCGACTGTCAGGACTTACCGGAATGCCGTAACTAACCATTTTCACTTGCAGGAAGCAATCATCCGGGGAAGTTCTTATTATGCGGCACAGGGTATTTACTATGTGTTTTTTTACTAACTTTACAATCCGTTACCTGTGAGAATTACCAATACCTAACTATATGTCAATCAATAAAGTCATACTTGTAGGGAATGTAGGAAAAGATCCGGTGATCCGGTACTTCGACAAGGGTGTTGCCAAAGCCACCTTTCCTCTTGTAACAAGTGAATCATATACCAATCAGCAGGGAGAAACAATTACTTCGACCGAATGGCATAATATAGTTGTCTGGAGAGCTCTGGCCGAAGTAACTGAAAAAACAGTAAAGAAAGGTTCTCAGGTTTATATAGTTGGAAAAATCAAAACAAGATCATATGTAGACAAGGATGGGGTCAATAAGTATATAACGGAAATCCTTGCTGATGCACTGCTGGTCCTGGAAAAGAAACAGGGGCCCGGGACTGCTGCCGCTCAGGCGGAATTTCAAGGGAACGTGATTACCGGAAGCTCCGGCAAAGGAACAGCAGTCAATGAACCGACAGGTAACTATACGCCAAAAAGTGTAAATAATACTACCGGGTCTGAACCAACGGATGACATCGATGACTTTCAGAACAAAGGATTTCCATCAGGTCAGAACGAGGACGATCTGCCATTCTAATCTGTCATGATCAAATGATAGCTGAATTGGAAGCTGCTCAGTCTTTTCCCCTTGGTCAGGTATTAACTGTCATCATGGTTAATCCATCCGACCTTAAAACCGTTGCAGGTTTATTGATGCTCGTCCTGATGCTTGCAGGATCTGCTCTTGTATCTGCAGCTGAAGTAGCATTTTTCTCATTCAGACCGGAAGACATCGAACACTTCAGATCAGACGGAGATAAGCGTTCCCAGACAGTATTAACTCTTTATAATGATCCCGAACGACTGCTGAGCACAATACTGGTTGCCAACAATACCCTTAATATTGCTATTGTTCTTCTTTCAGCGTTTATCAGCTCGGTCATCTTCGAATTCTCTGCCCATCCGATGACCGGCTTTATTGTCAACGCGGTAGTAATAACATTCATTCTGCTGTTCTTTGGCGAAATAATGCCGAAAGTATATGCAACAAGGAATAACAAAAAAGTCGCCAGACTTATGGCATACCCGCTTAAAGTACTGGAAAAACTACTATACCCTGTCACTGCTGTCCTTGTTCTTTCATCTTCATTCGTCAGAAAAAGGACAGGCGCCAGCAGGAACACTCTCAGTATGAATGATCTTTCTGACGCACTGGAACTGACTTCAGATAATTCCGATGAAGATGAAAAAATACTTAAGGGAATCGTCAATTTCGGGAATATTAATGTCAGCGCCATAATGTGCCCCAGGATCGATGTTACCGCGATTGAAATAAGATCAGGGTTCGATAAGGTAATACCTGTCATTATCAGCTCCGGTTTCTCAAGAATACCTGTCTATTCAGGTACTTTCGACAATGTCCGTGGGATTCTGTATGCAAAAGATGTACTTCCATATACCAGCAACCCTTCCGGTTTCAGATGGCAAACACTGCTCCGCTCTCCTTATTTCGTCCCTGAAACAAAAAAAATAAATGACCTACTCAAGGAATTCCAGTTAAAAAAAATGCATATGGCCGTTGTTATCGATGAATACGGCGGAACCTCCGGTATCGTAACTCTCGAGGATATACTGGAAGAGATAGTTGGAGATATCACCGATGAGAGTGATGATGAAGAACTTCTTTACAGAAAACTTGATAAAAACAAATACGCGTTTGAGGGAAAGATCCTCCTGAACGATTTCTACAAAGTACTTGAGATTGATGATGATATATTCGAGGAAGTCAGAGGGGAATCCGAAACGCTGGCAGGCCTGATCCTTGAACTTACAGGAGCAATACCTGAAACCGGACAGAAGGTCAGCTATGACAGGTTCATATTCACGGTAAATTCGACCGATGGGAGAAGAATAAAGGAGATATTTGTTGAAATAGGTGAAAAAAATGAAGATGATGCCACGGAATAACCTTTTAGTATTACTTCTCCTTACCGTTACAACAGGTTGTAAGGAGGTTGCCATACCCCGTCCGAAAGGTTATTTCAGAATAGACCTTCCCAAAAGGGAATATATAAAGTACGACAACAATAAAGAAAGTCATAAAGATATTCCCCTGTCGTTTGAATATCCGGCTTATGGAACAGTTACATACTCTTCCAGCGATAAAAAAGAACCAGGTTGGATGAACATTGAATTCCCTGCTTTCAAAGCCAAAATATATCTTACCTATAAGGATATAAATAACAACTTTGCTGGATTGATGGAGCAGACCTATAAGATGAATGTAAAAAATCATGTATCGAAGGCCGATGCTATCAGGGAACAGGTGATTGCAAATCAGGATGCAAAGGTTTACGGTATCCTTTATGATCTCAAAGGAAATACTGCAACCGCCGTTCAGTTCTATGTAACCGACAGCGTGAAGCATTTCCTCAGAGGATCGCTATATTTTGCAGCACAACCTGACGCCGATTCACTGGCTCCGGTAATCGATTTCTTCAGGAGCGATATTGTGCACCTGATAGAAACCCTGAATTGGAAAAACTGACTCTTATCTTGTATAAATGGGGTGCATAACTAAACATTATCTGAATGAATTCTCTGTTCTGGGAGTCTGGAAGATCGAAGAAGACCTGAATACCCTGATGGATTATGTTTCACTCGATAATGAAGAAAAAAAGAAATACAGAAGTTTCAGCAGTACTTCAAGGAAACTTGAATTCCTGAGCGTAAGAGCTTTGCTTGCCGAACTTATCGGAAAAGAGGCAAAAATTGTCTATAACAAAAACAATAAGCCATTCCTCAAAGACGGTTCAAGATTTATAAGCATCTCACATTCACATAAACTCACCGCGATCCTACTAAGTACTAATGAAAAAGTCGGGATTGATCTCGAATATATGAGTTCCAATATCGGAGCCATCGCTTTTAAATTCCTCAACAGGAAAGAAGTTATAACCAGGGAAAATGAGAATCGGCGATATCACCTGTACCTGCACTGGTGCGCCAAGGAAGCCATGTATAAAATATGTGACAAGGAAGGTATCAGCCTCAGAAGGAATATAACCATAGACCCTTTCACAGTGAAAGATTCCGGTGAAATAAAAGGACATGTCAATACTGAAAGGATCGATGAGAATTTTGATCTTTTTTATTCGAAATATGACAATTATGCCATTGTCTGGACTAAGAAGAATTACCAGAACAGGCCTATTGATAAGCAAATCTGCTGATGAAAATGGTGGATTTTCCATTAAAGAAGAGCATAGGACTTTTGCTTGATCCCGACAAGCAAGGGGGAGAAATGGCTCATCAGAGTATTCTGAGAACAGCGGAGGAATATAAAACAGATTATATTCTGGCAGGAGGAAGTCTTACGTTTAACAGTATTGACAGGCTCATAGATGAAATAAGAAACGTCTGTAAAATACCTGTCGTTCTTTTCCCCGGTAACCTTCTGCAACTCTCTGCAAAAGCGGATGTGATCCTTTTATTGTCACTGATATCGGGAAGAAACCCTGAACTGTTAATCGGAAACCATATAACCGCTGCCCCGTTCCTGAGGAACATCAGGGAGAAACTGGTATCGACCGGATACATACTTATCAGTTGCGGAAGAAAAACATCTGTCGAATATATCAGTCAGACAGAAGCCATCCCTTCAGATAAACCTGAAATAGCCGTTGCAACAGCACTTGCAGGTGAAATGCTTGGATTTGGCATGATTTATCTTGAGGCAGGAAGCGGAGCCGAACAACACGTGCCATTATCATTGATAAGATCTGTAAAAGAGAATATCTCCATTCCTGTTGCTGTAGGAGGCGGGATCAGAACAAGGGAAGAAATCGCATCAATTTTTGATGCCGGTGCCGATCTCATTGTCCTCGGGAATGGTTGTGAAAAAAATCCCAACCTTCTTGCAGAAGCCTGCAAAGTAAGAGACATGATCAGGTTAAGGTCCTGATCAGCAGCAATACCAGATAAATTATCTGAACAGTTCAGTCAGAGGCTCCCCTGTACAGGCGTTAGGATAGGGAATCTTACACAGGACAGATAATGTTGCGGCAATGTCGGTCATGTTGACACTGCGAGTTATAGTTGACCTGTTAACCGTAAATCCATACCATATTAGCGGCACATGAGCATCATATTCATATGGGGAGTTGTGGTTTGTAACAAAATCCCCGTCCTTTTCAATCCATCCCGGATTAAGAGTTACAATAACATCACCCGACCTCTGGGAATTGAAGTTATTGATTATCCTCTTCAGGTTTCCGTTCCCGAAATCATTGGCCTCGAAAGCCGAATATGGATATGCTGCAGCAACTCCTGAGAACTGAACAAGAAACCTGGCAACTTTCTTCTGCACATCCTCGATCGGTATACGGGCATCCTCAATCAATGTCCTGTTTAGATAGACCTGCCGTTCAGAATATCCTTTTACCCACTCCCCTTCTCCATATACGGCATTCAGATATGTGCGCAAAAGCTGAAGAGCCTGGTTCTGCTTGAAATACCCGGCTGGTATCCGGTTATGCTCCAGCACAGCAGGTATCTCTGAAATTCCGTGAGCAGAAGCGAAATATATCAGTACATTTTTTTTACCAATACTGTCACTGACATAGGTCAGAAGAGTTCTGATATCATCATCGAGCCTGAGAATAGCATCTTCCATCTCGACTGATGAAGGTCCGAACCGATGCCCGATATTATCGGTGGCGGAATAGCATATTGAAAGAAAATCGGTGATATCATCCTTGCCCAACTGTTCTTTTTCGATCAGTTTGATGGCAAAACTTGTGGTAAGCGAATTGCCAAAAGGTGTTTCCCTGAGAAGAGCATAATCGTTCCTGGGACCAAGATTGACCCTGGAACGAAGTTTTTTAAGATCATAAGGAAAGTGATTCTGCGAGTTAAAGCCAGTCTCAAACTTATTCGAGTCAGGCAGACAGTCGGAATATTCAGCAGCAGGCCGAAGAGTGTTCCAAACTCCGTTGAGATATGAATCTGCATATTTCATCGCATTAAAATCCATCACCCAACCCGGAAGTGAATTGGCATAATAGGTGCTGGTCATCCATGTTCCTGTCGTATTATCGAACCAGAATACACCATTTGCGGAATGCCCTGTGGAAAGGATAGCCGAATTGTCCTTCAATCCGACACCGTAAACCTTTGCTTTCTGATTGGTAGCCAGTTCCAGTTCATCGGGAAAAGTGGAAGCCTGAAGATTAACAGGTGAATTCAGTCCGGACTCAAAGCTACCGCCAACCGGATTAACATCAATGTCATGTGTACAGTAGATAAGTTCATTCCGGAGAGGCACGAACCAGTTATCTGAGGTGATTCCGTGATATGATGGCTCTGTCCCTGTTGCTATTGTTGCATGGCCAGGGGCCGATTGTGTAAGCATGTAATCGAAGGATGCATTCTTGAAATAGGTCCCTTCGTTGATAAGTTTCTTTATCCCGTTGTCGCTGAGTTTATCCCTGTATTTCTCAAGCTGATCATATTTAAGTTGCTCCACAACAATCCCAATTACCAGACGCGGTTTATCCGGAGGAATATAGGCGCCTTGTCCCAGGGCACGTGTAAAGGAAAAAACAATTAGTAAGAGCGCACTCAATCCTTTATTAAACAAATCATTATTCTTCATCACTTTATTTTACAGGCTTTCAGGGTAAATTAACAAGCGTCCTCCCGGGCGATAGAGTGCAAAAATACAGGTTTTAAGGAAAGATAAAAGGAAAGGACATCATTTAATAACAATGAAACGTCCACGGCAGAAAGCCCTTTTCCGTGAATTTCTGAATTCGGCCTGATATATCCCGGGTGAAAGTCCTGAAATATCAATGATGACAGGTGTCCCACTTACAATTTCTGTGGTGTAACCGATAACAAGCCTTCCTGCCTGGTCGGTGATAAGGATTTCTGCATCGCCGGCAACAGCAACCGGCACCAGCGCATTCAGTGATGACGTGGCGGGATTGGGATAAAGTAAAGCAGTATTAACCGTATCCGATTGGGTTTTCTTCTTCAAAACGATATTCAGATCGGTTCTCTGTCCGGTATAAACGGTTACATATACTGATGTGTCGCGATATCCTTTTGCACTGAAGGTAAATGGCCAGATTCCGGGAGATAACATTCTTACAAATAAACCATGCTCAGTATCTGAATAAACTTCAGAGGTATCCTTGTCGTGACCGTCTATAAAGACTTTTGCCACCACAGGCAAACCTGACGTGCTATCACTAACCTGTCCATGTACTCCGTAAAGAGCATTCTCAAGATAGCCAAGAAGGGATCTGCGATTGCTCTCCCAGAGTGCAGGAAGCTGGGAGGCCGGAGTGATATACTGATCGTCTACTTCTATTGTTACTTCTCTTCCGTGGAGTTGCTGGGTGACGTAGTCCTGCCTACCTCCGTAAACAACATACCAGACGGCACCCCGTGTAACGCCGTTCTCGAGATAAGTCATGTAACCGGTTGGGGAATACACATGGACCGTATCGGCATAGGCCCTGCTAATCTCATTGAACCAGGCATTGTCAGCATGTAACTTATTGAGCCATCTGTCCCATGGATAATTAACCACTTCCACACCCGAATGAAAATTGGCAGAAATAACAAACCTGTGCTTTTTCATAAAGTTTACCATGTCTGTATTTTCTTTCTCCAGAACATTATCTGTCTGGAGAGGATCGGGGAAATTACGGTTAAGGTCCACACCATTTGCATTATACCTGACGGGGTTGGAGATAATATTGCCGCTGTTATAAGTGCCGTCGGGATTAGCCAGAGGATTGATCCATATCCGGAGATTGTCGACCAGGTCCTTCACCCTGCTGTCGGCAGGATAGTTTCTGAGCAGATAATCGGCAAGCCGGAGCATAAGGATGTAACCTCCCGTCTCATTCCCATGCATTGTCGAAGTATAAAAGACCTCGGGTCTGGTTTCCGATGTAGCGCCCGCAGCAGTGATCCGGAGTGCAAGTACCAGTTTCCCGTTTATTGAAGTCCCTATTGTATCGAGGGTGCAGAGATCAGGATAGGTACTAATAAATGACTGCATCAGGGAATCATACTGCGCGTATGTTGGATATGCATCCCATGTCAGCGCCTTGGCCAGACTGGAGGCAGATACAAGCCCTCTGGGCATCTTTTGTTCTCTTATCGTGTACGCGTAATGCCGGCCGATGAACCAATTCAGGTCACGGGGAGAAAGACTAAGTATCACTGAATCACCTCGCACATCCAGAATTGACACATGCCTTGAAAGGTTGTCAATCTCTGACCTGGCTGTCAGACGAAGAACAGCTTCAGCCTGACCATATTCCTTAACAAGCGAACGGATCCTGACATCATTGTCAGTGTCCTGGGAAAAGGAAGTGACGGATGTAAGCCCGGCCAGAAGAAATGATATGATCCATTGTCGTGCCATAGAGTGGTCAGACGTTGAACCTTATATGAAGTATATCGCCATCGCCCACAACATATCCCTTGCCTTCGACAAAGAATTTCCCCGACTCCTTACAGGCATGTTCTGAGCCAAGTCTGACAAAATCATCGTATTTCATCACCTCTGCTCTGATAAATCCTCTTTCAAGATCGCTGTGAATAACCCCTGCGGCCTGGGGAGCAGTCATTCCCACTTTGATGGTCCATGCTCTTATCTCCATTGGTCCGACAGTAAAAAAAGTCCTTAAATTCAGCATTTTATAGGCTGCTCTCACCAGTCTGTCGACACCAGGTTCGCTGAGTCCGGCATCCTTTAAGAAGGCCTGCCTGTCATCTGCTGTCTCAAGTTCAGCAATCTCAGCCTCAAGAGCTCCGGCAATAACAAGGATCTCTGCATCGCTGTCCTTCAGGAACTCCTTCACCCTTTCAACGTGCCGGTTACCTGAAATGGCCGACTTCTCATCGACATTGCAGACATAGATGACCGGCTTCATTGTAAGCAGAAAAAGATCATCAACGATCTTCCTGTCCTCGTCTTTGATATCGAGTGTCCGGGCATTATTAAAATTCTCAAAATGGTCTCTGTAAATCTGAAGCACCTCTACACCTCTTTTTGCTTCCTTGTCGCCAGCCCTTGAAGCTCTCTCGAGCCTTTCGATCTTCTTCTCCACCGACTCGAGGTCCTTAACCTGAAGTTCAAGATCAATTGTCTGCAGATCCCTCACCGGATCAACCGATCCTTCTATATGAGGAAGATCTTCATTATCAAAACATCTGAGAACATGTATAAGAGCATCGGTATTTCGGATATCTGCAAGAAACTTATTGCCAACACCTTCTCCCTTATTAGACCCTTTAGCCAGACCGGGAATATCGACAATTTCGATCACGGTATGAACGATCCTGTCGGTCTTCTGAAATTTCTCCATTTCATACAGCCTGCTGTCGGGGACCTGAACCACGCCGATATTGGATTTTGTAGCGCTGAAGGCGTAGGCATTTGCCTCTCCTTTGGTATTTGAAATACAATTGAAAATGGTAGTTTTACCAACATTGGTGATCCCAATTATTCCACACTGAAGGGCCATATTAGTTCTTATTGATTAACAGGTTGCAAATTTATCATAAATAGTCAGATAATTCAAGCCGAAATTGCCTCTATCAGCCAGCAGCTTCAGTGACTTTAAACCTTATCTTTAATTTTACGTTAAATGAATTAAACCATTGCTGCTTTTTTCAATCTATTCATTAAACCGTCAGATAAGGATCTATTAAAACCGAAGAGAACATAGCACAGCTGCCTGGTAAAGACAAGGATAAGGCTTTCAGGCTCATTGTTGATAAATACAGTTCAAGGTTATACTGGCATATCCGACGGCTGGTCATACTCCACGAAGATGCGGATGATGCCCTGCAGAATACGTTTATAAATGCATGGAGAGGTCTTGGTGAATTCAGAAACGAAAGCTCCCTGTACACCTGGCTATACACCATAGCCACAAATGAAGCGCTCGCACTTATAAACCGAAGAAAAAAAAATTATGCTGTATCGCTTGATGATCTTGAAACACATTTTACCGCCTCCATTGAGGGAAGTACATGGTTCGATGGCGATGAAGCCGAAAGGAAGCTCCAGAATGCCATCCTGAAGCTGCCCGAAAAGCAGAGGATTGTTTTTAATTTGAAATATTATGACGATCTTACCTATGAGGAAATGAGTAAAGTGCTCAGCACCTCTGTTGGAGCTCTGAAAGCATCCTATTTTCATGCAGTGAAAAAAATAGAGGGAATGATCGATCCGGATTAAACCTTTATACCTGAAAACAATCGAAGTAAATAATGAAACCGATTGATAAAATACCAAAAAACAATCCATTCAGGGTCCCGGAAGGGTACTTTGATGATGTTCAACGGAAAATATTATCGGCTGCTGAATCCGTTAACCAGGAAAACCAGAAGAAAAAGACTCTTCACCGGTTAAGACCTTATTTCATGGCCGCGGCTTCAATTGCAGGGTTTGTGATTTTAAGCTACACCCTTTTCAGGATGATCAGGCCTGACAAAGGCAATACTGTCAAACAGGAAATACTGGCAGAGGAGTCTCTTTCTCAATATGTATTTGATCTTGATGTTTACCCGATGGAAGAAAATGATGATCAGTCCATAGCAAAACAAAGGATTCCTGATATAAACAAAAACGATATCATTGATTACCTTATACTTAACAACATTGATATCAACGATATATATCAACAACTTTAAATACAGATCCATGAAAAGGGGATTAATAATTCTGACAATTGCTGCCATACTGCCACTTGTCGGACTCAAGGCTCAGAATCAGGTACTCGAGAAATTCAATACCTATAAAATCGGATTTTTCACAAAAAAAATGAATCTGAGTTCAGAAGAAGCAGAAAAATTCTGGCCGGTTTACAACGAATACCAGAAACAAAAAATGCAGATCCAGAAAAGCAGGATTTTTCTCGTCAGGGATTTCAATCAAAATGAAAGCAGCCTCAGCGACAGTCAGCTAAGGGAGATGGGGGATAAACTGATTAAATATATTTCAGATGAATCATCCCTGGCAGTAGAATTCCATAAAAAGATAAGGGAAATACTGCCGCCGGCCAAAGTAATAAGATATTACCAGGCTGAGAATCAATATAAGATACAGCTGCTAAAAGAATTGCAGGAAAACAGGCAACAGCATCGTCAGAGCCAGGATTTGGATTTCTGATCAGTAAGCGAAATTTCTTATGAATCTGACTGACCTGTCAATATCATTATACATGATCTTGTCGTTAGTAATAAATTGAACCGATTTTCTATATTCAGCAATTACGTTTTCAATATATGGTGAAGATTTCAGAGGCCTTCTGAATTCCAGAGCCTGTGCCGCAGTAAACAGCTCAATAGCGAGGATTTTTTCAACATTCTCAGCGACCCTCAGTAATCTTGTCGCACCATTTGCACCCATGCTGACATGGTCTTCCTGCTCATTTGAGGAAGGTATTGAATCAACGGATGACGGCGTGCAAAGCTGCTTATTCTGGCTCACGATGGAAGCTGCAGTATACTGGGGAATCATAAACCCGCTGTTCAGCCCCGGATTTGCAACCAGAAACTCCGGGAGATCGCGCTGACCTGCAATAAGCCTGTAAACTCTTCTTTCTGAAATACTTCCAAGCTCAGCCAGCGCTATAGCGAGATGGTCAAAGATCAGGGCAAGCGGCTGTCCATGGAAATTTCCGCCTGAGATGATAATATCCAGTTCAGGGAAAATAGTCGGATTATCGGTCACCGAGTTGATCTCGGTCAGGATCACAGTCTTTGCATAGCTAATAGCATCCTTACTTGCTCCATGCACCTGTGGAATGCATCTGAATGAATAAGGATCCTGAATATGTGCTTTGGGCCGTGAAAACAGCTCACTTCCCTCAAGCATCTTCCTGAATGAATCGGCAGTGGTCTTTTGACCTTTGTGAGGTCTTATGGCCTGTACACATTCAAAAAAAGGATCCGGCCGGCCGTCATAGGCGTCAAGTGAGATTGCGGACACCACGTCTGCCATAGAGGAAAGTCTTTCTGCCAGAAGCATTACGTAAACACCAAAAGCGCTCATGAATTGTGTCCCGTTAAGTAAGGCCAGTCCTTCCTTTGATCTGAGAGATACCGGGCTCAAGCCTGTCTCCTTCAGTACTTCTGCAGCATCCCTTCTGTTTCCTTTATAGAATACCTCGCCCATGCCCAGCAGCGGAAGTACCAGATGAGCAAGCGGAGCAAGATCGCCTGAAGCGCCTAATGATCCCTGCTCATACACCACAGGAACTATTCCTTTGTTGAAGAGGTCAATAAGCCGCTGTACCGTCTCAACCTGAACACCAGATTTACCATAGCTCAGTCCGTGTATCTTAAGAAGCAACATGAGCCTGACTATCTCCTCCCTTACCACAGGGCCAGTACCACAGGCATGGCTCATGACCAGATTCTCCTGAAGCGTGTTCAGTTGATCGACATTAATAGTTTTTTTATGAAGAGATCCGAAACCGGTTGTAATTCCATAGATCGGTGAGGCATTATTCCTGAGTTTCTCATCCAGATAATCCCGGCAGTCCCTGATCAGCTTTATTGCCTCGTCAGATAGCGAAAGAGTTGCATTTTCCCTCACAATCTCAGCTATACTTTCCAGAGTAAGTTCGCCTGGAGAAATCCTGTGCTCCATAACTAATTAGTTGTTGGTTAATTATTGACAGCCGCTACCGAACGAGAATCCTGGAATTCACAAACGATTCAATTTCATTAAACGGTAAACTGAGCTGCTCTCCGGTTGACATAGTCTTGACTGTCACTGTATCATTGCGAATTTCATCTTCGCCTGCGATGAATATGAAGGGGATCTGCTTCGCATCGGCGTAGCTCATCTGTTTCCTGAACTTGACAGGGTCAGGATAGTATTCTGAATTTACTCCAAGATTTCGCAGAACAGTTAGTATCCTGAAAGCATATGCTGCCTCTTTTTCACCAAAGTTAAGGACAAGGGCAGTAGTTGAAGAAGAAGGTGATGCTGCAAATAACCCGAGGGTGCTCAGGACATCAAAAATTCTGTCGGCTCCGAAAGAAATACCCACTCCGGAAACACCATCAAGGCCAAATACCCCTGTAAGGTTGTCATATCTTCCACCTCCGCAGATACTGCCAATATTCACATCAGACGATTTAACTTCTATAATAGCGCCAGTATAATAGTTCAGCCCCCTGGCAAGGGTAAGGTCAAAAATCACTTCTGATCCAAGTTCAGTCAGGCTGAGCAGCTTCAGAAGCTCACTGAGTTCACGTATCCCCTCCTTCCCAATATCAGAAGAAGACAGAACCTCATTTAGAAAACTCAGCTTCTCTTCATTCGATTTGTCGAAAACCTGAATGATATTTCCGAATTCATCTATCACTGCTTCCTTAATACCCCGTTCAGCCAGTTCCGACCGCACATTTTCCCATCCGATCTTCTCATATTTATCCAAAGCAACGGTGATATCCGTGATCTTTTCAGGAACACCTCCATACTCAGCCAGACCGGCAAGTATTTTCCGGTTATTGAGTTTTATCTTTACTTTAATGCCAAGGCCCGCAAAGACCTCGTCTATTATCCGGATCAGCTCTGCTTCGTTATGCAGCGAATTGCTTCCGATCACATCAACGTCGCACTGGAAAAACTCACGGTACCTTCCCTTCTGAGGTCTGTCTGCCCGCCAGACCGGTTGTATCTGGTATCTTTTAAAAGGGAATACCAGCTCATCCCTGTGCTGCACGACGTATCTTGCAAAAGGTACGGTAAGATCATACCGAAGTCCCTTCTCGCAGATTTTTGAAGACAATTTCGCGAGGTCCCTTGAAGCAAGTTCACTTTCATTCGTATCAGACAAAAAATCACCTGAATTCAGTATCCTGAAAAGCAACTTGTCCCCCTCATCCCCGTACTTGCCAAGCAGAGTACTTAAATTTTCCATGGCCGGTGTCTCAATCGGCTGATATCCGTAAAGCCTGAATACTTTCCTGATTGTATCGAAGATGTACTCGCGCTTCAGCATATCTCCTGCCGAAAAATCACGCGTTCCCTTTGGTATGGACGGTTTTGAAGACATATTATCAGGTTAAAAACAGATGACAAAAATAAGAAAAGTTGAGGAACGAAATTATGAAATCCCTCCTCAACCCGAATAAAAGTATTCACGTTACGTTAAACAGTATGTGTCAGAATAATCCGCACCCTGTCATGCAATGGGCCTGCAGACCTGAAAACGACTAAGATATAAAAGGAATAGCGAGTGGATATTTGAATGACTCTCCTTTCGAAGCCTTGACACTTCCGATAATTATGCAAACCACTTTCAGTACCATAAGGATCATCACAATAGGGATCCCTATAAGGAGAAAGCATAAAGGAATTGCAAGCACAATATACAGAAGAATCGACAACTGGAAATTAAGGGAATCACGGCCATTAACATAGACCCATACTGACTCGTCTTTTCTTGATAACCAGCAGATAAGCGGACCAATTATTCCTCCAAACGGGAAAAAGAAACCTGCAAATGCCGACAAATGACAAAACATCGCCCAGTTTCTTTCTGATTCTGATAAAACTCTGTTCTCTTCCATGGCTCTTCAATGTTTATCTAAAGACGTCGCTGCCGCCATTTTGCTGCATGGGTTTTACCTTGAAAACCTTTTAAGGTCAGCAGGAAGAAGTCCGTTAGGGTTTGATTTGTCGATAAGATGCTGATTATAATAATACATCTGGGAATCGTCGGTACCAATTAGCATCTTGAAGCAGAATCCGGCTTTGTCCTCGCTGCCAGGACCTACTTTATGGAGTATCACTGTGTTCGGAGTTTTTTCAGTTATTGCTTTCACGATATCATCTTCAGTAACTATCTCAATTTTGCCCTTGTAAATAGCCTGTATCTGTTCAATTGTTGACACGTCAGGTGAAAGGTCTTCTTTTTTAACAAGAATTGTCTTTCCGGCAACCTGAGGAATATTTTTATTATAGAATTTCAGATATTTTCTCCCTGTCAGCGACGGATCTTCTTCAATCATTGCAGCATGTTTCTGTATAAAACGCAGAATAGCGCCCAACTTGAAGCCATAATCAATGTCATCAGCTCCTGCGGATGAAAGAGGAATGGCACAGATCTCAGGCATATCGCCGAGCCGGCTTCCTTTTTTCCCCTGCAGCAGATTGATATAGTTGTATAAGGCTCCAGATTTATCCTTCTCGTAGTTTGTCTGGGTCAGAACAATAAAAGAATATTCAGGGTTGAGCCGTCTGACATTGAAATCCTTGACCTCAATGAATTCAAAAGGAGTGATGTTCCAGAATTTCTTTACAGCTTCCTTAATGTATGTATTATAAGTAGAAAGCTGATCTTCTTCGAGGACAATACATGTTTTTGATTTGGAAAACTGACTTATTTCATCCTTGCTTGGAAACGGAGCCTGCCCACTCAGGATCATGGAAAATGCAAACAGGACAAGACCGATAAATGCTGATCTCATGATAATTATTTTTCTACTGGTAGATATAGTGGATTTTTTTCATTGAATTTCCTGATGTAAACAAACATCAGGTCTTTTTTCTTCTTATTGGAAAGTTGAACATATTCTTCATACAGCTGATTATCCTTCATCAGGACAATCTCGGTGTTGTGAACATCAAAATCCAGCACTTTACCGCTCTCAAAGTCAATGATGTATTGCTTCAGGTCGGTCCGGGTCATGTTGGAACGGCTGTAAGGAGAATAATAAGAGGGCGAATAATACGGAGAATAATAATTACCATATCCGTAATAGGGAGAATAATAAGGATCATAATATCCATAAGGGCTATTATAATACCTGTTATCATACGTTGTCACGTCAGCAACAAAATGACAAATGTTACCCACAAAGGTAATCCTGCTGAAATTTCCCTGGACCTGAACATAGATCACTCCGTTCCTTGAGTAACCCCAGATTTCACTTCTTACAACTTCCTGCCTTACTCCCATTTCATCATAGAAATAGAGTTTTTCCATTTCCATAAGCTTTTTGAAGAATTCCCTGTCATTGTAATCGACAGAAGTAAGGATTTTTGCTTTTGGTATGGGACTGTTGTTCTTGAGCTGTTCAAAATTTAGATAAATCCCATCCTTGAATCTGAAATCGGGAGTGTACTTTACCATTTCAACCCTGGAACTATCTTGTCCCAAGACCTGAACTGATGCAGAAATTACTATGAAACTGATCAAAAAGATTGTACCCGTAGATCTCTTCATATAGTTATTCTCTTTCTTACCCTTTAAATCAAATATCATACCGCAACGACAAAAATAATCTTTTCCGTGAAAGGTTTAATATTTAATGTGAGGTATATTTCACTCAATGTTTTCATAATTTGATTAAATTTACCTGATTCCAAAATTTAATACCCATGGCTGCTGATTCAGGAAACTATGCCGGTAATAATACCTTAGAAAAAGTACCAGGGGAGTACCTCGAGAAGGGAAGGAAGGAAATTGAGACATTAGCCCTGCTTACTCTTTCCCTGCTTATAGCTGCGGTCATTGCACTTTCATTCAACTTCAGACTTATATCCGGTATTTTTATTATAACTGCTGCATCTACCGGCATTCTGATATTCAGGAAAGCTTTCCGGCTTAACAAGAAGGTAAGGGAATCGCTACAGGCATTCACTTCACTCAGTGAGAAAAAAGATGACGTAATAATCGATTTTTCACATAGGATCAGAGAGCCTCTGAACAATCTCGTGATAATTGTAGATATGCTTATGGAGTCGGGACTTCATAAGAAACAGAAGGAACTGCTTGATACGTTCCTGGCATCAACCAACAATATGGTTTCGATACTGAATGAGCTGACAATGAAGTCGGCCGGTAACCTTAGCTTCCAGCAGCGCAAAGCCATCAGGTTCAACCTGCTGTCTACCATCCAGAATACTTTTGAGCTATATAACCTTAAGGACAAAGCTAATATTGATTTTATCCTGAATAAAAAGGAATTCAGCGATCTTGAATGTTTTGGCGATCCCATAGTTCTCAAACAGATTTTTCTTGATCTTTTCAATACAATTGAGAACCAGGCTTCTGACAGACCAACCAAGGTTACCATAAGTCTTAAGAAAGAGAAAGAGAACGGAAACGAAAGTCAGGTCGGACTCAGGATACAAACAGACAGAAGTATAGTTCTGATTGACGATACAGGAGGGGAACTCACTCTGGCTGCAGGACTGATTACATCAAGCAGGGGTACCTACAGGCAGGAGGTAGGCAATAATTCGACTGTCCTCAACATAATGCTGCCATTTATCAGTCCGGCCCTTGATACCAGACAAAAGGTCGTATCCCTCAAAATGGAGGAACTGATCCAGAAGGATAAAACTCACAAGGACCTGAAAGACCTTAAAATACTCCTTGTAGAGGATAACCTCATCAACCAGAAGATTACTCTGCTCACTCTCATGCCGCTGGTTAATACAATTGATACCGCGGCAAACGGTAAGGAAGCTCTTGATAAATTCGGCACAAATCACTATGACCTTATCCTCATGGACATTAAAATGCCTATAATGAGTGGCCTGGTGGCAGCAGAGAAGATCAGGGCCCTTGAAGCTACCACAAATACCCATGTTCCCATAATTGCCATTACTGCAAATGCTATGATTGGCGATAAGGAAAAGTGCCTTTCTGCCGGGATTGACGATTATATAAGTAAACCTTATCAGCCGGCAACTCTTATAAACAAGATAAAAAGCATGATCTAGTGATAAGACAAAAGACAAGGCAAAAGATAAAAGACAAAAGGCAAAATGAAAAAGACAAAATAGGTTTAACAAGCTGAATATTTATCATTACAAATACTTCAAAGTCGATTCCTTGTTTAGCTTAGTACTAGCTCCGTCTGCCAAGAGGACAAAAACCGATAACCATAATATCATCAACCTGGACGTTATTTCCCATCCAGGATCTCACTTCCTCATCAAGGATCGACTTCTGATCGTCTACTGAAAAGGTGTGTATACGGGTTAACAGATATTTGAACCTCCTGTACATGAACTTTTTATCATCTGCGCCACCGAACTGGTCAACAAAACCATCGGAAAAAATATAAAATATATCACCTTCACGGATATCAAGTTCCTGATCAGTGTATTGCTTTTCGTCCGGATTCAGTCCTATAATGATTTTATCTCCTTTTATTTCAGTAAGACTGCCGTCGCGTATCATATACAACGGGAAAAATGCTCCTGCAAAAACCATTTTCCGCTTAGGAATGTCGATACGGCAAATACCAATATCCATTCCGTCACGTATAATGGTACCTATGTTCTTTTCCCCTGAAAAAGTATTCTCAAGCGCTTTGTTTAAAACAGCCAGAATCGCTGACGGAGATTCAATATTATCTTCATTAATCGCCTTATTTATGAGATTGGTCCCAATAACCGACATCAAAGCCCCCGGCACTCCGTGGCCGGTACAATCGGCTGCCACAATGAATATTCTGCCACCTTTCTCCCCGATCCAGTAAAAATCACCGCTCACAATGTCCTTTGGGCGGAAGAAAATGAAAGATTCATTAAAATAACGCCGGAAATAGGTTTCTGAAGGAAGCAGGGCATCCTGAATCTTCTGCGCATAGATGAGGCTGTCGGTGAGATTTTTATTCTTAAGCTCAAGCTCATTCTTTTCCGATCTTATCTGCCTGAGCATATCTTCTCTGTTCATGAGACTTCTCCTGGTGATCAACAGGCTCCTGACGCTTAACAAAAGAATGATCAGGACAAGAACACCAGCAAGTATCTCCAGAAGATCAGTCCCTGCCGGAAGTATCCTCTCCAGACCATCAGACAGCTGAAATTCAGCTGGTGAGAAAGAAACCAACGATAGTAGGATATTATTTGCCCCAGCCATTCCCATCAGTTCTGTAAAATTACCGGAATTATTCTCATCATGGAGATCCCTGATCCTAATTAATTGAAAACATACTCAGATTATAATCTCATCCTCACCTTTACGGACCAGTCTGCTATAGGTCTCTGATGGAGATGGGATAAATGGTCCGAGACCAAGAGCCGGCCATAAGTTGTCAATAGTTAACATTGTAGGTACATCGGAACAAACCACGTTTGGCCATTTCCCGGGAAAACCACCACGTCGGAATACCTTGATTGTCCCATCGATAAACAGAGTGTTCTGTGAAATATAAACATGATCGCGCGACGGATCGGAATTACCAAGGAGCTGCCAGACTACCATATGGATATTGGTTATATCAACAGTATGATCCGTCAGTATTATTAATCTGAAATTATTACAACAATCACTGTTCCTTAAGAATTCCTCCAGGTGAACAGTGATATCCGGATCTTTTTCCCGGTTTACAGCGATAACGGCTACCGGAATACCCTGATTCAGGAGAATGCCGTTAAAGCCAGTTACAGCCAGGTGTGAAGGGAAAACCGGATTGATCTGAATATTGCTTCTGTCAGGAAGGTGATCAGCCTCATTAACCTGATCCCTGAGTTCTTCGGCCAGTTTTATTGAGGCATCTATGACAAGCTTGCCTCCAAATGAGAACGCGTCAGGTGAATGGTCCAGGACATCCAGTGGTCCGCGGCTGAATAAAAGATCCCTGGTCATATTGGTGTTTTCAAAAACATGTCTGGCAAGCCTGCCATAATCCCTTATACTGACATCTCCGCTGACCGCAATAAGGTATTTTGAGAACATCATCTGCCCTGCTCCGGAAAGCGAACCAAGAACCTTCAATGCCTGTCCGGGATAACTCTTTTTTATTTTAACGATGACCAGATTATGAGCCACTCCTGCATCCGGCAAATGAAAATCCTCAATTTCAGGCTGTATGGTCATTTTGAGAGGAGCTAGAAATATCTTCTCGGTAGCTTTGGCAATAAATGCATCCTCCTGAGGCGGTATCCCCACTATAGTAGCGGGATAGACTGCATTACCGCGGTGTGTAATACAGGTTATATGGAATCTGGGATACTGATCGGCAAGGGAATAGAAACCAGTATGATCGCCAAAAGGGCCTTCTGTAAACAGATCTTCAGAAGGGTCTACATATCCTTCAAAAACTATATCCGCATCCTCCGGGACAAAAAGCTCATTGGTCAGGCAGCGTACAAGCTTAACCTTCTTTTGCCTCAGGAAACCGGCAAGAATATATTCGTCGATACCTTCAGGAAGCGGAGCTGTTGCAGAATAAGCATATACAGGATCGCCTCCTAGCACTACAGAAACCGGCATCCTTTTGCCAGCCTGCTTCCATGCCTCGAAATGGTTTGCTCCTGTTTTATGACGCTGCCAGTGCATCCCGGTAGTATTCCTGTCAATAATCTGCATCCTGTACATCCCGGCATTTGGCTTTCCGGTAACAGGGTGGATGGTATGGACCACGGGAAGGGTTATATATCGTCCGCCGTCATGCGGCCAGCATTTAAGTACAGGGAATATTGAAAGATCAGGATTTCTCAATATTACCTGCTGGCAGCTACCCCTTCGTTTAATCTTAGAAGGAAGATAACCTGCCAGACGCACCAGATGGGGAACGGATGAAATTTTTCCAAAGAGCCCTTTGCCCGGACCTGACAGATCCTTAAAGAGGTGGTTTATTTCCTCTCCTGCGTCATCGAGATCTTTTCTTCCGATGGCAACCGACATTCTCGAATCTGAGCCGTATGCATTGATCAGCAGAGGAAAATGAGTCCCCGTATTCTCAAACAACAAGGCTTTACCCTCTCCTGATTTGGAAACCCTGTCTGCAACCTCAGTTATCTGCAGTACTGGATCAACGAATTGCTTAATCTTCACAAGTTCGTTACGTCTCCATAATTCGTCAACAAATGCTGCCAGTCCGTTATAGGCCATCCTGATATTATTGATCCTTATGCAAAGTTATTCATAATGGAGATATTTCCAGCCGGATGGCTTTGATTAGTCACAACATACTTTTTCAGGATTATTTATTTCAGACCTGCAGAATGATCTTTTCCTATATATAAAAAATTGATTATGAAGAAGCAGTAATCCTTCAACCTCATTATTATTTTCATGTTTAAGTAAAAACAATGATGGGAACTATTCGTTAAGATTAGTTCCCATCCTCTGATCACAGCCGAAGCTGATTTCAGGGTCAGATTACTGTTATTCCGGCCGGCTGGTTCATCTGATACTGGATCAGAATCTCCAGCCCCTGGCTTTCCGGTTTTGCCTGTTACAGCAGAACCTTCGGGCTGTCCTTTCTCCCGACAAGTCGGGATTCCGGGACAAAGTGTCAGTCAGACACCGGTATCCGTTCCCGGAGGAATCGGCGCCGGTTTCATTCAGCTTCAGGCCTGAGCCTTTGGCATCCTGTTGTCCTGTGACCCAATCTCAGAAAGATCGTTTCCGGTTTTCATCGATCTGCCGTCCATCCCGAACACGAGGTTCAGTAGTCCGTACTTTGGCTCTCCCGATGTGCAGACCCGTAGGCCTGATTGAGGCATGTCGTGTTCCAACTAAGGAACCTTCCCTGCTTCCACCTCGTTCGAGCAACCTTTTATCGCTCACCTGATGTATCAAATTTAAACCAGGAATCGGTTATGACAATAAAAAAACAGTCATTGTTATAAACGCTGTTTAAACATAAGTTATTAACAGATTGTTAACAACCCATGCCCTGTCACCCGAACCTCAGACAGGGGTTAAGATGCCTGAAAATAAGGTGTATAGTGATAAGATAAGATAAGATGAGATAAATAGAGAGACACAGAATTTTATTCGATAAAGCGCTGTGTCTCCCGTTATAATCTAAAGAGTATTTTACTTCTTATATCCGTAGATTGCCAGGTTACCGAGCTCTTCCTCGATCCGGAGAAGCTGGTTGTACTTGGCGATTCTGTCGGTACGACTTGCAGAACCGGTTTTAATCTGGCCTGAGTTGGTAGCAACTGCTATGTCAGCGATGGTTGTATCTTCTGTTTCACCTGAACGATGAGAAGTTACGGTAGTATATCCGGCTCTGTGAGCCATTTCAATAGCGTTGAGGGTTTCTGTAAGGGAACCGATCTGGTTGACTTTGATAAGGATTGAATTTGCACAACCCATATCGATACCTTTTTTAAGATATTCGACATTAGTTACAAATACGTCATCTCCTACCAGCTGTATCTTTTTTCCAAGCCGGTCTGTAAGCAATTTCCATCCGTCCCAGTCATTTTCAGACATGCCATCCTCAATGGAGTCGATCGGATATTTATTAACCAGCTGTTCAAGATAATCAACCTGTTCCTTGGATGTTCTTCTGGCGCCTTTGGGTCCTTCGAACTTGGAATAATTATAAATTCCTTCCTGATAGAACTCCGAAGCAGCGCAGTCGAGACCTATAGTTACATCTGTACCTGCTTTGTAGCCTGCTGCAGAAATAGCCTTAAGAATAGATTCAAGAGCATCTTCTGTACCATCGAATTTCGGTGCGAATCCACCCTCGTCACCTACTGCAGTACTGAGGCCGCGTTCCTTAATCACTTTCTTGAGTGAATGAAATACTTCAGCGCCCATGCGAAGCCCTTCCTTGAATGAAGGAGCACCTATAGGTCTGATCATGAATTCCTGGAATGCAATAGGAGCGTCTGAATGTGAGCCTCCGTTAATGATGTTCATCATCGGTATAGGAAGAGTTACGGCATTTGAGCCACCTATATAGCGATAAAGGGGAAGGCCATGATATAAGGCTGCAGCTTTTGCCACAGCAAGAGATACGCCCAGGATTGCATTTGCTCCAAGGTTACTTTTTGTCTTTGTACCGTCGAGTTCAATCATTTTCCTGTCAATACCTGCCTGATCGGTAACATCCAGTCCAATTATTTCTTCAGCGATAACATTGTTGACATTATGGACTGCCTTAAGGACTCCTTTACCAAGGTAACGGCTTTTGTCACCATCTCTGAGTTCAAGAGCTTCATTTTCTCCGGTTGATGCACCTGACGGAACTGCTGCCCTGCCAAGATACCCACTGGAAGTGAGTACATCAACCTCAATTGTCGGATTGCCGCGGGAATCAAGAATCTCACGTGCATGCACACTAACTATCTGACCCATAGTTTTTTATTTATTTATTAAACAATTATGCAATATATAAAAAAAGGGATAGAGTCTGAATGACTTATCCCTTTCCGTTAAAATATTTCTTTTAACATATTCGTAATTACTCGGCAACTGCTTCGCCCTTGGCTTCCTCAGCTTCGGATGCAGGCTTTTCGTTCACATGACTTACTGTTTTTTCAGCTTTCGGCGCTGAAGATTCAACTGTTGCTGTTTCTTTCTTCTTTGTTGAAGATCTTCTTCTTCTTGAAGATTTAGTTTTTGTTGCTTCACCGCCTCCGAGCATGGCTTCGTTATAGTCGACCAGCTCAAGAATGCACATATCAGCATTATCTCCAAGCCTGTTACCGATTTTAAGTATCCGGGTATATCCGCCCGGACGTTCACCTATCTTTGGTGATACATCTCTGAAAAGCTCAGCTACAGCTGTTTTGTCTTTCAAATAACTGAAAACCACCCTTCTTGAATGAGTTGAATCTTCTCTGGATTTAGTAATGAGAGGTTCAACATACGTACGAAGCGCCTTGGCCTTGGCCGTAGTAGTGGTGATCCTTTTATGCAGAATGAGCGATGTAGCCATGTTCGCCAGCATCGATTTCCTGTGTGAACTTGTTCTTCCCAGATGGTTAATAACTCTTGAATGTCGCATCTCTTTATATCCTTAACCAGTTTACAAATTAATCTTTTTCTAACTTATACTTGCTCACATCCATGCCGAAAGAAAGGCTCATTGATTCGAGCAGCTCATCGAGTTCAGTGAGTGATTTCTTACCAAAATTCCTGAATTTCAGGAGATCGTTTTTATTGAATTTGACCAGATCGCCGAGTGTTTCAACTTCTGCAGCTTTGAGGCAATTGAGTGCTCTTACTGAAAGATCGAGGTCAACAAGCTTTGTTTTAAGCAGTTGTCTCATATGCAATACTTCCTCATCAAATTCCTCGTTTGACATTTTATCGTCTGAATCGAGAGTGATCTTCTCATCGGAGAAGAGCATAAAGTGATAGATAAGGATTTTTGCAGCTTCCTTGAGAGCTTCCTTCGGGTGAATTGATCCGTCAGTTTCTATCTCGAGGAGTAGTTTCTCATAGTCTGTCTTTTGCTCGACACGGTAGTTTTCGACCGTGTATTTAACATTCCGGATAGGTGTGAATATTGCATCGATGGAAATAAGTCCGAATTCGGCATCAACGGGTTCGTTCTCTTCAGCAGGAACATAGCCTCTGCCTTTATTTATTGTGAATTCGATCTGCATCTTAACATCAGGCTCCATCCTGAAAAGGACAAGGTCGGGGTTCAGCACCTCAAAGCTGCTGAGCACGTTACTGAGGTTTCCCGCCTTGAATACTTCCTGGCCGGTAACCTTGACTGTGACTTTTTCATGGTCGACATCATCAACGGTCCTTTTAAACCTCACCTGTTTCAGGTTAAGGATGATTTCGGTCACATCCTCCATTACACCGGTAATGGTGGAGAACTCGTGATCTATGCCCTCAATCTTGACCGTGGTGATGGCAAAACCCTCAAGCGATGAGAGAAGAATCCTTCTCAGAGCATTGCCGACAGTTATACCATAGCCAGGTTCAAGCGGACGGAACTCGAATTTTCCACGCTTGTCATCCGCTTCAAGCATTATTACTTTATCGGGCTTCTGGAATGATAAAATGGCCATAGAATTTATCTTATATGATTATTTAGAATACAATTCAACAATTAGCTGTTCCTTGATATTTTCAGGAATATCGGTACGCTCAGGTACATTCATGAACTTACCTGCCATTTGTGCATCATCCCATTCAAGCCATGAAAGTTTGGTATATTTTCTGGTAGTGAGTGAATCTACAATAGTCTCGAGTGATTTTGATTTTTCACGTACACCGATTATGTCTCCGGGTTTAAGCTGGAATGAAGGTACGTTCACAACATCACCGTTAACAGTGATATGGCGATGAGAAACCAGCTGACGTGCAGATGCTCTGCTAGGTGCTACACCAAGGCGGAAGACGACGTTATCGAGACGTGATTCGAGGAGTTGAAGAAGAACTTCACCAGTTACACCTTTACTTCTGGAAGCTTTTTCAAAAGCATTTCTGAACTGACGTTCCAGCATTCCATAGGTATATTTGGCTTTCTGCTTTTCTCTCAGCTGCACACCGTATTCAGATGTTTTTTTCCTCTTTTTGTTCATTCCATGCTGCCCGGGAGGAAAATTCTTCCTTTCCAGATGCTTGTCGGGTCCATAAATTGCTTCCCCGAATTTTCTTGCTATTCTTGTTTTTGGGCCAGTATATCTTGCCATTGTATATTAAATTTTAACTATCAAATAATCAAATTATTGCTTAAACTCTTCTTCTGCCGGGAGCGCGGCATCCGTTGTGCGGCATAGGGGTAACATCTACGATCTCAGTAACCTCAATTCCTACATTGCTAATAGCTCTGATAGCAGATTCACGGCCTGAGCCCGGACCCTTTACATATACTTTTACTTTTCTGAGTCCCAGATCATAAGCCACCTTTCCGCATTCTTCTGATGCCATCTGAGCGGCATACGGGGTATTTTTCTTTGAACCCTTGAAGCCCATTTTGCCAGCAGATGCCCACGATATCACCTGTCCGGAATTATTGGTCAGGGTTACTATGATATTATTAAACGATGAATGAACATGTGCCTGGCCTGAAGGTTCAACCTTAACGACTCTCTTTTTTAATGCTCCAGTCTTCTTTGCCATAATCTATTTATTTAGTAGCTTTTTTCTTGTTTGCAACGGTTTTCTTCCTTCCCTTGCGGGTTCTGGCATTGTTCTTGGTGCTCTGTCCTCTGACGGGTAAACCAAGTCTGTGACGGACACCGCGGTAACAGCCGATATCCATAAGCCTCTTGATGTTCATCTGTGTTTCGGAACGGAGTTCGCCCTCAAGTTTAAAGTTATCGTTCAGGATCCGACGTATAGTATTAATCTGATCGTCGTTCCATTCTTCGACCTTCGCGTTTCTGTCTACGCCGGCTTCATCGAGAACTTTCTGCGCAGTGCTCCTGCCGATGCCATAAATATAGGTCAGGCCTACTTCGCCTCTTTTGTGTCTTGGTAAATCTACGCCAACAATACGTGCCATATATTATTCTTTTCTAAAATGATGTGCAAAACTACTTAATTTATCCCTGTCTCTGTTTGAACTTAGGGTTTTTCTTGTTTATAACATAGATGCGCCCCTTTCGTCTGACAATTTTGCAGTCAGCGCTACGCTTTTTCACAGATGCTCTTACTTTCATTACCTTAAGATTTCTTATTTATACCTAAATGTTATTCTTCCTTTTGTAAGATCGTATGGCGACATTTCAACCTTTACGCGGTCACCAGGCAGGATTTTGATATAATGCATCCTCATCTTCCCGGAGATATGTGCAGTGATCACATGTCCGTTTTCAAGCTCCACCCTGAACATTGCATTGGAAAGAGCTTCGATGATGGTCCCGTCCTGCTCGATTGATGATTGTTTTGCCATACAACAGTTACTTATTATTTAAAACTTTATCAATGAATTCAAAAGTTGTCAGTACATCTGCTTTTCCCTTTTCAACTGCCACGGCATATTCGAAATGTGCCGAAGGTTTTCCGTCAGCGGTTTTGATGGTCCAGCCGTCGCGCATCTGGATTGTTTCCTTACGTCCGGCATTGATCATTGGTTCTATGCAGATAACAAGTCCTTTTTCCATCTTTGGCCCTGTTCCTTTTCTGCCCCAGTTCGCTACTTCGGGCTGTTCATGCAGTTTCCTGCCCAGACCATGACCGACAAGTTCCCTCACCACAGAATAACCGCCACTTTCAGCCCTGGTCTGAACGGCATTTGAGATATCTCCGATCCTGTTCCCTGCTACAGCAGCCTTAACACCTTCCTCGAGTGAATCTCTCGTAAAGTCGAGAAGTCTGCGCAGTTCATCAGTTATCTGGCCTACAGCGAAAGTAAAAGCGCTGTCGCCATACCAGCCATCGAGTATAACCCCGCAATCGACCGAGATTATATCTCCCTCCTTCAGTACATAACCTGAAGGAATCCCATGGACCACTTCTTCATTAACAGATGTACAAAGGGTACTGGGAAAACCACCATATCCCTTGAATGCCGGAAGCGCACCGTGATCCCGTATGAACGTCTCGGCAACCTTATCGAGATAAAGAGTGGTAACCCCGGGCCTTATGAGTGTAGCAATTTCAGCAAGTGTCCGCGACACCAGTAAATTGCTTTCTCTTAAGAGCCCAACCTCCTCATCAGTTTTTATATACAACATCAAAGAACGTAAATATTAATTATATTGATGTAACAGCGCCGGATCTTCCTTTCACACGGCCTGATTTCATCAATCCGTCATAATGACGCATAAGCAGATGGCTTTCGATCTGTTGCAGGGTATCAAGGACAACTCCCACAAGGATCAGAAGTGACGTGCCTCCATAAAACTGAGCAAACTGAGACGTAATTCCCGATTTTACTGCAATTGCCGGCAATATCGCGACAATTGCAAGGAAAATGGAACCAGGAAGAGTGATTCTCGACATTATTGTATCAAAGAATTCAACAGTCTTCCTCCCTGGCTTAATTCCGGGAATAAAACCTCCGTTCTTTTTCATATCCTCCGCCATCTGGACCGGATTAATGGTGATGGCAGTATAGAAATAGGTAAAAACGATAATCAGTAATGCCGAAACAAGGTTATACCAGAATCCATACATATTGGAAAAGGCAATAATAAACCCTGATCCGGAATTGGAGTAACCTGCGATGATCATCGGAAGCATCATAATAGCCTGAGCGAAGATGATAGGCATAACACCTGCAGCATTAACCTTGAGTGGTATATACTGACGCACTCCTCCGTACTGTTTGTTTCCAACAATCCTTCTGGCATACTGCACAGGGACCCTTCGTGTTCCCTGAACGAGAAGAATAACACCGAGGATCACAGCAAACAGGAAAAGCAATTCAACAATAAGAGCGATTGCTCCACCGGCACCGTTCATTCTGGTACCTGCTTCGAAGATGAAGTTTGCAGGCATCCTGGCGACGATACCAATCATAATGATAAGTGATATTCCGTTACCGATTCCCTTATCGGTAATTTTTTCACCAAGCCACATCACGAACATTGTTCCGGCAGTAAGTATTATCACAGAGGATACTGTAAAGAAAGTACCTGTGATAATGAAGGCGCTTGCCGGCAGCTGAACATGAAGGTTAATAAGATAAGTAGGTGCCTGAAGTACAAGTACTGCAACTGTCAGGTACCTTGTATACTGATTCATCTTGCGTCTTCCGCTCTCACCTTCCTTCTGCAGTTTCTGGAAATACGGGAAAACAATACCCAGCAGCTGAACAACGATAGATGCTGAGATATAGGGCATTATACCCAGTGCGAATATCGAAGCCTGGGAGAACGCACCACCGGAGAACATGTCTAACAGCCCCATGAGCCCACTTGAGGTCTGATGCTTCAGTCCTGCCAGCTGTGAGGGGTCAATTCCCGGGAGTGTAACATATTTACCAAGCCTGTATAACAAAATGATACCAAAAGTATAGAGCAATCTCGCCCGAAGATCCTCTATCTTAAAGATATTCTTTAAAGTTTGAATCAGTCTCATGAAATTACAGTATTACAGCGGTTCCCTTTTTTGCTTCAATTGCCTCCACAGCCGATTTGCTGAATGCGTGGGCATATACGTCAAGTTTTTTCTCAAGGATTCCTTTACCGAGAATTTTAACCTGAGCATTTTTTGAAACCAGTCCTGCCAACACAAGAGTTTGGAAATCAATCTTTTCAAGATTATTCTTTTCTGCGAGGGCCTGGAGAGTACTTAAATTAATTCCTTTGTACTCTTTACGGTTGATATTCTTAAAACCGTATTTCGGAAGGCGTCTTTGAAGCGGCATCTGGCCTCCTTCAAATCCGATTTTCTTACTGTAGCCCGACCTGGATTTCGCCCCTTTATGCCCTCTGGTTGATGTTCCGCCTTTACCGGAACCCTGTCCGCGTCCGAGACGTTTGCTTTTCTTTACCGAGCCTTTTGCAGGTCTTAAGTTACTCAGATCCATAACTTTGAATAATAAATATTGTTAATGTCTTAAATATTTTCAACTTTGACCAGATGCCTTACCTTCACTACCATTCCTATAATCTGAGGAGTAGCTTCGTGTTCAACACTATGGTTCAATTTGTGGATACCGAGGGCTTCAAGGGTTCTTTTCTGCCTTTCCGGTTGTCCGTTCTTGCTTTTCACCTGGGTAATACGGATTTTTGCCATTGCTGTATCTTTCTAACCGTTAAACACTTCTTCCATCGTAACACCCCTGTGTTCAGCTACTGAGTATGCATCCCTCATCTCAAGGAGTGCGGCAAAAGTTGCTTTGACAAGGTTATGAGGGTTTGAAGACCCTTTTGATTTAGCAAGCACGTTTTTCACGCCAACGCTTTCGAGTACGGCACGCATAGCACCACCGGCTTTTACACCGGTACCGTCGGATGCAGGTTTGATGAATACTTTGGCACCTCCGAACTTTGCAACCTGCTCGTGAGGGATTGTGCCATTAATAACCGGAACTTTAATCAGGTTCTTTTTGGCATCCTCAATACCCTTTGCAATAGCTGTAGTTACTTCGCTCGCTTTACCAAGTCCGTGTCCTACTATTCCGCTTTCATTACCTACCACGACGATAGCTGAAAAACTGAATGTACGTCCACCTTTTGTAACCTTGGTTACTCTCTGGATACTCACGAGCCTGTCTTTAAGTTCAAGATCGCTGGTTTTAACTTTTCTTATACCGTTTGCCATGATTCATTAGAATTTTAGTCCGCCTTCGCGCGCTGCATCAGCCAATGATTTTACTCTGCCATGATATTTATATCCGCTTCTGTCGAATACGACTTTCTCAATGCCTTTTTCTTTGCATTTTTCTGCGAGAAGTTTACCGACGAGTTTAGCCTGATCAATCTTTTTAATTCCTGTCTGGGCAGCAACCTCTTTTTCCCGTGAGCATGCCGACAGAATCGTAACTCCTTTCAGATCGTCAACAACCTGAACATATATCTGTTTGTTGCTACGGTAAACTGCCAGTCTTGGTGCCTCAGCAGTGCCGTTTATTTTCTTACGGATCCTCAATCTGATCCGGTTCCTTCTTTCCAACTTAGTTAAGGCCATGATTCTTTTCTTTTACAGTATTATACCTTAAACACTTGCTGATTTACCAGCTTTGCGCCTCAGAGATTCCCCAACAAACTTGATACCTTTACCTTTATATGGTTCCGGCGGACGCAGAGATCTGATCTTGGCAACTACATGCCCCATCAGCTGCTTATCAATGCAGGTCAGGGTAATTATCGGGTTAGCCCTTCTCTCTGTTTTGGTCTCCACCTTAACCTCATTAGGAAGCTGGATCAGAACTTCATGAGAGAAGCCGAGGCTCATTTCCAGGTTCTGTCCTTTTGCTTCAGCGCGGTAACCGACACCGACGAGTTCAAGTTCCTTCTTATATCCCTGTGAAACTCCGACAACCATGTTGTGAATCAGAGCACGGTAAAGGCCATGTAACGATTTATGATTTTTCGAGTCAGAAGGTCTGGATACAATAATATCGGTTCCTACAACTTCCACTTTAATATCTTTGTTGACAGCCTGGCTGAGTTCGCCCAGCGGTCCCTTCACGCTAACCACGTTGGCATCACTCACTTGAACAGTGACACCTTTCGGCAGGGTTACAGGTAATTTTCCTATTCGTGACATTAAGCTATCCTCCTAATTAGTAAACGTAACATAACACTTCACCACCAATTTTTTCCTTCTTTGCTTCCTTGTCGGTCATGAGTCCCCTTGAGGTAGAAATGATAGCAATTCCAAGCCCGTTCAGTATCCTCGGCATCTCCTCGAAGCCGGCATACTGCCTGAGACCCGGTCTGCTCACCCTCTGTATCTCTTTAATCGCCGGCAGCTTGCTTTTCGGGTTGTATTTAAGGGCGATCTTCAGTGTTCCCTGCGTCGAATCCCCTTCAACAACCTTATAGCTCAGGATATAACCTTTTTCGAAAAGGATTCTAGCAATCTCTTTCTTAAGCTTGGATGCTGGCGCCTCAACGACCTTATGACCCGCCAGGATGGCGTTTCTAATTCTGGTCAGTAAATCTGCAATTGGATCAGTCATCTCTTATTATTTAATGTTGTTAATATATTTCAAACTCTACCAGCTGGCTTTCTTAATTCCCGGAATAAGTCCCGACAATGCCATCTCCCTGAACGTTATCCTGCTTATCCCAAACTGCCTCATGTATCCTCTCGGACGGCCGGTCAGTTTACAGCGGTTATGCATCCTGTTCGGATTTGAATTTCTCGGGAGCCTGCTCAGTCCAACATAATCACCATCAGCCTTGAGCTGGGCTCTTTTTGCTGCATATTTCTGGGCAAGTTTTGCACGCTTGACTTCGCGGGCTATCATCGATTCCTTGGCCATATCTCTAGTTTTTAGAATTTTTAAATGGTAAACCAAATTGTTTCAGCAGAGCGAATGCCTCTTCATCAGTGGCGGCAGAGGTAACAAAAGTCACCTGAAGACCCATGATCTTGGCTATTTTGTCGAGGTCGATCTCAGGGAAAATGATCTGCTCAGTGATCCCGAGAGTATAGTTTCCTCTTCCGTCAAGCTTGGCATTTATACCCTTGAAGTCGCGGATACGCGGCAACGCTACTGAAATCAGTCTTTCAAGGAATTCATACATCTTGTCCTTGCGCAGGGTTACCATTGCTCCGATAGGCATATTCCTTCTGAGTTTGAAATTAGAAATATCCTTTGTGGAGATGGTCTGAACAGCTTTCTGACCAGCGATGTCGGTAAGTTCCTTTACGCCAAACTCAAGTAGTTTCTTGTCGGCGATTGCCTGTCCTATCCCCTGGTTGATAACTATTTTCTTCAATTTCGGGACCTGCATGATGGTCTGATAACTGAACTCCTTCATTAAAGAAGGGACGATCTCGTCTTTATACTTTGTTTTAAGCGAAGGTACGTACATTACTTAATTTCCTCCCCTGATTTTTTAGAATAACGCACTAATTTACTATTATCATTGAGCCTTCTTCCTATTCTTGTAGGTTTGCCTGATGTAGGATCAACCAGCATGAGGTTGGAAATATGTACAGGAGCTTCTTTCTTAACAATGCCACCCTGAGGTGCTTTGGCATTGGGTTTGGTATGTTTGGAAACCATATTCACACCTTCAACCAGAGCCCTGTTTTTCTCCCTGTCTACTTCCAGGATACGGCCTTTCTGACCTTTCGATTCTCCGGTTATTACGATAACCGTGTCTCCCTTTTTTATATGTAATTTCTTCTGCATCGATGCGTATTTAAAATATTACAACACTTCAGGTGCCAATGATACAATCTTCATATACTTGTCACGCAGTTCCCTTGCAACAGGGCCGAAAATACGTGTACCGCGGACTTCATTGACATTGTTGAGCAGAACAACTGCGTTATCGTCGAACCTTATATAGGAACCATCTGCACGACGGATCTCTTTTGTTGTTCTGACAACGACTGCTTTGCTGACCGTTCCTTTTTTTGCTTCACCTGAAGGCAGTGCCGATTTGACACTTACCACGATCTTGTCGCCGACGGTTGCATACCTCTTCTTGCTGCCACCCAGGACCCTGATGCACAGAACTTCCTTTGCACCTGTGTTATCGGCTACGCTTAATCTGCTTTCCTGTTGTATCATGATTACTTCGCTCTTTCGATTATTTCAACCAATCTCCAGGTCTTGTTTTTACTCAGAGGCCTGGTCTCCGATATCCGTACAGTATCACCTACATTGCATGTGTTCTCTTCATCATGCGCCATCAGGTTCCTTGTCTTGTTGATGAATTTGCCATATATAGGGTGCTTCACCTTCCTCTTGACGGCAACGATGATGGATTTGTCCATTTTAGTGCTTACGACCACACCTATACGTTCTTTTCTAAGATTCCTTTCCATTGCTGCTCTAGCTATTAGATTTCTGATTCAACTCTCTATTGCGCAACTCAGTCTTAAGACGTGCAATTGTAAGTTTAACTTCTGTCATCTTCTGTGGATTGTCCAGAGGTGTGATGGCGTGGTTAAGCTTCATACGGACCATTAATGCTTTCTCGGTGTCGATTCTCTCGAGAATGTCCGGGGTACTCAGTTCCCTTATTTCTGAAATCTTCATCTCTGTTTAAAATTTTATTCCTGTACGTAATCGCGTCTTACAATGAATTTGGTCGTTATCGGAAGTTTCTGAGCTCCAAGGCGAAGAGCTTCTTTTGCTACTTCATACGGTACCCCTTCAGCTTCAAGAATGATCCTTCCTGGTGTAACCGGCACAACAAAACCTTCAGGGGCTCCTTTTCCTTTACCCATACGAACCTCTGCAGGTTTCTTTGTTATGGGTTTATCGGGGAATACCCTGATCCAGAGCTGACCTTCACGTTTCATGTGACGTGTAACAGCCTGACGGGCAGCTTCAATCTGTCTTCCGGTAATCCAATGCTCCTCAAGTGCCTTGATCCCAAATGACCCAAATGCCAGCTGGTTGCCTCTCTGTGCATTGCCTTTCATCCTTCCCTTCTGGGATCTCCTGTATTTGGTCCTTTTCGGTTGTAACATTGCTTTATATTGTTATAATTATTAACTGCTTGTAGATTATTTCTTTGCTTTCCTCTTAAGGCCTTTGCCTTTGGCATTCTTCGCACCGATGTTAGGACTGAGATCTCTTTTTCCATAAACCTCACCATTACAGATCCAGACCTTGATGCCGATGAGGCCTACTTTTGTATGGGCTTCACCCAGAGCATAGTCGATGTCGGCACGGAAAGTATGAAGGGGAATACGTCCTTCCTTATACATTTCAGTTCTTGCCATTTCAGCGCCTCCAAGCCTACCTGATATCATAACCTTTATACCTTCAGCTCCCATTCTCATGGTTGATGCGATCGACATCTTGATCGCGCGTCTGAATGAGATCTTGCCTTCAAGCTGACGTGCTATATTGTTGGCGACTATATTTGCATCAAGTTCGGGACGTTTGACTTCAAATATATTGATCTGAACCTCTTTTTTGGTGATCTTCTTGAGTTCCTCCTTAAGCTTGTCAACTTCCTGCCCGCCTTTTCCGATGATAATTCCCGGACGTGCCGTATTGACGGTCACGGTAATGAGTTTGAGGGTCCTTTCGATAATGATTTTGGAGATACTTGCCTTGGCAAGCCTGGCATTCAGATATTCTCTGATTTTTGTATCTTCAACCAGTTTCCCGGAGAAATCTTTTCCGCCGTACCAGTTTGAATCCCAGCCTTTGATTATGCCTAATCTGTTACCAATCGGATTTACTTTCTGTCCCATTTGTCTTATTTTGTTGTATTTTCAACTTCATTAATCTTACTGTCGAGAACGAGAGTCACATGGTTTGATCTTTTTCTTAACCTGTAAGCTCTTCCCTGAGGTGCAGTCTGCAGTCTCTTTAGCATACGTCCTCCATCTACATGGACCAGCTTAACGTAGAGATTGCTCTCTTCAACCCTTACACCTTCATTCTTCGACTGCCAGTTGGCAATTGCAGACAGCAGAAGCTTTTCCATCTTCTTAGACGCTTCCTGATGACTGAATTTAAGTACATCAAGAGCTTTGTTGACATCCAATCCGCTAATCATATCGGTAACCAACCTCATCTTTCTGGGAGAGGAGGGACAGTTTCTCAGCACCGCCTGGTATCTGTTCCTTGCAGCTTCCTTTCTCTGGTCAGCTGTATTTCTTTTTCTTGCACCCATTTCCTAATGTTTTTCGATGTTTACATTACTATTTATTACCAGAGTGTCCCCTGAAAGTACGGGTAGGTGAGAATTCGCCAAGCTTATGCCCTACCATGTTCTCGGTAATGTAAACGGGGATAAATTTGTTCCCGTTGTGAACTGCTATAGTATGTCCCACAAAATCAGGAGAAATAATCGATCTTCTTGACCATGTTTTGAGCACTGATTTTTTCCCGCCGTCATTCATTCCAAGTATTCTTTTTTCAAGCTTGAAATCGATGAAAGGACCTTTCTTAATTGATCTACTCATAATGTGTCAGCTATTTTTTCCTTCTTTCAACAATAAATTTCGCGGAGTATTTCTTCATATCCCTGGTCTTGTAACCTTTTGCCGGAATACCTTTACGTGATCTCGGGTGACCTCCTGAAGCCCTTCCTTCACCACCACCCATCGGGTGATCGACCGGGTTCATTACAACACCACGAACTCTTGGACGGCGACCCTGCCAGCGGCTTCGGCCTGCTTTGCCTGATCTCTCAAGGTTATGGTCGGGATTAGAAACTGTGCCAATGGTTGCACGGCAGGTAGTAAGTACCATTCTTGATTCTCCTGAAGGTAGCTTGATGGTTGCATATCTCCCATCCCTTGCAGAAAGCTGTGCATATGTCCCGGCGCTTCTTGCCATTGAGCCGCCTTTGCCAGGCTTAAGCTCAATATTATGAATTATTGTACCGAGTGGAATATCGGAAAGGTACAGAGTGTTGCCAATCTCAGGAGTTGCATTCTTGCCTGAAACTATAGTCTGCCCCACCTGCAATCCTACAGGGGCAACAATATACCTTTTCTCTCCATCCGCATAAACAACGAGAGCGATCCTCGACGAACGGTTAGGATCGTACTCTATTGATTTCACGGTTGCATTCATGCCATCTTTCTCCCTGAGGAAATCGATTACCCTGTACATCTTTTTGTGACCGCCACCGATGTACCTCATAGTCCTTTTACCGTTAACATTCCTTCCTCCGGATTTTGAAAGCGGTCGAAGTAGGGATTTCTCCGGTACAGCACTTGTGATATTATCAAAAGTGCTTACAATCTTGTGTCTCTGACCTGGCGTTACAGGCTTGATCTTTCTGACTGCCATATAGGTTTTTAAATATTGCTGTAGAAATCTATTTTATTGCCTTCCGCGAGGGTTACAACTGCTTTTTTAGTTGCAGCTGTTTTTCCCTTAAGCAGACCTGTTTTTGTGTTGCGCAGCTTAATCTTGCCGCCGCTCCGCAGTGTGTTGACTGAGTCAACTGTCACTCCATAAAGCTCTTCAACGGCTTTTTTTATCTGTAACTTATTTGCACTTCTTGCAACGAGAAAACCATAGCGATTAAATTTATCACCCAGACTGGTCATCTTTTCAGTTACGATCGGTTTTAGCAAAATATCCATCACTCAAAGTTTTCTAGTTTTCAAATGTTGCCTGCAAAACGTCAACCGCGCTCTCGACAAATACTAAAGTTGATGCCTTTATAATCTTGTAAGTATTTAGCTCACTGGCTATTACAACCTCCACTCCTTGTACGTTTCGGGTTGACAAATATACATTATTATTTGGTTCCGGGAAAACAATTACCGATTTTTTATTGGTAATATTGAGGTTATTTCCGATTTTGATGAATTCCTTTGTTTTAGGAGCTTCGAAAGTGAAATCTTCCAGAATGATAATATTCTGAGAAGAGGCTTTATAAGAGAGAGCCGATTTCCTTGCGAGCTGTTTTACCTTTTTATTGAGTTTGAATCCATAGAATCGTGGTCTGGGACCGAACACTCTGCCACCTCCTCTGAAAAGAGGGTTTTTAAGGCTGCCTGCACGGGCTGTACCTGTACCTTTTTGCCTCTTGATCTTCCTTGTACTTCTGGCTACTTCACCACGCTCCTTGGACTTATGGGTACCCTGCCTCTGATTGGCCAGATACTGTTTCGTGTCGAGGTAAATAGCATGGTCGTTAGGTTCAATACCGAAAATTGAATCGTTCAGATTCACGGTCCTTCCGGTTTCCTTGCCTTCAATATTAAGAATTGCTAATTCCATCACTTTGTAATTATTACGTATCCACCTTTCGGACCCGGTATAGATCCTTTAACTATTAACAAATTGTCATCGGCCATAAGTCTGACAACCTTGAGGTTCGAAGACACCACCTGAGAACCGCCTGTACGGCCGGCCATTCTCATTCCGGGAAGAACCCTGGATGGGAAAGATGAAGCTCCGAGCGAACCAGGTGCCCTGCCTCTGTTATGCTGACCATGTGTCTGACCTCCGACACCGCCGAAGCCGTGACGTTTGACAACACCCTGAAATCCTTTTCCCTTTGACCAGCCTCTTACGTCAACGATAGATTCGTCGGAAAAGAGAGCTACTGTAAGAACATCACCAGGTTTGCACTGACCTTCCGAATAACCGTCGAATTCAACAAGTTTTCTTTTAGGAGTAGTATTTGCTTTCCTGAAATGCCCAAGTTCTGCCTTGGTTGTGTGTTTTTCCTTCTTGTCATCAAATCCGAGCTGAACGGCAGAATAACCATCCTTCTCTACAGTCTTTATTTGCGTAACAACGCATGGGCCTGCCTGCAGTACAGTGCAAGGAACATTCTTTCCATTCTCATCAAAAATGGAAGTCATTCCTACCTTTTTACCAATTAATCCCTGCATTTCTATAATACTTTACTGGTTTCACACTTTTATCTCTACTTCAACCCCGCTCGGAAGCTCAAGCTTCATCAGTGCATCGATGGTCTTGGGCGTTGAACTGTAGATATCGAGCAATCTCTTGTATGAAGAAAGCTCAAACTGCTCCCTGGCCTTCTTGTTTACAAAGGGCGAACGGAGTACAGTATAAATCTTCTTGTGGGTAGGAAGCGGAATCGGGCCGCTGACAACCGCACCGGTAGATTTCACTGTTTTTACGATCTTCTCGGCAGATTTATCCACCAGATTATGATCGTAAGATTTCAGTTTAATTCGAATTTTCTGACTCATCTTTTAAAGAATTTTTCCTTTAGTAACTTCAATAATTCTGTTTGATATATCTGCAGGCACCTTTTCGTAATGGGAGAACTCCATCGTCGATGTAGCCCTTCCTGAGGTAAGGGTCCGGAGTACTGTAACATAACCGAACTTCTCGGCCAGAGGTACTTTTGCCTTTATGACCCTTGCTCCTGCTTTCGATTCCATTCCTTCCACCCTTCCCCTTCTTCTGTTAAAATCACCTATAACATCACCGACATACTCCTCAGGTGTTACAACCTCAGTGGTCATGATCGGTTCCAGGATAACCGGATTGCACTTTCCGGCTGATTTCCTGAATGCCTGTTTGGCGGCAATTTCAAATGAAAGGGAATCGGAGTCAACAGGATGGAACGAACCGTCCTTGAGTACAACTTTTAAACTATCGAGAGGGAACCCGGCAAGGGGTCCGTTAACCATGGCTTCACGGAATCCTTTTTCAACCGACGGGATATATTCCTTGGGGATATGCCCTCCAGCAACTTCATTAACAAACTGCAGACCTCTGACATTCTCGTCGGCTGGCATCAGCTCAAAAACGATATCGGCAAATTTGCCCCGTCCTCCGGTCTGTTTCTTGAATACTTCACGGAATTCGCCTGATGTTGTAACAGCTTCCTTGTAGGCCACCTGTGGCGGTCCCTGGTTGCATTCAACGTTAAACTCCCTTCTCAGACGGTCGATAAGTATCTCCAGATGGAGTTCACCCATCCCGTGAATAACAGTCTGACCGCTGTCCGGATCTGTTCTTACCCTGAAAGTCGGATCTTCCTCAGCCAGCTTGCTGAGTGCAATCGACAACTTGTCAACATCAGCCTGGGTTTTAGGCTCAATTGCCACCCCGATAACGGGCTCCGGAAAGTCCATTGATTCGAGAACTATCGGCTTATTGATGGCACACAGCGTGTCGCCTGTCTTAATATCTTTGAATCCCACTCCGGCACAAATATCACCGGCTTCAATCATATCCTTGGGATTCTGTTTATTGGCATGCATCTGGAAGAGTCGGTTAATACGTTCTCTCTTGCCTGTACGGACATTCAGTACTGTATCACCGGCTTTGAGCACACCGGAATAAATACGCATAAATGCAAGACGCCCGACGAAAGGATCTGTGGCAATCTTGAATGCCAGAGCAGCCATAGGGGCATCATTATCCGGCCCTCGTTCAATCTCTTCATCTGTCCTCGGGTCAACGCCGATGACCGAGCCTTTGTCGACCGGTGATGGAAGAAATTCCACAACCGAATCAAGTAAGCTCTGAATGCCTTTATTCTTAAATGCTGCACCGCAAATGACCGGAACAGCCAGGCTGTTAACTGTAGCTTTCCTCAATGCAGCCACCAGTTCATCTGAAGTAATGGACTCATGATCTTCAAGATAACGCTCGAGAAGTGAATCATCTACATCGGCAATAGCTTCAATTAGCTTTCCTCTCCACTCCTCGGCTTCATCTCTCAGCCCCGATGGTATCTCTTCAATCTCAAACCTGGTAACAATAGTTTCATCGGGGTAATAAACTATTGCCTTCATTAACACGAGGTCGATAACCCCCTGAAAATTCTCTTCTGCACCGATAGGTATCTGCACGGGCACCGGATTAGCACCCAGCTTATCCTTTATCTGCTGGACAACGCTGAAGAAATCTGCTCCTGCGCGGTCCATCTTATTGATAAATGCAACCCTCGGTACGACATATTTGTTTGCCTGTCTCCAGACAGTTTCAGACTGTGGTTCAACGCCACCTACTGCACAGAATACAGCAACTGCACCGTCAAGTATCCGTAATGATCTTTCGACCTCAACGGTAAAATCGACGTGCCCGGGAGTATCAATAATGTTTATCTTATAATCCTCTCCCCTGTATTTCCAGTAGGTTGTTGTAGCAGCCGAAGTTATGGTAATCCCTCTCTCCTGCTCCTGAATCATCCAGTCCATCTGCGCATTCCCGTCATGAACCTCTCCCATTCTGTGCGTTCGTCCGGTAAAGAAAAGCACACGCTCTGTCGTCGTGGTCTTGCCGGCGTCGATATGGGCCATTATTCCGATGTTCCTGGTATATTTCAGATTGCTGTTCATCTCTTTATCTGTAGGGCTGCCAGCATTTTAATTAAAATCGGAAATGAGCGAAAGCCTTGTTGGCTTCTGCCATCCTGTGAGTATCTTCTTTTTTCTTATAGGCGCCGCCTTCAAGCTTATACGCAGCCATGAGTTCAGCAGCAAGCCTTTCAGCCATTGAATGACCTGTTCTCTTGCGTGCAAATGAAACCATGTTCTTCATACTTATGCTGACTTTCCTGTCGGGCCTTATCTCCATAGGTACCTGAAATGTTGCACCTCCAACCCTGCGGGCCTTAACCTCTACCTGGGGAGTTACATTATCCAGCGCCTGTTTGAAAATCTCAAGGGGAGTCTTACCTTCACTTTTAAACTTGTCCCCTATTATTTCCAGTGAGTCGTAGAATATTTTAAAAGCAAGATTCTTTTTTCCGCTGTACATGAGATTATTAACAAATCTTGTTACATATGGATCCTTATATTTGGGATCCGGCAGTAGGATCCGTTTCTTTGGTCTTGACTTTCTCATTATTGTATACCTTTAACTGTTACTTCTTCGGCCTTTTGGCACCATATTTCGATCTTCTCTGGGTACGACCATCCACACCCGAAGTATCCAGGGCGCCCCTGACAAGGTGATAACGAACACCGGGAAGGTCCTTAACCCTGCCTCCCCTGATAAGTACTATAGAGTGCTCCTGAAGGTTATGCCCTTCCCCGGGTATATAAGCGTTTACCTCCTTCTGATTGGTAAGCCTAACCCTGGCCACTTTCCTCATTGCTGAGTTCGGTTTCTTCGGAGTGGTTGTGTAAACACGTACACAAACTCCCCTTCTCTGAGGACATGAATCCAAAGCAGGCGCCTTACTTTTATCTATCAGTTTCTTCCTGCCTTTTCTTACTAACTGCTGAATCGTCGGCATATATCCAATTAATTTTAGCTTAATTTCAATCCAAAAAATGGACTGCAAAGGTATTGTTTTTATTTAATTAATTACAAAATAATTTCACTTTTTTTTGAAACAGGATTACTCAAAAACGCAGAATACCCAGGAACAAACAAATACGGGTACCATCGCATCTGATAAAACAAAATATCTTACGTGAAAATGTAAGTTATCAACAGGTCACTTCCCGATTTTACCCAATGAAAAACTTTTATAAACTTACTATGAAAGTAAAAACGGTACTCCTGAGTCAAAAAACTGGCGCAAAGGAAATAAAAATTTTGGAATTATACGCGCATTCTTAAACTGTTTTAAAAAATTATTATTTTTGTCCCCTCCAAAACCTCCGTATATAATAAAATTGTAGAATTAATAATTCCATAAAGAAATGAAAACATACCAGGCGGACCAGATAAAAAGCATATCTCTTCTTGGCAATTCAGGTTCAGGTAAAACGTCTCTTGCCGAAGCTATGCTTTTTAACGGCGGCGTTATTGACAGAAGAGGAACAATTGAAGGCAGCAATACCGTTTCCGATTATCGCCCCATAGAGCATGAGAACGGCAACTCCATCTACTCAACAGTCTTGTACACAGAGTTCCAGAATTCCAAAATCAATATTCTGGATACTCCGGGGCTCGATGATTTCTCAGGTGGTGTCATCTCCTCACTCTTCGCTTCTGATGCTGTAGTGATGACCATAAACGTCCAGAATGGTGTGGAAGTAGGTACTGAAATACATTTCAGACATACTGAGAAGAATTTCAAACCCGTGATCTTTGCCATTAACGGTCTTGATCATGAAAAAGCCAATTTCGAGAAATCAGTTGAAATGATGAAGGACAGGCTCACCAACAATGTAGTCCTCATTCAATATCCGGTAAACGAAGGAGTCGGATTCAATTCGATTATTGATGTCCTCAAGATGAAACTGCTCCGTTATGCAAAAGACGGAGGAAAAGCAGAGGTTCTTGATATCCCGGCTGATCAGGCTTCAAAAGCTGCAGAGCTGCATAGTGCACTTGTCGAAAAAGCTGCTGAAAGCGATGAAGCCCTCATGGAACTTTTCTTCGCGAACGATACTCTATCAGAGGATGAAATCAGAAAGGGTATCTCAAAAGGTATCAGGAATCTGGGCCTGTTCCCTGTGCTCTGTACCTCTGCAAAAAACAATATAGGTGTGGATGTACTGATGGAATTCGTTATCAATATGGCACCTTCGCTGGCAGACATGCCGGCAAAGAAAAATACCAAGGGCGAAGAGATTAAACCAAACCCTGCCGGCCCGGCTTCCGTTTATGTCTTCAAATCCTCCATTGAGGAACACATAGGTGAAATCAACTATTTCAGGGTCTTCTCAGGTAAAATTACCGAGAACCTCGATGTTGTCAATACTTCAAACGGCTCAAAGGAAAGACTATCTCAGCTGTTCGTGTGTGCAGGTAAGAACAGGACCAAAGTGCCTGAACTCAATACCGGCGATATCGGCGCTTTCGTTAAGCTTAAAAATACCAAGACCGATCATACCCTCAATGCTCCGGGAAACGACTGGAAATATGAAGGTATAAAATATCCCGAACCGAAATACAGGACAGCGATCAAGGCTCAGAGTGAAAGTGATGATGAAAAGCTTGGTGAAGCTCTGAACAAAATCCATCTCGAAGATCCTACTATCATTATCGAGTATTCAAAGGAACTGAAACAGATTATTGTTCATGGCCAGGGCGAATACCATCTGAATATAATGAAATGGCATCTTGACAATATTTACAAGATCCCTACCAACTACAATCCTCCGAAGATCCCGTACCGTGAAACAATAACCAAGGTTGCCCAGGCCGATTATCGTCATAAAAAACAGTCGGGGGGCGCCGGTCAGTTTGGCGAGGTACACATGATCATTGAGCCTTATGAAGAAGGGTCAAAAGAAGTTTCAATGCAGAAGATCGGGGGAAAAGAGATCAAGATATCAGTCCGCGATAAGGAAGAAATTCCACTGCCATGGGGCGGCAAGCTTGTATATGTCAACAGTATTGTGGGCGGATCGATCGATGCAAGGTTCATGCCAGCCATCCTGAAAGGGATAATGGAAAAAATGGAGATAGGACCTCTCACCGGATCATACGCCCGCGATATCAGGGTTTACATCTATGATGGTAAAATGCACCCTGTCGACTCCAATGAAATTTCCTTCCGGCTTGCTGGCAGAAACGCGTTCAGCCAGGCCTTCAAGATTGCCGGACCGAAGATCCTTGAACCAGTTTACGACGTTGAGATTTTCGTTCCGTCTGACAGGATGGGAGATGTTATCAGCGACTTGCAGGGAAGAAGGGGAATGGTTCTTGGTATGTCGAGCGAAAAGAGGTTCGAGGTCATTAAAGCCAAAGTACCACTGGCCGAGATGAACAAATATTCGACTGCACTCAGTTCTATTACCGGGGGACGTGCCCTTTACACCATGAAATTCGCTGAATATGCACAGGTACCTGGTGATGTCCAGGATGCTGTAATCAAAGCATATGCCGAAGAGGAAGAAGAAGAATAGCGTTAGTACATAATTATATGAAAAAGACCGCTGCCATTATGGAGCGGTCTTTTTTTTACAGTGCAGGTACTGAATGATGTGCGGCTGACAATCCTCTACTATCAACTAAGAGAGGAATGCCGCCAAATTCAGGTATTTTATACAGACTGCAGTATATCCCAGACAAAAGCCCGGATACCCACTTCTTCATTAATACTGTCGATTCGTCTGACCTTATCGAGGAGTGTATCCACCAGACCATCCTCTACTATTGTGAGCACACTTTTATTTATTTCAGGCCAGGCGTGGGTACCAAGGTGGGGAACACCGGTACTGGTTCCCCTGCCCTGTACATTCTCCCAGAGAGAATAACCTCTGATCCCGAGCTTGTCGAGCAGATAATCCACTTTTTCAGTATGGGCCTGGTTAAAAATTATCATTACTGCTTTCATATTGTCAATTGATTTTATCCGAAGGTTTATTTTGCTGATTCGTTACCGTTCATGAAATCAAAATCCGAGTAGACCGCCAGAGTCTTGTCGCGTTCGCCATGTTTGGCAAACACAGCGTAGATCACAGGAACAATAACAAGTGTTACTATAGTTGAAAATACAAGACCACCGATTACAGCCACTCCCATCGGGCTCCACATTTCTGCTCCTGTGCCGGAACTCATGGCAAGCGGCAACATACCAAGAATAGTTGTGGCAGACGTCATAATAACTGGTCTGAGCCTCGATCTTCCCGAGATGGCTATAGCATCATAAAGCTCATGACCTCTCTCTCTCATAAGATTGATAAAGTCGACAAGCACAATAGCGTTCTTAACTACAATACCTATGAGCATAACAGCTCCGATCCCGGAAATGACGCTCAGAGTGGTATGGGTAAGGAATAATGCTATCGCCACACCGGAGAAGGCAAAGGGGATAGAGAACATTATAATGAACGGCATTTTGAGCGATTCGAACTGCGAAGCCATTATCAGATACACGAGGATCAGGCTGATGACCATCAGAAGAGCAATATCCATGAATGATTCCATCTGGTCTTTGATGGAACCGGATATCTGAACCATTACACCTGAAGGAAGCCGGGTCTCATCTATAGCCTTCTGAACATCTTTCTGCAGATCTGTAAGTGATCGTTCGTAGGGGGTGAATGAAACGGTAACTATCCTTTCTTTCCGTTTGTGCTCAATAGTAGGCGGAGCCCAGTATTCCTTTATTGTGGCTATCTCACCAAGCCGTATAAGCTGACCACTCATATTTGGAATACCCAGGTTCTCTATATCCGTGAGGGTACTTGTTGAACTTCTCTTCAGCCTCACCACCATATCATATTCATCGCCGAACTGTCTAAGCTTGGTTGCAGTAAGACCCTCAACCCTGTTCTTGATAGCCGCTGAAGCAGTTGCCGTATTCAGTCCGTTGGCAATCATCTTGTTCTGATCCAGGATAATCTGCAATTCAGGTTTGGACTTGTCCCTGCTAATTGCAACATCCTTTGCCCCTTCAATCTTACGTATCTTCCCGGCAATCTCTTCTGCGATTACATTGGTTTCAGCCACATTATAACCATATATTTCGACATCAACCGTGTTCCCGCCAAAGCTGCCCATATCATCTGAAGTACTGACCTTATAGTCGATAATCTCCGGGAATCTGGACAGATCGTGCCTCATCTCTTCAGCTATCTCGAATACCTTCTTCTTTCGTTCCTGAATAGGTACAAGGTGAAGGTTGAAACTGATCGTATGCGTACCCTGGGCGGAGAAAATAGATGCGAACCCTCCCTGGTCGTCCGATCCGCTCGATGCAGAGATAATGTTAACCTCAGGATATTTGGTCTTTATCAGCTCAGTAAGCTGGTCGGCCACCCTGATTGTCTCATCCACCCTCGTTCCAGTCTGCAGCTTTATAGTAGCGGTAACCCTCGATTCATCTGCTTCAGGAAAAAACTCCGTCCCAATAACCTTGAACAGCAGCATTGAAGCTAAAAAGACTATTGCAGCTACAGCAGACACGACTGTCTTGTGATGCAAGGCCCACTTCAGGGTCTTTTCATAGGCATGATCGAGCCAATCGAGGAATTTTCTGATACTGCCGTCATAGGTCCAGAACGGGGCATCTTTCCTGATAGGGTACCATTTCAGCATCAAGGCACTAAGAGTAGGTGTAAGAGTGATCGCGGCAAATACCGATGTGACAATAGTAATTGTAACGCTCATCCCCAACTGTTTGAAAAGTACGCCGGTAAGACCCTTGACAAAAGTAAGCGGGAAGAACACCGCCACTACTGTAAGAGTTGTGACGATAACAGCAAGCCATACCTCATTGGTTGCATAGATTGCAGCTTCCCTAGGCCTGCTTCCACGCTCGATATGTTTCGTGATATTCTCCAGTACCACTATGGCATCGTCAACCACCATACCAATCGCGATTGACAAAGAGCTAAGTGATATGATGTTGATCGAAGCCCCGGTCACAAAGAGGTAAATGAAGGCGACAATAAGGGATATTGGAATGGTAAGAATGATGATGAAGGTCGCCCGCCATCTGCCCAGAAAGAACAGAACAACCAGTATGACGAAGAGTGCAGCATAGAAGAGCGTTTCAGTAAGGTTACTGATGGATCCCCTGATAAAAGATGCGCTGTCAAACAGTTTTTCTATCTTGACATCAGGCGGAAGGCTTTTCATCAGCTCAGTAAGAGCCTTGTCCACTTCTTTGGTGACCTTCACTGTATTCCCTCCCGACTGTTTCTGCACATACATGCTCATCCCCTTGATCCCGTTGATCTTCGTGTCAAGCTTTGATTCCCTGATGGTGTCGCGTACTTCTGCAATATCTTTAAGGTAAACGTTGCTGCCGTTGTAACTTGTCACAACTATGTTCTTGATGACATCGCTCTCCGGAAATTCACCCTGAATACGCAGTGGATAGTCGGTCTTCCCCATCTCAATATATCCGGCAGGCAGGTTCAAGTTCTCAGCTGCCAGAATACTTCCGACCTGCTCAATACTAAGATTATAGGCCTCCATTTTCCTGGGGTCAATATCTACGTATACCTTTCGTCCGGGTACCCCTGACAGGGCAACCGATCCCACCCCTTCGATCCTGTTGAGCGGATTAACAATCTTTTCATCAAGGATTTTCTCCAGACCAGCATAGCTATCCGTTGCTGTTATTGCATAGAAGATGATAGGCATCATCGTGGTATTGAACTTGATGATAGTTGGTTTCTCGCAACCATCAGGCAGATACCTCTCTATCATGCTCAACGCATTCCTGATATCGTTCGAAGCCTCATCGAGATTGGTCCCATACTCAAAATTCATAAAAATCACCGAAACCGCATCACTGGACCTTGAGGTCATCTCTTTCAATTTGCTTATTGAATTGAGGGTATTTTCAAGCGGTTTGGTAACATTGGATTCTATATCAGTGGCGCTTGCACCTGTATAGGTCGTATAAACCACAACATAGGGTAATTCCATCTCAGGATACAGGTCCACAGGAAGTTGCATAAGCGAATAGATACCCATCACCATCAGACCCACAAATATCAGGATGGTGGTTACCGGTCTCTTTACGGAAGCACTGTATATACTCATTTTATCAGAATTGAAAAATTTTTAAATTATTTTACCAGCTCAACTTTGTCTCCGTTGATCAGCCTGGCCTGACCATCACTGATGATCTGATCGCCTTCTTTAATTTTATCGGAAATGATCTCAACCTTGTCATCAAATCTCTTACCGATAAGAACCTCTACCCTTTCGGCAACATTATTCCTCTCCATGAACACAAATCTGATGTTAGTTCCCTCCTGCAGCATGACTGTATTAGCCGGAACGACAAATGTTTCAACCTCGCCAAGGTCCATTGCCACCCTTACGAACATGCCCGGCTTCAACAGATCGTTCCTGTTAGGAAGCTCAAGCTCCGCGGTAAATGATCTTGTCGATGAGCTGATCGTCGGAGCGATCCTGTAAACCGTACCTGTGAATGTTTCTCCCTTATAAACGTCTGCAGTGATTTCCGCTTTCAGACCTTTCTTTATCAGAGGATAATATTGTTCGGAAATATTCACGTTCACCTTAAGAGGGTTAACCTGCATCACTGTGACAACTGCCGAACGTCCCGACTGTGTGGTAGGCGATCCGGAGTACATCTCACCATCCTCGAAGTACTTGCCGGTTACCACGCCGTAAAACGGAGATACCATCAGGGTGTTTTGTTTCATGAAATCGACATTTGTTTTCAGAACATCATATTGTGTCTTCATCTGATCGTACTGTTGCTGTTTTGCACTGCCGGAACGTAGAAGGGTATCGATCCTTCCAAGATCCTTCTGTTGGTTACTGAGCTGCAGTTCGAGCTGATACAGCTGTGTCCGGTCCATTAAAAAAAGTCTGTCCCCTTTGCTGACCCTGTCACCTACCTCAATATATATCTTCTCTATCCTTCCCGGGGTAGATGGCGCCATATTTACCTCTTCAAAGGGCAGTATTGTTGCTGTATAGTCAATTGTCCTGGAAATCCTGGTTTTCTGCAGTAAAAGAGTTCTGACCGGTATCGCTTCTTTCTCTGCAATTGCAGGATCGGCCTGAACTGCTGCCGGTTTGCCTGCCTTTGATGAACATGCAGTCAACAGCAGCGCTGTCAACGCCAAAACTGGGATTGAATTTAAGTGTTTCATTATATTGAAATTAAAGATTATCAATTATGGTTTTTTACAGATTGTTAAGTAGTTTATCCAGAGCGAGCTTGGTCTGAAGAAGATTCATCAGCGCCGAAATATAATTGTTCTCAGATTGAAGATATAGATTGTTAGACTGTGTCAGATCAAGGCTTGAAGCCATTCCCTGCCTGAATTTGTTCTCCATGCTTGCATATACACGTTTGGAAACATCAACATTGTCCCGGGTATTTTTATACTGAAGATTTGCATTGACAAGATTATATCTGAGCTGCTTTTCCTGGATCAGCAATTGTTCGGCAACCATTTCCTTTGTCGTTCTGGCTTTCTCAAGGTTGATCTGCGCTTTCCTGATCCGCTGGTAACGCTGACTGCTGGCAAAAATCGGTAAAGACACCTGGAATCCTGTTACAGAATTGGGGAACCAGGTCAGCTGACCAAGCTTATCTCCCATCCCGTTGGTTCCATAATTATAAAAACCACTTATAGTAGGAAGCACAGAAGCCTTGACTGATTTAAGTGCAAGATAGGAGAGCTTTTCCTGACCCTCGACCAGTTTGAAATTCACATTCTGAGTGTGATCAAAACCCTGTGACATCATAGCATCAATATTTATAGCCGATTCTATACTGTCAAGCGTTTCTGTGAGGCTGATCCTGCTGTCGGCTGAAAGTCCGAGCTGAAACCTCAGCAGGTTATAGTTAAGTTCGATTGTCCTCTGCAGAGAGCTTCTGCTGTTTTCAACCGCGGTTACATTTGAAACCATCTGGTCTATATCGGTCGATTCTGCCATACCAGCCTGATACATCGACCTGGTTGACTTCAGTGTCTCCTTAAGATTGACAATGTTGCCATCGAGGATAGTAAGTGACCTTTCTGAAACAAGTATCAGATAATAAGCCTGAGCCACAGATTCCCTGGTATCCTGCTCCGACTTCGCAAGACTCTCCTCACTGAGTTGTCTGGCGAGCTTTGCAGTTTCAATTCCAACATAAACAGGAGCATTGAAAATAGGCATCCCTGCTTCTATTGTAGCCCCTGAGTTAAACTGGGAACCGAAAGTTACCGGTACTTTTTCACCTGGCTTTCCGAAAAAATCTCCTGGTAACAATGTGGTCATGAGCTTTAGATTGTCAGCAAAATTTCCGCTTGCATTGACCTGCGGCAGGGCATTCGTTATCATCTCCTTAAGCGCCACCCTTGAAGCCTCGAGATCCAACCGTGATGATAAAACACTTTTGTTATGCTGAATCGCGTAGTCCTGGGCATCTTTCAGACTTAGCCTGAATTCAGTGCCGGACTGCTGTGCAGACAAATTTCCTGCTGCCATAAAGAACAACAGGAGCAATTCTGGAATTAATCGTTTTCTCATTGTTATACACATTTTCTTAAAACTTCATTTCTAATTGGTTTATCAGATCAGCACCTTCAGGGGTGGAGATACCTCTCAGATAATTGATAAATACATTCTTTAAAACTTCAGATCTGGTAAATTCTTCAGGAGGATACAATTCAAAATCCATAGCCGAACGTGCAACAGAATAAAGACAACGGTTCACTATATCAGGATTAATATCCTTTCTGAAGAGATTCTCCTGAATGCCTCTTTCAATCAGTTTTATATTCGACCTGTATTCAGGCAATTCATTCTTCAATGTCTTATTCATCATTAACTGGAAATGATATTTTCTCAGATCTGACTGAAATGCTGGGCTCATATCCCGGATATGATCCTTACTGTTTTCCAGTAGTTTGAATATCGCGTGAATAGCAGTTTCCGAACCTTCAAGTATCCTGGAAACCATTTCTTTCTGCCTGTCAGCCATCAACATAAGTACACTCTCCAAAAGCTGTTCCTTGTCTGCAAAGAGCTCGTACAAAGTCCTTTTCGAGATCCCTAGCTGGCTTGCGATCTGATCCATGGTAACCGATCTTATGCCATAAGTCTTAAAAAGTTTCGCGGCTTCTTCAATTATCCTTTCTTTCATTTCTGTCATCCACGATTTTTTATCGCCGCAAAAATCAAAAAACTTTTCAAGTTTACAAAGTTTTATTAGTTCAATCCCGATTTGAATCTGTAAAACCCCGAAATTTACCGGTGAATGACAGATCAGTCAGGGGCAAAACCATTGTCGGACTCATTTTGTCATGCAGCACGCCTGTTAAAGGGAATTATGTCTTCGCTGACTGATAAACTTGAAATAAAAACAAACATTAACTTGCTATGAATCAAGATCCTGACATCCGAATCAAAAAACTGGGTCTGGAATTGCCTCCAGCACCCAGACCGGCAGGAGTATATAAACCCCTGCTTGTTGTTGATAAATTTCTATATGTTTCCGGGCATGGACCTGTCAGACCAGACGGAACGCTTATTACAGGAAGGCTGGGCGCCGGTATGGACACGGAGGAAGGGAAGGCAGCTGCCAGACAGGCCGGGCTTACTATGATCTCTTCCATAATCGCGCATTTCGGCGAGCTGAAAAAGATCAAAAGGCTGGTGAAGGTATTTGGGATGGTTAATTGTGTCCCTGGCTTTGAGAAACAGCCTCTGGTAATAAACGGATTCAGTGAACTGATGGTACAGATTTTCGGTGAAGAGAATGGAATCGGTGTCAGAAGCGCTGTAGGGATGATACTCCCTTCAGATATTCCTGTTGAAGTGGAAGCTATATTTGAACTTTATTGAAAGCTCAGCTATGATGTCAGACAGAAGATGGTATAATGTTTCAAATGAGGATCAGGTGTTCTCTCCCTCCCTTCTCGTTTTTAAGGAACGGGTCAGGGAGAATATCAGCAGGATGATAGCGGCAGCCGGAGGAACATCGAGGCTCAGACCGCACGTAAAAACGCACAAGATGCCTGTGATTGTGCAGATGCAGATGGATCAGGGCATTAACAAATTCAAATGCGCAACAATAGCTGAGGCTGAGATGACAGCAAAGTGCGGAGTGAAGGATATTCTCCTTGCAATGCAGCCGGTGGGTCCGAATATAAGCCGCTTCTTTGAGCTCAGGAAAGCCTTTCCTGACGTCGTAATTGCATGCATCGCCGATTCATTGAGTATACTTGAACAGCTCTCGATGTTGTCAACCGGGAATGGAGTGATTACTGATGTCTGGATAGATATAAATACCGGAATGGACCGGACCGGTGTAAAGCCCGGAGCGGAAGCTGTCAGACTTTACAGAACGGCAGCCGGGCTGCATAATATTAGAGTTGCCGGGCTGCACGCCTATGACGGGCATATTCATGAAAAGGAATTCGGTAAAAGAAAGGAAATTTCAGATAAAGCGTTCCAGCCTGTTGAACGGATGAAGAGAGAACTGGAAGCGGAAGGTCTGGGACCAGTCAGGATAATTGCAGGAGGCTCTCCTACTTTCCCTGTTCATGTTCTCAGAAACGATGTTGAATTAAGTCCAGGAACGATTCTCCTGTGGGATTATGGATACAGCAGCCGGTTCAGCGATATGGATTATCTTCTCGCGGCAGTTTTACTGGCAAGAGTGGTTAGCAGACCTGGACCTGATCTGATCTGCATTGATCTTGGTCATAAAGCTGTAGGATCGGAAATGGCTCAGCCTCGCGTATTCTTTCCAGATATCAAAGAATATATTATCACCGGGCATAATGAAGAACACATGGTCATATCAACTCCTGAAGCCGGACGATTTTCACCCGGAGATACCGTTTACGCAGTGCCATGGCATATATGTCCAACCGTCGACAGGTACGACCAGGCCAATGTAGTCAGAGACGGCCGGGTTTGCGATGTCTGGAATATTGAAGCGCGTAAAAGAAAAATCACCTTCTGATCTTTCCTGATAATTGCAGCATATCCTGAACTTTAGATAATCGCGATTGTTATGTGATAAACTAACGATCAGGACTATGAATATGCAAAATGCCTTTCAAAATCTAAACTGGGCAGCGATTATTGTTGCAGCAGTAAGTGCATTTCTTTTAGGCGGATTATGGTACTCTCCCCTTCTTTTTGCAAAAAGATGGATGAAAGAGACAGGAATTACGGAAGAAACAACCAGAAAAGCCAACATGACAAAGATCTTCGGGCTTGGATTTATTCTGGCAGTAATTGCCTCATTTTTTCTCGCGATGTTCATCGGACCGCATCAGGGTGCAGGTTTCGGGGCCATGGCTGGATTCATGGCAGGACTGGGCTGGGTGTTCACTTTTATGGGTATCAGCTATCTTTTTGAATCCAGGACCCTGGTTCATTTTCTGATCAATTCAGGCTACAGTATACTAAGCCTTACCACCATGGGCCTTATCATCGGAGCATGGCAATAACGAGTCTTCTTCTACCTGTAGAGATACACGAATCCCCTGGTTTTTTTCCCTTCATAAACGACATCATCCCAGCCAAAGGCAACTATGACATAAAAATAGATGCCCGGGGTTGCTTTTCTGGATGAGTTGTTGATGTTTCCATCCCATCCCTTCCAGTTACTGAGCGTTTCTCCTTCACCGTCAAAACTGTAGACCTTAAGTCCGCTTCTGCTGAAGATCTGAACATTAATGCGTCGTATTGATTCCGACGCTACGACGAAATAATCGTTGATTCCGTCACCATCAGGAGAGAATACATTGGGAATTTCAAGACTGGAAGGATCAACTTCTATCTTCTCCGATGTCAGCGAGTCAATACAGTGCATATCGTTCTCAGCAGTCAGTTTTATATAATAATCACCAGGTATATAATAGGTATGAGGCGGAGGTTCCGGCAGGCTGGAAATACTGTCCTTATTTTCGCCAAATTCCCATTTATAAACCGATGCTCTTACCGATTTATCGGTTATCGTTACCTCAAGCGGCGCTCCTCCTGAAGAAGGATCAATCGAGAAATCAGCCTTCACATGGATTGATTTATAGAAGAATGAAGACTCGCTGGCACATCCGAAACTGTCGGTGACCTGCAGGTTATAGGTAACATCAGTAAGAGGAGGGTCAAAAGTTTGCGGATCGATCCATAAGTCAGGACGGGGGATAGTAGATTCCGGATCGGACGACCAGAGGAAGGTGTAGCTGTTTGGAAGTCGTATCTGAACACCTGTTGAAGGATTACGGTAATAGAAGGTATCTATGGCAGCTTCCCCGTCAAGTGCAACATAATCGCATGTCCGGTTCTGCAGTTTTGCTGAGGCAAATGGTTTGTCAAGGAATACCCATCCTACAAGGCTGGTATCGAATCCTCCGCTGATCACCACCCGGTATCCTCCTTCAGGAAGATTATCTGAAGTGGAGGTGGTTACCCCGTTTTCATTTTTAAGCAGTATGCTGAAGCTCTTCGTCTGATCACTCCACTGGTACCATGCAAAATTAAATGGCGCTGTTCCCCTGGTACTTGCTGCCACGAGAGTACCCAATTGTGATCCGGAACTATTACAGTAAATGAATACAGGATCATGAACAGCAGGTAATCCCGGATAGGAAGTATAACGCACGGCGTTCATTCCCGGTGCAGAAAGCTGAGCCTTCGCCAGAAATGGCAGGAAGAGAAGTATAGCTGTTAACAGATAACGCAATGCCACTAGTATCTGGATAACTAAACGTACTGGTACACTTTTTGGTATTTGGCGCAACAAGTATAATAAAATCCTGTCAAAACATGTGTCAGTCGAGATGGAATACCTCTTCCATATTGGCCCACCATTCGCCGCTTTTCCTGGTATTAACAGGAGACTGCATCGGCTCCATGATAGCCCACCATTCCTGTGTTTTGGGATCAGCCGCCATCTTTGCCATGTCGGCTTCAAAATCGTTGCCCGTGTATTCAAAATATGCATACAGCATATTGTCCTTATGAAAGATCGAATAATTGCTTATGTTGCATTTTTTGATCATATCCAGAACTCCCGGCCATACTTCAGCATGGTACTTCTTGTAGCTTTCAAATTTCTCCGGTTTGACACCGATCAACTGTCCGAATCTTTTCATTTTTCAATTAATTGGTTACTGGCTGACTGATCTTCTATATCAGCAATGTCATACTTTATAAAACAGTTATATCATATATTGCCTTCTAACATGAGAAAGAATAATACCCCACCCGAGCGATAAAAGCGCCCGTGGGTATTCCTGTCATTACCTGACAGGTATTATGGGCGGTAACCTTTTCATGATAATGATACTCCCTTTTACTGTTCAGATTGAACCGCTGATCCCAATCAGATAGGATGAAATGATTATGATGATCATGGAAACCACCATAGCTGCAAATATCCCTGGCCTGACTCCCTTCCATTCCTTTCTGTACAAGCCCCACAGAGTTGCAAAAACAATTGTAAGCCCTACCAGTATTCCCCATGAGGTAAATGTAAACGGTCCCATTTTGCTTTTCCCCATTCCAAAGAAAATGAACTGCATAAACCATAGCAATCCCGCGGTAAGAGAGAACAGATAATTACCTGCCAGTATCCGCGGGCTCGCTGCCTTTAAATATTCATTAATGGATTTATTGCGTAACCCTAACAATAAACACCAGATAATTGTGGTCACCAGCGTTCCGGATAACAGCACAAGCATAACGGGAAGGGTCGTAAAGAGAGGATCAGTACCGGCCTTCCGGAATAGTTCTGACAGCTCTCTTCCCTGTTCCATTCCGAGCGACATGGCAGATCCTGTTATCCCAACAAGCACTGATGCAAGTATCCCTTTAACAAAATCGAATTCCGGATTCTGTGTTGCTTTATCCAATCTGCCCGGATCCCTGTCCTTCAGATAGCCGGCTATACCAGAAACAGCTATTCCCAGACATGCCACCGCCACTCCGGTTATCAGAAGACTTCCTCCCGAACTATCAATCATAACACTCAACCGTCCATCAAGCATTGGAGGAATAAGAGTACCGAGGGCAAGTATCAATCCAAGGGAGAGAGCATATCCGAGTGAGATGCCAAGATACCTCAACGACAATCCAAACGAGAGGTTTCCCACACCATAGATCACTCCCAGGATAAATACTTTCAATATCAAAGTGGAAGATACGCTACGGTAAATTGCAAGAAAACCCGGAACAAAGATTATCAGCGCAATGAGCGGAAAAAGTATATAAGCGCCAAAACTGTAAATGAACCAGTAAGTCTCCCATTTCCAGCCATGGACCTTACCGAAAGGAATGGCAAAGCTGCCTGCAGAAAATGCACCTGCAGATATAAGCAGGAGCCCGTAGAGAATTGTCAGATTCATAATACCAAGGTGAATATTTCCAGCGTATAAATAACCGGGAGGATTTTTATCTAAAACCTTATACAATTATAATAAATAATCAGATCTGATACAAGTACTGAAAGAACAGAAACGTAACACCTCCAAAAAGTGATAGCATTAATCCTGCCAGAGAACAGTGCAATGGATGCATTGTTTATCTGTCTGCATCTTATTCTTACTGAAGCAATGAACTCTTGTCAGATAGAAGTAAGACAGGCAAGGAAAAACTTGTTGATAAAAACCTGTCATTAATTTTCAATATGCATCTCCGGAAAGAGTCTGATTAGTAAATTTGCCGGACCCGGAACGTTGTAATTCCGATTATCATATGGCAGAAAACTATCTGAATGATCTCAACGAATCTCAGAGGCAGGCGGTAATTAATTCCGAGGGTCCCTCACTGATAATTGCCGGTGCGGGTTCGGGCAAAACCCGTGTTCTGACATACAGAATAGTGCACCTTATGAATAAAGGTATCCCTGCCAGAAAGATCTTAGCCCTTACCTTCACAAACAAAGCTGCAAAAGAGATGAAGGAGAGGATCACCAGGATAATTCCTCAGGAGACTTCAAGATATATATGGATGGGCACTTTCCATTCCATATTCGCCAAGATCCTCCGAATGGAAGGCGAAAAGCTCGGATATAAGCCCAACTTCACTATCTATGACACAGCAGACTCCAAAAGCCTGCTCCGGGCAGTCATCAAAGAGATGAATCTTGATGACAACATTTACAAAACAGGCGCGATAGCTTCGAGAATATCTGCTGCAAAGAACAACCTTATCACTGCAGGCATGTATGCAACCGATGCCTCAATGCAGGAATATGACCGGTCAAGCAGGATGCCTCTTCTGGGAGAAATCTACAAGACCTACAGCTCCAGGTGTTTCAGAGCCAATGCGATGGACTTCGACGACCTGCTCCTCAATACCAATATTCTCTTCAGGGATTCACCATCAACACTCGCAGCTTATCAGGACAGGTTCAGATATATCCTCGTTGACGAATACCAGGATACCAATTATTCACAATACCTCATTGTAAAAAAACTTGCAGCACAGCACCACAATATCTGCGTTGTAGGTGACGACGCCCAGAGCATATACTCCTTCAGGGGAGCAAGGATAGAAAATATCCTTGAATTCAAAAACGACTATTCCGACTACCAGCTGTTCAAACTGGAGCAGAATTACAGATCGACCCAGACTATAGTAAATGCTGCAAACACTATCATTGCAAATAATGAGGGACAGATACATAAGAACGTCTTCTCGGAAAACGAAACCGGTGAAAAGATCCAGGTATTTCAGTCTATGACCGATGCCGAAGAAGGCTTCAATATCTCTTCCGATATCTTCGACAAGAAATTTTCACTGCGCCTGAACTGGTCGGATTTTGCAATTCTATACAGGACTAATGCCCAGTCGAGGATATTGGAAGAAACTCTTCGTAAGAAAAACATACCGTATAAAATATATGGAGGGCTTTCCTTTTATGAGAGAAAAGAGATTAAAGATATCCTTTCATATTTCAGAATGGTTATCAATCCGGAAGATGAGGAAGCTCTTAAACGATCGATAAATTATCCCAAACGAGGTATCGGTGACACCACAATTGAGAAACTGTTTGAGATTGCAGCATCCTTGCAAACCAGTATATGGAACGTGCTCCATGACGCTAACGCGCTTCATGCGAATTTTAATTCCGGTACTATCAGGAAACTCGAAGTCTTTACCCAGACAATCAACACTCTGAGAATTAATTATGAGACAATGGATGCTTATCAGAAAGCAAGAGAAATTTCTGTAGGGTCGGGGATAATGAAAGAGCTCAGGGAAGGCAAATCTCCTGAGGAGGTAAGCAGGTACGAAAATCTCGAGGAGTTGCTGAACGGTATTAAAGTTTTTACCGAAGCTGCAGAGACAAACGGCGAACCGTCCATGCTTGAAGCTTATATGGCCAATGTTGCACTTTTAACGGATCAGGATACTGAAAAAGAAGAGGATAAGAACAAAGTAACCCTGATGACCATGCATTCAGCAAAGGGACTCGAATTCAAACATGTCTACATTTCAGGTATGGAAGATACGCTGTTCCCATCTCCTATGTCATCAGGCAGCGCCAGAGAGCTTGAAGAAGAAAGAAGACTTTTCTATGTTGCAGTAACCCGGGCAGAAAAACAGGCAACCTTAAGCTATGCCCTGAACAGATATAAATGGGGCAACCTCGAGAGAAGCAACCCCAGCAGATTCATCAGGGAGATCGACCAGAAATACCTGGAATATCCTCAAAGCGGAGGAAAACCATTCACCCAGGCATCACCATCTCCTGGCAGAGGCAAACAACTTAATGTAAGAGAGGAGCAGAGACCTTATAATATCAATGAGGACAGGCTGAAAAAGATTTCAAAGGTGAGTGCTTCAGCCACACCGGTAATGACCGGAACCGATCCGTCCCAGTTCGAAACAGGAGATAAAGTTGAGCATGAAAGATTTGGTACCGGGGTTATTCGTTCAATAGAAGGACAACCACCGAATACTACTGCAACTGTTGAATTTCAATCGGAAGGATGCAAAAAACTGCTTCTTCGCTTTGCAAAACTTAGAAAGGTATAAAAACCTTCGCGTACCCGGGTTTATTTTTGAGATCAGATGTGTCAGATACATATTCTGACATATATTGAATAACCTGTAAAAACCAGGTACGCAAAGGAAAATATTAGTATCTGAATTATTTCTTAGCTGGACGTCCCTGACCAAAATTCAGTTTGGTAAAAGTATATCCGACAGTTGAGATCGTATGTTTGTAGGACTGACTGATCTCTTTAGTCTCCATTTTCATTGAAAGCTCGTTGTTTTTGTTATACCCATCCATGGCAAGCATCACCGCACCTTCAAAGCCGGGGTATCCGTAATAGCTCGGGACACCGGAATTGCCCCAGTACCTGGTATCAGAGGAAAGCTTAAGATCCTTTGTCATCCAAACCATCGAATAACCATCCTCGCCGGATTCCTGAACCTTGTATTCATCGCATTTGTATCCTGCAATGACTTTGGAGTTCCCTGTTTTGGTGATAACCGGCTTTTTCTTGTCATTTATATTCTTGGTCTGAGCTGCAAGAGCCGAATCGGACGGGACCTTTGAAATTGTACCAATTTTTGAATCCATAGAGAGCAGGGTCATAAAAGCCTTATTGTCATTGTCGAAAATAAAGGCAGTTTTCAGGACTGTATTTTTATCCTTGGGATCAACTGTCTGCATTTCGGCTCCAACATCCTTGCTTCCCTCATTAAAATAGGCATAGTAATCGGATTTCATCGCATCCTTTTTGTCGTATACCTCCATCACCATGTAGATCCTGCCGGTAAAGTCGTAATTATCCTTGTATTTGATATCAATCTTGCCGCCAAAAAGGCCTACATTCTTTTTTGGACTCTGGTCTCCCTGGGCAATTCCCTGATTTGCTGCCTGCTGATCTTTATTCTCCTGCGCTTTCTTATCGACCGCTGAGTCAATTTTATGGTCAATCTGCTTGTTGATCGCTTTTTTCAGGGCTCCGAACTGGGCATTTGCTGTTCCCTGAAACATAACAAGTAAAGACATTAAAATAATGATTGATCGTGTTTTCATGCTTGAGATTTTTTTAGGGTTAGAAAACAAATTTACAAATTCCCAGACTAACTAAAACCAAACAGGCAATAAAAGCACATTTTTGGAATGGCAACTGATAAACTTAAGCAGGCAGTACTTCTGCCTGAGCTTCCTTTTCACGCGATACAGCTTCATACAAAGCGGCAAAAGAACTGTTAACCCAAACAAATGCCGGGAATATTCCTACTAACATAAGTATCAGTCCAAAAATAATAATGAAAAACGATACAAATCCCATGAAGAAAATTGTCCACCCATGCCCGCGGGTAAGCTTCCAGCTAAGCTCAACAGACTCGATAGGATCAAGCTTTTTATCCATTACAATATAGGACACGAATGCGAGCCTGCATGCAATTATGATTCCCGGAACAATAAGCGCAAAACATCCCATTATTATCAGTGCTATGACAAGGAGGTTAGCCAGGATGATATGAAGATAGTTTTCTGCAAATCCTTTTATAAGATTCTCAAAATCAGGCTTCATTTTTCTCACCGCCTTCACGAATATAATATCCCCTCCGAATTTAATAACCGGAGCAACAAGCAATCCGTATAACATGGCCACGAAGCCCAGGAATGCTGCAAATATTCCCAGCGATGCCAATCCTATGACATGGTTCCAGGTCTGACTGTTATTCCAGTCCCAGTTCCATGAAGCAAAATTGAAATCGGAAGAATCGAAGTGAAAATTAAAGATCTTATAAGGAGCCACGGCTATTCCCAGAATAACGACCACCAGAAGCAATCTCAGAAAATTGTCTGTCATGACCTTCCATCCGGTTCCGAAGCTGTTACCAAATCCTGGTGCCAGTTTGTAATTGTTTTCAGTTTCCATAACGTTGCGATTTAAATTTCTTGGTCAAATATAAAATGTCAATTTGATCCTGATTTAATACTATAGTATTGATTTTAAACTTTCCTACTTTCGTATGCCGGCACTACTTTGGTAGTATTTTGCCTATATTCGTTTCGCTTTCAATGCTATTATCTATCTTTAATAAATGCTAATAAACCTGGCTTACCTGATATTTATCCTTTCGGTTGCAATGGCAGCCGGAGGTGTTGTATTATCAACCAAACTGAGAAGCAGCCATGAAAATCAGGTATTCTCAACTCTTTTGTATTTCCAGGTATTCATATATACATTCGGATTTTATGGTATCTGGGGACAGGTTGCAATAAGAACATTCCTTGCCTCATATATTCCGGCCGAGATGCTTGGCAGGATATCTTACCTGTCAATACTTATGGGATTGCCATTCCTGGTTTTCGCCTGGCTGATGCTTCTGCAGTTCTCTGTCGATATTTCGGGAAGAAGCCGGTCAAAATGGTTCACAACATTATTCCTGTCGGTAAATTTTCTACTCCTTCTGGCTCTGGCTTTCTCAGTTAAGATAACCGGAAGCACTTCAATAAGTCTGCTTAAATACTGTTTCATCGGCCTTAATTTTTTGTATACCCTGAGCTCTTCTGTGATGATACTTATTCCAGCCGGAAAGGAATCAGTACTTCATGAGCATGACAGGAAAATCATCGGACCAGCAGTTTTTGCAGGAATGCTGATCTATTGCATCCCTCTTTTTTTCTATGATTCACAAATCCTGACTGCAATCATATTCATATTCGCTTTTTTCGCAGGAAATACATTTCTTCCGGTCTATCTCAGTTATTGTACTCTCAATCAAAATCTGTCTGGCAACAAGGGTGAAATAATCTCATTCGAAGATTTCTGCAGGGAGTATGATGTATCGCCCAGGGAATCGGAAATAGTCAGAGAAATATGTAACGGACTAAGTAATAAAGAGATATCCGACAAACTATTCATCAGTTTGCAGACAGTCAAGGACCATACACACCGTATATATATTAAAACAAACGTAAAAAACAGGGTTCAGCTTATTAATCTTGTAAGGGAACTTCACGGGAGTTAAACTGACTTTTCTGTACGATTCGACGTTTTTCGTCAAAAAGTCGAACAAAAATTTGGAAGTTGTTTTATTCTGTTTTATTTTTGCCGCGACATTTTAAGTTACTAAACAGTCATGATAGTACAAAACGAACAGGCAAAAGCAAAAATAGTGGAAATCGCCAGAGGCATTTTCACCCATTTCGGCTTCAGGAAGACGACAATGGAAGAAATTGCTGTTGCTTCAAGAAAAGGGAAATCATCGATATACTACTATTTTAACAGCAAGGAGGAAATATTCAGGGCTGTCGTGGAAAAAGAAGCAGAGGAATTGAAATCCGACCTGTTGAAAAAGATTGAAAGTATCGACGATCCCATTGAACGTCTGAAGGTCTATATCTCCGTAAGGATGCACAAGCTCAGCAAGCTTACCAATTTTTACACGGCGCTCAAAAGCGATAACCTGAGTCATCTGGATTTTATCGAACAGATAAGAAAAAGCTATGATCTGGAAGAGATTAAGATTGTATCCGGAATTCTCAAGTATGGAATTAACAAAGGCATATTTAATGTTGAAGACCCTGATCTGAGTTCAATTGCCATCGTTACCGCCATGAAAGGTCTGGAAGTTCCTCTCTTCATAAGCAAGGAACAGGGAAATTTTGAGGCAAGGCTTGATAATATCATTAATTTTCTTTTTTACGGGATGGTCAAACGATAATTTTTTTTGTCGTCGATTCGACCAGAATACGTTTTCAGTCTATAAGTATTTTAATCTAAAAGTATAATATTCAATAATTCAAAATGAGAAGACTTAAAATCTTAATCGTCATACTGATCCTTCCTGCTGTTCTCAGCGCACAGGACAGCCTGAGCCTTGAGCAATGCCGTAAACTGGCACTGGATCATAACCACAGGATAAAGATTGCCAGGAGCCAGTCGGATGCCGCAGGCGCACTGAAGAAAGCAGCATTCACTCAGTATCTGCCAAATTTCAGTGTAAATGGCACATATACCTATATAAATAAAGATTACCAGTTGCTCAAAAACGATCTGCTGCTACCGGTAGTTCCTTATACGGCTATCGATGCCACAACAGGAGGCCTGAGCCAGGCAGCCCTGAACACTCCGGCAGTCGCTGCATCTACATTCGTGATAAATCCATCGACCGGTCAGGTAGTAACCGACGGTTCCGGAAACCCGGTATTTCAGAAATACACTTATCTGCCTGCATCCAAGAGCAAGATTGCCCTCGACAATGTCTACATGGTAAATGGCGGTTTTACTCAGCCTATTTTTATGGGAGGCAAGATCCGTGAGACAAATAAGATTGCAGGTTATGTAAAAGAAATAGCCGACAACCAGGTAGGACTCACCGAGGATGATGTGGTATGGCAGGTCGAAGAAACTTACTGGCGGATAGTATCTCTCAGGGAGAAGGTAAATCTGGCGGAAAAATACAGTCAGATGCTGAAACGCCTTGTAGCCGACCTTACCAATATAAAGAATGAAGGAATAATAACAGGGAATGATCTTCTTAAAGCGGAAGTCAAACAGAGTGAAGCAGATCTGATGGTTCTGAAAGCAAAAAACGGAATGGAACTGTCGAAGATGTCGCTGTGTCAGATGACAGGTATACCCTATTCACCCATATTGTCGCTGAGCGATTCCCTGAACAATGCAGCTATGAACCCCGGAACATACATGGTTAATGAATCGGAAATAAATGGCCGTCTGGAACTGCGTATCCTTGAAAAGAATGTGCAGATCGCCAAGGCTGGTGAAAAACTTATGATCTCAAGATATCTCCCTAACATAGGGCTGAACGCCGGATATACATTCATGAATCCTAATCCTTACAGGGGATTGGCCAATGAATTCGGATCAGATTATAATGTAGGGGTCGTACTCAATGTTCCTATATTCCATTTCGGAGAAAAGAAGCATACACTGAATGCTGTCAGAGCTGAATATAGTGCAGCTCAGGAGAAGCTCGACGAGACCAAGGAACTCCTTGTTCTTCAGCTTCAGCAGGCTGTTTACAGGTATAATGAGTCAGCTACCAAGACAGAATATGCAGCGCTCGCACTGAAACAGGCTGCAGCAAATCTTAAACTGACTGAAGACAACTTCATTGAGGGAACGATGAAAACCACTGATCTTCTCGAAGCACAGGTCCTGTGGCAGAAGGCATGGTCAGAACTTATTGATGCACAGACAGAACAGCAGCTCGCTCTGAGCAATCTCAAAAAGACAACAGGAAAACATTAATATAATAATAATCAAAAAATGAAACAGTTATCATTATCAGTCATTCTGCTCCTGCTTCTCATATCGTGCGGAAGGCAGAGCACGACAGAATCAACAAATACCAGGGACGAAAAAATACCCGTCAAAGTAATAAAGGCAGAACTCAGGGAATACAATCCCGTAATCGAACTGACAGGAACTGCATTTGCAGACAAGGAAGCAAATCTGGGAGCAGCCCTTCCCGGAAGAGTTGAAAAGATCTATTTCCCTGAAGGCAGCAGAGTAAAAAAAGGTGATCTGCTGGTCAGCCTTTCAGGAGAGATGTACACCCAATCAATTGCTGAACTGAACACCCTGACAAAAGATCTTGAAAGAGTTACAAGACTGAACGAAAAAGGAAGTATCTCACAGCAGGACTATGATCATGTCAAAGCTTTGTTCGATGCATCAAAAGCCAAGGCGGAAATGATGAAAAAGAATGCAGAGATAGTTGCTCCCTTCTCAGGCACAATAACAGAATACCTTGTCAAGGAAGGCGAAAACTACTTCTTCAATCTTAACGTCGATCCGGGTTATTCCCACACTTCCGGAATACTCCGGCTGATGAAGCTCGACCCTATACAGGTTGAGGCAGAAGTGAACGAAAAAGATCTCAGGAGCATAAAGGTCGGACAGAAAGCAAGAATAACTTTCGACGCTGTTGCCGACTCTGCCTTCAGGGGTGAGATATCCACTATAAAGCCGGTGCTTTCAACTATGACCCATACCGCTACAATTAAAATAAGGATTGTAAACGGAGGAGGAATCATCAGGCCCGGCATGTTCGCCCATGTTGTTCTGCAGTTCCAGGCATCCAAGGGGATAACTGTTCCTGTTAACGCGATAACCCGTCAGGCAGGACAAGCAGATGAATACCTTTTTGTTGTTGAAAATGACAAGGTTAAGAAGGTTAAGATAGACAGATTATGGTCTGATAATGCATGGGTTGCAGTTAAAGGAATATCTGCAGGAGATAATGTCGTGACTGCCGGTAAGGAAAAACTTCACGACGGATCATCAATTGAGATCAAATAGCCTGAGGAGGAGAAAGAAATGAAACTGACAAAATTGTCCGTAAAACGACCGGTCGCCACTGCTATGGCATTTATGGCCATACTGCTTATGGGACTGGTATCGCTGAAGATGCTGCCGCTTGATGTAATGCCGGCAATGGAACTTCCATCACTGACTGTACTGACTGTCTATCCGGGCGCTTCAGCCAATGAAGTGGAGGATCAGGTGAGCAAGGTATTGGAAAGCCAGCTTTCCGGTGTCCAGGACCTTAAGAATATTACCTCTTCTTCACGTGAAAATGTTTCTGTAGTTGCGCTCCAGTTTAACTGGGGAACAGATATAACCCAGGCTGCAAACAATACAAGGGACATGATGGAACTTGTTAAAAGTAAACTGCCACAGGGTTCCAAAGAACCAGTAATTTACAAGGTAAACAGCTCCATGATGCCTGTGCTTATCTACAGTATCTCTGCAGAAGAGAACTATAACAGGCTCGAAAGGATACTAGAAGATGAGATCGCATCTCCTCTCAGAAAGGTCGAAGGTGTGGGAAGTGTTATTTACCTGGGTCATCCTGAAAGAGAGATAAGGATCAATGTTAATCCCGACCAGCTTGCAGCATATCATATATCTACTGAACAGATTTCTGCAATACTGAAAGCTGAGAATATCAGTATCCCTGGAGGAAGCATCAGAGAAGGAACCCTCGACTATTCTGTCAGGATACCTGCTGAGGTCGGCTCTACGCAGGAACTTGCTGCAATTCCGATAAAGAACTTCCTTGGGAAGATGGTAAGATTATCTGACGTTGCAAGGGTTGAGGATGGATTTGCAGAATCGGATGAGTTTTCAAGAACAACCACCAGAAGAAGCGCCATCCTGATGGTCCAGAAACAATCCGGAAAGAACTCTCTCCAGGTTGTCAAGGATGTAAGGAGCCGGATGAGTCAGATAACCAAGGGACTTGACGCTGATGTCAGGGTTGATGAGATCCTCGGACAGGCAGAAATAATCCAGCAGTCTGTAAAAAGTCTGAGTGACACATTGTGGTGGGCATTTCTGTTCGTAATTCTTGTTGTGATCGCTTTCCTCAGGGACTGGAAAAGCAGCTTCATAATCACAGTCACAATTCCGTTCTCGCTCATAACCGCATTCATATTCATGTATGCAAGAGGATGGACTATAAACATATTCTCCCTGCTTTCACTGATCATCGCAATAGGTATGGTTGTCGATGATGCGATTGTTGTTCTGGAAAACATCACGCAGCACATAACCAAGGGAGAAAAACCAAATGAAGCAGCTGTGTCGGCTACCGACGAAATGGGACTTGCCGTTATGGCATCAACAACAACAGTTCTTGTGGTATTTATCCCACTGATCTTTGTTGGCGGCATAGTAGGCATATTCTTCAAACAGCTTGCCGCACTTACATCTGTCACGCTTATAGCATCACTTGTGATTGCGTTTTCGCTCACTCCGACCATGGCCTCCAGAATGGTTAAGAAAAAAGAAGCCAGGTCTGAATCACAGAAAAAACTCCGTATTATCGAGAAGAGCGAAAAACATATGGAGATGGCTGAAAACGGGTACAAAAAAATACTCGGATGGGCAGTACATCATAAAACAGTTGTTGTAATTTCAGCCTTGCTCCTTCTGGCAGTCTCCTTCGCGGGCGTCAGGATGATCGGGACAGATTACCTGCCGATGTTTGACGCAGGTGACATCATTGTTGTCTTTCAGACTGAAGTAGGAACAAGTGCAGAAGAGACCGACAGGGTGGCTCAGGAGATCATGAAGGTCATGGAAGCGAACATTCCTGAAATGATACCCGGAACCCTGGCTGCAATTTCAGGACAGACCAAGGATGGAATTCTCTCAATGGTAGGATTTAAGGAGGGTAAAAATACAGGTACAGTTCTGGGCCACCTTACCCTGCCTGATAAAAGAAGCAGGAAAGCTTCCGATATCGGTAATATGCTGAGAGAGAAAATTGCTGAAATACCGGATATCGAAAAGTTTCATATTACTGCAGGTAACCTTCTGGAATCAGCAATACTCGGTAACAGCAAGCCTGTAGAGATCAAGATAAGCGGGAAGGACCTTCAGGCCCTGAACAAAACTGCAACAGACATTAAAACGCGTATGGAAGGAATCACGGGCATGACAGACGTGGAATCGACAGCAGACGCGGGGAAAATGGAATATCAGATCATGATCGACAGGAAGAAGGCATCAGATGCTGGCCTTAATGCCGGAATGGTTGCCATGCAGGTTAGACAAGCCGTATACGGAGCCGAATCGGGAACACTGAAAGATGAGGGTGATGATTATGATATCGTGGTAAGATACGATGCAGCTAACCGGAAAGGACTGGAATCACTCGGTAAAATCACACTCACCACACTGATGGGAACACAGGTCAGGCTTTCTGATATTGCCGATATAAAACAAGGGTTTGGCCCGATGGAGATCCGCAGGGAATCTCAGCAACGACTCGTCACAGTCGGTGCAGAAACACAGAATATCGACCTTGGTGATGCAACGGAAAAAGCCCGCGAGATCATGAAAAATACTGTTCTGCCGTCCGGAGTGTCTGTCAAGCTCGGTGGCCAGACAAGCGATCAGGATGAATCATTCGGAGACCTTACCCTCGTAATGGTTATAGGAATAATTCTGGTCTATATGGTTATGGCGGCACAGTTCGAATCCCTTAAGGACCCCCTGGTTATAATGCTGGCTGTCCCATTCACTGTGATCGGTGTGGTCATTGCATTCCTTCTGACACATACCACTCTGAGCATTACTACCTTCATCGGTATTATTATGCTGGTCGGTATTGTGGTCAAGAACGGGATCATTCTGGTTGACTATACCAACATACTTGTCAGGAGGGGCTTTACTCTTTACGAGGCAATCCAGGAAGCAGGCCGATCGAGACTGAGACCTGTCGTAATGACTTCATTTACAATGATTCTCGCTATGGTACCTATGGCCCTGAGCCGCAGTATGGGACACGAAATGTTCTCCCCGATGGCTATAACCATGATCGGTGGTCTGCTTTTTTCAATGCTTATTACACTGGTAATTGTACCGGTATTCTATGCAATATTCAACAGGAACATTAAATAAGAAACGTATTTCGTAACAATATTAATTTTCAAATCATGAAAACAAAAATTATTCTTTCAGTAATAACGGCATGGATACTGATCCTGCCGACTGAGCTGAAAGCACAGCTTAAGCCGGGCTTTCACGCGGCAGTAAACTTCGAAACACAGGCCGAACTGGGGCAACTTTGGAATAACTGCAAACCTTATGGTGGATTTATGATCGGAGGTACCCTTGAATATAATATAAGCAAAGGTATCTCTCTTCAGACAGAACTCAATTTCCAGAAAAAAGGTCAGAAGACCAATTTAGTGGAAGAAGGTTCAAATGAAACAGTTAAAAGGGAATTCAATTATATCTCTGTTCCTGTCCTTGTAAAGAAGACAATACATGATTCTGGTCTTGGAAACAGATGGGATATCTCGTTTTTTGGAGGCCCCTATGCAGGTTATCTTGTTTCCGCAAATTCCAGGATTGTGGACGGAAGCGGAACTGATTCCGGGAACATTGACAAACAGGCAGAGAAAACCGACCTCGGAGCGTTGTTCGGAGGAGGTGTTCTTTATAAACTGGAAAACGGGAAGGCAATCACTGCAGAACTAAGGTATGAAATGGGGATTTCCAAAATAGACAAGCAAGAACCCGATTTAAGAAATAAAGGAATAGGAATAACTATTGGTTACAGGTTTTAACAATAGGTTGGTTTTCTTATGGGTTTCAGGCCGTCCACTTCGGTGGCGGCCTGATTTTTTTATGCCCGGAACTTCTTATAAACGATTATCCTCCCGTGGATGAAATCGAGCCCGAAAGAATCACCAATTGACTCATTTAGGGTTGCCATCCACCAGTTCTTCAACCTGGTTCCCGCAAGAGGAAATTTCAATCCTGTGGAAGTGATTTCAGTGGCTTGATCAAGAGAAAAAATGGAAACCTGCTGCCCAGGAAAAGAACTGATGACAGAACCGGCTGAATAAGCTGTAAGCTCTCCTGTATCGGTAACCATTCTGACTCTGACCCTTTCAGAATAGTCAGCAAGTAGTGAAATATTCCCAAGTGTATGATCCTCCCTCTTACCTGTAGCTCCCAATATGATCAGATTGGTAAAGCCATGCGAATGACACCAGTGCACTGCCTTGGTAAGATCGTTTGTTTCCTGGTCGGAATCTTTAAATATCCTGCCGGTGAATTTGCGTGCGATATCCTCATCCAGGGAATCCATATCCCCTACAATGGCATCAGGAATGAAACCAGCATTGATCAACCGGCCTGCACTCCCGTCACAACATACTATTTTTGGTGCAGCTTTCAGATAACCCAGTGGTATTTCATGTGAAGGAAAAGCCCCGTCAGCCACTATTACCGTAAAATCAGAATCCTTACTTTTCATTTCTATGGTCTTTAGTCTGCAACGCCGGAACTTTTGAGGGAAGACTTTTCTTCCAGGCCAGTAATCCGGCAAATGACATTACGCAATACACAATATACAAAACAACGGTTGGATACAGCCCCCTGATAAGAAAAAGCACTGAAGCCGCAGAATTGACTATGATCCAGAGAAACCAGTGTTCGTAGATCTTCCTGGCCAGCATCCATGTAGCTGTTATCGATAGCGAAGTGATGAAGGAGTCAAACGCGGGGACAGGAGAATCGGTCAGTCGCGAAAGAACAAAATACAGAATTGCATACAGAGCAAGAAAAACGCCCAGAAGAATGAAGCCCCGACCGGCAGTGATCCTGGTCACCTTAAGTTCTTTCTCACCTGCCGGCAATGATCCTGCTTCATCTTCTGCCTGGTCCTTCTGTCTCCGGGTCCACCAGTACCATCCCAGGACGCTAACAACCAGATAATAGCATTGCAGGCTCATATCAGCATACAGTTTGCCGGAAAAAAACACCCAAATATAAACCGCTGAAGTTACTATGCCTACAGGCCAAAGCCAGATCGTCTGCCTTATCTCGAGCATGACATATAAAATCCCGGTAACTGCTCCGAAAATCTCGATATAATTATCTATTATCCAGCGATACAGCATCTGATGTTCAATTCTAGAATTTAATACCGGCTCTGATCATGAAATTGATTCCAGCCTGCGGAAAATAATATGACCACGATTTCTCAACACCATTCTCGAACCAGTTGCCTCCATAGCCGTTGCTTACGTACATTTTATTAAAGATATTATTAACCAGCAACTGTAACTGCAATCCTTTAAGAGACCTGATTGAAGGACTGAAATCGACTCTCAGATTGCTTACAAAATACGGATCAACCATCCGTTCGGTATTCATTGTATTATCGACATATTGCTTCCCTACATACTTGCTTATGAAGTGCAGGCCTGTATTTCTGAATATCGTGAATCCCAGATCACTCGACCCGATTACACCTGGTGAATATGCAATAGCGACAGTTCCGAGGTATCGTGAAAGATACTCAGAAGACCAGTCTGCAGTATTATAGTCGGTATAGTATTCAGTAAAATCGAGTATCCTGCTACGGCTCAGGGTAAGATTAAGGTTCCAGTCTATAAAAGTCGCCGGCTTTATTCCCGCAATGAATTCCGCTCCAATCCTGTAGCTTTTCTTCGCATTGGTCATGATAGAATATCCGACATCACTCAGCTGGCCTGTGGGAACAAGCTGATCGGTATAATACATATGGTAAAGATTTATTCCGAATGAAGCTTTGCCGCTTCGTAGTTTATAACCCAGCTCAGTATCGTAAAGAGTTTCAGGCAACGGCATTGCCGACTCATCTCCTGACGCTTCCTTAAAGTCATCGCGGGTAGGTTCCCTGTGTGCAACTGAGAAAGAAAACCATGCATCCTGATGCGGTGTAATATTCCAGAACATACCAGCTTTTGGATTGAAGAATCCGAACTTATGATCCTGCCCCAGGTCTTTCAGGTCGTCATCAATACCTCTAAACCTGTAACCAACACGCCTGTATTGCAGATCACCATAGGCGCTCAATCTGTCTGAAACAGAGTAAGTCGCCTTCCCGTAGATGCTTATCTCACCTTTACGGGAATCGTTGAAATACCATTGATGATCTTTCTCCGTATCACCCGAATACTGCATCCAGATCAACCTTCCAAAATGGTCACCCTCGTAAATATTCGCTCCTCCTCCAAACCTGATATCCATTCGGTCGGTCTTGTATTTTAATGACCATACCGCTCCATAGAAATCGTTTGACATCCATTTTCTTCTCGTCAGGTCTGTTTTGCTGAGAACTGAATCGCCGATAGTAATGTTTCCAAGACCATAATCAGCATAGGCCTGCCCCTGACGATATTCTTCATAATATCCTCGTCCCCTGGTATAATGCAGCGCGGCATCAAAGGAGAGCGCTTCGTTGATTTTCTGATTGAGGATAAGCTGGAAATGATCCTGCCGGTAATTATCACTCTCATTGCTGTAATGCTGGGTGACACCATTTTTGTCAATATATTCACCGGCAGGGTTATATCTTCTGTTGACGCTCAGCATCTCCTTCGGAACGCCCCACCAACTAATGCCTGTATGTTCCTCTCCCAGGATAATATTCGCTTTGATAAGGGTATTCCCGCTCCTGTAAACTCCGGTTATATTCTCCGATTTATGTCTTGAGCCTGTCCTGTCAATGTAGCCGTCGCTGCTTAACTCAGAATACCGCATTCTCAGTCCGAACTTCCCTCCCATCATTCCAGTTCCGGCCGAAACAACTTTCTTGAATGTGTTGAACGAACCTCCGGAGACTGAAAGCTCAGCGAACGGGTCATTTTCCGGATTCAGGGTCTGCAGGCTGATAGTCGCGCCGAAAGCGCCTGATCCGTTTGAAGATGTCCCCGCTCCTCTCTGAACCTGAACATTATCTACCGAAGAAGCCAGATCGGGCAGATCAACCCAGAATACCTGCTGGGATTCTGCATCATTGAGAGGTATCCCGTCGATAGTTACATTAATCCTGTTCCCATCTGTCCCCCTCACTCTCATACTTGTATAACCAATACCATTACCTGCTTCTGATGTTTCAACGAATGAAGGAGTAAGACCAAGAAGGAAAGGCATATCATACCCTGCATTCTGCTTCTTTAACTCATCTTTCCCGACAGAGGAAAATGCCAGAGGAGTCCGATCTCCTGCTCTCATAGCGCTTACAAGAACATCATCCGTGATATATGGCTTTTCCCTGAGTGTGAAAACGATCGTTACATCACCATCAATATGCAACTTTTTTGTATCGGGTTCATATCCGATAAACGAACAGACAACTGTGTAATCACCTGTTTTCAGACCCGGAATATTAAATGTCCCGTCCGGCGAGGTATATGTTCCGATGAATGAATCTGAAACTGTAACTGAAGCGCCGGCAAGCGCTTTCCCCGAAGTGTCTGTCACCTTTCCCCTTACTACCGATCCTGTATCTCCTGCTGCAAATAATGCATGGATCAGGAAGGATTGGATCATCAACGCAAATAATACTCTTTTCATGACAGATAAATATTAGATTTATATCTCACAAAATGAGGTGATTATAAAAAGCTGATATAAAAGATACTCTTTGTTCCCTCCGCCGGCATTATCCGGATCAGGTATAAGGGTATGATCTCAGCCCGTAGTATTAAGGCACCCCATTTTTGATTTGACAAAGATAAAAGCTTTTGGTTCAGATTTGCGGTTTTTTTTATTTTTTAATGGATCACCGTTTTGAAGTGAAGATTGTTGATATCCTTAATTGTTAAGTATCAGAGCATTTGATAATGAAGATATTTTATTGTTACATTTGGAGGTTTATTCTGGGAAAATTATGGGAAAATTGCTTGAGAAGCTCAATCATAAAGGGAATAACAGAATTGCTGTAATTAACGCGGAAGAATCTGCCATTAAGGCATTTAATGATGAATCTGCCGGGCTTGCGATTGACCGGGAGATCGACCCCAGATTCCCTTATGATTTCATTATGATCTTTGCGAAGAACAGGGAAGAAGTTGAATTATTTACTCCTGTTGCCCTTCACAACCTGATGTGTGACGGAGTGCTCTGGTTCTGTTTTCCAAAAAAAACCTCCGGAAAAGTTAATACGGATATTGACAGGGATCATGGCTGGGAACTCCTGAAAGACGCCGGATTTCAGGGAATCAGGATTGTTTCTTTCGATAAGGACTGGTCCGCGATAAGATTCAGATACGCAAAATTCATAAAATCCGCTTCCGGAAAATCCAAAAAATAACTATTTTCCTGCCAGTTTAAAAGAATCATATCAGAAAATACTTCTCCGGGCAATGATAATGACTGTCGCTATTCAATCTCCGATAGGCGAAATTATAGCTGGTGCAACAAATGATGGCCTGTGCCTCCTCGAATTCAATGACAGAAAAAGAGCAGCAAGGGAGCAGAAGGATCTTGTGCGGATTATGGGTGAGGCAATAGTGGAGGGTAATAGTGAACATCTTGAACTCATAAGGAAGGAACTATCGGAATATTTTGAAGGACAGAGAAAAGTATTCACTGTACCATTGGTCACACCTGGAACTGAATTTCAACAGTCGGTATGGAAAGAATTGCTGAAAATTCCATTCGGAAAGACCAGGTCATACCAGGAACAGGCCTCAGCTCTAGGAAGTCCAGGCTCAGTCAGGGCAGTAGCCAATGCAAACGGAATGAACAGGATAGCCATAGTGATACCCTGTCATCGTGTAATAGGATCAGACGGTCGGCTGACCGGATATGGAGGAGGATTGGCAAGGAAAAAATGGCTGCTGGATCATGAGAAAAAATACTCAGGAAAAGCAGTTGAAATGGAACTATTCTGAAACGACAAGTTTAATCTAATTCAATAAGTCAATGAAACCGATGAAAATCAACAAACTGCTGATACCGGTCGTCGTTATCGCAGCCTTTTTTATCCTTGCCGGATGTGCTCATAACGAAGTGGTTGATGAATGTCTGAAAGGTCATAAATACGGCTTTTTCGGGGGATTATGGCATGGTTTTATTGCACCATTCGATTTTATCGGGATGCTCTTCAACAAGGAAATTACCATGTTTGCCCAGAATAATAACGGAGGACTATATGCGCTGGGATTTCTTATCGGTAGCGGAGGATGGGGCTTTTTCGGCAGCAAGGGTGCAAAAAAGGTAAGGACAGGAAGAGTACAATATCGCTCTGACAATTTTGATCACGCCGAGATAGTAGAATGATCATCCCGGCGAACCTGAAATTTGACTGACCTCCGGCAGACACAACAATGCCAGGCGATACGGGATGTTTTGTCTGATTGCGGATCTCTCAGATACATGAAATTACATTATCGTACAAACCTGATCAGCTGCTTTCATCCGGACGGATCTGTTTCCACTAACGACAAAAATATATCAGTTTTTGTTTGGAGTTATGATTTTTTCCTTTTCTTTGCACTCAGGAAACAACAATTATGAGAGTATTTGTTAACATTTGGTGGTGGTGCAACTTAATCAGGGTAAACCGGAGATGAGATAGCACTGCTGTATTTTTCAATATAACAACGACCTGTCGGAACTCCGACAGGTCGTTTTGTTTTTTATGACATTTATTTAACTGCAAAACAATGAAAAAACTAAAACTTGCCACTACACTTCACCCATTTCCGCCCGGGCTGGCAGATATTATCACTCCTGTAACGATATATCTTAAGATCAGGGATAAATTTCCGAACACAATTCTTCTTGAAAGCTCGGACTATCATGGCAATCACAATAGTATGAGCTACATATGCTTTGATGTTCTTGCAGAGTTCAAGGTGGAGAATCACAGTATCCGGATGAATTTCCCCGACGGTCGTCAGGACACCGCGGAGGTGACAGACAAGCATACAATTGCTGAAAAACTCAACGATTTCCTCAATTCATTCCTCATTGCAGGAGCCGCCGATACCGGTATATTTGCTGCAAACGGGCTCTTTGGCTATACAACATACGATGCCGTTAAGTACTTCGACGATATCAGGCTTGGCAAGAAAAACGACGAAACATACAATATACCTGAGATGTATTATTCGCTCTACAGGTATATTGTTGCCATCAATCATTTCAATAACAGGATAGTGCTTGTTGAAAACCTTCCGAAGAAGAGTAAAAGCAATATTGATGAGGTGATGAGTCTGCTCCGTAACAGGAGCCTGGGTGCCTTCCAGTTCGAATCACGTGAACAGGAGAAATCAAACCTTACAGATTCTGAATATATCAGAATGGTGGCAGAAGGAAAGAAACACTGCTACCTGGGGAATGTTTTCCAGGTGGTCCTTTCCCGCCAGTTCAGCCAGAAGTTCATAGGTGATGAGTTCAACGTTTACAGGGCGCTCCGTAATATTAATCCTTCACCCTACCTTTTCTATTTCGATTATGGAGGCTATAAGCTATTCGGATCATCCCCTGAAGCGCAACTGATAATTGAAAACGGGAATGCCAGGATCAATCCAATAGCCGGCACTTTTAAGAGATCAGGGAATGATGAGGTCGACCGGCAGCTAGCAATTGACCTCGCCAACGATATTAAAGAAAACGCCGAACATGTCATGCTGGTTGATCTGGCAAGAAATGATCTCAGCCGTAATTCAGAACATGTCTCAGTCAAAACATTCAGGGATGTGCAATTCTATTCCCATGTCATTCATCTGGTATCTGAGGTGACCGGAGAACTCAAAGCCGGCTTCAATCCTGTGAAAGTGTTCGGAGACTCCTTCCCCGCAGGTACTCTGTCTGGTGCACCAAAAATAAAAGCTATGGAGATAATCGACTCGCTCGAGAACCAGAACAGGGGATTCTATGGAGGGGCAATTGGCTATATCGGCTTCAACGGCGACATTAATCATGCAATAATGATCCGGTCATTTCTCAGCCGGAATAATACATTGTTCTACCAGGCAGGAGCCGGAATAGTTGCAGCCTCGGTGGAAGAAAATGAACTTAATGAAGTAAACAACAAGCTTGGGGCGATGAAAGCTGCAATTGCAATGGCCTCCGGTATCTAAAATGTCTATGTTATGAAAATAATGGTTCTGGATAATTACGATTCGTTTACATATAATCTTGTCCATATGGTCAGGGAACTTACAGGTGGGCCGGTGGATGTTCACCGTAACGACTGCATTGCGGTCGATGATGTATCTGCCTACGACAGGATAATTATATCACCCGGGCCCGGAATACCTGATGAAGCTGGTATAACCAAGGAACTGATCGACAGGTATGCGTCCACAAAAAGCATATTAGGGGTCTGTCTTGGTTGTCAGGCAATAGGCGAAATTTTCGGAGGGACCCTTACAAATCTTGAAAAGGTATACCACGGGGTCAGGACAGATATTCACCTTACAGGAAACAAGGACAGTTTATTCGAAGGGATGCCGGCTGTATTCGGCGCCGGGAGATATCATTCCTGGGTTGTCAGTGAAGAACATCTGCCTGAATGCCTCACAGTGACAGCCAGAGACGATGAAGGTATGATAATGGCTCTCTCTCATACCATGTACGATGTAAAGGGAGTACAGTTCCACCCTGAATCAGTGATGACCGAATATGGAAAGACAATTCTCAGTAACTGGCTGGGCTTGTCAAAATAATAATGCAAATCGAGACTACAATGAAAGAAATACTCCAGAGGCTGACTTCCCATCTTACTCTAAGCAGGGAAGAAGCAAAAAACACGCTGAAAAAAATCGCAGGCGGTGAATATAACAGCTCACAGGTTACCGCTTTTCTGACAATATACATGATGAGGATGATCACCGTGCATGAGCTTGCCGGGTTCAGGGATGCGCTCCTTGAACTATGCCATGCAACCGATCTTTCGGAATTCAATACTATCGATCTATGCGGCACAGGCGGAGACGGGAAGAATACCTTCAACATCTCCACTGTTTCCTCCTTTGTGGTTGCCGGAGCAGGTGGGAAAGTGGCTAAACACGGTAATTATGGTGTCTCATCTGCCTGCGGTTCCAGCAATGTGCTCGAGTACCTTGGATACAAATTCACAAACGACAGGGATATACTCAGAAAACAGCTTGAACAGGCAGGTATCTGCTTTTTGCATGCCCCATTGTTTCATCCTGCCATGAAGGCCGTAGCTCCTATCAGAAGAGAACTGAGCGTCAAGACATTCTTCAATCTGCTCGGACCAATGGTCAATCCCTCTTTCCCTCCAAACCAGCTGGTAGGTGTATGGAACCTTGAAACTTCCAGACTATATAACTATATCTACCAGCAGTCGGATAAAAACTATACTATCGTTTATTCACTGGATGGTTATGATGAGATTTCACTTACCAATGATTTCAAGCTAATATCCAACATGGAGGAGAATCTTCTTGATCCGGAAAAGATCGGTTTTAAAAGATTAACACCGGAATCAATCAAGGGTGGTGAAAACGTCGAAGAATCGGTGAAAATCTTCCTGAACATCCTTGACGGAAAGGGAACCGAAGCTCAAAAAGCGGTTGTCATCGCCAATTCCGGTTTCGCTCTTAAAAAGCTTTTCCCTTTGAAAAACCTCAGTGAATGTTTTGCTATTGCCGAAAAATCGCTGCAAAGCGGAGATGCCAAATCAAAACTTAAAACACTTCTGGAGACCTGAAATATGAATATTCTTGAAAAAATAACACATACAAAAAGGGAAGAAATCAGGATAAGAAAAAGGTATAAGCCGGTCAGGGTACTTGAATCATCTGAATACTTCAATGAAAAGATACCTTCGTTCAGGTCTGCCCTCACTTCATCACGACCGGCTATAATAGCGGAATTCAAACGGAAATCGCCTTCTAAAGGGGCAATTAATCTGTCGGCTGAGGTCGATGATGTATTGCCCGGATATATACATTCCGGAGCCGCCGCGGTTTCAATTCTTACTGATGAGGAATATTTCGGCGGAAGTAATAATGACCTTGAGGCAGCGGCATGTATGTCTTACATTCCCCTGCTAAGGAAAGATTTTGTAATAGATGAGTACCAGATCATTGAAGCCAGGGCTATAGGAGCATCTGCAATCCTGCTGATCGCATCCATCCTTAAATCAGAAGATGTCAGGAACCTTTCACGGTTAGCGGCTGACCTTGGATTGGACGTACTGTTTGAGATTCATGATACTGAGGATATTGATAAATTATGCAACGGGATCAGTATAATAGGAGTAAATAACCGTAACCTCGGATCCTTTGAGGTAAATATTGACAACTCATCCAATTTACTCAGGTATCTTCCTTCTCATTGCATAAAAATTGCTGAAAGCGGTATTTCCTCTCCCGATGATGTCATCTCACTCTACAAATCAGGTTTTGATGCTTTTCTGATCGGGGAAAACTTCATGAAACATGCAGATCCCGGAAAAGCAGCCACCGGTTTTATTAACGCCATAAGATCAGGCATATAATGAAGCTGAAAATAAAAATATGCGGTTTGCGGGATGGGGAAAACATCAGGGAAGCTTCAGCCCTGGGACCCGATTTATTAGGACTGATTTTTTATCCCGGATCCAAAAGATTTGCCGGAGACCTTGCCGGAGCCTCAATCTTTACCGAATTGCCTGACTCAATATCTGCTGCCGGTGTTTTCGTCAATGAAACGACAGAGAAAATATTACAGACTGCCGGTAAATTTTCACTTGATTTCATCCAGCTCCACGGGAATGAATCTCCTTCCCAATGTCTCGAAGTCAGGAAACACGGACTTAAAGTCATCAAGGTCTTCGGCCTTGCAAGCGCTGAAGACATATCCCGGTGTTCAGAGTACCTGTCATGCGCCGATTATTTGCTGTTCGATACAAGCAGTATGACTTTCGGAGGTACGGGAAGGAAATTCAACTGGAAGCTTCTTGAGAATTATACCCTCAGGATACCTTTCTTCCTCAGTGGAGGCATTGGTCCGGATGATGCCGTATCCATTTCAGAAATTGATCATCCCTCCTTTTATGGTATCGATCTCAACAGCAGGTTTGAGAAGGAACCGGGAATAAAAGATATTACCAAACTGAAAAAATTCATTGAAAAAATCAGAGAACTTTAAGAAATAATAAAATGCAAAAGACATTCATATCAGATGACAAGGGGTATTACGGGAAATTTGGAGGCGCCTTCATTCCCGAGATGCTAAGAGAAAACGTAGAAGCGCTGAAAGCCGTTTATTTTGATATAATTGAGTCTGAGGAATTCAGAAAACAGTTCACCGGACTCCTGACCAATTATGCGGGCAGGCCTTCTCCCCTGACATTTGCGGAAAGGCTCAGTAACCGCTATGGGGCTAAGATCTATCTCAAACGGGAAGATCTGAATCATACTGGATCGCATAAGATCAATAACACCATAGGGCAGATCCTTCTGGCGAAAAAAATGGGCAAATCGAGAATAATTGCAGAAACCGGGGCAGGACAGCATGGTGTGGCAACGGCTACTGTAGCTGCACTTATGGGACTGGAATGCATCATCTACATGGGAGAAACGGATATGAAGAGGCAGGAACCCAATGTGAAGCGTATGGAAATGCTCGGAGCGAAAGTAGTACCGGCTACCTGTGGCAATAAAACCCTTAAGGATGCAACAAATGAAGCTATCAGGGACTGGATCTGCAACCCTGAAAATACATTCTATATTATCGGATCTGTCATTGGCCCTCACCCTTATCCCGACCTGGTAGCCAGATTCCAGTCTGTCATCAGCGAGGAACTTAAGGCACAGTTACTGGAAAAAGAAGGCAGGGAAAATCCGGATATTATTATCGCTTGCGTTGGAGGAGGAAGCAACGCCGCTGGTATCTTTTATCATTATATAAACAGAAAGGATGTGAGACTGATAGGAGTTGAAGCAGCAGGCGACGGTGTCAATACTGATCGCACTGCAGCCACAATCTCGAACGGAACAAAAGGGATAATTCATGGAAGCAAGACTCTTCTGATGCAAAATGAAGACGGACAGATTACCGAACCCTATTCTATATCGGCCGGACTGGATTACCCTGGCATCGGCCCAATCCATGCATGGCTTGCAGAATCAGGCAGGGCCGAATACCTGAATGCTACCGATACCGAGGCTGTTAATGCTGCTTTCGAACTTACCAGACTGGAAGGAATTATCCCGGCTCTGGAGTCTGCCCATGCCCTGGCAGCTCTCGGAAAACTTAAACTCACAGGAAAAGAAACAGTTGTAGTCAATGTCTCCGGCAGAGGTGATAAGGATATGCAGGCATATGTTGAAGCCATGAAGCAATTCATATAGATGCTCATGAACGCATAAAATTGAATTATAATTACTTACTTGATAAGACATGAATCGAATCGGAAAATTATTCAGCAACAAAAAGCATAATATTCTGTCGGTCTATTTCACGGCAGGTTACCCTGAAATAAACGACACGCTCGCAATTATAAAAGCACTTGACCGCGCTGGTGCAGATCTGATTGAGGTAGGAATGCCATTCTCCGATCCTCTGGCAGACGGACCCGTGATTCAGCGGAGCAGCGAAACCGCTCTTCGCAACGGGATGTCTTTAAATCTCCTTTTCAGCCAGTTGGAGAAACTCAGAGAGATCACCGACATCCCTGTAATCCTCATGGGTTACATCAATCCTTTTTACAGATATGGCTTCCCTGAACTGCTCCGAAAATGCAAGGACATAGGGATTGACGGAACCATAATTCCTGATCTGCCGGCAGAAGATTATCTTGAGGACTATGCGGAATTATATGAAAAAGCCGGTGTTTATAATATCTTCCTTATCACGCCGCAGTCGCCTGACGAAAGAATCAGACACCTTGACAGTATAACCAAAGGGTTCCTGTACCTTGTTTCCTCATCATCCACAACAGGGGCGCAAAAACACTTTGGCAGCACAGGCAACAGCTACTTCAGAAGGATAAACGACCTGGGGCTCAGATCTCCGGGTCTGATAGGCTTTGGAGTATCAGACCGGGACTCTTTCAATGAATCCTGCAAATGGGCATCAGGCGCCATTATCGGCAGCGCCTTCATTAAAGCCCTTGACGGGCAGGGCTCTCTAGAAGAAAAGGTAAGCGGTTTCGTTGCCTCAGTTAAATGAGCCGGACAATTCGGTTTTTTATAGTAAATTTACAATATGGAAGCGGATTTGATTAATCAGCTTCCCTGCAAAATACATTATTAAAAATCCAAATATCCGGAATATGAACAAAATTCTTCTATCCATCATCCTGTTAATTACCATGATCATTCCTGCCCATTCACAGAAGCAAGAGCTGATTCATCTCTGGCCGGGAAAAGTTCCGGGAGAAATCAAGGAAAAAACCAATCCTGTATTCAGTACTGCTGAAAAAGATAATATTCAGAGGATAGCAGAAATAACCGATCCTGCAATGGACGTTTTCCTTCCTCCGAAAGAAAAAGCCAATGGATCAGCTGTAGTAATCTGCCCAGGTGGCGGCTACTTTATACTCGCCTACGATCTGGAAGGGACAGAGGTGGCTGCATGGCTTAACCGGAATGGTTACGTGGCATTTGTCCTTAAATATCGTGTCCCTGATAAAAAAGAGGGTGCTCTCCAGGATGTCCAGAGAGCCATCAGGCTGGTAAGAGGGAATGCAACGAAATACGGTATAAAGACCGACCGGATCGGAGTGATGGGATTCTCGGCAGGAGGTAGTCTTTCTGCAAGGGCAAGTACCCGGTTCAATGTGAAAACATATGCTCCTGTAGATCATTCAGACAGTTTGTCCTGCAAACCTGACTTTGCAATGCTTATCTATCCGGCATATCTTGATCTGGGAAAGGGGTCGACGCTCACCCCGGAACTGGAGCTTAGCAAGGATGTGCCACCTGTGTTTATCTTTCAGACCTCTGACGATCAGTATGGTAACAGTGCGATTGTCATGGCTCAGTCGCTCCGGAATGCCGGGTTGCCTGTTGAACTGCACCTGCTTCCGAAAGGAGGACACGGCTATGGGCTCAGAAAAGGAAACAGAGCTGCCGAAACATGGCCCCTCTTAGCTGAGAAATGGCTGAACACTTTAGTTCCCTGATTGAAATTTTCCAATTATGATTGAGAGAGTCCTTAAGAATTATCTCCTGCCACAGGAGAATTATATCTGGGGCTTTGCCGATCTTCGCGGACTGCTTGCCCCTGAATTCATTGATTACGGCTATGGTATTTCCATTGGTCTTCGCCTTGATAATGACATCATTGAGAAGATATCTGATGGACCCACACCTGAATATTACAATCATTACAGAAATGCGAATTCCGAGCTTTTAAGAATTACAACTGCAATAGTTGCTGAACTTGAAAAAAAAGGGATCCGATCTCTTGCCGTCTCCCCCACTATTGCCACAAAAGATCTGGAGTCAGCATACAGAACAACTCTGCGTACTGATATCTCCCACAAAATGATCGCAACACGTGCCGGGCTGGGATGGATTGGTAAAACAGACCTGCTGATCAGCAGAAGGTTCGGGCCAAGGTTAAGACTTGCCTCCATTCTTCTCAAGGATGATCCGGGCAATGTGTCCGATCCTGTCAACAGAAGCAGATGCGGTAACTGTACAGCCTGTATCGATGCCTGCCCAGCTGATGCAGGTAACGGTTTGAAATGGGATATATCGGTTGACAGGGATGAGTTTTACAATGCCTGGAAATGTCACGATCAATGCGAGGAATTTGGAAAAACAAGACTCTCCATGGATGCCAGGGTATGTGGGATATGTGTCAGAGCCTGCCCGGTCGGACAAGGAAACCAGGATCCAGATGAAAGATGAGAAAAAGGTAATAAATATTGAACAAGTGATCAGGAGCAGCGGTTCTGGTTTTATCCGCTCTCTCCCTCTTTTCCTCATCAGGTTACTTGAAAAAATCGTTCATCAGGACGAAATGAATGATGCTATCTGGACTAACCGGTCCAGGGAGGGAGTCCCGTTCATAAATGGCGTCCTGAAATTCTGGAACATCGGAATAAAAGTAATAGGTGAGGAAAATATACCTGAAAACGGAAGGTTTGTTTTTGTATCAAATCATCCGGTAGGCGCATTTGATGCGTTGACCCTGTACAGTACCATATACAGATTCTTCCCCGAAATCAAATCCCCTACAAACCAGCTGTTAAATAATATCCCCAATCTTCAGCCGGTAATGTTGGGAGTTAATGTCTTCGGCATCAACACAAAGGAAACTGTTATAAAACTCAATGAGCTGTTTGCATCAGGGGAACAAATCCTGATCTTCCCGGCAGGAACGGTCTCCCGCAGAAGAAAAGGGGTGATTTCCGACATAGAATGGCAGAAAACATTCATTACCAAATCAATCCAACATAACAGGGATGTGATACCAGTACACATCAGCGGCCGGAATTCAAATCTGTTCTATTTTACGGCTAACCTCAGAAAGTTCCTGCATATAAGGACCGGTTTTGAAATAATCCTCTTACCACGGGAAATGATGAAGCAACGGAATTCCACTTTCACTATTACGTTTGGAAGACCAGTGAGCCACCAGGAACTGATAATGAAATACAATAACAGCAGAGGGGCTGAACTGTTTAAAAAACTGGTTTACAGCCTCTCTGCTGACAGGTAAAACAATTTAACCTGCTTTACGGAACAGAATCAGTGTTCCCACTCACCCAAAATAGTCAGCATCCCCATTGCAGGAACAATCACTTCATCACCGGCAGCGCGGGAGGGATTTTCTTCAACATCACAAATACTTAATTTCCCCGGGGTGCCGGCAGGCCATGACAGTTTAACCGTTTCATCCTTATCTGATACTGATTTAAGCCGGATAATCACTTTACCTGCTTCTCCTGTTGATTTGATTATGGAAACAGTTACAGCTTCGGAGCCGTCTACATTAATCAGGGGGTTTGTCACTGCATTCTTGTCGGCAGCCAGATGGATCAGCGGCTGAGCCTGTTCAAGACCGAATCGGTTTGCAGCTGCTGCGTCAAATGAATCATGTGGAAGTAGCCTGTAGCGGAATGTAACCGGGCCATCCTGTGTCAGAGGAAAATTGGTAAACCAGTGATTATTCATTACCCAGGAATATATAGTTCCGTTTGGCTCCAGCTTTGTAAGCCATGGTTTTCTTTCTCCCTGCCAGTTACCTGACTGGTTAGCAGTCATTGAACCGCTTTCGGCAAGAGGAGCATCAAGCGAACAAAGGGTAACACCTTCATGATCATTCGAAACATCAATCCATCTCTGCATGGTTAGCCAGTTGCGGTTGGATATCTTCCATACGTCCTTCTCTATCTTTACAATCCCCCAGGGAATATCCATCCTTGTGGTAGCCTGCGGAATATCAAATCCAAATCCGAAATGCACACCATCCTTTGCGGGTAAAGGCAGCTTATCAACAATATCCGATATCTCTACCCACGGCTGGTCGTATATAAGCCGGACGGTTCGGGTAACGCTTCTGCAACCTTTCCCTTTGGATACTATATTAAGCTCACTAACCAGGGGACCGGCTTCCGAAACAGAAACCGATACAACACTATCTGCCACTGCATTATCGCTGTCTCCAGGCATCCATCTGAAAGCATTAAGTCCGCCATTAACCTTCACATCGGCAAAATTCTTACCCGTTTTCAGCCAGATCATCCTGGAAATGTTCCCATTTGACGGATTAACTGCAAGTTCAAGAAGGTTACTTTTTAATGTTGTTCCTTTGACAGAGCATCCGTCTTTAAATTCAGGAACACCTGGTACAACTCTGTAATGATCAGATGCGAATGGCTTCACCGGCGCTGCGAGAAATACAAGCTCTCCTGATGACAACCTCTGTGAGGGCACCTCCTTGCCCTGGTCATCAATAACCTTATCACCCTTAAGGCTCTCGGCCTTAGACAGGGTTATCAATCCTCCTGTTTTCCAGGAATGAGTATTAAAGACCACTATTCCGCCATTTGATGGCCCCTCAGCAGGACCAAGAGCTCCGGATGACCTGTCGGTGGCAGGAGCAATGGCTTTTTCCAGCATATTGTCGGTACGGTCAACTGCCTCCCTGAAATATGATTGCTTCACTTTCCAGATAGCATCCTGAAAAAATGGTTCATCGGGGTTTTCAGCACACCATGTATGTTCGGTGCCAAGGGCTATATACCTCCATGCTTCATTAAAATCGTTCCTCGGGGCAGGCTTACCAGGATGAAGCATAGTCCATAGTATTTCTGCCTGGATAAGAGCCTCCTTTGCATTCCGGTCCTTTGCAACAAGACCTGCGGCTGTACCCAGACCATCTGTCCAGTATTCTGTGAAATCTCCCCTGACCTGAGGAAGTTTATCGCCATATTTTGAATCTATCATTCCCATTATTTCGCTTGCGCCGGCAATAATTAAATGCGGAAACGCATATTTACTGTTCCAGTCCTTAACAGCATCCGACAGATCAGCGTCAAGAGGGCAGTTATCCCATAATGACCAGGATACAACATAATAATCGTAAGGATAATCTTTACGTTCCCTTTCTCCCAGCGGTTTCAGGAAATTGACATTTGCACTTCCGGTCCTGATAAGCGGCGGAACCTTTTCCGGATCACGTTGTCCAAACCAGGGCCGGCCGGTAGCGCCTCCCTTTGTCATGCTTCCGCTGTTACCATATACTCCCGGCTGGAAAAAAAGAACTTTCGATCTGCCATCGGGGCCTATCCACCAGAATGGCTTCTCGTCAATCTCGTGAGTATAGCCTGCCCTGGCAAAATTCGGCCAGTTCATTACATACCGGACTCCCTGTTGCGCCATCACCGGTACCATACCCCAGGACATTCCCGGGATATCGACCTGCTGGAGGGTATTGATTTTGATGCCTGACAGCTTCTGAATTTCTCTGCTGAACCGGAACATCTGGAACAGCTCCTCATCATTGCAGGCGCTGGTGTTGGTATTCAGATATGTTGCATCTATGCACAGATACCTGTTCCTGACAGCATCAAGAACCTTATCTCGCTGTTCCTCCGTAGCATTTCGCCAGTAACGCTCAAGAGGCCAGGTGACTTCAGGATTCCACCGGTATGCCGATCCTGCAGGATAATCTTTTGTGGCTTCCCCAAGCTTCATCCCTTCCACAAGATTCCTCTTATGAAGCACCTCAACATTCTCCTGTGTATTGGTATAACCTATATCCACATGCGAATGGGAGTAAATATAAACTGTCCACTGCCTCATCGGAGGAATAGTCGCGGCGCTTTTAATCCTGGTTGACCCATTGATAAAAGTGACATTTGCATGGGCTTCTTCCTTCACCCCCTTGCCGGCTGGCAGAAGCAGGGTCAGATACGATGCAGCAGTATCCCTGAGAATAAAGTATGTAACCTCCTTTGTTCCGTCCACATTAACTTCGACACTGACTTTCCCGCTGATTTTCGGACCATTGAACCTGAGCACAAGTTCCCTGCCCGGATTGCCATCGGAACGATAACGATAATAAGGTTGTACAATACATTCCATAGCCGATGGTGAAGCCATCTCAGCTCTCTTTGCGGAACTAACAGTTTTCCCATCTGTCTGGGCCGTTATCCCGTAATGTATCAGTGAAACAAAGAGTAACAGAAAAATACATTTTTTCTTCATATTGCAAAAATTGAGTATTTAGTTAGCCTGATAATCCTTCGGGTGTCTGTTTATCCAGACCATTTTCCCGCTTTTTATATCTGAATTAATGGTAGTTCCTGAAAAATGGATGCAGGTCTGTAAGTCATGTTTCAGGTTGAAATGAACATGGCTGATGATATTTTCATCCGGATAAACCTCCAACCTGTTGCCCGAGTAACCGATCCTGCAATTATAGGAACGCAATGTGCCTTCGCTCATCTCGACAATAAAGGCATTGGTCAGAATAGTTTCCTCCATGCACTTGAAAATTTCATGTACATCATTATCACAGCATCCTCCATCGGGTTCCCAGTAACCGGTGACCCATGCCGATGGGGCAGCTTTATACCAGCCGCTTATCATATCCAGATACTCTTCTCCGACTGGTTTGTCACTACGTACTCCTTTGTTAAGATACCCGCTTACCAGGGGAGACCTGACGAGCAGACCACCTCCCCTCATCTCATCGTGGCTCAGTTTCCCGGTTTTTCCGGTCAGCCCCGGATCACCTGTGATATACGGATCTACACAAAAGGCCCATCTCAGGATGCCTGTTACCGGATCGATAAGCTGAACGCAGCTGCCCAATCCGTTAAAAACCTGGTTTATCAGATCCGGATCGCCTGTTTGCTGATACAGATAAAACAGTCCGTAAATACGCCAGGCTGACCAACCATGAGGAGAGCTCATCAGATTGGGAAAACTCAGGATATCATACTGTGATTCCCAGTATCGCAGACTCCCTCCATTCATTCTTGAATCGGGTATAATAAGCTGAGACAGGCACCGGTGACCTTTCCGGAGATATTCTGCCGCCCGGACATATTTATCTCTTTCACTCTGATCGTCAGTGAGGCCAGCCATCATTGCAATCTGGGTATATGAACATGCAATCATACCGTCCTCGTAAGTCATCTCACCTTCTGTCTGGATATTGTCGAGACTTTCAGTCAGTTCATCAACTGCCCTTTTAGCACCTGTAAAATGTCTTTTATATCTTTTTTGCCAGATATTATTGCCATCAGCCAGCTGCTTTTCATATCTGCATACCTCCAACATCGATTTCGCTATATAAACAACTGATGTGTAATGAACATGGCCTCCGCTCCTGAATGCTCCCCTTATATCCTGTTTCGAAATAAGAAAATCGCACATCCTCGACGCCATGGCCAGATAGGTCGTGTCATTCATGACCTGATAGATATCTGCAAGAAGCGATGCCATACATGACGTATTCTGTATCCTTCCTGAAAGATCAAGATTACCGAAAACAATGATTTTTCTGGGAAGATCAAGCTTATCATACATCAGCGGATATAGTTCCCTGAATTTTTCCAGACTCTGATCGAGAAGTATCCTGTTCGGGAAATACTTTTCCGCGAGGAACATGGAGAACAGTCCGTACCAGCTTTCAGTATGCGATCCTGCCTTCTGCGGCTGACCGATGGCATTCTGCCGGGCAGCTTTCATATACCATGACCATGGTTTCCTGACAGAAAAAACGGACTCGCTCTGTCTGCCTTCCCTGCTTTCTGCAATAAGTTTATATTCTCCAGGGCCTTTAACCGGTACAAAAGAAAGACTTTTTGACCCGGTAAGTGTTCTTGTGGTTCCATCAGGGGAGATCATTCTGAGTTTCTTCCTGTCACCGAACAACTTAATTCTGAAAGTGTCATTCTCCCCAGCCGTATATAACGGTGCGTCAGTAATAACAGCTTTACAGACCTTTGCAGCCAGGGGCTTGACATCATCAACCCCAGCAACAGGCTGCAGGTAGATGGTCCACTTCTTTGTTTCTCCTCCCTTCAGCTTCCACAGATCCTGAGGATGTCTTTCAGGCAGAGGCATGGTATGCATCAGATCGAGATTAGTGGTGAATATCCTGTGCTGATATGGTTTATAGCTGTGATTCCATGACGCAACCGGATCGGGAGATAATACCGTTATTACTGAGCCAGACGGATTCATCAGATAACCCCAGAAAAAGTTCTTTTCACACCTCATCATCGTGGGAAAACAGATATCATTCCAATGGGGATATACATCCATCTCGGTGTTAATACCCAAACGCAGCATGAATCTGAAGAGCTGTAAATCATTACTTAACCGGTTCGTAAGAGTGATCTGCACCGCGAGCGATCTGTCCTGCAGAAAATACCTGATATTCACTGTAACACTGTCGTTACCGCCGGAAAATACCAGGCTCCGGTTCTCCTGTCCACTTAATTTAATATTCAGCCTGCTATCGTCCAGGAAAAGCGAGGGACCACAATACAATGAATCCTTACGGAACTCAATGTTTTTCCCGTCACACACAAAAGCGGATACAGATCCGTTGTCCCTTATACAAACATTCAGCGCCTTGTTTTGAAGGACATAGCCTTCGGCATTAAGTTGCGGGATAATTGCAATTGGGGCAAACAACAGGATTATGAATAATTTGAGCTTCATGACAGGCTTCCATATTTATCACCCGGCTTGTTACCAAACCTTAATCTTCACCACACCTTTGGCAGGTTCAGCGAACGGACCGGGAGCAGGTTGGCTTGTTGGCCGTTTCTTGCCAAGATAATCGGTATCGAACACTATTTGCGTACCATCGGCGTTTTCAAAAGATTCCCTCGGCATTTTAGCCTTACCAAGAAGAGCGGTGCTGATCAGGTCGGTTTTAACATCAAAAGCCTTATCATCGGTTGAAAGCGTCAGGTACACATTCCTGCCTTCAGCCGTTATTTCCATCTGCGGTTTGAATGATCTGTTCCTGTAGAAGATGACCTCCCGTCCGTATGGTTCAGCCTTGTTAAAGTAAACATTACCACTGATCCAGACTGTCCAGACAGCTTTATCAAATCCGACAAGACCATAGTGATATCTGGCATCACGCTTATTATCATCCGGTCCAAGTCCAAGAAATATATTATTCAGACATCTGTAATCGCCTGAGAGAATGGTCGACAGACCTGCAACCTCGGTGGAATGAGGAAGATGGTACGGGGTATATCTGTTAGGTTCAGGCCACATACAGATCTGTCCGGCGATAATATTGTGTATCATGGCGCCACCTTCAGACTGGGTCACAACACCTGCCTCTGAGAGAAACAGGTTGTTATCTACAATGGTCGGACCATGATCCACCTCCATGAAAAGATCTTCAAGATCGTTGTTATAGAGCAGGTTCCTGGTAACACGTGTTCCCTGAGCCATCCAGTCGAGCCATATACCTCGTCCGACATCGTTAATCCTGTTTCCTTCTATTCTTGTGTCAATTGCCGCATGGAATTTAATTCCGGCAATCTCAGCTCCTGTAAACTGCCTTTTGGCCCAGATATCGTGAATATAGTTATTCTCGATGATGCAGAATGCTGCGCCCATGCTTCCGCACATCCCTGTCTGCTCGCAGTTGAAAATCTCATTATTCCTTACAATATGGGAGCCAATTTTCTCCTTAGACCAACCGTTTCTCAAGGTTCTGAAAGTGACCTCAATATAATGCAGTGAACCATCCAGGCTCTGATCGGCCAGCCAGACGTTATGTCCGGTGCTTCTTTCTTTTCCGAGAGTTATTCCGGAGCATTTTGAATCGCTGATCACATTATTTTCAATGATCCATCCCTTGTTCCAGTTGGTGGATATCATTCCAATCTGTTCTGCTGTAGGGGCAGCCCATTGAGTTGCTGCCTGAGATATATGAAATCCTCTTATTGTAAGATAGTTTATCCCCGGCTTTTCGGGGTAAAAAACCGTCCTTCTTGCGGATAACTCAACAACTTCCCTGTTAGGATCTGACTTATGGAAATTTGCCCAGATTGTCGTATTTCCGTCTTTGCTTTCGCAATACCACGTGTAAGTTGAACCAATTTTATCCTTTGTTCCTTCAAAGGGCTGAGGATCAAACACTTTTTCAATCTTTTCCTTCTCATACAAAGATTTCCCGTTCAGAAATACCTCTCCCGTATGATGTACCCTTCCATATCCGAAAAACCAGTCTCCCCAGATTGAATCGCGATAGGGGTTATAATTTTCGAAGAAGCTTTCCGGAAGAGTAACTTTCCATACGCCGTCTTTGCCTTTTTCCTTTTTCCATCCTTTTACCGGTTCCGATCCTTTCAGGTAAACAGTCTCTCCGGCTGCTGCCTGATAAACGATCCTTTTCGAATCGCTTTCCCCGCCACTGGCAGGATTGATCCATTCCCGGTATGTTCCAGCATGAACAGTAATTATATCACCGGCAACGGCGATCTGTGCTGCATGATTTACTGTTTTGAACGGAGAACCTGCACTTCCGTCATTATTGTCACTGCCGGTTATGGCTACATGATATTCTTTTCCATACGATCCAAGGCTGGAGATCATAAAAATAAATACAAGTAGAATGTGTCTGATTTTCATATGCTTTGATGTTAGATTTTTTAAAATATGGATTTATCTGGTTCCATGAATTACAACAGGAGGTCCGACTGTCTTGAATTCAACAGCCAGTTCGGGAAATGATGAATTGCTTATATCTGATGTCATTACAATTTCCGAACTGCCTTTATCCAGTAAAGGAATTTTCCCATCCCATATCGGTTTGATTTTTTTCCAGTAATTATCGCAAAGGAAGATCCTTTTCCCATCGCAATATATCCTGAAGCCGGGTTTCAGTTCGGTGTTTAAATCAAGAGTCTGGTAGTTATTAATTTTTAGTTGTATATGGGATACGCCAGGTCCGGCAGTGCCTGATGGTCCGAACGCCGTAATATAGAACTGGACAGGCTGTTCATCGAACGGATTGGATATACTGAATTTAGACGAAAGCGGTTCTCCTGTCTGAACATCATGGTATTTATGTGTAAACCCTCTCAGAAGGTTTACCTGGTTTACCTGCCATGTCTTTTCTCCGGTCTTTTCAAGATGAAACTCCTTTTTAGGATCTTTCATGAGCTCTCTCAGTTCGGGAGTGAATGCCCCTGACCGTCTTGCTTTCTGCCATTCCCTTACAGCTTCAAGCAGCTGATCCCTGAAGCCATTTTGTTCAATACTTTCATCCACTCTGAGGAGATATCCGGCATTAAATGCTGCGCTGCGGGCCTGTATCCATTCCACCTCTTCGGGTCTGAATTCCGGGTTAAGGGTAAACCATCCCAGCATACCCGGCATTAAGTTCCTGTCAAAAAAGCGCTGATTTTCTATCCTGTAATTCACCTGACTCTCTCTCAAAGCGTTATACCATGGTTCGCCCCAGTTCATGAATGCATATATATGCCAGTAATAGTGAAAAGTCCCGGCTCCGCAAGTCAGCCTGTATCTGTCGATATTTTTGTACCATGTATCAATAAATCTTGCGGCTCCGTAAGATCCCTGTCCGGTAGGCGATTCGCCGGCGAAACCGTCAAAATCCATGAGATCTATTCCTGTCTCATTGCATACCTGTGCCAGACGTAAGGCATATGAATCCTGAAGTTTAAGGTCAGGGTAAAATCCGCTGTAACTATCGTTTGTGAGTTTATCCACTTTATGACCCGAATTATGCTTAACAGCCTTAGTACCATAAACGCCTCTCTGGCATCCAACCAGCCGCCATGGTTCATCATCCGACACTTTTCTGTAATTGATCAGTTCCTTCTCCACTTTGACAGTATGAGTGTTCCCCAGATACCTGAAGTAAAGAGGATCTTTTATATAAAGTGTTTCGTCTCCGGCGCCAATGTCTTTCATCAGTTCCGAACTACCTGTCTTACAGAGGCTGTCTGAAGGCACCGGTGTTATATATGGATCGTTTTTTTGAGTGAACATTGTCAGCGTATGCACCCCGATAGAAATGCTGTCTTTCCTGGCCTCAGCAACTACATTGGCAATCTCCCTTGTTCCTCCGGGAAATCTTTTCAAGGAATAACCAAAATGTCCCCAGGTCTGGAAAACATCTCCGACATGAACAAGTCTGAATCCACATTCTCTGGCATATTTCAATGCTTTCTCAGGATCTCCTTCGTTGAGCATATAAGCTTCCCCCGATATTTTTGACCGTTTAATCCAGACCCCATCAAGCATCGGGTGGGGCAATCCTTCTCCGAGTTCTATCTTCTCGAGAAAGTCAAGGGTCATGGGTTCGGGACAACCAAAAATTGCTACTGCACTGCCGGCAAAATCAACATCAACAGGTTCAGCAAACTGAGTATACGTTTTATTCCCGAGCCAGTTTCTGATAACCCTTGGCTGCCTCCGGTCTCTTGAGAAAAGATGAAGCTCGCTGCCATAAGGTTTGGCTACTGCCGCACTACCCCGGTAGAGTCTTATGTATTCAGGGATATCTCCAGTTACGTTTACATTCACCTCTACCGGTTGTCCTATTTTGCTTTTCAGTGAATCAGGAAGAGATTGTCCGGGAAGAGGATCTATTACACCTCCGCCTCCGCTGTTATCATCACCATCCGGCATGCCTTCTATCGTGTTGATATTCAAAGCCTGCAAGCCGAAAGCAAAGTTCTTGTTCCTTACGACACAGATTGTTTCTCCAATCTTGTCTTTTATTGTCGTGGAAAAAGGGCCCCACACTATTGCCTGAACTCCATTTCTTGGTTCAAGACTGACAAGTTCCAGCCTTATATAATCGCCTTTGGTATCCACTTTGACAGTTGCCTCGCTTCCGTTTGGATAACTGATTATAAGCTTTCCTCCCTGCCTGTCGAACCTGGCAGATACAGGCAGAATATACGAAGGATCCCTGTAAAGTGTCAGTATAGCATCAGTTTTTCCATGAGGCAGGTAATCAACTGAATTTTTTATGTCTGTCAAAGAGGTAATGAAACCCTTGCCATTAATTCCGATCTTCAGCCATTCAGTCCCCAGAGAGAATTTTTCCCTGCTGCACGACAGGAGTAAAGTCAGCAAAACAAGTGACAGTTTCAAAATGCGCCCGGTCTCAGAAACCATTTTTCGATGTATTAGATTTAACACAAATTACTATTTATCAACTATTTTTAATTCTTCCTCTCCAGCCCTTCGGTAAATTTTGCATCCAGATATTCCTCATTCTTATTATTGTAAATGCCGTCAAGGATAAGGATACTGTCACCTGAATTTCTTAAAACTTCACTTATCTGATTGCAGGAACCACTATCGGCAACAGGCAGATTCAGACTATATATCCTGCCAAGAATATCCTTTGCCCCTGCAGCCACAAAAATCACTGAGACATGTGGATCTTTAAGGATATCAGCCGGCCCTTTCCCCTGTCCGGAAGATGCTGCAATAGTTGCAACTGATGGGGCAACAAACAGGTTAGGTTCATTAACTGACGAAACCAGACTGATTGCGTCTGCAGGGTCCGATGCAAATCGTCCGGGTAATGGTCTGAAATGTACCCTGATGCCATATCCTGATGCTTCTGTAGATATTATTTTAAGCGTTTTCTTCAGTGAAACAGCGAATAATGAGTCTGTAAAATTATTCTCTATGGTCCTGTGGGAAGAGATCATAAGATCTCCTGCGCCAATAATCTTCATCTTGCCCAGCAATGAACTTATTTCGGTCATGCTTCTGAGGTATTCCAATGAATCATTCTCAACGAGGCGAAGGTCAGGGAACAGGTTTATCCCGGAAGACAGGTCAACCATGACTTTCAGTCCCTGGTTTTTTATCCATGCTGACTGTCTGCTTATCTCATCCTCACCTCTTTCGGCAAGGTATTTCCAGTCTATAACAACCCGGTCGAAATGCTGGAAGAATGTCGGACGAAGCAGTATCTCTTCTTTAAGTGAAGAGATATTCCTCAGAACGATCCCTCTGCCTGCAGGATTTGGCACCGGACTGGTAAACGGAATTTCCTGAATGTTTTTTTCTTCGATCCTGACCTTAAATATCCGGATATCTCCACCTCCGATGGTTTTTGAAGAATTACTACCGGGATCCAGGCTTACGCTTTCCGGCAGATATCCCACTGCCTTTCTTTCCGAACAGTCGAGTGGCAATTCGGTAACACTTATGATCCTGCCGACAGAAGAAGATATAGTGAATGGTTTTGCATTCCATGAACTGTTGCAGACAGCAAGGGTATATTCGCCTTTGCCTTTTCTGCATGTTATCAGGCTGGCGCCATCTACAGCTTCAAATATCATGGTCCCCCGCAGTACATTACCAATAATTTTTTTCACATGTGACAGCATAGGGAAAGGTGTTTCCATCACAGAATCTTCCTTTGGTGTAACAAAAGAAACCGGAACTGAAGGCAGACCGAAGGGTGAAGCAAATACAATTATACTACCGGCGCCATACTTTTTTTCAATAGCTAAGGGAACATTCTCACATGAAGCCAGAACGGTTGCATTTTCAGTCAACTGCAGTTCCATGGCATCAAAAGCTGAGGACTCTGTCGTCTTTGTCCCGGCCATGGTTATTCCCGAATTAGCGCTGAAACTATAATTTCCGGTACCTGATTTTATACCGCCCAATCCCCCTGATATATTTTCGAGGCTGCCGGCAGTTATAATCAGCTTCCCTCCTGCCTCAACGTATTTTTCAAGCTTGTCTTTTATCTCGTCGCCCCCCGATAAATGACCTCCGGTTATTATCACCGGGTATTGGTTTAAGATCCAGAGAGGTGAATCGCTGAGAATGCAATCTGCAGCATCACCATATGGCGTAGGGGTAATAAATCCTTTTTCATTATGGAAGAAGGATGCATCACGGTATCCCGGATAGAGTAGATCCAGAACATTGTCGGTCAGGAAGTCACCGGCTTCGTACGGCAGGTTCCCCCAGACCCTGAATATATTGTTTGAATAAAGATGTCTGGGAAAGGTCCATCCTGAGAAAAAGTCGAGCATGACTGCAACGGGAGTATAAAGGATCCCCGGACTGCCATTTTTTTCAACCCATTTATTTGCCGACTGCTGAATTTTACCTACCGGGCTAAGTTTATCCTTTCCGTCAAGAAATGATGATTCAAAACCAACCGCCGAACAATTATACATTATATGTGTATAAATAAGCCTCTTGAGCAGGCTCAGGCTGGTACCTCTGGTTTCACCGCCATTATAATCGCTTACCCCGGAATAGTTTTTCCAGCCCCATCTGTTCCAGACAGAGGCATTTCCAAACCATGGCACTCCATACTGCTTTCCTGCGCCTCTTATAAATGAGTAGTAGATCTGTGTATTCGGGAGACCCTGTGCAGTCTCAGCACCAATAAGCGTATACAGACCCTCCTTGAGAAAATAGTGTCCGAAGTTAAGAGACACCAGTGTAGCCATTCTGTTGCCGAGGCGGTCGGTCAGGCCCTGAAAATGGTTTTGAAAATTCAGGTACTGATCCGCCCTGCTTCCGCCTGCCGGATTAAGCTGGCCGGCATAACCTCCGACATATCGTCCGTCCTGTTCCCCGTTATCCATTCCCAGCCAATGATCTCCAAGCTCATTTTTGAAAATCTCAGTTGCATGTTCCGGAACGACAAACTGCTGCCAGTAGCCTCCCGGACCTGATCCTGGTACATACCCCCAAAGGTCGAAGAGGTAAAGTCCTCTTTTTTTCAGTTCAGACATCACCTGGGGCAAATCATCACGGAATAAGACCGGATATGAAGGCCAGATAATGTTCCCAAGCTTTAGTTCCAAAGTATACTTATCAAGCAACTTCTTATAATCTCCGTCAAGAGAGCGCAGCGCCATGAACTGAATGCGGTTGTTGAAAGTCCGGCTGTCCGGTGGCTTCACAAGCCGTCTGCCATCATCAGGATGAAGACGTGGGTTCATCGGGGAACTATAGATCCTGATCTTTTCTCCCGAAGTAGTCACCTGGGATAATCCGGTAATAAATACCGGCACGATCAGAAGCATAATCATGAAATATCTTTTCATCTACTCATTCTGCAAAAGGATGATTTTTTTATCTCAGATCCTGAAGTTTCTGATGCTTTTAATTGTTCCGAACGGAGTATCGACAAGAGCTACCTCAATCACATAGTTACCGCTTTTAAGCCCTCGTCCCGTATGGAATGAACAATCAGTTTTTCCTGACGGAGGCAGGACTATTTCACTGGAACTTTCAGTCATAATTTTTTCCCCATCCAGTATCCTGAATCTGACTGTTCCTTTCCATTCACGCGTCAGATCATTTATCGCTATGACAGGTATTTCCCTGTCAGTTCCTCCAGGGATGGCATCGTCCCAGAAATCGGCCATAATGCCTATTGGTGAAAATGCATCATGCAGGTATTTGAGGAAGTGAGGCTCCCATACAAGACCAGGAAGATCTATCCAGTTGTCGCAGGTTTGTCCGTTGGATCTTGCATATCCCAGAGCAGTGAAATGCAGGACACCTGCTGCTTTCCGATGGCAGCGCCAGAATTCTGTTTCCGCGGCAGTATATCTGGCATATAAATCCCAGCGCTGATCGGCGGTGGAATTTTTACCAAGAAGATTCTCATATAATCTGGTGGTGAGGGTTGTCGGGCTGCCGTCCCTGTTCAGCCAGAGCCAGCCATATTCATTAATAATAACAGGATAATTTCCGGGATTTTTCATTGAATTGCCTTCCGGTATAATAGCAGCCTTTTTAATATCCTTCAGCTTGAAATCCGGATCAGAGAAGTGATAGGGATGGGATTCGTATATATCACCCGGAGCGCGGTTTTCACTGTAGCTGTTATCCCAGCTTCTTCCTGACATATCCAGATGTCTGACCTTCGCTATAGCCGAATCAATCGACGGTTCTGCCAGCCGGGTCTCGTTATCTCCATCCCAGATAATTACCGAAGGATGGTTCCATCTCTCTTCCATCCATTCGCGGTATTCAGTTGCCAGTTCATCCGGATTTATTTTCTTTACCCACTTATTCCATGAAGGAGCTCCATACCATATCGGAAATTCATCTTGTATCATAAATCCCTGTTCATCAGCAATATTATACCATTCCTCGGGTGGAAATCCAATACAATTTCTGTATGAATTCCAATACATATCATTCTTGAACTTTGTATGCATTCTGCGGACCCAGTTATAATCCCAGGGCAGGCTGTCACAATGGGGATCTTCAAAGAAACGGTAAACAGTTATGTTAGTACCTCTGAGGAAGAATGGTTTTCCGTTAAGGACCGCGGTATGAGTAGCAGGGTCAAAATGCAATTCCCTCATTCCAAATCTTGTACTGTATGAATCGGAGGAGGTTTTTACCTCAAGTGTATAAAGGAAAGGATTTTCCGGTGACCACAGGCTACATTCAGCTATAGGTACCTCAGCCTCAACAGGCAGCGCCGTTCCCTTTTCAAATGTCAGATTATCAGCTATAAATTCACCGGCTGTTTTTCCTGTTGAAGATTCCCTGATCAGGAAGGAGATCTTTGATCTGGATGTTTCAGAACCGGCATCAATCATCGCCTTTATTTTTGCGGTCTTCCTTGTTATATCCGGAGCTACCTGCACATTGCGGATATATGGAGCCCCGCTAAGTATAAGTTCAACATTATCAAAAATTCCGGGAATATACCTTTCCTTTTCATAATCAAAACCATCCGGCATATCTGAAGGTATGGCAGTCCTGGTTGCACCTACGGAGATGATCAGCTCATTTTCTCCCTTTTTAAGGACTTTTTTCAGGTCGAAATATCCCGGTGTGAAACAGGGAAGATGTTCACCAACAAATGTACCATTAAGGTATACCCTGGTCCCGAACATCGCCTTGTGCACTTTCAGCAGCGCGATCTCAGGAATACGCTGTTTAACCGTGAATGTCCGCCTGTACCAGAAAACCTCCCTGAGACTGTCCTTCTGATTAAAGAACAAGTCAATATTATCATTTATGGTATTCCGGTCAGGCACGGGAGGAGCAGGATTAACAAATGCAGGGCGCACCAGGTTTACTAGTCCGGGGACTGTTATTGAACGTTCAAATTTTGACGGGATCACATCCTTTTTGCCATCTGCTATCTGCCATCTGCCATTCAGGCTGATGATCTTCCTTGCAGGAGAATCGTTATGACAGCCCGCTGCAAGCATGCAGGCAAACAAAACGATCAGGATACTGGGATTATTTTTCATCTTGAGGACGGTTTAGTTTACGTGGTCAATAAAGATAATTATTTCCCGGAAAGAAGAAAGTAAAAAATGAAGTCCACTATATGCAAAAAAGAGAGGGCAGCCTTATGAGCCACCCTCTCTTTTCTGATAAAACCGTCAAAGACTATTTCTTTGTCGGCGCTGTCTTGCCTGCGGGATTCTGTGCTGGTTTGCCTGCCGGAGTCTGAGCTGGTTTTGCGGTAGCTGCAGCCTTAGGAGCAGCTTTCCTTAAAAACTTGCCATCCTTGTCGTATATCAATGTTTCAGTAGCTGTACCTTTTACAACTACAACATCGAATGTTACAACATTATTCTCAACAACTTTGGTAGCTTCCTTGACCGTATAACCTGCATAACTCTTTGTTACATTATCAGTAATTGCCTTCGGGAGATCAGACGTTTTAACTGCTACTCTGCTAATCTGAGCATTTACAGCCAAAACTGCCATGAAAAAAGCTAAAATCAGTGTAATTCTTTTCATATTCTAAAAACTATTTGGTTTGTATATCCAAAAGTAGGACCCGATTCTGAAGAGAATCTGAAGAGTTGAATATTTAACAAAATCTTAAGGAATGAGCCTCCGGGCATCATCAGGCCTCAGTGTTCCGGAATCTGATGCGTACCTGATGGATATTCTCCTGACAGGTATACCTGATATCCATACGGTAACTATCGGTTATCTTTTTCACTATAGAAAGCCCCAGGCCTACAGACTGCGGATTGTCACTCTCCTTGTTAAACCGCCTGAACAAATATTCCGGATTTGTTTTTAGGGGCAACCCGCTATTGATTATAGTGAGATTGGAGTCATCAATCTGCCATTCTATAAATCCATTGCTAATATTATACCTGACTGCATTGCTCAGAAGGTTAGAAATGAGAACTTCTGCCAGTGCCTCATTCATTTCAACAAGACCTTCGGAGGAGACTTCGGAATTGATCGTAATATTCTTCAACTGCATGATTTCCCTGTAATTATCAAACCAGTTGCGAATAACAGCCACAAGGGAGAGATTCGTCACTTCATGATAGTACTGGTTTTCGATCTTTGAGATCAGCAGCAGTCCCTGATTCAGCTTGAAAAGCTTATTGGTTGCATCATTAATTGATTTGATAAGATCGAGGCTGTCCTTCCTGATGTCCTTTTTCTGCATGAGAAGTTCTGTCTTCGATCTGATGATTGCAAGCGGTGTCTGCAACTCATGTGAGGCGTTTTCATTGAACTCTTTCAGGCTCAGATAATCATTTCTCATTTTCCTGGTCATCTTCTCGATCACCCTGTTAAGCTGTTTAAATTCCTGAATGTTGGTGTCGGGCAGTTCAAGAGTAGCGTCTGACAGAATGTTGAATCGTTCGGCCTTTCTTACGGATATATAAAAGGGTTGCCAGAGCCTGTTTGAGATCAGAAAATTTATCAAAAGTGAAATTACCAGCAACGAAATGAAGAGGCCAAAAGTATATACGCTGACCGATTCGAGTAGATGGATCTTCTCATCTACTGATTGCATAATGCTGATGGAATATCCTCGCTTCCTTGGTGTTGATCCCTGGTAAATGATGTATCTGTATGGAAGATCTACCCCGGTACTGTCGTCATGAATTATTGTATCATCAATGATTTCATACTCCTGGGTATTCCTTCCCGTAAATCTCACATCTATCTGATGTTTGAAGTCGGCATAAAAATTCGGTATCGAGTCAGTCTGTTCAAGCTGATCCCGGATAATATCCTTTTCAGTCACCAGGCTTGTATCGATCTGCCTGTTAATGTCCTTCCTGATCGTAAAATAGAGAAACATACCTCCTGCAACCATAGCAAGAGATGAAAAAATAAGGAAATAATATGTGTTCTTGGTCTGTAGTTTCAATTATCAATAAACTTATAACCGAAACCGTAGATGCACTTTATATAATTCCGCCCTCCGGCAGCCACGATCTTCTTTCTCATGTTCTTAACATGAGTATATACAAAATCGAACGAATCGGTAAGTATAACGTCATCACCCCACAAGTGCTCAACAATTGATTCTTTGGTTATTATCCTGTTATGGTTGGTTATGAAGAAGAGCAGAAGATCATACTCCTTCCGTGTCAGGTTAAGAGGAATGTCGTTAACATAAGCCTGGTTTTCAGCAGTATTTACCTTAATCTCATTGAAGCTTATTTCATTCATCCCGTAGAAATGATTCCTCCTGTAAATTGAAATGATCCTGGCGCTAAGCTCTGACAGATGAAATGGTTTGGTAAGATAGTCATCCGCCCCGATCTTCAATCCGGTTAATTTGTCATCCAGTGAGCTCCGTGCAGAAAGAATAAGAATCCCATCTGACATTTTATTTATCTTCAGATCCCTGATAATATCGAGCCCGTTACCATCAGGCAATCCTATATCCACAATAATGCAATCGTAACGATTATCGCCCGACTTCACCAGACCCTGATTGTAGGTGTATGCAACCTCGCATATATGTCCCTCCATTTTCAGGTAATCGTGTATTGATGCACTGAGGGACCTGTCGTCTTCAATTATAAGGATCTTCACTTCTGCTCAGTTAAACAATGATGAAATTCAATGCCATCATTATCAAAAACCGTGCACAAATTACAGTTTTATTTTCTGAATTCCGGATATATTTCAAGTATAAGGACCTGAAATGGCTTAAGTCTGATGTTGAGCATCTCATCCGAACCCAAGACAAGTTTATCTGCAAATGGAGCGTCTCCCTTTATTGCAGATATGGAATATTTACCATGATAGCCGGCTGGTAATTCCAGGTTATGGTCGAGAGACATGGCAAATTCCTGATCACGATCGTTGGGGTTCCGGAGGGTTATTATTCCCTTTCGTGGTATCCAGGATGCAAAGCCATACACTTCAAGGTTAAGAGGATTACCGCCAATCCAGTGAGTATCTGATAACACATCCTCATTTGATTTCACCCACCGGGCAGCCTCAGCAAGTATCTGCCAGTTCTGCTGTTTCATACGGTTATGACTGATATAAAGCTCCTGGAGCGCCGATCCTGCACCGAATGAAGACCACACCATATCTGAAAAATCGGGAATACTGTCATTAATACACATTTTTGGAAGTCCCATGTTTGCATAGGCTATGCCAACAGTCATTATTGAGTTAAGCGTGTACAGCGGGGCTTTCTTTACAATATTGCTGAACAGGGTACCATCGCGGTAGGTCATGAACCGGCTGGTACGTGTCCCTTTTCCCGACATGTGCAGGTCGCCCGAACCACGCCATGTGCAATCAGCATATCTGAGCCAGAAAGGAGAAGGCCAGGAACCTACGGTAATATTTATAAACACATCCGGGTTAAGCTGTCTCAGGCTTTTGATAAGCCTTGCTCCCGCCTCCATATCGGGAAGGTATTTTGGTTCTGATCCCCCGAAACCGTCAAACTTGAAGTAGTTTACCTTATAATTGCCGAGCATATCGGATGCCCGGGTAAGGAACCGGTTGAAATAATTCGGGCCTGCAAGGCTCAGTCCCTTGTCGTTAGTCTCCAGTCCCTGCCGCGGCGCTGACTTAAGCCGCCATTCCTTATTGTATCCGTAGCCTCCGAAGGGAGACATCCATACACCAATTCCCGAGTTGAATTTCCTGCAAAGCTCAGCCTGTGGTCTGAACCCATCAGGGAACTTCACCGGATCAAAGTACCAGACGCTGTCGACATTATCCCACCCGTCGTCAAATACAAATGACTGTAATCTTACACCATAAGGTTTGATGAATTTTTCATTCCAGGCGTTCATCCGCTCAAGTATCTGACCGGATGTGAAATATGATGCAGTATCGGTTGTGATATCCCACCAGCAGTTGTAATGCAGGAACTGCCTGTAAGGATGAGCCCTTTCACGTTCAAGATAATAGAGGAATGCCCGTCTGTGCTGCCCCGCAGGGGTCACGCCTGCAACCGACCATTCCGATACTACCTTTCCCGGAACCAGTTCATCTGCTCTGTTTACATAGAAACTGAGCAGATCATCAGTCTTCCTGCAGATATGAATATTCCCGTTCGCTTTTGAAGGATTTATCAGTTCAGCCCTGATCTGATATTCAACATTTCTTTTATATTCAGGCAGCTTAAGCTTAAACTCGCTGCTTCCTCCCACCCCTGTAAGTAAATGCTCATCTTTACTTATCGGCTTACCGTTCTCAGTAAGCGAAACCGATTTTACATTAAAGTAATCTGAACTGCTGCCCAGCTCAAAGGTTATGATATACTCGCCAGGACCGTTGATGATGTCTGAAACATCAACCGGAGCATCTGTGACCGGTCCGATGTTCCGGGCCAGCAATGCATCACTGAGGGCAACAGGATGTTCGAACGCGAAAAAGAAATTTCCACATGATACCGGTGATCCCAGTACCATGCCATCATAGTAAGCGCCATCAAGTTTACCATCAAACAAAAAAACCTTCCGGATCTTTACCGGCTTTTCCAAAACCGCAATTGCGATATTCTGTCTGATATAGTTCGAGCCGTCACGAAGCTGGGCTTTCCATTGAACACGGACATTTCTGTCGGCGGAGAGCATGGACGCAGACAATTCCTTCCCGGGAAAACTGAGCGACCGCGTTGGAAGACTGTCGGAGGAAGCCAGCACCTCCATCGACGGAGGTGCGGTCAACCTGAAATCCTGACTGGTAAGTCGGGATCCATCTTCCATCTCAATTGCAAAAAGAGTGATCCCGCTGAGATCAAGAGTCCTGCCATCATACTTATCAGTTAATTTTGCCAGAACAACCGAATTGTTTTCAACAGACCATTCGGCTACTATGGCGTTATTGGAAAGCTCCATCTGTTTCCCTGTCGCTTTTCCTTCTGCAATTCCGGGGTAAGTTCCCGGGAAAAAAGGCTCGGAATTTTTCTGATCCGAACAGGAGGTATTTAAAACCGGGAAAGCCACAATAAGGGCTGCCATATTGTTTATAATCCGATTCATATCCAAAAAATATCAGATAGTTTAAGGAATATCCAAAAAATAAAACCTCGTCAATTATGTTTCAGGAATCTTCCGTTGACCTTCCTGTACCATTCAACATTTTTCCAGTTGTTCCAGTACGGATGGGAATAATTCCATGGAGTAAGTCCCCAGATGCCGTAATCTGAAGCCAGCTCCATGTTCTGTTCACACCAGTCATAAAGCCATTTCCAGTCGAGATCTTTATGATCCATATGCCACCATGGCCCCCAGGCTTCAGTTGTAGTATAGGGAGCGGCAATCTCCTCCGACCATGATTTCGCAAATGCAAGACTGTTCTCCATCTTCCTGAGCATCATAGGCCGTATGGCTTTCAGAGAACTGTTCACCCTTCGCATATAATCTGAGTAATCATGATTGCCCCTGTCCTTGACAATGTCATCAAAGGTTGACCTGGCCGCAAATCTTTCATCCTGAACCATCCAGATATGTAATTCAAGTACATCAAACAAAGCGATTTTCATTGCCCTTACTTCATTCCAGAAATCTGTCAGTGAAAAAGTAAAACGGAGAGCGGGAAAATTTTTCTGGAAATGAGCAAGACAACTCTGCATATGTGATTTTACAAACAGCGTTTGCGCGGTATTCCATTTAAAACCATCGGGTCGTTTCTCATTATCAGCCGATCCGAGACTGTCTATCCTGCTCTTGAATGGCGAGAAAAACGGGAATTCCTGATCAAGATCAACATAGCAGACATTATCAAGTAATCCATGCTTATCCAGAATACCAAGCACCTTATCCCAGGCCATCCAGTATTTCTCTCTTGTTACATAGTCACTTTTCAGCATGGCATCCGGAAATTCAATACTGCCCATATTCCAGGTAGACAAAATTACGTTGATGCCCTTTTTCTTTGTAATTGTCATAAATTCAATCAATTCCTCTACAGGAATATGTTTCCGGTCTTTGTCGCTAGGTCCCCAGTTCCTCAATGAATCTCCGGCTATTGTAATTTCCTGATCGTCCCTTTCAAGTTTTCCTATAAGAAGAGGAAATGCATCAATCCTTACAGTGTTGAATCCTCTCTCAAGAAGTTCACCGGTTACTTTATCATAATCTTCGTAGGCTCCTCCTTTATAGTGCATGTATAACCAGGAAAAATCCCACATTGCAATTGTGAGTCTGTCGGGATGAAGGCCGGTTCTCATATCATATTTCCCGGGATCTTTTTTAATCCCTTCGTTACAACATCCGGAAAAAAAGATTGGAAGAAGCATTAACAAAGCAACCGGCAAAGTCTTCATAATTTCTAAATTAGCTGAATAACTGTCAAATAGATTCATTCATTCCGGCTTAAAGCAATCACCTTCAAACCTCTATGCAACACAGGAATCCGGCTGGAATAAATTGCGGAAAGATGAAACAACATTAGTAAAAATAATAAAATATAACCGGAACAGGAATATGTTTATCGTGTGAATAATAATTAAAAAACAACTGTCTCTGCTGAAATTAACTGAGTGTCTGAGCCGTGTCGGAGAGTAACGGTAAAATCAGGGTTTTCAAAGAAACTCTGACATGATTTTCATGATTTTAAATCGTACGGTTAAGGATGTATTATTATAATTCTTTAATAAATTGCAGACAGGTTCGGGATCTGGCCCGGATAGTAAGATTCAATACCTGCCAGCCTACCCTCAGATGATAATAACACCACTTTTCACGGAATAATTTCAGAAATTTTGTTCAAAACCCACATAATAACCTGATGATGAAAAATATATTGATCTTCTATTTGGCATTGTCCATTTTTATAACATGTCATACTGCGAGTGCTCAGCAATTGAATGAATTTCGTGGTCAGCAATGTCTGAACGGCTGGTGGGATTTTAATCCGGTATATGTCAATGGACGTCAGCATAACCAGCCAGGTGAAATACCCTCATCCGGATGGAAGGAAAAGGCTATGATTGTACCTGGTTCGTGGAAGAGAGGCTCCTCCGAGCTTAATCCGGGCCCGGAATTCTGGAATGAATGGCGCATATCTGACAGTTATGGTATGCCTGCAGCCTGGGACTCAACGAATACTGCATGGTACAGGCGCTCATTTCAACTCGGGGAAGTACGTAAGGACAGATCATATTTTCTCCGCTTTGACGGTATCCTCAGGGAATCGTGGATCTTCGTTAACGGGAAGGAAACGGGACACAGGAAAGAAGGTACTCTGCCTTCAGAACATGATATTTCAGATGCAGTCAGACCGGGACTAAATGAGATTGTTGTTTTCGTGACCGATTATAAGAGAGATGAAAACAACAGAACTTTTGTCCAGGTCGGCGCCGATCAGATGGGCTGCATGATGGGTATCTGGGGTGATGTATTCCTGGAAGAACGGCCTCTGGTCAGAGTAAATGATGTTGCAATCAGAACAAGCACACGTAAAAATGAGATTACTGTTATCTACACGATCCGGAATAAAGGGAAAAAAACAGTTACTCTGAACCCTGAATTCTCAATCTCAACTTATAACAAAGTACACCACTCATTTACTGATGAGACCGTGACCATCAATCCCGGTGAGGCAAAAGAAATCAGACGTACAGAAAAATGGAGCGGTTATATACCCTGGTCTCCTGAAAATCCTCAACTCTATTACCTGAATGTAGGATTAAAGGAAAATAACAGGTATATCGACACTTATTCTGAACGCTTCGGATTCAGGGAAATATGGATCGAAGGACATAATATCATTCTCAACGGGAAACCTGTTCATCTGCTGGGAGAATGGGGCCACAAGGATCATGCTGGATTTTTCAGACCGGAATATGTGCGGCAGTGGTTTGGGATGCTGAAGGATCTTAATATGAATTATATCAGGACGCACACATTCCCTCATCCCCAGTTTCTGATAGATCTGGCAGACGAAATGGGGATAATGGTCTGCCTGGAATCGTCATGGTTCATGAGTGGTTCACAGGCTATGGACAAACCGGAATTCTGGGAAAATGCAAAAGACCATGCCAGGGATAATGTAAAATATTATAAAAACCATCCTTCTGTAATTTTCTGGAGCACAGGCAATGAAGTGCGCTGGGGCTGGAATATCAATGAGGTCATTAAACATGGTCCGGAGATCCAGAAAATCTATGAGGATAATGATCCGACAAGGATCACCTATTCTGATGGAAGTACCTCTTTATGGGATGAACGCACGCAGAAGATCATCAGCCGCCATTACGGACTGGAATGCACAGGTGAAGAATTCTGGGACAAGTCAAAACCTCTTCATGTCGGTGAATTCGGAAAATGGCATTACGGGCAACCGATCGATAACCTGGTCTGGGGCAATGATGAGATCTTTTCATCATTCAGGAAATGTGCCGTTGCAATTGCCGAAGAAGCAGCTGATATTATTGAACAGGGACGATCAAATGAAGTGGCATGCTTTTTCCCATGGAATCTTTCATGCCTCGATAATTACAGAACTTCTTCAAGTGAGATCAGGCATGAATGGGGTGACTTCTCAACGCCTTATGCCAAACCGCTCAGAACTGCTCCGTATGGATCAGAATTTGCATGGTGGGAACCACAGAGCAAGGGTTATCTTCCTGGCGCCGGATTCAACATAATCAAAAATGCCAACCGTCCTTTTGAAATTTATGTAAGGGAAAGGCTGAATCAGACCTATGACGACCAGAATATTACTCACACAGTAACTCTTATAAATGATACAGGGAAGGATATAAACGGGATCCTTAAAATAAATACTTTCCTGGCAGGAAATATGATTTCGGAACAGAGTCATTCCGTAACTGTGAAGACCGGAGAAACATTCAGGAAAACTTTCATCATACCTGCACAAAAAAAAGTTGGAACCAGTGAACTATTGATCTCCTCTGTATTTCATCAAGGCTCAACGGTTGTCGACTCTGTTTCAAGGAAAATAGGGATAATCCCGTCAGGTGAAAAGAACCGGCAATGGAAGGTAAACAGTTGCCTGGTATATGGACCGGGAAGCATGAAAAACATCCTGGCTTCCCATGGAGTCAGTTTCAGGTATGTTAAGGATCTTGATACCATCCTCAGGCAGAAAGTAAACCTTCTGATCGTCGAAAAAAACAGTCTGCAAGCCGGAACAACTCAGAACAGGATTTTGAACGAATTCATCGTGAAAGGTGGCAGAGTATTCATTATGGAACAGGAAAACTGTGCCCTGCCGGAACTGTCTATCCAGTCAAAACCATCCGAAAGATGTTTTATAAGGGCGTATGATCATCCGCTGATGAACCAGTTTTCTGATAATGATTTCAATTATTGGGGCAATGATCCATACGGAAAGAGCAATTCCGACTCGTGGGTTGTGGTAAAACCATATCTCAAGCCATCTTCAGGGAATACCACCATTTTGCTTGATTCAGGGTTCGGCGATTTCGGAAGCGGCGGATTAAACTGGACCCCATTGTTTGAAACCCGCACAGGAAACGGTATAGCAGTTGTGTCGCAGTTGAGACTTTGCGATAAAATGGATACCCATCCTGTTGCAGGCAGGATGGTTCAGCTGGTACTGTCCTATCTTTCATCATGGTCTCCGGCAATGGTTTCAGACAATATCACCATTACCGACAGCGATGATGTCAAAGCCGTTGAAAAACTCGGGGTAACTCCGGGCAAAGATGAAAATACCCGTGTAATACTTGCATCAGGAAAGAATCTGCTTGACAACGCCATTTCCCAAAAGCTCTATAATAAAGTAATAAATGGTTCGACAGTGATCATCCACAATCTTGACAGCGCCATGCTTGTAAAAATCGCAAATGAGTGGAATACTGATATAAAGCCTGTAAACCTCGGGCCTCAGTATAATCTGATCAGGAACACCCGGACCGGATTGCTCAACGGAATAAGCAATCAGGAAACTTACTGGCTTGATAAGGCACATTATACCCCAACCACCAATCAGAACCGGAAGATGTGCGACTGGCTCATGTCCTCATCATCAGGTATTTCCCTTCTTGAAAGCGAATCGGAAAGCTGCTGGCGTGAATTCTATACTCTTGGCGCTAATTCAGAATGGTTAAGAATGCCGGTCGTAACCCACCTTCTCCACAACGGACCGCGTCTTCATGCATCAGGGATGATGTCTTTTGAGCTGGGAAAAGGGAAACTCATAATAACCCAGATTCCGCTTCCCTCTGATAACTATCCGAAAGCAATGATCTATTGGGCTCAGCTGCTGGCAAACCTTAATGTCAGATTCTCCCATAGCCTTTTTGACGGAGATAAGGTAGTTTTCGGTTCCCAAAAGAGTAACGGATATCCTGAAAGTTTAAGAATAATTACCAACCCGGGCAAAGAGCTTATTGATAATATCATATCCAAAGGTGACCCCGGGGAGACCAGCGAACGATTCAGCAACCAGGGACTGGCTGAAGGGTTCAGATGGGAAAAAACAAAAACAGCCGGCGGAGAACTCACCCTCCCTGATGACTGCAAAGAGGTTATAATCTTCTATGAACTAAGACCCGGAAGACCCAGAAAGCTGAAGGAGGTAACAGGTGGATTGCCTGATCCGACCCAGCAAACTTTTCTTGATTTTTCAGGCAAGGGAAAAATAACCCTGTTTGTAAATGGCAAAGAGTACCGGACAGTGGACCCTGAAGGAGGAAAATCAAATGTTCCCGATATAGACCTGAACCAGTTTTCAAATACGATACTTATCCGGTTTATTCCTGAAAGCAAAAATCTTAAAATGATATGGAGAGACAGGCAGAACCGACCGGAGGTAGAATTTGAATTTAACTGATCCAAAGATAGGAGATGGAGGTAAACCGGTTTACACCAATGGGCAGGCCGGGTCAATATATAAACAGGTCATCCCGCTTGTCAATGCATGCAAAAAGCCGGGAGAATGGCAGGTTTACGATATTATTTATCTGGCGCCCAGGTTTTCAGAGATCAGTATCCGGTTATTCTGATTCCTCATCTGGCAGTCAGGGCTTCCTTCCCGAGTTCTCAAATATAAGCAGAGAGTCATTATTTCTGCCGAGCAGTATCAGTTTTCCGAGAGATCTGTTTTGAATACCAACGAGATCCCTGGCTTCTCCCCTGTAAAAGAAACCTGATTCAGCAGGTCCTTCATACTTAAACTTATTGTCAGGAAGTCCTTTGAAAAAGTCACCATAGCAAGCATCATATCTTCCCAGTTCCGGCTTCAGACCGAATAAATTGCCAGCCAGCAGAATATCATTAAGCCCATCATTATCGAAATCATCCACAAGAATAGCATATACTGGAGAAAACTGTGCTTCCTCCGGTAAAGGAATCATCTCAAACCTGCTATTACCCCTGTTCATGAACATACAACTCCTGAATTGGCAGGCAACTTTAACTGTTGCCGATTCCAGCTGAACCTTATCGAATATTTCATCTATAGTCTTGCCGGCGTAGTCGGTATGTTTAGAAAATTTCTTTTTAAGTGTCGGGATCTGAGATACTATATCGCTTTTCAGATAATAGGGATAACTTTTCCCATCATTTTTATAGAAGGTTAAGATACATTCAGGTATGCCGTTATTGTCAAAATCGTTCAGATATAATCTGGTAGGGTGAAGAGTATCTGCTCTGATCTTGGTATTTAATCCGAGATTTCCTGCTATCAGATCGGGCTTATTATCTTTATTGATATCGACGACCTTAATGCAATTCCACCAGCCATTAGTATGAGCAAACTCTTTGTTTAAAACCGGGTCGGGATTCAAATGACCATTTTCGTTCTTAAATACGGTAACCGGCATCCATTCTCCGACCAGTACCAGTTCATTTTTGTTGTCATTGTCTATATCGGCCCAGACTGCGTCGGTGACCATGCCAATATTCTTCAATTCAGACGCCACTTCATCTGTCACATCTCTGAAATAACCCTGATCGTTCTTTAAAATACAGCTCATGGGAGCGGCGCCATACTGGCCAGGAATGCTTCTTCCTCCGATAAAGATATCCTGATCACCATCATTATTGAAGTCAAGTATTTTTACGCGTGATGCGTTCATGCTTAAAACAGGCATCCGCCTGTCATCCCTTGTAAAAATACCTTTACCGTTGTTAAGGTAGAGACGGGGTTGCAGCAGTCTGCTTCCGATCTTATCGAGATTACCTCCGCTGGCGATAACCAGATCCTGATCTCCGTCAAAATCGGCATCAAGGAATGCTAATCCGGCATCTTCAAATTCTTTATCACGCTCCAGATCTGGCTGATGTTTTATCTGCCTGAATTTACCATCTGGCGTCTGAATGAAGACCTTCGTGGTATCATGCTTTGCTGATCCAATTACAAAATCTTCCAACCCGTCGCCATTGATATCCGCTACCGCTATCTTAGGTCCTTCAGTGGAGATCAGATGCGGCATCAGAAGTTCCCTGTTGAAATCGACATAATTATTTTCCTTATGTACCGGATTTCCTGAAATAATGCTGGCCGTGACATTCTTAAATGAAGGAGAACCTTTAACAGTCAGGATACAGAAATCGCGATCCGCATCTTTCTGCTTCAGTATCAACTCCGTATCGGCTTTCAGGTTTTTCAGATGCTGGGACCTGTCGTCCGGCCAGTTGACGATCAATGAATCGACTTTTGTCAGGGTGTCAAGACCGAAAGTAAGCAAGGGCTCAACACACGACTGGAAACCTCTGGTCGGGAAATTTTCCATAGTCTGCATCATTCCACCTGCAAATATTTCGACAGTTGCACCAATTCCATTGGTATTCAACCCTTTCCCGACAAACCTGACCCTGATATAATTCTTCCTGTTCTTCTCTGATGCATTATTCCTGTATACAAAACACTCACTATTGAGGTTATTGATAACAAGATCCTGATCACCATCATCATCCAGATCCGCATACACTGAAGAACTGCTGTAACTGGGCTCTCCAAGGCCAAGTTCCCTGGCACAATTTCTGAAGGTAAGATCATGGTTATTCAGCAGAGCATAATTGACCAGTGGAGAAGATACTGACATTTTTTTGAGTAACTGATAATCGGATAAAGACTCCCTGTTCATAATATAAGCCATTCCGATTTTATCCAGAAAATCGTAATAATCCTGATCCGTAACATCCAGATACATGCCGTTACAAGCAAGTATATCCTTCCATCCATCATTATCCATGTCAAAGATCATTGCCCCAAAGCTCCAGTCAGTGGCATTTACTCCTGCATACTGAGCGATCTCACTGAAAGTATTATCCCCGTTGTTTAGCTGAAGCATATTGCTTGACAGTTGATTATGGTAACCCAGTCTGGACCTTTTAACGTATGTATCATATCCGTCAAAACGGGTATTCTTCTTCAGACGGTAGTCATCCTCCGGCAGCATGTCGGTTGTGAAGATATCCTGAAGACCGTCGTTATTGATATCAGCAATATCGCCACCCATGCTGGCAAGAGGCATATGACCAAGATAGGAATCACTTACTTCCAGAAATTTCCCGTTCTTCTGATTTATATAGACATAATCCTTTTCATAAAAATCATTACTGATATAAATGTCGGGCCAGTTATCTCCGTTCAGGTCCGAGACCATGATCCCCAGCCCAAAAGCATATGGAGCACCATAAATACCGGCTGAATCAGTCACATCAATGAATATGCCGTTATCATTCCTGAGTAATTTATCTCCGGATATCTTATTTCTGAATTTCCTCATCGAAGCTTCGGGGTAGCCCGCGCTTGATACGGAACAATCGTTACCTAAAAGAAAAGCGTCAAGATCTCCGTCCTTGTCATAATCAAAAAATGCAGCCTGAGTATGAACACCTCCTTCATCAGCAAGATGGTATTTGTCTGCTTCCTCTTTAAAGGTCATATTACCCTGATTGATATACAATTCGTTCCTTCTCGTATCATCTGTTGTATGACCAGCTGCACATACGTAAATATCAAGCAATCCGTCACCATTCACGTCAGCCATGGTTACTCCGTTGCTCCATTTTTGTTTTTTTACTATTCCGGCTTTATCTGTAATATCTTCAAAATGAAAGTTGCCTTTATTCAGGAACAATTTGTTCTTCCCCTGATTGGCAGTCAGGAAGACCTCAGGCAATCCGTCATTATTCAGATCGCCGGCAGCTACTCCTCCCCCATTGTAAAAATTTCTGTAGCTGGCCTCATTGAAAAGAGAATCGTCGGTTACATCGTTGCGAAATTCTATACCGCAATCTGAAGGATGGAGGATTGTAAACAGAGCATTTCTGGGTGGTTTATAACCCCCTACATGACAACTCTGAAAAAGAACCGCGCATGTCAGAAAAAACGATACGATTATCCTAAACTTCATAACATGAATATATTACATTTCCCTTATAACTTACCTTCAAAACCTGTTCAGCTTAAAGCATTGCAATTTACCTGAATTGACTGCGGTTATCAGGCAGTGACTGTTCCTGATTTTAATAGCTGCCGTCGACCTTGCATCTCCGTTCACTTCAAATCCGCTCAATGACGACGGTACCGGATAAAATCCACCTTTACCATTCCCTTTAAGAAAAAGTCCATGTGAAGCATCATATCTTCCGGTATTAAAATCAGAACTATAATAGTTACCAACAATCACGGCATCAAGGTTCCCGTCCTTATCAAAATCACCTACATGAACAGACTGAATGACAGAAAACTGCGCTTCCACAGGAAGTTCCTTCATAACAAATTTATCCCCTCCTTTGTTTTCTATGAATACTGATGCGAACTCAGTTACACTCAGCTTCTGCGCATCCTTTACAGCTTCCCTGGTGAATATTGAACTGAAATCAGCCTCTGCATATTTTTCATAAGTATTGAATCTGCTTTGCAATGATGGCATTTCAAGAAGGAGCAAATCTCTGTCTGCCAGGAGACATTCTTTCCCATTCAGATAATAAGTCATGATGGATTCAATTGAACCGTTCCCGTCAAAGTCCTTTGTATAGATTGACAGAGGTGTCTGAGCGGAAACATTATATTTATTATTCAGGCCAAGATTTCCGGCGATATAATCCATATCTCCATCGTTGTCGAAATCGCCTTCCGCAAGACAATACCACCAGCCGGAAGACTTGTCCGGATCATGATTTCCAGTCAGACGTTTCAACCTGCCATGGTAATTCCTGAAAAACTCCACCGGCATCCATTCACCTGCAACAATAAGGTCAGTCCAGCCGTCATTGTCAAAATCCGACCAGATAGCAGAAGTAACGAGTCCGATATTTTTAAGTTCAGGACACACTGTTTCAGTAACATCCTGAAATTTACCTTTACCGTCATTCTGAAGGATAAACGATCGCGGAGGTAGCGGATAGATTCCGGGGATCACTCTGCCTCCTACGAAAAGATCAACAGCGCCGTCTTTATTGAAATCGCAGGCAGTCACGCAGGAGCCACTCGTTCCTTCTTTTGGCAATGCGTCAACATCGCGGATAAAATTTCCTCTCCCGTCATTCAGATAAAGACGATCCTGATAGGATGCAGTATTGCGTTTGAACTCACTGCCTCCGCTGACAACATATAAATCCGGGAAATGATCGCCATTTGCATCCAGAAAAATACCGGCGGCATCCTCGAAAACCGGATCCGGCATATTCCGTGAAATAAAAGTCCCGTCAGGTTGCTGCAAAAACAGTTTCCCGTTAATGTCCTCAGGACCGCCTATCCAAAGGTCGTCCAGACCGTTATGGTCCACGTCACAAACAGACATTCTGGGGCCTTCCTGTGAATACCTGTGTGGTAACATCGGCTCGTAATCAAAATCTTCAAAAGGATCCTCCGTATGTATAAAATTAATACCGCGGGATGAGGTAATATCAGTGAAAGTATTTATGGTTCCGGTAACAGGTGAAGCATCTTTAAATTCAGCTTTACCTCTACTGTGTCCGGACACGGTGCCTTCGTATGATGCGTCTTTGTAATCCACAGTTATGAGCTGGTTCACTTTGACATTATCCAGCGTCAGGATTTTCCCGTCAAGCCAGACAATTTTAAGAGTGTTAACCAGGGTATCCCGGCCAAGACCAAAATGTTCCACAGGATCCTGTGATGATTGAAACCCTCTTACCTGGGTATGTTCAAGGTACTGGTTGCCGCTTCTGCTACTTATACTGATCTTTGCCCCGACCGAATAGGGGCCGGTGAGCTTAAGTCTCAGATAATTGTTCTTAAAAATCTTCTCACATCTGTTAAGATAGACCGAAGGATGGTCATTCAGATCATTGGTAACAAGATCCAGATCTCCGTCATTATCCAGATCCACGTATACTGCTCCATTGTGGAAACCATTCCTGTTCATCCCCCATTCCTGTGATTTATCGGCAAATTTCAGGTTTCCCAGATTTTTAAACAGGAAGTTGGCTTTCTTCACCGGTTTCAGCGTGCCCAGCTTGCCCAGAACTATTTTCTTAAGCGTGGCATAATCGCCGGAATTACGGATAGCATCGGTACGAAAGGCAATGAAATCATTATCTGTAATATCCAGCGGGATTCCGTTGGAGACAAAAAGGTCTTTGAAACCATCATTATCGAAGTCTGCAAAAAGCGGGCTCCAGCTCCAGTCAGTCATGGATATGCCTGCCAGCTGACCTATCTCTGAAAAGGAGTATTGACCTGCAGGGCCCGGACCATTATTAAGCTGAAGCATATTCCTCGGATACTGCGGAGTATAGCCCAGTGACAGTGAATAGTTGAACCTGTCGTTATTCATGGCAGTATTCATCATTTTCTGTCGTCTGTTTGAATCCGGCAGCATATCCAGGGTGAGGATATCCGGATAGGAATCGTTGTTGTAATCGGCAATATCGCATCCCATTGAAAACCTCGAAGTATGCTGAATATATTTTTTCAGGCTCTCGGTAAAAGTCCCGTTGCCATTGTTTATGTAAAGAGCATCGTCGTAGCTGAAGTCGTCTGTTATATAAATATCCGGCCAGCCATCCTGGTTAATATCGCTGATGCATATTCCCAGTCCATAGCCTTTTTCAGTCAACCCGGCCAAAACTGACACATCGGTGAAATGGCCATTATCATTTCTGTAAAGTTTCGGGCATTCGGGCGCATGAATATCGTTTGTTTTAGGTTTGGGATAATTGGGATTTGTTTTATCCTGTACATGATTGATCATGACAGCATCAAGGTCGCCATCCTTATCAAAATCAAAAAAACAGGTCTGGGTTGTGTAGCTCGTATCTGCCAGACCATATTTCCCGGCTTCTTCCTGAAATACAGGAATGCCCGATCCATCAGTTCCTTTATTGATGAATAACATGTGCTTTCTTCTTGACGGATCCCTGTAACCGGCAAAGGATATAAATATATCAGGTAATCCATCGGAATTGATATCAGCTACGGTGGCCCCAGTAGCCCAGTTTCTGGTCTGAAGTCCTGCCTTTTCAGTCACATCTTCGAACCTTAGATTTCCCTTGTTCAGATATAACCGTCCTGAAACCTGATTTCCCGTAAAATAAAGATCAGTTAGCCCGTCATTATTGAAATCTGCCGCAGCAACACCTCCCCCGTTATAGAAATAGTTATACTCCATGGCATTCATGTCGTAGTCGGGAACAAGCTTATTTTCAAACATAATGCCTGTCTGTTCCGCGGGGATAACCTCAAATAAGGATTTTGAATCCTGTATGGCAAGGTTATTCCGGGAATGAGTCTGACATGACAGAAAAATGCAGGTCCCGAGAATACAAGTCAATATGCAGGTATGAGGATAACTCATAGAACAAGTTAAGGTATGAAAATATTAATCAGGTTTTGAATATAAACAATTAATCAACCACCTGTAATGCAGGCAAAGAATATCAGTATCAAAAAAATAAGAGGGAGGGGGTTAAACATCCCCTCCCTCTATCAGAACATTTACGCTAAATAAAAACCTCTACTTTAATAACCTTCATTCTGGCATAGATTGGGGTTCTGATCTCTTTCCGACTGTGGAATAGGATATTTATACCATGCTGTATTCATTGTGATTCCATATTCATCAAGAAGGAATTTGGCAGCAGTTTTTGTCCTGGTATAGGCGTACCACAAGTTAGGTTCAAAAGTTAACTCGTGTCTTCTTTCATTCATGAGTTGTTCCAGGAAAGTAGCCTGATCTGTCTGCGTGGGAAGTTCAGTAAGAAGTGCACGTTTCCTCACAAGATTCAGATTATGATAGGCATCATCATATTTCTCCTGCATGAAGAGTATCTCAGAATAGTTAAGCAGGAACTCTGCATAACGGAAGACCGGTACATTCGTTCCAAACAGATAGTCAGCTCCTGACAGAGGTGTCGGTCCTAACCAGTATTTGGTCGGGAACGAAGAATTAACCTGGGTAATGGTAAAAGGAATAGTCAGAGTATCTGTCATGGTTTCTCCTTTGTATTTTTCACCAGGAACTTTAATGAGTTGAGCCCTGCGGTCATCTCCAGGTTCAAAAGAATCTGCAAGTTTTCGGGTGCCGACAAGTTCACCCCAACCGGCAGCCGGAGCCCATTCATTGCCGATATTTCTTGGAGAAGTATATTCGGGAAGGCAACTTCCGGCTTCATGGCCGCTCCAGTTGATCTTACCGTTCGGGATATCCCTGTACTGTACTTCCCAGATAGACTCAATATTATTCGGAGTTGCGAGGGAGAATACTGATCTTACGGTTGGCATAAGGTCATATTCACCTAGTGTGATCAGTGCATTAGAAGCTGTTTCAGCGCTTCCCCAGTCTTCTTTATACATATAAGCGTTTGCAAGGAATGCATAAGCGGTCCCTTTGGTTACCCTACCTGTATTATCTGTGCTCCAGCCTGCACGTGTTGGCAGTTTCTGTGCAGCTCCGGTCAGATCTGATACGACCTGATCCCATATTTGTGATTCAGGTGTGCAGGAAACCACGTTTTGAGTTATATCATAGGGAGCAAGGATCAATGGAGCATTGCCAAAGGCTCTTGCAACGCAGAGATAAGCAAATCCTCTGAAAAAGAGAGCTTCTCCCTCAATACGGGTTTTATCTTCATCAGCAATGCTTGCAGCAGGCAACTTGCTTAACACCAGATTGGCCTTGGCTGCCATACTGTAGAAGCACTTCCACATTCCTGTTATCTGGTCGTTAGAAGCTGTCATATACTGAGCAAGAGGCTTTGCCAACTGATCGGAACCCCATGATTCCTGTGAGGTAAACTGATTCACTTTGATCCAGTTAGCTATCCCGTAACCATCGAAGCTACCTCCGACATCTATGTAAGCCCCCATTATGAAGGCATCAAAATCGGCCGTAGTTTTAAAGAAACTTGCATCGCTCACAATGCCGCTCTTTGGAGTTGTCTCCAAAAGATCATTGCAGGCAACCATGAATAACATGGCTACCATGCAAAGTATATATTTAATTTTTTTCATACTTTCTCTATTTTAGAAATTCAATAGCCACTAATTAGAACTTGCAATTCAGTCCGATGTTAAACATCCTTGCCAGAGGGTAACGACCGAAATCAGCGCCGGTCTGCAGTACATTCTGTCCCGGACTACCAACTTCAGGATCATAGCCGGAATACTTGGTGAAAGTATGCAGGTTCTGAGCTGCCACATAAACACGCAGATGACTGATTCCTACTCTTTTTGTCAGATCATCATTCAGCGTATAACCTATCTGAATATTATCTATTCTCAGGAAACTGCCATTTTCAACATATGTATTTGAGAACCAGTCATTTGACGTAGGAGCCAGATAACTGTTGCGAGGCATCGTATTGGATGTGCCAGCGCCTGTCCATCTGTTCATCAGATCTGAGGAGCAGTTAACTATACCTGTTGAATTATGATACCTCATATCATAAATGGCTCCGTGAAGCATATTGGCTATATCTACCCCTGCCTGTCCGTGAAAGTAGACAGAAGCATCAAATCCTTTGTATTCAGCCTGAACATTAAACCCGAAAGTATATTTGGGCAGACCGTTTCCGAGAGGAACCCTGTCGCCTGCATTAATCAGACTGTTATTATCCTGGTCCTTATATTTTCTGTCGCCTGCTGATAATCCGCCAAGCGGTTCAGCAGCTGCTTCCGCATCTGTCTGACAGATCCCATTGGTCTGATATCCCAGGAAATTGCCAATCCTGCCACCGACTGCGGACTGGGTAACTGCGCTTCCGTCATGGCCTGTAAGACTTATACTCTGTGTTACATAAGAACCCTGGTTATCTGTAAGTTTGGTAAATTTTATTATCGAGGGTAGCAAAGTTAGCACCTGCTGAGAAATTGACCTCGCCAATCTGAGTGTGATAATTTACAGTAAGTTCCAACCCTTTGTTTTCCATGGAGAAACCGTTTTTAAGCAATGTTCCGCCATAAACTCCGGTGTATACCGGAACAGGGAAATAACCAAGAAGATCATTAAGCTTTTTAACATAGTAATCAGCTGTAAAAGTAAGCTTACTTTTCAGGACTGACAGGTCAAATCCGAAGTCCATCTGGGTGGATTTTTCCCAGTGAATATTTGCATCTCCGAAATTATTCTGATATATCCCTGAGATAGTGGTTTTACCAGGACCAAGTGTATACTGGTAAGTACCTGCGTCTGTGGAATATGTGCTCAGATATTTGAAAGCCGGAATATTCTGGTTGCCGACAGAACCATAACTGGCCCTTAGTTTCAAGTCATTAATAAACTCAATCGACTTCATGAATTCTTCCTGAGATATCCTCCAACCTACTGAAGCGGAAGAGAATGTTCCATATTTATGATTGTCTCCGAAGTTTGAGGAACCGTCCTTTCTTATAGTGCCGGAAATCAGATACTTGCCTTCATAATCATAAGCTGCCCTTCCAAAATATGATAACAATCCTGAAGTACTGGGATAACCGGAAACTACTCTGGTGTCAATGTCTGAAGCACTGATTGACTGCTGGTCAGCTGGAGCTCCTGTAGTGTTGATGCTTGCATAATTGCTATGGCTCTGTAGAGCATCCATACCAGCAACGGCTGATATATTGTGTTTCCCGAAACTTTTGGCGTAGGAGATGGTATTTATCCAGTTCCACTGGTTCGACATGCTCCATCCTTCATTAAAAGTAGGTGTCGTGTTCAGCTGTGCCATCAGGTTAAGAGCATCGGGTGCTGCTTTTCTGCCGCTTTCATCATATTCATGACCATAAGTGAGACTGAGGTTACTCTTTATCTTCAACCCTGAAATTACCTCTAGCTCAGCATAGGTAGCCGCGAGTATCTGCTGCGTACTATTGTTGTTTTTAAGATAGTTTTTATATATCCCTACAGGAGCTGCAACGTTTTGCGGGAAGTAATTGACATTTGAAAATCTTGTATGATAGGTATATCCTTCATATCCATAAAATGAATCTCCGGCGGTGTCTACCGTACCATCAGCATTCAATCCGAACAAACCCTCTACCGGCGCCTTTACAGGAGTTGTCGGAGCCATATACAGGGCGCTGTTTATTGCAGACATATCTCCTCCTGAATCTATATTTTTCTTTTCGCCAAATGCACCGTTCAATGTGATTCCGACTTTCAATCTTTTTGAAAGATTATAATCGGTATTCAACCTGGCGGTATAGCGTTTGTAGTTTGATCCGACGATAATACCATCCTGATCGAGGAAACCAAATGAAAACATAGTGGTGATCTTGTCACTGCCACTTGAGATATTGAGATTATAATCCTGCATAAAAGCGGTCTGGAACAGAGCTTTCTGCCAGTCATTATTCTGAGCCTTAGAAGGATTTGACCACATTGGGTTGGCCGGAATTCCTCCGTTAACCAGGTTTTCATTAGCCAGTTCTGCAAACTGTTTACCATTCAGAAGATCAATCATCTTCGGGACACTCTGAACGCCTGTCTTTACATCAAAACTTACCGACAAACCTTTCTGTCCACGCTTTGTTGTAACAAGGATAACACCGTTGGAAGCCCTGGATCCGTAAATGGATGCTGCAGCAGCATCCTTCAGAACGTCTATCCTGTCAATATCATTGACATTGATCGCATTAAGATTATCATATGGAATACCGTCTACTATATAAAGGGGTTCATTGGAGGAGTTGATGGATCCTACCCCACGGACACGTATTGACCTGCTGCCACCTGGTTCACCACTGTTATTGGTAACCTGTACACCAGCCATTTTACCTTGTAAGGCCTGGTCAAACCCTACAGAAATAGATTTTGTAAGGTCATCGCTTTTAACCTGCCCGAACGATCCGGTCAGATCCTTTCTCTTCTGGGTACCATACCCTACAACCACAACCTCTTCAAGTTTTGCTACATCGGATACCAGCAATACATCCAAGGTTGACTGTCCATTGTACGGTATTTTCTGAGTAACGTATCCCAAAAAGGATATTTCAATTACGGCACCTGCCTTTTTCGGTGTATCAAGGTAATATATCCCTTTTACATCCGTATTGGCTCCTACCGTGGTTCCCGAAATAATCACGTTTGCACCGATTACCGGTTCGCCTGTAACAGCATCCGTAACCTTGCCGGTGATTTTCTGTTGCGGAGCATCGCCAACCGGATAAACCGGCAACGCCTGAGCTCCCGTCAAATACACTAGTGTCAGTAACATCATTAAACCTGTCTTTCTTATAAACAGGTTGTTATGACAAAAGCGCATTGAAAAGGCCTTGAGTAAATTGTTTTTCATACTTGTCATATTTGGTTAGTAAATGGATTATCGAAGACTGATTGACAAAACATTATAATGTAAAACATTTGCTGTCCTGCCCGTTTTCATAGTTTTTCAGGAAGTATTCATAGAATCTGCATTAAACGACTGCCAAACTTATCATGAATCAAAAAGATCGAATAAATAATAATGGAGCCTCATGGAGACAACATAAAATCAAAAATAAAATGAAGCTTTCCCTTTTTAAGAAACAACAGCCGATGCATCAACCCTGCTGTGTAAATATCAACCAAATCGTCAGACCGAAGTCTTGTGACCACTTATGATGTATCTCTTCAAAATTACTACAAACATTAACCATAAGTAAATGCGAAAAATGATAAATTTTGTGTAATTTTCAAACAAATTAAAGTTGGCTATGCGATATATTGAAACACCGCCTTCAGGCGATCCTTCTGATATTGTGCAGAATTTCCAGAAAATCCAATTAGATATACATTGCTGCAGGTACTGGTGGCTCAAACACTGGAAACATCAGAGACTATTATTCCCGTTCTGGCGACTTTACTGGAACTTGAATGAAGGCGCCACCGTATTTTATGACAGGCAGATTGTGTTAAATCCTGACCGGATAATCCTTATTCCACCGAATACACCTTTTTCTACAGACATTAAAGGAGACATATTTGGCAAATCAATTAATAATATCATGGAGGGAGGCTGGATCGACAGCAGCGATCTGGAATTAAATTCCATACAGAACGGGCATATTCTGCACTTTTTTATCCATTTTAACCTTGGCTATCCATTTGATAATATTACTCCGGGAGTTTATTCCACAGAAATCCAGAAGGAACAAAAAAACATTATTCAAAGGGTCATTGATACCCTTAAATGCGGTACAACAGATTTTGACTTTTACTCCAGCATAGATATCTATACTCTCATTCTTTCAGCTGTTGCATCACTCGACCCATATCTCTGGCATCAGCAGTCAATTGATCCGAAAATTCTTGAAATAATGAGTTATATAAACAGAAACTTCAGAAAAAACCTTCCCAATGAAAAGCTGGCCGAAACAATGAATATGTCGACCAATTCCTTTGCCAGGCTGTTTAAACAGCAGACCGGTCATTCACCTCAAAAATACCTTGCCAAAATAAGAATCGAAAATGCCTGCAACCTGCTTCATCATTCCATATTAAGTATCAATGAAATAGCTGAACATTGCGGCTTTTCTGACAGATATTATTTCACAAAAGTCTTTACTTCTCTGATCTTTATGCCTCCTGCCCAATACAGGAAACAAGTCCTGCTGAAAAGAGATTAAGCCTCCTGATCAATAAAGTGAATTTATTTCTATAACAATCATTTACAAACTTATATCACATAATATTTTATACAATTCTTTCTCAATCATGAAAACATTAATCTTCTGTAATGTCTTATTACTTGGCATGTGTTTATCTGCATTTGCACAACCAAAAGCATGGATCGATTTAAACAAAAACGGAGTAATGGATCTCTATGAGAATCCTGAAGCTTCAGTCGATAACCGTGTCAACGACCTCCTGTCGAAAATGAATATAGCCGAAAAAATTGAATTACTGACAGAGGTTGCACCAGCCATACCCCGACTTGGTATTAACAAATACGATCACGGGAATGAAGCGTTGCATGGGGTTGTAAGACCCGGGAAATTCACTGTTTTTCCCCAGGCTATCGGACTGGCAGCCACCTGGGATCCGGTATTGATCGGGGAAGTCTCTGCCGCTGTTTCCGATGAAGCCCGTGCGCGATGGAATGAGCTCGATCAGGGCAGGAAACAAACGGAAAAATACAGCGATCTTCTTACTTTCTGGTCACCGACTGTGAATATGGCCAGAGATCCGCGCTGGGGACGGACACCGGAAACCTACGGTGAAGATCCCTTCCTTTCCTCCCGGATAGGCGTGGCATTCGTGAAAGGACTTCAGGGTAATGATCCGCATTATCTTAAAGTTGTCTCAACCCCAAAACATTTTGCAGGAAATAATGAGGAGCACAACCGGTTCGAATGCAAAGCCGTAATGTCTGAGAGAGCCCTGAGATCCTATTACCTGCCTGCATTTCAGGCGTTAATAACCGAAGGGAAGGCAGAATCGATTATGACAGCATACAATTCTATTAATGGGATTCCCTGCACGGCAAACAAGTGGTTGCTGACAGATATACTCCGCAAAGAATGGGGATTCAACGGATATATCGTGTCTGACTGCGGCGCTCCGGGCCATCTGTACGATATGCACAAATATGCCCCGACAAGGGAGGATGCCGCTGCAATGGCAATGAAAGCCGGGCTCGACCTTGAATGTTCCGGATATTGCAATGAATGCTACATATACCGCGATTACCTCTCCATAGCATACCAGGAAGGAAAGATTACCGAAAGTGAGATCACTGCAGCAGCATTTCATGTGCTGCGAGCCAGGTTTAAACTCGGGCTATTCGACGATCCATCTCTCAATCCATATGCAGCTATCAAGCCTGATGTAATCGGAAGCCATGAACATCAGGATCTTGCACTAAAAACTGCACGAGAGGCTATTGTCCTCCTGAAAAACAACACAAACATACTTCCACTTAACCCTTCAAAATTAAAATCAGTGGCTGTCCTTGGAATCAATGCTGCCACATGCGAATTCGGAGATTATAGCGGAACTCCTGTTAATGAGCCTGTCTCCCCGCTACAGGGAATAATAAATAAGATTGGCAGTAAAGTAAAGGTAAAAACCCTTCCATGGCAGAACGCGACCCCAAATCAGAAAAACACTGACAACAGATTCCTCCGGGAGAAACAACTTGCCAGAAGCTGCGATGTGACTATCGCGGTTTTGGGAATCAACAAATCAATTGAAATGGAAGGACGCGACCGTACCACTCTTGATCTTCCGGAAGACCAGCAACAGTTTATAAAAGAAATATATAAAGCCAATCCAAAAACCATTGTCGTTCTCATAGCCGGAAGCTCACTTTCAATTGACTGGATACAGGAGAATGTGCCTGCCGTTATCAACGCCTGGTATCCCGGAGAACAGGGAGGAAATGCTATTGCCGATGTGATTTTCGGAGACTATAATCCGGCAGGAAGATTGCCTCTCACATATTATAAATCAACTGATGATCTTCCTCCATTTAACGATTATGAGATCTTTAATGGTCGTACCTACATGTATTTTGACAAAAAACCGTTGTACCCGTTCGGATTCGGACTGAGCTATACCAGCTTCGAATACAGTAATATCCGTATTGATAAGCCTTCTGTCGGACAGAATGACACACTTACTGTCAGCCTTAATGTAAAAAATACCGGAAAATATAATGGCGATGAAGTTGTTCAGTTGTATCTTCAATACCCTGAATCATCCGATAAAATGCCTCAAAAACAACTGAGGAATTTCAAAAGAATCTCCTTGAATAAATCGGAAACCGGAACAGTCTCATTTCAGTTGTGTAAAAAAGACCTGGCATTCTGGAACAGCAGGAATGAATTCAGAATTGAAAAGGGCGTTTTCCATGTTCAGATCGGAGCCTCTTCGGCAGATATAAGGCAGGAGATAACTTTCAAAGTAACTGAATGAGAATATCAGGACCGGTTCAGTTTACAATATCAGGACAGAGGGAAAAATAATTACAGGGGGAACCGGTCAGCGTATACATATATCATATAGAACCATGATGCATTTATCTGCATCCTGTGAATATGAATTCCGGCACATACCGGAACATTCAGGACATTCAGAAGTAACAGAAGATATTAAGCAAGAAAGATATTTAAGCATGAAGCCATTGAAATACGTTTCCTTCCCGATCTTTAATTTCACAAATAACAAAGTGGAATCCTGGCTTAATTGGAAAAACAACTGAGTAAATTCAGATCAGGGATGATAAAATACCATTTCATTCTTCCGGTTCTGCTTCTTGGAACAACCTTAACGTTCCTGCAACCGGATATCCTCTATAAAGGAGCAGGGGATCATACCGGCGCAACCAGCGGAAAGATCCAGGTTAACAAGAGGGATACTCTCCCATTTGCACTGCAGCCAAAACATCCGGCCAACATTCTTGACGGATGTACCGTAAGCTTAAACAACCACGGAAAATTGTCATTCAATATACTGAAACCCGGGAAAAGCCTGCTGGTATTAAAGGCAAGCGCTCCCTTGATAATTGTCAGTCAATCAGGTGTTTCAGCCAGACTTAAACCAGGATGGGACGGTACACTAGGCTATTCGCTCTATGCTTTGTACGTGGAAACCAGCGCTCCCGGAGCCGGAACGGTAGAACTGGCCGCAGAGCCTGTACAACCCGGACTGGAACAACCTCAGGAAGAATTTAATGCCCGGACCTCCCGGTTTCCGGATAACAAGAACCAATTTGTCAAATGGCAGAAGGACTACAGGGAAAGACTGGCAGCGCTCCTGATGAATGGTGGTTTCCCCAGGAAAATACCTCTGGCAGCGGAAGTGACTGAAAATATCGGATATAAGTCATTTATACTCAGAAGGGTTAAATATCAAAGCCAGAAGGACCGCAGTAACACTCTGCTCCTTTCCGTTCCAAGGAATGTAAAAGGACGCGTGCCATTGCTTATTACATTGCACGGCCATGAGGCCACCTGGGGTGAAGCAGATTCAGGAGCCTTCAGGGCGGGTCATCCGGATGATTTCTGTGCTTACTTTGCTGAGCGTGGATGGGCAGTATTACAACCAGCTACCATGAATCACACCCTCCGGCAACCGGGATGGACGCTTCAGGGAGAATGGACCTGGGACGCCATTGTTGCAATCGATTATGCTGTTTCTTTACCGGATATTGATCCGGACCAGATCGCCGTGTGCGGCCTGTCAACCGGAGGCCATCTTGCAATGAATCTTCTGGCCCTCGATGATCGTGTAAGAGCGGGCGTTATAGGTTGTGTGCTGAGTACCTGGCATCACTACCATGAACGTATGCGGATACCACCTCACTGCGACTGTGGTATCTCGGGTCAGCTGGGTGACTGGCTTGAGGAGTGCGACTGGGCAGCGCTCGCTGCGCCAAAACCGGTGATGTTTCAGTATGGCAGGAAAGATGCTTGTTATTGCCCGGGGGCAGATCCATCCCTGCTTGATCCTGACTGGAATACATCTGTAATGCCGGAAAAAGAATTTAAAATGATGTTCAGCGAAGTGGAGAGAGCCTATCAGATGAATGGAAACAAGTCGAATCTCAGCTTATTTTTCCACGATGAAGGACATCGCGTTAATAATGAAGCTGCTTTTAAATTTCTGAACTCCCTTATATTAAGACATAAGTAATACCATTAAATTTTTCCCGGAAAAACATTTTGAGATGAATAAACTGCATCTGCTCTTTGCTTTAATTGCCAGCCTGGTGCTGGAAATCCCGGCTCATAGTCAGGATAGATTTGCCGAAATAGCGTCCCGCAAATATGCCGACAGGTCAGATTTGCTGATTACTCCTCAACCTCCTGTCCTTCCTGAGATCAACTTTCCCGTATCCAATAATCCGGAAGCAGTATTCAAAGCTGAAAAGCCCATCAGCACGCCTGAAGAATTATATGCAGAACTTGATAAACTAAGAAAGCGATATGAACCTTTCATGCAAAACCTTGCACCAGTGGTCGGGCAAACCAGGGCTCAGCTGCCGCTTACCGAATTCAAATGGAGAATTGAGACCCCTGAAGACCAGAAAAACTTCGGAGCGACACTCAACGGTGAAGGGAACTGGAAGACTGTGACCATTCCTCATTTTGGCCCGCCGATCGGCAGAGGAGTTACTTACTATTACAAAGATGTGAATATTGATAATGACATGTTTTCCAAAGGATTATTGTTCATCTGCTTCAAAGGTGTCGATTACAAAGCTTCAGTTTTTGTCAACGGGGCCTATTGCGGATCCCATGAAGGATTCTTTGCTCCATTCGAATTCGAGATTTCACGAATAGCTCATCCGGGAAAAAACACCATTCTGGTCAAGGTCGAAAATGATTATGTTTCAGTGTCTGAGAATGACGACAAAGGGAATCCGGTCATCGGAGACAAAATTTATGCAGCCTCCGGTCCAGGCTATGATGATCCTGATCTTGGCTGGCATCACTGCCCTGCCGGGATGGGAATATATCAGGACTGCTATCTCGAAGCCCGTGCTCCTCTTCATATAAACGATCTTTATGTCAGACCTGTTTTACAGGATTCGGTCGCTGAAATTTGGATAGAGGTCAATAATTACAATGCATATCCCACCGGAGTAACCCTTCGCATTTCAATTTACGGACAGAACTTTTCTGAAAATGTGTTAGAGGATCTTGAATTTCTTCCATCAGCGTCAAATACGCCCGGAGTGAAGAACATGACAAAATCGCCAGGCTGGCAGGACAAAATCCTCCGGATGGGATATGGAGTGAATTTTATCAGGATCCCTGTTAAGATGAAGAATTACAGGCTCTGGGATCCTGAAACACCATGGCTTTACCAATTGCAGGTCAGGACCTATGATATATCAGGCAATCTGACCGATGCCAGGGAGCAGCAATTCGGAATGCGAAGCTTCACGATGGATACCGTCAATTCTCCAAAAGGCAGGATGTATCTTAACGGAAAAATGATAAGGCTTCGCGGGGCAAATACAATGGGATTCGAGCAGCACAGTGTTATGCATAAGGACTGGAAACAACTCACGGACGACATACTTATGGCCAGGCTCTGCAACATGAATTACCTTCGCTTCACACAAAGACCGGTCCAGCCTGAAGTATATGATTTCTGCGACAAGCTTGGTCTCCTGAACCAGACCGATCTGCCGCTTTTCGGAACAATCCGTTATAACAAGATAACTGAAATCATCAAACAGGGAGAGGAAATGGAACGACTCGTCAGGAAACATCCTTCAACGATCATGGTCACCTACATCAATGAACGGGGTCCTAATGCAGACGGTTTTCCTCAGAGATCTGTCAATACAGCCGAAGAGTATGACAGGATTTTTACTGCGCTTGATCAGGTCATTCTGCTTTCGGATCCAGATCGGGTTATCAAATCAGGCGAAGGAGACTATGATCCGCCATCACCAGGTCTGCCCGATAGCCATTGCTACAATACATGGTACAATGGACATGGTCTTGGACTCGGTCAGCTGTATAAGGGCTACTGGCAGAAAGTCAAACCGGGATGGCTCTATGGTTGTGGTGAATTCGGCTCCGAAGGTATCGATTCAAGAAAAATAATGGAAAAATATTATCCGAAATCCTGGTTGCCCATGAACAAGGAGGATGAAAAGAACTGGAACCCGGGGCGGATAGCCATGGCCCAGAGCAATAAATTCCATCTCATGTGGTACAACACCCAGCATTCACTCAATGACTGGATTGAGGCCAGTCAGGATCATCAGGCATGGGCTACCAAATTCGTGGCAGAAGCTTTTCGCCGTGACGACAGGATGGTTTCATGCGCAATTCACCTGTTCATTGACGCGTGGCCTGCTGCCTGGATGAAGAGCATAATGGATGTTGACAGGCAACCGAAAAAAGCATTTTATGCCTACAGGAATGCCATGGAACCACTGATGATATCGCTCAGAAGCGACCGGAATAAATTTTATTCAGGCGAGGTGACTGCCTTCGAGACATGGATCTGCAACGATCTGAATACAGCCCCCTCAGGGTACAAAATAAAATACCAGATCGAAAAAGAAGGAAAAGTACTTCTTGCAAATCAGTCTGATGCCAACATTCCAGTGAACAGTTCCAGGTTTCAGGGCTTCATCAGATTCAAAACTCCTGAAACTGTATCGCGAAAAACCTATGTTTTGAGGATTGCTCTTGTTGATGAACACAATAAAAGCAAATATCAGAATGAATTTGAATTTGAAGTATTCCCGAAAACCGCTCCGGCAAAAGTAAAAGTTTTCGTTATAGGAAATCCTGATGGAAAAGCCGGAAAACTCGCTGAACAGGCAGGATACTCCCTTTCAGCCTCGACAGAAACAGCAGATGTAATTCTTGTTGATGATTTCGGAAAATATCTTGCGGTATCGAACCATATAAATGAATTGGTCAGCAGAGGGAAAAAAGTGGTATTCCTTGAACTTCCCGCCCGGACATATCAAATAGCCAACACCAGCGTTGAAATTGACAAAACAGGGATGAGTGACTTTTACTTTGTTTCTCCTTCTTCTGGTCACAGACTGGTCAGAGATTTCAGACCATTCGATTTCAGACTTTGGTATAACGGCGATGACAAACTAATAGACCCACTGCTTGGATATACTGTAATTTCCAGGGAATGGACACCGATTCTCCTTAGTACCGCATCAAACTGGTCAGAAGATAAAGGGACCGTCATGGCGACTTCCGAATTAAAGTATGGGAAAGGCGTCTTCAGAATATGTGAGGTAAAACTTACCGACCGGTTACAATTCAATCCAACCGCTTTTCTTTTCCTTAACCGGCTGCTTACTGAATAAAAATCTCTAATACACAGTGATCAGAAAAATCAATTTAACAATGAATAGAAAAAAAATTATGGTGAAGATTAACTGGCTGACAGCAACCTGTTTGTTTTGCATTTCAACCAGATCGTATGCTGCAGATATCTGCAATTCTGACAACAATCCCCTGAAAAACGCTTCTGAATCCAATGATTCTTCAGTTTGCCTGCAGATCAACAATAATTATCTGCGAATTGATTTTATTTCTCCTTCAGTATTCCGTATCCGTATGAATAATAAAGATCAGTTCCCTGAGGGAGGAATGGTCAGGTATGGTATTGTTAACACCAGGTGCAGGCACCATAAAGTGAAAAAGATATCCAAAGGCAATTCTGTTGAGTTTGCCACCGATAGCACAAGGATAGTTGTCAATAAAAAGGATGGAAGGATTCAGGTATTTGGATATAACGGGGATCTGGTGACTCAAAACGACCAGCCACCTTCAGTGGGAACAGAACAAGGTTTTAACCTTTCCTTTGGACTTGCCCAGGATGACAGGTTGTTTGGCTTTGGGGACGAATCAAGGACCCAGATACAGAAAAGGGGTCATAAGAACAAAATGGTGGTAATGAATGTGGCATCTTACGTGCCTATACCATTCGTTATGAGCAGCCGTGGATGGGGGATATTCCTCAATACCACAATGTATCACACTTTTGACGCCGGTGCAACAGTTGACAACCGCCTCTCATTTTCTTCTGAAAAAGGTATCCTCGACTATTTTATTATCATTGGAAAAACGATGCCTGAGATCCTTGACAAATACACTGATATAACAGGAAAACCAACCCTGCTTCCCAAATGGGGTTATGGGTTGACATTCATTTGCGATGAGCGCCAGGTCAGAGCCAGGGATGTCCTTTATGAAGCGTATGAATTCAGACGGCAGCAGATCCCATGTGATATTATTGGCCTGGAGCCTGGATGGATGGAGAAATATTATGACTTTTCATTAGACAAGGAATGGAGCAAAGAGCGCTTTGACATCCCTTTCTGGCTCAAAGGAAGAGATTACGGAACATTTGACATTGCATTGAAGAATATGCATTTTAAGCTTAGTCTGTGGCTATGTTGTGATTATGATTTAAGCGAGTATGAGGAGATGCAGCTTCATAACGGGCACATTGAGAAAAATGAGTTCACTGAAACCGCTTCTCTTGAAAATGATTTGATCCATGATCCCAACTTTGTACCGGTATATTTTGACAAGCTCCACAAGCCGGGAGTTCCATGGTTTGACCATCTGAAAAAATTCATTGATGACGGAGCCTCAGCATTTAAACTTGACGGAGCCAATCAGATCTGTTTTCATCCCGACCGGAAATGGAGGAACGGAATGGAAGATTATGAAATGCATAATCTTTATCCGTTGCTGTATAATAAACAAATGAGCCTTGGATTTAAGGCATATACAGGTAAAAGGTCCATGATCTTCTCCGCCGGAGGTTATGCCGGCATTCAACGCTATTCAGCAACCTGGGCAGGAGATACCGGCGGCGGTGAGGGTACTTTGATTTCGCTCATAAATCACGGTCTTTCAGGTCACTCCAATGTAACCACTGATATGGAAATATCACAGCCATCCGGCATCCATTACGGGTTCTTTCAGACACTTTCGGAAATACTTGGCTGGCAGATGTATGTTGAGCCATGGTTCCTGGGAGAGGAAAAGGCTGCCATGGTCAGGGATTATGCTAATCTTCGTTATAAACTGATTCCATATATCTATTCAATGGCGCATCTGGCAGCGGAAAAAGCGATGCCTGTAATGCGCGCTATGCAATTAATATATCCCGGTGATATTAAATGTGATAAATTCAATCATCAATATATGTTCGGCGACGCATTTCTTGTATCAGCCTTCGATAAGACAGTTTATTTACCTGAAGGAGAATGGATTGACTACTGGACAGGTAAAAGAATTTCCGGCAATCAGGAAATACCTGCGGTCTATCCGGAAAATAAAGGCGGACCTCTCTTTGTCAAAGCGGGAGCAATTATTCCAACCCAGGCTGTCAGAGAAAGTATTGGAACTTATACCCCTGAAAATATACTTTGGGAAGTATATCCAAAAGGCAATACAAAATTCACACTCTATGAAGACGATGGCGAAAGTTATAAATACCTTGAAGGCAAGATAGCGAAAACCCTTCTGGAATGCAATGAGACCAGGGAAGGTGTACATATTATCATCCATCACCGTGCCGGAGTCTATGATAATATGCCAACAAAGAGAACCCATAGCCTCAGAATCATTTATCCTGAAAAATTAACACCGAAAAAAGAGAATCTTGTATATTCCTATGATGAAAACTCAAATATTCTCACTATCAGAGACATACCTGAAACTGAGCAGGACATTGATGTTTTTTTAACAAAATAATCCAGCTAACAATGAACCAACTAATCAATAAAATTATTTTCAGCGCGTTAACGCTTTCCCTCACCATGAATGTTATGGGTGGTGCCTCTGATAACCAGCCACGTGGTGAGAGAAAAATCCTGTTGCTCAACGGGACCTGGCAGGTTGAAGAGGGTGGCATGGATAAAATACCTGAGAGGTTCACTCACTCAATAGTTGTCCCTGGCCTGATGGATATGGCAACTCCTTCATTTATTGAACCGGGGCCGAAGGTATCTGACCGGAGTGCATTGTCACAAAAGGACCCTCGAAGGGATGCATTCTGGTATCGTCGCACGTTTCAGCTAAATGGCCCCGTGGAAGAATTTGTTCAGCTGAGTATAGGAAAGGCTTTGTACGGTACCAGGGTAATTCTTAACGGAAAAATTATAGGTGATCATGCCCCATGTTTCACACAAGGTTTGTTTGATGTAAGGGCTGCGCTTAAAGCCGGGGAAAACGAATTGATAATCCGTGTAGGCGCTGATCGCAATTCGGTCTCAAAAATGGTTGAAACCGGCACTGATGGCGAAAAGAGAAGATTCATTCCCGGCATATATGACGATGTTAAACTTATCATGTCAGGTTTACCTCATATTACAAATATTCAGGCAGTTCCTGACATAAACAAGAAAGCAGTCACAGTGTATTCATGGGTGTTATGTCCACCCTCCTCTACTGCAACAAAACTGCATATCACTGTTCGTGAAGCGCGGACGCATAAAATTGCAGGTGAAACAGACCTTACACTTTCACCAAACCCTTCCGTTACTGAACAAACCGGAAACAAAACAATCCCCATCAGCGGATGTCACCTCTGGTCTCCGGAAGATCCATTTCTGTATGAGCTTGAAGTAAGCAGCACGGCTGATAACTTTATCACACGTTTTGGCATGCGCTCCTTCAACTTCGATGCCTCAACAGGACATGCTGTTTTAAATGGTAGGCAATATTTCATGCGAGGAACAAATGTCACCCTTCTGCGATTTTTTGAAGATTCCCTTAGAGGTAACAAACCATGGAATGATGAATGGATCCGTCTTCTTTACAGAAGATTCCACGATGTACATTGGAATTGTTTCCGGCTTTGCATAGGCTTTGCACCTGAGTTATGGTACCGGATTGCTGATGAGGAAGGATTCCTAATACAGGATGAATATCCGATATGGTGGGGAGAATCCACAAGATACAAAGCAGAGGTTCTGGTACCTGAGTTTCGTGAATGGATGGAAGAGCGATGGAACCACCCTTCAGTGGTAATCTGGGATGCCTGCAACGAAACCTATTCTCCTGAAACCGGGAAAGCAATCAGGCAGGTTCGTACGCTTGATCATTCTGACCGCCCATGGCAAAACGGATGGGGAGACCCAGACAAAGCTACCGATGCCGATGAATGTCATCCATATCATTTTGTATTCGGACCTGACCAGCCTTTCCGGCTGCCTGACATGGCCAGGGACACCGGAACCAAGGAGGGTCTGCTTATCGCGCAACCATTTGCAAACGAAAAGCTTGCCCGTAACAATCCGATAATTATCAATGAGTATGGATCTATCTGGTTAAACCGCGACGGTTCTCCAACCACCCTCTCAAAACCTGTGTTTGACTATCTGATGGATCCGTCAGCAACAACTTCCCAGAGACGTGTTCTCTATGCCCGGTACATGGCCGCAATAACAGAACAATTCCGTGCCCACAGGAAAGCTGCCGCTGTAATGCATTTCTGCGGACTTGGATATTCACGTCCGGATGGCCAGACAACCGACGAATGGCTCGATGTGGAAAAACTGACCTGGAACAATGAATTCTATACCTATGTACGCGATGCCTTTGCCCCAATTGGAATAATGCTCAATACGTGGTCAGATGAATGCCCCGGAGGCAGAGCAAAAGAATTCCCTGTTATAATTTTCAACGACCTTGAAAAATCATGGAAGGGCGATGTAAGATTCCGCCTTTTACAGGGAGGAAAAACCATATTTGAAAAGACCACTCATACTTCTGTTGCCGGCTTTGGAACTGCAAAGCTCACATTCACTGCCACAGTTCCTGACGTGGCAGCTGATTATCAGGCAGAGGCAGTACTACTCAAAACGCCTGCCGGAGATGTTCACAGTCCGCGTGATTTTTCAGTGCTAACACCGGAACAGAAAGAAAACAGACGCAATCTTGCCCTTGGACAACCAGTTAAGGTGTCATCAATGCTGGTGAGGGATAATGCTCCATGCAAGGCTGAATATGCTGTTGATGGAAACCGCAGTACAAACTGGATATCTGAAAAAGGCAATCTTCAATGGATCGCGGTTGACCTGGGAAAAATCCAGCCTGTTTCACGCATCGAATTATCTTACGACTGGGGCTTTACTACCAGATCATTCTTTATCCAGGTTTCAGCTGACGGAGAAGTTTGGAATACTGTATATTCAACGAACAATGAGACTCTAAGAACAGAGACAATCCGGTTCCCTTCTGTCAGGACCCGCTGGATCAGGTTGTATTATAACGGACCCGACAACGGCGCCAGTCAATCGATATATGAATTTGCTGTCTATCATTAGAAAAATACCTGTTCGTTAGTGTTATAAAATGATTTCAAAAATGAAAAAAACAATATATCTCCTCCTGATTCTTTTTTTAGCTGGAATATCAGGAACAGCACAGCCAAAAATCAATGAAGCCCAAGCTGACCTCAAAAATCTGCTCAGGGAAATTGATGGCACTGTATCTTTTCAGATCTGGCAATATGAAGGTACCAGCATAAAAGAAAAGCACTCAGTTCCTGTTCTGCCAGGAAGATCCGGAAATATTCAGATCGCCAAATCTGACTGGAAATGCGAGATTTCAGAAACCAAAGCCGGCAACGATGATGCCATAGATCTGACAGCTACTTTCAGGTTGCAAAAAGGCAGTCTACCCAGTGCTGGAACAGCTGTGGAGTTTAAATTTTCCAACTGGAGCGTTGACAACTACGTTCTGGTACCGGCTGTTTTATACGGAGGCAATCGTTTCCGTATCCTTCCTCTGGGCTATCCTCCGTACATTCATGAGGAAAAGGACAGACCGATAGATATGCCGGTTACGGTCACTAATATTCCTCATTTAAATCCTGACGGAAGTTACGCGAAAGTGGAGATGAACTCCGGAAACATGGCAACTCCGATGCTTAGCTTTTTCAACCAGAAGAAGGGCTATGGTTTCATAGTGCTGACGGATCAATGCAGCCGTTTTGGCAACAACGGACTCTTTGTAGAAGAGGATGCAGGGCCGGATAAAAACAATAAACAAATGTCTTTTATTGTAACAGCGCCGGGAGTTCGCCGCGAAAGATATGTAATGTGCGGGCGAGATAAAAGCGGAGACCAGGCTGCTGATTGGGAAAAAGATGACAATGTGTCTCTCCGGTTTAAAATATACAGGTTCAGCGCTGTGGACATAACTGCATTTTACGCCAAGGTATTCAGTGTCCGGAAAGTGCTTTCCGGAAAGAACACATATAGCTGTGTAACCCCGTATAGCGCTGCTGCCAACGTGATCCTTGAACATCATAATGCACACAAATGGTTCGAAGGAACTAAGATGTCCTATTATTGCAATCGTCCCGGAGACAAAAACCCATACAGCCATCAGATAGGCTGGAGTGCAGTTCCGTTATCCTTAATTCCGCCTAACATTGCCGAAACGCCTGAACGTTTGCGCAGAATAAGCCTCTCCTTGGATTATGTTCTAGTCAATTCCCAGGGGAAAACCGGATTGTATTATTGCGCCAACCGCGACGGAGAGATTTTTGGGGATCCTCACGGGAAAATGGATATCCGCAGAAGCATATCAATGACACGCAGGAGCATGGATATCCTTTATTTCAGTCTGCAGACCTTTGATCTGTTAAAAAAGGGAGGACATGAAAATATGATTAAGCCTGAATGGGAGAAATCGCTGCGAACCTGTGCTGATGGTCTTCTGAAAGTATGGCATGACTATGGTCAGTTCGGCCAGTTCATAGATGCTGACAACGGCAAAATGGACATCAATGGCTCTACGGCAGGTTGTGCCGCAGGATCAGCTCTGGCTCTCGCCTCAGTATATTTCAATAAACCCGAATACCTTGAAGTTGCCGAAGCTTCAGCAAAAATGTATTTCAAATGCGATTTCCTGAAAGGTTATGCGGGTGGCGGCGCTTCCGAGATCCTGCAATCGCCCGATAGTGAAGCTCCGTGGGATATGGTAGAATCATGCATGATACTGTATCAGGTTACAGGGAAACAGGAATGGATCGACCGGGCAAAATTTGCCACTCACATGCTTTCCACTTGGATGGTGTCGTATGATTACAAATTCCCTTCCGGATCCGCCATGGATAAGGCCGGAACACATGCCGCAGGAAGCATCTTTGCAAGTTCCCAGAATAACCACAGCGCACCTGGGTACTATATTCTCTCAGGAGATATGCTGCTTAAACTATTCCGCGCAACCGGAGATGCAAGGTATGCAGAAATGTATAAGGACCAGTCACATAACGTAGTTCAATATGTCGGAGCGCCTTATAATCCCTTGCGGAAGGAAAGTGGTTTTGTAACAGAGAGAGTGCAACTGTCTGACTGGGAAGGTAGGAACATGGGATCTGTCGCGTATGAAGATTCCAACATGTCGTGGGAAGTCCTGGCAGCTCTTACCTGTCTTGAGAATCCGGGCATTTATCTGCACACCGATGACAGTACTTTACTGGTAATGGATCATGTAGAAGCTGAAGTGATAACACGCGATAACGCAGGCCTCACCGTTAGGATCACAAATCCAACTCCTTATGATGCCAGAGTATCTGTGTTTGCCGAAAAATCTGCACAGTCGAAGACACCGCTTCCTTTAAACGCATTTATGGGGTGGCCAAAGGTCGATGTTGGAGCCGGAAAAACAGTCAGGGTGCAAATAAATCTAGCCGGACAACTGAAAATTCTTAACTGATCAAAATATTTAAATCCTGATTATTTCAATCTTAACTAATTTATATCTGTCGATACATTAACATCATGAAAAAAATCTACAATGTCCTGATCTGCCTGTTAATTGCTTCAGGCTGCCTGATAAAAGCTGCCGGTTTTGATCCGCTGACTGATGTAAATAATACTCTCAAAGAACTTGAAGGGAAGTTATTATTGCAGGTATGGCAATATAACGGTACTAACTGCCTTCTCCAGAAGCTAAGTGTTCCTCTGGCTGCAGGTGCACAGGGAAGGCTGAAGATCGGAAACTCGGTCTGGAAATGCGAACTTAAACAAAACCAGCCTTCAAATGATGGTTCGGTGAGAGCTGAGGCCAGATTCACCCTGGAAAAAGGTGTCCTCAAAAACTCCGCTGTTGCAGTGACATTTGATTTTGCCGGCTGGAGCACAAAAAATTACGTTATGATACCTGCGATTGTATATAACGGAAACCGTTTCAGGACAATATACGGAGGCTATATGCCTGTTTACCCGGCAGACATGTATTATAACCGCAACTCCCCGCTTGCTTTTTCCGATGATCCACGGCTTGCTGTGAATAAAGAAGATCCATCGAAAATCGAATTGTCCACCAGCAATGCATCCACACCAGCTATGACTTTTTTTTCACCCTCCAGGAAGAGGGGATTCATTCTGCTTACTGATCAGAAAACAAGATTCGGAAACTCAGGAATGACTATCGAGGAGAATACAGACCGGACTGCCGCTTCATTCTCACTAACTGCACCTGCCGTAAGAAAACAGATACCCGGGTTCGGAGGCTTTTTCGACAGTGGAGATACTGCAGCAACATGGAATGAAGGAGATGAGGTAGTGATCAGGTTTATGCTTTACTCCTTCCCTTCGGAAAATATCCCGTTTTTCCTGGAAAAATTTATGGATGTGCGCAAGGCTTTCACAGGAGAAAATCATCCGCGAAATATAACCCCGATGAGCGCCATCCTGAAATATTCCACATGGCAGACAGAGAACTACAGATGGTATGAAGATGCCGATTATAAACTTTATTCCATGGATGTTTTTGAGAATTTTTTCGGATACAAGAAAGTATTTCAGCTTGGATGGGTAGGTGGAATGATGAATACCTTTCCGATACTGTATTGCAACGATAGTATTCATCTCGCCCGTGCGGCAAGCACCATTGATTTTGTCGTTGACCGGATGCAGGGTAAAAGCGGATATTTTTATGGTTTCTTCTGTGATGGAGATGTAAAAACAGAATTAAAGAGAGAAATCCCGAAAGAACTGATGACAGCGCATCCCAATGTAAAAGTTGCCATGGTAAGGAAAAATGCAGATGCACTTCTCTGGTTCTGCAAGCAATTCATGCTTTTAAAGGAACAGGGGAATGCAGCTTTGATCAAACCCTCATGGGAAACTGCTGCAAAAAAACTGGCCGGAGCATTTACGGAAACATGGAAAAAGAATGGAGAATCAGGGCAGTATGTGGATCCTGAGAACGGAGAAATTGTTATTTACAATTCAACTGCAGCAGCAATTGTTCCGGCAGGTCTGGCTCTCGCGTCGAAATATTTCAATGAACCTGAATTCCTCAGAACTGCCATAGAGATTGCAGATTTTTACTATAACAGGGATGTTGCTGGTCTTGGTCTCACCTCCGGCCATTGCGGGGATATCAGCCAGGATGCTGACTCGGAATCGGCAGGTGGATTCCTTGAATCGATGATGGCGCTTTACTGGGCAACAGGCGATACTTCATGGCTGGTCAAAGCCAGGGTAACTGCTGCACTGGCCTCAACGTGGACATTGTCCTACGATTATGCATTTCCTCCTAACAGCGATCTTGGAAAACTCGGAGTAAATGCGGCTGGCGCTGTCTTTGCCAGCACCCAGAATAAACACGCGGCTCCCGGCATTTGCTGCGCCTCCGGTGATTACCTGTTTAAACTTTACAGGGCAACGGGAGAAAGAAAATATGCCGATCTGATCCGCGATATCCAGCATGCCCACACAGAAGTAGTGGAAACTCCGGGGCGTCCCTCAGTAAGCACCGGGACAAGAGATTCATGGGAAAAGAACACCAAAACAAATTATTATGGATGCTCAATGGAACGAATCCAGATATCTGATGCAGAGGGTAAGAACGGAGTCGGCACCTTGTCAAGAAACACTTCCAACGTCTGGAATGAACTTAACGGAATGCTCATGGCTATGGAAATTCCAGGAATATACCTGAACACTGACAAGAACGAAATGTATGTATTCGATCATGTTGAAGTTACCCAGGTTGAAAGAAATAACTCAGGAGTAATTCTCCGGATAAAAAACCTGACATTATTCCCTGCTAAGGTCTCTGTCTTTGCCGAAACAAAAGCTCAGTCTGTCAAACCTCTTGGATATACAGCATTTATGAAATGGCCCGGATTGGAAATAATGGCAGGTGAAACAAAAACAGTAAAAGTAACCCCAGGAGGTAAAGTGGAGGCCATCAGATAAATCAGAAAAGTCTCCCTGAATATTAGAACATAATTACCGGAACCTAATCTCAAGAACATGAGCAAAAAAGTTTTTACATCACTATTGCTGGTGATAACGCTGGCTGAAGGAATGATTTTAAATGCACAGAACTACAATCATGACTCAACCTTACCCGGAGAAAAAAAGGAAAAATCAGAAAAGGGGAAAAAAACCTCACGGGTTGAAAATGTGATCATAGTGTATAAGACTCATTTCGACATAGGTTATTCGGAGACTGTCCGGCAGGTATTGCATGACTACCGGACAGCAATGGCCGATAAGGTACTTGAAGCAATTGATAAAAACAGCGCTCAGCCGAAGGAGAAACAGTTTGTCTGGACACTCTCAGGATGGCCGATGAAGCAGATTCTCTGGGAAGGACAGATTCCTGAAAGAAAGAACAAAATAGAACAGGCCATCCGCGATGGGAATCTGGCCATACATGCCTTCCCTTTTACCATGCATACTGAGACTTCGGATATTGAGGACCTTGTGAGAGGACTGAATATTTCAGCCTCTCTGGCAAGAAAATACGGACAACCACTCTCTGTAAGCGCCAAAATGAGCGATGTCCCGGGAGAATCGTGGTTCATCCCTACTTTATTTACAAACGCAGGCATTAAGTTTTATCATATGGGCGGGCCTGTTGTCAATATCACCCTGGGGCTTCCTCCTATGTTCTGGTGGGAAGGACCTGACGGATCAAGGTTGCTTACCCTTTATAATAATGGCTATGGCAGCGATCCTCTTCCTCCTGAAAACTGGCCATACAAAACCTGGATCTACATTAATATGACCGGAGATAACCAGGGTCCTCCCGATCCGGAAACAGTCGCAAAGGACCTTGATTTCTATGCCAGACAGGGTATCAAGGCTAAAGTAGGCAGGATGGATGACTTTGCTGCAATGATACTTAAAGAGGACCTCAGTAAGCTTCCGGTTATACGTACCGATATTGGCGATGTTTGGATACATGGGACAATGAGTATGCCCGAGGCCACCAGGACGGCATTGAATGTCAGACCTGAAATAGGTGGACTCGATGAATTGTCAAGTCTCGAAAAGATATGGGGAATATACAGACCCGACATCAGGAACGTGATAGCTGATGCCTATGAGCAGAGTTTGCTGTACAGCGAACATACATGGGGCTTAGCCAATCAGCACTATCTCAAAGTACCTTACGGCAACGACTGGCAGGATCTCTGGGAAAAAGGCCTGCCTCCTCAATACAGGCTCATGGAAAGATCGTGGAATGACCATGCAGGGTATGCGGGGAACGTAAGATATCTTGTCGAGAAACCATATGAAGATGCAGTGGCAGCTCTTGCTGATAATGTAAATGTTGAAGGAAACAGAATAGTTGTATATAATCCCTTGCCATGGAGCAGGGACGGGGAAATAGATGTTGATACCCGCCTGCTTTTTGGTAACGATTTTGTTTCAATCAAGCCTGTCGACGGCGGCCCTGCCCTCCCTGTATCTCATGAATATCCTGCAATTGAAGATAAACAGCCAATGTCCAGAATTGTAGTCAGGGATATACCTCCAATGGGGTACAGAACATACAAAATGTCAATGGAAAACGCTGCAATACCGGAGATGAAAGCTGATGAGAGGTCAGGAGTCATTGAGAGCCCATACTTCAGGGCAACAATCGATCCCGTCCAGGGAAGGATAATAAGCCTGATAAACAAAAAAACCGGCAAGGAGCTGGTTGATAACAGCGCTGAAGCAGGTTTCGGTCAGTATTTATACGAACGGTTCGGATATAAGCAGATCTCGGATTGGATCGGTAAATCACTCTATCCGCAGTACAACGCTCACAAACTTATCTTTGCTGCTTATGACATGCCGCAGGACAGTGTTTACCGGTCAGCCTTGCCTGAAAACATGAAACTGACTTTGGAAAGATCGGCGATAGATGTAAAGGCAATTCTTACAGGAAGGCTTGCCGGACCGGGACAGTCTCAGCAAATCACCATGACCCTCACACTCTCAGGAATGAGGCCGGTTGCTGATCTTGAAGTAAGCTGGCAGAAGTTGCCCGATACCTGGCCTGAGGCTGCATGGATCTGCCTGCCGTTTAAAATTGAAGATCCGGTATACCGACTGGGAAGATTAGGCGCTGATGTGGATCCTGCAAAAGACATGATCACTGATAACGCCAACTACCATCTCTGGTGGGTAAATAACGGAATAGCTGTTTATGATGGCAGTACTGGCGAAGGAATAGGCTTGTGTTCCCCTGATGTACCTCTGGTCAGTATAGGAGAACCCGGGGAATATAAGTTCGATAAGAAATACTTGCCTGAAAAACCGCATATTTACCTGAATCTGTATAATAATCACTGGCGGACAAATTTCCCGTCGTGGATTGGTTCAGGCCAACGGATGAGCGCCAGAGTTACTATCTGGGCTTTTGATCACTTCAACACTGAAAGCAGCCTGTACACCCCCGGAATTGAAACCCGGGTCCCGCTCCAGGTATCCGGTTCCAAAGTCAGAAACGGAAGGCTACCTGCACAACAATCGGGAATTACTCTTTCAAGAAAAGGAGTTGCCTTAACAGCATTTGGTCCAAACCCTGACGGAGAAGGAACCATATTGAGAGTCTGGGAACAATCCGGCAATCATGGCGGATTGCAGATAACACTTCCTGCAGGAGCAGGATTTACAATAGCTCAACCGGTGAATCTGCGGGGTGAAAAACTTGGAGAACCGGTAAATATTATTTCAGGAATACTATCGCTGGACCTGAAACCATATTCACCGGCAAGTTTTGTGCTGAAATAAAGGAACTTCTGAAGATTAAATTTATCAGAACCGGTTAAAAGCTTCATGTCCGGGACGAAGAGCTCCATCCATGGTTATAAAATGCATGGAGCTTGCGGAGCTTATGACTCCAAACTGAGGACGGTGAAGATCGCCGACCAGGCTTTCATGAAGAGCATGAGGCATGAAACCTATACCGGCTTCGGCAAGCTTGCTGCAATCGGAGATGACCATTTTTACCCGTTCTTCATCCGACAATGATCCCCAGCAGCATTCAGTTGCGAGAACGCCTTTGCTATTCGATCTTGCAAATTCAACGGTATCATTAAGAATTTCCGTCTTTGCAAAATATGGATGTATCAGGAAAAGATCACTTATCGCGTTGACCTCCTGAAGCTGTGACATGCCCCCCTGGATACTCACGCTTACCGGCTGCCTGGCGCCAAGGTCTTTACATAATTTGTATGTATGTGCGAGCCATTCAGACACCAGCTGCCACTTCACATTATTGTGAGGTTCATTGCACAGATCCCAGCAAAGAATGCGATCATCAGAAGCATGGCCTCCTACTATTTTTTCAAGATAGGGCCTGAATACATAGTTTTCGGCCTCTCCCCTTTTGCCGTAACTGATAAACCAGTAATTTAACATTTCTTCTGCTATGCCACCGAAGCCAGGCACACTGTGCCAGTTGTTGAACAATGCTGGAATGACCTTTAACCCAAGGCTATGAGCGATGGATAAGGCATCTTCAAAATGAGCTGCAAAAGCATCAGGACCTACAGCAAATGCATCGAAAGAAAGCCAGTAACGCACAGTATTGATGCCTGGAAAGTATTTTTTTCCTAATCCCAATTCGGTTTCAAATTTCCCGGGACTGAACTGGCGCCAGATACTGTAACCTGTTGCTTCATAGCTTGGCTGATAATTGAATCCACGGATATTCCTGTAAGCATTTTCCCATCCGGGAACAGGTGATATACCCGGCTCCGTTACAAGCTTATCCGTAACATGATCAGTCAGTATAGTACCGACAACGGCTCCCGCGCCAATCTTTATAACCTCACGTCGTGTCAGTTCTCTTACCCGGTGATTCTCCATTGCAAATAAAATTTTACTTAAATAACAGTACGATGGCTGATTGACGGAACGATCGTTGTTCACATTTGAACGAGCTCTGTCTGTTCGCCTTTCAATGTTGAAAATGTAATGCGTTCTCCTGAAACTTCCCCGGAAGGTATTCCGTTTCTTATCAAACGGACGTGCTTTCCCGGCCAGGGATTAATTATTGTGCATGGCAGACCTTTTTCACTGAATACCCTCACCCCTGAAATAATCCCGTCATGAAGCTCCGCTGACACAAGAAAAGCTCCCCATGCCCTCAGATCCCTGAATTCCGCATTTATGTCCCGGGGAAAATCCGCGAAGATCCGTAATACGTTACCCGCGCTCATGCAGAACATTTCATTCAGAGCATTGGTCACCGTGCAACTGTTCTCAATTCCATGCGGGTTATCTTTCTGAAAACCGTTTGGCTTCGTATTCAGAGCATAAACGTGAAGTTCCCTTAACACCTTCACCGGATCATAACCCACCCTGATCGCTGCCACAAAGAAACTGTTGCTTGTATTCATGTCATGCCATCTCTGCATAACATCAATCGTGTTTCCGGCAATTGCCAGAAGCTCCGGATCACTGTCAATGGTGATTGCATTACCCGGATAAATATGCTGTATCCCCAGACCATTGCCATCGACCCAGGCAAGTCCTTTTTCAGTATAACGAAATACTTTTTTCCCTTCTCGTTTCTGGACAGGGAATGAACTCAGCTTCGCGATCATATCCTTCCAGTGTGCCTGCCTTTCCCCATTAATATTCAGTGCAGAGCTCAGATCAGTTATGAGATCAAACGCATTCCTGATGAGGCCGAGTGAGAGCACAGGGTTCACATCAGCTCCTGAGCCTTCATGAATTGCATCATGATAGATCACGTATCTGCCTTTCTCATACTTCAGATAATCCTCCCAGAATTCCACAACATCGAGCGCATAAGGATAGATCTTTCTTGCATAGGTTGTGTCGCGGGTACAGCGCCAGTACTGAGCCATATTCACCAGACCGTATGAAGCATTGGATTTCTGTCCATAGAAAAGGCCCCCGCACTCGATATCTCCCGGTTTCTGATAGCCTCCTACCTTGAAATTTCTGGTTACCTCAATGCCCGACGGGCCTATCCCTACAGGATAAAGGATCCCTCTGGTATGGGTAACATTTCCGGCATACCATTCTCCCCTGCCTAAAAAATCGAGTAGTGGAGCATCCTGAGGTACTGAGAGTTCAGGATGATTGGAAGAACAGAGAGAATAGAACGGGGCCTGGAAATTATAATTGAGATGGTAATCCCCGTTCCAGGAAGGAGTATCGGTTGTGGTCCAGCCGAAAAGACCGGGAGGGAAATTCTGGTCCCGGCTACAGGAAGCCATTGTATACAATCCCTGATACCATGCCTTCAACAGAACAGAATCATCAATAAACACATAAGATTTGCTCCAGAAATCATTCCACCATCCGGTATGCTTCTGCCTTAGTCCCTTAATCTCAGCCAGGTCAATCCGCTTAACCCTGTCAAGTACATACTTCAGAGGGTCGTTTGAAGAGAAGAGGCTTTCCATCCCCAGTACCAGCATAAGGTTTGATCCTGGTTTCAGTGTTATACCATTCTCAGAACCGGCAGGGGCCTTCAGAGCAACTGCAACTTTGGTTTTTATATCAACACTGTCGGAAAAAGACCGGGTATACCATTGAATATCTCCATCGGATCCTCCCGCGAATAAAGCCTGTCGGTTCTGTGGAGCTCCGAGTGCAATATTCATCCTGACAGGTTTGCCTGCAAGGCTGATCTCGAAAAATACAAGGTTAGCGGTAGCAGCAACCCATGTCTTTGCACGTATTGTATCTCCATGTGAATTGAAAACCCTGATATAGGTAGTGGCATCGGCTAACTGCTGATCACATGAAAAACCGTCAAAGCTTTTATCCTCAATATTGATATCAAGATATCCTGCTGAACGTGGTCCGGACAGATTATCCGCCTGTGAAACAAGCCTCCAGAAATCATTCTTTGAAAGGTAAAACCGCAGGCCATTATTCTTGTAACCTGCAGTGACCAGTACATTTCCGTTTCCAAGCAAAGGAGCATCAACCGAGTTGTTATCAGGAATCTGTGAAGGAGCAGATTGCCATGTATTGCTGAACTTTTCAGGACCGTCGGAATTATGACTGACAACCGGTTCAATAAGTATTGTCTCATTCTTTTCGATAGACAGACTTAGACTTCCACCTTTTACTTCCGCGATACCCTTAAAAGCCAATCCGGCATCTGTTACACTTTTTAGACTCACTGAAAAAACGCCAGTCCATGTTTCAGGTAAAGCCCATGTCCTGTTATTATACCCTGTTTTGCTGTATGCAATGATCTTTCTTCCGGGCAGCCATCCTGCAGGAAGAAATACATTATCGTCATCGGCTAATAACCGGCCACTCTGTGTGAGTGTAAAGTGACCGCCGGAAATAGTAGTCTTAACGTTTTCGGTAAACCCTGCTTCCCGGAAATCTTTTCTGTCAATAGCATATTTCCGCTCCAGCCTGTTCAGATAGTACCAGATCACTGTTTTGAGACAAAAATCACCGGAGAATCCTGATAGATGTTCCGGATCCTTCTTTACTATATCTTCGCCATGCATGCTTGTTCCGAAGAGTCTTCCCCAGTCGCTGTTATCCTGTCCCCCGCAATAATACCATGCCGGCCACTTCAGATAATACTTCAGTTCTCCTCCGAACCACCAGGCCATTGGCTGATACCCTTCAAATCCTGTCTCTCTCAGGAAACTGACACCTTCCGAAGTTACATCCACTCCTTTTGAAGCCCAGTACCGGAATATGTTCTTCTGAGCCTCAGTTTCATCTTTTACAGTAAATCCGTTTGCAAAGCTGACCGGACCTGGTGTAAGATCTATTCTGAAGCCGCCTTTCCCATCAGGAACGGGTTTTGGAGGCCATGTATGAAAAGCATCTATATGTATTGTTCCGGCTTTATCGAGGGGAAGCAATGCATAGAGACTGTCAATCCTTTTCCTGGTGAACCCGGTCTTCCACTCCTGAGCGTAATCGACAGGGTATCCCCATTCGCATGCCCGCAGAGATCCATCTGCATTCCTTGCAATGATTCCGTTACTGACATAATCGTTCCACAGCGGGCTATCCTCATAGGCATCCAGCATATTTATGTGAAGACTGACGACTGTATTGAACTTCACAGCTTCTGCCATCAGCCATTTTATGCTTTCCAGAGCATCTTTATCACCGGGACGTTTTATTGCATCATTACCTTTAAACCATGCAGGATATCCGGAATCATGACCGTTATACTGCCACCCGACAAGATAGATGATCTTCGGGATTCCCAGGGTGAGCTTATCGATCCTGCGGATAACATCCAGAGCCTGTTCGCAGGTAAGATAAAGTTCTGATTTCCCGTTATCCTTGCTTTTGAATTTGCCATCATACAGAGCCTGCGACATGAATAACTTCATTGTAAGGGTCTGATGGTATTCATGATTCCTGGGGATAAACTTTACGGGATTATCAGGATAACGGATATATATAGTATCACCTGAGGAGATGGTTCCTCCGGCACGGGAAAATCCTGACAGTTGTATAAAAAAACCCAGTAAACTGAAAACTATTATTATGCCGTAAAATGCCTTACCTTTCATGATCTGATCAAAATGGATTGTCATCCTCTCCACGGCCGGGTACGGTTGACGTTCGCCAGTACATTCAGGGCAATATTCACATCCTCAACAATCTGAAAATCATACATTCCAACACAAATAAAATCAGCGCCATTATCGAATGCATATTTAAATCCCTCTTCAGGCTTGATAGCGCCTGCAGCAAGTGTTTTAAAAGCAATCCATGGTTCTTCAAGCGAGTGCATAAAAGCAATAGTCTCCTCAGGTTTATGGCAAAAATTATTATCTCTCCAACCTTTTTCAGGAACGTCCTTATTCTCAACATCGACCTGTACTGACCAGTAATCGTGGGTATGCAGAGTTTTCACCCAGAAATCGGGTTTGATTCCATGCTCTACAATTGCCCTGATGCTTTCCACCCGGTGAGCTCCGATCCCTGCCGGCTTGCCATAGCTTCTGATCAGGTCGAGTCCTCTCTTCAGCTCATCAAAGAACCCCGGAGTATTGTTATATATAGCGAAATCAGTTTTCCCACCATGGCTATAGCAAACATCAGCTCCACCTTTTATCGATGCTTCAATTCCTTCAATAAAATTATTTCCAATGCCACAATCGGATATAAATTTGATCTTACCTCCGGTCTCATGCCTGTATTTATTAACAACCCTTAACTGAGCCGGGTTCGAAATAATGGCATTTATCCCGCATTTTTCGGCAAGCTGCAAAGTCATCATCACCTTTTCATCTGTATGATACATCTTTATCAGCTTATCGACATAGATAAGGTCACGGGCATGAGCCCAGCCTCCGATAAGATTTCCGCCCATTACGACTTTGCTAAGCTCAAAATTGCCGATCTTTCCTTTCGGGACAGTGCCTTTCAGATCGTTCAAAGAAGTAAACTGGAAGCTCTTCAGAGTGGCTCCTGAAACAGCATCAGGTTTCTGGACAAGATATTTCTCTTCGAAGCTTTCCCATCTTTTTTTCTTATATAACCCATAAGCAAATGCTCCAAGGAAAGGAACACTGATGAGGTCGCGAAGTACTTCACGTCGTTTATCAGAGAATCCTGCTTCTGGCTGGTTTCCCGGCACCGGTGCATTGGGTTTTTCTTCCTTCCATCTCTTAAGCCACCTGTCGGCGCCATAAAGGAAATCCAAAGGCATGGAAGCAATTACCAGGAGCATCACAAGCTCGATGAGGTTTTTATCAACCCATTGATAATTACCCTCTACAACAGCGCCAAATGTATACCCTAATATTGGAGGATAAGCTGCAAAGTAGAGTAACAGAAGAAAGGCGCCCCCGATCGAAGACCACCTGACCAGAAGACCTATAAAGAGAGAAAGTCCTATCAGTATAAGACCCCAGACATTCAGAAAATCAACAACTTTGATAATGCCTGGAGATGAAGCCATCCAGTGAAAGAGGCCCGCGAAAATCCACTTGGACCCTAAAAGATAATATTTTGCCGTCCATCCCGGAGTTACCAGCTTATATATTCCTTCGTACAAAAAATGCCAGCCGATCAGAATCCGAAGTACAGTCAAAAGACAGGATGAGAATTTTTTCATGACAGAGTATTATTGGTTTTTGGTTTATCTATAAGTGTTTTCTAAAAAGGTCTGCATATATGTTTTGATATTGGAAGATTTTCTGTCCGGAAGCTTCTTGAAAGATAGTAAAATTTTCCTGCCATAATTTTTAAGCTTCCCAATGCAACTTTTATCTTCAATATTGATGATTTACCGGAGAGTCCGTCTACCTGTCATTTTTTAAATGATACCCGCCAGCTGACTTCAGCTTCAGAACCCGAGATTATTTTAAGTACAGCAAGGTCGTGATCCTTATCCCACATTTCAATCTTTGCCCTGGCATTTGAGGCGCTGCACCCTGCTGGATTAAATCCATTCAGGGCAATAATCACTCTGTATTCTTCACCACCTACAACCATGGATTTGCCTGAAAGCGTATTGTTATCCTTGTTCCATAGAGGCAGACCCGGCATATCTGTAAGGCCCTGCATAATATGCCTGTTGGTAGAAATAAACTGAGGATTATTCTCAACAGCATGAATACTTATCATTCTTGTCTCACCGGGTCTCAGTTCCTGAATAAGCATATCGCTGCCATAAAATCTCCCGACGAATTTATCGTTCCAGAAATCATACATCAGGTACTCCTTGTCCTGAGCCAGTTCAAGTCCTCCCTGATTAAGCGATGTTCCGAGTTCAACTGTCATTATGTTAGCCTCATTGTTAGTACTGTCGGCATTCGGATTATAGAATGTCAGCTGGTGCCACTCAGGATTCACTTCATAGTCAAATATCCTCGGCACGCCGAAACCGTTGGTAAAAGCATCAACGGGTCTGGGACTTTTCGGGACCGACGGATAAGGGAAGGTCCGGCTCATGATATAGAGCTGTTCAGGAGAAAGCTGATAAAAACCCCGTGCCATAAGAAATCGCGCGCTAACGACATAGCACATTGTCATCAGTGTTTTAAGACCGTCGCTATTGGAAAGAGGTTTAGCCTTCAATGGATCCTTGGCATCAAGGTCATAGTTAACAATTACCCTGTTTTTGTACCACCGTAGGCCGGTGCGGGTAACCATTTCGGGAACAAAAACATCATTGTCACCCCATACACGCTGCGAAGCAACCAGTCCGGCAGAAACGTCTGATCCCCTGCCTATCATCCTTTCATCAATGTATGAATCCTCCCCCAGCCCTTCATAGGCAAGGCTCAGCATTTTCCTGTACGCTGAAGCCGTTGTTGCGTATTTATCGTCGAAACCACCTTCAAATGCCCATGCAGTTGATTCAGGATAGTCAAACATCAGGCCTTTCAGACCTGCCTTTCTCAGATTGCTGTAAACATCCTTCACGTGTTGTACAAAACCCTTGTCAGTAAAGTCGTAACAAACCATATTTTCTTCGTCCCACCACTGATTAAGGTAACCTTCGTCTGATTCACCTCCCAGATCATAGTTAAGGTGTTTCAATCTGTCGGTCTGGCCCGTGGCGAGCTTATACGGATCGTTGAAAAGCATGAAGGACGGGTTCTGTTTCACGAAATCCTCAGATCTCCTGGCTGACTGAAAGTACGTCAGAGGGATACCTCCTTTTGCAATAATCTTCCTGCACCAACTTTCAGTGGTCAGGTATGGTGCACAGTAATTGTTACTGTCTGTGGAACCTTTATCGCCCCACATTGCCCAGTGTTTATCATCCCACCAACCCTGCTGGTTTATTCTTCCGTAGGCGTCCGGGACAAGCCTAATAGCTACCCTTGTGTATTTTGTGAATCCGCATTTCACGGCATTGTCCATTTCGTCCACAGCCCCTTTCGAGTCGTTGAACTTAGGCCGTGACGGATCTTTGGCATAAACGCTGGCATACCACAGGCATTCAGTAGGAAAATCATAATAATTAAGTTTAATGTTCTGTGCTGTCCTCACTGCCAAACCATATTTCTCCAGAGCTTCAAATGGGTTTGAGTTATTAATGCACAGATAGAAGAGCTCATTCCCGTCCCATCCGGTCCCAGGTTCGATAAGCCTGCCTACCGGATCCTCCCCAAACAACTGTATTGCAAGGCTGTCGCCAGATCTGTTTACCCTGCAGAATTTTTCGAATTCGTTATAAGTCAAACCACCCCCTACAATGATCCGGGGATCGTTAAGGTCGCCGAACCTGATAAGGACATTATTGAAACAGGTGATTTTTTCCTTGTCGGAAATATATGTTCTGTTACCTCCTGAATTGCCGTTTAGTACCGCGTAGTTTTTCGCTACATCCATTCCTTTGCATGTTCCCTTTGTTTTTAACGGATAATAGGCAGTGAGACGGAAAGGAATCCGGGAATCGTTTATTATGCCCATTCTGAAAACAATAAAATCCCTGTCATCAAAGATGGTCGCACTCCATTTCATATCTGAATAATCACGGTATTTCTTCGTGATCTGCAAAGCGCCGCCTTTTCCGAACACTTCATTCACAGGGAGATAAGACCATTCAATTGTTCCTGTCGTATCTGTCGAATAAAGTCCTTCTGCCTGGAAATAAGCACCGGTTATCGCGCTGAAACCCTTTTCCAAATTCGTTACGGAAAAAGTTCCCTCAGACAGATTGAAGGTGAGAGTAACCTTATTATTCATGACAGTAACAGATCCCTGATCTTTTCTCATTTCAGTCTGAGCTGCCAGGGATACAGGCAGGATGACCATCATTATAAGTAATATCCTCTTCATCTTTAAACATGAATTAATTATAAGGCTTAAGATATTGTTTTCATATCCCCAACTGACGTATTGCATTCCCGGATCTGATCTTCTCTTTCGTCTGTTCATCGGCTTCAGACGGACGCAGAGATTCGATCCTTAACAGACCAGTAAGATAATCGAGGATAGGAGAATGTGTTCCGAAAGAAAACTTATTGGTACCGAATTTTTTTAGTATTTCACCCGGATTTGAAAGAGATCTTCCCGATGTATCGATGAGCACATCTGACTTTCTCACCAGTTCCAGATCATTGTCATTCAGATCAAGCCCGTTTGCAGCATTTAAAATCATATATTTTGCATCCGGGACGGCTCTTATCAAAGGCATGATGTTTTTAAGAGCCCACTCGGTATTTATGTCCATCCAAGATCTGGCCCGGCTATCTACCATACGGCAGGTCAGCGCGATGATCAGGTTTTTGTCCCGGGCCATTTTAACGAGTTCAATGCATGCCGGATCAATAAGATCATAATCATGATAAAGAGGATAAATTCTGACACCCTTCATTTCATACCTTGTCACACAAATTTCAAGGTCGTTCTTCCATCCTGCATAAATAGGATTAATGACAGCAAAAGGGATAAATCTTGTACGGAAACTTTTGTCTGATGCCAGCTCATGATACAGTTCCTCATTGGCGGACTGGGTATTCTTGTAAAATATCCCGTTGAGGTTACTTAAAACTGCCTTATCAACACCAAAGCTATCCATCCTTTCCATCAATGACCTGCAGGTGTTGTAATTATAATGTTGGAATGGCCAGTGGCCAACTGATGCGTTTATATCAAGCAACATTGCGGCCTCCTTTCCTTAAAACCTGATTATAGTTCTCAAAAAATACTTTTCGCTTCTGATTGTCGCTCAGGCCGGAAGAAAGAATATTTCCTACCCCCTGATAATAGGAGCTGTCTGTTCCGAAGAATAACCTGTCCTCCCCAAGGTATTTCAGTGCAAAATCAACCATATTGGCTTCATTATTGCTACCTGAAGTGTCAACATAAATGTTGGGATAATCTTTGAAAATTTTGCAGACATATTCCCAGTCGCCACCTCCACCGGTATGTGCATATTGCAGGATGGCGTCAGGATATCTTTTTGCCACATCAATAAAATCCTCCGGGATAGAAGTATTTGGATTGAGGTGGGTATCATATTTCATTCTGTAACCTGCCATCCCCAGCTGACAGTTGGAATGCATGAGAATGAGCATTTTCATGTCGATGGCTTTTTCAATTATCGGGTAGAACAGTGGATCATTTATTTTAACCTGATAATAGACCTTTATACCTACCATGCCCTGGTCGGTACATCGTTTAATTTCATCCAGGGATTCTTTTTTGTACTGAGGGTTCAGTGTCACCTGACCCAGAATCCTGTCGGGAAAGAGTTTCATGGCTCTCAGTACGTGATCATTTGCCTCCTTGAAATCATCAGGGGTTGCCATCTGTGTCACCACAGGTTTGGATATGATGAGTTTATCGATGCCCAGCCTGTCGGCATAATCGATCTGGGCTTCCGGTCCGCCATGATACAGGTCAACATGCTCATGAGCATCTATCTTCCTGTATTTCTTCACTTCCGACATAAGATCGAACACTTTCTTTTCACTGATACCGGCAGCAGAACAGGAAACTATTCTGCTGCCGATTATAACACCGGCAGAAGAAAGAGCGGCATTTTCAAAGAATTTCCTGCGGTTCATCATGTTAAATATTTAGTTGAATATTTCAATCCTGATTTCCAAAACTCCACTCCGTCAAAGAGATAATATCATAGCCGGCTTGAAATATCTTCAGATTATCAGGTTTGCCTGTGAAGGAATACGCTTTCCGCGGGAATGCCAGCTCCTTTTCCACCATTTTATCCGGAGCCGGTTCAAGTGTCTGGTCGCGGATCCCGGCAATCAGCACTCTCCGCGGTGCAATACAACCCATAAGATCGGGAAGATCATATGCCTGAAGAGCTCCTGCCACACCCCATGAAAAGTCGATCTCGTGCGGATGCCAGAAGTTTCCTCCTTCGCGTGGTGTAAGCCCGATCCTGTATCTTCTGTTCATCACGACTGATCTGAACGAAATGAGTGGTCCAGTCAGAATCACGTTCCTGATGGTCTGATCAAACGAGGCTGCATGTAGCAAAGGTATGCACATCTCATTAATACCTACTGCTCCTATCAGGGAGGGGTTGGTGTCTGAGCGATCCCTTAGGTATCTCGCCATTCTTACAATATCACCAGCCTGTATTGCAACAACAGATCTTCCTAACATAAGAGCTGTATAGCCGTCAGTAATTCCTCTCGCGGCGTTATTGGCAGTCTCGCCCGTTCCAAGTACATCAGGAGCGGCAACAATGAATCCCCTCCTTACCAGTTTTTCAATTTCACCTCCGGGTTTTGCATCTGTTGCCTTGCCTTTGGGATGTAAATAGACGATCGCAGCATGACGCTTTATGGTGTCGTCAGGTACAAAAAGGAGGAATGGCACGGGATAATTGCCTTCCCCCATAATGGCGTATTTTCCAACAGAATACCCTGTTCGCCGGTACTTTCCGTTTATGAAAGGTTCCCCGGAGAACTCGTGTGGTTCGATGTAACCTGAGATTGTTTTAGCCTTTTCTACAACGTCAGGAAGATGTTTGCCAACATCTGATCTTGCCTTCTCCAGATTATCGAGCAGTGGTTTTGTATCGGCAGCATTAAGGTCAAAGATCATCCGGCCACCGATGTATGAGGCTATCTGGCCAGTAGGTGTAACTGTCAGTTCTGCAGGTGTCAGTATTTCGGCTTCGGTCTCGGAAGAATCGCAATTCATGTTAAAATGCTTCAGAAAAAAAGCATAGATTGCCTCCCTGATCTTTGGTGTCATCCAATGTCTGGAATCATCTTCCACAAGACTGAGGTTATGAGGTGCGCCCAGAGCAGCAAAGGTTTTTACAGATTCAGTGTAAGCTTCCCTGGCACCCTGCAGGCTCAGATATTCGTCGCGGGAAACAAAAGTCAACATCGTGGGTTTAGGCGCCCTTGCCTCGATCAGATCCTCAAATGTGATCCCCATTATAGACATATTCCTGAATTCCGCCTCGGCATCCTGAGCGCCCTTGGTCTCCAGTTGCCTCCTTGAAGCAGTTGCCCAGCTGCATGGTACTGCAACCTTCACCCTGTCATCCCAGGCTCCAAGATAAGAGGTAATAGTCCCTCCTCCCGAAAAACCTGTTACCCCTATTCTTTCAGGGTCTACATCTTTTCGTGAAACAAGATAATCAATTGCTCTCATTCCATCCCGGATAAAATATCTGGCACAATTAAATCCGGAGAGAAAACACTGGTTCCCAAAGTAGCAGTGTTCAAGTACAGAATATCCGGCCATGGAGAAATTAACTGAAGGGTCCCAGCACTGGACATGCTCTCCCTGGCCCGGGGGATCGATGGCAAAGACGATAATTCCTTTTCTGACAAGGTTATAATTTATAACCTGGTAAAGAGGGTTACGGAATGCCTCCTGATTATGTCCGATAACATTCAGTATTGCCGGAGCTTTTTTCCATATTTTATCCGGAACATAGAGACAACCGGTCACATAAAAATCCGGAAATGACTCGAATAATATCTTCTCAATCCTGTAGCCGTCTTTTTTTATCACTCCGGTCACCCTGGCGTTAACCGGTCCGGCTGCAGGTATTCCGCCAAACATCTCCTTCAGTCTTGACCGCACATATTCCTGTCGTTGTTTCCATCCTTCCGGTGTTGAGATGGAGGCAATTTCCAGGTCTCGCTTTGCATAATAGATAAAAGCCTGATCATTAAGATAGTTGATCAGCAGGCTTCCCGGATTGTTCCATCGTATCCATTGCTGTAAGACATTCAGGTTTTCCTCATCATTCTCAACAGGCTTATCAACCTGCCGGTTGGGTATTGATCGCTGACCATATGATGGTAACATAACAGCCAGTAACAACCATGATATCAGTGGAAAAATAATTTTCCCCATGACAATGCCCTCCGGAGCATTATTATTTTTTCAGTAGCTGGTTTGTCGCGAGGACCAGGAACATAAAATCGGTTTCTCCTCCTCCCATCACATATTCTGTCTGTTGCCAGAGGAAGCTCCAGTTATCCTTAAGTTCAGGAAAATCAGGCCTGATGATTGCAGTACCGGATGCCACTCCCCCGGGGATATATGACAGATCAGCCCTGTTAACACCGTAAGCCGAAGTAAGAGATTTCACCCCCACGCCTGATGCAAAAGAAGCTGTGTTCTGCCCCGGATGACAACCAAGCACATACTGGAGAGCATTGAATATCCTGTCGGGTTTGAATACTCCCGGAAAACCTGTGACAAGAAAATATTGTTGCACCCCTAATGACTGAATATCCCATCCATATCCCCAGACATCAGGTTTGTATGGAACGCCGAAGGGTGTTCCTGCATTCTCCTTGTCGATAACAGCAGCATAGCTTACCACTGCCTTATCCATCTCCTGTCTGAATTTCGTGTCGGTAATATCCTTATATATCATGCCCACTGCCCAGGCGGTTCCCTGCATATGCGACACAATATATTCTCTCTGTGAAGTTATCGCATCAATATATTTTTTGTTCGCGGTAGTTTTATAAAGCTCAGCTGCAGCCGCTATCCTTTCGTCTACCATTGGTTTTCTGGCCGAAACCGAATAGAGCTCTTCGGCAGCTTTAAGGCATTCGGCGGCTGTCCCGGGCTTCCAGCTTTTAATTACCCTTGAAGTCGCTGCCAGAGCAGCTATTCCGGTGAATTCATGGCTGGCATCATCTTCTGTGAAAACCCAGTTGTCGTCCGGAACCGACGACTGATATGCTGTCCTGCCACCTTCCGGCAGATCACGGCTGTAGATCAGGTTATCGTTCTGTGAGCCTGCATCTCCCTGCAAGCCGTATTGCTTTCTTGTCGGACTGATCATTCCCCTGTAAAGTCTTCCAAGACCCTTATAACCTCCCAGAATTGTAAGTATCCCATGTTCAGCCTGTTCAAGTGCATCAGGAATGCCGTCCGGTTTATTGATTGTGGTTATCCGGTTCACCTGGTCCACTGTGGTTGCATCCAGATCTATGTGGAACTGTTCATACATCATTGCAAGCCTCCATGTGGTTACAGCCTGAGACTCGATCCTCAGGTCATAATCCCCGGCGTCATGCCAGCCTCCCCGGTCAAGATGGGGAACATGCTGCGGATATTTATATTCCGTATAGGTTTCTGGCCCTTGTTTGTAGCTGTCAAAATGGACATGATTAGTAGGAGCCATCACAGCATCGTCGAGGTGACACCAGTTGTGCCATACCCTGGATCCCTGTTCAACCCTCATATGACACATCTGCACCGGAAGAAAATACTCAAGCGTAGGCTGCCAGACATATCTGTCATATATATCGCCACTCACCCTGAACAGATTAGATGCAACATCCCCATACTGGATCTGATATACCCCGGGATCCTTAAGAGCCGAGAAATCACAAATGGCATAATTATATCGAAGGTATTTCCCCCAGTTCACAGCCGGCACTGTAAGTACTTTCAGCTTCGATCCATCGGCATTGATCCTGATCAGATCGATACTCCCGGGTACAGTTACCCTTTTATCCAGTTCAAGTACTGCCTTCTTCGGTTCATCAATAAGATAACCGATCTGGGAGATATGAATGACAGGTGTATATGTATACTCTTTTAGTGTATTTGCATCTATCTCCCACTCGATAACTCCTTTGGTCTGGTCGGGAGGGATCGCTGTCCGAACTACAAACCAGTTGGCTTTCCTGTCGATCCTGTCGTCCAGAAGCTGCAAATCTCCTTTCAATGATCTGATTGTGATCCTTTGTGATTCGGACTCAGGAGCAACAGCAAGCACTTTTCCCGTAGCATAAGGCTTCACCTCTTCTCCGATGATAGGTCCGTAGGAATCGGTCGGGAAAAAACCGGTCTGGTTATCCATATTCCAGCTCTTCCCGAAAAGTATAGCCGGAAACAGTTCAATCTGAAACCATGCCTTGCCAACCCATTCGGAAGGTAATGGCTGTGCCAGATCAGCCGAAATCAGGATTTTGCGCCCGTCAGCTTTTACCTGTACACTGTAACGGAACGCGAGGTTGGGATATTCCATCTGCGCCTGGATGGTCCCAGCCGACCTGTCGACTTTTTTAGGACCCTTTTCAGAATATCCGTCGAGCGCTATATCGCCGCATGCAGCAACACGCACCCCGTTCTGAATTATTGTCACACCGCTCTGGTGCCCCATCGGATAATAATCATCAAACACCAGAACATCAAGACCGGGCATCTCAAAATATCCCTGATCATTGATGGTCAGCCTGGCTTGCGCGCTTCCTGAAATATAATACAATGACAGCAAAATACCTGTCAAAAACAAGGCCCGAAATTGATTGCTTTTCATTTTGGAATTAGTTTTAAGGGAGAAATAAATATAAGAATAAATTTCATGGGGCACCCGGTAGGTAAGCCTAAATTTAAGGATTTTTAACGAAAGGCATACTGATAAAATGACTGGTTCTGGTCTCTGTAAAAATTAAAATTCGTAATTTTTCATCGGGATGGCAATTTTGCCACTTGCAAAGCATATCTGCTATGAAAAATTACCTTTTACTGATCTCCATTTTCATTTTCCTGTTTTCAGGTTCATGCAAGAACAGAGTGGCTGAGAAGACTTTCAGAACTGATCCTTTTCCTCTGGCCGTACCTGAAGAAAATTCGCTGATGGCACAATGGGAAAAGAAGCCTGTTCTTGAGACCAGAAGCATTGATGATATGGAAAGTACAAAAAACTGGACAGCAACAGGTATTGGTGAGATGAGCTATACAACTGAACGGGCACATGACGGGAAACAGTCATTGAGATTTAAAACATCCCTGCGCGATGAAGAACATTACCGTAATAACAGAACCAAATGGGGATCATTCGGCGGCTCTCAGGGAGGTACCTCAGCTGTGCTCATTAAGTATGACACCCCACAGGACTGGTCAGCATTCAACCGGCTGTCTTTCTGGGTTTATGTTCATCCGACCTCAATGAGGACCTATTGTCTTCATTTAAATATCTTTAACGATGGCACAGACTACAATGCAACCTACCCGAGAAAGGATCATTTTATTCAGGATCTCAAACCCGGTGTATGGAACCATGTTATGTTCGAGATCCCTCACCTGCAGCGAAACAGGATCACTCAATTTGAGATAGACGAGACGCTTACAGGACATATGCCCGAGGATGAGGGAATTGTTACCTGTGATATAGATCAGATTGAACTTCAGAAAGTTGAACCAGACCAGTTTGAAGGATGGAATGTAACTCCGGGGAAGATAGCCTTCAGCCAGGTCGGCTTCAGACCCGGGGATATAAAAACAGCACTGGCTCCGGCTGGTGCCGGTATTGGTTTTCAGATCATTGACGAGGATAATAAAACGGTTTACTCCGGACAGGCAATAAATGAAGAAACTATCAATGGCAGATTCCTCAAACTTGATTTTTCAGCATTTAATACCCCGGGAACTTACCGTATCAGATGTGGAAAAACGGAATCCAGGCCGTTCCCAATTGATGATGATATCTGGCTGCAACCATTGTTCAAGGCACTTAATTTCTTTTTCTGTGAAAGATGCGGCTACGATGTACCCGGTATTCACAGAGAATGTCATAAGGACTGGCAGGGCTTCAAAGGAGATGAAAAAAAGATTATAAACGGAGGTTGGCATGATGCCGGCGATCTTTCTCAGGGATCATGGCGTACGTCAATGGCTGTTCTTGCCATGTTAAAGAACCTCGATAACATAAGTGACAGACAAGATCTTGCCGGACTTGCCGACAGGATCCGAAGCGAAGCAAAATGGGGGCTGGAATGGATGCTTAAAACACGATTTGGCGATGGGTTTCATATAAGCTTCAGTGTAATGAGAATTTATACTGATAATAAAACCGGTACAATTGACGATGTCGTTTCACCTGCCAGCAATGTCCCATGGGAGAACTTTCTAACTGCAGCAGTACAAAGTAAAGCTGCAATGATATTCGGAAAGAGCGATCCGGATCTGGCTATGCGTTGCAAAATCGCTGCTGTCGAAGACTGGCAGGCCGCAGTCTCTTCACAGACAGAATGGAATAAAGCGCTTTACCAGGAGGCATCATGGGGAGCAACATCATCAATCCTTCTGATGAAGATGACAGGTGACGCCAAGTACGGGGAAATGGCCCGTAAATTTGGGAATCTTCTTGTGAAATGTCAGGAACAGACCTTCAGGGATAGTATTCCGGTAACCGGATACTTTTACGTGGATACTGAGCACAGCGGGGTTATCCATAATTATCATGCTGCCTTCGAGGAAGCTCCGATCATAGCTCTGTCTGAACTCTGCAGAGCATTTCCTGATGATGAAGATATGATCAACTGGTACAGCGCCGCTGTGCTCCATAGCGAATACTTCATGAAAAGAGGCAGCCAGATAGCGGCGCCATATAATCTGCTGCCCAATTCCGTCTGGAATAAGTCGGAAATTATGAAAATTAAGGAAGAAAATGTCAGGGAAGACATGCTCAGACAGTTTAACGACGGAACCAGGTTAGGTAAAGATTATGTACTCCGGACCTTCCCTGTTTATCACGACAATCTATTCCATGGAAGCACCAATATACAGATGTCTGATACCTGGGCGCTGGCAGAAGCGTCAAGCCTGAGATACGACTCCACAGGCATGCAACTGGTTGCAGATCAGCTCAGATGGATCTTTGGCAATAACCCATTCTGTCAGAGCCTGATGTATGGCGAAGGATATGATTTTGCCCCTCATTTTGCATATTGCCTCAAAGATATTGTAGGTTCCCTGCCTGTAGGGATGGATTGCATGTCGGGAGATATGCCCCACTGGTGTGCAACAAATACTGCAACCAGCAAAGAGATATGGGTCGAACCGGTTAACAGATTCATGGGCGCAGTTTCGGTTTATACAGCATCCTCATTCAAAAAAGATAAAACAGGAGACATAAGGATAAAAGCCGCTTCATCCCAATCAGATGACGGAACCATATCTGCCACATTTGAACTTTCAGGTAAAGGTACTCACTCATTGTCGGTAATTGGATTTAATGCTACCACAGATTTCACAAAAACCGATGTCAGCCTATCTGAAAACAAAAAGACCCTGATAACAGTCAAACTGAAGGTTACAGACAGGATGAAGCCTTATGTCGCTTTACTTAAAACCGGAGAAACTGGAATAACCCCGTGTGAAATAACAGGTGCATTCATAAGTCCTTCATTTACCAAAAGCACAAAATAAACATCCAATATACTGGCAGTGATAAAGCCTAAACTAGATCAGAATATCAGGGTAAACCTATTAATTTAAACCATAAATCCAAACTGACCAATGAAAAAAACAATGATCGTGACAGCTGCTCTACTGGCACTGGCTGTAATTTCATGCAAAACGCCCCCTCTGGGTAAGGGTGTGAAAATTATGGCATATTATTTTCCCCATCGTGGTAATTTTCATCCTGAAATTCTCCCGCTTGATAAACTGACCCATATCATATTCTCATTTACTGAGGTGATTGACAATGAAATGAAGTTTCCTGACGATTCCACGGCCTTCATGCTGGAAAAACTGGTTGCCGAGAAAACGAAGCATCATCATCTGAAAGTGATGGTTGCCTGCGGAGGATGGACCGGGTCAGGAGGCTTTTCGGAAATGTGCCGTACTACTGAAACCAGAAAAAAATTTGTGGAGAGCGTAGGTACCTTTATCAGGAAATATAAGCTCGACGGACTGGATATTGACTGGGAATATCCGGGATTACCAGGAAACGGGAATCCAAATATCCCGGAAGACAAGGAGAACTTCACTGCTCTTATGAAGGAACTAAGAGCTGAGATGAATACCATAAGCAGTGATCAGGTGCTTACATTTGCAGCTGCCGGGTGGCAGAATTATTTTTATCATGTCGATCTTCCGGCTGTCTTGCCGTCGGTCACTTTTATCAACCTGATGACCTATGATCTTGCCGGTGGTGAAGATCCATATACCTCGCACCATACCAACCTGGGTTGGGTAAAAGCGGGGGATATAGCCGGAACTACTGCTGCTGCAAAGATTGCAGAGGAAGGTGACTCGACGAAACCCTATTCTGCAGAGAAGATCATTGATTTCTGCATTAAACATGGCGTGAACCCTTCACAGATCGTTATCGGTGGCGCATTCTACGGTAAAGGGTGGAAAGGTGTTCCGCCTCAGAACAACGGATTGTACCAGAGCAGTAAAGGTCCCTGGAAGGAGAGAAACAGTTATGCAACTATCAGGGAACAACGGGAAAATAAAAATGGATTTGTCCGTTACTGGGATCCGGTTGCCAAGGCTCCATATCTGTATAATGCTACTGACAGTGTATTTGTTTCGTATGAAGACACTGTATCTGTCAGATTAAAAACGGAATATGCTATAAATACACAACTGGGAGGCATTATGTTCTGGTCGCTCGGAAGCGACGCTCCGAAAGACGGTCTGGTGGATGCTATCTATAAGGCCAAAATGAAAGGTGTAAATTAGGTTTCAACATGAATGAGCTCTCATCGAAATAATTAACCTTTTACAAACTTAAACTATGAAGTCTTTTAAGTATTATGGACATCACCTCAGCTGCCTGGTATTCAGCGCTTTTTTCCTCTATTCCGGCAATCTTAAGGCCCAGGATGTAAAGGAAACGGAAGCCAGGATGATGAAACAGGCTGACGAAAACATTGAGAAATACAGGAAGGGCGATGTATCCATCACCTTCCGGACAAAGGATGGCAAACCGGTTGCCGGTGCAACTGTCGAAGTAAAGCAGAAAACACACGATTTTCTCTTCGGATGTATAATCTTTGACCTGATTCATGGTGAAAACAGCTACAAGGAGGAGAAATTCAAGGAAGCATTCAGTAAAATTTTCAACCTTGCTGTTTTTCCATTTTACTGGTCAGGCTATGAAGAGCATCAGGGTTATACTCTGTGGAACGATATGCTGCCGGTAATCGAATGGTGCAAAGCAAACGGGATTACAACCAAGGGGCATCCCCTTGTATGGGCAACCAAACCCGGAACCCCTGGATGGCTTACTCAATACTCCGAGAAGGAAACCGAGGAACTTCTCAAGACAAGGGTTCTGAATATCACTGCCGGCTTCAGGGACAAGATCGACCTCTTTGATGTCGTAAATGAACCTATTCATGTCCGTACATGGAAACATAAAATGGAGAATTTCGCAGATACAAATGACTGGGATATCTCAGATACTCTCTCTCTTGTGGCAGATTATGTGGAACAGGCCTTCAAATGGGCACACCAGGGTAACCCGGCAGCAACATACATTCTGAACGAGTACAGGACGCTGGCCGATAAAAACGACAGGAAAAGCTTTGATGACCTGCTCACAGAGCTGAAAAAGAGGAACGTTCCCATTGGGGGGATAGGCATTCAGGCTCATGAGCCAACACATGACTGGTTCTCCCCTGTGGAAGTTTGGAAAACTTTTGATCTGTATTCAAAATATGGTTTACCGATCTATATTACCGAATTTCATCCCCAGTCATCAGGTGTACCAATCACCGGTGGCTGGAGAACAGGAGCCTGGACACCTGAAGCACAGACTGAATTTACAGCACAGTTTGTAAAACTGTGCTTCGGTCATCCTTCAGTTGCCTCGGTAAACTGGTGGGGACTGTCCGACCGGAACATCTGGCTTCCCGGCGGCGGCGTGGTGGATAAGGAATATGATCCCAAACCGGTTTACAATATGCTCGACAGGCTTATCAACCACACCTGGAAAACAAATATGAAAATTCAGACCGATGTCAAAGGCGCCGCCAGCTTCAGGGGCTTTTATGGCGAATATGAAGTTATATTGACCACCCGTGATGGAAAGTCAAGGTATTTCAAGGTTCATCCTTCAAAAAACGAGGAAAACAAATGGGCCTATACAATTGACTGATTTATAATATATTCAAATAAAATCCACGTGTATGACATCTGAAAAGACCGTTTCAAGAAGAACTTTCCTGAAGAATGTTGCTCCGGCAACTGCAGTAGCTGTCGTACCGTTTTATTTCAATTTCGCTCCACCCGTGAAAAAGAAGAGGAATAAAATGATCCTCTCCTTTTATATGGATGATACCAATCCGGTAATCGTAAAGGCAGATGCATTCAAGTATTTCCTGGATTACTGTGATGCTAACGGTATAAAGGGCGAATCGAGTGTTATATTGGGCTATAACGGACAATCCATTACAAGTTCTCCTGATGATAATGCAAAGGTATATCTGTGGCAATTGAAACAAGCCTGGGCGAAGGGGCTTGATTCCCATATGGAGCTAATGACCCATGATACTCTTTTCGATTTCAGACATGGTATTAAGCATGAAGTAGGGATTCATGAAGGATTATGGCTTCATGAACCCTCTGTCAGTACAGCTGAATATCTTGATTATTTTTCGTCGATCCTCGAAGTAGGATCTGATGCAGGTCTGAAGTTTACGGGCCTTACGTGGCCCGGTTGCGGCTGTGAAGCCTGTACAAAAAGGTATGCCGAACTAAGGGAAAAAGGCCCCTTGCATATCACTCCGGCCGCCTTCGATGCTCTGCTTTCACTCGTTAAGGATGGAAAATTCAGGGGAAGGGTAATACCAATATTTTATGAGTCGAATGAAAATGATTTTGGTGTTTTCAGAAGAGCCGCCGACGGTCAGTTCGGAGTATATGACCTGATGCCTAACTGCGGGGACAGGTTCGGAATATGGGAGAATGCATCTGATCACGTGAATCCGGATTATTACATTACCGAGAACGGGAAAGATGGCATAATCATCAGACACCTGGAAGAGAATTCACCCTATTGTATGTGGTATATGCACTGGCAGGGTGTAAATCCTGAAAAAGGTAAAGGGTGGAATGCATTCCGGACTGTAACGGGACGGATCGATAAACATCTGTCGGAAAAGGTTATCTGGATGCGCCCCTCTGATATTGTTACTGCTTGCCACGATTCAGGAGGATGGTCATTCACAGATAATCTTTGACACGGGGCAGATCTGTATAGTTCGCGAAACACATGAATTTATGGTTCAGGACCGGGGCAGGGTGAAATAGAAAGTTGCTCCGGCTCCGGAACTTGCATCTGCCCATACACGACCTCCGTGCCTGACAATTATGCGCTGTACAATAGCCAACCCGACGCCGTTGCCTTCAAACTCCCTTAGACTATGAAGCCTCTGGAATACCCCGAACAGTTTGTGCGCGTATTTCATGTCAAAACCCACTCCGTTATCCTTTATAAAATAAATATCCTCATCTGCTTTACTTATATAACCTACAATAATGTCAGGGTTATCATTTTTTGAAGTATATTTAATAGCATTCGATACGAGGTTGGCCACAACCAGCTTCATCGTGCTCTCATCACCCATAGCTTTGGGCATCTGACCGGATTCGAACCGGATACTTTTCCTTTCGGTATCATTAGTCTGTTCCAGAAAGGCACTCTGGAAGAGGGATGCAACATCGATCAGGGATTTTTTCAGCTCTGTTCTTCCGACCCTGGAAAATGCAAGCAGATCGTCGATAAGCAACCCCATTTTTACTGCACTGTCCTCAATCATTCCACACAGTCTTTTCCCTTCATTATCAAGAAGTGCAGAATAATCCTCCCTGAGTACTTTGGTATAACCATGTACTGCCCGCAGAGGAGCCCTGAGGTCATGTGACACGGAATAACTGAAAGATTCAAGCTCCTTAAGCGTATATTCAAGCTGTTCAGTCCTTTCAATCACCCGCTTTTCAAGATCCTCGTTAAGCATCCTGATAAGATCTTCTGCCTCCTTACGTTCTGAAATGTCAAGTATCTGCACTATATAACCGATAGTGGTTGACTTTTCGACGGGGATCGGCGATATCATCATCTCGTGATAGGCAATCCCCTTTCTTGTGGAACTGTATGGCGCCCTGCCGAAATCAAACATGATTTCAAGTCTGACCTCTTCTCCGCTGTCGAGTTTTTCCCATACTCCTTCATCCTGAAAGTTAGGGTCCTCTTTAAGATTAAATACCCCGATCTGTGCCGAAGCCTCCACTCCGAACAGTTCGCAAACTTTAGGATTGCAGTTCATAAGGATGGCATCCTTGTTGAAAATTTCAAGCCCGATCGGGGAGTTGTCAAATATGGTCCGGAGCATTGCCTCATTTTCGGCAATAAGCTTTTGAGCTACTTTCGTTTCAGTAATATCTGTAACAATGACCAGCCCCATTGCTTCTCCGTTTATATCAATCACATCGACAGAGGTAAGAGTGCTCCTTATCTCGCCGTTTTTCCTCCTGATATCAATGTCCATATTCTTCAATGCAATATTTCGCATCAGTGAGTTTGCCCATACTTCTTCCGGAGCGGGATTTACGAAAAGATTAAGAGCTCTGGTTGTCTTCCCCTGCATTTCTTCCCTCGAATATCCCAGAATCTCGAGGAATGCATCGTTGGAATCGACATATATGCCATCTGATAATCTGAAAATATTGATACCTACCGGACTGGAATTGAAAACCTTTGAAAAACGTTGTTCGCTTTCCCAGATCTTAACTTCGGCCAACTTCTGTTCGGTAATATCCCTCCCGACCACTACTGATCCTACTATCCTGCCATTAGAGTTGAGTATTGGAGAAAAGCTGTAGCTCCCTATCCACTCTTCACCTGTATCTTTTCTTCTTAGATGGTATACCGCATTAACAAACGTCTCTCCTCTTAAGGCCCTTGGAACTCCCCACTGTTCAGGGAGCGCAACACTTCCGTCAGGAAAGCTTAACTCAAGCAATTCAGAGTATTCCCCGTGCGTTTTGTAACACTCCGACTTGTTCCTGAACCTGTGGAAGGTGGCAAAAGCCTCATTGAATTTCGTGAAGTTACCCTCCACATCAGTAATGAAAACAGCATCTGTCATACTGTCGAGGGCTGCATCAAGTTCATTCTGGCTTTTCAAAAGTTCTTCCTCTATCCGCTTTCTTTCCGTTATGTCTACGCCAATCGCGAGAATTTCTTTCAGGTTACCCTGATCATCAAGTATCGGCCGGTTGTTCCACGCAAGCCATACCCTGTGGCCGTCCCTGCAAATATTCTCATTGACAAGATTGATATAATCATCCGGATGTTCAATGATACTATTGACAAGTTCAGTAAGGTCTCTCCCACCTGATTCAGTCTCAGGCACAATTAATCCAACATGCTTTCCGATGATCTCACCGGCTGAATACCCGAAAAACCTTAACGCGAAATCATTGAGGAACAAGACTTCTCCTTCTGCAGAATATCTTATAATCACACTATTAGCGCTCTCCACAAGCTCACGGTATCTTTTTTCGCTTTTCTGAAGGGCTATTTCTATCTGCATTCTTTCTGTAATATTCTGGGCAAAACCATACCAGATAACTCCACCATCCCCTTCCCTCTTCGGCATTGAATTACCTTCAATCCACAGTTCTCCCCTCGAGGGATGACTAACCCTGAATATATCTTTCCATGGTGTGAGGTTAAGGGATGACTCAGTTATGCATTTTATAACTCTTTGCCTGTCGTCTGAATGAATGCGTTCAAAAGCCAGGCTGAAATCCTCCCTGAGTTCATCAGGGTCCAGACCCCATAGCTCCCTGAAAGCAGATGTTGAGAAAGGAAGCGACATTTTACCATCAGGGCTGAGACGGAAAGTAAATACCATTCCAGGTACGGAGGCTGCGATTTTGGCCAGCTGATCCTGGATCTCCAGCTTTTGAACGAGATTTGCCTCTGCAATTTTTCTCTCAGTGATATCTCTGGAGACTCCCTGAATCATTATCACTTCATTTTGCTCATTGGCAATAAGTGTAGTTACCACTTCTGTCGGAACTATACTTCCGTCTTTTCTGGTCTGCCTGATCTCATGAGTTTGTGTAACTGCAGCAGGATTACCGGAAATAAATGACGCGATCCGGGACTGCATTTTACCCATTATCATTTCATAATCCTCCGGATATATTGCCTCCCTGAATGTTTGTTGAAAGACCTCGTCAACAGTATAGCCTCGCAACTGCAAAACGGAAGGGCTTACATAGGCAAACCTGTCTGAAACGACATCGTAAAGCCAGATCACGTCACTCCCATTTTCCGCCAGGAGCCGGTACATCTCCCTGCTGGCGCGGATTGCAACTTCTGCCTCTTTTCGCTCGGAAACATCCCTGAAGTTTATTACAATTGAATTTATTCCTTCCTCAGCAAGCAGATTTGTAAATGTGCTTTCGATCCATATATAACTATTGTCCTTCTTTCTGAACCTGTATTCATGATTTAGAACCAGACCTGGCGTTTCTATCAGACGGGTAAGCACAGCGAGCACTCCCGGGAGATCATCAGGATGAGTATCCTCATTGGGAGAAGGATATCTGGTAAAAGAATCTTCGTAACCGAACATGCGTTTTGCCGAATGGCTTGCGTAACTCATCTTTCCCTCCTGGTTAATAAGAACGATGCCGTCAGATGACTTTTCAATCAGAGATCTGAAGTATTTTTCGGTTCTTGATATAGCCTCTTCCGCAGCTTTCCTCTTCTCAATCTCGGCCATCAGGTCTCCGATCAGATTCACAGTCGCGGTCTTGATACTTTCGGCCCCCCGGGAATCATCAATTCCGTTAAATCTCTTGTCTTTATCCTTGATACTGAGAAGATACTCAGACAATACGTATTTAGGTGGCAGGTCAAGCTTAACAAGAAGATCATTCACTTCATTCTTCAATTCCGCCATCCGTGATTCTCTTCCAAGCATGCTCCTGTTAAGTATCTCCAGTTCATTTATTTTAGTTGTAAGAAGTTCTTCCGCCTTAAGCGCTTCAGTGATATCTTTAAGCGTGGCAATGACGTGTTCTCCATCCTCAAGATTTAATATTTCAGCAGACAGCAGACAATCACGTAATTCTCCGGATTTTTGCCTGATCGAAATTTTCAGCTCAGAAAGTTCGCCGGATTTAACAAAACCGGATATCAGTTCACTACGCGATGCGGAATACTTGAAAAATCCTATTTCCGATGCTGTTCTTCCAATGATCTCCTCTGCTTTGTATCCAGTGATTTTCATGAAACCACTGTTTACTTCGACTATAATTCCGCTTTCCAGCCTTGAGATGATGATGGCATGAGGTGAATCCTGAAAAGCCTTTCTGAATTTATCCTTCTGCATGGTTACCTCATAGAAAAGCTTCCTGTTCGACATAAGAACTATGACGAAAACCAGCGAAAAGAAAAGCATCTCGTAAACAAAGATGGTAAACGATTCAAATGTATCTGGTCTGAAGAATTCATTCCCGTCGCGCCCATGCAGAATGAACCTGACTATCCCGGCAAGTCCTAACAGGAAATAAAATGAATATACAACGCCTGCCCCAAAAATGATCTTCCTTACACCCGATGAAACCTTTATAGCCACAAAATATATGATCCTTCCTGATAACAGGACCACCGTAACTGAGAAAAGCATTCTGCGGATACCAATATCAGGCTGGAAGAAAGTGAACCACGACTGAGCAAGGGCATAGATAACAATTACTGTTATACCCCATATGAAATAAGGTTTCTTCCCGCTGAAAAGCTCCAACCCGATTTCGCACAGGAAAATCCCTGAGACTATGATCACATTTCCCGACATAACCGAATAAAGTTCAGGAATACTGCTCCTTAGAGAAATTAACAGAGCACCAACTCCCATTGCAAGGAAACTTAGTAACCAAAGGCCGAAACCATGGAATCTGTCCCTGTTTCTCATCCAGATAGGGATCAATACAATAACACAGACCAGGTTAAGAAGGACATAATTCTCAATCAGTGTCTGAACATCCGGGATATTTGGTCCTGTCATACTGATAGTATTAAAAATATCCGGTTTTGTTCAAACCTGAACAATAACCGTCGATGAAGCTTGTTATAGAGAATCTCATGAGTGTCACCAGCCTGACAAGAAGATTTTCGCCAGGTATCCTTAAGAAACATACCATTATGTTTCTTATGTCTGAATGTTCCATAAATGATCGTGGCATTCCGGTAAGACAAATACCTGTATAAAATCTGACAGGTGACTTAATCAGTAATTCTGATCCTCCGGAACTATTTGATTGTAAAAGAGAAAAAGCCTTATCCTGTTCGATATCGCTCAACGTACCGCGACGAAGTCCGGGAATAGCCCTAAAATAAGGCTCCTCTGATGAAACCGGGTCATTAAGTATCATTGTCGTGAATTAATGACTCAAATGATGCAAGGCTTGGAAGAATAAATATACAAAATACTATCCATATTCCAAATTACTTAACTGCTTATATTACCATCTGAATTCTGCAGAAAATAAAAAACCTCCCTTCGGTGATGCCAAAGGGAGGCAAAAATTCTTCAGGTCTTACCTGGTTATTATATACCATAAAGTTTTGTACTGGGCTCCGATTCCAAAAAATTGCTCATCTCCCTTCTTCAAAACAGGCACGTCCGTAACGGGGTTGCCGGCCGGATCCAGGGCTGAAACTTTGAACCCGGAAGTATTCCTGAATATGATTTCAGCTGGTATGCCTTCAGCCATAGTAGGGGCCTTACCCCAGTCCCCTCCGAGAGTTGTTTTTGCTGCATCCCATTTCCAACCGGTATTCTCCACTCTTCCTGCAGCTGCAAGAAGGATCCTTGATGATACCTCAAGAGGTTTACCATCGAGAGATGTCGCTGTTATTGTTGCCCAGTTGTACCTGGTTGTATCCATCGCTATTGTCAGATTTCCAAGATCTATTATTTTACCACCTATATAACCTATCGCCGCCTTTGCCGCCGGAGAATTTATGCGGTATACCGCGTTGGCTGAATCGCGCGTATCCCAGATAATCTGACCAGTTTCACTTTCCCATGGACCGTCGGTAGCAGTTATCTTTTCCGACAGACCAAATTCAGTAGCAGCCGTATTAACATTGACCGGGCGCTGTATAACCAGACCGGGATATAACCCGGCATCATTCCAGACATACTTCATATTTGACACATGGAGCCTTATCTTGTCTCCTGTCTTTACCATATTGGCAATAACAGATGAATGAGGCAGACCAAGCTGAACGGCATGCTGTCCGGCATCAACGGCTCCCATCCTGAACAGAACTGCACCGGCAGGAACAAAGATCTGTTTGAGAGGATGACCCGCGCTTGAAAAGAAATTATCGATCCGCCCCTTATCATAAGGTTCATCAAATGTAAAATGATAGATGCCGTCAAAATTCTGGAATGCCGCAAATGATGTCAGCATAGGAAACATTTCAGCACAGTAGAATGTCGGGGCCGGATGATCGTATTCACTTATTGTCAATGGCTTGCCTGCAATTCTATGAGTGGCGAACCATGCCAGAGTCCCTGTTTGCTTATCGCTTACCATTGATGAATTTCTAATTCTCCAGTCGGTGGCTGACCAGCTCTTACCCGGAAAATCAGGATGCTCCCAATATGAATGCATATCATCGAAATCGGATACCTGAGATTCCCTCCATACACCCTGAGCACCACTGTAATACGCCTGCGACTCTGCAATATTTGCTTTTACCTTCAGCTCTTTCTTATAATATGAAATCATTTCTGAAGCGAAGTTCATTTCCCTGTCCATCAAAAAACTCCACATCATTTCTTTTTGTATTTCAGGTGTTTTTTCACCATATTCAGCGATTATACCCATCAGATCAGAGTTGTATCCTGTTTTGGCTTTATATTCCAGATGGGCTGACAACCATTCTTTCCACTGCTTGATAAGCGCGGCCTTGTGCTGATCATTAAGCTTCGGAAGCAAATGCCAGTTTGAGATAAGGGAATTCTCATTGTTAACCTCAACAAATGCCACTGCCGGTTCTTCGTTATAGGTTGTTCCAGTATAACGATTCTTATGTTCCAGAAGCTTCCTGGCATAATCCTTCTGCATCTCAATATAAGGGCGATAGAACTGGTCGATCGCTTTCCCGTAATTGAACTGGTCGATACCATCATAATTACAGCCCGGGTAGTTCCTGGAAACATGAGTATTTATATTACTGTAAATACCATGTATTTTTAACTGATAGACAAGCCAGTCGAGCCTGTCGAGCTGACCCTTATCCAGTTCATTCATCGATTGATCCCATATCCCGCCCGGAGCTGCCTGGTTATCCATATGATGAAATCTTACAACATTCATTCCCAGCTTTTTCAGTCTCCCTGCGATCAGAACTGCTGTCTGCTTGTCAGGGAAACATGAATTGAACGTCAGGTTAGTTCCAAAGAACCTTATCCTTGCGCCATTGCCATCAACAAAATGTCCATTTTCAATCCTGACATACCCGGCCGATCCTGCAACAGAATTATTCAGAAAAGACATGTCAACCACATTATGAGACGTATCAGAATCGGGGATTACAAAACTGAACCATCCATATTCGTGGACACCTGACCGTGATCCGTTGCATGACAAAACTGCAAACATCAGTAAAACCATACCTGTAAAGGCGGGTATCTTGCAGTAGTTTTGAATGAAGCGCTTCATTTGTTGATAAATTAGTTTTGGTTTATATCCGAATGTCTATTTATATGTTTCACCCATTTGCAACCGGTGTTCCATTTAAGGGTACAACGTCTGGTGGATAGAACTTAAAAGGCTTACAGAATCAACTTTTGAATCCTGGGTTATTTCCCAGATCATTATCCCTGAAAAGCCATTATCCTGTACATATTGAGTCTTCCTGACCATCGTGGGAATACCGTTGTAATAAGTGTTCCTGATCTGGTCATACTTATACGCATCCGGATTTTCACTTAGAATATCTGCATATGATACGTATTCTCCACCCCCAATGTCAAAGTTTTTACCATAAAAAGGCACTCCGAGCAGGATCTTCTCTTTTGGCCAGTGTCTGTAATTTGCATAGTATGCCAGGCCGGTTGATTCGGAGCTGCTTCCTGACCCAATTGCATCTTCAAATGAGGAGTGTTGTCCCGGATCGCTCCAGGTACCTGTGAAATCGTATGACATCACCATCAGATGATCAGCATATTGAGCCACTTCATCGTAATAATCCTTACCCCAGTAATCACTGCCACCCAGGTCTACTGAGATCTGCAGCCCAAAAGGGGACAAGGCGCTTTTAAGTTCCTTCAGGATGTCTACAAGAGCGTTGCTTTCTGCCGGTACAATGGTATTTGATTCACTTCCCGACCAGTATTCCCAGTCAATATCAACCCCATCGAGACAGTTTTGAAAAAGATACTGACGCACCTCCCTGATAAATTTCGCCCTGAGCTTAGTATTTGTCCCAATAACAGGAAAGTTCTCAGAGCCGTCTGCTCCTCCTATTGAAACAAATACTTCAACGCCACGCGCATGCGCGCTATCGGCAAGCTTGTGCATATGCTGCAACTCACCTGTACTTATCGTTCCATCACTGTTCGGTGTGGCAAAGGCGTAAATGACCCGGGTAAGATTATTCCATTTGATCGAGTCCACTGGCAGAATATCTTCCCTCCAGCTTGTATAAAATCCAACGATCTGCTTATCATATGTTTTAGGAATAAAAACAGAACTGCATACCGGCTTATCCAGATAATTATCTGAGGTTGTCGCGTCCTGTTTACAGGAATGAAAAACCATTATCATCGCCAGTAACATTGCCAATCTTAAAATCTCACTTGTCTGCCTGTTTCGCACAATCAGACTTTCTATCAGAAAAATTTCTGTTCTCATTTTTACCCTTTTCATCTTCTGTAATAATTTCTTTCTGTCATGATTTAACATCAACCCAACTATCCCGTTTCAGATAAATATTCCCGCAGGACACTGAAATGTCAGGAGAACTCATAATCAGGAGCTTTCCGGATACTCCGGTCGATCTGTGCATACTATTTTCAGTTAAACAATTATACAGATTCATCCCATCCGGAAAAGTAGGATCCGCAGATTTTTTCAGATTTAAAACTCCTGACAGGATGGTTCATCCCTCCAAAATTCACTTTACAGTCTATTTTCCGCTGAAAGCGCTCTGCTGATCATCGCCGGTGATCTCGATCTGACCTTTCAACCTGATATCTGCCGATGAACTTCCGACAAGGATCTCAAACACTCCGGGTTCAACTACCTGCTGCATATTCCTGTCCAGCAGAGAAAGCTCTTCCGGTGTAAGCAAAATCCGGATCGTTCGTGATTCACCAGGAGCAAGGGTTATCCTTTCGTATCCTTTAAGCTCCTTTACCGGTCTGGAGGTGCTGCTTACAACATCATTAATATACAACTGAGCCACCTCATCTCCCAGCCTGTCGCCAGTATTCCTGACAGTGAAGCTCACTTCAACATTACCCTGGCTGTTCAGTTTTTCAGGAACAATCTTCAAATCGCTGTACGCGAAGGTGGTATAACTGAGTCCATAACCAAATTCATACAAAGGGGTGGAAGACATATCGATGTATTTTGCGCCTTCTTTGGTAGCGGAATGATTGTAATAGAACGGGAACTGCCCGATTGTCTTCGGAATACTGACCGGAAGCTTGCCTCCCGGGTTATAATCGCCAAAGAGGACATCAGCGACAGCGTTTCCTCCCTGTTCACCGCACATCCATGCTTCAATTATGGCTGGTATATTTTCTGCAGCCCAGTTTACTGACAATGGCCGCCCATTAATGAGCACCATTATTACAGGTGTTCCTGTAGACCTGACAGCCTTCAGCAATTCTTCCTGCTTTCCAGTCAAATCGAGACTGGCCACATCCCTGCCTTCTCCGTTGGTTATATAGCCTGCCTCTCCGACGACCACAACCGCAACATCAGCAGCCTTTGCAGCAGTTTTTGCCTTTTCGATCTCATTCAGTTTATCGCCGGTGATATCACATCCTTTCACATACGTCACCCTCGCTTTTGCAGAAACTTTGTTCTTTATGCCTTCAAGGACAGTCACAATATGCTGAGGAATATGCTGAGGATGATAATCTCCAAGCTGGTCAATGGCAGCATCAGCAGCAGGACCAATCACAGCAACCGATTTTATATCCTTTTTCAGAGGAAGCATTTTCTTCTCATTCCTGAGGAGGACTATACCCTGCCTTTCAGCTTCAAGGGAAAGCTTAACGTGATCCGCACTGTGAACTATCTTTGCGGCCCTTGCGGGATCAGTATATGGATTTTCAAATAAACCAAGCTGGAACTTCAGCCTTAATATTCTTGAAACGGCCCTGTCGACATCACTCACCGGAATCTTCCCTTCCTTTACATTCTCAATGAGTCCGCCCATATAGGCGTCCTCGATGGAGATCCCCACATCGACTCCCGCCCTTAGGGCAAGTATCCCGGCGTCTTTCTGATTCGCTGCATGCCGTTCGGTAACAATTGTTCCAAGGCCACCTCCCTCACTCAATACAATTCCTTTAAATCCGAATTCCTCCCTAAGAATGCCATTGAGTATCTTCACGGAACTGTGAACAGCTTCACCGTTGATGGCAGGATAAGTTGCCATTACACCAAGAGCACCGTAATTTTTTATACCCGTTTTGAAAGACGGAAGGAATACTTCCCTGAGCTTTCTTTCTGAAATCTCCATTGCTCCACGTTCAAAACCGCTTACCGGCTGGCTCTGTCCCGGATAATGGCACAACACTGATATCAGCCTGTCGGGGGCCGAGATATCATACCCCTGAAGAGCCTGAACTATTTCCGCAGCTATCTGTGAACACATGTAGGGATCTTCACTGTAACCCTCTTCATTTCGTCCCATACGGGGATCTCTGTTTGGCTCAATGACCAGAGTACAAAGACCGTGAACCCCAATCGACCTTCCTTCAGCGGCTGCTGCGGTATAAATATTTCTTACCAGATGCCTGTTCCACGATGATCCTATTGCCAGACCTTCGGGAAAAATTGTTCCGCCTGCACACATCAGCCCGTGAGTTCCTTCTTCAACCTCAAGGAGAGGAATTCCAAGACGTGTCGTTTCCACAGCGATCTTCTGAAGCTCGTTCAAAACTTCTGCCTGCCTTGCTGATCCCTCGTATACGAGCCTGTCGGAGAGGGTAAAGAATCCGCCTCCCGGTCCGAATACATTATTATGGATTCCGGCAGCCCATTTTCTGCAACCTTCAAGCTGTTTATCCCTAACATCCTTCGTATCCTTCATGTCCCACATGTATGGTGCATTGCTGTTCAGACCCCAGCCGAGCTCAGTAGAGTAACAGGTAGGTATATTCATCTGACCTACCTTTTCCTCAAGAGTCATCCTTGAAAGCAGATCATTCAGCCTCTCCTCGATGGGATAAATTGGGTTCCTGTACAAAGGAAGGGGAGCGAATTTCGCTGTTCCCCTCTGTTCCCTGATATATGAGGTAATATTGTGAACATTATCTATCCAGATCCCGTTAGCAGGATCCATTGCATATTTACAAATTGCTTCAATAGTGGCAAGGATTGAAGTCTGAACACCGCCGTTATTCATTTCATGGCCCGCAAATACTAGCCATCCCCCTTTTTCCCTGACAGCATCTATCAAAGCTTTTGCCTGCTCGAATGATTTACCATCGAGTTCCATTCCTGTAAGCTGCGAAAGATCACAGAAGGAAGGATCATTCGGACCCTCATCGAGCCAGCCCCTTGCCGATTCGAACTTTGCTGCCACAACCGGAACATAACTGCGGGTCATCTCACCCCGTCCGACAAATTTCTGTCCGCACGGAAAAGCAAAAGAAACAGGAACAATACCCAATACCCTCCTGATAATCGCATTAGCTGAATCCAACTCAGCATTCATCGTAAGTAAAGTATAATTCTCAAGCGCTTTTTCCCTTGACCAGTCGAAATTACCGGTGCAGGGGTGTAAAAGGGTGTGATTCCCAATATCATGACCGCTTTTTATTGCTTTCTTCCATGCCTCAGCCCTCTGAACCATATTGTCGGGAGAAACATAGAATGTTGCCCTGACACCATATTTATCCAGCAGCGGGATACCCAGATCAGCCTGACTGAGCCTGGCATCGTCAAACGTAAGAGAAAGCGCCATTCTTTTGCCTTCTGGCCACTTGAAATTCTGTCTGGCATTAACCTGGCCCTTATCATATTCCTGAGCCAGAATATCCGGATTTAAACATGTGATCAACAATAAAATAACAACGAAATAGATGAGGTTACGGGATTTCATAGTATGGATTTTTGAGATATGACAAAGTACCAAAAAAATCATTATAACATTGTCTTTTACAGTTAAAGAAGTGAAAAAAAGTCGTTTATGAATGTTTTTGTGAAATAATGGTAATTATGCGGCTATAGAGACTAATCTGCAAAAAACTTCTGTTCATAATTCATTCCCTGGAGCATTCCAACGCCATAGTTGTAGTTCATTGAATATATCAGGTAATAGACCTTCCTCTTTATATCCTGAGGTATATCAACAGTGAAATTCTGCTGCAAATCAATGAAAAAGATATAAGAATCTTATTCTGTTCAAATCAGGAAGCTCCCGGGATATTTTTCGGGCAGAGGATCGAAAATATGCGTTTTACAATATGTTTATTCTAACCAATAAACTAAACAATCTCCTGATCTTTGTAGATTGACGAGGTATATCAGGTTGAAATATAGCATCTAACGCAATTTTAAAACAGTCAAAAAAAAAAGAATAAAAATTCTGCTGTTTTGAAGCATTATTCGAATAATCTATAACTTTAATGAACGGAGCAGCAATCCCCCCAAAAGCTCTGTAATACATACGCGCTTTTACCTACACGCTAAGTTTTGACATGCATGGGATGCTGCTCCTCTTTCATTAATTTGGTCTAGCATAAGGATATGCTGTCAAATATAGCATTCAATTTTAAATTCCACCATCCTTATCTCCTTCATTTTTAAGAGGAAGCTTATTCATTTTAAAACTGTTTTACATCCCATATTTCAATTGCCTCAAATTAGGGCCGGCACTCCCAATGTCAGGTTATTTCCTGCATTACCTGATATATCTTAATTGGCAGTGATCCATGACAGGACATATTAAAAAAACAGTGAATTGCCAAATCCCTTTGGTGCTGATTCATTTCTAGTTTCTATCAGGATCATTCCAAATCCGGTATAGGCACATAGTATCAGATCTTTCAGCACCCGGGTTCTCAAACCCAACCGGCTAAAATTATTAGCGGTCACGATTTGTATATCAAAACGGAAGCAAAGCACCGACAAATAAATATACACTACCTGTAAAAATATTTCACGGCTATTTCAGAATCTGTCAATTAATCTGCTGTCCATTAACATATTGTCTTTTGGCACGATTATAGATGGAAATCATCAGCTTCAAAATCATGTTTCTTTTTAAACGTGAATCATTAACTGCATTCAGGTTACAAACGAAAAATATACAAAGACATGATCCACCTTCTGAAATCGTTTTCCAGAAATTTTAACAGAAGACCTGCCACCAATCTGATAAACCTGTTTGGACTAGCTGTCAGTCTGGCTCTGGTAATAATCCTTGCGGTATATTCATACAGTGAATTGACTACAGACAATTATCATAAAAATGGACAAAGGATGTATTTGCTTACCAGAACAGGTAACAATACCTACCTTCCCGGCATATTAAAAGATCAGATAGATCTGCATGTTCCCGAAATTGAATCGGCCGTCAGAGTGGCTGAAGTCTGGGAACAACCGGTTTTCCAAACGGTAGACGGAGAACCAATTGGTTCTGATTTGTTAACCGTCGATGAAGATTTTTTCAGTCTGTTCACATATGAAACCGTTGAGGGAAATCTCAAAACAGCGCTAAAAGAACCACTTACCATCGTCCTCGATCAAAAACTGGCACGGAGGTTCTTCGGAAAAGAGCCGGCATTGGGGAAAACGATCAGGATCAATAACAGCAAAGAACTGACTGTCTCCGCTGTTGTCAGGAAACCTCAGGGTAATTCGTGTCTGTCATTCAAAGCTGTCGTATCAATTGCCACACGAGAAATTATTCAACCGAATGCCGAAGAACTTGCAAACTGGGACTGGTGCAATTTCAGGCTGTTTGTTTTGCTCAGGGAAGGAAGCCGGCCTGAAGATGCAGTTACGAAAACTATATCCCTCTGCCCTAAAAATGATTATACAACATTTTCTGACCTTAAATGTATCAGGTTGAGTGAATTATACTTCACCAGTATCATGTCTTTCGGAAATGAATATATGCATTTTGGCGACAGAAAGAGAGTAATGATACTCTTATTGGTAGGAACTCTCGTTTTACTGATCGCGCTCGTGAATTTTATAAATATCTCATCCGCGCAATGGATTCAGAAAATAAAACAGACAGGTGTATTAAAAGTGCTTGGAGCGGGAAGGGCTAAAATTATCCGGAGCATAGTTTTTGAAGCTGCTGTACTGTTCCTTATGGCGCTATTCCTGGCTTTGTTAATTATAGGAGTTACATCTCCTTATATTCCTGGCTATACAGGTATTCAGTTCGATCCCGCTTTGCTGGATAAACCGATATTCATTTTAATTTCAATACTGGCTATTATCATCTTAAGTCTCTTATTCAGTATAGTGCCTGCTCTCCGGATATCTTCATCAAAAGCAGTCGATAACCTAAAGAAAACTGTTACACACAAAACATCCGGTTCGGTATTCCAGGGTATCATGGTAACAATACAATTCGTGATCGCAATTGTACTAATAGCGTTCACAATACTGGTACAAAAGCAGGTAAGTTACGGGAGCAATAACATAGGATTTAACAAGGAGAACATAATAGGGATCAAACTCAACCCAGAGCTCAGTAACAAGACTGAAGTACTGAAAAATCTTATTCGGGAAAAAGCTGGTGTTGAAAAGATCTCTTTCTCAGAATATTTTCCCGGTAAACCTATTTCTCACTGGGGTTTAACACAGGGAACATCTGAGAAAAAGCAATATGATTTTGATACTTTCACAGCCGACGCTTCTTTCTTTGATATTACCCGACTACAGATTGTCCAGGGTCGATTTTACTCAAACGATCTGAATACCGATAAAAAGAAAATGGTTGTTAATGAGACATTCGTCCGCCAGCATAAATTAGATAATCCGGTGGGACTGAAACTGGTGATGGGCATGGAAAATGATGCCGGGTTTTCCGAAATCATCGGTGTGGTTAAGGACTTTCATTATAAATCATTCAACCAGCCAATTGGTTCACTTATTATTCAGAATGCTGAAAAGGCGCCTTACTGCCTGATAAGCTTATCCACCAACGACTTTCAGTCTCTTAACGAACTGCTCGCAGATATAAGAAAAACTTTCAAAAATCTTTCACCCGCGTTTCCTGTCGAAATCCGTTTTTTTGATAAGGCAGTTGAAGATCTTTATAAATCTGAGTTGCAGTTCCGGCAGACATTTTCCCTGTTTGCGGGCTGCGCCGTGATAATCTCCTGCATGGGCATCCTGGCATTATCATTATTCGCATGCCAGCGTAGAGTAAAGGAAATCGGCATCCGGAAAGTCAATGGAGCCCGGGCTGCTCAGGTTCTTGCCCTGCTGAATAAAGATTTTGCCAGATGGGTAATCATAGCCTTTGTATTTGCCACACCAATCATAGGGTTTGCAGGCCGGAAATGGCTTGAAGGCTTTGCATATAAAACAGCCCTGAGCTGGTGGATTTATGCTCTTTCTGGTGTTCTGTCCCTGGCTGTTGCATTGCTTACAGTCAGCTGGCTCACATGGAGAACCGCCAAAATGAATCCGGTGAAAGCTCTCAGATATGAATAATGCGGCACATATTGGAATTCGGGAGCAATAATCCGTATTTCTGAACAAAATATCATAACAGGATCGGCTTTACTGATCCTGTCTGTCAACTGCCGAACCGGACCTGGCCCGACATTTTCCCTGTCCGAAGATGAAGCAATCAGTATAAAACAATCCACAGTAAACTGTTGACATTTCTCTCATGATTGTATTACTTTACATAAAATACTGCCACAAATTATACAGGAATATCTATACTAATATATACGAATCTGGTCCACGTTAATCTTAACACAAACTTTCATCAATAAATTCTCTTCTGACAATGAAAAACCTCTTTTTAATACCGGTCATCATTTTAATGTCAGCCTGTTGTACACATCCATCCGGTAAAATCGTTAATGATCGTTCCACAGCAGTAATTTCCGATAAAATAGTTAACAGGAAGTTCGGAGGAGTCGGCTTCCACGTATTTGATCATGTACACAATGGCCCCAGCTGGCACTATGAACAGATCTTCGCTAAACGATGGAGGGAACTGAATCCGTCATTTGTCAGATTAAATGACGATCCTTCATGGGACTTCAGGAAGATCGACTCAATTTCAAAATATCTGGAGGTAATGAAGGAGACAAATACCGAAATGTACATAACCTCGTGGCATACAGATGAGATCAGAAAATTCAGAAATGAAAAAGACTATGTGAAGCATGAGACAGATAATCTCGAATATCTGAAGAAGAAAAAAGGATTCTCCAATATCCGTTATTACTGTATGGCCAATGAATTATCTCTGGACGAATGGGCATCCATGATCAACGATCTGAATTATTTCAAAAAGATCCAGAGCTTATTTTATGATGAATTTAAAGCCAGGAATCTCGATATCAGTCTTCTTGCTACAGACAGCTCTCCTATTGAATACTGGCATTCAATTCAATGGGCAGTCGATAACATGGATCAGATAACAGGCGTTTACGGCGGCCATCACTATATTAATAACTATGATCTTTTCGACAATTCATTTTACTGCTTCTTCCTGGGAAAGATGAAATGGGGAGCCGGACTTGCTGCAAGTAAAAACAAAAGGTTTATAGTTGGTGAGTTTGGAGCCAAGCAGAATAGCAATATCATCGATTCGGTGAAGCACGATTGCTGCATTTACAATAATATGCCACTCGAGAACTATCTGGGGATACAGGTCTCCGAAGCGGTCATAGCAATGATCAATGCCGGTATCTATGCCTGTGGCTACTGGACTTTCAGTGATTTCCCGTCAAAATATAACAGTCACTATATCAACAAATGGGGGCTTTTCCGCTGGGAAGTTGACAATTACACCACAAAACCCAGTTATTATTGTATAGGTCTCCTTACCAAGTTCATGCGTGGTCCGGCAGAAGCATACGAAGTCACATCTGCCGATTCACTTCTGAGGATTGCAGCTGTCAGGAACCTCGATAATGGTTCTGTTTCAGTGGCGGTGATCAACAGACATGACGATGCGCGGATCCTCAGCCTCAAACTGAAACAGGGAGAAAATGGTAAACCTTTCAGAAAATATCTCTACGATCCTGCCAATGTTCCATTCAACTATTTCGGAGACCTTCAGTCATTTACAAGAAAGATCGACGCAAAGAACGGGTCAATTGAGGATACAATCCCATCGCAGGCACTTGCAGTTTATACTACGGCTTATGACGACGATCCGCCTGCAGCTGTCACAGGATTTAAGTATGAGATCAGGAAGATGGATGATCGTGACAGAGCAGTGCTGACATGGGATCAGAACAAAGAGAAAGATCTCTGTTATTACAGGATCTACAGGTCGGAGAAGCCTGATGTCGAAATATCGCCAAGAAAACAAATCGCATCTACAATTGCAACCAGCTTTATCGACAAAACTGTACATGATATGCCGAAATACTATTATAAGGTTGTAGCTGTCGACCAGTCGGGGAATGCAGGCAAATAAACAAATCTTCATCCATGGATTAAGGATCTGAAAAAGAATAAATTGATATCTGCTTTTCAGACCGGATCAAACCTAAGTCCATCTTGTTTGTTATAAAGAAAAAACAAGATGAACAACGAATTCAGAAATATCGAATCAGTAATTCCTCCGCCGCCTTTTCATATGGTAGGTGATGGTTTCAGGGTACATAATTTCTTTCCATCGGATCCCAGGATAGGTCTGAGCGGGATGAGTCCATTCTTTCTCCTGGATTACGGATCAAAATGGAATGTTCCGCCTTCGGAGCAGCCAAGAGGTGTCGGCGTTCATCCTCACCGGGGATTTGAAACAGTTACAATAGCTTATCACGGGAGGGTGGCACATCACGACAGCTCAGGGAACAGCGGTGTAATAAGGGAAGGTGATGTACAGTGGATGACAGCAGGGTCAGGAGTACTGCATAAGGAATATCATGAAAAGGAATTCAGCAAGAAAGGAGGGCTGATGCAGATGGCCCAGATATGGGTCAACCTGCCCGCAAAACATAAAATGACCGTCCCAAAATACCAGTCTATCGAAAATGCAAGTATGGGCAGATCATACCTGGAAGATGGAGAGAGTTACATTGAAGTCATTGCAGGGGAATATCGCGGAACAAAAGGACCGGCGTCGACCCTGACTTCTTTGAACATGTTCAATGCCAGACTAAAGAAAGGCGCTCTCGCAGAATTCTCTTTTGACAGTGGATTAAACACAGGAATGCTTGTCGTTGAGGGCGAGGTGAAAATCAATGGTCAGGTAAATGTAGCAGAAAACAATTTTATTCTATTTTCTCACCACGGTTCCAGAATAACGCTGGACCCCATGACTGACTGTATAGTTCTTATCATGAGCGGTGAACCTATAAATGAACCGGTGGTTTCATATGGTCCCTTCCTTATGAACACCCAGGATGAGATAAAACAGGCCTTTGAGGATCTTAATGACGGAAAATTCGGATATCTTGAAGATTGAATCGCAGATCTCATCCCTGGTTGATGGTTTTGTAACCTTTGTACATGTCAATCCTGAGACTTCTCCATCACCCCATTATCTGTCGCTGGAACCGGTAACAGAAGAAGAAAAAGAGCTTTACGAAACCGCCAGGGCTTTGCGATCCAGATAAGAATCAGCGAATCTTTATCCGATTCAGCAAGATAATTAATTCAGACAATTATTTCTGAACATCCGACATCCTTTTTCTCTTTGCCAGTCTGGCCTTGATTACAAGGTAAAGAACAAAGACAACTCCCAAAGCAAGGAGGATATGGCCCAGATAAGGAAAGATCTGGTCCCTGATACCGTACATGTAATACCCTATCACTGCCAGGATAATGTTCCATAAACCGGCTCCGATAAAGGTATAAAGCAAGAAATCTTTCAGATCCATTTTTGCCAGGCCTGCAGGAATGGAGATAAGATGGCGGATCCCCGGAACTAATCGCCCGATAAAGGTCGAACTCTTACCGTTACGTATAAAATAGTTCTCGGCATGCCGGACTTTTTCCTCAGATAACAGAAAAAGCCTTCCGATTTTCGATCCCGCGAACCTGTAAACTATCGGCCTTCCCAGATAATAAGCAAGTGTGTAGTTAATAAGTGATCCTATTAGAGCTCCAACAGTTCCGGCTACAACCACCAGGAAAACATTGAGATCTCCCTGCCCTGCCTTATAAGCTGCAAACGGGATAACTATCTCAGACGGCAGAGGCAGGAATGTGCTTTCAATAGCCATCAGAAGAGCAATTGTGAAATAATTCAGATTGGCCATATACCAATCGAAAAGCGAATGAAATACCTCCATCATAAGATTATCCGGTTTTTGTCATTGCAACTTTGGCAATGATAACTTTTTTATGGATGACTGCCAAATCTAAATATCGGACAGGAACTGAAATGATAAGAAATGGAATCAGTCCGCAAAAAAGCCTGAATCAAAGCTCTCTGAATATCAATTATTTGAAAAATCACATACTTTTAAAGGATAAAATCCTGCAATTTCACCAAACATTTAACCGCATATCTTGTTAGTTCAGCAAAGAATCTGTGAATTAATTAACAACAACCGGAACGACAGGAAGACTCTAAATATGTAGAAAAAAATAAATCCAAATTTTGTAATTGCTTTAATGATATTTCCAATGGAAACGACATATACACCAACCGATTATATTCCGATACTTCTTCAGAGTATTGTTGCACTGACATTCGTGGTGGTGGTTATGACCCTGACTCACATTATCGGAGGTAAGAGAAAGAGGATCAGGACGCTCAGAAAAGATGAAAATTTTGAGTGTGGAATCGAGATAAAGGGCAATGCCCGTTTTCCATTCACGGTAAGATATTTCCTGATTGCAATACTATTCGTTCTCTTCGATGTTGAGGTGATCTTCCTGTATCCATGGGCTGTCAATTTCAGAGACATGGACTGGAGCGGTTTCGGTGATATGATGATTTTCCTTGCCCTGTTCATGTTCGGCTTCTTTTATATTTTCAAAAAAGGAGCACTCGAATGGGATTAGATGCCTTCAAGATGATTTTAACACTGAAGGAAGTATAGTGTCAGATTAAAGAAATGGGGATATAAAATGGAAACTCAAAAGATAAATTTCAATATAGCAGAGCCGCCGGAAGGATATTCCGCTCCAGGTCTGTTCGCCACACGGCTTGACAAGGTGGTCGGGCTCGCGAGAAAAAACTCGATCTGGCCCCTGCCTTTCGCAACTTCATGTTGTGGCATCGAATTCATGGCAACAATGGGCGCTCATTATGATCTGGGAAGATTCGGATCCGAACGCCTTAGCTTTTCACCAAGACAGGCTGATCTGCTGATGGTCATGGGCACAATTGCAAAAAAAATGGGACCTATAGTTCATCAGATTTATGAACAGATGTCAGAACCACGATGGGTAATTGCTGTCGGCGCCTGTGCAGCCAGCGGAGGAATATTCGATACCTACAGCGTCCTTCAGGGTATCGACAGAGTTGTACCCGTGGATGTTTACGTCCCGGGATGTCCCCCAAGACCGGAACAGATAATTGATGGATTTATGAAAGTGCAGGAACTGGTTGGAAATGAGCCACTCAGAAGAAGATATTCTCCTGAGTATATAGACCTGCTGGCCAGGTACGGGATAAAACAAAAACCTGAGGAATGAGAAATATCAACGAAATTATCGAAATACTGAGGAACAAATTTGGTTCCGGTCTTCTGGCAACTGAAACAGCAACGGATATCCCCGTTATAACAGTTGACAGCAGGAGCCTGTACGAGATAATAGAGTTCCTGAAAAATGACCCTGCAACCGGCTATGATTTTCTTACAGATCTGTGCGGTATCCACTATCCCGGATCAGAACTGCCCCTTGGTATAATCTATCATTTGCACAACATGAAGGAGAACAGCAGGATCAGGATCAAAACCTTTGTCCCTGACAGCAACCCGGAGGTTGCAACTATAACTCCACTTTTCAACGCGGCAAACTGGATGGAGAGAGAAACATACGATTTCTACGGGATCATCTTCAAAAACCATCCAAACCTGAAAAGGATACTGAATGTAGAATATCTCGATTTTTTCCCTCTTAGAAAGGAGTATCCGCTGGAAGATCCGACAAGGGAAGATAAGGATAACAGATTTTTCGGAAGATAGATTGAAGATGCCTGTAAAAGATCCACATATCATTATTCAGCCGGAAGACACCGACAAGGTGTATACCACGCTGAACCTCGGTCCAACTCATCCGGCCACACACGGGATATTTCAGAATATCCTAACTATGGACGGGGAGATCATAATAGATACCGAACAGACTATCGGCTATATTCACAGGGCATTTGAAAAAATCGCTGAAAGAAGACCTTACTACCAGATCAAACCTCTCACCGACAGAATGAACTATTGCTCCTCCCCTATCAATAATATGGGATGGGACATGACTGTGGAGAAACTGCTCGGGATAAAAACCAGCAAGAAGATCGACTACATGAGGATAATAATCATGGAGCTCGCACGAATTACCGATCATCTTATCTGTAACAGCGTGATTGGAGTTGACAGCGGCGCCCTGACAGGTTTTACCTATGTTTTCCAGGAACGTGAGGCTATTTACGAGATTTACGAAGAAATGTGCGGAGCCCGGCTTACAACCAATATGGGCCGGATCGGCGGATTCGAACGTGATTTCTCCCCTGCGGCAATAAAAAAACTCAGGGACCTTCTTAACCGACTCCCTGGGGTGCTGAAGGAGTTTGAAAATCTGCTGATGCGCGACAGAATATTCATGGACAGAACTGTAAACGTAGGAGGAATATCTGCTGACAAGGCTCTCAATTACGGTTTCACCGGACCCAACCTAAGAGCAACCGGATGCGACTACGATGTCCGGGTCATGAACCCTTACTCTTCCTATAACGATTTTGATTTTCTCATCCCTGTTGGCACTAAAGGAGATACATACGACCGCTTCTGTGTCAGACAGGAAGAAATGTGGCAGAGTATTAAATTAATAAAGAATGCCCTTGAAAACATGCCGGAGGGTAAGCATCATGTCGATGTTCCTGGTATTTTCCTTCCACCCAAGGAGGATGTTTACGGTAAAATGGAAGCATTGATCTATCATTTCAAAATTGTGATGGGCGAAATAGGTGTGCCGGCAGGCGAGGTATATCATGCAGTTGAAGGAGCAAACGGAGAGCTGGGATTCTATCTGGTAAGCGACGGAGGAAGAACGCCTTACCGTCTGCACTTCAGAAGACCCTGCTTCATCTATTATCAGGCCTTCCCTGAAATGATCAGAGGAAGCGTACTTTCCGATGCAATACTCACCATGAGCAGTATGAATGTTATTGCCGGAGAACTTGATGCGTAGAACAAAAAGTCGCGGCGCTACATACTGAAGTTAATTTGCATAGCAGGGTTGGACGATTGAGGATAAAGATGTTTTTAATAAGAAATTTAAAATGAAACAATTGAATGTCAGGATTTAATGTCGATCATAAGCAACATGCAGCCGAAGGGAGGAAAATAGAATTCGCACCTGACACTCTGGCAAAGGTACAGAAGATCATCGCACGGTATCCCGGTGATCACAGAAAATCGGCCCTTATCCCGGTATTGCATATAGCTCAGGAGGAACTGGGAGGTTATTTGAGCGTTGATGTAATGGATTACGTTGCCGGATTGCTCGGGATCCAGCCTGTTGATGTTTATGAAGTGGCAACATTCTATACACAGTTTTACACAGAGAAAACCGGAAAATACGTGATCGAGATATGTCATACAGCTCCGTGCGCCATCCGCGGAGGTGAGAAAATATCCGAATTCATTCAGAAAAAGCTGAATATCAGGAACGGAGAAACCTCTGAGGACGGGATATTCACACTGAGGGAAGTGGAATGCCTGGGAGCCTGTGGCAATGCTCCGGCTATGCAGATAAACACGCTATTTTATGAACACCTGACTGAAGAGAAGACAGGAGAGATACTTGATACGCTCAGAAATAATTCAGGTACTTATAATCCAAAAGATTCGGCATGGGCAGACAAATTATTCTAGAACATATTGCCGTACCGGGGATTAGTTCCTTTGATGTTTACAGGAAACATGGCGGATATGCTTCCCTGGAAAAAGCACTTAAGGAGATGACTCCGGAAGATACTGTGTCTGAAGTAAAAAAATCCGGACTGAGAGGACGTGGTGGCGCAGGCTTTGCCACAGGAATGAAATGGAGTTTTCTCGACAGGAGTTCCGATAAGCCAAGGTACCTTATATGCAATGCAGACGAAAGCGAACCCGGAACATTCAAGGACAGGTTCCTCATGGAGCATATTCCGCATCTCCTGATAGAGGGTATAACGATCGCCTCCTATGCTCTTGGTGTTAATACATCATATATTTATGTCAGGGGTGAATTCAAATACATTATCGGAATTCTGAACAAGGCCATCGGCGAAGCTTACAGGAATGGAATGCTTGGCAGGGATATACTCGGATCTGGATTCAGCCTTGAAATTCATGTGCATCCAGGTGCGGGAGCTTATATTTGCGGTGAAGAGACTGCTCTGATCGAATCGCTTGAAGGCAAAAGAGGCAATCCGAGGATTAAACCTCCATTTCCTGCCTCAAAAGGGTTGTATGACTGCCCGACAGTGGTAAACAATGTAGAAACACTTGCCACTGTTGTGCCTGTCATCAGGATGGGAGGAGATGAATATGCAAAGACCGGAATAGGCAGAAGCACCGGTACCAAACTGATATCAGCATGCGGGAATATATGCAGACCAGGGGTTTATGAAATTGAGCTGGGATTACCAGTGGAGGAATTCATCTTTTCCGGACAGTATTGCGGTGGTATCGCAGGGAATAAAAAGCTCAAAGCTGTCATTCCCGGAGGCTCATCGGTCCCTGTACTTCCGGCAGATCTGATTTTAAGGACAGCTGCAGGAACACCCAGGCTGCTTTCGTTCGAATCTCTTTCCGAAGGAGGATTTGAGACAGGATCGATGCTTGGTTCCGGAGGATTTATTGTGTTTGATGAAGATGCCTGTATGGTGAGAAATACCTGGAACCTTACCCGGTTTTATCATCATGAATCATGCGGGCAGTGTTCACCCTGCCGTGAAGGTACGGGCTGGATGGAAAAGGTGCTCCATCGCCTTGAAAACGGAGAAGGCCGTCCGCACGACATCGATCTGCTTATAAGTGTTGCCTCAGGAATAGAAGGTAAAACCATTTGCCCGCTCGGTGATGCAGCTGCCTGGCCGGTGGCCAGTGCAATAAGGCATTTTCGCAATGAATTTGAATTCCATGTCTTTAATCATACAATTGTAAAGAATAACGATCACGGATCGATAGAGAAATATATAACACATAAAGAGCCGTTGAAGTGATGAAGACCGGTAACTAACACTGAATAAGATGCCAAAAGTAACTATTGATGATATAACCATAGAAGTCGGGGAAGGGACGACAATCCTTGAAGCAGCGAGAAAAATTGGCGGAAAGATCGTCCCTCCTGCCATGTGTTATTATTCACAACTGAGAGGCACAGGAGGGAAATGCCGTACCTGTCTGGTGAAAATTGCAAAGACATCATCTTCTGATACCAGACCGTCGCCTAAATTGGTTGCATCGTGCAGTACACCGGTCCAGGACGGTATGGTGGTTCAGAACACGACTTCAGCCGAAGTACTTGAGGCCAGAAAAGCAGTTGTTGAATTTCTCCTTATCAACCATCCGCTCGATTGTCCTGTCTGCGATCAGGCAGGCGAATGCGACCTCCAGGATCTTTCATTTGCCCACGGTCTGGAAAAAACCAGGTATGAGGAAGACAGGAGGGAATTCAATCAGATTGATATAGGTGAAACGATCAAACTGCATATGAACAGATGCATCCTTTGCTACAGATGCGTTTATACAGCCGACCAGATTACCGGTAAAAGGGTCCATGGCGTTCTTTACAGAAGCGATGCCTCCGAGATAAGTACTTATATCAGAAATGTCATCGACAATGATTTTTCCGGGAATGTGATCGATGTATGCCCTGTTGGTGCGCTGACTGACAGAACATTCAGGTTTAAAAGCCGGGTATGGTTCCTGAATCCGATGGACGCTCACCGTGATTGCCCAAAATGTTCCGGAAAGGCGACTGCCTGGATGTTCGGGGATGAGATTTACAGGATCACCGGAAGAAAAGACAAGTACGGTGAACTGGAGGATTTTATCTGCAATGAGTGCCGGTTTGGTAAAAAACAGCTCTCCGACTGGATCATTGAGGGTCCGCGGAAAATACTCCGGAGCTCAGTCATTTCGCAGAACCATTACGAAAATATTGTAAAGCAATCCATTATTATGCCGCTGGAAGAAAAAACGAAACCACAGGAATAGAAATAATATGCTCTTATTCAAACTAATACTGATTGTAACCATTCTGCTTATCAGCCTTTTGATAGCGATGTATTCGACACTCTTCGAAAGGAAGATCGCAGGGTTCTTCCAGGACAGGTATGGCCCCGACAGAGCCGGCCCCTGGGGATTGCTTCAACCGCTGGCTGACGGTGTCAAGCTCTTTTTCAAAGAGGAATTCATGCCTGAAAAAGCAGACAAATTCCTTTATATCCTGGGACCATCACTGACGATGCTCGTTGCCTTGCTGACAAGCGCCATCATACCATGGGGCGCAGGTGTAACAATAAAAGGAATACACTATTATTTCCAGGTGGCCGATATTAATATCGGGGTATTGTATTCATTCGCCGTAGTGTCGGTAGGTGTCTACGGCATAATGATCGGTGGCTGGGCTTCAAACAATAAATTCTCCCTTCTTGGCGCGATCAGGGCATCTTCTCAGATGATCAGCTATGAGCTGGCGATGGGCTTGTCGATCATTGCCATTGTGATGATGACAGGTTCACTCAGCCTGAGAGATATAGTTGAATCACAGCACGGCATGAACTGGAATATCTGGTACCAGCCGCTGGGCTTCCTTATCTTCCTGGTCTGTGCCTATGCCGAGTCCAACAGATCGCCCTTTGACCTGCCTGAATGCGAAACAGAGCTGATTGGAGGATATCACACAGAATACAGTAGCATGAAACTCGGCTTCTATCTTTTTGCTGAGTACATCAACATGTTCATCTCATCCGCAATGATCTCAACTCTGTATTTTGGAGGATATAATTTCCCGTTCATGGACAGTCCGGCATTGTCGGCAAACGCTGCAGGCATTATTGGTACCGTAGTTCTTTTCGTCAAGATTGGCTTTTTCGGATTCCTGTATATGTGGATCAGATGGACATTGCCAAGGTTCAGGTATGATCAGCTGATGTACCTGGGATGGAAGAAGCTTATTCCTGTAGCAGTTTTAAATATGATCATAACCGGCTTCTTTGTGATGATCTTTAAATAGCATGTAATGACACCACTGACATCAAGATCAAAATCGGTTTCCGGTAAGAAGATGACGCTGGTCGAAAGGCTTTACCTTCCGGCTATCTTCAGTGGAATGTTCATTACATTGAAGCACTTCTTCAGGAAAAAAACAACTATCCGGTATCCGGAGGTAAAGAGACCTTTTTCAGATATTTACCGGGGCAGACATGTTCTTAAGCTTGATGATGAAGGTCGTGAACGCTGCACAGCATGCGGTCTTTGTGCAGTGGCATGTCCTGCAGAGGCGATCACCATGGTGGCTGCTGAAAGAAAACCGGGAGAGGAACATCTTTACCGTGAGGAGAAATACGCGGCAGTTTATGAGATCAACATGCTCAGGTGTATCTTCTGCGGATTATGTGAAGAGGCCTGCCCTAAAGAGGCAATTTTCCTTACAACTGAGATCGTGCATTCCGGTACCGACAGAGGCGAATTCATTTACGGAAAGGACAAACTTGTCGAACCTTCCGATCCTGAAAAGCGGATTGATATTACAAAAAGACTTTCTCCCGAGGTGATCAGGTTTAAAAAAGACAAAAATCAAAAACATAACAGGTAAAAAGCGATGAGATGCTCGTGAAATTTCTTTTCTATCTTTTTTCAGCAGGCGCAGTAATTGCTTCGGTGATGGTACTTATGGCAAAAAAACCGATTCACAGCGTGCTGTACCTTACAGTCGCCTTCCTGGCAATAGCCGGTCACCTGATACTTCTCAATGCCCAGTTCGTAGCCATAGTAAATGTGATCGTATATGCCGGTGCAATAATGGTGCTATTCCTCTTTACAGTAATGCTCCTGAATCTGAATCTTCAGACGGAACACAGGAAAACATTCATCGTCAGACTGGCAGCTGTAATTACTCCCGGACTTCTTTTTATCACGCTTACCGGTGCGATAAAAAAGGCCGACATTATATACAATCAATTTAAAGTCGAAACTCAGATCGGTATGGTCAGGGATCTCGGAAAAATTCTCTTCTCTGAGTTCAGACTGCCTTTTGAGATATCAGGTATACTCTTCCTGTCAGCAATGGTTGGAGCAGTGATGCTTGGTAAAAAAACAGGTGATTAAGAAATATGGAAAACCTCAATCAATCAATATCCTCAGTGCCGATCAACCACTACCTGATCCTCTGTTCCCTTCTTTTTTCAATTGGGGTGGCAGGCGTCCTTCTGAAACGGAATGCGCTGGTAATATTTATGTCAATAGAGATCATGCTCAACTCAGTAAACCTGCTCCTGGTGGCATATTCGGTTTATTTTAATGATCCTGCCGGGCAGATATTTGTATTTTTTGTCATGATCGTTGCAGCAGCTGAAGTAGCAGTGGGACTCGCTCTGGTCGTAATGGTCTACAGGCACACTCACAGCATTGATATTGATTTTCTTAATAAACTAAAATGGTGATCAGATAATCGTATTATGGAAAATCTTTTATGGCTGATACCTCTCTTCCCTTTTTCAGGGTTCCTGATCACCGGTCTGGGGTTCAGGTCACTGCCTGAAAGGGTCAGCGGATGGCTTGCCTCAGGAATGGTTTTCATTTCGTTTGCACTTTCATCGGTTCTGCTTTCCGGGATACTGACCGGCAGGGATGATTATTTTGTCTCAATTCAAAACTGGCTTGCAGCAGGAGATCTTAATATTTCCGTGGAACTTCTCGGCGACCGCCTGTCGGTATTCATGATGCTCATCATAACCGGCATAGGACTGCTGATCCACATCTATTCGATCGGTTATATGCATGGGGATAAAGGATTCAGCAGGTTTTTCTCATTCATGAACCTGTTCATCTTCTTCATGTTACTTCTTGTCCTTGGTGGTAATTATCTGATAATGTTCATTGGCTGGGAAGGAGTGGGATTGTGTTCATATCTCCTGATAGGGTTCTGGAACAGGAATGAGGAATATAATAATGCGGCAAGGAAAGCCTTTGTTATGAACAGGATTGGTGATCTGGGCTTCCTGCTTGGAATGTTCCTGATCTATGTCACTTTCGGAAGCCTGAGCTTTCATACAATTTTCCAGAAGGCGCTTCTTCTGTCAGCAGGCGCTCCTGTACTTACTACCATCACTTTGCTCCTGTTCACCGGAGCAACAGGTAAAAGCGCCCAGATCCCTCTTCTCACGTGGCTTCCCGATGCCATGGCCGGCCCGACACCTGTATCGGCCCTGATCCATGCCGCAACAATGGTAACGGCAGGCATATACATGGTAGCCCGTTCCAATGTCCTTTTTGCACTTGCTCCTGTAACGATGAACGTTATTGCTGCAGTTGCAATAGCAACAGCTCTTCTCACAGCAATCATTGCACTCTATCAGACAGACATCAAAAAAGTCCTCGCGTACTCCACAATCAGCCAGCTGGGACTGATGTTCCTTGGACTCTCTATGGGTTCCTTCGCCGGTGCAATGTTTCATATGTTGACTCATGCTTTCTTCAAGGCTCTGCTTTTTCTTGCAGCAGGAAGTATTATACATTCCCTTGCAGGGGAACAGGATATAAGGCATATGGGAGGCCTGAAGTATAATATCCGCCTCACCTACCTGGTATTCATGACAGCTGTTCTTGCCATATCCGGCATTCCCCCTTTCTCAGGTTTCTTTTCGAAAGATGAAATTCTGGCAGCAGCTCTTGCAAAAAGCCCCCTTTTCTGGATATTTGGATTACTGATCTCAGTTATAACAGCCGCTTATAGTTTCAGGCTTGTATGGCTGATCTTCTCCGGGACCTACAGAGGTGAGAAAACCAAAACTGAGGCTATCCATGAATCGCCCCGGATCATGATAATCCCAATGGTGATACTGGCGCTTTTCTCTGCTGCCGGAGCTCTGCCATTCATGCTGGATTTTCCTCAGGGAAATTCTGGAGCAACATTTCTGGAGCCGGTCTTCCGCGACGCACAGAATATCCTCCATTCAAATCATGCCAATGCATCAGCGGACTGGATTATTCCAACAACGATCACATTGCTTCTGATAATCCTTTCCATATTTGTCACTTATATCATCTTTATAAGGAAGAAGCATCTCCCTCCTGCCGACTCAGAACCAAGGAATGCTGCTGCCAGACTTGCGCGCGGGAAATTCTACATCGACGAACTATACAATGGTGCGATTGTAAGTCCATTATATAAACTTTCATCCTTCCTGCATGATATTATAGACGGGAAGATTCTGGATAATATCGTGGAATCAACAGGAAGATTCGTGATGTATGCCGGCAATAAAATCAGGTTGATGCAAACCGGGAATGTAGGTTTCTACCTTTTTGCAATGGTTATATGCATAATTGTCATACTAATGTTGAACATGCTCAGATAACTTATACCGAATGATAACCGGATTACTGATATTGATACCGCTGACTGGATCTATAATCGTGATGTTCTCAGGCGCGGATGGTAATGTAAGACGAAACAGTATACTTGTCGCTTTCGCCGAACTGGCGCTTTCAGTGACCGGTCTGATTATGTTCAGAAATACTGGTCAGCCTGAGTTCGCGATTTCTCTTCCATGGCTCAGGGGAGCGGGCATTTCTTTCGATTTTGCACTTGATGGTCTCAGTATGCTGATGGTCCTCCTGACAACCTTACTGTTCACACTGATAATAATCTCGTCATCTTCATTCCGGTCAAGAAGGCTTAATATTTTTTATGGTTCAATACTGATTCTCGAGGCGTCGTTGATCGGAGTTTTTACTGCACGCGACGGAATTGTCTTTTATGTTTTCTGGGAATTTGCCCTTATCCCGGCATACTTTTTAACTGCCCTGTGGGGTGGCAGAAACAGGATAAAGATCACCTTTAAATTCTTTATTTACACGATGACCGGCAGTCTCATGATGCTCGGTGCGCTTATCTGGTTGTATCTGCACACTCCCGAGCCTCATTCGGCAGGTATTGAAGCCTTATACAAAGTGGCTTCATCAGAAAATAACCAGATCTGGATTTTTGCCGCATTTTTCTTTGCCTTTGCTGTCAAGATTCCGCTGGTTCCGTTTCATACATGGCAGCCTGACACATATACTGAATCGCCTGCTGCAGGAAGCATGATACTGGCCGGTGTAATGATGAAGATGGGTATCTACGGCATCATCAGATTCCTTCTCCCGTTATGTCGCGGAGCCATGCCACTTCTTCAGAACGGAATCATAATCCTTATTGTAGCAGGGATAGTATATGCATCTGTGATAGCGTTGAAGCAAGATGATCTGAAAAGATTCATTGCATGGGTTTCCATCGCGCATGCCGGTCTGATAACCGCAGGGGTAATCTCGATGAACATGGCAGCACTGCAAGGGGCAGTTCTGCATATGATCTCACACGGGATAAACGTTGTCGGGCTTTTCATAGTTGCAGATATCATACAGAAACGGTACGGGACCAGAAATATGAGTGAACTCGGTGGCATTGCTCTTGCCGATCCATGGTTGGGAATTTTGAGCATGATTATCCTTCTCGGTACAATTGGACTCCCTCTCACGAATGGCTTTGCAGGTGAATTTCTTATACTGTCGGGATTATTCAGGTTCAGTCCTGTTCTTGCTGCACTTGCTGGTTTAACAGTGATATTCAGTGCAATATATATGCTTGACATGTATCAGAAAGTGATGTTGGGAACCAGCAGATCAATAACGCCACCGGTAACAATAAGGCTGACCGGTTATGAGGCCGCATCCCTCATCCCTATTGCCAGTCTGATTCTTCTGATAGGCTGCTTTCCGCGTCCGGTGCTCACTCTTGCCGAACCGGCTGTTAAAATTATCTGTGATTTCATTAATGTAATACCAAAATAGGATCTGCCTGATGGGAGCTTTGATATCTGTAACAGTTCTGGGAATGATAGTAATGCTGCTTGGCGTTATGGAGAAGAAGCAATTGATCCTTCCTGTTATATTGTCGGGTCTGATTGCTGCATTCGTGATAAACGTCACCGGATGGAACCAGGACCTGCATTATTTCAATAACATGATGCATGTGAACAATTTCTCCACGGCCTTTACCGGTGTCCTGATTTTCACAAGCGCACTTGTTTTTATGTTTTCAGGGAACTATTACCGTTTAGTTGAAAGGCCGCTTGAAGATATTTATTCCCTTATGCTTTTCGCTCTTGCCGGCGCCATACTTATGACTTCGTTTTCAAACATGGTTATGCTTTTCCTCGGCATTGAAATCCTTTCGATATCGATGTACATCCTTGCAGGAAGCAAGAAATTTGATCTTGCTTCGAACGAGGCTGCAATGAAGTATTTTCTGACAGGATCATTCGCAACCGGATTCCTGCTTTTCGGCATTGCATTGGTTTATGGGTCAACCGGATCATTCAGTCTCGACGAAATAGCAAGGCATGCCGGTACAGGTAATCTCATACAACCGCATTTATTCAGCATAGGTGTTATCCTGCTCATGATTGGGCTCAGTTTCAAACTTGCAGTCGCACCTTTTCATTTCTGGGCTCCTGATGTTTACCATGGATCACCCACTCTGATTACTGCATATATGGCAACTGTTGTCAAAATCGCAGGGATCGCCGCCTTCTACAGGCTTTTTGTTGTCTGTTTCAGCAGTGTAAGCGGGATATGGGTAAATATATTACTTATCTTTTCAGTCGCTACCATCTTTGCAGGCAATCTGGCAGGCCTCTACCAGACGAATATGAAGAGGATGCTGGCCTATTCAAGCATCTCACACGCGGGTTATATGATCATGGGCATTGTGGCATTCAATAAGACCTCAGCCAGTGCTCTCCTGCTATATTCTGCATCCTATTCGATCGTGACAATTGCTGCCTTCGGAATAATAATTCTTGTCAGGGAAGCTAGGCAGAACGATGATCTGGAAACCTTTAACGGTCTTGCAAGAACCAATCCGTATATGTCTTTCACACTTACGGTAGCAATGCTGTCTCTCACAGGTATTCCTCCACTGGCCGGATTCACGGCTAAGTATTACCTTTTTGTCACGGCGATGGAAAAGGGTTATCTTTGGCTGGTGATACTGGCCCTTATAGGTTCAGCAATCAGCGCTGTTTATTATTTCAAACCAATTATCGCGATGTATTTAAAAGAGTGTACGCAGCCGAAAATTCAGATAACACCTGCTTATAAGATCCAGCTTGTGTCTTTGACCATACTGACGCTTCTTCTTGGGTTGGTACCGTCCATTCTACTTATAATCTGATCGTAACATCAATCTTCCGAAAATGAAAACACTGATTATGAAAGGTCTGATCGTGGTTTTTCTGTTTACTTCCATGCTTCTCTCAGCACAAAAGGCTTCAAATGATGAAGCAGCAACAGAAAAAAAGATCCAGTCTCTGATAAAGAAGATGACCATGCAGGAGAAGGTCGGCCTTCTTCATGGCAATTCAAAATTTTATGTAACAGGCGTTCCCAGGCTCGGTATACCGGAATGGGCGCTGTCAGATGGCCCTCATGGTGTTCGCGCAGAAATGAACCGCGATGACTGGGGTTATGCCGGCTGGACTAATGATTCATCAACATGTTTCCCCACAGGTACCGCCCTGGCAGCCAGCTGGAACCCCCAGCTTGCATTCGACAGAGGGATTGTACTCGGCGAAGAGGCGCGTGCACGCAAAAAAGATGTCCTGCTCGGACCCGGTATAAATATCATCAGGGATCCTCTCTGCGGCAGGAACTTTGAATATCTCAGCGAAGATCCCTTCCTTATTTCAGCAATGACTGTGCCTTATATCAAAGCAGTTCAGTCGAAGGATGTTGCAGTAAGTGTCAAACATTACCTCGCCAACAATCAGGAAGAGAACAGGACCACCGTGGATGTGAGCATGAGCAATCGCGCCCTTCATGAGATCTACCTTCCGGGGTTCAGGGCTGCAGTAACGGAAGGAGGCGCTCTGACTGTTATGGCAGCATATAATAAGTTCCGCGGTGACTGGTGTTCGGAAAACGAATTCCTCGACAGAGATATACTCAGGAAAGAACTCGGATTCAAAGGGGTACTCATGACCGACTGGAATGCAGCCCACAGTACCGTAAAAGCTGCCCTTGCAGGCCTTGATCTTGAGATGGGTACCGAGATAAAGGATTACAATGAATGGTATTTCGCTAACCCTCTGGCCAAAGCAGTCAGGGAAGGAAAAGTCCCCGCGAGCGTGGTCGATGAGAAAGTTGCAAACATCCTTCGCGTAATGATCAAAACGAAAATGCTCGATGAAAAGAGCAGAAGCGAAGGTTCAATGAACACTCCTGTTCACCAGAAAGCTGCCTACCAGTCAGCCGTCGAAGCAATAGTACTGCTTCAAAACAGGAATAATGTTCTTCCTGTCGACTTCACCAGGGTTAAATCAATAGCCGTTATCGGCGACAATGCGACAAGAAAGCATTGCAGCGGAGGACTGAGCTCTGAAATAAAATCTCTCTACGAAATAACACCACTGGAAGCTATTCAGAAAAAATTCGGCAGCAACGCAAAGATCAGTTTTGTGCAGGGATATGAAAAACAGTCAAAGTTTGCAGAAGGAAGTAATAAAGGACAATCCAACACTAAAAAGATCGACTGGAAACTTATTGACGAAGCCGTTGAGACTGCAAAACACTCCGATGTTGCAGTTATTTTCTGCGGACTGAATCACGATTTTGACACTGAATCATTCGACAGGCAGGATATGAAACTTCCTTACGGACAGGAAACTCTCATACGTGAAGTCGCCAGGGTCAATCCGAAAACGGTAGTTGTCATCATTGCCGGTTCACCGCTTGAACTGGCTGGAATTACCGAACGCGCTCCTGCAATCCTCTGGTCATGGTTCGGAGGTATGGAGGCAGGTAATGCAGTAGCTGATGTGATCAGCGGCAAGGCCGACCCGTCAGGAAAACTGCCGTTCACCATCCCCGTAGCGCTTGAACAATCTCCGGCTCACGCACTTGGTAATTTTCCCGGAAGAGATCTGAAAGTCAATTATGAAGAGGATATCCTTGTCGGATACAGGTGGTTTGATACAAAAAATATTACTCCTCAGTTCCCGTTCGGGTTCGGATTGTCTTACACATCATTCGAACTGTCTGGACTCAAAAGCGATAAAAATGTTTATACCGGGGATGATATCATACACCTCATCTTTACAATAAAGAATACCGGAAAATATTACGGAGGGGAAGTGGCTCAGATCTATTCAAGCGATCCTGCGTGTTCAGTACTCAGACCAGTAAAGGAACTTAAAGGATTCAGCAAGATCTTCCTTCAGCCGGGAGAGGTAAGGTCAGTAAACGTCGATATAAAAGTTGCCGATCTTTCTTTTTATGATGAATCGAAAAAAGGATGGGTAATTGAACCCGGTGAATTTATCCTTCAGCTTGGAAATTCTTCAAGGGATATTGTCCAGAAGATCTCAGTTAGAGTTGAATAGCCCGGGCATTAAGATTTTACAGCGCATGGCGCGTGGAATTTAAGACCTGTTTGTATCTTTGATAGAGCCTGATCCGAATTCTCCTTACCAGAGAAATCGTAAGGCTCTTTCATGGACATATTTCTGTATTCAATTCAAACCTTAATCCACTCGAACAATGAAACGAATTTCCATCCTCCCGCTGCTCTTTTGCTTCGGAATTTTCCTCGGCATGATTGCGTGTACACCCAACTATGGGCCCGATATTTATAAACCCGACAATAGTTTCAAGGTTGTTGGATATATCAGCGGTGGCGTTTTTGACAAACTGGACTCTATCGAGATCGACAAGCTGACCTATCTCAACCTGGCTTTTGCAAGTCCCAATAATGATGGCTTCCTGGTTATGGACGATAATGCAGACGTATCGATAGGGGTAAAAAAAGGACATGCCGCCAACCTGAAGGTATTCATCTCCCTGGGAGGCGGTGGTAGCCCTGACACCGTATTCTGGAAAAACTCGCTGCTGAAAAAGAACAGATCGGCATTTATCAAAAAGATCGTACAGTATGTTATAGAAAACAATCTTGACGGTGTAGATGTCGACATTGAAGGAAACCTCTTCCCTTATATCAAGTACACCTATGCGCCATTTGTTGTTGAACTCAGACAGGCGCTCCATGCCAGAGGGAAAGGTATATCATCGGCTCTTGGAGCTGTTGATCTGGATCCGGTCGTAACAAATGATGCGCTGGAAGCATACGATTTCATCAACGTGATGGTATATGATAAAACCGGTGTATGGAGACCCAACGTTATTGGCCCTCATTCTCCATTTTCCTATGCAGAGGATGCTATTAAATACTACACTGTCGACAGGAAGCTGGCCCCTTCAAAGATCACCCTCGGTTTGCCATTCTATGGATTTGATTTCACACCTCCGGCAAGATATATCAACTACTCCGAAATTATAAAGGGTGATGTTTCAAACGCATACCGCGATTCAATCGGAATGCGATATTATAATGGCATCCCCATGATAGCCAGAAAAGCCATGCTGGCCAGAACATCAAAGCTTGGAGGAGTAATGATCTGGGAACTTTCATGTGACGTTCAGGGAGATCTTTCCCTGCTGAGGGCGCTTGACCAGACCCTTAAGGCAGGAGAAGGTGAGATCAGATCTTTCTTCAGGGATGAAGATGGTGATGGATTCGGGAACCCTTATAAACCTGTTCAGTCTCTGAAAGCCACTGACGGCTATGTAGGAAATATGGATGATACTGACGATTCAAATCCGAAGGTCCAACTTAAGAAATATTAATCTGCAATAATATTCAGCCCTGTATAAGGCTTACTGCCTGTATTGATCCGGATCAATACAGGCAGTTGTTTTCAGTGCCACACGAGCATTCAGTTTCCCTGCTTCTTTCTCCATTCAGCACGAAACCCTGCGATCCAGCCGGGTATTGCGTTATAAAAGATCACGACAACACAAAACAGAATACTTACAGTCAGTATCAGATTAATTGTGCCCGGTATGGCGGTAGAACTCATCATTGTCTGAGGGAGATAAATATTCCTGATATTCAGTATTGCCGCTGTCACGGTTGTAATTCCGACAAAAAGCATTGGAATAATTGTAACCCATGCATATTTTGCCCTTCCCCTGTTTATCACATAGGATGTAGCAATTGCAAGCGCAATTGTTGCTAGCAACTGATTGGCGGTACCAAACATAGGCCAGATAGTTGATACTGAACCTGTATAGATAAAATAAGCCCAGGCTAAGACAATCAGCAGGCTCGAGAGCAGGTTCCCGGGGAGCCAGTCAGTCTTCTGGAAAGGCTTGTAAATTTTACCAAATGCTTCCTGAAGAAGGAATCTTCCTATTCTTGTTCCGGCATCAATGGTGGTCAGAATGAACAGCGCCTCAAACATAATGGCAAAATGATACCAGTATGACATCAGATGCTGCATTCCTGGTATCGATGAGAAAATATATGCCATGCCAACCCCAAGCGATACTGCTCCTCCGGTCCTGCCTGCAATTTTTTCCCCGACACTGGCTGACAGCTCATCCAGTCTCGTTTCAGTAAAGCCCATCGCGTGAAGCTTAGGCAGTAAGGCCTGGAGTTTATCCACAGGAACATTTATCTGAAAGTAATCGAGAGGCAAAAGGCTGGTTGCTGCTATCAGGGCCATGATACTCACAGCTCCTTCCGTAAGCATGGAGCCTACTGCAATAGATTTGATGTCAGATTGTTTCATTATCATCTTGGGAGTTGTCCCCGAACTTACAAGTGAATGGAACCCCGATATTGCTCCGCATGCAATGGTAATGAAAAGGTATGGGAAAAGTTTACCGGGGATTATCGGACCTCCACCGTGGATAAAAGAGGTAAATGCAGGCATTCTAATCTGCGGCGCAACAATAATAAGACCAATTGCAAGCAATCCGATAACCGAGATCTTCATTAATGAACTGAGATAATCCCTTGGAGATAAAAGAAGCCACACAGGAAGAACAGAGGCAAGAAAGCCATAAGCAGCAAGGATGATGGTCAGCGGCTTATGACTGAATGAGAACCAGGATGCAAACTGGGATCCGGGTATATACCTTCCGGCAATAACCGCCGTGACAAGTAAAACAACCCCGAAAACAGTTGCTTCAGCCGTCTTCCCCTTTCTTATTTTGAACATCCAGACCCCCATAATAAGAGCGATTGGAATGGTGGCTGCTATTGTGAAAGTGCCCCAGGAACTTTCGGTGAGAGCGTTTATCACCACAAGCCCCAGCCCTGCCATCGCAACAATGATGATAAGGATTATAGCAAATGTGGTAATTCCACCACTGAACTTATTAATCTCTTCCCTTGCAATATAAGCCAGTGATTTGCCATCATGTTCAACAGAAGCTGTAAGAATTACAAAATCATGTACCGAACCAGCAACAACAGCGCCGATGAGCATCCACAGAAAACCAGGCATAAAGCCGAACTGTGCCGCAAGTACAGGCCCTACCAGCGGCCCCGCACCTGCAATCGCAGCAAAATGATGGCCAAACAGTACCCACTTATTCATAGGATAATAATTCTGTCCATCATATAGACGGGTGGCCGGAGGAACTATCATGTCGTTCCTTACAGCAACTTTTGCAGCAATAAAACTGAAATAAAATCTGTATGCCAATACAAAAATGACAACAGTTCCGATAACAAATGGCATTGCATTCATCCTGCAGAAACAATAAAATCTTAATAACGCAGCAAAATAGGAATAATAAGGCTTAATGCCAAGTCAAAAAAAGATCATATTTAATCGCGGACTAAAACAGAAATTCTGAAGTGAAAGGTTGTCAGGCCACTTTAACCGGCCTGATCCTTCTTTCAACAGGTTTATTGATTATGATCGGGACCTGTTCCACAAGCGTTATTGTAGAATCAAGCTGTAAAGCCCTGTCATCAGGGATCCCAAGAAACTGAAGAAACCGGTGCAGGGTAAGAATAAAATTCTCTGTCTTGGAAAGCTTGAAGTCCCTCAGCATGATCCGTTCGATAAGGATAAACCTGAAATCACCGGGAAAGAAGTGCTTCTTAAGAGAATCATAACCGCTCTCGAGCTTTATCTCACCTGATCTAACCATATCTTCCAGCACCTCCCTGAAATAGAGGTTGATCTTTGTATCCATCTTAAAACCGATGTGAAAATCAACCCTTATCAGAACTCCGGGAATAATATGATTTACCTTGTAATCGAGCCTGTTCGGTTCATTTACCCTGTCGACATGCAGTAACCAGTATCGGTCGGCACGCTTAGGAAATTTATTGAATATTGAATACATTACCTTGGATTCAATCTGATCCTGCCTGTTAGCACGTATAATATATACCAGGTTGGTCGCCATCTTGGGAATGGTCTTATCATTCCTCAGATCAATGAATTGTTGGGTGTAATTTTCAATATTCGAAAATGAGATCCTTCTGTTTTTTATTTTTCTTCCGAAATACCAGCCGTACATTATCAGGAAATATATAGAAGCGAGCATAAGTGTGAACCAGCCCCCGTTCCTGAATTTATGCAGGTTGGACAGAAGAAAACCGCTTTCAATTGTCAGAAATACAGCCAGTATCAAATATGCAATCCTTTTGTCCAATCCGCTCTTATAAAGGTAATGTGACAGAAGAATTGTTGTCATGATCATTGTGATGGTAATGGCCAGACCATAAGCAGCCTCCATATTTGACGATTCCCTGAAGAATAGCACCACAATGCTGCACATGATCCATAGCGACCAGTTGACGAAAGGAATATAAACCTGCCCGCGTACGTAAGTCGGATTAAGTATCCTGATCTTAGGCCAGAAATTAAGTGAGATAGCTTCGCTGACAAGTGTATAAGACCCGCTGATCAGCGCCTGGCTTGCAATTATGGAAGCTGCAGTTGCAATTATTATCCCTGTTAGGACAAACCATCTTGGCATGATCGAAAAGAATGGTGTCATTTCCATGCCTGGTGTGTAATGAAGCATCAACCACGCTCCCTGACCAAAATAGTTGAGAAGTAAGGTGGTCTTCACAAAGATCCAGGAAATCCGAATGTTCTTCCGTCCGCAATGCCCAAGGTCAGAATACATAGCCTCGGCGCCTGTGGTACAAAGGAAAACAGCACCCAGCAGGATAAATCCTCCGGGATACCGGGTCAGAAAGCGGATGGCAAATAATGGATTCAGTGCACGGAGAATATCGGGATATTGAACAAGCTGAATTGATCCCAGAATCCCCAGCATCAGAAACCATATCACCATTGTTGGCCCAAAGGCGGCACCCATGACATTCGTTCCGAATTGCTGCATAAAAAAGAGAACGGCAAATATTACCAGAACGATAGGAATTATTGGTATATCCGGATTGAATATCTTAAGACCTTCGACTGAGGTGGTTACAGTAATCGCAGGTGTTATAACACCATCAGCAAGAAGAGCCCCGCCACCAATCATCGTCAGAATGGCGGCCCAGGTTGACTTTTTTCTCAGAAGGGCAAACAGTGCAAAAATTCCCCCCTCTCCCTTATTATCCGCCCTGAGGGTGATAATTACATATTTCACCGTAGTCTGCAGAGTGAGAGTCCAGAAAATACACGACAGTGAACCATAAATTAATAGTTCATTGAAAGTCTTAGCACTGTTTATTATTGCACTCATGGTATATAGCGGACTCGTCCCGATATCGCCGTAAACAATACCAAGAGTGACCAGTAAACCGGCAAATGAAAGCTTGTTTATATCAAGATGATGGGCTTTCTCTTTCATCTTCATCCTTTCTGTCTAATACCACTTCAAGAAAAAGCGTGCAATAAATATTAAAAATAAACTAAAATAATGAGGTATTACTGTATCCTTTTAATTCTCTGACCAATTGGCTGGTCAATCGTTATCGGAACCTGCTCTTCTATCGTGTTTGTTGGGTCTAACTGGAGAGCTTTGATATCCGAAATGCAGAATAGCCTCGACAATCCGTGAATTGCAAGGGTAAAATTCTCTATGTTTGAAAGCTTATAATCACGTGGCATTACCCTGTCAATCAGGACAAATTTAAAATCAGCCGGTATAGCATATTTCTTTAGTGAAGGGAAACGGCTTTCAAGAGTGATCTGTCCTGTTTCAACCATATCCTCTAATACCTCGCGGAAATAAAGATTGATCTTGGGTTCAACCTTGAATCCGATATCGAAATCTACTCTGATCAGGATACCTGGTATTATCTGTGTCACCTCGTACTCGAACCTGTTGGGCTCTTCCACAATATTCGGATGGATAAGCCAGTAAGTATCAGCTCTTTTAGGCTGCTTCTGGAAAATAGAGTAAACGACTTTTGACTCAACCTGGTCTTTCCTGTTCGCTCTTATTATATATACAAGATTTGTTGCACACTTGGGTACAGATGCATCTTTAGAAAGATCCCTGAAAAGATCGATGTACTTTTCCAGTGAAGTAAAAGTTACATATCTGTTCTTTAGTTTTCGTCCGAAATACCATCCGTACATTATAGCGAACAAAAACAAGATTAACAGAATTGATACCCAGCCTCCATCATTGAACTTATGCAGAAGGGAAAATAAAAAGCTCCCTTCGATAGTAAAAAATGTAACCAAAAAGAGTAATACCAGCCGGTGATTGACTTCTTTCTGATACAGGCAATATGCCAGAAGAAACGAAGTCATCAGCTCTGTTATTATAATTGCAAGACCATACGCAGTTCCCATATTACTCGATTCCCTGAAGAAAATCACAAAAAGGCTGCTGGCTAACCAAAGATAACCATTGACAAAGGGAAGATAAACCTGCCCTTTGATTTCAGTGGGATTGAGTATCCTGACATTTGGCCAGAAATTCAGTGATACTGCTTCCTTCACCTGTGTAAATGCGCCGCTGATAACAGTCTGACTTGTAACTATGGCAGCTACAGCTGCAATCAGAGTGCCCGGAAGAATAAACCATTCAGGCATAATGGCGAAGAAAGGATTTATGCCCTCAGCCGGAACGCCATTCTGCAAAAGCCACGCACCCTGCCCGAAATAGTTCAGCAATAATGCAACCTTGACAAATAGCCATGAAACCTGAATATTCCTTTTTCCGCACCTGCCCAGATCGGCATATAAGGCCTCTGCTCCTGTGGTTGCAAGAAATACTCCTCCCAGAAGCACAAATCCTCCGGGATATTTTTCAAGAAATTCGATTGCATAGGAAGGATTAACAGCTCTGAGTACCCCCGGATTAGTCATCAGTTGAGAAAACCCCAGAATTCCGAGCATCAGAAACCAGATCACCATCACTGGTCCGTATGAACCGCCTAAAAGGTTAGTTCCCAGCTGCTGAACAAAAAACAAAACAGCCAGTAAAAACAGAACAATCAGTAATACAGGAACCTGTTTATTTAGCATGAGCAACCCTTCCACAGATGATGTAACTGTGATAGCAGGTGTGATCATCCCCGCCACAAGCAGTGCAGATCCTCCTATCATTGTAAGGATCACAGTCCACATGGCCTTATCCCTGATCATCGCAAAGAGAGAAAGTATCCCTCCTTCTCCGTTGTTATCAACCCTCAGGGTGATCAGAATGTATTTTATAGTTGTCTGTAGTGTAAGCGCCCAGAAAATGAGCGACAGAGAACCAAGAACAAGAAGTTCATTAAATTCTCCGCTTCCATTCAATATCCACTTTATCACATATAGCGGACTGGTCCCAAGCTGACCGAATACGATGCCGATTGTAACTACAATGCCTGCCAGGGAGAAATTCCTGAAATTGTGACTGTGTCTGCTGCTCTTCATTTTTGAATTATCAACCTCCTGAAAAAACAAAAAACGGCCAAAGTTAGCAATAAAAAATGCATCCGGTGATGCGTTGAAACAGAATAATTATTTTATACACGAAGAATAAACATCAAATATAATAACTGCTTGTAAACATTATATTTACAGCATTCATCATTATACTCCTGATATACCTGTCTTAATTGTTACCCTGTCAATGCCGCAAGACAGCTTTCAGAACTATAACCGGAAGTCAGCAATTATGTTTTACTTATTCATTAAGTCTGCATTCATGTAAGAGGGCGTCGACGATTTCAAAAAATTACATAATCCGGGTGAGATCAGACTGCCATTTTCAGAATACCGGAATTCAAATACCATGCGCCAGGCAGAACTTCAAACCGCTTCAGTTTCAGACCGGAATTATTTTCTCATTACCACCTTCACAGTTACTATGTTTGTAATTGCTTCTTTTTAGTACATTTGTAAAAATTTCCGAAATGAATTACGATTATAATACCCAGCGAAAAAGGATGGCTCTGCCTGAATATGGAAGGAATGTCCAGAAGATGGTCGATTATATTAAGACCATTGGAGACAGGGATGAGAGAAACCGGGCAGCCAAAACAATTATTCAGATCATGGGGAACCTGAATCCTCAGATAAGGGATGTAGGGGACTTCAGACATAAGCTGTGGGACCATCTTGCACTGATTGCAGATTTTGATCTCGATATAGATTCACCTTATCCTACACCTGAAGCATCAAAGTTTGTTGAGAAACCCAAACAGGTTCCATACAAACAGGGCGATATCAGATTCCTGCATTACGGAAGAATAATTGAACTGATGATCGATGCCGCTTCCGTAATGGAGGATGGCGAGGAGAAGGAATACTTCACGAACCTCATCGTGAACCAGATGAAAAAGGCATATATAACATGGAACAGGGCTCAGGTTGCAGATGAGGTTATTATTGGCGACATGATACTTCTTTCCAGGGGCAGATTGAAAATTACCAATGGGGTTAAGATTCTTGAAGTCAGGGAACTCATGCCTGCACCAAAACGTAAACCACAGGGCAGACCTCATAATAAACAGCAGAACAAACCATTCAATAAGAAGAAAGGTTATATCAAACACTGATGGGTACTTTCATAGTACATGGCGGAAGATCGCTGAAAGGTGAAATTATTCCGCAGGGAGCAAAGAATGAAGCCTTGCAGGTAATATGCGCCACAATCCTGACAGGTGAAAAGATCACCATCAGTAATATTCCGGATATCAGCGATGTCAACAAACTTATCGGACTGGTTAGCTCCATAGGAGTAAAAGTAACCAGGATCTCCGGTTCAGTCATGAGTTTTGAAGCTCAGGATATCAGCCTTGATTACCTGCAGACCAATGAATTCAGGATAAAGAGCTCAGGTCTAAGAGGTTCAATAATGATTGTCGGCCCTCTGCTTGCCAGATTTGGTAAAGCATTTATCCCTAAACCGGGAGGAGACAAAATAGGCCGACGGAGAGTCGATACACATTTTATCGGATTTCAGAAGTTGGGAGCAAAGTTCGAATTTGATACTTCTGATCCGTTCTTCAGTGTCGAAGCGCCTTCTCTCACAGGCTGCTATATGCATCTCGATGAAGCATCCGTTACAGGAACGGCAAACATTATCATGGCCGCTGTGATGGCAAAAGGGCGGACAACCATCTATAATGCTGCGTGTGAGCCTTATATACAACAGCTCTGCCGGATGCTCACGTCAATGGGAGCAAAAATAAACGGAATAGGGTCGAACCTTCTGTTTATCGATGGGGTGGAAAAACTCAGTGGCTGCCATCATGCAATCCTGCCCGACATGATTGAAATAGGATCGTTTATCGGGATGGCTGCAATGACAGAATCAGAGTTAACTATAAAAAATACTGCCTACGATCAGCTGGGTATCATTCCCGATTCCTTCCGGCGTCTGGGTATAAAACTTGAAAGAAGGGATGATGATATTTTTATCCCCAGGCAGGATCATTATGAGATCGAATCATTTATCGATGGCTCGATAATGACTATATCGGATGCTATCTGGCCAGGCCTTACACCTGATCTTCTGAGCATTATTCTGGTCACTGCCACTCAGGCCAAGGGGGCCGTCCTCATTCATCAGAAAATGTTCGAGAGCAGGCTCTTTTTCGTTGATAAGCTGATTGACATGGGAGCACAGATAATACTGTGCGATCCACATCGCGCAACAGTAATCGGCCTTGATAAAATGATCAGGCTAAAAGGCACTGTAATGTCATCACCGGATATCAGGGCCGGTGTTGCATTGCTGATCGCGGCTCTTTCAGCGGAAGGAAAAAGCATCATACACAATATTGAACAGATCGACCGCGGTTACCAGAATATCGACACCAGGCTCAACGCTCTGGGAGCTGATATACAAAGAATCTGAAATTCTGACCTCCATCCATGACTTTTACCTGCTAAATTCAGTCAATACTTTCCAGAAACCAAACAGTGAAAAAAATATCCCGATTGCACAGATTCCCGTATCTGCCAATTTGTCAATCACCCTTTCTTGGCAGGTATTTTGCTGCCTCCCATTCTAAACTGAAACAGGTTGAATGATGATGAAGAAAAAAGGAAAAGATCAGGAAGAAACGATGGAAGAAAACACAAATAAAACAATTGATAATAACGAACTTAATCCTGACGACACTTCCGAAAAAATAGATATTCAGCATAAGACTGAACAACCGGAAAATTCCGGAACTGCTGAAGAATACTTTACTAATAAGACAACAGAAGCTGACAAAGCTGTTGCTGAACTCAGAAAAACAGAGGAAAAATTGGCAGAGATGCAGGATAAATATCTTCGTCTCTCGGCTGAATTTGACAACTACAGGAAAAGGACCCTGCGGGAGAAAATGGATTTGTCGAAATATGCCGCAGAAGACCTTTTCAGGAAGATAATACCGATAATGGACGATTTCGACAGAGCTGTCGCTCATATGTCCACTGCAACCGATTGTGCTGCAATGAAAGATGGTATAGATCTTATTTACAACAAGTTTTCTGAATTTCTTAAACAAAATGGGATCAGGGAAATAGAATCTCTGAACTCCAGCTTTGATGTCGACCTGCATGATGCTGTTGCAAAGGTACCGGTAGATGATGATCAGAAGAAAGGCAAAGTTGTCGATATAGTCCAGAAGGGATACTACCTTCAGGATAAAGTCCTGAGACATTCAAAAGTAGTTGTCGGTGAATAAAATATCTGCATCCGGACTGATATGTTCTGGTGGCCCAATAATATAAAATTCTGAGAGGATGGGAAAAAGAGATTATTATGAGGTTCTTGGAGTATCTAAAGAAGCCACTAAGGAAGAAATAAAAAAGGCCTACAGGCAACAGGCGCTGAAGTATCATCCTGATAAGAATCCGGGAGACAAAAAATCCGAGGAAAAATTCAAAGAAGCCGCTGAGGCCTATGAGATTCTCAGCAATGACGAGAAAAAAGCACGTTACGACAGGTATGGGCATGCCGGAGTAGGAAGTGCTGCCAGTGATTTTGGCGGCCATAATATGACAATGGATGATATTTTCTCCTCCTTCGGTGATATTTTCGGTGACGCTTTTGCAGGATTCGGCGGATTCGGTGGCGGAGGCAGACGAACAAAAAGGGTGAACAAAGGAACAAACCTGAGGGTAAAGGTAAAGCTTACATTGCAGGAGATAGCCACCGGAACAGAAAAAAAACTAAAGGTAACAAAATACGATACATGTGAATCCTGTAATGGCACCGGAGCTGCCGACTCATCCAGCCTTTCAACCTGCCAGACCTGTCACGGATCCGGTCATGTCATAAGAGTGACAAATACAATGCTCGGACAGATGCAGACAACTTCAGTCTGCCCTTCCTGTGGTGGTGAAGGAAAAACCATTACAAAAAAATGCCCGTCCTGCTATGGAGAAGGAATAGTTCAGAAAGAAGAAATTATCAAAATAAAAATACCTGCCGGCGTTGCCAAAGGTATGCAGATGACCGTTGGCGGAAAAGGCAATGCTCCCAGAAGGGGAGGCATTAACGGCGACCTCCTGGTTGTATTTGACGAAGAAGAACATCCAGATCTGATAAGAGAAGGTAATGACCTTATTTACAACCTTTTCGTCAGTGTCCCGGATGCTATTCTCGGTACACACGTCGAAGTGCCTACAGTCGATAATAACGTGAAAATAAAGATCGAACCAGGCACACAACCAGGCAAGATATTGCGGCTCAGAGGGAAGGGATTACCAGAAGTAAACGGTTATGGGCGCGGTGACCTGCTGGTAAACGTTAATGTCTGGATCCCAAAAAATATGTCAAAAGACGAACTGAAAACATTTGAAAAATTCAGAGAATCCGGATCATTCACTCCTAACCCGGATAAGAATGACCGTGGTTTCTTCGACAGGATGAAGGGATACTTCGAACAATAAACAGGAACCGCCGGCGCTCAAACCGACATTCCTGCTTTTGCTTCCATTCAGAAATCTTTATGACCCCCAGTTTTTTGTATTTATATCTCTCAGTTCAGTTATGCTAAACTGTTACTGAGTTTTTTTATATTTACACCTCAAAACCACATCTGTAATTAATTCACTTTATGGCACTTTTCGAAGCTACAAATATTGTAAAACGATACGATGACAAGCTGGCTCTCGATAACGTAAGTATCTCTGTGCCCGAAAAGTCTATTTACGGACTTCTCGGCCCTAACGGAGCAGGCAAGACAACGCTTATCAGGATAATCAACCAGATAACCGGTCCCGATACCGGTGAACTCTACCTCAATGGAAGGAAACTTCAACCTGATGACGTCCGGCGTATAGGATACATGCCTGAGGAAAGAGGGCTGTACAAAAAAATGAAGGTAGGTGAACAAGCGCTCTATCTGGCTCAGCTGAAAGGCTTATCCAAATCTGAGGCTATGTCAAAGCTGAAATACTGGTTCAATAAACTCGAAATAACCGACTGGTGGGGGAAAAAAATCGAAGAGCTATCTAAAGGGATGGCCCAGAAAGTTCAGTTCATCACAACTATACTCCATGAACCGAAACTGCTGATATTTGATGAACCTTTCACAGGTTTCGATCCTGTAAATACCAATTTAATAAAGAATGAAATCCTGTATCTCAGGGATAATGGCGCAACAATAATCTTTTCTACACATAATATGGAGTCGGTGGAAGAGCTGTGTGACCATATCACACTGATAAACAAATCAAAGACAATCCTTGAGGGATCCGTCAGTGAAATCAGAGGCCAATGGGCTGCAAATGAATATGATCTGGCCTTCAGCGGAGATGTGATGTTACAGGACAACCATATGTATTCGGTGCTCAGCTCAAAAAAAACAGATCAGAAAAGCACTTTCAGGATCAGAACGACCGGTAATATGCCTGCTAATAATATTCTGAACGACCTTATGAGTTCAGGAAATATAATTTCTTTCAACCCCTCCCTGCCCTCAATGAATGAAATATTCCTCAGAGTAGTCAGCGCCAGAAACTAAATCAACTATTCAACAGTAAACCCACTAATATGAATAAGATATTTGTCATAATCAGAAGAGAGTATATCACAAGGGTGAGAAAGAAATCTTTCATCATCATGACAATCCTGGCGCCAGTTCTGATGATCGCCATTTTTGTCCTTCCTACTCTGATCATGATGAACCAGGAAGGAACTCATAAAAAGATTGCAGTTATTGAGGAAAATTCCAGGCTTTTCAAAGGTGTGCTTAAAAGTAATAAAGAGGCAGAATTTGACTACCTGGAGAATGTCAGGCTGGAGGATCTTCAGAAGAACTTTGAGTCAGCCGGATATTATGGAATTCTCTATATCTCCCCGGAGATAGTGACCGTTCCCAATGCAGTTCAGCTCATTTCCAAACAACAACCGCCTATCGGCCTTCTTCAGTATATTGAAAATTCACTTAAGAAAGAGATCGAAAGACAGAAGCTGCTAGCTTATAAAATCGAAAACCTTGATGAGATAATGAAGAACATCGAGACCAATGTTTCGGTGCAGACTAAGAAGATTGATGAGGCAGGGACTATCAAAGGAACCAGCACCGGGATGGCTATGGCCATTGCTTATGTATTCGGGTTCCTGATGTATATGCTGGTCTTTATCTTCGGATCACAGGTGATGAGAGGCGTGATTGAAGAAAAAACCAGCAGGGTTGTGGAGGTAATTATTTCCTCGGTCAAACCGATTCAGCTTATGATGGGTAAAATAATAGGCATAGCCCTGGTCGGTCTGACTCAGTTCCTTATCTGGATAATTCTTACTGGTACCATTGCAACTGTAGTCAAATCATCCCTTATGGAGAAGAGTGGTATGACGAGTGTAACCCAGACCATGCCCCAAAACGTGATGGCTGCCGACAACCAAACAGCGGTGCAGGTGCAGAATCAGGATGTATCTCCGACGATGTCTCAATTCATTAAAACGTTCGACAATGCAATGAATCAACCATGGGGACTCATAATATTCTGTTTCATCTTCTATTTTATTACCGGCTATCTTCTTTACGCATCAGTATTTGCTGCGATCGGATCGGCGGTAGATAATGAGACTGAAACCCAACAATTCATGCTTCCTGTTACGATCCCTATCATCCTTGCTCTCATGGTCGCTATCGGAACCATGCAAAACCCTGAAAGTTCACTGTCGTTTTGGTGCTCTCTGATCCCATTCACCTCTCCAATCGTTATGATGGCCAGGATCCCGTTTGACGTTCCAGCATGGCAGATTGTATTATCCATGGCCCTTATGATCATTACATTCCTGGCTTTCGTTTGGATGGCTGCAAAAATATACCGGACAGGCATACTTATGTACGGAAAGAAAACATCGTGGAAAGAGATGTGGAAATGGTTGAAATACACAGAATAAAATGATTTACCGCGGGATGAGAATAAGAAAATCAGCCGCGGATTAAAATCTGATATATTGATATAATGTCAAAAATACTTGTTATTGATGATGAAAGAGCCATAAGGAACACTCTTAAAGAGGTCCTTGAATATGAGAAACATGAGGTTGATCTTGCCGAAGATGGCCCGGCAGGACTTGAATTGTTCACTTCCAATTCTTATGATGTTGTTCTTTGCGATATTAAAATGGCCAAGATGGACGGTCTGGAAGTTCTGGCCAAAATAGAGGAAATATCCAATTCAGTACCAGTAATAATGATCTCAGGTCATGGGAATATTGATACGGCAGTTGAGGCAATAAAAAAAGGCGCTTATGACTTTCTTGAAAAGCCTCTCGATCTTAACCGTCTCCTGATCACTATCAGGAATGCGATGGACAAATCGACTCTCATAACCCAGACACAGGTACTGAAGAACAAGGTCAGCAAGATGTATGAGATAGTCGGTAACTCGGAAGCCATTGCACAGGTAAAAAACATGATTGACAAAGTGGCTCCGACCGAAGCAAGGGTTCTTATCACCGGGGCAAACGGGACAGGTAAAGAGCTGGTTGCTCACCAGATACATGAAAAGAGCAGCAGGGTAAAAGGTCCCTTCGTAGAGGTAAACTGTGCTGCAATCCCTTCGGAACTCATTGAAAGTGAACTGTTCGGGCACGAAAAGGGATCATTTACATCGGCCATTAAGCAGCGCATCGGAAAGTTTGAACAAGCCAACGGGGGAACTCTTTTCCTCGATGAGATAGGAGACATGAGCCTTTCGGCGCAGGCCAAAGTGCTGAGGGCGCTCCAGGAAAATAAAATATCAAGAGTAGGATCCGATAAAGACATACATGTCAATGTAAGAGTAATAGCGGCAACAAATAAAAACCTGAAAAAAGAGATCGAGAACAATAATTTCAGGGAAGATCTTTACCACAGACTGAGTGTAATCATTATACATGTACCGAGCCTCAACGACCGGGAAGAAGATATCCCTTTGCTTGCGGATCATTTCAATACTCTGATTTGCGGCGAATACGGAATGAGCCGGAAAAATGTCACTGTTGACGCTCTCCAAGAACTCCAGAGTATCCGCTGGACAGGCAATATCCGGGAATTCAGAAATGTTCTTGAACGGCTTATCATCCTCTGCCCTAACGATATCACAGGCAAAGATGTGCAGGCATACGCAGTTCCTGTATCTACCACAGAACCATAGCATTACCTGGATGCAGCAATTGTAGCCTCCGGGTAAAAACGGTCTCTAAATATGCCGGAACCACCGAATGCCAGGAATAATCAACAGAATTTCACAGGTCTCAGAACCTGAAATAAATGAACGGAATAACATCTGTCGCCCTCATGCGGAACAGAAGGACCGCCACGCTGAGTATTATGACCATCTGCACAAAAACAGGTATATTGATGAAGACTCCCCTGTAGGCTTCCTTAATTGTCTCAGGAAGAAAATGAATAATATATCCAACAGCTATCAGCAGAAAAGCGCTTGAATAAACCGGCAGAACAGTGGAATATGTTCCGGGAGAGAAACTGGTGAATATTTGTCTTAGCATCAGCACAACACTCTGCAGGTCTGGAGCCCTGAAAAATATCCAGCAGAAACTGACAAAGTTGAAGGTCAAAAACACGGCAAGAAATCTTCCCGGCTTGAAACGCCATTCCCGTTCCCCGAATATTGATTCCCAGATCCGGTGGATCACCAGCCCAATGCCATGAAGTCCTCCCCAGATGATATACCTCATTGCTGCACCATGCCAGAGTCCTCCGATCAGCATGGTAATCATTACATTCATGTAACATCTGACCATGCCTTTCCGGTTTCCTCCAAGAGGAATGTACAGATAGTCTTTCAACCATCTGGAAAGCGAAATGTGCCAGCGTCTCCAGAAGTCGGAAATATTGGTTGCCTTATACGGCGAATTGAAATTCACAGGTAACCTGAATCCCATGAGAAGGCCCAGACCGATTGCAATATCCGTATACCCTGAAAAATCGCAGTAGATCTGAAGCCCGTATCCGTAAACAGCCATGAGATTTTCAAATCCGGAGAACATTGAAGGTGCGTCAAATACCCTGTCAATAAAGGTGACAGCTATGAAATCCGAAATGATTATCTTCTTGATCAGACCTTTTGATATCAGAAAAAGTGCATGGCTGAATTCCCTTTTGCTAAGCTGAAAATCCTTATAGATCTGCGGAATGAATTCTGAAGCCCGTACAATCGGACCAGCCACAAGCTGGGGAAAGAACGAGACATAGAACCCGAAATCCACAAGATTCCGTACAGGGGTCATTTTCCTTCTGTAAATATCGATAGTGTAGCTGAGCGACTGAAAGGTAAAAAATGAGATCCCGACCGGTAGAATTATCTGGCCGGCACTGAAAGTAGTCCCGAGAAGGGAGTTGGATATTTCTGCCAGGTAATCTCTTGCAGCGAAGGTCGTTCCGAAAGCGCTATTAATGGTATTGACAAGGAATCCGGTATACTTGAAGTATGCAAGGATCCCCAGATTTGATATCAGGCTGATAAGAAGTACAAGCCTTCTGAAAAAGCGGTTTCCTGAATTAAACATAAGAAGCCCGCATGAAAAGTCGATTGATATTATGAATAAGAGAAGAATGAGAAATAAACCTCCTGATTTATAATAAAAGAACAGGCTCACAAGAAAAAGGTAACCATTCCTTATCACCGGTTTTCTGTAAATCAGGCTGTATCCCAGAAGAACGATCAGGAAGAAGATCCAGAAAACCGGAGCTGTAAAAGTAAACGGTTCTCCGGGATCGTATCTGAGTATCTTTGCTATTACCAGTTTAAAATATTCTCCCTCTGCAGCGCCGGGCTTTTTATCAGGTAAGATCTGGATGGCTGTCATTCTGACAGTATCTTTCCCGTCCACGCCAGGCACAGATGAAAGCCTGGTAATATTCCTGTCAGCAAAAAGCTCCCGCACCATTCTTCCAGACAGAGTATCGGCACCCAGGTAAGTAAAATGCACATAGTCCTTCTGGGCATAAGGAGGATTCCTGGTGGCCCATCTGATAATGGATGAATCGCCTCCCATCGATCTGAAGGAATTCCAGAAAGCCTCTCCTTTGTTATCAGCTGCGGTCTTCTGTGCTTCAATAATTGCAGGGATGTTCGGATACGATCTGATCATTGAACCGCTGGCTTCAGCCATATCGGTCAGGCCAACAATAAGCACCGGTGTTGATGGAGAGATAGATCTTATAAGAGAAATCTGCCGCTCAAGCCCTTTCTGAAAGTAGGAATATTCCCTGCGTACATTTCTGACTATGTTCAAACCGTACTGTAAAACAATAAGATCTGGTTTGAGAATCCTGTAAAACTCAGCCAGATTTGTACTGTCGACCATGGTAAATTCAAGACCTGCACTGCCACGTTGCGGAATATTGTCAACAATGACACCTGTATCGCTCTCGATGCTTATTCCGTAAATATCAGGACTGCTGACTCCTGTGAATTCAATAAGAATATCCTTTGCCCTGTCAAGGTTACAGGTATATTCCCTTATTCCTCCCCCGGTAAGTAAAATATCGCCTGAGACCTGTTTGCCATCTCCCGAAACGGTCACATTGACCGGATCAGTTACATTACCGTAGAAGATCCTGAGATTATCATATTGGGCTACAGAAGAGTCTGCAAGATATGAAGGAGTTATCCTCACAAAAGCTTTTACAGGAGATTCCAGTATTCTGGCATCAGGGAGGAAACGGCAAACCGCCATGAATGGTCCCAGCCTGCGGTGCCCGATCTTTCCGGCGCTGAAGGAAAGATAATTGTACTTTTTCCAGTTTGATGATGAACGCACCCAAACAGTCTTTGTATACATTACCGGCATAAGGGGTAGAAGTAATCCCGGTCCGGTCCCTCCATGTCCTTTTCTAAGGCTGTGACGGAGATAGGATGTTATTCGGTCACCTTCTATCTGTGAATCGCCGTAATACATGATCCGGATCTGCCCAGCTGACTTGTTGAGGGAATCGAGGAAAACAGTTATAGGATCAATTCTCCGATTGCTGATGTCCTGTGATTTCCCGTTATCTATCAGAGCTGGTGTGGTATCTGCCGGGACATGCATTAATGATTCCTCCGCGGAATTATCATTCGGTGAAAACTCACTGTTTCCTTCTGAAATCAGAAGACCGGCAAGTTCGTTGGGTATAAAATCGGATAATGGAGGAAAAAGGCCGCTTCCCGGCATAACAAAATACAAACCGGTTAAAACTGCCAGAAGGATCAGTAATAACAAAAATGACCTGAAAGGGCGCATATTATGGCAAGAATCAGCTCTTCTTCTTGATCTTCAGCTTCTGACCGATCTTTATCTTTTCCGGATCAGAGATATTATTCAGGTTAAGGACCTGGCTTGTAGTAACGTTGTCGTACATTTTTACTATATCCCATATGGTATCGCCGTACCTTACGGTATAAGTAATGTATTCGCCATCCGACTCCTCTTCCGGGGGAGACGCTGCTGCCGTTTTCAGGTTAGCCGGGACTACCTTGCCCAGCATCTGTTGCTTCTCCTCAAAAGTCATTGTATTGATTTTCGAGTAGTATTCAGATTTTGAAGGTTCGACAAAGATCTCCAGTTTCTGACCGACCCTGATTGTATTGCGGTAAAGATTATTCCAGTACCTCAGATCGGAAACCGGGACGCGGAACCAGCCGGAGATATATCCAAGATTATCCCCGTCCTTTACCGTGTAGAAGAGTTTCGTTTTTCCCTTGACATCAGCGGTAGTATAAGTTGACCTCGTGGGATCGGCTATCTTCGTGTTCTTATTCAGATAAATATCTTTCTTATAGCTTCGTATAGTGTCATGAAGACCTATAAAGTCGCTGATATGATTCATGGGAAGCGTCAACGCCATCGGTTTTGAATTTCCCGGCACCAGGCCGGTCTTGTATTGCGGGTTGAGAGCCCGTAACTCCTCAAGAGAGATCCCCATTACTTCGGAAATCTGTGAAAGATGAATATCCTTGTGAACCATAATGGTATCAGTGCTGACCGGTATGTTCACAGGCAGGGGATTAAGATTGTGCTCCGCGTAATAGGTCACTGCATACGCAGCTGCCACATATTGCGGAATATACCCTCTTGTCTCGACAGGCAACCTGTAATAAATGTCCCAGTAATCCTTTTTGTTCCCGGAACGTTTGATCGCCTTGTTGACCATTCCAGGCCCGCAGTCGTAGGCCGCAATTACAAGGACCCAGTCGTTATAGATGTTATAAAGGTCACGAATGAATTTGGCAGCAGCATGTGTCGATTTAATTGGATCGCGACGTTCATCAACCACTGAGTTTATTGTCAGTCCGTACTGCCTGCCAGTGGAATACATGAACTGCCACATGCCTGTTGCTCCCGAATACCTGTTGACCGCGTTGGGATTAAGAGCAGACTCAATAATTGCAAGGTATTTGAATTCCGCAGGTAAACCATAGCTGTCGAAAATGTTCTCGATCATCGGGAAATAATAATCCATCAGCCCTAGTACAGCGCAGAATTTTTCCCTTTGTCTTACTGTATAAACCTGGATATGACTTTTGATAATACTATTGAAAGGAAGCTGAATAACGGAATTGATTTTGCTCAGTCTGTCGACATAAACAGAATCAGCTATCTGCATCTGGGTTGTATCTTCGCGATATTCACCGGCATTGGCATTATAAGCCATCCTCACATACCAGTTGTTTACCAGACTGTCGAGGTCAGCGTTTATCCTTTCCGCACTTTCGTCAGATTTCAGGATAATTGTGTCACTTTTCTGACCTGAGACTGCATTCAGTGTGCAAAGTAACACCGTGACAAGGAGTATTCTCAACCTCATAAAAGACTATTAATTCATTGTAACCTTCAAAAAGTCCACCTTATGCTTGCTGTCAATGCCGCCCCTGAATACCCGCCAGGCAAAGGTATTACCGTTGGAGCAAAACCTAACTCAAGATTATTACTTATGTCAAAGTTATACAGACTGGCATCAACGTTTGCATCGAGGATGGAAATCAGGTACCAGGCTGCAAAGCCAATATAAGAAAGATCCCTGTATCTTTTGTAATAATCCACCATTCTTAACAATCCGTCTTCATAATATGATGCATTGGATGCGTCATAACTATCAGGATACAATACCGGATCATATGTCGAAGGATCAGCCGGAATTACCTTCAGGTAGCTGTCGGTCTCAGAAATTTTGTCAGTAAAGTCCTGATAGGCCCTCATATATTTAGTATAACTCTTCGAATTGAACTGGACGGAATAGACCAAGGCCCCGAATCCTGCATATACCAGCGGAATTTTCCAGTATTTTCTGTTATAAATCTGACCTGCACCGGGAAATGCCACAGCCAGCATGGTGGCTTTAAGAGGTTCTGCCTTGAAAGGATGCCGTTTTACGACAACAGAAGGTATAGTATCCTGAGCAACAATGAGTTGCTCCAAGCAGGCAGGGAGCAGAAACAATAATATTACTATTTTTTGAATATTTTTCAAAACAATTCGTTCCAGAACGGCGCGGTAAATATAACTATTTTCAGGAGTTGAGCTTGTCAAATACTCCTAAAATGCGCTCCATCTCTTCCGGCGATTCAAAAGCAATTACGATCTTTCCCTTACCTTTCTCATTTATTCTGAAACTGACCTTTGTTGAAAACAATGTCTTGAGATGATCTGAAAGCTGAGAGAAATCCTCATTCAGCTTTTTCTTCTTGTCAGCTTTTTCAGGATCTTTCAGGTTTTCAGTCTGCAACATTCTTACAAGTTCTTCAGCCTGACGTACAGAAAGCTCCCCGTCAATTATTTTATAATATATATTGATTTGATTTTTAGGATCTTCAATATTGATCAGCGTACGGGCATGGCCCATTGTAAGTTGTTTATTCCTGATACCGAGCTGGATCTCCGCCGGTAATTTGAGAAGTCTGAGATAATTTGCCACGGTCGAGCGCTGTTTTCCCACCCTGTCGCTGAGCTGCTCCTGTGTAAGCCGGCATTCTTCAATAAGACGCTGAAAGCTTATGGCTACCTCTACAGAATCAAGATCCTCGCGCTGAATATTCTCAACCAGGGCCAGTTCAAGCATTGCCTGATCATCTGCCGTCCTGACATATGCAGGGACATGTGAAAGCCCTGCTAATTTTGCAGCACGCAATCTCCTTTCACCTGCGATCAGCTGAAATCTGCCACTACTTGTTTCCCTGACAGTCAGCGGCTGTACGATCCCGAGTTTTCTGATCGATGCAGCCAGTTCTTCGAGTGACTGCTCATCAAAACTTGTTCTTGGCTGAAAAGGATTCGCCTCAATAGAATCTACTGGTATGTCAAGATTAGCTTCTACCTTCTTCTCCAGAACCTCTTTCTCCACTCCGTCAATCAATGCACCAAGACCTCTTCCCAACGCATTTTTTTTCGTCATATTCATTGAAATTTCCTCAATTGAAATGTTTTGATCACTACTGGTTAACTTTTGCCTCCTGCTTCTCAATAAGTTCCTTACCAAGATTCAGATAATTGACGGTGCCTCTCGAATCGGCATCGTAAAGAATTGCCGGCTGACCAAAACTCGGAGCCTCAGAAAGCTTGATATTCCTCTGAATAATCGTATTGAACACCATCTGCTGAAAATGCTTGTTTACTTCATCAGCAACCTGGTTAGATAACCTCAACCTGGCATCATACATAGTAAGAAGGAATCCCTCTATCTCAAGCGCCGGATTAAGATTTGTCTGAATGATCTTGATCGTATTCAGAAGCTTGCCAAGTCCCTCAAGGGCAAAATATTCACACTGAACCGGAATAATGACCGAATCAGCAGCAGTCAGAGCATTGACTGTAAGCAGACCGAGCGACGGAGAACAGTCAATCAGGATATAATCGAAATTGTCTTTGATCTTGATAAGAACATTTTTCAGTATCTTCTCCCTCTCCGGCCTGTCAAGCATCTCTATCTCCGCTCCTACCAGATCAATATTTGACGGCATCAGTAACAGATTCTCAACACCGCATCCCAGGAGGGACTCTGACGGGTCTTTACCGTCAATCAGACAATCATATATTGTACACCTGATCTGCCTTGTATCAATGCCAATTCCTGATGTGGCGTTTGCCTGCGGATCAGCATCAACTATCAGTACCTTCTTCTCAAGCGCTGCCAGACTAGCTCCAAGGTTTATCGCCGTGGTAGTCTTGCCAACCCCACCCTTCTGATTCGCTATTGCTATTATCCTTCCCATCTGAATGTGTAATTTATTTAAATAATTTGAGCTTCAAATTTACTATTTATGAATAAGCACTACCGGTGGGCCAGTATGTAATTGTAAACATTTTTTTCAGGGTTTTCAACATTTTATTAACACAGCCGGCAAACAACATCCATCACTATAAATTTGATTATCTGCAATTTAACTAATGAGCGCCAATGGATCTACAAGACAAAAATAAGCATTTCAGATTATGCCCTGCCAAGGTTTGGTAAAAGTGATATGTTATTGCTGCCATCTGGCTGAAAAAAGCTGATTTATTTACATCTTTGCGTTCACAGAACCTGACTATGGACCAGAAATGCTACCAGGAAAAGTGGTTAACTATTGTTAACCCTAATGCCGGAAACGGCAGGGGATTCAAGGATTGGAACAAAATATCCTCATTATTATCTGACACAGGCCTGCAGTTTGAAACCAGATTTACTCTTGCAAAGGAACATGCCATCGCCCTTACCATGGAAGCCATAAGTGAAGGGTATAGAAAATTCATCACAGTCGGTGGCGACGGAACATTGAATGAAGTGCTGAATGGTGTTATGACCTCAGAGGATTGTGATCCGGCTTCAACAAGTCTCGGACTCATCCCAGTGGGTACAGGCAATGACTGGTGCAGGATGTTCGGAATCCCTACCTCCTATGCAAAAGCCATTCAGATACTGAAGGAAGGAAAACAGATGCTCCATGATGTCGGAGAAATCAGGTTCTTCGAAGGAGACGAGGAGCGTACCAGGTATTTTCTGAATACGGCAGGACTAGGATTTGAGTCGGTTGTTGTAAAACGTACCAACTCACAGAAGGAAAAGGGACACAACGGCAAAACGATTTATTTTTACAGCGTGCTGATGGGTCTTTTATCATATAAAAACACAAAATCCGAAATCATTATTGATGGTGAAAGTAAAACTGCCAACATATTCTCTGTTAACGTTGGTAATGGTAAATATTGCGGTGGTGGTATGAGGCAGACCCCCAATGCTGTGCCTGATGACGGACTGCTGGATGTAACAGTGATCAATGGAGTGAGTAAGTTTGAAATTGTAAGGAACCTTAATATTCTCTACAACGGGAAGATCCTCAATCATCCTAGGATTGACGGATACAGATGCAGGTCGCTTCAGGTAAATCCCGAGCAACGCTTATGGATAGAGGCAGACGGTGAATCACTGGGACATACGCCTGCCGGATTCAGCATCATACCCTCAGCAGTAAATATTGTCTATGGAACAAGACTTATTCCGTGATCCTGATCTCAAACAGCTTGGGCCATCGTTTTCCTGTAACAAAGATCCTTTTCCCTTCAGCATCCCAGGCGATACCATTCAGCACGTCGGTCTCCGGAGTTTTGTCCGATTCGGGAAGTATTCCTTTAAGGTCAACATACCCCAGAACCTTGCCGCTTGAAGGATCTATCCTGGCAATCCTGTCAGTCATCCAGATATTAGCCCATATTTCTCCATTGATATATTCCAGTTCATTGAGAGACTCAACCATTTTTTCATTGTCATACACTTCTATCCTGGAAACTATGGTGAACATCTCAGGATCATAGAAAGCAAGGACATTCGTTCCGTCGCTCATGACAATCCTGTCGCCGACTGTTGCCAGTCCCCACCCCTGAGTGGAATAGTAAATTTTGTTTATAACATTGAAAGTTGCCTTATCATAAATGAAGCCGACCTGGTTTTCCCACGTCACCTGGTATATCCTGTCATGGTAAAGTGCGATCCCCTCCCCGAAAAGTGATGCATCGAGGTCATGCTGCCGTATCACCTTACCTGTATGCAGATCGACTTCCCTGAGACTTGATCCGCTTTTCTGACCCGTGCCCTCAAACATCTTTCCTTTCTCGTACACCAGGCCCTGTGTAAATGCCTCCGGATCATGAGGATAAGTATGTACAACACTGTAACCGTACCGTTTGGGAGTGACATCTGAAACAACGGTGATGAACCGTGTAACGCTGTTCACCGGTTTTCCTGAACGCCAGGCAGAAACCCTGAGCGATTTCCTTCCTGTTGAGGCCATCGATGCGGCAGGAACAGGGGCATTCCCATGGAGCCATTGTAAGGCATGCAACCGGCTTACTGTCAAAATTTACTATTATAGAATCTGGTTTTTTGTCATTGACGGTTACATCAAGACTGACCTTCAGATTGTCCTTCAGCCTGTAAGTCGCGTTGTCGGCAGGTGTTGTAATCGTGAACAGCTTAGCGGAGGCCGGACCGGGTACAACAGCAGGAGAAGATCCGGCGGGTTCAGGATTTTTGCCCGGTCTGCCAGAACAGGATGTTGCAATTCCGCATTGG
>CAXXWV010000002.1:0-202650 GCA_963676175.2 Bacteroidales bacterium
AAAGCAAAGATAATAAATATCCAAATCAATACCAATATGAAAACGATTCTTGGTCTAGACTTAGGAACAAGCAGCATAGGCTGGGCATTGGTTAAAGAAGCAGATGCTCCAAATGAAAAATCATCAATAATAAGACTTGGTGTCAGGGTCAACCCCCTATCAACAGATGAAGTAAAAAACTTTGAAAAGGGAAAAAGCATCACAACCAATGCTGATCGTACACTAAAGAGAAGTATGCGCCGGAACTTACAACGATACAAACTTAGAAGGCAGAGTCTCATTGACATACTCAGGAAAAACAGTTTTATTACTGATAACTCTATACTTTCAGAAAATGGAAACAAAAGTACATTTGAAACCTATCGTTTGAGGTCTAAAGCTGCAAGTGAAGAAATAAGCATGGAAGAGTTGGCAAGAGTTATGCTGATGATCAATAAGAAGAGAGGCTACAGAAGCAGCAGAAAAGCTAAAAATAAGGACGAAGGGCAGTTTATAGATGGAATGGAGATTGCCAAGACACTTTATAACGATAAAATTACTCCGGGAGAGTTTGTCCTTCAGAACCTGAAAGCTGGAGGAAAATATGTTCCCGACTTCTATCGATCTGACCTCCAAGCGGAATTTGATGCAATCTGGATGAATCAAAAACAATATCACCATCAGGTACTTGTGGATGACTTTAAGGCCCAAATAGCAGGAAAAGGTAAGTTGATTACTTCAAAGATTTTTCTTGGAAGATATGGAATCTATACGGCTGAGAACAAAGGCCCTGACAAAAGACTTCAATCATACCAATGGCGTGCAGATGCTCTCCATAAGGAGCTTTCAAGAGAAGAACTTGCTTTTGTAATTAGCGATCTGAATGGGACAATCAGCAGTTCCAGCGGATATTTAGGATCAATTAGCGACAGAAGCAAGGAGCTCTTTTTCAACCGGCAAACTGTTGGACAATACTTATGGAGTCAGATTGAAAAAGATACCCACGCGCGCCTGAAGAAACAAGTATTCTACAGACAAGATTATCTTGATGAATTCAATATCATCTGGGAGACACAGGCTAAAACCAACGAAAAGCTTACTATAGCCCTCAAAGAAGAGATCAGGGATGTTATAATCTTCCACCAACGCAAACTGAAAAGCCAGAAAGGACTAGTAAACTTCTGCGAGCTGGATAGCCGTAAAGTTGAAGTTGAAATCAATGGCAAGAGGAAAATCAAAACCATTGGTGCAAAAGTCTGTCCTAAATCATCCCCGTTGTTTCAGGAATTCAAAATATGGCAGATGATTAACAACATTCAGATTACTGAAAAGCCAACAGGGTCAAAAAGATTTCTGCTACAAGAAGAAAAGGACCTCCTATTTGAAGAATTAAGCATAAAGAGTAAAATTTCCAGGACTGATGCTCTTAAAATACTCTTTACAAATTATAAAGATTTTGATTTGAATTTTAAGGATCTGGAAGGAAATCATACTCAATCCGCTTTATACAATGCATACGGAAAGATACTTGAATTGACAGGTCATGGAGAACTTAGCTTTAATGCAATGTCTGCCAAAGAAATAGGGTCTATTGTAAGATCAGTTTTTGAAGGACTGGGCTATAATACAGACATACTTTCATTCGATTCTGGATTAGAAAGTAAGGCGTTGGAACAGCAGGCTTTGTACCGGTTATGGCACCTGATGTATTCGTTCGAAGGAGATGATTCGAAGAGTGGAAATGAAAAGCTTACAGACAAAATTTCAACGCTGTGCGGGTTTGAAAAGCAATATGCCAGGATAATTACGGATGTTGCATTTCAACCCGATTATGGAAGTTTAAGCTCCAAAGCAATAAGAAATATTCTTCCCTATCTCAAAGAAGGAATTGAATACAGTGTCGCTTGTACATATGCAGGGTACAGACACTCTAAGAATTCTTTGACAAGAGATGAAATAGATAACAAAATACTGAAGGATAAACTGGGTATCCTTCCAAGGAACAGCCTTCGAAACCCTGTAGTAGAAAAAATACTTAATCAGATGGTACATGTTGTCAATTCCATCATTGAGACAAATAGTGAAAAAAATGAGATGGGGGAAATAACAAAATTCTTCAAACCTGATGAAATTAGATTAGAGTTGGCACGTGAACTAAAAAAGAGTGCCAAGGAAAGAGAGGAATTAACTGCATCTATAAATAAAACAACAGCTGACCATGGAGCATACCGTAAAACTCTGGAAACTGAATTTGGTTTGTCGTATGTCAGTAGAAATGACATAATCAGGTATAAACTTTACCTTGAGCTTGAACACCAGGGCTATAAGACACTATATTCCAACACATATATCCCCAGGGAAAAACTATTCAGCAAAGAATTTGATATTGAACATATCATTCCTCAATCCCGGATGTTTGATGATTCCTTCTCCAATAAGGTTCTTGAAACCAGAAGTGCAAATCTTGAAAAAGACAATGAAACAGCTTATGATTACGTCAGCTCTAAATATGGGGAACAAGGCTTGTCGGATTATCTTCAACGTATTGAAGAACTGTTGAAGGCAGAGAAAATAACTAGAACAAAATATAACAAACTAAAGATGAAAGGCTGTGATATTCCTGATGATTTTATTAATCGCGATTTAAGGGATACACAATACATTTCAAAAAAAGCTAAAGAAATACTGGAAGGGATCGTTAAGGAGGTTGTTTCCACCACTGGGTCAATTACTGACAGATTAAGAGACGACTGGCAACTGACCGATATTTTGCAGGAGCTAAACTGGGGTAAATATGATGCGATGGGAATGACAGAAATATTTGAGAACAGGGAAGGACACAGTATAAGACGTATTAAAGACTGGACAAAGAGAAATGATCACAGGCACCATGCCATGGATGCACTTACCATAGCGTTTACGAAGAGGAGCTTCATTCAATATCTCAATAATCTTAACGCACGCAGCGATAAAGCTTCCAGTATATATGGAATAGAAGCCAGGGAATTACACAGGGACGATAAAGGCAAACTTAGATTTAATCCTCCCCTGCCAATTACTATGTTCAGGGCTGAGACTAAGAAGCAACTTGATAATGTTCTCATTTCCATAAAAGCAAAAAATAAGGTTGTTACTTTAAATATAAATACGACCAAAAGCAAAAACGGATTAAACAGTAAGAGGCAGCTAACCCCACGGGGACAACTACATCTGGAAACAATTTATGGAAGTATAATACAATATGTTGCGCATGAAGAAAATATAGGAGGCAGTTTCAATGCTTCGAAGATTGAAGCTGTAACAAAGGCATCTTATAGGACAGCATTACTTAACCGTCTGAATGAATTTGGCAATGATCCAAAGAAAGCGTTTACAGGAAAGAACAGTCCTGATAAGAATCCCATCTTCATAGATAAACAAAAGAATCTGACAGTTCCCGGAAGAGTAAAGATTGTTAACACAGAAACCATTTATACCATCCGAAAAGAAATATCACCTGACCTTAAAATTGAAAAAGTCATTGATCATAAGATCCGAGAGGTACTGAAAGCCAGGCTAGATGAATATAATGGTGACAGCAAAAAAGCCTTTTCAAACCTCGAGGAAAATCCAATCTGGTTGAATAAGACAAAGAATATTTCAGTGAAGAGTGTAACAATATCCGGTGTCAGTAATGCGGTAGCTCTTCATGAGAAAAAGGATAAAGATGGAAGAGTGATACCTGATAAAAACGGAAATCCCCAGCCTGCAGATTTTGTTAATACAGGCAATAACCATCATGTAGCATTTTACAGGGACGGAAACGGAAATCTGCAGGAAAATGTTATTTCCTTCTTTGAAGCAACGACAAGGGCCAGCATGGGTATCCCTGTGATTGACAAAGAATTCAGAAGAGAAGATGGATGGGAACTTCTTTTCACATTAAAGCAGAATGAGTACTTTGTTTTCCCAAATGAAGAAGCTGACTTCATTCCAATGGATGTTGATTTGCTTGATCCTGTAAACTATCATCTGATAAGCCCGAACCTTTTCAGGGTACAAAAGTTCTCTAAACTATCTTATGGTAACTCTACTATCAGAGAATATGTTTTCAGGCATCATCTGGAAACAACAATAAATGATAATAAAGCTCTAAAAGATATATCCTTCAAATGTCTTAAAAGCCTTTCAGGTTTCGAAGGTATTGTTAAGGTTCGGATTAATCACATTGGAGAGATTGTCTCAGTAGGAGAATACTAATTGCTATCTAAATCTATATCTTCTGAATGATCAAAAGAACGCTGTATTTCAGCAATCCATGCACTCTGAAAAGAAAGGATATGCAAATGCAAATATGCTTTCCTTCTGAGGAAATGAAAGAAGTTACAACTGTTCCCGTTGAGGATATTGGACTTGTGATCCTGGATAATTCCCAGATTCTTATCAGTCATGCATTGATGATGGCTCTCACTGAGAATAATACAGTCATAATAAGTTGCGATTCTAAACATATGCCTTCAGGCTTGTTGCTCCCAATGTTTTCCCATCACGCCTTCACTGAAAAGCTTCATTACCAGATTAAAGCCTCTCAACCACTTATAAAGAATCTGTGGCAGCAAACAATAATTGCAAAAATCAAAAACCAATCAGCTTTGTTATTCTCGGTAGGTGCCGAAACTAAGAAAATGGAGTTCTATGCATCATCTGTAAGAAGCGGAGACACTGCCAATGTTGAAGGGCGTGCCGCAGCTTACTACTGGAATAATTTATTCGGGAGTATGACATTTCTTCGGGACAGGTTTGGAGATGTTCCAAATAATTTCCTCAATTATGGTTATTCTATTCTCAGGGCTATCGTGGCAAGGGCATTATTATCATCTGGCCTTTTTCCATCATTAGGCATTCATCACAGGAATAAGTATAATCCTTATTGCCTTGCCGATGATATAATGGAACCCTTCAGACCTTATGTTGATTCCATGATTATCAAAATAATTGAGCAATCTCCTGAAATAGACGAACTGACTCCTGAGATCAAGAAGAAACTATTACAAATACCAGTCATTGATGTATTTATTGATGGCAATAAGAGTCCGTTAATGGCAGGTGTTCAGAGGACTACAGCATCACTTGCCTCTTGCTTTGAAGGTACTACACGCAAAATCCTTTATCCTGAGATGTTATGAACTACGCATCTTTAATCTATGGAAAATATAGAACGATTTAATCAATACCGTGTCATGTGGGTATTTGTTTTCTTTGATCTTCCTACTGAAACGAAAATAGACAAGAAGAACTATTCTCTCTTTAGAAAGTCATTGATACGAGACGGATTTACAATGATGCAGTACTCAATATATATCCGACATTGCAGCAGCCGTGAAAATGCAGATGTTCATACAGGAAGGGTAAAATCCTTTCTTGCACCCCGTGGAGAGGTAATAGTATTCTCTTTAACCGACAAACAATTCGGAATGATGGAATTTTTCAGGAGCAGAAATCCGGCAATGAAATCTGATACGCCGCTGCAGCTTGAAATGTTTTGATCTGGAATCAAAAAACTCTGGATTTTAAAATCCAGAGTCATGAATCAAGCACAATTTTTAATTTTTAATTTTTGATGTTAAAACACAGATTTAAAGCAATTTAAACTGCAGTATACTGTGCTCAATCTATCAAAGATACAAACTGAAAGCAATTCACAACCTCTGACGTACATGTCTGCAATTTCAAATCACTGTGCTCAATCTATCAAAGATACAAACTGAAAGCAATTCACAACATGAAAATGATTCGATACAGAATCTGAATAACTGTGCTCAATCTATCAAAGATACAAACTGAAAGCAATTCACAACAATGACTGCTTCAACAGCTTCCTCGTTAAAACTGTGCTCAATCTATCAAAGATACAAACTGAAAGCAATTCACAACCATGTACGCGATCAATCATTTTCAGGAAATACTGTGCTCAATCTATCAAAGATACAAACTGAAAGCAATTCACAACCCGCGTATCTGGTTAACATTTGTCATATAGACTGTGCTCAATCTATCAAAGATACAAACTGAAAGCAATTCACAACTATCAGGCAATGATCCTGACAAGCTCAAAAACTGTGCTCAATCTATCAAAGATACAAACTGAAAGCAATTCACAACCCCGCACCGGCTCATATAATTGTCCCGGGGACTGTGCTCAATCTATCAAAGATACAAACTGAAAGCAATTCACAACATGATCTTAATATTGATCTGACCGGCGTGCACTGTGCTCAATCTATCAAAGATACAAACTGAAAGCAATTCACAACCAAAATGCTGCAGGAATCTTCCGAGACGAAACTGTGCTCAATCTATCAAAGATACAAACTGAAAGCAATTCACAACTAAGAGGACTGATTTTCCGTCAAAGAAAAACTGTGCTCAATCTATCAAAGATACAAACTGAAAGCAATTCACAACATATCGAATTGGCGAACGAAAAAATAACTTACTGTGCTCAATCTATCAAAGATACAAACTGAAAGCAATTCACAACTAATGGAGTGACGATACTTAACCTTCCAAAACTGTGCTCAATCTATCAAAGATACAAACTGAAAGCAATTCACAACTAGGCGTTATTCATCAGGTCAGCACCGAAGACTGTGCTCAATCTATCAAAGATACAAACTGAAAGCAATTCACAACGGGAAAAACGGAGATTATTCATGCTGGTCACTGTGCTCAATCTATCAAAGATACAAACTGAAAGCAATTCACAACCGCCAGAAAGTTAGCCCCTCTCCCGGACCGACTGTGCTCAATCTATCAAAGATACAAACTGAAAGCAATTCACAACTACATATTACTGCCCTGCTCGGCACTGCGTACTGTGCTCAATCTATCAAAGATACAAACTGAAAGCAATTCACAACAGTTTCTTGCCAATGATAATTCCCAAGTCAACTGTGCTCAATCTATCAAAGATACAAACTGAAAGCAATTCACAACCTTATCTGGTATGCTTGCTATGATGGAGGAACTGTGCTCAATCTATCAAAGATACAAACTGAAAGCAATTCACAACTTCCATGTGACCATTTACCATTACCATCGGACTGTGCTCAATCTATCAAAGATACAAACTGAAAGCAATTCACAACAGACGGTTCCCGATGTTTTATACCATGGCTACTGTGCTCAATCTATCAAAGATACAAACTGAAAGCAATTCACAACGGTTGACATGCTGCATGTTCAGCTTAGAGGACTGTGCTCAATCTATCAAAGATACAAACTGAAAGCAATTCACAACTATACCTCCTCGGCTTACTCTGTAACTTCTACTGTGCTCAATCTATCAAAGATACAAACTGAAAGCAATTCACAACAATGCGAGATGGATATGACAAAGGTAAATAACTGTGCTCAATCTATCAAAGATACAAACTGAAAGCAATTCACAACTGCCGGTGCTTTCCTTTTAACCTGAATCGCACTGTGCTCAATCTATCAAAGATACAAACTGAAAGCAATTCACAACTCATTGCTGCCGCTTGTCTTATAGCTCATGACTGTGCTCAATCTATCAAAGATACAAACTGAAAGCAATTCACAACAGACGGCTACTAACGAGCAGATTGAAGCTGACTGTGCTCAATCTATCAAAGATACAAACTGAAAGCAATTCACAACCCTCAACACACAGCTTTCAAATTCATTTGATAATTCAGGTGAGTAGGCTCCTTAGCCGGATATCAGAATCAATAATTCAATTATGTAAACGGTTTTCTCATCAGGATCCTGTTTATTTTCGCTTCAAAACTTTTATAGGAAGAATATTTAATTACTGCTATTTTTGTTCTCACAAGACCGGCTACAAGGTCTTTTGCAGAATTGCAGAAAATTATCTGGAATTGCATTCAAGGGAAAATGCCGGTAATTATTTTTAATTTGTAGTAAGGATCTGTAAAAGAAATGTATAATACAATGCAACAAGTCCAGGCATCAGTTTATAAGACCAAATTTCTGACTTGAATCACCTGTAAAACATAATTATTGTGAAAAACTATTTTAAGCTTCCGTTAAACCTGCTATTTATTTTCGCGGTTCTTTCTGTATCTGTCAGCGTCCAGGGGCAGACCAGGAAAACTGAGCGTTCCGGATATGATATCGCCGCGTATGTGTGGCCGTCCTACCATCCGGACGACAGGGCCCGGATCTTCTGGCCCGACGGGATTGGTGAATGGCAGACAGTGATGAGCAATAAATCAAAATTTGAAGGACATGAACAGCCGCGCTATCCTCTCTGGGGTTATATCAATGAGGCTGATCCCTATGTGGCTGAAATGGAAATCAACGCAGCTGCCGACCATGGCGTTAACGTTTTCATCTTCGACTGGTACTGGTACGACGGGATGCCGTTCCTGGAAGGCCAGCTGAACGACGGCTATCTTAAAGCAAGAAATAATAACAGGGTAAAGTTTTACCTCATGTGGGCCAATCATGATGTAAATCTGACCTGGGACAAAAGAAATGCAGGCAAACCGAATGATGCCCTTATATGGAAAGGAGCAGTCAGCATCGCTGAATTTCATAAGATATGCCACAGGGTAATAGAGAAATATTTCTCTCAACCCTCCTATTACAAAATTGACGGAAAACCCAGTTTCATGATCTATGACCTGGATAATCTTATCAGAAGTCTGGGTGGTGTAAAGAATACGAGAGAGGCATTGGACTGGTTCCGTGAAGAAAACAGAAAAGCCGGGTTCAAAGGACTTGATCTGCAGCTTACCCTCCGTGGTAAAGGCTATGTGGTAACAGGTATTGCCGGGGATAATGTCGGAACACAGGAGGCAATAATCAACCAGCTGGGCTTCGACGGACTGACTCATTACCAGTTTGTTCATTTCACAAACCCCGACAGGAATTACACTGAAATAATGGAAGATGTAAAAAAAGAATGGAAAATTATTGATACTGAATTCAGTACTCCATATTATCCTCATGTTTCCATTGGATGGGATAATAATCCACGGTTTGAAATGTTCCGACCGGGTATCGTTAAGAACAATACCCCCGGCAATTTTGAACAAGCGCTCAGGGAAGCAAAGGATTACGTTGATTCACATCCTGGTCAGGCTCCTCTCATTACCATCAACAGCTGGAATGAATGGACTGAAACAAGTTATCTCATGCCCGATAATATTTACGGTTATGGTTATCTCGATGCAATAAAAAAAGTGTTTCTGAAATAATTCACATATCAAATTCTATCCGAAATGCGAACAACTGTAATCGCCCTGCTGTTGCTGGTTAGCATTCAATTATCCGGCCAGACAAACAGATCGGTCTCACTCGACGGTAAGTGGAAATTGTATTACGGTCCCTGCGACAAGGATGCACCGGTCACTCCTGATGATCTGAAGACAAGTAACTGGCCTGATGTACCAGCTACAGTGCCTGGAAACGTGGAACTTGATCTTCTGTCTGCAGGAAAAATTAAAAATCCTGAAACAGGTAATAATATTTACGCTCTGAGGAAATATGAAGCCTATAGCTGGTGGTATACCCGCGAGTTTGAATCGCCAGCGCTTAATCCGGGTGAAAAAGCTGAGATCATCTTTGACGGACTCGATTGTTTCGGTACGATCTGGATCAACAACAAACAGATCGGAACAACATCAGACATGTTTATAAGCCACCGGTTCGATATAAGCTCTGTTCTGAGGAACCATGGAAGCAACTCGATCTTCATACGAATTGATCCTGCTGTCAAAGAGGGTCAGAAGCTGATCCAGGGTGTTGTCGGTTCCCGGATGGATAACGCAGCAGAATTTGTGAGTGTCCGAAAAGCGCCTCATATGTACGGCTGGGATATAATGCCACGTCTGGTGAGCGCCGGATTATGGAGGGATGTTCATATCGATGTGATCAAACCAACTCATTTCGAGCAGGTTTACTGGATGACAAATTCAGTTGATGTTCCGGCAAAGGAAGCGCAGATGGTGCTCGACTGGCAGATCTCAACCGATTATCCGACCATAGACGGACTTACGATGGAAGTAACGCTCGACAGAGGAAAACAAAGGATCTTCAGCCAGTCATACCAGATGTATAATTTCTGTGAAAGGAAGACCATTCAGCTGGAAAATGTTGAATTCTGGTGGCCCAGAGGCTACGGTGAAGCTTCATTATATAATGCAACCCTGAAAATAATTGATATAAAGGGCAATGTCCTAGATGAGAAAAAACAGAAAATAGGTATCCGCACTGCCGACCTGATACATACTGATATCACAGCACCTGATTCACCGGGAGAATTTGTATTTGTTGTCAACGGAGAAAAGATCTTTGCAAGAGGAACCAACTGGGTCCCTCTCGATGCCCTTCACAGTCGCGACAAGGATCATATCAGGGATGCTATATCGATGATCTGTGATCTGAACTGCAATATGATACGTTGCTGGGGTGGCAATGTGTACGAAGACAATCAGTTTTTTGATCTTTGCGATGAGAATGGAATCATGGTCTGGCAGGATTTCGCAATGGCCTGCTCAATTACCCCGCAAAGCAACGAATTTGCAGATAAGATCAGGGAGGAAGCTATCCAGGTCGTTTTGAAACTAAGGCAGCATCCGTCTCTCATTTTATGGTCGGGAGACAATGAGAACGATCAGTCGCTCATCTGGACTTTCAGAAGACCTTTAAACCCACTGGTAAACAAAATCACGAGGGAAGTATTGCCACGTGTTATCTGGGAATATGATCCAATCCGTCCGTTTATGCCCAGTTCTCCATATTACAGTGAAGAAGCCTTCAAAAGAGGAACCGACGATGTATTGCCGGAAGTACATCTCTGGGGTCCGCGTGGGTATTACAAGGCCCCGTTTTATACAAAGGTGAATGCGCATTTTGTCAGTGAGATCGGATATCATGGCTGCCCAAACCGCAGCAGTCTGGAGAAGATGTTTGATCCGGAATTTGTCTATCCCTGGACAAAGGATGGCCGGTGGAATGATGAATGGCAGACCAAATCGACAAGGTCACTGCCAAAATCCACAGCCACTGAACACAGGAATGACCTGATGATAAAGCAGGTATATGCCCTCTTCGGAGATACTATCCGCGATCTTGACCAGTTCATTTTTGCATCTCAGGCAGTACAGGCAGAAGCTATGAAATTTTTTGTCGAACTTTGGCGAATGGATAAATTCAATAAAACCGGTATTATCTGGTGGAACCTGCGTGACGGCTGGCCAATAATATCCGATGCTGTGGTTGACTATTATAACAGCAAAAAGCTGGCTTACTACTACATAAGACAGGTACAGCATAATGCCTGCGTTATGATCGGCGATCCGGTAGAAGGAAAACATCAGGTTGTTGCAGTTAACGATACACGATCAGAAAAAACCGGCAGTGTGGTTATAAAGGATGCAGACAGCGGAACAGTTATTTTCACAGGAAGCTTTGTAATACCTTCAAATGGAAAAACTACGGTTGGTTTTATACCCCAATCTCAGAGACAATCAATGTGGCTTATTGAATATATCATTGATAATGAACGGTATTCCAATCATTATCTTGCAGGAACCGCACCATTTCGACTTGCTGATTATCAACGCTGGTATAAAAAACTTGGGGTAGTAAGGAATTAATATCAGGTATCAGTTGTCTTATTAATATAATATGCCTTCCAAACATAAAAAGGTATCGGATAAAACAGATAAAACAGATAAACGGAAAAAACGGAAAAAAATAAACAAGGAATAAAAAAATTATAATTGAAGGATAAGAATTTTCATGAATATTAAAATCAGCACAATCATTTTCTGATTCCTTCGTTAAAAATAAACGCACATGGCTATTGGAAGCAGGAACGGGTATCTTTTAAAGCGGGCTTTTTTTCAAACCAGTGCTGATTATATAACTATAACCAGTTTTAATTAATTTATGATGAAGAATATTAATAGACTATTAATTGTTTTTGCGCTCCTGATTTCAGCTGGAGTATTCCGTGCATCATCACAGGGATTCGATGTGATGCCCTTTGCGGGTTTCACATTCGCTAATCATTTTGACCTCAGATATGGTGGTACAGGTACAATGGGAGGCGGCTTCACATATGGAGGTATGATCAGCAAGACTCTGGGTAAGCATATGTCAATCGATTTTGTTTACAGCAGACAGCTGTTTGACGGGGCCTACCATGGTACATCAGATTACAATTCCGGAGACTGGATACCTAACGATTCAGATATACCGATGGCATGCAGATATTTACAACTGGGTGTAACAAGATCTTTCAGGATAGGAAAATCAGACAAGACCCAGGGATTTGCAGGATTAAATGCCGGGATGGTAACATTCATTCCTGATCGTGATTATGACAAGAAAAAAATGCTGGCTCCCGGGATCAGAACAGGGATCAAAGTGTGGCCGGCAAGAAGGGTTGGACTAATGCTTCAGGCAAGCCTGCAGGCTCCTTTCCAGAGAATGGGTACCACTATTTATGCCAGCAATGAAGGAAACAGCGCCGGGGTACCGAAACTGACTTACTTCCCCCAATTCGGAATAACAGGCGGTGTGATAGTAAAAATTGCTAAGTAATAGATGTTCAATTCAGGGAACAGAACAACCTGATTCCCTGTGACGGATCAGAAACTGAGCAGATGAAAGTGAACTAATATTCACTGAAGTTGCGGTGTGATCTCTTCTCTCCTTCCGGATGGAAAATCATCAATGTTCCAGAGGATAAGACAGTTCATCCTTTCAGTTGAAAGTTTTGCGCTTTCAACTGAAAGGGAAAAAATAATTCTCAATATAGCATCACATAAAGTATCGGTCAATCATTGAATTACTGATAAAATTTTCCTTCCAACTCAAAATAGATATAAGCAAAAAACAGTTCGCAGTGTTGCGAACCAATAAAACCAGACTATCTTTGCTTAAATATTTCTTAAGAATGGAAGAGTCAGAAAGAATCAGAAGACAGAAAGAACTGATTGAGCAAATTGGCCGCCAGAATGAAAAAGAAGGTTTTCAACCTGTTACTGCACGGATACTTGGACTCCTCATGGTAATGGATAAGGAAGAGTTTACGTTTGATGAAATTGTCGGCGAAATGAAGATTAGTAAAAGCTCGGCAAGCAACGCTTTAAATATTCTGGAACTTAAAGGACTGATCGAATATATTACCTATCCGGGGGACAGGAAACGATATTTCCGGATTTGTTCAAACGATGTGGAATCATTGATCGCTGATATTGAAAAAAAACTTCAAAAGAGCATTTCTACAATAAAGCAGATCATTGAACTAAAAAAAGATCCCTCCTCCAGAAATACTGTTTTAATGAATAGTGTTAAGAACGGAATGGAGTTTTTTTGCCAGCAATTAACAAAATGTAAAAATGAATTCGGAATGAAGTAGTTTTTTTTAGTTGTTTGGTTCGGGGTATTTAGAACTATCTATATATTTTAAAACTTATCTTTGAGAATTTTCAGTTTCCTGTCATGGAAACAGATGTATAAAAAAGTGATTTGCTACACGAGCAAATTGACATGTTTAAAAAAAACTGTTATCAGGAATATGAATATAATTGTCAGGGAAACAACAGGGATTTTCCCGATCATATTGCTTTTTACCTGTCTGACATCATGTGAGCTCATAGAATATCATCCATATGACCTTGAATCGGATGACATGCCCAGGGGTCTTAACCAGACCAATATAACAAAACTTGCCGGAAGTGATAGTAGCTCAGATACAATCCGGTTCATTTTTATGGCTGATACTCAACGCCATTATGATGAAACCCAGGATTTTGTCAGGGCGGTGAACAAACGCGATGATGTCGACTTTGTAATACATGGAGGAGATATTACCGATTTCGGTATGAGCAAGGAGTATTTGTGGATCTATGATATAATGAAACACCTGAAAGTCCCGTTCGTCGCACTCATTGGAAATCACGATGTTATTGGTCATGGAAAAGATGTTTACAGGTATATTTTTGGGGATTACAATTTTTCATTCATTTTCAGAAAAACGCGGTTCATCTGTCTGAATACAAATGCACTTGAGTTTGATTATTCAACTCCAGTACCCGATTTTGATTTTATGATGACCTTCATAAATGATCAGGCTGATGTGAACCGCACAGTTGTAGCAATGCATGCCCCTCCCAATGATGATGAGTTCAATAATAACTCCGCAATATTGTTCAATGGCGTTCTTGAACATTACAAAAACCTTATGTTCTGTCTGAACGCGCATCAGCATTCCCAGACTGTAAACGATTTCTTCAATAACGGGATATTGTATTACGGATGCGAGGATATTTCCAAGCGGTCATATCTGTTGTTCACCTTGACAGATAGTACTTATTCGTACACTGCAGTCCATTTTTAATGCCGGATCATGAAAAAGTCTGTCACTCTTTTAATTCTGTTGTATTTTGCCGTTTCAGATAATACTTTTGCCCAGAAAGATGATGATAGTCTGAATGAATATTTCAGAAAGGAATGGAACCGGTTGATGCCTGTCCAGGTGAAACTCCAGTTCGCAGGTTCAATGGGAATGTTCTCTGCCGGACCAGGATGGCTGTATGGAAAGAAAAAACACTGGCAAACAGATCTGTTCCTTGGTTACATACCTCCGTTGAGCGGCACAGAAAGTCATGTTACCGTGACTCTTAAGGAAACATATTCTTTGTCTCCTGTCCCAATCAATAAACGCTTTTCCCTCGAACCTCTTACCGGTGGGATCTATATAAATAAGATTTTCGGAGAATATTTCTGGAGCCATCTGCCTGAAAGATATCCCAGGAATTATTATTTCTGGGCTGTCAATACCCGTTTTCATATCTTTCTGGGACAGTCTGTGGTTTTTGTAAAGGATAAAAGTGAAAAGAAGGAACTTGCATTTTTCTATGAATTCAATACAAATGATCTCTATGTTATAAGTGCAATCGGAAACAAAACTATAGGACTAAAAGATATCATAGGCTTATCGTTTGGGATCAGGTACAGGAGATTATAATTGATAATATTAATCCCGGTATCTGAGACCCAATTCCGTGACAATGTCATCAAGATCAATTCCTTCCTCCGAATCAGATTTCAGAAGTATAGCGCTTGTTTTTTTCCCTGAATTCAGATGGTGTGAACCCGGTCTTCTGCCTGAATAACCTGAAAAAATAATCGGATGATTCAAACCCCAGTTCATGGGCAAGGATCTTAAACGGACTATTGGTGGTTATCAACAGGTCCTTAGCCCTGTTAATGCGCAATTGGATCTGATACTGTGCAGGCGAAACGCCAGTATATTCCTTGAATTTTTTCCTGTATAGTGAATATCCCAGACCGACACGTCTTGCAATTTCTTCCTGCGAAACAGAAAGGTGAAGATTTTCAAAGATCGACAATTTAGCCTGTATTATCTGATTTTCAATGTCTTTACCCTCAAAAGGATGGTATTTCCTGGATGCGATTATATAACCAAGAATCTGTACAATATTACCTGAAGCAATATACTGAAAGCCTGGCTTCTCTTCTTTTACCAAAGTAATAATCTGCTGATAGTTCCTTGCAACCTCCACATTTATACCGACGGAGATCAGGGGATTGAACTGATTCAAATATTCCTGTAAATGATAGTGTTGAATCAGATCTCCGTTGAATTCCACCCAATATTCATCCCAGCCGGTCTCCATTTCAGGTTTAAACCGGTGCCATACACCCGGAAACAGGATAAAAATATCTCCAGTCCCTATTTTCCTGATACCAGTAGTTTCAGATTCAAATACACCCTGGCCTTTCGTAATAAAGAGCATCTGATAATCCGATAACCTTCTTCCCTCCGACCAATGAAAATAATGATGAGAAGGATCGTCAATGAGCGGATAATCGGTCTGTGGCGCTACTGAAATATGACCAGCGCCGGTCAAGTAAATTCCCCACCTTTTATCTTCCTCCCCTACAGTAAGATACTTATAAAACCTTTTCTCCGGAAATGTCATTTTATACAGTATTTATATCAATTTGTCAGTGCTGTATTATCAACACTAATATATTTTTATATATAAAATGCTTTATTATCAAAAATATATAATGTTTTCCTTAAGATTGATATTATTTACTCGCAAAAGCACCAAATACTCATGTTTATGTCAGTTTGTCGATCAATTCGCTTTTGCTTATTTAAATTACTCTAAATGAGATATATCTTATCGAAAGTATATACTACTTCAGCTAAGGAGGCGAAATCTGGCCTAAAACCTGATGAGCTTAATATCATCTGAGGAGACAGGATGTAAAAAATAAAGAGATGTTATATTAATGATAATCATTCACATATGAATTCCAGAAGAGAGTTTATAAAAAAAGCATCAATCGGATCGTTCGCTGTTTCTGCCTTGGGTGGATTAACTGCTGTGAAAGCAAACGGAGTGGCCGGCAATATTTCATATGAAAATGGAGATTGTGTAAATCCTATTCCCGGCGGCTTTCCTGGATGGGAAACAACCTTTGATGAAAACTCGGAAACCCTGACCTTGACTAATGGGCAGATTACTGTTTCCGGATTGCTGCGTTTTAAATCGGGTCAGGATAAATGGGGAGTTGTAAAATCACGCGACGGGGTAAAGAACAGATTCGCATTTACCGATACTGATGGAAATGTGCAGGGATATTTTTCATTGATTCTTACTGGCGGACAAGTGCAGCTGGTATTTTACCACAGGTCCGCCCAGGATTACGAAGGAAACTTAAGCTTTGAAGGGAAGATCCGCTTTTTCCCCGGAAGTTTCGCCTGCCGTACAAAACCGAAGGAAGGTGAACGGGTAATGACCCTTAGCAGTGGAGAGACTGATTCCTTACTCAATGATTCTCTTTTTGATCCTTCCGGAGATACGATCCTGCAGTTCAACTCCGCGAGTCTGACCATAAATAATTCAGGGACTTCCTCCTATTCATTCAAGATGTCAGGGAAGATTACTGAATCATCAGAATCGGTATTCACCATAGAGCTTGAAACGGATTATTTCAAAAACCGTTATGTTCCATATTATCACTCGCTTAACCGCAAACGGTGCCCAAAAACTCCCACAGGCTGGATGTCATGGAATACATATTTCGATAAAGCCACTGCTGAAGATAACCTTGCCGAGGCACGCATAGGCCGGAAGAAGTTGCAGCCTTTCGGATGCGAATTCTGGTCAATAGAATCATGGCAGGGAAATTCACCACATCTTCCGGTGAGCGCTTTTTATAACATGGACCTGGAAGTAGATCATAACAAATTCCCAAAAGGGATGAAAAAGCTTGCAGACGATATTCGCAAGCTCGGATTCCGTCCAGGCATATGGATGGCTCCTTTTGGTACCGGCAGCGAAAAATTCTATAATGAGCACAAAAACTGGTTTCTGCATGATAAGCAGGGTAATCCTGTTTCGTCCTGGAACGGGAAATACACACTTGATCCTACTGTCGATGAGGCGCTTGCTCACCTGAAGAAGATATTTGACATTGCTTCGCATGAGTGGGGATACGAATTTTTTAAGGTTGACGGGATGTCTGGAAGATCGGATGGATATTGCGCCCATTTGTATGAACGTCCTGAAATACGGAAGTGTTTCCATGATCCAGGGTGTCCTGACCCTTTTGAACGCTGTGTAAGAGCATTCAGGGAAGGGATTGGAGAAGACCGCGTTTTTCTTGCATGCCAGGGCCATACCACGGGTCCTGAAGCGCTTTATGCCGATGCCTCCCGCCTGGGCGCCGATATTGTACACCCGAATGAACCTGTAAAATGGCCAAACGTCGTTAATCAGGGCCGGTGCACTGTCAACCAGATTTTTACGAATAATATTGTAATGATTGCTGATCCGGATACTCTTCTGGTCCATGACCTGCCACTGGAAGAGGCACGTGTATCTGCAACAGTTGTTGCCCTTCCGGGACAACTGACCTTCTTTGGAGACAGGCTTGCAGGTCTCACTGAAAATCAGATGAAGATATTGCAGCAAACCCTTCCGGTTGCTGACGTCAGACCGGTGAACCTCTACCCGTTCTTTTCCCTGCTGCCTGTATGGAATCTTCAGGTTAACAGTACGTTATTCGATAATTACAATGTTGTTGCCCTCTTCAACTGGGAGGATGAATCAAAAACAATTGAATTTTCAGCTGAGGAGCTCGGGCTTCCGGATGAAGCGACTTACCTTCTTTTCGAATTCTGGGAACAGAAAAGCCATGGAACAATGTCAGGAAAATTTTCGACACAGATCCCGGCACACAGCGTCAGACTGTTTGCATTACATCGTCAAAAGGACATGCCGCAATGGATCAGCAGCGATCGTCATATCACTCAGAATGCCCTGGAGCTAAATCAATATGTCTGGGAACCGTCTTTCAGAGCTGTAAAAGGCAACATTGGTCTGATAGAATCCTTCCCCCTGACAATGCGGCTCAATGTTCCTTCCGGTTTCAGATTCACAAAGGCCGAATGTAAGGGAGCGCGATGCAAGGCAATTATGGAAGATAAGAATATCCTTGCAATAACTTTTAATTCTCAGACAACCGGCAATTATGATTTTAATATCAGTTTTTAATATCTATCGTGACAGATTGATAGAAAGATAAACTCCGAAAGAACTACAATTCTTTCGCTTAAGTACAGGAAAAAAAGCCTGTTATATATGGTAAAAATGAAATCGAAAATTTAAATGAAACGCTATCTGTATTTTATAACATTTGTAGCAGCGCTGGGCAGTCTGCTTTTTGGCTTTGAAACCGGAGTTATTAACGGCACCATTTTTTATGTTGCGAAATATTTTGGTCTTTCGCCGGCTATGAAAGGCTTTGTTGTGAGTGTCGCTCTTATTGGATGCGTCATGGGGGCCCTGTTCATCGGGAAGCCGTCAGATCTTTACGGGAGAAGGTATGTTTTGAAATACATGGCGCTGTTTTTCCTGGTTTCGATGTTACTGACCGGTCTTGCAACCCAGCTGTGGATGTTCATTATCGGGAGATTCATCGGTGGTCTGGCTGTAGGAGGAGCATCGGTGGTAACTCCGATGTATATTTCCGAAGTGGCGCCACCCAAATACAGGGGACGACTGGTTGCTACCGCACAGTTCGCGATAGTTCTCGGCATACTTGTATCCTTCTTTTCAAACTTCATCATCGACAGCATGGGCGAAACCGAGAACAAATGGAGATGGATGTTCCTTTTTGGAGTTATCCCGTCTATCGTGTTTTTTGTCCTGCTTTTCTTCATTCAGCGAAGCCCTCGCTGGCTTGTCAAGACCGGGCGCCTTGATGAAGCGCGCAGGGCGATCTTAAGAGTCAATAATATCTCCGATGCCGAACCGCTGATCAAAGAGATTCAGGACTCTCTTGATACAGAAGTAATGGCACATTTTTCAGTCCTTTTTCATAAACCTTACCTCAAACTTGTATTGATCGGCATAGGTGTTGGAATGTTCAACCAGCTCTCGGGAATAAATATAGTTAATTACTATTCAACAGATATTTTCCGGGAAGCCGGCTTCAGCGGAGAATCTGCTTTTTACCAGACTGTACTGATTGGTATTACCAATCTGATCTTCACTATTCTGGGAATGTCGCTCATTGATAAATTCGGCAGGAAATTCCTTCTCTACTGCGGAGGCATCGGTATGCCTGTGTTTCTGGGGATGTTCAGCTGGGCCTATCTTTCAGGGAATACATCAGGATACATTCTTCTGATCTCGATGCTTGGATTTATTGCTTTTTTTGCAGCCTCACAAGGTACTGTTATCTGGGTAATTCTATCAGAAATGTTCCCTACCAACATCAGGGCTAGGGGCTCTGCTATAGGTTCATTTTCCCACTGGTTCTTCAATGCTCTTAATTCGTGGGTATTTCCTGTGGTTGTTGCATCAATTGGCACCGGATATGCATTCCTGTTCTTTTGTATTGCAACCATACTGAGCCTGATCTTCTACCGGTATGCACTGGTTGAGACCAAAGGCAGGTCTCTTGAAGAAATAGAACGGTTGGTGATTGGTAAAAAATAAACTACAAAATTTTGAGAGGTCTGATCTTTAATATTGAAGAATTTGCTGTGCACGATGGTCCTGGTATACGAAAGCTTGTCTTCTTCAAAGGATGTCCGCTGAAGTGCACCTGGTGCCATAACCCAGAAGGTATTTCTTTCTGTAAAGAGCTGATTGTTAGCAGATTCTCATGTACAAATTGCGGAAGATGCAGGGAAGTGTGCTCAGGCAGCCACTGTACCGTTTGCGGAAAATGCACTGAAGTATGCCCGATGAATTTACGCAAAATATGTGGCAGAGAATATGAAGCTAACGAACTGGCTGATGAACTTCTCAAAGGCAAGGAGATACTGACTGCCAGCGGTGGAGGAATTACCATTTCTGGTGGAGAACCTCTGGCACAACCGGATTTTCTGTTCGACCTGATGGAATGTCTTAAACCATGCCATATTGCAGTTGAGACTTCCGGTCAGGCGCCATCACCGGTATTCAGAGAAATGGTGAGGTTGGCAGACCTGGTCCTCATGGATATAAAACATACTGATACTGAAATCCACAGGAAATATACAGGCGCCGGGAATGATCAGATATTGGAAAACCTCGGTTTCCTGTGCCGGTCAGAAACGGATTTTTATATAAGAATACCGCTGATTCCCGGGGTGAACGACTCCTTTGAGAACATGAAACAAACAGCGTTGCTGATCAGAAACGCCAGATATCTCAGACGTGTTGAGCTTCTGTCTTATCACCAGACAGCCGGCGCCAAATATCCTATGGCAGGCCGGGAATTCAATCCTGGTTTTGATACAGCTGCTAAAATCAATATACGGAAAGATGTTTTTGAAAAATATGACATTAATGTGACTATCCTATGAACCAAAGGATTAATACTTTACTGGAAAATGTGATCACGAAAAAGCATCACTCGTTCAGGCAGAACATAGCTGATGAAATCCTTAAAGAGTTTACGCTCTCCCTCAAGGAAAAAGAATTAAACGATGTCTCCAGAGCGGAACAAAGACTCACATGGGTGCTTGAAAATGAAAAACCTGTAATTCTTCCCGGAGAAAAGATCGTATTTACACGCACCGTACCAAACATTCCTCAGATCTTCACTGAAACAGAGTGGGCTGAAATAAGGAAAGAACACTATGTTCATGAACTTGGACGCATTTGCAACATAAGTTCTGATTATTCCTATACAATCAGAACGGGACTGGAACAAAGACGAAAAGAGATATTGGATTCAATTGCCATACATTCAGGGCATTTTAACGAACCGGGAGTCCAATTCTTAAAGAGTATTATCAGTGCTATAGACGATATTGAACACCTGGCTGACAGGTATGCTGAACTTGCAAAAAATACGGAACGACATGACATTTATGAAATACTCCGCAGGATCCCCAGGGAAGGTGCAAAAACTTTTCATGAAGCCCTTCAGTTTTTCAGGATACTTCATTTTGGTCTCTGGGCTTCCGGAAATTATCATAACACTATCGGACGATTTGACCAGTATATGTTCGGATATCTGAAGGATGATCTTGAAAATGGAAGACTTGATGCTGATTCTGCCTTTGAATTGCTGGAGGAGTTTTTCATCTCATTTAATAAGGACAGCGATCTGTACCCCGGAATGCAACAGGGCGATAATGGACAAAGTCTTGTTCTCGGCGGTGTAGGTAAAGATGGGAACGATGCCTTCAACATACTCTCTGAAATGTGTCTCAAAGCCAGTCTGGAACTTAAGCTTATCGATCCAAAGATCAACCTGAGAGTCAACAGGGACAATCCCATAGAAAGGTATGATCTTGGTACAGAGCTAACCAAAGAGGGACTTGGTTTCCCTCAGTATTCAAATGATGAAATTGTAATACCCGGGTTGTTGTCAAAAGGTTATGAACCGGAAGATGCCAGGAATTATGTTGTTGCGGCCTGCTGGGAGTTTATTATTCCCGGATGCGGGATGGATATTCCGAATATTGCTGCCTTATCATTCACCCGCGTGGTTAATACGGCCATGGATAAATACCTGGAATTTTCTGACGATTTCGGAACATTTTTTGGATATGTCAGGGATGAAATGAAGATTGAACTGGACGGGATACTGCCCTCATTGTCTGATCTGTATTCAGAACCGGCTCCTTTTCAATCACTTCTTATGGATGGGTGTATTGAAAAAGCCAGGGACATCTCCCTTGGTGCAAAATATAATAATTACGGAATACACGGTACAGGGATCTCAACTGCAGTTGATTCTCTTGCTGCAATAAAAAAATATGTATTTTCCGAAGGCAGTGTAAGCGCACGGGAGTTATGTGATGCTGTCAGGAATAATTTCGATGGAGCTGATCATCTCTGGAGGAAACTAAGGTATGAAGCGCCGAAGATGGGCAATGACGATGATTTCACAGATCAGATCGCAATTGAACTGCTGGACACGTTTTCGGAACTTACTTCAGGGATGAAGAATGACCGTGGCGGATGTTTCCGACCAGGGTCAGGTTCTGCTATGTATTATTTGTGGCACGCAAATGACATTGGGGCATCTGCCGATGGAAGAAAGCTGGGAGAATCTCTTTCCGCCAATTTCTCTCCCGGGTTAAATGTCAGGGTTAAAGGACCTCTGTCTGTCATAAGATCATTTTCAAAGCCTGACATGAAAAAGATCATGAACGGCGGCCCTCTTACCCTTGAGCTGCATGACACCGTATTCCGTAACCGCGAGAGTATCAGAAAAGTATCATTGCTCGTAAAATCATATATGGATATTGGAGGACATCAGCTCCAGATAAATGCAGTGAATCGCGACAGACTGATTGAAGCCAGGAAGCATCCTGAATTGCACAGAAACCTGATTGTCAGGGTATGGGGATGGAGCGGCTACTTCACTGAACTGGATGAAGTATACCAGGATCATATTATTCAGCGTGTTGAGTACAGTATTTAGGTAATCAGCACCATTAGTGTCTGATCATTTACGTGTCTGAGCTATATCCTGAATAACCAGTCCGGCAAGAGTAAAACCGTAAATTGCCGTTATATGGGCCACAGTCCCATTAATAACCGCCTTTGCACTGCACCATTCGTGGTTGGCCAGTTCCGGATCACCCGGGGCGATTTTCGATTTCGGACACATACAACTGGCGGTCCCGCAAGCACTTCCTGTTCCCTTGTTTTCAAGGACCTCCTCACTATAAATACATAAAAATTTCTTTGCCGGCAGTTCTCCTTTTTTGATTACTTTTCGTATCCTGGCAGCCAGAGGACAACCTTTAACATCCCAGAATTCAGCAACCTTGATCTGAGTGGGGTCCATCTTAAGCGAAGCTCCCATGGCAGAAAAGAGAACCGCATTGGTCCGGGTAGCCATTCTTATCAGGTGGACTTTGCTGCCAACACTGTCGATGGCGTCGATAATATAATCATATTGTTCCAGATGAAAAGAGTCATGAGTTAATCTGCTGTAAATTTGCTGGATAGCATTTATCTCCGAGTAAGGATTTATCTCAAGCAATCGGCTTTTAAGGACTTCTGTTTTGACCTCTCCCACTGTTTCCGTTGTCGCATGCAATTGCCTGTTAATATTAGTTATGCAAACCCTGTCTGAATCTACAATCGTCAATTTCCTGATGCCGGTCCTGATGAGACTCTCAGCACACCAGCTCCCGACACCTCCAATTCCAAAAATGATAACTTTCCTGGAGGCAATTTCATCCATTTTCTCTTTTCCCAGCAATAATTCTGTTCGCTGGAAAATACCTTTCTCACTTGTCAACATCTTACTATCGCGTTCGTAAATAACTGAACCTGGAGATGATCATTCCCCGGCGGCAAATCCGGATATCAGAGCAATCCTCAGAGTTACAGCTCTTCACTATTCTGAAAGGTCACGAATATCTGTAAAAGTTCCGTTTTCAGCAAATATTTTCTGAGTTTATCGATGGAGGGTCTAACTCTCTATAATGAAAAACCTAAATCATACTTATTAATATTTCAGTTTAACTTCATAAAAATCCGTATTAACTGAAACATCACTGAATTACTGACAGATAGTGAAGTAGAATTCCTGTGTATACGGGAGCCTTAACTGAGTTTTCAAATGATGACAACTTAAAGGGCTAACTAAAACATGGGATGCAAAATAATGGCAATGAGGTATTGTGGGAGGAGGCTGGTATATTGAAATTTGTCATTGTAAATAAACAAAGCTATGGCAAAAATTGCACAAAAATTAACAGATCTTATTGGGAACACTCCTTTGCTGGAGTTAGCCAATTTTAACAGTCACCACAAACTGAATGCAAAAATTATTGCAAAACTCGAATATTTTAATCCGGGTGGAAGCGTTAAAGACCGCATCGGAAAAGCGATGATTGAGGATGCCGAACGTCGTGGAATTCTTAAGCCCGATTCGGTCATTATTGAGCCCACCAGTGGGAATACAGGAATAGCTCTGGCACTTGTTGCAGCAGCTAAAGGTTACAGGCTGATCATCACACTGCCTGAAACATTTAGTATTGAACGCAGGAATCTGCTTAAGGCCCTCGGCGCCGAACTCGTTTTAACTCCCGGAACCCAGGGTATGAAGGGAGCAATTGCAAAAGCCGTTGAACTTGCTGAGATCACACCTAACTCTTTCGTACCACAGCAATTTAAAAACCCTGCGAATCCTGAAATTCACCGGACCACAACAGCTGAAGAAGTCTGGAAAGATACCGATGGAGAAGTGGATATTTTCATAGCAGGAGTAGGAACAGGCGGAACAGTAACAGGTGTAGGTGAAATACTGAAGAAAAGGAAACCTTCTGTAAAGATAATTGCAGTAGAACCTGCCGATTCTCCCGTAATATCAGGAGGAAATCCAGGTCCTCACAAGATCCAGGGCATAGGGCCAGGGTTTGTTCCTGATGTTCTGAACCGTGCCGTTCTTGATGAGATCATAACCGTAACGAACGATAATGCATTCGAATCAAGCCGCCAGCTGGCCCGTACTGAGGGATTACTTGTAGGAATTTCTTCCGGAGCAGCAACCTGGGCAGCTTTACAGGTTGCGAAACGTCCTGAAAATAAGGGAAAGAAAATAGTTGTCATACTTCCTGATACCGGTGAAAGATATCTTTCAACTATTCTTTACCAGTTTGAAGATGCTGAAAAGAAATAACCTTTACCGGAACAGTTTCAAATATCACAATAATATTAAAAATAGGCTGAGCGATATGGACTTAAAAAAAAAATTGAATTCTTTGCTGAAAGCTTACTTTCCGGATAAAGTTTTTGATTATGGCAATTATCAAAGATCTGAAACTGATCGGATATCCGAAACAAAGAATAAGTGTCGTTTCATTCATACTTGATAATGTGCCTGCTCCAGAAGCCGGAAGGCTCCTGGACCTTGAGGGAATTGCACTCCGGCCAGGACATCATTGTGCCCAGCCAGCTCTACGAAGACTAGGTGTTGAAGCTACTATACGACCATCATTCGCATTCTATAATACGCATGAGGAAATTGACAGGTTTGTAGAAGCAATTAAGAAAATTCAGTTCCATAGATAATTGTAGTAATGGTTAGTTGGAAAGGTTGCCGAAAAATTTTAACGGCAACCTTTTTTTTAAAATGAATATAGTATTATCATTGCCCTCCGGAATAAAAAAAGAAACGGATGCCGCAGCTCAGCAAACGTACAGGTTATTTTACCGACTCTGTTATCCGTCGGATGACCCGTATCGCCAATGAATACAATTCAGTAAATCTCTCACAGGGATTTCCCGATTTTGATCCTCCTCAGGAGTTGAAAGATGCACTGCAGAAGGCTGCCCAGGGAGCAAAACATCAATACTCCATAACCTGGGGTGCACAGAATTTCAGGGAAGCGCTGGCGGCCAAACAGTCTCGTTTTATGGGTTTACCTGTTAATCCTCATACACAGATTGTTGTCACATGCGGAAGCACCGAAGCGATGATGGCAGCCATGCTTACAGTTGTCGATCCTGGAGATAAAGTTATTGTCTTCTCTCCTTTCTATGAGAACTATGCCGCTGATGCGATTCTGTCAGGTGCAGAACCTGTTTATGTACACCTCTGTCCTCCCCATTTTACATTTATCGAAGAAGAACTGGAAGCTGCATGCAGGCAGAATCCCAAAGCGCTTATACTATGTAATCCATCAAACCCTTCTGGCAGGGTCTTCACCAGAAAAGAGCTTGAGATCATTGCCTGGTTTGCAGAGAAATATGACTTTTTCGTTATAACAGATGAGGTTTACGAACACATTGTTTACGAGCCCGACAAACACGTATATTTCGCATCGCTTCCGGGAATGTTCGAAAGGACACTTTCCTGCAGTTCACTCTCAAAAACTTATTCGATCACAGGTTGGAGGCTTGGTTATATAATTGCTTCTGAACAGGTAACAGAAGCTGCAAGAAAAGTGCATGATTTCCTCACTGTTGGAGCAGCAGCTCCTCTTCAGGAAGCAGCTGTAACCGCGTTGAATTTTGGAGACAAATATTATACAGATCTCCTTAAAATATATACTGAGAAGCGGGATATGTTCCTTCAGGGACTCGACACTCTTAATCTTGAGTATTATACGCCTCAGGGCACTTATTATGTAATGGTGGATATTTCTGAATTTGGCGCTGAAAGTGATCTTGAATTCTGCGACTGGCTTTCAAGGGAAGTCGGTGTGGCTGCAGTTCCCGGATCCAGCTTCTTCAGGGATAATGTGAACCATCTTATAAGGTTTCATTTCGCAAAGAACAACCATGTGCTGAATGAGGCATTGAACAGGTTACAGGACCTTCGCCCTAAGGCAAGAATCCGCTACGGCAAAAAATAATATTCCGGTCAATACACTATACATCCTGTTTCTCCTGGTAAGTGCTAAGTTCCTGCTTATGCATTGTTAGTCCATGCTTTGTAAAAATATTATCCGGTTATGAACCAGGGTAACCGATTTCTTTGGTAAATTGTGACCACTGAAGGTGTTCTGTTCACAGGCTGTAATGAAACATCAAATGTTGTATATCAGGGATTGGGACCGGGAGAAATCAGGAAGGGCATTATATACATCCGTTGTCAGCAGTTGGAATTCAGGTAACTACCCAACCAATTAATAATTTATCTCCCATGAAAATTCAAAGTCAGGAAAACGATCTTTCAATGATTTTCCGGTTATCACTTGCAATTGCTCTTTTTCCAACGTTATTTTTATTTGCATCATGTTCAAGGCCTTATATTAAGGTTGATGTAAGTAAACCAGGTCCGGCTGTTGCCGACATCTGCAGAGGGCAGCAGATAGAAGAATTCAATTTTCAGATAGAAGGTGGGGTATATGCACAGCTAATAAGAAATCCTTCTTTTGAAGAGCTTACTGATCCGGCAAAAGGCTGGGAAATCATTAGGCCCGGTGAGAATGATGCAAATATGGCAATTCTGAATGCTGCCGGTACGAAGCTTCTCAACAGTAACCAGGAACATTGCCTCAGACTTCAGGTAAGTTCACTGGTATCCGGAAATACCGGTGTGGCAAACAGCGGATACTGGGGAATAAAAATTGATGACAATGTGAATTACAGGTTATCTTTCTGGGCAAAGTGCGGACCAGGCTATAAGGGCACATTAAAAGCTGCTCTTGAAAGCGACAATGGCACAGTTTACGCACAGTCACAGGAATTCAGTCCGGAAAATTCATGGAAACATTTCACATGCACTCTTACCACTCAGGGAGTTAAGGAGATTTCAGGCAAAAACCGGTTTGTGATCTACGCTTCTGCACCCGGCGATATTTATCTGGATGTTGTTACTCTTATGCCACCAACATGGAAGGATCGGCCAAATGGTCTGCGACCGGATCTTGCAGAAAAACTTAGCGCTCTGAAATTCAAATACATCCAGTTTCCAGGCGGATGTACAGCCGAGTCGTACAAGATGGACACTTGCTGGAACTGGAAAGGTTCAATCGGACCGCTCGAACAAAGAGCAGGCTCTACAAGATGCAGGTGGGGATATAAAAATGATCTCTATTTCGGACTTGATGAACATCTTCAAATGTGCGAAGACCTCGGAGCAGAACCTGTCTATGTAACGTCTTCCGGAATCAGCGAAATACCTGGGGATAAAAGTTGGTATGGCTTATGCCCACTTAACAAAATGGAGCCTGTTATTGCTGACATACTTGATCTGCTGGAATATTGCAAGGGACCGGTATCAACAAAATGGGGAGCGATCAGGGCTGCCAATGGCCATCCCGATCCTTATAATCTGAAATACATCGAAATCGGAAATGAGAACGGCTATGAAACTGTCAAAGATTATATTCCCAGGTATAACATGATCAGAGATTCTCTTCTTGCTCATTATCCCGATCTGAAGATAATGTACAACGGCTTTCGCCAGGAAAATATATACTCACATACCTTCGGGGCAATTGTTGATTTTACCGATGAACATTTCTATCTGCAGGATCTCTCTGTTCTGTACAACAAATATGACAGTATCGATCCTGCCTGCCGCAAAATATGTGTGGCAGAATTCGCATCATCAATTAAAGGTAACGGAGGTGACGTGATTGGTAATTTTGGCGACGCCCTCGGAGATGCAGCTTTCATGCTTGGTTGCGAAAAAAATTCGCAAAGAATATGGTGGACCGGATATGGAAACTATGCGGGCCTGATGGATCACGGAAATTTCGGACCATGCATCGTCTGGAATGATGCTGTTTCAAGTTTCGGATCACCCTCCTACTATGCTCAGAAAATGCTTTTCTCCGACAATCAGGGCACAAACATCCTCCCTTTCAGCCACACAACCAAAGAATGCTACTGGTCCGTTTCAAATGATAAAAATGCGGGGAAAAATGATATCCTGATAAAAGTCGTCAATAAAAATAACAAACAGGAAACTGTAAAGATCATTCTGGACGGTGCAGGCCGCATTGATCCTGAAGGACATTCGTTAATCCTGAAAGGTCAACCTGGCGACGAAAATTCAATCAGTGATCCGGAAAAAATCATTCCGGCAGAAGGTATTTTCACCGCCGGTAAAACATTCAACTATACACTACCTGCATATTCGGTAACCGTTCTGCGCGTTGGAATTAAATCCGAAGCTGGGGTCTGAAAGGAAGACAGAAGATAGAAGATAAAAGATAAAAGGCAAAAGATAAAAGTAGTAAAAAGTTTAAGTAGTCACAAATAACCATCTCTTATGCAGGATTTTAAGTCCACCCTGGGGGATTTAGGGGGAAAGCAGACAGAAGGCATGGGGGATTTAGGGGGAAAACGGGAAGCAACGGGAAAAATGCAAAAAAGTAAATTTGTAACTAACTGAATAAAACATCTTCGTTAAAATCACACAATTGACTCGATAATTAACTTAACACCAGACAATATCCAGGTATAAATAATATTCTAAAATTTAAGACCATGTTCCACTTATTTAAAAAATCAGTTTCAACCCTTCTTTCAATTTCCTGTTTTCCTATCTGTCTGACTGCAAATCAGCTACTGATCGGAGCTTCCACTGCAGATATTACTCCTAAATTACCGGTAGCTCTGGAAGGGCAGTTCAACCTCAGGATAGCAGATACCGTTGAGACACCGCTTAGCGCCAATATCATCGCTCTTGAATCAATAAAAGACAATAAAACCACCGATGTGGCAATAATGGTTTCATGCGATCTTATCGGAGTTCCTGGCTCTCTGTTGGGAAGAGTTCGAAAAGAAGTTCACAGACAGTTACCCGGACTGGATGTAAGCAAGATTTTCCTGAATGGTATACACACCCACACAGCGCCGGTTCTTGAGAACGACACAAGTTGCTCATTCAGGTATACAATTCCTGAAAATGGAGTTACTAAAGTTGAAGAATATGATGACTATTTTGTCCATCAGGTTTCGGATGCCATTGTAAAAGCCTGGAATACCCGGAAACCGGGCACCGTTTCATGGGGACTTAGTCATGCAGCCATTGCTTATAGCAGAAGGATCGTATACTCAAAACCGCTCTCCTATTCAGGTGAATTTTCAGACGGCACTGCAAGAATGTATGGCAACACCGATACCCCTGAATTCAGTAATCTTGAAGGAACTGAAGATCATGATGTAAATATTCTTTTTTTCTGGAACAGCTCAGGTAAGCCGGTTGCCATGGCTATAGATATTCCGTGTCCGGCTCAGGAGGTTGAGAACAGGTCTGCTGTAAATGCTGACTACTGGTATCCTGTAAGAGAAAAACTGAAGCAGACCTACGGAAATGATATCTGCATATTGGGATGGATCGGAGCTGCAGGCGATCAGTCGCCAAGGCCCTTATACAGAAAAGCTGCCGAAGCCAGGATGATAGATCTAAGACACCTCACGCGGCTACAGGAAATATCAAGGCGAATAGTCGCGGCTGTCAATGAGGCATACGAAACAGTTAAGAACGACCGGTATGCCGATGTTCAGCTTATACATAAAGTTGAAAATATAGATCTGCCTATGAGAATCGTCACTGATAAGGAATACGCCCTTGCCAAATCAATCAGGGATACCTGTGCAGCTCAGATCGCCAGAGACCCCAAAAAGGCTGACGACCTTTCGGCAATGCTGACATGGAATGAAGATGTCATGAAACGCTTCAGAAAACAAACAGCAAAACCTGCACCTGTCCACAATGTAGAACTACATATTATCCGGATCGGAGACATAGTAATCTGCACCAACGAATTTGAATTATTTACAGACTACGGTCTCAGGATGCAGGCAAGAAGCAAGGCACTGCAGACATTCGTCATCCAGCTCACAGGAGACGGATCATATCTGCCAACTGAAAAAGCAGTGAATGGCGGAGGTTACAGCGCTGTAATCCAGAGTGATGTTGTAAGTCCTGCCGGAGGACAAATTCTTGTTGATACAACAGTCAGGATCATTAATAGTTTATTTCCCTGATTAGAGAGAAATGATATTCGGGACCTTGCTCAATTTGCCTTAAACTGATTGGCTATACTGGATATTACGATAACATTCAAAATTTTCTGAGACGGCTATTCAGAAAATCAATTGTTATGGTTATTGCCTGTTCCATGTTCCTACGGTAAGTATCAGTGAAGCTCCAGCTTTCATCAAAAAATCCATGCTGGGCATTCCTGATCACATACAGATTAAAATCCAGACCCTTTTCCCTGCATCTCTTTTCAATCTGGTACGATCTGTCAATGGGCACCAGACCGTCTGCATCACCATGTATCGATATCACTGGAATATCATCCGGAGAAATATAATCGAGCATGTTATATGGTGAATGATTAATGGCAGGATACCACAGTACTCCGCATGCTATCCTGTTTGATGCACCACTCCACTCAGATGTGGAAAAGATGCCGGTGTTGCAGGCAAATGAACAAAATCCAGCAAGAAATCCTCCAGCCGATTCTCCGACAACTGCAATTCTGTTCGTATCTATATTAAACTTAGATGCGTTACTTTTCAGAAAGCGGATTGCCGTTTCACAATCCTGTATTGCTGCAGGTAACGGGCTCTCTGTAATAAGCCGGTAATCGATAGAAACACTGATGAATCCGCTGGCTACGGTCCTTGCAATTCCCCACTTCACCAGATCATAATCCTTGGTGATGCTGGTATCGGTAAGAGCACCTCCGTGGATCCAAACAACACAGGGTAACGTTGAAGCAATCACTTTATGCGGATAATAAACATCCATAAGCAATGGACGTTCAGTGGTATTGTAACGAATATTCCGGTCTGCCTTAATATCCGTTAAAAGACTGTCAACAAAACAATGGCGGGGATCTTTATTCTGCGATTGTCCATTCAAGGCCGTAAATGCAAAAAGAAGCAAAAAAAGCTTTCTCATCGTTATAAATTTAAATTAATTTTATCCTGACAAAAATGAAAGTTACAAGCAATAAATGTATCTGATATGATTTAATCTGAATTGCTGAATTATCAACTTAAAGATACTGCGTTTTAATGTTTTATCAGATTAAATCTCTTAGGAATGTCAAAGGAATATTCAATACTTTTAACATTATAATCAGGTAATATGAAGCTTTCAGTACTAATAGGAAGCGGAAAAAAGATAAGTTCTCTCTCTCTTCCATTCCTTGTAGCCGGAATAGTCCTTAGTACAGGTGTTGGTCTTCTCGTTTTTTCATAGATAGGAATACTCTTCAACACATGGTGTGGAATAGTTATTAACCCTGCCAGACTCAGGCATTCATGAAACAGTATACAACAATATGGTAAAAACAAGTTATGTTCATGGTTATTCTGACAGAGAAGCGATCAGACTTAATGATCAGTCAGTAACTCTTGAAAATATAATTCATAACGATTCAATTTTCCCTGAAGGAAGTCTTATTCTTGAGGCTGGTTGCGGTGTAGGCGCCCAAACCAGGATAATGGCACAAAAAAATCCTCATTCTGATTTTATCTCCGTTGACATTTCGGAAGAATCATTGGGTGAAGCCAGGAAAACAATTAAATCACTGAATATAAATAATGTGGAATTCAGAAAAGCAGATATTCTATGTCTGCCATTTTCCGATGAAACTTTCGATATCATTATAATCTGCTTTGTACTTGAACATCTGAACAATCCTCCTCTGGCGCTGAAGGAACTAATGAGAGTTCTGAAAACTGGCGGCACAATGGTCACAATTGAAGGTGATCACGGATCAACTTTTTTCTACCCCGACAGTGAATATGCATACAAGGCAATTGGCTGTCAGATCATGATTCAGAAGCAAAGCGGAGGTAATTCCAATATTGGAAGGGAATTGTATCCACTGTTCAGATCTGTTGGTCTCAGGGATATCTCCGTGACCCCCAGAGTGGTGTATGCAGATGCTTCCAGGCCTCACCTTGTTGAAGGATTTATAAAAAACACTTTTACTGCCATGATTGAAGGCATCAGACAGACTGCATTGGACATGAAATTAATAGAGAGACCCGATTTTGACAGAGGCATAGCCGACCTGTATCGTACTACAGAAACTGACGGAGTTTTTGTATATACATTTTTTAAAGCTTTTGGAATAAAATAGCACTGATCTCCTACGAACTCACCCTGATATCCATTAATGACTTAAATTTGGATGTGTATTTACTTTTAGATAATTACTTTTGACTTTTTGTGATTTTTAACGGGATTTAAAAATATCAGAAATAATTAATTAACATTTTTTGAATGTAATAATAAAATTCTAAATCCCTTAAAATGAATATTATTAACAGATTCGGAGTTGGAATGATACTCCTGTGTACTCTAACGGTAACTTCTGCTAAAGCTCAGTGTTTTGAAATAAATCCTTTTGCAGGTTATACACTTCCCTGTAGTTTCAGTCTGAAATCGGGCGGAACCGCAAGGATTGGTGACGGATTTACCTATGGTGCAACAATCAGCAGCAGACCATGTAAGAAACTCTCCGTTGAAATCAAGTACATGCGTCAGGATTGTTACGGTAGTTACCGGAATGCCTTTGATTACAATACAGGAGCAGCACTGCCTGATCAGAATAATATTCCAATGTCGTGTAATTTCGTCCAGCTTGGTATCTGCCGATTCATTCCGCTTGGCATATCCGGCAATGCAGAAGGTTTTGCAGGAGTTGACCTTGGCGCTGTCGCATTCAAACCAAAAGAGGATTATAATACCAAATGGATACTGTCGCCAGAACTCAAAGCCGGAGCCAGAATCTGGCCAAGCAAAAATGTAGGATTACTTTTACAGATATTCATGAATGTTCCTTTCCAGAGAGAAGGTCCCGGCATTTTTTCAGGTCAGAACAATGTGAGTACGGGAGTGTCTTCTTTCAGGGTGTTCCCACTTTTCGGGATGTCTGGCGGCATTTCTTTCCGTTTTGGAAAGGCTGCTTCTCTTAGAGATACGGTGAAATGAACAGGGACAAGAATACGGTAACAAAAAATTGAAAACTAATCAATAAATGACTGAAAACATGTTTGATACAAATGTATGGGTAAAACGGACTATTGACATAGTTATCAGGATCGCTCTGTTACTTTTCCTCATATATTGGTGTTATGGCATTGTGAAACCATTTTTGGATATACTTCTCTGGTCAGTGATCTTTGCTGTAGCAGAATATCCTCTTTACAACTGGTTCCTGAGGAGATTAAGAAACAGAAAGATACTCTCATCTGTTATTGTAATATCGATTATTCTGATGGCTATAATTATTCCGGGGGTCATCTTCGCAAAATCTCTCTATGAAGGTGTTGCCGGTCTGAAGGAACAGTATGAAAGTGCTTCCAACCTGATACCTGAAGCTTCACAACAAGTTTCCACATGGCCTGTAATTGGTCCGTTTCTCTATGAAAAATGGAACTGGCTTTCACAGCACATGACAGATGCTCTTCAGGAATATGCTCCTCAGATCAAACAGGTGCTTGTAGGGTTGTTCTCATCAATTGCGTCGGCAGGAGCTGCGTTCATGAAACTTATTATATCGATTATCATCTCAGGCATTCTGCTGATAAATTCCGTAAAGTCAGGAAAACTAGCCCTGGATATCTCGGAAAAACTGGTTGGCAAAAAGGGAGCAGAATTTGCTAACATGGCTGAAGCAACTATAAGAACTGTTATCAGAGGAGTAGTCGGAGTAGCATTTATTCAATCGGTTCTTTTTGGAATAAGCATGGTTTTGGCAGGTGTACCTGCCGCCGGATTATGGTTCATACTCTCATTAATACTTGGGATAATGCAGGTGGGTATCTTCCCGGTAGCCATTCCTGTGGTTATTTATGTTATTATGACAAAAGGTACAATGACTTCAGTTATTTTCGTGGCGTGGAATATAGTTGTCTCTTTCATTGACAATATTCTGAAGCCAATACTTCTTGGACACAGCGCTATGGTTCCCATGGCGGTTATCTTCATTGGCTCGGTAGGAGGTTTCATATATTCGGGTCTTGTCGGCCTATTTACAGGTGCCGTGATTTTTTCGGTTGGCTATAAGCTTTTTGTTTACTGGCTGAAAGACAAAGATGAAGATACTGTTAACGTTAGATAAATAGGCAAGTATCTGATACTGATCACGAAGCCAAAAGAATCCAGGCTTCTCTAAAATGACAATAGGCGGCAGCCCGGTAAACCGACTAAATTAATATTCTATGATAAAGATACTGAAGAGATATCAGAAGCTTTTCCGTTACTTTTCCCCGATGAGTATCCCTTTTAATCTTTGCAACTCAGCTGATTGCTCCTTCCCTACTTCCGGATAAGTGAGATCCATCGCGTCCATTGCATGAAGGAGCGCTCCGGCAACAATTATACGTGCTACATGCTTATTATCGGCAGGTACAACATACCATGGCGATCTTGAAGTGGCAGTTTTTCTGATAAGTTCCTCATAAGCTTTCATATAATCCTTCCAGAATTTTCTCTCTTCAAGATCTGATTTATTGAATTTCCAATTCTTTTCAGGCCTGTTAATCCGTTCAAGAAATCTCCTTTTCTGTTCTTTGCGGGAAACATTCAGGAAAATTTTGACAATAGCTAAACCATTATTATTCAGGTATTTTTCGAAATTACCAATATCTTCAAGTCGCTCATCCCATATTCTGTCTGTAATAAGCTTGTCCGGTAACTTCTGTGAGTTAAGGAACTCTTCATGCACTCTGACTACAAGCACCTCTTCATAGTAGGATCGGTTGAAAATTCCAATCCGTCCTCTCTCAGGTAAATTCTTCATGCACCGCCACAGGTAATCATGATCAAGTTCCTCGGCGCTTGGTGATTTGAACGAAGTTACCTGGCAGCCCTGCGGATTGATTCCGGACATTACATGTTTTATAGCCCCATCCTTGCCGGCAGCGTCCATGGCCTGGAAAATCACCAGAAGTGACCATTTATCCTGAGCATACAGCTTATCCTGCATTGAGGAGAGCGCTTCAATACCCTGAGCCAGAATAGTTTCAGCAACTTCTCCGTCATTTTCATCATTGAATAATTCATGCTTTGTAGGAAAGTCCTTAAGATTGAATTTTTTGCCATCTGTCACACGGAATTTCTTCGACAGCTTTCCTGCAAATGTTATTAGCTCTTTCGTACTCATTGAAGCTGGAGCTGCTGCCCGTTTCCTGAGTGTTAACGCTGCCTTTTCAGATTTTGCCTTCTTTACCATATAATTCTTATTTCATACAAAATGATCAACTTTATTCCTTTCCGGAAAAACCACCATCCGTATCTTTGCTTCCAGTGGCATGAAGAACACCAGATACTATCTATCTGGAAAGTACAGGTATCTGCCTGTTTATTGACTCTTCAAGCGATATAAGAGTCTCTGTTCTGACTATGCCCGGGATATTCTGAATAGTATCGGTCAGTATCATCCTAAGATGTTCATTATCATGAGTATAAACCTTAATAAACAGAGAATAATTGCCAGTTGTATAATGACATTCAATTATTTCCGGTATATCCCTGAACTTTTTTATGACATCCCTGAAATGCCCGGGATGGTCAAGAAATATACCAATGTAGGCACAAGTTTTAAAACCGACCATAACCGGATCGACTTTAAATTCAGATCCGCGGATCACACCAATCCTGATAAGCCGTTGTACACGCTGATGTATGGCAGCACCGGAAACACCGCATTCTCTTGCAACTTCAAGATAAGGTATCCTTGCATTTTTTGTAATGATATCAAGAATCTTCTTGTCAAGATCATCAATTAGTAAGCTTTCAGACATTTTTAGCTATGTTATTTAAATAAATTAAACAAAAATAATATAATTTCTTACAAATTTAAAGCGAAACACTAAACAAACTCTCCAGAGGTAATGTTAGTAGCTGAAAATCTTATATTTAGCAACAAAGCAACAGGAGACTCCTGAACAGGCATTCAGAAGTGCAGGAAAAACTAATTTTTCCGGTTTATGTATCCAATTATTTCCTTAATATCAGTCACGCCTTTGCCGATCATATATTCCTTAATTCCTTCAAGAATTTTTACAGGCGCCAACGGGTCAATAAATGTTGCTGTTCCAACCTGGACGGCTGAAGCTCCGGCGAGGATGAATTCGACAGCATCCGACCAGGTCATGATGCCTCCCATCCCTATCACAGGAATTTTAACAGCTTTTGCCACCTGCCACACCATGCGCAATGCAACCGGTTTAACAGCAGGACCTGAAAGGCCGCCAGTGATAGTAGACAGCGATGGTTTCATCCTGTTAACATCAACAGCCATGCCCACAAGGGTATTTATCAGTGAAACTGCATCTGCACCTTCCTCTTCTGCAACTCGGGCAAAATCGACAATATTTGTGACATTAGGCGACAATTTAACAATCAGTATTTTTGAACAGGCTGCCCTGACCGCCCTTGTAACTTCTCTGGCGGCATCAGTATTTGTTCCAAAAATCATACCTCCTTTTTTAACATTGGGACAAGATATGTTCAGTTCTATTGCAGGTATTCCGGCTAGTTTATCAAGCCGTTTTGTAAGCTCTACATAATCTTCAACATAACTTCCATTTACATTGACAATTACATTTGTATCATACCTGGAAATATGAGGATATGTTTGCTGTTCAAAATAATCTATACCCTTATTCTGAAGTCCGACAGCATTTAGCATTCCAGACGGAGTTTCAGCCATCCTTGGATAAGGATTTCCTTCCCTCGGCTCCATTGTCGTGCCTTTAACGACCATCCCGCCAAGTCTCGATATATCAAAGAAGTCCTCGAGTTCAGGACCAAAACCGCAGGTTCCGGAAGCAGTCATAACCGGATTCTTGAAGTACAGCTTTCCGATATTGATACCGAGATTCACCATTTCAGATCATTTATATTGAATACGGGACCTTCCGTGCAGGTACAGAGATTTCCTTTCACTGTTTCGGCAATACAGCAGAGACAGATACCAAAACCGCAAGCCATAAGGTTTTCGAGTGAAACTTCGCAAATGATATCATTTTTCCTGCAATATGCTGCAACCGCTTTCATCATCGGATCAGGACCGCAACAATACACCTTATCATACTGCACTTCCTTTAGTAGCGAATGATCCGTAATATATCCTTTCTCTCCACTTGAACCATCTTCCGTGGTAAGATAAACATCTCCTGTTTTCCTGTATTCTGAGAGATCAGGTATCCTGTCAATATTCCTGAATCCAAGCAGCCAGTCGTGCTTAATACCCTGAGATACAAGCTGTCTTCCCATAAGAAGAAGGGGAGCAATTCCAACGCCACCACCCGTAAGAAGAACCTTAGCCCCTGGCAGAGGAGAAGAAAAAGAATTACCAAGAGGATATATCAGATTCAGAGTGTCGCCCTGTCCAAGACAAGACAGAGCCTTTGTCCCCGGCCCTGCAATCTGTATCATAAGTTTGAAGGAGTTTCCGGAATAATCGATGTCATGAACAGAAACAGGTCTGCGTAAAAAAGTCCCGGCATTGCCGTCGACTCTCACCTGAACAAACTGACCCGGCTTAAAATCCTTAGTAATTTCGTTTCCAGAAAGTTCTAAAATGAATAGCTCGTCTGTAAGGCGCTTGTTTTCAATTATTTCAAAATCATCTATGCGCTTAGCCATTATTCATGGATTTCGCACAAAGATAACTTTTAAAGTTGTTCACCCAGCTACACAGAATAAATTCTTAAGCTTCACTTTTTATGATATTCTTTAAAAGAACCGTCGCTATAAAAAAATACTATCTTTTCAAGTTCTTCCTCACCATTATCACTTATTCGCAATTCATTATTAACAGAGATTCCCGGAGATACAACAGGATCTGATGATTTTTTGTCAGCATTCTGATTACCTTCAGTATCTTTTTCCTTTTCAGTAAATTCAAGTTCATTAAACAGACTCTGCATTTTTGAATCCCTGTACATCATACCTTTTCCAAACAGGAGCCATTCTGTTGAAAGGAATCTGTACTTATCAAGCATTTTTATTACAAAATCCAGGCTTGGATTATTCCTTCCTGAAAGAATATGAGAAATTCCTGACGGTTGTACACCAATTTCATCAGCAAGTTGAGCTGAACTTTTATTTTCCGCCTTCAAAAACTCCAGAATCCGCTCTTTCATGACCAGAAATTCATATTCACAAATGTAAATATAATTAAAATTACATGTGTGACTTTTATTGCTTTACATCTGTAAACAGTCTTATTGCCTGAATTGAAGTATGGCTATAAATTAAACAATTGTTTTTGATAATCAGATATTTACATAAGTAAGTATCTCCACTTCATATTAAGATTAGTTGTGTAATATACTGGTTTTATGCGTTTTATGGCCTATTTCTAATTTTTTTTGCTGATAAAGTGGCATTATATCATATAAAAGAGTACTAAAGACATCATATAATTTCTCTATTCGTCTGTTTTACTGTTACATATAGTATTTTTTCTTTTGTGTCCGTACTTATTCACATGTGTCACCCTATAATTGAAATTAATCCAGTTACAACTGTACTTTACTGATCTGTATTTACTGTTTTACATTTGTAATGTGCAACTGCCGGTTACATGTGTAACAAAGAGCCTGTATCGTAAGATCTGATGACATTGGTAACAGGATTTGTCAGGTCATGGTTAACGACAATGATTTTTATCACATTCATCGTAGCATTAATCAGCAATTCTGACTACCTCCTGTTTGCAGCCAGATTCGCATATATAAAATGAAAAAAAAGTTAACCAGGTATTTCTCTGGTTTCAGGAAAAGTTGGAAATAGTTTTAATAGCGTCAGAGGAGATTTACCTGACCGATCTGCGGACCTGCAGCAAATATTCAATTCTCGCGGAGTTGAGGAAAATAAAATGATAGAAAACGACACTCAAAAACGCTGAATTTCAACAGAAATGTAAGCAGAACATGATGCAAACGGGGTTTTCCTATTCCAGACGAAAATTTCTTGCCCGTTTATCGTCAAATTCCTTTTCAGATCTGGCTATTACGCATGTAGCCAGACAATTGCCTATAACGTTTACAGAAGTGCGTGCCATGTCCATAAGAACATCTATTCCAAGAATTATAAAAACCGGCTCAACAGGAAGTCCAAAACTCACAACTGTTCCAAGCAGGATTACCAGGGAAGCTCTTGATACTCCTGCTACTCCTTTACTGGTAAGCATAAGAGTGAAGCAAATAACCAATTGTTTTTCCAGAGGCAGGTCGATACCTGCGGCCTGGGCAACAAATATCGACGCAAGAGATAAATATAAAGTGGTTCCGTCTAGATTAAAACTATAGCCGGTGGGAATGACGAAAGCGACAATTTTCCTTGGAATGCCGAAGTTCTCCATGGCTTCCATGGCAGAAGGCAAAGCAGATTCTGAATTGGATGTTGCGAAAGCAATGGTTGCAGGTTCAGACACAGCCCTTATGAAACCGGCTACAGGTATTCTGAAAATCAGAGCCACCGGTAAAAGAACAAAGAGCAGGAATACAATCAACGCAACATACAGAGTGGCAAGCAGTTTTAAAAGATTCAGCATTATGTCAAAGCCCATGTGACCGATTGTATAGGCTATTGCCGCGAACACAGCAACTGGTGCGAAATACATCACTATATTCGTGAATCTGAACATTACCTCCGCGAGACTTTCACAGAATCTTATCATCGGTGACCTGTGCTTTTCTCTGACAAGTGCGACCGCGATTCCGAAAATTATGCTGAATACAACAATCTGAAGGATCTGTCCTTCATAAATGGATTTTGCGAAATTCTCAGGAAAAATGTGCAGGATGAAATCTGATACCGATTGTTCTTTGACCGAGGCAATCTGAGAAGTATCCGGGTTAGGTGGGAGAACAACCCCGACACCTGCCTTGCCAAGATTAATTGCAAGAAGTCCGATAAAGAGAGCAAGAGTTGAAACTATTTCAAAATAGAGGATAGACTTCCAGCCCATCCTGCCAACCTGTTTTATATCGGCATGACCTGCTATCCCAACTACAAGTGTCGAAAAAAGCAGCGGAGCAATTATCGTCTTGATTAATCTAAGGAATATCTCACTGAGAACTTTGAGATTTCTGCCGGCTTCCGGAAGATCATATCCGAATTCGGCTCCCATCACCATGCTAACAAGTATCCACGTTGTAAGGGAGCGCTTACGTACTGCAAATATTACAAGCAGAACGATTCCGGTTATTCTGAACACACGCAGAATCTGACTGGAAATTTCCGGAAGCACTCTGCCACTAAGCAAATGAACAATAACTGCAAAGCTTATCACAGTCCAGAGAAGGAAAGGGAAAAGCTTCCGGATCATTTTCATATGATAAAAAATTAGGTGGTTAAATCCTTATCAATCACCCACAGTTGCCACCACAACCGGAAGAACTTCCGCAACCGGAACATGAATTAGCAGTACCTGCCAGTTCAAATTCCGTAGCATCCCTGACTTCTACTATTGTCCCTGTAAAATAAAGATCCAGGCCCGCCATTGGATGATTGAAATCCATTTTGACAAAACTATCGCTTATCTCACATATTGTTCCATTAAGCGGATTACCTTCAGTATCCATCATTGGTACTTCATTCCCGATCCTGCAAATATCTTCATTCAGTTTTCCGTCAGTTTCAAAAACTGAAATCGGAACATCGACAATCATCTCTTCCCGTCTTTCACCATATGCCTCTTCTGCTTTAAGAGTGAATCTGAAATCATCACCGTTATTGAGAGAGTCAAGGTTATCTTCAAATACAGGCAGAAGTCGTCCTGTTCCGTAAATAAATTTCAGCGGTCTCTTATCATCCAGCGCCTCAAGGACCTTTCCCTCCTGATTACCTTCCCTCAATTCGTAGACAAGTGAGACCATCTTGTTCTTTTCAATTTTCATTTTCGCAGATTATAAAAGTAAAGTACCGTATAAATATAGTATGTTTTTCGGATGTATAAAAAATATCTCCGTCACTATATAAATAACGAACTATTCAAATTGTTCAGTAAATAGAATCAGAAATTGAAACTGACCCGAATTTCAGGATTGTCATACAAACCGTACTGGCTATTATTAAGAGCCCATAGGAATATAAGATTAACTGATGATCTCCTGCCCAGGGGCTGACTAATGCCGCAGCCGGCCAGGATTGTATTTATAACAAATCTGTTACCGGTTCTTTCAAAGAATGCCGATTCCAGGCTCAGTAACTCATCTTCAAGATGCAGGAATAATCCGGTATGGAGACCAATAGGAATTATATTATCCAGATCCCTTACCGGTACATACTGTATATAAGCATTCCCTCCGTAGAGTGTCGTGGAATTACCACCATAGGTTGGATTATTACTACTTAAAGAATTCTTGTAGTATTGAAAATTAGGCCCCACGGCAACAGCGATTCTGGGTCGCACCCATAGTCCTATCATCGGTTCTACCTGAATGCTGGTGTAGGTTCCGAACTGAAGTCCAAGCTGTCCTCCAAAAAACAATCTTTCCCGTAACGGGGGTTTATCATCATCTTTGTTCTGAGCAGAAAGTATTGATAATGAAGAAAATATAATCAGAACAAAAAAAACAGCGAATTTTTTCTGTGATCCGCCTGCCTGAATATTAAGTATTGATTTCATCTGATCGTCGGTACGAATTCATTAATTATACAAAATAACGGATATTGCATTGAAATAATTTTATAAAATGAATCTTTTATTTCATGGAACAGAACAGAGAATTCAGAATTCATTTTTTAAACTCACTTTTCTATCTTCTCGTATGAAGCAACAATACCTTTAATAAGTGAAGAGCTGAATCCGTTATGCTCCATCTCATTAAGTCCCACTATCGTACAACCTTTTGGAGTTGTAACTTTATCTATCTCATACTCAGGATGTTCCTGACTTTCAATGAGTAACTCAGCTGCCCCCTTAACTGTCTGATTCACAATTGCGCTGGCGGTCCTGGCATCGAACCCGATCTGAATGCCACCCTGTATCATCGCCCTAATGAATCTGAGGACATAGGCCACTCCGCAGGCTCCAAGTATTGTAGCCGACTGCATCAGTTCTTCATCTATTATCATAGTGGTCCCGAAGATGTCGAAAAGATTACTGACCGTATCAGCGCTCTTTTTACCCTCCTGATTATGACAAATACAAGACACAGATTTTCCAACACTTGCAGAGATATTTGGCATAGACCGGAATAATGGCATCGAAATACCGATAACTTTCTGGATTTCACTCAGGGAAGTGCCGGCTGTTACTGATATAAGAACCTGTTTTGCCGGATCAAGATATTCCTTTATCTCTTCCAGCACCTCTTTAATATTGTAGGGCTTGACTGCTATAACAATCAGGTTTGCTCCTCTGATTGCAACTACGTTATCATGTGTCAGTTTTACACCTGTTGATTCAAGGTATGACAGTTCCTTTATATTTCTCCTGGTTACGGTTATATCTTTGGCCGGAATTGTTTTTCCCTTAAGCATACCTTGCAGCAGTGAAAGTCCTATGTTACCGCAGCCAATTATTGCAACCCTGGTGTTTTTCATTTTCAGATCAATTTTCAGTATGAACTTTTTTTCAATGCAAATATAGCAGTAATGCCGGTTTATACTGATATTGAATTTTCATCAATCACTTCGAAAAGGTAAAGTTTATCTCTGGTATCCGACTAAAATAATAAAAACAGAAGTAATCCCCGTACCTCTTTTCATCGGGAATCAATAGTGTACGGGAGATCGACAAAATCAAATCAATTAACTCCCAACTTTCTTGTGGTTAATAAAAAATACATCCTTACGCCGATGATTCAGAATTCCAAAATTTCAGTGATCATCATACACAAACGAGAAAGCAAATTTTAATAAGATACTGATCTCATCCTTTTTGCAGGAATTGAATATCTTAGCAAAATGTTATCAATACTTTCAAACTAAAGCAGCGTCATCATGAATATTGTTTTGAACGGAGGCAGTCGTGGTATCGGACGGGAAGTTGTCAATTATCTTGCCATGGACACGGGTAATCAGATAGTGGTTACCGGAAGGGATATAAAAACAATGGAACGGATATTTTCCGGCGCACGTAATGTACACCCTGTAAGGACTGATCTATCGGATCATAAGGAAATTGCATCCAATTATCTGAACAGGATAAAAGAGCGTCTGGAAAATATTGATATTGTGATAAACATGGCTGGTGCCCTCATAACCAGGGATTTTCTGGATATGAGTGACAATGAAGCCCGGCTCATAATGGAGACAAATTTTTTTGGTCCTGCTTCGGTTATCCGTATCCTCCGGCCTATGATGAACAAGGGATCTCATATTGTGAATATTTCAAGTATGGGAGGATTTCAGGGCAGTGTCAAGTTCAGGGGGCTCTCCTATTACAGCGCCTCTAAAGCTGCAATCGGATGTCTTTCAGAATGTCTTGCAGAGGAATTCAGAAATATGGACATAAGGGTAAACTGCATAGCTCTGGGAGCTGTTCAGACTGAGATGTTTAATGAAGCTTTTCCTGATTTCAGGGCGCCGGTGGAAGCACAAGAGATAGCTCCCTTCTTATCCTATTTTGCGCTTAATGCCCATAAATTCATGAATGGTAAAATAGTACCATTAGCTATGGGCAACCCCTGAGATCAGTTATAATTCCTGATCTCAACTTTCCCGTCAAGAGCAAGTAACCCATTGAATGCAAGTGCTTTCATCTCATCTTCACCGGGATAGACAGCTACACCTGCAATATATTTCACTGCATCTCTTATTGAGTTTACAGTACCTTCATTATAGGATATCCCGCCTGTGAGTATAATTGCATCCACATCTCCCTGAAGCGCAGCAGACATAGAGCCTATTTCTTTTATTACCTGATATATAAATGCATCTCTGATCAGTCCTGCATTTTTATCCCCCGACAATGCCCGCCTGCAGACTTCAGCATAGTCATTTGTTCCCAGATATGCCATCATTCCACCCCTGCCGGTAAGCATCGACAATACTTCAGGTTTCTGAAAACGCCCGCTGTAGCAGAGATCAGCCAGTTGTCCAGACGGCAGACTACCGGACCGTTCAGGTGTGAAGGGTCCTTCTCCGTTGAGGGCATTATTCACATCAATAACACGTCCGTGCCTGTGAGCGCCTATGCTCACACCACCACCAAGGTGAGCAACAATCAGGTTCAGATCCTCATAGCTACGGTTAACAGCCGAAGCATATAACCTCGCAACTGCTTTCTGATTCAAAGCATGAAAAACTGATTTTCTTTCAAACTCAGGATGACCTGCAATACGAGCCACAGGCTCAAGTTCATCAACCACAACAGGATCAACGGTATAGGCAACGGCATTTGGAAGAGACGCCGCGATATCATCCGCAATCAGGGCTCCAAGGTTACAAGCGTGGCTCCCGTAGGCTTCTGATTGCAGATGTTCCTTCATTAACCTGCTTATATTATATACTCCGGATTCAATGGGTTTAATGAGCCCTCCTCTGCCGACAACAGCCTTTATTTCAGTCATATCGACATTTCTGGCACGAAGTTCACCAAGTATCAGTTCTTTTCTGAAATTGAACTGATCAGGTATTCGTGCAAATTGTGAAAGTTCCTCCGGGGTATGTCTCAGCAATTTTTCAAACAACAGCATATCCTCCTCAAACAATGAGAATTTTGTTGATGTTGATCCCGGATTTATTGCGAGAATGAGTCTTCTTGCCATATAAAAAGGATGAATGGGTCACCACTCTTACCAGCTGCTTGCAGCTGCTGAAAGGATAATACTGTCGAATTTAGCTTGTTCCGAATCAGACCTTGATGTAAGCACGATAGGTACTCTGGCGCCTAGGATAATAGACGCAACTTTTGCTTTGGCAAAGAATACCAATGACTTATACAATACATTGCCAACCTCAATATCCGGCATCAGAAGAAGATCGGTATCACCGGCAACCTCGCTTTTAATTCCTTTGTTCTGAGCGCTTGTGAGACTCACAGCGTTGTCGAAAGCCAGCGGACCGTCGATAATACAGTTACGTATCTGGTCGCGCTGGTTCATTTTTGAAAGCAGAGCTGCATGCAGAGTGGCCTCCATATTCTCATTAACCATCTCAACAGCGCCAAGCACCGCCACTTTAGGAATCTTGTATCCCAGTCTGTTAAGGCATGCCACAGAATTGTTTACAATGGCAATTTTATCCTTGAGATTTGGGGCGATATTCATTGCCACGTCAGTGACAGCAATTACCTTTTGGTAAGTCTCAACCTCAAAAAGTGCAATGTGCGACAAAAGATTACCTGTCCTCAGACCCCATTCTTTATTAAGCACGCACCTCAATAATGTTGCAGTCCCTACCATCCCTTTCATCAAAACATCGCCCTGCTTTTCGTTGATCATCCGCACTGCCGTTTCCACAGATGCATCAATATTGGGTTCATTCACAATTCTCAGGCCTTCAATATCATAGTCATTTGCTTCACAAATCGCTAATATACTATCCCTGTTGCCCACGAGGATTGGTTCAACAAGATCCTCTTTCCAGGCTTTTAGAACAGCGCCTAGCGAATGCTGATCCTGTGCAGCAGCAAGTACAAGTCGTTTTTTTCCATAGCCTTTAACGAGACTTCTCAGGTCATTGAGGGACTTAAGTACCATAAGTATGAGGATTGGTTTAACTAACTCAACTTCTGTGCTCTACAATATCACGAGTTTCAGTTGCAATGACCAGTTCTTCATTGGTAGGAACGATCATGACTGTCACTTTTGAATTTTCAGTGCTAATAATTGTTTCTTTACCACGGACGCCATCATTCTTCTGCTTATCAAACTCGATCCCTATAAACTCCAGATCTTTGCAGATATTTTCTCTTATATCGGCAGCATTTTCGCCTACCCCTCCGGTGAAGATCAATAGATCAACTCCACCCATTGCAGCAGCATACGAACCCACATATTTCTTCACTCTGTATTCGAACATTTTCAGAGCCAGGAGTGCTCTGGAATCTCCTTCAGCTGCAGCGGATTCGATCTCTCTCATATCGGACGAGATACCTGATATTCCAAGCATTCCGCTATGTTTGTTAAGCAGAGTATTCAAAGCAGAATAATCTATCTCCTCCTTCTCCATGAGAAGTGTAAGGACGCCGGCATCCACATCGCCCGATCTGGTTCCCATTATCAGACCTTCGACAGGTGTCAGTCCCATGGAGGTGTCTATCGATTTACCGTTTTTGATGGCTGCAACTGAGGCTCCGTTACCAAGATGGCAGGTTATGATCTTAAGAGTGCTATACTCAACACCCAGTATCTGGCAGGCTCTCTTTGAAACAAAGCTGTGGCTCGTGCCGTGGAACCCATAGCGTCTGATGCCGTATTTTTTATAAAGAGAATAAGGCAAGGCATAAAGGAATGAATAATCGGGCATTGTCTGATGGAAGGAAGTGTCGAAAACACCTACCTGAGGCACTTTAGGCAGTACGTGCTTCATCGCATATATTCCTTTCAGGTTGGCAGGATTATGGAGAGGAGCAAGATCAGAGCAGTCTTCAATACCCTTTATTGTGACTTCATCAAGATAACAACTTCCCTGGAATGTCTCACCGCCGTGCACCACACGGTGACCGACTGCATCAATCTCATCGAGGTTCTTTATCACCCCCCTGTCTTTGCTTACCATCAGTCCAAGTATGTATTCGATACCACTCTGATGATCAAGTATTTCACCCTCAAGCTTTATCTTGTCCCCATCGTGACGCTCATTTTTCAGGAATGATCCCTTCAGACCTATCTTTTCTACAATACCTTTGGTCAGAACAAGCCCTGATTTCATGTCGATCAGCTGATATTTTATCGATGAACTGCCGCAGTTTATTACTAATATTTTCATTACACAATTATATTTTACGCGAGCGGAATGTATCCTTTTATCTGAGGAATATATTCCTGAGTCCGCTAATATTCAAAAAAATTGTTCTTATTAATCTTCATTCCATCATTGTTGTACTCATAGAAGCCTCTTCCTGTCCTTCGTCCCCACTGGTTGGCCCTAACAAGTTTTTTAAGAAGCGGTGATGATTTATATTTCTGATCACCGAACTCATTATATAGGTTCTCACACCAGCGCAGTACCTTATCGAGCCCCATTTTATCAGCCATTTCGAACGGACCGAGAGGAAGGCCGAATCCAACTTTCATTGTAAGGTCGATATCTTCCATAGAACCAACACCTTCCATTAGTATTTCACAAGCCTCATTGATAAGAGGAACGAAAAGACGTGTACTGATAAGACCAGGGGATTCTCTCACAGGAATTACTCTCTTCCCAATCAGATGTGCGAACTTGATGGTGTTTTCGTATGCTACCTGGGAGGTATAAAGTCCTTTTACAATCTCAACCACTCTGGCATCTGCTTCTGGAGTAAGAAAATGTAAACTCACGCATCTGTCCTTATAGGCCAGATCAGCAGTCAGTTCGGTAATTACCTGTGTCGAAGAGTTTGTTGCAATTATCGCATTCCTATCGACATTTTCCTCAATCTTTTTCAGGATTTTCATTCTCAGATCGTGGCTTTCTTCCCGGGTTGATGATTTAACAGCCTCAATAACAATGTCACATCCTCTGAAACTGCCATAATCGGTTGTCCCTTTTATTCTGGAGAGTATGCCAAGTTTTTCAGAGTTGGTCATACCCCATCGCTCGATCATCCTGTTGAGTTCTTTATTCAGATCCTCTAAAGCCTGATCGATCTTTTCCTTGCTGACATCGAGAAGGATAACATCCAGACCTTTTGAACTCACCATCCTTGCTATATTCTGCCCTACAGTTCCCGCTCCAACTATTCCCACAAGGGAGAACAGTGTTTTGGGCTTAGTGTCCTTCGCCAACCCGTAGTCTTCTAGTTTTGCAGCATTATCTGACATATCTGTTTACAAATTAAATACATACACCATTTCTTATTTTGATCCGGCAGCCTGGTTTGCTGTAATGGCAATCATGCTGACAATATCACTTACCGAACAGCCTCTTGAAAGATCATTTACAGGAGCCGCCATTCCCTGCAGTATCGGGCCGATAGCCTCTGCATGAGCCAGTCTCTGCACAAGCTTGTATGCAATATTGCCTACATTCAGATCAGGAAATATCAGGACATTGGCTTTTCCGGCAATTGGGCTGCCGGGAGCTTTGCTTTTACCGATTGCTTCAACAAGCGCGGCATCGCCCTGGAGTTCACCGTCGATCATAAGGTCAGGAGCCATCTCTCTGGCTATTTTAGTTGCATTTACGACTTTATCAACCATTTCATGCTTGGCGCTTCCCTTGGTTGAAAAGCTAAGCATGGCTATTCTGGGCTCAAAACCGCAAATAGCTCTCGCAGTGTGAGCCGATGCAACTGCAATTTCGGCAAGTTCTTTTTCGTTCGGATTAGGATGTACGGCGCTGTCAGCAAAGATCAGTATTCCGTTCTCGCCGAAACTCTTATCCTGAAGAATCATGATAAAAGCTCCTGAGACCACTGATATGCCGGGGGCAGTCTTAATATAGTGAAATGCAGGTCGGAGAACATCGCCAGTCGCGTGATCAGCTCCGGAGACTTCACCATCAGCATCTCCGCTCTTGATCATGAGAACGCTGAGGTAAAGAGGGTCTTCAATCAGCTTAGAGGCTTCTTCCCTTGTCAATCCCTTGTTTTTTCTCAGTTCCACCATAAGATCAATATACTGAGCCTTTTTCGAATGTGATTTTGGGTCAACTATCTGTGCTTTGGAGATATTCCTGAGCCCGAATTTCTCTGTATTTGCCTGTATCTGTCCCGGATCACCTATCAGAATGATCTGAGCCAATCCCTCCTGAATTGCTATATCTGCCGCCTTAATATTTCTTTCTTCATAAGCTTCAGGAAGTACAATCCGCTTATTGTAACTCCTCGCATTTTCTTTAATCCGATCTAATAATTCCATTGTGTTTCAATATGTTAATAATTTCGAAATTCGGGCATAAATGTACGAAAAAAAAGTCCTATTAAACAATTTCAGGCAGCATGATTAATGTCATGATTATAACTTTTTACTGATCAGGAACAAACAAGAACAGGCAATAGAATCTGCAACTGATCATTTTCATAACTTTGCAGGACTTTTATATCAATCAGCGATGAACAGTTTTGAAAAAAAGCTGGAGACACTGTCCGAAAATCTTGAAGGTGATCTCCGGTACGACCAGGTGACAACTTCAATATACTCGACCGATGCTTCTGTATACAAAGAACGTCCCGCTGCTGTTGTCTGGCCAAAAGGGAAAGAGGATATCAGGAAATTGCTGAAATTCGCTCACGACGAAAAAACAGGTATAACCATGAGAGCCGGAGGCACTTCCCTTGCAGGTCAGGTTGTTGCATCCGGAATAATTGCAGATGTTTCGAAGTATATGAACAGGATACTTGAAATAAATATTGCTGAAAAATGGGTGAGAGTTGAACCGGGCGTAGTGCTGGATGAACTCAATCTTGAACTTAAAAAACATGAATTATTCTTCGGTCCGGAAACATCCACTTCCAGTCGTTGCAACATAGGTGGCATGGTCGGGAACAATGCCTGTGGATCACATTCTCTTGTATACGACTCTACGCGCGATCACACGATTGAACTCAAGGTCATTCTGAGCGACGGATCGGAAGCAGTTTTCGGTCCTCTGACCAGGGATACCTTTTCCGGAAAATGCCGTCTGGACAACCTCGAAGGACAGATCTACAGGGAAATAGAATCTATACTTACAGAACCCGAAAACCAGAAGAGCATCAGGGAAAACTATCCGGCACCCGGAATCAACAGAAGGAATACAGGATATGCACTTGACATGCTTCTCGACTCAGAGATCTTTACGAACGGATCGGCAAAAGAATTCAATATTAGCAAGCTTCTCTGCGGATCTGAAGGTACACTTGCCGCAACACTGGAAATAAAGCTCAACCTGGTATCTGTTCCACCTCCTGGCAAAGCGCTTGTCTGCGTACATCTTAAAGAAAGGAATGATGCCTTCAGGGCAAACCTTATTGCACTGAAATACAGTCCATCTGCAGTTGAAATGATGGATAACAGAATACTTGAACTGACTGAGGGGAATGTCAGTCAGAGGGAAAACAGGTTTTTCCTTGAAGGTAAGCCAGGCGCGATACTTATTGTTGAGTTTGTCAGGGAAAGCGGTGAGGAAATTACAGAAGTTGCAGCAGCACTGACGGGAGAGATGAAAAATGCCGGTTTCGGATATGCATTTCCGGTTATCAGAGGCAAAGAAATAGCCAAAGTGTGGGATTTAAGAAAAGCAGGGCTTGGCATACTGGCAAATATGAAAGGAGATCCAAAGCCTGTTGCCGTTATTGAAGATACCGCTGTTCATCCTGAACAGCTGCCGTTCTATATGGCGGAGATAGAGAAACTACTGGAAGGATACGGCAAAGAGGCTGTTTTTCATGCTCATATCGGCACCGGAGAACTACACCTACGTCCTATTCTTAACCTGAAAGACCCGGAAGATGTACGCTTGTTCAGGAAAATAGGATACGATACTGCCCTACTTGTAAAAAAATATCATGGTTCGCTGAGCGGGGAACATGGAGACGGCAGATTACGAGGTGAATTTATCCCGCTGCTCCTGGGTGAACATAATTACGGGTTGCTGAAGAAAGTAAAGAAGGTCTTTGACCAAAACAATATTCTGAATCCGGGTAAAATCACCGATACACCCTCTATGAACAGCAGCCTCAGGTATATACCAGGTGCAGCGACCAGAAATTTAAAAACATATTACGATTTTTCGTCCACAGGAGGCATACTCAGAGCCGCAGAGAAATGCAACGGCTCAGCTGATTGCAGAAAATCTGTCAGGATAGGAGGAATAATGTGCCCCAGTTATATGGCTACCCGTGAAGAAGATAAAAGTACACGAGCCAGAGCAAACATCTTACGTGAATTTATGAGCGGAGAAGGCGACCCATGGGATCACCGCGAGATATACGACATACTCGACCTCTGCCTGGGATGCAAGGGATGCAAAGCTGAATGTCCATCCGGAGTTGATGTAGCCAGATTGAAATCTGAATACCTCCAGCACTGGTATGACAGACACAGAGTACCTGTAAGAACTTTGCTGATAGCTTATCTTCCCTTCCTATACAGGATTGCCGGAATTATTCCTGGGGTGTTCAACGCGCTAGTTACCGACAGAATTTTATCGCGAACCCTTAAAAAGCTTATCGGATTCGCACCTGAAAGGTCTATTCCTCTTCTCAGAAACCAGACACTGCGGAGATGGATAAAAAAGCATGCCAGAGAGATCAAACCGGCTGAACCAATAGGGAGTGTGTGTCTTTTCATCGATGAATTTACAGATTATAACGATACCGAAACCGGTATTACTGCAGTAAGACTTCTCTCAGCACTTGGATACCAGGTCATTACAGCACCACATAGTGTAAGTGCAAGGACTTTCATATCCAAAGGATTGCTCAGAAAGGCAAGGAAAATTATCAGGAAAAATATCTCTGTACTATCCGGAATTGTCAACAGCGGGATCCCTCTGATTGGCATAGAACCATCGGCCATACTGGGTTTCAGGGACGAGTATCCAGAACTTGCTGGAGATGATATGAAGGTGAAAGCTGAAAGTTTGGCTGCCTGTAGTTTTCTGGCAGAAGAATTTATTTCAAAAGAATTCAGGAAAGGAAGGATAAGCAGTAAAAGCTTTACAGATGAAGAAGCCGAAATCATTCTTCATGCACACTGTCAGCAGAAAGCAGTGGCATCCTCGGCATGCACTGCTGAGATGCTTTCAATACCAAAAAATTTCAGAGTAAAGGAAATACCTTCCGGATGTTGTGGAATGGCAGGTTCATTCGGCTATGAGAAGGAACATTATGAATTGTCTAATAAGGTCGGAGAACTGATATTGTTCCCGGAGGTTAGAAGAGCGGGAACATCCGTTGTTGTTGCTGCTCCTGGTACAAGTTGCAGGCACCATATAAAGGATGGAACCGGAAGAGAGGCGCTTCACCCTGTTGTTGTGCTTTACAAAGCCCTTAAAAACAGATGAATGGAATTTCATTTATTCAGTATGATTTCGAAAAGATAAGGCAGAGAAACGGAAGCATAATGCAATAGCCGAAGTATGTCTCAGCAGGTAAGATTAAATTTATCGGCATCTGCAAGAAAAGGATATTTTTCGCGAAAAACCGAAAGCTCATGAAGTGATATGCTGCCGGTAATCACGCTCTCTCTTATTTCATCTGCTGCAATGATTGTTTTGCCTGCAAAACCGATCAAGGCAGATTCACCGCGATATTCAGTATTGTTTCCATCTCTTCCCACCCTGTTGACTGCAGCCACAAAACACTGATTTTCAATTGCCCGTGCCCGTATAAGGGTATTCCAGGCAAACTGCCGGGAATAAGGCCAGTTGGAGGCATAGATAAGAAGATCATATTCATTTTTGTTCCTGCTCCATACAGGAAATCTCAGATCGTAGCATATCATAGGGCAAATCCTGAGACCGCTGAATTCAATAATTATTTTTTCAGTGCCTGGTGTAAACGTCCGGTTCTCCCCGGAAAGACTGAACAGATGTCTTTTGTCGTACTGCCACGATTTTCCGTCAGGAGAGATAAAAATAAAGCGATTAAAGAAGTTTTCTCTCTCATTGATGATATAGCTTCCGCATATAGCAAAAGTGCCTTCTCTGGCCTTCTTTTTCATCCACAGGCATGTTTCTGCTCCGGCTTCTTCAGAAATACCTTCCGGGTTAACGGAAAATCCGGTTGTGAACATTTCCGGAAGGATAACAATATCTGTAGATCCTTTTAGCGGAAGAAGAAGATTATCAAGATTTTCAAGATTTGCATTTCGGTTTTCCCAAATGATGTCAAACTGAACCAATGAAATTTTCATAGCCTTTGTCTGATAGATCTGCAGCAGTTTAAAACGGTATAAAAGATGTAACAGAGGACAAAGCAAAGGAATTCCTTTCCTCCGTTGAAAACCCGAACTTTCAGGTATCTGATAGATTTCAGATTAAAAATTCCGGAATGGTTTATTTCGATTTGACCGATGAATAATACTCGTCCAGAATTCCAGTGATCAATGGTTTGTAATAAAGCCAGAAGAATCGGTTAGGATCGTCTGATTTATCAGAAAACAGTAGTCCTTTAAATAAATTCATGCCGCCGAATTTTGCGGTAAAATAAGGAACCTGACTGGTTGCAAAATCACCGGCAAAATAGTACACACGGCGTGAAACGGAGTCTCTGACAACAGCAGGGAAACTGTTTGAAAGTCCGTTGGCAGCAAGCAAGGTATCTCCGAGGGATGTTGTTTCCAGACTGAATCTGGAGACCACTTCTGTTTGCAGCGGGTCGATAATATCGAACCATTTATCGAAGGCAACTGATTCAGGTAATCCATACATGGAAGCAGATGCCGGTGCTGTCAGAATATGAGGGATGGGATTTTTCAGTTGTTTGCCATTCTCAAGGACAATAATATCTTTTTCGTTTAATATAACAACGCCGGCATTTTTGAAGGTCCATGGTTTGTTATATTCCTTGCGGTACATTGTTGTCATCCAGATAGGGAAATCTTTACTGGTGGTATCGAGCGAACTGAAAAACTTTCCCGTCCAGCCGCTGGCTGAAATTCCGAGTTTTTCCTGTGTACGAACCGACTCGAACTGGGCAGTGGGATAATCCAATGTATTATATTCCAGGATGATCAGTTTATTACGATCTTTCATTTCCTTAATGAGAAGGAAATCATTATTGTTCAGTCCACCGTACAGCTTTCTCGACCGGCGGCTTTTATTCAGGCCTTCATACCAGTCATTGAAAAAGACACCATATGTGTCCGCGAAATAAACAGCATCATTTTTTTCAGCCAGACTGATAACATCGGTCAGATGGTATTCATGCCTCTCCCACTGTTTTTCCTTCAATGGCCTTTTGGGAACAAAACCAAAGTAATCATTTGTATAGGAATAGCTGCTGTTGTCACTTTTTTTCACATACCTGTCGTACAGGAGTATCCAGTTAAATGACTTGTGATGATCGCGTTCAAGATTAGGCACTGTCATGTCAACGAGAATGATATCCATAGGTTTTTTATCCTTGAAATACCATCTTATCAGGTTAATTCCCGGCAATACTAACAGAACTGCCAATATTATAAATACAATTATCAGTGTCTTTTTCATAACTGAATAAATCTGGGTATTCAAATGAATAACAAAAATCTGATAAGCTTCAACTTTCTGATTTCAACCGTTAAAAGTATTAATTAATTTCTTTTAATGAAAATATATTTGAAGCAATTTACTAAAATTTCTCGTTCCCGTAGAGCCATTCCTCCCCATTTAGAAGCTGATTTTTAGTAATTCATGATATCTTTTCAGAGATGCAGATGAAGGTCGTTCCGGAACTTTGACTATTGTTTTTTATTACTTTTACGCAAAGATTTTATTGATGCTCTCAAACCAACCACTGGCAGAAAGATTAAGGCCGAAGGAACTTGAGGAGTTCCGCGGACAGGAGCACCTTATTGGTAAAAACGCGCCACTCAGGAAACTTGTTGAATCCGGAAACATACCATCCTTTATATTATGGGGACCTCCCGGTGTCGGAAAGACCACCCTTGCCGGAATCATTGCAAACACACTTAAGCGTCCGTTTTTTCAGCTGAGTGCAGTGCATTCAGGAGTAAAGGATGTCAGGGAAACTATCGAAAAGGCAAAGAAGCAGCAATTCTTCAATCAACCAAATGCAATATTGTTCATTGATGAAATTCATCGGTTTAACAAATCACAACAGGATTCCCTGCTTGGTGCTGTGGAACAGGGAGTGATAACTCTTATTGGTGCTACAACTGAAAATCCATCATTTGAGGTTATCTCTCCGTTGCTATCACGTTGTCAGGTTTATTTGCTGAAGCCTCTCAGTGAACAGGAGCTTATAACCCTGATTGACAAAGCCATAATTAAAGATACCTATCTTTCCTCTCATAAAATTGAAATAATTGAATACGAGGCGCTTCTGAGGATCTCCGGAGGTGATGCAAGAAAATTATATAACGCTCTCGAACTGACTGTCAGTTCAGAACTCGATGAAGCTGGTGAAGAAAAAATTATCCTGAATAATGAGAAAGTGCTGAATCATGTCCAGAAAAACCTCGCTCTTTACGATAAAAACGGGGAACAACATTACGATATTATTTCAGCATTTATAAAATCAATGAGGGGTAGCGATCCCAATGCTGCTGTGTACTGGCTCGCGAGAATGGTGGAAGGTGGCGAAGATCCCAAGTTCATCGCAAGAAGGATGGTAATACTTGCCGCCGAGGATATCGGACTTGCCAATCCTAATGCCCTGCTCCTCGCCCAGGCATGCTTTGATGCTGTCAATCAGGTAGGATGGCCCGAATCTAGAATAATTCTTTCAGAAGCGGCAATATTCCTTGCCACTTCACCAAAAAGCAATTCTGCATATATGGCAATAGATGAAGCGATTGCAACAGTCAGAGATGAGGGTGACCTGCCCGTACCTCTCCATATCAGAAATGCACCCACCAAACTGATGAAAGATATAGGCTACGGCAAAGATTATAAATATGCTCACAGTTACGCAGGTAATTTCGTTCCCGATAACTTCCTTCCAGAAGAGATTAAGGGACGCGTTTTTTATGACCCGGGCAAAAATTCCAGGGAGGAGGATATTAGGAAAAAGCTTGCAGGTATGTGGAAAGATATTTATAATTACGACAAATAAGCATCGGTAAGCGCGTTCCGGAAACCGCAAGCCCTATTTCGTATGCCAAACATAACCTGAATCATAGAAAATATATTGACCAAATACCTATAATATGTCAGATGTTACACCGTCAATACCAGGACTACAATACAGAAGTTCGGGTAACTTTATACTAATAGCAGGTCCTTGTGTTGTTGAGAGTGAGGAAATAGTTATGGAAACGGCCGTCAGGCTGAAAGAATTAACTGATAAATATTCAATTCCTTTTATTTTCAAGTCATCGTACAGAAAAGCCAACAGATCGCGTGGAGATTCATTCACGGGAATTGGTGATCTGAAAGCACTGGGAATTCTGGCGCGTGTCAGGGAAACGCTTAAAGTTCCCGTTATCACCGACATTCATAATCCGGATGAAGCAGCTGTAGCTGCAGAATACGTGGATGTACTTCAGATCCCGGCTTTTCTTTGCCGGCAGACCGACCTCCTGGTGGCGGCTGCAAAAACAGGAAAATGGATAAACATCAAGAAAGGGCAGTTTCTTTCCGGAACATCAATGCGATTTGCAGTTGATAAAGTGAAAGAATCAGGGAATTCATCGGTCATGCTCACTGACAGAGGTAATACTTTCGGCTATCAGGACCTGATTGTTGATTTCCGTAATATTCCTCTGATGAAACAGATCGGGGTTCCGGTTATTATGGACATCACCCATTCACTTCAGCAACCGAACCAGGACAAGGGAGTAAGCGGAGGTCAGCCCGGGATGATTGAAACAATAGGAAAGGCAGCCATCAGTGTAGGTGCGGACGGGATTTTCATAGAAACACATCCTGATCCCTCAGTCGCCAAATCGGACGGAGCCAACATGCTGAAACTTTCACTCATGGATGATCTTCTTGTTAAGCTTGTTGCAATCAGAAAAACAGTGAATACCTTTACAAAGATTTCAAGATAATTTATGCTTATCTTATCTGAATTGAAATAATTCTGCAATACAAAATTAAAATCAATGCTATGAAAAAAATTATCTTTCTCCTCCTTGGACTGATCTCATTTTCTTTGTTAAATGCTCAGTCAATCGATGAAATAGTAAAAAAATACACGATCGCAAACAAGCTCGATAAGGTAGCTTCGATTAAAACAGTTAAGGTAACAGGCCATATTTCAATGATGGGTTCTGAGCTCCCAATGACGATCTGGATGAAAAATCCGAACAAGATTAAGTCGGTAACTTCGTTCCAGGGGCAGGATATGATCCAGGTTTATGACGGTCAGAAAGGATATGTTGTAAATCCAATGACAGGTTCCGCGGAACCAAAGGAGATGACCCAGGAGGAAATTTTACAAACCCAGAGGTCAAATATCTTCCAGAATTACCTTGATGCTTATCTGAAAAAAGGGCAGCTCACTCTTGATGGTGAGGAGACAGTAAATAACAGCCCCGCTTTCAGAGTTAAAGCTGCTCTTGAAGGTGGAACAAATATTGTATTCTTCATTGATAAAAACACCTATATCCTTGTAAAGATCTCCTCTACTGTTACAAATGGAGGAATGACCGTGGATGTGAATTCATTTCCAACAGATTACAAGGAGATTAAAGGATTGTTTATCCCGATGAAGACCACTACATCGGCGCAAGGAATGGAAATGGCAATGGAGTTTACCCTGGTGGAGGTAGATATCCCCATTGATGACAGTGTATTTACTATCAGCAAATAATAATATAAGAAACCAGGGAGCCTGATAAACAAACTCCCTGGTTATAAAGCAGCTGGTCTGTAAGCCGGCTTCTGTAAGATCCCTGGTCCTTCAAAAGGTTATGGAATCTTTTCCATCATTTATCTGGATCGTGCATCACTGCATGATTCCTACGACCTACCCCCCGGCATCGGACGAGCAGCCCTCAGCGCCGGTATACATGGTCTTTCAGCTCATCAGGCGTACGGCTCCGGATGTTGCCACCCGGACCGGTAAGCTCTTACCTCACCTTTTCACCCTTGACCCTGACGAAACCGTCAGGGACGGTTATTTTCTGTTACACTACTATACCCTCGCGGATATCTTCCCGTTAGGAAGCATGATGCTCTGTGCTGACCGGACTTTCCTTTCCGACAAGTCGGAACGATGGAACGACCTGCTGCACGGCAAAGGTAGTTATTTGCAGGGGCAGGATCAAAATAATAGTTAATTTTGTGGCAGTTTAAGTTATCAAGCTGGAGTTTCCTCAAAATTTAAGTGTAATAATTCTGATGTGCTGATATAATGGGAGATTATGAACTTTAGTAAGTGAAAGGCATACAAAAATTGAGTTTCCTCAAAAAAAATGCGTCCAAATTACGAACTTGGCATTTAACGAAAACATCAAGACGCAAATGGACGCAAATTCTTTATTAATGAACCGGTTCAAGATGCAAAGTAATAAATTTTCAGGAACTATTTCAAGAAGTCTTGGCAAAGTTAAAAAACGATTGGTTAAAGAGATGATTTATGGGATACAGGCATCAAAAGACGTTAAGCTTTCCAATATAGGGCGAGCATTAATGGAATCTGTTCCACTAATAAAGACTGAAGACAGGCTAAGTCGCAATTTGGGTGACGAGGATCTAACCTCCACGATTAATAATAATATCCTGCGACTGGCCGATGACAAGGTTGATGAAACGATGGTTATAGCTATTGATCCGGGCGACATGATGAAACCATACGCTAAGGTGATGGAAAATTTGTGCAACATATATGATGGTAGCAGCCACAACCAGGCAAGAGGTTATCATCTGTGCCAGGTAACAGCGGCAAATCTTTCTCACGACAGAATAGTGCCATTATATTGTGAAGCATATTCAACAGAAGCCGAAGATTACCCCGGGAGCACTGAAAAACTCATTGAGATTATCAGAAAAGTCAAAGAATATACTGGTACCACAGGCACTTGGGCAATTGACAGGCAAGGTGATGATACTGATCTGATCCGCTGTTTCACTGATGAGACCCTGCAATTTGTTACACGATTAAAAATGTCACGATACCTCCATTTCGGTAAAAATATAAACAGGCAGGTTAAGGCAGAGCGTATCGATCGGCATGTAGAGTTAAGACACAAGGCTCACATATATGTATCAAAAGAGGGGAAAGAGGAATTTATCCATTTAACGTATGGCGCTATTACAGTGGCTCTGCCAGAATACCCCAATGAATGGTATACACTTGTTATTGTTAAAGGATTTGGGAAACTGCCAATGCTGCTTTTGACTAATAAACAGGTGAATATCAACAATAATAAACAGCTTTGGCAGATTGTAGAAATTTACCTTACCCGCTGGAAGTGTGATGAATGTTATCGATATATCAAACAATCATACAATATGGAAGACTTCAGAGTTTTGAGTTATACTTCAATACGTAACATCACGGTATTGGTACATGCAATAGCTTATTTTACAAGTATATATCTGGGAATATCTTTAAAACTGAAGATCATGGTTCAAAAAATTTTCATCCTCTCGAAAAGATTTTTTGGAGTACCCTCATTTTATAACTATGCAATGGCTGATGGAATCTTTGAACTTTTAAAACACTCGAAACGAGGATTATCTGAATTCAGAGGTAGAATTGGACCCCATCATGACAGGTTCCAGCTATCTTTATTCCCAGACTAACCATTTTTTGAGGAAACTCCAGTTATCAAGGGGCAGCCATGGATAATAAAAGAAGGAGCTGAGTGGCTGAAGGAATATGACAAAGAATTTTAGAAAGTTCATGCTTAATATACATCCTGTCGATCTGAATGAATACAATTACGACCTGCCACACGACAGGATAGCCCAGTATCCTGTGGCTGAAAGGGATCAGTCAATGCTGCTTGTCTCAGACAGAGACGGCATCAGATCGGATATTTTCAGGAATATTGGACGTTTCATTCCGGATAAATCACTTCTGGTTTTTAATAATACCAGGGTTATCAGGGCAAGAATTCTTTTCAGGAAAGAAACAGGCGCAGTAATAGAAGTACTGTGTCTTGAACCCTTGAATCCCGCCGGCTATGATACCTCACTCGGTTCAGTAAACCCTGTTGAGTGGAAGTGCATGATAGGCAACCTGAAAAAATGGAAAGGTGGAAAAATCGTTAATTCCTACCGGTTTAACGGCAAAACACATAAGCTCACAGCCGAAAGGATAAGGGCTGAAGGAGATTCGTGGTGCATAAGGTTTGAATGGGATGATCCGAAGCTGAGTTTCGGAGACATGATCGAACTCGCCGGCCTCCTGCCTCTTCCTCCCTACGTTGAACGGGATGCAGAAGAATCCGATCTTGAAAGATACCAGACCGTTTATTCAAGGATAAAAGGTTCGGTAGCCGCGCCTACAGCAGGGCTTCATTTTACGGACGAGGTTCTCGGACAGCTTCGTGCATCAGGTATCAAAACTGCGGAAGTCACACTGCATGTCGGTGCAGGAACATTCAAACCGATTAAATCGCATACCCTCGAAGAACATGAAATGCATTATGAGCATTTCTCCCTGACACTTAAAGCCGCTGAACTTCTTAAGGAAAATGCAGGTAGCATTATAGCAGTCGGAACAACATCTGTAAGAACTCTTGAGAGTCTATACTGGATCGGAGCGGGTTTGGCGGAAAATAGAAACAACGAAGTCTATGAGCCCGTCATTGGACAATGGGATCCATATAAGTCTGATAAAATGATGCCTGCCTGCGAGTCGCTGGAATCCATTATCAGGTTCATGAAGAAAAACCATCTGGAAATACTGAATGCAACAACGGGGCTCATGATAATACCAGGATACAGATTCCGCATGATTGAAGGAATGATTACAAATTTCCACCAGCCGATGAGCACCCTGCTTCTCCTTGTATCAGCCTGGACTGGAAATAAATGGAAGGATATTTATCAGTTTGCACTTGAGCATAATTTCAGGTTCCTGAGCTACGGAGATGCCTCTTTATTATTGAGGGATGATTAAGAGATAAATCAAAAAATGTAAGATAACGATTTAATATTTTTTTGATAATAGCTTGGTTTTTTGTTTATTTGAAACAAATTTAATTTTCATGGATGGAAACAAACTGATGCAGCAGGTAGCGGCGATTTTTTCGGTATTCATGGTTTTTTTCTACATCGGAGTTGGTATCTTTTTGGTATTCATCTTCGATCGCAGCTATCTTGACAAGGCGGTGAGGGTGATCATGGGGTCAACATTCATCTTCTATGGCCTATACAGGGCATACAGGTCATATGTAAAAATCTCATCTGCCTTTTTTGGGAAAGGCCGGATATCAGATGAAGAATTTGACTAATGTTCAAAACTTATTTATTTAGTGGCTTTTCTGATTTTGTTGGCATGTACTTTGCTGTGAATTTTAACAGATATTTATGAAACACAGCAAAATTTTAAGAATATGAAGATTGTAACACTTGTCCAAAATTTTATTATTATTGCGTGCCGTAACAAAAGTTTCACGACCAGTAATATAGTGAGTAAAGAAATCATTAATAAACACTTGCGTTTTTCGCGTTACCTGCCGATAATTATACTGTTGTTTTTAGTATCCTGCGGTGGCGGAGGTAATGCCAGCCTGGATGAGACCCCGACAAGAGGTAATATTAAAATTTCTGTTGACGAGTCTTTTCAGCCACTTATGGACAGTGAAGTATTCACCTTTCTTCATTTATATAAGAACGCGAACATCAAACCGATGTACAAACCGGAATACGATGTAATCAATGATTTCATGAGTGATTCAGTACGGGTTATGGTAACCAGCAAAAAGCTTACAGATTACCAGATCCAGTATTTACGCGATACTTTGGTCATAGCACGTACAACCACCTTTGCCTACGATGCTCTGGCACTGGTCTCGAATAAACAGAACCATGATACCCTTATCAGATATAATTCCATCAAGGATCTTTTCCTTGGAAAGGTAAAGAAATGGAAGGATATCAATCCTCAGTCCAGATTAGGAGATATCAAGGTCATTTTCGACAATAATAAATCGGGTAATGTAAGGTACTTCAAGCAACTCTTTGAAGTCAAGGATTCCCTGAGCAGTAATTTCTTTGCAGTCAGGAATAATGCCGAGGTAATTGATTTTGTATCAAGGAATCCCGATGCTCTTGGGATTGTAAGTGTCAACTGGATAAGTGACAAAGACGACTCTCTCAGTATGAGTTTTATTAAAAAGGTAAATGTTGTAGCTGTTTCACAGCAATTTATCAATGATGGCAGCTATTACCGCCCGTATCAGGGATCGATTTATGATAAGTCTTATCCCTTTGTACGTGAGATTTATCTTATATCAAGGGAGACATTTGCGGGGCTTGGCTCGGGCTTCATCAACTGGGCCTGCGGGGAACAGGGTCAAAGAATTGTTTTGAAATCAGGACTCGTGCCTGCAACCATGCCCATAAGGCTGGTTCAGATTAAGCATTGAACTTAACGGTTGTATTAACCGGAAAGTGGAATAAATAGAAATAATTACTATACTTGATTCAAATTAACAGAGCTATGAAACGTTTAATTTTACGACCGGCAATTTTACTTGCAAGTTTTCTTGCATCACTATCTTTAACATCTCAGGCGCAGGACCTTAACTCTGCCATACTTCTCACAAGAAGTGAACAGTATGACAAAGCTGAGGCCGTGTTGCAGGATCTGATAAAGAAAGAACCTACCAATAGTAAGAATTACTTCTACCTTGGGGAAAATCACATTGCAGATTATTTTGCCGACACAATATCAAATTCACTTACAGTTGCTGTTAAGGAAGCAAAGGAATTATATCAGAAAGGTGTTGAAGTAAATGCAAATGATCCGCTCAACTATATCGGGCTTGCAAAAGTTGCATTCTACCTGAATGACGACAAGACAGCTGATGAGATGCGTGCAAAAGCCAGAGGCCTGCTCCTTCCTTATAAAAGTATTAAAAAGATCAACCCTCCTGCTCCCGAATATTCCTATGCACTTGCCAAGATAGCAGAATCCTACATCAAGGATGACAAGGTTGATACATCGCGTGCTCTGCCTCTTATCAGGGAAGCAATAAAAATTGACAATAAGAACAAGGATGTATATCTTATTGCCGGAGATATATATATTCTGATGAATGACGGTTCCAAAGCTATTTCATACTATAATCAGGCGCAGTTTGCTGATCCTCAGTCGCCGACAGCAAATATGAAGATCGGGAATATTTATGTTAAAGGAAGGGCGCTTCAGGCTGCTATCCCGTTCTTTGAACAGGCTATCGAACTGAATGCAAACTATGCTCCGGCATACCGCGAACTGGGTCAGCTTTATTCTCTGGCCGGCAGGTTTGAACAATCAAAAGAATACTTTAAAAAATACCTCGAACTGACAAAAGGTAACATTCCGGCAAAAATCAGGTACGTGAACTCCCTCTTCTATGCAAAGGAATATGATGAAGTAATAAAGAATGTGAAAGAGATCTTCGCTGTCGACCAGTCCAGAACTTACATGAACCGTATCGCCGGATACTCAAGTTATGAAAAGAACCCGCCGGATTACGAACAGGCTCTTTCATACATGGAAACTCTCTTTAAATCACTTACACCCGACAGGATCATCCCTAAGGACTACCTTTATATGGCAAGAATACTTGTCAAAAAGAATGCTAACGCGCCAAAAATTGCAGATGAGGCTGCCGGTCTGAAGATCCAGATTGAAAAAGAAAAGACCAAACTTGCAGCCACAGCAAAAGCTGATGAAAAAGCAAAGATCAAGGCTAATATAGAAACCCTTACAGCTCAGGTTAATAAGCTTGACCAAAGCTATAACAAATCGATGGATGAAGTCAACCGGGCTTTCGACGCCTATTATAAACTTCTCGACCTTAAACCCGATGACAAAACTCTTATCAATGAGGTTGCTGGCGCCTATAACCAGTTTAAGTTGTACAACGGAGTAGCAAAAGTTCTCTCACGCACTCTTGGTGCACTTCCTGAAAAACGTGACGACTACATGCAGGTCGGAAGGGCATATTATAATGGTGAAAGGTATCAGTCTGCCGACTCTATTTTCAATGTTGTACTGAAGGCATCTCCCGATTACCTGCCGGCTTATGTCTGGATCGCAAGAACCTATTCCAAGATGGATCCTGATACCAAGAATGGACTTGCAAAACCAAAGTTTGAAAAACTCATTGAAGTCGCAAAAACTGATTCAGTCAAGTATGGTGCTGATATGATCGAAGCTTTTGGTTATCTCGGTTACCTGAATATGATCAACGATAATTATTCCAAATCAAAGGAATACTATAACAGAATGGCAAACTTCGATCCGAACAACAAGGAATATACTATAAAAGGATATAACGGACTTGGATCACTTGAAACAAGAATGGCTGGTGGTGAAAAGACTCTTGAAGGCAGACTTGCTTACCTTGCAAAAGCAGAAGATGCTTACGCAAAAATACTTAGCATTGATGCCAACAATGCTTCAGCTAAAAACTCTCTGACTTATATCCGCGAGTTCGAAGCATCCGTTAAAAAAGGTATCAACCCCAACGAGATCAAGGGCATTATCTCAAATGCTGCCGGACAACCTATCGCGTACGCATCAATCCGTGTAAAGGATACTGCTGCAGAGAATATGTCCAATGGTAAGGGTGAATTCAAGTTTGAGATACCTCAGGGATCTGAAGTCCTTATTGTTAGCGCGAAAGGCTTCAAGAGTGTCGAAGTACCGATCACCAAGGCAAGAGTTTACAATGTTACATTGCAGCAGTAAACTAAAATGTACATATATATTAACAGAATAGTAACAATAGTGAAAATTTGAAAGGGAATAGCCGCAATAAATTGATTAATTTAATTTATTCAACTGAAATTCATGACAATTGAAATTTAGACGATCATTCTGATTAGAGAATTATTCTAAACAAGGACGAAAGTTTAACAATATTCTTTGCCTGCTTGGAAAAAAACAATTCATAATATATATTTGCAAATCGTAAAATCTTAAACCTAAACAAATCGATAAAAATGAGTAAACAAGGAAGTTCGTTCAAAGATGCGTTGCAGAACATTTTTGCAACAAGCGCTATTTTAATAGCATTTATAGTTGCCTATATTTTGTTCACACAAATAATGGGTAATCCTGTGAATTTTCAGGGCGGTAACCCAAAAGGGTCACCAATTGAAGGTAACTATCTGGGAATCATCTATAAAGGAGGTTATATAGTACCTATCCTGATGACATGCGTGCTGGTTCTTATTATTTTCATCGTCGAAAGAACTATCACATTATCAAGAGCTAAAGGAAAAGGCAGACTTAACACATTTGTCCGTAATCTTCAGGTCCTTCTTGCAGAAGACAAAATTGAAGAAGCACTGGAAGCTTGTGACAAACAGAAAGGTTCCCTTGCAAATGTTATGAAAGCAGGTCTTACCCGCTATCGTGACCTTCAGAAGGATAAAGAACTTGAAAAAGACCAGAAAATCCTTTCGATCCAGAAATCATTCGAAGAAGCTACAGCTCTTGAGCTTCCGATGCTTTCTAGGAACATGGTTATTTTCTCAACCCTTGCATCAATCTCAGTGCTTATCGGTCTTATCGGAACAGTTCTCGGTATGATCCGTGCTTTCGCCGCACTTGCACAGTCTGGTGCACCCGATGCTCTTGCTCTTGCAACCGGTATCTCAGAAGCCCTTGTAAATACAGCATTCGGTATCACAGGTTCAACCGTTTCAATTATCGCGTTCAACTATTTCTCATCAACAATTGACGCATATACATTTAAAATTGATGAAGCCGGCTTCAGTCTGACACAGAATTTTGCTGCTTCATTAAAAACAGCTTAGAGAATTTATCTTTTGGTTATAACGAATATAAAAAGATACAATGCCAAAGATTAAATTACCAACAAAGTCGCCGCATATTGACATGACACCGATGGTTGACCTGTTCTCTGTTGTGCTAACATTTCTTATGTTGACCACGACTATGAGACAGCAGGAACCTGCTCCTGTCGATACTCCCTATTCAATATCAGAGAAACCTACACCTGATTTCAATATGATGACGTTTCTTATTTCCAACGATAACAGGGTTTTCCTGAACATCGACAACGGACCAGACACGTTACTAAAATTCAGGCCGAAGATCCTGGCTGAAATGGGTAAGAGATACAACATTGAATTCACTGAAGCAGAATTAAGGGAGTTTGAGAAATATCCTACCTCCATGGGGGTTCCAATAGCAAAAATGAAAGAATTTCTTGCAACTTCGGATAATAAGGTCCGGCAAGTGATGAATACAGGTATTCCGCTGGACTCAACTGATAACCAGCTTGCTCTGTGGATACTCTTCAGCCGTCAGGTCAACCCCAACATTCAGGCTTGCATCAAAAGTGATACAAAGACCGAATTCCCTATTGTGAAGAAGGTTCTCGATAATTTACTCGACAAGAATGTTAGCAAGTTCAGCTTGATAACAAATCTTGAAGCAGCTAAGATTAACCTCGAAGAAATACAGAAGTGATATGGCAGAAATAATTCAAGAAGAAAAGGGCGGAGGAAAAAAGAAAGCCAAAAAACATGCCCCGCATATCGACATGACGCCGATGGTCGACCTTATGTGTCTGCTTATCACATTCTTCATGCTGACTACAGCGTTCAGCAAGTCTAAGGTAATGGAGATAGTCCTGCCTGAAAAGATTAAGAAAGGTGAAAAAGTTGACCCGCCCAAAATTGTGGCCAGCCGTACTCTTAACATCATTCTTGGTCCCGATAACAAAATTTACTGGTATCCCGGCGTTGTAAAAGCCGAGGATTACAATAATCTTCCACCTGTATTTGAGACAAATTTCAGCGCAACAGGTATTCGCCCGCTGCTGCTCGAAAGGAACAGAGCTCTTTTCAAGAAGATAGATGAATTCAAACAGTCGGTCATTTCAGGTAAGATTAAAATTACCCAGGACTCGGTTCAGAGCGCTATCAGGCAACTTAAGAAGGATGATGACACGGGACCTATTGTGCTTGTCAAAGCCTATAAGAAAGCTACATACGGTAATTTCGTAGACATTCTCGATGAGATGAATATTTGCGGAATTGCGCGTAATACATTCGTTGACATTACCTGGTACGAAGAAAAGATGGTGGAAAAAGCAGCAGGCATTGCTTCTGCCGTCACACCTGGTAAATAACCCGTAAACCTGAAGAAGATGGCAATAGAAAAGAGAAATTCACCTGCATTCGACGACATAGTTTTCGAATTCAGGAACAAGGAGTACGGAGCTTATAAGATTCGTAAAAAGTATAAACCTACCGTATTACTGGCGATGCTCATCGGGATAATTATTATCGGTACTGCCGTTATAACTCCCTATATTAATGCAAAAGCGCTTGAAGGCCAGAGAAAACGTGCTGAAAGACAGGTAGAGATAAAGATGGAAAATCTGGATCAGCCAACAGAACAGGCTCCTCCCCCTCCCCCTCCGCCTCCGCCACCATCAGACGTTGTTCAGCAGACAAAATACGTTCCTCCTGTAGTTGTTGACACAATAAAACCTGAAGAAATGCATCAGCTGATGACAGCTGATGACGCTCAGGTTGAAGTTAAGAACACAGAAGTTGTGGAAGTAGTTGAAGTCAAAGAAGAGGTACAGGAAGCTGAAGCCGAAGAAGTTCCATTCGTTGTTGTTGAGGAAATGCCTATGTACCCCGGCGGTGATTTAGAACTTTTGAAGTACATTTCAGAACATACCAATTATCCCGAAGTTGCCAAGGAAAACAACATTCAGGGTAAGGTTATCGTGAGATTCTGCGTTACTGCAAAAGGAGGAGTCAGCCAGGTAAGTGTCCTGAAGGGTGTAGACCCGGAACTGGATGCAGAGGCAATGAGAGTTGTTACGACCCTTCCTCCTTTCAAACCAGGAAAACAGGGTGGTAAACCGGTACCTGTATGGTATATGGTTCCTATTACCTTCACGCTTAAGTAAAAAACTCATTTATAAGAAAAAAGAGGGCGTCTTGAAAGGACACCCTCTTTTTTTATCGTTTAGTCATAGCATCTTCTCTGTCCTATGGCTATTCCGTCAGACTTTCAACTCGTTCAAAAGAAATTCGATGAATCCGTCAATATCCTTCTCCTCAGTATCCCAACTGGTCATAAGCCTGTATTCCGAGAGCTTCTCATTCCACGGATAAAAGAAATACTGTTCCCTGATCCTTGACGCAACTGAATCGGGCATTATTACAAAAATACCATTCGATTCGACCTTCTGCGTAATTGTTATCCCTTCTACCTTCGCGAGCCTTTCAGCAAATATCCTTGCCATCATATTTGAGTGCCCTGCACTTCTCTTCCATAAATCATCCCTGAAATAAGCAATAAACTGCGCGGATATATATCTCATTTTTGATGCAAGCTGCATACCCTGCTTCCTGAGATATTTGAAATCCTGAGAGAGTCCTGGTTTAAGAAAACAGATCGCTTCGCCGAACATCATCCCGTTCTTGGTACCTCCAAAAGAAAGGACATCAACCCCAGCATCGGTAGTGAATTCCCTGAAGGGCACTCCCAACGAGACTGCAGCATTGGCAATCCTGGCGCCATCCATGTGCAGGATCATTCCATTTAAATGTGCGTATTCGGCAAGCGCTCTTATTTCACCTGAAGTATAAACAGTTCCCATCTCGGTGGTTTGTGTAACCGAAACAGCTTTAGGTTGTGAGTGATGTTCAAAATCAATACCGTGCAGATGAGTTTCCACCATCTCCGGAGTAATTTTCCCGTCAGGAGAATCAACCGTGAGCACCTTGCAGCCTATAAACTTTTCAGGAGCGCCACATTCATCTTGTTCGAGATGAGCCGTTGATGCAGCTATGACAGAATTCCATGAACGCGTTACTGCCGACAGCCCCAGAACATTTGCGGCAGTCCCAGTAAACACAAAGTACACTTCTGCCTGTTCTCCAAGATGTTCCCTGAATATACCCCTGGCTTTATCCGAATAGCTGTCAGAACCATATCCACGTTCGTGCCCTTCATTAGCTTGCAAAAGTTCCCTGAATATCTCCGGATGGACACCTGAATTATTGTCGCTCGCAAAACCTCTTTTTTTTTCACTACCAGTCATCGAATAGCAATTTAATGATGATTTATACGCTGTAAAATAAACTACTTTTAACGTTGGATAAAAGAATTCTGTCGGAATAACTTATCACGGCTTAATCGTGTAAGTAAGGTCACTGTAAAAAACACACTTCCTGTTCCTGAAGTAGATAATTTACAGGAAAGTACAGCTGAATAGTAGCTGATAAAATCTTATTTGCTGATTATATCCGCCAGATACTCCCTTGCCAGGGCAACCTGTTCATTAACAAACTCTATCCCTGCCACCGTATGATCCTTGTTGAGCACCTGATGGCATAGTTCAAAAGTAAAATAGCCATTATAGCCGATCTCTTTCATCAGCCGGATATAATGCGAATAGTCAGGCATTATACCTCCTGCGTAATAATCGAGAAGCTTTGGTCTGATCACCTTATTTTCATCGCGGTAGTATTCACCTCCGAAATGCGAATGGACCTGAAGGTTCCCAATTGAATGAACGGCCGTTGCTATATATTCCTTGTCCTGTTTCTCAAAGATCGGAAGGTCGAGACATATCTTCAGCCATGGAGAGTTAACTTCACTGACCATATCAAGCACGTCTTTCCAGCTTCTGATCAGCGGTGCGTGATTCTGAAGCACCATTACAACTCCGAATTCCTCTCCGAAAGCAGCAGCTTCCCTGAAACACTCTTTGGCATAGTTCCATCTGTCGAGCCATGTTGTATAAGGATACTGTCTTCTGAAAGTGTAGAAATGATCGCTGTCACGTCCGAATTCATAGGTCCCGATACCGTTATGTATTGGCACGCCGGGCCAGGCCGCGAAGAGGCGGACAAATTTAGCGCCCAGATCTTTTGCCAGTCTTGCCGTCTCCTTAACCATCAGGAGCTGGCATTCACGCAGTTCGGGAACCGGACTGGAAAAGTCATTGTTGGCTGCTATACAAGGAATCTCAAGACCATACTTAGACAGGGAATTTTTCATGTCATCCCTTTTTTTCCTGTCGAGATCCAAAGGGTTACCCATCGGGCGTTTATTATCTAGTTCAACTCCGTCGAATCCGTATTCCTTTGCTTTTTTACAAAGTTCATCGAACGATAGCGCCGGTCCGTTATACCAGATCCCACCATATGATATGGAATACAAGCCAAGTTTTATCCTGTTGCTTCCGGAAGGCCAGGCCGGCGACGCTCCAGGACTGGTATTTATCTGAGGAACTTTGCCAAGCATGGCAACGCCTGCAGCTGCACCGGAAGTTTCGAGAAATTTCCTGCGGTCCATTTACAGTGACTTTTTCTTTTTAAATGCCAGAAAGAGCATAACTGCTCCGAAAAGGATCATAATCAGACCCATAATAATGTTTACATTAATCCCCAGTGAACGTTGGTACATTACTGAGTCAGAATGTGTAAAAAGACCGAAGATTGTAATCAGGACTCCAAGTACTGAAAACATCAGTCCGATCGGGATTCTTATATCTACCATGTCAGTTTCCTCCTACCAGAACATTATTGTTAATACTATACAGATTACAGAGACAAGAATTGCAAGTCCAACGGGGCGCTGGTGCCATGGCAGATCCTTATCGCTGAGCTCTCTCGGGGTGAGAGAATATACAAGTCCCCGGAGTTCATCGTCCGATTTCTTCTGCTTTGTTACAAAGGTAAGCCCTACTGTAACAAATGTACTCACTGCAAATGCAATGATCGCCGTCCAGAAATTCTGGGCCATTTCCACAGGGTATGTATGCAGAACAGCAATCCACCCTCCTTTCACCAGAGTAGTGGCTCCTGCAGGAATCGTCAGCCCATGATGCAGCAACGCCATCAGAAAACCTGAGAGAAGCCCTGTGAAAGCAGCATGTCCTGTTGTCTTCTTCCAGAACATCCCCAGAAAGATCACTGCAAACAATGGCGCATTGATCATTGAGAAGATCGTCTGGAGAAAATCCATGATATTACCGAATTTACTAGCAATATATGCAGATGCAATACTAAGCAGAATGCCGAAAATTGTTGCAATACGACCAACCTTAAGGTAGTGCTTCCCATCTTCTTCTTCATTACCTGTCCTTGGTCTGATATAGCTCTGATAGATATCATAAGTCCAGACAGTATTGAAAGCAGATACGTTTCCGGCCATTCCCGACATGAATGAGGCCAGAAGAGCAGTTATGCCTAATCCCAGTACCCCTGAAGGCAGATAATGCTTTAAAAGGCTTATAATCGTGTAATCATAGATAGGTTTGCCGGCTGCATCAAGCGGTAGTGTAAAACCCTTTGAAGGATCATTGAAAAGAACCAGGGCTATTATACCTGGAACTATGATAAGAAAAGGTATAAACATTTTCGGAAGGGCTCCGATCAGAGGAACCTTACGTGCAGCAGCTTTTGATTCGGCAGCAAATGCTCTCTGGACAATCAGGAAATTGGTGCACCAGTATCCGAATGACAGTACAAAACCGAGCCCGAAAAGGATTCCGAACCATTCAACCCCCAGAGGGTTTGATGTTGATGACCCTGAATACTTCCATGTAGTGGTGAACGTATCAGCAGCAAAGCCTTTAGCTTCAGCCAGAGGAGCCAGATGGGTTTTCAGTCCTGCCCAGCCTCCTATGTCAGTCAGGCTCAGGAAAACAAGAGGAAGAAGACCCAGTACAATTATAAAGAATTGTAGAACCTCATTGTAAATAGCTGATGAAAGGCCTCCCAGGTAAGTATATCCTAAAACAATCAGCGCCGAGATCCAGAGGCTGAGATTGAAGTTCCATCCGAGCACGTTTTCCATCAGTATAGCCAGGGCATACATTGAAATTCCCGAAGCCAGTATTGTCATGACAGCAAAAAGAATGGCATTCAGACCCCTTGTTTTTTCATCGTACCGCAGTTTCAGGAATTCCGGCACTGATCTGGCTTTGGAACCATAATAAAACGGCATCATGAAGAGAGCAAGGAAGATCATGGCAGGTATTGCTCCAACCCAGTAAAAATGTGTTGTAAGCATGCCATATTTCATTCCCGAACCGGTCATTCCCATGACCTCAAGCGCTCCCAGATTGGTTGAAATAAATGCCAGCCCGGCAACCCAGGCAGGCATTGATCGCCCTGCTTCCAGAAATGCATTGGCATTTTTCATGAATTTCCTCAGGAACCAACCGATGCCAAGGACAAAAAGAAAATAGATAATCATTATCAGATAATCTATCCAGCTAAGTTCAACTTTCATAAGTGAAGGTTTTAAAGTTATGATTCGTTATGGTTGTCAGGTGTTTCCGGATTTTTCAGATAATTATCCGTTGATAGTAAAATTACATTTTAAGATCGGGATTCAAACACAATATCGATTTTTTTTAGACTTTTGGATAAATTTACCCGTTCTGCGAGTAGGTAACCAAAACATAAGAGTGAGTACAAGATATTTCATATTTCTATCATACAGAGGAACTTTCTATCATGGTTGGCAGATACAGCCGAATGCGGTTACAGTACAGCAGATCATCGGAAAAGCTCTGACAATTCTTTTAGGTGAAGAAATCTGTCCAACCGGTGCCGGCAGGACCGACACCGGGGTTCATGCAAAAGTGTTCTGCGCTCATTTCGATAGTCTGAAACCAGATCTGGATATTATTCAGAGTCTGATATTCAAGCTGAACAGGTTTCTTCCTGAAGATATTTCTGTAATGGAGATCCGGAGGGTTGCTCCCGATGCCAACGCCAGATTCAGCGCCATATCAAGGACATATAAATATTATATTTCCAGGAAAAAAAATCCGTTCCTGACGGATTCAAGCTGGAACATCTACGGAGACCTCGACATTGAGGCGATGAACAGTGCCTGTCAGATTCTGCTTCATCATACTGATTTCACCAGCTTCAGCAGGCTTCATTCCGGTTCGAAGACAAACATTTGCGAAATTAAAGAGGCGAAATGGGCTGAAGAAAACGACCTTCTGGTCCTTACTATTAGAGCAGACAGGTTCCTCAGGAACATGGTCAGGGCAATAACCGGATCAATGGTGGATGTCGGTTTCAGGAAGATCAGCACGGAGGATTTTGAAAAAATAATTCTTGCAAGGGACCGTGGAATGGCAGGTACATCCGCTCCTGCCAAAGGATTGTTTCTGACCGACATTGAATACCCTCCCTGGATTTTTTTGCATGTTCCGGAGACGGGATGAATGATATTTATCATTTTTATGCGGTGTTATTCTTTTCACAATATTTAAATAATTTGATAAGTTTGTGCGACTTTTGATTTAACCTTTAACTCCGGATGTTATGAGTAGCGATTGGTTAGTTCTTTTCTTTCTGGTGGGAGCGATATTTGTTGGAGTCGTTCTTATCTTCTCAGGTATCGTAGCCCCAAAATCAGTCAATCCGCAGAAATTCGAGCCGTATGAGTGCGGCATCCCGACAGAAGGAATAACATGGCTGCAGTTCAATGTGGGATATTATCTGTTTGCAATTCTTTTCCTGGTTTTCGATGTAGAAACTGTGCTGGTATTTCCATGGGCCGTGGTAATGAAAAGTATTGGGCTGACTGCGTTTGTCGAGATAGTCATTTTCTTTTTCATACTTGGGCTTGGACTGTTATATGCCTGGAAAAAACATGCTTTGATATGGGAATAAAAGGGATGAAATATGAAGAATTCCATGACAATGAAAGTCTGGAACTTCTCAAGGATTCAGGAACGAATATTCTTCTGACCACGATAGATGATGTAATAAACTGGGGGCGAAAGAATTCCTTATGGCCACTCACATTCGCGACCAGCTGCTGCGGGATAGAGATGATGCAAACAGGAGCTCCCCATCACGATTTCGCCAGGTTCGGTATGGAAGTTTACCGAGCCAGTCCAAGACAGGCTGATGTGATTGTCGTTGCAGGAACAATAGTTAACAAGATGGCTCCGGTGCTCAAAAGATTGTATGATCAGATGTCAGAGCCAAAATATGTTGTAGCCATGGGAGCGTGTGCAGTATCGGGTGGACCGTTCTTCCTGAATTCTTACAGTGTTGTCAAGGGTGTTGAACATGTGATCCCTGTTGATGTCTTTATACCCGGCTGTCCTCCCCGGCCTGAAGCTCTGCTGTATGGTATGCTTCAGCTTCAGAGGCTTATCGAAACCCAGAACATCAAATCCAGAAAATTAAGGAATGCGTCACACAACGCTGAATAATTAGCTTATTCCGAAATATACCGTCAATGGATAATAAACAACTCGCAGAATTGATCAGATCTGTCGATCAGACGCTTGAACCGGTAGAAGGAAAGCAGTTTGCTGAAATAACGGTGCCCCCGGACAAGCTTCATGCAATACTTCTGAAACTGAAAGACAACAGCGAATCACCATTTGATTTCCTTGATTGTCTTACAGGAGTGGATTATGGTCAGGATCTTGGTGTTATCTACCACCTCAGATCAACATTACACGGCCATACAATAGTTGTAAAATCGCGCACATCTGACAGAAATGATCCTCAATTTGATTCAGTATGCGATATTTGGAAGGCAGCCGAATTTCTCGAAAGAGAGGTATATGATCTTTTCGGCATCAAATTCTCCGGCCATCCTGATCTCAGAAGGCTCTTTCTCGACAGCTCATGGGGCTTCCCTCTGAGGAAGGATTATAAAGATGATGTTAATATTGTTACCAAGTAAGTTATGGAAGAGAAGGTAGCTACCATGCCTGTTGACGAACAGCAGGAGTTTACGGTGAACATGGGCCCACAGCATCCGTCTACTCACGGTGTGCTTCGACTTGTTGTATCGCTGAAGGGTGAATTCGTAATGAATGTTCAGCCGCATGTCGGATACATACACAGGGGAATTGAAAAAATGTGTGAAAGCCTCACCTATCCTCAGATCATCCACCTGACCGACCGTATGGATTACCTTTCGGCACATATGAATAATGAAGCTGTATGCCTGGCAGTTGAAAAGGCGCTCGAAATCGATATTCCTGACAGGATAAAGGTGATAAGGACATTAATGGCTGAGCTTACCCGTCTCCAGTCTCACCAGCTTTTCTGGGCTTCATTCGGCATGGATCTGGGTGGGCAGACCTGCTATTTCTACGGCCTTCGTGACCGGGAAATGATCCTGGATATATTTGAGGAAACCACCGGAGGAAGAATGATAGTCAGCTATAGCTGCCCCGGAGGACTTATGTATGATCTTCATCCTAATTTTCAGAAAAGAGTAAAAGACTATATTAAATATTTCAGGAAAGTACTTCCGGAATACGATGCCATACTGACTGGCAACGTTATCTTCCGCGAGAGAACTGCCGGTATTGGCAACCTTTCTCTGGCAGATGCCATTTCCTATGGCATAACCGGACCATCAGCCAGAGCTTCGGGCCTTTCATGTGATATCAGAAAGCATGAGCCTTACAGCGCCTACGACAGGGTCGCATTTAACGAAATTATTTACACGGAGGGTGATGCCTACCACAGGTACCTTGCCAGGATTCAGGAAATGAGAGAATCGCTGAACATCATTGAACAGCTTATTGACAATATTCCTGAGGGGCCATATTCGGTCAAGATGAAGCCTGTAATCAAGCTGCCTGAAGGAGAGTATTACCAGAAAGTTGAGACTGCCCGCGGGGAACTTGGTGTATTCATTATTAGTGACGGGAATAAAAATCCTGTCAGGGTGAAGTTCAGATCCCCTAATTTTGTCAACCTGGGGGTACTGAATCATATCACCAAGGGATTCAAAATTGCCGATCTTATAGCAATTGCAGGCTCACTTGATTTTGTGATCCCTGATATCGACAGGTAATTCAAGGTAGCTGAAACCGGATAGATTAATAAAAAAGAAAACGAGAAATATATGCATCCTCTACTGACCGGAAGTTTATTGACAATCGCAGCCGAACCATGGTGGAGAGTCTTTTATGACTTTTCGATCCTTACCAGATCCGTTGATGCGAGTCTTAAGGGTTCGATGTCGCCTTTTTGGGCTTCCTTCACCGAAATGATCCTGATTGGTATCGTCTATCTTCTTCTTTATGCGGTTGTTGGCCTTTTCCTGGTATATGCAGAAAGAAAGGTATGTGCATTTATCCAGAACCGGCTTGGTCCCAACAGGGTAGGACCTTATGGTATTTTCCAGACTGTTGCCGACCTGGTCAAGCTCCTTTTCAAAGAGATCATACCAATAAAAAATGCAGACGGGTTCCTTTTCAAACTGGCGCCATTCATTGTTATCATTGTCAACTTCATGGTACTGGGAGCAATACCATTCGCACAGGGATTTCATGCACTGGACTTCAATGTAGGTATCCTGTACCTGCTTGCAGTATCTTCTCTGACCGTAGTCGGGGTGATGCTGGCAGGCTGGTCGAGCAACAGCAAATACTCTCTTATAGGTGCAATGAGAAGCGGCGCCCAGATGGTAAGCTACGAGCTGTCGGTGGGACTCGCACTCATAACTATCATTATTCTGGCCGGATCGATGAGACTTTCGGAAATTATTGAAGCCCAGAGGACCGGATGGTTCATATTCAAGGGGCATATCCCGGCTTTTGTGGCATTCGTTATTTATCTCATTTCAAGCACAGCTGAAACCAACAGGGGGCCATTCGACATGGCTGAAGCAGAATCGGAGCTTACAGCAGGTTATCATACAGAATATTCAGGTATCGCATTTGCGTTTTTCTATCTCGCTGAATTCATCAATATGTTTATTGTGGCATCCATAGCAGCCACGGTATTTCTCGGAGGATGGATGCCTTTCCACATCGGAAACCTGGAAGGATTTAACAGGATCATGGATTTTGTTCCTCCCATTATCTGGTATTTTGGAAAGACTTTTTTCATAATCTGGATCATTATGCTTTTCAAGTGGACATTTCCACGGCTCAGGATCGACCAGCTTCTGACGCTCGAATGGACATATCTGCTCCCGATCAATCTTGTGAATGTGCTTATCATGTCGTTTATAGTACTGAAAGGCTGGCATTTTTAGTCAATGAAAAAATAAATGTTTATCTCTGAATGAGAAGTATACTTCAATATTTAAAAGACATTTTTTCGGGTTTGTTGTCGCTGCTCAGGGGCATGAAGGTTACCTCAGGCTATTTCTTCAAACCATCGGCCATAGTGACTCGTAAGTATCCTGATAACCGCAAGGATCTGGTTATGTTCGAGCGTTTCAAAGGGGAAGTGATAATGCCTCACAATGAAAAGAATGAACATAAATGCACAGGGTGCGGCATCTGTGAGATCAATTGCCCCAATGGTTCCATAGAAGTCATATCAAAAACGATAATGACTGAAGATGGGAAGAAAAAGAGGGTGATCGATAAGCATATATACAGGTTAAGCATGTGTACTTTTTGCGGGCTATGTGTAAAGAACTGTCCATCCAATGCACTCGCATTCGGACAGGAGTTCGAGCACGCCGTATTCAACAGAGCACTGCTTGTCAAACAATTAAATAAACCAGGTTCACAATTAATGAAAGGAGTTGAGTGATGGCTTCCAATCAGATAATGTTCATTCTGCTGGCGATAATCATAACCGTCTTTTCAGTTCTGGCGGTTACATCGCGTCGTATTCTCAGGGCCGCGACCTACCTGCTTTTTGTCCTGGTTTCCACGGCAGGACTATACTTCATGCTCAATTATGAGTTTCTTGCTGCTGTTCAGCTGACCCTGTACGCGGGAGGTATTATGGTCCTGATCATCTTCTCAATACTGCTGACAAGTCACATAAATCAGAAATTCGAAGCCCCTGGAAAGATGAAAGTTTTCTTTTCCTCCCTGGCTGCAGTTGCCGGCGCTATCCTGTCTATCATCACCATCCTGGATTTCAACTTTTCAGCCACAATTGAAGCTGCCAGGGAGGTCAATATGACACTGGTGGGCAACTCCCTGCTCTCAACCGGAAAAGACGGATACATCCTTCCTTTTGAGGTAATTTCGGTATTATTACTGGCAGCAATGATTGCAGCCATTGTAGTTGCCAAGAAAAGCAGCCCGTCAAAGACTCAGTCTCACACTTCAAATAAAGAATAACATGAATGCAGGCATACCGGTACAATATTTTCTGATCCTGGCAACTATAATGTTCTTTGCCGGTGTTTACGGTTTCCTGACACGCCGTAACCTGATCACCATTTTGATGTCTGTTGAGCTTATTCTGAACTCTGTGAACATCAACTTCCTGGCATTCAACAGGTATCTTTACCCGCATAAACTTGACGGAATGTTCTTCAGCCTGTTTGTAATTGCCGTGGCCGCATCTGAAGCGGCAGTGGCTATTGCAATCATTATTAACATTTACAGGCGTTTCTCAACCATCAATGTTGAGAATGTCGATGAGATGAAATACTAGTTATACGAATAATACAGGAAATTGCGATATGACAAATTTCAGTTATACAGTCTGGATACCTCTGATTCCCTTTCTGATGTTTCTACTGCTGGGACTGGCAGGTCACAAACTTAAGGCCAGGCTTTCGGGTCTGCTGGGAACCGGCGGCCTGTTGACAGTTACCCTTCTCTCCTATTTTACTGCCTATGCTTACTTTTTTACATCAGCTAAGGCAGATGGCGCGTATCAGAAGATAGAGGCTTTCAATATTGTCTGGCTTCAGCTGACAGACAAGCTTCATATCGACCTGGGGGTTCTGCTTGACCCCATTTCAGTTATGATGCTTGTGGTAATCTCCACCGTCTCTCTTATGGTTCATATCTACAGCCTCGGTTATATGAAGGGAGAAAGAGGATTTGAGCGTTTCTTTGCATTTCTTTCCCTTTTCAGCTTTTCGATGCTCGGTCTCGTGCTTGCAACTAACATATTCCAGATGTATATCTTCTGGGAACTGGTTGGTGTATCTTCGTTTCTGCTGATAGGGTTCTATTATGAGAAACCGTCTGCAGTACGGGCATCAAAAAAAGCATTTATTGTTACACGATTCGCAGATCTTGGATTCCTTATAGGCATATTGATACTCTCATTCAACACCAAAACCTTCGATTTCATTTCTCTTACTGATATCAACGGACCGGCAATGACCCAGGGAAGCAGGATTGCATTTATGGGACTGTCGGTAATGACATGGTCGATGATTTTTGTCTTCATGGGAGGTGTAGGCAAGTCGGCAATGTTCCCGTTCCATATATGGCTCCCTGATGCTATGGAGGGCCCTACTCCTGTTTCGGCTCTGATTCATGCGGCAACCATGGTCGTTGCAGGTGTCTATCTGGTTGCGAGAATGTTCCCTATCTATGCACTGTCGGCTCCGGTAGCGCTCCAGGTGGTAGCTTATGTAGGCGCTTTTTCTTCTCTCTTTGCTGCAATTATTGCCTGTACACAAACCGACATTAAGAGAGTTCTTGCATATTCAACAATGTCACAGATTGGTTATATGATGTTTGCCCTGGGCGTTTCAGGCTATGGCGGACACGAAGGACTTGGATTCATGGCTTCAATGTTTCACCTTTTCACTCATGCAATGTTCAAGGCTTTGCTTTTCCTGGGTGCAGGCGCAATAATCCATGCTATCCACAGCAATTATATGACCGATATGGGAGGATTACGGAAATATCTTCCGATCACCCATCTTACATTCCTGATAGCCTGCCTCACAATAGCAGGAATATGGCCATTTTCAGGGTTCTTCAGCAAGGATGAGATACTTGCCGCGGCCTTCCACCATAACAAACTCCTGTTTGCCGTGGAATATGCCGTGGCAGGTCTGACTGCATTTTATATGTTCCGGCTTTATTTCAGCATATTCTGGGGCGCTGAAAGGCATTATCACCATGAGCCTCATGAAGCTCCGCTGACAATGACAATGCCTCTGATCATTCTCGCTGCAGCTTCAACATTCGCCGGCTTCATACCGTTCAGCCATCTGGTTACGTCCGACGGAAAACCTTTCGATTCGGAAATAGAAATGGTGATAGCTATCCCATCAGTACTCATTGCCCTCCTCGGAATCGGTGCAGCATATCTGATGTACAGGAAGGAAACCAACATTCCCGACAGAGTGGCTTCAGCTTTCAGGTTCGGCTATAAATGGGCATTTAATAAATTCTATATCGACGAGCTTTATCTTTTCGTGACTAAAAAGATAATCTTCAGGTATATTTCCACCCCTATTGCCTGGTTCGACCGCCATGTTATTGACGGAGCCATGAATTCTATTGCCGCCGTTACCCAGGATATCTCATTCAGGATAAGAGGACTGCAGTCAGGGCAACTTCAGAAATACGCCTATGTCTTTGTCACGGGAGCCATAATGTTTGCAATACTTCTTATTTATCTGTGGAAATAACTGATTATCAAGAAAAAGATCTTTTACTATGGATATATTGACACTCTTTGTAGTTATTCCTTTTCTGACCATAACAGGCATTCTGCTGGTTAAGGATACCAGACAGACCAGGATTGTATCAGCCATTGGAATGGGTATTCAGCTGATAATGGCAGGAATACTTGTTTTCCTTTATCTTTCTGCGCGGCATGGTGGAAATACTGATGAAATGCTCTTCATCAGGGATTATCTCTGGTTTAAAAGCCTGAACATCCATTATGCAGTCGGAGTTGATGGTATCTCGGTTGCGATGATCTGTCTTACTTCGATAGTGGTCTTTGCCGGGATATTCGCTTCCTGGGAGGTAGTCTATCTGACGAAGGAGTTTTTTATTTCACTTATATTGCTGGCAACAGGAGTCTTTGGTTTCTTTATTTCCATCGATCTGTTTACAATGTTCCTTTTCTATGAGCTTGCGGTCATCCCGATGTATCTGCTCATAGGAATATGGGGAACAGGTCCGAAAGAGTATTCTGCTATGAAGCTTACCCTGATGCTGATGGGCGGCTCTGCTTTTATCCTTGTCGGACTACTTGGTATTTATTTCCACTCAGCTCCTGATGGAGGACCGCTTACATTCAATATACTTGAGATATCCAAAATAACCATACCGGTTGCTGCACAACGGATATTTTTTCCACTCACATTTGTTGGATTCGGAGTACTCGGGGCGCTTTTCCCGTTTCATACATGGTCACCTGACGGTCATGCCTCCGCTCCCACTGCCGTGTCAATGCTCCATGCAGGCGTTCTCATGAAGTTAGGAGGTTATGGCGCATTCAGAGTGGCTATTTTCCTCATGCCTGAGGCAGCCCACGAGCTTTCATGGATCTTTATAATACTTACGTCAATCAGTGTTGTCTATGGAGCTCTCGGTGCAATAGTACAGAAGGACCTGAAGTATATCAATGCCTATTCCTCAGTAAGTCATTGCGGACTTGTACTGTTCGCAGTACTGATGATGAACCAGACTGCCATGAACGGCGCCGTTATCCAGATGATCTCCCACGGCCTCATGACAGCCCTCTTCTTTGCACTTATAGGGATGATATACGGACGTACGCACACCAGGATGATAAATGAAATGGGAGGGCTGATGAAAATAATACCTTTCCTTTCCGTATGCTATGTAATCGCCGGACTCGCATCATTGGGTCTTCCGGGTCTCAGTGGATTCGTTGCAGAAATGACCATATTTGTCGGCGCTTTCCAGCATCCTGAAGTATTTTACAGGGTCGTTACAATTATGGCCATATCTTCAATCGTGATCACCGCTGTATATATTCTTAGGGTGGTAGCCATTCTATTACTTGGACCTGCAACCAATGAACATTATCAGCATCTGACAGACGCCAGGTGGTTTGAGAAGGTATCCGCAGTCACGCTTATCGGGTCAGTGGCAGCAATCGGTATCGCTCCCTACTGGCTCTCCTCAATGATCGGTGTGAGCCTGCAGCCTATAATCAGCAAAATACTTTCCATCAGTCCGTTCTAATATTTGAAATTTCCAATCAGGATAAGAATAGAGGATAATATGAGCTTAAACAGTTTTTTTATAATGCGCCATGAACTGCTCCTGATAGCTGCAGTGCTTTTGGTTCTGATGGCTGAAATATTCGTTCATCCTTCAAAGAAAACAGAGATCGGGTACTTCACAATAATTTTAATGGCCCTGATTACGGTCATCGGATTCCTTCCGGCAGAGACAGGCTCTCTGTTCGGAGGAATGTATATTTCCGACAGAACCAGACTGATAATGAAAAATGTGTTGAATATAGGTGCACTTCTTGTTACTATCCAGTCTATGGAATGGATAAGAAAAGAAGAAAACAAGGAGAGGTTAAGTGAATACTTCATTCTTCTAATATCTACACTCACAGGAATGAATTTCATGATATCGGCAGGGCATTTCCTGATGTTCTATATCGGTATTGAGCTTGCAACTATACCAATGGCTGCTCTTTGCGCGTACGAACGATTCAGGAACAAATCCGCCGAGGCCGGTATTAAACTTATCCTGTCTTCTGCATTATCTTCCGGCATATTGCTTTACGGCCTGTCGATGATATATGGAACGACCGGATCTCTTTATTATCAGGAGGTAACAGTGAAGCTCGATGGCAGTAACCTTCAGATCCTGGGATTTATTTTCTTCTTCGCCGGTATGGCCTTCAAGATATCACTTGTACCCTTCCATCTCTGGACAGCAGATGTCTATGAAGGATCACCAGTGAATATTACCTCCTATCTTTCAGTTGTGTCTAAAGGAGCGGCTGTATTTGTCCTGATGCTCATTCTATACACAGTATTTCCGGTGATTTCTTCCACCTGGCAGAAAACTGTCTATGTAACATCAATCCTTACAATGACCATCGGTAACCTTTTTGCCATAAGGCAGCAGAATCTCAAACGATTTCTTGCATTCTCATCCATTTCCCAGGCAGGATATATTATGCTGGGACTGATTGGCGGAAATCAGCTTGGAATGGCTTCAGTGATATATTATATACTGGTCTACATCTTCTCCAATCTGGGCGCATTCGGTGTTGTCATCGCTGTTTACAATGCGTCAGGAAAAGAGAATATAGACGACTACAACGGACTTTACCATACCAACCCAGGGCTGAGCCTGCTGATGACACTTGCCTTGTTCTCCCTGGCAGGAATACCTCCGGTTGCCGGTTTCTTCGGGAAGTTCTTCCTTTTCACTGCAGCGGCACAGCAAGGCTATTATCTACTTGTCTTCATTGCAGTCGTAAACACGATTATATCTCTTTATTACTATCTTCTTGTAGTGAAAGCAATGTTCATCAACAAGAATGACGAAGCCATAGCCAGCTTCAGAAGTGATAACCTCACCAGGCTTTCTCTGGGCATTTGTGTTGCAGGTATTGCTGTAACAGGGTTTGCAAGCATCCTGTTTGAATATATCAGAAATTTGAGTTTCGGGGTTTAAAATGATCAGGTAATGGCATTAAATAACGCTAAACATATCGTTGCTGAAATTGACGGCATAAGATGCACAATTGTGGAAACCGGTGCATCATCAGAAAGGGCGGCCTTTCTTCGCGATTTACTGGAGTTGAACAAGCTTGAAGTTAAAGAATTGAAAGAAACAGGCGAGCCTGGCGCCGAACCACATTATACCATAGGGGTCACTGACCTGATATTTAATCCGGTCTTCGCCGTATATGAAAGACGTCTGAAAACAAGCAACGGAGAGAAGGTAACACCAGGTTACTGGAAACAGGAAACCACAGATTGTGATTCAAGGTACTGGATGCGGAGAAGAGTATCCAGGGGGTAAAGTTTCAAGTTTAAAGTTTATGGTTTTGACTTAAAGAGAGAGAATATGGATGAAGGGACGTCAGAGTTTTTCATCATTCCATATTTCCCAGGCCTTTTCAGCTTGTCTGTGAAGCATTTTCAGTCCGGTGACCACCGTACAGCCCTGCTTCATCCCCGATTGCAGGAACAGTGTTAATTCCGGGTTGTAAACAAGATCAAAAAGAACATGTCTGTTTGTCAGAGCTGAATAATCAATATCCGGTTTTTTACCCGTATCGGGGAACATACCGAGCGGAGTGGTGTTTACAATGATGGTCGCACGGCGTAAACAACCGGCATCAAGATCATCATATGAAATAACTCCCGGTCTGCTTGTTCTTGAAACAAGGGTTATCTTTATACCCGATCTTCTTAAGACATGACATACAGCCCTGGAACTTCCCCCGGTGCCAAGAACGATAGCTTCCGATACATCTGGATTAAAATAAGGAGAAAGCGAATCAAAAATTCCGGTAACGTCGCTGTTGAATCCGGTGAGTTTTATTCTGCCTTCCTGGCGCCGGATTTTGATCACATTCACGGCTCCTATCTCCTTAGCTTCAGCATCAACATCATCAAGGAACCTGAACACTTCCGATTTGTGAGGGATTGTTACATTCAGGCCCGATAATTCAAAATCAGTCTTAATTAATTGGGGAAGCAGTGCGATATCGTTTATCGGGTAATTATCATAACGACAACCGGTGATACCTTCACGTCTGAATTTTTCAGTGAAGTATGCCTGGGAGAATGAATGTCCCAGGGGATATCCGATAAGTCCGAATTTTCTCATGACTGCGGCAGCCAGCTTGCCTTAACGGGCCAGGTCTGCTAATGTTTAAGGTGTTCGGGAAGGAACTGGAAAAATGTATCTCCTCTCAGACCTAACCTGAGTGATTCCAGAGGGATTATCTCAGCAGGGGCAATATTACCAAGGTTGACATTTGCTCCAAAGTGCTTGATAAACCAGGCCTGCTGAGATTTAAGAGGAGCTTCCCAAATGACATTATCAAGCCTGACATGCTCTGAAATCGCCCCAATGATTTTATTGTTAATGGAGCCATCTTCATTATATATCCCTGTGGTACCCGATTCTCTGGCTTCAGCCACTACCTTAACTGATCCGGCGTCAAGTTCAGCTTTCATCATAGCCACCCATTCCTCCGGTGAGTAAATAACATTTGCTTTCTTGGAGCCAACTTCAGAGATCACAGTGAATTTCTCAGACAGCATGGAAATGTATTCAAGCTTCTTTTCTCTGTCAAAATCATAGGATCCGTCGGAGACTTCCACCATCTCTACCTCATATTTTATCAGAAATTCGACAAATTCCCTGAACATATTTCTGATAATAAAAGCCTCAAACAAGGTACCGCCAAAATAGGGTATCACTCCGGCGTTTTTATATACCTTGATTTTTTTTTCAAAGCCAGGTGTAACAAGTGATGTTCCGAAACCCAGTTTTACAAAGTCAGTATATGAGCTGCCAACCGACATAAAATCTTCAGCTTCTCTGATACTTAAGCCTTTGTCCATAACCATAGTAAGACCTGAGCTCCTTGGTTTTTCCGGTCTTTCAGGCAGATAAGGAAGTACGGTATTCATCTCTGGTAAAATTATTTTTGAGGGTTATCCTGACCGGAAGTTTCATCCAGGAGCTTTTTCATTTTCCGTGTAATCAGCTTCACTGGAAATAGTTCTTCGAAATCAGAAAAAAGTGGTCTGTCAAGGCCGATTGCGTTCGAAAGATGACGAAATGCCTTTTCTACAGCTCCAGCGTGCAGATAGAATGAGGAAAGAAGATAATTGATACCCGGCACATCACCGGTTACCTTGTACGCATGGACAAGATAAGGAAGGCTCTTCTGCACCAATCCTTCCTTAAGAATGATCTTGCCAAGGTCTATCCAGACTTCATCGAAGTAAGTGTCAAGTTTCAGAGCTTCTCTGTAACAGCGCAGAGCTGACTTTTTATCTCCATCAAGATAATGAGCTCTTCCAAGAAGGTACCAGAATTCCGGATTTTCATCATCCAGTCTCACTGCTTTTCTGAAATAGATCAGACTATCTTCAATTTTTCCGGTATTCAGCGCCAGAACACCAAGTCCGAACCAGGGATCAGCAAACTCAGGAGCCAGTTCGATTGCTTCCTGATAATATTTCCTTGCCATAATGAACTCATTGAGCTTCTCATAACATTCTGCAAGATAAGTCATTGCTTCAAAGCTGTCGGGTTCATTCTCAAGATATTCGTGATAAACCGGAACCGCATCTGCATAGCGTTCCAGGTTATTCAAAATATTTCCCTTGTTGAAAAGGGCAAATGTATTCTGGGAATTTATTGCCAGTGCAAAATCATACGCTTCCATTGCCTTCTCGTACATATCGAGCTTATTATATATGATCCCCAGGTTATACCATGCACTGTCGGAAAATGGTTCTTCCTCAAGATACCTGAGGTAGAAGGCGATGCTGTTATCATAATCCTCTGTTTTCTCATAGGCATAAGCCAGGTCGTACAAATGAGCTTTGAATTCAGGCTCCAGCTCAATAAGTCTTTCCATATATGGGATCATCTGTTCATAGTAGTTGAGATTCTGAAGAACAGATGTTATTGTAAACAATATATTTTCGATATCGTCCGAATCAAGGGTAAGAGAATAGTCGAACATCTTCCTGGCGCCCTGAATATCTCCAAGCATACCGTAAGCAGTGCCCTTGGCAATATAAAGCTCATGATTTCCAGGCTCGATGCTCTCAAGCTTCCTGAGCAGTCTCAGAGCCTCCACAGCTCTGCCCTTATCGAGAAGCACTTTTGCTTTTCTCAGTTGAATAGATACTGAATTAGGATGCTGCTCTGATGCCAGAGTTGCCGCATCAAAAGCCTTTGCAGAATTGTTGCTTTCTATGTAATAATCAATAATACTCTCAAATTCGATGACATCAAAAAAATAACTTTCATTATTCTTTCTCATCCGCTCGAACTTCTGCACTGCGTTCTTCACCTCTTCCTCATAGGAAGATCCGTATTTATCCTCTTCCATCAGTAAAACAGATATGTCCCAGGCAAAAGTAACACTATTTTTGATTTGTCTAAAATGGCAATTATTCAATTATCAACATTTATCATATTTTATAAACACTTAAAATACAAGGCAATAAGTAATATTAACAAATAATATTCTCTTTTTTTAATTCACTCACGCAACCTGCGGGACCAAATATCCATCTATGCTTATGAAACGAAACAGTAAACAAGAAATTTTACCCTATATACCCTAGAATTAACCTAAATTCTACTTTTGAAGAACCGGGCCCCAAACCCGGTTTTTCGTTATATTTAGTATATTTGCCATACAACTTAATCGACCACAATATGAGAATATCGCTGATTTACAAACCAATACGGACAATTGTCATATTTTCTGCTTTTTCTGTTATGATGAGCAGTTGTCTGAAAACTTCCACTTCACTGAATTATCCATACGGTTTTTTTCCCGATTCTGTCGTGAATCTGGCAGCGCTCAATTCCGAATACGATGATTATAATTCTTCTGGTTACCAGATAAATGGTGTAATTCCTCTTATATTTTCATCAAACAGAAAAAGCGCAGGTGGTCAGTTTGATCTGGCACAGGGACTCATTACTGTCTCCTGGGATCAGAAGTACGGTTACCTGATGCTTAACTCAGAGATTACTACAGACGATTTTTACAAAACACTTATTTCTACTGTAGAAACAACCGGAAATGATTTTGGTCCGTTCAGGATATTCAATACGGATGATGGGTATGAGTATACGATACTTGCATCTCAGAACAGTAACGGGGATCTGGATCTGAAATACTGCAAATATCTGTCATATTATTACGGAGCTGACAAGCCGGTGATTCTTGGTCCATACCCGGTTAATCTGATAAATACAACATCTGACGATGCATACCTGAGTCTTGATCCAAGACTTGACACGGCCTATTTCACTTCAAATCTCGACGGCAATTTTGATATATATTACAAGGTCAGACCTGATGGCAGTAAACTTGATGAATGGTTCAACCAGACATATAGTGTTTCTGAAAAAGTTGATAGTATCAACAGCACAGCAGATGATAAATGTCCGATTGTATTCAATAAAGTTATGATCTTCGCTTCGAACAGACCCGGTGGCTATGGAGGGTATGATCTTTATTATTCAGTTTTAAAGAATGGCAAGTGGAATGCTCCGGTTAATATGGGATCAAGAATCAATACTGCCTCTGATGAATACCGGCCGCTCCTGGGAAATTTCCCTGATTACAGGAACCTTTACCTTATCTTTTCATCCAACAGGAGTGGAGGAAAAGGAGGATTTGATCTTTATTTCACAGGCTTTACAATTCCAACCAAATAAGAGATAACAGAATCTCAGCGTTTGCTGGCTGCCAGAAGGGTATTCCTGAGTAAGGAAACCCTTGTCATTGGTCCAACGCCGCCAGGGACAGGCGATATAAACGAGCATTTTGGTGCAACATTTTCAAAGTCAACATCTCCTGTCAGTTTGAAACCTGATTTCGATTCCTTACTTTCAATTCGGGTTGTTCCGACGTCAATAACGACAGCTCCGACTTTGACCATATCGGCCGTGACAAAATGAGGTGAACCGATTGCAGCTATTATTATATCTGCCTGGCTCATGACAGCATTAATATTTTTAGAACGGCTGTGCAGAACTGTAACAGTTGCATCCATTCCCTTCTGTGATAATAATATGCTCACAGGCCTGCCGACAATATTACTACGGCCGAGAACAACACAGCTCTTCCCGGCTATATCAATCTTATGACGCTTGAGTAATTCAACAATTCCATAGGGTGTGGCAGGCAGGTAACTTTCAATACCGATCATCATCCGGCCCAGATTTACCGGGTGAAATCCGTCTGCGTCCTTGGCAGGATCAATGGCTTCAATCACCTTATGTTCTGATATATGCCGAGGAAGAGGAAGCTGGACAATGAATCCATCGACATCATCGTCATGGTTAAGCTTCCTGATCTCAGCAAGCAATTCATTTTCACTGACCTCAGTGCCGAACCTTAATAATGTCGATTTGAAGCCCACTTCAGCACAATCCCTTACTTTGTTGGCAACATAGGATTCGCTGGAAGGGTTATTGCCAACCAGAATTGCAGCAAGATGCGGTGTTTTTTTACCGGCTGCCTTAAGTTTGAGCACCTCTTCCGAAATTTCCTTTTTAATGTCAGAGGCGGTTTTCTTTCCGTCGATAATATTATACATGGCGCTATTTATCTTCTACCCATTAATCTGGCTGCATTTCCTCCCTTGGTCATCATTTTCATCATTTTCCGGGTCTCATCGAATTGTTTGAGCAGTTTATTTACTTCCTGCACATTGGTTCCGCTACCGAGTGCGATTCTCTTTCGTCTGCTGCCATTGAGCACCCCGGGGTTTACCCTTTCCTCTGGTGTCATGCTCCTGATAATGGCTTCAATGCTTTTAAACGCGTTATCATCGATATCAAGATCCTTTACAGCTTTTCCGACGCCAGGGATCATAGACATGAGATCTTTTACATTACCCATTTTCTTGATCTGCTGGATCTGCGCAATAAAATCATTGAAATCGAACTGGTCTTTTGCTATCTTTTTCTGGAGCTTTCTTGCCTCTTCGGTATCATATTGTTCCTGTGCCTTTTCAACGAGGGAAACAATATCTCCCATTCCGAGGATCCTGTCAGCCATTCTGGACGGATAGAAGATGTCGATTGCATCCATCTTCTCACCTGAGCTGACGAATTTGATCGGCTTATTAACCACAGACTTTATAGAAAGGGCTGCACCTCCTCTTGTATCACCATCGAGCTTGGTAAGAACTACGCCATCAAAATCGAGACGGTCATTGAACTCTTTCGCTGTATTCACCGCATCCTGGCCTGTCATGGAATCCACGACGAAAAGTATCTCATGCGGATTTACAGCGGCTTTTACAGCTGAAATTTCTTTCATCATCTCTTCATCAATAGCAAGACGGCCGGCCGTATCAATAATCACGACATCGTGTCCTTTTAGCCGGGCTTCCCTGACCGCATTTTTTGCAATAGTAACTGGTTCCTTGCTTCCATCCTCAGTATATACAGGCACCTCAACCTGGGTTCCTATCACTTTCAACTGCTCAATAGCCGCAGGCCTGTAAATATCGCATGCAACAAGCAGAGGGTTCTTACCACGTTTTGTCTTCACCCATTTTGCAAGTTTACCGCTGAATGTAGTTTTACCGGATCCCTGAAGACCGGCGATAAGGATCACAGATGGGTTGATCTTAATATTGATATCGGTTTTGTCACCTCCCATCAGTTCGACAAGCTCGTCGTGAACGATCTTGACAATCATCTGGGAAGGATTAACTGATTGCAGCACTTCCTGACCGAGCGCCTTTTGTTTAACCGTATCGGTAAATTGCTTGGCTATTTTGAAATTGACATCAGCATCAAGCAATGCCCTGCGAACCTCTTTGAGAGTTTCGGCAATGTTAATCTCGGAAATCCGTCCCTGTCCCTTAAGAATCTTAAAGGATTTATCCAGCCTTTCACTTAAATTCTCAAACATAAATTCAGTTGTTCAGCAAATAATACTTATATATTTTACATTCTTTCCGGCATCTCTACACCAAGAAGCCACATCCCTTCAGCCAGGATTTCACTGGTAAGCTTTGAAAGGACCAGTCTGAAAGTCCGGATCTCCGTGTCAGTTTCCCCGAGTATTGAATAATCGTGATAAAACTGGTTAAACTCTCTGGCAAGATCATAGCAATAATTTGCTATAAGTGCCGGGCTATAATCATGAGCTGCAGTTGCAACTGTCTCGGAAAATCTTCTTAACAGCTTTATCAGGTCAAGCTCTTTCTGAAGAGCCTGAAACGGGAATGATACAGGTACATCATCATTTAAGCCCGATCGCGAGGCCTTTCTCAGTACCGATTTGATCCTGGCATACGTGTACTGGATAAAGGGTCCGGTATTGCCGTTGAAATCAATGGATTCTTCCGGATTAAAAGTCATGTTCTTCCTCGGATCAACTTTCAGAATAAAATATTTAAGTGCTCCCAGCCCTATCTTTCTGAAAACATCTTCTTTTTCCTCATCACTGAAATCCGACAGTTTTCCCAGCTCGAGAGAGACCGATCTTGCCGTTTCATGCATTTCTGCAATAAGATCATCTGCATCTACAACCGTACCTTCCCTCGATTTCATTCTACCTTCCGGAAGCTCCACCATTCCATATGAAAAATGGATCAATCCGTCAGACCACTCATATCCCATTCTTTTAAGCACAGCCTTAAGAACCTGAAAATGATAGTTCTGTTCATTACCAACAACATATATATGCCGGTTGAAATGATAATCGTCATACCTGCGCACCGCTGTTCCAAGATCCTGAGTCATATAGACGGCGGTACCGTCCGACCGCAGCAAAAGCTTCTGATCGAGACCTTCTGAAGTCAGATCAGCCCATATGGAGCTATCATTATTTCTGTAAAGTATATCTTTTTCAAGCGCTTTCAGGACAAGTTCCTTGCCAAGCATGTAGGTCTGAGACTCGTAATAGATCCTGTCAAAATCGACACCCAGTTTTAAATATGTTTCATCGAAACCTGCATATACCCAGGAATTCATCATTTTCCAGAGATCAATCACATCCTTGTCGCCCGCTTCCCACTTCACAAGCATTTCCCTGATTTCCTTCATTATCGGCGCTGTTTCCTTGGCTTCAGCCGGTGACATTCCATCAAGGATAAGCTTTTCAACCTCGAGACGATAGGCTTTCTCAAAAAGCACATAGTACTTACCCACGAGATGATCACCTTTCATCCCCGCTGATTCCGGTGTTTCGCCATTTCCGAATCTTTGCCAAGCAAGCATTGACTTACAAATATGGATCCCCCGGTCGTTGACTATGTTCGTTTTTATAACCTTGTGACCTGTGGAGGATAACAGCCTGTAGAGAGAAAAACCCAGGAGGTTGTTCCTGATATGCCCCAGATGAAGAGGCTTATTTGTATTTGGGGAGGAATATTCCACAACGATTGTTTCAGGCTCTGGCACTCTGCAATTTGCAAAGTGATCCTGCTCTGATGCCATTTTGCTGAAGAATTCAAGCCACCATTTATCGGAAATCTCCAGATTAAGGAATCCTTTAATAACATTGAAGCCGGAAACCGCACTGCAATTTTCCACCAGGTATGAGCCAATCATCTCGCCGGTAGTCTCCGGCGTGTTTTTTGAGTAACGAAGCAATGGAAAAACAACCAGAGTGAAATCGCCCCTGAAGTCCTTCCGTGTCTCCTGAAGCTGTATGAATTCATCAGGGACCTCACTGTTATACAGTTTCTTTACCGCTTCCTTTATTCTGCCTTTAAGAACAATCTCCATCTTTAAAAAATTCAGGCAGCAAATATAATACTAAATATATCGTTCTAAAAGAAAACCAATTCAAAATGGGGAGTTCAAAATGCAGGTTTTGGACCAACTTTATATAAACGCACAAAATTATTTGACTATTCGACTGTTCTTTTTGATTAAACGCAAAGCATCCTAATAAAAGTTGTGATAATTTTGGAATGATGATATTAGTAACAACAATTTATATTTTTAATTGTGGAACTTAGTACTCTATTTATAGAACCAACGGCCAAAACCCCCCAGATTGACCTTAACCCCATGACGGGTGAGCTGATTTTATCTGGAAGATCTATTCCTGAAAACGCAGCTAAGACATATGAAGAAATTCTCAACTGGGTCACTGAATACGCCAAAAAGCCCAGAACAATAACGAATCTGAGGGTTAATCTTGAGTACTTCAATACTTCATCCTCAATATGGATAGCGAAAATAGTGAGAGCTCTCTGTACCATCAACAGTAATGAATTCACTCTCATGATACATCTGTACTTTAATATTGATGAATTTGATAATATGGATGTTGACGATATAAAGGATGAACTACATCCAATCATTCATATGGTCAATAATCCAACAGTCAATCTGCTGATAAAGCTGTATGGTACTGATATAGACGGGACAATACTAAAGGAATCGATGGTTCTGCTTTAAACCAATCCAACATTTCGTTTCAAAATTCAACTTGTTTTGTTTTTTTGGCATAACTTTGATTATGCTAAAATAGTGTTACGGTCATGCGAACAGTATTGATTGTATTGTTTTCAATTTTCTGTATCATGGAAACCTTTTCCCAGAACAAGTCTGCAGACAGACAGCCGGTTGCTGCGGGAAGATTCTATCCGGCCAATAAACAGACACTCACGAATGATATCACGGGTTATTTCGGCAATTGCCGGAAGACTCCCGATTCTTGGAATGTCAGGGCAGTGATTTGTCCGCATGCCGGGTATATTTTCTCAGGAAAAATAGCTGCTGAAGCATTTCATTCTGTACCGGTAAAAACAAGTTATAAAAACATATTCATTATTGGATCAAGCCATGTGATGCAGTTCGATGGCGCCTCAGTGTACGATGAGGGAGATTATCTGACCCCGCTCGGCAAGGCAACTGTTAACTTGGAAATTGCCGGCAGACTGAAGAAGGAAAACAAGGTTTTTGATTTTCCGGTTACTGCTCATCAGCAGGAACACAGCATTGAAGTCCAGGTGCCGTTTATACAGTACTATTTTAAACCATCACCACCGATAGTGCCAATTATTATCGGAGCAAATAATACTGAAACAGTAAAGAAGATTGCAGAAGCTCTCCGCCCCTATTTCACTGAAGACAATCTTTTCGTCATCAGCAGCGATTTCTCACACTACCCGGCATATGATGATGCCAGGAAAACTGACAGCATTACTTCAGCCGGGATACTGTCAGGAAATCCCAAAACTTTTCTTAATACTCTTTGGGACAACTCCGACAAATACGTACCGGGTCTGGTAACGAGTATGTGCGGGTGGACTTCAGGGCTGACGCTTCTATATCTTACAGAAGGCAACAGGGATATCGAAATAAAACATATCGATTACTGTAATTCAGGCGATTCACCTTATGGTAATAAAAGAGAGGTAGTTGGTTATCACGCTTTTGCAATAACAGACAGACATCACAGGTCCGGATCAGGGAATGGAGAATCATCTGATGTCTCCTTCACCAGATCAGAAAAGAATGAGCTTTTCCGGATCGCAGAAAACAGTATCCGTACCATGCTGTACGACCGCAAGAAGATTTTCATTAATGAAAAGGATATCAGCGACAACCTCAGGAAACAGATGGGAGCTTTCGTCACACTTAAGGTCGACGGAGCGCTTAGGGGTTGCATCGGAAGATTTGTTTCAAATGATCCGCTTTACATTGCCGTAAGAGAATCGGCCATATCTTCAGCCTTTGACGATCCAAGGTTCCTGCCGCTGACCAAAGAGGAACTCGATAAAATAGAAATTGAAATAACCGTTCTCGGCCCGCTCAGAAGAATTAAAGATACAAGTGAAATCGTCCTAGGGAAACATGGTATTTATATTAAAAAAGGATCTCTGGCAGGTACAATGCTGCCACAGGTTGCAACCGAGAATAAATGGACAATTGAACAGTTCCTTGGTTACACATCGCGTGACAAGGCCGGTATCGGATGGACCGGATGGAAGGACGCTGAGATCTATATTTATGACGGGATAGTCCTGAGACGATAACACAACAGTCATGTATCATGTTACCGGAACAGGTCTGACCACAATTCTATTATACCTTATAAGTAATTTATTCTGCAGGCTGGGATTTTTCCCAATAAATCTGCACAGGAAAATCTGGAACTCGGTCCTTGCCATCTCCTTCCTCATAACAGCAATTGCAGGAGTATTCATAGCGCTTCAGATAACTTATAAATGGGATCTTCCATTTATTAAGTCAGTTTTAAGGTGGCACGTGGAATTCGGTGTTGGAATGGCATGTTCAGGCATGTTTCATTTAATCTGGCACTTATCGTACTATAAACATCTGTTCGGGATACAAGAGCAACAAAAGGGAGCATCTCCGTCGGTCACCTGTTCACCTGAAAAATTAAGTCTCAACCTTTTTATTGTCGGTCTGGTCAGTTCATCTGTTCAGCTTCTGCTTCTCAGGGAGATGATGAATATCGCGGGCGGATATGAACTTATTACAGGCATCTTCCTCGGTTCGTGGCTTACCGGCTCAGCTGCAGGATCGTTGCTGGCAGGCCGTTCCCGGCTGTCGGACTTAAGGACAATCAATATCGTGTTTGCCGGAAGCCCCCTGTTATCCGTTCTCCTCATGTTCTTACTCTCATCATTGTTTCTCAGTCCGGGTGAGTCACCTTCCTTCCTTGTAAGTATAATATTTACCCTTCTTGTACTGCTACCCTTCTGCCTGGTTTCTGGCTTCACTTTTGTCAGTCTGACTAACCTGGCCGGAACAGACATGGGAATAGCAGCAGGAAGGTCCTTTTCTGCCGAGACATTAGGCGGTGTTGTTGCAGGTATAGCCATTTCAATCCTTACATCCGGGCTTCTGAATACATACCAGATACTCCTTCTTATAATAATTCTTGCATTATCGTATGCTGTGCTCTCATACTCCGTGATGACAGCTTCAAGGAGAATGATCCTGAAACTTGCAGCGCTGGTATCTGCATCCGTAGTAATTCTTACATCGCCTGACAAACCTCTGAGAGAGCTGCTGCTACATGGAATTAAAGTGATCCGGACTGAGGACACTCCTTATGGAAATATTACCCATGGTGAATACAAAGGAGAAAAAAGTGTATATTATGACCAGAGACTGCTCTCATACAACAATGATGTGACAGAGCGTGAAGAAAATATTCACTATGCCATGCTCCAGAGTGACTCGCCTCAAAAAGTCATACTGATATCAGGTTCACTCCAGTCACAATTGCCCGAAATATTAAAATACCATGTCAAAGAGGTTACTTTCATAGAAAGAGATCCCGCCCTCACTGATGAATGGCCGGTTAATGGCGATTCGCTTAATATTAAACTTTCCCTGATAACGGATGACGCATTCATGTTCATCAGAAATACAAATGAAAAAGCCGATGTTATCCTACTTTCGGTCCCTCCTCCTTCCACACTGCAACTTAACAGGTATTACTCAACTGAGTTTTTCAGAGAGGTCAGGAAAAAGCTGAAGGAAGGAGGTGTTTTTATGTGCTCACCATGCCCTGCAAACGATTATTTCAACAAAGAATCCGTTCAGCTTCTTTCATCAGTTTATAACAGTCTGGCCGCAATTTTCAGTCATGTCGAACCCGTTGTCGGAAACAAGCTGTACTTCATAGCATCCGATAAAGAGCTATTTCTTAATTTCTGTGAACTGACCGAAAGAAAGAACATTGGCAATACCTACGTCTGCCGGGATTATCTTTCGGATGATCTGATCTTGAAAAAGAGCAGCGGGATTAAAGCCATTATAGACCCTGGCGCAAAACAAAACCGTCTTGGCTATCCCGTGGCCTGTTTCCGGTATCTTACCTTCAGTTTTACAAAAACGACTAATGAGAAGATACCTTCTTATCTATTGCTTTTTGTGGTCTTCGCACTTCCTGTATTACTTGTGAAAAAGAGCAACTTATCAATGTATTTCAGTGCATCGGCGCTTGCGGGATTTGAAATAGTATTACTGATCTCACTTCAGATGATAATCGGGAACATGTACCAGCTTTCAGGACTTGTTATAGCGGCGCTGATGGCGGGACTTGCAGCCGGATCCGGGACCTGGATAAGATGGATGGACCGTTTTTCTCTCAGGCTGAAAGTAGTAGTACTGTTTGTGTTCTATGCTGTATCCGGACTTTTTTACAACCTCTTCACAACGCACTCAAACGTAGCTGCTGCCATGCTGATAATGCTTACAGGCGCCTTCATTCCTGCGGCCATAACAGGAAGTGTATTCAACCATCTGACTAAAACACGTAAGGATGAATTCGGGACGGCATCAGTATACAGCTCAGACCTGGCAGGTTCAGCCTTCGGATTCCTGATTATTTCAGGTATCCTTATACCACTCGCCGGTATCAGGAATTCACTTTTCCTTATCGCACTTTTTGCTCTCGCGGGATTTCTGACCATCAAAACACGACGGGATAAATCTTAGATACAATATAATGTATCAATTGCAGACTGACACTCACAAAAGGATTCCGTTTAATGATCCAATATGTAAATCGCGAAAATGAGCCAGGCAAATGGAGGTAATATGAAATAAATACTACAATAAAACAGTGGAACACAGACTGTCTTAATATTGTATATTTGTAATGTACACAGGCATGGTAAGGGGTATGGCTCCACTGCCTTTTTTATACAGTAAATGCCACAAGGTAAAGAACATATCAGTAAACGCGAATTCTTAAAAAGATCAGTTTCCTTTTCTGCCGGGTTCATTTTCCTTCCCTGCGGTTCTCTGTCAGGAGGAAGAGATGGTGAGGTAGAAGGCATATATAAAAAGGAGGCTATGTTTCAGGAGGAGACAGCCCGTGGCATAATGTGCAGGATATGCCCCAACGAATGTGTACTTAAAGAAGGCGAACTCAGCAAATGCAATAACAGGAAAGTCCATAATAATAAACTGTACACCCTTGCCTACGGTAATCCTTGCGCTGCCAATGTAGATCCTGTGGAAAAGAAACCACTCTATCATTTTCTGCCAGGCTCAAGAGCATTCTCTATTGCAACTGCAGGATGTAATCTTGTATGTCTGAACTGCCAGAACTGGACTATTTCACAAACCAGTCCGGATAAAACAAGGAATTACGATCTGTCTCCATCCGAGGTAGTAGAACAGTGTAAAACCAGCGGATGCAGGTCGATAGCGTACACATATTCAGAGCCTGTGACCTTTTACGAATATGCATATGAGACCGCTCTACTGGCAAAAAAGGCTGGTATAAAAAATATTATCAAGTCAAATGGTTATATCAATCCTGATCCTCTCAGAAAGCTTTGTACCGTAATGGATGCTGCCAACATTGATCTGAAAGCCATCACGGAAGCTACCTATCTTAAGCTGACAGGAGGTAAACTGCAACCAGTGCTTGATTCTCTTAAAATTTATAAAGAATCAGGGATCTGGCTTGAAATAACTAACCTTGTTGTACCCACCTGGACTGACAATAAAGATGAGATCAAAACAATGTGTAAATGGCTTGCAGACAATGGTTTCAAAAATACTCCAATACATTTCAGCCGGTTTTATCCCATTCATAAACTTGAACAATTGCCACCTACCCCTGTTGATATGCTCAATAAAGCTGCAAGTATTGCATCAGAAGAAGGGTTGAAATATGTATATACCGGAAATGTTCCAGGAAATGAGATTTCCGACACGAAATGCCCTGAGTGTAAAACCATACTCATCAAAAGACAGGGCTTCAGGGTTGAATCAAATACCCTTTCAGGCGGTAAGTGCAGTAAGTGCGGGAAGGTGATCGATGGTGTATGGAATTAATTCTATCACACATTTTACAGTGTATAAATTGTTAGACAAGCTATGAAACAGTCTGAAGCTAAAGAAACAATTGAAAGGCTTCGTCGCGAAATTGATGAGCATAATCACAAGTATTATATTCTTAATGAACCTGTTATCACGGATTTTGAATATGACCTGCTGATTAATCAGCTGGATACTCTTGAGAAAAAGTTCCCTGAACTGATAATTCCTGATTCTCCTACACAGAGAGTCGGAAGTGATCTTATCGGGGAATTTGTCCAGTATGAACATAAATATCCCATGCTGTCGCTTGGGAACACGTACAGTGAAGAGGAATTACGGGAATTTGATTCAAGGGTAAGAAAAACGATATCAGAGCACGTACAATACGTATGTGAGCTTAAATATGACGGGGTTTCAATAAGCATAACGTACAGGGATGGACTAATGGTCAGGGCATTGACACGTGGTGATGGGACAAAGGGGGATGATGTAACTGCAAATGTAAAAACTATCAGGAGTATTCCGCTGAGAATAAGGAAAGGGGCTTTTCCTCAGGAGTTTCTTGCAAGAGGTGAAATTCTTATGCCCAGGTCGGTTTTTAACAAGCTCAATGAAGAGAGATTAAATTCCGGAATCAGCCAGTTTGCCAATCCCCGAAATGCAGCTGCAGGAACAATAAAGCTGCTTGATCCCAAAATGGTTGCCGCCAGATCGCTGGAATGTCTTTTCTATTTTCTCCTTTCGGAAGATCTGCCGGCAGATAATCATTATGATAACCTTAAAACAGCTTTATCCTGGGGATTTAAGGTCCCTGACAGCATCAGGCTGTGCGAATCGGTTGAAGAGGTTCTGAGTTTTATTTCTTTCTGGGATAAGGAAAGGAAGAATCTGCCTTTTGATACTGATGGTGTTGTTATCAAGGTAAATTCATTGATGCAGCAGCAGGAACTTGGTTTTACAGCTAAATCACCGAGGTGGGCTATTGCATATAAATATAAAGCCGAGGAAGCGCTGACAAGGTTGCTTTCAGTCTCCTTTCAGGTTGGAAGGACCGGAACAATAACACCTGTTGCCAATCTCGAACCGGTATTTCTTTCCGGTTCCACAGTAAAAAGAGCGACACTGCATAATGCTGACCAGATAGAGTTGCTCGACCTGCATATAAATGACATGGTATATGTGGAGAAAGGTGGAGAAATAATTCCAAAAATAACAGGCGTAGAGCATAGTTACAGAAATGAAGAAAGCCGGAAAATCAACTTTATAACACACTGTCCGGAGTGCGGTACCGAACTTGTGCGGAACGATGGTGAGGCTAACCATTTCTGCCCTGATTACCTTCACTGTCCGCCTCAGATCAAAGGAAGGATAGAACATTTTATAAGCCGGAAAGCAATGGCAATTGACGGTCTTGGAGAAGAAACGATCGATCTGCTTTTTAGCAGCAACCTGATAAGGAGCTTCGCTGATCTTTATGATCTCAGGCCAGAACAGCTGATTCCGCTTGAACGGCTCGGAGAAAAATCAGTATCAAACATATTAAGGTCAATTGCCAGATCGGTGGAAACACCTTATGCACGTGTCCTTTTTGCCCTCGGGATAAGGCATGTAGGTGAAACTGTTGCAAAGACTCTTGCTGCAAAATTCCGTACTATAGATGATCTTATCAATGCAACTGTTGAAGATCTTACTGCTGTTACTGAAATTGGCCCCAAAATAGCTTCAAGTATAACGGCATATTTTGCAGACAGTGAAAACATAGAGCTCATTCAAAGACTCAGATCAGCCGGGGTGAGATTAGAGAATGAAGCAGAAACATCGCAAAAAAGCACAGCTCTTGCAGGTAAGACAATTGTCATTTCCGGGGTGTTTACAAAACACAGCAGGGATGAATACAAGGCGCTGATTGACCTGCACGGCGGAAAGAATGCATCGTCGGTATCAGGAAATACAACCTTTATTCTGAGCGGAGAAAACATGGGGGGCTCCAAAAGAGAAAAGGCTGATTCACTTGGAATTCCTCTCATTAATGAAAATGACTTCCTCAAAATTATAGGTGAAGATTAAAGAAACGCCGACTCAGATTGACAAAAAACTGTTAGGTTTGCAGAATGGAATTATTCAGAAAAATAAGGCTTGGTAACGGGCGCGCGATTCTACAGAGAAAGGTCGCCAGACTTAAACGAGAGATCCGTTATTCTGATTTTGCTGATGTCAGTAGTATTGGTATTGTCTGGGATGCTTCAAATATTAGCGAATTCCCGGTGTTAAGCAGATTTCATCAGAAGATGCAGGATGCAAAAATTGATGTGAAGATCTTCGGATACTTTCCCGGTCTTGTTCTTCCTGATCAGTATACTGCAATCAGATATCTTATATGTATAAGGAAAGATGAACTTACAAAGTTATATCTTCCCGATTCCAGAGAAGCCACTCTATTCATCAATACACCTTTCGATGTGCTCATTGACATCAATCTTAACAACGAGTTACCGCTAAGTTATGTCTCAGGCCTATCAAAGGCCAGGCTCAAGGTAGGTCTGTTTGAAAAAGAAGCAACCAGCCAGCCGTTTGATATTATGATTGAGATGACACCTCCGATAGATATTGAAGGATATCTTTCCCAGGCAATTCACTACCTGAAAATGATCAAATCCAAAACAAAAAAGCGGTTTAATAATTAGAAGATGAAAAAATTCAAAGGAACAGGAGTAGCTATTGTCACACCGTTCAAGAATGATTTAAGCATTGATTTTACAGCGTTGGGCAGGGTAATAAACCACGTTATAACCGGAGGTGCCAACTATATTGTAGCAATGGGGACAACCGGAGAATCAGCTACCCTTTCCAGGGAAGAAAAAAAGGCTATTCTGTCATTTGTAGTTGAATATGTGAATAATCGTATTCCAATAGTATTCGGTATAGGAGGGAACAACACTCAGGAGGTTATCAGCAGCATCCGTCATACCGATTTTGAAGGCATTGACGGGATACTTTCAGTTGCCCCTTATTATAATAAACCATCGCAGAGAGGACTTTTTCAACATTTCAAGGAAATTGCCACATGTACGCAGCTTCCTCTGATCATTTATAATGTACCCGGAAGAACTTCCTGCAATATATCTGCGGAAACATGTCTTGAGCTTGCTCATTCATGTGATAACATTGTTGCTGTCAAGGAAGCCTCTGGAGATATGACGCAAATAATGAAAATTATAAAAGGAAAGCCGGAGAATTTCAGTGTCATATCCGGAGATGATATGCTTACCATACCGATTATTGCTGCAGGAGGTGCAGGAGTGATCTCAGTGCTTGCCAACGCTTTTCCTGCACAGTGCAGTGAACTTGTCAATCAGGCTCTCAAAAGTAATTTCAAGGCATCCAGGGAGATTCAGTTCAGGTTTCTGGAAATGACAGAACTTCTCTTCATTGATGGCAACCCCAGCGGCATTAAAGACATACTCAGTATTCTTAATCTTTGTCATAATAATGTACGGCTCCCGCTCGTACCTGTGAGCAGGGCCATACATTCAAGGATACAGAAAGCTGTGGAAGAAGCAAGCAAGGCCTGATTAAACTTCAGGTCTTGCAGGCTGTGCACCGGCTTGCTGCAATCCATGACAATTCTTGTATTTTTTACCGCTTCCACAAGGACATGGATCGTTTCTTCCTACTTTCTTTTCTGCTCTTACTGGTTCCACTTTCTGGTTTTTATCAGCGCCACCTCCGCCGCCGCCAGTACTGCTGTATTGTGAAAAATCGCTTTTCGATGTCCGCAGGTTGCTCATGTCCATCTGCCTCCTTCGTTGAGCCTCTTTTACCTGATCAGGATCCTGAGTGGGGATATGACCTTTCATAAGAGTACTGACAACATCCCTGTTCACCTTGGTGAGCATTATTTTAAAAAGTTCAAAGGATTCAAATTTATATATCAGTAACGGATCTTTCTGTTCATAAGTTGCATTCTGTACCGATTGTTTTAGTTCATCCATCTCCCTCAGATGTTCCTTCCATGCATCGTCGATGGTAGCCAGGACAACAGTTTTTTCATATGATCGGGCGAGCTCTTTCCCCTCCGATTCGGCAGTTGCCTTGAGGTTGGTCACAACCTGGAATACTTTCGTCCCGTCTGAAATAGGTACAACAACATTCTCATATACATGTGACATTCTGTCGTACACATCCTTCAGCACCGGATATGCCTGGGCTGAAATATCCTCAACCTTACGCTTGTAGGTGCCAAGTACTTTATCATAGACCTTATCGGTAACAGCCTCAGCATTTTCTTTTCTGAATTCCTCTTCCGTAACAGGTGAATTCATTGAAAATGACCTGATAAGATCAAAATCGAATCCTTCAAAATCGTTGTCGCCATGATAAGTGCCAATAAGGCTCTCAGTAACATCATACATCATGTTTGCAATGTCAACGCTAAGTCTTTCACCGAGAAGGGCATGCTTTCTTTTCCTGTATATCACTTCTCTCTGGGAATTCATCACATCATCATACTCGAGCAACCTTTTCCTGATACCGAAGTTATTCTCCTCAACCTTTTTCTGAGCTCTTTCTATTGATTTGGTAATCATAGAATGCTGGATCATCTCCCCATCCTTTAGACCTAGTTTATCCATTATCCCCGCGATCCTTTCGGAACCAAAAAGACGCATAAGTTCATCTTCGAGAGATACAAAGAACTGTGATGAACCAGGGTCTCCCTGCCTTCCGGAACGCCCACGGAGCTGTCTGTCAACCCGTCGTGATTCGTGTCTTTCCGTACCAATGATCGCCAGACCACCCGCGGCTCTCACTTCTTCAGTAAGCTTGATATCTGTACCACGTCCTGCCATATTGGTGGCTATTGTAATAGTGCCAGGTTTACCTGCTTCCGCAACAATTTCAGCTTCTCTCTGGTGTAACTTGGCATTCAGTACATTATGTCTGAGACCTTTCATCTTGAGCATTCGACTGAGCAGTTCAGAGATCTCAACGGATGTAGTACCCACAAGTACCGGTCTGCCCTGACGATACATTTCGGCAATTTCCTCTATCACCGCATTATATTTCTCCCTCTTGGTCTTATAAACGATATCTTCCTTGTCGGTTCTTATAACAGGCTTGTTTGTAGGAATAACAACTACATCCAGTTTGTAGATATTCCAGAATTCACCGGCTTCAGTCTCCGCGGTACCTGTCATACCGGCAAGCTTATGATACATCCTGAAATAGTTCTGTAATGTTATAGTTGCGTAGGTCTGTGTCGCAGCTTCAACCTTGACATTTTCCTTTGCTTCAATAGCCTGATGAAGGCCGTCTGAATATCTTCTGCCTTCAAGTATCCTGCCTGTCTGCTCATCAACTATCTTAACCTTGTTGTCGATCACTACATATTCATCATCCTTTTCGAAAAGCGTCCAGGCTTTAAGAAGCTGCGTCATAGTATGAACACGTTCCGATTTAACTGAATAATCCTGCAGCAATTCATCCTTAATCCTAAGCCGTTCCCTTTCTGACAGATCGGATTTCTCAATCTCTGCAATTCTGGAGCCTACGTCCGGAAGAATGAAAAAGCTTGCATCTTCAACGGAGGTGGATATCAGATCAAGTCCTTTATCGGTAAGTTCAATGGAGTTAGCCTTTTCATCGATGATAAAGTAAAGATCATCGGTTACTTTATGCATATCCTTGTTATTGTTCTGCATGTAAAAATTCTCTGTTTTGAGAAGCAGGGATCTGTTGCCTTCCTCACTCAGAAACTTGATCAGTGCACTGGTCTTTGGCAGACCCTTGAAAGCGCGGAGAAGAAGTAGTCCTCCCTCGTCCGTTTTATCGGAAGCAATCAGCTTTTTGGCATCTGCAAGAATCTGGGTAACAAGCTTTTTCTGTGCATTTACAAGCTTATCTACTTTGGGTTTAAGTTCATCAAACTGGATGGTATCGCTTTTGGGTGTAGGACCTGAAATTATAAGAGGAGTCCTTGCATCATCTATTAGAACAGAGTCAACCTCATCAACAATTGCATAATGATGTTTTCTCTGCACAAGGTCCTCGGGATTGATCGCCATATTATCCCTCAGGTAGTCGAAACCGAACTCATTATTTGTGCCGAATGTAATATCTGCATTGTAAGCTTTACGTCTGTCGGCCGAGTTTGGCTGATGCTTATCGATACAATCAACAGAGAGACCATGGAACTCATAAATCGGGCCCATCCACTCAGAGTCTCTTTTAGAAAGGTAATCATTTACTGTTACTATATGGACGCCTTTGCCAGCCAGAGCATTAAGGAAAACAGGTAATGTAGCTACGAGAGTTTTTCCTTCCCCTGTGCCCATCTCGGCGATCTTTCCCTTATGCAGGGCTACTCCACCGATAAGCTGGACATCATAATGTACCATATCCCACACGATCTCATTGCCTCCGGCGATCCATCTGCTTTTCCAGTAAGCTTTATCCCCATCAATTGTAATGCTTTCGCGTGTGGATGCAAGATCCCGGTCATATTGCCTAGCAGTAACTTCAAGTTCCTCATTCTCATTGAAACGTCTTGCAGTTTCCTTTACAATGGCAAATGCTCTTGGGATAGCCTCATCCAGAACTACTTCAAGCTTTTCGTTTATCTGTTTCTCAATTTTGTCTATCGAGTTGTAATACTCTTCCTTAAGAATTACATCCTCTTCTTTTTCAGCCTTTTCCCTGAGAACTTTGATTTCAGTCTCATCTGCTTCCAGACTTCCGGTAATTTCAAGTCTCAGAAGATCCGTTTTTTCCCGAAGCTCATCATTAGAAATATTCCGTAGTTTATCAAACTCTATGTGTGTCTTATCAACATAGGGGTTGATTTCCTTGATGTCCCTTTCGTATTTATTTCCCAGGAAAAGCCCCAGAACACTATTTATTATGCTCATTTTTAGATTGTTTACTTTTTAAAAAACCTGATGCAAAATTAGCTTTATTTTCCAAAAAAGTGCCTTAATACCTGATTTTATGATCAGTTAAGGTAAACCGACTGCAACCGGTATAATGTATCAGGGCCCGGATCTCCCGTGTATTCGTCAGAATTCACCGATCGGGTAAGAGGCATTAAAACGGTTAATACGTTTACCGGATAAGGCAGTATCTAATAGTCTTCAACCAGTCGTCACGGGTGAGAATTATGAAATAAATACCTGACGGATGACCAGAAAAATCAATCACATTCTCAGACTGGCCGGGAAGTATATCACTTTTTATGCAGATACCTGAGGCATCAAGTATACTATAATGCAGAGTTTTGTTTGTATTTGTCAGATCTTCACCCGATCTGAGCCTTATTATCCCGTTTCCGGGATTAGGATAAACACTCCAGTCATTTTCATCCGAAATTTTTGTCACATCGTCCGTAAACGGTCTGATATTCAAATCCTCAATAGTCCAGCCCCAACCATGTGCGAACGGATCGGAATATAATCTGAATCTGAGAAGCAGAGTATCTCCTGCAGAAATTTTATCTGAAGGTGAGCATAATATATAATGACTAAAAAGCAATGATTCCGATCCAATAGCTGTTGAGTTGGTGCCGTCAGACGAACTGGAATATGCCGTTTCCCAGGAAGTATGCAATTGAGAATCATATCCGTCTGCAAGACTGAACCATGTTTTACCGGAATTTTTCGAGCCTTCCGCAATGACATAATCGTAAAAATCAGATGATCCGAAGGCAGCACCTTCTTCACCTGGTTCAACCAGGACTATCTCATTGTAGCTTATCATCAATCCCGATTCCTTAAGCTTCAAAGGATGACGAAGAACCGCGGTGTAGTTTATGCTCTTATTATTGTCTTCAGGGCTTTCATAAGGATGAAGGGAATTAAGACCATAGTGAGTGAAACCGGCGGGTTGCATTACAGTAAAGCCATCGTTGATAAAATCAGCGGCTGCATCACCGGTAAAATCGGTGGAATATTTCTCAAGAACATTTGCCAGTCCATCTATCCTTACAGAAAAGGTTCCTGAAGCTGGAAGTATCCCAATGTTGGGAACCTTTGCAGAATCTGCAGCAAATATCCGGTAATTAATAGAATCCCCTCCTGCAAGATGCAGTTGTCTTGCGTTCAAACGGGCACTATAGACATTTCCCGAAGATTTTGCCAGACCAAGATAATGTGCCGGTTCGTCGTCTATGGTGTACTCAATATACACGGTATCGACTCCGAGATTATCAGTGACTGTGGCAGTGAAATCAATTGTATCGACAGTCTCAAGAAGAGAGACCAGAGGAGTATGATCAATAACCGGTTTGATGGTATCAGTCCCGATAAATACCGAGTATTTTATAGAATCGATATAAGAAGGACATCTGTATAAGCGGTTAAAACAGTCTTCGGTGAAAAAGTAATATTGTAACCTGCTGTTGAACGAATTAACCGGAATATTAGCTGAGTAATTGTCATCGGCGTTTCCGGAAACCATGAACAAAGTATCACTAGTGGCAAAGTTATCTGCAGACCAAACCATGCATACTCTGTTGTGATTGTAAGCTGTATCAGACTTAACAGTAATATTTACAGGAAGGCTAGTCAACCGGGTTTCAGTGTCACGAGCCGGTTCATGAATAATCCTTGTATTCACCCATCCAAGATCGCCGAGCATTGACATAATAAGTTTGCCGGGATCATGAATAGCTTCTCCATAATCAATGAATGGTGTCATTAGAAGACTGCCATCAGGGGCTGTAGCCTCGTCGATATGAGAGATGCTGGATCCGGAATCCCAGGTACCGGGGGCATAAATTTTTATACGACTTCTCGACATTGCATTCTTAAGCAAAGGACCATTGAAATAAACATTTCCGCCTGTAAGTTCAGTCTTAAGTCCTGCTGAATAATTCGTAAAAGACAGTGTATCTGTCAGTCTTTTTCCTGAAGCATTCTCCAGGAAGGTATCATAAATGATCGGATAGGATCCGAAACCATACCATCCGATGGTCCCTGAAGTGCTGAAACTGTCATAAAAGCCCAGCCCATGGCAGACTTCATGCAGAATGACAGTCACAAGATCGTATTTGGTACCGGGAGTATTGCCATCAGTCCCGTAATACCAGTTCACCGAGCTGTTGATTCTCAGGGTTATATCGCCATCGAGCGAATCGTTAAGAGACTCTCCTCCTATTTTTTCAGCCAGGGCTACCGGATAAACCAGTTTCGGATCAATTGCGTTTACTGCCCAGCCATAAACAAATCCTGTGATACTGGAATTTGCCAGTACACCTCGGGTCGTAATCTGTTCCCAGCTTGCAGACAAAGTAACTTTTGTACCTTCAGGAAGTACTGTCTCTAGTATTGAAGCGGCATATTGAAGTGCGTTGGCAGCAGTTGAGGGGAATCCTGTATATATAAGCTTCACCGAAGCTTTATCCGGTAAATCGGATTTTCTGAAAAACTTAGCAGGCGGGGGAATATAAATCCTGTTAATTTTATTGCCTGCATATGAAACACCTGTAACAGAGGTGTTATGAATCAGTTTCTGGGCAGAGGCAGGACCGAATGCCGAAACAATATAAATTGCAAAAATGAAATAGAAATGTTTTCTCATGCGATCTGCTGGGTTCCTGATGGTTTTCTCAGGCTGACAATATCTTTATCAAATTCATACATATTATTCTTGCCGATGAGCCGGACCTTATCGAGGATCGTTTTTACCGATGCTTCCTCCTCAACCTGTTCCATGACAAACCATTGAAGGAAATTATTTGTATTGAAATCTTTCTCCACAAGAGTAAGGTCAACTATTTCATTAATACTTGCAGTAACGAATTCTTCATGTTTCAGAACAGCTTTAAAAACATCCTCCACATTCTTATATTCGGATTCCGGTTTTTTAATCGAAGGCATAACTGCCTGACCTCCTCTCTCGTTCACGTACTTTATAAATTTAAGCATATGCATATGCTCTTCTTCAGCCTGTGCATATAGCCATGCTGCCACACCACTGAGACCGTTTGTTTCAGCCCATATTGCCATAGCGAGATAAAGATTTGATGAAAATCCTTCTCTCTCGACCTGTCTGTTAAGGATATCCGCTATCTTTTTTTTCAACATGTCTTTGGTATTTTATTTATTATTAATCAATTATTTATTCCTAACAACTCTTCTATTCTCCTCACAAGATCGTTAATTGAAAACGGTTTGGAGTAGATTGCATCTGCGCCCAGGGCTTTTGCCAGGTTAAGGTAACTACCCGGTCCTGCTTTACCACCTCCGGATATTGCTATCACCTTAAGCGAAGGCTTCAACTCCCTGAGTTTCATGATGACTTTCAGCCCATCTTCCTCCGGCATAATCAGATCTGTAACCACCAGATCCGTAATTGAAGGTTTGAAACGCATTATCGCCTCTTTACCGTTTACGGCTTCAAGAACAGTGAATTTCCGTCGTGTCAGGGAAAGCGCTATCATTTCCCTTAATTCTTTATCATCCTCTACAATCAATACTCCTGCCATTTCAATTTAAAATGAATTACAACATTCTCAACCTAATGTCATTTGTATCCCGTTCCTGAGCTCCCTTAAAGAAACCGGCTTGATAAGGTGCTGCATTACAATCCCCGAATTTAGTAATTTTTCTGCTATTAGATCCTGATTACTATCACAGATGAGCAAACAAGGTGTTTTTAGATCAAACTTCTCGTATACCGATACAAAATCTTCGGGCTTCACCTGGAGTGATTCACCCATAAGGATTATCAGATCCGGCTTACTTCTGTTGCTGCCCATAGTTTCGATCATGCTCTTCCTGTCACTGATATATATCAGTTCATAATTACTTTTTTCCAGAGCAATTGAAAGTATTCTCGATTCATGCCTGTTTCCGGTTACAAAAAAGATCTTTTTTCTTTCACCTGTCACAGGAGATTCAATAAATTCCCTTGCAACCGGCAGGTAAACAAAGAAGACAGATCCTTCACCCTTGCTGCTCGATACCAGTACTTCCCCTTCCATCTCAGTTACAATGCCATGAATAACAGATAAACCCAGGCCTGTGCCTTTTCCCACTTCCCGGGTTGTAAAAAACGGTTCAAAGATCCTTTGCATAACCGAAGGCTCCATACCCTTTCCTGTATCCCTGAAAGTAACCAGAACATATTCATCGGCAACAATATCTCTGCTGAACTCATGTTTCAGTTTCTTACTATCGAGTATTTCAAGATGCACCGACAGTGTTCCACCTCTCTCCTCCATTGCCTGAACAGCATTGGTCATCAGGTTCAGGAATACTCTGAACAACTGGGTCGGATCGGCCAGAACAAGCTGCGGGCATTTTTCAATATGGCTCTTGAGAGAAATGTCTGCAGGAACGGAAGACCTCATAAACCCAATAGTCTCCTGCAATACTTCACCCGGATCGACGAGTATTTTCTCCTGTTCGATCTGTCGGCTGAACGCAAGCATCTGGTTAATTATCGATTGAGCCTTCAATACAGCCCCCCTTATCCTACTGACCTTTTCATAGTGCAGGGAATCCTTGGGAAGATCATCATGAAGCATTTCGGAATAACCCGATATCGTGGTAAGTATATTATTGAAATCATGAGCGATCCCCCCTGCCAGGGCTCCTATGGTCTGAAGTTTCTGAGCCTGTATGAGCCGGTTCTCGAGCATCAGCTCACGTGAGGCATCTTCCACAGCAAAATCAATATAAACAGGCGTACCTCCTTCGTCTGCTGCCAGAAAACCACTTATCCGGCAGGGAATATTATCTCCGCTGAAGTTCCTAAGAAAGACCCTGCCCAACGACAGGGAACGCTCCCTGATCAGCTGTTCCACATGAATATTAAAAAGCATCCAGGCCGGATAGATCTCCTTCATATTGAGATCTTCAATATCCGTATCCTCAGGAAACCCAAGTATCCTCAGGAAAGAGGTATTGACATTCATTATTCTGCCGTCTGGAAAGCATCTCAGTATCCCAATAGGAATATTGGTCTCCATCTTCCTGAGCTCTTCTTCCTTCTCAATGGCTTCCTGCCGTGAGATTCTCAGCTCATGAATATCAAAAGTCTCAGCTACGATATGATTAACCTCGGTGTTAATGGCAGTAACAGGACGGAAAGCAACTTCGTAATACCTTATACCAAGACCATGTGTATCAAAACAAGCTTCATATCTGATAGTCTCTCCTGCAAAACAACTGTCTATCTTTCCCTTGATCTGGTTCCGGAAGTTTTCTTCACCCCAAATATCTGACAGTGATTTTCCTACTATTTCCTCTCTTTTGACCCCAAGTTCCCGGCAAAATGTATCATTCACCCTTTCGTAGACATAATCGCGGTTGATAATTGTTATCATCGACCTTGACTGGTTTATGATCTGATCGAAAATATCAACTTCTGACTGAAGCGAAGCTGAAACTTTATTATTGCCTGCTGACTGCATATTATTAAATAATCCCCCTGTCTAAGAATCACATCCGGATTTCAGGATATATCCAGGTTGAAATTTTTCTTCATATCCCTGAGAACCGGAAATTTATTGATGAGGAAAGCATATTTCTGATCATTGGAGTATAGAATCTCTCCTGTATCTTCAACATCGACCACTGTTTCAATTTCAAGCTCCGGGATATCGAACCGGCTCTGAAGGAAGACGATCAGACGTTGCTTGTAGTTCTGAATAAAAGTATCTTTCTGCGTTGCGTTACTAAGGTGTATCCTGATGGTTTGATCATTCTCCATCTCGTATTTGATTGCCTTAAACATGCTTATTATACGTGGCCCCTCTCCATCAAGCTGAGTAATAAAATCCTCCCAGTATTTGCTTAAAGCCTGAAAAGAGAAAGGTTCTTTTTCAGAATTAATGTCCACAATTTCTGCCTGAGGGATTACCTTATTCTGCTCTTTTTCTGGAAGAGTTTCATCAGATATCAGATCTTTTACAGAGAATGATTTTACAGGTTTTACAAAGACAGGGGTATGTTTTCCTGCAAAATGTTCTTCAGTCATACCCGAACTACCTGAAGTATGATTGTCATTTCTGAGAATGGCTGATCTGGACGGAGGCTGTAATTCTTCCCTGATTTCTGCAGGTTTGTTTTCAGACTGCTTCAGATCAGGCTTTTTTTTTTCAGGCTCACCTACATTCTCCGAATTCAGCCTGCAGAGTTTAATAAGCGTCAACTCCACGTGCAGACGTTGGTTCTTGGTATTCTTATAAGAGAGATCGCAATTTGTGCCGGTCTCAAGCGCACTGAATAAAAAATCAGAACTGCATCTTGCAGTCTGGTCCCTGTATCGCTGACGTACTGTTTCGGTCGTCTCAAGAAGCCGGAGAGTAGCTTCGTCGCGACAGACAAGAAGATCCCTGAGATGACTGTTAAGTCCTGAAATGAAGTTATGACCATCAAATCCTCTTTCCAGAACCTCGTTAAAAAGAAGCAGGACTGAGGATACATCTCCGTTAAGCGCCGCTTCAACCGTCCTGAAATAATACTCATAATCCAGTACATTAAGGTTCTCGATTACATCGTGGTATGTAATGGTCTTACCCGTTAGGCTCACTATCTGGTCGAAAATGGACAATCCATCCCTCATCGCCCCGTCTGCTTTCTGAGCAATTACATGCAGGGCCTCTTCCTCGGCAGTGATACCTTCTCTGTTAGCCACAAACATCAGTCGCGCTACTATATCCTCGATTCGTATCCGGTTAAAATCGAATATCTGGCATCTTGAAAGGATGGTGGGTATAATCTTGTGCTTTTCTGTAGTAGCAAGGATAAAGATCGCATGGGAAGGAGGTTCTTCCAGTGTCTTCAGAAATGCATTGAAAGCCGAAGTGGAAAGCATATGAACCTCATCGATTATATAGATGCTGTATTTCCCTATCTGGGGAGGTATCCTGACCTGTTCATTCAGGCTCCTTATATCCTCGGCTTTATTGTTAGAGGCAGCGTCAAGTTCATGGATATTGAACGATCTCAGTGAATTAAATGAGAGACAGGATTCACATTTATCACAGGCTTCCATGTCCTCACCAAGATTGCTGCAATTGATGGTCTTGGCAAATATTCTGGCACATGTAGTTTTACCCACACCCCGCGGTCCGCAGAAAAGATACGCATGGGCCAGATGATTATTCCTGATGGCACTTTTAAGAGTATTTGTAATAGAATTCTGCCCTATCACCATGTCGAAACTGGCAGGACGATACTTTCTGGCTGAAACAATAAAATTCTCCATAAAATGCTTTCTCGAATTCCCGTCATTAACGGTGTACAAATATAGTTAAAAAGCCTGCTTATAAAAAAAATCTGAAAAAGTTGTTATCCCCATTCACCGGCTCTCGCCGGCTATTATACATATAATGCCGGAGTAACAGCTTACACTGACAGCAATAAATTGAAGTACACCCTATTGCATAATCAGTCTCTGCCCATGGTTAGCAGATCTTTTTAACCTGACAGTGGCATTCCGTAATAGGTTTTTCCAGGTCCTGAAGGAGACGTTTCTGAATAATATCCGGTTGCTGCAGGACCTTTGAATATCCGGTACCTTCAGCATCATTGTAAGGCAGAATATGTCTTTCCAATGCATTACAACCATCTTTTCCTGACCAGCTTCCTTACTCTTCCAGGGAAAGGGTAAAATAACCACAAACACAGGATTTTACATTTTGAAGAGGCTATTTTCTGAAATCTCAAAAATCTGGTTTAAATCTAACTGATAATGTGTGTATATCAAATTTCATATGATGATTGTTGTACATTTACCGTACAACAATGACAGAGTTTTTGATCAATGAAAAAATTAGGTCATTAATTTTTGAAAAAAGCAAAATAGTTGTACTTTTGCGAGCCAAATTCATTTAACTATTAAACAATTAATTACTATGTTGAATCAGTACGAAACCGTTTTCATTGCAACTCCCGTTTTGTCTGAGAACCAGATGAAGGAAGCGGTACAAAAATTCAAGAAGGTGATCACCGACAACAGCGGTGAGATCGTTCACGAAGAGAACTGGGGCCTGAAAAAACTGGCCTACCCGATTCAGAAAAAGTCTACCGGCTTTTATTACCTGCTTGAGTTTAAAGGTCCTGGAGACCTTATTGAAAAACTCGAAATTCAGTACCGCAGAGATGAAAGGATCATCAGGTTCCTGACATTCAGGATGGAAAAATTCGCTGTAGAATATGCAGAAAAGAAAAGGAAACAGAAAGAATCAGGTAAATCAAAGGAGGAATAAACCATGGCACAGAACGAATCAGAAATCAGATATTTGACGCCGCCTACCGTCGAGATCAAGAAGAAGAAATATTGCAGGTTTAAAAAGAACAGGATCCGTTACATTGATTATAAGGATCCGGAATTCCTCAAAAAATTTCTTAATGATCAGGGTAAGATCCTGCCAAGAAGAATAACCGGCACTTCACTGAAATACCAGAGGAAAGTGGCAAAAGCTGTTAAAAGAGCTCGTCATATTGCCCTACTTCCATATGTTACTGACCTATTAAAATAAGGAGGATTATTTATGGAAATTATACTTAAACAGGACGTTACCAAGCTTGGTCAGAAGGATGACGTAGTAACGGTAAAAGACGGCTATGCCAGGAATTATCTTATTCCCAGAGGAATCGCCGTAGCTGCCACCGTTTCAGCTAAGAAGATGCATACTGAGAACCTTCGTCAGAGGGCTCATAAGGAAGAAAAGATCAGGCAGGAGGCACAGCTTATGGCTCAGAAGATGTCGGACGTTAAGCTGGTTGTTGGTGCAAAAACAAGCACATCAGGAAAGATCTTTGGTTCCGTTAACACTATTCAGATAGCTGAATCGCTTAAGGAAAAAGGATTCGAAATAGACAGAAGGAGTATCACACTTCCGGAAGATCAGATCAAAGAGATCGGAACTTACAAGGCTGTCGTGAAGCTGCACAGAGATGTCAAGGTAGAAATTGAATTCGAAATAGTTGCGGAATAGTTTTCTTCAATTTACATCCCTGCCGGTAAGCATTGCCTGAAATTCAGTTACCGTCCGGAATATAAAGACCTCAAGCCGCAGAGAGGATGGAATAATCCTGATCTCTGCGGTTTTTTATTATCTGGCAGCAACAGTTTCAATCTCCACAAGCGCTCCGAGGGGAAGACCTTTAACGGCAAATGTAACCCTGGCCGGCTGTTCAGTCGTGTAGTATTTCGCGTACACTTCATTCATAGCCTTAAAATCGGCCATATCAGCCAGGAGACAAGTTGTTCGTACTACATCAGCAAAGTCATATCCTGCAGTTTTTAATATAGCTGATACATTTTTCATCACCTGTTCTGTCTGAGCAGTAACATTCTCTCCCGTGAGTTTGCCGGTGAATGGATCAATTGGAATCTGTCCGGAGATATACAAAGTGCCATTTATCTCCACAGCCTGGCTGTATGGTCCAACTGCAGCCGGAGCTTCTTTTGTTGCGATTATTTTTTTCATATTAAGGGTATTTATCGGATGTAACCAGCTTCATATCCGGTTTCATCAGTATGAATCGTGGTAGTCTTTTCTCCTTTGATATTTTAGATCACCAAGAACAGATGCCTTGGCTTTGATCATAAAGTTCCAGCCTTTCATCGTGCCTATCGGAACCCAGTTAAGATTCATTTCCCAGCAGTGCAGGTCCCTTCTGATTCCAATTGTTGTGATTGTTATCTGTTTTGCCTTGAAATCATAACCCGAGGCATATGTAAGTGACAACGGTTTTGTCAGGGTGACGTTTCCTGTCATTGTCATTCCCTGTGTAATAGTTGCCTTTGTCAGTGGCTTTGAATATTCAAAAACGTAACTCACATTCATTGACCAGGGAGCATCAAATCGCTGATAGCCCCACTCGTCGAATTGTGCTCCGTTCTGTCCGGCCTGGTTCTGCTGATTCTGTTTTCCGGACTGCATAGACTGGGTCCGGTCAAATCCTTTTGAGAGCTGATCAGTTCCCGTGGATTGCTGATTGGTATTATTCTTGGATTTTTCCTTGTTACCGGTGAGAAGATCGCTAAGACTAAAATCAACACTTGCCCCGAAATTAGTCAGTCGCATCAGTTTACCCGATTCTGAAAAAACGAATTTATTAAACGCTTTCCCGTTTTCATCCAGAGCATAAAGCGAGAAATTGCTCCTCATTGACAAATTGACCTTATTGAGAAGGTTAGTCCTCAGAGCCATGGAAACAGGCGACCATCTCATCGAGTCGGCAAAAACATTATAGGAAGTGTTAACGCTGAGGTTATCAATTATTTTGATTTTCTTAGCTTTTCCAGTGGTGTCATTCTTTGCAAATACTTTCCCTTCAATAATATTCACCAGGCCCAATGACACAATTCCGCTTCGTGATGACAGAGAAGGAGTACCAAAAATATTCCCTTCATAGATTGAATATTCTGCAAAGCGCCTTTTTGTTGTGTCTGTCTGCACACGTTCATACATGGAACTGCTTAATCCCGGAATTGAAGGTATGTAAGCAAAACTCACCGAAGGCTTTATCACATGTCTTATGGCCTGCAGCCTCGATTCCGGATTGGTGAATGTGAACATACCGAAGATCTGGGGATTGAAACTGAAATTAATCGAAGGATTGAATGCCTGTCCGTAATAAAATCCTTTCATTTTCTCAGACAGAACCTCTTTTTCTTCCTCATCCCAGTAATGATGGAGCTTCTTGGTATACATCACTGATGAATAGGTAATTGAGGGTGAGATCGAGAAGTTTTTAAAAGGCCGGAGCTGTAGACTTACAGGAATCTCCTGCTTAAACCCGTTATCCATAGTATCCCAAAGCTGCTTGCTGAACAGAAGACTGTCGTAGGTATTTACCTTATTATCCAGCGATGCCGTATACTGGAATTGAAGTTCCTGGTACCATTTTGTAGGACCGCTGCTGTTCTTGTTTTTCAGAGGATAAATCCTGGCCATACTGAAAGTTGCTTTCGGAAGGTTCAACTGGACTGTATTTGTCTTGGAGTTCTGACTCTGGGTCATGCTCGTGGAAAGGTTGAATGGCGTCCCTTCCCATGATTTCGAATAGCTTATGCTGGACTGTTTTTGGGTAGTAACATGGTCGGAAACCACATAGCTGTTATTCTTCTCATATCCACTGGAGCTCATGTTAACACTGGCTGTGAACCTCGATCCCGGTGACGATTTGGCATCCTGGGTAAAGGTCCAACCCACCTTATAGTTAGTGGACTGGCTGAAATCATTTAAGCCCTTGTGTCCAGATATATTATTGGCATAGTTGAAACTAAAACTCCCGTTATACTTATATAGTTTCCTGTAAGTCGACTGGGCCGTTCCAAGCCAGGATCCATTGGAATAGATATTTCCCCTCAATGTAAGGTCAAAATAATCGCTTAACGGCGAAGTAATAGCCCCCGTCAGTAAGCGAAAAACCTCTTGTCCGCTCCTCCCCGATCTGAGGGAATAGTATCCCTGATGATGCCCTTTTGGAATTTACAGGAAAATATCCGAACGGGATCGCCAGGGGCAAAGGAATCCCCTCCAGGACAAGGTTACCCGGACCTGAGATAATTTTTTCCCCGGGATAAACCTTGGCCTTTGGCAGGTTGATGTAAAAATGCGGAGTATCTGCATCACATGTTGAGTAGGTACTTTTTATTATATTCGAAGTACCATCCTCAAGCAATTTCGTGTAATTGCTATGCAGCAAGCCATCTGCCTGCTTGGTAATAATATTCCGGACAATCGCTTTTTTAGTCTTGAAATTATATGTAAGCTCTTTGGCTTCAAACTCTTCCCTGCCCTGCTTAAAAACAGGCGACCCTACCACCGTTCCGCTGGTATCCTTCCTTCCGATAGCATAAAGAAGGTTATTTGTCATATCGAAAGAAATGGAATCAGCTTTGATCTCAATATCTCCGTAATCGACAACAGCATCCTTTACAAGTATAACCTTCTTTTCAACTATATCCCGCTTGATATAGCCGGCCGACTTGTATTTTACCTGCTTATCAATCCCGCTTTTCGAAGGTTTGCGTACACCGGCAGGGATTGAATCCTTCCGGATGGAGTCCTGCCTTACTGTCAGGCTGTCAGCCATTTTAGCCACATCCTGGGAGTACAGCATCGCAGTCTGGAGCACCATCAGGAGGATTATTACGAACCGCTTTTCTTTAAAAAAATACAACTTAAATACTATTTTTGTATAATTTTTGCATGATGCCGGGATGCAAGCGCAAAACTAATAAAAAAGATTAACTAGAAATGAGTACTGGAATTAAAAACGGGAAACATAGGCGCTATAATATATATGTACCCAAAATACTATTCCTGCTTTTTTTCCTGGCGGTTCTCAATCCTTACGCCTACAACCGCTCACGTGATAACAAATGGGTGATCGTAATTGATCCGGGCCACGGAGGCAGGGATCCGGGAGCGCTTGGTTCATTCAGTTATGAAAAGAATATTACTCTCGCAATTGCATTAAAGACCGGGAGTTATCTAGAAAAGAATCTGAAGAACGTTGTGGTTATCTATACCCGGACGACGGATGCTTTCGTTGAACTGAAGGACAGACCGGCAATTGCCAACAAGAATAATGCTGATCTTTTTATTTCGATCCATGCCAACTGGGCATCATCAAAGGGTGTCAGAGGGGCGGAGACATACGTTATGGGGCTCGCAAAGGACCAGCAGAACCTCCAGGTTGCCATGAAAGAAAACGAAGTAATCCTCCTTGAAAAAGATTATTCCACTACCTATGAGGGATTTGATCCTAAATCTCCTGAATCCTATATTATGTTCTCACTTATGCAGAACATTTTCCTTTCGCAAAGCACAAGCCTTGCCTCAATGATCCAGGATGAATACACGCAGAAGAATAACAGGTTCGACAGAGGTGTCAAGCAGGCAGGATTCTGGGTGCTCTACAATACCACTATGCCAAGCGTTCTGACAGAAACAGGGTTTATTACTAACCCGGACGAGGAAAAATATCTGAATTCACAGGAAGGACAGGATAAGATCGCAGCATGTCTTTTCAGGGCATGCAAAGGTTATCTGGACGATATTGACAGTAAAAGCAGCAGATTCCCTGTGAAGGGACAGAAAGTTGAACAGGTAACAGAAGATAGCAGCAAAAATCAGGTTGTCAACGATGATATAGTATTCAGGGTTCAGATTGCCACTTCCCCAAAAAGATTAGAAACGAGGCCGGAGAACTTTAATGGGCTGAAAAACGTTACTGAAATACCGGGCGATACACAATCAAGATATGTGGCCGGGAGCTTTAACGATTATGAGGATGCTGTACAATACAGGAAAGAAATCAGAGATACCTTTCCAGATGCATTCGTAATTGCAGTCAGGAGAAACAAAGTGCTACCTTTGCAGGAGGCTTTGGAGCTTAAAAAAAAGAGTTCTCAAAACATTACTATAGATGAAAAAGATATCAAATGAGATAAAGGTTGGAGTAGTTGCGATTGTTACGATATTGGTATTCATTTGGTTGTTCAACTTCCTCAAGGGAAAAGAATATTTCAAAAGGACTAACTACTATTACACAATATACGACAAGGTCGGCGGCCTTGCCGAATCCAGTCCTGTCGAAGTTAATGGCTTCAAGGTAGGAGTCGTTCAATCGATCGAATTCCTCGATCCGGTCAGCGGAAAACTGCTTGTTGTTTTCTCCGTTGCAAAAGACTTCCGCCTGCCGGTAAACACGGTAGCTGAAATAGTCCCTGTCTCACTGCTCGGAGGTATGAAAGTTCAGTTCGTATATGGCAATGGGCCGGGATTTTATAAGCAGGGCGACACTATCCCGGGAAGACTTGCTCCGTCATTAACAGATAAAGTCGAAAGCGAACTTGTGCCATTCAAGGAAAAACTTTCAAGTATGATCGTCACTCTTGATACAGTTATCAGCTCCGTGGATAAACTCATGAATGAAGATTTCCGTAATAATATCAGCGGTACTGTTGCAAATCTTAATACTACAACAGGCTCAATCAGCAGAGTTATGACATCCAAGGAGAAAGATCTGAAAAGCACAATAGAAAACATAAATAAATTCACCGGTATGCTGGCAAGGAATTCGGGCAAAATGGACAGTACACTTACAAATCTCGGGTCTATATCGGATACTCTTGCGGCTGCCGATATTTACAGTATGATCACTAACCTGAGAAATACGCTTGAAAAAACCTCGGTAATGATTGGTGAAATGAATAATGGGAAAGGATCTGCCGGACAGTTTATGAAGAATGATTCTCTTTACAGTAATCTTAATAGCAGTCTGGCCAGTCTCAATGTACTTTTAACTGATGTTAAAGCCAATCCGAAAAGATATGTACATTTTTCCGTTTTCGGAAAGAATAAGTTGAAGTCTAAATAATCAGTCCCTAAAATTCAGAAAATCTTAGGTTTAAAATCCCGTCAGAATTCAAGAGCAATATTGTACTAATTTAAAGCATCATTTGTTGAATTTTGATCAGGATTTTATAACAACTTGGATTACATAGTGAAACCAGGCACACACATGATAATACGCTATAATTCAACAAGATAGTCTTTGAAAAAATATTTTTATATATAAGTTGTTGAGGTTTAAAAACATATAATTTTTTCGTAAAAGTCAAGCGAAAATATTTTTTTTTATTAGTTTTTTTTTTACAAATATTGCTTCCTGAATCAGCGAGATTCCAACCTTAAGATTGATTAAAAAAACACCAACCTAAATGAATAAGTCACATATTGACGTTTGGAATAACTGTCTGCAAATTATTAAGGATATTATTCCATCGATCAGTTATAAGACCTGGTTTGAACCCATAATTCCCCTGAAACTGGAAAATAATGTATTGACTATTCAGGTACCAAGTCCATTCTTTTATGAATATCTTGAGGAGCAATATATTGATATACTCAGAAAGACATTGAGAAGAGAGATCGGAGCGGACGCAAAACTGGAGTATAATGTCGTTATGGAGAATACCAATTACTCCGACGGGAAGCCATACACGGTAAGATATCCATCAAGAAACAAGACAGATCTGAATAATAAACCGGTCCAGGTCCCATTCGAGATCACCCAACCTTCAATCAAGAATCCGTTTGTTATCCCCGGAATTAAAAAGGTCCATTTTGATCCAAGGCTCAATCCCGATTACAATTTCAACAATTTTGTCGAGGGAGAATGCAACAGGCTGGCCAGATCAGCAGGTATTGCTGTTGGAAACAACCCGGGAGGCACTGCTTTCAACCCTCTCATGATATACGGAGATTCAGGTCTCGGAAAAACACATCTTGCCCAGGCTATCGGAATTCTTGTCAAAGAGAAACATCCCGACAAGACTGTCCTTTATGTCAATGCCAATAAATTCCAGACCCAGTTTGTGGAATCGGTAAGGAACAATAACAAGAATGATTTTCTTCATTTTTACCAGATGATCGATGTTCTGATCCTTGATGATGTCCATGAATTTGCTGGGAAAGAGAAAACACAGGATACATTCTTTCATATTTTCAATCATCTTCATCAGTCGGGTAAGCAGCTTATTCTTACTTGCGACAGACCTCCGGTAGAATTACAGGGCATGGAGCAGCGTCTGCTTTCAAGATTCAAATGGGGCCTTCAGGCTGATCTCCAGAGACCCGATTATGAAACCAGGCTCGCTATCCTTAAGAAAAAAGCCTACAACGACGGTATTGAACTGCCGGAAGAGATCTTTGAGTTCCTTGCCATAAATATCTCCAATAATATAAGAGAGCTTGAGGCAGTGCTGATATCGCTCTATGCACAATCAACACTTAACAGGAAAGAGATAACACTCGACCTGGCCAGGCTAATGGTAGAAAAGCTTATCAGCACGTCAAGGCGCGAAATTACAATTGAATATATTCAGAAAATAGTCTGTGACTACTATAAGATTCCGATCGAGCTTATTCAGGGCAAGACCAGAAAAAGGGAAATTGTTCAGGCAAGGCAGGTTTCGATGTATTTCTCAAAAAACCTCACCAAGGCTTCTCTTGCAAGTATAGGCTCCCATATCGGAGGCAAGGACCACGCTACCGTCCTTCATGCCTGCAAAACCGTCAATAATCTGATTGACACTGATAAGCACTTCAGAAATCAGATCAATGAAATAGAAAAGAAATTAAAGGTGTAACATGGATACCAAAAAATTTGCTGAAAGCTTTTTCGGAAAATTCGGGAACAGGGATAGAAAACCTGTTCTTTTTTTCTCCCCGGGCAGAGTCAACCTTATCGGAGAACATACCGATTATAACGGAGGATTCGTTTTCCCTTGCGCATTAAATTATGGGACCTATCTTCTTATAAGAACAAATAATACAAACAGCATCAGATTTAGGACTATAAATTTCAATGATGACACCGAAGTACTGATCGACGGACTGTTCACAAACAAAGGGAAGAAATGGATCAATTATCCTCTCGGAGTTGTAAATGAATTTATAAAGAGAGGCGTGAAGATCTCAGGACTTGAAATGCTTTTCTACGGGGATGTTCCTAACGGTGCGGGTCTTTCTTCTTCCGCGTCTATTGAAATGGTTACAGCTGTGGCGCTTAATGAACTTTTCTCAGCCGGATTCTCCACGCTCGATCTTGTAAAAATGAGTCAGAAGGCTGAAAATGTATTCGTTGGGATGAACTGCGGAATCATGGATCAGTTTGCAGTAGGCTTTGGCAAAAAGGATCACGCCATATTCCTCAACTGTGATACCCTGAGTTATGAAAATGTGCCTGTCAAACTTGGAGATAATTCTCTGATAATAACAAATACAAACAAAAGAAGAGGGCTTACTGATTCCAAGTACAATGAGAGAAGGAGCGAGTGTGAAAAAGCTGTGGAATTGCTGCAGCCATACAGACCTGTCAAGAACCTGAGCGAAATCAGTACCGATGAGATACCTGTTCTTGAAAAATATATCAGCGACCCTGTTGTCCTCAGGCGTGCCAGACATGTGATCACGGAAAACGGCAGAGTAATTGAAGCCGTCAGGGTTCTGAAAAACAATGATCTTTACCGCTTCGGAGAATTAATGAATCTTTCACATGATTCGCTCAAGGATGATTATGAAGTTACAGGAAAAGAACTGGATACTCTTGTCTATGAAGGCAGAAAAATGCCCGGAGTTATAGGCACAAGGATGACAGGAGCCGGCTTTGGTGGATGTACTGTCAGCATCGTCAGTAAAAGCTATTCAACCATTTTCATGAAAGAGCTTGCCATTGCATATAAAAATCTTACCGGACTGGTTCCAGAATTCTATCAGCCGGAAATTGGTAACGGAGCCGGAAAGCTGGAGTTCTGAGTATCTATTTGCCTGCAGACTTAAAATTCCTGCTGTCCACGTCTTTCACACATCTGAAACCGACTGTTGAACACCTGTCAAATCCGGGTGACACCATCAGCATCATCTGTGTTCTATCAAGCGACTGGGGCCCACCCTGTATATACCACATGCTTGATTCAGGCTTGAAATAACTTCCCCCCCTGATAATTGTGAAATAATTCGAACCATTGAAATAGAGATCTCCTGTAATCTGCCAGATATTACCAACCATATCATTGGCTCCGCAGGGGCTTTGTCCCTTGGGGAAAGCGTCCACGGGAGTAGGCCGGTCAAACGCATTATTGCACAATGTTGCATGAAAATCGTTACCCCATGGCCACTTACGGTCATCGGTCCCTTGTGCTGCAAGTTGCCATTCAGCCTGTGAGGGCAGTCTTTTTCCGCACCATCTAGTATAGGCCTGTATGTCCTCATAGCTTACATAAACCACAGGAAACCTGTCTTGCCCTTGCTTGAATGACCCATCCTGCCAATGTCTCAGGTATCTTGTGGTATCAACCGGGCGATAACCTGTATTGGTAATGAAATCGAGGTATTCAGCATTGGTCACAGGATATTTATCTATCAGGAAACTGTCTACTTTTACCGTCATATCCAGAGTGGGATATGGGATAAACTCATCCTGAGGCGTAAGCTTCATCTTCACCGTGGCAGAAGGTACCAGTAGCATATCGGTCGGAACAGAAGCAGCTCTTTCAGTCCTTGTCATCCTGCTGATCAGCCATGGCGAACCTCCCTTGATATATACAACATTTTCATCCCGCAGTCTGTTATCTGCTATCAGTTGAAGTACTATCTTTCCCTCATAAAAACCGAACATATCTTTCACCCTGAAAGTTGTATCAGCAGCAAGCCGGAATGTTTTGTGAACAGTCTGGTACGATGGATCACCCTTCCAAATAATCAGTTGTCCGCCTGAGCCATGATGAATCTTTATGGAATCACCACAGGCTACAGCTTTCAGAATATCAGGCAGTTCAGCAATACAATCGACAGATCCTTCCTGCCGTGTGCCTGAGAATGTGTTTACCCATCCCAGGGCATTGGCAGAAATATATGTCTTCCCCTTATCGGCTGACAGATACAGATTTTCGTGATTCCATACTGACAAATAATGCATGCCCGGGATACTGTCGATATGAAAAAGTCTGCCGTTTATTCCATCAGCTTTCATGTTCAGGATGGTATAGATCGTTTTATCACCCGATTTCCACCTGTTCACATAAACGTTATCCTGAAGAGTTTCTATGAAAGGTGTCCAGTCTTTGTCGAGAAAAGCGTCATTATTCTGCCTCAGGATAAAGGTAGTACGTGCAAGAAAATCCATGTCCATCCGATAGTTGTCATCTCTTCTGCCCGGACGGTACATATTAAGTTCTGTACCGTAGCCGTTGAAAAAAGCCACTGCAATTTCGCGGTGCAGAATGTCTTCCCCCACATCACACACCCTGAAAATTGAGAAATCAGGTTTTATCAGTTTGTTAAGGTTCAGCTCCGGACTTAAGTAAATGGCATTATGTACTCTGCCCGACACTATCCCGGGCATATCCTTAGGAACAGCCATCCCTTCTGAATACATTACAACACCTTTTTTAACACTGTCGGCTGCATTCTGGATCTCAGCTGCTGATTTTCCCATTGTATCAAGTACAACTCCGTCAGCATCAGCTTCCCTGATCAGTCCTGCAAGCCCTTTGACCGGATCCTCCTCCCTGGTACTCTTATCCCATGGATTATATGCTATAAAAAACTTTGTTCCCTCTTTTCTGGACATCCGTGCAAAATTGGCAAGTTGAGGCAATCCTCCCGGAAGGTCACGGTACATGTCCCATTGATTACGCTGATCAAGTCCAAGACGTGGCCAGGTAGGCCAAATTCCGTAGGCATCGATGGTACCGAAAAGCTCCTTCCCGTTCCGGATGACATCAGGGAAGGTATACTTACCCGTGAATCTGTCAAAAAACTCACGATCCCACGCCATTTGCAGAATTATCAGATAACTGCTTTTAATCCAGGCCAGATCAGGCCGTTCATAAAGCGTATTGTCAAATTTTCCAAGGTCATAAAGAAATTTATCCCTGAAGATCAGCTTCAATCCGTTCTGCCATTCACCTTTAAAAACATTTGCATATACTGTGTAAACCACCTTCGTTTTTGAGGGGAGCCTGGTTTCATATCTTTTACGCACGCCACCTTCAATGGAAGTTCTTCTTGCCAGTGCGCAAACAGAAACCTCATATCCGGCAAAAAAAGAAGTGTACCCAAGTTCCCATGCATTATCAGGCAAAATAACCCTTACCGGTCTGCATCCGGGTCTGAAAATCCTGGCACGGGCCAGATCGGAAGGTCCTTCTCCTGTTATGTAAACCGAATTATTATCCTCCCCGAAAGGAACCACGTTGGCAATTGAAAGAGTATCCTCTCCCCTGTTCTCAAACGTGATCTTCCCACTCCATTCACCTTTGACCGTATCAGGAAACTGACATGTCACTGTGAGACCATTCTCAAATGACTGTGAATATATGCTGTCTTCCCTGACTACATTCACAGAAGAAGAATAGAATAATTTGCCGTTAAGCCGGAAACTGAATAACGGTCTTGACTTAGCCAATACCAGTGAACTGCTGTCTGAAAGCAGTATCTGATCGGCAGATAGCCCCATTGAGTTGGAAAATAAAACACTCCTGAGCGATTGTGACATAAGGTCCGGAAAAGAACACTCAAGGAAGAAAATGACAAGTAGAAAGTATCTTATAATGGTTTTCATAGAAAGTCATATTTAATAATGCAAAATAAATCATAACCATTGGTATTAACGCAGACATGATCAGATAATTGGGTCAATTTTTTTCTTTTAGACAAATATATTGTACTTTTAATCGCTATTTCTAAACAGTCAGATGATGGGTAGAACAATAAAGGTCATTTTACTTTCAGTTGGTCTTGTTGTCATCGCTCTGTTCATATCTTGCGCCTCTTCCAAACAGAATCCATATTACCAGAAGAGGAAACAGGCTTCTCATGTTAATACGACTCAGGTTGGAAGGAATAAATATTTCTTTTCGAATGGATACCAGAAGAAGCTGGTAAAAGGGTATAAAAAGAAATAGAGGTCAGTACTGACCACAGGTAAAACTCAAACCGTCATATGCGAGCATAATGCCCGGAGGAAGCTCTCCGGAAACTTCGCTGTGTCTGCCCATCTGATGACTGATGTGTGTTATGAATGCTTTCTTTGGTGAGATCTGCCTGATGAAATCAACAGCTTCCCTGAGGCTGAAATGTGAAATGTGTTTTTCTTTTCTCAACGCATTAACAACAAGGTATTTAACTCCATATAGCCGCTCCTTGCTCTCTTCCGGGACATAGTTGGCATCGGTAATATAAGCAAAATCACCAACTCTGAATCCAAGTACGGGAAGACGGTAATGAAATACCCTGATGGGAAGTATCTCAATTCCCCTGACAGATACAGGACGTTCATCAATCTCGTTAAGCCTCATCCTGGGAATACCCGGGTACTGGTATTCAGAAAAAACATACGAATATTCCTTTTTAAGCGCTTTAAGAACTCTTTCTTCAGAATATATGTCCACGGCATCCTGGCTTTTGTAATTGAAAGCCCGCACATCATCCAGTCCTCCAATATGGTCCTTATGTTCATGTGTCAGGAAGATCGCATCAAGCCTTGTAACTTTTTCCCTGAGCATCTGTTGCCGGAAATCAGGACCCGCATCGAAAAGGAGTATAGTCCCTTCGGTTTCAATCAGGAGCGAGGTTCTGAGCCTTTTATCCTTTTCATCCCGCGACTGACAGGTATTACAATCACAAGCTATTACTGGCACACCCTGTGAAGTACCGGTTCCCAGAAATGTAATTTTCACTACTGTTGAATTTCCCGGCAAACCTATATTAAAAATAGGTAAATGCCAACATCTTCACCCAATTTGTTTTGCCGCACTTTACATCTATATTTGTAAAAGATCAATCTCAGTTTATCAGAATGGCAGGAAAACTGTATCTCATTCCCGTTACCCTTGGAGGAGAGAATTTCGTGGATGTAATTCCCGCCGGAGTTCTCACAGTTACACGGGAATTAAGACATTTCATAGTTGAAGACTTACGAAGTTCAAGAAGGTTCCTGAGAATGATTGACAGGAATTTCCCGATTGACGACACGATTTTTTATGAACTCAATGAGCACACCAGGGAAGATCAGATTTCCGAATATCTTGATCCGCTGATAAACGGATCAGATATGGGGATAATGAGCGAAGCCGGCCTTCCGGGAATAGCTGACCCAGGAGCAATGATAGTTGCCCTGGCACACAGGAAAAAGATCAGGATAGTGCCAATGTCAGGTCCCTCCTCTATTATTCTCTCGCTAATCTCATCAGGTTTTAATGGCCAGAGCTTTACCTTCAACGGATATCTGCCTGTCAGGCCAGCCGAAAGGGCAGCAAAGGTCAGGGATCTTGAAAAAAAAGCCAGGGAAGGATATACACAGATATTTATCGAAACACCTTACAGGAATCAGAAGCTGATCGAGACTCTGCTCTCTGTTCTCAGCAATGAAACTATGCTTTGTATAGCAGCAGATATCACCATGCCGACAGAATTTATAAAGGCAATGAAAGTTTCCGACTGGAAACGCAATCCTCCCTCAATCGATGACAGACCAGCAGTTTATTTGATAAAATAGCTCACCTGCCGGTCTGGCGAACAACCTTAACAAGCTGTATATCAAACAAAAGAGGAGTATATCCTGATATATAGTAAGACCCGATATAAGCACCGGATGAACCATATCCAAGGCTCGAGGGAATAAGGAACATCGCTTTGCCACCGGCTTTCATAAGGGTAAGACCTTCATCAAATCCGATCATGTTCTGACCTACAGTGACACCATAAAGAACGCCTGTGCCAACATTGGTAGAGAATATGCTTCCGTCAAGCAACTTTCCTGTATAATAAAGATATACTGAATCGTTTACAGCAGGTGTGTCACCTGTCCCGGCGGCAACTTCAAGATAATAGAGACCACTGGTCTGTTTAACAAAATGCAGACTGCTGTTATCGGTCAGGAAAGTATTTATTTTATCCTTCTCCTCCCTCTTTAGCTTCCCTGACATATCACACGAAACCACCAATAGTAAGATTCCTGCCAATAGAACAGGTATCGTAGCCCTGAGCGCTTTATAAACCATCTGTATCTGTTTTAGAATTATCTGAAGTATTGTTTCAAAAATCATTCCAAAGATATGAATCTATGAAGGAGTTTTTAAAACTCCGGAAAATCAGATATCTTAACATCAAAATATGGACTAAAACTGAGTGGAAACTGCATGATTATCTCGCCGGATGAGCCATGGGAGGAAGTAGTTATTGCCTATAATAATATTACCGACAGAAAGGAAGTCACCGGTTCAACAGAGGAAAAACAGTAAATTATATCGGGGTAACTGTAACTGTGTAAACAAGAACTGCCCTTGGCGGGATTTTTTTCCGGTCACCCACCAGTCCATATCCAAGGAAAGGAGGAATTATAAAGATGGCCTGTGCACCTGGTCTGAGCAGTCTCAGTCCTTCGTTCAGGCCTGCCTCCAGTTCTGTTCGTCCGAGAACAATTGACCTGGGACCCTGCCGGGATGAAGAGTAACAAGGGGTACCATCAAGAAGGGAGCATTCATATTCCATCAATATCCTGTCCCGCTCCCTGAACCGGTCACCGGTACCTTCTTTAAGGATCTGATACCACAGACCGGTGGACGTTTCTGTCATATTCAGATTCTTTCTCTCTATGTAGTTCTGGATCCTCTCCCTGTCCTTTCTGACCATATAACGGTTAAGATCAGCCATTTCCCCTTTACCCGGGGAAGCTGAGGACCGTGAAATATCTCTTCGTCCATTGCACGATGCTGTCAGCAGGAAGATAATAATTACCAGGCAACAGCCTTTTGTCATGTATCTATTCTTCATCCTGAAATCGCCAGAGGTTATCCCTGAGTTTTTCCAGAAAATACCTGATGCTTTCATCAAGCCCGCCTTTATATTCCCCGCCGGATGCATTCAGATGTCCTCCTCCCGAGAAATAAAGCGAGGCAAACTCATTTGAAGGAAATTTTCCTTTCGACCTGAATGAAAGCTTAATAAAGCCATCCTTTTCGATAAACATAGCCGAAAAACGGATACCACTTATTGACAGTGGCATATTTACGAAACCTTCGGTATCACCTTTAACATGGTTATATTCTTTCATATCTTCCTTCGAAAGGTAGATATATGCCGTATTGTAGTCGGAAAGCACCGTCATCCGGCTGTTCAGTGCAAAGCCCTGAAGCCTCATCCGGTCAGCTGAAAAATTATTATAAATAAGGTCAAGAATCGTATCCTTATCCATCCCTGATTCCATGAGGTCCGCTACTATCCTGAGTGTATTGGGAGTATAGTTGCCATGTTCAAAATTGCCGGTATCTGTTATGATACCCACATATAATGCTTCTGAATATGGCCGTGACCGGAATGGGACTCCTCCGTTAAGATCAGTCACCAGAAGATGAACCAGTTCAGATGTTGAGCATTTGCTGGTATCAGAAATGACCATGTCGGTAAAATCCTCCGGATCGAGATGGTGATCTATAAGAATCTTACGTGCAGATGATGCTTTAACAATTTCTTCTGCTTCCCCCAGCCTGCCTGAATGGTTGAAATCAAGAAATACAATCAGATCGGACCGATTAATCAGCTGCCTGCACTTTCTCCTGTCGCGGATATAGACCTCAATCAGATCAGATGATGTCATCCATTTCAGGAACTCCTGAAGATAGTTTGGCGTCATCATGCTCACGTGGCAGCCCTTTGAAGTCAGAAAGTGATATAGCGCTAACTGAGAACCAATTGCATCACCATCCGGATTTATATGTGAAATGAGCAGGATATTTCCGGATGTTGAGAAAAGATCTGACAAATCTTTGGTATATTTAGATAAATCTGCCACTTTTGCTTCGTTTTTTTCAGGCTGGTAAAGTTAAGAAATATTCGTGAAGGCCGAATCTGATGTCAAATATCAAATAAAGCTATTATGCAGGGTAATATCACCTTTTCAATAATCAAACCGGATGCAACAGCTGCAGGGCATATCGGTCCAATCCTTTCGATGATCAATGAAGCAGGATTTGAAATAACAGCTTTAAAAATGGTCAGGATAACTGCCGGACAGGCCAGATCATTTTATGAAGTTCACCGCGAAAGGCCTTTTTACCCCTCTTTAGTTGAATTCATGTCATCCGGTCCTGTGATAGTTATGATCCTGAGGCATGAAAACGCAGTGAATGAATTCAGGAAACTTATCGGAGCAACAGATCCTTCCAAAGCCGATCCTGGCACAATAAGGAAACGATTTGCCACATCAGTTCAGATGAATGCCGTGCATGGTTCTGACAGTGATGAAAATGCAACAAGAGAATCTGATTTCTTCTTTTCCAAATTAGAAATATTTTAGGCAGGAAAGCTTTCTGAAAGCAACTGTTTTTTTTGATGAGTAAACATTAAAATGTGTTTAATGTTATTAGCGTTGTATTATCGTTAGCATCTACATGAAATATTCTTCTGAAACAAATCAGTACGAGCAAAAAGAATTAGAGAAATTATCTTCAGCGTTTACGCTTTCAGACATGGAGATATTTATCTTCCCTGAGCTCTTCTATCCTCTGGTCATTGCAGACATTATGTCCCCTATCCTCTGGAAATGGAGGGAAGATCCATGGTTCCGGGATATGGAAAGAAAGAACTTCAATTATAAGGTCAACAGGATCAAACAGTATATAATTCAGAATTATGTATTTAACCTCGACCTGGCAACATGGGGACTGACTTCCAAGGTAACCGAGATCGCGAGATTCAGGGATTTTTTCGATATGGAAATGCTGAAACAGTCAAATGCGCTTTTCGGATACGAAGGAGATAAGTATTATTTTGATATTGATATAAGGAAACATTTCGGCCTCGACAAATTCAATTCCGATATCATACCCTACTGGAAAACCGAAACTATTGAAGCAATGACTGCCTTCAGGCATAAAGAGAATTTCTCAACGGGTGCCGGAGAATGTGTTTCACTTTCAGCGCTGTACGCCGCTGCAATGTTTGTTGTTGGTGGCATCCCTCTGGAAATGATATTCCTTATTGCCACTCCTCTTCATTCCCAGAACTTCATCGCGGAAAAAGAAGGACTGATAACAAACAACAGAAGAATTGTAACAAAAAATATGTGGTTCAACGGCACTTCACTGACCGAAAAGGCAAGACGGGCCCTTGAAAATGAAAAAGTCACCATTGTTTCCCATATCTCAGGTTATATCCATACTATTTATCAGGAAGCCACAATCGACAAGGATGCATACCTCTTTTTTACCGGGAAGCTGAAAGACTTCCTCAATTCGGATCTGACAACCCATATCTTCATAAATTTCCTGCGCTTTAAATCACAATACAAGAGCCTTTTCCAGTATTGCTGCAGTTGTGCTGGTAAAAAACGTTATATCCCACTCGACAAGATGTTCGAATATGAACATACCAGCAAATTCAACGTTGCTGAAAGCAGGGAACAACTTGTCAGAGAAATTGAAGGTGATGAATTTCATCTGAGCCCGCTTCCCGGTAAACTATTTCTGAATGAAGTGGAGCTTTTACTTGACAGGATGCATAAAAACAGTCTCGGGGAAATAGAAAATGAATTCATGAAGCTTTCAACCGATGTATCACCTGAGATTATCGGAAAGATGTTTGAGGATATAAGGCAGTTCATCAGTATAGAACCACGCGTTCCGGATGCCAATAAACATTATGCCGGCACTTCAGCTATTTCATTAAGCACCACTGACAGCAGGGAAGAAATAATGGAGAAGATATTTGCTTCAGCAGGAGAATCTGAATTGGCAAAACTGGCTCTTTATATTTTTCGGCAGATGGACAGGATCGACTGGAGACCCTTTATCAAGGCAGCCATTGAAAGAAATCCTGTATGTTTCGGCGATCTGGGAAATAAGGAGCCGGATGAAGTTTACCCGGTACTGCTTAACCTTGATAATGAATCTATCTACAATGGTTTCAGGCTTGCACTGCCTGATGAGGTATGGAACTTCAGACGCGGAGACGGAATTGAGAAGGCATTACTAATGGCTGACCTGCTTGTTAAAAGAAACAGCGACACCGGAATCACGCTTAAAATTGCCGGCAGCAATGTTTTGCTTTCAGTTGGAAGTACAAGCTATGAATTCTCTTCGGAAAAGAATCTTACAAAGACAATCATTATCAAGGGAAATTCATATGTTATTGACTAGACTAAACTAAAGTCAGCGAAGAACGATATCTTTAATCAGCTCTTTTCCTGCTCTGCTGTTCAGTTTTTCCCTGAGAGCCTCTCGGAGCATAAGAAGTTCATTCCTGACCACGGAGGAATTAAGATATACATACAGGACGTGATCCTTTATGTATATCTTTTTAGTTTTGGAGCTTATAGCCTTACCGACTATCTCCTCCCATGAATTCACGATGGAGGTCTCACTAAGCTTGTCTCCGAAATTCATTTCACGGATGTAATCACCAATAGCTTCAGCCAGGGATACTGTTTTACTGCGTCTCATTATTCCTCACTTTTTTTCCCTGTCACATCTGCAATAGTACCGTCGGAGATCCTGAAGAGCCTGAAATCTATGTTATGAGAAGAAAGAATATCAAGCAACCGGTTCTGATGCGTGTCGGTTATAAATATCTGTCCGAACCTGTGATTACTTACGAGCTTGATTATCTGCTCGACACGATCTCCGTCGAACTTATCAAAAATATCGTCAAGAAGCAGTATTGGAGAAAAGCCTGCCTTTCTGTTAATATAATCGAACTTGGCAAGCTTAAGTGCAACAAGATAGGATTTCTGCTGGCCCTGTGACCCCAGCGCTCTGACGGGATAACCATCCATTTCCAGAAGAAGATCATCCTTGTGTATTCCAGTGGTCGTATATTCAAGTATTCTGTCTTTTGGCAACGATTGAATAAGCAAATCCTGATAACTTCCCCCTGAAAGATGAGAGCTATATGTAAGCCTCACTTTTTCACGTCCCCCGGAAATCATTCCGTAATACTCCTGAAAGACAGGTATCAGTTCATCCACAAGGTTCTGCCTCTCACTGTAAATGTATTCACCATAACGCACCAGCTGATCATTCCAGATAGAGATCATCTCATCATCTTTATTTCCCGATGAATTCTGATCCTTGAGAAGTCTGTTCCGCTGCTGAAGGGCTTTGCCATAACGTAAGGCAGCATCAAGATACCCGCCGTTATACTGACTTATTATCTTGTTCATGAATTTTCTCCGGTCCTCGCTTCCCTCAGTAATAAGCGAACTGTCGGCCGGCGAAATCATGACAACAGGATAGCGGCCTACATGGTCAGATAATTTCTGATATTCCTTCCCGTTCCTTTTAAGTATCTTCTGTTTCTGCTTTTGAAAAGCACAGCAAATATTATCATCCTCTTCATCGCGGCTGAATATTCCCTGTATTATAAAATATTCCTCGCCATGTCTGATACTGATGCTGTCGACGGAATTAAAGAAGCTTTTTGTAAGCGACAGATAATGAATGGCATCCAATATATTGGTCTTCCCTACCCCATTATTCCCTACAAAGCAGTTTACTTTAGACGAAAACTCCATTTCTCCAAGTTCGTAGTTCTTGAAATTCGTCAGGGTAAGTTTTTTAAGATACATTGTTGCTGAGAAAGACAAAAGTAAAAAGCAAATGTAGAAAGTAAAAAGTGAAAAGTGAATACTCAGCCAGGTAAAATAGTAATAATAAGCTTTTGAAGATGGACGGTTTAATATTGACAATAACCTTATTGAAAACAGCATACGTCCCGTAGCTCTGGGAAGAAAGAATTATCTCTTTGCAGGATCACATGAGGCAGCACAGCACGGAGCAGTAATCTATTCGCTGCTTGCCACCTGCCAGATCAGAGGAGTGGATCCATTTACATGGTTAAAGAACGCTCTGAAAACTATCCCGGATTACCCGGCAAACCAGTTGGAAAAATTACTCCCCAATAAATAATATCAAAATCCAGTCACTTCAAAGGTGTATTTCCCCAGTCGGATACAATTGAATAGGTAGTTAAGATTAATAGGTTGGTTCATATTCTAGAATTTCTATTATCTCTTCATTAGGCGTGGTTTCTTTTATAGCATTTATAATCTTTTCTCTGGTTTTCTCAGTTAGTTTTGGCGTATATTTAATATTTAAACAACTGGATTCTTGCTTGTCTTTAAGGTTCGAAAAAGCATTTATGATATTATAATCCAGCTCAAGTGAGTTATCTTTTAACACTTTGTTTGAGTAATACTTTAAATAGCTTGAGGTGAGGAAAAGGTTTATAATCGATTTTTGTTTATTCATTCTGTAAAGTTCATATTCTAACTCTGCTATTTTCAAATCAACTAAATTAGATTTTTCCAATATTACTTTAATATCTACTTTACTAGGCATAGCGATAAGATCCTTCTTTAAAGAGTTGATCCCTTTCTTCTGACGCCATTTAAAAATACTAAGATTGGTTGGTATTTCAATAAAAAGATAAGTAAATAAACTTCTCAATCCTTTAAAGATTAGATATATGAATAACCAGCTAAATGACAGTACTATTAATAGGAGTAAATCTTTCATTTTAAAAACGATTATAGCTTAATACTAGAGAACCAAAACTTAAAAAATAACTAAACGTAATATTGAAGAATAATCTTCTATCGCTCAGTGGAGTTTTTTCTGTTCTCTTTCTACGTTTGATAAAGGACCCATAAAGGATCCCTAAACTAAAAGTAACCAAAATCAAGCACAAAAACCATAATATAAAAAAAACAAACGAAATTGGATTTGGAGAAATAAGGACTTTACTAATACAATATGCAATGGTAATAAAGGCAACGTCTATGCTATACCAGGAAAAAATCTCCCAATAATCGTTTGTTATTTCAATCAGATTTCTAATAAAGGTTTTAATACAAAATTTAAATACTAAGTAGACTAAAGGAGCGATAATTATAAAATTCTGTTCTAATATCTTTACACTTTGATCAAGTGTTAAAATGAAAGTACTCATAATTGTTTTATTACTATTGAAATATAGATTTAATTTTTAGTATTAGATCGTCAGTAGAGGAACTCTTATCTATGAAATCAGCAACTTTATAAGTTTCAAGAAACCTTGAAACAAGGTTATCTTTCTTTAATATGCTTACGATTATGATTGGGATTTTATTGTCAATTTTACGTATTTCTTTAATTACAGCAGCTCCAGTTAGGGAGCCTCCATTGGTTTCTTCTTTGTTAAATTCATCACGAGGGGGCATTATTAGATCAACAATCACTAAATCAATATCTTTAATTAATGAGTCTAATCTATATTTTATGTTAACAATGCTAAATTCAGGTTTTATACTAATACCATTGTCTTCTAAAATCTCAAATTTAGACCTCATCTTTTCAGTATTAGCTTCATCATCAATGTATAAGGTTCTTATCATGACTTTTCAAATTAATTTTTTTGGTAATTCAAAATAAATTCTCGTAGGCTTTCTTAATTTCTCGATGAAAATCTTCCCCCTATGCTTCTCGATAATATTCTTACAGTATGCAAGACCAATGCCTGTTCCCTCTGGGAAAAATTTTGTAGCGTCACTTCCTCTAGTAAATTTATTAAAAATAATATTTTCCTCCCCACTTTTTATACCAATTCCATTATCCTCAAGTATGAATTGAATTTTATCAGATTTGTCAACTGCTGATATTTTAATATAATTTAATGGTTCATTGTCATCTTTATATTTAATCGAATTTCTTATTAAATTATAAAATACTCTCATTAAATGTAACTGATCCCCATTGAATTTCGAAGGGACGTCAAGATAATGTGGTAACGTAAAAATGATATTATGCCTCTCAAATTCATGCTTGAAAAAATATTCACATTTCCTTACTAATTCGAGAAAATTGAACTGTTGATTAATAGTTACTATTTTATCTAAATTATCCATACTATAAACTAGAACTTCGATCAACTTAATATTTTGTTCAATGTCGTCAAATTTAATTCCAATTTTACCTACATTCCAATTTTCTGGTTTATTGTTTTTAAGGTGATGTTTAAACCACTCTGAATGGTTCCTAATACCCTCTACTGGGGAAAGTATTTCATGACGTAAAGAATAGATGTTCCTTTCCCTATCTTCCAGAATATTTTTTACCAACTTGACCTTTAATGTAACATTTGACACTACTTTACTAATATTTTCAAGTTTTATTATGTCATCATTAGTAAATCTATCAAACTGAAATCCTATTCTATTCGCTTTATTATTGCATCTTACTAGCCCAATTACTTCTCCCTTTTCGCTTTTGAGAGGCACAAATATTATAGACTTAGATTTCTTATTTCCAATTATTTCACTAAACTTGTTTGCATGAATTTTTTCAAATTCTACGTTATAATCATCATAATAAATAAAAGATTTACATTTTTGAAATACATAGCCAGTAAGTCCTTCCCCAAGTTTATATCGGACTGTACTGTATTCATGATTGCCTATTATACCTGTCGTGCCATAAAGAACAAGCTCAGAATTATTATCCTTTAAGAAAACAGAACACCCATCACTATTCATTATAGTTTTAACCAACTCAGCCATAGAGTTCCAAGAATTTCTTTCATCTTCAAATGTCATTAAATTTGAAAATATTTGATCGTATTCCTTTAAGAAATTCTGAATATTATCGAGGTTCCAGGACTTATGAATAATTTCAAATAACTTAAAATATGAACCTATTTCGTTTATTTTGAGATTGTTGTGAGCAAGTTCGGTTTTTTCAACTTCTCCATAAGTTTCAAATGGGGTATAATAGATTATTCCAATAAATTTTCCATCACTAAAAATTGGATAACTAATGAACCACTCGATGGAAAATTTATTAAAGAATTTTTTATGAGGAAAGTTCTCCAATTTATTTAGATTGCAGTAGATATGGGGTTGTTGACTTTCAAATACTTCCTTATCAAAACTATCGGATATTCTAATAATTTGATTATCAAAGTCAGTTAAACTTACAGTACGGTTATCAACCTTCAATGGGTATAGAGACTTAAGTATAAGAACATCATCACTTTCAATTTCCGTATTCAACCATAGACATAAAAATTTTATTCCAAAAACTTCATTAATCAAGTTAAAAAAATGATCAATAGTCTCATCGCATCCTACATCCATTTTTTCAGTTAAGTTTGAAATAAATTGCAGCCTCTTTTCACGATTTATATTTTCAAAATAATTTTGAGTAAAATATCTGAAGAGCTTCCCTAGGATCAGAAAAATGTTTCTTTCTGAATTTACAATCTTCTGATTGAAATCAATTATTATGATACCAACGATGTCATTCAAGAATAAAATTGGAATAATTACCTCTGACTTTATTTTATCGTCAATATTAATAAAGACACCATTTTTTTCTGAGTCTCTTGCTGAATTTATGATAACGATATCTTTCAATTGATATGCCTGCCCTATTGCACCATCACTTATATTTCGAGAGATTATTCTAACTTTTTTGGGCGAGGTATAATCCTTTGGTAAAACGAGGTCAATTTTAAATTCGTGAGTATCTTTTACATATTCATAATACCTACACAAATATGGATTGAAGTGCTTATATATTAAAGCTACAAGTTGTTCAGGAAAGTTGTGGAGCGGTTGAGCAGCATAAAGACTCTCAAGCGATTTATTCATATTTTCTAAAGAAATTGAAAATGAAACAAGTTTTTCACTTAAAGTTTTCGAACTTCTATCTCCGATATTAAAAAAACTCATTTTTTGAAATTTTTATAGATAAAATGAATTCGTAAGGATTATAAGAATTGTATTCCTTTTGAAAAATTCATTCTAATATTATACCCAATGATTGAAGTTTTAATTAAAGCAATTTATATATGTCCTTTTTAAATATCCATTCTTAAATTAAGAATAAACCATTATATCAATGAGTAACTAAAAGTAATTAAGTTAGTTCTTCAATATCTGTTCATTTTGAGCAAGTTATTTTTCCTCAATTGGTATAAGTATAGTTTTGTAGTCAATTACATGACCATCTTATACATCTTCTTATCAAACATTAGCCTAATAAAATTAAACTATATTTTTTATTTTGCAAAACTTTGTTTCAGTACGTCTCACCATATAAACCAAGGTGCACTCAACTACTCTTTTCAAAGACTTTGACTGAAGCCATTCTACATTTAAATCCCCATATAATTGAACAATGGGTCATACAAGTTGATTTTATTCTTAGCCTAAGCAACCCACCCAATAAGCTCATTCGACAGTCTATTCTCTTCTATTGTTAATCCTAACTGTTTTGAAAGGGTGTAAAATGGCACGAACCAGATCATCATATAAAGCTCTTGTCGAGTTAAGACAGTTCTTTCCATTTTGATAGTATTAATGTTCTATAATACTGGAGTTTCCTTAAAATTTAGTATAAAAATTCTGATGGGCTGATATAATGCGAGATTAAGAACTTTTATAAGTGAAACCCAAACAAAAATCGAGTTTCCTCAAAAAAATGCGTCCAAACAACGAACCTGGCATTTGACTAAAATATCAAAACTCAAATGGACGCAAATTCTTTATTAATGAACCGGTTCAGGATGCAAAATAATAAATTTTCAGGAACTATTTCAAGAAGTCTTGGCAAAGTTAAAAAACGATTGGTTTAAGAGATGATTTATCGGATACAGGCATCAAAAGACGTTAAGCTTTCAAATATAAGGCGAGCATTAATGGAATCTGTTCCACTGATAAAGACTGAAGACAGGCTAAGTCGCAATTTGGGTGACGAGGATCTGACCTCCACGATTAATAATAATATCCTGCGACTGGCCGATGACAAGGTTGATGAAACGATGGTTATAGCTATTGATCCGGGCGACATGATGAAACCATACGCGAAGGTGATGGAAAATTTGTGCAACATCTATGATGGTAGCAGCCACAACCAGGCAAGAGGTTATCATCTGTGCCAGGTAACAGCGGCGAATCAAGCTCACGACAGAATAGTGCCATTGTATTGCGAGGCATATTCAACAGAAACTGAAGATTACCCAGGGAGTACTGAAAAACTCATTGAGATTATCAGAAAAGTCAAAGCATATACTGGTGCCACAGGCACTTAGGCAATTGACAGGCAAGGTGATGATACATGCATAGCTTATTTTACAAGTATATATCTGGGAATGTCTTTAAAACTGAAGATCTTGGTTCAAAAAATTTTCATCCTCTCGAAAAGATTTTTTGGAGTACCCTCATTTTATAACTATGCAATGGCTGATGGTATCTTTGAACTTATAAAACACTCGAAACGGGGATTATCTGAATTCAGAGGTAGAATTGGACCCCATCATGACAGGTTCCAGCTATCTTTATTCCCAGACTAACCATTTTTTGAGGAAACTCCAGGAATTTCATCATTCAACCCATAATCATTAAATAATTGTTTTAAAATTACTTGAAAAAAATTACTTTTGCGGTGGAAAATTTTGAAGATAAAAAGTATTTACCAGTATGGCTAAGAAGACTAAGGACGCAAATCCACAGACCATTTCGAACGTTGAGCAGACTCTGACCAGAACAGAGCAATATCTTGAGGAAAACTACAAGACATTACTGACCGGACTGGCAGTGATTGTTGTATTGGTTGGACTTGGATGGCTTGGAAAATTATATCTGAATAAAAGGAATGATGAGGCTCAGGCACAGATGTACCAGGCTGAAAAGTACCTTGAAATGGATTCCATCAAGCTGGCTCTCAACGGTGACGGCAACTATCTTGGATTTTTGGATATCGCGAAAAGCTACAAGCTTACAAAGGCAGGCAACCTTGCCCGTTACAGTGCAGGCATATGTTACCTTCATCTTGGCCAGTATCAGGATGCAATAGAATATCTTAACAAGTATTCCAAAAAAGACCAGGTGATAGGTTCTCTGGCTATTGGCGCGACAGGCGACGCCTATATTGAACTGGGTCAGACTGACAAGGGCATAGCAAAATATATTGAAGCCGCCGATTATGCAAAGAATTCATTCAACACACCTCTGTTTCTGATGAAAGCCGGCCAGATATACGAGCTTAACGGGAAATATTCTGATGCTTTAAAAGTATATGAGAGGATTGAAAGCGAGTATCCTGAAAGTACAGAAGGAGCAGTAATTGAAAAATATATCACAAGGATCAAACTTCTGATCAAATAATTGCGGACCATGGCAACAGCCAATCTATCCGCCTACGATCCCTCAGCGGTGCCTGATGCAGGCGATATGCGCTTTGGTATCGTGGTGTCGGACTGGAACAATGATATCACCTGGGCCCTTCTTGAAGGTGCTGTTTCAACACTCATCAAACACGGAGCTGCCCAGGAGGATATAGTAATCAAACATGTACCCGGTAGTTTTGAACTGACACTCGGGGCTCAGTTTCTTGCAGAATATGATGATCTTGATGCGGTGATCTGCCTGGGTTGTGTTATACAGGGTGAAACACCACATTTTACATATATCTGTCAGGGTGTGACCCAGGGTATCACGCAGCTTAACCTTGAATACAATATCCCTTTTATTTTCGGAGTTCTGACTACAAACGACCACAAGCAGGCAGCAGACAGGGCCGGAGGAATTCACGGAAACAAAGGAGATGAAGCTGCCGTAACAGCCATCAAAATGGCAGCCCTTCAGAGGGAGATGGAATGATCATAATAATCATTTACGGTTATTATCTTGTGCAAAGTCCCCTGTAGGAACACCACGAACATTTTCCCCTGATATCAGAAGTCATTACAAATTCAGAATCCATACTGAATATTGAAGACACCGTGTTTTTTAGATTTTCAATAAATTCTACACGTATCTCATGATAATCATCAAGCTGGCGATCAGTCCTCTGGTCGGTTTTTAGTTTAAGTTTATCATTTCCCGAAATAACTGATTTTCTGACTCTGTAAACCGATGGCCGTACTTTTGCATCCGGATTTGAGATAAGATAGGCCTCGCAGTATAGGAGAGTTTGCAGCCAGGCATCGAGGTCTTTCTTCCTGTCGTCGGTAAAAAGCTCTTCCACCGATCCGATCTTTTCAGCCACAGAACCGGTCTTATAGTCCACAATTCTTATACTCCCTTCTGCCTGGTCAATCCTGTCAACAATACCTCCAACGGTAACTTCATTTTCAATACCGTTGATATTCACCTTCATGTCGAATTTGTACTCCGATTCCAGGGCTATGATACTAAAGGGGGCAACAGCTTTATCAGCTTTAAGGATTTTCTGAACAAAGCTTTTTAAAACTTCCCTGATTATCAGTTCGGAGCCTTCTACCCGACGGTCGGTACCTCCGCTGAATCTACTGCTGATCGAATCCTTTATGATATCCTCCAACCCGGTGCCGTTCCGAAGTATCCCGTCAATAACGTTTTCTCCCGTTACCTGTCCTCCTGTGCCGTCATAGAGCTTTTGCATTATTTCATGCAGGATAGCTCCAAGCATGGCTGAATCTATATCTTTTGATATCTCTTCCGGTTCCTTAAGCCCGTTAACGTATCGGTAGTAAAACTTCATCCTGCAGCCCAACCATGTATTTATGGCAGATGGAGAAAGAGTTCTCCTGTTATCAGGCGATAAAAACCTCGACCGAAGACGCCTGTCATGATCTTCAGTTCTGGCGATACTCCTGGCAACCGGACCATGTGATCTGATCTCAAAATTAAGATTCATGAATTCAGGCTTCAGGCGCTCATCATATCTCATTTGATTCAGAAACCTGCTCATTTCGCCTGTTCTGAGACCGTCGGAATTTGAATTGTACAGAAATGTGACGTTCTCGGCTCTTTCAAGCAGTCTGTAAAAATGATATGCATATATCGACTCCTGATGATTGATTGAAGGTATCCCAAAAGCTTCCCTGAGATTGTATGGAATAAAGGAGGAACCTGTCGAAACAGACGGTAATACACCTTCATTTACAGACAGTATGATTAGGTTCCTGAAGTCAAGGGCCCGGGTCTCCAGTATTCCCATTATCTGAATACCGGATAATGGTTCACCAGAGAAGGGGACGGACTGGATCTTGAGTATTTTATCCAGGATCTTCATATAAGTATCGGCGGAAAAAGTCACATCTGTCTGACTGACTATGGAATCAAGCCTGTTTACCGACAGTAATCCGCTGTAGATAAACTCATTTCTTATCCTTTCGTCCATTGTCCGGCCATCCGGATTATCATTTCCATGAATATTCAACGATCCGATAGTGGCAAGGATATTCCTGAAATATTCTGATAATTGAAGAGTGGTCGCTGGTTTCGAGAAAACAAGTGAAAGATATCCGGATTCCGCGAAACGATTGGCCGGGACCCAGAGCAGATTGGTAACAATGATCTCCTCTATCAGCTCATTTTCCTTCTCCCCTGCCAGGCTTTCAGTCAGCGGATGTCTGAGTATATTAAGCACATCGCGATGATTAAACCTCACACCGGAACCTGAATGAGATGCATTGCGCTGAAGGTCCATCAGGTGTTTCAGGAAAGTATAAACCAGGGTCTGTCTCAGGGGATATCCCATGGTAATATTGATGTCCCCATTGTATGCAGGCAGACTGGTTAACACAGGGATAAGAAGATTCTCATCTGCAAGCACTACAGCAGTATGATGAGCTGTTTCCGGATTAAGTCCGGGCAGCTGGCTAAGGAGATGAGGTAAAAGTTTTACCTGTGCCACATCGGAAGAGGTTTCAATAACTCTTCTCGGAACGCTTTCCGCCGTTGGTGAAAGAAGTGTATCGTAATTCCAGTCAGCCGGCATGTCGTTGCCGAACATCCTGATGTTGTTCCGCATGAAAAAACCAGCTGAATTCCGGGTACCCTCTTTAATGAAAGAATTATCATAGTCCCAGTAGAATTTAGCCTTCCCGGCCTTCCTGAAACCATGCATCAACTTTTTCTCACACTCATTGAGCGCATTGAACCCGATAAAATGAATCGTCTCCCAGGCAATGGATGAATAGAAATCCCCATCCATATTCTCAGCTATATCTCTGAATATCATGCCTTCATAGGCAAGTCCTTTTGATTTAAGGTTCTCTCTGAATTCCTGATATAGATCCAGCAGAACCGACCAGATATCAGTAAAGCTGGCCTTCTGTTTTGTAGGTTTATCAGGATTAAAATTCACCCAGAATTTCCTAATCACTTCCACCTGCAAAGTTGTCAGTTCACCGAATTGTCTGTCAATGTTTTTAAGATCCTGAACATTATTGAACAATAACCTGGCGTCAACAAGATATTTATCTACATCGTCAAAATCATTCAGCAGCATGTCTCCCCAGAAATAGAACTCGTCGAATTTTTCAGGGATTTTTTTCACTTTGGTGTAGGTGCGGTAAAGCTCAAAGAGAAGGATTTCAGGATATGCAGTCTGCATGGAGGAGTAAGAAGAGAACAACTCATTGATGGTATAAACTGCAGGTGTCCATACCGGTTTTTGAATCATCGATGCAAGATATCGCATGAAATATAACCCGGCTCTTCTGTTAGGAAAGACCAGACAATGCCTGTTCAGTTCATTTCCATACCTTTGATTCAGGTCTCTTGCAATATTCTGAAGGAAGTACTCCATTTTGGTTTCCAAATTTAGTGAATAGCTGTCAGCCTCCGCGTTTTAAAGTGATTATATTTGTTGTTAAGCCAATTATGAATATATGATATGCAGGAATCTGATAGGTGCAGGACTGACAGTCATGTGTCTGCTGCCCGGATGTAACAGGACGGACCAACAGTCGGAGAACAGGGAACGTCTTTTTTTTGATCAGGCTGAATTCAACGGGAAACTGGTGAATGAAGGTTTTAACAGGTGCCTGAACTACACCAATGCCTGGCTTGGTCTGGCAGATAAGGAGACTGGGCTGATACCACGCAATATTATTGACTCCGGGAGCAAGGATATCTGGAATGCAAAAGATTGCGGGGCAGATAATTACCCGTTCATGGTGCTCACTTGCGCCTTGCTTGACCAGGATCTGTTCAATGGCAGAATGAGGGAAATTCTCCGCACGGAAACAAAAATTACATCCCGGATTGGTTCGCTTCCGGACACGTATTCATTTTCAAAGCATGGATTTTTGAACAATCAGGTAAATCTTGAAGATATTATTTTCGGTTCTTCCGAATATGTCAAAGATGGTCTGATCCCCCTTACCGAATGGCTTGGTCCAAGCCCCTGGTCAGAAAGAATGATCTCGATAATCAATGATGAATTGAAATATGCTCCGGTAAAAACAAAGTCCGGCAATATTATTTCTGATAATCCGGAAGTGAACGGAGACATGCTCCAGTCTCTTTCGAGGATCTATTGGATGACCGGCAACAGTAAGTATCTCGAAGAAGCCATACGGATCGGTGATTATTATCTGCTTGGAAATAATCATCCTACCCGTGATTTCAAGGTACTCCGACTTCGTGATCATGGATGTGAAATAATCTCCGGATTATGTGAACTGTACGCTACTTTAAGTTACTGCGATACTGTTAAAAAAAATGAATATCGTGCGCCTCTTTATGAGATGCTTGACAGAATACTTGAAACCGGAAGGAATGCCGACGGACTTTTCTACAATTCAATAGATCCGGTCAGAGGGATACCTGTTGACGGTGCTATTGCAGACAATTTTGGATATACACTTAACGGCTTTTATACCGTCTGGCTCATTGATCACATTAAAAAATACAGGGATCCTGTCATCAAAGCTTTATCGGTCCTGAATGAAAAATACAGGAATTTTCCATGGGAAGGCTCAAGCGCGGACGGCTATGCCGATGCAATAGAAGGAGCTTTAAACCTAGATGCGCGTGAACCTTCGACATCAACGGAACAATGGATGAACAGCGAAATAAAGGTAATGTGGTCGAAACAGAAAAAATCAGGGCTTATTGAAGGCTGGCACGGAGACGGGAATTTTGCCAGGACAACGATAATGTATTGTTTTTGGAAAACAGCCGGGACATATCTGATGCCATGGAGGCAGGACCTTGAGTACGGCGCAATTATGGACGACAGCCTGCTTTTTCTTAGTATCTATGCTGTTCAAGACTGGGATGGAAAACTGATGTTCGATAAAAAACGTCACTCTGAATTCCTTCATCTGCCGGTTGACTGGCCAAGAATCAACCAGTTTCCGGAATATTTCACAGTAGTTGCTGAAGCAAAATATGAGATCAGGACATCTGAAAAAAAGAATATATTGATTATTCCGGGGAATGAGCTCGGAAAGGGATTGCCTCTGAAAATAGGTAAAGGAGAATATCTGAGGCTCAGGATCAGGAAGCTGACATGATGAAGGTGGCAGTTTCAGGACTGAGGATATAGTCTGCCCTGCCAGGTGTTGAGCTTCTCAAGTCTTTTTTCAACGATGCCAACAATCTCATCACTTCTTTTCATGCCCCAGCCCGGTCCGGTGAGGAATCTGGGAGGAGCCTCCCCTGTGAACCTTTCGACAACGATCATCGGATTGAGATGTTCCAGAAATTTTATAAAAAACCCCAGGTATTCATCCCAGGTAAATAGCTCAAATTCATCCGGATCTTTCCGAAACTCTTTTTCCATACCGGTACCTTTAATAATCTGAAGCTGATGGAATTTTACCGTTCTGAGAGGAAGGTGTGAGATAATATCCGCTTCCTTCAGCATATCCTCCCTCGATTCACCGGGAAGTCCAAAAATAAAATGTGCACCTGTATTGATCCCAAGCGCCGACGTCTTTTCCACAGCTTCCTCAGCTTCCTCAAACGTATGCCCCCTGTTGATCCGCCTCAGGGTCTTGTTATAGCACGATTCGATACCATATTCAACCGCTATATAATGTTTTTCAGACAGTTCCCGGATATAGGAAAGCTTCTCGTCGTCGATGCAATCAGGCCTGGTCCCTATAATCAATCCGACCACTCCCGGAATACTCAAAGCCTCCTCATAAAGCTCCCTGAGCCTTGATAAAGGGGCATATGTGTTAGAATAAGCCTGAAAATAAGCCAGGTAAGAATTTGCCTCCCTGTATCTTTTAGTATGAAATTCTATACCTTCCGCTATCTGCTGTGATATAGTTTTCACAGGTTGGCAATATGATGGATTGAAAGCATCATTGTTGCAATAAGTGCAGCCTCCGTTACCTTTAGAACCATCCCTGTTCGGACAGGTGAATCCGGCATCAACGGATACTTTCTGCACCCTTGCACCAAATAATTTCCTGAAATAATTGGAGTATGCATTGAACCTGCGCTCATGTCCCCAAGGGAATACCTGTTTCCGGATCTCTTCCACCACTCAGACTTTTTTTATCTGTTCCCTGTCAACATACCAAACATAGCCTTCAACACCCGGATAGCCCATCTCTGAAAGCAGATCCATGTACTGATTTACCTGCCCGGCATAGGATGATGATTCATCACCAAATTTAAAATCGATAACCAGTGTTTTATCTTTCCTGAAAATAACCCTGTCAGGACGCCTGGTATTCCCGGAAGGCAGAAGTATCGAAGCTTCTGTGAGAATTTTATTATCCGCACTGAACCATCCCGAAACTTCGCTTCCTTCCATCAGATCTTTGATTCGTTTGCAGAGAGCTTCAGACTCCTCCTCCGCCACCAGTCCATCTCCGACCGCTGTCCTTACTGCAGGAACTATATCATGTACTGTCAATATTTTCTCAAAAATACCGTGCATAATTCTACCGTGGTTTATCCTTTCACCGGTACCGGCATCATAGGGTTTAAAGAAATCTTCACCGTGAAGTCTGAGCTTCAGGGAATCGGCAGGCAGACCCACATCGTAAGAATTAAGTCTGAAATCATTTAATATTACCGTTGTACCTTTTACTTCAGGAAGCTGTCCGAAACTGAAAACATGATTTTCTTTGTCATAATATGTCCCAAGATCAATGCAATGTTCATTTCCTGTATTAATACCAGCCATAAAGGCATTTTGAATTAAACCGGCAATTGTTCTCTCTTTTTTAGGGTTTTCTCCTGAAAAGCCATAAATAACTTCTCTTGCCCTTGTCAGAGCCACATAAAGAAGATTGATATTATCGACATAGATGGAATGCTTCTCTTCATAATAGCTTGGAGCAAACCATGTATCCTTCAGATCCGAACTGTAACGCACGGGTACCAGGCCAATTTCAGCAAAAGGTTCCTGGGCAGGTTTTATCCATAAAAACGGCTGCTTTGATGGCATATGATCAAGCGGCCAGGTAAGGAAAGGGATGATCACAACCCTGAATTCTAGTCCTTTCGATTTATGAATAGTCAGTATCCTCATGGCATTCTGGTCGCCTGGGAGCACTACTGATTTGCCGGAGCCAGAATCACTCCACCATCCCAGAAATGAATGAAGATCTCCTGTACGGCTTCCTGTAAAATGCACAACATGATCCTGGAACGTGCTCAGATAAGCAATAGCGGAAGGATTTTCTCCAAGGCCGAAGAATCCTATTATACTCTCAGTTGCTTCAAAGAGAGGCATCTGTCTTAGCTTAGTGAGAAAGTTCTTATATCCTGAAGGAAAGTACTTTTCAGATGTTTCATCCAACATGTCACCTGCAAGGCAGACGGTGTCGGCTTCGCTGCTGTTTTTACAAAGCAGGTAGTATCTGATCATACCTGCTCTGCTTATCATAACATCTGGCGTATCTATATGTCTGAGTACGGATATTATAAAGTTTATGACATGAGAGTTTGAGAGCAGGAGGGAATCGCCCGAAACAATATTATAATTATATCTTTCCTTTTTTTCCGGTTCAGCATTATTCCCGTAATCAATAAATGTTCTCAGCACATCGGCCCCTTCCCTGCCGTCTCTGACCAGTATCCCGATATCAGACGCGCTGTAGCCGTTATCCTGCAGCTTCTCAACAGTTTCCGGCAACCTGGTAAGTATTTTATCGTGGGCTTTCGAATCAGCATCATTCTCAACGAACTCGATACGCACATAACCTCCTGGTTTTGCTACAGGTTCGGATTGAACCGCTTCAGAATAAATCTTTGAAAAGCTTATGGACGAGACATCCCCTTCAAAATCCCTGTCAAGCAACTCAGGGATCACAGAAAACAAAGTATTATTGAAGCGGATAATCCCCGATAAACTTCTCCAGTTGCCTGTCAGAGGGATGCTTCGTATCCTGTCGTTGTCGATCCTTCTGTTCAGTTCCACTCCCAGTATCTTCCAGTCGCTGTTTCTCCACCTGTAAATAGACTGTTTTACATCACCCACGACCAGGTTATCATATCCTTCAGCCATACTGTTTTCAAGCAGAGGCTGAAGGTTTTTCCACTGCAACGCTGATGTATCCTGAAACTCATCAATCATGAAGTTTTCATACCTGTTTCCTACTTTCTCATATATAAAAGGAGACTGATCCTCTCCGGTTATCTGACTCAGCACATCCCCTGCATCCGAAAGGAGAAAGCTGTTTTCATCCTGGATAATGTCTCTGATCTTGCCCAGAATGTCCGACAGTATCCCAAGTGAATAGATATTTGCCAGAATAATCTTCGCTGTTTTGTAATCCTTCAGATTCTCATCATAAAATTTCAGAACACCGGTAAGCGTTTCTTCCAGACCATCAGCAATTGCTGCTTTAAGCTTTTCCGCCGGAGCGGCAGTTGACCATCTTGGCGGAGAATTCCTCAATTCTCCTACAGCCTGGTTAGGCTCTTTGACAACTCCGGCAGCCACAGCCCTGATGTATCCCGGGACTCCCTGGCTCTTTCTGAAAAACATGTCATCGGAAAGATCATATCTGGCAAAAATGTCCAATGCTTTCTTTCCTGCATCCTGAAGTTCTTTTTCAAATGAAGAAACCAGCTTGCTCAGCTTTCCGATGAAGGTCATCAGAAATTCCTTATCGGCCAGCTTGGCCTGTCCTTCATTATAAAGAATTTTGAATCTTTCCCTGAACAGTTCCCCGGAAAGGTTTAATATATTATCTCTCAGGTTCCATGATTTCTCCTCCTCAATGTTTGCAAGAGCATATTTTGTGAGCCACCTGTTCAATACTGTGCCTTCAACGGCTGAACCCAGCATTTCATCAACGGCTGAAGAAAGAATGGCGCTGTGATCGAGTTCAACATTAAAACCGGATTGCAGTCCCACGTCCCTGATAAAAGCTCTCAGTATTTTTTGAAAAAAACTGTCTATGGTTGATATAGAGAATCTGGAATAATCGTGCAGAATTGTAAGGAGAATATCCCCTGCCTCCTTTCTTATCCATTCTTCGCTCCTGCCGGTGTCTTTCATCAGTTTTGAAAGATAATCCGACGGTTTTCCTGAGGCAAGCTTGTGGAGACTCTCCAGTATTCTGGATTTCATCTCGGCAGTCGCTTTGTTGGTAAAAGTAACAGCAAGAATTTTTCTGTAATTATATCTGGAATGAAAGAGACTGGTAAGATATATCTCTGTCAGTGTATATGTTTTACCTGAACCAGCAGATGCGCTGAATATGGTTAGTGTTCCTTTTCCCATAACCGCATAAAGTTAGGTAATCTTTTAATTACCTTTGCATCATGAAGACAAGAGTAGTGGTCGGATTATCCGGAGGGGTTGATTCAAGCGTTGCAGCGTGGATTCTGAAAGAACAAGGATATGATGTTTCCGGACTGTTCATGAAAAACTGGCACGATACCACGGGACTTCTTCAGAGCGACTGTCACTGGGAAGACGATCTCATGTTTGCCGAGATGGTTGCGAAAAAGATAGGTATCCCGTTCAGCATGGTTGACCTTAGTGATCAATACAGAGAACGTGTGGTCAATTATATGTTCTCTGAATATGAGAAAGGCAGAACGCCTAATCCGGATGTCTTGTGCAACAGGGAGATCAAATTCGATTCCTTCGCGGAAGAGGCAAAAAAACTTGGAGGGGAGTTCGTGGCAACCGGACATTATTGCAGAAAAGAACAGATTAATGCAGGCGGCAGCACCATCTACCGTCTGCTTGCCGGACTAGACAGCAACAAGGATCAGAGCTATTTCCTCTGTCAGGTGAATCAGCAACAGCTTGCCGGTGCACTTTTCCCTATAGGAGGACTAAATAAAACCGAAGTCCGGTCAATTGCATCGGAACAGAAACTTGCCACTGCCCAGAGAAAAGATTCGCAGGGAATATGCTTTGTAGGGAAAGTTCATCTTCCTACTTTCCTTCAGCAAAAGCTGCAGGCAAGAAAAGGTCCAATAATTGAGATTACAGATATATCGGTTTTCCCTTCAGCTCCTTCAGGTGTCCCTGATGCCGGTGCAGATGAAACGTATCTCAGGCAGCTTAGTTCTCCTTTCAGATATGATCCATCTTACGGCAGGATTATCGGTGAACACAATGGAGCTCATTTTTTTACCGTAGGACAAAGAAAAGGTATGAATGTGGGCGGACATAAAGAAGCTCTTTTTGTAATTGCAACAGACGTTGAGAAGAATATAATTTACACGGGAGAAGGTCATTCTCATCCGGGGCTCAACAGAAAAGGACTGTTTATCAGAGATGATGAAGTACACTGGATAAGACCCGATCTTGAAATGCAAACCGGGGAATGTCGCGATTATCTCGTTCGGATAAGATACCGTCAGCCGTTGCAGGAAGCCAGGATATTCAGATGCGGAAAAGGATATTACATCATCTTCAGAGAACTTCAGAGAGGAATAGCGCCCGGGCAATTTGCGGCCTGGTACGATGGTGAGGAAGTTGTCGGATCAGGTGTAATAGCAAACTGAATTCAGGCAGTTATCTTTATTCCACCTTACTGAAAAGCAGTTTCACATCAGGATCGGGTATGATCTCTTTAATCTCCGCATAAGGAACTTTCACTGTTGTTACCCGTTCAGTCACATGAACTTTCTCACGATGTTCTCCATTAGCAGAGCTTAACAACAGATCGAGACTGAAATCAAAAAGGTATTTCTGTTTCTGCTCAATTTTAATCTCAGTGGTTCCTGATCGGTCTGAACGTTTCGTTGATATTTTCAGCTCCGGCTGACCCGGCACCCAAAGCCATTGTCTGAAGAATACTGTCAGTTCTTTACCACTTACTTCCTCCATCACATGTTTAAAATCGTCAGTCAGCGCATTGGAATTCCTGTATCTGTCAAAAAAAAGCCTTAATCCCTTCAGGAAGCTTTCGTTTCCAATTTCATTCCTGAGCATATGAAGTACCCAGGCGCCTTTCTGATATGAATTGACGCTGAGAAGATCCATCAGGTTTGTAATCGTTGTGTCAATCACCGGGCCTGGTTTCTTTGCGTAGCTTTTCAGCACCAGTTCTCTTGTACCGGCCATGTCTGCAGCAAGTTTTTCTTTTCCGTAAACCGATTCCATATACATCGATGTCAGGTAAGTAGCAAAACCTTCGCTGAGCCAGATATGATGCCAGTCGGCTTCCGAGACACAATCGCCAAACCACTGATGGGCTATTTCGTGTGCCATTAAACCTTCGGATCTGCCTTTGCCGGTAACTGAATTTTCAGAATAAAAAACAGCGCCGGCATTCTCCAGTCCGCCGTAAATTGTCTTTGACTGCACATTAGCCAGCTTTTCAAACGGATACTTACCAAGAATGTCACAATAGAACTTCAACGGTCTCAGCGCCGCGGAATAATCGCTGAAACCCTCACTTCTGTTCTGCGGATAAACCCATGCCCATACCGGTATCCCCTGATAATCTCCGGAATTCTCTACAGCAAACCTTGCCACTCCGAAAGTCATAACCTTCACTGGTATGGGAACATTCTCGTTCCAGCGGGTCATTTTCATATTACCCTGAATTGAAGACTGTTCTACCAGATTGCCATTCGCCACAACATTATATTTTTCAGGAGCGGTTATAATAAATTCTACAGTTGCCTTGTCATAAGGATGATCGATACATGGCAGATAATTATGCGCCCTGTCAGGCCAGTGATCGGCGAAAAATGTTCTGTCCCCGTATTTATTTCGTGAAATAATAAGTCCATCTTTCGGTTTCCCTCTGTAACGGATCATGAATTCAAGAGTATCTGAAGAGGCTATCCTGTCGCCCAGGACAATACCCAGCTTCGAGCTCCCCTGCTTCCACCCTATGTCTTTTCCTCGCGATGTTACCGACAACACATTCATTCCATTTCCCTGACTGTCAGAAGCATACAGATCAAGTATCAGTGAATCGCACTTTCCGGATACACGAAATGTAATAAAAGCGTTCCCTTCAATAATATCTGTGGTATCATTAAGTTTAATATCAAACTCATAATGAAGGATATCAATATTCCTGAAGCGGGTATATCCGTCAGAAGCATGAAGAGAGACCGAGAGGAAGATCAAAGGCAGAATCCTGACTAACTGTTTCATAAATATTGAATTATTGTCATCCCGGATTACTAACGCATAAAAGAATAAAACCTGCTTCAGACCGGCAATTATTCAAAGATAAGAGATCCAAATGGCTGTTCACAACTCAGACGGCAACGGTATTTTCTGCACGTGGCCGGCTGACAATGAAAACGCCTGTGAATATGAGTAAACCAGCCATGATCATTATAAAATCAATCCTGTCCTGCCCCAGCACGGAAGCCAGATAGGCGGCAACCACCGGCTGGGTATAGGTATAGGTGCTCACAATAGTAGGGCTCAGCCTCCTCAGTCCGAAAGTGATCAGAAGATACCCGAGATAGGTCGCAAAAACTGCGACAAATCCGATCGAAAGATATCCTTTCAAAGGAATAGCCGACCAATCCATGGTGCTCCATTGACCATAACCGGCAGGGCCGGTAACAAGGAGACCGAAGAAGAAAGTCCATTTCATGACTGTAACCGGACTGTATTTTTCAAGCATCCTCTTAATGATAACAGTATAAAATGCCCAGCTTATTGTGTTTATGATAGTAATAACATCTCCCAGGAAAGTTGAGCTCCCCCAGTCAGGTGTCCCGTTTTTTAGAATAAGGATCATCACACCTGTCAGACCGAGAGCCAAACCGCCACCTTTGAGCACCGTGATTTGTTCCCTGAGAATTATTGCGGCAAATACAAAAGCAAAGATCGGATTGGTGGATATAAGTATTGATGAATTTATAGGTGAGGTCATATTCAAACCGGCAAGGAAAAAAATCTGGTTGATCACGACACCGAAAAGAGAACATCCCATAAGATAAAGAAGGTCTTTTCCGTTTACTTTTTCTTTTGGGAGGAAAAGGCCGGTTATCCAGAATAGTATTGTTGCAACAAGATTACGAACAGATACAAGGGCAAGGGGCTTAATATACCCCGGCATCACTGATTTAGCAATTGAAAAGTTAATACCGTATATAGCATTAGCAGAAAGCAAGGCTACATGAGCCCATGTATTGAACAGTTTTCTTCCCATTTTGAAATTTGTGCCGCAAAAGTAGGAAAAGGGACAGGATTATCAAAACAACTACAATAATGATCATGTTTTCCGATTCGTCCTTATTCGGTATATTTGACGGCGACCATGAACTTACAGCAAATTGAATCGTTCTATCATTTATTAAACTGACATTATTATGGGTACAAGAATATCATTGATCAGCGGAGGAGCCAGCGGGCTTGGTCTGGAGCTTGCTGATCAGCTGATCAGGGCAGGCAGAAAGGTAATGATCATTGGCAGGAACAGCGACAAACTGAAAAGAGCAGTTGCAAGGCTTGAAAAAACTGCCGGTGAAGACACTGTGTTTTCGTTACCTTGTAATATCGGGAAACAAGATGATGTAAGCAAAGTCGGGAAATTTTTAAAGGACCATGATCTGGATACAGAATACCTGTTCAACAACGCTGGCAAAGGCCTGGTAACCGGAACAGAATCAAGCACATCAGAGTTGATAGACAGTATCTTTGAGGCTAACCTTAAAGGTATGATCCTTCTTACTACAGAAATACTCCGCATCACTCCTCCAAGCCAGGAGTTAACCATTGTAAACATAATGTCGACCTCTGCCCTAATTGGAAGATCACAGGAAACTATCTACTGTGCCGCGAAGTTCGGGGCAAGAGGATATACTGAAGCTTTACGTGCAGAACTCAAAGGAAGCAAAAGGAACGTGATTGCGGTTTACCCCGGAGGCATGAAAACTGATTTCTGGAACATGGAAGGTCAGAATAAAGACCTGAGCGGATTCATGGATCCGGCAGTTGTTGCCGAAAAGATTGTGAGTGCTGTTAAGGCATCTGACAGGATGTTAGTTACCGACATCACTATCAACAGGAAGTAGTTCTATCCAACCTGTTCAGCTTGTAAGATACACAGAAAGGTCTGGTGGAATATTCCGGGGCCAGAGCTTTATGCTAGGACAATCTGTCTTTATAATCATGATACCCGAACTCCCTGATGAGTCTGAACCTGCCATCCTGTGTCCACATTCCGATTGAAGGATGATGGACGCCGTTGAAAGTGGTAGTCTTCACCATCGTATAATGGATCATGTCCAGAAACACCACCTTATCACCCGGTATAAGCTGTTTCTCAAAGCACCAGTCGCCCATTACATCGCCGGACAGGCATGAGTTGCCACCAAGCCGGTAAGTCATTCTGCCGGGGACGGGATCAGTGGCTCCGAGAATTTTTGGTTTATACGGCATCTCCAGACAGTCGGGCATGTGGGCAGTAAATGAAACGTCGAGTATTGCGGTGGTAATCCCATTATTAACAACTATATCTTCCACCGTTGAAACCAGTTCTCCTGTTTCCCAGCCAAAAGCGCTGCCCGGTTCGAGAATAACATGCAGCCCTGTCTGTTCTCTGAAATCTTTCAACAAAGCGATCAGATGATCAGTTTCATAGCCTTTTCTGGTCACCAGGTGACCGCCTCCCATATTTATCCATTTCAGATTTTTGAAATATTTTCCGAACCTGGATTTAACAACTTCAAGCACTTTCTCAAGGGCATGTGAATCAGATTCAAACAGAACATGAAAATGTAGCCCCTCTATTCCTTCAGGCAGCCCTTCTTTCAGATCCTCAGCAACAATGCCAAGCCGGGAACCTGGGGAACAGGGATTGTATAATCCGTGACTGATCTCAGAAAATTCAGGGTTGATCCTCAATCCTGCTGATATCTTGCGAGGATAATCCCTGAGCCGATCAGCAAATTTCCTGTACTGATTTAATGAATTGAATGTAATATGAGAACTGTAAGTCATTATTGCATCAAAATCCTCCTCCTTATATGCAGGAGAATATGTATGTGCAAATGATCCGATTTCCTCAAAACAAAGATGCGCTTCATCGGCTGAACTGGCAGCTGCTCCGCTTATATACTCCCGTAGGACAGGAAAGACGCCCCACATGGCAAATCCTTTGAAAGCAAGAATTATTTCTGCACCTGATCTGTGCGCAATCTGACTGATCAGGGCAAGATTATTACGGAATCTTACCTCATCTATCACATAGCATGGAGACGGGATCTTACTGTAATCAATGTCCAAAGCAAAACTACGTTTTTACAGTTCAAGGTCAATATCATGAAGTTCCACCCATGGAAGTCCATGTTGATTGAGAGCATCCATAAACGGATCCGGATCAAACTCTTCAACATTGTATACACCCTGTTTCTTCCATAAGTTTTTCAGGTACATCATCGCTCCTATGGCAGCGGGAACGCCTGTAGTATAGCTCACTGCCTGCGCTCCTGTTTCAGCGTAGGCAACTTCGTGACTGCAATTGTTATAAATGTAATAAGTCTTTTCCTTCCCTCCGCGTATACCTTTTATCCTGCAACCGATTGAAGTTTTGCCTTTATAGTTCTCTCCAAGTTCACCAGGATCGGGCAACACGGCTTTCAGGAACTGGATTGGGATTATCTCTCTTCCCTCAAACATGATTGGTTCGATGCCCGCCATTCCTATGTTCTGAATAACACGAAGGTGAGTGAGGTACTCCTGACCAAAAGTCATCCAGAACCTGGCTCTGCGGATCGTGGGAAAATTCACAACAAGGGACTCAAGCTCCTCATGGTAGATCAGATAGGATTCCTTCGGACCTATCTCCGGATAATTCAATGGTTTATGAATAGCATGAGGTTTTGTTGTGATCCATTTACCATCTTCCCAGTATTTCCCCTTCTGTGTCACTTCCCTGATATTGATCTCGGGATTGAAATTTGTCGCAAAAGGTTTTCCATGATCACCTGCATTGCAGTCTACTATATCCAGATAATGAATCTCATCGAAATGATGTTTGGCAGCATATGCTGTAAAAACAGATGTCACCCCGGGATCGAATCCACAGCCCAATATAGCTGTGATCCCTGCCTTCTTATATTTTTCGCGGTAAGCCCATTGCCAGCTGTATTCATATTTTGCCTCCTCAAGAGGCTCATAATTTGCTGTGTCAAGATAAGAAACGCCGGCTTCCAGACAGGCATCCATAATATGGAGATCCTGGTAAGGAAGTGCAACATTGACAACAATGTCAGGCTTGAATGACTTTATCAGTCTGACCAGTTGCGGAACATCATCAGCGTCAACCTGTGCGGTTTTAATCCTGTCAGTTCCAAGTCTGGCTGCCAGGGCATCACATTTTGATTTCGTTCTGCTGGCAATTAAAATTTCTGAAAAAACTTCCGGAAGTGAAGCCATCTTGCTTACCACAACAGTACCTACACCACCGGCGCCGATCACCAATACTTTTCCCATATCAACATATTAAATTATCATTAAGACAGATAGCAATACCTGTATAAAATCGTGAGCTGTCTAATACATATCTGTGGTAAATCCGAAAACTGATAAGCAAACTGATCAACTAATAATTCTCTGCCGGATACAACAGACTTAAAAACGTAACTATCCCTGAACAAAATTCCGCCCCAAATATAAGATTTAATCTGACCTCTCGATTATTTACAGCATTACAAATTATATGCTTTTGTTCAAGGATGAAACAACAAGCGATTGGAATTCATTTCTCTTTATATTTGTACCGGAATTTCCCATTAATAAATGAAACTGATACACCCTTTTCTCATTCTCAGGATGCTGAGCAGGATACTTCTCATCGAGACTATCGCATTTCTTTTCTGTATTCCTGTTGCAATTATCTACGGGGAGAATTCAGAGCCCTTCATTATCTCAGCTGCCCTAACTCTCCTGTTATCGGCTATGTTTTTTTTGTCAGGAAAGAGATCTGATCCCGACAAATTCTCAAACAGAGATGGTTATCTTTCGATAGTTTTATCATGGGTGGTATTTGCGGTGTTCGGCACTCTTCCGTATCTTCTGAGCAGCTCCATTACATCGTTCACGGATGCATTTTTTGAATCCGCTTCAGGATTTACCACTACCGGGTCGACAGTGATCAGGGATGTTGAAAGCCTGAAGTACTCGGTCCTCTTCTGGAGAAGTCTCACCCACTGGGTCGGAGGTATCGGCATAATAATACTTGTTATTGCCATCCTGCCATCACTGAGAGTGACAGGATATCAATTATTCAGCCTGGAATCCTCGATGAAAGAAAAGATCCACCCGAAAACAAGATCTATAGGTTTCAGAATATTATTCATTTACCTCGCACTGACCGTTGCCCAGATCATACTGTTAAGCTTTGGTGACATGAACCTTTTCGACAGCATTTGTCATTCTTTCGGAACCATTTCAGCGGGAGGCTTCTCGACAAAAAACGACAGTATGATGTCATATTCGTCATACAGTCAATATATTGTTTTACTATTTATGTTCCTTGCCGGGATCAGTCAGGTAATATATTACTTCATTATCAAGGGGAATTTCAAGAAGGTACAACAGAATGAGGAGTTGTGGTTTTATCTGGTTGTGGCCCTGATTGCCGGATCGATCGCCACCATAACATTGTTGGCAAATTCCACACGGACTTTTGAGGAATCGTTCAGAGAGGGATTCTTTCAGATCATTTCAATGCTGTCATGTTCAGGATATTACTCAGCTGACTATACTTTATGGCCAATGTCTTCAGCCCTATTAATCTTCCTCATAATGTTTGCCGGAGGAAGCACAGGATCTGCCAGCGGTGGTATTAAGATGGCAAGACATCTGATAGTAATGAAAAATATCAAAAACCTTTTCATTAGACTTAATCATCCCAAATCGGTCACTTTTATCAGGTTAAATGGAAAAGTAATTTCCGAAACTGCAAATATTTCAGTCCTCTCTTTTGTAGTCCTGTATCTGTTTGTTTTTCTTGCAGGGACAATAGTAATTGTTCTTACCGGGACCGACACGGTTACAGCATCAAGTGCAGTTGCATCGTGTATGGCCTCCATAGGACCAGGCCTAGGGTCAGTTGGACCGTCAGCAAGTTTTGCCGACATGCCGGAAATGGCCAAGATCGTACTCAGTATTCTTATGATTGCAGGAAGACTTGAACTTATAGCTCTGTTCGTGATCTTTACCCGGACATTCTGGAAAATATGACCGGAACGGGTCAGGATTGATCCGCAAGAAGCTTTCTTACAAGAGAAAGGCTTTCAGGAGTACCTACATCGACCCAGTACCCTTCATCATGCTTCAGGGTATAAATTCTATGTTCAGCAGCCAGTTTCAGGTAAAGATCGATAAGGGTATATTTTCCTTCTGTCATATAACTGAATATCTCCGGTTCGGCAATGTGCATGCTCGAAAATGCAATTTCGGATAATTCATCAGAGTAACCGTTTTCAAGGATCTGTTCTCCTGTTACTATGTTCCTCCATCCTCTAAGCCTGCCGTCATTGTCAACCAGGAGGAATCGTTTTCCCTCGCGATGTCTCACAGCGAGTGTTGCGAGACCTTTCTTTGCAAGGTGGTGACTGTAGAGAGCTGACAGATCCAGATCTGAAACGATATCCACATTATACATCAGAAAAGGTGAATTATCGAAGAAATGCCTTGCTTTAAAAAGGCCGCCTCCGTTTTCAAGAAGCTCACTCCGTTCATCTGAAATAGAAATTCTGTAACCCATCCGGTTAAGTTTCTTCACTTCCTCTTCAACCATATCTGCAAAATGGTGGACATTGATAATAATATCGTCAAAACCGGCACGGGTACATTTTTCCACTGCACGGTGCAGAACGGTCTTCCCGTTTACATCAACAAGCGCTTTAGGTATTGTCTTTGTTATTTCGCCAAGGCGTCTGCCCATCCCGGCCGCGAAGATCATCGCTTTCATCAGTCTTTCAATTCAATAAACTATTGCAAAATAATACTGTATATTGTACAGAGTCTGCTAAATATCCTCCTTCCCCTGTTCAAGATCCCTGTATATTTTCACTGAAGTAATTGCCTTTGCTGTCTGGAAAAGCTCAGGCAGTGTTACAGGAAGCTTTCCCGAATCAACTAACAGAAGAAGAAGACTCACCGCAGGAACAATGCTGCCTGTAAAAGTAGGTTTCCGTTCATATAATCCCCTGAAACCGAAGGCGCCCATGGCCTGCATAAGCCTTATCATACTGAATCCTGTAAAAAATCCGGTAAATTCCTCCCTGCTTTCACCGGTAACTGAGCAGAATGAAGTGATATAGTGATCAAGAAGCCGCTGGCGTGACGCATCAGGTATGCGAGCCTTAGCATCAAACAGAAGAGATGCAACATCGTACTGGGGAGCACCTTTGCGACCACCCTGATAATCAATGAACCAGGGATCTCCTTCAATAAGCATGACATTAGCCGATTGAAAATCACGATAAAGGAAATACTCCTGACCTGCTTCCAGCAGGAAATCGGCAAGCTTTTCAAAATCATGCTCGAGTCTCCGCTCATTGAAAGGAACAGCCAGTAACTTGAGGAACATATACTTGAAATAATTCATATCCCACATCATCGATTGTCTGTCAAAGCTGCGGTGAGGATAGCATAATTCAAGATTAAGTCCTTTTATCCCTTCGGTCTGGAACAGGATCAGCCTGTCAAGGATCTTACGGTAGATCTGCTCTGCCTCGGAGTCGAATCCTTCCGATGATTGTCTTTGCTGAAGCCAGCCAAAAAGGTTGATATCCCCGAGATCCTTCAGATAATAAACATTTTTTTCAGGAAGGTAACCATAGACCTGCGGAACAGGAAGATTTTTTGAAAGGAAATGACCAGTAAATCCCACAAATGCCTCATTCTCTTCCTGATTGGTGTTATAAGCACCGATCATACTTCCGGAGCTTCCAATGATCCTGAAATACTTCCTGTCGGAACCCGATTGAGGAAGAGATCTGACTTCAGCATCGGAGGAACCGAAAAGCTTCCTGTATCCCTGCAAAACTATTTCAATTACATCCATATGGTAAAAGCCCGTTTTGGATTATATAAGTAATGTATATTAAATAAATTTTATTCAGATCGTGTTCATAACCTGATCATGATCTTTTTCCTGTACAGGATAAGAGCCACGATCCACATCAGAAGCACCTGAACAACAGCAAACAACAGACTTCCGTTAAGGTTACCGGCTACCGGTACACATACTTTCTCATAAAACCAGGTGTAAAAACTTATCTTCTCAGTACCAGATGGTATTTTTATTGTATAAAGCATCAACTTGGTCCATAAAGCAGTTAATGCAAAAGTGAAGATTGCATTTGTACCGAAAATAACAAAGAAAGTTCCCCATACCTTGAATTTGAGCACGTCAGCAATAAGATAAATTACTGCCAGTACCAGTGTTGCTATTCCCCCAGTGTAAAGAACATATGAACTGGTCCAGAGTGGCTTGTTTATCGGGAAGATCATTCCCCATAAATAACCCAGACCTGTCAGGCCGGCACCAATAAGCAAAAGCTTCAAAACAGTTTTTCCGCTTGCGGCGCCTTTTGAAACCTGGTCACCCATAAAATATCCAAGTATCACAGTTCCAATAGCAGGTATAGTGCTCAAAAGACCTTCAGGATCAAAAGGAATACCAAATCCTTTATACATATGATTCTTTCCCAGAACAGCAAGATCGATCTGAAGAGCAAAGTTATCTTTAAGGCTATAAGGATCTGCCCCACCGAAAAAGGCCAGAAGAGCCCAGTATCCCAGAAGAAGGACAGCCAGAACAATCCATAAATACTCCTTGCGAACAGACATGCAGATAATTGCACCTATTCCATACGCAATGGCAATACGCTGCAGCACTCCCATAATTCTGAGAGTGGAGTAATCACGGATAAAATTCGGGAAAACAGTTAGAAACATTGCGACCGCGAATATTGAAACGGTACGTCTGAATATTCTGAAAACCGAACTGCCGTTCAGTTCATTCCCGTATTTTTTTAACGAATAAAAAGTCGATACCCCTACAATAAACAGAAAGAAAGGAAAAACCAGATCTGTAGGCGTACATCCATGCCATTCCGAATGCCTCAAAGGAGGGTAAACATAATTCCAGCTTCCCGGAGTATTGACTATTATCATAAAGGCAATGGTCATCCCCCGGAAAATATCGAGAGATACCAGTCGTGAGCTGTTCTTTGCCATAGTTAAGTGAAATTTCTGCGTAAAAGTAATAATTAAAGACGACTATGAAAGATTTTTACAAATATGGTGAGGCGGATCTTAATTATATGGCAGATTGAGGAGAAATGCCACTCCATGATGCTGCGCTAAAACCTAAATTACGTACTTTTGGATCACGACCTGAATAAGAACAAAACCGAAAAACTTCCTGTAATGAAAAAAACAAAAAACAAGATCCTGTCGCTTTTATTTACCATAATCATTTCCGCCCCTGCGGTAGCACAAAATTCTGAACCGCCATTCCTGAAATATCTCGATCACCCCTGGGTCGACTCAGTAATGAAGACACTTACTACAGAGCAGCAGATCGCTCAATGTATCTGGGTAGCAGCATGGTCAGACAATAATATCGAAAACCAGGTTGAACTCAGTGAAATGATTAAAAAATTCGGGATAGGCGGCATAGTCTTCTTCCAGGGAAATGCTGAAAAACAAGCAGTACTTACCAATTATTACCAGAAAATCACAAAGGTCCCACTGGCAATAGCTATGGATGCTGAATGGGGAGCAGGAATGAGAATTGAAAATGTAGAGAAATTTCCATATCAGATGACTCTTGGTGCAATCAGGAACGATTCCCTGCTTTACAGACTGGGGGAAGCAGTGGCAGCACAATTCAAAAGGATGGGAATGCAGATCAATCTAGCACCGGTAGCCGATATTAATGTCAACCCAAAGAACCCTGTAATAAATTACAGATCGTTCGGCGAAGAAAGGGAGAATGTTGCCGGCAAAACAATTATGTACATGCTGGGAATGCAGAACAATGGGATTATGGCAACTGCCAAACATTTTCCAGGACACGGCGACACAAATGTCGATTCACATCAGGACCTCCCGGTAATTTCCCACTCAAAAGCAAGGCTCGACAGTGTAGAGCTTTATCCCTTCAAAAAGATGATACAGGCGGGAACCGGTGGAATAATGACTGCCCATCTCAGTCTTCCATCGCTCGACTCCACTTCGGGGCTGCCATCTACCCTGTCATCCCTTATTATAAACGATCTCCTGAAAAAAGAGCTCGAATTCAAGGGGCTGATCATCACTGATGCCATGAACATGAAGGGAATCACAAAGTATTTCAAGGACGGTGAAGCAGATGCGAAAGCTCTTGCTGCAGGTAATGATGTGATTGAATATGTTATAGATCCCGCATCAGCCATCAGTGAAACAATGGCTTATATTAAATCGAAAAAGATCAGCAAAGCCGATATTGCAGATAAATGCAGGAAGATTCTCGCGATGAAATACTGGGCCGGACTGTCCGGCTCACATCCGGTGGAAAGGAACAATATTCTGCCCGACCTTTCCCCTGACAGAACCAGGGCTCTCATCTATGATCTCTATTCGGATGCGCTGACAGTACTGAACAACAAGGACAGCATAATTCCTGTTAAAAAACTCGATAAGATCAAAATAGCAACCGTGGCCCTTAACAGTAAGGAAATCACTTCATACCAATACAGACTCGCGGATTATAATACTGCCGATCATTTTACCGTAAATACATCTGTAACTGCTGTTTGCGATTCTGTCCTCAAAAGATTGAAAGAATATGACCTGGTTATTGCCGGCGTGTTCGGACTCGATCAGAGACCATTTATGGATTTCGGAATAAAGCCCGGTCTGGAGACATTTATTGATAAACTTTCAGGGCAAAATAAAACAATTATCACATGGTTCGGAAATCCTTACGGAATTGCCAGGGTAACATCAATTCAGAAGGCCGATGGTGTTGTGCTCGCATACCAGGATAATGATTATACAAGAGATCTGTCGGCCCAGCTGATTTTCGGAGCACTAGGCGCTAAGGGAAAACTTCCGGTTACTATTAATAATAAGTGGACTGCAGACTATGGCATAGCGACAACTGGCGGTCTGAGACTAAAATACGGTGTCGCTGAAAACGCTGGTTTATCATCAGAGAAGCTGAAACGAAAAGTTGACTCAATTGCGCTGGCCGGACTGGACGCAAGAGCATATCCCGGATGTGAGATTATGATTGCCCGTAAGGGAACAGTTATTTTCAGAAAATGTTATGGCTACCATACCTATGAGAACAGGACTCCGGTAACAGACGCCGATCTCTTTGACCTTGCTTCTGTCACCAAGATATCCGCATCATTGCCCGGCTTCATGCTGCTGACCACACAGGGCAAGTTCAGCCCCGACAAGACGCTTGGTGATTATCTTACCTATTACAAGCATTCCAATAAGGCAGACCTCAAAATGCGGGATATCTTCGCTCACCAGGCGGGTCTGACACCTTTTATTCTGTTCTGGAAAGGAACAATGAACAGTGACGGTAGTTACAGGAAAAAAATCTACAGTCATGAATATTCCCAAAAATTCTCTCTTGAAGTAGCTCATGGTCTCTATATAAGGAATGATTACAGGGACAAAATGTTCGCTGAAATAAAAAAGAGCGGACTCGGTGAAAAGAAGTACACTTATTCCGATCTGACATTCATCATGACACCCGCAATTATTGACTGTATCACCGGACAAAAATGGACCGATTTCGTGAAAACAAATATCTACAGCAAACTCGGAGCTCACGATATCGTTTTCAATCCCGATCAGAAATATCCGCTTATCAGACTTATTCCTACTGAATACGACTCTCTTTTCAGGAAACAGCAACTGGTCGGTACTGTGCATGATGAAACCGCCTCTATGCTGGGAGGAGTTTCGGGCCATGCCGGATTATTTGCAACAGCAAACGATCTGATGAAACTGATGGAAATGTACAGGAGAATGGGTAATTATGGCGGAGAACAATTGATAGGCTCTGACGTGATGAAGGAATATACCCGAGTGCAATTCCCTGAAAATAATAACCGCCGGGCCCTGGGCTTCGATAAACCCCTGCTTGATAATGACAGGTTGTCGCAACAGGAAGCTTACCCCACAAAAGGAGCATCACCTTCAAGCTTCGGACATTCGGGATATACCGGGACTTTCGTCTGGATTGATCCTGAATACGAGGTAACATACGTCTTCCTTTGCAACAGGGTATATCCGACACGGAAAAGCGATGCACTGTATAACCTGAACATAAGGACTGAGATACTACAGGCAGTCTATGATTCAATTATCAAATAGCACCTCAGGCCGGGTTAAAGCTGTAATAAGATCATCTTACCAATTATGAAATACAGAATTGTACAATAATGAAGATTACCCATTGCATTGTTGCGGTACTGATACTGACTGTATCAGCATGCATTAACAGCCATACTTCAGATACAGGCAACATCGCGACTGAGAACCGGAAATTCACCCCTCCTCTGGATAATCAGAGGATGAGACTCTTCGATTCCGGGTGGAAGTTCGCATCCGGCGACTTCAAAGGAGCTGAAGAGCCGGGATTCGATGACAAAAACTGGCAAAGTGTCGATTTGCCTCACGACTGGAGCATTGAAGATCTGCCCGGTCAGAAGGAAAATGAAGTCATCGGGCCATTCGACAGTAAAAGCATTGGAGTATTTTATACCGGATATACAGCCGGAGGAACAGGATGGTACAGAAAGAAATTCATTGTTGATGAATCGGACAAGGATAAGGAGATCGCTATTTACTTTGACGGAGTATATATGGTCGCGGAAGTATGGATCAACGGCAGACGTCTTGGAATACACCACCATGGTTATACACCATTCTACTTCAGTTTGAACAGGTATCTCGAGAAAACGGGCAGGGAAAATACCGTTGCAGTTCTTGTGAAAAATAAAGGAGAAAACAGCAGATGGTATTCTGGCTCAGGAATATACAGACATGTCTGGCTAAGAGTGACAGAACCTATTAATATACCTGAATGGAGCCTTAATATTACCACGCCTCAGGTTTCTGAAGAAAAATCCACTGTTTCAGTGAAATTAACTGTGGTCAATAATAAATCTGTTCATGAGGAATTTACAGTAAGGAATACAATATATGATCCAGAGGGCAGGAAAAAAGCGACGACAGGTGTTGTTACAAAAGCATCTCCAGGAGAGAAGAAGACAATTCATCAGACTCTGACTATAGAAAGACCATTGCCTTGGTCGGATGAAACGCCCTCGCTTTACCTTCTGCGCACAGAGATACTCAGACATGGTGAGGTAATTGATTACCTGGAAACTCCATTCGGGATCAGAAGTATCAGTTTTTCTCCTGATAAAGGTTTTCTTCTGAACGGGAAGAAAACAGTGCTCCGTGGCGCCTGCATCCATCACGATAATGGAGCACTTGGCTCAGCGGCATTTGACAGGGCTGAACAGAGAAAAATATGGCTTTTGAAGCGGGCAGGCTTCAATGCCATCCGTACAAGCCATAACCCTCCCTCCCAGAGTTTCCTGGATGCATGCGACAAAATGGGCATGTTTGTTCTTGATGAGGCATTCGACATGTGGGAACAACCCAAGAGAAAGGATGATTACAATCTCTATTTCAGAGAACACCATAAGGAAGATATTCAGTCGATGATCCTCAGGGACAGGAATCACCCGTCGGTGATAATGTGGAGTATCGGGAATGAAATAAGGGAAAGAGCCGACACATCAGGCTTGCGCATTGCCAGGGAGCTGATTGGCACAATAAAGGAACTGGACAGCACCAGACCTGTGACCATGGCAATATGTGAATTCTGGGAAACAAAAGGCAGAAAATGGGACGATTCTGCTCCGGCTTTCAACCAGCTCGATGTATGCGGTTATAACTATAAATACGGGGAATACGAAAAAGATCACAACCGTTTTCCGGAAAGGATAATGGCGGGAACCGAATCGTTCGCAATGGATATTTACCAGAACTGGAAAATGTCTACCGGGAAGCCCTATGTTATCGGCGACTTTGTCTGGACCGGAATGGATTACCTGGGAGAGGCCGGAATAGGTCAGACAATGACCGATTCAACAACAATGTGCTGGCCATGGATCATATCCAACTGCGGGGATCTTGATATCATGGGATTCAAAAAACCACAGGCATATTACCGCGACGTCGTATGGAACCGCAGTCGTGTTGAAATGGCAGTGGAGGAATTACCGCCTTCCGGTAAAACGTGGCTTATCAGAGCCTGGGGTTGGCCAAGAGAATACAGATGCTGGACATGGCCCGGGAATGAAGGAAAGATCATGAATGTCCGTGTCTATTCAAAATGCACTGAAGCTGCCCTGTTCCTTAATGACAGCCTCATATCAAAACAAATAAATGACAGCGCGGGGAGATTTACTTTCAATTTCAAATCTGTCTATAAACCAGGCATACTGAAAGCCGTTGTTTATTCAGACGGTAAAGAGGTTGCATCACAAAAGCTTGAAACTGCAGGGCCGGCAGCAAGTATATTCATTAACCCTGACCGTAACAGGATTTCATGCAACAGAAATGACCTGGCGTATATTACCATTGAACTTCATGATGCAAACGGAAGGCTTGTTCCATGGGAGTCTTCCCGGGTAAAACTCCGGGTTGAAGGAGCTGCAGATCTGATTGGAGTGGATAACGGTGACCCGAGAAGCCCAAGAAGCTTTAAAACGAACTGGTGTAAAACATTCAATGGCAGATGTCTTGCGATTCTGAGACCTGCAGGCAGGAAAGGAGAAGTGATTGTAACCGCTTCCGCTGATAATCTGGCTCCTGTAAGCTGCAGGATCGGAATAGACTGACAGAATTATTCAGATGTTGCCAGTTGTTCATTCAAAGAAACAGTCAGTTGCAGGAATCACCTGTGATAAAATGACGGTATCACTGTTTGACCGTACAAATCATTTATATAAACAACTGCATTTATTGAAACATTTCAAGAATTCAGAAATAGTGTCAGCATAATAATGGTCAGGCTTTTTAATGACAAAACAGAAGGAGAGATTAACCAAAATATATTTCGGTAACTGATGAAAAAATATTATAGAATTCATAGGATGGCGGCCGTAGCGCTCTTTATGGTTTTTCCGCTGCTGTCCGGGCAGTCGCAGGATAAAAAGATAAAACAGGGAATTTCCGAATCCAGCTCCCCTGCCGGCATGAACGAGGAAAGCTCATATCGCGACATTTACCCTGACACATGGGTTGGCAATGATGCACTTGGCCGCATAATGCCCGATTTTCAACAGGTTGGTCCCGTTAAAACCGATCAACGGCGCGTTGTGGGAATTTTTTATATTACATGGCACACCCAGGATCATTTCAGCGATTTTAAAAGCCCTTATTCCGCCGATGTGACCAAAGTTTTAAAATCGGATCCAGGTTCCAGGCTTGATGCCAGGCACCCACTGTGGACTGAAAATTCTTACCACTGGGGAGAACCGGAAAACGGATACTTCCTGAGTCAGGATGAATATGTGATCCGCAAAGATATGTCAATGTTTGCTGACGCCGGAGTGGATGTCCTGGTAATGGATGTTACCAATGCAGTCCAGTACTGGGACGAATGGGAGGTGACATTCCGCACCATGGAAAAGATGAAAGCTGAAGGCAATAAAGTTCCGAAATTTATCTTCTGGGCATTCAACGGACCGGTGATTACAGTGGTACAGAATCTGTATGACCGCATTTACAGTGAAGGAAAATACAAGGATCTCTGGTTTTACTGGGATGGCAAACCATTATTACTTTATAACGGATCTCCTGATTTCGACGCCAACAGCGGAGGCAACAAACACCCTAATCCGCATTACGATGCTGCAGCAGTGACCGATCCCAAGAACCCTCATTATGGCGATCCTGATTATACTGAAGAGCTCTATAAAACTTATACCAAAGACGTCAGAAACTTTTTTACCCTTCGCTCCATGTGGTGGGGCTATTATGAATGGGGCGGAAAACGTTACGTCGGAACGGAAGACAACTGGAGCTTCGGCTATAGCATGGCTGATCCGAAGGTAAAAGACCTGAAGCCTGAAGAACTGTTGTCAACCCATCAGGGCCAAAGAGAAGAAGCAGCAGTCACTCCTGCCCAGCACCCGGTAACCATGACCAGTGAAAATATGGGCGTCGGCAAATCATGGTCAAAAAAATATGGCGAGCCGAAACTGAATCAATATGATGTGCCCGATTCTGCCTTTGTTCCCTGGCTTGGGAAGAAAGTAAGGGACCCTGAAGGATATGGTATCTATTTTCAGGAACGTTGGGACGATGCACTGAAAGCCAACCCGCAGTTCCTGTATATCAACGACTGGAACGAATGGACAGCAGGAAAATATCAGCCTGATGGAGGTGGAACCTTCCCCTGGCTGGGACGCAATAATCCGTTCTATTTTGTAGACCAGTATAATTCCGAGTTCAACCGTACAGTGAGCCCCATGAAAGGCGGCTATACAGACAACTATTATATGCAGATGGCTCAGAATATCCGCCGTTACAAAGGCATTCGTCCGATACCTGAGTTGAAAGGATATTCAAAGATCAAAACAGATGGAAACTTTGATGACTGGAACTCAGTTGAAACTGAATACCGGGATACCAAAGGCGATATTGTTCACCGCGACCATAACGGGTATGGCGGCTTGCATTATACAGATAATTCAGGACGAAATGATCTCATTACCATGAAAGTTGCTGTGGATAAGAAAAACCTGTTTTTCTATGCAGAAACCAGCAATAAATTATCCATATATTCAGACAATAACTGGATGTTGCTGCTTATCGATGCCGATAAAAATCCTGATACCGGGTGGTTCGGCTATGACTTTATTGTGAATAAAAATATAAAGAACGGCAATACTACAACACTTATGAAATTTGATCCGGATAAATCAGGGAACCATTGGAGAGAAATTGCCGATCTTAATTACAGATTTACAGGAAATAAGCTCGAATTAGCGATACCGCGTGCATTGCTTGGCCTATCATCGAACTCATTCACATTCGATTTTAAATGGAGTGATAATCCTGGTGATCTGAACGATCCCGTTTCTATCTGTACCCATGGAGATACAGCTCCCAACCGGAGATTTAACTACAGGTTTATATGGTCGAAATGATGAAAGCCCTACCCTGCCGGCAATTCGGCTATTTTTGAATATAGATCCTCGAGTCTCAACAGATTTTCTTTACAGGCTGCAATGAGAAAGCGCTGCATCGGCTAATGATCCTTTCATCTGCTGTTTCTGCGTTATTAACGTATTGAAAGAGCTTCAGACTGTCTGGATGAAATTTGTCAGATTATCTTCCCGTTTTATGCCCAATTTCTTCCTGATCCTGGTCCTGGCAACCTCTATGCTTTTAAAAGACTGTCCTGTAAGAGATATGATTTCCCTGGTGTTCATATTGAGACGCAAAAAGGAACAGAGCCTCCGTTCAGCCGGAGTCAGATCATGGAACCTCTCAAGTAACCGTTCATGAAAACCCGGATGAACATCGTTGAATTGAATCTCAAACTCTTTCCATGAATCAGGTGAAATCTCCTTTTTCAATTCCCTCTGTAAATGCCCGATCCTGTTTTTCATTGTATCAGGTTCTGCGCTCATTATTTCAAGCTCGTCAATAAGATTCTTCAGCAAACTGTTCTTCTGGGTAATATATACCGTCTTGGTTGTAAGTTCCCGTTCTTTGATCAAAAGATTCTCATTCAGCTTTACTATTTCAGCCTGTTTTAGTGATTTCTCCTTTAAAGCCAGTGATTTCGCATCCTGATGTCGCTTAATTATCAACCAGAAGACAATAAGGAAAAGAAAAAAACACAGCGCTATTGAAACCAAAGCTATATTCCTTATTTTCAATGCCTGTTTCTGCAATTCACTGTTCTGAATAAGGATCTGATTTTCATATTCAAGTTTTGTACGTGTAAACCCGGCTTCAATCTCTTCAATTGAACGGTTCTTTTCGGCGCTAAAAATGCTGTCCCTGAACTGAAGAACGTTCTTGAGGTATTGAAGAGATTTCCCGATATTCCCCTTTTGCTCCCATATTTTTGCAAGGCATTCATTTGCATTTGCCAGTGTTTTCAATGCGCCTATGCTCCGGGATAATTGTTCGCCGGTACCTGCATGTCTGACTGATTCATCAATTCTGCCGGCAGATAGCTCGGCAGCAGCAAGCTCTACAAGTGTTTCTGCCTGTTCAGCTTTTGCACCGATTGCCTCAAACATCTCCGAAGCTTTTTTGAGGTATAGGATGCCTGTTTCTGCTGATCCCTTATGTACATGAATATTCCCCACCTGCGAATAACATGACGCCAGCAGGAACTTATCATTGGTCTTTTCTGCCAGGTTCAGGGCTTTATCAAGAAACAGGGTTGCATTGGTAAAATCCTTCAGCGTAAAGTAGGCATCCGCCAGATTTTTATACCTGCTCACCAACCGGTAATTATCCTTTTGAACAGCCTCGATTTGAACTGACCTGTTGTAATAATCCAGAGCTCTGAAAGGATCACCATTATCCATATAAAGATTCCCAATATTATTCAGACAATCTGATGCAGAAAGCTCTTCCTTCATCTCCATGAAGCAGGAGATAGCCTTTTCGAACGAATCCATTGCTTTGGGGAAATTTCCCTGTTTGCGGTACACGTTCCCTAGATTATTGTAACAATATGCTGCTTCAATTTTCATTGATTCTTCGCTTGTGATTGAAAGAGCCTTTTCATAGCAAATAATTGCATCATTAAAATTGCCGCATTGCTTTTGTGCGATTCCCATGCCCGTATAGCACCAATAAATGCCAGTTTTATCGCCTGCTTGCTGGTATTCCTGCAGAGCCCCGAAATAATGGGTCATAGCCTGTGAATACTTACTCTGCTCAAGATCTACTTCAGCAAAATTGAATAGACACTCTGCCAAATAAAATGGTTCATTTATCTCTTTGGCCCACCTGTAGGCAGTGTTGTAATGTTCAAGTGTCTTATCGTAATCAACAATCTGATAATAATGAAGTCCGGAATTTAACTCTGCTGATATTAAGAGTCTTATGATACGTCTTCTGACCTTTTCGTCCTTTAGAGAACCCTTCAGAAATTTTCCGGCAAGCTCAGCAGCTTGTCCGGAATAATAAAATGATGAATCGGCGCTACTCTTTCCCGCTCTCAGAATATATCCTGAAATCATAGCTGTATCTGATTCCTGATTCTGTCCAAAGGACGTACAAAAGCAAACAGCCAGAAGTAAGTAAATAAATAAAATCTTGTTTTTTGTCTCCCCAGGGATATCTGGTATAAATGATCCTGTCATAAATAGAACATAAAAATCTGATCAAATGTCTTCCTGTCATAAATATATAAATCAACAATATACCATACAAGTATGCACAATTAAATCTTGATCACGCATAATTACCTGATTACATGAATAATATAACTGCTGAGTGTTTTTGTAGGGTTGATTTATGGTTTTTGTAGGAAATGATTCTCAGGTAAAATAATATTAGGCATATAGTTTTGCGATCAATAACAGCCTGGGATATGAATACATACTGGTGTTAATTCTCCTGCATGTTTCATGTTGAGAAAGCTGGCTATAATTCTTCACTAAACCCTCGACATAATTAACCTGCAAGCGATGAAATATGAAAAGTACATTTTATTCCTGATGGTGATCATGCTCTTCACCTGTAACCGAAAAGAGACTGGTGATATTAATGACGACGATGATCCAACACGGAATGGAAAGGGATCTTGTATCTGGTTGAGCACAGCCGGAGGCAAATTTGCAGAATACGGACAAAAGCTTGCCGTAGACTCCCATGGCTATATTTATATGACAGGATATTTCAATGGCACTGCCACTTTCGGTGATTTTACTATGACGGCAAATGGTGATAACAACAGCTATGCAGCGAAGGTTGATCCTGAAGGAAACTTCATCTGGGTAAAGAGTTTTGGAGGAACAGCTCTGTTCTCAAATGAATACTACAATTCAATTACTATTGATGATGAAGACAATATTTACCTCACAGGAATATTTGATCTGAAAGCCCAATTCGGTCAGACCACCCTGAATTCTCACAATGGTTCAACTGATATTTTTATTGCAAAAATGGACAAATCGGGTAATTTTCTCTGGGCTAAAAATGCAGGAGGAAACCAAAATGCCGACCATAGTATTGCAATTTGTGCGGGTTCGAATGGTGATATTTACCTTACGGGAACTTTTTATTACAAAGCATGGTTTGATGATATTGAATTGTCTGCGGAAAACCAGGGGTACTATTCATTTCTGGCGGCAATTGATAAGGCAGGGAACTTTCTTTGGGCTAAAAGAGAGGGAACTTCCTCATTGCTGGCAATTACCGATATTGCTCCCGGAACAAACGGAGATATTCTGATTGTCGGGTATTTTTTCGGTGACGAGGATCTGGGTGGAGTTTCTCTCAGTAATAACTCCAATGTTGCAGCAACCTTTGTTGCCGGAATAAACCAATATGGAGTCACCGGCTGGGTAAGCAAAGCTCTGAGCAGTACCGGAGGAATCTTTGGCAAGTCAATTTGCAGGAATAATCAAGGTGACATTTTCGTAACAGGCAACTTTGTCAAGGATGGCACGGTTGGATCAACAATACTGAGCTCATCGGGGAAGGATGCATTCTGGTCAAAACTGAATAAGAACGGTGACTGGATCTGGACCAAACAATCCAGGACAGAGGTACTGATTGACGCGAATTATTGTTCCGGTTACAGGATTACAACCGATGCCGATGACAATATCTACCTTGCTGGTAACTTTTCAGGAAATACGATAATCCAGGATAATACCTATCAGACCAATAATTATGAGAATGGTTTCTGGGCAGGAATCAATAATAACGGTAGTGTGAAGTGGTTTAAGAAAAATACCCCGACAGGTACCGCCGTGGTATCTGACCTCATCCCAGATAATTTGGGGTACATTTATTCCACAGGATACTATGGGAATAAAGCTGCATTCGATTCAATTCAGCCAGTATGGAGAGGTGGTACAGATGTTTATTTAATGAAATCAGAAAACTGAGACCCTGAGAATAAAACAAAGAAACGGGCTAATATTTTTCAATATATATCATTCACAGGCAGCATGAAAATCTTTGGTAGCATTCAGATCATATTTGACATCATGTTGCTGCTGTCTGGAGGAAGTTGCTCGGATGCAAAAAACAATAATGCATCCGGCAACCAACCACAGTATGGCAGGGAGGCTTTGGTATTTAACCGTGTAAATGAACCAGGTGAGAATGCGTTTACCTTCCTTCTTCCAAAAGGATGGACTATTTCCGGAGGAATCACCAGGGTTGATCCAAATGCGGCTGGCGGCGCCGGCAACGCCATTGAAGCAAAACTCTATATGAAACTTGCTTCACAGGACAACAAAGCATCCTTCGCATGGTTGCCCGATACCCGGTTTTTTGATATACGCCGCTATGGAAATAATCTGGCAGCTCCAATGTTCCCTGAAGGCAGCAATTACAATGGCATGACAGTTTCAAGGATCATGAATCCAGCTGATTTTGTGAAATTTATCGCTATTCCATTTGCTCATCCGCATGCAATATCACTTCAAATAACCGGAGTTCAGACCCTCCCTGAACTTGCCAATGAATATTCACAGATGTCGGCAAAAATGATACCCGGATACATATTTCATTATCAGGCTGCGATTGTTACAATGGAATATACTGAAAACAACACCAGGTATCTGGAAAAAATGGTTTGTGTAATAGAAGATTTTGGGCAGCAGGGCGCCGGATTATGGGGCAATAAGGAAACGTGGTACGTCAGAGCTGAAAAGCAGCTCTTCGAAGAGATGGCCCCTGTTTTTTCAATAATCGGGCAATCCGTAAAACTAAATCCTCAATGGATAAACCGGGAGATACGCGGTCAGCAGATCAACAGCAATATAGCAATTCAGACTCAGCATGAAATTGAACGCATCGATCGTGAAATTACTGAACACCGGTCCCATATCAATGCCGAAATAAATAATGATATGTATCTCACCCTGACCGGACAGGAGGATTATACAAATCCATTCACACGTGAAACAGAACGAGGTTCGAATGAATGGAATTACAGATGGGAAAACCAGTCGGGTGATGTAATATATACTGATAATCAAAACTATAACCCAAATGATGATGTAAATCTTGTCATTAAGGGATATAAAAGATCAGTGATCAGAAAACGCTGAAACCGAATATTATACACCAGAATAAATTTAACTATATGATCACATCCCGGGGATCTGTAATGAACAGCTTAACCAATCCCGGGAAAATCTGCTATCCTGCGCTTCACTTTTCCATGTCCAGTAAATCGCTGAAGAAGATCAGTTTCCCCTTTGATTAAGCAGGTAAACCTTTCATGCCTGATATGAATGGCAAAGGCAGCCGGAATTAGGCTTTGCCTGGGATAACAATACCCGGTTAAAACGGATAAACATACTATCGCGTTTTATCTCAGCTCCTGTAATACGTAAAATAATTATACGGTGCTCTGTGAATTAGTTTGACAATTGTTTAGCATTCAAAAATGCTAATACCTAATGATGAGCAGATTAGATTTTTGGTATGATTCTGGCAATAAGTATAATCCTGTTAACATATATTTTTTGTCTGATGCATTATGTTCTGAAAACTGCCAGAGAGGGAACGCAGCCATAATGAATCGGGTTGAATAGTTGAGGAAAGAATAATGAACAGAGGAATAATAATTACCTGATTTGCAGATACAACTATCTTGAAACCAAAATGAATCAAATTAAAGAAAACAAGAATGTCGAAAACTATGGAAAAACTTTTCAGTTCAATTTACCGGAAGGCAATCAAGTACAGGATCTATACGATCATCAATATTGCAGGCCTGTCCACCGCTTTCGCACTGTCGTCGCTGTTGTTTTTGTATTCATGGAACGAATATAATGTGGATAGTTTTCACCGGAACAAAGATCGGATATATCGGGTGGTTGACAGCAAAGATGGTTGTGCATTTACACAACCTTTATTAGCCGGCGAGTTAAAAGATGCATTTCCGGAAATTGAGGCAGTAACACGGGTAAGGCATAACGACGGCGGGTATTATAAATTCGGGGAAAACATCTTCGACATTAAGTACGACATGTGTTTTGACTCGACAGCCTTTCAGATTTTTGATTTCCACCTGATTGCAGGAAATGAAAAAGAGGCGCTTAAAAATCCATTTTCAATAGTATTGACAAAGAGCGTTGCCAAAAGGATTTTTAAGGAGATTGACCCGATTGGTCAGACTCTCCGTTATAACAACCTCTGTAATTTTGTGGTTACGGGAGTAATGGATGACCTTCCCGAAAACTCATCTTTCAGTGTTGATGCCATACTTCCGTTTCCGGTGTTGGCCTACCTTTGGGAAGGAAACCCCGAAAAGCCTTCCAATGTACTTACAATCAGAGATAACGCATCTTTTCATACTTACATCTTGTTCAAGAAAAACATAAATGTCCCGGCTATTGAAAGCAAGATCACTGCATTTATGAAAAACAAAGATTATGAACAGGATTTTAAACTTCAATCCCAGAAGAATATTTACTTTGATAAAAATGCCCGCGACCGCTGGATCAATAAAGGTGATGCCTCGATGGTAATCCTCCTGCTGTCGATCGCCATCGGGCTATTGATAATCAGTATTGTAAACTACATCAACCTTAATTCAGCCATAACCCGGAATAACTTGTTCAACCTTGGGATCAGAAAATTGCTGGGAGCAAAAACTAATCAGATAGTTTCCTTTTCAATTGTTGAAACACTTATATTTTTTTCAGTTTCCATCGCTCTGGCTGCCCTGATCATCGCCTTTATCAAAGAACCGTTTCAGAATATCCTTTTAGTAAATTATAGTTTTTCGTCCATTGCCGCCGGCAAACTGTTTTTTTTAGTCGCTCTTCTCACTCTTGTTGTTGCTTTGTTGTCAGGCATAATACCTGCCCGGTATTTTATAAGGTTGCATTCAGTCGCAGTAATTAACAGTAAGCATTCTAACAAAGGTTATTCAAACCTGACCAATAATTCATTGATTATCCTCCAGTTCTTCATTACTATCGTTTTCATTGTTGCTGCACTAACCATCGAAAAACAGGTTTTTTACATCAATCACAAAAACCTTGGATTCAACAAGGACTTGCTGGTTTATGTTGATATGAAGTCGATGAATCTGACCGAATCTCAGGCCAAATCATTGAAAGAAGATTTGATTTCTGATCCCCGCATACAAAGCATTTCGTACTCGGCTGGCTTATTTGGCGATGTCCGCCGCGGGGACTATGCAGAGTTAAATGGCATAAAAGCTCTTTACCGAAGGATCCCAACCGATCCTGATTACATTAAAACAATGGGATACCACATTGTTGAAGGACGAGATTTCAGCTTTAACATGAAGACCGATTTTACATCACAGGCATATATTATCAACCAGGCAACAGTCAAAGCATTTGAGATGAAAGATCCTCTCAACGAAAAAATAAACGACCATCCCATTGTGGGCGTGGTCGAAGATTTCAATTTTGAATCGGTTCATAAAAACATCCAACCGGTAGCTTTCGTATGTAATCCGGAGGAGGCAATCTGGATAGCCAACATTAAACTTTCTTCAGGTGATGTCAGAGGCGCTGTTCAGCATATCAAAAATATGTTCAAAAAAATAAAACCTGACAGCCCCTTACACTATTCTTTTGCTGACGAACGGATTGCGGGTTATTACAAGAAAGAAATCCAGTTCTCAAAATTGTCGGTTATATTTTCGATTATTAATATAATCATTTCCTGCATCGGACTGGTGGGACTGGTACTTTTCAGAATCAGTTGCAGGGTAAAAGAAATAGGCATCCGTAAAGTTAACGGTGCAAAAATTTCCGAAGTTATGGTTATGCTTAACCACGATTTTGTGAGATGGATAACTATTGCCTTTGTAATAGCTACGCCAATTTCGTGGTATGCCATGAATCTCTGGCTTAAAAACTTTGTTTATAAAACCGACCTGAGTTGGTGGATTTTTGCTTTATCAGGTATTTTGACTCTTGGAATTGCATTACTCACAGTAAGTTGGCAAAGCTGGAATGCAGCAGCACGAAATCCAGTGGAGGCCCTCAGATATGAATAAGTCTGAACAATGAACATAACGCAAATGAAAAACACATGAATTACCTTGACAAGACCAGCCTCGCGAATACCATCGATAATGTTTCTGAAGCTTTGCTCTTTGGACTCGATATTGAAGCACCTGAAAAAACAGAAATATCCAGGTTCATTGCTAACCAACATTATTTACCCCACGCTTATGCCAACACTTTTGCTCCAACCCATCATGATCTATCCCGCGATCTGGTATTGTTCACCGGAGAAAAAGTAAAAAGCAAAGCCGGCAAATGTCATATAATTGGAGAAGAAGCCAGCAGGATATTACTGGGATTGAACACCCGGGAAAATGATGTTAAAACAACTATCCGCCAAGCTGATGAAGGATTACAAATACGGATTAACGAGTATATGAACAGACAGGGAGAAACATTTGGAACTTATTGCTGTAAAACATGTTCTTGTTCGTTATGGTTAAATTTGTCGGCTGGTGGATTAAACAACAATGTCCAAATGCTGTTGGCAGGACTTGGCTTCTTAAAACAATCCCGCAACAATAACGGTTCCTGGAATGGATTTCCTTATTACTATACTTTATATGTATTGAACGAAGTAACTCCTGCTTTGGCCATGGAGGAGCTGAAATTTGCTGCTGGTTCAATCAAAAAACGCCTTAAAAGAATGAACTGCGATAAAAATAAGTTCACTTTAAGAAGAGACTTCATTTGCAGATCAATACTGGAGAAAGTCAGCTGAATCAAAATAGCATTCTTCAGGTTTAGGTTAAAGATCAGTAAAAACGCATCACTCTACTAAGCGCATTTGAACCTGCAATAAATGGCGCGCCGGAATTATTATAAATAAGTCAGGCCATCCATTGTAACGGTGAAAATGATATATTTGAGATGCTTACAGAAAGTTCCTCAAAAGATATCGATATTAAACTGATGTAAGAATCCATAGAATAAACATATTTCAATTATATTATTGCAAAACAGGAACATATGAAAAAAACATCAATTCTCTTCTTAACACTATTACTGATGGGTACTGTTGGCAGTTACTCTCAGAATACCTACAAGGCTACATGGGAGTCGATCGACAGCCGCCCGGTTCCCACCTGGTTTGAGGATGCAAAGTTCGGTATCTTTATCCACTGGGGATTATATTCAGTACCGGCTTACAGTCCGTCAACCCGTGATAAAGTTGGAATTTATGAGCGCTATGCAGAATGGTATTGGAGCCGATTGGCAAGTCCATCAACTACTCAGAAGTTCTTTATTGATTTTCACAAGCGGCTTTATGGCGAAAATCTTAAATATCAGGATTTTGCAAACGAGTTCAAGGCAGAACTTTTTCAGCCTGACGAATGGGCGGAACGTTTCAAAGAAGCCGGAGCCAAATATGTTGTTCTTACTTCAAAGCATCATGAAGGATTCGCATTATGGCCTTCAAGTCAAAGCTGGAACTGGAACTCGGTTGATGTTGGTCCGCACCGCGATTTATGCGGAGATCTGACCAATTCCGTGAAGGCAAATGGACTCCATATGGGATTTTATTATTCACTTTATGAATGGTTTAATCCTTTATATAAAGAAAACCTGGAGAAATACGTGGATGATCATATGATTCCGCAAATGAAAGATCTGGTTACACGTTACCAACCTGATGTCTTTTGGACTGACGGTGAATGGGACCAACCGAGCGAAGCATGGAAAAGCACCCAGTTTCTTGCCTGGCTGTATAATGAATCGCCTGTAAAAAGCACCGTTGTTGTTAACGACCGCTGGGGAAAAGAAACCAGAAGTAAACATGGTGGATTTTATACGACTGAATATGATCTGGTAGATCAGACCAATGCAGAAGGTGTAAAATTCGATCATCCATGGGAAGAGTGTCGTGGCATTGCAGGTTCATTCGGTTACAACCGTAATGAAGTGCTTGAAGATTATTCGACATCTGAAGAACTGGTGCATATACTTATAAACAAAGTGGCCCGGGGGGGTAATCTCTTATTAAATATCGGACCAACAGCCGATGGCCGCATTCCTGTTATAATGCAACAACGCCTGGCTGATATGGGCGCCTGGCTGAAGGTTAATGGAGAAGCTATTTATTCTACACGCAAATGGGACAAAGCCCCAGCTATTACTTCTGCGACAACCAAATATTTCACAAAAAAAGGTTCCGATTTATATGTTATTGTTACCAACTGGCAGAATAAAACTGTTGAAGTTGAAGGCATAGGTAAGGCTGAGGCTGTTACAATGCTTGGATACAATGGCAAGGTGAAATATACTGTCTCAAAAAACAAAATTGCCATTACACCGCCATTGATTACGCCCGCAGACAATCCATGCCAGTATGCATGGGTATTTAAAGTAAAAAACTGTTTGGATAAATAATGAGATCGGTGCAGCAAAAGAAGATCATGAAAATCGTTATCCGACAAAGGATCCAATAATCAGGAAAGAACATAAAAAAAGCGCTTGAGATCATACTTAAGCGCTTTTTTAACTACTTATAACTTGGGGTGCCCAGAACAAGACTCGAACTTGCACACCCTTGCGAGCACCAGCCCCTCAAGCTGGCGTGTCTACCAATTTCACCATCTGGGCAGAGTTTCAAAGATAAAAGATAAAAGTTAAAAAGATTAAAGTAAATGCTCACAATTTACTCCTTTTGTCTTTATCCTTTTGTCTTTTGTCTTTAATGTGCCCAGAACAGGACTCGAACCTGCACATCATTGCTGACACTAGTCCCTGAAACTAGCGCGTCTACCAATTTCGCCATCTGGGCATTTTCTGTAAAAGAACTACTGTACAGGTATACTTGACAGCGGCGCAAAAATAATAATTTTTTCAAAACAAAACCTCCTTTGTACAAAAAAGTAAAAAGACTTGATCTTCCAGGTCAAGATCACACTATCGTATCACATATTTAAACAGTCATGCCGCCCTGATAGCTGAATTTTCATTACATGAATTGAAGACAGATTCTTTCCACATTCTGATTATAAAATCTTAATAGGAAGCATGGTCTTAATTAAAGAATTGTAAAAAAACAATTTCATTCATGTTCCGTATTAATTAAAAATATATTTTTGCTCCCTGATTTAAAAATTATGAACGAACAGCTGAAAAAACTTATTAAATGTATTAAGCATCTGTTATACAGGTCTGTAACTGCATTTGTCCAATAATAGCAATAAAACACAAGTACAGACCTGCAAATAAAAGCAGGTTTTTTTTTATAATCAGGAAAGGATATGAAAATAATGAAGTTTGGCGGTACATCGGTTGGAAATCCCGACAGGATGAGGGCTCTGATACCGCTGGTAAATGATGGTGATAAGAAAATTGTTGTCCTGTCTGCCATGTCAGGAACAACTAACAACCTTGTCGAGATCGCGGATCTCCTGCATGCAGGTAAAGTTGATGAGGCTTCGCAAAAAAACGAAGACCTCAGGACAAAATACCACAAGGTTGTAGACGAGCTCTACTCGAGTGAGGAATTCAGGAAATCTGGACATGAGCTTATAGACTCGCATTTTGAGTATGTAAGGAATTTTACACTCAGGGTTTTCACCAAACTTCAGGAGAAAGCTATTCTTGCCCAGGGTGAATTGTTGTCAACATCACTGTTCCATATCCTTCTTCAGGAGAGGAACATTAAGTCCGTTCTTCTGCCGGCGCTTTGTTTCATGAGGATAGACAAGGATGGTGAACCCGATGAATTTTATATTAAGGAGAACCTGCGCAGGGAGCTGAAGAAATATCCCGGAGAGAATATTATTATCACTCAGGGGTTCATCTGCCGTAACGCTTATGGCGAAATTGACAACCTTAAAAGAGGCGGCAGTGACTTTTCTGCCTCTCTGATAGGAGCAGCGCTCAAAGTAACTGAAATACAGATATGGACCGACATTAACGGTTTCCATAACAATGATCCCAGATTTGTGGAGAACACTGAAGTTATCAGGGAATTATCGTTTGATGAGGCTGCTGAACTGGCATATTTCGGCGCTAAAATATTACATCCTTCCAGTGTTAATCCTGCCCGCGGGAAAAACATACCGGTAAGATTAAAAAACACTATGGATCCAGATGATCCGGGCACTCTGCTCACAGCAAAATGCGACTGGGCAGACTACAAAGCTGTCGCGGCAAAAGATGGTATTTCTGCAATCAGGATCAAATCAGACAGGATGCTGATGGCCTATGGTTTTCTGAGGAAGGTTTTTGAAATATTCGAAGCCTACAGGACACCGATAGATATGATCACAACATCGGAAGTATCAGTTTCAATTACTATAGACAATTCTGAATTCATTGATCAGATAATTCATGATCTTAATGAACTCGGAACGGTGGAAATCGAAAAGGATCTCTCAATCATCTGCGTGGTTGGTGATTTCAGAACTGAAAAGACAGGATCAGCTCCGGAAATCTTCGAAGCTCTGAATACCATTCCATTGAAGATGATATCATATGGAGGAAGTCCCAACAGCCTCTCCCTCCTTATTGATACAAAGAATAAAATACAGGCGTTAAGATTATTAAGCGAACATCTTTTTAAACATAATAATGATCAGTGATTCAATTACAGGCAGGTTCAGGGAAATTGAGACCCCATTCTACTACTATGATCTCGATATGCTCCGGACCGGTCTCGACAAAATAAGAAAAGAACTGGATAATTCCGGTTTCATTGCTCACTATGCCCTGAAAGCCAATTCAAATCCAAGGATTTTAAAGCTTATTGCATCCTACGGAATAGGAGCCGACTGTGTAAGCGGCAACGAGATAGCAGCGGCTCTGGAAGCCGGGTTTGACCATGCAGGTATTGTCTATGCAGGAGTTGGTAAAACGGATAAGGAAATTGCATTCGCCCTGAAAAGTGACATTTCCTGCTTCAACTGTGAATCTATCCCGGAAATAGAAGTAATTAACCAGATAGCCTCAAATCTGAATAAAACAGCTACTATTGCACTGAGAATCAATCCATATATTGAGGCTCATACTCATAAGTACATAACTACCGGTATTGAAGAAAGTAAATTCGGTATCAATACATGGGAATTGGATGAGGTAATAATGAAAATTTCAAAGCTCAGAAATATAAAACTTACTGGCATACATTTTCATGTGGGATCCCAAATCTCCAGAATGTCGGTTTTTAAAAGCCTCTGCTCAAGGATCAACGAATTACAGGAATGGTTCATTTCACACGGCATTGAACTGCATACGATCAATGTTGGAGGCGGGCTCGGGATCGATTATGAAAATCCTGAAAAAATGCCGCTGTTCGAGGAATATTTTACCATGATTAATGAATTCGTAAATCTCAGGCCGGGACAAAAACTTCATATGGAACCAGGGAGGGCCATCATCGGACAGTGCGGCAGCCTTATATCCAGGGTGCTTTTCATCAAGAATGGCAGCAATACCGTATTCGCAATCATCGATGCCGGAATGACCGATCTCATCAGACCGGCACTGTACCAGGCACATCATAAAATAGAAAATCTTTCATCAAAAGGGCATATTTACAGATACGATGTTGTAGGACCGGTGTGTGAATCATCCGACGTATTCGGGAAGTTTATTGAACTTCCGGAAACGGAAAGGGGCGATTTCATTGCTATCCGGTCGGCCGGTGCATATGGGGAAGCTATGGCCTCCAGGTATAACCTTAGGAACCTTCCTGCCTCAGTATTCTCCGATGACCTTAATGTCTGATATTACCCGATCTGTTTTGCAGAATAAAAAAAAGACCACCGATGAAAATCAGTGGTCTTTTTTGTAAGGCATAAAAACCGGTTCAGCAATAAACCGATTTATGAATTTCTTGACTGTCGTATCTTACTATGCTTTGTCCCATAAAAGAAATATATGGCAAAACCTATCGCCATCCAGATGATAAGCCTGAGCCATGTATCAAGAGGAAGTGATGCCATCTGAATAAAACAGATCGAAGCGCCCAGAATAGGAACGACAGGTACCCATGGTGTTCTGAAAGGCCTGTGAATATCCGGCCGCGATTTCCTCAGAATAATAATGCTGATGCAGACAATTATGAAAGCCAGCAAGGTTCCGATTGAAACAAGCTCTCCAAGGATGCTTATGGGAAGAATTCCTGAAATTATCATCGCCACAGTACCGGTAATAACGGTACTGACATATGGAGTTTTGAATTTAGGGTGAATCGTGGAGAATACCGGAGGAAGCAAACCATCCTTTGACATTGAGAAAAAGATCCTGGGCTGCCCGAGAAGCATCACCAGAATTACAGAGCTCAGTCCGGCAATGGCCGCAATCTTCACAATTGGCCGTAGCCAGAACATCCCTTTGCCCATAGCGTCAACTCCAACTGCGACAGGATCTGCTACGTTGAGTGTGGTATAGCTTACTATCCCTGTGAGAACAATAGCAACCAGAATATAAAGAATTGTAGAAACACCAAGAGAACCAAGTATACCAATAGGCATATCACGTTGAGGATTTTTCGCTTCCTGAGCAGCGGTCGAAACAGCATCAAACCCGATATAGGCGAAGAAAATCACACCCGCTCCTCTCAGAATACCACTGATCCCGTATTTTCCAAATTCCGCCGAATAAGCTTTTAACCAGGCCATAAATGATCCATATTGAGAGATAGGCGCTGCTTCAACTTTATTCTCCGGAATAAATGGATGCCAGTTAGCAGATTTAACAAACATGAAACCGATTCCGATGAACATTATGATCACCGAAACTTTGGTTATCACCATGATATTATTGAAGTTGGCAGATTCCCGTATACCGATGATCAGAAGTGTTGTCAGAAGCGCAACAATGAACATCGCGGGGATATTTAAAATGCAGGTGACATGTGTGAGGGAATCAGCTTGAATTCCTGATGCTGAAAGAGTCTTTACCAGAGCATCTGACAACGGTTTCCATCCCATGTTGGGCACATCTATCATTACTGATCCGGAAGCACCGGTAAACTGAGGAGGAATGAAGATGTTAAGATCCTTCAGGAAACTTACCACATAGCCTGACCAGCCTACAGCTACTGTTGATGCAGCAAAAAGATATTCCAGAATAAGGTCCCAGCCAATGATCCAGGCAAGAAACTCCCCGAGAGTTGCATAAGCATAAGTATAAGCGCTTCCTGCAATCGGAATCATGGAAGCAAACTCAGCATAGCATAAGCCGGCAAAACCGCAAGCCAGACCAGAAATAACAAAGGAAAGGACAATAGCCGGACCGGCATACTGTGCCGCAGCCTGCCCGGTAAGTACAAAGATTCCTGCTCCGATTATGGCGCCAATGCCAAGAGTCGTTAAATTAAGTGAGGTTAGTGATCTTTTAAGCCCCCCCGATTCCTTTGATTCATAAAGAAGGAGATCAAGCGGCTTTGTATAAAACAGCGGGCTTTTTGACATTTGATTATTTTAAAAAAGGTGTGTGTTTTCTTTATCGTTTACAAACCTAACTGTTTTTTATAATAAAATAATTGCAAAACCAAGTAAAAAATTGAATTTCCTAAAATATGACTCGCTCCTATTCCGACAATTTCAGCTATTTTTAATTTTCAAAATAAATTGCAGACGCTATGCGAAAAATACTTGTCGCCGGACTGGCAATATTAATGTTGTCATGTTCTCCTATTGATAAATACAAAAATACAACAGAAGTACTGGGATGGGAAAAAGATATTCAGGCTTTCGGACAACTCGATAAGGCAGAACAACACCCAGGTGATGCCATCCTTTTCGCCGGCAGTTCGAGTATAAGACTATGGGATTCCATTGCCTATGACATGGCGCCTTATCACGTGATCCGGAGAGGCTACGGAGGTGCAAGTCTGAGCGATTTTGCAATTTATGCTGACCGTATTATTGCCCCCCACCCCTGCCGCGCTATAGTACTTTATATAGCCAACGATATAACGGGTAATAAAAATGATAAAAGACCCGGGGAGGTTGCCAGACTGTTCAGATATACACTCAACGAAATCAGAAAATCACACCCTGTCACTCCCGTGTTCTGGATCGCAATAACACCAACTGCATCAAGATGGGCAGTATGGGAGAAAATAAGGCTGGCAAACAATATAATAAAACATCTCTGCGAAAACAGCCCGAATACCTACTTCATTAATACAGATTTTGCATACATCGGATCGGACGGTAAACCAAAGACCGATCTGTTCATTGAAGATAAACTACATTTGAACAGGCAGGGGTATACCATCTGGACCGGGATAATCAAAAAGGAAATGGATAATGTCCTGACAGGAAAGAAATAAATCAATCCGGATTATTCAGGGTAAGCAATATCCTGAATATTTCAGTCACTGAACCTGTTCTTTTCCAATCGGAGAAATAACAGAACCTCATGAATCAATGAATACTCTTCTTATACAGTTCCTGCCAGTTCTCATCAGTACTCCCTATGGATTGCAACTGAACGCCAGCTTCTCTCCTGACCAGTTTCCTGATCACATGTGATCTGGTTCCCTTTGATACCCCTGTTTCATGCTGAACATAGTCGACATAGGCGGTAAACCTGTTTATTTTATGCGGTATCACTTCAGTGACATGTATAAACTCAGGATCTTCCGCTCTCAGAGCATAATTATCATAGTTTTGCTCCCATACATCCACATAGTGATCGGAATTTGACAGTCCTGCAAAAACAGCTATCCCGTACTGATCGGTAAAGCCTTCAATAATACTGTTAGTTTGGCTATCCCAGTCGGCAAGAGTAGGATAAAGGATAATGCTTGCGTTAGGAACAATGTATTGCTCATAATATTCCAGAACCTCTATTTCCAGAAGAGTCGGAACAGTTACAGTGATAGTAAGCGAAGCCTTGTCTTCAATGCTGTTTTTCGAAATTGCCGTAAGCTTTACCTCGTAAGTTCCGGTTGAATTAAAAGAATGAACAGGATTTACATCATTTGAAATATACCCATCACCAAAATCCCATTTGAAAGCAGATGCATCTCTTGAATCATTTACAAATACCACGCTCTGTCCTACTTCCGGTTCAACAGTGTCGGTGTGGAACACAGCCACAGGAGTATAAGTTTTCTTACATGATACTAACAGTACCGGTAATATAAATGTCAAGAGGAGTAGTTTCTTCATATTGATGGTTTTTAAGTATTTATTTACCGTTCTAAGTTCCTTCCAGAAATGTTAAAATTAAGCAATATTAAGTAGATTACAACCAGTGTATGATCACTATGAACATCTATTAATCAAAAATATTAATTACCTTTGCATTCCTGTAAAAAAGAGCAAAGATATATGATAAAGATTACTTTTCCAGATGGGTCCATCAGGGAATATAACAAGGGGATCAACAGTCTCGAAATTGCGGAACAGATTAGTCCAAGGCTTGCCAGAGAGGTATATAGCGCCACAGTTAACGGCGAAGTATGGGACCTGTCAAGACCTATTGACAATGATGCCACTTTGAAACTCAATAAATGGGAAGATGAAGAAGGGAAACATGCATTCTGGCATTCTTCAGCTCACCTCATGGCAGAAGCGCTTGAAGCTCTGTATCCTGGAATGAAATTCGGGATAGGTCCGGCAATAGAACAGGGATTTTACTATGATGTAGACCCGGGGGAAGCAGTAATTACCGAATCTGATCTTCCTGCAATTGAGAACAAGATGAAAGAACTTGCTTCGAAAAATGAAGTTTACAGCAGACGCTCCGTGAGTAAAAAAGAAGCTCTCGATCTTTTTACCAAAAAAGGAGATGAATATAAGACAGAACTCATCAGTGAACTCACTGATGGGACTATAACACTATATACTCAGGGAAATTTCACCGACCTCTGCCGCGGACCTCATCTTCCATCGACAGAACCAATGAAAGCTATTAAGCTGATCAGTGTTGCCGGTGCTTACTGGAGGGGAAACGAAAAGAGGAAAATGCTCACCAGGATTTATGGCATAACCTTTCCAAAACAGAAACTTCTCGACGAATATCTGGTCTTCCTTGAAGAAGCAAAGAAAAGGGATCACAGGAAGATCGGCAGGGAGCTTGAACTTTTCACATTCTCGCCTAAGGTCGGCATGGGCCTTCCTCTCTGGATGCCTAAAGGTGCTGACATAAGGCAGAATCTGATCAATTTTCTTACCGGAGTTTTAAGAAAAAGAGGTTATAAAATAGTTGCAACACCACATATTGGCAATGTAAATCTTTACAAGACCTCAGGCCATTTCGAGAAGTACGGAGCCGACTCGTTCCAGCCGATATCAACTCCCCAGGAAGGTGAGCAGTTTATGCTAAAACCGATGAACTGCCCTCATCATTGCGAAATATACAATGCTACTCCGCATTCATATAAAGACCTGCCTCTGAGGATGGCGGAATTCGGAACAGTATACAGATATGAGCAGAGCGGGGAACTTCATGGTCTCACCAGGGTCAGGAGTTTTACCCAGGATGATGCTCACCTGTACTGCAGGCCCGATCAGCTAAGAGAAGAGTTCAAAGGGATCATAGATCTCATTCTGTATATTTTCAGGATACTTAATTTTAATGATTTTACGGCTCAGGTATCCCTCAGGGATCCGAACAATAAACAGAAGTATATTGGTTCGGATGAGAACTGGGAAAGAGCAGAACAAGATATCATTCAGGCTGCTGCTGAAAAGGGACTCCAAACAACGGTAGTCACGGGAGAAGCAGCATTTTACGGACCAAAGCTTGATTTTATGGTTAAGGATGCCATAGGCAGAAAGTGGCAGCTCGGAACAATCCAGGTCGACTATAACCTTCCCGAAAGATTCGATCTTGTTTACAACGGAAGCGATAACCAGAAGCACAGGCCTGTGATGATCCACCGTACAATTTTCGGATCGATGGAAAGATTTGTTGCCGTGCTCATTGAAAATACGATTGGAAAGTTCCCTCTGTGGCTTGCTCCTGAAAAAGCCGTCATCCTTCCTATCAGTGAAAAATTCAATGATTATGCACTAAAAGTTTTGGAAATTCTAAATAATTCCGATATTTGCACACTGATTGACGAGCGCAGTGAAAAAATTGGTAAAAAGATAAGGGATAATGAATTAAAGAGGATTCCCTATCTTCTTATCATAGGCGAAAAAGAGGTTGAGAACGGAACAATTGCTGTCCGTAAACAGGGAGAGGGTGATAAAGGAAGTATGAAAGTAGAAGAATTCGTTAGTTTTATTAACTCGGAGATCAATAAAGAGATTGCATTATAATGCACAATAGATTACAGAGTACTAACAAAAGAAGGAGGAAAGAACCATAGCTTTACCAATCAAGCGAAGCCCGGCGAGAATCGCCCAGCCGGCTCACAAAATCAATCATAGGATCACTGCAAAAGTGGTCAGAGTGGTCGGGGATGAAATACCACCAGAGGTTATGAATATTCAGGATGCACTCCGACTGGCAGACAGTATGGAACTTGATCTTGTTGAAATCTCACCCAATGCGGACCCTCCGGTATGCCGGATCGTTGATTACCAGAAGTTCCTTTATCAGCAGAAAAAGAAACAAAAGGAGATCAAGGCAAAGACCTCAAAGGTTGTGGTTAAAGAGATCCGTTTCGGACCGAATACAGATGACCATGATTATAACTTCAAACTGAAGCATGCAATCAGGTTTCTGGATGAAGGGGCGAAGGTCAGAGCTTATGTCTTTTTCAAAGGCAGATCGATTTTGTTCAAAGAGCAGGGTGAAGTATTACTCCTGCGTTTCGCAAATGACCTGGAGGAGTATGGAAAGGTTGAACAACTTCCAAAACTTGAGGGTAAAAGAATGATCGTTTCTTTCTCCCCTAAAAAGAAAAAGTAGTTTTTTAAATATATTCGAGAAAGAGAAATGCCAAAAATGAAGACGAATCCGGGTGCAAAGAAGAGATTTTCTCTCACCGGAACAGGAAAGATCAAACGTAAGCATGCTTTTAAGAGCCACATCCTGACTAAAAAATCAACTAAGCGTAAAAGAAATCTTACTTACGCGGGTCAGGTACACAAGACAGATCTTAAAAATGTTAAGCTGTTGCTCGCGATTAAATAAGCAGATTACGTATTGATAAAGTAAATTAATTATTAACAGATTGTTCAGCCGGTAAGAGTCCGAAAAGGACCGCTGACATTCAAAAAAATGAGTTATGCCAAGATCAGTTAATTCAGTTGCGTCAAGGACCAGGAGAAAAAAGGTCCTGAAGCAGACAAAAGGTAACTTCGGTTCAAGAAAAAATGTCTTCACGGTAGCAAAAAACACCCTAGACAAGGGCCTGAATTATGCATACCGCGACAGGAGAAAAAAGAAAGGCGCCTTCAGGGCTCTGTGGATTCAGAGAATCAATGCAGGTGTTCGCCAATATGATATGAGCTATTCAGAGTTCATTGGCAAGATTGCTAAAAAAGGAATCACTCTTAACAGAAAAACTCTTGCAGATCTTGCAATGAATCATCCTGATGCCTTCAAGGCAATTGTTGAAAAAGTAAAATAAACTTAAGGCTATCATAAAAAAACAGGGTGTCCCGAAAAGACACCCTGTTTTTTTATATGAATTCAGGTATTTTTTACTCTAATAGTTTAAACCGTATATTACCTTACTTTCATGAACATCCTGTTGAAACGGATGCTCTTTAACCCTTTGGCTTCCTTGTCGAGCGACAGCCAGATGAACTTGGGCTTTCCTACAATATGATCTTCCGGAACAAATCCCCAGTACCGTGAGTCGGCTGAATTATGCCTGTTATCTCCCATCATCCAGTAGTAGTCCATCTTGAAGGTATAACTGTCTGCCGGTTTATTATTTATATAGATCTTATCGCCTTCAACTCTCAGGTCATTGGCTTCATAAACATCTATAATTCTTTCATAAAGGCATAAATTCGATGTGTCCAGCTTAACAGTCGCTCCTTTGGCCGGGATCCATATAGGACCATAATTGTCTTCATTCCATCCATAGACAGCGCTGTACGGAAAAATATGCGGAGCGAATTCACCTTTCCTGGCCACAACTGAAGCTACCTCCGTTACATTGGAAAACCTTCCGATCGTTTCGGCATTGCCTTTTGTGAGAGGCAACAGATAGGCTGAACCTGAAATCATTGACTGGTCCGATTTGTATATGTTCAGTCTCTCGAACGCCTTCGGATTAATTGTTGTACCATTTGTCTGGACCACATAGGTGGTCTGCTGCGTGGTATTCTCAGGTACAACCTTGCCATTCACATATACAACACCTTCCTTAATAGTAAGTGAATCACCAGGAATACCAATGCATCTCTTTACATAGTTATCTCTCCGGTCAACCGGTCTGAATATAATAGTATATTTGCTCTTTATCTCATCACGGGCTATCTTCATATAATAGCCTTCAGGCTTTGCCGGAGAGCCGCTGTAAGTATCCCTTGCCTTGAGATCCCTGGCGCTCCTCCTCACAATTTCATAATAACTTGTAGTTGTCTCCTCCAATACAACTGTATCGCCCGCGGGAAAATTGAAAACTATAGGATCATTATTCTTTACTCTGCCGCAACCTACAAGCCTTTTGTATTTCCAGAGAACAAGGTTAGACCACGACTGTCCTTTAGTCAGTGGCATAGTATTTTGTGTAAAAGGAAAGGCAAGCGGAGTATTAGGCATCCTCGGACCATAAGCAAGTTTGCTCACAAAAAGATGATCTCCGACAAGCAGCGATTTTTCCATCGATGGAGTTGGAATCCGGTAATTCTGAAACAGAAATATATTTATAAGCGTAACGGCTATTACCGCAAAAATCAGAGCATCAAGCCATTCAACAAAAGTACTGTTTTTGCCATGACGCTTCTTCCAGAAAGTCCAGTTCACCTTTTCAGTGATATACAGATCGTAAATGATCCCAAGCCCGAGCAACAGCCAGTAATTGCCAATCCAGATGACAATGAGCAGATATATGACAGCAGCAATACCGAACCTGGTATACTTTTTAGACAAAAATTCCTTCATAATTACATTATTGACATGGTAAAAGTAAAAATAATTATCAGAATCCCATTATTTCCTTCATTGTGAAAACACCTTTCCGTGAATGAATATACTCGGCAGCAACAACAGCACCGAGAGCCAGGCCTTTCCTGTTCCTGGCCTCATGCCTCAGTATTATCCTGTCAACATCTGATTCCCACGTCACCGTATGAGTTCCCGGAACATCACCTTCCCTGACAGCACGGACCGGGATCATCCCATCCTCTTTATTATCTTCAAAACACCATCCCCTGTAACCAGAATGTCCTTGCAGGATACCTCTTACAAGCGAAATCGCGGTACCGCTGGGAGCATCCAGCTTTTTTGTATGATGTATCTCTTCTACCGATACGGTATAATCGTCATATTTTGATATATGCCTGGCAAGTTCCTCATTAAGCATCATCAACAAATTCACGCCTATACTGAAATTCGAGGAATGAATAAAAGAAGTATTCCTGCTTCTGCAGGTGGATGCTGCCTTTTCATAGTTATCCAACCAACCGGTGGTACCTGAAACTACCGGCACGGATAACTCAAGGCATTTAATAACATTCTCAAAGGCGGATGAGGGTGAAGAAAACTCAATCACAACATCTATCCCGGCAAGCTTCTCCCCGCAGAGATCATTCATATTGTCAATATCGATTATCAAACCGATCTTATGTCCTCGTCTGATAGCCATCGCTTCAATCTCATGCCCCATCCTTCCGTAACCTATCAATGCAATATTCATAATGCAGTTTTTATTTTGCGAAAATACCTGTTTTAAATTGGCCTGCAACGTTTCTCTCCCTAAAAGTACAGGAAGGTACATATCAGCATTCCATTATCGCGATTAAGAATAATGTCAGATCAATATACTGTATTCCAAATAAATATATATATTGAACACACGAAACACTAAGATCATGAAAAACACAATCTCATTATTATCAATTATATACATACTATGTCTCTGTTCATGCTCAGAGAGAGAGAAAGCTGACCTCGTGATCCTGAACGGGAAAGTTCTTACTATAGATAAAGATCACCCTACGGCGGAAGCCATTGCCATATGCGGCGAAATGATCACTTCCGTCGGGACCAACGAACAAATCTCCCGGTTGATAGTCAGAGGGACAACCACAGTAATAGATGCAAAAGGAAGGCTTGTTATTCCAGGGTTCAATGACGCTCATGTTCATTTCGGTCCTCTCGATCCGGATTATATAGAACTAAGATATACAACTGATCCGTCTGTCATAACACGGAAGGTAAAAGAACAGGTTGCCAGGTCAAAACCCGGTGAACTGATTAGAGGCGGACATTGGGAACATGAGATGTTCATTGACAAAAAATGGCCCACCAGGGAACTCATCGACAAGGTTTCTCCTGACAATCCGGTGATTCTCAGCAGGGCCGACGGGCATTCGGTTCTTGTGAATTCGTATGTTCTGAAAGCTTCCGGAATTACCAGATCCACTCCGAATCCTTTCGGAGGTGAAATACAGAAAGATCCTGTTACCGGTGAGCCAACAGGGATATTGAAAGAGAATGCAGAAGGTCTGGTGGTCTCTGGTGAAATAAAACCGGCAAGAACGAAGGAAGAAGAAGATGCAAGGACCTGGCAGGGTTATCTCATTGCCCTGAAGGAAGCGCGTGAACTGGGAGTTACAAGCCTGCAGGTGCCTGGAGCCGCGGATTTTGATGCATATGTAAGACTTCAGCATGAAGGCTTTCTCACGAGCAGGATAGATATCGGAGAGCCACTCACCGGTGATACTTCTAAACTTAAGGAATATTCTCTCCTGATTAAAGCGTATCCGAGGACCGGGAACTGGATCAGGTTCGGTTATCTGAAATGCTTCATTGACGGCACAATCGGTTCAGGAACGGCACTTATGTTCGAGCCTTTCTCTGATAATCCCAAATCATGCGGACTATCAATGATGCCGTACGAAGAATTTGAAAACATGGTTATCTCTGCCGATAAAATGGGCTTCCAGATTGGTGTCCATTCGATTGGCGATAAGGGAAACAACTGGACACTGAACGCCTTTGAAAAAGCTATGAAAATCAATGGAAAACGCGACAGCAGACACAGGGATGAACATGCACAAACACTGCAGCCTTCAGATATACCCAGATTCGCTGGTTTGGGTGTGATAGCCTCCATGCAGCCCACACATTGCATTTCCGACAAAAAATTCTGCGTCAAAAGGATGGGCGCGGAAAGAGCCAGGGGAGCATATGCATGGAAAAGTCTTGCGGATGCCGGAGCCATTCTTGCATTTGGAACAGATTACCAGGTTGAACCATTGAATCCGATGGAGGGCCTGTATGCATCTGTTACCAGGAAAGACAGATTAGGTGAAGAGGGTGAAGGCTGGTATCCGGAACAAAAAATATCAATGACTGACGCGATCAGATACTATACCCTGGGCTCGGCATACGCTCAGTTCATGGACGACAGAAAGGGTATGATAAGAAAAGGTTATCTGGCCGATATCGTCATTACTGACAAAGACCTGCTGACCATTCCTGAAAAGGAGATCATGAAAACAAAGATCGACTATACTATCACCGGGGGTAAGATTGTCTATCAGTCAGGGAAATAAGATAGTTGCACCAGATCTTCATAATTTGCTGTAGTTAATACTGAAGAGGGTAAATTTCCGAAACATCCGGTTGAATCATTCTGACAGGGAATAAAGTATCCTGAATGCTTCATCCCTGTCGGAACCGCAGAACTCGGCCTCCGCTTTAAAATCACCGCAAACTTTGGGCCGCGACGGATCGTTGAACAAGGAGCACCTGTAATCCTCCAGTAAGTGTATGCATCTCTCCCCTACCGCCTTTCCATCAGGCATCCCGGGAATATGAGAAGAAATAGATAATGCAATGCAGCAGGCTCCGCAACCGGGACGACAATCCATTTTCGAGATGTTATGAGTTACGAGATAGAAGTTATTTTGGTGCTATAAATGATTCTGCGAAGTTAATTATTTATTTTTTTGACATCTGCTGATCAGAAAATATCTTCAATACCTAAGCCCCTGGCATATAACCGCTGAAACCTCGCGTTGCACCTATTTATTATTCTTATTACATTTACGCGAAAACAGCCTTGATGAGAATCGATATCCTTACAGTCCTTCCTGAATTGCTTGAAAGCCCGTTAAATTATTCAATTGTAAAAAGGGCCAGGGAAAAAAAGCTGGTTGAGATAAATGTCATCAATCTCAGGGATTTTGCCTCAGATAAGTATAAAAGCGTCGATGATTATGCTTTCGGTGGTGGTGCCGGCATGGTAATGATGATTGAACCTGTTTTCAAAGCAATCAGTAAACTAAAGAGTGAAAGAGTATATGATGAAATAATCTATACCTCGCCTGACGGAGAACAGTTCACGCAAAAAATGGCGAACATGCTGTCGATGAAAGACAATATTCTGATACTTGCAGGCCATTATAAAGGAATCGATCAGCGCGTACGCGATCATCTGGTAACAAGGGAAATATCAATAGGAGATTATGTGCTTTCAGGAGGGGAAATTCCCGCAGCCGCCATCACTGATGCAATTGTAAGACTTATTCCCGGGGCAATGTCAGATGAACAATCAGCACTATCAGATTCCTTTCAGGACGATCTCCTTGCTCCTCCGGTATATACACGCCCTTCTGAGTTTATGGGCTGGAAAGTTCCGCCTGTCCTGCTTTCCGGAAATACGGCGGAGATAGATAAATGGAGACACGAACAATCTGTTGAAAGAACAAGAAAACTAAGACCTGACCTTGATACATATGAAGACTAATTATCGTTTTGCCGGAGTATTGTTCATCTCAATGCTCCTGTTATTTATGACTTCCTGTACGACTGTTCCGGTAACAGATCATCTGAAACAGGGTTTTATCAATCCTCCCGACTCTGCCCGACCTGGAGTATACTGGTACTTCATGGATGGCAACCTGAACAAGCAGGCTATGACCGAGGATCTTGAATCCATGAAAAAAGCCGGTATCGGCTATGTTCTGTTTCTTGAAGTGAATGTTGGCATTCCAAGAGGAAAGATCAATCTCCTGAGCGATGAATGGCAGGATCTTTACCGGCATGCAATAAAGGAAGCTGAAAGGCTTGGCATCAGAGTGGTTATGGGTTCGGGCCCAGGCTGGGCCGGAAGTGGCGGACCATGGGTGACACCGGAGCAATCGATGTCGCATCTTGTTTCCGCTGATACCCTGGTGTCGGGACCTGGAAATTTCAAAGGCATACTTCCTGTTCCGAAACCCAAACACCCATTCTTCGGAGAGGAGAGTCTCACCCCTGACCTGAAAAAGCTCAGGGACGGCTGGTATGAAGATGTTGCAGTTCTCGCATTCCCGGCTCCTTCCGTTAATCTCAGAATTTCTGATATTGATAATAAAGCCTTTTATTACAGAGCACCGTATACTTCAGCTCCGGGAGTACTGCCGTTTATCGCGATGCCTGCAACATTTAACGGTATCAGCGGATCACAGGTCGACCAGACAAAAATAATTGATCTGACAGACAAGTTCAGGAAAGATGGCAGTATTGACTGGCAGATCCCTGAAGGCAAATGGATAATCATGAGATTCGGCAAAAGAAACAACGGAGCTGTTACCCGGCCCGCTCCTGCCCCTGGTCTTGGCTTTGAGGCAGATAAATTTGATACCGTGTCATTCAATGCACATTATAATGCATATATCGGTAAACTTGTAAAAAAGGCTCAACCGGCGCACATACCTGACGGTGGAGGATGGACCATGATCCATATCGACAGCTGGGAAATGGGCGCACAAAACTGGAGCCCTCATTTCAGGGAGGAGTTTCAAAAACGTCGTGGTTATGACCCTTTGCCATGGCTTCCTGTCTACTCAGGAAGAATAGTTGGCAGCCTGGAACCAAGTGAAAGATTCCTCTGGGATCTCCGGCAAACAGCAAGTGAGCTTATTGTCGAATATCATGCCGGTCAGTTTAAAAAACTAGGAAGAAGAGACGGCTTCAGACTTTCTGTCGAACCATATGATATGAACCCCTCCGCCGATCTCGACCTTGGCGGTGTTGCAGATATTCCGATGTGCGAATTCTGGAGCAGGGGTCTCGGTTTTAATTCCGCTTTCAGTTGTCTGGAAGCCACCTCAATAGCACATGTCAACAGTCTGCCCGTCGTTGGCGCGGAATCCTTCACGGCTGATTCTCCTGAAGCATGGAAACAGTACCCCGGCAGAATGAAAGACCAGGGAGACTGGGCATTTTGTATCGGAATTAACAGGTTCTTCTATCATACGTTTGCACATAAACCTCTGCCTGACAAATACCGGCCGGGAATGACAATGGGACCATACGGTGTGCACTGGGACAGAGGCCAGACATGGTGGACAATGGCAGATGCATACCATAAGTATGTCACAAGATGCCAGTTTGTTTTGTCTCAGGGAAAGAGTGTCTCCGACATCCTCTACCTTACTCCCGAAGGCGCTCCTCAGGTCTTCCTCCCACCCCGGTCAGCCATGGAAGGCACAGATACTCTCCCAAATAAAAAAGGATTCGCTTTCGACGGCTGCTCACCTGTAAACCTGATAAAAAATGCCTCTGTAAAAGACAATGCAATTGTCTTCCCTGGAGGTTCAGCTTACCATATCCTCGTACTGCCCGATGTTGAAACTATGACTCCAGCGCTGGTCAGGAAGATCGGCGACCTGATAAAGGCCGGTGCAACAGTGGTAGGTAACCCTCCTGACAAATCCCCGTCACTGTCAGGCTATCCTTCATGTGACACAGAAGTGAAGAACCTGGTAAACCTTATCTGGGGAGGCAATAACCTGCCCGGGGAAATATCCGAAAGAAATTTCGGCTCGGGTAAAATCTATTATGGACACAAACTGAAGGAGAAAACAAATATTTATTCACTTGTGAAGGACTCCCTGAATCTATACCCTGATTACCAGACAATTGTTCCATTCCTTGAAAAAGCCGGATTCAAACCTGACTTTACTTCATCAGGAAACTTCAGATATACGCACCGAAGTCTTGCTGATCGTGATATCTACTTCATCTCAAATAAAACAGGGAACACTGTTACTGACAACTGCCGGTTCAGGAACGGTTCCCGTGACGCTGAAATATGGAATGCTGTCGATGGAGTTACCGGTGCAGTTAAAACCTCTGTAAACAGTTCAGGGCTTACTGATGTCTCTGTAAGACTTGAACCACATCAGAGCTGTTTTATCGTGTTTTACCATAATCGTAATCATGGTGATATCCAAACAACTTTAACTTCTGAATTTTCAGAAAAGAAGATTGCCCTCACACTCAACGGTAAATGGACTGTTGCATTTGATACGACCTGGGGAGGCCCGGCTTCCGTGGTCTTTGATGAATTATGTGACTGGTCGAAAAGGCCCGAGAAAGGGATCAAATATTATTCAGGAACTGCTGTTTATAAAAAATCATTTGACCTTCCCTCTGGTGATCCTGAAAAACTGGGTAAGGATATTTGGCTTGATGCAGGTGAATTAATGAACATGGGCAGGGTGAAGCTTAACGGCCGGGATATGGGTGTTATATGGACAACTCCTTTCATGGTCAGTGTTTCAGGACTGCTTAAGGGAAAAGATAACTTACTGGAAATTGAGGTAGCAAACCTGTGGATCAACAGACTCATTGGTGATGAGGATCAGCCATGGGATGGCGTTACGGACGGTAAATGGCCTGAATGGCTTTTAAACGGAACTCAGCGGCCATCAAAGCGGTTTACGTTCACAACACACAGGTTTTATAAAAAAGATGATCCGCTTGCCCCATCGGGATTGATCGGACCTGTTACCCTGAAAGTGCCAGCTAACTGACATTTTTGATGGTATTATCGTGTTTCGGTCACAGATCATTTACGGTTCCTGTTTGACCGTCAACGGGAACAAGATTGAGGGTTGCCGGAAAATGCATAATTATGCTCTTCCTGCTGTTTGGATCATGCGAAAAGATCAGGCTTACATGCATTTTTTACGCTACAAATTTGATTTTGAAATTATAAAAAGCTTTCGTAAGATTGTAAACACAATTATCTGATTTTTAAATATCTAATAATCAACAAAATGAAAACACAGGATTACATTGATCGCGAGGACAAGTACGGCGCACATAACTATCACCCACTGCCGGTTGTTCTGGAGAGAGGTGAAGGGCCATTTGTTTGGGATGTTGAAGGGAAGCGATATTTTGACTTTTTATCTGCATATTCAGCAGTTAACCAGGGCCATTGCCACCCCAAAATTATAAAGGCACTTACCGACCAGGCAAAAGTACTTACACTTACATCAAGGGCGTTCTATAATTCAGTTCTGGGTGAATATGAAGAATTCGTCACAAAGTATTTCAAATATGACAAGGTACTGCCGATGAACTCTGGCGCTGAAGCTGATGAAACAGCGCTTAAGCTCTGCCGCAAATGGGCCTATAAAGTGAAAGGGATCAAAGAGAATAATGCAAAAATAATTGCCTGTGACGGGAACTTCCATGGCAGGACAATTTCCATTATTTCAATGTCTACAGATCCGGACGCCAGAAATGATTATGGTCCATTCACCCCAGGCTTCACTATCATACCTTACAATGACATTAACGCGCTCGAAAAAGCCCTGCAGGATCCTGATGTTGCAGGATTCCTGGTTGAACCAATCCAGGGAGAGGCTGGCGTTTATGTACCTGATGAGGGATACCTCAGAAAGGCATATGAACTTTGTAAATCGAAAAAAGTTCTCTTCATTGCCGATGAAGTTCAGACTGGTATTGCCAGAACTGGAAAACTCCTTGCATGCGACCATGAAGGTGTACGACCGGATATCCTTATCCTTGGTAAAGCTCTCTCAGGAGGTGCACTCCCGGTTTCAGCTGTTCTTGCCGATGATGAGATTATGCTGACCATCAAACCAGGAGAACATGGATCTACCTTCGGAGGCAATCCTATTGCAGCCAAGGTCGCAATTGCTGCTCTTACTGTTATCAAGGAAGAAAAACTTGCTGAAAATGCTGAAAAGCTTGGAAAGATTTTCCGTGAAGAGATAAGCAAAATAGATTCAGACATGATTGAACTCGTGAGAGGAAAAGGCCTCCTTAATGCTGTCGTTATCAGACCCAGAAACGGGAAGGAAGCATGGGATGTCTGTCTTGCCATGAAGGATAAAGGACTGATAGCCAAGCCTACACATCAGCATATCATTCGGTTCGCACCACCCCTTGTCATTACAGAGGCACAGCTTAGGGAAGCTGTCGGAGTGATAAAAGAAGCAATTAAACTTTTCTGAACAGATTAGTCATTATAATTTCAGCAGCAAGACATAACGTATGATCAGGTATTTCAAAACAATAAAGCCGGCTATAGTCCTTTGTGTGTTATCAGGGGTGATGTTTTTTGGCGCTTCAGGCATCAGAAAAGAAGTCACAGTAGGGGAACTGAAGGACCATATCCGCTACCTTTCTTCCGATTCTCTGAAAGGAAGGCTTACCGGGTCAACAGGTGACAGTCTTGCTGCTGAATATATCCGTAAGGAATTTCGCTCAGCAGGACTCATTCCACTATCAGGAGACGGATTCCAAAGGTTCCGGGTAACAAAAAAGCTGGCTGCCGGAGTTAATAACTCACTGTCTTTCAATGGCAAAAAGTTTGTTTGTGAAAAAGATTTTTTACCATGTTCTTACAGCGCTGACAGCAGCCTCGCTGCAGAGGTGGTATTTGCCGGTTATGGTTTCAATATTAATGCCGACAATCTCAAATGGAATGATTATGGAGCTGTGGATGTTAAAGATAAATGGGTCCTTATTCTCAGGGCAGACCCTGAAGCTGAAAATAATAAAAGTCCGTATTTAAAATACAGCGGCGACAGAGACAAAGCGTTGCTGGCAAAGGATTTGGGAGCATCAGGAGTCCTTCTGGTATCAGGACCTTCCTATGACCAGCAGGATACCTTCGATCAGCTCGGAACTGAAGGATTTTCAGTCGGAATACCTGCCTTCAGAATTAAACGAGAGGTTGCAGATGCTATCCTTGCAGGAAGTGGTAACAATATCGCATTGCTTGAGAAAAAATTAAACACTGAAAAGAAACCGGGCAGTTTCAGCACAAGTGTAAAAATTAATGCCACCTCCAGAATTGTAAGGGAAACTGCAAGCACCAGGAATGTTGTTATGCTCCTTCCCGGGGAAGATGACGAACTGAAAAATGAATATCTTGTAATAGGCGCTCACTTCGATCATCTTGGAATGGGTGGCCCGGGTTCATCCAGCAGGGCACCCGATACAATTGGGGTCCATCACGGAGCCGACGATAACGCATCGGGCGTGGCTATGATGCTTGAACTGGCTGAAAAATTCTCACGCACAAAAGGAAGTCACAAAAGAAGCATTATCTGTATTGCATTTTCCGGGGAGGAAGAAGGCCTGCTGGGCTCAAAACACTTTACGGATGATCCGGGGATAGATCTTTCCAAGGTTGATCTTATGATGAATTTTGATATGGTAGGCAGGCTTAATGACTCATCCGGATTGCAGATCTCCGGAGTGGGAACAGCTGCTGGTATGAGAAATATTATAAATTCGGAATGCGACACCACAATAATCAAACTGAGGCTTTCTGATGAAGGTTATGGTCCTTCAGATCATTCCTCTTTTTATTTCAAAAACATCCCGGTTTTATTCTTTTTCACAGGAGCGCACCTCGATTATCATACTCCATCCGACACGTGGGACAAAATAAATTACGAAGGAATGGTCAGGATTTCCATGGATCTGTTCAATATTGCAGGGAAAATTGCCAATTCTCCCACAAAACTTGAGTTCAGGGAAGCAGGCCCCAAAGCTGAACCGGTAAGATCCAGACGCGGTCAGGGAGTAAGCCTTGGGATCATGCCCGATTTTGCAGGAGTGATCAAAAACGGCCTCAGAGCTGATGCGGTAACTCCCGGAAAACCAGCTGCCCTGGGTGGAATGAGAAAAGGAGATATAATAGTTTCTATTAACGGTAAATCAGTTAACAATATTCAGGACTATATGGCACGACTGAGTCAGCTCAAACACGGACAAACGATCAGCGTCGAGGTTCTGAGGAATGGTAAAAAAGAAGTATTGCTCATACAACTCTGAAATTTTATCTGACAGACAACTCAAACAAAAACAGCCCATTATGAAAAAGATCTTACTATGGACTCTGGCATTCATAATCACTGTAACGGCAGCTATCTATCAGAGACAAACAGGACCGACCTATCCGCGGAAAATGCCTGTTACGCTCAATGGCACAACATATAAACTCAGGTTGGTAAGAAGCCTTGCCCTGGATGAGAGATCAGAGGTGAAGCTGGCTATTTCGGATACAACAGTCAGTGCAAAAATATATTACAAACGCTTTAAATCAAATGATGAGTATCAGTCATTTGATTTCCGATACAAAGTCTACCCTGTTCATTCGTGGGTTATGAACAAAATTTTCGGTATTTCTGAAGAAAAAGGTTTTTTTGCTGAAGTGCAAAAGCAACCTGAAGCCGGAAAGGTGGAATACTACATTGAGATAACCGATTCAAACGGGAGCCGTACCTTCTTCAAAGATTCCCCAGTTATTATTCGTTTTAAAGGCGGTGTACCCGGATTTATTCTTATACCCCATGTGCTTTGCATGTTTATTGCAATGCTTTTGTCTACACTCGCGGGATTGATGGCAGCTTTCGGTTTTACAGACTACCGTAAAAATGCAGTCAGGACCCTTGTCCTTCTCATTCTCGGAGGGATGATTCTGGGACCACTCG
>CAXXWV010000003.1:0-111844 GCA_963676175.2 Bacteroidales bacterium
ATCAGGAAAATTCATGTAAATTTGTGATCAAAGGTTAAAAAGTCTGCTATGGAGATCATTTATGAAAAAATATTTGTGTCCCATGAACATTCCTTTATAACCAGGAAAATGTCTATGGATCCCAGATCGCATAAAATTCATTCGCATAAGAATTTTGAACTTAATTTTATTCTCTCAGGTTCAGGAAAACGAATAGTCGGGAACAGCATTTCCAGCTATGCCCCGGGTGATCTTGTCCTTCTGGGTCCTAACATTCCTCATTGCTGGGATGTGTCTGAGACTTCTGAAAACATCCAGCCTGAATGTATTGTTACTCATTTCTATGAGAATATCATTACTTCAAATTTTTTTAATATCCCGGAACTAGATGATGTTGTTGCCCTTTTGAAAACATCCGGTAATGGATTGTGGTTCAGAGGGAAAATGACCGACAAGGTGGGGTTGACCCTCAGGAAGATGGTAACTCTGGAAGGTCTACCAAGATATATCGAACTACTGAAAATCTTTTATCTTCTTTTGCAGATCGATGAAAAGGAAGAGCTTTCACTGCCTTCATCACTGCCTGATCCTGTAAATAAACACCAGGATCAGATAAATAAAATATATGAATATGTCTTCAAGAATATCCAGACAGGTATAAAACTTAAAGAAGCCGCGGATCTCGTTTTTATGGAACCAGGTTCTTTCTGCAGGTATTTCAGGAAAAAGACCAACCAGACATTCATGAACTATGTCAAGAATGTAAGGATCGGCCTTGCAGCAAAAATGTTGGCCACTACTGATAAACAAATCACCCGGATTAGCTATGAATGCGGGTATGGGAACCTTGCCAATTTTAATCACTATTTTAAAATGGTGATGAAAAAAACTCCGTCTGAATACAGAAGGGATTTTATGAAATGACTCTGTTTCACTTCAACCCACAGTTGGTTTATATTCAGTGCCAATGTTAATTTAGCATATAATTCCGGCAATAATTGTGTAACAGTTCCGCTATTTACTGATTTTCTTTGTTGTAAGATTGATCACCTGTAAATTAACCGGAATTGAGACATACATATAAAAATCCAGAAAAAATGATCTGCAACACTCCGATGACAGATCAGCAGTCAGCAGGAATCATCGTCCCTTCATCCGGGCTACTTTCAGCTCTTGTTTCGTTGTTCTTCCTTTTTGCATTTTCTCATTGTGGCATTGCACAGGACGGAAACAGTATCATGTCTGGCCATTCGCTGACAGAATATTCATATCCGGATACCCCATTTTTCCAGGAATATCATGAAGGATACAGACTATCAGGTTCAGATAAGAGCAATGAAATTAGAAGCATTGTTGTTGGTGCCGATTCTGCGATATGGGTTGCCACTGCTTCAGGTGTATTCAGAATGAAAGACGATACCCGAACATGGCGGAAAATGATTAACGGTGACAATGCCGGACCCTCTTATGCTGTTTGCAGCCTTGAAAATGGCGATGTTCTTTTGGGAACATGGAACGGCATCTACAGGTACCACAGCGGGACAATCGTCAGAGAACTGGGGCCTGTTCCGCCTGTTTCGGCGATATGCGCAGGAGGATCATATATCTATGCTCTTGGTCCCATGGGGATCTGGCAACTGCGCTCAGGAATATGGGAAAAAACCGGTTACAGGATAGCAAGATCAGTCAGGGATGCAACGTGCGACTCCGTTGGATCTCTCTGGGTTGGGACTGATGCCGGACTGTATTGCTGTAGGGATGGAAGCGAGCGATTGTTCCAGGATACAAAAGAGCTTATCAGTTGCTATGCAAGAGGAGTAGCTTTTGATCATTCCGGGAACCTGTGGACCGGAGTCCTTGGGGGTGTCTCGGTGAGAAAAGATGACGTTCTGTTAAGAAATATTACACCCGGAGAAGGAATTCCATCGATCAATGTCAATTGTATCTCAGTAGCCCCTGATGGCACGGTATGGGTTGGTACTGATGTAGGCGCTGTCAGGTTCTTCCGGGACGGTACCCATTCTCTGCGCTTCAGCCGCAGATGGCTGACTGATGACAGAGTTCTTGACATCACTTTTGACAGTCATGGAAATGCATGGATCGGAACGGGAAACGGTGTTAGCGCAATTAAAAGACGTTCTCTTACCCTGGCAGGAAAGGCAAATGAATTTTACAGGGAGCTGATGAAAAAACATATCAGGGAGCCTTGGATTTGCGGTGTTCTGAGACTTGACGTGCCGGGTGATACCACGACCTGGAGAAATACGGATGATGATAATGACGGGGAATATACCGGAGGATACCTTGCCATGGAAAGTTTCAGGTATGCAGCCACAGGGGATACTGATGCACTCACAAAAGCAAGAAAAGCCTTCCGGTTTCTGCGTTTTCTGCAGGAAGTAACCGGAACCAGGGGATTCTTTGCCCGTTCTGTGGTGCCTTCAGAATGGAAAACAGTGAATGATCCAAACCGCGATTATGATGCGAGACAGATAGCCGATGCCATGGTTGCCGATCCCAGATACAAACCTGTCGCTATCAGATGGCGAAGATCAGCGGATGGAAAATGGCTCTGGAAAGGCGATACCAGCAGCGACGAAATGGATGGGCATATAATGGGCTATTTCTTTTTCTACTTACTGGCTGCAAAGGAGAGTGATAAAGCTGAAATACGGGATCATGTCAGGAAAATAATGGATTGTCTAATCAGTACCGGTTATGAGCTTAAGGATATCGACGGGACACACACAAGATGGTCTGTATGGTCACCTGAAAAGCTCAATAATGATCCGGACTGGGCATCAGAGAGGAGTCTTAATTCATTCGAACTGCTGGCCTACCTTAAATTCACAGCATGGATAACAGGTGATGCTAAATATGAAAAAGAATATCGCAGACTGATTGACAAGGAAGGTTATCTTGAAAATGCTTCACGACTGAACTCTAAGAACCCTGCATGGCAGATTTACTTTGACAGGACACTGGAAGGATATCTTTTCCCTATTCTGCTGAAATGTGAAAAGGATCCTGTTTTACATGATTTTTACAGGAAACTTGCCGATGAATGGATTGAAAATCAGCAGGGAGAGAACCTGATTAATAATTTTACCTATACTTTTGCCACAGGTGTGAAAGTTTATACCGGAGAATCTCTCAGCTTTCTCCGCGATACACCCATGGATCTTGTTGACTGGCCTGTTGATCATACGAAACGTGAAGATGTCAGGTTAGTGAGACGCCCGATACTTGAGGAACTGCAGATTGAAACCCTGCCTCCTGCAAGTGAGAGATCTACAGTCAGATGGGACAAGAACCCCTGGGCGGCAGTTCAGGGTGATGCCGGACAGGTTAGAGAACCGGTCTTCTGGCTATGGCCTTACTGGATGGCAAGATACTTTGGCGTTATAAAATCTGTAGATAAACTATAAATTTGGAAAGAATACCGACAGGTATTGCGGGTGCAATCATTAAATATTTAAAATATGAGATCATTAAGTCTGATTATAGCGGCTCTGCTGATAACGATATCACAATGTCTGGCTCAGAAAAAAGTTGATATTCTGAGCGTTCCTGCAGGTGACCTGCCAACCAGGATTGTGCCCGGTGGTACAACCGTATTACCCAGTGGCAGGTTTCTTACTCCGGCTGGTAAATTTATCCGGATAACTCATGATCCTTTCGGCATGGCTGTCTCTCCAGACGGGAACAGAGCAGTAACTCTTCACGATGGGGTGTTTACTATCGTTGATCTGAAAACACTTGAAACAATCCGTGTCCCAGGTTACGACGGAAAGATAAAATCACCTCTCTCATCAGGATCTTACCTGGGAGTTGCATTTGCCGGTGATTCACGGAAGGTATTCTTAAGCGGCGGAGATAATGGTTCGGTGATTCTCTATGACATTGACAGTTTTATCCGGCTCGACTCAATCTCGCTCAATGGAACTGTCGGCAATGTCAGATTTGAAGATAGCTTTACCTCGGATCTTGTTTATGATGATCTTACAAATGAACTGCTGGTTCTCGACAGGGCAAATTTCAGGATGGTAAGGATCGACCTTGCCACCAGGAAGATAACTGCCTCGGTTAATGTAGGAAGACAACCTTTCGGCCTTTCATTAAGTCCTGACAGGAAGACTGCATTTGTTGCGAATGTCGGGTTATATTCCTACCCACTCATTACCGGCGCCACTCCTGAGAACTATGATTCCATTCTTATCTCCAGGCAGCCATATGGGAATAATACACCGGAATCGATCAACGGCACAGAGGTTGAAGGTCGCCAGATACCTGGTGTTGGAAGTCCGCTGCATCCTGATGCCATGAGTGTGTTCGTCATTGATCTCCAGACCAACACTGTAACAGATAAGTTCAAAACAGGATTTCAGATCGGACAGATGATCGAAGAAATGGAAGTTGTAGGAGGCGCAAGTCCGAATTCAGTTACTGTCGGGAGCAGGTATGCCTATGTTTCCAATGCCACAAACGATAATATTTCTGTTATAGATTACAGGAATCATAAAATTGCCGCGACTATCCAGCTCCATGCCGACAGCAGGATAGACAGGTACAGGGGAATGCTGCCCTTCGGTCTTACCCTTTCTCCCGATGAGAAAACTCTGTATACCTCTTTGCTGGGTTTCAATGCTGTTGCTGTTGTTGATGTCGGAACAGGACAGACAAAAGGTCTGATACCTTCAGGTTGGGGACCAACCAGGGTTAAAATTTCTTCCGACGGCAAAGAGATGTACATCATCACCTGCAGGGGACTGGGCGCTGGTCCAAATGGCGGCAGGGGCTTCGTGTCTCCTGTCCAGGGTTCATATGTAGGCGATATACAACTTGGAAGCTTTCAGAAACTGGAGGTGCCTGATGAAAAAACACTGGCTGATTATACTTCTGAAGTCATCCGCGATACCTTTGGCAAAGTGACTGTTACCGATGACAGTAAAAACCCGCTTCCAGCACTTCCCGGTCTTCATAAATCACCGATCAGGCATATCGTTTATATAACAAAGGAGAACAGGACCTACGATGAAATTTTCGGTCAGATGAAATCGGGAAATGGCGACAGTACGCTTGCCCGTTTCGGTGTGAACTGTGAATATACCTTACCATCCGGCTACAGCGACATGTTCCCTGGTTTGAAAATATCACCCAATCATATCAAGGCGGCCGGGCAGTTCGCCTTTTCTGATAATTACTACTGTGACAGCGATGCTTCTATACATGGTCATCACTGGATGATGGGCGTCATACCGAATGAATGGGTGGAGGTTAATTCGAGTGTTACCAAAACAGCTAAGATCTTTTCCAAAGCGCCCGGACGCCGGCATCCCGGAACAACAGGAAGTATTGATCCGGAAGATTATGCTGAGGTAGGCGGATTGTGGGAAGCCCTCGACAGAAAAGACGTGTCGTTTTATAATTTCGGAGAAGCCAACGAAACTGCTCATAACCGCGAGGAGTGGTATGATACGCTCACTGGGGGAGGTCATGGTGTTATGGTTCCCATGCAGAAAGCTCTCTTTCCGCGAACCAGCCACGATTATGCCGGGTTCAACATGAACATACCCGATCAGTACAGAATGGATCAGTTTGAAAGAGAATTTACCCGGAAATGGATTACAGGAAAAGAAAAATTCCCGTCGCTGATTACGATCCAGCTGCCAAATGACCACGGAGCATCGGTCCGGCCTGATGACGGCTACCTCTATCCGCAGTCGTTTATGGTTGATAATGATCTTGCACTGGGCCGGATGCTGCATTTCCTGTCAAGAACCAGGTACTGGAAAGATATGCTCGTAATCATAACAGAAGATGATCCGCAGGGAGGCGTTGATCATGTTGACGCGCACCGCTCGGTTCTTATGATGGCTGGCCCCTATGTTAAAAAAGGCTATGTCTCCCATACCCATGCTAACTTCGGCTCCATCCTGAAAACCATTTATAATATTCTCGATGTTCCTTATGTAAACCAATTCGATGTTACCGGATCATTGCTCCAGGATTTTTTCACACCCACACCCGACTTTACTCCTTATTCATTTGAAAAACATGATGAACGTGTTTTTGATGCTGATAAGGCAATGAAAAAATACAACAAGACAATCGACTGGCGTAAGATTGAACAGGGGCCTCCTCTTGATAATGAAGAGGTGGAAAGAGAAGTGCACAACAGAACTCTGCATCAGAACAACAAATGATGGTTTTTGTAATTTCAGAAATAAGGTAAATAAGCCTATTGATGTTATTCAGACAACTGTCAGGTAGGGTAATCGGTTCCCTTCTTTTAATGCTACTTTGACTGATTAGCTCTTGGTCTGATTTTTAAATGTTTTTTGAATCTGTCCAAGCAGAATTTATATAAATGATTTTATATCTGGTTCTGATTAAAATTGCATACTTTCATAATATCATATATTTTTAATCAGGAATTCAACTTAAAATTACAGACATTATGGCAACTACCGGGAAACCAGCCGGGGATATATATCTTGGACTTGATATAGGGGGAACAAAATGCAGTGTTGTGGTGGGTGATAATTCTTTCACCATTCATCGAAAAGTGTTTTTCGAGACAAGGACTGAAAGAGGTTACCATGTTATTCTGGATGAATTCAGTAAACATATGTCAGATCTGCTGAATGAGTTTCCCTCCTGCAAGCTAAGGCGAATCGGTATCAGCTGCGGAGGTCCTCTCGATTCCAAAAAGGGAATGATCTATTCTCCTCCCAACCTGCCAGGCTGGGATTCGGTTCCCATAACCAGGTTTTTCAGCGAGCGTTTCGGAGTGGAAACGGCTGTGCAGAACGATGCCAATGCGTGCGCTCTTGCTGAATGGCTGATGGGAGCAGGCAAAGGAACTTCCAACATGATCTTCCTTACCTTCGGAACAGGTATGGGAGGTGGGCTGATCCTTGACGGAAGACTCTACAGCGGAACAAATGATCTCGGAGGTGAAGTGGGACATATGAGCATTACAAGAGAAGGTCCAGTAGGTTTCGGGAAAGCCGGCTCATTTGAAGGATGGTGCAGCGGGGGAGGTATAGCCCAATATGCACGCTCTGTTGTTCAGGAAAAGCTCAGACAGGGCCATTCTGTGGCTTTCTGTCCTACTGAAGATAAAATCGGTGAAATTGATACCAGGATGATTGCAGGCGCTGCAGTGGCTGGTGATCCCATTGCTGTTGAGATCATTAAAACTGTTTCCGGATATTTGGGAATTGGACTTTCAATACTGATCGATGTTCTTAATCCCGAATGTATTGTGATCGGGAGCATTTTCGCCAGGAATGAGCAACTATTCAGACCGCTTATCGAACCGGTTCTTGAGCGGGAGGCTATCCCTTCAGCGCTCAAGATCTGCAGGATAGTCCCGGCTGCATTAGGAGATTCCATCGGCGATTATGCCGCCCTGTGCGTCGCGATCTATGAAGATAAATTCTGATGATTGGAACTATGAAAAATGAGCAGGTCACGGATGAACTGATCATCCGGTATCCTAAACTGGCCGGGCTTCGTATGGCCATAATCAACGCTGCTGACGCTCTGATTCAGTGTTATGCCGGCGGAAATAAATTACTCATTTGCGGAAATGGTGGAAGCAGCTCCGATTCTGACCATATTGCAGGAGAACTGTTAAAGGGCTTTGAAAACAGCCGTCCGCTTGCCGGCAATCTTAAAAACAAGATTACCGGGATCTCTCCTGAAAATGGACCCCTGATCGCGGAAAAACTGCAAAACGGACTTCCGGCAATATCACTGTCCGCACACTCAGGCCTTGTTACTGCCATTGTCAATGATACGGATGCATCCCTGATCTATGCCCAGCAGGTGATAGCCTATGGAAAACCGGGAGATGTGTTAATCGGACTGAGCACATCAGGAAACGCGAAAAATGTTATAAATGCTGCAGTAACAGCGCTGGCAACCGGCATGAAAGTAATAGGACTGACAGGCGAGTCAGGGGGCAATCTGAAAAAGTACTGTGATATTCTTATCAATGTTCCGGAAAAAAGAACTGCGTATGTCCAGGAATTGCACCTTCCTGTCTATCATGCTTTATGCCTGATGACAGAGAATCATTTTTTCAACAAGTAAAAACAGATATCTGAAATTTTTCAATAATAAAATAATCATGTCAAACAACAGATCGGATAAAAAGCGCCACATATCGCGCAGGAAATTTATCAATTACAGTTCAGCTGGTATTGCAGGAGTAATACTTGGTCCTGTGCCAGAACTGCTCGGAGCAGGCAGGGAAAAAGTTGCCCCATGGCCTGCAGATGCAGGAGATTTCAGGTTTCATATGATAGGGAATGCACATATTGACCCTGTATGGCTCTGGCCATGGTCGGAAGGTGTGGCCGTGGTGCACAGCACATTCAGATCAGCGCTTGACAGGATGAAGGAAAACCCTGACTTCTGTTTTACAGCCAGCTCGGCACAGTTCTACGAATGGGTCGCTCAAAATGATCCTGAAATGCTTGTTGAGATAAGAAAGAGGATTGATGAAGGCCGGTGGAACATAGTTGGCGGATGGTGGATTGAACCGGATATGAACATCCCATCAGGGGAAGCCATGGTAAGGCAGGGTCTCTACGGACAGAAAACAATGGAAAAACTTACAGGAAGAAAGGCTACTGTTGCATTTTGCCCTGATTCATTTGGTCATGCTTCAACCGTTCCTCAGATACTGAAACAACAGGGCATGGAGAATTATGTTTTCATGCGTCCTGGTATTCATGAGAAAACTATCCCGGCCGATCTTTTCTGGTGGGAAGGCGCCGATGGCTCAAAAGTCCTGACTTACAGGATACAGTTGAGTTACAATGATACCGAGCCGGTTAAGGGCAGGGTTCAACAGATACTGTCAAATTACCATGATCAGCCGATGAAGAGCTTCATGGCTTTTTATGGCGCAGGTGATCATGGTGGCGGCGCTACAAAGGAGAATATCAAATCTGTTGAGGATTTGAAAGCCGATAAAAAAGCTCCGGCTGTCTTTTTCTCAACCACCGACAAATATTTTGCAGAAATGAGATCAAAGCAGAATCTGAATCTTCCGGTTGTAAAGGATGATCTGCAACATCATGCTGTAGGCTGCTATACCACCGATTCCTCAATCAAAAAGGGGAACAGACACTCTGAGTCGGCTCTCGTTACAGCAGAAAAGATAACAGCCGTAGGCAGATACGCCTGGGGGGCTGCCTATCCGTCCGATCAGTTCACCAACGCGTGGAAAAGAGTTCTCTTCCTTCAGTTTCATGACAGTCTTGCCGGAACATCTCTCCCTGAACATTCTGAAGCCGCGCGAAACGGTCATGGTCATGCCATTGATGTCGCATCAACTGAATCAATGATGGCTGTTCAGAAACTGGAATGGCAAATACCGTCGAATGATCCTGAATCACAATATCTGATAGTGTTCAATCCGCATTCATGGGAAGTTAATCCGGATATTGAATATGATATGAATGATATGCAGGGCGCTACAAGCCTGCAGAACGGCTCAGGTGTTGAGTTGCTGCACCAATGGAATCCGGGATCGACCGAAACAAGCCGCAAACGGATATTGTTTAATACAACTGTACCACCGCTTGGCTATACACAGATTAAAATATCTAAAGGGAATCCGCTTCTCGTTAAAAGCAGCCTGAAAGCCGAAAACAATGTTATTGAAAATGCTTATTTCCGGATTGCATTCAGTAAAGATGGCTCGGCCTCTGTTTTCGATAAAGAGAATAACCATGATCTGCTTGGCCCAAAGGGATTCCGGGCTGTTGTTATTAACGACCCGAGCGATACATGGAGCCATGATGTAAAAACATTTGCAGATGAAGTTGGCACCTTCAGCGATGCTGTAATAAAAATAACTGAAAACGGACCAGTGAGAACGGTAGTCAGAGTGACAACTTCATACGGCGCCTCGAAACTGGTCATCGACTGGATATTAAGCTCAGTTACCGGAAAAATTGAAGCAAGGGTATCTCTCGACTGGCATGAACACCTGAGGATGCTTAAATTCTCTTTCCCTGTAAATGTTGATTCTCCGGTCGCTACATATGAAACGCCATACGGACATATAAAACGGGCAACAAACGGATATGAAGATCCAGGGCAACGCTGGATAGATGTTACAGGTCAGAAAGATACAAAAACCTTCGGCTTATCTGTAATCAATGATGCAAAATATGGCTACAGCGTGAATGGCAGCGATATGCGCGTTTCTGTTGTCAGATCATCTCCTTTTGCACACCATGTTCCCAAAGTACTCGATCCTGCCGTTGAACATATTTGGATGGATCAGGGCATTCAGACCTTTAAAATGATACTTGTACCTCATTCCGGTGAACTGAACGAAAGCCTGGCGGCAAGAACTGCTGAAGAACTGATGGCTCCTCCGTCAGTAATGTACCAGGGTATTCACGGTGGCTCGCTTCCGGTAACAGGTTCTTTTCTGTCTCTTGATTCTCCCAATGTTATTATTTCTTCAATCAAGCTCGCGGAAAGCAATGACGATTTGATAATTAGATGTGTGGAAACGGCAGGAAAATCATCACCGGCCGTTGTGGATCTGAAGTTCTGCGGTAAGAAGTGGACCGGAGAACTGAGACCATTCGAAATAAAAACTCTCAGGTATTCTCAAAAATCAGGTACAATAAAACCTGTGACTCTTCTGGAAGACTGAGAAGAACATGGAAACAAATCATTAACAATTGAGATAGATCATGAGTGGTTCCGGATTTTATTCACTGCGCATTAAATAATTCGTTGTATGACACGGGAAGAACTTGGGAAGCTGCTTGATGACATCAGTTCGGCAAGAATAGCGGTTATAGGGGATTTCTGCCTTGATGCCTACTGGTTCATCGATGAGGCAATGAGCGAAATATCTGTTGAGACCAATCAGGCTACCAGGCCTGTTGCAAAACAGCGTTATTCGCTTGGAGGCGCTGGGAATGTTACCAATAACCTTGCTGCCCTGGGAGTCCGGAACGTGATGGCATTTGGTGTGATCGGCACCGACCCCTTTGGAACCGAGATGGTCAGAATAATGACCGAAACCGGTATTAATGCCGATAACCTGCTGGTGCAGGAGAATGATTGGTCAACACATACGTATGCAAAACCTTATATCGATGACAGGGAGCTTAACCGGGTCGATTTCGGGAATTATAATGTGCTTTCTGCAGATACCGCCGGGAAACTTCTTAATAACCTTGTGAAGCTGATTCCTGATGTCGATCTGATCATTATCAACCAACAGGTTCCTTCAGGTATACATACTGAGTATTTCAGGTCGTTGCTGGCAGATGTGATTAAGAAATTCCCTGATAAGGTTTTTATTGTTGACAGCCGTAATTATAATGATTTCTACAGCGGTGCAGTAAGAAAAATGAATGATACTGAGGCTGTCAGACTTTGCGGTATCTTAAGAAAACCAGATGATACGGTCCCGTATGAAGAGGTGGTTTCATCTGCTGAACAACTTTACAGGCGCTATGGCAAGCCTCTTTTTGTTACAAGGGGCAGCAGAGGGTCAATAACTGTTGATGGCAAAGGCATTTCCGATGTTCCTGGCCTGATGATCCTCTCCAGGGTGGATACCGTTGGTGCGGGCGATAGTTACCTCGCCGGTGCTGCATCAGCGCTCGCGGCCGGGTACGGGATGAACGATGCGGCAACGCTTGGAACATTTGTTGCAGGTGTTACAGTTCAGAAACTGTTTCAGACCGGTACTGCCACCCCTGAAGAAGTAATGGCAATCGGAGGTGATCCTGATTTTGTCTTTTCGGCTGAACTGTCAGATGACAGACGCCAGGCGAAATATCTTGGTGACTCTGAAATTGAGATAATCCATAAATGGGCAGAAAAACCTGCTGTTGAATATGCAATATTTGATCATGACGGAACTTTATCCACTCTTCGTGAAGGCTGGGAAAATATAATGTCTCCTGTCATGATCAAAGCGGTACTTGGCAATAAATACCAGGATGCAGATGAGTCATTACTAAGGAAAGTAAGCGATAGAATAACTGAATTTATTGATAAAACCACAGGCATTCAGACACTGGTGCAGATGAAGGGGCTGCTTGATATTATCAGGGAGTTCGGCTGCGTTTCCGTGGATGAGATGCTTGATGAATTCGGTTATAAGAAGATATATAACGATGAACTTCTTAAGATGGTCCGGGAACGTGAGCAGAAATTTGCACGCGGGGAACTTTCATTGGAAGATCTGACTATGAAGAACGCCATACCTTTCCTGAAAAAATTGTATAACGCAGGCATAAAACTTTATCTTGCCAGTGGCACTGATGTGGAAGACGTGGCGGGAGAAGCAAAGGCTCTTGGTTATGATTCGCTGTTTGAGGGAAGGATATACGGAGCTGTAGGGGATATAAAAAAAGAGGCAAAAAAAATAGTGCTCGACAGGATACTTGATTCGATCGGATCGTCCGCTTCTTTTAAGGTCGTGACCTTTGGCGATGGACCGGTGGAAATCCGTGAAACCCGTAAAAGAGGTGGTATCTCAATAGGTGTTGCAAGTAATGAACTACGACGTTACGGACTTAATGAAAGCAAACGTACAAGGCTTGTCAGAGCAGGCGCTGATGTAATAATTCCTGATTTTTCCCAGTCCGACCGGCTGCTTGAAGTGTTGAATATCAAACATTAGCTTATGCCATACAATAAATTTGACAGGGATAAGCTTATTGTCAGGTCATTGGGGGAGAGAAAGAATAAGATCCTGATCGAAACATCTCATGTTCCTGTTGATTCCATGCCTGCCGGACTGACAACTGCCGGATACTCCATCATACGGCAGACAGCAGAAAAGATAAGGGAGGCAAGATCAGAAAACAGATCGGTCATTCTCGCTTTCGGAGCACATACAATAAAGAACGGCATGTCTCCGACACTGATCGCACTCATGGAAGAAGGGTGGGTGACCCATCTTGCTACCAACGGGGCCGGCATTATTCACGACTGGGAATTTGCTTTCCAGGGAAAATCGAGCGAGGACGTAAAAGAAAATGTGAGACTTGGCCAGTTTGGCATCTGGGATGAAACAGGATTCTATATCAACCTGGCTCTTATATCAGGCGCTTATGAACGGTCAGGATACGGGGAATCTGTCGGCAAGATGATCTCCCTTGAGGGCCTGGATATTCCTGATCCCGAATTTCTCAGGGATGAAGCCGATAGTCTCTTTAATTGCGATCCTTCCCGGGCTGCAGCCGCGATCGATTTTGCAGGAACGATTAGAAAATTTAAGCTTTCCCCTGGATTCCTGAATATCCCTCATCCTTTTAAAAAATACTCGGCCCAGTGCAGGGCATATGAGCTCAGGATCCCATTTACCGGGCATCCTATGATCGGCCATGATATTATCTATAACCATCCTGCCAATGTCGGAGCTGCTGTGGGCAGAACGGCGCTCAATGATTTTCTGTGCTTTACTGAAAGTGTGAAGAATATCGATAAAGGTGTTTATATGTCAGTGGGATCTGCAGTTATGTCTCCCATGATATTCGAAAAAGCTCTGTCGATGTGCCAGAATATTGCAATAAGCGAGAACAGACATATTGATAATCATTTTATTCTCGTGGTTGACCTCGCTTATTCCGACTGGGACTGGCAAAAGGATGGCGAACCGCCAATGGACAATCCGGCTTATTACCTGAGATATTGTAAAACATTCAGCAGAATGGGCGGAGAGATGCATTATCTTACTGCAGATAACAGAGATTTCCTTCTTGCACTTTATCATGAACTTCACAGAGACTAATTAACCATTTTATTCTTCAGACAATGAAAACAGAAGAGCTTATTGCATTGAGAAATGAAGCAGAAAACCATCTTCTTGATGAATTGATTCCATTCTGGGTCAGCAGGATGGTTGATAAAGCTAACGGCGGATTCCTGACCCACTTTGACAAGGATGGCAATGATTCAGGTGAGGATGAGAAATCCCTGATTGCCCAGGCCAGGTGCCTTTACTCAATGTCTTCAGCTCACAGAGCCGGCTATGGTCAAGGACAATTTGCTGAGATCGCAAAACATGGCGCAGATTTTCTGATAAACCGAATGTGGGACGATAAATTTGGAGGATTTTATTGGATGATGGACCGCAAAGGGAATGTTAAGATCGATCAGAAAATTGTCTATGGTCTTAGTTTTGCCATATATTCAATGAGCGAATATACCCTTGCAACGGGTGATCCGAGAGGCCGGGAATATGCTGAAAAAACATTCGATCTCCTGCAAAAATACAGTGTAGATTCAATGTATGGCGGTTACTGGGAAATGTTCCACCGCGACTGGACTCTGAAAGGAACTGGAAGCGCTGGTGGCGACCGTAAAACACTTGATGTCCATATGCACCTCATGGAGGCATTTACTACACTGTATGAATGTACAGGCCTCGATGTTCACAAAAGGAAGCTCCAGGAAGACATAGACCTGCTTATTCACAGGATAATACATCCAAGATACAAAACCGGTATTCCCCAGTTCTATAAAGATTGGACTGTTGCACCTCAGATCAAATTTGATATTATCTGGGGCTGGGACAGATTCAATCCCGACGGATTGAAAGGAAATGCAACTGATAATACTGCATACGGGCACAATGCAGAATTCGGATGGCTGCTTATTCACGCGCTGAATATCATGAAAAGGGATGTATCTGCCTACACTGACCTGCTCAGGATCGTATTCGATCATACACTTAATAATGGTATTGATTTTGAATATGGCGGAGTTTATGTGGAAGGGCCACACTCAGGTGGTGTCTATGATAAGGAAAAAGAGTTCTGGCAACAGGCTGAGGTTCTTATCGGAATGCTGGACGCAGCAATACTTTTCAGGGATGATAAATATCTGAAAGCATATGAATGCGTGCATCGTTTTGTCTTCGATAAAATGATAAATAAAGGAGTAGGTGAGTGGTATCCTCTCATGACAAGACAGGGTGATCCTATCTGGACTCATATGAGCCATTCCTGGAAAATCAATTACCATACAATCCGAGGCATGATCCAGAGCATAAACCGCCTGAATAAGCTTATTGAGATGACCGGTAAATGAGTTTCTGAATGATAATTCAGATGCCTGTTGTATTTTGAGAAATTCTCCGGTATATTCTGCTTACACTTTCCGGATTGACATTTATACCCGATGCATTGCATTACAGTTTTATCGTTCGGGAATTATCATTCATAGCATTTTACCGGTTGGACCGTGATAAAAATTTTTAATACTAACTTTAGCAGACTAAACTTTTAACCGTATTCGGAATGAAAAGAACATTAATTAGTTCGGTTGTGACAATCCTGGCGGTTGCTTCACTTATGACTGTCAGCTCATGCTCAGATAACGGGAATATTGTTGCTTCAAGAGTTGAAGTTCTGTCTTCCGGATGGAAGATGTTCCCCTCAGAAAAGCTGAAGGATGGAGGAGATAATCTGATTTCAACAGTTGATTTTAATGATGATTCCTGGTATGACGCTGTTATACCCGGTACGGTACTCGGAAGTCTGGCAGCTAAAAAAGTGATCGACGATCCTTATTTCGGAATAAATATGCAGAAAGTTGATCCTGCACAGTTCAGACAGCCTTGGTGGTTCAGGAAAACATTTGATCTTGCTTCAGGCGACAGGAATAAGAAAGTTTCTCTGCGGTTTAATGGAATAAATTACAGGGCCGATCTCTTTGTAAACGGACAGAAGGTTGCAGGTAAAGAAGAGTTTGCCGGTGCATTCAGAATGTTCAGTTTCGATATTACCCAATTTGTGAAAGAGGGGAAAAACACTCTCGCGCTAAAATTATGGCAGCACGCGGATGGTGAATACTCTATCGGATTCGTTGACTGGAACCCTCTTCCTGTCGACAGAAATCTGGGCATCTTCAGAGAAGTCTCTCTGGAAGTGAACGATGGAATTAAAATAAGAAGCCCCTTCGTTTATTCAAAAGTTAATACCGAGACTCTAAAGGACGCTGATCTGTTCATTCAGTCAGAGGTTACAAACAGCGGAAAGGAAAAAATTTCAGGAACAGTGAAGGTTGATTATTCCCTTGGTGTTGTCGAAAAAAAGGTTCAGATCAATCCTGGGGAAACTATTACATGCATCTTCTCACCGGAAGATTATCCCCAGCTTAAGGTGAAAAATGTAAATCTCTGGTGGCCTAATGGGATGGGAAATCCTGACCTTTACCAGATTAGTGTCGAATTTGCGCGCGGCAGCAGGGTGTTCGACAAGGTGACAAAGAACTACGGCATCAGGGAGGTGAAAAGTTACCTGGATACGCGTAAGAATCGTGTGTTCGAGCTAAATGGTAAATTCGTCCTGATCAAAGGAGGCGGATGGACTGATGATCTTCTGCTTCAGGATACAAAAGAATCGGTTGAGGCCCAGCTGAGATATGTAAAACATATGAACATGAACAGCATCAGAATGGAAGGGTTCTGGGGCAAGGACAACAATATTTATGATCTCTGCGACCAGTATGGCATACTTGTGATGGTCGGCTGGAGCTGCCATTGGGAATGGACTGAATATCTTCTGAAACCATGCGATGAAAAATATGGCGGTGCAGTTTCTGCTGAAGATATTTCTCTGATCTCTCAGTCGTTTTTTGATCAGCTTATGTGGTTGCGTAATCATCCTTCCATTTATGTATGGATGACTGGAAGCGATAAACTTCCGGCACCTGACCTTGAAAGAAAATATATTGATATCCTGAAGAAATATGATCCTTCAAGATCTTATATTACTTCCGCGGGAGGCGCTCATACAGAGGATAATAAGATAGTGGCGTCAGTACCTCTTGTAAGCGATCTCAGTGGCCCCACAGGCATGAAAATGTTAGGGCCGTATGATTTCACTCCACCAGCTTACTGGTTTACCGATACTCTTCTTGGCGGAGGCTACGGGTTCAATACAGAAACATGCCCCGGACCAAGCATCCCGCCTCTTGCCTCACTGAAGAAAATGCTGCCAGGGGAAAGCCTGTGGCCCATCGATAAGAAATACTGGGAATTCCATACCGGCAGAAATCAGTTTACTACTCTCGACCGTTATCGTAAAGCGTTATCTTCAAGATATGGAGAATCTCACAGTGTTGAAGAATTCGCATATAAATGCCAGGTAAGCAATTATGAAGTCATGAGACCTATGTTTGAAGCCTTCGTGGCAAACAAACCTGTAAGCACCGGACTTATTCAGTGGAAGCTGAATTCCGCATGGCCCGATATGATCTGGCAGCTTTATGATACATATCTTGAACCAAACGGATCATTCTACGCGACCAGAAAAGCCTGTACCCCGTTGCACGCCATCTACCGTTACGGATTCGATGATATATATCTGGGAAATGAAGATCTGCATGAAGCAAAGGGACTGACAGTGAAGATAAGAGCGTTTGATCTGAATGCAAAAGAGATCTTTTCAGACAAATGGTCAGGAGACATAAGTTCAAACCAGTCTAAATTCATTTTTAAACTACCGGAAATAAAAGGTCTTACTCCTGTCTGGTTCCTCGATCTGAGGATCTTTGATAAGGATAATAATGAGGTTGATAACAGCATATACTGGATCTCCACGAAGAAGGATGTCCTCGATTATGAAGCTGCTAAAAAACTGCCCTGGGCTTTCTACACACCTACCAGTCAGTATGCCGATTACACGGCTCTCGACCGTCTTCCGAAGGTGAAATTGGAATTTAATTACCAGTTTACCAGTGCAAATGAATTCGGTGAAATAACACTTAAGGTTAAAAATCCGACTGCGTCAATTGCTTTTTGCTTATATCTTGATGTGACAGACCCTTCAACGCAAAAACCAATACTCCCTGTTTTCTGGAGTGATAATTATGTTACTTTACTGCCTGGAGAGGAAAGAACATATACCGCAAAATATTTTCCGCGGGATGCTGCGACAGGAAAACCTGTCGTGAACGTCAATGGCTGGAATGTTGACATGGTGACATGCAACTGATATCTGACGGTTTTACGCAAGCTTAGGATTTAATTTATCTGATTTTCATGAAGGATTGAAATTATGAGTGAACTGGCAATAAAAGGAGGAAAACCTGTCAGGGATATATCTAAAAATCCCTGGCCGACATGGCCTGTATGGGACAGGAACGAGGAAAAGGCGCTGATTGATACGCTACACAGTGGTATCTGGTCATACAACGGACCTAAGGAAATAGAATTCAATAAACGTTTTGCTGAATATTCCGGGGCAAAGTATGTTCTTTCTGCCGCTAATGGAACTGTTACTCTGCAGATGGCTCTTGAAGCCTGTGGAATCGGACTTGGCGACGAGGTTATTCTTCCTGGCCTCACTTGGCAGGCTACTGCTGCAACAGTGCTCGATGTAAATGCAACACCCGTGCTCGTTGATGTTTGCGAAGATACCTGGTGCATCAATCCTGCCGAAATTCAAAAAGCTATTACTCCAAGGACTAAGGCAATAATTGCAGTTCATCTCTATGGATGTTTTGCTGATATGGATGAAATACTCAAAATAGCCAGAGAACATAACCTTTTTGTTATTGAGGATTGTGCCCATAAACATGGTGGTGAGTGGGATGGTAAAAAAGCCGGAACAATCGGAGATATCGGTAGCTTCAGCCTTCAGTTGTCAAAACATCTGACTGCCGGAGAGGGTGGTATACTTACTACTAACAGGTTCGACCTGTATGAACGTCTTGATGCCCTCAGGAATTGCGGCAGACGCCCTGAACCACCCGATCTTGGCGATGTAAACAAAGGCGAAGGACAGTATTTTGATCAGGGTAACTTCCTCCAGTCAGGAAATTACAGGATCACCGAATTTCAGGCCGCCATACTGGTAGAAGGTCTGAAACGTCTTCCTGAACAAAACAGACTGAGAGACAGAAATGCTGTTTACCTTAACAGTCTTATTGCAAAAATTCCCGGAATATCTCCCATGCGCCGCGACAAAAGAGAAACACAGGAGGCATATTATAATTTTTCCTTCAGATTCGATAGTAATTTGTTCCGTGGCCTGCCCGTGAAAAAATTCAGGGAAGCGCTTACAGCTGAACTTGGAATAGAAGTCGCACCAAGTTATATACCGCTGAATAAATGTTCTTTATATGTGCCACATACCAAACCTTCAAGACATAAGCTAAATGATGAATACTGGCAGGCTATTGATCCTGCAAGATTCCAGTTACAGGTTTGTGACAGGATCCATTTTGAACAATCCGCCTGTATTCATCATAAAATACTGATGGGAGATCTGAAGGATATGGATCTGGTAGCTGAAGCTATAAATAAAATCTATGAGCATGCAAGTCAGATGTGATCCTGAAATTCTTTCCTCGGATTGCCCTCTTTATCTATCCATTGCCGTAGCAACAGTATTCTCCTGAATTCATCTGTTTCACCATGGGAAATTGTATCCTGACGGTATTTATTTTTACAATGCTCAACTTTGGATGAGTTAAGATCTTCCCCGGATTGAAACTAAGGTGGGGATTAAGGAAGGATTGGATACCTCAACCTGTTCTCTTTTCCTGAATCATGCAGCAAAATTTGCAAAACCATAGTAAGGATTTGGACTTTCATAATCTTTTTTTTGAATTTTGATATATATACTTAACTTTTGTTCCGAAATTTGTTGTTAACGGGTTTTAGCATTCTGAAGTTTAAATTCCGATTAAAAACTGTACTCATGCAAAAACACTTTTTATTCCGGGGTTGGTCAAGCACTGCATTGTTCCTGCTTTTCATAGTTTCATCTGGTTTGTATTCACAGAACGCTGATCATCTGATTGTGGTAAAGCCAAAAGAGATCGATGTTGTCCTGGATAATCCCGGGATGGGTTTTATGACATTCCAGCGGTTCAACGGAGATAAACTCAACGATGGATCGGGATGGACTGAAGGTTTTCCTATTGAATATCAGAAATTCAACGGAAGTCTGGTTAATAAAGATCATCCTTCAACAACAATAGCTTACTGGAGGGTATACTGGAAATTTCTTGAACCTGACATGGGAAAATACAGGTGGGATATGATCGATAAAGCGCTTGAAACGGCACGTATGAGAGGACAGTCACTTATGATCAGAGTTGCTCCATATGGTACCGGCGACGAAAGGGATGTTCCTGAATGGTACAGAAAAATGGTCGGTCCGGGAAAAACATGGAAGTATGCGAGTGAAGTTAACGGATGGATGGTAGATCCCGAAGATCCGCGATATGCACAGTACTTTGGCGGATTGATACGTGCAATGGGGCAGCGATATGACGGTCATCCTGATCTGGAATCTGTTGATCTTTCGATTGCCGGAGCATGGGGTGAGGGTGCCGGATCTGAACTGCTTAGCCGGGAAGCGAGGCAGGAACTGGTGAATGCTTACACTGATTCATTCAGAAAAACTCCACTGATAGCATTGTTGATGGACCGTGAAACAAATATTTATGCCGATTCACGAATACCGGTAGGATGGAGAGTTGATTGTATCGGTGACCTGGGGTTCTGGGCCACTGATCAGAATGGTTGGACACATATGTATGATTTCTACCCTAGAGAAATAATAAACTGTAATGTTCAGGATGACTGGAAAAAAGCACCTGTCAGTTTTGAGATCTGCGGAACATTCCTGAACTGGAGGGACCAGCAAAAGTATGGCCGCAAGGAGGTAAAATACATTTTCGACCAGTCACTGAAATGGCATGTGTCTTCATTCAATGCAAAATCATCGCCTGTACCTCCTGAGTGGAAGGATCTGGTTGACGACTGGCTGAAGAAAATGGGTTACAGATTCGTACTCAGAAGATTAACTTATCATGAAACGGTTGTTGTGAGCGGCAAAGTTCCATTTACCACCTGGTGGGAGAATAAGGGAGTCGCTCCGTGCTATAAGGATTATGTTATGGCTTTACGCATCAGGAATGGATCTGCTGAGAAGATTTGGATAACAGATTTTTCCGTGAAAAGCTGGCTGCCGGGAGATGTCGTTTGTGACGATGCATTCTATATTCCTGACGATTTTCCTGAAGGCCAGTGTGATCTTCATATCGCGATTGTCGATAAGCAAAACCACCAGCCGGCAGTCAGAATTGCAATTGAAGGCAGGGAAAATGACGGATGGTACTATCTTGGAAAACTGAAAGTGACCCGTTGATTTGTTGATCATGGTTGGATAAAAACTCAATATGTCAGATTTTTCTTTAGTTTCATTATGTTATGAAACTTTTTTTAATATCCTTAAAAAATAAAAAAATACATGCCTAATTTTTAATTAGTTTTTAATTGCTTATTTTTATTTGATTATAGTAATATAATATAAGAAATATGCAGTGTTGTTTAAGTTTACGTAAGTATTGAATTGAGTCGTAGTGATACCTGTAAAAACTCACCAAATAACTGTAAATGGGCAGTTATTTCGATGCCTGAAACAGGCAGGATGGTGTCCGGCTGGTATTGATATTCTGGTTTACAATAATCGCCAGGTCTTATCCTGATGGTCCAAAGGATAATTATTAATAAGATTTCCTGTCCGATGGGATCTGTGATTGTTTCCCGGACAAACATGGTTCTTTGAAACTTTGATAAACAGACTTTTGTCTTACTGATGTTAATTGCTTTGTTTCCACTTTATCATTAGCTGCAGCAGTTCGCTGATCTGATCATCACTATGGGCAGCTGACAAAGTTATCCTTACAATGTGCATTGAACTCCTTACAGGATAATCCACAAATGGTGCAATCACACCATTCTCCTCAAGAGTTGCTGAAAGGTTAAACGCCTTGTCAGGTGAACTGAACATTACCGGTATGATTGGTGTGGGATCAGGAGTTGTAAGAAATCCCATCATGGAAAGGCTTTCCTTGATGAAAATGGCTTTGTCAATAAGTGATCGTCTTATTCCCGGTGACTCGCGGATGATGTCAATTGCGGCCAGGGCTGAAGCAACAACAGACGGAGGAAGGGAAGTGGATGATTTATAAATGGATGAATTGCTGCGGATTGTGCCTGCCAGTTCTCTGCCAATCGATATGAAACCGCCATAACAGCCGAACGCCTTGCTCATTGTGCCGGTCTGGAAGATCCGTTCATTATTGTTCAGCTGAAAATGTTCCGCTGTCCCTTTTCCTGTACTGCCCAGAATACCAGTGGCATGAGCATCATCGATGATAACAGTTGCATTGTGCATCATGGCTAAGGAGCAGATCTTGTCAATAGGAGCAATTTCACCTGTAAGAGCAAACATACCATCGGTTATTATGAGCTTCCCGTTTTCACGGCAATCGGACAGAAGCGATGCCAGATGCTCCGGATCACAGTGCCTGTAGGGTACGGCTTGCCGGATATCGCTTGGTATGCTGCCGGTAATGCTCGAATGTGCCGATTCATCATAAAAAACGGATGAATACCTGCTTTTCAGCGTTTCCATCAGGATGCCATTGCCCATATAGCCTGAAGGGAAGGTGACAGTGTCCTGCTTTCCCATAAATTCTGACAGCTGCTTTTCAAGTTCGAGATGTAAATCAGAGGTGCCCGTCGTGTGCCTGGAAGCTGAAAAATTCACTCCGTATTTTTCAACTGCCCTGATGGCTGCATCCTTTACTTCGTCATGTCCCGCAAGCCCCAGATAATTATTTCCGGCAAAATATGAGTATTTTCTGCCTTTGCTGAAAACATAGTTACCTGTACCACTTTCAAGTATTATCATCTGTTGGTTATCAAAAACTGTTTAATATAAAAGTACCTCATTTTGTGATTCATTATCATTTTATTTGTTTAAGTAATGTAACTGCATTTTTTAGAACTCCATCCTGCCTGCATCCTTCTCAGGGAACAGAAGGAAATAATGGGGATGAACTACTGTAAATATGAAAAACACTGTTTTTAGATTCAATCCGGATACTTATTTCTAAAAATCATTTTTATATGAAAGATATCAATGTGCTGACCTTATTGCTCCCCGGCGTGATCTTTTTATGCACACCTCTTTGTGCCCAGAAAGAAAATCCGGCAAGGGTTGCTGTCATACAGGCATCGGCTCTTCCAAACCAGGATCCCTTCATGGGTGATTACGATCAGTCGAAAGTGCGCCCGGCCATGACGGCTCATTTTAATAAACTGGTCAGATTGATGGAACAGGCCGGCGCTATGGGTGCTGATATAGTCTGTGGCCCTGAAGATATGCAGAATATAGGATCGTATGGTCTTTATATCAATACCTTTGATGCAAAAAGCGGTGAAATACTTTTCAATTCGCTCACAGTTGCCGTACCAGGTCCTCTTACAGATCAGCTGGCCGCTGTAGCAAAAAAATACAACATGTATATCATTGCTCCGATATATGAAAAATACAACGGGAAAGTTTTCAATTCAGCAATTGTTTTTGACCGTATAGGTAAGATTATTGGCAGGCACAGGAAAACAGTGCTTCCCATAATGGAAACATGGCTTGTTTCACTCGGTGATGAATATGAAGTTTATAAGACTGATTTCGGATCATTTGCAGTTGCCACATGCTGGGAACTGTATTATCCCGAAATTTCAACAATTTATGCATTGCAGGGTGCAGATATTATCTTTAATCCTACGATGGCTCATGATAATCTGCCCGGTGAAAGTCTTTCAACAGCACATACTTACATAACAAGGGCAAGAGATAATTCCGTATATGTTGCTCCTGTCATTCTGGGTAAGGACGCGAATGGAATCATTGACTTTAACGGGAACGTTCTGGCTGAAATACCCGGAAAGCAGGATACGGTTATTATTGCCGAAATTGACTTTACCCGGGAACGTGCCGAAAACAGCGAATGGTGGAAGACCATAAACGGGACCGATAATGTTAAAGCCATTCATTTCAAATCCAGGCGTCCGGAAACCTATAAGCTTCTTACCAGTCCTGATCCGCCTGTCCTTGAAAGATATAAACATATCCGGCTTACAACCGGTGACCATGAACGCCAGCTAAAAGCGGTAAGAGATGTCGATTATGGAGCAGGAAACGCTGCTAATAACAAATGATATACTCGAAAAGGAATGAGGATTTTATAATTTTTAATTGTTCAAATATCATGTATACCAGAATCAGAATTCATCATATTTTGAAATTGTCTCTGTCCTGTACAATATTGTTCTTCCTTGTATCCGCAGGTAGTATCGCTTCCGGACAAGTTAAGCCTTCCGGAGGTATTCAGACTATCCCATATCCCAAAGAAGTGAGGGTAAGCGGTCCGTCGCTGATACTGACCGATGGTTTGACGATTACTATAGAAGGAAAACATTCTCCTTCAGATGATTTTTCAGCTGAAGAACTCATACGTGATCTGAAAGATGATTTTGGAATAAGTGCTGTAAAAGGCAACAGGGCAACCGGCAATTGTATTGTCCTGACCAGGAAAACCGGAGGTAAACTGCCTGATGAACAGGCCTACAGGCTCTGTGTTACACAGGGCAGGGTAGTAATTAGTGCAAAAGGGGAGGCCGGTCTTTTCTATGGGACAAGAACATTGCTTCAGCTAATTGAAAGGAATGGAAATTCCTTTGAAATACCAGGGGTTGAAATAACCGACTGGCCTGATATTAAGCAGAGAGCCGTCCATTATGACACCAAACATCATCAGGACAAAGCTTCCTATGTGAAATCATTTATAAAAGATCTTGCCAGATATAAGATCAATATGCTGATCTGGGAATGGGAGGACAAATTTGCTTATCCGAGTCATCCTGAGATAGGTGCTCCGGGAGCCTTTACACCCGCCGAGATGAAAGATTTTACCCTGTTTGCCCGCCGGTATCATATTCAGCTTGTTCCACTCGTGCAGGGATTAGGGCACGTAAGCTTTATTCTGAAATGGCCGCAATACATTGATCTTCGCGAGAACCCATCATCAAACTGGGAATTTTGTCCTCTTAAGGATGGAAGTTACAGACTTTTGAATGATCTGTGGAAAGATGCGGCTGATGCGACATCAGGCTCGGATTATTTCCATATCGGTTCAGATGAGACCTATGAGCTCGGAGAATGTGATGCCTGCCGCACTAAAGCAGACGAAACAGGAAAAAGTGGTCTCTATCAGTTATTTGTAAACAGATCGGCCGGCTACCTGAAGTCACTTGGAAGAAAGGTGATGGCTTGGGAGACTCCGATGGGCTGGGAACATGGTGATTCTCCATCCAAAGGTATTCAACCTGTCAGCGGTCTTGTTATGACAGAAAGCTATGAATATGAAACGGCTGACTTCTCCTGTGCAAAAAAAGCAAGATCTCTCGGATTCGAGGTATTCGCTTATGATCCTAATCCGGGAGTTGTTCCTTTACTGGTTCCTTATTACTTTGAGAAAGGTGAAAAGAAAGAGCTCAGGACAGGGAGTCTTGAGAAGTCACACATGTTTCTTTGTGATGCTTCCGGATCGGGTATATTTGACGGGATGATCTGTACAAGCTGGGATGATGATGATCTTCATAACCAGATGTGGATGATGCATTTCGTAAATGCTGCTTCCTGCTCATGGAACCACGACTCTCCGCAGCCGGAAAAATTTACTGATCTGTTCTTCCGTGATTATTATGGCATCAGCTCGAATGAACCTGATGAGCTCTTCAGATTGTTGAATGAGGGTGTTTATTACTTCACATGGACAATGGAGAGGAATGTTTGGCACTATGGTGAGATCGGACAGACACATCTTCCTGATCTGCCGCGCGGCGATGCTGTCGAATATGATCCTTTCTGGAATACTCAATACAAGGATAAACTGGAGGAAAGCGAAGCCATCCTGAAAAAAATGAACAGAGTAATTGAGCTGACAGGATCATGCTCAGGAAAGGCAACAAGACATAGTTATGATTTTGAGATATTGAGAACAAGCGCTGAACTGATCAGACATACCTGTCTTACTTATATTGACCTGTCGAAATTGGAATATGCCATAAGGGACGCCCATGTAAGCAGATTTGCCGACAATAAAAAATCACTTAACTATCTGATTGACGCGCAGTTTATTCTTGAAAACCTGCTTAAGCGGCGTAACGAGGTTTTCACTGACCTTGTCTCTGTATATGAAAAAACCAGATTTCCGAAAGGCTATTCAACTGCTGATAAACAATATTTCTGGCAGCAGGACAGGGCACGGCATTTTGCATTCAGACGGCCTGATATGAGCTTCCTTATTTATGATGAGCAACTGCTTGATATCGAAGGATACCTGCAAAAACTTAAAGCGTATACCGAATATTTCAGAACATCAGGAATGCAATGATCTGGTGCTGCAGGCTGGTATTTCAGTGGCTATAATACAACTTTCCCGTGTTCCTGGATCTCCTTATGCTATCAACATGCCTGATGGCTGGTGAAAAAATGACATCCGGATCAGTTCGGCCTGATACGGCAGATCTTCTGGTCAGATTGAATATCTGATCCTCATCAGAACATCATATTCATTGCAAACTCAAGGGCAAAATCCTCGTCATTAGCAAGTTCGACGACTATTGATCTGGAAATGACACTTTCCATTATTTCGTCGAACCTGACTGATCTGACCGCTGCAATCGCTCCGGTTCCCGAAGTATTGCCGAGAGAAATTATCCTGTCACTGAATTGATGTGGTATCAGTCCGATTTTCATCGCATTTTCAGTATTTATGTAGTTACCGAATCCACCTGCGAGGAACAATGCGTTGACCTGATCGGCTTTGAGGCCTGATTGTTTAAGAAGGATATTGACACCTGAGATTATTGCAGATTTGGCAAGCTGAACTTCCCTTACATCATTCTGGGTAAATGTGATAGCATTCCCTGTTGAAGAATCTTCAGAAGGCGCAATTATGAAATCCTCATTCATCTGACCTTCCATATCAATTTTGCCGTTTCTGACCAGCCATGCGACAATATCTATGAGGCCTGATCCGCATATCCCTGCAGGTTTTCCGGAGCCTATTACGGTATATCCTTCATCGCTGTATACCGAGATAGCGCCCTCTACGGCACCCATTCCACAGGAGATCCTGGCGCCTTCAAAAGCAGGACCGGCAGCTGTTGAACAGCACCATATCCTGTCGGGTGTAACAACTGCAAGCTCTCCATTGGTCCCTATATCCATAAAAAGGTAATTTTTGTATTCAGAAGAAGGGGCAATGGAGGCAAGACCGGCTACAATATCGGCGCCTATATAAGCTGAAATTGACGGAAGTATTTTGATCTCAGCTCCTGAGAAACATTTAAACTTCAGGTCACTGCCAAGAAAAATCTTTTCTTCCACGAACTGCGGTGTGAAAGGGAAGAGGGCAAGAGAAACAGGATCCACTCCAAGAAGCAGATGCAACATGGTTGAATTGCCGGCTATTGCAATTTTTACAACTTCATTTTCGGTGATACCTGCGAATTGCTCGAGATGATAGAGCTCCTTGTTAATAGCATTTGTTATTTCCTGTTGAAGAATCTTTAACCCATCTTCTTCAGTTGTGGTGAACTGTATCCTGGAGATTACATCCGCCCCATATTTGGCCTGGGGATTTAGGATGGCCCTGGTCTCGACAACTGCTCCTGTTAAAAGACTTACAAGGTATAGAACTACGCTGGTCGTACCTATATCGATTGCCACTCCAAACGGATAGGATGAAAGTTCTCCTGACCGGCCGGGTATTAACGGAAGCTGTATGGTGTGCGAATGCTGTGATACAAGAACTTTTGCTTCGCGCGTATCGGGCAGGACAATTTCCTCCTGATGATAAACCATATGCATACACGATGCTACTGTCCCTTCCCCCCTGATGAGGACCTTACATTTTCCACAGGTTCCGTTGCCACCGCAGGGTGAATATATATCAAAACCATTATTCCTGAGAATATTAAGTAGGTTTTCTCCTTCCTTAACGTCAAGTTTTGTTATTGTACCGTTCTGATGAATAAGCAATTCCATCACTTTCATGTTCTGTTTTTGAATCCATTAATGTATAAATAAATCCGTGACATTATCATGGTTTTCTTTTAACAAATCACTAAAAGTATAAATGTCATTTCTGAAAAGATTATCTTCCTCTCCATCCTGAGTTATATTTTCTCTACATACAGATTTTACCGTTGAACAGAATTTTGATTTTTCCTGAATAATCCGATTGTTTTACTGCTATTGTTGTTTCAGTTTTTTTATTGCTGAAACAATTGTGTAAATTTGAAGGTCAATTATTATTTAGTTATGGGTTCTTATGTAAATAATCATCTTATAAAGGATGAATCAGTGGTCTATGAGACTACTTATCACTGGATAATTTTTATCTCCTGGCTTGGATTGTTTACCCTGCTTCTTGGTCCTGCTTTTATAAAGTGGTCTTCTGAATTCGTTATAACAAACAGAAGGATAATTGTTAAGTTAGGTTTCGTGTCGAGGAAAACTTTCGAGATGAATATTTCAAAAATTGAAAGTGTAAATGTAGACCAGTCACTGATGGGCAGATTGTTCGGATATGGTTCCATAACAATTATTGGAACCGGGGGAACCCGTGAATCTTTTCATAATATAAGAAAGCCAATTGAGTTCAGAAAAGCTTTTCAGGAACTGAGCTGATCTGAAGAGTTTTTATTTAGCTATTCATTTTCCGGAAAAAATACTACCTTTGTTAAATTAGGCACTTAGCCCTATTCTTTGCATTTGGTGTATTTTATATTTGCTTTTATTCATTAGCTGCAGAAGCAGTATATTATTGTTTGTCAGATAAGGATTAAACATAATAATGTATGAAACATTTTATCATATTTGTTTTCTTCCTTCTTTTTTTTGTGATCGCTTATCTGGTATTTACCTTTTCCCCCCGGCAGTTTACACTTAAGGATTTTGAGCCGGTTGCTGAAATGTCGTCTGAAAATGAAGAACCTTCTTCAGTAAAGTTGATTACGACTGAAGCTTCAATGCTTCCGGAAACATTAACCTCCGTTGACCAGGACAAACCTTCTGCCGGGAAAATATCCTCCGAAACCAAAATGATACCGGCCCCGGAAAAAAATAAAACTGCCAAAAACTCCCCCGTGACAAAGATGGCAAAAGGCTCTGATACAGTTTCAAAATCAGTGAATCCGGAAGTAAGCAACCATAAATATTATGTGATCATTGAAGGCTTCAAGAATCTGCATGCTGCCAGGGAACGGGCATCAAATCTTGAGAAGAAGTTCAATACTGAAATGGTGGTTCTTCCACCTACTCCAGCAGGTATCTATCGCATAAGTTACGGACAGTATGATACTTATGAACTGGCAGAGAAAGCGCTGGTATGGATTAAGATTAAAATAAGACCGGAAGCCTGGATCTTCTCCGTCAAAAAATAGAATTTAGTCTGCAGATAATTTCAATATTGTGTTTTTTCCGGTTTCAATTTTTTCCGGTTGCGTATTATCCTATAGATCCTAAAATCCGTATCAGATCGTTAGTTTATTTAAGATGACAAGAAATATTATAAATCTAAAATTTATATTTCAATTTTCATGAAAATGACACTCAACAATTGTTAAGCGCCCAAGCCATTTATGGAAATATTTAGGTCATGCCCGGGTATCCGGCTAAGAAATTTTCACGGGTAGTCTGATAGTAAACAATGCTCCTCCGTTCTGTCTGTTTTGGACTGAAATATTTCCATTCAGCGCTTCGACAAACCCTTTCACGATCGAAAGTCCTAAACCTAATCCACCTGTTTTACTCTTGTCGCTTCTATGGAATTTGTTAAATACTGACTGCAATTCTCCTTCCGGGATACCTGTGCCTCTGTCCATAACCTGGATGGTCAACAATTCGTTGTCAATGAAAAATTTCAACCTTATCCCTGAACCGGCAGGAGAGTGCTGGGTGGCATTCAGCAGCAGATTATGGATTATCTGTTCTGCTAAACCAAAATCTATGAACACAAGTGGCATATCGGACGGGATAACCACAGACAACTTGAATTGCACCAATTCCTGATCAAGAGATTTTATGACCACATTCGCCAGATCATGCACATCATACCAGTCAGGATGTGGTTTTATATGACCCGATTCCAGCCTTGACATATTCAGAAGATTTTCAATTAGCTGGTTGAGACGTATAGAAGCAGTGCTTATCTCCTTATATAAAGCAATTTTTGTTACGGGAGAGCAATCCTGAAGCATGAGTGTGTCAGAAGCTCCCATGATAGCAGCAACTGGTATCCTTAGCTCATGTGAAATAGAGTTGAAAAGTATTTTGTACAGTTTTTCAGATTCAGTCAGTAGATAGGTCTGCTTTGCTGCTTCCCTGAGAAATTCCCTTTCGAACTTTCCGGAAATCTGTGATATGAAGTTTTCCCAGAATTGTTCTTCTCCATGCGTGAAGATCTTTGTCTGCTTTATTGCTATTACACCCATGTTCCCGCTGTTCCCCATTAATGGGTAATAAGTATAATCTCCCGAGGGCAATGTATTTGTAAACTTTCCAGCCTTGGTGGAATGTTTAAATACCCAGCTCACAACACTCATCTCGTTTTCGTTAAACTGATTCTCAGAACCATTGTGCGGCTGGAAATTTATCCTTCCTGATTCATTCTTAAGAAAAATGATGCATTCAAGATTGAAGTATTTCCTGATGTATGATGCCGCTATCTGTGTTACATCATGATATCCGGTTTTTAATGTAAGGTCTTTTGTCAGCTGATATAACGCATTTGTCCGTTCTTCCCTTATCCTTATCTTCTTTTCCTGCCTTCTGATCCTTGAAGTAAGCACTCCGTTGAGCAGTGCAATTATAAAGAACATGATTAACATCAGTACATCGATCATGTTTTCCACATGGAATGTAAACTGTGGTGGAATAAACAGGTAATCCCAGATTAATGCGCTTAATGCCGCTGCAAGAAGAATAGGTCCCGTACCGTAGAAAAAGGCCAGAATGGACACTAAAAACAGCAGAATGAAGGACACGGCCTGATATCCTATAAGATCCCTGATAAGATAGCTGGTTCCGGCGAACAGAAATACCAAAACACTCACTGTAATGTATTGCAGAAAACCGGATGTAAATGAGGGTAATGAAACCTGTTTTTTAAAATTGTCCTTCGCTAATTTATCCGCGCCAAGAATATATACGTCTATGTTCCCGCTGTACCGGATAAGTCTGTTGACAAAATTTCCCAGTATGAACATTGAAAAAACATTCCTTACTCTTGGCTTACCGACAATAATATGGGTAATGTTTTCTTTCTGGGCATAATCTACAATAGCCTTGACAATATCGTTGTTCGTGTTTATTCGAACCTTGATACCCAGTTGTTTTGCCAGACTGATATTCTTATCGAGCTGTTCCCTCTTTCGCTGTGTAAGATTCTGAGCAGTTTCAACATATATTGCCTGTATCTGAGATCCCATCGAGTAAGAAAGATGCTTTGCCCATCGTAATAAGCGTGCAGAAAACGGACTTGTACCGATAGCGACAAGCAGATGCAGGCCTGATCTCCATGGACCGCGTATATGCTTATGCTGCATATAATCATGCAACTGCTTGTCAACACGGTCGGCAACTATCCTGAGCGCCATCTCGCGCAAGGCAGTGATGTTTCCCATCCTGAAAAAGTTGGCGATGGCTTCCCTGGACCGTTCAGGCGCGTACACTTTCCCTTCGGAAAACCGCTGCAGTAATTCTTCCGCTGTAAGGTCAACCAGTTCAACTTCATCTGCATTTTCAAAAATAAAGTCCGGTAGTGTCTCCCTTACATTTACACCGGTTATCTGGATGACAGTTTCCGAACGGCTTTCCAGGTGCTGAACATTCAGTGTGGTATAAACGCTTATCCCGTTATCCAAAAGTTCAAGAACATCCTGATAACGCTTGGTATGTCTGCTGCCTGGCACGTTAGTATGCGCAAGCTCATCTACAAGCACTATCTGCGGTTTTCTCTCAATAAGTGCATCGAGATCCATCTCCTCCAGTGTCGCGGTTTTATACTGGCTGATTTTCCTGGGAACTACTTCAAAACCTGTGACAAGGTCGGCAGTCTCCTTGCGGTTATGGGTCTCGATGTATCCGACAACTACTTCATAACCTTTTTGTTTTTCAGCGTGAGCTGTTTGAAGCATGGTATACGTTTTACCAACTCCGGCGCACATTCCGAAAAAGATTTTAAGTTTTCCGCGCTTGTTTCTTTCATCTTCATCCTTCAATGATGCAAGCAATTCATCCGGATCAGGTCTGAATTCTTCATTGTTATTCATGTTGCATATATCGTTTTAAATGAAACCCGGAATCGATTTTGACGTATTCTGAAAATTCTTAATTCAGCTTATTGCTGTTTTTTCCTTCTCACTGATGTATTTCATCAAGCATCATATTAAGCATCAGAATATTGACTCTTTTTTCCCCGAGTAAGCCAAATTGTGGTTTCTCAGTCAGTCGTTTAATGATTCCGGTAAGTTGTTTTTCCTGGGAAGAGCTGAAGTGTCTTGAGCTTGCGACCCTTTTTGTCTGCAATAAGGCAGCTCTTTCGGATATGTGCGGATCAAGTCCACTTCCTGAAGCAGATAACATTTCCTCAGGTATTGCAGCTGAATCAGCAGTTTGATTCAGTAATACCCATGCTTTTCTGCGATCACTTACCTGTTTTTTCAGCTTGCTGCTTACCGGACCCAGGTTGGATGCTCCTGACGGAACCGGATTATATTCAATTGCCGAAGGCCTGGAATGGAAGTATCCAACGCTGTCAAACTTCTGACCTAACAGCTCAGAACCGATTATTTTTCTGTCTCTCATGATCATACTCCCGTTTGCCTTGTATGGAAATAATATCTGCGCTATTCCGGTTATAAAAACAGGATAAACCAAACCGGTAAGTAACGTCATTAATATAAGAAATTTAACCGCTGTAATCAAATGTGTCTTCATATTGGAGTTCTATATTAAATGCGTGACGCTTAGAAATATGTCAATAAGCTTTATTCCGATAAATGGAACAATTATTCCACCTAATCCGTATATAAGGATGTTTATAGCCAGGACCCTGTTTGCTGAAATTGGCCTGTATTTGACACCTTTTAATGCAAGTGGGATCAGAGCAATAATAATGAGTGCATTGAAAATGACAGCACTCAGGATAGCACTCTGAGGAGAGGCGAGGTGCATTATGTTAAGCGTGTTCAGCGGAGAAACATCAGCTGATGTGACGTAGAGCGTTGTGGCAATAGCCGGAATAATGGCAAAGTATTTTGCCACGTCATTAGCGATACTGAAGGTGGTAAGGGCGCCCCGTGTCATAAGCAATTGTTTGCCCGTCTCGACTACTTCAATAAGTTTCGTCGGATTACTGTCCAGGTCAACCATGTTACCTGCCTCACGCGCTGCCTGTGTTCCTGTGTTCATGGCGAGACCGACATCTGCCTGTGCCAGTGCCGGTGCATCATTTGTTCCATCACCGATCATGCCCACCAGATGACCGTTTGCCTGCTCATCCCGTATGCGTTTTAATTTATCCTCGGGCTTTGCTTCCGACAAAAAATCATCAACTCCTGCTTCTGCCGCAATTGCAGCAGCCGTGTATGGATTATCTCCGGTTATCATGACTGTCCGGATGCCCATCTTTCTCAGCTGTGCAAATCGTTGCTTTATACCACCCTTGACGACGTCTTTGAGTTTGATAATTCCCAGGATCTTATTATCTCTGGCTACCACCAATGGCGTAGCGCCCTGGTTTGCAAGATGGATTACCTCATCATCAATTTTCCCAGGTACAAAGCCATCCAGGTTTTGTACGAACTTCTTTATTGCATCCGCAGATCCCTTTCGGATACGGGTAACTGTCCCGTTTGCATTTTTTATGTCTATCCCGCTCATTCTGGTCTGAGCGGTAAATGGAATAAACTCAGATTCGCTGGCATGAATATCCTGGTTCCTTATTTCATATTGTTCTTTTGCAAGTATCACTATCGACCTTCCTTCCGGAGTCTCATCAGCCAGTGATGCCAGCTGTGCTGCTACAGCCAGTTGTTCCAGAGAAACATCATCTACCGGAATAAATTCCGTTGCCATACGGTTTCCAAATGTTATTGTACCGGTTTTATCAAGCAGAAGAACGTCGGTATCTCCAGCAGCTTCGATCGCCTTGCCGCTTGTAGCAATTACATTTTTTCGCAGTAATCTGTCCATCCCGCTTATTCCTATCGCGCTCAGAAGGCCCCCGATGGTTGTCGGGATCAGACAGACAAGCAACGAGATCAAAACCGGAAGTGAAAGGTTCCTCTCAGTTGAAACGCCGGAAGCATTCAGACTGTATCCAAATAACGCCGGCATCACTACTACAACAAGAAGGAATATGATCGTGAGGCCGGATAATAATATGGTAAGCGCAATTTCATTTGGTGTCTTTTGCCGTCTTGCACCTTCTACAAGTGCGATCATCCGATCTATGAAAGTGTGGCCGGGCTCAGAGGTGACTCTGATAATGATCCGGTCGCTTATTACTTTTGTCCCTCCGGTCACTGCTGACCTGTCTCCTCCGCTTTCCCTGATAACCGGAGCTGATTCACCTGTTATTGCTGATTCGTCTACGCTGGCAATTCCTTCAATAACATCACCGTCTGCAGGGATCATATCACCCGATTCGCAGACGACAAAATCACCCTTACATAGTTCGGTCGCCCCAATTATTACTTCCTGTTGGTTGATCAGCTTACGGGCTTTTGTCTGTGTACGGCTTTTTCGAAGACTTTCAGCCTGTGCTTTTCCTCTGCCTTCTGCAATCGCTTCTGCAAAATTGGCAAACAAAACAGTGAACCACAGCCAGATAGTGATCTGAAGATCAAATGGGCTGAACTGTCTGCTGATTAAGCCGGAGAAAAATATTATTGTAGTTATCATCGCTCCGACACCTACTATGAATATTACCGGATTTTTGATCAGGAGAACAGGATTCAATTTTATGATTGAATCCCTCAACGCTATCAGCATTATCTCACCTGAAAAAAAACTGCTATTATTCTGTTTTTCCTTATTGTTCATGATGAAAGATTAAAATGTTACCCCGGAATTCATCAGAAAATGTTCTACCACAGGACCTAACACAAGTGCAGGGAAGAATGTCAGTCCTCCAATTATTATGATCACTCCCGTTAGTAAAATCCCGAATAGCCAGTTGTCTGTATTGAAAGTGCCAGGTGACAGCGGAGTGATTTTCTTTTTCGCCATGCTTCCGGCTATCGCCAGGGCAGGTATTATGACTCCGAACCGGCCTATAATCATGCCAAGTCCAAGCATCAGATTGTAGAATACAGTATTTGTATTCAATCCGGCAAATGCGCTGCCATTATTTCCTGCAGCGGAACTGAAAGCAAATAAAATCTCAGATAGTCCATGCGGCCCATTATTGGTCAGACCTGATAAGCCTGCTTCCGTAGAGCATGCAATTGCTGAAAAAAGCATGATCACCAATGCAGGCGCCAGTATTCCGAAAATTGCCATTTTTACTTCGAAGGCTTCGATCTTTTTTCCAAGGTATTCAGGAGTGCGGCCAACCATCAGACCGGCAATGAACACTGTGATAATGATGAAAATTATCATCCCGTAAAGTCCGGAGCCAACTCCTCCGAAGATTACTTCTCCGAGCATTATATTAAACATCGGGACAAGCCCTGAAATGGGCGACAGACTATCGTGCATAGCATTTACTGCACCACATGAGGCATCTGTCGTGATAACAGAAAACAGAATGCTGTTCATGATGCCAAATCTTGTCTCCTTTCCCTCCATGTTGCCGGCTAAGATGAGAACGTTATTCTGGCCGTATTCGCTCCATAGGGAAACAGCCAGTCCTCCAAGACAAAATATCAGCATCACCGTGAAGATGGTCCAGGCCTGTCGTCTGGATCCCGCATAATGACCATAAGTGAATACCAATCCGGCTGATACCAGCAGAATCGCGATCATTTCCAGAAAGTTGGAGAAAGGAGTAGGGTTCTCAAAAGGATGAGCGCTGTTAGCATTGAAGAATCCTCCACCATTGGTACCTATTTGCTTTATGGCGATTTGTGATGCCGCCGGACCAAGTGGTATTGTCTGCACCGTTCCCTGCAATGTGGTTATCGATTCATAGTGTGACAGATTCTGAACGACACCCTGACTGACTAGGAGGATCGCCATGATTACAGACAGGGGAAGTAAAATGTAGACTACACTTCTTGTCATATCTGTCCAGAAATTACCGATTCTGTCCGTGTTTTTTCTTGTAAGTCCACGTATCAGGGCAATCACGACTGAAATCCCTGTAGCTGCACTGACAAAGTTTTGCACCGTCAGACCAGCCATCTGTACAAGATAGCTTAACGTATTCTCTGCACTGTAAGACTGCCAGTTCGTGTTGGTCACAAAACTGATGGCAGTATTTAGAGCTAGATGCCATGATACATCAGGTAAATGCTCAGTGTTAAGAGGAAGATTTGCCTGGGTCATCTGCAGAATGAACAATATGATCAGTCCAGACAGATTGAAAAGCAATAAACATGAAGTGTAGCTTTTCCAGTTCATCTCTTCAGTACTTCGGATTCCCAAAAAGCGATATGTCAGATTTTCCAGCCATCCGAAGACTGGCTTTAAAAAATGCTTCTCATCCATGAAAATCCTGGCAAAGAGCTTTCCCAATCCAGGGGAAATACCTGTCAGGACTCCAAAGAATAATATAAGCTGGATATAATCGGATATTTTCATTTAGTCTTCTTTTTTTTCTTCAAGATCATTTAACTTCAACAGCCGGCCTATAATAAGACCTGTAATGAATACCAGGATCACACCTCCCGAGAATACGCGTATCAGCGAACACGCAGTCATAAATTCACATGTTAAAATTTTTCCGGCTTAAACAGGGAATAGAACAGATAACCGAAAATCAGAAGCGCAATAATTGCTCCTGTCAGATAACCGGTCGGATTACTGAAAATAAGCGCTGTTACCAGAGTTGTCATTTGCATCATTTATATTTTTTAGTCCGATGCAAAAATGACTTACAGGATATCAGAATTTTATAAAGACTTGAGATCAAACATTAAGATTTTATAAGGTTGTCTTCCCGCGATGATATCCCCGAGATAATCGATCAGTAATCAAATTGCCAGGTGAATGAAATTTAAGGGAATATATCAGATCTTTTAAATAAAAAAACGCAATAAATTGAAAACTAAACTTATTATGTTTTGTTTATGAGATCCCAAGAGGGGAGGTGTCGAACTTAATCTTCAAGATTATAAAGCTGTGCTGAAATCTATGGATACTGAAAAGGAGAATAAGTAACTTAACTTATTATTACGGAATCGAAATGAGATGCGCTTGAGCTGATTGACGCAGTTGCTGGTATTTCTCTTGCAAGGCTTTATAATCCATTTTTTACGCGTTACCTTCTTTTGAATAACTATCGTTTTATAACAAATTGATCATGCAATTAGGGCTATATTATTGATAAAGTAGGTCATTAAAGTATTAGTCTATTCCGAAAAAACGTTCCAATCGTTCCACATTATGCCTATGTTTTTCCGGATTTTGTATTTTCAATTTGTTTACATTGAGTAACTTCCATTGCACAGAAGGAAAATCCCTGAAATCTGAATAATCTGATTCTTCCCATTGCGGATCGCCTTCTTCAAAACTAACGAGGAGTGTTTTCTGATTTTGTTTTCTGCTTAACTTGTTTATTCACAATGCGAACTTCGCGGGTTTTGCAGCCCTCCACAGCGAAATTCATATTTATCCTGGCTATATTTTGGTACTGGGTTGTCTGTTGCTTCGAGCGGTGTTAATGTTTTCCCGTTGTAGCTTGGCAGGGTAATTTGTGCTGCCGAGCCGTTGCCCAAAGCTACATTCTTAGCCACCGCACTTCCGTTGAAACTGTAATCCATAAGGGCATCCAGCAAGCGGTAAAGGCAGTAATAATCGTAGGCATCGTAGGCTTTCAGACTACTCGGCAAATTGTGTTCGGCAGTGTAAGTATATCCGTCAACAACACTCTTTTTAACCAGCACAAAATCCTTTTCCGAATCAGGAATATTGATGTTTTTGAAAATGTCAATCGCCATCCGGTGATCGTTGATTACATCGTCGTCGTAAACCTGTGCAATGAGTTTGGTGTTAGCCGAGAAATTTTGCAATTGCCCGTCGGTAATCTGGTAGCTATACCATGGCGCCAGCGTGAAAATGAACCGTCCGTTTTCGCCCCAGCCTTTCTCAACAAAAGCCTTGTAGCTTAGCCCGATAACTGCGCCGCCCCCAAACGAATGGCCAACGAACCCAACTTTTGTTGAGTCAATCAGATTTGGATATTTTTTAACGGCTGCCTGAAAGCTGGTCCACAATACATTGTACCGGTCGTCGATACTGACATCCAACGTTGGGTAAGGCGCAAATACAACGGTGTATCCTTTTTTTGCAATAAACTGGAAGATTCCGAGCCATGATGCTTTGTTCTCGCCGCCATAGGCGTGGGCATAAAAAATGGTGGGGCGAGGTGTTGTGATACCTTTGGGGTAGAAAATGGCTACCTCCTTACCAGCATATTCCGGGCTTGAAAAGTCGATTTCCGCCACTTCAAAATCGCCATCTTTACCATATCCTGATGTCGGTCGCGAAATGGGTCCTTCCAAATCGTCGTTGCCCGATCCTTCCGAAGGGATGCTCTCTCCTTCGGAACAGGCCGTGAAAAGAACAAGTAGGAATAAGAAACTAAATTGAATAACTGTTTTCATAATTGTTAATTTAATTAATAACTAATGCGAATAAATTTAATGTCGCATTTGAATTCTTGTTTCTATCCAGACACACCCATCACCGCGAGTGCTCAGTGCTTTGTCTCTCTCTCGCGAGAGAGGGGTGAAACGTCCGGAGGGGTGAGTACTTTTAAAATATTATAATAATAGTTTTTATTACTTAGATTACGGCTTCAGCCATTCTTTCTTTGCTTGGCAGCCTCTTTCATTTTATCCCTCATTTCTTCCCGTTTTTCGAGGTAAACGTTAAACTGGTCTTTGGTCAGGATTTTTTTCAACTGGCCATCCTTTTCGTCCATAATGGCTTTGGCTTTTTTTAGTTTGCCAATTTTTCGTGAACTGGCCTTCACTTCTTCCATCTTTTGCGCATACTTCAGGTTAAGTGGTTCAATCTGTACCAACTGGTCTTCGCTGAGGCTGAGGTTTTGTTTCATCCATTCGGTTTGAAAGCGGGCGCGTTCTTCAGGCGATAACTTTGATTCAACATCCTGGGCAAACAATTTACCACCTAAAAGAATCAGGAATGTGCTGATGAGAATAGTATGTTTCATGTCTTCTAAGTTTTTGAATTCGCTACAAATTTAAAAAGCAACAATCAGGAAAATGGATTGTTTTCATCGAACAACCAAATGGATTACACCAACGGCATGTTGGCTCAATGTGTAGCTTGTTGATCGTTTCGGTTGTTTGTTGAGCCTGTGCGCTATTTGGTTTAAAGTGTTCATCCTGGATGGGGTATTTTCGTATTATTGCATCATGAAGAAAATAATCGCACATATTATCATATGGCTGATACTAACGTTTTTCCTGTTCTTTCCCATATCGCTGTTTCTTCCGGCAGGGCTGTCGCTGGTTCGCTCATTGACGGGAACCGGGCTGATGGCGCTTACCTTTTACCTGTCGGGTTACGGGCTTGCCAATTGGCTGCTCATCAGGCGGTGGCGACCTGTTGTATTTGCGATGGCTGCCCTTTTGCTGGTGTTTGTTTTGGCGGTCTTCCGGACAAAAATGCTAGGCTTAATTCCCGGAAATATTGCTTTGTCGGGTCAGTTTTCGCCTGATTTGCTTGATCGCCACGAAAACCTGACGCATGGGAAAAATCTTTGGCTGTTTAACCGGATTGGCGCCGGTCGCGCCCCTTTTCTGCCCGGCTTGCTCATGAATGCCGTCATTCTTACTATTGCCACCTTGTACAGGATGTACGAAAGCAAAGCTCAAAAAGAGCAGGAAAGCAGTGAAGAGTTGCAACGTTCGCAGGAAGCTCAAATTCTATATCTGAAATCGCAGGTAAATCCACATTTTCTGTTCAATACACTCAATAATTTGTATGGGCTGACCTATTCCAAATCGGACCTGGCCCCGCAAATGGTGCTTGGCCTTTCGGAAACGATGCGCTACCTGATTTACGAAACGGAACAAAAACTAGTGCCGCTCGAAAAAGAACTTCACTTTATCCAAAATTACCTTAATCTGGAAAAGATGCGCATTTCGTATCCCGAAAACGTTCGCGTAACGATTCGGGTTCTCCGGCCATCAGCCTTTATTCCCCCTCTACTGCTCCTTCCGTTTATCGAAAACTGTTTCAAGCATGGGAATATTGGTAAAGAAGAGGAGGGTTGGATGGAAATTGACATATCGGATGGAAACGGAAACATGTATTTTGTTTGCAAAAACAGTTACAGCAACGCTCTGGAAAAACCATCCGCATCTACAGGAATCGGGCTATCTAACGTAAAAAAACGGCTCGATTTAATTTTTACTGAAAACTACGAACTTCAAACAGTGAAACAGGACGGGGAATACATGGTTTCGCTCCAGGTTCCGGTGTTCCAGAAAAGAGACAAGCTATGATACAAAAGATAAAATGTATAATTGTTGACGACGAACCCATTGCCCGCCAGTATTTGAGCGATTATGCAGCACGTATACCCCAACTGGAACTGCTTGCTGCGTTTGGCCGGGCCGTTGATGCTTACGGGTTGATTGAAACTGGTGAGATGGAACTGGTTTTTCTCGACATCCAGATGCCGGGGCTGACCGGCATCGAATTTATACGTACTTTGCAGAAGAAACCAGCTATTGTGCTGACAACGGCCTACTCGGAGTATGCGCTTGAAGGTTATGAACTTGACGTTACCGATTACCTGCTGAAACCTATTTCGTTCGAACGTTTTGCGAGATCGGTAACCAAAGTCATTTCGCAATTGGCCATTTCAGCCGGAAAACCCGAACCAATTGCTCCGGAATCTACTGAAATTCCACCTGTTTCGCGCGATTTTATTTTTGTAAAATCGGGATACAAATCCGTAAAAGTCAACATCAGCGATATTTTGTATGTGGAAGGAATGAAAGAATATGTGGTGATTTACACCAAAACAAAAAAATACACGAAACTAGACCGGATGAAAAACATAGAAAACCTGCTGAAAGACCAGGGATTTATGCGCATCCACAAATCGTACATCGTTTCGATTAAAAACATTGATGCTGTCTTTGGGAACACCGTTGAAACTAATGGTGTTCAGTTGCCCATTGGCCGCAGCTTTAAAGACGACCTGAATGCCATGCTGGGAGTGAACGAGTGATTTTTCTGAAAGAATACTATTATAGGGAATCATTTTAAGAAAATTTGGATAATTCATTTTTTTCAGGAAAAAGTAACTGGGGAATCGCCATCCTTTTTACCGTTTTACTTCCATTTTTCAATTTCATCCTTAACAGCACCGGGTTGGAACCAATATTTGACGTATGTTCTTCACTGGGTCCGTTACTTTTCTGTTTCTCCTGATTGTCTGGCTTGTTAATTTATCGCTTTATTCAGCAGAAAATTTGCCGAGTAATGACCTGAAGAAGTGAAAAGCGCAAGAAGTTGGGTTTAAGAATGTTCGAACACAAAAAAGCCTCTCATTGAGAGGTTTACACGGTAAATGGTTTAAAGTGTGAATCCAAGCAGAGAGGTGTTGAATTTATAATTGAAGATTTTGAGGCTGTGGCAAAGTTTATGAACGCAGAGTCACGTAAGAAAAACCTCCGGTAATAGTACGCTCAGCTTTGTTTTAACAAATGTGTCGGCGAATAACCAAACTGCTTTTTAAACGCATAAGAAAAATGCGAAAGGTTCTCAAATCCAACTTCATAACAAACATCAATTGGTTTCTTTTTCTTTTCAATAAACTGGTAATGCGCCAGTTCTAATCGTTTCTGAGTGAGCCACCTTTGAGGAGTGGTGCTAACGCTTTACTAAAATCGCGTTTAAAAGTGGTCAGGCTCCGGCCCGTCAGATAGCTAAATTTATGCAAAGGTAAATTGAACATGAAATTTCGCTCCATATAACTGACCAAGTCAACTTTCCCCGGCTCTTCAAAGTTGGCCAGCACCTGATCGATGCTTTTGTCAATCGATCGGAGTATGCTAATGGCTTCCGTAATTTTCAGATTGGCAATATTTTCTGGAAGGTTATTCATTTCAAAATACGGAATTAAGGACGAAAGACAACTTTCGAGCAAAGGATGATTATTGAAGCAAAGAATTTTCGGTGAAGCAAACGCTTGAATTTGTACATCCGGTTTGGCATAAAAATCCCGCAGTCTCTCGGTGGACAAATGCATGACCACTGTTTTATGAGGCTCACCGTCTTTGGGATAATTGATGATCGTTGCCAATTGATTCCTGGGAATCAGAAAAATATCCCCCTTTTTAAAGAAATAGGTGGCATCGGCCTGCACAATCTTTGTTTCGCCCGAAATAAACCAGACTAGCATATGATGTTCAAAAAGGATGTCAGATTTAAAAAACTTGTCCTCGTAGCAGGAAAGTTTAATATCATCAGTAATGTATATTGCTTTATAATCCATCTGCTTTCTTTTTAATATCAGCAAACTAAAAACCGGTATCACAAAAATAAATATTTAGCCATCAATCAACATCGAATACGATGCTGGTCATTTCTTCGCTCAATTTCCACAGCCGTTTTGCATGGTTTTCGTCCAGCGAATACGATTTTATTCCAGCCGAAAAAGTTTGTTTGTACTTGATTTCAGCAACTTCCACATCTTCGCAGTAAACACCTCCGAGATTATGAAGCAATGGACTTGTTGCAGCCCAAACGGTTGTTGCAGCTCCTTGCGGAATTGTTTTTAGCGATGCTGCAACTTCCGGTTTAATGTTTCCTGCTTTGTCGTAGAATCCCATTTTCTGAAATAGTTCTACCGAAGCTTCTCTTCCTAGCTCTGTACCATGTATAGGACCCGGATGCAACGAAAAAGTTCTTACCTTGTGAGCTTTGCCCTGGTTATCCAACTCTATAGAAAACAGGTTAACAGCGGTTTTCGATTGCCCGTAAGCTTGCAATGTTTCATATTCGCGGTGTAGGAAATTAGGATCTTCGAAATTGAAATGAGCAAATTGATGCCCCTGCGAAGAAACATTAATAACTCTTGCCCCGTCGGCTTTTTTTAGAGCTGGCCACAACCGTGCCGTAAGCTGGAACTGTGCCAAGTAATTCGTAGCCAATTGCGATTCAATACCCCGTTTGTCGCGGCGCAGTGGCACCCACATAATTCCGGCATTGTTGATCAGCAGATGGAGCGGTCTGCCGGACATCAGGAATTTCTGGGCAAAAGCATCAATGGAGTCCGGATCCATTAAATCCATCTGATCAATTTCTACATTGGCAATGCCTGCCAAATTTCTCTTTGCTTTTTCAATGTCCCTTGCTGGTACAATAACCATAGCGCCTGCGGCTGCAAGCGTTTTGGTGGTTTCCAACCCAATGCCTGTATTTCCTCCGGTTACAATAGCGATTTTACCTGTAAGATCAATGCCTTTAATGACATCACTTGTTGTCGATTTGGCGTTAAACCCGGAACCTATCGGTTTCTGCAACGCTCCCTGGTTGTTATTTTGTCTCATCGCTTTCAAATATTTAATTGTTTTGATAAAACAAAGATACCAGCAACCTAAAGGAGCAACTTTGTTCAAAAGTCTGAAATGGTTTTGTTCAAACGTCCGGTTTTTGCATGCTTAGTTAAAAAGTGCCTAAATTCCAACGGAGAAAGATTCGTCTTTGCTCTGAATAGTTAACTAAAAAATTCCTTTTCTCTTTTGCTACCACTGTATAGCTGAATGAATTATTTGCATGGAATTTCAAATGATACCACCTTCATGAGAACAAGAAAATTTAAAATAGAATTACATCAGTAAATTCCTTACTTTAAGCAAAATACTTATCATCTCCTGCTTTTGTCCATAGTCAACCTGTGTTTGATCAATCATGCTGATGATATAATCAATTTGAGCTAATGTTTCGTTGTTTGATGACTTTATCCTCTCCTGTTCAAGGTTATACACAAAGTTGGTGGATTCAATGTTTATCTTTAATAATTTAGGAAGTAGTTTTATTAATTTTAGAGATTTATTTATCTCAATCAATGGGTTGGATTTAACCAACGCATAAAACAATTCTACTATATTATCCTTTTCTTTATATCTGTAGTGAACTGAACATTCTCTTAACTGCTTATTATTGATTCCATTATCTGAGGCTAATCCCTTTAACTCATGCTCTATTTCATTTAATGAATCTATTAAATCTTGATTTTTTGAATCATTTAAAGTAGACGAGATATTTCTATGCCAAAATGACTTAATATGATCATCCTCAGAATATCCATAGAGATGCTTGAATCCTTCAAATACAATAATATTAATACGCCTAAGATTTAATTGCTTTTCGAAATAATATTCTGAACTTAAATACGCTCTTAAAGCACAGGCCAAGTCCAGATAAATAAAGGATATATGAATACCTGGAAAAACTGATAAAACTAATGGTTGAAGTTTTTCAACAAACGTCTTATCTATTTGGAGTTTTTCTTGAACAACTTCCGGCATCTCGCAATGTGAGACAACGATCTCCAGATGTCCAGCAAAATTTACTAATCTCTCGTCAAGTTCATTAAATAGTTTGTTGTTCGTGTCAGGGAAATAATTGATTCTTTCCCACATATCTATACCGTAATCATTAGTTGAGCAAAAGATAGGTATTTGATATTTTCGAATATACTTACCTGTGAAGAGGGTTATGTCATCTAATATCTTTAGAAAGCCACTTGCTCTTCTTGTCTCAAATTCTTCACTTATTTGTGATAAAAGATTATAGACTTTTATAGGATCTGGATCATAGTGAATGGACAAGTTTCTTTTGTTTCTGTCTTCTTGCTGTGCATAGTTAATTTCGAATTCCTTTGCCCATTTCTCTATATCAACAATGTCTTTGATTAACTCTTCATCATATAATTGTTCCGCTAATTTTTTAACTATTTCCCAGAGAGCATTAGTCTTATCTTGTCCAAAACCAAATAAATAACTGTATCCTTCAAATGTTATTACGTTCACATACTTTAAATTACAACGCTTTTCCGGATTAGAAGAAGACCTGATGTTAGCCCTCAGAAATGTACTTATATCAAGATTTGTGATCAGAGAAAATTCATGTAGTTTCAGAAGTAATTTCCAAAGTTTAAAAACTTCGGGATTCTCGGACTCTTCATCATTTAATGGTTCTAAACTTTCAAGGGAGCTATTACAGTTGCAGAGTTGAGGAATAAATGATGGAAAGTTAATTCCCATATTTTCATACAGCATTTGTTTAGTCTCTTTTGATGCAGGTTTTTGAGTCATTTTTTCCTTTGGTTTGATAAATGTATCAATTGTTCTAAATGTACCCATCAACCTGTCACCAAAATTCTCAGTCAATCACAACAGTTATTAATTTTAAATGTGATAATTATGAGAATATTGTTCCTCTAATCGCCATCTTTCGTTCTTATCCCAAAAAGAATTGAAGCATTCAATCAGGTTACGAAGTTCATTTTTAATTCGTTCAATCGGAATATCTTCCAACGGGTTTATTTCAAGTGTCAAAATCATGTCTTTTGGTCACTTCATATTTTCCTGAGGCATAGCTTTCTTGTAAACAACAAAGCCCAGCAATATTTTCTTCTTGTTTACCCACAAGAGACTGATAGTGAGATTTGTGTATGTAAAAAGGTATTTGGTATTTTCTTGAATGCACAATTAGTGGATCAACCGTCATGATGATCGATTTCAGCGTAAACAAACAGGCTTTTGTATTTTCGTTTTGTTTGTCATAGTAATGTTCCAGCTGCCACAAAGGGGATATTAATACCAGTACTTGATATTTTATTATCAGATTGATTTATCTCTTAATTACATCCGCCCCAACAGAATCCGATGGTGATATTACGCTATCCAACAACTTATCCGGACTAATTACTTTGTTTGTATCCCGTAAAATATCAGGATTGGCATTGGTCTGACGGGTTGGTATCATATCAGGGCCGTTAGTTTCATTTCTTGAAGAGTTGACATAAATTAAGACAAGTGATATTAGAATCACAAAAAATAGACTGACAATCCAGTAAATATTCTTTTTACTATTTTCAGAAATAGTAGCTTTCTCGTTTAAAGGCACTGTTACCTCTTCTACTTCTTTAGTAATAAAAGCATGAAGGATATAGCCCTTTTTCGGAATAGTTTCAATAATTTTCTTTTCCCTGTCGACGAGAAGCTTTCTTAAAAAAGATACTGCCTGATTCAAACCTTCATCCGCCCCTCCATAATCATTCCAGATTTCTTTTATGAGTTTTTCACGGGCTACCAGTTGATTTTCATTAGCAGCCAAAAAGCATAGCACATCCATTAACCTTGGTTCAAGTCTTAACTCCTGATTTGTTTCTTTATCCTTAAAATAATTCAGGGTTGGATCAACTAAAAACCTGTTATTTATTATAAACGGTACTTTTTTCATCGCTAAATATTTTAAGACCGCTAAAATAAGCAATTCATTATTCTTTAATTTTTTATAAGAAAAAATAAAGGATTTAAATAGCTTTTCTAAAGAATTTCTTTATGTATTTAAAGCAGACCGGCCAATACTTTTGGTGGGAACGTTAAAATAAAAAATCATGAGAAAAGTAAAATTATCTGGCCTGATATTTATTCTTTTCAGCGCCAGCCTGGGAAAACACGTATGTGTTTTTGGTCAGCAAAGTAGCTTCGAATTTCAAAAACAATCTACAGAAGTTAAAATTCAAGATTTGCAAACAGCAAATAACGAAAATTACCTGAACACTGTCACAACAAAAGATACCGATGGTAAAACATATAAATTGGTAATCATTGGAGATTTGTTACCCAAATTTTATGTGAATGGCAATCTAATATCTCGTGGTGAGTTAGCACAGTATAGCAGTGTTATAGAAAAAATGACGCCTGTTTTATGGCAACGTCAAAAACAGGCAGACGAAGAAAAGAACGCTCTTTTTGAAAAAAATATTAAGGCAATCGTAGATGAATTAATTCAGAAAGGGCTTTTTAAGAATGCAGCAGACATTAGATCAATTCGTTTAACGGAAAATGTATTCACGGTAAATGATATAAACCTCTCGTTTGAAGTATTCAGTTACTTCAAGAAGAAATATATCAAATCGTCAGATGAAGAATTTTATTTCAACAAACAGTAAAATTAATTTTAAAAAATACGATAATGAAAAAATACTTAATCATAACAGCAACCCTGATTATCCTAAGCCAATTTATTCCCCACGGCTTACAAGCTCAACAAACAAATAAATATTCCAAAGAGGTTTTGGAAAAGATCAAGCAGTTTGAAAACAATCTTATTTCATGGGTAAAGTTAGACAGTAGCCAAAACTGGAATATTTATGATCGGATGAAAGAATATGATAACGCAGGAATCAGCATTGCAGTCATCCATAATTATAAAATTGAGTGGGTTAAATCTTATGGTTTGGCCGATAAATCAGAAAATCGACCTGTCACTAATCAGACACTGTTTCAAGCTGCCTCAATCGGAAAGTCCATAAATGGATTTGGCATCATGAAACTGGTGCAGCAAAAAAAAGTGGTGCTAAACCGGGATATAAATGATTACCTGAAAACCTGGGAATTTCCATATGATACCATTTCCAAAGGGGAAAAAATTACTCTGGCACAACTATTAAGCCATACAGCCGGATTATCGGTACATGGATTTGATGGTTATAAATGGAACGACAGCTTGCCAACTGTCATTCAAAGCTTAAATGGTGAAAAGCCTGCCAACAATCCCGCAGTCCGTTCAATATTTGAACCGGAGTTAAAGTTCGAATATTCGGGTGGGGGAAATATGATTTCACAATTAATGCTGGAGGATATTACAAACAAATCCCATATTCATTATATGAAAGAAAATGTATTTGAACCGCTACATATGAATAACACATTTTATGCTGCCCAACCCTATCCCAAATACAAGAACCAGCTTGCAACCGCCTATCGCTTTGATGGCAAAGATATTGGCTGCAAATATCATATTTATCCTGAACATTGCGGAGCAGCCCTATGGACTACCGCAGAAGACCTGGCTAAATTTATTATTGAAATCCAATTATCATTAAAAGGCAAATCCAATAAGATACTGAATCCTGAAATGACGAAACTCATGCTTACACCGCATCTGCAAACTTCGAATTCAGCCCTGGGATTCTTTATTGACAAAAAGGGGAATGACTATTATTTTCAGCATAGTGGATGGAATGAAGGGTTTTGCAGTCAATATTATGGGTCTATGGAAGGAGGAAATGGCGTAGTAGTACTATTGAATTCTGAAAAGATGGATTTTAGGGAAGAGTTAATAAATAGTGTTGCAACAGTTTATGGCTGGAAAGATTTTTATCCTTTTGTTACAAAAAGAGTTGTATCTGTTGCCGACTCAATCAAAGACAAATATATAGGAATATATCAATTTGAAAATTCAGATACGAAGGCCATGATTGTTAAGGAAAACGGTAAATTGTATTTACAGATCGCCAATGCACCGTCAAAATGGAATATTTATTTCACTTCACTTAAAGAATTTTTTATGTTGGAGGCTAAATGGGTGAATCAGGAGTTTTTTACAAACGAAAATGGTAATGTAAAAGGTTTTTATATTTTGAGCGACAATTCGAAGATAACAGTAAATAAAATTGAATAAATCCCAAATATTGCAATGGCTTGACACATAACTGCGGATAAAAGCCTCTATTTTAAGAGCAATCCGATTTATCATGCAAAGAAAGTGAATGCCCAGGTTTTACTGTAGTCGGGAAAGGAAGATCAAAATGTAATAGCTGACCAAACGATGGCTTTTTACAACTCCCTTCGAAGGAACGGAAAAGATGTCGTTGCCCAGTTTTACAAAGGCGAGAACCGCAGGCTTGAACTTGCTCACCCTAAAAACACGGGTTTACCTTTGACACCAAACAGCAACACCGGGCGGAAAGGCCTGATTTAAATTAGTTTGATAGAGAAAGAAGAACTTTTATATGTCTGATCGGCAAGAATAGCAAGTTCCTGAAAAAAGCAATAAAATGTTCTCAAGAATTTTGATGGTGCGAAGGCAAAGACAAGTGAAATGAGGCATTTACTCTTGTGCGGGTAACCGTAAGCTCCTGAATGCAGGGAATGAGGCACGAAAGACCGGAATGAAGGAGATGAAGGGATGGAAATATTGAATTGAGCCGTTTTCGTTAAAAGAAAGCTTTGCTTATTTTTTATCTCTGAAACGAAATAAATGTTAGAAACAACATTAATGTCAGAAATAAGAATGCGGACAAATACAGACATATTAGGCCGATTAGCTTGCTAAATTTCAATATATAAACACATTCCATAGGTTTGGTGGAGCTGAAGCAACTGGATGCAGATATTCGGGTTCAGTTTTATTATACTATGGAGGAACAGAAAAACAGAAATAATGAAGGAGCTATTAAAGAAGCAACAGAAAGGGTCAATAGCAGGTTGCCTTTGGAAAAGCTGCGGCTTGTGACCAAATACAAGAATTTGTCCGTTGATGATTACCAGCAGATGATAAAAAATGCAGAGACCATTTCAGGAAGGGAACAATGCATTTATTTATACCCGTGTATCATCAGCGGACCAGGAAGACAATACCAGCCTTGCATCACAGAAGAAACATCGCGAGATGTATGCAGACCGGAGAGGACTGAATGTTGTCGGGTATTTTGGCGGTACTTATGAGTCTGCCAGGACCGATGACCGCAAAGAGTTTAACCGGATGTTAATCTTTGTCAAGCGGTCAAAGAACATCAGTTATATAATCGTTTATTCTTATGAACGATTTTCCCGTTCCTGTATAGCTGGAGCTTCCATTGCAGATGATCTACTTAAAAAATACGGAGTTATTACGTTAGCAACCACGCAGGAACTTGACCCCAGAACCCCGTCTGGTTCATTTCAGCAAAAGATATTGTTCCTTTTTGGGCAAATGGATAATGAATTAAGGCGGGAGAAGGTTGTGACTGGTATGCGCGAGTTGGTATCAAAAGGTTATTGGGTATGGGCTGTTCCAAGAGGCTATAAAGATTTAAACAGAGGGAAAGCTACTGAACGCAAACTGGTTGTCAATGACGAAGGGAAAATCCTAAAAAAGTGTTTTTAAACCCATTTTATTGTGGCCTTTTTGTCAGCAAGATGATCCCGGAACAAATTATAGAAGGGCGGCATGAACCTTTGATTTCAAAAGAATTGTTTTTGGCCGTTCATAATATCCGGCAGGAGAAAAGGAATCAAGGTTTTGTCCATGACAAGGACAATGAAAACCTTCCCCTAAAAGTATTTACCAAGTGTGAAAAATGTGGACAGACTATGACCGGTTACCTCGGAACGAAGAAAGGAATATATTATTAAAAGTGTAGGACCAAGGGTGTAAAGTTAACCGGAGTGCCAAAGCGATGCACGGACTGTTTCGGAACGTGTTAAAAGCTTTTCAAATCAGGAAAGAAGAGGTTGAAATCATTAAGGTTCAACTGGAAGAACTGATGTCTGTATTTTTCAAGTCGCAAATGGAGAATGCTAAATCTCCAAAAGTCCAACTGACGGAAACACGAAAGAAACTGAATGCCATAGAAGTGCGGTTTGTGATTGGCGAAATAGACCGAAGCCTTTATGAGAAGTTTAGGCCGAAATATGAAAAGGAGTGTTTTGAGATTGAGCAGGAACTTGACCGATCAGGCGGTTACAGTTCGAACCTCAAAAAGGTGACTGATTTTGCAGTAAAATTATGCCATAGTCCCTTTCTTTTGTGGGATTCCAGTGATTTGAACGAAAAAAGATTGTTTCAAAATTTGCTGTTTCGTGAAGGAATCTACTATAAGCACGAATTGGACATGGTTCGAACCACAAGGATCAATACTTTTTTTCACCAATCCCCGAATTAGCAAGGGTTCTGAAGGAACAAAAAAAAAGGATTCTATCAAACTTGATAAAATCCCCGACTTGGTGAACCTGGAGGGACTCAAACAGGCTTAATAAAGGCAATTTCAAATAGTCTAAAATATCAATGAATTATATTTGAAGCTTAGTCAAATCAACAATATCAGGCTTGTATACTAAATTAATAGTTAATAAATGTTATTAAAATAGATTTAATTTTGATTGTAGAAATGTTGTAGAAATTGTATTTTTGTAGTGTGAGAACACTAAATGAAAATATTAATGCTTCGGATTCCAGGATCAGTAATGACCTGGGAGGTACTAGTGACCTTCACAAATCCGGAGCATTTATTTTATGAATTATGGCAACATTCACTTATTTTGTTTCTGCAAAAAAGAGGGATCTGGCCCCGATTTATGTCAGGCTTTCAGCTGGCAAAAATGTTGATCTTATAGTAAAAACTTTACTTCATGTTAATCCTGATCGCTGGAGTAATGATACGGAAACTATAAAACAGCGAATCAAATCTGATGATGATGAAATACTTATTAAGAAACTCAAAGAATTAAAGGGTCATATCGAAAGTGAGTATAAAAATTACTTTGGTGAATATTCAAAGGAATGGCTTTCTTCAGTAGTTTATCAATTCCATACTAAAAAGGATATTAAGGCCAAAAATCTGAATGACTATATTGATAGGTTCATAAATGATGCAAAGGAGGGGACACGAAAGAATAAGTCTGCAATGAATCTGGCACCCGGAACAATACGCATTTTAGAGGGCTTTAAACGAATCTTTGGAGAATATCAGGGAATATACACACCGGAACGCATCGAATGGCACAAAGATAAAGATAAGCATGGAGGCAAGGAAAAACCGCTCAGGCCTCTAAGGAAGATTGATTTTGAAAACATCAATATAGACTTTTATAATTCTTTTGTGAACTTCCTATCCGATGAGGGTTATGCTTTAAACACTCAGGGCAGGTTTATCAAAAGTCTAAAGATGATGATGAAGAAATCCCTTCAGGATAAATTACATAATAACCGGGAATTTGAATATGAGGCTTTCAGGGGTATTGCTGAAAAGACATTTGCAACATACCTGAATAAGGACGAGATTGATAAAATTTATAAAAAGGATCTGAATAATTTTCCCCGCATGGATCTGGCCCGGGATGCTTTTATTATTCTTTGTGAAACCTGTTTGAGAATATCAGATTATTCAAAAATAGATATTAATATCAGGACAATAGAAGGAAAGCGATTCATTGACATTCAGCAAACAAAAACAGGAAGCCGGGTAATTATTCCATTAACTCAAAGGTTTGAAGCTATTTGGAAGAAGTACAATAACAGTTTGCCACGCATTCCAGAACAGCACGTTAACAGATATATCAAAACAATTGCTAGTTGGTGCGAAATTAATGAGGAAATAAGATGGGAGGGGGTTAAGTTTGGCAAAAGGTTTCAACATTCGGCCCTGAAATGGGAACTAATTACCTGTCATTCAGGGAGGCGGTCAGCTTGTACTAATATGTATCTGGCCGGGATTCCATTAAAAGACATTAGGGAAATCAGCGGACATTCCAGTGATAAACAGTTATTGGATTATATCAAAATAACGAAGGAAGAAACCGCTTTAAGACTATCTGATCATTCTTATTTCTCTGGACTAAAAGCTGTGTGACATGAAAAAATCAACTACAATAATAGATGATCCTTTATATCTTCCTGAAGGACGTAGAGACCACAGGCAATTATCATATTACAAAAAACTCTGTGATCAAATTGACAAAGATGGATTTATTCCGGTCCGGGACGAGGACGGTGAAACGATTAAAATTTATAGTAGGTGGATAATTGATATTATACTGCAAGAGAAAGTCAGGGTAAAGAAAATTGAAACCGGAACTGAAGAACTTGTAAACGGATTTGATTATCTTAAAGATTATATCAAGGGATATCACGAGGGTGTTAGTTACTTCCGGAAAGAATATGGTATTTCTTCAGAAGCATTCTATAAAAGTGATAAGTACATACCTGATTTGCAGAATATTTATTTCATTTCTAAACAGGATGACGGTAGTAATGGATTGGAATCTATTAAAAATTCTGTTTATCCAGTGGTTTTCAATCATGCTTCAATCAGAAATTTTGGATATAAGTCTGGAATTGTCAGAGGTGTTGAAGAATTAAAGGAGAAATATCCGGTATCATTTAAAGATTTTGAAAAACTCGATAATGACTTTGAAACTTCTGAATTTACTGTAAAAAGTATATGTATTGCTTACCTATACTTATATAAAAAGGGGAATTATCCGATTCCGGAAATTACTATGAAAGGTAAAAAATCAGTGTTCTATAAAAGATTATCAGAAACTTATGGATTGTCTCCGAACTCAATAAAACTTGATTGGCCTTATATGGAAGAAAGGAATAACAGAATTAAGCATCCTGACATTATTAAAACTGCTATTGAGCTTTTAAAAAAATTCTCATACTCAAATATTGCTGAAGTTTTGAAGTTAGCAGAATCCGAATTAAGAGAAGCTCAATTAAAACTTTAATCATTTTTAAAATGTAACCCCGTTACATACCCCGTTACTCATTAACGGGTTTTTTTTATGCTGTTTCTTTAATTACAAATTAAAAGAAATGAGCATAATAGAAATCCTTAAAAGCAATCCGGATATAGTAAATAATCTGACAATTCATGTCAACGCTTCCGACCTGCAGGAGTTTGCAGAACTATGTTTCAGCAAGGGGAGGAATGAGAAACCAGCACAAATAACCCAGGAAGAATATTTGACCCCAGCCCAAATGGCTGAAGCCTTACAAGTTTCCCTGGTTACTCTATGGAGCTGGGACAAAAAAGGAATTACCAGGCCTTTGAGAATAGGAACTGCAAAAAGGTATCGGAGAAGTGATTTAGAAAAGATCCTTCACAATGCCTGAGCTGATCATAACATCAAAGGGCAAAGAATATGCCTGCCTGTTCGACAAAAGGGATCAGGCTTTAATATCCCGGTTCACATGGTCGCTACATTCAAAAGGATATGCCGTCACAACAATAAAGCGCAAACCCGTTTTGATGCACCGTCTTATTTTGGGAATTGTTGACCGGCCAGAAATTGAGGTAGATCATAAATTTCATAATCGATTAGATAACAGACATTCAAAGATTCGAGTTTGCAGTCATGCACAAAATAGAAGAAATTCCCGAAAATTAAAAGTATCTGCACAATCACAGTATAAGGGAGTTTACAGGGATAACAATAAATATCACGCTCAGATTATGATTGATAACCAGGTGATCAATTTGGGCCGGTACCGTTCACAAATAACAGCCGGTCGGATTTACGATCAGGCAGCCAAAAAAACTTTTAAAGACTTTGCTTTTTTGAATTTCCCCGGCTTAGATCCTTTGCCAATACAGTTAACAATTTCAATTTGATGAATCAGGGCCAGAAATATTATCAATTTCATACGAGTTGCAAGACTTCATTAAAGCTAATTGAGAAAGCAGTTTCAGAAAGTTGGATCAGACAACTTGCATTTTATCATTTATTAAAGTTCCGATATAATAATGGATGTATCTATTCATATAAAAGTCGTATGGATGAAATTGCCAGCGGACTTAATATTTCAACTAAAACACTATACAACTATCTGAATTTTTTAAGATCAAAAGATTTGATTTGTGACCATGCAAACAATCTGAAATTAAAATCAATCCGGGATTTTCAAACAAACCGAAAAAAGAGCGTTTTGCTCATTAGTAAGAATCATAATTTATTTGATGTAACCTGTTTATTATACAGCAAACTGATTGAACGGAAGGCAAAACAGCAAGCTTTTGCGGAATCAGTCAGAAGGTTTGGAAGGGGTGACAGGTTTAAAAGCGGACTTTGTGAAAACCCCTTCCGGCCTTCTTTGTCTTACCGGACAATAGCAAAGTTACTTAATATTTCTGAAAGTAAGGCATTTAGAGTAATTGAAAACCTTAACCGAATGGATGTTATCAAAACTACAAAGCAAAAGCCCAAAATGATAAAAGAGAATGTTACAGGGTTGAAATTTTATATTGAAGATCTTCCGGGATATCGGTTTGAGATTGGAAGTAAGTTATTTGAATTATTCGGGTGCAAACATGACTTTGTTCAATTTCCTGTTTATCTTAAAAATATCACTATCAGACAGTATAAAAAACAGATTAATAGGCACTTGTAAAATATGTAACAACCTTTAAAGCGTATAGAGATTTTTCAGGATTTAAAAAGCATTTAAGAAACAAAGAGTAAAAATATGAGGTGAGTCAAAAAATGGTAAAAAAACTCAAAAATATTATTCTGACAAAAAAGAAAACAACGGTTGAGATCAAAGATGTTGACGGCTGGATGTTTGATTTACGGTACCTGGTTAATGGCAAAGAAACTTATGGTTAATGGCAAAGAAACTTATTCCTGTCAGATAATAAAATCAGATGTTTCCGGAAGGATTGAAAGGTTGAAAAGAGGGGGGGTTATGTTGGTTTGAGTCCATGTAGGACTGAGTAATATATTTGAATATTAGAGTTATAAATAATATATGAAGTGATATTCTACAACAAATCTACAATTAACGATAAAAGTGATTCAAAAATGAATATAATTCTATTACTGCAGGCAATCAGACAGGTGACAGATTATCAGATCTCATTCATGGGGAAAGATTTTATTCTGAATGGGGAGAGACTTAGATTTAGAGACGATATAATCTTTATCGGTGATACTAAAATCAGAACAATAGACCCAAAAAGACTTTTGTATGAACTCAAATCGGAAAAGGTATTGCGAATTAATTCTGCAACAATCAATAACATTTTGAAGGTATTTCACAAACTCGAATGGGATGCAAGAAAAGGAAAAAATAAGACTATTCAGACTGTATTTAATTGAGCTTTTAATTGAAGACTTTATCGACTTAGAGACTACTATATCAATGATGATCCAATTTAAGAGTGAACTAGCATTAGAACTTTGTCAAAATTGAATTAATATAAACTATTAAAAAATGAAAAAATCAGAGTTAATGAAAAAAACAGAAATTATTCCGGTGTGTGTATATCGGAATCCGGAACATGAAGAAACCACAAAAAGAGAATTGGTACAGGCTCAGGAGGCTTTACAATCAGTTTTGGACGTTTGGAATGGCTTAGACCTGGTTCCTATTACTGATATATTTCAGTTGATAATGAATCCTTCTAAGATCTATTCTGAAGCAATCGACAAACTTGCTGTTGTGCCGGTTCAGGCTGGCCGGTTTCAAGTAAGTAAAGAGGCCTATATAAATACCCTTGATATTCCAATCCCTGATAGTCTTTATCAATCTGCTAAAGCAGCTAGGCAGCAATCATTTTGTGCAATCCCAGGGCTATGGAGTATTGAAGGTAGTAAGGTTGATTTAAATGAATCTGAGGCCCTTAATTACGTTAATGCAATGAATATTTACACTGATGATCCTGGAAAAATAAATTTAGCAAAAGATATATCTAAATTATGTGATTTGTTAAATAGCTTAAATAAGCGATGTAATAATGAAATTCTGCCGTTATCGCCCTGGACTTATAACTTTTTCAGAGGTAAATTTGAACTTAAAGAATCCGGCAATTGCTGGACTGTCAGTCCGAAAATTGAAACACTTAAAAAATGGATTCAAATCTGATAATTGTAAACTACAATAAAAAACAATCGTTATGCCATTTAAGAAAGGAAAATCCGGGAATCCTGAAGGACGAAATAAAGGCGCCAAAAACAGGACTACGGAGGAGGTCCGGCAATCCCTTTTAAGACTTCTGGATGATAACTTGGATAAGCTGCAAGAGGACATTGACAATCTGAAAGGCAAAGATCGGGTTTCCTTGCTGATCAATTTGGCTAAACACATAGTCCCACAAGCAATTAATCCTGAGAAACTAACTGAAGATCAACTACAACAAATAATATCTTACCTCAGAGAAAATGAAAAACAGTCTTAAAAATCAGATAATTGAATTGTTATCAGAAGTGGAAAAACAAGATCTAATCATCTTTGATACTTATAATTGTGAACGTGGTCGGTATCGACATAACGGTCGAATAATTAACGAACAGGAAAAAGAGGAACTTCAAAAAGGGTGTAAGCGCTCAATCATTTTTTCCCTTTTTACAGATAAAACAAGTTATAATAAATTAGTAACGGACAAAAATCATTTGAATATTACAATTGATTCGCCTAAATCCGCTGAAATACTCCTTAAGCTTAGAGGGATAAAAAAATAGTTTTCTTATTCATTTATGTTTTTGGTTCATTAGATGAGGCTGTCAGTAATGGCAGCCTTTTTATAGTTTAGACCCTATCCTGATATTAAGAATTTTGTAACTTTGATTAAACTAATAATGAAAACATGAAAATATTGCCAATCTTTTTGCTTTTTATTGTTATACCAATTACCGTAATTGGTCAGAATATTAAATCATTAGATGAAAAGTACGGTTTTCGAGAAATGAAATTTGAAACACACTTTAGTTCAATAAAGAACCTTGTTAAGGTTGAGGAAGGCTTTTATAAATCCACAACTGAAAATTTGAAACTGGGAGATTATAAATTAAGTGAAGTAACTTATAGCTTTTATAAAGATCAATTATATATTATTTTGATTCAAACAAAAGGATTAATCAATAGTAGAGGTGTTCTTAAAATCCTCCAACAAGCTTATGGAGAAGGAATCCAGAGTAATGAATATATTGAAAGATATTATTGGGATGGAGAAAAAACGCTTATGAGTTATGAACAAAATTCAGTAACTGATGATGCCTTAATTATTATGTGGTGTAAAAAGCTTGCAGACCTAAAGGATACCGATGAAAAGAGAGCAAATTCTGAGGCAATAAAACAATTGTGAAAGGACAACTCCGAAACCAAAAACGGTTTTTTCAAAAAGTTAATATGGAATATGACAAAAAACGAAGTAGAAGAAATTTTGAGATTGTATATTGATAAAATATTCAGAACTATTTCGAATGAATATTATTTGAACAAGTTTCTGGAAATAAAAAACGATGCGATAAATAAAGGTATACTTAGTCTCCAAGAAATTGAAGTAATCGTCTTAAACGAAGCGACAAAAAGAGGTATTATGACTATTTCTGAAGCGCAATTAACACTTATGACTAAGCAACTTCCAAAAGCTGAAAAGGATACGGACTGAACTTTATACCTTACAGCTTCTGAAAACTAAAAAAGTATCCTTTATATGAAAGGCCAAGTTTATACCTTAAAAATAGCCAGTTTTGAATTTGATTGTAGAATTGTTGTTTAAAACAGACCAATAAAAAAAGGCAATTAGCTGATTATTAACTGAATTGCCTTTTTAAAAAGTGAACCTGGAGGGACTCGAACCCCCAACCTTCTGGTCCGTAGCCAGATGCTCTATCCAATTAAGCTACAGGTCCCTGTAATGCGAGTGCAAATATAGTATATTTTTAATTTGAGTTATATTAATTACCTTTATTTCACACCGGGAAATAAATCGATACATTGTATCGTTTTGATTATAAACATAAATCAAATTCTGATGAAGAAAACAGTATCCCTAATTTTAAAAATCTCGGCCGGATTAGTGGCTCTGATCGTGGTTCTACTTTTCATAATTCCGATACTTTTTAAAGATAAAATAAAAGTAAAGGTTGAACAGGCTATTAGCAGTTCGGTTAATGCCAGGGTGGAGTTCAGGGATTACAGTTTGAGCTTTTTCAGGCATTTTCCAAACCTGTCGTTTTCCCTTTCAAATCTTACCGTTGCCGGTACCGGCGCATTTCAGAATGATACCCTTGCTGATGTGAAGAATTTCAGCCTGGTATTCGACCTTGCATCAGTATTTAAAAAAACTGGTTATGCGGTCAGATCGGTTTTGATTGATAAAGCAATAATCAATACCATTGTCCTGAAAGACGGAAAAGCGAACTGGGATATCGCAAAGGAATCTGAACCTTCAGCACAACAGGCACAGACATCTTCTGATTCATCCCCGATGCATATAAAACTGAGCAAGGTGGTTATTTCCAACAGCAAGGTCCTGTATACTGATTTTGAATCGGACATGCAGGCTACTCTGGCTCAGCTGGACCTTGCTATTTCGGGTGACATGACAGGCGGGAAAACCGATCTGAAAATCGAAGGAAAGAGCGGTGAATTTACATACATAATGGAAAAAATGAAATATATCGACAGGGCAGTGGTAAATACAAAGATGGATCTGCTTGCCGATATTGACAGTATGAAATTCGTCTTCCGCGATAATTATCTTGCACTTAACGATCTGAAACTGAATTTTACCGGGACAGTTAAAATGCCGGGAGATGACATAACAACTGATCTGAGTTTCAAAACTGTGCAGTCTTCTCTCGGATCCCTGCTTTCACTTATACCTGCAGTGTATATGAAGGATTACAATGATCTTAAAACGACAGGAAATTTCCAGTTGTCAGGGACTGCAAAAGGAATATATAGTGATAAAGACAGCACGATGCCGGATGTTTCACTTGACCTCAATGTCACTGACGGTACCATAAATTATCCTTCGCTGCCTGATCAGATTAAGAATATCAACATCCTTTCAAAAGTTTTTTTTGATGGAAAGGTTACCGACAGATCTTTGGTTAACGTCGAAAAATTCCATCTGGAATTTGCCGGAAATCCTTTTGATATGACACTCAGTCTGAAAACTCCGGTGAGTGATCCTGATTTTAATGCATCAATGACGGGAAAACTAGATCTTAAACCTCTGATGAAAGTTGTGGGGATGGACAGTATAAAGATTGCAGGTCTTATTGATATTCATGCTTCCATGGCCGGACGGATGTCGATGATCGAAAAACAACAGTACGAGAGTTTCAAGGCCTCTGGTACCATGGGAATTATGGACTTTTCTGTCGCAATGACCGGATACCCTGAGGTTAAGATCCCAAAAGCTGATTTTCAGTTTTCTCCTTCTTATGCTGCACTGAACAATGGGACAGTTAAGGTCGGCAAGAACAGCGATTTCGAACTTAACGGCCGGATTTCCGATTACCTGCCTTATGTATTCAGGAATAAGACTCTCAAAGGAACACTGTCTTCCCATTCATCAAATATCGATGTAACCGAACTCATGTCAGGAATGTCATCCTCTGGAACATCCACGAAAGATACAGTTGCAGCTTCCCTTGTGAGGGTTCCTTCAAACATTGATTTTGAGCTTAACGCAGCAGCAGAAAAATTTGTGTACGGCAATATTAAGGGAACCAATGCCAAAGGAAGGATTATTGTAAGAGATGGCGTTCTAAGCCTCAAAGAGACTGGGATGGACATACTTTCAGGCAGAATGGTAATGAATGCTGATTATGATACGCGAGATTCTTTGAAACCATTCATGAAGGCTGATCTTGATATCAGCAATATCGCTATAAAGGAATCTTTCAATACTTTCAATACCGTAAAATCACTTGCTCCGGCTGCCAGGGGCATAGACGGAAATGTGAGCCTGAAAATGGGCTTCCAGAGCCTTCTTAAAAACGACTGGATGCCGGTGACGAATTCAATAGGAGGAGAGGGTAAGCTGAAATCCGATGAGATTACGCTTCTTGAGTCAGGTACTTTCGATAAAATCAAGGATGTTCTTAAGCTTGGGAATAACTATAGCAACAGGTTCAAAGATGTAAACGTCAGCTTCAGAATAGTCAACGGGCGTATTTATGTGAATCCTTTCGATATTCGCACCGGCAATCTTAAGATGAATATCAGCGGAGATCAGGGAATTGATCAGACAATAAACTATGTAGTAAAAACGGAGATGCCCAGGTCGGATCTTGGAGGGTCTGTAAATGCGCTTATCGACAACCTGGCTTCACAGGCTGCAGTATTTGGGATCAAATATAAACCGTCAGAGACTATAAAAGTCAACCTTAAAGTGACCGGAACTTTTTCCAAGCCAGTCGTTGCTCCGATTTTTGGAAAACAGGAATCTCAGGCATCACAGTCGGTAGTGCCGGCTGGTACCGATTACGCAAAAGAAAAAGCCAGGACCGAAGCTGAGAAGGAGGCTGCAAGGCTTATTAAGGAAGCTGGAGATAAGGCTGAGATCCTTAATGATGAAGCCGAAAAAACTGCAGATGCAATCCGTAAAGAAGCCGGTGAAAAAGCTAAAAAACTTGTTGATGACAGCGCTGGTAAAAGTCAGCTGGAAAAGCTGGCTGCCCAGAAAGCTGCAGATGCTCTTAAAAAGAACGCCGATAAAAAAGCTGACCAGCTTGTAAAGGAAGCAGACAACCAGGGGAAGAAGCTTATTGAGGAAGCGAGGAAGAAGGGGGATGAGCTGATAAAGAAAATCTGAACTTCAAAATAAAAAGGGTGTCTGTATCAGGCACCCTTTTTTTATAATCAATTCAATTTAAAATTTCTTTTCACGAATACGTGCTTTCTTTCCAGTCAGATTACGGAGATAGAAAATCCTTGCCCTGCGAACTTTGCCATGTTTATTCACCTCGATCTTGTCAATAAAGGGTGATGCAACCGGAAAAATCCTTTCAACACCAATGTTTCCTGACATTTTTCTAACTGTAAAGGTTTCAGTATGTCCGGTACCGCTCCTCTGTATCACAACACCACGGAACTGCTGAATTCTTTCCTTGTTCCCTTCCTTGATCTTATAGTGGACAGTAATAGTGTCGCCGGCCGCGAATTTCGGGAATTCGTTATTAACCGCATATTCCTTCTCAACAATTGTCATTAAGTTCATCTCGCAAAGTATTTTGTGTTGTTTCCTGATCTGTTAAAAATCGGACGCAAATGTATGATAATATTTTATTTTCAACAACATATCGTCTCATTATTTTCTAACGATCTGACAGGATGTATCAAACTATTGTAAAATAGATTCTTCCGGATAGGGTTCTAATGTCCTTTTTCCTTGGGCACAAGCAATTTGTCACCTGTATCCTCTATTACAGACTTCTTCCACAAGTCAGGATAACCAGGCCATTCAGGCATGGCAGGATTGCCATAATCATTTCTCAGGAATTTGCCATCCTTTTCCTTCTTGATGTTTCCGTCCATATATTTAACCAATAAGTATTCACTGAGTTTTTTCCATCTTGAAAAAGTATTGGCTGCGGATTTGAGTGAGCAATCGGTAATATATTGTCTTGCTGCCTTCTCATCAGTGGCGAAAAGCTTTTCAGCTTCTTTGTCCGATTTCTGAATTTCTGTTGCATAACCTGTTTCGAGCTCTTTCTGAACTTTAACTGCATCCTGGCTCATCCTGTCGTATCTGAGGTAGCAGAAATTTGCAACCTGATTGAAAATCCAGAAAGCTGATGTGGGCGAATAAGTGAGTAAATCGCCATTTCCAGTCTTGTAATTTTCAGGCACTTCAGTCATTCCGCAATAAAACGGTGTAAAAACAGTAGTTGCTGCATCATCAACTCCGAACCAGTAAACACCTCCAACAGGATTTGGGAGCCAGTTGCGGCCCTCTGCAACAAAAACGAATCCGGTCTGCTGGGTGGCTGTCGCCCTTTCATTGACATATTCCTTCGCGTCGGAATCACCGGAGATCTTCCAACTCAGAGGCCTCCAGCGATATGGCAGCCCGAATGGTCCGGCTCCAACATCTTTTCTCATATCAAGCGCCGTTCCTTCAAAATGATCCCTCATAAAGTTCATGAGATCAAGATTGGTGAGCTTACGGTCAGGTTTGATCCACAGAGGCATCCTGTTCTTAAGATCATGACCGGAAGCATAACTGAAATACTGATCCATATCCTTATTTACTGATTTGAAGAAGGACCATACCCTGGCCTCGCATGCCCTGGCTGATTCAAAAGAGATAGGGGCAAACGTATCGCAGAAGCTGAATTCTTCATTTTTTCCACTGAACAGGTTGTTCACGCGTGCTACATCAATGACATCCCAGGCATATATACATTCAACTGTCGGATCCATCAACCTCTTCCAATCCTTCGAAGTTATTGCCACGCTGTTCTTCTTGCCGGTTGCAAGCGGAAAAGTGCTTATCCTGGCATGGTTGGCATGACCGCAAACATATCCTTCAGGTATCCTTCTTGCTACCCAGGCAGCGCCTCTGCCGCTCTTGCCCTTGCCAACTATCTCGAAAATCCATACCTCATTGCCGTCAGCAATCGAGAATGATTCGCCTGAACTTGCATATCCGTATTCAGAAACAAGCTCAGAAATTGTTTTTATAGCCTCCCTGGCATTTTTTGACCTCTGAAGGGTTATGTAGATAAGGCTTCCGTAATCTATAATGGCTGTTGTGTCGGGCTGGAGGGGAGCGCCTCCGAATGTTGTCTCTCCTATGGCAAGCTGATGTTCATTCATATTTCCTATAACAGAATATGTGTGTGATACCTGTTTTATTTTTCCCATATATTTCCGGGTATCCCACTCGTATACATCCAGCATAGTTCCCTGGGGATAATCCTTTGCAGGCCAGAAATACAATTCCCCATACAAAACGTGTGAGTCAGCTGAATAACTAATTAATGTTGAACCTGTGGCTGATGCCCCCCTGGTGACAAGGAAGTTGGTACAGGCCTCCGATTTCTGGAAGGAAAGGACACCCGCAAACAGCATCATTGTGAAAACAGAAATAGCTCTTTTCATAAGTTATTGACCAGATTAATTGATTGATTTAAATATTTCAATGAAAGTAAAGTAAAATTCACCCAAAGATATCAGCTTTCGCAAAATCTCCAAAATTAAGGCTTTTCAGCCGCAGACTTTGAGAGGGCATTACATTACGGTGATCAGATTTCAGAGAGTATGCTCACTATCTTTCTGATTTTTTCTCCGTCAGCTACCTTTGTTAAGTATTCATCATAATCATCTGCCGCTCCCATTGTAATTCCTGCCATCCTGTGTATCATGCGGCTTTCAAGTTTTTTTCTGACAGACAGGTGAAATTCCTTTGCCCCTGAGGCCAGGGCAATCTCAGATATATTTTTCTCGGTTATGCCGCTTCCCGGCATGATGATGATTCGTTTTCCTGCTATCCCGACAAGTCTGGTGATCAGATCGATTCCCTGCGGGACAGTGTTCTTCTGACCTGATGTAAGTATTCTTGATACACCGCAGCTGATTATATCCTCAAGTCCCTTAACCGGGTCGCTGCACATATCGAATGCCCTGTGAAATGTAACTGACATCGGCGCTGCAATCTGCACAAGTTCTTTAGTGACCGGAACGTCCACAAACCCGTCGTTCTTCAATATTCCTATGACAACACCATCGACGCCGGCCTTTTTGCATAACGCGATATCCCGGCGCATGATTTCAATTTCCTCCGGAGAATATAAAAAATCGCCTCCTCTTGGCCTTATGATAACATTCATACCTATGCCGAGCTTTTCCCTCACAAGCATTATTGTTCCATATCCGGGAGTTGTACCCCCTTCAACCAGGTTGTCGCATAATTCAATCCTTGACGCTCCGGATTCTTGTGAAGTGAGTGCCGAGTGTATACTGTCGACACATATTTCCAGTTTAAAATCCATTTCTTTATGTTTTACAGCTCAGTTCCAAACCAGCTTTAATGAAAATTTTATTACCGGCTTTAAATGTAATGAGATTTTAAGTATTATTGCAACCAGCAAATAAATCTAACCGGATAAATTTAGCCGGCAAATTTAAACTTCAGGGATATGAAACCAACTCTTTTAGTACTGGCAGCAGGAATGGGAAGCCGTTACGGTGGAAATAAACAGCTTGATACCGTTGGACCTTCCGGTGAAACAATTATTGATTATTCGATCTATGATGCAATCCGGGCAGGTTTCGGCAAAATTGTCTTTGTTATCAGAAGAGATATAGAAGATCAGGTAAAGGAACGTTTTGTTGAAAGACTCAAAGGGAAAATTGAAGTTAAATATGTCTTTCAGGAGATAACCAATCTTCCTGAAGGTGTCAAAGTTGCGCCTGACAGAGCTAAACCATGGGGGACAAGCCATGCTATCCTTGTGACTTCGAAAGCAATTAGTGAGCCTTTCGGGGTTATTAATGCCGATGACTATTACGGAGTTGATTCATTCCGGATTCTCAGGGATTTTCTTGTAAATGATACGGATTCAAATAGCTATTGCATTGTCGGTTACAAGATGAATAACACACTCTCTGAGCATGGTACCGTAAACAGAGGCGTATGCCGGGTAGATGCAAACGGATTTCTGAACGATATCGTTGAAACACGCGAAATAGCAAAAACCTCATTTGGAGCGCAGGCTCCCGGACCTGACGGACAGCTCAGAAAGTTTACCGGAGAAGAAGTTGTTTCTATGAATCTTTGGGGTTTCAAGCCATCCTGTTATAACTTTCTGAACGAAGAATTCAGGAATTTTATCAATGAAAAGGGGATGGACCTTAAGTCTGAACTTGATATTCCCACATCTATTGATAAATTTGTAAAGAGCGGACAGGTCACTATCAAGATACTGATGAGCAATGAACGCTGGTTCGGCGTTACTTACAGGGAAGACAAACCCTTTGTAGTTGAGAGTATCAAGGCAATGATCAGCAAAGGTATTTATCCATCAAGCATTTACTAGCAGGAAGGTTTACCAGGTAAAACTGCAATTGTAGTTGCTGATATTGTTTTTATTGTCGGCTACCCTCAGTGTAAGGTTATGCTTTGAACCTTGCTGTATCTTTTCAGGGTCGAAAGTATAGACAAGTATATTGTTCTTCTGGTCGTACTCGAAAAGAGCCCATTTGCCATCAATCAATGGTTCATAGTAGTTTATTCCGGAAAGATCATCCGTTATCCTGATCTTCATTTCCTTCCTGCCTGAAAGGTTTATACCCTGAGTCAGACCTTTTGGTGATATCTCGGGTGGTATAGTGTCAATCCCTGCATAATAATTCCCGAATGACCGAATTTCTGCTGTAAGATAATCTCCGTCCCAGCCACTGTTTATGGCTGTTTTCTTCCATCCTTCATCAAGCCTGATGATGAGCATCTTGGATTTCTTCCCGGGCAATATTGTATCCGGCTTTAATGTCAATGTTGCAGGCTTATGCAGGGGAGTATGTTCGTTATGTAAACTGTGGAGAGAAGAGAGCATCCCTTTTGTACGGGCGGATTCCCTGTAGGTAAAGTAAATAGTATCATATAGCGCCCCTGACGGAATAGAAACACTGATCTTTTCAGTTTCGAAACTATTTGACTTGCTGTATGGCATCATATTGTTCTCTTCTTCAGATGGTTTCCTTGAAGCCGTGTTATCCATCGGCACCGACCTGACCCTGAATGAAAGGACCGATCTGTTCCCATCAATATCAGAAACAATTATTTCAACAGTATGGACCCTGCTGTCATCGAATAGAAATACACCCTTGTTGACAAGGTTCTTATAGGTGCTGAGTCTGTCATTTGGTAAGACATACGTTCTCTCGATGAAGATGTGGTCCCTCTGATATGTTTCATAGTCGATGTGGCTGTTAATATATCTCGATTCATCGAATGAAAACGCATCCATCATATTCTTATACAATGGGATACTGTCAATGAGGAGCTCCGTTGAATACACTCCGCACCTGTTGGTTCCCTCATCTATCAGATCATAAGTCCTGATTCCAAAACCTGCTTCACCACTTATGCTTATCTCCGGGTCAGCTGCTATGGAATATTTCCCGTTTGATCCTGTAACATTTACAAATCTTTTCCTGTTATGCGAATTGATAAGAGTATTCCTGTTAACCGGATAGATGGCCAGTTTTTCAATTACAGGTCTGATGTTATCGACAGTCCCCAGTTCGAAAAACATGGGATTCACGGGGATCTCTGAATCGGATTTCCTGATCTCAAAATGAAGATGTGGACCTCCTGAGCTTCCTGAATTGCCTGAATAAGCTATGACCTCGCCTTGTTTTACCTGGAAAAGATCAGTTGGCGGCATAAGAGTTATCAGAAAGCTTTTTTTCAGATATTGTTGTTCTTTAACATAGCTGTCGATCTCCTGACTAAATTTTCCCAGATGGCCGTAGACGGTGGAATAACCCGATGGATGACGAATATATAAGGCTTTTCCAAATCCTCCCGGAGACACTGTTATCCTATAAATATAGCCTGATGCTGCGGCAACCACTTCTTTCCCAGTTACACCCTGAGTTTTGATATCGAGACCAGAGTGAAAATGATCTGACCTGAGTTCGCCGAAATCGGCTGACAGTGAAATGGGAATTTTAAGTGGCGCGATAAATGTGGTGTTGTTTTTTGCGGGTCTGTCGGAGAGGTTAAAAAGCAGCAGATTGAGAGCAAGTATCCTGATTATAAACATTTATCTTAATAATTTCATTTACAGAGGTGCAAAGCTATGCATATGCATCGTTTGTGCAAACAATTTTTGTCAAATTTTTGATAATGTAATTAAGAGTATTAATTTTGTACTAAAGATGAAATTATGACCGGTCGGGGTTTAGATGAGCTGATTGTTCTGAACAGTAAACTGGATGAATTGTTAGCCCGTTACAATAACCTCCGAACCGAAGTTGCAGATCTTAAGAACGCTAATGAAGAATTAAGGGTAGTTCTTCGGGAGCGGGACAATAAAATAAAGGATTTAGAAAGCAGATACGAACGGGCAAAGTTATCAGGAGCATTACTGGGCGATGGCGAAAATGCAACAGAGGCGAAACGGAAAATTAATGAGTTGGTGCGGGAAATTGACAGATGTGTTGCTCTTTTAAACAGATAAGATATAACAATGGATGACAAGTTTTCGATCAGAGTTAATGTCGCTGACAGGTATTATCCATTGAAGGTGGAACGGGATAACGAGGAGAAAATCAGGAAAGCTGCCAGGATGATAAATGAGAAAGTGTTGCAGTACAAACAAAGGTACACCGATAAGGATGTACAGGATTTCCTGGCGATGGCTGCACTACAGTATGTGATTAAACTCACCGAAGAAGAGGAGAAGCTGCAGAATGATAATCTTCCTGAATCCCTGAGAGAGCTGATAGGAAAAATCGATTCAGTTCTGGATGTAAAAGAGTAATGACGTTCTTTAAAATAGTTTTAATTGTATTGCCCGCATTGTTTCTTCATTCATTTTTGGAACTCAACATTTAAAACTTTGGAGTAACCTTGGTTCAGGTAGGACAGGCCTCGACCCGATTCGTCGGGTTCCCGTTTATCGGGACAGTGGACGTTCAAACTGAATTAGTAGCTCCAACCATACAGATATGGGGTTTTATAAAAGCTGAAGGAACTTTGCGGGTTTTTTTTAATTATATACCTTATTCGATTTATGATGATATTTAATATAGTAACATTAAGCAATGGACTATTACTGGTCTTTTGCTTTTCTGCCATGGTGCTGGGCTTTGTTGGCTCATATCTGATATGGCAGTTTGCTCTCAGAAAGAAGAGCAAAAAGATAATAAGCGAAGCCGAAGCTGAAGCTGAGGTGCTTAGAAAAGAAAAAATTCTTCAGGCTAAAGAAAGATTTCTCCAACTGAAATCGGAACATGAGAAAGTAATTAATGAAAAAAACAACTGGATCGGCCAGGCCGAAAACAGGATCAAACAGAAAGAACAATCCCTTTCACAGAAAATAGAAGAGGCGCAGCGTAAAAAAAATGAAGCTGAAGCTGTACGCGAAAACCTGACTACTCAGGTTGAAATGGTTGAAAAAAGATCTGATGAACTGGATAAGCTGCACAGACAACAGGTAGAACAGCTTGAAGCTATTTCAGGATTCTCAGCTGAAGAAGCAAAGAACCACCTTATCGAATCTCTTAAAGAAGAAGCCAAAACCGGCGCGATGTCGTATATTAACGAAATACTCGACGAAGCTAAAATGACGGCCAATAAAGAGGCTAAAAGAATTGTTATTCAGACTATCCAGCGAGTTGCTGCCGAAAATGCCATTGAAAACGCGGTTACTGTCTTCCACATCGAGTCGGATGAAATGAAAGGACGAATCATTGGGAGGGAAGGCAGAAATATCAGAGCCCTCGAAGCGGCTACCGGGGTCGAGATCATTGTCGATGATACACCTGAAGCAATTGTTCTTTCAGCTTTCGATCCTGTAAGGAGAGAAGTAGCCAGACTTGCTCTTCATCAGCTCGTTACAGATGGACGTATACATCCTGCCAGAATAGAGGAAATGGTTGAAAAAACCCGAAAACAGGTTGAAGAGGAGATACTTGAGGTAGGTAAACGCACTACTATCGACCTCGGAATCCATGGATTGCATCCCGAACTTATAAGACTGATCGGCAAAATGAAATACAGATCATCTTATGGTCAGAACCTTCTGATGCATTCACGGGAAGTGGCTAATCTGTGTTCAATAATGGCAGCTGAACTTGGGCTCAATCCAAAACTTGCAAAAAGAGCAGGACTGCTGCACGATATTGGCAAGGTTCCGGATGATGAACCGGAATTACCGCATGCTGTGCTCGGTATGAAAATGGCTGAAAAGTATAAGGAAAAACCTGAAATCTGTAACGCCATTGGTGCCCATCATGATGAAACAGAGATGACTACACTTATTGCGCCTATCGTTCAGGTCTGCGACGCAATATCAGGAGCCAGACCAGGGGCCCGTAGGGAGGTTGTGGAATCTTATATTAAGAGATTGAAAGAGCTGGAATCTCTCGCTCTTCAGTACCCGGGAGTTATGAAAACCTATGCGATACAGGCTGGCAGAGAGCTCAGGGTCATTGTTGGTGCTGAAAAAGTGAACGATAAAGAGGCTGAAAACCTTTCATTCGAGATAGCCAGAAAGATTCAGAATGAAATGACTTATCCGGGGCAGATAAAGATTACCGTCATCAGGGAGACCAGAGCTGTTAACTATGCAAAATAATCTTTACCGTTCAGAGATATAAACTGGTATTTCTTCAATCAGATGCTTTACCTTCAGACTATAGTCGGTTTATCTGTGTTTTGCAATCTGAGAATTTTTTCAGGCGATATTTAATGATGTCAAACCCGAAATTCTGTCTGATACATGGCATCTCTTGCATACGCGCTGATACCAATAACCTGGTGTCAGCAAAAAATGCCCTTATCCGAAGTAGCTATTATTTCATATCTTTAGTTCTGCCAAAAACTCTTTTTAGATGCCTCCGATCAAACTCCTGAATCTGGTTGGCGCCAGACCGCAGATAATTAAAGCTTCAGCCGTCAGCAGGGCGATACAGAAAAACTTTCAGGACAGGATAACTGAGATTATAGTGCATACCGGTCAGCATTACGATAAAGAATTGTCCGGAGTGTTCTTTGATGAACTTGAGCTTCATAAGCCTCATTATAACCTTGGAGCCGGTTCTGCCGGTCATGGCAAACAGACGGCTATGATGATAACGGGAATTGAAGAGGTTCTCATCAGAGAACGGCCCGACTGCGTGGTTATTTACGGTGATACTAATTCTACACTGGCCGGATCATTAGCAGCCTCTAAACTGCATTATCCGGTAATCCACATTGAGGCAGGGCTGAGGTCATTTAATAAAATGATGCCTGAAGAACTGAACCGCATTGTGAGCGATCATGCATCAACGCTGCTCTTCGCACCTACTAATACCGCTTTTAAAAACCTTATGAATGAGGGATTCCGGCCTGAGAACAGCCCTCCGTACAGTATCAATAACCCTAAGATTTATCTTACCGGTGATATAATGTACGATAACAGCCTGTTCTTCGCAGAACTGGCGGAAAAGAAAAAACCGGATTTTCTCGGACAACTTGAAATGACAAGTGAGAACTTCATTCTCGTTACCATACACAGAGATATTAACACTGACGATCCGGCCAGACTTCAGAATATTCTTGTAACTCTTAAAAACCTTGCCGAAGAACGTTCGGTAAAACTTTTAATGCCCCTTCATCCGCGTACCATCATTTCTCTCAATGCCCGACATCCTTTGCTGTATACTGAGCTTAAAAATTCCGAATATGTTAAGATCATACCGCCGGTGTCGTATCTTGAGATGATACTTCTCGAGAAAAACTGCAGGATGGTGATTACCGACTCGGGAGGAGTACAAAAGGAATCGCATTTCTTCAAACGGCCTAGCATAGTGCTTAGAAGGGAGACTGAATGGATAGAACTGATCGGAAACGGAACCTCAGTCCTGGTTGATGCTGATCCCGATCATATAAGAAAGGAATTCATCAGACTGCTTGAAACGCACGCTCAACTTTCATATCCGAAATTCTATGGCGACGGGAAAGCTGCTGAGTTCATTCTTAATGAGATTTTACTTATGTTTGATAAATGATCGTAGAACAAAACAAATATTTAACTATTTTGGGTTCGTAATATTTTCAGAAATGTACAGAACTTTACAAAACAGCAGGGTGCTGGTGACCGGTGGCGCAGGTTTCATCGGATCAAATTTGGTGGAATCACTCCTTACACATGGAAATCGTGTGACCTGCCTCGACAATTTTTCAACTGGTAAACGCGGGAATGTCAGACCTTTCCTTGAGAACAAAAATTTTACCCTGATTGAAGGAGATATCAGGAACATCAGTGATTGCCAGAAAGCTCTGGATGGTATTGATGTTGTATTTCATGAAGCGGCTCTAGGTTCCGTTCCAAGATCTATTAAGGATCCGATAACATCCACGGATGTAAATATCGGAGGCTTCGTTAAAATGTTATTCACAGCCAAGGAAAGCGGTGTTAAACGATTTATCTATGCCGCAAGTTCATCAACCTATGGTGATCATCCGGATCTGCCTAAGGTGGAAGATAAGATCGGAGCTCCGCTGTCTCCATATGCCATAACCAAATATGTGGATGAGCTGTATGCCGCGAATTTCTACCGGACTTACGGGATTGATGTAATAGGCCTTCGTTATTTCAACGTTTTTGGCAGACGGCAGGATCCGGATGGTGCTTATGCAGCAGTGATCCCGAAATTTGTCAAAATGATGATGAATCATGAAGTGCCTTTGATCAATGGTAACGGATCAGTATCAAGAGACTTTACTTATGTAGATAATGTTGTCCAGGCTAATCATCTTGCTGCAGTGACAGATAATCAAGAGGCTGTAAATCAGGTTTTCAATGTGGCTCATGGTGAAAGGACAACGCTTAATCAGCTCTTCTTCTTTCTCCGGGATCTCGCTGGTAAATATGACAGCAGTATCCTTAATATTGAACCAGAATACGGCCCTGACAGGGCTGGCGATATAAAACACTCGCTTGCCTCTGTGGAAAAGGCAAAACGGATACTCGGATATGCTCCGACATATAATGTTCTTCAGGGACTCGAAGAATCGGTAAAATGGTTCTGGGATAACTTAAAATAATTTCAATTCACGATATGAGCAATTCAAATAGGAAAAAAGTATTTGTCAGTGGTTGCTTCGACATACTCCATTCCGGTCATATTGCATTCCTTCAGGAAGCATCAAATTTTGGAGATCTGTATGTAGGTCTGGGTTCGGATAAAACTATTTCTGAGCTTAAAGGACGTAAAACGGTTAATTCCGAGGAGGAACGGCTTTATATGCTAAAGGCGCTTGCATGCGTTCACGATGTAAAAATTAACCGAGGAAGCGGAATTCTCGATTTTCTGGACGATATGAATGATCTGAAACCCGATGTCTTCGTTGTGAATGAGGATGGTCATACGCCGGATAAGGAAAAATTATGCAATGATCTTGGCATAGAATACAGGGTTCTGAGAAGGATACCTCATGCCAATCTTCCGGTCAGGTCCACAACAACAATGCGAAAGGAGACTCCGATTCCTTACAGGATCGACCTTGCAGGAACCTGGATCGATCAGCCTTATGTCTCAAAATACCATCCCGGATGGGCTATCACAGCTTCAATTGAACCGACTATCGAATTCAATGAACGCTCTGGAATGGCCACCTCGACCAGGAAAAAGGCAATAGAGCTCTGGAATGCCCAGCTGCCCATGGAAAACCCCGAAAAACTCGCAAAGATACTTTTCAGGTATGATAACGACCCTGGAACTAAAGATGTGAGCGGATCTCAGGATTCGATCGGGATCACTATCCCCGGGATAAACAGGTTCTACTATGAAAAAGAAAAATACTGGCCCGCGAAGATCGAATCTATTACCGATATCTCTGTAATTAAATGGCTTGAAAAGAGGATCTATATGGTTACTCTCTGGCCGAGACCAGCCGATTTTGTGGTTCTCGAGAACACTAATATCTCAGAGACCAATGTACGCAACCTGACAACTGGCGCAGAAATGGCATGGGAAGGACTAAACAAAAAGGATATCAGCCTGTTTGCTGAAGGATTCACGAAATCTTTCAACTCTCAGATCACGATGTTCCCGAAAATGATGAATGATAAAATCAACGAAGTTATAGACAACTACCGCGATACAGCCCTCTCCTGGAAACTGTCAGGCGCCGGTGGCGGAGGTTATCTTATTCTCGTCAGCGAAAAGGAAATTCCCAATGCAATACGAATAAAAATCAGGATTAAAGATTACTGGATTTAATTTTAGAAGATACTATGAAAAATGTAGCATTGATATCAGGCATCACAGGACAGGATGGTTCCTACCTGACTGAATTATTACTGGAAAAAGGGTATGAGGTTCATGGCATAATCAGGCGTTCAAGTTCATTCAATACCTTCAGAATAGATCATATCTATAACAATCCGGAATACTTGAACACCAAGTTCTTCCTTCACTATGGAGACCTGACTGACTCTAGTAACCTGAACAGACTTGTTGAAAAGATCCAGCCTACCGAGATCTATAACCTTGGAGCACAATCGCATGTTCAGGTTTCTTTCGAGGTGCCTGAATATACTGCTGAAGTGGATGGAATCGGTACTCTCAGATTTCTCGACGCTATCAAGGAAACTGGAGTCAAAACCAGATTTTACCAGGCATCTACTTCCGAGTTATTCGGAAAAGTTCAGGAAATACCTCAGACTGAAAAGACTCCGTTCTATCCGAGAAGCCCGTATGCAGCAGCCAAGCTATATTCGTACTGGATCGTCGTGAATTACCGTGAAGGATATAATGTCTTCGCTAGTAACGGCATTCTCTTTAACCATGAAAGTGAAAGACGAGGAAAAACCTTTGTTACACGTAAAATAACTGTTGCAGCCTCCAGGATCATTCTTGGTCAAGAGGATTTTCTGCCGCTGGGAAACCTTGATGCAAAACGCGACTGGGGCTATGCACCGGAATATGTTGAAGGTATGTGGAGAATACTCCAGGCCGATAAACCTGATGATTTTGTACTGGCAACAAATGAAACCCATTCAATCCGTGAATTCATCGAAGAAACTTTCAGAAACCTGGGAGAAGAGATTATATGGAAAGGAAAGGGAGTAGAGGAAAAAGGTATGCTTAAATCGTCAGGAAAAGAAGTTGTTAAAATAGATCCGCGCTATTTCCGTCCGACAGAGGTTGATCTTCTTGTGGGTAATCCTGCAAAAGCAAAAGCCGTACTTGGCTGGACACCGAAAACAACATTCAAGGATCTGGTCAGATTAATGGTTGCCTCCGATTTTGAAAAGGCAAAAAGAAGAGCTGAATAATTTTTCGCAACAATGGAAAAGAATAGTAAAATATATGTGGCAGGACACCTCGGGATGGTGGGAAGCGCCATAACAAGAAACCTTATATCACTGGGATTTGAAAATCTGGTTTATACTCCTTACCCTCCATATGATCTTACTGACCAGAAGACAGTGGCCGCTTTTTTCGCAAAGGAAAAACCTGAGTATGTCGTTCTTGCTGCAGCAAAGGTGGGAGGGATACTGTCAAATAATAAATACAGGGCACAGTTTATCTATGAGAACCTGATGATTCAGAATAATATTATCCATCAGAGTTATGTCAATGGTGTTAAGAAACTTCTTTTTCTCGGAAGTTCCTGCATCTACCCACGTGACTGCCCTCAGCCGATAAAGGAACACTACCTGCTTACCGGCGAGCTTGAATATACCAATGAGCCTTATGCTATCGCCAAAATAGCTGGAATAAAAATGTGCGAATCGTATAACCTGCAATATGGCACTAACTATGTTGCCGTAATGCCTACGAATCTTTATGGACCGAACGATAATTATAACCTTGAGACCTCGCATGTGCTCCCCGCTCTTATCAGAAAGATGCATCTCGGCAAATGTCTGTATGAAAACGACTGGAACGCTATCAGGAAAGATCTGAAAAAGTATCCTGTAGATGGGATCACTGAAAATTCAACAGAAACAGAAATTTCGCAAAAACTGGCAAAATTCGGGATCGAATCAGGCAATGCTGTGACTTTAAACCTCTGGGGAACCGGAAATCCTTACCGTGAATTCCTGTATGTGGAGGATCTTGCTGCCGCCTGCGTGTACGTTCTCAGTAATGTTAATTTCAGAGACCTTGTTACTGAAGGGAAGCCTGCTATAAATACCCATATAAATATTGGCACAGGAAACGATTTAAGAATCAGTGAACTGGCTGTCATGGTAAGCAAAATTGTCGGATTCAAGGGCAAGCTGAGCTGGGACAGCAGTAAGCCTGACGGGACGTTCCGTAAACTTCTGGATGTATCAAAAATACATTCTCTTGGCTGGAAGGAAAAGATCAGCCTCGAGCAGGGAATATCTCTGGTCTACGGTAAGTATACCGGATAATATTAGGATTTCAGAGCTTCTTCAGTATTTTTACAGCCAGCTCCTTCATGGCTTGATTGTGATCATCAAGGAACTCGCCTGTAACTCTGTTTGCCAGTACCATACATATAGAAAGAGCTTTATGTCCGAGCATCGCTGAGAGTGCATAAAGAGCTGAACTTTCCATCTCATAGTTGCATACAGCTCTCTTCCTGAATGCAAAACCGGAGAGCTTTTCATTGATCTCACTGTCAAATGTTTCCAACCTGAGTTTTCTTCCCTGTGGAGCATAGAAGCCCGGTGTGGATATGGTAATACCATAAATGAATGATTCGTCACTAAGAAGTTCCATGAGACCCTGATTTCCTTTAACGGAATAAGGATATGCAAGAGTGTCAGGCCATTCAAGATACTCCACAAGAGTATCTGACAGAGCTGTGTCAAGGATCCAGTCGTAGCCTTCATAAAAATGGATCAGACCGTCAAACCCTACCGCAGTATCAGTAACAACAACCGAACCCGGCGCTATATCATTTCTAAGAGCCCCGGATGTCCCGAGCCTTACCAGTGTGAGTGAAACAGGTTCCTCTTTCGCTTTCCCTGTTTCAAGATCAATATTGAATAAAGCATCAAGTTCATTTACAAGAATGTCCATATTGTCAGTTCCAATACCGGATGATATGACAGTCACCTCTCCAAGATCGTATGTGCCGGTTACAGTCCTGAATTCCCTGTTCTCCTTTCTTATTCTTACTTCTTTGAAAAGTGATGCAATAAGATCAACCCTTGCCGGATCTCCGACAATTATAATTTTTTCTGAAATGTCACCCGGCAGGAGATTAAGATGGTAAATACTTCCATCCTTGTTCAGTATTAGTTCAGATCTGTTCTGCATGTTTATACTGGTTTGGTTTTCTGAGCTTGATTTTGGCTGTGAAGATAAGCTTATTCTGTAATTATTTTACAACGAACGGTGAATCAGGGAAGGAGAATATCGCGGATTTTTTTCATGCTACCGTATTATAACATCCAATCTGAATGAGTATAACGGAGAAACGTTACACATTGTGAAAACTTTGATGCTTTTGTGTTGAATAATTTGACAAAAAGAACATAATTTTGTCCTCCGTTCAATATACACAGATATGATTCAGCGGATACAGACAATTTATCTCTCCCTGTTGGTTTTTATGAGTCTTGTTCTATTCAGCGGGAGTGTTTTCAGTTGCACAGATGAGACCGGACAGGTGATAAAACTTATGCTTTCAGGCGATCTGACAGACAAAGCCGGGCAGCCTTTTGCCAAAGTCAGCCCTCTCTGGCCTGTAATGTTGCTGCTTGGACTGCTGACAGCCGGATCTGTTCTGGCTATTCTTCTCTATAATAACAGGCGGATACAGATGATAGTCACTGCAGGGATTATAATCATTGCTGCCGGTCTGATTACTGCACTGTGTCTGTATGCAAGGACTGTAAGCCATTCATACAAGCTCACAATACATCCCGGGTATAAAGCAATATTCCCGTTGCTGATCCTTGTTTTTTCGGTGCTTGCCTTTCTGAGTATACGGAAAGATGAAAGGCTTGTCAGATCGCTTGACAGGCTCAGATGATACTTTGCTGAGCATCCAATTCAGAAGATCTGAAGATTTTCCTGATTAGTGATCTTTTCGCAATAATGACAACGTAAAGATACATTTGTCTTTGAAACCACTCTGAACCTGGTTGTGACGCTCTCAAAATTGGTAATGCACTTTGGATTCATGCATTTTGCTATTCCCACAATTACATCAGGCACTTCTACAACTTTCTTTTCAACCACCTCGTAGTCTTTGATAATATTCAGTTTGGCTTCAGGAGCCACCAGGGCGATCCTGTTTATATCCTCGTCCTCGAAAAAGTGACCCGATATCTTGATAATGGCCTTTTTCCCAAGCTTCTTACTCTCAAGGTTGGTACCGAAGGTTATCTGATCTTCTATCTTTTCGAGCCCGAGGATCTGGATAACCTTAAAAAGATTTTTTGCCGGAATATGGTCTATTACCGTTCCGTTCTTTATCGCGCTTACACTTAGTTGTTTCCGCTCCTTCATAATAGTACTTTGATTATTTGATACCCAGAAGTGAACATACAATTGCCTGACGAGTGTAAACTCCGTTCAATGCCTGATTGAAATAATAGGCTTTAGGATTATTATCCACATCCTGATGGATCTCATTTACCCTTGGAAGAGGATGAAGTATCCTCATATTTTCTTTTGTGTTTTTCAGCATTGAATTACGAAGAACATAGACGTTCTTTACCTTCTCATATTCAATAGGATCTGAAAAACGTTCCTTCTGGACCCGTGTCATATATATAATATCCGCCCTTGAGATTATGTCAGTAAAGTCTGTGTGTTCGTAATACTTCAATCCCAGATTATCAAGATATAACTTGAACTCATCAGGCATCTTAAGCTCTTCCGGTGAAATGAAGTTAAAAGTTGTATTCCATCTCGACATCGCCATCATGAGAGAATGTACAGTCCTTCCATACTTAAGATCTCCAACCAGGAAAATATTCAGGTCATTCAGCCTTCCCTGGGTTTTTCTTATTGAATACAGATCAAGAAGTGTCTGTGTTGGATGTTGATTGGCTCCGTCGCCGGCATTGATAACAGGAACAGTCGCGATCTCACTGGCAAATCTGGCGCTGCCTTCGATCGGATGCCGCATAACTATAAGATCACAATAGTTGTTTACAATTCTTATCGTGTCATTTAGTGTTTCTCCCTTGGTAACACTGGAACTGGAGGAGTCTGAAAATCCTACTATTTTGCCTCCGAGCCTGGTTATTGCACTTTCGAAGCTCAGGCGTGTGCGTGTTGATGGTTCAAAGAATAAAGTAGCGATCACCTTGCCTTCGAGCAGGCTGCTTGATGGATGCATTGCAAATTCCTCTGCCAGATCAAGTATCCTGATGATCTCATCCGTAGAGATGTCATCTATTGAGACTAAGCTTCTGTTTTTCATCGAATTGTGGCATTACCTGTGGAGCTGTGCAACTATTCCTCAAAGGTAAACAAGAAATGCCTAACAGGAAAACGTGTTAATAATTTAATTACAACTTTTGGACCGGAAGTAAAGTTATTTTGTCTCGATGTGGCGGTATTGAAGACCTTCAATCCTTGTCAGACGGCTGATGATTCTGTCTGTTCCGGATGTCCTGAAGTCGGTGATCAGACTGCAGTCAAGCTCAAAACGCTGTCCCGACTGACCAGCTTCTTCTTCTTTCAGGATCTTCATTACGTCATTCATGCATGTATAAGGGAAAGTGAGTTCGAAGAAATCATGAAGGTTTCTTTCAATGACTTCGGCATTTATTATAGCATCCGCGGCAGACGTACGGTAGGCATTAATAAGACCGCTTACTCCCAGCAGTGTTCCTCCAAAGTATCTGATCACAATTATAAGGATATTCGTCAGTCCTGCTGAATTGATCTGTCCGAGTATGGGTTTTCCTGCCGTGCCTGAAGGCTCTCCATCGTCATTTATTCTCCATGTATTTCTTTCTTTACCAAGCATGTAGGCATAGCAATGGTGTCTGGCATCATGGTAATCCTTCCTGCTGTTGTCGATAAGTATCCTGCTGTCATCGGTATTAACAACCGGAAAGGCAAAGGAGATAAATCTGCTGCCTTTTTCTTTGTACAGACCCCTTGAAGGAGATTTAATGGTTTTATATGCATCTGTATCCATCAGGATTCATGCGGATGATTGTCCGTCTTTTCTGCAATATTAATAAATCATTTCATCTGATGGTTATACTTGAAAAAAATGATGAAATTGAGAAGCCATGGGGCTGATTCAGGCAAAAAATGGTATTTTTGTGTTTATTTAAATGATTCTATGACTGCTTTGTTGGATGAGAAAGATCTGGATAAACTGATAATGATCGGTGACAGGGTGTTGATACGGCCTAAAATGCCTCAGTCGACAACTAAGAGCGGCCTTTTATTGCCTCCGGGTGTTAGTGAAAATGAAAAAGTCCAGATTGGCTATGTTTTGAAAGTAGGACCAGGGTATCCTGTACCTGCCGTAAATGATGTTGATGAGCCATGGAAAAACAGTTCGGATGAACCCAGATACGTTCCCTTGCAGCCAAGGGTTGGAGATCAGGCTGTTTATCTTCAGAACAGCGCAATTGAAATAGAGTTTAACAGCGAGAAATATGTTATCGTTTCAAACTCCGCTATTCTGATATTGCTTCGCGATAATGGACTTTTCAAATAAAAATTCACTGATGACAGAACGAACATTAAAAGGAAGAACGATTCTTGTTGTTGAGGATGATCCTGCCAGCAGGCTCTATCTTAATAAGATTCTTGAAAGGGCTGAAGTATCTGTACTTAATGCAGAAGATGGTCAGCAGGCTGTGGATGTAGCTATGGAGCATCCTGAAATCGAGTTTATTCTTATGGATATTCAACTCCCTGTTCAGGACGGCTATACAACCGCAAAAAAAATCAGACAGTTCAGAAACAAGGTGATCATTATTGCACAAACTGCCTATGGTCTTATGGATGAAAAGCAGAAGATCATGGAATCGGGATTTGATGATTATCTTATTAAACCTATAATTTCGACTGCCTTGCTCGAGAAGCTTAATTCCCTGCTCGACCGGATCAGATGATTTCATCAACGGTTTTCCCTGTTATTCCTTATACCAGGCTATTTCCCTGAATTCCTTGTAAAAACTTTCTGTTTCGATTTTCCATCTTTCAATCTCACTGTTCAGATCCAAACGGTTCAGGAGGCATTCGCGCATTCCCTGATCTCCTGCCAGGATATCGAACGGCATGAGTTTGTATTCGTATTCATAAGGAGGAGAATTGAACAAAAGTGATCCTTCTGCCGATGTTTCCATAACTGCATCAAGTATGTGAAGGATTGTTTCTACCGGTCTGAATTGATTTAAATCGGTTACATGAACCTGTATCCCTCCGCAGAGTTCACCTGAGAACTTATGGAAGGTAGGGATGAAATCATGTATCCTGAAGGCACATCCTTTGATTTGTCTACCGGAAAGATTCATTTTAAGCTTCAAAGTGTTGATAAAAGGTGCACCGAAAAGTTCAAAAGGGATAGTGGTGCCTCTTCCTTCTGACATATTGAGCGCCTCAATAAGTACAGTTCCGGGGTAAACAATTGTAGTCTGAACTGTCGGCATGTTTGGTGATGGGAGTACCCATGGAAGCCCAGTGTCCTTGTATTGCATCCCTCTCCGCCATCCTTCCATCCAAATCACCCTGATACGGCAAGATGGGTAATATTTTTCCTTCAGCCATACGGCGATTTCTCCTGTTGTCATCCTGTGACATAAAGGAATTGAAGCGCCACCGACAAAGGTAAAATAGTTATCCTTCAGCACCGGTCCGTCGAAAGAAAGAGCTGATGCAGGATTGGGACGGTCAAGCACCACAACAGGTATCCCTGTTTCAGTACAGGCCTCCATGCATAATTTCATTGTCCAGACATAGGTGTAGATCCTGGTGCCGACATCCTGCAGATCAACAATAAGAAAATCGATATTTGCCAGCATTTCCTGACTTGGTTTCCTGTGTTCCCCATACAGACTGTACACAGGTATTTTATACACCGGATGGATCATAGTCTGCCATTCGATCATATTATCCTGTGTCTGCCCGTGGATCCCATGCTGTGGACCGAAAAGCGCGGTAAGCCTGCATTCGGCGCTTTTGAATAAAATATCACTGATATGTTCAAAACCCCTTGTAACAGAAGGAGCATGACAAAGCACACCAGCCCTTTTTCCCTTAAGTTCTTCAGGGAACGATGATAAGAGAACTTCAAGACCTGTGATTACCATGATTGGAATATAATAGGCAAATATAATTATCAGTCCGTCCGATAAGGGCCGTGGTAAATAAATATATTTGCATAGTGAACTTAAATCTTAATGAGATGATAATAAAAAGATCTATAAAATTAATTGCACTACTTGCATTAATAGTGTTTTCCGGTTTTACATGGGACGGAAATTCAACTAAAAGGAAATCCAGGGAGGTCCCAAAAAATATAATTTTGTTTATCGGGGATGGCATGGGCCTTTCTCAGGTTTATGCTGCGATGACACGTAGTGATCATCCCTTGTTTATTGAGAAATTTCCATATACCGGATTCTCACGGACCTATTCAGCCGATAACTATATTACTGATTCAGCGGCAGGAGGTACCGCGCTGGCTTGCGGTGTTAAAACCAATAACGGCATGATTGGTATGAAACCTGACGGATCTGTAGTAAGTTCTATAATTGAGATTGCACATAAGCATGGTCTGGCTACAGGTGTTGTCAGTACAAGCGCCATCACTCATGCCACTCCGGCTTCCTTTGTCGCTCATAATGCCGGAAGAGGAAATTATGAGGATATAGCGAAGGATTTTCTGAAGGGTACTGTTGATCTTTTTCTCGGTGGAGGAGAAAATCATTTCAGAGCCAGGAAAGACAGTCTCGATCTTACAGTAGCATTGAAAAATCAGGGGTTTGATGTTGTTTATAACCTGGATGACATGAATAAATCAACTTCATTGAAACTCGCTGCATTACTGGCAAAGGAGCATATGCCTACTGTAGCTGCAGGTAGAAAAGATGCATTGGCTGAGATGACAGCAAAGGCTGTTGAAACACTCGGATGGAATGATAAAGGATTTGTACTTATGGTGGAAGGCTCAATGATCGACTGGGGTGGACATGAACAAAATATTGATTATGTAGTTTCTGAAACCATCGATTTCGATAAGGCTGTAGGAGTAGGACTTAATTACGCGGAGCAGAAAGGCAACACACTGGTTGTTGTAACTGCTGACCATGAGACCGGCGGAATCGCTATTACCGGTGGCAACCTGGAAAACCATACACTGGAAGTCAAATTTTCGGGAGGTGAGCATACCGGAGTGATGGTTCCTGTATATGCATTTGGTCCGTCTGCTGTGAACTTTACCGGAATTCATGAAAATACTTTCTTTTTCGGCGAATTTCTCCGGTTGTTAAAAATCACTGAATAACCGTTGATCAGCATCAGGTCTTTTGTACTGTGAATAAGTCATAAAAGTTGATATTCTATGGAAGGAAACAGGCTGCCTTTGGTCGAAGAGTTTTTCTCCCTCCAGGGTGAAGGCTACCATTCAGGCAGAGCAGCGTATTTTATCAGGCTTGGTGGTTGTGATGTGGGATGCAGTTGGTGCGATTCCAGATTCGCCTGGGATCCAGCCATTCATCCTATGGTTGATACCGATATTATTATCGGAAATGTAGCAGGTTCAGGAACTGATTCTGCTGTAATCACTGGAGGAGAACCACTTATGTGGAACCTTAATTATTTGTGCACTGGACTGAAGAAAAAAAATATTAATACCTTTATAGAAACATCCGGGGCTTATCCGCTCAGCGGGCAATGGGATTGGATATGTCTGTCTCCTAAGTTGAATATGCCGCCGAAACCGGAAATTTGTGCCCGGGCAGATGAATTAAAAGTTATTATTCAGAGTAACAGTGATTTTGCATGGGCTGAGAAATATAAAGACATGGTAAATCCGGAATGCAAATTATATCTTCAGCCGGAATGGAGCAGATTTCAATGGATAATCAACGACATAGTAGATTACATTCAGAAAAATCAGGAATGGAGAGTCTCATTACAGATACACAAATACATGCATATACCTTAATTTCCAGATGAGAAGCTCCGCAGGCATATTGGGTTTCCTCTTGTTGTTTTTACCGGCAATACAATCTTTGGGACAGAGTTTTCATACCACATCAAACAAGGCGCTGAAAGTTTACAATGATGGCGTCAGCGCGTATGATTATTTTGATCTGACAAAGGCAGAGTCAAGTTTCAGGGAAGCAATTACAATAGATCCCAGGTTTTTTGAAGCCTATATGATGCTGGGCGACCTTATGGAAAAGCAACACAGGTATTCCGAGGCCGTGCGAAACTACAGATCGGCTGTGAAAATAGATTCAATGTTCTTCAAACCTGTTTTCTTCAGCCTTGGAATGTCTGAGCTTAAATCTGGTGAATATGCCAGTGCTCTTATACACCTGAACGTTTATCTGGCCCAGACCGGAATGTCTGAGAAAAACAGGATTGTCGCGAAGAAGAATGTAGGTAATTGCGAATTCGCTGTAAATGCCTTAAAGAATCCCGTCCCATTTAACCCGATTAATATGGGAAGCGCAATAAACACTACTGATGATGAGTACTGGCCTTCTATAACTGCAGATGGTCAAACTATTATGTTTACCAGACAGCCTGTGAACCGTGGCGCTTCATCAGTGAAGGAAATTCCCCAGGAGGATTTCTATGTCAGCTATTTCAGCGATAATGAATGGCAGAAAGCTTTAAATGCCGGTGCACCTCTGAATACAAGGCTCAATGAAGGCGCACAGACACTTTCCTCTAATGGACGGTATATGTATTTTACGGCCTGTGACAGACCTGGTGGAATGGGAAGTTGCGATATTTATTTTTCAGCTTTCAATGACGGGAAATGGTCGGAACCTTATAATCTGATGTCTCCGGTCAATACCTCACACTGGGAATCACAGCCATCGGTAAGCGCTGATGGTAAAACGCTATATTTTTCAAGCAACCGACCCGGCGGTTTCGGCGGAAAAGATATCTGGTATTCAACCCTTAATGACCGAAGTCAGTGGACTACCCCTGTGAATATGGGAGGTAAGATCAACACCGATGGCGATGAGATGTCTCCTTTCATCCATTTCGATGGAAAAACGCTCTATTTTGCTTCCGACGGACATGTTGGCCTCGGAGGCTTCGATATTTTCGTCTCCCGTATGAACAGTGACAGTACCTGGACTGACCCTCAGAATCTTGGTTATCCTATAAATACATATAATGATGAGATGGGATTAGTAATCGAGTCTGGCGGGAAAAAAGCTTACTTTTCCACAATCAGAGATAAAGCTTACGGCAAAGATATCTACTATTTTGACCTGTATGAATCCGCCAGGCCCGCGCCTGTTTCCTATCTGAAGGGACAGGTCTATGATAAAGAGACCGGCAGATTACTGAGAGCCGATTATGAACTTATTAATCTGTCCACCAATAAAATTTCCATAAAAAGTTCAACTGATGGCTACGGAAATTTCCTGATCTGCCTTCCTTCCGGATATAACTATGGTATAAATGTCATTAAACAGGGTTACCTGTTCTATTCGGAAAATTTCATGTTTGAAGGCGAACATCCTGCTATCGAACCTTATATAAAGAAGATAAGTCTGAGCCCTATTAAAACAGGAGAAACCATGCTGCTCGCAAATGTGTTCTATGAGGTAGATTCATGGGAACTGAAGAAGGAGTCAATGACTGAACTCAATACACTTGCCGATCTGCTTCTTCAGAATAAGGATCTTGTAATTGAGATTGGCGGGTATACTGATTCCACAGGCTCATCTGATTATAATCAGGCCCTTTCCGAGAAAAGAGCAAAATCAGTTGTGGCTTATCTGATCAGCAGAGGTATACCTACTGACAGATTAAAATCAAGAGGGTACGGTAACAATTCCCCAATCGGTTCTAATATAACCGAAGAAGGCCGGAGGTTGAACCGGCGTACTGAAGCCAGAATACTTAAAATCGGAAAATAAAAAGTGGACGCTTGCCCTTATGCGTCCACTTTCCTGTGTTGAAGAATTCACGCAGACATCAATGCACGTATTGCTTTATCAGATAGCAATTACGGAGTTGGTGTATTTATTTATCTTTAAGTTACCGGACCGGACTGATCTGGATGGTACCGAGAAATAAATCCCGGTTCCGTTCATGCCGTTGCACTCTATCCAGATAGTCCCGCCCAGAATCTTGATTAGCTTTTTGGCCAGGGTCAGATTGATCGCGGTAAACATATCATTATGCTGAACCAGAGATTCGTTCAGATCCGTAGTGTGAAGAAATTCCTTGCATTTGAAATAACCCTGGCCGGAGTCGATTACAAAAAAGTTAACACTGTCATCCCTGAATCGGTAACCGATTCTTATATAGCCTGACCTGGTGTTTCTGACAGCAATCAGGAACAAACACCGGATAACCCTGAAAATCCGATGTTTGTCGATTGTTATCTCCGAAATGGAGGACTTATGATCCTCTGTCAGAAGTTCCAGATCCGATAGCCCCTCCCTTTTTAAAATTTCCCTGAATTCTATGTAAAGGTCGTCGAGCAGATTGGCAATTTTACAGATCCTTGAATCGGCTTTTGAATTACCCGTATCAATAATTACCGAATCGAGGAAACTGTCAAAGAGTTCTATAAGTTGTTCACATGAGTTCAATATCTGATTGCTGTATTCCTCCCTGTCAGCATTCGTACAGTAATTATCCTTCATCAGGTAGGAAAAAGCAACTATAGCATTCATCATAGTTCTGATTTCATGAGACATGCCTGTGATAACCGTTGGACAATTGATAACCACATTCTTTAAAGAATCTCCTGATAATTCCGGATTGATCCTTATCCCTCCCGGATTATTCTCAACACCACTTCCATTGACAGTCAGATCAAACATATCTTTATGAATTCGTGAAAATTAATTCAGACTCTTGAGGATTTTTTTCGCGTTTTTGCTGTAAAGTCCTCCGTCGGTTATAATCTTCTTTAACTGTTCAGATGCCTTGCCATTTTCATTGGTCTTAATATAGCACAGTGCCAGATACCACCTTGCCGTTTCTATGAAGAGGTTATTATTGTCATCAATAACTGTGACAAATGATTTCCTGGCATCCGGATATCTTTTATCCTCAAAACTTGAAACACCGTGTAAAAGCACAGACTGCATATCCTTGGGATTCTGATCCACAACTTTCCTGAAAAGATTTGCAGCATTGGCGTAATCGTTAGAATTATAAAACTCCATCGCCAGTTCAAAATCGCCGTTGAATATGCTGTTGGCAGCCCTCTGCCTGGCCGGTGGCTCATATGTTTTATAATACTTGCTGATGAGCTCATCATTGGCAGTGTGCCTTCCATTAAAGAACACTACACTACCGATGGTAGCAACAACAGCCAGAACTGCGGCATATTTTACATAGCCCAAACGCGGGCTGGACGAAGATGGAGCATGAATTTCCTTCTCCTTCCTTTGTTTCTCTATGGCCACAAGTTTATTCCTCAGCGTCAGGACATCCTGCTTCTGCAGAATAACATCAGTTTTTCTTCTAAGATCCACTTCAGCCTGAAGATCCTCATTCCCTTCGAGTTCTTTTTCAAACCAAAGCATCTCTTCCTCATTCATCTCGCCGGCAATATACCTCTCGATGAAGTGAGACAAGTCGATTGTTTTCATATGTAATATAATAGATGATATTTATGAATATAATATTCAATCAATTACATCTTTGACTCATTATGTCCGATGCTTATCTCTGCAAATATAATCCTTTTAACCCCATGCTTTCACATGTCAAAAGGATCATCTCTGTATAGCTTATCATCTGACCAATGTCAGTCAGAAACCTGCTTCATCATAAACCGATCGATATCATTTTATGAGATATCAATAGTATTACTCTGAAGAAAAAAAAGATCGGTCAGACCCAAGTCCGCTGACCAGTCGGCTATTTTAATTCAAAATAACTTTCAGATCTTAATAGGAGGATTAGCAGGAAGCGGAACAGGATCGCCACCACCGCGTACATAAGACATTTCCTCGTTTGTAAGTTCGAACTGTTCGAAAATTTCTTCGCCAAAATTTGAATTCAGGGTTTTCATAATTTCTTTTTTTAATCTGTTATAAATTCAGGGTAATTCTTGTGTTTAACTTTTACATAAGTACATGTCGGTGCATGTCATTTTGTGACAAAAAAAAATGAGAATTTTTTAAAGTATTTTGTAAAGTGCATATAATTAGGACAGTAACAATGTAGTTTTTCTTAAAATATTGAATTAGTTACGTGATTTGTTATGGAATTTTCTAATTTTGCACTCAGATTGCAGCTCTGGGAGATGGATCACGATTACAGGTTTTCCTGTTTTTATAGCTATATGTTTTTGCTTGCCGTTGTTCTTTTATTTACGGCAGTGGATGCTTTTTGTTCTTCCGTTCCGGAAGGTTCGGGTCCGGTTTTTCCAGATCTATATGGAAAACTGCATGAAACTGAGAACCAGGAGCCTCTTGGTGAGTTTAACAGATCTCTTCTTTCATCCCTTCAGAATAATGATCTTTCATCCGGGGAAAGCGCTGTTTTAAAAATCGAGACCTATCTCTCAGAAAATACAGTTTCAGATTCCTCCGTATATGGAGATGCTCTTTATCTTACGGGGGTATATTATTTGATGAAAGGAAAGTTGTCTAAATCAATTCATTACCTTGATCTGGTCAGAGAATTTAAGGAAGATCGGAAGGAATTGGATGAAAGATATTCAAAAATTTTATATAACCTTGGGATACTCTATTTCCAACTGGGAGATTATGAAAACGATAAAAAATATTCAATCGCTTCACTTGAATTAGATAAGAAAATTCATGGTGATAATAGCCCATATTTGATACAGACATATAGTAACTTAATAGCTGCCTGTTCTAGCCTTAAAGAATATAAGCTAGCAATTGAGTTTTCAAATGCAGCGCTAGCTATTGCTGAGAATAACAAAGACAACTTTGATGTTCATTCGTTGATCTCCATCTATGCTAATATGAGCTTTATCTATATCCATTTAGCAGATTATTCAAAAGCAAAAATATATCTTGAAAAAACAGAATCGATCTATATTTCAAACGCACTTCCAATAGATGAAAGTTCCTTGAGCCTTTATAATAATATGGCAATTACATATGGCTTTTTAGGTATGATTGAAAAATCTGACCAATATTATAAAAAAGGGATATTTCATGCAGAACGATTGAATTCATTGCTAGCCTATAATTATGTTTGTAATTACGCCTTATTTCTTGCCAAAAACGGCAGGGATATCGAGGGTGAACAAATTTTAAGAAAAGCATGTGACAAAGCCAAAATTAAGTTCGGGACAGAATCACCCGTTTATCTGAATGTGATTTCAAGGTATGCCGATTACCTGTCGGACGTTATTAGGGAGAATAATAAAGCTCTTGAGTACTATGAACAATGCCGTCAATTCTTCCTGCGTCATAATAGCAATCATTGGATAACTGATCCTGTTTATCTAGGTTATGCCAGGGCATTAGGTGAGACAGGAGAGACAGATAAAGCTCTTGAGATGCTGCAGACGATTCTATTTCCATATGCAAAAGCAGGGGACAAGGAAATCATGATTCCTTATCAAAACCCATCTCCGGATAAGCTGGCATCTGATAAGTCGACTCTTCTGTCTCTTCAGACGAAATATGCACTCCTTTGGAAAAGCTATCGCAATTCCGGCAACATGGACCTGCTGATCAGCGCTGTTTCCACCAATGAATTGCTTATCACAGTTTTGGAGAAAGTCAGGCTGAATATAAGCGAGGAGGACAGCAGGCTGATATTAGGTGACCGGTTCAGGAATGTTTATGTAGATGCCATCCGGGATCTGAATCTCCTGTATAGCCAGACCGGGAAAACCGAATACCTTATAACAGCATTTAAATATGCTGAAAAAAGCAAGGTTGCAGGACTTTTGGCTTCAGCCAGGGAGATGAATGCCTCGCAATTCAACATTCCGTCGGGTCTTGCCGATCTCGAGAAAAGAATAAGGCATGATATAAGTAATTTTAATGCCTCAATAGAAGATGAGATTCATAAGCCTCATACTGACACGTTAGTTATTAATACTCTTAAGGACAAGGTGCTGGCGAGGACGAAGAGCAGGGATTCTCTGGTTTCTGTCTTTGAGAATAAATATCCCGGTTATTATTCTTTTAAATACAACACCTCTGTTTCCAGTCTGGCCGATCTTCCATCCATAATTGGCAGGGATGTCAATTATCTAAACTATGTAGCTGCGGATACGGTCCTGTTTATATTCGCTGCAAACAGAAAAGGGACTCATCTGGTTACTGTTCCGGTGGACAGTTCATTTTTTGCCGATATAAGAAAATTCAGAAAACTTCTTGGCATGCCTTCTCCTGTGGCGGATGCACGGGAAGATTTTAATAATTATCTGGAGACCGGTTACAGATTATTTAGAAAGATTATGGAGCCGGTAATGCCATACCTTATTTCAAATAAGATACTGATTTCTCCGGACAATATCCTATCATACATTCCTTTTGAAACTATCCCGGCATCGGTTGAAGGGATATCCGGATTATCCTACAGCAAAGTGCCATATCTTATGAATACCTGCGATATCTCGTATACTTACTCTGTCACTTTTATGGCCGAATCGATGAAGAGAAAGTCAAGATTAAGCAATAAGCTGGTGGCATTTGCTCCTGAGTACGAGAGCCCGATCGATATCAGTACTGTGCTTCTTAGCAGACAGACCGTTGAAGGCCTGCTGCCTGATCTGCCGTTTGCAAAGCATGAAGCTGAATATGTGGCAAAAGTCACCGGTGGGAAGCTCTTTGAAGGCAGGGATGCAAGAGAAGTTGTATTTAAGGAGGTTGCCGGCGATTATGATATCATTCACATGGCAATGCATACGATACTTAATGACAATGATCCCATGTACTCTACCCTGATATTCAGTGCCGGAAGAGATTCATTGGAAGACAGGTATCTTCGGACATATGAGGTTTATTCTGTTCCTCTCAGGGCAAAAATGGTGGTTTTGAGTTCATGTAATTCTGGTGCCGGCTATCTTTATTCCGGAGAAGGGATCCTAAGTCTGGCCAGAGGGTTCCTCTATTCAGGAAGTTCTTCCGTAGTGATGGCAATGTGGGAAATTGAAGACAGATCAGGAACAGAGATAGTCAAAAGTTTCTATAATAATCTAAAACAAGGTTATTCCAAAAGCGCCGCTCTCAGAAAAGCAAGGATGAGCTATCTTGAAAATGCTGATCAACAAAGGGCACATCCGTATTTCTGGTCGTCTCTGGTAATTTATGGAAATAACTCTCCTTTATATTTTTCTCCCGGTTTAAAAATATCTGCTGCGGTAATAATTATTCTTATAAGTGCTGCTGCAGGATTCTATTTCTGGAGACGAAGATATTCCTGATATTCAGGATCCTCCTTGACAATCTCAAGTAAAGCCTCTTTGCAGAGGTATTTCTTTCTCCTGGCATAAAGTTCGTTCTTGAGATTCATTCTGATGGCTATATCCTCATAGGAGAGACCTTCGGAGAAAAGTTGAAGAATGAGTTGCTGATCAGGTTTTAGCTTCTGAAATGCCCTGCTGATGACCCTTTCCATTAATGGATCGCCGTTTTCATCCGGATCGTTATCATCTGCAATATCAACATCCAGTTCAGCGCTCTTCTGCTTTTTCCTGAGCTGTGCATTCCATACATTTTTTACAATCCCGAAAAAATAGCCCTTCAGATCGGTATTAAGATTAAGGTTCTCCTCTGTAATCTGATTATAAAGTACAATAATAGAATCCTGAAAAACATCCGCGACATCTTCCGGTGACCCGCTGTTTTTCATTACATGATTCCTTACAATAGGACGATAATGATCATATAACCAGTTAAGAACCAGGTCGTCCTGAAGTCTTACACCTTCAATGATCTTCGCGTCTGATAACTTACCGAATATACCCATCTGTCGCGGTAATTCAAATGGCAAAGATAATATTTCCCTGATCCAAAAAGGTTAATCGGAGTTCATCTTGGTGAATTTCGCTTTTGATGGCTGGTAGTAAATGAAATATAAATATCTTTACTTCTAACTTATGTCTGTAATTGAATGTCCTTCCCGTTTGTAAAACAGCCGGATGCAATGGATTGCGGTCCTTCATGTCTCAAGATGATTGCCGCATTTTATAAAAAGAATTTTTCGCTCGAAACTCTTCGCAAGCGTTGTTATATTACAAGGGAAGGAGTTTCATTTCTTGGTCTTTCAGAGGCTGCTGATTCATTGGGATTCAGGACTTTGGGTGTGAAGATCCCCTTCGGGATGCTGTCGGAGAGCGTTCCGCTGCCTTGTATAGTTTTCTGGCGCCAGCGACATTTTATCGTTGTATATAAAATAAAAAACAACAAGATATGGGTTGCGGATCCTGCGGTCGGACTGATAACTTATACCAAGGAGGAGTTTCTGCGTAACTGGGCATCTACCATTGTGGATGAAAAACCAACAGGCCTCGTCCTGATCATTGAACCGACTCCGGCGTTATTTGAAGAAAATAACGACGAAAAAAAGTCAAGGGGATTCAGATTCCTCTTTAAATATTTCAGGTTTTACAGGAAATATTTCCTTCAGCTCGTACTTGGACTCCTGCTTGGTAGTTTTATCCAGCTATTGATACCGTTCCTGACTCAGGCAATTGTTGATATTGGTTTGAATAATAATGATATAGGATTTATTTATCTTATATTGTTTGCCCAACTGTCACTGGTGATTGGGCGAATGTCGGTCGAATTCATAAGAAGCTGGTTACTGCTTCATATCGGTTCCAGGGTTAATGTTGCCATTATATCAGGTTTCCTCCAGAAACTGATGGCATTGCCAGTTGCATATTTCGATTCAAAGCTCACCGGAGACATACTCCAAAGGATAGAGGATAATACCCGTATCGAGGAGTTCCTTACATCTGCCAGTCTGATGATCCTGTTTTCGTTCTTCAACCTGGTGGTTTTTGGTATAGTGCTGGCGATCTTCAGCATTAAGATTCTGGGAGTATTCCTGTTAGGTTCTGCCCTTTATATAACATGGGTGTCACTTTTCATGAAATCACGTTCAAGGCTTGATCAGGAGCGGTTCAGGAAAATGTCCCTTTCAGGAAATAAACTGATCAATATTGTGAATGGGATGCAGGAGATCAAGCTTACCCAGAGCGAAATGACAATGCGATGGGATTGGGAGAATCTTCAGGCTTCGCTGTTCAGGCTCAAGGTGAAAGGACTTGGAATCATCCAGTATCAGTCGGCAGGAGCGACCTTTATAAACGAAGTCACAAATATTATAATCACTATTATAGCTGCAGCAACTGTTCTCAAGGGCGACATGACGCTTGGTATGATGCTGGCAGTTCAGTTTGTAATAGGACAGCTTAATGTTCCTGTAAACCAGATTATAGGATTCTTCAGAATGGCCCAGGATGCGCGGATGAGTCTCGACAGGCTTGCAGAGGTACACCAGATGGATGACGAGGATTCTGATAATGAAATGAAAATCAGAAAACTTCCTGATAAAAAGGATATTTATATAAATAATCTTTCATTTCAGTATGAAGGGCCCAGATCACCATATGCCCTTAAGGATATCGATCTTTTCCTGGCTGAAGGTAAAATTACTGCTATCGTGGGAACCAGCGGCAGTGGTAAAACAACTCTGCTGAAGATGCTGCTTGGATTTTACCAGCCGGTCGCCGGAGAGATCCTTGTTGGTGATACACAACTGTCGGATATTAGCCTAAAACTCTGGAGGGAAAAGGTTGGCGCAGTGATGCAGGATGGGTTTATCTTCCCTGATTCGATAGCAATGAATATTGCTCCTGGCTCGGGAGATATTGATACTGCCCGGATGGTAGCGGCTGCTGAAACAGCAAATATCCGCGGATTCATTGAATCCCTTCCCCTTGGCTATAATACTAAAATAGGTGCAAATGGTCACGGTCTTAGCGAAGGACAAAAACAAAGACTGCTTATCGCTAGGGTTATCTATAAAAACCCGGATATAATTATTTTCGACGAGGCTACAAATTCGCTTGATGCCAATAACGAGAAAGCAATAGTCGGGAACCTTGCAGGGTTTTTCAAGGGTAAAACAGTCGTCATTGTTGCACACAGACTAAGTACAGTGAGAAACGCAGATATGATCGTAGTGCTGGATAGCGGAAGGATTGTCGAATCGGGCGATCATGGATCACTTATAGCTGATAAAGGAGCGTATTATAATCTGGTTAAAAATCAACTGGAACTGGGATCATAAAAATGAGATGAACGGTAAAAAACCTGAAATAATATATTCCGATCCTGTTAAGGAAATCATGGGGAATCCTCCTGGCAGGATACTTAGATATGGAACTGCAATTATCTTTTCAGTGTTCGTACTTTTCATCCTTTTTGCATGGCTAATAAAATATCCTGACACAATACCCTCTCCTGTTGAGATAACAACAGTTAATCCTCCGGTGACACTCACCAGCAAGATTACAGGTAATATAAAGGTGTTAAGTGTAAAAGATAAGGATACAGTCAGCGCCGGACAGATCCTTGCTGTTATGGAAACTGCCGCCTCTGTCGATGAAATAAGAGTAATGAAGCAATTTGTGGATACTATATCAGATCCGGAGCTCCTTTTTTCAGGCGCTTTACCCGTATTCCCTGGCCTGGGAGAACTTCAGGAACCTTATCAGACATTTGTAAAAAACATTACAGATCTTAAAAATTATACTGAGATAGATTATTATGGTAAGAAAATTGCCTCTCTTTCTTCCGAGATATCAAGCATAAAGGAATATATTGGCCAGCTTGTAGTGAAGGAGAGACTCTATAGTGATAACCAGCATCTCGAGTCGAGAAAATACAGAAGAGATTCTTTACTGTTTGCCGGCAAGGTTATCCCAGAAAGCGAACTGGAACAATCCCGACAATCGCTTATCAGGACGAATATTGAACTTCAGCAGGTAAAACTCGACCATTCCGGAAAATCCATTGAACTGGCAGAGAAACAGCAGGTGCTTGAAGATTATAATATTAAAAGAATAGAGGAGAAGAAAAATCTGCAAACGGTAATAACTGAGTCATTCTCCAATCTTAAAGGCCGGATCAGATTGTGGGAAAACAACTACCTGCTTGTGTCGCCTGTAGCTGGAATTGTTTCATTTACAAGATACTGGAGTGTAAACCAGACTGTAACAAAGGATGAACTGGTCATGACTGTTATTCCCAGAGAGACCGGAAGCTATATCGGTAGGATCAGCCTTGTGATGCAAAGATCAGGGAAAGTCAGGGTCGGACAGCTCGTAAATATAAAATTAAGCGGATTTCCTTATCTTGAATATGGTATGATAAGGGGAATTGTCAGGTCTAAGTCTCTGGTGCCGGCTAAAGATGCCTATATAATCGAGATTGATTTACCACAGGGTTTGACCACCCTGTATGGAGCCAGACTGGAATTCACACAGAATATGCAGGGTACTGCTGAAATAATTACCGAGGACATAAGATTGATCCAGAAAATCATGAATCCTTTGCGATATATGGTTACCAGGAATAGGAGATAAAGTCGCCCAGATTTCCGGATCACTTATTTATTGAATTTAAACTTTGAGTTTTACTAATATTTCAATATTTTCGTATCCTGAAATTTCCATGGCTTTTCATGGCGCTGATTTCTTTTAAAATGCTGAACTATTAAAGGATTGGTTATGATAGAAAAAGATCCGGAAGATTCTGTTCGTGAAGAACAATCCGGGACACCTGAAAGTGTTGCCGGAACTGAGGGTACAAATTCTGCAACTGAATTGTCAGAAGAAAGTGCCGGTATTGAAATTGGTGAAACTGCCTCAGTCGAAAAGACAGAAGAAGAGACAGTAGAAAAAGCTATTGACGAAACGTTGGAAATTCCGGACGATGAGACAGTAGCGGAGACCATTGAGGAAACTGTTGAAGAGACCCTGGAAAAGCCTGTCGGAGAAACAGATGGGGAGGTTGTTGAAGATACAGTTGAAGATACAGTTGAGGAGACAACTGAAGAGACAACTGAAGAGATAAAGAATACTGATGAGAGTCCCGACGAGGTATTAAAAACGGGAATCCATCACGATTTCGGGTTTCTGACAGACGATCACCCTTTCAATGATCTTGAACTGCCACCTGTTGATTATTCAGGTTACAGCAAACATGATCTTGTGGAAACGCTGGTCCTGATTATTGAGAACCGGGCTCCTTCTGAGATCAAAGATGATGTTGACCGGATAAAGGTTCTTTTCTACAAAAAACTAAAACAGGAATCCGAAGAACGAAAAAGCAAGTTCCTCGAGTCAGGTGGAAAGATAGAAGAATACCGACCCTGGGTTGATCCTGATGAAGCCAGAGTTAAACACCTCCTGGAAAAATACCGTGAAAGAAGGACCGACTATAATAAGGTTCAGGAAGCTGAAAAGTATGAGAACCTGAAGAAGAAGAATGATATAATCGACGAAATAAAGGACTTGGTAAACAGGGAAGAATCCATTAACAAGACTTTCCATGATTTCAGAGCCCTCCAGAATGAATGGCATTCGATCGGGGTAGTTCCGCAGTCTTCACTAAAAGACCTTTGGGAAAGTTATCATCATTCGGTAGAGGTTTTTTACGATTATATCAAGATCAATAAGGAACTTCGCGATCTTGATCTCAAGAAAAACCTTGAATCCAAGATTCTCCTTTGCGAAAAAGCTGAAGAGCTTTTACTGGAACCAAATCCTGTCAATGCATTCAGAGCGCTCCAGGATTTTCATAACCATTGGAGAGAGATAGGCCCTGTACCTGTAGAATCTAAAAACGATATCTGGGAAAGGTTCAAGGAAGCTACCGCGCAGATAAATAAAAGGCATCACGAATATTTCGAGAAACAGAAAGATGATCAGAAACATAATCTTGATGCTAAGATCGCTCTTTGTGAAGAGGTTGAAGAAATTAACAAACTTGAAATAAAAAGCTTCAAGGATTTCGATGAAAAGGCTGATAAGGTAGTCGAGCTTCAGAAAATGTGGAGGACTATCGGGTTTGCCCCCAAGAAACAGAACAATAAAATATATCAACGTTTCAGGGACGCCTGTGATGCTTTCTTTGAGAAAAAAAGATCATTCTACTCCGATAACAAGGAAATCCAGCTGAACAATCTTCAGAAAAAAACAGAACTTTGCATTCAGGCAGAAGCCCTTCAGGAAAGTACTGACTGGAAAGCCACCTCTGATGCACTTATCCGACTACAGAAGGAATGGAAAGAGGTAGGGCCTGTCCCAAGAAAGCAGTCTGAGAAAAGCTGGAAACGCTTCAGAAAAGCATGTGACTATTTCTTCAACAAGAAGGCTGAATTCTTCAATGATCTTGATACTTCCTACGAAGATAACCTTAAGGCAAAGATCGCAATTATTGAAGAGCTGGAACAGTTTAATCCGGGATCGGATGTTCAGGCTGCCTTTGAAAGACTTAAGGAACTTCAGCGTAAGTGGACCGATATCGGTTTTGTACCTTTCAATATGAAGGATGAAATAACAAACAGATATCGCAATGCACTCAACAAAGAGTTTGATAAACTTAAGATAGGTGATTCAGACAAGAGTATTCTTAAGTACAGATCGAAACTCGATAATCTCAAGACAAATCCCAAAGCTTCAAGGAAAGTACGTAACGAACGTGATAAATTTTTTACAAAGATCAAACAACTTGAAAGTGACATTGTATTGTGGGAAAACAATATAGGATTCTTTGCCAAATCCACGAACGCTGAAACGATGATCAGGGAAGTCGAAGACAAGATCGAAAACGCGAAACGGCTGATCAAGACCCTTGAAGAAAAGGTCAGAATGATCGATCAGTCGGGACTGGATGATTAATTGACTTTTAGAATATCATTTAAACTTATTTGCATTGGCAGACGTTAAATACGTATTTGTAACAGGTGGAGTAACTTCTTCGCTGGGGAAAGGCATTATTTCAGCCTCTCTTGCAAAGCTGCTCCAGGCTCGTGGTTATTCAGTTACGATCCAGAAACTTGACCCCTATATAAATGTTGATCCAGGTACACTGAATCCATACGAGCACGGTGAATGCTATGTCACACTCGACGGCGCTGAGACAGACCTAGATCTGGGTCATTATGAAAGATTCCTCAATGTACCGACAAGTCAGGCAAATAATGTCACTACCGGACGAATTTATCAATCGGTCATCAACAAGGAAAGAAAAGGTGACTATTTGGGTAAAACAGTCCAGGTCATTCCCCATATTACTGACGAAATAAAACGTAGAATCAAGCTCGTAAGCTCAGGTAATAAATTTGACATTGTTATTACTGAGATAGGAGGGACTGTTGGCGACATTGAATCACTGCCCTATATTGAGTCGGTGCGTCAGCTCCGTTGGGAATTAGGCAGTCAGAACTGTATCGTAATACACCTCACTCTCGTGCCATATCTGCCTTCTACCGGCGAATCTAAAACAAAGCCGACACAACACTCGGTTAAAGAATTGCTTGAAACCGGAATACAACCAGATATTCTTGTTCTGAGAACTGACAGACCACTCAGCAGGGATCTCAAAAGGAAAGTAGCTCTTTTCTGTAATGTGGAAGAAAGTGCGGTAATAGAATCAGTGGATGTCTCTACTATTTATGAGGTTCCGCTGAAAATGCTTGAACAGGGATTTGACAGAACAGCACTTAAAAAACTCGGATTGGAAACAGGTGGAGAACCTCCTCTCACTGAGTGGAGAGAATTCCTGACAAAACTGAATAATCCGAAAAGCGCGATCAAAGTCGGTCTGGTTGGAAAATATGTTGAATTGCCAGATGCCTATAAATCAATTGCAGAATCGTTCGTGCATAGCGGTGCAATGAATGAATGTGCCATTGAGGTTGTGTATATTCACTCGGAAGAGATCAATGAGACCAATGTAAATGATAAACTCAGGGATCTTAACGGTATTCTTGTTGCTCCCGGATTCGGATCAAGGGGAATAGACGGGAAAATACTTACTGCAAAATATGCCAGGGAGAATAATATTCCCTTCCTCGGCATTTGCCTTGGAATGCAATGTGCTGTTATCGAATTTGCACGGAATGTACTTCACATGGAAGGCGCGCATTCAACAGAGATAAATCACAAAACACCTTACCCGGTCATAGACCTGATGGAAGAACAGAAAAGTATAATCGATAAGGGAGGAACAATGAGATTAGGAGGCTATAAATGCATAATCAGCAAGAACTCCAAATCCTATGAGGCATATAAGTCTACAGAAGTGGTTGAAAGACACAGGCATCGTTATGAATTCAACGATAAATACCTGGAGGACTTTAAAAAGAATGGCATGATACCAGTTGGCATCAATCCTGAATCAAATCTTGTCGAAATAATTGAGATACCATCGCATAAATGGTTTGTAGGTGTTCAGTTTCATCCTGAATACAGCAGTACCGTGATTAATCCTCATCCACTTTTCGTCAATTTCATTAAAGCTTGTATAGGATAGATCTCTGGAACATATTTAATAACCGGTTTAATCATAAGTAAATATAAATTAACTAACCTGGGAGAATGGATAAAAATACAATAACAGGCATAATCCTGATTTTTGCAATTTTCATCGGATTCAGTGTTTACAATAACAGCAGAAGGGACAATGCCTACGATAAGGCTGTGGAAGTTGCAAATTCATACTATGCCAGGGGAGAATTTGAGAATGCCAGGGCTGAGTACGTTAACGCGCTTCGGTTAAAACCGAATCAGGTTGATGTGCTTGCAAAAGTAAACGAACTCAACCAGAAACTGGGGATAGCAACTGAAGGAACAGCCAAACCTGATTCCGTGAAGAATGTCCGGACAGGTCAGCCGGTACTGCCGGATAAGCCTTCAGTCAAAACAGATGACATCGGACAATATGGCGTGTTTGCTTCCTCAGCAGTGGGACAGAATGATTATATAACACTTGAAAACAATAAAGTTGAACTTAAAATTTCAAGAAAGGGAGGCAAGGTATATTCCGCCAGGATAAAAGACTACCGGACCTACGACTCATTACCTCTGATACTTTTCTCAGGAGACTCAACTGTCTTCGGTTTTAATTTTTTCACGGCCGATAATAAGGCTATTGAAACCAATAACCTGTTTTTTCAACCGGTCTCCGACAAGAAAATATTTGATGCCACATCATCGTCTCAGAGTGTTGCATTGCGGCTGATGGCTGACAGTGGAAGATATATCGAGTATACTTATACTCTTGCCCCTAATAAGTATATGGTTGATTTCAGTGTCAACTTCAAATCTATGGAGGGGGTTATAGCATCCAACCAAAACAGTCTTACCTTCGACTGGAAGATGTATATCCCACAACAGGAAAAAGGTCGGCAAAACGAGGAGAGCTATACTACAATAAGATATAAATACTATCAGGATGTTGTAGCGAATCTGAAGCTAAGATCTACAAAGGATGAGAAGGTGGACATCCCGACAAAGCTGAGCTGGGTTGCTTTTCAGGACCAGTTTTTTTCCTCGGTGGTGATTACAAATGATTTTTTCCTGAACGGATCGGTTACATCAACAAGAACAGTTTCATCTCCCAAATATATAAGGTATTATACTGCTGAACTTGGAGTGCCATTCAATCAGGCTTCATCCAATTCACTGAGCATGAAGCTCTATTATGGCCCGAATTCCACAACTGTTCTCAGAAAAGAGGGCATGGAGCTTGAAAAGCTTGTATTTCTGGGTAAGAATATAATCGGATGGATTAACAGGCTGGTTATTATCCCGATCTTTAACTGGCTAAACAATTATATCAGTAACTACGGTATCATCATTTTACTGCTTACCATCATTATAAAAATCGTTCTCTTCCCTCTTACCTTCAAATCCTACCAATCTACTGCCAAAATGCAGATTCTGAAGCCAATGGTTGATGAACTGGGTAAGAAATATCCGAAGCAGGAAGATGCAATGAAGAAACAGCAGGCCACAATGGATCTGTACAAAAGAGCTGGTGTTAACCCTATGGGAGGATGTCTTCCGATGTTGCTTCAGATGCCTATTCTCTTTGCAATGTTCCGTTTCTTCCCGGTGTCTATCGAACTCCGACAGGAACATTTCCTCTGGGCAACAGACCTGTCTACATATGACTCGATCCTTAACCTTCCTTTTACTATACCTATGTATGGAAACCATGTGAGTCTTTTCACTCTTCTGATGACAGCATCAACACTGCTAACAATGAAAATGTCAGGTTCTTCTCCGGGATCTGATCAGCCGGGGATGAAACTCATGATGTACATGATGCCTGTAATGTTCATGTTTATTCTGAATAATTTCTCTTCAGGGCTTACATATTACTATTTTCTTGCTAATATTCTCACATATCTGCAGAACATTGCATCCAAACGGTTTATAAATGCCGATGCAGTTCTGGCTACTCTTGAGGAGAATAAAAAGAAACCACTCAAGAAATCAAAATGGCAGCAGAGACTTGAGGAAGCATCAAAACAGAGAGGAATAAATACAACTAAAAGGTAAGCATACAGGCATCTCCTGTTGAATATAGTGCCCCTGTCGTTCGAGTAGTTTATTCAGAAAGACAGGGGCACTAATTTTCATTGTATTGTGGCTCAGAATCCCGGATAAACTAAAAAAAGTTAAAAATGCTTAAATTCCGATTGACGTATATAATTTTTTATTACGTTTATTTCATCTAGAATCTGGGTAATGGGAAAAAAATTTAGAAATAAAGATTTAGCGACTCGTTTAGGCGTTTCAGGAACACTGGTTTCATTAGTACTTAATAATAAGGCTGATCAACAGGGAATCAGAAAGGAAACACAGGAAAAAGTACTGTCTCTGGCAAGACAGATGGGATATTTTGAAAATCTCGCTGAGAAGAATGAAGTTTCTCCTGTGGAGGAAAAACCTGGAGTTCTGGGTATGCTGGTACCATCACTTAATGATCCTTTTGTGATACAGATAGCCCCCTATCTTCAGAAAGCCTTTGCAAGTATAGGAGTCGGTTTCTCTATTATAACAAAGGATCCTGACGACAGCAGGTACGATCGAATGGTCGGCGCTTTCAGAAAATTCTACAGCGGCCTGATATTGGTCGGTGATGCTGCTGATGACAGCACAATCCGCACTCTGAGAGCCGCTGATTATCCTTTCATCCTACTTGAACGTCATGTAAGGTCATTAAGACTCAATACGGTTAATACAGATTCTGCTGCAGGCGCCGGTATAGTAGTGAATCATCTTGATAAACTGGGATACAAAAATATCCTTATTGCTGCTGATAACAGATCTTTCAACCCGGATAGCCAGGATATTCATGACCTTATTGAGGCTATCGGAAAGAAGCCGGAAATGAACAAACCTGTTATTATTGAGGTTGAAAGACAGGGCGTCTCTGAAGAAATAAACCCTGCACAGTTTGAAAAATTCCTCAGACCACCCTATAGCGCTGATGTTATGATTATTATGACCGCAAATCTTGTATATCCGATAATGAAGTTGCTTCGTGGTAAGAACCTCAGGATACCTCAGGATATTGCAATTCTGTCGATGGAAGAAGGCGTGGGGTTTGATCTGATGTACAGTCCTGTTACCTGTCTCAGAAAACCTTTGGCTAATATCTCTGTCAAAGTGGTTAATATGATCTGGTCAGAAGTTAAAAATTCAGGAAAAGGAAAATTTAAACGTCAGGTTAACCTGACTCCGGAACTTATGGTTAGAAGCTCTTGTGGCACCATATAGATATGGATCTGATATGAAAATTTCCCTAAAAATCGTGGCAGCGGTGATTGTACCGCTTGTTTCTGCATGCTCTAATCCCCACCTGATAAATGATACTGCCTACAGGAGAACTGTAGACAGTTGCTTCACCGAAAGAAAAATTCTGGCGGCTAACAGATCGCAGGAACTTTTTACCGTCTTCCGTCAAAATCTTTCAACCCGGCAGACAGAGGCTCTCAAATTCCTCTATGCATTCATGCCTCTGAGTGACATGGCTGATTATTCCGGAGATTTTTTCCTTGCAAATGCCACTCTGGCATTGCGCTCACTGGATGAAACTCCCTGGGGAAGAAACCTGCCTGAGGACGTGTTTCTGCATTATGTGCTGCCTTACAGAATAAATAATGAGAATCTGGATTCATTCAGGATTGTATATTACAACGAGATAAACAATAGGATAAAAGGCCTAAGTATGGTCGATGCGGCTCTTGAGATAAATCACTGGTGTCATGAAAAAGTGAGTTACCTGCCGGCCGATATCCGGACTTCAGCGCCAATGAGCACAATCCTTTCCGCGAGAGGGAGATGCGGTGAAGAATCTACTTTTACTGTGGCTGCCCTGAGGACTGCCGGAATACCCGCCCGCCAGGTCTATACTCCAAGATGGGCTCACACCGATGATAATCATGCCTGGGTGGAGATATGGTCCGACGGTAAATGGTACTATTTCGGGGCTTGCGAACCGGAAGCTGTTATTGACAGAGGTTGGTTCACCGAACCTGCCAGAAGAGCCATGCTGATACATACCAAATCATTTGGAGCCCCTTATGGAAATGAAAATGTGATTTGCAAACACCGGTTTTTTTCCGAGGTCAATAACCTTTCAAAGTACGCGGTTACCAAAACTATATTTGTCAAAGTCTTTGACAAAACTGGAAATCCGGTAAAAAATGCATCTGTTGAATATCAGCTGTTCAACTATGCCGAATTCTACCCGCTGGCAATTGTCCCTACTGACGCTGCCGGGTTAAGCAGATTTGAGACAGGATTGGGAGACTTACTGGTTTGGGCATCTAAGGATAATATCTTTAATTTCAGAAAAATATCTGTTGCAGAGACTGATACACTGCAGTTAACTCTTGAAAAGCAACCAGGCACCTGCAACCTTACTCTTGACCTTGATGTCCCGCTTGCTCTTGACCCTTTTCCTGATCCCCCAAAAGACCTCGTTGAAAAAAATGCTGCGAGACTCGAAACTGAAAATTCGATCAGAAAAAAATACACAGGAAGCTGGATAAGTTCTAAGGAGCTGACAGATTGGGCATTGTCCAGAAAGATCGATACTCTAAGAGTTATAAATATTTTCTCCAGGACAATGGGTAACTATCGGGAAATAAAGTTGTTCCTCGAGTCTGTTCCGGACTCTCTCATCCCTGCTGCTCTGGATCTCCTTGATGCAATAGCAGATAAGGATCTCCGCGATATAAATGCAACCATCCTTCTGGATCATATTAACAATTGTCATGCTGGTTCCGGGGACAAAAGTTTTAATGATCTTTTTGTCAGTTATATTCTTAACCCCAGAGTGGCTAATGAGATAATCTCCCCATGGAGGAGCTATTTCATGAAGAAATTACCATCCGACCTTCTGAAAAACGGTCCGTCGGATCCATCTCTGATTGAAAATTACCTGCTCCAGAATATCAAGATCGATGATGCCCAGAATTATTATAAAACGCCAATTACACCAATCGGCGTAAATGATCTTAAAGTTTCTGATGCATATTCCAGGGAAATTTGCTTTGTTGCTATATGCAGAACACTTGGCATCCCATCCAGACTAGAGCCCGGCAGTAATATTCCTCAGTATTTTAAAGACTCGGTCTGGCATGATGTCTATTTCCCTGAAAGGACACGTCCTTCCGGAAGCAGGGGATATATCAGACTAACTTCAAGTGATAAAAAACCGGTACCTGAATATTTTATGCACTTCACTCTTGCAAGATTCGACAAGGGTAAATATAAAACCCTCGAATATGATTATAACAGGAAGATCACTGACTTTAAGGAGGAACTCTCCCTCGCACCTGGAAGTTATATGCTGGTAGCCGGTAACAGGCTTGAAAGTGGCAAAATTCTGGTTTCACTCGATTTCTTCGATCTTGCTGAGAATGAACATAAAAAAATTGAGGTAAAGCTCAGGAAGGACCCTGCTGCCGGGCGAATTCTGGGGAAAATAGATCTTTCTTCAGTCAGATCGCTGGTTAATAGCCTGGGACAGAAGAATGAGACTCTCTCCAGTAAAGGAATGGTCTTTCTGTGGATCGATCCTGAAAGTGAACCTGCACGTCATTTTTTCAATGATCTGCCACATCTGAAGAAGGAATTTGACGACTGGGGTGGCTGCTTTATTTTCCTGGCAGATCCTGCTTCAAAATGGGAAGGATTCAGACCGGATGAATTGAAAAGAATGCCGGAAAATCTGATTTCAGCTCACGACAGGGAAATACTGATCAAGACATTCGGTAAAGAAATAAAGCTCCCTTTTGTCGCTGTATCGGATAAAAACGGGAATATTGTTTATACATCTTCCGGATATAAAATAGGAATTGGAGAACAAATATTAAAGTATATCAGATAGTTCTGTACTGATATTGTTCATCTTTTTTATTGTTAATAATTGTTGATATCTGATTATCCGGAAATGTCTGCCGGTAATAAAATTTCATATAACTTATCCCGCTTGCATTCATTATAATAATTTGAAAGTACATTTTCTGTGCTCATTGTGTATTGTTTTGATAATGAAGGTAACAGGCAGGTTTTGAAAAACAAGGTATTACATAGTCTCTTTCTGATTTTGCTCTCAGTACGACTGATTGCACAAACACCCTTCAGCTCCGATACAATTAAAATAGATGAAGTTACAATAAGCCATAAGACAACCGGCAATGGACCGGCAGGTTTTAAAGCCAAAACTATCGATTCATCTGTAATTAAACTTTGTTCTCAGGAATCCCTTGCAGATCTTTTATCGCGGCATTCATCAATCTTTATCAAAAGCTATGGAATGGGAGGGACAGCTTCTCCTTCCTTCCGTGGTACAGGTGCAGGACATACCCAGCTTGCATGGAATGAGATCAATCTGAACAGTCCGATGCTTGGGCAATCTGATTTCGCATTGATACCTGCCGGTCTCATAGACGGGGTTCAGATATATTGTGGTGGTGCATCAATGCAGGTGGGAAACGGAGGCCTGGGGGGAATTGTTAACATTTCAACCGGACCTGTCTTGAGAAATGAGCCCATGATCTCATTAAGGGCGGGAATAGGAAGCTTCGGACAGTATGATACCTTGCTTAAAGGACGAACTGGATCGGAATGTTTTCAGTCTGTTGCAAGAGTGTTTTATCAGTATGGAAGCCATTCACTGAACTGCGGAAAGCTATATCCTTCCCGGGCGTTTGTTTTTACTGGGAGATGTTATATTTCCTGTGAAATTCCAGGTATGCTTAAAAATAAATTTCAGCCTGAAATTATCCCTGGTTCTATGTGTTTCAAAGCTTCGACAAAATAATGATCATGATTAAATTATCAGAGGGTTATCTGAAACATTTTTCGGTGAAAATTGTATTTTTTGTTCTTGCAGTATTTATTTTACTGTCTTGCAGTGACCATGTATCGTCTCGTGTTGCCGCAGGGAAAAAAGGACCGAATCTGATTCAATTTGCCAACAGGTTGTCAATTGAAAAAGAGGGAAATATTACAAAGGTTACGATTATAAATCCCTGGCAGGGCGCTGATAATGTCAGTATGACCTGGTACCTGCTGAAACGGGGTGATATGATCCCGGCAGGGATAGATCCTGAGAAGGTAATATTCATACCTGTGAGGAAGATCATCTGTATGTCGACTACCCATCTGGCAATGGTCTCTGCCATTAATGAAGACAAGGCTGTTATTGGTATGTCGGGGATACAGTATATCTATTCCCCGGTGCTGCGGCAAATGGCTGAAAGTGGTCTTATTAAAGACGTGGGTTACGAATCAAATCTGAACAAGGAACTTATTGTTAACCTTGCACCTGACCTGGTAATGATTTATGGCGTTGGCAATGAATCTTCAGGGTATGTAGGCAAATTGCTCGAACTTGGGGTAAAAGTTATGTACAATGCCGATTATCTGGAGACCGAGCCTCTGGCAAAAGCTGAATGGATAAAATTGTTTGGAACCATTTTCTGCCATGAAAGTGCTGCTGATAGTATATTTTCGGCAGAGTCTAAGGCTTACAATGAGCTAAAATCAATGATTGCCGGGAAGAATATGTTGCGACCAAAGGTGATGCTCGGATTGCCTTTCAAAGATACATGGTTCGTTTCCCCCGGGAATTCATTTATAAGTACACTGATCAGTGATGCAGGCGGAGATTATCTGTGGAAGGATTCCAAGTCTTCGGTATCAATGCCACTTGGCCTTGAAAATGTCTGGACGAAGGCAATGAATGCAGATTACTGGCTGAATATCAGTACTGTAATGTCACGCGATGAAATATCTTTGGTTGATGCCAGGTTAAGTTCAATACCATGCTTTAAAAAAGAAAATCTTTACAATAATAACCGGAGGATTGCTCCCGGGGGCGGGAACGATTTCTGGGAGAGCGGGGCTATTCATCCTCATCTTATTCTCAGGGATATCGGCGTTATTCTTCATCCGGAGCTTTTTCCGGATAAAAATCTCTATTATTACAGGAAAATTGAATAGCCGGTAATTGTAAGTTACATCAATGATCAACAGTAAAAAAAATGTGGGAATTTCAGGAAGGCAGAAATTGGTATTTGTCAGTCTTCTCTTTTTTGTAGCTGTTTTCCTGATCCTGGATGTTGTGCTGGGTTCTATGACGATACGGCTATCTGATATTATTGATGCTTTTAAGGGAACCTCACAGGAACCGCTGAGAACAATTATTACTGATTTTCGTATTCCGAAAGCCCTTACGGCGCTGGCTGTAGGTATTGCTTTGTCTTTGAGCGGGCTTCAGATGCAGACAGTATTCCGTAATCCTATGGCAGGTCCTGATGTTCTCGGAATAACATCAGGAGCCAGTCTTGGAGTGGCATTTGTCATTCTGGGATTTTCCGGTAGTATGTCGGCAGAAGGTCTGAAGGGACTTGGAAACTGGTTACTGATAGCATCTTCATGGGTTGGAGCAGGTGCTGTAATGATACTTATAATGTCAGTATCGTCAAGGGTCAGAGATATCATGACCATCCTTATTATAGGGATTATGCTTTCAAGCGGTATTTCTGCAATCGTGACTATCATGCAGTACTTCAGCGCCGAATCCAAACTTAAAGCTTATGTCATCTGGACCATGGGAAGTCTCGGAAACCTTACCTCTATCCAACTTCACGCTTTGTTGATTTGTGTTGCGGCAGGTATTCTGTTAAGCCTTCTCTCGGCAAAAATGCTAAATGCCATCTCGATAGGAGAGAATTATGCCAGCAGTATCGGACTGAATATCCGGTTTTCACGCGTAGTAATCTTTGCTTCCACAAGCATACTTTCAGGAAGTGTAACTGCCTTTTGCGGGCCCATCGGTTTCATTGGTATTGCAGTTCCGCATATAACAAGGATACTTCTTCGAACATCCGATCATAGGGTGCTTATTCCAGGAACCATACTGACAGGTGGTATTGTAATGCTTGTAAGCGATATAATATCTCAGCTGCCAGGAACTGAAAGCGTATTACCGGTCAATTCAGTAACGTCTCTAATAGGTATTCCTGTGGTAATATGGGTGATCTTCAGGAACCGGAAATACTCCAGTCTGTTCTGATTATGAAAGACTTCGACGATATATTGTCATTCAGGTCACTGAGAATCGGCTATAAAAACGGCCGTAATGTTAAAGTTATACTTCCTCCGCTAACAGCAGGGGCAAGAAAGGGGGAACTGATAGCTGTCATTGGCCGAAATGGGATAGGAAAAAGTACTCTTTTGCGAACACTGGCAGGTCTGCATCCTCCATTGGAAGGAGAGATCTCTTACGGAGGAATGAATATCAGGGAATATTCAAAGAAGGATCTGGCTCAGATAATTGGCTACATTTCAACTGAAATGGTCAGAGTCAACAGCATGCGCGTCTATGATCTGGTCGCGCTTGGACGGTTTCCTTACACGAACTGGTTTGGACGGATCGATGACAATGATCACAGGATTATCATGGATTCAATAGAAAAAACGGGACTTGCATCATTGACTGAAAGATTTATTACTGAGCTTTCAGACGGTGAAAGGCAGAAAGCGATGATAGCCAGGATACTAGCCCAGGATGCAGACATAATGGTGATGGATGAACCGACCGCATTTCTCGATATTGGAAGTAAGTTCGAAATACTGCATCTGATGCACCTTCTTACCCAAAAGAACGGCAAAACAATAATCTTTTCAACCCATGACCTGAATGTAGCCCTGAGCCAGGCCGACCGTATCTGGCTGATCCTTAAGGAAGGTATGGAAGAAGGAAGTCCTGAAGATCTGATGCTTAGCGGCGCCTTTGAGAATCTATTCGATACATCTGTTATGAAGTACGATCCCGATAACGGTACATACTCATTTGTATCTGAAAGCAGAGGTGATATTTATGTGGAAGGGACCGGGATCATGCTTCATTATACGCGAAAGGCGCTGAATCGTGCCGGTTTCAGGGCCATAGACGGTAATCAGCAACCTAGTCTTAAAGTACCATCAGGAGACAACAAATTATGGTTTTTCACAGAAAATGACCAGACAAACTCATTTGCTTCTTTATATGAGTTCGTCAGCTGGATCTGTTCTTCCTGATTATTTGCTGCCGTATTTCCTGTAATTCTCAATGAAGGGTCCGATATCCTCTACCGAAAGTTTCTTTGCAATAATCTTTTTATTCCTGTCAAGAATAAAAACAGTAGGTGTCGACTGTATATTGTATGATGTGTCAAAATGTGATGCCCGTTGCGGATCCCAGCCGTTTATCCAGGTAAGTTTGTTTTCCTCAATATATTGGGTCCATTTCGGTTTATCCGATTGAGTGCAGATAGCAAAAATCTCAACTCCCTTGTCCTTAACCTTGTCGTAATAGGCTTTCAGTTTGGGAGTGGACTCCTTGCAATGGCCGCAGTTGGGTTCCCAAAAGTATAATATGGTGAAATCCTTATGTATATCATATAGTGACACGAAGATTCCACTGTAAGAATCCATTATCAGATTAGGAGCTTTCTTCCCGATTAGATTCGGCCTTAACAGTTCAATCTGCTTTCTGAGATCATCCTTAAATTCCTTTGATACCCAGTCAGCCTTTCCCGACAGATAAATATCATCAGCGAGCTTGACCATAACCGCATCATGCCCCATGATCTCACTTTCCCTGAAATGATTGAAGAGAAAGACGGCTATAAACTGATACATCTTATGATTGCTCTCACACTTCCTTATGATTTTGTCTATTTCCTTGTTGATGGTATCCTGAGCCTGGATGAGAACATTTCCGAAGAACGCATTCAGTTTTGCATTAAGGATTGGCGTCCTGATTAATCTCTCATCCGTCAGATCAATATTATCGAAAAAATGATCTTTATTATAGTTATAGTTCATTATCCATCTGAGAGAATCAGGGTTCTGAACGAAGGAAGGGATGTTAAACTCAGGCGTTTGAGTAGGCAGCATGGCCTTAACCAGGACACCCAGAAGATTTCCGGGGTTTTCAGCTATTACTGATTTGAGATATCCTATCATTTTGGTTTCCTGAGCTTTCTGTGCTCCTGAAAGTGTCCTGAGTGAATCATTGTTCTGTTTATTATTCTGCACCCGTTTGGACAATTCTCCGGCTTTCTGCTGCATAACGATCCATTTTCTCTGATAGTCGAGAAAAGCAGTATTCTCATCACAGCCTGAGAATTTCAATGTATTTATGCAATCATTGTATTTACAGCTGAGAGAGAAAATCTGATCAGTCGAAATCAGTAATTCAAAATATTTCTTGCCAGGCAGGACAACCATGTAAATTCCCTGGGGCAATAATTCTTTCCCTCTGTCAATTCCATGTCCGTTAGCATCGAGTTTTATAGTGTCCTTTATGTATTGCTTGTCGGCAAGGTGATACGCCAGATAGATGGTCGAATCCTTTAGCCCGTAAAGGGTAATATCAATTTCATAGCCCCCTTTTGCCTGACACAGTGCGATGACAGGAAGAATCGCACATAGCATAGAAATAAGGAATTTTCTCATTTAACAGTAATAAGTAATCAATTATGAACAAAAATAGCTATTGCAATTTCTCTGCCAAAGAGATCCCTGATGAATATTATTAAAATTAATTGTACTTTTGACAGTTCAACCTCTACCTGAAATGAAGATATCATTACTTGTTCCCGTCTATGATTATGATATCGTAGCGCTTATTCACGGGATGAAGAGCGCTCTGGGAAAAGTACCTGAGTTCTGCGAGATACTTATCGGAGACGATGGTTCATCTCAGGAATTCAAGGAGAAGTATCTGGCGCTTGAAGGTGAAGGGGTCAGACTGATTTCATTTGAGAAGAACATTGGCAGGGCTTCAATCAGGAACCGTCTGGCCTTGGAAGCTGCAGGTGACTACCTGCTTTTCATCGACGCCGATACTCTTTTACCTTCAACTGCAGAAGCTTATCTGAGGCAATGGCTTCCAATGATCCCCTTATACAAGGTAGTCTGCGGTGGAATACTTTACCATGATGCTCCTCCAGGCGATCCGGATATACTGTTGCGTTGGAAATATGGTAAATGGAGAGAACAGAAACCCGCCACTGTCAGGAATACAAACCCGCATGCATGGTTCTCGACCTTCAATGTACTTATTGCTAAGGATGTTTTTTCAAGGATCAGGTTTAATGAGGAGCTGAAACAATACGGCTATGAGGACAGACTCATGGGATACCAGTTCAAAAAAGCAGGAATTGCCATAATCCATATTGATAATGGTCTTTACCATGAGGGCCTTGAAACCAATAAGGAGTTCATGAATAAAACTAAGCTTGGGCTCGAAAACCTGAGTATGCTATATGACAATGTAACTGATAAACGGACATTTGCCAAAACAGTTAGGGTTCTGAAAACATACAGGTGGCTGAAGTTTTTCCACCTTACACGCCTGATGGCAGGCATTTATATACGATATCGTGATCGTATGGAGATAAGCCTTGATTCAGGAGACAGGTCTATCCTGCTTTTCAGATTCTATAAGGAAGTCATATTCTGTACTTACAGGGAGATTCACAGGAGAAGACAGGTCAACCCGGTCTTCTGAGCTATACAGCTATTTTTTTGAGTAAAACATTCCCGTCATCTCTCTTCTCGGCTTTCAGTATAAAACCGAATCTGTCCTTCATGGTACACAGAAAAAAGTCAGAAGGCGGTGAAAAATCCTTGTTGAACGGATTGAAAAACCTTTTGCCTGAAGTTTCAGCCAGCGCCCTGATGTCATTATCCGTTACCTTTTGCCTGTCTGTTAATTTATCCGTTATATATTCGGCACACAGAACATCCTCCTCAGCGCTTACCACTGCCCTGTATCCCATAGCGACCAGTGAAACATGTTCAGGATTAAGTTGTTGTATATATCTTGCCACTGCCCCGGCATTGACAAGGC
>CAXXWV010000004.1:0-1650551 GCA_963676175.2 Bacteroidales bacterium
CATAATCCCTGCCGAACTCCTTCAACCGGGTTATCTTGTCCCCGTAAGGTGAAAACTTAAAGGCAGCCGATTCTTCAAATATCTTCAGTTTCAGAAGTCTGAGATTCTCAAGGATAATTTTTGAGGCTTCCCCGCTCCAGCCATAAGATCCGAATGAAGCGCCCAGCTTTCCTTTGTCTCTTATCGGATTCATAACTGCAAAAAGCTTATAAACAGGAAGAAGTGTATTCTGGTTTATGGTCGGAGAGCCAACTATAATACCATCGGCAGTAATAACTTTTGCCTCCAGTTCTTCAAGAGGCAGTTCTTCAATATCCAGTACTTCAGTTGTTACATTAACTGTTTCCTTTATTCCGGATGCAATATAGCCAGCTGCTTCCCTTGTATAACCGTAAGCGGAAACATAAGCCACCAGAATATTCTTGACCGGTCGTCCTATCACCTGATTCAGATACTCCTGTGCATACTTTTCCGAAAGGGATACTGCTGTTTTAAGGCTTTCCTTATGTACAGGACCATGGCCGGGACAAATAAGCTTAAGATCGTAAGGCCTTATAAGATCGATGGCCTTTTGCATGAACCTGCTGAAGGGTCTGAGAATGACATCGAAATAATATTTAAATGCCTCTGAATATTCAGGAGTGAAATCGCTGTAAAGGTTTTCGGTGCAGTAATGAGCTCCGAAAGAATCGCAGGTAAACAGCACACCTTCCTCTTCAAGATAGGTATAAATTGAATCGGGCCAGTGTAGATTCGGAGCAGCAATAAAACTCAGGGTCATGTTACCGAGATCGATTTTGTCTCCATGTCTGACAACAATTGATTTGAACGGTACATTCACAATATCTTCAAGGTATCTGATGGCATTACCGCTGCCAACAACCGTTGCTGACGGCGCCAGTTCCAGAAGGAGCCTCAGGCTGCCGGAATGATCAGGTTCGGTATGGTTCAGTATTATATATTCGATTTTCTGCGGGTCTGTCACCTCCCGTATTTTAGCAATGTAGGTATCAAAGAATGTAGCCTTTGCAACATCGATTACAGCCTTTTTCTCAGCATCAATAAAATAGGAGTTATAAGTAGTTCCATAGGCAGTATGCATAACAATATCGAAGGTCTTTATATCATAATCGAACACTCCGATCCACTTAACCTTTTCCGTCAGGTTTTCAATTCTTGTATCTCTTTTCATGAATTTAAATTTGTTTTCAGATCCTGGCCAATACACTTTTATTAGCCTTGACATGCTGAAGGATAGGAACTTCTATTTCGGTTCCCAGTGGTAAGAATAAATCAACACGCGAACCGAATTTTATGAATCCCAGTTCGCTTCCCTGGAGCACCTCCTGATCTTCCTGAGAATATGTCACAATACGACGTGCCATCGCGCCTGCAATCTGCCTGATCAGAATTTCCTTTCCTGATTCGGATTCAACAACAATTGTACTGCGTTCATTCATCTCTGATGATTTCGGATGCCAGGCAACAATATAATTGCCGGGATGGTATTTGACATATTTTACTTTCCCCGATATAGGGTATCTGTTACTATGAACATTAAAAGGTGACATGAATATTGAAACCTGGAGACGCATATCATTGAAATATTCCTTCTCCAGCGTCTCTTCAATAACAACTACTTTTCCATCTGCCGGTGCATAGACCAGATCGTTGTGAGGTTCAAGCTGTCGTGTCGGCCATCTGAAGAAAAAAAGAAGGAAAACATACAACAGCAGGGAACAGACAAAGAAAGCCCACTCTAATAAAAGATGACCCCGCAAGAATATGATTACCAGAAAATTTACCAGAAGCAGTATTCCAAAACTATAGCCAAGTATCTTATAGCCTTCCTTATGAATTTTCATTGGGAAAAAATTTGTGCAAAGCTAATCAAGTCAGCGGAATCATCCAAAAAGTAGAATAAAAAGATATACTAGCGGAAAAGATAATATAGTACTGTCGAACCGGTCAAGAAACCCGCCATGCCCTGGCATCACTGAACCGGAGTCCTTTACTCCGGCGCTCCTTTTAAGCATCGATTCGATAAGATCGCCGTAAGTGCCAACTAATGATATAATGAGTGAAATAACCAACCATGCAGTTCTGCTGACCACACCCAGCCATCCGGAGATGAACCAGGCAACAGTAAGCGCAAGCACTATTCCTCCCGCGAAGCCTTCCCATGTCTTTTTCGGTGAAATAGTTTCCATCAGTTTGTGTTTCCCGAATGATACCCCTGTGAGATAGGCGCCTGTATCATTGGCCCAGATGAGGAGAAAAAAACCTACCACTATGCCCGGAGAGAATGCCATCCGGTTGAAATGGATCAGCGGGGCCAGCCCCTCATGGCCAAAAGCAGCGAACGGGAACAATGAAAATGGCAGCGCTGTATACATCAAAGGAAAGAATGTATGGGCCAAGGAATCAAAAGGCCTTTCCTTTCCACTGTAGAGTTCAACTATCATTATAAGAACAACTACAGGAAGCAGAAGAAGGAACCATTTTGCGGATAGGAATCCGGTTGCTACCAGAACAGCAATTGAATAAAAAACTATTCCGGTCATCAGTCCGGCGGTTTTCATAGGCTTAATCCCCGTGAGGCTGATCAGCGAATAGTATTCATATTGGGTGCCTATAAGAAGGGCAAGTGCTGTAAGGAGAAATGACACCGGATGCAGCCAGAAGCCGCCGAGTATAAAAATTACTATCCAGGCTCCTGTCAGCGCACGTCGGAAAAAATTATTCAAAATTCCGGATTATTAAACCATTAAACATTACCGTTTTTCAGCTTCCCTTTCCGGGCATTTTTCCGTTCTCCCTTTGCTTTCGCAGGCTCTTTGACAGCAGAATCGGAATCAGTCTGTCTGGCTTTTTCAGATTTTTCCGTTTTCTTTTTCTTTTTGAGATCGGCATCAATGCTAACGGGAACCTTGCTTGCCGGAGAAAGAGCTTTAGCTTCAGCTTCTCTTATCTCCTTCAGTTGCTCGGCCTTACGCTTGCCGAATATTCTTTCAAGATCCTCGCTGAAGATTACCTCTTTTTCGAGGAGGAGTTCAGCCAGTTCCGTGAGCCCCACCAAATTTTCCTTAAGAACCTGTTTGGCTCTAACATATGATTCATCCACAATAAGTTTCACCTCATGATCTATCACCTCAGCAGTCTTTTCACTGTAGGGTTTGGTAAAACCGAAATCCGATTGACCTGAAGAATCGTAAAAACTCAGGTTCCCGACCTTATCACTCATCCCGAAGAAGGCAACCATTGCATATGCCTGTTTGGTTATCTTTTCCAGATCGCTAAGTGCGCCGGTCGAAATTTTACCAAATATAAGCTCCTCTGCGGCCCTGCCTCCAAGAGCATAAGCCATTTCATCGAGGATCTGTTCCGTCGTGGTCAGCTGCCTCTCCTCAGGCAGATACCATGCAGCGCCAAGAGCTCTTCCCCTGGGGATGATCGTGACCTTAAGCAGCGGACTGGCGTATTCAAGCAGCCAGCTAACCGTTGCATGTCCGGCTTCATGATACGCGATTGTTTTCTTTTCAACTACTGATATTATCTTGCTTTTCTTCTCAAGACCGCCCACAATTCTGTCGACTGCGTCAAGAAAATCCTGTTTTTCCACAACAGTTTTATTCTTCCTTGCGGCAATAAGGGCAGCTTCGTTGCAGACATTAGCTATATCAGCTCCGGAGAATCCTGGAGTCTGCTTTGCCATAAACCCGACATCAAAATTCTTTTCCAGTTTTATCGGACGAAGATGAACTCTGAATATCGCTTCTCTTTCATTCAGATCAGGAAGCTCGACATGGATCTGCCTGTCAAAACGACCGGCTCTCATCAGAGCCCTGTCGAGTATATCAGCCCGGTTGGTGGCAGCAAGTATAATGACTCCCATATTTGTACCGAAACCATCCATCTCGGTAAGGAGCTGGTTCAGTGTATTCTCCCTTTCATCATTGGATCCGAAATTGACATTACGTCCCCTTGCACGGCCAACAGCATCTATTTCATCAATAAAGACAATACAAGGAGCTTTTTCTTTTGCCTGTTTGAAAAGATCCCTGACTCTTGAGGCTCCAACACCAACGAACATTTCAACGAAATCGGAACCTGAAATTGAAAAGAACGGCACATTTGCCTCTCCTGCAACAGCTTTTGCAAGCATTGTTTTTCCGGTTCCTGGAGGACCTATTAGCAAGGCGCCCTTTGGTATTTTACCTCCTAACTGAGTATATTTCTTAGGGTTCTTCAGGAAATCGACGATCTCCATAACCTCTGTTTTAGCCTCCTCGAGACCTGCAACATCATTAAAATTAAGCCTTACATTCGTATCCTTATCGAAGATCTGAGCCCGCGATTTTCCTACATTGAAAATGCCGCCTGCTCCACCGGCACCGCCTCCCGACATCCTCTTCATCATAAAGAGCCACAGGATGACAAGAAGAGCCGGGAACAAAAGCCATGACAAAATCTCGCCAAAATAGTTCTTTCGTGTTATATAATCAGGATATATGAGTTCATTCTCATTATACCCGGAATTCTTCTGTGTGTCTTTGAGAAACGGTTCAAAACTGCTTATATCACCGATATTATAGACAAAATTGGGTTTGGGCATTGTCAGACCGAAACTGGTACCCGGCTTCTGCACCTTCGGATACCGGCCTGACTCAATAGCCTCTTTCTTCAGATATATCTCAGCCTGCTCCTTATTGACTACAACAATTTTGTCAATGTCCCTGTTGGTGATCATATTCTTAAGATCACCGGTTGTGACTTTTTCCACATCCTTTCCCCCGAAAACCATTGTATAGATAATAAGGGATAAGGCAAGGATCGCAAATATCCAGTTTGTATTGAATCGGGGTTTAGAATTCTTATCAGTTTTCTTGTCAGTACCCTGATTATTGTCGGTGTTTTCTGTCATAAAAAAAACTTACTTTAGTTTATCCTCTATGGCAGTAATAACTGCGTCTCCCCAAAGAGATTCAAGACTGTAAAAATTCCTGAATTCCTCCAGAAAAACATGCACTATCACTGTGCCATAATCCAATAATACCCAGTAGCAATTGTCGAGTCCTTCGACATGAATTGGTTTCTCGCCAGCCTGGGCTCTGGCAAAATCTTCGACTGAATCGCCTATCGCGCTTACCTGCGTAGTTGAAGCGCCATGACAAATAACAAAATAATCGGTTATTCTGTTCTCAAGCCTCCTTAAATCAATTTTCAGAACATTCAGCCCTTGTTTTTCAAAGATCCCCTTAAATATACTGTCTAGAAGGGCATCTGTCCCGTCAGATTTTTTTTTCATTAATGTTATCAGTTTGATATTAAGTCACAAAAGTACCACTTTTATCCGTAATTTTGCAGCTTCTTTCCATTTTGCAATTACAGTGCCAATCTTTGGAATATGGAAAAGTTCATGTATAAATGCTAAATATATAAAATTATCAATTTGATTATCATGATAATAGGCACAAAAATCATATTCCATGAAAACCTGCCATCAACAAATGACTATGCCATACAGTTTTTGAAAGATAATAAGGCGACAGAAGGAACGGTTATCCGTACCGGCCATCAGTCGGATGGACGGGGACAGGGAAGCAACAAATGGGAGAGCGAGAAAGATAAAAACCTGCTTCTCAGTATTATAGTTTATCCCTCATTCATGATGGCCGGGGAGCAGTTCTTCCTCTCAATGGCTGTTTCGCTCGGGCTATATGATCTTCTGTCCGGATATTTTTCAGGTATTTCAGTAAAGTGGCCGAATGACATTTATGTAAACAATGACAAAATAGCAGGTGTTCTGATAGAAAATTCGGTCATGGGAGAAAGCATTGAATATTCAGTTATCGGAACAGGACTGAATGTAAACCAGGACAAGTTCATCAGCAATGCTCCAAATCCTGTTTCCATGAAAAATATAACAGGTCATGGATACGATCTGGAGGATGTACTGCAGAAGCTCATTGAATGTCTCGATAAACGATATAAAATGCTTATTGCCGGTGAATATGAAATAATTAAGAATGATTACCTCCGGATCCTGTACAGAAAAGGTATCTGGAGCAGATATTCCGATTCGCATGGAGAATTTGAAGGAATGCTGTCGGATGTTGCAGGTAACGGAACTCTTACGGTCGAGAAAAAAGGAGGAATAATCAAAGCTTACTCGTTTAAGGAGATTGAATTTATACAGTAAGTTCCTTCCATCCTTTGAAATTTTCCATCTCACTTATAAGAATTTCAAGGAATCTGTTAATCGGCTGACTCGCGACCATCTTAAGCATGGGGTTCAGATCCGCTTCAAGTGTCAGTTTCGCATTTGCAGCGCCATCCTCACCAGTACCGATCATCAGGGAAAGCGAAAAATCATTTTTCTTCATGGCGTCGCCGACGTAAACCACTCTCGAAAAAGGATCCCTGTCTGTTATCCTGACAGTAACAGTCCCTGCCAGAGCAACATTGAAACTGCATGAATCAACTTCAGTGGTCAGGTTACTTACCGAGCTTTCCGGAACAAATCTTCTGAGATTTCTGAAATCTGTCACAAAAATGAATACTTCAGCAGGAGTACATGACAGATTGCCTGTCCTGCTGGTAAAGTATGATAATCCTTCCATTCCTATCTTCCGCTCCGATAAATTGATTTTCAGAAATGACTAACCGCAACCTGTTCCGGGGATACAAAATCCATGTTCTCAGCTTGTACCCCAGGAAGCCGGCGCCAGTCTCCATTTTCTGAGGGTCTCAACCTCCGCCTCGCCGATATATCCGCTTTTCAGGGCTATATCGATAAGAACAGAATAATTGCACAGTGTATCAAGTCGGCATTTTTCAGAAGCAAACCCGTCGGCAGCTTTATTGAACTGATAAGTAAAGATAGCGACCATCCCAAGTACCTCGCAACCTGCCTCCCTGAGAGCTCTGACAGCATTCAGACTGCTCCCTCCGGTGGAGATAAGATCCTCTATTACAACGACTTTCCTGCCTTTCTCGAAATAGCCTTCTATCAGGTTTCCAAGGCCATGCTCTTTCGCCTCTGAACGCACATAGATAAAAGGAAGCCCCAGCTTATCGGCAGTAAGCGCCCCGTGAGCGATTGCACCTGTGGCAACACCTGCAATAAGTTCCGTTTCAGGATACAGGCTGTGGATCAATCCTGCAAAGGAATCCCGGATAAAAGACCTCACCTCAGGAAACGAGAGTGTCTTCCTGTTATCGCAATAAATCGGAGATTTCCAACCGGAAGCCCAGGTAAAAGGATTTGACGGTTGCAATTTTATTGCTTTAATTTGTAAGAGATATTCAGCTGTTTTTGTCGAATAATCTTGCATCAGAGTATGTATAAAATTCACTTTGAAAACAGGTTCATAATGTTAAGCCCGGAGCCTGACAGGTTACAAAAATACGGCTTATTCCATAAATTCAATGCAACTGATGAACTTTATAAGCTCATTTCTGAATTTCAGACTGATAAGAGCATCACTTCAGTAAATATTTACTGTACTGACATTAAACATTTGTGGAAAATGTTCAGGATCTACTTTACTGAAGTAGGTGCTGCAGGTGGCCTGGTCAGACATACTTCCGGTAAATACCTCTTCATTGAGAAGCAGGGCAAACTTGACCTGCCAAAAGGTCACATAGAGCCGGGAGAGGAGCCGGAAATATGTGCGCTCAGGGAAGTAAACGAAGAGTGCGGAATAAAAGGACATAAGATCATTAAACCGATCCAGCCGAGCTATCATATTTATAGCCTTAAAGGTATTTTCTATCTGAAAAAGACCAACTGGTTTCTTATGAGCTATGATGGAGAGATGATCACTGAACCTCAGATTGAAGAGGGTATCACCAGGGTTGAATGGCTCCTGCCTGATGAACTGAACCGTCTGAAAGGAAATGTCTGGCTTTCCCTTATGGAAATAATCAATGTTACAATACTGAAATAGCGATCAGTCGGTCCCTCCTGTGTAAGCTTTAAGATCTATACCCGACGGAACGAATATGGAAGCATCTCCCCCGCTTCTTATGATATCCCTCACTATGGTGGAATTAATATGGCTGTGTTCAGGAACAGTCAGAAGAAATACTGATTCAATATCCGGAGCCAGTACCTTGTTCACCTGAGCAATAGCCCGTTCAAATTCAAAATCTGCCGCTGTCCTCAAGCCCCTGATAAGATACCCGGCATTAATTCTCCTGCAATATTCAACTGTAAGTCCTTCATAGTGATCAACAGAGATCCTGGGTTCATCCCTGAATACATCATTTATCATTTTTTCCCTCGTAGCAAGAGAATAATAGTTTTTTTTAAGTGCATTTGCCCCAATAGCCACAATTATTTCATCAAAAAGACTGAGCGCTCGCCTTACGATAGCTTCATGACCGATAGTGAAAGGATCAAATGACCCGGGGAAGACAGCTGTTCTTTTCATTCGAAAGTGATTTTTTTCGGGTTTTTGACCTTCTGCTTCAGCAGAGCAATGTCGAGGACTCCCATTATTGTATCAACATAATGGAAATTCAGTCCTTTTATATAGATCTCATTAATGCTTTCCACATCTTTCCGGTTATCTTCCGAAAGAATGATCTCTTTTATACTCGCTCTCTTTGCCGCAAGTATTTTTTCCTTGATGCCTCCGACAGGAAGAACCTTGCCTCTAAGCGTTATTTCTCCTGTCATAGCAAGATATTTCTTGATCTTGCGCTGAGTGAAAGCAGAGGCGATGGATGTAGCCATGGTGATCCCGGCTGATGGTCCATCCTTGGGAATAGCGCCTTCAGGCACATGGATATGTATATTCCATTTTTCAGAGAATGTATCGGGAAGTCCAAGTAATTCCGCGTTCGATTTCAGATATTCAAGTGCAATAATTGCCGATTCTTTCATCACCTCTCCAAGATTACCGGTCAGTGTCAGTTTACCTGTTCCCTTACTGATGCTTGCCTCAACAAAAAGTATCTCTCCTCCCGCGGCTGTCCAGGCCAGCCCTGTAACCACTCCAGCCTGATCATTCCCGGTGTAAAGGTCTCTGGTATACTTTGAAGGACCAAGCATTTCAGCCAGAGATTCCTCAGTAAGATCTCTGTCAAATTTTGTCTCGGCTGCAATATTTTTGGCTCTTACCCGTACAACCTTCGCCAGTTTTTTATCCAGTTCACGTACACCTGATTCCCTGGTGTATTTTTCAATAATTGACTCCATTATCTTCCTGCTGATTCTAATCTGATCGGCAGGGACACCATGATTTTCAAGCTGTTTTGGGAGAAGATGGCGATTCGCGATCTCCAGTTTTTCCTCAACCAGATAGCCTGTTATCTCTATCATCTCCATTCTGTCGCGGAGCGCCGGACTGATTGATGCCAGGTTATTGGCAGTTGCAATGAAAAGGACCTTGGAAAGGTCATATTCCATCTCTATAAAGTTATCGAAGAAGGTACTGTTCTGCTCAGGATCAAGCACTTCCAAAAGAGCCGAAGAAGGATCGCCTCTGAAGTCCTGGCCAACCTTGTCAATTTCATCCAGGATGAAAACGGGATTTGACGAACCGGCCCTCCTGATATTCTGAATTATCCTGCCCGGCATGGCTCCTATATATGTTTTTCTGTGTCCCCTGATCTCAGCCTCATCGTGCAGACCACCAAGTGACATTCTGACATACTTTCTGTCAAGTGCTTTGGCTACCGATTTCCCCAGAGATGTTTTGCCCACTCCGGGAGGACCGTATAGACACAATATCGGTGATTTCAGATCGCCTTTAAGTTTCAGTACCGCCAGGTGCTCAAGGATACGTTCCTTGACTTCCTCAAGTCCGAAGTGGTCCAGATCCAGAACTTTCCGCGCATTTTTCAGATCGAGATTATCCTGGGTATATGTATTCCACGGCAGATCCAGCAGAGTCTGAATATAATTCACCTGAACCGAGTATTCTGCCGCAGCAGGATTCAACCGGTGAAGCTTATCCAGCTCTTTGTCGAACACCTTGCTCACTTCTTCACCCCATTTCTTTTCAGAAGCTTTCAGTCTGTACTCTTCAATTTCCTTCTCCAACGGGTTTCCTCCAAGCTCATTCTGTATGGTTTTCATCTGCTGATGCAGAAGGAATTCACGTTGTTGCTGATCGAGATCACTCTTTACCTTCGACTGAAGTTCATTTTTCAGCTCCAGCACCTGTATTTCCTGAACCAGGAACTCGAGAAGCAAGAATCCTCTGTCCCGCATATTATTGATCTCCAAAAGCTTTTGCTTGTCCTGGACCTTGATATCAGTATTTGAACAGATGAAATTAATCAGATAGGTATGGTTCTCAATATTCTTTATAGCAAAAGATGCCTCGGGACTTATGTTTGGATTTATCTTAATTATTTTAAGAGACAGATCCTTCAGTGATCCGACAATTGCATCGAAATCCTTGTTTTGTTTATCAGGCCTGGCTTCGGGTAAAGGTTTCACCAATGCCATAAAATAAGGATCCTCAGACACAAGACGGTCGAGCATCATTCTCTTGCGTCCCTGTATAATGGCTGTTGTTGATCCATCGGGCATTTCTAGCAGCTTAACTATCTGACCGATAGTTCCAACAGAATGAAGATCGTTGAATGAAGGATTTTCCGTATCAGGATCAATCTGGGCAACAGTTCCTACAATCTTTTCTGCACGGTATGCCTCCTTGATGAGCTGAATCGACTTTGGTCGTCCGATAGAAATAGGAAGTACAACCCCGGGAAACAAAACGGTATTCCGCAGTGATAGGATAGGAATTGCTCCAGGAACATCAACATCCTCCAGATCTCCGTCATCTCCATCGGCTATGATCGGTATTATATCTCCTTCTCCATCAATCATTTCAGGTAGAAAAATATCGCCGACAGGTTTCCTGAATTTTTTATCCATATCTATTGCCTTTCTGTTGTCTAAATTAATCTCAATCTATTGGGCCCCGCACAGGGCAACCCGGTGTTGCATATTCCTCTTTAAGGAACCTGTCCCGATATATATTTGCCCTTTATGTTCTGTCCCGACTCAAAAAACACACTGACACATTTCCGGCCGGCTGAATGCCAAAATTACATATTATTTTAACAATCTGCCATTAAGCGGGCAATGCAATGATTGTGCCACGCAGATTAATTGCAACAAAAAAGCCCCGTTTCCCGGGGCTTTCATAACTTTTCTGTCAATTATTTTTTCTTGACCACATGGTCTTTGTAACGGTTCATGAATTTGTCAACCCTACCAGCAGTATCAACAAGCTTCATCTTGCCTGTATAGAACGGATGAGATGTATTGGAAATCTCAAGCTTGATAAGCGGATATTCATTTCCATCTTCCCATTTTATAGTATCCCTGGATGGTGCAGTCGACTTGCTCAGGAATGCAGTTCCATTTGACATGTCCTGAAAAACCACAAACCTGTAATTGCCGGGATGAATTCCATTTTTCATTTCACTATATGTTTTTTATCCTTAATATATTCTACAAAATCCCTCCGGTAAGGGACTGCAAAAGTAACCAACTTAATTGAAAATGCAAAATCTATCTTCAAAATATTATTTTTGCTGACTCCGGGCTGACAATTTTAAAGCATTTTCCTCCATCTCATCCTTATATGGAATAAAGGGAAGATCTTTATTAATAAGATACCTGTAAGTATAATGGACCTTCGCTTTCCTGGCGCCTAGAGCTTCATAAATGGCTATCATCCGAGGATTGAAATCCCCAACCCACGACAGTTCAAGTTCTTCAAGCCATGGCTTCTTTCTGAACATATTATACAGATGATAGAATATTGCCGACTCCACCCCGCTGTTCTGGTATGACGGATGCACCCCTCCTACCACAGCCCTGAGCCTCGTCATCACATGTGTCAGTTTGTAATAAGCGAAACGGACCATGTTTATCACATTTAAGTTTCCGTTGAAGTGTCTGAGAATCTGGTTAAGATCAGGAAACAGCACGAAAAATGCAATGGGCTTGTCATTGAAATATGCGAACCAGACCAGATCCTCATCCAAAATCGGTTTTGCCTTATTAAATGATTCAAGGAGGAACAACGGATCGAGAGGAGTAAAATCTTCCTTGAAAACCGACCACGTTGAATTGTAGATGTCTACAATGTCGCTGATATATTTTTCTTTGTTCCTGATCTCAAAATGCCTGAAAGAGTAACCTGGTCGTTTTGCTATCCACTCAGCAATCTTCATCATTCGTTGTGGAAATGTGACTAATTTCCCGTCTTCCCTGATTGATCTGTGGTAAGAGTATTGCTCGAAATATTTTCTGAAGCCATACTCTTCGAAATATTGTCTGTAATACTTCTTATGATAGGGCATTCCGAAACTCTGCTGCATAAAGCCTTCAACAAGAAGTCCCCAGTTATTATCGTTCTCTCCAAAGTTCACAGGTCCATCCATGGCTTCCATTCCTCTTTCGGACAACCACGCCTTAGCAGTGTCAAAAAGCATGAATGCTGCTTCCTTATCCTCGATTACCTCGAAAAAACCCATTCCTCCAGTAGGCTGCCTGTTCGCGGCTGAACGGACCCTGTCAATAAAAGCCGCAACTCGTCCTATAACCCTGCCTTTATCATCGGTCAACAGCCACCTTACAGCTTCACCGTGCGAGAATGCGTTGTTTGATGCCGGCTCGAAAACAGATTCAATTCCACCGTCGAGCGGACATGTCCAGTACGGATCATCCCTGTAAAGAGCCCTGGGAAAACGGATGAAGTCCTTCCTGTCGATTTCTGAAATTACCTCCCTGATCTGCATTGATTCACAGAGTTTACTTAATATCAATTATCCTGTGGTCGATCAGAATGAAAAACAAAGCGACCAAAAATGAATACAGCAAATATACCTTTATTGGTATGTATTCGGAAGGCCTAATTTTCATTTTAATCCATAAATATCCCACCAGGAAGGCTTTTCCTATCAGGTAAACAATAAATGTGGAAAGAGCAACACCTACAAGTCCATATCCCCATTTGATCATAAGGAGGCTGAGCGGTATATTGAAAGCAATCTCAAGCGCTGCCGAAATAAGGCTGATATGAGTCTTCTTTCGCCCGACTATAATTGTCTGGGGAAATATCAGCCTAGGAATAACAAGTAAGGAATAGATCAGAAAGATATCGGCCGACTTCTGGAACCCTGGGTTGAACATCCTCGGATATAACCATCTTGTAACAAGCATCATGGCTATTGTCATGGGGAAGAGGATGTGCATCAGTTTTCTTGATTTCAATTTTATCTTTGTAAGAGAGTCCTTCATCCTCTCGCGCGTCGAAAACTCCGGAAGCATTGCATTACTCAATCCGTTGGCCAGCATCAGCACCAGTGGAAATTCCTTGGCTCCATACCGGAACCACGCAAACATTGCAGGATCTCGATATACGGCTGAAATGATAACACCATCTGTGTATTGAGCGGAACCGCTTATCAGCGAAGTCAGAATAAGCGGAGTACCGAGATACAGATGCTCCTTCATAAACTCAAAGGAGATCCTCATTTCCGTATAACGTCTCAGTAGGATCAGAAGCCATACCCATCTAACCAGGGTCACAACCAGCAAACCCCAGATCGACCAGATTATGTCCTTTCCCATTATTATAGGCAGGATGATCAGCACCATCTGTATTGAAAAAGTGATGAGCCCGTACTGAAATATCCTGTATGACCTGTTATTCAGAAGATAAATATACTCTATCAGACAAACAGGGCTGCTGAGCAATATATATACAAGAAGCAGATTGATGAAAGGAGCATTGCCGGAAAAATGGAATACCGAAAATGAACCCTTCAGCGAATGCCCTATCAGAAACACCAGTATACTGAAAAAGCACAGAAGAAGAAAAGCATTGAATATCTCAGGTGATTTTTTATTGCCATTATCACCCATCTTATGATAAGTTTTGTTCCTGTGATAAAGCGGAAGAAGTGACTGGATGATACCTGTTACCCAGAAATAAGTAAGAAGACCGCCAATGAACATGAACATCTCCCATTGACCGATCTCGGCCCTGGTCAGGTGACTTTTTGTAAAAACAATACTGATAATAAGAAAAATGACCGGTTTCATCAGCTGAAAAAGCTGGAGACCGGAAATATTATCTATAAATTTTAGTTTTTTCAAATGGTGATCTGCTGTGCTTAAAATTTAATTTAATTCCCTATACCCCTAATTGTCAGCTAAGATCGCGAAGTCTTTCGTTGAAAAAAATATGCGGCAAATATACTAATTGGAGGCAGGAACAGAAAATAAATCGTAAATTTTGTGAAATTGAAATTTTGATCTTTCTTTGCATTCCAGAAACGGTGGATGTAGTTCAGTCGGTTAGAATGTCGGATTGTGGTTCCGAAGGTCGTGGGTTCGAGCCCCATCTTCCACCCGCAAGAAGAGACCGTCTCAAAACAATAATTGAGACGGTCTTCCTTTTTAAAACAATCTCTCAATCAGATATATAAAACATCCATTTTGACTTCTCCGGGTTCTCCCCCACCTGGAAATTAAACAGTACAGATTCCTGATCATGAAGCTGTTTTTGGGAAAAATCCTGAACAATCCGCTGACCTGTCCACCCAAAAATTATTAATATAATGTATCACCCCGGAGACACGCGGGTTAATTTCTTCATCCTTGCCTGAAAATGGCAGCAGACAAAATAAACAGATTGACCAGTTTTGTATCCCAGCTGGTAAATTAGTTCGACTGCATATTTTTACAACTGAAGTTGAACTTTTCAGAATATGCCACAAAATCAACCAGATCAAGGTCTGCAAGCACACATGGTTTCACCCGATTATTTAGGTCTCGGATCGATGCGCCTGAATCCGGTCATCCGATTGCCGGTTAACATTCTTTAAGAGATATTGCAGATCTGTAATTCATGATTTCATGATCATTATAATGTTTCTTCATGTATTTCAACTCTTCTACCATATTATGCCATTTTAAGCTGTTTCAACAGATACTGTAGCATGCAGCATAAAAACAATTTTACGGTCTTTAGAGAAACAAAAATCAGGTGTAATCTGATACTAACCTTAATACCAATATGTTAAAAAATTATCTCCTCATTGCCCGCCGAAGAATACTGCAGAATAAATTATCATCACTGATAAAATTAACAAGCTTGTTCATAGGAATGATCAGCTTTATCCTGATCGCAGTTTATGTATATTACGAATTCAGTTTTGACCGCTTCAATAAGCAGGCAAACAATATAGTAAGAGCAACAACTGAATTATCTGTTAATGGGAAGAGTGAACAATGGTCGATGAACGGAACTAAAACAGGTCCAGAGTTACAACGGACCTTTCCGGCAATAAAATCCTATACAAGAATAATTAGAAATCAGAAAACAGTTAAATTCAATAATACCGTCTTCAATGAAAAAAAGGTGCTTTTTGTCGATTCAGATTTCCTAAGGATCTTCACATTCCCTCTTCTGGAAGGAAAGGAATCCACTGCACTTGATGGTCCGGGCAAAATTGTCATAACCAGATCGATTGCGAAAAAATATTTTGGAAATGATGATCCCCTTGGAAAAAACCTGGTAATAGACGGAGACCGCAATTATATGGTGACTGGAATAACCTCCGATCCTCCAAAAAACTCTCAGATACAATTCGACTTCCTGGTTTCATTTTCAAATCTTGATTATGGGAAAGCAGAAACATGGTTTCCGGCAAATTTTTATACCTATCTTCTGCTGGAAAAGGGAACCGACTTAGCATCGCTGAATAAAAAGGTTGATGCATATGTCAGGGATATAGGTAAAAAAGATCGTGATTTTACAGATGTTGATTATTTTACGGTTCATCTCGAACCTCTGACCCATGTGCATCTTCATTCCAATATTGACGGACTTATTCCAAACACACCTTTTATATATATCTATATTCTGATCATTATTGCCTTACTTATTCTGACTATAGCAATTATAAATTATGCCAATATTACGATAGCCCAGGTAACTGAAAAGCGGACAGAAATAGGGATCAGGAAATTGCTTGGAGCAAAAAAAGGGCAATTATTCATGCAGTTTATCGGAGAATCGGCAATATTTTCAGTTGCGGCACTGGTATTGTCAGTGGTATGCGCTGCTGTGCTTCTGCCCTATTTCAGCATACTTACAGAAAAGGATTTTCCTGTAAAGATGCTATTTCACCCTGCAATTACAGGAACCATAATCGGGGTTTCAGTCCTTGTCAGTTTAATATCAGGCGCTTATCCTGCCATAATGGTTTCAGGCCATTCCCTGAATAATATTCTCAAACCAGGATTTCTTATTGCCGCATCAGGTGGAAAATTCAGAAGGACCCTTATAGTTGTTCAGTTTATAATATCGATTGTATTGATTATTACCACACTGGTAATTAGGGAACAAAGATCATATATTCAAACCATTAACCTGGGCTTTGACAAATCCAGGGTTATTTCTCTTCCTACAGGATACCACGATTGGTCGCACTATGAGAACCTCAAGGCTGCATTGAAGAAAGACCCTTATGTTAAGGAGGTAACTTCCGCTTATACCACTCCGGTGCATATACAATGGACCAGCACACTGAGCGCTGCAACTGAAACAGGAGAGAAACAGTTTAGTACGAGGGCCATCCCTGTCGACATAGATTTCCTTAAGACATTAAGTATAAATGTTATTGCTGGATCAGACTTTAATGAGTCGGATCTTCAGAAGGTAATAGCGCTGGAAAATACGAACGACATCAAATACAACTTCATTGTTAATGAAACGGCTGTAAAGCAAATTGGCTGGACACCTGAAGAAAGCATCGGACGTCAGATAAGCATTGGGGCTCAGGGAATTGTGAAAGCTGTTGTAAAAGACTTTCATATTTCTTCGTTACATGAAACTGTTCAGCCGCTGGTGATTTTCCTTAGCAGACAATATCAGAATGTAATACTGGTGAAGATCAACGGACAGGATATGTCTGCCGGATTATCATCCATAAAGAAAGTATGGAACGGGCAAATGACTGAACGGCCTTTCGATTATCATTTTCTGGATGAAGAATATGACGACATGTATAAAAATGAGCAGAGAACAGCAGCCATTTTCAGTACATTTTCCACAATAGCCATTCTTCTAGCCTGTCTGGGATTATTTGGAATTGTCTCAATAATGACTGTCCAGAGGACCAAGGAAACCGGCATCCGCAAGATCATGGGTGCCAGCGCCTATGACATTATCATTCAGTTCTTTATTGATTACCTCAGACCAATCCTCATCGCATTCATTGCTGCGATCCCTATAGGCTGGTACTCTTCATACAGATGGCTCAGCAGCTTTGCCTATCATATAAATATTGAATTAAGCATATTTATCATAAGCGGGCTATTCAGCCTCACAATTGCGATGGTCACAATAATTTTCCGGTCTGTTAAAGTTGCAAACTCAAATCCGGTCAACTCGCTCAGGAATGAATAACCTCTAAATTAGATCCTTAGTTTTTACGCTTTAACGACTCATATTTAAAGTATGCTGCAGCTGATAATACGGCCAGGGCAATTACAGAAACATATACAAATCCAGGAACAGGGACAGGATCGCCTGCGGCATAGGAATGCATTCCTGACAGATAATAGTTAACCCCGAAATAAGTCATAAGTACACCTGAGAACGCAAACAATGACAGCAGGTTGAACGTGAAAATATCTTTCATCCCGGGTATGTTCCGGCTATGGATCACCAGGCTGTAAAGAATTATTGTGATCAGCGACCATGTTTCCTTTGGATCCCAACCCCAGTAACGGCCCCATGATTCATTTGCCCAGACGGCGCCAAGGAAGGTGCCAATGGTCAGGAAATAGAGGCCCAGTGTCAGCGTCCTGTAATTTATTACTGTAAGCTCATCAATGGTGGATGAGATCCTGTCACGATTGGTATTATTTGAAAAAACGAGAAGGATCAGGTTAATAAGACCCAGAACGGCTCCCAGACCAAGGAATCCGTAGCTGCCGGTAATTACAGAAACGTGAAGTGTAAGCCAGTACGACTTGAGTACAGGCACGAGGTTGGTAATCTCCGGATCCATAAAACTCAGATGGGCAACCATAAGGGTCATCGATCCAAGAATAGCTGTTGCAGAAAGAGTGAATGCTGATTTTCTGCTGAATATGAAACCCGCGAGCAGGGTTACCCATGAAATGAATATCATCGACTCATAGCCATTGCTCATAGGAGAGTGCCCTGCAATATACCACCTCAACCCAAGTCCAAGGGTATGGAACACGAAACCTGCAAACAGAATCCAGCTGAGTATCTTAACTGCAAGAGTTGCATCCTTTCTACCCCTTATAACCATTGCAATCAAAAGAAACAGCATTAAAAATCCAATGGTTGCATAAAAAGGGAAAAGCTTCTCAAATATGCTCATCCTGTAATAAAGTAATTCGATATTTGTCCTGGTTGCTGAAGGTAATTCATACCCGGAGAACCTTTTCTGGTAACCACTCACCGATTCAGCAAGCTGACGGGTAGAACCAGAGTTTCCGGTCCTGACAGCATCATCAATGAGAGGCATAATATTTTTCAGATATAATGAATCTTCACTGCTGACAGCCTTTTCCAGGGCCGCCTCAGGCAGACCCCAGTCGTGAGTACCATTCTTAAGAGGGAACATCCTCATAAACTCACCTTTGTATATCATGTAAACGATGTTCACCCGTTCATCAACCTTCATGAGTTCCTTGTCAGTCTTATTCCGCTCCCCGGGTGATTTGGCATATGCTTTATTTACAGCATCTGATAACTTGTATTCGCCATTTCCCTCAAGATTGACTATATCGGAGAAAGACGCATATTTACCCCGTATCCCGAGACTTTTCTGAATTTCCGGATTACTTACCCTGATCAGCGGAACATCCTTCCAGTTATTGAAATCAAGATAGTATCCAAGGAAAACCTGCATAGAGGATAGTCCTTCAAAATCATTCTGCCGTGCCACCTTCCTGAGAATATCATTGCTTAGTGTGAATAACGGTTTAGTCCGCCCCTTCTGATCCTGAACAAGTATCTTTCCGAATTCTTCCGCAGCGACTTTGTCAGGTATCAGTTTCTGAGCGCTAGCCCCAGCCATTCCGGAAATCAGAAAAACAAATACAAAAACAGTCAGCGATTTCCTGATCGACGAATTCCAGTAACCAGGAGTGATAGTATGGAAGAGCGCCCCCTTGCTTACAAGGGCGAAAATTATAAACAGGAAAAGAAGAAAATATCCCGTATATGAGACGACCATCCCGGCCTTGTCATGATTGACCGATAAAACAGTCCCTTTTTCATCTCTGTCGTATGATGATTGAAAGAAACGATATCCTTTGTATTTCAGTATATTATTCATAAAGATCTCAAATGGCTTCTCCACACCATTTTGTTTATCGATCAGAACAACATTGCTTTTGTATCCTGAAGGACTGTTCGATCCGGGATATCTATCTAGAGCAAAATCGTTTAGCTTCAGGCTGAAAGGCAGAATTACAGCTTTTGAGCCATAGCTTACCCCGAGTATTTTCTTGCCTATCACTGCCGATCCGGTCGCGCTCACCTCAGATTCCCTGTTCCAAAGTGTGATGTCGGCCGACTCCCTGCCGCCTGCAATGGTGAAAATAAATGCATTCTGACCGGTATCCTGTTCCCCGGGATTAACTGCCACTATTTTCTGAATACCCGACGCAGTCATCTCCCGCGGTACTATTCTGATCCCATTAACAGATAAGATCTGCATCTCTTTCAACTGGAAAGGTACGCCGCGTTCAACAGGAACGACCTCCTGTGTCATCATACTTGCAGTTCCGATATCGAGGGCCGACTTAATGAAGAAAGACCCGCCATTATATGAAATACTTATGTCGGAAGAATCGGCATTCTCAAAACCGAATGAAAGTCCGCCTGCTGATTTTCTGTCTCCTCTTTTCAGCGATAGTGTCTCACGGTCCGACATGCCTGAAGTCACGACCAGAATGATTACCGGCGATCCACCAACTGCAGGCTGAATGGTTTCCATGGCGTTGGGAATGATCTTGTCGAGAACAAGTTGGTATTTATTCCCCCCTATATCGATCGGTTTTCTGTAATTATCTGCAGAAACCAACGTCACGCTATATTTGTCGGAATGGGTTGCAATCATACTGCCATCTGCCTCTTTGAGGGTCCAGGTTATAAATTTGTCGGCAGAATAACATTCATTCTGCTCCGCCCCTTCCCGTATATGCATGGTCCCCTCCCATCCGAAATATCGGGTAATTGCCGCACCTGTGATCATCAGAATGAAAGCGAGATGGAAAAGTGCAACCGGAAGCTTCTCCTTTCTGAATAATCTTAATTTGATGAGCTGTCCGATCAGGTTAACTGCAAGAAGAACCAATACAAGCTCAAACCACCAGCTATTATAAACCATGCTGTAGGCAGCCGGAGATCCATAATCGTTCTCTATAAAAGTTGCTGCTGCCATTGAAAAGGCGAAAACCACAAAAAGAATCCCCATCAGCGCCGGGGAGATTAAAAATCGTAAATACTTCATAAATGGGTTGGTATTTTTTTCGTTAATATTTTCCCGGTTACAAAATTTATCACAGTGATTCACAATCTGTTCATCCTTTTTCAGATATCTCCACAAGCTTTTGTTTATCAAGTATTTTAACTCCGGAAGAATTGGAGAAGACAACTCCTCCATCTTCAAATTCTTTAAGGATCCTGACCACACATTCTTTTGCCATGCTAGTCATCTCTCCCAACTCCTGCCGTGAAAGGATCATCTCATAGTCATCCTTCCTGAAAACTTCATCTGAAAAATACAACAGAGCATCCGCCACTCTACCAGACATTCTTTTTTGAGAAAGGTTTACCATTCTGTTATACGCCTGAAGTGATTTAAGACTTATGTCTTCAAGCATTCCTTCTGCAAATTTCCCATTTTCCCTTATAAGGTTTTTAAAAATCCCTGTGCTGATAAAACAGGCCTGCACAGTAGTGATGGCTGAAACAGAGAACGTATGCCTTGAATTGACATACGCACCCGGCCCCAGAACAAGCATTCCGGGCTGAGCTATACCTATAATAAAATTCTTCCCTGTAGAACCTTCGATATACATTTTAGCCAGTCCGCTGGCCAGGAAAAGTGCATTAGAAGTCGGAGAACCCTGTTTAATCATTATTTCTCCAGGTTTGAAAGTTGCTTCATACCTGTTCTCTTTAACCACCTGCATCTCTTTGTCAGTCAGATGATTAAAATTCTTCCACCGATTGGTGCAGTTCTCACAACAAATAATAGAATTGCTAACTGACATATCATCTTCTGGTTAGAGGATTACGAAAATAGTTCATTACTGACTTTACACCCCACAAAAATAACAAATATCACTAAGATAATTGACATTTATCACGTGCATGTTTTATTTGTGTCAATTTTACAACTCGCAAATAGCATAATCAGTGTTATCACAATAACAGAGCTTTTTCGTAGCTTGCACTAAGAAATCATTAACTAAAAAACCTGATATGAAAAACCTATTCAAACTATTCTCTTTATTGGTTACCGCGGGATTCATGTTAGCATCTTGTGAAGGACCCATGGGCCCTGCAGGAAAAGACGGAGCTGACGGGAAGGATGGGGCAGATGCCAATGAGACGTGTAAAGAATGTCATACACCAGAGATGGTTGATGCAATTGCTGTTCAGTTTGAGCTTTCCAAACATTCATACGGGGAGGCTGCATTTGAAGAAGCAGGAAACACCTCATGTGCACCATGTCACGAATCAACAGCGTTTCAGTATGTGTGTGCAAATAACATCCCATCAACATTTGTTGCAGGAACCAATGGCAAGTATACCAATCAGTATGCAACTGTAGCCTCAGCTGCAATTGGAAGTATTGACTGCGCTACATGTCACAGCAAGCTGCATACGACCTACACCGGTGCTGATCTTTTTCCGCTTACCAACACTGCTGCCGTTTCAATGACAATGTGGGCTGGAACAAAATCCATTAACCTGACCCAGGATAATGCCAAGGGTAACCTTTGTGTAAAATGTCATCAGCCCAGGCCTCTCACGACCAGCACATCCATATCCGACGGAAATGTCGTGAATTATGCAGGACTAATTGAAAATCCGACTGCAGTATTCTATGACAGTTCAGTAGGAAACGCTGCACCTAATAAGGTTATACCCAGTTACAGAACTCATGTTCACTACGGTACTGTAGGAGCAATCTTTGCAGGTCAGGGGGGATTGGAATTCACCGGATCACTGGCTTATGAGAACTCACCCCATTCAACCCTTGCTTCATGCGAAGACTGCCACATGGCTGATCTGAATGGCAAAGCAGGTGGGCATACCTTCATGGCAAAGGCTAACTTCAATGGTTGCAATACCACCAACTGCCACAGCAATCTGAGTGCATCATCAACACTTTGGACAAGCACCAGAGCTGATGTTAAGTCTCTGCTCGATCAGCTTGCATCCAAAATCAACGAGGTTGGCGCCGGGGCAGATATCCTTCACACCGAAAGCGATGCGGAATCAAACATGTGGGCAGGTAACACAACCAATAACTACGACGGTTACCTGAATATCTACGATCCGTCCACCAACCCGAACGGATACTGGAAAAACCCTGGAAGCACCAGTTCATGGACTGCAGATCAGAAGGCGACAAATAATGCAAAATCAACATTCCCGACTCTTACGAACGGAGTAATGGGCGCAATTATCAACTTCCAGATGTGCCTCAGGGAATACAGCCTTGGCATTCATAATACAAAATATACCAAAGCTCTTCTTACAAATACACTTGAGACTCTGAACGCAGCAGTCTGATCGCGTTAAATAATATCTGAGAGGATGTCTCTGAGGGTTTCCCTTATGATTCATCCTCTTTTTTTTTACTGTCGCTTCCAGAAAATATTTTAATGCTTCGGAAAGACGGGAGAAATACAATGTGAAAATATCATACAGGGTCAACTGTTATCCGACACAAGTTTAACGGTATCCTGCACTCTGATACAATCTGTTTTAAAAAAGAACGCAAAGCCCGCTTCCACATGCAGAACTTTGCGTCTTCTTATACTCTTCATTGCGGCTCATTAATTCCTGCCACAAAGGACCTTCAGGCATATTGCCAAATCATATCCTGCTCACCATGCCAGAGTATTTCAATCTTCCTCAGATTCATGAAAACCCGTGATGATCCCTTTGAACAGCGAAGTAGGCCTTGCTCCCAAAGTGCAGGTATAAATATGGATTATCATAAATATTGAAAGGAAGAAACCCATCGTAATATGCAGTATATCTGTAAGGATCAAGCCACTGATACCAAGAAAGTTCCTGATCGTGATCTCCGGGAAAAGCAGACCGATACCGGAAATTATGAGCAGAGGCACAGCAACGTACATTGCAAGAACATAGGTGATCTTCTGCAGGGGATTAAACTTCTGCTTCTCAGTCACTGGAAAAGGGTGTCTGGCACCATGGAACATCCCGTAGGAGTAATACCTGAATTGTGACATCAGGTCCGACCAGAAACTTCCCTTCCTGATCCTGTAATATCTTCCGTTCCTGGTAATAATGTTCCCTGTGACAAAGACTATATAATTTATTGTCAGGACCATCGCGGCAAAATTATGCCACTTTACCGCCCTGGCAAAGCCTACAATAAATACAGCATGTCCCTTGTCACTGTACTGCATGCTCAATCCGGTAATTATCAGAATTATGAACATCAATGCATTCAGAACATGCCATATTCTTATCCATTTAGGGTAAAGATACATCTTCAGGCTGCTTTAGTTTTTGAATTATTTCTTTTTAATCTGAAAGTTATATGAACAGCTATAACCAATAACACGCTTGCAAATATGATAAGGCTGAGGATATTAAGATACTCATTCCTGTTTGCTCCAATCACATATGATTCATTCAGTATGACCCCATTTAAAAATCCATCCCTTCTCTGCGCCTTTGATTCGAATTTATACAGTGATGCCATGAGTATGGAATTACGGGAATGGCATTCATTGCAACGCCTGACCGCTTCGGATTTTGGGAGTATCTGGTGAGCAACCGGCACGTCATTGCTGATCTTTGTATGACATTCGATACATCGTATATTGGCAAGATGTGCTGACTGATTGGGCAGCCAGTCATGCTTTTTGATCAGATTTATCTCTTCCCTGTCAGAAAGAAGCTGAAAACGGTTAAAATCCGAATGGCAGCTCAGACAGATTGCATTATCATATGCAACTATCTGTTTGATATCCTTCCGGTCTGTTGCATTAATCCTGTAAGTATGAGGATTATGGCATCTCCAGCAGGAGAAACCTTCCTGTTCCAGCTTAAAATGTGTACTTTGCTTGTATTCAGCCTCGATCTCTTCAAAATGATATTTCGCGAATTTCTCATCGCCTCCATGGCAGTCGAGACAGTTCAGCTTTGGTTCCATCCGGAGTTCCCCGGAATGCGGAAAGGTGGTATATTGCTCAGAATGACAATCTGTACAGCTGAACGATTTATGGTTCGACCTGTAGAACTCATTCCTGTCTATAATCCTCTCGGAACACATAAGAGCTTTTATCTGTGTTCCAAGTTTTTCATTTGGATATTCATACTTTGCCTGTCCGTGACACTTCAGACAACGTTCATTGTCATCGTGAACAGGTGACACGTAGGTAGATGTATCCTTAATATTCTGATTTTCTTTCTTCAGAGCGAATCCCCCTCCGGTTGCAAAAGAGGAATTAAATATAATAACCGAAGAAAGAGCAATCAGTATTCTGCATATATTCATCAATGATCCTGTTGTAAATTAGAATCGTACAGTTATGTTAAATCCAAACAGATAATCTCCTTTGGAGAAATCGTTGGTATTGTACAGCAGATTGTACTGCGGGATAATAAGATCATAGTTGGCAGCAAATACCTGAAATGTATGAGTAGCCGTTCCTATTTCCCAGCCGAGGGCAAGGTTAGGTTTTGGCGCTGACATGTTTTCTCCGGTTTCTTGTTTTGTAAGCAGCTGGTCATATTCGAGCATGAGCGAATGATTTCCAAAGAGGTTGGCACGTCCGCCTGCATGAAGGCCTATGTTAAAGTTCTTAAACCCTTCGGTATCTGAATACCTTTTTACAGTATTCATATAGATAAAAGATGGAGCTATCTGGGCAGAGATCTTTTCACTGAATTTGCGGGCCAGAATAAACTGGCTGAAATATGAAAGCCTGTGTATCTGCTTAAATTCCGGAGATGGGCCGAATTGATCTTCATTCCTGGCGTCAATTACAAAATTACCGAAATATGTAAGAGAGACAGGCATGCTTCCATCCTCTGTCTGGCGAAGAATGGCAACCTTCCAGTTTATATCCTGAAGTTTATAATCTTTTGTCGTTCCTGCTCCAATCGCTATTCTGTCACAGATCCCATAATTTAGACCTATACGGGTATTAGCAGAACCGTAAATTCCATACAGATTGCTGATATTCTCAATCAGGCTGAACCTGTGCTGTATCTGAAGCTCAAGTCCTCCTTTGTACGGGGCTGCAATTGTCGGGTTATCGATGAGCATCCCGGCTGAAAAAGTATTGCGAACAGGTTCGGATGACTTCGGTGCTTCTTCCTGAGCAAAGATTGGAGCGAAGATCAGTGATAAAATGAAGAGGATAAAAATCTTTTTCATATTTATAGGCTTTATATTGTTTATTTATTTTTTAATTATTGAGGGCTCCCTGGTTGATCCATATCAGAACAAGCTGTTTATCGGAATCAGTCGATCGGGCTGTATGACCAGAGCTGGTCATTTTGGTGTAAAGTTTGCTTGAAGAACCAGGCAGATTTACATATCCACCCGTAGTAAGGGACTGCCATGACTTGCCTGACCTCAGATCAGGAAGATTGTTCTGTGTATGACATGAAGCACAGTTATTTGTGAAAATAGGCTGTATTTCAGTCTGAAAATAAACAGTATCAACAGGATTGATCGTCTCCGGCACCCATGAATATTTCTCGCATGACACAAATCCACCTATCGCAAAAACCAATAATGCGGTGAATAACCGCGTAAACACTTTTAATTTCCTATTCATGTCTTTAATATTGTTAATTAATTCACAAAGATACCTGATTTTACTGATTAATAAATTCTTATCGTGGACAAAATTGCCCGGCTGACAATGCTGTATATCATGTGAAAAATTGATCTATATCATCTGAACTGATGATAAAAATTTCTGTGAAAATTATTCCACTGAAGTTTAAATCGGCTCCGGGCGGGAATGGAGAACAGAGCCGATATGAGAAAAGGCCGGTTCAGACTCCCCGATGGCAACCTTATATTTAAAAAGGGTGTCCTGCTGACTCTGGACAGCATGAACACCCTGTTCGTAAATTCATTCAGTATTTCTCAGAACTTATAAGAATTGTCTGCAATAAGTTTATCTGCAATTCTTCTTCTGGCATCCTTCACGTTTATACATCCTGTACGCGTAAGGTTTTCGACAGCAGTAACAAGTGAGGGGCAGGTCTCGGCAGTACAGAAAGTACTTACAGCTTCACGCGCCGCCTTCCTTATTCTTGCTGCAGCATCAAAGATCCTTACATTAAGAATATCATAATATACGGCCATATCAGGTTTTACCGGTAACATTTTCTCAATCCTCATTGCCAGTGATTCGGCCTGGTATGTTTCAATCATCATATCTGCAATATTGTTGAGAACCTCCTGCTCATTGATGAGGCCTTTCTCAAATCTTTTAACAGCGCCATGGATACATAGAAGAATTGCTTTCTTGAAATTCCGGATATATCTGAATTTCTCCTGAAGGAGAGTTTCGTTATTTATTTTTCCGTCAGTTATTCCATTCAGGTCAGAATACAGTTTTTCTGCTTCACCGAACAGATTGAAATCACCCTTCATTGCGCGCTTCATTGCGGTATCAACTACAAGAAGACGGTTGATCTCATTCGTGCCCTCGAATATCCTGTTTATCCTTGAATCGCGGTAACCTTTTTCAACCATCACTTCAGCCGAGTACCCCATTCCGCCGTGGATCTGAACTGCTTCGTCAACAATATAGTCGAGCATTTCAGAACCGGCCACTTTCAGTATCGCTGCCTCGACAGCATAATGGCTGATGGCTTCAATCGCTGCCCTGCCATAATCGCCACAGTCAACGGTAAGCTTTTTCATGAGATTGTCAATATCCTGGCTCACTCTGTAAACAGCCGATTCGGCAGAGAACAGACGGATAACCTGTTCCGCCAACTTATACTTCAATGCTCCGAAAGTTGATATCAGAACACCAAACTGTTTTCTCTCGTTAGAATATTTGACTGAATCGTCAATAGCTTTTCTCGCGGCGCCAAGGACATTTGCACCAAGCTTTAGCCTGCCCATATGAAGAATGCTGAGTGCAATTCTGAAACCTTCTCCTCTTTTCCCGAGAAGATTTTCAACAGGGACTTTAACATCATTGAAATAGATCTGAGCGGTTGATGAACCTTTTATTCCCATCTTATGCTCATCAGGACCTATGACGACCCCATGCCAGTTGCTTTCGACAATGAAGGCACTGAGCACCCGGTCAGTATCAATTTTGGCAAATACAACAAGAGTATCGGCAAATCCGGCGTTGGTTATCCACATTTTCTGGCCGTTCAGGATGTAATTTTTCCCATCCTCACTGAGCTTAGCATTGGTTTTACCTGAATTAGCATCGCTGCCTGCACCTGGTTCAGTAAGGCAGTAAGCTCCGATAAATTCACCTGTTGCCAGTTTTGTGACATATTTTTCTCGCTGTTCTTTGTTGCCATAATACATTATTGGAAGGGTTCCGATACCGCAATGCGCCATATATGCAACCGAGAATGAATATCCGGCGCCAATTGTTTCAGCCACAAGCATCTGGGTAACGAACGATTGTCCGAAGCCACCGAACTCTTCAGGGATGGATATCCCCATCAACCCCAGTTCACCGGATTTCTTCAGCATGCTTTTCATCAGTTCCCTGTCGCTCTGTTCGACCTTATCCAGGTTCGGATATACTTCAGCTTCAAGGAAATCGCTGCATGTCTGCGCGATCATCCTCTGTTCCTCGTTGAATTCCTCAGGGATGAAGATCGTTTTCGGATCTGCTTCACATACAAGAAATTCACCGCTTTTCAAGAGTTTACTGTTTTCCATTTTCACAATTTTATTGGATTGTTCTATAATTTGAGCGATTGAGCAACAAGTTCAGCAATATCGGAGTTTCTTACCGTATCTTCCTTGTTTTTATATTTAAGTCCGTCAGTCATCATTGTCATGCAAAAAGGGCAGGCTGTTGCAACAACAGACGGATCAGTCTTCAGCGCATCCTCAATCCTTTCAATGAATATTTCCTTGTTCCCTTTTTCAGCTTCCTTGAACATCTGGGCACCGCCTGCCCCGCAGCAGAGTGCAAAGCTCCTGTTTCTTTCCATCTCAGCGAGATTGCCCGTAAGATGTGAAAGAATGAAACGCGGCGCTTCATATATTTCATTCGCTCTCCCCAGATAGCATGGATCATGATAGGTCACCCTTACATTATCCAGAGCCTTCCTGTCCAGCTTCAGGCTGCCGTCCCCGATCTTTTCTTCAAGGAACTGAAGATAATTTATGACTTCATATTTCCCTCCCAGATCAGGATATTCATTTTTAAAAATATTGTAACAATGCGGGCATATGGTAATAATTTTCTTCACTTCATACATTTTGAAGATTTCTATCACCTGCAGAGCCTGCATCTGGTAGAGCATTTCGTTTCCCGCCCGCCTGGCAGGATCTCCGGTACAGGTTTCTTCCTTCCCCAGAACGGCATAGTTTATATCAAGATGGGTGAGTATCTTTACAAAAGCCCTGACAACCTTACGGTAACGGTCATCAAATGCTCCGGCACAACCTACCCAGAACAAATACTCCGGCTTTTCACCTCTGGCAAAGAGATCTGCCATAACAGGCACTTCGATTTTCCGGGTTTCCATATTTTTAAATGAATTTTGTCGTAATACAGATCACTTTTACAGAAAGGGACTAATTGACATTCATCTCAAGGTCCCTGGCCCAGAGGAGACGATCTTCTGATGAATACTGCCATGGAGCGCCATTATTCTCTATATTATTGAAAACAGATTTGAGCTCTCCCGGAGCTGATGCTTCCTCCATAACAAGATAACGTCGCATATCCACAATGAGGGTCGGATGATTTATATTAATCGGACATTCCCTGGCACAAGCATTACAAGTGGTGCATGCCCAGATCTCTTCTTCCGTTATATAATCCCTGATCAGTGATTTATTATCATTGTAATCCTTTCCGGTACTAACCATCAAGGGGCCCTTTTCCTTCATCCTTGCCCTGAGATCCATCATGATCTTTCTTGGAGACAGTCGTTTACCGGTAATATTCGCCGGACAAACAGATGTGCATCTGCCGCACTGAGTACAAGACAGACTGTCGAAGTAATTTTTCCAGGTAACATCCTCAGCATCCTTCACCCCAAACCGTTCAACCGGCGCATCGGCCGGCGCTGCTGAAAAGGCAGCAGTGGGATCGAGCATAAGCTTTACTTCTCTCGTAATGCTGTCCATGTTCGGGAGTTTACCCAGCGGATCAAGACGTGAAAGAAAGACATTCGGCACCGACATGAACACATGAAAGTGCTTTGAGTAGGGTAAGATATTGGCAAAAAGAAATATAAGAAGGATATGTGTCCACCATGATGCTTCATACACTCCTTTGAACCAGCCGGCATTATTTCCCGTAAGTAAGCCGGCAATAACCGAACTAAATGGGTAGTATCCCGCAATAGCTTCACCCGTGATCATTTTATATCTGATGTATCCTGTATTAAGCGACATCAGTGATATCATAAGCAACAGGATTATCGTGAGGGCGATGTTGGCATCAATGTGTGTTGACCTGTTCATCTCAATCCCGTCAAATCTCCTTATATGGAAAAACAGCCTGCGGCTCAGGAAAACAATAATGGAGATTGCCACAAGGGGAGCAAAAATGTCTCCTGATGCCATGATGAAATCATACACAGGCCCAAATACTTTCAGCACTTTCTCCGTGCCTGCGAGACCATCTATAACCATTTCAATACTTCCGAAAAGTATCACGCAGAAACCCCAGAAAACAAGGGCATGGAAAAAACCAATCACCGGTCTTCTGAATATTCTGGTCTGCCCGAATGCAACAGAAAGGGTAAGTTCTATCCTCCTGCCGATATCCCTGACCGGAAATGCGGGTCTCGTAAGCCTGAATAATCTGATTATCTTCAGGATAGTCCATGTAAAGACACCCAGTGTCAGAAGCAGGGTGATCGCAAAAATTACCTGTTTTATCATTACCAGTGTAAATATTATTGAATCAGGGCGCTATTTCTTCAGTTCTCCCACAGCCTTAACAAGCTTGGGAAGAATTTTCATGGCGTCACCTACTATTCCGTATTGAGCAGCCTCAAAGATTGGCGCGTCCTTATCGCTGTTGATGGCGACGATGTATTTGGATGAGCTGACACCAGCAAGGTGCTGTGTGGCTCCGGATATACCGACGGCAATATACAGATTCGGGGCAATTATCTTACCTGTCTGGCCTGTATGTTCCTCATGAGATCTCCAGCCTTCATCTGAGACGGGCCTGGAACAAGCTGTGGCGGCGCCAAGCAGTGTTGCCAGCTCAACAATCGGTCCCCAGTTATCCGGAGATTTCATACCCCTGCCACCAGAAACTACAATATCAGCATCAGTAAGAAGAATTTTACCTGTCTGCTTCCGGATATCTTTAACGGTTGTTTTAATGAGTGATTCGTCGACCTCTACATTCCGGTTTTCTATGGTAGATTTATTGTCAGCTGAGGTGACAAGACCAAACGAATTCTGTGCAAGGGTAAGTATTTTAACTTCGGAATCTATTACAAGATGAGCATAGGCGTTTCCTGAATAAGTCCTCTTATATACCGTAAAAGGATTCAGGCTTATCGGCAGCCTGCTCACACCTGATCCGACTCCTGCCTTAAGCCTGACAGATAATCTGGGAGCAATAGCTTTTCCTGTATTGTTGTTTGAAATAACGATCACTGAAGCGTTTTCCTTAACTGCTATGTCTGCAATAACACTTGCATATGCCTGGTTGTCAAGCGATGACAATTTATCATTTACAACCGAGATAGTTTTTGATGCACCATATTGTCCAAGTGTGGCGAGTTCCGACTCGTCAACTTTACCAACAGAAACGGCAATAACTTCCGAGCCGTTCATACCAGCTATACCTGCTGCATATGAAACAAGTTCAAATGACAGTTTTTTAAATTTACCATCCCAGTTCTCTGTATATACTAATACTGACATATCTTACTGTTTTTCAGGTTATAAATGGTTATCAGATAACTTTGGCCTCGTTCTGCAACAGCTCTATAAGAAGGGCAGGATTTTCAGGATCCACATATTTACATGCTGCCCGGGGAACAGGTTTCTCAAAACCGACCACTCTTGTAAGCGGAGCTATTGCAACGGGTTCAACTACCTTCACTGGTTTGCTCCTTGCCATCATTATGCCTCTCATTGCTGCAATTCTTGGCTCTTTGGCAATACCCTTCTGAACAATTGCCACTGCAGGCAAATTTACGGATACAATTTCTTTACCTCCATCAATATCCCTGGTAATCACAGGCTGTCCACCTTCTGCTTTGATGCCGGAAACAGCTGAAACTGAAGCTATCCCCAGAAATTCAGAGATCATCCCTCCCACCATCGAGCCATTGAAATCGCTTGATTCAATTCCACACATGATCAGATCAAACTGCTCTTTTTTAACCACTTCGGCAATCTGGGCAGCCACAAAATATGAATCGGAGGAATCAGCATTAACCCTGATGGCGTCATCTGCCCCGATAGCCAGAGCCTTGCGTATTGTAGGTTCTGCTGCTGCGTTGCCCACATGTATAACCGTCACCGACTTCACTCCGCTGGAAGCCTCATCTTTAAGTTCCAGGGCACGTGTCAGGGAAAGTTCATCCCATGGGTTTATAACCCACTGAATACCCGTAGTGTCTATCGAGGTACTTCCCCCTGCAAATTTGATTTTTGTCGTTGTGTCCGGCACATTACTGATACAAACCAGAATTTTCATCTATAATCGCTTTTTGTTATTATTCTTATCCTAAAATGGTTATCTCCGGATTTAAAACCTTTAAGGCGGCAAATATAATAATTTATGTATCACTACCAAATGACATGAAAGATATTCAGTTTTCTATTCGAATTTAATCTAATACTTAATGTATTGAATGTGTTTATATTACAAACTGAAATAACATTACTGGACATATCTGTTCGAATATTCCGTTCATCTGCGGCAGAGGATCTGAGTTTTTTCCCTCTTCCCGGTAAAGAAAAATTAAATATTAAGTTTAAATTCGCACGCCCAATTCAGGGCAAAAAAACTTAATTTCTTGAATAAAAAGGCCGGAATATATATTTCTCTTTTGCTATCAATGATCTTCTGGTCATTCTCCTATATCTGGTTTAAAATTGCCAACAGGTATTTTCAGCCTATTACCATAGTTTTTATAAGGCTTTTGATATCAGTAGTTCTGCTTTCGACCTATCTGGCATTTTCGAAGGGATTCGCAAAGATAAATAAAGCCGACTTCAGGCTTTTTGTTATGCTCGCGGTCTTCGAACCTTTCCTGTACTTTATCGGGGAAAGTTATGGTCTCACCTATGTTTCTGCCACAGTCTGTTCTGTACTGATCTCGACCATTCCTGTTTTTGCCACAATAGGTGCATGGGTTTTATTCAGGGAAAAGATGAAATTCATCAATTATGCCGGGATTTTGGTTTCCTTCGCAGGAGTACTTGTGTTTCTTCTGAACAGCGATGGCACTATATCATACAATATAAAGGGTATCCTGTTCATCCTTTTTGCAGTCATTACCGCGGTGGGTTACAACCTTACGCTCAGTCGCCTTGTTGACAAATACAGTCCGGTATTTATTGTCAATGTTCAGAACATTATTGGAGGCTTGCTTTTCCTGCCGATTTTCATGATCTCAGATTTCGGAACATTTATCAGGGGAAGTTATACTCCGCAGATGTTCCTGCCCGTGATAGCGCTGGCGATCTTTGCATCATGCAGCGCCTTTATTCTTTATGCATACTCGGTTTCAAGAATAGGACTGCTCAGGGCAAACGTATTCACAAATTTCATACCTGTATTCACCGCTTTCTTCTCATTCCTGGTGATGGGCGACAGGCTGACTGTTCAGAATATTGCCGGGATGGTGATAGTCATTGCCGGAATTCTGATGGCACAGGTAAACGGCAGGCAGCCTGAAACCGGACGCTGATTCTTCTGCACGATTGTAATAAATCATATTATATTTGCTGAGGATTGTCTTTCATGCCAAAGAGATACCTGAATATCTTGCTGTTATGTACAACATTTGCCGTGGTGAAGGGGCAGACCGGAGGCGACAATGTTTATGAGTTCCTGAATCTTACTATTTCCGGAAGAGTGGCCGCAATTGGTGGTTCCAATGTTTCGCTTCATTCGGCAGATCTTAATCTGGCATATCATAATCCTGCCCTTCTGAACAGTGGTACAGACCAGATGCTGGCTTTGAGCTATGTCAATTATTTCGCCGGCATCAATTATGGGATGGCGATGTACGGAAAATCATTCGGGAATACCGGGAATTTTGCTGCAGGACTTACCTATCTGAATTACGGAACATTCACTGAAGCAGATGTTAACGGTGACATAACCGGTTCTTTCAGGGCATCTGAGTATGCTTTTTCGTTCCTCTACAGCAAACCCATCGATTCGCTGTTTTCACTGGGTATAAATTTCAAACCAGTGCTTTCATATCTTGAAAGATATTCTTCCTACGGTTTAGCATTAGATATAGGTGCAGGCTGGCGCAACAGCAGTGGTCTGTGCTCTGCTGGCCTGGTGATAAAAAACATCGGAGTTCAGCTGACCACCTATGCAGGGGAAGCAAGACAGAAACTGCCGTTTGAAATTCAGGCCGGCGTATCACAGAAACTTGCCTATGCCCCTTTTCGTCTGTCTTTGACCTTAAGGCACCTTGAAAAATTCGATCTTACACATGATTATCTTTCCGATGCTTCATCTGATGAAGAATCAAAGAAAAATTCCGGGTTCATTGAAAACGCCTTGCGCCATGCAATTGTGGGACTGGAGTTCATTCCGCATAAAAGTTTCTACCTGTCGGCAGGTTACAATTATCAGAGACGTCAGGAGTTGAAAGTTGATTCAAAATCCTCTGCAGCAGGATTTTCATGGGGGTTCGGAATAAATACATCCTGTTTTGATTTCGGGCTAGGAAGAGCAACCTATCATCTTGCCGGATCTTCAACCCACATTTCGGTGGTTCTTAAAACCGGCAATATCTATAAAAGGTTCAGAAAATAAACTTTCCTTGTCATATTATGGTTTATTTATGAACTTTGCACGGCTATCAGGAAAAAAATGGAAAAAAGAATGATAATTGCGATCGATGGTTATTCTTCGTGCGGGAAAAGCACTTTTGCCAGGGAGATCGCCAGAAAACTGAACTATATATATATAGACAGCGGAGCAATGTACAGGGCCGTTACCCTGTACTGTCTCAGGCAAAACCTTGTTAAGGACGGAGAAGCAGATACCAATGGCATTGTTTCGGAACTCGACAGAATACATATTGATTTTGTCTATAACCCTGATCTTGACCAATATGAAACTTTTTTGAATTCTGAAAACGTGGAAAAAGAGATCAGGGGCATGGAGGTGGCCGGAAATGTCAGCCGCATCAGTCAGATCTTCCAGGTAAGGGAAAGGTTGGTTGAATTGCAACGGCAGATAGGATCTTTAAAGGGTATTGTGATGGATGGAAGGGACATCGGGACGGTTGTCTTTCCCGATGCCGATATCAAGATCTTCATGACCGCCTCTGTCGACATCAGGGCAAAAAGAAGGTATGACGAGCTCAGGGAGAAAGGATCAGATGCCAGGATAGATGAGATCAGAAAGAATATTGTTGCGAGGGATATTGCAGATGAGAACAGGGATATCAGTCCGCTGAGAAGGGCTGAGGATGCCATTGTTCTGGATAACAGCAGAATGAGTGTAAAACAACAGATGGAGTGGTTTGATCAGATCATCGAAAAAAAGAAAAATGACAGTCGAAATTGACGGACATTCAGGATTTTGTTTCGGGGTTCAGAATGCTGTGGAAATAGCAGAAAAATCGCTGGCTGAAGGAGAAAAGGTATATTGCCTGGGTTCAATCGTGCATAATGACAGGGAAGTGGAAAGGCTGAAATCACTGGGACTGGAGTCGATAGATCATAAAAAGTTCCGTGACCTGAAGGATTGCAAAGTCCTCATCAGGGCCCATGGCGAGCCACCTTCCACTTACAGGATTGCTGAAGAAAACAATATCTCCATAATAGAAGCTACCTGTCCGATTGTAAAACGTCTTCAGTCGAGGATCAGGGAAACATGGCTCAGAACAAGGGCTGAAAACGGTCAGATTGTTATTTTCGGGAAACCAGGACATGCTGAAGTAATCGGGCTCATGGGGCAGATAAATAATGAAGGGATTCTTGTTTCCAGACCGGAGGATGCTGAAAAGATAGATATCTCAAGACCAATGTACCTTTTTGCCCAGACAACTATGGGTGTAAAGGACTATTTTGATTTTGCAGAAATCATCAGAAAAAAATTGCAGGATACAGGAATAAGTGAAACGGAAAGTTTGTTAAAGATCAACCGGACAATTTGCGGCCAGGTCTCGAACCGGGAGCCTCATCTCAGGGAATTTGCTGCAAAACACGAATTGCTGATATTTGTAAGCGGGAAAGAGAGCTCAAACGGAAAGATCTTGTATTCTGTTTGTAAAAACATAAATCCGGAAACCTATTTTATCTCATCTCCGGAGGAAATAGACAAATCCTGGTTCATCGGAAAGAGTTCTGTAGGTATCTGCGGAGCAACCTCAACACCCAAGTGGCTCATCGAAAAGGTAAGAGACTATATTTCAAACATCTGAGAATTGGTCAGTTCCGCGATTTGATTAGCAGAAAAAAAATGCTAACTTTGCGCTCAGATTTAGAATAGAAATTTATGGCAAAAATTAAGAAAATCGGGGTGTTGACATCTGGTGGAGATAGCCCCGGCATGAATGCGGCAATACGTGGCGTAACGCGTACTGCAATTTACAATGGACTCGAAGTAGTAGGTATTCTTCATGGATATCAGGGATTAATAGAATCCAAATTTGTGCCACTTTATGCACAAAGCGTCAGTGATATAATCCAGAGAGGAGGAACAATTCTTAAAACAGCAAGGTGTGAAGCTTTCAGGACTCCTGAAGGAAGAGCGAAAGCCTATGCTAATCTCAAGGAAGCCCAGGTGGACGGAGTTGTGGTGATCGGAGGAGATGGTTCATTCACCGGAGCCAGGATTTTCAACGAAGAATATGATCTCCCTTTCGTGGGTATACCAGGAACGATTGATAACGACATTTTCGGGACTGATTACACTATCGGATATGATACAGCTCTGAATACTGTTGTGGAGGCTGTGGATAAAATCCGTGATACAGCAAGCGCACACAACAGGATGTTCTTTGTTGAGGTGATGGGGGCTGAAGCAGGATTTATTGCTCTCTACAGCGGAATTGCAACCGGCGCGGAAGCGATCCTGATACCCGAGATAAAGGGTGAAGCCAGAAACCTGAAAGCTCTGCTGGAAAGCGAAAATATGAGAAAGAAAGCAAGCAATATCATTATCGTTGCCGAAGGTGACGAGGAAGGCGGCGCTTTCGCTATAGCCGAGAAGGTTAAGAATGATTTCAAGGATTACGACATCAGGGTTTCCGTCCTGGGGCATCTTCAGAGAGGCGGTTCTCCTTCAGCTATTGACAGGGTGAATGCAAGCCGGCTCGGACATGCCGCAGTTGAAGCTCTGCTGGACGATCAGAAAAGTGTAATGGTTGGAATATCAAACAATGAAGTTGTTCTCGTACCATTCAGAAAAGCAGTTAAACAAAACAAGGATGTCGATCATAATCTGGTTGATTTGGCCAGAATTTTGTCTGTCTAGAAAACCAGGTAAATGTCATCTTCAAAGGTTTATTTTACTGATCTGAGGTCAAAACCCTCACTTAGCCTGTTAAAAAAGCTTGACAATCTTGTCACCCGGACAGGAATAGATAACATCGATTTCAGGAAAAAGCTCGTAGCGATAAAGATACACTTCGGTGAGCCTGGCAATCTGTCCTATATCAGACCTAACTATGCCGCAAGGATAGTCAGTATGCTGAGAAAAAAGGAAGCAATTCCTTTTCTCACCGACTGCAATACCCTTTATTCAGGGCAAAGATCGAATGCTCCATCTCATCTGGAAGTTGCCTTCGAGAACGGATTCAACCCGATGTCGGCTGGCTGCCCCGTTATTATTGGGGATGGACTGAGAGGCAACGACTTTACTGAGATCATTCTGGATATGGAGTATAGCAAATCTGCCAAAATAGGCAGTGCGGTTACCGGAGCCGATGTCATTATATCCATGAACCACTTCAAAGGACATGAGATGACCGGTTTCGGGGGAGCTCTCAAGAATATCGGAATGGGCTGCGCTTCTGTAGGAGGGAAACTGTTCCTCCATTCAGGAGCTTCTCCTGAGATCTTTGAACCAAACTGCACCGGATGCAGATTATGTGAGAAGTATTGTGCACATAATGCAGTTAGGGTTGGAAAGAATAAAATCGCAGCCATCGACTATAACATGTGCGTCGGCTGCGGACAATGTGTGGCTGTATGCCAGTTTGATGCCGCCAGGGTTGTCTGGCAGAATTCCTCGGAAATTGTCAGCAAAAGAATTTCAGAATTTGCCTTTGCAGTCCTGAAAGACAAGCCTGCATTCCATATTAATTTTATGATGAATATATCCCCTGACTGTGACTGCTGGGGATTCAATGATTACCCGCTGGTTCCTGATATCGGTATAGCTGCATCATTCGACCCGGTCGCTCTCGATAAGGCATGTGCCGACATGGTCATGGCAGCGCCTGCTCTTCCGGGGAGCAAGATCTGTACCGACCATAGCAAAGGAGATCTTAAGGGCAGCGATAAGTTCACTCTTGCCCACCCTGAAACTTTTTGGCAGGCAGGCATTGAACATGCTTCAGAGATCGGCCTTGGTAATATTGATTATGAACTGATAACAGTTTAAAGTCCATAATAATATTTAAAACAGTACCCAGGTCCTCCTTTACAGGATTAATATATCTTTATAAATAATTATTCAGGTCAACACATGAATGCCAAAGTCAAAACGGCAAGGCTATCAGTGATATCGAATCTGCTGCTTATCATTATGAAGCTTGTCGCCGGCATTGCCAGCGGATCGGTAAGTATTATCTCTGAAGCCATTCATTCTTCAATGGACCTCATCGCTGCAATAATTGCATTTTTCTCAGTAAGGGTTTCGGATAATCCTCCTGACTCAAGACACCCGTATGGCCATGGGAAAATTGAGAATATTTCAGGAGTTATTGAGGCAATATTGATCTTCATCGCCGCGATATGGATAATTATTGAAGCATTAAGAAAACTTTTCGGGGAGCAATCAGAACTCGATTCCATTGCCCTTGGCTCGGCCGTAATGATCGTTTCCGCAATTGTAAACATGCTGGTCTCGAAAAAACTGTATAAGGTCGCGATAGAAACAAATTCAGTCGCGATGGAAGCAGACGCTCTTCATCTGAAAACAGATGTTTATACCTCATTCGGTGTGGCAGCCGGTCTCTTGCTGATCTTACTTACCGGCATCAAATGGCTCGACCCGGTTGTTGCTATTCTTGTTGCTCTATTTATCATTAGAGAAGCGTACAAACTTCTGAACAAGGCATTTTCTCCCCTGCTCGACACTGCCTGGGGAGAGAATGATATTGATGAACTGGAGAAAACGCTGAAAAGCCTCGGGGTCCACTATCATGATCTGCGTACCAGGGTTGCCGGCAATTACAGGTTTCTTGACCTGCATATTGAGATACCAAAAGATGTTTCTGTAGGAAGCGCCCATCAATACTGCGACAGGATTGAAACTGAGCTTACCAAGAGTTATTCAAACCTTACAGTGAACATCCATGTAGAACCAAGCTGATAAAGAAATTTTCAGCTTCAGCCCGGTCTTTTCATCAGGTTCTTCCCAATATCTTTCCCGATTCCATCAATAAGGTCTGATGACAGCGCTGTAACGCCAGTTGCATGCAGTGAGCCGCTTTATTCTTCTTTCCCTCCTGAACCTCAAAGGTTCCTTCACAAACTTTTCTCCGCTTTTTATCAGATTGAAATATTTATAACAAGTCGCACAGGTCTGAAAATCATAAATCCCGCTCTCCCTGCTTCATGATAAAGGATGATTTAAGGTGATAAAACTGGTTTGATTTTTATCTGATGAAGGATAATCTTGCGATATTTAAATTTCGTGATTGCATTTATGGAAAAACACAAATACATCATAAGTAAAAATAATCAATATATTTGTTTAGGAAACGAATCGTAAGATATACTGACTTTAATCCGATCGGACATTATCAGAAATCATCAAACTCCTGATAAGCTGAAAGACCGGGGAATTCCTGGATACCATACGATTTTAAATATATAAACCGCGATATACTAGTCCGACTAACTGATATAAAAGATACATGAAGAGAAAATACGCTATGAAAAAGAAAATGCTCTGTATACAGACCGCTATCTTTCTGATTGTCCTCTCTCCTATGTCCCGGGCACAGAACCTTATCACCAATCCAGGGTTCGAATCCTCAAATTCCTCAGCTCCGGGGTGGACCATCACTGGGCCCGTGGAAACAATGCAACCTGTGACGACCCTGGATGCCGGAATGAAATTCAGCGGTTCAGGAAGCCTTAAAATGGCAAGCACAAATCCTAATTGCCATGGAAGGGCAGTACAGTCAGTGAATGTCACCGGGGGTAAAACATACTTCTTTTCAGCCAGGTTTAAAACCGATAAAATTTCTTCCATCCACAGAGATGTAATGATCAGGGTAAGATGGCTGAACGGGAAAGAACAGACAGGATACAATTTCGTGTATGATGTTACTGAAGGAGCAGATGGATGGTATCTTGCTTCAGATAAGGTGAGGGCAGCCGATTCTTCAACCTCTGCTGAGATCTCACTTGAATTCAGGTGGAGTACAGGCACAGTCTGGTGGGATGATATTTCCATGTCTCCTTGTGCAGCTGAGCCTCCAAGAAATGTAAAGGTAGCAACATTCTATTTCCGCCCTCACGGCCCGACAGTTGAGAAAAACATCAGTATGATGAGCGAAATGCTTGATCGAGCAGGCAAAGCAGGCTGCGATATCGTCTGCCTTCCCGAAGGCTGGCCGACCTGCGATACAGATCTCGGAATGACAAAAACAGAAGCCAATACCATTGGAGGAAGCGCTTCAAGGATGATGGCCGCAAAAGCCAGGGAATATAAAATGTATATTGTTTCCGGCCTTTATGACTGGTCAGGCGATACATTGAAAAATATCGCGGTCCTTTACGACCGCGAGGGGAACATTCAGGGTGTCTATGAAAAGATCCAGCTTCCTGATTCTGAGACCGAAGGAGGTGCGGTACCCGGTAATTCATTCCCCGTATTTACTACCGATTTCGGCCGGATAGGTATCCTGATCTGCTGGGACAGCGCTTTTCCTGAAATATCAAGGATCCTAGCACTCAATGGCGCTGAAATCCTCTTCTGCCCAATCTGGGGAGATGTCCGCGGACCGGAATCCTGGAAAATTACTGCCAGGGCCAGAGCAATCGATAACGGAGTCTATTTTGTAACCAACATCTTTGACGGACACAGTGTGATTGTTAATCCTGCCGGTGAAATTTTGCAGGAAAGCGGAACACAAGGTACTATGCTGACAGCAACAATAGATCTGAACTTTAATCCTCCATGGGACTGGATAGGCAATGCAGGAAGAGGCACATGGAAAGGGGTCTGGAGAAAAGACAGAAGATCGGATATCTTTGGAACTCTGGGCGAAAAATGATAACAGATATGATTAACAGAAGAGAATTTATCAGAAAAACAACGATGGGAGCAGCAGCTATATCACTTGCCGGAATGACAGATTGCAATACCGGACGGGAAGGAAAGAATACAAGAATGGCCGGAGGCAGAGTGATTGATGCTCATATTCATGTCACCCCTCCTAAAATTCAAAAGGCTATCCAGGTGATGGATGATAACTGCATAAAATACGGAGTTATTGTTGCATCGATTGCCGGTGACGATCCGGACCAATATGTAGGAGACAAGGCATTTTATGAGATACTCGAGGCAATAAAACCCTATAAAAACAGGTTCGGGCTGCATTATACATTCGACTGGTCGCTGGCACAAACTGATCCTGAGTTCTTTTCCAAAGCCCCGGATATGCTTGAAAAGGCTGTAAGAGCAGGCGCAATCGCCTTAAAAAACCTGAAACAGCTCGGACTGGAGGCAAGGGATCATGAAGGAAAACTGATCCCGATTGATGATCCAAGGCTGTTTCCTATCTGGGAAAGAGCCGAAAAACTTGGCATTCCTGTTGCATTTCATACAGGCGACCCCGTGGCCTTTTTTCAGCCATGGGAACCTTCCAATGAAAGATGGGATGAACTTAAACTACACCCTGAATGGTCATTTGCCGACCGGAATAAATATCCTCCCCTCGAAACATTGTTCGGACAGGCGAATAATGTTTACAGAAAATTCAGGAATGTAAAATTCGTTGCTGTCCACGTCGCCGGATATTCTGAAAATCTTAAAAAAGTATCCGAATGGCTTGATGAGTTCCCCAACCTGTCTGTCGATACTGCTGCAAGGATAGGTGAACTTGGAAGACATCCTGCAAAGGAAGGACATGAATTCTTTACGAAATACCAGGACCGTATCCTTTTCGGTACCGATCTGGCTTACTGGAACGGATGCGACGTCCAGGGCGCCGGACCCTGCAAGAATTTCACCCTCGGGGAAGACCGGAAATTCTATGACATTCACTGGAGATACTTTCAGTCGGAAGACCGGCAGTTCGACCATCCGACACCAATTCAGGGCAACTGGAAAATAGATGGGATCGGTCTTGATCAGTCAGTGCTGAAAAAACTCTACTGGGATAATGCATATTCAGTCTATGGAATCGGCCGCTTCATTGGCTGATATAGTATCACATTAACAATTGAAACTAAGCATATTGTTTCTATACATAAAAATCTATCATGAAAGCCAAACTATCAAGGAGAAAAAAATTACTGCCGTTTCTAAATAACCGGAAAGACAGGATCTTGTTCAGACTGATCAATATCTACCTGATTATTGGTATTACAGCTCTTCTGATAACGATTTTTTATCTGATGGATCATTTATACCAGGCCGACAGCCTGATAAAATATTGCATTCCCGGATTTATTCTGGGATTGAGTTCCATTATCATCTTTTTTGCCGGGTATCACAGCCTGATAAAAGATCATCCGGGAAAAAACAGGTTGTATCAGCATAATATCTGAACTGATCAGATATTCTTGTTACCTGGTCAGTTGAATGAAACCCACGTGCCAGAATGACTGCTTGTCAGCATTCTGACGGGAGAATGTTATTTTAAAATACCTCTGAAAATCTCGATTATACTGTTATCCCTGTCCTTAAAATTCTCACTGAGAAGTGCGGATGCCAGCTCTTTATAGTCTCTTGATTCCCCGGTTATCAGTAATGTATCTCTCGAAATATGCCATATGAGCCAATGGAGTGATAAAACATGCCTTGTCGGGCTCAAGTCTGATCTCTATCCTCCAGGTTGTCCGGGATGCCCATTCAGTGGCGCCGATAAAACAGCTCACACTGCCGTCAGGATTTGTTCGTGTAAAATAATCCACAGGGGTAGAGGCTGTGGTTGCATGACCAATATCACCGAAGTTGAATTCGAGGCCGCCTGTGGTCCACGCATCACGAAGGGAAATATCACGGAACTTTACAACATGAGTTGAAAAAACGAACGGATAGTTCTGTGATTTCTCAATGGCTTCCCACACTTTACCTCCCATCTCAGGCATTACGGCCAGCCGTATGTAATCATTTTCAAGTTCCACCATTTTCCAATTTTTTACTTCAGATTTACTCTTAAATCCGTCAAACCGGAAATACGGATAAACCCTGCCTGTTCTGGCAACAGGATCAGGATCGGAATAGGGGTAGGTTGTAAAAGGCCGTTCGACCTCACGAATGACTGCATTTTGAGCCATCACCGGAACCACCGGTAACAGCAGGAGAAGGAAAAGATAACGCATAGTCAGGTTATTTTACCGGAATATTTTCATTTCAGTTCTGAAAGCTTTTGCCGGATGATCTTCTTCATTTTTTTAACCTCGAAGTCAACAATTTCCTTTCCATAGCGGCTGCTGGCATACCTTCTCGGATCACGACCAAGCATTCCCAGTGGCCATCGCGTAGTATCGGAAGGAAGATTTTTCATCTTAACAAGATCGGGATGAAAAAACATCACCAGAGATGTTTCATTTGCACCGGCATGATCGCACTGGAGACAAAGATCGGCCGAATCATTGCCCCAGCAGTTCATAACTAGCAACCCGTACCTGTCCATAAACTGAGCTGCATGTGAACCGATATAATTAGTGGAAGGACCGTGACCATGAGCCACTACAATCCTGAAACCTGCTCTCCTGAGCTGTTTCATTATGGCATTCATCATATTATCGAATGTCGAATCAGGCACCCAGTAGGCGCTTCCCGGTAACTGCTGTATTTCATATCCGCATTGTGGACTGAATAACTTCCCGCAATCCATGCCATAATATTCATGACCGTTTATGAGAGTATCGTATCCATCAGGGCCTATGAACAGCATGGGCAGAACAATTCCTCCTGCCTCTTCAGCAAGCTTCTCAAAGAATCCCTGCGATTGCAGACCATCAGATCCCAGAGGAAGGTGGGAACTGTGCCATTCCAGTGTTCCCAGAGGAAGATAGGCAACAGGGCACTTTCGGAGCCTTGCTGTGAATTCCGCCGGGGTGAGATCCTGATATAATACTTTTTCTGGTCTTGAACATGATAGAATCAGGACCGCCATTAAAATAACCGGTAGAGCTTTCATCAGACGGGTAGTTATAATTCAGATTTAAAAGAACCGATTAATCCGAAAAGCAAGCTTAATATAACCTCGAATTGGAGATCAGGCCACTCCTTTCCAGTTCATCATGCATAGCCAGACAATTACCGATCTCATAATCAGGTTCGATATGATACGCGATCTGTAACGGACCACCGTTGTTCTCCCTTATTGTGTTATCCAGCCAGTTAAGAATATCGCTTTGAGGAACGCCCCCCATCATCAACTCCATTGGCGGAGCAATATGGATGACAAAATCTTTCCCCTTCAGCTCTCTTATTCGCGCGATGGAAGTCCCTGAACCTGTATCAATGATCTGAAGATTCCTGATATGAGTCATCGATTCAATAAGATGATCGGAGATACCGCAGGAATGAAGCCGCACGGCTCCAAACCTGTCTCCCAGCATACTTATATAGGGGACCACAAATTCATCATAAAGCTCCGATGAGATCATTGTTCCGGCACATTCACCCACATGTACTGAAGTCACAGGAAGGTTACCTGTGACAGAAAAATGAGCAACCAGTTCAATATATGCTTCCACTATCCATTTATGGATCGCATGGGCCAGATCAGGATCGAACATCATTGTCGTCATGATATTATCACCGGTGAGTTTCAGTGAAGTAGTTATTATCCCATGGATCGTCGCCCTGCCTGATTCATCCCAGAAGAACGGAGGAATGACACGAAGATCTGCCCTTGCGCTGCTGATCTGTTTTATCTGGGCATCAAGATCCCTGACGAGTTCATGGTCGAGTATTGCTGAAACCGGAGGAAGTTCAGCAGCGCTTGTAATATTCTCAAGTGGTCTCCCGGCAACATCCGCATCCTTATCTTCAAAAAAAGAGAACCTGGCTCCGAGTATTGTTGCAAGGATCATGTTAGGCTGAATGGCTCCCACAAGGACATGATTCTCCCTTACATATTTAGCCTGAAGGAGATTTGCTTCCATATTGTATATCGCGTAGCGTGGAAATCTTTCCCTCACAAACGCATTGATCAGGGTATCCTGTTCCCATCTGTGAACCGGATCCATATAATACTGATTATCAAAAATAAATCCTCCGTTTTTATGCAGCCACCCTTTGGAGACGCTCGCTTCAATGTTGATCATATGCTGTTATTTAGTTTTATAATCCGGAATATCATGTACCTAAGTAATACCTTTATTCTGAATGTGTCTTTTAAAGACTTGTATCGTTTCCCCAGGTATATTGGTCCCTGGCTGATTTTTCTTCAATTCGGTCATCAGGAGGCTCACTGGCCGGCTGGAACCTGATGTCGCAGCTGATCCTGAATTGCTCAGTCATATTAGCCGTGGATGCATGCATGGTGAAAGGTCCGAAGATCAGGATATCCCCAGGATTGAATTCCGTCGTAAGCCATCTGCCTCCGAATTTCTCAGTTATTTCATATGGATCGGTCGTGAGCCATCCGTCTTTTAGCTTACCTCTGCCGGTATCAATTCCTCTGTAAACATTCATGATCCTGGAATAGGATTCCATATCATGCAATCCCTCGCAAATAGCGAGTGTTCCCTGGTAAACAGGAACATCCCCGATAGGTATCCAGACTGAATTCATTCTCCGGGAACTTTTTCCCATATAAACAATATCAGAATGACAACCGGTAAAACTCCCTCTACTAACAATCCTGAGGCATTTATAGTCAGATACTACCGCGTCCTCACCGAAAAGAAGGGCAAAAAAATCAAAAAGCTTTTTATCTTCATAAACTGCCTGAACAGAAGGATGATGTGTAATTTCAGTCTGTCCGGCAACGCTGACCTCTTTACCCGGGACGGGCAGAGCAATTTCATGCACCTGTTCTTCATTTATAACGGTGCTCTTTTCATCGAGATATTCAACTATGACTTTTCTGGCACCCTGTACGATCTCCCTGTCAAGGAAATTCCTTAGGAGAAGATAACCATCGTGCCGGAGTCTGTCCTTTAAAGCGAGCCTGTTACCGAGCAGATCGCTGGAATCACGCAACTCCCCCAGCTTCTCACTTGGATACTCCACCTCGGTTTTGCAAAACTTTACTTTCATATCCGATTTAAAAATTAAGTCATACATAATTACAGCCTGTAAAAGACAATTATGCCGGATCACAGGACCGTAATTATTATTGAGTAATCATCCGATTCAATACTCTGAAATACAATAATTAACCAGGATATTTAATTCCTGATCAGACCGTCTGATCCATGGCAAAATACGGTTTGTTGGTTTGCCATGCTCCCCTGGTAAAATCAGGGAAGGGTACAGGTGCGTTCTTTTCGATAGATATCCCTGAAAGTTCAACAATTGCTGTCATTACAGCAGAATCATAAACATCTATGGGAGTTGGTCCCTTTACCCTTACGGCATTTACAAACTGAGTCAGCATTACAAAATCAGTTCCTCCATGGGATAATGAGGAGGATACTTCATTCTTCCACCATTTGTGATTGAATTTCTCCTCATAAGGTTTCCAAGCTTCCCACTCATGATAATTCGGGCTGGATTTTCTCAGGTAAATAGAACTTTTTTCCTCATCATAAATCCCGAGTGTGCCCTGCAGCATCCATCTGTTGGAGTAAGGCCGGGGAAGCTGCATGTCGTAGTTGATCACCAGAGTTTTACCCAGCCTGGTTTTAAGCAATGAAGTCACAATGTCTCCCTGCCTGTATTTAAGATTTGCATTAGGATGGTCTGGTCCGAATTCTCTTTTGAAATACGCGTTAATTCCCTTAGATGCAGTGGCAGTAGAATAGATCTCTGTGAATGAATCGCCCCTGTTTATATCCATCCAGCTTATGATTGGTCCTACAGCATGAGTGGGATACTGGTCCCTGTTATAATTAAGGAGATATTTGGCAGCCCATCTTTGCTCACCTGTATTATGGTCAAAGAACCAATGATCGATACAATCATGCGAATGGGCACAATGGCAATGCACAATATCGCCGAACATGCCCAGACGTTTCATATTGAGGGCTGCAAGATTATCCTGTCTGAAACTCCAGTTTTCCAGCATCATGCAGGGGATACCTGTTTTCTGTGAAGTTTCAACAAGACTCCAGGCATCATCTACAGTAAGGGCAGCAGGCACCTCTATTCCAGGATAAGTGCCGTTTTTCATTGCATGAAGCGCTATTGCAGTATGAGATTCCCAGTAAGTTGCAATTATCACGGCATCGAGCTTCTCTTTTTCCAGCATATCCCTGTATGTAAGCTCATCTTTTACATATACCCTGGGTTTTGTTCTTCCGGCTTTTTCACATATCGATGCTGCATTTTCGGCTTTATCCTTGGAAAGATCACAAACAGATACAATTTCCACCCCGTCAATACTCAGCAATGTATTAACATGACCTGTACCCCTGTTACCTGTACCTACAACACCTACCCGGACTTTCTTTGGAGATTCCGGTGCTGCTTTTGATGTTCCAGGCAATACTGCCATTCCTATCGTTGCCATAGTGCCTGTCTGTATGAACCTTCGCCTGGTTACTTTTTCCATTTCAGATAGTTTTTTGATTTTTATTTGATCTATTACAGGTGATTTTTTTAAGTATTCCTCCGCTTAAGCTAAATCGCAACCTTCTTTCCGATCTTATGTCCTGATAGTGCATAATAGAGAATGAACAGATAACAAGGAATTACTACCATGTATGCCTGCTGAGGATTCAGAACATCAGCGAGTCTTCCGTAAAGAAGAGGAACGAGGGCGCCTCCGAGGTTGCCCATTATAAGAAGCGAAGATCCGATTCGGGTAAAACGTCCCAGCCCGTCAATTGCGAGTGGCCATACTGAAGGCCAGATCAGGGAATTGGCCAGACCAAGTAACGCGATAAAGACAACTGATATCAGCTTTGGCGATGCAAGCGCTGCTGTTATGAAGATAATTCCCAGAATGGCACATATCTTAAGCGCTGTGCTCTGTGAGATATATCTCGGAATCAATATCACTCCTGTTATATAGCCAATAATCATGGCAACCATTGTGAAAGAGGTGAAATACTTGGCTATGGATATGGGGATCCCCTGACTCAGACCATAACTGATGATGGTATCTCCTGCAACGATCTCCAGTCCGACATCACAGAAAATGGCGATAACACCCAGAAGCAAAAACGGAAACTGGAAAATGGATGTACGATTACTGTAATATCCCTCATCACCACCGGCATTCTCCTTGTCCGGATCCAGCTCAGGCAAGCCCGAAAGTTTGACAAATACTCCGACAGCCACCAGTATAACAGCCATCCCTATATAAGGAATTACTACCCTTGAAGCCAGGCCGTCGAGCGCTGCCGCCCTCTGAACAGCATCCATTCCATTCAGGCTCTGAATGAATGCATCGCCGTCTTTCAGGGCCATCATTCCGAACAGGAAAGTGGCAATAATGCCAGCTGATTTATTGCAGATACCCATAATGCTTATCCTCTGCGCTGCGCTCTCAATTGGTCCGAGCATAGTTATGTAAGGATTGGCGGCAGTCTGCAGTATGGCCAGCCCCGTCCCCATTATAAACAATCCTGTAAGAAAGATCCCATAAGTCCTGGTCATAGCGGCTGGAACAAACAATATTGCACCGACCGACATTATGAATAAACCCAGCATCATCCCGGTTTTAAGACCCGTCCACTTGAGTACCCATGAAGCAGGTATAGCCATTATCACGTAGGCAACATAGAATGAGAACGCTACCAGGTAGGATTCAAAGTGGTTAAGTTCGCAACTGATTTTAAGGTAAGGAATCAGTATCCCATTGAGCCATGTTACAAATCCAAAGATGAAAAAGAAAAGACCTATTGTACCAACTGTCATCCATCTCGCCTGAACAGGCCGTTTCGTTAAATCTCCGGTAATTGGCATCATCAAAGTTATTAAGGTTTAAGTCTCACAATATAATAAAAAATTAAGCTGGATATGGTCCTGAATTTTTACAAATATTTTATTACTGAAATGCTGATTGACCGGTCATCCGGCATGAGATTTCTTCAAACTGCCGGCATATATATATTTCCTGAATTTCCCGGCGCTACTCTTAATATGCTGCCAAATCACATTATCAGGCCCGGATAAGACGATTATTCAGCCTGCATTCAAATCTACACCAGTGGTATTTATTTATCGCGTTGTAAAAAGCTTTGATATTCGAGAAGGGAACTCCCGGAGGTATGTCGCACCCTGATGAGATGATGAAATTCCTGTACCTTCTGGTCTGCTCAAGGAGAGCGAGCGTCTTCGTTTCCACGTTTTTAGGATCGGCGTTTTTAAATACTCCAACCGGATCAAGATTGCCAAGGACGAGAATATCTGGTGGTATTTCATCCAATGCCCTTACAATATCCGTTGAATTACCAAGATGGAGTGCACCGGCGCCTGTCCCAAGCATGGATGGTATTAAGGCATTGGCGCTTCCGCAGTTATGCAGAATAGACAGAAAATCATCATCCTGAACAGAATCAACAATTTTCCTGACAAAATCTGACGAGAACTGATCACACAGTTCCGGAGGCAGCAGACCTGCAGCCGGCTCTGCAATAACGATCCCGTTCGCTCCTGCATCTTTAAATGCAGTTGCATACAATGTCAGAAAAACAGTGCACTTACTGAGAAGTTTTAAGACTGAATCAGGCTCAAGATAAATTGCAGTCAGAATATCTGTCATTCCAAATAGGCGCCCTGCAAGAGAAAATGGACCAATACATCCGGCAAACACAGGTTTATCCTGAATGGCTTCTGCAGATAACCGGGTCGCCTCTATGTATTCCTTCATCCTTCCATTATTTAATCCTGGAATTTCCAGCGCTTCAATCGATTCAATTCCATTAACCAGTCTGGCCGATATTGAAGGCACTTCATTTTCACTGAAATTTATTTTACTCCCAAATGCTTCTGCTTCCACAGTCAAATCCATAATAATTGTCGATGCAGCTGCAGGGAACAGATCATTCATAGCCTGAATAGCTTGAAAATGAGTATATGAATCAGTCACAGCATCAAGAACCCTCTTCCTGATCAATTCAATTCCCGGATGAGTCATTATCGGTATTGCCTGCCGGTATTCCGAGTTCAACACCGAACTCACCCAAGCCTTCATGTTTTCGCTGGTACTCATATCAAAATGTTTTAGTAATTTGTTCATTGATCCCTGACAGATAGTTAATTGCACCCTGCGGGTCTGGCGAATAATAATCAGCGCCTATCATCCTGCAGAATCTGTCGTTTACAGGAGCGCCTCCAATCAAAACAGGTGTATCAGGATACCGTTCTTTTATTCTGGCAACTATATTCCTCATGCTATCCAGCGTTGTTGTAAGCAAAGCAGACAATCCTACCGATGATCCGGGATTCTCTTTAATAGCTTGTAAAATCCTGGCTGCATCCACATCTACACCTAAATCAAGAACCCTCCATCCGCCTCCTTCAATCATTATCGAAACCAGATTTTTACCTATGTCATGTAAATCTCCTTTAACAGTACCTATGATAAATGTCCCTCTTCTCTCCAACTCACCCGAAATGAAAAACGGTTTCAACCTCACAAGGCAAGCCCCCATGGCTTTCGCTGACATAAGCATCTGTGGAACAAAGATTTCTTTTTCTGAAAACCTTACCCCAACTCTGTTCATTGCCGGAATAAGCGCTTCATAAAGGATCTGTCTTGGAGTAAGCCCATCCCTGAGAGCCCGATCAGTAATTTCACACGCCCCGTCAAACCCCTTCAGGTGGGAAGGATAGTTTGACCTCGCATCTACTTTCCCTGATTCAACAACCTCAGACAACCTGTCAAGAATCTTAAGCATAACGGTTATCACCAATTTCCTGTTTATCCAATAATGCAAATCTAGAATCTGCATTTGCTGTCATCAACATCAATTTATACTTTCATCAATGCTATTTTAACATAATTATGTATTTTTGTATATTCATTATCACTATGCCGGCACAACTCGAGAAATTATTAATAACGGAAAATGAATCATGCTTAATCGGCATCTTTCAGGATTCACTTGAGAAGTGCAAATGGCATTACCATAATAATTTTGAGATAAGCTTCATTACCGAAGGTTCAGGAAAAAGGATAGTTGGTGATTCGATAGAAGAGTTTCAGCCGGGTGATCTTGTATTCATTGGTCATAATCTGCCTCATGTATGGATTGCAGAAAAAGATGCAAGCACCCTCTCCCGCAGGACATTAGAGATGGTATATCTGCAATTCAGTTCAGAGGTACTGTCACCGCAGTTATTGGCGCTTCCTGAATTCAGATACGTGGAAAAAGCAATGACCCTCTCTGAAAGAGGTATTCAGATAGTTGGACAGACACTTAACGAAGTAAGCGAATTGATGCTTCAGCTGCCCTATCTGAAAAGTTTTGACAGAATCCTTTATTTCTTTAATCTGATGAACATAATAGGACAGAGTGAAACCAACATCCAACTAGCAAGTAATGAGTATATAAAAAAAAGGTTTTCAGCAATTAATAAGCGTATTGCCGACATTCATGAATATTTAATGATCAATTACCGTGAAGAGGTGGATCTTAAAAAACTGGCTGGTCTGGTAAATATGGCTGAGAGTTCACTATGCAGATTTTTTAAGATGAAGATGGGAATAACTCTATTTGAATATCTAAATCAGCTTAAAACCGATTTCGCGTGTAAGCTTTTGATGGACCATGACCTGAGTATAACAGAAATTTGCATGGATAGTGGTTTTAACAATATCAGTCATTTCAACAAACAGTTTAAAAAATATACAGGAGTTACTCCGACAGAATACAGGAAAAGATTTCGGGTGTTGTTCTGAAAGTTTTTTCACACATTAAGCCGATTTTCCTTATGCTAATGAAGAACCGGGCTGCACACTCCATTGATGCGGTGAGAATATTATCTTGTAAGCGCTTATCGTAATATCACCGGATCAGATAGCAGCAATTTATGTGGTTTTGTCAATTTAATTCTTATTTTTAGGTTTGGTAATTGATTATGCCGGAAGTATGTCGGTGCCAGGCAGATTGAATAAATATGAAAAAACTTGCCAATATTTTCCTTATTTCTGTCCTTGTATATACCTGTAATCCGGTAAGTAGCATAAAGAGTTCATCCGGATGGAGTGTCTCTGTTCTGCCCTCCTCCGTCAGACTTGATCCGGTAAGCGGCCGGATAATTGACAATCATTTCTGTATTCACGACAAGACTATTCCCGCTGATGAAGAATTTTTACTGAAGAATCAAGTATTTGACGGCGCCGGGGTCTCGCTTCATGCCGCCAGAGGTGAATACGTGTCTTTTCAGGTCGTACTGACAAAAAATGATGACAGGACTATCAGGGATATTCAGGTAAAAATGCCTGAATTTACCGGTAAAGATGGTACAATAAAGATCAGACCGGAACTTTTCCTGGAATGGTCGGTTGAAGTTAAAGCGCCAAGTACCGGATATCCGAAAGCTTCGCTCGGGACCGGCTGGTACCCCGATGCCCTGATTCCTCTAAATTATATTCAAACCGATTCTTCTGAGGTTAGGTCACGCTGGACTTACCCTTTATGGCTTCCGGATTTCAACAACCGTATTCCGGATCAGAAATCACTGATTATATGGATCGATCAGTATGTTCCATTTAACCGTTCCGATGCCCCTGCCGGGATGTATAAATGTGAAATAACCTTGAGTGCCGGAGGCATAAAGAAAACGATACCTGTTGAACTTTTCGTCTGGGATTTTGCAATTCCCAATGAAAACCGGTTCAGGGCCTGCCTGCAGCACGAAGGCTTCATGAAAAGCATGCCTGAGGATAAGGAACTTGAGATATACCAGCTGCTTAAGCGTAACAGGATTTCAATGCTCGATCCTACATATAATCCTGAACTGAAGATATCTCCGGAAGGTAAGATCACTGTCAGCTGGAGGACCTTTGATGAAAGGTTGGGCAAATATTTCTCCGGCAAGGCATTCACTGATATAACAGGATACGAATACGGACCAGGTTACGGGGAACCAATAGAAACTTTTGTCCTGCCATTTGATGTTTACGGGAAACATGGCACTCGTGGCTGGCCGGATACAGGCAAACCGGATGTGGAAAGGAATCCTGAAAACAGGAATCTTTATGTTTCCTGTATAAAAGAGGTGCGTGATCACCTTTCAAAGATCATCAATCCGGATAAAACTGAAATAACTGTCTATCTTAACGGCCTTGATGAATCATATTTTCCTGAAGCATGGAGCAGGATGGCTTATTACGGAAAACTATTTAAAGAATACTACCCTGAAGCTGCTTTCAGAATAGACGGAAGCTATTCTGAGGAAGCTATGAAGATAGTCAGAAATTCAATCAGTTCCTGGGCATCGCATACCATTGAATATGATCATGAAACTATAAAGAAATATCAGGATAGCGGGATAAAAGTATGGCTGTATGGTCCGATGCTCTACGAGAGTAAAATCAATAGCTGGGTTGGCAGCTCAACTTTCATTGATCTTCCACTTGTAAATGACAGGGCTATCAGTTGGAGTTGCTGGAAGTATGGTACTTATTCCTGGATCAGCTGGGGAGCAGGAGCCGGATGGATAAACGGATGGTATGACCCTGAATCATGGAAGGATGCCTCAAAAGACAAATCTGAAAAAGATTCTGAGTTTACATATAAAAAACTGAATGGCAATGCGTTGCTGATATATGCTCCGGGTGTTGTGCCGGAGGTGGACTCGCCTTGTCCGTCAATCAGATTGAAAATGATGCGCGACGGAGTACAGGAATATGAATATATGAGGCTGCTTGCGGAAACCGATGGCAATAAAAAACGGGCTGACTCTGTGGTTAACAGCATATTAAAAATGCCTTTCGGACCTGGATCAATCGGAAATATTGACATCTGGAGCTTCAATCCGCAGAAATGGGATATGGCAAGGATCGCGATGGGAAATATGATAAACAAGACAAGAAAAAAGTAATAGTTCAGATTTTAAAGACACTAAATATCAGACAATTAAATAAAAACCTAATTTCGAGGACAAAGATCATGAAAAAGAATTCTGCTGTATTTCTAAGTATTATGCTGTTTTGCACAATGACAGCAACACGGATTTCAGGACAGGGAATCGGCCTGGTGGACATAAAATACGCGGAAAAAATAATCACTGTCGGCGGTCCGCGGGCAGATATTCCGGGATTCTCATCAGGAGCTATCCAGATAGCTCTTGATGCTATCAGAACAAGAGGCGGGGGAACCGTGAAACTGAATCCGGGCGTTTTCGATATTACCGGCCCGGTCAGGATCCCCGATAATACTGCTCTTATCGGTTCAGGAAAAAACACAATACTGAAAAAATGTGACGGATTCAGGACAAGCTTTACAATTGATGCGGACTATGGAATGCAAAAGGCAGCTGTAAAGGATGTGAGTGGTTTCAAGATAGGGATGGGTATTCAGTTGTTCGATGACGATCATGCACAGGGCTGGGATGTTACAACAGCTATAATCACAGACATCAGGGAGAATGTGATCTATTTCGATAACCGAACGGTATTCGATTATATTGCTGAATATGGAGGAACAATCACCAACGGATGCTCTATCATTGAAGCAGTGGGAGTTAAAAACGTAAAAATTGCAGATCTCGCAATCGAGGGCAATAAAAAGACTAACGATTATATTAACGGTTGTCGCGGAGGCGGAGTCTACATACATAAGTCTTCAGACTGTCGGGTTGAAAATGTTTCAGTGAATGAATTCAATGGAGACTCATTCAGCTGGCAGATAACCGAAAGAATAACTGTCAGAGGATGTGAAGTCACAAACGGCGATGGCCTGGGTTTCCATCCCGGTACAGGTTCGGATCACTCTGTTGTCGAAAATTGTATTAGCCATCATAATAAAGGCGATGGGATCTTCCTGTGCTGGAGAGTCCAGAATAGCATATTCAGAAATAATACCTCCTATGCCAACGGAGATAATGGCATCTCCATAGGCCACAAAGACACTGATAATATCTTTGAAAATAACCATATATATGAAAATGGAAATAACGGAGTTTTTTTCAGGGATGAGAATGAACAGAACAGCGGACATCGTAATACTTTCACCAACAACACTATTGAGAACAACGGGACCAAAAAGGAAGCAAGCGGATTCTATATTGGAGGATCCACACACGACATCACAATAACAAACAATACCATCAGGTCCACAGGAAAGGGAAAACAGACTGTAGCCATTCATGTCGGTCCTAATAGCAGCAATATCGTCGCAAAAGAGAATAAAATATCAGGATCTAAAGAAATAGAATATGAAAAGCAATAATTTAAGAGGGCTGATTGTCCTCTTTTCTTTCTTTTTAACACTGCCCGGAATTGCTCAGCAGGGAGACAGGAAAACATACATTAAGGAGCACTACAATAAAATCGAAAGGTATATTCCGATGCGTGACGGGAAAAGTCTTTTTACGGCCATATACACTCCGAAAGACCAGACACGGAAATACCCTGTTATGTATATACGCACACCATATTCACTTAGTCCGTACGGTGAGGACAACTTTCCCGGGAGACTTTCCCCATCGATGCTGTTTGTTAAGGAGGGATATATTTTCGTATATCAGGATGTCAGAGGAAGATGGATGAGCGAAGGTGATTTCGTTGATATCCGTCCGCATCTTGACAATAAGAAAAGCAACAAAGACATAGATGAGAGTTCCGACACTTATGACACTGTCGAATGGATAATAAAAAACATAGCCTGCAATAATGGAAGGGTAGGTATGTGCGGGATCTCATACCCCGGATTCTATGCCTCCGCATCCCTTCCCGGAGCTCATCCTGCAGTCAAAGCCGTATCTCCGCAGGCGCCGGTAACCGACTGGTTTATCGGGGATGATTTTCACCACAATGGCGCCCTGATGCTGATGGATGCTTTTTCATTCTATGCAGGATTTGGCGTTCCCCGTCCAAAACCGATCAAACCCGATCAGGCTCCCAGACCGTTCACATACTATACAACCGATTGCTTCAAATTCTACATGGGAGTGGAACCACTCCGGAAAGCCGTAGAAAAGTATTTCGGAGATACACTGAAATTCTGGAATGAACTCATGGGTCATGGAACATATGACGCATTCTGGAAAGCGAGAAACATCAGGACTCATTTATACAATATAAAGCCCGCCACACTTGTTGTGGGAGGCCTCTTCGATGCCGAAGACTGCTTCGGAGCCCTTCATACATACGAAGCTCTGGAAAAACAGAATACCGGAAATTATAACAGTATTGTCATGGGACCATGGTATCATGGCGGCTGGGCAGGCGGAACAGCCGGATGGGACGGAAAGGCATCTGAGATCTTCAGCGATATCAGAACAGACGAGCAGTCTGGAACATGGTATCAGGAAAATGTTGAATTCCCGTTTTTCCAGCACTACCTTAACGACAAACCGGATCCTGGAATTGCTGAAGCCATAATATTTGAGACCGGATCAAACAAATGGAGGAAATACGATCAATGGCCTCCTTCAGCCAGTGTTCAGAAAAAACTCTACTTTCAGGAAAAAGGAGGACTATCATTCTCGGCTCCTCAAACCGATAACAGCTACGATGAATATGTGAGTGATCCATCAAAACCTGTACCTTATTATGAAGGTATTCATCTTGACAGAACTCCTGCATATATGATTGCCGATCAGCGCTTTGCCTCAATGAGACCGGATGTGATGGTCTATGAGACCGGTGAGCTTACTGAGGATATTACCTTTGCAGGTCCTGTTACTGCCGATCTGCAGGTATCAACCACTGGCACTGATGCAGATTATGTAGTGAAACTCATAGATGTCTACCCTGACAACTATCCTGAACCAGATCCGAATGCTCAGAACAGCCGGCTGGGAGGATATCAGATGCTTATACGGGCTGATGTCATGAGAGGCAAATTCAGGAACAGCTTCGAGGATCCGGAGCCCTTCATCCCCGGACGGATAACAGAAGTTAAATATAACCTTACAGATATCTCGCATTGCTTCAGGAAAGGACACAGGATAATGATACAGGTTCAAAACTCATGGTTCCCTCTTGTTGATATCAATCCCCAGAAGTTTACCGATATTTATCATGCTGTCTCCGAGGATTTCCGGAAAGAAACACAGAGGATCTATCATGACAGGACCAATGCATCATGCCTTATGGTGAATGTGATCAGATAATTCGGTATATACCGGCTTATTTATGCTTCTACCGCACTATAGTATACTTTTCGTGGCTTTGACCATCTGTCTGCCTGTGATCAACGGGCAGACAGCTTCAATCAGGGAAGAATCAGAAAAAATCCTGACATATCCCTATTCCGATCCGGACCCGGTGCCTGTAATGGCCATCAGTCCGACAGTCTCCCCATTCTATCCATATTATGTATTTGACGGATATACTGAGAAAGGAACCAGGCAGAACTGGAAAGTCATTGCTCTGGATAACGATCTGATCAATGTCACGGTCCTTCCTGAAGTCGGCGGCAAGATATGGGGCGCTACCGAAAAATCTACCGGACTGGAATTTATATACCAGAACCATGTGATGAAATTCAGGGCGATAGGAATAAGAGGACCATGGACAAGCGGTGGTATTGAACATAATTTCGGACTCGATCTGGGACATGCACCATGGACTGCAGCTCCGGTCGACTACATTGTCAGGAATAATCCTGATGGCAGTGTGAGCTGCACGGTAGGCGGACTGGACCTGGCATCGGAAACAGAGTGGAGAGTGAATATCATTCTGCCGCCCGATAAGGCATTCTTTGAGACAAAAAGCATCTGGTACAATCCCACACCCCTCCACGATGCATATCTGTCGTGGGAAAACGCAGGCTTCAAAGCTTCCGGTAACCTGCAGTTCTTTTTCCCGGGAAACTATTATATCGGACATGACGGCTCCGTCAGTCCATGGCCAGTCGACAGGGAAGGCCGTGATCTTTCCTGGTATAATAACAATAACTTCGGCGCCAGCAAATCATACCATGTTTCAGGATATTTCACCGACTGGTTCGGCGGATACTGGCATGATTACGACTTTGGATTTGCACATTCAGCGCCGTATAGCGACGCCCCCGGGAAGAAAATATGGATCTGGTCGCTTGCCCGCGAAGGAGCTATCTGGGAAAATCTGCTTACTGATAAGGATGGACAGTATATTGAAGCACAATCAGGGGTGAAATTCAATCAGGCAAACCGGGAAAGCGGCTATGACAGCCCCTTTGACCAGCTTTCAATGCGACCTCACTATACCGATTCCAAAACAGAATACTGGTTTCCTGTTCTGAAAATAAAAGGCATTGCGGATGCTTCTGAATACGGCGCTATGAATATCATTAAAGGCAATGATTCCCTTGAGATCATTATCAGTCCGAATGCTGCGATAAATGATTCGCTGTACCTGTTTGAAGACGGAAAACAAATACATGCAGAACAGGTAAGCCTGAGACCTCTGAAAATCTTCAGCAGGAAACTCCCGATCGATTTAAAGAAGTCAGGAAAGGTTTCAGTAAAGCTGGGATATGATCTCCTTGAATGGACATCCGACAGCAGTGCTCTTCTTTCCGGCAGACCTGCAAAATCATCCGGACACAGTGACTTTACATCTCCTGAACACTTTTTCAGGCTGGCCGAAAATATGAACGCCATGCGTGACTATGATAATGCTCTTGAAAACTACCGGAAATGCCTTTCGCCGGCTCCGGACCATAACGAAGCATTATACCGTGTTGCCGAGCTCTTTTACCGCCGGACCGAATATGATTCTGCACTTTTTTATGCAGGAAGAATCACAGAAAACAATACCTATGACGGTGCCGGTAATTTCATAACCGGAATGATAAAAAGAATATCCGGGAACCTTGTTGAAGCTGAAGAGGCTTTCAGTGTGGCTGCCCGTACAATGGAATACCGTTCTGCAGCATATGTTGAGATCGCCGGTTTAAAAATGCAGCAAAAAGACTTCAACGAAGCGGCGACATTTGCTCTCAAATCCCTGGATTACAATAATCTGAATATCCAGGCATACGAAATATTAGGATGCGCATACAGAATGCTAAACATGGCGAAAAAAGCAGAGGACTGCCTGAATATACTATTGGAGAAAGATCCTCTGTGCCATTTTGCCAGGTTTGAGATGTACCTCGCCGATCCTGATGATGAGAAGCTCCGGAACTTCACTTCATTAATAAGAAATGAACTTCCACATGAGACTTATCTTGAACTGGCTTCCTTCTATAATAATATGGGGCTCGGACAGGAAACTGTCAGAGTATTGGAAGCTGCCCCTGCAAATCCGGTTGTTTATTACTGGCTCGCTTATCTGTTAAGGAATGCCGATCCCGGAAAAAGTGAGACTTATCTGAATAAAGCGGTCAGCATGTCTCCCCGGCTTGTTTTTCCACACAGGAGAGAAACAATCCCGGTACTGGAATGGGCAGTCTCACAAAATGATTCCTGGAAATCCAAATACTACCTCGGGCTCATCTTCTGGCATCTGCATCATTATGATAAAACGGCTGAGCTTTTTGAACGTTGCGGAGACATTCCTGATTATGCACCTTTTTATATTAGCCGGGGAGAACTATTTAAAACTCTTCCTTCAACATATTGCCACCCCTGCAGCGACTTTGAGACAGCGGTGAAGATGGATCCATCAGAATGGAGAACCTGGCATTATCTTGGTACTTTCCTGAGAAGTAACGGCGCTTTTAGCGAAGAATTGAAGAATGCGGAAACTGCGTTCACCATGTTTCCGTCAAACCCAGTGATCGGCACCGATTATGCAAAAGCGCTTCTCAACACGGGGAAATATGCCGAATGCGACCGGATCCTGGCAAAATTAAAAATCCTTCCCCAGGAAGGAGCTCATGAATGTCATGATATATTTGAACAGAACGGCATATCTCTGGCATTGGCTTCGGCTGACAGAGGCAAAATAAAAGAAGCTCTCCGGTTCACATATTATTCCCGGAGATGGCCTGAGAATCTTGGAGCCGGCCGACCCTTTGATCCCGATTCCCGTATGCAGGATCTCCTTACAGTCTATTTCTATGACAAGCTAGGTGACAAGAGATTAGCCGGGAGCTACCGCCGTAAGATAGCTGACTTCACTGTCAGTACAACTATTACTGATCAGGATCCCTGCTGCCTCTATATAGGATTAAAAACAATGCAGGGGCTGGGAATGTCTGATGAAGCCGGAAAGCTTCTGACGAGATGGAGAACCGTTCAGGATTCGCTCAGCAACTGGAACCTGGCTGCCGGTAGTTCATCCGCTAAAGCGAGATGGCTCATAGCTATCATGAATAACGAAAATGAAAAAGCATCGGACCTGGAAAAAGAGATAAGTGCAATACCCGCTGAGAACCATTTCCGGCTGATGCAGAAAGCATATAAACTGATTTATGGCATGAACAAATGAAAACAAAATCCTTAAAAAACTACAGCAGCAGGGATATTATTCCTGCAACCAGACAGTACAAAATGATTGTTTTCAGTATTCTTTCGGTAATTCTTCTGATCCTGCCGGTGGCAATTAATAAAGCAGATTGCCAGCAGACGGTCAAAGCTGATTCGCTGAAATTTACAGATGGACAGTCTCTTACAATTATCGGCAGATACCATTCTGAAAAGAATTATACCCGTTTTCCTGCATCGTATGAAAAGAAGCTCAGGAAAGATGTCTGGGATCTTGGACAGGATGCCGCCGGGATTTCAATCCGTTTCAGATCAAATGCAAAAAAGATAGTCGTCAGATGGACCGCAATGTTTGATAATGTGATGGATCATATGCCACTCACAGGAATAAAGGGCGTGGATCTGTATGCATTCACTGATAACCACTGGAAGTATGTCAACACTGCAAGGGTAAAGGGAAAGGTAAATGAGTTTACTCTCCTAACAACAGATAAACCGGAGTACAGGGAATATCTCCTGAACCTTCCTTTATACGACGGTGTTGATTCGCTTTCTATAGGTGTCAATGCAGATGCTGAGTTAACTAAGCCGGTCGCCGGTTATCTGATCGATAAAAAGCCGGTAGTATATTATGGCAGCAGTATTTCCCAGGGAGGTTGCGCCTCAAGGCCGGGAATGGCATTTACCAATATTATTGAAAGGGCGCTGGACCGCCAGATAATCAACATGGGATTCAGCGGGAATGGCACATTTGATATCCCGGTAGCTGAGGCCATGAGCGAAGTGGATGCCTCTTTATATGTAATTGACTGCAATCCCAATACCAGTACCGAGCTGATTTATGACAGGGCGGTGGCTCTTGTAAAGTTCCTGAGGGAGAAAAGACCCGGTGTTCCGATCCTGCTTGTCGAAGGCTTTTATTATGTGAGGGGACTTGAAGATCCAAAGCAGTCTGACACCGAGAAGAAAAGGGTAGAACTGCGCCACGCCTTCAAAACACTTAAAGCTGACGGTATAAGCAACCTGTATTACAGGAGCGGAAACGGGCTGATTGGCGATGACTCCGAAGGAACTGTCGACGGAGTGCATCCCAACGACCTTGGGATGATGCGGATAGCTAAAGCTCTCCAGCCTGACATTGAAAAGCTGGCCAGGTAATCTCCCTTATCATAGGTATTATCTGCCTGAAACTATCGTTTTTCAATAAAAAAGCAGGAACGGTAAGGTTCAAGATTTAATTCCACGCCTGTAAAAGGACCAGCATTAACTGATCTGGTCACAGGATTGTTGTGTGCAGGTTCTTTTTCTCCTGTATGAGGATCCCATCTGTCAAATTCCATATTCCCCCGAAGAACAGCGGTAGTCTTGATCCTATGTCCTCCTACATTGCCAAAATAGTAAATATTTCTGCCATCCAGAACTTTATGTATATACTGGAGGCTGGGTATCCGCGGATAGCTGACATCAAAATCATCTACATTTTTCCCGAGCGTGGCACATATGTTTTCAGCATCAGGATGAGGAATGAAAAAAGCTTTACCACCAGTTGCATTATGAACAGTCAAATCTGCATCTTTTACACCTTCAGGAAAAACAGATCTGATAAGGGAAGCGATCTCCTTGTCCTTTCCAGGCTCAGTAGCAAGCTCAGGCAGCCTGGTGGTGAAAATGAGTGTTCCTCCTTTCCTGTAAAATTCCACGAGCTTTGAAAGATTGGAGACAGACATTAACCTGCATGAAGGCACTATTAGTATTCTGAATTCTTCACTATTGATCTTATTGGTAAGCTTAAGTCTTCCCCCTCCAATGCTGCATCTTTCATCCAGGATCTCCGGATGAAGGAAGGTGTAATCCTTGCCGGCTTCATTTGTGAGCCAGTTGGCTATATCGATATAATCAATGTATTTGACTGCATTTTTATAAAAAGTATTTGCCGGATCTGCAGGTCCGTCAATATTGGAAGGGCCGTTTTCAGTATAAAAATAGTGTTCACCCAGAAGGGTGTTTACAGGATACAGAACAGCTATGTCAGCAACATGCCGGCCTTCCCTCTGCAACAGGACGTTGAGACGTCCGAGAAAACGGGTGAAATATTTCAGACTGTCGGCATAAAGCGGATTACGGTGCGATAATTCAGGTTTGTATGTCACCCTGGTATTATCGTACCAGAAGGCATGGGGAATCAGCATGTTGATCCCTTTGGTATACTGGTCTATGGCAATTGAATCGATCTGGTTCCAGGTCAGGTCTCCCGGTTTACTATAATCGGGCATAGCTCCGTAAGTTTCAGACATTACCAGCCTTTTGTCCCAGTTGTTAGCGGCAGAACTAACCAGCTTATAAAAACGTTCAGCAGGCCGGCTACCCCCTATTTTGTCGATGCCAGGTATTTCGAGGTAGGTAAAGGACTTCATAAGATCGCCTGCTGAATTTGCCGGAACAAGGACCTCTTCCGGAGCAGTATGACCTGTGGCCATTATCCCGTGTGTCTTTGACCACTCTCCCACCACCCTGTTGAATCCGCCGGCATAAAGGTCGGCCCTGAATCCGAACAGGTAATTCCGTGCTGACGCTGTTTCAGATCCGATATCGTACCACATGGCAGGATAAAGCTTCACAGGACTGAACCCGTACTTTTTTATGAATTTTTCGTTGAAGTCAGGGGTCCACATCCTGAAAGAAGCATGAAACATTGAGGGTTCGTCATAAAAAGTTCCATAGATTACTTTACCGAAATATTCCCTGAAATGGCTGTAATAAACATCATGTACCATCCCGGTAAATTTCCTGACAGCGTCCGGATTAAGGTAGTCAACAATGGGTGTGCCATCTATCACACAATTGAAGATCATTATCTTCCAGGTTCCGGCGGGTACTTTCCACCTTAAGCTGTCATTCCTTACAAATTCAGAGATATCTGAGCGCTTCATTCCAGGTTCGGCCATGGCAACTGCGCCCATGAATTTTCCGGCCGGCAACTTTCTGACAAATTCAACAGGACCTTTCACCTCTTCTTCAGTTTTATCAAGCCGCTGTATAGTCAGATCAGGGTATTTCTTCTGAAATCTCGGAGTATCATCTCCTTCAGCAAAGGCGCCGACAGAGCCGCTCGGGAAGCCGAATTCGTCATAAAGACTTATTGTTAAGCCAAGTTCCCGCGCTTTTTTTAGCATGATCCCGTAAATCTTAAAATAATCATCCGAAAGGTATTCAGGTCTGAAATCCTTTCCGAACGGAATTACCCCGAATCCGCCATATCCACATTTATCGCGCATGTCTTCCATCAGTGCGGTGACACCTTCGGCTGTCACGGTTGTATTGTTCCAGAACCACAGCGGTCTTGGCCAATAAGTGACAGGAGGATCTTTGAAAATCTCATATGTAAACGGCTGTCCTGCAAGAGAAAGACTTATCAGGATAAACAAATAAACAAAAAGTGCTCTGAGAAACTTCAATTGTATTTTCATTTCTGCTAAAATTATCTAAATTCATCCTTGAAAAGATAGTCAAATTCAGCTCATATTCAACCTTAGCGATGAAAAACAGCAGAAGAACCTTTTTGAAAAATGCCGGTCTGGCAGGCCTGGGGCTGGCCGGATCAAAGTTAGCAGGTGGTACAATCGCTCCAAGCGGTGATATGCCATTCTCCTTTCTTACGTCAACAGAAAACTATATCCCAAATATGAACAGTACCGACAACGAAACAAGCATAATCGGACCATACGGCAAATGGGCTGCATCCCTTACTGAAAACAAGTTGCCAACACTTTCATTCAGAAACAGGGAATACACTGATCTGACAGCCTGGAAGCAAAAAGCTCTCGGACGGTTAAAGGAAAGGCTGGCTATTCCTGATATCGGCAAAGCACCTGAAGTAACTGTGAAAAAACAGTATGTCTATGACGGGCTTCATATAGAGGAACTGATCTGGAAGCTGCCTTATGGCCGGCCGACCGATGCCATTTTACTTAAACCGGCAGGCGCCAACGGTCCACTGCCTGGCATTCTGGCATTCCATGATCACGGGGGAAACAAATATTTCGGAACCAGAAAAATAACTCACACAGGTAATGACCAGCATCCCCTGATGGCTGAGCACCAGACGCTGTATTATGGAGGAAAGGCATGGGCAAACGAGATTGCAAAGAAAGGTTATGTGGTACTTGTCTCCGATGCTTTTCCGTTTGCAAGCAGAAGGGTCTGGCTCAACGATGTGCCGGAACATCTGAGGGAAGGGCTTAATGACAATAATCCTGAGGATCCGAAAAATATTGCCGCTTACAATCAATGGGCCGGAAACCATGAATCAATAATGGCAAAATCACTTTTCAGTGCAGGGACTACCTGGCCGGGTGTGTTCTTTGCTGAAGACAGGATTGCCCTCGACATCCTCTCTGCCCGTAAGGATGTTGACAGTAACCGGATCGGATGCGGAGGACTTTCGGGTGGAGGAATGCGGACCGTCTTTATGGCTGGTCAGGATCCCCGGATAAAATGCGCAGTTTGCGTGGGATTCATGACAACCTGGAAAGATTTTGTAGTAAGCAAATCTTTCACACATACATGGATGACCTATGTACCGGTGCTTCCAAATGAACTGAACTTCCCGGAAATACTTGGGCTCAGAGTTCCGCTGCCCACCCTCGTACTTAATGATACCGACGATGATCTGTATACTGTTCCAGAGATGAAAAACGCTGACAGCATTCTCGGAGAGGTCTACTCAAAAGCAGACCATCCGGAAAGGTATAAATGTTCCTTCTATCCCGGAGAACATAAGTTCGATACCGGTATGCAAAAAGAAGCTTTTGCCTGGTTCGACAGATGGCTGAAGGAGGAAAAGATCTGAATTATCAGATCAGACCGGCTTCCTTAAGGTAACTTTTCAGTTTTATCACATCCTTCGACATCGCGGAGAGGACATCCTCACGTTTCATTGTTATTTTTTCCGCACCGTTCTCAGCTCCTCCTAAAGGATATTCAAAATGGAGGGAAACAGGTACACGGATATCATATTGTTTCAGCAAACCGAAGTACTTTTTAAAATCGACCTGGCCTTCTCCGAGAGGAACGGTTTCATTGGTCCATTTACCATCTTTCCTGATAAATGTAAAATCTTTAATATCAACCGATCTGATATAACCGCTTATCAATCTGAAGCCGATCGGCCAGGTATTGGCGCCCTCAACAGAAGCATGGTATACGTCATATTGCGAACCCAGCCACGGGGAGTTGATGTCTTTAAGAATCCCGGCAATATCCCAGATGGCGCCACCGAAATAGACACCGTCCCTAGCCACTCCTGAATGATTCTGATATTCACCCGATATTTTATACTTTTCATTCAGCCTGGCCAGCTTCTCCAGTTTCCCCTTCATGGATGCAATATTTTCCTCAACGCTTTTAGAGTCATTATAATGGCCCCAACCCATCCTGTAGTGCTTAATTCCCAGTGAACCGGCAGTCCTGAGGATCTTTTCAGTAACCGGATCGTCAGGATTATCAATAGCTGTAGCCAGCATATAGACCTTTTTTCCTGCTTTGTTTACAGCTTCCACTGCTTTCGGGAGATCCTGTTCAACCTTTTCCGGAAGGACGTGCCCCTGCGGCCTGACGGTGAGATCCACACCATCAAGACCTATTTCGGCTACCGCTTCTGCCATCCCCTTATAATCAAGCCACTGAAGGTGCTTGGAGAAAATACTTATTTTAAACGCGTCCGGATCCTTTGTTGCAGGAACAGGCATGCCTGCAGGCAAGTTACTCCGGCCAAAAGCTGAGTCTGCCAGTACATTAACACCACCTCCAAGGGCAGCAGCTGACAGTACCGATTTCGTTATAAAGCTCCTTCTTGATGTTTTCATGATATAAGATTATTTTTCAAGTTCGGGTATATCTATCCAGCAACGTTTAGCCCATGATTCGAGACCTTTTTCGGCAAGCTGAACTCCTTTGGCCCCTTCGCGCAGATCCCACGGGAACTGCTCATCTTTTACAACATGTTTCAGGAAAAGCTCCCATTGCGCTTTGAAAGCGTTGTCGTAATTCTCCTGTTCCGGGACTTTTGACCACCCTGCATAGAAATCTATTGGTTGCGGAATATCCGGATTCCAGACCGGTTTCGGTGTGTTTCCGTAATGCTGAATATAGCATTCCCTCAGCCCGGCCACAGCTGAACCCTTAGTACCGTCAACCTGAAGCGTTAGAAGATCATCACGCCTTACCCTGACAGTCCATGAAGAATTGAAATGAGCAATAACTCCGCCTTCCAGCTCAAATGTAGCATAAGCTGAATCATCAGCAGTGCACTTATAGGTTTTTCCGTTCTCGTCGACCCTCTCAGGAATGTGTGTTGCGCCCAGGCAAGAAACAGATCTTACCTTGCCGAATACATTATCGAGAACGTACCTCCAGTGGCATAACATGTCAACAATGATGCCCCCGTCATCCTCTTTCCTGTAATTCCATGACGGACGCTGCGCGGCAATTGAATCTCCTTCGAAGACCCAGTATCCGAATTCACCCCTGACTGATAATATCTCACCAAAAAATCCCTGTTGAATGAGCCGTTTAATCTTGACAATACCGGGAAGCCAGAGTTTATCCTGCACTACGCCGTTTTTAAGTCCGGCATCCCTGCACATTTTATAAAGATCCATCGCCACATCAGTACTGACAGCGATCGGTTTTTCACAATAAATATGCTTGCCGGCCTTTACAGCTTTTTTTACTCCTTCAGCCCTCCTGCCGGTAGTCTGTGCATCGAAATAGACTGAAAAGGACGGATCTTTCAGAACAGCGTCGAGATCTGTGCTCATCTTACTGATACCAGTCATTTCGCAAAGTTTTCTGAGCTTGTTCTCATCCCTTCCGACCAGGACCGGATCTGGCATAATGGTCTCTCCGCTTCCTGTCTTTACTCCTCCCTGCTTTATAATCTCATTAATTGATCTTAACAGGTGCTGGTTGGTGCCCATCCGGCCCGTTACACCATTCATTATAATCCCGACATTGTGCTGTTTCATCTTATCTTGTATTATGCAAATTCATTATATGCTTTAACTACTTTCTTCAGAAATTCCGACTGATCACTCTTCCAGTAAATATTTGAGAATATTTCAACTTCGATAAAACTATTAAAACCAGCCTCTTCCACCCATGATCGTATTTTTCTGAGAGGAATACATCCTTCACCCATCAGTCCTCTGTCGTTAAGCATATCGACAGTGGGTGATTTCCAGTCGCAGATATGAAATGCCAGCAGCTTATTGATACTGCCACATCTTTTAATCTCATCTTCAAGCGCCGGATCCCACCACAGATGGTATACATCGACAGCGACCCCGACATAGGGGGAATCCAGCTTTTCAGCCAGATCATTTGCCTGTGAAAGAGTGTTGATTGCCGATCTGGTATCTGCGAACATCGGATGAAGCGGTTCAATCGCAAGTTTCACGCCTGCTGCTGCTGCATCGGGAAGAACAGCCGCTATACCATCACTGATCTGTTCTCTTGAGTCTTCAAGTGATTGAGCCGGATCAGCTCCGCATACCAGAACTATCTTATCAGTGCCTAGGCTGTGAGCCTCCTCTATTGCCTTCCTGTTATCTTCAATGGCAGCCTTCCTTTTTCCCTTGTCCGTTGACGGGAAAAAACCTCCGCGACAAAGAGAAACTATCCGGAGCCCCCGGGATCTTATCATGTCGCCGGTCTTTTTTATATCGCGGTCTGCCAGTGTATCCCTCCACACAGTAATTCCTTTTACACCTGCAGCAGCATATTCTGATGCGGCTTTTTCAATATCCCAGGGCTTTGTTGTTATGGTATGTAGGCACAGACGTGACATCCCGGCCTTGCTTGGTTCTTTCATTTCACACAGTTGAAATAAGTATGGTAAGTGTCGTTATTGATAATTCTCTGAAGGTAAAGACAAGCTTCCCTTATATGGTAATCTCCCCACATGCTCGACTCTCCGTTTGGAACTTTGTTTCCTTCAGATATGTAATCCCATCCGTTGGGACGGTGATAGACAGAATGAAGCAGCAGCCCCTGATGATCAGGATCTGTACTAATATATGGCTCTCCGAGGAGTGTCTCCATAACCTGTAATCCTGCGTTCCAGTACTTTTCACCCTGCCCAGGTTCATCATTTAACTTAAGGTAATTGCCAAGCCTGAGTAATCCCTGGGCAGCAATTGCAGCAGCAGAACTATCAACAGGCTCATATTCATTGAAAGGATCGGACGCTCTGTCCAGGTAAGATCCGAGCTTGTCCAATCCTGGCGCGCCGGTATCCCAGTAAGGAACTCCGTCGACCGGAGTATTTTCAATGTAAAAATCACATGTTGCCCTGGCTGCTTTCAGAATGTAACCGGTGAGTTCCTCCGGAGTTCCGTACCCGGCAATGTCATCCTTTTTCGCTTCGCTTATCCATTCAAGCTGTTCCGCAAAACCGCACATAGCCCAGGCCAGACCTCTTGTCCAGGTGCTGAATCCCGAATAACCCTGCTGTGTTCCCGGGCACCGGTAATTACCATCCTTTACATTGAAAATACTTTCATGAGCGGTTCTTCCCCTGACATCATAAATATCCCTGCCTTCACCATAGAACACCGAATAATCTGCAGTTGCCTTCATATGTTGAAACGCTCTTCCGAGCAAATCGATCTTTATGTCGCCTTCTCCCTGTAATACATGTCCGAGCATATGACTTACAATCAACGCTCTCACGGATCTGATGGTGTCGACAAAAAGTGAGTGAGGACCATTGAAGGAATGGATGAAACCGCCGTTCTTTATGACCGTCCACCTTGATGCCTGCACAGCGCCCGAGATCCTGAGAGCCAACTCGTAAAAATTCTTCTCCCACTCGTTGAATGGGATACGGCCTTCATTCATCAGTCGCAGAAGGTTCCCGTATGTGCTTACATTGTTAAATCCATGATCATGTACACCGGTATGGCTGATATGCGGAGCCATCTTCTTTACAATTTCCTGTTTTGCGGACCCGAGGAAATATGAATCTCCGGTTGCATCAAACTGCAATAACTGCGAACCATACTGAAATCCCTGAGTCCACTCGGTCCATCCCCTTGTGGTATACACGCCTCCCACAGTAAATACCGGTGATCCCTTGGTACAATCATAACGGGATTCGATCAGCCTGATTTTACTGGCGGAAAGAAGCCAGAATTTGCTTAACAGCGGGGCCAGACTGGCTGCTTCTATGTTATCTTTCGTTTTTATCATATACAAGATTACATTATTTATCAGAAAATTAAAAGGGATATAGCTGATTGAAAATTATAAAATAATCAACACTAATATCTCTTTCCCAAATGTAAAAACATTATCTTTTACGACCTTTCCGTGATTGATAAAAATTCCGGACAGCAATATCTGAATTTTAACTAAATATTACCACATGACCAAATTATCCAGCCTTACCGGATGTTCTCTCATTCTGGTAATTTCAGTCCTTGTTGCATGCAGCAGTACCAATGAAAAAAGACCTTCAGACCATTCAGTCCGCTGGGAAAGGACAGGGCCCGGAGGAGGAGGCGCCATGTTCAATCCTGCTGTGAGTCCTGCTGATCCGGATTATGCTTATGTTGCATGCGATATGACAGGTTCATACTGCACAGAAAACGGAGGCAAATCGTGGAGAATGTTCTCTCTTCATTCGCCTGTACGGTTCTTTTCTTTCGATCCTTCCGATCCAGAAGTGGTTTATGCCGGATCTGTTGGCTTGTTCAGGACCACGGATCGTGGAAAAACATGGCACCTGGTCTATCCTGTTCCTGATCAGGTTACAGGATTGGTAAGCAAAGGAGATCATGCGGAAGAGATGATAGTTACAAAGGATTCTACAGAAACTGAAGTTCTGTCCATGGCTGTTGATCCTGAATTGAAACAAAACCTGTTCGCAGTAATAAGCGCTGACAGGAAAGTCGCACTGATCTCATCTTCCGACTATGGGAAAAGCTGGAAAAAGAATAAGGATATTGAAGAAGAAATAAGCAAAATATTTATAGATCCATCGTCCCCGGCCGGAGACAGGACAATTTATCTTACCGGTCCAAAATCAGTTCTGACCAGGGAAAAAGGACAGTGGCAAATTCTTGCCTGCCCCAAGGGTATAAAAAAGATGACCAGCTATGCAGCAGGATATGATAATGAAAAGAAAAGACTTATCCTCTATGCGATCTCCGGCAAATCGTATTTTAATCCGGAAGGCGATAAATCCGGTATCTATTTTTCGGGCGACGGAGGCAAAACATGGGAGAACAGACAGGCGGGGCTTTTGAATTTTCAGAAAGAGGAAGGAGAGCCTCCTGAATATAGAACAATTGCCACCTGCTCAGGTCATCCTTCAACACTTTATGTTTCGTTCAGGGACCTCCGTACAGCAAAGGATACATTATGTCTTGGAGTTGCAGTCAGCAGGGATTACGGTAAAAGCTGGACGCTTGCATGGAAAGATAAGCTGACCTCAGGAACGACCGGTTATACTCCAAATTATGAAAAAGGATGGATCGATGAGAAGTTCGGACCTGGCTGGGGTGAAAACCCGTTTGCTATAGCGGTTGCTCCTTCCGATCCCAATATCTGCTATACCACAGATTTTGGAAGAGCTATCGGTACACGCGATGGCGGCCGGGCATGGAATCAGCTCTACTCTGTCAGGAAAGAAGGAGGAGGCTGGATCTCCACCGGCCTGGAAGTCACAACCGGTTATATGCTGGCAGCAGATCCATTTGATCAGGGCCATGTATTAATGGCAAACACCGATATAGGGCTTTTATCAAGCAATGACAGTTGTGTTTCCTGGTCCGCTACAGGAAATGATAACGGCATACCAAATAACTGGATCAACAGTACATACTGGATAACTTACGACCCTTCTGTAAAAGGAACAATCTGGGCAGCAATGAGCGATATACACGATCTTCCACGACCTAAAATGTGGCGCAGACATGGTATCACCGGCTATCAGGGAGGAATTGTAATGACAGCCGATGACGGAAAAAGCTGGAAGCCTGTAAGCGGCGATATCGGGGAAGCTGCAATCACTCATATAATTATCGATCCGAACAGTAAGCCCGGAAACCGGACTTTATATGCATGCGCCTTCGGGAAAGGGGTATTCAAATCAACCGATAACGGTAAATCATGGGAGAAAAAAAACAACGGTATCGAAGGACGTGAACCCTTCGCCTGGAGAATAACCATGAATGAAAAGCAGGGAACGCTCTTCCTTGTTATCTGCAGAAGAAGTGATAACGGAAGCATAGGTAACGATATGGATGGGATGATTTACAGATCAGACGACGGAGCAGAATCGTGGAAGAGGATGAATCTGCCGGAAGGGACAAATGGTCCGATGTGCCTGGCTTTAGACACTGAAAATAACGACAGGCTTCTGCTCTCAGCCTGGGGCAGGGTCACTCCCGGCCGTTTTAGCCCCGATGCCGGAGGAGGAATCTTCGTCACAACCGATAATGGGAGAACATGGAAGAATGTATTATCCTACGATCAACATATCCATGACATAACCTTCGATGCAAGGAGTAAAACTTATTACGCCTGCGGCTTCAACAGCTCAGCATACAGATCAGCAGATAGTGGTGAAACCTGGTCGAAGATAAAAGGATACGATTTCAAATGGGGAAAAAGAGTGGAACCGGATCCATACGACACCGGTAAAATATTCGTTATTACCTTCGGAGGAGGTGTCTGGCATGGTCCGGCGTCCGGAGATAATACAGCATTGACAACTATGTTTCTCGATTAACCTGAACGGTCTGCGAATGAATAAACGTTATGTTATGTCTGAAACTAAATTGTTCATAATCACAGATAAATATTGTTTCGTGTTAACCATTTTGCTTACTTTATTACTCTTAAACTGAACCAGGTCACAAATGATCTGAAGTAATAACACTAATTACCATGAAATCAGTCTGTAAATTATTATTGATTTTTTTATTATTTGTATCATGCAAATCCAGATCCTCATCAGGACCGGTTTCTTCCATTGCGGATACGACAATATTTCCCTCAGAACTTACAAGGTTCACAGCCTGGAACAACAACCCTGTCTTCAAGGGAACCGGAACCGATACATGGGACCAGAAGATCCGCGAACGTGGTTTTATCCTTCTTGAAGATGGTATCTATTATCTGTGGTATACAGGGTACAAGGGTGATGAGTCTGTTGAAAAACACCTTGGACTTGCCACCTCAACAGATGGCATAACATGGACAAGGTATAAAGATAATCCTGTTCACAGCAGCGGCTGGGTGGAAGATATGTGCGTATCAAAATTCAACGGAACATACTACATGTTTGCAGAGGGACGTGGCGATACAGCCCACATTCTCACTTCAACAGACAAGATTAAATGGGAAGAAAAAGGACCTCTCGACATACGCTATACGGATGGCCGTCCTCTGAGCAAAGGGGCTTTCGGAACACCTTCTGTCTGGTTTGAAAACGGAATATGGTATCTGTTCTACGAACGCGAAGATACAGGGATATGGCTGGCAACATCAACAGATATGAAGACCTGGACCAACAAACAGGATGATCCTGTAGTAACTGCCGGACCAGAATCATATGACAAATTCGGAGTAGCAATGGATCAGATAATAAAATACAAGGGAAGATATTATGGTTACTATCATGCCACAGAATTCAAAGACTGGCATGAATGGACCTCCTGTGTAGTGATGTCGGAAGATCTTGTTCACTGGAAGAAATTCCGGGACAATCCTATCCTGAGAGAAAATAAATCAAGTCCCATTATAGTGGATGACGGCAAACAATTGCGTCTTTATTCAATGCATCCTGAGGTTTGTGTTCATTTCCCTGAAAAATAAAACCCTTAAAAAAGATATGCTTTATTAATCGGAAAACTAATTCACTATCCTGGCATGAAAAAGGATAAAACAGGCAAATTCCGGATTCCAATCGGGAAAGTTTTACTTTTCGTTTCGTTACTTGCCGGATGTTCAGATAAAAAGGAGGATGGCTCCAATGGAGGGATAGTCAATTGCATAGTGTCGGACAAGGCTGTCCTTGAGGATATTGAGATCTTTCCTTCAGACAATCCGGTTAACAGGAACATTGCCGATGCTGTAGTCGATCCCCGTTCAGGGGCCATAATATCACTTATCGGATCTCCATCGTTGCATGCTGATTTTGGCAGCGGATTATATGAAGGTCTGCCTATCGGCATCCCGTTCATTCTTGTATGCAAAGACCAGTCACCGCTGCCGGTTACATTCCGAGGAAACGATTATGATGATAATTATGGAAACGAAAGCGATCCGGGTCCCTATCCCATACCGGTAAGCGCTCCGGTGGAAGGAAACGGGACAGGCGACAGCCATGTGCTCTGTGCTGACATCGATAACAGGATATTATATGAATTATATAACGCGTCACACGGGTCAGCATCCTGGGAAGCTTCAAGCGGAGCCATGTGGCATCTTAAAACAAATGCTGCACGAACGGCTGGATGGACATCCGCTGACGCTGGAGGGATGCCAATTCTGCCCTTATTGGTACGTTACGATGAGGTAGCAAAAGGTACAATCGATCACGCGATCAGGTTCACACTGAACAAAAACAAGATATCAAAGGCCTATACTGCCCCGGCCAGTCACCTTATAAACGGCAACAATTCTGATCCTGCCACACCTGTGCCGATGGGGATACGTATCAGGTTGAAGAAAACGTTCGACATTTCAGGTTTCTCCGCAACAAACCAGGTGATATTGACTGCAATGAAAAATTATGGACTTATACTTACTGATGTCGGATCGGACCTGTTCATCTCAGGCGCCCCTGATGACAGATGGGATAATGACGACCTGCATGAACTAAATGCAGTGAAAGGTTCAGATTTTGAGGTCATACAGATGGGTGAAATAGTAACCGATTAGCCTACGACTATCCATCATTTTCAGATTCCCGGATGTATGCCCTGAATCTCAGGCATAAATAAAAAAGAAACCTCATCACTGAATCCAGGAACATAGCAGAAATGTTTGTAAATCAGTTTTACAAAAAAGTGATAAACTTTTATATCTTTACCTCCGGACATTCAATATTGACCAGATGCCTGCAAATTTTACATGATGGGTAGCAACCATTGCAAGCCGGTCAGAATCAAACAATAATATATATATGTTTATGATGAAAAAGAAACTGATCATTTCCGGAATTATGATAATGGCGGGATTAATTATCTGTTCGCCCATTATAAAAGCTGAAGATCATAAAACGCTTGAAATTGGCGCTTCTGCCCCAGCCTTTACCCTCCCCGGTGTTGATGGAAAAACATATACGCTTAACAGCTTCAAAGCAGGGAAAATACTGGTAATTATATTTACAGCCGATCACTGCCCCACAGCCCAGGCTTATGAAGATCGTATTATACAGCTTTACAATGAATTCCATCCGAAGGGGGTTGAATTCGTGCTGATATCGCCCAACAGCCCCAAGGCTGTATGTCTTGAGGAAATAGGCTACAGTGATCTGGGAGACTCATTTGATGAGATGAAGATCAGGGCAAGTGATAAGAAATTCCCGATGCCTTACCTATACGACGGGGACAAACAGGAAACAGCAATAGCATACGGACCCACTACCACTCCGCATACCTTCATCTTTGACAACCAGAGGAAACTGAGGTACTGCGGCAGAATAGATGAGATGGAAAATCCCTATCAGAAGTCCACCGAGCATAATGCAAGGAATGCGATCGTCGCACTGCTTGACAACAAACCGGTACCGGTGGAAAAGACGAAAACATTCGGATGTTCAATTAAGTGGGCCAGCAAAGCAGAATGGAGGAACAAGCTCGATACGGACTGGAACAACAAACCTGTTGAGCTTACTGTTGCCGATATAAGTTCTGTTAAAGAGATTATGGCAAATAAATCCGGGAAATACCGGCTTATAAATCTATGGGCCACCTGGTGCGGACCATGTGTGATCGAATTTCCGGAATTTGTGACCATGCAGCGCATGTATGGAGCCCGGGATTTTGAATTTGTTTCAATCAGCACCGATGGTATAAAAAAGAAGGATAAAGTGCTTGAATTCCTGAAGGAAAAGAAAGCAGCTACAAAAAATTATCTTTATCCGGCAGATGACAAGTATGCGCTTATTGAGGCAGTCGATAAAAACTGGGCCGGTGCATTGCCTTATACACTACTCGTTGCCCCGGGAGGCGAAATCGTTTACAGGCACGAAGGTATTATGGATGTGCTAGAAGTAAAAAAAGAGATCATGAAGAAAATCGGACGTTTTTTTGCCGATGACAAATAACTGACTGATTATATAATAATTCACCCCAATGAAAAACAAGCTTTCAAGAAGGAACTTTACCAGGCTATCAGTTACCGGTGCTGCTGCACTGTTTACCATGAACCGTCTCAGCGCCGGAGTGGCTCCTGCCGGTAATTGCGTGCGTCTCGGCGGCCCTGTTTTCGGAGATCTCAGGGATCCCGGCGACTGGATCAAAGCCATCAGGGCGGAAGGATACAGCGCTGCTTATTGTCCTGTGCAGCCGGGAGCCGATGTACAGACTATCAGGGCATTTGAAAAAGCTGCAAAAGATGCAGGTATCATAATCTCGGAAGTAGGCGCATGGAGCAATCCGATCAGCAGGGATGAAAAGGAGAGAAAAGATGCAATAAAAAAATGCAAGGAAGCCCTGGCCCTCGCCGACCAGATTGGCGCCGGTTGCTGTGTCAATATAACCGGATCCAGGGGACCAAAATGGGATGGCCCCGACCCTGACAACTTTTCTAAAGAAACATTCGGGATGATTGTCGCGGTAACCAGGGAAATTATCGATGAAATCAAACCTGTCCGTACTTTCTTTACACTCGAAACAATGCCATGGGCATTTCCTGATTCACCTGACTCATATCTCGAACTGATAAAAGCTATTGACAGAAAAGCGCTTGCCGCTCACCTTGACCCGGTGAACATGATCAACTCACCCAGAAGATATTACAATACCGGCGCCTTTATTAAAGAGTGCTTTGAAAAACTTGGTCCATATATCAAAAACTGCCACGCAAAGGATATACTGCTCGGAAACAACCTTACGGTTCACCTTGACGAGGTAATTATCGGGACTGGGAAGCTTGATTACCCAGTTTACCTTACAGAACTCAGCAAGCTGAAGAATGTTCCCCTTATGCTGGAACACCTTAAGACTCCGGAAGAATACAAACAGGCTGCCACCAATGTCAGAGCGATAGCAAAATCAGCCGGAATAACCTTCTGCTGATCTTATTTAACCGATATAATATTCCCATGAAGCACAATTTTCTGCCGGTCATAACAGCGATTGCTGCTATCCTGTTTTCATGCTCAGAAAGCAAGAAACCTCTTACTGTAAGGTTTGAAGGCGCGTATTCTGAAAAAAACTGGAAGATCAGTGTGATTAACAAAGAGCTTCCCTCCGACTGGTCATCATATCGTTACCTGACATTTGAATTCAATTCAGGAACAACCCAGAAATTTGTTCTAAGCCTTCACGATGCAGGTGGCAAAAGACAACTTGAAATCCTGCCTTTCATGGGAGTGTGGGTCAGAGCTTCAATCCCGATTATCCACTTTCAGAAGATGAACACCGAAGGCATTGACCAGGCATCGATATGGAAGACACCTCTGGCAGGCTGCTGGATAGGGTTCACAAGAAATGTGGGACCGGTCACCTCTATCGATTCTCTCGGAGTTTCAATGGAAAAACCTGTCGGTTCCCCTTCCCTTCAGCTTCGTAATTTCAGGCTCACCAATAACGCGGAAGATACGATTTTTACAGATGTTCCTCTTGTAGACGAATTCGGACAATGGATAAACTGCGACTGGCCGGGAAAAGCCATTAGCCTGGAAGAACTTAAAAAAGCATGGACGGAAGAAGAAATGTCACTTAACAGGAAGAACCCGGACATTTCGCAATTCGGAGGATTTAAAAAAGCAAAATCAAAACAGACAGGCTTCTTTCATGTTGAAAAAATAGACGGGAAATGGTGGTTTATTGATCCTGAAGGTTACCTGTTCTATTCGAACGGGAGCTGTTGTATCGAACCCGGTACTGATCTTGCCAGGCTGAAGGGCAGGGAATATATATTCAGGAAACTTCCACCGGATGCCATTGATTACGAGAATGGTAAGCATAAGACTAAATCTCCTGTTGTTTCATATTATACCTGGAACCTTACCAGAAGGTTCGGAGACAACTGGCATGAAAAATGGATCGAGCTCTCAAACCGGCGAATGGAAGCGTGGGGCATAAATACTGTAGGGAACTGGTCAGATCCGGCTTTGGGAAATAACCATAAAAAAGCTTATGTAGCCACGCTTGAAGGCTGGGGAATAGAAAATGGGAAAATGGGTATGCCAGACGTCTATTCACAAAATTATGAAGCAATTGTTGACAGCGCCGCTGCGAAGCAATGTCTGCCTCATCTGAAAGACCCATGGCTGCTCGGATATTTCATAGGTAACGAACCAGCCTGGCCGGGACGTGAGACCGAACTGGCAGAAACCATCCTCAACGGGGAAGAATCTCCGATAAAAGAGGCGCTCCGAAAATTCCTGGCTGACGGTGATACCCCTGAGAAACGAAAGAAATTTGCTTCCGCTACATTCGACAGATTTCTGACAGTGGTCTGCAAGGCTATAAAGAAATACGATCCGGATCATCTTAACCTCGGACTCCGCTTCAGCGATCCCCCTTCAGACGAAATAACAAAACTATGCAAAACACATTTTAATGTTTTCAGTATCAATCATTACGGCTATTCGGTAAACCATGACGTCGTACAGCATTTATACGAACTTACCGGACTGCCGGTTATCATAGGGGAATTTCATTTCGGGATACCGAGGAGGGGACTTGCTCCCGGACTTGTCCAGACAAGAGATCCGGATGAAAGAGCAGTCGCATACAGATATTATGTTGAAAATGCTGCGGCACATCCGGCGGTAATTGGAACACACTGGTTTCAATGGATCGACCAGCCTTCAACCGGAAGATTTGACGGAGAGAATTATAACATCGGAATACTTGATGTCACCGACAGACCTTATCCCGAAATGTTAAAAGCAATACAAGAAACATTCGGAAGGCTTCTGGAAGTACATTCAGGCAAAGAACCTCCCGTGAGCAGGGAAGCGTTGCCTAAATGATTCATGTTGCCGGCAAGCCTGATGAAGAAAGGTGATTGAAAAATCTACTGCAGACAAAAAGATAAACAGTCAGACAGGTACTGATCAGGAATGTGAACCTCCCAATCACTTGTATTTCAACATTTCATTTCCTTATTTTAATCTGGAAAATATTCATTTAATTGTATTTGAAATGAATAATAATATTATATTTTTGTTTTGAATGGAAACGAAAATGATAATATTATATTGATACCCAGTATACATCAGTTTGTAAATACTCAAAACATAATTAACCTAATAAATATATGACAAACCCGATTCAATTCAATCAGGAACAGGAAAGGATCCTGTCTGTTGACTTTTTCAGGGGCTTTACAATGTTTCTGCTCATGGGCGAGAGCACTGAACTGTTCAGCCATATTCAGGCAATTCAGGGAAGCAGCATAGCAACATTTCTTGGGACTCAGCTCAGCCATCATGAATGGAACGGGCTTCATTTCTGGGATCTGATCCAACCATTTTTCATGTTCATTGTTGGTGTGGCTATTCCATTTGCTGTAGCTAACAGGAAAAAGAAAGGGGACAGCGACAGGAAGATTCTTCTGCATGCACTTAAACGTTCCGGTTTGCTGCTCTTTTTCGGATGGGCTTTATATTGTATGGAACCGGGCCATATTGTATTCAGATTACAGAATGTACTGGCTCAGCTGTCGGTCACTTACCTGGTCGCATTCCTCATTATGAAAAAAAGTCCGGCATTCCAGATTTCTTTTTCTCTGGCCATCCTGCTTATTGTGGATCTGGCGTACAGATTTTTTCCTGTTGAAGGCTTTAATCATCCATGGGTTCCATATGAAAACCTCGGCGCATGGACCAACAACAAAATTGAAGGTGTTGACAAAGCAAGTATATGGGCATCTATAAATGCTTTCCCTACGATCGCACATACTGTTTGGGGAGTTTTATTCGGACGTCTTCTGAAGAGTGACAAACAGGCAAAGGATAAGATCCGGATAATGATAATCTGCGGCATTGCAGGTCTTGTCATCGGATTTGGTCTCGATCTGTTGCATATAACTCCGGTCATCAAGAAAATTGCTACGTCCTCCTTCGTATTTGCCAGCGCCGGATGGGCGATACTGGCTCTTTGTTTCAGCTACTGGCTTATTGATGTTAAGAAAAAATTCCTGAAAGGATCAAGGTTTTTCGTAATCGTCGGAATGAACTGTATCTTCATCTACCTTCTTTTCTCAGTAGGTGGAGCTGAGGTTATCAGAAGGTTCTTCATTCCTTTCGCGAATTCATTCTTCTCTTGGGCAGGCGAGATCACTGCTGCGATAATTGCAAGTCTGATGACATGGGCCGCCCTCTGGTACATCTCCTACTGGTTGTTCAGGAACAAGCTCTTTATTAAGATCTGAAAAGTATGGAAAGCGGGGTAAGGCTCGATCAGGAACAGAACAGAATCCTCTCAATTGACTTCTTCAGGGGATTCACAATGTTCATGCTGGCAACCGGAATCACTAACGTTGTACATATAATTGCAGGCAGTAATCTTGGTGGTGAATTTGTCGCGGGTCTTAACAGGCAACTTGATCATGCCGACTGGAATGGTTTATATGCATGGGATCTCATTCAACCTTTTTTCATGTTCATTGTGGGAGTTTCCATGCCTTTTGCAATTGCTAAAAGACGTTCAAAGGGCGACAAACAGGGAAAAATATTCCTTCATGTTCTGAAAAGGTCGCTTCTGCTTCTTGCCTTCGGGTTCATGCTCGGAGCCGATAAAGATTCGTTCAGCCTTACCAATGTTCTGGCACAGCTCTCATTCACTTATCTTGTGGCTTTTCTTATCATGGAAAAGGACTTCAAATGGCAGCTGGCTGTATCGTTTGCGCTGATTATTTTCACCGATGTGATATACAGGTTATGGCCGGTGGAAGGATTCAACCAGCCATTCATCGCAGATCATAACTTTGGTTCATGGGTCGACATTCAACTAACCGGAAAACTTGCACACGACCGCTGGGTGGCATTCAATGCTGTTCCTACTGCAGCCCATACAATCTGGGGTGTTCTTGTCGGTAAACTGCTTATGAGTGACCGGATTCCGAAGAAGAAGCTGCTTATACTCGCAATTACAGGAATTATTGCCGTAATAGCAGGATACTGCATGGATCCTTTTATCCCGATCATCAAGAGGACCTGCACAAGTTCTTTTATAATTGTCAGCGGTGGTTACTGTCTTCTGGCCATGGCATTTTCATACTGGTTCATTGACATGTTGAAATTCAGAAAATTTGCCATGTTCTTCGCAGTAGTCGGGATGAATCCGATCTTTATTTACCTTTTCTCAAACCTGGGGGGCAAACATCTTCTTGATAGAATTGCAGAACCTTTTACAGCCAGACTATTCGGTTGGGGAGGATTAATTATGATCAATGAAATGACAACCATCGCCGTTGCTGTTATGGTCTGGTATATCTGCTATTTTCTCTACAAGCGTAAGATATTTATAAAGATTTAGCGCACTGACCATCCGTCAGCCCTGGCAGAAGCAATCAATACGTGAAATTTCCCGGCAACAGGCATGCTGGCCTTTCTCCAGAGCTCTCCGTATGGTTCCCTTATATTACTGATCAGGTGGCACTGCCCAGCTTGAGGGAGAAAGGTTGACAAAATAAAAAGCCTCAGGATAAAGGTCATAAATCCTCACTTTTTCTGAAAGACCGAATAGTGTTAAAAAAATACCGCAGGAAGAAAATCAGTTCCGGGCTCCCCGGTGAAATTCTTTCCTGCGGTAAGGAATATCAATATATAACCGGGCAAGCTCCGGTTTCCAGATTACCTGGCAGTTAATTCAAGAGCTCTCTTCACGATAAGAAAGCTGCTGTTCGCACCAAAATTATTTTCGATTTTCCCGGCAGTTTCTTTATCATTCTTAGCTACAGCTACAATCCATTTCTGAACATTTCCGTCTGATGACTGCAATTTGTTAATAATTGCGTCAGCTCCCGCATTGTCTCCCTGTAACCTCAGACTGCTAATTACAAGTGCAGTTGTGAAAGAGGGATCTTCATGGGTTTTTGAATAATCTATAACAGATTTCCTGAGCGCTGTTGCGTCAGCTGCCTTGTTCAATTTCCCGGCGCAATAGGCCGCAAGATAATCCTGTACCCTGACATCGACATCATAAGGTTTCCCAACACCCAGATTTTCAGGCCATATCCTCGACTTATCGATGATCTTTATTGCTGCAGGATATTTTTTGTCCCTGATATTATCAAGAGCATATTGCAAACAGGCCTCATCGTAGACTGACTTACCTTCAGTGGCACCTTCTGACGGCAGTAAATTCATGGTCTCAAGCAGACCAATACTTTTCGCATACTGTTTATTCTTGATGAGTGAGATTACATATTGCTGCTCAATAGCAGGATTACCCTTATGCTTCTTGTAAGCAGCTGTTGCCATGGTCAGCATGTCCTTATAATTCTGGTTAAGCTCATAATAGCTTATAAGCCTCGATTCTGTTCTCCAGTAATCGGGATTGATCTTCAAGGCTGTCTGCAGATCCTGTAACTGTTTTTGACTGTCAGTAGCTGCATAGATTGAGGCGCGTGAAAGGTAGAACGGTACAAAATCAGGTTCATTTCCAATTTCATTGAAAAGCTTCAGATATTCTGCTTCGCGCTGGATCGCTCCATAGTTCATAGCCAGGTAAAATTTGAATTTCCAGCTGTTGTTTTTGGAGACAGCCCAGTTAAGCGCTCCGATTGTCTCGGTTCTGTATGGGAAAACAAAATCAGCAGGTGCTGCTGCGGCATCCTTAAGCAGCCCTTCATCACCTTTCAGATATGCTTTCCATATAATAACTTCCGGATTTGATGGAGCTTTGTCAAGAACTGCCAGCGCATCATCTTTGAGTCCCAGACCGGAATAGATCATACTCAGTTCAAGATAGCTCTGATATGGCAATTCGTTAGTAATTGATGCTGTGAACTTATTCAGATTCTCAGTTGAATTATGAAGCAGATATCTTTCAAAGTCAGCCAGATGGCTCAATGGATCTATGGAACTCAGAATCTGAATATACTTTTCAGCCTGGGCAGTTTCTCCCGATTTTCTGTAAAGTATTGCAAGTATCTGTAGTGCATTTATGTTTGTCCTGTTGAAATCAAGGGCAAGATTACCATAATGCTCTGTAAGCTCCTTATTGTTCTGTGACAGCTCAATACCTGCCATCAGGGCGTAGGCGACTGATCTGTATTCGGGAGAGCGTGCAGCCCATCCCAGGCTTTCGGTAGCATCCGGAAGATCGCCTTTTGCCAGATATGTAATGCCGGCAAAATAGTTTGCTGCCGGATGATAGGTATCCATCTGAAGCGCCTGGTTTGCAAAATAAAGAGCAGAATCATACTGCATCCTGCGGTAATAGATCTCCGTAAGAGCAGCATAAGCATCTATATATAACGGATCTTTTGCTATGCAGCTTTTTAATTTTTTCTCAGATTTGAGATAACTTCTCTCTTCCTTGAGTTCCATCCCCTCCTGATAAAGTGATGCCGCAGTAATAATATTTTTCGGCATTTCCGAAATGAATGGTCGCTTAAGGTTGATAACCTTTGCGGGTCCGTATTTAAGATCCATACCGTCAACAGTAACCTCATAATCATTGCTGTTGCTGACATTTATTTCTTTTGAATAAATGTCCATCGGCTTGAATTTCTTCTCATCAGTAAACACTACTTTTCCAGCTGATTTCACAGTAATCTTACCATTCGCGAAGGCAAGAGCATTGATCCCCAGATGCAGTTTTCCGTCAGCTACTGAAACATTCAATGCACCCTGTGGTGAAACATCTTTAATCCCGCCTATTTCCTTTACAGGGAACCAGATTTCGTGCCATCTGTCGGTAAGACCAGGATTGAAAGGAGTCTGGGATATAGGTGTCTGAAATGCAGAAGTTCCTCCATACTGGTTGAACATTCTACCAGCCTGAAACTCCATATACTGTCCATCGCTATCGGTAAGGAGATCTTCCCAGATCCCTCCGTCACGTGCCAGTGACCATAACCAGAGTTTATGCCCGGGCATCTCGTCATTAAGCGCCCAGTGGCCGAAACCGAATTCAGACTTGTGATAGTAACCACCCATGAAATCATTAAATTCACCTACAACATGATATGATTTGCTTGATTCAAAATTGTTGTTTTTAAACCACGCGATATTTCTTCCATCCTTGGATATCGGCCATGTCTGCCATTCACCACCGTGTCCGATTGCCGCATTACCGGGATAAGTGAATTCGAGATCGTCGGTTACAACTGCTGCACCTGTCATCCAGTTATAATAGGTCTGTGGTAACGGGGTAGGATTACTCCACAGGGTATATGTCTCAAAATATGCCTTGTCTTTCTGAAGTCTTACCTCAACGACCCATTTGGTACGTGAAGGCAGATCGAGACTTCCGACAATACAACTTACACTTCCGTCAGGATTCTCAACTGTTTTATAGTCTACAGGCACACAAGTGGACGGATTATGACCAATGTACCCGAAATTGAATTCAATACCTCCTGAGGTCCATGGACCGCGCATAGAGATATTCCTGTATTTCATCACTTCGTTCCTGTAAACAAATTCCTTACCGGTTGATTTTTCTATGGCGCCCCAGACCTTTCCTCCGTCTGTCGGCATGACCCAGACCTGAATGTAATCATTCTCGAGTTTGATTACATTCCATTTTTTCATCTGCCCTTTAAGGCTGTAACCTCCAAATGAAAAGTAAGGATATATTTCAGGCCTTCCCTCTGTGAGTAGCGGCACAGGACTGGGATCACCGTATGGATAGGTCAGAATGTCCCTTGACTCGACAGTAATGGTGGCTTTCTGCCCCATTAACATATTTGAGACAATGAGCAATAGTAAAATGAATGAACTTTTTTTTAGCATGGTTGAAGTTATTTTGGTTGAAATATTTATTTAATGGGTATCTATTTGCTGAAATCAACGTCCTATTCCATTCCAAATTTAAGCAACATACACAAGATGGCAATGTTTCGGACGTTTTAATTGTCATCGTGTATGCATGACCTGAAGACGTTTCAGAAATCGAGGGTCTTGCAAAACTCTATTCTGATGGATTTCATCAGTTCCACCTGCTGCCTGTATAACTTTTCATGTTCTGCATCCCCATCAAAAAAATTCAGGGCCATGAATGCAGATTCAATATCCGGAAAATCACACTGCCAGATCAGCGTATTTACAGGTTCAGCTGAAGAAACAGGCTGCATTCTTCTTCCCTTGGGAAAATCAGTTCTGCGCTTCTCAAGCTCAGAAAACTTGCGTTCAAGAGCCATAAATTCATCTTCCCGCGCCGGGTCAAACTGCTGTATGATTCGCATTACAATTCCCATAGTATTAGTCCTCCAGAAGTTTATTTAAGTTTTCTGTCAATAGTATTCCACATTCAGCTGCAAATAACCTCAGTGAATCCCTGCCTGTCTCTTTATTTATTGTATCAGGTGAACTCACGCTGTGAGATGCCACGAGTGTTGCCAGTTTTTGCGAGTCAGCCAGGCTTAGGCCGAGCGCCAGTCCGGTAAGAATGCCTGAAAAAAATGCATCTCCGGCTCCGGCTGTACTGATCACCTTCAATGCAGTTGCCGGACAGTGACAAAGGACCGATCCGTCCCAGGTCCAGCTTCCGTCCCCTCCTGATGTTATTGTAACCTGTATATTCCTGTTTTTCAGTGAAACAGTCTTTATAGCGCTTTCTATTATCCTTTCTCTGGAGTTTAATGAGTATTGAATTCCGGTAAATGCACCCGCTTCATCTGCATTGATAGCAAGCAGATCGGAATTTTCAATCATATCGGTTTTTATTACTTCTTCCGCCTCACCGCTTGTGAATGATGCTGCTGTGAACATTCCATGCTCTTTTGCTTTTCTCAGGAAATGCACCCTGGAAAGCAGTGGTACTTCGGGAGCGGCCATAGCAATACCGTAGTTACCCAGGTTTTTCATTACGGTAACAGCTTTTTCAATAAAGGGAATATCGACCATTGAGCTGGCTGAGTTATCTGTAGTCAGATTTCCACCGCTTCCGTCAGGATAATAATAACAGAAAGAGAAGAGTGTTGAAGTATTCCCTTCAATGCTTACCAACGATGTTTCAAATCCGGTATCATTCATCTCCTGCAACAACCGGCGCCCGATATCATCATCTCCTGCTTTTCCAACAGGGATCACCCTGAAATGGCTTCCCAGCAGTACTTTGATATAATGAAGGATAATATGCTGTTTGCAGTAATCGTCAATCTGAAGGAGGTGTCCGCTTCTGCTTTCCTCCCTGCCAAGAGTTTTATTTCCGTTAAGAATGAAAAAACTGCCGGAACCGATACCGCCTGTTCCAACTATTCCTCTGAATCTGAGGGTTGACGGATTGTAATTTAATTCTCTTGCTTTCATCTGAGCATCAGAAAACCAGCTCCCAATCCGGATTTTCACTTATAGGATGCCTGGCTGTAGACACAGTGGCAGTGAGCAGTGCATCAGGATGCTCCTGACAAAGAGTAATAGGATATTCAGGAGTTAACGGACCGAACAGAGCTACCCTCAGTGCCGTCTGCTTCCAGGAGCCGGTATCACTGAAAAGCCTTACTTTTCGTGCCGACAGACACTCACGTATCCCAAGAGTGACAGACATGGGCGGAACAAACTGGTATGCAGCACCAAAGGTCCTTTGTGCCAATGCAATTATGGTATCAATATTGTTTTCCTGTATCCTTATCGTGGAATTACGAACATCATCAACCGTTAATCTGCTGAACGGATGGCGTCTGGACTGATTATAAGCAATATGTCCATCCTGCCCCCAGCCTCCGTATGTTATATCAATGGGAGACCGGTTTATCTCGACTCCTATTTCGGCTATGTTTCCTCCGTTTAACCACATCCTGTTCTTTTCAGGAACAGCAATATCAGGAAGGACCGGATTATAAAAATGCCGTTCCATGAAACCGCGGAAACTGTACGGATGCATTTTCGGTAATTCCCTGCCCTGCCAGTCAAGACACTCATCCATGTGAAAAACGACCAACCTGCCCAGGTCAAGCTTTTCATTATTTACCATATCTGTGAAAGGTTTATACCAGCAGGCCGGACCACAAGGTATTATAGCCCTCGTTTCCTTACCTTCACTGTTGTTGCAAATTATTACATCTGCCAGTTCCCTTGCCATGAGCCGCCCCATCTCTTCCGAATCACTCACAAGCCTGAACGGAACCCGGAGCTGTGGATGCCGTTCCAGCTCATTATATGGAATCCTGCACCATTGATAAAGCTCTGAGGCAGTTACATTATCATTCATAAAGTCGTATTTATTTAAAACAAATCAGATCAACCTCTAAACAGGGAAAAGCCTGATTACAATGAAGTATTCACAAATATATGAATATTAAAGATAAGCTTTTAAAAGTAAACAAGTTTTATACAACCCGTGCAAAGTAACCTTTTCTATCCCTGATTTCTATAAAATAGTCGGGATGTTTCAGCCTTCAAAGCTCACGCTTATGGCATAAATAATGTCCGTCAGGCTATCAGAACATTAATGCCCGTATCTTCAAGCCTCTTGCGATCCTCATCAGGAATACCACTGTCTGTAACAACCGTATGAATCTTGTCTGTCCCGCATATATATGCAAGACTGCGGCGATGGAATTTACTCGAATCACAGACCACAACAACCTCCTTTGAAATTGTAATCATGATCTCGTTGAAATGAGCCTCCTCTATGTTAGGTGTATAAATCCCATGCTTCGTATCAAATCCGTCCACCCCGATAAACACCTTGTCGACATACAGGTTCTGAAGGTTCTTTTCAGCAAGCGGGCCAACAAGAGATAAAGAGTTCTTACGCAGATAGCCTCCCGGAATTATAAGATTCACATTCTTGAGCTGGATCAGCTGGCTAATGATATTGATTGCATTGCTTACAACTGTGAGATCGTTCAGATGACCGAGATTCCTGGCAACCTCCATCGTGGTAGTACCTGAATCAATAATGATGGTATCATGTTCATTTATCAGCTGTGCAGCTTTTTTCCCTATTCTGGTCTTTTCATCGGAATTCAGTTTATCCTTTTCAGAAATACGATAGTCTATCCCTACCCCTCTTTCGGCTTTTATGGCACCTCCTCTGGCCCTTATAAGCATGTTTTTCTTTTCCAGTTGTTCAAGATCATTTCTGATCGTAACTTCACTGACACTGAACTCTTTGCTCAATTCATGAACCAGTACCTGGCCCGATTCACTAATCTGAGTAAGGATGCTTTTCCTGCGCTCAACTGTTGAACTTCTTTTACGCGTTTTCATTAGGAAGTGATTTTCATTAATCTTCTCATGCGAAAATATATATAATAATCTGAATTGCTGCCAGTCATCTATGATAATAATATATTCTGGAAATAATATCTTTCAAATACTTATTAAGTAAAGATATTTATCTTTCATTAAATTTGTTTTTATCTGCGTTTAAGCTTAAATTTGCAATAAAAATAACTGAAATTACCATCATTATATGTGTCGAACTGAATCGGGTGACTTGCTGATAAAAGAGCCGGCAGCTTTGTTTACAGCAGGTGAGATTGCCGGACAGCCTGAGTTATGGCAAAAAGTATACCGGCAGGTGCTGAATGAGAGAGAGAGGATTTCAGAGTATCTGGCAGAAGCTATCCCTGAAGTTACGAGAATTATCCTTACAGGTGCCGGTACAAGCGCTTACATTGGACTGAATCTTCATGGGGTATTCAGCAGGAATACAAAAGTGCACACTGATCCCGTGGCTACAACAAACCTCGTAACACATCCGGGTGATTATTTTTTTCAACATGAGAAAATTATCCTTGTATCCTTTGCAAGGTCGGGTAACAGCCCTGAAAGCAAGGCAGTTGTAGAGATTGCAGACAAGATGTGCAGGCAATGCTTTCATGTCATCATCACCTGCGACCCTGACGGCCAGCTCGCCAGATGGGAAACCAGTTCACCAAAGCTGCTGATTGTCCTTCCTCCTGAATCCAATGATCAGAGTCTCGCGATGACAGGTAGTTACTCCAGCATGCTGTTATGCGGACTGCTGATCGCCAGACTGAATGAAATAGAAAAATTATCTCCACAGATAGACACACTTTATACCTACGGGAAAAAGATCCTTTCTTTTTATGCACCCAAACTGAAAGAAACAGCAAACCTTGGATTCAAAAGGGTTGTATTTCTCGGATCAGGTCCGCTGTATGGAACAGCTACGGAATCGAACCTTAAACTCCAGGAACTGACTGATGGGAATATCATATGCAAAAGCCACACCTACATGGGATTCAGACATGGTCCCAAAGCTGTTACAAACGAAGAAACACTGATCGTTTTCATCCTTTCAAATGATCCTTTCGTCAGTCAGTATGAAAGGGATCTTGTGCTTGCTATGAAAAAAGGGAAAGACCCGTTGTTCACAATCGGTATATACGAACATAATGCCGGTGAACTCGCATTCGATCTGAATATCAGACTTTCTGATAATGGTCCTCACCTTGATGAAGAGCTGCTGACTGTTTGTGATATACTGCCAGCACAGTTGCTGGGCATGTATAAATCAGTTTCCCTCGGGCTGGATCCGGACTCTCCGTCACAGACCGGAGCAATATCCCGGGTTGTTGAAGATGTAATAATCTATAAGTACTGATCCTTTTATGAACAGGGAACTCAGAGATAGGGCTGCTTCGGCGGGATTACCTCTTATGGACTTCATTATAAACAGAATCAGTGATCTTGAGAAAAACTCCGGCATAAAAAGAACTATCTTCGCAGCCTGCCCTAATTCCCTGTCAGTCATCAGATCCGCCCTCAAAGCTTCAAAAAGATGCGACGCCCCAGTAAAATTCGCCGCGACTTTAAACCAGGTAGATATTGATGGAGGATATACAGGCCTCAACCATGAAGAATTTGCCAGAACAATACGCCTCCAGGCTTCAAATCTCAATGTCAGGTCTCCCGTTATTATAGCAATCGATCATGGCGGCCCATGGCTTAAAGATCTGCACCGTTCCGGAAAATGGTCATATGAAGATACTTTAAACGCGGTCAGAAAATCTTATGAAGCCGCTATATGGGCTGGTTTCGATCTTATTCACGTCGATCCTACTGTAGATATCTCCCTGCCTCCCGGACAAATAATCAGCATTGATGTTGTTGCAAAAAGGACAGTTGAGTTGATTGCATACGCAGAAAATTTCAGGAGAAGAAATAAACTGCCTAAGATATCCTATGAAGTGGGGACAGAGGAGGTTCACGGGGGACTTGCCGACCTGAATGCTTTCCACCGATTCCTTGAGCTTCTCAAATCGGGGCTGAGCAGGGAAAGCCTCGATGATGTCTGGCCATGCTTTGTTGTAGGAAAAGTTGGGACAGATCTCCATACCACAACATTTGATCCGGCTGTGGCTGCTAAACTTACTCAAATTGCACGTTCTTACGGTAGTCTGATTAAAGGTCATTACTCTGATAATGTAACCAATCCTGAAGCCTATCCTCTTTCAGGAATGGGCGCTGCAAATATCGGTCCTGAGTTCACTGAAAGAGAATACGATGGCCTTATGGAGCTTGAAGACCTGCAGACTGAGCTCACTCTTAAAGGAAAGATCGGGAAACCTGCTGAAATGAAAAAACAGCTCTGGAATGCTGTCATTTCATCCGGAAGATGGAGAAAATGGCTTCAGCCCGGAGAGGATAGTGATAATTTCGGTTCACTGACAAAGGAGCGACAGGAGTGGCTCATAAAAACAGGCTGCCGCTATATATGGGAGGATACAGGTGTGCGTGCGGTCAGGGCGCACCTTTACAGAAATATAAGTATGAACGGTAGCGACCCTGATGCAATAGTGGAATCTGCCGTTGAAAGTGCAATGGACCGGTATTTTTACAGCTTCAATCTTACAGGTCTTAACCACCTCTTATAGTAAATTTGATATTTTTCAGGAAAGAATTGATATGGATGAAAAAAAGCTTGATGTGGTGGTTGTGGGTGAACTTAATGTAGATATCATCCTTAACGGTATTGAAAGTCTTCCGCTTGTAGGCAAGGAAATTATGGCACAGAGCATGGATGTAACACTTGGCAGCTCTTCGGCCATCTTTGCCAGTAACCTTAGCGCCCTTGGCTGCAGCGTAGCATTCATAGGGAAAATTGGCAATGACAGCTTTGCAGATGTTGTACTGGGTTCACTTGAAGCAAAAAAAGTCGATACTGGCAAGATAGTCAGATCAAAGAAGCTGTCAACAGGGGCTACTATTGTGATGGTATATGACCAGGACAGAGCCAATATAACATATCCCGGAGCAATGAACGATCTCAGCCTGTCTGACATTGATTTCGAATTTCTCTCCTCTGCCCGCCACATGCATTTCGCCAACTGTTTCATGCAGCCAGGCATCAGGAATGACCTTACAACCTTGTTCATGAAAGCAAAGGAACTTGGGCTTACCACTTCTCTAGATACACAATGGGACCCTGAAGAAAAATGGGATCTTCCTCTCAGGGATCTTCTTCCCTATGTTGATGTGTTCCTCCCTAATATGGCAGAATTCAGATGCCTTACCGGATCAGATACAGTGGATGAGGGAATAAAAAAGCTGAATGAATTTTCCAATATTATAGTTATTAAAAACGGCAGCGAGGGAGCTATGGTCTGGAACGGAAAAGATATGACAGTCAGGCCTGCCTTCAGGAACGACAATGTCGTTGACTGTGTGGGAGCGGGAGACAGTTTCGACGCCGGTTTCATCAGGGACTTTATCCGTGGACTGCCGCTCGAACAATGTCTTTTAACCGGAACTCTTGCCGGCGCTATAAATACAACCCGGCCAGGCGGAACAGGAGCATTCGAAAACCTGGAAATGGCCCGTGCTATTGCATGGGCAAAATTCAACCAAAAAATTTAGTAATGAAATTACAGGACAAACTTCTTGAGCTTAAAAAAGAGAGAAAAGCCATACTCGCTGCTAATTTTTACAATTTTGAAACCCTGTCCGGTATATTGCAGGCAGCATCAAACCTGAAATTACCGATCATTCTCCAGCTCTCGGAAAGCTCAGTCAGATATATGGGAATTAAAGTAGCTGCTGTTATGGCCAAAGCTGCTATCGAGGCTTCGGGTGTTGAAGCCTGGCTCCATCTCGACCACGGGAGTTCGGTTGAAATGGTAAGAAACTGCCTCGAAGCCGGATTCGATTCCGTTATGATCGATGCAAGTGAAAAAACAATCGAGGAGAATATTAAAACTACCTGCATCGTGATGGAACTTGCTGCACATCACGGAGCTTCGGTCGAAGCTGAACTCGGATATGTTGCCAAACTGGGTCAGAAACAGGATAACCGTCAATTCACACAACCAGAAGATGCCGTCAGATTCTGTGAAAATACCCAAGTAAATGCCCTGGCTGTGGCCATCGGATCCGCACATGGGTTTTACAAGCAAACCCCAAAACTTGATATCGGGCTACTTTCAAAAATAAGTGAAACAATTCCGACCCCGCTGGTATTACATGGAAGCTCAGGCATCCCTGATGCAATGCTGCAGGACGCCATTGCAAACGGAATTTGCAAAATCAACCTCGCCACTGAAACTAAAAACACCTTCATGCTGGCACTCAAAGAAAGACTGAAAGAAAATGACGAAATAGATCTCCGGATCGTCTTCCCTGACGCCACAGCAAAAATCACAGAACTCATTGAAAGGAAGCTCCGGATCATCAATAACGTCTGATTAACCATTCAAAAAACTATTCCAATGAAAAGAACGGTATTCATTCCTGCCATATTTTGGCTCACTATTACTGCAGGCCAGTTTATCCAGGCCCAGGATGCAGATAAAATTCTGCTCAAGGATTATCGTCCCGTGTCCATTTTTAAAGTCCCTGTAAGCAACATTCAAAGAGCCGCTTATCCCATCATTGACGCACATACCCATGATTATGCCACAACTGATGAAAGTGTACAGGCATGGATCAAAGCAATGGACGAATGCGGAATAGAAAAATCGGTGGTTCTTACAGAGGCCTCCGGAACAAGATTCGACAGTATCTACAACCTTTATTCGAAACACAGTAATCGTTTTGACCTCTGGTGCGGTTTTGACTATACCGGATATGATAAACCGGGATGGAGCGCCAAAGCTGTCAGGGAACTGGAACGGTGCTTCAAAAAAGGAGCCCGGGGTGTAGGCGAAGAAGGAGACAAAGGACTTGGAATGTTCTTTAATCCCGTGAAAGCCTGGGGAATGCACTTCGATGATCCCCGCATTAAACCCCTCTTTGATAAATGTGCCGAACTTGGAATGCCTGTGAGCATACATGTCGCCGATCCTATCTGGATGTATGAAAAACTTGACTCCACCAACGACGGACTGATGAATGCCGAGACCTGGAAAATAGATATGACAAAACCCGGGATAATTGATTTCGATGCACTCCTTAAAACTCTTGAGAACGTTGTCAGGGATAATCCAAAAACAATCTTCGTCGCCTGCCATTTTGCCAACCTGAACCACGATATGGAAAGACTTGGAGCAATGTTCGACAAATACCCTAATTTCTACGCCGATATCTCGGCCAGATATGCCGAATCAGCACCCATACCCAGATACATGAAAGCGTTCTATATAAAATATCAGGACCGGCTCCTGTATGGAACAGATATGTCGTTCAATGTTGCTATGTACAGAACCACATTCAGAATTCTTGAATCAGAGGATGAACACTTCTATGAGACTGATCTGTTCGGTTATCACTGGGCGCTGAATGGCTTCGGACTTCCAAGGGATGTTCTGAAGAAGATCTATCATGACAATGCAGCCAGAATATTTAAGCTGAAAAAATCATAGTTTCTTTCAAACCAAACCCTGACAGCTGAAAACAGAGACTAAATGAAATAGCAAAAAAACAGCAGCATTATATTCAATTTCAGGGTAAGCTGTTAGGAGTGTGATCCGACTGTAGCAGGTATAAGGCTTGTCAAATATCAGGTTCCCAATTATATCGTCAGCACTTCGGATAAGCAATCCAAGTGTATGAATTAATCCGGTTAATAATATCCTGATTTTCATGGAGAAAAACAGACATTGAACTTTTTACTTTGACAGGTTAATTCATTAACGTTACTGTCGGAATTAACATCAGACATATAAATATCTCAAAAATGGAATAGAAAACCGGAGGAGGATTCTGTTTTATCCTGATTCTTCAGTACTTTCACCTCTGATTATTCATAATAACCTCGTTTGAAAAAATTATTTCGCTGTCTCGATACAATTCATTTCCGGACCTCTATTTCTCTATCTTTCATCCTGGTATTCAACGCACTCAGTGCCCAGGATCACTTTGATTTCACCTATCCTGACCGGAATAATTTTTTGTCTGACGGATGGAGTTTTACAGCCAGATCTGCAGCAGGGGAACCACGTAATACTGAGCAGATTTCAGGGGCAGCTGTGTCTTACGATCAGTCGCTGCACCCCGGTGTTTTAAGAGTGCCTGTCGATGTCGGGGACCTCTGGGAAAACATAAACAGTACCAGGAACACTCTTTTCCATGATCTGCCATCAGACTGGACCAGCATCAGAATAAAGATCCAATCCTTTAATCCTGTTCAGAACAACCAGCAGGCTACTCTCGTGGCTTATCAGGATGATGACAACTATGTTCAGATTTCCAGAACATTTGAGGGTTTCAATCGCATCATGTTCACAACTGAAACCGGAGGAGTTGCAAACAACCGGAATTCAATTGCTGAAACCGCCACCACCAACATTTTTCTACGACTCGACAGAGATTATAACAGTGAGACAATCACCTCCTACTTCTCGATTGACGGATCTGAATGGACCGAGGTTGGAACTGTTATCCAGCCGATGACTAATACCAGACTTGCGATTGAAACAGGAGCATCTCCCGGCGGATATCCTAATGCTGATATTGCATGGGCAGAGATACGTTCCGATATTTTGCCTACTGTAACTGATGAGCTTCACGTCCAGCCGGCATCTGTAGTTTTCAATGCAAGACAGGGTGAGACAAGTACTGAGACCAGGTCTTTGTTTATTTCTTCGACCTTCGGGAATACCATCACATGGACCCAGTCTGCCGATGTCAGCTGGCTGTCCGGAAACCTGCAAAAGGGATCAACAGATGGGATTCTCAAACTTTCGGTTAATACTTCCGGAATGCAGGTTGGAACCTGGCATGGCAATATCAGGCTTGAATCAGCTCAGTCTGTTTCAGGGCCGGTCATCATTCCCGTTTCTCTCATTATAAATCCGGAAATACCTGTCACAATGGAGACTTGGAAAGACGGAAAGTCAGGTGCAATGAGCGTTTCAGTCGATGACGGCCAGTCATCAGGATTTATTGAGCTTGTAAATAATGGATTCAAAGGGACCTATGTTTATAACGGTACATCCGTTCCCTTATTCTATAAAGAATTTTACAATGCCGGCATGGAAGTCGGGCCGCATCTGGTCGATCATCCATGCTATTCAGTGACAAACGATGTCTTAATATCACAGGAAATTCTTCCCAATGTCGGAAACCTGTGCTCTTTCCTGGCTCTGCCTCCTGAAAAGATTATTACCCTTATATGGCCATGCGGATATACTAACTTTCGGGAGCAGACTGTTGCAGCGGAATATTTCCTGAGTGCAAGAGGCTATAACATAAATGAACTGGAAGATGCCACTCCGGAGAATATGATGAATCTGAAAAGCTTTAATTCACATGAACATACACCATTTCCTCCCAGCGATCTGAAAACAGTGGTAGATTCTGCTGTCAATCGGAGAAAATGGTTCAATCTGGTACTCCACAACCTTACCAATGATGACGGAGCAATCAATTATGCAAAAACAAAAGATATATGGGTTGCTCCTATCGGAACTATTATTAAATACATTATTCAGCGCGACAGGATCATTCTTGATGGTTACGTCACATCCCCGGAAGGAATTTCATTTAATGTTTCCAGACTTCCTGTTCCTGCTACTGTCTCAAGGAACTTCGAGAATTCCTTTGAAGCACAGGATCTTATAACTATGCGGGTGGATATTGATGATAACCGGATGGTGGATAGCGTTTTGATCGATGGAGTCCCGAACCCGTTCCATGTTGAAAAAACAGATGGAAATATTTTTCTTCTCACGAATATCAGACCTGAGCCTGACATCAGAAAAAACGTTGTGATCAGTTACAGGGAGAAACCTATGGTCCATGTAAACATTAGCTCTGATGTCCTTAATTTTACTACAATTCTGAATAAGGATCCGGAAAGTCAGAGGCTCTTCATCTCGGGAGAAACGACTGATATTGTCAGCTGGAAAGCGGATGTGGGAGGAAGTGGCCGGAATTGGCAGTTGATCCTGAATCCAACCTCAGGTCAGCTCAATGATACTATGACAGTCTCTGTAAAATGTCCGGGACTGCCCGTAGGGAAATACAGCAAGACAATTACCATAAAATCGGCAGATGAAAATTTCTATCCAAAAGATGTTGAAATAAATCTTAATGTCACTGATGGTATTCTACATCAGAATTATCCGAATCCGTTCAGCTCAGAAACATGGATTGAGTATGATCTGCCTGAAGATGGTCCGGTAACTATCGATATTTATAACAATCAGGGGCAGAAGTGCAGTACCATCCTTAACAGCTACCTGTTATCAGGCAACTACAGGCAAAAATGGAAATCCGGGACCTTATCATCAGGTATTTATTTTCTAAGGATAAAAACCAGAAATTACACTGAAACAATTAAGATGTCGGTATTAAAGTAAGGGTGGCATTCAGTGGTTATTCGGGGGGCATTCGGTTGTCATTCAATGGTCATTCAGTGGTCATTCAGTGGTCATTCGGTGGTCATTCGGTGGTTATTGAATAGTTGCAACAGGATGACACTCTGAATATTTATGATGGCGAAGTCCGATAACGGTATTTCTTTGGTATCCCACGACATTTGTTAACTGCAGATCGTGTATCTTTACAACTAATTACCTATCGTTATAACCTTAAAGAATAGTATCATGTCGTTAGCCGAAAAAATTTCCAGCGATCTGATCACTGCCATGAAAGCAAAGGACAAAGTTGCTCTTGAAGCTATCAGGGCAGCAAAGACAGCCTTTATTCTGGCAAAAGCCGAAAAAGGTGCTGATTCAGTCCTGTCTCCTGATGAAGAGATAAAGATCATACACAAACTGGTTAAGCAGAGAAGGGAATCCGCTGCCATCTATAAGGAACAAAACCGTATGGACCTCAGTGAAAAGGAGGTAATAGAGGCCGATGTCCTTGAAAAATATCTGCCCGCTAAAATGAGTGATGAGGAACTTACCACAGTACTTAAAGAAATTATAGCCCGGCTTGGTGTAAAATCCCCCTCAGAAATTGGTAAGGTTATGGGTATTGCCACAAAAGAACTGGCCGGTAAAGCAGACGGAAAAGAGATCTCACAGAAAGTCAAGCAACTTCTATCCTGAATAATCAGCCTTCCTAAGGCTCATTCGGATCAACAGTGCCTGCATATTTTGTAAGTGAATCCGGAACTTCCAGCTTAAAGTGAGAGGATGCTTTAACTGTCATCGCCTTCCGGTTACTCTGAACAAGGTCAATGGCATCACTATATGCATCATCGTATGATCTCCCGGCAGCAAGCTCCTTCCTTTCCGTCATCTCCTGCTGAATGGAATATTCAGTTTCCTCGCAGGATACCTGACCATCTATCCAAATCTCCCTGGGTGGGATAAAATGATATGCAAGATCATTCCCGCTGAAACCGAAATCAGGGTAAATGTCCTTCCGTACCATATAGCCGTCAACTATCCAAACAGCCATGCCGTCAACCGTATCGGCAGGCACACGGTAAATATTTTGCAGCTTAATACTATCCGGCAGAGTCTTGATCTCCTTAATATTTTCATAATCGGTTACGGCCACTTTTTTCAGCGATGCTTCATGTGCCCTGCATATCTCCTCGTTTGATCTTCTGATAACCTGTTCAAGAGCCAGAGAGGAATCATGCGCCTCAATATAGGTCCATCCGAATTTTGCCATAAGGTGACGTTCATTCAGCTCATGAGCGAGTGTCAGGAAGTATTCCTCGCAGGAAATGGCATTGTCGATCCAAATCTCTCCTTTCGGATTAAACGGGTACCTTTGTTCGTTTCCTCCGTAAAGAAAAGAACTATAAATACTTAATCGGATCCGGCTCCCGTCAACGATCCAGATATCAAATTTGCCCTTCTTACCGTTATAGTACCGGTAGACTCCCCCGACTCTTTTATCGTTACAGCCTGCGAAAATAATAAGCAGCGCCAGAACAAGACCGATGTTTTTCATAATGCTGAATGTTTAATATTCTCTGTTGACAAAAAGAATACCAAATTAACAAAAACAAACTTGTATCCATCAGAAAAGACTATCTTCCTCTTCTTATAATCTCATTATTATCTGATAAATAGAAAAATTTTAAAATACATTAAATTGAACTTATATGTGATTAAACGCCTTCAGCGGAATATCGCGAAGGCAAATATTGGCTAAATTTGAAGCATATCTTCAGGATCATCATCTGGCTCTTTTTAATACAAATTTTTCATTATCTGTTTGTGCAATGCTGGAATATGGATTCTATAATTTTTACGCAAGTATAGTGCGGGTAAAAAAGCTTCTGCTGATTATTCTTATAGCTCTTTTATGTCTTGAAAGAGGAAGACTGTCTGCCATAACCCCTGATTCACTTTATGTTGAGCCGTTTGGGAAGCTTTATGTTCATATTATATCACCGACTCCTGAAAATATTGTATTGGTTTTCCCGGGGAATATGACCGACAGACATGGCATCGTAAATACTGCAGATGAGATCGCTTCGGCAGGCAATGTTGTGGTTGTCGTGGATATGTTACATTATTTCCATGAGAAAGGAAAACGGCAGGAAGAATGCACCAGGATAGTTGCTGATTTCGTGGATCTGAGTATTATGATTGAAAAAAGATACAGGTTCGCGGAATATCGTCCTCCGATACTTCTTGGATTCTCAGATGGAGCCTCACTAGTTTATGCTCTGCTTGCCCAGTCGCACAGAAATACATTTATCAGCGGTATATCGGTCGGATTCTGTGATAAGGTGACATTCCCGGTAAGATTGTGCGAGGTAAACGGATTGCAGTTAAAGACGGATAAGTCTGATGGTGTTATCACCCTGCAACCCGATCAGGGACAAGAAAATCACTGGATGGTGATCAACACCGGGACGGATAGATCCTGCAAGTCTGAACCCGCAGATTTTGTGAGAAAAACATCCGGCGCTGAGCTGATCACTCTCCAGGGGAATGGACAAAATGTTCTTGCTTCTGTATGCCGTGATCTTGTCAAACGACTATCCGGTAACTATGAAACCTGTATTTCAAAAGATAACTCCGGAGAAAAAATCAAGGATTTGCCTTTCTTTGTCATAAAACCGAAATTCCCCGGCGCTGAGTCTCCCATTACTCTTCTCATTTCAGGAGACGGTGGATGGTACTCCTTTGAACAATCAATCAGTGACAGGCTTGCGGAATCAGGAGTTATCTCAGTGGGCATGGACTCAAGAAAATATTTCTGGAAAAGAAAGACCCCGGAAGAGACTGCCGCTGATGTAGCAAGGGTACTGACATTCTATGGGGACAGACTGGGAAAGGAAAAGTTTGTCCTCATCGGCTATTCCCTCGGTTCTGAAATAGTCCCATTTATTTACAACCGGCTTCCCCGGGAAATAAAAGAGAAGGTACAGTCGGCCATACTCCTGTCTCCTGATGTAAACACGGATTTTGAGATTCATATTTCCAATATGCTCGGGATGGGAAACAGGCAGAACACTTATAATGTGCCAGAAGAGATCAGAAAAATGAAACCCCTGAAAACACTCATCATTCTTGGAGCTGGAGAGAAATCACAAATGCCGGGCATATTGGAAGGTTCCGGCGTCATAATAAAAGAGCTGCCAGGAGATCATCATTATAAATTTAACGTTCCGCTGATAGTAAATACAATGTGGGATAATCATGCATTCTGACAGACAATATTACAGGAACAGGTCAGATACTAACCATGTGAATGGAATTCCGGATTTTTTCAGGGAAACCTTCATAACACAAATTTACAGGATGAAAAAAATATTACTTCTGCAGATACTGTTGCTGGTTGTCATCAGCTTCATGGCTCAGTCTCAGCCGCCCAGGGTCGCACACAGAATTATACTGGATACAGACGGCGCCATTGACGACATGAGGGCAATTAGTTATCTGCTATCCAGACCTGAAATAATAATAAAAGCTGTACTTACATCAGATGGTTCGGTAACTCCCGAAGAAGGAGCAAAAAAGACAGCTGCCCTCATCAAAGCATTTGATAAGGAGGATATCCCGGTTATGACCGGAACAATAAACGAGGGCGTCAATCCTCCATGGAGGCAGTTCAATAATCATGTTTCATGGGGAAAGGAAGATGGTAAAACTACCGGTTTCTCTTCAGCAGCAGAGAATTTTGTAAAGTACCTTGACGATTCAGAAGAAAGACTGATACTGGTGTGTCTCGGACCACTCTCCAATGTTGCCAGAGCATTAAGTTCCAATCCTGAAATAGCAGCAAAAATTGAGAAAATAATCTGGTATAACGAATCTGCGAATCCTCCGAAAGGTTTTAATTATGAATGTGACAGAGTAAGTGCAGATTTTGTAATTAAATCCGGAGTCAGGATAGATGTCATTTCAAATCTGGGTAAGCAAAACGCCCTCTTTGACCGCTGCCTGTATGATGCTTCCTGCAGCTCGAAGACAAAGCTTGCAGCTAACATCTGTTTCGTCCACAGTCAGAGACCGGTTCAGGAAAAACTATTGCAGAACCATTTCAGGCTGGCCGATGACCTTGTATCAATTTACCTCACCCATCCGGAACTTTTCATAATGAATACCCTGCCAGACAAGCAGAACATCTGGCAAAATTCTGAATATAACCCCGGGGAAATCAAGAGAGTGATCAGCGACATGATCGCCGGGAGGATATAATCACTATATTTGAAGGTCCGATCCGGACAATCATTTTGTCTTCAATTTATTCCTTAAGGAAGATGGCTCACAGACCTGATACAGCGCTGATACTCAAAGCTATTGAATTTGCTGCAGTCCGGCACAGAACACAATTCAGAAAAGGCGCCGATAAAACTCCTTACATCAATCATCCGGTCCAGGTTGCCAATCTGCTGGCCGGTGAAGGAGGTGAATATGATCCGGTATTACTTATGGCAAGTATCCTGCACGATGTTATAGAAGATACTGTTGACACAGCGGCGGAAAAAGATGACCTGATAAGACTGATACGGAAGGAATTCGGAGAAGAGGTTCTGTCTGTTACCCTTGAGGTGACTGATGATAAAATGGTTGAAAAAAACGAGAGGAAAAAGCAGCAGATTGTAAATGCTCCCAATATTTCATTAAATGCGAAAAAACTGAGGCTGGCCGACAAAATCATGAATATCCATGATATGATTTATAACCCTCCTGTCGACTGGTCGCTTCAGAGAATATCAGATTATTTCGACTGGTGCGAGAAAGTCGTGACCGGGCTTGGAAGCGTGAATAATAAACTCGAGATCATGTTCAGTAAGGTGCTGAAAGAAGGCAGAATCCGGTATGGTTTCAGGAATTATACAGCTGAGTGAGAAAAAGTCCGGAATTGAAGAATTTACTGATCTGATCCAATATCTTAAATGATGAAACTAAAAAGCATAAACCCCTATAACGGAAAGGTCCTGGACGAATTTGAAGAGATGTCAGATACTGAATTACAGTCGGTAATTGAAAGATCCGGTAAAGCTTTCGATCACTGGAGACTGACAGATACTGACCTTAGAAGTTCAATGATCAGAAAAGTTGCCGGTATTCTTCAGTCAAATGCAGAATTATATGCATCGGCAATTACTGAGGAGATGGGAAAACCACTTGCTGAAGCCAGAGCAGAGGTTGAAAAGTGCGCCTGGGTATGTAATTACTACGCGGAAAATGCTCCTTCCTTTCTGAAAGAGGAAGAGATTATAACTGATGCCGGTCTAAGTTATGTTAAATATGAACCTCTCGGGGTCATTCTGGGAATTATGCCATGGAATTTCCCGTTCTGGCAGGTGATAAGGTTTGCCGCACCTACATTACTTGCCGGCAACACCATTCTTCTCAAACATGCGTCGAATGTACAGAGATGTGCCGGACTAATAGAGCAGGTTTTTGCCCAAGCAGGGTTCCCGGGAGATGTTTTCAGAAATTTAATCACTGGTTCAGCCAGGATGGAAAAAGTGATTGCAAATGATATTGTGAAGGCAGTCTCCCTAACCGGAAGTGAATCAGCAGGCAGGAGCGTGGCTTCAGTTGCAGGAAAGTACCTTAAGAAATGCCTGCTCGAGCTTGGGGGAAACAATGCCTTCATTGTTCTGGAGGACGCTGATGTTGTAAAAGCAGCTGAAGCCGGTATAAAAGCGCGGATGATGAACTGCGGACAGAGCTGTATTGCGGCGAAAAGGTTTATTATTCACCATAAATCAGCAGACAGGTTCACCAACCTGTTTCTGAATAAGCTCGGAAAGCTAAGAAGTGGCGATCCTTCTGATAAAGAAACCACTATCGGACCGTTATCATCGGTACAACAGGCGGAGATTGTTGAGGATCAGGTTAAAAGATCTGTCAGCATGGGAGCCAGAGTCCTCACAGGAGGTGTCAGAAACGGCGCCTTTTATTCCCCTTCAGTAGTTGTTGATGTAGGACCCGGGATGCCCCTGTTCGATGAAGAAGTATTTGGCCCTGTGGCACCTTTCATAGTGGCAGGTAGTGATGATGAAGCCATCAGTCTTGCGTGTGATACCAGATTCGGTCTGGGGGTTACAATCTTCACCAATGATACAGAAAAAGCAGCCGGCCTGTCATCAAGGTTCAGTGACGGAGCTGTTTTTATAAATGAACATGTTAAGTCCGACCCCAGACTTCCCTTTGGAGGAACAGGTGTTTCGGGTTATGGAAGAGAACTTTCCATTCAGGGCATCAGGGAGTTCGTAAACGTCAAAACAATCTATATCCGGAACGCGTGACTTAAACAGCCGGGATGGATCATTTGCCGGCTGATGATTTTTCGAGAAGCATCTTCATAAAATATCCTCCCACCACGGATCTTGCTCTCATGTTAATCCATTTTCCGGTAGTGGTTTCATGCCAGTCGGAAAGTGGCATCCTTGATTCCGTTTCATTCGCATAATTGTACACAGGATCGGTCAGCGCTTTAAAATCTTCATCTTTATCAGCCAGGCAGGCGGTCCACATTATCCAGTCTGACTTTGTATAAGTCTTCCGGCTATCAAGAGGCAGACCAAAATGCGTTTGCCTGGACAAGTACCATTTAACCTCCTTCTCCGCGATGGAAGTTGGAAAAAGATGGGTCCCGAAGACTTTATCCCAGACGAGATTATATTTCTGGCTCCAGGTATCCGGTTTATCGAAAGCCAGCCTGTAATGATCACCGCTATTGGCCAAAGGCTCCCACCTGGCAGCCATTTCCCTTGCAATAGTCATATACTTTGAAGCTATATCTTTTTTCCCGGCCATTTCAGCCAGCTGGGCATAGCTTGCAATCCCGATAATGGCTTTTACAGACAGGTTTGCATTATGTGCAAGATGACCGGCAAAATCGTCCGTACAAAGCTGGTTCTCGGGATCCATCCCGGCTTTTTCCAGATATGCTGTCCATAATGAAAGCACATCCCAGTGTTTTAAAGCATAATCAGCATTCCCTTCCCTTCTGGCAATGGCATTTGTGAGTATTAGCATGTTCCCGCACTCTTCCACAGGCATATCTCCGGGATAGGTCTGCCCGTTACCCAGAGGATAAGTGCCAATATCATGAGCTGCAAATGGCTTGGTCCATTGTCCGCTTTCACTGTAATAGAAAACATGATTAAGCAGGCCCTTTGCCAGTTCGGGATTATATACCAGGAAAAGTGGCGCTGAGGGGTAGGTAACATCGACTGTTCCTATTGATCCGTTACTGAAGTTCTCTTTCGAGAAGAAATGCAATATACCCTTATTATCAACTGTAAGCTTATGGGCTGCAATGGCCTGGCGGTAAACAAGCGCGCAAAGTGACGCATACTTCTTCCCTCCTGCCCTTATGGCATCACTCATCAGACTGTCGTCGAACTTTCTGCATTTCTCCATAACCTGATCATACTCCTTCCCTGCTTTTTCAAGTATATCAGTTATTTTAACATTCCCCGTACGATTCCAGTAAGGTCGCAGGTTCTCCCCGAAATACTGTACAGAGAAGATGTCATCGTATCCGATCATCAGGAATCCCTTAACGGTTTCAGAAGATACCTTACCTGCATCAGTGCAATATGAGAGAACGCCCATCTTTTTAGTCATATCCTGCTCCAACTGTACTGAGGGAGACTGCTCTTTTATTTCTCCTCCTGATATGAATTGCTGACGTTCATAGTCATAATCACCACAAATTACCTTTCCCTCTCCCGAAGCCAGGTAAAGCCAGCCCCAGTCAATACGCAGATCATCACCCTTTTTCTGAAGGACCGGTTGTTCAATAGTGCCTGTTCTGGCGTATGAGATGTTTTTAAAGACACTGTCATCGTACGTGACTTTCTGCGTCATCTCGTTTACTGCCCATTGAGGGGTCGCATCAAAATAAACCTGAACAGAATGTTTCCGTCCATCGGTCGATCTTACAGCCCAGGATAAATAATTGACAGGCCTGCTCAGAAGGTCAAGATCATCCATTAGAAGTGGCGAAGTGAAAAGCAGGGAAAGCTCTGTCCCTCCGCATCCAAATAAATAATATGTCTGGGTCGGCATCAGCGTAACCGATTTCTGAACAGCTGTTTTGCTGAAGTTACGGTGACTACCGTTTATTATACTGTCACCTGAACCAGCTCCCGTTCTGAGGTCTGTTCCTGAATACGGATCCTCAACTCCCATGAACCTGTAAACAATTCCGTCAACTCTTACCGCCCCTCCAAGTGAAAAGACCTTCCCTGTCCAGTGCCTGGCCGGATCCTGAAATAATGTATCGGTAAATGACCATGCACTTGTATAGGGATCGATCATAACTAGAGGATAGGCGGGAGCACGGAGCTCATTCTTAACGTCCTGCTGGATGACAGCCTGCCGACCGCACGACATTAAAATAATACCGGCAATGAGAGCCAGGGATGAAACGGATTTCATGTGATTTTTCTTTTAAAGGTAATATTAAAGCCGAAATCCGGGTTTTTCTTTCTTGAAAATTCAAGGATCAGCTTGATCAAAAATATTTTGTTCGTTTTCAGGAAGGATAATCAAATCACATCCATGAGATTATTGCCCCCTCTCATTAATGCTGGTGTGCTTCAGACGCCAGGTCCAGGGAGGAATGGGATTAGGCAGGCTCCAGATATTAATCTTGCTTTTCTGAGCATACTCCTCCGCCTCAGCATAATCCTTATCAGTTGAATATCTTTTATAATGCCACGAAAATCCTCCTCTTATCGATAAAAGGTTAATGTCTTTCCCGTTAACAAATAATACACCCATATACCGGTCTTCCTTATCGGTACCATTTACAACTGTAACAGCTTCCTTATTAAGATATTTTGACAGGAACACTGCCGATTCCCTGCTGAAAGGCTGATCCCTTTCAGGTGCATCGATGCCAAGCATTCTCACCGTAAACGATCCTGTTTCGGTGAGAAAGACATACGTGTCTCCATCTATTACCCTGATAATTTTACCTGTGAACTTCTGGCCCGGTGACTGTAAAGTAGTGAAAAGAAGTAACGGCAAGAGTAATAGCAGCTTCCGACGGACATAAAACCAAAAGTCAATACATGCGAATCTCTTCATTTCAGCTTTCGTAAAAATGCCCGTTCATTTTCGCGTTTTGTCAGGATGCAGGGATGAATTGCAGGTTCATCCTCCTTTCCGATACCAATATATTTCTTTTTATCACCACCCAGATCGCTTGGTTACAGCAATTTGACGACTTTTCCATGAACCATACCGTTTGTTACATGGATGTAAAGTTTTTGTACGTCATCCTTTACCCATAATATCAACCATCCTGGAAAGACAGTTGTTAAAACACAAAAATCATACCCTACCGGGCAACAACAATAGTAAGTTTTTTCCCGGATAATTCAGATATGAGAATAAACCTGACCAGTCCGTCGGAGTAAGAACATTTTATCGTCTTTTTATCAGATGACATTATTTTTATCCGGTCACCAGGTTTAATATCAACAGGCAATGTGATCTTTCCTGAACCATTAATGATCGCATAATAATTGTCCTTCCCGTCTTTCCAGAATGCTATCCTCTCAAGTGGAACCGATGAAAAGACGTATTCTTTTCCATCAATACTGACACTACTGCAGTTCTGCCCTTCAAAAGAAGCAAGGTTATTTGTCTGATCTGTTCTGAAGAGCAAAGACTGCCGGCCTCTGAAGCTTACTTCATGACCATTTACCTTAATTCCGTTAAGAACAATAGTGTCTGTCGGTAACGGATTTGCATCAAGAGCCTTCCTGTCATTTGACTGATCCCTTGAAAAGCCTCCGTCCCAATTTTCTGTATGATTTCTGTAATGTCTTACGATCATGGTAGTCCCGTTCGGGAAGCAGGTAGCAAAGTAGTCGGTAGTCCGTGAGATAACGGACGGATTATCATTGATACCATTAAACTTTCCTGTTGGGGAATATGATCCTGCTGAATTCAGGATTTCAAACAGGGTCCGTGTCTCATAGCCAAGACTTGCAGACTGATCATCCCTGGGTCTGAAACCCATGTAATATGCCTTTCCTCTGCCTGATGACTTGACAGTACCAAGAATTCTGCCATCCGATTCTGCCAGCACAACTGTATTATTTGAAGGGCTTACGGGATAAATCCGGTCAACCAGAAAATCGGTAAGTATGGTTTGATCCGGAATCATTCTGAAATCATTTGTGAACCTCACCACTTTCCCTGCGGCAATTTCACCCATATTGTGATCATGAATGTAGTTGACGCCAAACAGTTCATTCCAGTCGGCAGAACAGTTCTGACCATTTCCGTCCAAAAGTGGTGGGCAGCCAAACCATATGACCTTCCCTCCTTTTTTTGCAAAATCATCCATGAGCTTCAGTAGCCCGGCTGGAGGCAACGGCTCAAACATTGCAACGAGAGTATTGTACTTCTTATCCCTGACACTTAATAGACCCTCATCTGTAACCTTCCCGATCTCTAAAAGCTTTTCAGAGGTAATGTAATTGGCATACGCATACTGGGTCATCCAGCTGCCGAATCGTTCCTCCACCGCAACCAGGTTCATCGGATAGAGTATCAGTACTTCTATATCCCTGTGGACTGTACCGGTAAGATCATTTGCAACTGAACCATTCTTTGAACCAAAAGCTGTGTTTATAGCATCCTTCCACTCCCGCGATCTGGCAGGCATTCCCCAGGCAGCCGCATATGCATCAGGAAACTTATTTATTACTCCGATTGATGCTGCCATCGCCGCCCCATAGTAATTTCTGTCGAGCCAGCCGCACTCTGCAAAATCGTTGCCAGTAGGTTCCAGGTATTCACCCCACCTGAAATAGTCATAACAGGCTGCCGCTGCCTGATGGACAGTATTTCCCCATACATAATTTGAAGTGTATTCGTATTTTGCAGACCATTCTTTCAGCTTTTCCGTATCCCAAAGATCAATGGTCGGACTCTCTGCCCATGATGAATGACCAGTCGCCCTGAGCTCCCGTCCGAATAGTTTTTCTGCATTTTTCTTAGCCTGACTGAACAGGTCCACCACGCCTGAGTTGAGCATTTTATAATACCTGTCCCTGAGCAGGAAGGTCCGGTGAATATCTTCCGGGGAATCTCCCATAACATACTGAATGTTCCTTACATCATTTGCTGATGAACCGTATGCAGGAGCACCATACACAAAATACAACAGATATTTATCTTCAAGCTTTTGCCCGAATTTATTCAGATATTCCTCTGAAAATGATTTTGTAAGATATCGGATATTAAACTGCCCGTTTTCGTGATGGGTGAAATAATGCCAGTCCTGCTGTATGTGCATTTCATCAGAATAAAGAGAAACGAGATTGACTTTCCTGTCGTGATATTTTTTCAGCAGGTTTGCCAGGAATGGAGCTGCATCATGACTGAAATAATCCATTTCAGGCGTTTCATATTCCAGCAGGACAAAAACATGATTAAAGCTGACCGGCAGCTTTTCATTTCCGTAAATCTGCAGGTTCCTGCATTTAAAATAATCTTCTCCGGTTTTATCAGATGAAGCATCTGCCAGCTCTCCGTTATATTTGACCCTGACAGTATCAAGTGCATCATAATTAACATTTTTCAATTCAATTATCTCATCAGTATCCACAACTCTGAAAGGCGAACCGGCGATCATCTTTTCGCGAAAAGCATATGCGTGCACGCCTTTAAGTCTTATCGGGACTTTCCCTTTATTGTTTGTCCAATAAAGCTGCTGCCACATTTGTATCGAAAACCTGCCCGTCTCAGGATCCCGGTAACCAACCTTGTAACCCAGCCATCTTCCGCTCTGTCCTGTATTCCTGGCAAAGGCCGGTCCAAGTTCCAGAGGGCTCAGCAGACTGAGCTCAATACCCATTCCATAGGCAGAAGCGAAATCGCTTATCCGTTTAATTTTTTCAATATACTCATCCATATCGGGAGTGAGAAGTCTTTCCGTCCCTGCCTGCTCCCTGTACTGTCTGAAAAACTCATCAAATGCAACAATAAGAGTCTTGTACCCCTTTTCCCTGCCATCTTCACATACCTCTCTCAAACTGGCAAAATTCTTTTCCAGTCCCAACGAAAGATCAATCTTTCTATCGGGATCCATCATGTCACTTAATTGCCTGTCACTTGTAAGTATGATTACAGCAGATCCCTGTGCCTCAACCCTGACTGAAACAGACAGGAGTACCAGAGCGGCGGAGAGCCAGGTGAAAAAACATCTTAGTTTTTGCATAACGGTATTATTTCGGATAAAGGTAAAAAAAGTGTCCTGATGCTGTGTAATCAGAATACAACAAAATAGCCGTATGACGTGCTGAAAACAAACAGCCGCCTCAGATTACATAAAACAAGATATGATGGATCTACAACTGACAGGTTAATATTGCACCGGAAGGATAACCGGAATTTATCAGATTCCTGACTCCCTCTTTGTAACAATGAAGTCTATTGGAATATGCAACGCAGATGCAATGTATTCTCCCCTTTCAACAATATCCTCATCGTCTTCTTCATAATACCAGCTGATTTTAAGCTTCTTAGATTTAAGCAAAACCTGAGACAACCTCTTAAGAGCCATAACAAAAATGGTTGTGCTGAAACTGTTCAGATATTCAAAAGCGAATATAACATATGTAATTTCTGCCGGATTTTCGAGATAAGCATCAATCCAGTCCAGAACCTTGTCAGTCAGCTCAGTTCTGTTTATGGCAAGTCCCCGTCCCTTAATTCTTATCATACCGTCGGCATGCAAAAAAATATCGGGGGATTTGTCTGTCGACGCTATATGCAAGTCCTTCAATGTCATATAACAATGAAAAATATAAACTCCCTCCTCTCTTTATCTACAATAATTTTCCCTATTTACAAATATCGACAATTATTCCTGATTTTGGAAATATAAGGGCATAATCCTCCCATCAGATTTCCTGATGGCATTTGTGTCGGTTGATAAAATCATTGTATCTCAACTTTATATAAAAATACAAGGATCAGAATAATCTGCTAAATAATCCAGCAGAAAAATCAGATTAAAAGCTAATCTGTCTGTAGAATTAGCTTCCTGGCAACTTAAGTATCCCGATAAAGAACATCCGTATATAATGTCAAATGTTACAACTATGTCAATCCCCTGCTCACCGGCTACCGGCTGGAAAACCTCTCATGTAAAGAGGTCTGAAAAAACAGTTATCGGTATATATTCAAAAAAAGTTCATGATCCTAAAAATCTCTGAATCTATCTTCTAAACTAAAACTTGTAACAATTTATGATTTGTTAAATTTTGTTATAAATGAGCATAATTCAGACCAGATCGTTAAAACAAATGGTCCTATTCGCTATTAATTTTTATATTGCATTTTCTAAAAATACAGGCTTATATGAAAATGAGGAATCCAAAATCAGCAGTAATAGCATTGACGATCATTCTCATCGTCGTTTCGGCTTCCGGCCAGGAAACCGGATGGCGCGGTCCGGGCCGGACAGGGATATTTAGTGAGAAGGGCCTGATGAAAAAATGGCCGGCTGCAGGTCCTTCCCTGATCTGGGAAACAACAGGGATAGGTGCAGGATATTCAAGCGCCACTGTCACAGATGATGCAATCTATGTAACAGGAACACGGAACGATAAGGAATATCTGTCTGCATATTCCCAGGACGGCAGGAAAAAATGGGAAGCCGAATTCGGAGGGATCACAAAAAATGTTCCTTATCCCGAAAGCCGTTCAACTCCCACATATTCAAACGGAAGGATATTTGTTGTTAGCGGCGTCGGAGATCTGGCATGTTTCGGAAAAGATGGCAAACTGATCTGGACCGTTAACTATTATAAAAAGTATAATGCTGAAATTCAAAGATTCGGTATTTCGGAATCTCCTCTCATCGTTGACAATAAAGTTATCGCAACACCCGGCGGCAATAAAGCTTCCATGGTGGCTTTCAACGTAGAAAACGGAAATGTTGTATGGGAAACACCGCCCCTCAACGAAGGTACTCAATATACCAATCCTCTGCTGATCGAGGACAAAGGCATGAAGGTGATTGTCACCCATACTGTTACATGGATAATAGGGGTCAATGCAGCAAACGGGAAGCTTCTTTGGAAATTCAACTTCGCAGCCGTTAACACTGATAACAAAGGTGGAAAGAACTATATCCAGACCCCGATTTACCAGGATGGGTATCTCTTTGCAGCCAATGGTTACGGTCAGACTTCTGCAAAGATCAGGATTAGCTTCGATGGCAGCGAACCAACCCTTGCGTGGAAGAATCCTGATATCAATCCCCATGTCGGTGGCATGCTCCTGCTGGATAATTGCATTTACAGTTCAACCCATGACAGCAATTCCAAAGGCAGATGGATCTGTGCCGACTGGCAAACCGGAAAAACACTCTGGACAACCAGCTGGAACAATAAAGGATCTGTAATATCTGCCGACGGGATGCTTTACATATTTGAAGAAAAGAATGGGAATATTGCCCTTGTGAAACCTGACAATACCAAACTTGACATTGTAAGCTCATTCAGGATAACAAAAGGTGATGGCCCCTGCTGGGCTCATCCGGTGATAAACAAAGGAAGACTATTTGTAAGACACGGAGATTACCTGGTTGTTTATTCACTTAAAGCCGGCTGACAAGATAAAAGGTGATTTCTCAATCATACAAAAACAAAGGTCGCAGGGATCAAAGTCTTTCAGACTATATCCCTGCGACCTTTTCGTAAAATCGTTTCAACCTTAGCTGTTCAACAGGATCCTATCTCCGGAGATCTTATATTCGTACTCTACAAACCAAACTCCGGTCTTTGCCTGTCTCAAATCGTAATTATAATGCTAAGCAATTCCTGTCTTGACTTACCAAGCTTATAGCTAAGCATTTCAATCATTGCACCCTCACCACCCAGATCAAAATTCAGATCTTTCTCTGTAAGATTCTTATATCTCTTTAAGAGTTTTCCCTTTTTATCGGCCCAATATCCACCTCTGCTCCTGTTCATACCCTTATATTTAAATTATTCATCTTTTTAAGCTCCCTTTCAGGAGCAGTAGTCTCTGCAGATTCCTTTTTTCAACAGCAGTAACAATTCAAATGCCATGCCATCCTGGCTGCCTTTTCAATAGCTTTCTGTTAATTCCTTGTTAAATTTCTGATATCAAACTTTTTATATGGCGGTGTTTTCAGTCCTGTTCCGGTATCCGGTACCTGGATTTTCTCAAAATGAGAAATAACGTCTATTTTTGAAAGGAATCATGATACTGACCGGCAATTTATGGTATATATTTTCCGGGTACATTATATATCCATGAAAACTTTTGCGATGGTTTTTGCAATAACGTGATTTCATTTGAACATCGAGTTTGTCCTTTTTTGTAATTCAGAATATGAAACATCCTCAATATGTGTCATAACGGTCCAAATATACCCGAAAGGATCTATAAGAGTACCTGTTCTGTCGCCATAGTACTGGTCTTTGACCTCCATACCCCCCAGAACTTTTGCTCCGTAATTGATAGCTGCGGCAAATACCGAATCAACATCATCGACATAAAGACAAAGGTGAACCGGGGAACCACCAATGGAAAGAGGGCTCAGATTGCCCCATTGTTTGTTCTCCTCAGCCAGCATCAGCTTTGAATTCCCAAGGTCCATTTCACAGTGTCCTATTGTTCCGTCCGGCATTGTTATTCTTCCAACCTCCTTCGCACCAAATGCTTTCCTGTAGAACTCTATTGCTTTATCTGCCCCTCTCAAAGCCAGGTAGGGTGAGAGCGACTGGAAACCGTCGGGGATTGTCTGTACCTTCATAGTATTTTTTCTCATATAACATTTTTAAATTCACAAAGTTCAGTATTAAAAGTTGATCATTCTCCCTGCTGAATACGGAATGCCTGTTTTGGAATTTTTAACGTTCCCGGATCAGTATAATTACTTAATTTTGAGTGCCTCCGATTTTATATCGAGGAACGAAAGTTTAACCCATAATCAACTCATAACACTAAATGAAAAGAATTTTAATATTAGGACTGATTATCTTCAGTAATATCTGTCTCCTGTTCTCGCAGGTAGATGAAAAGCTGAAATCTGATATCCTGAATACGGGATACATTCATACCCCGCTTTCTCTCGATTACAGCAAATCGTTTGAGACATTCGGATTGACGAAGAAAGTTCTGGTTTCAGATTTGCTTTGTAATATGGAGGATTTGAATAAATGGTCACATACCGGAATAGGAGGAATGAGGCTGAGCTCCGACAGAGCGATTTCAGGCAGGTACAGCCTCAGGATTGTTGCTCCCACCGGAATCAACCAGATAGCTGAATGGGGACTGGGCAGAGGAACATCACTGGCCAGCTATAATGTCGGAGGTAAGAACTGGGAAAAATACAACAGGATACATTTCTACATTTATCCCGATTGCGAAGGAGCGCGCAGCATTTATCTGAATCTCTATGTTGAGAATGACGGAAAAATAAAGGTTCCTGACAAATACGGAAGGGAAGGCTATCATGAAATCAATCTCATCAATGGCCAGTGGAATGAGTGCTTTGTTGAGATGACAGAACTTGCACGTGATAAGGTTTCCAAGCTTTCCTTCGCAATCGAAGTCTTCGGAAAGGAACGCACTATGGGAGATTCCCTTAAATTTGACGTTGACAACGTTGAACTTCAGGTAGTCGATAAACCTGAAGTGGTAAGCGGATGGAAACCTGCCGAAGACCGGATCATTTTCTCCACATCCGGCTACAGACCCGCCAGTGAAAAAACAGCAATCCTAAGCGTGAAAAACAATGACGGTACTTTCAGCCTGATTGACTTTACAACATCACAGGTTGTATATCAGGGGAAGGTCAATAAAATCAGGACCGGTCTCGGGGAATTTGAAACGATTGATTTTTCAGACTTTGCAAAGGAAGGTCAATATATTATCCTGGTCGGGGATGTAACCTCACGTCCTTTCTATATTAATAATAACCTTTGGGAGGATTCTGCATGGAGATTATGTAATTTCATGTTCTGTGAACGTTGTGGCTATCCGGTGCCGGGAAAACATGGTGTCTGCCATACCGATCTTAACGGCGAATATAACGGGCACATCTATCCTGTGAATGGCGGCTGGCACGATGCTGCAGATATGTCGCAGCAGAGCCTTCAGACCGGAGAGATATCCTTCTCTCTGCTTGAAATGGCAAACAGGGCCCGCGGAAAAAACAACACTCAATTGGCTTCACGTCTGACAGAGGAGGCTCTCTGGGGCATCGATTACATCATGAAGACCAGATTAGGAGACGGATACCGCTTCCAGACCTGGGGCACCAATCTCTGGACCGATGGCTATATCGGTTCACCCGATGATGCAGGAAGACGGCAGGTTGTAGCAACCAACAGCGGATTTGAAAACTTCCTGTTCTCAGGAATCGAAGCCTATGCTTCCATTTCACTTGATAAAGACAATATGCTTAAACAGAATCTCTGCAAGATAGCAAAGGAAGATTTTGGATTTGCAATGAAAAGGTTCGAGGAACTTGGTTATAATGAACGTATCTCAAAAGGTCACGGACATGCCTATATGGCTTCACAAAGTCAGTATATGGCCACAATATCATGGGCAGCAAGCATGCTTTTCAGGCTTACCGGTGAAAAATACTATGCCGACAAAGCAGCTGAAAGTATCAAATACACCCTGCAGTGCCAGGAAACACAGCCACTGAAAGATGCAAATAAAACAAGAGGTTTCTTCTATCGTGACCTTGCCAGGAAATCCATTGTTCATTATACACATCAGTCGCGCGATCATATCTACATGCAGGCGCTTACAGCTCTTTGCGAAACTCAGCCTAACAACCCTGAATATTCAGCCTGGGCAGATGCAATCAGGATGTATGGGGATTATCTCAAGAATATTTTCAAATACGTTCAGCCATACGGCATGATACCTGCAGGAATTTATCAGAAGGATGAAATTAAAGACAGTGTCAATTTCTACATTGTCCAGGTAGGCATACATCAGGATGTGACCAGTGATTACAGGGAACAACTTAATAATGCCATTAAGCTTGACGATGATCATTACCTGCGCTTCTTCCCTGTTTGGTTCTCATTTAAAGGCAATGCAGCCGTTCATCTCTCAACAGGAAAAGCTGCAGCTCTTTGCGGAAAATTCCTTAAAGACAAGGAACTGATAAATATTGCCGAACAACAACTGTTCTGGATAGTTGGGAAAAACCCGTTCGGACAATCACTCATCTGGGGTGAAGGAAGCAATTATCCGCAGCTATATACGGCCCTGCCAGGTGAAACTGTCGGAGCAATTCCTGTTGGCATGCAATCACGTTTCAATGAAGACACACCTTACTGGCCACAATTCAACACAGCAACCTATAAAGAGATCTGGGGCGGCTCAGCCTGCAAATGGCTTATGCTGATATCCGAATTCTGACCTGATAATCAGTACTTCGCTTACCATATAACAGGCAGGCGAAGTACTGCTATTAAGAAAATTCAAGTTATAACCGTATAAGAAATATACTTTATGAAGAAGCTTTCCTTTCTCATTCTAATTAATGCCATCCTCGGACTTATACTATGTTCCTGCAACACAGGTTCAAAAAATGAATATCCAATGTTCTGGACCTGGATGGATTACAGACCGGGAATGAATTTTGATTCCGTCTGTGCTATAATGAATGAAACCGGGATAGACGGGGTGATGCTCAATGCACCTTCTCCTGACGATTACAGGAAAGCAATCCCCATAGCAAAGAAACATGGAATTGAAGTATATGCATGGCTGTGGACAATGAACCTTGAACACGGACGCGATTCTATAGTTAATGCACATCCCGGATGGCTCAGTGTAAACAGAAAAGGAGAAAGCCTTGCAAATACAAATGCCTATGTAGGATATTATAAATTCATGTGTCCCGCCCTGCCCGAGGTAAGGGAATTCATTAAAAACAAGGTTAAAGCCTATTGCGAAGTAAAAGACCTGAACGGTATTGCAATCGATTACCATCGCTTTGTTGATGCCATCCTTCCAACAACACTATGGTCAAGATATGGCATTGTACAGGACAGGGAATACCCCGAATTTGATTTTGGGTATCATCCAGAAATGATAAGACTATTTAAGGAAAAATATGGATATGACCCAAGAGATCAGGAAGATCCTTCAACTGATGAAAAATGGCTCCAGTTCCGCTGCGATCAGATAACGGAGGTGGCAAATATGATAGCGGAGGTTGTTCACTCATACGGCAAAAAAATGGCAGCATCTCCGTTTCCTACACCTAAAATGGCAAAGAAGATGGTTCGCCAGGACTGGGGAAAATGGAATCTTGATATAGTGTTCCCAATGGTTTATCATAATTTCTATACCGGAGATATAAGCTTTATTTCGGATTGCACTCTGGATAATGTTAAGGATAAAAACCCTATGACAACCCTATACTGTGGGATGACAGCTACAAATGGGCCTCTGATGTTCGATTGCATGAATAAGGCTCTTAATAATGGGGCAAAGGGTGTCGCAATTTTTACTGTCGGCAGTCTGAGATCACCAGAAGTCAGAGCAAGGTTTAAAGCCTATGCTGATAGTGCCAGAACATCGAGAGCTGCACTGAAGGGAAGACCTGAAATTCCGGTAACAGGCCGTGCAAACCCTGATCCATTTGAGAACACCGGGATCATGAGCGCTCTGAATTTCAGAATATCAGCCTGCAGAAGTCTTGCCAAAGCATATAAACTACCCGATGTCAAAAAAGCTGATCCTGACATAGTTGAAAGATTGGTTATGAATGCAATGCAGGTCAATAAACCTGAAGATTATATCAGCAGACTTAACGGACCACAGAGGAGAAATCCTGAAACCCAGCCTGCATTAAAAGCAGTGGCTGACCAGTTCACTATCGACAATGAAAAACCTGAGCAGAACCTCAGTGAATTTAACCTGATAAAGGAATACGGAGCAACCAGATATTACCAGGTTACAGACCGGACTTCTAAAGTGGTATTTGATGTCAATTTCTATTTTTATGGTGGCATAATATCAGGATGGAGCGTGGCTCCCGAAAAAACATCCTATGAAAAGTACATCAAAGGATTGAACTAATGTCTTTAATCCTGTTCCGTATATTTCAAACACGATATAAGGTAGGATTTCTGCAGCTCTTCCCAATGTTAATGAAAATTGATCATTGAGGAAAGTATGTACTATATGTTAACAGTATATCAGCAGATGGTCATATCTTAAAACAAAGTGGTTAAATTATTTCAGGATATCTTTAAAGAGAACTGATTAGAAATCTATATATCAGATTAAGATCTGATGAAAACTCTATTTTCTTATATTTGTCCTGATGTTAACTGAGTAAATTAGCTACATGAACACATATCTGAAAATATCCCCAATAATTGTGGCTGCATTCATATGCGGGCAACTTAACGCGCAGCAGCAGATACCCGACTCTCTCGGATTGCCAGGTGATAACCTGAACCTGTATGCAGTAATGGATCTGTTTCAGAAATCAGAAACACTTGAGGGATTTGAGAAAGCGCTTAATGATAAGAATAATACTATAAACAATCTTGACCTGGACAATGACGGAAGGGTAGATTATATTACTGTAACCGATTATCCGGACGGCGATCTTCACAATATTGTTCTGCGGGACCCAATAAACGACAGAGAACAACAGGATGTTGCAGTATTTACAGTGAGTCGCGATAAGGATGGCCGGATTGATATCCAGGTTACCGGGGATGAGGATCTTTACGGAAAGGATTATATAATTGAACCCGCACCGGCAAGGCCTGCCGGAGAAACACCAAATCCCGGTTACATGGGTAATGCAAATGTTGCAGAAAACCAGACTGTTGTTGCTCAATCAGCTCCGGTTGTTGCTGTCTCATCCTGGCCGGTTGTATTATTTATCTACCGTCCTGCTTATGTAATCTGGCGCTCCCCATGGTATTTCGGATACTATCCTCCGTACTGGCGTCCATGGAGACCTCATTACTGGCATTATTATTACGGATACCATTATCATTATTTTTATCCCGCACGTTATAGTGTTGTTCACGTTCACAGGTATCCTGGATACAATACATATTACCACTCATCCCGGGTTGAATCAGTGACCGTGCACTCACGAATCACAAACAGAAACTATGTAAAAACTTATTCCAGACCCGATTCAAGACGTGACGGAGAAAGAAGATCCCAGTCTGTGAACCGTGTAAACACCATTGGGAATACAGATCAGGGTAGCGGAAAAATAAACACAAACAGCAACAGGAAAACAACAACATCTTCCGGTGTTCAGACTCAAAGCACCACCACCAGGAAATCTGAAACAACAGTCACTGGAAGGAACGGAGCGGAAAAAACAACTGTCAGAAGTACAAAAAAAGAAACGAAAACCGGGACCAGCGGAAACACAGGCACAGCCAGAACCAGTTCCAAAGCAAGGAAAACCGGTACCACAACGGTCAAAAGTGAAAAGAAGAACAGGAAAGCTTCTGAAACATCAAGAAAACACAAAGACGAAAAATAGAAGGTTGCGGGACTTTAAAACTTTATAATTGTTATCCCGATACACTGAATGCAGATCGGCTTTATCCTGCCATGTATCTTTTTTGCAGACCAATCACGTGATCCTTTAATTTCGGGAAGGATGTCCATAGTTCCTTGTTACATCTGACCAATCCGTCACACTGTATACAACAATCAAATCCCTTTGCAGTGACGCATTTTCTTACAGAACAGGCCCGCACCGTCAGACTGAGAGGTTTACCTTCAACTTTGCATCCATAACAGAAGACTTTAGACGCATCAAAACTTATCCCAAACTTCTCCTTGAATCTGAAATCATCATAGGCTTTCTTCTTGAGTTCGACGTTATTCTCAATTGTCCCTTTTTTAAGAGTACATTCGGACGGACATTGATATCCGCAATACTCAAGACGCTTTGGGTCCGGATTCTGTTTACTGCTGACTGCCAAAGCAGTTGCTGATAAAATGCTGCTGTTACTTAATGTACAGCATACAACTCCGGCTTTAATGCAACTGGAGATGAATTCGCGGCGTCTGAAATCATTGGTCATAGCAGAATGAGGCTAATTATTCACGAAAGTTTATAAAGAATGACCGTTAACCATACCTCATCCCCTATCAAAAAAACACTGATTTTGAAAAAAATTCTATCGCCTGTTTATCCAGATGCGGTTTCCTTTGATATGGCAACTGTTGCAGTCACCTGTTTTTACAGCTGATTGCATTCCATGCACCCCTGTCCCGTCAGTGTGAACAACAAGGGGAAATAACCCTTCAAATGTTATCTTTCTGTCGGAATAAAAGTTGCCATTTTTATCCACCTCCAGTTCAGATCGTATAATTCCCGAAGAATCCCGGGTGGTGGAGAATTTAATTAATACTTCCTGTACAACAGATTTCTGAGTACTGTCGTAAACTGTACCGCAAACCGTTACCTGATTGTGGCACTTAATACACGATCTTCCTGCATGATGCGAGTCCGATTCATAACTGCTGAGCGCAGGTCCACCGTTTTTACATGCTACTGTGATGCTTATTAATGTTGCAGATAAGAGCAAAACAAAAGAAAAACACTGTTTCATTACTTTCAAAAAATCATTTCTTCCCTTTAAGATAATGATACCTGCGTATCAATTATCATAATCTTTCAAATGCGGAAGTTCATAAAATTACTTTGAAAATCGATTAATATATGTGAAGAAAAAGTGGAAAATGATTTGCATCATCAGTTCAATCTGAAAATCTATACCTTGTAATGTAACTTATCTTGTGAAGTTACATTAAGCATGACTGACCGGTAATGCCTGACTACAGGAGATTGTCAGAATGATATTTATCTCTCCTCAACTGTCAGATTCTGTCTTTTCCAGAAGTCGGTGAGGTTGCCCCACCTGATTATCAACCGCTTGGCATATTTGGTATTCCAGTCTCTTTCCAGATCGCGGTGACAATTCTTCCCGGACCCATATCTTGTATGGTGACAAAAACGACATTCAATAGGCTGGTATCCTGTGTTATACAGTTCACACAGATTGTTTTTCAGGAAGGTGCATCCCTGGATTGAATATAATTGAAGGGCATACTGGTTCTCATTTCCCCTGAAAGCCGGTGACAGAACTGCGAACCTGTTATCCGGGGAAATTTCAAGCATCATCCGCCAGGCCAAACCTGCCCCAACCGCTTTCTCCGCTTCCAAAACGGTCCACCAGCCCGGTCTTTGACAGTACGACAGGCAAACCCTGCAGCCACATGGTTCGGAGGGAGGATACTTCCTGCTCAAGCTGATATGACGTTCAGTGTGATCCATCTGTTCAGGCAGATTCAAACTTTGTTCATAATCTGTATCTGAATGCGGTAAAAATATTTTACCTGAAAACCCACCTTATATTCCGGCAAGTACCTGCCGGAAAATATCTAAAACTCACTTCAAGTCCGCTTCAGAAATTCCTGACTTTAAGTAATGATCCTACTCCCCACTGAATAATGTCCAGACCTGACCCGGCATATCTCTCAGATAATCTTTCTGAACATTATATTCCGGATGTGCTTCGAGGAATGTTTTTGCTACAAATGGTTGTCCGCAGGGATGCCCCATGATGGCCCATAATTGCATTTTCCCTGCCAACGTTCCGTCGGTTGCTTTTCCCTGAACAGATCCGGCAGCAAAATATGATGATTCCCAGCCTATGCCGGACATTCCCTTATCATCTTCATCAAGATGGCCGCACAATGAAAACCGGCCTGCTTTAATCTCATTCCTGTTCATGTCAAAATGATCTGCCATGAAGGTCTTGGCAGCCTCAACATCAATTTTGCCCTTGTATTCCTTCATCAGGACATCCCATCTTAAACGCCTCATATTCGCCGATTTATCCCTGGAACAGGTATCAAAAGTTGTCTCCTCTTTAAGGACTTTACCATGCACAGGAAAATTAGCGCCGACAAAAACCCCATCAGTCGTTTTCTCAAGAAAATGATTCTTTAAGCCCAGCTCAAGCCTGCCAATCTCACCGGTTTTATTATCTCCTATCAGCCAGTCATTTGCATAGCCGCCGTTGTTCCTGTCAACCATTATTGCAACCCATTCATCTATCGATCCTGCATACTGAACCGCTTTTCTCGCCCTGACAAACTCGGCAACACCTGTAGTGTCAAATCCTTTGAAAGCAGAAATTGTAGTTTCAGTTACAATAAGACCGGCACTGTTGATATTGAAATCATCACCGCTATGAATAAACCCCGGCAGCGCATCCATAAAGATCCGGTTACCTTTCTCCGGAACAATGTCCATCAGAATATTCCATCGTTCCCCTATCAGATATTCACTCCAGTTATTATGGGCGATGACGATCTTCCCGTCCTTAGTCCACGAGCCTGTAGCTGCAACCGCGCTGCAATGCTCCGGAGGTATTGGCTTCTCCTGTTTTTCAAGCCATGGAACATAATAATCCGGTATTTCAAGTAAAGAATTTATTGCAACAATATCCTTTATATCAATCTTCCCTTCTCCAAGCCTGACGTTAACTCCAGAAACAATACCGTTAAGCTCATCCCTGTATTCATCAGGAATATTATGCCACAATAACCTGTATGATTCATTCCTGTAAAACTCCCTGTCCCTGCCTGTGATCTGAAGGTTCCTGACCTCCATAGCCCCACGGAGATCCAAAATTTCTTCCGCCAGAAGATACCCGTGCTGAAAGCCAATGACATAAGGAGCTCCTTCCAGATGTACTTTAATCCATCCGTTTTTTTCAGTCCTGCCGGCTTTTGCCAGCATCTGATCTTTTGTAAGTTCAGGCTTTCCGCTCCTTGAATGAACGCAACTAGCTGATAGTATGATAAATATTAAAATAGAGAATATTATCCGGCGCATAAAAAGTTATTTTGGAAAGTTTTTCAGGGAAAAGATAAGTAAATTATCTGAAAATCAGAAAATGAGGCAATGCAAAATATCCTCAGCCGGCAGGCTCGTCCGGTCAGGAAAAACATGAAATGAACTTTGGGATTTACTATTTGTTTAATGCCTCATGATCAATATTTCTAAAACTAAATCCCCGGAGGATAAACCGGATCGGTCTGCCGCTTCAGACCTTCGCAGGATTATACAGATCAGGCATCTGACCGATAAGGTATTTATTGTCAGATTTGAACGTGCCGGACTGAAGTTCAGGCCCGGACAACGTCTGATAATCGGATTCGATAAAGAACCTGACCAGCGTGAATATTCCATTTACAGCGGAGAACAGGATGATTATCTCGAGATCCTGGTCAGAGAGGTTGAAAACGGGAACATCTCTTCAAACCTAAAACTTAGCGAACCAGGCCGGTTCCTGAAGGTCAACGGACCATTCGGATCATTCAGTTCAGGAAGTTTCAGTTTTTACCGCAGGAAACCGGTGTTCATTGCCACCGGCACCGGTATATCTCCCTTTCACAGTATTATAAAATCATATTCCGGAATTGATTATACATTGATCCATGGAGTAAGATACAAAGTGGAAGCATACGAGAGCAATGAGTATGATCCCCGAAGATATTTCCTGTGCACTTCAGGAGAAACACATAAAAATCAAAAATGCAGGGTTACCAAATTCATCAGGACCTTCATGGCGGAACCAGATATGCTCTTTTACCTCTGTGGTAATGGAAGTATGATTTATGAGGTCTGGCATATTCTGAGGGACAAAGGTGTACCTGATGAGAATATATTCACCGAAAGATATTTCTGATTTGCCATGCGGTACTTAAAATCCTTCGCAGTTATAATCAATCTAAGGATTGGTTGATATTTGTGGCAATCCCATACCGGTAAATGGGTTATCATTCCTGGAAAGGAATCAAGCCCTGCAGTACATTCACCGATAATCTTAAAGAATTTATTTCCTTGCTGTAATTTGATTTATAACGAGTTGTGACATTAAGATGTCATGAGGAACTGAAATCTTAAAATTACGGTATGGGATTTGCATCGTCTTCTATAACTAGAGTTGTTCTTAAAGCCAAGAGTCATGAAAAAGTTACTTAACACCACATTAATTCTGGCAATGGCTGCTATCTGTACGACAGCAATGGCTCAGCCGCGTCAGGATGAATACCTGGGTCTTCCGGGTGATAACCTGAATCTCTATGCAGTAATGAAACTGTTCCAGGAATCTGAAACTATTGAAGGATTCGAAAGAAACCTGAATGACGAAAACACCAGGATAAACAACCTCGATCTTAACGGGGATAATTACATTGATTACATAAAGGTGATTGATTATGCCGACGGGAATGTACACAACATAGTACTGCGTGTAGCAATCAATAAATATGAGAACCAGGATGTCGCCACCTTTACAGTTCAGCGTTTCTCTGACGGACAGGTACAGATCCAGCTGATCGGCGATGAGGCTCTTTACGGGAAGAACTATATCATCGAACCCTATTATGACAGAACATATGCCGGTCAGACACCCAATCCTGGTTATTCAGGGTATACTTCGGGAAATGTTACCATTGTCACAACCAGCAGGATTGAACTGGCCTCATGGCCGGTAATCAGGTTTATTTTTGCCCCGGATTATGTGGTCTGGCGCTCCTCCTGGTACTGGGGCTACTGGCCAACTTACTGGCATCCGTGGAGACCATTCTCATGGAATTTCTATTATGGTTACCACTCCAACTGGTATCATAATTACGACAGATATTACCATCGGTGCGATCATTTCAGATACGACCACTGGAACAACTTTTACAGCAGCAGAAGATCTTATTCCCCGCTTGTAGGTTCAAGGATCAGGAACGGTTATTATAAAGAAACATATTCTCACCCTGATCAGAGGAGAGATGGTGAAGCCCTTTATTCCAGATCCACACACGATCAGAACAGAAGGATATCCCCTGCCAATGGACACTATAATTCAACAAATAACGGCACAGGAACAAATACCGGAAGACGATCGGATGATGTGTATTCCCGAACTTATCGAAGAGGACATGAAACAACTTCGATGTATTCACCGGAAAGAAGAAATTCAACAAATACAGATGCAGTAAGAAGATCTGCAACCCATGTGAACAACGGGTCTTTCAAAAGAAGTACCTCCACCGATAATACAGGTACAGAAAGAAGAAACACAAATACAATGAACCCGGTAAAATCTTCACGGGATATGACTGCATATAATTCAGCCGGTACATCAAGATCATCCGGCTCCGCTTACTCAGCCAGAACAAAAATTACAGGCAGTACTGCCCACAACAGCCATGAAATGTCAGGTAACAGAGGCAATGCACATAATCAGTCATCCAAAGCAACTGTGAGCAATGACACCAGAAGATCTTCAGGTAAAGAAAAGAGCGACCACAGAAGGTAATATTCATCAATTAAATCGCCACTGTTAATGACATTGGGATATTAACACCGGAATTGCAGAATAAATATCCCAATCTGCTGAGTGTGAATTGATCTTCTTTATAACTTAATAGCCGGATTTTATATCTGATAATCATTCCAGTTTATGTCAGCTTTTCGCAGTGATACTACCAATAATAGGAAGTATCCAGCAATAATAAATGACATTGAGTGGAATACTGGAGCAGATTATTATCCGGCTATTAATTTTATATAAAACCGGAATGGCTAATACTACAAGAAGAAGGTTCCTGAAATATGCTGCTGCAGCTACAGCAACAACAGCCTTTGCAGGCATTTCAGGATGCGTTTCCAAAGGTATATCGAAGGAAGAAAGGTCTTATATGCCTCATCCGCTGAATGGCATCACCAAGGAAAACATCAGGATAACCGATATCAAGGTTACTCTTCTTTCATACAGGCTCAAACCTGAGGAACAATGGAATGACGGAGATGAAAATTATATTATCTGGCAGACCTCAACAGTGATCACTGAAGTTTTTACCGATGCAGGTATTGTTGGTATTGGCGGATCGAGCCGGTATAACGGACCAGAAGAAATGAAGGAATACACTGAGAAAGTCATCAAACCCTTCCTTCTTGGTAAAAATCCCTTTGATGTTGAAATTCTTACAGGAGGAATAACCGGTGGCGGTGCCAGGGGTGCATGGGCTGGAGTTGATGTTGCATTGTGGGATATTATCGGAAAGGCCAAAGGGCTTCCTCTGTATAAAATACTTGCTCCCGACACCGAGCCACATACACACCTCAGGGTTTATGCCAGTGGTGGTGAATTTACATGGAGAAAGAACTCAGGGTTCACTGACATCGGGTCGGAATGTCATATTAAGCAGGCTCTCAGACACAAGGAACAAGGATACACTGCCTTCAAGTTCAGAATGGGAGGAGGTTTCGGTAAGCTCGGCATCACAGTAAAAGATTATATTCCTCATCTTTATAAACTCAGGGAAGCAGTCGGACCTGATTTCGACCTCATCCAGGAAGCGAATACAAGATGGTCGCTGGAACAATGCCTTGAGATTTGTCCGGTCCTTGAAGAACTGAAATTCCTCTGGTTCGAGGAACCTACAAAAAGAATTATTGAAGAATACCTTAAGATCAAAAAGGCGTTGCCGACAGTTAAGATTTCAGGAGGCGAAGGACGCAATAACAGGCATGATCTGGCCGACTGGATCGACAGTGGCGCCTATGATATTATCCAATCGGGATGCGATGATGCAGGGATGACCGAAAACTGGTATATTGCACGCCTGGCACACACCAGAAGCAAACTCTTTACAGGACATAACTGGCAGGATGGACTGATAACCATCGCAAATGCCCATCTTCTTGCAGCTGTTCCAAACAGGTTCCTGCTCGAGACCAATATGACTGCCAATCCCCTTAAGGAGGGACTATTCAGGGAAAAACTGGTGGTCAAGGACGGATACCTCGATATACCTGACAAACCCGGACTTGGTGTGGAACTGAAAGAAGGGTTGGCTGAAGAATATCCTTATATACCCGGTTACTGGAATAAACCCGATCCAGGTATGCCAAAATAATTGTCAGATTATAAGAGAATCATAGTACTGATCCGAAACCAACGAATCTGTGCTTGTAATACGGACTGTTAAGTGATTCAGTCGTTACACGCTTGCCCCTGCCAGGTGCATGAATAAATGTATTATCTCCTAGATAAATTCCGACGTGCGAAATAAGATTCCCCTGTGTCCGGAAAAAAACAAGGTCACCGGGTTTGGCCTCGGCAGCCTTCAGATGCCTGCAGATTACATACTGGTCGATCGAAGAATGAGGCAGGGTAAACCCGAAGATCTTGAAGACAAACATTACATAACCTGAGCAGTCAAATCCTTTTTCAGAAGACTGTCCATAACGGTAAAGGACTCCAAGATATTCAATCGCCTTGCCTATTATCAGATTACGGGTCAGATCACAACTGAAGAGTATATTCTTTTTAAAGGCTGAATTCCATCTTGCCGTATCCTGCCTGCCCTGCGGCCAGTTCTCTCCTACGCCTTCCCTTATAATCTTTGCAGTATCCGGATGATTTATTGCTATTGATGTAATGTCGAATGACGGGATCTTTGTCTCTGCCCTTTGAAGTAATTGCTGACCCCTGGCCGGAAAAAAGACCAGCATTAAAAGAAAAAATGTCAGATATCTAAATTTAACCATTAATCCTGTTTTGGCCGCAATTTACGGATTAAAATCCTTTTAACCGAAAAAAACAGGGAAAAACAGGAAACACATCTCATTTGGAGGTTTGTATATATCTGATTATTTGTTATTTATAAAATATGTTTAAACATAAACGTACAGTTACAGGAATTTGAGCTCAGAAAACTTCTGATTTTATGCAGATTATATTGAAAAAAATGGATTTTGACAAGTCATTGACGACCGAATGTAATTCGCATTTTTAAAAAATGTTTTCATTATAACATAGTAATCCGGAACTCCGGAAAATAATGATCAATATCACCAACATTCTAATTATTAAACCATTGAACAGACAGGGGGGATGTCAATAATTTTCAACAAATGTTAATAAGTCCAGAATGCCAGATCAAACCATAATCTATCTTTGTAGTACCTGACCTGTAATATCTGATCTGAAACAGATCTGCACGAATCTGCTGTTTCTCCCCCAATACAAATCCATGCGTTTGGAATTTGTAGTACTTATGAAAAAGAAATTATAATCAGCTTACCACATTAGTAGCCTTTTATATGCAATATCTGTTCAACAATAGCTCTAGGGCAAGAATATTAAGATTCAGTACATTTTCACTTATAATACTTTGTTTTGGATGTTTCCCTTGCAGAAGGTTGCAGGCAGCAAGGCCTTTTGTGATTGTTGAAAAGGAATACGTCTATACCGATCCGAAGATTGCCGAATATAAAATAGTCGACTCCAATGGGATCAGGTTCGTTTTTTATGATAAATCGAATCTGCATAACGTAGGTGATACTATCCGATAAAACAGCTTCAGTATCTTATAGAAAAACTATCACCGGAGCGACATATCTAATGAAATGAACCATAAAAATTTCTAAATCAGATAATTTGATTATCTTTGCGCCCTTATTAACAAAGTGATATCAAAGTAGCATTACTCCGTATTTGGCCCGTACTGAAAAAGATTCTTGTCAGACAGGGTTACAGGTCAATTGCTCCCGGTGCCACAAAATAATATTTTATGAAAAAATTTGAAGAAATGGGATTTACTCCCGGGATAATCAGCGCGATTGAAGAACTTGGCTTTGAGAATCCCATGCCTGTACAGGAAAAAGTGATCCCGATGATGATGGAAAATAATCAGGACATAATCGCTCTGGCACAAACCGGCACAGGTAAAACTGCTGCATTCGGGCTTCCTCTTGTACAGATGACAGACACATCTGTCGGGTCGACACAGGCGCTTATCCTTTGCCCCACAAGGGAACTTTGCATTCAGATCACCGGCGATCTGTCGGATTTCGCCAAGAACATGGGCAAACTTAAAATTCTTGCTGTATATGGTGGAGCAAGTATAGATAATCAGATAAGGGCTCTGAAGAAAGGAGTGCATATTATCGTGGCCACACCTGGCAGACTGATCGACCTTATTGGAAGACGAGCAGCCCATCTTTCGGAAGTCACCACCGTTGTTCTCGACGAAGCGGATGAGATGCTCAATATGGGCTTTCTTGACAGCATAAATGAAATACTTGAGGAGGTTCCCGAAGGAAGAAGGACACTCCTTTTTTCAGCTACTATGTCTTCAGAAATTGCTTCTATTGCAAAGAAATACATGAGCAATCCTGCTGAAGTTATTATAGGAAAGAAAAATGCTTCAGCTGAAAACATAAACCACGTCTATTATATTGTTCATGCAAAGGATAAATATAAAGTCCTGAAAAGAATAGCTGATTTTGAACCTGATATTTACGGGATCGTTTTCTGCAGAACAAGGCAGGAGACACAGGATGTTGCATCAAAGCTTATCAATGACGGCTACAATGCCGATGCGTTACACGGAGATCTTTCCCAGACACAAAGAGATGCAGTGATGCAGAAATTCAGACAAAGGAACCTCCGCCTGCTTGTTGCGACCGATGTTGCAGCACGCGGACTTGATGTGGATGATCTCACACACGTGATCAATTATAGCCTTCCCGATGATACAGAAGTATATACGCACAGGTGCGGACGAACAGGCAGAGCCGGTAAAAATGGCACATCTGTTTCTCTTGTTCATCTTAAAGAGAAGTTCAAGCTTCAGCAAATCGAAAGACTGCTGAAAAAAACATTTAAAGCTCAGGCGATCCCAACAGGAAGTGAGATTTGCGGAAGACAGCTCTCCAACTGGGTCGGCAAACTGGAAACTGTAGCGACCGATCACCAGGAGATAGAAAAATTCCTTCCGGAGATCAAGGAAAGACTTTCAGGACTCGACAGGGAAGAACTTTTGAAAAGAGTTGTATCGCTTGAGTTTAACAGGTTTCTGGATGATTACCGTAATGGTGAAGATCTGATAGAAACCGTCTTCGAATCTGAAGGCAGATATGATCACCCCGGGGGAAAAAGAGTCCGCGAAAAATACAAGGGAAATTATACCAGGTTGTTCATCAATTTTGGAAAATCGGACGGCTTCTTTGCTGAACAGCTGATAGAACTGGTCAACAGAAATACCAGGGGCAAAAAGGTCCCTTTAGGAAAAATAGATCTGCTGAAATCATTTTCTTTCTTTGAGGTCGAAGCTGATTATACCGATGAGATAATCAGGGCGCTGTCTAATGCACAATACAAAGATCAGAAAGTAACTGTTGAAATAGCGCAGGAAAAGGATTCCAAGGGAGGCAGAGACAGAAGAGATGAGCCAAAAAGAGAGAAGTGGAACGATAGGAAAGGTGAGAAGAGGAAGAAAATCGTAGGGAAAAATAAATTTAAAGATCACCGGTAGCCTTTCCCCCGCACCTAATCAATAACCCCTGTTCTGCTACCGGCGATCTGGAAAATATCAGAATGCCAGGCTTAACCTGACATAGGCATTTCTCCCGGGCTCAACGCTTATACTGCCCCTGTTTGTTGAAAGATGATTGGTATAGCTTCTGTCTGTAACATTGTCTATACCTGCAAATATCTGCAAACGTGTCTGACCCAGGCTGATCCTTGCTGAACTAAAAACCAGATCATATCTCGCGTACCCTCCTGTTGATTTCTCTCCCCGGGCGATCTTATCCTGTTTTGAGGCGCCAACTAAGGTAATCTCAGCTGAACCAATTCTGTGATAGGTGTAGCGGATTCCCAGACGACCATTTAATGGTGGTATCTGGGGCAGACTGGTATTTGCTTCCGTGTCCTTTCCACGGACAAAAGCGCCGGAACCAAACAAAACAAAATCATAGTAAAAATTATACTGAAATCCGAAATCAAATCCATAAAGCCAGGCTTTGCTGACATTGGCATTAACAAGCGCAGGAATGGTGTCAATGGTGCCTTCCGATGCTCCGGTATTTATTGTGTAGATAAATTCTCCGGGAGTTTCAACGATCATATTCAGTATCCTGTTGGCAAATCCATCAATCTGCATGTTGAACCTGGGCTTCCATATTCTCAGACCAAGATCGGCAGAATATCCGCTTTCAGACTTCAGGTTGGGGTTGCCAAGACGTACATAGTTACCAAGATCAATGTATTTAAACCGTTCTTCAAGCGAAGGAGACCGGAATGAACGTGCTACGCTCAGTGACAGGTCAGTATGGGTGAAAAGCTTGTACAATATGCCTGTGTTTGCGCTCCAGGATATGCTGCTTTTGTTCCCTGCTTCAAAGGTGATCCTTTGGTTCGGGGGAGTATCGTTCCTTACCCCGTTCGTGGTCAGATAATCAATATCATACCCCTCTTTGTTTTTCTCCCTGATATCATCCATCCGTGCCCCCACAATAAGCGTTGTCCTTTCGTCCGGAAAATGCAACTCATCCTGAACAAAGGCACCCGCACTCGTAAACCACGATTCCGGGATAGGGGTCTCTCCCCTTACAAGATTATTTGTTTTCAGAACATTTTTTGCTGTATCCAGAATTTCAACTTTTATATATTTCTCTCTCGAAGTGGTAAGCTTGCGAGACCATACGTCTATTCCTGCAATCAGCGTATTCTTATCAGAGAGTTCCCATGTGCCTTGCAGCGTTCCTCCCTGAGTAAGATGATCCCCTACCGGTGTGATCAGCTCAGGAGTTATCCTCTGATACCCGGTAGGAGTCGGCGTCAAAGTAACCGTATTGGGGATCATCTCCACATCACGCTGAATATACTGTAGAAAATAACTAACCTTCAGAGATTTAAACTTGTCGGTAAGATTATTTATCTCATATCCGGCTGACAACAACTGTCTTCCGATATCAGTGTATTTTGCAACAGCCGGTCCAGGAAAAGCAGATCCTCCGGGTATACCTACATCTGTCGACCAATTACGTTGATACTGAACTGTCAAAAGGTGTTTTTTCAGTGGTTTAAGTCCAAATCTGAAAGCCAGATTATTTGTTGTGAACTGACTGTTTGGCAAAGTCCCTTCCGGAGTACGGATATCTCCTGCTTTGGCATAAGCGCCACTTAACCTGAGGTACCACTTATCCGATCCGGTATTGATGTCTGCATGACTATTCAACAGATTATTCGCAGAAGCATAACCGGAAATAACATTCCCTGAGATATATGGTTTATCGGAGAAATGACCATCCTTGGTAATAACATTTACAATGCCTCCCATCGCACCGGTCCCGTATATTGACGACTGCGCTCCTTTCACCACCTCCACCCTCTCTATATCATTTACATCTGTCATACTGAATGAGGCGGTCAGATCAGTTGCAGTCTCTACCCTGTTTCCATCGATAAGGGTTACCAGGCGGCTTTCATTCATTCCACGGATATTCACATTCGTGGCCCATATGCCGTCACTGCCCATGGCAATACCAGGTTCTGTAGCAATGACATTCGATAGCGTCTGGGAAGAAAATTTCTGGTATTTGTAAGATCCGATCACACTGATTGGAGTAGGCAGGTCACGGATCTTCCTGTTCACAATCAGGCTTGTGACTTCCACCTCACCCAGGGACACTGGCTGCGGTGAAAGGGAAAAATCCTGCTGACAGTCACTGTCAATACTTATCTCATTGTATACCGGTGCGTATCCTAGTAATTTTAATACCAGTTTATAGGTTCCTGCCGGAACCGAAACCGAAAACCGTCCCCTGATATCGGAGACATCTGTAACCGGAACCCTGATGTTCCCATTTGCAGGTTGGAGTTCCGCTACAACATTTTCCAGAGTTTTATTGCTCACAGAATCGCGGATAGTTCCCTGGAACCGGTAATTCTGTCCATATGAGCTAAAAGAGCAAAAAACTGCACAGAAGGCAGCTAAAAACCAAAATCTATTCATCTTGCATGTTCTTTATAAGTACCGATTTAACCTGAATGCCTCCTAAACGGCCAAGCTGGCCTGTAAGAGAACCAATCTGATCGGTGGTACCTTCAAGAACAAGAGAAATTACAGCCTGACCGTTACCGCGGGGCAGACCCTGTCGTCCGATGATTATTTGGGAATGTTTCGAGATGATCTCATTCAACTGAGGAACATCATCCCTGTTCTGAACCAGAATTATCGCGGATCCTACTCTCTTTTCCATCAGAATACCTCCGGGTTAGATTAATTTTTTGATCCTTACGTCCTTGACTCCGGATAATGGCTTTTTAAGGTCATCTTTCGAACTTCTCAGACAATAAACTGTTGTTAATTATTTCACAAAGGTGAGGATTAATAATTGAAATTCAAAATTAAAATTATGCTGATGGTTTTAATATCCCCGGAAATTACTGTTCAATGCTCCACTGCCGGAGTATGCAATGCGGATACTTCGAACCTTGCCGGAGTTGAAAGAGATTTGGTCCGATCTGCAACTGGTGTCGCCTGAAAGCCTGGAACAGAATGGTTCCGCTTTTAGCTGAATACATCCTGCACTTGCAAAAAAGCTTCCATCAACAATCAATCTCCAATATGTACAGCGAATTAAAGTGTTTGCACCGAGCCTGACTTCAAACTTTAAAATTTCTCACAAAAATCCACTTAATTCGATAGTTTTGCATAAATAACTGAAAGTATGCTGAAAAGGTCACTCTATTTTCTGGCAGTTCTATTACTCCTCTACGGATGTGGAAACCGGACCGGAAACACTGGAAACAGCAAAATATACATCATAGCCACACTAAAAGGCCCTTCCGCCATGGGTATGATAAAAATGATCGACAGTCTCAGCCACGGAACAGGATATTCGGTCCAGGTGAAAATAATGAATGAGCCTCTTCTGGTGAGGAAGATGATGCTTGACGGATCGGCTGATTTTGCCATCCTCCCCACCACCATGGCTGCAATCGTTTACAATAAAGGACTTAAATACAAGCTGATAGGTATTCCGGTCTGGGGTACCCTGCATATGGTCGGAAACGATACCACAATAAAGCAGTGGAAAGACCTGCGGGGCAAACGTATCCACGTTATGGCCAGGGGTATGACTCCCGATGTTATGCTGCGTATCCTCCTTCAGAAGAATGGGATTGATCCGGAAAAAGATGTTTCTCTCGACTACAGCTTCCCCACGCATATCGATCTGGCCAATGCTATTGCCGCTGGTAAAGCCGGACTGGGGATCATTTCAGAACCAATGGCGAGTATGGTAATTAAAAAGAATAAGTCGCTCAGAGTATTACTCGATCCTGAGCAGGAATGGTTAAAACAGATTAACGTTCCGATAACAGAAACAGCATTCCTGGGAAAAGACAGCGTACTAGTCAATAACAGGGATTTGGTGAATAGAATTATCCTCGATTATACCAAATCCACCGACTGGGTGAATAACCATCCTGACAGTGCTGCCGCCCTGATGGTCAGGCATGGCATCCTGCCTGATCGTGATGCAGCCCGAAATGCAATTCCAGGATCAAATCTCAGATTTGTCAGGGCGGATCAGGTCAGCGAACAGATAAATGCATACCTCGAGGTTTTTTACAAGATGAACCACGATATTGTTGGAGGAAAAATACCAGATGAAAATTTCATTTACAGGTAAGAAATATATCAGTCTGATTTCGGTAATCTTCATGATAGGTGTATGGAAAATACTTTCCTTACGTTCTAACTCCGATTTTATCCTCCCATCTCCTGAAAAAACCCTTATCACAACACTTAAGCTCTTTGAAGACGGCAGGTTTCTGTCCATGGCCGGATCCACTGTCTTGAGAGGTCTGGCAGGCTTTATCATATCAGCATTTCTGGGCATAGGAACCGGGATATTAGCCGGTCTGAATCCCGGATTCAATGCATTTCTGAAACCAATACTTGTGACTATCCGTTCAACTCCTGTGATCGCCATTATCCTTCTGGCGCTGATCTGGCTCAATCCAGGTTCGGTCCCCGTTTTTATTGGAATGCTTACCATGTTCCCTTTTATTTCAACCAACGTGAGTGACGGTATCAGGAGTGTTGATACCGAACTGGTCGGGATGGCAACATTTTACAGGGTCAGTAGAAAAAGGATAATCAATGAAGTGTACATCCCTGCCATAATGCCGTTCATTATCAGTGGTGCATCAAGCGCTATGGGCATAGGATGGAGGGCCATTATAATAGGTGAGGTATTGAGCCAGCCCAAATACGGCATCGGCACCATGATGCTGAATGCCCAGACTTTCCTGAAAGTGGATACGGTTATTGCCTGGACCATAATAGCAGTACTTATCAGCTATGGGTTCGAAAAAGCTATCCGGTGGAGTGAACATAAACTGACAGCGTGGAGGTCCTGAACATGAGCCTGGAGATCAAAGGTCTGTATAAAAAATATGATGAGCTGTCCCTTTTCAGTGATTTCAATATCACGTTTCAGGAAGGGACCATCACATGCATCCTTGGCCCGTCTGGTTGCGGAAAAACAACCTTGTTGAATATCATAGGCAATATTACAGAACCCGACAGTGGAAAGTTTACAGGCTTCAGAGAAAAAACAATCTCTTACATCTTCCAGGATCCGCGGCTGTTACCATGGAAAACAGTTGAGGAAAATATCAGTTTCGTTCTGAAGAAGGAAATACCGGCTGCAGAACGTAAAAAAATAACAGATCAGCTCATCAGTCTGATGGAGCTGAGCGAGTTTAAGGATTATTACCCGGCTAAGCTAAGCGGAGGAATGCGCCAGAGAGTATCCATTGCCCGGGCATTTTCCTACCCTTCCGAGATCATACTGATGGATGAGCCACTGAAAGGCCTGGATATAAAGCTGAAGCTTAACCTGATCAGAATATTTACCCATATCTGGCAGGCTGACAAAAGGACTGTCATATTCGTTACACACGATGTCGATGAAGCTCTTATGCTTGGTAATGAAATAGTTGTCATGAGCCGCCCCCCCGTGGAGATCACTCTGAAAAGAACTGTCAATCTTCCTCCAGATCGCAGCGCTCCTGACTCGTTAGAGATGAGAGAACTGAAAGAGAGCCTGCTCTGTGCGCTCGGCGGATAAATATATTTCTCACAAAAATATTTCATTGATAATGTGCTGCCTTTACCTGGAGTAATCTGTTCTAAAGAGATTAGCATCTTATGTTGGAATAATTTCTTAACTTGGATTATTACAATTATGATAATGTCTGATATCATTAAACAAACACTAAAAATGAAAAAAACCGCATTTCTGATCCTGTCAGTTCTGGTGCTTACTGTTGCTTTTCAGGCAGAAGGTCAGCAGCCATACAGGAATTTCAAGGTTGCCGTCTATGTCAGGGCGATGGAAGTCAACCGGATGAAAGACGGCGCATGGCTGGAGGAATCATGGAAAAAGATTTCTTCTAACCTGCATGTCGACAAAGTGTATCTCGAAACTCATCGTGACCAGCAGATGGTGGATGAAAACACTCTCACCAAAGCCATTACATTCTTTAAAAGCAAAGGGGTCAAAGTCGCGGGAGGGATCACTTTCACCATTAATGAAATGGAGAACTTCAGGACTTTTTGTTACTCCGATCCGGTTTACAGGAAAAAGGCACAGCAAATAATTGAATTCACTGCAACTCATTTCGATGAGATAATCCTTGATGATTTCTTCTTTACAAATTGCAAATGTAAAATGTGCATTGAGGCAAAAGGTGACCGGTCGTGGTCCGATTACAGGCTCGGTCTGATGACTGAAGCCGCACGCGACCTTATTGTTGGACCTGCAAAAAAGATCAATCCTGCTGTCAGGGTAATCGTAAAATATCCAAACTGGTATGATCATTTCCAGGAGTGTGGCTTCAATCTTGAAACCCAGCCTGCTATTTTTGACGGTCTGTATACAGGCACCGAAACGAGAGATGCAGAGAGCAGCGATCAGCACCTGCAGCCCTATAACGGTTACCTGGTTGCACGATACTTTGAAAATCTTAAGCCCGGGAAAAACGGAGGTGGCTGGGTAGATACCTATGGCAGTGCAAGCTACGACCGTTACGCTGAACAATTATGGCTCACAATGTTTGCCAAAATGCCGGAGATTACCTTATTTGAATACGACGCAATGAGTGGTCCGCTTCGTCAGGCAATGGTACCCGCCTGGAAGGATCAGAAAACAAGTTTTATGTATGCCGGTTTTCTTCCTGTCAGGGAGGGACAGACCATGGCAGGCGCTGCCGCTCATTCCCTGAATGTCATCGATAATCTTGTCGGGCAGCTTGGCACTCCTTATGGCATAAAAAGCTATAAACCATATCATTCCGATGGAGAAGATTTTCTTCAGAACTTCTTCGGAATGATCGGCATCCCTATGAACATAGTATCTGAATTCCCTATGGATGACAAAATCATCCTCCTGACCAGGCAGGCAGGAAAAGATCCTGAAATAGTACAGAAGATAGAAAAGAGATTATTTGCAGGGAAAGATGTGATGATCACATCCGGCCTCCTTGATGCTCTTCAGGACAGGGGGATCAGAAAAATTGTGAATATAGAATCAACATCGAGGAAATCACTTGTAGATGAATTCAAAGCAGGCTGGAGTCCGAAAATCAAAGGCGATCATCCCATCCTGATACCTCAGATCAGCTACTTCACGAACGATTCATGGGAAGAGATTTCCGGGCTAAGTCACGGATTGGGATGGCCATTGATGCTCAGAGGCAAATATGGGGATGCCAATCTCTACGTTCTTGCTATTCCCGATAACTTCAATGAATTATACTCTCTCCCTGCCCCGGTACTCAACAGGATCAGGGAAGTGCTCTGCAGACAAACAGGGATCAGATTGGCCGGTCCTGCAGGGGTCTCACTTTTCCTTTATGATAATAACACCTTCGTGGTAGAATCCTTTAATGATATACCAGTCGATATCGAAGTAATTTTCAGCAAGAAAAGCAAATCCCTTCCGGATCTGATGACTAATGAAAAGCTGGAGATGACAACAATCCCTGCAATCACATTTATGGGAAAGGTTTTTGCACCTGAGACCTATAAGGTAAAACTCACACTGGCTCCCCATTCATTCAGGGCATTCAGAACGGAATAGCGGCGGTGTTCGCCGGTCATATGCAGAGCTGATTTGATCTGTCGAAAGATATTATATTTGGCTGTTATATTAATCCTATATTGTAAATGAAGATCATAGTAAACGATACTCCATTGGAACTGCATTCCGGCGCCAGAGTGCAGGATGCAGTTCTTAAATACTACTCACAGATTGGGAAAAAATGTCCATCCGGCCTCCCTCCTGTCGAAGACAAATTCGGGAACAATGTTTCACCCGACGGAGAGCTCACAGACGGAAACTCCCTTTATATAAGGTCTGATAAAGGATCTTCATTACTGAAGGCGATAATTATTCTCGTTGGAACCGGTATTTTATTTTCAGGCAGCTCCCAGGCAAATGCTTTAACTGAAAAACAGACCGACAGAAAGGCCGCTATTTTTGCAGTGAACGACATGCATGCCACAATAGATAACTTTCCAAAGTTAGCATGGATCGTTGACAGCCTGAGGGCCATTTACCCGGAAATGCTTCTTGTTGCCGCCGGAGACAATCAGACCGGCAATCCTGTGAACGATCAGTTCCCGGAAAAAGGATTACCCATGATCGAACTGATGAATGCTGTTGGTTTTAACATAAGTGCGGTCGGAAACCACGAATTCGATTCCCGTCCAAAAGGATTCAGCAGCCTTACCCATAAAGCCACCTTCGGCTTTATCTGCGCAAACATGTCAGCAAACGATTCCCTCGGTATCGGGTTTAGTCCATATAAAATAATAACATTGGCAAACGGGCTGAAACTGGCATTTCTCGGACTCCTGATCATCAATCAGAACGGCATTCCCGATTCGCATCCCGACAATGTGAAACCATTTACCTTCAGGTCTCCTTTTGAGACAGCTCCAGAATACCTGTTCCTGAAAGATCAAAGCGATATTTTTATTGCTCTGACCCACCTCGGTTTTGAAAATGATGTAAAACTTGCCGAGACAATGCCGGCAGGCATCGATCTTATCATAGGAGGCCATTCGCATACCAAGGTTGCCAGAGAACAGCTGTTCAAAGGCATTTTGATAACCCAGGCTGAGAATAAGCTGAAATACGGGAGCCTGATCACATTAGCCATAAAAAGCGACGGTTCGCTGCAGAAACACATGGAACTCATCGACATAAAAAACTCAAGGCATGAAAAAGCATCTATCCGGGCAATGGTTGATAAATTCAACGATAATCCTTTCCTGAAACAGGTAATTGCAACCGCTGAAGAGGATTTTTCATCATATGAGGAGGTGGCTTACCTGATGGCAGATGCCCAGCGTGATGCAGCCAATGCCGATATAGCGTTAATTAATCCGGGAGGCGTCCGACTCGATCATCTGGCCAAAGGTCCGGTAACAATCATGAATGTCTATCAGTTAGATCCTTTTGGAAATGAACTTGTTCTGACCAGACTGACCGGAAAAGAGATCAGGGATCTTATGCTGGCAGCCTGGCCTGTTGATGATAAGCTCCCCATTTATCCTTCAGGGATCAGAACAAAGCTGAAACCCGGTACCGACGGCAATCTTACTGATGTTGCACTTCTCACAGAAAACGGTAGCCCTCTTGATCTGAATAAATCATATAGTGTTGCAATGAACAACTATATGACAATGGTGTACAAATACCAGCATGCAGATCCAGGAAAATCACTCTTTGTCTCTACTGCGGATGCAACCATAACCTATCTGAAAAAAATACAAAATATAAGAAGCTATAATGGAGAAAAGAGGGTGCAGATAGATTGATTCCCGTTTACAATAAACCCTTTTCTGTCAAACCTTTGGGCATGAAGAATATATTGAGTTTCCAATCAGTGCTGCTGTTACTGATATGGCCGGCCTGTCTGTCCTCACAGCCATTCTTCGACACGCATGTTCCGAATAAATATGTAAAGGGAAACCCGTTCCCTGATCATCAGCCTGACACAGCACTTCCTCCTTCCTTCTCAGACGTCAGGAATAAACTGCCGGTGCCTTTATGGCCAAAGCGTCCTGATATTATAAAACTATACTGGAGAACATGGGAATTGGCATTTGAAACATCCGCAAAATAGACGGAAGCAAAGGCTTTATCACTCCAGATATTGACCCTGCCTTCAACGACGATCTGTTCACTGAAGACTGCAGCTTCATGGTCCTTTTTTGCAGATGATGATCTTACCAGTCCAACGACCAATTTCCGCGTTCTGCGTAGCCTCACAATGAATGATTTCGAATAACCATCGAATGCCCCTACCCCCTGATCCTACTTAAGCTTAGAAATCAACTCCTTATATCGCCCATCATTCCTTAATACCAGAAAGACCGGATCCGATTCTACCATTTTTCGCGAGTCCAAACCATATTTAACGGCAGCTGAAAGTGCATCAATCGCCTCTTTTGCCTTACCTGTCCCTGCCAACGATCTGGCCAGATTGTAAAAATTACTCTGGTTTTCGCTGTCCGACATTGTGCAAACCTCAAAGAAGATTGCTGCCTGTGCAAAGAACGAGTTCCTGTAATAGTTGGTTCCCTGCTCGGAACAGAGGATTGAAATGAAATTCAGGACCCTGGATGCCATCTGGCTGTTTTCAGGACTTCCCTTATCCCTAAGCCAGATAAGCGATCTGGTTTCATTCTTCCACCATGCTGATGCACTGTCGGGCAACGAACCTGAGCGGACAATGGACATCAGATAATTCATGTATTTTTCCCTTCTTTGCTGTTCGGCATCGGCAATTTTATTCCACTTTCGTGTTGCTTTTTGATATTCAGACGATTTCCCAGATTCAGCAATTGAACCGGCCATCTTTGAGCCAAAGAGAGTGCCCTGAAAATCACGGGCGGCAAACTTCATATACATTGCTGCATCAAAAATATTCCCCACGGATAATTGTGAATTGATCAGGTTTTGTGTTTTGTTTTCCAAGTATGAAAGAAAAGTCTGATCGGTTGTTATTACTTTTCTGTTCATGGTTTGAAGAACAAGCCATTCCACTGCTTCGGTTATCAATTCCCGACCAGGCCATTCATGGCCTCCTGAGAAAGGCCTGAAATAAGAAGTAACACCGGTCTGGCTGCTGAAGAAGTCAGGAAGATCATGCATTTCAAGATAATTCATATCGCGGTTGCCAGCCAGACCATAATACAAAAACCCGGAACTTACTGTTGGAATATAGTACCTGTCACCGGGCAGGCCTGCCCCACAGCCGATCACGCCTGAGATCCTCTTGTCTTTCACGGCAAAGGATAATGCAAAACGTGACCCTCCGGAAAAACCAGCAGCATAGATCCGTTTCTGGTCGACATTGAATCTCTCGTTAATATCCTGAAGCATCACAGCAGCAGCTTTGAAATTATTCTCCATCGGTCCATTGCGGGCATTATTGGAACATGCAAGTATGAATCCATATTTCCTGGCTGCCTCTGTGAAGGCGATGGCACCGGTTCTGCCCCTTGCAGCCGGATCGAAGATCAGGATCACGGGCCAGTTCCCCGATTTTTCATATTGGGCCGGTACAAAGAGAGCATAACTCTGCCCTGCTATGCCCTTGCACTTAACAGTATCGGTAACCTGATCTTTAGAATATGCCTGCGAAAAAAGGACTACCTGAGACATAAAAATATGAAGGAAAATAAACAGGCTGAATATCTTTTTAAATATTGTTTTCATGTTAAGGGTTTATCCTGATGTTGGTTTTCAGATATTCGAAGATATCAATTTAAGCCGTATATTATCCGGATCAATATACAGTATCCGTTTCCTATCATCCAATAGTATCTCAAATAAACAACCGAATGACCACCGAATGACCACCGAATGGCCACCCTACTCCTCCCACTTACCCCCATAAAACTGCCCCTCCAACCTCACAATTTACCATCTCATAATTTTTTATCTTTACTGTAGACTAATGACCGGAAAATATTTTCTGCAAAACATATTTTAAGGACGAAGATAAATACAACATAATTATGAGATTATCCATTTTTATATTCCTCATTGCAATTACATGTTTATATAATTGCACAAGGCAATCCCTTGATGTTCTGCCTACTCCTCAGCAGGTGGAATGGATTAATCAGGAATTAGGAGTGATCATCCATATGGATATCAACATATATGCTCCTGAAACATTTGATTATGCACACGAAGAAACACTGCCTCCGGTTTCAGTTTTCAATCCTTCAAAGCTGAACACCGACCAATGGATACTGGCTGCAAAATCCGCAGGCGCAAAGTATGCTGTTCTAACAGCGAAACATGGGACGGGCTTTGCGTTATGGCACACCAAAGCAAATGATTATCATACCGGAAATTCACCTGCAAAAATTGATATTGTTGAATCTTTTATCAAATCCTGTAAAAAATACGGATTGAAGCCGGGATTATATTATAATACAAACATGAATACATTATATGAGGCCGGATATGTTGCCATGACTGATGAAAAACGTCTCGAATTTAACAAGATCGTCTATCAGCAACTCTCTGAGCTTTGGCTGAATTATGGTGAACTTTTTGAGATTTGGTTCGACGGTGGAGTTATGTCGGATGCCAGAACAGGAATTGCAGATAAAGTGAAGGAGCTTATAGATAAACACCAACCCAACGCATTATTGTTTGGAGGTCCCGTTGGATGGAAAAATGTGCTTCGCTGGATGGGAAATGAAAACGGTCTCACTCCATATCCTCACTGGAGCCGTGCAGGAAGTAAAAACGCTTCAGAAGGGAAGGAAGAAATTCATGGCAGCAACGGAGATCCGGAGGGTAAATATTTTATCCCGGGTGAAGCGGACGTTCCCAACAGGAAAAAAAGCGCCTGGAACGGTGGCTGGCTATGGAAGGCTGGAGAAGATGATCAGGTATACTCTTCTGATGAATTATTGGATCAATATTATACTACTGTCGGAAGAAATTCAAATATGCTTATCGGTATGGCTATTGATACATCCGGCCTGTTTCCAGACCATGACGCACGCATATTTGAGGAATTTGGCAAGAGACTGAAAGCAAGAGAAAAATCAAGGATCGCTGAAATTAGCGGCTCAGGTAACAGCCTTGAAATCAAGATGGAAAAACCATCTCCAACCGATGAAATTGAAATTCAGGAAAATATTTCCAAAGGTGAAAGAATCAGGAGATACAAGGTAGAAGCCCTGATCAACGGGGAATGGCAGCAGGTCTGTGATGGTCAATCAGTCGGATATAAACGGATGCAAAGATTTAAACCTGTAATTGCCAGGTCATTGAAACTGACAATTATAGAATCCGGAGGGAAGCCAGTCATCCAAAGATTTGCTGCATATTCATTTGGAATATCTCCTGCTATTTAACAAAACTGAAACATAATTCTATTAATAAAGATGCGATGGGCTTTTTCAACAGAATACTGATCATACCGGCTATGTTTTTTCTGATGTGCCAAATTTTAACGGTTCATGGTCAGATAAATCCCAATAAACCTGACAGATCAGAAAATCCGGTTGCGGCATCCCGTGAACAGATGAAGTGGTTCACCGATGCCCGGTATGGGATGTTCATTCACTGGAGCCCGGGTTGCCTGTCGGGTAAGGAACTGAGCTGGTCAAGAAGAGGGCCGCGCCCCTATGACTTTAACGGACATGCGGAGGAGGAGAAAACTGTTCCGGCAGAGGTTTATGATAACTATTATAAAATTTTCAATCCGATAGAATTCAATGCCAGAGAATGGGTGAAGATCGCGAAAGACGCCGGAATGAAGTACATTGTTTTCACTTCAAAACATCACGACGGATTTTCAAATTTTTTTACCGGATATTCAACATACAGTATTGAGTATACTTCTTTTAAACGCGATATTGTTAAAGAACTCGCCGATGCCTGCCATGAGGCAGGAATGAAGTTCGGTATCTATTATTCGGTCCGGGACTGGTACCATCCTTACTACCTGAAAGGAGACAACAGCAGATACAGGGAATTTTACACCGGACAGCTCAGGGAATTGCTCACCAGGTACGGAAAAATCGATATTCTTTGGTTCGACAGCACCTTCGGTCCAAAGGAAAACTGGAATTTCCTTGGAGTACTCAAGATGATATATAAGTTGCAACCTGATATTCTTATCAATGATCGCTATGGAAATGACTGGAAGGGAGATTTTTATACTCCCGAGCAGAGACTTGGCGATTTTGATCGTGAAAAAGCATGGGAAGCCTGCGCCTGCCTTGTCGACGGGCAATGGAGCTACCGGCCAAATGGCGTTTTACTGACCCAAAGGGAAGTTCTGGGAATGTTGCTTGGATCAGCCGGTGGAGACGGCAATCTTTTGCTCGATATAGGACCTCAGCCAAACGGAATGATCGAAGAACGTCAGGCAGACAGACTCCGTGAAACCGGTGACTGGATCAGAAAATATAGTGCCGGAATTTACGGAACACGTGGAGGCCCATTCAAGTCGGGATACTGGGGATACAGTACACTGAAAGTTAATCTCATTTATCTGTTTCTGAATCCATGGGATACCCAAGAACTGACACTTCCTGATCCCGGCGCTAAAGTGATTTCCGCAAAGTTGCTGAACGGTGGAGATGTAAAAACTTCGTCGAAAAATGGCCGCCTTATCCTTGATATTCCTGTTAAATACAGAAGCAATCTGTTTACAGTGGTGGAATTAAAACTGTCAAAGAATGCGATGGAAATTGGACCTGTTACTGTTCCTTCATCCGGATCATTGACAGCCGGGAAAACGGTATCTGCAGGATCGAACGGTATGCCACGGTTATGGTGGCATAATCCATGTGCACCTGCCCTGGCAGTTGATGATAACATTAACACCCGCTGGAGGGCGGAAGAAGGAACATCGTCAGCCTGGCTCGAAACGGATCTTGGAGCTTCATTGCCGTTTGACAATGCCATGATCGAAGACGATGGCACCGTTGAAAAGTTCGAAATCCAGATTAAAGAAGCAGACTCCTGGCATACAATATACCAGGGAGAAACTATTGGCCGAAGGCATCACATAAGCTTCGATAAAGTACATGCACAATACGTGCGATTCAACATTCTTTCAGCTAAAGATACACCATCAATATGGGAATTTCAGCTGTTTGACAGCGATATGTAGAGATGATTCGATCTGCTCACGTCGTTCTTTGCACTGTCGTCCCCGACCTGGTCTCATTCAAACCAGTATGGACAAGGAGTTCCCCGGGAGTATTTACAGAGGCTGTTAACGACTCGGTGAAAACATCCTCACAACCACCTTTAACTACATAGTAAAACAGAAATCTCATCCATAGAAGTATCCTTTTACTTTTAATTTATCACGTGTTTAAAATCAGACATAATTAATACTACTCTGACAGATTAGCTTTTAGTCTGATTTTTCTGCTTTTTTACTCCTTACCCTGAAAGGAGAAAGCAGAAAAATCAACCTGCACCTCTTGGCGACAGGGGTAAATCAGGTTGATTTTTAAATCTTTTTTGAATCTGCAAAAGAAGAATTAAATCCTTATCTGTTTAACAGCCCGCATTTTAAGTAAGAGCGATTTTTGCCTGAGGCACCGGATTTAATATCCAAATCCGATTGCCATGAATGACAAAAATCTGATTTATTCACATTGTTCAGTACTTATCACACCTGAGCAGATCTGATTACCCTTGTGGTGCCTCCCTGTTCCAATAAAATATCAACCGGTTTGTTAGATTTCCATGAACCACATGTAAAATCAGGTACCTCTACAGAATTTGAGCGATTAGCTACTGATTTTTCACTTAACGGCGCTATTGAACTCCATAAAGCAGCATCATAGCAATCCTGATCAAGGGGCAGGCCATTACGAAGACAGTCTATCAGTCGCCAGTCTTCTAGAAAATCCATTCCTCCATGACCACCCACTTTCTTAGCCAGTTCACCCAGCTTTTTAACTATTGCCGGAGCATATTTGTCCTGGAATCCCTTCATCTCCTCTTCGGTAGCCCAACTGTCTCCAATTGAAATCCTTCCGGGTTCAGGATATTTCAATGCAGCAGCCTTTGTACCACTAACCTTATGTATTCTGGAATAGACATTGGGAGACGTCACATCATGCTGAATCATAATAGAGCGCCCTTTGTTTGTCATTATAGTTGTTGTAGTCATATTACCCCTGTAAGGATTATCAACAAACTGCTTATAGAAATCATCAGTTGAGGCCTTTTTCCTGGCAGTCTCATTCATCATAAAATCCCTGCTCATAAGTGATACAAGGAAATCCATTTTATCTCCTCTGTTAATATCCAATATCTGACATACAGGGCCCAAACCGTGAGTAGGATAAAGATTCCCGCGTCGCTGTGCATTTTCCCTTAGTCTCCACATATTCCAGTATCCCTCTTTATTGAAATTAGCATCAAGGAGATTATGAATGTAAGCACCTTCACAATGGACTATTTCACCAAAGAATCCCTGTCTTGCCATATTCAGGGTAAGCAACTCAAAAAAATCATAACAGCAGTTTTCCATCATCTGGCAGTGTTTACGGGTATTTTCAGAGGTCTCAACAAGCTGCCAGCATTCATCAAGATTATCTGCTGCCGGAACTTCAATGGCCACATGTTTTCCGTGTTCCATAGCATATACGGCCATGGGAGTATGTAAATTCCACGGAGTGCAGATATATATGAGATCGATATCATCCCTTTCGCACATTTTTTTCCATGAATCCTTATTATCCGCGAAGATTAAAGGATTAAAACCTGCAGATGCGGCAACTTTTTTTGCTTTTTCCAATTTCTCCGGAATCAGATCGCTCAGCGCTTTAATCTCAACTCCCTCAAGAAGGCTCATCGTGGTAACATGGGTCAGTCCCCTTCCCAGACCTATGAACCCAACACGTACATTATCTATCTTTGGGGCAGCATATCCACACATATTAAATTTCTGCGCTCTCCCAGGTTTGGCAGTCCCTGAATTATTCTCTGACACTCTTCCTGATGTCATTGATGGAATGATTCCTGCTCCTGCCAGGCTTATCCCGGCAATTCCTGTACTCTTAATAAAATCTCTTCGATTACTTTTCATAGTATTGGTAGTTTGAATTACTATTAATAAAAAATGGTTAACCAGTTCACTTGGTGCAAAAACAATTATCAGATTTACAAATTTAGACAACGACGAAAAACAATAGCAATTTTCAAATGATTGCAACTGTGGAAATCTTAAAAAACAGCGTGCAATTTCTTCCTGTTTCTGAAAAAACATATACCTGTCTAATTGAAATATATTTATTTAAATACCATTCTAATGCCAGGGAAATTTTCATCAGTTTGAAAATCGCTCTTCCCCGTATCCATATTATTACTAATAAAAAATCAACTATGGCAATAGTTTCCTGTATACTATCTCCAACCGCATCTGAAAGCTTGTTTTCATCTTTACTTCCTATATCGTCTTTTGCCCCATCCAATATTCTGAAATAATCATCAGTCGTTTCATATGGTTGTTGCCTGAGATTTATAGTCTTATCATGATCTTCTTCTGCTGTGACGTATAAATTCAGACCATAATTGATATGCGAAATATCTGAAGGAAAAGTTATCTGTATCAAAATTACGGAAAATCTGATCAATATTATAAAATAAAGTTAGCGGGAAATAATTATTATCAAGCCTTTTGATGCTGGAATAGTCAGATGAAGGAGATCAGCAGTTCCTGCATCCTGCAAATTCTCTATGGCAGGTATTTCAATATTAGCATTTAAAGGATCAATACCCAATTTTTCCCAATTGACAGTTAAGCTTACTTCCTGATTTCTGTCAGACCAGTTACCCATAGCTATCATCACCTTGTCCTTTTTACAATAAGCACTTGTCATAACATTCTGATTGTTGGTTCTATCTGGATTTCCCGGATCCCAATAACCTGTATACCTTGATCCCGAAATCCCGAAATAATCCCACAATTTCCAGATGCCTGAAGGGTCACATCCTTCCCAGGCAAGACGGGTTGACATCCCATACACCATACCCCTGAAAGCATTGCCGCAATTCTGAAGCATCTCGCCATAGAGACCAAAGGGAATACCTGAAATCTCCACAAGCCAATAGTCGGGAGGCAAATTATAGTCATACATTTCACCAAACCAGAGACTGTTTATATAGGGCAAATGTTCCATATACTGATTTGCAGGACTGATCTTGTTGTTATTATAAGTATAGTTATTACCGGCGTGGAAATCGATCAAACAACTATCAGAAACTAAATCCATTGCTTTGCGGAGCCTTATCATGACCTCCCTGTCGTAGCCTATTACATCCAGATACAATCCTCTTATCCCGATATTTTCTGCCAACCAGTGTAATCCTTCTATGTAATAATTATGCCAACGGGACAGGTATTGTGTGCCTATTGCAAAGTCCCAATCACGATCTTCAGACGGAAGAGTATGCCATGCCGGATTATAATTTGTCCTGAGATGTTCGAAAAGCCAGGGATGTCCATCAATGAGCGAATATCGACTACCGGGGATAGTATCAGACAATTCTTTAATTCCTGAGGCAGTGAAAATTTCGTTATCAAGTTGACGCAATGCCCATAATTCTGGCAGATACACCGAAAGCTCCCTTACGGTGTAATATAATTTTACCCTGATGTTATGCTTTTTAACATTATCAACGAAAGGTTTTAACTTGCTTGTTGCAAGAAAGGGATAGTTTATGTAAGGATTATATTTGTTCCCCTGGTGAATGTTCATAATCGTAGCACCTTTACTTATTGCCAGGCTGGAATCGATTGTAAAATAATCCTGATAATATCGTTCCTTCCAGTGTCTGTTATCCAGGGTCTTGAAAGGAGTAATCATCAATGCGAAGTGAAACTCCATCCTGTCACCTTTTTTCAGAATTCTTTCTCCGTTATACGCTGTAAGGATACATTCTTTTTCCAGAGATTTAAAATTACAGCCTCCTTTACCTTCATTTCTCCAGTCTTTTCCGTCATACATCCTCAGCTGCAAACCTGCATTTACATCACCGATCCAAACCATATTATGCGGTTGTCCCCATTTCCTTTCAACGCTGTCTGGTCGGAACCCTCCTTTTATTCCAAGCCCCATAAGATATTTTGCCACTGCCTTCTTATAAGGCATAATTAGCTCTATATTATCCAGGTGTATGTTATCCTTTATATTAAATTCTGCCATAAAATCAATATTTCCGTCACATCCCATCCCGGTAGTCAATTTTATATCAACAGCATCCGAACACAAGGCAGATTCCCATGACACCAATCCACTTTCAAGCTTTTTTATTACTGGTTTTACGCCGGTAAATCTGATCCTGCTTTTACCTTGCAGAACATCCAGTCTAACAGAACGCGATATGATATCCTTGTCCGTTCCATTACAGGAATTATTACTTTCCGTAAACGAACTTGTAATTTTTGATGGGAGACCAAAGATGTCATATGTAAGTTTACGTCCCAGTATTGTAACTGTATTACCTTTCAAGCTGACAGGGGTGAATGGGGCCACAACCTTATTATCAATACCCATATCCGAATCAAGCCAATTTAACCTTGACTGATTCTGTGGTACATTATAACCTCTGTTTTCAGCCATTTCATCCTGAATTCGGAGAGTTATTTCAACATTATAATCTTTTACCCCAAAGGCTGACAATCCTGCATGTCCTCTTTAGATGCCAGGTGCCTGATTCTTTGATATATCTGTCATAATCCACAGAGAGCATACCTTGCCCTTCAGAATACTGACAGATTTTATAAATTTCTTCCCCAAATGGTCTTTTCCTGTAAGGTTAAGACATCTCAAAGCTTCCTTTGGTATAATCGGACCATTGTCGGATCTCAGATCCGTGAACGACAATTTAATATCTTGTACATCTTTGAATCCAGCAAAAACCCCTATCTGCCAAGCGTAGGCTTCATCCTTTCTGGCAATTCCTTTGAAGTCAGTACCCGTCCCCTTCTGAAACCAGCGCAGAGGTATTGTCTCTGTCATACGAACAGGGTAACTTCTATATTCCGGAAATACCAGAAACTCCTTATCTGAATTCATCTTTAACAAATCGGACAATTCATCTTCTGTCACAGGTATTTCCATTGGATAGAAACTGTCAAAATCACTCCGGCTCTCAAACCGGATTGTCCTGGCTGACAGAGTATCCTGCTTTTTTCTGTTCGGACTTTCCACCATGTATTCCAGGTATCTGCAGGTTTTTCATATTCTGATACCGGAAAATACCATATCTTACCTCCTATACGTGAAGGCAAATAGTATAAATAATACTCCCCTTCTCCTGAAACCGGTTCAAATACAATTTCCCCAAAGTCCCTATTCCTTTTTAGACTGTATATGGTATTAATTCTCTGACCTGTCAAGGCATCCACCATTATCAGATTTGTATTCTCGACATTATCCAGTCTCCTCCATGGCACTTTTACTCTGACTGCTTCTGCTGGTCTGCTCACATTGATAACGGCACGGTGATATCCCAGACCAAGGGTATCCCACTGACCTGTACCATAGCTGATTTCCTGTCCGCAGACCACTCCCATGCTCAATGTCAACGCAATGAATATCATCAATATCTTTTTCATATTTAAATACTTATATCCTGAAAAATGCTCACTTGATGAAAGATCTGTCTGTAAACAATGTATTTTATAGATTATCTTTATGGTAATCAGATCATTTTCCCAGCAGAAAACCTAGATTTCATTTTGTCATTAAAACTCAATACTCTAACAAAGTATCTGTGTTAATCCTTTGACTCTATTGAGCTCAAATAGATAATTTATCTATTAATCTTCGTTGAGAAATCATAGCATATGGAAATATCCGTTCTGGAACCTGGCATTCATGATTACCTCAGGTTTTGCTTGTGGGTCAGCCGGACTGCATGATAAGCTCACAGTTGAGGTTTTCCCGGTTTTTACTTTTGGCAGATTACCATGAAGAAATACTTCTCCTGAAATATGATGGTCCTTATTGTATATACATGCCAGTTCCATGGTATGAGGAATGGAAATATACTGACCGGGTTGCAGTATAACCGGAATTTCAAGTACCTGGTTATCGACCTTTATAATGAAATTACTGACTGAACATGGTGCATTTTCCAATAAACGAATAATGAACTGAAAATTTCTCTCAGTAGTCGGGAACCATGACTTCTTCGATTCCGAATAGAATGGAAAATCAACTGTCCATGTTGTCTCCTTTTCACCAGTACAATGAACAAGATCATCAGAAAGACCGACCTCATCATAAAGACCCGGATTATGAGTCCATTTCCAGTCAATACTGCAGGGTCTCAATGTCTCAGGATTGTTTCCGACCGGTCTGGCATTCATCGTTGAAGAAGGTAGAATCTTTATTTTGTCATTTTGCCAGAAACGTTCAAATTTTAGATTCCATGCTCCATTTTTTCCCCTGGAAAGCTTAAACAGGACATCAGTCTGACGGAGCTCCAACTTCTGCTGCTCCGTGAATACCTTTTCTTTTCTTGCCTGGTCCCAAAGATTAAATATTTCAATGATTCCGGAGTATTCGGGATTTTGCCTGAAACTTTTAAGATTCAAATGAAAATCGACACCTGAATCCCATCCAGTCATCAATCCCATTAACCATTCAATATCTTCAGCAGTCGCATTATCGGGATAATATTGTCCGAGTTTATGAGGCATCAGGTTCCTTCTCAATTGTAACTGCCTGTATAGTCTGTAATCGAGCATAGTACCCCTGAATCCTCTTTCCTGATCACCCTCTCCCCAACTTATGTGAGACACAATGTGCCATGAATAAGCTGAGAAGCCGGAACCCGTAACCAGTAATTCCTTATTTTTTTCAACACATCTATCGTAAATATTCTTCAAAAAGATATTCCCTGTATAATCACCATAACCAACTTCCTGACAACTTTCAAATCCATCCACAACGAAATTTTGTACATCAGTCTCGAGTATCATTTTACTCAATCGTTCCGATAATTCGCTGGTCAAATCAAGGGTGCCAGGGTAAAAATTATGATACCCAGAAACATACATCAGCCTGACCTTACTTTTTCCCAAATGGCATGAAGCAATGGTATTAAATGCACCACGTTCACATCCTCCTGCAACGATCTTATTGTCGCTGACAACAAAATATTTAAACTCAATCAGTTCATTATCAATACGGATCACCTTATTTGTAGATATCTCAAGTGTTGCAGCTACATCACTGTTGTTCTGTAGGCCAATTTCCATATCGTCACTGTCAATTCTATTTATTAATTCTGATTGTGCCGCCCAGGTTTGCAATCTTTCATCGGGAACCGGAGTAAGATATGGTTCCGGATCAGGATTTGGTTTTAAAAAAGTAGCTAAAGTATATAAGGTAAGACCTATTCCTTCCTTTTTAGCTTTTCTACTGTCATTCAGAATTGCCTTAGTTCCTCCGGGATATATCTGCGGATCTATCTCAAAATGGCCCCAGTTCCTGAAGAATCCTCCAGGCCTGCATAAAATTCTCGCACCCATATCTTTTGACAGTCTGAGATGTTCGTTCATATCCTTTTCAGTATAATTTGCCCACAGGCAAAACTTTTGTCCTTCCTCTGACAGTTTATTCCATTTGCCTTCAAAAAGAGGATGGGGTAATCCTTCATCCAGTTCAATCTTACTGATTGCGTCCAGTTCGCTGTCTTTCCCTGCAGCACAACCGAACAGTGCCACTGCCGATCCTACAACAGTAACGCCAGGAAGTGGTACCGATTTTCTCAGCTTTTCATTGGTTTTCCCAATAAAGCGCCCATGTGTATTATCGTAGGAAAGCAACTGAATCATTGAACCGTTTTGGGTATAAGCAGCCGCTGTCCCATCAGTATTCGGAGCTAAAGTCAATAAACCAATGGCAAAGTCATTGCTACGGTTCAATCCTATCCATTCTCCAATCTGCCCTTTCATATTCGTATAATAGGGTCCCCACGATATCATACTGATCTCTCCCAAAGGCTCCGCACCAGTTACTTCCATTCTGAAATGGCTTTTAACCGGTCTGATATTAACCGTAAGCTTAACTTCCTCACTGAAGGCCAATTCAAGCTTTGTATATGAATTAGTTTTTTCAGCAATTCTCATCGAGTGCGGATATAAGATCATCTGTATGGAATCTATTCCATATTTCTTACAACCAATAAGATAGCTTGGCTTGTCCGGAGCAATATAATTGATGCCATGAGCTAAATCCTGCAGAACGGTTATCTTACCGCTCCCATCAATGGCAAGATGAATATTTCCAATATTTTCATCGAATAAAGCCTTTTCAGAACACGCAACAAAAGAAAAAGATATTAATAATAGAATGAATGTTTTTATCATAGCTTTCATGAGCTTTGGCAATTTAGTTTTTTAAAATCGACTTCCTTTACATTTCATTATGAATGAATATATCCATAGCAAATACCAGTTTCCATATTAATAATCAAACATTTGCTGAAAATTCTTTCGGGTATCCATGGAATTCATCTCCATGTCCTGAATTTTTCGACTATAATCAATATTCCTGAATACTATTTTAGGAAAAGCACCTGCAAGAAACCGCCATAATGAATAAGTTAAAATCAAGATTAAATAACAAGGAATCTTGTTATATACTTCCCGATTACAGTTTTTTGACAATCCAATAACGATAAGGAATTCGGTGGATTTGATAATACTGGATATTCAGAGATATCTCCTTGGTATTAATGTATCATAATATGGAAGGTATAAATCAGTAACTCAAATAATACCGCTGCTTATACGAATATTGACTATCAATCTGAATTAGTTACCTATCTTCTCCGGGGTTCCGACCAATTTAAACTCAAAATCAAGTCTCGGTGATTTTATTCCACCGAACTCACTGGTAACTAATATTTCATCTTTCCCATTTTCGCATACAGGGATCTGATCCGAGCTGATAATCTTTAGCTTGTTCCAGGTTTTGTCGCATAAATATACCTTATCTCCGTCACATAAAACACGATCACCGGCTCTCAGCAATACATCCAGTTTAATGGTCTGATAGTTGTTTATCTTTAACTGAATATTTGAAACGGAAGCATGAAAATCATTATCAACTGCAGATGAAAAGATGTAAAATTGTAAAGGCTGACTCTGGAATGGATTGTTAATCTCAAATTTTGAAGTTATAGGCTCTCCTGTCTGCACATCCCTGAACTTATGGACAAATCCCCGGTTTAATTTAACAGGATAAAGGTTCCATTTGTCATCTCCTGTTTTCTCAAGGTGAAAATCATTTTGGGGATCTTTCATTTGCTTCTTCTGTTCTGGGGAAAAGGCATTTGCTTTTCTTGCTTTCTGCCATTCCCTGATCTCTTCAAATAGATGATTTTTAAATCCATTTTTCTCAATACTCTCGTCAACTCTCAAAAGATAGCCCGCATTAAATGCAATGCTTCTTGCTTGAATCCATTCAACTTCTTCCTGCCTGTAATCATTATTTAAAGTAAACCATCCAAGCATTCCAGGCATAAGGTTCCGTTCAAAATATCTCTGGTTTTCAATCCGATAATTCACCTGGCTTTCTCTTAAGGCATTATACCATGGTTCACCCCAGTTCATAAAGGCATAAATATGCCAATAGTAATGAAAGGTGCCGGCTCCGCAGGTGATCCTATACCGGTCGATATTTTTATACCACAGATCGACAAAGCGCGCCGCCCCGTAACTCCCGTGGCCAGTAGGGGAACCGCCTCCGAAACCATCAAAATCCATCAAGTCAACTCCAGTTTCATTGCAGACCTCTGCTAGCCTTCTGGCATATTTATCCTGGAGTTGGATATCGGGAAAAAATCCGCTGTAATCATCATTGGTCAACTTATCAACCGTTGTTCCTTGCTTATGTGCGCATACAACTGTCCCGTACTGTCCTCTTTTACAGTCAATAAGCATCCATGGTTCCTGTTCAGATACCATACGATAATTAATTAGTTCCTTGTCAATTTTGACAGTATGGGTGTTCCCCAAGTTTCTAAAATATACTGGATCCCGGATATATATTGTTTCATCAGCAGTTCCTATATCTTTTAATATAATCGAGCTACCTGTTTTACACAAGCTGTCACTAGGAATAGGAGTAATGTAAGGATCGTTTTTTGTGGTAAACATTGAAAGAGTATGAACACCGAGAGATATTCCATCTTCCCTTGCAGTTTTTGAAGCTTTCATTATATCTGCTGCACCCCTGGGAAATCTTTTCGTGATCACTCCGAAGTGCCCCCAGCTTGTAAAAAAATCGCCCATATGAATTAATTTGAATCCACAGGCTTTTGCATACTTAATACTTTTTACCGGATCTCCTTCATTCAAAAGATATGGTTCACCTGGAATATCTGATTTTTTTATCCATTCTCCGTTTATCATGGGATGTGGAAGGTTTTCACCTAGTTCTATCTTTTCAATCAAATCAAGAGTCAATGGCGCAGGACATCCAAACATGGCAATCGCTGATCCAGTAAAATCAACATCAATTGGTTCAACATATTGGGTATAATCTTTAACCCCATGCCAGTTTCGGATAATCCGGGCAATCCTTCTGTCTCTTGAGAACAATCGTAATTCACTGCCATAGGACTTTTTCACGGCAGCGCTGCCACGATATAATCTGATGTAATCAGGCATGTCGCCAGTGATATTAACATTCACTTCAACTTTCTGACCAATTTTATTCTTAATTGAATCGGGAACCTGCTGACCAGGCAAAGGATCTATCACCCCTCCGCCTGCGACATCATCATCACCATCAGGCAAGCCTTCTAATGTATTTATGTTTAATGCCTGCAATCCTATGGCAAATTTCTGATTCCGTACAACACAAATTGTTTCGCCGATATTTTCGTCTATTGATGTTGCATAGGGGCCCCATACAACAGCCTCGACGCCATTCCTGGGTTCAAGAGAAAACAGTTCAAACCGTAAGTAATCACTTTTATCATCCACCCTAATAATGGCTTTAGATCCATTCGGATACTCAAGTGTAATTTTACCTCCATTGGCATTATAGTCGATTGATATCGGTTTGATGAAAGTCTTCCCATTATAAAGAGCTAGCAAGGGAGCCTGTTCTCCTTGGGGAAGATATTCGCATGATGATTTTTTGTCAAAAAAACTGCAAATGAACCCTTTCCCGTCAAGGCCTACTTCAAGGTATATCGTATCAAGAACTACTTTTTCTGTATTGCACGAGCTTAAAACAAACAATAATGTCAGGAAGATCAGTGCGAGTGGTCTCTTTTTCATCTGTGCCTTATTAAATATCCGTCAATTAATTTAATAAGGAAGAAAGATTATCCTTTTCATATATTGAAATGTCTCCATCGTAATCTTTCTTCCTTAAAGAATCATTCCGTAAAGGGTGTATAAACACCACATTCAGGAATTAAGGAGAATTGTTTATTCCAGGGTAGGATTAAACGAGCCTCCCTCCCATCCGACATTCTGTTCCAGTTTTGTGTCCTTTTGTATTTCGTCCTTAGATATGGGGAAAAAATAATATGTATCGGGCAGGACCATGGTTTTCTGAGAACCAAGAGAAAAAGGTTCCCGGACAGTATAGTCAAAATTTTCAGGCAAATAGACAATGTTGGCAGCTAATGGGTCAAGACCGCTTTTGATCGTAGGTTCAAGCCCGTTTTTATGCATACCGTTGATAACGGATAACATCCGCCATCTTCTCAGATCCCAGAATCTCTTACTTCCCTCAAAAGCAAACTCAACCCGATTTTCCAGGATTATTGCGGTACGTATATCTTCCTTTGTGGTTGCAGCTATGCCAAACAACCCATCGTCACCCGGTTCTATACCAGCACGCTCCCTGATTTGTTTAAGCACAGCAAGCGCTTCGTCAGGATGATTGGTTTCATTAGCTGCTTCGGCATAATTCATCAGGACTTCGGCAAAACGGATTTCAAGCCAATCGACTGCGTTTAGGCCGACCTGTGCTTTTGTTAAAGAGAGATCCAATCCTTTCCTGCAGAAGAATCCAGTACGGCAAAAAGCAGTTGTTGTAGAGATCATCCCGTCAACAGCTGAATTTCCCACCTGACCATCGGTATATACTCTTCTGTCTGTAACACCGGCCAAAGGACATAAGCAAGCATTGTAGATAATTGTTGACTCAAAACGCGGATCCCTGTTCATCCAATAGGTTTGCACATCATAGGAATATTTTGAAGAAGTACCGGGTTGCTTCCCATCAAGCATAGGATATGATTCAATAAATTCCCAGCAGGGTTGATCATACCCGGTTGCATCAACAGATTCAATAAGGGGTCTTGTCCCTCTTTCCCTTCCATTAAGTTTCCCCGGATTTGTATAGACCACGGGCCATACTGCTTCCTTGTTCTGCTCTACCTTAAAAATGTCGTCATAATTACTTACAAGCCCGAATCCCAATGCCTCAAGCTGCTCCTTTGCGGCCTTTGTGGCTGTATAGGCATCCTGCCAATATGCATTCCCATAGGGATTTGAAGGATTAAACTGCGGACTTGCCTTATACAATAAAACTCTTCCTTTAAAAGCAAGTGCGATGGCTTTATCGATGCGCCCATAGTCAGAACCAGTATAGTGGCTTGGTAACATACTGATTGCATTATCAAGGTCTTCTATAATAAAGTCGAAACATTCTGCAGTAGTGTTTCTTGAAACCATCAGGTCATCAGTAAGTTTTTGTGGAGTCTTGATAATAGGTACACCACCATGATATTTTACTGCTGTAAAATACTTGTAAGCTCTCAAAAAATAAGCCTGCCCCTTGATAACTGACTTGACATCATCAGCCAGCGTACCCCCATCAATTTCAGATAAAAGCACATTTATCTTTCTGATGGTAGTATATGGCCAGTATTTCAATACACTATTGGTGGTTTGAACAAATTGTTCCGGTACAATACCAATACTCTCATCTGAGCTGGTACCGTTGTTATCTAATCCGTTATCGCTGGCGCTGTTCCATGACCATCCAGGTGCAGCTGACGCGTATAAATCTGTTAAATAGGCATCAGCCAGAGTTTCATTGTTCCATGTATCACTTGGATTGAATGCACTCAGGTTCTTAACATTCAGTTGTTTTTCACAACTTGAAATTACAAGTGCTATAGATAATGCTATCGCAAAGAATAATATCTTTTTCATAATTATCAGAGCTTAAAAATTAATACTCAGGCCACCTGTAAATGATTTCATGATTGGATATGAATCCAATGCATACTGTTCAGGGTCAGTTTCTTTAAAACCTGATATACAGAACAGGTTTGTAGCATTCAGGTAGATCTGGCATTTGTCTATCCCAAAACTGGAGGTCCACTTTTGCGGAATAGTATAGGCAAAATTCAGATTTTTTAACCTCAGGTAAGCACCATTGCGCATCCAGAATCTTGAAGCCTCCCATCCATATTGGCTTGCACCCCAACCGGCTGCCCTCGGATATTTTGCATTTGGACGTTCTTCTGTCCAATGGTCGGTCCAAAGCTCAAAATAGGGTCTTGAACCCACCTGGAAAACACCTCCTGAAGAAGTGTTCATTGTTCTGACCATCTTATCATAAGCGCCAACGCCCTGGAATAAAAGGCTTAATGAAAAGCCTTTCCATTCGGCGTCAAAATTTATTCCGTAATTTATCCTCGGGATTGCATTGTCGGAAAGCCAGGTTTCATCATTTGCATCTATTTTCCCATCGGCACCTTCAGTTCTGTTAGTACCTCTTATATCCTTGAACCGGATAGCTCCAAGAGTAGGACTATCACCAAACTGCGTGTACCCTGAAGGAAGACCATCAAGAGTTGTCTGGTTGCGGATAAGACCGTAATCATCATAACCCCATAGCCTGTCCTGTGGATGCCCTATAGCGCTCCTCCATTTTTCAAGACCTTCAGCTTCATCGATATAAAGCACCTTATCTTTTGCCCATCCGATATTTCCTCCAATTGAATAGTTGAATTCACCAATGTTATTATTATAATTAAGCGCAAATTCTATTCCTCTGACATCCATTCTTGCATAGTTTTCAGAACTCAGATCGGCGCCATAGGTTGCTGGAACCACCCTTATTCTATCTTTCAGAATATCATAGGAATATCGATAAAAATAGTCGAATTCGCCTGTTAGTCTGTCATTGAACAGGCCAAAATCAAATCCTGCGTCGTAATTGATCGATTTTTCCCAGGTAATATTCGTATTTGGAGGTGTTCCTGCTTTAATGCCAGTACCGATACCGCTTCCAAATGCATAGGAATCTCCTAAAACATAGTTGTTCTGGAACTGAAATGCAGAAACGTTATCATTTCCTGCTGTACCGATTGATCCTCTGATTTTCAGGTTACTGACATACGGAATATGGAAAAAGTTCTCTTTAGAGATCCTCCAGGCAAGTGATCCGGAAGGAAAAAAACCCCATCGTGTGCTTTCAGGAAAAATATATGAGCCATCATCCCTTCCTGAAAACTCAGCTATGTATTTACCAGAATATTCATAATGTAACCTCCCTATCCATGATGCCCTTGCAGTCTCAGATTCCTCTCCAGAAAACCATCTGGTATCTGACGATTGTGAGGCAGCGAAAATCTGATCAACCGATGATGATAAAAGATTCCCTGCATAACCATACAATGAAGTGCCTTTTGCAGATTGTTGTTCATATACTACTGTTCCGGAAACAGTATGCTTGCCAAATACCCTGTCATAATTCAGGAACCAGTTAAGCTGATAGGAATTATTGAAAGATGTATTGTGGTTCACATTCTCATATGAACTTGACAGATTATGCACAGAATATTGGGAAAAGTCGATTGCCCCTGGAACAAATGGATTGGTTGTCGATCCGTGTTGGAATAAATATGCTTTATTAAATTTTACAAAATTCTTGTTATTATAATCATCAGCAATATAGTTTGCCATAAAACTTGTGCTTAATCCTTTAACAAAGGGGATCTTCAGATCCACACGGAAAATGCCGTTAAGTGTCCTGTAAACCATTTTGCGGTAACCACCATTGTAAACAAGCTCAACAGGATGCCATACATTTACAGGGTAACCTTTTAATCGGTCAGTGGTTGGAGTACCATCGGCCAAAACATAAAATGGATAAAGTCTTGTCCAGTTAAAAGTTGCTCTGTAGAAATCCTGCAAAGTTGTACTCTCGGCGTCATCATATGGCCAGTAAAACCTATTGATCGACCTTTGGTTCCCACTTAAATTAAAGCTTATGCTCAAATATTTATTTATCTGAGAAGTGACATTTGATCTGAAATTATAACGGTTATAATCAGTATTGTAGAATGAACCTTCGGATTTATTATAGCCTACCAGCATATAATATGTCATTTTTTCACTCCCTCCAGACACGCTCAGATCGTGCTGCTGAGAAGCAGGAGTTCTCCACAGATAGTCCATCAGGTTATAGTTCTTATCTTTGAAATAATCAAATATTTCACTGCCATATGGCTCTGTATTGCCATATGTTACAGCCTCGTCGTTGGCATATTGCAACTCCTGAGTTGCTGTATAACTTTGAATGGGCTTCGTAGTTTCCTGGACAGTATATGAACCTTTGTAACTAAATACAGGCTTCTGAATTTTCCCCTTCTTGGTAGTGACCAATACGACCCCGTTTGCTGCCCTTGAACCATAGATTGAAGCAGATGCAGCATCTTTCAGGAAGCTTACGTTCTCAACTTCATTTGGATCAAGTACATCAAAACTGGTCTTGTCAGAAATAATTCCATCAATAACATACAAAGGGTTTGTATTATTATATGTACCCTTTCCACGGATTAAAATATCGGAACTTGCTCCAACAAAGCCGGAACTGTTAGAAATCGTAATGCCTGGAGCTCTACCTGCGAGAGTATTTGATAAATTGCTTGTAGGGATCTCTTCCAGTTTGGCTGAACTTACACTTGATACAGCTCCTGTCATACTGACTTTCTTTTGTACACCATAGCCAACCACCACAACCTCTTCAAGGCCAACAACATTTTCCTGAAGCGTAATATTGATCTGACTCCTGTTGCCAACAGTAACTTCCTGATTTATATATCCTATAAAGGAAAACATCAGGATCGACTGGGCATTCTCAGCTTCAATGGTAAAGTTACCTTTAACATCAGTTGTTGTACCTGTGGACGTACCTTTTATCAACACAGTAACCCCTGGTACCGGGTTACCTTTTTCATCTGTTACCGTTCCTTTGACAATAAAATGTTGTGGATCCGCCTGGTCTTCTAAATTATCCTTTAGGGAGATAACAATAAGATTATTGTCAAAGATCTTATATGTATAATCTGAGGACGCCAGCAAATCATCAAGGATCTGGTTTATATTTTCGTTTTCTACTTTCAAATCAACAATCTTATCAACCGCCTCAAAAGCATCATTGTAGAAAAAACGGTAATTGCTGTAATTTTCAATTAGACTAAATACATCCCGAACTTTTTTTTCATTCATATTAAATGAAAACTGACTAAATCCGGTCGCACAAACATTGGCTGTAAAAATCACCATACAAATAGTTGATAGCTTCATGATTAGCAGGATTTTACATTTTTCCCAATGGGAAAAATAAGAAACCAGTTTATTTTTCATAATTTTGTTAAGTGTTAGTTAGAGTTAATGATAGTAATCCCTTCACATTATGGGATGGGATTAGATTTAACTTGGACTTCAATCGGGGAAAAATAGCCGCAATCTATTTTTCCCTTCTTTTTTCAGGAGGTAGTTTTTTTCATAGGCAATATTAGTTAAAGGTTAAACATTAAACCTGGCTGTGGTTATATCATTCAATTCTTAAAACGCTTTGAATACTTTTCTTTTTGCTGCTTGTTAAGTACCAGAGTAACAACCTTTCCTTTAAGTGTATAATCTATTGGAGCCGTAAGTTTTATAACATCCAGAACTTGTTGCAATGTTTCATCAAGCAGCACACCTGAAAACTTATTTTTCTTAATCTCTTCATCGCCAAACAATATGGTAACATCATACTTACGCTGAAGCTTTATGCATAGATTTTCAAGTTTTTCACTTCTAATTATCAATTTATTTTTAGTCCAGGCGGTTACCTGATCAACATCTGCCTTTGGGGAGATCAGTATATTGCTTGTCGGAATCTTTGCAGACTTTACAGCCAGGGGTTCCGACTCCAGTATATCTTTAAGTAATAATTTATCAGAACCTCTCGTATATATTGCTTTCTGGCAAGGCTTGAGTTCCAACGATCTCATGTTGTCCCCTTTACCAGTCTGGGATATTTCCACATGGCCTTCCACCAGAGTTGTCTCTACTATCTCTTCGTCCGAATATGCCTTGACATTGAATTCAGTTCCTGTCGCTTTAATGTTAATATTCCCTGCATTTACAACCAGAGGAAGATCTGCATTCTTAGCCACCTTGAAATATGCCTCTCCTTCCAGAACAAGGTCCCTGTTAACGGAATTGAAATCATTCTTGTACTTAATTTTACTGCCGGCATTAAGGATAACCACAGTACCGTCTGCAAGCTTTACCTCCGATTTTGCTCCATAAGGAGTTCCTATTTCATTGTAAGTTTCTGTAAATACGGGCTTAAGCCTTGTCAAATCAACATTCCGATTTCTATTAGCCCCCAGTAAAAATGCAATAATAAAAACAGTAGCCATGGAAAAAACCTCTATACCCAACCTTCGTACCTTTACTTTATTTTGTAATATCCTTTTTTCCGATCCTCGCTTTTCATTATTCTTAATTTCTGATAATATCAGACGATATACTTTTTCCAAATCATAGGGATATTTTTCATGCTGGTCTCCTTCGAATCCTCTTAAATCCGACATAATCAAATCTTTTAACGATTTTTCATCGTCATATGAGATGAGCATCCCATAAAATTTCTGAAGTTCTTCTTCAGAGCATTTCTTCTCCAAATACTTATCAAATAAATCCTTAATTTCCTTTATACTGTTAGCCACTGTAAATATGTTTTTATTTTAATCTATATATACATCTGAAAGAAGTCAGGTACTCATGTGGTTACCAAAAAAAACAATCTATAAATACCTGATAAAGTACATATAATTAATATGCCGCTCATAATTAGGTAAATAGAAAAATCAGACTTTGTTATGTCATAGCAATAACAGAGACATTCTCCCTGTTATCTTAAGGCATGACAAAAAATTTATGAAATATTAACTTCAAGGAAGCAGACAGGTAATTTGAATTTCAGGAAGCCTGTTTGAAAAAATCAGGCAAGGGTGAACGATGAACAAAAAATTAAAGAATAATATCTACATAACCACAAGAGATACCAGAAAAGAAAGTTCCCCAATACCATTATTATTATTAGAATTTCACCGTTCATTTTTGATTTTATCATTTTCAATGCTCTGTAGATCTGATTTTCAACCGTACGCACTGAAAGATTAAGCCTGCAAGCAATCTCTTCGTGTGTAAAGCCATCAAACCGGCTCATCTTAAAAATTTTCTGTTGCTCGGAAGGTAAGGTCTCAACTATCCGATTTAACGATCTTTCAAGATCATGATAAAAAATCTGATCATAGGTAATTAAAGTCTGAGGTTCACCTTTCTGTATCTCCGATCTAATGAATTTTTCCCGGATAGCTTTCTTCTTAAGGTAATTATATATATAATTTACTGCAGACCTATAAAGAAAGTTCCTGACCGACATACCTGCATCAAGAGATTTCCTGTGCTCCCAAATACTGATGAATATCGATTGAACCATCTCTTCAGCTTCTTCACTACTGATGTAATACCTCAATGAAAAATAATACAATTTTTTATTATAACGGTCATAGAGGTATTTAAAGGCTGATTTGTCATCATCCCGGATTTTAACAGCAAGGATATCATCACTCAGAATACTGTAATTGCTTACCATAAAGCTTGGATGAATTGTTATCAGCAGTCGGAAAAATCACAATCAGAGCATAAATATAATGATTTTAAATCCCTGCATGAAGGGAAAAGTAAAATTAAAATCCTGATAACAGACAGATAAATACTCCCACATCATTCAATACCTGCTATATACATAAAGAGTCTTCTATCTGTTGCTTACAGAACTGATCTTATATAAGGATTAATAACAGACAGCCGGAAATAAGACAACATTAAAACTCAGAAGAAATCTCAATTAGATAGATCTGCATAATATAATATAGTTGATTCTTAATTCTTTTTAAAAACAGAGGCGATAGACCTGTTTCCTTCGTAGCAAGGGTGAGCAGTATTGATAAAGGAGGAGCGTGGCCCTGAAATCCATCACTTCTACCATTCAAACCAGTATTCTGGGTTCTATTCGAATCCCGATTATTTGCGCCTCCTTGTTTGAATTTATTATCAATTTTGCCACGATGATATCAGGGCTAAGGCCCCTCATATTTTATTGTTTTTATATCTCGATGATTATCTGCTATATCAAAAAGAAAGCAGAAAAATCAACCTGCACCCCCTGGCAACAGGGATAAATCAGGTTGATTTTTAAATATTTTTGTATCTGTAGAATTAATATTGATTGACAATTCAATTACTAATTATTCAAAATTTTAGATGTCTCAATCTCATCCTTAAATTAAACTAAACCAGATTGAAATCCTGCAAATCATTCTGAAAAAATTGTCATAACATTCGGAGTTAGTTTAGTTAATGGATTTTAGTGAAGAGAGAAGCCGAAAAGATATAGAGGTAAAGGTTATCAGATTAAAAGAGGTACCATGTGAAAAATATTGGAATACCAGAAGTTTTGCAGTGAGAGAGCTATTCCCTGAAGATGGTACCCGAGGAAAAATTCCGCTCACAGTCAGAATTTGCAACCCCTTTATCATACCTGAAACACGACGCTGGATTATTAGGAATTACATCACTGGGACCACAGGATACCTGAGTATTAAAACATTAACAATTGTCTCATATAGTATAAGAAAAATGTATGCAAGCGAATTGAGTAGTTGAGAAAACTATGCGTTCCCTTCATCTACCGGCTTGTCCTTAACTATTCTTCCAAATTTCCAATGCTTCATTAATAATTTAAACTTAAGTAAACCTATTGAAGTATTTATTATTATATTGGCAATCATGTAAAGGCAAACTATTTACTTTAACATAAATAGCTGTATCCTGTGAGTTTCCTTAGACGGTATCTGAAATTTGAAATGAAGATCTTCATTGGCTACATCCTCATCGGATGCCTGTGGATCCTTTTTTCAGATAAAGTAGTCAGTATTCTGTTCTCCGATGCGGAAGAGATTACCAGAATCCAGACCTACAAAGGATGGATTTATGTCATGACAACCGGCATCCTTTTCTACTTTATACTCAGACATCACATCAGAAAACTCAGAACAGCTGAACAAATGGCGAAGGAGAGCGACAGGCTGAAAACTCTTTTTCTTCAGAATATCTCCCATGAAATACGAACTCCTATGAATGGGATAATGGGATTCACAGAACTGCTTAAAAATGAAACTCTCACTGAAGCCGAAAAAAATGAATTCCTGAAAATAATTTCAGACAGCTCTACCCTCCTTCTCAATATAGTTAATGAGGTGCTAGATATATCGATGATCGAATCCGGCACAAACAAGGTCAAAATCAGCGAAGTCTCACTCAACAACCTGATGGATGAGATTCTCAATTACTTTACACATTCGGTAGGAAACGATGTATGCATAAAAGTGGAATACGGATTAAGCAGCGGAAATGATGTTATAAAAGCCGATGAGACTAAAATCAGGCAGATTCTACATAACCTCATCTCAAATGCAATAAAATTCGTTGAAAATGGACACATAAGGTTCGGGTATAAGGCTAAAGAGAATACGCTCGAATTCTTTGTAGAGGATACAGGGATAGGCATCTCAAAAGAATCACAGAAACATATCTTCGAGCGGTTCTTCAAAGACAGACCACAAAACACAAAGATTTACGATGGTGTCGGACTTGGCCTTGCAATATCCAAGGGTCTGGTCGAATTGCTTGAAGGTAAAATATGGCTTGAATCAGAACCCGGCAAAGGATCCATATTTGCATTTGCAATTCCATACCAAAAGGTTGATGACAAACATGAAGACTCCATAAGTTATTCCGGAGAAAAAGCCCGGACCAGACAGTCAACTTTCAACTACCTTACAATATTGCTTGTTGAAGACGACCTTCCGAATATTAAATACATCACCGAGATACTCTCCAGACAAGGCATCAAAGTGATCACTGCCGTGAACGGACAACAGGCTGTTGACCTCTGCCATGACCACCAGGAAATTGAGCTGGTACTAATGGATCTCAAAATGCCTGTAATGGATGGATACCTGTCAGCCAAAGAAATACGCGAGCTTCGAAGGGATATCTATATCGTTGCCCAGACAGCCTATGTATTCAATGAAAGAGAAAAGACAACCGTCGCAGGTTTCAATGATTTTCTGGCAAAGCCATTCAATGTTGAACAGTTGTTCGCGGTTATCAATCGTTTTCTTGAACGGCAACATCAATAATCGGGTATTTCCTTAAAAACCAAACAACATCATCGGTCCATTAATTCAACACAAGAGAGATGAGAAGCATTGTCATAACAATATGTAACCGATGAAGATGATTATGAGGCTTCAGATTTTGCCGCTCTGGAAAATACAGAACTTGCCCCATTGAAATAATGTCGCGTGTACATATCCGGAAGGCGAGTATTAACTGATTCATAAGGCTTTACTGAAACAAAATAATCCTTAAACCTATCATCCACACTTTATTTTGGAACTGAATTGGTAAATTTACATTTGATGGCAGTTCTTCTATTATCAACAATAATATGAAACGTTCAATTCAACTTCTTTTCCTGTTTTTAGCTTCCCTCGGTAATGCCAATGGGCAGCAGACCGATGCAGCATCATGGTACAAAACACCTGAGGAACTGATCAGGGATATATATGTTACAGTCTCAGGAAAAAACAGTGAATCCATTAACTGGCAGAGAGTAAGGTCAATGTTCGTTGATGAAGCTGTTGTTGTTCTGAGAACATCAAGAGATAAATCAAATCAGTTTACCGTCGACGGATTCATACAGGATTTTAAGGATTTCTACGGACATCCGGCAGTCAAAGCCAATGGTTTCGAGGAGAAGATCCTCAGTATGAGAACCATGATATATAAGGATATTGCCATGATCGCCACTGAATATTCAGCTACTATTACCGGGACTGATCGTCCTCCGTCACTTGGAGTCGATCTCTGGCTTCTGAGCAAATGCAACGGCTTCTGGAAAATCACATCGATAGTGAATGAGGTGATTCCAGCAGGAGAAAAACTCCCTGATGTCCCGGAATGGAAATTCTGATCAGGACCGGGCTAATTAAGCGCAAAAATTGTCTAAACGCTTTATCTGTCACTTCCGGATCGCTTATCGAGTTTCTCCCTTCACGACCAGGGAAGTTTAACTCAATAAAAATCTTTGTATTAAGGTTGCCAAATAACTACTTAGCCAAGTTATGGATGCAGATAAATACAGCCATTTTTTTCAACATGCATCTGTCCGGCCGAACCATCGGAATCTGTTCCTTGCAACTATCCTGTAAAAGAAATTCCTGACAGGTTCCGGGATTATTTTTAGAGCATAAATAATCCTCCAGCAGCCTCCGAGGAGCTTCATTATCACCAGTACAGCTGTCGACCGGGCATAATACCTTCCTTCATGTATAAGGATAACGCTACCCGATTCCAACCCTCCTGCGCCACATGTAGCAAGGAGACTGGCTCCTTCCACCGACTGAAGTGCAGCAAAACTAAAAAGGCAGTGATTATCATGTTTCTTTATAAACCTGACCGTGCGGTTGCAGAGATTACATGACCCATCATATATGATAATCCCCGTCATTATTGTTGAACAAACCAACCTGTCTAAAGTTGATAATTGATTCGCTTATCATATAACATCCTCTTATGGATTGTCGATTTTATACAGAGATAATTAAATCTTGCTGCAAGGAAGCCGATCATAGTGAGTCTGCCATGTCAGACTTTCCATTCAGAACATCCTTTTCAATGATCTCCCTGACCCTGGCCGGCTCTTCTAATAACGGACTATGTGCCGACTCGCTGAAAAGATAAAATCCCTTTACCGGAGCCTTTAACTAATTCAGGTAGGCCATGGCAAGATCCTTATTGACAGTCAGATCATATTTACCGCTGAAGAAATATACCGGGATCTTAAGCTCAGGTACCTGCGTGGGGATATCAGTTGAAAATAATTCATCAATCAGCTTTGTCTTCCTGACAAAAGAAAACTTAGATTCCCATATTTTTATTTTTTCCTTCAAGGTATAAGCTTTGCACAATCACACAGGGATAAAAACGCCGCAGAACACCGACTTCATATTCCGCATGGTGCCAATTCCAAGCTCATGCATCGATTTGTCGCGGATGGGCGACTTATAGAAAGAAGCTATATACGATACCGAATCCTGAACAGGTAACTCCTTAGGGGTATAGCTCAGACCTCCTCTTCTCTGCTCCCAGTAACATACTGTAAAATAATCCTCCAGCCCCGGAGCATATTTCTCTATAAGGAAATAATTCGGGAAGGCAGGCCACCGTGAATGTAAAGGCAGAAAGCAGAAAAATCAACCTGCACTCCTTGGCGACAGGCGTAAATCAGGTTGATTTAAAATATTTTTTGAATCAGTCAAATAGAACTAACATGAAAGGAGGAATAATAAAGACATATTATTGAGCATTTTATGTTTCAGATATTACTCATGAAAACTTCAGAAAATAAATAAAACCTGGCATTTACATAGTCAAAATCCGTTAACCATGAAGGATCAGGATTTTTCTTAAAAGCCGCTGACTGGTTTAGTTTTGCTGAATCTCCGGCAAACTGAAACTTATTTTTCAAAAAGTTATTTAAAGATGAATAATAAAGAGATGTCCGTTTTTCCCGGAGCCAGGAAATATGACTTCATCTCTCAGCATTTCCTGACAGTTGAAGGATTAAAAATATGAGTAAGTTATAAAGTAAGATATATTGAAAAGGGCAAGAAATGGACCTAAAGATAACATACTGTAATTAAATTAGTTACAAATAGTAGTTTTTAAGTATTTTACTGTACCTTTGTCTGCAGAACCAGCTTTGCGATATTGAGCTTATAAGTAATCGTTCGCCGATTAATTGATTAAATCACACATCGTGTTCTACAGCTGGCTATAGTAATAACCAATAAAAAGAATAAATAAACTTATGGGCAGATCTCAGGAAACGTTTGGAAAGAAGGAAGTTAAAAGCAAGAATGAAAAGAAAAGGAAAGAAAAAGAACAAAAACGCGCCAGGAAAAAATCAGAAGGAGCGAAACGAAGTTTTGATGATATGATTGCTTATGTTGATGAATACGGAATGATATCTTCAACCCCTCCGGATCCGGATAAAAAAATTGTTGTAGCAGCTGAAAGCATTGAACTGGGCGCAAACAGAAACAGATCTGAAGGTGCCGCTGATCCTTTCAAAAAAGGCGTAATTACATATTTTAATGAATCGAAGGGATATGGATTTATCCGGGATATGGCAACGAATGACAGAATATTCGTTCATGTCAGCAATCTCCTTGAACCAGTGAAAGAAAACAATATTGTTGTTTTCGAAACCGGCAAAGGAATGAAAGGAACTACTGCAATGAATGTCAAACTCTTTAAAGAATGATTCCTTTAAAGAATAATCCCTTTACTGCTTTCTTATGGTCTTAATCTCTTCTCAGAGTTTCTCGAAAAATAACGGCTTTTTGCCTCTTCAACATCCGCATCCGGAGCAATGTAAATTCTTGTTCTGTGGTCTATTATGACTTCTTTCAGTTTTGAAAGATCAGGCGATTTAAATGCACTTTGTTTGTTTTCAGACATATTTCTGTAAATTAGAATAAAAAGTCCCGCTTTCAGGGCGGGACCATAAAACTTAAATGGTTATAATCGATAAACTAAGCAAGTTTAACATTTACTGCATTTAACCCCTTCTTACCCATTTCCAATTCAAAAGTAACTTCATCATTCTCTTGAATGGTTTCTTTTAATCCTGAAGAATGAACGAAATATTCTTTCTCAGAATTTTCATCTTTAATAAACCCAAATCCTTTTGATTCATTAAAGAATTTTACTGTTCCTTTACTCATAATGTGATTTTATAAATTTCTGCAATATACATTTAAATATCGGAATAATATATTTATTTTCAATGAATTAATTACATTCCAAATTATTTTAGCCGGCCCGGAGCTCAATATGTACACCAATGGGCCTTTCAACAGGTCTTCAGTATCCGAAATAAAAACTGATTTAACAGCTGCGAGGCTCTACTAATTTCAGAAATTAACTCCGTAATCTGCGTTTTTACTGTTCCTCCGCATGTAATAATTTTATTTCCAGGATTTTTAATTACCTTTATTGGCTGATTTACTAAGTGATTTCCCTGTAGCGTTTTCAGACATATTAACTCGCATCTGGATTAACATTCATATCAACCGGGATGAAAAATAACCGCTCCCGAAACCACACAATAAATCATAAGTAACTGATTACTATGTAATGGGACTGATTCCCCGGATTCCGAAATTATTTAGGGATCATGGATTATAAAAGTCATTCCCGGAAAAGAAAACGCGGAGCCTCATCACCAAAAATTTTGAATTAAACTCATTAACAGCAATTATGGAAACACTGAAACTCGGAAATCTTTCAATAACCATTCCTGTAATTCAGGGAGGGATGGGAGTAGGCATATCGCTATCAGGACTCGCGTCTGCTGTAGCAAACGAAGGCGGTGTAGGTGTTATTTCAAGTGCTGGGTTAGGTCTGCTTTACAGGGAATTTTCTGAGAATTATCTTGAAGCCAGTATTCTTGGACTCAAGGAAGAGCTTAGAAAAGCCAGGGAAAAGACTCTTGGAGTAATAGGTGTCAATATTATGGTTGCCATGACAAATTTCGTCGACATGGTTAAAACCTCAATATCCGAAAAAGCAGATATCATTATTGCAGGGGCGGGACTGCCTCTTGACTTGCCATCGTTCTTAACCAAAGACAGTGTCACTAAGCTGGTACCAATAGTTTCATCAGCCAGAGCTGCCAGGATAATCTGCGATAAATGGAAAACAAATTATGACTATCTCCCTGATGCTGTCATCGTTGAAGGACCTAAGGCAGGAGGACATCTTGGATTTAAAGAAGATCAGATAGCTGATAAGGATTATTGTCTTGAAAAACTGGTTCCTGAAATCGTAAGCGAATTAAAGACCTTTGAAGAAAAATATAATAAGCCCATACCACTTATTGCAGCTGGTGGCATATACACAGGAGCTGATATTAAAGATATTATGAGATTGGGAGCATCCGGAGTACAGATGGGAACAAGATTTGTAACCACTTATGAATGTGATGCTTCAGATGGCTTTAAAGAGGCTTATATCAATGCCTCCGAAAAAGACATTGAAATCATTAAAAGCCCCGTGGGAATGCCCGGAAGAGCGATTTTCTCTAACTTTATCCAGAAAGTGAAAGATGGGAAAAAGCAACCACAAAAATGTCCTTTTAAATGCATAAAAACATGCGATATATCCAGAAGTCCTTATTGCATTATTGTGGCACTTATTAATGCTCTTAAGGGCAACTTTGAAAACGGGTTTGCATTTGCCGGAAGCAATGCTTTCAGGGCTACTAAGATATCATCCGTCAAAGAGATCTTTCAATCTCTGAAAAAAGAGTACAAAGAGAGCAGGTAGGTTTATATTCATATTTCAATACATCCTGGTTGTCTGCAACAGAGAATGGGTCCTGATACTTACACAGAATACCCCTTTCCTGCTTTAAATCCATCTGAGATTTATATCAGAATCAACACAAATCAAAAACAATACTTGATTATTGATCTGATAACTGGCGTGTGCCGGTATTCCTGCATTATTGAAGATATTTTCAGGTATGCTACTGCCTGATATAAAACAACAGAATCAAAGATCTGTCAGATGTAGTATGCTCAGATTTTAATTTTAACTATTTTGCAGATATTATATGATCCTCAAATTTAGCCTGTCAAAACTGCAGAATCTGATTTATTTATGAAGAAGAAAATCTTAAAAATCATTTTAATAGTAGCCGGAGCGGGGTTATTTATTGTTGCCGGATTTGGCATCTATATATACAACTTTACTCAGGGCAGCGAGAAAATTTCAGGAAAAAAGGAAGATATACCTCTGAAAACAAGCAGCGTGGATTTAACATTCCGGGGCAATTCGGATTGGAGCAGCTGGCAGGGTCAAAATTACGATAAGAAAAGTACTTACAAAGGCCTTCAGAAAGACTGGTCGAAGGGATTGAAGAAGCTATGGGAAGTAAACTTCCTGTGCCAGGGTAACCAGTCTGCAACATGGTCTGCACCAGTAATCCGGGGCAATGTGCTTATTGTACCCGGGCGGGACGACAGGAATGATCTCGTCTTTTGCATAAATGCAAATACAGGAGAGCTTATCTGGAAAGGGGCGTATGAAGCTAAAACAAACGATAATCATGGCCCGGGAGCCAGAGCAACACCTTGCATTGATGATGACAGGGTTTACACGTATGGCCGTAACGGCGATCTGGTGTGCTGGAATATTCAGGATGGAAAAATTCTGTGGCATAAGAAGGCCGCAGATTTAGGAGGCGTAGAGCCCGATTGGGGCTACTCATCCTCTCCCCTTGTAGTTGGCAATAAAGTAATTGTTCAGATCGGAGGCAAAGCGCTCGCAGCTGCATACGATAAATTAACAGGTGAAGTGCTCTGGACTTCCGATAAAGGACCTGGAGGCTACGCCCCTCTGAATTTTTTTGTTGCAGATTCCAGTCTGCTGCTTTTTTCGGGAGAAGCGCTCTCAGAATTGAACATGGAAACCGGTGCAACGAACTGGACATTGCCATGGATGGTTGACTATAAGATCAATGCGACAACTCCTCTCTCCGAAGGGAACATAGTTTTTATTACATCAGGATATAAAAAAGGCAGCATGGCAGTTAAGGTTGACAATAACAAACCAGCCATTCTGTGGCAGAGCAATGATCTCGAAGGGCAACAAACTGATCCTGTTATACTGGATGGATATATCTTTGGTTATTCAGGCAACAGCAGCACCAATAAAGGAGATCTTGTATGTTTACGTCTGGCAGACGGGAAATTAATGTGGAAGTCCACTGAAGCCGGAATGGGTACCTTAGCCTATGCAGATGGCTACATTGTTTGTCTCGATATAAAGGGAAATCTCTACCTGATCGAAGCCAATCACGACAGATTTGTTAAAACCGGTGAGATTAAAATGGCTATCCCTCAGGTGAAACATCCTGCCTGGACCGCCCCTGTAATTGCAAATGGAAAGCTCTATCTGAGGCTTCTGCAGAGTTTGGTGTGCTATAATATAGAGGAAAAGAGTTAATTACCGCATCCCCGCAAGTAACAATTGCCAATGGTTGTCCCTGAATGTCAACCAGGATGGAGATGAGGAAAGATGAACCTGATATGGATTACCCGTAATTGAAGAAAAGTTACTTTGCAAAGAAGAATGTCTCTTACTATATTTTACTATTTTTAGTCTCTGAATTAAGCTGAAAAAATCATTTTTGTGAATTAATCAGGTTAAAGATCGAACTTATTAAAAAGAAGATAACAATGCAACATTTTAAGCCGGTAACTTTTCTGCTGCTTCTTATTATTTCCGCTTTGCCCCTTACCGGACAAAAGCCAAACCGTAATCCGGATATCGTATTCATTGGCAACAGTATAACACAGGGTGTTCAGTTGGGAAACGCGGATGTGGAGTCTCCTCCGGCATTTGCCACAAAACATTTCCGTACTCTTAAGGGTATTGAGTCGGCTAACTTTCTTAACCGTGGCAGAAGCGGTTTTACCACAGTGGATTTCCTCCCCTCAGCTAATGGCGAGCTTTCACAACTGATCGCCGCAGTTAAGGCTTTTCATCTCGATAATAACCGTTTACTGATATTTTCCATTTCCCTCGGCACAAACGACAGCGCTGAGGAAGGACCTAAAGGTTCGCCTGTCTGTCCGGAACAGTATCATACCAATCTCAAAGCGATTACCGACAAGCTGCTGGATGAGTTTCCAGGATGCAAAGTGATTTACCAGCAACCTGTCTGGTATAGCGAAACAACCTACAACGGAGCAAAATATCTAAAAGCAGGCCTCGCTCGTCTGCAGACATACTTCCCTGAACTTAAATCGCTTGTTGCAGAATACGCCTCAAAAAATCCGGGTAATGTATTCATGGGAGATACAAAAGCTTATGAATATTTCAGGGTAAATTACCTGACAGACCTTATTCCGGAATCGGGACAGGCAGGAACCTTTTACCTGCATCCGAATAAAAAAGGCGCCGAGGTGCTCGGTAATTTCTGGAGTGATGCTATCTACCATGCCATGTTTTCAAAATAACAGGAAATTTAAGCCGGCTGAATAGTGGCCGGGATATTTCAAATCAGGTGTTTCAGATATTCTTCAGGAAACAGACACTGGTCTCAATGCCAGCATACTGCCCGTAGTTAGGAATGATGGTATAGCCTGTCCTTTTATAAAGCTCAATAGCTTCGGGTTGTTTCGTGCCTGTCTCAAGGATGTATCGTGTGAAAGAGAGTTCTCCAGCCCATTTCTCAAGCTCATGCAATACCATGGATGCTATGCCTTTCCGGCGGTGATCAGGTTTTACAAACATCCTTTTTATTTCCATGGTCTGCTTATCAAACTCCTTTATTGCCCCGCAGCCGGCAGGCTCACCTTCATCATAAGCAATCACAATATGTCTGATACTGACTATTCCGTTGAACTGTGAATAGAATGCATGATCGTCACCATCCCGTATTGCCAGCTCTGCATCAAGAAGCCGCACAAGATCAATAAAATCCTTGTCTCCGGGATCAGTCCTTTTTAATGTAACCATAGGGAACATGAAGATTTATAAGAGAACCTAAAGAAAAGAATTCCAGGGCAGATTATCAAACCCAAAGCTCATCTCAAACATGGAGACTCCGGTTCCGGAATTGTATGCATCTCCGGGAGAAAAGCTGTTTTTAATTAAAGTAACTGGTATCACTATGCCGGAAATTTCAAGCTAAACATAGACCCATTGCCAGGATCAGAATTCACTGAAATTGAACCGTTGTGATTCTGCATTATCTGCCTTGAAAGGCTTAACCCTATTCCTGTTCCATTTTTCCTGGTTGTAAAGAAAGGGACAAAAATATCCTCAGCAATTTCCTTCGGGATCCCATATCCGTTATCTTCCACCTGAATCAAAATTCCACCATCACAATAACTGGCATTAAGATGAATCTTGCCATTTTTCCTTTTCTCCAGAGCCTGCCCCGCATTTCTTATCAGATTAATAAGAACCTGTTCAACCATGGCATAGTCGGCCTTAAGTTCCAGATCATCCGGGCTTACTTCTGCAATAATTTCGATATCTTCTGAAAGATCAGATCCCATCAGTATTATACATTTCCCGAACAGACTTTCAATAGCAAATGTGCTAAGGCTGGGTTCCGGCAATGATGACAAGCTTCTGAATTTATCAACAAAATCCAATAAGCCCCTCCCTGTCTCTTCTATGGTATTCAGTCCTGTAAGTGTCTTTGCAACTACCTGATCATTTATCATCTTCAATGGAATCGGATCTCCGGTGTCCTTCTGCCTGAAATATCCCGATATGACCCTTGTAAGAGATGTGATCGGACTTATGGAATTCATAATCTCATGGGTCAGCACTCTGATTATCTTCTGCCACGAATCCATTTCCTTTTTATCAAGTTCACCCGTAATATCCTGTAATGAAACCAGCCTTATTACACTTTCTTCAGTTTTCAGGCCTGTTGCCTTTACCAATATACTCTGTGAACCGTTACCCATTCGCACCTTATGCAGTATCTCCTGGCCCGACTGTATGGAGTTTACTATTGCAGGTAATTCCTCATCTATACTTCCTAATGCAGATAGTTTCACGGGTTGCAGAACATTGAAGTATTTCTTTGCAGCCTGGTTAAAAATTTTGATTTCTCCATTTAAATCGATTGATAATAATCCGGAATCTATATGATCTACCACACTTTTTAAAAACTGGGCTGATTTTTCGTTTTCCAGCTTTACTCTCTGAATCAGGGTATTGACATGGTTCATCCTGATTCGTAATTTTCTGAACGAATCGTCACTTTTGCTTTCAGTGAACCTGATAGAAGAGTCGTGATCCTGAACTGATGAAAAGAATTTATCCAGGTCTGAATTTGTCTTGTTTACATAATTGACCAGGAGATAAGCCTGAAAGAATATCAGGAAAATCAAACCGGCCAGGGTGTAAAAATATCCTTGGTTCAGATGTTGTATAATTATTCCTAAAACCACACCGGATATTGAAATTAAGCTTACCCGGATAAAAACGGAGATGAAGAATCTGTTTAATACCATAGCTGCAGCAATCTATAGTTTATACTTTTGCATTTTATTGTACATAGTCTGTCTTGCAAAACCCAGCTCTATTGAAGCTTTCAGAACACTTCCATTGTTGTTTTCGAGGGCATTCTGCAAAGCCTGCTTTTCAATTTCTGAAAATGTCAGTGGTTTCCGTTGTAACAGGTGTTGCTGAGTGGAATGACGTATGAGAAAATCTTCCGGCTTTAATATGTCAGATTCACAAAGTATGACTGCCTTTTCCACGGAATGACGTAATTCACGTACATTGCCGGGCCAGGAATAGTTCATCAGTTTGTCAAGGGTCTTGCTGCTGAATTTCAGATTGAATTTCCCGTATTTGCCGGCATACTCCTTCAGAAAATTTTCAGCAAGCAAAACAATATCTTCTCCCCGGTCTCTCAACGGTGGAACTTCAAGAACAATAGTATTAATCCTGTAGAACAGATCCTCGCGGAAAAGATTGTTCGCGACCAAATCTTCCAGATCCTTATTAGTTGCACAAATAAGCCGTATATTAAATGGCACAGGAATTTTTGAGCCGACCCTGTAAATAACCCTGTTCTGAATAGCTGCAAGTAGTTTTGACTGCATGGTAAGTGAAAGGTTCCCGATCTCATCCAGAAAAAGGGTGCCACCCGAGGCTGTCTCAAACCAGCCCGGCTTATCTTCCCTGGCATCTGTAAAGGCACCTTTCACGTGTCCGAACATCTCGCTCTCAAATAAGGTCTCAGTAATGGTACCTATATCTATGGCTATAAGGGCCTCATCTGATCTGGGAGAATTATTATGTATCTCTCTTACAACCACCTCTTTGCCAGAGCCATTCTCCCCCACAACAAGAATATTGGCATCCGTTCTGGCTACTTTTTTTATGACCTGAAAAACATTTCCCATTGCCGGCGACTTACCGGTAAGAGGACAAGACTGATTTATAATCCCTTTGTTTATCTGCTTTTGCCTGTCACGGAGCTTTTTGTTCTCAATCTTCGTTTGCCTGAGCTTCAAGGCCGCCTGAAGGGTAATAATAAGTTTATCGTTATCCCATGGTTTCACTACAAAATCGATAGCTCCTTCTTTTATAGCTCTGACAGCCAGATTAATGTCGGCAAAAGCGGTCATCATCACCACCACGGCCAAAGGATCATGTTTCAATATCCGGTTGAGCCAGTAAATGCCTTCATTCCCGGTATTTATTCCTGCAGAAAAATTCATATCAAGCAGGATAATATCGATCCCCTCTTTGCTTAAACAGCCAATAATCTGATCAGGATTTGACAAACCGGTAATACTGTCAAATTCCGGCTCCAGCAGCTGTATCAGTGCATTTAATACCTGTTTATGGTCATCAACTATCAGCAATCGTCCCTTCATCATAAATGATCAAATTAGTTATTGCCTATATAATGGACTATTTTTGTCCGAATATTAGACATAAATATATAACAATGTTTTTACTCCTGGTCTTAAATAATTAATTTTCAAAGAATAAAAAACATTGGTATGTCAATTGGATATCAAGGTGAAATTTCCTAAATTGAATTTAATTAAGTTAAAATGATCAGGAGCTATTTCAAGGTAGCGCTTCGCAATATACGAAGGCACCCAGCATACTCAATATTGAATATCAGCGGTATGGCCATAGGATTGGCTTCTACAATACTGATTTTTTTATGGGTTCAGGATGAATGGAGCTATGACCGGCATTTCGAACATGCCAGTGAGCTTTACCGCATAATTCAAAATCAAAATCCATCCGGAGAACAGGCTTCTTTGTTGGCTCCGGCACCAGGAATACTGACCTTAGCCCTGAAACAACAATATCCTGAGATTATAAGATCTTCAAGATATGAGCCCCACTCCGGGATGAGATTAAAAAAAGGAGATGAATTTCTGGACGAAAAAGCGGTAGTGGCTGTTGACAAGGACTTTCTTAAAATGTTTAGCATCGAATTCGTAAAAGGTGATAAAAACAGTGCTTTAAATGAACCGCACAATGTTGTTATTACCGAATCAATGGTGCGGAAATATTTTGGAGATATCGATCCACTGGGCAAAACACTTCAGGAAGCGCTTGGTTATGTAATAACTGTTACAGGGGTTGTAAAGAGTTTACCGCATAATAGTCATATTAACTTTGATTTTATAGTCCCTATTGAGCTCTTGTCTGAAAGAGGAGCTCCCATAAATGACTGGCCATACCTTTGTTACAACTATATCGAGCTGAAGAAAGGAACTGATGGTAAAATGTTTAATACCAAGATCACCGATTTCATCAAAAAGAATACAAAGACAACTGATACGGAAATCTTCCTTCAAAACATTAAAAAAATCCACCTGTTCTCTTCAAGGAAATTTACTTTCGATATCGGAGGTCACGGTGATATCGTATATGTAAGGATTATGAGCCTGATCGCATTATTTATTCTCACAATTGCCTGTATAAATTTCATGAATCTGGCGACAGCCCAGTCAACAAGAAGAAACCGGGAGATAGGAGTGCGCAAAATAGCCGGGGCAGGCAAACAAAAAATAATTGCCCAGTTTCTCGGAGAGTCTCTGTTAATCGTATTTGCAGCTCATGTAATTGCCATGATTATTGTAGAATTACTTCTGCCGGCCTTTAATAGTTTTACCGGAAAACAGCTGTCCATTAACTACCTGAGCGCTGGTTTATATACCGGATTAATCGCAATTGTTTTGCTTTGCGGTACACTGGCCGGCAGCTATCCTGCCTTATATCTGTCTTCCCTAAAACCACTGAATATAATAAAGGGGGGCATAACCAGAAAACCAGGAAACGCTCAACTCAGGAGACTACTGGTAATCTTCCAGTTTACATTAGCTATAATACTGGTTATCTGCACGCTGCTCATCCGGAGCCAACTCAACTACATGCAAAACAAGAAGCTCGGATATAACAAAGATAATATCGGATATTTTCAGTTCCCGGCGGCTCCATGGGATCCAAAGTTGAAAACTCTGAAAACTGAGCTTAGTAAAAATCCTGATATCCTGAGCATAACAAGGGTATCTTATAATTACCAAAATCCTTTAAACAACGAAGGCCCTTCAGGAGGGTATAAATGGACAGGAGAAAAAAAAGGTGAAGATATCCAGTTCTCTCATATCTATGCCGATGAGGATTACGCTAAAACCTTTAAACTTGAACTCAAGGCGGGACGTTACTTTTCTCCGGAATACTCAACAGACAAAAGTGCAATAGTAATAAATGAGGAGACAGAAAAAATACTGGGCTTTAAAGATCCCATCGGTGAAATTATAACATCACCTGACGGATCAAAAATAAATATCATTGGAGTAGTAAAGAATTTCCATTTTAAATCATTACATACCAGAATAGGGCCGCTCATTATGAAGACCAATGAATCTAATAATTTCTTTATCAAGATGAAACCTGATAAAACGATTCCCATTATTGAATATATAAGGTCGACATATAATTCATTCAAGCCAGATATTGCCCTCGATTTTCATTTTCTCGATAATGATTTTGAAAATCTGTACCGGACTGAACAAAGAATCAGCAGAATAGTCGGATATTTTTCGATCCTTGCTATCATCATTTCATGCCTTGGACTTATTGGATTATCATCGTATCTGACTGAGTACAGAACAAAAGAGACTGGAATAAGGAAAATCAATGGAGCAAGGAGCGTTGAAATATTCACCATGCTGTCAGGAGAGTATTTGCTTTGGGTAATTATTGCAATTATAACCGCCTGCCCGATTGCATGGTTTGCAATGCATAAATGGCTCCGGAATTTTGCGTACCGGATTGATATAAGCTGGTGGGTCTTCGTGCTGGCAGGTGGGAGCGCCTTGATCATAGCGCTGCTGACAGTCTGCCTGCAGTCATACAGGGCTGCATGTAAAAATCCCGTCGAAGCACTCAGGTATGAATAAAGAGTGAATTAAAGTAAGCGAAGGCACAACAGAGAGAGTTATACCTGGCATTAATTAAACTATTCGCGATCTTAATGGCCTATGACTCATTCTCAAAGTAAATCTTATAGTATTTCCTCCCGTCACCGTCAACTCCCTGCTTGATTAACTCCTTGTCGCCATGAATGTAAATATGAAAGTTCCTGTCAAGCTTCAATACGCTTTTGAAAACCTTTGCCTGCTTTTGTACGACCTGCGGGGAAATGAGAAAATCGTCCGAAATGTCAATATCCTTCTCCTGTCTGTATCTGGAGTCAAACGACTGAAATGATTCAATAATCCCGTTATCCTGAAATACCTGCTGCTCAAAATCCTGTTTATCAAAATTCTCATGATCCTTAAAATACTTCACCGACCGGTTAAGCAAGTCAATCTGATCAGCTTTTGACACCTCAAATTCGACAGGAAATTGCCTTGTTACAAATGATTTTGCCAGGGAAAGAAACTGATTTGTATTGTTCACATCATCATTTTTCAGATTCACCTTAATGAATTCGTTCTTCCAGTAATCAGCTTCATTGCTTATATTATCGATGATAAAAACAGTATATGGCTTTTCTGTGAACAGAACCAAACAAGCCTTGTCGAGACGTTTACCTCCTATTCCTTTTCTGAATCTGATCCCTGTTTCCCCATTTATATCAGGAGTTGTTTCAATGAAATTTTCCTTATTCTCAACTTTGTAAATACCTAAAGCCGAACAGATCATGCCTTTGAAAATGATGTTATCAAATTTCATGATAAACATATCCCCATCCTTTATATTCGGATGTTTCGAAACTGTCTTTAGATGCTGACAGATATTCCCTGATTGTAAAATAAAATCACTGCCCTCATTTACCGATTCTGAAAATTTGAACAGAGGGTTTAATTCCATGTCGATCTCGTGCCCAAATTCATAGGTCGTCGTATTAGACAGAAACGGTTTAAGAAATATTTTTTTCAGAACTGCTTCCTCTTCATCATTGCTGAAATCAAACAAATTCCCGTTAAAAGGTGAACTACTGTCTTCCAGGTTTAACCTGTAACAAATCAGCTTGCTAATTATTGAATCCTCAATTTCAATCATTTATTGTGCCTGTATTTTATCCAAAACTATGTTAACTGCATTCCACAAATAACTGACATTAAATCCGGAAAATAAAGTGCAGTTGTGGAATAAATATAACAAAACCCTGTGCTGCACAGGAGCTACCGGAACTGTCCATTGCTGCTATTCAAAATCATTTTAACAATCCGTCAGCATGCACATTAACAGGAATTGATCACACAAAGTGCGGTTACGGCTCCGGAAATACTACAAAGATTTCCTGAGGAACTTAAGATGGCTTTGCACAAAATGAATGTCGCTCCATGTAACTTTTTCTCCCAGAGCTATTTTCACAGGTCCCAATTTTAAATCCTCTGTCTCTTCAAGATGTTCAATAATCAGATCTGTCATTCCCTGCGAAACAAATTGCCCTACCGGAATTTCACCGGTACTAACATAATACGCCAGATGATTTTCGATAGTTGATATGCCCAGATTCCTTTCTGCAGCGATTTGTTCAATCGTCCAGCCTTCCTTAAACAGATCATAACTTGTTTTCCTGGTATCGGGTTTGATTTTTTTTGGTTTCTTCTCAATAGCTGAAGTCACAATAACCGGCTCAATATTCCTGTTTTTACAAAATGGAACAATAATATTCAGAATCTCTTCACCGAATCTCTCTGATTTCTTCTGGCCCATACCTTTTATCAGATTAAGAGAAGGCAAATTCTGAGGCAGGAGATTGACCAGGGCTACCATTGTTTTTTGCGGAAGTATCATGTAATGCGGAAGTCCCAGTTCACTGGCTTTGATATCACGCCATTCCCTCAACTGGTTTAATAAGGCAGGATGCTTCACAGTTCCGGCAGCTTCATCCACAGCCTTTAAGGCCTGGGGTTTAGCAGCAGGAATATCAATGACCGATTTACCTTTGGCTTCGAGATATTTACTGACTGTAAATCCTGATCTCGCGGAATTAAGACAAGCTGATTTTATATGACACTCTTTCTTAAGTCGTTCCAGAGACTCAGACACTGATTTGCGAACTGCTTTATTATCAGTTTCTACAGAATATCCAGCGAGGATTTTGTTCAAAGCGGCATCAAGTTTAGCCAAAAAGTATTCGGATGCTTTTTTTATCCTTTCCTGAAGAAGAATATTTGACTCGGCATCGGTTTCTCTTTTTAATAGGGCAATCAGCTGAGGATGGAATTTCCCGGATACTTCAACGAGGTCTGTCCTGACAATAATAAATGCATCCTCAAGTAATTTCAGGGGATCTCCTAGAATACTTTCATGATGTTCTTTTATGACCTTAATACAAAAACTGAGACTCAGCGTCAAGGGAGTAAAATCGAAAAGCTCTGAAAGAAGCATCTGTTGGTAAGATCTTTTCGATTCAGCCAGTTGTTCATGACCCGGCTGTTTTTTTGCTGCACTATCAATAAAGTCAGATATAAATTCATCGTCGATTATGCTTCTCTGATTAATCCTGGAACTCAGTACCAGTCCGTCCAGAGTCCGGCAGCGGCTTAGCGCCACGTACACCTGTCCGTGTGCAAATGCTGACTTTGCATCAATAACCGCTCTCTCAAACGTCAGGCCCTGGCTCTTATGAATTGTTATTGCCCATGCCAGCCTGAGCGGGTATTGCGTAAACACCCCGATTACAGTCTCCTGAATCTCTTTGGTCTCCTCATCCAGTGTATACTTCATGTTTTGCCATTCTGCCTTCTCCACACTGATGGGGTAATCGTCGCCGGGACATTTGACAACAATGATATCGTCAGCAAAAGACACGACTTTCCCTATCTTCCCATTGAAGAAGAGCTTTTCTCCTGATATATCGTTTTTTACGAACATAACCTGGGCTCCTGTCTTCAGGATCAGAACTTCGTCAGCCGGGTAGGAAAACTCAGGAAAGTCATCTTTTATGATGGCCTTGAAGGAACGCGGCCTGCCCGGAAGTTTTTCAAGCTTTGAATCATTCAGGATACGGGCCTGGGAATTATGTGTTGTAAGCGTAATATATCCTCCATCAGAATCGGGATCAAAATCAGGAATATATCTTTTATTAAGTTCATCGAGCACATCTGAATCAACCTTATTATCCCTGATCTTGTTAAGCAGGTTAATAAAAACCTGATCATTCTGCCTGTATATATGTTTCAGTTCAATACTTACATAATCAGTGGAGCTGAGCGCCTTGCTTCCGAAGAAAAAAGGAGTGTCATAATATTGCATGATAATTTCCCTCTCTTCCTCCTTTACAACCGGAGCAAGTTGCTGAAGATCCCCGATCATCAGCAACTGGACCCCTCCAAAAGGGAGGTAATGGTTCTTATATCGCCTCAGTGCGGAGTCAATGGCATCGAGTGTATCTGCCCGTACCATACTTATCTCATCAATTACAAGCAGGTCAAGACTACGCATAATATTGATCTTTTCGCGGCCCATCTTATAACCTGCAGGACCTTTCTGAACCGCCTGACTATCCCGGTTATTTCCGGTCAGGTAAAAAGCCGGAACAAAAGGGTGAAAAGGCAACTGAAAGAACGAATGTATGGTAACCCCATTGGCATTTATGGCAGCTACTCCTGTCGGAGCAACAACAATCATTCGCTTCGGACTTGATTTTCTCAGATTATGCAAAAAAGTAGTCTTACCAGTGCCTGCCTTCCCGGTAAGAAAGATATTCCGATTCGTGAATTTCACAAAATCAAATGCCAGCTGAAGATCCTCGTTTGTTCCAATTTCCATGTTATGCAATACGTTCCGAATAATCAATAAAAATATATAAATCGCAGCACTATAGAATTCTTAAAGGCGTATCAAAGCCGGAATTCTCAATCATAATGTTTTTAGCCGTGACAGTCTGTCCCGATTTTATCTGTATACAAATAATGAACATTTTAATAATAAAGCAGTTAGTTAGCCTGTCTCAATTTACCAAATCCGGGTGACAAATGAATCCGTTTAGCATAAATAAAATGTGCATAGACTCCTAATATGCCTGAGATTTTGCAGAGCCGGAAGAATATCCGGATTTCAGGTATATTGTCTTTTCTGTAAAAACAACTTTTATTGGTAGGTCTGACTTGGTTAACAGTCTTATTTATGGCTATTTCTATACTGATTCTATAAGATTCTTATGAAAAGTTGATTAAATTTGATCTGGAAGTGCATTTTGATAATATCCCGACAATGTGATGTCATACTGGTCACTGAAAAATCAGGTTGACTGTTTTCCGGCGTTGTTCACTTTCACAGAAATTTTGGAATTCAATAAAATACCTCATTATCAATTTCAAACAAACAAAGGGATGAAAATGAAAGACAAGTTCAGAAAATCTTTAAAAGTGCCTGCGTTAATCGCACTGTTTATCATTTCATTACATGGAACATCATATTCTTCTAACCCGGTTATTGATCCTACTGACGCAAACTATACAGGAAGGAAGGGGGTGACTATTTATGTATCCAAATCAGGCGACAATTCTGATGGCAGCAGTTGGAGAAAAGCCTTCACTACTATTCAGGCTGCCCTGACAGCAATTCCCGACGATAAGGGAGGTCACGTTATCATGATCCGTCCGGATACATATACCGAGGCCAATATTTATCCTGCCTTCAAAGGTGCAAAAGGTGCATACAACATAATTACAGGTGATTATGACGGGAAAGCCGGTTCCGGGGCCAAAGGCTGGGTGATCCTGGATTCAGGAGATCCGGAAAAAGGGTTTAAAAGCTACGACTGGTGGGGTACCTTAAAAGCCACATCAAAGGGTTGGTCGCCTCAGCATACGGAAAAAACCTTCTCAGCGATTATATGGGACAGATGGATATTACGAAATTTGTATGCTACCGGAGGCGATGGAGGATTTATGTGGGATCTGACCGACCAGAGCGGATCTGAGTTTTCCGCAATTGTAGAAGATTGTGTCACCATAGGCAGGGCTTTTGGCGCTGGTGTTGCTGGTTCCGTATGCCGTACCGACGAACCTATAATTTTCCGCAGAACATATATGATGTGCCTCGATTGGTGGGGAGATGCCGGAGCATTGTATATCAGGGCTCACCATAAAAACCCGGATAACAATTATGATATGATTGTTGATAACTGTACCCTTGTGTCGCCTGATAACGCTGTCCAGGGAGGCAACTACGGTTTTACCGTTTACTCACATCTCATGGTCCGGAACAGCCGTCTTATAACCCTGAATTTTTCACAACCTGCAGGAATGCCTTCCACCGGTATAATTAACGTAAAAGGCAAGGGTGAATATTTACATATCGACTTTGAAAATTGTTCAATGATGGGTTATAAAGTATTCGGTGTTGGCGACACGCAGGAACCGGCAGTTATTCCTTATAATATCCTTGGCCCGACTGATGCATATGTGCAATTCCAGCAGCCGGTTCCCGAAGGCATGAAAATGTCGCACACCTGGCCGGTTGAATTATTCAACTCAACAGGGAAGCTCAGAATTAAGGATGAAATAAAATAACTAACATAAAGGATGACGGTTCCGGACCAGTATATTTTCAACCTATCCCGTAGAAGTCGCAACAATTAAGCCCCAGAACTTTTTGCCGGATATCCGGTGGTTTATCATACAGATAGCTATCAACAATATCAGTAACCTCTTCATAACTGCCTGCTAAAGTACATACAGGCCAGTCACTTCCGGTCATAAGCCGTTCCGGACCGAAGGCTTCAAAAACAACATCCAGATAAGGAAAAAACTCCTCTTTTTTCCATCCTTCCCAGCTGTTTTCAGTGACCATTCCCGAAAGCTTGCACCAGACATTATTATTCCCGGAGAGCTTTTTCAGATCCTTTCCCCATGGATCGAAAACTCTATCCTTAATACATGGTTTCGAAATATGATCGATGACAAACCTCTGATCAGGAAAGGCTGATACCACTTTCTGTGCAACAGGAAGATGCAGAGGGAACAGAAGCAGATCATAAGTCAGATTATAATCTTTCAGAATATTAATCCCATTCAGAAAATCATCACGAAGCATAAAATTCACATCAGGTTCATCATGAACAACATGTCTCACTCCCACTAACTTCCCAGAACTGCAGAATTCATCAAGCTGTTTTTTCAAATCATCAGCTGACCGGAGATCGACCCAACCCACGACTCCCCTTATGAAATCATACCTGGCTGAAAGTTCAAGTAACCACCTTGTTTCATTAATATTCTGTCTTGCCTGAACTGCAATTGTACCTGAAAAGCCGGAATTAACAAGCTCAGGATAAAGATCACCGGGGAGGTAATCACGTTTCAATACCTTCATTTTGTCATCTATCCAGCCATATTCATGGTTGTTATAGATCCAGAAATGCTGATGGGCATCAATCTTCATTCGGTGAACTTCAACAGGATCTTCAGATGTTTATCAGGTTCTTTTTCAAGCATTTCAAACGCCTCCTGTGTCCTGGACGGGTGCAAAATATCGGTTACTATGGCATCTGGCTTGAGAGTGCCCCTGTTCATATTTTCAATCGTTTCCGCAAACTCTCCGTGTGAAACCCGGGAGGTTATGATGGTACCCTCCTTCCAGATCAGTTCCTTCATCAATATCGGGGTCGGATCTGCAGCCAGACCCAGAGTACAAACCCTGCCTGCCCCTCTTATTGCCTGAATGCAACCTCTTACCGGATTGACAGCGCCGGGAATTTCTGTATAATGGCCAACAGCTTCAAATGCAAGGTCTACGCCCTCTCCTCCTGTAAGCTCCCTGATCATTTCAATAGCGTCCGTTTTTCCTGCATTGATTACATGAATATCATTATATGCCTTCTTCGCCATTGCCAGACGTTCGTCAAGAATGTCAACCATGATGACTGTATTTGAGGTCTTTGTTTTTACCGCCTGCAGTATGGACTGGCCAACCTTTCCTGCTCCCCATATCACTATCCTCTCATTTGCAGCAATTTTAGCCCTTTTGCATGCATGAAAGCCTATCGAAAGCACTTCCACAAGGGCAGCATGTTTATCAGATATTTTATCAGTCACCCTGTAAAGCATTGTTTCCGGAACCTTCATATATTCACTGAATCCGCCGTCAAGATCAATACCTACAAGTTTGAGCGTGGAACATGCCGGATAATGGTGTATTTTGCAGGCAGGACAATGACCGCACCAGATTATCGGGTCGACAGCAACCCGGTCTCCTTCCTTGAAATTCACGACAGTGGGACCTGTCTGTACTATGGTACCGGCAAATTCATGTCCCTGGATAAGAGGGACACTGGTCCTGGGATGAAATTCACCCAGGAAAACGTGCTGATCGCTTCCACATATGCTAGCATATCCGACTTTTACAAGTACTTCATTCCCTGAAATCTCCGGTATGTCAACTGTTTTCCACTCAACTTTCCTGTACCCGGTAAGTACCGCAGCATTCATTTTTTTCATAACCTGTGTATTTTATATCGTCAATGTATTTCAAAGATGAGGATAATTCTTATCTACAAGACCTTTCCTCTGCATCTCTTTCCAGAAGCTATCCGGGATACCGCATTCAACCGATTTTACATTTTCCCTGACTCTGTCCGGATTTGATGTGTTGAGAGAAATGCTTATCACACCGGGAGGGGTCTTCGCAAAGTATATGCAGGCATCAGACGGAATAACATCATGCCGCTTGCAGACTTCAATAAAATCCTGTCTCCAGCGGAATTTCCCTTTATTCTCAGCTGAATCGGGTTTAATCGGAACATAGTCAAAAAAACAGCCTCCTGTCAGAAACCCGGCATGAAAAACAGCAGAATTGATAATCGCTATCCCTTTTGAATGCAGACTTCCCATAAAATCGAGAAGTTCCTTTGGGTGCCTGTATATCGTCATGCTGTTGGCAAACATAACCCAGTCGAGATCAGTCTCACCACTGATCAGCTGAATGGTTCTCCAGTTCTTCGCGCCTACACCGATCGCCTTTACTTCTCCCGTTTTCTTTAATTCTGAAAGAGCTCTGTAGGCTCCCTTTATATTTCTTAAACGGTTTTTAAATTCTTTCTCATCTCCTGCTGTGGCAAGGTATTCATCAGGGTCATGCACCGAGACAAGCTGAGGCCTGAATTTTCCACCAAGTAATGAATTGCCCTGCTCCCAACATTCCAGAATACCTTCATAGCTGATATTCTGCCTGGCATCGTGCTTTATGTCAATCCAAACCCCTTTCTCAAAAGCAGGCTCAGGTGTCAGTAAAGGAGTCCGCAGCCATCCAAGTTTATTGCTTATAATAACATTTTCAGGCATAGCTCCAAGATTGCCAAGTATTTCCCCAAGCTTCTGAAGAGCCAGGCCAGCTCCGTATTTCCCCGCGGAATCAAAAACTACTGGTGATGAAACATGATTTATACATTCCCTCACGATGCTGTTTTTAGTTTCGTCATCCAAAGCTGTATAAAGGTTGCCCAGAGCGCTTGTGCCAAATATTATCTGAGGCAGCTTGATGCCGGTCGTACCTATCGGCCTGTATTCCATGGGAAGACTGTTTAGAATACTAAATTAGTCAATAAAAAATAATATCAGTAAGCTTTGAGTACCCAGCTGATTCAGATTCCCGGCATTTTTCAGTATTTCACTGGTAAATAGTTACATGATGAGTGAGCTTTCAAAGTAACATTGCCGTTCGGAAGTAACAGACAAACAGCTGATAAAATGCGAAATGAACCGGAACATTGCAGAAATTGAAAAGAAAACCCAGACTTTATTACCACGAATAATGGGATGACCATGATTCGAGCGAAGTTGTCCTGGCTATATTATCAGGAACTTTCTGTCAAGGCAAAATACAATATGAAACAGATGGAGCGCATCAACACCTGAAACCGAAAAGCTCAATATTTGCCAATTTTTAACGATCTGGACTATCTCTCCGGATGGCATATACAAGTTCGTCCTGTGTTACTCCGTTTTTAATATATATTTTTTCGAACATGCCTTCAAGTTTAAATCCTGCTTTTTCGAGAACGCGGTGCGAGGCGAAATTGGTACCAAAAGGAGTGGCATAAATCCTCATCACCTCAAAATTTCCGAAAACCAGTCGGACCATCTCCCTGACAGCTTCTGTCATTATTCCCCGGCCGCTATAAACATCGCCGATCCAGTAGCCCATTTCGACATTCAACCTCAAAATGTCGGTGCAGATGAGAGCGCCGATACTCCCTGCAAGTTCGCCACCAACCTCAATGACCCGGTAAAATGCCAGGGGGTCCTCATTTGCGAAACAAATAAGTTTTCTCCATTTTTCAACATCGCTGCCAGGAAAAGCATCCGACATAAAACGGCTTATGTTATCATCCGCCAGTTCCGATGCGGCATATGCATCGTCGCTTTCCCATGGTCTGAGTTTAAATATCATAAGTGTCTGTTTTACCAAAGTACCATTCCAAAAAGGGCTGGACTACCCCTTTTAAACAATTTACAATTTGCTCAGCAACATACCATGTTTTTTAACATCGAAATCCCATTTCAGAATTGCAAACCATAAATTTAACTTAATGAGATCTGTCGGTCAGTGAGATCACCTCTTTAATGTTGATATCATCAATTTTATTTACAATTATATCAGCGCCGGACAAATCCTGGTTGCCGGAATTAATGTTCCTGAAACCGATGCACCTCATCCCTGCTTTTTTTGCCGCAGATACTCCGCTGGATGAATCCTCGATTACAATGCAATCATTCGGATTAACATTTAGCAGTTCCGCTACTTTCAGAAAAATATCGGGCGCCGGTTTACCGCGTTCCACCTCCTCTCCGCTTAACCACAGTTTCACATAATTCTTTAATCCGAGCTTTTCAAGAACCGCTTCAATAAACTGCCGCGGGGATGACGATGCAATTGCAATCGGAATATTCATGCCTGTGATTTGCTCAAGGAGATCAACAATACCCGGAATAGGAATATAGTCGCCTGCCTGCAGCAATTTTATTTTCAGAGGCATCTGCAATTCCATCAACTCTTCTGCACTGGCAGCAATATGATAATCCTTTTTAATTTCTTCCCACATCGACTGGTTTGTCCATCCCACGAACCTTTCAAAATATGTTGCCGGAGCAGTAATCCCTGAATCGATTAAAATCTGGTTGTCGGCCAGAGTATGCAGGGGCTCACTATCTATCAGGACACCATCCATATCAAAAATAACTGCTTTCATCATTCCAATAACTTAAATTTCCCTAACGCCCGATTAATTTCACACTTAATAACTACCATCCAGCCGGTTACAGCTTCCTGCAGGCAATAACAACCCGTAATGAGGGATCAATAATTCCGGAAAAAAGTTCGTATTCCCGGTCCGGAAGCACGACCAAAAAATACCCTGGCGTAAATTCCCCTGTTAATGCTGTCATGGTCCCCAAATATAATCAGACCGGATTGGTTTTCAAATTAAGTCATCTTTTCATCCTGCTATTTGTGGCATCCATTTATGGTTGTGCCAAGGATAATAATGAGGCTTTGCCTTTTACAACAGGGACGTATTATGGAATAAAGACCATATACTATCCCCATACGCAATATCATTCCACCGACACTATGACCATTAAGTTTGAGGGGCTTGCATATTCGTATACCAGTTCAAGCAGCCTTGACTTCGGGAGAGGCAGTTATCGCCTTAAGATCGGTTCAATAGAATTTACCGATAGTCTGTTTAGAATTCAAATTTTTACCTGGGATTGGATTATGGGAGGCACTTTTAAATTAAAAGCAATAAATGACTCCCTTATTCTTTATCAGAATGGCGCATGGAATCAAACTACCTGCAGATTGCACAAAGTAACGCTATAGAAAGAAACGTAAAGAATGTTATCCTATCGCGGCCTGGTTCAATTTAAAAAATAGATTGAAGCCGGGAGAAGGTTTATATAAAACCTAAAGCTGCATATTTCTTATTTCGTCAGTTGCTCCAGAATTTTTTTCCCCTGCTCGTTTTTCGGATTCATTTCCACCGATTTTCTGTACATCATAATCGCTTCTTTTCTTTTACCATTGAGCAATAGCGCCTTCCCGTAACTGTCATAGGTATTCCAGCTGTCAGGATACAGCGCTGTACACAATTTCAAAGCCTCCAGCGCGGCTTCATTCTGATTGTCATTCAACAGTTCAAGTCCCATTTCATTAAGTTCCTGTTCACTCGCGTAATAATTTGCCGTATCACTTTTCATGACATTAAGAAAAGCGCCGGCTTTATCGGTCCCTTCAAAGTACAATGTTTTAATATATGCCTGAAAGAGCGATTTCTTCCCTCTCTTTTCCGGGAAGTAATTGGAATCAGTAAGGATATTGTAACTTTCCCTGCAGGCTTTTCCAAAACCCGGACTTTCCATGTTATTTAATAAAATAATTGTCAAGCCGCGATGTAAATCAAAAAGGAAGAAAGAAAAGAATCCAGGCTCTTTCCCTGTATGCATCACAATATCGTAAGCCCCGGCATCCCCGGAAATAAACCAGCCCTTTCCATAACCTGTCTTCCCGAATTCACCATCCATAAAGACAGGCGTACCGTCCGACAGATCAGTCGGTTCGAACATTCCGGCCACTGATGAAGGTTTTAATAACTTCCCATTGTTCAAAGCTATGCTGAATTTCAGTAAGTCATCGGTGGTGCTGACGATGTTGGAGCATCCAACGAACCCACCCAGACGTCTGATCCATGGATGCAGTTTCCTGCTGCTGTCCACAGCTTCAACATCGCCACGATAATGTGTCCGGATCAGATAGCCCCTTGCCTCAAAGGGAGACTTTTGCCCGGAATAAAGTAAATAGGATGACTTCATCCCTGCAGGTGAAAAAATATGCTGATCAAGATAGACGCCGAATGATTTCCTGCTGATTTTCTCCACGAGCAAAGCAAGCAACCCGTAACCCATATTGTTATAACGCCACTGACTGCCCGGTTTAAAGGCCAAAGGTTTATTTAATGACTTCATAGCCGGAATTATATCCCGAATGTTAAATATGGTATCCGGTCTTTGCTCAAGGACAGGAAAGAACAGCTCTTCCTTGTCCGGAATACCTGAAGTATGCGTAAGCAATTGGTAAATGGTAATTTCCGGATAAGGAAAATCGGGGAAATATTTAATGAAATGCTCCTCTGTGTTTAATCTACCACATTCGGCCAGCTGAAGCACCGCCACCGTGGTAAAGATTTTGGAAACGGATGCGAGCTGGAAAGCAGAACTCCCTGTATGACTTTTCCTTTTTTCAAAGTCAGCATATCCTATTGACCGGCTATATACTACTTCACCATTTTCAGCCACCAGTACATTCCCGTTAAATGTTTTATCACGGGCCAGAATGGTAAACAGACTATCTAATTTTTGTACGGAAGCGCAGGAGTACAATTCCGGTTTATTCTGAGACAAAAGAGGCATATTAATCAGCAGGAAAATCATAAGAACAGGCAGACAGATATTTTTCATAACTGATCCATTTAGATTAACTATTTGTAATGAATACCGTGAAATAATGAAAAGGTTTCAGCCCGGAAATGAATTTTCCCGCTAAGGTACGATGCAGGGATAACTAAAAACCTTATGGAACAAGATGTCGGCTATGAAGAAAGCAGTGATAAGATATCAGGATTGTTCCAGGTACTTGTAAGGAACTGAAAGTGAAAAAACAGGTCTCCAACAATTGACATGAAATTACCAATATTAGCAGCGAAATTAAAAGCTCCGAAAAAATGAAATCGATACGTGTATTTTCCAGACCATTCACTATTCAGCTATTCCTCAGTTGCAAGAAAAGTAATTACAGCGATGCAGTATAGTAAATTTGAAAAACAGGTTCGGTACAAGTTTTTTAAGGCGACTTTTTGTGCTAAACAGAAGATAATCGGGTATAAGTGTTACTTTTAGCGATAAATTCAATTTTACTCTTCGTGGAAAATACCAACAATGATTCAGCAGGAATCCCAAAACGTTTACCCAAACAAGCCAGGGAGATATCTGCATTCTTCTCGCTCATTATTGATGAAACTCTGCAAGCATTACCTTTATCTTTCCAATCGACAGGAATAAGGTGTTTCGGAAAAAATTGCTTCGGGACAATATCAACTAAAATTGACATTGACAATAATTCAATTCACTGGCAATGTTCAGAATGCAATAAGGGTGGGACAATAACCAATATATTTTGATCTGAAGTCCGGTTTTTTCATAATAACCCTTAAATACCAAATTAGCTGTCACTTTATCTGCCACCAATAAAAAGGCTAATGTGATTTCTTTGCTTGCAATGGATTGTTTTGTTTTAAAGGCTGAGAAGAAGCTAAGTGTTTTTACTTTATATGATTATTTCAACTTTGACAGATTAGCTTTTAATCTGATTTTTCTGTTTTTTACCCCTTACCCTGAAGGAGAAAGCAGAAAAATCGACCTGCGCCCCTTGGCAACAGGTGTAATTCAGGTTGATTTTAAATATTTCTGAATCTGTTGATGTTGAATTAATAGTCACAATTAATCATGCAGAGTAATGTTTCAATTCCTGCAAGGTTCGATTGGGAGTGTGTATCTTCGGTCTCTGGAGCGATGTTGCACAAGTTTCAATTCCTGCAAGGTTCGATTGGGAGATTTTTGTATCCAGGATAGTTTTATTACTTCATCGGTTTCAATTCCTGCAAGGTTCGATTGGGAGGGATGAACATGTCCGTAAATCTCACCAGGAACTAAAGTTTCAATTCCTGCAAGGTTCGATTGGGAGAAAACGAATCTTCCGAAAGCAAATTTTAACTTGCGTTTCAATTCCTGCAAGGTTCGATTGGGAGATGCGTGTAGCTGTTAGTGGAGGCACATATGATGACGTTTCAATTCCTGCAAGGTTCGATTGGGAGGAGGTTTTTAAAATGATCCTTAATATCATTGCAAAGTTTCAATTCCTGCAAGGTTCGATTGGGAGATGTTAGTTCCAATAGTCTGAAGCCCTATCTTATGTTTCAATTCCTGCAAGGTTCGATTGGGAGCCTTCATGGATACAAAACGTCAATCATATTCCCTTGTTTCAATTCCTGCAAGGTTCGATTGGGAGACGCTGCCTTCGACCTTCAAATTCCTTGAGAGCCTGTTTCAATTCCTGCAAGGTTCGATTGGGAGAGATTTGGGGAAACAGATCAAGATCTCCTGTTCCCGTTTCAATTCCTGCAAGGTTCGATTGGGAGATCTCATTATTATTCCATGCAGATCCGGTTCCCAGGTTTCAATTCCTGCAAGGTTCGATTGGGAGCGGATCTGATATAATTGTCACTGATTCATCTATTAGTCGTTTCAATTCCTGCAAGGTTCGATTGGGAGAACAGCGGTTTAGCGTAATGCCGCTATGAAAGCCAGGTTTCAATTCCTGCAAGGTTCGATTGGGAGAAGACAAATACAAGGAATACCGGGAACAAAGATTCGTTTCAATTCCTGCAAGGTTCGATTGGGAGCAGGCTTCTATCTGCATATGAAAGATGCAAACTATCGTTTCAATTCCTGCAAGGTTCGATTGGGAGTTATTTGTCTTAACATCTATTTGTCAATACTTTAGTTTCAATTCCTGCAAGGTTCGATTGGGAGTTTGGAGAAGTACCATGCGAAGGAGAGTGTCTACAGTTTCAATTCCTGCAAGGTTCGATTGGGAGCGATCCTTACAACTTTGCAAATTCATTTATATCCAGTTTCAATTCCTGCAAGGTTCGATTGGGAGAACTACCTCAGAATTAATACTGTAAAAATTACGAAAGTTTCAATTCCTGCAAGGTTCGATTGGGAGAGTCTTCTTGTAAGTCTTTCAGTAAATATCTTCAGTTTCAATTCCTGCAAGGTTCGATTGGGAGTGTGATGAATTTTGATTACCCATACTCTGTCCTCGTTTCAATTCCTGCAAGGTTCGATTGGGAGTGAAAATGATACTTTCTGCTTTTTCATAATTACTTATGTTTCAATTCCTGCAAGATTCGATTGGGAGACCTCTCCACTTTGTTTATCGGTTATTAAAACGAGTTTCAATTCCTGCAAGGTTCGATTGGGAGCCCGTTTCTGAGCTTAAATTTAGGGGACGGGAAGTGTTTCAATTCCTGCAAGGTTCGATTGGGAGTATCCCACCAGGCCATTTGATCTGTTATTAAGTCTGTTTCAATTCCTGCAAGGTTCGATTGGGAGATAGATATTAACATATAAATATAGATATTAACAGGCTGTTTCAATTCCTGCAAGGTTCGATTGGGAGAAACATGCCCTGTCCTTCAAGACCAATTTTGAGGTTGTTTCAATTCCTGCAAGGTTCGATTGGGAGCAGTCAATACTCCATCCTTTTGGCGGTTTTACGGTGTTTCAATTCCTGCAAGGTTCGATTGGGAGCTTAGACGGAATTCATCTTCATATCCACTTTTCAAGTTTCAATTCCTGCAAGGTTCGATTGGGAGCTGCCCCTCGTTCTACTATTTCATAGAAGTTACCGTTTCAATTCCTGCAAGGTTCGATTGGGAGAAAGGGACTACTTGGTACGTATGGGTTATTATCACGTTTCAATTCCTGCAAGGTTCGATTGGGAGCAACACGGAAATTTTTCTTTTTTCTGATTGCGCTGGTTTCAATTCCTGCAAGGTTCGATTGGGAGCAGGACTAGGTTATTTACTCCGCACATATTTTTGTTGTTTCAATTCCTGCAAGGTTCGATTGGGAGGCAGCAGCGGCAACTGGACCACCGATCACAGGGATTTGTTTCAATTCCTGCAAGGTTCGATTGGGAGTGCTAAAGATGCACCACGAGGTGGAAATGAAAACATTAGTTTCAATTCCTGCAAGGTTCGATTGGGAGTCAGACAGCAGGGTCCTCTCCGTTCCTGTAAAATGGTTTCAATTCCTGTAAGGTTCGATTGGGAGGAAGTAATGAACATATGCATTTACTCTATGCATCATGTTTCAATTCCTGTAAGGTTCGATTGGGAGCATATGAGTCGAATATTTGCTGATACTCCTGAATGTTTCAATTCCTGTAAGGTTCGATTGGGAGGATGTACAAACACATTTAAGAGAAAGTTCGAAGAACAGTTTCAATTCCTGTAAGGTTCGATTGGGAGCATTTAAAAAGTGGAAATCAATATATTACTGAGTCGTTTCAATTCCTGTAAGGTTCGATTGGGAGGGGTTAAATCCTAATCTTATATATGGACAAGGTACTCCGTTTCAATTCCTGTAAGGTTCGATTGGGAGAATGCATTGACTTGCAGTTCATTAACTATTGTTCCAGTGTTTCAATTCCTGTAAGGTTCGATTGGGAGAGGTCGAGAAGATTGGGAAGCTATAGAGTAAGCCGGTTTCAATTCCTGTAAGGTTCGATTGGGAGTTATGTATGGTGGCAGTGGAGCAGGTGGACAAAGTAGTTTCAATTCCTGTAAGGTTCGATTGGGAGGGAAAGAAACATTAATGTTAATCTACTAGTAAGGAAGTTTCAATTCCTGTAAGGTTCGATTGGGAGCATTTAAAAAGTGGAAATCAATATATTACTGAGTCGTTTCAATTCCTGTAAGGTTCGATTGGGAGTCGTAAAAGCTGACGAAGGATATCGTGATCAACACTGTTTCAATTCCTGTAAGGTTCGATTGGGAGCATAATAAAACTCCCACAAGCTGTGGGACCAAAATTGTTTCAATTCCTGTAAGGTTCGATTGGGAGAGGGCACCCATTTCCTTTCGTTAGTATTAAAATGATCGTTTCAATTCCTGTAAGGTTCGATTGGGAGAGCAACTCCGCTGTACTCACCGATCTGTCTGACAACGTTTCAATTCCTGTAAGGTTCGATTGGGAGAGACCTTCAAAGGCTCCCTTTAATGTACTTGTAGTCTGTTTCAATTCCTGTAAGGTTCGATTGGGAGGATCAATTCCCTTCTTTTTTAACTCCGCTTTTGCAGTTTCAATTCCTGTAAGGTTCGATTGGGAGAATATCCTCATCTGTGACAGCAAAAACCCTAGTAGTGTTTCAATTCCTGTAAGGTTCGATTGGGAGTAAATGAGGATCAACACCTTGCTGATACGCTGTACGGTTTCAATTCCTGTAAGGTTCGATTGGGAGTGCAACCTCGAAAACAGGCAAGTTAAAATTTGCTTTGTTTCAATTCCTGTAAGGTTCGATTGGGAGTTTCGTCAGATATAATTATATATCGGTCATATTCGTTTCAATTCCTGTAAGGTTCGATTGGGAGTGAACTGATCCAGACAGGCGGCGACCTGTTCGTCGTTTCAATTCCTGTAAGGTTCGATTGGGAGTTATCAGCCTCGTTCCGAATATCTCGGCCGAGAACAGTTTCAATTCCTGTAAGGTTCGATTGGGAGCACCCTATCGTCGGGGCTGAATTTATTCGCTGCCGGGTTTCAATTCCTGTAAGGTTCGATTGGGAGTTTGAAGATTCAGTGATCTGTTATCGTGTAATCACGTTTCAATTCCTGTAAGGTTCGATTGGGAGATTGATACAGGTGAAGTAATCAAGTCGTACTTAGGAAGTTTCAATTCCTGTAAGGTTCGATTGGGAGGAAGATATAGGCGTAAAGCCCGGCACGCGACTGTGTTTCAATTCCTGTAAGGTTCGATTGGGAGAAAGAGACCCCCAAGGAAGACTCTTCTAAAACAAGTTTCAATTCCTGTAAGGTTCGATTGGGAGCAATTTCACTATATATTTTATTCCTGTAATATACGTTTCAATTCCTGTAAGGTTCGATTGGGAGCTGACCAGCATCCCAGAAGGGTTCAATCCTACAGTGTTTCAATTCCTGTAAGGTTCGATTGGGAGCTTTGGCGATGAGACAACTAAGGGTTATTATCACGTTTCAATTCCTGTAAGGTTCGATTGGGAGAAAATGACAGAAATAACTCTAGGAGGCGAAAGACTGTTTCAATTCCTGTAAGGTTCGATTGGGAGAAGAAGCTTCAATGCTGTACCCTTTCTCGCATATGTTTCAATTCCTGTAAGGTTCGATTGGGAGTTTATGTATTACCATTCCGATTCCTTCCTGTTTGTGTTTCAATTCCTGTAAGGTTCGATTGGGAGCCGTTATCCCTGAGCAGGCAGGCGCGGATCTTGCTAGTTTCAATTCCTGTAAGGTTCGATTGGGAATACCTAATCATAAACGGGGATTCTCAGACGCTTATCGTTTCAATTCCTGTAAGGTTCGATTGGGAGGCGTATTAGAACTGAAGATTGAAATAAAATACTTTGTTTCAATTCCTGTAAGGTTCGATTGGGAGGATGTAAGGATCAGTCGTATTAAGAGGCGCAACGATGTTTCAATTCCTGTAAGGTTCGATTGGGAGGGGGTTCAAGGTATATTGAACAAATTTTGATGCATTTGTTTCAATTCCTGTAAGGTTCGATTGGGAGAGCAGGATTGGAGTATGATTACAGGACAAATACCAGTTTCAATTCCTGTAAGGTTCGATTGGGAGCTCATTTACTTAAGAGAGATAAGTTTCACTATCTCGTTTCAATTCCTGTAAGGTTCGATTGGGAGATTTACTTCTATAAAGGAACCTCGCCGCAGATGGAGGTTTCAATTCCTGTAAGGTTCGATTGGGAGAGACCTGTTTAACAATTGGATATCTACCGATTGGTGTTTCAATTCCTGTAAGGTTCGATTGGGAGTGAGCTCATCAATTTCAACGCCGTACCAGTTCCTCGTTTCAATTCCTGTAAGGTTCGATTGGGAGTAATTTTCCAAAGCTTCATGTTAACATTTCTCTTTCTGTTTCAATTCCTGTAAGGTTCGATTGGGAGCATCTGCAGATGCATTCATTTCCGGGAAGTATCAGTTTCAATTCCTGTAAGGTTCGATTGGGAGGCAGTGTATTAGCAGCCGCATCCCAGGCGGATATATGTTTCAATTCCTGTAAGGTTCGATTGGGAGCTTATTCTCCTGTTGTGAGGCAAATAGGCGAATACCCGTTTCAATTCCTGTAAGGTTCGATTGGGAGGGGCCAAAATAATATGCGTACTCCCTTGATAATTTGTTTCAATTCCTGTAAGGTTCGATTGGGAGATGCATTTTCGAATACATGCAAAGCAGGCATTCTACGTTTCAATTCCTGTAAGGTTCGATTGGGAGGAAGGTACAGGAGGAATTATCGAAGGGAAATCAATGTTTCAATTCCTGTAAGGTTCGATTGGGAGGTAATGCATCTCCCAATTTTGCAACAAGTCAAAACCTGTTTCAATTCCTGTAAGGTTCGATTGGGAGATAATTGCCTCCATGTTAGCTATTGACGCGTATGTGTTTCAATTCCTGTAAGGTTCGATTGGGAGGCGACTTCGAATCTGTCTGTGCGTATATTAGTTGCGTTTCAATTCCTGTAAGGTTCGATTGGGAGAAACACAAGGGTTTGTATTAGACCACCGATGTACAGTTTCAATTCCTGTAAGGTTCGATTGGGAGTTTTCTCAACAATTCCTACGCCTGTACATATTTTCTTGTTTCAATTCCTGTAAGGTTCGATTGGGAGAGCTATCAACAAAGCACTTTAGCATTACGCCTAACGAGTTTCAATTCCTGTAAGGTTCGATTGGGAGATGTCGATGTCTGTTGTTTTAGTTGTCCAGATCATTGTTTCAATTCCTGTAAGGTTCGATTGGGAGGTCATTGCACTCACCCCTAAAAACAGATTTTGGATTGTTTCAATTCCTGTAAGGTTCGATTGGGAGAGTGTAGTCAAGTTTAGGAGCATTAACTGTCATTAGGTTTCAATTCCTGTAAGGTTCGATTGGGAGCAGTACTATGCAAATAAACAGGAAGGTATTGGAAGTTTCAATTCCTGTAAGGTTCGATTGGGAGTCAGTGATGCAGACGTCAAGAGATCTACGGATTCGGTTTCAATTCCTGTAAGGTTCGATTGGGAGCATGGAACATCTGTATAAAACAGGTAAAGAAATAGTTTCAATTCCTGTAAGGTTCGATTGGGAGAATTCTCATGCATTTTGGTGTTATATCTTCTGACGCAGTTTCAATTCCTGTAAGGTTCGATTGGGAGAGTTTCATTAAATGCGATCCTACTACTCGTGTGTTCGGTTTCAATTCCTGTAAGGTTCGATTGGGAGCTCATATACTAACACATCCCACCATAGGTCCTCTGTTGTTTCAATTCCTGTAAGGTTCGATTGGGAGAACAGTACTATGCAAATAAACAGGAAGGCATTGGCAGTTTCAATTCCTGTAAGGTTCGATTGGGAGGTAGTAGCTAATGCCGCAAGCGAAGACCAACCCCTGTTTCAATTCCTGTAAGGTTCGATTGGGAGAAATTAAAATGTAAGTTTTCATTTTGCTTATTATTATGTTTCAATTCCTGTAAGGTTCGATTGGGAGTTCTTAATAACAAACAAAGCCCAGCAGTTAACGAGTTTCAATTCCTGTAAGGTTCGATTGGGAGTATCAGGCAGGCCGGATTCGGAGCTTTATAAGAAGGTTTCAATTCCTGTAAGGTTCGATTGGGAGCAGAAATAAGGCGGGATCAATCATCTCGTCGAGTTCTGTTTCAATTCCTGTAAGGTTCGATTGGGAGAATTAAAATGTAAGTTTTCATTTTGCTTATTATTATGTTTCAATTCCTGTAAGGTTCGATTGGGAGTTTCACCCAGGTCAGCAATATGCCGACAGAAATTCTGTTTCAATTCCTGTAAGGTTCGATTGGGAGCCGTTCGACAACTCAAAAAAATAAGCTAATTTTCAATAAATTAACTTTTGCAAAGTTAACGTTTTTCCGGTATAAAGTAGTCGAACTACCAAAACGTATTTTCTCCACAGCTTCGACAATATATTTCAATCGACTTATTATCAACATGTCAAAGAACTGTGACTTGTATTTTGTGCCGGCTTTTTATAAGCCTGCCATGCTTTTTTCTACTATCGACGACAATTTGTTTATAAAAAAGTGCCAAGTTCCTGTTTCTCATGACCCACTATTTCCTTATCGAGCCACTTCTCCTGCCTCGTCTTGAAAATGATCAGACTGTCGGTCTCTTCCATTATACCCATCGATCTGTGTTTTAGCTCCAGAAGCTTGACTTCGGTAATCTCACCTTCAAATACCGAATTCTGAATCCAGTTCAGATATCTTCGTAATAATTTCAGCATCCTGCCCACACGTTTTTTGTCGACATCATACATTGCAATTACATACATCACCACCACATTTTAAAGGGTTTGTATTCTTCAATTCCGAGCAAATGTTTCTGCAGTTTATAACATTCAAGCTTTATCAGGTGCCTGTAACTGACTGACCGGTTCAACGTCCGGTGAACAATGGTTTCTTCCAGCCGGTCCTCGAAAGCCTGAATATATATTTTCCTCCCGTTGGTCTTCAGGATTACCCGGTTCAGGTTTTCTTCAAAATGCGATGACTGGATCATGCGTTTATTCGTCACCTTGAAAATCACCCGGTCAACCAGCAGCGGTTTGAAAATTTCGGCAAGATCAAGTGAAAGCGAAAACCGGCGTTCACCTGGTTCATGCAAAAAACTGATTGCCGGGTTAAGCTGTGTCTGATGTATCGCGCGCAGACACTGACTGTAACACATCATGTTGCCGAACGAAATTAAAGCATTCACTTCGTTCTTTGGCGGATTATAACTGCGCCCTCCTATGCTGAAATCGTTGATGATCAATTCGAACGCTTCGTAATAGTTTTTTCGGATATTCCCTTCGATACCCATCAATTCATCTATAGCCGAAGTTTCAGGAATCTTTGCCGACAAGGTTTCTATGATTTCAATAATTGGTTCCAGATCCTTCCCACGACCGTTATAATACTTCAGATTTTTTACCATGTTGAAACTGGCGCCATCGAGCAGGCGTTGGGCCAAATCAATCCTCTTCTTTTTATTTTGCTGAAAGCTGACCTGGGCAATCAGCATTTTTCCCGAGATAAGGGCTTCGCGGGGCATGAATGATCCGGTATAGTTGTCGAAGTAATCAAAGAAATGAACAGGTATCTGTTCCTTTCCTAAAAAGTTGTACACTGCTGAATTGGCATCAAGCGCTCCAAAGCAATACAATTCCCCCACATTCTCTACCGGCAGAAAGCGGGGTTTCTCAACATTCCCCTCTTCATCGTAAGGGGTGAATTCCAGCGTATTGTCTTTACGCTGCAAACGTCCGGGATTGAAAAGAAAATAAGATTTCTTCATCGGGATTGTTTCAGTATGTTATTAACGATCAACCATATCGGCAATCCTGCTCATTGTTGCAAAAACACCTTTTACTACTAATACGGAATGTACACTGTGAATGTCGCCTTTTAACTCTTGTTTATTCTCAGTCCTGTCACAAAAGAAGCCCGGCTCCTGAAAAGTTGTTAATGAAAATGGATTATCAAATTGCCTGGTTGTCATGATTTTCCCTTAAATAAAAATTTGCAATTTACAAACCGGAAGCCGGTATTGTTGGTTACTGGCTCTCCTCTCCACTATGGCAAAAATCGAAATAGCTGCAGTTTTTGCATCGCGATTCCGGTAACAGGTCAGGACAGTTTCCGGAATGGATTATCTGTTCAATTTTTGCAAGCATTTCATGAATGGTTTCACGGTCGGGAATTGTGAGCAGCACCTCGTCTGTTTTGTGTAGCTTCGGGTACTCGAGCAATCCGCTGACACCTTCCACCCCGTTTTTTTCCAACACGTACAAATAATACTTCACCTGCCATTCATGAGCATCCTCGTGCTTATCCGATTTTTTTATTTCATGTACAATTTTATTTCGTGGATCGTAGTAATCAATCTTAATTCCATCCATTTCAATTTCCTGGTATTTTTCGGAACGCCGGGGATAAGATGTTTCATGAAGCAGTTTCCCCTCGTAAACCAGATCGGATGTCGGCTCCATGTTGATACCGTTCGCAAAAAGCCAAAGCTTCCGATGACAGATCAGGTAATAGTTGAAATGAGTGCCGGTGATGGACATGAGTAGAGTATTTATAAGATATTCCCGCTGTCAGCTATTTCTTCAAGATCAATTTGCAAACCTAATTCATCATCATACTTGCGATCGATGATATAATAAGATTGTTCCTTTATTTCTTCTTTCCGAACCGATTGGAAAGCTAAAACATCACGATGAATTCCACCTTTGGATATTTGAGAGGCAAATCGTTGCTTAGAAATGGATACTTTTAGTGATTCGGCTTTGATATATTGATTAGCTTCCAAGAGTTTCTGGTATTCTTTTTTCAGAAATGCAGGAAGTACTTTCACACTGTCAAATTGTTGTTCGAATTCTTCTTCCCGGTGTGAATCGTAAATGAATGGAGCAAGATTTTCCCAAACATCCGCTTTCAGATGATTGTAAATCCGGTCGAAATCTTCTTTGTCTTTAGCGAACCAGTCATCGTAAACATCGTCGATGTATTTCTGCAAATCTATTTCAGCAACAACACCTGAATCTTTCGATTCTATTTTCCGAAATGTTTTTAGAGTTCGTTTGATCAGCTCCTCATCTTGGTAAATATATTTATCCACTTCGTTACGTTCCGAAAAGATAATACAATCACATGGTGGACGATACTTCCCGTTTATCCGATGGCGATTTACGCGACCAAAGCGTTGCAATAAAGCATCAAACGGAGCTGGTTCAGTAAAAATTACATCATAATCAATATCCAAACTGACTTCAATGACTTGTGTACCTACTAATAACTTTACTTCGTCCGATTTGAGCTCATGTTCCTTTATATTTCTGTCAACGCCATTAAATTTACCATGCAAAAGAACTTTTTTCTTTGCACTTAATGTTTTATAAACATTTTGGGATTGTTCAACGGTGTTGCAAACTACCAGAACTTTTTTACCGTCATCTAATCGTTTCTGAATGTCTTCGATGTGCTCTGAAAGTAACCCTCCAGTAACTTTTATCCTGTGACGAATGAAAGACTGAAAAAGTTCTTTATCAGCACATATCTCAGTGAATTCTCCAATAGCATCGGCAAACTCTTTTTTCAGAAACGTTGGTAAAGTGGCCGTCATTAAACAAACTTTTACATTCATGAATTTAGTAGCAAACTCAATCAGTACCTTGATCTGTGCGGTTACTTCGGGATCGTAAGCATGAATCTCATCGAATATGAAATAACCTCCGCTCATTTCTAAAATACCTTTCTCAAAGCCTTTTAATCCAAAGATGGATTTCAACAATTGAAATGGTGTTGCCACTTTCAACGGAGTTACTAAGGCTCTGAAATTTTCTTTCAGTTCATGTTTTAGCTGTTCATTTTGCCAACTATAATTTTCATCACCAAAACGGCTTTCAATATATTCTGAAAGCTTACCATGGACTACCCCTACCATTTCATTATTGCCTTGCATCTTTTCGTCAAACCGTTCAAACATAGCATTGATGGAAGCAGTAAAAGGCAGGATATAAAAAGTCCGGCCTTGTCCGTTCTCCTTCATTTGTTTATGAAGCCACATCAGCGAAGCTTCCGTTTTTCCTGAGCCTGTTGGGGCCGTAAGCACGATATTCCCGTTTATTTCCGAAGCCTTTTTTTGGTGAGAATAAGGCTTCCATTTAGTATCATATAGAAACTGGAAGTGTTTTTCTTCCAGAACATTCACTTTAAAAATTCCAGCTGATGCTGAATGGTCGCACTGCTTTAAAGCACCTGCCGCCAATAACAATTTCTGAAAATCAATTTTGGTTGAATTGACCGGGTTACATATATAATCCTTTATCAATTGCATTGGGAAGGCCGGGGAACTAGGTTTCAATATAACATTGTATTCACGTAGTAGCGACCGGATAAATCGGTCATTAAGTTTTTGAATTTCTTCATGCCATTCTAGTTTCCCATCTTCTCCAAAAGAGAACATATTTTCTCCGGTTCTATAGCCATGCTGAATATGATCAAACAAGAAATTGAAATCTTTGTGATGCCCGACTACAATCAATTTCAACAACAAAATATCTTCTTCTGATAAATCCAAAGAATCAATAAAGGAGGTTGAAAAAAGTTCGTGTCGTTGATGGTACCAGTTTGCCCGCCTTCCTGAAAGCATTTTTTGAAACTCTGAATGCGACTTTCCCAAATCATGAAAAACAATGCCCAAACGAACAAGTTCCCAAAAGTGGTTTAAATCCATTATTGGTAATCGTTTAAATGCTATTCTCAGCGATTCACATACAATCAGGCATTCGTCAATGTGCTGTTTCAGAGACATGGGAGGTTCCGATTTTGCCAGAACCTCCTGTTCTATTGCTGTCATACTTCAAACTTGTGAAAGTAAATATCACTGTCAAACTCTTTTATTTCAGGTCGATATCCAGATAATTGTGAGTTGACCGAATTGTTGTAAGAGATTACTGAGTACGGTTCGGTCCCCATGTTTTTTCGGGGAATAGTGTTGCTGAAATACCTTGGCAATGCCTGAATTTGTCCAGGCAAATGGTTCCCGTTGAACGGAATAACCTGGCCTGCAAACCGGGCGTTGCTTACTTCCTGCAATTCTACTTCTTTAATGCTTTCGATTCCAGCCAGATCACCACTACGTCCCAGCAAAAGCTGGTAGGCAGGCTGATGAAAACACGAAACTAAATCTTCATCGGTCAAGTAAAGGAACAACTGGCAATCGTAAAGAAACTCGCGTTGAATGACATTAGATTTCACAATGTTGTCTGGATAATTCCTATCATTTGCTTTGATTTGGTAGATTGTTTCCAGATCAACGGTCTTGATTTTAAAATCGAAATAATAGCCCAACTCAATTTGTCGATTCTCCAAATACTTGCCCGAAGCAGCATTGATTAAGCCCAATACCGTACTTACTGGTGGCACTTCAAGAGTGGGTTGAAAACCCGAAATCAGATTTGGATACCTGAAGCTTGAAGTCCACGAGTTTATTTTGATACGGAACGTCTTCATTATTCAATCTGAGATTTCATTTGTTCGCAATACCGGTCGATCGCTTCGTTCACAGACAGAACTTTTACAGTTGGAATGTTGTCCATGGTTTCAAGTGCTTTAAGTTCGATTGAGATTTCATCCATATAACCACTGCGACGACCAATAAATATTGTCCCTTCAAATGTGTTTTTGTAATCTTTCAAAACTTCAACCAGACCGTCAAAATTAAAAATAACTTCTTCGTCTCGCTGACCTTTACTGCTTACTACATGGCTAAATGGATGGTTCCCTGTTGTGGTTGTTGCAAGTATTATGAATTTAGGGGTAACATCGCCCATGTTATTGGTTTGCATTGCACCGCCCGAAATGGTTTTAAGTGCCTCAATGGTCTCAAAAGCTCTTTTCTGCCTAATTGTTTTGTCCAAACGAATCAATTTTTTAGGATTCCCTTTGGCATCGAGCATGAAAGGATCATCAATCTCTGAAGCCCCATTTCTCAAAGCCTCTTCCAGTAACATTGCCGAAAGGTTTTTATATCCGGAACGATCGTAATTTGAAAATGTGCCAACCATTGATAAATCGAGACTGAACATTCCTTTCATGGTCGCACAATATTCCTGCTTTTCATAAGGAACAGCATCTCCTTCATGACGTGCCATACTCGACCAGTTTTCTTCAGGGCGGACACTAGCTGCTGAAATAATTGCAGAATTTTTTAGTGGAGAAACACGGGTAACAGTTACGTTGGTCATTTTGATATTTCCCTTTTTGTCCTTTATGGGTTCACCTTTTTCGTCTAGTTCAGCATCTTTAGCAGCTCGCATGTAACCGAATACGTCATCATCAGGATAATTCAGTGGATCAGCATTTGTGAATGCGATTTTCCCGTCACGGGTTATTGGGGATAATACCCATCCTTGATTCTTCTGTAAAGCTTCACGCCACCAGTAACGCCATGCCTGGCCCGACACATATACATAACTACGCCCGTTTTTGCGGATCGATTTGGTAGCAATAGCATTGTCGTTGTTACTTTGTGTGTTTTTACCAGCATTGTTTAATGCAACAACGTCCACGTCGATTAAGATGAATCCTTGAGTTTTAATGTTTTTCATAGTTTATTTGATTTATGCTTTTGTTGTATCTTCTTCAACTTCTGACTCTAGTTCAACTTTCAATTCTTCTGAGATTAAATCCCTTTCATGTAACTCCTGATAGATAGCAATAAGCAGAATATCCCTGATTTCAGCCCAGTAGGAACCATCGGGAAACAGGTAATTCACATAATCATCAACCGAAACAATTGTTTTGTGATTGCCTTCCATATAATTCGCAGCAATAACGTCCTTAAGAATAAAACGACGTAACCCTGCAGCATTTTTTGCACCATCGAGTGCTTTAACTCGTTTTTTAATTTTGTCAGCATCTTCTTCTTTTACCAGAAAAGCTGCCAGTTCTTTAATCTTGTCAATAGTTTCCTTTTTCATACCTATAATGTTTTGCTGATATATTGATACAATTTCAAAACTGAATGAATTTTTGCGTGACCACTCCAAAAATTCTGGTCTGATATTCTCATTAATTAGGAGTTTATTCAATATTCGGTTGAACCACTGTTTATAATCTTCAATGTCTATTATATCAGTTTCTTTAGATTTTACCAATTCAAACTTTTCTGTTTGTAGGTTGTACTTTGCACCCTTATGCTGAATATCATAATAATATGATCGAACGAATTTTTGCCAATCATCGCTGAATCTCGGCTGCAAACAAGTCCGATAAAACTTGAAAACTTTAGCAGGAAGTTGAAATAATTGGATTTCTGGACTTGCTCCAAAGTTTGAAAAGTGATAGAGAGTCAATGCTGTGAGTACAACTTCTTCACGGAATTCATGTAACTGGGTGAGTGAAGAGTCAACAAAATCGAACAATGCGTTAGCTGGCTTATTGAAAGTAGACTTCGCCACTCCATCAGAAATACCAAGACCAATTTCATGTAGATTTCTTTTAATAGTCAAATTCACGAACAATTTACTGAATGTAAAATTGTTACTTTGCAATAAGCTTATCTTCCCTTGTAGTTGCTGACATGCAAATGGTACAAAATGAATTCTTATCAGAGCTTCTTTTGAAAGGGAAATCCCTTTTTGAAAAAAGTGATGAAAATTTATTAAGGTCCCTGAACCAGTCATAATTGAATTATCTCGCCCTCCAAAAAACAATTTAGTTTCTCGTCCTGTAATTCTGCAAAAGCCAGTTACTGATGGTTCTGTCTCTTTTATGAGGTCTTCAAAATACTTAATGCTTTCCTCAATCTTCCGGGCTCCTTGAAAAGCCGGTTGGGTTATCTTCGAGTTGAGAAAAAAAGCGTTCAATTTTCCACCCCACTGTTCAACATAGATTTTAGTAATATAGTCAATCAATTCCAAAATATCCTTATCGGGAAATTCCTCCGAGAGATATTCTATGGCAAAGCCGCCTGCATCAGCGAATGGATCACCTGTAGGCTTGGTCAACCATTCGTAATCAATTGTCGTGTATGTTTCTTTCATATTTGGTTTTCTTTGGCTACATTTTTACTGGAACTCAGCTCTACCCATCCAAATCCCATGGAATTCTTCTCTCCTATTCCGCAGGCATGGATAAGCTGATGGATTTCAGTCGGGCATGTTAAGGAAAAATCAAAAACGAAACCACGGACCTTACTTTGTTCATGTGTGTACGGCTTTATAGTAATCAGTTTCGAGTGCGGTTCGCTTAACAGACCGAAACGGAAAGGACTGATCGCTTCAACCGGAGAGTTTCCGGGTACCGCGTTAAATTTGCTAACCAGGTTTTGCCGGAGCTGAGCTTCATAAAACTCAACTTCAGGATTAATGTATTCAGGATATTTCTTCCCTTCAGCCATGATACTGACTACAACAGGTGACAAAGCACGATAATGTGCCGTTTCTCCTGCCAGTAATTCGGGTAGCCTTTCCACCCCGGCAACAACCAAATCCAACCCGTTAAACCGATCTCCTATGTATAACTGTTGGTTATTAAACAACCCGATAATAAACTTCTCCGCGGTTTCGGCTAAATGAAACGATACATTTACCGAAAGATGACGCTCATGAATTTCAAAAAGCGATTTCTCTTTCCAGAGAACTGGTCTGCCAAACATCAAAGGTGAATAACAAAACAATTTAAACGGTTTGTTTCCACTCAGATACCCCTTTGTATGTAAGAACGCGGAAAATCCGGGATCGGCCTGTCCGATCACTTTATAAATCCATGCGCTCAGATAATACTGATAATCAACAGGAAGCATCTGCTGCTTCCCGGTCCGATTGAAGGTAATTTTAAATCTCATAATGATGCGATTTTGTTTAATTCCAGATACAGATCGAAAAAGGATAAATAACTATAAAATCAAATGAAAACTGTAAACAAAATATGCTTTTGCCTATATTTCAAACCTCATATAATAACATGCCACTACAAAACGCCTGTTCGCTCACAGAAATTCTTCCGAGGTTAAATAGCTCCCTTTCATTCAGTACATGCTTGAATATGTGCAATATACTTGCATGACGCATAAAATATTTTTACAATATTCAGGAAAATTCACATCCTGATTTTACAGACCAGAATTCAAATACAAGCCGATCGTTTGCAGTCTCCTTTGAACTTCTGTTAAAGTTAAATCAATTTTATGATTTGACAAATAATTACTTAGGCTCTTCGTTCCCCTTATTGAAACTATTTTAGGCATACACGGAGAGAAATCTGCAATGGCAGTTCCCTGATTGTTAACATCGGAGAAATTTCTCAACCCACTGCTTAACAAGTTTTTGCCCGGCAGGAGAATTCCAATCCTTCTCTATATCATGATGGCATTTAATGCCTTCTCCGTGGCGATCATGATGACAGAAACGACATTCCAAAGGCTGAATTGCTGTTCCATTAAGTTCGCACAAATTATTCCTTAAAAAAGTACAGCCGTTATTCGCGAACAACTGCAACGCGAAAGTGCCCTCGTTCCCTTTGAAGGCAGGCGATAAAACGCCAAAAGTAAATTCAGGCGAGATTTCCAGCATCATCCGGTATCCGAATCCATTCTCCAGGGCGATCCTGGCTTCTTCGACGGTCCACCAGCCGGGTCGCCTGCAATAACTGACACATATATTGCAGGAGCAAGGTTCAGACGGAGGATATTTTGCAGCAAGCATTACAGACCCATTGAGTTAACAATCTCAACATCTGTTTGATCCATAATTAACGGCCCCGGTTTTTGTGTTTCCACAACCGGCTCCCAGACAGGCATAAATAAGATCATTAGAACATCACCGGGCGACACCATTATTTTATTATTCATCATGAACATATCTATTGGTATGCAAAATTATTTTGATGAATTTTGAACTGAAATAGTGAACAATCATCATTTTATGACAAAGAATTTATCTCAACTGAGTAAAAAACATAAACAAAATGCATATGCTCATATCTGTGCTGTTAACGATGATGATTACGACAGGATAACGCCGTATATCCGATTATTGGAAAGGGTTTCTGAGATTGAGAAAAGCACTATGACAGTTTTTGACATGCACCGGAAACGTTACCTGCTCAAAAGCAGCAAGTTTAAGGAGATGTTAGGTTACACGGACCCTGAAGATTTTAAAAATGATGATATGGAGCTTTTTCACAAAATAATTCACCCGGCCGATCTGCCCTTTGTTCTGGAAACTGAGAATATGGCTCATGCATTCTTTAATGATCTACCGGTATCCGAAAAGAAAGACTACAAAATGGTGTATGATTTCAGGGTAAGGAATACTTCGGGTATTTATATGCGCTTTATTCATCAGTTTGCAGTTCTCGAGCAGGACCGGTTTGGTAAATCCTGGCTGGTGCTTATTATTACTGACCTAATCTCGGAAAGGGCTCAAAGTACCCCATTACAGAGAAGAATGATAAATATGCAAACAGGGAAATTGCACCTTTTCAATGATGACTATAATTTCAAATCAGATAAGCTGCTGACGGACAGAGAAACAGAAGTTCTGAGGCTGATCTCACAAGGGCTTGACAGCCGGAATATTGCAGACATGCTGGCTATAAGCGTGAATACCGTAAATAATCACAGACAAAGAATACTCGGTAAAACCAAAACCGAGAATACCACCCAGGCATTATTGTATGCAAAAAAAGCAGGTATAATCTGACTCGGCGAGGTAAAGAGTCTCAGTTAACATCTTGATATCCATGCGAATTAAAGTTTACATCCAAATGACCTTTCATTTTTATCCTGACTCCGGTCAACCCATTTGATTCATCTTTTACTTTAAGTAGCCGGAGCTCTTTACCTTTACTATCTTTCGCGGTAATCATTTTACTTTCAGGAACCGGAAGAAATAATTCCAGCTCGTCATCGCCAGGATTCCCAATAATCTTTAACGAAACAGCAGTTTCCCCTTTATCCGGTTTTCTTACCTTTAAACTAATCCGAAGTCTATTTGCCGTGGGGATTATCAAATTACTGATTTCCAGTTCCTGTCCAATAAGTTCCCGGGGAATGTGAGGTATTATCCGCAGTCGCTTATCCAGCGAGTTATAATCAATCCCAAACAAATGCTCGATAATAGTCTGGATGTATTGTGAAGCGCTCCAGCCATAACGTTGCACCCCTTCACCCGTTCCCTGGGCAGGAGTGATATATTCACAATATTTCGCGTTAAATGTTTTTATTGTTGACCATGTTAATTCTGCTGCAAGATCATGTTTACCTGCATCTTCCAATCCTTTGATTACCGGAAGATTTCTCAATGTCCATATATCGCCAAACCAAGCCTTGCCGTCATAAGGTCCGGTTGCTTCCATGTAACCGGCTTCTGTCCTGGCAATGGTTGTCAACGGACGTATTCCCCAATAAAACAAGGATGGATTCAATAATTTCGGAATCAGTTTCTCAATCCGGTCTAAAGGTGCAATACCAAGCTGCAACACATCAAAGGTTGTACATAGAAGCCGTTTATCATGCTTTTTTTCCAGCACATTATAATTGTAATATACCTGATCACTATCGCTCCAAAGGTATTTATTGATATTTTCCTTCAGTTGTTCGAAATCGTTCTGAAACTTTTCTGATTCCTCTTTTCTTCCCAGGTATTCTCCCAGCTTTCCGGTATTAAAACAGCCGACAGCAACAGCAACATTCAAATCTATCGGGGCAATAATTCCAGGGTTTTGATGCGGATTACTAAAAGTCTCCTCAAACACGCCTGTAATTAACCCGGTTGACTGGTCCCTTTTTTTTGATGAAAACCAATACCCCAGATACTTATTCATGGTTTCATAGATAGTATTTTGCAGTACGGGATCAGTGCTTCTCCGGGCAACATCATAGGCCGCCTCGAAATATTTTGGTAAACTACTTACATCGGCTACCTGTCCCCTTACCGGTGAGCCCCCGTAAAGATCAATCCTGCCATCCGGATTCTGAGCCTGCACCCCTGCAAAACCGCGCATCATATCTTCGACAAACCCCTGATTAGTCCACTTTGTCCCGGCAACATTCAGACTGGCATCTAATTGCCACCAATTTTCTCCGTAATAACCTCCAGGCGACATAACAGGATAATTGAACCCATAAATTGGAAAATTGGTAATTATGCACTCATCCAACACCTTAAAGGCATCATTAAAATCGTTCTGTGAAATCCCAGGTATTTTTATTTGAGGAACAACTGCATCGCTACAAATATCAGGATGCTGGATTTCTTTCTTAATATCTCCTTTTTTTATCGAAATCCAATCAATCCAAATATCGCCCCTCTGCCATAATATGGCTGGTTGAATCATAATTTGATCAATCTTTCCTTTCCAGTGTTCATCCATGTGACAAACAACTTCCTGCCAATCTTTACAGTCAGGTTTCATTGTAAATCGAATACATCCTGCATCAACATCAGGTTTATCAGTAGTTCTCCACCTGACAAACCCATCTGTTTCCGGGGAAAGATTCCTTAACCGGATAGCAATTTTATTGAACTGTTCTGCATTTATTTCTAACCCTTTCGGCGAAACCAATTGTTCGTTATGACTATCTCCCCATACCTGCTCCTTCCATGATCGTTCTCCCTCATTCTTTTTTACCAACTGAACAGATAACCAAAGCGCACCACCAGTAACTGAACCATTTAAGATTTCAGGACATGTCCATCCTTCCCGGTCATTCCACCTGTCAAAACCCCAGAAATGCACTGAATCTGAGGAATCTTCATGGAAACTACCTGATAAACTACTGGAAAGCGCCAATTCGTTTGAATAAACTGCTCCATAACCGGGAAATGGCAAGAATCCCCAGGAACAGATTAAGATACGACTCGCATTTAAAATCAACAACTTAATTTTCATCACATCGATATATAAAATTCCATCAAAATCTATTCTATCAAAACGGTCAATCTGCCAGGTGCATTAAAAGTTATAGTTCAACAACATTCAGTTTCTTTGCTCTTATAAAAGTACTGACTAAATCTCCTTGTCCGGATGGTTTAAATTCTTCAATTACAAACAAAGTTGTACATATGTAGTAATCAAAACTTAAGATTTATTCCTACAACAGGATTAGTAAAAAAATATTCCACCTAGACATTCAATATGTTGGCAAGCTGGATTAACAGCTTGCTATCGGGTTTCATTTTCCCCTGCTCATATTTATTTAGCGACTGCCTGGTCATAATATCCCCCAGCTTGTCCGCATAATTTTGCAGAGACATGCCAGTCCTTTTTCGTGCAGCAAGTAAACGGGATGAAAAAAAATGTTTTCCATATTGATTTCAGGCTATGTTGACAAATATACCAAACACAACCGCATTGTCAACCTGGTTTGTATTTTTACATTTTGAGGAAGGTTTTCTTCAAAAATTCTCTGGAAGTGCTCAAAATGCTGGAATGAAGGGACAAGCACTGGCTGGTGGTGGACACCGGGGGTCAACTAATTAGGGTTTGCTGTTAAAGTAGATTTTCGAATAGCCTGACTCTTGTTCTATGGCCAGGTTACCTTCTCCCAGGGAAATTGTGGTCATAATTTCATTCACATATTCCTGTATGCTTGCCTGCAATCTATTAACCCGCGCCAGAATAGAGCCAAAAAAAGTCTCCTTTTCATAGAGTATCAGGTTCATTATGAAAAAGATACATGCTACCCAGCTCTCTGAGGTGCTTCTTAGTCTGGCCCTTATCTCATTCAGATTGTAGCCGTTCTTGCCTTGCCCAAACTTACCTTCAATATGATTTCGCTCCGCAGCTTCTTTCCTGCGCTTACGTTTCTGGTAATAGGTCTCTTGCTCTTTGCCTTTTCTTCGGCCAAGTGGAACAGCCGTTATTCTTATGCCCCTTGCTGCTAACCATGTTCGGTTTTCGCGAGTGGCATAAATCTTGTCTACCTGAACCAGTTCCGGATAATGACCATGTAACTCCTTATATGATTCAACCTGGCTAATCAAATCTCCCCCTTCATGATAAGCATCCCAGCTGAAGGTATTTATTCTCGCGAAGCCATTATCAAGACTTACTCCCAATTTTGAACCGAACTCTATCTGTGCCTTCGTTTTGCCTCTTGGGATTGGCCTGACATGTGGCTGGAATATGCTTACAATTCTGTCAGGGCAACTATGCGTCTTTGTATCATACATGAGTTTCTGCTGGTCATAAGCTGTATTGATTACCCAAAACATTATTTGATCATGGTGCTTTAAAGGAAATCCTGCCCTATTCGATTCAAAAATATCCAACATATTGTTTACATGCCTGATATCACGATTCACGCATTCCAGTAGTTTCCTTGTCATCTTCCGGTGCGTGGTCTCTCTCTTCTTTTTTTTCTTTGAGTACTCCAGGTATGCCTTATCGATTTCACGACGGTAAGTCCTGGGTTTTACACCTGTTTTGCCACTCTTATTATACAGCTTGTCGATAATTTTCTCACACTGCTTGCGACTTTGGTTTAAGATCCCGTTATCGGTAGGGTAGGTAATATACTGATCAGCAACCGTAGCGTCTGCCTGCATTTTTCCCTTGTTCTTTGCTGATGTGTTGCCGGAATCTTTCTTTTTCCCCTTGTCCTTTTTATATTCCTTCTGATTGACCGATTTTATCAACTCAACATTGAGAGAATCAAATACTTTGTGCCCAACCCGTTTTCTGATATCTACAAATAATGATGGATCAAACACAGGTTGTGTAGTAAATTCCTTCAGCCCGACAAAATACTGCATGTAAATATTTTCCTGTATGGCCAGGATAACTCCTCTGTCATCAAGCTTTTCGAGGTGCTTAATGATTATAGCCCCAAGGACTATACGAGGGGAAATAGCCGGGCGCCCAAAATCAGCAGTCATCAGGGACATATAGGCTGAAGCAAATTTATCCCATGGAACTAGCTGACTAAGCTTAACCCACCTATTATCAGCCATTAAGGAGCTTTGAAAAGGGGTTTTGAACTCTTCTATTGTCAACTGGCGATCTGAATCATATTTTACCATAAGTGCAAATGTTTATAACGGAATTTATGTTTTAATTTGCACTTTTACAATTTTGCCGAGCTCAAGATATGAACATATTAGGCTGATTATTAACATTATATGCATCCGAATTCACTTTATCAGCAAACCCTAATTAATAGTCAAATGATCTAGCGTTTCATGTTAATCCATCAGTCAGGACTTCCAGTGGTTAACTAATTATAATTTCATGGTAGTCAGGCGTCCATCCAATAAATCGAGGTATTTGCCCTTCATATTTTTTGATAAAAAGCTAATACCAATTAAAGTCTTCCATTTAGGAATTGTCATAGAGATTGTCTCAAGAACTTTTTCAATGCTCTTTTCAGTTAGTCCACATCTCTCTATCCCAAAGTAATTAACCAAAATATTACGAGTCAGATGGTTCTTTTTACCTTTCAAAGGCAAAGCAATTTCTTCAACTTGTTCTTTTAATACTATTGTGGAATTAACCAGATCATAACAAGGAGATAACCTTACCTGATTATCATCAGTAATAATGGAAAAGTTTTTAAGATGCGAATCTTCATTGCCGATTAAATAGTTAAATATGATCAGCTTAAACAATTTTACTTTCTCAATAGCAGGAAATGTGCAAAAATCGTCTATCAATTTAATGATCTTTTCCATGCTATAATCATACTTTGTATCCCTGCTTAAACCGGCCAATTGAGCAAAATCTTCAACAGGAATTTTATCATTTTGTCCCTTCCTGTCAAAACGTTTGATGAAATAAGTTAATGTATTATCCTTTGACCATAATAAACCATGTATAGGTATTTCCAAACCTATCTCTTTTGCCAGCTTCATTGTAAGATCTTCAATCTCGGGCAATTGAGCATATATTTGATGTTGAGGTTTAAGTATATATCTACCGCCTTTATCTACAAGAATGAATTTCCCCTCCTTGATACTCAGTACAGCGCTTAACTTAGGCTGGACTCCCTGAATTGACATTTTTGCCGCACGGATGAAAGCCTCTTTTCGTTGTTCTTCTGCCGTAAATTCAAGGTCGTTGAGTGTCTTCAATCCAGTGGCTAAGAGTTTAAGCCCTGCTTCGCTGTAACGATTTTCGCCACAAGGCATATATGTTATTGGGCAAAGGTTCATTCAGCGATTTCTTTTACGGTAACAACTCCAACCATGTCATCGCCAACTGCAATTAATTGTGAGAAATGATCGTTCCTGTCGATTTTTTTAATTTTCAGCAATCCGTCCAGTTGTATACCTTCTGGTAGTAATCCGTCAAAGAAGGGCGGAAATTTATCGAACTTATAAACCTTAACATTTTTCGGCATCGTCCTTGAGACTTCAGGACCGGCATACCCGTCAAGATATTCAAACAGATAGTCTTTCCCTTGTTGTAATTCAGTCAAAGTCCCTGCCTCAACTCCTTTGACATATATCTTTGCCTTTCTCATTTTCCATGTTTCGTAAATTGTCCATTAGTGGACTTGATAATTCTATCTTGATATTCAATACTCTAAGTATCTTGCGTAAGGTATTCAATTGAATAGTTACCTTCCCCTTTTCAATATCGTAAATTACAGTTTTACCAACGCCTGATATTTCTGCTAATTTGTCACGACTTAATTTGGCTGCTTTTCGATGCATCCTGATAACATCTGCTAATTCTTGAGACTGTATCATTTTTTACTGTTATAGCGGTAAATATAGCCAATTATAATTTAATAAACAAACATTTGGCCAATATTTACTGCTATGGCAGCAAACTTAAGTCCAATGATATTCCTTTTCATTAAAAACGGATATTTTACTGCTAAAACGGTAAATTCATATAGTTGGATGAAACAGGAACGCAATAGGGTTAAAATAAAAAAAACTGCCATTTCTTACAGGTTTTATTCTTCTGGCTGCCCCTGGTTTTAGAAGTTGCTACTTGTCATTGTGTGTTTTTTAAGTTGCTGGTCTGTTTTCTCAGAGGGAATTGGTATGATCAGCAATCGAGGACAAAGTAAAATATAATAGTTAAAATTTGCTTGAAAAACGCTATTATATTACTGATGATGAGGCTTTAACTAAACATGTTGAAAGTATTTTAAATTAAAAATGTTATAAATTGGAAATTAATTCTACTACTTTGACCGATTCAAAAATATTTAAAATCAACCTGAATTACACCTGTTGCCAAGGGGGGCAGGTCAATTTTTCTGCTTTCTCCTTCAGGGTAAGGGGTAAAAAACAAAAAAATCAGATTAAAAGCTAATCTGTCAAATTAGTTATCTTTTCCTTAATATTATAAGAGGATAATATATTGGTTGGAAAAGGATCTGTATTCCAAATGTAATAATCAAGACAGAAAAATGTTGAATTTTGCATTATTGCAGAATCAGAAAAGCTACATAAAAAGCGAGAAAAAAATAGACAATCATTTATAAAGACCTTGTATGTGTTTTAATTACAAGCACTTTGTTTATTCTTCACGAACTGGAAAATGGAAGATATAGAAAACATGACCTCTAAACAGTATTTTGCTGATTCATTTCAATTAGTTAATCGCAAATTCTTTAGGAGAAAATAAAGATAATAGAATAGATTATTTGCATAAAAGGCCGAAAAACGGTACCTTTCGCAAAATATCACTTTTGACTATATGCTGGAACAGATTAATATAAATGTAAGTCAATGGATTGAAAACCTTGAAAAAAAGGGAAGAATCTCATTTTCATTGAACCAGTTAGAGGAGGAATTACCTAACCACTCAGGAGTAGCAATTAAAAGTGCTTTAAGAAGATTATCCAAAAAGGGGAAAATTGTTTCATTCCACAAAGGATTTTATTTAATAATATCTGCACAATATGCAAACAGAGGGATTCTTCCTGCTTCGTTGTTCATGGACAATCTCATGAAATATCTTAACCGACCATATTATGTTGGATTATTAAGTGCTGCAGCTTTATATGGAGCGGCACACCAGCAGCCTCAGGAATATTTTGTCATAACTGATTTCCCTGTGCTCCGGCCTTCCCATAAGAAGGGATTAAAAGTTAATTTCATCAGTAAAAGTAAAATAGAAAGCCGGTTGCTAAAAGAACGAAAAACTGAATCAGGTTATCTTAAAGTGTCTTCTCCGTTATTGACTGCCAGTGACCTCGTTCAATTTGAAAAAAGGTCCGGAGGAATTACCAGGGTCGCTACCGTATTAACTGAACTTGTTGAGGAAATGGATCCCAAAGAGTTTGATCCATTATTTTTTACTTCAACTACTTCTACTGCTATACAAAGACTTGGATATCTGATTGAGAAAGTTATAAATAACGAGAACTTGGCTAACGAGTTATTTGAAGCCTCGCAGAAAAATGGCATAGACTTTTTCAGGATTCCGTTAAAAGCATCTGCTCCTATCAAAGGATTCTCATCAGATAATCGATGGAAAGTAATCGTTAATTCAGAAATTGAAATTGACGATTGATCCCACAACGACATATTACAGAATGGTCTGAAATTGCTCCCTGGAAGGCTAATGAGCAGGTCGAACAGGATTTAATCATCTGCCGGTCACTGGTTGAATTATTTTCAGATGACATTATAGCTGAAAAACTTGCTTTCCGGGGAGGTACGGCCTTGCATAAACTTTACCTGGAACCTCAACCCAGATACTCTGAAGATATAGATTTGGTGCAGATTTCAGCAGAACCAATTGGTCCATCAATTGACAAAATCAGGAAGCTGTTGAGTTTCTTAGGTGAACCAAAAATCAAACAAAAGAACAGAAATACTACACTGATATTTAATTTTGAATCTGAAATACAACCTGTACAGGTTCTCAAATTAAAGGTAGAGACAAACTGCAGAGAGCACTTTTCAGTCTTCAGTCTTCAATCTTAAGAAAAAGACATTTAAAGTAAATTCACCATGGTTCAAGGGAGAATGTAATATAACAACATATGAGATCGAAGAACTACTGGGTACTAAGCTAAGGGCACTTTACCAGAGAAAAAAGGGAAGAGATCTTTATGACCTTTTTAAAGCGCTAAAAACAGACGACTCTTTATCCAAAGAGAAAATAATTCAGGTTTTTCAACATTACATGAAGCACTAAGTTACGGGTATTCCCCCAAAAGAGTCTTTTCTTAAAAACCTTGAAGATAAAATGAATGATCCGGAGTTCCTTGGGGATACAACAGCCCTGCTACGTCCTAATGAAATATACGATCCTAAAGAGGGATTTCGTCTTGTAAAAAAGCGAATTAATTGACAAGATGTAGAAAAACCCGGTAAAAACTTATCAAAGAATCCCGGTATTATATTGAACAATGGTTCCCTTTTGGCTAAGAAACAATCATAACTCTGGAATAAATTGTTTAAATATTCAATAATTGGGAGAAGACCTCTGCAAATAAGATTTATTTTTTCTACTACTAACAAAAAGACCACTGTAATTTACTGATTTACAATGGTCTTTCTTAATTTGTGGTCGGGGTGAGAAGACTATAGCAAAAACATCCATATGCGCTGTATATCATGTAGTTAAATGCATTATTGCAGTCTTTTTTTATTTTTATGACATTCTACAAATACATTATCACTGATATTCAATTATATACAACGGTAAAAAAATTCAAAAAAGTACAAAATATTTCTACCAAAGTACAAAAAAGGTACAAAATATTACCTATGTTTGTTTAGTAAAATCTTAAGACACCATCGAAATGAATACACATAGTAAATTGAAGATTTATAAATCTGGCGATTATTCTTACCTATATATTTACTATAAACTTGGCAAAGTTATACTCCGAATACCAACTGGTGAAAAGGTTATTAAAAATATGATGACCTCGAATCTTCTGTTTAATTCGAAGGTAGAAGACTATGAATCGAAAAACAAAAATATAAATTACCTAAAATCACGTGTAGACATGTATATAGCAATCCGTTCCGACAGACCAAATCCAAGGTTGAGTCAGAAGGAATGCATTAGATTTGTGAGTAGACCTACATTCCGTGGAGTTGGTAGCAACAATTATATTAGGGTCGACAACGAGAGAGCAAATTTTCTGAAAGCTGAACGTGGATTAAATTCGCAGATAGTTGACGAGAAACCTTTATTACAATATATTGACGATTATGTACAATACAGAAAAGAACGCAATACCACGAGAAACACAGCAAAAGAATTTACAACTCTTATGAACAGGGTAAAGAATTTTGACCTTGATAGAAAACAAACTTCATATTTCTCTGATATTAACTTTACGTGGGCAGATGCTTTTGAAAAATATTTACTGAAGAAAGAATACAATAGCGGAACAATAGAAAAAAGTTTCACTATTCTGATAACCATTCTCAACCACTTTTATGTTCGTAAGGACGAAATGAAAATTAACTTAAGTGATAAATTCAAGTTGAAAGGCTTTAAACGTGGCGAAAAGAGCCGGAACATGGCAAATCCTCTGACTTTTGAGCAATTTAAAACTTTGTATGACCATAAGTTTAAAGAAGACTCTTTGGAGAAAACCCGAATTAAATTCTGTCTTCAGTGCAGTACCGGATTAAGATTTTCAGATATGTTCCGGATAACACCCGAAATGATAAACGATAACCGCATTATTATTAAACCAGTAAAAACTGAAAGACACAACATTACTGCTGTAATTGACTTGAATCCTTACAGTACTGAAATACTGGCAAAACTAAACTATAATACAAGTGTGTTGAAGATTGAGAATGCCCCCTACAATCGGAATATTAAAACGATGTTCGAAAAATTGCAGGAGGATAAACCAGATATGAAGTATAAAGCAGATTATGGTTCTCATTGTGGAAGAGATACCTTTATAAGTATCTGCGTACAACAAGGTGTTGATTTTAAAACTATATTAACATGGACTGGTCAATCTTCCTATTCAATACTTGACAGGTACATACATACAACAAACGAATATAAAGCCGGGCAGATGCAAAAGGCATTTAGTTAATAAATTTTTGTTGGGAGTTAGATTCAAAAGTAACTTGAACTAAAATGGATGACATTACTATAATAGAACTACACCCATACTCTCTCCAGAAATCAATAATTTGAAAACTTCCCGAATTTTTTTATAATTTTTTTTAACCCTGCTTTTTAACCTTTTCTTATTTATTTCCAGGATTTTTTTGCCATATCGGATTTATCCCCGTATGACCCCTGGTCCAGAATATGCCCCCTGGGAGTGGGGTCCGGTGGGCATGGATACCCGGTCCCCCCAACTTTTGCTTGGACATTATGTATTTATATGTATAATGTCCAGAATTATGACTCTACAAGATTATTTTCCAGCAGACCTCACTCTTCTTGGTCTTCGAAACCTTTACTCCTTGGTGGGTAAGGATTCATTTTTGGTCAATTCAAGCTGCATTGCCGTTAAAGACAAGATATTGACTAAAGGGAAACATTATATAGTTTTTGGCATTCCAATTAAGACCGATAGTAAAATGACTGCGATTGTCCTCATTGATTTATTTTATTTTGAAGGCAAAATACACTTGATTGCAAAGGACATCAAAACCCAAAGAGTATCGATTGTCAGCTTTTGCTTAGAATGTCCAGAATCGAATTGTACGAGGTATCTGGTGGATGTCAATTATTTTATCGATAGGTTGGATGCTAAAGCGATTAAAGATTATTGCCGATGTGATACCAACAAAAAGCAACCTACATATAAAGGCACAGCCAAAGCTGCTGATGACCTATTGGAATTTAACTTCTGAAACTTTACAAGCCTATTTATATTAATTTAAGTGATTCATATTCTGGAGAATCCATTACATTTGCAGACCATTTACATAATTATGGAGAAGAAAAAAATACCCCAGGAAATTGAGATTTCCGAATTATTCTTAGTCAAAGCCGGCAACGATTTTAAAAGAACTTTTATTGGTCAAATCTACAGGGAAACAACTAAAGAGGGAGAATCTATTGTCCGAGGAAATGTAAAGGTTCAGGATGGTAAAATATGGTCATCTGCTGAGACTCAGGAAGAACTTGGAAAGTATCTTGACGAAATATGTAAAATGGTGTTAAACTATGGATTGAATAAAAATGTTGGTGTCTCCATTGAAATCTTTGGGAATGACCTATTTTTAAACTGATTTTGTCCCCCCCACAGGTCAAATGTTTCTTCTTTTATGTCCTGTTAGCATTAATCCTTTGCTTCAATGCGAGTATTATTAAATATAACTATTTTGTATTCTTTTCTTTCCTTTTTATTATACATTTTATTGAGAATTCATTCCCATCACCCCATGCGGATATTTTCCCAAATTTATATCTTGATATTTCATGGCAGAATAATTCAATTTGGTCCGACAGAACAACAATAATTGTTTTATCAAACGAGGTTGAAACCTTCATTGCAACAGCGGTTTTATTATATTTCTCTATCAAGATTTTATCATTAATACTCCAAGGCACATTATTTTCATTATAATATGTCAGTCCCAACCAATTCTGGTCCAAATTCTTTGTCAGATGAAGTAAGGGCATACCAATATTAAGTCTCCCTTCTGGGATTAATGTTGAGTTTGAGAATCTAATACCAAATCTCCAATAATTTGTGGATTCAGATGGTTGAATTACAATTTCATAAATGGACTTTTCCAAATCAATATTTTCATCAATGTTAAAGTCATCATTAGTTTGTTTTAATAAATTATATTCTGTTTTTATATAAGATTGTGCAACCTCGGTTGCTGGTACGTTAGTACTTATGAAGGATTGAGTCGGATTTAACCTTGTTTTTTCAACAAGAGTCAGTTTAGATTTAATTCTCGCTTTTCTCACGTCTTTGACTTTTACTTTAAAACCGATACAGTTATCCTCAGTTACATTTACTAAGTCCTCGGTGATATTTGCGATTTCAAAAATAAATTTTACCTCGTCACCACGATTAAAATTGCGAATAGAAACTGAATATTCATTAGGCTTCAATAGTTTTTTCTTCAACCTATCAACACCTGTTTTTGTAGTGTCGGTATGCCGAAGAATTTTTGCAGAAACATCAAACTGAAAAATTACCTTAAATTCTTTGTGGTCAGTGTTTGTGGTGTTTTTTAAAAGAAATTGTTTTGAGAAAATATTTTGGTGAATTTCACCCTCATTTGTTGTCATTGGCAAACGTGAAATAACGTCATCGTCAATATAATGACATTCCATTACTTGAATTCTGCCCCTTATCCAATGGTAGATAATTGTAAGAACAGAACCCAAAGCACCACCTGAAAAAAAGGTCACAAGTAGTTTTAGATTGTCTGCTGTCATTGTTCCTACAAATGATTTTAGTGTTGTGTCAACAGGAACTAATTGCAGCAAAGAGTTAGCTGTATTTGCTGCATCATTCATAGCTAATGTTTGTTACATTGCCAAAATTGTCTGTTTGGTAGGTTCCAAATCTTGCGGAAATGCCGATTTGCTTGCAAAGATTTATTGCTTCTATCTTGCGACTCAAAGGAACAAGTAAATAGAAGGATGCTTTGATTTCTGTTGCATATTTCTTCCATTGATTTGTTGCTTCGATAATATTCACAGTGTCGATGGTCTCGACCTCAATAATGAATTTGGGTGTCATAGAACCCTTTTCCGTAAGTATAAGGTCAGGATAATTATCCCCAATCCAAGCATTGTGTAACCCGTCTGGGTTTAAATAAACATCATGATTAGTTTTATCAAGTTGGTCTGCTGCCACTTGAATTACTTTGTCATGAAGAGTCTGATTATAGAAATCTCTTACTGCCATTTTCTTGCCAAAGTAATTTTATCACCTAAGTAAGGTTTTATTGTTAGCAAATGCAATTTAGTTTTAAATTTTGGTTCTTAACTAAAAAAATGTAAAGTATTAATAGACAGAGGTTACTAAAGTAATAATAATCACCCAAAGAAATATAATCCCAGTTAATATTTTCGCAATGTATTGACTCATATCTGCAAACGATGGCATTTACATTGGGATGAACAGATGAGTTCTCCTTACTTCTGTAACATAAATTTTGTTTTGCTATTAAGCTAAAAGAGGCTGCATTAATGATGTCCTTCTGTATTTCCCCGTTTTAAGAGGCTTGAAGTACAGCCTCCATAGCATCGGAGCTGGATGGGTAAGTCAATTTTCAAGTAGTAAACAATGTTAGATTAATTAATAAAAGAATAACATAATATTACTTACAATGATGCCATAAGGACAAAAATTAACTAACTTATCGCAAAATGCTGACAATTAGATTAATAAGACACTACACTTGCCTATGTAGCAGATAATCTGAATAATAGATGACTGAAAATAATTTTTTATCGTAATTAGTTGACGGTGAAATCCATATACTTTTTTTAAAAAAATCAAGTTAAAAAAATTTTTTTTTTAAGTTTTTTTTTGTATCTCTTTGTGTAGGAATTGACTGGAAACCAAGTTAGTGAACCAAATAGTTCTTTGAATGGTACTAATAGAAATGGAGATTATAAATATGATATAACACAAAAGGATGCCCTTCCTGAAAATTGACATCCTTTGTGACATCCCAAAACTCACTCTAAGAAAGCGGAGCAGGTTTTATCAGATGATTTACATTGCAAATATATGATAAAATATGTTTTGGGATATATAGTATGGATGCTTTTATAACAAATTTTACAAATGGAGATTATGTTAAAGATTTTTCCTACCACAAAAAGCATGAAATCAATGCTAAATTATCTTAGGCGTTTTATAATGTTGGAGATAAAAATCAAAATGAGATTATTTTAAGTTTGTTAAGGGGACGAGAGTCCCCTTTTTCATCTACCTACTCCAATTCATGACGAAACTCATAAGGATAATTAATAACATTGTCTAACAATTGAAGTAGATTTTAGTGGATGCAAGTTAAAGGTGAAGATGGTTGTGACAAAAATATGGCAAGGAATAATGATAATAAGCCGAGAATGACCGATAGTAAAGCTAAAAGCGTTGACAATCGATATGATGGCTCTGGGTGCATTAATCCAGCAAACAGGACTTCCCAAATTCTTGTTTTACTAATCTTTAAGTCAAGAGAAATATCTACCTCTTCATCCCTGCCGCATAAGTCTATCCATCCAACCCAATCTAATACAATGTCCTTCTGTTCTTTGTTATTTACTGTACCATGCAAATGTGGTGCAAACCTCAATACACGATAGATTTTTTTATTTTTACTCTCGATTGTGAACCACTTGCCATGATTTTTCCGCCTATCTTCTTTGGTTTTCATTAAGTTAAACGGTAATGCAAACCATCCTATTGGCACAGGTGTTTTTTCATCTAATGCTCCAAGTGGTTTTCTTACAAACGTCCCAAAAATGTCATTTGGTTTACCCATGTTCTTTATATTTAATGCGTACAAAAAATTGACAATAAATATATCCATATTTTTTTAAGACTGTAGTGGTTGTGTTAACCCAAGTATCATATATACTGATAGACACTTCCTCTGCTGACATGAACTTCCTTTGAAATAGCGAGGATACTCATACCGGAAGATTTCAATTTCCGAATTTTCTCAATTTTATCTGCTTCCAGAGTCGGTCTACCACCAACCCTACCCTGTGACTTTGCTTTAGCCAGACCTGCAACAACTCTCTCACTAATGCGAACCCGTTCCTGCTTTGCAAGCGTTGAGAGCAGTGCAATAATCACATCCTTGAATATGCCTGAAGAATCTATAAACTGCTCTGTAAAACTCCTATATGACACACCATAATCATCAAGCATCTGCAAATAACGTATGGTTTCTCGGGTTCCTGCTCTACTGAATCTGTCGAGAGCATAAAATAGGAGCATGTCAAACTTTCGTTTCGATGCATCTGACATCATTCTATTAAATTCCTCCCGATTAGCTGCAGCTCCTGATATCACATCAGTGTATTCATCGTAGACCTCATATTGCATTTTAAAACAGAATTCTCTTAGAATTAGGAGTTGATTGTCCAAATGGGATGACTCTCTGCTGATTCTGGCATAAATTCCAATTCTCATATGATTAAAATTTAGTGTTTAAAAAACGGATGATTTTTATACAGTGAAAAGTGATTTCTGAATCCCGCATTAATTCAGTGTTTAATGTGGCAGATTTTTGTAGGGTTTTTTGTACAGTACTATTTACCAGGATTCTGTTGCATTTTTCAGATTTACACATTAGTTCGGGCAATATGGAGCGAACTTCTCATCCAACTCACCCAACAAACTTTCATCTTTATAGCAGTTCGGAATCTTGTAACAATAAGTTCTGTATGGTGTATCACCAACCATTTCAGTAATTAAAAAATAAGTAGTGTTATATTCATACTCAAGGTTCAATAAACAGTGATGAATCGTGACCCTTGTATTATTATTGCTTTGCCCTGTTGATTTCATGTTACAAATATACAATATATGTTGTACACAACATTCGATGTACACTAAAAATTGTATAATCATTGTGTTTTTAATATCTTTGACTCAAATCAATACGTTATGGCGAAGAAAATCAGTCGGGAGGTATCAGTTGACCAACAAATGAAAATAATTGGAGAGAAGGTCAGGGAATTGCGGAGGAAGAACAACCCCAATTATGAGGCATGGTCATATCTGAATAGGGTTAATAAAGTGAGTCTGAGCAGAATCGAAAGGGGTGAGAATGTAACTTTAAAAACGTTACTTGAAGTACTTAAAAAACTTGATGTCTCAGTTGAGGACTTTTTTAATGGCATCCGGTAATTCGTACAGGATTTCCTTATTTATTCTTATTTTTCCATAATTTCAAGTTGATAAAAGCATGTGATGCTTCATCTGTAGGTGCACAAAACCCTCATTTTAGAAGAATATCTGATTGTTTTATCGTAAAAATTGACATTTTTCCTCAAAATGTCCCATCAATGGTACAATTAAAAGGAGTTTTTCTACCATTGCGGAACTGTTTAGCACTATTAGGGTACACATTATTGTTAACTTTTTTAGTCACCGAACAGTCATCGGACTGTATGTATCCGACTGGGGAAATACACCTTTGAAGTGATTGGATTTTGGTATTATTTGTTGGGGAGTAGTTTTTCCAACTGGTTTGCCGGGTAATCCGGGATGGTTTCCAGAGCATTCTTTAACCATGTAAATGGGTCCACTCCTCTGATCTGGCAGGTGGCAAGCAGCGAATAGATAACTGCTCCCCGCTGTGCTGCTTCATGTGATCCTGCAAAGAGATAATTCTTCCTTCCCAGAGCCACGGGACGTATGCTGTTTTCAATAAGATTATTGTCAATATTAAACCGTCCATCTTCAGTGTACCTTATCAACCGGGGCCAAAGGTTCCGGGTGTAATGTATTGCCATTCCTATGGCACTTTTTGGCAATACATCCCTCGCCTGCATGGTAAGCCACTGTTCTATTTCAGCTATTATTCCCAGTGAATGTTCCTGCCTGATAGCCTTTATTTCATCATATGTTAACGCTTTATTCCTTGCCTCACGTTCGATATCATACAGCCTACCGATCATCGTTAAGGCCTGTGAGGATCTCACGGGATCATTGTCCTTAGCATGTTCAAATTTACGTCTGGCATGAGCCCAGCAGGCAAGATGTTTTATCTTTCCCTGAACTCCCAGATCAGCGTATGCACTATATCCATCACTCTGAAGATCTCCCGAAAAATCCTGTAGAAAGTTTTTTGGCCCTTCACGGCCCCTGGTCTTCCTGTAATCAAAACACACCAGCCGTTTTACAGGATCATAATATACCCAGTAGTAACCCCGGTGTGTTGCTCCCGGCTTATCTTCCGTGAGCACAGCTATGGGAGTTTCATCTGCCTGAAGGTAATCTGATGTTACTATTATCCTTTTTTCAACGTCATATACCGGTACCAACCATCTCTCTATTGCCATATTAGCCCAGCCACCTATCGTGGAATCAGGTATATGAAGGTTCTGACGTTTAAAAATTTTACTCTGCCGGTAATAAGGAAGATGGTCAACAAACTTGCTGACTAATATTTGCGCAATCATTGAAGCTCCTGCATTACCCTTTGGTATAGGCAGTGAAGGAAGATCTGCTATCTCAATACGTGTGGATTCATCGCTGGATTCAATAATGTACTTCGGCCTGATGATCTGGCGAACATAAATATTGGCAGGATCGTACTCAAGTATTTCGGTGATTTCTTTGCCGATAAGTTTTGCCCCTTCAGGAAGGTTATCTGGTTCAATGACTTCTGTCTCGCGAGGCAGATGTGCCGGGAGTTCTGCCCTGAGAGGTTGTTTTTTCTCCGGGGTTTCCGGCTTTGTCCTTGTATAGGTAATCGTTTCCTTCTCAGGTTCCGGGTCAGCTTGTAATGGCAAATCAAATAAAGTGCACTGAAGAGGATCCGGAGTGATAAAACGTTCCCGTTTTGATCCGTATATTAATCTCTGAAGTTCCGCGAGCTGGTGTTTGAGCCATACAACCTCTGATTCCTGATCCAAAAATCGTTGGTATTCCGCTTTCGATATAGTTATGGTCTCTTCGCTTGTCATGACATAAAATTACATCATGAAAGCATTGAATCTACTTATTTTGAACCTGTTATTTTTAACAAATCAAACAAAAATTGTTCTTAAAAACGCGGCCTTTTTCTTGTATGTTTCATCGAAAAACCAGTGATCATCATAGCAAGCTGACCATATTCCAAAGGTTGTGATAACCCTGCCTTTGTTCCAGATGGAAGTTCAAGAGTCCCCCTTTCGAGTCTTTTATAGAACAGGACATAGCCACCAGGTTCCCAGCGAAGCATCTTTATCCGGTTACGCGGTTTGTTGATGAAGATAAATAAATCCCCACTGCGAGGATCTTCTCCAAGCTTGCTACTTACTAATCCACTAAGCCCGTCAAAACCCATACGCATGTCGGTGGATACGTTATAGAGAAAATACCTGGGCGATGTTATTGAGAACATAACCCTAAAGGATGACCAGTTGCTTTATTACTGATATCGGTGTTCCTACTGGTAATCTAAGCTCAACTCCTCCTGGATAACGCAGTACTATTTCATTAACGGATGAAAGATCTGTCAGTCGCAGAAATCTTCCTTCTTCAGATACTGTGTCTTTGTGTTTATACAACCAGTAACGCAGAGTATGTATGGATACCCTGTTTGCACTCGCGTAATCGGTCTGTGTCATACCTGATGATCTCCACTGCTGTGCTATGATTAAATTCCCGCAATTCATCTCTTTCGTACTCATCTTCTTTTTCCCGAAAGATCAGCATGTGCTTCCAGATGTCAAATATGCACTTCCCCAGTCGGATACGACTGTATTTATAACAGTAAGTATATTATACCGATGCCCAGCAAACGTTTAGACCAAAGCCATGATGAACGCATGGATTCCGTATCAGCGATGTTGCGTGAATTTAGATTCACTTATGGTTATACACAGGAACAACTTGGTGAACTAATACAAAGGTCCCGTCAGAGCATTTCACGTTCAGAGAACTCCAAAAACATTTCATTATCATTTTTATTCGACATCCTTGATGTATATGACATTACACTGGAAGAATTCTTCTCAAGCATGGAATAAGTACTTCTGTCATCCTCAATTAATAATTTGTACCAACCATCGAATTAGTTTGTTGGTCTTATCCTGGAAAAATGGCACAGGATAATTTGACTGTAAATTTGCAATATCTTCCTCCACGCTAAGTCTTACTTCAGCCGACATACCTTTTAACTGTGAAATTGCAATAAGTGTTTCCAATGGAACATATTTATAGTAGTCTCCTTTAATAGCTTCAGGAAGGTCAATGTCCCCCAACTGTTCTGCTATGCGATTTATAAGTTTATCATACTTGACCCTCTTTAGAGCATCTTTCTTAGCTTCAAACATGGTATAAAAGAATGCCTCATCGTGGTCTTCCAAGGTGTCGATGTACCCATTTTGACCCAACAAATGCAGAGCAATTTCTTCAGTATTAAACTCCTCATATTCAATCCTGTATATGAAGTCAAAATCAGTAAACACATCTGTAATTATTTGTGCCACCACATCTTTTTGAATTAATGGAAAAACCAGCGAATCGTGACGTGTGAATGAATTAATACCGGCTGTCTTTACCTTTTTCCATATGTTGTCGATAAATATTTCTGCTTCCAAACGCTGTAAGCCAATTGCAAATTCATTATACCGGTATTTTTCTTTGAAATCATTGATAATACTAATTATTGCGGGATATATTTCTCTGAACTGCCGTACCAATTCGTTTTCTGGTTTTGGTTTGGAGAAAACCGTTCTGAAAGCAATTCCTTTACCATGTTGCCGTTGTGGAAGACTCAACTCATTCTTAATAATACTATAAAAATCATGCAACAATGTATCAACCAAAAACTTGTAAATGTTATTGGAATTGTAGATGTCTTCAAGTGGATTTTTGGTCTCCAGACCTTCATCCGGAAATTCACCCTTGTGTTTCTCAAATACAGTTACAAGATTTGACACAAAAGTTTTGCAAGGTTTTTTCTTGAATAAGGCTTTAAGTTCATCGCCTGAGTGATTAAGATAGTAGTTTAGTAGGTTTGCAAAAATAGTGAACTGGCTGCATTTAAGGTCGGCTTGCATTATGTAATTCCCGTTAATTCGAATAAACGGGAGCAATGTTGATGGCAATGACGATAATTTGCTGTAGACTCTTAATGTACCAGTATTTCGTGTAAAATTAAATATACCAGGTAAAAAACTCTTGATTTGCCACTTGTAATGAACTGTCAGATTCTGTAATGCTACACTGTTAAGTATGTCTTCGTTTGCAATAATAAATTTGTCTTTGTAAAAGATTAACTGTTTCCCTTGCTTATCGGCTAACTTCTGTGCAGCTTCGACAGACATATGAGTTGAAATAAAATTACCATCATCGTTCAATAGTCTTACCAGAACCGGGAGAGTCCTGGGTACGCCATTAACATAATTAAAGTTCTTATAACCATTTACAACTTCAGCTAAACCAGTAGTCATCCATTGTGTAGCTTTTGACTTCTGCATTGTAATAAGTTCTGGGTTAAAACCAGTTTTAGTCAGTTGTTTGTTTCCTTCAAAGTCATCAGAGACTATATCTGCTGATTTACTGTCAGAAATGCTACCAGAATATTTAATTAGCTTGTACTTGTCTTGTAACAATGCAGGGTTAATTCGGTAACCTTTCACACGAGATAACTCTCCGGCATCTGAAGTAAAAAGAACCCATCCTGATTGTACAATATGATTATTGAGTAAAACTTTCAAGTATTGACTATAGTGAGAACCAACAACCTTTCGCCAATACGCTACAGACAGAGGTATATAAGAGTATGTAAAAGAATCATCTGAAACCTGTTTATTGCAAATTGTACCAACAATTAGAAGAATGTTATTTATTGTCCTGTATTCTCGATATGTATCAAATAAAACAATTAACTTATTTATAACAGATACTGGTAAAAACTCATAATTAAATTTTCTCTTACTCATGTTATATTATAATTATGTTAATAGGTAAAGCATGTTTATAACCAAGTCCCGCTTAAACAAAAACCAAAACATCATATAACATACACATATAGAATGCATTACAAGAATCAATTGGAATAACAATCCTATGTTACGTTTACAAGTTTTGGTCATTTATAAGATTGTGATTTGGTCACCAGTCATTATATTTATTTCTCATTTTCTTAGGGTTTTTAGTAGGTCCAATCCTCATGCTTCAGAATAAAACGATTTAATTCCTGCTTATAGTTGCGCCATACCGGCATAAACTTATCCATGTAAGCCACAAATTTTTCAGTATGATTGCGCTCAAGGAAGTGGACCATTTCATGTACAATTATGTATTCCAGGCAGTGTTCCGGTTTCTTTGCTAATTCAAGATTGAGCCATATTCTTTTAGCTTCACGGTTGCATGTGCCCCATTTGGTCTTCATCTTCTTCACTTCCCACTGTACATCCTCTATGCCAATTTCTTTCTGCCATTTCACAATTAGTGGCGGGATTTGTTCTTTCAGATTCCTCCTGTACCAATTGGTCATGACCTTTTCACGCTGTTCCTGGGTGTCGTCCGCTTTCACAAACAAGTCAATGAACTTCTTATTTCTTATAGCGATTTTTGGATGTCCGGTATGATTAATTACATTCAGTAGGTATCTCTGACCACGAAAATAGTGACTTTCACCTGATACGTATTTTCTTTCCGGTTGCCGTTGCTGATTAACATATTTTGCCTGATTCTTTTTAATCCATGACATCTTAGATATTGCAAATAATCTGACTGCCTCATCATCCACCTTGATTGGTGTAGCTATCCTGACCCTGCCTGATGGTGGGTAAACCGAAAGGTGAAGGTTCTTAATATCTTTCCTTACAACATCAATGACAATATTGTTTACGACAATTTGGTGCATTTTAATATTCAGGCTGATTCTTTACCAGTTCGAAGATTTTCTTTAGTTTCTCTTCGTCCTTAATGTGTTTTTTTATGGCGTACAGAACTTCTTTCTCTTTTATCCTGTTACCACGCCAGTCATCCTTCTTATTGTAAATGACCTCGTAATCCAGCACTTTTGCCAATTCTTCATCATGGTCAAGGTTGTCATACAGTGCACGCTTGGCTCTTGTATCAAGGGTCTTTGGATATTTGGTCTCATTCGGTCGTTTAATCTGCCTGGTAAGTTCAACTATTTGTGCCAGGTATTTTTCGTACTCAATAGCTTCCTGCCTTCTTTGTGCTATCAGTTCATCGAGCAGTTGAGACATGTTTTCATAATACTTCGGGTTAATCGGTCTTTCGTCATGAATGACCTTGCGAAGGTTATTTTCAATTGTTTCGGCAACTGCTTGTCTGTTCCTACGAATACTTGCAGGTAGTTTGGCTACAGCCTGTTCACCACGTTCCACAATCAGTTCAACAAGCGACATATCATCAAATGCAGAAATGACCTGACTGTCCTCAGCACTGATGTATGTGTCAATCAGATGTCGCATAGCTGGTTCATATGCCTTTAAATCGATATAATCAGCACTCGCCAGCTTTACTTCTGATTTAGCATTCTCGTAGTGCCTGATTTCTTTCAGAATTTTATCGGTCTCAGCTATAGAATAGCCAGCTTCTTCCATTTCATTTGCAATACCAGCATACGCTCTGACCAGATGTGAAACATGCTTATAAAATGCAAGCCGTTTTTGCTCATGTTTCTTAACCTCATCTTTATTTTCAGTGTTTTCTCCACAGAAATACCGAATATAGTCAAGAGTATCTTTAGGGAATTTAACAGGTTCACATAAGGTCCTGATGCTTTCCAGCGCATCATTAAGAAGTTCTCTTGTTTTCTGTAACCGGTCAGACAAAAGACCTGCTACGTCCTCTTTATCATATCCTTCAAGTGCTCCTGAAGTATAGTCAGTAACCGATGCTTCAAGACTTTTAAAAAGGTCTTTATAGTCAATAATGTAACCGAATTCTTTATCATCCCCATCCAGCCTGTTTACCCTGCATATTGCCTGGAAAAGACCATGGTCCTGCATTTTTTTATCTATGAATAAATATGTGGCTGGCGGAGCATCAAAGCCGGTCAATAGTTTATCTACAACAATCAGAAGTTTCATTTGTCCGGGTTCATCGATGAACTTCTTCTTAGCCTCATCTTCAAAGGTCTCGGTGGATTTACCATTCAGCATACGTTGGTATACCTCGTACTTTTTTAGCTTGTCAGTCACACTTTCCTCATCAACGCTTTCGCCACGGATATCATTAATACTTGGTACATATGAAGTTACTATGGCACATTTCTTCAACCCGGAATTCTGAAACAACTCGTAGTATTTACAAGCCTCATAAATGCTTCCGGAAACAAGCATAGCATTCCCATGACCACTTTCCAAACGGTCTTTGGTTTCCATATCAAGCATAATATCAGCCACAATCTTTTCAAGCCTGGATTGAGAACTCAGAATAGTCTGCATAGTACCCCATTTCTGTTTCAGTTGCATTCTGGCATAATCTGTCAGACCTCGTGTTTTAGCATCGAACCACTTATCGATTTTATCCTGAGAAGTGATTTTCTGGTCAACATCCCTTGCTTCATATCTTAAGTCAAGTACCACATTATCTCTTACAGCTTCATTGAACTTGTAGGTATGTATATAGTTCCCAAAGATTTCAATACTCTTTTGTTTATCAGCTTTAAGTAATGGAGTACCAGTAAAACCAATAAACATGGTATTTGGCAAAATCTTTTTCATCGCCTTATGAAGTTCTCCGGACTGACTTCGGTGGCACTCATCAACATAAACATAAATATCACCTTTTGCACTGAAGTCTTTTGGTAGATACTTTGAAATATCTTCAATAAAACCTTCGTAATCTGCTTCCTCCTTGTTGCCGAATTTATGTATCAACGAACACATTAGCCATGGCAGAGATAAATTAAGTTTCTCTACCAAATCTTTACCGCTTGTCGTACGATGAATCTGTTCATCAACACCTTTAAAGACCTTCTCGATTTGCTTGTCAAGTTCATCACGGTCTGTAATAATAAGTACACGGGCATCATTAATATTTTCTCGAATCCATTTAGTCAGCCAGACCATTATCATGCTTTTTCCACTTCCCTGGGTATGCCAGATGATACCCCCTTCACGGGTCCGGACCCTCTTTTGTGCCTCCTTAACTCCAAAATATTGATTGTGACGACAGATTTTCTTTGTGCCAGCATCATATACAATAAAATCATGTATGAGTTCCAGAAAACGTTCTTTTTGACAGACCTGTAAAAGATGTCGGTCTAAAAGGTTTTCTACATCACTGTCCTCTTTCCACTTAAGGTAATACTTCTCAGGTGTATTAATCACACCATACCTGAGTCCTTCTGTATCATTACCTGCCATTACTAATTGCACAGTTGCAAAGAATGGCATGATAAAAATGCTTTTCTGATTGTCCAGGTTCTGTCGAATCCCTTCTGTAACCGAAACCGTACTTCTCTTTAATTCGAGAGTACCAAGGGCAATACCATTAATATAAATTACTATGTCCGGTCTTTTTCTGTTTTCCCCTTTGATGGAAACTTCTTCTGCGATAGCAAAATGATTATTAAAGGGGTTCTCCCAGTCAATCAGCCTGACCGTCTGAGTATTTTCACCAACATCTTCTTTGACCTTTGCACCGTAACGTAATATTGTATAAACCTCTTTGTTAATGCTATAAAGATTCTTGGTTTGGACTCCAGCAACCTTTGTAAGTTCATAAATGGCTTTACTGATTAACCTGTCACTGTAACCATTTATCTGCAGATGCCTCCGAAGTAATTCTTCGTCTATATTGCTATTGTTCAGCCGGTCGTACCAGTTACCAAGATATTCATAATCAAGTTTGCTTCTGTCAGAAAATAAAGCAATGATTCTGTCTTGAGTAATGCGTTCGATATCACCTACGGGACTCATGATAATCTTATATTACCGGTTAATAATGCTTGCATCATGCCCTGTTTTAGATTTCTATATTTAAATAATTTTTGCTCAAGTTGGGCAACTTCAGAATCCATATCAGATAAAATTTTAGATATTTCTTCCTGTTCTTTAATTGTCTGAGGTATTTTAAACTTAAAAGAAACAAAATCCTTTTGATATAAGTGATTTATAGTTGAACCTGCACTTAGCTGAGAAAGAAATCTCTTAAATACTTCCGAGGTTAATAAGTAAAAAAGAAACTCAGGTTTAAATGAGTCATTAATTGGTCTAATAACAAAAACTCCACTATTAAGGGTTGCTGGTTTAGGAAGCGATTTAATAAATGCAATTTTCCCAATTGTACCATCTTTTGTAACAAGAACATCATTCTCTCTTATCTGTATATTCTTATCCTGATTGTACCTTGTTTCATCAACATACACACACTGTTCCCAATTTATAAATCCATCTTTAAACTCCGTTCCTGTTATAAGAAAATAATCACCTGTGGATTTGTATTCAGCAGTTGTTAGACCTTGCCATCCAATTCTGGCTTTAAGTATTGACGCTTCTCCTAACTTTTTATCCTTCCAATTAATCCGAGGTTTCAGCAGTTCCTGCATCGCTCCTTGCTTGATGTTTCGTTTCTTGGCAATGAGTTTTTCAAGATTATCGATGAGTGTATTGGCATCAGAGAGGGCAGTGGCAATAGCAGTTTGTTCTGATTTTGTAGGCGGTATTGGAATTATAAAACTTCTGATATCTTTAGGACTTATATGCGGAATAGCCGAAACGGTTTTGACTGCCTCACAATGTTTTGTAAAATAATCACTACATATAAATTCCTTTAAATACCCTAAATCAATCTTATTTGACCTGATTCTTGCTACACGTTGAAGTAGTAATGCAGGTATATCTTTTTTTGACAATCTTGCAAAACTCTTCCCAACAAGTGAACCATCCATGGCAACGACAATATCTCCATCTTTTAAAACATACTGAAGTAAATCCGGAGTGAGTTTTTCCCAATATTGTGTAATTTCTTCTGACCAATCTGTATTACCCCTTTTTACGTTTGAGCCTCTTAATAATCGTACTCCGCTTTCAACATAGTTGTTACTTGGGAAGGGATATCCGGTTAATAAGTCAATTTCGTTACCAATTGGTTTCACATCCCAATCAATAGGGATGAGTCCTTTTTCAGATATCTTGTATTTTACTTCTGTCAATCCCATTGTCTATTATTAATTCGTCTTTGAAGTTCAGTGAGTTTTTTGATAAGTTCTACAAATGGCAATACATCACCATAAATCATGTTCTCCTGCATCAATCTGTAGTCTGCTTCCCATTCTGACAATAAATGTTCAGGCGGTATAAAATAAATTTTATCGGGAGTGTGGTTGGCAAAATCCACTCCCGAAATGCGACTAAATTTGCTGCGATGTGCAACAATAATGTTGTACAAATCAGCATTTTTCAGAGCGGTTTCTGCAAATTCAGTCCGGCTAAGTTTTTCGATATCATATAAGTGACGGCTAAGTCCATCAACCCGCCTTTTTTCTTCTGGTTTCTGAAATTCTTCAAACAGCAGGAATATCTTTTCCAAAAAAGTACGTTCCGGATTAACTGTCGGAATAGTTATCGGTTTATCTGAAAATGGCTGACCGGGATAATTTTCAGCTACCATGGTAGGAAAAGTTCTGTCTGTAAATGGTTCTATTAAAGACCGACTTCCTACCTCAACCAATATACCCGGTTTCAAGTAAGAATCTTTCTCAGTTAGTTTAGGGTAATATATCTCAATTATCATCGGGTCCTGGTCATGGTTCAGTACTTCCCGGTATTTTACATTTACATCAGTAAATCCTACCTCTGCAAATTTGCTTCTGAGTTCTTCTGTAAATGTTGTTGTCATGTAGTCATAAGAAACCCTTCTCAGCCTGCGAACATCAGCATTCTCCAGTTCACCTGTAAAACCAAGATATTCCCTGTCCAATGCCAAATCGATATCTTCCGAAAATCGTTGTATTAAGTTCCACCCCTTGCTCAATGAAGTTCCTCCTTTGAAAACAAGTGACCGGGCACATTCCATGGTATAAATGAGTGACAGGGTATGCACAACCCACCAGTCCTTTTCAATAGCTACAGCAGGCAGACCCATGTTTTTGCCAGTTTCGGTAAAAATATTCAGCTTTGTCCCAGAGGGTAGGTTTAACCACTCTTTTAAATGTTCTAAATCAACCATGTATTGTTATACGTTTCTTGGTCTTAGTAACTCTCTTATCCATTCGGGTGCTAATTTTAAATCGTGCTGTAAATGGTAAGGTTTTTCCTGCAAGAGCAATTCTCTAATCTTGTTTATTTCATCATCGCTGACCTTATCTTTTCCAATAGTCTTCAACGCCTGAATAGCCAATGTGCTTATTTCACCAATAGCAGATAAACTTCTGGCACTCGCTCTTTTAAAGGTTATTGTTTGCTTGCCAACCTTTATTTTACGTGCGGTAGAGTCGGTATAGTACACTATGTTCATTGGAACCTGCGAGGTAAGTCCCAATTTATACAGTGCATAACTGCCGGTTGGTACAATTCTGGCTTTATCACGCTTGCGAATGGCTTCAGCAATATCTTCAATGCCTGGCAGGACGATTCCCAGTATTTTATCTTTCTCCGGACGTACATATATTCCTGTTGCCACCCGGTAGAGTTCTCCTGATTTTACCAATCGCACAAGAGACTTTCCAACTGTTCTTGCACTTCCGAAATCAGAAAAATCCTCAGGAAAAAAGAGCGCACCCCTCTTGGCTTTTTTTATTTTTTTAAGTATCTGTTCCTCAATGCTTAAAACCATGTCTAATGCTATTAATTGCCGTAAAATAAGCAAATATTTTCGTCAAATACTATTTTTGAACCCCATTTTTATAAGATGTCCCTTAACCTTTCCTTCATACTCCATGACAGTATTAGAAATATCAGATAAAGTGCTTTCGTATCGTTCAGAAAGTTCTTTAATGCGTTGGGAGAGTCGCTGGCTTATACGTTCCACTTCAGTTTTAATATCTCTCTCAATGGTGGTCATCCATTTATCATCAACTACAATACCTTTTATTTCGTCACTGGTGAGAGTTTTATACTTGGCAGCCAGTTTTTTGTCCAGTTCAGTATCAGCATCTTTTATTTGTTTTGCTAAAACAACCTCTGCATCTGATAATTTTAAATAGTTCTCCAGTATTTTCTGCTCATCTGCATAATCATTTTCTCCCTTAATCTCTTTTGTTCGTTTCTGAACACTGGCTTTTGTAATTTTATCCTTGTCGTTCTTAGCTTCAGACAATAATCCTTCTTCTCCCGCATGTTCTTCTTCCAGTTCTGTTAATTGCTGTTTTATAGCTTCCCGGTCCGTTTCGAGTTTGTTGATATGCTTCTGCTCAGACTGGAAAAACTTAATAATTACCAGGTGCTTTGGTAATAAATCGCAATCCCATGTTTTCTTCTTTTCATCCAATGATAATACTACTTTCCAACCCTCATCTGCTATCTGGTACACATCATCCTGCATTGTGTTCCCCCAGTAAGTTAACAGGCTTTGGTAAATGTCGTACCTGTCAATGAGAGGAATCTCAGAAAACTTCTGCAAAAGGTCTTCTGACAGATACATGATGGTTACTTTTGGCTTAACCCCGGTATCTATTTTTCTAAGATATGGTAAATGTTTTTCACGCCATGAATTCAGAACCACATCAATCTTTTTAGTGTAACTGGCGAAATCTGGATGCTCATATATGGTCTTCTTCACCCGTGCCGGTTCGATTAGTAAATCATTAAAACCAGTCCGAGAACTTGGAGAAAACAATACTTGTTTTAGCGAAGGAAATGCGTCCCAGTATTTGTTCAGTTCTTCCACATCCTTATCGGGGATGCCACCCAGCAAGTGTGCTTCGATATTATGAATATCTTCTTCTTCCTGACTGTCTATGTATCGTGGAATATTGAGGTTAAAGTCGTTCTTCAGGTCACTAATTTCACTGTGCAAAACCATCCTGCTGTACTTTGGAACTTCCAGTTGATTGTTAAATACATCAACAATTTTATGAATGTCCTGCTCCCGCAAGCGGTTCTTGTTGCCGTCCTTTAAGAACGCCTTGCTGGCATCAATCATGAAAATACCGGTACGATTCGGGGAATTCTCTTTATCAAGTACAATAATACATGCAGGAATCCCCGTACCATAAAATAAGTTGGTTGGTAAACCGATTATCCCTTTTATATAACCTTTGTTTATGATGTTTTTGCGTATTTCTCCCTCGGCACCACCACGGAATAAGACACCATGGGGCAGGATAATTGCTCCCTTACCTGTACTCTTTAATGACCTTACCATATGCAGAAGGAAGGCATAGTCACCATTCTTCTTTGGAGGAATTCCGTCCTCAAACCTTTTAAATTCATCGTTTGCCGGGTCTAAACCATTGCTCCATGCTTTCGTGCTGAAAGGTGGATTTGCTACGCAGAAATCAAATGTTTTAAGTTTCCCGTCCTGATTCTTGAAATAAGGTTTGGAAAGAGTATTGTCTTGCCAAATAACTGCCGAAGGGTTGTCGTGCAATATCATGTTCATCTTTGCCAACGCAGCTGTAGCATTATCCATTTCCTGACCATAAATAGTAACGCCATGTTCACTCTCATCGGCAGCTTTAAGTAGCAAAGAACCACTCCCGCATGTCATATCGTATATGGTCTGGTCCTGGCTTTTTGCCTTGTTAATGCCAATGACCTTTGCCATAATCCGGGAAACCTCTGCCGGAGTGTAAAATTGTCCTTTGCTCTTGCCTGATTCTGTAGCAAAATTCCGCATAAGGTACTCATAGGCATCACCCAATAAATCATCACCTTCTGCCCTGTTTTTACTGAAATTCAGACTGGGGTGCTCAAAAATGCTAATGAGATTTGAAAGCCGGTCCTGTTTATCTTTACCTTTACCGAGTTTGTCATCATCATCGAAATCAGCAACATCTATAACTCCTTTCAGTTCATTGGCTTGAGCCAAGTTTGCAATAATAGTGTTTATACCTTCCCCAATGTCTTTTGTTCCCTTCAGACCAATCATGTCTTTGAAACTACCACCTTTGGGTATTTCGATGAGAGCATCCTCTTTACCTTCGTATCGGTCAGAAACATATTTCATGAACAATAATACAAGCACGTAGTCTTTATACTGTGAAGCATCCATACCACCCCGCAGCTCATCACAACTCTTCCATAGAGAGGAATACAATTCACTTTTTTTAATAGCCATAAATTTCTTACTGAATCAGTTAAGCATTAATAGAATCCGATAAAATACACTTGTTTTTTCCTGAAAAGGAAAAACACAAGTTACTAATTTTAGTGGAGAAAAAATGTTTAAAAGAATCGGTCACCAAATACCACACCACCTGGTAATAATCTGGTACTATAATAAAAATTCTCTTTAGTTAATCGGAGTGGAAAAACAACAGATATACAAAATGTATAAAAAAAGAACCCTGCCATTTCTGACAGGGTTTTTCCGTTGCGGTACAAAAAAGTACAAAAACTTTGTAACTTATTGACTTTCAGTACCTAAAAGTCGGGGTGAGAAGACTCGAACTTCCGACCTCCACGTCCCGAACGTGGCGCGCTAGCCAACTGTGCTACACCCCGGATCGTATCCGCCGCAAAAGTAACAAAATTTTGTAATTATCGAACAGATGAACCATTATTCCTCATCAGTTTATTCCCGGTATTGCCCCTTTCAACACCAAAAAAACAGCTCCCTTTTAAGCTTATTTCACATTCGGCCACTCCCGCATATTTTATTTCATGTTAACTTTCATACCTTGCAAACATAAACCCAGACAGTATGCCATACAACACAGGAAAAAACCCATTTCTCACTGCCTCAGGATCATTGATCCTTATGCTCACAGTGACTCTCCTGCTCAACACAGGTTGCGCCACCAAAGGGGGAAAATATCCTCAGGGCTCAAATCCGAAGATCAAAACAGCTTTGGTAAACTCCACCACCATAAAAAAATACGAGAAATTTGAACTGGTCCCCGACCTGCAGAATGTAAAATATAATAACTCTTACGATCCGGCCGATATAGATGTCTGGGCTGTCTTTACTTCTCCATCCGGTGAGAAAATAAAGATCAACGGGTTCTTCGATGATTATAAAGGAGCGAACAAATGGAAGATAAGATTCTCTCCAAGAGAAACGGGAGAATATACATACGGACTTTTTGTTAGAGACGGGAAAGCCCATGGAGAATCAGCCACAGCAACTTTCACAGCCATTGAATCCGGGCATCACGGGTGGATCAAACCATCAGTAAAAAATCCAAGATACTTTTCCTACGACGACGGAACATCATATTACGGCGTAGGGGTATACACTCCCTGGGGCATTAATGATACTGTCTTTAAAACCTTCGAAGAAAACAAAGCCAACTTCATGGCTATATGGGACATCAATTACGGCGGATTTGTGAACAGCGCCGGCATCATAGAGGAAAAATCAGGACAGTACAACCAGGAAAAGCTTGGACAGATCGATTCCCTCCTGTCAATCCTTGAAAAAGATAGTATCGAACTGATGTTCGCTATCTGGCCCCATGATCTGTTCTCCGAAACAGTATGGTCGGCACAGTGGAAAATTAATCCCTACAGCCAGCTCACCAAATCCGAAAACGTATACAGCGATACTCTCGCATGGAGCTACCAGAAAATGAAATACCGCTACCTTATCGCACGATTCGCCCACAGCCGGAGCTGGGGAATATGGGAACTGATCAATGAAATGGACGGCACCGACGGCTGGGTAAAAGGACATCACGATGAGGCCTTCGCATGGGTGGCAAAATGTGTAAAATATTTTGAGGAAAATGATCCGTACAGGCATCCCGTAACTGCTTCCTTCAGCGGAGGCTTCGAACAATACAGGGAACAGCTGTATGAAATAACCCATATCCCGAATATCCATGTTTATCCGGCTCAGGGCTGGAAACCAAAATATCCGGACGACAGCGTCAGAAGCGATATGTATAATTTTGCATGGGCAAGCATGCGCTTCAGGGATAAATTCGCCAAACCGGCCATCTTCGGAGAAGCAGGCGCAGATCTTACCTATTATAAACCGGGTACCAGACAATATCATAACTCCTATCACAACCAGATATGGGCGTCTCTTTCGAACGGACTGGCCTGTACACCGGTCTGGTGGGCGTATGATGTCCTGAAAAAAGAGGATTGGGTACAGCTTAAACATCTGGGCGCATTTGTATCGGACATCGATTTTGCCAACCTGAATTTCAAACCGGCTGCAGCAGAGGCTGATGATGCAGATGTTTATATCTCTGATGCAGGCAGTATGGCATTCGGATGGCTGAGAGCCATATCTAAACAGGATGTCAGCAAAACGAAAATCACTATTCCTGAAACTGAATCCGCATCATATACGGTTACCTGGTTCAATACATGGACAGGAAATATTGTGAAGACCGAGAAGGTTTCTTCCGGAAACGGAAAACTTATACTTACTGTTCCTGTACTGTCAGATAAATGCCGGGACATAGCTCTGAAAACTGAAAAATTGTAAACTAACCATAAAGAAGAAAAATGGCTGGTTCAAACCGGATCTACTCAATCGATATAATACGGGGATTCAATCTGATCCTCATGCTTTTCGTCAATGATCTTTTCGTCGAAGGTGTGCCTGCATGGCTTGGACACAGACCTGCAAATTTCGACGGTATGGGCCTCGCCGACTGGGTATTTCCCGGGTTCATGTTCATGGTCGGCATGTCGATACCTTACGCCATAGGGAACAGGATGATAAAGGGGGAAAGCAATATTTCCCTGATTAAACATATAATGATCAGGACCCTGAGCCTTCTTGCTATAGGCGTGCTCATGTCCAATTCGAGGAATGTTGGCGGTGAGTATACAGGATTTTCAAAGAATATCTGGTCGCTTATCACATATACCGGCGTATTCCTGATCTGGAATGATTACCGCAAGAATCAGGACAATAAATGGCTTGTCCCGTCCCTCCGGATACTGGGGGTGCTGATGATCATACCAATGGTGTATCTTTTCCGGTCGTCTGATAACGGAACTTTTTCATTCCGCGCCTGGGGGATCCTCGGGACCATTGGCTGGGGTTACCTGGTTGCAGCGCTGGTATGCCTGGCAACAAGGGAAAATATGCTTAAAACCGCTGTTGCCCTGGTAATATTCCTAGGCCTCAATATTCTTTCCAAACTTCATTTGCTCGATTTTCTCAGACCGGTCAGACCGGTACTAGGACCAATAATTAACGGGAATGCACCATTTATCGTTCTTTCAGGTCTTTTTTCCACGATGATCCTGAGAAAGTATTCCGCCAAAGGAATAGAGAAACCTCTGATCCCCCTGATCATTTTCGGTGTGGTCAGCCTTGCCGGCGGGATTTTCCTGCATCAGTGGTTTATTATATCCAAGATACAGGGCACACCAAGTTGGGCGCTTTTATGCAACGGTATCACCCTGCTCCTGTTTGCCCTGCTCTATTTTATCATCGATATGAAGAAAAAGGCGAAATGGGCATCATTTATGCGTCCAGCCGGTGCCAACTCTTTGACGGTATATCTTGTTCCTGATATGTTCTACTACATTATCTGGCAGTTCAGTCTGCCGCTGCTATTTTATAAGGACGCTTCATTACCTCCGCTGGCGGTAGTGGCCGGATCGGTGGCCTGGGCGCTGATAATGGGCGCTGCGCTGCCTGTATTACTTGAACGGATCAACTTCCGATTGAAACTTTAACCTAAACTATTCAGACCTTCAATGACCTCACAAAACCGGATCAACTCAATAGATATAATGAGAGGACTGACTCTCGTCCTGATGCTTTTTGTAAACGACCTTTACATGCCCGGCGTTCCTGCCTGGCTGGGGCATGTGGATGCCAGCTATGATGGGATGGGCCTGGCCGACTGGGTCTTTCCGGGTTTCCTTTTCATGGTAGGAATGGCGATCCCCTTCTCGGTTGGCAACAGGATACGCAAGGGTGATGATACCCGGAAAATAATCAGGCACATACTGTTAAGATCTATCAGCCTTATAATAATAGGAGTCTTGTCCCTCAACATAGGACGTGTAAACCCTGAACTTACAGGAATGGGTAAGAACCTGTGGGCCATACTGATGCTCATCGGAGTCTTCCTGATCTGGAATAACTACCCTGAAAATGACAATAATTTCTTCAGGGTAACAGGATTAAAGTTCGCGGGTGTCCTGCTGCTCGTTATCCTTATTTTCAAATTCAACTCCGGCAAGGAGATCAACAACGGGTCGCTTATCACAGGCTGGTGGGGAATACTTGGGCTGATCGGCTGGGGTTACCTTGCCTCGGCATTGATATGCCTGGCGCTTAAAGACAATATCTTTTTTACGGTACTGGCCTGGGCGTTCTTCCTTGGCCTGAATATTCTTTCAAAGCTCGATCTACTGAATTTCCTCAACCCCGTGAATCCGATTCTGGGAGTGCTCACTGAAGGGAATGTCCCTTTCATTGTAATGTCAGGACTGCTTACAACCCTGATAATGAAAAAACTGTCTCCCGATTACAGGAAGACTATACTGGTAATTATTACTCTCGGGATACTATTCATCATCGCAGGTTTTGTACTCAGAAGATGGTTTATAATCTCAAAGATAAAAGCGACTCCTTCCTGGGGATTTATATGCAACGGGATCAGCATGATCTTATTTGCCCTGATCTACTGGATCGCGGATATTAAAAAGAAAACGAGCTGGGCTTTCTTTCTCAAGCCTGCGGGGGAAAACTCACTCACTACATACCTGGCGCCGGATATCCTGTACCATATTATTTTCAGTATCAATATTCCGATACTGATCTATAAACATTCAGCCATTCCGCTTGTGGTTATCGCCGGTTCGGTGGCATGGGCGTTGCTGATGGTGGGACTGACTGCACTGCTGGTGAGGATGAATATCAGGCTGAAGCTGTGATGCGAACTATTGAAGATTGGATTCAAAAACATAATATTATGCCGGAATCGCTTATATAAGCTTGTTCCGGACCAACCCACTCCCGCCGACCCTGCGAGGAGGGGATTTTTAACCATATAACGGGCGAAGGGCGCGGAGCTCAGGGCACAGGGCGCAGATCGGAACGTAGTGGAGATCCAGACCGAAGCGTCTGGAGCGCAGGGCGCAGTATGGTTAAGAGATATTTCAGGAGGCCTTTATCTTCTGCCTTTTATCTTTTGTCTTTTATCTTTAGCGTGAGTAGTAACTACAAATCCCCCCTGGGAAATTTAGGGGTATCCCAAAACAAAAGTTTGGTTTAAGAATGCTTACGATACCTTAGAATACCAACTGATCAACCTGAGTAAATCTTTAAAATGAAATCTGCATAAAAATGTGATTAGAACCTGTCTTTAAACAGCTTACCTTTGTTCAGGCTTAAAATATCCTACACATTGAGGAAGAGGTGGAATAGCGTAAATCAGTATCTGTGAGAAGGAAAATAATCCCATATAATCAGACGACTTTAACCAGAAAGTGTCCCGGTTCGGATGCAACTATTTCCCGGTGCTCATGGAATAAGGACTTGCATCATCCCCTGTGCCTCTGCTCATTTCAGGAGAAGCTGACATGTTGAAGACCAGCTTCCCTCCTTTCAGAAGATCCTGATGAGAAATATAGTTCCTGTTAACAGACTTACCGTTAAACTTAATCGATTTCACGTAGAAATTATCTTTTACATTGCCATTGGCCTCAATTGTCAGTTTTTTGCCGTTATCGAAGCTGATTGTCATTTTATCGAATAATGGAGAACCGAAGACATATTCCTCCGAGCCGGGGGTAACAGGATAAAATCCGAGAGCTGAAAAAACATACCATGCCGAAGTCTGGCCATTATCTTCATCGCCGCAATAGCCGTCGGGGGTATAATTATAGAGTTTATTAAGCACCTCTCTCACATGGAACTGGGTTTTCCAGGGCTGGCCGGCGTAATTATACAAATAGATCATATGTTGAATCGGCTGGTTACCATGAGCATAGTTCCCCATATTCGTTATCTGCATTTCTCTGATCTCATGGATGACCTGTCCGTAGTAGGAGCAATCAAATACAGGTGGCACCTGGAAGACGGAATCGAGCTTGGTTACGAAAGCGTCCTTTCCTCCCATCAGTTTCACCAATCCTTCAATATCCTGAAAAACGCTCCAGGTATAGTGCCAGCTATTGCCTTCAGTGAATGCATCACCCCATTTGAAAGGGCTGAAAGGAGACTGGAAAGTACCATCGAGGTTTTTCCCCCGCATCAGTTTGCGACCATCATCGAACACGTTCCTGTAATTCATTGCCCGTTTTGCATAAAGATCGATCTCCTCCTGCGGTCTGCCAAGAAGTTTGGCAAGCTTCCAGATACAATAATCGGCATAAGCATATTCGAGGGTCCTTGCAGTGTTTTCGTTAATCCCGACGTTATAAGGAACATAGCCAAGGTCGTTATAATAGCTTGCTCCGAGTCTCCCCACTGATGGCAGCGGACCCGGTCCTTTGGTGTTCCTGATCATTGCATCATAAAGAGTCCGGATATCATATCCCCTGATACCTTTTGTATATGAATCTGTTATAAGTGATGCGGAATTTGAACCGATCATGCAGTTACGGTGTCCGGGGCTGGCCCATTCGGGAAGCCACCCGCTTTCCTTGTAGGTATTCACCAGACCTTCCATGACATGACTGTTTACTTCGGGATAGACGAGTGTCATGAAAGGGAACAATGCCCTGAATGTATCCCAGAATCCATTATCGGTGTACATATAGCCGGGCGCAACTTCCCCGTTAAACGGGCTGTAATGGACAATCTCGTTTTTCTCATTTATCTCGAAGAATCCTCTGGGGAAGAGGATCATCCTGTAAAGGCATGAATAAAATGTGCGTTGCTGGTCTTCTGTTCCTCCTTCAATACTGACCTTGCCAAGTTCTTTATTCCAGGTTTCCCTGGCTTCATTTTTAACTGTCTCGAAATCTTTTTTATCAGTTTCCCGGGTCAGGTTCAACATCGCCTGTTCAGGACTGATAAATGAGGATGCGACCCTGACATTTATTCTGTCTCCTCTCTTTGTTTTGAAGCCGAGTACCGCACCGGCATGCCGACCCTGGTATTCCAGGTTATCCTTAACCAGAGTGTCTCCATGCCAGGTTGAAGCCGATGTAAAATCCCTGTCAAAGACTGCCACAAAATAATTGTGAAAATTTTGGGGAACACCGCTGCTGTTATTTCGGCAATAACCTATCACCTTGCGTTCTGAAGGGATGATCTTCACCATAGAGCCCATATTGAAGGCATCGAGAAGTATGTAAGAAGAATCGCTTTCGGGAAATGTAAACCTGAAGATCGCGGCCCTGTTGGTCGGTGCAACTTCGGCAGAAACATCATAGTCTGCAAGATATACGCTATAATAATATGGCCGGGCTATCTCTGCTTTATGAGAGAACCACGACGCTCTTTCAGTCTCATCGAGCTTTATCTTGCCTGTCTCAGGCATGAAGGAGAAGGCGGCATAATCATTAATCCACGGGCTGGGTTGATGAGTCTGTTTTATGCCCATTATCTTGTAATCCTTATAGGTATAACCCCAGCCATCGCCCATTATTCTGGTCTGTGGCGTCCAGAAGTTCATCCCCCATGGCAGGGCCACAGCCGGGTAAGTATTGCCATTCGACAATTTGAATTCCGAATCGGTGCCCGTCAGAGTATTGACCAGATCGGCAGGGCTTATTGCCATTTTTTTGGCCAGATGATCCCTAAGGTAGAAACCGCTGAAAATTATCAGAATTGTTGCGACAGCAGCAACGACGATCCGCTGTAAAGTTCCTGCTTTTACGGATCCTTTTCCTGACTGGCCTTCAAGATTCATATGGCTTATGATATATTTAATTATTTCTGCTAATCTCGTAAAAATTCGTCCTCCTCCGGTATTGGATCCCCATTTTCATCGAGCACATAAAGTATATAATCCTTTGTCGGATTCGGATGCGGAATGATTTTCCCGGGATTGCCGATAACAATTGAATTGTCGGGTACATCAAAATTCACATAAGAATTAGGAGCAATCAGAACATTATTCCCGATTTTTATATTCCCGACTACCACACCGTGTGCTCCAATCCAGACATTATCACCAATGGTAGGAGTACCTCTTAACCTTCCTCTGTTGGCTTGTCCGATAGTGACACCCAACATAATTGTGAAGTTCTTTCCCACTTTAGTGCTAAGGTTTATTCCCAATGCCCCAAAATGTCCAATGAACAGGCCGGGGCCAATATCAGTCCCCGGGTAGATCTGGAAACCATATTTGAACTGATAATATCTTATAAGCCGGGTATAAATCTTTTTCTTAATTGACCAACCCCTGATTCTCGAAATTTCCCTGAAAAGGTAAGTATATCTGAACCCGGGTCGTGATAAACCCTGCCAGAATCCTTTTCGTCCTGTTAGCCCGTCATAACGGTATAGATCTGCTCTTAAAACATCATCCATGGCCCAATGGATTTTTGAAGCACAATATAAAAAATAGGTGTAAAAAAAACAAAGTTATAGGCAAATTCTGTCTCAATATACTTTCGGGTTGCCCTTATCTCTGGAAATATTGTCGAATAAAGCTTCCATCTTATTGAAAACCACTTCAGGAGTCAGATGATTCATACAAGCCAGGTCACCTCTGCGGCATTCACCTTTGCCAAAAACAGTACAGGGTCTGCAGGTAAGTTCACTAAATGGTATGCTTATACTGAACTGATCAGGTTGTTCCCAGGCTCCAAAACCGGTAAGCGGATCGGTTGCTCCCCAGATTGAAATCACTTTAATTCCTGTAAGTGATGCCATATGCATGTTTGATGAATCCATGGCTATCATCAGATCGAGGCGGCTCATTAAAAGGATCTCCGATGCGAGATCGAGTTTCCCGGCAGTATTTAGAGATCCTGAGAATTCTGACGCCAGACTTTCAAGTTGAACGGCCTCCTCTTTCCCTCCGAAAAAGAAAAACCTGACATTAAATTTGCCCGAGATCATCGAAAGAAGATCTCTCATATACTTCTCCGGCCACATCTTAAGCGGATGTTTGGCGTATGGTGCGACACCAATGCTGATAATACCCGGGGCATTCTCAGGCAAACCGGAGATCTTAAGAGGATCGTCTGCAGGCATCAGCCATGGACCGGGAACCGGATCTGCCGGGAATCCGGCCTTAGAAAAAGTATCTATATATCTTTCCACAGTATGTTTCAGAGGCATCCTGTTTTTGCCCGACAGGAGCTCCCTTTTCGCACCTCTTCCCTTGTCTATAACAGATACCGGAACTCCGTTTAAGAGGAACAGGAATCTCAGGATCTTTGACCTGAGCACATCATGCAGATCGATCACATGGTCAAATCTGCCAGTGGCGGAAAGATCAATAAAAAGCCTTATTATCCCCTCAAAGCCACTGTGGCGTTTATTCAGATCGGCTCCGAATACAGTCAGCCTGCCTGTTGAATTGAAAAATGGTGCGAAAGACTGTCTGGTGAGCATTACAATCTCAGCTTCCGGATACCGGTTCATTACGGCTCTTAATGCCGGCAGCGTGAGGGCCACATCTCCCATGGCCGATGTTCTGATCACCAGAAGTCGCATCTCAGTATTTTTCGTAAGATTTTTCTTCGATAAGGCCGGAGGATGTTTTAAGATTGATTTCTCTTTTTATCTCCGATCTTTTATCATTTCTGATATAGACAGCTCTTGCAGTCTCAATAAACTCTGCCCCAAAGTCCTTTTTTCTCTCCAGATCCCGAATCCGGTCCTCAATTTCCCATAACTCACAGTTAACATCATAAAGAGCTTTATACAGAGGATCTGTGTCAGGAAGGATTGATGCCGACACTTCAGCCAGCTCTTCATATTCCTTCTTCAGATTTACAAGTTTATCCTTGTCATTAATTCGTTCAAGCTTGATCTGAATAATGGTCAGCTTGTCTATAATCTCGCCATTCGATACCTCAATCTTCATATTTCTCTCTTTATCGCATCCAAAAGTAACATCTTTTTGATTAGTTGCGTATTTAAGGGTAACAGCAGAATCAGCTTCTCCTGCAGATTTCTCAGTAAGGATCTACATCAGCAGATTTCTCAGTAAGGATCTACATCAACAGATATCCGCAGTGAGGATGAGCCCTTCTCCTTTTCAATCCTTTCTATAGCCTGGGTAATCAGCTCTTTTGCCTTGGCAGGCGGCTTTTCCCTTTCTACTTTGATCATGATCGTTTTGATAAACCAAAGCTGGACCTGGGATATAAGAGGGTATTCTGGCCCGAGGACGCGTTTTCCGAACAACCTTTTAAGATCGTCACCGAGGAGATCTGAAAACCGGTTTAGAATAATCCTGTCCTTATGCTTAAGATTTATTCTAATCAGCCTGCAGAATGGAGGATAATTGAAGCCTTTCCTCTCCTCAGACTGCATTCTGAACATTCCTTCATAATCATGCCGTAGAACAAGCCTTATGATCCTGTTTGCAGGGTCGGATGTCTGGATGATCACCTTTCCTTGTTTTTTTCTCCGTCCTGCCCTGCCACTCACCTGTTCCATCAGCTGATAGCTCCTCTCATATGCCCTGAAATCAGGAAAGTTAAGCAGGTTATCGGCATTCAGAATACCTACAACAGTAAGATTTTCAAAATCGAGCCCTTTTGAGATCATCTGGGTGCCGATAAGAATATCAATTCTCCTTTCTTCGAAGGCTTTTATGATATTTGAGAACGAATGTTTTCCCCGGGTGGTATCCTGGTCCATTCTGGCCACCCTGGCATCAGGAAAGACGATCCTTATCTCATCCTCAATCTTTTCAGTGCCGAAGCCTCTGGTGATCAATCCTGTGGAACTGCAGTTTCCGCATTTATGGGGAACCTCAGTTGAATATCCGCAATAATGGCAGATCAGCCGTCCCATCCCTTTGTGATAGGTAAGATTGACGGCACACTGGACACACACGGGGATCCATCCGCATTCAGAGCACTCGATATAAGGCGAAAAACCTCTCCTGTTCTGAAACAGGATCACCTGTTCCTCCAACCCAAGAGCGTTATCTATTGCATTCAGAAGTTCAGGAGTAAAATGAGAGACCATGAGTTTTTTCCGGTACGCCTCTTTTGTATTGGCCACTACTATTTCAGGCAATTTTATCATCCCGTAACGCTCTTTCAGCTCAGCAAGTCCGTATTTACCGGTTACAGCGTTATTATAGCTTTCTATTGAAGGGGAAGCCGAGCCGAGAATCGTCTTGGCAGAATGTATGGCAGCAAGCATTATTGCCGTATCGCGGGCATGGTACCGCGGAGCCGGATCGTGCTGCTTGTATGAACCGTCATGTTCCTCATCGATAATTATCAGACCGAGGTTATTGAATGGAAGGAATACTGAGGATCTCACCCCAAGGGTCAGCCTGTATCCGGAATCAGGATCTTCATCAGCAACCTTTTTCCATATCTCTATCCTTTCCGCGTCGCTGTAGCGTGAGTGGTATATTCCCGTTACGTCTCCGAAATGTTTCTTAAGCCGTTTTATGATCTGGGTCGTAAGGGCTATTTCTGGAAGCATGTAGAGGACCTGCCGGCCTTTACGAAGCTGCTCCTCTATCAGGTGGATATAGATCTCCGTTTTCCCGCTGGAGGTGACACCATGAAGGAGCACAATCTCTTTGTCGGCGAACTGCTGTCTTATGGTCCTGAATGCTTCTGTCTGTGCAGGGCTCAGCTCTTTCACAGCCTCATTCCCTTCTCCCGATCCGGAAAGTCTTGTAACTTCGGTTCTGGATGCAGTTAATATCCCTTTCCCGATCAATATATCGAGTACGGCTGCCGAAGATCCCGATTCTGAGATCAGTGACTTTCTGCTCACCGCTTTAATTTTTTCTCCCCCGGCGTACCCGGTGATGCGCATATAGGTTGAAAGCAATTCCTGCTGACGGGGTGCACGTGTCAGGTTATCGAGTATTTCATTAAGTTCAGAGTCTGTGTAATTCTTCGATAATCTGATATAACTTTCAGTCTTTGGTTTGTAATCAACCAGGCTTGTTTCCGAAGGCAGCGCCGCTTTCATCACCTCACCTTCAGTACACATATAGTATCCTGCTATCCATGACCAGAGTTTAAGCTGGTATCCGTTTACGGACGGGACCAGATCGTGTACGGCTGCTATTGACTTCAGATTTTTAATGTCTGGTTGCCGGTCATGTACTTCTGATACGATTCCGGAAATAATTCCTCTACCCTGGAAAGGGACACTTACCCGTAATCCGGGAACTATTCTGTCGGAAAATTCATCAGGTATCCTGTAAGTGAATTTCCCACGGAAAGCAATAGGAAGAATTATATCAGCGAAAGTTGGAATATCCGTTAAATTAAAGCGACTGATCTGTATTGACAAATCCCGACAATACGGACAGCAGATGCTCTTTCCGTATCGGTTTAATAAGGCACGCGTCGCAACCAGCTTCAAGAATTATATCCTTGTCATCTTCGAAGATGAAGGCTGTCTGGGCAATTATCGTCAGGTTCTTTCTTATTTTCCTGATCTCCTTTGTTGCCTCTATCCCGTTCATTTCAGGCATCTGCATATCGAGGAGTACTATATCGATATCGGGGATGGCCTTAACCAGTTCAATGGCTTCATGACCTGACCGTGCTGTAATGACTGATATGCCTGTTTCAACCAGTATACGGTTCAGATAAGTAAGCACATCTTTATTATCGTCGACAAGAAGGCATTTCCTAAAGCTCCATTCAATGGGTTTGGCTACCGGCTTTTTCTTTACAGGGGCAGCTTTGATCTTGTGTGTACCTGCCGGCCGGTAAGGAATGGAAAAACTGAATTCAGAACCCACTCCTTTTTCCGATTGTACATATATTCTGCCTCCCATTCTTTCAACAACCTCTTTGGCCAATGTCAGCCCTATGCCGAGACCTTCGAAAGGACGGTGGTGACCATCCACCTCCTGACTGAACTCCTCGAAGATCCTGCCCAGGTTTTCCTTGTTAATCCCTATTCCTGTGTCCTTGATTTTGAAGACGATCTTGTCATTGTCGCGCAGGAAAGAAAAATCAATAGATCCGTCAAGTGTAAATTTGACCGCGTTGTCCATAAGATGAGTCAGCACTCTCTTTAGCCAGACCTTATCGGTAAAAATCAGATCTCCTCCTGCCTGGAATAGATTTTTCACGTATAATGTTATGGGTTTCTCGTTCCGTTTTATAACCTGACGGGCTTCCTCAGCAACCTCATTGACCATGGCGCTAAGGGAGGCTTCTTCATATGAAATCTCAATCTGCGAACTCTCAAGCCGTGAAAGATCAATAATATCGCCAATAATCTGAAGAAGCTTTTCACTGTTATAATTGATATGCTCTACATAATCCTCCCTGACGTCCTGGGTCAGATTATCCGCCAGAAGAAGATTTGCAAATCCTACCACACTGTTGAGCGGGGTCCTTATCTCATGTGAGATATTGGCAAGGAAGCTTGATTTCAGACGGCTGCTGGCTTCGGCCTCCATGTTTGTTTTTATCAGCTCTTCATGCGCCTGCTTAAGCTTTGTGATATCACGGTAAATGGTAAGATACCCAAGAACCTCGTCCTGCTCATCCCTTACCGTAACCGACTTTGTTGAAAGATTCAGGTACTGTCCGTCCTTATGTTTAAGTCTGAGTTCGCAATCAAAAGATCCCGAACTGAAAAGTGATTGCACCCTGTTTGTCTGATAGTCTTTATCGTCGGAATGAAGAAGATTCTGCAGGCCGATATTCTCAAACTCCTGCCTGGTATATCCAAGCATGGAAAAAATCACCGGGTTTATGAATTTAAGATTCCAGTCCTTGTCAAAGAAAGAGATCCCGTCTTCTGCAGAATGGACAACATCCCTGTAAAACTTATCAGACTCACAGTATTCTTTGGCTGTCTGAGCCTTTTGATTTTCAACGACAGTGTTAAGTTGTTGCAGTTCTATTTTGAAATCAATTATTTGCCGGTTACGAGTTTCCAGTTCAACGGCTGCCTTCTTCAGTCTGATTGAAAAATAAACAAGAATACCACCGGCCAGCACCAATGAACAAATAACTGCCATAAGAGGAATGGACGATGCTCCTTTCAGAATCAAAACGGAACAGAAATGAGAACCCGGCGTTGGAGGGAAGGAAAATGCATCAATGGAAATAACAATTAACATCGTCATTATTACTGAAAGACGAAGCAATTTCTCTGTCATTTTTCCACATTTACTCGAACGTGTACCCATATCCTTTTATCCTCTGCATGAACTTTTTACAATTGCAAACACTTAGTCATGCAAACATGATATCTTAAATAAAGTTTGTCCCGGAAGAGAAACGGATTACTCAATCATATTTCTGTTGATCCCCGGGGTGCTAATTAAATCAATTTTAGTCACTAAACATACGATATATTTCAAAATTAATCATTACTCCGACACTCTGTCAGCCGTATATCTAAAAATATTAAATTGCATTGGATTTTTTTAATTTAAGGTGACATTTAATCACTATTTCAATAAATTGAATATAAGCTTGTTCACAAACTATTTCAATAATTATCACAGGGGATTAATTAAGAGGAACTGAAATGGAAGGGAAAGAAGGCAAGTTTACAGGAGGAAGAAAATACCGCAACAATGATATTACCGTATACTGGAAACCTTCGGCATGTGTACATGCCTCGTATTGTTACAGGGAGCTGATCGAAGTGTTTGATCCGAGCAGGAGACCATGGGTTGACATGAACGGATCGACCACAGATAAAATAATAGAAGTGGTAAATCTCTGCCCTACCGAAGCACTCTCATGGAAATGGAACGATGAAGCTCAGAATGCAGATGTCAGGGCTGATCAGACCAATCATGTAAAATTCAGAAGGCCTGAACTGTCAGAGATTCAGGAGGCATTGGAAGAAGAGGTGCCTGTTACGGTTAAGATTATGGTTGATGGCCCGATAGTACTGAAGGGAAATTTTGCCCTTATAAGCAATGGGAATACACGTGTTATAGAGGATGGAATAATATCAATATGCAGATGCGGATCCAGTGATCATATGCCATTCTGTGATGGCCGGCACAGGAAAGTCGGATTTGCTGGTTAATTTTTCAGGGGATGGAAGAAAGCAAAAAGAACAAATCACAGGCGACGATAGAAGTTATTGATGGAGGCCCATTGAAAATATCGGGGAATTTCATCATTCGCGATATACAGAAAGGAACTGAAGAAATTCATAAGGAAGTCTGGCTCTGCAGATGCGGAAAATCAGCCAACAAGCCATTCTGTGACGATTCTCACAAAAGATTATAATCAGTTTTTCCTGGCTACCACATGGAAGCAGTTTTGCATCTTTTCATAGGTAGCCCAGCATTTATTTTCATCCTTCAGCCGGGATATTACTTCAGCCAGCGCTTCTTTCAGAAATTTCTTGTCGCAATTTGTGAGGAAAAGCTTATGAGCTGAAAACCTCTTGTAGCTTATATCAAAGGCATTGCCGTAAAGATGTGGACTATTGGCTGATGAATTGCTGTTCATCCTCCTCAGATTCTTAAGGTCGTCTGTCTTCCTTGTCATCGAGGTGAGATAGAACCTGGCTCCCGGCAACCCCTTACCGGAACATTTCGCCTGGAATTGCATGGCGATATCATCCAGCAATTCTTTCCCTTCGGGTGTCACAAAAGGGTAACTATAGTACATCCTGTCAATTATATAAAGACTTCCCGAACTCACCTTTACAAGCTTTCCGTCAGAAATCTTTTTTCTGAACTCATCATCATTTTCGGATGGTGAAACTCCCGAGTTCCTTGCCGCTGCAACATAATCGGCAAGGCGGTCATTGAGTTTCCTGCTGTAATCATCCTGATCATAATCGCGGCACCGTGTACTGAAATAAGCGAATGGATGCCCCCTGCTCTCAAGCAGGATAAGGCAGCTTAAGGAGATAAACACCGTAATTACTATTTTCAGAATAGTTCCCCTGGTTAATTGCCTGCCTGCCTTTAAAAGAGATGTCAGTTCCTTTTTCCAGGGTATCCGGATCCTCATTTTACTGCTTCTGATTGAGGACCCTGGCCACATGGGTAGCCGCATCGCTGAATGAAACAGCAGAAAAGACTTCAAGTCCCGACCCGTCGATTATCTTTTTAGCTTCTTCTGAATTAGTTCCCTGAAGCCTGACTATCACGGGAACATTTATGTGTCCGATCGATTTATATGCTTCAACAACACCATTAGCCACCCTGTCGCACCTCACAATACCACCGAAGATATTAATCAGTATGGCTTTCACAGCAGGATCTTTCAGTATGATCCTGAATCCTGCTTCAACAGTCTTTGGGTTGGCTCCTCCCCCCACGTCAAGAAAGTTGGCAGGAGAACCCCCGGATAATTTAATTATATCCATGGTAGCCATCGCGAGTCCGGCGCCATTAACCATACAGCCGACATCTCCATCGAGCTTGACAAAATTAAGATTATGCTGCCCGGCTTCAACCTCCACCGGATCCTCTTCGGTAATATCCCTCATACCAGCAAGATCAGGATGGCGGAACAATGCATTGTCGTCAATTACCAGCTTGCAGTCCACTGCAAGTACCCTGTCGTCGCTTGTTTTAAGACAGGGATTGATCTCAAGCAATTGAGCATCACAACTTCTGAATGTCTCATAGAGCCCTCCAAGGAAAGTCTGCATGTTTTTGAAGGCAATGCCGGAAAGACCAAGATTGAAGGCGATATTCCTCATCTGGAACATCTGCAATCCAAGACCAGGATCAACCTCCTCGGTAAAAATCCTGTCCGGTGTCTTTTCTGCTACATCCTCTATTGACATTCCTCCATCCGGGGAATAAAGGAATATATATTTTCCGCTATCGCGGTTAAGAAGAATACTGATATAATATTCTTTTGGTTCAGAATTTCCTTTGTAATAAACATCCTGTGCAATAAGAACCCTGTTGACTTTCTTTCCTTTCGGACCAGTTTGAGGGGTCACAAGTTGCATGCCTATAATGTCTCCGGCAATCTTCCCTGCTTCTTCAACTGACTTCGCAAGCTTAACACCGCCGCCTTTTCCTCTGCCTCCGGCATGAATCTGCGCTTTGACCACAAAGAATTGTGATCCGTATTTCTCTTTGAGCTGCCGGGCAACCATAACAGCCTGATCAGGGGTTTCAGCTACGAAACCTTCCTGAATTTCAACATTGTACGCTTTTAATAACGATTTCCCCTGAAATTCATGAACATTCATCCTTCTTTCTTTTTGGCATTAAAACTTCAACAGTCAAAGACTATACGAGGTTCGCAAAATAAACATAAATAGAAGATAATTTCGTTATTTTGCTGTAAAAAATGAGGAAGCTGCTCAATAGAGAACTCGGGAGAAAGACCATCGAAGAATTCAGAAATTCGCGAAAGAGTCCATTTTTGATCGTTCTCGACAATGTCAGGAGCCAGGGCAATGTCGGTTCAATATTCAGAACTGCCGATGCTTTCCTTGCCGAAGCCATATATCTGTGCGGAATAACGGCTACTCCTCCTCACAGGGAAATTCAGAAAACGGCTCTCGGAGCGACTGAATCGGTCGCATGGAAATATTTCCCTGACACAATAACTGCCGTTCGCAGCCTCAAAGATGAAGGCTATACGATTGTAGCGATCGAGCAGGCAGAAGGGGCTGTCTATCTTGACAAATTCAGGATAGAGGATTCCAGGAAATATGCACTAATTTTTGGTCATGAAGTTAACGGAGTGGATCAGAAGGTCCTGGATCTTTGCGATAGTTGTATTGAAATACCTCAGTTCGGTATCAAACATTCCTTCAATATAGCCATCAGCACCGGTATAGTACTATGGGAACTCAACAGGGATCCCGACCAAAGATTCTGACAGGAGCGCTGAATCGGCTTATCCAGGCAGGAATAAAACTTAGCTCCACTTCCCATTAGATGATCATTTGAGCATGACACTTCCAACTCCGCTTTGAGCGGTCGCTCTTGACCCATGACAGTTTCGATCTGACATAAAAAAAGGGTGTCTGTTTGAGACACCCTCGTTTAGATTATAGATAACCTTTACTGAACAACTGCTTTGAAAGCGTCGTCATTAAAGTATTTGGCAAATTCAATGTCAGTTTTTGCATATGCTTTCCAGTCGGCCTTTAATCCGATAGCTTCTTTAAGACCTGCAAGCATGTAGTTTTTGTCATCGAGACGTGCACCAACGATAGCCTTGAGATATGAAGGCTTGCCGCATTTGCAGAGTTCTTTAAGATTGTCGAGAGTAGCTTTTGCTTTGTTGACATCGCCTTTGAGTACCTGAGCAAGAGCAAGGTTAAAGCTTGGTTCTGTACCGAAGAGGTTAACAGCCTTGTCATATTCGCCTCTGGTGACAGCAATCACGCCAAGTCCCCATTTTGATTCAGGTGTTGAAGCTGTCATTGATGTGAAATAACCTTCAGCTTTAGCAATGTCACCTTTGAGGAGTGCACCAAATCCAAGGTTATTTTTAACAACATCATTATTCTGGATAGCTTTTGCAGCTTCAAATTCAGCAATAGCTGCATCAACTTTACCTAATGCCATCTGGGTGCAGCCAATATTATTGTGAGCACGGATACATTTCGGGAAGTTATCTGCTGCTATCTGATAATATTTGAGCTGAACATTAAGGTCTTTTGTAAGAGTAGCTGCATAAAGCATTTCTTCAATACTCAGAGATTTCGGATCTGACTGTATTGCTGCAAGGATCTGTTCATCGGTTCTTCCGATCTTGTCAACATTAACGATCAATTTTGACCTTCTGAGTTTAGGAAGGATGTCTGTCTTCAGAACATCGAAAGCAGCAGCCATATTCTTGATCTCTTTTTCACGTACATCAGGATCTGAGTACATTGAGAGAACGCGGAGGATGAGATCTTTGTCCTGAATTGAAGAACCTTCAACTTCTGTTTTGAAACCGTCCCAGTCTTCAGCTGTGGTCTTTGAATCAAAGAAGTTGGATCCTTTTGCTGCATCAATCTTACCGAAAGTTTTCTTGATGAATTTGTCAGCTGTTTCGCCTCTGTGTTTTGAAAGAGGTTCGTTAACTGTCATCGGACCATCAGGAGATGCATAGGAACTGATAACGGTACCTTTGAACTGACGATCTTTGTCTGTACTTACCTTGATAATGTAATCTTTCAGAAGAGCAATATCTTCTTTTTTTAGTTCCTTGCCCTGCAGTTCACTGCTGTTGATAAGATAATTGATTGCTGCAATCTGAGCTTCCGGGGTTATTCTTGCGAAATTGTCCTTCAGAATAATCGGACGACCATACTTGTCAACAAGTGTTGATGTTGCAATAACACCATCAGCAAGTTTAACAGGATCGAAATCGAGTGTCTTACCGCCTCTGACAGCTTTGATTTTCAGCTTTAGTTCTGAAATCTTCATTGCTTCGCTGTAAGGAACAGAACCAGTATAGGTGAAATCACCGCCTGTATAGCTGATCACTTTATTGTTTGCCTGAACACTCTCACCCTGTACTACCTGAACTTTTTCAAAAGCAGTTTCGCCACCAGCATATGTGAGGACAGGAGTAAGAGTTACGGTTGTTTTCTTGTCAAAATATTTTGCCGGGAAAGTTCCTTTTATTGTTACTGTAACTGCACCAGCATCTGCCTGAAGAACTTTTGGAGTTACCTCATATTTGACCAGGCCTGAGTTTTTCTTCATCTTATTCAATCCGCTACAACTGGTCATGACAATTGCAGCCAGGATAAGGATAAAAAAGCTTCTGAATCTTTTCATAGTTAAAATTGTTATTTGTTTGATATTTCTAAGGTTCCTGTAAGTTGGTGAATAATAAACCATTTTCGCATTCTATGCGCAAATTTAATACAAATTACCAAGAATAGAAGCGAAATAATCAAAATATTTACAAAATTAAAGTACTCAGACCAGGCTTATATGAGCCATCAAAAACTGCCTCCATCACCTTTTTGTAATCTTTTGTATTCTTCACAAAATCAATATTATCCAAATTCAACACCAGATAAGTGAACCCTGTATGCTCTTTGAAGCTTTCGAAGTAACTTTCCTGTATCCTCTGAAGATACTCTATCGTAATAGCCTGTTCAAACTCTCTCCCTCTTCTTTTAATATTCCCGAGGAGTTTTTCAGGGCTCATATGAAGGTAAACATAAATGTCAGGTTGCGGAAGGTATGGGAAAATGATATCGTAAAGCTGCCTGTAAAGAGTAAATTCATCTCCTGACAGGGTTGCAGATGCGAAAATAAGTGACTTGCTGAAATAATAATCGGAGACAGTAAGCAAATCAGGATGATTTTTTCTGCCAGGTTCTTCGATGAGCTGCCTGTATCTCTCGACCAGAAATGATAACTCAAGAGGCAGTGAATATCTGTCTGGTTCCCTGTAGAACTTCGAGAGGAAAGGATTATTTTCAAATTGTTCCAGAATCAGTCTTGCATTGAATTGATCAGCTATCCTGCAGGCAAGAGTTGTTTTACCGGCACCAATATTCCCTTCAATAACTATATAATTGTAATATGTATTCATCCTGTAAAACGCCGGAAATAATTTGATTTAAATTTATACATACCGGTAAAGAAAAATCCCGGTAGTTTCTTACTACCTGTAGAAATATTACAGGAAACATAAAAAACTTAACCGCGGAGCCTGCCGGAAATGAAACTTTAAACCTCCAATTTTGTAATTTATCAACAAAATTATCAGTTAAAAGCATCTTGATTTCAGTACCTTCAAAAAAGGCACCTGGCATACTATGCGGTTAAACATATTATAATAATCCGCTCAAACGCAGGCTAAGCTGACCTGGATTCAGTTCCTGGCTTCTCCGGCATTTTCAGGGGTTTCCTGCGGATTTGGTTTCTTTTCTCCTTCGGGGCGTGGGGGACGAGGCAGAAGCTCTTTTCTGGAAAGCTTAATCTTGCCGGTTTTAGGGTCGATGTCAATGATCTTGACCTCAACTTCCTGTCCTTCCTTCAACACGTCCTCGACACTATGCACCTTTCTCCATTCGATCTCAGAGATATGCAGCAATCCGTCCTTATTTGGGAGGATTTCCACAAATGCGCCGAACTGAACAATGGTTTTAACTTTACCCTTGTATATCTGACCCACCTCTGGTATAGTCACGATCTTTTTGACCCAATCGAGAGCTGCATTAATGACCTGTGCATTTTCACCGAAAATATTCACATCGCCATGGCCATCAATTTCCTCAACAATGATTGTAGCTCCTGTAACTCTCTGAATCTCCTGAATTACTTTTCCGCCAGGACCAATAAGAGCTCCGATCATCTCTTTGGGGATCGTCAGCATCTCTATCCTTGGTGCATGGGGTTTGAGTTCCGGACGAGGCTCAGAAATGACCTCTGTCATAATATTCAGAATATGCAGTCTTCCGGCTTTGGCCTGCTGGAGAGCTTTTGTCAGGATCTCGAATGAAAGTCCGTCAACCTTGATATCCATCTGTGTTGCGGTGATGCCATCCTTTGTCCCTGCAACCTTGAAATCCATATCACCGAGATGATCTTCATCACCCAGAATATCTGAAAGGATTGCATATTTACCGGAATTCTTATCGGAAATAAGCCCCATAGCTATTCCGGAAACCGGTTTTTTGAGCTTGATACCTGCATCCATGAGTGCAAGAGTACCTGCACAAACAGTTGCCATCGATGAAGATCCGTTGGATTCGAGTATATCCGAAACAACCCTTATTGCGTATGGATTTTCGTCATCTCCCGGCATCATGTTCTTCAATGCCCTGAGGGCCAGGTTGCCATGTCCGATCTCTCTTCTGCTTATTCCTCTTGCCGGTTTGGCTTCTCCTGTAGCAAATGGAGGGAAATTATAGTGAAGAGTAAATTTTTCCGTTCCCTTGTTCAGAACATCATCTATAATCTTTTCATCCAGTTTGGTGCCAAGAGTGACAGTTGTAAGCGACTGAGTTTCACCCCTGGTAAACAATGATGATCCATGAGTAGCAGGAAGGGTATCTATTTCACAATAGATTGGTCTTATCTGATCGGGTTTTCTTCCGTCAAGACGAATATTGTCGTCAAGTACCAGCCGTCTTGATGCCTCCTTAAGAACATCGTGGTAATATCTTTTTACAAGAGATTCATTTACAGGATTTTCTTCAGTATACTGACTTAAAAAATCCTTTATTATTGCATCAAAGGAATCTATTCTCTTATGTTTATCAGCAGTGCATGACTGAGCTGCATGAAAACATTTTTCGTAAGTTTCGTCCCAAACTTTCTTTCTCAGATCTTCATCATTGACTTCATGGCAATAGGTTCTTTTTACTGTTGCACCTACTTCTTCCATGAATTCAATCTGAGCTTTACACTGGATCTTGATGGCTTCATGTGCAACCCTGAGGGCCTCTATCATATCCTCTTCCGAAACCTCTTTCATCTCACCCTCTACCATGAGGATATTCTCTAAAGTAGCGCCAACCATCAGGTCTATATCAGCATCCTTGAGTTCAGTAGCTGTGGGGTTAACAATGAACTTATTATTGATCCTTGCCACTCTTACTTCAGAAATCGGACCATTGAAAGGAACATCAGAAACAGCAAGAGCAGCTGACGCTGCGAGACCTGCAAGTGCATCAGGTATTATTTCCAGATCAGCTGAAACCAGGTTTATAGTAATGAAAGTCTCGGCATGAAAATCGTCAGGGAAAAGTGGTCTCAAAGCCCTGTCAACAAGCCTGGACACCAAAATCTCATAATCTGAAGGACGGGCTTCCCTTTTAAGGAATCCACCTGGAAAACGTCCTGAAGAAGCATATTTCTCCTTGTATTCAACAGAAAGAGGCATGAAGTCTGTATCCTCCTTTGCCTCATCTGCAGAAACAACAGTTGCAAGCAACATTGTTTTGCCCATCTTCAGCAGCACAGCCCCGTTGGCCTGCCTTGCCAGCCTGCCAGTTTCAAGGACAATCGTTCTCCCGTCACCGAGATCAATAACCTTTTCTTTAATATTAAACATTATATAAATGATTTATAAAAAACCGAAATTGCAAAATAACTTAAATAGTAATAAAAAAGGCAATTTGAAATTGCCTTTTTTTATCTATTTACGTAATTTCAACGCTTTTATAATTTCACGATACCGTTCGATATCCTTTATTTTGAGGTAGTCTAATAATCTTCTCCTTTTTCCGACCAGTTTGATAAGCGCCTGCTGCGTGCTGAAATCTTTTTTGTTCTTCTTCAGATGCTCGGTCAGATGATTGATCCTGTATGAAAACAGCGCAATCTGTCCTTCTGCAGTCCCCGTATCGATCTCAGACGTTCCGAATGTTTTGAAAAACTCCTGCTTTTTTTCGGTTGTTAAGTACATGTCGCTAATTAAAATATTATTGATCCATAAATAAATTGAGTCTCCAATTTTGGAACGCAAAAATAAGGCTTTTTTATGTAAACTATCAAACAATTTGCTGTTTTTTTATCAAGTTTATAAAATATTTATTTTTTCTTACCGGATTAATAGTGTAATATTTACCTGTCAGCTCCGTTTTTGCCCATCAATTCTTGGCTATCAGCTCACCTGAAAAATAACTGCCAGGCAGATCACATCCATGGTCCACATTATAAAGACGGTTTCCGTGATGGAAACGTTGCGTTAAACGATAATATTTCAGGATGTTTCGTCATAAAAAATGGAGCTTTCGTCAAAATATCCGGAATTTTCATCAGGGTTCCAGCAAAAGTTTATCCTCATCCTTTAATTTAATTCCTCTGCTGACAAGGGAACTGCCTATCCTGCACTCAAGGCATCTTCTTTTTCTGCAATATTCATTCCTCAGCTGTATAAGCGCCTGGGAATAAAAAGCCGAGTCAGCGCTGATCCCCGCTTCCTTCCATTCATTAAGGATGAGGTTATCCTCAGGTGGCAGCTCTTCAAGAAAATTTACTGCCCTTTCCCTTATCAAAGGGATATCACGGATGGTACCATAATAAAAGATAACGGGGATCACAGCATTTATGAGGAATATAAGAGTAGCCTGTGAACCAGTATGTTTCACATGATTCCGGCTGATCTTGCCAAAAATGAAATGATCGTCCCAATATGGTGAAGCAGAGACTTCAAAAACATTCCTCAACTGCTTCAGGCTGGTCGCTTCAATAACCCGGGAGAACAAACCACCTGAGACTGACAACATAGCCGCCAGCTGAGAGATCCTCACCGTAGGGAAATTAGCGGGCCTGAGCCTGGAGAATTTCCAGAGCCATCCGTGTATGGGCTTGAGTGAATACTTGGAAGAAAGTATCCTGTATTCCCTTATTAACAAACGATAATACTCATCATTCAGAGCATCTTTGAATAATCCTTCTTCCAGCATGCCTGCCGATCCAAACAGAAGAGCCTCAAGTTGAAAGAGGCTATCGGAGTGCTTCCTGATGATCCTGAACGGAAGGGCAGATGCCAGCATTTCAAACGGCTCGGTGTTAATCCTGAAACCAAAATAACGTGCCAGTAACCTGTAAAATGTCTCCTCCCAGTCATTTCCCGTTTCTGTAAAAATCTTTCCGGCCTGCCCCGACTTGTCCATGAAACGCTCGATGACCAGGGAGCTTAGCCAGAGTTTGACATAAACATTGTCAGTAGCAGATATGCTACCCTGACAGGCGATGATACACGGATTATTTACAAGATCCTGATAGCGTTCATACAGCTGATTATCAAATGAAACCTGTGCAGTAAGTATCTCCTCTCCTCTTGAATTGAATACTTTTTTATCGTTTTCGGCTACGATATGAAGTATGACATTATCAAATGCCGGATCATTCTGATGACCATGCATATCAAAGTGCGATGCGCGGGTATGTATCTCAATATTACCTGCCCAGATTGTTCCATCGACAGATATCCGGGCATTGAAAAAATCGGGACCAGAATCATGGTTGTAATCCCCGGGGCGAATAACACGTATGAGATTTCCTGAACTGTCAAACAGCTTCTCACGATCATACAGACTGTATTTCCAGAGGTAATGAAGGAATTCCTCTTTCATAGGGCACGGTTTAAAATTAGACTGCAGCGAGAATCTAAATATAAACAAAAACAGGGTCTTAACATATTCAGACCGGTAAAAAAATGGAGGGGGTGTGTTGAGGTGTTGAGGCGTTGAGAGGTTGAGGGGTTGAAAATAGAACAGGATAGAAACGATTCAGTCCCTTCAATGGATGGTGACAGATAATCCGCAACCTGAATAGAATGCAGATTTCAGATCAGTGCAGTGTAGAATAAAAGATTTTGTATGAACGAGAAAAACTCAGATAAGGCCTTTCTGCTTCAGGTGAGTTTCCATTTCGAGTTGAAGCTCCCTCGCTTTCCGGCCGGCTGTAACATCGAAGTCAGCGCTGCTGTCAGCGAAGATTATCCCTCTTGAAGAATTCACGAGTAACCCGCATTTATCGTTCATCCCGTATTCAGCCACCTCTGCAAGGCTGCCTCCCTGGGCGCCAACTCCGGGAACCAGCAGAAAATGACCGGGAATGATAGTACGGATGTCTTTCAGCATTTCAGCCCGGGTAGCTCCGACAACATACATCATGTTATCAATATTGCCCCATTTTGATGAAACTGAAAGTACTTTTTCAAACAGTCGGAGACCGTCGCCCGCATGATATTGGAAGTCGTCCGCACCTTTGTTTGATGTCAGTGCAAGTAAAATTACCCATTTGTCGTCATAAGAAAGGAAAGGTGTTACTGAATCTTCCCCCATATAAGGAGCAACAGTTATAGCATCAAAGGGCATGTTCCCGAAAAATGCCTTTGCGTACATTTTTGATGTATTGCCGATATCTCCACGTTTTGCATCAGCTATTAAAAATATGTCCGGATAATTATCCCTGATATATCTGACAGTCTTTTGCAGAGATAACCAGCCTTCCGCTCCATGGCATTCATAAAATGCGATGTTGGGTTTATATGCTACAGCATACCGGCTTGTCGCGTCAACAATCCTTCTATTGAATTCAAAGACCGGATCCTTTTCATCAAGTAGGAAGGCTGGTAACTTTTCCTTCTCAGGATCGAGCCCCACACAGAGAAATGATTTTTTCCTCTGTATATTCTCAAATAACCGGGTACTGTTCATAACGAAGTGATTAGATGTTGCTCTCGTTCAGTCGTTCTGCATTTTCAGCCATCTGCAGTTTATCAAGGACCTCCTGGATATTCCCGTCCATTATCGACGGCAGGTTATAGATAGTAAGGTTGATTCTGTGATCGGTCATCCTGCCCTGCGGGTAGTTGTATGTCCTTATCTTTGCTGATCTGTCGCCTGTAGAAACCATGGTTTTGCGACGATGTGAAATCTCATCAAGGTATTTCTGGTATTCAAGGTTATATAGTCTGGTCCTCAATTCCTTTAATGCCTTATCGTAATTCTTGATCTGAGATTTCTCATCCTGACAGGTCACGACGATACCTGTCGGGATATGAGTGAGCCTGATGGCAGAATATGTTGTATTGACAGATTGGCCGCCAGGACCAGATGAACAGTATGTGTCCTTGCGGATATCCTCATTCTTAAGTTCAATATCAAACTCGTCGGCTTCAGGCAATACTACAACCGATGCTGCTGAAGTATGAATACGGCCCTGAGTTTCTGTCTGCGGGACCCGCTGAACCCTGTGAACTCCGGATTCATATTTCATTATACCGTAAACCCCGTCTCCGGTTACGCTCATAACTATCTCCTTGTAACCTCCCGCGGTTCCTTCCGATACATTGTTCACATCAACCTTCCAACCCTTTGTCTCAAAAAATTTCGAGTACATACGGAAAAGGTCGCCAGCAAATATGCTCGCCTCATCGCCTCCGGTACCTGCTCGGATCTCCATCACCGCATTTTTACCGTCTTCAGGATCAGCAGGAATGAGCAGGATCTTAATCTCCTCCTCCATCTCGGGCAGCCTGGATGTCAGGTCATCAACCTCCGTCTTTGCCATTTCGCGAAGTTCTTCATCCTTCTCCGTGGCAAGGATCTCCTTGGCATTCGCGAGATTACTCATAGCAAGCTTATACCGCTCATATGATTCAATAATAGGCTGAAGATCCTTATATTCCTTGTTGAGCTTGACATACTTCTTCATATCCGAGAGTATATCGGGCATCGTAAGAAGTTCGCTGACTTCAACGAAACGGTTCTTAGCTCCCTCAAGTCTCTCAAGTATAATATTGTTTGTCATGATGTATTGAATTTTCAGGGTGCAAAGATAGTAAAAATGACGCAAGTCCTTTCAGCTATCCCGGAAGTCCGATTCTGACAGAGAATCTACTGATTATCAGAAGGCAGGAAACCGGAATATATCCGGGGACTATTATCAGTCCTGCTGCTATCTAATATTCGAATGCCCCGAATTCAGATTGTATTGTAAGCTTTTTTCCTGTAAACGGTTCGCAATATCCTATTATACGGGCATCGAGATTAAATTCCCTGGCTATTTTTATGATCTGATCAGCGCTGTCGCTATCTGTATAAATTTCAAATCTGTGTCCCATATTAAACACCTTATACATCTCACGCAAAGGAGTGCCCGACTGTTCATGTATAATTCTGAACAGAGGAGGAAGCTGGAACAGATTATTTTTAACAACATGCAGGTCATTGATAAAATGCAGAACCTTTGTCTGTCCTCCTCCCGAGCAATGGACCATGCCATGTATCCTGCCGCGCAAAGCTTCAAGAACCTTTATAATTACAGGGGCATAAGTACGGGTGGGAGAAAGGACCAGCTTACCGATATTTGAATTTTTTCCTTCGACAGGATCTGTCAGTCGCATCCGGCCTGAATAAATAAGGTCGTAGGACAATATGGGATCAAGGCTTTCCGGATATTTCGTGGCAAGGTATTGTGCAAATACATCGTGCCGTGCCGATGTAAGACCATTGCTTCCCATGCCGCCATTATATTCCTTTTCATAAGTGGTCTGCCCGGATGATGAAAGGCCGACGATTACATCATCTCTCCTTATTCCTGTATTGGATATTACCTCTGACCTTTTCATCCTTGAGACTACTGTTGAATCCACAACAATGGTACGGACAAGATCACCCATGTCGGCTGTCTCTCCCCCTGTTGACCATATTTGCACACCCATGTCACGCAGATCCTGCAGAATCTCTTCCGTACCATTTATGAGCGCGGAAATGACCTCCCCGGGAATGTGGCTTTTATTTCTGCCGATTGTAGAAGAGAGAAGTATATTTTTATAAGCTCCGACACAGAGCAGGTCATCGGTATTCATCACAATAGCGTCCTGGGCAATGCCTTTCCAGACCGACATATCTCCGGTTTCTTTCCAGTAGACATATGCAAGGGATGATTTAGTTCCTGCCCCATCCGCATGCATTATATTGCAGTATTCCGGATCTCCTCCAAGGACATCAGGAACGATCTTGCAAAATGCTCCGGGGAAGATCCCCTTATCAATGTTCTTTATTGCTGCATGAACATCCTCTTTCCCTGAGGAGACACCCCGCTTGCTGTATTTAGATGCATCTGACATGCCAGACTCGATTTATATAGCCTCTGATTAATAATTGCCTTATTTTCTGCCATCGTTAAAAACCCACAGGATTGCCTGCTTAAGCAGTTTTCTGAAGTTTGGGTTTTCAAATGTGGGTACATCATGTCCGCTCTGTAATGTGACGACCCTGGCTTTTCCATACTGTTTAGCCCATCCAATAACGGGAGTACTGCTTTTTTCGTCGGTAGTAAGAAGTGGTGTTACACCTGGTTCCACGTAATATCCCTTGTATGTTTCATCAAAAATATCAAAATCACTGACGCCTGCGGTAACCGGATGCTTCTTTCCTGAAACTTTTACCCGGAAATGAATATCATGGATATACGAGCAGGCCGGATAATTTGTCCCATTCACTGTGGCGGGTTTATGGAAATATTTTCCTCCAATAATATTATAATATTCCGGCCAGTCATCATAAGCGCAGATACTATGGTGAAGCACCACGAGGGGCTTGCCGTTGCCGATGCAATCCGCGAAGTCCTTTTTCTGCTCTTCAGTGATATCCTGCCACATATGATAGAAGACCAGGACGTCATACTGATCTCTTTTTCCGGCTTTGAACATTTCATAGGCTGCAGGAAATTCAACTATCCGGAAGGTAATGTCAGTTCCAAGGCTTTGCAGCATAGTACTGAACTGTTCCTCCGGGTAATCGTGTCCTCCTGTTATTACGAGAAGTCTGACCGGAGCATCAGGCCTGCCCGAAGCGGGAAGAGCGAGGAATAACATGCTCATCGTCAATGACCAGATTAGCTTTTTCATCCCGCTTACTATTTTTTCGGAGCTTCGTAATCTGTCCTCAGAACCTTGAACTCTGTCCGCCTGTTAATCTGGTGGGCAATTTCTCTCTGTTCATCATTAGCCAGGCTGTTAATATACTGTTCAGTAAGTGTAGTGCCAAGTTTCAGGAATGGATTCTGTTTAGCAATTTCATTGTCTACAACCTTAGGAGTTGATTCTCCGTATCCTTTTGCAAGAAGCCTGTCGGGTGATATTCCTTTTTCGATAAGATACTGAACAACGCTCTGGGCACGTTTCTGAGAGAGAGCCAGGTTATACTCTTCAGTATCGCGTGAGTCGGTATGCGACATGAGTTCGATGGTAATATTCGGGTTATCAAGAAGAGTTTCAATAAGCTTGTCGAGAGAAACCATAGATTCTGGTCTGAGATCCCATTTCCCGAAATCGTAGAGAATGTTCGGCAATTCAATCGGTTTGTCTATAGCTGTGAGCAATATTGTTACCATATATTCCCTGCTCTTTTCCTGTCCTTTTGTTGTTTCCTTTTCTTTCCCATTCAGGAAACCTTTCTTGGAAGCCAGGAAGATATAATCAACATTTGCTTTCAACGCGAATTTGAAATCGCCGGAAGTTCCTGTTTCAGCCTGCAGGTTTGATCCATCGCTGGCAATCAGCTGAACGAGGGCGCCTGGAATGACATTGCCTGTTTTTTCATCCTTGACAAGACCTGTTACATTGAATTTGAGTGGAGGCAGCTCAAATGTATAAAGATCATCATTCCCTCTGCCTTTCCTTGTTGAGCTGAATATTCCCTTTTCGGCGTCATCTTCGAATATGATGCCAAAATCATCTGCGTTGCTGTTTATCGGAGGTTTCATGTTTTGTATGGCCCAACTGCCGTCAGGCTGGGGCTTCGCACTGAAAATATCGAGGCCACCCATTCCGATATGCCCGTCGGATGAGAAATAAAGAGTCCCATCATGTCTAACATGAGGGAACAGTTCATCCCCGGGAGTATTTATCTCAGGACCCAGATTGACTGGTTTTGACCATGCTTCTCCCGATTTTGTTCTGGTTGTTTTCCAGATATCCTTTTTACCGAAGCCTCCTGCGATATCTGAAACAAAATAGAGTGTCATACCGTCGGGAGACAAAGCCGGATGGGCAGCAATGACAGTATCGGGAAGTACACCAATATTTTTAGGATCAGACCATTTATCGCCGGTTCGTTTGGAATTCATGATCTCGCACCCTTTTTTTTCACGTTTACCAGCTTCACAGCGGGTAAAGAATATCTCTCTGTAATCGCGTGAAAATGAAGGAGTACCTTCTTCAGATTCCGTATCAAGACCTTCCACTGCAACCGGTGTGCTCCATTTGGATTTTTTATCCAGCCGGCTTTCGAAAATATCCGTAAAATTCTGTCCTGTGGCACCATGTGTTTTTTTACCGGCGGCATCGTCGCGTGAAGAAGTAAAATAGATCACTCCATAGTCGTCTCTTGCATAAGCAGGACTGAAGTCTGCGAATTTTGAATTAACTTCTTTAAGCTCATCAACCTTGAAAGATTCTGGATTTTTAAGCCATTGCAATGCCAGTTCGCATGCTCTTATCTCCTGATCGGCCCTGGAATCCCCCGGAGTAATCAGTCTGTACTTTTTGAATTCATCTATAGCCTGCTGGTATTTCCCGTTCTTCTTCATCGACTCGGCAAGATAAAACTGGGCATCTGTACGGGAAGCCGGGGATTTGACAGCCAGCTTATACCAGGTTTCCGCATCTTTCGGATCGTTGGTAAGCCTGTAGCATTCCGCGATCATGAAGATCAGTTCGCTTCTGGTGGCTTTGTCAGACTTGCTTGTTTTGGAATACGCGTTCTTAAACAGATCAATTGCGTCATAATATTCACCTGCCTTGAAAGATGAATATGCACGTTCGGTCTTTCTTTTCTGAGCTGTCAGATCGGGGATGGCAATGACGGATAATATTATAAGTGCCAGGAACAGACGTTTCATAAACACAATATCAATTTGAGGTAAAAGTAATCAATTTAACCAAAACTGGTAATAAATAATAACGCATCACCCCTATTAATATTATGAAAAAAGGACCCCTTGTGAGGGGTCCACTTTCAAAGTCTGAAAAACCAACTAACCAAATTATCTTGTGAACAGAAGCTCTCTGTATTTTGGGAGGGGCCAGATCTCATTGTCAACAATGAGTTCAAGCTTATCGATATGATACCTTACTTCATCGAGGTAAGGCTTCACTTTATTTTCATATGCAATGGCCTTTTCGTAATTATCCTCGATAACATTAGCCTTCTTCCTTTCTTCGATCATGTCGTTGACAAGCTTATCAATGCTGGAGATATGGTTGGAAATTTCCACGATAATTTCTTTCCTTGCAGCTGCAAGCTTTTCAAATTCATCCTTTCCGAAGACATCCTTCAGCCCCTTGATGTTTTCGATCAAGGAAGTCATATAATTAACTGCTGTCGGAACAATGTGATTTGTAGCGAGATCGCCGAGTACCCTGGCTTCAATCTGGACCTTCTTGGTGAATTTTTCATATTCAACCTCGACACGGCTTTCGAGTTCCTTTGTAGTGAATACGCCGGTTCCGAGAAGCATATCCCTTGATTCCTTGGTAAGGTATTTACCGATTGAATCGGGTACGCTTGAAAGGTTGCACAGACCTCTTTTTACAGCTTCCTTGTGCCATTCAGAACTATAGTTATCACCTTCGAAGAGAACTCTTTCCGACTCGAGAATATATTTCTTAAGTACCTGGAAAATAGCTTCGTCCTTATTATGACCTTTCTTTATTATTACATCAACGTCTTTCTTGAATTTAGTAAGTGTATAGGCAACAGCGGCGTTGAGAACTATCATAGCGGTAGCGCAGTTTGCAGAAGAACCTACAGCCCTGAATTCAAACCTGTTTCCTGTGAATGCAAACGGAGAAGTACGGTTCCTGTCAGTATTGTCGAGCAGGATTTCAGGAATCTTCCCGATACCAAGCTTCAGCTCAGTTTTCTGTGCAGGCGTCATCTTCTTCTCGGTCACTGTGCGGGCAAGGTTCTCAAGCATCGAGGTAAGATAAGTACCCACGAATACCGAAATGATTGCCGGAGGTGCTTCATGTCCGCCAAGCCTGTATGAATTGGTTTCATTCATGACAGAAGCCCTGAGTACATCGTTATAATCATTAACTGCTTTTACAACGTTTACAAGGAATGTGAGGAACTGAAGATTTGATTTCGGGTTCTTTCCCGGAGAAAGCAGGTTTACACCGGTATTTGTAGCCATAGACCAGTTGTTATGTTTTCCTGATCCGTTAATTCCTGCAAATGGTTTTTCGTGAAGAAGAACTCTGAATTTGTGCTTCCTTGCAACCCTTCTCATAAGATCCATAAGGATCTGGTTATGATCAACTGCAAGGTTAACTTCTTCATATATAGGAGCACATTCAAACTGGTTCGGAGCAACCTCATTGTGACGGGTTTTAACCGGGATGCCAAGCTTATAAGCTTCAACCTCAAGCTCTTCCATGAATGCCATCACTCTTTCGGGAATTGAGCCGAAATAGTGATCAGAAAGCTGCTGATCCTTTGATGACTGATGTCCCATCAATGTTCTTTCTGCAAGAACAAGATCAGGACGGGCATAATAAAGTGCATCGTCAATAAGGAAGTATTCCTGCTCGCATCCTAGAGTCGCGATTACCTTCGTTACATCTTTATCGAAATACTGGCATACATCCACAGCTGCCCTGTCAAGTTCCGATATAGCCTTCAGAAGAGGAGCTTTGTAATCGAGGGCCTCACCGGTATATGAAACGAATATTGTAGGGATACAAAGAGTTGAGCCAACAACAAAAACAGGAGATGAAACATCCCATGCGGTATAGCCCCTTGCCTCAAATGTATTCCTTATGCCACCGCTCGGGAAACTTGAAGCATCAGGTTCTGACTGTACGAGCACATCGCCTGAAAATTTCTCAACAACATGTTTTGTGTCGCTATATTCTATGAAGGCATCATGCTTCTCAGCTGTTCCGTCTGTCAATGGATGGAACCAGTGAGTATAATGACTTGCCCCTTTGGTGATAGCCCATGCCTTGAGACCGGTTGCCACCATGTCAGCTTCCTGACGCGTAAGGGATTTCCCTTCATTAATAGCTCTTTTTACAGCTTTATATCCTTCTTTTGAAAGATACTGTTCCATCTTCGGTAGATCGAAAACATTCTCACCGAAATAGTCTGAAACGACTTTTGATGGTCTGATTACTTCAACGGGACCCCTGCTGAAGACTTCTCTTAATGCACTAAATCTTAACTCTGCCATTTTTTTAAAGATTAATGGGGCAAAAATATCCATTTTTTATTATATCCCTCATATTTTTAGGAATATTTTTAATTTTTTATGCTTTTTTCCTAACGACCCCCCTTTTTTTCATAACCCTTATCAAATTTTTAGTGATTTTTTAAATACAACATCAAAAAATGAAAAGTTGAAACCGGCATCCGGATATGGGTCTTTACAACAATAAAAAAATACAGAAAAACATGATGACAGCAATTTGACCTTAAGGCATTTTAGTCACCTGCCCGAGGTGATACCCGGCAGAGATCATCACAACCCGATTAATTATATATGTCTGTATATGTATACATTATCATGATTTTCTCCGGATATCTGCTTTCTCCGGCAGATTTTCAAATCATTCTGACAGGCAGATTACAAACCATCGCTAAATACTAAAACCAATCCGTAATACATTCTTTTTCTTTTATTTACAACAAGAATAACAATTTAGTCAGCGGACAATGTTTTAACGAAATTTTCTTATATTTGTCGCCTGTATTCAAAAACGTCGGTAAAATATTAATACTTAAAGTTCTTATTACATGTCAACACTTCAGTTTTTACGTGAGAAGGCCGGTGTCCTGGTTGCTGGACTCATTGGATTTTCTCTCTTCCTTTTTGTTGTCAGTGACTTTTTCGGAAGAGGCAGAGGACAGAGCCGGAAACAGAAAAAATATTACGAAATCGGTCAGATTAGCGGGGAATATATTTCATACCAGGATTTCGAACTAAGGTTTCAGAATCTGATGGAGATCTATAAACTATCCGGAAGAACCAAAACCGATGAAGCCACGACTGAGTCGCTTCGTGAACAGATCTGGCAGCAGATGGTAAGGGAAAAGATCCTCGATCCCCAGTATGAAAAGCTTGGCATTGGAGTAAGCACAGAAGAATTAAATGAGCTGGTACTTGGGAATAGTCCTCACCAGATAGTTCAGCAGCTTTTTACAGACCAGCAGACAGGGAAATTCAATAAATCATTCCTTGTCAATTTCCTGAAACAGACTGAAGCAGATGAAACTGCAAAAAAATACTGGTTGTTCTTTGAAGATGAGATTGTCAATGACAGAACAAACACCAAGTATAACAATCTTGTGGCTAAAGGCCTTTTTGTTACTTCAAAACAGAGTGAGTTCGAAAAGAACCTTAGCAGTAAAACAGTTGATTTCAGTTATACCTTAAAAAACTATTCTGCTGTATCCGACAGTGTAAAGGTTACTGAAAGTGATATTAATGCTTATTATGAAAAACACAAACAGAATTATAAAAGGACAGCATCCAGGAATATCGAATATGTGACCTTCGATGTTGTTCCTTCAGCCGATGATAAAAAACAGTCTGAGGACTGGATAAGCAAGATCAAAACCGAATTTGAAGCTACTTCTGATCCGGTTCAGTTCATAAATACCACTGCCGATTCGCGTCATACCGCATTATATATACCAATAACAAATGTAGCTGAGAATCTCCGTGATTTTGTAAAAAAGGAAGATCTCCATGCAGTTTTCGGACCGTATGAAGAGAACGGATCGTTCAAGCTGGTAAAGGTTATTGATGCTGCCGACAGGCCCGATTCAGTTCATGTAAGACATATCCTTCTTTCACCGAATGGCAGGCAGTCGCTCGAATCAGTTCGTCACAAAGCCGACAGTCTTCTGAAGCTTATCAAATCAGGCACTTCATTTGAAACACTTGCACAGGCTAATTCGGACGATCAGGGTTCCTCGCAGATTGGTGGTGACCTTGGATGGTTCCCTGAAGGCAGAATGGTTGTTCCGTTTAATAATGCCTGCTTCTCCGGGAAAAAAGGCGACATCAAAAAAATCGAGACTTCCTTTGGGGTACATATTATAGAGATACTGGGACAGTCAAAATCAACACGCAAATACGATATTGGAGTAATCGACAGGAAGATACTTCCCGGACAGCTGACCACTCAGAAAATATATAGTGAAGCCAGCCAGTTTGCCGGTAACAATAACACATACGAGAAATTTAATAAAGCAATTGCTGAAAAAGGCTTAAATAAAAGGGTTGCCAACGATATAGCTCCACAGCAGAAGGCTCTGCCGGGACTTACCAATCCAAGGTCGCTTATCATTGCCCTTTTCCAGAGCGAAGCAGACAAAATAATTCTCGACCAGAATCAGCAGGCAGTATTTGAGATCGGAGATAAATATGTTGTTGGTTATTGCACTAAAAAGCTTGAAGATGGAATTGCTCCTGTCAAGGATGTTGAAAACGATATCAGGTTCGCGCTTGTAAAGGATAAAAAAGCGGAAATTATTTCAGCCGACTTTAAAAAGAACGAAGGAGCCGGAAAATCGCTTGATGATATTGCCAGATCGATGGGTATCCAGGTTCAGGAAGCATCCCAGATAAATTTCAGATCATACACGGTACAGGGTGCAGGATCAGAACCGAATCTGGTTGCAGCAGCATCGGTTGCCAAACAGGGAGAACTTACCGGTCCGGTCAAAGGAGCCAACGGGGTATTCCTGCTTGTTGCCAATAATGTTTCAAACGCTAAGGAAGAAGACCTTAAAGTGCTACAGGCCCGGCTTAGCGCAACATATCAGATGAGAGGCAGCTATGAGGCGTATGAAGCGCTCAGAAAGGCAGCCAATATCATAGATAAAAGATATAAATTCTACTAGCAGCCTGTTTACAGCGACGAAACAGGATAATAAATTCACCGCTAAGTTCGTTATACTCCGCCGGACACCTCCGGAGGACAGTTTGAGAAAACATAACGAACTTCGCGGTTTCTTATTTGATATAACCGAAGTTTAAGGATTCGGTTTGCTGAATCTGGAAAGTATTGAATCATCATTCAACTGCCGCGACAGACCCTGAATAAATCCGGCCGGAGTCGTATAAAGATCAAGGATCATCAGTCCGTCAAGGCAATAATTGAATTTAGGATCGATATTGAACGCAATGATCCGTGCGTTTATTTCAAGGTATTTCTTAAGCAAGACAGGGAGCCTGTAACCTGGTTCGATATCCGTCACTATCTTCTCAATCCTGTTGATGTCTCTGTCAGCCACATCCACAAATATGCTCCTGTCTATAGCCATATCAGGCTTCACAATGAATTCCTTCCTGGGATTTACGAACCTGGAATAATCAGGATCAGTAAAATATTTCGTTATAAACTCAACAATAAGGCTTTTGGAAAATCTGGAAAAGTTATTACTAATGCTTACAGGGCCGATCAGATATCTGTATTCAGGGTTTCGCAGAAGGAACACCATTATTCCCTTCCATAGGAGGAAGAGAGGGATTGCTTTTCTCTGGTACTCATCGGTAATGAATGATCGTCCCAGCTCAAGCGACTGGACAAGAACAGGGCTGAAGCTTTTTTTAAGTCTGAAGAGCGAATGGATGTAGAATCCCTTTACACCATGACTGGCCAGGATATCTTTTCCCTTGCCGATCCTGTATGCTCCCACAATCTGATCAGTATCTGTATCCCAAATGAAAAGATGATTGAAATAGAAATCATATTCATCGATATCAATACTCTTGTTTGTCCCCTCTCCTACTTTTCTGAAAGTAAGCTCTCTCAACCTGCCTATCTCGGTGAAGATTGAAGGAATTTTTTCAACAGGAGCACATATGACCGAGTAATTGCTTGTGCAGAACAGTTCATATTCACCTCTGATGGAATCAAATTCCTCTCTCAGTTTCTTAACAGGAATTGGTTCGGCAACAGGGTCTGCCTTTCTGATTCTTCTGCTTGCTTTTTTTGAAACCGATTGTCGTTTGTCTATGGCCGAGCCTAGTGAATAAACCTTCGATCTGAGGAATCTTCCGAAATAATCGTGGTCGGAGAACCGGGTTTGTTCAGCAGTAGTCAAAGGAGATCCTATTCTCACCCTGATAGTCCGGTTGACCTGATTTCTGATCTCTGCAGGCATCTTTTTACGGATGAAGACATGATTGACCCTTCCCATAACACGAACCATTTTCGTACTGGTTGCATGAAAATAGACCGGGATAACGGGTACTTCTGAACCTCTGATAAATTTAATTGCTGCCGGTTTCCAGATATTATCGAGGATAACCCGGTACGATTCTACAGGTGAATCAGGAGCGCTATCGGGAAATATTCCGATGCAGCCACCTCTTTCAAGATGGCAGATGGCCTCTTTAATACCTTTGAACGAAGACAAACGGTCTTCAGAAGTTTCGTGTGTATTTACAGGGATAACAACATGTTTCAAGGGTTCAATGCGGTGCAGTAAGTGGCTGCCAATAATCCTGAAATCTTTTCTGTATTCAGAAATGATTTTATACAGGATCATCGAGTCGATACCTCTGAATGGATGGTTTGATACAGTAATAAAAGGGCCATTTGCAGGGATATTCTTAAGGTCATCATCGGGGATCTGGTAATTGAGATCAAGCAGTTTCAGGAATGAATCAATAAGACAAACAGGGTCTTTATTGCCTGAATCATTACACAGTTCGGTTATACTTTTAAAGTTAAGAATATGAATAAGTGTATCTGCAAGAATAGTTCCGTACGGAAGATCCGGTTTAGAAATTTTCGTGTCAGGCATATTTCAAGTTCTTTACCAGGCTGTCTGTAACCAAATATAGCATAATTATTCAAAATATCCATGTGGATGTAGAGGGAAGTAGGATTTGGATAATAAAAAATCCGGATATTTTTCAATGATCAGCTCAGTAATGCCGGTGCCAACGACGATTTCAGAAGTTATTTTTTATGCTAGAGGAATAGCAATTGGATGGGTTTATATCAATAAAAAAGGGTGTCCTTTAGAGACACCCTTAATTAAAGTCGGCGACGACCTACTCTCCCACTTTCGCAGTACCATCGGCGCTGGCAGGCTTAACTTCTCTGTTCGGAATGGGAAGAGGTGGAACCCTGCCGCTATAGTCACCTTAAGATCTCGTGACCGATATCCTTTGAGCCTTCGACCTGAGTCGATTATCCCGCGGATTCAATCTATCTTAATACCGTGACACATCGGTTAGAAAAGTTAATAAAATCATACCCTGAAAGTTCACGGGTAATTAGTACTGCTCGGCTTTGACGTTACCGCCTTTACACCTGCAGCCTATCAACGTCGTAGTCTTCAACGACCCTTAAGGGAGATCTCATCTTGAGACGAGCTTCGTACTTAGATGCTTTCAGTGCTTATCTCTTCCAAACATAGCTACCCTGCGATGCAGCTGGCGCCACAACAGGTACACTAGAGGTCTGTCCAACACGGTCCTCTCGTACTAGTGTCAGGTTCTCTCAAATCTCCTACGCCCACAACAGATAGGGACCGAACTGTCTCACGACGTTCTGAACCCAGCTCGCGTGCCACTTTAATCGGCGAACAGCCGAACCCTTGGGACCTTCTCCAGCCCCAGGATGTGACGAGCCGACATCGAGGTGCCAAACCGCCGCGTCGATATGAGCTCTTGGCGGCGATCAGCCTGTTATCCCCGGAGTACCTTTTATCCTTTGAGCGATGGCCCTTCCATACGGAACCACCGGATCACTATGCTCTACTTTCGTACCTGATCGACTTGTCGGTCTCACAGTCAAGCGCCCTTATGCCATTGCACTCTCCGCACGGTTACCAATCGTGCTGAGGGCACCTTGAGAAGCCTCCGTTACTCTTTTGGAGGCGACCACCCCAGTCAAACTACCCACCAAACAATGTCTTCCCTCGCGGGAGTTAGGTTCCAGATAAACAAAGGGTCGTATTTCAAGGGTGACTCCACGATTCCTAGCGAAACCGCTTCGTAGTCTCCGACCTATCCTACACATTATTTACCCAAAATCAATGTTAAGCTATAGTAAAGGTTCACGGGGTCTTTCCGTCCCGTTGCGGGTACCCGGCATCTTCACCGGGACTACAATTTCACCGAGCTCGTGGCTGAGACAGTGCCCAGATCGTTACACCATTCGTGCAGGTCGGAACTTACCCGACAAGGAATTTCGCTACCTTAGGACCGTTATAGTTACGGCCGCCGTTTACCGGGGCTTCAATTCAGAGCTTCTTCTTGCGAATAACCCCCCCTCTTAACCTTCCGGCACCGGGCAGGTGTCAGGCCTTATACTTCATCTTTCGATTTCGCAAAGCCATGTGTTTTTGCTAAACAGTCGCCTGGGCCATTTATCTGCGTCCCGCTTGCGCGGGAGACCTTTTTCCCTAAGTTACAGGTCTAATTTGCCTAGTTCCTTAGCCACGGATCACTCGAGCACCTTAGGATTCTCTCCTCGACTACCTGTGTCGGTTTGTGGTACGGGCACCATGTACCTAGAGCTTAGAGGTTTTTCTTGGAAGTATGCTTAGGATCACTATCCACTTGCCCGAAGGCTCATGGTACTTTCAGGTTCATCATCACAAAGCTGTTAACCCCATGATATAACTACACCCTTTAACGTACTATTCCGTCAGTACGCGGATCTTTCACTCCTCCGTCTCCCCTTCGCAGTACACGGTGGTACTGGAATATTAACCAGTTGTCCATCGAGATCGCCCTTCGGCTTACCCTTAGGACCCGACTAACCCTGATCCGATTAGCGTTGATCAGGAAACCTTAGTCTTTCGGTGTGAGGGTTTCCCACCCTCATTATCGTTACTTATGCCTACATCTTCTTTTCCAGACGCTCCAAAATACCTTACGATACTTCTTCTACGCCGACTGGAATGCTCCCCTACCAATACTGACATTTAGCGTCAGTAGTCCATAGCTTCGGTAATATGCTTATGCCCGATTATTATCCACGCACAACCGCTCGACTAGTGAGCTGTTACGCACTCTTTAAATGAATGGCTGCTTCCAAGCCAACATCCTAGCTGTCAATGCAGTCGCACCTCGTTTAACCAACTTAGCATATATTTTGGGACCTTAGCTGATGGTCTGGGTTCTTTCCCTTTCGTCCACGGACCTTAGCACCCGCAGGCTCACTCCCGTGTATATCTTGCAGCATTCGGAGTTTGTCAGGGGTTGATAGGCGGTGAAGCCCTCTAGCCCTATCAGTAGCTCTACCTCTGCAAGACTCACCACGAGGCTGCACCTAAATGCATTTCGGGGAGTACGAGCTATTTCTCAGTTTGATTAGCCTTTCACCCCTATCCTCAGTTCATCCAAAGACTTTTCAACGTCAACTAGTTCGGCCCTCCATCCCGTGTTACCGGAACTTCAGCCTGACCAAGGATAGATCACAAAGTTTCGCGTCTACCCCCTCTAACTATACGCCCTTTTCAGACTCGCTTTCGCTTCGGCTCCAACTCTTAAAGTCTTAACCTTGCTAGAGAGGTGTAACTCGTAGGCTCATTATGCAAAAGGCACGCCGTCATCCCGACTTGTCAGGACTCCGACCGCTTGTAAGCGCACGGTTTCAGGTACTATTTCACTCCCCTGTTCGGGGTACTTTTCACCTTTCCCTCACGGTACTGGTACACTATCGGTCTCTCAGAAGTATTTAGCCTTACCGGATGGTCCCGGCAGTTTCAATCAGGATTTCTCGTGTCCCGACCTACTCAGGATACCAGTTATGAATCGCATATTTACATGTACGGGACTTTCACCCTCTATGGCCTAACTTTCCAGAAATATTCCATTTATATGCTTTCCTTTTATACTGGTCCTTCAACCCCGATAACGCCAAAACGTTATCGGTTTGGGCTATTCCCCGTTCGATCGCCACTACTAAGGGAATCACTTTTGTTTTCTTTTCCTCCGGGTACTAAGATGTTTCAGTTCTCCGGGTTAGCTTCCCGACTAATCGGAATGGTACGTCTTCAACGTACCGGGTTGCCCCATTCGGAAATCCGCGGATATATCGGATATTTGCTCCTCCCCGCAGCTTATCGCAGCTTGTCACGTCCTTCTTCGCCTCTGAGAGCCTAGGCATTCACCATACGCTCTTATTTACTTTCTTGAGTATTATTATTATTTTATTAACTTCTCGTTTCCAACATGTCAAAGAACTTCTTCCTCATAGCATCGCTTTCAGGATCACTCCTTTCAGCTTTTGCTCTTTCGGAATGCCTCCCGCCGCTTTTGGCTTGAGAAGGCAAAGTATTATAATAATGAAGTATTCCAGGCAGATATGCTGTTGCATCCATTTTCCATCGGATAACAACTAAAGATTGATTTTCTCCAGAAAGGAGGTGTTCCAGCCGCACCTTCCGGTACGGCTACCTTGTTACGACTTAGCCCCAGTCACTAGTTTTACCCTAGGCCGCTCCTTGCGGTTACGGACTTCAGGTACCCCCAACTTCCATGGCTTGACGGGCGGTGTGTACAAGGCCCGGGAACGTATTCACCGCGCCATGGCTGATGCGCGATTACTAGCGAATCCAGCTTCACGGAGTCGAGTTGCAGACTCCGATCCGAACTGAGACCGGCTTTCGAGATTCGCATCCTGTCTCCAGGTAGCTGCCCTCTGTACCGGCCATTGTAACACGTGTGTAGCCCTGGACATAAGGGCCGTGCTGATTTGACGTCATCCCCACCTTCCTCACGGTTTACACCGGCAGTTTCGTTAGAGTTCCCGGCATGACCCGCTGGCAACTAACGATAAGGGTTGCGCTCGTTATGGGACTTAACCCGACACCTCACGGCACGAGCTGACGACAACCATGCAGCACCTTGCAAAGAGCCCCGAAGGGAATCCCGCTTTCACAGGAATGCACTCTGCATTTAAGCCCAGGTAAGGTTCCTCGCGTATCATCGAATTAAACCACATGTTCCTCCGCTTGTGCGGGCCCCCGTCAATTCCTTTGAGTTTCAGCCTTGCGGCCGTACTCCCCAGGTGGATCACTTAATGCTTTTGCTTAGCCGCTGACTGTGTATCGCCAACAGCGAGTGATCATCGTTTACGGCGTGGACTACCAGGGTATCTAATCCTGTTCGCTCCCCACGCTTTCGTGCATCAGCGTCAGTAATGGCCCAGTAAGCTGCCTTCGCAATCGGTGTTCTGTGTAATATCTAAGCATTTCACCGCTACATTACACATTCCGCCTACCTTGACCGTACTCAAGACTAACAGTATCAATGGCAGTTCTACAGTTAAGCTGCAGGTTTTCACCACTGACTTATTAATCCGCCTACGCACCCTTTAAACCCAATAAATCCGGATAACGCTCGCATCCTCCGTATTACCGCGGCTGCTGGCACGGAGTTAGCCGATGCTTATTCCCAGAGTACCTTCAGTGCCTTACACGTAAAGCATTTTATTCCACTGGAAAAGAAGTTTACAACCCATAGGGCAGTCTTCCTTCACGCGGGATGGCTGGTTCAGGCTTGCGCCCATTGACCAATATTCCTCACTGCTGCCTCCCGTAGGAGTCTGGTCCGTGTCTCAGTACCAGTGTGGGGGATCACCCTCTCAGGACCCCTAAACATCGTCGCCTTGGTAGGCCGTTACCCTACCAACTAGCTAATGTTACGCATGCCCATCCTGTACCGCCGTAGCTTTAAATATCAAAAGATGCCTCTCAATATAATTATGGGATATTAATCCGAATTTCTCCGGGCTATCTCCCTGTACAAGGTAGGTTACATACGCGTTACTCACCCGTGCGCCGGTCGCCACCCAGTATTGCTACCTGTGCTGCCCCTCGACTTGCATGTGTTAAGCCTCCCGCTAGCGTTCATCCTGAGCCAGGATCAAACTCTTCATTGTAAAAATTTATTCTTAAATCTCTTTACAAAATCAATCCTAGGTCTCTTTCTTAATACTAACAAGTATCTGACGAGATCTGTCATATCTCGCCTGGTTTTTTACTTCATAATTTCAAAGAACTTTTTCCCTCTTGAGTTATCCCCGTTGCCAGGGTCACTCTTTATTTTGCTTTTGGGACGACAAAGATATGATAACTTATTGTCTCTACCAAAATTTTTGAGATATTTTTTCCGGCCTTTTTCGCCCCTTCTTCCTTTTCTTCACAAAGCCGGAATCCTATCTCTCCTACCCTTCAATCAACTCTTCGCCTTAAAGCGGGTGCAAATGTATGTAACATTTTTAATAATGCAAACTATTATGTAATTATTTTTTAATTATTTTTTGATGTAAAAATTACTCATCATGGCTATTTATCTGACATCATGATGATTATATTTTAAAGCTATTTTCTTTATTTTTGTTTCAGGATAAGTGACCTTGCCCTGGGATGAGATCCATCCTGGCAATACCAGATTTCTGCTTATCACAGGACTCAGATTTTTATCACTGCTTTTTGTTATCAGAGTTAATTCCGGAGTATAATTATTATTTTAAACCACTCCTGTTTTATACCAGCTACGTCTGTCTTTTCAATTAAATATTCAAAAACAAAAAGTACTACCATGAGTTTTCTGTAAATTCCGCGTTGGTATAAAAGCAACAGTAACGAGGAAAAATAGAGTTTTATCGGAGGGATTCAAATACCGGCATGTAATTTCATACTTCAGTTGGGTTGATACGGTTCATTGGAATTAAATCTGATTAATGATTTTCGTACATGGCATCAGTTCAGTTTTGCCGGTTATAGTACGGTTATTTGGATGTATTATTTCAAGTTTGTTAAAAGGCAGGTAAACTGAATATTTTATCAGGAAAAAGCGTTCAGTTTTGGATTGGGGTCTGATTAAGTCGGCGGACCACACTGACGCGCTAATCTGGTGGTCGGGATTTAGCCGCATTTAGCCTACTCTTCCACCTGTGAGTGTATAAAAAAGAGTGTCCTTTAGAGGAACCTATGCTAGATGAATAGCAATTGGATGGGTTTATATCAATAAAAAAGGGTGTCCTTTAGAGACACCCTTAATTAAAGTCGGCGACGACCTACTCTCCCACTTTCGCAGTACCATCGGCGCTGGCAGGCTTAACTTCTCTGTTCGGAATGGGAAGAGGTGGAACCCTGCCGCTATAGTCACCTTAAGATCTTGTGACCGATATCCTTTGAGCCTTCGACCTGAGTCGATTATCCCGCGGATTCAATCTATCTTAATACCGTGACACATCGGTTAGAAAAGTTAATAAAATCATACCCTGAAAGTTCACGGGTAATTAGTACTGCTCGGCTTTGACGTTACCGCCTTTACACCTGCAGCCTATCAACGTCGTAGTCTTCAACGACCCTTAAGGGAGATCTCATCTTGAGACGAGCTTCGTACTTAGATGCTTTCAGTGCTTATCTCTTCCAAACATAGCTACCCTGCGATGCAGCTGGCGCCACAACAGGTACACTAGAGGTCTGTCCAACACGGTCCTCTCGTACTAGTGTCAGGTTCTCTCAAATCTCCTACGCCCACAACAGATAGGGACCGAACTGTCTCACGACGTTCTGAACCCAGCTCGCGTGCCACTTTAATCGGCGAACAGCCGAACCCTTGGGACCTTCTCCAGCCCCAGGATGTGACGAGCCGACATCGAGGTGCCAAACCGCCGCGTCGATATGAGCTCTTGGCGGCGATCAGCCTGTTATCCCCGGAGTACCTTTTATCCTTTGAGCGATGGCCCTTCCATACGGAACCACCGGATCACTATGCTCTACTTTCGTACCTGATCGACTTGTCGGTCTCACAGTCAAGCGCCCTTATGCCATTGCACTCTCCGCACGGTTACCAATCGTGCTGAGGGCACCTTGAGAAGCCTCCGTTACTCTTTTGGAGGCGACCACCCCAGTCAAACTACCCACCAAACAATGTCTTCCCTCGCGGGAGTTAGGTTCCAGATAAACAAAGGGTCGTATTTCAAGGGTGACTCCACGATTCCTAGCGAAACCGCTTCGTAGTCTCCGACCTATCCTACACATTATTTACCCAAAATCAATGTTAAGCTATAGTAAAGGTTCACGGGGTCTTTCCGTCCCGTTGCGGGTACCCGGCATCTTCACCGGGACTACAATTTCACCGAGCTCGTGGCTGAGACAGTGCCCAGATCGTTACACCATTCGTGCAGGTCGGAACTTACCCGACAAGGAATTTCGCTACCTTAGGACCGTTATAGTTACGGCCGCCGTTTACCGGGGCTTCAATTCAGAGCTTCTTCTTGCGAATAACCCCCCCTCTTAACCTTCCGGCACCGGGCAGGTGTCAGGCCTTATACTTCATCTTTCGATTTCGCAAAGCCATGTGTTTTTGCTAAACAGTCGCCTGGGCCATTTATCTGCGTCCCGCTTGCGCGGGAGACCTTTTTCCCTAAGTTACAGGTCTAATTTGCCTAGTTCCTTAGCCACGGATCACTCGAGCACCTTAGGATTCTCTCCTCGACTACCTGTGTCGGTTTGTGGTACGGGCACCATGTACCTAGAGCTTAGAGGTTTTTCTTGGAAGTATGCTTAGGATCACTATCCACTTGCCCGAAGGCTCATGGTACTTTCAGGTTCATCATCACAAAGCTGTTAACCCCATGATATAACTACACCCTTTAACGTACTATTCCGTCAGTACGCGGATCTTTCACTCCTCCGTCTCCCCTTCGCAGTACACGGTGGTACTGGAATATTAACCAGTTGTCCATCGAGATCGCCCTTCGGCTTACCCTTAGGACCCGACTAACCCTGATCCGATTAGCGTTGATCAGGAAACCTTAGTCTTTCGGTGTGAGGGTTTCCCACCCTCATTATCGTTACTTATGCCTACATCTTCTTTTCCAGACGCTCCAAAATACCTTACGATACTTCTTCTACGCCGACTGGAATGCTCCCCTACCAATACTGACATTTAGCGTCAGTAGTCCATAGCTTCGGTAATATGCTTATGCCCGATTATTATCCACGCACAACCGCTCGACTAGTGAGCTGTTACGCACTCTTTAAATGAATGGCTGCTTCCAAGCCAACATCCTAGCTGTCAATGCAGTCGCACCTCGTTTAACCAACTTAGCATATATTTTGGGACCTTAGCTGATGGTCTGGGTTCTTTCCCTTTCGTCCACGGACCTTAGCACCCGCAGGCTCACTCCCGTGTATATCTTGCAGCATTCGGAGTTTGTCAGGGGTTGATAGGCGGTGAAGCCCTCTAGCCCTATCAGTAGCTCTACCTCTGCAAGACTCACCACGAGGCTGCACCTAAATGCATTTCGGGGAGTACGAGCTATTTCTCAGTTTGATTAGCCTTTCACCCCTATCCTCAGTTCATCCAAAGACTTTTCAACGTCAACTAGTTCGGCCCTCCATCCCGTGTTACCGGAACTTCAGCCTGACCAAGGATAGATCACAAAGTTTCGCGTCTACCCCCTCTAACTATACGCCCTTTTCAGACTCGCTTTCGCTTCGGCTCCAACTCTTAAAGTCTTAACCTTGCTAGAGAGGTGTAACTCGTAGGCTCATTATGCAAAAGGCACGCCGTCATCCCGACTTGTCAGGACTCCGACCGCTTGTAAGCGCACGGTTTCAGGTACTATTTCACTCCCCTGTTCGGGGTACTTTTCACCTTTCCCTCACGGTACTGGTACACTATCGGTCTCTCAGAAGTATTTAGCCTTACCGGATGGTCCCGGCAGTTTCAATCAGGATTTCTCGTGTCCCGACCTACTCAGGATACCAGTTATGAATCGCATATTTACATGTACGGGACTTTCACCCTCTATGGCCTAACTTTCCAGAAATATTCCATTTATATGCTTTCCTTTTATACTGGTCCTTCAACCCCGATAACGCCAAAACGTTATCGGTTTGGGCTATTCCCCGTTCGATCGCCACTACTAAGGGAATCACTTTTGTTTTCTTTTCCTCCGGGTACTAAGATGTTTCAGTTCTCCGGGTTAGCTTCCCGACTAATCGGAATGGTACGTCTTCAACGTACCGGGTTGCCCCATTCGGAAATCCGCGGATATATCGGATATTTGCTCCTCCCCGCAGCTTATCGCAGCTTGTCACGTCCTTCTTCGCCTCTGAGAGCCTAGGCATTCACCATACGCTCTTATTTACTTTCTTGAGTATTATTATTATTTTATTAACTTCTCGTTTCCAACATGTCAAAGAACTTCTTCCTCATAGCATCGCTTTCAGGATCACTCCTTTCAGCTTTTGCTCTTTCGGAATGCCTCCCGCCGCTTTTGGCTTGAGAAGGCAATAGTGGATAATAAGGGAGTCGAACCCCTGATCGTCACTTTAACGTGATGTTCTGGCCCATTTGCCAATTTCCTTCAGTCTTTTAATGAACAGTTTCGCTATTAAGGTTGCGATTACCTCTGGTGGAGAATAAGGGAGTCGAACCCTTGACCCCCTGCGTGCAAGGCAGGTGCTCTGGCCAACTGAGCTAATTCCCCAGATCTATTAAAAAAACTCCGGGTAGTCGAACCATTGGCCCTGGCGCTGTGGCGCCATGCTCTGGCCAAATGTGTTAATTCCCCAAATCTATTAAAAAAACTCCGGGGTGTTGAACCATTGGTCTTGCATTCTGTGCCATGCTCGCGCCAAATGTGCTAGTTCCACCCTGTTTCCTTTGAATCTTAAAGCATTTTTGAAATATTTAATACTTTATGCATCTCAGGAATATACCTCCGTCGCCGAGGCTACATTGGTCTAAGTAGTCCCGCGCGGAGTTGAACCGCGGACCTCTACATTATCAGTGTAGCGCTCTAACCAACTGAGCTACGGGACTATTCAAATCCGGGTTCCGGATACAGGTTAAGATCAGCTTTTCGGATCATTTTCAGATCAGAAAAGCCGGATCCAACTTGTTATAGATAATGAAGTATTCCAGGCAGATATGCTGTTGCATCCATTTTCCATCGGATAACAACTAAAGATTGATTTTCTCCAGAAAGGAGGTGTTCCAGCCGCACCTTCCGGTACGGCTACCTTGTTACGACTTAGCCCCAGTCACTAGTTTTACCCTAGGCCGCTCCTTGCGGTTACGGACTTCAGGTACCCCCAACTTCCATGGCTTGACGGGCGGTGTGTACAAGGCCCGGGAACGTATTCACCGCGCCATGGCTGATGCGCGATTACTAGCGAATCCAGCTTCACGGAGTCGAGTTGCAGACTCCGATCCGAACTGAGACCGGCTTTCGAGATTCGCATCCTGTCTCCAGGTAGCTGCCCTCTGTACCGGCCATTGTAACACGTGTGTAGCCCTGGACATAAGGGCCGTGCTGATTTGACGTCATCCCCACCTTCCTCACGGTTTACACCGGCAGTTTCGTTAGAGTTCCCGGCATGACCCGCTGGCAACTAACGATAAGGGTTGCGCTCGTTATGGGACTTAACCCGACACCTCACGGCACGAGCTGACGACAACCATGCAGCACCTTGCAAAGAGCCCCGAAGGGAATCCCGCTTTCACAGGAATGCACTCTGCATTTAAGCCCAGGTAAGGTTCCTCGCGTATCATCGAATTAAACCACATGTTCCTCCGCTTGTGCGGGCCCCCGTCAATTCCTTTGAGTTTCAGCCTTGCGGCCGTACTCCCCAGGTGGATCACTTAATGCTTTTGCTTAGCCGCTGACTGTGTATCGCCAACAGCGAGTGATCATCGTTTACGGCGTGGACTACCAGGGTATCTAATCCTGTTCGCTCCCCACGCTTTCGTGCATCAGCGTCAGTAATGGCCCAGTAAGCTGCCTTCGCAATCGGTGTTCTGTGTAATATCTAAGCATTTCACCGCTACATTACACATTCCGCCTACCTTGACCGTACTCAAGACTAACAGTATCAATGGCAGTTCTACAGTTAAGCTGCAGGTTTTCACCACTGACTTATTAATCCGCCTACGCACCCTTTAAACCCAATAAATCCGGATAACGCTCGCATCCTCCGTATTACCGCGGCTGCTGGCACGGAGTTAGCCGATGCTTATTCCCAGAGTACCTTCAGTGCCTTACACGTAAAGCATTTTATTCCACTGGAAAAGAAGTTTACAACCCATAGGGCAGTCTTCCTTCACGCGGGATGGCTGGTTCAGGCTTGCGCCCATTGACCAATATTCCTCACTGCTGCCTCCCGTAGGAGTCTGGTCCGTGTCTCAGTACCAGTGTGGGGGATCACCCTCTCAGGACCCCTAAACATCGTCGCCTTGGTAGGCCGTTACCCTACCAACTAGCTAATGTTACGCATGCCCATCCTGTACCGCCGTAGCTTTAAATATCAAAAGATGCCTCTCAATATAATTATGGGATATTAATCCGAATTTCTCCGGGCTATCTCCCTGTACAAGGTAGGTTACATACGCGTTACTCACCCGTGCGCCGGTCGCCACCCAGTATTGCTACCTGTGCTGCCCCTCGACTTGCATGTGTTAAGCCTCCCGCTAGCGTTCATCCTGAGCCAGGATCAAACTCTTCATTGTAAAAATTTATTCTTAAATCTCTTTACAAAATCAATCCTAGGTCTCTTTCTTAATACTAACAAGTATCTGACGAGATCTGTCATATCTCGCCTGGTTTTTTACTTCATAATTTCAAAGAACTTTTTCCCTCTTGAGTTATCCCCGTTGCCAGGGTCACTCTTTATTTTGCTTTTGGGACGACAAAGATAACGCTTCAAAAATTACCTGCAAATAAAAAATGATTTTTTTTCATCTTTCTTTATGCTTCGCCGGAGTAACATTCCCGACTTCATCTTTTCCCTGCCTCCCTGTCAAAAAACACTTTGTTAAAGCGGCTGCGAAGTTAAAAACTGATCTGATATTTCCAAAAGGAAGTTGAAAAAAAATTATCCTACCTGAATGTTAAAAGGGAATTTATTACAAAATTCCAGAGCATAACTACCACTATAGCAAAGAGTTTAGCTAGATAAAAATTTATCCTGTTTTTTTCTGAAAACAGCAGAATAATCAGGCTATTAATCCCAAGCCCGGCAAGGGAGACAAGAATGAACTCGAAATATTGTGTCACTATCTGACTGTCGCAGCTGTGAAAAGTCCAGTAACGGTTAAGCAGATAATTGGAAGAAGCAGCAAGAATAAATCCGAATGAATTGGCAATATACTTGTTCATTCCTGCCTTTTCCTTCAAAAGCCATGTGATTCCGAAATCAATCAGCATACCAGAAGTCCCCACGATACAGAACCTTATAAATCTGAAAAGAAGGGTGTCTGCATTCATCTTTCTTTTATGGCTAGAGTATTGAATGAATCGTTAAATGTCGGACCTACAGATGTTTTCAGGGAGATTCCGAAGACATAATCTCCGGGAGGGATATCAGGAACTCTTACAATGAACTGTCTATAGATCAAACCTCCGGAGGGCAGCATATCAACTGCCCTATCTGGTTCGACGGGATATAACCTTACCTGCTTGCCACGGACAAAAGCCGCCTGGAAGGACACAGGGAACTGCCGGTGATGGAAATCAATATCAAACATGTAAGGATTCTTCAAAGATAGATGCAAATTCAAAGTGTCTCCCCGACAGACACGTCTTTTAAATCTCTCTGATTTGATAATTATACCGTTAACCGTCTGAAGACTATCGGTAAAATATCCTTTGAATTTAATATCCCCCTTTTGATAAAGAACAGACCCGTCTCCGGCATAATTATAAATAAATGCCGGTTTATCGTGCAGCCTGGATTCGGCATGCATAATATCAAACTGAGTTTTCCTGCCAACCAATAAACTTAATCCAAATCCTTCATGCCCGGTAAAAAATGTGTAAAGCGATGGTTTCTGATAAGACCCTGGAAAAATAACCGGAAGATCTCCTGCCACAGATCTGATAAACTTATACCGTTCCTCCCTTCCTGCATACCCAAGATTTTTCACAAGAGGCAGGTCAGTCATAAGAAGAACGCGGGCTGCAAAAATCAGAATTATAAATGGCGCCAGACCTTTGATCAGAAAACAGCGCATTTTATCCGATGCAAGGCTCCTCTCATATATAATAATGATCATCGGTATAGCTGCGGCGATTGTCCATTGAGGTTCTACATGGTCCCTGAATGAAGCCAGCCAGAAAAACCCAATGAAACCGGCAATCTCAAAACACAATCCCCTTATGAATTTGTCTTCAATCTTCTCCTTAACAATTATATATATCGCTGTGCACAGGATAACCGGATTTAAAGCTATAAGCTGATTTGGAAGAAATTCGACAAGATGGAGAAACCTGAAACCTTCAGGCCGATCAATAAGGTGGTATTTTATTGTCGGATAATGATGGATTATCTGCCACAGTATATGTGGTGAATAAAATGACACAGCAACCACTATGGCGATCCAGAAGTGTCCCGACCGCAGAAGCCTGAGATCAGACAGGATGATGAAAAAGATTACGAGTAACCCCTGATACTTACTGTAGACCAGTCCGGCCATTGCCACAGCAAGAAAACTGACAGCTTTCCAGTCTGCCTTATGAAGAAAAACCTTATATGACCAAAGGAAGAGGGCAGAAAAAAACAACAGTGGAGAATCCGGAGTTGTATAAAAACCATAAGCATCAAAGAGGCAAACCGATGAAGCGATCATGAAAAAGAACAACACCTTATATCTGTCTGGTTTCTTTTCATCAATGATTCGCCATATCAGAAACAAACAGATTGGTTGAAGGACCACTGTCGCCATCCTCAGACCAAGATTTCCTCTGAAAAACAATGAACTTATATGTGTCATCAGACCGACCATCGGAGGATGGTCAAAAAAACCCCAGTCGAGATTCCTGCCATAAATCCAGTAATAAGCTTCATCACTAATTACTTCTGTATAAACAGCCTGAATCAGGTTTAACAGGAACCATCCGGCCAGCAAAACCAGAAATAAAAACCTGTAATCATTTGACAATATGTTCCTCCTGAAGGACATCATGTCGCTAATCACCTTCTGCTGTCTGCTTGGACATTATACAACCCGCTCAAAGATAAAAAATAAAAACCGGGTGAAACATAAGCGCATAATGTCAGTTGTGTTTTTTAAATATTCCAGGAAGAATGCCGGCTCAAAACAAATAATTATCAGAATACCTCGCAATCTGATGAATTTGCATATTTTAGCAGATATTTTTCGGCTTCATGTCCAACTTAGTTATAATACCAACTTACAGGGAGAAAGAGAACATAGAATCTATTGTATCCTCCATAATATCACTCCCTATAAGATTTGACATCCTGATTATTGATGATAATTCGCCTGATGGTACTGCAGCCCTTGTAAAAAAGATGCAGATCTCCAACAACAATATTTATCTTATAGAAAGAGAAGCAAAGCTGGGCCTGGGCACTGCCTATATTACAGGCTTCAAGTGGGCCCTGGATCGCGACTACTCATTTATTTATGAGATGGATGCCGATTTCTCACATGATCCGAAAGATCTGATCAGGTTATATAAGGAATGTAGCGAAAAAGGAGCCGATGTTGCTATTGGTTCGCGTTATATAAGTGGTGTAAATGTTGTCAACTGGCCTCTCTCCAGAGTTTTGATGTCATATTGTGCATCAATTTATGTCAGAAAGATTACAGGTATGTTGATTATGGATACAACCGCCGGTTTCGTCTGCTACAGCCGTAAAGTTCTTGAGAGCATTCAAACTGAGAAAATAAGGTCGGTCGGATACGGTTTTCAGATCGAGATGAAATTTACAGCATGGAAACTCGGGTTCAGGATTGTTGAGGTCCCGATCATTTTCACAGACAGAAAGATGGGATCATCAAAAATGAACGGAGGCATATTCAATGAGGCGCTCTGGGGGGTACTGAAAATGAAGCTCAGGAGTGCCTTTACAAAATATCCGAACAGACAGATCGAAAAAATCTGACCTGAGCATGCTGTCCCTCTGAGATTTACATGTTACAAATTAAAGGTTCATAGAGTTGAAGCAGGAATGAGCAGTCTATTGATCAAAAATGCCAGGATCGTAAACGAGGGAAAAATCTTCTTCGGTGATGTCCTGATAAATGATGAGATAATATCTTCTATCGGTGATGCCGATACCTGGAACATATCCTCTGGTGTAAAAATAATCAATGCTGAAGGGATGTTTCTTCTCCCTGGAATAATTGATGATCAGGTCCATTTCAGGGAACCAGGTTTGACCCGCAAAGGGGATATTTTTTCTGAATCAAGGGCAGCTGTCGCCGGGGGAATCACCTCTTTCATGGATATGCCAAATACAGTTCCCCAGACAATAACCACAGGATTGCTTGAAGAAAAATATTCGCTTGGCGCTGAAAAATCACTTACAAACTACTCTTTCCTTATCGGAGCCACCAATGACAATCTTGATGAAGTATTAAAAGCTGATCCGCTGAAAGTTTGCGGTATTAAGATATTTATGGGATCTTCCACAGGGAACATGCTTGTCGACAATGAGAATGCACTCCGCGACCTGTTCAGATTTGCCCATATGCCAATATCGGCACATTGTGAAGATGAACCTACCATCAGAAAGAACACTGAGGCACAAAGAAAGATCTACGGGGAGAATGTTCCAGTCCGTCTGCATCCTGTCATCAGAAGCAGGGAAGCCTGTTTCATTTCTTCATCTCACGCTGTAAACCTTGCAAAGGAATACAATACAAGACTTCATATTTTCCACCTTTCAACCGCGGATGAAATAAAGCTTTTCAGAAATGATATTCCGCTCGCTGATAAGAGGATAACAGCCGAGGTTTGCATTCATCACCTTTGGTTTGACGATTCTGATTACGATAGACTCGGTAACTTGATGAAATGGAACCCGGCTATAAAAACCAAATTCGACAGAGAATCATTGCTTGAGGCTGTCAATAGTGACAGGATTGATATAATTGCCACTGATCATGCACCTCATACAATTGAAGAGAAATCAAACAGCTATTTCAAATCCCCGTCAGGGGGGCCGCTTGTTCAGCATTCTCTCGTTGCCATGATGGAATTGTGGCATAAGAAAATGATCAGCCTAGAGAAAATTGTTGAGAAAATGTGCCATAACCCGGCAATACTATTTAATATTAAGGGAAGAGGTTTTATAAGAGAAGGATTCAAGGCAGATCTTTGTCTTGTCAACCCCGATGCTCCATGGACAGTTTCAAAGGAAAATATTCTGTATAAGTGCGGATGGTCACCATTTGAGGGAGCCGGGTTCAGATCAAGGGTTATCAAAACAATTATAAACGGGAACATCGTTTTTGATAATGGGAAAATTGATGATAATCACCGCGGACAAAGGCTCCTGTTCGACAGATAAAAAGATGTAAGTACATAGTACCATGTTGCGGGGGTGGAGCAGATAATTATTAAATCAATCTGCTCTGACCACATAACGGACAGTGCTGCGGGTACGTTGTTCCAGGAGAATATCTCTTCCTGTTGTAATCCTCGACACAGATCCTGAAGTATAATGCCTGATCGACAACATTTCCACCCGCTCGTTATACACTATTGTAAATTCGTGATTAAGATCTGTGATAAGCGATTCCACTTTCGGACGTTCATCATCTATGCAGACATCTATGCTGACTGCACTGGCTTCCACAAGATTAACCCGTATGCCATGCAGCTTGAAAGAGTTAAAGATACGGCTGAGGTTTTCACCCATGGCAAATGAAAAGTCCTTGGGTAATATGGATAGCAGTAACTGATCCTCTTTCCGGATAAAGACCGGCATCTGTTCCTTCAGCTCTGCATCAGCCTTAATAATAGTGCCGGACTCACCGGGATTAACAAACGACCTGACATGAAGCGGTATACTTTTATTATGCAGCGGTTTGATGGTTTTCGGGTGAATAATTTTTGCGCCCGAGAAAGTCATTTCGACAGCTTCCTTGTATGATATTTCATCAAGTTTTTTAGCATCAGAGAGCCATTTTGGATCAGCGTTGAGTATTCCGGGAACATCCTTCCATACAACAACCTTTTCCGCGTCAAGCATATTGGCAATTATGGCTGCAGTATAGTCAGATCCTTCACGCCCTAAAGTGGTGGTCTGTCCGGAAATAGTGCTCCCAATAAAGCCTTGTGTGACAAATATCCGTTCCCGGGTGAAATCGAAGATCTTTCTTATCCTCACCTTGCTTTCGTTCCAAAGAATGTTTGCATCCCTGTACCGGTCATCAGTAAGAAGATTCCCCCTGATATCTATCCATTCCACATCACTCAGTTCCTGTTTCAGGAACCCTGCCACTATAATGGTAGACCAGATCTCGCCATAGGAGACTACCTGATCATATTCGAAATCATATTTACCTCTGCTCCACTCTGCCAGGTATTCCTTCAGTTTTGCGAATGAATTGGCAATATTGACCGATACTTCACTTCCTTTCATCCCCAGCTCTGCAATTGCAGTTTCATGATATCGATAGATTTCGTCAAGATGATCGCTGAATACCGGATCTCCCTTTATCCAGGATTTGAGCACCTTTTCAAGTGCATTTGTGGTTTTACCAAAAGCCGAAACGACAATAACCAGGTTATCATGTTCACCTGCAACAATTTTTGCCACATTTCTTATCGCGTCTCTGTCTCTGACAGATGCACCTCCAAATTTGAAAACGAGCATAAAATTACTTTTGCCATAAAAATAAGATAAATGGAAGGATCTTCAAAGGATCAATAATGATTCACATTTCAATAGATCAGAATAGCGTGTGAAGATTCAGATCTGTTGAGATTATACGGAAGATACTCCCGGGTTTGTTTTGGGGAGGATTTGCAGTTGCTGCTCACGCTAAAGACAAAAGACAAAAGATAAAAGGCAGAAGATAAAAGTTAAGCCCTGAAATATCTCTTAACCATACTGTGCTCTGTGCTCTGTGCCATGTGCCATGTGCCATGTGCCATGTGCTCCAGACGCTTCGGGCTGGATCTCCACTACGTTCCGATCTGTGCCCTGCGCCCTGTGCTCTGTGCCCTGTTTCATCTGAAGTAGATCCTCACTTTTGTTTTGGGACACCCCTAAATCCCCCAGGAGGGACTTGCAGTTACTGCCTGAAATACTGGTTGACTAAAAGCCCCCTCCCAAGGGGTTGGGGGTGAATGTTCTATGATTATTCATACCTCAGCGACTTAACAGGATTTTTATTAGCAATAATTATATAATTAAACGTAGAGATCAAAGCAATGAACAACAATATAAAGAGGCTGCATATGGCAAAAATTCCCCAGTGAAGCGGCATTTTTGCAGCAAAGTTTTCCATCCATTTACCTGCAATAAACCATGCTCCTGTCAGCCCGATAAAAACTGCAGGGATGGCTATGAACTCAAGGTCCTTTATGAAAATCCTCAGAATGTCGGATAATCTCGCTCCACTGATCTTTCTTATGGCCAGTTCCTTGCTGCGACGCGAAACCTCAGTAACTGTATAACCAATTAATCCCATCAATGTGATGAGCAGAATAACCACATTCCCTGCAAACATCGCATTTCGGAATCCTTTCTCTGAGGAATAACGGTTAATCTTTTCGCTTTCAAGGCTTTTCACAACTGCATCCTGATATGGCAAATTCTTATTCAAGATGTCTGTAATCATCTTCATCATCCCGGATTCTGCCCCTTTCTGGGCCTTTACCAGTATATAGCATGAGAAAGCAGGATTCTTCTCAATCATTGCCTGAAATTTATCATCAGGTAAGTAAGAAAACATAACAGGACGCTGGGGATTTGCCAGGGAATTTATAACAAAATCAGGGAAAACGCCACGTATAGTATGTGTCCCGTGTTCACTCAGGGTAATTTGTTTTCCAAGTACCCCATCTTTCCAACCACTATTGAGAATTATCATATCTGCTCCTTTACGGCTGATAAGAAAATCCTCCGGGACAGATGATTCCGCGGAGAAATTGGATCCGGAAGAGACAGGAATATTAAGTATTGAAAAATAGTTTTCATCAATCCAGTAAAAATCAGCCACATTGAACAGCTCTTTTTGTTCATTCGGCAAAGAAACGTTGTTGCCTGATGCATCTTCTGTCGGAACAGCAATCCCTAAACCAACTGTTTGGATCTGTGGAACAGCGCTGAGCTCGTTCAGTACAGTTGAAAGTTTACTACCGGGTATTCCGCTTGTGGAGGCAAAATAAACTCCTCCCGAACTATATCCATGATCAGCATTTCTTAGTTTGTCGTACTGAAGGGTTACTATAACAAGTACTGTCAGGATGAATGTTGCACCAGCAAACTGAAATGAGAGCAGCGCCAGCTTCCATTTATTACCCTTCTGACGATAACTGCGAAAAACTGTAGCTACCGGAATATTCGCGAAGAAACGTCCAGGCAGATAACTTATAACTATTACAATCAGCACAATGGAAATAAGCAACGGAATTACTACATACGGATTCAGAGCGGCAGACAGATTATGTCCTATTTGTGCCTCAACCAGTGGTTTGAGTATGAATATGATAAGGAAGGCTCCAAAAAGCGCAATTAAAAATAACATTCCTGTCTCCGCGAAAATCATGAGCTTAAGGTTTGCAGCCCTGGCGCCACATGTTTTATAAATAGCAGAGGATTTAGCCCTGTTTACCAACGCGCTTAAAGTCAGCAAAATATAATTCAGTAAAGAAACCAGTAAGACAGCAAATGCAATGGATGTCAGGATAATTATCATATCCTTAACTTCATCGGCATGGATCTTCTTGATCGGGCGGAAACCATATTTAAGAACCATGCCCTGTTGTATCTTTTCAAGGCGCCCGATATCCTGGTGTACTTCCTGCATTTTGCGAACAGCCGGAGCCAGACTTTCAGGATCAACTCCAGGCGCCATCTTAACACAGGCAAAATAGCGATCGTTTCCCAGCCAGTTTTCAGTCCCATCCCACATAAACTGGCTGATGGAGACCATTGAAATAAGTACATCATACCTGTAGTTCGTGTTTTCAGGCAACTCTTTAAATATTCCACCAATTGTAAGCTTTTTATTCGGATACTCTTTTAATTCAATGACTTTCCCAATTACATCACCACCGATCATTTCTGCAATTCTGCTCGATACCATACAGGTCATTTTGCTCTTGAGTATTTCTCTCGGATTTCCGGCAACCATTGGCCGCGGTAAGACATCGTATATATTCTCATCTGCAAGCGAGAACACTCCCCGGTAGCTTTTTTTATCCTCAGTATAAAAGACAGATGGTCCAAGATTGTTCAGACGTGTTGCATGCTCAATACCGGGAACTTCTGCTTTTAATCCCGGTGCAATGGCTCCGCTTACTGTATACGCGGAGGTCAGTTTTTCAGCTGCCTTGTCCACTTTAAAGTTCTCCGAAACCACATAAATGCGGTCTGCATCGGGATAGAAACTGTCAAAACTGCGATAATAAAATACCTCCGATAAAAGCAGCAATCCAAAAGCCAGACCAGCTGCCAGAGATATTATACGGGTTATTGAATGCTCCCCTTTATTGAATAGCCTTCTCCATGACATTTTCAAAAGTTTCATCTTCGTAGTATCATTAATATTATCAGTTCAAATTTTCTTCGCCTGAATATTAATTTTTTCAGTCCATATCCGGGTCAAAAGAACGCCTCCCAACTTCAGGATTCAATACAATATAACCCGGAGTTGAGTCTAAAAACCAGCCCACTATAATCATGCCATTTTAGCATGCAATTGCAATACAATCAATTACAACTCAATAAACCGAACGGTTGTAAAAGCATTTGACCATTTTGTACAAGTTTTTAACACTGTATGTCAGAATCTGATTTGACCGGACATCGTATTACAATCATACCAGACAGGATCTGAAAGAGTTATTCATATCTCAGTGCTTCTACAGGATTTCGCGTGACTGCATTCAAAGTCTGCAGAGTAACTGTAAGCGTGGCAATTGCAAACTCAAAAATTGCAGCGGCAGCAAATATCCACCATTCAATTTTTACGTGAAATGCAAAATTTCCAAGCCATTTGTTTATAAGCATGTATGAGACAGGACAGGCTATAAGTCCTGAGATCAGTATCCATATTATGAATTGTCGCGAGAGCAGTATAGATATTCCGGCAGACCTCCCTCCGAGAACTTTTCTGATACCTATCTCCTTGATTCTCTTGCCAGTGACAAAGGATGCAAATCCAAACAATCCAAGACATGAAATAAAGATGGCAAGCATTGTAAAGAATGTCAGGACACGACTGCTTTTTTCTTCAGTGCTGTACAGATTATCATATTCACTTTTTAGATATTTGTAGTTCAGATCAATTCCCGGCAATGCGGCATTCCAGACTTTTTTAACATATGCCAGGGTCTCGGTAGTGTTACCGGGGTTAATCTTCAGTACTATGGTCTGAAACATCGCCGGGTTAATAAAAATCAGCATTGGATTTATTTTTTCATGATAGGATGCAATATGAAAGTCTTTTACAACACCTATAACCGTGACCCCTTTTTTATAATCATCGCCCGGAATCATCAGTCTGGTTCCAACCGGATTATTCAGTCCAAACACTCTCACTGCCGTCTCATTGAGAATGACACTCCCGAAACGGTCAGTAATAAAATCGCGTGAAAAATCACGTCCCTGAATAATTTGAAGGTCCAGAGACTTTACAAAACCGAAATCAGCGGGCAGCGCCTGAAGGTTGACAGAATTATCAGGACTCATTCCCGCTGGAGTAACTCCGAAGTTCATCCTGCTGTTTATTCCGGGCAAAGTATATGCACCTGAAACGTACCGTATATTTGGGTTTTTAAGGAATTCATCTCTCAGGATATCATATTTTTTGGAGTTCTCCTTATCCATTCCTGGAAAGTTGAGCATCAGAACATCCTCCTTGTTAAAACCAAGGTCAGTATGTTTCACATAATTAAGCTGTCTGTAAATGATGATCGTTCCGGCAAGAAGTATGAAAGAAATAGCAAACTGAAACATGATCAGGATTTTTCTGAAAGTCAGTCTGCCGTTCATCCCGTTGGTTTCTTTACGGAGGATATCAATTGGTTTCATTCTGGAAATGAAAATTGCAGGATAACTTCCCGCAATGAAACCGACAATGAGAATAATTGCCAGAACCATGGCTGAAAGAAACATAAAATGATGTCCTTTTATCACATATGCTGTGTTCAGATAAGAATATAGATTAAGGTAGAACTGATCAAAAAGCAACGCAGCAGCAACAGCTGAAATTACGACTATCAGAATTGTTTCAGTCAGATACTGGAAAATCAGCTGAATTCTTTTGGCTCCGGCTGTTTTACGGATGGCAACCTCGGTCATTCTTCCCAGATACTGGGTTATTGAAAGATTAAGGAAATTAAAGCAGGCTATGGTCAGGATAAGTATCGCTGCCGAAAGAAATACAAAAACGTAAGCTTTATTTCCTTTTGATCCTATGTCTCCCAGTGTATCTGAGGCCCAATGTACCTGCGTAAGAGGCTGGATTTCAAATTTCAGTCTTGAAGCCATCCATTCCCCGACATTTTGTAATAGTATCCCATTTAGCACCGGAATTATAGCCTCTGTTGAACTTTTATCTTTTAAAAGAATATATGTCAGATCACTACCCCATTGATTCCATGGTTTATCGGGGACTTCTCCCAAAGATCTGAGTGTGGAATAGGAAACAAGTATTTCACACCGGAAATGAGTATTTGCAGGAACATCATCAATAATACCTCTTATCTCCAGCGGATGATCCCTGAAAGTTAATTTCTTTCCAATAGGATCTGAATTACCAAAATACTTCACGGCTTCACTTTTCGATATTACTGCCGAAAAAGGCGCATCAAGAGCATTTTCTTTCGAACCTTCAAGAAATGATAACGAAAATATTTTAAAAACATCCTTGTCAGCGAAGAACATGTTATCTTCCCTGAATTCCTGATTCCCTTCTGTTTTAAGAACACCATCGTTGATTTTCCGTATCCTGACAGCAACCTCCACTTCCGGACACCTGGTATTGAGCGCATCCGCAAGTGCAGGCATGGCTCCGGCAAATTTCATAATATTTTCAGATGTGCCCCATAATAACGTAATCCTGTATATGTTTTTTCTTTTGGACTGAAAGTTTTCATAGCTGAGTTCATTAACGACATACATAAGAATAAGAAGGGAAACTGTTATTCCCAGAACCAGTCCCACAATATTAATCAGCGAAAAAAACTTATTCTTCACTATCCTGTTAATTGCTGTCTTCAAGTAGTTCCTTAACATATTGTTTATACTTTATTAACTGTTTACAATCCAATTAACCTTATCCAAATACAGGGATTAATCTGTTAATGCCCATAATCTCAGAGAGACCGGGCTTATTTTTCAGCTGGTCCAGTTCTCCACAGAACAAAAGCTCCAAAAAGGCAGATCACTAAAATCTACCGGCAATTTAAATAAATAATCCATTTTCATGCCAAACACATTATCACCTGTTATTCTGAGTTTTAGGATATTATTAAAAACCCAAGCGTAAATTGTTTTTACATGTCGTCGTTAATTGATTTTACACCGGGGATACTTCTTTTATATGTAAATTTGCCGCCTGAAAATAATGATGAAAGAAAACATTTTCATACAGCAATACTTCAGCCACCCCATACTTCCGCAAGTTATTGAATCAGTTGGCAGGGACAGTATAAAAACAATAAGGCTGGAAGGACTGACATCTTCAGCCAAATCGATTATTATGGCTGCAGTCTACTCCAGGACGCAGACCATGCACCTTGTTGTGATCCCGGAGAAGGAGGATGCAGCATATTTCTATAACGATCTTATCACCCTGCTGGATGAAGATTCCCTGTTTTTCTTCCCTTCCACGTATAAGCGATCGGTGCAGTATGAACAAACCGAACCAGCGAATATTGTTCTCAGAACTGAAGTCCTTAATTTCCTGGCATCCGGTAAGAGGAAAGGGATCATTGTGACGTATCCCGAATCGGTCATGGAAAAGGTGATCAGCAGGCGAAGTCTTAAAAAAAACACCTTCAATATAAGCAAGGGAGATAAACTGTCTCTGGAATTTCTGGAGGAGATGCTTCATGAATATAATTTTGAACGCACAGATTTTGTTTATGAGCCCGGGCAATATGCAATGCGCGGGAGCATTGCCGATGTTTTTTCCTATTCTGCCGACAAGCCTTACAGAATTGATTTCTTCGGAGAGGAGGTTGAAACTATCAGATCTTTTAATACCGATGACCAACTGTCAACAGACGCTCATAAGCAGGTATCCATAATTCCTAATATACAGGATCTGTCAATTGAGGAGGTAAATGATGCATTCACTGACTTCCTTCCTCCGTCTTCCATGATATGGTTGGATGATGCCGATTATATCAGGGAGAAAATCAATAATATATTTGCACAGACACAGGAGAGGGAAGATACCGGCCAGATATCCGGCAAGAAAGATACGGTAATGACGGGACATAAATTCATCGATCGTTGCAGGGAATTCAAAATTGCTGAATTCGGAAGGAGGAGCCTTTTTGAGGCAGGAGCTCAATTTGAATTCAGAACCGAACCCCAGCCGGTATTTAATAAAAACTTTGAACTCCTTACCGGAAAGCTCCTTACGAATAATAATGAGGGTTACAGCACTTATATTATTTCGGAAAGCACTTCGCAGATCGACAGACTCCGGGATATCTTCTCTGAGATTAATCCTGATGTTCACTTCATCCCGCTTAACCTGAACCTTCACGGAGGATTCACTGATCATGATCTTAAAATAGCTGTTTTTACCGATCACCAGATCTTCGACAGGTATCATAAATTCAGGATCAGGGGCTACTTCATGAAGAAGGAAAGCATCTCTGTGAAAGAGCTTACCGGATTAAATCCGGGAGATTATGTTGTCCATATCGATCACGGTATAGGAAGGTTTGGAGGTCTCGAAAAAATTGAGGTGAACGGGAAGATCCAGGAAGCAATAAAACTGGTTTACAGGGATAATGATATCCTTTATGTTGGAATTCACTCTCTTCACCGTATATCAAAATACAAAGGCAAGGATGATTCCGAACCCAGGATCTATAAACTTGGTTCAGGGGCCTGGCAGAAACTGAAGCAGGCAACCAAATCAAGGGTAAAGGACATTGCCAGGGATCTGATACTCCTTTATGCGAAACGGCATGGTTCTCCCGGTTTTTCTTACTCACCGGATTCTTACCTGCAACGTGAACTGGAGGCTTCATTTCTATGGGAGGATACACCCGACCAGCTGACAGCTACTATGGCTGTTAAGCAGGATATGGAGGTCGATCATCCCATGGACCGACTAATCTGCGGTGATGTGGGATTCGGAAAAACCGAGATCGCGATAAGGGCAGCTTTCAAAGCAGCAACGGATAATAAGCAGACAGCCGTGCTGGTCCCCACTACAATTCTTGCACTTCAACATTATAAAACATTCTCCGCGAGATTAAAAGGGTTCCCCTGCCGGATCGAATATATAAGCCGGCATAAAAGACCTGCTGAACAGAAACAGATTCTCGCAGACCTGGCTGAAGGTAAGATAGATATTATTATAGGAACTCATAAACTTGCCGGACAGGATGTCAAATTCAGGGATCTTGGTTTATTAATTATTGATGAAGAGCAAAGATTCGGAGTTTCTGTAAAGGATAAACTTAAGAAGCTGAAGGCGAACGTCGATACCCTGACGCTGACTGCCACTCCTATTCCAAGGACGCTCCAGTTCTCTCTCATGGGAGCGCGCGATCTGTCAATAATAAACACACCCCCTCCAAACAGGATGCCAATTGCGACCGAACTTCACGGCTATAACGAGGATATCATCAAGGAGGGAATAGAATATGAGGTCTCGAGAAACGGACAGGTATTTTTTATTCACAACCGTGTTGAAAACATTAAGCAGGTTCAGGAACAGATTGCAAGGATCTGTCCCAATATAAAGTCAGCTATAGTTCATGGTCAGATGGATGGAACTGAAGTTGAAAATGTCATGTTCGATTTCATCCAGGGTGATTATGACGTACTGATAGGAACAACTATTATTGAATCAGGGCTCGACATTCCCAACGCCAACACAATATTTATCAATGATGCCCATCATTTCGGGCTTTCCGAATTACATCAGTTGCGTGGAAGGGTTGGCAGGTCGAATAAAAAGGCCTTCTGCTACCTGTTAGCTCCTCCCCTTTCTTCACTCACTCACGAGGCGCGTCGTAGGCTTAAGGCAATCGAAGAATTTGCGGAACTCGGAAGTGGATTTAATATCGCCATGCAGGATCTCGATATCAGAGGATCAGGTAATCTGTTGGGGGGTGAACAAAGCGGTTTCATTTCGGATGTCGGATTCGAAACATATCAAAGGATACTGAATGAGGCGCTGCTTGAACTCCGGGAATCGGAATTTGCTGACCAGATGCCGGTTGAAACCAAACCTGCTTCCGTCGAAACTGCAAAACCAGATAAAGTATATACCCGGGATTTCCAGATAGATACAGATCTCGAGATAATGTTCCCCGACGAATATATTGCAAGCATTTCCGAAAGGATCAGACTTTACAAGGAGCTGAATGAAATTGATTCAGCCCCGGCACTTGAAGAATTCAAGAAAAGGCTCACCGACAGGTTTGGCAAAATTCCCCGTCCTGCTGAAGATCTGATCGATATCGTTAAGATCAAATGGATCGCAACCAGGCTTGGTATCGAAAAAATCATACTTAAAAACAACCTGCTGATTGCATATTTCATCTCAGATCAGAAATCCGAATATTACCGCGGCCCAATCTTCACAGCAATTATGAGCTTTGTGAGCAGGAAACAGAGGAAGATGAGTATGAAACAGAAATCGGAGAAGCTAAGTCTTACAATAACTGATATCAGTACGGTAACAGCTGCAATCAGAATATTTGAGGAAATGAAGGATAATATCAAGGGATGAAGTTCATTAATCCCTGATAGACAAATCTCCTGAATTTTTTACCTTTGCATTTTAGCTATCAATGAACCTGATAATTGACATAGGCAATACCAGTACTAAATTCGCGCTGTTCGATAATGGGCTTAAACAGTCGGTTATCCGGGCTGATGCCTATGACAGCCATACAGTGGACAGAATTATAGACCCGCTCTTCTTCAACAAAGCAATAGTATCATCAGTAAAAGAGTTGCCGGATTTCATTACTGACAAACTTACAGAGAAAACATCGCTTGTCCATATTCTCACTCACAGATCGAAATTACCTTTCGGGATGGAATATGAAACTCCCGACACTCTTGGAACAGACAGAATCGCGGGGATCGCGGGTGCATTCAGTCTTTTCAGCAGTCAACCGGTGCTGGTGATTGATGCCGGCACAGCCATTACATACGATTTTCTGGTGGATGGAAAATATCTTGGAGGGAATATCTCACCCGGAATGCAAACCAGATTCAGAGCCCTTCATGAATTTACAGGGAAACTCCCTCTTATAGCAGCCTCCGGTGATTTCTCAAACCCGGGAAGAAACACCAGGGATGCGATCCTGGCCGGGGTGATCTCAGGAATAATATTTGAAATAAATGAGTATATTCGCACGTTTGAGAAAAAAATTGGTGGTCTGAAAATAATATTAACAGGTGGTGATGGTGAATTTCTTGATGGAAAGATTGATTGTCAGCTCACATTTATGCCTGATATAGTGCTTGATGGACTTAATTATATCCTGGAATACAATGCGGTTTAGACACATGTGTGCTGCTCGTTTTCTGACATCATTAATATCAATATATTTCACCGGACAAAAGCAGGCTGATGCGCCATCTTTCAGGTTCAACCCCGGCAACCTTGAACCGGCTGCCTTTTTCAAAAATCAGGCAATAATAGAAATAGGAAAATGAGAGTCAGTCCTAATCTTTGGGATATTTGTTTCATCCTGAGGAAATGCGATTAATCATATATAACAAAAAAGTTGTTTCCGTTATGCTGATAAAGTATCAGGCGCTTATATTGAGAAATTTAATCCGTTTAAGTATAGTTCTTATCCTGCCACTGCTATGTTGCTGTGAAAAAAAGATCAGTGTCATCCCAAAATCCGAACTGATGAATTTACCTCAGCTTACAGTGAAGAATGATGAAACCGTTTACAATGATTCAGGCCGCGTTCAGCTTATCCTGAAAACACCAATAATGGAAGAATACGATAACAATGATTCTCCATACTACGAATTCCGGCAGGGGATTAATGTGCAATTCTACGAAGGGCACAAAGATCCCGTCGGCACTGTGACTTCAAAATACGCGAAATACACTAAAAAGACCAATCTCTGGGAATTGAAAGACAGTGTAATAGTGGTCAACGAGTCGGGCGATAAGCTTGAAACCGAGGTACTTTACTGGGACGAACGTAAAAATCTCATTTATTCAGATCGGTTTGTCAAAATAACAAATCCCGACCAGATAGTGACAGGAACAGGCTTTGAATCCGACCCTAAACTGAAGAAGCGTAAGATCAGCAAGGTAAACGCTACCATTTATCCTAAAGACGAACAATAGGTTCCCGAAGCGAGGTACCTGAATCTGAGAAAAAATTAATTAAATTTGGTGGATGAACGGAATAGTAATCATTTTCCTTGCCATCGTCTTTTCCGCGTTCTTTTCAGGAATGGAGATCGCTTATATTACCTCCAACAAACTCAGGATCGAACTTGACAGAAAACAGGGAGCGTTTGGTTCCGACATATTAAAATTCTTTACCAATAATCCGGGACAGTACCTTGCCACCATGCTGATCGGGAATAATATAGCGATAGTGGTTTATGGACTGGTCTTTTCGAACCTTCTGAGTCCACCTCTCGCTTCGATATTTGATTCCGACGCGTTGGTTCTCATCCTGAATACTTTTCTTTCTACAATCGTGCTGCTGTTTTTTGCAGAATTTCTTCCTAAAAAAGTGTTCATTCAGTACCCCAATTTTCTGTTGAAATTTTTCAGCCTCCCCACCCTGTTCTTTTTCTTCATATTTTATCCGGTAAGCAAGTTCACCCTGGCTGCATCCAATCTCTTTATAAGAATATTTTTTGGCATTAAAACCGGAGAAAAAAATCAGGAGAATGTTGTATTCAGCAAGATCGATCTTGATCACCTGGTAAATCTCAGCCGCCAGAGTGCAGAAGAATCGGAACCGGATCATCATAATATCAGGATTTTTCAGAATGCTCTTGATTTTTCAAGAGTAAAAACAAGGGAATGCATGATTCCAAGAACTGAGATTGAAGCAGTGGACTGCAACAGCAATGTGGAACAACTGAAAAACAAGTTCATTGAGACAAGGCTGTCGAGAATCCTGATCTATGAAGATTCCATTGATAATATGATTGGCTATTACGATCTTAAAGACATATTCAAAAGACCATCAGACATACGCTCGTTAATAAGAGATCTGACTATAGTTCCAGAAACCATGCCCGCAAACAAACTTCTTAAGATGTTCGTGACTGACAAGAAGAAAATAGCTCTCGTCGTGGATGAATTCGGCGGAACTTCAGGGATTGTTACAATGGAAGACGTTCTAGAGGAGATTGTTGGTGATATCGAGGACGAACATGATATAAATGAATTGACAGAAAAAGTTATAAGCAGGAATGAATTTGTACTTTCCGGACGTCTGGAGATAGATTATCTTAATGAAAAATATAATCTCCATCTCCCGGAACAGGATGATTATGAGACTCTGGCTGGAATGATCCTGTTCTATTACGGAAGCATCCCTGCAAACAATGATATAATACGTGTTGGAGATATTGTGATCAAAGTGTTAAAGGCAACGACAACCAAACTGGAGATAGTGAACCTTAAAACAAGTAATAACTAAAAGAATATCCTATCTCCTTAAGTGTGCCTGATCCTCTCTTATGCCAATTCTGAGTTAATCTCAGGTTTGGGTAATATTAATATTTCATCTTAGACCCAGGACAGTAACTCCATTATGAATATGGATCTCAGAACCTGAAGTTAAAACAAGTATATCCGGATGCCGGAAAAGCAAAGCCTGAAAATTATTTTTATTTGTCAGTTATATATGACAAGTTCTGTATCTGCTTTTAATTTAATACTGTATAACATCATGAAGAACTATTCCTCCATTATTGTCAGAGCTATTATGCCTTGTATTATGGTCATAATGTTTGCCGGGTCTCTCTATGGACAGCCTGATTCACTCGTCGGTTTGCCTCAATATCTTCTTCCCAGATTCGATACCGGAATTGTCCGTCTCAAGACAGGTGAATTCTCGCGGTCATTGATGAACTATAACACTCTTACCGGGAGGATGACCTTCTACTATAAAGCTGACGTGTCAGATCTTGTAAAAGCTGAGAATGTGGATACTGTTTTACTTTCAAAAAGGCTCTTTGTCCCCTTCAGGGAAGGATTTTACGAAGTGGTACTGAACGCCAGAATATCCTTCTTTGTCCAACACAAGAGTGAAATGATTTCTGAAGGAAAACCAGGGGCATTGGGTTTAACATCACAAACAAACGGGGTGAACTCGGTATCAAGATTTGTAAGTGGCAGCCGTGCCTACAATCTGAAACTACCGGAAAATTTCAAAGTGAACCGCTTTGAAATATACTGGTTACGAAGAGACGGGGAGATGCACAGATTTATAAACACGCATCAGTTAGTCAATTTATTCCCCGAGAAGCAAAAAGAGTTAAAAGCATATATAAGGAAGGAAAATATTGATATTGAAAAACTGGAAGACCTGTTAAAGCTTTCCATATTCTGTAACCGGTTGTAAAAAAAAGTGCCCTGATCTGGATCAGGACACTTTCAAAAATTATTTTTTATAACCTACTTTGTCACACCCATCCACCAAATTGGTGTATCAATTGAAACACCTGTAGGTACATTATCAGCATTATAGAGTCTTTCCGATGTTGCATACGGGTATCTTACCGGCACTGCATCACCTGCAGTCGGAGTAAGTTCAGGATAACCTGTTCTCCGGAAATCATTATATGCTTCAACCTGCATAAATAATGCAATATATTTGGCCTCAATAATATTCCTGATGGTTCTGTCACCAAGAACAGTAGTTGTATTGTCTGTAAGCCAGGTTGCATCTGTTACTCCAAATTTAGCAAGAGAAGCGGTAACTGCAGCGTCATATGCCGTATTGGCATCAGCCTGTGATGGAGATGATTTTCTCAACTGTGCCTCAGCTTCAATGAATTTTGTCTCAACATATGTCATGAAAGGCACCGGTGAGTTAATAGAGCCATAAAATGATCCGAAGTTGCCATCTGTGAAGACTGCAAGGCGGGGATCTCCGGCTGCAAAGGCAGCGAAGGAAGTGCTAGGAGCCACATCAGTTCTCTGAACGTCAAACTGATAAATAGGGTTAGCATTTGCTTCTGTAGTCCCGAATGTAACACCAAAATCATTGGCGTTAGCTGTGATACCTGCAGCACAATCGGCAAGTATTGCAGTATAATCGACTGTTGCAACATTGCTCAGGTGCAAAGCGTAACGTGCCCTGAGAGAGTGTGCAGCAGCGATCCATTTCGTTGCGTTCCCATTATAGATAACATCATTAGCAGTTGAAGACAGGGGAACTGCATTATCTGCAGCAGCTGTTGACAGGTCTGCAATAGCTTCCGTGAGAAGAGTATTAATTGCAGTATAGATACTTTCCTGTGAATCATATTTTGGTTTCAGCGCTCCATTACCTTTGAATGCTTCGGAATAAGGAACATTGCCCCAAAGATCCGTAACTGTGCCAAGAGAGTAGGCAAGCAGCACTTTCCCAACCCCGCGAGCCTGCGGGTTTTCATCACCTGTTTTTGTGATGAATACGTCGAGATCCTCCATAAAACCATTGTAGGCTGAACTCCATGCATTATCCACGTCTGCCTCTGTGATTTTATAGTTCTTTCCCATCGTAGAAGCCTGGCGGGCATCACCTGAAACATGCTGAACCCACATACCGGTTATGCCGCGTATATCCATTCCTCCGAGAACATAGCCTATATTTGCTTCGATAGACGGCAGGAGAAGATTATACGGCACATCAACTACGGAGTCAGGGTCTTCATTTATTTTGGGATCAATCCATTTATCGCATGCACTGATGAACACCATCAGAAGCAATATGGTCCCAGCTTTTATTAAATGTCTGATTTTCATAGTATATTGTATTTTTATTTCTATAGTAAACAAACAGTTAGAAACTTACCCTTAATCCGAAGGTATAAGCTTTGGTACCTGGCATGTTGAAGTAGTCTATACCCTGTCCGTTATCTGCACCCAAAAGGCTGGTTTCCGGATCAATTCCACTATATGGTGTTTTGAGCCAGAGATTCCTCCCGGTAAAATAGACATTGAGAGATTTAATAGGAGTTCCTTTAAGTATCCTGGGATTTACATTATAAGCTAAAGTAATTTCCCTTAGTCTTACGAACTGGCTGCTCTCAATATATGGTTCCGATGCGCCTGAAAAGCCGCTGCCTGTGCCATTAAAGAAACAGTAGTTTTCATCATCAGCTTTGGCAATTGTGTTTGCTGCACCAGGGCCAGCTGCTTCTGTTACACCGTCTGCCTCATAGTGAACAATCTCGTTGTTGGCATTCAGGTGACCAAGAAGTCCCTGATGAACATAAGCCTTATCTCGATTCGCTGTATTGGCTGAAGTTCCGAAATAGGTCATGGCGCCAAGAGTTCCGTTCCACATCTTACCACCATGCTTGATATCGATAAGTCCTGTAAGAGTGAATCCTTTATATGAAAACGCGTTGGTTATACCCATTCTCCAGTCAGGCTGAACAGATCCCATGTTATCAACAGTTGTTGCATCCATAGGATACCCGTAAACGCCCGGACCCCAAACATCCCAGCTTTCGAGGCCAGCTTCATCATTGATTATAAGTTTACCTGATGCAGGATCTCTGAGCTTGGTCACACCATAAATGGAACGATAAGGCTGACCGGCAACTGCACGGATCTGAGGATCGGTGAAGCCTCCGAGGAATATACTTTCAACTCCGGATGCCAGGGATTTAACTATTGACTTAGGATTAGAGAAGTTAACGGTCAGATCCCATGAGAAGTCGTTCGACTTGATCACAGTGGCATTAACAACGATATCTACACCGGTCGTCTTCATAGTACCGGCGTTGGTATATTTTGAACTGAATCCGGTTGACGGAGCAATAGGTACTGAGAGCAGCAGGTCGCTGTTTTCATTATGGAAGTAGGCAATATCAATAGCTAACCTGTTCATGAATAACCTGAATTCACCTCCAACTTCAAATGATTTCATCTGCTCGGGTTTCAGAAGGTTATTGCCCATACCGTCATTCAGCGAGAAACCGCTTTTGCCAAGGAACGGGAAAGTTACCCCTGTTGTCCAACCATCACCAAAACTTGACTTACTATAATATGTCGTCGTATTATAGGCACCGGCATCGTTAGCAACAACTGCATATGAAGCCCTTAATTTTCCGAAGGATAATACATCATTGCCTTTAAGTACCGGTAATTCGGTAAAGACAAAGCCGGCACTAACTGATGGATAGAAAAATTTATTATCACCGGCAGGCATTGTTGTTGACCATTCTTCACGTCCTGTGGCGTTTAAGAAGAGCATATTCTTATATGATAAGCCAATATCACCAAAGAATGCAGCTGTCCTTTTCTTATATGTGGTTTCACTCGGAGTAACAGAAGATGAGTTTCTCAGGTTGTAAAAATCAGGAATATCAATACCTGAAGCTACACCACTTGAACTGTTGGAATAACTCTGAAACATGTTATTGCCAACGTTAAATGTAAGGAAGAAATCCTGACTAAGGCTTTTCTTGATTGACATAATAAGGTCGGAGTTGATATCCTGATTCAGATCCCTGTATACTTCTACACGACCTGCAGGATATGCGCATGAATTCTTTGCCCAGTAGGCCTTAGAACCTCTTGAATACCAGTCTGTTCCAATCCTATAACTGAAACTCAGCCAATCTGCAGCTTCATATATCATCGCGAAGTTACCGATAAGTCTGTTGACATCATCTTTATAAATGTTCTCATTGGCAGTCCAGTAAGGGTTGTCATAACCACCACCACCACGGTATGTGCGCTGCTTGCCGTCTGCAAATTTATAGCCAGCAGCATTATTGAACGTCGGAGGAGTCCTGACAAGACCAAGCATAACACCTGAAATGTTAGAGCCCTGCTGTATACGGTCTCCGGCATTATTCATAAAAGTCATTGATGCTGAAGAGGTAAGCCTCTTGGTCAGCTTGCTTTCACCTGAAAGTTTGAAAGTGGTTTTGTTGAAGCTGTTATTGGGTATAATACCATTCTGCTTCTGGTTCGACAGAGATGCGAAATAAGTAGTTGTTTCTCCGCCACCGCTGATTGAAAGAGAATTATTGTAGGTCTGACCTGTACGGAAAAAATCGTATGGATCGTATGTTTTCACAGGTTTCCCGTTTGCCAGAGGATCGTTCTCACTTACAATTCGTCCGTTTTCGTCCCATTTGGCAAGATACTCATCCATGGAAACATAATTGAAAATATTTGCGTCAGGAGCTACCCATGACGGATCAGTGGTATAGCTACAGGTGTCGAGACGAGCTCCCCAGGATACGTTCCTGTAAGGCTGACCGTCAGCAGGCGAAGCAACATGATTGAATTTCTGCCCATAAGCATATTCATAGTATCCGACATAACCGGCTGATGAACCCTGAGCATATTGATTCTGACGTGCCTGGGTCTGAGATAATTTGTCGATAGTATATGAAGAGTGAAAATCAACTTTCATTTTGCTGCCGGTTTTACCCTTCTTCGATGTGATAAGGATAACACCGTTACTTGCCCTCAAACCATAAAGTGCAGTTGCTGCACCTCCCTTGAGAACCGTCATCGACTCGATATCGTCAGGGTTAAGGTCTATTGCACGGTCAGAATATGCGACACCGTCTACGGCACCGTTCGAACTACCTCCACCTGTCTGGATCGGAATACCGTCAACAACGAACAGGGGCTGGTTGTTTCCGGTAAGAGAAGTAGAACCTCTGATTTCAATAAATGTAGATGCTCCGGCAGCACCAGATGACGGCATGATGTTCACACCGGCAACTTTACCTGCAAGAGAATTGATAATGTTGGTGTTGTTGGAATTGGCTATCTGATCATTATTTACACTCTGAACTGAATAACCCAGGGCTTTTGATTCCCTTTTGACGCCAAGCGCCGTAACAACAACTTCATTCAAGTTTGTAATATCAGATTCAAGCGCGACGTCAATTATTGAACGTCCGCCAATCTGAACTTCCTGAGTCTTCATACCAACATAGGAGTAGACCAGCGTAGTAGCACCTGCCGGAACACTAATGGAATACTTTCCATTTGGGTCCGTCAGGGCTCCGAGAGTTGTACCTTTGACTAATACAGTTACACCAGGAATAGCTCCTTCCCCAGTAACTGCAGAGGTCACAGTACCTGTAACAGATTTAACCTGCGCAAATGCAGTATAACCAGTTACAAATACTGCTAAAACAACCAGCAGAACCGATTTCTTCATACGAATTAGTTTTAGGTTTTAAGTTAACGCGACTAAATTACTATAAATGTTTTAAAATACAATAGAGCCTGATTTTTTTGTAGTCAAACTGAATTCTTTATCATAAAATGTAAGTACTTTCTGCCTAAATAATGAAAAATTCGAATAAAGTTTAGAATTGTGTAGTTCCCCTTTTTTTGCTCCTCACCATCGTTTCTTATCAGAATTCTTCATCCCCTTCATCTCCACAGGGAATAAATGATCATGATTGGATTGATATTGTTAACGTTACATCTGTCCTGCGAGGAAATCCATTGTCTGTTCCTGATCCTCAGAATATGAAAGGTTCTGAAAGGCTTGACAAGACTCTACTCTGTCCGGATTCCAAAAAAAATGGATCCTGTAATTTGCTAAACATCATTTTACAGATCGGATCATCCGGCAAGATCCGGATTGTATGAACTTCAATCCTGTAACTTCACCAGGGCAGAAATGGTATTTGAATGAAATTTTTTGTTTAATTATGTTTAAACATACAAGAATGGCATAATTAAAGATTCCAATACCCCTGCAAGTTTTTTTTGCGTTCACTGGTATTAAAAAAAACGAAATTTATTTTCAGCCGATCTGGCCGGTTTTACGGAGTTCGGCGGCGGCAATACATAATTCATTGTATTGCTCCTTCCCTATCGCTCTGATAAGTGGTTCCTTAAGAAACTTATAAAGGTAAACAGATTCTTCCCTGCCTTTTTTCAATGCAGGTGAGCATATAGCTATCTCCTGGTAATTTACGGCCCGGAAATCTGAATAATATCTGATACGGGCAGGAAAGAGGTGGCAGGAAAGCGGCTTTCTGAAGGATATCCGGGAATCGTACCAGGCTTTCTCAATCCCACACATATAAATTCCGTCAGCTATAATTGTATATGCACATTCAGCGTCTCCGATAAGGGGCGTAACCCAGTCATTATCGGCGTCCTGAACACTTCGTCCTTTCTCTTCAATGGCGCTTATCCCCTCAGGTCTCAGGTAAGATTTTATTTCCGGCCAGATTTTGTCAAGGGTTATTATCTCTTCGTGTGCAAGGGGAGCGCCTGAGTCTCCATAGCGGCAACAACAGCCATGGCACTGATTCAGGTCACACATGAACTTCTTTTCGAGAATGTCAAAGCTGAAAATGGTATCGCCTATCCTTAGCATTATGCAATTATTATCCCTGATTTTTTCCCATCCATCCGGACAGTTGGGTGTTCCAACCTCCGGAGGCTAGGATAATTTCTTTAGAATGACTGAACTAATTCACGAGGATTTTGCCCGTCATATCTTCCGGTACCGGAATACCCATTATTGTCAGAATGGTTGGCGCAACATCGGCCAGGATACCTTCATTGATTTTCTTGTATTTATCAGTCACTAATATACATGGAACAGGGTTAAGTGAATGGGCGGTATTCGGTGTGCCATCTTCATTTATAGCTCTGTCGGCATTCCCATGGTCAGCAATAATCATGACATTGTATCCGGCAGCATAAGCTGCCTTAATTACTGCGCCGGCACATTCATCAACGGTTGCCACAGCTTTTTTAATTGCATCATAAACACCGGTATGTCCTACCATATCTCCGTTGGCAAAATTCAGGCATATGAAGTCGAATTTTCCTGATTCTATTTCTCTTATTACAGCATCTCTGACACCATAAGCGCTCATTTCTGGCTGAAGATCATAGGTGGCCACCTTGGGGGAGGGGATCATTATTCTTTCTTCGTTCCTGAACTTTTCCTCACGGCCCCCGGAAAAGAAGAATGTCACATGCGCATATTTTTCAGTTTCGGCTATCCTTAACTGAGTTCTGCCTGCATTTGACAGTACTTCGCCGATTGTATTTTCGGCGTTTTCCTTAGGGTAAATGATATGCAGCCCCTTAAAAGTAGCATCGTATGGAGTCATTGTACAATAGAAGAGCGGGATGGTCCTCATTCCTGCCTCAGGCATGTCTTTTTGAGTAAGCACGATCGTAAGTTCCTTGGCTCTGTCATTCCTGTAATTGAAGAAAACTATCACATCTCCTTCTTTTATGGTTCCAATAGGTTTGCCATCATTGCCGGTGACAACAACAGGTCTCATGAATTCATCTGTTACGCCCGCGGCATAAGATTCCTCCATGGTTTTAATTATATCAGTTGTTTCTGTCCCTTTACCGTTGACGAGCAAGTCATAAGCTTCTTTTATCCTCTCCCACCTTTTATCCCTGTCCATTGCATAATACCTTCCGATAAAGGATGCAACCTTACCATTCGATTCTTCGAGATGATGAAGCAGATTCTTCATATATCCGACCCCGCTCCTCGGATCAGTATCGCGTCCGTCGCCGAAGCCATGTATAAATACTTTCTCCAGTCCATAATCTTTTGTCATGTCGCAGAGAGCATAGAGGTGCTTATCGAGAGAATGAACTCCCCCGTCAGAAAGCAGACCCATGAAATGCACCTGTTTGCCGTTATCCCGTGCATAAGCAAATGCCCCGGTAAGTGATTTGTTCTTTTTTATCTCCCCTGTCTTGCATTCTTTGTTTATTTTCACAAGATCCTGGTAGATTATCCTGCCTGCTCCAATATTCAGATGGCCAACCTCGGAGTTCCCCATCTGTCCGTCAGGCAATCCGACATCTTCTCCGGAAGCATGAAGCCTGTTGTTCGGAAAATTGTTTTTATAATAGGTGAGGTTGGGTGTCGGAACCTGGCTGATCACGTCCGCCTTTGATCCGTCTCCAATACCCCATCCGTCAAGTATCATCAGTATAGCTCTTGCGTTCTTCATTTTACATTAATAATATTATAGGTATAACCATATGTTCAGTTTCCCGCTTATTTAGTGCCCTGTCTGCAATAAACATAAAACAAGGTACCCTTGTTCAGGGTACCCCATTTATTGCAAAATTAATCAAATTATTAGAATGTTAACCTAAAACTTCATATAGGAACACAGACAGTTCAAACTCAACTATCTGATGTGATCAATTTTAATATTGAAACTCTTACCCTGGCAGGTTCGCTCATATGCAACATCCTTCCCAACATAAAGATTCCACTCATCCTGCGTCATGTTTCTCGATACATAGTTACAAATATCCGGTACCAGATAGTCGAGGTAGGTCGGACGGCTGAACAGGTTATTTTCACCTCCTGCTGTACCTGCTAACAAAGATCTGCTGTCGGGACTGAATTCAATAACAAGAATAACGTTGTTATTATCAGTAAATGTTACCGGGGGATCTGACAGGTCAGAGGGATCCTTCACATTAAAAAGTTTAAGGATCCTGTCTTCTCCTGCAGTAGCCATTTGTGCATGCTTCCTGTTGAATTTTATATCAGTTACGGCCCCGTTATGAGCTTTGGTCTCTGAAATCTTCTGTCTGAGTGCAACATCCCAGATCTCAATATTACCTTCAGCATCACCAAGAGCGAGTGTATTGTTATCCGGATTGAATTTAAGAACCTTAATATTCCGTCCTTCTGTTGAAATGCTGAAGTGATCAGCTGATTTATTCTGGTTCCACACAACAGCACTCCCATTTCCGGAGACACCGGCGAGATAATTCCCATTATAGGAAATATCGATAGATGTCACTTTAGTTTCACCCGAGGCAACATCGGTTGAAGTACGTGCGGCAATTTCCCATTTGAGAACTTTCCCGTCCATACCTGCCGAATAGAGCTGTTTACTGTCGTAAGAAAACATTAGTGACCGTATGCTCCCCTGATGGCCTTTCATCTCGAAGCTTTTCTCAGTTCCTCCAAGAGGGATCATCCTGATTGAAGCATTTTCGTTGCCGCAAGCAAGCCACTGAGCGTCCGGACTAACAGCCAGAACATCAGCAATATCCTGCCCGGAATAAACAACCTGGTATGTGTTTTCTGATCCATTCATCGACCATCTGAGGATCTTACCATCGCTGCCTGATGTGAAGAATTCGTTCTGTCCGGGGATAAAGGCAATACTCTTTATTTCGCCGTTATGTCCGTTAAAAGATTTCATGTGACAGCTGCCGTTAATTTTTGCAGCGCTGTAAAGACCGGCATAAATATCCGGATCGTTATCCTGTCCGGTGTTTTGTTTATTGAACAGGTAAGCCTGATATGCAAGCAATGCCTGGAGCTCTTTCTGTCCCTGAAGTAAAACCGATTTCATTGACACTGTTTTACCGAGCGAGATCATTCTCTTGCGGATTGCCTCATTCTTTTCGTTGTACGCGGTACGGAGATTCTGATCTGCTGTAATAAGAGCCTTTCTTGCCGAATCTGTTTGGTAAAGAGCCTTTTTCTGCAATAAGAATGCTTGTTCGGCATCCTGTTCTGCTTTTATTCGCCGTTCTTCCTCATCTTTCATCAGAGTAACAGCCTCATCAACTTTTCTGCTGGCAGCAGAGGCAGCCGAATCGAGCTTTTTATTTCGTTCCAGTGCAGCCGCAATTGCGGAATCGGATTTTTCCTTTTCCTGCAGGATCTGAATAAACTTGTTCTCAGCGAAGACAACAAGCCTGTCTGCCTGTGTCTTCCGCTGAACATTCAACAACATGTAACCGATGGCAAACAGGGCAATGAGTCCCAGCCCCGATGCAATGATCCGGATTTTCCTTACACGCAGTTTCTGTTGTTTCAGTTTATTGGCTTCTTCTTCGTTGTATCTTCTTTCGCTGGTACGGAGAAATACCATAGCCCGTTCGAAAGCAGGATTATATCTTTCAGCCCAGGAAAGGGTAGGATTATTTACTTCCCGCCAGTTCAAAGCAAGTTGCAGGTCGGGCTGTTTCCATAATCCGGCCTTCCCCTGCTGATAAATTGCAGAAGCTTCAGAGAGCCTGATGTACATCCTTGCCGATGCAGCTTCATCATCAACCCAGTCCCTCAGATGGTCCCAGAGTTTTATCAGTATCTCCTGAGTAAGATCTATCACAGAATCATCGGTCAAAGGCTGTTCCTGAAACGGACCAATGAAGCAGGCAGAATTGTTTCTGAATTTGTCTGCCACTTCCACCAATTCCTCAGTAGTGCATGCTGCCACATTTCTTATTGTTCTTGCACTCGTCGGATTTCGCAGTCCTCTGCTGTCGGTTCCTTTTTCAGTTATAGCCCTGAACATTACTTCACAGATTTTCCGGCTTCCTGGCCCCATCTGTGTGTAAATCTCCTCAGCATGCATTGCCATAGCTCCGGATAGTTTCCCTACGGCCTCATAATCAGCAACATTAAGAGGGCGCGAGGGATCCTCAAGCTTCTTCCAATGATTCCACAATCTCATCATCAGATGCTGAAGTACCGGCAATTGTTCGGGCCGGCCTCCCAGGTCGCATAAAATGGCTGTAATAAGTTTGGACTCGATTTTCGCGCCTGCATTTATCACTGGTCCTTCGATAACCTTTCTGTAATTATCATGATTGAGCTCAGGTACAAGATAATTGCTGCTGTTTATCAGCTGAGTAAGACCGTGGTATCTTGAACAATCTCCAATAAAATCAGAACGCAACGAAATAACAGAGAAGATATTGTCATCCGGCTGGTTGATCACATCAACCATAAGGCTCACAAACTTGGCGACCGATGCTGCTACTATCTCCTTCTTTCCTCTTGAGGCAAGTCTGAAAAGTTCTTCAAACTGATCGATAACAAGAAGTACTTTTTCATGGGGATTGCTGATAAATTTTCTAAGGGCCGAACCTATTCCGTCCGGATTATCGAACAGCTCTGAAAGAATGGTTTTTTTGTCAGAATGGGGATGTCCGAATGCAACAAGTTCATCGGAGATTGCGGAGGCCAGGTTTCCCATGGGATCATTACCCGGTCTGAAAAAGATGATCCTCCATTCCATCTCGCCATCAATGTGTGCATGCTTAACGAGAGGAATGAGACCGCAATTAAGAAGCGATGTCTTGCCGCATCCGGCTGAGCCTATAAGTGTCACAAACCTGTTGGCCAGCAGTTTGGTATAAATCTCCTCCATCTCATTATCCCTGCCAAAGAACCAGTCACTTTCCCCTGAAGTGAATGGTCTTAACCCAGGAAAAGGGTTGAAAGATGTGTGTTCAGTTAATGTTCCCATAAGGAAGTAATAGTTTCAATATTTCCAGCCTCTTGCCTGTCTTTTTATAATTAAATCGCTGCATCCATGATCATGCCATCGGGCCACCTGCCAGTTTAAATAAACCTATTTCATTTATTTTCAACCCTTTCCAGCCAATTAAGTACTACAGACATCCTCTCTGGTTGCTGAAAGAGGAACTCATCAATAGCCCTTAAGGGTAAAATATAGGCTGATGTCTGATCGAGAATGCTTATTTTTTCAAGTAATGCCTCAACTTTTGATGAATACACAAGTTCTGCATTATTATCACCATTATTGACTGTCAGATCCCAGAGAATATAACCATCCGGCAGAGAAATAACAGCCTCTTTGAGATCTTTCTGGAAGGTCAGCTTCCTGGCCAGGAAAATCAACTCTTCCTCATAAATACCTTCCAGAAACGAAGAGAGGAATCTGACCTTTTCAAACAGAATATCTCTGGTATCTGTCTCTCCTTCTAATATTCTATCAAGGCTCTTTCGTACCAGTACAGGAATACGGTTATGTACTGACCTGTACAGATTGATATCTGACCTTGCAAGAAGTCTGACCGCCTCTTCCTGTAGTATCGGTTCGGGGCTGAACAACAATGCCACAACAGACTCCTTCATTTCAGGATTCACAATCCTCTCCATGAATCTGAGTACGCAGGCCTTTGTCCATATACTGAGTAAATTATAATCACGATTAAGGATCTCCTCCTGAAGCCTGTTATAGTCAGGAAGCTCCAGCGGAAAGAATCTTCCCAGTTTCTTCAGCTTTTCTTCATCAGGAATCATGTCAAGCACATTTATTATCAGCTCTTTCACCGGTTCATCAGCGATCAGATCAATGAGAGATTGTGCATAATGTACATTCTCAACAGCCCCATTCTGAAGGTTCTTTTCTATATCCGAAACGGCAGCAGAATTATATGTAATAGACAGCAAATCAAGTAAAAAGTTCTGCCATCTGTCAAATTCCTTATTAATTTCCCTTGTAAGACTTTCGTTATTATTTTTCCGGGAACAGACTTTTGCCTGAAGATCCCATACCATTATCTCTGTTACATCCGAAATAAGTGAGTTCAGCCTTTCTCTCTCCTCGGGCCCTGGTTTAAAATTACGGATGGTGAGACACCTTAGCGCCAATTCCTTCAGCTGTCTGGAATTTGACCACAGTCTAGTGAAGAGAAAGCCCAAACCATCGCTTAAAGGTATGCGTGCGAGCAGTCTTAAAATTGTCCTGCTGGTACTTATGTTCGCTGAAGAGACAAGATAGAATTTTATCAGCTCTTCCTCGGCGATGCTTCCAAATGAGCTAATTACAGAAGCGGTATCAATCTCAAGGCCCTGGATGGTCATGCACTCACATACCTCAGGGAGCATATCTGAAAGTTTGAACTTTCCGATCATGAAAATCGCCAGACGCTTCGATTCAACGGATTTGTCGCGCAGCAGTCTTAATATTTCGGTAGTCTGGGGCAGGCGCGAATCAATAAGAATGCTCCGGGCTTTAAGAAGCTTTTCATCTGAAGAGCTGATCCTTTCATCCAGATGTTCAGTCTTCTGTATGAATGCAACTGCAGCATTCTTAAGCTTCTCCCCATGAAGTTCAGCAGTGAACCTTCTTATGGCGGGAAGAAGGTTAATATCATTTTTCAGATCCGCGTACTCAACAATCTTCCTGAAATAATATGGATTTTCTACTCTCTCAAACATTGAAAAATCGCCGGAAACAAGGTTGAAATAATCTATCCTGAAAATTCTTTCACCATAAAACCTGTTGCCATATTCTAATAGTTTTGGAGCCTGTTCCGTTACATCTTCGGATGATTTTATGCGTTCAAGTCTGACCTTAATATATTTACGATACTCCGACCATAGTTTCAGTGCAGATAAAAACCATAACAGCAAAAAGATATTCAGCAGCCATGAAAAGTGAACTAAACTGACTGCGCCAAGCAAACCAAAACCTGTGAGGAGAAGACCTGCTATGAACACACCTGCCTCAACGACAACACTCTCCATCACGGCATGGACACCCGAACCAATTTTGTCGCCAAATGCCTGGTATAAAATCCTTCTTGATGGCTCATCAAAGGCATCACTCATTGTCTTCGACAGAAACCTCAAGAAAACGATCAATACAAAAAAGATCATAAAGCCTGGAAGTATCCCGTACCTGAAACCAAAAACGGCAGCAGAAAATACAGTGATCAGAGTGAGAATTCCTGTCAGAACAGGAGAAACCGCCAGACAGACCCTGAGCCCGAATTTCTCCAGAAATCCTGAAAACAGCAGATGTTCTCCAATAAGAATCAAAAGCATGGAGCTTCCGGTGAAAAGGCCGAGGAACTTAGCAATACTCTCCCCGGACTGAAATTGCAACCTTGTTACAGCGAAAAAAGAATACAGTATGAAGAAGGTGGAAATCACAGACAATACAATGAAAGCTGCTATGTAAACAGGAAGCCGTTCGCTTCTGATGATCTTAAATGATGGTATTTTTTCGACAAATCCTTCAACCTTCAAATCTGGTTCCTTCAGTCTGTTTGTAACCTGCAGCCCAACGGCTGCAAAAACAGAAAGCGCTGAAATCAGAAGAAACCATGAGAGGGAGAACCCTGCGGAAACCAGTAAAGGGACTGCAAAACTTATGAGTATTATCCCTATGATCAGAAAATTACCGGTAACCGGACTTACATTCTTCACCTGCTGTCGGAACTGCAGGTTTATTGAGACCCTGAAAGTCTGAACGGCAATTAAATTCAACGGGCCAAGCATTACAAGGAGTACAAACCGTGCGGCCGTTGAAGACGAAAGCCAGGTCCATAACCAAAGGATTGTCACGATTACTGCAATCAGTGCCAGATTGAGGACAATAAAAGTCTGTGGTTTCAATCTTGACTTCAGGGAGTAGTATCCTGAAAACATCACAATCCCCGCCAAGCCTGATAAAATATAGCTTTCAGCCAGAATCTTCTCATCGAAAACGGCAAGAAAGAGAGAATGACCGGCAATATCCAATGCGCCGATGAATAGCCCCAGAAACAAGGCCTGCACCAGAAATACTGATACATTATATTTCCCTCCTTCTTCTGAACTTCGGAGAGAAAACAGGCTATCTCTCATAAGAAACTTCCTGATATAAAAATTTTTATAAAATTAAAAATATATTAATGCCACCTTCGGATGAGTTGTGAACAATGAGGAATACTTTATCAGCATTCCCCGTTGAACCATATCCTGAAAAATACGAGGCTCCGGGAAATAGAACTTTTGTTTAACCAATTATTAAACAGGCAGATAGATTGTACCTGCGAAGATAGGCAAAATTCCTAACAGATCAGGCTATAAACTGTTGAAATTTGTTAGTAAAATCAGACTGCAAGATTTGTTTTAATCTGATCGAGTACAGCAGCAGGATCCGGATCAAATCCGCTGATAGTATAATGTGCAAGTTTATAATATTCTTCCCTCTGAGACAGTTTATCTCTGATGAACCCTGAAAGCTCATTTTCAGCGACATTCCTGATCAGCGGCCTGATATTTCCTGTTCCGGCGACGCGGCTTTTCAGCTGACCGGGAGTCATCTCAAGGTACAGGGTCAATCCCGATGATATCATAAAATCCATATTCGCTTCATGACAGGGTGTGCCTCCCCCTGTGGAAATAACAACATGCATTGCATTACCAAAAGCTCTGAGTGTTCGCGACTCAATATCACGGAAAGAAGACTCCCCTTCTGAAGCAAAGATGTCAGGTATTGACATGCCGGCGGCTTCTTCTATGCATTTATCGAGGTCGATAAATTTCCACCCGAGCATTCCTGCAAGCCTGGCTCCGAGAGTGGATTTTCCGCTGCCCATAAAGCCTACAATATAGAGCTTGTTATACCTTGTCATTACCACTCCAGCTTCATCTGTGCGGGGTCCTCATCCTGCAGAGGCGGATCAGGTTCATCATCACCGGTGTTCTCCGGACTAACTGGTTGTGATTCCTTTTTCACAACAGGTTCGATCTCCTGAATGTTTTCCACCATATAATTGGAGAGTCTTTTCCCTTTTGCTTTGAAGCTCTTGACGCCAATAAATTCAGCCACCTCGATGATTTCATTCTCACGATCCTTATGCTTGCCCCCGAAGGAAAGCTCAAAGCGCGGATATTCTACTTCGGAAATGCTTATAAGTTTTGATTCAGGATCTTCATTTATAAAGCACTGAGGCTTCTCGGATTCTTCAATCGTAAACCTTTTCAGGTAATAGAACTTTTGTTCGGCATCCCAGTATATGGCTGAGTACACCTTGCCAGTCCTGAATTTTTCAATTATCAGTATATTTTCCTCAAAGTGGTTAGAAAGGTCAAAGCCGGATATTCTGAAAAATCCGTTTTTAGTAATTACCAGTATCTTATCATCTCCAACAAATTCCCCGAGGAATACTCCTCTACCGTCGACATTAAGACGGAACACGGAATCATCAAACCAGATCTTTCTCCCTCCAAGAGTTGAGAGACCTTTTTCCTTGAGGGCTATTTTATGGACCGCGTTCTTGGTGACAATGTTGCCCAGAGAGCTTTTACCCTTGATCGCGAGCTGTCCGAAATCAAACTCGAAGACCAGTTTTTTAAGTCGTGCCTTGGGTTTATGATAAACTTTAATAACCTCTGCTTCTCCGTTAGGGTTGGCACTAAAGTAGACTATCTTCGAACCTGCGACACCCCGGGTAAGATTATATTCCTTATCCCTGGTAAGACCTGTGATTGCACATCTTTTTGCCATGAGCGGTCCATCCTTCCCGTCCTGATAGATGACATTGTAAATGGTTCTTTCATCATTTTTCAGGAAGACCTGAGCATATAGAATATCATTACCGACGAATATTTTGTCGGAAACTTTCGTTATCAGATACACTCCATCCCTCCTTATGACAATGATATCGTCAATATCGGAGCAATCGCATACAAACTCATCCTTCTTAAGGCCCGTTCCTATGAAACCTTCCTTGTAATTAATATAAAGTTTCGCATTATTGGCCACCACCTTTGTCGCTTCGATAGTATCAAAGCTCCGTATTTCTGTTCTTCTCTCCCTTCCTGGCCCGTATTTCTTTTTAATCTGTTTGAAATAGTCTATCGTATAAATGATAATATTATTGAGATGGTTCTTTACTTCCTCTATCTCACGTTCAATACCTTTTATATGTTCGTCAGCTTTTTTGGAATCGTATTTTGATATCCTTTTTATTTTTATTTCGGTAAGCTGAATGATATCGTCGCGTGTAACTTCCCTGAAGAATAATTTTTTAAAAGGATCGAGTCCTGTATCGATAGCTTTTATTACACCTTCCCATGTGTCGACTTCCTCGATGTCGCGGTATATTCTTTCCTCGATAAAGATCTTTTCGAGTGATGACATATGCCATTCTTCCTGCAGTTCATTGAACCTGATCTGCAGCTCGCTTCTCAGAAGCTCGACTGTTTTATTTGCTGAATATTTCAGAATCTCGCTCACGCCTATAAAACAAGGCCTGTCATCAACAATAACGCAGGTATTGGGTGATATTGAACATTCACAGTCGGTGAATGCATAAAGGGCATCGATGGTCTTGTCGGGTGAAACACCGGGCTGAAGCTGGATAACTATCTCAACATTCGCAGAAGTGTTATCGTCGATCTTTTTAATTTTGATCTTTCCCTTATCATTTGCCTTAATGATCGATTCGATCAGTGTTGCGGTAGTTTTTCCGAAAGGTAACTCCGTAATAACCAGCTCTTTTTTATCAATCTTGTCAATCTTGGCCCTTACTTTGACTACTCCGCCCCTTTGACCGTCGTTGTACCTGGAGACGTCTATCAATCCACCGGTTGGAAAATCAGGATACAGGACGAATTCTTTTCCCTGGAGGTAATCTATTGATGCATCGATAAGCTCATTGAAATTATGCGGAAGAATTTTTGAAGCAAGACCGACAGCAATCCCTTCGACGCCCATGGCAAGAAGAAGAGGGAATTTGACAGGCAATGTAACCGGTTCCTTATTCCTTCCGTCATAAGACAGTTTCCATTCGGTGGTCTTGTGATTGAACAGCACCTCAAGAGCGAATTTAGAGAGTCGTGCTTCTATGTATCGCGGAGCAGCTGCTCCGTCACCTGTAACAACATTCCCCCAGTTTCCCTGGGTATCGACCAGAAGATCTTTCTGTCCCATCTGAACGAGAGCGTCACCGATAGAAGCATCACCATGCGGATGAAACTGCATGGTATGCCCGATAATATTTGCAACCTTGTTGTACCGGCCGTCATCCATCCTCTTCATCGAGTGAAGGATTCGTCGCTGGACAGGCTTCAGTCCGTCGTAGAGATGCGGCACCGCTCTTTCAAGAATAACATAAGAAGCATAATCAAGAAACCAATCCTTGTACATGCCCGACAATGCGGTAACCGAATGAAGGGCTACCGGCCCCTGTTGTATCTCATCCTTGTTTTCCGGCTGAATGATATCCGGATTCTGCTCTTCCATAACTTTATATCCGATACATCAACACCAAATCTAAATTTCCTCCTCAACAATATCCTCCTCTACGCGAAGGTTATCAATAATAAAATCCTGTCTCTCAGGAGTATTCTTTCCCATATAGAATTCAAGATATCCGTTGACGGAATCATTCTTCTTCAACCTTACCGGCTCAAGCCTCATATCTTTACCGATAAAGTTGGCAAATTCATCAGGGGATATTTCTCCGAGTCCTTTAAACCTTGTTATCTCAGGATTGGAACCCAGCGCTGAAATTGCTTTTTGCTTTTCATCCGGTGTATAGCAATACCTTGTTTCTTTCTTGTTTCTGACCCTGAACAGAGGGGTTTGCAGTATATAAACATGGCCTTTGCGAACCAGATCCGGGAAAAACTGAAGGAAAAAGGTCAGGAGGAGCAGCCTGATATGCATACCATCGACATCGGCATCTGTAGCAATAACAACATTATTATATCTCAGGTTCTCGATCCCGTCTTCGATATTCAGTGCAGCCTGAAGAAGGTTGAATTCTTCATTCTCGTAAACAATTTTCTTAGTCAGACCATAGCAGTTTAGGGGCTTGCCCCTGAGACTGAAAACTGCCTGGGTTTCAACACTCCTGGATTTTGTAATAGATCCGCTTGCCGAGTCCCCTTCCGTTATGAAAATTGTCGAGTCGAGCTTGTTTCCGTCGTTTGTGTTATAGTGAACCCTGCAATCACGAAGCTTCTTGTTATGAAGACTTACCTTCTTCGCCCTGTCGCGGGCCAGCTTCTGGATTGATGAAATTGCTTTCCTCTCCTTTTCGGAGTCCTGTATTTTCCTGAGAATGAGCTTTGCGGTTTCAGAATTCTTATGAAGATAATCATCGAGATGTTTTTTGACAAACTCGCTGATAAAGTTCCGCACTGAAGGACCATTCGGTCCAATGTCCTTCGACCCCAGCTTGGTTTTGGTCTGCGACTCGAAGATCGGCTCCTCAACCTTGATGCTTACCGCAGCTATGATGGAAGACCTGATATCTGCCGGATCATAATCCTTCTTATAAAAATCCCTGATAGTTTTCACAATAGCCTCACGGAAAGCCAGTAAGTGTGTCCCTCCCTGAGTGGTATTCTGACCATTAACAAAACTGTAATAATCCTCTCCGTATTGATATCCGTGGGTAAATGCAACTTCTATGTCCTCTCCCCTGAGGTGAATAACCGGATACAGGCCTTCCTTGCTCATATTTTCATTAAGCAGATCAGCAAGTCCGTTACGTGAAAAGAACTTATTCCCGTTGAAGCTTATAATAAGTCCGGAGTTAAGGTAAACATAGTTCTTAACCATTGTTTCGACATACTCCGACATGAAGTAAAAGTTGCCGAACATCTCTTCGTCAGGGATAAACACAACCTCCACCCCGTTTTCCTCAGTTGTCGGGCACACGGGGTTATCCTTCACAGTTACCCCATGGGTGAATTCAATAGTTTTTTGCTGTCCGTCACGGATCGATTTAATCAGGAATTTACTGGACAAGGCATTGACAGCTTTCACTCCGACGCCATTCAGACCAACAGATTTTTTAAAGGCTTTTGAATCGTACTTTGCCCCGGTGTTCATTTTCGAAACCGCATCGAGCAGCTTACCAAGCGGTATACCTCTTCCATAGTCGCGAACCATGACTTCCTTACCGGTAATTGTGACGTCGATCTTTTTACCGTTACCCATCATGAACTCGTCGATAGCGTTATCCAATACCTCCTTGAGAAGCACGTAAACCCCATCATCCTGAGATGAACCGTCACCCAGCTTTCCGATATACATACCCGGCCTCAGCCTGATATGCTCCCTCCACTCAAGGGTTTTAATATGTTCTTCAGAATATGCTACAGACATACCGCAGAATTTTGCGCAAATATAACGAATTGCCTAAGGTCATTTTTCTTATTTTTTCAACAATCACGACGGAAATTGTTCCCCGGAACTCCGCGGAAGCTAAAAAATAAACGGCTTTCAGCGCCATAAAAAAAGAAGAATTGTTGAAAAGTCCGGGGCTGTCAATCCAGTATCCCCATTTGCTTCATCAGGATAGCAGCGTTCATTTTACGGGTAATACCATTCCTGAGAATATAGTCGAAACTGATACTCTCGCCTTCAATTTCTACCTCAAAGCACATATTGAATATGGTACCGGGAAATTCTTTTTCAAGATCTCCGAGTGAGATATCATGTGTCGCGATCATACCTGTCCCGCCGAGGTTTGTTAATTTCTTCAGGAACATATGTGACCCGAGGCTTTTATCGGCTGAATTAGTGCCTTTCAGGATTTCATCAAGGATAAAAAACACCGGTTCCCGGGTTTCAAGTCTTGATTTCAGCTGCCTCAACCGTTTCAGTTCTGCATAGAAGTAAGATTCATTTCCTGAAAGCGAGTCGGTCGTCCTCATGCTCGTAAACAGCTTCACCGGACTGAATACCATTGAAGTGGCACAGACAGGTGCTCCGGTCATTGCAAGTATATAATTGACTGCCACGGTCCTGAGGAAGGTGCTCTTACCTGCCATATTGGCGCCTGTGACAATGCATACCTGCCCCGACTTTCTGATTTCAAAATCATTACAGATCCTTTGATATCCTCCGATAAGGGGATGACCTCCATGCCTGAAAGAGATAATTATCCCGTCACCGGCCTTTTCGGGGTAACAGAATTCCGCATTGTTGTAAGCAAAGTTAGCCAGGGAAACAAATGCATCAATCTTTCCTGTCATAGCCAGCCATTCAGGGAAAGAATCTCTGTATTCTTCTTTCCAGTCATCAAGCCGCCTGATGCACTGGTAATCCCAAAGAAACAGACCATTCAGAAAAAATCCGGCCAGCAGATTAAGCCTGCTGTCAAAAGCCTGAAGAACCTTTTCCATCCTGTTCAGCGCAACAGCTGCAGATACTTTCCCCCCGGCAATGTTTTTGCCGATCTCTGCCAGTATCTCAGAACTGAAGGATTCATTTTCAAAGATGCTTATCAGTTGCCTCAGGGAAGTCAGGTAATTATGCATTCCCGTGACAGATCTGTGGAGACTGTTGGTGGTTTTTAACCCGGAAGCAACAATGAACAGGTTGAAAAGACAAACATAGGTGAACAAAGTGTAACTCAATATCCCGGCCAGTGCACATAAGAGAGAGAGCATGGCAAGGGAGGGCAATACATAGATCAGTATCAGGCGCTTAAAATCTGTCCTTACAGATCTTTCTTCCCTTAACCAATTGCAGAAATTCTCAACATCTGCTCTCTCAAGTGGTTTGTTCATACCGGCAGCAAGGAATCTGTGTCTCCAGGAGAGCTTTCCGGATAGCTCTTTAATGACTTCCTGTCTCTCGTGAAGGACCTGAGCAAGTTCGTACGGATCCTTAAGCCAGTCAGCCAGGATGTCTCTCCCATAGCCTGTTACTGTCCGGTTGAGAAACTGAAACAGTGATCCTTCTCCGAAAAGGTCAATGTCGAATGAGAAAGAGTGTTCCCGGTCCATGTACTTTTCTCCCTTATCAAAGGAAGACAGATCACCGGAAAGAGCTGATGCTTCATTCAGGTTTACTTTCCTGAGATTTTCGAGGAAGGTTTTTTCAACGGAATAACCGGCAAAGCGCCTCAGCAGCAACAGGAAAAGAACTGTTGAAACAATAAGTATTGAAATACCTGCAGCCGGGCCCCTGGTAAATCCTATCCAGGTAAGGATGATCCCGGCAATGAATACAGCAAGTCTGAGAAAAGAAAGAATCAGTAGGCTTCTGCTTTTCTTTTCCACAAGGCCCTTTATCCGTTCCGCCTCTTGAAGATATTCCGTCATTAACTTATCCATTTGCATCCCTTTTCCATTTAACTGCCAGTTCTTTGAAAATAATCGAACTATTATAATTTTCTCTTCCGGTCAAATCAAATTCCCATGTCCATTTTCCGGTTATTTCCTCTCCGGTCAGATCTGCCAGCAGAGATTTGGTTACTGAAGATTCTCCTGACTTTCTTATAACATGCTCTTCATAGTCGCTGATCATAACAGAGTCATGTCTGCGAAGAAAACCCAGATGGTTTTCCTGTATCGCTTTTCTGAAAGGCATGAGTTCGCTGCTGCTTAATCCAGTTTTCTTTCCTATGTGCACAACAATACGGGTTTCGAGCTGGGTAAGCAGATTAAGGGAAATTACGAGCCCGGTATCAAAATCAGGTTTGAATTCCGGAATCACAACAGAACCGAAATCGATCTTCTTCCTGAACAGGCTGATCCCCCTGGTCATGTTCCACACTTCCTCTATCAGTCCACCGGTAACATCTGATTCAATCAATACAACATTCTTCAACTTACCGGCCTGGGTTATCACTTCAGGGGGATGTACAATATCGACCAGGACAACCTGGCACGATCTTTCCATCATCTCTGCCAGAGGAAGATCAAGAAGCCAGCCACTTCCCAGTACTGTAACAGTAGAAGGCTGAAGGTGGTCAATACTTCCCAGTATCAATGACCGGCAATGGTCAAGGTGGCTGTCCCACCGGCCTTCCTGCTGAAGATAATTGGAGATAAGACCACTCTGATAGTTGTAGTAACCCATCTTAGTCAGCATGCTCCTGTATTGCGCTTTGTGGGTCATTGTATGATTTTTCTTCCTTCATAAGATGTAATTCAGACCGCATTATTGAAGATAACATGGAAGCAAGTTCGTCAGGATCATTTGTTCCGAATTCAGCAGGCATTACAGGATCCAATACTCTGATCCGTACGTTATACCCGCTTCTTAGCATCAGACCATGTTTAGGAAGGATATCAGAAGTCCCATCGAGCACAACCGGCAGGATCGGAACCGATGCCTGGATAGCAAGAAGAAAGGCTCCCCGCTTAAAGAATCCAATATCTCCGGTCAATGAACGCGTGCCTTCCGGAAAGATCATGATTGAGCAGCCATCCTGAAGGCATTCAAGAGATTTTTCAAGCATCTCAGCTTTACTCTCTTCATCTCCCCTGTTAACAGTAATATAATCCGCCATCCTCAGATACCAGCCCAGGACAGGCACACGCATATTTTCAATTTTTGAAATCCATTTATAGCGGTAGCGAAGGCAGTTGAGCATGAGGATGTCGAGAACAGACTGGTGATTGGATATAATAACATATGTTACTCCGTCAGCAGCTTTTTTCCTGCCTTCTATTTTTATTTTCCATACAGGAGCCAACCGGATTATAATCAACGACTGCCATATCAGAATACGATGGATTAATCTTCTCTCCCTGTCAAACGGCAGTACAATAACCCATATTACAAATACAACAGGAAACAGGACTCCGATAAAGAATATGGCAATAGACCAGACCAGTATCGATTTAGCTACATTCATCTCCTGTACGTTTTGGTACTTACGGGTTATTTATAAACAAGTTCCCGACTCCGGAAAGTCACAAATTAAAAGAAATTAAAAATCTCCTCCATGGAAAAACCTGAATTTTCTTTCTCAGAGAGTCGCAGGAAATCTTCCGGCATATGCCTCCTGCCATGGATCTTTTCAGAGAAGGAGCTTATTACCGGGCTGCCCTCCCCGATTGCCTCAGTAACAATACCCCTTTTTATAGTCATCCTGCAGGAATTCATTTTCCCGTGCAAAAGGAAGGAATTGCTGAAAACATAATCGGGTCCGTAAGCAAAATTCCATTCCCAGCTCCTGTACTTCGACACTGCAAGTTCCTCAGCCGCTGAATGAATACTTTTGCTGAACGATCCGTACTGAAGTCCGTCAATGGTTGTCATGAAATAATCAGCCAGGGCTTTGCACAAATCTTCAGGATCCCGGAAGATTTTCAGTTTGTCCCTGAGGTTAGCAACATGTGAAGGATTTGAACTGACTGCCCTTGTGGAATAGCAGCCATAATCTTTTCGTATGTATCCATGGAGATTCTTCAGTGAGGCATCAAAAAGAAGGGTGCCATGATGCAGGACTCTGTTCCTGAACACATGTTCCGCATTCCCAGAGATCTTCAACCCGTCGGCCACGATGTCGCTTGATCCTTTCAGTTCTGCAGCAACTCCGTGTGATCTTAGAAATTCAATCACAGGGCTGGTATACTTTTTAAAGTCAATCTGCCGGCCTTCTTCGCTGTTACAGATAAATGTGAAATTCAGGTTTCCAGGATCATGATAAACGGTCCCGCCTCCCGATATTCTTCTTATTACAGGGATATTATTCAGAAACACAAATGATGGATCAATCTCCCTGAAAGGAGTCTGGTGCTTTCCGATTATTACCGATTCGGAATTAATGCCTATAACCAGAAAGTCTTCCCTGCTCTCCTTAAGAAGAATTTCTTCGAAGGCAAGATTAAAATACGGATCATGATTTCCGGGAGTAATCAGGAACATAATCAGGCCTGAACTTGATTTCCAGAATTAAAGAACTCTTTTTTGCGGATAATAGTCCGGTCAACATAAGCATAGAGTGAGTAAACTCCCCAACCGATAAGACATCCGACAATTGCACCACACAAGACGTCTCCGGGATAATGAACTCCCAGATAGATCCTGCTGTACCCGACCACAGAGGCCCATATAAGCATGGAAATGCTATACCATCTCACTCTTATGAGCAAGAGGCTCAGAACTGCTATATTGAAGCTATTGCAGGCATGGCTTGAAATAAATCCGTACATACCTCCGCAATAACCGTTGACAAGATGAACCAGTCCCTGAAGCGAAGGATCATGACATGGTCTGAGCCTGTGAAAGACATTTTTAAAAAGCTGGACTGACACCTGGTCTGACAATGTAACAGCAAGGATAATAAAGAGAAGAATTACGAAAAACCTTCTTTTATACCTGAATCCCAAATAAATAAGAATGGCCAGATATAGCGGCACCCAGATCAGAATAGAGCTGATCGCGTGCATAATGGTATCCCAGAATGGGGAATTCATCGAATTGAGAAAAAGGAAAAGCTGACGGTCTGTCTGTATTAACATGCAGGTCGCTTTAATAATTATTTAACTCCTTCCATATCATATCTTTCAGGGTGGTAATTCCCTGGCCTGTGAGGGCTGAAATAAAGACTCTGGATATTTCCGGGAGGTCCTTTCTTATTTCGTTCATAAGCTCCTCGTCCAGCATATCGGATTTGGAAATAGCAAGGACTCTTTTCTTGTCCAGAAGTTCGGGATTGTACATCCGCAATTCATTGACAAGTATTTCATATTCCTCCCTGATATTTTTACTGTCGGCAGGAATTACAAAAAGCAACATAGAGTTTCTCTCAATGTGCCTGAGGAATCTTATACCGAGACCTTTGCCCTCATGTGCTCTCTCAATAATGCCTGGAATATCAGCCATTACGAAAGATTTATCATCCCGGTAGCTTACAATCCCGAGGTTTGGGACAAGGGTAGTGAAAGCGTAGTCAGCAATTTTGGGTTTTGCGGCTGAAACCACCGAGAGCAGTGTGGATTTTCCGGCATTCGGAAATCCCACAAGTCCGACATCGGCGAGGATCTTCAATTCGAGAATGAATTCATCCTCGATGCCCGGTTCTCCGGGCTGTGCATACCTGGGGGTCTGATGGGTTGCTGACTTGAAATGGGTGTTTCCCAAACCTCCGCGTCCTCCTTTTGCAAGTATCTTTTGGTCTCCCTGGGCAGTGATCTCAAAGAGTATCTCTCCGGTTGTTGCATTTCTGGCTATTGTACCAAGTGGTACCTGAACGATCACATCCTTGCCATCGGCTCCGGTTGATTGCTGTCTTCCTCCGGATTCACCGTGCTCAGCAAAAATATGCCGCTGGAACTTGAGATGAAGCAAAGTCCACATCTGATCGTTACCTTTCAGTATAATATGACCTCCCCTGCCTCCATCGCCTCCATCAGGGCCGCCTTTGGGCTCAAATTTCTCCCTCCGGAAATGAGCAGATCCCGCGCCTCCATTACCGGAACGGCAGTAAATCTTAACATAATCAACAAAATTAGACCCGCTCATAATTAAGTGGTTCTCCAAACCCACATATAAATTGCTAAATAAAAGACAATTAAACTCTGTGCTTCCCTGTGAAATACCTTTCAGATCTTACACAAAGCCACGCAGAGTTAACAAAGATAAACAGAGAATGTTATACAAATTTCTGCATGATGGCACTGAGCCTTCCGAATATATCCTCGATAGTACCCATACCATTCACTGGCTCGTATATTCCTCTTTCCCTGCAATATTCTATAATAGGCTCGGTTTTATCCCTGTAAACACTGATCCTGTTTTCGATAACGGCAGGATCCTTGTCATCGGGCCTTCCTGACAGTTCAGCCCTGCCAATAAGCCTTTTCACGAGTTCGTCATGATCAACATCGAGGACAAGCATGGAGTCGATCTTCATACCCCTGGTGTTGAGCATTTTCTCAAGCGCTACAGTCTGGGATACCGTACGCGGAAATCCGTCAAACAGGAAACCGGCAGCATTCCTGCTGTTGTCGATCTTAACAGCGATCATCTCAATGACAACTTCATCAGGTACAAGCTCGCCCTTTGACATGATACTGCTCATCTTCTTACCAAGTTCGGTGCCTGCTGCAATCTCAGCTCTTAACATATCACCGGTAGAAAGATGGATCAGATTGAATTTCTCGGCAAGTCTTACGGACTGTGTCCCTTTGCCCGATCCTGGAGGACCAAAAATCAGAAAATTAACCATATTGTATAATAAAATTTATGGGTGCGTTAAACATCATTATCTACAGTTCAGTCAGTTTCACCGGCGCCTTCACACCCTTACGACACCAATGAATAGACCGATGGGAGGTTGCGTCCCATACCATTATAATCAAGGCCATAACCTATAACGAAATCATTCGGGATTTCAAATCCCACATAGTCAATATCTATATCAGTCATGCAGGAGGAAGGTTTATAGAATAAAGTAGCAACTCTTACCTCCATTGCTTTTCTTATGATCAGCTCATTTACAATACGTTCGATCGTTTTCCCTGTATCCACAATGTCTTCAATAATTACAACGGTCTTTCCACTTATATCATCGTTCCATCCTATCAGCTCCTGTACTTTGCCGGTGGAAGCAGTGTCAACATAGGAAGCCAGTTTAACGAACGATATTCTTGCAGAGAAGTTTACTTTTCTAAGAAGATCCGCAGCAAAAACAAATGCTCCGTTAAGTATCCCAAGGAAAATGACTTCTTTACCTGCCAGATCCTCATTGATCTGATCTGCCAGTTCTGCCACCCTGCAGCCAATATCATCCGCAGGGATAAGTTCCCTGAAGACTTTGCCATGAATCAGGATATCACTCATCCACTTAATCATTGAATAATTAGCCGGTGCGAAAATATGAAAATAATAGCTTATTTTTGTCCTTATCAGTAAGTTAAATTAACAATATTTTAGATGGAAGCATTGGTGAGTATTATAATGGGCAGTACATCTGATCTGCCCGTGATGGAGAAAGCGGCAGAAATCCTCAACAGTTTCAGGATACCGTTTGAGATGAATGCACTCTCAGCCCACAGGACACCGGAAGAGGTTGAGAAGTTTGCAAAAAATGCCGCAGGAAGGGGAATCAGGGTAATCATTGCTGCAGCTGGAATGGCGGCTCATCTCCCCGGTGTGATAGCAGCCATGACCCCGGTCCCCGTTATCGGAGTCCCTATAAAAGCTTCACTCGAAGGACTTGACTCTATATTTTCCATACTCCAGATGCCTCCAGGCATCCCTGTTGCCACCGTAGGGGTCAATGCCGCACAAAATGCCGGTATTCTGGCTGCACAGATCATTGGAACCGGGAACCCGAAAATTATGGAAGAAGTGGTCAAATACAAAGCTTCCCTTAAAAAGAAGATAGTCCAGGCCAACGAAGAGCTTAAAAATGTAAAATACGATTACAAGACGAACTAAATACATATTTAAAACTCAGACATTGCAAATCAGAGAGGTTTGAGCTAAACCAGTTCAGAAAAAATTCTTAAAGAGTATTTGACCTGCTTAATTCTGAACTTTTCAGAATCGTTCAACTTAATTTTTTCAGGTTGAAAAATAGTTTGAGCCCAACCATGGATTAAACTATTTTTTGTATATTACAGGTAGATTTTGAAACAGTTGAGCTCGCTGCTGAAAATATCTGTTTCGCTATGCCTGTTTTTTCTCCAGTTTGCCGCATCCGGTGAAATTCCGTATGGGATCCCTGCCGGTGCTGCTGAAGCCGGAATGGCATATGCATGCGTTACGAAGGATGGATTCGGGTCCTCATTTCATAACCAGGCGTTACTGGCATTCAATAATTCGTTTTCGTTCGGGACAACTTATATGGACCGGTTCGGCATCAGCGAACTGAGTACCCGTACTGCAGCCTTAATCATACCTGCCGGAAAAGCATCGGTTGCAGCAGGATATTCCGGATTCGGTTACAGAGATTACCGGAGAGATGCAGCTGCAATCGCGTGCGGAATGAAACTGGCAGGAAAAATAGCAGCCGGAGTACAGGCCGACTATTTCACAGTAAGAACATACGGGGAATATAATAACAGCAGCTATATAACATTTGAAGCAGGGGTAATCATTATCCCTTCAGACAGGACCCGGATCGGGATACATGTTTTTAACCCTGTACCAAACTCACTCCGAAAGGAAAAACTGCCATCCTCAGTCACCACAGGGGCAGGTATAATCCTGAGCAAAGATCTTTTTGCCGGAGCAGAAGTATCTATCTCGACCGGGAAAAAGATGGAACTCTGCACCGGGTGCGAATATGAGGTAATGAAAGATCTCCGGCTCCGGACAGGTTTTGCAACCGGGAATAATTCTTTCTGCTTCGGAACCGGTTACAGGTTCAGAGCCGCCTGCCTGGATATCGGCTTTGCAACCCATGACAGGCTGGGTGTAACTTCATCCTTAACATTAATTATCAACATAAAATAATGCTTATCAAAATCTTCCGCAGATAATTTCTGTGAAAACTGTGAAATTTGTCCAAATATGAAAACTATTCTCCTGGTAGTTTTTATACTCCTCTTTATGTTGCCGGCACCTGCACAGGACTCAAGGTTGCCTGAAATTATCAGTGATATTGCAGAGGAACTTGCAGCCTCAACAGAGGAACAGGAAACGTCATCTGTTTATCTTGACCGGCTGTACGACCTCTCGGAAAACCCGGTAGACCTGAACTCAGGAAACGAAGATGAATTAAGCCGCCTCTTCTTCCTCTCCCGGTTCCAGATCAGAGCGCTGGCAGACTATACCCATACAACAGGAAGGATAGTCTCCATGAATGAAATAGCATATATCCCGGGGTTTGACCGCCAGACAGCAGAAATGATCATTCCATTTGCAACTATCAAGGAGAATGAAATCCCCCACGCCGATTCAGCCAGAATGAAAAACCAATTCATTAATAACCTGTCGCTAAAAAGAAACAGCGCCGATACTGCTTACATGGGACCTGGATTCAGGTTGCTTTCAAGATACAGGTTTACATACGGCTGCCTGAACGGAGGTTTAATAATGGAAAAAGACCAGGGAGAAAAGATCCTGGTCCCCGGGACAATGAATCCCGATTTCTTTTCAGCCAATTTGTCTTATACAGGTAAAGGACTGATAAAAAAAATTATAACAGGTGATTATTCGGCCCGGTTTGGAATGGGAACAGGATTAAACACCAGCTTCTCAATGGGGTTGTCGATGACATCGGGAAATATGATGAATACGGTGAATGAATTAAAACCTTACAATTCGTCGGATGAAAATAATTATTTCAGAGGACTGGCTTCGGTTTTATCATACCGTAACACAGACCTGTTTCTTTTCTTTTCGAGGAACAGAATAGATGCCACACTCACGGAATCGTCCACCAGCCAGAACTCTTATATAAAAAGCTTCTACCGGACAGGTATTCATAATACACCGGGCCTTCTGCTTAAACGTGATGCTGTACTTGAATCGGTTTCCGGCGTCGGGATCTCTTCGAACATCGGAAGTATAAGTGCAGGCATGTTAATATTTTCCAACAGCTTTTCCTTTCCGGTTATGAAGGATACATCGGATATACAAAAACTGTTCAGCTTCAGCGGGGAAAATTATTCTTTAGGATCGCTCTGGTATAACACCATGATAAGAAAGATCATGCTATGCGGAGAAATTTCAGCTAACAGCGCAGGGAAATATGCCGCGGTTCAGGGAATTTCCGCAAGGCCCGGCAACAGACTTATTTTGAATCTTCTTGTCTGGAAATACAGTGAAGGCTACACGGCTCTTCATGGCAGGGAACCCGGAGGAAATATGACAGCATATCCAGGACATGCTATTATGGGTAATTTCACCTTCGAAGCCGCCAGGCATCTTTTCGCAGGAGGAGGCGTATTAATACAATACTTCCCATGGTTGAAATACAGATGCAGTTCACCATCGGAGAGTGTAAGGAAAGAGTTCCGTCTAAAATACCAGCCTGACAATAGTATCTCGGTCGACCTGTTATATGCCTTCCGGCAGACAATGGCAGATAAACAGTCGTCACAGGGCATTCCTGACCTTACCAGAATGATTACCAGAAGCTTCAAGGCAACAGTCAGGTATTCCATTAATGATTATATGACATTCACCACCCGAATGGATTACAGGAAATACAACCCGGGAGCGAGCGTGGGAACGCTCCTGCTTGAGGATATCAGCTGGAAATCTGGAACATTCCCTTTGTCATTATGGGTCAGATACTGCATATTCGGTACAGACGACTATGATTCAAGGATATATACTTATGAAAATGATATGTTGTATTCATTCAGCATGCCTGCACTCTACGGCAAAGGTTCAAGATTTTATTTAATGGCAGGATGGAAATTCAAAGGAAAGGCTGAACTCAGGTTTAAGTATGGATGTCTCAGCAAATCTCAAAATACGCTTACTGACGCTGATACCGGGGAGTTCCGCATCCAGCTGAAGATAACTATATAGAATCAGGCGTTTTAATGTCCCGGATATTCAACTGGAGAGTTTTGTTGCCCCTGAATTCATTCATTTCAACCGAATAGCAGATATCGAACGGTTTGCCGCTTCTGATATATTCGAAATGGTTTGCCTGGCTGAAGGCTATGGCAGGGATGCTCCTGGTACTTCCTGTATCCTGACAGAGGTCGAGTTTAAGGTGCTCTCCGCTCGATCCTACCATCCTGCCCGTACCCGTATCGAAAACATTCCTGGATACAAACACCGGTGACATATTCTCAGGTCCGAACGGCTGGAAGAGACTCAGTGTTTTGTGAAAATCCTCAGTGATTTCAGAAAATGACAGTTCGGCATCGATCAGAACCCTTGGAACCAGCTGATCCTCGGTAATAGTCCGGTAAACATGTTCCTCAAATCTTTCCATGAATGGTTTGATATTCTCCATTTTCAATGTAAGTCCTGCGGCAAACATGTGACCACCAAAACTTTCGAGAAGATCGCTGCAAGACTCTATAGCCTGATAAAGATCGTAGCCCTGTACAGATCTCGCGGAGCCTGTAGCAAAGCCGTTTGATTCGGTAAGGATAACTGTAGGACGGTAATAAGTCTCTATGAGCCTTGATGCAACGATACCAATTACTCCCTTCTTCCAGTTGGGATTATATAGTACGGTTGTCCGTGAGTTAATTCTTCTCTCGTCTTCAGAGATCATCCTCATTGCCTCGGAGGTTATCGATCTGTCGACACTCCTGCGTTCGATATTGAAATTACTTATCTCCTTGCTAATACTGGTAGCGATCCGGGTATCATGGGCAACCAGCAGTTCAACGGCTTTGCTTCCGGCTTCCATACGACCTGCAGCGTTAATCCGGGGGCCTATTTTAAAAACAATATCTTCGACCGTTATCGCTTTGGTTATCTCTGATTCCCTGATTATCTCCCTGAGGCCGGTACGTGGCGATTCGTTGAGCTGTTTAAGGCCAAAATAAGCCAGGACCCTGTTTTCCCCGGTAATTGGCACTATGTCTGAAGCAATGCTGACGGAGACAAGATCAAGATAATGATAAATCGCGCTGAAAGGGATTCCGTGCACCCTGGAATAGGCATGGATAAGCTTGAATCCCACTCCGCATCCTGAAAGTTCTTTGTAGGGATAATTACATCCGTTCTGTTTAGGATCCAGAACTGCAAGGGCTTTAGGGATCTCATCACCGGGATAGTGATGATCGCAGACTATTACATCGAGTCCTTTTGTCCGCGCATACTTGACCTTTTCCACCGCCTTTATGCCGCAATCAAGGGTAATAACAACCTTGCAGTTGGTCTGGTATGCGAAATCGAGCCCCTGGAATGAAACTCCGTATCCCTCCTTGTACCTGTCCGGAATATAATAATCTACATTGGAATACTGTTCCTTCAGAAATGAGTAGACAAGCGCTACGGCAGTTGTCCCGTCCACATCATAATCGCCATATACAAGGATCTTTTCATTCTTTTTGACGGCTGTGGAGATCCTGTCTACCGCAATGTTCATGTCCTTCATCAGGAACGGATCATGAAGATAGTCGAGGCTGGGCGCAAAAAATGCACTTGCTTCGGCGGGAGATGTAATACTCCGCTGGACCATAAGGTTTGCCAGTGATTCGGATGCACCAAGGCTTGCTGCAAGTTGTTTAACTACTGCTGCATCACCTTTTTCCTTTATGACCCATCTTTTATCCATGGCGTTTATTTATTCTCCCATTCCAGATCAAATACATTCCGGAGGTTATCTTTCAGAGACTGCTTAACTTTTTGCATATCCTGGGGTTCTCCGGTTTCACGCTCCATTGAAGTAACCCCTTTATCAATGAATCCGCATGGGTTGATCTTGCTGAAATAAGAAAGGTCGGTATTTACATTAAGGGCCAGGCCATGCATTGTAATGAACCTGCTGGCTTTTACACCGATAGCGCAAATCTTTCTTGCTCTGGGACCCAGACCCGCATCGAGCCATACGCCGGTTGCATTTTCAAGACGGGAGGCTTTGATTCCGAACCCGGCAACCGTTAAAATTACAGCTTCTTCAAGCTTGAAGATATATTCTTTAAGTCCGGAATGCAACAAATCCAGGTCAAAGATCGGATAGCATACTATCTGACCGGGACCATGATATGTGATATCTCCTCCCCTGTCTATTCTGTAAAATGTGGCGCCGCTTTCCTGCAGCTGTTTTGAGTTGACAAGCAGATTTGACTCTGTTCCGCTTTTTCCAAGCGTATAAACGTGAGGATGTTCAACAATTAACAGCGTTCCCGGGAGCGGACTTTTTTCCACTTCTTCCCCATCCAGTCTCCTTTTTTTGTCGGACATCAGTTCTGTAAAGACAGATACCTGATAATCCCAGGTCTCTTTATAATCTTTAAATCCTATATCCTTATATACAACCTTATAGCTCAATTAAAGAAAATCTTAATAGTTATGCCAATATAAATATATTTATCGAGCATTCACATGTTTTTCCGCATGAAAAGAAGAGCGGACCAGCGGACTGCTTTCCACTGCTGTGAAACCCTCATTCAGAGCATAGATCCTGTATTCTTCAAACTTCTCCGGGGTGACATATTCCTCAACCGGCATATGAGAAAGACCGGGCTGCAGGTACTGTCCGATTGTCAATACGCTACATCCTGTCCGATGTATGTCCCTTATTGTTTCGGTCACCTCCTGTTCCATTTCTCCAAGACCAAGCATAATTCCCGATTTGGCTGTCACTCCATGTGATGCCAGAAATTTCAGAACATCAAGGCTGCGATCATAACGTGCTTTTGTCCTGATGAGAGGTGTGAGCCTTCTGACTGTCTCCATGTTATGTGAGATGACTTCAGGTCCGGCATTTAGGACACGTAAAATATCCTCCTCTTTTCCGTCAAAATCGGGAATCAGGGTTTCAATGGTAGTTCCCGGATTCCGCTGTTTTACTTTTATTACTGTTTCCGCCCATACTGATGAGCCCCCGTCTGGCAGATCATCACGATCGACAGAAGTAATCACGCAGTGTTTCAGGTGCATGGCCTTCACAGCAAGCGCTATTCTCTCAGGTTCTCCGGGGTCAGGAGGATCAGGTTGCCCGGTCCTTGTGGCACAGAACTTGCAAGCCCTCGTACAGATATCGCCAAGGATCATGAAGGTAGCTGTTCCTGCATTCCAGCATTCACCGATATTCGGGCAATTGCCGCTGGTACAGATTGTATGCAGGTTATTCCCCTCTACCGTATGCTTCACCATTGTATAATTCTCACCGCTGGCTCTTTGCATTTTAAGCCAGCCAGGTAAGCGCCTTCCTTTCTGCATATATGATTTTCAGATTGACTGTTTAGGCGACAAAAGTACAAAATAAAACATCTGAAAGTTTTTTGAAATAACTTATATTTGTTGACCTTTATAAAACATTAATCAACTCTAAATTCTCATTATAATGTCTAGCGAGATTAAAATTAACAAAAATTACCAGTGTGTTATTGGTGATCTTCCGAAAGTAGGGATTCGCCCCGTAATTGACGGAAGAAGAAACGGGATAAGGGAATCCCTCGAGGATCAGACCATGAATATGGCCAGGAATGCAGCAAATCTTATATCCTCAAATCTTAAATATCCCAATGGGAAACCTGTGGAATGTGTAATATCCGACACGTGCATCGGAGGTGTGGCGGAAGCAGCCATGAGCGCAGAGAAATTCAGAAAATCAGGTGTGGCTGTAAGCCTCACTGTTACTCCATGCTGGTGTTACGGAAGTGAAACAATCGATATGGATCCTGTTATACCCAAGGCAATCTGGGGATTCAACGGAACCGAAAGACCAGGCGCTGTTTATCTTGCAGCCGCACTTGCAGGGCATGCCATGAAAGGTCTTCCTGCTTTCGGCATCTATGGCCACGATGTACAGGATGCCGGCGATCAGATTATCCCTGAAGATGTAAAAGAGAAAATCCTGAGGTTTGTTAAGGCCGGACTGGCTGTTACTTATATGAAAGGTAAGTCATACTTGTCAATGGGCTCTGTATCAATGGGTATTGCAGGCTCTATCGTCAGAGAGGATTTCTTCCAGGAATATCTCGGCATGAGGAACGAGTATATTGACATGAGCGAATTCAACAGGCGCCTGAACGAAGAGATCTATGACAAGGAGGAATTTGTCAAAGCATTTGAATGGACAAAGAAATATTGTAAAGAAGGCAGGGATACAAATCAGAAGCCTCATTCCAAAAAGCTGAAAGACAAGGAATGGGAAACCGTTGTAAAGATGACCCTTATTGGACGTGATCTTATGGTTGGAAACCCGAACCTGGCAAAAGCAGGTTTTGGTGAAGAAGCATTGGGGCACAATGCTATCCTTGCAGGTTTTCAGGGACAACGACAGTGGACCGATCATATGCCGAACGGAGACTTCCTTGAAGCTATCCTATGCTCATCCTTCGACTGGAACGGCATAAGACCTCCATATCTGGTAGCAACCGAGAATGATTCGATGAACGGTGTCCCTATGCTTTTAGGTTACCTGCTTACAAATACAGCACAGATGTTTTCCGACATCCGTACATACTGGAGTCCAGACGCCATCAAACGTGTTACAGGGATCAAACCTGAAGGGCTTGCTGCAAACGGCGTTATCCACCTTATTAATTCAGGTGCATCAGCGCTCGATTTTTCAGGCAGGCAGAAACTTAATGGCGAAAATGGCATCAAACCTTTCTGGGAAATAACCTCAAAGGAAGCGGAGGAATGTCTTGCTGCAACCGACTGGTCTCCGGCAAGCCTGGGCTATTTCAGGGGAGGCGGTTTCTCTTCTCACTTCGAAACAAAAGGCACAATGCCTGTAACTATATCAAGGGTCAACCTTGTAAAAGGACTCGGACCTGTTCTCCAGCTTGCTGAAGGATGGACTGTCGAACTCCCGGAAAAAATCAATAAAATCCTTACCGACAGAACCGATCCGACCTGGCCTACAACATGGTTCACACCCAGGCTTACCGGCAAAGGTCCGTTCACCGACGTTTATTCAGTAATGGCTAACTGGGGCGCCAACCACAGCTCCTCCAGCTACGGTCATATCGGAGCCGATCTGATCACCATGGCTTCCATTCTTAGAATCCCTGTCTGCATGCATAATGTGGATGATTCAAAGATTTTCCGTCCGAGCGCATGGAACGCATTCGGCATGGATAAGGAAGGAGCTGATTACAGGGCCTGCAAGAATTACGGGGCATTGTACAAATAATATGTCACTAAACCCGAATGAAAACATCCGGGATGTACCAATGGCAAAGGAAGATCCAAACGGGCAGAGTAAAGTGGAACTGGGTGAAGAGTCTCTCCGGATCCTTAACAAGGTCAGGAAATGGACAATGTTCCTTTCAGTCACCGGATTCATTTTTCTCGGCCTTATAATAATCATTGGAATGCTGACAGGAACCTTCCTGTCAGCATTCAATCTCAGCGATAAAACATCGGGAATGCCTGATTTTCTATTAATGTCAGGCTTTGGGATTGCCGCCATTGTGAATTTTTTCCCGATCTTCTTCCTTTACAGGTTCTCCGTTCACGCTGCCAATGGAGTGTCAACACGCAATCCGGAGGAAATACATAAAGCTTTCAGGTTCCTTAAAAGATTCTTTTTTTTCATAGGTGTCCTGCTTATTATTGCCATTGTGTCCTACTTCGGAGGGTTGCTATTCTATGCAAGAATGATAACTCTCCTGACGGCTCACTGAAATGTTTAACAAATCTTTACATATCTGCCCTGTTTGCCAAAATACGGGTATCTTTGATCAATTGCAACTCATATAATCATGCCAGGAGGTGACGTAATTATTGTTTTCGACTGTGGCGCTACAAATGTCAGGGCTGTAGCCATAAACAGCAAAGGAGAGATCCTTTCATCAGAATCTTATCATAATAGCCCTAAACCGGATCCGCAATATCCGGAATACAGGATATGGGATGTCCATGAGATCTGGGAGAAAATGTGCCGTGCTTCAAAAAAAATTATAAAAGAGATAAACAAAGACGACATTGCCGCTGTCACCGTGACCACATTCGGTGTTGACGGTACCCTTTTCGACAGGTCAGGAAGAATGCTGTACCCGGTTATCTCATGGCAATGCGAAAGAACAAATCCGATAATGGCTGATATCGGTAAGTATATTCCCCTTGAGGATCTCTACGCTGAAACAGGAGTTCTCCCTTTCACATTCAACACTATTAACAAGCTTATCTGGTTCGCCGAATCAAGACCCGATCTTCTGGAGAAAAGTTTCAGGTTCCTTTTCATGCCGTCAATCTTCGCTTTCCACCTTACCGGGGAGATGGCCAATGATATGACGATGGCCGGAACATCAATGCTGACAAGCGCTTCAGAAAGAGCCTTTTCATCCGGAATACTTTCAAAAATCAATTTCCCTGCCGGTAATTTCGGACCTGTTGCAGAGCCAGGCACAATTACCGGTAAAATTAACCTGAGGGCCTCGCTTGAAACCTCAATTCCCGAAGGTGTTCCGGTTGTTGCAACCGGTCATGATACTCAGTTCGCAGTCTTTGGATCAGGTGCGGAGATCAATCAGCCGGTACTTAGCTCAGGAACATGGGAGATCCTCATGGTCAGATCCGGGAAGTACAGGTCAGGCAGAGAACAGCTCGAAAAAGCTATAACCACGGAACTCGACACAAGGCCAGGTATATACGATATCGGCAATCAGTGGATCGCATCAGGTATTCTGGAGTGGGTCAGAAGATCGTTTTATACAGATGTCAAAAAAGATGTTTATGAAAGAATGATCTCCGGTGCTGAGAAGGTACCTGCAGGATCCAAAGGAGTCAAAGTCATTCCTAAATTCTATGAAGAACTGAAAGGCAAACCGGGAGGACAGATACTTGGGCTCACACTTGAATCGACCAGAGACGAAATATACAGAGCTTCCCTTGAAGCGCTTTCAGAACGGCTGGCCGAAGGGAAAAAAGCCCTTGAAGATGCCGGCGGCTTTAAAACGGAAAGTATACTCTGTGTAGGAGGAGGCTCAAAGAACAGACTCTGGAACAAACTCAGAGCCAATTACACCGGAGTGCCTGTAAGGATTATAGACCAGAAAGAAACAACTGTGCTTGGCGCTTCGCTGTTTGCCCAGGCTGCATGCGGCAACGCTTCATCTCCCGAAGAAGCAAGATCTGCAATTGACTACAGGAGTGAGATAATCTTACCTGATAACTAAGATACGGTCGACAATAAAAATATGGATACAGCTTATCTAAACGGTAGTTTTCTTCCAAAAGAAGAACTGAAAATAAGTCCCGATGACAGAGGATTCATATTCGGGGACGGAGTTTATGAAGTAATGAAATGGTATGCAGGAGCATTTTATGATCCTGACAGCCACCTTTCAAGGCTGAAACGAAGCCTGAAGGAAATCCGGGTAGAATGGTCCGGAGTCGATTCATATTCAGATATAAACAGAGAGCTGGTCAGGGTCAATGGTATGGAAAATACCAATGCCATTGTTTATCTGCAGGTAACAAGAGGAGTTGCACCGCGTAACCACTCTTTCCCTGAACCGGCAGTGACCCCCACAATTTACGCCTTTGCAAAACAATCAGGCGCACTGCGGGAAGATCCGGGTCCCGCTATCCCGGTAATGCTTACAAAAGATATAAGGTGGAGCAGATGCGATATCAAGTCGATATCACTTCTCGCAAATACACTGAGCTTCCAGGAAGCCTGCGAAAAAGGAATGAAGGAATGTATTTTTGTCCGTGACGGGCTCATCACGGAAGGCTCCAGATCAAATATTTTCCTCGTCTCCGGAAATGTGATTTATACTCATCCTCAATCCGGATTTATTCTTCCGGGTATTACCAGGAAGAACGTGATCAAATATGCAGTTGAATCGGGGATAACCGTTAAAGAGGAAGCATTCCCTGTAAAAGAAACACCTTCCGTTCAGGAAGCCTTTATCTGCAATTCGTCTTCTGAAATTACATCTGTTTCAGCTTTCGGCCCTCTGCGCGTAGGAGACGGCAGACCCGGCCCGGTCTCCAGACAGATCCATGAAAAATTCCGCGAGGGAATAGCTGCCTTGAGAGGTTGATTTTCAGGGATCAGCCGGAATGCGAATTTTCCTATATTTGCACAAATTTTCATAACAGATGAGCAATTTGAACCTTAGTGAACAGGAACAGATAAGGAGGGACTCTCTTGCAGATCTCAGAAATCTGGGAATAAACCCTTATCCTGCAGCAGAATATAAAGCAAACACCTTTGCTTGTGACATCCTGGCTAAATACTCCACAGAGGAGAATAATTATCAGGATGTGTGCCTGGCAGGCAGGATCATGAGCAGACGTATCATGGGCAATGCATCATTTGCAGAGATCATGGATTCAACTGGCAGGATACAGATCTATGTCCGCCGCGATGATGTATGTCCCGGAGAAGATAAGACTCTTTATAATACAGTATTCAAAAAGCTGCTGGATATAGGTGATATAATAGGTATCAGGGGACATGTTTTCAGAACACAGATGGGAGAGATCACTGTACACGTGAGCGAATTCACAATACTTAGTAAATCGATCCGCCCTCTTCCCATAGTAAAAGAAAAGGATGGCGTCATTTACGATGCTGTCACTGATCCTGAGATGAGATACCGCCAGCGATATGTTGATCTCATCGTAAATCCTCAGGTCAGGGATGTGTTCAGAAAAAGAACAAAAATCATACAATCGATGCGTGAGCTGTTCAACTCCAGGGGTTACCTTGAAGTGGAGACTCCGGTTCTTCAGCCCATTCCCGGAGGCGCAGCCGCCAGACCCTTCATCACACATCATAACTCCCTCGATATCCCTCTCTACCTCAGAATTGCCAATGAGCTGTACCTCAAGCGTCTTATCGTGGGCGGATTCGAAGGAGTATACGAATTTGCAAAAGATTTCCGCAACGAAGGAATGGACCGGACACACAATCCTGAATTTACGGTGATGGAAATATATATCGCCTATAAGGATTATAACTGGATGATGGGATTCACAGAGGAGATGATTAAAAAGGCTGCTCTTGACCTCCATGGTACAACTGAAATAACTTATGGCGATAAAACCATCAATCTAAATCCTCCGTACAAGAAAATAAGCATGACCGATGCTATCAGGGAAAATACAGGGATAGATATCACAGGGATGGATGAAAATGAGATCAGGAAAATCTGTGATAAGCTGGAAGTGCCGAATACTCCTGAGATGGGTAAAGGAAAACTCATCGATCAGATCTTTGGTGAAAAATGTGAACACAACTATATCCAGCCCACATTTATTATTGATTATCCTGTTGAAACATCGCCCCTTACAAAAATGCACAGGAGCGAACCAGGCCTTACTGAGAGATTTGAACTGATGATAAACGGGAAGGAAATCGCCAATGCCTACTCTGAACTCAACGACCCTGTAGACCAGATGGAAAGATTTCAGGATCAGCTGAGATTATCAGAGAAAGGTGATGATGAGGCAATGTTTATTGATATGGATTTCGTGAGAGCTCTTGAATATGGAATGCCGCCCACTTCAGGGATGGGAATCGGGATAGACAGACTCACCATGCTGCTGACCAACCAGCCGTCGATACAGGATGTATTGCTTTTCCCGCAGATGAAGCCTGAGAAAAAAGCTCCATCCGCCGACCCTGACGAGAAATTCGCTGAAGCAGGAATCCCTGCCGAATGGATAGAACCTTTGAAGAAACTTGGCTATACCACTATCGCCAAACTAAAGGAAGTTGAAAAACACATGAAACTTCATCAGGATCTTTGCGGGTTTAACAAGAAGAATAAACTGGGTCTTCAGAATCCCTCACCTGATATGGTCAGGGGCTGGACAGGAGCCGTATAACGGTAATTGCCTCGCAGAAACAAGGCAAATGCTTAAATGTCAGAATATAGCAGACTTTTTGGATTAGGCTGGGACGGAAATTAATTCAGAGTATTATTTACTGTCCTGAAATATAGATCGAAATATTCCGGGAGAAAACAAGGGTTAGGTCAGTTCCTGCAGTCTGTATCTTCAGCCTGTCGGGGAAATTCAGGGATCGGCTCCTGCCCCTTTAACAGGTATTGATCCGTAATTCAGATTCAGCCCTTCAGAAATTTTTCAGCTTTGATCCAGTCTTCCTCTGCCGTTCCGTGTTCACCTTTTGAGACACGCTCATTATATATCTCCTGAGCTTTTTTTCTTATCTCATCTTCAGTCGGCAGTGATTTTGCTGATTTTTTTGCCCTGGGGGTCTTTGCTTCTGCCTTTGATTTTTCTGATCCGACAGTAGTCTTTGTCTTACTTTTTTCAGTTGCTTTAGATCGAGCCATGTTCTTTAAATTAATCTTGTACAATAAAATAAACGAACTAAATTTAAAAATGTTCTCTCAGACTTCCCAATTGAAAAATGAATTAATTTGCACCATTTCACAGAAGTATGATACATGAACCGGTTATAAAGGTACAAAATGTCTGGAAATCGTTTAAAACAGTCCAGGCAGTTAAAGGTATCAGTCTGAATATCCCTAAAGGTCAGTTTATTGCCCTCCTTGGTCCGAACGGTGCAGGGAAAACAACACTGGTGGAAATGATAGAAGGGATACAGAAACCCGACAGCGGAGAGATTCTTATAATGAATAAGAAGTGGAAGGGTAACGAGGATGAGCTTCATAAGATCATTGGCCTGTCGCTTCAGGAGACAAGGTTCATTGACAAGCTCAGGGTTTCGGAAACACTTCAGCTGTTCGCAGGTTTTTTCAGCCTTGGAGAAAAACGTGTTGATGAAATAATAGACATTGTAGGCCTGCAGGAAAAAAGAAAATCGTATGTGGTCAATCTTTCCGGAGGTCAGAGACAAAGACTGGCAATTGGAATCGCACTTATAAATAACCCTGCAATACTTCTGCTGGATGAGCCTACTACCGGACTCGATCCGAATGCCCGCCGGGAGATCTGGGATATTCTGAAGAACCTTAAAGAAAAATCAGATACGTCTATGGTCCTGACCACTCACTACATGGAAGAAGCAGAGTATCTCTGCGATTATATCATCATAATGGACTGCGGGGTCATCCTGAAAGAAGGTACCCTGAAGCAGCTGCTGGAGGAAGAAACCGATGAGAAAGTAGTCGAGTTCACTACAGAGAATGATCACTTTCTCCATATGCAAAATATCAATGATCTGCCCTTCAGCATCCGCCAGGGCGAATCGGCTGGAAAGGGTACCGTTACACTCAGGGATTTTGAAAGCGAACTGCCTCTGTTCATGTCATTCATGAAATCCAACAATATTACCTTGCGGCATATGGAATGCAGAAGAAAGACACTCGATGACCTGTTTGTTTCACTAACCGGAAGGACTATTGATGACTAGAATAATCAGATTCAGACAACTGTGGCTACTAATACTGGCTCATTTAAGGGAACTGATACGCGAACCAGGTGTCCTTTTCTGGGGAATTCTGTTCCCAATTCTAATGTCATTCGGGCTTGGGATAGCTTTCACAAAGAAAAGCGATGTTACGAGGAAAGTTGCAGTCATTACCGAAACTGACAGCATTACAGGAAAAAACAGACCCTCTGCAGTGAATGATTTTCTAATGGACAGATGTGAAAAAAGCTCCTCTTCCCGTAATGAAAACTGGCAGTGGAAATACATTATAAAAGATGAGAAACTCGGCAACTCAATTTTCCTGTTCTATAACATGCAGTGGCGCGAATCGATGCAATTGCTGAAAAGAGGAACGATAAATGTTATCCTCCTGGAGAAAGGGGGAAACGTAGAGTATCATTTCGATCCTCTTAATCCTGATGCGCAGCTTACTTATCTCAAACTCTCAGGTATAATCGGAAGAGGAGATATCCATAACGAAGTAAATACCGCTGAGATCAGGCCGCTTACCATAACCGGGACAAGGTATATCGATTTCCTGGTACCTGGTCTGATTACCATGGGTGTTATGATGTCGTGCATGTGGGGTATCAGCTATGGAATAATTGAAAAAAGATCAAAGAAGCTGCTGAGAAGGCTGGTAGCTACTCCAATGAAAAAATCTCATTTCCTGATAGCCCTCATTACTGTCAGGATAGTGATGAATTTCATTGAATCTGCCGTTCTTTTCATCTTTTCTGTCATTGCTTTCAAAATAACTATACAGGGAAATATTGCTGCCCTTTTGTGCATTTTCATGGCGGGCAACATTGCATTTTCGGGACTGGCCGTATTCGTTTCATCTCATACGTCCAACACTGAGGTGGGGAACGGATTAATAAATTTCGTTGTTTTTCCGCTTATGGTACTCTCAGGAATCTTCTTCAGTTACCAGAATTTCCCGGACTGGAGCCTTCCTGTCATCAGGAACCTGCCTCTTGCTATGTTCACTGACGGGGTCAGAAGCGTATTCAACGAAGCGGCAGGGTTTCATGAACTGGCAATTCCCATCCTTATCCTTACAGCGACAGGAGCAGTGTTTTTTTCTGCAGGCCTGAAAATTTTCAAATGGCACTGAGAATATTTCTTTCTTCGTGCATCAATTCCTGTTTCTTTCTGTCTTTATCCTGAAAATGTTAAAACAAATACAACAGGTATGAAAATCTACAGGGTCCTCTTAACAGTCATTATTGTCCTATCAATGTCATCATGCGTGATCATAGGACAACCGGGCAGAAGTGTCCACGGAAACCATCATGTTACCAAATCGGAAAGGAACGTTGGATCATTTAAAGGTTTAAAAGTCAGTGCTGGTATTGACGTATATCTCAGCCAGGGTGATAATCAGTCAGTCACTGTTGAAGCTGATGATAATCTGCATGAATATATTCTTACCGAAGTTAGAGGTAATGTTCTGCATGTTTATACCGAAGCAAATATCAGGGATGCGGAAAGGAAAAGGGTCTATGTTACAATGAAGGATATTGAATCAGCACAAACATCAAGCGCCGGAGATATCGTCGGAGAAACCCCTGTCACAGCAGAGAAGCTGGAACTGTCCGCGAGCAGCGCCGGGGACATCAAGCTTGAAATCCATGCCAGGGAAATAAATGTGGATATAAGCAGCTCAGGAGACATGACCCTCAAAGGAGAAACAGACAAACTCAGGGCTGATCTCAGCAGTGCAGGAAACCTGAAAGCATATGAGCTCGTTGCCAAAGAAGCCGATATTAATGTTTCAAGCGCCGGAGATGCTGACATCAATGTTACAGATAAACTCACTGCCAGAGCCTCAAGCGCGGGCGATATACATTATACCGGAAATCCGTCCTACGTCGACGCCCATAGTTCAAGCGCGGGAGGAGTACATAAGAGGTAAGCATTTATCAACATATATCATACAATTTATATTATGGGCCGGCGGAAATCTTCCGTCGGCTTTTTTTGTAATTTTGCCAGTAATACAGCTCATCAAAGTGCTAACTACAAACAAACAATATGAAAGAAAATTTAACGATCGATCTCAGGAACACGGGCGGATTTATATCTGATGAAGAGATATTTGCACTGGCCCGGCAATCGGTACGGCATCTGGATTCACTCAATGCAGGCACCGGGGCAGGAAATGATTTTCTCGGCTGGCTATCACTGCCAGATGATATTCTTCCCCAGCTTGACAGGATAGAAAAAACCGCAAACCTGCTAAGATCGGTATCAGATACTACAGTTGTAATAGGCATAGGAGGTTCGTACCTGGGAGCCAGGGCCGTAATAGAGGCGCTCTCTCACAGCTTCTCCTCTTTGCTCAGTACAAAACACCATGAAGTAATCTTTGCCGGACAAAATATCTGTGAAGACTATCTTTCCGACCTTCTTGGGATACTTGACGAACGGAACTATTCAATAATAGTCATATCAAAATCGGGAACCACAACAGAACCTGCCATCGCATTCAGAATACTTAAGGACCATCTTGAAGGAAAACTCGGTAAAGCCGCAGCTGCAGAGAGGATAATCGCAATTACGGATGCAAAAAAAGGTGCTCTCAGATCAATGGCTGAAAAGAACGGGTATGAAACATTCGTCATTCCCGACAATGTTGGAGGAAGATACTCGGTGCTTACTCCCGTAGGTCTTCTTCCTATCGCTGTCAGCGGACTCAATATCCGTGAACTTGTCAGCGGTGGAAAGGCAATGGAAGAATTGACCAGGTTCAATAAAGATGTCACCACCAATCCCTCCCTTCTCTACGCTGCTGCAAGGAATCTGCTGCTCAGAACAGGAAAGCCAGTGGAAATAATGGTCGGATTCACTCCAAAGCTCCATTTCATGTCGGAATGGTGGAAACAGCTCTATGGTGAAAGTGAAGGCAAAGAAGGAAAGGGTATCTTCCCGGCATCTGTTGACCTTACAACAGATCTTCACTCGCTGGGGCAGTATATCCAGGAAGGCCAGAGGATACTATTCGAAACCATGGTATCAGTAAAAAATCCTTCGGGTAAACTGACTATCCCTCTGGAAAAGGATGATGCCGACCAGCTGAACTACATCGCGGGAAAAAGATTATCGGAAGTCAATCATAATGCCGAGCTGGGAACTTCGATGGCCCACTTCGACGGGAAAGTGCCTATCATCCGCTTAAGCATACCACAGCTCAATGAGTTATATGTAGGGCAGATGATCTATTTCTTCGAACTGGCCTGCGCTGTAAGCGGTTATATACTGGATGTCAATCCTTTCGACCAGCCCGGTGTGGAAGCATATAAAAAGAATATGTTTGCTCTGCTGAACAAACCCGGATATGAGGAAGCTGCAAGGAAGTTAAAAGAAAGACTTAAATAGGTAAAAACCACGGATACCGTGTATCCCGACAGTTCAATAAAATCTGCCCCGATCTGCGGTATCTGTGGTATATTAAATAATCAGGAGACCTCAGATAAGCTTTTGTTTCCTGATAAATTCGTCAAGAACATCTGTCAGGTCAGGTTTTCCTATTTCCTGAAGATCATAGTAGACTCTGGTATTGGGCTTCCTGATAGTGATGATCCTGTTCAGGTCGATAGGAGTTGCAATTATCACACTGTCGCATTCAGTGTTATTGATTGTGGTTTCCAGATCCTTCAGTTGCTGATCGCCATAACCCATCGCAGGAAGCAGAGTGCCTATTCCTGGATAACGTCTGAAAGTTTCACTCAGCCTTCCGACTGTATACGGACGAGGATCCACAAGTTCTGCTGCACCGTATTTCCTGGCTGCAACAATCCCTGCTCCCAGTTTCATCTCACCGTGGGTAAGGGTTGGTCCATCCTCAACCACAAGAACCCGTTTCCCTCTGATCAGATCAGCATTATCTACACGTATGGGAGAGGCTCCATCAATTACTATTGCGCCCGGATTGACCTTACTGATATTTTCCCTGACAATCTGTACCGATTCAGGAGAGGCGCTGTCTATTTTGTTGATAACGACCACATCTGCAATGCGTAGTGTCACTTCACCAGGATAATAACTTAATTCATGCCCCGGACGATGAGGATCTGCCACGGTAATCATCAGATCCGGCTTGTAGAACGGAAAATCGTTATTACCTCCATCCCACAGTATTATGTCGCAACCTGCAGGATCCTTTTCGGCAGCCCTTAAGATAGCTTCATAATCGACGCCGGCATAAATTACATTTCCGCGAACAACATGAGGTTCATACTCCTCCATTTCTTCCACGGTGCATTTGTGAAACTGAAGATCTTCCACCTTTGCAAACCGCTGAACCTTCTGGGCATTAAGATCGCCATACGGCATAGGATGCCTGATGGCTACCACTTTCAGCCCTTTTGCCATAAGGATCTCTATGATCTTACGCGAAGTCTGGCTCTTTCCGCAACCCGTACGCACCGCCCCAACGGCTATGACCGGCTTTGTACTCCTGACCATTGTTGCATCGGGTCCCAGCAGAATAAAACTGGCACCGGCAGCATTAACTATCGCGCCAACAGACATCACCCTCTGGTACGGGATATCACTGTATGAAAATACACACTCGGCCACATCAAATTTCCTGATAAGTTCAGGGAGATATTCTTCACTGTATATCGGAATTCCTTCAGGATACAGATTTCCTGCCAGCTCCTTTGGATATCTTCTCCCGTCAATGTCGGGTATTTGTGCAGCAGTGAATGCTACAACATTATAATTCCCGTTATCCCTGTAACAAGTATTGAAATTATGAAAATCACGACCTGCAGCGCCAATTATAATGACATTTTTTCTGGTCATAAATCCTCCGTTTTTTGTTGAAATTTATTTGATTGTAACAGCTGATTCATTTTAATATGATTGAACAAATTTATAATTTGCAGTGTGAAATTCCGAGCATTTCAGGGTAATTTTTGGAAGTCCCGCTCTATGCTTTAATTTCCTTATTTACAATACTTTAAATAGTTAAACACTGTGTTGTAAAAACATGTTAAAGAAAATGTTTTTGACCGGATAAACTGTCTGGCAAATTCTTTGTACTTTATGCGTCAATATGAATGTGCTTGCCCATATATACTTATCGGGTGATTCCGAAAAAATAATCATCGGGAACTATATCGGTGATTATGTAAAGGGGCGCGATTATCTCAATTACCCTGAACTCATCAGGAAAGGGATAATCCTCCACAGGCATATTGATGGTTTCACCGACCGTCATCCCGTAGTTCACCGCAGCAAGATTTTCTTTACCAGAAAATATCACAAATATGCCGGGGTGATTACCGATATTCTTTATGACCATTTTCTCACGAAGGAATGGGATTTTTTCTCAAGAAGGCCTCTTGAAAGTGTAACCTACAACTTTTACCGGGCGCTGGTGAACAACTATGAGATAATGCCTCAGAATGTCAGAGAAATGATGCCATTTTTCATCATCAACAACTGGATCGAATCTTATCAGACCCTCAGTGGCATAAGACATGTGCTCAATACCCTGAGCAAGCGTTCTTCTTTGCCTAAAGAAACAAGTTTCGCGATGCATGCCCTGAAGAAGAATTATTACTCACTTCAGGATGATTTCATGGAATTCTTTCCTCAGCTTATCGATTATGTTGAGAAGGAATTCGGGGTGGAGATATCGCACAGGATAACTATTCCATTCTGATCAGACCAGATATTCGGTCCTGCTCGCATCAAGTCGCAGGAAAATAAACAGAAGGATCGTAAATCCCCAGAGGGAGCTTCCGCCATAACTGAAGAACGGGAGAGGAATGCCTATAACAGGAACCATACCGATGGCCATACCTATGTTAATAAAGAAATGGAGGAAGATAATAGAGGCCACTCCATAGCCATATACTCTTGAAAAAACTGAGCGTTGCCTTTCGGCCATAAATATAATTCTGATAATAAGCGCCATAAAGAGTCCTATTACTGTGAGTGAACCTGCGAAACCCCATTCTTCACCGACAGTACAGAAAATAAAATCAGAACTCTGTTTGGGCACAAATTTGAATTTGGTTTGAGTACCTTTCAGAAAACCCTTGCCGAATAAACCTCCTGATCCGACTGAAATGATCGACTGATTCACATTATATCCTGTTCCGTGCGGATCAGATTTCAGCCCCAGCAGGATATTGATACGATCGCGCTGATGCTGCTGTATGATATTATTGAAGGTATAATCGACAGAATTGATATATATGATACTGCCTGTAAGGAACAGGTAGATAATCATTGCGGATATTGCCTTCCTGTAATAAAAATAGAACGCATAAACTATACCTGAAAGAAGAAGAGAAACAAGTATTATCACCTCTCCGCTCATAATATCAGCCACATATTTGTCGAACAGATAAAGCAATCCCGCTGTGCAAAGGAAGATTCCTGCTCCAATTGTTGCAGCCTTCCATTTCCTCGCTGAAAAATAGAAGAAAAGGAAAGCCAGAAATACCAAAGCTGCAGTCAGGTAAAGGTTGTTTATCAGAAGTGTCAGGAAAAAGAGAATAATCATAAGTAATCCTGACACAAATATATACGGGCTCATCCCTTCCCTGAACAATACCAGGAAGAGGGAGAAATAAACTATAGTAGAACCCATATCAGGTTGCAGGGCAGTAAGGAAGGCTGGTAAAAATATGATCCCCATGGCAGGCAACATTACATTGAGCTTTTTCAGGTCACCTCTCCTTGAACTCAGATATGAAGCCAGAGCCAAAGCTGTGCCGAGCTTTGCGAACTCAGAAGGCTGAAGGCTGAAACTTCCAAAATCAAACCATGATCTGGCGCCGTTAATCACTGTTCCGAAAATGAGGACCAGAAGAAGCATGAAGATAGTAGACCCGTAAATAATCCAGGAGAAAAAATGATAGAACCTGCTGTCGATAGTCACCACGAAAATGGCAAGTAAAACAGATGCGATGATCCACAAAAACTGCTTCCCATAACGCTGTGACAGATCAAGGATGCCTGAGCGTTCCTCATTAAATACTGCAGCATAGATGTTGAACCACCCCATTATTACGAGTGTTACAAACAGGAAGATAGTAAGCTTATCCAGACGTTCCCATATGTTGATATTTCTTTTCATAACGGGGACAGCAGGTTAAGATTAATCATCGACTCCTCTTCTTCCTTATTGGAAATAGTTCCTGTAAGGTATTTTTCAATCATAAGGCTGGCAATCGGCGCCGCATAGGTTGCTCCTGCACCTGCATTTTCCACAAAGACCATGATTGCAATTTTAGGATTATTCTTTGGCGCGAAGGCAACAAAGACAGAATGGGCTTTGCCATGCGGGTTCTGTGCAGTTCCGGTTTTGCCGCAGACTGTGATCCCCTTGATTTCAGCAATCCCGGCTGTTTTTCCTGCTCCTCCGTTGACTGCGGCCTCCATCCCCAGTATCACTTCCTCAAAATGTGTCGAATCTATATCTATGGTATGTCTGGTAGTGAATTTTGGATCGATGTATCCTTCCTGCCCTATCGATTTCACAACATGCGGAGGATAGTAATAACCTCTGTTGGCTATTGCTGCTGTCATATTTGCAAGCTGAAGCGGAGTAGTACCTATCTCCCCCTGTCCGATCGCAAGGGATAGAACTGTCAGAGCCCTCCATCTGTTTTTCCCGTAGTATCTGTCGTAGTAACTTGTCGGAGGTATAAAACCTGGCAATTCGTTGACAAAGTCGGAACCCAGCTTGTTGCCGAACCCGAACTGGGTCAGGTAATCCTTCCATCTGTTATATCCGTCTGAAACCGATCTGTATCTTGGATTCTCGAGAGTTCTCCGGAATGCCTGGCAGAAATATGCATTGCAGGAGTTCATTATAGCGCCTTCAAGATTCAGTGGTGAAGCATGCAGGTGGCATCCGATAAACAGGTAGCCCTTGTCGCATCCGAAAAATGTTCCGGGTGTAATAACCTGTTCCTGAAGTGCAATCAGCCCGTTAATTGGTTTGAATGTTGAACCGGGGGGGTATGCTGCCATCAGGGCCCGGTTAAACAGAGGTTTCAATGTATCAGCATTCAGTCTGGTAAAATTGTCGGATCTGACCCTGCCAACAAGGAGTCCCGGATCATAATCAGGCGCCGAGACAAGGGTCAGTACTTCTCCTGACTTAGGTTCTATGGCAACTATGCTTCCCCTTTTGTTCTTCATGAGAAGCTCTCCGTATTCCTGAAGGCTAAGATCGATGGTCGAAATAATATCCTGCCCCTGCACGGCCAGTGTATCAAAGTTACCATTAGAGTATGCACCTTTGATATGGTTGTATACATCGACCATGTAGATCTTCACTCCCCTCCTGCCCCTGAGTTCCTTCTCGTAGGCTTCTTCAATCCCGCTTTTACCTATATAGTCACCCTGCTTGTAATACGGATCCTTTCTGATAACTCCGTCATCTACTTCACTGACATAACCGAGAAGATGGGAAGCAACAGGTTTCGAATATTTCCTGAGTGTCCTTGGCTGAACATAAAAGCCAGGGTACATGAACATTTTCTCCTGAAGGCGGGCATAGGTTTCATCTGAAATCTGTTTCAGAAAAACTGAAGGAGCCCTTCTTGAATAGTTGATTGCCAAAGACATGCGCTCTTTGAATATCTCAGGAGTTATGCCCAGAACAGAGCAGAATGAAGCTGTATCAATCATTCTGGTCTGTGCAGGAACAACCATAAGATCATATGCCGCCTGGTTGAAAACAATCAGATTTCCGCTCCTGTCATAAATAAGTCCCCTTGCAGGATACTGTGTCACGTACCTTAGGACATTATTGTCGGCCGACATCCGATAGGTATCTTTCACAACCTGGATCACAAACAGCCTGACAATAAGTACAAGCGCCGCAATAACCATCAGCGCCATGATCATATATTTCCTGTTGATAAAAGGATCTTTCATCTTCCCCTTACCTCCCCTTCCTGTAATACTCAATAATGACGATAAAGGAAACGGTGAACACTGAACTGAGAATAACCCTCAGAAGAGTCCTGAAAAAGTCGGTGAAACGAAAAACTTCCAGATAGAACAATGCAAAATGATGGATCAGTACCATCACAGTGGCATAAATCGCGAACCATCTAAATCCATATTTCAGCATGGAAAGCCCGGCCCGTTGTTCATAACCATCTCTCGGTGCAACCATTCTGAGAACAGTAGGACGAACAAAACCGGCAAGCACAGTTGCAGAAGAGTGCATTCCGGGAGATCCTGAGAATAGGTCCATCACTATCCCAAGAAAGAATGATAACAGTAAAAGAAGCCAGGAAGGTATCTCAACAGGAAGCAACAGAATGAACATCAGGTAAACATATGGATTAACATAACCGCTGAACTGTATATTATTGAACAGCAGAATCTGAAGTACAATCAGTACTATAAAGATAATTCCAAATCTAATAGCAGAATTGATCATTTGAATGCCTTTTCAAGTTCAATCCTTTCTTCCTTCCTGAGATTTCCAATTACATCAACATAGTGAATACTCTTGAAATCCGTTTTGAGTTCCACTGAGATCCGGTAAAAATCACCGCCTCTCTTTTCAAAATCACTCACAGTACCAACTATCAGCCCCTCCGGGAAGACAGATGAGAACCCTGTTGTTTCAATCGTATCTCCGACGCTGACGTTAATATGCTGGGGTATCTCGTTAAGCAGTGCGTGTTTGTAATCCCTTCCGTCCCAGGCAAGGGAGCCGAAATATCCATTTGACCTGATCCTGGCGCTCAGCCTGAAATCAAGGTTCAGGATCGACATTACCACTGAGTAATTCTCAGATACCCCTACAATTACTCCAGCCACTCCTTCAGTGGAAACAACAGCCATATCATTAAATATACCCTGTCGCCGTCCTTTATTCAGCATGAAAAAATTCTTCTGCCTGTTTACAGTGTTACCTATTACCTCTGCTGATGTATGTGTATACTGTTGCCGGTAAACCGTATCGGAAACAGGATAGAAACTCTGATCCTGCTTTCTTGAGAATGATTCAAGCCGCTTCTTAAGATCTAAATTTTCTGCCGCCAGTTTATCGTTGACTTCCCTGAGACTAAGATAATCCCTGACCCTGTTGATCTGAGCCTCGGTCCTGTATGTCAATCCCCTGATCCCGTTGAGTACGATTGTGTTCTGATAATTATTCCCTGTTGCAAGCAAATAAAGCGTTATTCCTTCAAGAATGAGGAAAATAAACACACTATTGAATCGTATCAGGAAATTCAGAAGATTCCTCATTTACCCATACGGATTATCTCATTAGGAACTGAAACCTTTCGACATTCTTCAGTGCAACACCAGTTCCGCGGGCGACTGCATGAAGCGGGTCCTCAACAACGTTAAAGTTAATATTGATTTTGTCGGACAGTCTTCTGTCAAGTCCTCTGAGGAGGGCTCCTCCTCCTGCCAGGTAAATTCCCTTATTGACAATGTCGGCGTACAATTCCGGCGGAGTCTGTTCAAGAACACTTAACAGGGCAGCTTCAACCTTTGAAAGTGATTTATCAAGGCAGTAAGCTATTTCCTGGTAAGAAATCGGAATTTCTATAGGAAGAGCTGTCATGATATTCGGACCCCTGACCACAAAGTCAGGCGGAGGATTATCAATATCAGGCAGGGCCGCACCAACACCTATTTTTATATCCTCGGCAGTACGTTCCCCGATCTTTATATTATGCTGATGACGCATATAAGCTTGTATATCAGCCGTAAACCCATCGCCGGCTATTCGTATCGATTTGTTGCATACAATACCTCCGAGGGCGATTACTGCTATCTCGGTGGTCCCTCCTCCTATATCTACAACCATGCAGCCTTCAGGCGCTTCAACATCGAGACCAATACCAATGGCAGCAGCCATAGGCTCATAGATCATATACACATCCCTGCCACCGGCATGTTCACTGGAGTCGCGTACTGCCCTTATTTCCACCTCTGTACTCCCGGAAGGGATACAGACCACCATCTTCAGAGATGGAGCAAACAACCGCGGCCCTTTGTTGATCATCTTGATCATGCCTCTTATCATCAGTTCGGCAGCGTTAAAATCGGCAATCACTCCGTCCCTCAGAGGCCTGATCGTCTTTATGTTCTCATGTGTCTTACCATGCATCTGCCGTGCAGCCTCACCAATTGCAATCAGTTTGCCGGTATTCTTGTCAAGAGCCACTATCGACGGCTCATCCACAACTATTTTGTCATTATGGATGATAATCGTATTGGCTGTTCCGAGATCAATTGCAATCTCCTGCGTCAAAAATGAAAATAGTCCCATTATATGAGATAATTTAATAAATAATCAATGTCTGAAATGCCTTACTCCCGTGACTACCATTGCCACATTGTTAGCCGAACAATAATCGATGGAAATCTGATCTCTTACCGAACCCCCTGGCTGAACCACAGCTGTAATACCTGCTTTATGTGCAATTTCAACGCAGTCGGAGAATGGGAAAAAGGCATCTGAGGCCATCACTGCCCCGTTAATATCAAATCCGAATGCCCCTGCTTTCTCAATAGCCTGTTTAAGAGCATCCACCCTCGAGGTTTGACCGATACCGCTTGCGCAAAGCTGTCTGTTCTTAGCCAGAACAATGGCATTTGACTTGCTGTGCTTCACAATAATATTTGCAAACTCCAGATCATCAAGCTCTTCAGGGGTTGGCTTCCTGGCAGTCATTGTTTTCATCTGTCGCGATGTTTCAGAGCTGTTATCTTTCTGCTGCCAGAGAACACCCCCCAGAAGGGATCTGAAGGTATATTCATCACGTTTAGTTTCTTTTCTCACAAGAATGATCCTGTTTTTCTTAGACTCAAGGATCTCAAGTGAGCGCCCGGAATATCCCGGCGCCACAATGATTTCAAAGAAGATTTTATCGATTTCGGCTGCAGTTGTCTCATCAATCACAACATTAGTGACCACTACTCCGCCATAAGCCGATACAGGATCACAGGCAAGTGCATCCTTCCATGCAGAAACTGCATCATTCCTGGAAGCAACCCCGCACGCATTGTTGTGCTTGATCACCACGAACGTTGTACTTTCAAACTCATCTATCAGGTTAAGGGCGGCATCCAGATCCAACAAATTGTTATACGAAATCTCCTTCCCATGGAGCTTCTCAAAGATCTGATCCGGATCTCCAAAGAATATTCCCTTCTGATGAGGATTTTCACCGTATCTTAATGGATAAGCAGTGTCAACGCTTGCCCTGAAAGCCTGTATTTTCTCTTCCCTGTTGAAGTATCCGAAAATTGCGGTATCATACCCGGAAGAAGTCTGAAACGCCTTTGCGGCATAAAACTTCCTGTCTTCAAGCGAAGTAATTCCCTTCTTCTCAGTAAGCAATGCCATCAGTCCGCTATACTGTTCCCTCGCGGAAATTATCAGAACATCTTTATAGTTCTTTGCTGCTGCCCGTATGAGCGAAATACCGCCAATGTCTATCTTCTCAATAATTTCATCATTATCGGTCACTTTTTTCAATGTCTCCTCAAAAGGATAAAGATCCACAATAACAAGATCAATCTCAGGTATTTTATATTTTTTCAACTGTTCGAGATCACCGGCAACTTCCCTCCTGGCAAGAATACCACCGAAAACAGACGGATGGAGTGTCTTGACCCTTCCTCCAAGAATCGACGGATATGTTGTCAGATCTTCAACTTTTGTGGCCTGGATTCCGAGTTCATTAATGAAACTGAAAGTACCTCCGGTAGAAAAAATCTTTACACCAAGAGAGTCGAGTATTCTTACAATTTCATCCAATCTATCCTTATAATATACGGAAATAAGTGCGCTTCTTATTCTTTTTTCGCTCATAATCAAATAATTACGATTAGGTTTGGACAAGAGATAAAAGGTGCTTAAAAATAGATATTTTTTTTATTCCCTCAACATTTAAAACAATTGATTATCAATCTAAGTACATTTGAACAGGTTGAAAAAGACCACCAGTCAGGTCTCTAGCGACAGCAGTTGGATAAAAGCGGCCCGGAGATTTAATTTTCCAACGCTCTTTCGTGATTGACACGCTTTTAGTATCTTTGTATTTCATAACAACATAACTGCAATCAGATGTTTGCAAGACTCTTCAAAGAAGGCTTTATATTTGCCCTAAATTCAATATTTGTCAATAAGTTAAGGACATTTCTGTCGCTTTTTGGCATAACCATTGGAATATTTTCAATAATCTCGGTATTCACAGCTCTTGACTGGATGGCCAATTCAGTAAGAGAAAGCATTGCAACCCTGGGCGATAATGTTGTCTATGTTGAAAAATTCCCCTGGTCGTTCGACAATAATCTTGCATGGTGGGATATAATTAAGTGGCCGCAGATATCCCAGACAGATTTTAATGCCGTGCTGAACAGATCGGTTAAAACGGAGACTGCCTGTCTGATGATAAGCCAGTCTAAACAGCTCAAATATAAAAAGAACCTGAACAGTGAAGCATACATTATGGCTGTCACACATGAATTTGAGAATGTTAGAACATTTGAGATCAAAAAAGGCCGGTACTTCTCACCTGAAGAGTCTGCCACGGGCAAAAATGTTGCCATTATCGGGGCGGTCATCGCAGAAAAAATGTTCAGGGAAGAAGATCCCATTGGTAAGCAGATTACGATAGACGGAAAGAAGACCAATGTTATCGGGGTATTCAAAAAAGAAGGAAAAGGAGGTCTCAGCGATAACGGGATGGATGAAAATACCCTGGTCCCGCTGAATTACGGCAAAACGTTTATCAACGTCAGGAACAGGTTTCTTGAAACCACACTGATAATAAAAGCCCGACCGGGAATCCAGGTCCAGGAACTGAGCGACGAAGTGACCATGATCCTCCGTGCATCAAGACGTCTTCAGCCGGGTGAAATAAACAATTTTTCGGTTAACCGGGCCAGCCTCCTGTCTCAGGGATTCGAATCGGTGTTTGCCGGTATTAAGATCGGCGGATGGGTAATAGGGGGATTTGCTATTCTTGTAGGTGGATTCGGCATCGCTAACATTATGTTTGTTTCGGTAAGGGAAAGAACAAATATAATAGGCATTCAGAAAGCGCTGGGGGCAAAGAAATACTTTATACTTCAGCAATTCCTCGTGGAATCGGTACTTCTCTCCATGATAGGTGGTCTTCTGGGCGTATTTATGATATTCATTGGGACCCTGGTGGTGAATTATTTCTGGGAACTGAACATTTATCTCACAATGGGCAATGTGATGATGGCTATCATTATTTCCGGGATTATCGGGATTGTTGCCGGATACGCACCTGCTTATGCAGCAGCCAGAATGAATCCCGTCGAAGCTATCGGGTTCTCATTCTGACAAAATCCGGTTTTCATCTATCCACCTGGTCAGATCTGTAAACTGCTGAACTGACAGTTGTTCCGGTCTTAATCCAAAGTCAGGATAATCCTCATTCCTGAGCCTGAAAACAGCTTTAACAGAATTTCTGAGTGTCTTCCGGCGCTGATTGAAACATGCTTTCACAACACTTACAAATAGCTTCTCGTCACAGCCCAGAGTAATAACATTATTCCTGATCAGCCTGATCACTCCCGATTTAACTTTTGGAGGAGGTGAAAAAACATGCTCCGGTACAGTGAAAAGATATTCTGTTGTATAAAATGCCTGAAGGAGCACACTGAGTATCCCGTATTCTTTAGAGCCTGGCTCTGAACAGATCCTCCTTGCAACCTCTCTCTGGAACATTCCCGTAATTTCAACGACTTTATCCCTGTGGTCAAGCGCCCTGAATAATATCTGGGAAGAGATGTTGTACGGGAAATTACCAATGATGGCGAATTTATCCGGGAACAGGGTATCAATATCGGTCTCAAGAAAATCGCCTCTTATGATATTTGTCAGACCAGGAAAATTGTTACTGAGATAATATACTGATTCATTATCGATTTCGATTACCCTGAAATCGTTGAAGCCTCTCATCAGAAGGTACTCAGTCAGTATACCCATTCCCGGACCAATCTCAAGCACTGAATCATATCCCTGCCCTGTGAGTGATGAAGCTATCCTCGACGCTGTGGCTTTGTCCTTAAGAAAGTGCTGTCCAAGGTTTTTTTTGGGTCTTACGCTGGTCATGACTGTGTTCAGGTTTGCAGAAACTCTTTGCCATATTTCCGGATCATCAGTATCCTGAATGATTCAAGATAAGTGATGAACTTTTTAAGCCCGTTATAGTACAAGGCAATGAACAGAACGCCGGTCATTATCCAGATGGTGACCACATTAAAAATCAGTGTATTTATGCGAAGAATCCCCAGCTGTTTATAGGGAGCAAAGAAGTGGGCACGGCCATATTTGCATCCAGGCCTCATAAATACAGGATCTGCTTTCTGAATAAACCGGTCACCTGCATCGTATATCTTGTTTTTCGTCATGTTATTCATCACTAAATCAGCAAGATTTTCATTGTAATTATCCTGTCTCATCCTGACAAACACCTCATCCCCCATCTGCTTTGAGATCTTTTTGTACAGGGCATCCCTCTGATCGGAAAAGCTCTTACTCCTGGTTCTGAAAATAGTCTTCAGGCTGTCAAGATAGGCTCTTGTCTCATTGGCTGTGGTTTCATTGAATGAATCGTTATGAAGGTTACTGACCCATTTACCCGGCTTGATCCCGGATATCTCAGCCAGATCGTTGACATGATAACTTATCTTCCTGAGATCTTTCGCAGTAAGAATCTCCATTCCGGGATTCTTTCCCACTGACAAAACCTCACTTATCTTTGCCTTGAGTGTAGGAAGAAGAAAGGATGGATACCAATCGTTCTGACTTATTTCCATATCGTAGTTGAAGAATGGCTTTTCAAAACTGTTACTTCTGAACTGTTCAACACTAATTGCCTCATAGGCCCACCGGGTAACCATGATATCTCCTACAACGGGAACATAAATTTTCCGGCTCATTGATTTATGGAGTTCATCGAACCTGATCATAGCTCCTCCCAGCAGCAGGTGCGGCACCAGAATCAGCGGGATAAGAATGTAGATGCTGACTGCCGACCGCATGCCTGCAGATATGTTCAAACCCAGCAGGTTCCCGAAACAGGCCGTGGAAAAAAGAATTATCCATTGCTGCAGCAACATTCCTCTGACATCAAGAATGAGGCTTGAGACCACAACAAATGAGAATGTCTGGATAGCAGACAGGGTAAACAGAAAATTGATTTTTGAGATCAGGTAACTAAGCCGGCTGAGATTAAGGAACTTTTCGCGTTCAAGTATCTTCCGGTCCCTGAAAATTTCCTCTGCGCTCACTGTCAGTCCCATAAAAAGAGCAACAATAACCGACATGAACAGGAACACCGGGTAGTTCTTATTATCCGAAAAATGATAAATTCCGTTCTCGCTGTATTTCGAGATATATCCAAGGATAACTGCCAGAAGTGGAGCCTCAAGAAGGTTTATGGTCATATACTGGCTGTCGGCCAGCTTTCTCTTTATATTCCGCATTATATGGGTCCTGATCTGGTCAGGTTTCTCCGGGACCCTGAAATTACTCGGAGGAATAGCGATCTTCTCAGAATGACCATCAAGGACGGGCATCATTTTTCTTTTATACCTCTCGTACCACTCCTCAGGGGTAACCTGCCTTTCCTTCCCTGGAAAACCGGAATTGTCGATCACCTTCGTCTCTATGATATGAAGGATACTGTCGGCTTCAACATTGCCACAATTTGGGCACTCGCTCTCTGCAGCATTGGCCTGCGACGTTTCTGTCTTGAAATAGACCAGCGCCTCAACAGGATCCCCATCATAAATCATATAGCCCCCTTTGTCGAGGATCCAGAGCCTGTCAAACATTTTTAGAATATCGGAAGAAGGCTGATGTATTATTGCAAAAACAAGCCTCCCCTGCAATGTCATATTACGGAGAAGATTCATAACCTTTTCCGAATCGAATGAGGAAAGACCGGATGTGGGTTCGTCGACGAACAAAACAACAGGCTCCCTCATGAGTTCCAGTCCTATGTTTAATCTTTTACGCTGGCCACCACTTACCTTTTTATTCAGTATATCCCCAACCTGAAGATCCTTAATATCATACAGCTCAAGCGACTGTAGCATATTTATGACTGTTTCATGCAGTTTCTCCTCGTTGTAGTCGCCAAAACAGAGCCTCGCGTTGAAATACAGGTTCTGGTAGACCGTCAGTTCCTCAATCAGCATATCATCCTGGGGCACATAGCCTATGAGCCCCATCAGCTTTTCCGATTCGGAATTGATATCATAGCCGTTAATGTAGATATTACCCGCTGACGGTTTTATCTTCCCGTGAAGAAGATTGAGCATAGTGGTCTTACCAACACCGCTTCCTCCCATTATCCCGACAAGATTACCGGTATCAATCCTGAAATTCATCTTCTGGAGTCCGGTGTCCGAATTCTTGAAAAGGAATTCTATGCCATGCCCCTCAAAGACTATCTTCTCCGGGAAGTTCCTCGACACAAATTTCTTATAGATCTTGGAATAATAAATGGGATCGATCCCCTGCCCCTTGATATTCACCCCTCTTTCAAGAAGGTAGGGCCTGCATGCGATAATATCCCTGCCCTTGAAGTAAAGGAGTTGAGACCCATCATAGGTAAAGAGCAGCGTACCAGTGCTTTCAATATGCATTACAACCAGATGCCCTTTGAATCCCTTTATCCTTATATGCCGCCACCCGTCATACCTTTTATATAGGCCTTTCCCCGACTGGGCAGGATCATCACTCTCTATTATAAGTATGCATTCGGGTGATACATTATCGTATTCCCTGCCTATCATAAAGGCAGTGGCATTATCATATTCCTTTTTTGAAATATTAAATGTCCGGGATACAATATCGATGATGGTCTTTTCCTGAGAAGAGATCATCCCATCTTCAAAGGCGAATTCGATAAGCTGAAGGAAGACAATCATCCTCTCTTCGAGAAAAAGCCCTTTCTTTATCTGCCTGCAGATATTTGTTATCTGGAATGAAATCAGGGAATCCTCATCTGATAATTCATTCTTGTCAACACTTTTAAGTTCGTTGGAATAAAATTCAAGATTATTTTCAAAAAGAGTATAGTATTCCTCTTCCAGTTCCCTGTTCACGTACCGTCTGAGATAGCTCCGGAGGATCTTTTTGCCTCTTGAAGAAATGCCCCCTGGATTAACGGTAGAAGCAATAGCGAAAATATGGATCAAAGCCAGTAGTACGGATTCCCTCATGGAACTCAGTTAAAAAAAAGACCGCAAAGACATGTTCTTTGCGGTCAAATGATCATTCAGCTGTTATACAATTTGTGCCCTTACTCCCGTAATGGCAGCTGTTATGTCTTTGATATTTTGTTCTGTCAGGGTTGTACTAAGACCATCATATATTTTTTTAATGGGATCCAGTTTTTTGACAAAATCGCTTACGGCAGGATCGCCCATATATGGTTTGGTCAGCTCAAGAAATAATTCAAAAGATTTTTTCTGTTCCAGGAGGACCTTTGAAATACCTGCAACCTGATATGAAGCTTCCGAGACATGTGTTGTAAGATACATGCCTTCAACCCAGGCACCTCCGACAACAAGCAGAGCCAGTGGCTGCTGATCATTATCGGTAAGATAAACATAAGTGTCATTAAAGGCGGAAGTCAGTATCCTTACAAGATCATCCCTTTTGTCAAAATTCTTCTTTATGCTGTCATATAGTGTCTCGTTATAGATCTTTGACATATTAAGCTCGTTGGTCAGCGTCCTTATAGCAGAGAGATAATCTATAACAGGTTGCTGCATATTGTAAAGAGTCGCATAACTGAGATCAGCTCCGTATACACCCGTGTTTATCGCCCTGGTTGTGCTGCTGAAATATTTTTTGGTGTTTTCAACAGGGTTCGAAATTCCAATAATATACCCCACTTCAAGACTTGTGAGCATTTTGATGACTTCTGCGGAAGTAGGCAACGGATAAACATTCTCCTCAATCTTGTTCTCGATTGACTTGACCTGTTCTTTCTCTGCTGTCGTCTGCTGCTTTACAGTGGTTCTGTTTTTGCATGAAATCAGCGAAATGAAGCTTATCATCAGGATCGGAATAATAAGGCCTGCTAAAATCTTTTTCATACTAGCTCTTTTTAATTGATATAATCTTAAAAAATCCGGAGATAAAAGTAATAAATAATTTTAATCTAACCCTCTCCTCTTTATCATAGTAACTAAATTTATAATAAGGACGACAATTTCGAACCTGCGCTGCTCTGAGAGAAGTTTTTTAAGCCTGTCTGACGAAATTTCATTACATCCCTTCCGGAACACTATGAACATAATCTGATATAACGTCGGGAATCAAAAGCCGGGTAATTATAAGTAACCATAATCCTGATCAACATTAATGCCTTATCAGGCACTTCATTAGTTCAGTTCTCCGATTTTTATGTATCTTTAGCCCCCTGAATTCATAATGATTACCGATGGGGTGGAACTTCGACGAACCTTCAGCCAGAGAGGGAACAAACAGCATCAAATATGACCGCAGGGAAGAGGTATTCGGGAAAAAGGATATAATTCCGATGTGGGTCGCTGACATGGATTTCAATTCTCCCGATTTCGTTTCTGCTGCTATGGAAAAAGTTCTCCGCAGCAATATTTATGGCTACTTTTTCCGGCCTGCGGAATATTTCACATCAATTCAGAACTGGCTTGAAAGGAGACATAACTGGAAAGTAAAAAAGGAGTGGATGATCTTTTCACCGGGGATCGTTCCGGCACTGAATTTCGCTACCCTGGCTTTCACAAATCCGGGCGATAGCATAATCGTTCAGCCTCCGGTCTATTTCCCTTTCTTTTCCGCTGCCGAATCGCATGGAAGAAAACTTATCCATAACCCGCTTAAAGAGTCTGAAGGGAGATGGTTTATGGATTTCAGATCCCTTGTTTCCTCTATAGATGAGAGAACGAAGATGATCATTATCTCCAATCCTCACAATCCTGTCGGCAGAGTATGGACGCGTGAAGAGCTTCTTGAACTGGGCAGGATATGCGTCAGGAAGAATATCCTGATACTGTCGGATGAGATCCATTGCGACCTTGTACTCCCGGGCAATATCCACACTCCTTTCGCATCACTTTCAGAGGAGCTCTCAACAAGAACTATAACCTGCATTGCCCCCAGCAAAACCTTTAATCTCGCCGGACTTTCAACTTCAAATGTCATCATTTCCGATGCCGGGCTAAGAAAAGCTTTCAGCAGAATTGTGGACAACCTGCATATAAGTAACGGGAATATGTTTGGAAGCGCAGCATCAATAGCCGCTTATAAACACGGCGATGAATGGCTCGACGCTCTCATGGAATATATCGAAAAGAATGTCATCCTGGTTCAGGATTACTGCAGACAAAGGATCCCGGAGATAATTCCGGTCAGACCCGAAGCCACCTACATGATCTGGCTCGATTGCAGAAAGCTGCCGTTCAAAGGAAAAGAACTGCAACGTTTTTTTGTTAATGAAGCCGGAATAGGAATGAATGAAGGTTCTACCTTTGGCCCCGGAGGCGAGGGTTTTATGCGGATGAACCTGGGAACAACACATCAGATCGTAAAAAGAGCGATGGAACAGATCGAAAATGCTGTTTCATCTTTAAGATAAAATATAAGCAAAGCAGAATGAAGAAGAACGTACAGGTCAAACTGACACTCGAAGACGGAAGTGTCTATAACGGACAGGCATTCGGGTCGGTGATCCCAGTGGCCGGGGAAGTAGTGTTCAATACAGCTATGACAGGTTATCCTGAAAGTCTGACCGATCCATCTTACAGGGGCCAGATACTCTGCCTTACCTACCCGCTAATCGGCAATTATGGCGCTCCTGTAAAAAGTGAAGAGAACAATATGCTTCGGTTCTATGAATCCAATTCAATACATATCGCCGGTCTGATAGTCTCGGATTATTCCTTCGAATACAGTCACTGGAACGCCATTGAAAGCCTTGACGAATGGCTGAAAAAAAACAATATCCCCGGCATATACGGCATTGATACCAGAGCGCTTACAAAGAGAATACGTGAAAAAGGTGCCATGCTTGGAAAAATAGAACCGGAAGGGACCAGCACAGCTTTTTATGACCCGAATAAAGTCAACCTCGTGGACGAGGTAAGCATCCGTGAAAAACAGGTTTACGGATCAGGTAAGTACAGGATCGCTCTCGTCGATTGCGGTGTTAAATATAATATAATCAGAAATCTTCTGAAAAGAGATACAACGGTGATCAGAGTACCCTGGGATTACGATTTCCATAAAGAGGAATTTGACGGATTGTTTTTATCGAACGGACCGGGAGATCCGAAAATGTGCGATGTGACTATAACAAACATCAGAAAATCATTCGGAGAAAATAAGCCCATCTTCGGGATCTGCCTCGGAAATCAATTGATGGCCCTTGCATCAGGAGCCGACACCTATAAGCTGAAATACGGACACAGAAGTCACAATCAGCCCGTTATACAGGTCGGAACCGATAAAGCCTACATAACATCACAGAACCACGGGTACGCCGTAGATAACACTACACTCGGCAAAGAATGGGAACCGTTGTTCATCAATATCAATGATAAAACCAATGAGGGAATGAGACACAAATCGCTGCCTTTCTTCTCTACCCAGTTCCATCCGGAAGCTTCAGGCGGACCGACAGATACAGGTTTTCTTTTCGATGTATTTATCGATAATATTAAACGTTCAAAGGAGATTTAATTATCCTGACAGAATTGCATTAGTACCGGCCTATCTGTTGGCCATTTTCATTTCTCAAAAAAAAGAGATGCAAATATAATCCCGGAGGATTATTCTGCATCTCTGCAAAGATTGGAGTTTAGGTATGTTATTCTGTGTACTTCATAAGCTTAGTTACTAGCTCCAGCGCAGAACTGCTGTTGAAACTCTTCATTCTTGTTTCAAAAATTGCAGCTACTTCGGCATTACAGAGGTTTCCTATGCTCCCCTCATGATTGTAGTCGGAGAGATGTGTTTTTGAGAATGAGGAATGTTTTACCATCTGCGAAACTGCTTTATAGGCATCCCTGAACGGGATCCCCTGCTTGACAAGACGGTTAACCTCTTCAGTGCTGAAAATACTGTTATAAATAGGATTCTCGGTGATATTCCTCCTGACTTTGATATTATTCAGCATCAGAAGCATAATTTCAATGCATTCTCTCACTTCCGAAAAGGCTCCAAACATCAGCTGTTTAAGCAACTGAAGATCTCTGTTATAACCCGACTGGAGGTTGCTGTTCAGAAGTGCAACCTGGTTAGGCAGCGATTGAATCACGTTCGATCTGCCCCTGATCAGTTCAAATACATCCGGATTCCTTTTCTGAGGCATGATACTTGAACCGGTAACATATTCATCAGGAAAATCGATGAACCTGTATTCCGAACTCATGTAGATACAGATATCCATCGAGAATCTCGACAGAGTCTGCGCTACAGATGCCAGAGACGAAGCAATAGCCATCTCGATCTTGCCACGGCTCAGGCTTGCATAAGCTGAATTGAAAAGGAGATTGTCGAACTCGAGAAGCTCTGAAGTAAGCTTCCTGTTGACAGGGAGCGTTGTGCCATATCCGGCAGCAGTTCCGAGCGGATTCTGGTTGTTGAGAGCCCGGGCGGCAGCCAGCATCATGATATCATCGGCAAGAGATTCGGCATACGCTCCAAACCAGAGTCCGAATGAGGAGACCATGGCTGGTTGCATATGAGTATAACCAGGGAGAAGGACTTCCTTGTACTTTTCACTTAAGGACTGAAGCCTTTCGAAAAGCTGCCTGATCAATCCGGCCAGACTGTCTAGTTCCTCCCGTGTATAAAGGCGGATATCAACGAGAACCTGATCATTCCTTGACCTGCCGGTATGAATTTTTTTACCTGTGGCACCAAGAATGGACGACATTTCTTTCTCAATCTGGGAATGGATATCCTCCATATCCTTCTCAATCATCAGCTGCCCCTCCGAATCAAGCACAAAAAGGGAATGAAGCGCATTCAGCATATCTTTTTTTTCAGATAAGGAAATGAGCCCTACATCCTGAAGCATAATAACATGCGCCATCGATCCGATAATGTCCCACTTGGTAAGGGCAAGATCAGTAGTCCGGTCATTGCCGGCTGTGAATTCAATAATAGCAGGTTCGGGATTTATCCCTTTTTCCCAGAGTTTCATATGTCAGATTTAATTCTCAAAATATCAGGTTACTTCTTCTCACTTGCTTCCACAATAGCCCTGTGAGCCATCAGACGAATAGCATTGATCCTGATGAATCCCTTGCTGTCGGTCTGATCAAATCCACCCTCAATATCCATGCTGGAGAGCTTCTTGTCATAAAGAGAGGATGGAGACTCACGTCCTTCTATGATAACATTCCCCTTGTAAAGACAAAGATGAACGCTACCGTCTATTAGCTCCTGGCTTTTCGCTATTGCTGCCAGAAGGAAATCCATCTCCGGACTGAACCAGAATCCGTTGTAAATGATCTCAGCGAACTTCGGGGTAAGCATATTCACCAGACGCATAACTTCCCTGTCCATGGCAATACCTTCTATATCCTTATGCGCGATGTGAAAAACAGTGGCGGCAGGTGTCTCATATACTCCCCTCGATTTGATACCCACAAACCTGTTCTCAACCATATCGAGCAGTCCTATTCCATTCTTTCCTGCAAGCTCGTTCAGGTAGACATACATATCATAGGGATCTTCCTTAACCGTTCCGTCATCCTTGTTAACAAGCTTTACAGGCGTGCCGTTTTTAAAATGAATAACAATTCTGGTATCCTTGTCGGGGGCATCCTGCGGCATTACCATCTTTGACAGCATGTTCTTGCTGAGTGTATACATCGGATCTTCGAGAATACCTGCCTCATGACTGATATGCATAAGGTTGTCATCCTCACTATATGGCTTATCAATGCTAGCCTTTACCGGGATCTTCTTTTCTGATGCATATTTCAGAAGATCGGTCCTGCCCTGGAACTGACTCAGGAATTCCCTGTCCTTCCATGGAGAAATAACTTTTACACCGGGCATCAATGCATAATAGCACAATTCAAAACGAACCTGATCGTTCCCCTTACCGGTTGCTCCGTGGGCAACAGCTGTTGCTCCCTCAGCCTTGGCCACTTCGATCTGCTTCTTTGCAATCAAAGGCCGGGCCAGAGCAGTCCCAAGAAGATATCTGTCTTCATATATAGCATCCGCCATTATTGCTTTGAAAACGTAATCCTCAACAAACTCGCGCTTCAGATCCGCAATCACAACTTTTGAGGCTCCAAGCAACAAAGCCTTCTTTCTGCATTCTTCAAAATCTTCATCCTGCCCTACATCTGCAACAAACGCAATAATTTCATAACCTTTTTCGATGAGCCACTTCAGGATCACCGAGGTATCCAGCCCGCCACTGTAAGCGAGAACAACTTTTTCTTTCATTATTATATTGGTATTTAAAGATTTGGTTATTATTGACTTATCTGCTCATGTATACCCGGCAGGATCATTTCCAGGCAGGTATGCACCTGCTGAAGAGATATCCCGTCGCGCGGTATAAGAAGTATTGTGTCGTCACCGGCAATGGTGCCGGCGATCTCATACCTCCCTGCCCCGTCGATGAAAAATGCGGTATTGCTGGCATTCCCCGGCATCGTTCTGATCACCATCATTCCTTTTGCCTCCACAATATCCTGAATAACCGGCACAATATTCAGCCTGTACTGCCCCTTTGACTGAGGTCGCTGACTTATGGTGAGCGAATATTTGTAATTACCGGTCCCATCAGGTATCCTGCTGGCTCCCAGTTGCCTGAGATTCCGCGACAATGTCGCCTGCGTGCATGTTATCCCCTTCCCTTTGAGCCTGTTGAGAAGCTCCTCCTGCGTGGATATGGCCGATTCGGCTATTATGCTTTCGATTGCCAGAAGTCTGTCAGCCTTGTGCATACTTATACATTTTTTCTGCAAATATATTCATTTTTTCTCAAATGCAAACTCCAATTAAAAAATTGTGCTATTTTTGCACCTCAAACTGGAATGATGAAAGATGTTGTAAAAAAGGTAGTCATCCTCGGCTCCGGAGCACTGAAAATAGGGGAAGCCGGAGAGTTTGATTACTCAGGTTCGCAGGCACTTAAAGCCCTGAAAGAGGAAAATGTAAAAACAGTACTGATAAATCCAAACATTGCAACTGTTCAAACCTCCGACGAGCTTGCAGACAAAATTTACTTTCTTCCCGTAACCCCTTATTTTGTTGAGAAAGTCATAGCTCTTGAAAAACCTGATGGCATACTTCTGTCTTTCGGTGGCCAGACTGCCCTCAACTGCGGAACTGAACTGTTCAGAACAGGAATATTCGAAAAGTACAATGTCAGGGTGCTGGGAACTCCTGTATCAGCAATAATGGAGACAGAGGACAGGGAACTGTTCGTAAAAAAACTCGACCAGATAGCTATTAAAACTCCAAGAAGCATAGCTGTAAACGGAGTCGAGGAAGCCCTTGATGCTGCAAACAGGCTGGGATACCCGGTGATCATAAGGGCTGCATATACCCTTGGCGGCCAGGGCAGCGGTTTCGCGTCAAATAACGATGAGCTGAGAGTACTAGCTTCAAAGGCCTTCTCGTATACAAACCAGATACTCGTTGAAGAATCGCTTAAAGGCTGGAAAGAGGTGGAATATGAAGTTGTCCGCGACAAATACGACAACTGTATCACGGTTTGTAACATGGAGAACTTCGACCCGCTGGGCATACACACAGGGGAAAGCATTGTTGTCGCACCATCACAGACGCTGACCAACAGCGAATATCATAAGCTCAGAGAGCTTTCAATAAGAATTATACGCCATATCGGCATCGTAGGCGAATGTAATGTACAGTATGCGCTTGCTCCGGACTCTGAAGATTACAGGGTAATAGAGGTCAATGCCCGTCTGTCCAGATCATCTGCCCTGGCATCCAAAGCCACCGGATACCCGCTCGCCTTCATCGCCGCAAAGCTGGGAATGGGTTATGGACTTCACGAGCTTAAAAACTCAGTGACAAAAAACACAACCGCTTGTTTTGAACCTGCCCTCGACTATATTGTCTGCAAATCCCCAGATGGGACCTGAATAAATTCGAAGGGGTCTCCCATCTCATTGGCAGCAGCATGAAAAGCGTCGGTGAGGTAATGGCTATAGGCAGAACATTTCGAGGAGGTCATTCAGAAAGGCCTCCGGATGATAGGCCAGGGTATGCACGGTTTTACAGGTAACCGCGACCTGGCATTTGAGGACATTGAGAAAGAACTGGCTGAACCGACCGATATGAGAATTTTCTCAATCGCTGAAGCGCTCGAAGCGGGAATGTCGGTTGACCATATACATGACCTCACCAAAATAGATAAATGGTTCCTCTACAAGCTCGACCATATAATCAGCATAAAGCATAGTCTGTGCGAGTATAAAAGTCTTGAATCTGTTCCGGCTGAGCTGCTTTCTCATGCAAAAATATACGGATTCAGCGATTTCCAGATTGCCCGGCACGTTCTTCATTCCGGCTCGTCCGATATCCACCACGATCTTCTCAAGGTAAGAAAACACAGAAAAGCCCTTGGTATTATCCCATATATCAAACAGATAGATACTCTGGCTGCTGAATATCCGGCAGTAACAAATTATCTCTACCTGACATACAGCGGAACAACTCATGATATCATTTGTGAAAACGACAAGAAGTCTATCATCGTACTAGGTTCCGGGGCTTACAGGATCGGATCCAGCGTTGAGTTTGACTGGTGCTCTGTGAATGCCATTGACACCATCAAGAAACAGAAATACAGGTCTGTAATGATTAATTACAACCCTGAGACCGTCAGTACAGACTACGATATCTGCGACAGGTTGTATTTTGATGAGCTCACTTTTGAAAGGGTTATGGATATAATCGATCTCGAGAATCCTGGAGGCGTTATTGTATCTGTCGGCGGCCAGATCCCGAATAACCTGGCCATGAGGCTGTACAGTGAGAATGTTCCTATTATGGGCACATCACCTGTATCGATCGACAGGGCGGAAAACCGTCACAAATTCTCTGCAATGCTCGACGTGCTCAAGGTAGATCAGCCAAGGTGGAAAGAACTGTCGACAATTGATGATATTTATGAATTTGTCGACCGGATTGGTTTTCCCGTGCTTATCAGACCATCATATGTCCTTTCCGGAGCTGCGATGAACGTGGTCTCGAACAGAAATGAACTTATGCATTACCTCGAGCTGGCAGCACAGGTGTCAAAACAATATCCTGTCGTTGTATCAGAGTTCATAGAAAATGCAAAAGAGATTGAAATCGATGCCGTTGCAAAGAACGGAGAAATGATAGCATACGCCATAAGTGAGCATGTTGAGTTCGCCGGTGTGCACTCAGGAGATGCAACTATGGTCTTCCCGGCTCAGAAAATATATTTTGAGACTGCCAGAAGGATCAAGAGGATCACCAAACAGATCGCGAAGGAGCTGGACATCTCAGGTCCGTTCAATATTCAGTTCCTTGCCAAAGATAACGATATCAAGGTGATCGAATGTAATCTGCGTGCCAGCCGGAGCATGCCTTTCGTTTCCAAAGTTCTGAAAACAAATCTTATAGAACTCGCCACCAAGGTGATGCTGGGCATCCCGACTGAAAAACCCTCAAAAACAGTCTTTGAGCTTGATTATGTCGGAGTCAAGGCGCCGCAATTCAGCTTTTCAAGACTTGCCAAGGCAGATCCTGTTCTCGGTGTTGATATGTCATCCACCGGCGAGGTAGGATGCATCGGGGAAGGTTTCTACGAAGCTATTCTGAAAGCGATGGTCTCAGTAGGTTACAGGGTGCCGAAGAAAAGCATACTCCTTTCCACAGGTCCGGCACGCTCAAAGGTTGAACTGCTTAACAGCGCCAGGGCTCTCGTCGAAAGAGGCCATAAACTTTACGCAACCAGAGGTACACAGCAGTTCCTTCAGAATGCAGGCATCGAGGCTGAAGTCGCATACTGGCCTGATGAGAATAAATCGCCCAATACAATTGAATTAATCAAATCGAGAGAAGTGGACCTTGTGATCAATATTCCCAAGGACCTGAGCGCCCCGGAGCTGACCAACGATTATTCGATCAGAAGAAGCGCAGTCGATTTTAATGTCCCATTGATCACAAATGCCAGACTGGCAAGCGCTTATATACTCGCTTTCTGTAAACTCGGCATTGATCAGCTTGCCATAAAAAGCTGGGATGAATATAAATAGATATTGGTTTATCTCTTTATTTCCCCTATTGGCTAATGGTTACAACAGATTACGTCTCCTACATATAATTAAACCTGATGGCTCATATACGAAAAGCCATTCCTTCTGATGCCGGAGAGATAACTTCATTCCAGCAGAAGATGGCATGGGAAACTGAAAAACTCGCTCTCGATCCTTCAACAGTGGCCGATGGCGTGAAAGCTGTTTTTGACAATGCTGACCGGGGCCTGTACTGGGTTACTGAAGAACAGGGAAAGGTTGTTGCATCCCTGCTTATTACATATGAATGGAGCGACTGGAGGAATGCAAATGTCTGGTGGATCCAGTCAGTTTATGTATTGCCGGAACACAGAAGAAGCGGGATATTCAGAAAGATGTACGAGCATATAAAGGAAGAGGCCCGGAAAGAAGGCATTCCGGGATTGAGGCTGTACGTCGAGACTAATAATACCAGGGCACAGAAACACCTATGAGGCCCTTGGAATGAAAAGCGAACACTATATAATGTATGAATGGATGAAGGAATAGCAGATGCTCTGGCTGCCTTTAATATTGATAGTGCCATATCTGTACCTGACCCTGACGATCTTTCTCAATCTCAGACGAGCAATCCCTTTCAGATCTTCATCAGATCCTGAAGTGTATGTGAGCGTTATTATAGCCTGCCGTAACGAACAAACCAGGCTGCCAGCACTGTTGCAATGCCTTGCAGCGCAAAGCTATCCCCGTGAATTTTTAGAAATAATCTTTGTGGACGACAATTCATCAGATCAGACTGTTGATTATGTTGAAAGCCACAATATTGATAATCAATTTACCCTCCTCCGGAATAAAGGCACAGGAAAAAAAGCCGCATTGCTGACAGGCATCAGTGCAGCCCGGGGCAGACTGATCATAACCACAGATGCTGACTGCACTATGGGAAAGGACTGGATAAGATCGGTTGCACTGTGTTTTCAGACCTGCAGACCTGATCTTATAATATCGCCTGTAATGCTTCATGAAGGAAACGGATTTTTCGGAAGATTCCAGGAAACAGAATTTCTGAGCCTGCAGGGAGTAACAGCAGGAACAGCATTGTCAGGTAAAGGAACCATGTGCAACGGGGCAAATCTTGCCTTCTCCCGTGAGGCTTATATGAAAAGTCTGTCAGGCCTTCATCCAGGTCATCCCTCCGGTGATGATGTGTTCCTTCTTCACAGTCTTAAAAAAGACCGCGCTTCACGTATTGTCTGGCTCGAGTCGGCAGATGCAATTGTTACAGCAGCGTCATCATCAGGATACAGAACATTCTTCGTGCAAAGGGAAAGGTGGTTCTCCAAATGGAAACTATATAATGACTCCGGTACGATAATCCTAGGAGCAGCTACCCTGCTGACTGTTTTATCTGAGCTTGGCCTGATAATTCCGGCGATGTTTGATCCAAAGCTGCTGATAACTCTTGCAACCATACTGGTTTTAAAATCAGTTCCCGATTATCTCATTATCAGCAACAGGGCTGCTGCATACGGTAAGAAACACCTTCTACGGTGGTTCATTCCATCGCAGCTGGTGTACCCTTTCTATGTCGCGGGTGTTATAATTGTATCAGTAATGAGAGCCGGAAAGATCAGTTCCCCATCTCACTGAGGAACTTGATCCTCATGAGTCTGATCTCCTCTTCCTCAAAATCATTGCCAAGCTCCTTTATTGCTTCGGCAAGGGAGTCAGATTCTGCTTCTTCCCTGAAATAAGCATAAATGTCATGCTGCCTTTCTTCGTCAACGACCGAATCTATATAATAATCCAGGTTTATCCTGGTTCCGGAATTCACAATGGCCTCAATTTCAGTGAGCAGTTCATCCATCTCCATGCCTTTGGCTTCAGCAATATCCTCAAGCGACCGCTTCATATCTATGCTCTGGATAATATATACCTTTATACCGGATTTATTGACAACCGATTTGACCACCATATCGAGTGGCCGGATAATCTCCTTCTCCTCTACATATTTCTTGATGATCTCAATAAATTCCTTGCCGTATCTCTGTGCCTTGCCCGCGCCTACACCTGAAATATTCTGCAATTCATCCAAAGTTATCGGGTATTGAATTGCCATATCTTCCAGGGAAGGATCCTGAAAGATGACGAACGGAGGAACATCCTTCAGTTTTGAGATTTTTCTCCGGAGATCCTTAAGTATGACAAAAAGCTCCTCATCCACTGCTGCTGTGCGGGCTCCGAAAGCATTTTCCTCATCAGTGGTATCAGCATAGTCATGATCCTCTGCCAGCATGAATGATGTCGGATGTTCAAGAAATTCGAGACCCTTCTGGGTTACTTTCAGAAGACCGTAATTTTCTATGTCTTTTGTAAGAAACCTGGCAATCAGGGCCTGACGTATCACCATATTCCAGAATTTCTCATCCTTATCTTCGCCTATGCCGAAATATTCGAGTTTATGATGTTTATATGATTTTATAGCTGAGGTGACCTTTCCCGCGAGGATATGGGAAATATGATCGGCCTTGAATTTCTCCTTAACCGCGAGAATGGTTTCGAGGACGCTAACCACGGCCTCATTGCCCTCGAACTGATCTTTCGGGTGCAGACAGTTATCGCAGGCCTCACAGTTATCCTTATCATATTCTTCACCAAAATAGTGCAGGAGCAGTTTCCTGCGGCACACCGATGATTCTGCGTAAGAAACGGTCTCCAGGAGAAGCTGTTTGCCAATCTCCTGTTCCGCAATCGGTTTTCCCTGCATAAATTTTTCCAGCTTGACAATATCGTTATAGCTGTAATAGGCTATACAGTTACCCTCTCCCCCGTCACGCCCGGCCCTTCCTGTTTCCTGATAATAGCCCTCAAGGCTTTTGGGTATGTCATAATGGATCACAAATCTGACGTCGGGCTTATCAATCCCCATGCCGAATGCTATGGTGGCAACGATAATATCAACTTCCTCCATCAGGAATTTATCCTGGTTCGCCGTTCTGGTTGCCGAATCCATACCCGCGTGATAAGGAAGGGCTTTAATTCCGTTAACCTTTAACAGCTCAGCTATCTCTTCAACTTTTTTTCTGCTGAGACAGTAAATAATACCTGATTTACCCGGGTTGTTTTTGATATACTTGATAATCTCCTTAGAGACATCCTGTTTTGATCTGATTTCATAATACAGGTTGGGCCTGTTGAAAGATGACTTGAAAACGTCGGCGTCTAGAATACCGAGGTTTTTCTGGATGTCGTGCTGTACCTTTGGAGTTGCCGTGGCAGTCAGGGCAATTATTGGAGATCTTCCGATTGTTTCAATTATTGGCCTGATGCGCCGGTATTCCGGTCTGAAATCATGTCCCCATTCAGAAATACAATGGGCCTCATCGATCGCATAGAAAGAAATATTGATATTTTTCAGAAAATCGATATTTTCCTCCTTTGTCAGAGATTCAGGAGCAACATAAAGAAGCTTGGCACTGCCAGCCTGAACATCATTCCTCACCTTGGCTATCTCAGTCTTTGTGAGAGAAGAATTCAGAAAATGAGCAACATCATCGTCAGTACTGAAGTTACGCATGGCATCGACCTGGTTCTTCATGAGTGCGATAAGAGGCGATATTACGATAGCGGTCCCTTTCTTCATGACTGCCGGTAGCTGGTAGCAAAGAGATTTACCACCTCCTGTAGGCATAAGCACAAAAGTGTCCCTTCCGTCAAGGACGTTTTTTATAATTGGTTCCTGATTGCCTTTAAAAGTATCGAAACCGAAATACTTTTTAAGATAATCATGTGTTGTAGCGTCATTCACCATATCTGTTCAAAATGTAAAAAAAGCAGAACCATCTTTTATATGGTCCTACAGTCTATATAAAGTTAAGAAATTTCCTGATCCTGCAAAGCTTTTAAATTATTATTAACATACATAGACATATAAATTTTAACTGATTAACTCATAAACATGAATTAATTACCTGAATACCTGACGAAATAATTGGGACCCAATTATTTCGTCAGGTCTGATGACTCATGTAGTCATATCAGACTCGCAGGAGGTGAACCTTGACATTGAAAATCTTTCTGTTACTCCCCTGATATTTTGTATTATTTTGATTTTCAATTATCAACACTTCGTATGAAAAATTCTATGATTTTTCCAGGTTATAAATAGTTTTTTCCATTATCAAACTTTTTAATGTTGTTTTGCACGATAAGATTTATCATATTTACACGCTGATTTTTAAACGATATATCTGAAACCTCATGGCTAAGTTATGGAATAAAGGGAAGAAGGGTGAAAAAGAAATGTCATTCCTCGAACATCTTGAGGAACTGAGGTGGCATATAATACGTTCGATTCTGGCGATTGTTGTATTTATGACAATAGCCTTTATCTTCAAGAACGTACTCTTTGACAAGGTAATTCTTGGTCCGAAAAGCCCTAACTTCATTACCAACAGACTACTTTGTCAGCTTGGTGAGTACCTGAAAACTTCCGCATTATGCATAAATACCAAACCCCTCAACCTGATAAACATCAAAATGTCGGGGCAGCTTACAACCCATATCACAGTTGCCATGGTAGCGGGAGTTATTCTTGCGTTTCCTGTAATTCTCTGGGAATTCTGGCAGTTCTTCAGACCGGCGCTCAAACCGAATGAAGCACGGTATGCAAGAGGTGCCGTCCTTGCTGCATCACTTCTTTTCTTCACCGGAGTGCTGTTCGGATATTTCTTGCTTGCACCACTCTCAATCCATTTCCTCAATACATACGAGATAAGTGAAGACGTTGTGAACCAAATAAATGTAAGATCATATATTGGTACTCTGACTTCTATTTGCCTCGCGACCGGCCTCATCTTTGAACTGCCTATTATTACATTCTTCCTTACCAAAATTGGCGTTCTCACTCCAACATTCATGAGGACATACAGGAAGCATGCGATCGTACTTATATTCATTGTATCCGCGATAATCACTCCTCCGGATGTATTCTCACAGACTCTTGTTGCTATTCCTCTTCTTATACTTTATGAGGTAAGCATAATTATATCAGCAAAGGTTATGAAACAGAAGGAGCAGGATCATGAGTCTTTCCTGAATGATGATGGTTCCCAGGCCGAAACTGCCAGTTCATAGCATTCAAAATGAAACTTTTCACTGAAGATCTGGTAAAGAAATACCGTAACAGGACCGTTGTTGATCATGTGTCGGTTGAAGTTGAGCAAGGGGAAATTGTAGGTTTACTCGGTCCAAACGGTGCAGGTAAAACGACCACATTCTATATGATTGTGGGACTGATCAAACCAAGAGAAGGCAAAATATTTCTTGATCAGGAAGATATTACTGCCCTTCCTGTTTATATGAGAGCCAGACGGGGTATAGGATATCTTTCACAGGAGGCTTCCGTTTTCCGGAACATGTCTGTGGAAGATAATATTAAGGCAGTGCTTGAAATGTCGGGATTCCCTGCGGAGGAACAGAAAGAAAGAATGGAAAACCTGCTGCTCGAATTCGGCCTTAACAAAATAAGAAAAAGCAAAGGGATACAGCTTTCAGGAGGTGAAAGAAGAAGAACTGAGATTGCCAGGGCTTTGGCGCTCAAACCAAAGTTCATTCTGCTCGACGAACCATTTGCAGGTGTCGATCCTATCGCTGTTGAAGATATCCAGGAAATAGTTATAAAACTTAAGGATAAAAATATAGGAATACTGATCACCGATCACAACGTTCATGAGACGCTCTCAATAACAGACCGTGCCTACCTGCTTTTCGAAGGACGTATACTAAAATCAGGGACCGCAACACAACTCGCAGATGATGAGCATGTAAGAAAGGTCTACCTCGGAAAGAATTTTGAGCTGCGCAAGTAGCACCTCCAGTTTGTTTTAATTATAATTTATTATACTTTTGCGGAAATTTTTCCGCGGATGTGTCGTAATTGGTAGCCGAGCAAGACTTAGGATCTTGTGTCCTCGTGACGTGGGGGTTCGAGTCCCTTCATCCGCACAATTGTGTCTGACCGCCTGGATCAACGTTCAGTTGTATCTGCCGGCGGTCTTAATTATGCAATAAACAAATAATGTAATGAATATAACACGAGAGAACATCGACGATCTGAATGCTGTATTAAAAGTTGAAATCAGCAAAACCGATTACGAGGAAAAAGTTGAAAACGTACTTAAGGATTATAGAAAAAAAGCAAATATAAAAGGATTCCGTCCGGGTATGGTGCCGATAGGCCTTGTCCGTAAAATGTACGGGAAAGCTGTACAGATAGATGAGATCAACAAAGTCGTCACCGAAGGCATTCAGAAGTACATCACCGACGAAAAGATAGAAATCCTCGGAGATCCACTTCCAAAAACCGATGAGGAGAATAATATAGACTTTGACACCCAGGAGGATTTCACTTTCTCATTTGAACTTGGACTTTCACCTGTTTTCGAGCTTAACCTTTCAAAAAAGAACAAGGTTAACCAGTACCAGATCGCGATCGAAGATAAGATGAGAAACGATTATACCGAAAACTATACGAGGAGGTTCGGTGAACTACGGAGTGCTGAGGAAACCGGAGAAAAGGATGTTATCAAAGGGAAACTCGAAGCCATTACTGAATCCGGCGAACTGATCCCCGAAGGAATAACCGTGGATACCACATCTCTCAGCATCGATATTATAAAAGATGATGAAATCAAAAAACTGTTCACCGGAAAAGGCCTCAATGAATACGTGGACTTTGATATCAGAAAGGCTTTCCCCAACGACACTGAGGTTGCAGGACTGCTTCACAGGAAAAAAGAAGATACAGAAGGTATTGAAGGAAATTTCCGTTTCACAATAAGCGAGATCAGCAGGTTTCATCCGGCTGAGCTGGGCCCTGAATTATATAACAGGATCTACGGGGAAGGCGTTGTTTCTACTGAAGAGGAATTCAGTAAGAAGATCGATGAAGAGATCTCTGCAAACCTTAAACGCGAAAGCGACTACAGACTTATGATAGATCTGAAGGCTCTTGCCCAGGAAAAAACAGAATTCCAGCTCCCTGAAGAATTCCTTAAAAAATGGCTGCTAAGGGTTAACGACAAAACAACCGCGGAACAGATCGAAAAAGAATTCGACAGTTTCAGGAATGACCTGAAATGGCAGATCATAAGAAATAAGGTGGCCCGCGACAATGAGGTCAAAATAACCGAAGAAGAATTACTGAAAGAAGCTGAAAATATTACCAGATTCCAGTTCCAGCAATACGGACTGTTCTATGCTACCGACGAACAGATCAGTAACTATGCCAGGGAAACTCTCAAAAGAGAGGATGATGCCAAACGGATTGCTGACAAAATAATCGAGGAAAAGGTTATTGAGATTTTTAAAGAAATGGTAAAACTCGAAGAAAAAGAAGTAAGCCTTGAGGAGTTCAACAAGCTGTACGAATAGTAATAAGAGATATTTAGCCCGATACTATAATTTATTATCTTTGCAGATTAATTTAAATTAAGACTAAATATGAACTTGACAGATGATTTTGGGAAATATGCCAGGAGCAAACATGGGGTAAGCAGCCTGAGCCTGCACAAATACTCTTCTGTTTACAATAGCTACATCTCCCCTACCATCATTGAAGAGAGACAGCTTAATGTTGCATCGATGGATGTCTTTTCGCGTCTTATGATGGACAGGATCATTTTCCTTGGACTTCCGATCGACGACTATGTTGCCAATATAATACAGGCACAGCTCCTGTATCTTGATTCTGCTGATCCGGGGAAGGATATACAGATCTACTTTAACACGCCAGGGGGATCAGTCAATGCCGGGCTGGGTATATACGATACCATGCAGTACATATCGGCTGATATCGCTACCATATGTACCGGGATGGCTGCTTCAATGGGTGCTGTCCTGCTGACTGCAGGTAAAAAAGGCAAAAGATCAGCTCTCAAACATTCGAGGATCATGATACATCAGCCGATGGGCGGAGCCGAAGGACAGGCATCAGATATAGAGATCACTGTAAGAGAGATAGTCAAGCTCAAAAAGGAATTGTATGAGATCATTGCTCTCCATTCGGGAAATTCTTATGAGAAGGTTGAACAAGATGCCGACAGGGATTACTGGATGACCTCACAGGAAGCAAAAGAATATGGCATGATCGACGAGATCCTGCAGAAAACACAAAAATAATGGCTGATGGATAAATGTTCATTTTGCGGCAGAACTAAAAAAGAGGCCAATATGCTGATTGCCGGCCTGGAGGGCTTCATATGCGATCACTGTATTGAACAGGCTCACAGCATTATGAACGAAGAACTTGGCAGCAAAAAAAATGTTAAGTTCGAAACAATTAACCTGCTCAAACCTGCCGAAATAAAAAATTTCCTCGACCAGTATGTTATTGGTCAGGATATGGCCAAAAAGATCATTTCAGTGGCTGTTTACAACCACTACAAAAGACTGATGCAAAAAGCCGATACCGAGGATATTGAGATTGAGAAATCCAATATTATTCTCGTCGGCGAGACAGGTACCGGAAAAACACTCCTGGCAAGAACGGTCGCGAAAATGTTGCATGTCCCGTTCACCATTGTAGACGCAACTGTACTTACCGAAGCCGGTTATGTGGGAGAGGATATAGAAAGTCTGCTCACAAGGCTTCTTCAGAATGCCGATTATGATGTCAAAGCAGCCGAGAAAGGAATTGTTTTCATAGATGAGATAGACAAGATAGCAAGGAAGGGAGACAACCCTTCGATCACCAGAGATGTTTCCGGTGAAGGTGTTCAGCAGGGGCTTCTGAAGCTTCTTGAAGGCTCGGTAGTAAATGTACCTCCCCAGGGTGGCCGTAAACATCCTGAACAGAAAATGATCCCGGTGGATACAAAGAATATCCTGTTTATCTGCGGCGGAGCTTTCGAAGGGATAGAGAAGAAGATTGCCATGAGGCTTAACACACAGATTGTAGGCTTCGGAGCTTCCAAAATAAGGGACAGGATCGATAAGGACAACCTGCTCCAGTATATCGCACCACAGGACCTGAGATCATACGGGCTGATTCCTGAAATAATCGGACGACTGCCGGTGCTGAGCCACCTCGATCCGCTTGACAGGCAGGCGCTCAGAGCCATACTGACCGAGCCAAAAAATGCGCTCGTAAAACAGTATTTGAAACTTTTTAAAATGGATAATATCGAACTTACCTTCACCGAGGAAGTTCTTGATTATATTGTCGACAAGGCTATCGAGTTCAAACTTGGCGCCCGTGGACTGAGATCGATATGTGAAGCCATCATGCTGGATGCAATGTTTGAAATGCCCACCGAAGGGAGCACAGAGCTTGCGATCACAGTCGATTACGCCAGCCACAAGCTTGAAAGGATCAATCTTAAAGTACTTAAAGCCTCATAAAAAAAGTATCTCAAAAGCCAGGCTCCTGAGATACTTTATTAATCAATTTAAAGCTCCGTTCTACATTGTTCTGAACTTGTGCCGGAGTTTTATCTCCTTTGATTCCCCGTTCCTGGTAACCACTGCCTTATTATCGCAGGTGCCGTCGCCATAATCAACCTGAACTTCAGCTTTCCCTTCTCTTTGGATATTTACTACCCCGCTAACAATAAAAGCACATACCCGTTTCCAGTGAAGAGCAGTCGTAATGGTATTTATATACGATACATCCTCAATCGTTTTTCCTGTGGCTGTTCCGGTTACCAGACACTCATCATCCCATATATTTCCAGTAAGCAACCCGGCGATCCATTCCCTCTGATGTACATAAGCCCGTTCTACTGTTTTGCCGTCAGGAAGAGTCAGCTTTCCGCCTGTAAGGGTAACAGCGAAAACCATGTTCTGATTGTCATTGTAACCCATGTTTTCAATAACCTTTGTACCTTCCACCCTGATCCCGTTGAAATAATAATTATCGAAGGTGATAGTGCGCACCGATCCTGTCTCAAGCCTGGGCGCAGTCATTGTAATGACTATTTTGCCTGACCTGGTATTGCTCCATAATCCTGAACATCCTGTCCCGAAATCGACAGTAATAGTTTTCGGCCATATTGAGGGATCCAGACTTGAATAGGTAAGCGACGGACAGGAATCAGCCCTTGCCGTCATATGCGACGCACCGGCAGTGGCTAATCCCTCAATGAGTATCGAGGCATTGTCGGCGGTATTATATACATCATCAAATACAGCATCACTCTCTGCATCGTCATCAGCTACATTCAATCCGGCCTGTTCAATTGTTGATGAATCCTTCTGACAGGAGAAAAGTGAAAACATCGCCACGCATGCGATCATGATATAAAATTTTGTCTTCATATCTTAATTTAAATTAATAATCCGGGTTAACTGCTCTTTAGATGCAAAACAGAATCCATGGTTTAATTATGAGTAAATATTTTCTGATTGCATTAATGAATTAATACAACGCGGGAAGTTAAAGGTTCAGCTCTTTAACTCTTTTTCCTTTCGTAGATAGTGTAAGTGTAGGGGACAGCTGTATCACTGTCACCGGGGAAATCTTCCTCAGTAATTTTTTCCCACTGATTACTGTCGATCACAGGGAAGTAAATATCTGCAGGGGCAGTGCAATGAACATGGGTAATATATAGCCTGCCGGCCCGTGGCATGAACTGTTTGTAAATACTACCGCCTCCGATAATGAAGATCTCATCATTACTGTCGCATCCGGAAATGGCATCCTCTATTGAATATGCAGTAATTGCACCTTCGAAAGTTTCTCCCCGGATATCTGTAAGAACAATATTCGTTCTTCCCGGAAGTGGTCTTCTTGGAAGCGAGTCCCAGGTCTTTTTACCCATCAGAACAGTTTTCCCGGTTGTAATCCGTTTAAATCGTTTGAGATCTTCGGGGATATGCCACAGGAGTTCGTTATCCTTTCCTATACCCAGATCGTCGGAGACTGCTACAATTATTGAGATCATCTGTTTTATTCTTATACTGCAATAGCACCTTTTATATGAGGGTGTGACTGATATCCGACAAGTTCAAAATCCTCATACCTGAAATCCAGAATATTTGTGACATCAGGATTAACCTTCAACATGGGAAGAGGGAAAGGATCCCTTGAAAGCTGAAACTTAACCTGGTCGATATGATTTAGGTAGATATGAGCATCTCCCAGAGTATGAACAAAATCGCCGGGTTTCAGCCCCGTAACCTGGGCTACCATATGAGTAAGCAGGGCATACGAGGCGATATTGAAAGGAACTCCTATAAAAATGTCAGCGCTGCGCTGGTAAAGCTGGCAGGAAAGTCTCCCGTCGGCAACATAGAACTGGAACAGCACATGACAGGGAGGGAGAGCCATATTATCAAGTTCCCCGACATTCCAGGCGCTAACAATATGTCTCCTTGAATCAGGTGTGTTCTTTATTGAACTTATGACGTTAAGCAACTGGTCGATCTTCCTCCCTCCTTCAGCAGGCCATGATCGCCACTGGTATCCGTAGATATGACCAAGATCTCCGTTTTTGTCGGCCCATTCATCCCAAATGCTTACTCCATTATCTTTAAGGTATTTTATATTGGTATCCCCTGCGATGAACCACAGTAATTCATAGATTATGGATTTCAGGTGAAGCTTTTTCGTTGTCAGGACAGGAAATCCTTCTTCCAGACCGAATCTCATCTGGTGGCCAAAAACACTGATAGTTCCGGTTCCTGTCCGGTCTGATTTTTTCGTCCCGTTCTTAAGTACATGATCAAGAAGATCAAGGTATTGCTTCATATCATCAGTTAAGTTACTGCAAAGGTTTGATCCTGGCCGCCCAGCCTCCGCCAGGAGCAAGATGTATCTTTACTTTTTCACCCGACTTCACGTTCACACAGTAATGTTTGTAATCCTCAGCATTTCTGTCGGCATTTAATCCGTCAGCAAACACTTCCATCCCGTATTCTCCCGCCGGAAGAAATGAAAGGTCAAGCTCCATATCCCTTGCGGTCCAGTCGGTAAGCGCTCCGGCAAACCATTCCCTGCCTGATCTTCTTGCCAGCAAAAGGTAATTTCCAATTCTGGCATCAAAAACTTTGATGTCGTCCCAAACTACCGGGATCTTAACAATATAGTCGGTCGTTTCCTGTTCCTTTATGTAGTTTGAAGGAGCGTCTGAGAGCATCTGCAGAGGGCTCTCAAAGACCACGTATAGAGCCACCTGATGTGCGCGTGTTCCCTGGCTCTCAGGGCGTGTGAACTTGGGGCTGAAATTGACACTGTCCATGTTTGCCAAAGCTCCGGGGGTATAATCCATAGGCCCTGCCACCATCCTTGTGAAAGGGAGAGTCACATCATGCACAGGAGAAATATCCCTGCTCCATTTGTTGTTTTCCATTCCCTTAACGCCTTCCCTTGTTATAGCATTAGGCCATGTCCTGCCTGCTCCGTCTGGTTTATATGCCCCGTGGAAATCGATCAGCATATGATGGCTGGCAGATTTGAGGATGGCCTCCTGATAGAAACCCACGACTTTCTGATCATCTCTCTGCATAAAATCGACCTTGATACCTTTAACTCCCCACTTTTCATAGAGGGCCAGTGCATCGTCCATCTTATCCCAGAGTGATTTCCAGACGACCCAGAGGATTACCCCTACATTTTTCGTTGCCGCATAACGGCATAATTCCTCGACATCAATTCCGGGTGCCTGTTCAAGAACATTGCCCAGTCTGTACCACCCTTCATCAAGAATCACATATTCGATTCCGTTCTTTGAAGCAAAATCTATAAAATATTTATAAGTGTCATTGTTGATGCCGGCCCTGAAATCCACTCCGCTGATATTATTGGCATTCCACCAGTCCCAGGCCACGTGCCCGGGTTTGATCCATTTAGTATCCTGCAACTTGCATGGAGGTGCAAGGCGGAATACGAGGTCGTTTTCCACCAGTCCCTTATCGGTTGGAGAAATTATGAATACCCTCCATGGGAAAAAACGGGTTCCTGCTGCGCGCGCGATATAATTTTCCGTTGAAGTGACGAAAAGGTTCCTGTCGGTCTCCAGCTTTTCAGTTTTCGGATAAGCCGGCCACTGCCCTGTGATCTTTCCATTCCCGGCTCCCCTTATCCACATCCCCGGATAATCTTCTATGTCCGATTCTGTAAGCAATACGTTAATGCCGCCCGTTTTAAACAGCGTTGGCAGGCTGGCCAGATGTTTCCGGTCAATAGTATCGAGAGATGAGCTGATGAATGTTCTTTCATTATGTGACATGAAACTGGTTTCGAGAGGGTACCATGACCTGGAACCTCCCTGAAAATTTATATCAGCCACCTCATTTGCAATCACAACAGGATCCTTGAAATAAGTTCCGAACCTGTATGAAACGCCATCGTTATATGCTCTGAATTCTACCGAAAAACCTGACTTGAAATACACTGTGATGATATTACAATTATTCAGAACTTCAGACCTTTTATACGGCACAACCGGATTAATTACCTCGTGAAGCTGGCTGACTGTTGTCTTTGCAACTTTTTCATTATCCCCAAGGACCTTTCCCCCTTCAAGAACCATTGCTATTCTCGGTGAACGGAACAGTTCTTTCCCGTCATAAGCTGCAATCCAGCTCAGGCTGGTCCCGGCATTGATAGTCACGCTAATCCTGCCGTCAGGCGAATTTACCTTGTAATCCCTGCCGGAAACAAATCCTGCGGCAGACAGAAAAATAACAACCAGAAGTAAAACTTTTGTCATGTCAAAATAAATATTTATATGTATGTGTTTCCCTTTAACCACTATGAAAGCATCACCCTTTTTTCTTCTTTCTCTTTTCAATCTCATCTCTGATTGAAGCTGCTCTTTCATAATCTTCAGTCTTTACAGCCTCATCAATCAGCTTATATAATTCATCATCCGAATAGTTTTCATATTTTGTACTGTCACTCTCGAAAATTGTTTCATTTTCCCCGGAGGTTGTTATCTCACTATCTGAGGGATTGATCGTTATGCCCGCTTTATCGAGGATGTCCTCTGTAATATAAATCGGGCAGCTGAATCTGAGAGCTATTGCCACTGCATCAGATGTGCGGCTGTCAATCGTGTATGATTTCTCGTCATTGCCGCAAATAAGTTTGGAGAAGAACACTCCCTCCTCCAGCTTATATATCATGACTTCCTTTACCGAGATATTGAACTCATCTGCAAACTTTTTAAAAAGGTCATGAGTAAGAGGACGCGGTGGATCAAGATTTTCAAGCTTTATCAGAATTGCCTGAGCTTCAAATCCGCCGATTATAATAGGTATCCTCCTTTCTCCGTTTTCCTCAATAAGTATCAGAGCATAGGCGCCGGACTGCGTCTGACTATACGATATCCCCATCACCTTAAGCTTAACTCTTTTCATACCAGCAATTTATGCTTTAAGAATGCTTACATCCCCTCAAAACTTCAGACAAATATAAATATAATCAAAGTATCGGGATGGTCAGTAATTCTTTTAATATTCTTTTATTTTTCAACACGCATCGGTGCATATCATGTTGGCCAGAGTTCCCTTTGAAAGCAATGAAATATTATAAGGTGTACAGATTTACTGTGTCCGGATCTCAAAAAAAATGTCTTACCGGTTTGTAAATTATCTATTTTATATATCTTTGCAGTCCGAATTTCAGATAAATCCGCAGGGGCCAATGAAGATACATTTTAAATTGGCAATGTACGCCTCCCGGAAAAACGTAAAAATAAATTGAAATGTACGCAATCGTTGAAATTGCAGGCCAGCAGTTTAAAGTAGAGGCCGGAAAAACGATCTTTGTTCACAGGCTTGAAGCAGAAGAAGGACAGAAAGTTGATTTCAATCATGTACTTCTTGTTGAGGAAGATGGAAAAATAACCATCGGAGAACCCGCGATAGAGGGAGCTATCATCGAGGGTAAAGTACTCAGCCACTTAAGAGGTGACAAAGTTATCGTCTTTAAAAAGAAAAGAAAAAAAGGTTACAGGATCAAAAACGGACATCGCCAGAACTTCACGGAAGTTGAAATCATCAGCATCAACGGTAAAGAAGCTCCGAAAAAGGCAGTCCCGAAGAAAGCCGCTGTAATAGAAGCTGCTGAAACTTCTGAAGAACCTGTAAAGGAAAAGAAAGCCGCCGCTAAAAAACCGGCAGCTGCAAAGGCAAAAGCTGAAAAAGACGCTGAAGAGAAGAAGCCTGCTGCAAAGAAAACAGCTTCAAAAAAAGCTTCAGAAACAAAAGAGTAGTTAAGCGTAAACCAGGTATTTAAAAAATAAAACTATGGCACACAAGAAAGGGGCAGGTAGTTCACGAAACGGTCGCGATTCACAGAGCAAAAGGCTTGGAGTGAAAATGTTTGGCGGCCAGGTTGTCAAAGCTGGTAATATTATCGTTCGCCAGAGGGGAACAAAACATAACCCGGGCCTCAATGTCGGTTTAGGCAAAGACCACACTATTTTTGCACTGATCGACGGAGAAGTCGAATTTAAAAGAAAACGCGACAACAAAACCTACGTTTCCGTAATTGAACTTAAAGAAGCGCAATCATAAACTGAATTGATACGAGTTACCCTGGTCCGGTTTACCGATCAGGTTAACCGTGGTAAATAAAAATCTTACTCCCGAAATTCTTTTCAACCCGGAAAGAATTGTCGGGAGTTTTTAATATTTTTATACCAGGCTTTTCACAGCCTGATCCATTAATCTGACTTTATATGCTAACCATCAATCTAATCAGAGAGAAGAAAGAGTTTGTCATCGAAAGGCTCAAAATAAAGAATGTCAATGCGGAAACAACTATTGAAAAAATCATCGCTCTTGATACATCCCGCCGCGAGATTCAATCCAAAACAGATTTCCTCCAGAGTGAAATGAACCGCATCTCGAAAGAGATTGGGGGACTGATGAAAAACGGGAAAAAGGACGAGGCTGAAGCTGCAAAGGAAAAAACCTATGCACTGAAAGAAGAAATTAAAATTCTGACCGATAAGCTCGGACCAATCGATAATGAGCTCAGAAATGAGATAATCACACTGCCTAACCTTCCACACGAATCGGTGGCACCAGGGCATAGTGCAGAAGATAATGTCAAGGTAAGGGAAGGCGGAGTGATCCCCGATCTTCCTGAGGATGCTCTCCCACACTGGGATCTGATAAAAAAATATGATATCATCGATTTCGACCTTGGCATAAAACTGACGGGGGCAGGATTCCCGGTATACATCGGTAAAGGCGCCAAGCTTGAAAGAGCCCTTATCAATTTCTTCCTCGACGAAGGAAGTAAAGCAGGATACAGGGAAGTGATGCCTCCTATAGTGGTCAACGAAGATTCTGGTTTTGGCACAGGACAGTTACCTGATAAGGAAGGACAGATGTACCATGTGGGCCTCGATAATTTCTACATGATCCCGACCGCAGAAGTTCCTGTTACGAATATCTACAGGGATGTTATACTGAATGCCGAATCATTACCGGTTAAAAATATAGCTTACACACCATGCTTCAGACGTGAAGCAGGATCGTGGGGCGCTCATGTAAGAGGATTGAACAGGCTTCACCAGTTCGACAAGGTGGAAATAGTGCAGATTGCACATCCTGATCATTCATATAAATCGCTTGATGAAATGGTTAATCATGTCGAAGGACTGGTCAGAAAAATGGGACTCCCCTACCGGATCATACGACTTTGCGGCGGAGATATGTCATTTACTTCTGCTCTGACATACGACTTTGAGGTGTGGTCAGCTGCCCAGAAAAGATGGCTTGAAGTAAGCTCCGTATCAAACTTCGAATCCTTCCAGGCCAACAGGCTGAAATGCAGATTCAAGGATAAAGGCGACAAACAGACACGTCTTGCACATACCCTAAACGGCAGTGCATTGGCATTACCCAGAATCGTTGCTGCAATTCTTGAGAATAACCAGTCCGCGGAAGGGATCAAAGTGCCTGAAATACTCGTTCCATATACCGGTTTTGACCTGATAAATTAAGCAGGTCTGTTACCGCCCGGTTATGAATAAGTTGAGACAATCCTATGTCTTTGCAGGCCTGGCGGTTTTTTTCTGGTCAACCGTTCCCACGGCATTCAAAATAAGTCTGGCAGAGCTTGATGTGCTTACCATGCTTACTATAGCATCGGGAACTTCAGCAATCGCACTGCTTATTATAGTTCTGGCTACCGGAAAGATTGAACTGATCTTTAACAGCACTACTAAGGATCTGCTAGCCTCCGCCCTTCTGGGATTGATAAATCCGTTCATCTATTATATTATCCTGCTCAGGGCATATACTCTTCTTCCTGCCCAGATAGCCCAGCCTCTTAATATGATCTGGCCGATCGTACTCGTTTTCCTGTCGGTGCCATTTCTGAAACAGAAAATAGAAAAAAAGAGCTACATCGCACTTCTGCTAAGCTTTGCCGGCGTATGCCTGATATCAGGAAAAGGCAGGATGCCGGGCTCCGGGACCGCTGATCTGACCGGAGTCCTTCTCGCAACCGGCAGCTCAGTCTTCTGGGCCATTTACTTTATCCTCAACCTAAGAGATAAACGGGATGAAGCGGTGAAGTTATTTCTGAATTTTCTGTTCGGATTTGTCTATCTTGTAGGAGCAATGACGCTCACAGGCAGATGGGGTCATAATATTGCACCAAAAGGCGCTGCCGGAGCAGTTTATATCGGTTTATTTGAGATGGGGATCACCTTTTTCTTCTGGCTCAGGGCACTTAGTCTTGCTCCCTCAACAGCCCGGATCAATAACCTGGTGTATATTTCCCCATTTATTTCTCTGCTTTTTGTACACTTAATCCTTAAAGAACCCGTTTATTATACAACACTTTCCGGACTTATTCTGATCACAGCAGGTATTTTGATCCAGAACAGGAAATCTCCGGGGTAATAAAATATTAAATTTGCATGTCATTTAAATCTTGAAAAACGAAATGAAAATCATTAGGGTTTTATTGGTTGTACTGTTGTCAGTCTCATTATTTGCATCATGCAAAAAGGACAGTAGTTCTGGTTCGACAACAGATATCACTCCTGCAATGGCAAGGGATACTCTTTGGGTTATTATGCATGACTGGTATCTATGGAATACTCTCATGCCTACAGTTAATAAAAGTGACTATGATGACCCCTATGAGCTTATGGATGCGATGAAATACAAAGTTCTCGACAAATGGAGCTTTGTTGCCGATTACGATGAATTCGTGGCAGAAATGGAAGGATCTTTCGTCGGACACGGGTTCAGGATCGGACTAGATGACGCAGATAATGCCAGGATAGTACAGATTTATTCACGATCGCCGCTATATGCATCGGGTGTGCGCAGGGGATGGATAGTAAAAAAGATAAATGATACCGATGTAGCTCCTGTTCTTGCAGAAGGAAGTGATGCCTATTCAAGCCTGATAGGAGCAAGCAAGGCAGGGATCACAAACAAGTTTGAATTTCTGACCCCCGAAGGCAAGGATTCCATCGTCATGTCGACAAAAACATCGTTTACACTTAATTCTGTGATCGCTAGCGACACTTTACATCTTTCTTCAGGAGTAACAGGTCACATGGTTTTTGATTCCTTCATCGAACCTTCTGAAACTGAACTGGCAAATGCCTTTTCATATTTCTATGCTTACGGTGTTAAAGACCTTATTCTTGACCTCAGATATAATTCAGGCGGTTATCTCTATATCGCGCAGGAACTTGCCAGCTATATAGCAGGAACTCTCGCTCAGGGAGGCAAATTCCTCGACCTTAGTTACAACTCCAGGCATGAGGACAGTAATACATCGTTCAGTTATCTTACCACGCCTTATCCTCTGCCACTGACCAGAGTGATAGTAATTACATCGCGTGAGACAGCTTCTGCAAGCGAGTGTGTAATGAATGGATTGAAACCATATATGTCTGTAATAAGCGTCGGTGATACCACAAACGGGAAACCTGTAGGTATGAATACCGGTGCAATCGGGACGAAATATGTTGTGGCTCCGATTACTTTCAAGATGGTTAATAAAGACAACGAAGGAGACTATTACGCCGGATTTGCTCCGGACGGCATTGCATCGGATGATATTACCCATGATTTCAGTGATCGTAACGAAACCTGTCTGAAGGCAGCTATCAGCTATCTCGAAACAGGATCATTTACTACCGGAACGGAAAAATCAAGTACGGTTTTTTCCAGACGTCCGCAGTACTCTGAAAAACCCAAATGGATGAAAAATATTCTTCTGCGAGATAAATAAATTATTCTATCCAGCCGAAACATTTGAAGCCTGAACCAGCCGAGAGAATAATTCTCGGAGTCGATCCCGGAACCAATATGACCGGTTACGGGATACTGAAAATAACCGGGAATAATCCACAGCTCATAGCTATCGGAGCGATCGATCTTACCAGGTTTGACAATCATTATGTCGTCCTGAAGCATATTTCAGATCGTATTACAGGGCTCATTGACGAGTACCATCCGGATGAACTTGCTATTGAGGCTCCTTTTTACGGCAAGAATGTTCAGTCTATGCTTAAACTCGGAAGAGCACAGGGCGCAGCTATTACTGCTGCTTTAAACCGCTCCCTTCCGATCTTTGAATATGCCCCCAGGAAAGTTAAAATGTCAATAACTGGCCAGGGGGCAGCCTCAAAGGAACAGGTTGCCGCGATGCTTATGAATATTCTCAGTTTCAAAATAACCGATTTCAGGCTCGACGCCACCGACGGCCTGGCTGTAGCCCTTTGCCATTTCTACCAGACAAATAACCCTGTCGGAGAAAAAAGCTATAACAACTGGAAAGACTTCATTAACAAGAATCCGAAGAGATTAAAAAATAAATAATAAATCATATAACAGCACATCCAAGTGCGGCAATACTTACTTTCACCCCTTTAACTTTAAGAAGCTCACCTGCACATGATTCGAGTGTTGACCCGGTGGTTATCACATCATCGATCAAAAGTATATGCTTCCCCTCCAGGCTTTCCGGATCAGTAACCCTGAAGATTCCATCAACATTGGCCCACCTGTCGAATCGTCCTTTGTTTGTCTGGGTCACAGACAGGACGATCCGCTCCATCCCCGTGATATTTACCGGAATGCCTGTCGCATCAGAAATTCCTGCAGAAATATAATCGCTCTGATTAAAGCCTCTGGCTCTCTTCTTTGCAGGATGAAGAGGAACCGGGATTATTATATCCATCCCATCGGTAAAACCTGTATCCCTGAGTGAAAGTCCATATATGTGACCAAGCTCATAGCCTATCTCCTTCATTCCCGAATACTTCATTTTATGGATAAGATTCCTCAACCTGCTTCCCCTGGTATAGAATGAAAAAGCGGCTGCCTTATCAATAAGGCATCGCCCCCAGAACAACATCGCAACAGGATTATCCGGTTGAAGATGATAACCTGTCCGAGGAATGGAGACATAACATCCTGTACAAATAATGTTCTCATTCCTCAGAAGACTACATCCACATGCCTGACACAGCCGTGGAAAGAGGAGACTGATAAAATCATCCCAGAGATCATATAAATATTTCATGCAGCGGAGAGAAGACTTCCACAAAGGTAATAATTCTTCTCTTATTATTGCCTGTAAAAGCCTTTATGCCAGACAATAAAGGGAATATGCATCCTGACGACATAACTATGCCCTCTCCTTGCAAGAATACATCGGTTTTTCTGATTACCAGCCGGACGCCTTTTCAGAGCTTAATACACTTCCTGATCTTCTCAGCGCTTGCTATGAACTCCTCTTTAGAGAATTTGAGTTTCGGATTCCTGAAATTGAGATCCTCAAGAGAATCCATCGGCACAAGATGAATATGTGCATGTGGAATCTCCAGCCCGAGTACCGCAATCCCTATGCGGGCACATGGTATCGCTTTTCTGATACCTTCAGCAACCCGTTTTGAAAAAACCATCATACCGGAGAGCTGATCATCGGGCAGATCGAAAATATAATCAGTTTCAATCTTTGGAACAACAAGAGTGTGTCCCTCTCTCAGCGGATTAATGTCGAGAAAAGCAAAATAATTGTCATCCTCGGCGATTTTGTAGCATGGGATCTCCCCGCTAATAATCTTTGTGAATAAGGTTGCCATGATGACTATGGAAAAAAATGTTAAATAGATATCGAAATAATTTCAAATGGAATGACACCGGAAGGAACCTTGATACTAACAACGTCTCCAACTTTCTTTCCGATCAGACCCTGTGCAATTGGTGAACTCACAGCTATTTTACCCTGCTTGAAATTTGCCTCGCTTTCAGGCACCAGCTGGTATTCCATTATTGCATTATTTGTCTGATTCTTTATTTTGACCCTATGCAGAATCCTCACATAGGAGATGTCAATTTTTGTCTCATCTATTACCCTTGATCTGGCAACTAAATCCTGGAGTTTTGATATCTTCATCTCCAGCATACCCTGCGCTTCCTTTGCAGCAGCATATTCAGCATTCTCAGAAAGATCACCCTTATCCCTCGCCTCAGCTATCTGCTTGGATATCAACGGTCTTTCAATACTCCGAAGCTGATCGAGCTCTTCCTTCAGCTTCTGCAGACCATCCTCTGTAACATAATTTACTTCCGACATTTGGCTATGCAATTATTAAAAAATAAGAAGAATTCCGGCGTTGCCGGAACTCTTCACCAACAAATATAATGAATTTTTAAATTAATTACAAAAAAATACTGTTAATAAGTACTTTACATTAGACGGATACAGTTCCGGCTTCTCAATTATATTTTTTTGCCGCTTTCCTGGAACCTGATTTCACGTTTTTCTTTTTAGCCTTATCTCTGACAACAATATCCTTTTCATTTTGCTTCATTCTTGCTTTGACATCAGGCGATTGAATCTCATAGCTCCTCTTTTTGTTTTCCTCCACGGATTTCTCATAATCCTTTTTCAGATCCTTCTGATTTTTCTCCTGTTTCTTACGTGCTTTCTGAACCGCTTTTGGCTCTTTGATCTTTTTTTGTTTCTTCCCGACAGATGACTTTCCGAAAAGGGCTTTGTCAGGATGCCTGGAACTCCCGTTAAACTGGGCATCGCAGGTGCCTGTAACCATTAAAACAATAAGAGCGGACAAAAGAAATCTCAGCATAAACAAATAGTTGTTGAACAGTGTAATTGTGATTATGTCGGTTTAACGCAAAATTTCTGATAGTATTATGTACATTTACCGCCAAAACAGGACGGTGAAATCAGTTTTAAAAATAGGTTTTTTTTTCATGGTAATGACATCAGCAATTACCATGCCGTCTTGTAAAAAGGCAAAAAATGATGTCGTTCCGAATGTGTATGTAAACTTCGTCATCGACCTGGCTGATCCTCAATTTGTAAACCTTACCACTATTGGCAGCGATACCGTTGGTGCCACCACGAATAACTGGGGTGAAGGCGCTGCAGGATTCGATGGTAATGGCATCATCGTTTACAACAGCGGCGATTCATTTTATGCTTATGACCGGACATGTCCGCACGATTATGCTGTCAACGGCATAAGCGTGAAGGTCATAACCGACTTTACCGTTGCCAAATGCCCGAGATGCGGAACAACGTATTCATTGTCAGCATCAGGAACTCCGGCATCGGGTATCGGCAGATACCCTCTCAAGAATTATAAGACAAACTCCGACGGAAGATTCGTCACTGTCTGGAACGAATGAAACAGGGAACTGTATTTTCGTGTTAAGTTAAAAGTGAAATAGACTATGATATACCGGTAAAGACATTCATATTCAATCTGTTACATCTCCCGCCCTTTTACTTGTGCCTTTTGTCTTTTGTCTTATCACTAATATCTGTAATGATCAGGTTTATACGGTCCAGTTACAGGAACCCCGATATAACCGGCCTGCTCCCTGGTAAGCCTGGTGAGTTTTGCTCCTAACTGGTCAAGATGCAGTCGTGCCACTTCTTCATCAAGATTCTTAGGCAACATATAAACACCAATGTCGTATTTATTCTTCCAGAGATCGATCTGAGCAAGGGTCTGATTACTGAAAGAATTGCTCATCACGAATGATGGATGCCCTGTGGCACATCCAAGATTGACCAGTCTCCCTTCTGCAAGGATAAATATTGCATGTCCGTCAGGAAAAATATACTTGTCGACCTGTGGCTTGATATTTATCTTCCTGATATTTTCAACATTATTCAGACCGTCGACCTGTATCTCATTATCGAAATGGCCTATGTTGCAAACGATCGCCTGATCCTTCATTTTCTTCATATGGTCAACGGTAATGATATCCAGGTTGCCGGTGGCGGTAACAAAAATATTACCTTCCGCGAGAGCGTCTTCAACAGTCTTTACCTCGAATCCTTCCATAAGGGCCTGTAATGCACATATAGGATCTATTTCGGTAACAATGACCCTGGCTCCATACGATCTCATCGATCTTGAGCATCCCTTACCAACGTCGCCGTACCCGCAAACCACAACTACTTTACCGGCTATCATAACATCGGTTGCCCTTTTTATACCATCGGCAAGAGATTCACGGCATCCGTACAGGTTATCGAATTTTGATTTGGTAACTGAATCATTGACATTAATGGCCGGAACCAGCAGTTCATTATTTTCCATCATCTGATAAAGCCTGTGAACGCCGGTTGTGGTTTCTTCGGAGATACCTTTAAGACCGGCAACTACTTCGTGCCATTTGCCCGGTTCAGCTGAAAGGATGTCTTTCAGTGTTGAAAGGATAATTGACTCTTCCCTGTTTTCAGGCTTCTTGTCGAGGATCTTGGGATCATTTTCAGCCTTGTAGCCAAGGTGTACAAGCAGAGATGCATCACCACCATCGTCAACAATAAGATTCGGGCCTTTTCCGCCGGGAAATGAGAGCGCCTGCGCGGTGCACCACCAATACTCCTCAAGTGTTTCCCCTTTCCAGGCAAACACAGGAACCCCGGTGGCAGCGATTGCTGCTGCAGCATGATCCTGGGTGGAGAAGATATTACAGCTTGCCCATCTGACATCAGCTCCCAGTTCAACCAGTGTCTCGATCAGAACAGCAGTCTGAATGGTCATATGAAGAGACCCGGTAATCCGTGCTCCCCTGAGAGGCTTCTCAGATGAGTACTTCCGCCGGATTGCAAGCAGGCCCGGCATCTCCTTCTCTGCAATCTCTATCTCTTTTCTTCCAAAATCCGCCAGGGAAATATCCTTCACCTGATAATTTAAGGTCTCTGCTGCTAAATTCATGATTTAAATCTTTTTATGATGCAAATTTAATAAAACAATTTTCATTTCCCCGAGAAAACCATAAGGGTGGACTGCCTGTCGAGTTCCATCTGGGCAGTCAGTCCGTCAACACTGTCAAACCTTCTTTCATCACGCAGTCTTTTCCGGAATGTAACGGAAATTTCCGATCCGTAAATGTCTCCGTGAAAATCCAGCAGATGAACTTCTATGCTTCTGAATCCTTCATCTTTATTGACAGTAGGATTGGATCCTATGGAGAGCATTCCATGATAGATCTTTCCCCCGGTATATACTTCTACCGCATAAACACCTTTAAGCGGAATAAGTTTATGATTATCCGTTGGCAGGATATTGGCAGTCGGGAAGCCGATAGTCCTCCCCAATTTCCTGCCCTCAATTACTGTCCCTTTTACCTGATAATAATAACCAAGCAGCCGGGCCGCATCCTCTACGCGTCCTTCAAGCAATGCCTCACGGACCATCGATGAGCTTATTGTTCCTTGGTCTGTCACAAGCCCTTCAACACGTTCTATATCAAGATTCAGTGAACCGGCACATTTTACTATTGTATCAAAATCACCTTCACGTCTTCTGCCAAATTGATGATTATAACCAATAATAAGATACTTTGCCCCGAGCTGGCCTACAAGTATCTCACTGATAAAATCACAGGCCGTTATATTGCTGAATTCCCTGGTAAACTCGACGATTATAAGATGATCAATCCCGCATTTTTCAAGTAATTCTGTTTTCTCCTGTAATGTAGTCAGAAGTGTGACGAACGAATTACTGCCCTCCAGAACCAGTCTCGGATGCGGATAGAACGTGACCACCACAGATTCTCCCCCGACCTCTCTGGCTTTACTTACAAGCCTGCCAAGAATATGCCGGTGCCCAAGATGAACACCGTCAAATATACCCAGTGTTACCACAGGCAGTTGTATGATTGCATTCCCGTATCCGAAGTGGACCTGCATAATTCTCTGATCTGCCTGCAAAATTAACAAAGCCAGAGAAATGAAACATTAAAATAGTTTTGTTTTTGTACTTTTAGGCTTAATTATCACAAGTGAGAAACTATGAATCCTGTAAGCTACTATCTTTCTGATCCATGGTTAAAACCATACATGCCGGTCATCGAAAGACGGATCAGCAAGTGCCTCCAGAAGGAAAAACAGCTGGCAGGAAAAAAATCACTCAAGGAATTTGCCCTTGGACATCTGTATTACGGGTTGCACCAGACTGACTCAGGATGGGTTTTCAGGGAATGGGCACCCAATGCGACTGCAGTATATCTCACAGGCAGCTTTTCTGACTGGAAGGAAAATAATGATTACCTGCTCGGACGTATAAACCGTTATGGTGATTGGGAAGTTGTTCTGCCGGCCGATGCCATCAAGCACATGGATCTGTATAAACTCTCAGTTCACTGGAACGGAGGGAAGGGGGAAAGGATCCCATCATATGCAACACGTCTTGTTCAGGATGAGATGACTAAAATCTTCTGTGCACAGGTCTGGGATCCTGAGGAAAAATACAAGTGGGTAAATACAGGATTCAGACTACCCGATACCCCGCCACTGGTATATGAGGCTCATATAGGGATGGCAACAGAAGAAGAGAAGGTCGGCAGCTACAAGGAATTCACACAGAATATAATCCCGAGGATAGTTGCGGCTGGATACAATACCGTTCAGCTGATGGCCATCCAGGAACATCCTTTCTATGGATCTTTCGGCTATCATGTGTCAAGTTTCTATGCCGCAACTTCCAGGTACGGGAATCCTGAAGATCTCAAAGAACTCATCGATACTGCCCATGGAGCCGGGCTCAGGGTCATTATGGATCTGGTCCATTCCCATTCGGTGAAAAACATAGCTGAAGGACTGGGGCTGCTCGACGGATCTCCGGGTCAGTATTTTCATACCGGAGCCAGGAGAATACACAAGGCATGGGACTCTCTCTGCTTCGATTACGGTAAGGATAATGTACTCCATTTCCTCCTATCCAACTGCAGATACTGGCTCGAGGAATATAACTTCGACGGTTTCAGGTTCGACGGTGTAACAAGCATGATCTATTATGATCACGGACTCGAAAAGAATTTTACTTCCTATACCGATTACTTCAATGGTAATCAGGACGAGGATGCGCTTACCTATATCTGGCTGGCTAACAAACTCATACAACAGATAAAACCAGGCGCGCTATCCATTGCTGAAGAGATGAGCGGGATGCCCGGGATCGCTGCCCCTGTCAGCAGAGCAGGATATGGATTCACTCACAGGCTTTCGATGGGCGTCCCGGACTTCTGGATCAAACTGGTGAAGGAAATACCAGACGAACAATGGGATATGGGCAGACTTATGTTTGAGCTTACAACTCATCGACAGGAGGAACAGGTCATATCATACTGTGAATCACACGACCAGGCGCTCGTGGGAGACAAAACACTTATATTCAGAATGATCGATGCAGAGATGTACAGGGGAATGAACAGATCATACCACAGCATTCCTCTCGACAGAGGCATTGCCCTGCATAAGATGATCAGGCTGATTACATTTGGAACTGCCGGCGGAGGCTACCTGAATTTCATGGGCAATGAATTCGGTCATCCCGAATGGATCGATTTCCCAAGGGAAGGCAATGACTGGAGCTTTAAATATGCCAGACGTCAATGGCAGCTCCCGGATAACCAGGATCTGAAATACTGGGATCTCGCGGCATTTGACAAAAAAATGGTCGGGATCGAGAACGATTTCAGGATACTGGGTGAGCCAGTCCAACGAATAATGGATAACTCAAACGACAAAATCATCGCATTCGTAAGGGGCGAACTGCTTTTTGTCTTTAACTTCCATCCATCACTGTCATTCACTGATTACGGAATGCCTGTCAAAGGGAAATTCAGAATCTTGCTCGATACCGACGACCAGGAGCTTGGCGGATTCGGGAGAATTGATCACAGCAAAGCATATACCTCGGTAAAAAAAGCAGAAAGAGGCCTTGTTAATGCCCCTATCCTGCTGTATCTCTACCTGCCTTCAAGGACAGGATTAGTATTTAAAAGAGAACCTATCCGTAAGGCGACCGACATCTAATCAATCCATCTCAGAAGATAGAAATCCTGCTTATGTGGAAGATCCTTATGTTTCGGATAAATACGAATGCCATAAAAGAATGATCCGGCCTTTTCAGGTACAAGGTGAGCCCTGAACAGGCATTTGCCGTTCTTACAGTTAATCAGTTTAAGCTCTTCGCTGGCAACGAACCTGTGTTCACCCTGTTTGTTCATACGGGTAATTATAAACTCCACACCTACATTTTCTTTAGGTATCTTTTTGACATTCAATGCAATCTCTGCCGTATAATCCTGCCCAGAACGGTAAACATTATCCTTCGACCTTTCAAAGCTGTAATTAAGCACTTCTATATTATCCCACTCCTCAAGCATTAATTTCTTCCATGCCGCCATCTCCTTCGATTTTTCGAAGTTATTTTCGATCATGTACTTGTGCCTGGTCGCAAGTTTAAAATAGTACTTCTCATAATAGTCGTCAAGCATCCGTTTCATTGTGAAATCAGGCGCTATTTTTACCATTGTATTCTTGATAAGACTCACCCATTCAACTGAGACACCTTTATCATTGTAGGAATAATAGGCCGGTACAATTTCATTTTCCAGCATATTATAAATAGTCTCAGCGTCGATATCGTCCTGCAGTTCCTGATTTTCAAACGCTCTCTTTTCAGGAAGCGCCCAGCCTGCAAAGGCCCTGTATCCTTCCACCCACCATCCATCGAGGACACTGAAGTGGAGCGTACCGTTCATAACAGCCTTTTCACCACTGGTACCGGATGCTTCAAGAGGCCTTGTAGGGGTATTCAGCCAGATATCAACTCCCCGTACCAGATATTTGGCAAGCTCAATATCATAATTCTCCAGGAAAATGATTTTACCCGCAAACCGTGGAATCTGAGAGATCTCAAATATCCTTTTAATCAGATCCTGTCCACCTCCGTCATTAGGATGTGCTTTGCCGGCATAAATGAACTGAACCGGTCTTCCGGGATTATTCACGATCTTTTCAAGTCTGTCCAGATCCCTGAAAAGAAGACTGGCACGTTTGTAGGTGGCAAATCTCCTTGCAAAACCAATTGTCAGAGTCTTTTCATTCAGATGGGTGCTTATGCCAAGTAGCTTCCTTGCACTCTCATGCTTATCCATCATATCGCTCTGGATCCTTTTTCTAATATATGAGAAAAGATTCTTTTTTAGTGTGGTTTTGATTTCCCAGATCTTGCTGTCGTCCACATTATAGAGCTTTTCCCAGATCAGGATATCTGACTGATTGAAGTTCCGGGTTCCGGCCAGACCCGCATAGATCTCGCGCCACTCGGGGGCTGTCCAGGTGGGATGATGAACACCGTTTGTGACATACCCTATAAAGAGCTCCTCTTTCAGGTAACCGGGCCACAATTTATTGAACATACCCTGGCTTACCTTGCCGTGGAGTTTGCTGACACCATTGACCTCCTGGGACATCCGGGTTGCCAGGAAGCTCATGTTGAACTTTCTGTCGGGGTCACCCTCACATTGTCCGAGCGCCATCAGCTCACCCCATGTGATGTTAAGTCTTCCGTGGTAATGTGAGATATACTTTCTCAGCAGATCTTCCTCAAACGCATCATGCCCTGCAGGCACCGGGGTATGGGTTGTGAAGAGCGTGGATGCCCTGACAATTTCCAGAGCTTCCTTGAAGGTGAGATGATGCTGGTCAATAAGCAGCCTCAGACGTTCAAAACTGATGAAGGCAGAATGCCCTTCATTGCTGTGATAAATATCAGTTCGGATGCCCATTGCCTCCAGAGCCCTGATACCTCCGATACCAAGCACAAGCTCCTGTCTGAGCCTGTTTTCATTGTCTCCTCCGTAAAGATGGTGTGTTACGCTGCGATCTTCAGAAGAATTGTCATCACAATCTGTATCAAGAAGAATGAGCCTTACCTTGCCAACCATTGTTTCCCATACCCTGATCCTCACGTTACGTCCGGGCCAGGCCAGGAATACATTCAGACTTTTACCTTCGGCGTCCTTCACCCTGTTGATGGGAAGCCGCGAAAACTCCTCTGCCTCATACACCGGTAACTGTTCTCCTTTAGGTCCCAGTTTCTGCGTAAAATAGCCGTAACGGTAAAGAAGGCCTATACCTGTAATTGAAGCGTTTGAGTCACTTGCTTCCTTAAGGTAGTCTCCGGCAAGTATCCCGAGGCCTCCTGAATAGATCTTCAGACAAGGATGTATCCCGAATTCCATACTGAAATAGGCAACAGAGGGCTTGTCTTTTTCATCAGGTCTGTCGATATATGTTTTGAATTCCTCATAGATCTTCCTGACGTCGGTAACAAAATCATCATCATCTTCAAGAACAAGCAGCCTCTTATAGTCAATCTTTTCAAGAAGAAGTTTTGGATTATGCTTGACATCATCCCATAGAGAAGGGTCCATTCTTCTGAACAGTGCCTCTGCTTCAGTATTCCACGACCACCATAGATTATTCGCCAGTTCCTTGAGGCAGGTAAGCTTTCCGGGAACATCACTCTGTACATATATTGCCTTCCAGACGGGCACCTCATGAGGCTTTCTTATAACGATTTCCTGTGATTCGACAAATCGTGTAAACTCCCGGGGCTCACCGCGTCGGTCAGCACTTACTTCGAGTGCATGTTCATAAGCCATGAAATAATATTTAACCAGGCTATCCCACATAGCTATCCTTGAGATGGCATGCGCTTTCTCCCTGGCCTGCTTAACTGCATTTTCATCAAGGTCAATGAACATTGTTATGAATTTCCTGATCTCCTCCACTACATTCGCCTCATTATCATCAGTACGCTCAATGACTGCAATTCCGTTTCCCGGATCCTTGAAATAATTCCTTACCCACAATCCAAAGCCTGAAAGTGAAGTGGTTACCGTTGGAATAGAGAACATAAGGCTTTCCAGAGGAGTATATCCCCAAGGCTCATAGTAAGATGGGAAGACAGAAAGATCAAACCCTATCAGGAGATCGAAATAAGGTATATTGAAAACACCGTCATTACCATTGAGATACGACGGAGCAAATATGATCTTCACCTTTGAGTTCTCTCTATTGTCAAGCTGATTGGCCGCCACTCTCTGGAGTATCGGATCGGTTGCCGGATAGTGAAGACTGTGAGTCAGGTATTTATCTCCTGTATTCAGAGGACCGTTATTATAAAGAATATCGACAATGTCCTGCCTCGGTCCTTTGTGATATGCCGGCATAAGGATGAATGCAACACAATCCCTGTTGAGCTTGTCCTTCTTCTTTATTTCACCAAGAGAATCGATGAATATGTCAACGCCCTTATTCCTGAATTCATATCTGCCGCTGTTGACAACAAACAGACAATCATCGGGAAGTCCGTGACCAAGGACAGCTTCAGCTACTTTTTTAAGCTTTAGTCTTGCAGTGAGCCTTTTTGATTCAAAAATATCGCTTGTAGGAACAAATGAATCTTCAAATCCATTGGGTGTTACAATAAAGACGTCCTTTCCCAGGAAATGACTGCATTCATGACCTGTAATTTCACTTACAGTGGTGAATACATCAGCTTCTGCACCTGATATTTTTTCAAGCGATTGTTTTGCAGTAACATTGAATTCCTTAGCAACCAGTGCTGGGTTATACTCCTTCATCTTCCCATACAAAGGTCTTCCATTACCGGCTATGCACCTTCCGAGAACAGTTGCATGGGTTGTAAAGGAAGTAGCTATCCATGGTGCGAATTTCTTCAGGTAGAGTACGCCTGTTCCTGTCATCCATTCGTGGAACTGGGCAACAACCGTATGGTGTTCGAGATAAAAATTCGAAAAGCTTTCGATGACTTTACCTGCTGCATATCCGAAAAGTGCAGGTTCGACATAATCCCATTGTCCGGTTATACTATCAAGTTTATAGGTTTCCCAGAATGCCGCAAAGATTTCGTTCTGTTGTCCGAAGTATGGGGTGAAATCGATCAGAATCACAATCGGTTTTCCGGCGATATTCCAACGCCCGGTCTTTACTCTTAACCCCTCCGCAGCAGCCTTTCTCTGCCAATCGGCGAATAGAAGCTCTTCCGGAATAAACTCCGGGTTACTAACATCCTCTCTCCATACATCAGGGCCTATGAGAATAAACTCATCTCCAAGCTCATTGACAATATTGAGCGCTTTGGTTGATATTACCGTATGAATACCTCCGACCTTGTTGCAAACTTCCCAACTCGTTTCAAAAATAAATTCAACCTTCATTTTAAATAGTTATTTGTTTCATTTAGATTGCCAATAATTATATATCGTTCCATTATCAGCCCGTTGATATGGTAATTCTGAAGTATTTGTTTTAAAGCAACTTATTTACTACGCGGCTTTCCCTTCGGCTTTTTCTCAGGAGTATCTTTTACTGCTCTGACTTTTTTTGCCGGTAGTTTCTCTGCAGTTACCTGTTTTTTCTTTACAGCTGTTTTCCCGGGTTCCCCCGTGGTTTTGGTAACAGCAGGTAAGATCTTCGCAACTTTTTTTGTGAGTTTTGCAATCTCAGCAGCTTGTTTTTCAATGATCATGTCTTTTTCGATCAGCTGTGATCCAAGCTTATATATCTGTTCCTGCTCGGCTGTATCGGGGAACCATTGTTTGAGCCTGATCTCAAAATCGCTCAAAACATTCATATAATTCATGAAAGCGTCATATGGCGTTTCATATGGGTTAAAATAGGCGTGCACCGAACCATCGGAAAAGAATTTTGTTGCCATATAATAAAAATGATCGCTCGACTGAAGATACATCCAGTCTTTTCTGATCTGCGGATCATCACATTTATTGACCTTCCTGGCAAGACTGTAAAGCTTATCCAGGGCAGCGACCTGAAGTTCATTCCCATGCCATGCCGTAATATCTCTTTCCTCGTCTGCCCATGAAATAGGTGTGTGAACATTGATGGCCGAAACAGGCTGAAGCGTTTCTGCAACTTCAGTAGGTGTCATGAATTTGTAAGGGGTCTTTTTAAGAATTGCCGACGGGAGATGACTGAGAAAGTCGAAGATCCCGGATTCCTTCCAGTTATGTTCTCCAAAAGTTTCATAGTCAAGAAATATATTGAGCACTTCGCTTGAAGGTGCCAGTTTGGCCGCCCATATAGCAAATTTATCGGCAGTAAGAGGCCATTCGCTCCAGTCGCGGTTACTGAAACGGAATGCAATATCATCGCTCAGTACAAAGTTTCTCAGGAGCACTTTCAGCCGGGGATTAATGGCATTACAATACAGGAAGTTAGGACTCTTCCAACCCAGAATATGCTTGGCTCCTTCAGTGAGGATTGCCTTGAATCCCATATCAGCAACCCACGAACCTATCTCATCTGAATATATCAGTTCGGTATTTCTGAATGAAGTTGCCTCAACTCCAAGGAATTCGCTGAGCATCTCCTTATGAAGAGTAACCTGCCGTTCAAACTCATCCTTGCTTTTAATGGATGCAAGAGAATGGGAATTAGTCTCTGCAAGGAACTCAACCATGCCTGTTTCTGCCAGCTTGCGAAAAGAATCAAGCACTTCCGGTGCATAGAGCCGGAACTGGGTGATTGCCAGACCCGAGAGGGAATAGGCAACTTTGAATTTCCCTTTATGCTTATTGATCAGGTCGAGGATCACCTTATTGGCGGGAAGATAACACTTGTCCGCCACCTTCCTCATAATTGATTCGTTTGAATAATCGTCATAATAATAATGATCATTCCCCAGGTCGAAAAACCTGTATCGCTTGAGCCTGAAAGGCTGATGAACCTGAAAATAAAAGCAGATAGCTTTTTTGCCTGATACGCTCATATCCTGTTTTATTTATTCAACACCTTATTATAAATTTCCTTCACATGTTTAGCCGAGTTATCCCATTTGAACCGGATGACCTCTTCCTTGCCTTTTTTGATGAACATGTTTGCCAGTGCAGGGTAGTTCAACATTCCATATATTGAATCTGCCATGGCGTCAATATCCCAGAAATCAGTTTTTACTGCATGGGTAAGGATCTCGGCTACTCCTGACTGTTTGCTGATAATTACAGGGACATTCGATTGCATTGCCTCGAGAGGTGAAATTCCGAAAGGTTCCGATACGGAAGGCATGATATAAACATCGCTCATATCAAGAAGCTGGAACACATCAGCCCCTTTCAGAAATCCTGTAAAATGTAACCTGTCGGTTATCTTAAGTGCAGCAGCACGTCGCATCATACGTTCCATCATATCGCCTGATCCTGCCATGACGAACCTTACATTATTCATTACCTGAAGCACCTTATAGGCAGCCTCTATGAAGTATTCGGGCCCTTTCTGCATTGTTATCCGCCCCAGGAAGGTGACAACTTTCTCATCGAATCCCTTCCTGATCATTAATCTTTCGGATATTTTGACCGGATCGACGGCATTATACACCGTTTCAACCTTCTCAGGGTTGATATTGTATTTGTGAATAACTATATCGCGGGTAAGATTGCTGACAGTAATAATTTTGGATGCAGCATCCATACCGCTCTTTTCAATCCTGTAAACATCAGGGTTTACGCTTCCTCCGCTCCTGTCAAAATCGGTAGCATGAACATGTATGATAAGAGGCTTGCCGGATACTTCCATCGCGGCAATACCGGCGGGATATGCGAGCCAGTCGTGCGCATGTATGATATCGAAATTATTTTCTTCAGCGATGATAGATGCCACCACTGCATATTTGTTTATTTCATCCAGAAGATTATTGTCATATTTCCCTGAGAAGTTCACGTAACCATGATCATCTGTCTGGACAAACAACTTATATCCTGATATTTCAGAGCGTGTTACCCTCCAGAAGTCTTCGGGATCGGTATATGGAACGATCCTGGATGAAACCTCAATCCTTTCGACCGGATGTCGGAAACCCTTATACCTGACATGCCGCATTGATACAGGGGTTCGGTTTGCACCTATCAGTCTCACCATTGACTGATCCTCATCGCCCCATGCTTTCGGGACTACAAAAATCACCTCAAGATCATCCAGTGTTGCCATACCCTTGGTTAGCCCGTAACTGGCAGTCCCGAGTCCTCCCGAAATATGAGGCGGAAACTCCCAACCAAACATTAAAACACGCATATGATCTCCAGTTATACGTTAGAATATTTTGATTCAAGAAGTTCAATGATCCTTAGCACTTCGCTCACGCTCCATGCCTGGGATATTGCTCCCTGGGGCGAGTGAGGTGGATCCCCGTCGTGAATCTCCGACAGTGTGCTTACTCCATGCTCGCTCATTACTGCTTCCAGACCGAAAATCAACTTTCTGACTTTCGCAACTCCCTGGTTTCCGTATACTCTCAGCCACCCTTCGCAGAATGGTCCGTACAACCAGGGCCAAACTGTTCCCTGGTGATAGGCGCTGTCGCGTTCCTCCTGGTTCCCTCTGTATGATCCCTTGTAAAGAATATTCCCCGGGGAAAGTGTTCTGAGTCCTCTTGGGGTTACAAGCTCCCGGTCAGCAACATTGAGAACCTTCTTCATCTGATCCTTATCAAGCATCGAATACGGCATTGACACAGCAATTACCATATTTGGCCTGACAAAAGTATTCCTTCCTTCGTCATCATTCACATAATCTGCAAGATAACCGAGCTTATCATCCCAGAAGATATCGAGGAATGATTTTTTAATAAGTTCCGGAAGTGTCTCATATTCCTTTATAAACGACCTGTCCTTTGCAGCTCGGGCCATCTCAAGCGCAAAACAGACAGCGTTATACCATAATGCATTTATTTCTACCGCATATCCGTTTCGTTGAGTAACAGGTACTCCGTTAACAACAGCATCCATCCAGGTAAGCGCTTTCCCTGGGGCATCAGCATATATCAGGCCATTCCCCCTCATCCGGATGTTGAATGTTGTTCCGCTTTTATACGCGGCAAGAACTGATCTTGCTGCTTCTCCATATCTTTCCCAGCAATCTGTAGCCCCATTGGCAGTATAATTCTGCAGCGACCAGAAGAACCATAATGGCGCATCCACCGAATTAAATGCCGGATCATTGGTGCCTCCCATATTAGGGAAAAGACCGTTATTCATTCTTTCAACCTGTGTATCCAGAACATCGCGATAAAGATCAAGCCTGTAACGGGCCAGGGCAAGACCTGGCAACGAAATGAACGTATCTCTTCCCCATGATCCGAACCATGGGTAACCTGCTATCAGGAAGGTCTTTCCTCCTTTTTTTACAATGAATTGCTGAGCAGCATTCCTCAGACAGTTAATAAAGCTGTCACGCGGGATCTTCCCTGCAGCTGTTTTTGTGAATTTGGGCATCAGCCCGGATGTCTTTTCTTCTCTGGTTGATGCAGAAAATACTATCACATCTCCCTGCCGGGCAGTGAGTTCAAAAAAGCCCGGGGTGAACAGATCCTCTGAATAGTCATACCCTCTTTTATGCTCTTCAGGATATTCCACCCCCAGATACCAGTCCGGGACATGAATAAATTCAACATTCCGTGAAAACTGCATGTTCAGGGCCGGAAAACCTTCATACATACGTGAACTGACACCATTCTCAATAATTCCGACCTTAGTGTTTGCGGCAAGATTTGCATGAGTCAGCTCATGAATATTACGATATGCAAGGAAAGGACGCACCTGTAATTTCATAGGCTCCGGGGCTTCAAGAATGGTGATCCTCAGCAAAAACTGCTCCTCATAGTGTACCAAAAGCCTCTCATGCCTGAGAATAACACCTCCAACCCTGAATATCCTGGAAGGCATGGTATCGGTGTTAAAATCCTCAATATATTTGTGCCCTTTGGGATTAAAGTAATCACCTTTGTATTTTCTCAGACCCGTGTTGAAACTTTTGTCGTCATAAACAACCGTAACATCAAGCGACGAAAGAAGAACATAACGTTCTCCCCCGAAATTATCCACAGGACAAACCAGTAAGCCATGATACTTGCGGGTATTGCATCCTACTATGGTAGTCGATGAGTACGAGCCCGCACGGTTTGTCCTAATTATCTCCCTCGAAAGGGAATATTCCAGATTGACAACCTGACTCTTTTCGAACTTAATATAACTCATACAGGATCATTGATTATTAGAAACTAAAAGTCACTGTAAGATACAAAAAAAATTATCCCTGCAAACGAACATTGATACTGCAAAGTAAATTAATTAAACGTCTTAAAGATAGGGACGGATCAAAAAAAGAATAACTTTGCAGATCATTATTAAAAACAGGAACAAAAGTCTAAATGATCAGAAAATCATTATTTTGTATTATAGCTTTAATAGCCATTGCAAGCTGTAACAGAAACAAAGTTCAGATTTCAGGAACTCTGACAGACCCACCTAAAACAGGATTTATATGGCTGGCTGAACTAAGGTCCAAGGATATTTCAACTGTTGACTCGGTTAAATTGTCAAAGGACGGGACATTCAGGTTCAATCATAAAATCGAAGCCCCCGCTTTCTACCTGCTTAAAGTTTCAGATCGTAATTTCCTGACAATGTTACTCTCTCCCGGAGAGAATGTAAAAGTTACAGCATATTACGATTCACTGAATTATCCAACATCGGTCAACGGATCCGTTGGAACTCAACTTATGAATGAATATAACAGGAATCTGCGGACTACCATATCCAAGCTGACAGGACTCAGTAAGATCTACAGGCAGAATGTAGGAAGCCCCCGGCTTCAGATGGTTATAGATTCTCTCGACGCGACTGCCCAGACTTATCTCAACGAGATCAATTCCTATACAAAAAATTATATTGATAAAAACCTCCATTCCCTGGTAAGTCTGATCGCTCTTTACCAGCAGGTGGCTCCTAATGTATATGTACTGAATGCAACCAAGGATTACAGGTACTATCTGAAGGTTGATTCGGTACTTTCAAAAGAATATCCCGGTTATGAGCCTGTGGTTTCTCTTCATGAACAGGTTCAAAAGCTTATGGAAGGGCTTGATGCAAAATCATCTAAAGACGGAGTTACAGGAATAGGTTCGGTTGCTCCGGAAATAGCGCTCCCATCACCACAGGGTGATACAATAAAACTCTCTTCAACCAGGGGAAGCTATGTACTTCTCGATTTCTGGGCTTCATGGTGCTCTCCCTGCAGAAAGGAGAATCCAAACCTTGTGACAGTATATAATAATTATCACAGGAGAGGCTTCCAGATTTTTCAGGTATCACTCGATAAAACCAAAGAAGCATGGACAAAAGGGATTGAGGAAGACCAGCTCGGAAAATGGATCCATGTAAGCGATATACAATACTGGAATTCCAGGGCCGCTCAACTATACAGGATCGAATCAATTCCATCTAACTTCCTGCTCGACAGGGAAGGAAAAGTTATTGCTGTTAATCTGAGGGGCGAAGCTCTTGAAGCAAAACTTGCAGAGATATTCAAATAACCGTTTAGCCAAGAAAAGTTAATATATTTCGGAAACAGAATTGATGAAACGTATATTTTTCCTCGTGATAGTGGCTGTTATGGCCGTTGCCTGCAAAGAGAAGAATTCATTCACGATCAAAGGTGTCCTGAAAGAGAAACAAGGCAAATATATATACCTGAACAGGATCGATGTCAATACAGCTGTACTGATCGATTCAGCAAAGATCAGAAAGAACGGCTCGTTCAGCTTTAAGGTAAAAAGCGCTGAACCTGACTTTTATCAGCTCGGATATTCAACATCTAACTTTATCACAGTGCTTGCCGAACCTGGCGAAACAGTAAAACTTTCTTTCAGGGACAAGGATCTTTACAGTGATTATACAGTGAATGGATCGGAAGGGACTTCAAAACTTCAGATTCTGGATCTTAAGCTGGCTGAAACCAAAAGGAAACTCGATTCTCTCTCAACAGCATACAACAAAGCCTCCGGAGAACCCGGATTCAGCTCTACAGGTCCTGCTCTCGAAAAAGAATACTCGGATGTGATAAAAAAACAGAGAAAGAATAATATTGAGTTCATAATCAACAACATCAATTCACTCGCGGCAATAAAGGCGATTTATCAGACAATAACTCCGGAAGTATATGTCCTGTATGAGCCGCACGACCTTCAGTATATGAAGATCGTTACCGATTCACTTACCAGGCACTACCCTGCATCCAAACATGTTCAGGCCCTCGCCAGAGATCTGAACAATGAACTCGGTAAAATGTATGCTGACAAAATAGGCGCCCTGGCAAATGAACTTCCTCAGGCTAAACTTGATCCTAATCTGAAGGATATTAACGGTAAAAGAATTTCCCTGTCTTCACTTAAGGGAAAATATGTATTGCTCACTTTCTGGTCATACCAATCGAAAGATTGCGTTTCTGAAAACCTCGAATTAAAAGAATATTACAGGAAATTCAAAAGCAAGGGCTTCGAAATATACCAGATTAATATAGACGAGAATGAGGCCAACTGGCAGAAAGCTGTCAGATTCGATGAACTTCCCTGGATCAGCACCCGGGAAGACGACCCGCGTAATCCGGTAAATGCAAAGCTTTTCAATGTAACCAGCCTTCCCGCCAATTTCCTCTTCGACAGGGAAGGAAATATAGTCGGATCAAACCTTCACGACAGAGTACTGAGAATTAAACTGGAACAGATATTTCCAAAATAGATACATTTTGGCTGAAGACAGGAAAATATTCTTCACTTCTGATTTTCACCTGGGTCTGAATACAGGATCTGATCCTTTAGAACGGGAAAAAAAGATCGTCAGATGGCTTAAGACTGTTGCACCTCAGGCATTGGAGATCTATCTGCTAGGAGACATCTTTGATTTCTGGTGGGAATACAGGACTGTGGTCCCCAGGGGTTTCACACGGTTTCTCGGAACTGTTTCAGAGATAACCGACTCAGGCATTCCAGTTCATTTCTTTACCGGAAACCACGATATGTGGATAAAGGATTACTTCCGTGAAGAGTGTGGAATGATTACTCACACAGGTCCGCTTTCCTGTACATACTTCGGGAAAAAATTTCATCTTGCTCATGGAGAAGGACTTGGAACAAAAGACATAGGGTATAAATTGCTTCTTTCAATTTTCCGCAACCGACCCCTCAGAGCTCTTTATTCCGCTCTCCATCCCTCAATAGGTCTCGGATTTGGTCACCGCTGGTCACTCAGTTCAAGATTGGGAAAAGGTATAAAAATTGATTTCCTCGGAGAGGATAAAGAGGACCTGATCAGGTATGCAGGATCGGTGCTTGAACGTGAGCACATTGATTACTTTATTTTCGGGCACAGACACCTCGCAACGCGATACAATATGAAACAAGGCGCAGAGATCATCTTCCTGGGAGACTGGATTGCCGATGGAAGCTATGCTGTCTGGGACGGAGAGACATTGCAGTTTCTTTCCTTCACATCCTGATCTGCGGGACTTTCAATTAATGTCATAATTATCTCTCCTGCCTCTCCTGCTGAAATATTACAGGAATCAGTATTTGTCAGAAAAATCCGGTCTCAGGCAGGATACAGCAAACCCAAAAATGTAATTCGTGTTTGAATTCTTTTCTGATACTTCAACCCGCTCCGGGGTTGAAGAAAACTTATTGCCATTACCCCGGACGTTACCGTGGATATTGGGATTCAAAGCCTCCGGCTTTTTTCCCTGATCATATCTATTCAGGATCTTTAACGCGTCAAATCTATTGAGGATTAACTTGTCCGATTGAGATCATGTGCTCGCCAGATGCCGTAGGCATCAAAGTCCAATATCCATGGTAAGCAGTGATGATGATCTACAACAGCAGCGGTGTTGTAGAAAATTCAGGAAAACAAATCTCCTCGTTAAAATCAACTTTATGCTCATCCAAAAGGCTGCAATGACCAATATCCATGGTATGAATAGAAGCCTGCAGGAATATCGGGCAGAATACTTATTTCAGCCCCAAACCGGACATTAAAGAATCTCGGCAGTCTGAACAAAGATGTGAGCTTTTCTGGTCAATATCCTCAACATAGGTACTTGACCGCATCACACAGGTCTGAGCATTGCAGTGGATGAGCCCGAATGTGTGGCCAAGCTCATGGATAACCTCCTTAATGAATCTTTCCGACAACAGCTCCTCATCCGGACTTATACCGTATCTCTCATTACTAAGCCGGTAACTTGAGGCAATTCCTGTACGACCATTCAGGTAAGCCTGACCAAAGATATATGTCAGGATCGGAATGAAAAGATCTATATTGAACAGACCTATTGTTTTAGCCAGATCATTTGAAAATACTGTCTCCATTTCCTGAATCAGCTTGATCCCGTTATATTGTCTGCGGGGCGGATCATAAAACTCACTCAGATCGAGAAGCCCTTCCCTGAACATTACAGGCAGATGGAATTCGTTTCTGACTGCACCGGCAACATTCCTGAGAAGGACCGGATCGAAATAACCGAAAGAGATAAGCGATATCTGTTGCGGGTCCATTAATGGTAAGTGTATCAGGAGACGGGTATATACTGAAACGTTTTAGTATGGTCCGGAATTAAGTACACGTGTAACTGCTGATATCCGGCGCTCATTCGGCAGGTTTTAATCCGTATTTTGCTATCTTGTTATAGAGTGTAACCCTGTCTACTTTCAAAGCCTTGGCAGAACGGGAGATGTTCCAGTCGTACTTGTCGAGTATATGCTGAATATGAATTCTCTCAAGCTCATCAAGGCTCTCAACTGAATTGGTAACAACAGCCTTTTCAATAGGAAGATCCCTGAGTGTTATTTTCTTTCCATTCCCGATTACAATCGCACGTTCTATCATGTTCTCCAGTTCCCTTACATTTCCAGGGAAACTGAATTCCTCAAGCTTTTTCCGGGCTGCAGAATCAATTGTCACAGGCGGCCGGTTCATGGAAGTGCAGTATTTCCGTATGAAATAGTCAACCAGAAGGGGTATATCATCGGTCCGGTCCCTGAGAGGCGGAATGAAAATATTCACCACATTCAGCCTGTAAAAAAGATCTTCTCTAAATGTACCATTCTCAACCATGCTCTTCAGATCTCTGTTGGTTGCACAAATTACCCTGAAATCGGAAGATATCTCCTTATTACCTCCCACCCTTACGAATTTCTTTGTTTCAAGGACCCGAAGCAGATCTATCTGCATCTTGGTCGAAATAGTTGCAATCTCGTCAAGGAATATTGTCCCGTTATCAGCCATTTCGAATCTTCCTTTCCTGTTGTACATTGCGCCTGTAAATGCTCCTTTCTCGTGACCGAAAAGCTCACTCTCGAGCAGGCTCTCCGTCAAAGCGCCGCAATGAACGCTCACCAGTGGAAAATACCTCCGCGATGAGTTGGCATGTATAGCCCTTGCTACCAACTCCTTACCTGTGCCGCTTTCACCTGTTATCACAACTGAGGAATTTGACTTGGCAACACTCTCAATTTCCTTCAGTACTTTTTGCATTGCCGGGCTCTTCCCTATCAGATCTTCCACATTCTCAAGAGAGATCACATTCTGTTTAAGACTTTCATTTTCTTCCGACAGAGAGATCTGCCTGGATGCATTCCGTATCAGGTGCGACAAGTCGTCGGGATCAAACGGTTTGGTGACATAATCGAAGGCCCCGTCTTTAAGAGCCTGGACTGCAGTATCGACAGTGGCAAAGGCAGTCATAACTATGACGATGGCATCGGGCTTGATCATTTTAATCCTTCTGAGCATCTCAAGACCATCCATCCCGGGCATCTTGATATCGGCAAGAATAATATCATACTCCTGGTTCTCCAGGATTGACAGAGCCACTTTTGCATTTTCGGCACAATCAACCCTGAACCCGTCCTCCACAAACCAGTTGTACAATGAATCACGTACCGATTCTTCATCGTCGACGATTAAGATTGAAATCTTCGTTGGCATCATATATTCTCCTATATCCTGATTAGCGGTAGTGTTATTGACATGGTTGTCCCCTTGCCCAACTCCGATCTTACATCGATCCTTCCGTTATGGCTCTTCACAATTCCGTGTACAATGGCCAGCCCCAGACCAATGCCACTGGTATCATGCTTGGTCGAAAAGAAAGGCTGGAAGATTTGGGGAATATCATCCACAGGAATACCGATGCCATTATCGCTGATATCGAGCCTGATATTTTCCGGATCAGGGTTGCTTGTCGAAATTATTATTTCTCCGTTCTCATGAACAGCCTCGGTAGCATTCACAAGAATGGCTACACATGCCTGCTTGATCTGGTTGGGACTGCAAAAGATTAGGTCGTCTTTCGCCTGAAGATTTGCCTGAAAACTGATATTGGCAATTTTTATCGGATGAGTCATCAGATCATATGTCTCCTGAACAATCTTATGCAGGTGCCTTGATTCGAAATCCTCCTGATCCTTCTTTGAGAATTCAAGCAGACCCTTGACAATCTCACCGCATCTTTTTGTTTCATTTTCTATAAGCTTAAGATGCTTGAGCATTGTCTTTTTCTTATCCTCATCAATTTCAGGATTACTTAGCTGTTTATATATCAGTTTGGTGTAAACCAATATGCCTGAAAGTGGGTTATTGATCTCATGAGCTACCGAAGAAGACAATTTCCCGAGCGATGCAATTCGCTCTATATGGATCAGTTCATTCTGAGCAGCTCCAAGCTCTTCAGACTTTTTCTGAACTTTATACTCAAGTTGCTGCGACCAGTTACGGAGTTCTTCAGTGGCAGACTGAAGGTTATCGAGCATATCATTAAAAGCCTCAGATACCATCCGCATGTCGTCGAGCTGATTTGGCTTGATCTCAAGCCTGGTATTCCTGTTACCGTCGGCCACTGCTATACTGGCTCTGAGAAGATCATTAAGCGGTTCCTTGATTTTCACCCTGGTGAAGAATATAAGCGCCCCTGTCAACAGAAAAGTTGTAATCATGGCAAGCATGTAAAATCTTGCCGACGATTTTCTGACTGCATTATCAAGGTCAGCCAGTGGCATTTTAATGATAAGCGAACCAAGCACTTCATCGCTCTCCTTATGATAATGACATGAACTGGTATAACACGATTTTTCATTAAGGATAGGAGAACGAATAAGCAGATGACGATGCGAATTGTCGTTCTTGTACATATTGCATTCGCTCTTCACATCTATTATTTTGTATGATTTTTCCTTTCTGGGAAACATCGACTGAAGATTTGAATGACAACTGATGCAATCCGGATTGCTGTGGCTGGATGAATCGGATGCGAACGAGGAATAAACAAGCCGGTCGTTATCATCGTACATGTTCACATCGTCAATACCCGACATGGTATTGATTATGTCGAGTGTGCTCTGAAGCGTACTCTTGTTATTCTCAAGCATGGAATGATAGAGCGAACCCTCAACGATCGATCCTATATTGTTCCCGTTCTGACGGATAACAGTATTAAGGTTCTGCTCATAAACAGACCTGAAAAGGAAACCGAAAACGACAAAGAGTATTAATGATGACAGGGTTATGATGTATACCACCCTGCTGTATATGGAAGATCTGAATCTGATATTCTTTTTCAGGAACTGCTTTAGATTGCCTTTCCTGCTGACTTCTCTGGCTTTAACTTCCATTGCCGAAAATCTCCTATATAGGTTTTTAGAATCATAAAATTATCATAATTTCTGAATTCTGCAGCAATGGCTGAACAATCAATATATCAGTCTGAAAGATCAAGGAAGGATTTCTGGAAACCCTCCCATACCTCATTCGGAAGTTCTGCAAGTGGCTGGTCGCATAGCTCCCCTCCGTCCTGCAGCAAAACCAGCGATAATTCAGGCGAATCTTTCCTGACAGTTTCAGCAAGAAAGTCCCTGAATCTCTGTAATTCCCGTCCTGACCATCTGATCGCTTCCTCAGCAAGCAGAAGTGAACTTGTCTCTTCCTTCCACCGGGTGGAAGTTATCCTGCAAATCCAGCCTTTGCGGCATGATTCATCCTTACCGGAAGATGAGGAAGATTCTATATGATCATTGGTTTCCTCAATTATGCCGGAAATGGGAGAAAGGATCTTTAATTTCCTGCCATTACGGTTAATATCAGCTATATGATCACCCCTACTTATGATTGTACCAGGATTCACCAAGATACTGAACCTTACCACTCCTGTGACATGAAGAAGAAAATCATCGGGGCCGATTTCAGCAATTCCTGAACGGGTCAGAAAGATCCAGATGTGATTCCTGCTGAATAATAATCCTAATGGTATCTGAAGAATGTTTTCTGACAGTATCCCGGTTGTCTGTCTGATCTTTTGCCTGACAGGAATTTTTTTATTTAAAATGATCCAGAAAGGGATGATCAGGATCAGAAAAGCGATTATTATCAGGTATTCTATTCCTTTAGTATCAAATATATTGTGATAACTGAATCCGTCCATAATGATTTAATTAAGAATATTCTACTTCCTCTGCTGTCACTGTTCAATATCTTCATGAACCCACGATGGAGAATCTCTGAGGACAGGCATACGGTAAATCACCCACCTGAAAATCCATATCTCTGAAAAAATAACTGCCAGAGTAACTGCAAATTCCATCCAGGTTGGCACATATCGCACAGTTTCTGTCCATTTGAAACCGATCACTGTAACATTGAGCCTGTTAATTATAACACCTGCCATGGTGAGGATAGCTGCAATTTTGGTAAGCAAAGTATTGTCCCTTCTGTAGCTTACAAAAAACAAAGCCATAGGTAAAATGACGAAGCCCAGCATTTCCACAAGATACCAGTAACCCAACGGGGTATCCAGGTAGTTCCACCTCTTGCCATGAACAAAAACCAATAACTGCAGGAAGAAATATGCGAACATTGTAACAGCACATATCTTCGACAAACCGTTTAATATTCCGTCGTGAGAGTTGTGATTTTTTTCGCTGATCTGATCAGAAAATACCCGGTGACTGATTGAACCTTCAAAAATCACCATTGAAAGGCCTGCAAAGATGCTTGATACGAAAAACAGGACCGGGATAAATTCATTATACCATAAAGGATGGATTTTATCGCGGGCCATGAGATAAAGTGCACCAAGACCTGACTGGTGCAGCGTTGAAAGGGTTATCCCGAATATCACAGCAGCAACGGTCATACCCGAGAGTATCTTCCTGGCCCTTCTTGCACCCAGCCACTCGGCAACAGCAGGCGAGAATTCTATCAGCTGTGCGATCATATAAAGCAGGAAATGCCATGCTACCAGAAACAGGACGGAACCCGTCCCGAAACTATTTCCAATGATCGGATTTATTACGTGCCAGGGCCGCCCCAGATCCAGAAGCAGAGCGCCTGCATAAAATACATAAGCCAGAAAACCATTCAGAACTGTTATTCTGACAATAGAATGGTATTTCTTCATATTCAGAATATATACCATGAATGTCAGTACATAGGCTCCCCCTGCAAACGCCACACCTGTCACAACATCAAATCCAATCCAGAGGCCCCATGGAACATCCTGTGTGAGATTGGTGACAGCTCCAAGTCCTTTCCAGAAACGGATTACAATCAGAATAAATCCGAGGATCATGACAGGGATAGAAATTACATTGAAAGGCGTCAGAAGTTTCCCTTTTGGTTTCATTTCTGCCAACAGGAATTTCCATGTTTGCTTTTTGCCTTTTCCGTCAGTTAATGTTATATCCGTATTAGTCATTATTCTCCTGATCTGATCGTTTATCTTTTGTTGCCTCCCTCAAGCCCAGCAGCATAGCCGGCCAAAGGACGAAAATTGCGGGAACGCTGTACAGAAAACCTTTTGAAAGCGCGGGATAAGACTCCTTCTGTACGGAGGTGTTGAATCCCATCTCGTTGAACGGAGCGGCTGCCAGGTACAGGTAACCTGTCCCTCCTGCTTCATGTTCACCATAAATATAGTCCACATACTGATCAGGATTATCATTGATCCTTTTGCGGGCTTCTTTGATCAGGTCCCTGCGTTTACCAAACTTCAATGCCTCAGCCGGGCAGTTTTCAACACAGGCAGGTATTTTTCCTTCCTCAAGCCTGTCATAACACATGTTGCATTTTTCTATCCGGGGATTTGCGCTGTGGTATTCAAATTTCGGAACATCAAACGGACATGAAACCATACAATACCTGCAGCCCATGCACTTATCTCCCCTCCAGATAACCGGACCTTCAGCAGTTTTATACATTGCCTGTGTAAGGCAGGCTGCGACACATGCCGGTTCATTGCAGTGCATGCATTGCTTTTTTGCAAAGGCTTCTCCCTTTGAGGTACTGAAAACATTAATCACAGTCCGGTGCGACTCATCGGTCTTCCTGATCACCCCCGCCTCAAGAGATCCGGTTGGCGCCGGCAGACCATTCGCCTCCGCACATACCGACTCGCAGGTCTGACAACCCACACATCTTGTCGAATCATAAAGTATGCCTGAGAATTCTACAGAGGACTTATCTTCATCCGCTGCTTTGAGGTCTTTCCCTATTGCCAGGGTGACACCCGTTAATCCTACAAATTTGAAGAATTTTCGTCGGTCTACAGTCATTTTTTAAAATAATAATAATCAGAATATCTCATAGAACCAGACGGTTCTTGAAGGATCAATGAAACTGGTCTGAAAGTCCTCCCACACCTCCGGCCCCATCCCGGTAAGAACGCCGTCTGCTATCTCTCCACCATCCTGCAGTATAAGCTGAGAATAAGCAGGGTCTCCCTTTAAAGCAATCATAAGAAAATCCTTAAGCCGAATGAATTCCTTTTTAATGAATTCCCTCTGCTTCTCTGCCATGAATAACAGCTGACTCTCCCTGCTCCAGTTTACCGGCTCAATCCTGTAGATCCATCCGTTCTTATAAGGAGAAGTATTAAGGGATGACGAGTCTGTTTCAAGAATAGCATTATGGTCAACTATCGTTCCTGATACCGGGGCATAGAGATTAAGTTGTTTCCCGTTTTGAATTATTGAGAGAATTTTTTCACCTTTTTTAACAGTAGTTCCCTCCTCTTTCATCTTAATTTTCGTGATTTTTCCGGTCACATGCTGAAGAAAATCGTCAATCCCGACGCGTATAATCCCGTTTTCTTCGAGGAAAGCCCATGTATGAGTCTTATCGAAATATATGCCTCCGGGAATAATCAGCGAACCCTGCTCCAGGATCTGAGGTGCTTCATTACCAGCCATATCCGCAATACTTTTTTTACTTTTTCTGAACATTGCCAGTAAAGTCACAACCAGACCGGCCAATGTCAGTGTTACCAATACTAATATAATAGTTTTAATAAGGTAACCGCCTCCTGCATAAACCGCCGGTTTATTTTCCGCATTATTCAGACCGTCAATTCCGGCAGAACGTTCTGATGCCATCAGTTCCGAAAAGCCATTATCCGAAAGATATTCCTGTCCGTCTGCCAGTATCCATTTTACAAATGCCACATCTCCCTGATCAGTGGCAGTGGAAGATGAAACTGCATAAATATTGCTGACAAGCGCCCTTGGATATTTACCGATCCAGACCCCTCTCATGAAATCGTTGGCATTATCATATATCTTCTCACTGTAATCAATAATTCCATTACCGTTCCTGTCTATTGGCAGAAGACTGATACCTGAAGCCAGCTCCTGGGTTGACGGATCGATCAGCCCGGCTAACCTGCAGAATCCGATTGCAAGAGGATCCGCTTTTAATGATTCAACCAGTTCTCTTTCGGTCTTCATTCCATAACCTGACAGATTATCGTTACCTATCTTAAAAAAACCGGCAATGCTCTCCATTACCTTAGCGTCACCTGCAATTAACAGACCTGCCTTCCTGTCTCCCGAGCCTTTTAATAACACATTCCAGCTCCTTGAATCCTTACTGCCAAGAAAACCCGAAAGCGAAGCAGTAGTTACTCCCTTTTCCTTTAAATCTTTTAATAAGGGATTTCCGGTACTTATGACCGGAACAATAACATCTTTCCCTACCAAAACATTCCATCCTTCAGGATTCAGTCCGCTTATTTCATTTCCTGTCAATAAACCTGCTTCACCATCTTTCATCTTCGCGATCATCCTTCCACGGTCCGACACACTCATAACAGCTACACCCTGACCTGTATGCAGACTGTTATACTTTTCCGCCCAGCTTTTAGCCAGATTATACAAACCACCGGATGCAAATACCTTCACAGAGTCCCTCTTGTTCCCGTTAGTTGTTCCTGCCGAAAACCCCGTAATGAAACTGCTGCCTGCCATAACCAACATACAGACTACCAGATAAACTGCTTTTTTCATCTTGTTTATTTTAAATTTCTGACCCTCTTCCTGACAAACATATTAATAATATCTGCCAGATGTCAATCAAGTATAATGCCAAACGTAGTATAGCATTCATTATCTGATACATATACTATGTTAACATAGCCGTGAGACATCCCTCTTATGTAGAATATTTCAACAGCTCTATTTAAATGCAGCTCTATTATGCTGTATTTCTGTTTATTGAGGCCTGCTGTATATTTTATATACATGTGTTGAATTATACAACAGTTCATGAGTTTCTCTGGATTCCAAAAGCCGGGTTTCTGCAAAACAGCAGGAATAGATCATACTTTTAATAGGATAGCAATAATCAAAGGTGGTGTGAAAAGATTCTGTCCATTTATCAAAGACATAAACAGACAGACAATTTAGGATTTCATTATTGTACGACAATCAATCAGATTCAGTATCCGGGTTTCTATCTGCCAGTTTTTCATAGAACGAGTTTTGTTCTTAAAACTGACCTCTGGAAATGGGAAAGCTTAATTGAATCTATGGAGGACCTTATAATTTTTAATCCTTTAAAAGTCCGGCAGGATACTAATGATAGAAAACATGGAATTTCAGAGTGAAAAAACGGGAGTTTTTTCGGAACAGTAAATGAGCAGAAAGCATCATGGGAAAGACTAAAATTCTACATGTAGCTCATATTCAGTATACTATAGAACCAAATCAATCTAAAACAAGAATTTAAACTCGCCCAGATTTAAATATTTTTTCATAATCCGGGCGGACGGCAGAAAGAATCCGCTCTCAGGCAGGTAAAATTCTCTGGATTATTTTCCCTGTTGTTTTTTCCTTCAGCATAAGTTTGGAGCTTCCATCGGGCATTTTCTCCTTTTTGATAAGAAAATGTTTTTCATCAAAATCTATCAGGTCGATCTTTGCTGAAAGTCCCTCACTTCCTCTCCAGTCAGTAATGTCTACCGGCTCCCATTTTTTAGTCTTCGCCGATTTATAACAGGCGTCCATTATAGCATTTACAATATACCCGTCGTAAAGAGTCTCTCTTGGAGTTTTTCCCGATTCAAGAGAATTCAGCATATCGGTGAACATATCCGGGTATCCGAGTGAATGGACTTCATCTCCGACTGGGAAGAGCCATCCATAATCGCTCTCTGATTTCTCTGCCACATAATTATCTGTTTTACCGGTAGTGAATACCTCGAATCCTGTACGTAACCAGTGATCTAGTCTAATTGTACCTTCTGTCCCTGAAACCTCATCACGAAGATCCATTCCTCCCCTGAAGTTCCAGCTCACCTCAACCTGAGAAATTGCTCCTGTTTCATATTTTATAAGCGCAATCGCGTGATCCTCTGCATCAATAGGTTTTACCTGAGTCTCAGCCCAGCACATTGCCTCAACTGGTCTTACATCTTTTCCAATAAAGCTTCTTCCTATTTCTATACAATGACATCCCATATCGACCATAGCTCCTCCGCCCGAAAGCTTCTTATCCCAAAACCATGCGCTGTGCGGACCGGGATGTGCTTCCCTCGATCTTGTCCAGAGTATTCTCCCAAGTGATCCCTGATTTACCATTTCGATCGCTTTAAGAGTCTTGGGCGTATAGACAAGATCCTCCAGATAACCACTGAATATACCGGCCTTCTCAACAGCTTCAAGAATTTCCCTGGCTTCAACCGCATTCATTGCCAGCGGCTTTGTACAAAGAACATGTTTTTTTGCCTCACATGCCATCAGAACCGCTTGCTTATGCAGAAAGTTAGGAAGTCCGACTATCACAATTTCGGTCTCCGGATCGAAAATTGCTTCCCGCATATCAGCTGTATACTTTGGGATATCCCATTTTTGCGCAAATTCTTTCGCGGCTTCTTCCGGGACAGAACAAACAACCTTGATCTCATCTTTTCTTCTTTGTCCAAGAATAGACATTGTATAAAAAGTGCCTATCAAACCTGTTCCCAGCAGTGATATATTTTTCATTTCTAATGAATTATATTGTGTAAAATAATTTATGAATCAATCTTTCTATGGAGATTGAATATAATAAATTTAAAATTAACCCAGGTTATTCCTAATCTTCTTATTAAGCATATTTCTTCCATATTCATTTAAGATCTTATCCTGTTCAGTGGAAAGACCTTCACATTATTATTGATTATCCTCCTTTATGCGTATCATATCCCGGATGTTTAAATTCTGAATCCGGAGCAGATCAATTCTGAGTTCTTTTCCTCTAGTCATATTTCAGAGATCCTGAAGGATCTTTAGATGCGCTTTTCCAGCTTTTCCTGCTTACTGCCAGGATAGCAACAAGTAATGCAATAGCCGGTCCCAGAATAAATGCTTCCAACGGCATGCCTGTTCTGAAATTAAATCCTGCCAGAAAAATCCTTCCTATTATGAACGCAACCGGTATTGCTATAATAAATGAGAATAACATCCAAATCATAGATTTTCCCAAAAGCATTCTGACAATTTTTACAGTGGTCGCACCATTGACCTTTCTAATAGCAATCTCCTTTGTTCGTATTTCCGCTGTAAATGATGTCAGTCCGTAAAGACCCAGGCAGGCAAGTGTAATCGCAATAATGAAAGCCAGACCAACAAGACCCGAAATTAATTTTAATCCTGCAAAATCGGGAAGGTCGTTAAAAAGTACCGGCTGATATGGGACGTCCGATTCATATTTCCCATATATCTGCTTTATCTTATCCCTGATTTCCCCAAAAGTCCCGTTAGAAAACCTTATAAGCACATCGTCGCCTTCCTGCTTCAATGAGATTATTGCAGGAGTAAAGGGACCTCGAAGGTCAACACAGTGGAAATCCTTAAATACACCTATAACCGTGCCCTTTCTGCCATCGAGCGAGATCTGAATGCCAATGGGATTATCAAGTTTCATGACTTTTGCTGCAACATCATTAATGACATAACATCCTGAGTCCGAAGTAAAGGACTTTTCAAAATACCTTCCAGCAACCATTTTTATCCTGATCACCTTATTATAGTCAAAATCAGAATTTATACACCAGAAGTGAAGCTTGTCAGTTTCTTCCTTTCCAGGCCATGAAACATCATTTGAAACTTTTGTTCCTCTTGTAGGTATGCAGTTTGAAAAGCTGACCGACTCAATTCCGGGTACAGAAAGCAGATCAGCCTTAAAACTTTCCCTATGAATGTCAATATTCTTTGTTTTATCCAATATGATCAGCTTTTCCCTTTCAACACCAATATCAAATCTCTGCATAAATTTATCCTGTACCTTTATGATGATAAGGCATATAATAAGGATCACAGGGATTGTAAACTGCAGAACAACCAAAGCTTGTCTGAAGAACCTGAATTTGTGACCGGTCATCACATTGGTTCTGAGAATTGAAACAGGATCTCCTGAAGAAAGGTATACCGATGGTATAAATCCTGCAACAAATACAGTAAGTAATATCAGACCGGCAAATGCCGGGATAATCCGGAGATCGGAAAATGTTGCCCCAAGATCTGCATTAACCATTGTATTAAAGCTTGTTATTAATCCTCTTGCTGCAACTATTGCAAGGACCATAGCAGTAATAACAACTATCAACGTCTCGCTTAAAAACTGTAATCTGATCTCACGATTTGAAGCTCCGAATGTCTTCTTTACGCCAACTTCCCTGTTACGTCCCAGATTCTGTGCAATCGTAATATTGATATAGTTAAAACATGCTATCAGAAGTATGGCAAATCCAATACTGCTTACTAGCACCACACTCTGCATTTTATTCCATACACGATTTCCACCTATATATGAATAAAGGTTCTTCTCCTTTAACGGAAAAAGAAACAACTCCTGGTTCAATGTAGTTTCCTGATGTTTTATAAGATCCCCTATTTTGAGATTAACTGCGGCCTGAGATGCTTTCTTCCCAATCATTATAAATATTTTGGCTGCAGAAGCTCCTGTTTCGTTTGCCCAGCTGTTTTCATTAATGAACCTTGAAAAAGGGATTACAAAATCGAATTGCAGAGTCGACTGCTGCGGAACATTTTTAAGTACTCCTGTGATTTTAAAGGCTTTATTAATCTCCTTGTTTCTTATAATCAAACTCTTTCCGGTACAATCGGATGTTCCGAATAACTTTCCGGCCATGCGTTCAGATATTAATATGTTATCAGGAGATGCCAGCATATCAGGTGTTTTCCTGGTAACAAAAGCAAATGAAAACATATCAAAAAAGTTCTCATCAGCATAAATACCTTGCTCTTCAAATGATTTATCAGTATTAATGAAAGTATATGTTCTTTCCGTGATCCGCGTAATCAATTCAATCTCCGGAATATTCACTTTCAATGTATCTGAAAGTGATGCTGAGAGAGGTTCTTTGGCGAATCTCGCTCCGTTAAAATAAGTCACCATAGCTTCCACTTCGTTGATTTTTTCCAGGTTTCTGTGGAATTTGTCAAACCCGGTCATAAAAATCACATACTGTATACCAAGTATAGAGCATGTCAGTCCGAATGCCAGGCAAGCGAAAGTCAGAATGCTGTATGATTTTTTACGCCAGATAAAGCGTATTCCGGTTCTGAAGAAATATATGCCCATGTTTTTCATTTTTAAATCTGACAACAGAGTATCAAATCTATTCATTGAAATACATGACAACAAAAACAATATACGTGATAACTTTAATAATCGGCAAAGTAGATTTTTCCCCGGACAAATTAACAGTATGATGCTCTTCTAACAAACCAGACCATATAGAAAAAATCTATATGATGTCCACAAAGAAAAGCTGGATCCGGAAAATTTTCGGATATTAGTTTTCAATACTTCAGTTTGACAGGCAGACTATGTGTTATACCTGACTAAGAGGCGGTAACTCTTTTTATTAACTCCTTTTCAGAAGAAATCGGGAAGGCTATTTCTTTCTAATATCAAAAGCCAGCAATACATTGCCGTGCCGCTGATATAGTATTCCTTTATTTATGACCGGGTGGGCAAAATGCTGGGATGTCCCTTCATTTATTCTGAAAGAACTTACTCTGGTCATTTTTCCATCATTTATTCTTACCAGGTCAAGATCTCCCTTTTGTGTATAGTAATAGAGCATGTCATCCGCTGCTATAACTGCTCCGGCACCCAGGCGAAGTGAATCTCTTATGGCGCCGGTTTCGGTGTTTATGGACAGCAACAGGGGTTTAACGGTTCCGCTGCCATACAGGTAATTCCCTATTTTGACTATTCCTCCCATATAGCTGTCGAAATTATTATTCCTCCAGACCTGCTTATATGAAGATCCGTCAGGCGAAAGCTCGAGTTTTACTCCGCAATTTCCGTCTCCTGCGGCATAATATATGGCTCCTTCCTCATAAAGGACCGTATTTGCATGAGTATCTCCCTGCCCCGGCTTGCGTTTTTCCGCCGGATAGGCATCCTGTTCCTGTGACCATAAAAGTTTGCCGGTTGCAGCATCGAATCCCATCAGGTGATAAGCAGAGAAGGTAACAACAATTTTTCCTGCTGGCAGGTCTATCATTTTCGGGGAATTATAAGCCTCCACCTCTCCAAAACCCTTATTGCTCCAGATAAGCTTTCCGGTGAAACGGTTAAGCGCCACCATGTTATTTTCCTTGCCCCCCGGCATCCAGAAAATCCTTTCTCCGTCAATAAGAGGAGCAGCAGAATGGCCATGCAGCGGAGTTGTTGCTCCGAAATCACGAACAAGTTCTTTTGACCATATTACTTTCCCATCCGAACATCTTATGCAGTAAAGATTGCCGTATCCATTTCCAATGTAAAGCAGGTCTCCTGCAATGGCAGGTGCTGAACGCGATCCCCTCCAGGTTTTTGTCCACTCCCTTGCCAGCACTGTCTGCCACTGCTTCTTCCCATTCAGATCAAAGCAGAACAGTACTGTCATTGAATCAACTTCTCCGCTTAAATAAAACCTGTTTTCCGTAAAGACAGGAGAAACAAAACCATTCCCAATGTCTGTTATCTTCATTACAACTTCAGGACCTCCGGCAGGCCATTCCTTCATCAGATCTTTGTCGGGATACACCCCTGCGTGCCCTGTTCCTCTCCATTCATATATTCGAAGGGGCTCAGAAAAAATTGCCATAGCAAGTGTTATTGCAGCTATAATGAATACTCTCATCAGTTTTTGGAATTTGATGTAAATCCAAATATAGTTTCAATGATTGAAAAAACTGTTAATGTTCAACAAATTCCGGAATCAGAATGTCCGGTAAAGGAAAGTTCAAAAAATGAGGAGGATATATTTAATAAATGGTAATATTATATTGCCAGAATAACACAATATTCCAATTACTGTCGTATAAAACCATCAAGTGTTCCGGAATGTTTCAGATCGTATATATAGCCGTCCAAACGGAATGCCTGACCTTTTTCCTGAACTATATTAACGCTTGAGATACCTTCAGATGAAAATGAAAATAAAAGGATAAACACTCCATAAACACCAGCTTTGAATGTCACTGAAAGATCACAGGATTTGTGTTTATCATTTTTTGTAAGCTTATATTTCGTTATTGTGCCCTGACTAGTTGCGCCGTTGAAACCATTATCACTGAAGCCATAGGCAGGAGATACCTGCAATGTAACTGTGGCGGAATCTACTCTCACAAAGGACAGAGATTTATTAATCTCCCAGTTCGCTGCACCCTGCGTCACATGCTCTGCTCTCAAAACAAATGATCTGTTATCAAGCAAACTAAACAATGCATCGAATTTCTTCTGAAGCTCCAACTCTTTTTCAAGTTTCTTTCTTTCCCTCATCTCTTTCTTATCCGGAGTGCTGCCGGAAGATTCCTGAGCTGATATGCAATTGTATAATAAACAGAATATCCAAATACTGAATATTAGTCTTTTTGATTTCATGCGAGCTTTTTTTCAGGAAAGTACAATTCTTAAAGATCACAAATAATCCAATATAATGCAAATACATATCTTACTGATATTGGGAATATATTCAATATTTCCTGAAGAAACTTCATGTCCTACCGCTTTTCGATAGCTTTTAAACTTAAGAACGAAAATAAGACGTAAATTTTAACACAATCCCTCAAAATATTTTTTCAGTGCGGATCAGATGTGACGAAAGTAATTGTCGAAGTAATTGAAACAACCATAGTTAATACTCACACCTTCTGGAGCTTCACCAAGCAGATACAGAACTTATGGTTATCAATTTTTAGAGTTATCTGACGGGGTAAGTATAGAACATGATTATTATGAATATTTTTAACAGGCATTAATGAGGCAATTATAGCAGGATTGATGTTGAGGTCATGCTAAAAATACTCTGGCGCTAAGATTATTACACAGCAATAAATTATAATTTTGTCCAATAGAATTGAAATTCATCTGGCATGGATCCGATAAATGTTTTATCTGAACTGCTAATCAAAGAATCATCATTGACACGAGAGGAAATTGAATTGATCTGCAGTTATTTTCAGCAACAAACCTTAAACAGGGAAGACCCATTACTGAAGTCGGGTAATAAGTATAAAAAAATAGTATTCGTAGTTGAAGGAATTTTAAGAGTTTTTATTGTTGATCCGGATGGAGAAGAGATTGTTAAAAATTTCATCGAGCCAAACAGTTTTTTTTCATCCCCTGATAGTTTTGAAAATAATATATCCTCAGTTATCAATGTTAGTGCTGTAACTGATTGCAAAATACTAACTCTTTCCAAATCAGATGCAGACAAACTAAGTTGTCAACTTCCAAAATGGGAGTATTTAATGAAAGATGGTGCTATGCAGGCTATAACTGTAGACTCATTCACAGAATATATCAGGAATATATTATTCATCATTCAATGTTAATATGAGTGCAGAATAAAGGCATGCAGACATAAGTTTTACTCATCATGTATAGGAAATCCTGTTCTGGTTTTACTCACTGACATACGCGAATGTGGCGCTATATGAATAAACTCCGGCTCAGGTCGCAGGTCTAAGGCAATAAGAAATCACAAGCCCGGAATGTATTAGTGCTTCTAATATCAGGCAGATATAAATCTGAATCCAGGATATGATTTTTTAACCGGACAATACTGATTTTGCAATAAATAAATTTTCATTTTTTTCTTGCCAACGTAAAAAATAAGATATCTTTGTTTCGGGAATTCCCGAAATGAATATTAATATGCCGGATAAAGTAAGTCCTATAACAGATTCACAGGAGAGGATAGCACGATATGGTAAGGCTCTCTCAAATCCTATACGTATTTTTATTCTGGAATATCTCTCTCAAAACTTAAACAAATGCTGCTATAGCGGAGACATGGCTGAAATATTGCCAATTGCCCGTTCCACATTATCCGAGCATTTAAAAGAGCTTAAAAATGCCGGACTTATTCAGGGCGAAATCAATCCCCCTTACATTAGATATTGCATTAATCCTGAGAACTGGGAAGATGCAAGGCTTCTTTTGGAAAAACTATTGAAAAAATAAAAAAAATTTGTTAACTTATTTCGGGATATCCCGAAATGATAATAATATAATATTATGGAAATAAAAATCTTAGGCACCGGATGCGCAAAATGCAAATCACTGGAGAAACTAACACGAGAAGTGGTCGAAAAGAATGGCATTCATGCCACGATAGTGAAGGTCGAGGACATTATGGAAATCATGAAATACAACATCATGTCGACTCCCGCGCTAGTGGTTAATGAAAAAGTTGAAATAAAAGGACGTGTACCCTCATTTTCTGAAATAAGTGAAATTTTGTCAAAATACTAAATCTGAAAAACCATGAAACAATTTAATTTATTGACCTTAGTTCTATTATTGCTTCTAAGTTCTTCTTACAGTAGCGGTCAGCCGGCCATCAAGGCTGTTCCGCAAACTGCCAGTTCATCAAAAGTGAATGTTTACTATTTCCATTTTACACGCAGATGCTCCACTTGTATGGCTGTTGAAAAAAACGCCCGTAATGCTGTTGAAGAATTATATCCAAATGAAGCTAAATCAGGCTTATACTCGTTCATCTCTCTGAACCTGGACGAAAATGATGTAAAAAAAATCGCTGATAAGTTGGGTGTTGGCGGGCAAACACTGTTAATAGTATGTGGTGATAAAAAGCTTGATATCACAAGCAGCGGCTTTCTCAACGCACATAATCCTGACAAAATGAAACAGGAGATTAAATCTGCCGTGGATAAAGTACTGTTTTAATAATATGGAATTTTTAAGGAACATACTTGAGAATTCGCAGTATTCAGTTGTTACGGCGTTGCTGCTTGGATTGATGACAGCCATTAGTCCTTGTCCTCTTGCCACCAATATTACTGCAATTGGCTTTATCAGCCGTGATATTGACAACAGGAAAAAAGTGTTTATTAATGGATTAGTTTATACACTGGGTCGGGCTATAAGTTATTTCGGCTTAGCGCTAATACTATATTTTGGAGCCAGTCAGATGAACATATCAAGGTTGTTTCAGGGCTGGGGTGAAAAAATCCTTGCTCCGTTGCTGATATTCATCGGATTGTTAATGTTGGATGTGATTAATATCAGGTTCCCGGGGTTCTCGTCCATAACAGGGAAAATATGGAACGAAGGTAAAGGAAGTTACTGGAGCGCTCTCCTTCTGGGGATGGTGTTTGCACTGGCTTTCTGCCCATATAGCGGAGTATTGTATTTCGCAATGCTTATACCAATGACAATTGCGGGGGGCCTTTATCTTCCAATTGTGTTTGCAATCGCCACCGGATTTCCGGTAATACTTTTTGCATGGCTGCTTGCATATTCTATTGGCAACGTAGGTCGGATTTACAATCGTATTAAAATCATTGAAAAATGGTTTAGACGAGTTGTCGCTATCCTCTTTATTTGCGTTGGCTTATACTATTTTATCGGAATATTCATGGGAAGTTGAAGATATGTATTACTAAAAAGGAGGAATAGATGAATCGTTCGGAATTTTTAAATAGAAAACTAATTATACCCTTTCTGTTAATACCAGTCTGGTTCATTATTTATCATTATCTGAAATCAATTTCTGACTGGTTTATCAATAATGTTTTAAGGATGAATGCAGGTGCTCATCTGACAGAATCATTAAGATTTTTTGTTTTTGAAGTCCCAAAGGTTTTGTTGCTGCTGACATTGATCATTTTTCTTGTTGGAATTGTCCGATCATATTTTTCACCTGAAAAAACACGTAAAGTACTTGAAGGAAAATCACTTTTAACAGGAAATATTTTAGCATCAATGCTCGGCATTGTTACACCATTCTGTTCATGTTCTGCTATTCCGCTGTTTCTTGGATTCGTTGAAGCAGGAATTCCTGTTGGAGTTACCTTTTCTTTTCTTATCGCTTCACCAATGATAAACGAAGTTGCAGTAGTACTTCTTTTTAGCTTATTCGGGTGGAAAACCGCTCTTATATATGTGGCAGCTGGTTTAATTATAGCTATTACTGCAGGGTGGATCATAGGGAAGCTTAAACTGCAACACTGGATTCAGGATTGGGTATATCAGACCCGGTCAGGCACTTCCGGGAATGAAAATGAAAAAATTAATTTTTCAGATCGTATTCAATCTGGTTATAATTCAGTAAAAGAAATAGTTGGCAAAGTATGGATATATGTGATTCTCGGTATTGCCGTAGGCGCAGGAGCGCATGGTTATGTTCCTGAGGACTTTATGGTTTCCCTGATGGGTAAATCCGCGTGGTTTAGCGTCCCATTATCGGTCATTATTGGCATTCCGTTATATTCCAACGCAGCCGGTATCATTCCGATTGTATCGGTATTAATTGAAAAAGGGGCATCGCTTGGTACAGCTCTATCATTTATGATGGCAGTAATTGGTCTCTCCCTTCCGGAATTGATTATCCTGAAAAAAGTCCTGAAAATCCAGTTCATTCTTACATTCGCCGGCATTATGGCTGTAGGAATTATTATAGTTGGTTATCTGTTCAATTACATTTTTTAAAACATGAAAATCAAAAAATGAAATGAACACTTCTTTCTTAATGTGATTTGTAATGACTTTACGGGAAATATCTGTCGATGAAACAATGAATAACGGATCTCTGCAGCATTTGCAGATTAATGGGCCAGATTATGAATACAGTCTTTTGTATTTATACTTCATTTTGTTTTCTGATTATCCATATATTATAAGGATCAACTCTACCTATATCATTGATTAATAATATTTCTACTAAAACTAAATCAGATGAAAACAATTGGCTTTATTGGAGGTGGACGGATCACCCGAATCTTGATAAACGGACTGAAAAATGCTGATTTTTCGCTTGAAAAGATCTTTGTCGTCGAACCAAATGAGATTACTTTACGAGCATTAACGGCTGATTTTCCGGATATTAAAACATCAAATACAGATGCAACCAGGGCTGCTTCTGCAGACTGGGTATTTTTAGCCTTGCACCCTCCTGTATTGATGGAAACATTAAATTCTATCAAGAATACTTTCAGAAAAGATGCTCTGGTCATATCATTAGCACCAAAAATCACGCTGGAAAAAATACAAACCGTTCTACCAGATATGCAAAACCTGGCCCGGATGAATCCCAATGCAGGTACTTACACTAATGAAGGATATAATCCGGTCTGTTTTTCCAGGAATATAAATAAGAATATCGCTAAAGATTTACTTGATGTTTTTGGTAAACTCGGTAAAATTCCGGTTGTAGCAGAAAATAAGATTGAAGCTTATGCTCTGATAAGTGCAATGGGACACACGTATTTCTGGTATCAGTTGCAGCAACTAAAAGAACTTGGTATTTCATATGGCTTATCGGAAAGTGAAGCAACTGAGACAATTTCAGTAATGCTCCATGGTACAGTCGATACGCTTTTCAATTCAGGCCTTAATTATGATAAAGTGGTTGACCTGGTCCCGGTGAAACCAATGGCTGATCATGAAAATACAATCAAAGAATTCTATAAAACATGCCTTACCGGGATTTATCAGAAAATTAAACCATAAAATATAATGAAAGTTCTGATTCTCTGCACAGGAAACAGCTGCCGAAGCCAGATGGCACATGGATTTCTAAAGTCATTTGATAAAAACCTTACGGTTTGCTCCGCAGGAACCTACCCTGCCGTGAAAGTAAACGAAAATGCCATCAGGGTAATGAAGGAGATAGGAATAGATATAAGCAATCATTGCCCAAGGTCTGTCCTGAATTATTCCGGCGAAGAATGGGATTATGTAATTACAGTCTGCGACGATGCAAACGAGACCTGCCCGGTTTTCTCAGGCAGGGTCAGTCACCGGCTCCACTTCGGTTTTGAAGACCCCTCAAAGATTGCCGGAAATGAAGAACATATCCTGAGCGAATTCAGGAGAGTAAGAGATGAAATAAGAAACAAATTCCAGGCTTTTTATAATGATCAGCTAAAATGAATACGACTTTTCTAACGGGGAGTGTTAAGATATCCGGTCAGACAATCCCACAGATATCAACAAAACTGAAACAGAGCGATTTTTGGGGAGCAGTCATGGTCAGGTGGGGTTTTAACCGTGATAATTACCGGGTTACTCCGGGAATATATGCTGTCGGCACGCCAGGACCTGAATCGGATGTTTTTGTGACTTCCAATTACAAACTCACCTTTGATAATGTCAGAAAACATCTTTCCGGGACAGATGGATGGATTCTGGTCCTGGATACCAAGGGAGTGAATGTCTGGTGCGCTGCAGGCAAAGGTACTTTCGGAACCAGGGAACTTGTAAACCGTATCAGAATGGTCTCCCTCGACAAAATAGTAAGCCATAAAAGGCTTATACTTCCCCAATTGGGAGCAACTGGTGTGGCAGCACATAAAGTAAAAGAAGAAACAGGATTAAATGTTCATTACGGTCCGGTTCTGGCAGCAGATATCATGAAATTCGTAAAAGAAGGATATCGCGCCGACAAGGAGATGAGAAAGGTGAAATTCGGCTTTTCAGACAGGATCAAGCTTATTCCCAACGACTTCATGTATGGGAAATACTATCTTTTAGTGACAATGACTGTCATGCTTCTACTATCATGTATAAGCGCCAATGGACTGTCCTTCAGGAATGTTCCTGAAACCGGAGGCCCGGTAATTCTCACCGTCTTTCTCGCTTATATTGCAGGAATAGTTTTCACCCCAATGTTCCTTCCATATATTCCCGGCCGTCATTTCTCATTAAAGGGTCTTCTTTCAGGGATATTGGTATTTGCCGGATTTCTGTTATTCAGCTCATCAAAAGGCAACTTTGCCGAAACAATCTCATGGTTCTTTATTATCGGGGCAATCTCATCATTCACAGCAATGAATTTTACAGGGTCCTCAACTTACACATCACTTTCAGGAGTAAAGAAGGAGATGAAGCTGTTCGTCCCGATACAGATAGGATTCGTTGTAATTGGATTGATTCTGCAGGTAATTGGTAAATTAATTTAAAACTAACATGAAGGATCTGATTTATTTATCGGATGTCGTCACACTCAGTCTGTGTGAAGATACATGCAATGGTTGCGGGATGTGTGTTAAAGTATGCCCGCATGAAGTTTTTGAATTATCAGGAAAGAAAGCGCACATCATAGGAAAAGACTATTGTATGGAATGTGGAGCCTGCGCTTTGAATTGTCCGACAAAGGCAATTTCGGTAAATTCAGGAGTTGGATGTGCAACGGGCATAATTAAAGGTATCCTCACAAATTCAGAGCCAGGCTGCGGCTGTTCGGAATCAAAATGTTGCTAGTTTTTGCTATGCGTGTTTCCGATCTGGCAGTGCCGGTAAAAGTCTTTATAGTAACTTAATACCAACTTCCCCCTTTTGCCTTATTTTTTTTAATTATCGCCAGCTATGAATATGAATAACACTCACAGAAAATCAGGGTTAAAGTTGCAGGACAGGTATCTGACACTTTGGATATTCCTGGCAATGATTGCGGGTGTCGGCGCCGGATGGCTAAGTCCGGGTGTTGCTGAATTCTGGAACAGGATGTCGTCCGGGACAACTAATATCCCTATTGCGATAGGCCTCATCGTAATGATGTACCCCCCGCTCGCCAAGGTGAAATATGAAGAATTGGGAGATGTATTCCGGAACACGAAAGTCCTCGGATTATCACTGATACAAAACTGGATAATCGGACCGGTGCTCATGTTCGTTCTTGCTATAGTGTTCCTGAGATTTAACATTGATTATATGTACGGGCTGATCCTGATCGGACTGGCCCGTTGCATTGCAATGGTGATTGTCTGGAATGAACTTGCAAATGGAGATACTGAGTATGCAGCAGGGCTTGTTGCATTCAATTCAGTTTTTCAGGTTTTATTTTTCTCCGTTTATGCCTACCTGTTCATCGCAATATTGCCATCATGGTTCGGACTGCCAACAAATGAGACAATTGCCCGGATAACTATAGGACAGATAGCAAAAAGCGTACTCATCTACCTGGGGATTCCATTTATTGCCGGTTTCCTGACAAGATTTATATTAATCCGCATAAAAGACAAGGACTGGTATAACACCAGATTCATTCCTGCAATAAGTCCATTGACTCTGATTGCCTTATTATTTACAATCATTGTTATGTTCTCATTAAAGGGAGAGTATATCATAAAAATTCCACTTGATGTAATCCGGATTGCAATTCCACTGATGATTTATTTTGTTGTAATGTTCCTGGTATCATTTTTCATGAGCAGGAAAATCGGGGCAAATTACCAGCAATCCACAACTCTCTCTTTTACTGCCGCAAGTAATAATTTTGAACTGGCAATAGCGGTGGCAATTGCTGTCTTCGGAATAAACTCCGGGGAAGCATTTGCAGCAGTAATCGGTCCGCTTGTTGAAGTTCCGGTAATGATCGGACTAGTGAATGTTTCTTTGCAATTCAGGAAATCATTCTATAAAAATCCGGCAGGAGAATAGCATTTTCCCTGAACAGATCCGGAAATAAAGAACTGACCGGAAAAACAATTCTTGTCCTGCCCTTCAATGTCACGGTAATTGATAGTTACGCTGACATGTCCGGATATGATCTTTTAAAATTCTGCAAAATCTGTGAATGTTCCTGCGACATTACTATCCGGACATAGTCTCTTCCTGTTAATTTCCTGATATTAAAGACATTAAAAAGGCTATTGGCTTCAATATCGCTTCCTATCCTAAGCTTCCATAATCACTGCCAAAAACAGAAATCCCTACTGTAAGGTTAACCATCCGGGAATATGACATTAACAGAGTATCCTTATAAAGTTAAATGGTATTTCTAAAATCGAAGAAAATATCCTCCCTTTTTCGAGAATATCCTCGTCCTCATCATTGTAGTACCAGTTAATAATTAACTTTTTATCGGTTTTCACAGGATAAGCATGTGTAATTTTCCGAATGATATCGAGCAAGTATTTTGATCCGGTACTGTTTATATATTCCAGACAGATTTCAACACAGGTAATGTCAACAGGATCTTGAAAATATTCATTTATCAGTTCTTCTACCTGGTAAAAAAAGGCCTTTGCATTTTCAGGAATCAGCCGACCGGTTAATTTAATAGTCCCTTCAGGATCAAGAATGACCTCTGGCGTGCCTTTTGTGGGTAATATTTTTTGTAGATTATTAAACAAATCCCGCTAACTATTAACGATAGTTAAGAAAGTGAAGGATTAATTCCCTAATTGTTACAATACTTATTGATCAGCTCTTTCAATCTGGCCTTAGCAATTGGTTTTGAAATAAAATCGTTGCATCCGGCTTTTATAGCTTTTGCATTGTCCCCGGCAAAAGCATATGCAGTTTGGGCAATTATTATTACAGCTTTATTAAAGTGACGGATCTGACGCGTGGCTTCGAATCCATCCATCATTGGCATTCTTATATCCATCAATACCAATTCGATGTCAGGATTTTCGCGACATGTTTCAACAGCTTCTTCTCCTGTGATTGCATGTAAGATTGTTTTACTGATATTCCGGAGAATTATCAGAAGAAGTGAATAAGAAATTTCATCGTCTTCGACAATCAATATTTTCAGTCTTTTCAACTGAACTTCTTTAGGTTCAGTATAACCTGAATTGAATAATTCCATTTCTTCTTTAGAGATAGTATTATAGGGAATATTAAAATAGAATGTTGAACCTTTCCCTTCTTTACTATCCACCCATATTTTCCCGCCAAGCATTTCCACATAAGATTTCGCGATGGATAAACCTAAGCCTGAACCTTCATAGCTTCGGCTTTTTGATTCGGCTCCCTGTCTGAATCTCTCAAAAATAATTTGTTGTTGTTCCTGAGAAATACCGACACCAGTATCTTTTACAAAGAATTCAAGGTATTTACCCTTTTTTGTATATCCAAATTCAATTGAACCGTTAAAAGTAAATTTAATGGCGTTTTTAACGAGATTGGTCAGTACTCCATTGACCTTTCCATTATCCGTTTTAATGCATGACTCTTTTGATGACAAGCCATTGTTAAATCTGAACTGCAAACCTTTAGTTTCAACTTCCCGTTTGAAGAACTTATATGTGAATTCAAGTATCTCGTTTATACTTGTTTCCATAATATTTACTTTGGTGAGTCCCGATTCAATTTTCGAAACATCAACAATATTATTTATTGTATTGAGCATACGCGCCCCACTTTTCTGGATGGTCAGAATAAAATCCTGTTGCTCATCACTTGACAAATTAGGCTCTTTTAAAAGCTCAGTAAATCCAATAATACCATTAAGGGGAGTACGTATCTCATGGCTCATATTAGATAGAAAAGCAGATTTAAGACGGTCGCTCTCTTCGGCTTTTTCTTTGGCTTCAATCAGTTCTACTGAACGCTTTTCCTTCTCCTTGTTCTGGAATTCGAGTTCTTCATTAGCAATGGCTAATTCATTTGCACGTTTTTCTTTCTCCTCATTTGCTATTATTAACTCCTCGACCCGTTTTGCTTTCTCATTATTTTGAAACGCAAGTTCCTTGTTTGCAATGATTAATTCATTTGCACGTTTTTCCTTCTCTGCATTCTGAAACGCGAGTTCCTTATTTGCAGCAATTAACTCTACTGCTCTTTTTGTCTTCTCGCTATTTTGATACGAAAGTTCTATGTTAGCTATAACTAATTCCGCTTCACGTTTAGCTTTCTCTATATTCGCAATGGCAAGCTCGGCTGCACGCTTGGCTTTAAGTACGTTTGCAATGGCTAATTCTGCTGCACGTTTTGTTTTATTTTTATTCGCAACAATCAATTCCTTAGAACGTTTAGCTTTCTCTTTATTTTGATAGGTCAGTTCATTGTCAGCAATTTTTAATTCATTCGCACGTTTAGTTTTCTCTCTGTTCGCAATTACCAGTTCTTTTTCACGCTTTAATTTCTCTTCCTCAGCTATTACTAATTCCGCTTCACGATTTGCCTTGTCAACATTTGCAATGACCAGTTCATCTGCACGTTTTGCTTTTTCTTCCTCTGCAATTACTAACTCCGCTTCGCGATTTGCCTTGTCAACATTCGCAATGACTAATTCATCTGCACGTTTTGCTTTTTCTTCCTCCGCAATGACTAACTCTGCTTCACGATTTGCTTTATCTATTCTTGCATTGATCAATTCATCCTCATTTATAATTGGGATCTCCTTATCTATATCAATTTTACCGGACTTCCTTTTCTTATACATAGTTCTTCCCGATTAAATTGTATATAATTGGAAATAAAAGACAGCCAAGCGTATCCCATTGAAATTCAATTGAGAATAATTAACTGCAGCTCAAAAATAAACCTACTTATCCGGAATATTGTTATACAATTTCAGAGAAAAGTTACATAATTCACCAGTGCTGTTCAAATCACGAAGAAGACAGAGTTCTGAATCGCGACATCATCCTGCCCACCCTTCCCTGTCGAGGTTCCGGTAATTGATGGCTTCGCTGATATGTTCTGACCGGATGTTTTCTGATTCTGCAAGATCGGCGATTGTTCTGGCGACCTTAAGTATCCGGTCGTAGGCTCTGGCGGATAATCCCCTGATATCCATGGCAGTTTTGAGAAGCCGGCCCCCGGCTTCATCGAGCTGGCAGAATTTTCTCAGCATCGAGGATGACATCTGTGAGTTTGAATAGACCCCTCTGAAATGTTCAAACCTCCCGGCCTGGATCTCTCTGGCCCTTACCACGCGATTTCTGACAACGGATGAACATTCGGTTCTGCCCTTGTCTGCCAGCTTATCATAATTGACCGGTACCACCTCTATGTGGATATCGATCCTGTCGAGAAGCGGTCCGGATATCCTGTTCAGATATTTCTGCACCATTCCGGGTGAGCACATGCATTCCTTCTCAGGATGGTTATGGAACCCGCAGGGACAGGGATTCATGCTGGCTACCAGCATAAAACTTGCAGGATAATCAACAGTTGATTTTGCCCGTGAGATAGTAATGACCCTGTCTTCAAGGGGTTGTCGCATCACCTCCAGAACAGTCCTTTTAAATTCGGGCAGTTCATCGAGGAACAATACTCCGTTATGGCTGAGGGATATCTCTCCGGGTTGTGGAAATGTGCCTCCCCCGACAAGGGCGACGTCGGAAATCGTATGATGGGGACTCCGGAAAGGCCGCCTGGTCATCAGCGATGTATGATCATCTATCTTGCCTGCCACGGAATGAATCTTTGTCGTTTCGAGAGCTTCCTCGAGAGTGAGAGGCGGGATAATGGTCGGTAGCCTTTTTGCCAGCATCGTTTTACCAGCTCCGGGAGGACCGATCATTATGATATTATGGCCTCCTGCAGCGGCAACTTCAAGAGCCCGTTTAACATTCTCCTGTCCTCGGACATCTGAGAAATCAACATCATATCTGTTTGCTTCATCACTGAATATCGAATCAAGATCAACCTTAACGGGCTCAACTCTCCTAGTCCCGTTAAAGAAATCCACCACTTCAGATATGTTGTCCATCCCGTAAACATCCAACCCTCCTACGACAGCTGCCTCCCTGGCATTCTTGCCCGGAAGGATAAGTCCTTTGAATCCCTCATCCCTTGCCCTTAGTGCAATCGGCAAGGCGCCTTTGACCGGCTGGAGGCTCCCGTCAAGAGAGAGTTCTCCGATGAGAACGAAGGTTTCAATGCCGTCCTTACTTACTTTTTCGTCGGCTGTCAGAATTCCCATAGCGAGAGGAAGGTCATAAGACGATCCTTCTTTCCTGATATCGGCAGGAGCCATATTGATCACCACCTGCTTTCCGGGCCAGCGCTGACCGATCGAGCGCAATGCCGATTCAATCCTCTGCTGGCTTTCCTTTACTGCAACATCTGGAAGGCCCACAAGAAAGAACCGCACTCCTCTTGACACATTAACCTCAATTGTAACAGTTACCGCATCAATACCGGTAACAGCGCTCGCGAAGGTCCTTATCAGCATGACTGTAAATTTTTTAGCACTTAAGATACAGCATACCAAATATAAGAAAAATGAAGAAAAAAGAAAAAAGACAAAAGGAAAAAGATAAAAGTTGAAAAAATAATAAGGACATTAACCGTACCATAGTATATATAATACTTAAAGTTAGGCATTGAAATGCTCTCGGGAAGTAAGCATACGGATAATGTCAGAATCGCGACAATTACAGATCCCTTGTCTCATGTAGCAACAAATACATATGACAATTATGGCAGATTGGCGACTAAGGCTGACTTTTTGAATAATATCATAACATATCAATATGATAATTTTGGGAGAGAAATTAATGCAAGCTCAAGTATCGGAGATATAGTTACAACTACTTATGGGTGGGAGGAACAAATGTTGTCTAATCCTGCAAAAAGGTTTTATTCGGTTCAGGTGGCTGGAAATGACAATTCTTTGAGAAATAAAAAATATGATAATCTTGGAAGAGTAGTACGATCTGCGACAAGAGGATTTAATGGAACGATTTATGTAATTACAAGTTATAATTCCAAGGGACAGATTGAGAGCGTGTCTGAACCATATTATGGAGGAGATACTCCATTGCTTAACTCTTACCAGTATGATAATTATGGCCGCAAAACTAGTTTAACCAGACCATCGGGGAGAAATAGTTCCTGGTCATATACTTTGGGGACTGGAACCATAACGGAAACAATTACTGGGACTCCAGCAAACAAAACTTTTACAAAAACCAACTCTAGTGAAGGTACATTGCTGTCATCAACTGATGCGGGAGGAACTATAAACTATTCCTATTATCCAGATGGTAAAATAAAGAATATCACTGCTCCTGGAGGATATGTTACGCAAATGCAATATGATATCGCAGGGAATCAGACTCAGATTTCTGATCCCAGTGCCGGAATCATTAATTATACTTATACAGGTTTCAGTGAAATTTCTTCTCAGCAAAATGCAAGAAATCAATCAACTACCTATACTTATAACTCGAATGGGACAATTTCTCAGAAAGTAACGCCGGAGGGAACTACATCTTATACTTATAACTCACAAAAACAATTGACTAGCATAAGTTCACCGGGAAATGTCAGTCGTTCTTTAAGTTATGATTCCAAGGGGAGGATCTCTTCAATAACGGAGACGATTCCTGGAACAACTAATCTTGTCACATCCTATATTTATGCTAAATGTGGACGAGACAGCCTGATTACCTATCCTTCTGGTATTGTTGAAAGAAGAAATTATAATGCTTTAGGATATTTAAACTCTATTTCTACGATAAATTCAGGAAGTACTTCACGTTGGACAATTAATACCATGAATGCTTATCAGCAAGTTACATCAGGGTTATTAGGATCAAGCCTGGGAGCTACCTTTGGGTTTGATAGTAATGGGTTACCGACCTCTGTTGTTTATGGATCAATTCATAGCTTTAAATATAGAATCAATCCAGTTACTGGAAATTTAATAAGCAGACGGAATAGAAGAGTATCAGAACTTAGAGATTCAATAACCTATGACAATCTTGACAGGATTGATTATATTTATAAAGGAATGACATCTCCTACCAGAGTATTTGATATGAATTATGATGCTAATAAAGGTAGTATTTCCTATAAGGATGATATAGGGAGTCTTAACTATAATAATTCAATCAAACCATATTCATTAAGTAGTGTCAATCAGATTACCGGTGGACCAATTCCATCTACACTTGATACAATAAATTATACTTCATTTGAAAGTATCAGCACTATCACAGAAGGTGATTATTCTGCATCTTTCACTTATAATGCAGAAAATGAAAGGGCAAAAATGGAGGTCAGACAAAGTGGCAATGTCATTCTTACACGTTGGTATTCTTCTTCCGGTTATATAAAGGAAACATCCGGGGGGGTGACTAAGGAATATACTTTCATTGGAGGTGATGCTTATTCCGCTCCCTGTGTTTCGGTCAGACAACAGGGAGGTTCCAACAGGTTTTATTATCTAATACGTGATCATTTAGGTTCAATTATACAGGTAAGTGACTCTACTGCGGGTAGTCTGTACGAGTATAATTACGATGCATGGGGCAGATTAAGAAATCCAACTAACTGGAGCTATTATTCTTCAGGAACTGAACCATCATTGTTCATTGCCGGTCGTGGTTTTACCGGTCACGAACATCTCCCCTGGTTCAATCTGATAAATATGAACGGAAGATTGTACGATCCGTTGACCGGGCAGTTCCTGAGTCCCGATTCAAATGTTCAATTACCCGATTTTACGCAAAATTTTAACAGATATTCCTATTGTCTGAATAACCCATTGAAATATAAAGATCAAAATGGGGAATGGGTAATTACAGCTCTGACAATGCTTGCCAATATGTGGGTTTCTACATCCGCTGCAAATAACTGGCAGTTCAACCCAGTTAAATGGGATTGGAAAAGCGTTCAAACATGGAGTTCACTGGTACAAAGTGGAATATCAGGTTACAAGATGGGATCCTCTTTGGAGTATAAAGTAGATAAGATTATTCATAAATCATATTATGATAATCGTTCAAAAGAAATCATAGATGATTTTAATTCGAGATTTGAATTGCACGGCAGTAACACTCTTTCAGATGGCTATTTAGCATCATTAGATGGTTACCTCCCAAATGAACAGGAATATGTTGGGAATAAAGTTTATTATGAATTAGGTGCATATACCTATTATAAAAAGTATCCCATGTATTTGCCTGCTGAGGATGTTGGTTTCGGTGGTTCTCTTCTAGTTAAAGGTGGCGCTAATATTTATATTAGGGGTGCTAAATATTATGCTAATGTTTCTGCTTCTGCATATACTACTGCCTGTAATAAAGGTGATGTTTCTTACCTTGGAAGTGTCGATGTAATATCTGGTAATAAAATTGTTAGTACATATCCCCTTATACCATTTAGTGGATCTTCAATTTCAGAACGTGGTTGGTCTAACGTTGGTCAAAATGTTTTTGCATTACCCAATTTTAGTATAGATGATTTGTACCTTAGATTTAATGTTGGTTATAATTATTCTGAAGGGTATGGGTCTATCAGCCCATTTCCAGGTCAAGGTCATTTCCTAATGAGAATAGGAAGAATAATTAATGCACTTAGTTATTAATATATTAATATCTTGACGATTATGCGATTTATTTTAGCTATAATTTTTACTATCGGTATAGTATCGTGTGAAAACAAACATGCAAACTCCAAAACAAAAAGCTCATATTATATCTCAAAAGATACAATTTCAGATGAGTTATCATTTTATACTGATAAAAAGAATAAAGATCTAATTGTACTCAATGATAATGCAGTTAAGATATTACAGAAAATCAATCGTGTCACTGATGTTAAAATGAAAGATTCTTTACTAAATAGAGCATTAAATGATGTAAATACTGCAATTCAAAGAGATTCTGACTTTTACAATGCATATCTCAATAAAGCAGCAATATTAAGGAGGTCTTTGAAATATGAAGAATCGATAGAGACAATTCAGAAATTATTGAAGAGGGAAAAATATCCTGAAGCATTGTTTGTATTAGGCATTACTTATGAAAAGTTAGGGAATCTTCAATTAGCAACCGATAAGTATAAAGAAGCTCTGACAGCTTATAGCAAACGTCTGAAAACACCAGCTGCTACAATTCAAGATGAGATAAATCAGCAGTTCTTATTGGTTTTTATTGAAGGAAAGGAAAATGTCATAAAACAGATTAATGAGAAACTGAGGAAAAATCCCGAGAACACAGAACTTTTAACTAACAAAAGTATCATTGAAGAATTTGATAGAAAAGATTTTATATCAATTTTCTAATGAAAATAGGGGGTAAATGGAGAGTATGCGAAACTATTCCTGATTTGAAGTTGTAATGTAATCCTACGGCCTGATGCATATTGTTACTGTGTTGATAGCTGAATAATTTTGTGGACAAAGTTACTCACATGAAAAAGAAGGAACGTCTCACTAATCTGAAGACAATGCTGACATTGATTCGTCAGTGGCACGAAAGCGGACAAACACAAAAATCTTTTTGCATGGAATACGATTTGTCGTTTTCGGCATTCGATTATTGGCTCAAATGATACCGTCGGGAGGTTGAAGAAAATGAAAGGGCAAAAATGGAGGTCAGACAAAGTGGCAATGTAATTCTTACACGTTGGTATTCTTCTTCCGGTTATATAAAGGAAACATCCGGGGGGGTGACTAAGGAATATACTTTCATTGGAGGTGATGCTTATTCCGCTCCCTGTGTTTCGGTCAGACAACAGGGAGGTTCCAACAGGTTTTATTATCTAATACGTGATCATTTAGGTTCAATTATACAGGTAAGTGACTCTACTGCGGGTAGTCTGTACGAGTATAATTACGATGCATGGGGCAGATTAAGAAATCCAACTAACTGGAACTATTATTCTTCAGGGACTGAACCATCATTGTTCATTGCCGGTCGTGGTTTTACCGGTCACGAACATCTCCCCTGGTTCAATCTGATAAATATGAACGGAAGATTGTACGATCCGTTGACCGGGCAGTTCCTGAGCCCCGATTCAAATGTTCAATTACCCGATTTTACGCAAAATTTTAACAGATATTCCTATTGTCTGAATAACCCATTAATCTACACCGATCCTAATGGTGAATTTATATTTACTATTCTTGCCGCAATGTTTTGTCCTCCCCTCATACCATTAGCAATAAAAGCTGATGCTACTGTTATAATGGGAACAATTAATGTAATACAAAATTGGGATGACATTTCTGATAGAAGTGACGGTAAAAACCCTTGGGCAGAAGGAGCTCAATACTTTGCTGTTGGAGGTTCAAGTGGATTAGCTTTTGCAACAGGACATCCCTATTTATCAGGGGCCATTAAAGATGGGGGGAATAGTTTCTTGCGAGGGCAGAATCTTGGAACCGTTGCACAGGATGCATTTTGGGGAGGAATAACATCTTATCTTTCAGCGAAGATCACTGCTCCTTTAACCAAAGCGTATAAGGGTAAATTGGATATCAAAAGTGACTTTTTAAAAAACGTGATTGCAGAAACAGCTGTAGGTGTTCCATACGAATTTGGATTAACTTATACTATTTCAAGGATGAGAGGCTTTTCTCCTGAAGAATCCATGGGAATGGCCAAATCCGCTGCCGTGTCAGCATTTGCCTCTGGGATTATTAAAGGCGCACTCGATACTTATATTAATAGGCCAACTCCAAATGTGGGTAATCAAAGTGCCCCCCTAGAAGTTAATTATGATCCCCAAAATAATTTAATGCGTAGCCTTCAGCTGAATCAGTTAGCCTTACCTCCTGCACCTCAGATAAAAGCATTACCACCGCATATTCCTACGATAACACCTGGGCACTTAGAGTTTAGGGGTGATAGCTGGATATGGATAAATAATTAATAAAAACTCGTGGGAAAAGCAATGAAAAGGAAAGAGATTATTGAGTTCACGTTATTCATTTTAGGAGTGATAGGGATAGTCATTTTTAAGATATCCGATAATAAAAAGAACAAGGATATTTTTTCTAATATGAATTATGCTATTGGAGTTATACAACAATATGATCCCGGTCAAGCTTACGTTGCGTGGGTTCCAAATTCATACCAACTTACCATTCGATCGCCCAAAATTACTTTTGCATATTCTATAAATAAGATTGAATATTATCAAAATTACGGATCAGAAACCTTTTATGTGCCTAATGATAATGGTATAAAAAAAGGTGAAAAGTATATTGTAATTTACAATCTGAAGAAACCGAAAGAAGCTCGGATGTTATTTGACTTTCCGATAGCTGATAGCACAGACTTTATGCGATACATCCAAGAATTTAAAGCGAACCCTCCAAATTCTGAACAACTTAGGAAAATGAAAAATGAAAAATGAAAAAAACCTAGGGAAGCCAAGGCTGTTTGGTTATAGCGCAAGCTGTTTGATTTTATCCTTGGTAATGTAGGTGTTCGGTTGCTCTCTTTATGTTGCATCATGGACACACAGGTTGGAGGTATGCAACATAAATCGCAACCCTCACTCACTTGGAGTAATCCTACGGCCTGATGCATATTGTAACGTATCCGACTGGGGAAATACACCTTTGAAGTGATTGGATTTTGGTATTATTTGTTGGGGAGTAGTTTTTCCAACTGGTTTGCCGGGTAATCCGGGATGGTTTCCAGAGCATTCTTTAACCATGTAAATGGGTCCACTCCTCTGATCTGGCAGGTGGCAAGCAGCGAATAGATAACTGCTCCCCGCTGTGCTGCTTCATGTGATCCTGCAAAGAGATAATTCTTCCTTCCCAGAGCCACGGGACGTATGCTGTTTTCAATAAGATTATTGTCAATATTAAACCGTCCATCTTCAGTGTACCTTATCAACCGGGGCCAAAGGTTCCGGGTGTAATGTATTGCCATTCCTATGGCACTTTTTGGCAATACATCCCTCGCCTGCATGGTAAGCCACTGTTCTATTTCAGCTATTATTCCCAGTGAATGTTCCTGCCTGATAGCCTTTATTTCATCATATGTTAACGCTTTATTCCTTGCCTCACGTTCGATATCATACAGCCTACCGATCATCGTTAAGGCCTGTGAGGATCTCACGGGATCATTGTCCTTAGCATGTTCAAATTTACGTCTGGCATGAGCCCAGCAGGCAAGATGTTTTATCTTTCCCTGAACTCCCAGATCAGCGTATGCACTATATCCATCACTCTGAAGATCTCCCGAAAAATCCTGTAGAAAGTTTTTTGGCCCTTCACGGCCCCTGGTCTTCCTGTAATCAAAACACACCAGCCGTTTTACAGGATCATAATATACCCAGTAGTAACCCCGGTGTGTTGCTCCCGGCTTATCTTCCGTGAGCACAGCTATGGGAGTTTCATCTGCCTGAAGGTAATCTGATGTTACTATTATCCTTTTTTCAACGTCATATACCGGTACCAACCATCTCTCTATTGCCATATTAGCCCAGCCACCTATCGTGGAATCAGGTATATGAAGGTTCTGACGTTTAAAAATTTTACTCTGCCGGTAATAAGGAAGATGGTCAACAAACTTGCTGACTAATATTTGCGCAATCATTGAAGCTCCTGCATTACCCTTTGGTATAGGCAGTGAAGGAAGATCTGCTATCTCAATACGTGTGGATTCATCGCTGGATTCAATAATGTACTTCGGCCTGATGATCTGGCGAACATAAATATTGGCAGGATCGTACTCAAGTATTTCGGTGATTTCTTTGCCGATAAGTTTTGCCCCTTCAGGAAGGTTATCTGGTTCAATGACTTCTGTCTCGCGAGGCAGATGTGCCGGGAGTTCTGCCCTGAGAGGTTGTTTTTTCTCCGGGGTTTCCGGCTTTGTCCTTGTATAGGTAATCGTTTCCTTCTCAGGTTCCGGGTCAGCTTGTAATGGCAAATCAAATAAAGTGCACTGAAGAGGATCCGGAGTGATAAAACGTTCCCGTTTTGATCCGTATATTAATCTCTGAAGTTCCGCGAGCTGGTGTTTGAGCCATACAACCTCTGATTCCTGATCCAAAAATCGTTGGTATTCCGCTTTCGATATAGTTATGGTCTCTTCGCTTGTCATGACATAAAATTACATCATGAAAGCATTGAATCTACTTATTTTGAACCTGTTATTTTTAACAAATCAAACAAAAATTGTTCTTAAAAACGCGGCCTTTTTCTTGTATGTTTCATCGAAAAACCAGTGATCATCATAGCAAGCTGACCATATTCCAAAGGTTGTGATAACCCTGCCTTTGTTCCAGATGGAAGTTCAAGAGTCCCCCTTTCGAGTCTTTTATAGAACAGGACATAGCCACCAGGTTCCCAGCGAAGCATCTTTATCCGGTTACGCGGTTTGTTGATGAAGATAAATAAATCCCCACTGCGAGGATCTTCTCCAAGCTTGCTACTTACTAATCCACTAAGCCCGTCAAAACCCATACGCATGTCGGTGGATACGTTATAGAGAAAATACCTGGGCGATGTTATTGAGAACATAACCCTAAAGGATGACCAGTTGCTTTATTACTGATATCGGTGTTCCTACTGGTAATCTAAGCTCAACTCCTCCTGGATAACGCAGTACTATTTCATTAACGGATGAAAGATCTGTCAGTCGCAGAAATCTTCCTTCTTCAGATACTGTGTCTTTGTGTTTATACAACCAGTAACGCAGAGTATGTATGGATACCCTGTTTGCACTCGCGTAATCGGTCTGTGTCATACCTGATGATCTCCACTGCTGTGCTATGATTAAATTCCCGCAATTCATCTCTTTCGTACTCATCTTCTTTTTCCCGAAAGATCAGCATGTGCTTCCAGATGTCAAATATGCACTTCCCCAGTCGGATACATTGTAACTGTGTTGATAGCTGAATAATTTTGTGGATAAAGTTACTCACATGAAAAAGAAGGAACGTCTCACTAATCTGAAGGCAATGCTGACATTGATTCGTCAGTGGCACGAAAGCGGACAAACACAAAAATCTTTTTGCATGGAATACGATTTGTCGTTTTCGGCATTCTATTATTGGCTCAAATGATACCGTCGGGAGGTTGCAGAAAATGAAAGGGCAAAAATGGAGGTCAGACAAAGTGGCAATGTCATTCTTACACGTTGGTATTCTTCTTCCGGTTATATAAAGGAAACATCCGGGGGGGTGACTAAGGAATATACTTTCATTGGAGGTGATGCTTATTCCGCTCCCTGTGTTTCGGTCAGACAACAGGGAGGTTCCAACAGGTTTTATTATCTAATACGTGATCATTTAGGTTCAATTATACAGGTAAGTGACTCTACTGCGGGTAGTCTGTACGAGTATAATTACGATGCATGGGGCAGATTAAGAAATCCAACTAACTGGAGCTATTATTCTTCAGGGACTGAACCATCATTGTTCATTGCCGGTCGTGGTTTTACCGGTCACGAACATCTCCCCTGGTTCAATCTGATAAATATGAACGGAAGATTGTACGATCCGTTGACCGGGCAGTTCCTGAGTCCCGATTCAAATGTTCAATTACCCGATTTTACGCAAAATTTTAACAGATATTCCTATTGTCTGAATAACCCATTGAAATATAAAGATCAAAATGGGGAATGGGTAATTACAGCTCTGACAATGCTTGCCAATATGTGGGTTTCTACATCCGCGGTAAATAACTGGCAGTTCAACCCAGTTAAATGGGATTGGAAAAGTGTTAAAACATGGAGTTCACTGGTACAAAGTGGAATATCAGGTTACAAGATGGGATCCTCTTTGGAGTATAAATTAGATAAGATTATTCATAAATCATATTATGATAATCTTTCAAAAAAAATCGTTAATGATTTTAATTCGAGATTTGAAATTCCTCGTAACAGAACTTCGCCTAATGGTTACATGGCATCATTAGATGGTTTTGGTTCATCAGAATTTTATTCATTTGGCTCTGATGAACCTTTTCTTACTAAACAAGTTTATAATTCCGCAGATGACTGGTATGGTAGAAGTGAATTAAGATTAAATGTTCATGGTTCTATGTATGAAAGATATAACTGGATTCAGACTGTTTCTTCTGACTCACCTAATCAACAATTAGATACACAATTTGGAGGTTTCCATGGATTCTATTATAATAAAGCTGGAATTGACACCTGGAGGCCTTATGTTGCAGAAATAGATGCAGATATGTTTTTCCAAGACAGACCAAATGCTGGAAATTTCTTTAAAGCTGAGTTGACTCTTTGTGGAAAGAGAGGAGAATTATGGTATCCTATAAGGACTTTTTCATGGGGTTTCTCTATCAATAATGGAGTTGTTGATGATTATTTTTATTCAGCAATAAATGTTAGCAGTTTTCATTTTAACTCCATTGTAAATATTTTAGGTTTTATGAATTTAAATCCTTCTTTATATTGGTAAATTTACGTTATGAATTTAATTACATCAATATTATTGGTTACGAGCTTATTATCCTGTAACTGTGTAATCGAAAAACAAAGTGAAGCAGGACTCAAAGTAAAGCCTGAATTAAGAGGATGTTTCAGACTCGCACGCAATGAAGACCCGAGTCTAGTAAATAATGATAGCATTATTTATTTTCTGGTTGACATCAAACTTATTAATATGTCTGATCGATTGATTAAGTTTGTAACATATACATGTACAAGTGTTGGTAATATTGTATTGGATAACAGACAGATTAGAGTGTGTGTAAATGATTGTTCTGGCAATGGTCCTACAATCATCGTCCTTAAGCCCAAACAAGAATTCTCTTTACCTGTATTATTGCAGACTAATATAAAGAATGCCTATTCAAAAATTAGAGTTGGGTGGATCTTTTTAGATCCAAATTCTGAACGAATAAAATCATTTTATAGTATTTCTAAATTGTTAACTGATCGGAGGGAAAATCTGAAAAATGTTATTTGGAGTGATCAAGTGTTCCTTGGCGGAACAGGCGGTATCCCATATGAGATACATTAGAAAATAACTAAATAGGTGTAATCCTACGGCCTGATGCATATTGTAACTGTGTTGATAGCTGAATAATTTTGTGGGTAAAAGTTACTCACATGAAAAAGCAGGAACGGATCACCAGACAGGAGGCAATGTTAACATTGATACAGCAGTGGCACGAAAGCGGACAGACACAACAAACATTTTGCAAGGAACACGATTTGACCTTTTCGTCCTTCTATTATTGGCTGAAACGATACCGTCGGGGGATTGAAGAAAACAGCTTCCTCCCTGTTGAAGTAAGTTCAGGCTCAAATATTGAGATACGTTATCCGGGAGGGATCATTCTGCAATTACCGGCCACAATTAAGCTTTCAGCTCTGCAGCAGCTTCTGACCCTGAGATCTTAGAATAAATGTTTTCACTCAGCTCCATATTCCGGTATTATACTATACCTTCACTACAGATAGTATGGAAAATTATTCCTGATTTGAATTTGCCCCTTGCCATACCAAATTTTTGAAGTTGTATAAGTTTATAAAGCATAGTAATGAAATATTCCCTTGTTTATTCAATTGGCCTTTTTATTATGGCATGTAATCAGATCAAACCTAGTGCTTTTTTAACTGTATTTCCTAATATAGTAAAAGATGATACAATATACTATTTAAAAATTACTATTAAGAATGAGTCTAAAATACCACTATATCTGGAAAATTGTAGATATCCATCTCAATACTTGGAAATATCTGATTATACAGGTGATAATATTAAAAATAAATTTGATGGTTGGGAATATTTTGACGTTCGGAAACAAAGAGACGATGATAACATTTTATATTTTATAAACAATCCAAATGTTGCATTCGTAAAAAATGCCGTAGAGGGTGATTTAAAAAGATTAAAGAAACTGAATTTTTTCTTAAAGAATGATACAGTTTATGATAATGCCATGAAGAGAGTGCTGACTGATAAATATGAAAATGTACTCATACTCAATCCAGGTGATACTATGGTTAATTATGAGCTAATGAATTCCTTTTATAGGAAATATAATAAGGTTAGTATTAAATTTAAATATCAAAATAAACCATGGATTAATATTATTCCTGGATTTATGCATTTATACGTGCATTTAGATGGGCGCGATGATAAATTTTTTCTGTTCCAAGTTGTACATGGGATAGATGAAGTGAATGGCTATGAACGTTTTAAAGGCAAGTTTGTCTCTGCTCCTCTTGTAATAAATTGAATTAAAAAATAATAAGTCACATGACAGGTAAATAGGAGTTCAGTATTCCTACGACCTGATGCATATTGTTTCTCTGTTTGACTGTTCTGCACCTTAGGGCTTCGGGTTATTAGTTTTTGAGTCCTCAGATCTTAACTTCCTTCCGATCGTAATCCTACGGCCTGATACATATTGTTACTGTGTTGATAGCTAAATAATTTTGTTGGTAAAAGTTACTCACATGAAAAAGAAGGAACGTCTCTCCAATCTGGAGGCAATGCTGACATTGATTCGTCAGTGGCACGAAAGCGGACAAACACAAAAATCTTTTTGCATGGAATACGATTTGTCGTTTTCGGCATTCGATTATTGGCTCAAATGATACCGTCGGGAGGTTGAAGAAAATGAAAGGGCAAAAATGGAGGTCAGACAAAGTGGCAATGTAATTCTTACACGTTGGTATTCGTCCTCCGGTTATATAAAGGAAACATCGGGGGGAGTGACTAAGGAATATACTTTCATTGGAGGCGATGCTTATTCCGCTCCTTGTGTTTCGGTCAGACAACAGGGAGGTTCCAACAGGTTATATTATCTAATACTTGATCATTTAGGTTCAATTATACAGGTAAGTGACTCTACTGCGGGTAGTCTGTACGAGTATAATTACGATGCATGGGGCAGATTAAGAAATCCAACTAACTGGAACTATTATTCTTCAGGAACTGAACCATCATTGTTCATTGCCGGTCGTGGTTTTACCGGTCACGAACATCTTCCCTGGTTCAATCTGATAAATATGAACGGAAGATTGTACGATCCGTTGACCGGGCAGTTCCTGAGCCCCGATTCAAATGTTCAATTACCCGATTTTACGCAAAATTTTAACAGATATTCCTATTGTCTGAATAACCCATTGAAATATAAAGATCAAAATGGGGAATGGGTAATTACAGCTCTGACAATGCTTGCCAATATGTGGGTTTCTACATCCGCGGTAAATAACTGGCAGTTCAATCCTGCTAAATGGGATTGGAAAAGTGTTAAAACATGGAGTTCATTAGTGCAAAGTGGTTTGGCGGGATGGCAGCTTGGGAACAGGCTCGAAGAATCTTATAAATTCAACAGATTTCAAAACGGTTATAATCTTGCCATTGAAAATAGTAAGCAAGGAAAGATAACTACTAATGCTGATGGATCTTTACCCAAGGATTTTGATTTTGTTGGTTTCCAGCAGCACTATTTTCGAAATTTTAGATTTGCTGATAGAGTATATATGTATGCTGATCCTGAGTTAGTAACTAATATAAATCCTGATGCAGGTGCTTTTACTTATTCTATACCTTCAAATGGGATTTATACAATTGTTTTTGGAGGGCAAGCATTAAATAGTGTTGGTGATTTATATATGGATATGGGGCATGAGTTTGTTCATGTTTCACATCTAATAACATTTGGAAACAAATTTAATGTAGCAATGTCTGAATATGCAGCATATATGTGGAATGCTTCATTTTTAAAAAGTAATGGAAGCAATTTAGCTATGTATTATAGTAATCAAGCACATAAATATTATAATTTTGATATGTCACATGGTTCCTTAAGAACAAGAATTTGGGATTATATAATTAACGAAAAAGATAATTATGGTTTACCCTTTTACCCTACCACTGGTCTTTAGTTTATTATCTGGAATAATGAGTCAATGTGATTCGAACAACAATATTTACATAATTGGTGAATTTTCGTTTTCAAATGGTAAATTGAAACTGGCTCTTTCTAATAAATCAGACCATGCAGTGTATTTACAAACTTCGATATCTAATCACATTTGTTTATATCATGATGGTAAATTGATTAACGATCCTGATATACTATTTAATAGAGATGATCTATCACCAACACCTCTACCTCCTGAAGAGGAAACATACAAACTTGAAAAGAACTTTCAATTAGGAACTTACTTAAATATAAAAGAATCTGCCAATGTGATAGATTCAGTTTTATATTCCTATTTTCTTAATAAATATTCTGAGTATAATAAGCTTAAGCAATTATCAGAATTAGATAAAGCTTACTTTAAAGCGAAGTTGAGTTCTATATTTTTGGTAAATGGAAATTTGTTGTTTCTTCCACCAGGAGGTTCCTATTCATATGACATTGATTACACTTGTTTTAAGCATGTTTTTGGAAGTTTTTTTATTCAGATCTGTCCTGAGTTTGCCGATTTTCGAAAAGGAGAAATCAAACTAAATCTTGGTACTGATAAAGAGGTCAAGATTTTAGAATATAGTCTACCTCAAATTTTGATTGGATACAGGAAATATGAAGGGAAAATTATGTGCAATGGATATTCATTTGTTAATAATAGGAAATAAGTGCTCTGGGTACTCTCATTATGTTGCATCATGGGGACAACAGGTTGGAGGTATGCAACATAAATGGCGACCCTCACTTGAGTAACCGGTAATCATACAACCTGATGCAGATCGTTACTGTGTTGATCGCTGAATAATTTTGTGGACAAAGTTACTCACATGAAAAAGAAGGAACGTCTCTCCAATCTGGAGGCAATGCTGACATTGATTCGTCAGTGGCACGAAAGCGGACAAACACAAAAATCTTTTTGCATGGAATACGATTTGTCGTTTTCGGCATTCTATTATTGGCTCAAATGATACCGCCGGGGGATTGAAGAAAACAGCTTCCTTCCCGGTGAGGCAAGTTCAGGATCATTTTTTGAGATCCTTTATCCTGGAGGAATCATTCTGCTGTTACCAGCCACTGTTTAGATATCAGGGCTACGCCCCTATTTTTGGATTCATTGTCATTTGCTACGATGATCTCAGGGCTGACGCCCCTTCAAATTTTGTTGTTTTTTGTTCCCTTAAGGATTATAGCCCTTTTTAATAGTTTCATCGACGCAGAAAATAAAACTATGTTCCCTAATCTGATTCTTTTACATACAGGGGCGTTAGCCCTGGTTTCTTCGTAGCAGGTGTAGTCGGTATAGCTAGAGGAGGGGCGTAGCCCTGAAATCTATCAATCGTACCATTCAAACAAATATTTTGGGTCATATTTAATTTCCGATTTTTTGCGCCATAATGTTTAAATTTTTAGTCAATTTTTTCTACTATGCATTCAGGGCTAACGCCCCTCATATTTTGTTGTTTTTCTATCTCGATAATTACCTGCTATATCCAAAAGGTTTTACCCATTTGTTGTTGATGATTTTTTTTGCCATATGCCATTTTATTTTATTGATATCAGGGCTAAGCCCCTATGTTTGAATTAATTGTCATTGGCTACGATGATCTCAGGACTGACGCCCCTTAATTTTTTGTTGTTTTTTGTTCCCTTAAGGATTATAGCCCTTTTTAATAGTTTCATCGACGCAGAAAATAAAACTATGTTCCCTAATCTGATTCTTTTACATACAGGGGCGTTAGCCCTGGTTTCTTCGTAGCAGGTGTAGTCGGTATAGCTAGAGGAGGGGCGTAGCCCTGAAATCTATCAATCGTACCATTCAAACAAATATTTTGGGTCATATTTAATTTCCGATTTTTTGCGCCATAATGTTTAAATTTTTAGTCAATTTTTTCTACTATGCATTCAGGGCTAACGCCCCTCATATTTTGTTGTTTTTCTATCTCGATAATTACCTGCTATATCCAAAAGGTTTTACCCATTTGTTGTTGATGATTTTTTTTGCCATATGCCATTTTATTTTATTGATATCAGGGCTAAGCCCCTATGTTTGAATTAATTGTCATTGGCTACGATGATCTCAGGGCTGACGCCCCTTCAAATTTTGTTGTTTTTTGTTCCCTTAAGGATTATAGCCCTTTTTAATAGTTTCATCGACGCAGAAAATAAAACTATGTTCCCTAATCTGATTCTTTTACATACAGGGGCGTTAGCCCTGGTTTCTTCGTAGCAGGTGTAGTCGGTATAGCTAGAGGAGGGGCGTAGCCCTGAAATCTATCAATCGTACCATTCAAACAAATATTTTGGGTCATATTTAATTTCCGATTTTTTGCGCCATAATGTTTAAATTTTTAGTCAATTTTTTCTACTATGCATTCAGGGCTAACGCCCCTCATATTTTGTTGTTTTTCTATCTCGATAATTACCTGCTATATCCAAAAGGTTTTACCCATTTGTTGTTGATGATTTTTTTTGCCATATGCCATTTTATTTTATTGATATCAGGGCTAAGCCCCTATGTTTGAATTAATTGTCATTGGCTACGATGATCTCAGGACTGACGCCCCTTAATTTTTTGTTGTTTTTTGTTCCCTTAAGGATTATAGCCCTTTTTAATAGTTTCATCGACGCAGAAAATAAAACTATGTTCCCTAATCTGATTCTTTTACATACAGGGGCGTTAGCCCTGGTTTCTTCGTAGCAGGTGTAGTCGGTATAGCTAGAGGAGGGGCGTAGCCCTGAAATCTATGTACCTGTTCTGATGCTTTTTAGTGAACATAAACAATTAAAAGTTTAGGTGGTGGTCAATCTAATCACAAAGGCACTTTGAGTAAAATTCCCATATTCATTAACGTCCGATCTCTGCCATATCAAAGAATGATTATCCTTTCTTCGAACTTCACTCAAATAACCATTGGAATTTGAATACATAATACCAAAAGTTGAAGGATAGATTATTTCATTAACTTCACTTCAGGTATCATACCCAATAGTGGTTGAATAACCTGTTCCTTCTATAGTAATTATCTTCCTTTTTAATCTTTCATAGTTATCATAATTATATGTTTCAACACCCCCTGGATATGAGACATTGCTTAACAGTCCAAGTCATCCTACTGAATTATATGTAAATGCTTTATCACCTTCAGATCTGACCTCAGTCAATATCCTGCCTAATGTATCATGTTCCATGGAATCAAGCTTACCAGGAGCGTCAGTTTGTCTTATTAACTCACCAAATTTATTATATTCATAGCTAATCGTTAATTCTTCAGCCTGATGCATATTGTTCCTCTGTTTGACTGTTCTGCACCTTAGGGCTTCGGTTTATTAGTTTTTGAGTCCTCAGATCTTTACTTCCTTCCGATCAATCCTATTCGAACTTTATGTCCCTGGCCTGAAAAGCCGCGCTTAGCCTGACCATAGCCTGGCTTTTTGCTGAATCGGCATTGCTTATCGTACTCCAGAAACGCACTGTAATTGTGCAACTGCCCGTGGTGGCCCTGTTGTAGAGAATCACAGGTCTCTTTTGTGGTACTACATTCGGGATATTTTCAATGGTACTGTTAATCACTTCATTGATCACATTTGCATCAAGTTCTTTACCAGACAGTATAAACCATATCATAACCCTTTTCTGATCATTGCTGAAAGTCCAGTTCACTATGTTCTGCGACAGGATATTCCCGTTAGGTATAATAACCTCAGCTCCGTCGGCGGTACTCAGTGTACTTGCCCTCAATCCAATCTCTTTTACTCTGCCCGCCTGCCCGCTTACCTCTATTTCGTCTCCTATCTGAAGCGAACCATCAAAAATCAGGATAATACCGGAAACAAAGTTATTCACTACGTTTTGCAGGCCCATGCCAATCCCAACTCCTAATGCACCAAGTACAATCGTGAGCTTGTCTATCGGTAATCCGGAAGCAGCAATAGCTATAAGATAACCACAGACCAGGACCAGCAAACGAGTTATCAGCAGGCGCGAGTGTTGCTTCTTCGAGACAGATGTTGTTTCATCATTTTCGGAACCGGTTTCGCCAAACAGGAAACTGATCAGCATTTGAAGAATATGAGCTATCCATATTATTGCAAAAAACCAGATGACACTTATCAGCTTAAAAGAGATACTGCCTATGGTTCTAGGGGTGGTGAGAAAATCAATTATTCCGTTAGTTATTCCATGGTAAATGTTCAGATTTGAGGTAAGCATCATGAACCACAGTAACAGTGCAACTATTAACAGTGGTAATTTGATTTTATTCTCTGCAACAGAGCAATCAAAAGGTTTGTAAAACCCCTTTCTCATTCTGCTCATCTGCAATTGAACAAGAACGACCTCAATAATTGTTTCAATGAAAACAGGCAATACAACAGCCTGAGTAACAGCAATTATGCCGGTTATTCCGAATATACCTGACAGTGAGAACCTGCCTGTAATGTTAAAATTGATACCCAAAAATGTAAAAACAATACCTGAAATTGCAGCCCTTTTAATATTCCTATAATATGGAACATCCTTACTCAGTCTCTTATAGAATATATATGAGAAGACAATTACACAGCCTTGTATTGCCAAAAGCCATAATCTGGCGAGCAGTGTCGGTTCAATAAACAAATAAGTCAGCGCATTAACCATAAAGAGGGCAACCAGCATCAGCCAGCTGAACATGAATTTTTTATCTTCTTTCTTGAAAAAAATAAAGGTTGAGATCAACAACAATACAAAATATTCAATTGATATGTAAGATGTTGGCGCATAAGCGTCGAAGAATGGCATCAGGCACATCAATACAATAAGAAGCGATAAAACAGGATTGCAGTTAAGGTAGCGGAGGTGCATGAAGTTGAATGGGCTGTCCGGTTCATTGATGGTTTTGAACTGTTTCCGTTTGAAAAACAACCATGTAAAAAGAAGTATCCCCAGAAGAACTATAAGTATTCGTTTTGCAGATGTCTGATCGACATAATAGGAAATCGCCTTTTTTTCACTGCTTAACATGCTAATTACAGTCCTGGAGGCATCGTCGGTAATAGTGTCATTTTCAGATGACTTCCATATATAATTTACTTCAGGTCCAAAAAGCTGACGACCTGCCCTGCCCAGCCTTAAATTCACCATGCTTAATATTCCGGAGAGATTTACAGAATTGTCGGCAACTTTTACTTTCAGGGCATTCAGTGTATCAATATTCGCATTTGTTATACTATCCGTTCTTGCCCATTTCCGTTCCAGTCTCACCAGCTTCTTGTCGTATAAGCTCCTGAGACCGGCGTTGTCATAGAGTGCATGGAAGACTGTATCGGATAAAATGTTTTTAAGGCCAAGCTTTGCATTATTAACCCTGTCGTAAGTTCTGGATATATGTTTTTGTATCCTTCTGTTTTCCGTGTTCAGCTTAGAGGCAAAACTCTGATAGAGGTAGAGATTCTTTATATTGATTACTGTCTTTCTCCCTCTCGTATTGTTGCGGATAACAATGATATCATCAGTCAGTTCATCAACCCGCCGCTTAATACCTTCAATCTCAAATTCAAGCGCGGCGCTGTCCCGTATAGCATTAAGATTATCATTTATCCTTTCAATACTCATCATGTAATCACTTGCAGTAAATGTGTACGAAGCCGCAAATAATTCATTATGCATCAATCCATTATGTTTTCCTGTTGCAGTATCAGTACTGCTTTTAGCTGTCCTGTTTATGGAGTTTTGTTTTTCCTGAGGTAAGGAGTGATTGTGTCCTGACTGTGCGGATACAGCCAATACGGCAAAGATGAGGGAACAAAAAATATAAAATCTTTTCATCTGATAAATAAATTAAAGATGATCAAACAAAAACTTAAGCCATATAAAATGTCAAACAATATGGTTTGTGTCACTTCTCTCCTGGTAAATAGTGAGAGCTGAAATCAGGCTATTTATAATCCAACTATATATGCCCGGCAAAATTAAAGTGCAAAAATAGTATATCCTCTTTTTAATTTAGACTTCCTTAGAGTATTCCTTACTAATTCAACTTTTTGTAATCTGCTTCTCCTGATTATTTAAGGAGGCGCTCCCTCAACCGGCTATTCAATGGCTAACTGGCCGCGAGATCCGAAATAACTATATAGGGTTTGCTGTTAAAGTAGATTTTCGAATAGCCTGACTCTTGTTCTATGGCCAGGTTACCTTCTCCCAGGGAAATTGTGGTCATAATTTCATTCACATATTCCTGTATGCTTGCCTGCAATCTATTAACCCGCGCCAGAATAGAGCCAAAAAAAGTCTCCTTTTCATAGAGTATCAGGTTCATTATGAAAAAGATACATGCTACCCAGCTCTCTGAGGTGCTTCTTAGTCTGGCCCTTATCTCATTCAGATTGTAGCCGTTCTTGCCTTGCCCAAACTTACCTTCAATATGATTTCGCTCCGCAGCTTCTTTCCTGCGCTTACGTTTCTGGTAATAGGTCTCTTGCTCTTTGCCTTTTCTTCGGCCAAGTGGAACAGCCGTTATTCTTATGCCCCTTGCTGCTAACCATGTTCGGTTTTCGCGAGTGGCATAAATCTTGTCTACCTGAACCAGTTCCGGATAATGACCATGTAACTCCTTATATGATTCAACCTGGCTAATCAAATCTCCCCCTTCATGATAAGCATCCCAGCTGAAGGTATTTATTCTCGCGAAGCCATTATCAAGACTTACTCCCAATTTTGAACCGAACTCTATCTGTGCCTTCGTTTTGCCTCTTGGGATTGGCCTGACATGTGGCTGGAATATGCTTACAATTCTGTCAGGGCAACTATGCGTCTTTGTATCATACATGAGTTTCTGCTGGTCATAAGCTGTATTGATTACCCAAAACATTATTTGATCATGGTGCTTTAAAGGAAATCCTGCCCTATTCGATTCAAAAATATCCAACATATTGTTTACATGCCTGATATCACGATTCACGCATTCCAGTAGTTTCCTTGTCATCTTCCGGTGCGTGGTCTCTCTCTTCTTTTTTTTCTTTGAGTACTCCAGGTATGCCTTATCGATTTCACGACGGTAAGTCCTGGGTTTTACACCTGTTTTGCCACTCTTATTATACAGCTTGTCGATAATTTTCTCACACTGCTTGCGACTTTGGTTTAAGATCCCGTTATCGGTAGGGTAGGTAATATACTGATCAGCAACCGTAGCGTCTGCCTGCATTTTTCCCTTGTTCTTTGCTGATGTGTTGCCGGAATCTTTCTTTTTCCCCTTGTCCTTTTTATATTCCTTCTGATTGACCGATTTTATCAACTCAACATTGAGAGAATCAAATACTTTGTGCCCAACCCGTTTTCTGATATCTACAAATAATGATGGATCAAACACAGGTTGTGTAGTAAATTCCTTCAGCCCGACAAAATACTGCATGTAAATATTTTCCTGTATGGCCAGGATAACTCCTCTGTCATCAAGCTTTTCGAGGTGCTTAATGATTATAGCCCCAAGGACTATACGAGGGGAAATAGCCGGGCGCCCAAAATCAGCAGTCATCAGGGACATATAGGCTGAAGCAAATTTATCCCATGGAACTAGCTGACTAAGCTTAACCCACCTATTATCAGCCATTAAGGAGCTTTGAAAAGGGGTTTTGAACTCTTCTATTGTCAACTGGCGATCTGAATCATATTTTACCATAAGTGCAAATGTTTATAACGGAATTTATGTTTTAATTTGCACTTTTACAATTTTGCCGAGCTCAAGATATGAACATATTAGGCTGATTATTAACATTATATGCATCCGAATTCACTTTATCAGCAAACCCTATATAACTGAACCGATCCGAAATGCACTAAAAAAGGGTGTCCGATTTGACACCCTTTCAGATTATATGCTCTTTAGTGAGTTTCAGATTGTAATATCAAGACCTACAGCAATTACATAACCTTTGTCTGTAATATTTACAGGTATATTAGCCTTGAGAGATTTAATATCAGCGTCTTTCCAGAAAGTTCTGCCGAAACCAAGATCCACTCCAATGCTCTTTGTGATCTTATAGGAAGCTCCAAATCCGATATTTAAGTTATCGTATTTGACCACTTCATAGAGACCCATCTTATTGTAGTATAGCGACTTGTTATCGTACAGAAAAGCTGTGTATTTACATCCGGCAGTCAGCTGAAGCGCATCGGTTGCATTGAATGAAAGTCCTAACCCTGCAGTATAGCAGTTGCCTGCAACATCTGAAGCATCGTACTTAACCGAGTTTGAGGTGATAGTTCCCCATTCAGCATTCTTCTGAAAATAGTAATTAAAGTCGGCTGCAGCTGCAAGTTTATCGGTCAATTTATATGATATTCCTGTACACAATACTGCAGGAAGATCGCGCCTATTCTTGGTTCCGTCAGGATTGAGAGATACTGAACCTTTATTATCTGTTGTTTCGAAGTCAAGCTTTACCGCAGTTTCATAATGTATACTCAGTCCGAGTTTGGATGTAGGCTGATAGAAAACCCCGAATACCCCGCCGAAGCCGCTGGCATCCTCTTTAAAGTTGACAGAAACAGGAGTATCCGGAATGCTGATCAGAGATCCGCCAAGAGTAAGACCAGCCTTTGTTGCATTAAATGCTTTAATATAGCGGGCTCCGGCTGCGATGGAGATCTTATCTGATAATGAATATGCAAATGTCAATGGAACAGTGAGATAAAATGATGATGCCTTCAGATACTGATCACTGAGAGTAGTATAAGCAGCCGGAGTTGCACTGCCCAGGTAGCTATACCCAAGCAATGTTGTATTTATTGAGCCCTTGGGGTAATTCGCTGTGGCTCCGCCTCCTGAAATATATGCCCCACTTGATAATGCCCAGTTGCTCTTTTTGAATGACAGATAAAGATTAGGCAGGAATTTATCTGTTCCTTCCTGTCCGTATGTCTTTTCCCCCGCGCCAAGGTTAAAAGTATGTTCAGGTCTTCTGATCATTGTCTGATTGCTGAGATTGATGTGCAATCCATCAGAAAGCCGAACGGTCCCTGCCGGATTGTAATTAACGATATCTGCTCCATCAATGGCAGTATTCCTGGTGTTGGAGGAAACCCATTTGGCGCTCATATTTGACAGGTTATCCATCTGAGCCTCAACACTAACTGCCGCCAGAAAAAAGATTAAAATAAATAAGGTTACACGGTTTTTCATGTTTTTTAGTATTATATAATTTCCCAATATTGTCAAAACGATAAAAATAACGCAAAAAAGTATCTGCACTAATGATATAAAATAAGTAAAACATATCCGTATAAATACTGACTAAACCCATGATAATATTCGAAAAATATACATTCCAGTAAGAATAAACCGGTATTTCAGAAATGGTCCGACAGTTCATATTAAGCTTCCGGAGAGCTGGATTCTTACAAAAAATCCCGGATTCAGTGCGGACCCGGGAGTTTTACCAAAAACTGACCTATGAAAAAAACCCTTTTAAAAATGATACATTAGATTTTCATGTAAAAATTAATTATACAGTCGGCAGGATTTTAACGATGAAAGGGAGGATTTTATATCCTGTTATATCCGGTCTGTAAGAAATCAGATTATAGTCCCTGGGGAAATCACATGTCTTGTAGGAAACCAGTCACAGAATAGCTTTGCTTATTATCATAGTGATGACCATTGAATGACGATTGTCTATTACTAATGTCTACGATATTGAATGCAGGTTCCTATTTTCATTAACAGGGATCTGTTTCCTCCGTTCCTGGCAAGAGCAGGCATGGATGCCGGAGCACTTTATCCATAAGCCTCACCGAGAATGCTCTTAATGAATAAGATATAAAAAACAACCCGGAACAATACGCCCCGGGTTGTTCAACCAAACCACTGACAAGGATTATATAGCTTTCCCTCCTCTTTCACCCGTTCTGATACGGATGCATTCTTCAAGGGGAGTTATAAATATCTTACCATCTCCTACGGCGCCTTCTTCGCCTGTTCTGGCTGCTTTCAGGATCGTATCGACAGTGATGTCGACAAATGCATCGTTGACAGCAATTTCAATTTTGATTTTCGGGATCAGATCAGGAATGATCTTCTGCCCACGGTACATTTCCTCGATTCTTTGCTGACCATGGCCTGAAACCCGGCTCACGGTTATTCTTTTTATCTCGGCCTCGATGAGCGCCATTCTCACCTTGTCGAGTTCTACTTCCCTAATAATAGCTGTTATTAATTTCATAGCCTGTTACTTTCAGATTAAGACTAACTTGGGTTAAGCATGCCGTATCCTCTCTCACCATGGTATGATCTGTCAAGACCTGCCATTTCATCATCATCGGATGCTTTCAGTTTAATAAACTTATTGAGGACGATCAATATTATCCATGTCATCAGCGCAGCGTAGGCAATTGCAATTACAACCGCGAGGACCTGAATCCCAAGCTGATTCCAGATACTCCAGGATCCTGATGATGCTACTGATGAAGCTTCTGCCATCCAGGAAGGACGGATGAAGAAAGAAAGAAGTATTGCCCCTGTGATCCCTCCTACACCATGTATTCCAAATGCATCAAGACTATCATCGTATCCAAGTTTGTTTTTCAGCATTATTGCATAATAGCAAACAAAGGTTGCCAGGATTCCCAGGATCATTGCGCCATAAGGCTGCACTACTCCGGCCGCTGGTGTGACAGCAACAAGACCGGCAAGAATACCGCTCGCAAATCCGAGCGCTGTTGCTTTACCCTGATGCATGCCTTCAATGATTATCCAGGAGAGAGCGCCTGAAGCAGCGGCGATCTGCGTTGCGGTAAGCGCCTGCGCGGTAAGCAACCCGCTGCTTATACTGCTGCCTGCATTGAATCCAAACCATCCAACCCAGAGGAGGCCTGCTCCCAGCATAGTGATAACAAGATTATTAGGTCTGATGACCTGATAGGGGTAGCCTCTTCTGGAACCAAGGTAAAGTGCTGCAATCAGACCGCTGACACCGGCAGAAATGTGCACCACGGTTCCTCCTGCAAAATCAATTGCTCCCTTGGCTCCAAGCGTATACAGAAATCCGTCGGATGCCCATACCCAGTGACACAACGGATTATATACCAAGAGACTCCATATTGCAATAAAAAAACAATATGCTTTGAATGATACTCTCTCAGCAAACGCTCCCGCGATAAGCGCAGGAGTTATTATAGCAAATTTACCCTGGAACATGGCAAACACATATTCAGGAACACCTGAATCCATAATATTAGTGTCAATACCTTTGAGGAAAACATAATCCTTATTCCAACCAAACCACCCACCAAAAATATTTCCTCCGAAACACATACTGTAACCAACCAGAACCCACAGAACGGTTATTATACCCATCGCCACAAAACTGTGCATAACTGTCCCAAGAACGTTCTTGGTCCTGACCAGACCTCCATAAAACATAGCCAGACCCGGCACCATAAGAAGAACAAGAGCAGTGGAGGTAAGCATCCAGGCCGTAGCACCCGTGTCTATTGTTTTACCATCCGCAGCAAATAACCCTGTAAATGTGACAGATAAAAATACCATCATTAACAGGGATTTTTTCCATTTGAATTTCATAGTTAAAAGTAGTGTGTGATAAAATTATTTTCTACGGGGCAAATATAAGTATTTTTAGGGGGTGTCAAAATATTTTAAAGCTTTTTTGTGTATTTATTTAATTTTTTAAGGGGGTATATTGCATTTTATTGATGTTTTCTTTAGTTACGTCTTGTATTTTAGGGGGGTGTGTAAATATTTTCAATATTTTAAATTATTATTGATCAGGCTCTGATATAACAACTCCCGCTCTATCCCTTCCAAAGTCAGGATTAAGCAGGAGCTGTTCAGGAAAATTAAACCTAAAACAATGATAATATGTTTTTTTCAGAAATCAGATCTGCCTTTTCATGGCTGATACGTGAGCTTTAAATATCGGAGATTGGTTTGTATCCTATCCAGATAGGCCAGCGACCATGGAAGATTTATGTCAGTGAATTTTAAGTAAGCCCAGCCAGAATCAGGATCAGGTGGAAATTTATATTCAAGCACATCTTCTGCTGTCATGAATAAGTTTTCCCGTGCCGGCAGTTGTGAAGCCTGAGCCAGTAAATTACATATGGCTCCTTCCAGCCTCGATCCCACTGGTTTTTTCTCTTTTTTCCCAAGCGCCTGGATAGCCATGGCACCCGCATCGGGCCTTCTGAGATTACCGGGTGACCTGCTGAATTCATCAGGATTTATATTCTCGGCTGTCAGAATGGCCCATTTATAATCTTTTGCTAACTGAATGACCGAGTCTATTCTGTTGTTTAATGAAGGAGGAGTAATTTCTGCAGATATACCTGCCAGAGCTCTTTCAACATTAGCATAGTTTCTGAGAATATTATAACTATCCTCGATCTTTGTCCTGGAAACACCCAGAGACAGAAGCCCTGTAAAAACTGAGTTGAAAGCCAGCAGACAAAGAACATAAGTCAGATTATAAATGCTGAAATTCTTTTTTCTGGAAGTGACAACCAGAAAGACGGGGAGAAATATAATATACGGTAATGGAAGAACAATCAGAAGGATAATGCCAGCATAAGGCCAGTGGTTTATTTTAAAGAGCATCCCGGTAAAAACTGCAAAACACGTTATTCCGGCGGCAACATAGATTGAGAGAGAGTCCTTGTTATCGTTGTTCCTATAATGGTTTATCAGAGCTGACGGCACAAAAAGCAATGCCATCGAACCAAGTCCCAAAGTAAACAAGATTGAAGCGCCAGGCCAGTGATTCAATTTGAATACTGAAGCGGTAACAGTCACCAGTGTAATGACTATTCCCAAAATATAGATCTTCTGTTTCATGCTGATCAGGATTATGTCATTATTTTGCAGCCAATTTTGTCATTACATCAGATTCAACAGCCATAATACTGTTCTTCAGGAGTTCGAGGGAATGTAACCCTGAGAATTTAGAAATAAAATGACGGTCTGTTGTGTCTACAGGAAGGTATACCTCGGGACTAAGCAAGTCCTTGTATTTCGATGCTGTTACTTCAGAAACATATCCCGAGATTGAAGACAGGTAAGCCGATATTGCCAGTTCCATCGCCCGCCTTGAGGATGTACCCGGATAAAGAAAATGTTTTGCAGATTCAGTACTGAACCGGCTGTCATACTGAGGAAACATATTATCATTTTCTGATCTGCTTCCCGATTTAACATCATTAACTGTAATGTTAACCGATTTTCGTCCTTTGTTCCAGGTCAGCATGTCAGATTGTATATTCCCGACTGTCCCCAGAAGCTTGTCTGTCTCGGAAAAAAGGAGTTTAATCTCAGGATACTGACCCGACCGGCTGTACTGGTTAAGACGCAGCTGATTTTCATTATACTGACAATTAAATAAATACTGTTGCCTGTTAAGCGCTGCAGTGAAACCATCATCGAATCTTCTCCGGGTATTGAGGTTTAGAAGTGTGCCAGGAATAAGAATAAGAAAGATGGTAATCACGGCAAAAGTAAAACGCGAATCTACCTTACTTTCATGCCTCCAGGTGATCCAGGCATACCATGGGAATGCTATCAGACAGATAAGTATGATCCCTGCCAGATTCAGAGCGCCTGCAAAAGGGAGGTTCTGTATCCTAAGGACGAGCGCGGCAGAATAACAGACAGCCCCGGCAGCAGCAATTGAAAAGATCCATTTTTTCGGGATGCTATCCTGTTCTTTGATCTTGCCGGCAAGCAAAACCGGTATGAACAGAAGAATAAACGAGGCCGCGGCCAGGCTTAGTACAAAACCTGCACCAGGCCAGTGCTGGATCTTGAAAAGAGTTCCGAAAATAAAGAGCACACCTGCTGCGAATGCTGATACAAAGAGCAGCAGGCTTTTTTTACTGTGTGTTTCTTTCCATAGCACTGACAGGGATGCCGGAAGGAAGAGGAATGCCAGTATTATGGCACCGGAAGACATAAGGATACCTGCCCCGGGCAAATGCTGGATTTTAAGCATTGCCCCGAAGATGAGGAGGATGGTTCCTGTCACACCAGAGATTTTTAACAGTGTTTTCATAAATCTGTATTTTGTATCGATAACAAAGAGAGTTTCTTCCTGTATTTCCCTGATTCTTGCAGGTGGTATCTGACTGATAACTGTCCTGTAGGCGTCTGAAAAATCAAGACCCTGCTGCATTTTCTCTTCGACCTCGCAGCATATATGGTCAATAAGTTCCTCTGCCAGGTATGAATAGGATATATTCTGTTTCTTTACATACCGGCTGATCTGTTCAATATGACTGGTGGTAAGATCAGACATGGCTCAGGCCTGGCTTCATGTTTATGATATTTTGCAGTGAATCGATAAAATCGGTGAGTTCTTTTAGTTTCTGGGCCGTCAGTTTATGTCCTTTAGGAGTCAGGGCATAATAAATTCTTGTCCTGTTATTCCGCAATTCGGTCGCGGTAACCAGGGCTCCTTCTTTTTTCAGTTTATGAAGCACTGGGTAGAGAGCGCCGAAAGTAAGTTTTATCCTTCCTTCTGTTACTTCTTCCACTCTTCTGGTTATCGCGTAGCCATGCAGGGGACCGTCTTCTGTGATTATCTTCAGAACTATGGTTCTGAGAGAGCCTTTAAGCATTTCGTTTGAGATCATTTTTGAGGTATTTATTAGTTGAATATTTTGAAGCCGTTCTTTTCAATACAGGTATTAATTTACTTGTCTTAATGCTACTATGACAGATTAGCTTTTTAGCATGTTTTGAATCAGTCAAAGCAGAATTAATACATATAATCATTTATATATGGTTTCACGTATATCTGATTTTTTATATATGCAAGACACAGTATATGCATTCCTTATCATATATAAGTTTCTTTTATATTGCAAATATATGATATCCCCATATTAAAATACAACTTTCATGCTGACTTTTTTCAGATAAAAATCCGTAACCCATATCACAAGATTGATAATCATGTATCAACGGCACCATAAACTAAAAATGACACTCAGATTGATGTCAGAATATCTCTCAATCCATGCCGGACTCCGCACAAAACATCACTCATGATAATCTAGGAATAAAAAGACAAAAAGCTAAAGACGTAATAAGTTTACTGTAAATACTTTTGCCAATACAACTAGATCGATATCCCGATTAACCTAACTCTGTCTCCTTATAAAGGCAACTTTCCGGAACAATAGCTGTTATTAAGTGTGAAGAATTACAATCAAAGAATAATTTAAAGACCTTTGCAGAGGATAATATCATAAATAATATATTCAGCCATGTCAGCTCAGATACCTGTTTTGAAGACTTACCCCGTCACCGGAATGTCCTGCGCTTCCTGCGCCGCAAGAACAGAAGCATTCGTCAAAACGCTTCCCGGCGTTAAAACCGCTTCCGTGAACTTCGCTGATACTTCAATAAGAGTAGAATTCCTGCCGGGCGAAATATCCCCTTCTTCAATGAAAAAAGCAGTACAATCGATTGGCTATGACTTAATTATTGATGAAACAAACAGTGAACAGGCCAGAGAAGAGGCAAAAGCAGGACTCCTCAGAAAAATAAGGATCAATACAATTGGAGCCGCATCGCTGAGTATTCCCCTGGTAATAATCGCGATGGTCTTCATGAAAATACCATTTGCAAATTATATTATGATGGCTCTTGCGACCCCTGTTGTCTTCTGGTTTGGAAGACAATTCCCCGCAGGCGCCTGGAAACAGCTTAAACACAGGTCATCAAATATGGACACTCTGGTCGCACTCAGTACCATGATTGCATATTTTTACAGCGCTTCCGTAACCGTCTTTCCGGATTTCTTCCATAATCATGGTGTCCATGGACATGTTTATTTTGAAGCTTCAGCTGTGATTATAACTTTTATCCTTCTGGGAAAATTACTGGAAGAAAGAGCAAAATCCAATACTTCTTTTGCACTGAAAAAGCTGATCGGCCTCCAGCCGAAAACCGTCCTGCTGATAGCTCCTAATGGCGAACAGAAAGAGGTCCCGGTAGCAAACGTTATGCCTGGCGACAGCCTCCTTGTAAAACCAGGAACAAAGATTCCGGTCGACGGTACCGTAGCTTCCGGAAATTCATTCGTGGATGAAAGTATGATCACCGGAGAACCCATGCCCTCTGAAAAAAGCCGCGGATCAAAAGTCTATGCCGGAACAATCAATCAGAAAGGAAGTTTCATCTTTCTCGCCGGGAAAGTTGGTGGTGATACAGTACTTGCACAGATAATAAATATGGTAAGGGAGGCTCAGGGAAGCAAAGCTCCCATACAGCACCTGGTAGATAAAGTTGCAGGCATATTTGTGCCCGTAATTATTTCAATTGCAGTGCTCAGTGGAATTATCTGGGCAGTCTCAGGAACAGAAAATGCACTAACCCACAGTCTCCTGGCTGTCGTCACTGTTCTTATAATAGCTTGTCCGTGCGCACTCGGACTCGCAACACCAACCGCGATAATGGTTGCCATCGGACAAGGCGCTGATAACGGCATCCTGATCAAGGATGCAGAGAGCCTTGAAATTGCCCACAAGATCAATATTGTCGTACTTGACAAAACAGGTACAATAACCATGGGCGAACCTGCAGTCGAATCCATATCATGGACTGATCCGGACGAAGAAGAACAATCGGGCCCTATCCTTCTCTCAATTCAAAATAACAGCGAACACCCTCTCGCGGAGCCTGTTGCAAAATACCTTGAACAAAAAGGCATTCTGACCACTGCTGCCATCTCCGACGTTGAAAGCGTTACAGGCAGAGGTATCCGGGCAAAAGCCGGTCAGACTCCCTATCTCGTCGGAAATAAAAAGATGCTGGAAGAATCAAATATCAGCATCGGAAATGATCTGTTACAGGTTGCCGCTGAGAAGGAAGAAGAGGCCATGACCGTTTCCTTCTTTGCAAATAATACAAAAGCCCTGGCTATAATAGCGGTAACTGATAAAATAAAAGAAACATCGGTCAGAGCAATTGAACAACTCCATTCAATGGGAATAAAAGTTCATATGCTTACCGGGGATAATGAACAAAGCGCTGCCAGGATTGCTGAAGAAGCCGGCATTGACAGTTTCAGGGCTGAAATGCTGCCGACAGATAAATACGATTATATAAGGGAACTTCAGAAGCAAGGTCTGATCACAGCTATGGTGGGCGATGGCATTAATGACTCACAGGCGCTGGCACAGGCCGATGTCAGCATTGCCATGGGAAAAGGTTCAGATATTGCGATGGATGTTGCCAAAATGACTATTATTTCTTCCGACCTCAACAAAATACCGGCCGCAATAAAACTTTCAAAACTTACTTCATCAACCATCAGACAAAACCTGTTCTGGGCCTTTGTTTACAATATCATCGGAATACCTATAGCAGCAGGAGTGCTCTACCCTTTCTCAGGATTCCTGCTTAACCCAATGATCGCCGGAGCTGCAATGGCTCTCAGTTCGGTGAGTGTCGTCAGCAACAGCCTGCGGCTTAGAATTCCCCGTATCTGAAATAATTAGTACATTTTTTTTCACACGCATTACTTGCAGATTAGAATTATTTATCTAAATTTGTCCAATTGGTTAAACTGATTTGTTAATTAATATAGTTAAACTTTATAATTAAACCAGATGTCTGAACATGATAAGCTGACGGAAGAAAAAATATTCGATGCAGCAATGGATGTCTTCCTGGATAAAGGAATGGATGGGGCAAGAATGCAGGATATAGCATCAAAAGCCGGTTTAAACAAAGCTCTTCTCCATTATTACTACCGTACAAAGGAAAAACTGTTCATGAAAGTCTTCGAATATATCGCAAACAAACTGTTCAGTAAATTTGCTCCTGTTTTTGACGACAAACTCAATCTGGAAGAAAAAATCAGATTCTTCTTCCATGAACACATCTCTTTCCTGCAGGAGAATCCAAAACTGGCCGGATTCGTTCTCAATGAAGTGAACAGAAATCCCGATAGAATAAAAAGGCTGATTGCTACTGTGGATATCAAAAACACTCTGGCAAAACTTTACAACACCCACCGCGCGGAGTTCGAAAAATACAATATCTCCGAACAACGTCTGCCACAGTTCATCCTGTCAATGGTAAGTATAAGCGTTTTCCCGTTCGCGGCTAAAGGAATAGTGGAAGCCATGCTGGGAAAAATAGGAATGGACTTCAACGAGTTCGTCGAACAACGAAAGAATTTCGCATCAGAATTTGTCATAACGGCAATTAAAAGCCAGGCTTCATAGTGCGTAGTAAAATATGATAAATTAATATACATGAAAAGAAAATTACTAATTCTGGCGCTAATCGCAGGATCGATCACAGGAACCTCTTATTCCCAGAAGATCCTCACCCTGAAAGAATGTTATAACAAGGCATCTGAAGCTAATGCCCTGTCTGGAGAAAAAGCCGCTTATTCAAGTATCTCCGGGCTCAGGGACCAGAATCTTGTCAGAGGCTGGCTGCCATCTCTCGATGCGAATGCGTCGGCCAACTATATTTCCGATGTGGTGAATTTCAATGGTATAGCAGCGGCCAATCCGGCCCTGGCCTCCATGTTCCCGTCAATGCCTCACGATCAGTACAAACTCACGCTTGATATCAACCAGGTTATTTATGACGGAGGAGCCATAAAAAGCGGCAGAGCGATGGAAAAGGCGGATCTTGGCGTAAATGAAAAACAAACAGAAACCGATCTCTACAAATTAAAAGGTCAGATCAATGCCTGTTATTTCAATATCATGCTGCTAAACCGGCAGAAAGACCTGCTCGGGAATTATCTGAACGTTATTTCAAAACGTATCGCATCAATGCAATCGGGAGCAACCAACGGTGTAATATTGAAATCAGATATAGATGTTCTTGCATCCGAAAAGATCAGAATTGAACAGCAGCTGACAGAAAATGAGCTGCGTAAAGAAGCGTTGGTAAAAAATTTGTCAGGGCTCACCGGCACTTCAATTGATCCGGCTTCAGAATTCCTTGTTCCGGAAATCCCTGATGAGATTCCTGCAAGGCTTTCAAGACCCGAATTGCAGATTTTCGATACGCGCCATCAACAACTGGATGCCGGGCTGAAGCTATCTCAGAGCAAAAGGATGCCAAAGATTTTCGGTTATGCCACTTTAGGCTATGGTAATCCCCCCGGGAATAACTTCTTCAGCGACAAATTTGACACCTATTACATTGTAGGTGGGGGAATCAAATGGAATATCTTCGACTGGAACAAGGTTAAAAATGAAAAGAAGGTGATCATACTGCAACAGGGGATACTCGACAACAGGAAAAAAGACCTAGAGGACAATCTGAACAGACAGCTTGAGACAAAAGGGGCAGAAATCTCCAGTCTGAAAACACTGATACAGACTGATTCCGAACTGATCAGACTGAGAAAAAGGATCACAGCGACCGCTGAATCTCAGTATGAGAACGGCACGATCACGGCTACAGATTATCTGAACGAGCTCAATTCACAGCAACAGTCTGAAATCAACTTTGAGATCCATAAGATAAACCTTGCCCTGGCCAGGGTTGAATATCTAAATATCAGCGGTAAAGACATCCAGTGAACTTAATTGAAAACGACAATAATCAATAAATTATATGAAAACAAGACTATTGATCATGCTTCCGGTAATTCTGCTTGCCGGTTGCAGAAATAAGGCCGAAAAGGCTGATGCCTACGGCAATTTTGAAGCTACCGAGATAATTGTCTCAGCCGAAACAAACGGAAGAATTCTCAGCTTTGCAAAGGATGAAGGCGCACACATCGATCAGGGAGAAGTAATTGCACTGATCGATACCAGTATTTTTCACCTGCAAAAGGGCGAGATTGATGCAACGATGAACAGTGTCAGGGCCAGGATTGCGGCAATTAATTCCCAGAATGATATTCTTAACCAGCAGATAGCGAATCAGAATATAAATGTAGCCAGATTCGAAAAGATGCTGAAGGATGATGCTGCAACCCAGAAACAATATGATGACCTTACAGGGCAGGTAGCTGTGTTCAGGAAACAGATAGCTGCAAATAATTCGCAAAAGGCATCAATCGCTTCAGAACTGGGAGTATCTGAGGCCAGGAAGGCCACGCTTAATGAACAAATAGCCAAGAGTTGCGTAAAGAGCCCGACCAGTGGTACTTTCATTGAGAAGTATTCAGAAGCAGGTGAAATGGCTGCAGCAGGCAAACCGCTTATCAAGATAGCCGACCTTTCGGTGATCAAACTGAAAGTATATGTCTCAGGCGCCGATATCGGGAAAATTCATACAGGACAGGAATGCAAGATACGGATCGACGACGGCAAGAAAGGCTTCAGGAATTATACCGGCGTAATCAGCTGGATTTCGGATAAAGCTGAGTTCACTCCCAAGATCATCCAGACAAAAGAGGAAAGAGTTACTTTCGTCTATGCCGTAAAGATTAGTATAAACAATGACGGATCCCTGAAATCAGGCATGCCCGGTGAAGCAATCTTTTGAAATACAGAATAATGAAAAGGGTAATCGAAGCAAATGGAATATCTAAAAGCTTCGGGGCGACAAAGGCTCTCGAGGATATAACATTCTCTGTCAATGAGGCTGAAGTATTCGGCTTCATTGGCCCCGACGGCGCCGGAAAAACTACACTCTTCAGGATAATCACTACCCTCCTGCTTCCTGATAAGGGCAGCATAAAAGTGCTGGGGTCAGACGCTGTTTCTGACTTCCGTAACCTGAGAAAGAATATAGGTTATATGCCCGGAAGATTCAGCCTTTACCAGGATCTTTCCGTGGAGGAAAATCTTGCTTTCTATGCAACTGTCTTCGGCACCAAAGTGGAGGATAATTATGAACTGATCTCAGATATCTATTCGCATATTGAGCCCTTCAAAAAGAGACTGGCAGGGAAACTCTCGGGAGGGATGAAACAAAAGCTTGCACTATCATGCGCCCTGATCCATAAACCGGCGCTGCTGGTCCTGGATGAGCCAACAACCGGGGTGGATGCAGTATCAAGATCAGAATTCTGGACAATGCTGGCCAAGTTAAGACAGTATAACATTACCATTATTGTTTCAACTCCATACATGGATGAAGCCATGCGTTGCGACCGGGTAGCGCTGATCCAGAAGGGACAGATACTGGCTATAGATAAACCTTCAGGTATTATTTCAGGGTTCAGCCGTAAGCTTTTCAGTGCAAAAGCCAGGGAAAAATATGCTCTGATAACTGCCCTGAGGAGTTTCCCGGAGACTCTTACCGCCTATCCCTTCGGAGACTCGGTACATGTTACTTTCAAGAACGATATCATGAACCCTGATGTATTTGATCATCTCAGGCAACATGGGATCAGTAATGCAGAAATCACTGACTCTGCACCAGGTATCGAAGACAGGTTTCTTGAACTAATGAAGTTGGACCAATGACAGGCAAAGAGGTAATAAAAGTAAGGAATCTGGTTAAAAGATTTGGTAAGTTCGTTGCGAATGATAACCTGAGCTTCGACGTATATGAAGGAGAGATCTTCGGATTCCTCGGGGCTAACGGGGCAGGTAAAACAACAGCTATAAGAATACTGTCCGGTCTCTCATCCCCAACCTCCGGTGAAGTAATCGTTGCAGGTTTCGATGCATCGAAACAATCAGAGAAGATAAAGAAGAACATAGGTTACATGTGCCAGAAATTCTCCCTCTATGAAGACCTTACAGTGAAAGAGAACATTGTTTTGTACGGAGGAATTTACGGCATGAAACCCGAGCAGATAAAACAAAGGACCAATGAACTACTCGGGAAGCTCCATTTCATTGAATTTGAGAATAAGCTGATATCCGACCTCCCTCTCGGGTTAAGGCAGAAACTTGCTTTCTCCGTAGCTATCCTGCATAAACCCAAGATAGTGTTTCTTGATGAACCAACCGGGGGCGTCGATCCTATCACCAGAAGACAATTCTGGGAAATGATTTACGAAACGGCAGCCAGCGGAATAACAGTCTTTGTTACAACACATTATATGGACGAAGCAGAATATTGTGACAGGATCTCCATTATGAATGAGGGAAAGATAGTTGCCCTCGATACCCCGGAAGAACTAAAAAGAAAATACAATGCATCAACAGTTGAAGAGGTTTTTATAAATATAGCGCGACCAGTTGAGAACTGACTGAATCATCTAAAAATATTTTTTTGAAATTCAGGCCCGGAGTTTAAGTAAGGATTAAATTATTAAAGCATCAAACCAGAATAAAATGAACCGGTTTATCGGATTTGTAAAAAAGGAGTTCATGCATATTTTCAGGGATTACAGAACACTTATCATATTATTCGGCATCCCTGTGGCACAGATCCTGATCTTTGGATTTGCCGTAAGCACTGATATCCGGAACGCTGGAGTGGCATTTCTGGATCTGTCACACGATGAGATCACCACAGATCTTACCAATAAAATAATCTCATCAGGCTTCTTTAAGCGTACAAATGACCTGCTCAGTTATTCTGATGTTGACATGGTCATGAAAAAAGGACAGACCAAAGCTGTTATAATTTTCGGGGAAAACTTCGGGAAAAAGCTCTTAAGCGAAGGTAATGCCAGAATGAGCATAATTGCTGACGGATCGGAACCCAATACGGCAACCATGATCACCAATTATACTATGGCCATCGTGAGTGATTTCAATATGAAACTAGCAGGTCCTGCAGCCGCCGGTTCCATGAAAATCGATACGCGGGTAAAGATGTTCTACAATCCTAATCTCCAGAGCCACTTCATGTTCGTGCCGGGAATAATTACTCTGATTCTTATCCTGATATGTGCTCTGATGACATCGGTTACAATAACCCGGGAAAAAGAGTTCGGCACGATGGAAGTATTGCTTGTATCTCCGCTCCGGCCCATACAGATTATTCTCGGCAAGGTGACTCCTTATTTTCTGCTCTCGTTCATCAATGTGCTCCTGATCATAGCTCTCTCGTGGTTTGTATTCGGACTGCCGGTAAAGGGAAGCATGGCGCTTATGCTTGGTGAAAGCATGCTGTACATTCTGATGAGTCTGACCCTTGGAATACTTATCTCCACTCTGTCAAGCACCATGCAGCAGGCGATATTCATTTCACTGATCGGATTGATGCTGCCAACCGTGCTGTTGTCAGGGTTTATTTATCCGATAGAGAACATGCCGAAAATTTATGATTACCTGAGCAGTATCCTTCCTCCCCGCTACTTCATAGTCATCATCAAGAATATCATGATTAAAGGTACCGGGATTGAATATGTGTGGAAAGAAACTCTTGTGCTGTTGACAATGACTGTTGTCTTTATTGCAATTAGTGTAAAGAAATTCAAGATCAGACTTGAATAAAAATGAGGAGTAACACCATGATGCTGAAACATAACGCGAGGCTTTCAAATTAATCAAACCGGCAACAGAAATGAGAACCATATTATACCTGATCCGTAAGGAATTCCTGCAAATCTTCAGGAACAAATTCATCTCGAGAGCGATATTTGCTGTTCCGATTATCCAGATGCTCATACTTGTTCCTGCAGTTACTCTGGAAATAAAGAATATCAACCTTGCAGTTGTAGATAAAGATATGACCCCGGAGTCGCGTGGTCTGGTAGATAAGCTCAAGGGATCGACTTTCTTCAGGATAAAATACGCCACCTTTTCAGAGGACATGGCAAATGATCTGTTACATGAAGGGAAATGTAATGTTATTCTGCAGATCCCAAGCGGTTTTGGAAAAGATATCGTAAACGGGCATCCGGGAAAGCTACTTGCCACCGTTGATGCAATAAATGCATCGTCAGCCCAGCTTTCCTGGGCATACCTGAGCGCAATTATCAGGGACTATAATGCAGAGCTGACCAGCCAGCTTATCAATGTGGTACCCGCGACAAAGGCGCCCATGATTTCCGTAAGCAACAGATACTGGTATAATGAGGAATTGAACTATAAATTCTACATGCTGCCGGGTATTCTGGTGGTACTGGTCACTGCCATTGGATTCCTACTTGCCGGTCTTAATATGGTAAGGGAGAAAGAGATCGGGACCATTGAGCAGATTAATGTCACTCCTGTTCGAAAATACCAGTTCATAATAGCCAAAATGGTACCCTTCCTTATCATCGGACTACTCGATCTTTCTTTCGGTTTATTGATAGGAAAGGTTGCATTTGATATCCCTTTTGCAGGAAATATACTGGTGATGTTCCTTGGTGCGGCCATCTTCCTTGTTGCAGTTCTTGGGCTGGCTCTGTTCATTTCAACCTTCTCCTCGACACAACAGCAATATATGTTTACTGCCTTTTTCTTTATGATAGTTTTCATACTGATGAGCGGGATCTTTACCCCGCTTGAGAGTATGCCGGACTGGGCACAGAAATTCGATCTGGTAAATCCTGTTGCTTATCTTATCAGGATAAACAGGATGGTAATGCTGAAAGGCTCATCGCTGAGCGATATAAGCAATGATATGTTGTCTCTGACAATTATCTCAATCTGCTTCTCCTGGCTGGCTGTCAGAAGATACAGAAAGACAGCCTGAAATATCTATTTGAGTATGATCTTTGTCATTACAGGCCAGTGATCGGAGATATATACATTATCCGATTTTTCCACTATGGTCTCATGTTCAAGAACCTCAATCCCGCTTTTCACGAAGATGTAGTCGAACCTTCCTGAACTTTCCGTATTGGAGAATCCGTTAAAAGTATAGGTGGGACCGGTAGGTTTCTTTTCAGATATAAAATAGGAATCCTTGATCAGAGGCACACTCTCGCTGGGACCGGTAAGTATCGCATAGGCCGTACTGTACGGCAGCGTATTAAAATCACCGGTAATCACAAAAGGAAATCCGTCTGACAGTTTCTCTACTTCCGACAACAGTATCTTGCTGCTCATTATCCTGGCTGAATCCGAATCGTGAGCAAAATGAGTATTAAACAGGTAAAAGTGATTATGAGTATTCCTGTCAGCCAGCTCTATCCATGTCACAATCCTTGGAAGTGAAGCTCCCCATCCTTTGGAACCCGGCACCTCAGGAGTTTCTGATAGCCAGAAAGTAAGGGTTCTCACAAGATCAAAACGGTCTTTCCTGTAAAATATCGGGTTCATCTCTCCTCCCCTTGCTCCGTCATCCCTGCCTACTCCTACGGAACCGTAACCGGTAAGGATCGAGTCGATCAGGGCGTATTGGCTCCATAATACCTCCTGCATGCCTATAAGATCAGGCTTTGCTTCAGCCATTAGCCTGCAAAAAAGTCCGATCCTGTTTGGCCAGGCATTCGCGCTGTCCTCCGGATTGTCGTACCTGATATTCAGGGTCATGACTTTGACGGCTTCCTTGTTCTTTCGGGAAGAACACCCGGGGAAAATAACAGCCATGACAAAACAGGATAAAATGATATAAATTTTCATTATCATGCAATTTTATTCAAATATAATATTCTGTCAGGAGAATCAAGAACAATCAGTAGTTTACTGGCAATGGGTTTTGACAAAATTTGTCACCCAATTATTTATATATTTGTAGCGACGACCGGGAGCCGGCAACAAGTTCCTGAATAATAAGCTTATAATAAGCCTGTTGTCACCAGAATTTATTCAATATCCTGCATAATGGCGGACATTATTAAACTTTTACCCGACTCTGTAGCAAATCAGATTGCTGCAGGAGAAGTGATTCAGCGCCCCGCCTCGGTAGTCAAGGAGCTTGTGGAAAATTCCGTTGATGCCGGTGCAGGAAATATAAGGGTAATAATAAAAGACTCCGGGAAAACACTTATTCAGATCATCGACGACGGGTTGGGCATGTCGGAGACAGATGCCCGGTTGTCTTTTGAAAGACATGCCACCTCAAAGATCACAAACGCGCAGGACCTTTTCGCGATAAAGACCAAAGGATTTCGCGGAGAGGCTCTGGCATCAATCGCTGCTGTAGCGATGGTTGAACTTAAAACAAGGACCAGGGAAAACGAAACCGGTATCAGAATAGTAATAAACGGATCGAAGGTAGAAACACAGGAAGCCTGCAGCGCACCAGCAGGATCAAGCTTCTCAGTAAAAAACCTGTTCTTTAATATCCCGGCCCGTAGAAAATTCCTTAAATCAGACAATACCGAACTACGACACATTATTTCCGAGTTCCAGAAAATCGTTCTTGCCCATCCTGACATCAGTTTCAGCCTCTATCATAACGATTCGGAGATTTACAACCTGACACCTGGGAACCTAAGACAGAGAATAGTAGGAGTATTCGGCAGACAGATAAACCAGGACCTTATCACTCTTGACACGGAAACCACCCTGGTCACTATCAGGGGATTCATTGGAAAGCCTGAAAATGCCAGGAGAACTTACGGGGAACAGTTCTTTTTCGTTAACAACCGCTTCATGAAACATCCCTATTTTCATAAAGCTGTTGTTGAAGCTTATCAGAATATCCTTCCCGCTGAGACAGTACCTTCCTATTTTATTTATATGGATGCTGATCCTGCCTCAATTGACATAAATATACACCCAACTAAGACAGAGATTAAATTTGAGGATGAAAGAGCGATCTGGCAGATCCTAATGGCTTCTGTCAAAGAAGCGCTGGGAAGGTTCAATATCGGTCCATCACTTGATTTCGACAATGAACTACTGATCGATATACCGGTAAGAAGCGCCTCAAACCACCTTCCTCCTGCCCCCGAAATAGTGATAAACAAGGAATTCAATCCGTTTGCAGGGGAAGACAGGATGAACGGGAGATCCTCATTCATCGACCGGTTTGAAAAGGAAAATACAAACAACTGGCAAAAACTATATCACCCTGCGGAAGGGCTTCATCCCGGCACTCCGGAGGTGAAAAATACAGAACTAACAAGGAAGTTTTTCCAGTTCAAGAACAAATACATTATCTGTCCTGTTAAATCAGGACTTATGCTTATAGATCAGAAGAGGGCTCACGAGAGGATATTATATGAAAAATACTTAAACTGTCTTGTAAATGAGCAGTCTGTAAGCCAGATAGAAATGTTCCCGACCTCTGTTTCATTGGACCCCGCCGATTATGTTATCCTTAATGAGAATAGAAGAAAGCCTGGGAAAACTTGGATTCCGTATCAGGCATGAAGGAAACAACACGGTTTCAATTACCGGAAGACCCGCAGAATCACTTAATACTGATCCGGTTGAGATGATGGAGATTCTGCTTGAAAATTACAAAAAAACTGACACTGATCCCTCTTCAGGCGCCAGGGAGAAAATATCGGCTGCACTTGCTTCCGCATCAGCAATCCAGTACGGGAAACAGTTGAACCAGGGTGAAATGGAAGAATTGTTTGATTCACTCTTTGCATGTTCAGGACCGAATTATTCCCCAACAGGCAGACCTGTTATCATTATAATGACAACTGAAGAAATCGACCGGAGATTTAAGTAGCTATAAGAAAAAAAGAAGAATTATAATAAGCTGAATATAAATGTCTTTATGAATTAATAAAAGTCTATTTCACGTTTAACTTAACAGTATATAGAATGACAATTTGTCGCGAAAAATAGGACGCAGGATTTTGGCCCGACAATTGAAGTGTTTAATGCTTTAAAAGAGAAAAGATGAACAGATTCGGAGGGGGATATCTCTCAATGACACCGGTGGTCAAGAACATAATTTTCATTAATGTGCTCATGATACTGGCATACTATGCCGTAAGGAGTGTGTTCGGGATTGATTTGAATGCATTACTGGGCCTGTATTTTCCAAAATCGGAACAATTCAAGCCACTCCAGTTCGCAACTTACATGTTCATGCATGGAGGCTTCTGGCATATTTTCTTCAATATGTATGCCCTTTACATTTTCGGACAGGTGCTCGAAAATGTGTGGGGACCGAAGCGATTCTTCATATATTACATTGTTTGCGGTCTCGGCGCTGCCCTGACACACGAAACGGTTATAGCGTTCCAGTACATGAATCTTGTTCAGAACATGAATGCTTCTGACCTGCATGCTGTACTTTCTCAGGGAACCGCAATGTTCAAACAAGGCATGGGATTCGAGGATCCCACGATGCTTAAGCTTCAGTTGCTGCTTAACACACCGACCGTCGGAGCTTCAGGAGCTATCTTCGGGGTCCTTCTTGCATTCGGCGTCCTGTTCCCGAATACCCAGCTCATGCTTCTCATTCCACCAATGCCAATAAAAGCAAAATATCTCGTCCTGTTCTATGGATTACTGGAATTATACCTCGCCGTTGCCCAGCCTGGCAGTAATATCGCTCATACTGCTCACCTGGGAGGCATGCTGTTTGGCTATTTCCTGATCAGATACTGGAGAAAAACAACTAATACTCTTTACTGATGGGCATCTTGGATGACATAAAAACCTCTTTCAAATCCGGCAACAGCCTCATCAAGCTGATCTATATCAATATTGCCGTTTTCATCTTGATGACCCTGTCTGCTGTCTTCGGATTCCTCCTGAGGAATCCCGAAATACCCGACAAGACAATTGAATTACTATCTGTCCCATCATCTCTCAGCGCTCTTATTCTAAGACCATGGACGGTACTTACTTATATGTTCGTTCATAAGGATATCTGGCACATTATCTTTAATATGCTCTGGCTCTACTGGTTCGGGATTATCTTTCTCGAATACCTTGATCAGAGGAAACTTGTGGCCGTCTATATCATGGGCGGATTATCGGGTGCAGTTCTGTATATTATCTCATTTAATATTTTCCCTGCATTTGCTGATGTTGTAAATGAATCTGTCGCGATAGGCGCCTCTGCATCGGTAATGGCAATAGTTGTTGCAATTGCAGCTTATGTGCCGGATTATGTTGTGAACCTGTTTCTTTTGGGACGTGTTAAAATAAAATACATTGCTCTTGCCATATTCGTGCTTACATCAGTTATGGATTTTTCAGTTAACTCAGGAGGAAAACTGGCTCACATCGGCGGCGCTCTTTTTGGATATCTGTATTCATTGAACCTGAGAAGGGGAAGAGATATGGGAAGAGGACTGAACAAGCTGATCGATAATGTAGTTACTTTCTTCAGACCAAGAAAAAAGCTGAAGGTCACTCATAAAAGACCTGCCAATGAATATGATTATAACAGGATGAAGAATGAATATCAGGCTCAGATCAATGCCATCCTGGATAAGATTTCCAAGGGAGGCTATGATAGCCTTACCAGGGAAGAAAAAGAGCTGCTGTTTAAAGAAAGTCAGAAGAAAAACTAATCCTCTTAAACCGTTTGTTTGTATAAACAATTGTTTAACTGGTCAAAAAACTGTGATTCCGTATATTACGGATGCATTATTGGTGCTATTTTCACATCTGATATACCTTGAATTTGAAAAAGATACTGTATAGAATCTCGTTAGGAGTAACCATTATTTTTGCACTATCATTGCTCCTTTCATATCTTGCCATGCATGTTAACCCTTCCGATTTTGCATTACCGGCTTTTTTTGGACTTGCTTACCCGTATCTTCTTCTTGCCAATATCCTGATTGCTATAGCCTGGCTGGTTGCACTCCGGTTCGAGGCCCTTATCTCAGTGGTTGTAATCGCCATAGGATATAATCACTTTTCTAACTATATCAAGCTTACCAATCCTTCAGGAGGAAAATCGAACACCTTCAAAGTATTGAGTTATAATGTACGCCTGTTTAATTACTATGAAACAAGAAATGGCGTTTATTCTCCGAAGAGGGTTCTCGATTTTCTGAAGTCTCAGAACGCCGATATTATTTGCCTTCAGGAATTCTTCCTGCTTGGAAACCCTGATGTGGAAAAAGAAGCGATGTTAAGAGAGTTGGGAAGTAAATATAACATCCATTTCAAGCTCTTAAAGGTCTCCAATAACAGGTATTATGGAATAGCAACATTCAGTCGCTTCCCCATAGCCAACAAAGGCGAATTTGTGCATAATAATTCATCCAGTCTCTCAATCTATACCGATGTCGTGATCAACAGGGATACCTTCAGGATATTCAACAATCATCTCCAGTCGTTTATGCTGAAAAGGATGAATAAGTCGCTCCTGGATGAAATGGCTTCATCAGGGAATAAAGAACTGATGGATGAAGTAAAAAGTCTGTCGATCAGTCTGAAAAAAGGATTTGTCAACCGCTCTCAACAGGCTCAGCTGCTTAAAAATAAGGTAAACAACTCCCCATACCCGGTAATAGTACTTGGCGATTTTAATGACACACCTGTTTCATACACTTACTGGAAAATCTGCAAAGGGCTCGATGATGCCTTCCTTACCTCAGGCTACGGGGCAGGATTCACATATAAAGGCAATTACCCCCCAAACCGGATCGACTATATCCTGTATGACAATAAACTTGTGAATACGTATTTTGAGATCAAGAAGATCAAATACTCAGATCATTACCCAATTGAGGCATATTTCCGGCTGAGCAATTAAAACGGAAGATGCCTGAAATCTACATTCCCTCCTGAAATAATCAGACCTACCCTCTTACCACGGAAGAAATCAGGATTTTCACTAACTGCAGCAAGTACGGTTGCTGAAGAAGGTTCTATCACTATCTTCATCCTTTCCCAGACCAGCAGCATGCAATCCAGAATAGATTGTTCCTTTACTGCATAAATTGTGTCTACCCTGTCTTTTATAATTTCAAAGGTAAGTTCACTGAGGGAGGTCAGTAAACCATCGGCAATTGTCTTCGGACTGATTGAAGGCATGATCTTCCCTTCCACAAGCGATCTTCTTGCATCATCTGCATTGGCTGGTTCTGCGCCGATAACAGCGATATCATCTCTGAGACCTTTCACACATACTGAGGTCCCGCCCAGCAGTCCACCGCCGCCCACAGGAGCCACAATGACATCCAGATCGCCGGTATCTTCCATCAGCTCAAGCGCAGCAGTGCCCTGTCCGCAAATAACATTGAAATTATCGTAGGGATGTATCAGGACTGCTCCGGTTTCTTCCATTATCCGCCTGGTAGTTTCCTCCCTGGCCTGCTGTGTGGGAGTGCAGAAGGTTATCTCTGCCCCGTAGCTTGCAACAGCATCCTTTTTGACAGAAGGAGCATTTTCCGGCATCACTATATATGCCTTTATGTCATTCATCCGGGCTGCAAGTGACAAAGCCGCGGCATGATTGCCTGAGGAATGAGTGACAACGCCTTTCTTCTTCTCTTGCTGGTTCAGAGACAACACCGCGTTTGTCGCCCCACGAAACTTGAAAGCTCCTACCTTCTGAAAATTCTCACATTTAAAAAATAACTCACATCCGAAAAGTGTGTTCAACAGGTGAGAAATCATAACAGGTGTCCGATGGATAAAAGGTTTTATTCTGAAATGAGCACCAGATATATCTTCGAGATCAGGAATATGCATATTGTCATTTTAGCAAAAATAAAAAAAACAGGGACACACATTAGTATGCCCCTGTCATTAAACCAATTTATCATTCTATCCGAAAATGCTCCAGGCTACAGTAAGACCTGCCAGCACTACAGAAACCATCGACATAAGTTTGATCAGGATGTTAAGAGCGGGACCTGAGGTATCCTTGAAAGGATCACCTACGGTATCACCAACGACCGAAGCTTTATGGGCGTCGCTTCTCTTTCCGCCGTAGTTGCCTCTCTCAATGAATTTTTTAGCATTGTCCCATGCACCACCAGCATTATTAAGCATACTTGCGAGAACGAAACCTGCGCTCATGCCTCCTGCAAGGAGTCCTATAACACCGGGTACTCCGAAAATTATACCAACCAGTAACGGTACGGCAATTGCGAGTAACGAAGGAACGAGCATTTCACTCTGAGCGCCTGCTGTGGAGATCATAACGCACTTTGCATATTCAGGTTTTGCTTTACCTTCCATTATCCCAGGTATTTCGCGGAACTGACGCCTGACCTCATCAACCATTTTCCCAGCTGCACGTCCGACAGCTTTCATACTCATTGCACTGAAAAGGAAGGCCATCATAGCGCCGATGAATATACCACCGAGCAATATAGGATTAAACACCGAAAGATCATATGCGGAGACAAAATCTCTGATTGTTGCATCAGTCAGGCTGACAGCTTTCTGACCTTCACCCACAACGGCAGGCACAGTTTTATTGTAGAACAAAATGTCGCCTATCTGTTTAAATCCGCCGGGAGCCGCATCAGCAACTCTGGCGAGCCATAATCTGACCTCTTCAACATAAGCGGCCATAAGGGCAAGAGCGGTTAGAGCTGCGGAACCGATGGCAAAACCTTTACCGGTAGCTGCAGTGGTATTTCCGAGACCGTCAAGAGCATCCGTTCTTTCACGTACTTCCTTGGGCAATTCAGACATTTCTGCATTACCGCCGGCGTTATCAGCAATAGGACCAAAAGCATCGGTAGCAAGTGTTACACCAAGAGTTGAAAGCATTCCCACCGAAGCAAAACCAATCCCATAAACACCCATTGAAAAATTATGGAAACCACCTGCAAAACCGTAAGCTGCAATAATACCCATAACTATAGTGATAACCGGGATCCAGGTTGAGAACATACCGACAGCCATACCTTCAATAATAACAGTAGCCGGGCCCTGAAGAGCCTGTTTCGCGATACCCTGTGTAGGTTTATTAGCATCGGAAGTAAAATACTCGGTAGCCTGACCGATAATGACACCCGCGACAAGACCCGAAACTGCTGATCCGAATACGCCCCAGGTGATCATGCCACCATAGGCCATTGCTGCAAGCACAACCAGTATAAGAGCAGAACTTCCTCCGGTTCCGAGAAGCAGAGCCCTTAAAAGAGCCTTGGGAGTGGCAGATTCCTTAGTTCTGACCATATATACTCCGGCAATCGAAAGTAGAATTCCTATAGCAGAAACAATCATGGGTGCTATAACCGCAGTTATCTGATCCATACCAGATATGACAGGTAATGCAGCGCCAAGCGCGGCGGTTGCCAGAATAGAGCCTGCATAGGATTCATAAAGATCGGCGCCCATACCAGCAACGTCTCCTACATTGTCTCCAACGTTATCAGCAATAGTTGCCGGGTTTCTGGGGTCATCCTCGGGAATTCCAGCTTCCACCTTACCAACAAGGTCAGCTCCAACATCAGCCGCTTTTGTAAAGATCCCGCCACCAACACGTGCAAAGAGAGCCTGTGTTGAAGCGCCCATACCGAAAGTAAGCATAACGGCAGTTATCTCAACAAGTTTTTGGTGCTCCGAAGTAGCAGGATGAACAAAGGTGAGGCCTAAAAATTTCAGGCCTGTTGCCATGTGCTCAGGAGTAAACACCAGCTTATTAAGAATAATAAACCACAATGCAATGTCAAGAAGACCGAATCCAACAACTACAAGTCCCATTACAGCGCCACTCCTGAGAGCAACCTGGAGACCTTTGTTAAGCGATTTTGAGGCTGCCCATGCTGTCCTGTTGGAAGCATAGGTTGCAGTTTTCATGCCAAGATAACCACACAAGCCTGAGAAAAAACCTCCCGTCAGAAAGGCTACAGGGACAAAGGGGTTCTGAATCCCAAAGTAAGCAAGTACCGTTAGAAGAATGATAAGGATTATAAACACCTTACCGACAACTGAATACTGACGCTTCAGGTATGCCATAGCTCCTTCTCTAACATATCCAGCAATCTCTTTCATCTTGTCAGTACCTTCTTCCTGTTTCTTCATACCTTTGTAGAAGATCCAGGCGAAAAGTAACGCCATGACTGCTGAAATAGGAACAATCCAGAATAAACTAGTAATCATAAATCAAGTTTTAAATGTTCAACAAATTGGAAAGTAAATATTTTGTCATAATCAACGCCTATCAAGCCATATTAAACAAAGCTCTTAAATATTATTAAGAATGAGGGGACGATATTAATAAAAATTATTTGGTATTGTTGGTTTCATCTGAAAAAAATCAAGCATATGGAGTTCCCCTCCGGATAACATCCATACCAGATCATTTTGAAGCCGGATGCTGGTTAGCCATCGGGCAACCAGGAACAGGGCAATCAATAATTTTATGTGTTCTGTTATCGGCAGGCTCCCAGCCCATGATAAAGAAGAGCATGGCGAAACCTATAACATAAGCCACGGCAACATGCCAGCCGCTTTTGATCCATTTGCCCACATGTCTCGCATCCTGGAATTTATTGGTAATTGCAACGCCTGCCGATGAGCCGAACCATATCATTGATCCGCCGAATCCAACAGTATAGGCCAGCATACCCCAGTCATAGTGACCCTGCTCGAGGCAAAGCTTGGTTAAAGGTATATTATCAAATACCGCTGAAACGAAACCAAGGATCAGAGCCGTCAACCATGAAGCATTCGGAAGATCCTCAACCGGCATCAGCGATGCACAGAAGACAAGGCTGAGGAGGAAGATCGTTCCTTTTATTGATTCCGGGATCTCTTTCCATGGTATCGGAGTTATCAACATACCAATCAGGATTGCTATCCATACTCCCAACGCAGGCATGTCATACAGAAAATTAGAAAGGATCGCACCTATCAGCATCAGAAAAACAACGAACAGTTTCTTCCAGTCAACACTTACCTTTATGTTAGGGTCTTTGAAGATTTCCTGATATTTATTCTGCTGATGAGACGCGAACCATCCGAAGAACAGTAGTGCTGTTAAGGCTGCCACATAAGCATGCAAAACATTGAAAGCCGCGACACCGTCTATCCACATCATTGTTGTTGTTGTATCGCCGACAACACTTCCACTGCCACCGGCATTGCTGGCAGCAACTATCGCTGCTATATAACCTATATGAACTTTATTCCTGAAAATTACTATTGCTATAGTCCCGCCGATGAGGGCTGCAGCTATATTATCAAGAAAAGAGGAAAGCACTGTAACGAAGATCAAAAGCATAAACGGTCCTTTCCATCCGCCAGGCAGATACTTTGGAATAGCCTCGGGGATACCGGATTCCTCAAATATTTTTGCAAGCAGGGAGAACCCAAGCAACAGACCAAGCAGATTGATCAATACTCCCCATTCACCCTGCCGCAGGCTCTTGTCAAGTAGCTGGTCATGCATGCTGGTCTGACCAAAAAGATGTTCGATAAAATTAAACCCCGGATCAAAAATAAACTTGAATACAAGCAGTACAGCCAACCCTATCAGGGCTACCTTGAATGTCTCTTTATGAAAAAGAGCGACTCCAACAAGTATTAAAGCAAAGATTATAAACTCCACCCTGACCGAACCTACCGACGGTACCTTCCCGTCAGCTGCGCCGGCAACAAGAGGAATCAGCAACAGACAGATGCTGATCAGAGACTTCTTAAGATTCTTAAGAATAGAAGACAAAACAAAAGTTCTCATTAAATTAAAAAAGTTTTAACGTGCAACATACTTCAAAAAAACACAGATCCAACATTATACCCGGTACTATCTCCGCCATAACCCTACTTCTCTTTTGCTGTTGCAATAATCATCTTTGAATTAAGCCGGCTCCCGATAGATAGGATATCAACAAGATCCTGTATCGGAAGCGTATTATCAAACCTTAACATAATGAATGATTCAGGAGTGGCCGCCAGTTCCTTTTTCAGCTGTTCTTCCAGCCCGCTAAACTGGACCTGAGTATTATTAACATAATATAACTTTTCTTTTGTCATCGTGAGATTAATCTCCTTCTTCTGGATCGACTGGCTGCTCCTTGAACTTGGAAGAGAAACCCTTATCATGCTCGGATTGAGAAGGGTTGAGATAAGAATAAAGAACAACATGAGAAAGAACATTATGTCGTTCATAGAAGCCGTGAAAACCTCAGCGGTAAGATCCTTTTTTTTCCTAAGCTCAATCATTTGGAGGGGCTTTTAAGCAGATCAATGAAGTTCATTGCATTCCATTCAAGCTGATGAATAGCCTTATTGAGGATAAGATTGAGCCAGTGATAGCCTACATAAGCAAAAATACCAACGATAAGCCCGGCAGCACTGGTAACCATCTTCGTGTAAAGTCCTGCTGATACCGATCCGATACTGACATCACTGGTCATTGAAATATTATAGAAAATCTTGATAACGCCGATGATGGTTCCAAGAAAGCCAAACATTGGCGCTATACCTGCTATTACCGCAAGTATCTGTATGTTCTTTTCCATTTCATATACCTCGAACTTTCCGGCAATCTCGATAGATTCTTCAATCTCCTTGATCGGTTTCCCGAGCCTGGAAATTCCTTTTTCTATCATCCTGGCAACCGGCTTCTGCGTTCCTCTGCATAAAGCCAGTGCAGATTCCGTATTACCGCTCAGGATGTATGTGTGAATACTGTTCATAAAACCTACATCGTCACTGACATGACGCCTGATTGTCAGGTATCTCTCAATGAATACATAAAGAGCCGCTATTGACAGAATGGCTATAGGGATCATTATTATCCCGCCTTTCATGATAATGTCAATCAGGGATGTCGCTTCTGGCGCATGTTCCACAGGTAGTGCCTGAGATGAAACCATGGCCCCGCCCAAGCTGTCAAATGCACTTACAACGTTAATCAGATTGGCTGTCATATTCAAGTATTTTAATTAACAAGATTTACCGTTACAATACTTCTTCAAAAAATCCAAAATTAAAACATTAACTCCTGATGATTCTACTTCATTAATCAATATTTATGGTCCATTCAGATATAGTTATTAACGTTTTTTTCGAAGTGCTATTGCCGGCATATTAAAGTGAAGAATTGCCGACTCCTTAATACTGCTCATACAATCACCAAAATTTTTACCCGAAAATGGATGAAAAAGAACAATTTTTCGGAAGTTGCAAATATAGAACAGATTTACATATACAATAGGGTATAATAAAAAACAATTAGGGATTTTTAACATTTAGAAACATTCTAAAGTAAAAATCCCTGATTGCTTAATAATATTCCCTGAGTTCCTCCCGAAGGAAGAAAAAATCAAATGGCTCTGAAAAAATTATAGTTGTTCAATTCCAGTTCCGCCATCCTTGGATATGGATAGAAAATAAGCTCATCACCCGAACCTACCCAAAACCCTGTTTCAATGGTCCTGTAGAGCAACTCACCTGTAAAGATCCTGTTAACAGTCTTCATATGTTTCTCATACTCTCCGTTAACAATCTCCAGGCAATCACGCAAATGCCCGATATTTGAGTAAGGCAGGTGTTCGGCCGATCCCAGGAGCGGTTCATTAGCAAGATCCCCTAGCTTGAGATCCACAAAAAAGAGCTTTGGCAAATTGATGGTTAATGAACCATCCGTCAGCTTCTTAAGAAAAACTGAAGGAGGCAGGCTGCTTGCAACCATAGGACTGACAGGAGTAAGCTCCTGATAAAGATGCAGGGCATTCGAAGTCTCTTTAGATATGTCATACTCCGATTTTTTCAGCTCAAGCACAATCCCACTGTCTGTAGTAAGATAAAGACTCCTGAATGATTTTAACGGCAGCATTTCAAGTACCCTGTAAACCGACAGGTAAACAGAGCTCTTAGGACTCCCGTCTGCCTTGGCAACACACCTTTTTTCCATGCTCTTTGTGTCAATCAGGTGCTCGATTGACGGCAAATCAATCTCAAAAAATACAGTCTGACCTTTGTTTTTCTTTTTGGTCCCTGTCGACATATACTGACCAAAATTTTCGGGCGGGAGCATGGAAGCGACTAAGGCCTCCGGGTTGCTTGTTAAATAAATGTACTTGCTCATGGTCTCTATTTTTAAAAAAAAGAACATTACCTCGGGAAAGATACCCAACTTCTCTTAGCACACCTTCTATTCAAATTTAATAAAAATATTGCATACTTGGAACAACTTTGAATAATTCCTTCGTAATATCTCATCTCCTTTGCTGAATCAATCTGTCCCACATTTATTACTTTTGCAGAAAAATTTAAAATGGATTCTATCAACAAAGATCTTATTGAAAAAGCATGGGACAACAGATCGCTGCTGAGCGATCCTGCTGTTCAGGAGGAGATCACCAGAACCATCAGCCTTCTTGACAGAGGAATCATCAGGGTAGCTGAACCATCTTCAGACGGATGGATTGTAAACCAATGGATCAAAAAAGCTGTCATCCTGTATTTCCCTCTCAGGAAAATGGAGACCATAAATGTAGGCCCATTCGAATTTCATGATAAAATCCCCCTTAAAAAAGATTACGCCGCTCTCGGGGTAAGAGTAGTTCCCCACGCGTTGGCCAGATATGGAGCATATATCTCGAAAGGAGTGATCATGATGCCTTCTTATGTCAACATCGGAGCTTATGTTGATGAAGGAACGATGGTCGATACCTGGGCCACCGTCGGTTCTTGCGCCCAGATAGGAAAGCATGTCCACCTCAGCGGAGGAGTTGGCATAGGAGGTGTACTCGAACCGGTCCAGGCTGCACCGGTAATCATTGAAGACAACTGCTTCATTGGATCAAGATGCATTGTAGTGGAAGGAGCGCATGTCGGAAGGGAATCCGTACTCGGTGCAAATGTGGTTATAACCAACAGTACCAAGATAATTGATGTTACCACGGAGACAAGAACTGAGTACAAAGGGTATGTACCGCCCCGGTCAGTGGTCATTCCGGGGTCATATGTAAAGAAATTCCCTGCGGGAGAATTCAGTGTGCCCTGCGGACTGATCATCGGGCTGAGAAAAGAGTCGACCGATAAGAAGACATCGCTTAATGAAGCATTAAGGGAACATGATATCCCGGTATAACCTTTTTCAGTCAAAAGATGAATAGTATTCCGGAAGATAATTTCAGGGAAGACATTGTCAGGTCGCTGGAAGTATTGAGAGCGGGAGGGGTCATTCTTTATCCGACAGATACTATCTGGGGCCTCGGGTGTGATCCGACAAATACTGCCGCAGTGGAAAAGATTTTCAGGATCAAATCGAGGGAAGCGGGAAAGAGCCTCCTTATACTGACCGATAATGAAGCCATGACAGAACGCTATGTCAAAGATATTCCTGAGATCGCATGGCAGCTCATGGAAGTCAGCGATGGCCCGCTGACCATCATTTATCCGTCGGGGAAAAACCTTACTGCAGGAGTATGCGGTGAAGACGGGTCGGTAGGCATTAGAGTCTGTCATGACGAGTTCTGCCGTGAGCTGATAGGCAGATTCAGAAAGCCCATTGTGTCAACATCAGCCAATAAGGGGGGAATGCCTTCACCCGGATGTTTTCAGGATATTGATGAAAGTATTATACAGGCTGTTGATCATGTCGTAAAATACCGCCAGGATGACAGAAGAAAATTCAAATCCTCTCCTGTCATCAAACTAAACCCAGACGGTACCATTAAGATTATAAGAAAATAATTACTTCGATCTTACCCTGCCGGAACCTGAGACCCTGGCGTCAACTTTCGGGTTGCCGGTATAGGTCACGCTCCCGCTTCCTGAAACACGCGCTTCTAGATTTTCGGTGACGTTACACCTGGAACTCCCGCTTCCTGAAATACTGAAATGCGCGTTGGACACCCTGATTGGTTCTCCGTCAAAATTACCGGAACCACTGATGCTTACATCAGCTTTTGCAGCTTCACCGCTCCCGCCAATAATCACATTACCTGAACCTGAGATTTCCACATTGAGGCTGCCCAGTTTCAGGTCGGTAGTTAATATCCTCCCGCTGCCACTGACAGAAAGATCAAGCTCGTCAGCTTTTACGGGTTCCCTGAGCTCTGCCTTACCTGAACCCGATACTCCAAGCCCTTTAATTTCGGGCATGGTCACATATACAACAACTTTCTGGTTACTGAATGAGTGCCAGGTGTCCTTCCTGATCGTCAGTTTTCCACCGGAAACTTCAGTACTGATCTCTTCCAGCAAAGATTTATCACCTTCCAGTTCAACCTTGAACTCCTGTCCAAAACTGATGTAAAGATCACCGGCGACACCGAAATTGATCTTATTGAAACCAGATACCCTCCGTGTTTCCTTTACGGACTCAGGACGGCCCGCAGCAGCTACGGTCAATCCCATTGATGAGATAAATAACAGTAAAAACAAACCTTCTTTCATAGTAACCTGAATTAAATTATTTCACTCTGTACTATGAAAAGACGTAACTTTTCCGAAATGGCTGCATGGAAAATTTAAACAGGCTCAGTTTATTTCCAGAAGGCCGTCAGGTATGTTCATTTTCAGACGTTTCTTTTTCCTGTCGACCCTCACTATCAGATCCTGGTGCAAAGGGATAAGAATATTTCTGCCTGAATCAGTATCAACAGACAGAAGAATCTGGGCGGGGTTCGGAATGACCCCGGTAATGGTTCCAATCAGAATATCAGCGGATGTGAGGACCGAATAACCTATAAGGATTTCAGGATCGCCATCCTCCGTTATTTCTTCTCCCGAAGAGGTCATAAAGACATTGCATCCGATAAATTCACCGGACAGATCCGGTGAATTATATCCTTCAAACTTAAACTTAAGAATATCCCCGCCGGAATACTCTGAATATTCTATAAAAAAAGGAACCGGTTTCCCTTCTATTTCAAGGAAAACCGATTCCATATCTGGTATTTTTTCTGAAAAACCCCGTTCAAGTTTAACAGCAACTGCACCTTCAAAACCAATAACCCTGGTTACCTGTCCGATTAATATGCCCTTGCTGTAAGCCATAGGATCGCTGATCCTTGAGCTGCGTTATTCCTGGGGCTGATCGGCAACCGGAGCGGCCTCACCTGCAGGCGCTTCTGTTGCTGATTCCGGAGCTGACGCTGCCTCGTTCTGTGCAGCTTCCTGGGCTGCAAGTTCAGCATTCCGTTTGGCGATCTTCGCAATTCTTTCCTCGTTGATCTTCTTCTCGGCAGCAAGTTTTTTGCCAACTTCGCTCTCCCGGGACTTTTCAAGACCTGAGATTTTTGTTTCAATCTTGATTTCCTGCTGCTTCATCCATTCCTCAAAACGCCTGTTTGCTTCAGCTTCATCAAATGCACCCTTTTTTACTCCATCAAGAAGATGCTTTTTCAAAAGAACACCTTTATAAGACAGGATAGCCCTACAGGTTTCTGTAGGTAATGCGCCATTTTGCAGCCAACCCAGAGCCTTATCGAAATCAAGTTCGATAGTGGCCGGATTAGTGACCGGATTGTATGCCCCGATCTTTTCAATATATCTGCCATCCCGTGGCGATCTGCTATCTGCAACCACAATGTGGTAGTAGGCCAGTTTCTTACGGCCTTTTCTAGCTAATCTGATTCTAACTGCCATTAATTTTTACGCTTTTATTTAACCTGTATTTAAAAAATGTGGGTGCAAAGATAATAGTAATTAATTTATTGAACAAATGTAAGCAGGTTTAAATAAACCGTGTTGGCACTTTGAGGCGATTCATGGATTACGCGTGAAATTATAACGGAAGATGCCCTGGCTGCCATAAGCTCCGATGGAAATGTTAAAATTCATAACGTACGACCCGTCACAGGAATTGTACTGTCCGGTTCCTGAAAATGTTGAAGCACCATATCCAAAGTAGTCGGAGGCGAGCAATGTTACATCGGCAGTAACAGCAAATGTCACAGGATCAATGTGCATGGGAAGAGGGCCATGATCCTCGTTTAAGCCTTCAATTGTCTGAAGCCCGGAAACAAATACAGTGTATGGGTCCTGTGGATCGGCAGTTATGGTAATATTGCCTTCCGACTCCCATTCTGACGATACGGAATGATAGCTTCCCCATGCCAGAAGGCTGTTGTAAGCACATGCCACACTGATATTCAAAACGGCATTGGACCGGGTTGTACGTCCATCTAATGTGGTCAGGAGCTCGATAATAAAGATATCTCCGTTAGCAATCTGTTCAAGCGGGATACCCAGCTTTTGTGCAACATCAGCAGACTCTATTTTTACAGTAACCGGGAAAGTGCTAGCTTCAGTAATGACCACCCTTTGCATATCTGTCCCGCGCGATCCTACAATCGTGACTTTATCCGCCTTCTGTCCTTCCGGAAAATCGATCGTGAACTGCACATATGAATTCTGCAGATCCTTGGAATCAAAAATGCCGGGATTCAGATCCGAAATGGTCGGAACAAAGGATTTGTTTCTCTCACCGGCAGGGTCCTTGGCTTTTTCACAAGCAAGGAGCATCAAGATGAGGGCCACAATTGACCCTATAATATTTATACTTTTCATATTACTCTCTTATAAAGTTGAACATTTTACAGATAGTTCAGCGAGTCCCGCCTTCCCACCAGACTTTTTCACTATACACGTAGGTGCCGTCACCATATGCTTCCCTGACATTGGAATTAGTTGTCACGTCTTCCGAGCCGTATGTGAATCTGTGTGGAAACTTTGTGGTATTTTTGGGATTCTCAAGGATGATAACATGGTCTCCCATCGCTTCCAGCCTCCTGTAGTCATTATATGCCTCGATGGCCTCTTCTTCATAAAAGGCCAGGTATTTCTGGACCATCACTTCCGATAACGGAGAAGTATTGAATTTCGGACGGACCCTGGTTTCAAAATAAGTATCCGCCTGGTCACCTGTCATACCGATATTCACCTTCTGAAAAGCAGCAGTTACCCCCTTCCTCAGCGCTGTATCTGCCAGGGAAAGATTGTTCAGCCTGACATAGGCTTCGGCTTTAAGAAATTCAATCTCATGATAACTGAGAAGATATGTAGGCGCAGTGATGTTGCTAATACCTGAAATTGAGTAATAACCCTGAACCTGATTAGTAGTGCCGTTCGGAGCAAAAATAATATCGCTCCCGGTACCGGGAAAAGGAATAAAAAATACATTATCTCTCGGATCGCTCCTTTCCACGAGCTTATTGTGCAGACTCTGACTGACGCCAAAATAATCCCTGTCCTGGTAAAGCCTGTAAAAAGGACTGGTTGTGGTTGTACCATTATAATTAAACTGAGCCTGCTCGTCAGCTGATTCAAACGACTGATCGGCAAAATTAATAACATCCTGATATTTCGGATTCTTAAGTGAAAATCTCATGGTATATCGTGCTTTCAGGCCCCAGGCAAATTTCCTCCAGCGACTTATATCTCCTCCGTATATCAGATCCTGTGTTCCAAGTGAAGGAAAAACTGTTTCCTTGCCGAGGTTTGTTATCGCATCATCCAGCAATTTGAAAATGTCCGTGTAGATATCCTGCTGTTTGTCGAGTTTGGGTGTGTAGATCACTCCCGGCTTGAGCGCTTCACTCCACGGCACATCCCCCATTAAATCGGTAAGAACCGCGAGATTATATGCTGTGAGTATCTGTGCAATGCCCAGAGTATGATAATTACCCTCCTCCGAACCGCCTTCAGCGCATTTGCCAATAACGATCTTCAGAGTGTAAAGTGTCTGGTATACCGCGTTCCAGGTATTGTTGTAAGTAGAAGAACTTGTTGGTTCCACTGTCCTGATTTCGGCATTGTAAAACTGATTATAAATACCGGTATTATGTTCTATAAAGATAGACGAATAAAATGCAAAATCAGTTCCTGTGACCGAGAATGCCGAACTCGTCATTGCATCCGTGATTACCAGCCTTGATGAAAGATCGCTCGGGTCATTGGGATTATTATTGATCTTATCCATAATCGATTCCGAGCATGAACCGCATATAACTATCATCAAAACTGCAGACAGTAATAATTTTATTTTTTTCATGATCTGATGAATTAAAAGGTTATATCCAGATTGAATCCGTAACTGGTGGTCTGAGGCATTGAAAATATCTCAAATGCGCCCGCCATATTGGTGTTCCCCTGACTTGACTCAGGATCAAAATTGGACAGTGCCGACCAGATCAGGATATTTCTGGCAAATACTGATACTCCCAGATCAACTGAGTTGAATAATTTCTTCGATGGCTTATATCTCAGTGAAAGCTCACGCAGCTTGACAAAGGAGTTGTTATATACAGCATATTCATCGATATTGGTCAGGATATTAACATACAGGTCCTCAACCGCATCAGGGTCATTTGGTCCGCCTCTTACAATATCATTCGGAGTGCCGTCAGGTTTGACGCCTTTATAGATGAATGTGGATTCCCGGTCGAGGGTCCTTTTGGACTTACCATAGAGATCCAGCAGGCCATTACTGCCCGAATACATTTCACCGCCGCATTTCCATTCGAACAGGGCGCTGAGTGACCAGTTGCGGAATCTGAAGTTATTGGTGCCGCCCAGTATGAAGTCGGGTGACACCGAACCGATCACTGCAGGCGGACCGATCTTTGGCATCCCGTGATTCCATGCACCGGGATTATCTTCTACAATAATATGTCCCTTCGTGTCTCTAGCAAATGATACACCATAGAGAACAGGATAGGTACCTCCTATGCTGGCTCTTACCTGAGGTGTGTCAAATCCTCCGAGACTGATGTTCTCCACCCCCGGAGCGAGTTCGTCTACAACGTTTCTGATCCTGGAAAAGTTAATACTCAGATCCCATTGGAAATCTTTACTTACCACCGGAATCAGATTAAGTACAATTTCATGGCTCAAGGTATGAACCTTTCCTCCATTCATCAGCAGTTGACGGATACCTGTCGATCCGGCCAGCGGTACTGTGAAAATCTGATCAACAACATTCTGCTTTGAAACGTGTAATCAATCCCTACCCTGTTCTGGAAGAATCTCAGTTCTCCCCCGAACTCAAACGATTTTGTATTCTGCGGCTTGAGGTTTGGATCGAACTGAATATTATTGGGTATGTATGAGTTAATACCGTTGACAGGATACTGTATCGGTGATCCCGACCACCAGCTGCCGGAATAATCAGGCCTTGTGAAGTAATTCCTGTAATATGTTCCTGCCTGACCGACTTCAGCATACGAAAAACGGAACTTGGCCAGTGATATCGACTGGATGTTTTTAACAGCTTCAAGTTCAGAGGCGATAAAACTCAGGGAAATTGAAGGATAGAAGAATGTCCTGTTATTAGTCGGCATGGTTGAGACTATATCATTTCTTCCTGTGGCATTCAGGAAGATCATCGATCTCCAGTCGAGTGACATGCTGCCAAAGAACCCTACTGTCCGGTCCTTTCCTTTGGATTCGTCGGCTGTAACAATATTTGCATTCTTGATATGCGGCCAGCCTCCGAAGTTGAAATTCTCCCCATGCTCCGAGTAAGTCTTGAGGCGGCCCTGGTTAAACTCATTGCCCAGCATGGCGCTGAAGCTTAAACCGGGACTGATCTTCCAGCTATAATCGGCAGTAAGAAGTGAGTTAACTGTCGACGATGTCAATCCGTAATTGTCCAACATCCCTGCACTGCCGTTGTGTCCATAATCAAAGATATCCTGAAAATTAGTGGTGTAGGTATCTATCCCAAGCTGGTATTTCACCTTGAGGATCATGTTATCCTTCATTTTTGACTGAAAGTTTACATAGCTGTTGCCGAAGAAACGATCGGTCTTTTCGTTGAATGTGAAATGATCAATTGCCCAGTAGGGATTATCGTAGGCGACGACTGACCGGTAATAAATTTCGGTATAGGGATCCCCGGGAATATGATTCGGATAACCCTTCAGATTGTAGCTGGGCGGAGCGGCCATAACACCTGCAAGAGCTGCATCGTTCCCGGTGGGAAGCTTGTCAATGTCTGTCTTTGAGAAATTTGAGGTGAACCCAGTGACAAAATTCCTATTGAGTTTCCTTTCCGCATTTGCCTTTCCATTCCACCTTGTCATTCCTGTTGAGGGAGCTATCCCTGTCTGGGAGGTATGGGTAAGACCGAGGGAAAAATTACCCGATTCCGTTGCCTGACTGGCAGTTATATTTGTAGTGGAGGAATAACCTGTACGGAAAAAATCCTTCCAGTTATTGAATACCTTTGGTTCTACCCAAGGATCATCATATTGTGCCAGCGCAAGTTGCGGCACATAGTATTTCCCAGGGTGACCGTTCTGATTGCCCCCATATGTCGGATCATCCGGAAGATCGGTGATCTTCGGACCCCACGACATCGAAGCATTTGGCACATAGCTCCCATACAATCCCTGGGCATACTTTGTCTGAAACTCAGGAGAGCGTGATATCCTTGACAAGCTGCTGGTATGCGTGAACGAAATAACCGGTTTTCCGACCGAGTTGCTTTTTCCACTCTTGGTGGTAATGATTATAACCCCATTTGATGCCCTGATACCATACAGAGCAGCCGCAGCCTGCCCCTTCAGGATGTTAATACTCTCAATATCCGAAGGGTTAATATCAACAGCCCTGTTTGATATATCTGATCCGGTAACACCATCACCTGCGAGCGAAAAATTTCCTCCCGCGCCTGTCTGGATATCTGCATTAGACGATACCGGCATCCCATCAATAACATACAATGGAGTGTTATTACCGGTGAAAGAACGGGCGCCACGTATCACGATCTGCGATGATGCACCGGGCATTCCACTCGAAGGTTTGATCTCAATACCTGCAAGCTTACCCTGCATCGCACCTGCAAAATCGGTGTTGCCTGTTCTCTCAATCACATCATTTTTGACATCCTGAACTGCATATCCCAGGGCTTTCTTTTCCCTCGAAATACCAAGTGCAGTCACAACAACTTCGTTCAGGCTCTTAACATCAGGCTCAAGAATTATCTTCAGTTCAGTCTGGCTGCCTATCTCAACCTCGGTGGTTTTCATCCCGATATATGAAATTACCAGAGTACCTGACCCTGCCGGAATATTCAGGAAAAATTTTCCATTTGCATCTGTTATGGTACCGGTTGTGGTGCCTTTAACGGATATCGTCACTCCGGCAAGAGGCCCCTCTCCTGCAACAGAAGAGGAAACGGTACCCGTAAGGTTCCTCTGCTGGGCAAATACAGACAGCCATGCACCGCAGATGAACAAAAACATTAAGAGAAGTTTTCTCATAGCTCATAGTTTAGGTTAATAATCAACTGAAGGAATTGATCCAAATTCCCTGTATCAGTAAATGGTTTTAAGGTCACATTAACAAAATAATGTAAACAGGAGCTGAATATTTCAATCAATCGACAAACCAGCTCTCCTGCTTAACATTTTGAAGTTTTCAGGCAACAGCTGTAAGTTTTAAACAGTTTATAAATCATCCGGGAGAGTAATTCAATTTTGCGTATTTTTGTGATCGGTCTAACCAATAATCTGTTTGTTTCCCATGGCAGGATTTGTTCACTTACACGTTCATACCCAGTACTCTATCCTTGATGGAGCATCGAATATTCCGCTTCTGATGGACAGGGTGAAGGAGCTTGGCATGACAGCAGTGGCAATAACCGATCACGGGAACATGTTCGGGGTAAAAGAGTTCCATAATTTTGCCACCAAGAAAGGCGTAAAACCGATCATCGGTTGTGAAATGTATGTTGCAAAAAGGACACTCGAAGACGCCAGTGGTAAAGAGGACCGCTCGGGCGACCATCTTATTCTTCTTGCAAAAAACCTTACCGGCTACAAGAATCTTGTCAAACTTGTATCGGTTGCCTGGATACGGGGATTCTATTATAAACCACGGATAGACAAGGAACTCCTCAGGAAACACAGAGAGGGTCTGATCGCATCCAGCGCCTGCCTGGCGGGAGAAATACAGGACGAGATCCTTCATGGTACCATGACCGGGGCAGAAAACGCCCTCAAAACATACCTCGATATCTTCGGTGAAGATTTTTATCTTGAGATACAGAGACATGAAACTTATGATCCTGAAGCCGACAGGACAGCCTTTCCCCTGCAACAGAAAGTTATTGAAGTACTGAAAAAATTTTCAGTAAAATTCAACGTCAGGATCATAGCCACCAACGACGTCCATTTTATAAATGCCGACGATGCCGAGGCTCATGACAGGCTGATATGTATCAATACTGCCAAGGATTTCGATGATCCGAACAGGCTGAGGTATTCCAAACAGGAATATATCAAGAGCGAGGAACAGATGCACAAGATATTCAGCGACATCCCTGACGCTGTAGACAACGTGGCCGGCCTTGTAGAAAAGATAGAAACCTATAAGCTCGATCATGATCCGATCATGCCCGAGTTTGACGTCCCCGAAGGATTCAGCAGCAAGGATGAATATCTTCGTCATCTTGCCTACAAAGGCGCCGGGGAACGCTGGGGAACTCCTACCACTGAACAGACCGAAAGGCTGGATTTCGAGCTTGAAATGATAGCAAAGATGGGATTCCCGGGTTACTTTCTCATTGTCCAGGATTTTTTACATGCTGCCAGGGAAATGGGGGTATCGGTCGGACCCGGAAGGGGTTCAGCAGCCGGTTCTGCTGTAGCTTACTGCCTGCATATAACAGATATCGATCCTATTAAATACGGCCTCCTGTTTGAAAGGTTCCTCAACCTCGACAGGATCTCCATGCCGGATATCGACATCGACTTCGATGAAGACGGCAGGGAAGCAGTACTCCGGTATGTTGTGAACAAATACGGGCACGATAAAGTGGCTCATATCATCACATTCGGTACAATGGCTGCCAAAATGGCTATCAGGGATGTTGCCAGGGTACAGAAACTGCCGCTTCCGGATGCCGACAGACTGGCAAAACTCGTGCCTGAACGCCCTGGAATAAGCCTTCTTGATGCATATGCCGAAGTTCCTGAACTGGCAAAGGAAAAAGAATCCTCAAACAAACTTATCGCGCAAACGCTTAAGTATGCCGCTGTTCTGGAAGGATCAGTCAGACAGACCGGTGTGCACGCGTGCGGAATAATAATCGGCAAAGACTCTCTCGATAACTACATACCTCTCTGTACGGCAAAAGATACCGATCTTTATGCCACTCAGTACGATGGCAGCCACGTGGAGTCTGTGGGACTTCTGAAAATGGACTTCCTCGGACTCAAAACCCTGTCAATCATAAAGGATGCAGTTAATAATATAAAGAAATCACGGGGTATTGAGATAGATATCGACCATATTCCCACTGACGACAGAAAAACATACGAACTCTTCAGCAACGGTGAGACAACTGCGATATTCCAGTTTGAATCATCAGGAATGAAAAGATACCTCAAGGAGCTTAAACCCAACAGACTGGAGGACCTTATTGCCATGAATGCCCTTTACAGACCCGGGCCCATGGAATATATCCCGCAGTTTATCAAGAGAAAACACGGACAGGAGAAGATCGAATATCCTATTCCTGTAATGGAACAATACCTGCAGGACACATACGGAATAACTGTTTATCAGGAACAGGTGATGCTCCTGTCGCAGGCTCTGGCAGGCTTCACTAAAGGCCAGGCCGATTCCCTCAGGAAGGCTATGGGTAAAAAGAAACGCTCCATAATGGATGAGATGAAAGTCAAATTCATAGATGGTTGCAGTAAAAAAGGATACGATGAGAGCACGGTCAATAAAATCTGGTCTGATTGGGAAGCGTTTGCACAGTATGCTTTCAATAAATCCCATTCAACCTGCTACGCCCTTGTAGCATACCAGACCGGTTATCTTAAAGCCAACTTTCCGGCTGAATACATGGCTGCCGTACTCAGCCGCAATATCAACGATCTGAAAAAGATTACCACTTTCATGGATGAGACAAGGAGGATGGGCATGGAGGTGCTCGGACCCGATGTGAATGAGAGTAATGTGATGTTCACTGTAAATAAGGATGGTAATATCAGGTTTGGTCTCGGAGCTATTAAAGGTGTTGGCGAAAGCGCTGTTTTACAACTGATTGAGGAAAGAGAAAAAAACGGCGTATACGATAATATTTATGACATGGTGGAAAGGGTCAATCTGAATTCCCTGAATAAAAAGAATCTTGAAGCTATGGCTGTGGCCGGTGCATTCGATTGTTTCTCAGAAATAAGCAGGGCTCAGTACTTTTCCCTCGATACCCGGGGCTCAAGCTATATAGAAAGTCTAATCAGATACGGCAATAACGCGAAATCGGTAAAGAACTCAAGCCAACAATCACTTTTCGGTGAATCAGGCGGATTCGATATGGTCAGGCCGGAACCCTCCGCCTGCCCCGACTGGCCAAAACTTGAAAAACTGAACAGGGAAAAAGAAGTGATAGGTATCTACCTTTCTTCTCACCCTCTCGATGATTTCAGACTGGAGATCAACACCTTTACTACAGCTACACTCGCTGATCTGCAGAACCTCAGAGATTACCTCGACAGGGAAGTGGTCGTTGCCGGAATGGTCACCGATTCAAGAAACGGCATCAGCAAGAATGGCAAACCATACGGATCCTTCACTCTTCAGGATTACACCGATTCCTTCAGATTCATGCAGTTCGATAAGGATTATATCGAGAATAGTAAATACTTCACAATCGGGTACTATCTTCTTGTAAAGGGAAGAGTTCAGAAAAGGCCATTCAGGGAAGATGAGATCGAATTTAAAATTAAAAACATTAACCTGTTGTCGAGTGTGAAGGATGAACTTGTCAAATCCGTTACGCTGAAGATCAATCCTGAAAATATAAACAATGAGATGATCAGGGAACTCAAGGAACTGATTCTTGCCAATAAGGGTGACACAGAACTCAGATTCCTATTTATTGACGCTGACGACAGGGTGTCTCTGCCTATGTTCTCGAGGACTTTAAGGGTACGACTGAACAATGAACTAATATCGTACCTGGAAGACCACCCTTCAATAGATTTTAAAGTTAATTAGCTATCTTTGTGACTGAAACTATACATAACTAAATATTTTGAAAATGGCTCAAGAGGTAAATGACAGCAATTTTGACGAGGTTGTGATCAAATCAGATAAACCAGTGGTTGTTGATTTCTGGGCAGAATGGTGCGGCCCTTGCAGAATGATCGCTCCTATCATTGAAGAAATAGCCGAACAATATTCGGGAAAAGCTCTTGTCGTTAAATGCGATGTTGACAACAGCCCGAATGTTGCAGCCAGGTTCGGTATCAGGAATATACCGACCGTCCTTTTCTTCAAGGAGGGCAAAATAGCAGACAAGCAGGTCGGAGCAGTTCCCAAGAACAATTTCCTGACAAAACTCAACGCCCTCATTTAGCGCTTTAAGTTCCGGCCCGGCATCTTTTCAATAGTCAGAATTCCGTATCCTTGCAAGTCGCCTGAGATGTAGCACCGGGTTATGCACACCGGACACACTCAGGCAAAATTCTCCCTGTCCAGGGGAGACAATAATATCGTTTACCTCAATACCTTCACCAATGAGAGTCTGTATTTTCGCATCTTCCAGCAGCCGCCTGCAAAAAGCCTATGCAGAAGATGCTTCCGAGCTCGGAAGGCTTCTCTCCGGCGCAGGCATTGATATTGTTTTTGGCGGAGGCGGTATCGGCCTGATGGGTAAGATCGCTGATACCGTTATCAGAAACAATGGAACGATAACCGGTGTGATCCCGTCCTTTATGAAAGAACAGGGCTGGCACCATTCCGAGGTTAATGAGATGATTGTTACGAATGACATGGGGGAAAGAAAAAAGACCATGTTTTCAATGGCCGATGCAGTCATTGCACTGCCTGGAGGAGTAGGAACGCTGGAGGAACTCGCGGAAGCGATCACTCTAAAACAACTCGGGCTCTTTCACGGAAAGATTATAATCCTCGATTCCCTGGGATTTTACAACTCATTAATCTCCTTTTTCAATCACATGGTTGATGAGAACTTCCTCCTGAGCGAACACAGAAAAATATGGCAGACAGCCTCCACTCCTGAACAGGTTATGACATTACTTACCGGAGAAGATGCATGGGAGAATGATCCGGACAAAGCATGTAAAATCTGATGTAATAATACCTCTTCCGCATTTTGATCATATTACTTCCTGAGTATGTGGTAACCCTGATAACTTCATCTTCAGGCTGGTTTTTCATTGATAAGTATCTCCAGTGAACTCTGTCCAAAACGGACTTTCTCCTTCACTGTTCCTGCTATCTCAGGGGCCTTTACCCCGTCCCGGAAGTGCTTATCTCCGGTGAATATTCTTGCTTCATCCCACAAATCGTTTGAAATAAAATGATTCAGGACTGCTGCTCCTCCCTCGATAAACAGTGACTGGATTCCTTCTTTATAAAGGTGTGCCATAATCTGCATACCTGCAGGCAATCCGGCAGAAATTAAAACTGTATCGACGCCTGGCAGCTTTACCCCGGTATTTCCGGTGAAAAGAAGAATCTTCTCCTCTTCATTAAAAACAGCCGCTTCAGATGGAATGTTACCCGATCCGCTCAGTATGATCTTCAATGGATTCCTGCCGGTCCAGAACCTGACATTCAGCCCCGGATCATCCGTTCTTACTGTATTTCCGCCTGCAAGTATCGACTGCTCTTCTGACCTCCATTTATGCACAAGACATCTTTCAGCTTGGCCGGTTATCCAGTTTGGTTCGGCTTTCATTTCTCCGGTTCTGATCAGATCGATATAACCGTCAGAGCTACTGGCCCATTTAAGAATAATATAGGGCCTCTTTTTCTCATGGTATGTAAAGAAGCGCCTGTTCAACCACCTGCATTCATCCCCAAGAACTCCCACTGTCACTTCACACCCTGCTTCCTGCAACCTGGAGATTCCCTTTCCTGATACTTTCTCATTTGAATCCGTGGTTCCAATCACCACTCTGGGGATAGAACACGATATGATATAATCAGCGCAGGGAGGCGTTTTGCCGAAATGAGAACAGGGCTCCAGACTGGCATAAAGAGTGCTCTCTTTCAGCTTCTGCCTGTCTGACACGGAATTAATCGCAATAACTTCCGCATGTGGTCCTCCTGATCTCAGATGATACCCTTCACCAATAATCAGTCCATCATGAACAATAACCGAACCAACCATCGGATTAGGATATGTCATGCCTTCTGCCTTGGATGCCAGTTCCAGGCACCTTCTCATATATTTGATATCGCAGGCCTCTGCCATTCCTCCGAAAATGCTAAATTTGGATTATGGCTGTCAAGATACAAACAATTAAAGATATCAGGATTTATATGTCCGGGGAACTTGCCGGAATATATCCCCCTGAAGAGATTAGTGCCATAACAAAAATTGTCACAGCCTCAGTATCAGGAATTGAACAATTGCACAGGCTTTACCTTGATGATACCGGAATAACAGCCGGCGAGGCAAATGAAATTGTCAGAATCTGCTCAGAACTGAGAACCGGCAGACCGGTTCAATATGCTCTGGGAGAAACAACATTCTACGGATGCAGGATCAGGTTGAACGGAGCAACCCTCATCCCAAGACCCGAAACTGAAGAGCTGGTCGATCTTATTATACATGAAAACAAGGGTTTTAAAGGGAAAATAGCAGATCTCGGAACCGGATCAGGTTGTATTGCAATTGCATTGGCAAGTAACTTCCCGGATTCTGAGGTCATTGCCACGGATATTTCAGAGGAAGCACTAAAGATAGCCTTGGAAAATGCAGAGATCAACAATGTAAGGATCAGATTCTTTCCTGATGATATACTTGCTCCCGGAAACCACCCTGATGCAGGCTCCGGGATAATTGTAAGCAATCCGCCGTATATAAGGCATTCCGAGATGAAGCTCATGCATAAAAATGTTCTCGGATTTGAACCGCATACAGCTCTGTTTGTTTCCGATTCCGACCCGCTGATTTTCTACAGGGCCATTCTTGAACGTATGGATAAAACTACTGCTCCGGGTTCAAAGATCTATCTGGAAATCAATGAAGCATTCGGAAATGAGATTCTCCGGCTGATGAGAATTCATGGCCTGACCGGCGCTACTGTAGTCAAAGATATAAACGGGAAAGAACGTATCGCCAAAGGGATAAAAAATGGATGAAAATGAGCTATTTAAATCATTACTGAACAGGGTAATGGCCCTATGTGCTTCACGGGAATACTGTGTGAGTGAAATTCATGACAAGCTTATAGCATGGGGCCTCAGTGAGAAGGAATCTTCATTAATAACAGACAGGCTGAAAAAGGAGAATTTCATCAACGAAGAACGCTACGCTGTAAGCTTTGTAAAAGATAAATTCAGGTATAATAAGTGGGGACGGGTTAAAATCGCTGCCCACCTAAGGGTAAAAAAGATTCCTTCAACCATGGCTGATCTCGCCATGAATTCCATTGATAGTGATACTTACAGGAAAACTCTCGAAGATGTTCTAAGCGCTCACAGACGAACGGTAAAAGCCAGGAATACATATGATCTGAAGGGAAAACTCATGAGATACGGCTTATCCAAAGGTTTTGAAAGCCAGCTTCTTTATGATATTCTTAATAATCTGGACGAGTAATGCGCCCATGACAAGTTGCTGATCCTAATGAGTTCCGAATGGCAGTCAGTACACTACGATATTACAAGGATCTCAGATTTGTTTCAGGAATCCGTTAAAGATATTTGCAAGAAAAGGCCAGAATGTATATAGAAAAAGAACACCTGATCCGACACAGTCAAGAATAATCAGTTTTTTCCTGAAGGTAACACTCTTCAGATAATACATTGAATATGCTAATCGAAGTATAAGCTGTGCAAGAAAGAACAGGAAAACTCTCATTCCGTATATGTTCCATCTGCCGGCTTCAACAACCCTGCCTCTGATGATAAGAGAAAAACTGTGCGAAAGTCCGCATGAGAAACATGGCTCGCCAGTGAGTTTTTCATGTATGCAGGCCACAGGATAATTATCAGTATCGGGTGAAAAAATACCGGAGTAAACAAATATCAGAATAATTACTCCGGCAAAAAATATATTAAGAACAAGATAAGGCTCATTTCTGAGCCTTATCCCCTTAAAAACTGTTCCGCTATTTCTTCTTATGTTGAACATCTGGCTTTTTTGCAAGTGAATCTTTTTTCTCGGCTTTTACACCTTCAAGATCTTCCAGTTGTTGTTCCTTGTCTTTTTTATCACCACTGGTTCTGATCTCAACTTTGTTCCCGTTGCTTTCAACTTTGATCGAGATGTTATCGTCGTCAATTTCCTTTACAACATTGTCCTGAACATCCTTTATTATATTCCCTATATCGCCGGGCCACTTATCTGCTTTGTCGACCAGTTTGGTAAGCACAAAAACCTGCGAGGCTGAAATAAGAAATGCAACGATCCCAATTATCAGGCCGGCAACCAGAATGCCTCTGGGAGAGTTGCTCCTGGCCGTTTGGGAAAGCCCTACCGAAGCAAGAATTATTGCAATGATCCCGGGGATGATAGCAATCAGTCCCACACAGGGAATTACTGCGAGAACAAAGGTGATTATAGCAGTTATAAGAGCAGCAATTCCCAGATTACTTCCTGATTTGTTTTGTACGTCTTCCATGACATTTGATTATTTATTGTTATTCATTCCTCTGAGGATGTTTACTATATCCTGTTCTAAAGACGTCACAGGATTCTCAATGATGCGTCCGGCTTCAACATTATTTCTGTAAATAATAAAAGTCGGGACCCGGTGAATATGCAGGCCATCGTATTCTCCTATCGGTGAAAGCTTTGCATTATCAACACCGAAATAAGTCAGTTTGTCGGAGGGAAACTGCCAGCTATCCAGTATTTTTTCAAATCTGGGAACTTCTCTTCTGCTGTCGGGACACCAGGTTCCCATGACTACTTTAATTGAGATCCCCTGGATATCCAGATTCTTAAGATACTCCATTGCACCTGATTCCGGAGCATAACCATCATAACCCTTGAGGAACCACGTTGAATAGGGCTCATTCCGCATACGGGACCTGTCGAAATAGCCGAGTATCCATGTTTCCTGTTTTGAAAAATCCACGGAATTTTCATCTGCTGTTGCATTTAAATTCTTCTCCACTGATAACTCCGCGGTCGTAGCAGGTTTAATCATCCTGCATCCGGTCAGAATCAGAATTGAAAGAATCACGAAACAGCTTACTCTTTTCATCTGAGAAAAATAACTATTACAAAATAAAGTTATTTTTTCAAATTGATCCACAGTAGTGTGAGGAATCTGAGTTATGATCTTTCATCCCTTTCTATTCGAGATTAAAAGCTTCAGGTATCCCCTCTTTCAGGAATATCCTGAGAAATGAGTTGTCTGAGAACGGTAACATTCAGGATGTGCATTCAGCCGGTCTTCTATGCCTAAGTCAGAAGTATCTCAAGTATTTGTCTTGCAGCTTTGGCTACAGAGGTGCCGGGTCCGAAGATTGCAGCAACGCCTGCATCATATAGGAACTGATAATCCTGGGGAGGTATTACTCCGCCTGCAATTACCATGATATCTTCCCTGCCAAGTTTTTTCAACTCTTCAATAAGCTGGGGAATAAGTGTCTTATGTCCGGCAGCGAGGCTTGAGACGCCAAGGACATGAACATCGTTTTCAACAGCTTGTTTTGCAGCTTCCTCAGGAGTCTGGAATAATGGGCCAATATCCACATCGAATCCTAAATCGGCATAACCTGTTGAAACTACCTTGGCTCCCCTGTCATGACCGTCCTGTCCTATCTTGGCAATCATGATCCTGGGTTGCCGGCCTTCGGCTTCCGCAAACCTGGCCACTAGTTCTCTGGCTTTTGCAAAGTCTTCGTCGGATTTATATTCCGAAGAATATATACCGGAAATTGTACGTATCACTGCTTTGTACCTCCCGACAATTGTTTCACATGCATTTGATATTTCTCCAAGGCTGGCTCTTCTTGAGGCTGCTTCAACTGCCAGTTCAAGAAGATTGCCTTCTCCGGTTTGTACACATTTGGTAATCGCATCCAGCGATTGCCTGCATTCTGATTCATTCCTCTCAGCTCTCAGTATGGCAAGCTTTCTGATCTGTGCTTCCCTCACGGCAGAGTTATCCACCTCAAGTGTATCAAGAGGATCTTCCTTTTCAAGCCTGTACCTGTTGGTTCCAACTATAGTCTGTACACCCGAGTCAATCCGGGCCTGGGTCCTGGCGGCAGCCTCCTCTATCCTCATCTTCGGGACCCCCGATTTAACAGCTTTAGCCATACCTCCAAGATTCTCGATCTCCATTATATGCTCCCATGCTTTATGGGAAATCTCATTGGTAAGATATTCCACATAATATGATCCGGCCCATGGGTCAATCGCCTTGCAAATACCCGTTTCCTCCTGTAAATAGAGCTGAGTATTCCTGGCAATCCTTGCAGAAAAATCGGTTGGCAGGGCAAGCGCTTCATCCAGGGCATTCGTATGAAGGCTCTGGGTATGACCAAGTGCGGCCGCCATAGCTTCAATACATGTCCGGCCAACATTATTGAAAGGATCCTGTTCGGTCAGACTCCATCCTGAAGTCTGACTGTGAGTTCTCAGTGCAAGTGATTTCGGATTTTTTGGATTGAACCCGCTAACAATTTTAGCCCAGAGCATCCTTGCAGCACGCATCTTCGCAATCTCCATGAAATGATTCATCCCGATTGCCCAGAAAAAAGATAGCCTGGGTGCAAAAGCATCGATATCCAGCCCTGCATTTACTCCTGTCCTGAGGTATTCCAGTCCGTCAGCAAGAGTATAGGCAAGCTCAATATCACAAGTAGCCCCTGCTTCCTGCATATGATACCCGGAGATGCTTATCGAGTTGAATTTAGGCATTCTCTCAGAGGTGTAACGGAAGATGTCAGCAATGATCCTCATAGAAAACTCAGGAGGATAGATATAAGTATTTCTGACCATGAATTCTTTCAGAATATCGTTCTGTATCGTCCCCGAAAGTTCATCCAGCCTGGCCCCCTGTTCAAGCGCCGCAACTATGTAGAATGCCATAACCGGTAGCACGGCTCCGTTCATGGTCATAGAAACCGACATCCTGTTCAAAGGAATCTGGTCAAAGAGCTGCTTCATATCGAGCACCGAGTCAATAGCAACCCCTGCCTTCCCTACATCTCCTACAACACGCTCATGATCTGAGTCATATCCTCGGTGAGTAGGCAGATCAAATGCCACCGACAGCCCCTTCTGACCCGCAGCAAGATTTCTCCGGTAAAATGCATTTGACTCCTCTGCAGTCGAGAACCCTGCATACTGCCTTATTGTCCATGGATGCATCGCGTACATTCCCGAATAGGGTCCTCTCAGAAAAGGAGGTATGCCAGCAGCAAAGCCGAGATGATCCATGCCTCTAAGATCTTCCTTCGTGTAGGCTCCTTTGACTGTTATCCTTTCAGGGGTCTCCCACAAATCCTTCACCTGTGAAATGTCAGATGAACCTTTCTTGCTGCCTGTAACAATGTTGTCTATATCCTTATATGTGAACTTAGGTCTCATGATTTTCCTTCTCTTCATTTATTTATTCCAAGCAACCCGTTAAAGAGTCTCAGCATTTCGGCAACATCCGATTTCATATGTATGAACAATCCTATTCCCAGCTCCTTCAGTTCCCCTGAAGAAGCCGGATTACCGGCAATCACAATGATCCCATTGCCTTTAAGCCGGTTGACTATTTCAGGAGTATATGTCAGATATTCATCATCGGAGCTGCAGATAACAGCTATGTCAGCTCCGGACTCAAGGAATGCATCTGTTCCTTCCCCGGCGCTGCTGAAACCCGGATTATCAATTATCTTGTAGCCGGCGCTTCCGAAGAACCCTGCAGAAAACTGAGCCCTGGCTCTTCGCATTGAAAGGTTGCCAATTGTAAGAAGGAATACAACCGGCAGCTTGCCTGAGTTTAAAACATCGATCCTTATTCTTTCAAATTCTTCAGATCCCCTGGTAAGAACCACCGGATCTATTAAAAGATCTGCTCCTGTAACTTTTTTCCCGAATGCTGCTGACAGATCTGTTGACTGTGGCAAGTGCTGGGAACCGTCGGGAAACTGGTTTGTCCCTACAAATATTTTTTTCCCTGTTGCAACCTCCCTGATCCTTTCCCGTGCAGACGCCTCTATATCTGACTGGACAGAACCGGATTTCAGGGCTTCGAGAAATCCACCTTTTTCCCAGGTATCGACAAACAGCCTCCATGCTTTTTCAGCAATCAGCCGTGTCAGATTTTCAATGTAATATGAACCTGCAGCCGGATCAGCCACCTTACCAAAATACGCTTCCTCCCTGAGAAGAAGTTGCTGGTTCCTGGCGATACGTTCCGAAAAATCATCCGGCCTCCTGAATACAATATCGAAAGGTTCCACAGTGAGTGAGTCGGTGCCACCCAACACAGCAGACATAGCCTCCGTCTGAGTCCGTAACATGTTGACGTGCGGATCGAATAATGTTTTGTTCCATGCACTTGTCACACAATGTATTTTCATCTTTGTCTCTCCGGCTGTGTCAGGAATAAATCCCTTTATGACAGCCGACCATAACAACCTTGCAGCCCTCAGCTTAGCAATTTCCAAAAAATAATCCGATCCTGTTCCAAAACTGAACCGGATACTGGATGCTGCAAAAGCTGCATCAATACCACGCGAAGTAAGCTGTGCCATATACTCGCTTCCCATTGATAATCCATACCCCAGTTCCTGTACTATTCCGGCTCCTGCATTGCTGAGATTTGATGCATTAAGATGAATGGTCCGGAATAATGGTAAATTTTTTGAAGAAGCTGTCAGCCTTGCAAGGTAATCAAATCCGGTTTCCGGCGGAACACACAGAGTACCGTTCACCAGCAGACGACCAAGAGGATCGGCCTCAACAGCGCCCCTTACCTTAGCTGGATCAGCTCCTTTATCCTGAATGATCCGGCTGAAAATATCAAGTATCTCTATCGCTTTCCCGTTTGAGAGAAAATTGATTTCAGTTACTTCCGGATGAATGTCACTTAGAAGAGTTTTAAAATTCTCGTAATTGACCGACTCCGGATCTTCGATTATAAATCCCAGAGAATCAACACCTCTCATTAGGATATCAAGGGCCTTCCTGTTTGCTGCAGAATAATCTGAAACACTTATATTCTGCCTTATGAGCCAGTTATTCCCCGATTTACTGATTCCCCGTATATAAGGAAAGTCACCAGGAAGAGAGTCGGTATATCCGATATCCTCTGTATCCTCACTCCGGTAAAAGGGTTTTACCTCAAACCCTTCCCTGGTCCTCCACATCATTTTCCTGTTGAAGTCTGCCCCCTTCAGATCAGCAATGATCTTCTCCATCCACTTTTCAGTCGGGACAGGAGGAAACGCTTCAAAGAGTTTTTCTCTATCCATTATTTAATGATTCCAGATACGGTCTGCTTTAATGCTGTTAACTGCAGAAATTATATGTTATTCAAAATGATAAATAAATATTATTAATAAAACTCCGGTAAGAAGCCTGTTTTTACTTCCCGCCGAATTCCATAAGGAAAGATTTGATGAAAGGATTCAGGTCGCCGTCAAGAACTGCCTGAACATTGCCTGTCTCATGACTGGTTCTGAGATCTTTGACCATTTTATAAGGATGAAGAACGTACGATCTTATCTGTGAACCCCATTCGATCTTTTTCTTCTCACCCTCTATCTTTGCCTGTTCATCCATTTTTTTCCTCAATTCCAGTTCATACAACTGAGATTTGAGTATCCTCATGGCATTTTCCTTGTTATTCAACTGAGATCTGGTCTCCTGGTTTTCAATGATTATGCCTGTGGGAGCGTGTCTGAGCCTAACCGCCGTTTCAACCTTATTCACATTCTGTCCTCCTGCACCGCTTGACCGGTAGGTTTCCCACGTTATATCTGCAGGGTTGATCTCAATTACTATATTGTCGTCAACAAGAGGAGATATATAAACTGAGGCAAAGGTGGTCTGCCTTTTGCCCTGGGCATTAAAGGGAGATATCCTGACAAGCCTGTGAACCCCATTCTCTCCCTTAAGGTACCCGTAGGCTTTTTCACCATCAATCTCTACAGTAACCGATTTGACCCCTGTTTCATCACCGGGTTGAAAATCAAGTTCTCTTGTCTTATATTCATTTCTTTCTGCCCAGCGCAGGTACATGCGCAGGAGCATGGCGGCCCAGTCGTTACTTTCGGTACCACCTGCACCGGAGTTGATCTTAAGAATTGCTCCAAGCTGATCCTCGTCCTTCCTGAGCATGTTCTTCAGCTCCAGGTCCTCGATCATAGAAAGACAAGATCTGTACTGGTTCTCCACATCTTCTTCGGTAGCCTCACCTTCCCTGAAAAAGTCGAATAATACAGTCAGGTCTTCAATAGAACTGGTTATGTTGTCAAAACCGTTAGTCCAGCTTTTCAGCTGCGCTATTCCCTTCATCAGTTCCTCAGCAGCTTTCGGATCATTCCAAAGTCCCGGCTGCTGAGAAAGATTCTCCTTCTCCTCGATCAGAATAAGTTTGCCTTCGATGTCAAAGATACCTCCTCAACGCATCACGGCGTTCAGATAAATCCTTTATCTGTTCTATAGTTATCATATCGTTAAATTTTATGCAAATTTAAAATTTATAATCAGACTTCTGATGAAGTGCTATTCCTTCGGCCAAGATTATCATTTACCAAATAATTACTTAAAGCATATTCTCATATACTTCTGATAGTTATAAATTATTCTGAAGGTAGTCTTTATGAACAGAGGTATTAATGAGTGAAAATCCGGAAAGGACGCCTCCCGGATCAGACTGTCAATGACTGACATAAAAGTATGAATTCACAGCAATGCGATGAATTGCCTGATGATAGCTAAAAACAGTTAATTTTAACATCTCTTTTCAGGATTATGCTCAGGCCTTACATGTATAGCAACCTTATTGAAGCCGGATGTGATGAAGCCGGAAGGGGTTGTCTTGCCGGACCGGTAGTTGCAGCTGCTGTCATTCTTCCCAAAAATTTCAGACATTCAGTGCTGAATGATTCAAAGAAACTCACAGCAAAGCAAAGGGAGGAACTCCGTGAAGAGATCAAAAGTACTGCTGTGGCCTGGAGCGTTGCATTCATCAATAATGAGGAAATAGATGAAATCAACATCCTGAGGGCTTCGATCAAGGCGATGCATGTAGCCATTTCAGGTCTGAAAAAAGTTCCTCAGTTCCTTCTTATTGACGGAAACAGGTTTATCAAATATAAGTCGCTGGACCATCAGACGGTCGTCAAAGGAGATTCATTATATTTTTCAATAGCTGCCGCTTCTGTGCTCGCCAAAACCGCCAGGGATGAGTATATGAAAAAAATCCATAATGAATTTCCACAATATGGCTGGGACAAAAATAAAGGTTATCCGACCTATGCGCACAGAGCAGCAATACTCAGGTATGGAATAACTCCCTATCACAGAAGATCATTTAATTTGCTCGACACTCAGCTGAAACTCGATTTCGCTGACTGAAAAAGGGATAAAAGGAAGAAGATAAAAGATAAAAGGCAAAAGATAAAAGTTGAAAGCTGCAGCCAACCCGTAAATATACTGAGCCCTGAGCCCTGTGCCCTGTGCCCCTTCTGTGAATATTGTAAAGACGATACCCAGAATCTGACAAGAGTCTTTTATCCGAATAATTAATAAACCTATCTTTGGCCGGTTAATTAAAATTTTCATAAATCGATGATACAATGAAAAAACTACTTTCATTAATACTGATACTAATTCTGTGTGCGGGTTTCACTGCCAGGGCCGATGAGGGCATGTGGCTGCTTCCTCTCCTTGAGAAAAAGAATATTGGTACAATGACCCAGATGGGACTTAAGCTCTCAGCTGAAGATATTTACAGCCTCAACAAGGCATGTCTGAAAGATGCTGTGGTGATCTTTGGCGGCGGTTGTACCGGTGAGATAGTATCGTCACAGGGACTTATCCTCACTAATCATCATTGCGGTTATGGTTCAATTCAGGCGCATAGCACTGTCGGACACGATTATCTGAAAGACGGGTTCTGGGCAAAGACAAAACAGGAAGAGCTTCCGAACCCGAACCTCTCCGTTACTTTCCTCGTAAGAATTGAGGATGTAACTGACAAAATCCTTGAAGGAGTGAAAGACGGGATGAGCGAAGCTGACAGAACCGCTGCCATAAGTGATGCAAGGCAGAAAGTGGAAAAGGAAGCTTCCGAAGGTAATAACTACAAGAATTCCGTAGCCAGTTTTTATGGTGGAAATTTCTATTATCTCCTTGTATATGTAAGATATAACGATGTAAGACTGGTAGGTGCCCCCCCTTCATCAATCGGCAAATTCGGTTCAGACACCGACAACTGGGAATGGCCCCGTCATACCGGGGATTTCAGTGTTTTCAGGGTCTATACCGCGCCAGACGGAAAACCCGCCTCTTATGCCAAAGAGAATGTTCCCCTGAAGCCCAAAAATTATCTTAAAGTCTCCCTCAGGGATTTACAACCCGGTGATTTCACAATGATACTCGGCTATCCGGGCAGAACAAGCAGGTACATGACCTCCTATGAAGTTAATGAGCAGCTGAATATTGTACATCCCGACAGGATAAAAATACGCGGAATCAAACAGGAAATATGGATGAAAGATATGCAGGCCGATCAGAAGATAGATATACAGTACGCTGCAAAATATTTCGGATCATCAAACTACTGGAAATATTCTATAGGACAAAAGAGAGGTCTTGAGCAGCTCAATGTAAAAGCCAAGAAGCAGGAGATTGAAAATCAGTTTAATAAATGGATTGATGCCAATCCTGATAAGAAAACCAAATACGGAGAAGCGCTGACCCTGATCAAAGATGCCATCGAAGGCAGGGCTGAACTATACAATGCTCTGCAATACAGGGCAGAATGCCTCCAGGGATGCGAATTGCTGTCAATGAATCAGGGTGTTGAATCGCTGAAATCGGCGCTAAAATCAGGTGATAGTAAAAAAATAACTGAAGCAACTGATGCAATAAGGAATTCTGCTGAAAGTTTCTACAAGGATTACAGCCCATACACCGACAATAAATCTATGAAGGCGATGCTTAAGCTATACCGGGCAGACATCGCTGCAAAATACCAGCCTGATTTTTACACCAATATCGTAGACAGGAAATTTAAAGGCGATATTGACAGGTTTGTCGATGATATGTTTAAAAAATCAATCTTTTCCGACAGGACAAAACTTGATGCTTTCCTTAAAAAACCCTCATTAAAGGTTATTGAATCTGATCCTGTCTGCCTGACTTCCAACTCATTTACCAAAACCACAATGGATCTGATGAGCCAGCTTGGTAAATTTGATGCCGGTATTACAAAGGGCAGAAGACTCTGGATTGCAGCCCTGATGGAGATGATACCTGAAAAGACACAGTATCCCGACGCCAATTTTACAATGAGACTAACTTACGGATCGGTTCAGGATTATGTTCCGAAAGACGCTGTTAAATATAATTATTACACAACCCTTCAGGGTGTGGTTGAAAAATATAAACCCGGAGATTATGAATTTGACCTTCCTCAACGTCTTATCGAACTCAGCAATAAGAAAGAGTACGGGAGATACGGTTCAAAGAAAGGGTATATGCCGGTTTGTTTCCTGACAACCAACGATATTACCGGAGGAAACTCGGGAAGCCCGGTTATGAACGCTTATGGCGAGCTTATTGGTCTGGCATTTGACGGCAACTGGGAATCAATGAGCGGTGACATTGCATACGAACCCGCACTTCAGAGAACTATTGTAGTTGATATACGTTATGTCCTTTGGATTATGGACATCTATGCAGGCGCCGGGAACCTGGTTGACGAGATGACTGTCGTACAGTAATAATTCAATCATTCATTCGCTGGATTGATTGAACCTGTTTGCTTTTTTTGGACTACATTTGCAAAAATATCAGACAAATGCGCGTCAACCTACTTGAGATTCTTGCAGCATTCATGGTGCTTTTTGCCATCATTGACATCCCCGGCTCCATCCCGATCATAATTGATATTAAATCGAAGTCGGGTGTCATCAAATCGTTTAAGGTTACATTGGTATCCTTCCTTATTCTCCTGGCCTTCCTGCTCATCGGAAGTCCGTTACTTGGCATTTTCGGTATCGATGTCTCCTCATTTGCCATCGCCGGTTCATTCATCATTTTCCTGATCGCTATGGAAATGATTCTCGGAATAGAATTATTCAAGCAGGACTCTCAATCAGCAGGGTCAATCTTTCCAATTGCTTTTCCTCTGATTGCAGGAGCAGGATCAATTACAACAATTCTTTCCCTTAAAGCTGAATATCAGACCATCAACATCCTTATCGCTCTTATACTGAACATGGTGATCATCTATCTTGTTCTTAAGCTCACAACACTTTTCGAAAGGATACTCGGCGCCGGAGGATTACAGATACTTAAAAAAACTTTCGGGGTAATCCTTTTGTCAATTGCCATCAAACTCTTCCTTACCAATACCGGAATTGTTCTGCAGCATGCAAGGTGAGATAACCATCTATACCGACGGAGCAGCAAGCGGCAATCCCGGACCAGGAGGCTATGGAGTTGTATTGATCTACGGCAAACACCGCCTTGAGAAATCTGAGGGATTCAGACTGACTACAAACAACCGGATGGAACTACTTGCTGTAATAACCGGTCTCGAGGCGCTGAAAATACCAGGGAGCCGCGTTGTCATCTACACCGATTCCAGGTATGTTGCAGATTCGGTCGAAAAGGGATGGGTATTCAAATGGGAAACCAAAGGCTTCCTGAAAAAGAAAAACAAAGATCTCTGGATACGATTCCTTAAAGTATACCGGCAACACAAGGTCAGTTTTGTCTGGATCAAGGGCCATTCAAATAACCTGGAAAATGAACGCTGCGACCGTCTGGCAGTGGCAGCCTGTTCAGGAGGCGGATTAGCCGAAGATACCGGCTATTCGCAGGATAATGACAGTGAAGGGATCTTTTAATATCATACATCGGATATGCGTGGGCAGAAAGAACTTTACGAAATACTAAGGCAGCTTGATATCAGCTTTGAGTATCATGAGCATCCGCCACTTAACACTATCGAGGACGCTAAAATACACTGGAAGGATTTCAACTCCGGAAGATGTAAAAATATCTTTTTCAGAAACCATAAGGGAGACCGGCACTACCTGGTTATTCTCGAACATCTTCAATTGCTTGACATCAGAGATCTTGAAAAACGGCTGAAACAAGGTAAACTGACCTTTGCCTCCGATCAGAGACTATACCGGTATCTTGGAGTGAAACCAGGCTCTGTTTCACCTTTCGGTCTCATTAATGACAAGGAGAATCATGTTCACCTGTTCATTGACGAAAACCTGAAAATGTTTGAACGCCTTGCGTTCCATCCAAATGATAATACAGCATCCCTCGTAATAAAAACGGTTGATTTCCTGAAATTCCTCGATCATACGGGTAATTCCTATGACTTTTTACCACTTTACTGATCAGGTAAGGCAATGTAATATTTTACCAACCAAAATATTACAGTATAAAATCAGTTAAATAAAGTTAAATTAATGCCAGCAGTGCATCAAAATGCTTCTCTTTGCGTCATTAACCTGATACCCTCAAAATATAACTTTTTGTGAAAAGACTTTTTACTATCCTCTGTATATCATTTCTGATATTACCACTTTCTACAGCACAGACCCAGACAAAAAAAAGCTATAAGGCAACCAGGATTACAGAAGCTCCTGTCATCGATGGGATTCTTGATGAAAAGGTATGGAATGAAGGCGAATGGGCAGATGATTTTACGCAGCATGAACCTTATAACGGAAGAAATCCATCACAGCATACTGAGTTCAAGATCGTTTTTAATGACAATGATCTTTATGTTGCAATTAAATCCTTCGATTCAAATCCCGACAGTATAGTAAAAAGGCTTACAAGGAGAGATCATGAGGACGGTGATATGGTGGGAATTATTTTTGACAGCTTCCATGATTTCAGAACGGGCTTCTACTTCGGGGTGAGCGCCGGCGGTGTGAAATCGGACCAGATGATGACCAATAACGGGGATAACCAGGATAATACCTGGGATCCCAACTGGTGGGCCGCAACATCCATCAACAAGGAAGGATGGATAGCTGAAATGAAGATCCCTTTCAGTCAGCTTCGTTTTAAGCAAAATTCCGGAGATGTCTGGGGGCTGGAAGTCATCAGGACTATCTTCAGAAAAGACGAAACGGATCTGTGGCAGGCGATACCAAAGGATGCACCAGGGATAATTCATTTATTCGGTGAGATCTCCGGACTTGAAGAAGTCAGACCAAGAAAGATCTTCGACATCACTCCTTACAGCGTCGCTCAGGCCGAAAGGTTTGCCCCTGAATCAGGAAACCCATTTGAGACTGGTAAACGATCAAAACTGAATGGCGGCCTTGATGCAAAAATCGGTGTAACTAACAACCTCACCATGGACCTTACCATCAATCCCGATTTCGGCCAGGTTGAAGCTGATCCATCTGAGGTAAACCTTACTGCCTACGAAACCTTCTTCCGTGAGAAAAGACCTTTCTTCATTGAAGGTAACAATATCCTCAGCTTCGGACTTGGAATAGGAGATGGCAGCGAAGGCAATGACAACCTGTTCTATTCCCGCAGGATAGGCAGAAGACCACAAATTGAACCCGACTACTATTACGGTCACGATGACGAATCGGAAGGATATTACAGATCTCCCGACAGAACATCGATCCTCGGTGCAGTAAAACTTACCGGAAAAACACAGGATGGATTCTCTGTCGGCCTGATGGATGCACTAACAGGTGAAGAGATCGCCAGTATTGACACAGCTGGCCATAAAACAAAACAGGTGGTGGAACCTCTTACCAATTACCTTGCTGCCAGACTGCAGAAAGATTATAAGGAAGGAAATACTATTATCGGAGGCATGGTCACTTCAGTCAACAGATTCATGGATGATATCCCTCTCTCCCGGAATCCGGACCATAGTCTGCAAAACACCCTTGCAAAATCTGCATATACAGGAGGACTTGATTTTACACAGTATTTCCACAAAAAGACCTACATGGTCAATATTAACGCGGCTTTTAGTTATATCCATGGTTCGGAACTGGCAATGGTTGAGGAACAGGAATCTTCTGCCAGATATTTTCAGAGACCCGGAAACCGTATTTCACTCGATTCGACAAGAACTTCCCTCTCAGGGAACGGGGGAAGGCTCCAGTTCATGAAATCAGGTAACGGTCACTGGAGTTATGGAACAGCATTGCTTTGGAAAACGCCCGGGCTTGAACTTAACGATATGGGCTATCTGAGAGAAGCCGACCAGATGCTGGAAGTTGTATGGTTCAATTACAGGCTATGGGAACCAAAATCGTTCTATCGCAGCATCAATATTAATGGAAACCAGTATGCGGGCTGGGATTTTTCAGGGAATCATCTGTTCGACGGATTAAACACCAATTTCCATGTGAATTTTAAAAACTACTGGTCAGCAGGTGCCGGAACAAATCTAAACTATAATGTAATTGCCAATTCCATGCTCAGGGGCGGACCAATAATTAAAGTGCCGGGAAGCGTCAATTCATGGATACATGTAAATTCGGACTACAGGAAAAAAGTTCAGATGGAACTCTTCCTGCAGCATACTGTCACATTTGAAGGTTCAGGATATAACCTTAATATCCAGCCTGAACTCATCTACAAACCGGTTAACATCCTTACTCTTTCACTAATCCCATCCTATACTACTAACCGCGACGAACTGCAGTATGTCGACCAACAACCATACGGAAATGAAAAGAGGTATATTTTCGGAACTATAAATCAGAAGGTCCTGGGTATGTCTTTCAGACTTGACTTTAACCTTACTCCTGATCTTACATTACAGTACTGGGGACAGCCATTTATCGCTTCTGGAAGATACAGTAACTTCAAATATATAACGAATCCTATGGCTACGGGATATCACGACAGATTCTCAGTGTATGCACCTGATCATATTTCGTATGATAACGTAAACGACGTCTACAATATCAGCGAAGAAGGAGGGATGACAACAGACTACTCCTTCAGCAAACCGGATTTCAACGTAAGGGTGTTCCTTTCCAACCTGGTGCTAAGGTGGGAATACAACCCCGGATCCTCTGTATACCTCGTTTGGAGCCAGACCAGATCCAATGATGATTTTACAGGTGGCAGCCTGAATTACAATAATGATATGAATACATTGTTCAACCAGAGACCTCACAATGTATTCCTTGTAAAATTCAGCTACAGATTCGGCTTCCGGTAACCTTAATCAGCTTTGCTTTGGCAGACCGGCTTTTGGTCTGATTTTTTCTGCATTTTACCACTTCCCCTGAAGGGAAAATGCAGAAAAATAAGCCCGCACTAATTGGCGACAAGGGTAAATAAGATTGATTTTTAAATATTCTTTGAAGCTGTCAAAGTAGAATCAGTATCTCCAAAAAAAAATACTTTTAAGGCAATCATGGCCTGATTATTGCATTATTATTCTCAAAAATACCTCTTTGCTGTTTAGATTGTGATTCGGTTGCCTGGTAGAATTATTAACAACTAAAGCATCATGACATGAAGAGGAAAACTGAACCGGTTCCCGGATTTGATGAGATCATCTTCGAGAACAGAAACAAAGAGTACGGAGCCTATGATCTCCGGAAACACTATAAATCGAATGCTTCTATCTCCGTTCTCGGAGGAACGATTTTCTGCTCAGCAATTGTGATCCTGCTGTCACTGAATACTGAAAAAAGTATTGCCAGGTACGAACCTGTGATAAACATTATGGAAATGGACAAATCCATAACGGTAGTCGTTCCTGAGCAGGACACAAAGCCGCCTGAAGCTATTGCTCAGGTAGTCAGAAATGTAGCTCCGGAAGTCTCAACCGACACCAGTACAGTCTTCACTCCCCCTCCTATCAATGATGACATTGTCAGGAACACGAAGGACAGAGAAGTGAACGATACAAATATCGTTTTTCATGATAATCCTGAACCTATATTCCCTGATGAACCTGAACCGTTGATCAGCGTTAAAGAAATGCCTGAATTTCCCGGAGGGATCCCTGAACTGATGAACTACATCAGTAAAAACCTTAAATATCCTGATGAAGCGATCAATAACAATATTCAGGGCAGAGTGGTGCTGAAGTTCGTTGTGAGGGCAGACGGGTCAATCGGAAGAACAGAGATAATCGCAGGTGTGGATACGCTGCTGAATACTGAGGCAGTGAGGGTAGTAAAAGGCCTTCCGGCTTTCAAACCTGGAAGACAGGATGGTACTCCGGTTCCGGTCTGGTTTACAATTCCGGTACTTTTTAAACTCGATAACCATTGAATATCATATAGATAATAGATCTACTCCTCTGCCGACCGCGAAGATCATATTGCCTGAAGCTTTATGACTTTGCGGTCGCTGATTTTATCCATTCTCATGTCAGTTTATACTGCACAGTCATGCATTGGCCATTATTTCGGTTACCTTAACAAAATCATCATTTTGACCTGCCTTTTAAATATAAAATCATAACTTACGGTAAAATTATGCGGTATGAACTTCCTGAGAAGACAACGGTTATACAGCATTGTTTTGCTGCTCTTCATCTTCTTGTCAGTTTCTGCCCAGGTACCTTTCAATCGGGGGGTGAACCTTACCGGCTGGTTCCAGGCAGACAGCCCGGGACAAATACAGTTCAGCCGCTTCACCCGACAGGATATAATTAATATCAAAAGCCTTGGATGTGATGTGATCAGACTTCCGGTCAACCTGCACAACATGACTTCCGGGAGCCCTTCATATAACCTTGATCCCATTTACGTTTCCTTCCTCGATTCTGTAGTAACATGGTGTGAAGAAGAAGAGATATATCTTATAATTGATAATCACAGCTTTGATCCGAATGTCAATACAAGTTCTGATATCGGTACCATTCTCAATAAGGTATGGTCCCAAACCGCAGCACATCTTAAGGACAGATCAGGATATATAATTTATGAAATCCTTAACGAACCTCACGGGATTACGACGCAGCAATGGGGTACAATACAGGGAAATGTAATTAATACTATCCGTCAGATTGATAGCAGACATACAATAATTGTAGGTGGTTCAGGTTATAACTCCTACACTGAACTGGCAAACCTGCCTGTCTATACAGATGATAATCTCCTGTATACTTTTCATTTCTACGATCCTTTTATGTTTACCCACCAGGGAGCATCATGGACATCACCATCGATGGTCTCACTCTCAGGAGTCCCTTTTCCCTATGATGCCGCCACAATGCCGGCCTGCCCTGCTGCACTCAGGGGAACATGGGTCGAAAACAGTCTTGCCGCTTACCCGTCTGAAGGAACCGCCGACCATGTCAGGCAGCTCATCGATATTGCTATAAACTTCCGCGACAACAGGAACGTTAATATATTCTGCGGCGAGTTTGGTGTCTATATGCCTAATAGTGACTCCTCCGACAGAGCATATTGGTACGAAATTGTAAGACAATATCTGGAACAAAACAATATTTCATGGACTACCTGGGACTATAAAGGGAGTTTTGGTCTTTTTAACAAAGGCTCAAATGAACTTTTCAACCATGACCTGAATCTTCAGGTGGTTCAGGCTCTCAACCTGAGCGCTCCTCCCCAGACTCCTTCTGTAATCAGGCCGGATTCTTCAGGTTTCATGATATATTCCGACTATGCAGGTGAAAACATAGTTACAACGTCATCGGGGAAAACTGACTTCTACTGCAGTGACACTCCCGATAACGGGCTTTATTGTCTTCACTGGCATTATATTTCCCAATACGATCACATCGAATTCGATTTCATTCCGGATAAAGACCTCACAAGACTACAGTATTCCGGATACGCAATAGATTTCATGGTAAGAGGCAATGTACCCGGAATCAATTTTGATATCCGCTTCATTGATACAAAAACTACCGATGCGGATGATCATCCATGGAGAATGGGACGAACCATCACCGGAAATGATGCGGCATGGGACCGGAAATGGCATCATGTGCACATCCCGCTTACAAGCTTTGAGGAAAAAGGAGCCTGGGACAACAATATATGGTTCAATCCAGAAGGGAAATTCAACTGGGCAGCCGCGGACAGGTTTGAAATCTCTATGGAAGAAGCATCATCTGGCGGGGTTCATCTCTGGTTCGATAATATCCATATTACCAACCGGGATACTGCGGTTGTCAGGGAACCCGGGGCTCTTGTCACAGAACAGATCCCCGACAATCCGGGACTGAACCTGCAGGTAAGACCTAATCCGGTAAGATATTCTGCTGAGCTGAGTTACAGTCTGCCTGAAGAATTTGTTGTGACCATGTCGGTTTATAATATTACCGGGTCGAAGGTGGCAACTCTTATCCATAGAGCCGAATCACCTGGCGACCATACTCTTAACTGGAACGGGTGCAGTGATTCAGGGATCAGGCTGCCCAAAGGTCTTTATTTCTGCCTGATCGAAGCCGGAGGGAAGCACTGTTCAAGAAAAATAATTCTGGATTAGTCAGCATTCAATATTCCTGTATAGGTTCCCTGTTGTACCCAGAATGCGGCAAACATCCCGTTCTTTGTGAATTCATAATCACGTCCGTTAAGAATCAGTGTGCTTTTGCCTTCACTACAGGGAAGCCGGATAAATGCCTCAATACCCTGGGGTATGGTAAAGCTGAAACGGAAGGTCTTCCCATCCTTTTCCCATTCGACCGGGACAGGTCCAAATTCGGTCAGTCCTACACCTTTGGCTCTCAGGAGATCTCCAGGTCTTGGTTCAATGACAATACTCCTCTCCCAGACAGGAGCTGGCTTCCTTACTCCGAGGACATAGGATGGAAGGACATATGCCGGAACAAGACCGAACGGATGGCAGAGATAGCCCTGGGTTTCAAATCCTTCAGCAGCTGTGCCAGGACTGACGCGTGATACCATGCTTTTCCATCGTGACCGTATAATATTGAGAACTTTCAGGTCAAGTGAATCCTGTCCGATTTTGTATAATTCATCGAACAGAATCAGATGGGTGTAGGGATTCTTCAACTCCCCGCAGTGCTTAATAAGGTAATCCTGCACAGATGCAAGGTGTTCATCTGAAACTATGCCCCTGTTAAGTGCAACCAACGCTGCATGAACAGTGGCAGGAACCTTCTCCCCTTTTTTTATCCACTGAACATTCCCGTCGCTCCAGGCCTTTGACTTTGTAGCGGGATCCTGGATCTCAACCATCTTAAGATCGGGAAGAGATCCAGCACCCCGAACATCCGGATAGTTCACGGCAGCCAGAAAGCTACCTGTCTTTTTATCAAAAAGAACTCTGTTGTATGCTCTTTTAAGGCTATCAGCTTCCCGGGAATAAAGAATTGCATCATCATCTTTCCCAAGGAGATCTGCAAGGTGGGCAGCATCGGTAAAAGCTTTATAGATAAAGGCATTCACAGTAGCTCCCTGACAGACCTGGTAGCGCATGGGATTATCAAGATGAATAAAAAATTCACGGGCGGTTATGAGACCACAAGGATTCTTCCGGTCGATAAACCAGCTCAGCTGTTTTTTCAGTACGGGCCACATATCATTGACAAATGCCGTATCAGCAGTATTTTCATAATACTGCCTTAATCCCTGGACCCACAGGCACGAATAATCTTCAATATACCAGTGCAGATCGAACCTGTCTGAAGGATGATGAGCCTTGAGCCTCCCGTCGGGCATCTGACTCTGGGCTGTATGCAGCAACATGTTGTGAAGCAGCCTCGGATCGCTCCAGATTGTCGTTCCGTCCTCTCCCTGACCCGAAACAACCATCCTGCTTACAGGATATTGAATCATTCCCACATCAGCCATCCACTCAGCCCTTTCAGCCGAGTCAACATACCCGTCTTCGCACAGCACCTCCGAGGTATAACTTGCCTGCTTCCAGGTGCGATTCAGAAATTCATCGTTACACTCAAATGACGCGAGAATGATCTCAGGGTATAACCTGCTTGTAAATCTAATCGAATCGAGAGTGAATGATCCGCTGTTCACCTTTATGTTCAGATAACGGAACCCGAAAGTCTCTGTCGACATATATGTCTGTTCTCCATCCCGGGCTTTATACCTGGTTATACAATTATAATTTATCACGGTCTGCCCTTTGATAAAATCCTGGCATGGTGAAAATACAAGCTCGGTTCCTTTTTCAGCGTTAATCTTTGCTGTCCAGTAAGTCAGGCTCAGCTTCCCGGCATCTATAACGATTTCGTCGCCGCTTCTGAACTTTACAGGAAGTGATGCCGGCAGTTCCCTGACTGCTGAATCGGTCTCAATCCCATTTCTCACAAGCAGGATACTGCCACTACCTATATCTGTTTCCCGCAAAAGGGGAATATATCGTTTTTTCAATGGTCCCCACGAATCTCCCGGAATTCTCAGCGCCTTGGTCCAGCCGCTTTCGTCAAATCCCGCCGACTGCCAGTTAAAATCAGTTCCTGTTGCATCAATGCTATCGAGGATACATGACCATGTCCAGATATCCGAAATCATCTGTTCAGGTATATTTCTGCTGCAAGCCCACGTGCTGTCTGTTGCAAACTCTCTTTTGCCTGCACGTATAACTGCTGTCAGTCCGGGCCTATGCTTCATAATCTTCAGACTCCCGGTCACATTTCCCTGAACCAATACGGCAATCTGATTCCTTCCTCTCTGCAGAAATTGTCCAATATCCAGCACATCATACTGAGGACCTTTAGGATCGAAGCGGCACGGACCTCGTCCTGCATATTTCCCATTAATCCAGAGAACATAACGGCTGTCGGCAAAGATCATGATCCTTGACCCGGAAGGCGCTTCCTTCAGATTGATCGATTTTCTGAATCCTACCGAATACCGTGTCTCCCGAAGTGAATCATCCTCATGACACCAAATAAATGAGTTCTGAAGCTTTGGCCCAAAAATGCCGTAATCAGGTTTTGGATCCTGTCTGCACGATGAGATGCAGATCATAAAAGTCAACAGGGAAATCAGCCTATTCATGTTGTTTTGATGTTAACGGGATAAAAATAAGGTTAAATATGATCGGCAAGCCTGCCTGAAGCTACTTTGTGATTAAAAATAAAAAACTGTATATTTCACTTCAAACTTTGCTCAGATATTAATCATTATGCCAGATCAGGACAGGCCGGGTGATAGCCCGGAAAAGGAAGGGGATAATGGAAGAAATGGCATTATCCGCAGATTTGAGAATGAAGGCCAGGGGCAGGATCAATCAAAGATGGAACTACTGGAAAACTTCCTGAAACAAATCAGCGGAGCTGTAACTTTCCCTCAGAAAAAGGATCCCGAAGAGATAACGGATATCCATTCTTCAGACTGGTCGGAATACCCTGAGATGGAATCATCTGATGAACTGGACAGGAAGATAGCAGAACTTCAGCGCATTGCAGCTACCATTGACAATAGAAAGACAGATGACTCATTAAGTGACCGTACTGATCTTACGCGATTAAGGGTGAATTATGTTCAGGAACTCAATCCAGCACAGCTCGCGGCTGTATTGATTACAGAAAAACCAGTCCTCGTAATTGCCGGTGCCGGTAGCGGAAAAACAAGGGTTATTGTTCACCGGGTCTCTTACCTTATAGAAAAAGGAGCCGACGCCCGGTCGATACTGCTTCTGACTTTCACCCGCAAAGCAGCAAGGGAAATGCTCGACAGGGTTGAAACACTCCTGCAGGATAAAAAGGTCGGAAATGTCACTGGCGGTACATTTCACTCATTCGCGGCATTTGTCCTCAGGAAATATGCCAACATGCTGAACCTCCCTCCGAATTTTACAATCATCGATGCCAGTGATTCGGAAGATATCATCGACTTCATCAGAACCGAATTGAAACTGAATACAAAAGACAGGAAATTCCCCAGGAAAGAAAGAATCCATGATATTATCTCTTATTCAAGGAACAGGAATACCAATGTAAGTGCAATTATACATGAACAATACACTGGCCTCATAGATTATATTCAGGATATAGAACTGATCTTCAATGGATATACAAGATATAAACAACTAAGCAGAATAGTGGATTTTGACGACCTGATGGAGATACTGCGCGATAATCTCAGAGATAATGCCGCATTCCGGCAGAGTATCCAGAGACAATACCAGTATATTATGGTCGATGAATTTCAGGATACGAATATCGTTCAGAAAGAAATTGTTGATTTTATCGCTGCTCATAACAGAAGGATAATGGCAGTTGGTGATGACTCCCAGAGCATTTATGCTTTCAGGGGTGCTAACTATGAAAATATCCTGCGTTTTCCTGAAACTTACCCTGACTGTGTCGTTGTCAAGATTGAAGAGAACTACAGAAGCAATCAGAAGATACTGGATTTTACAAATGCAATAATGGATAACTCCAGGATCGGCTACAGGAAGAGACTTTTCACCCGTAATGCAAGGGAGACTACCCCGGTGATAAGAAGATTGTATGACCAGCAGGAAGAGGCTGTCTTTATTGTTGACAGGATAATGGAACTTGCCGAACAGGACATCCCACTGAATGAAATTGCAGTCCTTAACAGAGCCGACTGGCACAACAGGTATATCCAGGTTGAATTAAGCAAAAGAGGAATACCATATGTTGTGGTCGGAGGTTTCCGGTTCAACGAAAGGATGCACATAAAGGATGTTATTTCTTACCTCAGAATAACATATAATCCGGCCGATGCAGTTGCCTGGCACAGGGTGCTGAAATATATCGGAGGAGTTGGCCAGGTCACAGCCGGCAGCATAATCAGCGACTTCCACACAAGTAATGATCCTTATTCGTTCGAAGCATTCAGACAACACAAATTCTATGATGAACTGCTTTCCCTTGGGAAGATGCTGGCCAAAGTCGCCATGCCGGAATACAGCCTAAATGAAAAAGTCAGCATCATCATTGAGTACTATGCTCCCATCCTCAAGGAAAGAGCCGATGACTATTTTATCAGAATGCAGGATATTGCTGTCCTCAGCGATCTTTCAGGGAAATATACAGATATGGATAAGTTTCTTTCTGATTTTGCTCTTGATCCGCCGTCTAAGAGGGTGGCAGATCAATCCAAACCGCTCATCGATGAAGGTGAGGAAGATGGCAAAGTGACTATCTCTACCGTCCACTCTGCCAAGGGACTGGAATGGTATGCGGTCTTCATCCCTCATGCACTCGAGGGGATGTTCCCGTCAAACAGGGCTGTCAATATTGAGGAAATGGAAGAGGAAAGACGACTTTTCTACGTTGCATGCAGCCGGGCCAAGGAAGAATTGTATATTACCTTTCCCCGTTCGGTATTTTCTTATGATGCAATGTTCCACCTACCTTCGAGGTTCCTGGTAGAGATCGACAGTCACAAATACATATTTGAAAAATAAAGCCCCCTGAGCTTATATCTGATTTTTACTTGAAAATAGCTGCCTGATTGCTTAACTTTGTGTTAAGGACACATGTGACGGAGAATATTTTATTCAATCTTTATAATCTTTAAAGTATGATAAACCTCGTCTACATAAGAGTCGAATGCTTTGCAGGCCTCAAAGCTGATAAAATCCCCAAATATTTTTACTTCGGTAACAACAGGTTGGAAATCTATGAAATCAGGGACCGGTGGTACAACCATACCGGAACTCACGAAAACCCTGTGGCCGATTACTTCAAGGTTGAGACGACCTGCGGACAGGAATTTATTCTTAAACATGAGCATGATAGCGATGTCTGGTATTTATGCCGGTAATGTAGCTCTTCGCCAGGATAGTGATTATTCCGCCTGAATTTATTTTATTTCCTCAGATTTTGTATTTTCGCCGGGCATATTGTTTCGAATACCTTAACTGTTAGTCTCTTATTTTACTTGTAATCAGGATTCTATTTTCGACCATGCCTGATCAGGACTCCGGTTAACGTGAAATGCAATATGAGAAATATTAATAAATCATCAGAGACTTTATGAGCCGGATAATTGAAAAAACAAAATCAGCTTACGACTACCCCTTGATCATCAAGCAACTGTTCATTTCTCCTGTTTCAAACAGACCTGATCAGGAGATTATCTACCGCGATCATGTCACCATTACATATACGAAATGGAAAGAGAGGGTACACAGGCTAGCCAGTGCCCTCACCAGTATCGGAGCACGGCCCGGAGATACTATCGGAGTGATGGACTGGGACTCCCATCGCTATCTTGAGGCATATTATGCAATACCAATGATGGGTGCGGTACTTCATACCATTAATGTAAGGCTCTCTCCTGAACAAATGGTTTATACTATCGAGCATGCCGAAGATGATATTATCATATGCCATGCAGATTTTCTCCCACTCCTTGAACTTATAAGGGGAAGGATCATTTCAGGCAGAAAATTCATTCTGATTGAAGACGGTAATGATGTGCCAAAACATCATTTCCAGTTTGAAGGCGAATATGAACAGCTACTTGCCAATGCTGCCCCCGAGTTCGATTTTCCTGATTTCGAAGAGAATACCAGGGCAACAATTTTCTATACAACCGGGACAACCGGTTTTCCCAAAGGTGTTTATTTTTCTCACCGGCAGCTTGTCATACACACACTTGTGACAACTGCAGCAATCTCGTCAAATTCGAAACAGGGAAGACTGCACACGGGATCAGTCTATATGCCTCTTACCCCTATGTTCCATGTGCATGCCTGGGGTATTCCATTCGTTGCAACCTTTCTGGGCATAAAACAGGTATACCCCGGAAAATATATACCGGCTCTGATTCTGAAACTGATTCTGAAACATAATGTATCATTCAGTCACTGTGTGCCATCCATACTGAATATGTTGCTTAAGGATCCGCTTTCCCTGAAAAGTGACCTTTCCGGCTGGACAGTTGTCATTGGTGGAGCAGCGCTTCCTAAAAGCATTGCTGCCGAGGCCCTTAAAAGAGGAATCGATATTTTTGCAGGTTATGGAATGTCTGAGACCTGCCCGGTGGTATCATTATCACATCTCAGTGATGAGGAACTTGAACTTCCGGCAGATGAACAGGTAGACCTTCGTGTCAGGACCGGAAGGCCAGTCGGCCTTGCCCAGGTCAGGGTAGTGGATTCCACGGGCAAAGATGTGCCGTGGGATGATAAGACAAATGGCGAGATAATCATCAGAACCCCCTATGTCACCCAGGGCTATCATAAGGATTATGTTCATTCGGAAAAACTCTGGCAGGATGGATGGATGCATTCCAACGATGTCGCCTGTATCAACAGTTCGGGCAGCATAAGGATTACCGACCGTACCAAAGATGTAATAAAGGTGGGAGGCGAATGGCTTAGCTCACTTGAAATAGAAGATATAATCAGTAAACTGGATTTTGTTGCCGAAGTGGCAGTTGTCGGGCTTCCTGACAAGAGCTGGGGAGAAATACCACTTGCATTTGTTGTTCCAAAAAATCCTGACAGGTGCGACGATAAACAGATCATCAGCTTTGTACGGACCAGCGTCGATTCAGGCGTACTCCCGCGTGAAGCCATCCTGTTAAAAGTGAAAAAAATCGACAGTATTGACAAAACAAGCGTTGGGAAAATTGATAAGGTGGCGCTGAGAGCTAAATATCTTACAGGGAAATAAAATGTTTTACCGGCTGAGTAAACATCAGACGTAGTCGCTCAGAATGAGAAACGGGCTGCGGACAACTCCAAAAAAAGACACCGGGAGTTATCCGCCTTCAGTCCCGGGCAGTGAGAAACAGAATATACTGCCGATGCCTTCACCAGATTCCTCAAGCCATATATCGCCATTATGCAGTCTTGCTATCTTTTTACACAGAGCCAGCCCGATCCCCTTCCCTTCATATTCAGTCTCATCGGGATGAAGACGCTGGAAAATATCAAATATTTTCTCCTTGTGAATACTATTTATTCCAATGCCATTGTCCCTGACAGAGAAAATATACTTACCGTCTGAATGACTACATGAGATCTCAATCCTGGCCCTGGCGCCGGAACTCTTGAATTTCAGGGCATTATCCAGCAGATTGTGAATCATTATTCTGAACTCGGTCTCATAAAGATCGAGCCTTGGCAACTGGTCAACTTTTATGACTGCCCCTGAGCTGTTAATAACGAAACTCAACTCTTTGATCACCTCATCTACAATTATATTACAGTCCACATTCACCAGTTTGCTTTTCCGTCCGATTGAGGAATAGTCAAGCAACTGATTTACCAGTGAGGTCATCCTCTGAGCAGCGCGCCTGATAATGAAAAGGTATTTCATTGCATCCTCGTCCAGGACACCGGAATAATCCTCCTCTATAATCCTGGTGTAATTATTAATAGTCCTGGCAGGTTCCTGCAACTGATGGGATGCCGCGTAAGTAATTTGCTTGAGTTCATTGTTGGCATATGTGTACATTTCGAGTTCGCCATTCAACCTCTTTAGCTCTTCAAGCTTTGATCTTACATCAGCTTCCGCATTTTTAAGTTCAGTTATTTCCGAATGAAATACAATAAGATATTCTTCATTATCAATTACAAGTTGCGAAATAGAACTTGATGTTTCAATTTTCCTTCCTGTCCTTGAAAAAATTGAAAAGTTAATGCCCAGTACTTCCTTCCCGCTTTTCAGCATTTCTTTCAGCTCCCTAATCCTTTCCTGAGAAACACCCGATATCTCAGTTGGGGTCTTCCCAATGATTTCACCGCGCGGAAGCCCGACCATTATCTCGTAAGCCTTATTCAGATCAACGATTGCCATTGTACTGCACCTTATAAGAGCAAGAGGAAAAGGACTGAAACGGAAAATCTTCTCGAATTTTTCCTTGCTGTCATTCAGAGCCTGTTCGATTTTCTTCTGATATGTCACATAATTCTGAAAGGAGCAATAGTAATTCCTGTCACCTATCTTCAGCAATTTAAGGCTCTCCTCAAAATACTCAATCTCTCCATTAGCATTGACAAATTCTCCTGAGCAATTCAATGTTTCGTTAACTTTGAGATCGCTGAGCTTTGATGTCCAAATACGTCTAAGGATTTCAGAAGACGAGGTTCCTGTAGATTTATCATTAAACTGACTGAAAGCAATATCCCATACAAATTCATTCTTCACCTTTTCGAAGCTTAAGCCGGTGATCTCCTCAAGCCGGTGGTTCCAATCCACTACCCTGCCTTTATCATCCATCAGAATTATTCCCTGATCAGAATTCTCAAAAAGAGTCCGGAATTTTACCTGGCTTTCTTCAAGCCTGATTTCAACATCTTTGATTTTAGTTATATCAACAGTCATTATCCTGCTGCCGATGAAACTACCATCGGAGGAATATACAGGAGATGACGATGTTGTTGTATATCTGACATTCCCTTCCTTGCTTATGATCCTGATCTGCACATCACGATAAGGCTGATGCTCATCCCGTAACCTGTAACACTCCTTTAACTTCCATTGATCCTCAGGATGTACAATATCCTGGAAACTGAGCTGACCCTTAATAAAAGGTTCCCTGTCATATCCGGTAAGCCGTTCAAAAACAGGAGAAATAAATATTATATTCTGATCCCTGTCCCTGAAGGTTTCCCAGGCACTTGATGATTCATTGAACTGGTCAAGTATCTTAAGCCTGGATTCCAGATTGCAGATCCGTTTTTGCAGATCCTCTATACAATCGCTCTTGCCTGGCGTGATTACATTGTTATTCATCGGGGGATTCTAAAGAAGGTTCAAAGAAAATATCCTTATGAGGAAACGTACAGTTTCATGCAATATTTAATTCAGGGCACAACTTTTATCACCGTCATGGCAAAAGTTAAATGTTGATTTTAAAAGAGCTGCTGAGATCGAACCGGGTGCGATCTCATCTCAGAACCTGCAGAGAGTGGTCAGTTTAAAGGGATGGTAAAATTAAACACTGAACCAATTCCCAAAACAGACTCCACCCATATCTTCCCTGCATGCATATTCACGATCTTCCGGCAATAAGCAAGCCCAACACCTTTCCCTTCATATTCATCCTCGTTCACATGAAGCCGTTGGAAAATATCAAATATCCTATCAAAATGAGCATGCTCTATACCAATCCCGTTATCAATCACGGAGAACCGATACTCGTTCCCTGACAATTCAGCTCCAATATGTATTTCAGGTTTAACGTCTTTCTTTCTGAACTTAACCGCATTTGAGATCAGATTCAGCAAGAGCAGATAAAACTCCCTCTCGAAAATTTTAAGTTCAGGGAGCTTGTCGTAAAAGATAGTTGCTCCGGTTTCAGAAATAAGATAATCCAGATCAGAGATCACCGTCTTCATTACCTGGTTACAATCGACCAAGGCCATCCTGCTTTTTCTTCCTATCCCGGAATAATCAAGAAGTGTATCATTAAGTGACGACATACGTCCTGCCGCACTTCTGACAATTTCAAGGTACTGTTTCAATCTGTCATCAAGTACCAGGGAATAATCTTCTTCAATAATCTTTAGGTAATTCGTTATTGTCCTGGCAGGTTCCCGCAATTGATGTGAAGCTATATATGCAAACTGCTTCAATTCATTATTGGCATAGGCAAATAACTCCAACTCCCTGTTTGCAGCTGCAAGTTCATCGACCTTCTGCCTTAATTCATCCTCTACCTTTTTATGAGCGGTAAAATAAGTCTGGAATATACAAAAATACTTCCTGCCGTCAACCTCTATCGCCCTTATCATATCCTGGATATACTCAACATCACCTGAAGCATTATTGATTGCTCCATAGGATGTTAAGAGCTCTCCCTGTTTCATACTCAAAACTTCATTCTCCCAGAATTCTCTGAGCTTTTCCTCCGATATATTATTTCTGATATTCTCCGTCGCTAAACTATACTGAATCTTCCAGACTTTTTCACCTTGAGCTCTTTCCTTCGGGAGCCCTGCTACAGTCTCGACACATTTGTTCCAGCCTTTTATTCTGCCTTCATCATCAACCAGTATGATCCCCTGATTTGTATGGTTGAGAATAAGCATCAGTACCTGTTCCCTGTAAAACAGGCTTTCTTTTATCTTCCTTTCAGTTTCAGTGCTGACAAAACTGATTATTGAACCTGTCACAACATTACCCGGATTAAATGCCGGGGAAAATGAAACGGAAAAAGATTTTAATTGTAATGAAGGATCGATTACCCTTATAATTGAATCAGCAGGTTTCTTCTCAAATGGAGAGTTTTTTAATATATTGAATTTCTCAATATCATCATATTCAATGATTTCAGTTAGCAACCTGGAACCATTCAGGTATTCTTCCCTGTTATAACCTGTAAGCTTATTGAAGGAGGGTGAAAGATAAATCAGTTCACCATTACAATTATAAAATGCGTCCCAGGTTTCAGATGCCCCATCTTCTGATTCTAAAAACCTGACTGCATTTAGAATTACACTGCGCTTATTTAGAATTTCATCAATGTTCCCCCAAGTATCAGATTCATTATAAAGCACTTTCATTTTATCAAATGATTTGCGCGATATGGTAAGTAAATTCAGAAGAAATTCTACTAATCAAATATATGTTATTTAGATAACATAGTTTTATAATTAACAATGAGATTTATTAACATATATTAACTGTCTGACCCTGTTATTAAAAGTTTTGTTTAATTTCATCTGGAACATAGGACAACATTCCGGTATTAGTCCTTTACCGGATCATATGCAGGATACCGAAAATTATTAGTTACTGCGGGAATTAATCAATGGATTTCAGGAATTTTTAACTGCCTGATAAAGGAGAATCTAAAACTTAACCCTGCAGAATGTTTCAAAATAATATAAAGAGGGCTTCCCTCAGGCAGGTCTAACCCCAGATATTCCAGATCAGCATCCAGTCACACAAACCCACTTAATCACTGCTGCCTGGTACTGCCTTTGGAGATACCCTCTTTATTTAATGACCTATTGGTCTCTATTTCTTATTGTAAACCATCTTCGACTTCATTTCACCATTGGGTCCTGGGTGAGTTGACTCTATCTCAAGTGTCTTTGGGTCGAGCAGGTTCCAGATCTCTGTTGAAGTCCTTTCATTACCGTCAAAATTCATTTTTGTAACAATTGTGAGCTTCTTGCCATCAGCCGACCATGTTACTGTGGATTTGCTATCACCTCTGGGCGATGAATTGACACTTTCTTTTCCGTCAAGAGTATACTTGACAACTCTGGTTGAACCATCGGGGGTGGTACGGGTGCAGGTGAGAAGGTTTGCTTCCTGTGTCACTGTCATGTCTGATCCGCCCATCCTTGGTCCTCCACCCTGAGGGATGGTGCTTTTCTGAGTATTAACTACCCAGGTTCCGGCGAAATTCGTCTTTCCTGATTGCGCTTTCACTGTGGCCGGTAATAGAAGGGCCATCACCGCGATCAGTGAAAATAATCTGAACATTGAACGTTGTTTCATATCCTTTGATTTTCAATTTATACTTATAAGACAATTCTCAGACGACAATTATTCCATCCGGCAGAAACAATAATTCCATTCTGTGCACTATTAGTGAACTTAGCAAATAACTTCCTGACTTCCTGGCGAAAGCCGTGACAGGAACAGAAACTGGCTAAACAGAAAGGATTTACCCGGAGTATATTGTGTTATAATGTGAGACGGGATCACGGTACCAGAAACATATAGCCTGATCCCTTCAGGGTAATGATCTGCACTGACCTGTCGCCTGAAAAATGATTGCGAAGTTTCCTGATATAAACATCCAGCGTTCTTGAATTGAAATAGGAATCATCACCCCAGACAGTCAGCAACAGGTCTTTTCTCGGAGTTACCCTGTTCCTGTTCGCGTATAATATCTTCAGGATCTCCATGTCCCGGTTGGATAGTTTTATGTTCCCGCCATCTGTCTGAAGCTCATATCTTGAGGGAATAAACAGAACTGATCCGATTCTGATCTCCATCACTGTAGCGTTACCGGTCTGAAGGCTGCTCCCTATCTTCAGCTGGTTTCTTATCCTTGCAATGAGTTCCTCTATACTGAACGGCTTTTTTATATAGTCCGTTGCACCGGCTTCAAATCCCTCAATAAGATCCTTTGTTTCGGTCTTGGCAGTCAGGAATATCACCGGAAGTGAAGGAGATATTCCTTTTATGGTTTTACAGAGATGGTATCCGTCAATATTAGGCAGCATTATATCGAGGATACAGATATCCGGTTCAAATGATCTGAGAGTATCAATTATCTTAGTCCCATCTGCTTCCCACTTTATATCAAAACCCTGATGTTCAAGTGTATCATGAACTATCTTTGCCAGAGATGGTTCATCTTCAATATATAAAATCCTTATTTTCTTTGTCATACAGGAAGAATAATGGTAAACCGGCAACCCCGGTCGAGATTTTTTACACTGATCCTGCCTTTGTGAAGCTCAGTTACCAGGCAGGCATAGCTCAGGCCCAGACCATATCCTTTGACATTATGCACATTCCCGGAAGGAACCCTGAAGAATTTCTCAAAGATCCTGGACACGTACTCCTCCGGGATTCCGGGTCCGTTGTCACTTACTTCGATAACTGCAGATCCTGAATTTCTCCTTAAGGAAACGATGATGACCGGATCACTGGTGCAATATTTGATGCTGTTATCAATGAGGTTCAGAAGGGCTCCTTTGATCAGCATCGGATCACCATGTATCTCAAGCTTTTCGCAACTTAATCCGGTTGTAATACTTCCTTTCTCCGGCAGACGGTGCTGCATCATCCCGCTTACTTCTCTGACAAGCGGGACAAGATCAAAATTAGTAGCATGAAGGATCTGAGTCGCCGATTCAAGGACAGAATGATCGAGCACCTTGTTGATAAGGTCATCGAGCCTTTTAATCTCTCTGGATGCAAGCTCTATATATTCATCAGTCAGTTCCGGTTCATTCTTCAGATTGAATCTGCCCAGGGCCTCCATTGATGCGCTTAAAGTAGCAACCGGTGTTTTAAGTTCATGGGTTATATTACTCACAAATTCATTTCTGAGAATATTCAGTCTGACCTGCTCCCGGATACTCCTGTAAGACAGTATAAATGCCAAACCTGTTATCAGGAAAAGTATCAGTGCCAGTATGGCCTGGGGCAGAATCCTGCCAAAAAGATACCATGTGTATTTCTTAACAGCCATAGCCGGCATCCTGAGCGGGCCTGCCGGATTTATCAATAATGTCTTTCCCTCAGGTCCTGGCCCTGCATCGATGAAAATATTGAACTTAAAACCTTCTTTATCCATCTGGTGCGTAATCCCCTTCATGAACACAACTGTGTCTTTTCTCAGGTTCAGATTACTGCCAAGATGCTGTGAAAGAGATGCTGAATCATCCATCCTTGAAACAATCATTTTCACACTCCGGAGCAATATCTCATCACGGGACTGATCTTTTCTGACTGAATCCTTTCCCCTCCCGGAAGAATCAATGTTGGTACTTATAATTACGCTTACTGTTTTCTTTTTGTCACTACTGGCAGCCAGGTCGTTATCATGAATGATCCTGCCTGATACATCTGCATGACGAATTGCAGTGTCCCCCATTTTGTAATTCTCTGAGGCAGAAAATTCTCCTCCTGAGATGACAGGTCTCACCAGGCTCCTGAATAAAATAGTATCCAGAACCTCATCACTGCTTTTCATATAGATGGTGGTCAGCTTTTCGACCAGACGATCTCTCTCAGCTGAATATTGTGAGCGCAGCCAGTGAACAATAAAAAATGACAGCATGATCTGGCTGATGATCATCATCAGAAGTATTCTCCGGTGTCTTCTATTCTTGTTCATTTTCGTCTGGCATTGCAAAGATAATAACACGTGTATAACAGGCAGAATACCATTAACCTTAATTAACCTGAATTGGAGTTTGTTTAACCTGCCTCCGTTCCGGCAGTATATACTTTTGAAGCAAAAAACCATGAAAACAACATTACTTATTATTACAGTAATTTCCCTCGGGCTTCAGCAGAATGCCATATCACAGGGAGCAAATGAACTTACATCAGGCAAGATAGTATATTCGGAAAAGGTGAAGCTAGAGATCAAGATCAACGGGGATGATTCACAGCTTACAAATATGCTGCCTTCCGAGAGAAAATCCGAAAAAGTGCTCCTTTTTACCAAAGATCAGACTCTGTTCCAGGATGGTGTAACTCCGGAGGAAAACATTAATCAGGAAAATGGATCAGGAGTCATAGTCAGATTCAATGGGTCCGGGCAGAATAAACTTTACACCGATCTTAAAAAGAAGTCCATACTGGACCAGCATGATTTCCTGAACAGAATATTTCTTGTTGAGAAACCACTTGCCGGTCAGGACTGGAAGATCTCGGGCAATCAAAAAACAATTCTGGGCTATCCATGCATGGAAGCCGTAAAAACCGATACTGCAGGTATAAAAACAGTTGTCTGGTTCTCTCCGTCAATACCGGTAGGCAGCGGTCCTGCAGGATTATGCGATCTCCCGGGAATGATCCTTGAAGCCGATATAAATAACGGTTCCAGAACTTATATTGCCACATCAATTGATAAGCTGGCTCCGTCAGACCTAAACATCCGAAAGCCAAAAGAGGGAAAGAAAGTTACGTCTGAGGAATACAGAAAAATAGTAGCCGAAAAGATGAAGGAGATGGGTATGGAGAACGGAACCGGCGGAGAAGGCGCATCTCAAGTAACTATTACAATCAGGAAATAGCTGCCATGAAGCATTTGCTGTCATTGATCTGCCTCTTGTCTGCTCTGTCTCTTCAGGCACAAACCTTCCTTTTCACAGGAGAAATAGCCGATGATAAAGCCAATCGTCTGACCTCGGCTGTTGCAGTTCTGCTGAATCCTTCCGATTCAACCATGCAGTATTATGCAATAACAGGGAGTAATGGCAGGTTTGAGATACGGAACATTAAAAACGGCTCCTATCTATTACAGATATCCCTCCTGGGTTATAATACTTTATATCGCAGGATCAGTATCCCATTGCCGGAAGGAGAAGATGCCGGAACATTTATACTGATCCAAAAGGTGTTTAAAATGGATGATGTTACTGTAACAGGCGAAAGGATCCCAATCAGAATAAAAAAGGACACGCTCGAATACGATGCCCGTTCATATAAAGTTAAAACTGATGGCGTCGCCGAAGACCTTCTACGCAATCTTCCCGGAATTGAGGTCGACAGATCCGGAAATGTAAAAGCCATGGGCGAGAATGTAAAAAATGTTCTGGTCGATGGTAAGGAATTCTTCAGTGGCGACCCCAAAGTGGCAACTAAAAATCTCCCGGCAGATGCTATTAAGAAGGTACAACTGTTCAACAAGAAATCTGAAGAATCACAATTCACAGGAATTGATGACGGGCTGCGCAACCCAACTGTGAACCTGGTTCTGGAAGAAAATAAAAAGACCGGCATTTTCGGTAATGTTGAGGGTGGAGCAGGCACAGGCGACCATGCAACCACCGGAGCAAAAGTTTACAGGTTTACAAAACAGACCCAGTTTGCGGCGCTTGGGATGTACAACAATATCAACCAGTATGGGTTCTCTTTAGGTGATTATATTAATTACAGCGGAGGATTATCTTCATTTTCAGATCATTCCGGAAGAATAGCCCTCGCCGGCGACAATGACTTCCCTGTAGATTATGGGCAACCGGTTTACGGCAAAGGATCGAATGGCGCTGCCGGGCTGAATTTTTCCGTATCCGGGTCACCGAACGACCGCATTCTCTTCAGTTACCTGGGGAATGGTTCATCGAGGGATCTGACAGGTTCATCCATATCCCGGAATTTTATCCCGGAAGGTTCTTACCGTACCGACCAGACTTTTAAGGAACAAAAAAGAGACTCAACACACAGGATCAGCTTCGGATTAAGGAAAATGACCGGGGAAAAACAGAATATAATTATCAACGGGGGGTTCGGAATAAATTCCAATGGGAATCCGGTAAATTTAGTTTCCGGTAATTTTCTGAACAATGAACAACAGAACCTATTACAGAAACTATCTGCAGAACAGAATTCAACCATATCTGGAAACGCCGATGCTTTGTATCTTCTCAAAGTAAATGAAGGCCGGACTATTTTCAGGTTTTCAGGGAAGGCTGACATAACTGACGATAACTCAAGGACCAGGTTCAATGACACGCTGGAATATCTCTCTCCTTATCAGATGATCACCTCCAGTCAATTCTATAACTTCAGGTCCTCTTCCGGAAATTACTCAGCCGGAACATCGCTTTCCCTGAGGCTTTCTAAACTATCCTTCGCAGAATTCTCTGTTAAAGGCGGGCTCAGAACCGAATATATCCGGAGGAAACAGGGAGATCTGCCCTTGTCTGTTCCTGATCCGGCACTAAGTCCCGGCTTCATGAAGCATGAAGAGTATATCAGACCGGCAATATCATGGAAAAGAGGCACCCAGATCTCACAGCTGATCCTGTCTATCGGCTCTGAGGCTGGAAAATTCTACACCTCTCTGAACCACGATGATCCACAACTGAAAAGTTATTTTTATCTGAATCCCCAGCTTTCATGGGAATATGATTACAGATCAGGAAGAAGGCTGAACCTGAGCTATTCATCAGTGGTAAACACACCTGCCGCTTACCAGCTCCTGCCTGTGGTAAATAATCTTAATCCGCTTATACTGTCATACGGGAACAGGGATCTGAAACCTGAACAGGTAAATGAAGCCAGGATGTCGTGGTGGCTCTTTGATCAATTTTCCTTCACCTCGTTCCTCGCTTCATTATCAATGACATATACAAAAGATAAAATTAATATCGCCAGGAATATCGACGATAAACTAAATGAGACCGTTTCCCTTGTCAATGTACGGGATGATTATGCAGCCGGCGCCGATCTCGATTTTGCTACCCCTATTAAACCACTTGGTGTCAGGATAAATTTTGATTTGAGCGAAAGATTCAACCGGGGAATAAGCATTATAAACAACACTGAAAATATCAACACCATCATCTCACACAGACTGTCTCTTAAGATCGATAACAGGAAAAAGGAAAAATGGGATATAGAAGCAGGAACAGCAGTGACCATAACCGGCAGCCGCTATTCTGTGCAGAACTCATTCAATAATGTTTACAGTGATATTTCCTGGTTCTCAGAAATAAGCTATACTCCCGGAATTCATTTCAATATCAAAGCTTCAGCTGATATAACGAACTATTCTGCCAGAAGCTTTTCCGGAGCCCGGCTTATCCCTCTTGCTGGCGCCGAGGCAAGCTGGCATTTCATGAAATACCAGAGAGGTTCTCTAACACTGACAGCAACCGATCTGCTCAACAGGAACACAGGTTTGCAACGGCTAAGCGAGATTAATTATCTGACCGAAAGAAGGACTGATATGCTGGGAAGATATTTCCTCCTGTCATTCAGGTACAGACTGAATAGAAACGGAGGAAACAAAGGAAGTGTCGATATCCAGGTAAGGAAAAGATAATTCACCTCCGTTTATGAAGATAATTTTGCAGGATTTCTTAAACTTGCAGTTATAATAAGTGATCAGGGAAGATAAGATTATTTACATGTCGGGTTGAAGGGCAACAGGCTGCATGTCAATTTAATGTTAACTAAAATGCAAAAATGGAAATCAGACTGACCTGATCCTAAAAAAACTTTTATATGAATGAAGTATTAAACACTCAATTGCTTCATCCCCGCGATCAGATCACGATGATAATTGACCGTATCTACAAAAGGGGGATGACAACTACATCCGGAGGTAACATATCGGTGATTGACGATCAGGGTGACATATGGGTCACCCCAGCTTCCATTGATAAAGGCTCACTCAGGCCTACAGACATAATGCGTGTAAAAAATGACGGCACAATCATTGGCAGGCACAAACCTTCCTCTGAATATCCTTTTCACAGGGCTATTTACAAAATCAGGCCCGATATTAAGGCGATAATTCATGCACATCCGCCTGCTCTCGTGTCGTTCAGTATTGTTCACTCCATCCCCGACACAAGTATCATCAGCCAGGCCAGACATATTTCCGGACCGATCGGATATGCGAAATATGAACTGCCCGGAAGCCAGAAACTCGGCGATCAGATTGCAATCGAGTTCAAAAAGGGTTTCAACGCTGTAATAATGGAGAATCACGGAACGGTTGTAGGAGGAACGGACCTTGTTGATGCTTTTCAGAGGTTTGAAACACTGGAATTCTGCGCCCGTACAATCCTCTACGGTCAGACCATCGGAACTCCCAACTACCTGTCTGAAAAACAGATAAATGATTTTGACGATCAGATACCAAGACAACTTCCGGAACTGGATCATGTTGAAAATCCTTCCGATGAACGTGAAAAAAGATCTGAGATCTGTAAAATTGTGCACAGAGCCTGTAACCAGGGTCTTATGATAAGCAGCTATGGAACGGTTTCAGTCAGATGGAGAGCCAACGACTTCCTCATCACTCCGTTCGGTGTTCCGAGATGGGATATGCAGATATCGGATATTGTCCAGATACGCGATGGGAAACGTGAGCCGGGAAAAATCCCAAGCCGGGCAACATGGCTCCACCAGGAGATCTATAAAAGGTTCCCCGGAATAAATTCCATCATCCTCACACAACCACCTTATCTCATGGCTTTCGGAGTAACACAGAGCGAACTGGATGTCAGAACAATTCCTGAGAGCTGGATCTTCCTGCAGGACATACCATCAGTACCCTTCGGAAGTCATTTCAGAGACAGAAACGAAATTCTTGACCTCCTTTCGGAGAATATCCCTGCCATACTCATCCAGAACGATTCAATACTGGTAACAGGCGATAAACTTCTTCAAACCTTTGACCGGCTCGAAGTGGCTGAATTCAGTGCCAAATCGCTTGTCCTTGCCAAACCTATCGGAAAGCTGATACCTATCAATGAGGAACAGGTTAACGAGCTAAGGAAGGTGTTCCTGAAAAAATAAATAAACAATTTCCCCTGAATGAACTCAGGCAAAATGTAACCCCGGATGATATCAGATAATCATCCGGGGTTCTGGTTATATATCTGTTTCAGGCATCACAAGAAGAAATGAATATTTGCAAAAAAACGCGCCGTTACACTATTTTCATGACTTATTGCTATCTTTTGTACTGAATAATATTTACCTGCACTTCAGGCTGTAAAATTTTCTAATTATTTTTTAAACATATAATTACACGAACAGATAAAATGGATATTTCAGAAAAAAGCAGACGGGAATATATCGCCAGGATAAACATGGTGATGGACTATATTGAAGAACATTTTAGCGAGATATTAAGTCTTGATCTCATTTCCAGGATTGCCCTGTTCTCTCCTTTTCACTTTCACCGGTTCTTTACTTTGATAACAGGCGAAACACCCGCCAGCTTCATCCAACGGATACGCATCGAAAAAGCAGCCCAGAAACTTAAAGTTGAGGATGATAAACCTATTAGTGAAATCGCATTCAGCTGTGGTTTTACAAGCATCTCACATTTCAGCCGGACTTTCAGGAAATACTTCGGAATGACAGCAAAGGAATTCAGAAATACAGGAAAAGCTGTTTTCACAAAAGACGGACTCCAGTTTAGCAAGAATGGTCAATTGATTAGCAAGATAAATCAACACAATCAGGAGATACGAATGCAATTTTACAGTGATAATTTAAATCAATTTAATCACTCAAATTACATTATTATGGATACAAAAATTGAGATCAGGGAAATGCCGGAGTTTAATGTTGTATACTGCAGGCATACAGGTCAGTTCAATCAGATCGGCAAGGTATTTGAAAAACTTATGAAATGGGCCGGCCCAAGAGGATTGCTGAACTTTCCACAGACAAAGACCATTACTGTTTATCACGACGACCCCAGCATCACGGATATGGAAAAAGTCCGTCAGAGCGCCTGCATTACCATTGAAAAAGATGTCAAGGTTGACGGAGAGATTGGAAAAATGAAAATTAAAGGAGGCAAATACTGCGTGGGCCGATTTGAAATCGACGAAACCGGATTTGAAAAAGCCTGGAACACAATGTGCCTGTGGTTTGCAGATAATGGTTTTCAGCCGGGTGAAGGTAATCCATACGAATTGTACTATAACTCAACTGAGGATGATGCCAAAAGAAAATTTGTACTGGATATCTGCATTCCTGTAAAACAATTGTAATATCAATCTGAATCAAATCATCTCTGTGTGATCCCATCTGAACATTCTGACATAATTGAATTCATACCTTTGCCAGGAAACCGAATTGCACAGGTTATACCTTCAGCCAGAGCATTAAAACAAAGTGTACGGAGTCACACAGAGAATCGTTAACGTACCCGGGGTAATATACGACCCATTTCACTTCCTTGATTTCGAAATTCAGAGATTAAACAGATTTTCAAAAGGATCCGTGATTTTTGAGATTTCTTTCCTAAATTTAACTCTTGATGAAAGTCAATAACTCAGGATCTATGAAAAAAATCCTTTCGATGCTGATGATACTATTCCAGGGAAGTCTGGCTTTTTCCCAGACCAATATTCCATTGAAACTAAACATTTTAAGGTTTTCCTGCGGAATGAACAGCCAGGATTAAACTGTTGTCTTCCATATATTTCACGCTTATAGTCAGAACGTTAACATATCAGGCTGAAATAATACCTCTCCTGATGTAATCAATAGAAGATCCCGACTTTTGCCTTGTCGACCAGATACGAATTACATTTTTGATCATAAGCACAGCCTGATCAGTTATACGATGATAACATCAGATGCTCAACAACCTCTCATTGTGCGTCTTCCCGGAACTTTATCTGCAAGCGAAAATTTGATAATCCTTTTCTACGGGAATTTTCTAAAAATGATTAATTTTCTGCTCATGAAAAAGACAGTTATTACATTCAGCTCGCTGATTATGCTGATCATCCTTTTGGGATGCTCATCAGGTGTTCAGCCAACTCAGCAGGAAAAGAAAACTTTAAAAAATAATTATTATGTCGCGGCATATATCTGGCCATCATGTCATAATGATTCGTTGGGCAGGAAGTTCCTGTGGAGCGATGGTATCGGCGAATGGGAAGTTATAAAAAAAGGCAACCCACGTTTTGACGGCCATTACCAGCCTCGCCAGCCGCTTTGGGGTTATGAGCTGGATAATGATCCGAAAGTGGTTGAAAAATGGATTGATGTAGCTACCGATCATGGAGTAAATGTATTTGTTTACGACTGGTATTGGTATGACCAGGGGCCGTTTCTGGAAAGCGCTCTTGATGACGGCTTCCTGAAAGCAAAAAACAATGATAAAATGCAATTCTACATCATGTGGGCAAACCACGATGTTAAGTATAATTACTGGAATGTGCACCGCTACAAGGACAATACAAATATCCTCTGGAATGCCTGTGTGGACTGGAAAAACTTTAAAATCATCGTTGACAGGGTCATCAACCGGTATTTCAAACGACCCAACTACTTTAAAATAAATGGTGAACCGGTATTTTCTATCTTCAGTGTGAATAAATTGCTTGAAAGTTTTGGCAATAATGCTGAAGAAGCCCGGAAAGCCCTCGATTATTTCCGCGATGAAGTGAAAAAAGCCGGGTTCCCAGGCCTGCATATTCAGTGGAACCAGGGTGGTGGCGCACTGATGTCGGAAGCAGAAGCCAGTCAGTTCAGCAACAATGTGAAGACAATGGGCTTCAACAGTGTTGCCATGTACAATATGGGAGGATTCGTTGAAGATTATGTTGTTTACGGTTCCAATTCAATCAGGATAAGAGAACAAATGGACTCATTGCTGACTGTTCCGGTCTTTCCATGTGTTTCCATCGGATGGGATGATACACCCAGATTCCCGGCCAAGGGGATTCACGATGTCGTGCATTACAATAATAATCCTCAGAGCTTTGCAACATTGCTGGTCAAAGCAAAACAATATGCTGACAGTCACCCTGAACAGCCCGGACTTATCACTATCAACGCATGGAACGAATGGGTGGAAGGCAGTTACCTGTTACCCGATATGCTCAACGGGTATGGCTATCTTGATGCAGTGAAGGCAGTGTTCATAGATGGGAAATACGATAAGTATTAAATCGGCTTATCAGAACGGCTGACCTTTCTTTCAGGCACATTTGCGAATTATATGATATCCCGCTGTGAAGCTGACCTGCAGTATCTCACGACCTGTCTCCCGGCGCAGGTCTACGTGACCTTGAAGTAGGTCAGCAATCTGAACTGACTTATTACGACTTTTCGAAATTCCCTAAAGTCCAGGACAGGATTGTAAGGATTGAAGAATGATTCCAGCCATTTTATAAACGGCTCAGATATTTCAATATCCCTAAACCTGTTCTACCGGGTTTCATCAATCATGTAGCTCTGTTCAGTGTAGTCAAAAACAACCTTCCACCGGAGCTTTGATTGACGGAAATACTGTCAGACCGGCTGATTGCAATGGATTCACCGTGACCGGAATACACAAATACCCGGCAACCATGATTATCTGGCAATTTTAATATTCATTATTTCCCATGGTTTCAAAGAGATTTCCACACTACCATCCTCCTGTATTGGTAAATCCTCAATCTTATACTCAAGCATATCCGTCAGGCAGACTTTTGAAAAAGGTTGAAACCCTTTTATTATTGCTTTTGTGAAACGACCTTCAGCTTCATATAACCTGATGAACAAGCCATCTCCATCTTCTGCCATTTTCAATGCAGACACAATAATATTAGACGGATCGACTGAGATAAGACCTTTTGATAATGGCATTGATCCAACGCTCACCGGATTTTCACCTTTTCCAGCATATACTTTCAAAGGTGAGTTAAAGGCCAGGCCATCTTTAAAGGCAAATCTCCAGTTCCCATCATGCGGATAAAGAGCCATCCTGTAACTGTGATTTCCCGCCTGAGTAAACCAATACTCCGGATCCCAGGCCAGGCTTTTTCTTGAGGAAAGCAATGCATGTTGCACAACAGGATAATCTACCGGATCTGTTGTTTCATCACGAAACAGATGTACTGTCATATCTGATGCAAATAAACAACCGTTGCCTTTATAATTACCCGAAGACACATCCACCCAATTTAATGCCTCCCTGAATGGCAGGTCTTTTCTTGCATATTTCTCATTAAACTGGCATCCAAAATTATCCGGCAGATATGAATAATCTATTTCGTCCCGTCCCATCTCAACAGTTCCAAACGGCACCTCGTAGCTGGCATGGAATGACTTGTCCTGGTTTACAGGAAAGACGATCCTAAGTTCTTTCTCTTTTTCTCCGGTCCAGTTAAGAATGTCTGCCTCAACGACTAACTCCCTTGAGTGCTTGTTTAAAATAAACCTCTCCCTCAGGGTGAAATACCTGAATTTCGCTTCTTTTTCAATAATATAACGGATCGGACTTTCCACTGCACGAATCGTATTAAAATCGTGGAGACTTGTTTTGTCAAAATCCGTCATATCCACAACTGCAAAGGATTCCCACGCCAGCTCAGGGGCTGTCAATTGAATTACCTCACCTCCGAAAAACTTATCAGTCCTGAGTATTTCCTTCCCTTTGATCTTGTCATATAAAGAAGCAATACCCCCGGGTCCGAATTTTACTCTGACCTTATCATTTTCAACCGAGTCCTCCTTTATAGTAACATATCCTTTTGGAAATGTTTTTGCAGCAGTTGCATAGTAACTCTTAAACCCGAAGGAGGGAATATTCTCAACCAGAAAGGCAAGCTCGACAGATCTTTTCTCCGGATTATGATTGATCATTTCAACGGGAACGGTTTTTCCTTTCCCATCTTTCAACTCCAGCCCTTTCCAGTTTACAGGATAATGAATAATACAAGAAGCGATTTCAGTTCTTTCCCATCCTACTGTATTGTATACCACCACCGGGATCTGGTTTTTATCTCCCTGAGGGAGCAGATTCAGAAGCTGATTTCCTGCTGCGGTTGTAAGAGATGTAGCTGTTTGAAGCGATTTTTTATAAGATGCGACGTTAAAACTGTCTGTTACAGTTCCCCTGTTACCTCCCCATCCATGGTCGGGCCAGCAATTAGCCAGCCATCCATTATCGATTTTATCCCTTGGGTAGATTACCGATTTATCGACTGCAGCTAACCATGAATATAGACTTTCCGCATTAAGTAATTCGCGAAGGCCTTCGCGTGCCATTAATAATCCTTCCCTGTTCCCCGGTTCATCATAGTATGCCCATGACATTGGCCAGTCGCCTTTTATGGTCTCAATGTTAATCTCTCCTTTGCCAAAGATCTCTTTCAATGCACCTTCAGGTTCAACTAAACGCAGCGTGGGAGGGTGAATCTGTTTTTCAGGATCATTTTTAAAGTTCTCATTCCATATGGTTGCAAACTTTTTCATCGCAATATTCTGGTCCCTTACAAACGGAATTATCTCAGGGCAGGGTGGCAGATAATCGGAATTAAAATCATACAACATCGTTTTAGGCATCTGCCTCGGCTTGTAATAATATTCCCTCTCATTCAGAAAGCTTAACCACCCTGTATTATTTAAGGGGTTCATCAATGGTCCGTCATATCTGAATGCGAACATTGGAATAGATGTGCCGTCAAGGCCTTGCCAGTAATAGAATCCCCATGCCATCCGACCCTGAATAATATAATCGATACCTGATTTTTTCAGAATCTGCGGTAATTGATAGGTCAGACCCGGAACATCGGTATTAATGTATAATCTCGTATCACATCCCGGAAAGTTTTCACGGAGCCACCTGCGGCCATAATAGAATTGCCTGATAAGTTTTTCCTGGCCGACATGTGCCTGCAGACATTGAATATAGCTGGCTCCAAAAGCAAAACGTTTTTCCCTCATCAATTGAGCCATCTCATCTTTTCGCCCTGGATTTCTTGCCAGGAATTCCTTCAGATACTCGATTGACTCCATAGTATATTTGAAATCAGTATCTTTCCTCATCAGATCCATTGCAGGAACTATCAGGGCCGATGAACGGTAGTCTGCCGTAACAGACTGGATATTAAGAAAGCCCAGGTCGTTGTGGTTCGTGTTTATTATGTCAAAAGTGCCTCCATCAAAATAATTCTTGCTATAAGGTTTTACAACTTCTTTTTGCTCAGCGGTAAAGATGCCTTCAGGTGAACTAACCTTAAGCGTCAATGTGCTTTCGCTATACACTGCCGGTATCCAGATCTGCTGAACTATAGCCGAATGAGCCGGGATATCTTCCAGATCCACCGATCCGGACTGTTTACCATCCTTCATTATTACAAGACTGGCCCCCTTAATTTCGCCTCCAGGATTTACGATCCGGATTTTTGCGGATTGAACCGGCTTATTATTCAGAACATCAAACATCTCAAAAACGCTGACATAAAAGCTGGCAGGATTGAATTTAGAAAAGGCCATTACCTTGCACAATCCTGTATTGATTTCACCTGAACCATCCCAAAGCTTGTCAATTGTTATTCTGACCGATCTGGTTACAATTTCCTCAGGAAAGGCTATTATCTGATAAAACTGTGACAACCGGAGTTCTGCTCCAATTTTTGTCCCGTCTGAAAAACTAACCTCTACATGCCTGGGAATAAGATAATTTATAGCACGCACATCATAAGTATTGCCTAGCTCCTTTGGGGAGGCCTTGTTCACTAACCATAATTCTTTTATCCTTTGTGGTTCTTTCCATTGGAAGGATATCCAGGCGCCTTCCCGTTCTTTCCCTGTTTCCCACCACGTATCCAGCCTGTCACCGGCAACAGCAGCAGCAGTATATCCCGGAATTGAGGAAGAGCCATCAAAGGTGACCCCATTCTGTCCGTTTATCAAATCCGGATTATTATCCTGAGCATAGATCGAAACTGATGAAATGAAAAACAACACCAATATCCCAAAGATTTTCCCTTTGTCCATTCTTATGTTTTTTTGTCCAAAATCTACCTTCCGTAAGACGTTCTGAAAACTATTTTACAATCGTGCTTCAACATCAAATTTACGCATTAGAGTTATAGGGTCGGGCATGCCAAATGCAGATCATTGCAGAAAAAATATAAAATCATTTGCCGGCCCGGCAGAGTCAATAAATGCAACTGCGGACTCAATACCAGTTCCCGGGATGTCATAAGTCAGTCTTCCTGCAATTAGAAGTTTTAAATAATCATTTACAGGGAACTGTACCATTTCAATTCAGGCAACCAACTGATTTTAAAACAAAAACGGGCATAACCGGTGTTATCATTTTCAAGTCTGACTTCTCCAATTACTGCCCGTTCGTCCCATTTTGAAACCCTATTCTCCCTTATTACTATCAAATAAACATTTTATGATCCCTGTATTGCAACCAGATGGTTCTGTCTGGTATATGTTAAATTGCCTGTTCCGAAATAACCCGTAATTTCTTCCCATATTCTTTTCCTCTGAAATCGGTTCATGCAAGCGAATAAATACATACTGATGCCAGTGTCCTTAAATAAACTGGTTTATTTCAAGTAAACCTCCAGAACCGGAATCTCTGTTGATGGTTTCTGAACAGGAAGCTGAAGAATCAGATTGTTCTTATTCTCATTTTCACCTCTGCTGAATTTGATCTCAGAAGCATCATGCAGGAACTGAATGTATTTCACCATGTCAGCCATGTTGGTAAGAGTAAGGCTGCCCATAGGATATGCCAATAAATGAATGTATAATCTTTTTGTTGCGGGATTATAGGTAAGAAGAGAATTGGCAGGTGCAGTGAACCCCTCAGGAGCTGCTGTACAGCCATAAACAGAACGGTTATTGAATTTCATCCAATCCCCGATTGATTTTAATCTGTCCTGGGCCCGGTAATCAAAAACACCGCGGGCGGTCGGGCCAACATTCAACAGCAAATTCCCGCCTTTGCTTACAGACCCGATAAGCAGCTCGAGCAACTGCGCAGAATTTTTCCATGAAGAATCATCACGGTAATACCCCCATGAATTTGCAAAAGTCTGGCAGATTTCCCAGGGGACTCTCTTTCCGTTAACTTCAGGCCATTTAGGAACCGTTTCCTGTTCGGGAGAAACAAAATCCCATCCGCCTTCAACATCGCTTAAATCCAAACGATCATCAACAATAATTCCGGGCTGAAGTTTACGCACCATCTTCAGAAGATTCTCAGCATCCCAGTCAGCATGCCCTTTCCCATTCTTTTCCGGGAATGAAAAATCAAACCACATTATACTTATTTCACCATAGTTTGTAAGTAGTTCCCGTACCTGGTTTTTCAGGTATTCCTGATACTTTTTCATATCCCGTCCTTTATTAAGACGGGCATAGGCTGAAGAAGAATCTGAATCCGGCCTCAGTGGATGATATTTGTCAATGGTATAATCGGGATGATGCCAGTCAACAAGCGAGTAATAAAACCCAATCTTTAATCCTTCTGCCCTGAATGCATCAACATATTCCTTAACCAGATCTTTCCCACAAGGTGTATTTGTTGATTTATAATCGGTAAATTTTGAATCGAAAAGGCAAAAACCCTCGTGGTGTTTGGCAGTTAAAACAACATATTTCATTCCTGTCGCTTTAGCTGCTTTTGCCCATTCATGCGGATCAAACATGTCGGGATTAAAAACCTCAAAATATTTCTGATACTGTTCGTTGGATAATTTTTCATAACTTTTTGCCCATGCATCATGTGCAGGCAAAGAATATAAACCCCAGTGAATAAACATCCCGAAACGTGAGTCTGTCCACCACTTCATCCTCTCTGCTTTTTGTGCCTCCGTCTCTTTAGGAAGCTGGCCTGATGAGAATTGTACAGTTAATAATGAGCAAACAAATAAAAAGACTGTGAAAGAGGTTCTGGATTTCATATACATTGATTTTTCTACTTTTTTAATGAACAATAATCAACCATTTCTCATTAGCCAGGCAAATTTTGATTTTAAAATACAATCCTTCGAAATGAACTATATACCGATTCTTTATTCAATAGTTATCTCCTTTCAGATTTTAAATCCCAATTAAAAGATGGATTTATCTCTAACAATCATTTTATGCCGATAATACGCAGTTTATATCCGGGATTTCAAAACAGCTCTGCAGAATTAATGCTTTCTTAGATTTCCCATATGAATTAATCAATTAAGTTATTTCAGTAATTAATTTATTTCTCTGTCGGAACAAAAACCTTCTTCAGCCCTGCCTTTTGTCCGTAGATATTGCTGGTGTTCAAAATATTAATAAAGACTATCGGCATTGATACTGAAAAGGAACAGAAGAAGTAAATTCAGCATTATTACCGATAGTCTTATCGTAATCTTAAAACATTAATTTACATCCCACCAGATAGGTTGATATATATTATCATTCCCGTTAAGATAGGTATCTACAGCCACTTTTACAGCAGATGAACTCGAATTTGTAATAGCAGTTGGATATGCAAGACGCTTAATAAACTGTCCGTCGGGCACTATTCCATTGCTATAATTAACAACAACCGGCCAGAGTTTCGGATATCCCGTTCTTCTGAATTCCGCCCATGCTTCACCACCATCAGGATACAATGCTATCCATTTCTGGACAATTATGCGTTCAAGTTTTTGTTCTGTCGTTGCATTTTCGTCCCATTTAACTGTAATTGAAGATAATGGCGTTGCATTATTCACTGGATTTAAAGGATCAACGTAGGATTTTTGAGTGGATGTAGCATCATTTAGATAAGATTCTATTCCTGTCAAACCATGTTCTGTAAAATTCAGCCTTATTCCTTCTTCATAAAAATCTTTCGCTGTTCCACCCATATTCCATCCTTTCAGAGCGCCTTCTGCACGCAGGAAATAACTTTCCGAAACATCAATAAGCTTTACATAATAAACGCCATCAAAGTTAAGAACAGAAAAATTCAGATATTGTGATGCATTCACATCCATTGCGGCTCCGGACCTGATTCCTTTAATTGAATCGCCTTCCAGTGATGACGGCTTTGCATATACTGGTAATCTCGGATCATTAAAGCCTGAAAGGATAGATTCCAGGGCTGCATTCAAACCCGTATCTCTCCAACTCTCTGTGATTGCAACCAGGGGATGTAGATTACCTGATGTTACTTCGCAGGATCCTTCACTGCTGGTTATGACTCCATAGCTGTCGTTTACTGCTGCTTCCGCTTCAGTTTGTGCCTTGACTGGATCAACATTTGAAATTCGGATTGCTAAACGAAGTCTGAGAGTGTTGGCAACCTTTATCCATTTTGCATAGTCTCCAGCATATTTTGATTTATCAAATTTAGCATAACGAACCTGGTCGGCAGTTGCATTTTCTCCTTCATATCTTTTCAATGTATCTGCAGCAGCTTTAAGTTCAGTAAAAAATAAATCATAGGCTGCTTTCCCCGAATCAAATGCAACATCACTTGCGGTTCCATAGAGTGAATATGGGATTGGACCAAAAACATCGACAAGCCTGTGACCACTGAAAACCTTAAAAATTGTTGCCATTGCAAACAGGTCAGAATATTTCGTATTATATCCTTTCTTCTTCATTGCAACCCAGTTATCCAGTACACCACTTGCGGGCACCGACCAAACACCATTATTCCAGCTGTCAACCATCCCATAAGTTGAGTTATTTACATTATTCAAATCAGGATAAGGTTCTCTTACATACCCGCAAAAATCCATACAGTGCAGAATTATCTGTCCTTCATATAAACCTTCAGACGGAGATATGATACTCAATTGCATAGTTGGCAGAAGAAACCCACCTGCATTAGCGTCCTGTTCAAGTTGTTTATCAGTAATTAGTTTCTGATCATAGTTGAGGTTATCCACGTCTTTCTTACAAGAAGCAGATAACAATAATATCAACAATAGGCTCAGAAAAAACTTACAGCTTACTTTAAATTTAAGAAAGTCTTTCATTGTTATATAGTTTAAAGTTTTTACCACTTACGTATAAGTTAAAAGTTTAAAAATTTACCCGCAGGTTAAATCCAACAGTACGTGTTGGAGAAAGATCGTATGCTATAATACCCTCATCTCCCTGAGATGCACTTACACCAACTTCCGGATCAAAAGGAGCTTTCTTATAAAGTATGAACAAATTCCTTCCGACGATAGAAACATCTATTGATTTAAACAGGTTACTGAAATCAGAGAATGTATACCCAAGAGAAACTTCCCTCATCCTGAGATTGGTAGCGCTATAATAATATTGTGATGCAACTATTTTGCCGCCAGTACTCTGATTCAGATAATATGCTTTTGCATCCACAAGATTACCATTAACTACAACTCCACCGGCATCCCTTGATTCTGCCGTATTTCTTGATAATCCTTTAAAGTCCAGCATGGCTTGAGTCCTGTTAACCACTCCACCGCCAAACCTTCCGTCAATTAAGAAAGCTAATGTGAATTTCTTATATGTGAATGTATTATTGAAACCGGCAAGAAATTTTGGATTTGCATTGCCGATATATTTATTTGGATAATCAGATACTACAGGTAAACCATCACTGTTGGTTTCAACAACCCCGTTGGCGTCTTTTACAAAAGAATAGCCATATAAATCACCATAGGAACCATATTTGCCATTGGCAGGCCTTTGCAACCAAAGTGAGGCAATCCCGTTATAGGCTGAATTGGCTATGACATAATGATCATCTGCCAGGATATTGCTTAATTTTCGTATTTGATTCTCATTATGTGAAAAGTTGACAGAAGGGATCCATCTGACCTCACCAAAAGTAGCACGGTAACTTATAATTCCTTCAATACCACGGTTTCTGATAGATCCTCCGTTGACCCAGAAATATGTTGCCCCGGAACCAGCAGGAGCCTCTATCTCAAATACCTGATCAAAAGTAGTAGCGCTATACAAGGTAAGACTTAAACTCAGATTATCATCAAAGAACCTGAGGTCAGTTCCAGCTTCATAAGATCTGGTACGTTCCGGTTTAAGCTTTATGGTATCGGAACCATTGAAGTAAGGTAAAGCGCTTCTTCCCAGAATATTTCCGCTATTGTCAAGCGAATATGGAGGGTTCAGGTTGGAGATGCCAAATGGCAAACTGGTTCCTACTTCAGCATAAGATAACCTTGCTTTTGCAAATGATAAAATTCCCTTCCCTGATTTCTTAATCAAGTAAGTCAACCCGGCTGATGGATAAAAGAAAGACTGAATTGTTGTTGAAGACCATTCATTTCTCCCGGTCAAATCAAGGAACACTTTTTCTTTAAACCCGAGGGTTGTATTTGCAAATACTGCATCCGATGCGGTCTTTATGAGACTTTCCGATTTATTAAATAATCCGTTCAGAGCAAATACTGAAAAGTAATTAGGGTACAAAAGAGAGGTGGCAATAGTACTTGACATAGCAATACTGGTACTTGTACTTTGCTTATTGCTTATACCTACAGTACCTGACAGATTAAAATCACGACTGATCTTTTTATCACCGGTCAATAACAGATCTGAATACAGGCTGTTGAATTTATAGTTGCTCATTCCATAGCCCCCATTTGTACCAGCAACAGTGGATTGCGTTGAAGCATAATTGCGTTGTTCATAATGATTATATTGATCATCATATGTTAATCTTCCCTGCAAATTCAGCCAGTCAAAAATTTTATATCTTGCTTTAAATGCGGATGTTGAATAATTAAGGAAATTATCTGTCTGGTTTTTCTTCTGTACCCAGTAAGGGTTCTGATCTGAGTAAGAAATACTCCCGGCCTGAAAATATGGCCAGTTTTGAACGTACATCTGCCTGACATCACTCCAAACCTCATAATTTGCACCACTATATTTCGACCAGTCATCATCTATCGGGAATGCAAGAAGACCAATAATGCTGCTGTTGTTATTGCTTATGGCTTCATTATATATTTTTTGATTTATATAGTTTATGGAAGCTTCAAGAGATAATTTGTCATTAAATAACTGATTTGTAACTTTGATATTGAAGTTATTCTTTGCCATGTGGTTTTCAGGTAATATACTGGTAGCTGCCGTATTAGCATAGGAAAGATAGATCTGGGCCATATCATTGCCATTGGAAACAGAAATGGAATTTATCTTTGTTACCCCTGTATTAAAAAACTCCTTCAGGTGTCTGTCACTGCCATTTGAAACAATTCCTCCCCAGCAATCGTTTGAACTGGAAGTTGCCCTTCCATATTTGGTTTGGAGCTTCGGCAAATCATTTGCACTTTCCAGGTTCAGACTCGATGAATACGTGATTCTGGTAACGCCTTTACTTGCTTTTTTGGTAGTAATAAGAATTACTCCGTTAGCTGACTGGCTGCCATACAAAGCAGCAGCAGATGCCCCCTGTAATATCTGAATACTCTCAATATCTTCCGAGTTAAGAAGATTTCCAGCACCCGCCGGTACCCCATCTATAACATAAAGAGGTGCACTATTACCTGTAAAAGATTTATCGCCCCTGATCAGAATCCTGGTTTCACTGCCCAGTCCCTGTGTGCCTTTTGTAATTACAGCTCCGGCTACTTTACCGGCCATGGAGTTAACAAAATTGACGTCTTTGACTTTAAGAATTTCTGCACCATTAATTTTCTGAGTCGCGTATGTTAAGGTCTTTGTTTCCTTTTCAATGCCTAACGCAGTAACTACTACTTCATTAAGTTCTTTCACATCTGACGCCAGAGAGACGTTAATATTTAACTGACCGCCAACCGGTATAGTTTGTGAAATATAACCTATAAAAGAAAATACCAGTTCGGCCTGTGAGTTAGGCACAATAATGGAATAATTGCCATTTGCATCCGTATTTGTACCAATGGTTGTATTTTTTATTGAAATATTGACCCCTGGCATAGCAGCGCCAGTCTGATTGTCAACTACTTTACCCGATATCTTATTCTGCTGTAACTCATTATTAATTATTGTATAATTTGAATTCGCTGATACATCTATAAAACAACATATCAGAATAATTGAAACAATCTTCATAACTAATAATAGTTTTTTAAAGCCGCGCGGTTTGGGCAAACCATAATAATCAAGATTTTCTTTCATGTTTGAGAATTGTTAAATAATTAATCATAGAGCCATTAAATAAAATTTGAGAAACAATTTTTTGTCTTTAATCCTATCCGAAAAGGTTTATAAATTCATCACATTTGTTACAATAGGTCAAAAAGGTGTATAATAATTAATATTTATAGCTAGTAATTATCCCTAAAGATTATAGGCACAAAAGAAGCCCCATCTTTAAAACACTGTCTTTGTGTGTTTTAAAAATTCAACTAAGTAAAATTATTTAATTTGCTATAGCTAATTCATGTATGGATTATCCACTTATTACACTATCTTAACATAATAACTTATAAGTCCTTTGAGGGCAGATATATTAAATTAATGCAGACAAGGAGAGAGGCAAAAAAAAGAGGGTATCTTACGATCCCTCCTTCTCTTATTGCCTTAATTCCGATTCTCATTCCGGAATGAGAATCTTCAACTGTCCAAGAGGTTTAATATTCTGAAACGGACCGGTATCAGCCCTTACCATCCACTCAATGTAAGCTCTGATCCCTTACCTGGAAATGTTATCATTCATCCAGTGCCACCACAGAAGTGGCCGGGTACTTTTTGGGGGTATAATGAATCCTTTTTTCAGGTCGATCAGAGATTGACCCGATGGTCCCGTGCACTTTAAAAGAACAATACCGGCTAAAGAGAGCAAATTCAGGGGTATAGCAACAAATTTATTCAGGATTCTTTTAAGAAACTCCCCGATAAATACTCCCTTTTGCCGGTTTTTGTTTGTCATTTCATCAATGACGTAAGTATATAAAGGTCTAACTCTTCATAATTACGTTCTTCAGTGCACTTTAAAATATAACTATCATCTATGCTTCTTGATATTTCAAGTAGCTTTAAGAAGATTTCCCTGCTGTTGCTTAAATGCCTGGTTGCTTCACTGTCCTTTTGGGTTCTTATTGCTTTTACATCCAGTCCTACCCATTCTCCATTCTTCCATAGTCGTGTTTGTCAAGAATGCGAACCTGATTAAATGCCCTGCGGATATCGACGGATCCGAAAGATTTGTCCTGATCAAATTTTAATCCATTCTGATCGTTAAGATGAACAGTCCATAATTTATTAAAAGCCAATGCATATCCCATTTCATCAGAAGGATCCAGGCCTGCAAGGATAGCATGAGCGCTTTCAATATTTACGCCAACACGTTTGGGATCTACACTCAACAGCGACAGAGCTATGGCATGTCCCGTGGTAGGAATATACGCATGATCCATAGGTTCGTTCGGTTTCGGTTCGATACATACTCTGATTTTAGGATCATACTCAAGCATCTGGTTAATAGCATATACTATTCTTTCAGTTGCGACTTTGCTGTCTTTAGATTCACGGATATAAGTACCCTCACGTGCAAGCCATAATACCACCAAATCTGTTCCCAGTGCGTTTGCAATATCAATCGTACGTTTACTGCGTTCAATTGCATACTTTCTGCATTCAGGGTCGTTTGATGTGTATCCTCCATCAATAGTACGGGGATCTTCCCAAAGCCTGGGTGCAACAAATTCTGCAGCCAGACCATGATCATCCAATAAAGTTTTAATGCCTTTTGCGTAATTGATAATCTTCTGAGGTGCAAGATTATTCAGTTCAGGAACAGCATCATCGTCATGAAACTGAACTCCATCAAAACCAAGCTTTTTATATAAAGTCAGCTTTTCGCTGAATCTTATTGATTTGCGTACAGCCGGGCCAAAAGGATCCGCTCCTTCATGTATGTTCCAGGGGCCAAATGTAAATTTAAATGTTCCTGCCATGGTTTAATTTTTTAAGGTTGATAATAAACTCATTATACCAATTTAACTTAAGCTATCCGATTAAATATTATTAAGCGAACAAGAAATAAACACTAAATGAATGCCGGACCTGATTAATAATCAATGAATTCACTTCAGATTTAAAATCTCACATCTTTCCTGCCTCATCTTATCATTTAACTTCAAATTGTCCGGTAAGTCGTATATCTTTTGATGAACTTCCGACCATCACTTTAAACATCCCCGGCTCAACAACCGGGTCAAGATTTTTATCAAGCAAAGACAACTGCTCGGGTGTCAGTTTAAACCTGACTGACTGCTTTTCACCTGCAGCCAGGTAAATTTTTTCGAAGTCTTTTAGTTCTTTTACCGGTCTCGAAACAGAACTCAGTTCATCATTAATATATAACTGAACTACCTCATTACCACTTCTTTTCCCTGTGTTTTTCACATCAAGGCTGACATAAACCTCACCAGCCGGTCCAATTTCTCCGGGAGTGATCTGAAGGTTACTATATTCGAAAGAAGTATAGCTTAATCCAAAACCAAATTCATATAGAGGAAGTGAGCTCATATCGACGTACGATCTTCCCTCCTCCCTGATCCAGTATTCTTTTGAAGGTTTGTAGTTATAATAAACCGGAAGCTGTCCGGAATGACGGGCAAAAGTAACCGGCAGATGTCCTCCGGGATTATAGTCGCCGAACAGGACATCAGCAACAGCATTACCACCCTGTTCCCCGCACATCCATGCTTCGAGAATTGCAGGAACATTGTCTGCTGTCCACCTGATTGATAATGGCCTGCCATTTATCAATACAGCAACTGTGGGAGTTCCCGTGGCATGCACAGCCTTTAAAAGCTCTTCCTGATAACCTGTCAGATCGAGGTTTGCAACATCATTCCCTTCGCCGTTTGTCTTTTCTCCATTTTCACCCACTACAACAATGGCAATATCTGCCTTTTTAGCTGCTTCCGCAGCTTTTTTTATCTCATTCAGCCCGTCCCCGATTATTTCACAACCCTTTACATAATTGACTTTTGTATCGGGCGATACTTTGTTCTTAATCCCCTTCAGCACAGTCACTACTTCCTGCAAAACCGGGTCATGGGTATAATCGCCCAACTGGTTTCTTGCAGCATCTGCATCAGGGCCTATGACAGCAACAGATCTGAGATTTTTGCTGAGAGGCAGAAGATTTTTTTCATTTTTCAGTAATACAATTCCTTCCCTGGCGGCCTGAAGGGCTAGTTCTCTGTTTTCTTTTGTATTACTTTCTTTTACTGCTTTCTCTGCATCAACATATGGATTTTCAAACAACCCTAAAAGGAACTTGATCCGCAAAATCCGCTTTACTGATCTGTCAATGGTTTCGACAGAAACCTTTCCCTCTTTTACATTTTCCCATAAAGCATTATAGTATCCGTCTTCATTCCATATACTGACATCAACGCCGGCTTTAAGGCATGAAGCACCGGCTTCTTTCATCGTAGCCACTATTCTCTCATAGACCAGGATGCTGATCCCTGCTCCTTCACTCATAACCAGACCGTTAAAACCCAGCTCTTCGCGAAGGATTTTGGTAAGTAATTTCTCTGAACCATGAACAGGTGTACCGTCTATTGAAGGGTATGTTGCCATTACTCCTAATGCACCTGCCTTTTTAATCCCGGCAACCCACGAAGGAAGGTAGACTTCTCGTAAGGTCCTTTCCGATATCTCCATAGCTCCTCTTTCGAGGCCGCTCACCGGTTGGCTCTGTCCGGGGAAATGGCAGAGTAATGAAATCGCTTTATCATTAGCAGATAAATCATCACCCTGCATTCCTTGAACAATGGCTTCCGCGATTTGTGAACACAAAAACGGATCCTCACTATATCCTTCTTCATTTCTTCCAAGCCGTGGATCCCTGTTGGGTTCAACTACAAGGGTGCCAAGAAAATGTACTCCTCTGGTTCTTGCCTCTTTTGCTGCACCAGAATATATTTGTTTAACCAGTCCTGTATTCCATGTACTTCCAATAGAGAGACCTTCGGAAAATACTGTCGATCCGGCTGTTAATACGCCATGTGTACCTTCTTCAAAGAAAAGGAGTGGAATTTTCAGCCGGGTTTTCTCCACTGCAATTTTCTGAAGTTCGTTAAGAAATTCAGCCTGAACTCCGGGACCCTCATTAAACAAATTTGTCGGAGCCCAAAACCCTCCTGCCGGTCCGATATTGGTTATGAATTTCCCTTCTGCAAACTTCCGGCATGCGTCAATCTGTGAAGCATGATCTTTAGCCATCAACCAGGGAACAGGAGAATTCAGTTGTCCGATTTTTTCCTCCAGCGTCATACGTGAAAGCAAGTCTTCAACCCGGTGATCAATTGAGAAATCCTGATTCAGGTAATCCGGTATGGAACCCGGCTTAATCTGTTCCTTTTTATAACTGGTATCCTGTGCAGAGCAAAAGCCAATAAAACAATTTAAAGCTATTATCATTACGATAATTATCCTTTGCTTAACAGTTCTCATATGGTTGACGTTTTATTTGTTTTCATTTATTATCTGCTATTCCACCTGATTGTTGTTATTGAATGGGCTTTAAGACTTTGAATAGTCATCTTGCTCTGCCATGATATCTTACAGTCAGTTTTATCCCCGTTATTTATAACGTTAAGAACAATACTGCCATCGGTATTAATGAATCCAACAAAATTGAGCGATGAAGGATCTCCTGTACAATTAATACGGTATGCCCCGGGTCTGATGAACCTGCTGAAATGGGTCAGGTAATAATACAAACCCGTATAGGTTACTTTCCTGGTGTTCCTGTCAATGATCACAACAGGATGCTGGTGGTTATTATCCGGATCCGAATGCTCCAATGAAGTCAGCCAGGGCCCTCCGTTCTGATCGAGTATCATGTTCCAGTAAATCCAGCCGGAGACCCAGTTTTTCAAATCGTTCACAATTGTGTTTCCCCAGAATTCACCGTCAGAAAACTCCATAACAGGCAGTTTTACATAACATACTTCAGTCATCCAGATGGGCAGCTCAGGATACCGTTCATGAAGCTCGGTAAGGGAAGAATGGCTATTCCAGTCGTAACCGTGAACAGCGAGCTTGTCTATATGCTTTCCAGCTTCCGGATCATCGAGAACTACAGGGAATTTCAGCAGCCCGTCATAACGGAAGCATGTCTCACCCAACATAATCCTGGTAGCAAGACCCGATGTCTGCAGCTTTGGAACAATATGGTTTTTTATCAGGTCCCCCATCACATTATATGAAACATCGGAATATCCCTGGTTGGGATGTACATTATCCGATTCATTGAAAAGAACCAGATAGTTTATTGTAACTCCATTGGCCGCATACGCCTGCAGATATTTTAAATAATAGCTGGCCAGTGCATTATAATACTCTGGTTTTATTCGTTTTTCTCCGTGTTTCAAACCATAATACATCCAGTCCGGCGCGAAATCCATCGGAGATTCTATCTCAAATCTGCCATATTCAGATGCTTTTTTAATGAATGTGATCAGACCGGCCGGACCTAAATCTCTTTTAACTGTAAAATGCTCCATCAGGGTATCGCCCGGAACATCGTTATAGGTATACCACGGACCGGCCGAAGCAAAATCACAAGCTGCTATCGGTGATTTCATTAGTGTAAATCCGGAGCCTGTAACAGTATCAAAAAGCATTTTCATGACGCTGTCCTGTTCATTGGCATCAAGCGCGTTAAGGCCAATCATTCCGGCTTCATTGAATGTTGCTCCGAAACCATCTATCTTCTGGAAACGGGTACCTTCATCTACCTTTATTTGCGGTAATGAAGACTCTTTATTCAAGACTAATTTTCCGCCGTTTGTCTGTGTCAATCGGTCGCCGTCCTGTGACGAGGTATAGATCGTTAATTGTTCATCTACGGATCTCTGACAATGAACATTGATTAACAGAATACCTATGAGGATAGCATATCCTGTCAAGCGGCAAAATTCAGAGCAGATTTTTCCTTTCATACCTCAGTTTTTATGGTTAATATATTGGCTATATTTTTATCCAGGTTCCGGTAGCTGCTGATTTCCCAACAGCTTCAAGTATTTCCTGACTCTTTACACCATCCTCAAAATCAGGACTAAATGGTTTTTCTTCAACTATTGAACGTATAAATTCAGCCACTTCAATAACAAATGAATCAGCATAGCCGATACCATGCCCCTGTGGCCACCAGCCACCTTTATACGGATGGATATCGTGAGTAACGTTTATTTTCTTAAACCCCGCCTCTTGTGAAGATTGCCGGCTGTCATAGAATAACAGGCTATTCTGTTCTTCAAAGTTCCAGACCAGAGAACCGTTTTCTCCATTGACCTCAATCATGTTGTAGTTCTTACGACCTGTGGCGAAACGTGTTGATTCAAAACATCCTACAGCTCCACCTTCAAAATTTACAAGGAACTGAGCAACATCGTCAACAGTAACCTGCCCTCTGGGACCATCCGGATTATTTCTGTCAAGAGGCCTTTCCCTGACCAATGTTTTCAGGTTGCCACATACTTCCTTAAATGTCAGACCTGTAACAAAACGGGTTGCATCCACTGAGTGCGCGCTGAGGTCACCCAGTGAGCCTGATCCTGCTATCTTCTTATCCAGGCGCCAGACCATTGGATTCACGGGATCAGCCAGCCAATCCTGTGCATACCTCACGAAAACATGATAAATCCTTCCGATTCTCCCTTCGCTGACCAACTGACGTGCCAACGCAAGAGAAGGAGTAAACCTATAGGAAAAGCCACAGCAATGTCTTACACCGGCCTCCCTGACAGCGTCAAGCATCTCTTTCGAATCGGCCAAATCGTTTGCCAATGGTTTTTCGCAAAGTACATGCTTGCCATTTTTCGCAGCTTCGAGTGCAATTTCCCTGTGCAAAATATTCGGAGCAGCAATACTAATAAGATCAATATCACTGCGGTTTACAACTTTACGCCAATCGGTTTCACAACTCTCCCAACCATACCGGGCGGCAAAGGAGTTCAGATTTTCCATAGAATCTTTTGCGCATAAACACTTCATTTTAATGTTTACAGGCAGACCGGTCCACATAGCAGCATTGCGGTATGCGTTGGAATGAGCGACACCCATAAACTGATGTCCTATAAGTGCAACACGTATTTCCCTGACAGACATATCTCCTGAATTATTTTTATATTGATTTGCAGGCATTTAAAAACTGTTTTGCAGCTGCTTCAATTTCGGCATCGGATGAATTAATATTGATGCCCCACGCGGAACCTAAGCCCCCATCCACTACACCTATGCTTATATTCATAGCCCGTTTAAGAATATCATCAGTCTTTGGATATGAGCCTTTTGTGCATGGCTGACCCACCTTCCTGAGATGATGTAAAACATGTTCCATATTAAAATATACATGCCAGCCGCTCTGGTCCACCGTTTTTGAACCCAGTACCCGGGATATTTTTGCTGCCTGCTCTTCTGTGTCAAAGATAACTGTACAAATCGTTGAACAGTCTCCTTCAGGGTCATTAAGAGTTCTGAATTTAAATCCACCGGCTCCTTCAATCAGTTCCTTAAATTTACTTCGTTTTTCACGAAGAGTGGTTACAATTTTATCAATTTTCCCCAGCTGGGCGAGAGCAACAGCAGCGGTAAGCTCATTCATCCGAAAATTCAGTCCGAGTACATTCCTGTTGCCAACTTCCACGCCCAGTCGACTAGGCTTATGACCCTGGTCGTGTACCCCGAAAGCGGTTTCGTAAAGAGTCTTGTCGTTAGTCACTACAAAGCCACCATCACCGCTGTTTATGGTCTTAAAAACGTTCAGTGAAAAAGTTCCGATATTTCCAATTGTACCGGTTTTTTTACCAAAATATGAAGCTCCGGCAGCCTGGCAGGAATCTTCGATGACAAGCAGATTGTGCTTTTTAGCAATAGCCATTATCCTGCCCATGTTGCAGGGATTCCCCAGCATGTGTACCGGCATTATTGCTTTCGTACGAGGTGTAATTCTGCATTCTATATCATCCGGATCAAGTGTGAGACTATCGTTGATCTCAGCCAGAACAGGAACTATTCCTGCAAAAATTAAGGATGTATAGCTTGCAACAAAAGTGTATGCAGGCACAATAACCTCATCTCCGGGTTCCAGTCCTAAAGCCAAAACCGCTGCAACCAATGAAGCTGTGCCTGAGGTTGTTGCCAGAGCGTACCTTGCATCACAGTACTCCGCGAATCTCTTTTCCAATGTTGAAACCTTATGGAGAAACATAGGATCGCTTTCGCTTCCATAGCGAAAGAGACGACCGCTCTTCATTACTTCAATAACAGCTTCCAGTTCTTCTTCACCATACCAATATGCTCCAGGACCTGACATAACAACCTCCTAATTTTAATTTTTGTAAAAGTTAATTTCAAATAAATATTCAAAACCGGATCAAGCCTCATTATCACACAAATCAGTCATCACAAGGCTTTATCTCAATCCTTATAAAAAAGCTCTAAATAACGTCTCATCAATAATCCGGCTTCCTCAGACAATGAACAATCCTGTCACAAATTATGTCTGACAGGCAGTCAGAACATAATCCTAATTAAAGCCTGACTTTCTGCAATCTTCAAGGAGTTCGTACATCACCCTGAAGATGAGTAACGACAGCTTCCGTAAGATCCTTTGCCGCTCTTGTTGTATACGGAGTGACTGTTGATTCATACCCTCCGTATTTAAATTCTGATTCTGGAAGAAAATAACCAAGCCACCCGTTAGTCAAACCGAAATAGAATGTGAAAGGAAATGGGGAGCGATCCCTGATCTCGTTTGAAATTTCACAAAACAGCTCCAGAGGGGCGCTCCAGATTGCTATATCTTCATTTATCTTCACGAAACGGACAGGAAGCCGTACAAGATTGTCTCCGCCTTTTGTTGTCCTTGTATATTTCCCAAGATAGGAGATCCATCCCAGTCCGGCTTTTCTGGGGGTCTCAACCACTATTTCCCCGGTATTTAATGTCACATCATTTGTTGTGGACAGGATCTTCCGGTTTGCTTCCAGAATCTTGTCGCCCAGCAGAACGCGGAACTGTCCCAGATGTCCTGATTCAGGATCAGTACAAACACTGTAGACAGGAGCAAGATTTCCCAGAGCACCATTTATAAAAAGGACCGGCGCCCCAATCTTCTGTTCCACATATTCAGAGACAACACCAGGCACATCTCCGCTGATCTTAAGATAGGCCGGCCCCAGAACAGTCCCATGTATTGCATAATTGGCAATAAGTACCATAGGAGTTCCATCTTCTTTGTCAATTCTCAGCAATCCTATCCTCCGGTCAACAGGACCGTCCGGGTCCATCCCGAGAGTAGCCTGACCATCAATATCTTTGGCCCGGCGGTTGATATTCGCCATCGAAAAACCCCATCCCACGCCAAGACGGGCAGGAGCAAGAGTCTGTTGTGCCTTCTTTACCCCCTCAACAAGCGTTCTTACTACCATGGCAGTATAATCAGGATCTAATTTGTGCTGAAAACGTCCGTCCATAAAAACTGCCTCCAAACCTTCAGGACCAACCTCCGGCGCTGAATGTGTATGAGTTGCCGCCCATAAAAAATTCACCGGTTTGATTCCCAGCTGCTTTTCAAGTATCATGGCAACACTGTCATATATTGATACCGCATATTCACAAATATCGGTCGAAACAAGAAAGAGCTGTGTCTTACCATCATCAAGGGCGACTATCCTGTGATAAATGTGGTCAAGAATGCCTGTTGACTTCTGATAACTATAACCCAGAAGATTTTGCGGATTATCAGGGGTAATATCAATCTTTACTACTGAAGCACGAAACCCTTTAACACCCGTTGTGCCGGATTTCGCTTTCTGACCATAGGTGACAGCTCCAAAAAAAATAAGAAGTATTGCTGCAAGAAATCCTCCCAGCATCCTCCTTCCGCGCTGAAAACCTGTTGACAGTAATCTCTTTTTTGTTTCCATTATGTGAATATTACTGGTTTGTAGTATAATTACCTGAATTGACTATCCAAAATAAGTGAACATTCAGTAATCAACAAGATAATAGATTACCCAGATATTACACTATTTTAACATATAAACTGAAATTATAAATGAAGTTAATCACTAATTTATTCAGGCAGGCCTGAGATAACCTATAATTTTGTTTTTATGCCCCTTACCCAAAAGGAAGAAAGCAGAAAAACCAACAAGAACCTTTCAGTAACAGAAGTAATTCAGGCTGATTCTTCGATATTTAAAAAATGCCAAAGTATAATTACTGCATCCATGAATTCTTTAAAGCGCAGAATTCAACATGAAGTAATACTAATGATAAATAGTATCAAATTTAGGGTTGGTGTATTTGCGTTGAAATTCAGAAGGCGTCATCCCTTTTATCTTCTTGAACAGCCTGTTAAAATTTGACAGATAGTTGAATCCGGATTTGGCACAGATCTGGGCGATAGTTTCTTTATTTTCTATCAACAGTTTACAGGCGTTCCCAATTCTTACTTCATTCACAAAAGATGAAAAAACCTTTGTTGTTCTGGATTTAAAGTACCGGCAAAACGAGTGAGGAGTAAGGCTTACCAATGAAGCCACTTCTTCCAGGGAAATTTTATTGGGGTAATTTTTAATAACATACCGGAAAATGACTTCCATCCGGTCTTTATCTTCAGAATTTATAATACCCGGTTTATAACTCTGGGATGACAGATACTTAATATCATTGCTTTTCGACATAATATCCAGAACCGTCAGCAAGCCGATCAACCTTTCCATCCCATTCCGTGAAGGTAGTTCTTCGAGGTGCATTATAAGCGCATCACGGGTTTTTCCCGTGAATTCGATTCCCTGTTTTGCCTTATTTAAGAATTTATGGATTTTATCCAGTTCAGGGATGTCGGATGATCTTCCCATAAAATCTTCAGTAAACTGAATACAAATGGCGCTTGAAACAAGTTTCTTTTCAGGAAGTAAATACTCATCATCACTTGACCACACATGAGGTGTATTTGATCCGATAACGGCTATATCGCCCGGATAAAACGAACTGAAACTATCTCCGACATACTTGGTCCCAACACCTTCCCGGATATATAAAATCTCAACTTCCGGATGAAAATGCCAGAGATCAATAAAATAGGGTTTAATTACTTCTTCAAGGTAGAAGGATTGATACTCCAGTTTATTAATTTTCTCAAATATTGGTTTCATCGGAATTTGGTTTTGGTTTCTGACTGCCTGCTGATGATCTGATGCATTATCAACAAAATCAGCAAACAATCAGTGAAACATATTTTTCATGACATCATCCTGTTTTTCAATCAATTAAATTAAATATACAATTCTCAACTCTCCTGATAAATTTAGTGTTTTCCCGTATGAATTCTGAATGATGGAATATTTTTATTTACACCATGCGTGTGCCGGTTGAAATGCGCCCATAAAGAAAATCATTAACTGATTGCCACCCATTAGCAGCTGGGAATGGTGTTCGCATCACCTCATCCCAACATTTTTCAAAATTGATGTTTGAAAAATTCCTGAAATCAGAGGTATTGTATACCTTAGTAAAGTAGGACTGGATATTATTTATATGCAAACCAAAAGATGGAAAACCGGAAACATAGTTGATCGTCCTGAGCTTCAGAAATTTGCAGGTGCACTTGCGGGACAGGAAGCTAAGAAGGGAGTTTTCATCACTACTTCCAGCTTTACCAGAGAAGCGTTGGAATATACAACGAGAAATGAAACAAAAATTGTGCTTCCTGACGGCGAACAGTTGGCTCAGCTAATGATTGACTATAATCTCGGTTGTACAACTCAACAAACCTATGAAAGCAATCACCACTGTTGTGTAAAATCTTTGAAAAACTTCAAAACCTAAAACCATCTATAACTATCTTTAGTAAGTAATATTCAGACTAATATGACTGAAATAAAAATCATCGACCTTACTCCGGAGAATATTGCAGAATATGGTGTCTGCGGTTACAAAGACACCGGGAAACACGTGGAATTAAGAAGAAAGATTGACTGGTTCAAGGAGTACTATCCAAAAGGATTAAGAATAAAAGCCCTTATTTCATATAAAGGAGGATACCAGGGGATGCTTGAATATATCCCTGGAAAATATGCTCACCGTCCTGTTGATGCTGAGGGATATATGTTTATTCATTGCATCTTTGTAGGTTTCAAATCAGAATTCAAAGGGAAAGGCTACGCGTCTGCTCTCATCGACACCTGCATTGAAGAGGCAAAAAGCCTGAATATGAATGGTGTGGCTGTCGTTACCAGAAAAGGATCATTCATGGCCGACAAGGATATTTTTCTAAAGAAAGGGTTCATACCTGTCGATTCAGCTAAGCCTGACTTTGAATTGTTAGTCATGAAATTCAACAAATCAGCAATCGATCCGAAGTTTAAACTATTTTCACCCGAAAAATATAATAACGGTCTTACCATAATACGCTCTGCCCAATGTCCATATTCGGTGAAAAACGTGGATGCAATTCTCCAGACTGCTGAGAAGCTTAAAATCAAGGCGGATCTGATAGAAATTAAAGATGCTGAAGCTGCCCAGCAGACACCTTGCGCCTTCGGGACATTTTGCATAATCTTTAATAAGGAAGTTATAAGTCACCATCCGATCAGTAACAAAAGGTTTGAGAACATAATGGCTAAACTGTAGATTACAAAGTACAGCCTGACTTTTTGATGAATATCTTATCATTATCATGCTCAAAGGAATATAGAAAACGTGGGGACCTTCTTACAAAGGGATTTCAGGTTGCGTGCTACCTGCATGCACTGTGCGATCTGAAACCCGTTTTAAGGTGGCTTGTAATTCGTTTAATTTAAAAATTATCACCTGCCTTTGTGATTTCTGACCCTTACATGTTACTAATTGGGAAAAATGTGATCACTGAATTGTAAATTCACCAAAAGAGTAACAGTATGACAAATGACAAACAATAGACAAAAGGACCTTTTCCTGGATATTTTAGAGAAAAATATAGGGATCATTTTAAAGGTTTCGGGAGCTTATACCAGTTCGGTTCAGGATAAAGAAGACTTAATAAACGACATTACGCTTGAACTTTGGAAATCATTTGAACGGTTTAAAGGAGATTCCAAAATTTCCACATGGATTTATCGGGTCGCAATTAACACTTCAATGAATTTTAACCGCAAAAAGAAAAGCGATAAATTGTATTTTCCCCCCGACCTGAATCAACTGGAGAGTCCGAGCTGGATATTGGATCCTCCTGAATCATCACCTTCTGAAATCTTATACCAATGTATCGATGAGTTAAGTCAGCTAAATAAAGCTATAATTCTCCTTTACCTCGATGGTAAATCACATGAGGAGATCTCTGAGATTACCGGAATTTCGAAGACTAATGTGGGAACAAGGATTGGAAGAATTAAAGAACAAATTAAAACCTCAGCCACATCAAAAATTTAACAAAATGGAATTATCAGAATTACAGAATATCTGGCAGGCCTACGATAAAAAAATATCGGAAAATACGCGTCTGAATAAAGAAATACTCAAACAATTATTGCTTGAGAAACCCAGGAGAAGACTGGACTGGATAAAAATCAAAGCGGGCCTCCGGTTATTTTCTCCGGTCCTGTTTGTTTTCTTAATATTGATCTTAAATGTTCAGTTTAATTTCTCCCCGAGGTTCTTTATCGGATTAGGCCTGTTCCTCCCTGGTTGGATTATCACCTATATCTGGGATATCCGCTACTTCATCCTTATGCGTGGAATTGATTTCACGATGCCTGTTTTAACTATAAAGAAAGACATTGCGGAACTTGAGAAGTATAAATTAAAGACAACAAAGATCAGATACCTCCTGATGCCGTTTGGTATGACAGGATTCCTGCTAATGATTATTCACAAGATTACTTTCAGATTGGATTTTATATCGATCTTACCATTGCTTCTTATTATCCTTGTATTTTTCTTATCGATGTATTATACTTTCAGATATTCAATTTATGAACGGTTTTTAAAGCTTAATAAGGATATCGAAGAGATAGAACAACTTGAAATAGAATAACATACTGTAATAAATCGAACTTTTCTATACCAGACGCTGATACGAACGGCTTCATAGCGTTTGATATGCCCTTTCAGGAACCCTGATGAATGAATTCACTTATATGCAGCATTATATGGCAAACTGAAAGGACCGGCCCTGATCCCGCTGATAAGGAGTTATTACGCTAAAGTACCCTGCTTCAGTTTCTCAACAAATTCGTCAATCCTTTTCATCTCCTCTGAAATTTTGATCTTCTGAGGGCAGTGGGGACCGCATTTTTTACATCCCGTGCAATGGCTTGCCTGTCTCAGCTTGGGTACACTGTTATCGTACCCGACAAGGAAGGCGCGTCTTGCCTTGTTGTAATTCTCATCATCTTTCTTTTTGGGCAGAATATCCTCATTAACACATTTGTTGTAATGGGTGAGAACTGCAGGAATATCTATCCCGTAAGGGCAGGGCATGCAATAATTGCAGTCGTTGCATGGTATGATAGGATACTGAAGGATCATCTGAGCAGTACCGTCAAGAAAATCTTTCTCGTCATCATTCAGTGCGACCAGAGGAGAATAAGTACGGATGTTATCCTGAAGGTGATCCAGAAGAACCATACCGGTAAGTACAGTCATAACCTGATCATTTGAACCTGCAAACCGGAAAGCCCATGATGCAACACTCTTTTCCGGACTTCTTTGTTTCAGATGAGCGACAACCTTCTGGGGGACTTTTGACAAGCGACCTCCCAGCAAAGGCTCCATTATGATAACCGGGATATTTCGTTTGGCAAGCTCTCCGTAAAGGTATTCAGCGTTTATATTCGCTCCCGAAGCGTGCTTCCAGTCGACATAATTCAGCTGGATCTGGACAAAATCCCAGTGTATTTTATCATGCATTGAGAGGGCATAGTCATAGGCCTCCACTTCTCCATGGAATGAGAAACCAAGCTTTCGAATGCGTCCGGCTGCCCGTTCCTTAAGAAGGAAATCAAGCAGGCCGTTGTCGACATAACGGGCCCGGAATTTTTTAATGCCGCCGAAACCGATCATATGAAGGAGGTAGTAGTCGATATAATCAGTTTTCAGACTGATGAACGACTGCTTATACATTGCAAGGGAATTCTCAACTGATGAATTATTGAAATTCGACATTTTTGTCGCGATATAGTATTTGTCGCGCGGATGCCTGCTCAAGGCATTTCCTGTGGCTCTCTCCGACCAGCCCTGAACGTAAACAGGCGCTGTGTCGAAATAAGTCACCCCATGTTCAATGGCATAATCCACCAGCTTGTTAACAGCTTCCTGGTCAATGAGGTTACCCTTGTCATCCGGATCCCGTTTGGTTGGCCAGCGCATACAACCAAAACCCAGCAGGGATATTTTATCCTCTAATCCAGGCAAAGTACGGTAAGTCATCTTATCAACCGGAACCGGATCGGTTGCATTTAATCCAAGTCCCGACTTTGCCTTTGTACCGCAGCCGGTCAAAATGGCTGAAGACGCCACAGTGCTGATCCCAATTATCTTCAGAAATTCCCTGCGGTTGCTGTTCTTATATATATCTTTCATCCTGATAATTTTAAATTTGATGGGATTAAATGAATAGATGTCTTTCGTTCCCGTCCACATATAGTGCACTGAATGGCCGGGCGGGGCAAAGGGTTTCACAGGCGCCGCAACCAATACAACGCTCCTGGTTTACAACAGGAATATTAAGAGAATCCTTAACATCCGGGTCGGAAGGAACCATCTGGATAGCTTTGGTCGGACAGTGTCTTTCACAGTTATTACAACTGACTTTGTCCTTCAAAACAACACAATTATCCTTCACCCAGACTACATGACCTATTCTGATCGATGATTTTTCAGCCTTTGTTATTTTCTGAATGGCGTCAGTCGGACATACTTCCGAGCATTTTATACATTCAGGACGGCAATATCCCCTCTCAAACGACATCTCTGGCTGCATAAAGGTCATCAGTTTATCTGATGGTCTCAGCACCTGGTTCGGACAGGCTGTCACGCATAGCTGGCAGGCAGTACAGTGTTTCTTCATATGATTCTCATCCCTGGAACCCGGAGGCAGAATCGGTGTGCTCCGGTTTGGAATTTTCTTACCGAGTATTACAGCCAATCCTCCGTCAACCGTCTTTTCCTGGGCCTTCACCAGGGTTGATGCCATCAGCATGGCGGTGAGCGTAAGAAACCCGCGACGGTCATTAGCCTCATTCACTGTCACTGCAGATACTTTGTCCGTGACCAGTGAATCCGACTTCTTCTTTAATGGCGCCAGCCTGTAACTGATCGCATCCTTTTTACACTTACCCGTACAATTCATACAGGCAACACATCTGCTGTGATCTATACTGAATTCTTCATTATTGATGCATGCCGATTTGCAATTGTGCGCGCAGACACCACATTTGTTACATTTGTCAGGATTGATAACCATTCTGAAAAGTGAAAATTCTGAAAGGAAGCCAAGAACGGTTCCAACCGGACAAATTGTATTGCAATAAGTACGTCCGTTCTGCCATACCAGAACAATCACAGTTATTAATGTTACTATCGCAATTACAAAAGTCGGAAGACTTTTCAACCAGACATCCGACCGGCTAAAAAAATAGCTGTTTACGTGGAAGGCAAAAAAAGCGATCAGATTATTTCCCCACTGAACAACCGGAGTGAAAAGATTATTGGCAATTCTCCCGTATGCACTGTATGGATCAAGTAGAGTGACCATAGGGGCAAATCCTGCAATAAGACATAAAATGAACAGAACAAGAACACTATACCTCAGCCACGATCTGGCAGGGGTAAAAGAATATGGCAGCTTCTTTCCTCTTTTCGCCATGCGTCCTATCAGATCCTGAAATACTCCGAGCGGACATATTACAGAACAATAAACCCTACCAAAAAGCAGGGTGAGAAGAATAATAAATATCAGGATGCCCGCGTTGATCGCGAGAAGCGCCGGTAAAAACTGAATATTTGCCATCCATCCGAACCATTGCTCTAAAGTCCCTGTAAAATCGAGAAATAATAATGTTACAAGAATGAAACTGATCGATGCGGCCGCGATTCTGATTTTTCTTAACATAAACTTTCAGTTTTGCCTCAAAGATGGAGAGGATTTTTTTTAGAAATTTTAAAATTTTCTTAAAAAATCATAATTGCTGATATATATGAGAAATAACATAAAATGAATCAGATATAATTAGCCCGGATGAGCGATACAAACATCAACCATTCAGTTATTGACAGTACCTGAAAACATGGAATACATTTCATTTTACACCAGATAAAAGTTATCTTTCCAAAAACAATCATTTTTGCCGGGATATGAAATCTTCATGTTGCCTGATCATAATATTGAGCATTTTCACTGTTACAATTTCGCAATGCGGGAGAAAGAACAACGGGATTGTCAGGGATATTGAAGGGAACACTTATCGTACTGTACTGATTGGCAGGTACCGGTGGATGGCCGAGAATCTCAGAACAACAAGATTTAATGATGGTTCCCGGTTAACATTTGTCGGCGAAAATAAAGAATGGTTCGGCCATGACTATCCTGCCTGCTGCTTTTACAACAATAATAAAAACTACTCAGATACCTTTGGGGTCATGTACAACTGGTACGCGGTGAATTCCGGGAAACTCTGCCCTGCTGGATGGCGTGTCCCCGGAGATAAGGAATGGATCGATCTGGAAGGTTCTGTTGATTCCGGATACGGAACTGAAGATACTGTCTGGCTCAGATTCGGACTAAGAGGATCTGATGCGGGTCAGAGATTAAAATCCCTGAAAGGTTGGAGGAAAGGTATTTCCGGCACTGATGACTTTGGTTTTTCCGCGCTGCCCGGAGGAGAACGGTCAGACAGATTTCATGGAGGAGGCAGCAGCGGTTTCTGGTGGAGCAGTACTGCCGCAGGACAGTCTGAGGCATATTACAGAAACCTCATATATGCGTTCGGTCAGATAGCCAGGGACACTCATCCCAAAAGAATGGGATTTTCAGTGAGATGCATCAGAGATACAAAGTAATATAAACCTGAAATTGAATACAGGAATTACCTTAATTTACATAGAGTGAAAAGAACAATTTGAAAATAAACACGACATTAAGGTTCCTGTTAAGCATCTTCATTGATAACCCGGGAACCGAAAAACATGGCTTTCTCCTGAAAGATACTTTTTAGATCTAAACCACATAAATGAATAAATATGAGTAAAATCAGGGCAGATAATGAACTGCCTTCGGCAATTTCAGACTGGGGATGGAAATATCATCATCTCGGGATTCCGACTGAAAAGAAAATGCCAGGGGAAAGATATCTGGAGAAATTCAGATTTTATGTCTCAGGTTTTGACACCTGTCCGTTCGGCATTGAATGGATGAGGTTCGAAACTGACAGTCCAATCGATAAACTGATCCAAACCATTCCGCATCTGGCATTTGAAGTGAGAGATATTGACCTGGAACTATCAAAACACAACTTCAGAGTCATTTCTGATCCCGGATCAGGCGTGGAAGGAATCCGGGTGGCAATGATTGAATACAATGGCGCACCAGTTGAACTGATAGAATTTGAAAAGAATAAATGAGATCAGCTTTTTTGCTTGTCCGGATTTGCTCCGGGAATCAATTATGGGCAGGTGACAGAAACCTTCACTAACTTAAGCAGCAACCGGTATCTGCTTATCAGATGCCGGCACTGTGCGAATATTTTTGCCCTTGCGATGTAACTCCCGACCTGATTGCGGAAGGATATATTTCTTCCAGCTCCCTGAATACATGCGATGACTGCCGGGATATGATCCAGCTTTCAGAATTTGATTTGTCTGAATCATTCTCAGATGCAGATCGTGGTTTATGAACAATTGATTGGTTCGATGCCTTGGTTTCAAACAACCAGGGCATCGATATTTTTTTTAGAATTAAATTAACCATTTAATATTCAATCTCTGGGATAATATTTAACTTTAATCGATCGTGAAATCAAAAGTTGGGCGTAAGTATGATAATGCTGTCTGATTCAATGTGTTGATTGATTTTACTTATGTGACTGACGTGGCGGGAGCTTGGAACGACACTAAGTACAGGAGATACGGCATACTGGTCACAGGGCTTATTTACATGAATATCTTATTCCGGCTTAAAGAAAAAAGGCACGAAATTATATATGTCTTGAGCATTTGATCCAGTATCTTTGTATCGTCTCGTGCTTCATATTATGAAAAGGATATTAGTTGAAAGGGTAATTCACAAAGGTGAGAGCCGTATTGCTCTCAGGTTTGCCTGGGATGCTGAATTGATTGCCATCATAAAAGAGATTCCTGGTGCAAGGTGGAGTCAAACCATTAACTGCTGGCATGTAGGTGAAACGAGTGATATATTTAATGACCTCCTCAGAGTATATAGTGGAAAAGCATTTATTGATTTTTCATCGCTCGAGCAAGAGAAAGCAAAAACAGAGAAGAATAAAAGTTCTGTTACTAAACCAGTTCCACCAGATGAACTTAGTGGAGAGGATAAAGAGAATCTTAAGGAATTCGAGAGGTGGATGGTTCACAGGCGGTATAGCGAGTCGACAATAAACACCTATACCGGAATGCTGAAACATTTCCTGAGATTTGCCAAGCCTAAGAAGAGCAGTGAGATCAAAGCGGAAGACATGGTTAGGTTTGTAAATGAGTATGTTATTCCCAGGAATCTGAGTTATACATTTCAGAATCAGATGATAAGTTCCGCAAAATTGTTCTTCAAACATGTTCACAAGATAGATTTGGATGTGGAGAGTTTTGAAAGGCCCGGACGAGAGCACAAGTTGCCCAATGTACTTAGCAAGGAAGAGATAAAAATGATTTTGCAGGCCCCTTCTAATCTGAAGCACAGAGCGTTGCTTTCACTTATTTATGCATGTGGATTAAGGAGAAGTGAAGTACTCAATCTGTTACCGAAAGATATTGATTCAAAGCGTGGAATTTTGATAATACGAAATGCCAAGGGAAAGAAGGACAGGATAACACCTCTTCCTGGAAAGATACTTAAGTTATTAAGGGATTATTATATTGCTTACCGGCCTGTCAAGTGGTTATTTGAAGGACAGGTCAAGGGGGAAAAGTACAGTGAACAGAGCCTTGAGAGTGTGCTTAAACAATCTGTCTATAAGGCAGGAATCAGGAAACCTGTAACCCTCCATTGGTTAAGACATTCATTCGCGACGCATCTGCTTGAATCGGGTACTGATTTACGTTACATTCAGGAGCTTCTTGGGCACAGCAGTAGCAAGACTACAGAGATTTACACTCATGTCAGTACACTTAGTCTTCAAAGAATCCGGTCGCCTTATGATGAATTATTCTCACAGGAATGAATTATTTCAAAATAGATATGATATTTTTCAGGCTTACACAACCTTAATAGGCTGTAATGTATGAAAAAATCAGGGGTACAAAGGAGTTATGCACAAGGTGAAAAAAAGCTCCGTATAACATAGTACTTTTGATTTATTTTAAATATTGTTGTCATGATTAATTTAAATATGGGAGGAAATAATCCATGAGCCGTACAAAAGAAAGTCCCGGTATAAAATTATATTATGACACACTTCAGGATATTTTTAAAATTCAATCTAGTGTTCTCACTGGTGCGCTGACTCATAATGGGGAGAGAGGTAGAAATGATGAAGAATACCTGCGGCAATTTCTTCAGCGAGTTCTTCCAAGCAGATTTAGTATTGGAACCGGATTTATTGTTTCATCGGATAATGAAAAGAAACCAAGCAGTCAAAATGATATCATTTTATCTGATCATTTCTGGAATTCGCCATTATATAATGAATTAGTAGCAAAGGTTTACCCTGTTGAAATAGTTTATGCAATTATTGAGGTAAAAGGGGTTATAGAAAAGAGTGAAAAAGGGCGTAAGACAAAGAAGTCTGACCTTGACAGTGCCTTTGAAAATATCGCCTATATTAGAGAACTTGCAATAAATAAAAAATATGTAAAGTATTCGGGAATACCTAAGAATAATGAGGAGCCAAATAAACTAATTGTACATCCCGAGCAATTTAATATATCCTTACCTCCACGAAGCTATATATTTGCGTATGCTAAGAAAGGTTGGAGAAAATTGGATGATTTTAAATCTGATCTTGAAGAAAAACTGAAAAAGCACCGGGCAGCTCATCTCCATGGAATTGTGATTTTAGATAAAAATTGGTTTGCCTTTCAAGAACCTTATACTGGTGATGAAATTACAATTCATGTGTTTAGCGACAACGCGCTTCTTAGATTTACAAATGCTCTCCTTAGAGGTATTCAAAGTATGCCAATGAATATAGCATCAATTGACAATTATCATCGAGTTGGTCTCTATGATGGATTTCTCGCAGGTGATCCAAGTGAATCAGCATATTCTGGTAATCCAGAGCCGTTTGACTTGTCCTATGATGAAGAATAAAAAATGAGTGTAATTTTATGTTTTAACGATAATGGTTTGATTAATAACACCCTGTGCATAACATGCGGTATAGTTTATTGCCGGTGCAGTGCTGATTTCAAGGTTTTAGCTCTTATTTAAGTTCAGTGTAGCTTGACAGGAAGTGCTTCGAAATCGGCAACAAACCATACCGCCGCCGTTAGCACACATTAAAAAAACATCGACACATGATAAAGATTCGATTAATAACAATCACTTGTTTGACATTTTTTTTGATGCAATCCAATGCGCAGACAAATGACTCTAATTATGTTTTCCCAGATACTACATGGAAATATCTTGAGAAACCAGATACAATGGGTTGGAATATTGAAAAGCTCGTTGAATTGGAACAATTTGTCATAAATAAATCAAACCTGACTGGATTAATGATTATTTATAAGGGAAAAGCTTTATATGATTTTGGTGATACTAAAGAGTTGTCATATATCGCTTCGTGCAGAAAAAGTGTTTTGTCTATGCTTTATGGTAAGTATGTTGATGATGGTATAATTGATTTGAACAAGACGTTGGCAGATTTAGAAATTACAGACAATACAGAGCTACTCGAAGTAGAAAAAAAGGCGAAAATTGAAAATTTATTGACTGCTCGTTCAGGAGTTTTTCTTCCAAGTACAGAATCAGGTACAAATCATAATATGCCTAAAAGGGGCTCAAAAGAACCAGGAAGTTTCCACTTGTATAATAACTGGGATTTCAATGTTGCTGGATATATTTTTGAAAAAGAAACAGGAAAAAACATATATGATGCAGTTGGTCAAGATTTCGCAATTCCATTAAAAATGCAGGATTGGGATAGGAGTAAGCAAAAGAAAGAGATATTTGGAGATTTTTTGTATTCAAAGTATCCAGAATATCATATGTGGTTTTCAACACGGGATATGGCCAGATTGGGGTATTTAATGCTAAGAGAAGGTGAATGGAATTGTAAGCAAATAATCCCAAAATCATGGGTAAAGAAAACCACAAGTCTTGTTACTTCCGTTGAAGAAATGAAAATCTCAGATTCAAGTATAAAAAATAAACCTTGGTTTAAATGGGGTTATGGCTATTTATGGCGAGTATGGGATAGTACTCAAAATATTAGACCTGAATTAAAAGGTGCATTTTCCGCAACTGGTTCTTGGGGACAGTATATTACCGTAATACCATCAGTCGATTTAGTGATTGCAGCAAAAACAAAAAGTGAATATCGTAGGTCAACAGATTATGCTACCTATATGAACTTGATAGATATTCTTCTAAATGCCAAAATAGATTATAAAAAGGAAACTGAGATTTTAAAAAGTCAAGGTAATAAAACAACTGGACAGATTATATCTGTAATGAGAAAAGAAAGCAGAGTAGACTTCTTTAAATATCAGTTTGTGTTAAATGGACAAGAATACATTGGCTGGTCAAGTTCTGTAGATAATATTTTTGGTAGTGGAAAATATACTGTTACATATAGTCCAAACAACCCAAAAATAAACAGAATTGATTTAAACAATAAAATTGAATGACAATTAACGTGTGCTAACATATGGCCAATGGCTTGCATGTAGGCTATACGAAGATTTGTAAAACGAAGATAAATACGATTTACACGACAGGAAAGTTAACGCACCTAGCCACATGGCCCTATGCGTAACCGTTGGAGGTAATGGTTAGTGCGACACGAAAGTCGCTCTATATAACTGTTAACCAATGTACTATGACATCATTCTACAATTCGAGTTAACCTTCTGTTCCATCAGATGAGCCTACCGGCACATGCGTGGGGAGTGATCCCCGGGTGTGAAGCTGCCGGGACAAAGTTACCCACCCGATAACAACATTCGGAGGGTGCCGGCTTGGGTGGTATGGTGAACATATGTGAATTGTTGTAAGCGTCGTCATGCGAAAAAGCGAAAGTTGTTGATACGCTTTGACCATAAGGTACAAGGGCAAGATAGAGGGTCTTTTGCAATCCCCTACATGGATTTAGTCCCTTCGGCGTACAGACAGCACCTAACCCATCCTGTTATATTAGCGGAACGTGATAAGCCTGTATGGTTCCATGCACATGGTAGGTCTCTGGTGACGGGGACACAATACCATGCAGGTAAAGGAGGATAAAGAAAGCGAAGGCTATCATGTAATTTGGTAGATAGGGGTTCAAGATTTGCCCCCATTGTGAAAGCAGGGCTGAATTTTATCTGGTGCTCTGTTGCAAGAAATCTGTAGTAAGACTTTAACTTAAGGAAGCAAATGAATCGCCCAAAAAGATGTGCTCTTAAGACTTTCGCCACAGCGTGGAACTTTATCCCCTGGGACAAGGTTTATAAGAAAGTAAGGTCATTGCAGAAACGTATTGCAAAGGCAATCAGCGAAGTTAAACCAGGCAAGGCAAAAGCCCTGCAATGGATAATAACGCACTCTTACGCAGCCAAGCTATTGGCCGTGAAAAGAGTAACGGAAAACAAAGGAAAGTGCACTCCCGGCGTTGACGGGGTGTTATGGAAAACCTCTAAAGACAAACTTAAAGCCGCTCTCTCACTCGGCAGACATGGATATACTGTTAAACCTCTGAGAAGGGTTTATATCGAAAAGAAAAACGGTAAGAAAAGACCCCTCGGAATACCTACAATGAAAGACAGGGCTATGCAGGCTCTATTCCTTTCTGCCCTTGATCCTGTATCGGAAACTACCGCTGACTTCTCCTCTTACGGCTTTCGCCGAAAAAGAAGTTGCCATGACGCTATTGAAAGATGTTACATTCATCTCTCAAGAAACGATAGCGCAACAGCCATACTGGAAGGTGACATGACAGGATGCTTCGACAATATCAGTCATGACTGGATTAGAGATAACATCTTAATTGACAAACAAGTTGTCACAAAGTGGCTCAAAGCTGGATATATTGACAAGAACAAACTATTTCCTACAAAGGCAGGAACCCCACAGGGTGGTATCATCTCTCCTACTCTTGCGAACATGGTGCTGGATGGTCTGGAAGAAGCCATATATAAGAGTGTTAACACTCGCATAAGAAAACACGATGGCTGCCGAAGGAACAACCATAAAATCCATTTCGTGAGATATGCCGATGACTTCATTGTGACAGGAGCAACCAAAGAGGTTTTAACTAATGTTGTTAAACCCATCATCGTTAACTTCCTGGCTGAAAGAGGTCTGACATTATCAGAGATGAAAACCAAAATCACAGACGTGTATTCCGGGTTCGACTTCCTTGGTCAGAATATCAGAAAGTTCCCTAATGGAAAATTGCTGATCAGACCTTCAAAGGATAATTTCAAAGCTGTTCTGTCAAAGATCAAAAACATTATTATTGAACGGAGAGGTGCTCCTACTGTCGAACTCATTCGCAGACTAAACTCTGTGATTACCGGTTGGGCGAACTATCATAAACACATCGTTGCCTCAAAATACTTTGTCGCCCTCGATAGGTTCATATGGTTCTACCTCTGGAAATGGGCTAAACGTAGACATTCCAATAAGGGTCTCTGCTGGATTGCTAACAAATACTTTAAAAAGGTTGGCACCCGCAAATGGACCTTCTTTGGTACTTTTGATAATCGGTCAGTGATCTTTTTAAAATATGCCTCTGATACAATCATCAAACGACATGTCCTCATCAATGGTAAAGCTAACCCATACTGTGCAAAATGGGACAAGTACTACCGTCGTAGATTTGCCATGAGTAAAGCAGCCTGATGTTATATTGCCGGGTAACTTTGGTTACCTTTAGAGTGCTTGAGCCGTATGCAGTGAAAGTCGCATGTACGGTTCTTAGGAGGGAAAGGCGGGGCAACCCGCCCGACCTATCCAGCAAAACCTTTTTATATATGTATTTCTCATTAATTTTGGTAAATTTGTAGTATGAAACATAACCCACAACACATTGATATAGAAATTGATAAATTGACAAACTCAATTGAAAATGTCATTACTGGAGACAGCTTTCAAACTGATGTTTCATTGCTTGATAAAAATGATCTGAAATCTATTACTAAAAAAAACGGATGGCTATTTGATTGGAAAAGTGAGCACATGAAACCAGACAGGGATGTATATAAATTAACAATCCAAGGCAATCCAGATGTAATTCAAGGAGTGGTCAGTATTACCGAGAGAGAAGACCATGTTTACATGCACCTGATTGAAAGCGCCCCATTTAATCTTGGACGAAACAAAGTTTATTTAGGTGTACCGGGAAACTTAGTTGCATTTGTTTGTCGGATTTCATTTCATAGAGGATTCGAAGGATATGTATCATTTACAGCAAAAACACAACTCATTGAGCATTACGAGAAAACTCTTGGAGCGATAAATATTGGTGGACATTTAATGGTGATTAACGCAGATGCCGCATTAAAACTGATTGATAAATATTTCAAAAATTAATACTATGGGAATAATTAGAGAACCTTTAGATGTGGATTTCTTTGTTGACCCAAAACCGCTTACAGAGAATGAAAAAAAATTGATAAGTGATTTCATAAAGGTTGACAAAGAAAAAAATAAAGTTAAAAGAAAAAAGTCTTTGAAAAAAGGCACATACACCCAATAAATAGGAATATAATAAATAGGAATATGAGCGGTCTGCAAGACCCAGCGATTATTACGTGTTGAACTACATCGTCCGGGCCTGGACCTATGCATTTATTGAAGGTTTTAATGGATTTATTTGAGAATGCCGGGATAAAATCTCTGAAGTTTATGACTATTTTTCGTCTGAAAATCCCTCCTCGTATGATAAATTGACCGGGCAGAAGGCCATTTACACTCTTCACTGAGGCTCCCAGACATAACTCTCCCGTTTGCACAGAATGCAATTTAAAAAAACTATTCAGGATTATGACGAAGATTGTACAGAATCGAGCCATGAAGGTGACCTTATTCGTGGCAGTTCCCTTACCCTTACCATTATTCCTGATTTGCACACAGGACAGATGCATGGGTTTATTCCGGTGAGCCTTGTAAACCTTTCTAACCGGGTCTCTGCCGGTTGCTTATTTTTGATTATTACATCAATGGTCGGTTTTACAGGCTCGGCAAATTTCAGCCTGAGATGACGCTTTACAGTGTGATTATATATTCCATAATGCCTGATCTTCACAAAACGCTTTGGCAGGATATGCATGGTAAACCTGCGCAGGAACTCGATACCATCAAGGGTAACCGGTTTTCTTTTGGCCCTGTCACGATAATCTTTGGCAATGAAGGTCACTTTTCCTTCAGCAATATTTAAAATACGCTGATTGTTTATAGCTACACGGTGGGTGTATTGTCCAAGATATTTAACCACATGTTCAGATCCTGCAAGCGATGGTTCACAGTTTACCACCCACTTTGTTTTGTAAGAAGCCTGTATCTGATGGTTAAACAGCGACAACTCGTTCAGTTTTCGAAGAGCTCGTTTAAGGCTGTCAAGGAACCTGCCCTTGAAGGCTTCGCTCAGCTGATGAACCGGGTAGAGGTATTTACCCGAATGACCGATTTCTTTCCACTGACCATCAAGAGTGTAGCCAACGGCAGGAACAATACAATGGATATGTGGATGCAATGTAAGATTCTGCCCCCAGGTATGAAGCATTGCCACGGCGCCGGTTTCAGAGCCGTAGTGAGTGTATCCAAAAGAATGCAGCGTCGCACTGACAGAGGAAAACAGCAGTTCAAAGTATAATCTGCGGTTATGCAGACATACTGCATTGAGATTATGAGGAACTGTAAAGACTATATGGTAATGTTTTACCGGAAGTGTATTTTGAAGAAGATCATCAATCCAGAAGGCTTGTTTTGCAGCCTGGCACTTGGGACAGTGACGGTTTCCGCAGCTATTGTAACTATAGCGCACCGACCCGCAGCTATGGCATATCTCTTCGTGTCCGCCAAGAGAGGCAGTACGACAGGCCGTTATCCTGTCAAGAACATTTAATTGGAAAACTGTAAGATTTGTGTTGGCAAGCAGACCGGCGCCAAATTCATTTATCACTCTTCCCAGATCAAAGCTTGTCCGCATTTTTCTGATAGTTATAGAGTGTATCCAGAGGACTGTGAGGTTTTATAAGCGGACATTGTGCAACATGAAGGTAAAGCATGGTGGTAGTGATATCTGCATGACCCAGGAGATCTTTAAGGGTTACTATATTGAGGCCCTGTTCCAGCAAGTGTGTTGCATATGTATGACGTAATGAATGCAGATTTACATCTTTTTTGATGGATGTCTTTTTCAGGTTCTCACGCATAACCCACGAAAGGCCCCTGACGCTGTACCTCCCATCAACCTCTTTACCATTAAAAAGCCAGATGTGCGGGTTTTCAGCCCTGAGGTATTTCTTCAGTCCTGCTGACATGCTTTCTGCCAGGGGTACTATACGATCCTTCTTGTATTTGCTCTGGCGGATATGGATGACTTTACGGTCAAAATCTATGTCCGATATCTTCAGGTTAATTACCTCCTGTCCTCGCAAACCTGCTGAGTATATCAATGCAAGTAAAATCCTTTGTTTAAGAAGGGTCGGCGCCAGGAACAGCTCCTTCAGCTCTCTCTGGTTGAGGATAACGGGTAGTTTTGTCTCTTTCTTAAGTGATGGAAGCGCTATGGCATTCTTATTCATTCCAAGAAGACGGTAGTAATAGCGAAGACCATAAACCATGTGTTTAAAGCTGCTCCGGGATGGCGATTTTGGATCACGCGCAAGGGCAACAAGATATTCATTGATCTCTTCGCAGTCGATTTGTTCGGGCAGTCTTCCGAAATGTACAACGCAGAGTGCTACGCGACGGATATAATTATTTAATGTACTTTTACTCTGACCCCGAAGGGTAACCTGTTGTTCCAGTTTACGAACAACTGAATCAAACTCCGGAACATGCATAATGGCCTGTTCTACAATGGTAAAACCCGATTTCTTTCTCATAACTTGATTTTTTAGTTGTTAATGATTTCAATTTATGGAAAGAATCGGGTTATTACCGATAGATATCCCGCAGGGATTTAGTTCAACAATGTATAAAAATAATAGCCGGTTCAGTAGTAAATTCAAGGGTTGTAGCCCGCTCCAACTTTTGTGTAATTTGACAGGGATGAAGCCCTCAAACGGCTACTATTCTTATACAAACCGTTGGCACCAATTAAAAGTGCAACACGAAAGTCGCTCTATATAACTGTTAACCAATGCGTTGCATGACTATTTTTGACAACACGAGTTAGCCTTCTGTTCCATCAGATGAGCCTACTGACACGTGCGTAGGGAGTGATCCCCGGGTGCGGAGCTGTCAGGACAAAGTTACCCACCCGATAACAACATTCGGAGGGTGCCGGCTTGGGTGGTATGGTGAACATATGTGAATTGTTGTAAGCGTCGTCATGCGAAAAAGCGAAAGTTGTTGATACGCTTTGACCATAAGGTACAAGGGCAAGATAGAGGGTCTTTTGCAATCCCCTACATGGATTTAGTCCCTTCGGCGTACAGACAGCACCTAACCCATCCTGTTATATTAGCGGAACGTGATAAGCCTGTATGGTTCCATGCACATGGTAGGTCTCTGGTGACGGGGACACAATACCATGCAGGTAAAGGAGGATAAAGAAAGCGAAGGCTATCATGTAATTTGGTAGATAGGGGTTCAAGATTTGCCCCCATTGTGAAAGCAGGGCTGAATTTTATCTGGTGCTCTGTTGCAAGAAATCTGTAGTAAGACTTTAACTTAAGGAAGCAAATGAATCGCCCAAAACGATGTGCTCTTAAGACTTTCGCCACAGCGTGGAACTTTATCCCCTGGGACAAGGTTTATAAGAAAGTAAGGTCATTGCAGAAACGTATTGCAAAGGCAATCAGCGAAGGTTACCGTAACAAGGCTCGCACCTTGCAATGGTTACTTACGCACTCTTTCGCTGCGAAATTACTCGCGGTGAAAAGAGTAACGGAAAACAAAGGAAAGTGCACTCCCGGCGTTGACGGGGTGTTATGGAAATCCTCAAAAGACAAGCTTAGGGCTGCGCTCTCACTGAGCAGTAAAGGATATGTTGTTAAACCTCTGAGAAGGGTCTATATCAAGAAAAAGAATGGTAAAGAAAGACCACTCGGAATACCTACAATGAATGACAGGGCTATGCAAGCTCTTTTCCTGTCTGCTCTTGACCCGGTATCGGAAACATCGGCAGATCAATGCTCATACGGTTTTCGCCGTAAGAGAAGCTGCCATGACGCTATCGAGAGATGCTATATACATCTCTCAAGAAAAGATAGCGCAACATGGATACTGGAAGGTGACATCAAAGGATGTTTTGATAATATCAGTCATGACTGGATCATTGATAAAATCCTTATAGACAAAAAGGTGGTCACAAAGTGGCTCAAAGCTGGATATATTGACAAGAACAAACTATTTCCTACAAAGGCAGGAACCCCACAGGGTGGTATCATCTCTCCTACTCTTGCGAACATGGTGCTGGATGGTCTGGAAGAAGCCATATATAAGAGTGTTAACACTCGCATAAGAAAACACGATGGCTGCCTAAGTAACAACCATAAAATCCATTTCGTGAGATATGCCGATGACTTCATTGTGACAGGAGCAACCAAAGAGGTTTTAACTAATGTTGTTAAACCCATCATCGTTAACTTCCTGGCTGAAAGAGGTCTGACATTATCAGAGATGAAAACCAAAATCACAGACGTGTATTCCGGGTTCGACTTCCTTGGTCAGAATATCAGAAAGTTCCCTAATGGAAAATTGCTGATCAGACCTTCAAAGGATAATTTCAAAGCTGTTCTGTCAAAGATCAAAAACATTATTATTGAACGGAGAGGTGCTCCTACTGTCGAACTCATTCGCAGACTAAACTCTGTGATTACCGGTTGGGCGAACTATCATAAACACATCGTTGCCTCAAAATACTTTGTCGCCCTCGATAGGTTCATATGGTTCTACCTCTGGAAATGGGCTAAACGTAGACATTCCAATAAGGGTCCCTGCTGGATTGCTAACAAATACTTTAAAAAGGTTGGCACCCGCAAATGGACCTTCTTTGGTACTTTTGATAATCGGTCAGTGATCTTTTTAAAATATGCCTCTGATACAATCATCAAACGACATGTCCTCATCAATGGTAAAGCTAACCCATACTGTGCAAAATGGGACAAGTACTACCGTCGTAGATTTGCCATGAGTAAAGCAGCCTGATGTTATATTGCCGGGTAACTTTGGTTACCTTTAGAGTGCTTGAGCCGTATGCGGTGAAAGTCGCACGTACGGTTCTTAGGAGGGAAAGGCGGGGCAACCCGCCCGACCTATCCGACGACTATCCTTCTACCACATTTAGATTTTGGTTATAGGGAGTTAAATAGTTTCATTTTTTATCTTTGACTCAAAATTGGATTGAATATATGACAAGTGAGGAGTATTTAGAAATTAGAGAAATAGCAAAGCATTTGGCTGATAAAATATTTAAATGGGGACAAGGTAAATTTGACTATTTGACTTATGCAAGCAGACTTGGATTGGTTTCAAATGGGACCTTAGTGTTTGACGATGATTCTGATACTGATAATATGCAGGATTATATGATGCATAATTCAAAATATAAAGGTACACGGATTTTAGATTTGTTTTATGATTCAGAAGTTGAGTTAGATGATATAGAAGAATTGATACTTGAAGGAATGGTTAATTCTGAAATGTCAATATTTGAAATTATTGATATTGATCCGGATAGCCAAAGGTGTCGGATTTATTTAAAAGACATTATTAAATCAGGCACATATGAAGTGATAAATTTGGGATTTTCACAAACTGGGATAGTGGGTATGGTAATTTGTGCCCGATTGATTGAATTACAGAATGGTCTATATATGACATCTGGAGCAACATTTGCATTTGATTCAGTAGCAAAAGAAAGGCTTTTGGCTGATTATTCATTTGAGAAATTTAAACGTAGAAAAAGCCTTAATTCCGATGATTTATTCTTGTTTTGTAATAAAAAGAGCAAAGTGTACGGTAAGAGAGTGAGACATTTAGATTACAATGAAAATTAACTGGTGCCAACACGGACAATAAAGTAAATAAGTTCGTCACGCTTTTTGCGTGACTCTGAGCCGTTTACCGGGACTCGTAACCGGTGATAAACCCGGACCGCTCCACTGCCCATTTACCAGCTTTCTGTACCGGGAGAAATAACCGTTCATTTATAAAGTTTGTATCGCGACACTCAACCTGTTCAATTAAGTTGCGCCTGGATTTGCAAAAAGTGCGCCGTACCCTCCTTGCCACCGGGATAGCTTCGCAGCTAAAGCAACGAGATGCGTTAACGGATGGCTGCGTCGGGTAACACTTACTTACTTTATTGCCGGGCCGTCAGACTGTCTAAAAACCTTCATTTACTCTATTATCACATTTTCATTATATTGATTATCTGTGTATTAATATTTTCAGCATAGTAGAAACAGAGGTTATTAGACGTACTGCCGTTAGCGGTAATGCTAACTGCGACACGAAAGTCGCTCTATATAACTGTTAACCAATGCGTTGCATGACTATTTTTGACAACACAGTTAGCCTTCTGTTCCATCAGATGAGCCTACTGACACGTGCGTGGGGAGTGATCCCCGGGTGCGGAGCTGTCAGGACAAAGTTACCCACCCGATAACAACATTCGGAGGGTGCCGGCTTGGGTGGTATGGTGAAGATATCTGACCTGTCGTTGACGTACCGTCATGCGCGAAAGTGTGAAAGTTGTTGACACACTGGCCAAAACGGAAAGAAGACAAGATGCAAGTACGTTAGCTATAAGCACTTGGACGTTGATCTTCCGGTATATAGACAGCACCTAACCCATCCTGTTATTTGAGCGGAACGTGGTAAGCCTGTATGACTCCATCGAAATGGAGGGTAGGTTAGTTGTGAGGCGAATACAATGACATGCAGGTATAGGATGATGGAGAAAGCGAAGGCAACCTTGTAATGAGGTGGATAGGAGTTCAAGATTTGCCAAAGGTGAAAACCTTGCAGACTTCCATCTGGTTCTCTTTTGCAAGAACATTATTATAAGACTTTTCGATCAGGAAAGCAAATGAAATCCCGAATAGGGATTGTGCGCCTGATAATCATTGGTGTAAGTCATTATAATTATGTATTGCGAAGGCAATTATTTCGTAAATTGCTGGGTGGTTCATTCTGCCTTTGGAGAGCTTGAGCCGTATGATAGGAAACTATCACGTACGGTTCTTAGCGGACAAGGGCGGAGTAATCCGCCTGAGTCACCCGACAAGACAGACATGCAGATATTTAGCTTTTTGATAGGACAGTACAATTAAAGTGAATTTATTTTGTTTTCTTCCCACGCTCAAAAAAGAAGAAAATTCCACCCACATTGCAGCACATTTGCATGCCCACACAAGCCAACGCGCAAACCAAAGGCTTGCAAAAGAGCTGCAATTTCCCAACGTACTCTCTCCTAAATTGATAACAAACCAGTATTTTTGAAATTTTAAAATCCTAGAGACAGTTAAAAGCTGTTAACCAAGGAAAATGAATTATCAAAAACATATATCCCTTTTCAAATCTTTCTTTCAAGGTCGGCAGGATGTTTATGCTGTTCGTTGGGACAAAGATGGAAGAAGTGGTTATATGCCTGCTTATAAGGTTGATTGGAGCGATTACAATAAACACAAAGCTGCCGGAGGTTCATTTAAAGATTATTCAAAAAAGGAGTTTTTACCTTTTAGCGATGAAGCAATTCAGAATCACTTATCAGGCAAAGAAACTGTTGGGATTTATCCACTTTTAGAAGACAATACTTCCCTTTTCATAGCCTCCGATTTTGATGAGGAAAACTGGAAAGATTCAATATTAAAACTGAACCAAACCTGTTCGAAGTTTGAAATACCATCCTACATTGAACGTTCACGCTCAGGTAATGGTGGGCATTTATGGATTTTCTTTGAAGAACACTTTCCGGCAGAACAAAGCCGTAAGTTGATGTTTGAATTGTTAAGGGAAGCAACCATAATATCACATTTCGAAAAAGAACCAAGTTTTGACAGATTATTCCCAAATCAGGATTTTCATTCAGGCAAAGGGCTGGGTAATTTAATAGCATTGCCTTTAAATGGTAAGACCACTCTTAATGGCGATTCGATGTTTCTTGATACTGAAACATTTGAGCCATTTACTAATCAATTTGAAACGATTTCAAGTTTTAAGAAACTCTCAAAAGTAAAGTTTCTAGGTATTTATGAAGGCATTTTTAATCAAAAGCCGCAGGAATCAATAAAATCAAATATTATTCAGGCCACACCGACCGAAGTTGAAATCCAAATCAGCAGCCAAGTTTACCTAAAACGCTTTCAATTAAACAAGAAACTTATTGCCTTTCTTAGGGATAATCTGAATTTTCTCAATTCCGATTATTTGGTTAAAAGGAACATGGGTAAGTCAACGTTTAATATTGAAAAATATTTCAGGTTGATTGAGGAAACTACCGACGGAGTTATTATTCCGAGAGGTTTTGTTGCAAACATTGTAAATTTCTGCAAACTGGAAAGTATTTCATTCAAAGTAATAGACAATCGTAAAAAGCTTGATTCTGTGGAATATGATTCAGAAATTGAACTTTTGCCTCATCAGGAAGCTGCAATAGAAAAAATCGCTGAAAAAGATTTTGGAGTAATTGTTTCTCCACCAGGTTCAGGCAAAACTATTATCGGGCTTGAAATTATTGCACAAAAACGACAACCAGCCTTAATAGTTGTTCATCGCAAACAATTATTTGACCAATGGATTGAGCGCATTCAAAGCTTTTTAAAAATACCAAAAAGAGAAATCGGGCAAATTGGTAACAAGAAATTTTCAATTGGGAAAGAAATTACAGTTGCAATGATTCAATCACTCACCCGAAGCGAGGAAATTTCTAAAATAGTAAATAGTTTCGGAACAATAATAGTCGACGAATGCCACCATATTCCGGCAAAATCATTCAGGGAAGCGATTGTTAGTTTTAATTCGTTCTATTTGTACGGTTTAACTGCCACACCAAAGCGGAAAAACAACGATGAAAAACTGATTTATGTTTACATCGGGAATATACTGTATAATGCTGAGCAAAAGCAGGAAATTAAGGAAAGCAACATAAAAGCGGAAATAAATATCAGGGAAACTAATCTTTTTGCACCGTTTGATTATAAAATAGACAAATACGAAACCATATCAAGAATTTTAATTCACGACACGCAACGAAATTCATTGATTATTGAGGATATAGAAAAACATGTCGATCGTTTCAAAACAATCCTTGTTCTTACTGAACGAAAAGCCCATGTAGACATTCTAAATTTATACCTTAAAGACAAATTCGAAACCATTACAATTCATGGCGATGATTCGGAACAAAGCCGAAGAAGCAAACTTGAACAATTGAAACAAGGTCATTACAAGATAGTTATTTCTACAGGCCAATATTTTGGAGAGGGAGTTGATATTGATAATTTAGAATGCCTTTTCATTACTTATCCATTTGCGTTTGAGGGCAAACTTGTCCAGTATATCGGACGGATTCAACGATCCGGCAAACCACCTGTCATTTTTGATTATCGGGATGCTAAAATTGACTATTTTGATAAAATGTTCAAACAACGGAATCGTTACTATAAAAAACTATTAAAGTAAGTATATGGCAGAAGACCAAAATATTGAATACAAAGAATCTTGGAGAGATGAATATCTTAAATGGATTTGCGGTTTTGCAAATGCCAACGGGGGCAAGATTTATATTGGCAAAAATGATTTTGGTGAAGTTGTTGGACTCAAAGATTCAAAGAAACTACTTGAAAGCATTCCCAACAAAACAATAGATATTCTTGGTATTCTGGTTGATGTCAATTTGCTTCATACTGAGAAAGGCGAGTTTATTGAAATTTCAGTTGAAGCATATTCCTTATCCGGTCAACTATAAAGGGCAATATCATTATCGAAGTGGGAGCACTAAACAGGAGTTAAAAGGCGCAGCCCTTGATAAATTTTTGTTGCAACGAAAAGGGAAACGATGGGATGCAGTTCCTATTCCCAATGTTTCCATTAATGACTTAAAGAAAGAAACCTTTGATTTTTTTAGAAGAAAAGCGGTTAAAGCTCAGCGAATTGAAGAAGATGTTTTGACCGATTCTAATGAACTTATAGTTGACAACTTGCAATTAAATGAAAATGAATATCTGAAACGGGCAGCTATACTCTTGTTTCATCCCATTCCTAATAAATTCGTTCCCGGTGCATACATCAAGATTGGTTACTTTGAAGCCGATGACGATTTAAAGTTTCAAGACGAAGTTCATGGAAATTTGTTCGAGCAAATTGAGAAAACAATAGATTTGCTTTTTTCAAAATATATCAAATCATCAATAAGTTATGAGGGCATGAATAGAGTTGAGAAATATGAATATCCTAAAGATGCAGTAAGAGAAGCCCTGTTAAATGCTGTTTCTCATAAGGACTATTCTGGGGGCGTTCCAATTCAGATAAGCGTATATGGTGATAAATTAATATTTTGGAATGAAGGACAATTGCCTGAAAATTGGACAGTTGAAAACCTAAGTATCAAGCATCCTTCAAAACCGTATAATCCTGATATTGCTAATGCATTTTTCAGGAGCGGTTATATTGAATCATGGGGAAGGGGAACATTGAAAATAATAAACGAATGTGTGCAGTTTGGGATTCCCAAACCTAAGTATTTCTATGATATGTCAGGTTTTTGGGTGGAGTTTAGGAAAGATGTTTTCGATATGGAATATTTGAAATCATTAGGTTTGAATGAACGACAAATTCAAGCAATAAAGTTTGTAAAAGTAAACGGGAAGATTACCAATAGTGAATATCAAGCTAATTATGGCGTCGCGAGGAACACAGCAACAAGAGACTTGATTGAATTGGTGGCTAAAGGCATTTTAAAATCATCGGAAACTAAAGGAGCAGGTTATTATTATGAATTATGAATTGCACCATAATTGCACCAATTGCACCATATTTGCCTACCCACAGTCGTAAGCACATTTGCAAACCCACACGAACCAACGCTCAAACCAAAGGCTTACAAAAGAGCTTCCGCCTCTCCATCCCGAGTACCGCCTTTCAGGACGGTTTTAGGATTGCCCACGCTCAAAAAAACAAAATAAATTTGTGCTTCATGGATAGGGGGAAAATTGCGCCATGGTGTCTTGCACGCCGGGACACTTTTGTGGCTAAAGTACCGGGACTGGTGGCCGGCGTGACTGCGCCACCAACGCTTTCTGCTCATACCCGCAACCGTTAGCAAGCATTTTGAGCCCTGAATTGATTATTCGAAGAGAAATGATTAATAAAGCTTTAATCTTCTTAGTTCTATTTGGATTATGTGAAAGTATCTTTAGCCAGGAGAAAGCCTATTGTGCTAATTAGGGTTTGCTGATAAAGTGAATTCGGATGCATATAATGTTAATAATCAGCCTAATATGTTCATATCTTGAGCTCGGCAAAATTGTAAAAGTGCAAATTAAAACATAAATTCCGTTATAAACATTTGCACTTATGGTAAAATATGATTCAGATCGCCAGTTGACAATAGAAGAGTTCAAAACCCCTTTTCAAAGCTCCTTAATGGCTGATAATAGGTGGGTTAAGCTTAGTCAGCTAGTTCCATGGGATAAATTTGCTTCAGCCTATATGTCCCTGATGACTGCTGATTTTGGGCGCCCGGCTATTTCCCCTCGTATAGTCCTTGGGGCTATAATCATTAAGCACCTCGAAAAGCTTGATGACAGAGGAGTTATCCTGGCCATACAGGAAAATATTTACATGCAGTATTTTGTCGGGCTGAAGGAATTTACTACACAACCTGTGTTTGATCCATCATTATTTGTAGATATCAGAAAACGGGTTGGGCACAAAGTATTTGATTCTCTCAATGTTGAGTTGATAAAATCGGTCAATCAGAAGGAATATAAAAAGGACAAGGGGAAAAAGAAAGATTCCGGCAACACATCAGCAAAGAACAAGGGAAAAATGCAGGCAGACGCTACGGTTGCTGATCAGTATATTACCTACCCTACCGATAACGGGATCTTAAACCAAAGTCGCAAGCAGTGTGAGAAAATTATCGACAAGCTGTATAATAAGAGTGGCAAAACAGGTGTAAAACCCAGGACTTACCGTCGTGAAATCGATAAGGCATACCTGGAGTACTCAAAGAAAAAAAAGAAGAGAGAGACCACGCACCGGAAGATGACAAGGAAACTACTGGAATGCGTGAATCGTGATATCAGGCATGTAAACAATATGTTGGATATTTTTGAATCGAATAGGGCAGGATTTCCTTTAAAGCACCATGATCAAATAATGTTTTGGGTAATCAATACAGCTTATGACCAGCAGAAACTCATGTATGATACAAAGACGCATAGTTGCCCTGACAGAATTGTAAGCATATTCCAGCCACATGTCAGGCCAATCCCAAGAGGCAAAACGAAGGCACAGATAGAGTTCGGTTCAAAATTGGGAGTAAGTCTTGATAATGGCTTCGCGAGAATAAATACCTTCAGCTGGGATGCTTATCATGAAGGGGGAGATTTGATTAGCCAGGTTGAATCATATAAGGAGTTACATGGTCATTATCCGGAACTGGTTCAGGTAGACAAGATTTATGCCACTCGCGAAAACCGAACATGGTTAGCAGCAAGGGGCATAAGAATAACGGCTGTTCCACTTGGCCGAAGAAAAGGCAAAGAGCAAGAGACCTATTACCAGAAACGTAAGCGCAGGAAAGAAGCTGCGGAGCGAAATCATATTGAAGGTAAGTTTGGGCAAGGCAAGAACGGCTACAATCTGAATGAGATAAGGGCCAGACTAAGAAGCACCTCAGAGAGCTGGGTAGCATGTATCTTTTTCATAATGAACCTGATACTCTATGAAAAGGAGACTTTTTTTGGCTCTATTCTGGCGCGGGTTAATAGATTGCAGGCAAGCATACAGGAATATGTGAATGAAATTATGACCACAATTTCCCTGGGAGAAGGTAACCTGGCCATAGAACAAGAGTCAGGCTATTCGAAAATCTACTTTAACAGCAAACCCTAATTATGATTCCTTAATTTAATTCCTGCCTAATTATTCATTAACTAATGATAAACTTAAAGAGCTGCAAATCAGCCTAGATGATTCAATAAAGATACTTCAAAAGAACCTTGGTGATTTTATTAATAATTTGCCGGATTTTTCAAGCAAGAATAATCGTAAAGCTTTGGAGGATTCAATACAAAATATGCAAAACAAAATTTACATTTATCAAGGCTATGCTAGAACTAGATATAATAAAGCATATTTAATTTCAAGGTCAGTTTTATTGGACTCTTTACGATCAGAAATAAAGTGTTTTTGCAGAGACCGTAATTTTGACTGTATACTAGATCGAAAAGAAATTAAGTCATTTGAAGACTGTGAGGATTTAACACAATCTTTAATATCATTTATTTCTAACTGAAAACGCCAATGGGGCTTTAATTATATCTTGACAAAGAATGGAATTGCGAGAGCAAGTTCCGATGTAGGATTAATGTTCATTGCATATAATCTCCGGCGGATTGGTAATATTTTGACCAGGGATCGGCTGAAGGAGTATCTCCGGATGCTTGTCTTATTGTTTTTAAGCAACACAGGCCTCTCCTGGTCAAAAAACAGACCTTTTAAGCCATCTCTTTCAATAATGACAGTACTGAACAGGAATTTCTTCGGACACCTGGCAGCGGCTTGAATCAGGTAATAATTGCCGGAATAAATAGGTTTTTAGACAGACTGCCGTTGTGGCGCATGCTGGAAAACCTTCTGCAATCTAGTAGTTTCTAAACCGGATAGATTTTCGTAAATTTGTAAGAAATGAAAAGATATGGAATCCTTAAGAATTGAAATAATAAATCCCAAGGCAAAAAGCTTAATAAAAAGCCTTGCTGATATGGATCTGATAAGGATTAAGAAAGAAAAAGTAAAATACGAGCTTAAAGAATTACTCGATAGCCTTAGAAAGTATTCTGACGAGGCTCCTTCGTTGGACGAAATAACTAAGGAGGTTGAATCTGTCAGAAAAGCCAGATATGAAAAGTAAAAAAGTAATCCTTGACACCAACCTATGGATTAGCTTTCTTATTTCCAGAGACTTCAGTTTCCTTGACGACTTTGTGGAAAGAAATAGGTTGAAACTTGTATTTTCAACAGAGTTATTACACGAATTCATAACAGTTGCACAAAGACCTAAGTTTAAAAAATACTTTTCGAAAAGCGATCTGGAAAGAATTATTGATTTTATTGATAGATACGGGATTATAGTTGAAGTAAAATCAAGTATAGATAAATGTCGTGATTCTAAAGACAATTTCTTATTGGATTTAGCTATTGACAGTAAAGCAGATTACCTCGTAACCGGGGACAATGATTTGTTAGAAATCAAGTTCATAGAAAAAACCAGAATCCTAACAATCAAGGAAATAATATCCGAATTTTAAAGCACGACGCCACAACAAGCGCTATAGATAATTGCCATTTCAGTGTCGATCTCAAGTTTTCAGATCTTAATATAGTTTTGTGTATCTTGATAGGTAAGTGCTTCGTAACTGGCAACTAACCATAGCGCTGACCGTTACAGCCAAGTTTAAAGACCGATAAAAAAAATAGATTTGTTTCCTAATAAAGAAACATTTTTCTTTGTGGAAAATTCTTAACATGCCTGCAAAATTTCAAGTTCAGTTTTTAGAAGAGGCCGTTGAATTTCTTGACAACCTTGACGAAAAGTCGAGAGACAAAGTAATCTACAATATTCAAAAGGCGAGATTTTCCAGCGACAAGGAGCTTTTCAAAAAACTAAGGGATGAAATATGGGAATTCAGAACTTTATTTAACAGAACTCATTACAGCCTTTTTGCGTTCTGGGACAAAACTGGAAATACTGAGACAGTTGTAATTTCAACTCATGGACTAATAAAAAAAGAGTGACAAGACTCCAAAGGGTGAAATAGAGAAAACAGAGAGAATCAGAAAACTTTATTTTGAAAGGAAAAACAATGAAAAATAAACCATTAAAAACTTATAACCTTGACGAGATTACGGACAAATATATCGGTATGTCCGGGACTTCAAAACGTGAAGCATTTGAACACGAATTGCGGTTAGATCTTCTCGGTGAAGCGATCAGACAAGCAAGAAAAGAAAGGCATTTGACTCAAGAGGAACTAGGACAATTAGTTGGTGTCAAAAAGGCTCAGATTTCGAAATTAGAAAACAGCTTGACTGATGCAAGATTTGAAACAATAATCAAAGTATTCAAAGCATTGAATGCCAAGGTTAATTTTAATGTCGAATTGCTGAATCAAACGGTTAAAATAGCATGACCTGAAATAAAACCTGGCTGTAACTATATGTCAAGTCTGGCGGCGGAGGGCGTGCGTAGCGGCGTTCTCGCATCAGCAACGTATCGATCGACAGTTGGTCGCTCCGAACCCAGCCCTGCATATAGTTCCGTCCGTTGGCAATAATGCGACGAAACGTGCTACTTAGGGATATTAATAGTAAAATATTTGGAAATAGTTGTCTGATTAGGTAACTTTGCATGATGATTTGAAAAGTGGATTGATTTGGAAGAGTTTAAAAGAACGATTATAGTTTATAAGAATCACTTTTGGGATTTTTATAATGTACAACCTAAAAATGTTCAGGATAAACTGGATTGGACTATTGGATTGGTTCGTACTTTAAAAATTGTTCCAAAGACATATTTCGACCATATGACAGGGACTAATGGACTATGGGAGATAAGGACACAGGTAGGAGTAATATTTTTAGGGTATTTTGTTGTTTTGATGAGGGTAATTTGGTGATATTACTAAGTGGGTTTCAAAAAAGACGTAAAAAACACATACAAAAAAGATTGATAAAGCTGAACGATTAAAAAATGAATACTTCGATGAAAAAAATAAGTAGGGTTTGCTGTTAAAGTAGATTTTCGAATAGCCTGACTCTTGTTCTATGGCCAGGTTACCTTCTCCCAGGGAAATTGTGGTCATAATTTCATTCACATATTCCTGTATGCTTGCCTGCAATCTATTAACCCGCGCCAGAATAGAGCCAAAAAAAGTCTCCTTTTCATAGAGTATCAGGTTCATTATGAAAAAGATACATGCTACCCAGCTCTCTGAGGTGCTTCTTAGTCTGGCCCTTATCTCATTCAGATTGTAGCCGTTCTTGCCTTGCCCAAACTTACCTTCAATATGATTTCGCTCCGCAGCTTCTTTCCTGCGCTTACGTTTCTGGTAATAGGTCTCTTGCTCTTTGCCTTTTCTTCGGCCAAGTGGAACAGCCGTTATTCTTATGCCCCTTGCTGCTAACCATGTTCGGTTTTCGCGAGTGGCATAAATCTTGTCTACCTGAACCAGTTCCGGATAATGACCATGTAACTCCTTATATGATTCAACCTGGCTAATCAAATCTCCCCCTTCATGATAAGCATCCCAGCTGAAGGTATTTATTCTCGCGAAGCCATTATCAAGACTTACTCCCAATTTGAACCGAACTCTATCTGTGCCTTCGTTTTGCCTCTTGGGATTGCCTGACATGTGGCTGGAATATGCTTACAATTCTGTCAGGGCAACTATGCGTCTTTGTATCATACATGAGTTTCTGCTGGTCATAAGCTGTATTGATTACCCAAAACATTATTTGATCATGGTGCTTTAAAGGAAATCCTGCCCTATTCGATTCAAAAATATCCAACATATTGTTTACATGCCTGATATCACGATTCACGCATTCCAGTAGTTTCCTTGTCATCTTCCGGTGCGTGGTCTCTCTCTTCTTTTTTTCTTTGAGTACTCCAGGTATGCCTTATCGATTTCACGACGGTAAGTCCTGGGTTTTACACCTGTTTTGCCACTCTTATTATACAGCTTGTCGATAATTTTCTCACACTGCTTGCGACTTTGGTTTAAGATCCCGTTATCGGTAGGGGTAGGTAATATACTGATCAGCAACCGTAGCGTCTGCCTGCATTTTTCCCTTGTTCTTTGCTGATGTGTTGCCGGAATCTTTCTTTTTCCCTTGTCCTTTTTATATTCCTTCTGATTGACCGATTTTATCAACTCAACATTGAGAGAATCAAATACTTTGTGCCCAACCCGTTTTCTGATATCTACAAATAATGATGGATCAAACACAGGTTGTGTAGTAAATTCCTTCAGCCCGACAAAATACTGCATGTAATATTTTCCTGTATGGCCAGGATAACTCCTCTGTCATCAAGCTTTTCGAGGTGCTTAATGATTATAGCCCCAAGGACTATACGAGGGGAAATAGCCGGGCGCCCAAAATCAGCAGTCATCAGGGACATATAGGCTGAAGCAAATTTATCCCATGGAACTAGCTGACTAAGCTTAACCCACCTATTATCAGCCATTAAGGAGCTTTGAAAAGGGGTTTTGAACTCTTCTATTGTCAACTGGCGATCTGAATCATATTTTACCATAAGTGCAAATGTTTATAACGGAATTTATGTTTTAATTTGCACTTTTACAATTTTGCCGAGCTCAAGATATGAACATATTAGGCTGATTATTAACATTATATGCATCCGAATTCACTTTATCAGCAAACCCTAAGTAGCAACTTGACTTCATGGGATGACCATCTTGATAAAAAGTATGGTAAATCCGGGACTAAAACTCGCGAGAAATTTGAGCAGGAATTTGAAGCATTTAAAATTGGAGTTCTATTCAGGAAGCGAGAAAGAAACAACATTTAACACAAGAACAGCTTGCAGAGAGAGTTGGTACAACTAAAAATTACATTTCACGCATTGAGAATAATGCTAGTGATATTCGACTTTCAACATTAATGAGAATAGTTGGCGAAGGATTAGGCGGACATTTGAAATTATCTGTTGAAATTTAGATGCACTATTGCCAACAAAGTATATAACAATACTGTCCTCAATAAGGTGTTCGAATATCAAAAGATAAAATAAAGGCATAAGCATAAGCGGTATATGTTATTACCTGCGGCAGGCATTGACAGATTGGTATTGACCCCAAACATCGCACGAGTTGCAATTTAGTTTTCTACCAGGGCTATTTACCGGGACCACTTCCTGCCACCACGACTACATCTTAGACCTGTCGGCCGACGCATGAGATGTCATGGTTTTTGCAGGCTATCTGGACAATTAATCGTAACACCAGACCTTTGCCCTCACGGTGACTCTGTAAAAATGCATGCCAGCTCTAAACAGACGTCAAATACATATACCCGAAAACGTTACCAGGCAAAACAAGCGCACTGTCCGGAGCTTGAAAAGTCAACAGTTGTATACTTTCGCTTACTTTTAGAAAAAATTATCCGACAAACAATCATTCAGACTTGCTGACAACGGTATTTGTCAACTTGTGATATGTTACATACGATACGACAAGTATTACCAAAATAATCAACGGATTAACAATGTTGAACATTGGGTCGCCAACAGCGACATGTGCAATAAACGCTGACACGTAACTAATTGTTAAACCAAAGGAAGCGAACTCTTTCGTTAAACGAAAAGGTAGCAAAAGTTCATAATGGGAACACGGACAATGCTATGAAAAACTCGCCCCACAACAAAAAAACCCCATTGATTATCAATGAGGTTTTGAGGGGTTGAGGTCGGTGGCGGAAGGTAACTTATTACTTCTTTTTAATTAAAAACAGTAATATAACACTTATTAAGCTCATACATAAGTAATAAACTAATACTTAATGTAAGATAATAAGTAATTTACTTGTCCCAAAGTGTAACTATTTACTTTTTATATCGTATAAGTGAGTAATTGATTACTTATTTAACGATAAAAATATGGACAAAAAAACCAACAAACCATTTGAAGTGAATTTGCTGAAAGAAAAAGAGTATTTCAGATTATATGTTACACACATAAGTTTCAAAGGCAGAATTAGGAAGAGACTGGGTGACAAACCTTTTGAAGAACTGGAAAGTATTGCATTCAATATAAAGTATGATCTGGGAAGGCACTTCATGAATAGTGAGATCACTAAAGAAGAGGTAGAAGCCTATATTGATAACTATGTTTCTATGAACGTCAAACTTAATGCTTCTATTTTTGATTATAAAGAAGATTTTCTTGAATGCAAGAAAGATAAGACTAACAATAAAATAAAGAAAAAACTTACCAAGAGCACTCTTTCGGGATACAGAACTGCGCTGAAATACTTTGAAGAATATTTGAGCAAAAAGAAAATATCGCCCCATCCGTCACAAATGAGTGAGACAGTATTGAACAATTATTACAACTTTATTAAAGGCGGGCATAACTATAAAGTAAAACTTCATACCAAAGTAAAGGGGTTCATAAAATATCTTGAAACAGTAAAACAATTACCGACTGATCCAAGTTATAAACTATCAGTATTCACAGAGGAATACGATAATCAATGTCCCAAAGATGACGACATAGCCATCCCTGAAGAGGATGTACGCAAATTAATCGAGTTAAGAAATAAAATTCAACATGGTGAGGTTCAAATCGAAAGTTATGCAAAATCAGATAAGATACCAGTGGAATTACAGCAACGCCAATTTAATATGAAAGTGGATAATCTGATAAAATGTCTGGACTGTTTCTTGCTAATGATTTCCACAGGCATGTATCATGCTGATGTCATGAAATCCCAGTTGTTTTTCTCGACTCATGGTGATATTTTAAATGCAAGGTATAGAAGAGCAAAAAACGGCAGCTTGTGCAGGGCAATTCCAATAAGAAATGATGACATTTTTATAGGTGGTGAAATTATTGAACAATACAAGATCAGAAGTGGCTCAAATTTTCCGCTAAAATTATCTCTGACTCACTTTGGTAAGCATCTGGACAGAATAAGTGCTCTTGCTGAATTGCCTTACAAATTGAACAATAAAATGGCAAGAAAGACATTTGCATCTGTGCTATACTTTAACAAACAATTGCCCATACATTATTTGCAACTTCTTTTAGGTCACAGTGATGTTAAAGATACAGAGCACTATCTCCGAATATCAGATGATGATGTTGCTATTGAAGTAATTAAATGGATGTCTGCATAGACCAACTATCTAAGATAAATAGTAGCTAACCGTCTGCCGAGTAATTTTTTATAATTTTTTATAATTTTTTGCAAATCAGAATTTTACTCAATGTCAAAATTTTTCCAGAATAATTTTTCTTTTTGAAGATTTACTGATGTAGCACCCACCCGTGAAAAGGCACTGGGGGGGGCAGGGGGTATGGGAGGACTGGATACTCTCCCCCTACCCGTTTGTATTTATTGAAGTATTTATAGTAAAGATTGTACGAAAACAATGAGACTTCAAGACCAATATCCATATGATTCCTTTCCTGTTGGCATCAATAATATTTATTACATTGATCATAGAGGCGATTTTCATATTAATGCTCCTTTCATCTTAGCTCCCAACAAGACTATAAGTACAGGAAATACATTTGTCCTTATTTATTCACCCTATAACAATAATAATAATGTACACTTAGTTGGATTGATAGATGCATATTATGATGATGGCACTATAAATCTCATTGTACGGGACATGGCATCGCAGGAGACCTTTACCATTGACCAGCAAATGAAATGTTCAGGAGATCATTACAGATGGATTCTCATCGATTTCGATTTCTTAGTGGAAGTATTGAACACTGAAGTAATAAAATCATATTGTGGGTCGTGTACAGGTATTAAAAAGAAATCTGTTGCTGATAGTAATCACAGAAAACACAATGATGATCTGTTGGAATTTAACTTTTAGCAAGTAATAAGAAACCAATAATCATTTCCATATTGTTCATTATCAGGATTTAATGTATCTTTGTCCCAAATATTTTCTATATGGGTAAAGAAAAAAAACAAAAGATTGAAATAACCGAAATGTTCGTAGCGAAAGCATGTCCAAGTAGGGTTTTTTGGGGCATTATAACTCGTAGAGTAGATGAGAATGGAAACCCTGTAGTGTTCAGTAGAATATTAATGGATGATGGCTTATTGTGTGCCAGTGCAGAGAACCAAAAAATTCTGAGTGAAAATCTCAATTTATTAGCAAAACTGGTCTGTTTTACTCCATTACATGAAGATCACGGTATTGTTGAAGAAATTTTCGGGACGGACTTCTTTTTAAATTAAGTTCATTTATTTGATCTATACTAAAGTAAATGTTATCTGAAACTTTCTAAGAACCTCATCGTATTTGCAAGTTTGGTTTGTACTATCTCAGAATCAGTCCTTTTATTATAACTGGTAAAGTTTTTTTCAATATTTTTTTTCATGTTATTGTATGCTTCATCGTTCAACTTCCCTGATGATGTTACCAGTTTTAAAACCCACTCGTCTTCCTGACTATTATGATCATGATATGGTACTTTATATTTCTTTGCAAATTGACTTAAAAAAACCTCTTCATCGGTCTCTATACTTCTTAAGTACTGTATTACACTATCATCTATAACCGTTCCTGCCCAATTTTGAATTTTTGTTTTTTCATACGCAGATACCAGACCTTTTCCAATCATGGAATTGACTCTGTATGTACCCCTAAATTTATTTTCATAATCATGCCTATAATAAGATATCTCTCCGAGTACAATAGCTCCTTTAATGGGAAAACTGAAATCAATACATATCCAATTAAATCTAAGCGAAACATCTAATAACTCGGTTAATGCTTCTAAGCTCTGGTCGTTAGACCAGAAAATAACGGTATCTGAAAAATTAACACAATTAAGTTTTGATTCAGAAAGGTCAGCTACATAACCCCTGTTTGTTTCTTTTAACTTTCCCTTGCTTAACGCACTTTCAATATCTCGGAAGAGAGTGTCCATTACCCTTTGTTGTGATTCCGCATCATTTCGTGCAATAAAATCAGTGAATCCCAGATAATCGAAATAAGCCAATAAAGCCATAATTTTTTTTATATAACAAACGATGAATATATGAAATTCTGGGAGATTAAATGCTTAATAAATGCATAACTTAGCTGTAATAATGTCAATGAGAATCTTATCACATGAGCCATCAGTTAAAGAAAAGTGTTGAGCAATATATTGAATCCCAGTGCGACTGCAAGGTTATTAGTTCTAAACCTGAACAGGTTATCAAAGATTTAGGCTTCGAAGTCACCATCTGGAATGTGAAGACTGATAAAGCTGGCTCATGGTGGGTAGCAACCTCTGACACTTTACCAATGCATTTCTATCCCCAAGATCAAGCCTACTACTTTTCTACAGACGAAGTTTTTTCTTTTCATGTCGGACTGATGTTACGTTTAGTGAATGATGAAAGAGATACAGCGAAAGGATTAATTGATGATATCACATTCGGGACTGAAATTAATATCAACGTGAGACGTAAACTTCAACTTGCCGCAGAAAAGTTACTGCAAGCAGTAGAGATAGAAGAGATTCAGGCTATCGGAGTCATGTGTAGAGAAACTTTACTAACTCTTATGGAATATATTTTCAAACCAGAATATGTAGGAGAGGGTGAGGAAATGCCAAAGAAGTCGGATTTTAAGAATAAGAGCAGGATTTCTTTCGGCATAATGCTGGCTGGCTCAGATCAAACAGAATTAAGAGATTCAATGAGAAAACTTTCATATTCAGCATGGGATTATTCCAATTGGTTAACACATTCTACATCTTCAAGCGTTCAGGATGCATCAATTGCGCTGAACCTATGTACCACAGTTGTTTCAGCCTTTGAAAACCTTCTTGATAAGTCAAACGATCCTCTTGCTGGGTTAAAGTGTAAAAAATGCGGAAGCAAGAATTTGTTTATCGCTGAAAATGATACGAATTCTGCTTTACTAATCGTTTGTGAAAAATGTAATTATGGCTATTTGAAGCCTGAATAGGTTTAATGAAGTCATCGCCTACCATTGTCTTATAAAATTTAACAGTCAGCACAACCCACTCAATTACAGAATATAGTTATGAACTGCTTTATGGTATATCATCATTTAAAATCATAGCAACTAATTTATTCATCTTGAAATACATAATCACATGATAGCCAAAGCTGTTTTTTGCTATTTTTCCGATGGGTTTTTCTCCTGTGGCAGCCAACAATTCGTCACCCTGAAAATCCCACTTTAGGACTTCAACATCATTTAGCATTGTATCACTATTTGCTTTACCATATTTTTTGATTGCTTCTGCTTTATTGATACCTAAACAGATGCCTTGATTTGTTTTGAAATATGATTTGTCAATTTCTTCTGAACTATCAATAAACTTTTTAATAGTCTGTAGCTTTTTATCTACATCTGTTAAAACATGCATACCATCTTTTTCTTGCCAAAGTTCGATCTGTTTAATTAAAGGTGGAAAGAGGAAATCGGCTTTAAAATGATAAATTGCTTCTCGATAATAATCGGTATATAATTCAAAAATTAGCGTTTCATTCAATTCCGTGTTTTTGAAAAATATTTCATTATCGTGAGAAATTACACTCTCAATGTTCCTTTCATGATAATTTCGTTTAAACATATCATTTGTCACAGGATAATCATCAGGTATAAAATACTTATCGCTTGAAAATGATAGCGAAATCAGGGTAGAAAATACTAACCCCATTAGTTTTCTGTTTAAGAGGGATGTGTCTTTGTAAAGCATTATGTTGGTTTTGATTATGTATGCAACAATGAAATAAGCGACTGGATATCTTCTTAATATACTTTGGTTACAATAGTAGCACTACCTATAAAAGAATACCAACTTGTAAATGGCTGTCGTTCCATGAATTTTTTTCCAATGCCCCTTAATTCTTTAATTTCTTTTAATTGGGCTATAAAATTCATTAACTGTTTTGCTTCTGGAATTCTATCTTGATAAAGATCAGGTGTCCAATAGTTTTTAAATGAGTAACTCTTCTGATCAGCAAACTCGGTTATATAAATTATTCCATCGAATCCACTATCCCAACCATTGATCTGTTTATCTGTCGGGAGTTCAAGTATTTTGTTCTTGGTTAATATTTCATTAATTGAATCAGTAGTCTTATTAGTTAATACCGTCTTTCTGAAGTATAGCCGTCCTTCTTTGTTCTTTTTATACTGTTGAAGTAGGAATGTCACAGTCCCGATAAATTTATCTTCTTCTTGTCTAAGTTCGATCACTTTGCTTCCGTCCCAAAACCTAAAATAAAATTTATTGTGAATTGTGTCAGTTGACTCCAAACCAATTTTTTGTCTGAGTTTTTTATAATAATTAAACAAAAATACAGTATCACTGTCAGTTGATAAAACTTTATCCTGCCCAACAACAGTTGTAACAAATACCATAAAAAATATTATTGTCAATCGAATCTTCATAATCAGTCACTTTAACTTCCGCTATTCATAAACAATTTGTTGATTCTTGGCTGAGTAAACCATACTCCTACTGGAAATGCAAATAACAAAAACATATCTGCGATACAATCCCCGAAGCCAACTTCTTTATTTGTTTCCAATGATTTCAAGGACTTGGGAAGATTATAAAAAACATATACCAATCCAGAAAAAGTAAGAAGTGGTGAAAGCCAATTAACAATTTCGGGCATGACATAACTCTCTGAAAAAATTATTTCCAAATTCATGTTTATATATCCAAACGCACAAAATATGATTGCAGCAATAAATATTCCTGATTTAAATTTATACGGATTATTAGGAACGTTATTTAGTGATAATCCCAAAATTAGTAGCCATAAAAAAAATATTATCACTCCTGCAACTCTGATCAAACTTGAAAGTTGTAACGAATCAAAGTTCTCTGTTTTTAAATCACTTTCAGCAACAAAGATGGAAATGAATATGGTACAGGTCAGGACAATGAATAATTGCCAAGGTTTAAGTTTTAATAGTTTATTCATTATTATATGGGGTTGCAGTCTTTATTCTTTGTATACTATCAATCTTATGTTTCTATAACTATCAAAATCGCTACCTTCCAGATTAATGGTCAATCCTTTTTGTGTTTTCCAAATTGCATTTTCACCTTTTGAGTCTTTTTTCTTTTTTTGTGGGTTACCAACTGCATTGGTTATATATGTAGCAACCTTATCAAATTTGTTTTGAAATGAAAATGATTTGCTTTTGTTTTGGTCTGGAGACAAAAACAAATCATTTATGCCAAGAGTGGTTTCGCTCCATTCGATAAAAACAACTTTAATTGAACCGTCATTCTTTGTGTAATAATAATTTGAAAAGACAGTAAATGTTGAGTCTTCAATTTTCTTGTATATTCTTGGTGTCTCCAACTTAAATAAGTTCTTATTTGGATAGTAATGCGTTCCAATGGAAATTTTATGACTTTGGGTTAAGTCTGTAGCATTCATTACTTGCTCAATTGAATCTACTTGATTAAGTGAAAAATTACCAATATGTAAGCATATAAAATCAAAAAGAGCATTAAAATCACGTTCAGCATTTTCTGATCCAAGGAATTTCTCTGAACTTTCGTTTTTAAAGTAGTTTATTCTTATTTTATTCCCATTAATTTCAATAAAACCAAACATATTATCGCTCTTTGTATTAATCTTTAATACTTGGTCATTGACTGATTTACACCTGTATGCATAATAATTATCATAAACGGAGATATTGTTTCCAATTGTTTGAATCGGATTTATTTTCCCATTGACAATGGTTGCAATATATGTGATATTACTATCACCGCATAAATGAAAGATTTGGTTATCCAAGACGAAAGATGTAGCAATATAAAAATGTGAAGACCAATCAAATGTAGTGTCCTGAAATAGAGTTTTAGTACCTGCTACTGATTGGCTTCCTTCGCAAAATTCTTTCCCCTTTTTTTTCTCAACTATACGATAGTTATAATCTTGGTCACACATTTTCATTTTTAATGGGTTCTCGATAGCAAGTACCCTTTTCCCAGTTGTTAAATAATAAATGTTATTGAGTTTATTTATAGTTGGTTCAGTAGATTTTACTTCGTATTCTAATCCAGTTTCTTTGTCTCTAAACCAAACAGTACCGCCCCATTCTCCAAAGTCAAGATATGTTATATAAAATTTGTCATCCTCAAATACTAAATCATCTACATCTTTAATTTTAACCCATTCAAGGTTATTAGTGTCAAGAAAAAAAGATTTATGATCTGAATAGGTCTTTGTGATAATACTATCATTTCTGATATGCAAATCATAATATGTGTCATTCATTTCATCTGGAACAATCACTTTCTGTTCTATTTTTCCTGCATTTGAAAGAATATAAAAATGTTTTGACGACTTGCTACTATACGGATTATTACTTGTTTCAAAGAAACAGTAATATCTATCTCTGAATTTAATTGCAGAACTTAATCTACCTCTAATGTTGACATTGACAGTATCAACACTAATTTCAAAACTCTGAGTTTGACCCGATAGATTAAAAATATAAAGCAATATTGTTATAGTGAATATGTATTTCATCTATAGGTCTTTCATAAATTTACAACAATGTTTTCGAATATAGTAAGTGATGTTGAATGAATCATTTTAACCATTCTGCAAGTATTGTCACACACTCTGAACTATAGTTGAAAATGTCAATACTGTTATCAATCTGTAGTCCTTTAATTTCACTTGCTTCAACAGTTACAATATGTTTTTCTATTGATTTTATCATATCTGAATCTCTTGCAACCTTCCCTTTTTTCAGAATCGAGACAATAAATTGTTCTTTAGGCTTAATTACTTTCATAAACGAATCAAATAGATTTGGAACGAAACTTGCGACATTTCCATCCCATATCATTTGCATCAACGACCAATCACCTTTTTTTGTAAAGAAATGCTTTCTAATTTTTTTAAGATTTGATAACGAGTCAACATTGTCTTTCTCAATCCATAACACATATGCTCTGTCAGAAGTATTTGAATAACAAAAATCTATTTGGCTATATAAGGTGTCATTAAAATACTCACTAACATTCCGCTCAACTTGTAAGATATTGCCTTGCGAATAAGAACTATAAGCCAAAAGTGTTCCAAATAAAACCAATACTATTTTTTTCATTTTATACATCGTTTCTGTCAGTTCTTAAAATTGGTCTGAACATATTTTTAGCAGGTGTATTTTATTCGTCTTCTTTCAATTTAAGAGTCCAGTTATCATTAAGTAATCGTCTTGTAGCAATATATCCAAAGGGTAAGTCAGCAATCTGAAGAACGGTGTTATCTATAGTTATAATTTCTTCCAAACTCACCAGCATTGCAACATCCTCATATTGCTCGAAATCATCATCACTGAAAAATTGCCATGCACCATCCTCATCATCATGTGAAACATAGGTAATAGGTTTCTTCTCTTTAATAACAAATTTTGTTGTGAAAACCGCAGTGTTCAAACTGTCATTGAAATGTTTCATTTACAGTAATTTCCGTTTAATAAGCCGTTTTGTTTGAATATTGTAATTCATGTTATTATAGTACTACCCAACCTTCTTTATAAAAAATAAGTCTTGATCCTGTAATAAAAGTTTCAAGGTTCGTTTTGGGTGTGGCTGAGTCGTTTGTTAATTCTATAAAACAAACTGTTGGATTAAGCATACCTTTTGAATATAACCAAAATCGAAAGAACTTTGCCTTAGAGGATTTCCTAAGAAACTTTAGTTCCGCAAAATCTGAGATTCTTAAACTATCATTTCTAAAGAGCATTGAATCTAATTCTTGCTTTCTTGCCATTCCTTTTTTTACAGGTCCTGTTATGATTGAGGGATAGAAAATTCCTCTTTGAAAGATCGGTATTAAATTTTTACAGGTGTTAAAAATTATTAAGACTTCATCATCATATTTTATTGTATCCTGATCTACAACAGTTATAGTCCCAGAATAACGATTATAGTATTGTTTTGTATATTCTTTTTTAATTAACTTTTTTGTCTGGCGATCCTCATGTCTCCCTTGAGTTCCAAATATTTCTCTTTTTGAAACACATGGATATTCATCAGTTTTCTGTGCTTGAGACGAGAAAATTATCACCAGATATAAAATAATCGTTGCTGAAGTTTTTGTAAAAATTAACATAGATGTACCGATCTTATTTGCCAAATTTTATTTTTAGTCACTACTTTAATACTAACCTTAGTTCCGTCAGGTAAATCCTTTCGTTTTGCATTCGTTCATCATTCTTCAATCAAAAAGTTAAATTCTGATTTGTCAACTTTTTTGGTATATTGTTTGGCTTTACCTTTTCTATCAGTGAATCCAATTACTGCTCCATCTTTATAAATAAGTAATCTAAAATCAGTCCCTATCAATGAAATTTCAGGAGTCGCCCAAGATACAATTGAACTTTCCCAGCCATGAAGATTATTTGTCAACCAGTCTTTCAGTTTGTTGATTTTCAAAGAATTCTTATTTACTATTTTTATGATTGTGCTATCGGAAGTGTATTTGTCTCCCAAATGAATTGTCAATTTGAAATCATTTGCTCTTTTAAAAATTTCATCAGGTTTTATGTCTTGTCTACATGAAACTATAACACTAAAAAGAAATATTCCAATGATGCATTTAATTATCTCCATGTATTTCTGTACTTCTACTTTTTTTATTGTTTGCCATACAACGGTCATATGGAATCTGGTTTTTCCTTTAGGCAATGATATGTACCGACCTGTTTTGTGCCGTTTAAATTCATTTCCCATGATTTAGTCCAACTATTTCGCAGGTCTTTCTGTTAATAGCAAAAGCGAAAGTTCCACCTTTCCAATCTTTTTGCAATGTGCCCAACATTATCCAATAGTCACCAAACTGATAGATTTCATAAGGTCTTTCGCTCAATATTGTTTGCTTACCATAAATTCTGAATAAAATAGGTTCAGCAACTGAAATTAAATCCTCTTTATTTTCAATTAAGGCATTGGCTCGTGATAAGTTAGATGTTGAGTCTTTTAGAAATCCATCAAGTACAATTTTTGCAAATTCTGATCCAAGAAAACCTTTATTCGTGGTATCAATTTTATCAAAGGTATTTAAAGAATCATTTTGTTTTTGCGCACTACTATGTGACTTTTTACAACTTATTCCGTTTTGTCCACATGAAATCAATACAAAAAACAAAATTAAAATCAATACCATTTTCAAACTATATCCATTCACTACTGACTTTTTCTTTTTTAACATTACATCTAACTTAAAAGTAGTTTTAGATTTCTATTTTAATGAACTACGTCATAAAATAATTTATGGCTCAATTTCAGATCATTCTTTTCATCATAACATTCCATCTTTACAAGTCTATTTCTATTATCATAAGCATTTATATATCGCCTCATTAATAATTCTTTATTATCATATTTTTCAATAATTATGGCATTCCCATTATTATCAAGTTTTGTTATTTCATGATAGAATGGAAGAGTCCATGTGTTATCTTTTTCCAAATCATGATTGTAATGAGTCATTAAAATTTCATTCTTTTTGTATTCATATATTTCTGAATAATACAATATACTATTATTTAAAAATGATTTTTCTTCAACAAGTTTATTATTCTTGTACTTGTATGTATATAGATTTTGATTAGTAATTGAAAATTCTTTGATCGGTTCAAAGTGCCTAATTAATTTATCATTCTTGTCATATGAATTTATCCACATTCTGTCGTATAACCAAATGCGTCTTTCAGTTAAATCTTCTTCTTGAATGATATCCCCGTGAGGCACACCACTCTTTAATCGCCTTCTGAGATCGTACGCTAACACGTGGCAATCTCTGCTATTTTTAAAATATTGGTAACGGTACATAACCGTATCTTCAGACGGTAATTCAATATAGTATTCGAGTATTAGTTTCTTTTCCTTATTATAAAAATACTGATACTCTCCATCCCCATAGCCATCGTATTCAGAAGTCATATATTTACGGTAAACTTCTTTGACTATCATCCTATCATTGTAATATTCCTCTTTTGCAATTTTACTCTTTAAACTATCTCCATTAATAAATTGCAAAGTCTTGACTACCCGATTCGGGAGCAGATCAATTATTATTGTATCAGCAAGGCGTTCAAGGCTTGAATTACTTTTATTTTTTGGCTCATTGCATGAAATAAATGAAATAAGAATCAATATGGTCAATAAATGTTGTCTCATTATTATGTAGAAAATAGGACTTATTTACTATTTTTTATTTTAGTAATACTAATATTTTTGGCTTTGAGTAGTGGCATTTGACCATCAGTTTCCGTACCAACATATATTTGGGTAGAATCACTTAGAATGTCAAATGATAAAGTGATATTCACTCCATCCAAATTACCTTGTTTATAAGAATTCGGTAAGTTAATCGGATAGTATAATGTGTCACTTACAGATGATGGAACAGATACTAAGTATTGAGTGCACCCGTATGAACAACCAATAACCTTTATTTTGCCTTCTATTCCTTCATACATAGATGGTTTGTCTGGAGTTTTGGTACAAAGTGTTAATGACATTCCCAAAACAAGTAAAAAAAATATCTTCTTCATAATTAACTGGTTTGCTCAGGTTACAATAAATATAATACAATTTGCACCATAAATCATGCCAATCGAAGTGTTAATTTATTTTTGAATTAAAGTTCAGCTATTAATTGTATAATTATGACCTGTTGCAGGGTAAAAGAAAAAGCAAATAAACGGAGGGTTTTTTGGTAGACGAATAACAGGGGGGGATTGCAGGGTTTTTGATCATGAATTTAGTGCAATAATTATTTGGGGGAGTATTATCAATAATTTTACGATGATTGCCAAGCCACAGTTTCTATGATCGTAATATTCTTGCACCATTATAAAATCATAATACCTTTATGCAAGAAATCCTGATCTAATAAAAATGGGTACGGACATTCATAGTAAAGTTTTTGATGACGGAACACAGATCAAGTTATATATACTAAAAGAGTATCTGAAGGAATGGCTACCCGTTTTTCTAAATAGAAGAGAAACAATATGGAAGAAAATATTTATCTATGATTTTTTTGCTGGAGAGGGTTCTGATATTGAAGGCAACATTGGTAGTCCATTAATAACCTTAAATGAATTAAAACCTTACTGTAAAAGGATACGCTCAGAGAAAATTGATGTCAAGGTTGTATTCAATGAATTTCTTCAAAAGAAATCCAAGAAATTAAGTAATCAATGTAATCAACACTTGATTGATTGCCGTAAGGATAACAACGCTGCCACATCATGCCCAAACTATGGTAATGATGATGATTGCGTTTTTAGGCTATTGATTGAAAATAAAGATTTTAAAGAATTTTTCGAAGAAATCTATGTCCATATGGTTCAATATCCTGAAATGCCAAGGTTTATGTTTTTAGATCAATATGGAGTAAAGCAAATCACAGAAGAAATCTTTCATAAATTAATAAAGCTGGAAAGGACAGATTTTATTTTCTTCATTTCATCATCATTTGTAAGAAGGTTCATTACTAATCCAGAGTTCCAGAAATACTTAAAACTCACAAATCAAGATTTTGATGAAGATAAACCGCATCATTGTCATCGTGTAATGTTTAATTATTATAAATCATTAATTCCACACGATCAAAAGTTTTACTTAGCTCCCTTCTCAATTAAAAAGAATCAGAATATCTATGGATTAATTTTCGGAACACACCATAGTCTTGGAATTGAGAAATTTCTTAATGTCGGATGGAAGATTAACGATCAGACTGGGGATGCAAACTATGACATTGATGATGAAAAGATCAATCCCACTGAACCCTCGCTTTTTGAAGAATTTGACACTCCCACAAAAGTTCAACTTTTCGAACGGGAACTAAAAGCAAAAATTGAATCAAATGAAATTGTCACAAACCATGATACTTATGAACATGCATTTGAATCTGGAATGCTTCCAAAACATGCAAATAAAGTAATACAGGAGTTAATAAAAGAAAACAAAATCAAAAAGGACATTAAAACGGCAGCACATAATATTCATAGACTGGAAATTTCAAAACTTAAATAAGAATATGGGTAAATCAAAAATCGAATGGACTGAAGACACTTGGAATCCTACAACTGGATGCAATAAAATTTCTACTGGTTGTATAAACTGTTATGCAGAAAGAATGTCCTTTCGGTTACAGAAAATGGGAAATATTAAGTATAAAAATGGTTTTAACTTAGCAATTCACCCTGAATCTTTAAAAGAACCATTTGGATGGAAAAAGCCAAGGATGGTATTTGTAAATTCAATGAGTGATTTATTTCATGAAGACTTACCATTTGAATTTATTGAACAAGTTTTTAAGGTAATGAATACTAATCCGAAGCATACTTTTCAAGTATTGACAAAAAGAAGCGATGTTCTTGAGAAATATTCAAAACACCTTACTTGGACTGAGAACATTTGGATGGGGGTTACGGTAGAAGATGAAAATCAACTTTTTAGAATTGATAATCTTCGTAGAACAGATGCACAGATTAAATTTTTATCCTGTGAGCCATTGCTTTCTGAATTAGGACGGATGAATCTTCATGGAATTCATTGGGTCATTGTTGGTGGAGAATCAGGTGCAAAATCTCGTCCCATGAAAGAAACTTGGGTACAGAATATTTTAAAACAATGCGAACAGGAAAAAATTCCTTTCTTCTTCAAACAATGGGGTGGATTTAATAAAAAGAAAAATGGCAAGACTTTAAATGGTAAAACCTATACTGAAAAGCCACAAATAAAACTTTAATTCTTGAAATAAAGATTAATCAATATATTCTTCAATATTTTTGTTTATTCCAGATTTAATTTCAACAAGTTGTCGTTTTCTGGCTTCTCTTAAAATATAACCAGATTTTCTTCGTTTTCTGGTGTCCTTACTGCCCTTTGGTCTTCCAGCTTGCTTCCCCTGTAATTTTGCTCTACGAAGACCTTCGAGAGTACGTTCTCTGATCAGTTCACGTTCGAATTCGGCAAATGCCGACAATATCTGGAAGTGTAATTTCCCAGCAGCAGTACCAAAGTCAAGATTATCTGAAATACTGATGAACCCGATACCCTTATCGATGAGTTCTTTGGTGTCAAGTATTAATTCAGTTGATGATCTTGCCCAGCGATCTAACTTATAAACCACGACCGATTCATATTGGTTTTTCCTAAGTTTTGCCAATAGTGCCTGTTTCACTGGTCTTGTCTTTCTGGTGCTTTCAACTTCTTCAAAGAGATCATATTCAAAACCATTTTTTTCTGCATAATCCACAAGCCTAAGACGTTGGTTTTCATTTGTTTGGTCTGATGTAGAAACTCGAACATATAATGCGATATTTTTCATACATTTTTATTTTAGTTGTGACACAACGGATAATATTGGTACTTCTCGTCCCAGAACCTATGCCAAATCGGGATGGTAGCTGTAGCAATACTTACTATTTTATTATTTTCTATCATTAAAAGAATCATCACACACTCTTCCCCATCCTCTTGTGGATAAATGAATTGATGCCTTATTTTAAATTGCCTCATCATATCAAAGCCTATTAAACAGGGCAAAGATAATGAACAAATCTTAAGAATAAAAAATATCGATGCCTATTTTAATAGGTTATAAGTTTTATCTTTACTGAATAAATTTAACTCGATGAAACCAAAAGAGATCAAACCTGAGCATAAAGCAATGATGGAAGAGATTGGTCGAAGAATCAGGAAACTAAGAACGGATAAAAAAGTTGTTTATATTGAAATGGCAAAAGCAATAGGACTTTCAAGAAATGCTTATAATGCTATCGAGCTTGGAAATGTATATTTTAGCTTTTCATCATTACTGCTTATTGCAAATTACCACAATATTTCTGTTTCAAAATTACTTAAAGGACTCTAAACCCTTAGCTTTTTCTCCAGAATTTTCGTAAATTATAAGAGAAGTTACTCGTGTGGGTAAGCTACAGCTTCAAATATTCATGTTTTGGCGTTGATGATAGCATTTTAAGCCAATTCTGGTTTTCTCATTGGTACAATAAACTATATTTAATGAGTCATATGAGAACATTAAAGTATTATTATATTAAATGATATTTCCAACAATGGTTTGCAAGAAGTATTTATTCTTGTAATAGTATGACGTATGCTGAAAAATCAAATATCAACACTCGACAAGAAAAGGATGCTTGAACTCTCTACCTTCTTAAGAGAACTTAGAATTAACTCAGGATATACTCAGGCACAAGTTGCCAGCGAGATTAATCTGTCACGTAATAGTATTTCAAAAATTGAACGTATGGGATTCTTTCGTATTCAACACCTTTTTCTTCTTGCTGATTTCTATGAAATCCCAATAAATGAACTCTTCATGGATATCAAATAGAAATGATTTAAGAATTTATGTTTTTCAAAAAGTGACTAATAGGGGGTAGTAGTATTAGTCCTGCTATATATAACCTATTATATATATTGCTATGGTATGATAGTCACTTTTTCCTTGATTTTTATTTCTCTATTAAAGAATCTGGTACTACAATCCTTCATGATCATACCCAAATAATCTTTATACCCTTCTTCAATCATAAATGAATCAAAAATATTGTAAATAAAAGCCTCTGGATATTTGACAATAAATTTACCATAGATTTCCTGTGCTAATTGGCTTTCGATACGCATAAACTTATGACTGTATTTAAGGTAATCTTCATGCGTCTTCCCTTTTAGATTATCCATTCTTTTTGTTATTTCAGGGAATATTGACCTCATAATATTAGTCTCTCTATGCCAGCTATCCTTTCTGGCGTTTTGCCAGTGTTTAAGAGCCAATGTTTTTGCATCATCCCTACTCATGGTTACATGTAAACGGGCAGCAGTAGCTTGTATTTCTCCATAGAAATCATCTTTTAGCCAATGAGCTAACCTGTCCAATTCATCTTCCAAACTCACATTGATATTATCTAAGGTAACACTATCATCAATTATTTTATGAAGTACTTGTATATTAAATGTAGAAAAATCCAGTTCGGTTAAATTCACCCATTTATCGTCACGCATTACTTGAAAAAAATCTCTTAATTCCTTATGACACATATTTATGATCGTAAATATCCTATCAGTTTTTTCATTGTAATTAAATAATACAGATTTATTTCTTAGTCTTTCTATGTAATCCAGCATGCTAACAAATTGTTTATCATTTTTAATTTTTTGCTTGTGAAGATCATTTGCGAGAAGTTCAGCTTTCTCTGCATCGAATTTGTAACTACTACACATTTCGAATTGGTGACGAATTACTGGATTAGTTTCAATTAGCTGCTTGGCTTTATCATTAATTGTTACTTTTCGCTGAGTCTTGATATAAATCTCCTGCATTTGGATATCACCATCATATGGTGTTAAGAGTTTGAAGTATTTTGCATTTATCCCAAATTGCTGTCCTTGAACTGTAATAAATTCAGTGATAGCTCTAACTTCAATAATGTTTTGATGTACAAGAAAATGAATAACCTGTTTCATCTTCTTAGGAGACATAACATGGTGGACATCGTTTATCCTAATTCGTTTAAAACCAGTTGTCCTGAAATCTCCTTGTGCTTCATCTGCGCATATGCAAAAACTAATAAAATATTGAATTGAAGGTATTAACTTTCGCAAGACCTTCCCGTTTTTCAAACACTCACCAAGAATCCCACTGGTATTGGATAAGTAATAATAAAGATGGTCATCTTTTATAAGAGTATTTAAATCAAGATTGTTTGGCTGTAGTAATTTCATTTTTGACGGTGTTAGTGATATTAATTAATTGACTGTGTTTTTTGTTTGAACCTCGTACACCCAACGGTACACCGTCAAGCAAAACCGTTGGGTATGAGGTAAAGCATTGCTGCTTTTTAATAAATACTATCTTATCATTATTAGTCATGATATTCATGTAAAATTTTTCTTGTGTGGTGAAAGTTTTCATGCCTTCTATTACTTTTCAGGATTTACTTTGGAACATCTTTTTAATTTTTCTTCGATCTTTCTTGTGAAGGACACTGTTTTTTCCCAACTGGTTTCCCTGTCCGACTTTTACAGTCAGTGGCAATAACTCTCTGCTCGATCTGCATACATTCAATTTATTGCCATTCTTATCTTCAACATCACCAACGATATCTAAAAGATCATCCTTTTTGATTCCACCTGAAATGTTAATTGATTGAGTTGTTTCAATGGAAGCAGTCGTATTCGGTTCAACAGCATCAATTGCAGGTTCAATGGATGATAACTCTTCGATGGATGATGTTTCTTGCTTATTATTCATAAGTCTACATCCTCTGCTAATTGCTATGTCCAGATTGACTTGGTTAACATCACAACCTTTACCAATTCTCTCTAATCGACCTGCTGCAATTAAGAAAGTGCCCGTACAGGTGAAAGGGTCAACGACCATGTCTCCTTTTTTTGTGGTTTGTGTAATGTGCTTTATTACCAAGTCATCGGGTTTCTGCCAAGGGTGTAGTTTATTTCCAATTCGAGCATCGGGTGCATTTTTTACTTGAGCCGAAAACATATCGTTAGTAACTGAGGTATCCAATGGAGCAGATTCATTTGAATATAAATGCCATATAAGCTGATAGTTAAGATTGTAATGCATTTTGGGTGTAACTCCTAAAGTATTATTGAATATCCATACTAATGGACAATCAACAATAAATTTATCCTGTGCTCGCAATATTTTTAGAAAGGCTTCCATTTCTTCAGGATAAGCACCTGAAAATATGAGCATACGACCTGATTTTTTGGTCTTCTGAATTGCCAGTGGCAACCAGCTTTCGGTGAATGCTTTAATATCAGGCACATTAGTCACATCAGTCATATAAGGTGGGTCAGTGTACAAAAGATCAATTGAGTTGTCTTCAAAAGTTTGTAAATAATCTTGACAAGACATTTTATATACTTCAGGTATAATTATCAATTCCCCCTTGAATTTTTCAACGTATTCAGCTTTCTTTTCTTTTAATTTTATTGATTTATCATCAGCTTTAATTTCTTTAAAAGCCTGATTAATACTCATTTCTCCTGAATTTAATTTCTCTTTAATTTTATTGTCAGCTTCAGTTACAATTCTTTTAACTTTTGAGATAGTGTTGGATGATACAGCACCTTCTTTGGCAATTTCTTCACGAGTATCAATTTTAACGGTTGGAGATATCTCCGAACCTTTGATTCCATGTCCTTTTGAAAGTCTTAAATTACTTTTAGCTAATTCTTTATAGATATCTTCAAGTTCTAAGGCTAATAAGGAACGCTGATATGCGTTAAGATTTCTTCTGGAGTATTGATTTTTTATCATCCATTGCTTTACAAGTAAGATATTGTCAAAGTCACGTTCAATGGTTTGAAATTCAATACCGTTATTCTGACAAATTTCAAATCTGTTATGACCATCAATAATGGTATAATCGATTTCCGCAAAATTGGTTTGACATTCAGTGCATTGATAAAAACCATCAGACAATACAAAACTTACCTCTTTACGACAATGATTACAATGCCTCTTCTCTGGTTCACTTTTTTTATCATGCCAAATAATGAGTGAGTCTCTGCATCCGTCAGCAAGTATACTTTCTTTGAGATTGTGCAATTCTTCCGTTGTTAAGTCTGGAATCAATTTTCTTAATTCTGTGTTTACAATTAATTTTTTGCTCATAAATTTTTATGTTATTTAATTTTTACTATAAATACTTTACCATCCTTATTTTAAATTGGCTCAGGCTTTACCAATGATTTGTGGAACTCTTTACGGAGTGATTAGATTCATTCCAATTCTTTTGCATTTCTTAATTCAACTGAAATTGTGGGTACAGCAGTTTTAATCTGGTACTGCACATTAAGGGCATCGCATAATTCCATGCCATGTTCACGCCACAAAATCTCAACACCTATGATCTCATTGCAACTTTTGCAACCACAGGATATTACTGCCAGACCTAATGTTCCTTCATTGATTGCAAGCACATTAATCAGAACAGGTTGGTTAATTGAATTACGTAATTTCTGGGTTGGTGAAATGGTAGATAAATCAAAGGTGATTGATGTTTCCTTTTCAAGAAAATTGAGAAAATACTTTACATTTTTTTTCATAGTTATTTATTTTAGTTATTAATATTTCAAATTCAACATAGCTTCCTAAGTTCTTCTGCAAGACATAGTTATCCCGTTGCGCTAAAGTCTAATTTTTGCACATCATGCTTGTTGAAGAAATTTTAAATGGTTTTAATTAAAAACGGTTTCTCCTTAAAACACCAAAGGCAGGATTTACACCTGCCTTTGATTATTATTTGCCAGTATTGAAAGAACGCTTTATTAACTATGTTTTATATGCATTGATTTTTGCATCAAAACTGCATCTTATACGACTTTAAAAATGAAATGGTTACAAAATATTGCGGAAAAATTGGGGTAAAAGTGAAAATAATTAAGTTTTTATTGAAAATACCTGCATTTTTAAACGTTTTTAATTAAAAACCTTCAAAATATATGGGTTATACCATGAAAATGATTATGTTTTTAATTAAAAACATTAAAATTGCCGTTTCAATTTCACTTTTCAATCCAAATTTCATGTTAAAAATTTGCCAGTTTTTTCTGTGGCAGTATAGAAGCACTAAACCCTTTTTACTCTGGTATATTTTTCTCAACTTTAATGATTCTTAAATCTACGCCTAACCTTAATGAAAAACTTTTCAGAAACTACAAATTTTATATGGTCTATTGCTGAACTATTGCGGGGTGATTATAAACAAGGGGAATATGGTAAAGTTATTCTTCCACTTACTGTCCTAAGACGATTGGACTGTGTTCTGGCTGACACCAAAGCAAAAGTGCTTAAAGAATACCCCAAAATTCAGCAGATGGAAGTACAGAATATTGACCCAATACTAAATAATATAAGTGGGTTTAACTTTCATAACCATTCATTATTTGACTTTGACAAGCTAATTGCCGACCCTGAACATCTTGCAGCCAACATTCGAAACTATATAGCTGGTTTCTCGGAAAGTGCAAGAGATATTATGGAAAATTTTGCTTTCGAGGTTCAGATCGCCCGACTGGAAGAGTCCAACTTGCTTTATATGGTTGTTAAAAAGTTTCAGGAAATCGACCTGCATCCCAAGAAAATAGATAACAATCACATGGGGTATTTGTATGAAGAACTTATCCGCAGATTTTCTGAACTTTCAAATGATTCAGCAGGGGAACATTTCTCGCCAAGAGAAATTATCAGGTTAATGGTGAACATCCTTTTCTTGAATGATCGTGATATTCTGACCAAAAAAGGTATCGTAAAGACACTCTATGATGTTTGTGCAGGAACAGGAGGAATGCTATCTCTTGCAGAGGAATATCTTGAAGAATTAAATCCCAACGCCCGTCTTGAAGTATTCGGACAAGAACTTAATGCTGAATCTTATGCAATATGCAAGTCTGATATGCTAATAAAAGGTCAGAACCCTGCTAACGTGGCATTGGCTAACAGTCTTTCTGATGATCGATTCTCCGCAAATAAGTTTGACTACATGTTAACCAATCCACCATTCGGTGTTGAATGGAAAAAGGTTGAAAAGCAGGTGACCGATGAATATGAAAAATTTGGTTTTGCTGGTAGGTTTGGTGCAGGTTTGCCACGTATATCAGATGGCTCATTGCTATTCTTGTTGCACCTTATATCCAAAATGAAAGATACAAATGGTGGTTCACGAATAGGTATTGTATTGAATGGGTCACCACAGTTTTCTGGTGGTGCAGGAAGTGGTGAAAGCAATATCCGAAAGTGGATAATAGAAAATGATAGGCTTGAAGCCATCATTGCTTTGCCTGATCAATTATTTTATAATACTGGCATTTTCACCTACTTGTGGTTTGTGACCAACAGGAAGGATAAAAAACGCAAAGGCAAGATACAAATGATCAATGCTGTCGGTATGTTTGAAAAAATGAGCAAATCATTGGGAAATAAGCGAAATGTGATCTCTGAGAAACAGATTGAAGCTATAACCAGAATTTATGGTGAGTTCAAAGAAGGTGAGTTCTGTAAGATATTTGAAAACAATGATTTTGGTTATAATCGAATCGTTGTGGAAAGACCTTTACTGGAGAGTGGAAAAGTTGTTCTGGATAAAAAAGGTAAACCAAAGCCTGATGCTTCTCTACGGGACAGTGAAGATGTTCCCTTAAAGGATAACATAGAAGAATATTTTAAACGAGAAGTTCTCCCACATGTGCCAGATGCATGGATTGATCATACCAAGACAAAGATCGGCTATGAAATTAACTTCACTAAATATTTCTACAAATACAGACCTCTTCGAAGCCTTCAAGAGATTCGAAATGATATATTACGTCTTGAAGAAGAGACAATGGGAATGATAGACAATATTATTAATTAACACTTTTCAAAATGTTAAGCGCAAACAAAGAAAAACTTCGTTCATTTTTTACAGGTTCAAGCCAGTATAAAATTCCATTTTTCCAGCGTGCTTTTGTTTGGGAACTGGAAAACTGGACTGAATTATGGGAAAGCATTATTGATGAACTCACTGAATTTAAGGCTTCGAGGGAAAGTGAACATTTCATAGGCACTATTATCATCAAGCAAAGCGAATCAGAAAGACTTGGTACACTAATATATGATTTAATTGATGGTCAGCAACGGTTGACAACAATCTGCATATTACTTAGGGCATTACATGATGCAACTCAAGACCAGCCTTTTAAAAAATGGCTTTTCAATTTGCTTGTTTACACTGATTCATATGGGAATCCCCTTATTAGACTTCTTCATAGTAAAGTTGATCGTGAGCATTTTCAGGAAATCATTTTGTCAGATGATGATAATGTTTCATTAATATCAGTATCAAATAAAATAGTCTGTGCATATTCTTATTTCAAGGAAAGAATTGCAAAAGATATCAAACCAGATGACATACGTGACGTTGTTAATATTGTTCTCGAAAAATTGACTGTAATACATATGGCTCTTTCAAAGAATGATGATGTTCAGCAGATTTTTGATACCATCAATTCATTGGGAGTAAAACTTACTACTGGCGAATTGCTTAAAAATTATCTATTTTCACTTGCAGGAATGGAGAGTAAATACCCTGAATACTGGCAGGCAGTTTTTGAGGAAGATGAAGATTCAGTACTGTTTTGGGAAAAGAATAAAACATCTGGTCGTGTTATAAGATCGACAATTGAATTATTCTTATATAGTTATCTTGTGATCATCAAGATGACATCTATCAGAATGGAATCCCTCTTTAAGGAGTTCAAGCTGCATCTTAAAGATAAAAATCCTGAAGAAATAAGATTTTTTGCAAAAGAATTGCATGATTATGCTTTGCTTTATCAAACTCTTCCAGACGAAGAACAGTATGCTGAAATATCATTTTCTGAGCATGACAAAAGGTTCTTCCATATAATGAACGAGTTGGAGATAACAACCATTTTCCCATTGGTTTTGTATTTGTACAAAAATGTAGTGGATACAGATAATCGTATTAAAATCTTTCGGTATCTGGAATCGTTCCTTGTTAGAAGAGCAATTTGTAAACTAACCACAAAAAACTATAATAACCTCTTCCTTTCCATTTTGGTAGATTTTAATAAAAGCAAAATATTTTCTCCAGAGGATTTCAAAAATAAGTTACTATCATATACAGATGATACGAATAGGTTTCCTGAAGATAAAGAGTTAGAGATAGCATTTAAATCGGCACAGTTAATAAATAAGCATGCAAGAGCAGTTTTATACTGTATTGCTCTACATTATCTTGATCATGAATTCACTGACAAAAATAGTTTAAGTAATGGTGGACTTAGTGTTGAGCATATTATGCCAAAGCAATGGAGAAATAACTGGTTATTGAACCCTAAATATTCTGAAAGCGCAAGAGATTCAATATTGCTGACACTGGGGAATCTTACTCTGGTAAAAGGGAAATTAAATAGTAGTATGCGGGATGCAGAATGGATAAAAAAGAAAGATATTCTTAGCAAATATTCAACTCTCAGGATAACAACCGATTATCTTAATAAATTAGATTGGGACGAAACAACCATTGAGGAGAGAGCAAATACATTATATTCCAAGGCACTTGAGATTTGGAAAAGATGAATTACGAAAAATACAAATCATCGGAAAACGATTGGGTTGGAGAAATTCCAAGCCATTGGGGCATAATTAAACTAAAGTATGCAGCATTAGTCCAGCCGAGTAACGTTGATAAAAAACAAAACGAAGGAGAGGCAAAAGTTCTTTTATGTAATTATGTTGATGTTTATAAAAATGAATTTATTGATGAAACAATAAAATTCATGGAAGCAACAGCATCAGAAAATGAAATTCAAAAATTCAAAATACAAGAAGGGGATGTTTTAATAACCAAAGATTCTGAAACTCCAGATGATATTGCTATTCCTGCATTTGTCAGTAAAGACCTTGATAATGTTTTGTGTGGTTATCACTTAGCTCTCTTAAGAAGTCAGAAGGACATACTGAAGGGGTTTTATTTATATTATCTTTTCAAATCTTATAAATTCAACCAACAGTTCACAATAGCAGCTAATGGCATTACAAGATTTGGATTATCAGCAGATGATGTTAGAAACGCATTTATTTCAATACCACCTATCTCTGAGCAATCAATAATCGCCAACTTTCTCTACCATAAAACCCATCAGATGGATGATCTGATAGCAAAAAAGCAAAAACTAATTGAATTATTAAAAGAGGAACGCACAGAAATTATCAATCAAGCAGTAACAAAGGGATTAGACCCTGATGTACCAATGAAGGGTTCAGGGGTTGAGTGGTTGGGTAGGTTACCTGCTCACTGGGGATTAAAACGGTTGAAACACCTTGTTAATCCTAAACTTCAATATGGTGCAAATGAAACAGGTATTGATTACAATCCTATCTATCCACGATATATTAGGATTACCGACTTTGATCAGGATGGTAACCTCCGAAATGATACCTTGCTATCACTTGACCCTCAAATAGCACAAAATTATCTACTTAATGAAGGTGATGTACTTTTTGCTCGAAGTGGAGCAACGGTTGGGAAAACATTCATTTATCAAGAATCAGATGGTAATGCCTGTTTTGCTGGTTATTTAATTAAAGCCACAACCATAATAAGCGTATTATTATCAGATTTTCTATATTATTTAACACAATCAAACTATTACGATAATTGGAAAGAAAGTATTTTTAGTCAAGCAACTATTCAGAATATTGGTGCAAATAAGTATGAAGATTTCTTAGTCCCTCTGCCAAGCATCAGGGAACAAAATGAAATTGTTTTATTTATCGAAGATAAATCAGAATATATTAAGTCAAGTATTCTAAAGATTGAAAAAGAAATTGAACTGATTTCAGAATATAAAACCTCTCTTATCAATGAAGCCATAACAGGCAAGATTGATGTCAGGGACTACCAGATAAGCCATGCCTGAAGCCTTTATTCATAACGAAACCCGATTTGAACAGGAAGTGGTTGAATTACTTCTTACTTCAAAAGAATACACCCAAGGTCTTCTTGTTGATTTTAACAGGGAAACCGCCTTGTTGGAAAAATACCTGTTTGAATTTATCCAGACAAGTCAACCAAAGGAATGGAAGAAACTTTCTGCTATTCATGGAGAGCAGATTAACAAACAGTTTCTTCACCGTCTTTCAAAAGAGATCGAAGGACGAGGATTATTGGATGTAATTCGTAATGGCTTTACAACACATGGGGTCAACTTCAAATTGGCATTTTTTAAACCTTCAAGCAATCTTAATGCACAATCACTTGAACAGTTTAACGAGAATAAATTAACGGTTGTCAGGCAGGTTAAATTCGACCGTCATAATGAAAACAGCATTGATCTCCTGATCGCATTGAACGGGTTCAGCATTATAACAGTTGAATTGAAGAATGCTTTTAGCGGACAAACGGTTAAAAATGCAATGAATCAGTACCGTTTTGATCGTGACCCCAGAGAACCTTTGTTTTTATTCAATAAAGGGTCTCTGGTACACTTTTCTGTTGATACCGATGCAGTTTATATGACAACTAAGGTGAATGGCTCAAAGACTCTCTATTTGCCATTTAATAAAGGTTATAATAATGGTGCAGGTAACCCTGATAATCCACAGGGCAGAAAAACAGATTATTTGTGGACGGAGATTTTCCGTAAAGATAGTCTGCTGGAGATCATTGGCAGGTTTGTCCATCTGGAAAAGGACGACAAAGACAATTGGTCAACACTGATTTTCCCTCGTTACCATCAACTTGATTCTGTGCGCAAGATGGTTGTCGATGCCAAAGTCTCTGGTGCTGGTAAAAATTACCTTATCCAACACTCGGCTGGTTCAGGTAAATCCAACAGCATTGCATGGCTTTCATACCGTCTTGCAAGTCTTCATGACGATAAAGATCAACGTGTGTTTGATTCAGTGATCGTGGTGACTGATAGAAAGGTATTGGATAATCAACTTCAGGACACAATATACCAGTTTGAGCACAAGATGGGTGTAGTGCAAAGAATTGATAAAAATTCCAAACAACTGGCTGAAGCATTAACAAGCGGTACAAATATTATAATTACAACCTTACAAAAGTTTCCTTTTGTCATTGATCACATTGCTTCACTGCCAGCAAGAAAATATGCAGTTATTGTTGATGAAGCTCATTCCTCTCAGGGTGGTGAAGCATCAAAGAAGATGAAGGAAGTACTTTCAGCAAAAACATTGGAAGAAGCAGAACTTGAAGAAAGAAGTGGTGAAGATGATGCAGAAGATGAGATCAGAAAATCCATGTTGTCAAGAGGGAGACAATCAAACCTGTCCTTCTTTGCGTTTACTGCCACACCAAAATTTAAAACTCTTGAGGTTTTCGGAGTGAAAGGTTCAGATGGAAAACCACGACCCTTCCATACCTATTCAATGAAACAGGCAATCGAAGAAGGTTTTATTCTGGATGTACTGAAGAACTACATTACCTACAAAACTTTCTTCAGGTTATCCAAGAAGATCGCTGATGACCCTGAAGTAAATAAAACCAAAGCTGCTATAGCAATTGCCAGATTTTTAACACTGCATCCCCATAATCTGTCACAGAAGACCGAAGTAATGGTGGAGCATTTCAGACAGGTGGTTGGCAAGAAGATAAACGGACATGCTAAAGCAATGGTCGTAACACCTTCCAGATTGCATGCAGTACGCTACAAACAAGAGTTCGATAGATATATCAAAGAAAAGGGATATCATCATATTCATACACTTGTTGCTTTTTCAGGGACTGTTTATGCAGATGGTCAGGAATACACTGAACCAAACATGACTGGATATTCCGAAAAAGAACTTCCGAAGAAATTCGACACCGATGCCTACCAATTACTTATTGTAGCTGATAAGTATCAGACAGGTTATGACCAGCCATTACTTCACACTATGTATGTTGATAAGAAGTTATCAGGAGTTAAAGCAGTGCAAACACTTTCACGCTTAAATCGTACCTGTTCAGGGAAAGAAGACACATTTATACTTGATTTTGCAAATGAAGAGCAGGACATCAGGGATTCATTCCAGCCATATTACGAACACACAACAGTTGATGAAACTTCTGACCCTGATCATCTGTATGATCTAAAAACCAAGATTGAATCCTTTAAGATCATCTGGGAGACCGAAATCGATAACTTCTGCAAAATATTCTATAAGAAAAAAGAAAAACTGGAAGCCAGAGATCATGCACAATTAAATGCAATGATTGACCCAGCAGTAGATAGATTCAAATATTTAGCCTCTGATGAACAAAAAGAAGACTTCAAACATGCTATTACTTCATTTCTTCGATTGTATGCCTTCCTCACTCAGATCATGCCTTTTTATGATATTCAATTAGAAAAATTGTACACATACAGCAGATTCTTATTAAAGAAATTACCGAAAGACCTTGCTTCACCTTTTCAACTTGGTGATGATGTGTCTCTGGAGTATTATAGGTTGCAGAAAATGGGTGAAAAATCTTTTATACTTGAAGACGAAGCGGAGGGTTACTTGAAGGGTATAAAAGATGCAGGTTCAGGTAAAGTAGAAGAAGAAAAAGTTCACTTATCAGAGATCATAGAAGTGCTTAATGAACGGTTTGGTACAGAATTCAAAGAGGCAGATCGAATATTCTTCCACCAGATTGAAGAAGAAATGGCTGCCAACACCAAACTCCAAGAACAGGCACAGAGCAACACCATTGAGAACTTTAAATATGGCTTTGAAGATGCTTTCTTTGCCAGTCTGATCAGCAGGATGAATCAGAATCAAGAAATATTCACCAAGATCATGGATGATGAAGAGTTTTCGAAGGTTGTGAAGAACTTGTTACTGGAAAAGGTTTATACAAGGCTAAGAGAAACTCTGCTATTGTGACTAAGTATTGAATGAATAATGAAATCTGATTTAACCGAGATAGAAGTAAAGGAATTTAAAAATTTACTTGAATATTTTCAAAAATTCACTACGGGGGGAATTAATTCCACTGAGGAAAAATTCCTTCTTCAAATGTTAGATCACACAATTCGTTTTTATACATATTTAGTATATGAAGGAGTATTCGATAGAATTGAAAGGATAACAATAAATAAAAGCATTCTCGGTTCAAATAAGCGTATAAAAAATATAAGTTTCCTGAGGTATCCCCCTGTGAATGTTGTTAAAAAATATGGTAGATGCAATCTTCCAAATCAAAGTATTTTTTATGGAACATTTGCTTGGCTGATTGCAATGAACGAAATGAGACCGAATTATGGGGATTTAATAACTAAGACAATTTGGGTGAATAAAAATAAAATTCCATTAAAGTATTTCCCGATTTTTCTGAACCAGCCTGATGGTAATTTCATAAACACAAGGACAATGAAATATACCGATGATTTTTTTAACCAAGTTGAAAAAATATTTTCAAAAAATGCAAGAGATCAGGTTATTGGTTTAGCTCAGTTTATTTCAGATTCTTATGCAAAAAGAGTAGAAACTAAGAATGACAGAGACTATCTGTTTAGTGCATATTTCTCTAACAAAATACTTTATGATTTTGAAAAAGGGCAAATTGATGCAATATTATACCCAAGCGTTAAGGAGAGGTTGTCCTTTGAAAATATCGCAATAAAACCAAGTGCTTTTGATAAGGTTTATGAACTATCAGAAGTGCATGAGAGTGTTGTAGTACAATCTCCAAGTCATGGAGATATCGGTTATTTTATGGAAGGAATAGCAGAATGTAAGAGTTTTAACTATTCTACTGGTGAAATCTTGTGGCAGAATGCTACTCCAAGATATAATCCAAGTGAATTTGAAAATAAAAAGAGATTATACTACCTTGACTTGGACTAATGAACACACTACCTCAAAATTAGAAACATAATTTCATTTCAAACAATGGACTTTTCAACAGAGAATATATTTAAATATCATGGACAATATGATAAAGTTGTCACTCTGAGTTTCAAACCTGACAGTTACTCGGCTAAGAATTATGGACAATTTCTAACAGGTATTTTTCAATATACGAGGGATGAACGAATTGCCTTGGAATCAATCATTTCAAATACTGAATATGAAAATCATCATGGGCACGTTAAGCTAAAAGAACTGCTTAATGATGTCTGTGAAGAACAGAAAGAAGAACTCATAAGAAAAGGTATCAATACAACAGATATTATTGAAGTATTTTCAGCCAATATAACCGTTCCTAAAAACGAATTTCAAAAGACCGATCAAAGGACGTTACCTTCACCTGTTATCATTGAAACTGATTTTAGTAATAATGATTATGACCCCATTGCTATGGGGATGTATAAATCAAAGGACAAAAATGGGTATAAACTAACCCCTTATGAGGAATTTGAAAAGATAGGTATTGAACTTAGCCATTCTATAAAGTCAATTGATGAAATAAAAGATGAAGAATACATCGATCGAGAATCAGGGAAAGTAAAATCTGGAATCCTGTTACAAGTACTCCATAGCAGAAGAAGAAGGAAAGTATTAAATAAAGATGAAGAGCAAATATTTCAGGAGTTAGAAATTCAGGATTTAAGTTACAAAATACTATTACTAAGAAAGACTTTATTAGAATATGTTCAAAAGAAGGATTTAGCAACTGACGAAACCAAAAGTATTCTAAACCATATCGTTCCAAAAGTTATACCATTCCATGTAAAACGTTTGACACACAATAAGATTCCTGTTTGGATTGACCTTGACAGATATCTTCATATCTATTTCCATCATGTGAAAGAAGTCCAGATTGGTAGTAATAAAGAAAAGTCAGCTTTCAAATATGATTTCAATGAAATTGATAGGTTAATGGATACTGTATTAAGTAGCATACAGAACGAAATCCAAAAGCATTTCGAGGGAAACTCTGATAAACCATTTAAGAGGCACGGTAAAATGTCATACTATTTTAAAGGCGATTATTATGTGATTCACGTTGAACCAGATGGTCGCTTAATGACATTTTATAAGGTAAAATGAGTACTCAAAAAAACACGAGAAAGCTAAGTTTAATGGAATACCACATCTTGTTTTTTATCTTCAGGCTGATGTGTTATATTTTCTAAGTCAACTTAAACCCCTAAAAACGGTAATGATTTTGGTGTCTGCATATCCAACATAAGATGCGAACTGTACCCTGCAAAACCAATAACCACAAGATTTTTGCATAAGCAATCTATATTTCTTTCACTGAATGTTTTATATGTTGCTACACAAAGCAAAAACCAGAAAGTAATACTATGAAAGAATCCCCTATGGTTTGGATTTGTTGCAGGTTCAATTTTATCGGTAACAATTCCCGATAGTGCACCCAAAGCACAACCTGCGAGAACTGCCTGAATGAATTTCCAAAAGCCAAAACGATAGTCTGGATTCCTTCGATGCTCTTTGAAGTACCAAACTAAATACAATACGATTGCAGTAATTGTCCCAATAATTGCACCAATCTCTAAGTGCTTTTTAAAATTTGCCATAAAAGAAAACAGTTATTTTAATTTATTAATACGTTTTTCAATTTCATCCTTCGGCAATCTGCGATTCGTTATGAGTAACTTTTCAAAGAGTTCAATCGCCTTCTCATTTGAGATCAGTGATTTTGTAACAAGTTCATCAACAATCCAGATGCTACCATGTACCTCAATATTCATTTTTTCAGCTACTTCTCTCATTCTTTGATCACCAGTAAGCATTGGGCAATTTAATTGTAGCGACTTCCATATCACAGATTTATCGGTGAACCTTTTTAAATCCCTTTCTGTGTTGAAATTTTGAACAGCTTCAATTTCTTCTTCTGTAAAGTTGTATACAATCAATTTTTTGGCTCTAATAAATGTTTCTACCAGTTCCCTTTGTGCAAACGGTAAAATTTCATGCGTCACAAACACAGTCGTACATATTTCATAATCGAGACTAAAGAATTCAGGCAATGCACCTATCTTGATGACATCGAATAAAATGTTTGTGTCTGTGATAACTATCTTCATACTAATTGTTGTAGTTGCTCTCTGAATTCCCAGACACTTTTTCCTGAATAAAATGCAGCATCGTTTACGGATATGATTTCTTTGCCCAAGGCGAAATATATTAATCGTTCAAATTTCATTGGTTTCTCCCTGCTTAAGAACCTCGCAGGTTCATTTAAATGCAAACCACGAGAACGGTAATCAATATTTAAATTCGTATAAACATATTCTCCAATAATGCCTAATTTCTTAGCTCTGTTAAAGATCGCAGGGAATGAAATTCCCCATCGTTCCTTTATCATTTCAAGCTCTTTTTGGTAGAAATGAAACCTTTCCTGATTCAACTCTCTCCTTGCCATTTCTTCGGGATACAAAACGGCAGATGCAAAAGCATGGCACAGCTTCTCTATGTGTTTTTCAGCTATACCTTTTTGAAAGATCAACGAATGATGTGCAAGTTCATGTAAAGCAGTAAATCTTTTACGTACTACATCACCATTATAATCTTTACGGAGAACGATTACTTTTTTATCATCAGTTTCCGCTTTCATCCCGTCAAAATCTTTTGAAGTTTCAACTTCAATGACTTTGTAACCTTTGTCTTCAAGCATTTCTACAACATCAGGTATAGGGTCATATCCAAGATTCCATTGGTTGCGAAGTTCTTTTGCTGCATTTTCTGCATCCTCATCGGATGAAATTAATTCATGGTATTCAAAATACGCTGGAACTTCTTGAAGGTTAACTATGTTTTCCAGTTCAAGATATCGTTCCAGAATGTTCTTCGATTTTTCTATGACTGCAATTTCTTCTGATTTCCGCAACTTGGAAGAGTATTTGCGAAAATCCACATTAGCCAGATTTATTTCGACAGCAGGATTGGCAAAGAAATAATCCACCGAGACATTCAGTATGTTGGCAAGCTGTATTACCAGATTGCTATCGGGTTTCATTTTCCCTTGCTCATATTTATTTAGTGACTGCTTGGTGACAATATTTCCCAGCTTGTCCGCTAAATTTTGCAGCGACATTCCAGCCATTTTTCGGGCAGCAATTAATCGGGTTGCAAAAATGTTTTCCATAGTTATTTTTAGTTGTGTTGACAAATATATTAATAACAAATGAATTGTCAACCTTGTTCATCAACTTTTTTTAAATTATTTAATTTTAATCAGATATTGTCTGTCCCATAATTTTAGTAAGGGTTACCTTAAGTAAAAGTAAAAGTTATTCTATAAATAAGTATTTGATTACTCTAAATAAGTAAATTATTCTTACATTTGAAGTAAATTATTACACAAATGGCAACAACTGACCTTAAACAAAACTTTGCTCGTATCCTAAGAACAATTGAAGGAAATGGCATGAAACCCACCAGTATAGCCAAAGCAATAGGATATACTACGACTACTCAACTAAATAGTACCCTTGCTGGTGAAAGCCTATTATCAACAAAAGCAATCATTGGACTTATCGAAAATCTTAATGTGAATCCTTACTACTTGTTTTTAGGTACAGGTGACATGTTCATAAATGATGAATCGGAAGTTGATCAATTGAAGAAAAATAATCTGGAATTAGAAAAAAGGTTAAATGAATCTGCACAAATGGTTAAGGGACTCCGAGAGGTAATTACATTGTTGGAGAAGCGAAATGCTGATCTCATTGATCTTTCAAGTGCTGCAATTAAGTACCATAAAGAGCACAAGGAAGAAGAAACAAACACAGAAGAAAAGAATTAGTTCTTTGTATACGATATAAGTAAATTGTTACTTTTTCATGGGTATCTTAGATGGAAAGAGTAAATGATTACTTTCTAAAACTTGCCCCAAATGCCCCAATAACTGCCCCACAACAAAAAAACCCCATTGATAATCAAGGGGTTTTAGTGGGGTTGAGGTCGGTGGCGGATTCGAACCGCCGTAAACGGTTTTGCAGACCGCTACCTAGCCACTCGGTTAACCGACCATGTTATATTTTAAATAATCCGGTCTGTAATATTTACCTTCTGTTTCCTTCAGCCATTTTTTCTTCCTGGGAACCGCCGTAAACGGTTTTGTCCCGACATTCCGAAAACTTCCGGTCCATTCATCTCTTCCAAAGAACCTGCCTTAATCAGTCTAACCTTACTTCATATTTCGTCCCTGTAATGTCGGGACTACCTGACCACTCGGTTAACCGACCATGATTTGGACTGCAAAAATAATAAAATATATTTATTACCACCAACAAGTTTGGAAGGAACTGCCCGTTTATACAAAATTCCATTTACAGGCAAAAATGTATGGGATTGACAGATGCCGGAAGCCAGAAACTTTTCACAGATATGCATAATGGTGAGGCCTCATTTGGGTGGTCAGGGTGTAATACCTACCTTTGAATTCAAAGACAAAAAAAATGAAAAACATTATACGAATCCAGACATCCCTGATACTATGGCTTATGTCGTCAGTTATCTCCTTCGCCGGAGTTAACGGCTCCGATATCATCCACCTCAAAGGAAACCGCTTCCTGACCTTTAACGCAGTCATCCGCGTGAACCAGATAGAAGTATCCCGAGATAAAAACGTTGGCGAAGATGAGAGAAGCCTCCATACTCCCGCACGTGTAATAAAATATCGTGAGGCTATCGAAGCTGGCTTCCCCGGCGCGAAAATAACCTGGGCTCTGAGCTGGCTGGCACTCAATGATACTACCTCCTCTTACAAACAGATCCGTGAGCTGGTTACAGCATATCATTATAAGTTTGGCGACGATGTGACCTTCATCCCGGGAGCGTATTTCGCAAATGCATATAACCCTACCGGGCAGGTTAACAGGGATCTGCACGATGGGCTGAGACTTGTCGCGGAGATGATCGGCAAGGGATATCATCCAACCAGTATCGTAGCCGGTTTCTTATCCTCAGCAAATCAAAAATACCTCGCTGAGAAAGAAAACATACATGTATGCCAGGGAAATATATGGAGTCAGTATGCAATTGATAATCAGGATGGCGACGGATCTGTTTCTTACCCCTTCTACCCTTCTGCCGAACATTTCTGCAAACCTGCTCAGGAAACAGCTGATTTTGTCGATTGTGTCAACCTCGACGGCTGGACATGCGACTTTCTCGCTGCACGCAGAGAAGGCTTCCATGAAGGTTTCAACAGCAGAATGGGTGTTGGTCCGATTGAGACAATTGGTAAATATGGTATCAAAACCGGAGTGGAACAGATGATGTACACCACCGCGATTCACTTCGATAAAGGATTCAAACTTAACGGATTTGCATGGGTAACTAATTGCTGGGAGGTCTCACTGCCAATAGATGTTGCAGGTCTCACCGAATGGCTTAAAGAAATAAAAAAGAGATGGCCCGATGTTAAATTCATCACCCAGGGTGAATTCGGACTGATCTGGAGAGAATATTTTAAATCAAACAGCTTCAGTTACCGTTTCATCCAGACAGGATCAGGAATAGGTGGATCAGACAGGAATAAGGAGATCAGATGGTTCATGAACAGCGACTTCCGGCTTGCTTTGCTCAGAGATGTAAATGATCCTTCATCGGAAAAAGTCATCGACTTTACATGCTATACGACCCATGTAACTGAGCCCGCGGAAATGACAAGAAGATGGAGCCTTATGGGACTCATTAACCAGAAGCAGACGCGTCCGCAGGATAAGCCTGTTCCTCTTTCAGAGCTTCCTCCGGAAGCGAAAAAGCTGATTAAAAAACATTACCCTGAACTTCTGTAAAGAAATTTTCAGTCGATATACTATTGCAACACTATATTATGTTGAGGCTATTATACTGCGATATCGCCGGCCTCAGAGGACTTCAATATTCCGCCACAACCTCCTGTTTCCCTCTCATTGTACCGGAAAGGAGAACCCATTCCTTCTCAGCATCAAACTTGTCATATGCTTGTCCATTCAGTGTGACCCTCTTTATCAATTTCGAATCCGGATGCCTGAACCTCAAGTATAACTTCGAAGGCGCATTTCTTTCCGGAGGATAAATCTCTGCAGTGATCTTCCCCAGGGCAACTTCTGACTTCATCTTAACCGATATCCGTCCAAAATGCGTCGGGGCATTAAACATCTCTATGGTTTCACCGTCTTTCAGCCAGTACCTGGGGATAGCTTGTCCGAGATAGAGATCATTCCCATCTTCCCTGATGAACATCAACCTCAACCAGAGATTGGACTGAGCTTCATCGGATGTTTTGAAGTAGTCTCCTGCAGGATAACCGAGTTCAGGCAAAGCATGTTCATTGCACATCCTGACATGCGGGAAGAAAGCAGCTGTGAATCCGTTGAAATAAGCTCTCAGATAATGTTTTATCCTGTCGCTTTTAATATACGGGATAGGTCCGTCGAGAAGCTGCGACTGCATTGAGAAGCCTCCGCGCGAAAACCAGAACCTGTCAAAAACCGGGATAGTATACCCATATTGTTCGGAAATATACAGGTTATCCTCAAAATCCTTCATTATCCAGGTTGCCTCCTGACTGTCAGCCGGTATGATATCCTGAACAATCATGAATATTGATCCTTCAAGTGTTTCACGTATCCAGCCGAAGCTTCTTCCCCGCTCATACAACCTTGACGGATATTTCGGAACATAGGAGCCATCGCGCAACCTAACCACCGGGGAAAGGATCCTTGCTTCATTCAGTCCGTTAAGGACATCCTCCTTATAAGCTTTTGCCTCCTTCACAAGCCTTTCAGCTTCCGGATGCCCGTAATCTGCAATGGCATTGGCCAGGCGGGTAATTCCCCACACGGTGGCGGTATTTGTGGCGAGCCAGTGCCAGAAATCCTGAACGTCTTCAAGTCCGCCAGTCGGCAGAAAGCCATACTCAATCGGTCTGGTTCCATCAGGATTGACTTTCATTGTCAGTTTACGCTGTCTGCTCACCCAGTCGCATGCTTTAATCAGTTTTCCTGCGGACTTTTCCATCCAGGCCCTGTCGCGGGTGAACCACCAGTGTTCAGCCATGCCCCACATAACATATCCATGGTGCTTGTTGTAGCCCCCATCCTCTGATCCGTCAGCTCCATAGAACAGACCATCCTTGTCGCTGAAATTGCCGGGAAGACTTACCGTACCCTGGAAATCGAGCCATGGCTGCAGGCACTTTTCAGCATCCTCATGATAGCCGCGCCGGTCGAGATCGGCGATCATCATAACTGATTCATTGGCATAAACACCATAGCTGAAGGTACCTACATGTGAGTACAGTCGTTCTGTTCCCAGATCCTTAAGGTCGTTGACCACAAGATGTCTTACATGAGCCTTATAGAAATCGTTCAGCCAGGGTTCTGGAGTCCTCATCGCTGAACCTTTGGCCGTAAGCTCTGTCCAGAACCTGCACATCCTGCGGCAGACCGGATCGAAATCGATCTTGCGAAGGGATCCTGTTTCCTCATCTTTATCCAGAGTAACCGAAGGAATGAGGAAAACCAGTGTTACAGATTCTCCTGAACCCAGACTGACATTCCAGTTTATCCGATCTCCATTTTGTTGAAAAAGATCCATCCTGTCAGCCTTGATAAGGAACCGGAACATCTTTTTACCGTCTTTATCCGCCATGACCTTGTCGCCATCAAGGAAAAGCTTTTCAGGTTGCTGGTCCCAGCCACTTAATTTCAGAGCGGCATCTGCTTTTTCTGCCGGGGATATATTCATAATCCGTACTTGCATGAGAAGAAGCGTTGGATCATCAAGCCTGATCTCACTCAGATCCTGGTCGAGAGTAGTCATTACTGTTACCTGTTCATAATAAATTGGCCCATCCTGCCACCAGCTCCTGAGACGAGGGATATATCCTTCAAAAAGTTCCCTCCCTCCTGCCTTATCATCACCTGGAAGACCGAAAAGTAATTTTGGCATTTCTGCTTTCCATCCCTTCCTGGAAGAATCTTTTTCACTTCTGTTCAGTCTGAACCATCTCGATGAATTGCTGATTTCCACATCTCCGCAGGGCAGTTGTTTCATCACATTCCGGTTTCCCGGCAATCCATGTACAAATGCTATGGGATGCTTTATTGGCATATCATCCCATGAATTCATGAGAGTCTGCTCCTCATGCTCCCCTACTCTGTCAAAGATCGTCCTTCCCGGGAACTCTTTTCTAAGTTCCCTGTATCCTTCCAGTGAAACAGGGTCATCGCCTTTTGTAGCGAGGATGCCAAGATCATCAACAAGTATCCTGTCGCCTGAGGCAATCTCACTGAGGAGGAACGATACCGGTCTCTTTTTTGATCTCAGGGTAAGAATTGTCCTGTCGTAACGTTGATCGACCGGATCGACGGCGATCATGGTTTCTATCTGCAACTCCCCTTTAAGTCCTTGTGGTAATATCCATGTTTTGTTATCCTTAACAACTATACCACTCCCGGTGCTGCTATTAAGTGACAACACCGATCCATTGAATATTTCAACAGATCCTTCATCCCCACTCCCGGGATTAAAGGAAGCATTCCCTGGTTTGTCCAGGGCTATTCTGACATTAAGCCTGCTGCATACGGCATCGGTGAAGGCGCTTATTGTTTGCGGCTTTAACAGAGGTTTATCGGAAAGTAAACGGATCTTAAGTGTTTTACGGTAACCCACACCATCGTTGCCGGTATCCGGAAATTCTTTTCCTGAAGTATTCCTGAAAGTGAAAACGATTTTATTCTTCACACTGGAAATGTTTGTATCGGCATCTTTCCAGGATCCGTGTGTCCAGTCGTCAAGCGCAGTCCAGCCGGCTGTTCCTGCTCCCCGCTCTGCAAGGATCGGATCTCCTCTGCCGTCCCAGTTGTTATGCCAGTACTGTACTTTTAATTTACCCAACTCAGCCTGAGTCAGTGGTTTCGCAAATTCAACTTCAAACCTCCTGATCTTTCGTGGTTCACCCCATCTCAATGTCCAGGCTTTCCCATCCTCTTCCTGAAAAAGAATAGCAAAGGGAGCAGCGTCAAGATTTGTTCCTTCGGCGCTACCCGCTGATAAAACAGCTGGTTCCAAAACCTTGCCGGTACCGGACAAGGTTATTCCTGCTGTCCCAAGCAGGCTTTGTTTGAGAAAGTCCCTTCTTTTGCTCATGATCGGAGAAGATTATTTACCATATTTATCGATCAGGCTGTTAAGCTTATTTCTGTAATATTTGAAATTCTCAAAATCCACATCCGGAGGCACAAGATGATCGCAGAACGGGATAAATCCACCTGTTTTGAGTATCTCGTCAACCGGAAGAAGGATCTCATCAATGCGTTGTTTCCCTTTTGCTATTTCCGATTTGGGTATACCTCCCATCATCTGAAGTTTGGGATATTGTTTTCTTACCTTAACTATATCCATTCCACTGTGAGTCTCAAACGGGTACATACCGGTCACTCCTGCATTCATAAATACAGGTATCAGTTCATTGCAATCTCCGTCGGTATCGAGAAGGATTATCTTTACTCCTTTTGATTTCAGGAAATCAGCAATTCTTTTAATATACGGACACATGAACTCTTTAACCATATCGACTGATATCATGCTCCCTTTTCCAAAGGATATATCCTCCCATATATGCCACATATCGATCTCAACCTGTGGAAGTATTTCCTCAAACAGAGCCAGCCAGAGATTAGTAAAGGTATTCATGATATCGTGCATCAGATCAGGCTCGGCACAGTACCAGATGAAAAGATTCTCATAGCCTATAAGGTGGGCAGGCGTACCGAAGAAGCCGCTTGGATAGCCACCGAGGGAAAGTGGATAATCGCGGTTCCGGTATTCTTTAAGCAGTTCGTCCCAGTTTGATGGAAAACGGTCCTTAAGATTTTTAAGATTCAGTCTTTCATCTTTCAGTTTTTCCCATGATTTCCTGTCTTTAATGGGCCATTCCATTGATGTCGGTATCGTGGCTTCCTCCTTAAGAAAGACCCTTCTTACACCGTCTATGTCGACATATTCAAAGACCTTATCATCCTCATGAATAACCTTGATATCGAACATCGGCGAGAAATGCATGTTGACATCTACCAGTCGTTGTGATTTGTCCATATTGAAGTAATCCCTAACATCATGGTCGAGTGGGAAAGCCTGGGTCGGTGAATAAAGACCTCCGCCTGTCACCGCGATCCCTTTCGGAAGACGGCCTTCCGTATTCCCCTGTGAATCGCATATCCATGCGGTACTATATAACGAAGAAGTCGGGGTTGTAATAGTTTTATTGACAACCGGATATTTCTTCTTTGGCAATCCGCTCTTATACCAGTTGTCGACTGTTTCACCCCAATAACCAAACTCATACCTCAGAGAATGCACACCGGGATTAAAAGCCATGGTCTCAAGAAATCTTTCCCTTGTATTCATTTTTATTTTTTAGTTATATTAAAAACTGAAAATTCTATAATCTCACCAGTGGGTACTAATTTATAAAATATGTGCTTTGTCCGGCAAGATTAGCTTGTATTAATGAATATTTCCACAAACCGTTATGAGCTTTGCACAATTTCTTTACGATCTTTGCGGTTAATTGAATCGATTTAAGGCAGGAATTACGGCTGCAAGGATTTACAGGCCCGGCACAGCATGGCAAAAATCAGTAATAGCAAAAAACGGCAACATTTCATTCAGTGGAATGTTTCGTTCATTCAGATACAAAAATTACCGCCTTTTTTTTGCAGGTCAGAGTGTTTCACTGATAGGGACATGGATACAGAGATTAGCCACGCCATGGCTGGTTTATCATTTGACCAATTCTCCGTTTCTGCTTGGGCTTGCCGGGTTTGCCGGTCAGATACCCACATTCCTTATTGCACCTTTTGCAGGTGTGATGACCGACAGGTGGAACAAATACTACATTATGATTGCCACACAGGTGGCATCAATGATACAGGCATTACTTCTTGCTCTCCTTTATTTCGGAGGGAACATCCAGTTCTGGCAGATCATTCTTCTGAATATCTGCCTGGGCATTATCAACGCCTTTGATGTGCCTGCCCGACAGTCGTTTGTAGTGGAGATGATTGAGAACAAGGAAGATATCGGCAACGCTATTGCTCTTAACTCGACCATGGTGAACGGAGCCAGATTGCTGGGACCGTCTGTGGCAGGCTTACTGATAGCCTTTACCGGCGAAGGGATATGCTTTCTTATCAACGGTCTCAGTTATATTTTCGTGATCGCTTCCCTGCTGATGATGACAGTCAAACCTGCAGGGATCATCAGGAAGAAAGATTTTCATGTGATAAAGGAGATGAAGGCAGGGATAGAATACGCTTTCGGTTCATTACCGATAAAATCCATTATCTTTCTCCTTGCACTTGTCAGCCTGATGGGAATGTCATATACCGTGCTTATGCCGGTCTTTGCAAAAGAGATTTTACATGGGGGGTCCCATACCTTCGGCTTTCTGATGGGGTCGTCCGGACTGGGCGCTCTTACAGGCGCTTTATATCTTGCTTCGAGAAAGAGCGTAGTCGGGCTTTGTAAGCTTATTCCTGTTGCTTCAGGTATTTTTGGAGTAGGACTTGTTACCTTCTCATTATCTAGATTCCTGCCACTTTCCATGGCTTTGATGATATTAGTCGGTCTGGGTATGATGATGCAGATGGCTTCGAGCAATACTATTCTGCAGACAATAACCGATGATGACAAGCGCGGAAGAGTAATGAGCTTTTATACAATGGCATTTATGGGCACTGCTCCTTTCGGAAGCATTGTTGCCGGATCGCTGGCCAAAGTACTCGGAACACCAAATACAATTCTTTTTGGCGGGGTCGTATGTATCATTGGCGCCTTGATATTTGCTTCCAAACTCAGGGAAATAGGCAGTGTGATCCACCCGATTTACTCGAAAATGGGAATCATGACAAATGAAGAGGTAAACTAAATCATACTATCCATGCACAGATTTCTTGATTCCCCCGAAGTAAGAAAGGACCGGAGACTGATCTGGGCGGCGAACCGTTCAGTAATGGAAAACCTGGGGTCCATTCTCAGAAGAAAAGGGAGAAAGAGCCGGAGTCATTGGGATCTGTTTCTCAGAATCCTGCACATCTTCGCCTTTTTTCTTAAGCTGGCAGGGCTTTACAAAAAAGGTTATAATAATTCGAAAAACATTGAAATAAAAAAGCTGGAACTTAAATTTCCAAATCTCCCTGATGCATTTAACGGATTCAGGATCCTCCACCTGACCGATCTGCATATTGACAGCATACCAGGATTTGCTGCATTCCTAACTGAAAAGATCAGAACTGTTGAATTCGATATCTGTCTGCTTACAGGAGATTACCGGATGGACAGATCCGGCAGCTTTATCCATATACTGAAACCCCTGAAAGTTCTGTCAACCTATATCCAGGCTCCATATGGCACATTCGCAATACTTGGTAATCACGACAGCTACCTGATGACCCGGTATGAAGAAGAAGCACAGCTGGAACTGCTGGTGAACGAATCGGTGGAGATATTAAAGGACGGCCAGAAGATACTGATTACCGGGACCGACGATCCTTTCGACTATTTTACAGAATCGGCCATGCTCTGTCTCGAAACAAGGGGCTATGATTTCAAGATAGCGATGATACATACCCCTGAGCTTGCCCGGTGGGCAGCACAAAATAAGTACGATCTGTATCTCTGCGGACATACTCATGGAGGTCAAATCTGCCTGAAGGAAGGCATTCCTCTTATCAGCCACAGCTTCGAAGGAAAAAAATTCAATCATGGGTTGTGGAAGGTCGGGGCAATGACCGGATATACATCAACCGGTGCAGGTGTCAGCGGAATCCCGGTGCGGTTCAACTGCCCTCCGGAAATAACTGTCATCACACTTTTCAAGGAACAGAATGCAGGGCTGAAAACTGAAATTTAAAAAGAGAAAGACAGCATCAGGCTGTTCCCAACAAGCCTCAAGCCGTATCATTGCCTTCGAAAAATTATTAAATTGGAAGCATCTTTAACAGTATAGGTTTCAAAACTTCAAAACAAACCATGAAATGAATTGTGCCATGAAGAATAAGACTTCTGCTTTCCTGTTTTCCATCATTATAACCCTTTCGGCAATTTCTCAAAGCTGTAAACCCAGCCTTCCGCAGTCAGACACTCCGGAATCGAAATACACGGAGATCCAGAACAATCTTAAATCAGGCTGGGGAACATTCAATAACCGGAACGTGCTTAGCCACGTGTTCCTCCCGGAAGGAATTGCACTTAATATCGGGATGAAAAGCCATGAGAATGGCGCTGATAACTATCTGAAGGAGACGATTATCTCTTCACGCGGGATGAGCAGCGCTGAAATCAGACCAGGCTATAAAGCATTGGACGGGAGTTATTCCGAACTCACGGTTACGTGGAATGGAATGACTTTCAAAGTGGAAAGCGCCACCACAGATCAGCAGGATCTTCTTCTACTTGTAACACCTGTGAAGATGAGGGACAGTATTCCATCTCTTGTTCTTGAAACAGGTTTTCTCTGGAATCATCCCGGAACAGCTCAGCTTTCACAAAATTCAATAGATCTGAAGGCTCCGGGCAGATCATTCACTGTCAGGACAACCGGAACACTAACTAAGGAATTCCTTTCCAATCCATCTCCTTATCTGGCCGTAAGATTCGATAAACCCATAGCATTCTATACCGGAGGTGAGCTGAAGATGGAAGAGATCAACAGACAGATCGCTTTGAGAAGATCGGAACAGGAGAAAATCTATTCAAAATATGGTTCATATGCACAGATATACCAGGCCCTTCAGAGTGTCATTGGATGGAATATAATTTATGACGCATCAAAAAACAGGGTAATCTTTCCCGTAAGCCGCATCTGGACGGAAACATTCGGAGCCCAGTTTGTCCTGTTTGACTGGGATTCATATTTCGGAGCCTGGATGGCCGGACTGGAGAGCAAAGAACTGGCCTATGCAAATGCCATTGAAATAACAAAATCGATCACTCCCGGCGGATTCATACCAAACTTCTCCGGGTCATACGGCAGCGGTTCATTTGACCGTTCACAACCACCAGTGGGCAGCAGAGTTTTTAATGAACTATATAAAAAATATAAAGACAAATGGCTCCTTGAATATGTCTGGGATGAGCTGTTGACCTGGAACAGATGGTGGCCTAAAAACCGGGATAATAACGGGCTTCTATGCTGGGGCTCTAACCCTGTGAGCCTTCCTCTCAGATCGGATGCTGATGCGGACTCCTGGCAGGGTGCAGCATTTGAATCAGGACTTGATAATTCACCGATGTTCGATAATGTGCCCTTTAATAAGAAAACACACCTGATGGAACAGGCAGATGCCGGTCTCACGGGAATGTACGTGATGGATTGTGAAGCGCTTTCAGAAATTGCCGGGATCCTGCGAAAAACAGTTGAAGCAAGAGAACTTCAGGACAGGGCCGAAACATACAGGAAAAACCTTAGCAGGCTCTGGGATGAGAAAACCGGGATTTTCAGAAATAAACGGACCGATACTGATGTGTTCTCATCTCATATCTCTCCAACCAATTTCTATCCTCTCCTGGCAAAAGCAGCAACACAGCAACAGGCAGAAAGGATGATAAAAGAACACTTCTTCAATGAAAAAGAATTCGACGGACAGTGGATCATTCCTTCTATTTCCCGTGATGATCCGGGCTATGAGAGCCAGGATTACTGGAGGGGAAGAATCTGGGGCCCAATGAACTTCCTAGTTTACCTGGGTATGAGAAACTATGACCTGCCGCTTGCACGTAAGATTCTTGCTGAAAAATCTGCGCAGTTGCTGATGGTAAATGTCAACATGTCGGGATATGTATATGAAAATTACAATGCTAATACCGGAAATGTCAACGATCCGGCTGAAGCAAAAAGGAGAGGCGACCAGTATTACCACTGGGGAGCGCTACTCGGATTCATCCAGTTGATGGAAGCAGGGTATTGGGATAACAGGAAATAGGAACTCCCAAACTGCTCAGTGTTGTTTTATATCATAATCTGACGCTTCCAGCCTTACTGCATGTAATGACAAAAGTACATCCTTGAAGAAATAGATGAGCGAGACAAACAGTGAAAGGATAGCGGCAACAAACAGAATATGCCCCACTATTTTCATGTCGGTCCCGAAGAGGCTCATAATGAATAACAGAGGAATGATGAGACAACTTGCTATCATACCTGCTATTATCCAGGCAATTGAATTCCTTAATAACCTGCCACGCTCAAGAAGGATATGAATCTCGTTCTTTTTAATATCTTCCCTCTTGGTTCCCGGGTGATCAAGTTCCGCAACAAGGTGACGGATACGGTCAACTACTCTCCCTATCCTGTTGGTGATCGTAAGAAGCAACAATCCGACACCGGAGATCAGTGCCACAGGAGTTATACAGGCCTGGAGAAATTTCGCGAAGTTGGTCAGGGTTTCCATGAATCGGTCATTAAATAGTTCAGCCCCAAAGATAAATGTATTTTCTCGTTTGAGTACAAATTTAAAACTCTCCGGGTTCCTCAACATTGCTTAAGAGTACAGGGATCAAACTGCCGGATATTAATAACTTATGAAAATCACGCCTGAAAAAATACCGGCAAGCAAATTTCAGTAAGTAATAATCATATCCTTTGATTAAATCCATCTATTCGTATCTTTATATAAACTTTAAAACATCATGAAATCCGGACAAATATCCACTCCCATTCTGATCATAATATTGCTGTTAATATCAGGTTCTTCTGCATTTTGCCAGTTACCGAAGGAACGACCGCTGTGGCCTGAAGGTATCCCTGGAAATCCTGTTAAGTATAAAGAAGAAAAACTACGTCAGTATCCTGCGAAGACAAGCTCATTGTCGAAGAGTAACAGGGTTTTCAGTTGTGTTTCGTCTCCTTCCTTTATTATCCATACACCGGCAAAAGGAAGATCAAACGGAGTAGCTGTCGTAATATGCCCCGGAGGCGGATTCGAGGACATCTGGATCGACCGTGAAGGGAACGATCTGGCTCTGTGGCTTGCCGATAAGGGATTTACTTCGCTTGTTCTTAAATACAGGACATTCAACAGTGACGCTGAAGGATTCAGCCTTAAATGGGAAGATTATGTTCCCCAGGTCGTAGCCGATGCCAGAAAGGCTATTTATTTTCTCCGATCAGAAGCAGCAAGCCTGGGGATAGACAAAAATAAGATAAGCACTGAAATTCATATCTACTCAAAAGGAGGCCATGGATTTGATTCCGGGCTCGGACTGGGCTTTGGTATCAGCACCTGGAGAGACAGCTTTTATGCATGGTTGTGCGACAGAGGTTTTATATCAAATCCATTGTTCTGACATCTGCCTGTTTTTCCTGAACCAAATTTCCCAACATGAGGTATTTCATATTTCTTTTTTTGATATTCCAGTTTCCTGCGACATTAGAAACCGCAGAACAGGGAAAAGAAAAAGACACTGGACCGAAGACAGTTCTTGCTCTTGACCCCGGACCTGGCAATCCGAGGAACAGTGAAGGGGATTTTATAACACTGAAAAATAACCGGATATTGTTCATTTATACCCATTATTCCGGCGGTTCGGGATACGATAACGACAGCGCTTATCTGGCCTCGAGATTCTCGGATGACGAAGGAAAGTCATGGAGCACAAGAGATGCTAAAGTGATCGGACAGGAAGGGAAAATGAATATCATGTCAGTTTCTCTTCTGAGACTGAAGGATGGCAGGATTGCTCTCTTCTATCTGAGGAAGAATTCAGATCAGGATTGCATCCCCGTTGTAAGATTCTCCTGCGATGAGGCAGAGAACTGGAGCAATCCCATCCCCTGCATTACCGACAGAAAAGGATATTTCGTGCTGAACAACGGACGAGTGATCCAGCTGTCTGACGGGAGAATCATATTTGCCGTAGCACTGCATCAGGAACCCGGCGAACCGGTAATGAATAACACCGGACGTATCTTCTGCTATTTTTCTGATGATACGGGGCTGACCTGGAAACCAGGAAAGGAAGTCAGCAACCCGGACAAGGCAGTTACGCAGGAGCCCGGACTGGTTGAACTTAAAACCAGAACCCTGATGATGTTCATGAGAACAGAGAGCGGAGTTCAGTATACTGCCACATCAACCGACAACGGAGAGACCTGGAGCCAGGCCGGAAAAAGTAGTATAATATCTCCGCTGTCACCCGCATCGATAGAAAGGATTCCTTCCACAAATGACCTTGTTATGTTCTGGAATAACAACGCGGGAGAGAATCCTGCAATCAAAGGAAAAAGGACTCCGTTTACAGTTGCAATCTCAAGAGATGAAGGGAAAACCTGGGAAAAAATCAGGAATATTGAAGATGATCCTGACGGATGGTATTGCTACACATCAATCCATTTCACAAAGGATGCAATCCTGGCCGGACATTGCGCCGGTAGTTATTCCAGGGGGACAGGTCTTTCTCTGACCAGGATTACACGCATTAAATACAGGTGGTTATACAGGTAAGGCCCTCTCAACCTACTGCCATTGTTTAAAACCTGAATGTTTCAAAGAGACAGAACTGCCACCAGGGCACATTAATTCCTTGAGCTTTCCTCGTAGTTCTGATTGTTTTCGTTCTTCTCCTTCGATTTTGAGAACTCAAGCTTTCCAAACTTATATGTAAGGCTTATACCGAATGATCTTAACTGGATATTTCTTATGCTTTTAGATACATAGCCACTGGTGTTTATGGTTGTGACCTGCTTGATATATTCGTTGAACGGATTGGTTGTTGTGAATCCGAAGCTGGCCTTTTTGTCCCAGAACATCTTCCGGAATGCAAAAGTATATACAAAGAACTGGGGTACCTTGCCCTGAATATTTCTTGAAGGAGCACTGTAAAAACCGAATAGTTCCGTTACCAGATTCCCGGGCAACTGGTATGACGCATTCAGGTTCAGACGGCTCCTGAGCCCGGTAGACTGATTGCCGAAGCTCATATCACTTACAACATATCTGTGTCCTATCATGATATTTCCCCTGATGTTTAACTTTGAAGTAACAGGCCATGAACCGGATATGCTAATTCCGGTGTTATATTCCTTCCCGATGTTCTGGTTATTCGTGACAGAGACATTCGTGTATATTGAATCACCTACCAGATATTCAGGATAATAGAGAGTGACCTGTTTTATATCCTGAGTATTTATCCTTTCGATCAGGGCAATGTAAATATTTCCCCCTTTTGCAAACGAGGTAGTAAAGCCCAGTTCAAAGTTATTACCGATCTCAGGTTTCAGCAACGGGTTCCCGGTGGTCAGGTTATAGGGGTCGCTCAGGTTTACAAAGGGGTTAAGTTCCCTGTATTCAGGACGTTCGATCCTCTTACTGTATGAAAACTTCAGAGTCCTGTTTTTGTCAAAGTCGTGTGAAAAAACCGCTGACGGAACAAACGTTCCATAGGAGGGTATTGAAGTATTTACCAGATCAATGTCAACATCTGTATATTCGTACCTTGCCCCGGTTTTTACATTGATGAAATGAAACAACGGGAAACTGGCTGAAAGATATCCGGCATAAACATACATTGAATAATTCAGATCATACGACTGCAGATTGTCATACACAAAGAGATCACTCTCAGCATCAAAGACATTCACATCTGCCTTGCTGTTGATCTTCTGAATGATCGTCTTAGCTCCGGTCTCAAGATTGAAATCCTTTGAAACAGGATAGGTGTAATCGAGAGAAATGTCAGTCTGCCTGTCTTTCCCTGGGTTAGTACTTGAAGTTCCCATATATGGGAAGTTTTCACCTATATAAGACTGAGTCTGTATGTAATAAATATTTGGGGTGCTGTTACTGCTGTTATACAGGAATTCCAGTTCTTCTCCCTCTTTATTGAATTTCTTTTTATAATTAAGACTCCAGTCAACAGATCTGATCCTGAATCTGTTGCTCGAATTACGATCAGTAAAAATATCGGTGCCGGGATCCGAAATAGAATCTTTCAACTTTTCAATCTGCTCGGTAAGTCCATAACCTTTGTTACGGAACTGATTGAATCCAAGAGATCCTGTAATATTATCCTTCTTGGAAATATCCCAGTCGAAGCCAACCCCTGATCTGAATCCGTTCCTGTTGAATTCACTCTGCCCATTCTGGGTCAATGAGGCAATACTGGAGGTGGAAGTATCAGTAGCTGTCCTGACCTGGGAATACGGAACCTTTGATGTAAGCTGGGCATTCCCGCTGAAAAATGCATTTACGCCAAAGTTATTGTTTCTCAGGTTGAAATTCAAAGAGCCATTCTCCAGTCTGGTCCCTGCTGATAAATTTACATTCCCGTTCACTCCCTTCATCTTATTGTCCTGAAGAATAATGTTTATTATCCCCCCTGTTCCCTGTGAATCATATTTCGCTCCAGGTGTGGTTATCGCTTCAATACTCTTAATCTGACTAGCCGGAATTGAAGCAAGTGCGTCTGCAAGACTGTTCCCAAAAACGCTCGAGGGTTTTCCGTTTATCAGAAACCTGATGTTTGAATTGCCCTGAAGTTCAACATTCCCGTCAACATCAACAGTTACCTGCGGCACCTTTTTCAGAACATCAATCGCCTGTCCTCCCTGTGAGGTAATGTCAGTTGCCGCATTATATACAATCTTGTCTATCTTATTTTCGATCACCGGTTTGTCACCGGTAATTGTAACTCCCTGAAGACTTACTGTCGATGAATTAAGAGATATACTCCCAAGTGATAATGATCTGTTTAAAGTGGTAATATTTACATTATCAATGGTAATATTATCATAGCCTATAAATCCAACACTGATCTTATAGTTTCCGAAAGGAACTGAGTTTATTGTAAAGGCTCCATTGGCATCTGCGATGGTTCCGTTTATTGTTTTCCCTGTAGTTTTATCTATTACGGAAACAGTTGCATATTCAAGAGGTTGCTGAGTTGCCTTATCCAGTATCTTCCCTGATAATTTGGTATTTATTTTTTGTTGTGCCAGTACAGATACGCTGACTAATAACAAAAAGAAAAATGTGATTGATCTCATTTCAAAATATTAATAAACCAAAACTGTTTAGATCTCAAAAAAGCTGCCAAAATTAACCAAATGGTTTGTTAAGGGGTAATGAACTGACGTTTTTATGAATTATTAACATCACGTCTCTCCCTGATAAAAAGGATGTTAAAGCTCTCCGGATGGTTGTTATGACAGCATCATGTACTACTTATGTAAAACCATTCAAACTGTGAATTGTTTATGATGTAAGTACTTAATGAGATAATATGAACCTGGGTGAGAGCAAATGCAAACCATGCGAAGGAGGTATTCCTGCGTTAAGTCCTGATGAGATCAGCAAGATGCGACATCAAATCGGACCCGACTGGATAATTCATGACAACCTTAAGCTTTCTAAGGAATATCTGTTTGTCAATTTCAGCCACACAATGGATTTTATAAAGAAGGTGGCGGATCTTTCTGAACAAGAAGGACATCATCCGGTAATGCATATATATTACGGAAGAGCGATCATCGAATTCTGGACCCACTCCATAAACGGATTATCCGAAAATGATTTTATAATGGCATATAAGGTAGACAGGATCTGATCAGGAAAAACTCCTGAACCTGATTCTCTGTCAGGATGTATGATAAGCATGGATAATCTGATCTGACTGACAATCAGGAATTGAATTCTTCAAAGATCCCTATTCCTTTTACCTTTTTAATTACATAGCTGTACAAGACGGCAGTCCAGAAAGAAAAAACAGCATAAACAAGAGCCGGTTTGACAATATCAGGGTTTTGGAGCAATGTACCTGCAACAAGGAATGCAAGAGTGGTATTATGTACAGATGCTTCAATGCCGATAGTGTATGAGTTCATTCTTCCCAATTTTGTCGCCATTCCAAGAAAATATCCCCATAACATACATAATGCATTTAAAAGTAAGGCAGAAGGTAGAATTGTCAGGATCTCTTCAATTGTAATTCCTGTTCCACCCGACTGTCTCCCTGCAAAAAAATAGATTATGAATACCATCCCAAGAGCTATCATGAGGAGATTCCGTAGCGGTCCTTTCGCTTTGCTGGCAAATTCAGGTCTGTAATTACGTATAAGCACTCCCGCTAACGCAGGCAGGATAGTGACAAGAAATATCTCAGCTATGGTATTAATATACGAAAGTTGGATTTTAGTCGATTCTCCAAAGTAATACATGAGACTCAGGTTCGTGATCATGGGAATAGTAAAAAGAGTTATTATACTATTTATGGCAGTAAAGGTGACCGATAATGCCACATTCCCCTTGAAAAAATATGTCAGCATGCCGGAAGTGCTTCCTCCCGGACAAGCGGCAAGAATGATCAGTCCCACCTTAAAAGCAGGCGACAGATCGGAAAAAAATGTTATCAGAAAGGCAATCAGCGGAAGTACAATTATCTGAGAAGTCAGTCCTATAACCAATGGCCTCGGAAAAATAAACAGATCCTTAAAATTTTTAAAGGAAAGGGACAAACCGACACTCATCATTATGAAAGCCAGAACAAGACCAAGCAGAATATCTATGAATGAAGGAATTCCCATAACCAAATCAGTTGACTTTCCTGCTAAATATAATCAGTTCCCGGCATCCCTGACAAAAAAGTTGCATATTTAATTTCAGGGACAGGTAAAACAGGTATCCGGAGAGAAAACCTGAAACACCGATCCCTGGATTTTGTAACTTTCGTGCTGGAAAACAATACAGGTACTATGAGGATCAGAGGAGTCTTCATCATAATATTTGCCTTTTATCTTATGCCGGATCTGCTTCCACAGCCGGGAGCACAGCATCAGCAGTACTTCATGGTGAAGCATGTAGTTGACGGTGATACATTCTGGATCGACGACGGATCAATCAAAGGATTAAAAATAAGGCTAATAGGCATAGATGCTCCCGAATCCAGAAGTACTGGGAGAAAGGAGGTAAGTTATTTCGGGAAAGAAGCTTCGGGATATCTCGAAAAGCTGATCGGGGGAAAAAGGGTCAGGCTTGAATTTGATGCCGGCCGCTATGACAGGTACGGCAGGACACTCGCTTATGTCTATCTTGAAGATGGCACATTCGTGAATGCGCGGCTTGTCAGAGATGGTTATGCCACAGTCATGACCGTTCCTCCAAACATCAGGTATGCCAATACCTTTCTCCGACTTGAAAGAAAAGCCAGGAGCCAGAAAAGAGGAATGTGGGGAGGGTAATGACAACCAACAGTTCTGGAGAAGAAAAGATCGACCGAGCTGATTCATACATTCCATGACTTTCCTGGTATATTTTTAACAGTTTAAAAACTTATATTTACAGCAACCGTTTTATCATAACCAGGTAAGAATATGGAACTCTCAATCCTGAAGGATATTGTAATCATCTTTGCCCTTTCAACAACGGTTAATCTGGTTTTTACAAGAATTAAGGTGCCAACTGTGGTTGGTTATCTGCTCACCGGCATCATTGCAGGGCCCTATCTGCTTTCTCTTGTAAAGGCACAACATGAAATTGAACTGATGGCTGATATAGGAATAGTACTGCTCCTGTTTACCATCGGACTCGAATTTTCACTGGAACATCTGTTAAAGATCAGAAGAATTGTATTTCTGGGAGGCTTTGTTCAGGTGACCTTCACGGCAGGTGTCTTTTTTATTATCTCCCATTTCCTGGGAATGACATGGCAAAGCGGATTATATATCGGATTTCTGGCTGCGATGAGCAGTTCGGCTCTTGTTCTTAAACTTCTTCAGGAAAGATCCGAACTTACATCTAACTATGGACGTACCGTTCTCGGGATACTTATCTACCAGGATCTGCTTTTGGTTCCCCTTATGCTCCTTGGAAATCTTCTGACCGACAGTCCGTCGGACGTCACAAAGGAAATATTTATCCTTATTCTGAAGGTCATTGCCATTATAGGGCTGGTCTACGCCGGCAACAAATGGCTGCTTCCCCGGCTTCTTGATCTCATTGCAATGACCAGGAACCAGGAACTCTTCATGATGAGTATCTTTCTGATCTGCTTTGCCGTAGCACTGCTGACTTCTCAGCTCGGTTTATCCCTGGCATTTGGAGCATTCCTGGCCGGACTAATGGTATCTGAATCTGAATACAGTCATAATGTCTTTGGAAATTTTCTACCGATCAAAGATGTCTTTACAAGCTTCTTCTTTGTGTCAATCGGGATGTTGCTCGATATCCCTTTTGTAATAGCCAACTTTCATGTTGTGTTACTGAGTGTCGTGATGTTATTGGTAATCAAAACCGTTATCGCCGGAGGAACGGGATTCCTTCTGGGACATACGCTTCAGGGAACAATCCTCATCGGCATTGCCCTGAGCCAGGTCGGTGAGTTTTCATTTATCCTTGCAAAAATAGGCCTGGATGACGCTATACTCTCTGGATACTATTACCACCTCTTCCTGGCTGTTGCAGTTATCACAATGGCTCTGACTCCGTTCCTCTTCTGGCTTGCAAAGCCTCTTTTCAGACTCTTCATCAAATTACCTTTGCCTGCATTCATGATCAACGGCCTGTTCCCTCTTAAGGAGATAGAACTGCCGGAATTCAGTAATCATCTTGTAATCATTGGAAAAGATGCCAGCGCCCTGAAATTATCGATAATGGCAAAACGATATAACATTCAGCATATTTCCATCGTATTTGATCCTGCTATAGTAAAGGATAAAATAAACAACGGAGATATGGTATTGTACGGAGACGCCATCAATGAACCTATTCTCAGGAAGGCCCATGCCGACACTGCTGCCGTCATTGTGATATCAGTAGGAAGCATCATTCCTTCGCTTGCTATTATAGAACGTGTAAGGAATATTAACAGGAACGGTTTTATCATTGTAAGGGCGTCAACTATCCATAATACGGCTCAGCTTCAAAAAGCAGGCGCCAATCAGGTGCTCCCTGAAAAGCTTGAAATAGCTATCAATATGCTTAACAGGGTGCTTGTGCAGAAAGAAATGCCCGGCGATGAGATAACCAGGATTCTGACAGATATCCGGAAAGCCGGGCCTGCTCTGTTCGGAGAAAACTGACACGCTGATTACCCACCGGATAATCACCTGAATTTACCTGTTTCTTCTGATTTGCCTATTGAAGTTCATTAAGCCGGATGATAGCATGTTTCCTCGTAAGAAGATGGATAATGACCCATGCCGTCAGATAAGTTGCACCACAGATAGTAAAGAGCATGTTATAGCCGCCGGTGATATTCCCGGCAGTTTTATACGCGTCGAGCAGGTAACCTACAAGCATCGGGAAAAGGATCCCTCCCACAGCGCCGGCCATCCCTGCTATCCCCACTGCAGAACTGACAGCTTCAGAGGGAAACATGTCGGAAGCCATGGTAAAAACATTCGTCGACCAAGCCTGATGTACCGCAACTGCAAGACTTATCAGCGCCACAGCCATCCAGGCAGCAGTTGTGTACCTGGCAAGCATTATTGATAATTCCATGACGGCAAAAATAAACAGGACTGTCTTCCGTGCCTTCATCACCTTCCATCCCCTCATGATAAGAAGGGAAGAAAGATATCCCCCAAGAATGCTCCCCACTGTGGTGGCAGCATAAATTATTATTAGCTCAGGGCTGGGTTTCTTAAGGTCAAGGTTGTAGGCTGAAGAAAAATATGAGGGCAGCCAGAACAGGAAAAACCAGAAGATAGGATCTATGAGACCTTTGCCGGTAATCAGGGCCCATGTCTGTGGAAAAGTGAATAGCCTTATCCATCTGACAGGCTTCTTTTCAGCTTCAACAGAACTTCCTGTACCCTGATCCTGCCCCTTCAATATATAATCAGACTCTGCCTCTGAAAGCCGCTTCTGCCTCTGTGGTATCTCATAAAAGATAAGCCAGAAGATCAGCCAAACGAATCCGACTCCACCTGTGATCCAGAAAACCTCGTGCCAGCCATAGTAACTGAGAATAAGAGGCACCAGCAACAACGCGAGAACGACACCGACACTTGTACCTGAGTTGAAGATACCTGTGGCCAGAGCTCTCTCTTTCCTCGGAAACCATTCTGAAATTGCTTTGATCCCCGCAGGAAAATTACCTGCTTCTCCGATCCCAAGCCCAAATCGTGCAATCATAAAATGCATTGCATTCCTTGCAACCGCATGAAACATCCCCGCTATACTCCACAAACATATTATAAAGGCGTACCCCAGCCTCGTTCCAACCTTGTCGATAAACCGTCCCATAATGAGCAAACCGATAGCATATGCCGCGGTAAATGCCATTACTATATGGGCAAAATCTGTTTCACTCCAGCTGAACTCCTTTTCCAGGATCGGTTTTAACAGACCAATGATCTGCCTGTCGATATAGTTAATCGTTGTGGCAAAGAATAAAAGAGCCACCACGATCCACCTGTAATTTCTGATTTTCTGATCGGGCATCACAAAATGATTTCAATTATTAATCTCACCAATCAACCACTGACCCATCGTCCGGATCATAGCTGGTGTTATATGGTTTTGGTTCACCGACCTGAGCCCTCAGTTTGTCCTCATCGATTGTAATACCAAGACCCGGATCGGTAAGCAGAGGTCTGTGACCATCTTTTACCGGGGGCAATGGTTTCGCAAGAAGGTCAGCATATTCATTGTCTCCCCTTTCCTGGATCAGAAAATTAGGAATACTGGCCGCAATCTGATAACTGGCTGCAAGTGAACATGGACCCTGTGGATTATGCGGGGCAAGCGGAGAATAATATGCCTCAGCCATACCGGCTATTATCCTGAGCTCGGTTATCCCTCCTGCATAACAAACATCCGGCTGAAGGATCGTCGCGGCACGCTTTTCAAGTATTTCCCTGAATCCCCACTTGGTGAATATCCTTTCACCAGTGGCGACGGGAATATGCGTCTTCCCGGCAAGCTCAGCCATTACATCAACATTAAGCGGCTGAACGATCTCCTCAAAAAACCACGGATTATATGGTTCAAGAGCCTTGATCAGAAGCATTGAAGTAGGAGGCTGAACCGCTCCGTGAAAATCAACTGCAATATCAACACCGTTTCCAACTTTCTGCCTCAGCGCTTTAAAACGTTCAACAACTTCATCTACATATTTCTGTCCCTCGATATATTTGATTGCCTGCCTCTGTCCCCCTTCAGGTCCAACCTTGATCGCATTCACTCCGGTTTTTGGATCAAGCGTGCCATATACCCTGATCCTGTCCCTGGTCGGTCCTCCGAATAATTTATAAATGGGTACTCCGTAAGCCTTACCTGTAATATCCCATAAAGCCTGGTCAATACCGCTCAGAATGGCCGTCTTAACCGGGCCTCCCCGGTAAAATGAGCCACGGTGTATAGCCTGCCAGTGAAAAGCAACCCTCAGCGGATCCTTCCCTATAAGATAATTCCCGACATCCATGGCCCCAGCCGCACATGCCCTGGCGTCATCTTTCAGCATCTCACCCCATCCGGATATACCCGCGTCTGTGGACAGCTTCACAAATACCCAGGAGTTCTTGAGAACAAAAGTTTCGATCTTTGTAACCTTTATATTGTCCTTCGGCCCAATCATAGCCACATCTGAACGCAGCGCCTCTGACTGGTTACTTACTTTCTCTCCGGTCAGATCAAGATATGGAGCAGCAGCTCCCCTGAGGGCTGTTGCCGCCATCACCTGTCCTGTAGTTTTAAAAAACCGCCTCCTGCTTGTCAGGTTTCCTGATGATGAGTTATCTGAATCCATTTTCTTTATTCCTTTGGTGTGATATGTAAATGTAATTATAATTGGAGTAAAACCAGTGTTGAATTTCCATTGCTGATCAATCATTCTTCAAACCAATATCACTCAGAATTACATGATGGAAAATCAACAGGCGCCACGGATTACAAAATCTTCCCTGGTCGTAAGAACCGCTTTTTGAAGTTCAGTCACAGACAGGAATGACTGCCGGAAAGAGCAACTTATTTTGCCGGGAACGATTCCCGATAATATTCTATCTTTGCCCCTTCTGTTTTGACATTATGAGATGACTTCAACAATACTTACCCTGTTCGACGGAATCACTCCCGGGTACATCCTCCTCTTTCTCTTGTGCGCTATGCTGATCGGCATGTCGAAAGCCGGGCTCAGTGGATTCGGACTCGCAGTAGTGCCTGTTATGGCTTTGATTTTCGGTGCAAAGGAATCCACCGGGGTCATCCTTCCGATGCTTATTACTGCAGATATTATGGCTGTAATCTACTATCACCGGAGCGCAGTCTGGAAATATATCATCAGAATACTGCCCTGGGCAGCCGCCGGTATAATTATTGCGCTCATTACCGGGAGAAACGTAAACAGCTCCCAATTCAGGACTGTAATGATGGCAGTCGTCTGGATAATGCTGATCCTCATGATTGTCAACGATCTCCGGAAGCAAAAAGGAAACGAAATTCCTGAAAATCATCTTTTTGCATCGTTCATGGGTCTTGCCGGAGGATTCACTACCATGATCGGGAATGCCGCTGGGCCTGTGTTCACGCTCTATTTCCTTGCAATGAAACTCCCGAAAAAGGAATTCATCGGCACCAGCGCCTGGCTGTACTTCATATTGAATACAGGCAAACTTCCTCTGCAGGCAATTGTCTGGAAAAATATCACATGGAACTTTCTTCTACTCGATCTGGTAGCTGTCCCTGTTGTAGCGCTGGGGATATTTACGGGGATCCGGATCGTCAGACTTCTGCCGGAAAAGGTTTTCCGGTATTTTGTGATTGCAACAACACTTATCACATCGGTATTCCTGTTCCTCAGATAAAAACTGTTTACCTGCTCATTGTAATACTTACAGATCCGATCTTTCCTCCCATGGGGGGATTCATCTTGGAAACCTTCACCGTAACTTTCCTGATGCCTTTCAGTTCGGCATAAATGGCATTAATTATCCTTCCTGCAATATGCTCCAGCAAATGTGATTTCTTTGCCATCTCCAGCTTGACAATCTGGTACGCTTTCTGGTAATCGACAGCATCCTTAAGATTATCGCTTGCAGCAGGAGCTTCCATCTCCGTTTCTATAGTCAGATTGACAATGAATTTATTGCCAACTATCCTCTCTTCCTTAAAATGACCATGGAACGCATAAAATTCCATGTTCTCAATCTGAATAAGACCCATATAAATCATTTCAAATTACCAGTGACCAGAGCCAACAAAACACTCTGGTTTGCATATTATAACTCCTGTCACTCCGGTTCATTCAAAAAAAACCTTTAAATATTTTGTTTATATTATAAACTACTTTATATTTGCAATATGTTTATGTTCAAAATTCAACATTAGTAAAAGTAAATAATAAAATGGAAAACGATGGCAAAATCATGACAACTGAGGAAAGTCTCAGGATCATAACGGACATGGTAAACAGGACAAAATTTGACATCAGGAGCGGAATATTCTATCTCCTGTTCTGGGGATGGCTGATATTCATATGCTCTCTGGCAGATTTTATTCTGATGAAGTTTACCTCATTTGAAAAACATTATCTTGTATGGCTCCTCACCTTCCCCGGTGTTTTTGTATCAATAGCCTATGGCTGGAGGAAAGGAATGAAGACTCTTATCCGTTCCTATACCGCTAACATCTATATGTGGACATGGTATGGTTTTCTGGTATCATGGATCGTACTCATGATCGTTCATTCAAAAAGCATGGGAACGATCAGTCCGTATATTCTCATATTGGTGGGATTTGCCACCTTTATTTCCGGGTTCCTTATTAAATTCACCCCCCTGATAATTGGAGGCATATGTTTCTGGACCTTATCACTGGCCACGCATTTTGCAGGACCGGAATACAGTTCTCTTGGAATGGCTCTGGCCATGTTTGCCGGTTATCTTATTCCCGGATATATACTAAAAAAAAGGGTTGACAATGGCACGATTTAAAGATCTTGATCCTGTTCTGCATTCCCAGTTGAGGCTTGCCGTGATCTCGCTGCTTATGGGAGTTGAAATGGCTGAGTTCAGCTATATCAGGGAACAGACAGGAGCGACAGCAGGCAACCTCAGTATCCAGATCACCAGACTTAAGGAGGCTGGGTATATTAATGTGGAAAAAAAATTCAGGAATAACTATCCTCAGACTTTATGCAGCATTACAGACCTCGGACGGGAAAAATTCATCGAATATGTTAACAATCTCAGGGATTATCTATCTCCTGAGAAAAGAGATAAGGGTATTCGTCCTTAACGCAATTGTCTAATATGTAATTTATGCTATCTGAGGAATAATTCTGTGAAAGGCCTGGCATATGTAGCTGTTTCACTGCTCTTTAAGACAAGGAGCATCACGATATCCGGATCCCGTCTTTACACCCGGTGCCTGTAAAATGAAAAAACCGGGTCAGTTTGGCAGAACGGACTGAAATTCATCCTATTTTCGTAGTCTAAAAATTATTTGGGATGAATGATGAGATAACAAGGGAAAAAGAAGAAGCTAAAGCCCCGATAAGTTTTATTGAGCAGTTTATCGCTGATGACCTGAAGGATGGTAAAAACAAAGGCAGGATAATGACACGTTTTCCTCCTGAACCGAACGGTTACCTTCATATAGGCCACGCCAAGGCCATCTGCCTCGATTTTGGCATGGCAAAAAAATACGGAGGAAAATGCAATCTCCGTTTTGATGATACCAATCCGGTGAAGGAAGATGTCGAATATATCGATTCAATAAAAGAAGATATTCACTGGCTCGGTTTTGACTGGGAAAACAGGGAATATTATGCTTCTGATTATTTCGGAAGGCTGTATGATTTCGCGGTTGATCTGATAAAGAGAGGTCTTGCGTATGTTGATGATCAGTCTGCCGAGCTTATCTCATCACAGAAAGGCTCACCCAGCCAGGCAGGAACAGAAAGTCCCTTCCGCAAACGGGCTATCGAAGAAAACCTTGACCTGTTTGAACGGATGAACAAGGGTGAATTCGAGGAAGGCGACCACGTACTGAGGGCAAAAATAGACATGACCTCCCCTAACATGCATATGCGCGATCCGATCATCTACAGGATCATAAAGACCGCGCACCATCGTACGGGAAATCAATGGAATGTATATCCGATGTACGATTTCGCCCATGGACAGAGCGATTATTTCGAGGAAATAACACATTCGCTTTGCACACTTGAATTTGAGGTGCACCGCCCATTATATGACTGGTTCATCGATCAGCTCAAGAGTGATGAATACAGGCCACGACAGATCGAGTTCAACCGCCTCAACCTCACTTATACCATCATGAGCAAGAGGAAACTCCTCGAGCTTGTTCAGGAAGGCAAGGTCTCGGGTTGGGATGATCCAAGGATGCCTACTCTCTGCGGATTAAGAAGAAGGGGCTATACTCCGGAGTCGATCCGCCGTTTCGTGGAACTGATCGGATACACCAAGGTAGAAGCGATAAATGATGTTTCACTGCTGGAACATGCAGTAAGGGAAGACCTTAATGCCAGGGCCTACAGGGTATTTGGAGTGTTGAATCCGCTGAAGGTCATAATTACCAATTATCCGGAAAACCAGGTAGAGGATGTTGAAGTTGTCAATAATCCCGAGGACGAATCAGCAGGAAAAAGATTTGTCCCTTTCAGCAGGGAAATCTTCATTGAACAGGATGATTTCATGGAGAATCCTCCCAATAAATTCTTCAGGCTTGCCCCGGGTATGGAAGTAAGACTCAAGGGTGCCTATATAATTAAATGTGAAAGCTTTAAAAAGGATACATCGACAGGTGAGATCACCGAAGTAAACTGCAGCTATGATCCCGCTACCAGGAGTGGCAGCGAGGGATCGGGAAGAAAGGTTAAGGGAACCCTGCACTGGGTATCTGCTGCCCAGGCCGTCGATGCTGAAGTCAGATTATATGACAGGCTTTTCGATCATGAGGATCCGGCAGGACAGAAGGATGATGATTACAGGAAATTTCTGAATCCCGATTCGCTGAAGGTATTGACAGGCTGCAAGATAGAACCATCGCTGGCAAATGCTAAACCACTTGAAAAATTCCAGTTCCAGAGAATCGGATATTTCTGTGTCGATCCGGATTCAACACCATCAAAACCTGTCTTCAACCGGACCGTTCCGTTGAAAGATCCATGGTCAAAAGTAAACAAATAAGCCACACCAGACAAATAAGGGGAACTCACCGGAATTACTGAACGAGTATAATATACTGTCTTTCAAAGGACTAAATGCCTGTTTAAATTTGCCGGAGGTTTCAGCATAAATGTTTTACTGACATCCGATCAAGGCATTTTATTGTGCAGTTAATTCCTATTTACAGGAAGTATATTAACGGTTATAACATAATGTATCCCGGGACCGGTCAGAAAGGTACATTTTTTTGGGTTATAAGCCGGATAATCTTATCTTTATGTTAAATTCTGCAGCCATGAAAAAGCTCAACAGATCATTTATCGTTCTGGCAGGCATTCTGGGTCTGATTATTTTATCAGCCTGCGAAAAAAAGGACACTCCCGGATCAAATCTCATGGGCACGATCCAATTCTCCTTCAGTCTGAGTTCAGGAGAGAAGGAAGCGCGAACCGGTTCTGACAGCTCTATAGCCTCTTATCAGCTTATGATTTCGGTTGAAGATCTGAAAGGCAACGCCGTTCTGACCGACAAACTGATACCCCTTTACATATTCGGGACTGGTTTCATCAGCGACAAGATCGAGCTGAAAGCCGGTCAGTACAACCTCACCAGGCTGCTTGTACTTGATCCCTCGGGCACTGTGATATACGCCTCTCCGCTTGAAGGTTCGTCTTTAGCCTATCTCCTGAAGGATCCTCTACCTGTGCAGATAAAGATCACTGCCGATCAGGTTACAAGTATTGCACCCGAGGTGCTTGCCGTTGGTAATTACTCCCCTGTTGAATTTGGTTATATCAGCTTCGGAGTTCAGATCATAAAGCCACTCGATCTCTATGCAGTCTGTTATCTTTACAATCCTCTGATCATGGCTCCGACATCCATGACAGACGCAGTGCTGACAGTCTATTCGGCTGATGACTGGACTTATACCTTCAATCTCAAGGCGGCCGTCAATCATCTGATCATCAGGGGTGGGTCGGATTCATATACATTTGTTGTTTCCAGGGAAGGCTATTCCCCAGTGACATATAAATATTCCTCTCAGGAAATTGAAAATACCACCCCCGAAAGTCCGTTGGGACTGAAGATCCCATGGGGAACACAGTCAGGAATTCTCGAGCTTCAGCCGGGGCCCGCGGATGGTAAGGATGCAACAATATCAAATCTCCAGCCCGATAAAAATTTTGGCGATTATACATATTTTGAAGCCACCTTCCTGTCGGAGCCCATCCTGACTGTGATGAGATCGAACAGAAGTCTGATAGCTTTCAGTACTGATTCGCTTCCGAAATCAGCTTCTATAACCCGGGCGACACTGGTACTCTATTATGATGTCCCGTTACCTGTCGACAGTGCGTTCTATGCGATTGATCCTTCAACCGGCACAGGTAAATATGCAGCCGTATTCCAGCAGATCATTGAACCATGGGATGAGCATAAGGTCACCTGGAATAATCAGCCAAAAACCACGGAGATAAACCAGGTGTATTTGTATCCCTTTGTAAGGAATGCAAATTTCATCGGTGTTGATGTTACTCAGCTTTTCAGTAATCCCAGTGCATCCGTATTACCGTTTTACGGTCTCATGTTCCGCCTCTGGCCCGATGACAACTTTCCCGGCTTCAGGTTTGTTTCAGGTGATTATCCTGTGGCATCAATGCGTCCAAAGCTTATTTTACAGTATACAATCTAAACCCTTCCCCTGCCCTTAACTTAAAGAAGAAGGGAAGTGTAAGCCAATGGATAAGCTTAAAGGGTGAATAATAAGTTGATGCCTGTAGCCAGGTTTCAGCCAATGTATCGTCTGATTTTTCAGAAATAAAATTCAATTTTCTCCATATATATTTTTTTAATAATTTTCATATATTTGCAACCGCTTAACTGTCCTGTAGTGTAATTGGCAACACGTCTGACTCTGGATCAGAAGAGTTCAGGTTCGAGCCCTGACAGGACAACAAAAGGCCGCGTGAGCGGCTTTTGTTGTTCTGTCAGGGTCCTGACATTACGAACGCAGCGAGTAATCGTCAGGGCCACTAATATCAACCACCATATAGATGCTTTAGCCGGGACCTGTTCCTGAAAAATCCAGACATCCTGGACTTAACCCGTAACATTGAATAAATAAGTCCATGGGCATTATATACCTAAAAAGAGTAAGAGTCAAATATTACCCACTAAATATTGAAGAAAAAATTGTATATACAAAGATTTCATCATATTAAAATTATTATCTATTTTTGAATGAGACTGTCTGAAAACTTCGATAATGTCATTAGGAAAATTTCATGCCTCAGCAATTCCTGTCTTGATTCAACAGGGAATCATGTCATTGTTAGTAACTACACTTATTACCTTGACTGGATGTAATAAGGACCCTGATTACTATCCTTCTCCGAAAATAAGCATTTCAGCAGTCAGCATAAATTCACTGACAGGTGTTGATATTAGCCTGGAAGTCTATCTGGGTGAGGGGCAAAAACTAAAGGGAGCTAAGCTTGTTTTCGAAGACCTGACCTTATTATCCTCAGCCGGATTTGAGAAACCCATTGAATTGACAAATGACAGGAAGCAAAGTCATTCAGTAAATGTTCAGACAGATCTTGTAAATCATGATTTTGCAGTACATGCAATTCTGGAAATGGGGAAGTATACATATTCAAGCGAAAAAAAGATTGTCAGATTTCCTAAGAATAATTTTTTATTCAAAATCGTACCAGCTGATTATAGCGGTGATTACAGTAATCTTGACAATACAGTAGGGGCTTTTCTGAATTCAGGAAACCGTTTTGGCTTGGAAGTGTATTTCCAGAACAAGTTTATTTGTAAATCAGTTGAGGTTAAATTAAACAATACAGTTACCACATCACTTAACTATAATTTTGAAGAATATGTTTCTGAATCAGATGGCTCATTCTTGTCTGTCTGCGATGTCACCGTGCCGGCCTCGACACCGCCAGGGGATTATGAAGTAGATGTCTATATTGATGGGAACAAATTTGTTGCATACAAAAAAATAAGAATTCTCAGTGGAAATTATAATGAATACAGCAGTAATTATCCTGGAGAGCACAGATTTAAATATTCACATTTTATTATTGGTGACAAGCTTTATGTTATCGGTGGTAATTTTGGTTATGTCGAATTAATCCGATCGCCTGTCTGGGCATTTGATCTCAGGAATAAAACATGGACTGCAAAAAATGATGTGTCCCTGGATGGCTCAAAAATTGAAGAGATTTACCCATTTTCACTGCAATCCGACGGCATTGGATATATTTTTCTCAGGAATAATGGAGTTAATGAATTGTGGAGATATAATGACCAGGATGATACCTGGCAAAAGATCACAAATTACCCTGGATCAGGCACTTCTGCTCTAAATGGATTCATAATTGGCAAGATTTTGTATGTCGGAGGAGGTTATGGCAATGTAGGGGCAGACGGTTACAGCAATGCAAATGATTTCTGGTCATTTGACCTTGGCACCCAGGAATGGACCAGACGCAACGATGTTCGTTATGATCGATATTTTATATGTGATGCAACCTGTACTAATGAAACCAGGGCATACATTTACGTCTCCCCTGCCAGACTTCTGGAGTATGATTCGGCAACTGACATATGGTCAGAAAAAGCAAGATTCCCCGGGCCGATCCGTTACGGTGTTAGCATAGTACTCAGGGGGAGTGACCTTTACCTGTTTGGAGGTATGAACCTTGAAGGAGGTTCAGAAGTCGGATTCAAGGACTCGTTTACATATTCAATTACAAATAATCAGTGGAACCAGAATGCCTTTATTCCATGCTTCAATAACCGCTCGATAGCGTTTGTATATAATAACAAAATAATCTTCGGCCTCGGCTATGCAAATGACATTGTTCCATATACAGATCATACTTTATATCAGTTCAATCCATAATATATGAATATTAGAAATTCTGTTGTAATCATATCACTATTGGTTTTTAACTCCTGTTCCAAGGTTGTTGAGAAACCTGAGCCAGACCCGCAAAATTCTCCTCCCGGACCATTTGAAGTAACCATTGATGGTATTACAGACAAGGAAGTCACCTTATCATGGTCAGCTGCCACCGATCCGGAACAAGACCCATTTACTTATGAAGTTGCAGTCAACGATTCTGTAGTGACCTTTGATCTGAATGCTAACACGTTTACAATTAGCCAGCTGATCCCTGATAATAATTATAAGATCTCTGTAATTGCGATTGATAATAATCTTAACAAACAAACTGTTTCAAAAACAGTCAGAACAGCAAAATCTTTAATCCACAGTATCTATTCATTTCAGGAAGGTGTTGATAAATATGGCTTCACTTCTGCCATGCTAACCTCAGATGGAGGTTTATTAGTTTACTGCTATACTACCAGATCAGGAGAGGATAGAAACATAGCGATTCTAAAACTGGCTTCAGACTATTCAATCCAATGGAAAAAAGAATTTACCCCTTCAGGAGACAATGGTTATCCAAATCAGATGATCGAATGTTCAGATCATAATTATCTGATAGTACGTGAAAAAACTTTACTCAAAATCGACCAGACGGGTAATACGATCTGGTCGTTTCAGAGTGCCGATAATGGACATATGGGTTTTAAGAGTGTTGTTGAAACCACTGAGGGGCAGCTGTTTCTTGCCGGAAATTACTACAATGAACCAGGAGATCATACTGGCCAGTATTTTGTAATCGGTCTGACTTCCGGAGGAGCGGAAGTAAACAGGAGCATAAGCAATACCGGGGTTATCTATGGAATAACTCAGATCATCTCAGACGATGGCAAGCTGGTCCTTTACGGCGCTACAGATTATATGCTATGTATAATTAAAATGGATTATGACGGCAATCTGATCAGTACATTTACTGTCCCAAATAGCTATAGTGGCTCGAATATGCCACTCCTTCTTTCAAAAACCGGGAACAATGAATATATGATGTTTTCAACTGTTGCAACATGGGACTATTACGCTTATCTCCCCAGAGTGGTAAAGACTACCAAAGAAGGATCACTCCTTTTTGATAATTATTATCCTCTATTTTCCACTCCTTCCCAGTATGCTCCTATTTTGGACTGTGTTACCCATCTCGCTAACGGCAACTACCTTGCAGTGATTTCAGATGATAACGGACTATCTGCTGCATATCTGGATATCGAAGGTATCGTAACCAGGCATGTAAAATTTCCGGGTTTCCCTTCCTCAGTTTTTGCTACTGAAAACCAGTTTGGCCAGCATATTATCATTTTAAGTTCAGGTTATATCATAGTCTGTGATCCTGAGGGCTATAGTTTATAGAATTCCTGCTATACCATGTGCCCTGTCTAAACAGGGTTCTGAAGAAGGCGAATCCCGATAAGTGCATGGGATTTTCTTGTCATGAAAATAGTCTATATGGCACTGCAAAAACCTTTACACCTCAAGCGTCGGCTTTCAATCCTATTGACATTTACCTGGCAGCAGGAGCATTCCGGGTACCATAAGGGGCCTGTTTTGCTCAAAAACAACAAAACAAGCATCCGGAGATACTTCTTTAACTGATCTCAATCATAATTGCACGGTTACCAGTACCCGGCCTGTTTACATCACGGATACTGCGCCCTGCGCCCTGTGCTCTGTGCTCCAGACGCTTCGGTCTGGATCTCCACTACGTTCCGATCTGTGCTCTGTGCCTTTTCTCCCCATCAGTTATAATATGATCCCGGATTTTTCCCCTTACAATTCTGACTTTTTTTGTGAATATATCATACCTGGTGGTAGGTCAAAAGAGGAATAACTTCTGTTTTATTAGTTAAAAAATTACTCTTCAATTTGTTATCTTTTCCCTTTTGTCTTTTTCCTTTTGTCTTTTGTCTTATCCCAGTCAACTCATTGTCGTTTGTCGTGTTTTCCGGTTTACATGGTTCGTGATTAACAGAAATGAAAAGCCGGCGATACAATACTCCCCTTTTCCCTGCGCCGGACATATTTCAGTCCGGAAAATAATCCGGATCCGGTTTATCACAAATACAGCTGAGGTCAGATCAGTTTTTCTTCGATGGCAATCTTGACCAGAACGGCAGTATTCCTTGCATTCAGCTTGAATAGCAGATTTTTCCGGTAGCTGTTAATGGTTTCTATACCAAGAAAAAGTTCGTTGGCAATTTCGGGATTGGTGTAACCTTTCACAATCAGGCGAAGCAGATCGGTTTCGCGCGGAGTAAGAAAGATGTGGCGGTCGGAATGTTTTTTCATAAACAGATCGACTTCGTGACAAAGGAATTTTCCGCCACCTGCAACGGTTTCGATCCCCAGTATGATCTCTTCGGGCATGGCATTTTTCAGCAGATAACCCTTGGCCCCGCTTTCAAGCATTTTCCGGATAGATGTGAATTCTCCGAAACTGGTCAATGCCATTATATTAAGCGAAGGCCATCGGATAATTATTTCTTTGCACAGGTCAATGCCATTGAAATCTGGCAGATTGATGTCGAGCAGAAGTACATCGGGCAAATTAAAACTGAGCATTCTGAGGCAGTCTTTTCCCGTTTGCGCGCTGTCGGTTAAAACAGCCACTCCCGATGCTGCAATCAGATTTCTCAACCCTTCTATAAGCAACGGATGATCATCGACAATGGCAACGTTTATCATTGGTTTAAGTTTTTTGTTCAGCGCTGAAACAAGTTGCGGGTTCCCGGATACGAATTGGGTATTATAAATGATCGCTATACAATTCCTTCCAATATTTTAAAATCAATCTGCACTTCAGTTCCTTTTCCAGGTGATGAAATTAATTCCATATGACCGCCAAGCGATTCTACTCTGGAGCGGATACTGCTCAACCCTGTTGTTTGCGTAGTATCTGTTCGGGCCGGATCGAATCCTTTGCCATTATCCTGAATAACAAGGTTCAGCCGGTCGTTTTCGATAATTACCTGAACATTGATCTGGCTGGCTTCGGAATGTTTAATGGCGTTGTTCACCAATTCCTGAACAATGCGGAATGTAGCAATCTCGTACTTTTCTTCCAGCCGGCGTTCTTCGCCAAAGAAGTGTAACCTGACACGTGAAATGCTTCTGCAAAAATCGCTGAGTCCGGGTTTTAGTCCGTAACGCGTAAGCGATTCAGGCATCAGGTTGTGCGCCACCCGGCGCAATTCGCGTATCGATTCGTCGAGCATTTCCAGTGCATTATGAAATACCGGAACATCCGATTCCGGCAAAATGGTATTCCCTTTCATATTTGCCAGATTTAATTTTACAACCGATAACATCCCGCCCAGCCCGTCGTGCAGATCGCGGGCCAGACGTTTACGTTCAGCATTTTCGCCTTCGAGCAACGACTGCGCGGAGGTTAATTGTTTTTCCTTTTCGAGTTGAACAATTTTTTGTTCAGCAATCTGTTCGTTCCGTTTTGTTATTTTATAGCGGAAGTAGATCAGGATAATCAACAACAGAAGAATTATACCGCTTCCAATAGTCACAAGAGTCTGCATTTTCGTCTGTTTTTCCAGAACAATTATCTGCAGGTCTTTCTTTTCAGTCTGGTACCTGGTTTCCATTTCAGCGATTTTCTCCAGGAACCCCTTAGTGATTCTTTTTTGATTGATCCTATCGTAAGCAGCAAAATATTTCAAAGCGTTTCCCTTACCATTGAGTTGAATACCTGCTCTTACCACATTGGCTGAAGCATTTCCGTAAGTATCAAAATCGGCAGTGTCTGTCCGGATGGCTTCCAACGCGTAATCCAGACATTTTTGATAGTCGCCCGTATGATAGAAAATATCCGATAAGTTATTGAGCATGGCCGCGATGTGTACCGGAGGAAGCGATTCCCTTGCAATAGCCAGACCCTTTAGTCCGGCTTCAATGGCTTTGTCTGAATCTTTAAAATGAACAAAATAGATCTGAGAAACCGATTGATAGATGAGCGATAAGTTTTCGTTGTCGCCACAACGTTGACCTGCAGCAATGGCTTTTTGGGCATATTCAAGAGCTTTGTCGAATTGTGAGGTTTTAGAATAAACATCAGCCAGCCCGTTGAAGGCATGTCCCAAGGTCCAGTCATCCTGGTCTTTTTCGCATAATGGCACACTTTGCAGGTAATATTTTTCGGCCTGCTCATAGTTGTGCATATTGCAATACAGGGCGCCAATATTGCCCAGAATTTGTCTTGTCCGGGCCGGATTGTTTTTTTGTTCTGAACGGGGAAGGACGATTAAGTAAATCGAGAGAGCCTGCTGGAAGTTACCTGTCCTGTTATACAGATTAGCCCTTGCCAGGTCGATCACATCGACCAGATTGTCGTCCTGAGCCAGGCGGGCATATTTTTCGGCAGATTTAAAATAAATTAAGGCACTGTCCATTTCGCTTAACTGGTAGCAAGCCACACCGAGGTTACGGAATAAAGTCCCCGACATTTTATTGTCTTTTGCATTCAAGGCGACTGCTATGCCTATTTTTGCCCAATACTTTGATTTTTGGCCATTTACCGAAAGATAAAACCAGCTCAGATCGTCGCAAAGCTTCAACTGTTCGCCAGCAGAAAGCTTCTGTGTTTTGAAAACATTTTCCAGCGAATCGAGATTTTGTCCTTTCACTGGTATCGTTGCAAAAAAGGTTAAGGTGAAAACCAGGCCTGTTAAAAATTTCCCCATCTCAATCTTAATGTTAATTGGATCATCCTCTGTTGCAACAAACTTAGCAATAAAGGTTTGTTATAAAAACCCCTTTTTGGGGGTAAAAAAACCCTGATCAAGCCCTCTAAATTTGAGCCAATCAATAAACATTAATGATTGACATATGAAAAAGCTTATTATTTACTTCCTGATTTGCTTTATTAACTTCTTGCCTTTGTGCCTGAATGCACAGATCAATATCAAAGATAAAGTAACGGAATCGGCGAACAACAGGGCCAATAGCCGGGTTGACCAGGGTGTTGAAAAAGGAATGGATGCGGTGGAAGACGGCGTTAAAAGCCTGTTCACGAAAAAAAGCAAAAAATCTGCAAAGAAAGATAATAAGGAAAATCAGACGGATCAGCAAATTACTGACAAGCAAACTGCCGACCGACAGGATGCAGTAGTTCAAAGTAAGGAAGTATCACTCCAATCCTATACTAATTATGATTTTATCCCGGGAGACAAAGTCCTCTTTTTCGAAGATTTCTCACAGGATGCTATCGGAGATTTTCCGGCTCTGTGGACTTCAAATGGTTCAGGGGAAGTGAAAACCGTGAATATCGCTTCCGGTAACTGGCTAAATATGACCGCTAAAGGGGCATTGTACTGGTACCAAAAGGATATAAGTTTTCCTTCCAATTTCATTCTCGAATTCGATGTAATACCAGATGAAGAACTCGAACATCACTGTATGGAACTGAATCTTTACAGCGAAACCAACCGTAAGGAAATGGACGATGGTTTATATCCCGGGAACAAAGGCCTTAATATTTATCTGGATACGGAAAGTTGGGAAACAAAAGGTTATGATGACGATACCGAAACTGACGACTTAACAAGTTCTTCTCAAAAGGGAACGATTGAAAAAGGTAAAGTAAACCATGTGATTGTCTGGGTACAAAACCGCAGGGTAAGAATTTACCATAAGGGGATGAAAGCTCTGGATGCTCCTACCGGTATTGTTGAAGGCACTAAATTTTCCCGCCTGCGTTTTTCTCTCTGGGCTTCAGAAGCCCAATCCTATATCTCTGATATTAAAATAACCACAGCCGCTCCCGACACCCGAAGTAAACTGCTTACCGAAGGAAAACTGGTAAGCTACGGCATCTGTTTCGATGTAAATAAAGATGTTGTTAAACCGGAATCGTACGGAACACTGAATGATGTTGCCAAAGTACTGAAAGAGAATCCGAAGGTGCGTATAAAAATTGTTGGTCATACCGATGCCGATGGCGCTGATGCAGCCAACCTCGACTTGTCGAAACGTCGTGGTTCTTCTGTAAAAAACGAATTGGTAAAGACTTTTGGAATTGAAGCTTCACGTATCGAATCGGACGGATTGGGTGAAACCAAACCCATTGCTCCTAACGACACGCCGGCCAACAAGGCTCTTAACCGCCGGGTGGAATTTATTAAACTGTAAAAATGATTCCCATGAGACGAATTGGTGTTTTTATTTGCCTGTTGCTGTTATCCCTTTCGGGAATGGCACAAGTCAGACCCGAAGCGTTCATTGTATTGCTGCCGGCAATACCATCGGATATATGCGGAATGAGTAAAACTCAGCAGGACGAATATCTGGCTAAGGTCGAAGGTCTTTTGCTGCAGATAACAAATGAACAGAAACGCAGGGATGAAAATATTAACGCGAACGCCGAAAGCAGGAAAGACGACGCGATGCAATACGCAGCCAGTCAGCAGGGAATATCCCGGTCGGATCTGGAGAAAATACAAAGCGGAAAAATGTCGGACGCTGAGATGCAGGCGCTAGCCGGCAGAATAGCCCGGCAGCAATTGGCGACAGCAGGCCAGGCTAACCCTGCCAGGTCGCAAAATAATGAAAGGGTGTATGAATTGACCAATGCCCGCCAACACCTGAATGACAGCCTGAATGAAATAATCTTAAAATTCTCAGTAGAATTTGAGGAGATAGAAAACAACCCAGAAAGACAAAAAACGCTTGATAATATTCAGGAATTAAAAGCCAAAATTGCCCAAACTATGGGATTGGCCTCTGATTCGGATAAAGAATTAACAGATAAACTGGAGAAAGAGAAAATAAAATACTGTAACACATTCATAATCAGACTTCTGACAACAATGAGACGGTACGAATCTTTTACAAAGGCTTCTTTGCCTGCATATTACCGGTTGGAAGAAATTTCGAACCAATTAACAGAGATCCAATCAGGGATCCCTTTCAGCACAGAACCTGGGGGGATGGGCATTGGAAGTTTAAAGGGATATTTAGTCAAACTTTCAGAAATTTTTAAAGATGTAATCAATTGAAAATCTAAAACAAAGATGAATGATGAAAAAAGATGTATTTGTTCTGGTATTTATTTTTATATCCACTTTAGCGGTATTTGCCCAAAAATCAGCGCTCCAGTATTTAAACGAAGCTCCGCTGGCCTGTACAAAAGATATATGCAGCTCTTCAAAATTGGATTATCTGAGATATAAAGCTAAACTGGATACTTACTGCGCTAAAATTCAGGAAGACATTGACAGGAGGGAAACATTGGCCACAAAAAATGATTTGACCGGCGAGGCTAAAGCTGAGATATATAAACTAATTAAAGAAATAACGGCGAATGCTGAGAAAGATATGGAAATTCATATGAACTTGTTGTATTGTAATCCGTATCCGGGGTGGCTATCGGAAGAAGAAGCAGGTAAATGTCTGAAAGACAAGCAAACAGTAACGGAGTCTGTGCAGTTCAACGTGATGGCTGCACTAAATCGTGCAAAGGAATCGGATCGTCCTAAGAACTTCCGGGATGAAGCAGTAATAGCCGCGAAAAATGAGTATTGCGCTATTATGTCACCCATGTGCAGACAATATCTGGAAAGGACAGAGAAAGCTCTTAGAGCTTCATTACCGACACAACAACGTCTTGGGGAACTTGAATACAGTGGCCCCTCAGAAGTGAAAGAGCTGGACGCACTTGGAGTTGTGCTTTCCTATATTTCCAGCTATGCCGATATTCTTTTTGAAGGGAATATTTCTATCTGATTTTTATGTCCTGGTCAAATCAAATAATAATATCGCGGAATAATGTGGAATGAAGTATGATCAAATGACATTGGACAGCCGTTTCCGGAATTTATACTTTTCATTAAATAAGCAGGTGGAATTGAATTCATATTTACTTCAATAGAATAACCATATTTTGTTAGTTCCACAGAAAAGAGGATTTTCTTAAAAGAAGTTAAGAATTGCTGTCTCCCTTTCCTAATTCTGGTAATAGGAATATATTTGTGAAACACATAATTCGAAGTATCATGAAAAAGCTTTCTGCACTTATCCTCTTCTGCCTGATAGCAGGCACTCAAATCACGTTAAGCCAGACCATTTCAAAGGAAGAACTCATTTTCCTCACATCAGAGTGGAAAGGTGAAAGATTCCCGGACGGACGACCCAGGATCTCTGATGATCTTCTCAGGCGTGCGAAAAAACTGTCGATAGAGGATGGATGGCAGATCCTGAACAATGAAGGATACAAAAACCAGTTTGAAGGTAAATGGAAAATGGTAAGGGATGATGTTCCCATTATCGGAAGGGCTGTTACAGCAACTTTTCTTCCCAGCCGTCCGGATCTCGAAAAGAATATAAAGGAAAGAGGCTGGAAAAATGGCTTTGTGGGCAATACAAACTCATGGCCTATTTCAGTGCTTCAGAAAGGTGATGTTTATGTTGCGAGCTGTTTCGGCAAGATACAGAACGGCACAATGATAGGTGACATGCTGGCAACCTCCATATATGCCAAAACCGGAACGGGCGTAATTTTTGATGCAGCAGCGCGCGACCTGACAGGGATCACAGCAATCGAAGGATTCAATGCTTATGTAAGGGATTTTCATCCTTCTTTTCTTACCGAGGTTGTTCTGACCGGACTGAACACCCCGACAAGAATAGGAGAAGCAATTGTCCTGCCTGGCGACCTGGTCGTAACCGATAAGGAGGGTGTCCTTTTCATACCTGCCCACATGGCAGAGAAGGTTATAGCCACTGCAGAGTTCATGACAGCACGTGCCAGCTTCAGCCGGGCAATGCTGAAGGAAGGTAAGTACAGCTCAGGGCAGATGGATTCACAATGGACCGATGATATCAAGGAACATTTTTTAAAATGGATCTCAGAAAACTCCAGCGACATAAAGATGACAAGGGCTCAGCTGGATGAGTTCATGTCAAAAAGGACCTGGTAAAATCAGAAACCTTTTTAACTGACGGAAGTGATTTAATTCACTTCATGGATCAATTCATTTGACGGGTAAAACAATAATTGTCAATTTTGAGTTTTCTGGCAATTGTGAGATCACGTTGATAGAATTGCATCCTTAATAATGGCATTCTATCTGATGACTTTCTGTTTCGACAATTGTAACAGGATCCAAGCCACTATCATAGGTCCGCAGAGATTTCGATTCAATACCGGCATGATTGAGAAAGATGGCTTAATGATCTGCTTTAAACCGGTCATCAAAACCTTATAAAATGATAAGTGATTGCGTCAGTGTATATAACTTACCACAGAAAGCAGTATGATTTTATATGGTCTTAAAAGTCAATAGTGGTTTTATAGATTCGCTTAAAATGGGGTATGCCATTTCATAGTATTGTCAGGATTAACAGCTGTCATAAATTTTACTGGTTCAATTTAAATCCTATATCCTGGCAAACAGAATCATGTAATTATGACCGTTTTCCTTTGCACATTTTGGACAATACGCATAATGCACATAATAATCCCTGGCAATTTGATTCTTTTCTTTAAGGTAATCGCCCATTTCTTTTATGTATTTGGGAATGTTGTTATACGGTCCATCAAATACACCGGTAACAAATGATCCTGAAATCGTCGTATTATTTGCCCCTTCAACTGCCTTAGTAACTGCATAATAAATTTCTGATTTAAATGCTGAAGGGTCCCGGAACAAAATGAGCGCTTCAGACTTATCCTGAATAGTTGCCTCAGCCTTTTGAGCCAGAGAATGCATTTTCATGACCTTTTTCCCAATCGTTGGAGGAAAAGGAATATGAAAAAATGTAGAAATGGATTCAATCAGGAAAAGCTTATTTTCCCAGTCAAATGTTTTTTTGTCCCATTTTTCAACCTCGAATTTTGGACAGCATTCTTGATTTTGTGCTTTCATTTTTCGTAAATATTTATCGTAATGTGCTTGTTATATTAGATTTAGAACATCAATCAGTCAGATTAAAATACTCCTCAATATTCAGACCACTGGTTAAGTTGAAAACAAATTTAAATTTTAAAATGGCACATGAATCCAGATAGAAGAAAATCTTCAGTGGCATTAAGACTAAAAAACAGATATTAATACCAGTTCAACCTATAATAATAATTGTGACAAGTTCCCGGTATTCAGAAGTCGAAGAATGATATTTATTTCTTGTGATATTGTTTAATTAAAATGAAAAAATAAGAATTCTGGATTTACAGATATAGAATTTTCATTATTTTTATTCTGATTTATCAGAAAGAAGTTCTGCAATATGCATCCGAGGTCTAAATTACCTTACTTAGAAATATCAGTTCAAGATACTTTTAAGTGCTCCAAGAAGCTAGGGGGAATCTTTTATGATTTTTCAAGTTGAAATGATTTTAGTTCTAAGAATAATTATACTTAATGGCATGAAAAAGAATCACAAAATTTTAATTATCCTGGCAGTATCTTTAAATCTGCCAATTCTTCTATTAATATCCTGTAAGAAGGATGCAGATAATAACGTTATTGTAGATAAAGATGGTAATTCCTATAAGACAGTCCAAATAGGAACCCAGACCTGGATGGCTGAGAATCTAAGAACTACCACATACCAGGATGGCACATCCATAACATATTCTCCCGACGCCGCAGCCTGGAGTGCATCAACTGATGCTTATTGCTGGTATGATAATGATGAAACTGCTCACAAAGAGAGTGATGGAGCCTTATATAGCCAATATGCTGTTGTTAGTACAAAGGGGCTTTGTCCTACGGGTTGGCATGTACCGAGTGATAGTGAGTGGACCGTACTTATGGAATACTTAGGAGGAACGGCAATCGCAGGTGGAAAATTGAAAAAACAAGGTACAGATGAATGGACTTCACCAAATACAGGAGCTGACAATAGTAGTGGATTTACTGCTTTGCCTAGTGGCTTCCGGGCAACAAGCGGATATTTTGAATTCCTGAATACATATGGATTTTGGTGGAGCACAGATTCCCATTCTGATGAACAAGGCTATACATGGGTGGTAAATAATATGCATACAAATTTTTATAAGAATATCTGGAGTAAACATGCAGGTTATTCTGTACGTTGTATTAAGGATTGAAGTATAGCGGCTTCTGTTCAAGAATTTATTAGCCAGCCGTTTATCTCATAAATTGGGTTTTCTGTATGATGGATTGCATTGACGGAGATCTGCTTGTATGATATCCATTGTCTTGTTTTCAATTATGAATAAACTAATCAGCTTGAGAATTGATAATAACCTGAGAGGGCAATGATCCGTATATAAAATAACTATCCCAATTTCAATTGTGCCTGAAAACAATTTATCGTAAGTAATCCAAACTCTCTATTTGTTAAACAGATAGCTTAAATCCGGCAGAAAAGGGCTCATAGTCCATTTACAAGAAAATTTTTGATGACATTGCAATACTTTATGATACTAATAACATGATCCTGATGCGCGTATAGGGATTCTGCAAAAAGGGTCTTGCAGACATTGCTATTCGTAAACCTGTAATTACCAAAAACCTTCATCCTGAATAGTTGTCAGGTTTGGATTCAGGATATCACTGCTTAACGGAATACTGGTGAAAATCTCAAGAAAAGTTGGTAATGCAAAGTTCCTTTTTTGTATCATTTCCTGTCACATAGGCAAGTGCATATGGTCCTTGAGAATATCTCCGGGAAATCATTACCTACCATGTCTGATATCAAAGTTACTTTTATACCGGACCTATTCTCTCAGCCTCCCAAAAACATCTATTCTTCAATGGAAATAGTCATCCCCGTTGAAAATATAAGAAAAAATATTTACTCCTGCAAGAATTTTGCTCCTATTTTTATGCAACGATAAATCCTAACTATCTGATCTTTATTAAACAAGCAACTATTTGTAAGTTCCTCAAACCTTCCACCAATGTTTTCACCACCTACCAAATCAATCATAGATTGCCAATCCGATTTTGACGGGACACGCCAACCACGAGGGCACATACCGAATCAATAACAAACCAATTATATAGTCTTCCGTATAAGTCAGAAGTGGATGTAACAAATGTAAATTCATTGCCATCAGCGCTACTTGAGTTTTAAGAATTCACCATCAATTATCATTACTTTCACGCCGTTCCTGCTAAATGACCGGTGGGAACTCAGTTCATCAGAAACCACATATGTCATTCCCTTTTTTAGAATGGATTTGTCCCCGTTTTGTAATTCACTTATAAACTCTCCCTCCAGACAATGAACAATATGTCCTTTTTGGCACCAATGATCAGCAAGATATCCTTCTGAATATTCTACAATTCTGATTCTCAATCCCGGAAATTGCACGGTCTGCCAAATTGCGGTACCAGTTTCTCCTTTATGCTCAACTTTAGGGACTGAAGTCCAGTCTATCGTCTGAAATGGAATATTATTGTCTGCCATCATACATTCGGATCAGGTGATCAAGATTTAATTATCAAATATATTGAAAATTTCATCATTGATCGGCCACACCGGCATTACCGGCAATCCGCGGAAATACCTGTTCAACCGGCTCAACTGATCAGGATTCATTAACGTGTCTGCAATTTTATAAGTCTCCATTACTAAAAAAATAAAAGGAAATTTGTCCAGGCAGGACAGTTAATTTATTAACCTTTTTATCCGGACAGATAAAAGTTGATTTAAGCCTCCACCATATTACGCCTACGAAAATCCTGTTCTATACTTCATTGACAAAAAATCAAATCCTCCAAAATACATTACTCATTATATCATCAACGCACGCAAATCCCGGTGCAAAAGATGCAGTAATTATTGGCCTGCTCAATGGCATTGATAAGATCCATAGTCAATTGTTTATCCAAACCAGTCATTATGGCCAGGAATAGCTCCCAGGCTGCGTTATTAATCAATACAGCTAATCGTTCATCAGATAATTTCAGAATAATTCAATCCTTATTCGGCCACTGCTTTTAAAGAGCTATTATTTACAACCTCTGCGTGAAATCCAGCCGGAGCATGAATCGAGTAGACTATACTACCATTTTGTTTTTCCCATCTTAATCCGATTGAATCTTCACCCACAGGAAGTACTCCGCTGCATTTTTCAAGATCAATGTCAGAAAACCTTATTGTAAATTTTTTATTGAGATAATCCACATTTTCAATTCCTAAAATATCGCGGTACAGAACATGACCCAGATAAGAGGCGAAACCATGATTACAGCTTGCATAAGCAGCCATGTTCTCCCACAATGTGCCGGTTTGCCGGGCCATCCCATAAAAATAATCCTGGATCTCATTCAACAGTTGTTTTTGCAGTCCGTACCTGGAAAGAATATCCATACGAAGATAATTTCCGACAAATGCATTAGCCGGGAAAACATTTGGATAGCTTACACTTGCATCCCGATTAGGACCGAACTCAGTTGTCAGTTTTTTCCACAGATCCGGATGGGTTTCAGGTGTGGCTATATTGAAAAAGAAGGCGTAATACTGACACACTTCGGTTGTATTACTGGTGACTTTTAGTTTTCCACTTCTTTCCCGAACAGCATTATCAACAAAAAAGGTTCCGTTAAAAGACTGTTTTAAAATAGTTTGCCTGATATGTTCAGCCTTATTCAGCCATTTATCATTTTTGTATAAATGTCCTGCTTTTTCAAGAGCGGCACTGTAAAGCATATTGGTAGGATAATTTACATCCTGCACAAAATCGTTGGCTTTCGACCATTCTACAAAAACCCAGCTATCCAGCTTTTCAAGCAAACCGTCTTGGTTTTCAAATCTTTCAAAATAACCGAGTAACTTTGAAATCCTGGGTTCAAGCCTGGCGATCAGTTCCCTGTCGCCGCCGCGATTAGCATAATCATCTGTCTGTATGATAAACCACATTGCCCAGTTCGGGATAAAAACCCCGTCGTTGTGATCTGACGGATAACACATGGGAAGCATCCCATCAGGTATGTATTTAAAACTATCGGGAAGTGCAAAATTCTCATAAAAATTACGCGCCACAGCCGATTTACCGGTAAAATCCTTTTCCATAATAGCAGTAAAATAACTGTCACAAAGCCAGCCGGCTCGTTCACGCGAAGGACAATCCATAAAAATATCCACCGCATTTTGCCGGAAACTTTGCCTTGAAGCCCTGTATATTGCATTTAGTTTATCATTGCTGCTCTGAAAGGAAGCCATCCTGTTTTCGGGGTAAGCATATTCGCGCAGGTAGATATCATTTATCTTACACTCACCTTTCAAAACAATCACTTTCAGAAACTGAAAAGTGTACGATTCGAAAGTTTCCATATTATAAGTACCGGGCTGGAGTTCATAAACCACCTGATTATTTACATCCGGCATCCTTTTTTTGGTATTTACATCTCCGTCAGTCAGAATTTCATCAAAATAGAGAATGATCTCTGACGGTTCTTCACAACTTATTTTACAGCCAATGAACCCGGACAGATCAGTACCAAACCTGAAAGTTGTAAACTCATTCTCATTCAAAGCGATTGCATTCCCGGTATAAGGTTCCGCAACCGTTTGAATCGATTTGTCAGAAATCTCCTGAATAAGTTGGGAAGGAAAAATTTCAATTTCATCTTCTTTATATCCCTTATATTTTGTACTGATACCGGTTAAGGAGCGATCCTTATAATATTTTTCCGGTTTTTTATACTGAATGGTACCATGGGCATACAGTTCCACCGGATGAAGCACGTCGAATTCAGGCAGCAATAGATTTCTCGGAAGTAGCTTTACCGGTTGTTGTTTTATCAGAGTAAGAGTTTCAGCAGGCTTTTGTGGTGTAATTCTCCAGGCATCCCAATTACTGTTCAGTTTATAATATTCCGTGAATGGTCTCTGAAAACTGTAACGCTCAGCTTTTTGCAGACGTTCTTTTATCCTGAAAGCATCAAATCCGGAATTACTACCCGTCGCGAGCAAAATCTTACCATCCGATTCAACTTCAGCCTGTAAAAACGAAGGTTCATCAATCGTATAGTAACTGTTCACATTATATCCGGCAACCTCAACAGCAATTACATTAGCCCCATTTTCAGAAATCCTGCTCAAATCATAATCATCAATCCGGAAGAAACCATGGGCCGCCCGCGCCGGGCCATAACCAAGAAACTTACCATTTATAAAAACACGATATAGCGTGGAAGCGGTTATCCTCAATTTAATATTCTGATTTTCTTCTTTACGGAAAACACCATGAAAACCTAAATTCAGGTTCATCTCTTTTTCACGGCCTTCAGCCCAAACCGGGATTGCCTGTTTCATCAATCCGGAGCCGGCAGATGGATTTTGAGAATTACAAGACTGAAAAATCAGGTTCAGAAAGATTAACAGGAAGGGGAAAATTCGGGAAAAATAAAAATTCGGTTGTCTCTTCATTTCGGTTCTAGTTAGTTCAGGTTTTTATTTTTTATCACTTTATTCAATAAAAATTCAGATTTGATATATCCAGGTATTTGAAGCTCAATAAGCATTTATCAGTTAAAAAAAGCCGCTCTCAAATTTAAAGGATAATTGCAAACCCCGGGGCCGGGTTTATTCTTATTTTTCCTTTTTGTACCCAGGAAGACACCGGGTAGTTCCGGAATGCTTACTACACGTATCAGAACAAGTGACTCTATTACTGAAATGGCCTTCATACCTGCCGATATTCCGAAATAGTGTCAATAAATGTTTCAACATCTTGAAGACTATATACCTGGACAATTATTACCCCATACCTGGGAAGCAAAAGTGATGCCGGCTGTAAACTCAAAGAAACCGGAACAAGCCATTGGCCATATCCAAACACAGGATCCGCCAATGAAACAAATTTTCTATCCTGCCAACCGGTGGTCGATTAAATAAAGGGGACTTTGATGGTATCGGAATACGACCCAATATGTGGTCATATAATGAGTGTAGTATGTACCTCCATCGAGTGTACCGGACTCTTCCCTGCTAATAAAACATAAGGTTTCCCTGTCGGATGCATATAAGGTTGAAGCGATCCTTGATCTCAACAAAGAGAATGGCGCTCAGAAGTGGAAAATATTCCCTTATGATTCCGGATCAGAGGTTTTTAGGTCCGAGACCCGGAGGAACAAGCTGACATTCTATCTCTTACGAGTACTTTTGTAAATGATTTCTTATTTGTTGCCAGGTTCTTGCTATGCTTTTGGGGGATTTTAATGAATGAAGAAGTAAAATTCTTTAAAGGTCGGTGGAGGATTTGACAGGTTATTTAGTAACCAATCTTTCACAAATGCCTATTGATGTAGTACACAATTAATTATGGCAATTTACTTCTGCAAAACATTATGAAAATAGTTTTTTAAGACACCCAAAATTAATTTTTTATCAACTATACTGAAGAATTACGTATAAACTAAAAACACTTACGGTTACCCCGAAATTTCTTGACCTAGATAATCAAAACCAGCCTCCCTGTCTATTTAATATTATCAACAGGATTCGCAGAAGCAGCTTTAACAGCCTGGTAACTGATTGTAAATAATGCTATGAATGTTCCAATAAATCCTGCAATCAGAAAAGTAACCCATGTTATCTGAATCCTGTATGCAAAATTCTCAATCCATCTGTTCATAAGATACCAGGCTAAAGGGATAGCAATTACTAATGACATCAATATCAAGGATATAAAATCTCTGGTCAATATCATGTAGATATTACTAAGGGATGCGCCAATCACCAATCGTATACTAATTTCCTTCCTTCTTTGTTCCACACTATAAGAGGATAGTGCAAATAAACCCAGGCATGCTATAATTACAGTGAGAATGGCAAAACTCATGATTATTCGTCCGGTACGTTTTACATCTGAATACATTTTAATAAACCCTTCATCCAGAAATGAATACCTGATGGGATCATTAGGGCAGAACTGATCCCATAATCCATTGATTGATTTTATTACTCCGGTTATATCGGATGTATTAAACCTGACTGATACAACATCAGGACTGTTTCCCAGCACAAGACATAAAGCTCCGATATTTCTCGTCATAGATTCATAATTAAAATCTTTGACTACACCAATTATTCTCATACTTTTCCAGGTGGTGGTGATCTGCTTACCGATTGGATTTTCCAGGCCTAATTCTCTGGCCATTGTCTGGTTGATGATAACCGATAGAGAATCACTCGGCATTTCTGATTCAAAATCTCTGCCGTAAATGATTTCCATCTCCATAGTCCTGATATAATCTATGTCAACATCCCATATTTGTCCTTCTACAGGTTTGTCAACCTCCTTCCTGCCTTCATTCCAGAACATATTTCCGTTTCTCCTGCCTCCTGAAATGGGCAAATAATTGCTTGCTGAAACCGATACGATATTTGGTAATTGCAATAGTTCCTTTTTAAAAGCAGGTAACTGGTTTTTAATAATTTCAGTACTGCTAATCTGGATTACCTGTTCTTTCTTAAATCCGATATCTTTACTCAATAAATAGTCCAATTGATTATAAATGATAGATGTTCCAATTATCAAAATGAATGATATAGTGAACTGGAAGACAACGAGAATTCTTCTGATTCCAGCAGTCCCGGAAACCTGCGAAATATCTCCCCTTAGCATACTGATCGGTCTGAATTTCGACAGATATAATGCCGGGTAAGAACCGGCAATAATCCCGATAATTAAGGATGCAATAACAATCAAAGGAAAAAACCACCATTCTTTCCACGGAACCTCAAGTGGCAGATTTATTATGTAATTAAAATATGGGAGAAGAGATTGGGATATAATAAGAGCAAGGAAAAATGATAAGAAGCTGAACATTATGGATTCCACTAAAAACTGACCAATAAGGTCACTTCGGAGTGAGCCCACCACCTTTCTTAAACCTATCTCTTTTGACCTGTTTGCCGACCGGGCGGTGGAAAGGTTAATGAAATTAATGCAAGCGATAATGAGAATAAAAATTGCCACACCACCAAAAATGTAAACGAACTGTATATCTCCATGGTTTAGTCCATCATTGATGCCTTTCGACTTCAGATATATTTCAGACACAGGCTGTAACTGAAATGAAAAGTTCTTAATGATCTCATCAGCATTTATCATACCTGCTTTTCGCATGCTCGTCAGCATATGTGTTTTCGCAATATCCTTCGTAATTTTTGATGCCAGTAAAGTAGTATTAGTTCCAGGTAAGACTTTAATGAAGGTCTGATGGATATTTTTATTCCAGGTAATATTGTCCCCTGTCCAATATTCTGTTCCTGCCAGTGTCAGAAGAAAATCATATTGAAAAAACGAGGCTTTGGGAAAATCCTCGAATACCCCCTTTATTGTATATATTTGCTTTTGATCATTGTTCAAAACGATTGTTTTACCAACAGGATTTTCTCCAGGGAAGTACTTCTCTGCTTTACTTTTCGAAATTGCCATTGAATAAGGTTCATCAAGAACCTTCCCCGGAATACCATTGACAAACACCGGTTTCAGAATATCTAAAAGTCCTTGATCTATAAATATAAAGCCGTTCTCGTAAATACTTCTGATTTCTTCAGGCCTTCTAATCATCATGCCCCCCAAACCGATTAATTCATTACCCATTAACCTACCTGAAATTTCAATTTCAGGGAAATCATTCTTAAGTAACCTCGTAAGTGCAGCCGGGTAATATGAACTCCTTGCAGTCCCTGATTTATCGTATTCACCTATAACTCTGTATAGTAAATCAGAATCTGGGTAATGTTTGTCAAAGCTAAGTGAATACATGATAAATATTCCGATCAAAAGGGTCGCTGCAATACCTGTAGCAAAACCTCCGATTTTTATAGCTGAAAAGATCTTCTGTTTAGTAAGATTTCTCCAGCTTATTTTTATATTATGTTTATATATTGACATATAATATGGATGTTGTGATTTAAAACTTTTAATTGCAAAAGGTCTGAGGTAATTAAATACCTGGTACCAATAATTAAGACCTGACCAGAACGGAGAAGATTTTTTGAGATTTGTATAATACTTCTCCTCCAGATCACCCTGTACTTCTTCAGATATTTCCTCTCTAAGGAAGCTGAGAAGGATTTTTTGGGCTAGTTCCGGTGGCTTATTGACATTCAATTTCATCTCAGGCTTAGTTTACTATTGAAAATGAAATTCATTGCTACATCAGGAAATTGATCCCAAAGAGATTGCTTTAGGTGATGTGAGGCCTCCAATGCACCCCTTCCAATGGCAGTAACAGTGTATATACGTTTTCTTCTGCCTCCCCTTTCAAGCGAGGGTTTGCCGAATTGTGAAGTAAGAAATCCCTTTTCCTCCAGCCTGCTGAGGGTTGAATGTACTGCTCCAATTGATACTGATCTTCCTGTTTGCTTTTCAACTTCTTCTGTAATTTTGAAAGCATATGCATCTTCTCTTAATATACCTGCCATTAGCAAAATGACTTCTTCAAAACTTCCTAAAAGTGTTTCCATTATTTGTTTCTATTTTGTAGAGCAAATATAAATAGAAAATTCATTTGTTCTACATTTTAGTATATAATAATTTTTTGCAGCTTAAACAGAAACCATATTTACAGTCTCAAAAACCAATTTAATCCTAAAATTGTGCTAAGTTTTTTGCCAGGTTTTCAGGAAAACAGGAATAAAATAATGGAATTATAACGATTTTGTGTTTAAGCTTATTGTTGATATTCATGATGTTAAGATAAGCATACTCTATCCTCGTATTCTTCTATGACAGAAAAGTTCAGTTCCCGGCCCGAACTGGACAACAAGACGTAGATATATCAGATCTCCTAATGACAGCTGCCTTTACATTGCCTGAAATACATGAATCCTTTGTGATTATTTTATTCTCACATACCTATCATACATTTATTAACCGGAAAAAAGTGATTATAAATGATGATGCAGACATCATTAACGTTATAGAAATAATTCATTTTAACAAGCGTCCTCCCCCATACTGATGCTTCCGCCGAATTTTGTTATCAGAATAACGAAAGTATCTGGATCTGATAGCGTTGTTATATGTTGCATCGACTGGGGTACATATTATTATTCTCTGGAAATCAGAAACCATTCACAGAAGTAAAAACACTGGTTTCCCCGCGGGCTCTGGCACAATCAATTTTTATATAATGATACATCCGGTCGTAAGTGGACAGAGCTCTGTTCTTACAGATTATACAACTGTATCTGGTTCTTAGTCAATTCCACGTAAACATTATAAATTATTCATCCTGACTTACAGGCTTCTGTTTCATTATTTAACAAATACTTACCCAATCAATACCCTTGATTTTGCGGATACAGATTAGTCACAATAATGTAATCAAATCCTATATGCTTTGTAATTAGAAACCGGGATTTAAAACGAAAATTTGTTGCGGGAAAATTCCGATAATAATTTTAAAATATTAAAGACAATTATAAAAATAGCGGCACGATGAAGTGCCGCTGAAAGAAATTTAATCAACCGCAATTGATGATATTCCAGATCTCCTTTTGCATGGTTGACATTTTCAATGATTCATAACCATTAAAAACAAGTAAACTTATGAAAAAAAAATCATCAAGCACAAATTCATGTCTCAAATTAATTTTTTACCTGCTTTTCCCCTTTCTGTTTAGCGGCACTATCCATGCAAACCCTCATAGGAGTACGAATGACAGGAACTTTCCCCAGGATAAAATTAACTACGATAAAACAGAGGTAGCAGATCAGAAACAGGAATTACTTAAAGTAAGTGGGAAGGTCACCGATATTAAGAACAGCGAGCCTCTTATCGGAGTCAGCATAGTGGTCAAAGGTACAACCAAAGGGACCCTAACTGATCAGAATGGAAACTTCAGCATTGATGCCTATACGGGATCCCTGCTCCTGATTTCATATATAGGTTACAGTACTCAGGAAATCACTATGGGTAGTCAGACCATCCTTGATATTAAAATGGCCGAAGATATCAGGATACTGGATGAAGCAGTTGTTACAGCCCTTGGCATAGAACGACAGTCAAAGAGCCTGGGTTTTAGCACTCAACGTGTAAAAGGAACTGAATTCGTAAATACGAAGGAACTGAACCTTGCCAATGCCATGGTAGGAAAAGTAGCGGGACTGGAAATAAATGCATCAACAGAAATGTTCATTAATTCAGACATAAGACTTCGTGGTGCAAGTCCGCTTATAATAGTAGACGGTTCTCCGCTTAACACCACTACCTGGGATCTGAATTATGCCGACATTGAAAGCATCGATGTTCTAAAGGGTCCAACAGCTTCAAGTCTCTACGGTTCTGCCGGAATCAATGGGGCTATTGTTATAAGCCTTAAAAAAGGAAAATTTAATAAGACTAATGTTGAATTTACCTCCACAGATTTATTCCAGGTTGGCTTACTTACATATCCAAAAGTGCAGACTGAATATGGTTCAGGTACCGGTGGAAAATATCAATACCAGAATGGATCAGGTACTGCATTGGAGGGAGGTGGTTTTACCTGGGGACCAAAACTTGACGGAAGTCCAATAATACAATGGAATAGTCCTATTGATCCTGTAACTGGCCAGAGAACAGCAACTCCATGGATAGACCATAGCGGAGGAAAAGGGAACCTGCGTAAATTTCTTGAACCAGGCTTTATTACTGCCAATAACCTGAATTTTGAGACGGGGAACGAAAAGGGAAGCTTAAGGATCTCGTTAACCCAGGAACACCAGAAAGGAATAGTCCCCAATACACAAATGAACATTTACGGATTAAGCCTGGGAGCAAACTATCATTTTTCAAAATTCCTGGAAATAAATTCCACATTAAACTATTCTAACCAGTTTTCTCCCAATTACCGAATACCATCCTATGGCGCTAATGATTACATATATAGTCTCGCTTTCTGGCTGGGTAATGATATCGATCTGGAGGATGCAAAAAACTATTGGGTAAAAGGTCAGGAGGGCACCCAACAGAGATTTGCACAAATCGGATATTATAATAACCCATACTTACTCGCATATGAGAATATCCATACCTATAAGAAAGATGCAGTGTATGGCCAGGTTTCGGGAAACATGACTTTTATTCCCAATACACTTTCACTTAAGCTGAGAATAGGTGGCGACGCCAATACACTCAACCAGACACAAAATGTCCCAATCAGTATGACCGGGCAGCCTTTGGGGAATTATTATATATCGGATAGCAGAAACTTCACAATAAACAATGATGCAATTTTATCTTTTAACAAAAAAATTTCAGAAAATCTCCAGATAGATGCGATTGCGGGTGGCTCCTATTATTATACAAGCCTTTCAGTAGAGTCCATGAACACAAATGGACTTGTTATTCCGGGGTTTTATAATATTTCAAATTCCCTGAATCCGGGTTCAATGAGCAATACCTTAGCGGAAAGTCAGACAAAAAGTGCATATGCCAATATCAATCTGAAGTTTTGGAAGCCAGTTTATTTATCCCTTACCGGAAGGAATGACTGGGTTTCAACCTTACCTGTGGTTAATAATTCATATTTCTACCCTTCTGCATCGCTGGCAATTGTCATTTCCGACTGGATTAAACTGCCTGAATTGATCAGCTTCCTGAAACTCCGATCTTCATTTGCTCTGGTAAATACTGGAAATACCGGAAGCACTTACGGACAACTTCAGTCCTATGCAGTAGGGAAATACAATAATATGCCGACAATGACGGTTTCAAGAAGCCTTATCCCTGACAACCTTGAACCGTCTGCAAGCAGAACTTACGAAATCGGTGGTAACATTTCCTTTTTTGACAACAGACTACGTTTTGATCTGGCATATTTCAACAGGCTGGATTATAATAATATTATTTCGGAAAGTGTATCAGTTGCAACCGGGTATACCTCTGTAAAAGATAATGGAAGAAAATATGACACCCGGGGATTTGAACTGGTAATTAATGCCATGCCTGTAAAAACAACCAATTTCATGTGGGATGTTGATTTCAATATTAGTACCGTCCATAAATATCTCATAGTCATGGAGAATGGAATGAAACAGGATGGATACATAAAAGTAGGATCTCGTGTTGACCAGATTTATATGTATCCCTGGCTAAAGGACCCCAACGGCAATCTTATTCTTAATTCTGGTACAGGCTTGCCGTCGCAGGACCCTTACCAGCGTTTCACAGGAAATTATGACCCGGATTTTATTTTCGGGATACAGAATAGTTTGAAATATAAAAATATATCTCTCAGTTTTTCTTTTGATGGAAGAAGTGGAGGAAAGTATTTCTCGATACTGCCAAGAATGGTACGCGCAGGAACCAGTAGAAATTACGACCCCAAAGCAAGGGAAGATGCAGCCAACGGCCTGAGTAACTATGTCGGGAAAGGTGTTGTTGTTACAAGCGGTACAGTCCAATATGACGGATTGGGCAATATCATCAGCGACACACGTCAATATGCACCAAATACAACCGCCACAAATTATGAAAGCTGGGAGAAGGCAATTGGGAATATGTCAGGCAACAGGGCAGAAAGCTTCCTGGATGCTGACTATATTAAGCTGAGGGATGTCTCGATAACCTTCGATCTTCCACAGAGCCTTACAGCCAGATTAGGCATATCTTCAGGCCAGGTGTCATTAGTAGGAAGTAATCTATGGATTCTTACAAAAACTGCTTCAATAGGTGATGATCCCAGCTGGATCAGGGGAATTGGTACAACAACAGCTGATTTAAAATCACCCACTTCAAGAACATTAGGCATGAAGGTTAGATTTATTTTCTAATTTAAAACTTGTAAAATCATGAAATATTATACACTTACTTTTTTGATCGTTCTCCTGGTCCTTTCCGGATGCAAGAAGATGGATGACTTTCAGATAAATCCAAATGCAGCTTCTGTTGCTGTGCCAAGCATGTTACTCACGAGTCTCGAAAACAACCTGTTTCAGTTCTCATCCATTTCAAGCAGTGGTACAAATGAAGGTAGCTTTTATTATGCCTTATCAACTGCAATACAATATAATGTAGGTTTCAGCACCCATTCAATTTTAACACAATCTCATCAGTGGGAAACAAATACCATGAATGAATATTTGCAGATCAGGGATGCTATGGAAATGATAAGCTCAGCTAATGGGAACAAATCCTATATTGCCCTGGGGAAATTATTTATTGCCATTAACTATTACTCCTTAACAAACAAATTCGGAGATGTTCCATGTTCCGAGTCAATGAAGCTTTCAGATGGAATAAATACGCCTTTATATGATTCACAGAAGAGCGTTTATGAAACAATTTTTTCCAACCTTGATAGTGCAAATTACCTCCTTTCTTTACAACAGGGGACAATCAATGGGGACTTTATATATAGCGGGAGTATCAGCAAATGGCAAAAATTCGTTAATTCGTTCAGACTTCGTGTCATCCTTTCATTATCGAATAAGACAGGAAGCGATCTGAATCCAAAATCTTTGTTTGCCAATGTAATGAGTGACCCTGCTAAATACCCTGTTTTTTCAAGTAACGATGATAATGCCCAGCAAATAACTAATACTGTAACTCCATTTACATTTTATAATAATCCGGAACTGGTATACTATGGCCTCGCAAAAGCTTTCACAGATAGTCTCGTGAAATATAAAGATCCAAGGATTATTCATTGGGCTAACAGAACTGATTCGGCAGTTGAGGCAGGATTGTCAGTTTATGACTATAATTCCTACAACGGCCTTCCGGCTGATGCCAGTAACTCTGTAAATACTGCAAACGCATCGAAAGCCTCTGCCCCGAACTCAAATTATTTTTCTCAGGCTAATTACGAACCTAATCTTTTCATGGGCTTTTATGAGGTAAATTTTCTTGTAGCTGAAGGAATTTTCCGTGGATGGTGGGACGGAGGAGATGCAGAATCGTATTACAATCAGGGTATCTCAGCCTCCTTATCGTATTATAGCATCCCAAACGATACAATAAACAGGTATCTCTCCGGATCGCATGTCAGCTATAAAAGTCAGATCGGGCTGAATCAAATCCTTTTCCAGAAATATATCGCCCAGGTATATAACTCTGGTTATGAACCTTACTTCGCTCAACGACGAACCGGTTTTCCTGTGTTGGCAGTGTCAGGTCCGGGTGTTCCTAATCACAAAGAGGCTTTGCGCTGGCAATACCCTGTTACAGAATATACCCTTAATAAAGAAAAAGTGAACGAGGCAGTTACAAGGCAGTACTCGGGTGGTGATATTATCACTGAGAAAATGTGGCTGCTGATCCCTGAATAGTCTTTTCTAAACAGCACTTTCGGATATCATATATTCATCCGGTTACCAGCCAATGAAAATGAATATATGATATCCTGCTTTATTATCAATACAGGTTATTTAAAACGGTGTTAACGAAATTGCTGATAAACAACATCTTTCCAGGCTATAGAGATCAGGATACACAGGATATGACTGAATTATGTAAAAATCAGAACAGTCCCGATGTCCACGGTAAGAAACAAAACAGATAATCAATAATAATCTTCAAGATCATGAAACGATATTTTTTTATTGCATGGCTGCTGCTTATATGTGGTCAGGCATTCGCGCAGGAAATACGAAATGAGCTTATTGTCCCCGACATACTTGGTTACCATACATTAAAAGGTGATTTTCATATCCACACAGTTTTCTCCGATGGGAAAGTATGGCCGGATGTACGTGTTATGGAAGCCTGGAAAGAAGGACTGGATGTAATTGCAATCACCGACCATATAGAATATCCAAACCATCTGCTTCCTGATGACCGGAATCTGCCATATGAAATTGCAAAGACAGAAGCCGGTAAAAGAAACATCATCCTGATAAAGGCTGCTGAAATAACGCGAAAATTACCTGAGGAATGCGGCCACATGAATGCCCTGTTCCTGACAGATGTTAATAAACTTATAAAAACAGATTATTACGATGCTATTAAAGAAGCTTCTGCACAAGGGGCCTTTATCTTCTGGAACCATCCTGGCTGGTCTGCCCAGCAACCAGATACAACAGTTTGGTTTGATCTGTATTCCAGGCTTATAAGCGAACATTTAATGCAAGGCATTGAAGTAGTGAACTGGAAACGCTCGTTTCCTGTAGCCCTAACATGGTGTCTTCAGAAAAATCTCACCATCATGAGCAACTCTGATATCCATGAGCCCGCTTCCTTTATTTATGATTACTGTAAAGGTGATCACAGACCTATGACTCTGATATTTGCAAAGGAAAAAACTCCCGAAGGCGTAAAAGAGGCACTGATGGAACATCGTACGGTTGCATATTTCAAACGCGGATTCTACAATCAATTAATGGGCAGGGAGGAGTTTCTGAGAGAGCTGTTTTTTAAGTCTGTTGAAATAGAGCAGATCCAGAATAACGATAAAACATTATCAATTTTTCTTGTTAATAAGTCAGATCTGGATTTTTTGTTGTTAAAAAAGAACAATGATAGCAGAATCAATTACCGGAAAGAATATTTTTTGTATGGAAGGTCCCGGGAGGAAATCGATATCCAGAAAGTGAAACCTGTAAAAGATCAGGAAATCGTATTGCATTTTATTATTAATAATCTTCTGGCAGGAGTAGACGAACCAATAAGAGTTTCTATACCAGTAACGCAATTTCATAAACCATGAGAAAAAAAAATATTATATCCCTGTTTTTATTAGTTCTTGGAACAGCAATGCCGGTCTTTTCATCGGAAATACCCTGGAAGACAAATGAAATTGTCCCTGGTGGAAGGATTGATGCAATAGCGTATGCCGGTAATAATGTTGTGATTGCCGGTACCCGAAGTCCAAACCCCGGACTTATATTTTACAGTACCGATAATGGTATTACCTGGCAAAATGGGAATTTCCCTGTTTCTTCTGAAAAACAAACGGGTATTACCTGTATAGCCTGCGGAACTAAAGGATTATGCTACGCTATCAATGAGAGCTCGGAACTTTTCAGATCTATGGATTATGGGAAAGCCTGGAGCAGAATATGCAGGGTATCGACAGGGGCCAACAGCAAAGGATGGGCTCTGTCATATGGTCTGGTAATAACTGCACAGGGGACTCTGCTTGTAAGTGATACCAACTCCGACGGAGGATATATTTATAGAAGCACTGACGGAGGGTTAACCTTCGCACGGATCGGACCTATATCTCCAAAGCCTCTTTACCGATTTGAAAAATTACGTAATGGTATTATTGTGAACGGATGGGAGGGTTGCTTATACAAAACAGAAAATGACGGTCTTAATTGGGAATTATGGTGCAAAATGGATTCTTCTGCACTTTATGCAACTGAATTTGTCAGACCCGAAACAATTATTCAGGCAAGTGAGTCGGGAAATATTTATACAGCTGACCAGGATTCAAGGAACCTCTCTAAGAATCTGGGAAAACCCGGAGGTAGTGCAGATGATTTTGCTTATATAGGGTATAACACTTTGGTCTATTCAACTTATACCGGAACAAAGAGTGTCTTTATTTCGTACGACAGAGGCATAACCTGGATTGATGACGGACCTGTACCTACCCGTAGCACCGGTGACTGGCTTGATCATTTCATTCCCATTGAAAAAAAGGATTCAGTAATAGTTATTGGTGGAACTAATAAAGGATTTATCGTTAGAGCCTCTTATGCAAGGTCATTTCTGTACGATAAAACTTTCAACAATCAGAAAATCGGATATGATAAATCTATTGAGAAAAAATTTGAAATAGGACTTGTAGGTGAATTGTTTGATCCGAAGGAACTTGATGAGCCGGAAGATGTTTTTATAGATGGTAAATATGCATATGTCCCGTGCAGGGTAGGAAATAATCTGGCAGTAATTGATATTTCTGATCCTCAAAAACCTGTCCTCGCTTCAAGTTTCAGAGATCCTGAACTCATAGATGCTATGGGGGTCACTAAATTCGGAAATTATGTATATCTGGCATCATTCACAAATCATAAATGTCTGGTATTGGATGCCAGGAATCCACACAATCTAAAAAAAGTATATGCCTTTAAAGTCGGAACTGATGGCCCGACACCGGACAGATTTAGAAAAGTTATATACCATAATGGATATCTGTATCTTACCCATAGCAGCGAAGGTAAACTATACATAGCTGACGCACATGATCCCTCACGGCCAATAATCATCAGCAGCATCGGGACCGGGGATGGAGCATTTGCTGTTTTTGTGAAAGGAGACTATGCCTATGTCGGAGGTTGTTTCCCGGGAAGTTCAGTTAAGGTCATAAATATTGCCGATAAGAAAAATCCAAAACTGGTCTCCTCATTGCCTGATTCATCACGTTATGCCTGCACATGCAGTTTTCAATCCTGCAAAAATAATCTTGTTGCAATCGCATATTCCTCCAATTCTCTTATAGAATTTGATATTTCCAATCCTGCAAAACCGGTAGAAAAGGGGTTTCTTCAATCTGATCAGATGTACGGAACTAACCGGCTTGCACTCATCGGAAATAAGGCATATGTCATTAACTCTATCAATGATTCCTTTGTTGAGGTCGATATTTCTCCGTCAAAAAATCCTTCCATAAACTATCTGGTTCATTCATGGAAAATTAAAAAAGTGTATGGGATGGCAGCTCAGAATGGTTTGTTGTATATGGTCGGAAGAGATTCAAGATATTTTCTGGTAATTGATCCTTCAAAATATTAAAACCGGAAGGGCCAAAAGCAGATGTCTGAATAGAATTGTTGCTCAATTTATGTTATGATACAATATAATAGTTCTTTGACAGATTAGCTTATAATTTGATTCCCCTGCTTTTTTTCCTCTTATCCTGAAGAAAGCAGAAAAATCGACCTGCACTCCTTGGCGACAGGGGTAAATCAGGTTGATTTTTAAATATTAATTGAATCTGTCAAAGCAGAAATAAATTTGTCGTGGTTAAGCGTTTTGTTTCACTCATATCTTAAGGCTTTCACCTGATTGGTTTTGGCTACCTTAATTGAATGGTAAAGCACGGTTAACAGTACTACAACAGTTGAGCTCAGGTAAGCCAATACAAATACCCACCAACCGATACCCGTTTTAAATGCAAACTGGTTAAGCCATTGCAGCATATAATGAATGGTAACAGGAATAGAAATTATTACGGCTATAGATACCAGGATGAAATTCTCGCGAAGAAAAGTAAAGACAATTGCATTCTCAGAACTACCAAATATTTTTTTGATCCCAATCTCCCTTGTTCTTGATCGCACCACGAAGAGGGTGAGGCCAAATAGTCCAAACGCTGATATAACAATGCTCAGAAGTGCAAAGATTGAAACAATGGTACTGAGATTTCGTTCCTATGCATATAGATTCTCAATAACTTCTTCAATAGTTGCATGTCTGAAAGGCCTGTCTGGTGAAATCTTTTTCCATTCTGTCTGCAGATACGGCAGAATACTTCCAAGTTTTCCTGGTTTATAATGGACAACAATTTGCCGCATATTCTCATTACTTATGTAAATTGATATCGGCGGAATTTCAGAATGAGTAGAGAAGAGATTAAAATCTTTAACTACTCCAACAATTGGACTACCCAGATATTTATTTTTAAGCGGATCAGTTATACTTAGTTGTTTGATTGCCGTTTCATTCAATATTATTGAGTGGCCGGTATCGATTCCATATTCCTCGGAAAAATCCCTGCCCTCAATCACTGATATACCCATGGTTTTAAAAAAATTGAAATCAACATTCACTATAGGAACCATTACCTGAATTGCCTTATTCTCGTAATTCGGGATTTGTAATGCAGCAGAGACCCCTGTCATTGGAAGACCAGTGCCCGTCCCAGCTGCCATGATTACATCCTGATTTGATTTTATTGTGTTGAAAAAGGCCTGATAGCCTTTGAAATCTTCACCAAGGTAAATTAAAAGAATGTCTTTATTGCAGTAACCTGGATCTTTGTTAATTGCATACTTATATTGTGAACGTATTATCAATGCACATGATATGGCTGAACAGAAAATTATTAGCTGAAGTATGATCAGAAAAGAACGGAAATAATATTTTCTGGTCCCGGAATGGGTGACGTTGCTCAATATATCCAATACGTTCAGCCTTGATAAATAAGATGATGTATAGAATCCTGACACAACTCCAATAGTAATTACCAATAGCAGATAGGCCAGGATATAAACAATAACATTTGATTTCATAATATGAAGCTGAGTCTGGAATAGCTTTCCGGCTAAGGGCAGGATTAGCCACATTAACAATAATGCAACAGGCAAAGCGAAGCTCACCAGAACAATAGACTCACTCAAAAACTGGCTCTTAATTCCTTCAACACCCGCACCGAATGTTTTTCGGATTCCTATTTCTTTTGTTCGTCATTAGAGCCCTAGTTTTAATTTTAATCTGACTTTAACATTTTTTCGCTGATTTTTGCTGAATTCAAATATATAACTATTATAGTAGTTTTGCAACTAAACAATTAATTATTAAAGGTGTCACAGAATTGCTAATGTTAAACAGGATACTCTTTTAAACTGTCTGATATTGTAGTAGTTCAAAATCAAGGTAAGAAGACGAATTGTATCAGTCCGGTCAAATTCTCCGGACGCTACAGGCTGCTATTTCCGAGATGAAACACCTAACATCTTGATTTCCTACTTATTCCCGGTATCAAATGCTTATAGGGATAGTAATTGCATATCTTATTCTTCTGGTTTCAACGATGAATTGAATTATCCTTTCAACAGCAGTATCAACCGGAAGAGCTAAGGAAATTGATTGATTTAACTCTTCTCAGTATAAACGATATTAGTTTTGATTTCAACTTTATATAATTTTTTCCGGCTGTCCGACTATTTTTTTCTGGTGTTTTACCCATGTTCACAAAATCCGGCTGACAATATCTTCTTTTCATCAAGCCGACAATTCCGGCCATGACAGAATTAAGATTGTTTAACAATTGAACCGGTCCAGGGCTAAAAAGGATTACATATATTTAGTCCGGCAAATTTTTACACGTTACTCCCGATTATCTATGTGATTATCAATATAATATGAACAATATATGATAATTGAAAAAGATAAATACCGGTTGAATCGTTAAATTTAACATGTTCTCTGTTTCTATGAATTGAGTGAAGTTGAGCCGGCTAAACCGGATATTTATACATTTTAAAAATGAAAAAAGCGCTTTTTGTTTTATTGATAGCTCTTCTGCAAAACAATCTTTTTGCTGTTGAAAGTAAAGGAAAAGTGACAGGTAAGGTTGTTGATTCAAAGACAAATGCTCCAATGCAGTTTGTCAATGTCAGTATAAAAAACCAAGGATCAGATGGGAATCTGCCTTTAGGATCAGTGACCGATAATGAAGGTAATTTCAGAATTGACAATATTTCTCCCGGAAATTATTCGATAACAATTTCCTACATAGGCTATACTCCTTTCGAGAAAACTTTTACCATTTCATCATCACAACCAGTGATTGATCTTAAAAAAGTTTTACTGTCCGAAAATACGAAGATGATGGATGAAGTAAAAGTCGTGGGAATGAAGACCCAGATGAAGGTTGATATTGACAAAAAGGTATTTAACATAGATCAGAATATTGCATCGACCGGGGGATCGGCAACGGATGTTCTCAGTAATGTACCATCGGTTCAGGTTGACAATGACGGGAATATATCCCTGCATGGCAACACTGCAGTGACTATTTGGATAAATGGGAAGGCTTCGGGACTGACAAGTGATAACCAGTCACAGGTACTTGAACAGTTACCGGCTGAATCGATTGAGAAAATAGAAGTAATCACAAACCCGTCAGCAAAATACAGTCCGGAAGGAACAGCCGGTATAATAAATATAGTTCTGAAAAAAGAACGCAAAGCAGGTTATTACGGCAGCCTCCAGGCAGGAGCCAATACCCAGGGCGGATATAGTGCAAGCGGAAATTATAATTACAGCAGCTCAAAACTCGATCTTTATGCCAGCCTGAACTATAGGCAGAGAACGTCAAAAGGAGGCGGTTTTACTGATCGGCTGAATTTATCCGACACCGATACCACCTACCTTAACCAGGTATCAAAAACGAACGGATCAGGAGGAAATAGTTTTGTCCGCCTTGGAGGGACATACCATTTAACACCTTCAGATCATATTTCTCTTGAAGGATTTTCAATGTTTGGAGGCAGGGACGAAAACACAACCGTGAATTATCTGACAGATGTCCCTAATTCATTTTTATCCCGACAGCGTCTTACAAAGAGTAAAAATGATATGCGGGGCGGCAATATTGATCTGAGCTATAAACATGAATTCGCGAAAGATCATTATCTCGAATTCCGTTCGTCGTATAATTCATGGGGTATGGATGGGACTTCAAAATATTTTCAGAACTCACTGTTTTCAGCCGAAAATGAAGTGTACTCATATCAGAGGCAGGAAAATGATATAAATGTCCATGAAATGGAATTCCAGCTCGATTATCAGAATAAGATAAACGAGAATACTAAGATTGAAGCCGGTTATAAAGGTAACATAAACCGTGAAAACAGTCCTGTGGAAACTTACTATGGGGCTACAGAGGAAGAGGCAATTCCACAAACGGAGCTTTTTAACCGGTTCATCTACAATTCCAACATACATGCCCTTTACGGGACTTTTTCAAGCCGGATAAAAAAATTCGGATACCAGCTTGGAATGCGTGGTGAATTAACCGATATGATAACATGGTCACCGGGATATAACCAGGCAAAGTCAGATGTAGAGTCATTCAGTAATGATTACCTCAGCCTTTTCCCAAGCGTGTTCCTCTCATATTCTTTGCCACATGATAATGAAGTGCAGGCAAGTTATACCCGTCGTATATCGCGGCCATGGGGTGGTCAGCTAAATTCTTTTGTAAATATTACTGACTCCACAAATATTTCTTTCGGAAACCCGGAACTTATGCCTCAGTTCTCAAATGCCTATGAACTTAATTTTATTAAAACATGGGAGAAACATATATTGTCATTTTCCGGATATTACCGTTCAACCAATGATGTAATTCAGAGTATCAGCTACCTCAGGGACAATATTATGAATACGACCCAGGATAATATAACAAAATCCGTTTCTTCAGGTACCGAAATAGTCGTGAAGAATAATTTCTTTAAGATCCTTGAAATGACAACTACCGTGAATTTGTATTATTATAAGCTTGATGGGTTTAGTTATCTTCCCAAAGGAACCACAAGCTATATTACAGATGACGGAAGTGAAGATTTTTCATGGAACGGGAGGATGATAGCAAACTTCAAATTTCCGAAATCATATTCTCTTCAGCTGACCGGCAATTATGACGCACGTCAGATTATTGCCCAGGGATATCGAAAGGCAGGATATTCAATGGATGCCGGCTTAAGAAAATCATTCAATAAAATAAGTATCAGTGCTACCGCCCGTGATCTTTTTAATTCAAGAAGGAGAAAGGCAGTTACATATGGAACAGGTTTCTACCAGAATAGTGAAAGATGGTGGGGTGGACGCTGGTGTGGGCTGACTGTCACATACAGTTTCGGTAACATGAAGGGGAAAAAGCCAAACAAAGAACAACAACAGCAGTTGCAGGAAGAAAATACTTCTGGAACATACAAAATGGATAATAATTAATTTCTGAATGTTCCCTCATTCACTTCATTAGTGATATAACGACCTGATAATATCGAAAATGCCGGTACTATTCATCCCTATGCTCCGGATTGAACCGCCCTTTTGCTTATGAAGCATACTTATGTTTATCCATTGATGTTGTGAGACATATTCTCCGGAATGAATCGCGTTTCATATAACTTATCAATGTGCTCATTTTGCCTTGATTTTCACTCCAGATTCGTAATACTGAACATGAGTGTAAAATCATGAGAGGGAAAAGTATTATAATCTGATTCAAAGTTTAATGGCTTTGAAGGAGTTTGCATCAAAATCGTATATTTTACCTGCCACAGTGGGCATAGTTATTGTCTTCCCTCTGTATCCCACTTTCAGGTCACTGCCGGCCAGTGATTTTATTTTGCAGCTCACAAGTTTTCCGTTTTTCCATTTAATATCTGCTTCAAATCCACCTCTGGCCCTCAACCCCTTCACCTCGCCATCTGACCATACATCAGGCAGTGCAGGAAGAAGCTGCACAATATACCGGCCATTTTCCATTGTATGACTCTGAAGAAGCATTTCTGTCATCCCTGCTGTGCCTCCGAAGTTTCCGTCGATCTGAAATGGAGGATGCGCACAGAAAAGATTCTGATACGTGCCACCAGCATTAGACATGTTGGTTGTTAAGCTTCCTGCCGGGCGGAGCAGGTTTTTTAGAAGTTTATATGCTCTGTTGCCGTCATGGAGTCTTGCCCAGAAATTTACTTTCCACGCCAATGACCATCCTGTACCTATATCAGTCCTGACCTCCAGACTTTTCCTGACAGCTTCGGCAAGCTCAGGAGTAGTAACCGGATCTATCTGGTTTCCCGGGTGAAGCATATAAAGATGGGATACGTGCCTGTGTGTAGGTTCGGTTTCGATAAACTCCTCCCTCCATTCCATCAGTCTGCCATCCCTGCCAATCTGAGGAGTGGCAAGGTTCCTGAGAGCTGTATCAACAGAAACAAGCACAGGATCGGTATCTTTTAGTATTGCTGAGGCGCTGAGTATATTTGAGAATAGTTCATGTATGACTTCCTGATCATGTGATGGTCCCATGCTGATCCCGGCCGTTGAACCATCAGGCGCAATAAATGAGTTCTCTGGCGATGCGGCAGGCCCTGAAACCAGCTTCCCTGTTGAAGGGTCTTTTACCAGCCAGTCGAGATAGAAACGTGCAGATTCCACCATGACAGGATAAACCTGTTTCAGGTAATTCGTATCGGGAGTAAAGGTAAAATGATTCCACAGGTGCTGACACAACCAGGCTCCTGCTCCCACATGCATACCCCAACCGGGGTGCTCTCCCGGAGCAGTGAATCCCCATACATTCGTGATAGGATGTACACACCATCCTTTAGCCTTGTACTGCGCTTCAGCAGTTTTCCTGCCCGGAATGACCAATGAACGGATGAGATTATCCAGAGGGCTGAAACATTCTGAAAGGTTTGCAGGATCGGCCTCCCAGTAGTTCATCTGTACATTTATGTCGGTATGGTAATCGCAGTTCCAGGGTGTCTGGATCTTGTTGGCCCACATGCCCTGAAGGTTAGCCGGCAATGAGCCCTCCCTGGATGAGGAGATCAGCAAGTATCTGCCAAACTGGAAATAAAGCTCCTGCAGCCTCAGATCATCCGGATTGCTCTTCTGATTCACCAGACGCCTGTCGGTTGGGATTGTATCAATGCTTTCACCTGAAAGTTTCAGGCTGACCTTTTTGTAGAGTGATTGATAATCGTCATTGTGTCTTTTCAGTAATTCCTTAAATGATCTGGAGGATGCACTTTCCAATTGCTGCAGGGATGTCACCATAGGATCAGGTCCTTTGAACGATGGATATTCCTGCTTATAATCTGTGGAAGCAGTAAGAATAAGAACAACATCATCGGCCTTCTCAACTGTGATTAGACTATCGGCACAAACAACAGTTCCTCCTGTTGTAACCGCTTTCACGCGTAGTGCATATTGCATCCCGTTGCCATCCTTTCCGTTATTCAGTGTCCCTGTCATCAGAAGGTGATACTTATCTGTCCGTGTCCGATATCTTTCCGGTCTGCTTAATGAGGCCTTAAAGCTCATCGCCCCCTTTTTACCGGAACTCATGTGAATAACAAGCGCCCTGTCGGGGTAGCTTGAGAATATCTCGCGTCTAAAATTAACATCGCCCTGGCTGTAGGTTATAATCACCATACCACGATCAAGATTCAGTTCACGATGATAATTACTGTACGGATCATTTATCCCGAAATCCATTCTGAGATCGCCAAGAGTCTGGTAACAGCCAAACGGAACATTTGCTCCGTTTCCCTGCCCTGAGCCAGCTCCTTTGCACACCTGCGACTTCAATGTCAGTTCCGTTGCCTCCCTGTATTTACCCTTAAACAGCAATTCCCTTATCTTTCCCAATGAAGCATACGCTGCCGGATTGTTATTATCGTCAGGACTTCCCGACCATAAACTTTTTTCATTAAGCTGGATGCGTTCATGGTTAACATCACCGAATACCATACCTCCCAGGAAACCGTTACCAACAGGCAGAGCCCTGAGCCATTCCTGGTCATTTTGCCATCCTTCCTCAAGATCAGCTACCTCTGAATTTGCGGGATGATCGTACCACAGCCTTAACGACTGATCAGGTCCCTTTTGCGATTTGCACTGACTGAGCATGAAAATCAGTACAAGAAGTGTGTAAGTCTTTTTCATGTGTTATCCAGATCTCAAAAAAAAATTAATCCTCAGAATTCAATATAATACCCGTGATAAGATAAAAGGAAAAAGTAGTAATAAGTTTATAATAACTACTTTTACCAATACAACAATGCCAATATCACGTTTTTCTTAACACTGGCAACATTTCTTCTATTACAATCCGATCCCATTATTCTTCCCATCAGTGTTTTTTGCACTATTTTTCTGTTCCCCACTCTTTGCAGGGCTTATCGCCCATTTCAAGTTCCAGAATGCCGCCTGTGGCAATCTGTTCATGGGTGATCCGGCATTTGTTCCAGGGTTTACCATTTAACCTTGCCGATTGAATATAAATATTCTCTGCGGAATTGTTATGTGCAATGAAGGTAAATGATTTCCCTTTACAGTAAGACTGATCCAGTTTAAATTCAACACGGCTGAATACCGGACTGGTGATCTCATAAAGTGGTTCACCGGGGCAGACCGGATGGATCCCGCTTGCAGCGAGTACATACCATGCCGACATTTGACCCACATCCTCATTTCCGACGAGTCCTTCTACCGAGTTATGGTAAGCCCTTTTACAGATCTGACGGCTCCAGTACTGGGTCAGCCAAGGGGCTCCCAGCCTGTTAAACAGAAAGGGAATATGGTGGACCGGCTCGTTGGCATGGTTATAATAATTGTTCCACAACATATTCTCAGGTACATTGGCGAAAAAATCATTCAGATCAGCCAGAGCCTTTTCCCTGCCCCCGAGTAACCGGAGAAGTCCGGGAATATCATGAGGAACGAACCAGCCCTGCTGATAGGGATCACTTTCAACGCATCCGTAACCCTGGGCCAAACGCCCTTCAGGTGGCCATTCCATCCATGTCCCGTCCTGATTTCTTGGCCTGAACCATGATTTTTCAGGATCAAATACATTAACATAGCTTTTGGAACGATTGAAATACTTAAGTGCATCTTCGCTCTTATTAAGGCTATCGGCAAGAACGGAAAGACACCACTCCGAGTATGCGTTTTCAAGCGTTGATGATATTGAAAATGAATGACCCCGTTCTCCGTTACCCTCCTTCTCGCATGTATTTCTCGCATAAACGTACCCCTTCTGAATATCGAAATTCCGGATGCCCTTATTGTAGGCATCCGCCATGACTGAAACAGCAGGATTGCCGATCATACATCCGCTGTAAGCGTTAAGGAATTCCCAGCGTTCCAGGTATTCCCTGCCGCTCTCGTCAGCCAGTTCTATCAGCGAATTTATCATATCATTCACAACTCCAGGATTTACAATGGTCTGTAAAGGGAACTGGCTTCTGAAAACATCCCATCCGCTGAAAATAGTCCGTTTAGTGAATGCTCCTGTCTTATGAATTTTCCCATCCCCGCCCGGGTAGCTACCGTCAAGATCTGCCAGACATCTTGGGTCGATCATGGTATGATAAAGAGCTGTATAGAAGATGGATTTTTCCTCTTCAGTTCCTCCCTCAGCAACTATTTTTCCCAGCGCCTTGTTCCACAATTGTGTGGCATTCTGTCTTATATGTTGAAAGTCATAATCCTTAATTTCTGCATCGAGGTTCTTCTTTGCACCTTCCATGCTTACAAAAGATATCCCCGCTTTAAGGTAAACCTTCTCAGCATCTGTTGTCTCAAATTCGCTATAAAATCCAAGATGTTTCCCTTGTTTCTCCCTGCAGCCAGGATCTATCTCCGATCGGGCAACCAGTTCCCTGTAACGGTCACTTTCAATATCTTCACGTTTTCTGGACCATGATTCAGGGATGGCAGTGCTCCAGACACCAAAATTATCAAGTGGTTTGCTGAACTGAGCGTAAAAATAAACTGTATAATCAGGATGACCGGAACCATTGCCCCAGCCTCCGCCTTCAGGAGTGCATTTCATCCATCCCTGAACGGAGTGATCATCCACAACCTTAATATATTGTTCGACAGATGTCCCTCCCACTCTTCTGGCAAGATCGATCTGAATCCGTGACCGGCTGTTCCCGGGGTAAGTGAAACAAAGTATGCCGCTGTGGGGAGCTGCCGTTGCCTCTGCTCTGATATTGTAATCAGTGAGCGTGACCGCGTAATACCCAGCCCTGGCAACCTCATTATCTTTTGAGTAACGCGACCGGTATCCTTCTCCCGGATGATCACTCCGTCCGGAGGAGGTCTTCACAGGGCCTGTGACCGGCATAACAAGGAAATTCCCAAGATCTCCGTACCACCCTATTCCGCTCATCTGGGTAAAAGCAAATCCTTCAATTGTTGTGTGTTCATAACTGTAACCGGGTCCGTTGTCTCCTCCGGTAATGGTGTTCGGACTGACCTGAACCAGTCCGAAAGGTGTTGCCGCTCCGGGGAATGTTTTTCCAAGACCATGAGATGCACCCGCTTTTTCAACGTTGGTGCTTGCTCCAATAAAAGGATTTACATAGTCAGCAGGATATGATTGTCTGACATGTGGGGTACATCCGAATAAGTTAACCAGACCAATGATCAGAATAATTTTTCTCATCTGATTTCCCGTTTTACATTTTTAAAACACCTAGAGCTTTCTAATACTTCCCTTAAAAATAATAATTCAAATGAAAGGATCTCAAGTCTTCAATAGTTTTACAAAAAGAAAGCCATAGCGAACATCCTGAGAGGCTGCCATCTACTGTTTCTCAGGATAGCTGGCCTTTCAGTACAATGCCTTATCTCTTCTTCAATTTCTTTATATTGGATAAATTTAATCGTTTAAATTAAACTTAACCAGAAGTACTAGTCTCGGGAAGTACAATGAGATGAGAAAATGTGAAATATTATATAAGTAAAAGGAATACCACTATGGCAGCCATCAGAAGTATCAGTCCCATTACCTTCCCGAAAAATGATATGACTCTTAACATCAGAAAAAGGAGAATAATAAACGATAAAACGACCAAAAACTTCTTTATACTTTTCACCGAATTAAAACAGAGTTAATATTTACATACTTTTTGCGGTTGTAAATATTGTGCTTTTTACGGAATTAATTGACAATATTTACCCGGTGTCAATGCAGATTTTTTGTATGAAAGCCAATTGTGTCTGGAAATCTGATTTATCAACAACGAAGGAGATAATAAAAAGATATCCATTACCGGAATAATTCTGCGTTTCACTTAGAGTAATCTTGGAAATCAACACTTCCAAACCATCATTTTCAACACAAAACTAATCTTAAAACCAACTCCTGTGATTAAAGAAAAGAAGATATTATGATCAGCGTTAAAAAGTAATATTATGCTAAAATACTGCCAGCCTTTCGGTAAGGAGGAATCTCAATGATATGATTCTGTATAATTACAGGGGTTACAGTGGTCAAAGAAGCTGAAACATTATATATTTATTTACCAATAAAAAAACACACAGGTTAAAATGATGTCCAGACACTTGTTATCATGAAGAATTTCTGAACATAAAAAGTGAGAAAATTTCTCTAATATTACACGATGACCGCTCCCAGTCCCATATCTTTTACCATTATTCTGATCTTTGGTTTTCAGGCAATTGCGCTTAGTGTTTTATTATTGCTGAAGAAACCATCAAAACAATCTGATTTTTTTCTGGCTTTACTGCTGCTATTTTTTTCATTAATGTCGGTAAACATCGCCCTGGTCAATATATTCACTACTTATAAGATAATCAGCTTATTCCGCTATTTCCAGCTTGAGCTGCTTTTTGGAATAGGTCCTTCACTATATTTTTTTTCAAAGAGTATTACAGATCCCGGATATCATATATCCCGAAACGAGTATATTCATTTTCTGCCTGTCATCCTGGAATTTATATTTTATCGGACACCCGTTTATCGTATAGGATCGGAAGGACTGTATAAAGTTCCCATGCACCCTTTTACCGTAGTTTATTTAGTTGAACAATGGCTGGCAGTAGCATCTGTCTCAATTTACATTGTACTATCGGTCCGATTGCTCGCCAAATACCGCTGGTGGATTGAATCAAGATACTCGAATCTGAAAGATAAAACACTAGGATGGCTTAGAATTCCTGTTATAATATATTCAGGTTTCTGGATCGGGTGGATGATCCTTACCCAGATTGACAGAATTTTTTTCCAAAAAGCTTTTAAAGAATACTACTTTCTGCCTGCCTTCATTGTTCTTTCCATAATTACCTGCTGGCTTGGCTTCACAGGATATATCAAAGCACAAACAGAAGCGACAGGATTTTCAAAAACACCCATTAAATCAGACCAAGGTTCATCAGATCCGGAAGAAGCGCAAAAGATTATTTCTGTGATGACCAATGTAAAACCTTACCTGAATCCGGATCTTGATTTACTTAAACTATCCGAACTTCTAAACCTGAATCCCAAAACAACCTCTTATATAATCAACCATGACCTTCACATGAATTTCTATGAATTTGTAAACAAATTTCGTGTTGAGGAATTCAAACAACGGGTTCAGCAATCAGACCGGGACAAACTGACTCTCCTGGGACATGCATATGAAAGTGGATTTAACTCCAAGTCCACCTTTAATTATGTTTTTAAAAAAATGACAGGAGAAACCCCAAGAGAATATTATCTTAAGATAAATAATTAGTCCGAACGGAAGCATCCGGACTTTTGGTAAATTGATTATAACTACTATTGAAAATTCATTTCTTAAATCAATTTACAAACCCATCCTGCAGCCTGCTTACATGTTAACATTTATTACAGGACAGAATGAACCTTACAAAAAAAACGCTTCATACAGACTAATAATAAATAGCAGGCGATGAAAAATAATTTACTGATCCTCCTTATACTTATTATGGTTCAAAATACTTTTGGACAGGTATCTCAGAAATATTCAGCAGAACAGGTAAAACAGGATTTAAAGTACCTCTATGTCACGCTCGAGGAATCACATTATAACCTCTATGTTAATACACCAAAGGAAATATTTGAAAAAGACTACAAAAGGATTTATAATTCCATTAAGGACTCATTGAATATTTTACAGGTATTCAGACTTTTTCAGCCCTTCGTTGCTTTATCAAAAACCGGTCATTGTTTCTGCCATAATAGTTTTATTGGGGATGTCTATGGTTCTTATATTGAAAGTGGAGGGACATTATTCCCGATTAATATTGTTGTAAACAATAACAAAATGATAATCATCAAAGATTATTCAAACAACAGTCAGATTACTATCGGAGATGAACTGGCTTCAATCAATGGAGCACCGGCAAAAAGCATTTTAAATACTATTTATTCTTTTCTGTCCGGGGAGAATGACTATTATATAAATACCTGGATTGACCAGTACACATTTCCAAGATTGAATTGGCTTATGAATGTTCCATGCAATTCATACAATATTCAAATAAAGAATAAAAAAAATGAATTGATAAATCTTACTATATCAGGAATAAATGCAGGGAAATATGAAGACTTGCAAAGTGCTGAAAAACATATTTTTAACTGCAGCCGGAAGTTCATATTTATTGATAATATAGCATATCTTCAACCGGGGGCGTTTATAAATGCAAACAGCGATAACAATTCATCAGATGTAAAAACCTTTGAAAAGGGAGAATTTTTAGCATATATCGATTCGGCATTTGTTAAAATGCAAAAAGCTAAAACAAAGAACCTGATCATAGATTTAAGAGATAATTCAGGAGGAAGCAGCACTTTCAGCGATGAGATGGTTGCATATTTTGCTGATAAACCATTTAAATTCTGCTCAGAATTTTCTGTAAAAACCAGTAAAATAACAAAAGAATATTGGAAACAGATAAATGACACCTCGTTAAACTACCTTAAAACACAAATTTTAGATACTCCTGATGGAGAGACGTTTGATGTAATAATACCTGAGCATGATTTCCGGAAAGATTCATTAAAATTCCGTGGAAAAGTATATGTTCTAATCAACAGATATAGTTATTCCCAGTCAGCAGATATAGCAACTCAGGTTCAGGATTACAAATTCGGTATACTCATCGGAGAAAAAACAGCACAAATACCTACTAATTATGGTGCCACCCATCAGTTTGAATTACCTAATACAAAAATAGCAGTGGAATATCCAAAAGCCTTTATTGTCAGGCCAAACGGAGATACCAGATTTGAAGGTGTTACTCCCGATATTCTTGTTGAAGATAATATTTTAACAGATAAGGATGAGATTCTGGATTACACTATTGACCTCATATCCAGAGAAAATAAAAAGTAAATCAAATAGCCTGGCATGGCATAAATCGCGCTTATTATCCATGTCCCTGCGAGCCTCTATAAATTGAGTTGAAAAAAATAGAAGTTCTCCCCACCATAAGAACAGAGAGTGATCTTTTTTGATCATACCATTCGCATCAGAATCATTAGCAGGTAAGAATGCCTCAATCTTTATCCTGCCCCTTCATGCCCGTGAAGGTCTAAGAAATCATGTACCACTAATGAAACAGAAAATTATGTATAACCTGTAATGACAACTTTAAAAGCGGATTCTCAACACTTATTCCGCATGCAGAAACTAATCCAACAGCATTACTCACAGGTTATGATTTTTGTCCTCGTTGGAACTAATGCATTCATTTCAAAATATTCAATTTTAAAAGATCCCAGCTCGAAGAACATTTTCAGATCGCATGATTTCCCTCCTTCGATAGTGGAGAAAGTCTGAGTATAATTCTCAAAATCAAAATCACCAAAAGTCCAATTTAACTCTGACTCTGCTGTGCGGTACCACACAGGCTTTATGATTATACCTGTATCCCCATTGGTAAAAATTGAAGATATTCTGATCTTTAATGATGTGCCTCTTGCTATCTGGGCAGCCAGACTATGAGTAGTCTGATAGCCTCCCGTATAGGTTGTCTTTGTAAGAGAAAGAATATTGTCACCGTATTCACCAGACTCAGGATAAGAGAAAGGAATTTGTGTAATGATAAAATCTGTTTTTGCTATAAAATTTGAAATATACTTTCCGAAGATCGGAATATTCGCTGTTGTTCCTATTTCAGCATATCGTTTTGCTAAATTAGTCTTTATAGCAACTGTATCCAGATTTATTGCGTCGTTTATCAGCATAGAACCAAGCGCCGCATTATCTATGGTCCCATCTTCTTTCAAATCATTACTCATGTTTGATAATAATTCTGTCAGCTCACTTTCAGACCGAAATCCCTGAATGATTGATGAGATTGCCAATAATATGCCATTATCTTCTCCTAGCTCAGCCAGATTGAGTGTTTCAGATGATTTCATGTCATTTTTCTCAATATTAAAAATGCCAAGAATTTCTCTCTGTGCCTGCACCTTTGATTCTGCAAACTTCTTTCCGCTATTCATCAGGTATTCAACCCTTGATTTCTCCAGATGAGTCAATAAATTTACATTTATAGCGCTTTCACCGGAGATATCTGCCAGTGAATATAAAGTAATCTGTGAGGATGATTGCTTCCCTGATACTTCATTAAAATAAAAACCATCTGCCCTTAATCGAGCGTAATCTGAACTTAACGTGATATTATCAAGTTCAAATGACCCTTTATTGTCAGAGATCTGAGAGTTAAACGAGTTGCCTGTTGGCGTCAGATCATTTTTGAGGTCATAAACGGTAACAGAGCTACCATTTAAAAATGGCCCCTTTTGAACATATCCTGTCAGATTCTGATTCTTTTTTGTGTCAGACTTTTCATTATCATTACAGTTTGTCAGATAGACCAGAGCAAACAGAATTACAATGACTGAAATAAGCCCTTTCAGCTTTACCATATTTTCTGAATTTTTTATTGTTAATCTTAATACAATTAGATATCCAGTTGTCTTACGAACCTTGCATTAACTTTCAACAATAAATTTAAAACAGTTTCGAAAAATTTGCAAGTAATATTACAGGAATTTAATGTTTCAATTATTCCTTATTGTGACCAAATGCAAGTCTTCCCTGGAAATACAGTATTGACAGAGATATATTGAAGCAATGTCAGGTAGACTGTCAGAGAAGCTGATTGAACAAATTTACATTCGATCCCTGAGAATCATGAAGTACTGATCATTTTGACGAAGGGAAAAGAGCGCTCTTTAGTGGTTCTATCCAACTCATGGCCGATTCGTTAAAAATGCCAAAATAAGGTCCCATCAGATCCCATGGCGCCCATGCAATATTATTGCTCTCAGAGTGTCCGATTATAAATTTATACCACCGGATCCTTGACTCCATATCACCCTTGAAAAATGCTCCGAATTCCCCGAGATAGAGAGGACGGTTATGCAGTTTCGCCCAATCGATGACAACTTTAAAATCATCTGTAACCGCTTTTTTTTCTGCATCACTTCCGGTCCATTTTGTACCAACCCATGCATCGCTGCCTTCAGCCCACTCTGTTCCCTGATGGGTGAATTTAAAAGGATAATAATAGTGGAATTCGACAATGATATTCCTGTCATCTTCGGGAAGCTTAAGATATGGAATGGATTCAATATTGTTCCAGGTCCCTGGGCCAATGAGCACAGTCCTGTCAGGATTTGAGGCGCGGATAACTTTTAAGGCCTCAGAAAAAAACTGATTCCACAGATCAGGCGTCAGTTTACCATGTGGTTCATTTAAAATCTCAAAATATACATTATCGGGAAAGTCTTTATAATGTTCTGCCATTTGTTTCCAGGTAACAAGAAATTCTTCCTTCAAACCAATCGGATCCTCTGCCATTACATTGTATTCATGCTGATTAATTATAACCGCCAGACCACATGCAAGAGCAGTGTTTATGGTCCAGTCTACCCTGTCATAGAAATCCTTTGAAATAGTGTATTCAGGTCCAGGGCCCGCAAAACCGAAAGGTCCTACACAAATCCTCACATGCTTCAAACCAATTTCCTTCATCAGCTCAAATTCTTTCCTCTCCGTTTCTTTATCCCAGTTATCATTACTATAAACACTTACCCCGAAATGACCTCCCCTGTAGAGTAGATTACTATAATTCGTGCCTCTGCCCAGACGTTCACATTGACTGAATGCATCTACCGTTGCTTTTTTTGCCGATGACGGCTGATTTGCGTTTGCATAAAATAAAAGAGAAACAGAACCAACTATTGTCAGTGCATATCGATAAAATGCATATTTAAAATTCATCATAGCAATATGATTTGTTTATCATTAATCAATGAAACCAAAAGTAAGTAAATTACATATTCATATCCTGTTTAGATGATCCCAATTCCCTGATAAATAATTCAGATTCGGATTCCGGGTTTATCTATGTGCAATTCCCAATTTACACATTTTTGTTTTTTATTTTAAAATCCGGGCCGGACACTAATGATTGATCCTGTTCATGACGCCCTTTAACGGTCTGGAACATGTTGTTGCCATTACCTCCGGCACGCACCGGAGGTTATTCAAATAATGCTACATCGGCGACTGATTCAGGAGGCAGGAACAGGACAGAAATCCCTGCACATGAATAATTGTAACTCGTATAAGCATATCTGTATACCTGGTAAAAAAATCCATTATTTAGTAATTATGCCGATTTTTATTAACTTTGATATATTCTGTACCAAAAAAAGTAAACAGAATTACTATTTTCAATTTATACACATATCACCGTTGATTCTGATGTATTTTATTTATGCATGAGATTAACTAACCCGTTTTTTGACATTCTGATCTGAAACTGAGTTCTTAATCAGCACTTTTTCTGACTGCCCAAGTGTTGCAAATACCCAGAAATCTGCACTAATTCCTGACTTAAATATGAATCATATGGCGACGTTCAGAATCTGTGACAACATCAGGTACCCGTTATTGTGGAGATATACCCCCAAAATCACTTTCAAAGTGTACCTTAACCTTCTCCTTTCCGTTATAACAGGATCCTCCGATAGCCGGAGATCATGAACTGGCAAATGGTTTCAGGATTGGTCACAATCAGATGAAATTCCGCAAATTGGCAATCTTCACTTAAGGATATATTTCGAAAATCATTCAGATCAGATAACAAATGGAAAAGAAACTTTAATATCGATACTTTTAATAGATAAGCTTAAAAAACGAATTATAACTTAATCCTTACCTGATTTCATTTAAACCATTACTAATTCTAAACTAACCAAACTATGAAGACTAAAGCTTTGATTGTGACGATCCTTGTATTTTTTTCAGGCATTGTCCCCCTGCTATCACAGGGATTTGTGCCACCATCTCCCGGTAAAGCCGTTGTATATTTTGTTCGTGTAACAAAATATGGCTACAAGGTTTCTTTTGAATATTTCCACCAGGACAAATACATAGGAGTATTCAAGAACAAGAATTACATGAGGTATGAATGTGATCCGGGACAGCAGCTTCTATGGGCCTCTTCTGAGAATAAGGAGTTCGTCACATGCGATCTCAAGGCAGGAGGAACATATATAATAATCGTTGACATGATAATGGGAGCCTGGAAAGGACGAGTGGGATTCTCTCCGATCACTGCAGATGATGAACGTTTCATTCGTGCAAAAGAACTGATCAATTCACAACCACCGGTAGTAACTCCACAGAAAAAGATAGACGAGATGAATGTGAAACTTGCAAAGTTCATTCCTGAACAGCTGAATAAGTATAACACAATCTGGAAGGACGAGAAAAATTTCAAACATATTTCACCCGATATGGCGATACCGCCCGATGCAATGAAATAGAATATCCCGTTTTCCTGACCCTTAAATATTGATCCTCTCTTATTCCGATGGACAAGTCAGGATAGTAGCGTGTTCAGATAATCAAAAGAGATTCTGAATGAAAATAATTCATCCAAAGGTATGGAAGACATCCGATTAGTCTGTCAATATTCAAATAATATCCGTCAGAAATTAAAAGATTTACATATGAAAAAGAGCTTGTTTCTAATCGCCCTACTGATATTACCGATATCAATGAATGCACAAAGACGTGTCATAGAACTGAATAAAAAATACCCTGCTTCGAAGATCTACCAGCATGGTAAAGGAACCATAGGTGCTAAAGACATGATTCTTGTTAACGATACCCTTCTGAATTTTAAGTCAATAACAAGTGAAGGCACTTTGAGAGACAGAGAATTATCCACCTCCAATGTACGGTTTGTTAAAATCAAAAAAGGCAGTTACGCCGGGATCGGAGCTGCTGGCGGGGCAGGGTTTGGATTATTATGCGCCGTATATGGAGTACTTTCAGTAAAAAGCGATCCCACACTCGATGATTCAGGAGTTGACTGGGGCCCATTTATTGCAGGATTTACCGTTGGAGGAGCTGTCATCGGAACTATTGCCGGACTGTGTATACCCAAGTGGAAGACTTACTTTCTTCCGGATAACCGGACGTCATATACAATTAAGATTTCCCCTGCCGTGAGTCCGTATTATTGTGGTTTAGGTCTGAAAATGAAGTTCTGACAGATAACCTATACCGGTAGTCGAGTTTCTCAGATATCTGAACAATTTAATTATCAATAAATGATTTAATGAGGTTGCAACAGGAATTGCTTTTTACCCTGACTTCATCCGGATTATCAAAACGGAATTATACACTGCCATGGGAAAAAAGATCTGAAGCTTAAGTAAAGGTTTTTATCATTACATTCTGCTATTTTGGCGTATAAGATATATAATCTGATACCCCTTCATTTATAACACATGGGAAGGTCCCGGTTTGGTGCTATAACTGATGCCGATTAATGTAATTCAGCTGCATTTGCAGAAGGAAGAAGTTTACTTGTTTTCTGATGGATTCCCGGTAAAAATCCGGAGTTCACATTCAGCAAGCATTTTATTGCTCTGAATTACTTTTCCATTGACAATTGTGAATCCAAGTAATTCATGATCAACAAAAATCTCAGATTGTATTTCACTGTTAACAGTCGGGAGGGAATTCACTGTAAGATTTTTAACTGCTCCGATATAACCTGTCGGCACTTCCTCTTTTCTCATAATGCATCTGTAACCCTCAAAGGCAGCTGCTGTCTGGGCCATGAATTCAACAAGTCCGCTTTCCTGAAGATAGCCGTTCCCGCAAAAAACGCATGATTCCCGGATAAAAAACCTGCCCTGGGCAGACCTCTCATCAGCGCATGTCAGTTCATCTATCATTACCATCGGAGGTCGCTGGGGGATCAAATCAAGAATACTTTGGGTCATGCTGGTGAAAAGGTATAAATAAAAGACAAAAGACAAAAGTAAAAAGACAAAAGACAAAAGTAAAAAGACAAAAGTAAAAAGATGTTTATGTTGCCAAATATTCCCATAACGGTCCTTTTTTATCCTTCTGCCTCATCCTGCCGATTACATCCGAATGATCCTCATCAGGGAAGATCCAGCGTCTGCCGGTTCTCTTTGCCTTTTCTTTAAGGCTACCGGGATCAATTTCTTTCGAAACATAATACACAGGTAATAACAATGGATCCGATTCACCTACAATATTTTCCTGTATTGCCACCGAATGAAGGACCGTACCCGGATAAATACGCATTCCAACGAAAGGGAAGAATACAGTTTTGCCTATCCTCTTCGAGTTCTCAAAGCTCTCATCAAGGGTAGCCTCTGTCTCCCCAAGGCCTCCGAGTATCAGAAAATGCGCGTAATCGATGCCCAGCCTGTCGCAATCACCGGTAACTCTCAGGATATCGCTGAATAAGAATGGCTTGCAGTATTTTTTAAGAACTGTGTCAGAGAGGGAGTCTGTGCCAAATTCTATATGTTGCAATCCCGACAGCCTGAATTTTGACAAAAGCTCAAAATTTATATTGACAAAATTGAAATAGGCGCCCCATTTGATCTTTAACCCTGACGTGATCAGCCGGTCGGCAAGCTCGATGTTAAAATCGTTGCTGATATTGAATATGGAATCAGTGAAAAAAACATAGTCAATCTGCTTTTCTGTATAAAGGTCCCTCAGAGTGTCAACTATCTGTTCAGGACTTAATGTCCTTACTATCCTGCCGTCGATAAGAGGATATGTACAATAAACACAATTATACGGACATCCCCGCTTAGTCTGGATATTGAGCATCCCGCTGGACCGCCAGTAAAAATCAGTCATGGAATCATCATAGCGCAAACATGGCTGCTTAATAAAACTTGTCCGTTTGTTTACCTTTAAATGACTGTTATTCATATATATAAGCCCGTCAATATCACTGAAATCATGAGTCGTTTCAAGTGATGACAGCAGCTTCAGAAGGCTCATCTCGCCCTCTCCGGAAATGCCAAAATCGGGGTTTAAAGTCCGGAACAATACTTCAGGATAGATTGAGAAACCTGCCCCGCCGATTATCAGAACCGAATCTGAAAATTCGCGCGATGTGTCAATTATCTTCTTATAGTATGACAGGAAGCTTTCCTGTCTGTAGATATTTACATCATCAATATTCCTGAGAGATATTCCCACATAATCCGGTTTCCTTTCCTGAAGCAGACTGATATAATCCTCAAAAGAGGAAGTCATAAAATCAAACAGGGTTATTTCAATATCAGGTTTATTGGTTTTAAGAAATGATGCCAGGTAGGATACTCCGATGGGGTATACGGGATAAGGGTCTTCATGCCGGTTTGCAGAGACCAGAATCAGTTTCCTACTTTTTTCCATCGGCTTCCCAGAAATCGTAATAATTAAACCATTGCGCAGGATACTTTCTTAGTATTTCCTCAAGACAGGTAGTAAATCCCGATATCATGTCATGAATTGCTTTATCGCGAAGGAGCTGGCTCCCTTGCTGATGGTAATATACCGGTTCGGTGGCAGAGAAATGATAACTATGCTTGTCATGTTTCATTGCAAAAACAAACGACACAGGAATATTGTATTTCAGTGCGAGATAAAACGGCCCTGTCGGAAATTCAGCCTTTCCTCCGAAGAGATCGCAGATCATCGTTTTTGAACCCTTAAGAAACCTGTCTCCATGAATGCAGACGATCTGTTTTTCGCTAAGTGCAGCATTCAGTTCATAAATATGAGAGTTATCCTCCCTGATGACAATTACGTTGAAATTTCTGTTAATAACGGTTGAAAGATAATCCTTGATTCTTTGATGTTCGGCGTCATACATCAGAATATTTACTGTTGTGTTGAGACGTTTGAACATATGAGCTGCCATCTCAAAGTTACCCACATGGGCGCTTATGAGCAATCCACCCGTTTTATCTTCCACCATTTTTGCCAGGTATTTTTCTCCTTCGAAGTCAAAATCAAACTTCGAGCTGAGACCGGCCATTATGGCAATTTTATCAAGAAGGACCTGACCCAGTGCAAAATAATTCCTGTAAACAAAAATGACAGACCGGAAAAATCCATAATGAAGCCGGTCTCTGTAGAAACTAAGAATGCATTTGAATGATTTGGGATAGAAAAGGAAGTAATAGAGAACCACAAAACGTAAAAGGAAGTATGAAGTACCAATCCCTGCATATTTCAATACCCCGATAAATATCTTATATCCTGTTAAACCGCCACGTGTTTTACCTTTCCAGGATGCCACTATTACTTATTTTTTGTGTAATCATAGATATAATCGTACAAATTATCCATTGTTCTTATAGAGCTGACCTCAGCGCCTTTCAGAGTTATTCCGTATTCTTTTTTAACGATTACTGCAATATCAACGAAATCCAGACTTTCAAGTCCGAGATCATCCTTAAGGTGAGCATCAGGGGTAATAGCAGATTCTTCAAGTTCAAATTCCTGTACCAGCAAATTATTAACCCTTTTCACAATAGTTTCCCTGTCCATATAAGTTGAGAGGATTAGATTAGGTTATGTAAATTTTTTTATGATCAGACATGAATTTGTGCCGCCGAAGCCAAAAGAATTTGATAGGAACACATTAATCTCCCTGGAAGTTGTTTTAGGGATAATATTTAATTTGGCAGTGAATTCATCCGGTTCTTCAAAATTGATATTTGGAGCAATGAAAGAGTTCTGCATCATAATGGTTGAATAGACAATTTCGCTTGCCCCTGCCATCCACATCTCATGTCCTGTCATCGATTTTGTTGATGAAACGGCGGTTTTATATCTGCCGAAGATATGATCTATTGCCATTGCTTCATTCTGGTCGCCAACCGGGGTTGATGTTGCATGTGCATTTATATAATCAATATCGCCGGGGTTGACCGAAGCGTCATTTAATGCCATAGTCATAGCCCTGATCTGTCCATCGACATCAGGAACTGAAATATGAACTCCGTCGGATGAAAAGCCATATCCTGCAACCTCACCGAATATCGGTGCACCTCTTCTGAGAGCAGATTCCAGGTCTTCCAGAATGACTGTGGCAGCTCCTCCACTGGGCACCAGTCCGTCTCTTCTCCTGTCGAACGGTTTTAATGCTTTTGCAGGGTCTGATTCCTGTTTTGAAAATGCGCCAAGGGCGTCAAAACTTCCCACACTAAAAAGGTTCACTTCCTGTGAACCTCCGCAGATCACAGTATTCTGATATCCGTGACGTATCAGCAAGAACCCCATCCCAATTGCATGCGAGCCGCTTGCACATGCTCCGCTAAGGGTGAAATTAACACCTTTCAGCTTGAAGATCACGGAAAGGTTCATGGTTACAGAGGAGTTCATCGACTGAAAGACTGAGCCTGAACTTATGGTTCCTGTATCTTTGTTCAATCTGATAGTATCAACAGCATCAATCACAGGAGTGGTCGAACTGTCATTCCCGAAGATCATTCCTGCCCTCGTCTCTGCAATATATTCCGGTGTGAGTTTTGCCTCCCTGAATGCTTCCGCCGTCGACATATATGCATATTCTGCATGCTGTGGCATACATGTCCTCGCCCTGCGATCCAGAATACCCTTTAGCTGGGGAGTGGGAACCTTCCCGGTGAGTCCTGACTGAAAGCCATACGCCTTTCTTTCCTCGTCAAGAACAATCCCGGATCTTCCATTTATAAGGGAGTCTTTGACCTCCGTAAGGTTATTCCCAATGGAGGAATAAATTCCAATACCTGTTATTACAACTCTCCTCATAAACAGACAAATAATACATCCAAATCAAGTATAAAGCCCGCCATTTATTGAAATAACCTCGCCAGTAATATATGATGCCTTCCCGGATGCCAGAAAACAAACAAGTTCCGCAACTTCTTCCGGCTGACCAAATCTGTTAAGAGGAATAAGGCTTTTCAGGTTGTTCTCGTCAAGCTCTCTGGTCATGTCACTCTTAATAAATCCGGGGGCCACAGCATTAACTGTCACATTCTTTTTACCAACCTCCTGGGCTAAAGCCTTTGTAGCTCCGATGACAGCTGCTTTGGCTGCTGAATAGTTTACTTGTCCGGGCAAGCCTTTCAGACCTGATAATGAGACAATATTAACTATACGTCCGTACTTGTTTACCAGCATATTTTTTATGAGCGCCCTGGTCAGATAAAAAAAACCATGAAGATTGGTATTTATAACATCATGCCATTGCTCATCCTCCATCCACATCAACAATACGTCCTTTCTGATTCCGGCATTATTGATAAGGACTTCAATATATTCGTCCTTATGATCATTGCTCCAGCTATCGACTGCTTTCTCAACCTGTGCAGGATCGGAAACATCAAACTGAATGAGTGTACCATCTCCTCCAGCCTGTTTCACCAATGCAAGCGTCTGCGTTGCTTCTTTTTCGTTTGACTTATAGTTAATTAGAATATGGAGCCCGAGATTTACCAGCTTAACACAAACTGCCCTACCAATGCCTCTAGATCCTCCGGTAACCAGCGCATACCTCATCTTATTAGCAAGAAAGATTCAATTAACAATCTACAGGTTTATATAATGGCTGCAAATATAATCTTTAATTTTTTCTAATTCAAAATATTTGATTGTGTCATCCCCAAACTTCGGAACCACTTTTCTGAGCCCGGAATACACAACCTTTGTCTTTGCAGATAGCCTGTCATCAATCCTTAGATAGTCGACAGCCTGAATCAGACTAAGCATCTCAATAGCAAGCACCTGGAATGAATTATCGATGACCCTCTTTGTCATCAGCGCTGCATTTGTGCCCATACTTACTATGTCCTGATTATCGTTATTGTTAGGAATGGAATGGAGATAATGAGGAAAGGACAATGACTGGTTCTCTGCAACAGTTGAAGTGGACGTGAACTGAGCCCCCTGCATGCCGAAATTCACCCCAAGTTTACCAAGATTCACAAATGGCGGTAAAATACCGTTAAGCTTATCGTTCATCAGAAAATTGATCTGTCGGTCAATAAGAAGGGAAAGTTTTGTCACAGCTATCTTCAGCTTGTCCATCTCAAAAGACACATAATCGCCATGGAAGTTGCCTCCATGAAATATATTCCGGTTTACATGATCAATAACCGGATTATCGCAGGAAGAATTTGCTTCATTCAGAACCACCTTCTCCGTATATCTTAATGTGTCAAGAATTGGCCCTATGATCTGAGGTACGCACCTGATGGAATAATATTCCTGTACTTTTTTGGTCATAATGGGCTTGGACTCCGTTTCTCCATTGTACAGGAATTCTTCTCTCTTGCTGATCAACCCGCTGTCGGCCAGTATTTTTCTCATTATCCCGGCAACATCGTTCTGACCTTCATGAAGCTTAACCTGATTCAGTTCCTTCGAAAAGCTGTCATCAAAGGAGCTGACAACCTCGTTTATCATAGCACAGGCCAGGATGGTCCATGAAATAAGATTCCTGGCATGGATGATATTCACAACTCCAGTTCCTGTCATAAAACAGGTTCCGTTTATCAGAGACAGGCCCTCCCTTATCCTGACTGTCGCCGGCTTAAGACCGGTAGTGGCAAATACCCGGGCTGCAGGCACCCTTTTACCTTCATGTACAACTTCTCCTTCTCCGATCAGCGAAAGTGCAATATGAGCCATCTGAACAAGATCTCCGCTGGCCCCGACACCGCCATGCTCAGGCACAACAGGCGTTATCCCTCTGTTGATAAACTCCAGAATCAGAAATACTACCTCAGGATAGATCCCTGAATTGCCTTTCAGCAGATTATTCAACAGTACAATCAGTGACGACCGCACATAAAGGGGATCAACAGGAGATCCGCTACCGGCAGCATGGCTCCTGATCGCATTATACTGAAGATTGATCCTGTCATCCTCATCAATCTTATACTGAGCCATCGGACCCAGACCGGTATTTATACCATAAATGACTTTATTCTGATAAAAAGACTCGAGAAACCTGAAACTTTTTTCAACCCTCTCCTTTGCCTGTTCCGAAATTTCTATGCTTTCTTCCCCCAATAGAATTGCCTGAAAATCATCAGCGGAAATAAAGCGATCTCCAATTTTTAACATCCTTTTAATGTGAGTTCAATATAAAATTAATATACTCATCTGTTTATTTCTCGTATCTGATAATAAAACGATTAATAATCAGATATCCAATATTTCAAAAAAAACATCCCTGATCTGTAATATTAACTAAAACAGGAAGAATTTTTTCAAAAATACAGCAAACAAACTTATTGAAATATGTTAATTTCTGAAATGATTTTAATGACGCATTCATCAGGCTCTTACTAATACTTTCTGAAAAATGATTTCTTCAGGCAGGAAGAAACAAGGAACAACACCAGTGGTAAAGAAGGTCAGAAATTATCCCACTGGCAGACTGATTAAGGCTTTGAGACCTGTTATGCCACGATGTAATTCTAGCAGCAATCACTGAGGTTCACAATTTATAATTACATTTGGCTGCTTGGAGCTGTGAAGAAAATAAACAGATGATTTACGATGGAGACGGATTACTGTGTGATTCTTCCGACCTATAATAATGCGGGCACACTTGAAAAGGTGATCAGAGACATTTTGAAGATCACCGGCAATCTTATTATTGTCGATGACGGATCGACCGATGACACAAAAAATATCCTGTCAAGGTATAATTTCCTTACTGTTATCTCATACGAGAAAAACCGCGGAAAAGGATATGCTCTAAAGAAAGGACTTGAAGCTGCACTGATTAGAGGTCATTCCTATGCCATAACTATCGACTCCGACGGGCAGCACTTTCCTGAAGATATTCTCACTCTTGCCGCCAGGGCAGAAGAGAAACCTGACTCACTGATTGTCGGAGCAAGAAATCTTGTGCCGGAAGATCTGTCCAAAGGAAGCAGTTTTGCAAACCGATTCTCAAATTTCTGGTACAGAGTCCTGACAGGCATAAAACTACCCGACACGCAGACAGGGTTCAGGCTATATCCTGTGAAACTGCTTGCCGACATGAAATTCTACACTAACAGGTATGAATTCGAACTGGAAGTACTTGTAAGGACAGCATGGAAAGGTATTAATGTGGAAAGCGTTCCTGTAAAAGTATATTATCCTTCAGGAAAAGAGCGCATCAGCCATTTCCGCCCTTTCAAGGACTTCGCACGGATAAGTCTGCTTAATACGGTGCTGGTTTTTATAGCTTTTTTATATGTCAAACCATTCTATTTTCTGAAGTATCTGAAACGAGAGAATAGAAGAGAATTTATTAATAAACATATACTGAAGAGCAGGGAGTCAAATATCAATATATCTCTTGCAATAGCTCTGGGAATATTCACAGGTATATTGCCTATCTGGGGTTTCCAGCTGCTAACTGCAATCGCCCTGGCTCATATTTTCAGATTGAGTAAACTTATTACGGCGGTCGCCGCCAATATCAGTATTCCCCCGATGATCCCGCTTATTTTGTACCTGAGCTATGTTACCGGAGGCATTGTAATGAGTAGCAAAAATATCATTAAATTCGATTCCGGACTGACAATCAAATCGTTTCAAAACAACTTTATGCAGTATCTTGTCGGCAGTATAACACTTGCCGTTGTAATGGCCGTTTTTTCTGCATTATTATCATATACTATTTTGAATCTTGTAAGAAGAAAAAACAAAAGCTAAGACAATACAGTGATGGGTCTTTTTCAGGTCATATATAAATTCTTCAGAAATAATAAGCTGTTATTTACAGCGCTTAATGCTGTGACAATTATTCTGGCTGTCTATGCAGGCTCCAGAATTGTTCTGGAAGAGGACATCTCCAAATCTTTCATTGGAGAGAATGAAAAAACTTCAGCAATTTTAAGAAACTCACAATTCGTTAATAAGTTAATAATCAATATATTCAATGCTGACAGTCTCAAATCTGCCGATCCTGGCATATTAACTGCTTTTGCAGATGAGCTGACAGACTCATTGAAAACGGATCGTTTTTCAAAGTACCTGATGCAATCCACATTGCGCATCGATGAAAGTGTTGCATCCGGTGCTGTCGACATGATCTATGACAATCTTCCGATCTTTCTCGAGGATAAAGACTACATCAGGATAGACAGCCTCCTGACTGAAGAGTCAATAACAAATTCACTGGAAAAGAATTTCAGGACACTAATCAGCCCTGCCGGTTTCGGTCTGAAAAAATACATATTAAAAGATCCTACGGGTATCAGTGCGATAGCTCTGTTAAAGATGAAACAGCTACGTACTGAAGAGAACTTCGATATCGTAAACGGATATATTCTTGGTAATAACAAAAAAAATCTCCTGCTATTTCTTAACCCGGTAAGCCCTGCAAGCGAAACACGTCAAAATGCAGCACTCTTCAGAAAGCTGGATAAACTGCTGGAGACGCTTCAGGCAAAACATGGAAATTCAATAAAGGCGGAATATTTCGGATCACCTGCCATAGCCGTGGGGAATGCTGATCAGATAAAAAAAGATATTGCAGTTACAGTTACAGTTGCAATCATAGCTATCTTACTCTTTGTCGGATTCTTCTTCAGGAGTAAATTTATTCCATTCATAAGTTTTCTGCCGGCAGTATTCGGAGGAATAATTGCTCTGGCATTAATTTATCTTATCAAGGGAAAGATTTCAACAATCGGGTTATCAATAGGATCGGTACTGCTCGGAATAATAGTTGATTACGCACTGTATTTCTACAGCCTTTACGGCGCAAAAAAATCGGTTTCACAGGTGCTGAAAGATATATCTCTGCCATTGATTCTTTGTTCAGTCACCTCCTCAGTTGCCTTTTTCAGTCTTCTCCTTGTCAAATCAGAAGTCCTGAAAGACCTGGGGTTATTTGCAGGTTTCAGTATTCTGGGAGCGGCATTTTTTGCCCTGGTAATTCTTCCTCAGCTCATCGGCAAGGAAAGCGATCAACCTGCACCGGAAAAGGGATCCTCTGCATACAGGATCTTCTCCAATGAGAGCAACGTGCCTCGCTATACCATACTGGTAATAATTGCTGTAACAATTCTCATGATCTTCTTCAATAAGGGAGAAAAATTTGAAACTGACATGAATTCCATGAATTACCTTTCTCCCAATCTGAAGAGAGCTGAAAAGGACCTGGGAAAAGTCAGTGATCTGTCATTAAAATCCATCTATGTATTTTCAGCAGGTAAAGATCTGGACCAGGCGCTGTCAGTTAATACGGATGTAGCTGAAGTACTCAGGAAGCTTAAAGAACAGAAGATTATTAAAAACTATACAAATGCCGGGGTATTGCTCATAAATGATTCAACCCAGAGAGCGCGTATTCAGAAATGGAACAATTTCTGGTCAGGTGACAGAAAGGAAAAAGTGAAAAATATTATCCTTAAAAAAGGCAGTCAGGCAGGATTTAATAAAACTGCTTTCAGCGGTTTCTTTTCGACCATTGATAAGGATTTCACACCGGCAGGACCTGAAGCATTCAATGCAGTAAAGACCCTCTTTCTCAATGACATGATCGCCCTGATCAACGGCAAATACTATGTGATGTCGATGGTAAAAGTGAATAATGCCGACAGACCTGAGGTAGCCTCCGCCCTGACTGGTGAAAAGAACGTGATAATACTTGATACCAATGAGCTGACCAACAGGATTGTAGATGACATCAGGAAGGATTTCAGCCTGCTTGTAAATTTGTGCCTTATTTTTGTCACTCTGACCCTGATAATAGCGATGGGGAGATTTGAAACAGGGCTCATTGCAGCAATCCCGATGCTGGTAAGCTGGGTATGGACACTGGGATTCATGGGTATTACAGGAATAAAATTCAATATTTTCAATATTATAGTATCAACCTTTATCTTCGGCCTCGGCGTTGATTACAGTATCTTAATGATGCAGGGGCTGCTGCTCGAATACAAATACGGACAAAAGGATCTCAGCGCGTATAAAACTTCCATTTTTCTGTCTTCCGCTACTACAATCATCGGGGTAGGAGTATTAATTCTTGCCAGGCACCCTGCCCTTAATTCCATTGCCATTATTTCAGTCATAGGACTTTTAAACGTAGTTCTGCTTTCCTTCCTGCTTGAACCGGTACTTTTCAGATGGCTGGTCAGGAAAAAGGGAAAGAGAAGGACTCTCCCGTTAACGATTAAAGATATTCTGAGCACAATAATCGCCCTTTCAACAGGGCTGTTAATGTGCATCATGCTGAACCTACTGTTTTTCATTGTATTCCCTCTCCCTCTTTCATCAAAAATAAAAAGAAGGATACTTCACCGCGGCTTATATATACTCATCCGGATTGCATCTTATGGCATGATAAGTATCAAAACCAGGACCATCAATGAAACGAATGAGGATTTCAATAAGCCAGCCGTAATTATTGCCAATCACCAGTCTCACCTTGATCTGCCGCTTCTCCTGTCGCAAAGTCATAAAATAATAGTTCTGACCACCTCATGGGTCTGGAACAATCCGGTTTATGCTCTGGTCATCCGCTATCTCGGATTCTACTCTGTGACAAATGGATATGAATTGCTGATCGATAAGCTAAGAAAGAAAGCTGAGGAGGGATATTCCATACTGGTCTTTCCTGAAGGCACACGTTCGCCTGATTCATCCATAAAACGATTCCACAAAGGAGCCTTCCTTCTGGCTGAAAAACTCAACCTGGATATATTGCCTGTCGTAATTCACGGAGCCGGATATTGCATGACAAAAGGAGAAAATCACCTTAAAAGCGGTACCGTGACCTTAAAGATCCTTCCGAGAATAAAACCCGACGACCCGAACTTCGGCAACGATTACCATGAGCGTACAAAGGCCCTGCAAAAATATCTCAGGGAAGAATTCAGGCAGATGAGACAGGAACTGGAAACCCCGCAGCACTTCCGTAAAATGCTCATCAGGAACTATATTTATAAGGGGCCGGTTCTTGAATGGTATGTAAGGGTCAAACTTCACCTTGAAAAAAGCTATACCTCTGTCAATAAGGTTATTCCGCGTGACGCATTTATCGTTGATATAGGATGCGGCTATGGATTGGTTTCATATATGCTTGGATTTACATCAGGTTCAAGGGAAATCCTTGGCATCGACTATGATGCAGATAAAATACGGCTGGCTGAAAACTGCATATCCAGAACACCACGTATAAATTTTGTGTCATCTGATGCTTTGAATTATGCGTATCCTGAAGCTGACGTATTCATCCTTTATGACATGCTTCATTATATTCCGGAGGACAAACAGGAAGAGTTACTCGGGAAATGTATTGAACGCCTGAAGCCGGGGGGAATAATCATTATCAGAGATGCCGATACTGCTCTTAAAAAACGACACTTAGGAACAAGGTATACTGAGTTCTTCTCAACAAGATCAGGTTTTAACAAATCGGTTAACAGACAACTGTATTTCTTCTCTTCGGAAAAGATCAGAGAAATTGCTGCCGGAAATAATATGAAACTGGAAACTATTGACGAAACCAATCTGACATCCAATATCCTTTATCTGCTTAGAAAGCAGGATTGTCATTCCCCTGATAAGAGCGATGATTAAGCCTGTATGCGGGGGAAAATCAGAATCTGAAAACCCCGCTGACCTTTAATCCGAATTTTCTGACATCAGCATTTTCGAGCCATGTAAGCCGGTGAATAAAATCGATTCTCAGAAATTTGAAGATATTCTCTACTCCATATGAGATTTCGGCGTAGGGTTTATCATATGACAGGGAATTGAATCTGGTCAGGGGATTACCGTTTATCGAATCAGGTAATATTGCATTCCGGTTATTTAATTCATCATAGAAACCGTTTAGTTTACCGTTGAAACTACCGAATGCGACACGTCCTCCGGCGACTGTTCTCCACTGAAGCTTCCTCAGTAATGGCAATTTATTGAATATCAGCCCATTCATGTGGTATGATAAATTCAATTCTAAAACTTCATCCTGAACAAACTCGCCATAGTTCATTAGATTGTAGGTACGGTTTGTCCTGAAAACAGATTGGTTGCCTGCCAGGGTTATCAGAAGCGGATAAGGCAGCTGATCAAATACTTTTGAGTAAGTGACATCATATCCAATACTTCCAAGGCCGCCTAAATTAAAGTTATGTGTTATCCCTGCACGTATTTTGTTATACATGAAGTCGCCGTCGAGAAATCCTTTAAGTCCCCGGATATATTCAAAACTTAAAACAGGGTATTTATTAAAATTGACAGGAAATCTTCTGATCCCGTCAATCACATAAACCGCTTTCGGCTGATATCTGAGAAGGACAGAGAGCTCGCCTGATAAGTAACCGGTCGATTTAACGGTTCTGTTGTTGTCAGAATACCAGGCAAAATAATAATCCTCTCCCGCCGGATTAAAACTTTTTCGTGTAAGGGTAATTCTACCAGTGAGTCCGAATGAGAGGTCGGATTCCATCCATGTTCTGACAATCCTTGACCTGTCCATCATCCCGGCGTTACCAGATGAGGAAACATATTCCAGGAAGGCATCCGGAAAGAGAAATTCATCGGGCGCTCCAACATGCTCAACATCTGACTTGTACTGAAAGCCCACTTTGGCCCAGAGCTCTTTGTTAAGGAGGTATTCTGTCTTTATAGAACCTTTAATCCGGTTATCCAGAAAACCATAGGCCAGATAGCCGTCAAGGACCCAGTTCTGACTGAACTGAATGTTTGTCCTCCCACCGATCCTGAAACGGCTGCCTTCAACTTTATTGTGATTATATAAAAGGATATACGGTCCCAGTTCAAGCCATCCGGTATTGTAAAACCCTTTCACAGCAGCTTCCACCAGCTTTGCAGCCAGCCTGATCCTGCTACTGTTCTTTAGCGAATCGATCCGTTTCAGCACCAGACTGTCTGTTTTGTCGAAGGCAATCTTTCTGTTTGAATCCCAGTATTTGTTTTCTGTTTTAGTGTCGTTATTACTTACCCTTATCTCTGACGTGAATTTTCCGGGTTCAATTGGTTTATTAACAATCATGCCGGATTTCTGAGAAAAGTTGCTAGCGAAAATATTTACAGCGTCAGCCATCAGCCGTGTCCTTACCGGAAACCATGCCCCGGAACCGTAGGGTTCATAATCCTGCTGGATTACAAGTCGGTTTATAAAGTTCAGTTCAGCTTTATCATCTATGGTAACCGAGATCCTTTTCAATGCAAAGGTGGTATCATTTAACCAGAAAGTTCCATGGAACACGGGGTCCTCTTCTCTCTTGGGCCTGAACTGAATTTCATAGCAAAAATATTTATCGTCAAGGAACAGACTGTCCAGAAGATAATATTTATAATACAACAAGCCGGTTCTGGAGAGAGGAGAAATAAAACTTTTGTTCATTATCTCGATCGTGTTGCCGGGAAAATAAAAATTTTCCTGCCTTGAAACCAGCTGAGCCAGCAGATCGGTATTCTCAAATGCAAGACCTTCCGATCTGGTTGCCTTTATATGGGTATAAACCCTCTTCGGACTACCTGATATATAGTTATCACTTAAAGATTCTGTAAAATATGATGGAAGAACAGGCGAGATCCCGACTCCTTTTATTGAATACTTCTCAAATTCGTCTGCAAGCAGCCCCTTTCTTCCCGGATTGTTCCCCTTATTCCCCAGTTTCCGCAAATAAATCAAGGTCTTTGAATAGTTTTCATACTGATATGATGAAAGATTATTTATACCGTTACGATCTCTTGACCCCCAGAATTTTCGGAGCAGAATATGGGCAGGATTTTCTCCGGGCAGGATTTTCACCTCCTGAAGCGCATACACTGCCGGATGAAGCTGAACATTAATGACAGAATCGGTTCCCGGTATGATCGCAATTGTTTTGCGTTCATAACCGATGAATGAAACGATTAATGAATCGACGGAAGTTTTTCCGGAAATTGAAAAGGTGCCATCAAACCCTGATTTAACACCTGTAGTGGTTCCTTTAAATATTATATCGGCAAACGCTACCGGCTCCGATGTCTGATCATCAGTGATCCTGCCTTTTATCCGGGTTTGTCCGGAAGCATGGCCCTGAAAAATCTGAGCCAGAAGTAAGACCAGTATCAGTAACAAGAATCTGGTCATCTCTGTTTCTGAATCGGAATATCTTATTTACTCAAGTATAAAACAGTTCCTAAACATGTTCCCGGAAATTAATTACCGGATTGGCATAAATCTTCAGGAAAAATTCTTTTATTTTACTTTTATCTCCCTCTATACCTGCCGTTTGAGTCTCCATATAATTAAGAAACTCCTTCATATTATCCGATGTATAATATCCATTGTATATCCGGCTGTCTGATAACAAGTCGAAGGCCATATAGTTATTTGGCCAGAGTTTGAAATTTCTGAATATCTCGCTGTCAATCGCCAGGGCAAGATTGATTATTTTATTATTGAGAGTATCATGTTCTTCAGTCTGGAACGCCCATTCATTCAATGGTCTGCAGGCAACTACGTTTATCCTGCCTTTTGGTTGCGTGATTCCCGAGATTATACTGTTCAGATCCTCACCCGGCTTTTTCTTATAAGTGCCATTAACAGATGTTTCCATCAGTTCCTTTATTTTAAAGGCGCAGCAAGGTTCATATTCGTATGATATTGACACCGGCAATATATTCAATTCCTTAAATGAATCAGGGTACTCGTTCCGGCTGCTCATATTGAACATTTTAAGCAAGCCTGGCTCCGTTTTGTCACTTCCGTCTTTTGTCCTGCCGGATCTCTGCGCGATCCATACGGAACTACCCCTGACTGTTATTGCCTGCCTCATGTAAGATGAAAGGATCTTTGACTGCTTTATAAATTCAGCTTTATCACAGGTTCTGACAACTTTGAACATTTTGTTCACCTTTCCAAGGTCAATCACAAACTGATTTATCATCAGATTGCTTCCGAATGTGATTTCAGAAGTATTGTGTTTTAAATCGCACAGAAGCGCCTGAAGTATGGCAGAATCCAGGACTATATCCCTGTGATTTCCGACAAAAAGATATGACTTGCCATGTATGAGCTTGTCAAAACCATCCGAAGTCAGACCATCTGACGTTTTTCTGATTACAGAGTAAACCAGAGGATGCATGAACTTAATCTGGAAATCATGTGCAGAATGAATCTCCGATAAAGTGTTTCTCATCTTTTCTCTATCCTCTTCAAGGAAGAAAAATTCCATAATCGAATTAAATGACGGATGTGAAATTATCCGTTTAAGGGCCTGATTCACCTCATCGTCATAATATGGACGTATATCCTCAAAATTATCCTCTTTGATCATTCAAGATTAAATTTTTAAAACGCCTGCCAGCAACAGTTATCTCCTACTAATAAACACAATAACAATACGATCGTTCAATGTGATTTTTTATAAGCGCTTCGCAAAGATAAGCGTGATTTGTTAACTTTGCTAACCTTTAATATCATTGAGGCAGTGGAAATTCATGAAATTTGATATTATCATAATAGGGAGTGGTCTGGGAGGCTTGTTATCAGCAAATATTTTAAGCAAGGAAGGCTATAATGTTTGTTTACTTGAGAAGAACTCAAAACTAGGAGGATCACTTCAGACTTTCGGAAGAAAGGCCTGCATCTTCAACACTGGTCTGAATTATACTGAAAGTCTCGAAAAGAATCAGATACTTAATCAGTATTTCCGGTATTTCGGACTCACTGACAGGATCAGCTTCCGTAAGCTTGATGAAGATGGATTCGATGTAATAAATTTCCCCGGAGCGCGATATAAACTGGCAATGGGCCACGAAAACTTCAGGGAAACCCTTCTCAGACATTTCCCGGGAGAAAGAGACGGCCTCAACCAATATCTTCAGAAAATAAAAGACATTTGTTCATCAATCTCCTTATATAACCTGTCGGATAAACCTTACTCGTTCTTTGATAATGAATCCCTGGGTATAGGAGCTGCCGATTACATCAGGTCTGTAATAGGTAACGACAGGTTGCGGAACATCCTCGCCGGAAATAGTTTAATGTATGCCGGGGATCGAAAGACAACACCTCTGATGATTCAGGCTGTAATTAATAACTCTTTCATTGAAAGCGCCTGGAGAATAGTTGGTGGTAGTCACACAATCGTCGATGTGCTTGCCGATAACATCATAAATGACGGAGGAACAATACTTAAAAATTCTGCAGGAGAAAAGCTGATCACAAAGAATGATCATATTGAAGCCATTCAACTTCATACCGGTGAGATATTGGAAGCGAAATTCTTTATATCAAATACTCACCCGGAGGATATCATGAAAATGCTCGGGCAACAGAGAAGTATCAGGATCCTTGCCGAACGGATCAAAGGTCTTGATGATACACTGGGGATGTTCACCCTATATATGGTTTTCAAAAAGAATACATTTCCATATCTGAATTATAACCTCTACCACTATAATCAGGATAATGCATGGGTTGCCAGTGACTATAATCCATCTGCCTGGCCACAGGTTTTTCTATTTAATACCGTGGCAAGCTCTCATGCAGGATACTATGCGGAAAATGCTTCTGCAATCACCTACATGAGTTATAATGAAGTGGAAAAGTGGAAAAATACCTTTACGGGACATCGGGGTGATGATTATCTCCGGTTTAAAAAGGAAAAAAGCGAATCCCTTATGACCGGACTGGAAAAACAATTTCCGGGAATCAGGAGTTGTGTGGATTCAACATATTCCTCAACACCTCTTACCTGGCGCGACTACACAGGGACAAGAGCCGGTTCTGCATTTGGGGTGGTCAAAGACTATAATAAACCGATAGAGTCTTTTTTAATCCCCCAAACAAGAATACCAAACCTGATAATGACCGGACAGAATATTAATGTTCATGGAATACTTGGAGTAACAATAAGCTCAGTACTGGCCTGCAGCAAAATAATAAATATGCATGATCTTCTTAACAAAATACGTAATGCTTAAATATCCCTTTTTATGTCTGTCTCATGAAATATGACGTTGTAATAATAGGCAGTGGTCTTGGCGGATTGCAATGCGCTTATATTCTTAGCAAAGAAGGATATAATGTCTGCATTGTCGAGAAAAACAAGCAACTCGGCGGTTGTCTCCAGACATTCAAAAGGAATAACACTGTATTCGATACCGGCATGCATTACATTGGAAGCATGGATGAAGGACAGGTTCTGAACAGGTTCTTCCGATATTTCAAACTGACCGGGAACCTGGAGCTCAGAAGAATGGATGAAAACGGCTATGAAACCATACTGTACGGTGATAAAGAATACAAATTCGCCATGGGATATGACAACTTTACAGATACCCTCCTCCGATCATTTCCCGGTCAGAAAGAAGCTCTCCTGAAATATACCGGTAAAATGAAGGAGATCAGCAATTCGGTCGATCTTTACAATTTGCGGGATTATTCCAGCCAATCAACAAGATATATTAATTACTATAGCAGAGGTATTTATGAATTTATAGAATCAATCACCGACGATCCGAAGCTCAGAAGCGTTCTGGCAGGCATTTCTCCGCTATATGCAGGTGTTAAGGAAAGAACGCCAATGTACATTCCTCTCATAATACATTCATCATATACCGAAAGCGCCTATCGTTTTGTAGGTGGCGGATCACAGATCAGCGATCTGCTAAAACAGTACATAACTGAAAACGGTGGAACTATTATGACTGAAGCTGAAGTTACTAATCTGGATTTTGAATCGGGGCTGCTCAAATCTGTTAAAATAAACAACAAAGAAGAAATTGAAGGTGAATATTTTATCTCTGATATTCATCCCAAAACACTCCTGAAAATATCAGGTAATGTTCCATTCAGACCTGCATTTAAGAAGAGACTATCAGCGATAGAAGACACGTATGGTATCTTCACCCTTTATCTTGCAATGAAGGAGAGATCATTTGAATACCTGAATACCAATTTCTATGTTTATAAAACGGATAATGTATGGGAAGGCCCCGCGTATACAAAAAAGAACTGGCCAAGGGGATACATGATGCATATCACGCCAAAATCAGGTGATGAAAAGTATTCTGATGCCATCATTATCAACACATTTATGAAATGGGCCGATGTTGCACCCTGGGAAAATACCTCAGTTGAACACAGAGGTGATGATTACAGGGAATTTAAAAGACAAAGGGCTGAACAACTGCTGAATGTGCTTGAACAGGATTTCCCGGGGATCAGAAATAAGATCAAAGCATATTATACCTCAACCCCGCTTACTTACAGGGACTATATCGGAACTCACAGGGGTTCGATCTACGGCCTGCTGAAGGACTATAACGATCCTCTCCGGACAATGCTGCTGCCCAGGACAAACGTAAAAAATCTCCTGCTTACCGGACAGAACATTAACGTACACGGAGTAATTGGGGTAACAATATGCTCTGTAATGACATGCAGCGAATTGATCGGATCAAAGTATCTTCTTCAAAAGATGAGTGAAGCCTGAAAAAATGAGAAAATTCTTTAAAGTACTTAAGTGGCTGCTCGCAATTGTCATCTCAATTGTGGCATTTTTCGTGTGCTGGCTCCTCCTGACAGGAATAAGCCATCCACCAAAGATCAAGGATACCTCTGCCATCGAAAGGCCCCGGGAACAAGTCGGAAAAACAACATTTTTTGTCGGCAACAACTGGCTCAGGAAAAGTGAATCAGGATTGTGGGAGATGTATATCGAAGGCGATCCGTTTGAACGGGGAGCAGCCTTCGGCAGTCTCACCCGCGAACTGCTTGATTACCAGGAATCCGTATTTGTTGAACAAATCAGGAAACTGGTGCCTTCACCTGGATACCTCAACTTCTTAAAATACTTCACAGCCTGGTTTGACCGTAACCTCGATAAGAATATACCGGAAGAATATAAACAGGAAATATACGGAACTTCATTTTTCTGTTCCCATGATTATGATTTTATTGGTTCCGGATATCAGAGACAACTAAACTATCACGCTGCCCATGACATCGGTCACGCTTTGATGGGACTGAATCTGGTGGGTTGTACCTCATTCTCCGTCTGGAACGCGAAAAGCTCTGATTCTTCTCTGATAGTCGGAAGGAATTTCGACTTTTATATGGGTCCGAAATTTGCCGAGAACAAGATTGTCTGCTTTTATAAACCTTCATCAGGTTACAGATTCATGATGATAACCTGGGCAGATATGATCGGTGTGGTTTCAGGAATGAATGAAAAAGGTCTTACGGTAACACTTAATGCGGCTAAATCATCAATACCTTTTCAGGCATCAACACCAGTCACAATTCTCGCCAGAGAAATCCTGCAGTATTCCGAGACCATAGAACAGGCTTATGTGATAGCTAAGAAAAGAAAAATGTTCGTCTCCGAATCAATACTTATCGGATCGGCAAAGGATAACAAAACAGCAATTATTGAAAAATCTCCTGCAAAAATAGATATTGTCTGGCCCGAAACCTGTCAGATAATTTGCGCCAATCATTTTCAGGGTGAAGTATTCAGAAATGACAAAGCCAACATTGAAAACATCAGGGGATCAGACAGCAGGTTAAGGTATGAGCGTGTCAAAGAGCTTCTCGCACGGAATAATAAATTTGATGTTGATGATGCTGTCAATCTGCTTCGCGACAGATACGGGCTGGAAGATTCGGATCCGGGTATGGGTAATCCTCTCGCGATCAATCAGCTTATTGCCCACCATTCGGTAGTTTTCAAACCAGGAAAAAATCTGGTCTGGGTCTCAACTGGCCCGTTCCAGTTGGGAAAATATGTCGCATATGATCTTGAAAAAGTATTCTCTCTTACCCGTGAAGATATTAAATCGGATCATGAAATATCTGTCAGTGAACTGAATGTGCCTGCTGACTCATTCCTGCTTTCAAAAGAATATTCTGATTTTGCGGAATTCGGCAAAATGACAGAAACTCTCAGATCATACTCTCAAAATAATGAATCACTGCCTCCTGGTTTTGAAGAAAAATATATTCTTACGAACCCTCATTTCTACCTTACCTACTCCCATCTTGCCAGTTATTACCGGAAGATGGAAAATTTCGATAAGGCAGGCAAGTATTTCAAAATGGCGCTTACACAGGAAGTTGCCGGCGAGGATCAGATAAACAGACTGAAAAAGGAATATCAGGAGATGGATAAAAAAATTAAACATGACAACCAGGCAAATTGAAAAAAGAAGTCGTTCAGAGATCAGATCATATCAGGAACAAGCTCTGAAAAGCCAGCTTCAGTATCTTAAGCTTCACTCCGGGTTTTACCAGCGGCTGTTCGCTTCCAATAATCTGGATTTTGACAGAATCAACAGCCTTGAGGACCTCAGAAATGTGCCTGTGACCAGGAAAGAAGATCTTCAGAATTTCACCAATGAATTTATCTGTGTCGATCAGAGCAAAATAATCGATTATCTCACAACATCCGGAACATCCGGAAACCCGGTGACCTATGTCATGACGGAAAATGACCTGAAAAGGCTTGCATACAACGAATATCTGGGCTTCGTATGCGCCGGATGCTCCAGGAAGGATATCTTTCAGCTTATGACAACCATTGACCGCAGATTTATGGCCGGAATGGCATATTTTCTGGGATCCAGAAGGCTGGGCTCAGGGATGATCCGTGTTGGAAACGGAATCCCGGAAATGCAGTGGGACACGATAAACAGGTTCTCGCCGACAGTAGCTATCGCGGTGCCTTCATTCCTCCTCAATATTATCGAATATGCTGAAAAAAACGGGATCGACTATCACTCCTCCAGCCTCAGACAGGCAGTATGCATCGGAGATTCGCTCCGGAACCCCGACTTTTCATTCAATACACTTGGCAGAAAGATAAATGAAAAATGGCCGGAACTGAAGCTCTGTTCAACCTATGCTTCCACCGAAATGGCCGCTTCATTCACCGAATGCCGTTATGGCAATGGAGGGCATCATCATCCTGAAATGCTCATCGCAGAATTTCTTGATGATAATGACAATCCAGTGGAACCCGGAGAAACAGGCGAACTAACTATTACTTCACTAGGAGTAGAAGGAATGCCTCTGCTCAGATTCAAAACTGGCGATCTGTGCTCAGGTCATTATGAACCATGTCCGTGCGGACGAAATACCTTTCGGGTAGGTCCGGTCATCGGAAGGAAAAATCAAATGATAAAATACAAGGGAACAACATTATATCCCCCTGCTCTCTATGATATTCTGGAAAATATCGACAACGTGAAAAACTATGTCGTTGAAATAACGACAAATCAGATGGGGGTCGATGAAATACTGATCTATGTGGAATCTGAAAACACAACTGAAGCATTCGAGAAGATCATAAAAGACCATTTCAGGGCTAAGCTCAGGGTCGCACCCAACGTTGCTTTCAGAACAGCAGAATTTATTAATAAATTAAAATTCCCTGCCTTAAGCAGAAAGCCTGTGAAACTTATAGATAACAGGTAAACAGATGGCGGGAATAGAGAACAATTCTTCCGTTTCGGCGGACCTTATTGTATAAATATTTAATAAATTTGCCGTTGCTAACAGATTAAAAATTAGAAGATATGAAAAGAGGAATATTAATACTCAGTATGGCTCTTGTCTTCGGATATTCAGCAATTACATCCGCACAGGGAAATAAGAATACCTCAGATGTAAAAAGCGTCGTGTGGCTTGGAATAGATTATACGCTTGCCAAGTTTACCCTTGCCACGGAAGACCCTGCCGTTATTGTAAACCAATATCTCAGGTCGATTAATACTCTCGTTATTACCGAGCGGGCAAAATTTGATATCAGCAAATTTTTCGACATTCCTGAAGTTATTAATGATATCGACCCTGCAAATGAATTTAACTCAAAAATTGATCCTTCAAAACTTATAGTGTCAAATGACTACAGTTTTGAAAAGGATAAGGTCAGCGAAGTGATTAAGAAATATAACGTGAAAGATAAGACAGGAACGGGATTGATCTTTATCGCGGAAAATCTTAATAAATCTAAAAAAACGGCCAGCTACTACGTTTGCTTCTTTGATCTGAAAACCAAAGAAATCATTGATTGCAGTAAGAAAACCGCCCCGGTTACAGGTATAGGTTTCCGTAATTACTGGGCCAGCTCTGTTTATTTAATAATGAAAACCTGGAAAAAATAAAGTAATTCCTGACTTTCTGAAAATCAAATCCTGCAGTTATCGCTTCACAGGTTAACAACCCCAAGATAGTCATTTGGGGAGGGCTTTTATTTTCCGCTGTTAACACTGACTAATTTGTTTCTACAGAAGCTGGATAGAAAAAAAATAATTAATGGTCCGTGAGACTACATGAGTAAACCTTTATTAATTACCGAGACCCTCATCAGAGTAAGATTCAGCGATGTTGATTCTATGGGTGTGGTCTGGCATGGTCAGTACATAAAGTATTTCGAGGACGGCAGAGAGGATTTTGGCAGGAAACACAGCATCGGATATCTTGATTTTTACAGACATGGCATACTCGTTCCCATAGTAAAACTCGAGTGTAATTATAAAAAGCCTCTTTTGTTCGGCGATACGGCAATTGTGGAAACTAAATATGTCGACTGCGAGGCAGCCAAAGCCGTGTTCAAATACTGTATATACAATGAAAAAAGCCATGAAATTGTAGCCACGGGATCAACCACACAGGTATTTATGAACCTTCAGCATGAACTGTTATTGAATTTCCCTTCATTCTACCTTGAATGGAAAAATCAATTCAACCTGATCTAGAGAATTAGAATTAACCTTTATGCGGGACGTTTACATCGCCTCTGACAATATTATTACCCCACTGGGATTTACTTCCTCCGCAAATGCGGATCAGATGCTTGCCGGATTAACCGGTATCCGGCATCATGTACTCGATTACATATCTCCTGCTCCGTTTTATGCTTCATTGCTTGAGGATGCAGAACTGAATAAAAGATTCGCAGGATATGAAAATCCTGAACATTTTACCAGGTTTGAGAAAATGGCGGTCTGTTCACTTAAAGATGCTTTGGCCAGAACCAGTATTGATCCGGAAGACCCACGCACCATCTTTATTCTGGCAACCACAAAGGGTAATATTGATCTGCTTGAGATTGACAAAAAGGTAAAGTTCGGGGAAAAAAGAATATACCTGTGGGAAGCAGCGCGGATACTTCAGGAATTTTTTAGTTTCAAAAATACCCCACTGGTCATATCTAACGCGTGCATATCAGGCATACAGGCAATTATCGCCGGAGCAAGACTGATACGGGCAGGAAATTACGATAACGTTGTCATTAATGGTACCGATATCATATCCGAATTTGTTTTCTCAGGGTTTAATTCATTTAAATCCCTGAGCGCCGGGCCCTGTCGCCCGTTCGACAAACAAAGGAACGGGCTGTCGCTTGGAGAGGGCTCCGGATCACTTATCCTCACATCTGATAAAACCCTTTCCGGATCTCATGAACCGGTAATGATTGGAGAAGGATTTACAACAAACGATGCGAACCATATTTCAGGACCTTCCCGGACTGGCGAAGGATTGTTTCTCGCGATAAAGAAAATCCTTGACAGGACAACCTCCGATATCGGATTTATTTCAGCCCATGGAACAGCCACCCTGTTCAACGATGAGATGGAATCAATTGCCATCACCAGGGCCGGATTACAAACCGTGCCTGTCAACAGCTTTAAAGGCTACTGGGGACATACGCTCGGAGCAGCAGGCGTAATCGAGTCAATTATGACTGTCTATTCTCTGAGAAACAATATCCTGTTAAATACCCTTGGATATCATGAATCCGGATTATCAAACCCAATCGCAGTAATAGACAGAAACACAGGTAAAGAATTGCGGAACTGCCTGAAAATAGCGTCCGGATTCGGAGGGTGCAATGCAGCAATCTTATTTTCCAGAAAATGAATACACCTCTCATTATCAGCAATTACAGCTCAATAACTGCGAAAGAGGTTGTCATAAAAGATAAGGTCGTTCTCACCAATCAGGGGAAGGATCCGCTGGATCTTCTCAGTGAAATCTACACCGGATTCTCAATAAGTTATCCGAAGTTTTTTAAAATGGATAACCTTTCAAAACTGGGTTTCCTCACAGCGGAACTTCTGCTTAACGACTCAGTCCTGACGGATAAATACAGCAACGAAGAAACAGGGATCATCCTGATGAATTCCGGCTCCTCCATTGATACTGACAGACGCCATCAGTCGGCTTTAAACGACAGAAATAACTACTTCCCCAGCCCATCTGTCTTCGTATATACATTGCCAAATATTGTTATCGGTGAAATTTGTATCAGACATAAATTCAGTGGAGAAAACAGCTTCTTTATTGCTGAAAAGTTCGATCCTGAGTTCCTGGTTAATTATGTAAATGACCTTTTTGCCTCGGGGATTGTCAGACGATGTATCTGCGGTTGGATCGATTTTGAAGGTGTTGATTTCGAGTCTCTTCTCTTTTTAGTCGGGAAGCCCGATAGAACTGAATCGGGATTTATTAATTTTGACCCTGATAGTATCAGAAATTTATATCAAAAACTAACATTATAGATGGATCAGCTTATACTCAAACTTAAGGAAGAAATTATTGCTGCCCTGAATTTGTCGGAGATGAAGCCCGAAAACATTGATGAAGACGCACCATTGTTCCTTGAAGGTCTTGGACTGGATTCAATAGATGCCCTGGAACTGACAGTGCTTCTTGACAAGAATTACGGACTCAAGATTAGAACCGCCGAAGAGGGTAAAAAGATCCTCTACTCTGTCAGGAGCATGGCAGAATTTATTAATTCAGCAGGGAAGAACTAAAAATTCCTCTGCCTTTTATTCTTCACTGCAATACAGCAGCTTAAACCACTTAACTGATTGACTGTCGATGTCAGAAAGGGTATTTGTAACAGGTATCGGAATTATTTCTTCCATTGGAGTGAATGCCAGGGATACTGCTGTTTCACTGACAGGATCAAAAAGCGGGATCGGAAAGATCACCTTGCTTGATACAAGATATAAAGATGAGATCCCTGCAGCAGAGGTCGGTCTGACCGAAACGGATCTGAAAGATCTGGGAGAAATTACATCGGTGTCACAACTCTCCCGCACATCATTGCTGGGGATTATTGCTGCCAGACAGGCTATGTCAGATGCCGGTATCATGAACACCGGTGAATTCAGAACAGGATTGGTCTCTGCAACATCAGTAGGCGGGATGGACCGCAGCGAAAAATTTTATGCTGACTACATCAGGAATGGCTCATCAGGAAGGCTGAGGGATATTGTAACCCACGATTGCGGTGACAGCACGCAGCATATTGCAGCATCTGCCGGAATCACCTACTATCTTTCCACAATCAGTACTGCATGCTCATCATCTGCAAATGCCATTATGTTCGGTTCAAGGCTGATTGAGAACAATATCCTTGACAGGGTGCTGGTAGGAGGCTCCGATAGTCTTACTGCATTTACAATTAACGGATTCTGCAGTCTCATGATAGTTGATAAAACAGGATGCAAACCCTTCGATGAGGAAAGAAACGGATTGACTCTCGGCGAAGGAGCTGCCTTCTTAATGCTCGAATCAGAAAAATGCACCAGGCTCGCAGGAAAGAAACCTCTCTGTGAAATTAAAGGTTTCGGAAATGTTTGTGATGCCTTCCATCAGACAGCTTCCTCCCCGGAAGGAGCAGGAGCGTTCAGAGCCATGCAGAAAGCTCTTGAAAAAGCAGGAATTGAACCCTGCAGTATCGACTATATCAATGCTCATGGCACAGCGACTAAAAACAATGATCTCTCTGAAGGACGCGCAATAAAGAGTCTCTTTGGAAATAAGATCCCCCCGTTCAGCTCAACCAAGTCTTTCACCGGACACACTCTCGGTGCTGCCGGAGCTATTGAGGCTGTTTTTTGCGCAATGGCACTGAAGAACAACTGGATTTATCCGAATCTTAATTTCCGGTTGGAAATGACCGATCCCGGTATCTCACCCGTCAAAGAATTCAGGACCGGTACGAAGCTGCAATACGTCATGTCCAACTCGTTCGGATTTGGCGGCAATAATACAAGTCTCATCTTTTCAGCCTGTTGATATGGAAGCATTCATAGACGGCAGATGTGCTGTATCCCCCCAGAATTCATTCGACAGAGAGATCTTCACCGATAATATCATACAATACGGTAATACCCGTATCCTGAAGTGTATTGAACCTCCACAATACAGCAAATATATCGATCCGATGGCATCAAGGCGCATGAGCAGAATAGTGAAGATGAGTATCTCTGCAGCCCTGAAATGCCTGAGTGAGGCGGGTATGGCAGTACCGGATGCAGTTGTTACCGGAACCGGACTCGGCTGCATGGAAGATACTGACAAATTTCTGCGCTCACTTCTGATGAACAAGGAAGGCGTACTCAATCCGACACCATTCATTAATTCCACTCACAATACTATCGCGGCAAGCGTTGCGATAGTCCTGAAATGCTATGGTTATAACAATACTTTCAGCCACAGGGGATTCTCATTTGAAAGCGCCCTTACCGACAGCATTATGCTGCTGAATGAAGGAGCAACAGAACATGTTCTTGTCGGAGCTGCTGACGATGCAACAACAGATTACTTTAATATAACTGACCGGCTCGGATTCTGGAAAAAGGAAACTGTTGACAACTTAAAACTCCTGGATTTTAACAGTAAGGGAAGTATTGCGGGTGAAGGGACAGCTTTCTTTCTCCTGAGTAAGAACAAAACTGACAGAAGTATTGCCAGGATATTGTCGGTAGGTACCTTTTATCAGCCCGACGGTCTGTCCGGAATTCAAAGGAACATCACGACTTTCCTTAATGATAACCTCGGCACATCCTGTCTTCCGGATTTAATCATCCTGGGACTCAACGGAGATAACAGAACTGACAATATTTATCATCAACTGAAAAATACAATATTCAGGGAAAAGCCATGCACATACTTCAAACACCTGTGCGGTGAATATGACACAGCATCAGCTTTTGCACTCTACCTCTCCACCTGCCTTCTGAAAGAGCAAAAAGTACCTGAAATAATAAGATTGGATAACATCCCAATTAAGAGCATTAATTCGGTGCTGATCTGCAATTATTCGGGAAATTCCCGGCACTCAATGATACTGGTGTCATCATGATGAAATTTCAGAAAATAATAATCCTTTCCCTTGCTCTTTTACCTGCAGCATTTATCGCTGACCGGCTTTTTCATACCGGATTCTGGGTGTATTCAGGTATTTTCGCGGGGCTTACCGGTTTCCTTGCCTATGGTTCGATGAATATCAGATCGGGATACTATTGCAAAGTCCTCTTCAAAACGAAACCCGGTGAAAAAAAGATCGCTCTCACATTTGATGACGGACCCGATGAGAGATATACTCCGGAAATCCTGAATATCCTGAGATCATATAATATCCAGGCAGTTTTTTTCTGTATCGGACAAAAAGCCGTATTAAACCCGGGGCTCATTGAAAAAATCGACATCGAGGGGCATGCTATTGGTAGTCATAGCTATTCCCATCATTTTTTCTTTGACCTCTTCAACCGGAAAAAGATGACAGAAGATCTTCTTAAATGCGAACAGATACTGAATAATATCCTGAAAAAAAAAATAAGGATGTTCAGACCCCCTTACGGAGTGACAAATCCTCCCTTAGCCAAGACACTGAAAAAATTCAGCTACGACATCATAGGATGGAGCCTGAAATCAAGGGATACAGTTACCGGGGATGCTGATCTGCTGAAGAGGCTGAAGGATAAAGTAAGGCCGGGTGATATAATTCTTCTTCATGATAACAGGCCTCAGACAGCAGCAGTTCTGGAAAAATTCATATTATTTGCCATTGAAAATAACTTTAAATTTGAACGCGCAGACCGGATGTTAAAAATAGAGCCTTATGAATAGACTGTTATCGATCCTTTTCTTTCTTGTCATTTCGGGGTCATCTGTGATCGCGCAAACTGCTTTTGAACCCATGAAGGATATAGAATCATTCAAAAGCAAACTTGCCGGCATGTCTGATACGACCAAAACAATCTCATGTGATTTCGTACAGGAGAAATATCTTGTCGTTTTATCGCAAAAAATCGTATCAAGAGGTCATTTCTGGTATAAACATGAAAATAATATCAGATGGGAATATACTTCTCCATATAAATATCTCATTATTATAAGCAATAACCGTCTCCTGACCGGTGATGACAAAAACCGGAACGTTTATGATCTCAATTCGAACAAAATGCTTCAGTCGGTAAACGGGCTTATAAGTGGCTGTATAAACGGCGATATCCTCAAAAACAAAGATGATTACAGCATTGAATATTCTGAGAACAACACCCAATATCTTGTAAAACTTTCTCCACGATCCGATAAAGTAAAACAGATGCTTCGCGAAGTACATATCTGGTTCGATAAGAAAGACCTTACAGTATCCAGGATGAAAATGGTTGAGTCAGGAGATGACTATACAAAAATTGAATTCATTAATAAAAAACTGAATACAGACATCCCTGTTGAAAAATTTACTATTAATTAGTATTCTGACCGTATTTCTATCCGGATGCTCCTACCGCCAATTCAGTGGTTTTAAAGCAACACATGTAACCGGGGTAAGTCAGGCCGATGTTAAACCATGGTTCTCCGAACGGTCAGGTAATGATCTGTTCCGCGCCGGGGTGGATTTATATAAACATCATTTCAGTGGAATAATGGTAATGAAAGCCACCGAAGAGAACAGCACACGGGTTGTATTTCTCACAGAAATGGGGATGAAAATATTCGACCTGGAATTCTTCAGAAAAGGAGAAGTAAAATTACATTATTGTCCTGATGCACTGAACAGGAAATTCATCATAAACACCCTTAAGGAGGATCTGCGGTTAATTATGGATAGCATTCCGGAAAATGAAAAGCTGAAAATATCTTCAGATCCTGTAAATGACAGATTTCTATTCAGATCGAAGGCACAACCGGGAAAATTCAATTACATTGTTGACAGTCGCAGCATGCGGATTGAAAAAATAGTTAAAACCGGCAGTTTCCGGAAAAAAACTGAAATAAGCTTCATCAGCAATAACCGGAAAGACCTTGATTCCGTTGCAATAAAGCATTTCAATTTTAAATTACAAATTCATCTTTCAAGACTCAGGGAGACCAATAATGATGTTCCGGAATAACCTTTACAGCATAAAACACATCTTAGCCGGTGATGATTCTTCTACTTTTTCAGTCACTTTAGAGCTTAATCCTTCTCACGAAATATTCCTGGGTCATTTCCCGGATAATCCTATCTTGCCAGGAGTGTGTACACTACAGATCCTTAAGGAGTTAGTAGCTGATCATACAGGGCATGAGCTTATGTTAAGCAAGGCCTCCTCAATCAAGTATCTCACTGTCATAAACCCGGTCATCAACAATATCATCAGCTTTAATATCAGGATAAACAGATACGGCACTGATGATCTTGCATTCAGTGCGGTCATAAATAACGATTCGGTTGTTTTCTGCCGTTTATCAGGAGAATTCAGGATACTGACATGAGCAACCGGCCGGAAAACAGGTATCTGAAAAATCGAAAGCTTATCTCACTTTTTTTCCCGAAGCGAATCAGCCCACTTAATGATCAGGTCAGCCTGTTCCTTTGAAGGGATCATTTCCGGGATGTCCCGTCTGATCTTTTTCGGAGGCATCTTCCCTTTCTTCAGAACATAGGAGATCATTCCCGCTTTCTTGCTCCCTTTGGCAGCGCTGTATTCTGTCCATTTGGAAAGGTTTACCATCGATAATGCCAACATCTTTCCTCCTTCAAAATGACATGGGGTGCAGGATGCCGAAAGGATATTATTTATCTCCGCAGGTATGGGAGCCGCTTTCTGGGCATCCGCTGCACTAAAATGTAAAAGGCCGATCACGGCAATTAGAGTTACTGAATATAACCTGGGATAATTTCTTCTCATGACAGTAAGGTTAAAGATTATGTTATGTAAAATAATAATTCCTCAGGAACATGCCAAAATTTCTAAATCCGTAATTCCAAAGTCGCGTAAGAGCAGGATCCAAAACGCTTATAATTTATTTATATGCAGTGGTATCTATTTCAAAGCCCTGTGTACCCTTGAATCTTTTGAAAAAATTCTGTCGTTCGGGCAACGATTTAAAGTCCGGTACAAACGCTTTATTAAAGTCAATTTCAGGATCGGATATCCTGGCAGAATAAGGCCCCAATGTATCAACTACCATAGGAATCAGACCCACCTTATCACTTATCCTTTTCTTAATAAACCTTTTAAGCATTTTGGTCTGAAAAGGATCCGATGCAAGCGCTATCCGTTTAAATCCCAGCTTTCTTGCCTTCATATATGAATAATATACATTCTCTGTGCTGTGCTGAGCCTTAGTTTCCGTAAAAATATGTTCAGCGGGAATACCCAGCTTTTCTGCATAAAGAGCCATTATCTCTGCTTCGCAATAGGGTGAATACACAGCGGCGCCAGAGTATATAACATTACTGGCGATGCCTTTGTCATACAGGTATTTTGACCAGCACACACGTCCTTTCATAATAAAACTCCATTTCCCGTCTGTAAACGGAACACCCGGAACAATAACAATATCATAAGGATCCTCCGTCATGGATTTTTTTAATAGTTTCGTGCAATTCCTGGATGAAAAGGCACAGGAAGTGACTGTCACTATGGATAGTAAAAAGGCAAGTATTCTCCAGATTTTGCTGTCAGAAACATATCTCATAATCCGGGTTATTTAAGATTTGTGGCTCCAGAAATCAGAATAACAGCAGGCTTAGGTATCAGTCAGAACAAAGGTAAACAAAACAAAGGTAAAGCCTTCATGAATTTCACATTATCAGCTAACGTAAAAATCATATTTACTGCAAAATACAGGAATAAAGCTCTGACTTCAAAAATATATCCGGATCAGTGACAACACCGCACCGGGTTTGACATTAAATGCCATCTCACCTAAAACGTTATCATCTGATCAGGAACACTTCTGCTCAGAACTGAGATCCTGGGGTAACCGTTCGATGCGATTCCCCTTTCGGAGAATGTTTTGTGAATCTCAGCAAGAGCCAGTTCGGGGGTGTTGTTATTTTTACTCAGGTGGGCAAGGCAGATATATCTCATATTGTCAGTGATAACCCCTGCCAGGAAAGAGGATGTCTGATGATTTCCCAAATGGCCATGATCTGACATTATTCTTGCTTTTAAAAAGTAAGGATATTTACCTTTCAGCAGCATCTCTTCATCATAGTTCGACTCGATTACCAGAAGATTTGCAGAACTTATGTATGGTGCGGACGTTTCGCAGATATATCCGAGATCGGTTGCTATTGTAATTCTCTTTTCTCCTGCTTTAATATGGAAGCCTATAGTCTGGGGTGCATCATGACTGACCGGAAAGACCTCAATCTCAAATCCGGCCAAGCTGAAGGACTGCTGCAAAGGAACTTTCCTGATGCAATCCGGTGAAATCTTCTTTACAGAGGGCAGAATGCTATCCCAGATCTTCCCGGTTGTGAAAACAGGAAGAGTGTTTTTACGTGACAAAACCTCCAGACCTCTGATGTGATCTATATGATTGTGAGATATAAGAACTCCCATGACTGACTGCATCGGTATGTCCATATCCTTCAGAAAATTACGGATTGCTGATGCAGAAATACCTGCATCAATTAAAATACCCTGGTTCCCGTTACCCAGATAGTAACAGTTACCGCTGCTACCACTGCTAAGACTGCAAAAATTCAACTCCATGTAAAATCCTTTCTCAGGCAGCAAAGGTAGGTAATAAGTATCATGATGAATTCCCTTACTTTCTCATAAAATGAAAAGAAAAGGCCGTAAAACAAATTTCCCGAGATCATATTAAACTATTAATCAGAGATTTTATATTACGGCCTTCCTAAAAGTTCAGGTATTTATTCTTTTATTGACTTTAAAATACCCTCGTTGAGATCAGTTCTGATGTACAATTTTAAAATTGACAGGAAGAATTCCACCGTTTATGACTGCAGCAATATAAGCAGCCTCATTTTCGGTGTAATCACCGGTTATTTCAATGCTGCCCGAATCAATTTCCGACATTATTCTGGGCGCTGAAATCACTTTCTCATCCAAAACAATTGCAAGGACAGAATTGAGATGTTGCTTTGTAACATCAGCAAAAGATCTTACAACATCAGGTTTCAGAATAATTTTGATCCTGCCATCAACATACGAAGCAGCATCAATGTTTCCGGAGGTAATTACTGAACCTTTTTCTCCGTACATTTTCAAAGCATACAGGCATTCATTTTTATTACCATCGTCCTGGCTCCAGAGGAATTTGCATCCAGGAACCTGCGGCATGGTTTTTAAGTAATTGTCTGCCATGCTGATATCAGGACCTTGAACACATCCTATTTTTGAGCCATCATTATCGGGATTGGTGTGTTTGAGAAGAGAGAACAGATGATTATCATTTTTTAAAAGCTTAGCCAGTTCATCCCTGTTGTATGCAAGGTAAAATTCTATCCTGCCCTTATGTTCAAGCAGCCTGATCACTGCCGGCAAATCCCAGGTACCAAAAAGAGTGATTTTTATCTCCCTGCTCCCTTCAATTGTTTTAACTTCTGATTTACCCGCATTCAGAACATTCAGCCTTTTTGCAATAATTCCAGCTGATTGCGACAAAGCGGAAACCGGTATGTTCTTATCCGATGATTGGATCAGTATGGTGTGACTGGCTGTATCTTCCCTTACGACAGAGAATGCCATGAGGATCGTTAAAATAAAAAGAATAAAAAAATATTTGTAACTAATCAGTTTGTGTAAAATTAGTGGTTATTAACAATTTATTCTTTGAAGTGAACATATTTAGGTGCAGGTATGAGATATTTTGTAAAAATGAGTACATATGAACAATTATTATTTTAATATTTGATAAATAGGCGGTTACGTTCTTTGATATATTGGATTTCAGGATTAGTTTCGTAGTGAAAACTATGGAAAAATCTGATAACATAATAGACGATCTCCAGCGCATCATTTTGATGCAGGCGCAGGAACTTGCCAAAATTCCATTGTTGATTGCACGAATAGAAGCTCTTGAACGGGAATTGGCACGATACAAAACCAGGAAAGACAGTAACAATAGCTCTGTGCCTCCTTCGAAAGATGAGAATAGGCCTTCGCGTACCAGCAGTCTCAGGGAGAAAGGTGGTCGTAAAGCAGGAGGTCAACCAGGACATGATGGCAACACTCTTAAGATGACAGATACCCCGGATGAGATTGTTGAACATCGTGCATGTTTTTGTCCTGAGTGCGGGAAGGACGTGAGCAGTCAGGCTTTTGAGTTTATTGGAAAGAGACAAGTGATTGATATCCCCGTGATTAAACAGATAGTTACTGAACACCGTGTTTACAGGTGTACCTGCACTTGTGGAAAGGTTGTCGAAAGTGATTTTCCTGCCCATGTTGATAGTCCTGTCAAATATGGAAAGAGTATTGAATCTCTCATAGGTTATCTTAGCGTCAGGCAATACCTTCCCTTCAAGAGGCTTCAGGAAATGCTCAGTGACATCTTTGCTGTTCAGATAAGTGAAGGGGGCCTTCATTGCTTGCTGAAACGGCTTGCATCCAAAGGTGTTGATGCCTATGAGATGATACGCAAGAACGTATTGAACAGTGGAGTTATAGGTACTGACGAAACGGGCGTTAAAATCAATGGGAAGAAACATTGGTTTTGGACATGGCAAAACGATCGGGCTACTTATATTGCTGCTTCTGGCAACCGGGGCACAACCACAATCAATGAAAATATGAGCGGAATCTCCAAAGATGCTGTCCTTGTTCATGATTGCTGGAAGGCTCATTTTCAAACCCCGGTAGGCAGTCATCAGCTTTGCACGGCTCATCTGGAACGGGAGACCAAATATCTTGAGGAACGTTACAAAGTGGACTGGCCGGTTAGATTCCGGATACTGCTTAAAAAAGCATATACTCTTAAAAAACAACTTGCTCCTGAACTTTATTACTATCCAAATCAACCCCGAGCTGACCTGGAAAATGAGTTGGAGGGTCTTTTGCAGGAACCTCTTGACCCAAAACACAAAGAGATGATCTCTTTTCAAAAGCGAATCATCAAATATCGTGATCATATCTTTACCTTTCTCTATCATCCGGATGTACCCCCTGATAATAATGCTTCGGAAAGAGCCATCCGAAATCTAAAGGTCAAACAAAAAATATCCGGACAGTTCAAAATATTAAGTGCTGCTGAAAACTTCGCCATCCTGAGATCCATAATCGATACCGCCATAAAAAATAATCAAAACGTGGTTGGAGCTTTAAGTGTCATCGCTGACTATAAAAGGAACTGATTCTTTCTATTATTAACTTATGGCACTCCAAAATATAGGCACTGATTAGTTACAAATATTTAAATGTTTTCATGTCAATGAGTTTTAAGTTAATGAAAATAACATCACCGGAAGGTGAAGAGAATGAATTGAAATTGTGCTGGATTTAACTTAAACCCGGGACATCGTTGCAATGCCTGAATTGAAACTGGCTTTTCAGGATCAGAACCAGTGGAGATATGAACCGGACCCGCTCTCTCTTTGTTTCGAACAGATTCTGATCTGACTTCCGGTCATAATAAAAGAGCTTATTTTGAATTGAAAAGGAGCACAGGATCTTAATCTGCAGCGGATTATCGTAAAATTGCTGAATCAAAGGAATACTAACAGCTCCGGCAATTATTGCATCAATATGGGTCAATGGATATCCGATTACTAATTCTCCAAGTCCTGAACACGGATACTTATCAGGGTAATGTAGAGATTGATTGTTGCTGAAAATTACCAGAACAAATAAAAAGAAAGCGATCAGCAAAACCGGTTCAAATATCAGCGCCCTATTTCTATCCGAATTATCCATTTATCAAATTTATTGAAATTATTCACATGATTATCAGCAATTATGAAAATATATTTGACAGTTTTTCCTTATACCAGCCCCATGGACAAATCCAATTTTCAGAAGGAATATTTTTGAATTTTCATGCCATCCAGGTTGTTAAAAATATACCATCTGAACGTCAGTGTACGCTGTTACCCCTATATATGGGAGATGGTCAATAAAAACAGTTTAACGGCTTTATTTTTCATTGAATGTTCAATAGAAAAAATTCGTACTTTAATGAATTCTCAGGACAAGGTAAAGCCTGATAAGTTAATTCTATCACAATCAATTATTTGCATTATAAAAGGCACAAATCAGACCGTTATGAAAAGAAAAAATTTTATTGCAGCGCTGGGTTTATTTGCCGGAGGTACGCTGACCGGACTTGGAAGTCCTGTAAAAAAGGAACTGGTATCCGCACCGTTTCTTCCTGCCGACAGTGAAGGAGATCTTTGGAAAACTGTCAGGGAGGAATTCAGCTTTCCTGAAGGCTATGTCTACCTTAACACCGGAGGTATAGGTTCGGTCCCAAGGCATGTCCGCAGCCTGGTAAGTGACGAATGGTTCAAACTTGAGTGCGATCCGGGACCAGGGCATGATCTAACGAAATGGAACGCATTGAAGAAGGATATTGCTACTTTATTCGGGCCGGGAACCGATGCTTCAGAATTTGCTCTTGTCAATTCCGCCACAGAAGGGATCAATATCATTCTAAACGGTCTTCCGCTGCAGAAAGGAGATGAAGTAATCACATCCAATCATGAACATGGAGCCTTAAACATTGCACTTTTAAATCAGTTAAAAAGGAAGGGCATCGTCATTAAGACTTTTGAACCTGACAGAAAAACCGGTTTAAATAATGTTACTCTTATTGATAATCTCATAACCAAGAAGACCAGGCTGATCTTTATTACCCACAAAACCACCACAACCGGACAACTGATGCCTGTAAAGGAGATCGGTAAACTTGCAAGATCGAAAGGTATATGGTATGCTCTCGACGGCGCTCAGGCCCCTGGCACCATGCCAATTGAGGTAAAGGACTGGAATGTTGATTTCTACACTTTCAGCAGTCATAAATGGGTTCTTGCTCCACGCCGCACAGGGGTATTGTATGTAACTAAGGAAAAGCTCGATCAGCTGACTCCTGTTACAGTCGGCGGCTACAGTGACGGCGGGTATAGCATGCCGGAAAGACGTCTCGATTATAATCCGACTGCCCAGAGATATGAATATGGTACACAGAACGATCTCCTGTACAAAGGATTTCATGCCTCATTAAGATTCCTGAATTCTATCGGAATAAATAAAATCAGAGAACACAATGAGTCTTTGTCCGAATTATTTTATTCAGAGGTTGGTAAAATTGAAGGATGTGAGTTGATGTCTCCAAGTGAAAGGGAATTTCGCTCTTCAATGATCTCCTTCAGGATTCCTTCCAAAAAGCTTAATGATGTTATAGATGTATTTACCAAGGATAATGTCCATGTCAGGCCGGTTGGAGAAGGCGGATTGAATGCCGTGAGGGTATCGTTCCATCTTTACAACGACCAGAATGATCTTGACAGGGCTTTAAACTGCGTTAAGACGGCTGCCAAAAGTTAAGCCGGAAATTGCTCCTGAAACAACAGCAAAAGATCAATTCATAAAATAATACCATCGCCTCCGGCTTCCTTGACGGGAAACCGGAGGATTATGGCTCCCGGAGTATATCTCATTCAACTAATGACATATACCATGTGCTATTTTTCCCCTGCATAAGTGTCTTTGACTACTTTATGTCCGGATAAATCTTTCCATGGTGTAGTTACTCCCGAAAAATAGTTGTTCAGTAATAATATATTGCTGCTCTTCTCTCCTTCAACCTGCAGAAAATTATTTACATCTGAACCCGGTACTGTATTTGAAATAACAGCATTCCTGACATTGGTCATTCTTACAACCGGAACGGTAGCTTTGCCTTTCAAAGACGAAGCTTTGAAAGCGTCAAGCGTCAGACCGTCGATCTCCTCAAGCTTAAGTGCACTCTGCCAGTTTTCAAATTCAGGATCTGAACGGATTATTTCAACATCCTTCATCTTCAGATTTCTTACCTGTTTAAACGAGATTGCATTATCCGATTTATCATACGCTTTAGAATTATCACGCGATATATAGAATTTAAAATTATCTATCGTGATATCTTCAAGCCAGTTGTCGGGATGTCCGTTACAGATACAGGAACCGGTTCCTCTTGCAATAACATTTGAAATCAGTACCCTTTGAATCTTTCCTGCAGGATTTTGATCATTTCCTGTTTTAATATTCTTATTCACTTCGTTCCTTCTCTTGATATCAAAATGAAGAGGATCGCCATCTCCCCACCAGAACCAGTCTCTCCTCGTGCAATCAATCACAATGTTGCTGATTGTAACATCACTTACCGTTCCTCCATCAAAAATCATGAATGCAATCCCGCGGTTTGAATTGGTAATCAGGCAATTATCAACGGTGACATTGCGAATTGCATTCATATTGCAATCACAGAACTTCAATGCGCTTGAAGAAGAAGTCAGTCTGCAGTTAGTGACTGTAATATTCTCACATGGCAGGGCAGGGCCAAACCAGTTCATAGAATAAAAAACAATGGCATCATCACCTGTTTCAATTGTGCAGTTGGAAATGTGAAGATCCTTGCAACCATCAGGGTCTATCCCATCAGCCCATACTCCATCCTTCAGACTGGAACTTATATAAATTCCGTCAATCACCATTCTCTCACAGCCATATGGGTGAATAGTCCAGGAGGGAGAATCGATAAATGAAAGACCGCGAATAGCAACATTTTTACAACGTACCAGCAGTACAAGTTTTCCAAACTGATCTTTTCGCGGGAATGACCTCACAAGCGGTTTGCCAAGTGATGTCATTATATCCATATTAGATCGGATTAAATCATCTTCAATATCATTTATTCTTTGCTCATATTTTGCCTGTCCGTCAACAATGCCTCTTCCTTCAATAGTTATGTTTTCAAGATTCTCACCATAGATCAGGGCTTCTTTTGGGAAAGCATCCTTTTGCTTAATCGAACAGAGGGTAGCGCCGGCTTCCAGGTAAAATCTAACATTGCTTTTCAGAAAAAGAGTTCCGGATAAATACTTCCCTGGTGGCAGATAGACCATTCCTCCGCCTGCCTTTTCACAGGCATCTATTGCTTTTTGTATTGCAGACTGGTCATTCCGGATCTTATCTCCGACTGCCCCAAAATCTCTTACATTAAATGTCTTCAGGTCTGTCTGAGCCTGCAGTATTAACGATCCGCTTAGAAATAATAAAAAGAGATAAGTTTTCATTTTAGCTCAATATTAAATAAACATCGGTAAAATAAAATTACCTTAAAAAATTTAAAATCAAGGCATAAAAAGACAAGAAAGACTTAGCTTTCAGTAAGCGGATCTTTCAAATCTAAGATATCTCAGGAATTGCATAACTTAACGACTATTCACACCAGGTAATACTGATGGCCTGGTCCGGATAATCCTTTGACCTGGTGTGGTTACACCACCGATCCAGCTGACTTTTGTTAACAGAACCCCGGAACTCTTATATCTCTCAGTCCCCTTATATTTTGGTTAAAAACTGATACCCACGCCAAGTGTATAAGTTCTTGCCTGGGGAGCGGAGTTCCTGTCAACACCTGGTGCAATGTTGCTGTCGCCGTTACTGGACACCTCCGGATCACAACCTGAATAGCCGGTAAACGTGTACAGGTTGAATATTTCGGCATAAACCCTGATACTTTCTATGTTGGAAACCGAAGGTAATTTCTTTATAGAATAACCAATGGAAAGGCTTCTAATCTTGAGATAATCGCCCTTTTCAATCAGAGACGACTGTGGAAGTGAGTTGTGTCCGTTTGAGATATTATCCCCCCAGATTGGCTTCGCGATATCGGTCCTGTCACCCGGCTGCTTCCAATAGGTCTTATATACCTCTTCAGAGTTGTTCCACCATCTCTGGTCCCTCAGACCGGCTTTCGTCCCGTTGTATATTTCGAATCCAAAAGCATAGGTCAGGTTGACTGCAAAATCCAGATTATGGTAAGTCAGGTTATTATCCAAACCTCCGAAGTATTTAGGGATACCTGATCCAATGATCTTTCCGTCGGCCGCCTGAGAAATTTCCGGAGCATTTCCCGATCCATCCCTGCACCGCCATCTTTCATCAACTGCACTCTCGTAGTAAAATTCCACTTCCTTTCCGGCCCTGTTAACAAAGATCCTGCGTCCGGTCTCAGGATCAACTCCGCGGGTTTCAACTACATAAAAACCTCCGATAGGTTTCCCCGGGACAGTGTTGTTGGAGATTTCAAGTCCGCCCGTATAACCAAAGATATTATCAACACCAGGCGCCAGTGATGTTACCCTGTTTTTCAGAGTACTGAATGTGAGTGATGTGGACCATGAGAAAGCAGGTCTGGAAATATTATATGATGTTACTGCAAGTTCGATTCCAGTGTTATACATCGACCCCGCGTTAGATGGAATTGCACTTCCCGGGATACCTTTCGAGGGTGACTGAGGCACTGAAAGTACAAGCCCATTTATATTGTTGTAGTAATAGTTGATTTCGGTCCGGACTCTGTCTTTAAGTAAGCTGAAGCTGAGACCCAAATCATATTTATCGCTTGTCTCCCACTGCAATCCTGCGTTACCTGCCTGAGTGAATACAAGTGTCGGAGTGCTTGCATATAGGCCGGATCCATAAAGGTACAACGAACTGAAATCACCAACTGCAGATATATTGCCTACACGGCCGTAGCTGGCTTTCAAACGGATATCTGAGAAAACTGACCCCAAAGAATTCTTGATAAACTCTTCCCCTGACGCATCCCACATAGCGGATATGCCAAAGAATGTGCCGTACTTGTTGCCCCTGGCGAGTCCGGAGAAACCATCCCGGCGCACACTCCCCTCCAGGTAATACTTCTTGTCATAATTGAAGTTTGCCCTGCTGAAATATGATACGAAGTAGTTCTCTCCAATTGATCCGCCACCCATCAGCATGTTGGTCCATGAACCCTGATAGGTTTTAAAGAACGGGTCATTGACATTATATTTATCAGCTGTCCATTGTTTATCAGTGGTGCGCTGATTCTCAATACCTGCAAGCAGACCGGCAGTGAATTTATCAGCAAGTGTAACTGAATAATTTGCCGTATTCGTCCAGTTCCACCTGTAGAAATTCCTCATGGCTATTCCGGTCTGACCGTTGACGCTATATCCATCACCTGCCAGTGGGCTCTGATAATAATCTGCCTCCGATTTAAGGTCATCCATCCCGAACTGTGTCTTGAATTCAAGGCCGGCAACTGGATTTACACTCGCGAAAACAGTTGAAAGAAATCTGTTTGTACCGGTGGTATATTTGTATTCCTTTAATAGAAACACAGGGTTGGCCGGAGTAAGATATCCAAAAGGCTCACCCATACCTCCAATGGAGCCATCGGTGAGGTTATACGATCCATCATCAAGATAAACAGGCAGAACCGGGGGCAGGCTAACAGCAAGACGTGCTGCGGTACCGGCGCTGAAATCAGCTCCTAACTCGGGAGAAGCGTTATATCCGTTTGTATAACCGATATTTGCACCTATTTTGATGAATTTGTTCAGTTTATGGTCAAGATTAAGCCTGGCAGTTTTCCTTGCAAAAGTATTTGTCCTGACCATCCCCTGCTGATTGGAATAGCCAAGTGAAAGATAATAAGTGGTAGTTGCATTTGAACCTGATACTGTAAATGAATGGTTCTGCTGAAAACCGTTATGATAGATCTGATCGGCCCATTTTGTATCAATTGGGTTCCCTCTTTTGTCATATAGCTGGGTAATGAGGTCAGTACCTTCACCAAAAGAGTTAATACGTGCAGCGTTTTTCTCATCCATATATTGAGCGGCATTCATCACTTTGATGATTTTGCCGGGCTGTGTTACACCAAAATTACCATCATAGGTGACCCTGGTCTTCCCCTGGGCTCCGTGTTTTGTTGAGATAAGTATTACGCCGCTTGCTGCCCTCGATCCATAAAGAGCTGTTGCAGATGCATCCTTAAGGATATCCATCGAAGCAATATCGGCGGGGTTGATATCTGCAAGTGCATTGGCGCTTGCTGTCGCACCAAAATTACCGGTTGCAACAGGAACACCATCAACAACAATAAGCGGATATGAGCTACCTGAGATTGAATTGACCCCCCTGATCCTGATCACAGGAGGATTATTAAGAACCCCGTTGGGCAGGGTGACCGAAAGCCCTGCAGCCTTGCCCTGAAGAGCCTGATCAAAGCTCTGAACCGGTATGCTTCTGATCGCATCGCCTTTGACAGATGAAACGGAACCGGTCACATCACGCTTTTGCTGTGTCCCGTAGGCGACAACCACTACTTCATCGATTTTGAAAAGATCTTCCTGAAGCGACACGTCAATTTTAGCATTTCCTTCAATCTTTATCTCCTGACTCTTAAAGCCAACAAAGCTGAAAACAAGATATTGGGAATTCTTCGGAAAAACAAGGGAGTATTTCCCATCTGTACCGGTAAGAGTTCCGGCAGTCGTTCCCATGACTACAACTGATACCCCCGGAATTGCCATGCCATCGACGGAACTGGTCACAGTCCCGCTAATCTGAACTGCCTGGCCAACAATAACTGACATTGTAAAGAGCAGGATTATGAAAAAAGAGAGACATTTCTTCCTCAGACCATGTTTAGGGAGGAAGTAACCAGTGGATTTAATAATATTCATCCTGCAAAATAATACCAAATAGTTCCAATATTCAAAGCAGAATTTAGCGTTTCATGCTTTTTATACATCCATTTTTCAGACATAAAACCGCCTTTCTGCAGACATGATCATAAGCTGTTCACAGATACACTCTTTAAGTGGAAATTGAATAACAGAATCGGGCATACAGAATATAATAAAAGGGTGTCCTTTTGAGACACCCTCTATATGTTTAAACCGTAAATTTATCCATTACGGGACGCAAAGTTTGTTCATACTCAACTCTGCTGAAGGTATCGGGAATGTGTAAGCCGAGCTGGTTGATGGCACAGCTCCAACTGTACCCTGAAGAAGACCATCTTTAGCAGGAATATCCATGTTAAGTCTCATCAGGTCGAATGAACGCATACCTTCACCAAGGAATTCGAAGTTTCTCTCCTGAAGGATAGCAGTATAGAAATCATCGACTGAAGCAAAGCTGGCAAGTGTATAGCCTCCTGTCGGGAACGCGCGTGTTCTTACTGCATTCAGAAGATCGACAGCATCCTGGGTAACAGCGCTACCGCTTCTGACAATAGCTTCAGCGCGGTTCAGAAGAACTTCTGCATACCTGATAACGGGAGCCCAGTCGGCCAGTGTGGTCAGGTGGGTATATTTCGTCAGGAAATACTTATTGGGAGTGCCGGCAACTTCAGTCATACTGCTCCTTCTGATGTCTGTAGGATCCATTGCAGCAAATACCGGGCTTGTTTCAGCAAGGTAATATGCTTCAGGACAATCGGCGGTAAAGTACCATGTAATAGCGCTCTGAGCGCCTCCGTTACTGAGTGAGGTATTGGGCATACTGAAAATCGATTCAGGAGTTGGTGTTGAAGTCCATAACGATGTCCAGTCGCTTACCAGGGCATTTGCCACACCTGAAGGAGATACGAAAGGAGCTGAGGAAGGAACAATTTTTGAAGATTCGGTTACAACACCTGCCCAGTCTCCCTTTGTAAGCAGAACCTTGGTTTTAAGAGCTATTATGGTATTCTTGTGAACTCTTGTTGAGTTAAGAGTAGCGTCGTCATAATCAGATATAGCCAGTGGTTCAGCATCATCCAGGTCATTCAGTATCTGTGTATATACTTCGGCTACAGTACTTCTGACAAGATCATTGCCACCTGAAGATTTTTCGGCCTTGACCCTCAGGGGAACACCCAGATTGCTGCCTGAACCCTGAATATACGGTTTGGCATACAGGCGAACCAGGTCAAAATAGCACATGGCCCGCAGGCAAAGCGCTTCACTTATGAACTGGTTATATTCATCTTCAGTAATTTTACTGGCCAGAGAACCACCATCCCAGTTTGATCTTAATCCATCCATAAATATATTGATAGTATTAATAGAAGCATATATATACTGCCACACATCATTAACCTCCATTGTATTGGAGATCTCAAGGTGATTCCAGGTATTGAAGTTTACATAGGAATTATTGCTTAGAGGAACCCAGTTATCACCACGCAGGTCAACAATAGACTGGAATCTTCCACCAAGATACCATCCGTTTTTAACTGCAGCGTACATTCCGTTCACCTGCGCCACGATCCGGTCCTTGTTATCAAATACTGACAGGTCGGAAAGTGAAGTCTGAGGAACAGGGTTGAGATAATCATTGGAGCAACCCACAACCAGCAATAACAAAAATGCTGCTGATATATTTAATATCTTTCTCATATCCGTTTCTTTTTTCAATTAAAATTTGATACTTACGCCAAGTGTATACGTTCTGGCCTGTGGAGCTGAGTTCCTGTCACAACCAGGAGATAAGTTACTGTCACCGTTACTAGAAACCTCAGGATCGGATCCGGAATAACCTGTAAATGTATGCAGGTTAAATATCTGTGCATAGACTCTGAGACTTTCAATATTGGTAATCGTTGGAAGTTTCTTGATGGTATAACCAACAGAGAGGTTTCTTATCTTAACATAATCGCCTTTTTCAACCAGTGATGACTGGGGAAGCGAGTTGTGACCATTGGAGATGTTATCACCCCAGAACGGTTTTGCTATGTCAGTTTTATCGCCTGGCTGTTTCCAGTATGTTTCGGCTACCTCAGCAGAGTTGTTCCACCACCTCTGGTCTCTCAAACCTGCTTTTGTACCGTTATATAATTTGAAACCGAACGCGTATGTAAGGCCAACTGAAAAATCGAAGTTTTTAAAAGTTACAGTATTATCAAGACCTCCGAATAATTTCGGGATACCTGATCCCACTATTTTTCCGTCTGAAGACTGGGTAATTGCCGATGCATTACCTGATCCATCTTTGTATTGCCATCTTTCATCTCCCGATTTTTCATAATAGAACTCAACTTCTTTCCCTGCACTGTTCACAAATATTCTTCTGCCGGTTTCAGGGTCAACACCGCGGGTTTCAACTACATAAAGACCACCGATCGGTTTTCCGACTACAGTGTTATTGGTGATTTCAAGGTCACCCGTATAACCAAATATGTTTGTAACTCCAGGAGCAAGTTCGGTAACCCTGTTTTTCAGAGTACTTAACGTCAGTGTTGTTGTCCACGAGAGATTAGGTTTGGAGACGTTATATGAAGTTACTGCCAATTCAAGGCCGGTATTATACATTGATCCAACGTTTGCCGGGATCGTGTTGTTGGGAATACCCTTTGAAAGCGCCTGTGGAACGGAAAGAACCAGACCATTTATATTATTATAGTAATAGTTGATTTCAGTCTGTATCCTGTCTTTAAACATGCTAAAGCTGATACCTGCATCATACTTGTCGCTTGTCTCCCAACGCAGATCGGCATTACCAGCCTGGCTAAATGAAAGAGTAGGAGTTGAGCCATAAAGTCCTGATCCATACAGGAAGAGCGAACTGAAATCGCTAACAGCAGAGATATTACCTACGCGACCAAAACTTGCTTTCAGACGGATATCAGAGAAAATATTTCCAAGAGCATTTGAAATAAAGTCCTCTTTTGAGGCATCCCACATTGCAGATGCACCCCAGAAGGTACCGAATTTATTACCGGCTGCAAGTCCTGAGAAACCGTCGCGGCGCACACTGGCTTCAATGTAATATTTTCTGTTGAAGTTGAAATTTGCACGACCGAAATACGAAACATAATAGTTTTCGCTCATTGTTCCACCACCCATCGATACACTTGTCCATGCACCCTGGTAGGTTCTAAAGAAAGGATCATTAACATCATACTTTTCAGCGGTGACAGTATTGTCAATAGTACGCTGTTCTTCGATACCTGCCAATAAACCAATATTGAACTTGTCTGCAATGGTTTTAGTATAGTTGGCAGTATTCGACCAGTTCCACCTGTGGAATGTTTTGTTCGATATACCCACCAGACCGTTTGTGCTGTAACCATCGCCATCAAGCGGGCTATAGTAATATGATCTGTCAGCAATAAGATCATCATAACCAAACTGAGACTTGATTTCCAGGCCTTCAACAGGATTTATGCTTGCATAGACGGATGAAAGGAGCCTGTCGGTTCCGGTACTGTATTTATATTCATTCATAAGAAAAGCAGCATTCGGGTAAACAAGGTTGCCAAAAGGTTCCCCTAATCCACCAATACCTCCGTCTGCTATATTATATGATCCGTCTTCAAGGTACACCGGAAGAATCGGAGGAAGAACGAATGCAAGACGTGCGGCTGTACCCGTACCGTAATTGGCGCCGATTTCCGGAGAAGTGTTAAGTCCTTTAGTATAACCGATATTTGCTCCAATCTTGATGAATTTGTTCAGATTGTGGTCGAGATTGAGCCTCGCACTTTTCCTTGTATAGGTATTCGCCTTTACCATTCCCTGTTGATCTGAATAACCAATAGAAAGGTAATAAGATGTGTTTTGAGTAGCGCCTGAAATAGTAAGTGCATGATTTTGCTGTACCCCCTTGCGATAAACCTGATCTGCCCAGTTAGTATCGATAGGTTTTCCGTCTTTATCGTACAGTTGGGTAAGTAATGGAGATAGATTGGAATTTATTCTTGCAGCATTCTTTTCATCCAGATACTGTTCTGCATTCATTACATCAAACAGGTGGTAGGGCTCGGTAACACCAACATAACCATCATAGGTCACTCTTGTTTTTCCCGCAGCGCCGTGCTTGGTTGTAATAAGAATAACACCGGCAGCAGCACGGGAACCATAAAGAGCCGTAGCCGAAGCATCTTTCAGAATATCCATGGAAGCAATATCGGCAGGGTTGATATCCGCGAGAGCGTTTGCTTTGGCAGTAGATCCCACGTCACCGGTAGCGATCGGAACACCGTCAACAACTACCAGAGGATTTGAACTACCGGAGATAGAGTTGAATCCCCTGATCCTGATAACAGGCGGGTTATTCAAGACTCCGTTCGGCATTGTTATTGATACCCCTGCAGCTTTACCCTGCAGCGCCTGGTCAAAGCTCTGTACCGGAACACTCTTGATTGCATCACCTTTTACCGAAGCAACCGTTCCGGTTACATCTCTTTTCTTCTGAGTTCCATATGCGACAACCACAACTTCATCAATCTTGAAGAGGTCTTCCTCAAGTTTCACATCAACTTTTGAACTTCCTCCTATCTTGACTTCCTGTGATTTGAAACCAACAAAACTGAAGACCAGAGACTGAGTATTCTGAGGAACAACTATGGTGTACTTACCATCTGCTCCTGTCAAAGCTCCCAGAGTGGTTCCCTTGACGACAACCGATACTCCTGGAATTGCTATGCCATCGCCGGAATTAGTAACGGTCCCGGAGATTTGCACCGTCTGGCCGATAACAACAGATGTCGTTATCAGCAAGAGTAAGAATAACGAGAGATTTCTTTTCATACAAAATGAATTTAGGTTTTAGGTAAAACTCCTTGGTGAATAAGTTAACGTCGTAAAAATAGAAAAAAATACATAACTTATAATTAGTTTCAATATTTTATATAAAAATTGAAAAAATTAATAGGATAACCCCTTAAAATTGCCCCCGCTTAATAAATTTAACTGTTAAAGAATGTTTAAAGCCCTTATATCAATAAAAATTTGCCTTATCAGAACAAATCTCGATAAATTTTCACTTTGTCTTTCTTCATGCCACAGAGTAAAAAACACGAAAATTATCATAAATTGCCCGGATACATGAGCAAATCAGACTCATTCCCCTTTATTTTATTAATAAGTCAATGCAGTATTAAAGCAGAGAAGCGAATCCTTAAATCAGATAAATTTTAGGCATGCTTTTGCGGGTTTTAACTATATAAGCCGGTGAATTCTCCTTTAATATAATAGAGAAAACATAAGGGAAAAAGTTTAAATACTCATTCCCGATGATCTTCCAAATAAATAAACATGAAGCCCGACAATGTTATAAATCATCTCTTTTACTCTGTTATCTTATAAATGGTAGGATCCTTACAAAAATGGACAAGTTCTTTTCTGGTAAGACACAAGATTCCCTGAATGCCATTAAAATAACGGCATACAATATTCAAACTATCAGCGAAAATGCCAGATAAAAGCCCGGATTTAACTCAAAAAGACGCCAGTCTGAAAATAGTTGTTACTAATACAGTGTCTGTCTATTTCAAATTTAAAGAGGAATCATTTGCCATATTGGTCAGGGCTACGTAGATCATTTTTGCAACATCTTCCATTATATCAATTGTAACTGCATCGGGATCATCTCCGGGAAGATGATAGTAGACTTTTTTATACCAGCCGGTAGTTCCGATCGACATGGTCCTGAAACCGACAGAACTGAAATTGAACTCATCACTCCGTGGTCTTCCGTAAAAATCCTTTGGTTCAGGCGCTGAACCGGAGAAAGGTCTGTGTATATATTTTGCATTGGCGTCTTCAAAATATGCGAGTAGCTGCTTGTAGGGAGCAGATGCATTTACTGATAATCCTGTTCCATTACCAACCATATCGAGATTGATGTATGTTATTGTTTTATCTTTCGGGAAAGCTGGTTTGTTTGCATACACTTTACTGCCGATCAGACCAACCTCTTCACCACCGATCAAAAGGAAAATAACAGATCTTTTAAGCTGAATCCCTGATTGTGCCATAGCCTTGGCTGCGCCCATAATGTCGATAACACCGCTTCCGTTATCCAGAGCCCCATTAACAGCCCTGCCACCGTTTCCTACAGCATCGAGATGCCCGCCAATAACTATCACTTCATTTTTCAGTACAGGATCGGTTCCTTCAATCAAACCGACTACATTACATCCTTTACCGTCATCATGGCGTGTCGTACTTTCAGTAATGGTCATAACCTTGCCGGTATTGAATGATGCCGGTTTCATTGTCTTCCTGATCTTTGCAATTAAATCTGCATTCGTGGTTTTTGTACCGCTGAAAATATCATTCACCGGCTCCTTGCCTACACCGCATACGATAATTGAAGCATCGTAAGCAATATTCGGATTCGCCAGGTTCCCGTCGATATAGATAAAGCCCTTGGCGCCGTGTGCAACTGCATTTTTCAGCTTATATTGATGATAACAATAACCAACCCATTTGGCATATTCCGGATTGAAAGGATCAGTCGGAGGAACGTCTCTGTTAACGAGAACTATCTTCCCTTTAACATCAATGCCCTTATAATCGTCATAGTTTAATTCCGGCGCTGTGACCCCGAAGCCGACAAAAACGACATCGGAGGTTATTTCACCGCTTCCTGAATTCATTCCCGGAAAATAATTTTCAGGATAACTATAACTCTTGATTATCGATGTTCCATCAGCCTGAGGCAACTTAAGTGAAAGGGAACCTGAATTTGCCAGCACGGTATATGGCCAGTCAAACCACTGAAAATAACTTCCGTTGTCTCCGGCAGGTTTTATGCCCCATTCCTTGAACTGACTTGCAGTCCATTCAGCGCTGGCAATGAATTCCTTAGTCCCAGTTAACCTGCCATTGAATTCTGGTGAACATAGTTTCTGCAACCAACCCATCATTTCCTCGCTGCTTATCTTGTGAAATTGAGCTAAAAGTTTTGCCTCGTAATCATCCTGCGCAGTAACTGTCAGACAGAGAAATGTTAATAGGATCAGACTCAGAATTTTGTTACTTTTCATCTTTCAATGGTATTATCTGGTTAATGGACGTTAAAGATATAAAATACTCCATATCCCCGACTGGCCAGTAGTTCATTTAACAAAATAAATTCTTTGTCAGGATAAATACCTTCTTTGTTATCAACCACTTATGATGTATTACAAACTGAACAAACGAGAAAGTAAGATCATTTTTTAACGTTTTACATGGTACATAAACTAAAAAAATGGGATAACCTGTTTTGCTAAGAGAGAAGTTTTAATATCTTCGGACTTCCCTATAACTAATACTATTACATTACTATGAGATTGATCCGACTGACACTCTGCCTCCTCTTCCTGCTGATCTTTTCGTCCAGAATTTTCTCCCAGAAAGATATAACGCCTGTGTTTCCCGCAGATGGTTCTGTAAATGTGAATAAAGCTGTTCTCCAATGGTCAGGAGCAGAAGGAGTGGTTTATGATATTTATTTCGGACTTTCAACTGATCCAAAACTATTCAAAGCTGATATTGCAGTGAGTGAAATTAAGCCTGTTGTAATAGAACTAAATAAAAAGTATTACTGGAAGATAGTGGAGAAAAAGGATGGCAAAATAGTCAGGACATCCAGGGTTTTTAATTTCAGTACCCTACCCGTTAAGCTGAGTCCTTCAGTGAAATATAATTCATTAATCGATCAGCGTGATGATAAAATTTACTGGACAACAACAATAAACGGAAATGAATGGTTTGCTCAGAATCTTGAGTATGACCTGAAGAATCAATCCTGGTATTATGAGAATTCAGAAGCCAATAAAGTGTACGGGAAATTATATTCCGGTCAGGCATTAAAAACAAATATTAAAGATATATGCCCTGCCGGCTGGCACATTCCTGAACGGAAAGAGTGGATGGATCTGACAGATTTTACCGGAGGGTATAAGGTAGCCGGTACAGCTCTGAAAGAAACATCCGATCTGTTCTGGAGAGCCAGTAAAAATCAAAGGACAAACTCTAGCGGAATGTCTGTTCTTCCTGCCGGCAGCAGAGACAGTAAACCGGACTTTTCTAATTCAGGCAAATATACATTCTTCTGGTCTGCAACAACCAGTCCCAAAGCAAATGGATTTTACACCATAGATCTGGGATTTATGCGAGATAACGTAATTTTTAGTGATGGCGATCCGGACTGGAGCTATTCAATAAGGTGCATAAAAGACAAGTAATTTGCCAAAGAAATGTTTATTACTTGATAAGACTGCAGCTATTGTACCTAATGTAATTCCCTTTTTATTGAACATCCGTAGTATATATTTGTCTTATCGGATATGACTTACCAGGAAAGATGTAGAGTATGAAACTGTAATAACCAGTTTTACGGTATTATCATCTACAGCCTTTTCCTGCTGGTTTGTTCACATACAGTAGCTATTTTTACAGACATTAATATTGGAATCATGAAACTATTATCATGGAATGTAAACGGTATACGTGCCATTGCGAAAAAGGACTTTTTCACTGATCTTGAACAGCTTGCTCCGGATATTCTGTGCCTCCAGGAAACAAAGGCCCAGGATCATCAGGTTGCCGAAGCCATTGCTCCCCTGAAAGAATATCATATCTATTCGAATTCAGCCGAACGGCCAGGCTATTCTGGAACTTCAGTAATTTCCCGCATCAAGCCGCAGTCAGTTTCCAAAGGGATAGGCATCGGTGAACATGATACTGAAGGCAGGGTTTTATGCCTCGATTTTAATGATTTTTACCTGGTGAATGTCTATGTGCCAAATTCCGGAAGTGAACTCAAAAGACTGGGCTACCGTCAGGAATGGGACATAGCTTTCTATAATTATCTGAAAGACCTTGAGAAGACAAAACCAGTAATTGTCTGCGGCGACTTTAATGTGGCACATAAGCCAATCGACCTTGCCCGTCCAAAAGATAATTATAACAAATATGCAGGCTACATGCAGGAGGAAATTGACGGGATGGACAGGTTCACCAAGGGCGGACTGACTGATACCTTTCGTCATTTCTATCCTCTCGTGACAAACAGATACTCCTGGTGGAGCTTCAGGGCAGGAGCCCGGACAAAGAATATCGGCTGGAGAATTGATTATTTCCTTGTGAGCAAATCTTTCCTCCCTTCGGTAAAGGATGCGTTTATACTCGATGCAATAACAGGTTCAGACCATTGTCCGGTGGGGATCGAGATACAATAATAATTTACTGATCCGGCCCGGCAGGTATTAATAATCCTTGTCAGGTAACAGAAATGGGATTTTATCCCGGTATTCCCTACTTTCCGGATATTCCGATTATCGCAACCGGTCCAAGCAGTCCTGAAAGAACAAGTGGTGAATCTGCCTGGTAAAATGGCTGTGTGGTATAGGTTATCCTTGTCTTCACTCCTGGCTGCAAATCACCAATCAACCTGTTGACCCAGAGATCCGTCACCTTAATTTCAACTGAATTTTCTCCCTGCTTCATCACACTTGTCACATCCACCCTGAAGGGAGTTTTCCAAATGATTCCAAGAGACTTGCCATTGATAATTACTTCAGCCAGATTTTTTACTGAACCCAGATCGAGCCATACCTGCTGACCGTTTTTAAGCCAGTCTCCCGGAACCTGGATTGTTTTGGTATATGATCCGGTTCCTGAAAAATATTTTATGCCGGGATCACTGTTTTCGCTCCACGACGCTAATTTGTCGGTATGAATTTTAGCCGGTGCACCGCGTTCGGGTTGAAAACTAATATCCCACGATTCATCAAGTACTGTCAGTTGAGACTCTACAGGTTTTGGCAATGTAAGTGATTTCGATGAGGAATTTTTCCGGAAGACCACAAATACTGCATCGTTTGGTTCCAGCTTAACCGGAACTGTTGTTCCTGCAGCACTAACATTATATGAAGCAGCTTCTATGATACCTGTTTCGGGATGCCATATTTCAGGAGCTTTACCCTTTACCCTGAAGGTAGCATTAGTTTCCTCGACCCTGTGATTCCGGTTGTTGATCCAGTAAATATCAATATCCTCCAGTCTGCGGTGGACAAACAATATCTCTGTATTACTTTGCGGTTTGGTATACACAAAATCAGGGGAGATCTTATTTCCTGCCAGAACCTCAGAAATTGACATTCCTGCATAGACTTTGCCTTTGCCGACAATGTTTTCACCTTTTTCCTTTGCCCATAATTCGTTAACCAGGTTACTGAATTCGGTTTTATCGTCGCTCAGGCTTGGGGTACCAACAGGTTTGGGACCTGCAACAACAGCTCCGGATTTGACCAGTTCTGAGATTTTACGAAGCACTGATAATGACATCTGTCTGCTGTTGTTATCAAGAGCAAGGATACTATATCTGGTGCCTCCCTTTGTAACGAGCAAACCATTTTCTACCGAGAATACGGTTTTCAGAGCGTCAGCATTGACAAAATCAAAATTGTAGCCACCAGGAATATCAGGTAATGCATTATCAAACAAAGAGGTTATATTATTATCCTCACCATAATAATACGCTATGTCCGCGACAAACTTTCCCTGCTGAAGCATGTAGCTGCTGCGGGAAAGATATTTGGTCCAGGCATATGCCTCTTCAGCCCAGGTTTCATGTCTCGTGAACCACTGGCCGAACGGCCCCAGGCCCAAACCCGGGATTTTATCATCCACAGGCTGGTGCACTGAACAATGGATCACAAAACGGTTCAATCCGCTTGCAAGTTCCATATCAGCTGTAGGTTTTAAAAGTTCAGGGGCCCAGGCCCATGGAGTACCCCAGGCAGTCATGGATTCGGCCGCAACAAGGTTCTGTCCATATATGTGAGCCACTGATGCCGACTCCCTGACATCTGCCTTATAGCCAGTGGATATATTACTGCTCCCCGGTATCTCGGGTGTCCAGGTTGCACTCATGGGAATATCGGCAAAACGTTTTACTTCCATCCCGTCTGCAACGAGAGCGCGACCGCCCTCATGCGATTCAGTATAGCGACCCATACCTCTTTCATGCAGCAGGGTTGTTAACAGGTCATAATGATTTTCAGCTGTGAGATCAGCGATGGTTTTGCGGAAATCCCAAAGAAATCTGTCGCTTGATTCAGCACTTTCCACAATGTTCCCGGTAAGGACAGGAAGCCATGGGATCATATCATATCCACGTCTGGCTTTGAACTCAGTGAGCATTTTATCGGTCCAGTTCAGAGTACCTGCTTCCCAGCTGTCGGTGACAACATACTGAAGGCCCTTTTTGCCCATTAATCCTCCTGTGGCATCTTTATACTGATCGAGGTAATTTGTAAAATAAGCCTTGCAGTGTTCGGCGCTCAGTTTATCAACTTCATAACCGGTCGCTTCGGGTGAAGCAGGATGATTTTTCTTGCCCGTCAGCGAATAGCCAAGGCGAATGATCATCCATTTACCTGCAGGAGGTGTCCATTCAAGCTTACCGTCGGGTTGCATTTTGGAAGTCAGATCAACGACCTCACCTTTACTGACCACATCTCCTGAAGAAACTGAAGGAGTAGCCATGGAATAAAGACCGGAAACAGAACTGAAGCCTGCCTTATCCTCAAACCGGTTTACCAGCGCTGCTTTATGAAGCTCCAGCTCAGCAATCTGAATCCCGGAAGAATTGGTCTCTTTACTTTTTTGCCCGTCAGGAGCCGGTTGCTGTGCAGGTGAAACAAATGCAATCCTGAAAAATCTGGCAGTAACCGGTTTGAATGTCAATGTTTTCTGATCGGTGCCATCCCTGGGTATAGCCACTACGGTATTAAATGTTTTACCGTCATCGCCGGCTTCGAGTACCCCGCTTATCTTATCATCATTAACCCGCGCAACCAGAGTAACTGACTGTATGACTTCAGGCTGCTTAAACGTAAATAGTATCCAGGATTTGCCCTCCGGCGGGGCTGCCTTCAGAAATGATGATTTAACAAGGTCTCCGTCAGTAAGTTCTGCCAGACTGAATTTACCGTTACTGGAAGAAATTTCCGGCTTCAGGTCAGAAAATGGAACATCATTATCAGGTACTTTGTATGCTACAACTGCTGCATCTGCATAGTACTCCGGTTCCTTTGCATTATTCTCCGAACCTCGGGGAATATTCTGGAATGTGCCTATGGTTGCCGGAGGTTTGGGAAGGGCCCCATTAAAAGGTTCTCCTCCCTTAACCATTATCTTACTCCACACGAATTTCTTCATTGCCTGAGCAGGAGAAACCCATGGTCCGCCGCTCTCGCTCCATCCCGGAGAACCGGCTATCGTCATCTCAAGATTGAGTGAATCGGCCAGCTTTGCCGTGAAAAGGAATGCATCTTTCCATTCAGGTGTCATATAGATCAGCCTCTTTTCAACAACCTGAGGTGTGTTCAGGGCAGCATCGAAATTCTGAAATCCGCCAATGCCTGCTCTCTTCATCCAATATAGGTCTGACCGTATTCCTGTTTTGGTAATGTTTCCGTTCATCCAGTGCCACCAGACACGGGGTTTTGAACTCTCAGGGGGATTCTGAAATCCTGCCTCCAGATCAACACCCGACCTGCCTCCCGAACTGCAGGAAATCATTAAAGTTGCAACAGCGAGTGAAAGCAGAAAAGAAAACCTTTTTGCCGCACTCACTCCAGATATTCTAAATAAACTATTCATAATATGATGATTAAAATGTATCCCCGAAATAAAACATGCAGGTTAAAATTGCCAGTCACTGCCCGACAACCTGTAAATGAATGTAATCCCAAATTATGAAAATATTCTTGTTTTCGACGATCTCCTGTTAAAATTCAAATAAATATATATAGTATTTACAATTACTGCAGGTTAACAGACTGATTAACTGTTGTCCGACATTTATCCTGAGACCGGGTGATCAGGAAAATACCGGATAAACCGGAAATATTTCAGATTTATTCGTGACGGAGACAATCAACGGGATTTCTGGATGCCGTGTAAGATGTAAGCCAGCTTACAGTCAATAATGATACTACCATGGTTATGATGCCAGATAATGCAAGTATCCACCAGCTGATCCCGACATGGTAAGCAAAATTCATGAGCCATCTGTGCATGAGCCATATTACTGCCGGACAAGAAATTAAAAATGCGATTGCAATCCATCTTATGAATTCCAGGTTAAGCCTGAGCAAGATACCTGTCGATGATGAACCGGCAACCTTCCTCAGGCCAATCTCCTTTCTCTTCCTGTTTATGGTGAACAGGACAAATCCAAATAGACCGATACAGGTAATAAAGAGAGAAATTATCGAGATACAGGTAACAATCCTCAAGGACCTCATCTCATTTTCATAAAGTCTTTGAAAATCATCACTCAGAAAAGAATAGCCGAAAGGTATCTGAGGAAAAAGAGACTTCCATTTCCCCTGTAAGAAGTTCAGAGTCCCCGTAATATTTTCAGTGCGTATTTTTACAAGGATATGATCAAATAGATCTGGATAAGCTACAATAGCTACAGGCTCAACTTCAGTATGCAATGATTTGAAATTAAAATTTCTGACCACTCCTACTACTTCACCCCTGCCTTTATCCAATCCTATCACTTCAAACTTTTTGCCTAAGGGATTATCCCATCCGATCATCTTCGCCGCTGATTCATTGAGAATATACAATGGTTCTGATGCAATAATCCGGTCAGGAAAATCTTCACCTTTGACCAGTTCAATTCTTAAGGTTCTTAAAAAATCATGATCAGCAGGTATCCACGTAATAACATTATTCTCATCATCGGGTTGAAGACCCTCCCACCAGACATTCTGACGATAACCTTCAAGTCCGGGAAAATACCCTGCCTCCGATGCACTCAGTATGTTGGGATTGACCAATATCTCTTTTTTATACAATTCCGCTTTCGGGATCAGCTCAGATAGCGTCATGGGGATAATGATTACCTGATCAGCAACCAGACCGAGGTCTTTGTCCTTCAGATAACTCATCTGAGACCGGATGATCAATGTACACGAAATAAGGACAATTGAAACTATAAACTGAAAGATGATCAGCCATTTTCTGAAACCTTTCACTGAGATGCCCCTGCCAATCCTGAAATCACTGTGAAGAGCCGATACAGGTTTGACAGATGAAAGCATAAAGGCCGGATAAATACCTGAAAGAAGGGAAATCAATATGATAAGAAGGATAAAAAGAAGGATTGAATCAGCACGAAATAAGGACCCGGAATATAATTGAATACCTGTGAGATCCGTAAAAACAGGTAATAAAAGCGAACAAATAAATACAGCAATGATGAATGAGCACAATGTCATTACAAATGATTCGAGAAGGAACTGAACGGCCAGGCTTTGACTAGCCGCCCCGGTAACCTTTCTTATACATGCCTCTTTGCCTCTGACTGAAAACCGGGCAGTTGCAAGGTTTACGTAATTGATACATGCCACTAAAAGAATAAGCGCGATAGTTGAACAGATGATGTAAATGACATATATATTCCTGTTTGTAGGCAGATCTTCACGTAATTGAGAATGTAAATGGATGTCGGTCAGAGGTTGAATATGAAGATGAGTGCTGTTATCCGTCGAGTTCTTCCTTATTACATTCTCAAGTTCAGCACTAACCGACCTGAATGATTTTTTTTCCCTGGTCAGGATATAAGTCGCGTAATTCCAGTTACCCCATGAAAGGTTATTCCGCAGTTTTGCATATGAACAAATAAGATCAAACTGCAGCTGGGAATTGGCAGGTATGTCCTGCATAATGCCTGTAATGACATGCGGCACTTTTTCCTCAAAAAGATAAAGAGTCTGACCTAATGGATTCTCATTCCCGAAATATTTCCGGGCTATTTTCTCACTTACAACAATTGAATTAGGATTTATAAGGGCCAGATCCGGATTACCGGACAGAAGCTTAAATGAGAAGATTTTGAAAACAGAAGGATCGGATAGCTCAATATCTTCGAGGAACTGGGAGTTATTACTTTTTACAAGAACTCTTCCCAATCCTCCGAATCTTACAAAATCCTCAATTTCAGGAATATCGTTCTTCAGGGCCGGACCGAGCGGCGCAGGGGTACATGAAAAATTATCCACGTAAGTTTCGTGATCAAACTCTGCAGTCACCCTGAAAATCCTGTCTGCGTTCTTATGGAATCTGTCAAAACTCAGCTCATACCGTACCCAGATAAATAGCAGGATCACAAGCGCCAATCCAAGAGATAATCCTGCTATGTTGATAAAGGAAAAGACAAGATTCCTCTTAATAAATCTGAATGCCGACTGAAAGTTGTACGCGAACATAATTTACCGTCAAAATATTTGTCTGAAGAATTAATGATAAAGTTTACAAATCACATGCCGTCATATTATATTTCTATTAATAAGACTGTTACAAGCCAGCCACTATCTCTTTACCAGTAAATATTTTTTACAGATAAGTTAAAAATATTTACAAAATTGAAAGCTGTAGCATATGAATATTAATATGCCTTTATATCTTTTTGAAAATTTGAAAGATCATAGAGTTGTTCTTGCGCGGTCAGTCATTTCCAAGTAAGAAAGCATCAGATCCCGAACTTATACCACAAACTTCAGTTTAAAGGAAGATCCCGGCCAGTAAAAAGGAAACCGGATCAATGGGAAAACTGACGGTATTGACTGGAGCGACGTATCAGCGGAAAACGGCATCACAGGTTCTCCGGGTATCGGTTTTAATTTTGACTGGGTTGATCAGGGTGCGCCGAAAGCCATTAATTATGATTATAGCTCTAAAAATTATGCTGCTACCGATGATATAAAACCCGGATACCAGAACTTAATTATTAATCGGACAATTGTGGAGTAAATGTTTAATTAGTCAGCTAATGCAGAATGTCTGCAGTAAAAATCACCTTTCTATCTATAAAATCCGGCTGTATATCGCTTCTGATTTTATATAGAATAAGCAGAGATTAACTTCGTCAGAAATTGAAATCAAATATGAGATTTTTTAAAGTACTTCTTCTGTTATTCCTGCCCGTGGTCATCAAAGCATCACCACAGCAGGACAGTATCTGGACACTTGAAAAATGCATCCGATATGCATTGACTCAGAATATAACCGTGAGGAAAACCGAGTTATCGACCAGGAGATCTGAGGTCAGTTTCAATGAAGCGAGATCTCAGAGGCTTCCGAATGCCAGTGGTTCAATAGGTCACAGTTTTGGCTGGAATAAGAACACAGGTACGGGAGAGTCAGGGTTTACGGGAAGCCAGAGCTCCAATTACTCAGTGAGCTCCGGAGTTACCGTTTTTAACGGAAACAGGATAAATAACCAGGTGGAACAGTCACGCCTTGGGATTGCCAGTAGCGAATATTCCCTGGAAACCACCAAGGAGACGATAAGCCTGAGTATTCTCAACGCCTATCTTCAGGTTCTCTATTGTGAAGAGGAGGTGAACAACAGCCTGAAGCAGATAGAGTCGATCGAGGAACAACTCAGGCTGGCTAAAGAAAGACTTACGCTCAAGATCATAACCGCAGTTGATTATTCCCAGGTTAGATCCCAGCTTGCCAGTGAGAAGCTTACTCTTGCCGATGCTGAGAGTCAGTATTCCATTGCTAAAATAACCCTGATGCAGCTGATGGAGATCCCGGTGGGCGGCATCTTCAATATCGCTCATCCGGTACTCGACAATCTCCTCAACATTCAGCTTAGCCCCGATGTACGAAAGATTTATGAAACAGCTTTGTCGATAAAACCGCAGGTGAAAGGCGCTGAGGTGGATAAGAAGATCGCGGCCCTTGATGAAAAGATTGCAAGGGGATCATATTTCCCGACCCTTTCTGCAAGCGCAGGCATATCTTCAGGTTATGTAAACCATCAAGGCACGGGATATTTTACTCAGCTGAACAACTCTATCTATCCTTCGGCAGGTCTTTCTCTTTCCATCCCGATATTTCAGAAGAACCAGGTAAAAAACAATATTGAGACAGCTAAAATAGGTTACAGGGATGCTGAATTAAGTGAAATTGATACGAGGAATCAGTTGAGGAAGAATATTGAGCAGGCCTGTCAGGATGTAATAGCGGCGCAGGTCAAATATTCGGCAAGTCTTGAAAAATACAATGCAACTCTCGAGTCTTCAACTCTTTCAGAGGAAAAATTCAATCAGGGAATAATAACCTCTGTCGACTATCTAATTGCAAAAACAAATCTTATCGTAGCTGAAAGTGAATTCCTTCAGTCTAAATACAATCTGATCTTCAGTATAAAAATACTCGATTTCTATGAGGGAATCCCTCTTACACTCTGAGATAAATAAACACATTATAAAGATGAAAAAGAAAATTATTTTGATAGCCGGCGTGGTGGCAGCGGCGGTCATTATTCTGGTTTTGCTGAATCCGTTTTCCAGAAAGAAGAACTCCGTTTCATTTGAAACTACGAAAGTACAAAGAGGAAGTCTTTCCACCACTGTTACTGCCACTGGGACCATTCAGGCTATAAAGTCGATAACGGTAGGTACGCAGGTATCGGGTATAATCCAGCATATATACGTCGATTTCAACGATAAGGTGAAACAGGGGCAGATACTTGCAAAGTTGGATGAGGTTCCGCTGAAGTCTCAGCTTGACCAATCTCAGTCAACTGTTGACCAGGCAGTTGCACAGTATAATTATGAAGAAGCAAATTATAAGAGGCTCAAAATCCTCTTCGGGAAAAATCTGATATCACAGTCTGATTATGATCAGGCATTATACAATTATGAAAACTCAAAAGCTGCTGTCAGCAATGCAAAATCAGCGTTTGAAAGAGCGAAGGTAAACCTCGATTACGCGACAATTATTTCACCGATTGAAGGGGTGGTTCTTAACAGGGCTGTGGAAGAAGGGCAGACAGTTGCTGCCAGCTTCAGTACTCCTACTCTTTTCACCATTGTCAATGATGTCACCCAGATGCAGGTCCAGACCAGTGTAGATGAGGCCGATATTGGAAAAGTAAGTGAAGGACAGCGTGTTGAATTCACCGTGGAAGCATATCCCGATATGAAGTTTAACGGAACAGTTTCCCAGGTAAGGTTACAACCTGTAACAACAAACAATGTGGTTACTTACGTTGTCATCATGAAAGCCCCTAATCCGGAAGGCAAGCTTATGCCGGGTATGACAGCCAGCACCATTATATATATCGAAGAAAAACAGGATGCACTTATCCTGCCCGGAAAAGCAGCCAGGTTCAAACCTTCTCAGGATTATATGAAAAAAATGTTTCAGAAAGTAATGGTTTCACACGGTAAAGACATGCCCCGACCTCCTGAGGGAATGGCGAAAGGTGCGCCGAATATCAATCCTAAATCAAAGACAATATGGATCAAGGATTCGGTGGCAGGATTAAGGCCTGTATTAATTGTCACAGGAATTGATAACGGAACCAATTTCGAGGTAGTATCAGGGTTGAAAGAGAATGATGAAGTGGTAGTCTCAATGAAAACAGGCGGAAAAACCGCTGCCGCGACGACCACAAAGAGCAACAACGGACCTCCAGGACCATTCCCATTCTGATGAACCTGTCACATAAATAAGAGCATCAGTGATGAAAAACACTATAATTGAAATTAAAGGTCTTAAGAAGGATTATCATGTAGGTGAAGTGACCGTGCATGCTCTCCGTGGGGTTGATATGAAGATAGAGGAAGGCGAGTTTGTCGCTATCATGGGAGCCAGCGGTTCAGGGAAATCAACTATGCTTAATATCCTTGGCTGCCTGGATAAACCATCCGGTGGAATATATAATCTCGACGGGAATGATGTTAATTCCCTGAATAGCGATGAACTGGCAAAACTCCGCAATCTGAAGCTGGGATTTGTATTCCAGTCCTATAACCTTCTTCCCAGAACCACAGCTCTTGAGAATGTTGAACTCCCCCTCTTCTACAATTCAAAGGTAAGATCGAAGGAGAGAAGAGAAAGGGCGGTGAGAGCGCTTGATCTGGTCGGATTGTCAGACAGGATGTACCATATGCCTAACCAGCTGTCGGGCGGTCAGCAACAGCGTGTGGCAATTGCCAGGTCGATCGTGAATGACCCGCTAATGATCCTTGCCGATGAACCTACCGGAAACCTCGACACCAGAACATCGGTGGAAATCATGGAACTATTTCAGGATCTCAATTCAAGAGGCAGAACAATAGTATATGTCACTCATGACAACGACATTGCCAGATATGCAACCAGGAACCTGCTTTTCAGGGATGGGAGGATTCAGAAAGAGGTGTTGGTAAGTGATAGACTTTTCGCTAAAGAAGTACTGAAAAACCTCCCGGTCGAGGAACCGGATTTAACCGATTAAATTTCTTCAGGATGAACTATGTAAATCTATTCAGGATAGCCATCAGGGCGCTTCTCAGAAATAAACTCAGAGCAATCCTTACCATGTTGGGAATCATTATCGGTGTTGGCTCGGTAATTGCTATGCTGGCAATTGGTGAAGGCTCAAAGCAAAGAATAAGGAAACAAATCTCCGGGATGGGCTCTAACCTGGTAATGGTAATGCCAAATTTCCAGAAAAGAGGTGGAGTCAACCTGGGATCATCAAGCTCCCAGGATCTCAAATATTCAGATGTTGAGAAAATCAGAACAGAATCGGAAAATCTTACATCCCTATCACCCGAGGTCAGGGCCAGCGGTCAGGTCATCTACAGCAATCAGAATGTCCAGACAACAGTGTACGGCGTCACGGAGGAATACTTCGAGATCAGGAAACTTGATATCAGCAACGGTAGAATATTCACGGATACCGAACTGAAAAACATGTCCAAAGTATGTCTCCTAGGCAGCACAGTGGCGAAAAACCTGTTCCTGGATGACACCGATCCGGTGGGTGAATCCATCAGGATCAAAAACCTCCCGTTTGAAGTGATCGGCGTGATAAAGGAAAGAGGGGAAGGCGGCATGGGACAGGATCAGGATGATATGATCATTGCACCATTTACCACAGTCCAGAAAAGGCTCGCAGCTATCGACTATATAAACGGGATAACAGCTTCTGCCGTGAGCGAGGAAAAGAGCCCGGATGCCATCGCGGAAATAACGGAAATCCTTAGACGGACTCATAAGCTCAAGGAATCTGAAGATAACGATTTCAGAGTGATGTCACAGTCGGAGCTTCTGACAACAATATCCTCCATCAGCGATGTAATGACATATCTGCTTGGAGCCATAGCAGGAATCTCACTGCTGGTTGGAGGAATAGGCATAATGAATATTATGTTCGTATCAGTCACTGAAAGAACCAGAGAAATAGGACTCAGGATGTCAATCGGAGGAAGAGGAAAAGATATCCTTAAGCAATTCCTTGTCGAATCGATGATGCTGAGTACAATGGGAGGTCTGATCGGAACCGTGTTCGGATACCTTCTTGCAAAAATTGCAGGATCGCTGCTCGGTTACAGTACGGTCATAAAGACCGAATCAGTCATTCTTGCTTTCATGGTTTGCTTTGTCATTGGAGTATTCTTCGGATGGTATCCGGCAAAAAAAGCAGCCAGTCTGAATCCTATCGATGCTCTCAGATACGAATAATCCCAATTTTCTGCTCCGTGCCTGAGCCAGATGATCAGATAATTAATATCCGTTCATTTACTGGCTCCAGGCACTGCTGACAGACATAGTGTGATGCAACTTTTAATTAATACTTCCTCTTATACCCGACCATAGAATACTAAGCATTATATTTATATTTCCTCCATCCTCTTATTTGTCTCAATTTCCCCAGAATTCTTTCATACTGTGACTCTGCTTTCATTATTTTCCTTAACAGAACTTCCGGCATGCCGCTTCTCTGCCTGCCTATTCCCGGAAAAACAGCCGGATCTGCAAGCTCAGGATCATTACCGGTAAAATCCTGGTCATTCATCCTGTCGATAATCTCACCCGGAATCATAACTCTTGCTCCAAGGTCTTTAAGCCGCCAAATATAATCTTTATCCACCGGAATGGTTTTCCGGCAAATATCTTCCAGGGTTTTTCTGATCATGATAGTTGAAGCAATGAAACAGCATTCAGCGTAATTCCTCACTTCGTCATCGCCCCATGATACTTCAATTACCGGGATCAAGGCCTTCCCTGAGTCGCCCAATATACCGGTATCCTCAATTCCTGATGCTGACCTGTCTCCCGAATAACCGATACCGCTCCCGGATTCCGAGCTCCCTCCTGAAATATGAGTTATCTCAGCATCAATTTTTGTAACTGTTATTTTCATACTAAAATCAGTTGAAGGTTCATCTAATGTCCTTGCAATCGGGGGAATAAACAAAAATTAATGCCTTTGGGGGAATAAAGGCTGAAAGCCGTGGAATCGCAGTTTAACGTTTATAATATTCAGAATAAAACCAGGGCATAACAGTAAAAACATTTATGTTAAAACAGATACGGAAATCAAAAATACTCCCTGGTCCAATGTCAGTAAAAATGAAACGACTTGCCAGATTTTTCCAAATACCCATCTATCAAACATGTATTTGTTTAATGCATCTAAATAAAGCTACTACATGATATTAAATCTCAATAATAAAAGAAGATCAACTATGCGGATAAAAACCATCCCGAACATTCGCTATTAAAGTAAACCCGGAAGAAATCCGCATTTAAATTTCCTGTAATTTGTTCCCTGTCTGAATATATTCTTGAATTTACGATCTCAAAATATGCAATACATTGTATCAGATGATTTTACCTGATATTGAATTATTCCACCTCCCCTTAGCTCTAAATTAATGATTAAAAAGGAAATCTAAAAATTAAATCTGATTTTTTCACACATTAATTACATTAACAGATTATTGCGCTGGCCGAAGACTGGATCACAACTTCGTTAAGCATAGTTTCAATATCCAACTCTTCAGCCCGAACTAAACCGCTTCATTAAGGAAGGACTGCAATGAATCGACATACTTGCCAATATGATACCCGTCGGTCAGCGCATGATTGACCTGGACCGAGAAAGGTAAAAGAGTCCTGTCTCCCCTGGTGTAATATTTTCCCCAAGATATCCTGGGAACCGAATCGTTCCTGTTCAGAGTAATGGTATGTGAGATATGCGTGAAAGTGATCCAGGGGATGCAGGTTATATAAACCAGATCATCCCTGCCGATTAATTTGTCCAGAGCAAAATAATCCTTCTGATTCTCGCTTGTTTCTGTTGCATTTCTCACAAACTCATAGATGTCATCCGTTATATCGACTGTGACCATCCGGAACAGGTCATCATTCAGTTCCAATCTCATATCTGTAAAAGAAGGATGTATTTTTTCATGAAGGACAATCCTTCCATCCCTTATCCTGTACCTGAAATCTTCTGATTTATTCATAACAGTCGTCACTGCATATACCATTGAGTAATAGAATGACAGCTTATTCCGCCTGGTGAATTCCTTAAAGCGGGAGATATCAAGATCCATGCAGATATTGAACTGCGGATAATCCATTCTGTGGAAAAAAGCAAAATGCTCTTTCCTCTTCCAGTTTTCTATGTCAATATACTTCATTAGTGCGACTTTATACCTGATATTCAATACAATAATACCCAAACTTACAGCTATATCGAATGTTTTTCTTCAAACTGGTAAGAAGTTTCGGTGACGATAGCCTGCATGGCTATCCATAACCGCTATTATCAGCCCCGCGGTAATACATTTTGTTTTATTGCCAGTATAACTCCAAACTTCATATAGTTATAAATACAATCCACGGATCTGAACCCGGCTTGTTTCAACATGGCAATGCTTTCCGCAATAGTGTTTTCTCTGTCAAGTTCCCTGCGCTGCAGCCAGAGCTCACGTTCCTTTTCAACAATACCGCTATGAATGATAGTATTGTACCAGTAGCTGTTGAAATGATCATTCATGAACTCAGAAGATGCATTGAACTGATCAAGGTTCAGGAAAAAACCTCCGTCAGCAAGATTATTGAAAATGTCCTTATAAAGAGACATTTTAGCTTTATCCTCCAGATGATGTATCGAAAGCGCTGAAGCAATAAGATCATGAATTCCTGAAGGTAATCCTCCGGAATAATCGCTGATTAAATAATTGAAATTACGCTTCCCCTCAAATCTTGTCCGGGCAATCTCAATCATCTGCTCCGATGCATCCACGAGTGTATATGTTGCATCGGGGAATTTTTCCACAAGATATTTTGTAAGCAGACCTGTTCCTGCCCCAAGGTCAAGTACAGATCTGAAATCACCCCGGATCTCCGATATGAAAGACGCTCCTGTCTGATAATAATCGTCAAAACATGGAATGAACAATTTCCGCTGTTCATCATATTTTAGGGCAGCTGTGTTGAACAGGTCCCGTATCTTATCAATTCCCATTTGATTAAAACCTGGTATTGCATGTTGTCAGGAAATTATTCCCTTTATGAAAAATAAATTTATAACCTGAAAAACCTGATGGTTTTCCTAAAGCAAATATACTCATCAATTTCTCCGGATGTTTTCAGATAAAAAATGAAATACTGTCTGTGTAGAATAAACCAGCAGAAAGGAAAGCAATCTTTGTCCTTTTAACAGAATACTGATCAAAACCGGCTTTAATAGCATCAGGCGGGATCAATTCAGAATCAGAAACACTTATCTGCTTTTCAAGAGCAACCTCTTGACTTTTTACATCTGACTTTCGTAAATTTGAAAATGTATTTACTGCTAAACAGCGATCTTTTTTGAAAAATCGGAATACCGGTATTCAGGTATATGAGCTAAAGAAATGGCGTTACAATCGCAGGGTCAAGAAACGATATCAGAAAAGCTGAATCCTCACATGAAGATTTTCGCGCATGTTTCATCTTTTAAATAAATCCAGCTATGACCTCCTATGTAAATAAGACAGCCCAGATCCATTCGTATTATTCATTAAGAAATGCGGTTGGATGCATTGGCGTTTTGCTTCCGTTTGTTCTTCTGCTCGGAGATGCAGTAATATTTAAACACCACGGACTAAGGGTATCTATCAGCAATTATTACTGCTCCCCCATGAGGGACGTCCTTGTAGGATCACTGTGTGCCGTAGCATTGTTCCTGTTTTTCTATAAGGGATATGTCGAAGATGCATTGGGTAAATGGGATAATCGGGCTACAAACATAGCGGGAACTGCTGCTATCGGAATAGCTTTATTCCCAACTACATGCGGGAACGGTCATTGCCCCTCTGAATTGATTCACCTTATCTGTGGATCTGTGTTTTTTGTTACTCTTTCGCTTATATCGCTGTGCCTTTTCACCCGGACAAGAAAAAACATGCACATGACCAGAAGAAAGAAGATCGGTAATCATATCTACCGTGCTTGTGGCATTATAATTCTTTTATGCACTCTGACAATGGGCTTATATTTTCTTCTTTTCTACCCTGAGCATCACGATGCCTGTGTAATATATTTCTCTGAAACAATAGCTCTGATAGCTTTTGGTATATCATGGCTGACAAAGGGAAAATTCCTGAGACAGACGAAGAGATCATACAGAACCAAAGTTGCTGAAATAAAAACTTAGTCTGAATTTACTTAGCCGGCACCCTGGTTTGTACGCTAAGACAAAACCTGATAAGGATTGGAAAGATTCGACTGATGAAGGTCTAAAATGAGAGCCTGCAGCTTATCCCGCTTGTGGTAAACCGGAGATTCCGTGAAGCAAGTTCAGTAACCGGGACTTTAAGAAATGGTTCCACACGCAGGAAAAGGTTTTTCGAGAGTTTCTGTTCTACTCCAATTATGATATTGATCCTCCCTGCAAGATCGAATGTGCTAAATGCCTGCTCTTTTTCTTCCTGTGTTGAACTAACGGTTTCAAGCTGATAGGTTACATTGGGAATTCCATCTTTAATCTCAATTGCCTGCAACATTTTCTGGGTATAAGTAGTGGATATATACTTTTCGCTCAGATAAAGTAACGATGAAACTCCTGCTGATAAATAGTAAGCAGTCGATTTCCCGGTTCTTAATTTCCATGTAATATTCAATGGCAGATCCAGATCGACCAGTTCTGCCTTTGACTTGTCGGCCGGCATCCAGTCAGGATGATCCGTGCTCTCGTCGTCAACACTCTGATGTTCGAACTGCATACCTGTCGATATAATGAACCTGTCTGAAACTGAGTATTCGGCAATTAATCCGCCTGAATAAGAAAGCGCTGAAGTAGTACCTGAATTGGTAAATCCAGGAGCGAGGCTGATTCCAAGCCTGATTTTTCGTCTGTATGTGCTCTTTGTAAGATCGTTATCAGGCTCAGGTTTAGTAAAGTCATTGGTATTACGGGAGCCGGTCAGCGATGAATCCGCCCTCATCTTCCCAGAATTCCCGGAATATTTATGTTCTGACTTCTCTTCGGTAATAATATTTTTTGAGTATGTCTCCGGTGCACCGGCAGTCAGATGTCTGATGTCTGAATTGCTTTCGCCGCTCTGTTTAAGAGTGTCTTTTACTCCGGCTTCCTCCCGGCCTCCTGGTTTTTTCCCGGCAACAGGTAACACTGGCGGTTCATATGCTTCTGCCACCTGAGAATACTTTTCATGATGGCTTAGAACTGTACGATCAGCAGTAGAAGATGATGATGGCACCTTATCAGCTCTGTAAGGCTCATTCCGATTCTCTCCCGGATTGACGGATTGAATCCCGGAAGAAGCAACATTCGTACTGCGATCGCCTGTTGGACGGATGACCGATCCCTGAAAAAATATTGTATACAGGAGCCAGAACGCAAGCAGACTGGCAGCAATCCCGGTGGTACTAAACCAGATTGCCAGTTTTCTTTTCCTTTTGCGTCTTCTGACAAACTCCTCCCATGACCCAAGGATATACTGCTCTTCGTATCCATCCAGGGTTTCCTTTATCAGATCACTTATCTCCCTGTCAGTTTCCGTATTTTTCATAATTAATACTAAAATAAACCTGAAAAAGATCCCGCATTTTCTTTCTTGCTCTTGTAAGATAGACTCTTGAAGTATTATCGGGAATATTCAGCAATTCTGATATTTCATCATGGCTGTAACCTTCAATCTCATGCAGACTGAAAACGATCCGCTGAACCTCCGGCAACTGATCGAGAAGTTTCATTATCTCTTCTGCAGTCAGCCTGTTTATGACTCCGGGACTGGTATCGGGAATCATAAACAGCTCGCCATTGTCAGACTGAACATGCCTGCGGTTTTTTCTGAACCTGTCGATTGATGTGTTTATAACAATCTTCCCCAGCCAGGACTTGAAAGGAACCGAGTTGTCAAACCTGGAAATCTGGCTGAATACCTTGACAAAACTGTCATTCACAATCTCCAGTGCATTATCCCGGTTACTGTTATAGATCAATGCCATCTTCAATGCATATCCGAAGAATCGTTTATACAGCAATTCCTGAGATTTTCCCTTCTTCCGAACACATCCCCTGATAATTTCTTCCAGGTTATTATCCACGGTTTCAGCCACGTAAACAGGTATTATTTTCCGGCTCTTAAATGTTCTACTTTTTTGCCCTAAACGCTTTCTGAGTTAAAACTTTGCCTGCCGGATCAAGGATTGTATAAATCTCTCCAAAGTCGATTACCGATTTCTCTCCGTTCTGAGTAAGGGTTGCAAGGTTATCGCAGGTTCCGCTCCCGTAATTGAGTTCGTATCTCTGAGTTGCTCCTTTTTCCGTATTTGTTATGGTTTCAATTCCTGATACAGGTACCCAGGTGTCAGAACATCTGTAATCTGTAATAAGAGGTTCTGTGACCTGGTAATGGTATTCATAGCCATCAGCTTCGCTTGAATAGAAATAGTCTCCCTGAAGAACCTTATATGATATACTGTCCCAGACATTTGAATAATCGGAATGATAAAACGTATTGTTGCCATCATCATAAACGATGGAAATTTCATCATGTCCCGTGGAGGTCCCCGACCAGTTAAACTCAATTGGCATTATGGTAACAACGGAATCGTTGGAGACAGTCCCATTCCCGGCAGTATAGTAAGAATTTCCATCGGATGTAAAACTGTATTCAGAAAATCCGTTCATCAATGAACCGTAGGAATAATAGTTATCATAGATGACCTTGGAATAATAATTATTGCTTTCATACTTCCAGATGTAGGTTATCTTTCCTCTGATCATGCTGCCGTACTCGTCACAACCATCACCGTAATCATAAATTGTTGTGTGTGTGCCGTCCTCGTTACTGAAATCCGTAACCTTTGCACAGGTCACAGGAGTCCAGTAATTTGTTGTATCAATATCAATACTATCGGAAGACCCCGGAACTGAACCGGAACTGTCAATTGCAAGATCACCGCTTTTCAGCTGGCTGTAACCTATGACCGACATGAAATTCGTCATTTTCCCTGTACCTGAATTAAGAGCGTTCATCCTTGCTTCAAGTTCAAGAAGCTTCTTTACCTTTGCAGTCTGATTGCTGTAACCTGTATTGTTCTTTTCACAGGAAGCCATCCCCGCTAACAAAATAATAAACAAAACCAACCCATTTGAAATAATCCTTTTCATAGTCTGAAGTTTTAAATTTCATCCCCTAATACGCAACTGCCACATGAAATGCTACAAGTTCAAACACAATCTTTTTTCAAATGAATGAAAACACTGACTCAATATCGCGCTAATATAATGATTTTTAACTCATTTCGACAAATATAAATAAGTCCTCCTCCTGCCTGAAACATCTCTCACACTAATAATTCCTGCTTGTCCGTATATAAACTCAGATGTGAAGCTGAAGAATGCTTATCTTAAAGAAAATCACTGCCTGATATTTAGGGAGCGGTTGCCTGAAAGAACTCCAATGACGGATTACCACATATTTTTCACCTGTACTTTTATAATATGAGGATATACTATCAAAAATGATCTGCTGCACCGGCAAGAATGGCCTCATAATCTGATGTCCGGCAGTCTGTTCTCACGCTTGTAGCCGATTTGGAATTCCCTGATCTGAAAATATCAGAAGCCATTTTGAAAAAAAGTTCCTCCGCGGAAAAGTCATTTTCACCTGTGACCTGACCACATGTGTACAAGACCCCGCGAAGGAACCAGGATATAACCAGGGAAAAAATAACTCTGATACAAAAACCTCCGGGGAGTAGCTTCATTCGTTTATTTATCCCCGGCCGGTAAATAGAGTCAGGAGTTATAGTAGGTTATATTCCTTATTGTGATATTCTGTATCTCCCCGTTGTAAAGTTGAGCTTGTCCGACCCAGTTACCATGTTTGAAATATTCAAGGCTAATGGAAAGAAGATATCCTGTAATACTGCATCTATTGTCAACCTTGGAAAATTCCTGAAAATTCCCATGTTCATCGTAATTAAAAGATTCCTGGTTGCAGGCACATTTCTGAGCCGCAGGACAGGCACATTTGACATCCGCGTCATGAAAGGTACCGTCAATATGCATAACCTTTCCCTTCAGATTGGCTGATCCAAGATCATTATTCAGATCTGATCTGCCTATATTGCAAGATATTGACAGAAAGGCAATAATTGAATAAAGAAGTATTTTCCCCATAGTCATTGTAATTGGTTTTAGGCAGCGGAAAATTAGCGATCCCGGATGTCTTGTGATTTTAACCTTGTATTAAATTATCGATCAATTTGTTAATGAAAACATAAAATCTTAAGTCTTCGATCCATAGCTTTTTTTTACCGTGCCATCAATTTTATCTGTCGTGGTGATAGTTTTAACATTTTTATTCAGGGAATAAGGTTTCCCATTCATGCTGACTATCAAAAAATCCGATTCTACCTCACAGTTAATCAAATCTATCTGCATCAGGAATTAACTAATCTTTAAAACCTTGTTATGTTTTTATTCAGACACCCCTGTATACCTTGCATGAAGTCAGAAGAAATTTCTGACTGACCGGATTTTAGACCTAACTATTAAAACCTATACCTCATGAAAAATGACGATTACAAGGATGTTTTGGAGACATCTGAAGTTGAAGAAAAACGATTTACCGGCGCTCACATGTTTGCACTTTATGCATCCTTGAAAGAACAGGAGTCCGGGGAAGGATCGTTCCTTGAAGAAGAAGAAAGGAAGAATGCCAGGATCTCAGAACGAATCAGAAGCAATATGCCAGGCTTCAGTCTGAAGGATCGCCAGTTAAGTCAGGCAGCATGGACATTGTTTAAAATTACAAACACCGGGGAAGGCTTATTATCATGGGACCGGATCTCAGTACCAACACCATCCGAACTGGGAGTCGACCCATATTGTGCCTCGCCTGAAGAAATGGCACAAACCGTAAAGTCTGCAGCGCTTTTTTTAGGAGCGGGTGATGTGGGCATTTCAAGGATGAATAAATCTTATGTCAATCTTCAGGAAAGAGGCAAACTTGTTATCTTTGAGGACACCGAAAAACCGGCTGTCACGGAAGAGAAATTTGTAATACCGGAAAAGATGAAACGGGTAGTATCGCTTGTTATTCCAATGAGCTGCGATAAACCTGTAAAATTCGGAGTTGCTGAAACCTGCAGGTCATGTCTCGCATGTGCAAAAGCATGCCCGACCAGAGCTTTATCCTTTGAAGATGAACCAGGAGAATCTGTGAAGGGCCCATGGAACAATCCCGGACATAAAGCATGGTTCGAAGATTCATTCAAATGCTTCCAGTACTGGCAAACCGTAGGCAACGGTTGCGGAATTTGTCTTGCAGTCTGTCCATATACAAAAACACACTGGATGAAATCATGAAAATCATCAAATGCGACCCTGTCCTCTTTCTGCTTCTCATCCTGCCGGCAGCCGGATGCTCCCACCACTCAACGGAAACAGAAGCCATCCCTGTGATATACAGTACAGATCTTTATCATCCTCCGATGGATCCTGATGATAACTTTGATCTTGCATGCCTTTTTTCACTCATGGAATTGGATATACAGGCCATTATTATCGATAATGCTGCAAAAGTACCGGTGAACCCGGGTATTATTCCCATAAAACAGATGGAGAGTATTACCGGACGGAACGTTCCATATGCAACCGGCCTAAGATACGGTCTGAAAAGCATCGATGATAATGGCTCTGCTCAGAAGAAATATACAGCTGGAGTAGAACTGATATTGAAAACTCTCGGGAAAAGTGCAAAACCTGTAACAATTATAACGGTAGGAAGCCTGCGAGATGTCGCAGCAGCACTTAACACAGATCCGGAACTCTGCAGAAAAAAGATAGGCAGGATTTTTGTCTTTGCCGGGGACGCATCAGTGAATAACCGCTCCGTATTCAGGGAATATAATGTTGATCTGGACACGCTTTCATTTGCAAGAGTCATGAATTCAGGACTTAATATCTACTGGGTTCCATGCTTCGACGGAGGGCCCTTTATAAATAACGGCAGATCGTCATGGATGGTTGCTGAAAGGAAGCAACTCCTGTCGGGCCTTTCTCCACGTCTGATGAACTATTTCACATATTGCCTGCTCGCAAATCGTGATTCATCATATATCGGGGCATTGACGGCACCGGTTGATTCCCAGGCGGTTAGAATGATCACAAACGTCCAGGAAAATGGTTCCAGGAACCTCTGGTGTTCCCATGTATTCCCGTATATAGCAAACAGAAGTTATTACATTAAAGATGGCAGATGCACGACTTCCCTGAGACATAAGAAGTCCGGAGATGAAAATGTCATTCAGCCGTTAAGGTTCAGGGAAATATATGCTCATTCGGATCTGAGCGGTATGGTATGGCCCGATTCAGTCAAAACTGCAGCCAACAGGATTAATGTTTTCGAAATCACCGATATGAAAAATTTCAGAGTGGAAATGGCATCAGTTGTGGAAGATCTGCTTAAAGAGGCGGCCGAATAGACTAACTATTTTATTGCTTTACAACTCATACATTTCTCTGGCAACCATAGATCAGACCTCCAGATCTCTGAAATAGTACTTTTTATCTTTGACCATAATACTACGGATCACCCTGCATGGATTACCTGCAGCAACCACATCCGAAGGGATATCCTTCGTAACAATGCTGCCTGAACCAATTACAGTATTATTGCCGATGGTGATGCCCGGATTTATGACTGTGCTTCCCCCGATCCAGACATTATTACCGATACGGACCGGAAATGCAAACTCCAGCTCTGCGAGCCTCAGCTCAGGATATACAGGATGACCTGCAGGATAAATCCCAACATTCGGACCAATAAGGACATTGTTCCCAATCTCAGTTGCTGCACAATCGAGGATGGTGAGATTATAATTGGCATAAAAATTCTCGCCTATTGAAATATTGCAACCGTAATCACAATAGAAAGGCGGTTCGATCAGAAATCTTGCTCCGGTCCTGGCAAAAAGCTGCCTGATAATGCTGCTTCTTTCCTCTGTCTCTCCGGGAGCAAGGGAATTATATCTGAATACAAGTTCCCTGGCAATTCGTCTTTCCCTGGCCAGTTCTTCATCCGATGCTTTATAGAGCTTGCCTGTCAGGCTCTTTTCCTTTTCACTGATCATATTAATATAAAATTCATGCAATTCCACAATGATTGTCCGGGATACCGTGTGACTATCTTTCACATGTATAATCTGCAATCATAAGCCATTGAGCAGACAGCTGCCTGTTCTGAAGGACAAAGCTCTATTTCTGTTCAGACGAAAGCTTTCCCTGGATCAGAGGGATGATCACCTTTAGCCTGTCAAGCTCTTTCATCCTTAGTTGTTCAGCCTCATCATCAATGGTCTTCCATTTGCCGGCCCGTTCAAGACTGTCGGCCTTCACCCGTAATTGCAGGGCTTCCTGTTCATCATCGGTGTAGAGAACTTTCATTTTTTCATCCAGTACTCTTTCAGCCTCCCGCATTTCGTGATAGAGCTGACGCATCTCAGCTGAAGATGGTTTTGAAGGTCCCTGTATCTTGTTAAACTCACTGGTGGCCATAATCAGCTGGGCATTCCAGAATTTCTTACCCTGCACTAGCGCTCTCATTTTGTTAACAATACCTTCCACTCTCCCTTTTTCAGAAAGCACGACTTTATCCGGCCCTGAAAAATAAAGGTAACCGGATAGTATAAGCAGTGCAACCAATAATACGATCAGCTTCCTCATTACCTTTTAATTGAATTTCAAATGTAATTATTAAAGTTTAGCCTCTTAATAAATCATGAAACAATTCCTGGCATTTTAACACTTCATATAATTGACTGACAATATGAACGTTTAAAATAAGAACGCGCATAATAGTCTGTCCATATAATAAAAATATACCAGGAAAAAGGATAAGAATTGAAGAATTTAAATCCGGATTTTTACGTTGCTGCAAATGAATTAGGTCCAGAAAGTTTAAATCGGTAATCGTATTCTGCTTTTATCGATTATTTTTACGCAAAAATTTGACAACAATGTTTAATAGTATAAAATCAACAGCAGTTCTGCTGATACTACCGGCGATCCTAGCATTTAAAAGCAGTCCGGAAGTTCCGTCAACCGGAAATAAAGAAAATGCAAACAGCTCTCAGAATCATTTGTTTTCTGATGAAGAAGCATCATTCCTTGCAGGTATGAACTATGGTCAGAACAGCTGTCTTTCCAGACTCGACTCAACTATTAACTGGAAACGATATTCAAGCGGACTCGACAGCCTGTTTACCCGTGCTGATTCCCTGAGGTTGTTTAAAATGAAGATATGGGCCGATAGTGAACTGATCCGGTCGGATGACAGAAAAGTAGTTTTCTATCCCTTCTCAGGGCCTGATTTTCTTAATGCCCATCTCTTTTATCCTGATGCGGAGCAGTATATAATGATAGGTCTGGAACCAATAGGAAATTTACCTGAGTTATGTTCCATGCCAGCAGATTCTGTTAAGAGTTATCTTAATTCACTTAACTATTCGATGCGTGATATCTTCAAACGGAGCTACTTCATTACCGCAAAAATGGATCAGGACCTCAGAAAAACAAAAGTAAACGGAACTGTTCCTCTGATCTCACTTTTCATTAAAAGAACCGGTCATCAGATCGAATCCATGCAGAGAGTATATGTAGATTCAACCGGAACTTTGAAAGAGACGGATAATTTCAAAAACGTGAAGAATGCCGTTTTAGGCGTGAAGATCAATATCAGTTCAGAAGATCATAAAAAGCTTCAGTCCATATTCTATTTCAGAACCGATATTTCCGATAAAGGGTTTGCCAGGACCAAAGGGTTTAAAAAATACCTGGCCTCTCTTCCGGAATCAAATGCCTATCTGAAGGCAGCATCATATCTTATGCATTCCGACGATTTCAAGATAATAAGGAATACCATATTTGATGTCAGCAGGACCATTCTCCAGGATGATTCCGGGATAGCCTACAAATACTTCGATAAGACCAAATGGGATATCAGACTGTATGGCAAATATTTCAAACCAAAGGATGAATTTGCTTACATAAACGAGCCTGATCTTGACAAAGCTTATAAACAGCCGGGAGTAAAGCCTTTGTCATATTCTGTTGGATATAACTGGCGGACGGATCATTCGAACCTCCTCTATTCAGTGAAGAAATAAGAATCGTTTCTGCATGGTTCCGGCAGGTTGTATGGGAAATATTCTTTCCTGATACCGGGTTTTAAGATGCTTTCTGATCTGAAGTGTTTCCGTTCCTCTTCCTGAACAGATAAAATGCCGGTATTCCTGCGATCACAGTCAGTGCAGCTACCGATGATTCAACAGGCTTTTCAAAATATGAAAGAACAAGAATCAGCACCCCGGCTATAATATAAATGATCTGTGTTACCGGGAACCCTGGTAATCTGGTGGCATCCGGTCTGTTCTTCCTGAGTTTAAAAACGCCTGCAACAGTCAGCAAAGGGAAAATGCCGAGAGCGAATCCCATATATGTAAGCACCTGGTCGAAGGTTCCGGAAACAACCATAACAAGGGCAATAAGACACTGGATGAGTATTGAATTTGACGGGACCTGGTACTTCGGATGTATTTTACCGGCCATCCTGAAGAACAGCCCATCCTTCGCCATGGAGTAATATACGCGGGGCCCTATGATTATAAATGCACTCAATGAAGAGAACAGTGCAAAAGCTATCAGGATTGAAACAAGTATGTCCGCTGATCTTCCGAAAAGATTACCCATCACAAGTCCACCTACAGATATGACCCCTTTCATTGCTTCAGGGTTGATGCCGTAGATATAAAGCGCATTTATTCCGAGGTAAAGCAAGATCACTATTCCTGTGCCTGCCAGGAGTGAGCCAGGTAATATTTTCGAAGGATTCCTGATTTCAGCGCCTATATAGGTCGATGCATTCCATCCACTGTATGCGAACATGATCCACATAAGTGAAAGGCCAATGGTTTTCAACCCTGCTATACCCGGGGCTACACTTCCCCCCTTGCTGAAATTGGAAAAATCACCTTTGCCTGAAGAAAAACCAGCTACCAGCAAAGTGACAATGAGTATTACTTTGAGCACCGTAAGAGTGTTTTGTATGCGTGCACCATATTTAATGCCCCTGTAATGGATAAAGGTAAAAATCAATATCACGCTGATTGCCAAAAGCTTGCCTGTCCATGACGGGCTCAGAATACCCGCGTGGTCGAGCCAGGCCGGCAAACCTGGTACAGCCCTGCAGAAATATGCACTGAAACCAAGAGCAGAAGCAGCAATCGGAGCCGAAAATCCAACCATAAATGATATCCATCCGCTCAGGAATCCGAACAAAGGATGATATAGTTTTGAAAGAAACAGATATTCACCTCCTGCTTCCGGCATCGCTGCCCCAAGCTCTCCGTAGGCAAGTGCACCGCACAAAGCAATCACGCCACCAACCGCCCACAGTACCATCATCAGGACAGGATCATTCAGACCGGCCAGCAACAGACCGGATGTTGTAAAAATACCAGCGCCAACCATGTTGGCAACCACAATATTTGTAGCCGGGAAAAGCCCCAGCTGCCTTTTCAGTTTTTCGTCAGTAAATGCCATAACTCTTATTCAGCTCTCTGTCTGTTTTGAAAATCCTCCACCCGGGCTGCCTATGGTGGAATCACGGCTAATTCCCCGCTGCATTTTATGCCGGGAACCAGAACGTAAAAAAGGACTGGCAAGATAGAAAACATTATGATCCGTTCTAAAACAAAGAACTTAATTTCAGAAAAATTAGCTACCCCTAATTTATATTATTGATTATATGTTAATTACTGATTATGACCTGATATCATGGGTAATAATATCCATAATTTTAACCTGGCGAATTCTAAAAATTGTTCCAACTTTGCCGGAAATTTATTTGGTGAAATTATCTTCACCATATCTTAAAGGAAAGATCTGAAGAATTGATCATAAGTATCAGTTTAATCAGAAATTCATTTGATAATAGGGTGATGCAAGAGAAGGAAGAAAAAGAATGAAAAAGTACCCGTTTTATTTATTTGATATTGTGCTGATATTAATCTGTCCGGTCAACCTGAAGGCTCAGGGAGAGGGAGAGGACAAAAAAGTTGCTCTTGAAAATACCGAGAAGTTCTCAATCAGATCTGAATCTGTTACCGGGGAAAACTACCTTATCCAGGTTGGATTGCCCGCAGGATATTCAAGATCAAATGCTTCCTATCCTGTGCTATATGTGCTGGACGGGGAAAAATCATTCGGAATGACAAAGGAGATTGCCGACTGGCTGGTATGGAGTAAAGAGATTAAAGACATAATAGTGGTCGGAATCAGTTACGGTAAAGGATCTGCAGCATGGTGGGAAAAACGGGCAAGAGACTTTACACAATATAAGGACACGGTTTACTATTATTATCCAAATGCCGGAGGAGCCGAAAATTTTCTAAAGTTTATCAGAGATGAACTATTCCCCGAAATAAACGGCAGATACAGAACATTAAAAGACTCATCTGCTATCGTGGGCCTCTCGTTCGGAGGTCTCCTCAGTACATACACCCTGTTCGCCCATCCGGATATGTTCAGGGGATATATTATCGTGTCACCTTCACTTTTCTGGAACAATAACAGTATCCTTAACACTGAAGCGAACTACTACAGCAGACATAAGGATCTGAATAAAATAGTCTACCTTGCCTATGGGTCGCTTGATAACCACGACTGGACCATTGACCCGACCAATGAATTACTTAAGGTGATACAGAAGCGTAATTACGAAGGATTCAGATTTACAAGCAAGATATTTACCGGTGAAACTCATGTTTCGGTCTTCCCGGTTGCTCTTACCCATGGACTGAAAACTGTTTTCAGAAGATAACCCCGAAATTTAAAGTTTTACTCTTTAACTGAAAATCCCGGATGAAAAGAAAAGCTGCCACCGACTTTCTGAAATTCACTGGAATATTTCTTTTGTTAATACAGTTTAGCTGCAGAAACAATCCGTCCGGAACAGACCGGATCAACGTAAATGACCAGATGCCGTCAGGACCTCTCTCAAGATTGATGGTTGACCCTGCTAATCCAAGACACTTTTCAGATACCACAGGCAAGCCAGTCTTCCTTATTGGAGATTCTCCCCAGAATCTTCCACAGAAACTTTCTGTAAAGGAATTAAGAGCTATTTTGCCGATTGCAGATCAAAAGGTATCAACCTCTGCTGGATCTGCATAGACGGACAACCAACAGACCGTCCTTTACCCGAAGCCCCTTATGACAGGAAAGGAAATCCTGAGTTTCTCAGAGGAGGAACACCCATGAACTGGGATCTGAGCAGGGTCAATACGGAATATTTTGCACAAACAATCGACAGTGCGCTTATCCTTGCCGAGAACTATGGTATATATGTAAACCTGATGCCGATGAGCCAGTGCTACTGGTCACCTGAAAATATTACAGCCAACAGCCCCCGGAAATGCTTCGACTATGAAATGAGTTACTTATAACAACCTTTATTCACACATGGTAAAAACTGAACTGACCCGGTAACTGTCAATTCATGCCTGAACCAGCTACACATCTTTTAACTATTTACTTATTTTAATTAGTTTTGTTCCCTGTATAATTAACTTTTTTACAATTACCCATTATGTCAGATGATAAGAAAGACAGATGGCTTACTTATTTAGCCATAACGACAGTATTAATTGCCGTAACCGCGACATTATCTACATTTAAAGGCGGCGGATTCAGTACCCGAAGCCTTCTTAACCAGACTAAGGCGAGCGATCAGTGGGCCTATTTCCAGAGTAAAAGTATCAAGGGTTATATTTTCGATATGAGGAGGGAGAATCTTGAACTCCAGCTTGCAGCCATTGAAAACCAGAAAGGAAATGAAAAACTGGTTGAGAAATACAGATCAATGATCGAAGACTATAAGCAGAAGATCAAAAAATATGAAGAAGAAAAGGAGGAGATCACAAAAACCGCTAGCACCTATGAAAAGGAACGTGACATGAGCAAGGACCATTCCGCAAAGTTCGGTATTGCTGTGATCTTCCTGCAGATCTCAATACTGCTGTCTTCGATTGCCACCCTGTCTAAGAAGAAATTTGTCTGGATCTGCAGCCTAATTCTTGGAGTGTTCGGATTTTTCTTCTTCATAGACGGCTTCTTTCTCTTTATCTGAAAGACAATCCTGCCTGCTGATATCAGCTGACGGGAAGAATTTTGGCTGCCGGCAGGAGTTGAACCGGATGCATATTTATTCGCTATTTTAGGCTTTTAAAATATTTAACCTGTTCAGTTATGAATAATCAACGTCATCTGGTAAGGGCACTTGGCCTGGGATATGTAATTATCTTCGTTGTTGCGAACATCATCGGTTCCGGTGTTTATAAGAAAATCGCCCCTATGGCTGCCGAGTTACATTCATCAGTATGGATACTTGGAGCATGGCTGGTAGGCGGCATTGTGACGATCATGGGAGCGCTTGGCAATGCAGAAATTGCCGGGATGCTTGCCGATACTGGAGGAGAATTTGTCTATTTCAAAAAGATATATAACCGTTTTTTTGCCTTTATCTACGGATGGTCACTGTTCACTGTGATCCAGACCGCAACTATATCATCGCTGGCTTATGTATTTGCCCAGTCACTGGGAAGTATCATCCCAATACCTCATGTATTGCAATCTCTTCAGGATGTCTCATTAGGAGGTGTCTTTTTCCCTTTTCAGGACTTCGGTATCAAACTGACAGCAATAGCGCTTATTCTTATCCTCACATTTTTAAATATTTCCGGATTAAAAAGCGGAGCCGGCGTAAGCAGGATAATTATTTATCTTGTATTCACCTGCCTGATGATTATAGTAATATTCGGACTGGGAAGCAGGGTGTCGCATCCATCCGCCGTTCTCAGCTCTGCAGAAACAGCCAATGCCACTGTCACACTCTCATCCTTTTTCACAGCTATGCTTGCAGCTTTCTGGGCATACCAGGGCTGGGTCTCAGTAGGATTCATCGGAGGGGAAGTGAAAGATGCCAGGAAAAATATCCCGAGAGGTATAATAATTGGTGTAATTCTGGTCATCATTATATACCTGGTGGTAAACTTTACCTATCTCTCACTCCTTTCAGTACCTCAGCTGGAACAGATCCATTCTGCAGGTAACCAGATTGCGGCTATTGAGGCTGTAAGATCTTTCTGGGGATCTTACGGAGTAGTCTTCATCTCCCTGCTTATCCTTGTTACAACACTTGGATGCACAAATGCAAGTATCCTGACCGGAGCCAGACCTTACTTTGCCATGGCACAGGAAAGATTGTTTTTCCCTAAGGTTGCCACGATCAACAAACACAATGTACCCTCCAATTCATTACTATGGCAGGGCATCTGGGCATCGGTTCTCGTTCTTTCAGGATCGTTCGATCAGCTTACCGATATGCTGATCTTTGCCGTGTTTATTTTCTACGGAGCTAATTCACTTGGTGTTTTTATCCTACGTAAAAAGATGCCAGATGCTCCAAGACCTTATAAAGTATGGGGATATCCGGTCGTCCCTGCTCTTTTTATCCTTTTCTGCATTGGATTGATATTTAATACAATATTAACACGACCCAGGGAAGCTGCCATAGGAATGTCGCTCATACTCCTGGGAATTCCCGTGTACTTTTTTATCAGAAAAAAATATGGAAACGGGACGGATTGATAAACTGTAATGACATATTTATGTCCTGGTCTGACATTCAGGTTGATCAGGTAGGCGGATGGAGTCTCTTATGGAACCAGGATCTGACCGAGCGCATTGTTTCTCCCTGATTTGCAGGAGCATGTCGCCGGCAGGCAGAATGTTCCCTGCTGTTTTCTGGAGCTCCCCAGCGTATTTCAATACCGTCATTAGGATTATAGGCCACCTCGAATGCATCCTTCCTTGCCATTATATCAGCGAGGGTAAGTTTCTGTTCTGAACCGTCGGAACGGATATAGCTTATTGTTAACTCCCCGGCTTTTTTCTCAAGGATGGATTTCAACCGTTCCTTAATATGTTCCGGAGTCTCAGAATCCCTGACTTTATATTCATGTGGTGATCCGGCAACTTTGTCCGGAAAACCTTCCACCGCATCGATGGCAATCAGAAGTCTGAGATCACGGTTGGGAGTGGAAAAGTCCTCCCATTGACCTCCTGCAAGAAAGATTCCGGTGGCACTGGAGGGCATAGGAATAACTGCTCCGGGATGGGAACTCATATATTTTTCTCCGTTTCCAACAGAAATCACTCTGACCTGCAGCTGTTCGTGCAAAGCGGTGATCTGATCCAGCATAGCCGATTCAGGATCAAGAGATTCAGGGTTGATCAGCCGATCCATGGTATGATAAAATACATTATCATCCATCTTTCTTTGCTGAAGGGAGAACGGCACAAATCCTGATCCTGCGGTAAGTGATTTATTCTTAAAAGGCAGAAAATTACCGTTTTTCAAAGAAACAGGTCTGAAAGCCTTGAACCCAGGCTCACCAACAACTTCAGCGGTATTGAATAGAAAATTCCCTTTCCAGAATCTTTTAATCCCGACAGTCCCGTCGGGCTGAGCATCTACTGAAAGCAACATACCTGGTTTGCCTGATGCCTGCTGCATCCAGCCTGTGAGGATGAGTGTATGCCCATAAGGATCAGCATACACTGTTCCAGGTCTTAGATCCCTGCGTTCGAGCGGCACCGGATAGTAATCGGAATTCTCATCTGTAAGAGAAGTTCGTGCAGTCCCGGAATGAACTCCATCGGCCACTTTTCTGAGAAATGCATTGAATGCAAGTACTATGCCTGTCTGAGCAGTTGATGATTCATTGGTTACCCATTGTCCGGTTTCCGGACTGTGATGAAGATAGCCTCTGCTGCAGAGATGGAATCCGAAAGGCAGACCAAGCTTCCAGGAGAAATAAGCCCTCAGGAAGAAGGGATTATCTGCACAGTCAGGCTGCATAATAACAATTTCCCGTCCCACTGCCTTGTCCTCCCCCAGAGAAAGAGAGTTATAGAGAAAATTCCTGGTACTATCCCTTGTAACCTGATGGAGAGCTGTCCAGGTCATGCTTTCATCGCATCCCTGGAACAGGGCGCTGATCCATGCCGAATATAATACCTCCATCCCACTGTTCCATCCATTTATGCTTTTCCAGACAACACCTGCATTATTAATCGCCGGCCTCTTAGTCACTTCAAAATCAAGACTCCCTATTACCCTGCCCTTTCGTGTGAGCTTTGAAGTGTATTTTCCTGCAGACAACCCTTCAAAACTGTCAACTCTCCAAAAAGGATCATCACCTCCGCTTCTTTCTTTTACCGGACTAATATTGCCCGATGGTCCATTGATCTCTACCCTGGCTTTGGTAAGATCCTTCCCTCCTGCAGCTACTATACGGAAATATTGTCCGGGAGCAGGATGAAGTGGAAGAACCTCAATGGAATTCACTTTAGCATTCCCTCCCTCATCTTCCTGCACTACAGAGATATTTCCACTCTTCTGCTCCCCCCTGCACGACTGGCAGAAAATCATTACTGGCAGTATTATGACTGCCGGTAACCGAAAAACATTATGCCTTTTAAAAAACCGGATCACTTTTTTTTTGGCAAAGATAACTGAATTCATTTTTCCCCTGTCCAATAATCTAAACATACGATGTATCCTGAAATATATTGAGAATAGAAGCCTCCATATACCCGGTCTGAGCATAATGAAACGCGACTGTCGGGAACCAGGAGTATAGAAACAGAGATTTTTACTTAGTCGGTTCTTCTTTTACACCGGTCCCAAAAGGAGCGAAGAACCGACTAAGTACAGCAAGGAGCTTAACAAAGTCAGATTCAGATTGCTCCCATTGGGTCGCATGATTTGACACAGAATGATTCATCCCGTATTCCTGCCTAAACAGGTTATGGTGTATGATTTATTTATAATTTCAGAAAGTTGTAGTAAATTTTATGATTAGGGATAATCAGATTTCTGAAACTAATTTATTAACTTGTAGGCAGTAAGGACGGGAATCATATTATTCAGGACCTGAAATAAGGATAGAATTGTTCGTAGGCAAAAAACAGAGATAAACCAACCGGATCTTAAGTTAAACCAAAATATTATGAACCAGCAATTCCTTCAACTCACGCTTTCTGTTGCAGGCAATGTTATAACCATAGTTATTCTTGACCTGGCAGCTGCAATTCTCGGATTTGTTATTGCCTGGCTCTATGCCAGATCTGTTTACACTCCTGTAATCAAAGCTCTTGAAGATGACAGGAAGAAACTTAATGATGAACTATCGGGGCTGAATAAGGAAGTAACGGGACTCAGGATAAAAACTGAGGAACTACAGTCCAGGATCTCAGGACTTGAAATTGAACTTGAGAAGAAAAACGCTGAAATTAAATCGCTTAAAGAACCTGCTGTAAAGTCGGGCCCATTAGGAAAGTATGTAATAAGCCAGGCAAAAAGCGGCGATTACTATTTCAATCTGAAGGCCACAAACGGACAGGTTATCCTGACAAGTAAAACATTCTCTTCACCTGAAGAATGCCGGCAGGGTATTGAATCAACCAGGTCTGCCTGTGCCGAGGATACCCGTTTCGACAGAAAGCTATCCGTTTCCAATAAACCATTCTTCAATCTGACAAACCATGACGGACAGATAATCGGAAAAAGTGAGATCTACGAATCAGAAGTGAACATGGAGAAGGGAATAGCTTCAGTCAAGAAAAACGGGCTGTCGCACAATGTGGTAGAAGAATGATCTGCTGTTTTAAGAAATTCTGATCCCCTATTTGGATAGACTTTTAAAATTCTCCGGGCGGTACCCGCGTCCTGAACATATCGCTCTGCACAGAAAGACCGGGCTAAGAGATTATTTTTGTTTCGTATTTCATAATAATGGATTAAACACCCCATTCTATTTATTGTAGTCATATTCCGAATATAATTCCAATACCTGACATCGGATCAGCTTTATAAAATTCAGAATAAAATTGTTATTAAAATTCTTCAGGGTGTTAATTACTACTAAAACAGCCTTTTGTTTAAACTGCTAATTTAGTCCCTGATGTGATTTAATATCAACCAAAAAAATCGCCTATGAAACCCTCTTGTTTTTTTATGTCTTTGCTATTAATCTCCGGAATAGCATCCGCTCAGGTCACTGAGCCAAAATTCGGTAAAATTGATCCTTCGGAGCTCTCCATGAAAAGCTACGTTAATGATACAACCGCCAATGCATTGATGTTGTTTGACTATGGCTATACAAAATTCATCTTGAGTCCCAAAGAAGAATTTCAGTTTGAATTTACAAGGCACTTTCGGATCAAGATATTTAAGAAATCGGCTTTCCCTTACGCTGATTTTAAATTCAGACTCTATGACAGTGGAACCAACAAGGAAAAGATAACTGATCTAAAAGCTGTTACCTATAATCTGGTGGATGGCAAACTTGTTAAAACCAAACTCGATAATGATAATATATATGAAGAGAAATCCAATAACTATAATATTGAGAAGTTCGCTTTCCCTCAGGTTAAGGAAGGTTCGGTTATTGAACTTCAATATACTATCACTTCCGATTTCCTTTATAACCTTCGGGGATGGACATTTCAATATACAATTCCTGCCATATGGAGCCAGTATATCTGCGAGATCCCGGAATACTTCAATTACAGGCAGTCTGCTAAAGGATATCTCGTATTTGACGTGGCAACCCATGAAAGAATTGAGTCAAAATTCACGGTAGTGGAAAGGGGTGAAATGTATTATGGAAGAGGAGGAGGAGGACGAACCCAAAACGAACGTGTTGATATCCCTGTCGGCACATATCGCCATGTCTTTGTGACTAAAAACGTTCCGGCATTCAAACCGGAACCTAATATCGACTGTGATGATAATTATATCCAGTCTCTGGAATTCGAGCTTACAAGTACTAAATTCCCGAATCAGCCTATAAAAGAGTATTCACAGTCGTGGGAATCAGTCAATGACCAGATGAAGGATGATCCTGATTTCGGCAAACTTATAAAATCGGATAATTTCATCAGTGATACGGTTCAGGCCATATGCAAAGGCAAAACAGATCCCCTCGAAAAGGCAAAAGCCATCTATTCCTATATGCAAAAAAACATGAAATGGAACGGGAGTTATAAATTATGGGCGACCAAGGGACTTAAGAAGCCCTATGCAGACCATACCGGAAGCTCAGCTGAGATAAACCTGCTGCTGACTACAATGCTGCACTCAGCAGGGCTCACTGCCGATCCGGTTATGTTCAGTACAAGGGATAATGGTACTGCTCTTAGTGTAATCCCGACAATCACTAAATTCAATTCGGTACTAACGAGACTTGTGATAGACGGGAAACCTTATCTGCTTGACGCGATAAGTGAATATTGTCCCTTTGGCTACCTTCCTCCCAATGATATTAACGGACAGGGAAGGGTCGTAAATGCGACGGGAGGTGACTGGGCGAACCTTGAAACAAAACTTAAGTACTCTGAAATAAAAAACTATGTACTTAATATTCTTCCCGAAGGCACACTGAAAGGATACATAAAGGAATCTTTGGATGGATATGCCGCTATAAATTACAGAGATGACCTTAAGGATGAAAAAACCGTTGATGATTTCTTCAGGAAGATGCAGGAGAATACGAAAGGACTGACTATCAATGGATATGCAATAACTGACAGGGATGATATCAGTAAACCAATCGGAGATTCACTCTCAGTGGAATTGACAGAAAGTAGCCAGAGCCTGGGCGATAAAATAGTCATCCGCCCACTGCTTCTTGAAACCCTGGAAAAGAACAGGTATACCCTGGAAGACAGGAAATATCCGGTCAACTATAACTTTCCGATATCAGAGACCTATATGTTTGACTATACAATTCCTGACGGATACCAGGTTGAGTCGCTACCCAAGTCTGCTACCTTAAAAATGGCCGACAACTCAATTGCTGTATATTATGACGTCAAGACGAGTGGAAATAAGATCTCCATAGTCTATAAAAGGAATGTAAATAAGATCCTGTTCCTTCCGGAAGAGTATAAGCAGTTGAAAGATCTGTATGATCAGATCGTTAAAAAGCATGCTGAAAGTATCATTTTGAAAAAGAACGCATAAAAGCAGGGTCTGCCTCCTGTAACACAACATAAACATATAATTCTCCAAAATGTCAAAGAACATAATTTGGTTATTATTGGTTGCGCTGTTCTTACCGCAGAAAGTTTGTTCACAGAACTACTCAGTATCTCTTCTGCCCGACAGCCTTAAAGAAAATGCACATGCAGTTATCCGGGCATCTCTCCAGGAATTTGAATTACACAGTGTGAATACTGCCACCGAAAGAGTGAGAACAGTAATTACCGTTCTGGATGAAAACGGAGAAGATTACGGTAATATAAGCATAAGCTATGATAAGAACAGAAAGGTTAATATCAAGTCAGCTGCGATTTATGATAAGAACGGGAAGAGAATAAAAAAGATAATCCAATCTGATTTTTCCGACCTTCCGGCAAACAGCAATGCAACCCTCTACTCAGACAGCAGGATGAAGAATTATACTGTCAAATATGGTGAATATCCTTATACCGTGGAATATCTCTACGAGATGAGCTATTCAAACCTGATCAGTTACGGGAGGTGGTATCCCCTCTACGGATATAATCTGTCGATGGAAAATGCCATCTTCACCTTCATTCACCCCTCAGGAATTGAATTCAAGAAGAAAGAATTCAATATGAAATCACCCTCCGACATTGTCAATCAGGGAGATAAAACAGTTGAAACATGGCATTGCAATGCAATTAAGGCTTTGGAATATGAGCCATTCTGCGTAAGCCTTCTGGAAAGATCGCCCAGAGTACTTATAATGCCAGTTACCCTTATCTATGATACTTACAAGGGATCTGCAGAGAACTGGAATGAATATGGCAAATGGATGAATGAGCTGTACGCCGGTCGTGATGAACTGCCGGAAAATGTAAAAGCCAAACTTCAAAGCATTACAGGAACAGTACCCGATACGATTGAAAAGATCAGGCTGCTGTACAGATACCTCCAGGAAAATACCAGGTATGTGGGCATCAAGCTTGGTATTGGAGGACTCCAGCCATTCCCGGCCTCAACAGTGGCTGAAACCGGATACGGAGACTGTAAAGCGCTCACTAATTATATGCATGCAATGCTCAGTCTTTTCGGCATCCCCTCCTGGCCGGCAGTAGTTTCATCCGGCAGATATATTGAGACAATCCTCAGGGATTTCCCCAATTTCCAGCAATTCGATCATGTTATCCTGTGTGTCCCGTTGAAACGCGACACAATCTGGCTGGAGTGTACAAACCAGATCATCCCATTCGGATTTCTTGGTGATTTCACAGATAACAGGGATGTCCTTCTCATAACTGATAACGGAGGAATACTTGCCCATACAAAAAAATACAGCCCCGCCGATAACACACTGGTGAAAACAGGAGAATTTAAGATCGGTGCAACCGGAGAAGCGGAATGTTCTGTCAGCTCCAGATATAAAGGTCTTCAATTCGATGATATCAACTATCTCTTCAGTGAAAACAAAGAGGAACAGAAAAAATGGATCTATCAGAATTCCATCCTGCCTTCACAACAGATCGTAAGCTTCGACTTCACCTGTAATTGCAGGGATAAACCCGAAGGAACAATCACTCAATCGATAAAATCGCGGGACTATTGCTCCGCTTCGGGTAATTACATGATCATGCCACTGAATATGATCGATGCAATATCCCCCGTAAAAAAACCGCTGAAGGAACGGAAATCGGATTTTATCCTCCAAAGGGCAACAATAGACATCGATACAATAATGTATAACATTGTACCAGGACTTAAAGTTGAATCATTACCACCTGCCAAAACAATAAACTCTGATTTCGGAACATACAGATGCTCCGCGGAACTTAAGGGTAATAATATCCTGTATACAAGAAGATTTGAGATCAAAGAGGGAAAATATGCAAATTCAAGATTCAGGGATTTTTACGATTTTATCCTTTCAGTATCGAGGGCTGATAACGATAAGGTGATGCTAAAAAAGGATTAAGCTCAGGTCATTACTGCTCAATGTTTGCGAACCTTACCGTTGCATGAAATCCAATTACAGAAGAGTACTGTTTTCGACATAAGCTTTTCTGAAGATTGGAAACAACTGGAATATGACCTTGAGTTAAATATTCCTGCCGAAAAATAATACTAATGCAAACGGGAAGTAGTGTCCTCTGGCAAAAGAAGGAAATGACCTGAAACATCACCAAATTAATCCTTGTCGCCGGGATTCTGAAAACATTTTCCGCAGTTTTTTCGGATTTTGATGATTAGAATGGCAATTATGAATATTTTTGCGGAAAAGAGATAGATATATGATTCCTTACGGAAAGCCGTTCTTCAGTCCTGACAGTTTGAACCTAACAGCAGAAGGAGGTGTTACCTTCTTCCAGTACCTTAAGAGGTTCAATCTCTTCAAGGAGCCTGAAATGCTCATCCTATCGCCAAATATTCATTTTTATTATGATGAGAACGACCTTAAGGATGTAAGGACTTTCATTCTTCTCAGAAAGCTTAATCTGATAAAAGATCTGAGTGTTTTTCTTAACACTCTCTCAATAATGCTCCCACAAGGAGTTAATTTTGTCGGATGTTTTTCCGATAATAAAACATTGAAGTGGAACAGATTCGTTTCAAATTTTTCCAACAAACTTACAAGCATCCTTGATCTTAAAACCGATAATCTGCTTGATAAGGATGATGTTACCGAATTGCTCAACAAACACGGTTTCGTAGTGCTAAATATTACTGAAATGAACGATCTGATCTTCTTTTATTCAAAAACTGTCTCTCGTCCTGAATAAATAAAAGGATCTCGGGATGAAGAATGAATCACTGAAGGTGATCCCTTTTTCGTTCAACCAGCTCTCCAGCGCCTGTGCTATCTTCCTGCTTCTGAGAAGAACCATCCCGGTCTCCTCTGAAATAATCTGATAATGTACCTTCATTGCTGCCTTCCTTTATAGTTACTATGATTTGTATCCTTCTTCCATTTATAAATCCCTTTTTCTATATACAGTTGAACAGGTCTTATCCCGCCTGCACCGTATTCCTCGACATGAAATAAGTCATGCCATTTATATCTTTCATATTTATCGTTTTAAATCCATTCTTCTCGAGCAGCCCGAGTACCTCAAACCTGTCAATAGTATGACCCCTGCCTGCAGGCAGATTTAGAAATCTTATCAGATAATGAATAAAATTGTCAGTCTTTTCCCGTCCTGTCCTGCTGTCATCCCGGTTGGCAAAGCAACCTACAAAACTGGTATCCGGTGGAAGAGTGCGAACCAATGCTCCCAGAAACAGATCAAGATGCTTGATCAGATTAAGCTTTTTGCAGGTAACCAGGACCCTGGCATCCTTAAGTTCTTCCTTGTTGCAAGCCCAACTGTCACGAGATGATAAAACAACCATGTTCGAATCATGAGAGATTCCTGTACTTCTCAGGAACCTGAAGAAATTGATGCCCACCTCAGATATCAACCTGAAAAGCGAAGGATCGAATGTTTTCAAGATCCTTCTAATCCCTTTATCATTTCTTAACCCGGATTCAGCTGTTGTTTTCATATCCTCAAATAATTGCTCAACAGCATAAAGATAAGTTCCAAACCGTCAACCAGCAATACATGAACATGCTGTATATGTGTTATTTAGATTTATTTCGATAACCTTCGTCAATGGTTTTGGAACGACTGCAAACCCTGGAGGAACTTTCACAAAAAGCAAGAGCCCGTTCGTCAAAAGAACCTGATTATTGACAATGATCAGGACATGCGGAAAGAAAATAAAGAAGGCCATATAGAGCAATATGCTGATTATCTTGTATATAAAACACAGCATCTGAATCAGAAATCTCTGATTTTCAGTAAGACTTCATTTGACAAACTGATGTTAAGAATTGACGAAAACTGTCCTTAAAAAGCCTATTATTTAGCAATAGGTATAAGTACACGGGCGATGAAATGCATTTTCAGTAGCCATTGCTCTAATCAGATACTTTATCAGCATGCACAGGTTTCAGTTTCCAGAGGATAAGGACAAGAGCCACGGAAACAGGAATTGATAAAAGCGCCAGATCGTGACCCAGATTACCGGCATCAGTGGATTTTCCAAGCAGGTTTGTGGTAAAAGCTCCGACGAATATCCCTGCCATATTCATGAGTCCGTATCCTGCCGCCCTGTGCCTGGGAGACACAAACTGGCACAGTACCGGCATATTATTGGTATCAAACATACCGAACCCTATACCGAACAGTATTCCGCCGGCAATAATAACAGTAAGTCCTTTCCCATAACCCAGCATAAACAATGCCGGCAGAGTAAGGAAAAGACCAATTGCACCGGTATAGATCCTGCCTCTCAGGTTCCTCATAGTCCATTTATCTGCAAGCAGTCCGCCGGTAAGGACTCCGAGAAAAGAAGACATGGCAACCGTGATGGTACATAAAGGGCCAGCCTGTGACATTGGAATACCGAGAGAATCAGCAAAAAGTGTTGGTAACCAGTTCTTAACGGCCCATCCGGGAAAACTGGGGGCAGCAAAGTAAAAAAGAATGATCCAGAAACTGAAAGTGCCAAGTAATATGCCCAGACTGTGGCGCATTGAGCTAAGTCCTGTTCCGAATGATTTCTCTATTACACGGATCTTGCTGTTATCTCTTTTTTCGTGAAGGAAAATAATCAGCACGACGCTATAGATAATCCCGATAATTCCGAAGCTTTGAAATGCAGTCTGCCAGCTCCAGGAACCTGCCACTGTTGCACCGAATCCTCCAAAAGCCTGGCCCACATATATGCCGGTCATATGTATCCCCACGGCTCTTGAACGCGTATTGCCACGGTGATAATCAGCTATGAGGGAAAGACCGGCGGGCATATAAAGAGCTTCACTTATTCCCATAAATGCCCTGAGGATCAAGAGCTGTCTGAAATTAGTCGCATAGCCCATTGAAAGAGTGACAAACGACCATACTCCAAGACTTCCGATAATGAGCCACTTCCTGTTCACCCGGTCTCCTATCAGACCGGCAAGCGGGGACATCAGGCCATAGATCCAGAGGAAAACTGCCATTAGTTTTCCGAAGTTCTCAGCTTTCTCCAGCTCTGCAATATCGGCCATCATGGCCGGCTTCATGGTCGAAAGCATCTGCCTGTCCATGTAGTTGAGCAGAGCAACCAGCCATAGCAGAGCAACAACCAGCCATGGGTACCATGATTTTTCCTTCAGTTGCATAGTCCTGCGTGCACTTTATCAGCGGTGTGAAAACAAATGATCAATACCCAGTTTTTTAACATCGGCCTCAAACGCACTGAACATCCCGTCACTCACGTTCCTGACCGGTAACCTGAACTTACCAAGATCAAACCCCACATATTTCATAAATGCCTTCCCTGCGCCCATGTTCCCGTACCTGCCAAGTATTCCGACAATTGCAATTGACAGTAACTGAAGTTCCCTGGCTTTTTCAAGATCGCCATTTTTAAATGAAGTCATTATCTCATTATAAAGCGGTGCAGCATAGTTATATGTACTGCCCACTGCACCACTGCAACCAACCGAAAGAGCCGGTAACAGACATTCGTCACGCCCCCAGAGCATATCATATTTCCCTCCTTCAAAGGCAAGACATCTCTGGAAATCCATAAAATCCTCGTATGTATATTTTATGCCGGCAAAATTGGGAAGTATCTTTGATATTTTCGCCAGGAATTCAGACATGGGAAAATAAACCCCTGTGAGCGCCGGAATATGATAAAAATAGACCGGCATTTCCGGAACCGATTCTCCGATCCTGGCAACAAATTCAGCCAGCAACCCGGTATCGGCAGGTTTGAAGTAGTAAGGAGCCACCACTGCAATGGCAGAAAGACCTTCCTCCATCGAGAACAACGCATTCTCGATCGTCTCTTCACAGGAAGTTCCCCCTGCAAGATTAATAACCCTTATCCGGCCTCCTTCTTTAAGGCATTTCACCCATGCCCTCGCATTGGCCTGTTTCTCTTTTTGTGTAAGGGAAGGACCTTCACCAGTGGAACCATTTACAAATGCACCGGTTATCCCATTTTTCTCAAGAAACCTGTAATATTCCGGGATTACAGATACATCCACTTTGCCTGAAGCATCCATCGGCGTAAAAGGAGCTGCCACGAGTCCTCTGTATTTTTCAAATCTGAACATGTCTTATTGAACTATTTCCAAAGCTGCTAAAAATAATGATTTTCAACCTTAACCTTATCACAATGAATAGGTTTAGATTTGTTAAATTTGTACCGGAATATCAGTTATTTTATCTTAACCGGATCGTATAACCTGTAAGTAGCTCAGGTGGAAGGGAAAACACATTATAACATACGCATTAAAGGACATGTACAGGGAGTTGGCTTCAGATGGAGAGCAACCCGTGAGGCAACACAGTACGGAATAACTGGTTTTGTAAAGAACCTGTCTGACGGAAGCGTCTATATCGAAGCGGAAGGATCAGGGAATCAACTGATCCCTTTCCTTGATTGGTGCAACAGAGGATCTGAATATGGGTATGTTGAAGATGTGGAAACCACACTGGGAGACCTCTCAGGATTTTCTGAATTCCGTATAGAAAGATGATTCTCAACATCAGACTACAGGTTCTTGTCAGATTATACCAGCTGCTCCAAAGTATCTCTCTCCCATTGTCTCTTACTAAAGCACCTGCTCTCCTGCGCCTGAATTTATCCTGGATAAAGACAGCTTAAACATCATGCACAGGTAAACAGTTATGATATCATCTGGGAGTTTCGAATGTAGAATCCGGCTTCAGAAGATAAATCATCCCTTCACTTTCTTTCGGGATAACCTTACCGATACTCTTTGATTTGAATTCGGCATGGAAATAAGTAGAATCCTCACGTGTAGAGTCAATCACCGTAACATTAGTCTGAGATTTCATTCTGGCTACATCATAATTGACCGGATAGCTTATTTGTATCTCCCCGCTTGAGCTTTTGCGCAGAAATACTATTTCCCACCAGTTATTCTTCCTGATATTAAGTATGTAGCACCCCCTCGCCTTCCTGAGAAGAACACTGTCTGAAAGTACCAGTGATTCTTCGGATATAATATCAAAAAAGACCGAATCGTCACGCTCAATAAAAGGATGACCTATGGCAAAATTCTCCCTGTCAAGGTAAATTTTCCCTCCATTGATCCTGTACCTGGATGAGGTATCGATCTTTGCTTTCAAAAGCTTGTTCTTCTCAATCAGAGTCTTATGATATGAGTGACTATTAATGGACATTATCTCTTCACAGGCCTTCCCCTGATTTTTCCAGCTCCCACGGAACTTTAGAGGAACAACATCCAGATTTTTCGCGTCAACGGGTTGCGGAGCATCGAAGAATACAGACGAACATGAAAAATATAAACCGGCAATTAATATTGCAGCTGATATCCTCAATCCTGGTCTGATTAGTTCTGCTGATCGCATAAATATATATTAATAAATACTCTGAAAAGTGAGAAGAAATCCCGGACCTGTATCACCCGGATCTTCTGTCCTATTCATTAGAAATCATCCCGGATCTTCTGAAGTAACTGAACCTGAATTTTACCTCTGAATACAAACAAAGTTAATAAAGTACTGGCTATTAATCAAATGTTTCAAGGCATATTATTGAATTTCTGCAATTTGAATTGAATTTTCTGCCCGCAGTCCTGTGCCATTCACCGCCAAGGCCTGGAAAATATCAGGTTCAACCGGGAAAGGTGCATCATTTCCTTCTAAGCCAAACTTTCCGGTTATCAGGAAATATTTCTACTTTTATAAGTATATCCGATTTAAAACGGATCTGTCAGTTCTCCCTGAATCGGTCCAGTATAATGATGAAAGAATGGAACTCAGGAATGGATTGCTGTGGATCCGTCGGGTTGAAACGGGAATCATTTAATATCTGTAACAAACATGATAACATTCCGGCTACTTTCGATTACTGCTTTTTTCGCGATTATTGTTTCCTGTAACCCAGGGAAAAAATCTTCAGGCAATGATGTAATAATCGAGAATGAAGAATTCAGACTGGCTATTTCCCCGGAAGGATATGCAAAGAGCCTGCTTTACAAAACGGGAAATGAAGAGCTTCTGATCCAGGGACAACAGGTGCCTGTCTGCACGATAACTCAGGAACGTCCTTACCAGAATGAGGTTAAGCTGGCCTATCCGACAAAAGAAACAACCTTCAGGGCAAATTCCGCACGTGAAGAAGGCGACAAACTTATAATTGGCTTTGAATTGATACCATGGGAAGCTGTGATTGGGTTGAAGATCACTCCTTCCTATATCGGATTCACCATAGAGGATTTCAGATTAACAGTCAAGGACTACGGGATAGCCATGGATGAACCGGCAATTTCAGAGGCCTGGTTCATGCAACTTCCCGTAAAAAACCGGTCACACTGGGGTGACTGGCTCAACGTAATCTGGGATGACAAATTAGCCGTTAACCTCCTGGCAACCAGTCCATGGACAAGAATAGATTCGGAAGGGAAAGATGAATTCCGTATACTGAGGTCAGGAGTTCAGGAAAAAGTCCGTCTCAAAAACACGGGCGCTGCTCTGATCGTTTGCCCCTCGCGGAAACTCCTTGACAATATCGCTGCAGTTGAAAAAGATTTCAAGCTTCCGGACGGAGTGCAAAGCAGGCGGGGTGACTTATATAATGCTTCGTATTACTGGGCCTACGATGCTAACCCGCGAAATATTGACGAGCATTTGAAATTTGCAAAAATGGCAGGTTTCAGGGCCTTCATGCTATACTATCCTTCAATTATCGACAGCTGGGATTACAGAAAACTTGGTGATTATGACTGGAGAAAAACTGACTACCCGAATGGTAAAGCCGATCTGGAAAAGATGCTTGACAAGATCAAGGCTGCCGGTATGATACCAGGCTTTCATTTCCTGCATTCTCATATCGGAAGAGACAGCAGGTATATAACACCGGTACCCGATCACCGGCTGAACCTCCTGAAAACTTTCACCCTAGCGGCGCCTCTGGGAAAAACCGACACGACTATCTGTGTGGAGGAAAACCCTGAAGGAATAACCATGACAGATGACCGGAGGGTACTGAAGATCGGTACAGAGCTGATATCTTACAGAAATTACTCCACAACCAGACCTTTTACCTTCAACGGCTGCAGAAGGGGAATAGACAAAACTACGGTCAATGCCCAACCGGCAGGATATATTTTCGGATTGCTTGATGTAAGTGAATTCGGAGCCACAAGCGTGTATGTAAATCAAAATAATGATCTTCAGGATGAAATAGCCGGAAAACTGGCAAATATTTATTCTGCCGGCTTCAGATTCGTGTATTTTGACGGATCCGAAGGGGTCAACCCTCCTTTCTGGTTCAATGTATCATACGCCCAATGGAGGGTATTCAGCCGCCTTCAGCCTGAACCACTATTCGCTGAAGGAGCGGCAAAAACTCATTTCAGCTGGCATATGCTTACCAGAGGAAACGCTTTCGATATCTTCAAGCCTGAGGATATAAAAGAATCCGTAAGGAAATTCCCGGCTGAAGAAGCTCCGAGGATGGTGAGCAACTTTTCCCATATAAACTTCGGATGGCTCGGATACTGGATCCCTGATTCAACAACTGTCGGAACCCAGCCGGACCAGCTCGAATATGTGACAAGCAGAGCCGCTGCCTGGGACTGCCCCATCTCAATTCAATCAAACCTTAAACTTTTCAGCGCCCATCCTCGAACCCCCGACAATCTGGAAGTGCTGAGAAGATGGGAAGAAGTCAGGGCAAAACACTGGCTTTCAACTGAACAGATAAAAATGCTGAAGGACCTCCATCAGGAACACATCCTTATCATCAATGAAACCGGGAACTTCGAACTGATCCCTTATGACCAGATAACTGTCGCCGCCGGGGGAAGCAGGGATGTACGTGCATTTGTTTTTAACAGGAACAAGGAACTTTGTGTCGTCTACTGGCATATATCAGGTGATAAACAACTCGAATTACCGCTTAAATCAAATAATTTCAAACTGTTCAGGGAATTCGGGAAGGAAATCCCGGTTCAGGGAAACGGGAGTAAAACTGTCGTCCCTGCAGGAGAAAGAAGATATATCGTTACGGATAAGCTGAACCGGGAAGCTCTGATCAAAGCCTTCGGCGAAGCTAAAATAATCTGATTATTTTTGGCCCGATCCTTTGATATCCGGAAGATTTGTTTTTACTTTGTGCTTCAAAGTACTTTATTATGAAAGACGATAACAGGCCGATCGAGGATCTCAGTACCATAAGGAAGATGATGGAAGAATCGTCCAGATTTCTTTCTCTTAGCGGTTTATCAGGCATTTCTGCCGGTTGCTATGCAATTGCCGGTGCATTTATAGCAGATAATATAGTGAGAAGAAATACCGGCAGTTCATTTAAACAGATTCTCTCCGCCGAAACAACCGGACCATTGGGCAAGGCAGGAACCTGGCTTATCATTCTGGCTCTGTCAATACTTGTTATTTCCCTTATTTCTGCTTTAATATTCAGCCTGAGACGTGCACGCACCGCAGGAAGGAGCATCTGGGCTCCGGTAACCAGGAAGTTGCTTTTCAGTCTTCTGATCCCGATCGGAGCAGGCGGATTGTTCGCAACAGCCCTGATCCTCAACGGAGATATTAAAATGATCATCCCGGTAACACTCATTTTCTATGGTATTGCACTTGTAAGCGCCGCAAAATTTACATACGGTGAAGTACTTTATCTCGGTCTCGCTGAACTGATCACCGGATTTGTCCCGGCATTCGCACCTGCCACCGGCCTCATCGCCTGGGCAGCCGGTTTCGGGCTGCTTCATATCATCTATGGTATTGTAATGTACAGAAAATATGAAGCATGAAAGATCTCATTTCCAACATAAACAAAGTCTTTGAGAGCCGGATCAGACTGGGAATCATGTCGGTATTGATGGTAAATGAATCGTATGATTTCAACAGCCTCAAGGAAACCCTCGATGTAACCGATGGAAACCTGGCAAGCCATCTCAGGGTGCTCGAGGAAAAAGGAATGATAATGGTTAATAAACAATTCCTTGGAAGAAAGCCAAATACAAGCTATTCAGCCTCTGAAAAAGGAATAAACGACTTCAAAGACCATCTAAGGGCTCTTGAAAACCTTATCCATAACCAATAATTTTTTTGAATTTACACTTTGCTTTTCAAAGTACTTTATATACTTAAAATCATGAAAATTGAAATCACAGATCTGACAAAATGGAATCAGTCAATGACACTGAAACTCATCTTCCTGACCTTCATGGGTCTCATACTTCTCATCCCTCTAGAGATGATCAAGACTGTTATACTTGAACGGCAATCGAACAGCGATAAGGTCGTTAAAGAGATCTCCGATCAATGGGCATCAAAGCAATGTGTATCCGGACCGGTACTGAATATTCCGCTCCGGATAGCTGCTGACGGCGCCACCGATAAGATAACAACAACAGTATGGCACATACTCCCTGAAAGCCTGCAGATAAAAGGGACTATTCAGCCGCAGATAAGAAAAAGGGGCATATACAGGGCGGTTGTATACGACTCCGATCTCAGCATAACAGGTAAGGTAATAATCCCTGAGCCTGATGGTCTGAAGATCAGGGAAGTACTCTGGAACGAAGCATATTTTACCATCGGGATCTCTGATAACCGCGGGCTTAAAGGCAGGATAATACTTAATGCAGGTTCTGAAGAGCTTGAAGCGCAACCCGGAGTACCCGACAAGGACTTGTATATTTCGGGGATCACCTTCCCATATCCTCTCAGGGAAGGGGTCAGAACAGTCGATTTATCCCTGAAAATGAACCTCTCAGGATCCCAGGGCATGCAGTTTACTCCTCTTGGAAAACAGACATTGGTGGAACTTGAGTCGTCATGGAATTCTCCCAGCTTCAACGGAACATTCCTTCCTGCCAAACGGACTGTAAGTGAAAAGGGATTTGATGCTTTCTGGGAGATTACCCTCCTCAACAGAAATTTTCCGCAAAGCTGGAACGGAAATATTTACCATCCCGAGGAGAGCTCGTTCGGAACGGACCTGTATCAGCCTGTTGATCATTATCAGAAAGCGTGGAGAAGCGCCAGGTATGGGATACTGTTCATAGCTCTTACCTTTCTTGCACTACTTTTCATTGAAATAACAAGGAAAGAGAAGATCAACATCTTTAATTACCTCCTTGTATCCCTGGCCCTTGTTCTTTTTTTTTCTCTTCTTAATGCCCTGAGCGAGCAAATTGGATTTACTGCTGCATATATTGTCTCAGCTGCAGCGACAACATTCCTGATCGCTGTCTTTACTTCAAGGTTACTGAAGTCAGGAAGAAGTGTTTTAGCACTCACAGGATTACTGGTCCTATTATATGTTTTCATTTACATCCTTCTAAATCTTAATGACCTGGCTTATCTGGCAGGGAATATTGGTTTATTCATACTCCTTGCAGCGATAATGTTATTCTCCGGCAGAATCAGATTACCCGAGCCCGGAAAGACAGAGTAAGTTAATTTTCAAAGTATCAGTGGCACTCCCTGCAGGATTTGCTTTTTAATCCTTTTATTTTGTATTATTGTATCGATAAATAAAGAGAATGAGAAGGCAGATCCTGCTCACGATAATACTCTTCACTACTGTGCTCCCAGGTAGTTACAGCCAGTCGAGACTAATCTTTACAAGCTCTTACGAAGGGAAATATCACAAACCCGACAGTATCCTCATAGAAGATATCAATACAGGCAGCAGGATAATGAAGATCTATCCTGATACTGTACTGAAACTGCTTATCACCGGGGATGCAGGATTGACTGATGACAAACCTTTATCGGTTTCAAACTATCCGAATCCGTTTGAGAGCTATACCAATATCGAAATAAATATTAAAGAAAGCAGCCCTGTTAATTTAACTCTAAGTGACGGTGCAGGCAGGATTATAGTGCGTTCGGAGAGAGAGCTCACGGCAGGAAAGCATTTGTTTACCTTCACGGGAGGAAGACGTCAGCTATATATTGTAACTCTACAAACACGGACTGCACATACAGCCTGCAAGATGATATGTTGCGGCCGTACCGGTAATACAAAGCCTGAACTTGCCTATTCCGGGAATATTCATGTTGCACGAAACGGCATCACAACGGGAAGTCATTTTAATTTCAATACAGGAGACAATCTTAGGTTCACAGGCTTCATGACCGACTCTGCCGGGTCTGTTGTAAGAGACACTATTTTGGATTCACCATCTCAAAGCAAAACTTACATATTCAACTTCCTCAGGAAGAAGAGGATTGTGATCCTGATGTATCATAAACTCACCGACAGCATCCCTTCAGACGAATACCAGAGGAATACAACAGATTTTGAAAATGACCTTCGTTACCTGGTCAGTAAGGACTACCAGATTTTATCTATGGAAGATCTGACTCTTCTCGGATCAGGTGAGAAGAAGCTTACTTCGGATGGAATTGTAATCACATTTGATGACGGGTATGAATCAAATTACACTCTCGCGGCTCCCGCGCTTACAAGGTATAATATGCGTGCAACTTTCTTTCTTACAACAGAATGGATGGGGACAGCGGATTACCTCACCTGGTCACAGGTCTGGTTACTTTCCAGGATGCAGGATGATGACGGTAATTTTCCGTTTGTCATAGGGTCGCACACAAGCTCCCACCCCTACCTTGAACAGAGCATAAGTAATTTCCCAACCCACGATGCTTACCTGAATTTTCTGAATACCGAACTTGGTGACTCAAAAATATGGATCACGGATATCACAGGCCAGAGTGACATTTATCTTTCGCTCCCATACGGTGACGGGGCTAATAATCAGGAGATCATCTCAGTGGCTAAAGCCAATGGTTATTCAGGCATACGAACATCAATGTGGGATTCATTTGATCCGGAAAAGATGAATATCTACGCGCTTCCGTCTATTCCGATCCTGTCGGATTCACCAATTGAGATGATTGAAGATTATCTCAGGTACTGAAAAAGTCAGTTTCCTCCCCATCGTCAGCAATCCTTCCGTAAGGAAAGCCGGCACGCTGAGGATTGTTACTTTATCTTAAATGCGGCCAGGAAAACTTGCAGCTAGTTGAAAGGAACAGCAAAGGGAAGCAATCCTAATGGCAGAAATCAAGGTTTCAGATGACAATCCACAACATGATAAAGCCCCCGATCCAGACAAACCAGGTAGTCTTAAATACATGTCTATGCTGTTGCTGAAATAACAGGGTGAATAGTATATCTGAGGAACCTCAACTGGTTAACTTTTTCAGTTTAGAAAAATTCTCCGATGAATCAGCCAAACTGAAAAACAAATTGTTCATCCATTAATTTACAATGATGCTACGGCCTGCATCATTGCCTTAGCGTATGCCACATTGTAGGTCCATCCGGTATATCCTGCATCGCCCGGATTTTTCCCGATTCCTCCGGGATGTTCCCTGTCGTAATCCAGAGCCCTGGGATGTTCAGGATATAGTCCGAACCTGTAGCCAAGTCTGAATATCTCTCTCATTACCTCGAACATGTTTACCTGCCCTTCATCGAAGAAAACTTCTTCATATTTCAGGGACGGTTTATCAACCACAACATTCCTGTAATGAATATGATTTATTCTGTCACGTTCTCCGAGGTATCTGAGGACTTCCAGTGGGTCTTCACCTATTTCTCGCGAAACACCGCAATCGTATGTCATACCGTTCGACGGACTGTCGACAATTGAGATAAGTCGTTTCCAGTCGCTAAAGGTTGCAACTATCTGGGCATGGCCATGGGAAAAAGGTACCGGCGGGTCATTCGGATGCAAGGCCATTCTCACCCCCGCTTTTTCTGCAACCGGGATTACCTCTTTAAGAAAAAAGGTCAGATTCGACCACATCATTTCAGCGGTTTGTCCTTTTCCTTCACCCTGAGCCGGCGGAAGATTTTTTGCTCTGTCATAATCCATGCTCAGAGTACCGGCGCCTCCTCTGGCGTTAGTATCATAATACCCGTCAGTAAACCTGTGGGCGTAGAAATTATATTCAACAACCGGCAGACCAACATTACCTGCAGCTTTCAGTGATTCCTGTATCTTCCTAATCTCTTCATCCCTGCCTTCTCTTCCGTAGATCACATTATCAAAGCCTCCGATCATCATGTTGATCACACCGAGTCCCTCAGCCTTGTACTGATTCATAGCATCGGTCAGGCTTTTCTCTGTCCAGGGAATCTGTGGACCACCGGTAAGTACATGATCCACTCCGATCTGCCTTATCTTCCTCATGTATGCTCTGTCGAAAGAACACAGCATACATATTTTAGGTTTGTCAGACCCGAATTTCACCGGCCACTGGACATGCTTTTTAGTCTGTAAAGGCTCTGCATATAAATCCCTGTTCAATTGTGTTCCGGCAGATGCCATACCGGTCAGTGAAACAGCCGCGGCAGCGGAAATGCCCTTTCTGAGAAATTGTCTTCTCGTGTCTTTCATGATGTCTGTGTTGAGTGTTTTTTGAAATCAGTGACCCGACAGAAATACTCTGGACCTTGGGGCCATAGGTAAATTTACTGTTTTTCCGGAAAACTCAGAATTCTTGTCAGCAAAACGGTCGGTCAGTCTCACTTCAGAAGGAAATGTTAAAGTCACCTGGCATGGTATCAAATTATAGTTCTGTATAACAATACCTTCCCCGGCCAGGTTCTGAACCGTCACTCTTGAGGGGGCAATGATACGAACCCCATCTGCAGCGGAAAAAACATCCCTGATTGCATTGATCCATTGAGCCGGTAATTCAAGTAATGCCGCCTGCCCCGGGCAAAGCAGATGTTCTCCGGCAGATTCAAAATCATCCCCTGAAAAAGTATGAGTATTAATTACAGAAACAGTCCCTGATTTATTGGTTAACAGAAAGGATTCACCGGCATTCTTTCCGAACCGAAGAAGAGTTTCCGCACCATCTGGCTCGAGCAGATAATCAGTTGTGACAGGTATTTTAAGAGGAAAACCACCTGCTTTATCATAAACTCTTTTATTCTGACGAAGTGGCCATTTTATACCGGCCAGAGCTGCGATCTTTTTCCCGTCTTTAGCCCTTGCCAGAAATCCGCTTGTCATTATAATTCTTGCTCCTCCTGCAAGTGATTTTTCTATTCGTGTAAAAACCGAACTGTCGGCAGAAGCCTGTGTGGGAAGGAAAATTATTCCGGATAAATCAGGATAAGACGATACCGGGACCACTGAAACCCCAAGCATCCCGATATAATCCATCAGGTAAAGATCGCCTCCCGCGTCGCTGTTTGGCGGTTTATATCCCGAAGGACCTTTTACCGGATGAGAAGCTACAGCTTCAGCAAGATTCGCAAGTTTTCTGAAATCATTCATCAGCAGATGATGGCCGGGATGCCCTGAAATAAAACTATCGAAACTGAATATTATAATTTCCTTCGCCCCGGCAAGGACTGACTGATAGGCCTGATCAAGGAAATCGGTATCCGTACAATCTTCATGATCGAACCAGGCTCCGCCGCATTTATCTCCTGCAACCGATGAGAGCCACCTGAAATTGATGAATCCTTCATAAGGCTGTACGAATCCAAAATGTTTGGTATACTGTCCTCTGGACTCAGTCCCGGCCCAGATCCCGTCGAACAGCTTTGATTCAGCATCAACATCATAACCGAAAAGATGAAATCTGTCATACCACTGCGGGTATTTAATGATCATCCTGATATTCCTGTTCTTTGCTTTTGCAGGATTTATAAGCACACTCCCGGCCAACCCGGTAAGCAACGACCGACGGTATTCCGACCATGAACTCCGGCCTTTTGCAGCTTTAGATTCCACACTGGTGTCAGCTGTACATAGAAAATCATCAACAATAAACGAATCGAAAAAAGGAGCCGATTCTTCCATCACTTTTTGAAGATCGTTCTGTGTCTTTTTATTTTGCCAGTTGAACCACTCCAGAGGTCCTTCTCCCTTTACTCCAAAGTTATTTCCGGGGACTGTCGCGATTCCTCCGGAAACCTCAAATCCTTCTTTTTTCAGGAATTGAACGCTTTCGCTGATCAGCCCGGGAGGAATAACCAGACCTTCCCTGTAAACTTCAAAGTAAACTTTTGTGATACCGTAGCAATGCAAAAGGGAGAGTACTTCCCTCCTTCCCTGTTCGGTAAAAAACATCTGTGAAACTGTATGGGCTGTAATATATGTGCTCAGCCTCAGGTGTTGTTTTTGCTCAAGTGCAAGCTTCATGAAATCATCAGCTGGTTGCTGGTTCCGGTTGCATGCAGAAACCAGAAAAGGCACACTGAAGAGCAGTGTGAAACCTAAACTTCTCATAGTCTGATATATATGTAGAAATTAAAAATCAGTCAGCTACAAGCCTGATAGTAATTTTTTAAGACGGGTTTCCGCCACCTTCAGCGAATACTCGAAATTGATCAGACGTGTTTGTGAATCTACATAACTCTCCTGTGCCTGGTGAAGTTCCAGAGTAGTAGTCTGCCCAAGCCTCAATCTCTCAATCGATATGTCCAGGTTCTCTCTTGCCAGCTGGGTATTACTTCTTTCTATTTCAAGTAGTTCCAGTTGATTTTCGTATGTAGTAATAGTATTCTGCAGATCGCTGTTTACCCTGAGTTTTGTACTTTCAAGACTGTATTTGGCAGATTCAAGCTGAAGTCTGGATGACCGGACCTGTCGGTTGGAATTTCCCGCCTGATAGATCGGGATAGTGAGGGTACCGCCTATCTGTGGGCCAAGCGATTTGTTCATCAGGACAGAACTGTTATCAACGTCGCTCCTTGAGAAATTATATCCGGCATTGAAATTCAGTCTTGGCAGAAAGGAGCTTTTATTTTCCTTCAGACCCAGACTGGCTATATCATATTGTTTCTGAAGCATAAGAACGCTGGTATTATTCTCAAAAAGCTTCTTTGTCATTTCCGATTTATCTGGCATTTTCTCAAATGAAATTGAATCTATAACTTCGAATGCCATGTTGGCGTCACGTGCCAGCAGTTCATTGAGGATCCTTTTTGCCGATTCGATGGCAGTAATCTGTGCCAGTGCACTTTCACGGTAAACATTCAGGTCTATCTGTGCCTGAAGAAGGTTGGTTTTCGGGGTAAGGCCCGCGCCAAAGCTGGTTCGGAGTATATTGACAATTGCCTCATTTTTTTTTATAACCTCATTTATTGAAACCAGTTGTTGCTTTTCCTTAACAATTTCATAATACGCCATTGTGACATCATAAACTGTCTGCAGAACCTGATCTTTATATTCAAGCTCACCGAGTGACTGGATCTCATTAAGCTTATTCTTAGTAATAAACATGCGTCCTCCGTCGAAGATGGTCCAGGTCAGGCCGGCGCCGGTACTGAATGAATTGGAATTTGAACCCGTATAATGACTCTCCGCTCCGGAGGACAATTTCTGATCTATCTTGCTCACGGAATGACTTTCAGAGGAAGTTACCGCAACTTCCGGAAGCATTCCTGCATTTCCCGCTGTATTATTAATGCGTGATATAGCAGCATTATTAGTAGCTATAAGGATATCGTAATTATTTTTAAGAGCAAGGCTGACTGCATCATCGGGAGTTAAAAGATCCTGGGCTGCAGCAACAGATATTGATATAAATAAAATAACCGGCAGAAAGATCAACCTCATCGCTTCAAATTTTAGTTCTCCGGCATTCCCGGAATATTGTTCTCCTTGTATGTTGACATCATGGTGTACATCACAGGTATGACAAATAATGTCAGTATCAGTGAAAATGTGAGTCCCCAGACTATCACGATCCCCAGAGGAACACGGCTTTGTGCGCCGGCGCCAAGTGCCATGGCAATAGGCAGAGCTCCGAATATAGTCGCGAGTGATGTCATCAGAATAGGTCTGAGACGTGCTGCTGCCGCTTCGAAGGCAGCTTCCGATTTACCTAAACCTGATTTGCGTTTCTGGTTAGCGAACTCAACAATAAGTATCCCGTTTTTGGTAACCAGACCAATAAGCATGATCATTCCGATTTCTGAAAAAATATTCAGTGTTTTGCCGAAGATCCATAGCGACAGCATTGCCCCTGCAATAGCCAGCGGCACTGTAAGCATGATGATCATGGGATCGATAAAGCTTTCAAACTGAGCGGCAAGGATCAGGTAGATCAGAATGAGAGCAAGAACAAGGGCAAATGAAGTATTTGATGAGCTCTCTGCAAAATCCCTCGAGGGTCCGAGAAGAGAGGTCTGAAAGGAAGTATCGAGAAGGCTGGAGGCAATCCTGCGCATCTCTTCAATACCTTCACCAAGGGTTCTTCCTTTGGCAAGCGATGCCATCACAGTAGCAGATTTGAACCTGTTGAAATGAAACAAAGTAGGAGGGCTGCTGTTTTCATCCATGCTGACAATATTGTCGAGCTGAACAAGACCTCCCGAATTTGTCCTGACATAGAGTGAACTGATATCGGCAGGCTTGTTACGTTCGGCTCTCTCAACCTGACCTATCACATAATATTGTCTTCCGTTCCTGAGGAAGTAATCATATCTCCTTCCGCTAAGCGCAAAACTCAAAGTATTTGAAACATCCAGAACATTTATACCAAGGTCAGTAGCCTTATTTCTGTCGATTTTCAGGTTGATCTCCGGCTTATTGAATTTAAGGTTTGCATCAACGTTACCGAAGACAGGGCTCTTTCTCGCTTCTTCAAGGAACCGGGGAAGAACCTTCTGCAGTTTCTCAAATTCGAGGTTCTGCAGTACAAATTGCACAGGCAACTGAGAGCCTGCTGCTAATGAAGTAGAAATTGTTTGCTCCTGATTGGAAATTATCCTGGCTTCCGGGAATTGTTTGAAGATAATCTCCAGCCGGTCATAGATTTGCTGCTGCGAGGCTTTCCTCTCGTTGGGTTCCTTAAGAAACACGTTAATCCTACCGACATTATTACTGCCAGATCCGCCTGATCGGGTGAAAATCAGTCTGGCTTCAGGCACTTCTTTTGTTATAGTATCGTTAACCCTGTCAAGCAGATCATCCATGTAATAAAATCCGGTACCTTCAGGAGATGTCAGGGTGACTCTTATTATACTATGATCCTCCAATGGTGCAAGCTCTGACTTAACAATTTTGGACAAAACTACGATAAGAATAGCGCAGATGGTAAGAATCGCAAATGAAATCCATTTACGACCCATGAACCATCCCAGCATTTTACGATATACATTATCAAGACCTGAAAAGAAAGGTTCAGTCGATTTATAAAACTTTCCATGATGGGCCAGCCCCCCGCTCAGCTTAACATTGAGGACAGGAGTAAGGGTGAGTGAGACAAGCGCGGATATAAGAACTGCACCGGCAACAACAACTCCGAATTCCCGGAACAACCGGCCGGTAAAGCCCTGAAGAAAAATAACAGGTATGAAAACAATTGCCAAAGTAAGTGAGGTGGCTATAACCACGAAGAAGATCTCCCTGGTACCTTCAAATGCTGCTGTCCATTTATCCTTTCCGAGTTCAATTTTTTTAAATATATTCTCGGTTACCACAATACCGTCGTCCACGACAAGTCCGGTCGCCAGAACTATTCCAAGCAGTGTAAGAACATTTATGGAGAAACCAAAAATATACATTATGAAGAATGCCCCGATAAGAGATACAGGTATATCTATAAGAGGTCTGAGAGCAATCACCCAGTTCCTGAAAAAAATGAAAACTATAAGAATAACCAGGCTGATAGCAATTATCAAAGTTTCCGCGACGTCATTGACAGACTGCCTTACAAATTTGGTCTTATCATAACCTACAAAAACCTTAAGGCCGGGAGGAAGGTTATTCTGAATATCTGTAAACCTTTTATAAAATTCATCAGCAATTTCAATATGGTTTGCCCCGGGAAGTGGAATAAGTGCAAGGGAGATACCATCACTCCCGTTAAGCTTAACACTGACTTCCTCATCCTGTGGACCTAGCATCGCTTCCCCTATATCACTTAACCTGATAATCTGGTCGTTTGTCTGCCTGAGGATGAGGTTATTGAAATCATCTTCTGTAACAAGCCGTCCCTGGGTTTTTACAATAACTTCTGTGGAATTGCCTATAAGTTTTCCTCCCGGCAGATCAACATTCTCTCTCTGAAGGGCATTGTTGATATCCATGGCAGTCACGTTATAAGCGCTCATCTTCTCCGGATTGAGCCATAATCTCATGGCAGTTCTTTTCTGTCCGTAAAGTCCCACGGAGCTTACTCCAGGAATTGTCTGCAACTTTTCCTGAAGCACATTTTCAGCATATTCACCAAGCTCCAGAGCATTCATAGTGGTACTCTGCACAGATACTGTTATAATCGGATCACTGTTCGCATCTGCTTTTGACACGACAGGAGGTGCATCAATGTCGACCGGAAGGTTACGCGCTGCAAGCGAAGTCTTGTCTCTCACATCATTTGCCGCTTTTTCCAGATCGGCCCCGACATTGAATTCTACAGTTATATAACTTGAACCGACCGAAGAAGAAGAAGAAATAGATTTAACACCTTCTATACCATTTATAGCCTTTTCAAGAGGCTCGGTAATCTGTGTTTCGATAATATCAGCATTTGCACCTACATAGCTTGTCTGAACACTGATGGTCGGTGGATCGATTGCCGGATAAAGGCGGATCCCCAGAAAAGTAAATCCTACCAATCCGAAAAGGATTATCACCAGGCTCAGGACAAAGGAGGCGACCGGACGTTTTAATGCAATATCAGATAATGTCATAACCCACCGCTATTCATCTTTGAAAATTTCAGCGCCATTCCTGGCTTAATAAACAGGATCCCGGTAGTTACAACCGTGTCTCCGGCCTGAATTCCTTCAACAACCTCTATCATAGACTCCTGCCGGATTTGTGTTTTAACCTTCAGAAACTGAGCTTTACCTGACCTGGCTACTATCAGCTGCTTTTCCCTTTCCCGGGGTATTATGGCCTGGGTGGGAACCATCAACGCATGTTTGTTCTCATTCAGTCTGAGTTCAACATTGGCAAATGTACCCGGAACAAGTGATGTTGTATTCATGCTTACGAGACTCCTGACTTTCAGGTTCCTTGTTCCGGGATCAATCCCTTCTTCAGTGGCTATAACCACCGCATCATGTTTATTATCATCACCCTGAACCTTGAACTGCACCTTTGTACCCGGGCCAACCTGAGTACTATACTTTTCCGGAACACTAAAGTCAAGCTTGAGCTGTTTCACTGCACGTATGGTAGCCAGTGAAGTGGAAGGAGTAACCTCTGCCCCAAGGCTTATATTCCTGAGGCCTATAACCCCGTCAAAAGGTGCATGTACCTCTGTTTTACGGATCTGTGCCTTCAAAACCTCTATATCTGCTTTTATGGAATGGACCTGAAGAACCGACTGATCATAATCAAGCTGGCTGATCCCGTTTACCTTCATCAGCTCTGACTGGCGTATCTGCGTCTGTTCTGCCAGTTCCAGTGCAGCCTGGGCCTTATGCAGCTGAGCCTGCAGATCCTCATCAAAGAGCTTGATCAGAACAGTTCCCTGCTTCACAAAATTTCCCTCCCGGAGATTAATCAGAACCACACGACCGTTTACTTCCGGCATCAGTACAGTTTCTTCCATCGGACGTATGGTTCCGGAAATAGAAATTGTCTGATCAATTACCGATGGTTTGACTACATACCCCTCCACCTCAAAAACTGAAATGCCTTGTGCCTCCACTTTGACATTGCTGTCTCCTTTCGGATGACAGGCCACTGACAGAGCTGACAGTAAACATACCATCAAGGATTTAACTGACCTGATCAATACCATAATATGAATTGTTATATCGACTGAACTGCTACGAAAATTAAGGCACAAATTTAATCACAATCAGCAGATTCAGGCTCTAAAGGGATGTTATAATTTGTTAAATGAATCCAAAGACTCCTTAATTGTCTACATGAATTAAATAAGATACATTGGGGCGGTATTCCTCCACCTTCATGATACAGCAACTATCTGTTCATCGTTTCAGCCCCCGGAGAGTATATGATCGACCATTCCCTTTATGTATCCTATAGAATAAGCCGTTCCCGTATACGGTCCGTAAGCCATGGCCGGGATATGATCGGCAATGATAACACCATCAAAATCAACGTCTTTTAGAGCCTTCAGGATCTTATACATATCAGCATAGCCATCATTAATGAAAGTTTCCGTGAAATGTGGCAGTGGTTGATTTACATTTCTCAGATGCACTTTAAAGATCTTCTTCCTGCTCCCGAAGTATTTAATTGTCTCAATCACATCTCTTCCCATCAGCGATCCGCCTTCCAGCCAGCATCCTACACACAGACACATACCTACATTGGGACTATTGGCAATTTCAAGAGCTTTTTTATAACCGTCAAAGCTGCTGAAAATACACCTTGGAATACCTCCCAGCTCAGGAACAGGCGGATCATCAGGATGTATCCCGATCCGGACGTTATTCTCCTCTGCAACAGCAGCCGCCTGCCTGATAAAATATTCATAGTTTTTCCATATCTCATCCGAAGAATATTTCCTCCCATGTGTAAGAGGCCCTTCATATTTCTTACCTGCCCATTCTCCTGCTGTAGCCTTATTCAGATCAAATGCTCTTGCCGGGGCGCCTCCCCGTGTAACTTCTCCGTAGGTGCTCCATATACCGTTTGCCATGTGAGCGTAAGTGGTATAGGGAATACCAGCCTTTCCAAGATTCCTGATATGATACTTATACTCCTCTATCTTTGCATCCCTCCCGGGAAGATTAAGCACAATGGCATCAACATTATGAACACTTGAATCACCGAAGGCATAAACTTCTATTCCTGCATTTTCATAAATTACTTTCCGGCTGTGATAATACTCATAGCCCGCATGTGCACCATCGGTGTTCAGCACCACATGATCTATGCCCATCTGACGGATAAATGAAAGAGCAACTTCATCCGGTTCAGATGGCGCCTGCAATGCAACTTTCATGTAAGATCCTGGATCAGCTCCACTAACGGGCGCCTGAAATTCCTTTTCCAAACCTCCCGTGATATTCCTTCCCGGATTTATCCCGGAAAGAGAAAGAGCTGCAAGTGCACCTCCTTTTTTAATAAATTCCCTTCTGCTATCTTTCATTTTCATTAAATAACATAATTACAACTCAGGTTTCTGCCAGCTGAAATGAACGCCTGACAAGCCTGAAAAATCAAGCTGAATATAAACTATTTTCCTGCAAAATCAAACTGAAAATACAACGTGGTAGGACCTGAAATCAACGCTATCAGGAAACCTGATACGATGCAATTTCAGGATAAAAATATGTGTATTTTAAGTACCGGATCAATACCTCCCAGGTTCAGGCCGGCATATCAATGATCTAAAGAAAACCGGTTAGTAATCCATCCGTTCCCGGACCCTGACTGATCCTTATACCTGGCCGGTCTGTGATGGCTGATAATCGCTGCTTCTCACTGAACTCAAAGGAAGGAACAGGATGGACCGAACAAGAATGACATTTGAGACAATCATTTCCACCGGGAATGAAAGTCTTAGGCCTAAATTCCCCTTTGTGACAGGCCTCACAGGTAATACCGTCGTTTTTACTATATCCGGCTCCCACAGATTCAGTGTCTGCTCCCCAACCTGTAACATGACATTTAAGGCATTCTTCCGCAAGCAGGGGATCACCTTTTATGCCTTCTTTCGAGGCATATTTCCTTGCCAACTTTGAATCAAGAACCCTAAAAGCCTTTGAATGTGCCGATTTCTTCCATGTATCAAACTGGAAACCCATTTCCGGATTATTGTGGCACTTTGAGGCACAGGCTTCTGCTCCTGAAAAAATATATCTTGTGGAATCTCCCATGTCGGATATTTCCAGCCCTCCGCACATACCGGGCAATATTCTCCCGAACGGCCTGAGCGAATTTATAAGGAAAAAACTTAGTACACAAAACAATAATCTCATATCATATTTCAGAAAAAATCCTCTAAACGAAATATACTTATTTGTAAAAATTCTCAGTCATACAAATCAATTTAAACCAATTAATTCTCCATACTACAGGTCAGCTTGGCAATTGATTGTAAGTCCTTTCCCTGCAAATTAAACGACTCGTTTCCTCCCGGCTGGAGAATATTTGTAAGATATTACTTTCTTTCCTATCTTTAAAAAAATAAATCGACATGCAGAGGGTCCTGGTTGTTTTTTTATTATTGGTCTTTTATTCAGCGAGTTACGGACAAAAACCAGAGTCATTCCTTTACCAGGCTGTCGTAAAGAACGACAAAGGTGAAATAGTTGCAGCAAAGCAGGTTGCAGCAAGAATAAGTATTATTTCCGATAATCCTTCAGGTCCGGTTGTTTACTCCGAGACACAAACTGTCAAAACAGACAAGGATGGTCTTGCTTCAATGATTATAGGAACCGGAGCAAACAGGCTGAGTTCCATCACTTCTATTGACTGGAATGCAGGTACCTATTTTGTCAAAATAGAAACAGATCTGACCGGCAATCAACTCTACAAAGAGCTATGCACCACTCAGATGGTTGCTGTGCCGGGAGAAAATCCAAAAAAGGTTTCCCGGAGGCTCGGGGAAATAGTGATAGAAGATCAGTTCCTGATGACCAGAAAATATGTAGGTGAATACCTCGATTTCAGACATACAGGAAGCGAAACAACAAACGGACCTAACATCATATGGATTAAAACATCGCTTGACAAAACTTTCGGAAAGATCTCAGCTTATGGTAAAAACTGTGAATTCAATACCGGAGATAAACTGTATATCAGAAGGATATTTTATTCCCCGGGAGATGTCACAGGTTACTGGATCTACCAGATCGAAAATGACGCATCAGTCTTTTATAAACTGACTGAATTCCAGTATGATAAAAAAGCGTATGTAGAAACGATGTTTCAGTAATGGAAATTAATCCGGACTCTTAAATATCGGATAACCTTTTCCAGGATCAGACTTTATTACTTTTTAAAGATATTCCTTTATCCTTTTCCAGTAATACTTTGTCATATGCCCTGACCCGTTCCAGTTACGGGCAATCAGTTCCGGGTTATAGGGTCCTATCAGATTGGCATAATAAATGAATATCTTTTCTGAAATCTTCGTATCATAAAGATCTTTCATAGTGTATTTACTCCCTGTTCGACGGTTATAATCCTCCAGCCTTATTGGCCTTATCTGGAAGATACCGGCAGCCTGTTCTGCAGGATTATACAATGCGGGGTTGTTCATAGTTTCAACATACCCTATTGCATTCATCAGGCGCCTGAAAGGCTCCAATGCCGGAGGCTCAAAAATGACAATATGTTTCGTACTGGGCGAAGCTGCCCTGTAAACGGCTAAAATAAGAAACAAAGCAGTTAAGAGTAGTCTTTTGTATAAAAAAGGCATGCAAAATTGCAGATTAGTGAAAGAAATTAAACTGATTCTGAGTAAATGCAAAACAAAAACGGGGTACCATCCATGCCAATACAAAGGTATGCTTTAATAACGCATTGTTACACAACTCCATCATGGATTTTTATGAACAATGTTTTAACTGTGATGAATAACCTCTTTTTGATGGCAAATGTTCCGGATTCCTGCCTTATTAACCGGATTTTTCAAATATCAGTCTTTAGAAAGCATTCAGGAAAAGAAAGCCCATTCGCTGCGTCTTCATGAAAAAGAAAAAATATTAAGGTTATTTTCCTGATATTTCAACGACTTAGTTTACTAAATTTACCAATGGGCGGGGCAAACTTATGGTGTTGGGTTATTTAATCTGTCATTACTCACAGTCGTTATAAAAATAAATCCAGGGAGGAGCAATACAATGAAAAACCAAGCTTATTCAAGACGCAATTTTCTTACTGCAGGGTCAGCGATAGCAGCCTCAGCGATCGTGCCGGTAGTACCATTCCAGCTTCCGGGAACACATGGCACAGCTGAACGTGTCATGATCAATGCAACCGAATTTGGTGCAAAAGGGGATGGTGTTACAGATGATACATCAGCTATCCGGAAAGCGATGGAAAAGGCTGCATTAACAAACGGAGCGGTATTTATTCCGGAAGGGAGGTACCTGTGCTCTGAACTTAAAGTACCGGAAGGAATCGGATTGCACGGACTGCCTGCCTGGAGTTACCGGAAAGGGATGGGAACCGTACTTGTTTACAAAGGAGGAGGAAAAAGCCTGATCAATCTCACTGGAGCCTATGGAGCTTATCTGTATGGACTTTGCCTTAACGGTAATGATGTACAGGGAGGAGCTCATGGCATTCTGATCGAAAAACCGGATTACGGCCAGCAGGAAGATACTCCGAGAATCGATACCTGCCGCATTGAAAGATTCACCGGAGACGGGATAAGACTCGAGAGAATATGGTGCTTTGTGGTGAGACATTCACATTGCTTTGTAAATAAGGGATGCGGCCTCAGGGTCAGGGGATGGGATGGCTTCATCCTGGATAACTGGTTTTCAGGTAACGGTGAAGCAGGTTACGCATCATACGATGAAAACGCCTCCAATACTATCACCGGTAACAGGATTGAATGGAACCAGGCCGGCGGAATAATAATCAAAGGCGGATCACACTACAATATAACCGGCAATTATATCGACAGGTCGGGCAGATGCGGAATAGCTTTACTTGCAGGTCCGGAAAACAGAATATCACAGACAATCACAGTAACCGGAAATGTAATATACCGCAGCGGTAAGCCGGAATGGGGACAGGGAGATAGTTTTGACAGTTCACATGTCAGAATAGAGTCAGCCAAAGGAGTTGTAGTCGTCGGAAATGCTCTCAATTCGGGAAGGGATGATGAGGGAAAAGGAAAATATTCTCCTGATTATGGAATCGTGGTCAGAAACCTTGAAAACTGCATTATAAAGGATAATGTCCAACAGAATGGAGCGCTTAAGGAACTGATCAAGGACCTTGGCGGACATGGCCCCGGTGTAATTATCAAAGACAATGTTGGTTCACTCAGGAAGATTGAATGAATGCCCTTTACCGGCGCTGATACCTATTCCTCCATTACAGGCAGCTCAATATAACTGGAGAACTGACTGTTACAGTACACCGTATGCTTAGCGGAGACAAAATCTTTGTCTCCTGCCTCAAAAATGTTCTGAACATATTTCTGTGGATTCCTGTCAATGACCGGAAACCAGGAGCTCTGGATCTGAACCATCAGCCTGTGGCCCTTCAGAAAGGTATGATTGATCTGGTGAAGATCTATTGTAACCTCTTCCGGTTTGCCTGGTATCATTGGTTCGGGATTTGTAAAACTGTTCCTGAACCGGCACCGGAATACCTCCATTGCCACGGGGAGCTGATACTGGCTCATAAGCCTGTCGTGTTTATCAAAATCAGGATAAACATCAATAAGTTTTACCACTAGGTCAAGATCACTTTCCGTGGTACTTACAATGATATGTGCTGAAACGTCGCCTGTAACGGTGAAATTATCTTTCAGGGTGTCTCCGGTAAAACAGAGCACATCCGGCCTTGTTGCCACGAACCGCTGATCCTCGACATGCCATGAATACCACCGGCTTCCATGACTGTAAGTTGCTTCAATTGGAAGAGCACGGTAGGGAACGGGCTTCGACGGGTCGCTGATATAACTGACCGTCCCTCCTGCCGATGCCGGTTTTGTAAAACTTACTCCATGATCAGCTGTAGGATAGAGCCTCTTCATTTCAGCCTCAACCGGAGGCCATGTTTTGTAGGTCCTCCATTGATTGGTCCCTGTCTGGAAACAACTAGCTTCATCAAAATTGCCTTTCCCTTCACCCTTCAGCCAGAAATCAAACCAGCGTTTCTGCAGATCATGAAACCATTCTGCAGTGTTGCTGTCGAATGATATCCTGCCAAGACTGGAGGCCTCAGTACCACCCCACTGCCCGTGATTCCATGGTCCCAATACAATAAAATTCCTGTTTGCCTTATCCTTCTTCTCCATACGGGTATACATCAGCTGAGGACCATTGATGTCTTCCTGGTCGTAATATCCCCCGACATGAAGCATCGGTATTTCGGCACCGGAAACATAGCTGAGCGGGGAATCCTTCTGCCAGAATGAATCGTAGTCTGAATGAGAGGCAAAATTGTTCCATGTGGGGATCCTGTTGTGGAAATACCTGTCATTTACATTCTTCAGAGAACCCAGATTGAGATACCATCCGTAAAGGTCGAACTGGGGGAACTCGAAACGGGCGCTTCCTTTTCCTGACTCCACACTGTAGGTATACTCAAAACCATAACTTAATCTGAAAGCTCCATTATGGTGAAAATCATCTCCGAGAAAGAGATCGCCCATGCAGGCCTGTTCAGAAGAAGCCTTTAATGCCGGATGAGGATCGACTGCACCAACCAGTGCGAGCCATCCCGGGTAGGAAATCCCTAATAATCCTGCCTTCCCGTTATTCCCGGGGATGTTCCTGACAAGCCAGTCGACAGTATCCCAAGTATCGGTACTTTCATCAATGGCTCCTTTGAGTTCCCTGTGAATGACAGGCAAATGGATCTGCATCATCCCTTCGCTCTTAAATTTTCCTCTTATATCCTGAAAAACAAAGATATAGCCTTCCATGGCCATATTTTTCATTGCTCCCATTTCCTCTGCCTTTATGGTCGAATCTTCTTTAATCGGAATATCAGCCCCATAAGGGGTTCGTTGCATAAGCAGAGGCACCTTATCCGTACATTTCTCAGGAAGCAGTACAACAGTAAAGAGTTTCACTCCATCCCTCATCGGGATCATGTAAGACTTCTTTATGTAAGTATCTACCTTAGCAGCGCTGATAAAACAGGGGGGAAAAAACCCGGTGAGCAGCAGTATCACAAATATAGTTTTCTTCATATCATTCCGGTATTACTGATGAGGGAAATACCCCTTGTTGCCGGGGTTATCCTATGATTATCCTGAAATGATCTAAAAATACAATAAAATTTCTTTACCGTATCTGTGTGCCGGATAAACTATCAGGCCGGTGATTCCTCTTAAAGGCATCCTTTATTGCAGCCCTGAAAATATTGAATGACCAGGTTGCTCCAGATATTGCATCAAGTCTGCCGGTATCCTGTGCCTTTGAAAGCTTTACAGGATACGCCTGAACGCCGGCCCAGTCGTTTCTGCTTTGCTGAACAAAATCAGGATTACCCTCAAAGTGCTTCTCATATCTGCCGTCGAAAGGCTCATGCAGACTTGAATCCCTGATGCCGAAACTGATATCCGTAAAACGTCCTTTTGCTATAGTAAATTTAACCAGACCCCAGTAAGGTTCATCAATATAAATAGCTCTGGAAAGACCCGAATATATTCCGTCGGGGTAGATCAAAACAGAATCCCTGCCGGCAACCGGCTTATTAATGGTATCCTGGGCCAGACATCCGGCTGATATGAAAAGCATTAAAACTATTCCTGCCAGGAAGGTTTTAAAACTGAATTTTCTCATAGTTCTGATTATTAAAAGTATGGGGCCCGGACAGTGATCAAATATAGAAATCAAATCCATTCAAAGGAACACCTGTTCAAGGGAATCCATTCCTGCTCAATGACCGGAAACCGTATTAGTTACCCTTTACCCTTTCGTCTGTTTTTTCTGAGATCTTTCTCCTTTTCCATCAGACTGCCGGAATATCGGCTCAGCTTTCAATCGCTGACAGGAACGAGTCTGATTATCATGCCGGGAGATTCAAGAGAGATATATATAAAACCGTCAGGGGACTCCGGAAGCCTTGTGAGATCCTTTTTCCCCTGGGCTCCTGCCAGCGAAAATATTATCAGAAACAGCAGGATAAAATAATACCTCATCCGCGGTTAAACCGCGCAGAGCAGTTTTTATTCCCAGCAGGATGAGGTATGATCCTTAAAACAAGAATAAGGCCGGTTTAATATCCCCATTTTTTCATAATGGCGAGATCTTCCCTGACACAATCCAGAGGTGATTTGCCCTGATATGATTCCTGTTCAATTATATAACAGGTTGTGCCTCCTATTTTTGTTGCAGTATCGATGACATTTTTGGCATCCACAATTCCTTGTCCAAGAATGGTGCTTTCATATTTCTCATTTCCTGAAGCAGCCTTGATTTCATCTTTTACATGCACATTCTCAAACCTGCCGGGGTATTGTTTTACGACGTCGATGGCAACTGCGCCTCCGTTGTAAAGGTTCCCGATATCAAGCTGTACTACCACGAGTTTCGGATCCATGCTCTTCATCATAATATCAAAAAGCTTCTGGCCATTCAGTTTTTCACTGAATTCAAAATCATGATTATGATACCCGAATTTCATCCCATGTTTGTGACAGAGCTCCCCGCATTTATTAAAGACATCCATGTAGCGCTTAAAATCATCATAGGAGCCACGCATTGTTGAATCCATGGAAGGACTGACAACATATTTCTGGCCCAGAACAGCAGCGTCCTCAATAGTCTGTTTCCAGCTGTCGGAGAAATCCTTCCTGGCTTCATCCCAGTGTTGTTTTCCCATAACTGTATGACCGCTGACCATTTTCAGGCCCAGCCCGTCGAGTACCTTTTTGAATTCCGGAGCCGTAAAGCCGTAGAATTTTCTGTCGATATAGTTTGCATGCTCGACATAAACATAACCCATTTTGGCGAGCTCTTTAAGAGTGCCGGTCGGATCCTTTTTCATTTCGTCACGAACCGAATAGAGCTGGAGCCCTAATATCCTGCCCTGACTGCCGGCAGCAGCCATTACCGACCTGGGCATTATTGCAGCTCCAATAGCGGCCATGGCGCCTGCTTTTACAAATGTTCTTCTTGATGTTTTCATCTGATCTGCTTTTAGTTGGGTTTTATTACCGGGATAAGTACCCGGAATTTAGTTTATTGGATTTACTCGTACATATCCCGGATATCGGCTTTGGATAAGTCGTACATCAGATCACCCAGTTTAGCGACCACAGCATTATAGCATTTTTCGCCTTTCGCTGGTGTAGCCTCATGAGGATCTCCTATTCCGGTATCAGAAGTTACCTGGGTCCATTTACGTTCAGCCCAGGCCCAGCCTTCATTGAAGGCATTGATGCGGAATTTTTTGCCGGCGCCATCTCCTGCCTCACTAAGAGGAAGGACCATCTCCGGAGCTACGTGCTGCATCACACTTGTTTCCATCTCATCGGCATGACCTCCGCTGTGCTCAAAGAATTCCGAATTTTCAAAAGATCTGTACCAGTTGCAGGCACATATAAATATATCAGGATATTTCATCCCCAGTTCCCTGATCATCTGACGGAAATCATTGCCTCCATGGCCGTTCAATATAAGAAATCTGCATATCGAATGCCGGTGAAGCACTTCTGCAATATCAGTCAGTATTGCAAACTGAGTACTGGGATTCATGTTAATATTCAATCTGATATCCATCTGTCCGGTATTCACTCCAAATGGGATTGCCGGTAAAACCAGTGGTCTGGCTCCCCTTTCCCATGCAATTCCTGCCGCATCGGCTGCAATCCTCTCAACCATAACATTATCGGTTGAGAAAGGCAAATGCAGGTTATGCGCCTCAGTGGCGCCCCATGGCAGAATAGCCAGCTCAATCGCCTGATCTCTCAGATTTTTCCAGTTGTTTTCTGCTAATACATATGGTCTCATTTCCTTCCCTCCATTGTTAAAACTCTCACGGTATAACCGGCAAGAATAAAATTAGTCTAACTACCGGCGATTATCTCCGGGAGCACTAAAGTAACAATTTCCGGTGTAAAAGGAAATGTAAAAAACCGGACTTTGAAGTCAGGATATCTCTATTGAATATGCTGAATACTATTTTACCGGATTTTTCAGTTCTTCTATGTCTTTATCCTTAGAAGCGATATCTTTTTCAAGTGATGATATCTTTTCCCCCAGCAAACCGATCTTCCCGTTAAGCTGCTTTATGTCCTCTTTCATCCCTGACACCTGTTTCTTAAGCCCCTCGTTATCAGACTCCAACCCTTTTATTACAGGAGTATAGACAGACTTTGAATAAAACCAGGCAGTTACATAGCCAATAATAGCAGAAACCAGCAAAAGAAGGATTATTTCAATCACTTCCGCTGTCACCGACTGGGCCAGAAATATAAAAATCTTTGTCATTTCAATTCATTTTAACCGAGATTTCAGTTCGTCTGTTTTTTGCTCTTTCCTCAGCGGCAATATAACCTGCACAGGGGTCGGATGCACCTTTAGATTCAATGCTCATCCTTGAAGGATTGAACCCCTTTGTTTCCAGAAATTTGCCGACAACCAGCGCCCGTTTTAATCCGAGCCGGTTATTGTATTCAGCAGTTCCGACCAGATCAGTATGACCAGTGATCTGTAGAACAGAATTCGGGTATTTATCCAGCCAGCTTCTGAATTCTGAAATTCTGGCATCAATCTGCGGATCCGGTTTGAATTGTACATCATTAAATCCAAAATGGATCTGGAGGTTTACAGGCATCATCGCTTTGATCTTAGCCAGTGAATCAGCCTCTCGTGTGTTAGTTTGGGAAATTGTCTGGATCGTTACCGGTTTCTTTACGGATGGCAGCAGTATGTCATTATAGAGCCACGCTGACACAAAGCACCAGATAACGAATAGTACAAATCCGGTGACAAGGATTCTCATTTTTGGGATTATTTGGTTAGAAATCAGGTAATCTTGCTCTAATTTATGAAATATTCTCAAGAACAGACATAATAAAAAAGCGAAATTTTACCTTTTTCAGACCTGAGGAGATAAAATTCCTTCAACCTTGAACCGAAATATACTTTAGGCTTTTCCGTGCCAGATACAGGCAATCCCATCGGAACAGACTGCAATTGCAATGGTCCTTCCCTCTGAGCAACACTAGCAAGATAAAAATACTAAAGTGTAACCTTGAAACATGAATCCTGCCAATCTAAGATCTGATCCTGCAGATGGCATCATGATCTTTTCCGTCAGGCAAAGCTTTTACCTGGAAACCGGGCTTTATCGGCAGGTATTAAAGAATTTATCGAAATTCCCTGCTATAAGCTGCCTGAGTTCACTTATATTTAGATCAAGATCTGCGGCTGCTTTTCCATAGATATCAGCTATTGCGACGGGCGCCCCGTCGGTTTCAAGGAAAATCCTTTCCCGGGGAACAGAACGTAATAATACAGATGATTCGGGTCTGATCACAAATTCAACCCAGAAAGAGAGGTAAAGTCCTTTTGCTACCAGCTGATCCGCCATCATCGGGTGACTCCTGAATCCATGGACCATCCAGGGCATCCGGGGTTTGATTCTTTTCATCACCTGAAAGAGCTCGTCCCAGGCGCGAACACAATGAATAAACATTGGTTTTTTTCTCTCCTCGGAGATTATCGCCTGTTTTTCAAAAGTTGCCCGCTGCAGCTCCATTGCGGGACCCCGGAGCTTATCGAAACCGGCTTCACCTATAGCAATCACATTATCTTCTGATGAGAAACGGAGCACCGATTCAATGAGACTACCGGCATTTTGTTCTGTCAGATGCCAGGGATGTATCCCGTAGGTGCATAACCTCCCCTCGAAATTTCCAGGAGAACGGTCCTCATGAGCCATTATGTTTTCTATGGCAAATATCCCGTCTGCCACAGATGAGTTGTGGGTGTGTATATCAATATATTCATCGGGTAAGGGACACCTCATCTGTTTTATATTCCTAACACAGCTACTCCCCTGTCGATTCTCCTCAATGTCTCCTCTTTACCGATCCATTCAATGATCTCGAAGATACCTGGTCCGCGGGAAGCTCCGACAAGAAGTAGTCTTAGTGCATTCATTATAATGCCGGTATTATATCCTCCCGCCTCAATCCAACTTTTTACCGCTTCTTCCACAGGTGCGGCTGCTACAGTATTCATCCCGGCCATCAGGGCTCTCAGTCCGATCATCTGGCTACCTGTATCTGCTTTCCATCTCTTCTTTACTGCATCAGTATCGTAGCTCTCAGGGGCTATGAAAAAGAAATCGGTCTGGTCCCAGAATTCCCTGACAAAGCTCACTCTTTCCTTTACGATGCCTATAAGCGATTCAAGGCGGACAATATCCTCGACGATGCTCTTGGTTTTGAGAAATTCACTGAATTCAGCTGCAAGCTGGCTGTTTGTTTTTTTCTGAAGATACTGATGGTTGAACCATCTGGCTTTCTCAGGATCAAATCGGGAACCTGATTTACCCACCCGTTCAATTGAAAAAGCCTCTATGAGTTCATCCATAGAGAATATCTCCTTCTCGGTCCCGGGGTTCCACCCAAGTAATGCCAGCATATTTACAAAAGCTTCCGGATAATATCCATCCTCCCTGTAACCTTTTGCAGTCTCGCCATAAGGCCAGAATAGCGGAAACACCGGGAAACCCATTTTGTCTCCATCGCGTTTGCTGAGTTTGCCCTTCCCGTCCGGTTTAAGCAGAAGGGGGAGATGGGCAAACTGTGGGGCATCCCACCTGAATGATCTGTACAGCATGATATGGAGAGGCAGAGATGGCAGCCATTCCTCTCCCCTGATCACATGTGTTATCTCCATCAGGCGATCATCAACAATATGTGCCAGGTGGTAGGTAGGCATACCGTCCGATTTAAACAGGACTTTGTCGTCAAGAGTTGAAGTATTAACAACTATATGGCCACGGATAAGGTCATGCAGATGGATCTCCTCCTCAGCCGGCATCCTGTAACGTATAACAAATGCATCACCTTTTTCCAGTTTTTCTTTCCAGACATTCTCTTCAAGCGCCAGGGAATTATTCAGACCTGATCTGACGGAAGCGTTGTAGATGAATGTTTTCCCGCTCTTTTCAGCTTCATTTCGCATGTTTTCGAGCTGTTCCTGGGTATCAAAGGCATAATATGCATCGCCCTTCTGAACAAGTAAATCTGCATATTGTTTGTAAATAGCCTTCCGGTCGCTCTGACGATAAGGTCCGTAGTTTCCTCCTTCCCTTATTCCTTCATCCACTTTTATACCGCTCCATTCAAGAGCGTCCATAATGTATTTTTCAGCCCCTTCGACAAACCTTGTCTGATCGGTATCCTCGATCCTGAGAAGGAATGACCCGTTGTTCTTTCTGGCAAACAGATAATTATAAAGTGCAGTCCGTACTCCACCAATGTGAAGCGGCCCTGTGGGACTCGGGGCAAATCGTACTCTGACCTGTGACATTAATCTTTAGAAAGTTAGTTCTATCGCAAAGATAAGTAAAGGATATCATAAATAATAGTTTTACAAAAATCAGCTTTTGCACAACAGATTTGTATTAATTTAGCGCATCTGAAGCAGTACTTAGACTATTAATTATTTGTTGTATGAATAAGATGAAAGCTTTAGTCAAGGCCAGGCCGGAGAAAGGGTTGTGGATGCAGGAGGTGCCAATACCGGAACCAGGCCTAAATGACGTGATTATAAAAGTAAAAAAATCGGCAATATGCGGCACCGATCTGCATATCTATGAATGGGACCAGTGGTCCCAGCATACCATCAAAACCCCTATGGTGATAGGGCATGAATATATGGGTTACATTGAAAAAATGGGCGCCGGGGTGACCAATCTGAATATCGGCGACAGGGTGACCGGTGAAGGACACCTTGCCTGCGGTCATTGTCGTAACTGCAGAAGAGGCAAGGAACATGTCTGTGAAAATACAGTTGGCATCGGCGTACATATCGACGGTTCATTTGCTGAATATGTCAGGGTCCCCGCGCAGAACGTAATCCCGCTTGACCACAGGATCCCCGACGACTGGGCCGCTATCATGGACCCCTTTGGCAATGCTACTCATACAGCCTTGTCATTCCCGGTACTTGGAGAAGATGTTCTGATCACAGGATCAGGGCTGATCGGAAGTATGGCCGTAGCAATTGCCAAATTCGCAGGAGCCAGGTTCATCGTGGCAAGCGACCTGAGCGACTACAGGCTGGATATTGCAAAGAAAATGGGAGCCACTCTGACCATCAACCCTTCCAGAGGAGAAAAAATTGCCGACGCCATCAAAAAGCTGCATATGCATGGCTTTGATATCGGACTTGAAATGTCAGGATCACCGAAAGCCTTCGTTGAAATGATCAATAATATGTACAATGGGTCAAGCGTGGCTCTTCTCGGTATCCTGCCGTCGAATTTTGAAATGCCTTGGAATGATGTCATCTTCAAGGCTATAACTCTTAAAGGCGTATACGGCCGTGAGATGTGGGAAACATGGTACAAAATGGAGCAGATGATCATCGGAGGCATTAACCTCGATCCGGTCATAACACATCACTTCCATATCGATGATTTCCAGAGAGGATTTGATGCCATGGAATCAGGTAACTGCGGCAAAGTAATTCTGAACTGGGACTGACGACATTAACACAACATGACGCTCTCTGCATACCACTAAATGTCATTTCCACCTAATAAAGAGGATACATAAGCGAACATGTGCAGAAGCGCATGATTAAATCATAAAATCATGTATAGTAACTACCAGGAACATCTAGTAAAGATCATAAGTGAGATCAGGGAAGCAGGACTTTACAAAAACGAAAGAATAATCGTTTCAGCACAGGGAGCAGAGATTGAGCTAAATACAGGCCAGAAAGTACTTAATTTCTGTGCAAATAATTATCTGGGCCTTTCAAATGACAAATCGCTGAGAGAGGCTGCCAAATCGGCCCTGGATAATCATGGATTCGGCATGTCTTCAGTAAGGTTTATTTGCGGAACTACAGATCTGCATAAGGAACTGGAGGCAAAAATCGCCACATTCTTCGGCACTGAAGACACAATTTTATATGCTGCCTGCTTTGATGCCAACGGAGGTGTATTTGAACCACTTCTCACAGAAGAGGATGCAATCATCTCAGATGCACTTAACCATGCATCAATAATAGACGGGGTAAGACTTTGCAAAGCACAAAGATACAGGTATGAAAATGCCGATATGGCTGATCTCGAAAAACAGCTGAAGGCTGCCAGCTCCCAGAGATTTAAAATCATTGTCACCGACGGTGTATTCTCAATGGACGGAAATGTGGCCCCCCTTGACAGGATAACTGCACTGGCTGAAAAATATGGCGCAATGGTCATGATCGACGAATCGCATTCAGCCGGAGTTGTCGGAAAAACAGGAAGAGGAGTGACAGAGCTCTTTAATATCAGAGGTAAGGTTGAGATCATCACCGGTACATTGGGCAAAGCATTTGGCGGCGCCATCGGCGGATTCACAACCGGGAAAAAGGAAATCATCGAACTGTTAAGACAGAGATCGAGACCGTATCTTTTCTCAAATTCCATCCCTCCTATGGTTGCAGCAGCAGGCATAAGGATTTTCGACATGATGACAAAAACCAATATCCTTCAGGATAAGTTGCACTCAAACGCGGAATATTTCATCAATTCAATGAGCAAGCTTGGTTTTGATATCAAACCTTCCAGATCTGCCATCTGCGCTGTGATGCTTTATGACGCCAAGCTTTCCCAGGAATTTGCTGCAAAACTTCTGGAGGAAGGAATCTATGTTATAGGTTTCTATTATCCGGTTGTGCCAAAAGGACAGGCAAGGATAAGGGTCCAGCTGTCTGCAGGACATGAAAAAGAGCATATTGATAAAGCCATCAGGGCATTCACCAGTATCGGGAAGGAATTGGGAGTATTGAAATGAATGATTAGAAAAAAATAAAGGGTGTCTCTGGGAAGACACCCTTCGTGTTTTTATTCACCACCCCTTGCGGGGCCCCCTAGCCGCATTTGGATGATCCGCAATCCTTGCAGATCAGACATCCCTCCTCATAAACAAGATTGTCGGAACCACATTCACCGCATTTACCTTTTGCCTTGGTTCCGTTCGGGATATATTTCTTGAGCGCCCTTTCTACTCCATTCTTCCAGTTATTTATCGATTCACTGTCGAGTCTGAGTGACTGGATCAGGTTAACCACATCGGCAATCGGCATCTCATGCCTGAGCACCCCTGATATGAGTTTTGCATAGTTCCAGAACTCTGAATTGAACATATGCGACAGACCTTCTATTGTCTTCCTGTAGCCATATTTGTCAGTGTACTGAAAGTCGTAACGGGTTTTCCCGTCTTCTCCCTTAATCTTGATGATCCTTCCTTTGACAATGCTTTTCGGTATAGGAAATATCTCTTCATCAGCAATACCTGTGAATATCTCGTAAGGTCTGCTCTCCTTAAGTCCTACAAATGCTATCCATTTTTCTTCATTTATGCTGAAACGGATTACATCACAATCGAGTGTTTTCGGTCTCTTGGGACGCTCCTGACGCATCTCGCTCTTGCCTGATATGAGTACTCCGTTTCTGGAACCATCGCGATAGACTGTGGCTCCTTTACATCCTGATTTCCATGCGGTAAGGTAAAGTTCGCTCACAAGTTCCTCCTTTACATCCGAAGGAAGATTAATGGTAACACTAATGGAATGATCAACCCATTTCTGAATTGCTCCCTGCATTTTTACCTTCGCAATCCAGTCCACATCATTGGCAGTTGCCTTATAATAAGGCGATTTGGCAATGATAGATTCAATTTCCGCATCACTCATCCTGTTCACTTCATCAGGATCATAATTGTTCAGCCTGAGCCAGTCAACAAATTTGTGATGGAAAACATTGAATTCTTCCCATGAATCACCTACTTCATCCTGGAATGTGACCTTTACATCCTTGTCGTTAGGATTGACCTTCCTTCTCCTTTTGTAGAAAGTTGAGAAAATAGGTTCAATACCTGATGTGGTCTGTGTCATAAGACTTGTCGTTCCGGTCGGCGCTATGGTCAGAAGAGCAATGTTCCTCCTTCCGAATTTCACCATATTATTATACATTACCGGATCAGCTTCCTTCATTCTCAGTATAAACGGATTATTTTTTTCCCGTTCTGCTGAATATATTGTGAACGGACCTCTTTCCTTTGCAAGGTAGGTCGATGATTTGTAGGCTTCAAGTGCGAGGGTTTTGTGGACATCAACCGAGAAGCTGGTTGCTTCATCGGTTCCGTATCTGAGCCCCAGCGCTGCAAGCATGTCTCCTTCTGCAGTAATCCCTATTCCTGTTCGCCTTCCCTCTTCCGATTTCTTCCTGATATTGGTCCAGAGATTCTTTTCAACACGTTTCAGTTCCTCCAATTCCGGATCCGATTCAATCTTTCCAAGGATGGCATCAATTTTCTCCAGCTCGAGGTCGATGATATCATCCATCATTCTCTGAGCCAGCCCAATATGTTCTTTGTATAGTTCAAAATCAAACTTAGCGTCTTTTTGGAAAGGATTATTTACATAGCTGTAAAGATTGATTGCCAGCAACCGGCAACTGTCATATGGACAAAGAGGAATTTCCCCGCAAGGGTTGGTTGAAACTGTGGCAAAACCCAGATCGGCATAGCAATCCGGCACACTTTCCCTGATGATAGTATCCCAGAAGAGAACGCCCGGTTCAGCCGATTTCCAGGCATTATGAATGATCTTGTTCCAGAGACCCAGAGCATCAATGTCTTTGGCAACTTTAGGATTATCTGAATTTATGGGATACTGCTGTCTGAAAAGCGCTTTCTTTTCCACGGCTTCCATAAAATCATCGGTGAGTTTTACCGATACGTTTGCACCGGTAACCTTGCCGCTTTCCATTTTGGCATCAATGAACTTTCCGGAATCAGGATGCTTGATCGAGATTGAAAGCATCAGCGCTCCCCTTCTCCCATCCTGCGCAACTTCACGCGTCGAATTGGAATATCTTTCCATGAATGGCACCACACCCGTCGAGGTAAGGGCACTGTTCAGAACAGGTGTGCCCTTGGGCCTGATATGTGAAAGGTCGTGCCCGACACCACCACGCCTCTTCATCAGCTGAACCTGCTCCTGATCGATCTTCATTATCCCTCCGTAAGAATCGGATGAACCTGAATTGCCAATTACAAAACAGTTGGAAAGTGATGCAATCTGATAATCATTGCCAATACCTGTCATAGGCCCACCCTGGGGAACTATATATTTGAAATCCTTGAGAACATTATAGATCAGATCTTCAGATAACGGATTTTTATACTTAAGCTCTATTCTGTGTATTTCCCTTGCAAGCCTCCTGTGCATATCGTCAGGTGTCTTTTCATAGAGATTCCCGAATGAATCCTTAAGAGCATATTTATTTGCCCATACCCGGGCTGCAAGCTCATCGCCCTTGAAATACTGAATGCTTTCTTCCACTGCTTCGTCATGTGAATAAACAGTCCTTTCTTTACCTTGTTCCTTTATCTTTTTCATTACTTTTATTTCACCCTTTGTTTGAAGAGAGGAGTCTGTCTGTTCTTTCGGCGTTTTTCCGGTCCCAATAGTTGGTTCCTGGACAAATAATTCTTCCATATATTTTGTTATTCTCTGATACTAATACGATTGAGCTACCACTGATTTTTTAAGCAGGTAATTGCTAAATTAATTAAGGTCAAACCCCGGTGCAAGAGAAGAAATTTATCTTTATTAACATTTATCGCCCTAGTTATTAACCACCATTATATAGCTGATTATCCGCTACTTATTCATTATACTGCATAAAATTAAACAGTTAAGAAAAGCAATTGTTCAATCGGTTTGAACACTATTATTTTAACCTGAAATCTGAAGTGTTTTTACAGGAAAAGCCTCCTGAAAATAAGACTGAACATTCAGTCAATTGAGAAAAATCATTTTAAAATCTCCTGCAGGATAAGATCAGTCGCACCCGTATTATTCCGTATATATTGACCTGAGATATGAGCAGATTTTTTATAGAATTCTTCATTATTGAAAAGTCTGTCTGCTATCGATGCAAACTCATTATAATCTGAAAAAGTAAACGCTCCTCCTTCCTTAATCAGTTCAACAGCTTCCCTGAACTTGATGAAATTAGGGCCGAAGACCACAGGGATACCGAAGCATGCCGGCTCAAGTATATTATGAATGCCTTTGCCAAACCCTCCGCCGATGGCTGCGACAGATGAATATTTATAGGCAGATGAGAGCATACCTATATTATCAATGATAAGAACCCTTGCATCCGAATCTTCCGGTCTGAAACCTGAAAACCGTACCACTTTTACTCTTATGAGACTTTCAAGTCTGTCAATATTGGGTTTATCAATCTCATGAGGGGCAAATATCCATTTAACTTTTCCGGGGAAACGGTTAATGTATCCGGTGATTATCTCCTCATCACCCTTCCAGCTGCTTCCTGCCAGAAATAATTTCTCACCTCCCCTGAATTGTTCAATCTGCGGAATTTCCCTTGCGGTACCGGAGATTTTCAATACACGGTCAAACCTGGTATCTCCTGCACGTAATGCATTTTTCAGACCTATCCCTTCAAGAAGTTCCAGCGATGCCTGGTCCTGAACGAATATCTTTTCAAAGCATCTGAGCATATTCCTGAAGAATGAACCGTACCATTTGAAAAAATGCTGCCCGGGTCTGAAAATTCCCGAAACAAGGTAAAGTGGTATCCCCTTCCTGTGAAGCTCTGTTATGTAATTGTTCCAGAACTCATACTTCACAAATATTACAAACTCAGGGTTGACCATGCTGATAAACTTCCTGGCATTCCGCCGGAAATCGGCAGGAAGGTATTCAACACATCTCGCGCCCTGATAATTCTTCCGGATCTCAAAGCCTGAAGGGGAGAAAAAGGTCAGAATGATCCTGTAATCAGGATGCAGCCTGGTTATTTCCTCTATCAGGGGTCTGCCCTGTTCAAATTCTCCCAGGGAGGAACAGTGTACCCAAATATTCCTGCCGTCAGGGTCGACTTTCTCTTTCAGCCTCTGCTGCCATCCTTGTCTTCCCCGTACAAGTAATCTTGCCTTTTCATTGAATACCGATACAATATATATTAATGTATTGTAAAGGAGAATCCCGGTATTGTAAAGTATTTTCATCGCGTTTTGAATAAAGCTCACAAAGTTAGCAAAAAAGGCATAAAGGATTCCCTGAAACAGAAGGCGGAAAATGAAATAACTCCTATTTTTGCACGGAGAAATACTTTGAAGATGGTAAGACTGATAGCACTTATCATATCGATTGTTCTTCAGATCATCGCGGCTGTGATTGCGATCAGGTTCATGAAGCTCACCAAATACAGGCTTTCATGGATACTCCTGTCGCTTTCTTTCGTCTTCATGGCTGTGAGAAAATTCATACAGCTTTTTGAGTATTTCCGGGGCACACCTTCATACACGTGGCAGATGATAGATGAATGGATAGGTGTTCTCATATCATTCATGATCATTGCCGGCGTTATTCTTATCAGGGAACTTTTCTATTCTCTTAAGAGAGCAGATATAGAAAGGCTCCGGTCGGAAAAAAGGGTAATAAATGCTATCATCAATACCGAGGAGAATGAGAGGAAGAGATTCGCCAAAGACCTTCACGATGGCCTTGGTCCGATCCTTTCGACAGTAAAGATGTCGTTGTCGGCCCTTACCGACCGGATAAAGGATCCCTCGGGAACAGTAATATTAAGCAATACAAATCATCTTGTCAATGAGGCGATAAGTACAATAAAGGATATCTCAAACAATCTGAGCCCTCATATTCTTTCCAATTTCGGGCTTGTCAGCGCTATCGGCGCTTTCACGACCAAGATAAACCAGACCAGAAGCATCGAGATCGATTTCAAATCGAACATGGAAAACCAGCGGCTTGAAAATGACAAGGAAGTTGTGATGTACAGAGCGGTATGTGAACTGATAAACAATTCAATACTCCATTCAGGCGCTTCCCGCATCGAAATTGAACTTAATAAACACGAAAAAATTGTTACCTTGCACTTCTATGATAACGGGAGAGGATTCGATACCTCCACCCTGAGAAAGGAAGATACCAAGGGAATGGGGCTTTCGAATATCGAAACAAGGGTGAAGACCGTGGAAGGTGTATTCATCCTCGAAAGCATGCCGGGAAAAGGAACCAGCGCCCTTATCAAAATGACAGAGTAATATCTGAACACAATCTGCAGGAAATGGACAAGATCAGAATAATAATTGCCGACGATCATCAGCTTTTCAGAAACGGTCTGAAAATCCTCCTGAATGCCTTTCAGGAATTCGAGGTGACCGGCGAGGCATCCAACGGAGAGGAATTCCTCAGGATACTGAAGGAAACTCCGGCAGATGTTGTCCTGATGGACATAAATATGCCGGAAATGGATGGCATCGAAGCCACAAAAAGAGGGATCAGGATAAACCCTGCCATTGACGTGATTGCCCTTTCAATGTATGGAGAAGAGGAATATTATTATAAAATGGTTGACGCCGGAGCAAAAGGCTTTATACTTAAAGATTCTGATATATCTGAAGTTAAGGAAGCCATAATGACTGTAAGAAAAGGCGGCAGCTATTTCTCCCAGGAACTTCTCTACCATGTGATTCAGAAAATCAAACACCGTGAATTGGAAAGCAAATCCGCCAACCTTTCAAAAAGAGAGAAAGAGATCCTTATAAAGATCTGTGAAGGACTCTCAAACCAGGAAATAGCCGAAACACTCTTCATAAGCAAAAGAACTGTTGATAAGCACAGGGCCAACCTCCTCGGAAAAACCAATTCAAAAAATACAGCGAGCCTGATTCTATTTGCGATCCGTAACAAACTGATAGAAATTTAGATAGTCACCATTACCGAACCTGATATGACTGATCCGCATTCCCTTGGACAAAGCGGCGAAGATCAAGCAGCCTCCTTTCTCACAAAAAACGGTTACAGGATAGCCTGTAGGAACTGGAGGTGGGGCAGGAACGAGATCGATATCATCGCCGAAAAGGAGGATTTCATTGTTTTTGTTGAGGTCAAAACACGCTCAAATGATTTTCTGACCGATCTGGGAACAGTAATACCCAGGTCAAAACAACAGGCAATAATCCTGGCTGCCGATGGCTATATCAGAAAATTCCGCGTCGACAAGAACGCCAGGTTCGATCTCATAACAATAACCGGCACAGAAGAGGAACAGAAGATCGAGCATATCGAAGATGTTTTTTACGCGACATTAAGATAAAAGCCCGTCATGGATGTAGAATCAATCCGAGATTATTGTATAATTAAAAAGGATGTAACCGAAAGCTTCCCGTTCGGAGACGATACACTGGTATTCAAAACCGGAGGGAAGATTTTTGCACTGGTCAATCTTGAGGGCGACCTCAGCATCAACCTTAAATGCGAACCTTCTTTAGCGCTTGAACTGAGAGAAAGATATCCGGCTGTGAACGAAGGCTATCACATGAATAAAAAGCATTGGAACACAATTCATCTCGACGGATCAGTACCTGACAGTGAAATCTTCTCATGGATTGATCATTCGTATGAACGGGTAGCCTCTAAGAAATGATACCGGAGCAAAATACTGCTTTACTCCACCATCAGGTTGCAACCCCGTATATCACTGCTATCGAATCTCCCGAGTATTTCAAAAGTACCGGAATCATTAATTTTACCCAGATCGCCTGTCGAAAGAAAAGAACAGGAGTTGATGTTCGCCAGGTCGACAATATTTACTCCCCCCGTCAGTCCCGTTTCGGTGTAAACTGAAAGAGGATCATGAGGATCCCTTACCAGTATCTTCATCCAAGGAGGACAACGGAACAATCCTTCTCCTGATGAATAAGCCTGACTCAGCAGCTCGGTCATGCCATACTCTGAATGAATGGCTCCCACTCTGAATTTCTCCTTAAGTATATTATGAAGTTCTTCCCTTATGATCTCCTTTCGCCTCCCTTTCATTCCCCCTGTCTCCATAACGATCACTCCTGAAAGATCAGGAGCTTCCTTTTCCGCCAGATCAAGCAGTGCAAAACTCACTCCGAGAAGAATAATCTTTCTTCCCTGTTCCTTCGACTGTTTAATTGCAGATGTTACGGAACCGTGCTGTCCCATGTAGAATCCGCTCAGGGGATGTCCGGTCAGGCGGATCAGACTGTCTGCCATATAAACAAGCGACGACCCCTCCCTTTCAGTATAGGATGGCAGAAGCGCGATGAGGATATAATCGTGGGGATCTCCGTAGAAGCGACTGAATGACCTGACAAAACTGGCCTCATAAAGACTGAGATCGGTCACATAATGTCTAGAGGGTTTGGTTCCCGTAGTTCCGCTGCTACCGAAAATTATTTCATGCTGCCCTTTCCCGGATATTATGCTGTATTTTCTGAAAAACTCAACCGGCAGGTAAGGAATCTCATCCAACGACCTGACCTTCCCCGGATGTTTTCCGAGATGGTCTGCAAATTCCTTATAAATCTGATTATTTATGTACTGATATTCAAAAACCTCCAGGGCAGCATCTGTCAGTTCCCCGGCCGTGGAAATGTCAAGTATTTTCCACTGCTGACCATCAGTCATTTTGCAGGAAAGGTTGTGGATCCGTCAGGCTGATAAACCCATTCGAAGGTACACTCCCCGTAAGGTACATTATCCCTGGTTTCGTTCACTGTACTTATTATCCTTATTTTCGCGTATGTCTGATTCCCGGTCCTGTAAATCCAAATCTGGTTAGCTGCAATTGAGTCTGCCATTTCAGTCCATTGATAGCTCCCGACAGTAGTCAGGTTTTTGAATGCAGTGATCGCGGATTGTTCATCGGAATAATCGTCAATTTTACCGAATGAAGGATTGAGATTATTAGCCTGCAGAGTAAGGGAGACCGGGGAAGTGTAACTGTTCACATAAACAAGAACATCGGGCCCGGGAGTTGACAGCGTTGATACCTTTTTAGCTTTCGAGAAGGAGAACCCGTTGACATAATATGTTGTCGACAGGTAAGTTTTATTGTTTATAGTAACTGTTCCGGAATCGGGAGTCGTTTCATCCTTGCTGCATGAGCTGAAAACAAACGGTATCAGAATAAATAAGACAAATATTTTTTTCATAGCTGAAGTCATTTAACTGCAATCTGATAACGCAAAGATACCGTGAAAAGTTTATAAAACCGGAAAAACACCGGAGGAATGCTTATCCGTTGCCCCCTTCGGAAAAGGGGGCAGGCCGGATCAGACAATTCATGCAGGCAGTTCCTGCAAAAAATATTGTTTAAAAAAGATCTTATTCTCCCCTTATGGCCGTGATGCCCGGGAGTTTCTTCCCTTCCATATATTCAAGCATTGCTCCGCCACCTGTGGAAACATAGCTTACCTTGTCGGCAAGGCCGTTCTTATTGATAGCTGCCACTGAATCGCCACCACCGATCAGACTGTATGCGCCCTTGGCAGTTGCAGCCGCAATAGCCTTGGCAACAGCTGTGGTACCTTTGGAGAATTTCTCCATTTCAAATACTCCCATCGGGCCATTCCAAAGAATCGTTTTGGATGATTCGATCACTGAAGAGAATTTTTCGATTGTTTTTTCAGCGATATCCAGACCAAGCCAGCCATCTTCTACTGCATCGGCAGCAGTAATTTCGGTGTTTGCCTCGTTGTCGAATTTATCTGCATTCAGACTGTCGACAGGCAGATAAAGGTTGACCTTTTTCTCTTTTGCTTTTTCAATAAGACTAAGCGCCAGATCAAGCTTGTCTTCCTCGCAGAGTGATTTCCCTATCTTACCACCCATGGCTTTAATAAAGGTATAAGTCATACCACCACCGATGATTAGGTTATCGACCCGGTTAAGGAGGTTTTCAATAAGAAGGATCTTATCCGATACCTTGGCTCCGCCCATTATTGCAGTGAAAGGTTTATGAGCATCATTGAGGACTTTATCCATAGCCAGAAGCTCGCTGTTGATAAGGTAACCGAACATCTTTTTTTCAACAGGAAAGAAATCGGCTATTACGGCAGTAGTTGCATGAGCACGGTGAGCTGTACCAAATGCATCGTTAACATACACCTCAGCGTAGGTAGAAAGCTTCTTTGCCATCTCTTTCTGCCTGACCTTCATTTCAGCCTTTGCAGCTTTTTTCTCCTCATCGGTAACCGTTTCAGGGAGAATGGGTTTTCCTTCTTCCTGAGGGTAGAACCTGACGTTTTCGAGTAACAGAACCTCTCCCGGTTTCAGAGCAGATGACATAGATACTGCAGATTCGCCAAGGCAATCATCAGCAAAAAGAACCTTCTGTCCCAGGTATTTCTCAAGTACCGGGAGAACGGGTTTAAGCGAATATTTTTCAGTTGGCCCTTCAGGCCTGCCCAGGTGAGACATCAGAATCAGACATCCACCGTCGCTTAATATCTTCCTGATAGTGGTAAGCGCTCCCCTGATCCTGGTGTCATCAGTGACAACAAATGTCTTTTTATCAAGGGGTACATTGAAGTCAACCCTGACAATAGCTTTTTTGCCTTTGAAATTAAAGTCCTGAATCATTTTCATATATAAACTGTTTTATTAAAATTAAATTTTTCAGGTACAAACCTACGTTTTTTTTGGGAATAATTCTTTGCTAAAAATCAACTTATTATCCTCTTACGGAACTAAATTCAAAATTGCTCATCTCATGATTGTATGCTTCTTATTGTACCTCTGTTCAGACATTAAAATTTTCATCTTTTCAATCGGTGAGTTGATCCAGCCTGAATAATATTCCAAAGAAAAGATTTTTACATTGAACCCAATGCCCCTCAGAAATGTTCCCTTCGTGAAAAATTACTTAAATTTGAAGAAAAATTATGGCAAAAATTACATTAAAAGGCAATCCGGTCAATACGTCCGGAAATCTTCCTGCAAAAGGGACAAAAGCTCCGGATTTTACGCTCGTTAAATCCGATCTCGGAAATCTTTCCCTCTCTGAATTAAAAGGGAAGAAAGTGATCCTGAATATATTCCCCAGTCTCGATACTGCCGTCTGTGCAACTTCGGTGAGGAAATTCAACGTGATGGCTTCAGGCAAGGCAAATACCGCTGTTCTGGGAATATCGAAGGATCTGCCGTTCGCGCATGGCCGTTTTTGCTCGACAGAAGGAATTTCGAATGTGATCACTCTTTCCGGATTCCGCGACAGCGCTTTTGGCAAAGCCTATGGAGTTGATACGGTTGACGGACCTCTCGCCGGCCTTTACGCAAGAAGCATTGTTGTAATCGATGAAAAAGGCAATGTGGCATATACCGAGCTTGTGCCCGAAACAACAGACGAACCAGATTACGAATCCGCTATTGCAGCATTGTAGCGCGGGGAACAACCGGTTCCCTGTACTGCCAGGACTATTTCAAAATGAATTTTTCACAGATACCCGGACAATCGGAAATCAAAGCTAAACTGATCAGATCTGTTCAGGAGGAAAGAGTAAGCCATGCCCAGCTTTTCGCCGGACCGGAAGGCTGCGGCGGCATGGCTCTGGCTCTTGCTTATGCCAAATATATCAGCTGTGAAAACCGGACAGCTGAAGATTCATGCGGGGTATGCAAATCGTGCGTGAAGTATGAGAAGCTGATTCATCCCGACCTTCATTTCGTATTCCCGGTTATTAAGAAAAAAGGCATCTCAGATCCGGTAAGCGACAATTTCATAGACGAATGGAGGGAATTTATAAGAAAATCCCCCTATTTCAACGTTAATAACTGGTTCGATTCTATAGAGGTGGGAAATGCACAGGGCATGATCTATGCCTCTGAGGCAGGCGAGATTATAAGGAAGCTGAGCCTGAAGACATTCGAGGCTGATTTCAAGATCATGATCATCTGGCTACCTGAAAAAATGCACCAGTCTGCCGCAAACAAGCTGCTTAAGATGATAGAGGAACCGCCTGAGAAAACTCTCTTCCTCCTGGTCTCAGAAGAACCTGACAAAATTATATCAACTATCCTTTCAAGATGCCAGCTGGTGAAAATACCCACTTTCCGGGCATCAGATATTGTGACTTTCTTAACTACCCGGCTCGCCATTTCGCCGGAAAAAGCTAACGACATCGCACATGTCTCCAATGGAAATATCGTCAGGGCGATCGGGCTCTGTGAACACGCGGAATCATCGGCAGATAACCTTAACTATTTTAAAGGATTCATGAGGTTTGCCTGGAAAAGAGATATCCTTTCCATTGTTAACTGGTCGGAAGAAATGGCATCAACCGGACGTGAATATCAGAAAAGCTTCTTAACATTTGCACTGCGGCTTCTGAGAGAAAACCTGATGCTTACTCTTGGCCAACGCGAAAATAAAATTGTATTCCTTGCCGGAGAAGAAGCAGGCTTTTCTACCAATTTCCATCCTTTCATTACCCAAAACAATATTTTTGCACTTAATGAGGAATTCAATCTCGCATACTCGCATATCGAGGCAAACGGAAATGCAAAAATAATTTTCCTCGACCTCGCCCTTAAAGTTACAAAGCTCATTCGCTGATTGTTATCCCATTCATTGGAATGATATATTTATTCACTAAATTCGCGTGTTGATTTTCAAAGTAATGGAAAAAATGACTGAAACAGAAGATATACAAGGGCAATCCTTAGAGGATCTCCATCTGCCCGATATAACATATAAACCAGGGCATAATAAGCTGGATGCCTTCAACTGGCTGGAAGATATTCCGGAATCAGTGCCGGTTAGTGAAGTAGTCGAAATCCGGTTCAAAAATACCAGAAAAGGCTTTTACAGGAACGTAAACGGTCTCAGACTGGAGATCGGCGATATTGTTGCTGTGGAAGCTTCCCCCGGACATGACATCGGCAGAGTTTCCATGACAGGCTACCTGGTTGAAGAACAGATGAAAAAACTGAAAATCCAGCCCTCGCTGGATGATATGAAAAAAGTATACAGAAAGGCTAAACTCGTCGATATTCAGAAATGGGAAGAAGCCAAGAAGCTTGAAATACAAACAATGCTCAGATCAAGGCAGATATCCGAAGAGCTAAAATTAAATATGAAGATAGGCGATGTGGAATACCAGGGCGATAAGACAAAGGCTATCTTCTATTATATTGCAGATGAAAGGGTCGACTTCAGACAACTCATAAAAGTTCTGGCCGATGAATTCAGGGTGCGCATAGAAATGAGACAGATAGGCGCCCGGCAGGAGGCAGGAAGAATAGGAGGAATTGGCTCATGCGGAAGAGAACTGTGCTGCTCAACCTACATAACCAATTTCGTTTCGGTAACCACCTCCCACGCCAAATACCAGGAACTCTCACTGAACCCTCAAAAACTCGCCGGACAATGCAGTAAACTCAAATGCTGCCTCAATTTTGAAGTTGATTGCTATGTGGATGCCCAGAAATCTTTCCCTCCAAGGGATATTCCTCTGGAAGCTTCAGATACAACAGCATATTTTCAGAAACTTGAAGTGCACAAAGGGATATACTGGTATTCCACCGATCCTCACTCAGCAGCCAATCTTATCGCACTCCCGGTAGAGAGAGTCAGGGAAATACAGGCTCTGAACAGAAAAGGGAAGAAAGTTGAAAAACTTTTACAGATTGTACAGTCAGACGAACCCTCAAATATCTCAGTTGACCTTCTCAAAAATAACAGCCTCACAAGGTTTGATCCGCCGGAAAAGAAGGACCACCACCATAAGCACCAGAACAGAAGAAAAACCAGGAAATTCAATGACAAAAAGACCAAATAGCAGCATTCTGCTCCTTGTCATCACTTCCTTTGCTCTGCTGTCATCGTGCAACAAAAACGTAATCTACACCGATTCCATCGCGATGCCAGGGAAGAAATGGGAACTGATGAATATCCCTGCTTTCAGCGTACCCGTCACTGATACAATAAGCACCAATAATATTCTTTTTACTATCCGTACCAGTTCATCATATCCGTTCAGAAACATATTCCTTTTCGTTAAGACTACTTCGCCCGAGGGCAAAGCAATCACCGATACCCTGGAATATTTTATGGCCGATGAAAAAGGACACAGGAATGGAAAAGGCTTCGGAGATATCCATGAACTGAGGTTGCCATATAAACTAAAAGTCTATTTTCCGAGAAAGGGAACATACGTCTTCAATATACAACACGGCATGAGGGTTGAAGACCTTGAAGGAGTCTATGACTTCGGACTGAGGATAGAAAAGAGTTCCAGATAACAACCAGTTTAGTGGGAAAGAATAAACTTGCCAGATGGGATGAACTGGCCGGATTCAAAAAGGTTCTGCAACCTGAAACCGAAGCCGTCGCGGAAAATGATCATCCTGTCAAAGGAACCTGGCACAAAGAGATTTTCGGTAATAATAACCCGATAGTACTTGAACTCGGATGCGGCAAAGGAGAATATACCATCGGACTGGCTACTATGTTCCCTGACAAGAACTTTATTGGCGTTGATATTAAGGGCGCCCGCATGTGGCGAGGTGCCAAAACAGCTAATGAATGGAATATCAATAATGTGGCATTCCTCAGAACCAGGATCGAATTCATAAGCTCCTTCTTCATTGAGGATGAAGTGGACGAGATCTGGATAACCTTCCCTGATCCTCATCCCGGCCCGAAAAACTCAGGAAAAAGACTCTCTTCACCCCAGTTCCTTAACAGATACCGGCTTTTCCTGAAAGATCATGGTATAGTACATCTGAAAACCGATAACAGAGAGCTGTTCAGCTTTTCGAAAAAGGTGGCACAACATAATACACTTGAGATCATTACATGCACCAACGATCTCTATTCAGGGGATTTTCAGGACGATATCCTGTCTATCAAAACATACTATGAGAAGAAATTTCTGGCTGAGGGAATGAAAATTAATTATCTTTCATTCAGACTTGATAAGAACAAAGCACTCGAAGATGCACCATACAAAAGACCACAGCAATGATGACTTTTTCTCCATGGTCTACCAGGTCGCGAGGCTCATTCCTTACGGAAGGGTAACCTCATATGGCGCTATTGCCCGCTTTCTCGGATCAGGCCGGTCCGCACGAATGGTTGGATGGGCGCTCAATGCATGCCATAACAGCAGCGAGTTCATTCCTGCCCACAGGGTGGTTAACAGAAACGGCCTGCTTTCCGGTAAACACCATTTCGACAGTCCGTCCCTCATGCAACAACTTCTTGAAAATGAAGGTGTGATTATCGAAAATGATCAGATTGTCAATTTCTCTGAAATATTCTGGGATCCTTCTGCAGAACTCGACCATTTATTTTGAAGTGTCCCGGAAAAACCTTAAAATTGCACCTTGTTTATATTTAAATTAAATAAAAATAACAGCCCGGCCGGCACATAATACTGACAGACATGTTTTCCGAAGATCAGATATTAAAATCATTGGCGAAAATTATTCATCCCGGGAAGAAGAAGGATATAGTGAGCCTCGGTATGGTAGGTGACGTCGAAGAAAATGAAAACGGCATATCTATAACCCTTGTGCCTGAGAAATCGAACGATCCGTTTATTTCATCAGTTAAAAGCACAATAGTCAGGACCCTTAAGGATTCCTTCGGCCCCGATGTGGTAATCAGTGAAATAAAAGTACAACCTAAAGTTACGGTAGGCAAGCCGGTTGAAAAAAAGAGGGAGATACTGCCGGATGTCTCGAATATTATTGCAGTCTCTTCCGGAAAAGGAGGAGTGGGTAAAACCACGGTGGCTGTCAATCTGGCCATTTCCCTGGCCCGGAACGGCTTCAGTGTCGGGCTTCTCGACGCGGATGTCTTCGGCCCCTCTGTTCCTAAAATGTTTGATGCCGAAGATTACAGACCCGAGGTCAGAAGGGAAAAAGATACGGATCTGATTATTCCGATGTCGAAATACGGCGTCAGTGTATTATCCACAGGTTTTTTTGTCGATCCGGCCGATGCGGTTATCTGGCGGGGACCAATGGCGTCAAATTTTCTTAAACAGCTCATCGTTCAGGGAGACTGGGGTGAACTCGATTACCTGCTTGTCGATCTTCCTCCCGGCACCAGCGATATTCACCTTACGCTTGTTCAGGAAGTGCCGGTAACAGGCGCCATAATAGTCAGCACGCCTCAGGATGTGGCCCTGGCCGATGCGATTAAAGGAATTGCCATGTTCCGGAGTGATAAAATAAATGTCCCTGTTCTCGGACTTGTTGAAAATATGTCGTGGTTCACTCCTGCCGAGCTCCCGTCAAATAAATACTATATTTTCGGCAAAGACGGAGGGAAAAAGCTTGCCGACAAAATGAATGTCCCTCTTCTCGGCCAGATACCTCTTGTCCAGAGCATTTGTGAGGGAAGCGATAAAGGCAGACCAGTTGCTCTTGAAGATTCGGTGTCAGGGCTGGCTTTTGCTGATCTGGCGGTGAGACTGACAGAGAGCGTGAATAACAGAAACAGGGATATGGATCCCACAGTCAAATTAAAAATTACCAAATAAAAATAATTATGGCAGAATTAAATAATGTTAGAGAGAGGGTTGTGAAGGCGTTGAACAGGGTAAGACCATATTTGCAATCGGATGGAGGGGACATTGATCTTCTTGATGTTACTGAAGATATGACGGTCAAGGTCAGATTAAAAGGAGCCTGCCACGGTTGCCCGTTCAGCATGCAGACACTGAAGGCAGGAGTTGAACAGGCCATCATGAAAGAGGTACCCGAGATTAAAAGAGTAATTTCAGCCTGATTTGTCGCTAACCTCAAATTTCTTTACCTTTGAATACTATACGGAATTTTAGTCAGTTATAGTAAAAGTCGGTTATTTGTTCCAATCAAAAAGTTAAAGAAATATCTGATTTTCCTGGGATTATTCCTTATCCCTGCAGGCTGTTCGGTTGAAAAAAACACGAATGCCTCCCGGTTTTATAATGGCATGACAGCCAAATATAATATCTACTTCAATGGATATGAGAACTTCAAAGCCGGTCTTGCCAATATTACCCGCAATCACAAGGATGATTATGCAGAGATCCTGAAGGTGTTCGACTTCAGTGACGCTTCATCCGTATCATATTGCTCTGCCGATATGGAAAGGGCTATCCTTAAGGCATCGAAGCTCATTTCACTTAAATCGATAACCGCGAGGCCTGAAATAAAGAATAACAAGGACATTTCACCCGGGGACAAGAAGCTGCTCGACATGAAGGAATATAATGCATGGGTAGACGACAGCTATCTGCTCATTGCAAAGGCAAGGTTCTATAAGCATGAATTCACTCCGGCAGCAACAACCTTCGATTATTGTATCACCAATGCCAATGATCCGAATATTAAAACCGAGGCTGCAATATGGCAGGCACGTATAAACAATGAAACCGGCAAATACACGGAAGCCTCAAGAATACTTACCGGCCTCGAGATAAACGAGAAAACTTCACGGTCGCTCCGGTCGATGTACTTCTCTACTCTTGCCGATCTTGATATAAAACAGAAGAAATTCTCAGAAGCAATTGATCCTCTGACCAAGGCAATTGAGCTTGTCAGCGGTAAAGCATCAAAAATAAGGCTTACCTTTCTGCTTGCACAGCTTTATGCTAAATCGGGAAATGCAGAAATGGCAACCCGGAAATTCGCGAAAGTGATCAGGATGCGTCCAACTTATGATGTGGAATTTTATGCCAGAATCAACATAGCCGGTGTTTTTGACGCTAATAGAATGGATCCGGGGAAAATGAAACGAGAACTTGAAAAAATGCTCAAAGACATTAAAAATGTTGATTTTCAGGATCAGATCTATTATGCTCTCGGTAATCTTTCAATGAAAGAGGGAAAGGAGGATGAAGCGGTTATCTTCTTCCATAAATCAGCAATAGCCCACTCCCGGAATCAGAATCAAAAGGGCAGATCCTTCCTTGCTCTCGCCGATTATTATTTCAAAAAACCTGATTTCGTTAAGTCGGCTGTGTATTATGACAGTACCATATTTTTCCTCGACCAAAACTTCCCGGATGTCAGGACAATCCAGGACAGAGCCCAGAATCTTTCAGCGCTGGTGTCACAACTTTATATAATTCAGAGGGAAGACAGTCTCCAGAAAGTTGCAAAAATGCCTGAAGCACAACGAAAAGCATTAATATCCAATCTTATTGCGGAGACGAGCAAGGATGAGACCCAGAAAAAAGCCAGGGATAATTCCGACAAGACCAATCTCGGCCAGTACTACGAGAACGAGAGACGTTCGCAGGGGAACATCCAGCAGGAGGGCAAATGGTATTTCTATAACCAGTCGGCGCTTACCTTCGGACGTACAGAATTCAGAAGACGCTGGGGTGACAGAAAGATGGAAGATAACTGGAGAAGGTCCAACAAGGCAAGAGTGAGCATGGCTCAGATAGGGATCAGTGTAGAAGAAGTTGAGCAGGAAAAGAAAGATACCTCTGCATCTGTAAACAATAACAAAAAACCGGAATACTATCTTAAAAACCTTCCGCTTACCGATTCTCTGATGGCTGTCTCAAATGAAAAGATCGCCGTTGCATTGCTCAATGCCGGGAAAGCATATGCCGAAAGACTGCTCGACCCTGCAAGGGCGACTGAAACATTTGAATCTCTTATCAGCCGCTTTCCAAAAAGCGATCTGGTGCCTGAAGCGCTTTTCAGCCTTTCAAGAGTGAATAAAGACATCAACAGCACCAAATCTGAGATATACCGCCAAAGACTGCTTCAGATGTACCCCGAAAGCGAATTCGCCAGGATCCTGTCAGATCCGGGATATTATGAGAAGAAAATGGCTGAGATCAAAATGACAGAAAAGATCTATGAAAGCGCCTATGAAGCATATTCACAGGAAAAATTCGCAGATGCTGTTTCCATCTGCAACGAAGGACTTAAGAATTATCCCCAGAACGAACTGGCGCCTAAATTCCAGCTTCTCAGAGCTTATTGCACTGCCCGTACAAGTGATGAAAAAAGTTTAAGGACAGAGCTCAGTAATGTGATAAAGAACTGGCCTAAAACACCTGAAAGTAAAAAGGCGGGAGAGCTCCTTGTTTTTCTTAACCAGAAAAGTCCTGAACTTAAAATCGAAGCTGAAAAACAGATAGCTGCCGAACTATATAAAGCTGATACAACAGTAACACATGTATTCGCGCTTGTTATCATGGATCCGGCATTCAATATCAACCAGGCTACATTCGACGTGATAAGCCATAACATCGATAATTACACAAATAAAAACTACAAAACAGAAGGGAACCTGACTGTTAATAAATATATTATCATTACAGTATCAGGATTCTCCGGCTATTCAAAGGCGCTTGAATATTACAGGAATTTCGATTCGGGAAAGATCATCAGGAACAATTCCGGTAAAAAGATGTTTTCATTCCTGATAAACAATGACAATTTACGTATCCTCAGCAAGGATGGTAATCCGGAAAGATACCAGATATTCTTCATGGAGAAATATATGAAATGAGAAAAACAAGAATACTCTGGACAGATGACGAGGTTGAGGCTCTTAAGCCACACATTTTGTTCCTCGAGGAGAAGGGTTATGAAATCGATACCTGTTCAAACGGGAACGATACCATTGATCTTGTCAGACAGAATCCTTATGATCTTATATTCCTGGATGAGAACATGCCCGGGCTCAGCGGTATGGACACGCTGAAACATATAAAGCAAATCCGTTCCGATCTGCCGGTCGTAATGGTTACCAAAAGCGATGAAGAGGATATAATGGCCGCTGCAATCGGGTCTGATATAGCTGACTATCTTATCAAACCTGTCAAACCAAAACAGGTACTTCTTACCATCATGAAGATTCTCGATCAGCGACGGCTCGTGACGGAAAAAACCACCATCGACTACAGGCAGGAGTTTAACAGCATTACAGGGCTTATTTCATCCGCTTCAACACCAGCCGGATGGAAGGATATATACAGGAAGATCGTATTCTGGGAGCTCGAGCTTGAAAAGTCATCCGACCAGGGAATGGCAGAGATCCTGAAACTTCAGGAAAATGAAGCCAATAATCAGTTTTCCAGGTTTGTAATGAATAATTACATCAACTGGCTGACACTGCCGGCAGTGACAAAGCCTCTCCTCTCTCCCGACCTGTTCGCTTCAAAAATTTTCCCCAGTATAGACAGTAACAGGCCTCTGTTCTTCATTCTGATCGACAACATGAGATATGACCAATGGAGAACCATTGCCTCCGAACTATCGGGACTGTTCAGAATTATTGACGAAGACCTCTATTTCAGCATACTTCCCACTGCCACGCAATATTCAAGGAATGCAATATTTTCGGGAATGATGCCTCTTGCCATGACAGAGCGTATGCCCGAATTCTGGATCAATGACGATGAAGAGGAAGGAAAGAACAATTTCGAAGGAGAGCTCTTCAGAAACCAGCTCTCAAAAAAGGGTCTTAACCTTAAATGGTCATATAACAAAATAAGCAACAATACTGAAGGAGCCAGGCTGAACGAAAAAATCCACAGCCTCCTGTCTAATGATATCAATATCATGGTTTTCAATTTTGTAGATATCCTGTCCCATGCAAGAACAGAGATCGGCCTGATACGCGATCTTGCAAAAGATGAAGCCGCTTACAGGAGCCTCACCAGATCCTGGTTCTTACACTCATCACTGCTCGAGCTGCTCAGGATACTGGCCTCTCACCATGTAAGGGTCATATTCAGTACTGACCATGGAACCGTCAGGGTCCAGAATCCGGTAAAGATCGTCGGCGACAGGAAAACATCCCCAAACCTGAGATATAAACTTGGCAGAAACCTCGATTATGATCCGAAAAAAGTTTTCGAAATCAAAGATCCTGTAAAGGCAATGTTGCCAAAAACAAATATTACCTCCAGATATATCTTCGCGGTAAATAAGGACTATCTCGTTTACCAGAATAATTTCAATCAGTTTGCGACATATTACAAGGATACCTTCCAGCACGGAGGCATCTCCATGCAGGAGATCATATTGCCTGTCGCGACTCTTGAACCTATGTAGAGCGTAACTATCCCGGCTCCTGTAAATAGGAATGAATATGGAAATAATAATAAAAGATAAAAAGCACATCCCCGAAGCTGCCGCCATGCTGGTAAGATCATTCAGCAACAAAAGGATATTTGCCTTTTACGGAACCATGGGAGCAGGTAAAACCACTATTATCAAAGCCATCTGCAAAAATCTGAAAGCCATGGATCTGGTAAGCAGCCCGACTTTTACACTTGTAAATGAGTACAGGACAGAAACAGATGAGACATTATATCATATCGATTTTTACAGAATAAAAAAACAGGAAGAGGTCTTCGATTTCGGTATCGAGGAATACCTTGACGGTAATGCTTATTGCTTCATGGAATGGCCAGAACTGATCGAAGAGATCCTTCCGCATGAAACTGTCAGAGTAAGAATCTCCGTTCTGGAAAATGAACAACGAATCCTCACAATTTCTTAACTGATTATCTTTTTTGATCTCTTGATCAAATTTTTTACCTTTGAAAATAAATCCTCCTGTGAAAGATGAATGACAAAGGGAAGAGCGGTAATATCAGTTTTGGCGATACCGCCTTCATGCCTAAGGAAGAATTACTGGAAACTGCTATCAGGAACCGTCAGATATCTATCGGTATCCCAAGTGATATCAAGGATGATGAAAAGAGAGTGGCGCTGACGCCGGAAGCAGTTAATCTCCTTGTCGAAAAAGGGAATGAGGTGTTTGTTCAACAGGGAGCAGGACTGGGAGCAAATTACAGCGACAAGGATTACAGCGAGAACGGTGCAATTCTGATCGACTCAGCAGCAAAAGTCTACAGCGCTGATGTTGTCATCAAAGTCGCCCCATTCACAGAAATTGAATGCGACTATCTGAGGGGAAATCAGGTGGTCCTCTCTTTCCTGAACGTGCTTAAGCTGAATGAAGAGATACTCAATAAGCTCATAAGAAAGAAAGTTACTGCCATTGCCTTTGAAAAGATCCGAGATACCAACGGTGTTATGCAGGTAGTGGAATCAATGAGCGAAATATGCGGAATAACATCCATACTTGTAGCATCGGAATACCTCAGCAATATGCACGGAGGCAAGGGTGTTATGCTTGGAGGAATAACGGGCGTTACTCCTACGGAAGTTGTGATCCTCGGAGCCAATACCGCAGGTGAATATGCAGCCAGGGCAGCCATAGGACTGGGATCGACAGTTATTATTTTCGACAACAATATCCAGCGGCTCCGGACATTCCAGTCTCTTCTCGGCCAGAGGCTCCAGACCTCGGTGTTCCATCAGCAGGTTCTGAAAAAAGCATTGAAATCAGCGGATGTGCTTATCGGCGCCATTGAACTCGAGGATCTTCGTCCATGGTACTATATAACCGAGGATTTGGTAAAGAACATGAAAAAAGGATCTGTGATTATAGATCTGAGCATCGACAGGGGAGGCTGCATTGAAACGTCCGAATGCAGGGCTCTGCATGATCCGGTATATGTGAAACACGGAGTGGTTCATTTCTCGGCATGGAATCTCCCTTCCAGAGTAGCAAGATCCGCATCTATCGCCCTGAGCAATGTTTTTGCTCCTTTACTTCAAAGCATGGCTGATTCAGGTGGAATAACACAGCTCCTTAAAAACGACAGAGGCCTCAGAAGCGGCGCTTATCTTTACAACGGCATACTCACAAATGAGACCCTCGGCCAGAAGTTCAATATAAATTCCAAAGACCTCGATCTCCTGATATCCGCCTTCTGACCCGGTCTGAATTTCCCTTAGATCATTCCCTTACCAGCCGCCAAAAACTTCGTTCCTGATTCCACTTAAACAGACCATCCTGCAGTATCCTGTCCGGCAACAGGTGGGTAATATCCTTGTACTGATACCGGATTGACCGGATGTGTAAATTTATTATCTTTGACCCTTTAAAACCGGAAAAGCTCATTTTCAGTATTATGAAGAATTATAAGAGATATCTCGTCACTTCTGCCCTGCCATACGCCAATGGCCCGATCCATATCGGACACCTTGCAGGGGTATATGTTCCCTCCGACATTTATACCAGATATCTCCGGATGAAAGGAGTTGACGTGATTTCAGTCTGCGGTTCAGATGAACATGGAGTCCCTATCACATTGAAAGCAAGACGTGAAGGCATAACCCCTCAGGAGGTTGTTGACAGATATCACAAACTCAACGCGAAAGCTTTCAGCGATTTCGGAATTGCCTTTGACATATATTCACGTACCTCTAATAAAGTACATTACGAAACTGCTTCAGAATTTTTCAGGAAGCTTTATGCTAAGGGTGAATTTGTTGAAAAGACTTCAGAACAGTATTTCGACGAGGAGGCAGGATGTTTCCTGGCCGACAGGTATATAATGGGAACATGCCCCCACTGTGGCAATGAGAATGCTTATGGCGACCAGTGTGAAAAATGCGGCACTTCTCTTAGCCCGAATGATCTGATTAATCCCCACTCAACAATAAGCGGCAGCAAACCTGTACTGAAAGAAACTCTCCACTGGTATCTTCCTTTGGATAAATACGAGCCCTGGCTAAGAAAATGGATCCTTGAAGAACACAGCGAGTGGAAGGCCAATGTATACGGGCAGTGTAAATCATGGCTCGATCAGGGACTGCAGCCCAGAGCAGTAAGCAGGGATCTCGACTGGGGTGTTCCGGTTCCTGTTGAAGGTGCAAAGGGAAAAGTTCTGTATGTTTGGTTCGATGCTCCTATCGGATATATCTCCGCTACCAAAGAACTGACAAAGGACTGGGAAAAATACTGGAAGGACAGTGAAACAAAAATGGTGCATTTCATCGGTAAAGATAATATAGTGTTCCATTGTATCATCTTCCCCTCAATGCTGAAGGCCGAAGGAAGCTTCATCCTGCCGGAAAATGTACCCGCTAATGAATTCCTGAACCTCGAAAATGATAAGATATCAACATCAAGGAACTGGGCAGTCTGGCTTCATGAATACCTAGAAGATTTTCCGGGCAAACAGGATGTACTTAGATATTCACTCTGCGCGAGCGCTCCGGAAACGAAAGACAATGATTTCACATGGAAAGAATTCCAGGCCAGGAACAATAACGAACTGGTAGCCATTCTGGGCAACTTCGTTAACCGTACTCTTGTCCTTACAAACAATTATTATGAAGGACATGTGCCTGCCAGAGGGACTTTGGATCAGAATGACCAGGCAGTACTTAATGAGATAGGACATATCAGATCGAATGTCGAAACATCTGTCGAAACATTCAGATTCCGTGAAGCGCTAAAGGAAGCCATGAATCTGGCACGGCTGGGAAATAAATATCTTGCCGATGCTGAACCCTGGAAAGTTATAAAAACCGATCCTGAGAGGGTAAAAACAATACTTAATATTGCACTGCAGATTACTGCCAACCTCACGATCATCTGCGAGCCATTCCTGCCTTTTTCAATGGAAAAACTCCGCGGCTGGATCAATTTTAGCGACAAATCCTGGAACAGGGCCGGTGAAACCGATCTCCTCATCGCCGGTCACCAGATAAATAAACCCGGCCTGCTCTTTGACAAGATCGAGGATCAGGATATACAGAAACAGATAGATAAGCTCCTGGCCACCAAAAAAGCCAATGAGTCAGCAGCTGCCGTAACAGAGCCTTCAAAAGAACCTGTCACATATGACGATTTCACAAAAATAGATATCAGAACTGCCACAATACTGGAAGCTGAGAAAGTACCTAAAACAACAAAACTTCTTAAACTCAAAATAGATACAGGACTTGATATACGAACAATTGTCTCTGGGATTGCAGAATACTACTCACCCGAAAATATTGTAGGCAAACAGATCTCAATTGTGGCTAACCTTGAACCCAGAAAAATCAAGGGTATTGAGTCGAAAGGGATGATCCTGATGGCTGAAGACAAGGATGGCAGACTGGTGATGGTTACACCTGCCGATAAGGTCAGTAACGGAAGCATGATAAAATAAACTTCAATCGTCGTTAAAAAGATCGCCAGACAAGTTTCCACCTGTACCCGGACAAATTATTGCTGACTGACTTTTTCCCTGAAAAAGGGAGCTCAGAATCCATATTTTAAAGATAATCTGCTAATCACCGGTTGGTGAATTTCTTTAGTAAACTGCCCTCTCAAGTCGATTCTGCCGTCCAAACCGCAATAAAAACAACTTCCATTCCCTGATCTGAAGGATCAGCTCTGCCTGGAAGATGAGCTGTAAAGAAGCTTCAATTATATTCATTATGATAAATCGGTTTGCTTTTTCTTCTGAATTGATGTAATTTGGAATTTGACAACTGTATCCGGAATTGCAGATAAATTCTCAAATTGTTTTTGAATGTCAACCCTGTCTGAACATTTAATTATTGAATCTATAAAGAAAGGTGACCGGAAATCATTTGAATATCTCTTTAAAAACTATTACTCAAACTTGTGTAAATATGCAGGGAAAATAGTCCATAGCGATGTTATATCTGAAGATATTGTCATGGATGTTTTTGTGAGATTGTGGGAAGCCGGGTCCAACCTGGTAATCACTTCCTCCATCTCAGGTTATCTATACAGAAGCGTTCATAATCAATGTATAAATTATCTGTCAAGACAACATATGAGATTTTCGGAACTTGATGCTGTAACAAATGAAAAGCTAAATGGTCTGATACCTCCTGACCTTATCTGCAGCCAGCTTGATAACCTTAATATAGATGAACTAAATATCCGGATTGAGCAAGGAATAATGCAGTTACCGGAAGAGTGCCGGAAGATCTTTATTTTAAGTCGTGGCGAAGATCTTTCAAATAAAGAAATAGCAGCCCGGATGGGCATATCGGAAAATACCGTAAAAGTACAGATTTACAGAGCTTTAATTAAATTGCGTTCCTTTCTTAAAGATTTCCTTTCGCTCCTTTTCATGCTTTAATATTTTTTGCCACTCCTGTAATACCAACCTCCATTTTTTGTGTCATTTAATCATAACGCAGTGTATGAAAGAAAAAGTACTGTCAGATTCTTTGATTGAAGCTATACAAGCTTACTATTCCAATCATCTGACTCAGAGCCAGACAGAGGAATTAATGGGATGGATAAATGCAGATAAAGAAAATCTGCGCTTTTTCCACGAAATAGGAACAATCTGGTATATGTCAGGCCAGACAGGCATGAAGAAAACAGATATTGAAAAAGATTGGAAAAAACTGGTTAGTAAAATTAATGAGAATGGAATAAGAAAAATTCCCGGACCTGAAATAAGGATTCCTTCATCGATGGCCTACTGGATTGCGGCTTCCATCCTGATCTTGCTATTCCTGGGAATAGGGAGCTTCTACTTTTCCGGGAATGGCCGGTACTCAGGTTATAATGAATGCTTTGAAGCAACAGCGCCTAAAGGATCGAGATCCTTTATCACCTTATATGACGGAAGCAAGGTATGGTTGAATTCCGGGACAAAACTTAAGCTAAAAAGAAGCTTCGGTCTTAAAGACAGAAACCTGTCTCTTGAAGGGGAAGCATATTTTGAAGTGGCCAGTAATAAAAATCTACCATTCAGGGTAAATACTTCTGATATCTGCATAACTGCAACAGGAACTGCATTTAATGTAAAAGCATACAATGAAGAAAATATTATAGAAACAACACTGGAGAAAGGTGAGGTTCGGATTGATGAATTGAATCCATCAAAAAATAAAACAGAATCTGATCCGGTCTATCTAAAACCTAATCAAAAAGCTGTTTTCACAAAAAGCACCAGAAGTACACAGGTAAATGATATCAAAAAGAATAAGGAAAATAATACCATTAATAATCCGGTATCAAAAATACAGTCTGCACAACTGAAAATTGACAGCCTTGTTGATACAAAACTTACAACCTCCTGGAAAGACAGCAAGTGGATATTTAAAAGTTCAAAGCTGCAGACTCTCGCTCCGATTCTCGAACGACGTTTCGATATCACTATTTCATTCAGGGACAGCATTCTTCATGATTACAAGTTTACAGGAATAATTAAGGACGAATCACTGGAACAGGTGCTTAAAGCAATATCACTGGCTGCTCCGATTAAATACGAGATCAACCATAAACAGGTGATTATGGCCATTGATCAAAACCAATATAATAAGCCTTTAAGATTATTCAGAACAAATAAATAACATGTATTCCTGAAAATAAAAACCAGATCCTATGAATAACAGATCCCCATAATATTATAAAGAGAAATGGGAGACCTGCCAGTCTCCCATATTACTAGATTAACAAAATCTGCCAGATGCCTAAAATCTAACAGGCAGAACTGTTTAACCTTTTAACACTACAAAACTATGATAAATTTTACAAACCCAACTTCGCGGGGAAAAAAACCCGTATCCAAAACCTACCTACTGTCCATGAAACTATCTGTAATTCTTTGTTTATTTGGAATGATGCAGGTTTCAGCCGCAGTTTTTTCCCAGAATTCCAAACTCACTATCTCTTTTGAGAATACCAGCATAAAAGATGTTCTCAATAATATCGAAAAGACGACTGAATTCAGATTTTTTTATAACGAAGACTTCGTTAATCTGGATCAGAAAGTAACTATTGAAGCAACTGACAGTCCCATGGAAGAGGTCCTTGCTGATCTGTTGAAGACTTCACAAGCGGGCTTCAGGGTTCTTGAAAACAATCTCATCGTGATCGCTCCCAATAAACTTATGCAGAAGAAAGGTATTTCAGGTAAAGTCACCGACCAGAAAACCGGAGCGCCGATACCGGGAGTCAATATTGTAATAAAAGGTACTACTCAGGGTACTTTTACCGATTCAGGCGGTAACTATAGTATTGAAATACCGGAAAAGCAGGCAACTCTAGTTTTCTCTTTTGTCGGGTATCAATCCCAGGAAATACTTGTTTCTGACGGGTCGTCGGTGAATGTAAATCTTATCGAAGAATCCAGAAATCTTGAAGAGGTGGTGGTTATAGGATATGGTACCCGGCATAAAAAGGATGTTACCACGTCAATATCCTCCATAGACACGAAAGATATTGTCAATTCAACAGTTATCTCGCCGGAATTGAGTTTACAGGGAAAAACAGCAGGCGTATTTGTGGAAAGCGGCGGCGGCAATCCCAACTCAAGACCGACAATCCGTATCCGGGGAACAAATACCTGGGGTGTTGCAGATCCTCTGTATGTGATTGATGGTGTGCCTGTCACTGAATTCGGAAGCGGCGCCGAATCGAGTACAGGCGCCGGTACCGGAAGCAATGATGCCGGACTTGCATCCGATATAAGAGGAAATATGAATATAATGAATATGATTAATCCCAACGATATAGAATCCATCTCTATCCTTAAGGACGCTTCCGCTGCAGCGATTTACGGAGTACGTGCTGCCAATGGAGTGGTACTCATTACTACCAAAAGAGGGAAAAGCGGCAGACCGAAACTGAATGTGAATGTTAAGTCCGGAATTCAGAATATTCCGGGAAAATACAAAATGCTGAACACATCGGATTACACTTCATTATACCTCGAAGCTTTTAGCAACAACCCGGATGAACAAGCCAGCCTCCCTTCAGTATTTAAATCCTCCAGCCCTGACTACCTCGGGAATTCTCCTACATATAACTGGATTTCACCTATGTATAACAAAAATGCAAAAGTGAACGACTATACAGTCAGCCTCTCAGGAGGAAGTGAAAATACAACCTATTATATATCAACTGGTTATTCCAGAACAGAAAGCCCCATTATAGATAACTACCTGGAAAGATATACAATGTCGACCAATCTTAACACGAACATTAGTAAGTATATCCGGACAGGTGTTAACTATAGGTTTGCCTATCAGAAAGCGCTTGATGACACTCAGGGTTCATTGATAAGCAATGCCACTACTCCGCCATGGCAGCCGATCTACTCTGACAGCGGGGTGAACGGATATGCCCCTGCCGTGATCATTACGTCGGTTCCAAGCTTTGTATCAACCAATCTGTACGGACCTGCTACACATATAAATGTGTTTGGTATGGCATCATGCGAGGATAACAGGTATACCAATATCAGAAATATGGGTAACGCATATGTCGAAGTTGAACCGTTAAAAGGACTGAAATTTAAAGGATCAGTCGGTGTCGACTGGTATAATCAGGTCAGAAATTCCTATTCACTTTTCTCAGGAAATTATTTCAGTATTACTCCTACAGATCCTTCCTCTTATGGTGATGGCCATTCATATGGAACCACTTCACAAAGAGACTCCAGGAACCTGAACCTAATCAAAGAATTCAGTATCAATTATTCAAAATCATTTGGAAAGCATAACATTGATCTGTTATTCAATGCAATGGATCAGAAATACAGCTATGATTTTCTAGGAGGAGGATCCCAGCAGATCACCAGTCCCAGTCTGATTTATGTTGAAGAGGGTTCAGAAGGCTATTCCTCGGCAGGTGAATTTAAAAGTGAATCTGCTCTTCAGGGATATCTCGGACGTGTTCAATATAATTATAAATCGAGATACTATTTCGATGCAGTCATAAGGAGAGACGGAAGCTCAAGATTTGCTTCCGGGCACAAATGGGGAACCTTCCCTTCTGTATCGGCTGCATGGAGAATAAGTGATGAAAGCTTCCTTCAGAACCTGAAGCCAGTTGTCAACGATCTTAAATTAAGAGTCGGCTGGGGACAAATGGGTAACCAGGAAACCAAATCATTTGCCTACCTGTCAACTATTAATATGAGTCCTCATACCTCTTTCGGCACAACCCCCGACGGTTATGGTATTTTCTATTCAGGCGCTGCAGCAGGCGACTTTGCAAACGTGGATCTGACCTGGGAGAAAACAACCACAACAAATGTGGGGCTCGACGGATTACTTTTCGGAACATTGAATTTCACCCTTGAATACTATGACAAAAAAACATCCAATCTGATTCAGGAAGCAACTTTGCCGGCAAGTGTTGGTGTCGAAAATAATCCGGTAATCAATGTCGGAGAAATGCGAAACAGGGGCTTTGAAATGAGTGCAGGCTATCAGAATAAAATAGGTGAGCTGGAATATAGTGTAAGTGCAAACTTAACCACTGTTAAAAATGAGGTTTTGAAATTGTATAATGGAACACCGATGGGTTCAACATGGGGAGGAAGAATTGAAGAAGGTTATCCGGTGAATTCCCTCTGGGGATATAAAGTCGGTGGTATATTCCAGTCTGATGAAGAAGTAACCGCCTACAAGTCAAAAACTGCAGATGTCATATCAAGCAGCCAGCATCCGGGCGATATGTGGTTCAAGGATATCAATGGTGACAATTATGTTCCGGGAACTGACAGCAAAGTGAATGACTACGATCGCACTTACCTCGGAAAAACCATTCCAGGTTATTACTATGGTCTGAATATTGGCCTGAAATACAAAAAAATTGATTTCACCTGCTACTTCATGGGAGTTGGCGACGTCGAAAAAATCAATTATTTCAAGGTCTCCGGCGAAGATATGTCAAGCAGAGGTAATAACCAGACTGTTTCTGTAAATGAAAGATGGACAATCAACAAGCCTTCAAAGACAATGCCCCGCGCCGTTTATGCCGATCCTGCATCCAACAACAGGTTTTCTGACCGCTGGATCGAAAACGCGGCATATTTCAGGTTGTCAAATATTCAATTAGGCTATACCTTACCGAATTTTAAAACGAAAGTATTCGAGAAGGCAAGAGTCTGGATCAGCGGATCAAATTTATTCACTCTTACGAAATGGTCGGGAATCGATCCGGAAAATGAGACATACCCTATACCAAGAACAACATTTATCGGCTTTGACATGTCTTTCTAAACTACTAATATATAGACACATATGAGAACAAATATATATAAAATATATTTCAGTATTGTCCTGTTATTGATTTCCTCATTCAGTTTCAACTCATGTAATAAAGAAAATCTGGATCTGGAACCATATTCAGTTACTGAATCATCATATTATAAAAATGATGCTCAATTCCTTAAAGCAATAATTGGCGTTTATGCCAAACTGGATCTGATCTACTGGTTCAATAATAACAATCCTTGCCATCACCTCTGGCTGCTTCCGGGTGACGATCTGACTTCCGCCGGAACTTACAATTCAGAATCTTTCACCGGGCTTATTTCCAGCGATGACAGGCTTAACGATTTGTGGACCGCGTATTACCAGGTAATAAACAGAGCCAATGTTATCCTTCTTAAAATTAATGAGGCTCCTTCTGACGCCTCAGTGTCAGTGACCGAAGAGACAACAAACCATATAAAAGGAGAAGCTTTGTTCCTGAGAGCTCTTATGTATTATTCATTGTGGAACTTGTGGGGAACAGCTCCTCTGGTAAATGAAAGAATAACCAGCCTTTCCGCTACCAACACTCCCAGTTCAAAGGATACAGAACTACTCGACCAGGCAATAACAGATCTTACTGAGGCTGCTGAGTTATTACCTGCTAACTGGAGTACTGAATTTACAGGCAGAGCTACAAATGAATCAGCTTACGGCCTATTAGGTAAATGTCTCTGTTTCAGAGCTGATTATCATTTTAAAACTGATATTGCATCTGCAAAATCTGACCTGGAAACTGCTATTTCAGCATTTAACAAGATCACTTCAAAAAGTCTTGTTTCAAATTATGGAGATAATTTCAATTACGCGTCTGAGAACAATCAGGAATCGTTGTTTGAATTTCAGGCCAGCGTGCAAGCAGGTTTTGAAAATATATGGCTGAGCAATGACTTTGGTCTTGCAGTGGGATCAATGCATGCTTACTGGGGCTTTTTCAACTGCGAATGGTCATTCTGGGCTCAAACTCCTTTCGTTCCAACCCAAAAGTTGATAAATGCTTTCGAACCCGGTGACCCGAGGATCGCGTATACTTTTGAAGCCACTACTTCCAGTTCTTACCCCTCAGGTTACAGGTGGCTTAAATATGTTCTGAACGAAGGGACTGAAAACATGACCGGATCGTTGAACAATCCAAGAATCCTCAGATATGCTGATGTATTATTGTTGAAATCTGAAGCCATTCTGAAATCCGGCGGAAGTAAATCCGACGCTATTGAACTGATCAATCAGGTGAGAACAAGAGCAAGAGGCGAAGGCGCTGTGCCTGCCGATCTCGCAACTACAGAAACCGATGAAAATGTTATTATGAAATGGATCATGGATGAAAGATTCAGGGAACTGTCAGGCGAGGAAAATCATCGCTGGTTTGACCTTAAACGCTGGTCGTATGCCGGATTTATAGATATCAGTAACTGGGACTCAGGTGTGACCGGATTCAGTTCCTTAAGAACCGATTTTGTGTTTCCTGCCTTTTTTACCAAGACAAAAGGGAAGTTATGGTACCCTATTCCAAGTCATGAGCTTGACAGAAATACCAACATAGAACAAAATCCAGGTTATTAATTTTAGGGTTAAAACAAGGATTGCAAAAGAGGCTGCCAAACGTTCATGGCAGCCTCTTAAATTATAAGCTATCGTAATGTGAATTACTTTAATGGTACTGATACTATTTCTTTCTTGAGATCCAAACGCCGGGAAATTGTCCTGCCAGACTGTCTTTCTTAAGCTCGGCAGTGGCCTGGTCGTTGCACCCCATAGCACATACACGGTAAAAACCGTTGGATGTCATTACTATTTCGGGAGAGAACCCTTTTACCTTCAGCTGGCTGACCTGAACTTCAGCATTTGCCTGCGATTTGAAGCTACCCGTTATCAGATAAAAACTTCCTGACTGAACAGGTGCAGGCTGAGAGACTACAGGCTCCGGCCTCGCCGTTTCTACAGGGGCAATCTTTTCTTCTGTTTCGGCAGCTTTCTCGCTTTGCTTTAATTCAGGAGTTTTACTTATTTCCTCTGTTTTCGTTCCTTCGTCCAGCGCTTTCCGGTTGTGCTCGAACTCTGCCGTAACAAGAGGATTAAGATTAGATGATTCGACCTTAGATCTTAACAAATCGGTTCTGAGGGGAATAACTACCAATACAGCAAGCAGAGGAGCAATAACTGCTGCTCTCCACAATATTTTTCTGATAGCTGCCTGCTTTTCCGGGTCTTTTGTTCTTGATCTTGAAATCCTTGCCTGATAATTATAGCCTTCAAGCGGGAACATCCTGAAAGGTTCGAGCCCATAGGAATCGAGATGATAATTCACCGACCTGTCGGGCTCAAACTGCATATTGCCTTCCTGGTTGTTTATAAAGCTCCCGATGTGATCAAAAACAATCTTCTCTCCCTTTTCAAGTTTACTTCGGAGATCGGCTACATACTCTCCCACCATTGTCCTTGTATCTCCATAATTTATCCCTGTCGATCCGGAAATTCTTCCGACCAGCAGGCCATCGTTATGATTGAGGTTCCTGTTGAAAGAGATCTGCTTTACAGGAGGATAGAAAGTTCCTGTCTTCCTGTCTACCCGGGCAGGTGTATAATTTCCGATAAACCCTCCAAAGTCAGGTATGATGACGCAATCGTGACTGAAAAGCAATTCCCGTATGTATGCAGTATAATCCACAGTGAATAATTAGGTGCGATACAAAAATAAGAAAAAACCAGGATGGCTTCGATCTTCTGATGTTCTATTTTATCTATTGTTAAAAACTTCCTTGTATTAAAATATTATCTTAGTAGCTTCTAAAGGTTTGCATTGTATGAGAGAGATACAGATGGTCGATCTGAAGGCCGGATATGAAAAATACGCGGATGAGATTGATGCTGCGATCAAATCAGTGCTCATGTCATCTGCTTTTATCAAAGGTCCTGATGTAAAGCAGTTTGAAGAGGAGATGGAGGCCTATACAGGAGCCTCTCACGTGATATCCTGCGGCAATGGAACTGATGCCCTTCGGATAGCCATGATGGCTCTTGATCTGAATCCCGGCGATGAAGTAATAACTTCCGATTTTACTTTTATAGCTACCGCTGAAGCAGCTGCACTCCTCGGCTTGAAAGTGGTGTTTGCCGATCCCGACCCGGCAACTTTCAATATTTCGGCTGAAACTATCAGGGAGCTGATTACTCCAAAGACCAGGCTCATTGTACCAGTGCATTTATTCGGACAATGCGCTGATATGGAAAATATTATGAACCTCGCGAGGGAGCACGATCTTTACGTGATAGAGGACACCGCGCAGGCAACCGGCGCTGATTACTATTTCAGAAATAAATCATCAAAGAAGGCCGGTACCATCGGTGATATAGGCATAACCTCATTCTTCCCTTCAAAGAACCTTGGCTGCTGCGGCGATGGCGGGGCTCTTTTCACAACTGACGACCATCTTTCAGCCAGGATAAGAAGCCTGGCCAATCACGGGATGAAGGTCAGGTATTCTTACTCAGAAATTGGAGTTAACTCAAGGCTCGATACAATACAGGCGGCAATACTTAGGGTAAGGCTGAAACATCTCGATACATTCAATCAGGCCAGACAGAAAGTCGCATCAGCTTATGACAAAGCATTCGCCGGATGTGATCCGGTCACAGTCCCTTACAGAGCCCCCTGGTCATCGCATATATTCCATCAGTATACCTTAAAAATTAACGAACAACAGAGGGATGAGCTTAAAAAATTCCTCACATCCCGGAAAATTCCGGCCATGATATATTATCCCGGGCCCCTGCATATGCAGGAAGCATACAGGTACCTTGGCTATTCAGCAAATGATCTTCCGGTTACCTCTGAATTGTGCAGGGAAGTGCTGTCGCTTCCGATACATCCTGAGATGGAGGAGGACCAGCTTGACTATATAATTACAGGTGTCCTGGAATATTTTGAAAATCATAAATGATGGACAAAGATTATTTTGCACATGAAACGGCAGTTATTGATGAAGGCTGCAGCATAGGAAAAGGGACAAAAATCTGGCATTTCAGTCATATAATGCAAGGCTCGGAAATTGGAGAAAACTGCAATATAGGGCAGAATGTAGTCGTATCACCGTCTGTCAGACTTGGAAAAAACGTCAAGGTACAGAACAATGTCTCGATCTATACCGGTGTTATCTGCGAGGATGATGTGTTCCTCGGGCCTTCAGCGGTGTTTACAAATGTCATTAATCCGAGAAGCGCTGTCAACAGGAAGGACCAATACGGTGCAACAGTTGTTCAGAAAGGCGCGACCATAGGGGCAAATGCAACTATCGTCTGTGGTATCACAATTGGGAAATACGCTTTCATCGGCGCCGGCGCTGTTGTGACCCGGAATGTCAAACCATACGCCCTCCTGGTTGGTAATCCAGCCAGACAAACGGGATGGATGAGCGAATACGGTCAGAAACTGGTATTCGATGCAGCTGGTTTTGCCACCTGCAGGGAAAGTGGAGATAGATACAGGCTGGAGGATAACGAGGTTTCCAGAATATTTTAGTATTTTTAAACGATTTTTCTAAATCTCATGACAGAAACCCCTAAGAATTTTGGAATTATAGGTGTCGCCGGGTATATAGCTGTAAAACATCTGAACGCTATAAAGGAAACAGGCAATCATCTGCTTGCCAGCCTCGACCGGTTCGACAGTGTGGGGCGCATCGATAGTTACTTTCCTGAGAGTGATTTTTTTGTCGAGTTTGAAAGATTCGACCGCCATTTTGACAAACTGAAAAGGAACGGAACCAAAATAGATTACGTGAGCATCTGTTCACCCAACTATCTTCACGATTCACATATCAGGTTCGCATTGCGCCACCAGGCAGAGGCTATCTGCGAGAAACCGATTGTCCTCAATCCATGGAATATCGATGCCCTGCAGGAAATAGAACATGAAACGGGAAGGAAGATAAATAATGTCCTACAGCTTCGTCTCCATCCAAAGATAAGAGAACTGTATGATGAAATCAGAAATGGTCCTCAGGATAAGATCTATGATATCGATCTGACATACATTACAAGCCGCGGCAACTGGTACGCAATATCATGGAAAGGAGATGTTCAGAAATCAGGAGGTGTGGCAACCAATATAGGCATTCATTTTTTCGATATGCTCGGATGGATATTCGGCAAAGAGAAAAAAAATGTCGTGCATATGCTGGATGCCAGGAAAGCGGCAGGTTATCTCGAACTGGAAAAAGCCAGGGTAAGATGGTTCCTCAGCATAGATTATATGGATATTCCGGATAACATAAAGGAAAACGGCCAGAGAACCTTCAGATCAATTACTGTCGATGGCAAGGAGATAGAATTCAGCAAAGGTTTCACAGATCTGCACACTATTACATATGAGGAGATACTTGCAGGAAGAGGATTCGGGATTGAAGATGCAAGACAGTCGGTGGAGACAGCTTACACAATCCGAAATTCCAGCCCCATCGGTCCAAAAGGAGATTATCATCCATTTTTAAAAAAAATATAAGATGTACAACAAACTGATCAATAAGGAGACAAAACTGTCGCTGATAGGACTTGGCTATGTGGGCCTTCCGATTGCGCTCGAATTTGCCAGAAAAATAAAGGTTGTCGGATTTGACATCAAACCCGACAGGGTGGAACTCATGAAAAAAGGGATCGATCCCAGCAACGAACTCTCCAAAGAAGCTTTCGATGGAACCGATATCCTTCTGACAAGTAATCCGGAAGATCTGAGACAGGCATCATTCCATATAATTGCTGTGCCTACACCCACAGACAGGCATAATCTTCCTGACCTCACCCCTGTGTTAAAAGCATCCGAAACGGTAGGTAAGATCCTGAAAAAAGGAGATTATGTTGTCTATGAATCAACTGTATACCCTGGGTGTACAGAGGAAGACTGCGTCCCTGTGCTGGAAAGATTTTCGAACCTTAAATGCGGAACCGATTTCAAGGTTGGATTCTCCCCTGAAAGGATTAACCCGGGCGATACCAACCATACACTGACCAAGATAGTCAAGGTAACAAGCGGATGCGATCCGGAAGCAGCAGAGAATATCGCCAAAACTTACGAACTCATTGTTAAAGCCGGCGTTCACAGGGCTAGTTCAATCAAGGTTGCAGAAGCTGCAAAGATCATTGAAAACACCCAGCGCGACATAAATATTGCCTTCATGAATGAATTGTCTATCATCTTCAACAGAATGGGCATTAACACATTTGAAGTGCTTGAAGCTGCCGGAACCAAATGGAACTTCCTCAGATTTTATCCCGGTCTGGTAGGCGGCCATTGTATTGGTGTTGACCCTTACTACCTCTCCTACAAGGCAAAAGCTCTTGGCTATCACCCCCAGATGATCGATTCGGGACGATTTGTCAACGACAGCATGGGACGTTACATAGGCAAACAGACCGTAAAAAAAATAATTGCTGCAGGGAAAAACCTCACAGGCGCCAGAGTACTGATCCTCGGCATAACCTTCAAGGAAGATGTGACGGATATCAGGAATTCAAAAGTGGTGGATGTCATTGCAGAACTCGATGACTTCGGCATCACTGTCGATGTTATCGATCCGGGAGCAGGCAGACACGAGGTCAAAGAAGAATACGGAATTGACTTAAAGGAAAAACCTGAAGGAAAATATGACGCCATCATTCTGGCAGTCAGCCATAAAGAATACATTAATCTGGATGAATCATTCTTCTCACCTCTGCTCAATAAAGACGGACTCGTGGTAGATGTAAAAGGTATACTCAGGGGAAAAATAAAAAATCATACATACTGGAGTCTCTAAATGAAAAAAAAGATACTGGTAACAGGCGGAACAGGATATATCGGTTCACATACAGCTGTGGAACTGATCAATGAGGGATTTGAAGTTGTCATAATCGATAACCTTTATAACTCCGAAGCTGAGGTCGCCGACAGAATTGCCACCATAACTGGTGTAAAGCCAACACTCGAGGTGTTCGACCTGTGCGACAAACAAAAGCTCAGTGATTTCTTTTCCAGACATAAGGACCTGAGCGCAATCATCCACTTTGCAGCATACAAGGCCGTTTCGGAATCTGTCAGCAAGCCCCTCGGATATTATCATAATAATCTGGTCCCGCTTATCAACATGCTGGACCTGATGAAAAATAACGGTGTTGCACACCTGGTATTCTCATCATCATGCACTGTCTACGGTCAGCCGGAAAAACTGCCTGTAACCGAAAATGCCCCTCTTCAACCTGCAACATCTCCCTACGGAAATACAAAACAGGTTGGAGAAGAAATAATAAGGGATACGGCATTCGCTGATAAAAATATCAATGCTATCGCTCTCAGATATTTCAATCCTATTGGAGCCCATCCTTCAGGCCTGATTGGTGAACTGCCGAGAGGAGTACCTGAAAACCTTGTCCCTTATATTACACAGACGGCATACGGAATAAGACAAGAACTGAAAGTATTCGGTGATGATTATGACACTCCTGACGGATCATGCATAAGGGATTACCTCCATGTCGTTGACCTGGCTAAAGCCCATGTAGTGGCTGTTAAAAGACTCGTTGAGGGCAAAAATAAAAAGAATTTTGAGGTCTTTAACCTTGGCACCGGGAACGGAGTATCTGTACTTGAGGCGATCCGTTCGTTTGAAATAGTATCAGGTATTAAACTAAACTACAAAATCACAGGCAGAAGACCCGGCGACATTGAAAAGATCTGGGCCGATCCTTCCTTCGCCAACAGGGAACTTGGCTGGAAAACAGTCAGCACTCTGGATGAGGCAATGCTGACGGCCTGGGAATGGGAAAAGAATATCAGAAAAAATACCGGAAAAAAATGAAGACCACACTTCTCATCACTGGTGGCGCGGGTTTCATAGGATCGCACGTTGTCAGACGATTCATTAACAACTATCCTGATTACCTGATCATAAACGTTGACAAGCTGACCTATGCAGGTAATCTCGAAAATCTCGCCGATGTCGAATCCAGACCCAATTACCGTTTCGAGAAGGTTGATATTACAGACAAGGCTTCAGTAAGTGGTCTCTTCGCCAAATATAATTTTGACGGCATAATACATCTGGCAGCGGAATCACATGTAGACAGGTCAATTACCGGCCCCGATGAATTTGTCATTACCAATATCATGGGAACAGTCAACCTGCTTAATGCCGCTCTAAGCCAGTGGAAAGATGCAGGTGGAAATAAACTGTTCTATCATATCTCAACCGATGAGGTATACGGATCACTTGGCAGCACCGGGATGTTTACCGAAACAACCTCATATGATCCCAGGAGTCCATATTCAGCATCCAAGGCAGGTTCAGATCATCTTGTCAGAGCCTATGGCCATACCTACGGATTCCCCGCCATTGTCTCCAACTGCTCCAATAATTACGGTCCGAACCAGTTTCCTGAAAAACTGATCCCCCTGGCCATAAACAATATTAAAAACAGTAAACCCATACCTGTTTACGGAAAGGGCGAAAATATAAGGGACTGGCTGTATGTTGAGGACCATGCGGGGGCAATTGAGCTGATCTTCCACAAAGGAAAGAGAGGTGAGACTTACAATATTGGCGGGAATAACGAATGGAGGAATATCGATCTTCTGAAATTGCTCTGCAGCATCATGGACAGGAAGCTTGGCCGGGCCGATGGGGCCTCAGCTGAGCTGATAACCTTTGTCAGGGACAGGCCTGGTCACGATGCCAGATATGCCATCGATCCTTCTAAACTGAAACATGAACTGGGATGGATACCTGTTCATGATTTTCCCTCCGGACTGGAAAAAACGGTCGATTGGTACCTTGCCAATGAAGGCTGGCTCCAAAGGATCATTTCAGGCGACTATGCCGGGTACTACGACAGGATGTATTCCGGCAGGTAGACAGGCTACTGAACTTTTCCCATTCTCTCAATAAGCTCATCCCCCAGAGCTGACTTTTTTCTTATATGATCCTGAATAACTGCAACAACACTGTTAGATTCAAAATCTCCCCTCACTTCGGCAAAATCAAGGCGTTTAGCCTCCTCCCCGTCATCTATGCCAAAACCTGTGCGTGATGACAGATTGAACTCTTTACGGGCATCTTCATAAAGCATATTGTCGAGATCTATTACACTCTTCTTCCACCTGCTTACTACCCTGATCACATCGGCCGCTGTAAATAAGTCAACCGGCTTGTTCTCTTCCTCCTCAAGCTTAACTGAAGTCCATGACCATTCCCAGTCGTAGTAAGATTCATGAATATGTCTGAATGAGCTGTCAAGCTGATCTACAGTCGATATCCTTCCCGATTCCACATCGTCAAGCAGTGTTTCTATCTCATGCTTGGGGGCGATCAGACCGGCCAGATCGATCCATTCGCCAGTGCCCTCGAAATGATCACGGCGTAACCTGTTGCGGAGCTCTTCGTCTGATCTGAACTCCCTTTTCTCAAGCCTTTTAATCAGTGAGTTCCCCAGGAACTTATTAATACCCGTCTGGTAAAGTTCTATTCCTCTTTCAAGAGCCTCTTTTCTGATGATCATGCTGTTATACCTGTAAAATGGCTGATCGCTCCCCTGTTTTTCCCTTAGATCCTTTAAAATCTCCCTTCCGGCAAGCATTTTCCTTATAGTATAGGGACTTAGCAGATTGAAGTTCACATGATCGGTTTTATCCGGATCTTTCCTTCTGTCGCGCAGGGGCCATTTCTGGGCATCTCTGATAGTTCCAACGCTTCTCAGGTTGATCCCCGGAACAAGTATGCTTTCATCGTTGCTTTCAATAAGGTATGAAAAAGGAAGAGACGATGTATCCATATTCTTATAATGACGACCCATCACAAGCGTAAAAGGTCCTATCCGTGCAGGCCAGAGGAGATATGAATCGCTTGTAGTTTTTGATCCCCGCTCCATGATACCCTGATGAATAGGGCCAAGCTTATACATATGGTTACTCTGGTTCGAACCGCTGCCGGCATTCATGAATGAAAAAATCCCGGCTATCAGCAGAGTCGATTTATGATGGGTGACAGTATAAGGCCCGGCAAAAATCGAGCACGCTTCACCATGATAACCGGCAGAATTGGCAAAGAACAGGGAATTTTCAGCTGAATAGTGCTTCGCCAGCACACATCCCTGCCCAATGAAACATTTATCTATCAGGGTGGAATCTCTGACCTCGGAACCCGAGCAGACAATAAAATGTTCCATTATTACTCCGAAACCTATTCTCACAGGATCGGCTTCCGAACTGTTCAGGGAACCTTCGTTAAGAACCATCGATCCTTCGATCCGGCTGAACGGACCAATTTTAACATTTCTTATTGTATTACAGCCTGTAATGTCCGATCCCCGGCCTATGATCCCCATCTCCGAAGCGACCGAACGGCAGTAATTGTCAACCATCCTGTCCATCACCTCCACAGCTTTTATCCTGTGCCGGTACAAAGCAATAATATATGCTTCATGCGCCGAAAGTCTGTCCCAGATCTTAACTGATCTCCCTCCGGTTTCATTAAGTACTGAAACCACCGTTCCGTTGCCGAATGAGCTCGATCCTTCGGCAAATATCTTCCCGCAATCTGTGATGATTACATCGTCTTCAATGATGTAGTTGGCAATATATCCGGTAATATTCCGGATAACAACTCCTGATCCGACCCTGCAGTTATGGATGTGGGCATTATGAATTCCGGAAGGCAAAGTTACCCCTGATCTGCTGGTATGTATTCTGGAAAAGCTGCCGAATTGTATCACCCCTGAAAAGACGCAGTTCACACAGGATGCCGGATCGTAGCCATCAGTTACCCTGATCAGGCTCCAGTCTGAACTTCTGCACCCGTTGGATAGCATGATCTCAATCTCACGGGATGAAAGAGCACGGTAAGTATTTTCCCTGTTCATCGGAGGATAAATTGAATACTATTCCACGGTAACCGATTTGGCAAGGTTCCTGGGCTGATCAACATTACAACCCCGCAACACAGCCATATGATATGCAAATAACTGAAGCGGAATTACTGCAACCAGTCCTGAAAGGGCAGGTATTGTGGCTGGCACTTCAATCACATAATCCGCCATCTTCCTGATCGTTTCATCGCCTTCCGTCACGATCGCAATAACATTACCCTTCCTTGCCTTTATCTCCTGAATGTTGCTGACCACCTTTTCATAAGTGTCGTCCTTCATGGCAACAACCACAACGGGCATATTCTCATCAATAAGCGCTATCGGGCCATGCTTCATCTCTGCAGCAGGATAACCTTCAGCATGGATGTAAGATATTTCTTTCAGTTTAAGAGCGCCTTCAAGGGCAACCGGGAAAAGATATCCTCTCCCAAGATAAAGGGCATTATGAGTATTCTGAAATGCTTTGGCCAGCTCAAGAATATTCTGATTAGTCTCAAGCGTTTTCTGTATCTTCTGAGGAATATCTGCCAGGCCGGTAATCAGTTCAGTATATGTCTGATGGCTGATCACATTTTTTCTGAACCCAAGAAGAAAGGCCATCATTGCCAGTACCGTGACCTGAGTGGTAAATGCTTTTGTGGAAGCTACACCGATCTCCGGCCCCGCATGGGTATAAACACCTGCATCTGTTTCTCGCGGGATGCTGCTGCCGACAACGTTGCATACCCCGATCACCCGGGCCCCTTTCTCCCTCGCTATTTTTACTGCCGCCAGAGTATCGGCTGTTTCACCGCTCTGACTGATAGCTATTACTATATCACCTTCCCTTACAATGGGATTCCGGTATCTGAATTCGGATGCATATTCCACTTCCACCGGAATACGTGTATATTCCTCAAAAAGGTATTCTCCGAGTAATCCTGCATGCCATGAAGTGCCACAGGCAACAATGATGATCCTGTCGGCTCCGGCCATCGAATCTATAACATCATGAAGCCCCCCAAGTGTTATGGCTGAATAATCAGGGAGCACCCTTCCCCTGAACGTGTCATGGATAGCTCTTGGCTGTTCAAAGATCTCCTTGAGCATGAAATGAGAAAAACCTTCCTTGTCGATCTCCCCAATCTTAAGATCCAGTTCTTTAACCTCAGGTTCGATGTTCCTAGTCCTGATGGTCTTAAGGATCATCTCGTCCTTCTTAATAATTGCCAGATCATCATCGTTGAGGTAGATCACTCTCTGAGTATACTCAACAATCGGAGTCGCATCTGATGCTATGAAGTTTTCCCCTTCACCCACGCCAATGACCAGGGGACTGCCTTTCCTGGCGGCGAAGAGCCTGTCAGGTTCCTTCGTACAGATGATAACGAGCCCATAGGCCCCTTCAACACGGTTCAGAGCCATCGTTATGGCCTGCTCTGCATTCAGATCACCTTCAAGATAGAGATGTTCAATGAGATTTGCCAGTACTTCCGTATCCGTCTGGCTCGAGAATACAACTCCTCTTCCCTCAAGATGCTTTTTCAGTCTGAGATAGTTCTCAATTATTCCGTTATGAACAACAACGAAATTACCCTTGCAGGAGACCTGCGGATGTGCATTAAGCTCATTTGGTTCACCATGCGTGGCCCACCTGGTGTGACCCATTCCAACAGAGCTGTTGTAACCGGTACTGTTCACCAGTACCTCAAGATCTTTAACCCTGCCGGCACATTTAAACACTTTCGTTTCATCGCCGACCAGCGCCATACCAGCAGAATCATACCCACGATATTCAAGTCTCTTCAGTCCGTTAATGATTATTTCCCTGGCAGGCCTTGTACCGATATAACCTATAATTCCGCACATAAAGAACAAGTATTAGTACAACCTGTACTAAGTTAAACAAATTTCGTTCACAGAGACCAATATATGAAATAAGTATGCTCAAACTTAACAGCAGTTCCGGTATAATTTGCGTTGGAACAACACAGGCTGCTCTGACCAGGAATAACATATACTCTGAATTCTCATATAAAACAGGTCAGATCCGGCAGTAATCCGGACGTAATCTTTACCTGGAAGTGATTCATATAATGCCGACAAATGACTTTCCGGACAGATTTTCGCTGAAAGGATGCTGATAGCCGGAATAAGTAATAATAGAAATAAAAACAGAGGATCGGATCAGAAACAGTATCGCTCAGGACAGGATCTGGTCATAAAAATCGTTATAGGCATCAATGTATTGCGCCTCGTCCTTATAGGTCAGAACCGGCTTATTGACCGACTGAAGATGCCTGGCCAGTTCCTGGTTAATATCTTCACTCCCGACAATAATACCGTCAGAATATTTGATAGCCAGTTTGGAAACATTTACAAAGTCAGGCACTTTAACCATTTTCAGACTCTCTCCGTCGATGCCGTCGAAACGCAGTTTATCGGCAAAAGATGATCTGAAAGGTATTTTGAAATCATTATCGTAGATCGAATAGATTATCTTGTAGTTATGAAATAACGGGTCATCATTGTATATGCTGCGAAGATAAACCGGTACAAGCGCTGACATCCAGCCAAGACAATGAACTATATCAGGCGCCCATCTTAGTTTTTTAACCGTTTCAATTACCCCCCTGGCAAAGAACATGGCTCTCTCATCATTGTCCTCAAACTCCTTTCCTGCTGTATCACTTACGATATGCTTCCTCTGAAAATAATCATCGTTGTCGATGAAATAAACCTGCATTCTTGCCGACTGTATCGAAGCGACTTTAATGATCAGGGGATGGTCAGTATCATCTATGATGAGATTCATCCCGGAAAGTCGAATCACCTCGTGAAGTTGATTCCTTCTCTCATTGATGCAGCCATATCTTGGCATGAAGGTCCTGATCTCCTTACCCCGTTCCTGAATACCCTGGGGCAGAAATCTGCCTATCTTTGATAACTTGGTCTCACTTAAATACGGAGTTATCTCTTGTGAAATGAATAATACCTTCCTGCTTTCCATTTACCTGCCTGGATATACCATTCCGATTTAGTGTGCAAAGATAGTAAAAATTAATAATATAATTAAGAAAATCTCTTTCTAAGGGTAGGTTTGAACTACTGATTCAGGTTTCATTAATGACCTGAGTTTTATTATTAATCTGAATTTTTCCTTTAGGTTTGCAGAAAAATTCAGAATGAAGGTTTTTAAAAGTGCATCCGAACTGCAAAATGCAATTTCTGCATTGGACAAATCACCGGTTGGGTTCGTTCCTACAATGGGAGCCCTTCACTCCGGTCATCTCTCACTTATTAAAACGGCCATGGAACTGTGTCCTCTGGCAGTTGCAAGTATATATGTGAATCCCACACAATTCAACGATAAAAATGATCTCAGAAACTATCCTAGAACACCCGAAGCTGACCTGGAACTGCTGGGAAGTATAATGAGAGAAAACGACATGGTTTTCATGCCCGGTGACAAGGAGATATATCCTGATGAAGATAAAAGAAAATTCAGCTTCGGGAACCTTGATCATGTCATGGAAGCGGTCCACCGGCCAGGGCACTTCAATGGGGTGGCTCAGGTTGTAAGCAGGCTCTTTGATCTTGTCAGACCCGACATTGCCATTTTCGGCATGAAAGACTTTCAGCAGCTTGCCGTAATCAGAGAACTGGTCAGACAAACAGGAAATAAAGCGAGGATAATCGGTAATCCTATCATCAGAGAGAAAGACGGGCTGGCCATGAGCAGCAGGAACAGGCTTCTTGAACCTTCAATACGGGCAAATGCTCCGGTGATCTTCAGAACATTATCCGAGGCAACACTGATGGCGCCCGGTTTTGAAATAGGTGAGATCAATGCCTTTGTGAAAAACAAAATAAACATCATTCCTGATTTTGAAGTTGAATACTTTGATATTGTTGACGATACAGAACTTGTACCTCTGGGTGCGAAGAAGGATGTTGTTAAAGGCAAAAGATATTTCGGATGTATTGCAGTCAAAGCCGGTCGTATACGACTCATAGATAATGTTGAATTCACTTTGTTGTGATTGAAAAAGGATGCTTACCTTTGCAGTGTAAAGTACAATCAACATTTCGTGTGATGTTTATAGAAGTTCTGAAATCGAAGATCCATATGGTCACCGTTACAGCAGCCAATCTGCATTATATTGGCAGCATAACCATTGACGAGGATCTCATGGAAGCCGCAAATCTTATTGAAAACGAGAAGGTCCATGTACTTAACCTCAATAACGGTGAACGTCTTGAGACCTATGTGATTAAAGGCAGACGAGGATCGGGAGATATATGTCTTAACGGTGCGGCCGCCAGAAAAGTGATACAAGGAGATACGGTCATTATAATGTCGTATGCAGTAGTTGAAGCGGAAGAAGCTAAAAAATTCAAGCCTACTGTCATCTTCCCTGATACAAAAACAAATAAACTGATCTGAACTTGAGAAAGGGTATAGTACAGGCTGGTAAGTTCATAGCATTTTTTATTGTCGGAGTACTGTTGTTATGGCTTGCTTTCAGGAACATTAACTTCTCGAAACTGGCAGCTGATCTGAAAGAAGCAGACTATTCCTGGATACTGTTATCAGTCTTCTGCGGCTTCATTGCATATGTGGCACGGGCCAGAAGGTGGGCTTTGCTTATCCATCCCCTGGGCTATCGTCCATCTTTACTCATAACATTCTATGCTCTTATGACCGGTTATCTCGCCAATCTGGCCCTCCCGAGAATAGGAGAGATTACCAGATGTGTTGCGCTCGGCAAGAAGGCAAAGATCCCTGTTGACCAGCTTATCGGTACCGTGGTGGTTGAAAGAACAATCGATTTCTTTTCGCTCATGCTGGTACTGCTCCTGCTTATCGTGACCAGCAGCGATCAGATAACCATCTTCCTGAAAGAAAGTATATTTGTGCCAATCCAGGAAAAACTGCTCAAATGGTTTGACTCTGCCTGGATACTCTGGCTGGTCATTTTTGTGGTGATGGTAGCAGGTTTCATCCTTCTTGTAAAATACAGAAAAAAACTGCGGAAAATAAGATTCTTCGCCAAGCTTTTCGATGTTACCAGGGGTATAATTAACGGATTGAAGACCATAACCAATCTCAGGCGGAAATGGGAATTCGTTCTGCTTACACTGGTGATATGGATCAACTATGCCCTGATGACATGGGTAGTGGTATTCTCAATCCCGAGTACATCTATGCTCACTTTCAGGGACTCCATCTTCCTGCTGGTAATTGGCGGACTTGCAATGTCGGCTCCGGTTCAGAGCGGTCTGGGAGCATTCCATTACATTATATCAAGAGGCCTTCTTTTCGTTAAAGGTATTCCTCTGGAAGACGGACTGGTATATGCTCTTCTGACACATGAATCGCAGCTAATTTTCGTGGCAATAGTAGGAACAATATCTTTTTTCGTTATTTTCAGGAAACATCCTGAAGAGGAGAAGGAACAGGACATTGGCTAAGAACAAAACCATCTTTGTATGCCAGAACTGCGGAGCTGAATCCGCAAAATGGATCGGCAGGTGTCCTTCGTGCAGGGAATGGAACACCTACCATGAAGAGATCATTGCCCCTGCCTCTTCTCACGAATCATCTTTCCTTGCGAACAGGGAAAAAAAGAAGCCTCAGCTTCTTGATTCCATCAAATCGGAAGAACAGAACCGTCAGAGATCGGGAATATCCGAACTCGACCGGATCCTGGGCGGAGGAATCGTCACAGGATCGCTCATCCTTCTGGGAGGCGAGCCAGGAGTGGGAAAGTCGACTCTTGCTCTCCAGATAGCCCTGGCCCTCAATTCCAAAAAGATACTTTATGTGTCCGGAGAAGAAAGTGAGGAACAGATTAGTCTGAGAGCCAAAAGGATGAAAGGCTCCAATCCTGAGTGTTACATCCTCAGTGAAACAGATCTGGAAAGCATTCTTACACATGCAGAGAACATTAAACCAGGTCTGATGATCATCGATTCGATACAGACCATCAGCACGGGAATCCTTGAATCTTCGGCAGGATCGGTATCACAGGTAAAAGAATGCGCTGCCCAGTTGCTCAAATATTCCAAGATGACAGGAATACCTGTATTCCTCATCGGACATATCACCAAAGACGGTACGCTGGCCGGGCCCAAGGTCCTCGAACATATTGTCGATGTGGTGCTTTATTTTGAAGGCGATAACAATTATGTTTACAGGATTCTCCGCTCTGTAAAAAACAGATTCGGCTCAACTTCGGAACTTGGGATTTTTGAAATGGTCGAATCGGGGCTCAGGGAGATAGCCAATCCGTCGGGGATGTTCATTAACCAGCATAATGAACCTCTGAGCGGGATATCAATAGCCGCCACGGTTGACGGAATACGCCCATTCCTCATCGAAACACAGGCTCTTGTAAGCAGCGCTGTTTACGGTACACCTCAGAGAAGCTCGACCGGTTTCGATATCAGAAGGCTGAACATGCTGCTGGCTGTACTCGAGAAAAGAGCCGGATTCAGGCTCGGAATAAAAGATGTTTTCCTGAATATTGCAGGCGGGCTCAAAGTAAATGACCCGGCAATCGATCTTGCGATCATCAGTTCGGTACTTTCATCCAACCTCGATATTCCAATTGGCAGGGAAATATGCTTTTCAGGGGAAACCGGATTATCAGGAGAAATCAGACCCGTTGCAAGGATCGATCAGAGAATCAGGGAAGCTTCAAAAATGGGATTCAAAAGCATTTATATATCATCTTATCAGAAAAATATCCCCTCGAACAATGAAGGTCTGGAGATCATCAAGGTCGGGAAGATCGAACAGCTGGTGAAATCTCTGTTTGCCTGAATCAGTAACGGTATCTTTTCGAGTTATCCCTGCGTGTTGACTGCTTTTTGATCTTATCGCAGTCAAGTTCCATATTGAAATTAGCCGGCCGTTCAAATTCATCGGATTCCATAGAGGAAAACTGCGGATCATTGTAAACCTTTCTCAGGAAGATAGCTAATATGGGAAGAGCCATCTGGGCGCCCTGACCTTCGGAGAGCGTTTCAAAGTGTATAGCCTGATCTTCCCAGCCGCTCCATACGCCTCCAACAAGGTTTGGAGTTACACCCATGAACCATCCGTTGGCATGATTCTGTGTTGTACCTGTCTTCCCTCCGATCTGGTTAACAAGATTGTATGGCTGGCCCCTCATCCGTCGGCCTGATCCCTGAAGCACAACTCCCTGAAGCAGATTGAGCATCAGGTAAGCATGCTCCTCACTTAATACCTCCTCTATCCTTGGAGTGAATCTCGATATAACGTTCCCGTTTTTATCTTCTATCCTAGTCACATACATCGGCCGGGTGTAAACTCCCTTATTGGCGAATGTGCCATAAGCGCCAACCATCTCCTCCAGCTTAATATCGGAAGTGCCAAGGAAGATCGACGGAACCGGGTCAATATAGCTTCTGATACCCATCCTGTGCATAAGATCAGTAACAGCAGTAGGTTTGAACTGCTCCATCAGCCATGCCGATATATAATTCTCCGATTGTGCCAGCCCCCATTTAAGCGTTACCATCTTGCCATGAAATTCCTTCGGACCGGAACTTCTTGGTGTCCAGACCGAATCACCTACATCAAACGACCTTGGTATATTCTCAACTTCATAACACGGAGAATAACCATTCTGCATAGCAATAGTATAAAGAAAAGGCTTGATGGTACTTCCCACCTGTTTCCTCTGCTGGGTCACTGCATCATACTTGAAATACCGGAAATCAGGGCCGCCAACATACGCCTTTACATTCCCGTTATGCGGATCCTCCACCATGAAGGCGGATCTGACAAAATACTTGTAATATCTCACCGAATCGTAAGGTGTCATCACAGTATCCCTTTCTCCTTTCCATGAGAAAACTTTCATCTTCACCGGAGTATTGAAGGCAAGTATTATTGAATCTTCGGAGACACCTGCTGACCGCATTGAATAGTATCTGTCTGTCCTCTCAATAGAAGACATCATCAGATCCTCAACCTCCTTCTTCGACAGGTCATCCGAGAACGGAGGATTCCTCAGCCTGCGCACCCTTTTGAAAAAATCGGGCTGAAGTTCTTTCGAAAGATGCTCCCTCACCGCTTCTTCTGCATATTTCTGCATCCGGGAATTAATAGTGGTGTATATCTTCAGTCCATCCTTATAGACATCGTATGTTGTACCGTCAGGCTTTTTATTCTTGTTGCACCATCCGTACAGCTGATTATTCTGCCATTCCCAGAGAGCGTCCTCATAAGATGCCTCTCTTTTATACAATCTCCTGTCGGGTTCAGGTTTTCGCATCATGTTTCTCAGATACTCTCTCAGGTATGTGGCCCTGCCTGAATTATGATCTTCCGGCTGAAAATTGGTGACAATAGGCAGCTTCTGTACCGAATCGGCAACGGAAGGCGAGATGTATCCGTACTTGGCCATTTGTGCCAGAACAGTGTTCCTGCGCTGGAACATGAGATCGTAATTCCTCCTGGGATTGTAGCGTGAAGAAGCCTTCAGCATTCCGACCAGTACGGCTGCCTGCTGAAGATTAAGCGAATCGGGAGTGGTATTGAAGTAAACCCTGGCTGCAGATTTAATACCTATTGCATTGTAGCTGAAATCGAACTTATTGAGATACATTGTTAAGATCTCTTCCTTTGTGTACGACCTTTCAAGCTTTACCGAAGTCTGCCATTCCTTGAACTTTGAAATGCCCAGCTTGAGCTTACTCATCAGCGCCGAGTTCCTTGCCGTATCCCTCGGATAAAGCTGTTTGGCCAGCTGCTGGGTGATAGTACTGCCGCCGCCGGTACTCTGCCCCAGAAGGATAGTACGGATACCGGCCCTTCCAAGTCCGCGTACATCAATACCTGAATGCCTGTAAAAACGGATATCCTCAGTTGCAACCAGCGCATCTATCAGATATGGTGAGATATTCCTGTACTCGGTCCAGGTCCTGTTTTCAATGCTGATCTTTCCAAGAAGAACACCGTCCTCTGAATAAACTTCAGCCGCTAGGTTGTATTCCGGATTTTCCAGTTCGGCAAATGAAGGCATAGGCCCAAAAGCTCCCCTGGATATCAGAATGAACATTATAGTGATGAGTACTATAGGTGAAATTATGAGTGCCCAGAACCAAATCAGATATTTCCTGTTTTCTGTTTTGCCTTTCATCTGCTTAGAAAGTTTGGGCCAAAAATAGCAAAATCTAAAGAAACTTAACCGTTTTTTTGAAGATTGGTACCTAATTGATTTACTTTGTCGGTTTGAAAAAAGTTAATGTTCCTAAAGGATGATTGAGAATCTTGTTATAGTTGAGTCGCCTGCCAAGGCAAAGACAATCGAGAAGTTCCTTGGGAAGGATTTCCGTGTTGTATCAAGTTTCGGACATATCAGGGATTTGGCCAAAAAGAACCTTGGAATTGATATCGAGAACGATTTTACACCAGTGTATGAGGTCCCTAAGGAGAAAACCAAAGTAGTTTCCGAACTGAAAAAAGCTGCCGCCGAGTCTAAGAATATCTGGATCGCATCCGATGAGGACCGGGAGGGAGAGGCAATTGCATGGCACCTGGTGAAGGTGCTTAACCTCGACCTTGAGCAGACAAAAAGGATAGTCTTTCACGAGATTACCAAAGAGGCCATCTCAAATGCTATCAGGAACCCGAGGCTGGTAGACATGAACCTGGTCAATTCGCAGCAGGCCCGCCGTGTTCTTGACAGGCTGGTCGGTTTTGAAATATCTCCCGTCCTGTGGAAAAAAGTCCAGCCTGCTCTTTCGGCAGGCAGGGTACAGTCGGTAGCCGTCCGCCTGATTGTCGAAAGAGAAAGGGAAATAATCTCTTTCGAATCGGAATCCGCTTTCAGAGTGACAGCCATATTCAAGATCAGGGGTGCAGAAGGCGAGAATAACATACTCAAGGCAGAAGCAGGTAAACGATTCCCGACCGAGGAGGAAGCCCTCAGATTCCTCGATCTATGCAGGCAGTCATTGTTTACTGTCGGTACAATAAACATCAAACCGGGAACCAGGTCTCCCGCTCCGCCATTCACCACTTCCACTCTTCAGCAGGAAGCATACAGGAAGCTGGGGTTCTCTGTGGCCCAGACGATGGCTGTAGCGCAGAAATTATATGAGGCTGGAAAGATAACCTACATGAGGACAGACTCGACAAACCTTTCCTCTCTTGCCCTTTCCAAATCAAAGGAGGTAATTCTTTCCGAATACGGAGAAAAATATTCGAAAACAAGACAGTTCAAGACAAGGTCAAAAGGAGCACAGGAAGCTCATGAAGCCATACGTCCTGCCTACCTCGACCATGCCTCTACCACAGGCAATCAGAACGAGAAGAAGCTGTATGAACTCATCTGGAAAAGAACTATTGCCTCCCAGATGGCCGATGCCGAAATAGAACGTACATCCATTACAATTGACATGGACAATTCCCCGGTAACCTTCCAGGCAAACGGAGAAGTAATCAAGTTTGACGGATTTATCAGGGTTTATGCCGAGTCAACCGACCAGGAAAACGGCGATGAGGAAAGATATGTGATCCCTCCTGTTAAAAAAGGAATGCCACTCGACGGAGACACCATCACTGCAACACAGAAATATACATTACCTCCTCCAAGATATACCGAAGCAAGCCTTGTAAAGAAGCTGGAAGAGCTCGGTATCGGCCGACCTTCAACCTATGCTCCGACTATCTCCACCATTCAGAACAGGGGATATGTTTCAAGAGAGGACAGACCGGGAGAAAAACGCCAGATAAAAATACTCACCCTGCATAACGGAAAGGTAGCCTCATTGTCAAAAAATGAAGTGACAGGTAAAGAAAAATCTAAACTATTCCCACAGGATATCGGAATGATAGTAAATGATTTTCTCATGGAAAACTTTTCCGATATCGTTGATTATCATTTCACTGCAGAGGTTGAAGAGCAATTCGACAATATTGCTGAAGGATCGCTCAGGTGGACCAGAATGCTTGATAAATTCTATTCGCCTTTCCATAAAACAGTTACCAATACACTGGAAAAAAAGGAGAGAAAAACAGGAAGCAGGATTCTTGGAAACCATCCTGAGACAGGCGAACCAGTTACGGTGAGAATGGGGAGATTCGGTCCTGTTGCTCAGATCGGCGATACTGCCGGTGAAGCAAAACCAAGGTTCGCCAGCCTCGCCCGTAGTCAGTTGCTGGAGACAATAACACTCGCGGAAGCTCTTGACCTTTTCAAACTCCCGAGAACTCTGGGTGAGTATGATAACGGGGAAATGGTTGTCGGGATAGGCAAATTCGGACCATATGTGAGATATAAGAGCAAATTCTATTCACTTAAAAAGGGAGTTGACGATCCTTACACTATCACCAGCGAAAGAGCAATTGAAATCATTCTCGAAAAGAATGAGGCTGACAGCAAGAAAGTAATACATGATTTCGGGGAAATCAAAGTTCTTAACGGCAGGTATGGCCCTTATCTTGTAAGGGACAAGAAAAACTACAGACTCCCGAAGGGAACCGAGGCTGAAAAACTGACCCCTGAAGAATGTATAAAAATCATTGAAAAGAACGATAAAACCCAAAAGAACTCCTGACAGAATATGGTAGATCTGAATGATTATTTCAATCCGGTTAGTATTGAGGAACCGGTATTTGAACATCTTTCAAGACAGGCAGGATTCGCCCACAATATTACAATCCATACAGAGAACCGTTCACTGAAAGATCTGGATAAGTTCAGGATAGCGCTCCTGGGTGTTCCCGATGGCAGGAACAGCACAAACCCCGGCTCCCTGAAAGGTCCGGACAGTGTCAGAAGCCAGCTCTTCAGATTATCCAGGGTGCCCGGCAAATCAAAAATTATCGACCTTGGTAATATGAAACAGGGCGTGTCATTCAATGATACACTGGCAGGCCTGACAGATGTGCTTGTACAGATGCTCCATGACAACCTTTTCCCTGTAATTATCGGAGGGAGCAGCGCCCTTATACCGGCAATAGATAAGGCGTTTTCGGTCATGAAGATGAAATATTCCCTGGCTTCTGTCGACTCGAGGATCGATTACAGTTCCGACAGAAAAGAACCGGATTCGCACAACTGGCTCAACACTATCCAGAATAACCATAAAAGCACCCTTGAACATTTCGTAAACATCGGCTACCAGACTTATCTGAATGATCAGCAGGTAATCAACCGCTTTTATAAGCGTGGTGCTGAACTTGTCAGGATCGGCGATGTCAGGCAGGAGATACATCTTACCGAACCTCTGTTCAGGGATTCACATGCCGCTGTCTTCGACATCTCTGCCATAAGACAATCTGAATCGCCCGGAACATTCTCCCCTTCCCCTAACGGTTTCTATGGCGAAGAGATCTGTCTTCTCTCAAGGTATGCAGGTATTTCGGATAAACTCAGGCTGTTCGGCCTCTTCGACATGAATCCCGAATATGATATCAGGGATCAGAGTGCAGGACTGGCAGCCCAGATCCTGTGGTTTTTCCTTGAAGGATTTTCACAGAAACAATATGAGACTCCGGCACTGAGTCTTAACAATACCGGCAGATTCATCAAATATCATGTCAGGGTAACTGATCTTGATGATGATATGATCTTTGTCAAGAGCAATCTGACCGACAGATGGTGGATGGAACTTACCTCCGACGATAATGAAAGTATCTATATCGCATGTTCACATGAAGATTATCTCAAGGCTAACCGGAACGAAGTGCCTGACAGATGGGTAAAGGCCTTTGAAAAACTAAAGCCATGAATTGCTTAGGAACCACCCTGTTCCGCGGGTGGTCTTTTCCCTTTGTCAAAATATATGATACACTCATCAAAAGAGAGGTTCGAAACGGGCAAATATTTCCAGGTAAATTTGTATCGGAGTGTAATTTTTACTTATTTTACTCGTTCTACTATTTTAGATTTCAGCACCTGCAAATTCGTAAATGAGAAGACTAAACGTTGCAGCGGTTATATTAATTATTCTGGCGCTTCCGGTTTCGGCTCAACAGGACCCGTTATCGAGTCAGTATATGTTTAACACCCTGACCTTCAACCCCGGTTATGCCGGCATTAATGGCATGGTATGCGCTACTGCGCTTAACAGGCAGCAATGGGTAGGGTTCAACGGTGCGCCGGCCACCACCACTTTCAATGTCTGCGCTCCGTTCAAGCCTTTCAAAATAAATAGTGGAGTCGGTCTGCTGGTTCAGAGTGACAATATCGGTTTTGACAAGGATATAAGCCTTGCTGCCTCATATTCCTATCACATGGAAATTGGCCAGGGATTACTCGGCATAGGGATAAGTGCAGGGATGCTGAATACTACCATAAACCCTACTTGGGAAATACCAAGCGGCGATTCACATACCCCCGCCTCAGGGGATCCGCTGATACCTGAAAACAAGGAGAGCTATGTCGCATTTGACGCTGGCCTGGGGCTTTATTACAATACAGACAAGTACTATGCCGCGCTGTCGGTGACACACATCAACCAGCCCAGGATCAAGTATAGCAAGGGAGAAGCATATATCAGCAGACATTATTACCTTACCGCCGGCTATACACTCCAGTTGCCTAATCCGGCGCTCGAACTATTGCCGTCGCTTTTCGTCCAAACCGACGCAAAGGCTTACCAGTTCAGCGCAACCTCGCTTATCCGATACAATAAAAAAGTGTGGGGAGGCGTTGCATATCGGTACGGCGATTCGTTTATTGCCATTGTTGGACTGGAACTGCTTAATGGTCTGCGACTTGGCTACTCCTACGACTTCACCATGTCGGATATGGGAAAAACCAGTAACGGGTCGCACGAATTCATGGTGAATTATTGCTTCGACCTCGGCCTGGGCAAGAGTGCGATGAAATATAAAAGCATCAGATTCTTATGATATTTTAAAAAAAATGACTTACTTGCACGTTAAATTCTAAAGTGTTATGAAAAAGATAATCCTAGCTGCTCTGATATTGACAATCCTGCTTACAGGTTGCGGGTCATCGAAGAATAGCGGAGAACTGACCGGTGTGCAGGGTAGGAAGAAGTTTTTCGAACCGGAACCTTTTGAAATGGCATTTATTCCGGCAGGTAGCTTCGTGATGGGGCCGAGCGAACAGGATGCTGTATTTGCAATGAACAGCATATCAAAATCAGTTACAGTAGACGCTTTCTGGATGGATCAGACTGAAATCACCAATAATAAATATCGTCAGTTTGTATATTATGTACGCGATTCTATCCTCAGAACTAAACTGGGAGCTGCCGGAGTTTCTGACAGGGAATACTTCATGGTCGACAAGGAAGGTAATGTTATTGAGCCCAATGTAATCAACTGGAATGAGAAAATTGATCCTTCCGAAGAAACAACCAAGACTGTAATCGACGAACTGTGCTATTCTCCTGAAGAGAGATTCGCAGGTAAAAAGCAATGGGATGTCAGGAAATTGAATTATTCTTACTTCTGGGTAGACTACCAGTCTGCAGCAAAAGCATCATACAAATACGATTACACAAATAATACCGGAAAATATGAAGGACAGGTGGTCAATACAGACGGTACACATACCGATGTAAAGGACCGTTCATCATTTATTAAACATGGAGTTGTAAATATTTATCCGGATACTCTCTGCTGGATCAGGGACTTTACATATTCCTTCAACGATCCTCAGGCTTCTCTTTATTTCTGGCATCCTTCCTTCGACGATTATCCTGTTGTCGGAGTATCATGGGTACAGGCTACAGCATTCAGTATCTGGAGAACTGATTATATGAATACTGCCCTGAGGAAGAACGGAATTGCCGATGTACAGAGTTACAGATTACCGCTTGAAACCGAGTGGGAATACGCTGCCAGAGGAGGTCTTGATCTTTCGATGTATCCATGGGGCGGGCCTTACACCAGGAATTACAAGGGATGCTTCCTCGCGAATTTCAAACCTCTAAGAGGTAATTATATCGATGATGGAAACGTTTATGCCGGAAAAGTAGGCTCCTATGAGCCCAACGAATTCGGATTATACGATATGGCAGGAAACGTTGCAGAATGGACTTGCTGCGCATACCATCCTTCAGCTTATATCTTTCAGCATGATCTCCAGCCAAATTATGAGTACAATGCCACTCCGCAGGATCCTCCCATCATGAAAAGAAAGGTTATCCGTGGCGGATCATGGAAAGATATTGCATATTTTCTTGAAACAAGCACCAGGGATTATGAATATCAGGATTCGGCTAAATCATATGTCGGATTTCGTAATGTCAGATCCTACATTGGCGTAAATTAAAACTTTATAATAACTATTAAATAACCCGGTAAATGAGCCTAGCAGAATTAGTACAAAGCAGTGGCTGGAAAACCTTTATAGCCAAACTTTATGGTTTCGGAGCCTCTGTTGTCATTGTCGGCGCGCTTTTTAAAATACAGCACTGGCCACTGGCAGGAACCATGCTTACAGTCGGACTTCTGACTGAAGCAATTATTTTCTTCTTTTCTGCCTTCGAACCTCTCCATGAGGAAATCGATTGGTCACTGGTATATCCTGAACTTGCCGGAATTCCGGAAGACGAAGCCGGTCAAGGTAGCGCTCATCCGAATAAATATTCGGGAACCGCAACCTATTCAGGCGGCGGTGGAGGAGGATATGGCGGCGGATATGGCGGCGGCGCCGGCGCAGTTGCCCTCGCTAAATTCGACGAAATGCTCGAAAAAGCCGAAATATCACCCGAACTCTTTATGAAACTCGGTGACGGAATGAAAAAACTTAGCGATTCTACAGCCAATATAAGCGCTATGGGAGATATTTCAGCCGCCTCAAATAAATATATGAATACAATAAACGTGGCCAATGAGTCACTCGGTAAACTGTCCGATTCATATGTTTCCACAACCAAAGCCATTAATGATACCGGCTCAACTTACCGCAATATGGCCGATTCACTTTCAACAATTGAAACCGGTGGAAAATCATACCAGCAACAACTCGAGACATTGAATAAAAATCTTTCAGCTCTTAATACTGTTTATGAACTGCAGAAGAAAGGCGCTGATGAGCATATAAGAGAATCCGAGAATCTCTATAAAGGTATTCAGGGGTTAATGAAAGACCTCTCCGATTCGGCAGGTGATGCTAAAAAGTATCGTGAACAGATCACAAAACTTAACGACAACCTTGCAGCACTTAACAATGTATATGGCAATATGCTTTCTGCCATGAATGTCAAATAGGAGTCTTTCTTAACAAAACTTAACTAACAAGAAAATGGCTCACGAAAAGCTGTCTCCCCGGCAAAAAATGATCGGGATGATGTACCTGGTGCTTACTGCCATGCTTGCACTTAACGTTTCAAAAGAGGCCGTTGAGGCGTTTAAAAAAGTCGATAAGGGCCTCACCCTTACCGTTACAAACTATGAAGCAAGAAATAACAGAATATATAATGAATTCGCCCGTGCCGAAGCTGAAAATCCTGCAAAAGCTGGAAAATTCAAAGCCCTAGCAGACCAGGTAAAACAACGGGCGGATGAATCATTTAATTTTATACAGGATCTTAAAATAGAGATCATTACAAAAACTGAAAAGGGAATCGACCCCGAAAAACCACAGGTAAAGGGTAATGAGATTGAGGTTGAAAACATTAAAAGGATAGACGATACAAACGTTCCCTCTGAGATCCTGATCGGGGCAAATGAGAATGGGAAGGCATATAGCCTCAAAAATGTAATAAATGAGTACCGCGAGTTTCTCCTCGCAACTCTTGATGGAAATAACCCGACTGCAGAAGAAGCTATCAAGGCCAGCCTCAGTACCGATGATATGAAGGATCCTGACGGCCAGCCAACCAAATGGGCAAATGGTACGTTCCAGACTCTTCCTCTCGTTGCAGTTATTTGTATCCTTTCCGAAATGCAGCTCTCAGTACGAAACGGTGAAACCGAAGTGCTGAACTACCTGTATTCACAGATCGATGCAGCTTCATTTAAATTTAACAAACTGAATGCTATCGTAATTCCCACCTCAAACTATGTCACTGTGGGAACCGATTATGAGGCCAGGGTTTTCATTTCTGCCACTGATACAACACAAAGTCCAACCATCACAGTTAATGGTTCAGTTCTTAAACTTGACGAATCCGGTAAGGGTATTTACAAAGTACCTTCAACATCTACCGGTCCGAAAAAATGGGGTGGCGTTATTTCCCTTAAGGCTCCTGATGGCATAGTTAAGAATTATCCCTTCGATGCTTCATACGTGGTGGGCGAACCAAATGTGATCGTTTCCCCAACCGCTATGAACGTGATGTACACAGGTATTGATAATCCGATCGACGTTTCAGTCCCCGGCGTAAGCCCCGATAAGATAAAGATCAGAGTTGTAAACGGTACATTCACATCCGAGAAAATCAAAAACCCAAAAGGGGAATATTTCAAGGGAATGTGGGCTGTTAAACCTACTGCAGTAGGGCAGAATGTTCAGATTGTTGTTACTGCCGATATGAATGGGAAACCGGTCCAGTATCCACCATATGAGTTCAGGGTCAAACCTCTCCCTTCCCCTACAGCTGTATTCGGAGGAAAAAGCACAGGATCGATCTCTAGGGCTACTGCTGCTGCCCAGCAGGGTGTTTTTGCAGTTCTTCAGGATTTTGATTTCGATCTGAGATACCAGGTTACAGGTTTTACCGTTCTATTCAATGACAGAGGCTCTGACTATGAAGAACCTAGTAACAGCAGTAACCTGACACAAAAACAAAAAGATCTGATATCCAGACTAACCAGAGGTAAAAACCTGATCATTAAAGAAATAAAGGCTTTAGGCCCCGATGGTAAAACAAAAGAGCTGCAGCCGATCATTCTTAAGATAGACTAGTACATTATTAATAACAATATCATGAGTAAGAAAATTCTTTTTGGACTTATCTCCCTTCTGTTGTCAGGCGCTGTACAAGCCCAGAGCTTTGGCGATATTTACAAGAAGAACCTGCCGGATAACAGAAAAATAGAGTATCCTTACCTGAGGGAAGCTGACGTGGTTTGGTCGAAGAGATATTACAGGCTTATCGATCTGCGTGAGAAGATGAACCAACCTCTTTATTATCCTACCCAGCCCACTCTCGATGGAAGAAAGAATCTGATCACCATCCTTCTCGATGAGATCAAGGCAGGAAGAGTAACAGCCTACGATCCCCTCAATACCAATGTGAATACTACTTATTCTGATATTGAAGGCAAGATGGGCGCAGTAAATAAAACAGAATCGATCACCATCAATGCCGACGGAGCAACTAAAGACACCGTTATCAAACAGGACGCCAAACCAGAAGAGGTTAAACAGCTAGAGATTTACGAGGAATGGTATTTCGATAAAAAGCTGTCAACAATGCAGGTCAGGATCATCGGTATCAAACCTTATTATATGGGGTTCGATCAGGAGCTTGGCTATGTCCTTAAAAAACCACTTTTCTGGATTAAATATGATGACGTCAGGGATGCTCTCGCAAAACAGGAGGTCTTTGCAAGCAATAACGACGCACAACGGCTCTCATTCGATGATATTTTCATGCAGAGGAGATTCGACAGTACAATAACAGGAGAATCTAACGTCTACAATGACCGTACAATCAACCAGTATCAGGTCGGAAAAGCCGGGTTGTATGAGGCCGAACGTCTTAAAACAGATCTCTTCAACTTCGAACACGATCTCTGGGAATATTAACAGGGAAGACCAATAAAAATCAAGTGTCTCAAAAGCCGGATCCTCTTTCAGAGAATCTGTCCGGATCCTGAGACACTTTTTTTATGATCAAACTGAGGCCTGCCCGATCAGAGAAAATTCTCCTTTGTCGATTTCTTAACATCCTCAAGATACTGCTTGATATTCTGTTCTTCTTCTTTCTTTACTACAAGAAGCACATCATCGGAGTCGACAACAATATAATCCTTAAGCCCCTGCAATACAGCAACTTTTCCGGGAGCAATATTTATTATATTCCCGCTGTTCTCGTAGAGGAAAACATCTCCCCTTACAACTGCATTACCTGCTTTGTCGGTTGCAGTATGTTCATAGAGAGAACTCCATGTCCCAAGGTCGGACCAGCCAATATCAGTACATTTAACATATACGTTCCCGGCCTTTTCCATTATTCCGTAATCGATCGAAATGCTACGGCATTCAGCATAGGTCTTCCCTATAAAATTTTTCTCAAGATCAGTACCGAAATTACTTCTCCCTTCTTCAAATACACTGTAAGTATCGGGCAGATATTTCTCAAATGCGGCCAGAATTGACTTAATGTTCCAGATAAAGATCCCGGAATTCCAATAAAAATCGCCACTTTCCATAAAAACCTTTGCAAGATCAATATCCGGTTTCTCTGTAAATGTCTTTACCTTAAGAAGATTGCCATGACCAGGAACAGGTTTCTTCTGATCAGCCTGTATGTACCCATAGCCGGTTTCAGGCCTGTGCGGTTTGATACCCAGAGTAATAAGCGCATCGTTTTTTTCTGCAAAATCAAAGCAGCTCCGGATTTCCTCACAGAACTTCTCTTCCTTTACAATCAGATGATCCGCAGGTGTTACGGTTATCACTGCTTCAGGATTCTCTTTAAGTATCCTGAATGTACCGTAGGCGATACAAGGCGCTGTATTGCGTCGGAAAGGCTCGCCAAGAACATGCGACGGATCAATGCCCAGCTGCTCGAGAACCACTTCCCTGTGCTCGGCGCTGGTAACAACAAATATGTTCTTTTCGGGACATGTTGACTTGAACCTTCTGAAAGTCTGCTGTATCAGGGTTTCACCCGTCCCCAGGATATCGAGAAACTGTTTTGGCCGTTCCTTCCTGCTAAGAGGCCAGAAGCGGCTTCCAACACCTCCTGCCATGATAATAACATATCTGTTGTCCATAAGAGAAGCTGTTTTCAGTAATTATGCAAATATATAATTAAAATTTGCCCTCCGCCCAGCATAAATCCTTAAAAAGCAATAAATCCACAATGTTCTGTAAACAATCCCTGTCATTCATCTGTATTATTATCGACTGAAAGTATCGGCAATCTTAATCTTATGGTAAATATTAGTAATTTTGACAGCAATTAACCGAATAAAATGGTCAGTTTCCTAAGACAAATGGGACGCTATGTCCTGCTTCTCAAGAAAATATTCTCAAAGCCTGAAAAACTGGTCATCTACTACAGACAGACCATGAGAGAGTTTGTTTCCCTTGGCCTTACATCGATCGGTATCATCGCTATTGTATCTTTCTTCATGGGAGCTGTGATTACCCTTCAGACTGCATACAACACAGAAAATCCTATTTATCCGAAGTACCTTATCGGATTGGGCTGCCGCGATTCCATCATACTCGAATTTTCATCCACCATCACTGCTCTCATCCTTGCCGGCAAAGTAGGATCGAACATAGCTTCCGAGATAGGAACAATGAGGGTTACAGAACAGATTGATGCCCTTGAAATAATGGGTGTCAACTCGGCTTCCTACATTATCCTGCCAAAATTGATAGCAACTGTCTTATTCAATCCATTCCTTACGCTGATAAGCATAATAGTGGGGATAGTCGGAGGTGGAATGGCTGGAACTCTTTCAGGTGTGATGACACTTGAGAATTTTATTTACGGTATCCAGTATGCATTTATCCCTTATTATATTGTTTACTCTCTCATAAAGACCGTCGTCTTTGCTTTTATTATTACTACTGTTTCAGCCTTCCAGGGTTACTATGTCGAAGGAGGTTCGCTTGAAGTAGGAAGGGCCAGCACAAAGGCGGTAGTTTTCAGCAGCGTCCTTATACTTCTGTTCAATGTAATTCTGACCCAACTACTGCTGTCATGATAAAGGTTATCGGACTCTGCAAATCGTTCAATGGCAGGAGCGTCCTCAATGATATCAATATTACATTCGAGGCGGGAAAGACGAACCTTATAATCGGAAAAAGCGGATCGGGGAAGACTGTGCTGCTGAAATCTATTGTCGGACTTATTGAAATAGACTGCGGAGAGATCTGGTTTGAAAATACACTCTTCAACAAACTGGATTTCCCTGATAAGAAGAAGATCCGCAGCGAGATGGGGATGCTTTTCCAGGGCAGCGCACTGTTTGATTCCCTAACAGTAGAACAGAATATAAGATTCCCTCTCGATATGTTCACTGACAAGAGCAATGCTGAGAAACATGAAAGGGTCAATTTCTGTCTGCAGAGAGTCAACATAATCGATGCCAACAAACTTTATCCCTCAGAACTGTCGGGTGGCATGAAAAAAAGAGTGGCAATAGCCAGAGCAATCGCTCTCAACCCCAAGTACCTTTTCTGCGATGAACCCAATTCCGGTCTCGACCCTGTGACAGCTATCCTGATCGATGAACTGATAAAGGAACTGACTGAGGAATATTCGATGACTACTGTCGTCAATACCCATGACATGAATTCAGTTATAGGAATAGGAGAAAAGATTGTCTTTATTAATGATGGAAGCGTGGCCTGGGAGGGCAACAAGAATGAAATCCTTACCTCTGACTGCGCCCCGCTGAACGATTTTGTTTTTGCTAATGCCCTTGCAAAAAAACTCAGACCTGCAGGCAAATAACTTTTGAAGATCTACTCCTTTTTTATCTCCTCGTAATCAACATATTCACCTATTTCCTTTGATATCCTTTTAGTGACATTTTTGTCTGCTGTACCTGACCCGTCACGCTGCTCGGGACTCTTGTCCTTATCACTATATCTTAAAAATGCCCTGACTATCAGATAAACTATCAGTCCAATCAGAAAATATCGTAACAATATCATTGTGTGTAAATTTATTATTGCACATCTATCATAGGATTATCCTTCTTTTTTCCGATCCGGTTTCCAAAACACAGATTCATACCTGCCCTGAATGAGATGGTATTCCAGTTTGAGGGAATAAGAAATGTATTGTCGCCGCTTATCTTGTTCCAGGTCAGCGGCAACCTGTCAGTTAAAAAATAGAACTGCGTGAATCCTGTCCTGAAAGCCATTCCAAACCCCAGGTTATCAGCTCTGTGATTGGTTAATGTATACCCCAGAGAGGTAGAGAATGCATTGCCGAGGTTAACATTAGCCGACAGGGTCAACGCCTCCCTCACCTGCTTTCCAATGAACTTACTGTATGATATTATCCCCAGAGAAACATCTTTTGTGAGCATGTAACTACCTCCAAGGGTGATCGCTGAAGGGAGCCAGGTACTGTAGGGTTGAGATTTCCTGTTTATTGTGAATGCATCCTTCAGTGAATCAAGCATATCATCACCCACTTCTTTAAAGGTCTTGTCTCCATTAAGGACATCATCCATACTCAGCCCGCTGAAATTGAACCTGCTGTCGGCAACAAGAGTAGTCACATCTTTGCTCCATCTGATGAAACCAAGATCAGTCACAGCCGCCGATAATTGTATCCTGTCGGTAAGATCATACGTCGCTCCAGCGTCTATCGCGAAACCAGGATTGCCCGACTGAAGCAGAAAATTCCTCACTCCTTTCGCCGTTTTAAACCTGTTATCATCGAAAACCACACTGTCGATATGATTCTCATCATTCATATAAACATTTAGAGGAGCGCTGATGTTGACAGCCAGATCAGCATCGAGAACATGGGAATAATCATCGTTTACATTTATCCCCAGACTTCTGTTCTTAATTGACATATCTACAATTCCAAAAAGCATTTTTGCCTTGACTCCAAGCCGTAGCTTATCGGTGAAGTTCCTTGAAAAGCCCAATCCGAATTCCCTGAAATATTTCGCATCACAACGTAGTGACGAAAGATCGATCCTGCTTCCAACAAACCCTCCATTCCCATTAAGTAACAATGTGATAAGATCTTTTGGAATCACAACATTACCTTCAACCCTGTCATTAATATCGAGAAAGAAATAACCATCCTTTCCTGCAGCAAATCCGATACCTAAAACAGGAACCGACATTTCCGGGGAGAAGGAATTCTTCCTGTGCAGCTTGTCCAGGAAACGGTTAACATCATAATCGGGATGCAGGAAGGTAATGACCGAGTCGGAGGTCTGGTCATTCATGAAGATATCAGAGAAATTAACGAAATTGTTATTCACATTAAAGCTGAAACCTGAGAGCACCGGCAACCCGACATAAACTGAATTGGATGGCCTGAGCGCAGGATTCATCATATGATTCTGAGGAAGGTTCATGAAATAAAGAACCTGTCCGTCCTGACCGCTGGCATTAAAAATGCTCAGAATTGCAGCAACCGTCAATAGTGATAATGCTTTTCTTCTCATGGTCCTATCAAGTTATCAGAAATCAAATTTTATCTCGGGTTGCAGAAAAAGGGAAGCCTTGAAATCGAGACTGTAATCGGAGTATATTTTTACATCGCTGGCTCCATCTCCGGTTGTATTCATCCTGAATATAAAAATGATCTTGTCAGATTTGTTTATGGATTCAAAAAACTCTTTGGTAAATGTAAGGGAGGTTTTACTTTCCGTTGCTGTTGTCGATTTTCCATCCGTGTCAATAGTAGCAGGAGCAAGAAGATCAGTAGCACTTATTGTGCTTATGACTGCATGGCTAAGCGAATCGACAAGGCTCATTTCAACAGAGACATCGAATGGGAAACCGTTCTTAACATCAAAATCAACTCTGAAAAGCTTGAAATTATCCCAGTTGAGGTTATCATTATCCTTAAAGACATCCGCGAGAAAATTATCTGAGGTTTCGGTATACTGAAGATCATTTATCCTCAGCTGAAGAGGAACGTCAACTTCAATGGAACCGGTGAACCTTCTGCCTGTAAAGAAATCGTTGTATATATTCTCAGTTGAAACATTTATTCTGGCTTCTCCTGAGAAATAAATCTTTTCAGGAGGCATTGAGACAATATTCTGTATCGAGGAATTATTTTTATCAATTGTAAATACTGAAGTAACAGCAGGCTTGGTCGTATCAGCAGGATGATCGATAGTGAATGGAGAGAGGTTCAGTTCAGTAGTGCTTGATTCCTTAACCCCTCTTGCACTGAAGTCGACCAGTATCGGATCTACAAAAGAATTTGTATAGGTAAGAGTAATTGAGGGATTTGCAACCAGTATATCCCCGCTAACTTTACTGAGCACATCATCGATACCCAAATCGATAGTGTCAGGATCTATCGGAGCTATCCACTGGCCAACGTAGGCATATTCGGACGGCAGGCCCTGATTCAGAATGCTCCTGGTCAATGGATAAGCGTCAGGACCCAATGAACCTGTTGAACTGGTAAAATCTGACGGACTGAGATCTATCACATTATTTCTTCTGAATACCAGAGTGACAAAGTTATCATTGTCGAAAACTACAGTATCATTCGATTTTACGATGTCTTTGAAGGTAACATCCCCCTTCACGGCGGAAATAGCAAATGAAGGCGACAACTGTGCCTTCTTGGACAGATTATCCATGTTGTATGTCTCCTTCACGCAGCCTGCAATAACAATCAATCCGGCAGCCATGAAGACCCTAATTATTTTCCTGATCATATTCCTCTATTTTGAGTCAGTTTCAATCTTATAATTATACAGGAACCTGTCAGTTCCCCCTACAATCAGATTCCATCCACCTTTTTCAGATAGCTTCCCTATAGAAAACATAGAAGCTCCTCTTAGCGGAAAACCTCCGGTCGTTTTTCCCTGCCCGTCTATCAGAAAGATCAGCTTTTTTGCGGGATCAAAGACCCCGATCTTCCTGTTGGTACCGGAGAAAATAAAGCTTATGGGTCCGCCAAGATCCCCTGAACCGAAATCTCTGGTAAAAATTTCTTCCCTTTTAATATTATAAAGATACAATACCCCTTTGTCAATAAAAATATATTCACCAAAACCATCCCCGTTTATGTCAAAAATATCAAATGAATGTTCCGGTGAGAAAGCCCGTATATTGAACTTTCTGACAGTTCCGTCGAAAAAGATATGCTGCACAATACCTTCGGGTGATGTACACACCACTGCCGGTTCAGCCCCTGGGGTGAGACGCATCGACGACCCTTTTGATCTGATCACAGGTTCCTTCGGTGTCATTCTTACATTCCCTGTCCTGTCAAGGAAATAAATCGAGTTTTCATCCGATGCCACAAGAAAATCCTTTCCTGAAACCCGGAAATAATTGATCTCTGTACTCACAATTCCTGCAGTCCTGAATGGCTTCCATCCCTTAACTACCGATCCGGTCTTGTCATATGAATAGATCATCTTGTCCTCTCCTGCTATGAAGAGCCTGTAATTCAAATTGTTGTCGTAGTCAACGATTGCAAGAGGATTGGTTGCCGGAGATCTCAGTTTCACTGGATAACGCTCTACATAATTACCGTTCCGGTCAAGAATATGGAGAAAATTCTTCCCTGAAAATAGCAGCTGATATTTACCGTTATGATAATAATCAACCAAAAATATATTACTGGTTATCCTCTCATTAAGAGGTACCTTCCACAGAACCCGTCCAACTGTATTTATTAGGTAGGTATTATTATTAAGGTCCTGTATGAATATCTCCTTTGCACCCGTGTTATGATTGGTGAAAAAGAACGGTTTAATGGCTGCCAGGGTATCCAGCAAAGTTTCCCATTCTGTAAGTGATTCCTCTCTGACATCATCGCTGTATCTTACCGACATACTGTTATATATCATGCCGTTGCTGGCTGTCAGCAGGAATCCGGCCGACTGGATCTTGCTCAGTGCAGTCTTATTTTCCTCGAGTGAATGTATCAGCTCCGGATCAAGATACTTCGACAGACACCCTATGACTCGAGCCGGAATGCAGAAAAAAAAGTAACCAGCTTTGCTTGGAAGAGTGCTCTCAAATTCCTTGTAGGTAATATCATTTGCAAGGGTCTTATTAAGGATGTTGTCGTACAGTATCCTTGATATTGTCGAATATGAAGTTCCGGCTATCAGGTAGTTATCATAGAAAGCAAAACATGTCTCTTCGAAACCAGGATTGTAGTCAGGTTTAAGCAATCCTGTAAGACCAGCCAAACTGGCTTTGTATATTGGTATCCGAAACTGTTCATCTGTCTGGAAATACTCCTTTTCCCGTTTCCTGCCAAGAACATTAATGAAAGCCTGTTCTGCTGCAACCCTGCTGGAAAGTTCAAATATCATAACCTGGTCATCTTCAAGAGGCTGGCCTTTGATGTCGATAATTGCCCTGGTAACCTCTCCTTTAATGAATTCCCTGAGCTTTTCAGCCATCATTACGGTCTGATCAGATGCCTGACCGGATGATCCTCCCGCCTGAACGTCCGGCATGATCATAGTCTCAAACAGCATAGTCGCAGCCGGTAGAAAACGGTAAGTATGCAATTCTTTCGGGACTACCAATTTATATTTGTACAGAAATTGTGCAGTATCTGTTGCTTCTGTGTACCCGCTTAGCGCTATTCCGTTACCGTTTATATAAATATCTCCGCCTGTTGCCGTTGCCAGGTGACTTCCTTTAAAAGCCATATCCTGCTTGCCGGTAGCGAGGAATTTTTGGATTACTGCCGGAAGATTCCGATAAATAATGAAGAGCTTGTCAACATTCTTCCCGGAGGTAGTATGAACTCTTTCAAAACCAGCAGTGGTCCGTATATCATCCCCTTTTAATATTCTTGCCAGCGCCTCATCGGATGCCGTCAGGGAATTATTACACACGAGCAGTCCGTTATCCAGAGAAATAAAAACAGAATCGTTCCCTGCCACTTCAATGGGGACTGCAAGCAATGGCCGGCCCTTGCTCCTGATACCAGTTACCGTTGTTACACCTGATGATCTGAGAATATCTTTAATGTGGCGTAGTCGGATATTTCCCGGTACATTAAGTGAAAGCTGAAGAGAAAATTTCCCCTGAGGTGTCAGCGTAAAAGAGATAACAGATGTACTTCCGGGAAGAAGTTCCTTACAGGCAGGCTTGTTCAGCAGACCGGCAAATCCTTTTAATTTGAGGTTGAAGCCCTGAAGTTCCTTAACTTCTGCCATTTCGCCAAATATCCCCTTCCCGGTGGTAAGTGAATTCAGAAAACTCTGAAGATCCGAAGTTTCAACCACCACGAATGATGACAGAGGCACGGCTTTATATGGATCGGATAGCAAATGCTTCCTGCCTTCCTGGATATAATAACCCAGTATTGCAAGCCCGGTTACCAGGAGGGCAACGGCTAAAACAGCTATCTTTTTTCCCACAGCCTGAGATCTGAATTCTGATACCTTCCAAAATTAGCAAAAATTAACCTCTCTGCTATTATTCCGCGTACCAGGAATGGCGAATACAGGTAATATCAGGCTTCTTCCGTTACTTTCCAGCCGATTGCATCGGCAAAGGCATGTACTTGTTCTTTAAGATCACCATAGAATGTAACTCTGTGCCATCCCCAGTTATCCCACATTGTAAACAGTTTTTCAAAATCTCCGACTGGTTCTGCACAGAGCTTTGTCCTGCATGCCCTGTCATCCGGGTCATTATCAACTGCAACAGCCTGATGGAAAAGGATTTCTTTCTTGTCTTTGTCTATCTGCAGGGTGGTGGTCAGATAGTTAACAGGAAGAATTGATCTTACCGAAGCTCCGCTCCTGTCTTCAGAATGTGTCATTATCCTGTAAGGATTTGTTTCTCCAGCCGGTCCGAATGCCTTGTTCGAGGCCACACAATGTGCATATATGATCTGACGCTTGGAGGTATCCAAAACCGGATCGGAAATATAACCCGGCCTTCCGTTTGTCATTGTTGTAAATGCGAGCATTGTCGCGGCAGAGCGGACATCACACTCACAACCCCCAACAAAACCTTCATTGTTAAGTTCATGAAATCCCAGGCAGGGATAGGCATGTATGTGACCACCGTAGAAACCTCCAAGACAGTTTATTGTTATTGCCCTTGCATTATGCTTTTTAAGTACATCTTTCATCCCGAGATACATTGCAGCTGATGTGAGCAGAGTCTCATCCGTTACATTCTCAACAGAGAGAGCTTCCTTTTTCCATCTTTCAGCCACGTTGGCAGCTTCATTCTTACTCGCGTTGCTCCATGCTGAATTCACCTCGGAAAATGGAATATATTCAAGGGGAATGCCCATGAGAGGTTCAGCCTTTCCGGCATTCTGATCCCTTACGGCAAGAATCTTTGTACCTGCAAGATACTTAATTGTCTCCCCGGTATTTCTGAACGATATCTCATCTCCTGCAGGTTTATAATTTCCAGGGGCTTTTAATGAAGCTAACCTGGTCCTGGTAATAAGCGATGAAAAATCAACGCTCTGATTCTCCCTGAAAACTTTAAAACAGCCTACTGCAGAAAGCAGATCATCAATTCCTGAGGAAGCCACATATCCCACATTAGGCGTCTTGTTTCGTAAAAAGGCTGCATTATAGACGAGAAACCCTCCGCTGCCGCCAAACTGGAAATCAGCATATATTACAGGCTTCCCTGTTTTAGAAATAGTCTGAACAACCTGGTTCCAGCAGTTCATCTGGTACACAATATATCCGTCAATCTTATCGGCTGTTTCCTGTGAGGTAATTTTAGCCGCCTCCTCTTCTCCTTTTGCCATTACCGGAAGAAATTCAATATCCGGAAAGTTTTTTGCCAAAACGGCATTTATGTTATCCATTGAAGGATTAAAATCAAAGCCAATATTCGGCCAGTCGGGCTGTCCCTGCACTGGCGCATGAAGTGAATATACTACACGGATCTGCAGTTTTTTCCTTCCGGCGGATGATGAACAGGATGAGGTCATTACGGCCATAGGCGCAAGTGCGGCACATGCAGCACATGCTGAACAGGAAGAGATAAATTTTCTCCTTGAATAAATGGTTCCGAATGTTTGCGTCCGGGTGTTCCTGAGGTCAGTTTTATTGGTTCTCATTATCTGTATTATTAGTATGGTTCAGTAAGCCGATGAAGCATACTAATTTACAAAACTGTACAGACAAACTTCAGATGATAGACAGAGAAATATTAAAATATTTTAACAATAAAATTTTGATCTGTGATCTTTTTTGGCACGTATTTTGAGATATAATAACCAATACCAGCAATCTCAATCATATACTTGATCCTTCAAGTTCAGCCAGGCCTTAAAGCCTGGCTTTCTCTTTATGCAAACGGTTTGTATCCGATTATCTCCCTGACCTCTCTGACAGTTCGGGATGCGCTTGCTCTTGCTTTCTCAGCTCCATCGGCAACCACCTTTGCAAGATATTTGTTATCGGAAGAAATCCCTTCTATCTTTTCGCGTATAGGCTCTGTGAATTTTATTATATCTTCTGCAAGTTGTTTTTTCATATCTCCATACCTGATCTCACAGGAAGCATACTTTTCCCTGAAATAATCAACAGTTGAAGGTTCCGAAACAACGCTCATTAAAGTAAAGAGATTTTCAATTGGCTCAGTAGGTTTCTGCCCCGGTTGTTCAGGACCAGAATCGGTAACAGCTCTCATTACTTTTTTCCTTATTTCCTGGGGAGTATCTGAAAGGAAAATGCCGTTCCCTTCACTTTTTCCCATCTTACCGGTACCATCAAGACCGGGAATTTTCAGCAATTGTTTCCCGAAGTTATAAGCATCCGGCTCAGGGAAATATTGCACTCCGAACATCATATTGAATCGTCGTGCAAAACGTCTGGTCATTTCAAGGTGTTGCTCCTGGTCCTTGCCTACCGGTACTTTGGTTGCCTTATGAATAATAATGTCTGCAGCCATCAGAACCGGATAGGTTAGAAGTCCTGCGTTCACATTATCGGGCTGTTTCCTGATCTTTTCCTTGAATGATGTCGTCCTTTCAAGCTCTCCGACATATGCATTCATGTTAAGCAGAAGATACAGCTCTGAAACTTCCGGCACATCACTCTGTATAAATACTGTGGCAACCTCCGGATCGATCCCGCATGCCAGATATTCGGCAAGAACCTTCTTTATATTACCATGCAGGTCATCCGGATGCGGATGAGTTGTAAGTGCATGGTAGTCTGCAATAAAGAAATAGCAGTTATTTTCCCTCTGCATAGTAAGAAAATTTTTAATCGCTCCGAAATAATTACCCAGGTGAAGATTTCCTGTCGACCTGATACCGCTCACAACTATATCCATTACACTGTTTTTTAATCTGGCGCAAAGCTAATAAAAAACGATTTAACATCAACTGCCGCACCTTTAAGGCTGAATCCTTTAACATCGCAGGAATTATGCCCTTTAACCTTTTTTACTACCTTTACCGGATAATAAAAGTGGCTATGGAATCAACAAGACAGAAAAAGGTTTCGAGGCTGATTCAGAAAGAACTGGCCGAAATCTTCATCAGGAAGGGAAACGAATTAGCTCATGGTAAACTCGTGTCAATCACCAAAGTCAGGGTCAGCCCTGACCTTTCATACGCCAAGGTTTTTGTAAGCATATTCCCCGCAACAAACCAGGATGATGTTCTGAACTCAATTAACGAGAGCAGCGTCAAGATAAGATATGAACTGGGACAGAAAGTCAGAACACAGCTTCGGATAGTGCCCGAATTAGCATTCCATATCGACGACAGCCTCGATTACATCAATAAAATAGACCAGCTACTGAAAACCTGATCTATGCAATACGAACCAATTAAACGATCTGTCGGCAGTTTCTTTTCCACCCTCCCATTCATGAGGAAGATCCTGTATGCTTTACTCGACCTTCTTCTCCTGCGCTCCTGGCATGTCAAAAGAGCCCTTAGAAAAATTTCAGGCGAGCTACCTGCTGATGCCCGGGTCCTCGATGCCGGTTCAGGCTTCGGGCAATATACTTGGAGAATGGCAAGGATGAATGAAAACTGGAAGATAAACGCAGTTGATATAAATCCTGCCCATATTATGGACTGTAAAAATTTCTTTACCGCTGCAGGAAAATCAGAACAGGTTAAATTCAGCTCCGGAGATCTGACTCAACTGGATGAACATGATGCATTTAACCTCATTCTTTCGGTTGACGTTATGGAACATATCGAAGATGATTCAAAAGTGTTCCGCAATTTCTTCTCAGCCCTCAGGGAAAAAGGCATAGTCCTGATCTCAACTCCTTCCGATCAGGGAGGCTCAGATGTTCATGGAGAGGAGGAAGAATCGTTCATCGATGAACACGTACGTGACGGTTACGGGATCGGCGAGATAACAGAAAAGCTTACTTCTGCAGGTTTCAGACAGGTGAATACTGCATTTACATACGGAATCTTTGGGAATATATCCTGGAGACTTTCAATGAAATACCCGGTCAGACTGCTGAATATCTCTCATCTCTTCTTTCTCCTGCTGCCTTTCTACTATATCATATTCTTCCCTGTATCCCTGATACTTAATTTCCTTGATCTGTATATCTCCAATAAGAAAGGTACAGGATTATTAGTAATAGCCAGAAAATAACCAAGTGAAGCTCCCGGTCTACATAGCAAAAAGATACCTGCTCGCTAAGAAATCAAGGAATGCGATCAATGTTATATCTGGGGTCTCTGTTGCCGGAGTGGCTGTTGGAACGATGGCGCTAATAATTATACTTTCAGTATTCAATGGGCTCGAGACAATGGTGAGATCAATATTCAACACTTTTGATCCCGATATCAGGATCTCTGCCGCAGAAGGAAAAACTTTCTTCCCTGATTCAACAATGCTTAGACAGCTTGGGAGTGTGGAAGGTGTATCATGCTATTCACTCACTTTAGAAGAGAATGCTCTCCTGAAATACGGAGACAGGCAATACATTGCCACCATCAAGGGGGTTGATGATAATTATACTACTGTTTCAGATATTGACAGTTCCATGTGGGAAGGCAAGTTCACGCTGATGTCGGACAAAGGCAGACCATATGCTGTTCCGGGAATAGGGGTAGCGCAATATCTGGGTCTGAGAGTGAATTTTATAACTCCCATCAGCATATATGTTCCCAGAAAATCAGGTAGCGCAACAGATGCAGAAAATGCATTCAGCAGGAAATTCATCTTCCCTTCCGGCATATTCCAGATAGAAAAAGACTACGATTCAAAATACGTGTACCTCCCTTTACAGTTTGCCAGAGAACTTACTGAAAATGAAGAAGGTATCAGCTCTGTTGAAGTTAAATTCCGAAACAACGCCGATGAATCAGCCGTTCAGAAAAAGATAAGAAAGATCTTCGGAAAGGAATACCAGGTACAAAACAGATATGAGCAGCAGGAAATATTTTATAAAGTAATGAAATCGGAAAGGCTCGCTATTTTTATTATCCTGACGCTCATTCTGATAATAGCATCATTCAATATTATCGGATCCCTGACGATGCTGATAATCGAGAAGGAAAGAGATATCACAATACTGAAAAGCCTTGGCGCCGGGAACGATCTTATCAGGAAAATATTCATTTTCGAGGGATGGCTGATATCAATAGTTGGCGCAGTTGCCGGAGTCATACTCGGATTCATTATCTGCTGGGCTCAGCAGACTTTCGGTATTGTCAGACTTAACAGTGAAACACTGATAATGCATGCATATCCTGTAGTTATGAAACTTAAGGATTTTATAATTGTCCCGGGTACTGTTCTGCTTATCGGCTACTGGGCAGCCTGGTATCCCGTCAGGTACCTTACAAGAAAGTATCTTAGCAATGAGTCATGAAAATCAAATCTATAATTATACTGATACTGGTCACAGCCACTATCTGTGGCTCATGCGGAAGCAGGAGAACAAAAATTGACTCCAAAAACCTTATTCCCGAAAAAGACCTTGTTCCGATACTCAGAGATCTTTACCTAGCCGATGGTCTGATCGGAATGCCAAGAATAATGCTGAAATACGCTCCTTTCGACAGTATTTCCACTTATAATCACTTAATTGAAGAACATGGTTATACAAAGGAAGCTATGGACCGTACCATGAAGTATTATTTTGTCAGGGATCCAAAGAAACTTATAAAGATCTATGATAAGGTCCTTGGAATTTTAAGTGTAATGGAATTGAGAATTCAGAAAGAAATCATAAAGTCAAAACCCAGAACTTCCACTTTATGGCCAGGTTATGAATTTTACTCCTTCCCAGATCCTTCAGATTCCGACTCTACTTCCTTCAGGATAACAGCAGATAAGCAAGGATTCTATATTCTCTCCGCGACAATTACCCTTTATCCTGACGACAAATCGTTCAGTCCTGCAATCTCGGCCATGGCTTTTAATCCCGACAGTCTTGCCACAGGTAAACTAAGGTTCGCGAGATCATCACCATTCATTAAAGACGGATACCCTCACAAATACAAGATAAGCTTCAATGTCCCTCCCAGATCAAAATTACAGATTGAAGGCGATCTTTATAGCCCATTTAATATGACCGATCTCTGGGACAGACACCTGGTGATACAAAATGTGACCCTCCTCCACTCGCCTTTTGATCAATGAGACGCATCTCGGCTCAATATGTCTTCACCGGAAAAGGTCCGGCAATGAAAAGGGCTATCATCACTATTGATGATTCCGGGACGATAATAAATATAGAAGATACTGAAGGAAGACTTAATGAATCACATTCTATTGAATTTTTCAATGGCATCATAGTGCCAGGCTTTACCAACTGCCATTGTCATCTCGAGTTATCTCATATGAAAGGAAAAACAGGTAGATCCGGCGGGTTGGGCAGCTTCCTCCGGGATATCGGGAATAAAAGGACGGAAGAAGAAGAAATAATACTGAAAGCAGCCTGCGATGCCGATAATTCGATGTTTGTTTCAGGAGTGAACCTCTGCGCGGATATCTGCAATACTCCAGCGACTTTCGGGATAAAGAAGACCAGCCCGATAGAATATATAAATTTTCTGGAGGTATTCGGCATCGACCCGGAAAAAGCAGAAAAAAAGATCAGCGATATACTTTATGTAGCAGAAAAAGCCAGGGAATTGAGGCTTCCCTACTACCTGGTCCCTCATACTGTTTACTCGGTCTCTCTGCAATTGTTCAGGCGCCTCAGGGAGCTTACCGAAAAGAATAGTCTGACCTCTCTTCATTTCATGGAGTCCGAAGCTGAAAAAGAGCTTGTCAGCCACCGTTCAGGACCACTCATGAAATATTACACCGAATCCGGACTTATCTCCCCTGGGTTCGAAACAGCAGGAAGTCACACTGATGCAGTGCTTAATGAGATTACCCCTGCCGGGAACCTGATTTTGGTTCATAACACGTTTGTTACTCAGGAAATGATCAGAGAACTAAGTTCCAGGCCAGCTCTCTTCTGGTGTCTCTGCCCCGGATCGAACCTCTATATTGAAAATGCCATGCCTCCCGTTAACCTGTTAAGAGAGGAAGGCTGCACAATTGTAATAGGTACCGACAGCCTTGCATCCAATGAGAGCCTCGATATCCTCAGGGAGCTGAAGATGCTCCAGTCGGAATACCCTCTAATTTCCCTTGAAGAAATGATCCTATGGGCAACCATAAACGGAGCCAAAGCCCTGAAAATGGAAGATGCTTACGGGAGTATTGAAACAGGAAAAAGGCCAGGTCTTCTTCTGATTAATAATGCCGATCTGGAAAATCTCAGATTACAGCCAGACAGTTATGTGACCCGTCTGGTCTAACCGGAAAAGGCGCAGAAATATCATGTTGGTCATCAATTATTGCTAATTTTGTGACTTTCAGTATCGAAACATGAGCACTTTCCTTTTTGACGAGATAATTTTCGGACCTGTAAAAAGCAGGAGGCTGGGCGTTTCCTTAGGGATCAATCTGTTACCAACCACCAGAAAAATTTGCAACTTCAATTGCATCTATTGCGAATGCGGATGGGCACATCAACAGGATATTAAATCATCCGGTCTGCCGTCCCGTGCCGGGGTAAAGTCTTCTCTTGAAAAAAAATTATCGGAAATGGCGGCTGCAAAAATGAAGCCCGATGTAATTACCTATGCCGGCAACGGAGAACCGACCCTTCATCCCGATTTCCCAGGCATCATCGACGATAGCATTGAATTACGCAACAAATATTTCCCTGAAGCCAGAATAGCTGTTCTGTCAAATGCAACCAGGATATCTGATCCTGAAATCAGGGAAGCCCTTCTGAAGGTTGACCAGAATATACTCAAGCTCGATTCGGCAATTGATGCAACCATTTCTGTCCATAATCAGCCTTCAGTCAACATAAATTCCAAAGAACTTATTAAACACCTGGCAGAATTCAATGGCAGGCTGATTATTCAAACCCTGTTCCTGAGAGGAAAAAGTAACGGCAGAACGATCGACAATACAACACCGGAAGAACTGCAGGCATGGATCAGGGCTATCGAAACAATAAGGCCTTCCGAAGTGATGATATATACTATCTCGAGGGATACGCCACCGGAAGGCGGTGAATTGCATAAGGTCCCCCTGAATGAGCTGAAAGCAATTGCCGGTATGGTTGAAAAACTCGGCATCAAAACCCAGGTTTCCTCCTGACCGTGGAACCAAATCTGAATATACTGATTTGTCCGCTTGAATGGGGTTTGGGCCATGCGGCAAGAATGATCCCGGTAGCCAGAAAATTAAAAGCAAGAGGGCATAATATCCTTATCGCATCCGGAAATGATCATCTCGATTTCCTCAGAAAAGAACTGCCCGGTATGGCGTTTCTCGAATTTCCGGGTTTCAGTCCAGCTTATTCCCGTATTCTGCCGCAATACCTGATCCTCCTTTTCAGGATACCCCGGCTTATCAGGGAGATCGTCATTGAACACAGGGAACTTGACAGGATCATCGACAGATATTCAATAGATATAGTCATAAGTGATAACCGTTTCGGCCTATGGAATAAAAGGGTAAAAACAGCTTATGTCACGCATATGCCAAGGATCCCTTTTCCAGCCCCTTTCCGTTTCCTTGAGTTTATCGGGATCGGCCTTCACCGGCTTATTATCAGGAAATATTCGCTATGCTTCATCCCTGATCTCCCCGGTGAAATTAACCTCTCGGGAAGGCTGACTCATAGCATAAGGCTCACTGCAAACACGAGGTTCATTGGAATACTTTCCAGGTTTACCGGCGATAACATGGCAGCAGGTAATACAGCGGTATCAGATCGTGATCTTGTGATATTATCAGGACCGGAACCACAGAGAACCATATTCGGAAACCTCATTCTCGAAGCTCTTGACAAGGAAGAAAGGAAGGCTATCGTTCTTGAAGGTAAACCCGGACCAGGCAAAGAAACATCGCGGTCGGGGAACTTTGAGTTTCAGCCTCATCCCGTTGAGACGATCATGAAACATATGATCATGACAGGCAGACGGATCATTTCAAGATCAGGATATACTACCCTCATGGAGCTTGCAAGCCTCGGCAGAAGTGCTCTGATCATACCTACTCCCGGTCAAACCGAACAGGAATATCTTGCCCTGCGACTCGCCTCAGAAGGATGGTTCACAACAGTCTCCCAGAAAAAACTGATCAAAGGAGTCCTGCCGTCGGAGACCGCAACGATATCAATACCTGAAGATTTTATCAAACAGAGTGAACTCCTTCTGGACAAAGCCCTTGATGAGCTTTTAAAAAATCATCCAGACGAATGAAAAACCTGCCACACCGGTGAAATAACCTATCCAGACTTCAGCCGGATTATGAAGATTAAGCTTCAGCCTCGAACTCATTGTCAGGCCGCCTGCTATGATAACAGGTATCAGGAACCAGATCAGCGGAGTGTACATCTTCAATGACAGGATCATTACCAGCGCCAGAAGAGCGCCGGCTGCAACAGAATGAAGTGAGATCTTCCAGCAAAAATTTATCACCGCTGAAACAAGCGAAATGAAAGTTATTGCCAGAATATATGTTTTAAGAAAGTAGGGAATCGGGAACCTGAAAAATATGTAGGTGGTAGTGATATAACACATCGTGCTTATTATCAGCGGGATATTTCTGTCTTTTCTTTCGGTTATCTCCCATGAGCTGATCATGTTCCTATGAATGAAGAATGGCAACAGAGACAAAGGCAGAAGGATATCAAGCACCAGCATAATCAATACCAGAATTTTCTTTACATCGAAGGGTATAAAATTATATAGGGTTGGCGCGGTCAGGATAATTACCATTCCATATACCGGTATCAGTAGCGGATGGAAAATTATTGAGATAACCCTTGCAGTTTTGTATGCAAAACCTTTCGTTTCTGTATCGTTCATCTTATATCTGCCTCCTCAACCTGGCAACGGGAATATTTAGTTGTTCACGGTATTTGGCCACAGTCCGTCTGGCTATCTGATAACCCTTTTCCTGAAGGATCTCAGTCAGCCTTTCGTCGGTCAGTGGTCTCCTTTTATGTTCATTATCTATGCAATCCTGTAATATTCTTTTAATCTCGCGTGTTGAAACTTCCTCACCGCTGTCGGTCTGAAGTCCTTCTGAAAAGAAAAATTTCAGGGGAAATATTCCAAAATGGGTTTGAATGAATTTGCTGTTGGCTACTCTCGAAACGGTTGAGATATCCAGACTGGTCATTTCTGCCACATCCTTCAGGATCATAGGTCTCAGCCTGGTTTCATCACCGTCGATAAAATACTCACGCTGGTATTCCAGAATAGCATTCATAGTGAGCAGGAGCGTATTCTGCCTTTGCTTGATGGCATCGATGAACCATTTTGCCGAATCTATTTTCTGCTTGACAAACAGAGCGGCATCCTTCATATCCTTCTTCTGGTTCTTATCCCTTACATATGATTGAAGCATTTCGCTATACGCGGAACTAAGCCTCAGCTCGGGCAGGTTTTTTGAATTCAGATGAAGATCGAATCCATCTTCTGACAGTTCAAGAATAAAATCGGGTATAATGGTCTGTGATGATTTACTATAGGGATCGCTATACACGCCCCCCGGCTTTGGATTCAGCTTCAGGACCTCATCAATTGCATTTTTGAGGTCTGCCTCAGTTATACCCATTCGGGCAATGATCTTGTCGTAATGCCGTTTTGTGAACTCATCAAAATAAAGGTCGAGTATTTGTTGGGCGATCCTGAGGGCCGGTATTGCATTTCCTCTCTTTTCTATCTGCAGAAGGAGGCATTCCCTGAGGGAACGGGCGCCGACGCCTGCGGGTTCCAGATCCTGAATAACTTTAAGAACCTCTTCGAGTTCAGTCTCAGTTGTTTCAATATTCTGAAGAAAAGCAAGATCATCTACAATATTTGCAAGCTCTCTTCTGAGATATCCGTCTTCATCAATATTTCCAATAATGTATTCGCCAAGGATCTTCTGTTTCTCGGTCAGATCTCTCAACCCGAGCTGAGATTCAAGATGATCCTGAAAGGACAGACCAGCAGTCACCGGTATCTCGGTCCGTTTTTCATCATCCTTGCTGTAATTCCGTTCCTGGAGTCTGTAATCAGGAATATCATCATCCTCTATATAATCGTCGAGTGTGAATTCATCCTGATCCCTGTCATTTTCCTCAAACTGTTCTTCCTCCTGATCGACATGTATATCATCTTCTTCCTGACCTTCCTCGAGAGCCGGATTTTCTTCCAGCTCTTTTTTGATCCTTTGCTCGATCTGCAATGTAGGAACTTCCAGAAGCTTGATCATCTGGATTTGCTGAGGAGAAAGCTTCTGAAGCAGTTTCTGTTGTAATCTTTGCTTTAACATGCCATTCTCTTCAACAAATTAGCGGTCTGAAAGTTGTTAAAACTCAGCATTTTTAGGTGTTCTGGGGAATGGGATCACATCTCTTATATTTGACATTCCGGTAATGAAAAGGATAAGCCTCTCAAATCCCAGGCCAAAGCCGCTGTGCGGGGCAGATCCGAACTTTCTTGTTTCAATATACCACCACAGGTCTTTTTCAGGAATCTTCAGTTCCCTGATCCTTGCCACCAGTTTGTCATAATCCTCTTCTCTCTGAGAACCTCCGATTATTTCTCCGATACCGGGGAAAAGGACGTCCATTGCCCTGACGGTACGATTATCTTCATTCGCTTTCATATAGAAAGCCTTGATATCTTTTGGATAGCCTGTCAGGATCACAGGTCTTTTGAAGTGTTCCTCAACAAGGAATCTCTCATGCTCTGCCTGAAGATCACGGCCCCAGCTAACCGGGAAATCCCACTTTTTATCTGCAGAAGTGAGTATTTCCATTGCTTCAGTATAGCTTGTCCTGACAAAATCATTTTTGATCACAAAATTCAGACGCTCAAGTAATCCTTTGTCAATCATATTGTTCAGGAACTCAAGATCATCATGGCAGTTGTTGAGTGCATAACTGATCAGGTATTTGACAAAATCCTCTGCCAGATCCATATTATCGTTCAGATCATAAAATGCCATCTCCGGTTCTATCATCCAGAATTCGGCAAGGTGGCGGGGGGTATTTGAGTTCTCAGCCCGGAAAGTCGGGCCGAAGGTATAGATCTCACCCAGGGAGAGAGCACCCAGCTCGCCTTCAAGCTGCCCGGAAACGGTCAGATTGGTCTGTCTTCCGAAAAAATCATTCCTATAGTCAATTGAACCGTCTTCATTTTTGGGAACCTTGTCGAGATCGAATGTTGTAACATGGAACATTTCACCCGCGCCTTCAGCATCGCTGCCTGTTACAACCGGTGTATGGAGGTAATAAAATCCCTTATCATTAAAATATTCGTGTATTGCGAATGCCATTGCATGTCTTATCCTGAAAACAGCTCCGAAAGTATTTGTCCTGAATCTCAGATGAGCAATCTCCCTAAGAAATTCCATCGAATGTCCTTTCTTCTGCAAAGGATAGGTTTCCGGATCACACTTCCCGTACAGTTCCACCGATGAGGCAACTATTTCAACGTTCTGTCCCTGCCCCTGGGATTCGACGAGTTTGCCGGTCGCAGCAATACAGGCTCCTGTCGTGAGATCTTTGAGAAGAGCTTCATCAAACAGAGCAGCCTCAGCCACGATCTGAATATTATTGATCGTGGAGCCGTCATTGAGCGCTATAAATGTGATATTTCTGTTTCCACGTTTGGTTCTGATCCATCCTTTAACCTGGACTTCTTCACCCACCGGAGCTTTTGCCAGTAATTCCTTAATCTTTGTTCTTTTCATTATGATCCGTTCTTGACTTCTGAAATTTACCGCAAAAATAATAAAATGCGCTATCATTCTTCCCTGCAGCAACCCGACATCGCAATTTTTCGTCAAAACTGGCATTGTTTTTGATCGGACAACATCCGGTCCGTTACATAACGCGATGTTCAGGTAAAATAAATTGGAAATCCTTCAGTTATATTCTTTGGACTCCGGCAAAAAACATATGGTTGGTATTTTAAGAAAATCTGAATAACTTTGAATACTTAACCGAAAACCCAAAAAGCTATGGAAGAACATAAGAACCTGATTATTGTCCCGTGGGACTTTACACCTGTTGCATCATATGCGCTGGCACACGCTGTCAAGATCAGCCGCCAGGTCGGAAACGACATAGCAATTCTACATATAGTTGAAGGCGGCATCAGTCAGAAGGAGCTTAATGAAAAGAAGGTTCATCTGCAAAAGATCGCTGAAGAAAACAGTGCAAAATATAAACTCCCGCTCACGTGGCACATTTCCAAAGGGAGCATCTTTAATGCCATTGCTGAATTTGCAAATGAGCATGATGCCGGCCTGGTCCTGATGGGTACGCACGGCATGAAAGGGATGCAGAAACTCACAGGCAGCTGGGCTCTGAAAGTAATGGTCAAGTCAAAAACACCGTTTATAGTTGTTCAGGCTCCTCCTGAAGATGATTCCAGATATCATAATATCGTCTTCCCCGTCGATTTCAGAAATGAAAACAAGGAAAAGATGAAGATGGCTATATTCATGGGCAAATATTTTGACTCCAAGATACACATGCTGGTACTGGATCCGTCAGATAGAGGCCTTGCCAAAAAAACCAAAGCCAATCTCAATTTTGCGATTAAATATCTCATACAGAATAATATTGAATATGAGATCCATGAAGTGCCAAAGAAAAGATTTGCAGAACAAACCATTGAGTTTGCTCATCAGATTAAAGCCGATCTTATACTTATTATCACCACCAAGAACATTACCTTCGCTGATTACACTTTTGGAGCATCAGAACAGTTCATTATTGCTAACAGTGAAAAGATCCCTGTAATTTGTGTGAACCCGAAGGTATCATTCATGAAAACCGGCCAGTTTATGGGTGGCTGGGGCGACTAATATATCCCTCTGCATCATATTTGCAGTGGTAATTTTGAAATAACAGACCCATATGTCGATTGTAGTTCAGGAGGTTACTAAGATCTTCGGTTCCCAGAAAGCTCTTGATAATATCTCCTTTGAGATTAAAACAGGAGAGATTGCAGGTTTTCTTGGTCCAAATGGTGCAGGGAAATCGACAATGATGAAGATCATTACCGGATTTATTCCTGCCACTTCAGGCCGGGTATTCGTAAACGGTAACGATAACATGAACAATGATCCGGAAGCCAGGAAACAGCTGGGCTATCTTCCGGAGAATAATCCGCTGTATCCTGATATGTATGTCAGGGAATACCTCGGGTTTGTTGCATCCGTTTATAAGACCGGGAAACCTATTAAACAACAGGTCGATACCATCATAGAAGTTACCGGTCTGGCTCCGGAACAGAACAAAAAAATAGGATCTCTTTCCAAAGGTTACAGGCAACGTGTCGGACTGGCACAGGCGCTTATCCACAATCCGTCGGTTCTGATATTTGACGAGGCAACAACGGGACTTGATCCGAACCAGATTGTCGAAATCAGAAATCTTATCAAGGAGACGGGAAAGGAAAAAACTGTTATGCTATCCACCCATATAATGCAGGAAGTGGAAGCCATCTGTGACAGAGTAATTATTATCGATAAGGGGAAAATAGTCGCCAATGAAGAAAAAGACGATATCTACGGAAAAATCAAACGTCCCCTGCAGATCATCCAGGTCGAGTTTTCCGGTGATATCGGTACCGTTGATCCGGGAACAATTCCCGGAGTTTTAAAAGTCAGCCGGATAAAGGACAGTATCTGGCAGATCGAAGCATCAGGAGAAGCTGATATAAGGCCCGAAGTTTTCAGATTCGCCGTCAGCAACAATCTGACTGTCCTCTCCCTTCAAAGGAATGAAAACAATCTCGAAGAAGTTTTCAGACAACTGACAGGAGGCTAAAGATTTTGTTTTTACGTTTTTTTTTGTTTGCTTTGTCCCATTGTATACTGGTGGATAGATTTGAGCTGATTGCAACCACAGGAAAAAATGCTAAAACATGCATTCCGTCCTCATTCTTTCAACTAAAACCCTATCCATATATTTATTAACCGGAATCTTAATTGATAATTATGGCATATTTATTTACTTCTGAATCAGTTTCCGAGGGTCATCCGGATAAGGTAGCCGACCAGATCTCAGATGCTCTGCTTGACGAATTTCTCAGATGGGACCCCGAATCTAAAGTGGCATGTGAAACATTTGTAACCACCGGACTGGTGGTTTGTGGCGGCGAAGTAAGAACCGAGGGATGGGTGGATGTTCAGGAAACAGCCCGTAAGGTCATCAGGAATATCGGTTACACAAAGGCCGAATACCGTTTTGATTGCGATTCCTGCGGAGTGATATCTACAATACATGAACAGTCGAGCGACATCAATCAGGGTGTTGTGCGTGAAAATCCTGAAGATCAGGGAGCAGGAGATCAGGGGATGATGTTCGGATTCGCATGCCGCGAAATGGATAATTATATGCCGCTGACCATCGAACTGGCTCACAGGCTTCTTTTCGAACTTGCTGCAATCAGGAAGGAAGGGAAACAGATGCTCTATCTCCGTCCCGACAGCAAATCACAGGTCACTGTTGAATATGACGATAATAACCAGCCGGTAAGGATCGATACCATTGTCATCAGCACCCAGCACGATGAATTCATTCGTCCCAAAGACAGTTCGGATGAGGCTGATAAAGTTGCTGAAAAAGCAATGCAGGAAAAGATCAAAAATGATATTGAAACAATCCTTTTCCCCAGAGTAAAAAAACTTCTCCCGGAAAGGATCCAGAAACTTTTCAGGAATGATACTATCCTCCATGTCAATCCGACCGGCAAATTCGTGATCGGAGGCCCTCATGGTGACACCGGTCTTACCGGCCGGAAGATTATTGTCGATACTTACGGAGGACATGGCGCCCATGGCGGTGGTGCATTTTCCGGAAAAGATTCTTCAAAGGTCGACAGGTCGGCTGCCTATGCTGCACGTCACATCGCCAAGAATATGGTGGCAGCCGGAATATGCGACCAGGCTCTGATCCAGGTTGCCTATGCAATCGGAGTAGCTCAGCCTGTTGGTCTGTTCGTGAATACCTACGGCACAGCCAAGGTTAAAAACAGTAAAGGAGAAATTCTCCCCGACGGGGAGATCGCACTCAGGATCAAAGACCTCTTCGACCTTCGTCCGTATTCAATTGTCAAAAGGTTCGGATTGAAAAATCCTGTGTTCGTTCAAGCCTCAACATACGGCCATTTCGGACATGAAAGCTATACCAGCGAGGTGGAAGTTTATTATGAAGTACCCGGCAGTCAACCAAGAGTTTTGAATCATAATGGTAAAAAAGCCTACAAAAAGAAAGTAGAATTTTTTGCCTGGGAAAAACTTGACTACGTCGACAAAATCAAAAAGGAATTCAATTTAGGATGATCCATAGCCATTCTTCGGGAAACCGTCACAGACAAAGGATAGTTTCCTGAAGCACTTATACCGGTTTAAAATTTTCAGAAAGGAATTAATATGAATATTCTGGAGAAACTCAGACCAGGAGTGATCCTTCTGTCAGATGGGGCACTCGGAACCATGCTTCAGGCTAAAGGTCTCAGCGCAGGCGAATGTCCTGAAATGTGGAATATCACTCACAGGAATGAACTCAGGGAAATTGCCGCTTTGTACCTTCAGGCCGGGTCGGATATAATCACAACCAACAGCTTCGGAGGCAACTGCATCAAACTGTCGCGATACGGTCTTACGAAGAAAGTGGAAGAGTTAAACCGGATCGCGGCAGAGATATACCGTGAGGTTGCCGGAAATGACAGGCACGTGGCCGGTTCCATCGGACCTACAGGCAGGATGCTGATGATGGGTGATGTCACAGAAGATGAACTGTACGATGCCTTCAGCGAACAGGCTGCCGCTCTGGAAAAAGGTGGCGCCGACATTATCATTATTGAAACCATGACAGCTGCCGATGAAGCTTCAATAGCTGTCAGGGCAGCCAGGGAAAATACAAACTGCACCGTCATTGTCACCATGACCTTTTCAGGTGATCCTGACGGCGGATTTCATACCATGATGGGAATCTCTCCGGAAGATATGGTGACTGCCATGAAAGATGCCGGAGCACATATTATCGGATCAAACTGTGGTAACGGGATAAAAGAGATGACAGGCGTTCTTCTTGCTATAAGAAAGGCTGATGCCATCGTCCCGGTCATAATTCAGGCCAATGCAGGTATGCCCGAATTTTCTGACGGACAGACGGTATTCCGTGAAACACCTGAACTAATGGCCTCATTTGTCCCTGAACTGGTAAAGGCAGGAGTAAATATTATCGGAGGATGCTGCGGCACAACACCAGCTCACATCAGGGCAATTGCCTCGGCCCTTGGCCGTTAAAAAGAAGCCTTTACAATCCTGGCAATATTATCCGAACGACCGAGAGTGTAATAATGTATCCCGGGGACGCCTTCTTTTAGCAATGCCTTCGATTGCATGGTTGTCCATTCAATCCCTACCTCACGTGCCTCACTGTCGTTTTTGCATTTCTGAACGGCAGAGAACAGCTCGGTCGGCAGGTCTATATGGAATACCTGCGGTAGAAGTTTTATATCATTAAGGGCGGAGATCGGCTTGATACCCGCAATAATCGGAACAGTTATTCCTGCAGCCCTGCATTCTTCCCTGAATCTGAAAAATTCAGCATTATCAAAAAACAGCTGGGTCACTATATAACTTGCCCCCGCATCGATCTTATGCTTAAGATTCTCGATATCAACCTGCCTGTTAGCCGCTTCAAAATGCTTCTCCGGATATCCTGCAACCCCGACGCAGAAATTGGTCGGAGATGTTTCTTCCAGGGTCTCCTCGAGATATTTCCCGTTATTCATGTTTACAATCTGCCTCACCAGCTCAACAGTGTTCGGATGACCATCCTTCTCAGGGATGAATCTCCGGCTTCCCTTCTGAGGATCACCACGTAGTGCAAGAACATCATCAATACCCAGAAATTTCATCTCGATCAGAACATTCTCGGTCTCTTCTTTGGTGAATCCGCCACAGAGAATATGCGGCACCACGGTAATATTATACTTGTACTTTACTGCAGCAGCAAGTGCAATCGTTCCGGGTCTCAGACGCACCACCTTTTTTTCAAGAAGCCCGTCGGGCCTTTCATGATATATGGTCTCATTGCGGTGAGATGTGAAGTTAATATAAGCCGGATTGAACTCCAGTAATCTTTCAATTGCAGTATAGATTCTTTCAATACTGTGCCCCTTCAGCGGAGGAAGCAGTTCAAATGTGAAAAGCGGACTTTTCGCTGTCCTGATTTTGTCAATTACACTCATTTCTTTCTGTCATAAATTAGGGGCAAGCCATCTTGCAGCCTCTTCTCCTGTCATATTCTTCCTTGAAGCATAGTCAGCCAACTGGTCGGCGCCTATTTTCCCGACATTGAAATAGGCTGAAGCCGGATGCGAAAAAACATATCCGCTTACAGATGCAGGCGGAACCATCGCAAAATTCTCGGTCAGCGCGACACCGATAAGCTTCTCCGCTTCAAGGACATCAAAGATAACTCGTTTTTCCGTATGATCGGGACATGCAGGATAACCCGGTGCAGGTCTTATCCCGGTATATTTCGCCCTGAGGATCTCATCAATTGTAAGTTTCTCACCTGATGCATAACCCCAGTATTCCTTACGTATCCTCTCATGTAACCATTCTGCTGCTGCTTCCGCTATCCTGTCGCTGAGGATCCTGATCATTATGGAAGCATAATCATCATCGTTGTATTCCTTCACTGCCTCATTATCAATAGAAACCGTTACAGTAAAAAGTCCGATATGATCCTTCAGTGCAGAACCTGCCGGCGCAACATAATCGGAAAGGCAAAGATTAGGAACATTCGTTTCCTTCTGTTCCTGGTTCCTCAGGAACCTGAGCGTTGTCTTTTCAATACCATTTTTACGGGGAACATAAATATTTACATCATCCCCGACTGATTCAGCAGGGAATAACCCGAAAACTCCCCTTGCAGTAATAATCTTTTTATCAATGATGATCTTTAAATAGTGCAGAGCATCGTCATACAGCTTCCTGGCTTCGGGGCCTTTGAGCGGATCATCGAATATAGACGGATACTTCCCGGAAAGCTTCCAGGAAAAGAAGAAAAAGGTCCAGTCAATATATTCTGCAAGAAGCTCCAGACTGATCTCATTCAGCTGATGCAACCCGGGTTGAAGAGGTTTAAAGATCTTATACGTCTTCCAGTCTGTCGGGAGCATGTTCCTTCTGGCCTGGCCAATGGGAAGAAGATTTCTCACTGTCTGCCGTGCGGCATGGTCCTCCCTCATCCTTGAATACTTGTCCTTTATTCCTTTGGTAAAACCGCTGTTATCTTTCTGCAGCAGAGAGGAAATAACACCGGCTGCCTTTGAAGCATCCTTCACGTGAACGACAGTTCCTGAATACGCCGGTGCAACCTTGACAGCTGCATGTATCTCTGAGGTGGTTGCTCCTCCTATCAGTAACGGGATCTTTATCTTCCTGCGTTCCATCTCCGAAGCGACATGAACCATCTCTTCGAGCGATGGGGTTATGAGTCCGCTGAGACCGATAATGTCCACGTTATTTTTAAGTGCCGTATCAAGAATCCTGTCGGCAGGTACCATTACACCCAGATCTTCTATCTCATAATTATTACAAGAAAGAACCACACCTACGATATTCTTTCCGATATCATGAACATCTCCCTTTACAGTAGCCAGGAGCACCCGTCCAGCGATCTTTTTCTCCTCGCCCTCACTCTCCTGCTCAATATACGGAGCAAGCTTTGAAACTGCTTTTTTCATCACCCGGGCGCTCTTTACCACTTGCGGCAGAAACATCTTTCCTGATCCGAACAGATCCCCGACCTCATTCATACCACCCATCAATGGTCCTTCAATTAGCTCTATCGAACGTCTGAAGAGCGATCTTGCCTCTTCCACGTCCTGTTCAATGAACTCATCAATCCCTCTTATCAGTGAATGCTTTATCCTGTCTGTCACGGGAAGCAGTCTCCATTCGTTCGCCTTTTCTTCCTTCTTCCCTTCCGCCTTGATCCCTTCTGCAAATTTTACAAGCCGTTCAGTGGCATCTCTCCTCCTGTTGAGTATTACATCTTCTGTCAGCTGCAGCAGAACAGGATCAATCTCAGTATAGACCTGCAACATTCCAGGATTGACAATGGCCATATCCATTCCTGCCTTAATGGCATGATAAAGAAAGACAGAGTGCATTGCCTCCCTCACTTTATCTGTGCCCCTGAATGAAAAGGAAAGGTTGCTGATACCTCCGCTTACCTTGCTGTAAGGAAGATTCATTTTTATCCATTCTGTCGCCCTGATGTAGTTGACTGCATATTCATTATGTTCATCGATCCCTGTTGCAACGGCAAGAACATTGGGATCGAAAATAATATCCTCCGGAGGAAAGCCTATTTCCTCCGTGAGTATCCGGTATGACCTTTCAGCCACCTTAATCCTTTTTTCAAATGTATCAGCCTGTCCTTCTTCATCGAACAGCATCACTACCACTGCCGCTCCGTACTTTCTCAGGAGTCTGGCGTGCTTCAGAAATACTTCTTCACCTTCCTTCAGGCTGATAGAATTCACCACCGATTTGCCCTGGATACATTTAAGAGCCGATTCTATTACGCTCCATTTCGAAGAATCTATCATCAGGGGAAGTCTGGCAATATCCGGCTCCGACATCACAAGGTTGACAAACCGGACCATTGCCTTCTCAGAATCGAGCATGGCTTCATCCATACATATATCGATGATATTGGCCCCGCCTTCAACCTGGTTCCTTGCAACGGCAAGAGCTTCATCGTATTTTTCGTCCCTTATGAGACGGGCAAATTTTATCGATCCTGATACATTTGTCCTTTCACCTATATTTATGAAATTGGTTTCCGGTGTAATGACAAGGGCTTCAAGTCCGCTAAGTCTTGTGAATTTCTTAATCTCCGGCTTCTTACGCGGTTTATATTTTTCTGCAATTTCAGCGATCTTCCTGATATGCAGTGGGGTGGTGCCGCAGCAGCCTCCGATTATGTTCACCCATCCCTCCTTCATGAAGTCTTCTGCTATGGAAGCCATGAACTCGGCGCTCTGATCATATTCCCCGAACTGGTTTGGCAGACCGGCATTTGGATGAACCGAGACATAAAAGCCTGTTTTGGCCGACAGTTCCTCGATGAAAGGTCTCAGCTGCTCAGCTCCCAGTGCACAGTTCAGCCCGATGCTCAGCAAGGGAAAATGCGAAACGGAGATCATGAAAGCTTCGAGCGTCTGACCAGTAAGTGTCCTTCCGCTGGCATCAGTTATGGTTCCTGAAACCATGACCGGTAAACGCCTGTTCTTCTCCTCAAATACCAGCTCAATGGCAAAAAGTGCAGCTTTGCAGTTGAGAACATCAAAAATGGTTTCGACCAGAAGGATATCCGCTCCACCGTCAATCAGTCCCCTGACCTGCTCCGAATATGCTTCCGTGAGCTGATCGAAGGTAACGGACCTTGCTCCGGGATCATTCACATCGGCCGACATGGAGGCGGTCCGGTTAGTCGGCCCCAGAGTACCGGCAATGAAATGCGGCCCGCTGTTTCCTGACTGTTCAAACCCTGAAACAGCCTCTGACGCCAGATTAGCAGCCTTCACATTCAATTCATAAACAAGATCCTCCATGCCATAGTCGGACATGGAGATCCGGTTTGAATTGAAGGTGTTGGTAGTTATGATATCCGCTCCGGCTTGCAGATACTCAAGATGGATCTTCTTTATTGCATCAGGTCTGGTAAGCGTCAGCAGGTCGTTGTTCCCCTTTTGTGAATACGAATGATCCCTGAATCTTTCGCCGCGAAAATCACTCTCGGTGAACCGGTTCTTCTGGATCATAGTCCCCATTGCACCATCAAGGATAAGTATCCTCGTTCCGATAATATCTCCGATCTTTTTATTCAATACGGTTTTCAGTTTATTCAGCAATTAGTTACCATCTTTATTATTCCCAGATAACAAAGTACATTAAATTATACAAAAGTAATCAAAGAAATACTTCTGTAATACAATCCTTTGCGGCCTCCGTATCAGGAGAAAACCCTTCCGGGAAAGATTAAACATTCAGCAAATGCAGGAATAAAGAGCCAGGCAGGCTGTTATTCCACTTTTCTGCCGGTGTTCACTATAAAAACATCCATCCGGCCAAGTTGTTCCCTGAGAGCATAAAGTTGTTCAAGATTTACCAAACCGATAACATATTTGAAAGATCTTCCGCTGAAATATTCCGAAACTTCCTCAAACCTGAATTGCTCCCTGTCTTTCTCATCCTTGTATCTGAGGTAAATCTCAAGTTTATGATTACGGGTGTATTTTGAAATTGTGCCCTGCTGAAATTTTTTATATTCATAACGGTAGCCATAGCTGTTTGCCGATATATCCGACAGCACGGCGCTGCCTGTGGCATGCCCGCCTGCTCCTTTTCCGCTGAAGAATTGTTTGTCAGCAAATGCGGCCTCTGTGATCACCCCGTTATATTCATTATCAACATTATAGAGATATTTGTCTGATGAAATAAATCTTGGCAGAACAAAGCTGGTGATGGCATTACCGTTAATTTTCCCAACATATGGGACCAGTTTTATCTTGAAACCTTTTTCCTTGGCATACTGGATATCGAATTTTGAAATCGATCTGATCCCGTAATGGAATACTTCATCAGGCTCCAGGAAGAGCCCGTAGGCATGACCGGTTATGATACATAACTTGTACTTTGCATCCCAGCCATCAACATCCAGAGTTGGGTCAGATTCAGCGAATCCCAGAAGCTGAGCTTCCTTTAAAGCTTCATCATACTGTATGCCCTCATTGTGCATCTTAGTCAGGATATAATTTGTCGTGCCGTTAAGTATGCCTCTCAGGGAATGCAGAAGTTCATTGTCATAATACTCTTCCAGGTTCCTTATGATGGGAATGCTCGCTCCGGCTGATGCCTCATACAGAAGCGATACGCCATACCGGGATTGCATTTCCACGAGCTCCCTGAAATGTTTGGCGATCATCATCTTGTTGGCGGATACAACATTCTTGCCGTTTTTCATGGCAGTAGTTACTATCCCGAAAGCTTCATCTGCATTATCTATAAGCTCGACGATCAGGTTAATGGAGGGATCATTAAGGATCTCGTCCTTGTCGAATGTAAAATTTGACATAGGGATCCTTCTCTTTTTGTGTTTGTCCTTAACACAGATCCTTACTATATCAGCCTTGAATCCTTCGCTGCTGTTCAGAACGTCGTGCAGGCCCTGACCCACACAACCGTAACCGAACATCCCTATTCTGAGTTTCTCTCTTGTCATTTATATCAGCTTTATGTCTTACTGAAGAACCTTTTTGAAAGCCTGGTCAAAATCATAGATAATATCATCGATATGTTCAATTCCTACAGATACCCTGAACAGCCCGGGCTCAATTCCTGCAGCCAGCTGTTCTTCTGCCGAAAGCTGGGAATGGGTTGTTGCCGAAGGCTGTATAATAAGGGTTTTGGCATCTCCCACGTTAGCCAGGTGACTGACAAGCTCAAGATACTCGACAAGCTTAACCGCTTTTGACGGTTCTCCCTTAAGAACAAAGCTCAGAACACCTCCGGCGCCTTTCGGAAGGTATTTTATTGCCCTTTCATAATATGGATTCCCGGGAAGGCCGGGATATATAACCTTTTCCACAGCGGGCTGGGCCTGCAGCCATTCTGCAAGCGCCAAAGTATTCTGAATATGACGCTCCATCCGGATCGAAAGAGTTTCCAGACCCTGCAGAAGAAGGAACGAATTGAACGGACTTATTGCCGGTCCGAGATCCCTTAATCCTTCAACGCGGGCTTTAACTATAAACGCTATATTTCCCAGAGGAGAATTCTTGGAATATATCTCACCGAAAATCTTCCCGTGATACCCTTCAGCAGGCCTGGTAAACACCGGGAAATTGCCATTGCTCCAGTTGAAATTCCCTGCATCCGTTATCACCCCTCCTATGCTGGTACCATGCCCTCCTATCCATTTTGTAGCCGATTCGACAACAATATCTGCTCCATATTCGATTGGCCGGCACAGATATCCACAGCCTCCGAATGTGTTGTCAACAATAAGAGGAATGCCAATGCCGGAAGCAAGCTTTGATAATTTTTCAAAATCAGGTATGTTGAATGCCGGATTGCCTATGGTCTCAACATAAAGCGCCTTGGTTTTTCCATCAATAAGTTTAGCAAAAGACTCCGGTTCCAGATCATCTGCGATCCTTGCCTCCAGACCGAAATTGGCAAGTGTGACCTTGAACTGGTTATGTGAACCACCGTAAAGGAATGGTGAACTGACAAAATTATCGCCGTTTCTCATAATGGTCGTAAGAGCAATGAACTGTGCTGCATGACCCGATGAGACAGCAAGGGAAGCTACTCCCCCCTCCAGCGCAGCGACCCTCTTCTCGAAAACCTCGGTAGTAGGATTATTGATCCTGGTATAAATATTCCCAGGCTCGGCCAGATCAAAAAGATCTGCTGCATGTTTTGCATCCCTGAATACATAGGATGACGTCTGATAAAGCGGTACTGCCCTTGAAAGAGTTTCCTTGTCAGGCTTTTGCCCTGCATGTACCTGCAATGTTTCAAATTTTACTTTTCGTGACATATTTCTTACTTATTTTTGAATTCCTAAATTACCGGATATAGATAAATCAGCTGAGAATCAATAATTCCGGCGAATAAATAATGCAATGGAGAAGCGGAAATCAGATTTCCTGCCTGCGCATGCACATAGGCATAAGAGGCATAATGAAATTGTTGTGTATGAGATGAGTCGATTTCAAAAATCCTGATTTTTTCAGGCTTCAAAGGTAAAAAGGATTTTCAGAATAACAAAATATTGATTTATGGATATTGGTCTGCTGATTAGGCATGAAACTAATATTTACCTTATTTTTGCGGGATAAACTGTTTTTTATGCAAAGCAAGCTTTCCCTATATAACACCATCAACAGGAAGAAAGAGATCTTCGAACCATTGCATTCACCTTTTGTCGGGCTCTATGTCTGCGGACCGACAGTTTACAGTAATGCTCATCTGGGCCACGCACGCCCTGCAATATTATTCGACCTTTTGTTCAGATACCTCCTTCACCTGGGATATAAGGTCCGATATGTCAGGAACATTACCGATGTCGGACACTTAGAGAATGAAACAACCGGGGAAGGGGAAGACAAGATTGCCAGGAAGGCAAAACAGGAACAACTTGAACCTATGGAGGTCGTCCAGAAGTATCTGAATACTTACCACCATAATCTTGAACAGCTTAATACCCTCCCGCCATCCATTGAACCAAGGGCAAGCGGTCATATAATAGAACAACAGGAGATGATACGCCAGATAATTGACAAAGGCTTTGCCTATGTTGTCAACGGATCAGTATACTTCGATGTTGTAAAGTACAATTCGGAATTCAACTATGGGAAACTATCCGGACGTGTTCTTGATGACCTGCAAAGCAATACCAGGGAACTGGACGGTCAGGATGAAAAACGGAATTCCTTCGATTTTGCTCTCTGGAAGAAGGCCGCACCGGATCATATTATGAAATGGCCTTCACCATGGAGCCTCGGTTTCCCCGGCTGGCACCTCGAATGCTCTGCGATGAGCACAAAATACCTTGGCGAAGTGTTCGATATTCACGGGGGCGGAATGGATCTTATCTTCCCTCATCATGAATGTGAAATAGCCCAGTCAACCGCCGCCAATGGCAAAGAATCGGTCCGCTACTGGATTCATAACAATATGATCACCATCAACGGACAGAAGATGGCCAGATCGCTTGGCAATTTCATCACCCTCGATCAGCTGTTCAGCGGCGACCATCCCCTGCTCCGGCAGGCATATTCGCCAATGACCATCAGGTTCTTTATCCTGCAGGCCCATTACCGCGGCACTGTCGATTTTTCAAATGAAGCTCTTCAGGCAGCCGAAAAAGGTCTTCAAAAATTGCTGAAAGCAAATACAATCCTCAATAAGCTCAGGGCATCTGAAATCTCAGATTTTGATATTGCCGCATTCAGAGAGAAATGCTATGAAGCTCTTAATGATGATCTTAACAGTCCTATACTCCTGTCACATCTGTTCGACGCTGTAAGATTCATAAATTCTGTAGCTGATGGAACAGGGAAAATAGACCTCGACGGACTTGAAGAACTGAAGAAACTCTTTGACCTCTTTATCTTCGGAATCCTCGGACTGAAGGATGAATCAAAAGGACTGGAAGATGAGAAGCTTACTGCCGGACTGATGGATATTATCGTTGGACTGAGACAGGATGCAAAGAACAGGAAGGAATGGGAGGCTTCTGACAAGATACGGCAGATGCTGAAGGATATAGGCATTCTCCTGAAAGACAGGAAGGACGGAGCCGACTGGGAAAGAGAATGATAACAGGGGCTCTGCACCTGACGGATAAAATGATATATGATGAATTCCGGATATAATATCCCATATATTTCCCGTCCCGTACTGATCGGATCTGTTCCTCTCGGTGCCGGACATCCGATCCGTATCCAGTCGATGACAAATACCGACACGCTCGATACCAATGCCTCTGTTGCACAGTGCATAAGGATCATAGAAGCCGGGGCCGACTTTGTCAGGCTGACGGCCCAGGGTATCAGGGAAGCTTCTAACCTGGAGGAAATAAAAAAAGAGCTCAGAAAGGCAGGTTTTCAAACACCTTTGATAGCTGATATCCATTTCAATCCTGCGGCAGCTGAAACAGCAGCCAGGATCGTGGAAAAGGTCAGGATCAACCCCGGAAATTATACTGATAAAAGAGCAGCTTTTGAAAAGGTTGAACTTACTGAACAGGAATACAGGGAAGAGCTGGAAAAAACACATGAAAGACTTCTTCCCCTTATCAATATATGCAGGGAAAATAAAACCGTAATCAGGATAGGGATAAATCACGGCTCTCTCTCAGACCGTATCATGACGAGATATGGCAATACCCCCGGCCGGCATGGTGGCTTCTGCACTGGAATTTATAAACATCTTCAGGGCGGAGAATTTCAATGACATTGTTCTGTCCATGAAATCGTCAGATACTGCTGTCATGATTGAAGCGACCAGGCAACTTGTAAGTTCAATGCAAAAAGGTGACATGGCTTATCCGCTTCATCTTGGCGTTACAGAAGCCGGCGAGGGAGAAGACGGTCGAATAAGATCAGCTGCAGGGATTGGCGCCCTCCTGGCAGAGGGGATCGGAGATACGATCAGGGTTTCATTATCTGAAGATCCTGAAAAAGAGATCCCTGTTGCTAGGAAAATAGCCGACTTCTATCCAAGGGGATCAGCGCCTGAAGGCAGAGGCGGGCTGTTCGCTGAAGGCAATCCTTCACAAAAACCTGAGATCCTGAAAAAGATCAATGGCCCGGCTGTCATTACCAACCTGGCCCATTATCATGATATTGATAAAGAAGACTGGCAGGATGCCGGATATGCCTCCGGTAAAGAAACCGGAGAACTGAACCGGACAGACGGGACTGCAGATTTCGTAATTGCATCCGGATTGCCATCAGTCATACCCGATGATGCCGCACTGATACTGCCATACAAAAAATGGTTCGTACATTCTGAGTACGAGGACATATTTCCGCTGTTCTCCCCCGAGACATTTTATGAGAACAGTACAAGACATGGAAAGTGCAACTTCCTTCTTACAGGCTCTCATTTCGACCCACGGTTCCTGAAGGAACCTGATCCTGCAACTGCAGTTTTTATATTCACATTCGACCCTTACAGGGAAAAATATGCAGCCGATCGGTTTCTTGCAACACTGGAGGAGAACAAGACCGGGCACAGCGTCATCCTTAATCCGGTCTTCAGGGAAAATGATCCTGAAAATCTTGGCATCATGGCAGCCGCGCTACTCGGCAGGTATCTGAACGACCGAAAGATCGCCGGTATTTGTCTGCATAATGCCGGTGAAATAGGCTTAAAGCAAGTCACGGAAACGGCATTTTCGATATTGCAATGCACGGAAACACGGATCACCAGGACAATGTACCTTTCATGTCCTACCTGTGGCAGGACAAAATTCAATCTTCAGGAAGCTGTACATAAAGTAAAAGCTGCAACAGGTCATCTCAAGGGTCTGAAGATTGCCGTAATGGGCTGTATTGTCAACGGACCCGGAGAAATGGCAGGTGCAGATTATGGCTATGTGGGAGCAGCCAGCGGGAAAGTGCATATCTACCGTGGAATGATACCCGTTCTGAAGAATATTCCCGAAGATGATGCCCCCAATGAACTACTTAAGCTGATAGAAAAGGACCGGTCAGTGTGATTTTCAGTTCACGATCCTGTAATCGAGCTGTTTTTTCTGAAGATCAGCTTTTACAACCTCTATATTCACCCTGTCACCGAGCGTATATTCCTTGCCATTCGATCGTCCTCTCAGACAATAGTTCTCTTCATCATACTCATAGAAATCGTCAGCCAGCTCACGGATATGGATCATCCCTTCACACTGGTTTTCAATGACCTCCACATAAATACCCCATTCAGTTACACCCGAGATCACCCCTTCGAAAACCATTCCTGTCTTTTCACTCATATATTCGACCTGCTTGTATTTGACCGAAGCTCTTTCTGCTTCGCTGGCAAGCCTTTCCATTTTTGAGGAGTGGTCGCACAATTTCTCGTAAGTCTCTTCCGACCCAGGGTTCTCATGTGCCAGATAGGCTGACAACAACCGGTGAACCATCATATCGGGATAACGGCGGATTGGAGATGTGAAATGAGTATAATGTTTGAATGCCAGACCATAATGTCCAATATTTTCAGTCGAATAAACGGCTTTTGCCATAGATCTTAATGCAAGAGTCTCAATAAGATTCTGTTCTTTTTTACCTTCAACTGATCGTAGCAGCTTATTCATCGCTTTTGGCAGCGGACTTTGCCCTTCCTCTCCAAGTTTGTATCCGAACCGGGAAATGAAATGGCTGAAATTGCTCAGCTTTTCCGGATCGGGCTTGTCATGGATACGGTACACAAACGTTTTGCCTTTAAGCTTTTTACCCACAAATTCGGCCACATGTTTATTTGCCAGAAGCATGAACTCTTCAACAAGCTGGTTTGCCGTTCCCATTTCCCTGAATCTGATGCCTGTCGGCTTTCCGTTCTCATCAAGATCGAATCTCACCTCGGTTTTCTCAAATGCGAAAGCTCCGGCAGCAAACCGTTTTTTCCTGAATTGCTGAGCCATATTATTAAGAGCCAGGACCTGTTCTTTCATATCCCCTTCTCCCGTATCGATGACCAGTTGAGCGTCATTATAGGAAAAGCGCCTGTCTGACTTTATTATTGTCCGGCCAAACCAGTCAGAAACTACTTCTGTTTTGTCATTAATCTCAAAAACAGCCGAATATGTAAGCTTCTCCTCGAAAGGATTAAGTGAACAGATATGATTCGACAGCCGTTCCGGTAACATCGGCACTACCCTGTCGACAAGATATACTGAGGTAGCCCTCTGTTTAGCTTCCTGCTCAACAATAGTACCTTCGGTGACATAATGGGTAACATCTGCTATGTGCACTCCTACCTCCCAGTTGCCGTTATCGAGCTTTTTAAGCGAGAGAGCATCGTCAAAGTCCTTGGCATCCTCCGGATCGATTGTAAATGTCGGCACTGATCTGAAATCACGTCTTTCCGTAATATCCTTTCCCGTTATCTCTCCTGATATCTTCTCCGCATCCTCCTCAACCTCTTCCGTGAAAGTTGCCGGAAGCTCAAATTCCGCGAGAATGGCATGTATTTCCGTCTCATGCAGACCCGGGAAACCCAGAACATTGATAATCTCAGCCACAGGATTTTTTGATTTGGTATCCCAGTCAGTTACCCTGGCAACAGCTTTCTGTCCCTGCTGCGCCCCGTTCAGCATTGATGTGGGTATAAACAGATCAAAAGGCATGTTCTTGTTATCGGGGATCAGGAAAGCAAAATTCGGCATAATCTCCACAGTGCCCACGAATGAGGTTCTCCACCTTTCCATTATCTCCACAACTTCACCTTCCGGTCGCGCTCCCTTCCTCCTCGCATACAACTTGACCTTGACAGTGTCGCCATGAAGAGCCGTTTTAAGATTATTCGCCGAAACAAAAACATCATCTTCGAGCTCATCGGTGGTGATGAACCCATATCCCATCCTTGTCATATCGACTTTACCTATCACATATCCCTTACCTGCCCTGGCCCTGAATTTACCGGGATAAACCTCCTGTGCCTGCCCCTGTTCGGCAAGTTCACGAAGTATCACGTTGATAAGTTGTCTGGCACCCGAATCGGTTATATTCAGTCTTTTCGAAATCTGCTTGTAGTTGAACCCGTGCTCTGGATTCTTTAACAGAAGGTTATATACCTGTCCGATAAGCGCTTCTTTATTTAATCCGTTACGATTTTTATCCCTTCCTTTTTTGCTCATAAAGTAATTTTTGCGAAGGTACGAAAACGTACAATATGAAATCCGGGTTTCTGCACTTTTGAGAATCAGCGGCGCGATCCCCCCTCCTTCCGACTGAAAATCAAACAAATGACCGAGGACATACAATGCACTTGCTCTTTCAATCCATGGCAGATCGACCGTTGGTTTACAGGGAATGGCGCTTGGCTTTCTGATCATGGGAAACAGCGAAAATGATGGTAAGGTGATTCTGGGTCTTTCCACCCTTTCAAGCATAGGTCTGGGAAGGCTGGGATTTTATCTCGGAATGAACAAACCATGGACAGAAGGCCGTGCGGCGTGGCAGCCATCTTCAATCTCAACCATTCAACCCCATATTATATTACAGGATACGCGGGAGGAATGGCCACATACGCTATTCTGGCAAATATTTACAGGAATTCAAATAAAACTGCCTGGCTGGATCCTGCATGGCACAGCAGATGGAATGTAAACCTGATGCCTCAGAACCTCATGGTAAATAAAAAACTGTCGGCCGGCCTGAATTCCAACCCCGGAAAAGGGATCTGGCTTCTGCCTGCCTTTTCGGCAAGGAGAATTTTCTGATCCCGCGAACAAAACACGGAATTTCAACAGATCAATCTCCTGTTACTTTATGCAACTGATAATCAGCATAAATTAGAGACAAATATACCTTCAGGATTTTCAAAACAGTAACTGAATCGGAATTCAGAATGGATCAACTGATTGATACGACCTTCCTTTTAGCATAGCCCTGCGAAATTTTAATAAATTTGATATTTAAAAACGGGATATGCCTGAACTCAGATCAATTCCTTCCCATGTACCTTCAGTAGTGGCGACCAGGAGCGGCAATGAATATCTGCTGGTGCCGGTTACCAACAATATTGCCGATATGGACAGTATGTTTACTCTAAATGATACGGGGGCATTTATCTGGGAACATATAGACGGGAAGAATAGTCTTGAGGATATAGCAGGTGCACTTGCAAATGAATACGAAGTAGAGTATGATGATGCCGTTTCGGATGTTCTGTCATTTGCAGATGACATGCAAAAATTTCTGGTTATTGAATCCGGTGAAAGCAGTGAACAGACATGAGATACTTCAGGTTGGTAATAGCAGGTTACAGGATCGGTTTCAGGGCAGACTCCGACGGCCCCGGTCTGGCAGTGTCAAAAAGGTTCCTCAACTACCTTGACAATGATCCTGCCTGCGATATTATCATCACTGTCCATCCAGGAAACTGCATAATGCCTGAAGCCTCTGAAATGGTATTCAGGGCTCCGTCGTGTATTTTTACCGGGGAAATGACAGAGAACGGTTCTGAACTCTGGAGCATCTGGAAAGCCAACGATTCATTATTTATAAAAACTGAGTCCCTCCTCTCTTCCTGTAACAGGCCTTCCTGCCTTATGTTCTCTCTTTCAGATACCGTATGGAATTTATGGACAGGAGAGAATGATAAGAATTCAGAACCGGCAGAATATCCACTCGACGGACTGATCCTTTACTATCTTACTGCTATCAAGGGCGACATTATGATACACGCCTCCGGAGTGAACAAGGACGGCAAAGGCTATCTTTTCAGCGGCATATCTGGCAGGGGTAAGAGCACTATGGCAGGTATATGGGCAGCCGGCGGGGCCACAGTTATCCATGACGACAGGCTGATCATCAAAAAACAGGGCGATGGTTACTTCATGTTCAATACTCCTGTGTATGAAGACGACAGACCGCTATCCGCTCCCCTGACAAAAATTTTCCTTATCGAACACGGACAGGAAAACACTGCTCTCCCGATAAAAGGCTCAGGTGCAGCCGGCAGACTGTTGGCTAACTGCATCCAGCATTCTTGGAATAGCAGCCTTATTGCACGACTGATGAATTCAGTGAACGGTTTATGTGAAAAAATCCCGGTTTCAAGGCTTTCCTTTAAACCCGACAAAAGTGTTATGGACCTTATACTACGGGATAATGACTGATCAGGACAGGCGCGATATGGTGAAGAATGCGGGGCTGAACCTGCTTAAGGAAGGAAAAAACATCCGGATCAAGGCGCATGGCTACAGCATGTTCCCGAATATAAGACCGGGTTCACTCCTGCTTATTGAACCAATCTCAGTTAAGGGAATGCCTGTTCCGGGTGAGATCATTGCCATCAGCACGGGCCATGGACTGATCATTCACAGGCTGGTGAAGTTCATCAGGAAAAACGGACAAAAAATGTTTGTTGCACGTGGCGACAGCAATATGATATCCGATATCCCGCTGCCTGAAGGAAGAATTGCAGGAAGGGTGACCGGCTCCGACACAACGGCTGAAAACAGGATACCGGCAGATATAAGGATACAAAGCAGACCCCGATACTTTACAAACAGAGGAAGGGTTATTGGAATCAGTTTATGGAAGAAAGTAAGAAAATTGATCTGAGCCGGCCAGGGAAAAAGCTCAGGCTGTTTTTTGAAGCGCTCAGGCTCGTCTGGAAAAGCTCTCCGCTATGGGCAGCCTTAAATACGGTGATCTCCATACTAAGGAGTATCATGCCCCTGGCATTTATCTGGCTCATCAGGATCCTTACCGACAGCATTGCTTCAGCCGTTTCATCGGGCATGGCACATGACGGAGGAAAGATAATGATCCTGATCATCCTTGCAGCTCTCCTTTATTTCACTGACGAAGTCCTCTCGGAGTTGGGTAACTATGCCAGAAAAAAACAATCTGATGATCTTGAACAATATATGTACGGGCTGCTGCATTCGAAATCTGTAAGAATCGATCTTATCAATTTTGAAAAAACCGGATATTTTGATATACTGACACGGGCCGTAAGGGAAGCCCCCTGGCGACCAAATAGCATACTCAATAACATGGTCTCGGTCATAAGGGCGCTCTTGTCACTGGTACTGATGGCAGGCCTGATACTTACCTTCCGGTGGACGATAGTGATCATCATGCTGGCCGCAAATATCCCTTCAATCTGGCTGAGGCTTCATTTTTCAGGAGTACTTTACCATTTCCACAGGGATCAGACCGCCGAGGCAAGGAAATCAGCCTACTTCAACTGGCTGCTTACAGGCGACCGCCCATCAAGGGAAATAAGACTGTTCGGGCTTGGAGAATACTTCATCAACCTTTTCAACAGATCCTTCAGCCGGCAGAAAAACGATGAAATGAGGATAATAAGAAAGCGGACTTATATTGAAATGTTTTCCGCACTTGTCAGAGCAGCAGCTTTCCTTGTCGTTTTCCGGATCATCGCATCAGCAACCCTCTCAGGATCGGTCACTCTGGGTCAGATGGCGATGGTACTGATAGCTTTCAGACAGGGAATGATAAGCCTGAAAGATCTTTTCAGTGCAACTGCTGGTCTTTATGAGGATAGTCTCTTCATTGAGGATGCATTCGAGTTCCTTGGCCTCAGGGAAAATATTAAGGCGGAAAAACCAGTGACCGCTCCCGGACCGCTTGAGAAAAATATTGTCCTGAACAACCTCTCTTTCTCCTATCCCGGGAATCATGAACCTGCAATAAGAAATGTCTCGTTCGAGATCGGGAAAGGCGAGATAATTGCCATTGTCGGGCCCAATGGGGCCGGCAAGAGCACTCTTGCAAGGCTATTATGCAGACTTTATGACCCTGATTCGGGATCGGTGGAGTATGATGGTCTGGATATCCGCCATTTCGATCCCGATCTCTACAGAAAATATTTTTCCGTTGTCTTCCAGGATTTCATGCTTTACAACCTGACAGCCGGTGAAAATATCAGGATGGGGAACACTGATGAAAATGATCAGGAGGCAGAAATACGTGTTGCTGCAACAAAAGCAGGTATAAGCGATCTGATAGAAGGACTTCCTTCCGGTTATAATACTATGATCGGAAATCTCTTTGAAGACAGCCGCGAGCTCAGCTGGGGGGAATGGCAGAAGCTCGCGATTGCCAGGTCGCTGTTCAGGAATGCCCCGGTGATGATACTCGATGAACCATCAAGTGCTCTTGATGCCGACAGCGAATACGAGATCTTCAGCAGGCTAAGGGACATGGTGAGGGGGCGGACAGCTATACTCATCAGTCACAGGTTTACAAATGTGACCCTCGCTGACCGGATTATCGTTCTGGAAAACGGTTCGGTAGCAGAATCCGGAACGCATGAAGAGCTGATCAGATCCGGAGGGATTTACACCAGGATGTATCTTAAGCAAACCAATACTCCGGGATCAGGGAGGACGTCTTAATCAATCCCACAGGAGCTAATCACCCGGGAAAATTCTGTTTCCAGACTAAACATCTTAGCGGACGCCGGCAGGAAAATTCGTGCAATACGACTCCTGACTGCATTATTTCTGTTAAAAGCTGACATTTTAATCTTGCACAAAATTTTCTGTTTAGAAATTTAGGTTTGGACTGAATTTTTGTTTAACTTTAAAGTACTGTTGATAGTCAAAACGTTATTCTGAATAAGAATGAACAAGTTGAAGAAAGAGGCTTTCAAAGACCGGCTTTTAAAACTTGCGGCTTTGCAATGCACAGGAACACCGGGTGATCTGGCTTCGAAATTTGAGATCAGTGAAAGGCATGTCAAGAGGATAGTAAAGGAGATCAGGGATGAAGGAATAAGTATCCGCTATTGCGCCTCGGCAAGATCTTATGTTACTGAAGAAAAATTTTAGCCTGATCTAAAAAAAAACTGTTTCCGGGAGATTTTATGTCCCCGGTACTTTTTAAATTGTGTATGTGATTATCAAACTGATCTGTATCAGTGAATCCGGACAAGATTGTAGAAACGATATATTGTTGAAAATACAGAGGGGTAAAATTTTCTCAGAGCTACGCGTTTTCCCAGGGCACGTCTCGCTGCATCAGTGCTAACAACGAATCCCTGATGAAATGAACCGGCCTCAAGGACCGGGAACCCCACTCCCCGGGCAACAGAAGATGTTACCCGGGGTTTTTGTATATTGTAATATGGGATTAACGGCGGAGATCATCTGTTTCTACCACAGTGAAACAGGAATTTGAAAACATTGATCTGACTATAAATCTTATTTACTTTTCCGGCGTTGCAGTTCCTGGTACATTGCCGCGGCCCCGAAAAGCCCCGTCACTGCCATAAGTATTGAGAGCGCCAGCTTCATCCCGTTAAGCCTGGCGATGAAGATGAACGCAATAATCAACACGGTAATTACAATATTTGCAACCAGAAGTATCCTGAAAAATATCGGTTTTAACATTCCTTTTTCATTAATATCACACAATATGCTGCCGGGATAAAGATATACAAATTACAGGCCAAGTGCCAGAGGAAGGAGGTGGAATATAACACAACAGTAAGCCCTGAAGCTTGTGGAACCGTCTCCCCTGACATGCACCAGGATCATAATCCTTAAGCAATCAGATAAATATTGGCATAAAAACAATATGCATACAATAATTACCTTTGTTATTCAGTTTAAAAATGTTGAGATAGTCTGTACAATCTGAATTACTGCAACTGTTTGAAATGAGAAAGCCTGTTATATGGACATTGCTTTTAATAGGTATAATGCTTGCCGGATGCGAAGGGGATCAGCCTGAACACTCTGCTGTATTTACTAATCCTCTTGCTCATCCGGAAGACGGACCTCCTGCCGGCAATCCTGATGGAAATTCTCCCGTTCCGGTTGAAGCAGGACCTGAGGATGTATCTGTGCCCGATCATGTTATTGGCGATGGAACACCAGAAAGCTGCACTGCCGAAGCCTTCACCGAAGCTGTAGCGCAGGGAGGTAAAATAGTATTCAACTGCGGCTCCGCACCCATAACCATGACGCTCGACAGTCCTGCAAAGGTTTTTAATGATGCAGCCCCGGATGTGGTTATTGACGGAGGTGGAAAAGTGACCCTCAGCGGCGGAGGGAAGTCGCGGATCCTCTACATGAACACATGCGATCAGAACCAGCACTGGACGACATCCCATTGCCAGAACCAGGATCATCCAAGGCTTACCGTACAGAATATCACTTTTGCCGACGGCAATTCGAGACTGGAAAACGAATATGACGGAGGCGGCGCCATCTGGGTGAGAGGAGGCAGGTTCAAGGCTGTAAACTGCAGGTTCTTCAACAATACATGCGACAGCCTGGGGCCTGATACCGGCGGCGCAGCAATACGCGTTTTCAGCCAGTATAATAACCTGCCGGTATATATCATCAACTGCACATTCGGAGGAGCCCAGGGCTACGGTAATTTTGGATCAAACGGAGGAGCCATCAGCAGCATAGGCGTTTCATGGACCATCATCAACAGCCTGTTCTCATATAACAGGGCAATCGGGAACGGGGGCAATCCGGCCCTTACAGGAACCGACGGAGGAGGAAGCGGAGGAGCAATATATAACGACGGCAATACCATGACCCTGACCATCCTGGGGTCATTGATTGAAAAAAATACAGTCAACGCCTACGGTGGGGCAATCTTTTTCGTTACCAATGATCATACCGGCGATATCCGGATCGATAACTCCGTGATCAGAAATAATACCGGAGGATCGTGGTACCCGGTCTATCCCGGAATCTCAATGCATGACGACACGAGATGCATTGTAACAAATTCAACCATCGAACCGTGACTACTCCCCAGGGATTCTGATCAGACAAAACCCTGACAACCCTGAAGGTGTTGAAATGAATAGTTGTCTCAAATACTACCCCGGGCCGCCGGCAAGAGGTTATTCATATCAGGCCATATCCGTGACCCCAGAAACTCCTGCACAGGAGTCTCATAGTTGTCTGCTCAGGGTAAAGCCGGTTACGTATTATCCCTGTAATGAAAACGGCGTTTATATGTTACTTTGCACTTTATCAATGGAGAGAAAAAACGCTACCAGCTGCGTGATGGCCTGCAGTCCTGTTGACTTTGACCCGGCAGCGGGATTAGTACGGGATTAACAAAACTTAATAAGTTAAAATGAACTGCAAAAACTATGACGAAAAAATTCCCATAACCATCCATATTATGTGCAGCCTGTTACGATCTTTTGATAATCAGATTGAAAACAGATATCCGTTATTCTTTCGTAAAGGTGTAAATTCCCCCAAGAGGGCAAATATAGTTTGTATCGGCCATTGAAATAAATTCCAGTTTTAATGTTTTGCCATCAAATTGTTCAGGTTCTAAGATTCTGAGTGCATATAATTCATTTGTAGTTAATGAATTTGGTAACACAAAAATCAGGTAATCATCAATATAAAATGGATATGTTTTTACTTCAGAAGTACAATTATCCATTATGTCCAAAGTGTTGCCAGCAAGGCCATAAATGTCAAACGATGTAAGTGAGTACGAACTTAATGCCGGATTACAATTCGAATAATTATTCCCTCTAAAAAAAAGGTTTTTAAAAATCCAATTACCTGCTAAATTACTAGCAGTTTTATCTCCTGACCTATCTATTTTTGTGCATGTGCAATTGAGACTTGCCAAGATTGTTAAAAAAAAAGATAAATAAATTAAGTTTTTCATAGTTAAGGAATTCAGATTAATATTGCTTTGACAGATTAAATTTCTTCCTGTAATGCCGGTTAATGTCCTTTTGCCGGATGGCATGCCGCTTATTGATTCAATTTAACATTTGATCCAGTGTCATCTGTTCAATTAACTCACGCACTAACATTTCTTTAACATCCTTAGTCGATAACAAAGGAATTTCCTCAGACAACTCAAGTTTTTCCCTGAAGATAAATAATGACACCAAAAAGTTAAGAGCAATTTGATGCTGACAAGCCAACCAGGGAGAAGAGATGCATTTTTCAGAATAATCTGAGTAACCAGTCAAAAATAGATCTTTGTGAATGGATATCACAGTCTGTGATTTCCAATTCTGACACAATTTCTTATTCATGAGAAGTCTCTATTTTGAACTGGGAGCCAAAAAGTACTTCTAAGGAACAAAACGCCTGTATTTTAAGCCTAACGGCGGTTGTCTGGTAACATATTTATTCCGGCAATTTTCAACTGATTTAAGCCGCTACCCGGTGTCACAAGAAATTTCTGTTCAGTACTGCCATTACTGAAAGAAATGGCTTAAAAGGTCTGGTTTTTGACCATGAGAGACCTGTTTTACTTAAATTCAATACCGGTGATATTCCTTCAGCCGATCTTAACTTAATTCCACGGTTTCCAATACCTCGTCTGTTTACTTCCTGCCCCCTGTGCCCTGAGCTCTGTGCTCCAGACGCTTCGGTCTGGATATCCACTACGTTCCGATCTTCAACCTGTGCACTGCGCCCTGCGCCCTTTGCTCTTTCTCCCCGGCAGGTATAATATGATCCCTAATTTCCCCTTACTTTAAAAAATGACAAATGGCTGCGGCAGGAAATATAACTGACCACAGATAGCAGTGTGATTTTAAAGTGTTTTTTAAGGTTTCAGAGGTTCTTTCATAGATTTGAACTGACCGGGAAGTGCAATTGCTTCTCATAGCATTGTCCGTCTTATGGGACGTAAATTTTTAAATCACTGATTAAGGTTGTAAGTCTATCAATAATTTTTGAGTTTCTTTCTTATATTCAGTTGGAGTCCAGTCACGTAAGGCACCTAATTCTCTTGCATCTACTATTTCAGAGCGGTTGTAATAGTTCTTTTTTTCTGCGTAGAATCGACCGTGTTAGCAATATTTATTTATTAGGCTCGATTTCATCTGTTTCATTATTCTGATCAAAGTTTTCTTGAAATGTTAACCCATTTATTAAGATTTCTTTGGGAATCTGGTTAATACCAGATATTAAGTAGTCAAATTGGTAAAAACAATTGCAAGTAGCCTCGTGTATTAGTCCTTCCTTTGAAGGTTTAATATCAATAATAATACGTAAGGTGTCATAAGTTAAATTGACATTGGAAATGAAGTCTCCTGCACAATTTAGATGAACACCGAATGACAATCTATAAGTATTGTCCACTAAAGATTGATTTAATAACCTGCTTTTTAATTTACAGTTTTCGAGGCATTCACTATATAAAAATGTTTCAACTATTAAAGAGTCATGGTTTATTGTCGAATTTTTTGATGTGGAATTATGTACACAACTGAAGATACTAAATAGTATGGTAATCAGGATTGTATATCTCATTTAGGTATGTTTTTTAATTATTGCTAACGGGAGTCTGTCTATTAACCTCTTTTATTGTTATTACTAAAAAATAAGGTGCAACTATTCAATATATTGAAAAATCAAATCTGCTCAAAACAAGGTTTTTAGACGACCTGTCCCGCTTTGGTAGGAGTCTGACGGCCCGGCTATATGGGGAGGTTGTGTTACCCGACGCCCAACCGGTCATCCCGATTTTATCGGGACTGGTACTTTAGCCTTTACTCACATGATAAGCCAGATGAACTAACATTAGCAACCCCCCGGCCCGGCAATTGCGTATGACCGGCTACTGTGTGGGGTTATTTTTCTATAATTCTATTTTTCAAATCCATATGGTCATGCAGGATTCTAATAATCTCAACCCTTCTTCCTTCCATTTCCCTATAGAATACGATATGTCTGCCAACTTTAAATCCTCTTAAGCTTTCAATTATTGTATCGTAGTTTTTTCCTGGAATGGAATTTTCTGCAATTTCAGTAAAACTTTCAATCAGTAGTTGATAGTACTTATCCGCTTGGCGTTCTGACCAATTCTCAAATGTAAAGTTCCAAATGTCCGATAAATCTTCTACAGCTTTTTTAGTAAGCTTATATTTTGCCATTCTTTTTGCCTTTCAAGATTTGTAAGTGCTTTTCGGGATTAAAATCATGTGAAATCCCACTTTCTATACCTTCTTGAATAGCATCTCTGAGTGCAATCATTCTATTTTCCTCTTCTTCGAGTAGTCTTAATCCTGCCCGAATAACTTCACTTGCATTCTTATATCTCCCTTCAGAAATACGTCCCCTTACAAACTTATCAAAATAGCTTCCCAATGATATAGAGGTGTTTCGATTCATATCAACAAATTTTCACCAAAAGTACCAATATTTGGTACATTTTACAAGGAGTAATCTGTTTTCTATAACCCCCGCAACGGTCGGCGGGTATAAGCAGAAAGCGTTGGTGGTGCGGTACAAATTGTCTCGGAGCCGCGAATAAATCCCCGGTTACATATTTGAATGCGGGCACTAGCGCAACATCGCGGTACAATGTTGATCGAAGCCAGAAATCTGTCAAGGTATACTGAGTTTTAATTGGAAGCAGATGCGCGTGCCTGCCATGACTTGGCGCAGCAAACGTCAGTGGTCCGGATGCGACAACCATTACAAATTTGTCCAGGGTGCAGGAATAAAAGCAAAAAGTGTGACAAGCAACTTACCTCGACCTTGTTAGCTGGTAGGTTTACTTAATCTCTATTATGTCCTTGTATTTTAATGTAAGTGTTTTAGTCTCTGGTACTGTTACTGTCTTTTGTTCATTCTCTTTCCCAAATCTGTAAATGATAATTAAATTCTTGATCATGTATCTTAAAGGATCCCCAGCTAATGAATTGCTTGAAGTAATAATCAGTGAGTTATTTGTAACCATTTTTTGGACAACCGTTGTGACATCTAAGTAATTATCAGGCGTTGCTTGATAAATAGCTTTATCAATAAGTAATTCCTTGTCAGTTGAGAATTCTGAAAAAAGATTCTTAAGTCTCTCAGATGAATCCGGATAACTTCCGTTGTAAGCTATTTTACCCGGAATTATTTATAGCCATTCATTTTCGAGGAATGGGTAAACTCCCCGCGCTCCAGACGCTTCGGTCCTGATCTCCACTACGTTCCGACCTGTGCCCTTCCACGCTTTCGCCCCGTCAGTCACATAAGCCGGATCAATCAATCCACAGAATAACAACGCAATACACCGCTTATGCCTAACCTTTAACTTTCACTGTCACTAAATTACATAATAGATAGAATTCCAGAGGTTAATTCTGCATTTTTTTTGTGGACACATTATATCCTGGAAATTTATTGTAACCAAGGGTATCATGTTCTGATATCCATATTAACATCTATGCATCGAACCATGGCTTCTTAATGTATTTCGGACTGAAAGATCCTCAAGGCTACCTCAGACATCTGTGCTTGACTATGCCGTTGAAAGATATATGATATTATTGATTATAGCTTTGCAAGCACTTACCACAATAGGACTTTCAGTACTGTTTCGTATTTAGTTTTTGTGGAATTTGCTTGCAAAGTCTTCTTGAGATTGAAAAGAAAGATGGCATTCTTAGAAACCGGAGAGATTTCTTAATCTCCTGCTAATGTGAAAGTCATCATCTGTCTTACAATTCTGTTTGATAAAATGATGGAGAACGAATGCCATCTAATATTTTGATTCTTGTTTTATATACTAAACGACCCTGAATCTATCCAATCCATGCCGAGTAGCGACCAGAAATCAAGAGCCAGGTTATTTAGAACATAATCATAAGGAAGCCAGCCATAACCATTTTCTCCCCATTCTTTCCCCCAGGAATTCCGGATCAATAATGCACCAGTAGTTTCTTTATTGTTAACAGTATTCTTGATCTTCTTAGCGTCATCATAACCTACTGCTACAATTGCATGCCCCCATTGTGCTGATTCTCCATCAGCAGGATAGGGAATTCCTCCTTTTATATCTGACTTATTGTACGATGGGAACCCCCAAAATCCAAACATTGATGGTATTCCAGCTTCAAGATATTTCTTAACTGATGCCAGAACTTCGGGATAAGGGATCTTTGCTCCCTGCGGATCATGACAGAAATATTTTAATGCTTCATAATTATTGGCGATGGAATAAACAAATGCACTTGGTTCCACATCGAATTCGGCAACTTTATATGGCCAATACTTCTCCAGAGGAATACCACAGAGTACAAGGGCTCCCATTGTACATCTTAGCCATCCTCCTGCATCGCCAGTTGTCTGCATAAGGTTACGGGTCGTTTTATATAAGAATAGACGAGAGGCCTCTAAATGTTTATTAAATGCCCTATTCTCAAAATACTCTACAATTCCTGTTCCTGCATTGGCAGTACATGAACCTAGGTTACCTTGATTCTTGACGGGTGAACACCACGACCTGAGATCGACTGTGATGGCGGCTTTCTTTTTGACTTTATCAAGACCAAGCTTCTTGTAGAATTCTTTTATCTCCTTATTAAACTGAGTGTAATCGCGAAGGTCAGGCCTTGGGGATAGCCATCCGGTTCCAACTATTTCACCTGATCCGGGAAGAATTAATTTTCCATAAAGTGTTTCCATATTTATTACATCATACTTTGTTATTAAACTTTCCCATTTAGCATGTAGATATAACTTATATCAATTTTAAAAAGCATGCATTAATTTGCCTGTAAGTTCCATGAACTTTATACTAGCTTCAGTCCTGTTTTGAACTCCTAGTTTTGGAAAGATATGTTGCAGATGCTTTTTGATAGTGGTTTCTTCACAATTAAGTTCTTCTGCAATTTCTTTATTGAGCTTACCGGCTGAGACCAATATCATTATCTCATATTCTCTTTCGGAGAGGATATTTCTTATATTCAATGATTCCATGACAAATTGGATTTGAGTATAATAGTAAGCTGGTGGAGATTATTTAACTTCTATTTTTCTAACAGAAGTTACGCCATTAGTCATGATAATATCATATAGTTCTGTTACAGTAGTTGAAGTTTTTACTCCCGGAATTCCTTTAAGTGATGACAAATCAGTAATCGCTGTTGTTGTTTTGGAAAGAAGAGCAGCAAGAGATGCAATAGACTCTGCAATTTTAGGATCTGTTTCCATACCGAATGTAGTAATTGAACCATCGGAGAGTTTCAGATCAAGCTTTTTGGAACCAAGTCCATCCTTCAATGCTATATACTGAGGGTTTTCAAGATCTGGAAGGTAAATAATATTTGCTTTAGTGATAGTATTATTTACAGTTTCTCTTTCAACCTGTAAATAAGGTTTAACGGTATAATACTTTAACCCTGATTTTTTTGTCAGCCCGGGATCTGAGAAAAATTTAACCGATGTACAGCCGACCAAAGCCAAGATCAAAGAACCCATGATTAAATTAAGAAATGCGTTTTTCATAAAATACACTGATTTAAGTGAGACATATTTAAAAAACTACTAAAACGAGAACCAGCACAAAATGAATCAAAGAGAATTCATCCAGAAACGCAGCGAATTTTCAAAAACCAGTGGGTTAAAAAGTATGTTTATTTTCAACCGATCAAACCGTTACCGACCTAGCACAATCGTAAATTAAAATTAAGAAACTATTTTCTCTTTGACAATGAAGCGATGAGAATATTTGTGTACTACTATAGTAGTATTGACGGGCTTGGATCAATGGGATAAATTAGTAGTGGAATAATTCTACTGTCTCATGAAAGTGATTTGTAATTGCCCAATAAAGGCCGCTGGCAATGCACACAAATCAATATTTGTGCAAAGAACATATTTCATATTTGACTGTCTTGACTTATCAGATATCAAAAAAAACTCAGGATTGATCAGACGCATCTCCGGATTGATCAATAACATCTCCATGTTGAGCAAACCAATCTCCAGACTGATCATACGCATCTCCGGATTAAGCAATTCAATCTCCGACTTGATCATAGACATCTCCGGATTAAACAATTCAATCTCCAACTTGATCATAGACATCTCCGGATTAAGCAATTCAATCTCCGACTTGATCATAGACATCTCCGGATTAAACAATTCAATCTCCAACTTGATCATAGACATCTCCGGATTAAGCAATTCAATCTCCGACTTGATCATAGGCATCTCCGGATTAAACAATTCAATCTCCAACTTGATCATAGACATCTCCGGATTAAGCAATTCAATCTCCGACTTGATCATAGGCATCTCGGCATTAATCAATCCTATTTCAGGATTAATCAAACAATACTCAGGAACTGACATTGCTAAAAACAGATTCTATAATATTCTGATTAGAAGAAATAAATAAACTCAATTACTAACCTAAAAATTAATGTCATGACAACAGAACAGAGAATTAAATTAAACATGTATATGGCTGTCAGAAATTATGGCAACCAGAATGATCAGGTGGTAAAGAACATTTCAAAATTTACAGCATCTTTTGAAAAATTTAAAAGCACAGTTGAGGAGATTCAGCTAATTGCTGAGATCCAAGGGGTCAACAAGACTGGTTTGGCAGCGGATAAAAACAAGTTAAAGAGCGCTCTTATTGCAATGGCGATTAAGAATTCAAACAAAGTTTCTATTCTTGCAAAACAAACCAATAATAACACACTACTCAAGGAAGTCAAATTCAATGAATCACAACTAAGGAGATTGCCTGAAGTTAAATTAAAAGAGAAGGTTCAGATCATTTATGACAGGACTCAAGCCAATATTGGAGACCTTGCTGAACAAGGAATAACACCTGACACACAAAAAGCTTTCCTGGATACAATTTCAGCATTCAATAATGCTCTGGCAACCCCAAGAACAGGTATTGTTGAAAAAACAAAGGCAACACAAAAGCTTATTGTCCTTTACCAAAATGCAGATTCCCTACTTGAGATTATGGACCTGGCAGCAGGATCAGTAAAAGATGAACAACCTGATTTCTTCAATGGATATAAAACTTCCAGAGTACTGGTAGATGCAAATACCAGTGCGCTTGCACTTAAAGGGAGCGCCAAAAATGCAATTAGTGGTGAACCAATACATGGGGTGGTATTTACGTTTATTCATGAAGTCGATAAACTAATGGGTGGTGACGGGATTGGAGAGATTTCCAAGAAAACAGCAAAAAAAGGGAATTTTCATATTAAACACTTGCCTGCCGGCATATATAAAGTATTTGTAAGCAAACCTGGGTTTAAACCGAAAGAGATAACCGTAACTGTTGCGGAAGGGGAAAGAAGAGAGCTGGTGGTGGAATTAGAAACAGCATGACAAAAATATAAGTCAAAAGTAAAGAGATGAAATCAAAACTTTTCACCCTCAATTGGAGAGATCTGTTAAACGGACTCTTAATCGCATTTTTAACAGCCCTCCTGACCGGAATAATTAACATACTTGGAAGTGGTGCTGTTTTTGACTGGATCCATTTTAAGCCTATTTTGATTGCCGGTGCAAGCGCGGCTTGTGCCTATTTACTTAAAAGTTTATCGACAAATTCCCAAAATCAATTATTCACTAAAGAACCTAGTCAGTAGTTATAAAAAATTGCAAATTTACATTCAGGCGGTACATCAAATTTATTCCACATAGCACTAATGGAATCTTTTTCCATACAGAGAAATGCAGCGAGACAAAATGTACCGCCTTCTTTATAACTTAGGGCTCTGCTGAAAAACTAATGCTATTAAATAATACAGTTTAATACTATCTTGGAGAAATGCAATAAAATCCGACTTTTATTCGCATCATTCCCGAAATCATTTGATACATTTTTATTGAAAAACTCTTACACATTATAATAATTTGAAAATGGAGTGCTATTCCAATCAATTTGACCAAGTTAAGCACCAAAAAGATGAAGGCTATCGAAGATTCATTTGTTTTCTTCAACCTTGCCCTAATGCGGTTTAATCCCTATTTATTTTTTGCTTGAACGAACATTCCTTCAATCGGGTTGAGCTCTCCCTTCAGTGTTGACTATTAGATCTTGAACAGTACTGTCAATTTTATTTGTTAGTACCTATCTTTGATAACATCCAAATCGTTCCCTGTAAAGTTCAATGTACTGCATAATTTAATTACCTTCATTAAAGACATCGTTGCTTAATTCAACAAGGAATGACATCCCGTCTAATATATTCTTTGAATACTAACTCTGCGTTTTACCCATTACTATCGGTCTTGCATATGGCTGGTGCATGTGAACAATACGATCGTCTATGCTGTCAACTAGTACCTAATTTATCAGCTGACCCTTCTTTTAATATTAGAGACTTTAATGTAATAATATTCCTGGAAATCCTTCTTATGTCCACTTTTACTTCATTAAGCCCTTCTTCACTTAATAGTTCTAGTCTTGAATGGAAGGATTCATTTCTTTGTGGAGTAAATTGTTTCTCAAGGGAATTACTTATTTCAGATATTAATTCTCGAATTCTATTTTCATCATGTTTCGAAATCCTAATTAAATCTGGTTTTACCCATACAAAAACTGATTTAAGTTGATTTAAATCAGAATAATGAATTATAGATTCATCTTTAGATAATGCTTTCTTTTTTGTTAACTCCCATTGGTCAAGCCAATCTTCTTTCCCTTTTTTTCTCACGAGTTCACTCAGGTTAGTATCTCTTGATTCAACTGCAGTCAAGACTATCCTCCTTAGATTCATCTCGCATTCAGTAATTTTACATAGAATATCCTTAATAATCTCTGCCTTATGAACTTTTAAGTTTTCTCTTCGAGCTTTATTGTACACAAGATTACAATTATCATCATATCTACTAAAGTATATATACTCCTCAAAGAATTTAATAACATCAGAAAAATTTCCTTCCCCAGAAAGAATTTGAAGTAATTGACGAAGAGCAATTTGGTAATATGTAATGTTATCTGTATCCTTATCAGTAAGACTCCAGTATAAAATTTCTTTTGCATCTTTTTTTGCTGTCTCAATATCCTTCTTCACCGAAATTAACCAATTAAGATTCTTAACCTTACTGCCGATTGATCTATAAATTGATCTTTCAGTATTAATAATATTCTCAGACAACTTATCTCGCTGGACTTTAATATCTAAAGTAAAATTACCTTTAAATTCTTCGATAGCCTTTAACTTCAGTTTATATATTTCAAGTCTTTCCTCAAAAGTTATATCGCAATTAATTCTACAATCAAGTACCTCAAATAATTTTACGAAATCTAATTTATCAGTCTCATAAATTGAATATTCATAATTAGTCCACTTTTCCAGTAGCTTTGACCTATCACTCTTTCTATCTTGGGAATTATATTTATTTAATAATTCTTTGGTGTCTTTTCTCAGCAAAACATAGTCACCCTTAAAATATAGCTGATCAATTAGAAGGAGTCCAAGAGATATCTCATTATTTGTGCTCCGAAGTCCGGAATTTACTACCTCAAATGCAATATTATTTCTCCCACGACTATGTTCCATATTTACCCAATCAACCCAAGCCCTATGATCTTTTGGATTTAGTTCTGTTGCCATTCTAAAGTTGTCTGATGCTTGAACATAATTATTTGTAATTCTCTGTATTTTAGCCAATTGAAAATACAATCTATGGTCATGATATTTACCAAGAATATCTTTTAATTCATTCTCGGCTTCAGCATATTCACTATTCTCAACAAGTTTCCTTATTCCTTCCAAAAATATTTCAATTGAATCAAATCCCCCTTTTCTTCCAGATGTAATCTCATTCTTTAATCCAACTACTTTATCTTCAATTTTCTCAAAATCAGAATAAAATTGTTTTGAGAAATTTATAGCCATTTGCGATACAAAATAGTTGTTATCGCCTTTTTCGGAAATCAATTTATGGCTTATTAAAGTATCTAGACAATCAATTAGTTTCTGAGAATTAATTTTGGTAATACTCATTAATAATTCAAATGATATGTCAACATCATCCTTTTTCTTGTTACGTTGAAGGGCAGAGATTACCATAAACAGAAATTGTTGTTCTTCACTTAAGGTTTCGTACATATCTTTAAATGAGAAAAGAATTATATCTGATAATCTTTTCTTTTTCTCTTCATGTGTCTTAACTTGATCAAGGGAAGGATAACCTTCGAGCTCTTCGAAAATTTGTCCTTTGCTCTTTCCAAGAGCCATCTGTCCTATAATGAATTCAATCCCCAAAGGTATTCTTCCAACTTTCTCAATAAGTCCAATATTAGTATGATCTCCTTTCTGATTTGTGATTTCCTTTAACTCCTGTTTTTCAGCTAAATATTTTAACATTAACAAAGCATCTTCTGTGTTTAATCCTTCAATCTCAATTGGAAAATCAACGATTTTTTTCCGTTTTCTACTAGTTGTTAAAACTTTTAGCTTACGATTTATATTGGCTATTCTATTAAAATCTTTAGTTATGTATTCAAAAAAATCATTATCATGTACATTTTCTAGGTTATCAAGAACAAAGAATATTGAGTTGTTTTTAATTATATCCTCAAAAAAACCTTTTCTTGTATCATAATCTGCAATTAAAAGTTCATCGCATTTCAATGTTTCAAGTGTTGTATCAATAAGTGTAGTGATGCCTTTAAATTCATTCTTCACTTCTTTTATTTGTTTTTCTTCAGAAAAGGCATCAAATACTGTTTCTTTAGCTGTAAGCCAAACTAAATAATCAAATTTTTCCTTTTCGATCAAGTACTCCTTACAGAAATGATAGGCTAATGCGGTTTTCCCAATACCTCCTACACCATCAATAGATACAATGTATGTATTACCTTCAAGTAAATTTTCAATAATACTTTTAATTGTATTTTGCCTTCCGAAGAATTTAGTATAAGGAGGCTCTGGTAAATTATGTACAACCTTTTTCATAGGAATTATTTATTAATGCAATTATCAATAATATATAATGTATTAATTGCTCGTTACAATAAAATATCCATTGATAAACTCTAGGTTTAGGAATAAACTGCATTTGTTATTAAGATACAAAAAAACTTCATTACACTCTACTCCCTGACTTTAAAAACTGTTAATGCATAATCATAATCTTTTAATGCGTTTAAGTAAGGATCAGCAAGAACTCCACTGTTGTAACCAGAAATTGACAATGTACAGTTTTCGGTAAATTAGGATGTACAGAAAATGGCAACAATGATGTACATTTTTCAATTAGTCAAAAATAGATTAAATTTTCTCATTAAAGATTGTTTTTCTGTTTTTGATCCGGAAGCTTTTCCCGGAGAGATTAATTACTTCACATCGGAATAAAAGTCTGTCGAGTAAAGCAGTAGCCAGGACTTCATCATCCAGCATTTTCGCCCATTCAGAAGGGGATTTGTTAGTAGTAATAATAAAAGCTGTTTTTTCATAGAGTTGGTTTATAAAATTAAACAAAGCGACTGCCTGTGGTTTTTCAACAGGGAACAACATAATATCATCAATAACAATAAGACTTGCTTTCATAAGACGTTTATAATCAGCTTTTGCAGATTGGGTAAAGTCTTTCATTTTAAGCATTCCTATGATGTCTTCCATAGTTCGGAAGTAAGCATTGTACCCTTTTGTCACAGCATCGGCACAAAGTCCGGCAGCAATATATGACTTTCCTGTTCCTGAAGGACCCATGAGGATAATATTAAAAATCTGGTCCAGCCAATCAAGTTCCCGAAGTTGTGTCATACGTGATTTAGTCAATCCATTATCAAAAGCATAGTCATACATGTTTAAATCGTTTGTTCGTGGTAAACGTGCTGTTTTAAGGCGTCTTTCAGCGTCTTTTTGTTCACGGTGCACTGCTTCGGATTGCAGGAGCCTGATAGTATAATCCAGATAGCTTAAAGATCCTGTTTCAGCTTCTCTAAGAGCCTGATCAAGACTTGCCATCATACCACTCATTTTGAACTGGCGGCAATATGTATTTATGATTTGTTTCTTTTCCATGATTAGTTTTTACTTTGCATTAATAACTCATAATCGACAATGGAGCTTTTCATTGGCTGACTCTGTGCCAGAGATGAACTCTGCCCATTTAATGGATTGACAGGAGTTATTGGCACGTTGGATTCTTCCCATGATTTTTTCTGTGAAAGCCCGGCTGCAACTGATTTAAAATCGTTTGCACTGAACACTTTCATCTGGAGGCAATATTGCAAAGCAAGGTCAATAATTTGTTTATCAGTGATCTCAATAGTTTGTTTAATAAGAAGAAGCTGGTCCCTCACGTAACGTGACTTTTCTCTGTGGATGCCTTCCAGATAACTCATTGCAAGCTCTTGATTAGTGAACATACAAGAGATATCGGTAATCATTTGTGTAATTCCAGTTGACTTTTCTCTCTTGTGATCGGTATTGCGTACCAGGTTACCTTTTCCCGTAGAAATTATCTGGGTGCATATATGATTGTTTGACTGATCTGATATTACAATGGCAGTATTATCTTTTGATACCCTAACCTGTGTTCCTCTTCCTTTGTAAGTTCCTGAAGGGAGCGTGTAAAAGTTACCTTTCCATGATATTGTATTATCTTTTCTAACTGTATATAAAGCAGAAGGGGCTTGCATTGGAATAGAGATAAATGGTGTCAGAGATCCTCTCTCAATACACCATTCGTTATATGGGACTTTCTGTGTGCCGGAATGAAGCCCGGCATTAGCTGTTCGGCCAAGCCATGCCAAAGCTTCACTGTTGAGGATATCAATATCTGTAAAAGGCCTGTTGTATAAAAAATTTTGTTTTACATATTTGACCACGTTTTCTACTTTGCCTTTGCTTTCAGGGTCAGCTTTACGACAAAAATGTAACCGGAATGCACGGTCCCTGCAATAGTTTTTAAAGACATCTGTCAACAACAAATCACCTTTATTTTCATCTGCCAAAAAGACCCTGTCCTGGTCGTAAACAATTTCAATAGTGATACCGTCATAAAATGCAAAAGCTTTCTCATGAGCTTCAATAGCTGTATAACTGGTGAATGGTATATCTGAGAAGAAAATATACTTGTATCTTGAACGTGACAGTACCATGGTAAAGAACCAAACTCTTATTCTTTTGCCTAATCCATTGTATCCGACTGGGGAAATACACCTTTGAAGTGATTGGATTTTGGTATTATTTGTTGGGGAGTAGTTTTTCCAACTGGTTTGCCGGGTAATCCGGGATGGTTTCCAGAGCATTCTTTAACCATGTAAATGGGTCCACTCCTCTGATCTGGCAGGTGGCAAGCAGCGAATAGATAACTGCTCCCCGCTGTGCTGCTTCATGTGATCCTGCAAAGAGATAATTCTTCCTTCCCAGAGCCACGGGACGTATGCTGTTTTCAATAAGATTATTGTCAATATTAAACCGTCCATCTTCAGTGTACCTTATCAACCGGGGCCAAAGGTTCCGGGTGTAATGTATTGCCATTCCTATGGCACTTTTTGGCAATACATCCCTCGCCTGCATGGTAAGCCACTGTTCTATTTCAGCTATTATTCCCAGTGAATGTTCCTGCCTGATAGCCTTTATTTCATCATATGTTAACGCTTTATTCCTTGCCTCACGTTCGATATCATACAGCCTACCGATCATCGTTAAGGCCTGTGAGGATCTCACGGGATCATTGTCCTTAGCATGTTCAAATTTACGTCTGGCATGAGCCCAGCAGGCAAGATGTTTTATCTTTCCCTGAACTCCCAGATCAGCGTATGCACTATATCCATCACTCTGAAGATCTCCCGAAAAATCCTGTAGAAAGTTTTTTGGCCCTTCACGGCCCCTGGTCTTCCTGTAATCAAAACACACCAGCCGTTTTACAGGATCATAATATACCCAGTAGTAACCCCGGTGTGTTGCTCCCGGCTTATCTTCCGTGAGCACAGCTATGGGAGTTTCATCTGCCTGAAGGTAATCTGATGTTACTATTATCCTTTTTTCAACGTCATATACCGGTACCAACCATCTCTCTATTGCCATATTAGCCCAGCCACCTATCGTGGAATCAGGTATATGAAGGTTCTGACGTTTAAAAATTTTACTCTGCCGGTAATAAGGAAGATGGTCAACAAACTTGCTGACTAATATTTGCGCAATCATTGAAGCTCCTGCATTACCCTTTGGTATAGGCAGTGAAGGAAGATCTGCTATCTCAATACGTGTGGATTCATCGCTGGATTCAATAATGTACTTCGGCCTGATGATCTGGCGAACATAAATATTGGCAGGATCGTACTCAAGTATTTCGGTGATTTCTTTGCCGATAAGTTTTGCCCCTTCAGGAAGGTTATCTGGTTCAATGACTTCTGTCTCGCGAGGCAGATGTGCCGGGAGTTCTGCCCTGAGAGGTTGTTTTTTCTCCGGGGTTTCCGGCTTTGTCCTTGTATAGGTAATCGTTTCCTTCTCAGGTTCCGGGTCAGCTTGTAATGGCAAATCAAATAAAGTGCACTGAAGAGGATCCGGAGTGATAAAACGTTCCCGTTTTGATCCGTATATTAATCTCTGAAGTTCCGCGAGCTGGTGTTTGAGCCATACAACCTCTGATTCCTGATCCAAAAATCGTTGGTATTCCGCTTTCGATATAGTTATGGTCTCTTCGCTTGTCATGACATAAAATTACATCATGAAAGCATTGAATCTACTTATTTTGAACCTGTTATTTTTAACAAATCAAACAAAAATTGTTCTTAAAAACGCGGCCTTTTTCTTGTATGTTTCATCGAAAAACCAGTGATCATCATAGCAAGCTGACCATATTCCAAAGGTTGTGATAACCCTGCCTTTGTTCCAGATGGAAGTTCAAGAGTCCCCCTTTCGAGTCTTTTATAGAACAGGACATAGCCACCAGGTTCCCAGCGAAGCATCTTTATCCGGTTACGCGGTTTGTTGATGAAGATAAATAAATCCCCACTGCGAGGATCTTCTCCAAGCTTGCTACTTACTAATCCACTAAGCCCGTCAAAACCCATACGCATGTCGGTGGATACGTTATAGAGAAAATACCTGGGCGATGTTATTGAGAACATAACCCTAAAGGATGACCAGTTGCTTTATTACTGATATCGGTGTTCCTACTGGTAATCTAAGCTCAACTCCTCCTGGATAACGCAGTACTATTTCATTAACGGATGAAAGATCTGTCAGTCGCAGAAATCTTCCTTCTTCAGATACTGTGTCTTTGTGTTTATACAACCAGTAACGCAGAGTATGTATGGATACCCTGTTTGCACTCGCGTAATCGGTCTGTGTCATACCTGATGATCTCCACTGCTGTGCTATGATTAAATTCCCGCAATTCATCTCTTTCGTACTCATCTTCTTTTTCCCGAAAGATCAGCATGTGCTTCCAGATGTCAAATATGCACTTCCCCAGTCGGATACAATCCATTACGCATGTTATACTGTCCAAAATCAACTTGTGCCTGAAGCCCGTAAGGAAGTTCTTCAACTGCCTGATAATCCCTCATAGGACTTATTTTGGGGAGATGGTATTTTTGACGGACCCACATTACAAAGTTATAAACGGTCTTTGATGTCACCCCGGGGAACTTAGGATAGTGTTCCTTCAGCCAATCATGCATCTGTGCAGCTGACGTCTCCTGGTATGTCTCAAGTTTGCATTTTACAAACTCTTCATAAGGCCACAGTTCTTTTTTTTTCTCAGACTGACCAGAAAGGAACTGCTCATACTGGCTTTCGTTCATTGATAAATAAAACTTGATGGTACGTCGGTCCATAACAAGCTCACGACTGATTTTTGAAAGAGAGTGATTATTCCTGACTAAAGTGGGCCACCGTTCTTGCTCAAAGTGAGCCACCCGGTTTGACGGTGGATTCGATGTGTAAATTTATTCTTTTTTTTCTGACTTTTTCTTTCTTAGAGATTCTCCTTTTAACTCTATTCTGTGTGCATTTCCTGCCAATCTGTCCATTATTGCATCAGCCAGTGTGGGTTCTGCAATAAAATCATACCATTTAACCACCGGAAGCTGTGAAGTTATTATAATTGACTTTTTACCATACCTGTCCTCAAGTATCTGCAGTAATGCCAGCCTTGATATATTGTCAAGAGGTGTTAACCCGAAGTCATCAAATATCAGTAAATGTGTTTTTTCGATCTGATTAAGCATTTTAATGAAGGTTCCGTCAAGTTTGGATTGAGATACTTTCTCAAGGAAGCGATTCATTCCAAAGTAAATGACCCTGTAACCAAGAGAACAGACCTGCCTCCCAATAGCACAAGCTAGGTAACTCTTACCACAACCGGTAGCTCCAGTTATAAGTATGTTTTCAGCTCTGTCAATGAACAGTCCATCAGCAAGCGTCATAAGCTGATCAGATGTTATGTTACGGGCCGGATTACAGTACACCTGCTCAAGGATAGCATTGTACCGTAGCTTACTTTGTTTAAGATAAAGTTGAGTCTTCTGATTAACTCTGTGTTGCAGTTCCGATTCTGCCAATCGGGCAACAAGCATATCAGCAGAGATCTGCTCATGCACCGGAACCGTTAGTGCCGCCTCGTAGGCTCTGACCATGCCATGCAGCTTTAATCTTCGTAATTGGTCAACTGTTGTCTGGACGTTCATAAATATTTTGGTTTTATTGGTTTAATTGTATGCTTCTGCTCCCCTGATATTTTCATGCTCAGGGATAAAAAGGGTTAATTCATTTTCTTCTATCTGTATTTTATCAAGATTATTTTTAAGTATGTTATGGAGTATTTTATAGTTGATCCTACTGCCTGTATTTGCACGTTTGCAGGCAGCTTCAAGCCTGTCATTACCATATTTATCGGCAAGCCTGAGGACTCCAAGGCAGCCATCATATGTCTGCTCGATAAATGCTTTTGCCCCCAGTAGCTTATTAATTGCAATCTTTGTTTGTTCCCCGATTCGTTCAGCTTTGTAAATGAAGTCATCTTCGTTCCATCCTTTCTGCTCTTTGTATTTAAGGTGCGACTCCGGCATATGTTCAGGCAGGGTTGTGTATCCATTACGCCGGCAGTCTCTTCTATGGACCGCTATGCGCTTCATATTATCGATAAACACCTCCACTACCTGCTCATCATAAACAATAGTAACTTTCTGTCCAACGTATTGATGCGGCACACTGTACTGGTGCCAGTCTTCTCCAAGGATAACATGGTAATTTGGTTTGACCTTTGCTTTGGTGAGGGACTTAAGCATAAATGGCTCTGTGGGTAACTCCTTTAGCAAATGCTTTTCTTCACTAATAAACTTCTCTCTACGGCTTACACCTTGTTTAAACATCTCACGATCATTAAACTCTTCCAGAAGCTCCCGGACTCTCGCCATGAGCTCCGCAAGGCTGTAGAACGTCTCATTACGCATTCGTGCATATATCCGCTGGTATGAAAGGTGCACGCTTTTTTCCACAGATGGTTTATCTTTTGGTTTTGCAGGCCTGGCGGCTTTCAGAGCAGTATTGTAGTGAACCGACCATTGGTCAGCCAGCAGTGTAAATGACGGTTCATAACGGTTTGTTTGGCTCACTATCTGCTTCATATTATCTGTGAGGGTTACTTTAGTCGTTCCGCCAAAGTACTCAACTGCACGGTTCATGGCGGGTACCAGGTGCTCTAGCCTGGATGAACTAAGCGGCTCTATATAACTAAAGGAACTATATGGCAGTGTAAATACAAGTACAGGACACTCTACTATCTCGCCGGTTGATCGGTCAACATAGCTCATCTTTTTACCCGCAAAATCGAACTCGGTCAACTCACCGGGAGTATATGTATTATGGTATGCAGGGTTCTTTTTACCTCTGTGCCTTGAAAGAATATCACAAAACCTTGAGTAGCTGTAGCTTTCAGTAACTGTTTTTCGGTACTCATCCCACAACAGCTCCCTGGTTACTCCGGTTCTTTTTAACTCATTTGAAAAATAATCGAGGTGCTCATCAATATGTTTTCGCTTAGAATCGGGCTCTTTGACAGTCTTCTGTGGGTAAACAACTGCCGCCAGATCAGTATCGGAGAGTTGTCGTAACTCATCGTAACTCTTGCCCGAGAGATTAAAACGTGTTTCATAAGAATCAATGGTATTACGGCTGGCTCCGATCTGACGACTGACCTCCCGCTTGCTGTGACCATCTGATAATAACTGTAATATCCGACGTACTTGTAACATACTTTTTGTTTTATTGGCCATGTTATTTGATTTTGCAGCCAAAATAACACAGCTTTTCGTTACAAATCCGCCGTCAGCGGGTGGCTCAGTTTATGCCGGAATGTCAGCCGGATTATCCTCTAACAAAGTGGCTCACTTTCCTCAGGAACAGGTGGCTCAGTTTGCTCAGGAATAAGTGGCTCAGTTTACTCAGGAATGAGTGGCTCAGTTTGGTCAAGATTATTCAAGAGAGAACCCGTCTCGGTCCATTTTGTGAATTTGATGGTACATAATCAACTTGTTTAAATACTTGTTCATAATAGCCGGTTTTAGGTAACCCGGCAAAGTTGACTTTTCTTTCTTCCGGGGCATGCCCCGGAAGAAAGAAAACTGTACATCATTGTTTCCAAAAACTGTACATCCGTAATTACGAAGATTTGTACATTGTTATTTTCCGATTACATTTGTTGAATCCCATTTACAATTCGCATCTAACAAAGAAAGCTACACGCAGGGGCGAATTGCGGGTAATTTCCTGTCAAGCCGAAAAGTCGACCGAACGGAAAGATGCACCCCGAAAAACACTTAACCTGTACTTGACGGGTAGCTGATGTTGAACTAAATCCCTGCGGGATAACTACTACCTAAAATATTAATCTTTAAATGACATTATTATGATTTGTTTAAAATACATGTGTATATTTGATTTTAGAACTCACTTCAGAGTAATTTATTCGCTCCAGTAATTGCCTGATAGTCAGTTGATATCAATTAAAAACCGTCATTAAGTACATAGACAAAGAAATTCCGCTTCTGACCGGGTTGTAGTTCAACACGTAATAATCGCCGGGTCTTGCAGACCGCTCATATTCCTTTTTATTATGCACTGGTAGTTCTTATTAAATATTATTTTGTTTTTTGGGAATCCACAACTCACCCTTAGTTTTAAAATATCCAGCAGCAATAACTGTTTCAATTTCACCTTGCCAAACTTTTTGGTCTAGGTTAATGCTATCACTTGGAATCGGTGTTGTTTCATTTCCAACTAATAAAACTAAATTATTCATTGTACTATGTTTCTCCTCAAGCTTTTTAAAGTACTTATGAATTCTACTATAGTGTTCCCAAAACTGTTCACCTTCTACTTCATTCTTCTGGAATCTTCTAAAAACTCTTGAATAAAAAGCATTTGTAGGACAAATAATTGTCCGAAATGATATGTCATTATCTGAAAGGTTATATAATCTGTCAATAAATTCTTTGATTCTTCTTAAACTGAAACCTTCTCTTTTACTTGACAGAAAAATAAATTTCGCATCATTTGTTGATGATGTATCGCCATTCCAACAATAAATCTCATCTTGGGATTTAAATGCGTCTTTTTGCAATATTTCAATAAAATTATTTATTGAATATTTAACTCGCTTTATTTTATTGCGATATGATTCTATCTCTTTATATGATGACATTTTTTTAGTGGCAGTTGAATCAACAATATCATAATAAATAACATAATCATAGTTTATCGTATCAACTCCTCTTTGTTCAAAATCTTCCAATGCATTATTAATAAGAGGAGTGAGCTTAGACGCCTCATAATTAAGTTCTTTAATTTTTTTATTTATGAATGTTATCGTTCTAATATCATCAAAATCCTTAAATTTTGTTTCTATAATGTTTTTAAGATTGTTATAAAGTGAATGTTCTGTTTCATCTAATAAATTTGATTGCAATTTACAGGTTCTGTCATAGAAGTTGGTCATTTTGGAACAACTCTGAATAAGTGAAGAAATTGATTCATTTTCTTTATTGTAATTTAATGTTATTTCAATTAAATTAATGTAGAAGAGAAGCCGATGTCCAATTTTCGATATCTTAAAAATATACTCCGAAAACATTTTCTCTTCATCCTCTCTTTTATATATTTCAAAGGATGACCAATAAGACTCCCAATCAAGTAGAGAAGATTGTTGATTTAATTCAGTCAAAATTATATTTCCCTTTTCAATTGCTATTCTGGCACCGCTTGACAACCAACCTATAGTTTTTTTATGAAGCTGGTTAAGTGCTGCATACCCTTTATTTTGAATTAGATTTTTTATAGAATTTGCCTTATCCTGAAAAATATTATTCAGATTTTCAAATAAATTCAATACAATTGGTGCAAGTTCTTCGAAATATAAATCAATTTCAACATACAAAGCTGCAGCAACATCTCTTGGTCTAAAGCAGGTTGATAAATATATCAAATCATCATCATTCAATCTGTACTTAATTTCATTTAACTGAATACCTTTATATAACAATCCAAGTGTCAACCCAAATTTTTTAGATTCAGTTTTCGAAGACGATACAACTTGGATTGCGGGATAATGTCTATTGAAAGAATACATTCCATTTCCAGAATACTTGATTACGTTTTTTTCCAATAGGTGTTTTGAAAGCCATAAATCACTTTCCACATTATAAGAGTTTTTCCTTTTTAGTTTTACAACAGCTCCCATCAAGTGAAAACCAATTTTAGCAATCCCCTCTTGTCCATTTGTACCATACTGAATTTGAAAAACTTTTCTTGATGCACCAATTTTGATAAACAAAACAAGTAGTTTTTCCAGAAACAGTTTAGTAATTTGATTATTACCAATTATTTCTTGTGCTTTTTCAATTGCAAATCCACAAAGTTCAGTCTCTTCTTCTGCAAATTTTACATCCTCTCCATGTCTAAAAGCCCTATATACAACATCTCTATCCTTATCAAATCTTAGTATTGGTACGCATATTCCTCGGTCAACACTATAGTCTAATACAAGAGAAAGAACGTTTTTAATGTCATTTGTTAATTGATATTTAAATATGCTCTTCAAATATTCTAATATGCCATGCCAAGTAATTCCTGTTTCGAGTCTATCTATATTTTTAATTTTTTCGAAATCACCCCTTTCGGCAGCCGACCTTACAGCTTCTCTTGATGGAAGCTCCTTTTTAAAATATAATGATAAGAAGATATTACTAAAATCTGCGAGAATGTTCCTATGATCATCCTCTGGAAAAATATCATAAGGAATGCTTTCAGGTTCTACCTCAGTTCCCTTCTTCATTAATTCCTTAATTTCTGTATGCTCTATATCTAGATTCTTCGAGCTACATTCAATTCCTTCAAACATCAATTCGTATTGACTATCCATCAAGATTTTATATATTCTATTTACTAATGGGACATTCCAAACTCCAAATAGTAATTCGATATCGATATTCCTAAGTTCATATCGGGCGTTTTTACCAAGTACCTTGTTTATATCAGATTTTAATTTAGAGAATAGTATTAATGAAGCAGAATATTGCAAAAGTCTAAGTTGGCTTTCAGGATTAGAGAATTGACTAAATAAATACTCATATTCACTTATCTGTTTATCCTTTTTTAAGAAACTAAAGAAATGATTTAGAATATTATTTAAAATAGCATTTGAAAATGGATTAAAAGTTACCAATGGTAGTATAGAAACATACATACCCCAACTTAATTTTTTAGCATAAATTCTGACTTTGCAAATATCAATGGTATCAAAAAATATTTCTCCAAATGTTTCTTTTAGCTTCTCATTGATAATAAAAGATGGGAAAAATGTATAAGTGCTTATATCGTTTTCTTCTTGAACTTTTGTCGTAATGTCATATACATTCCAATCATTTGAGGAGATTATCTTGTGCCAATACCTATTTTTAATTGTTAAATCACTTATGTATGGGAATTCTATTGAATATGGTCTTGGCAAAATACTTAACGAACTTACAATAGATGTACAAAATGTTAAAGACCTATTGTCAGATAGAACTGCCGCTTTATAATCAGGTTCTATTAATTCAGGTACCCAATACTTATCATTGACACAGAAAACAAATGTATTTACTTTCTTTGCTCCGAGGTCACTCAATAGTCTATTTTTAGCTTTCCATACGGTAGTCCCACAAATAATAATGTCATCGACAATTGTTACTATCTTATTTCTGAAAAAATCAGTTGACAAATCTAGTGCTTTATCGCTTACGATTGGTTTCTGAACTGGTGGTGCTCCTATTGAGACTAACATGTCATATAAACAACAAAATTTTCGAGACATAAAAACAAATATATCTGATTCACTCTTGGAAAGTGTTTCCATGAATTCAAGTAGTTTTGAAGCAATATCTTGTTCAAATTGACATAGAATTATTTCTTTAACTTGAATAATTTTTCTCATAATTTTTATTGTTTGCTGTTTCTACCCGCTTGTTCACAACGACCGTCAGGGGCTGGGCTTTATTATTTATTCTTCATTTTTCCTATTTCTAATCAATTCCCAAGTTTCATCAGTGTACGAAAAATGAATATTGTGACCAGAAATATTTTCGTTTAGTTCTCTGATTTTTATTTTTGTATTTTCCCCAGTCTTCGAATCAAAATCAAAGTCATTTAATATTATCAGGTTATTATATTGTTCTTTTAACCACTTATACTTTTCAAAAACCTCAACTCTTTCAAAACTCACATCAAGACCATCAATAATTACTTTGCGAATCTTTGCTAAGCTTTCAATAAGCTTCTCCTTTGTCATTTCGGACCAGCTTTCCATTACTTGATAGTAAATCATTTGGTGAAAACCCACACAACCATCTATAAATCTATCTACATATTGATGATATGGATAGCGATTCCTTTTAGTTTCAATAGGATAATTTAGTTTGGACACTAATTTGTCTGACAATATAATTCTTGGATATTTTGAGTAATTACTTTCAAGTTGATATGAATCAATTAGTCCCTGGCCAAAAACAGTTCCATTATCCTCCTGTATTAAATCGCCAATAGTTATTGCTCCTCTTATTAAAATTCCTTTTTCTAAAAGAACTGCTCCTATATATGCTAAATTTACAATCAACGTAGAAGCCATTTCATTTATATTATCATCTACTCTCACTGAAATGACAATGCTATCAGAAAAAGCAGTACAATTTGTTTTGCCTCTTATTTCAAAATTTCTAATACCTTTTTTCTGTGCGTCCTCTTCAATTTCAACAAATTTTAAATCCCAATTCTCAGGTGTTTCCCAATTTTTTAAATACTTTAATACAGAATATATCAACTCAATTTTTGTTGAATCTTTCTCCGATTGTTTTACAATCTCTTTAAATCCAAGAATATCAACGAAGGCAACTAATCTTTTATCGTATTTGAGGTTTCCTTTATCCATAGACTCTGTATCTTTTGTGTTTTCTTAGCCTTATCCCTAACTCGTTTGTACTCCAGGTTTTTTCAGGCTCAATCTGATAAAACAGCTGTTTAATCCTGAAATTCATCCGGTATTATCTCTGCTATTTTAATCTATATCAAAGCATTAAATAATGATGGTTATGTCTTTATTTCGCCTAAAAAATCCAGATATCTTCCTATGTGAACTTAAAGAACCGAAACTAAACACATCCATTTATTCATCTCGGAAAGGGTAAACTCCCTTTGCTCTGAATCCTTTGCCTCACCACGCTTTCGCTTCGTCACATAAGTTAAATCAGCCAAATTACAGAATAACAACGCCCTACAGTTCTTATGCCTAACCTTTAACTTTCACTATCACTAAATTACGCAATGCACAGAATTATAGAAGTAAATTCTGCAACTTTTTTTTATGGACATATTGTACCTAAGCAATTCATTGTAAAACTGCGTATCATACCTAACCTATAAGCCATGATCTGCATTACTGTTTATCCCTTCAGTATCATATTTCGAAGTCTTTGGCATCTCAAAACATTTATAATAAGTGTTTACTTTACTTCTTTCAAAATGCCAATCAAAGAAAATTTTCTTTGATATCTCATTAGGGTAGAAGCATTCACTACAATTTATATATTTTATCTTAATGACTATCTGTATATTAAATCAATATTCCCAAAATTCTAATAAGCTTTTCTATTATAATAATTAAATAACTTAATTTCGTTAAATAATCCACACCTTTTATCTTCTGAGCAGCGTTATCTAAAATTCACTGTTTTTTGAGTTATTTGAAGGGTTAATAAAGCGACTAATATATATTAAGCTTTTTCTTTGATCCCTGCTTTGAGTAATATTCTATTATCTGTTACTGCATCAGAAACTACATTTTGCTCATAGACAGAGATTTCGACTGACATGCTATTTTCAAAGAGATACAAATAAATCATCAATTAAGATTCAGTTTGTCAAGAATTAGTACGATCGTGAAGACAATGATAATTAATCGAGTCAAACATAGAAAAATGTGGTAACCCGGGTTGGTAAGGCAATAAGATATGTACTGTAGGTAGTTTCGCAGGCTCAGGTTCTTTTTTTATTAAAATAGACATTCCCGTCCTATTCTGTAACAAACCTGCTGAAAGGGATAACCTCCTTAAGTCCCGAAGGGGTTCTCCAGCTTAGTTCGAAAAACTCCGAATCGCTGTCGTCAAAATATCCGACCCGTATTTTATGCTTTCCTTTTTCAAGGGTGATCCTGCCGGATGATGTTCTGGTCGAATGGCTCCCGTCGTTGTTCACAACCGGCTTGTCGTCGATAAACAGCCTGCTGCCGTCGTCCGAGCTTATAGTAAACAGATAGCCTCCTGCTTCATCGACCAGTAGCGAAGAGGTGAATTCCACTGCAAAATGATCGAGGTTCCCGGGAACCAGCCCGTCAAGCGAGAACTCATAAATATCTCCCTCACGGCCGGGTCTTCCCAGTTTGGTAAAATCGGGGACATTAATCCCGTTATACCCGGTGTAAAACCTGTAATGTACCGCCGGCTTATCTCCATCCTTTACCACTCTTACCGAAGAGTGTTCCTCCATGCCTGCCGAATTACCGGTGACCGAGACAGCGCGGATAAGGGCGCTTTTGCCGAGGGTGAAAGGCTTCTGATAAAGAACTGACCCTATAACCGGAGCGCTGCCGTCCAGAGTATAATAGATCTTTGCTTCAGGCACATCCGTCTTCATGCTTACCTCCACCGAATTCTTATATAACCCGGAGCGTGGAACGATTACCGGTATGGGAGAGTAGTTCCTGTCAGTTGCCGGCTCAAATGCGGCTTTAATAAACTTCCCGACACACTCCTCCGGCATTTTGATCCCGAGCAGACCGGCAACCGTTGGTGCAATATCTGCAATTATACCGCTCTTTTCCACCAGTTTGCCTTTTGTGACCGGACCGCCATAAAGCAGCACAGGGATCGTCATCTCGTAGGGAGAGTCGCCTCCGTGACCCTTTTTAAGCCCGCCGTGATCTGCCGTGATGATCACAACGGTATTCTGCAGCATCCCTGTCGCCTCAAGTCTTTTTGCAAGCGATCCGATGATGGAATCGTACTTGGTTATGCATTCATGGAATTCCTCCGACTCGTGCCCGTATACATGTCCTGCATGATCGGTCTCATCAACAGCTATAAAAAGAAATTCCGGCTTATCCTTAAAGAAGGCTTCAATACCTTTATTTATTACCTCCACACCATTATTGATCCACTCCACCTTATCGGGAACGGTAAGGTCGAACATCCTTCCAAGACCCTCCCATTCATAAAACATGTATGCCCTGCAGCCGGGTATCTGACTTTTAATATCATCGAATACCGAAGGGAAGAATCCTTTTTTGTTTTTCAGGATCGGCTCAATCATATGATCATCGGGTTCCCATTCGTTGGAGGTCACTCCATGCTGTTCAGGAATAGCGCCGGTAAGCATCGACATCCAGTTCTGGCTGCTTGAGGATTCCAGCACGCACCTGGCTTTAACCGATAATGCTCCATTTGCAGCCATCCTGTTCATCTCCGGGGTTGCCGCTCTCTGAAAGTCATAAGCGCCCATACCATCCATTCCGATAAGGATGACATGCTTAACCTGCGGATAGGTTTGCTTCCCGTTACAGGAAACAAAAAGAAGAAAACAAAAAAGGGCGACTGGTAAAAAGGATGATGATCTCATATATTCCGGCTTTTGAATTTACTTTTTATTCATGAAGCCAATATAATGAATATTTATTTCCGCCGGCGCCACCATATTATCGAAACAGCGACCTGGTGCAGCTTCCGGAAAAACAAACAGAACCCTGATCACTGCGGTGAGGGAAGAGCAGAAGATCTCTTTCTCTCTTAAAAATCGGTCCACACCTTAAATCCGTTCCCCGGAACCCTGTTATTGAATGCATAGAATGGCACTGCCAGAAACTCTTTTTCATTGTCGCTTCTGATCCCTGAAATAACATCCGCACCGTTCAGCAGATCTTTCCGGAAAGTCAGTCTGAGAGGAGAAGTGAGACCGATCTTCAGGGCGCTGAGGTCCGGATTGTCGCATTCTTCAAAGCCATAGATCACCGGACCGCAGGCGATCGCCACCTTTCCCTTCAGATCCTTAACCCTGTCGTCGGCATATACCAGTCTGGGACTGAAAGGGAGCTGTATTGCGATGATATCTCCTTTGTCCCAGGTACGGGTTATTGCAGCATATCCATTCTTAATATTTGCAGTAACAGGTTTCCCATTTACCTTCAGTGAATCGCCCTCTTTTACATCCGACCGATAGAGTCCGCCCTGGTTTTCAGAACTCCCTGCCCAGCCCGGCACGCGTGTTCTCACTGTAAACGATCTCTTTCCGCGGGGATCGATTTTAATTGTCACCTCTCCGTTCCACGGGTAGCCGGTAACCTGATTTACTGATACAAGGCTACCCTTGTCGTCTATCCTCAGTTCCGCCCTGCTGCTTATGTACAGGTTAACAGAGATGGTATCATGGGCGGCCCTGCAGATGTACTCCGGCAGTTTGCTCATTATCTTCATGAACATCGGAGGGCAGCATGGACAGGGATGCCAATCCCATCTTTTTACCCCTTTGCCTTCCAGAGGGTTCTGGTAACTGTAATGATCTCCGGAGAGAGAGATCCCCGAAAGGACATTATTATACAGAGCTCTTTCAAACTCGTCGAAATACCTGCCGTTTGGGATCAGATCCGACATAGCCAGGCTGAAGAAACCCGATCCGACAGCCGCGCAGGTTTCGCAGTATCCGTCATTCGGCAGGACATAATCGGGTCCGAACATTTCCTCGTTGCTGAAGACGCCCACACCGCCGGTAAGATAGGTCCGTTTTTCTGTCATGTTATTCCAGAGTGCCGAAGCGGCTCCGGCATAGCGAGGATCATGGTTCTCGGCAGCTACAGAAGCCAGTCCGGTACAGAAAAGAGTGGCGCGCACCGCGTGGCCCTCGATGGTCGTCTGCTGAAAAACGGAAACATGATCCTGGTTATACGATCCCCATGACGGCCTGCTGTGCGTCCCAAGCGCTGCGTACTTATTATCCCTGATCCATTTTTCGCATTCATCCATGCTCCAGCTGTACCATTCAGGCAGACCGCAATGATTCCCCCTGTCTTCGATCCAGAACCTGGCCATGTTGTAATAATCTGTCTCATTTACCTTCACGGTCATACTTTTCTTCAGGTCCGGTTCGGCTTTGAACAGCCTGTAGAGCTCCATCATGGCATATTCGGGTAATGCATGACCGGGGATAACATTGAATGCCGGTTCCGGTCCTATCTCCCTGCAGATGCAGTTCGCGCAGGCAACAGCAACATTCAGCAGCCTTGTTTTTCCTGTCGCCTTATAATAAGACACGCCTGCTTCGATAAGGGCCCCGGAGTTATACAGATCGTGCTGAAACCTTTCGAATCCGCCGTTCATGCCCCATCGGTGCCCCGGTTCCACCAGCGTTGTATATGTATTTATATACCCGTCGCCTCCCGCCTTTTGTGCAGCTTCTATCCTGGCAATGACCGAATCGATTTTCTCTTCTGTTTTTTTGTCAGGAAACTGTATCAGGAATCCGCATGCACCGGTTATGGTTTCGTACACCAGGCCGTCGTACCATGGAGGGCCGTCATGTTTGCCCGTTCCACGTTTTCCCCGCGCTACCATGTCAAAATTATGATAGGCGCTAAAGGGTTTCCCGTCTGCATTTATCATATCCTTATGGGCAGTACTGTCAAAAGCCCCTCCGAATTTTGCGAGAAGGTCATTGACAGTAACCTCCTTCCATAACCTGAATTTTGGTGTCCAGAAAGGATCATCAATTTCAATTTTTTGCAGGCCGGAATTTATATTCAGGGGTTTTCCGGATGAATTTTTCCCACCGTTAAGTCGCGGAAGCAATCCTGCCGCAACTAATGCGAGGATAAGCAATAATGGACCTGTTGTATTTTTTGGATTTATTTTCATGATGGATCCTGCTTTGATGGAGCTGTGAGTTACTTTGTTAGCGCTGGTGTGAAATAATTCAATATCTCCGTTATCAGCATAAGTAAATTTGGTGAATTTTTCCTTTTCTTCATGAAAATATCCAAAAAGAAAAGGGCGCCCGTTCTGAGCGCCCTTAATGCAAATTCATTATTTCCGTTAACCGTTAAGATCAGTGCAGCAATGTCACATTGCCTACCTGTTTGAACGGTTGACCGTTCTCATACTTCCCTTCCACGTACCAGACATATACTCCCTGCGGACATATTTTATGCTGGTAATAGCCGTTCCATGGTTTATTAAGATTTTTAGTCTCGAAGATCAGAACACCCCATCTGTTGAAGATCTTAAGATTATACGATATGACCTTCTGGTTTATCGGCGGGAAGAAGAACTGATCCATCTCAGCGCCTCCGGTAGGCAGGTGATCCATATCCGTTTCCCCGTCCTTGTTAGGTCTGAACACGGTGGGGTATCTGAGTACGCCTGCAGGTTCAACTGTTACTGCCGGAGACAGTTCGTACCTGTCGCTGCAACCGTTGGCTGAGTATGCCCAAAGGATAACATCATAAACACCTTCAGTCATATATTTATGGTACGGTTCCATTACCTTGGAGGTATCTCCATCTCCGAAATCCCACATGTAATAAGCAGCGTCTTCGCTAAGGTTATAGAACCTGACCTTTTCATCATTAACAAACACCTTGGCCGGTGAAACCTCGAAGTATGCTTTGGGCGACGGATATGAGTGAACAATCTGTGATTTGACAGATGTTCCGCCCGGCCCTGTGACAGTAAGCTCAACCCTGTATGTTCCCGGGTCAAGATAGGTATATGTCGGGTTTTTGGCAGTCGAAGTGCTTCCGTCACCGAATTCCCACTTGTATGTAGTACCGGGAATATCCGTATGCAGAGAGGTGTTGTTTATGGTTATTGACAACGGCTGACATCCTGACGGGATGGAATCGAAGTCGGCAACCGGAGCCTGGAAGGTAACCATGACCTGATGGGTAACGTTTGCAGAACAGGTTGAATTACTTGCAGTCAGAGTCACATTGTATGTACCCACATTGGTGTAGACATGGGTGGGATCCTGAGTAGTTGCATAACCGCCGTCGCCGAATGTCCACAGCCAGGTCCATGTACCCGCATTTGTCTCATTCGTAAATGCAACATGGTTACCGGCAGCGTCATACACCTGGGTCGGTGGATCGGCGCTGAACTCGGGTACAGGCAACGGCATGATCACTATGGTCATGAACTTTTCATCTATACAATTATAGAATGAAGTAGTGGTAAGAGTTATAGTGGCGGTAACAGGCGCAGTTCCGCTATTCATGAACATGTGGTTTGCCACATTGGATGCGTATCCGCTTACACCGTCACCCCAATCCCAGTAATATTTGCTCGCACCCATGGAGGCAGTGAAGGTGGCATAGCTTCCGCTGCAGACAGTATCGGTGCCTGATGTGAATGTCGCGTTAATTGCAGGGTAGACTGTCATCATCGCTGTAAAGGTGGCAAGACAGCCTCCCGACGATCTCACGGTAAGTCTGACATTCCTGTAATCAATGCCTGTCGTGCTGGTATTGACGAATGTATGCAGAGGATTGGTATTTACCGAATCGACAGGAGATCCGTCACCGAAGTCCCACCAGAATTTGACTATTCCAGTCATATCCTTAGTGAATCTTACTGCCACAGGCGTACATCCGCTATTGATATCCCAGCTGAAGGCAGCATCAGGTGCATCGACAATGACTTTTAGGCTGTCTCCTGCAATACAACCTCTGCTGTCTCTCACCTGATAATTTAGCGCATAAGTGCCGGCAATACTTGTATTAAATGTTGGCGACTGGACAAAATAGTTGCTGAGAGGTCCTACATCGCCTGTCCACAGATGTGACGACCACACTCCTGAACCGCCTGACGGGTTACCGTTGATAACTAAAGGCACGCCTCCGCACGCGTGGATAGGATCGACAGCGCTGAAGTCGACAACAGGATGCGGATAAACAGTCAGTGTTGCACTATTGGTATAGACAGTCGTGCATTTTGCCCTGATTGACAGCCTGTACTGTGTCCCGTTAAGGGAATATGGTGCATTGACAAGCATCAGTTGCTGGGATGTTGCGCCACTGTAAGCAGCGTCGTCATAAATATCCGACCATACGCCTCCGCTGTTCGACTGCCATCTCAGTGAATCGATAATACCCGATCCGTTGGCAGTGAAAACAACCGGTCCGGTACCGTCGCAGACAGCCTTATTCACCGGGTTAAGAGTAATTACCGGAGGACTGGTGACCCGAAGTACTGCAAAATTGGAGTAGACGGGAATACCGCAAACACCGCTGATAACTGCCCTGAATATATAGTTATTGAAAGTACCCGGAGCGTTTGTTACCGTAAGTGTATTCGTCGCGGCCCCGCTGAAATTAGCATCATTGACAACATTTACGAATCCGCTGCCCCGGTTAACCTGCCACTGATATGAGACTGACGTTCCCGAAGCTGTTACAGTAAAGGCTGCACCGGCATTCATGCAGGTGGTTGTATCCCGTGGCTGAGTCACAATCTCAGGCGGTGTATTGACAGTCAGAGTTGCATAAGACGAAGTGACTGAAGAAGAACAACCGCTGACCACTACCTGGTAGACATAACCGTTCATGTTCCTGGTCACACCAAACAGATTAAGCGTCGGCGCTGTGGCTCCATAGTATATACCTCCATCGGAAACAGGAGCAAAACCGCTTCCATCATTTAAGTACCACTGATATGTAAGATCCGAACCGGTTGCCGTCACACCGAATAATACCATTCCATATTCGCATGATGTGACATCTGCCGGCTGGGTAGTTATTGCAGGCATTGATCTGACAGTCACAGTAGCTGATCCCATGAGATTAGCAGACGGACTTACTACCTGGCAGCCATTGGCATCCCTGACACTTAGCAGCCTGTATGTTGTTGTGGTGGCAGGTGTCACAGTAATATCTGAGCCGCTTACATATCCGGTCACTGTACCGAGATTTTCGATATCAAGATCGAAAGGACCCGTACCCACCATCATATTCACCCTGAGAACAGACGACTGTGAAGGACAAATTGTTTCACCTCCCGTGAGTATTGCAACAGGATTGGGGTTGACCCTTATCTCTGCAACATTACTGTAGACCGCCGCACAAGCGCCCGATGTCACCATTCTTCTGTAATACAATGTTGTGGTTGCACCTGCCGCAGGTGTATACTGGTAGGATGTTGCACCTGCAATATTGATGAATGGTCCGGTAGCTGTTGTGCCATACTGCCACTGGTAATTGTAGGATGAAGATCCGCCTGAAACCGGGGTGGTCTCTGTCAGCTGTGCAGGATTGTTTCCACTGCATAATACCTGGTCCGATCCGATCACGCCGGGTGTAAGCAGCGCAGGCTGAGACAAAGTAATTGAAGACTGGGCAAAGCATCCATTGTGATCTGTTACTGAAACAGACACTGTGCCTGCACCTGCTCCATAGAAGGTCTGGGAATTGAATCCGGGGAACGCTATCGTAGCGCCTGCCGTATTGGTTACAACAACAAAGGTGTACGGCATTGTTCCACCGGCTGCATAGAACGTGCCTGTGCCGGTATTGTCACCGAAGCAGTTAAGACTGATATTGCCGGTGGATGACAGTGTCAGTGGCAGAGGCTCGGTAATTAACAGGTTCGGATACAGGATAACTGAACAGGCAGTATGCGCCGCATCCCTTATCCTGACATTATAGGTTCCCGGTATAAGATTGGTATAGCTCTCTGAAGCCTGCCACGATGTTCCGCCGTTGATAGAATATTCAAAGGTTCCGTAACCGCCGGCCGGTGAAGAAATGGTAATGATTCCGTCATTGGCTCCGTTACATGTTACATCTGTTTTTGTAACTGTCGCGGATAGCATAGCCGGCTGTCCTACCGGATAAGCATTGTTCAGAACTATGATACATCCGGGATGGGCCGCATCCCTGATAAGAACACTATATGATCCTGTAATAAGTCCGGTAAAGCCACCCGACGACTGCCATGAGCCTCCCCCGTTGATGCTGTATTCATACGTGCCGTAACCGCCTACCGGCGAGCTGAGGGTAATAGTTCCATCACTGCCGCCGAAACAGGTAACATTCGTGCTGGTAATGGTTGCCGTCAGCACGGCCGGCTGGGTGATCGTCAACGCCGCATTCAGGACAATGACACATCCCGTGTGGGCTGCATCCCTGATCCTGACATCATAATTGCCCGGGGCCAGGTTGGTAAAGACTCCTGTTCCCTGCCATGATGTTCCTCCGTTGATGCTGTACTGATAACCGCCATAGCCGCCTGTAGCTGCTGTGATATTTATTTGCCCGTCATTGGCGCCGAAGCAGGTTACCATTACCGGTGTTACTGTGGCGTTCAGTACCGCCGGCTGGGTGATAACAAGAGCTCCGTTAAGCGTTATTATACAATCCGTGTGGGCTGCATCCCTGATCTGTACATTATATGTCGCGGGAGCCAGGCCCGTGAAGCTGCCTGATGACTGCCATGAGCCGCCTCCATTGATGCTGTATTCATAGGTGCCGTAACCGCCTGTGGCCCCAAGTATCGTGATAGAGCCGTCGTTCGATCCGTTGCAGGTCACATTGCTGCTGTTCACCGTTGCATTCATTGCTGACGGTTCGGTGATCCTCAGAGAGCCGTTAAGGATGATTATACATCCCGTATTGGCTGCATCCCTGATCTGTACATTATAGAACCCTGGCAGCAAGGATGCGAAGCTGCCCGAAGACTGCCATGACGTACCGCCATTGACCGTATATTCATAAGCGCCATAACCGCCCGCAGGAGCTGTAATGCTGATTGTGCCGTCACCTGCTCCGTTGCAGGTCACATTGCTGCCTGCCACCGTGGCCGACAAGACTGCAGGCTGGGTAATCACAAGAGCTGCATTCAGAACCATCTCACAGGATATGTGGGCTGCATCCCTCATCCTCACATTATAGGTTGAAGGAGCCAGTCCTGCAAAACTGCCTGAGGACTGCCATGTGGTACCGCCGTTGATGCTGTACTGGTAAGCGCCGTAACCGCCCAGCGGATTGCTTATGGTTATTGTTCCGTTATTCGCCCCGTTACAGGTTACATCAGCCGATGCTACAGTTGCCGACAATACGGCAGGCTGCGTAATGGCCAGTGCAGGATTGAGCACTATGACGCATCCGGTGTGGGCCCTGTCCCTGATACGGACATCATAATTGCCGGGTACCAGATTGATGAAGGTACCTGTTGTCTGCCATGAGGCGCCGCCGTTATTGCTGTATTCATACGTGCCGTAACCGCCTGTCGGGTTGGTAACTGTTATCGTTCCGTCGCCAGCCCCGTTGCAGGTTACATTACTGCCTGATACTGTAGCTGAAAGTACTGCCGGTTCGGTGATAGAAAGTGCATTATTCAGGATAATCACGCAACCGATATGCGCTGCATCACGGATCCTGACATCATAGGCTCCGGGAACCAGTCCGGTGAAGAGTCCGGTGCCTGACCATGTTGTTCCTCCGTCTATCGAATATTCATAGGCGCCTGAACCGCCTGTGGCTGCCGTGATATTGATTATGCCATCATTGGCGCCGTTACAGGTCACATTGGCCGGAGTGACAGTGGCTCTCAGAACTGCCGGCTGGGTGATCGTAAGTGAGTTATTCAGGACTATTACACATCCTATATTGGCCGCATCGCGGATCCTTACATTATAGCTCCCGGGGACAAGTCCGGTGAAGCTTCCTGACGCCTGCCATGAGCCGCCGCCGTTGATGCTGTATTCATACGTGCCGTAACCGCCTGCCGGCGAGCTGAGGGTGATAGCGCCATCACTGCCACCGAAACAGGTAACATTCGTGCTGGTAATGGTTGCCGTCAGCACGGCCGGCTGGGTGATGGTCAGCGTCGCGTTGAGGATCAGGATACAGGCAGGATTGGCTGCATCGCGCATCTGAACATTGTAGGTCGCAGGAATAAGGTTTGTGAATATCCCTGAACCGTTCCAGTTAGCGCCGCCGTTTATTGTATACTGGTAAGTCCCGTATCCGCCTGATGGAGAGGTAACAGAGATTGTTCCATCTCCTGCTCCGTTGCATGTGACATTTGAAGAGGCGACTGTTGCTGCAAGTGCATCAGGCTGAGTGATTACAAGAGCCGGATTAAGTATTATCACGCATCCGGTATGTGCAGCGTCTCTTATCTGAACATTATAGGTATCAGGTGTAAGCGCTGTGAAACTTCCTGAAGACTGCCATGCAGAGCCGCCATTTATACTATATTCGTATGTACCATAACCGCCTGAAGGTGAAGTAATGATGATTCTTCCATCAGCTGCGTTATAGCATGTAATATTTGATGAATTGACATTTGCCGAAAGTGTGTTTGGTTCGGTTATCCTCAACGATCCGTTCAGAGTCAGTATACAACCTGTATTTGCTGCATCGCGCAGCTGAACATTGAAGTATCCCGGAGCCAGCCCGTTGAAGCTGCCTGAAGACTGCCATGACGCTCCACCGTTTATAGTATATTCATAGGTACCATATCCTCCGGCCGGAGCTGAAATTGTAATAGTTCCATCGGCAGCACCATTGCAGGTTACATTGGTTCCTGCCACGGTGGCTGACAGAGCAGCCGGCTGGGTAATCACAAGAGCTGCATCAAGAACGATAACACATGTCGTATAAGCGGCATCCCTGATCCTGACATTATAAGTTCCTGGTGCAAGACCGGTGAAATTGCCTGAACTCTGCCATGTTGTTCCTCCATTGATGGAATATCCGTAGGTACCATAGCCGCCGAGAGGACCTGAAACCGTTATTGTTCCATTGTTTGCACCATTGCAGGTCACATTGGTTGTGCTGACAGTTGCAGTCAGAACATCCGGCTGACTTATAACCAGTGCAGGATTAAGAATTGCAATACATGATGTATGAGCCTTATCCCTCAGCTGTACGTTATAGGTTCCTGGTGTAAGATTTGAAAATACACCGGTTGCCTGCCAGGATGCGCCTCCGTTGTTACTGTATTCATAGGTACCGTAACCGCCGGTTGGAAGCGATATCGTAATGCTTCCGTTATTCGCACCGAAACAAGTAACATCCGTGTATGTGAGATTTGCATTGAGAATAGCAGGTTCAGTGATAGTCAATGAATTATTCAGGATAATCACACAACCGGTATGCGCCGCATCCCTGACTCTTACATCGTAGGCCCCGGGAACCAGTCCGGCGAATACGCCTGAAGCCGACCAGACTGCACCACCGTCTATACTATACTCGTAAGTGCCATAACCTCCTGTAGCTCCTGTAATTCTGATTATACCATCATCCGCTCCGTTACAGGTCACATTGGCCGGGGTGACAACAGCATTCAATACTGCCGGCTGAGTGATCTGCAGAGCATTGTTGAGAATAATCACACATCCGGTATGAGCTGCATCACGGATCTGAACATTATAATTCCCCGGGCCAAGGCCTGTAAATGTACCTGTGGATTGCCATGATCCGCCCCCGTTAACCGTAAATTCATAAGTTCCATAGCCGCCGGCAGGCGAAGAGATCGTGATCGTTCCATCGCCCGATCCAAAGCATGTGACATTGGTCCTGGCCACTGTTGCCGAGAGAACAACAGGCTGGGTGATCGCCAACGCCGCGTTCAGGACAATGACACATCCCGTGTGGGCTGCATCCCTGATCCTGACATCATAATTGCCCGGGGCCAGGTTGGTAAAGACTCCTGTTCCCTGCCATGATGTTCCTCCGTTGATGCTGTACTGATAACCGCCATAGCCGCCTGTAGCTGCTGTGATATTTATTTGCCCGTCATTGGCGCCGAAGCAGGTTACCATTACCGGTGTTACTGTGGCGTTCAGTACCGCCGGCTGGGTGATAACAAGAGCTCCGTTAAGCGTTATTATACAACCCGTGTTGGCTGCATCCCTGATCTGTACATTATATGTCGCGGGAGCCAGGCCCGTGAAGCTGCCTGATGACTGCCATGAGCCGCCTCCATTGATGCTGTATTCATAGGTGCCGTAACCGCCCGTGGCCCCAAGTATGGTGATAGCGCCGTCGTTCGATCCGTTGCAGGTCACATTGCTGCTGTTTACCGTGGCATTCATTGCTGACGGTTCGGTAATCCTCAGAGAGCCGTTAAGGATGATTATACATCCCGTATTGGCTGCATCCCTGATCTGTACATTGTAGAACCCTGGCAGCAAGGATGTGAAGCTGCCCGAAGACTGCCATGACGTACCGCCATTGACCGTATATTCATAAGCGCCATAACCGCCCGCAGGAGCTGTAATGGTGATAGTGCCGTCACCTGCCCCGTTGCAGGTCACATTGCTGCCTGCCACCGTGGCCGACAAGACTGCAGGCTGGGTAATCACAAGAGCTGCATTCAGAACCATCTCACAGGATATGTGGGCCGCATCCCTCATCCTGACATTATAGGTTGAAGGAGCCAGTCCTGCAAAACTGCCTGAGGACTGCCATGTGGTACCGCCGTTGATGCTGTACTGGTAAGCGCCGTAACCGCCCAGCGGATTGCTTATGGTTATTGTTCCGTTATTCGCCCCGTTACAGGTTACATCAGCCGATGCTACAGTTGCCGACAATACGGCAGGCTGCGTAATGGCCAGTGCAGGATTGAGCACTATGACGCATCCGGTGTGGGCCCTGTCCCTGATACGGACATCATAATTGCCGGGTACCAGATTGATGAAGGTACCTGTCGTCTGCCATGAGGCGCCGCCGTTATTGCTGTATTCATACGTGCCGTAACCGCCTGTCGGGTTGGTAACTGTTATCGTTCCGTCGCCGGCTCCGTTGCAGGTTACATTACTGCCTGATACTGTAGCTGAAAGTACTGCCGGTTCGGTGATAGAAACTGAACTGTTAAGAATTATCTCACAGGCTACATGAGCTGCATCCCTGATATATACACTATATATCGCAGGGACCAGTCCGGTGAAGAGTCCGGTGGCCGACCAAACGGCACCTCCATCGATACTGTATTCATACGTTCCGTAGCCGCCTGTCGCTCCGGTGATTCTTATTATACCATCATTCGCTCCGTTACAGGTCACATTGGCCGGGGTCACAACAGCATTCATTACTGCCGGCTGGGTGATCTGTAAAGCATTATTGAGAACGATCGTGCAAGTGGTATGCGCTGCATCACGGATCTGGACATTATAATTCCCGGGGCCAAGTCCTGTGAAGGTCCCGTCAGACTGCCACGAGCCTCCCCCGTTAATCGTATATTCATACGTTCCGTATCCGCCTGCAGGTGAAGAAACTGTAATTGTTCCATCGGCCGAGCCGAAACAAGTGACATTAGTCCGGGCCACAGTTGCTGAAAGTACTGCAGGCTGGGTGATCACAAGGGCGCCGTTGAGGGTTATTACACACGCTGCATTTGCAGCATCCCTGATGCGTACGTCATATGTTCCAGGGTTAAGATTGCTGAAGGTTCCGAGTCCGCTCCATGTAGCGCCTCCATTAATCGAATATTCATAGGAGCCGTAACCGCCTGAAGCGCCTGTAACAGAAATAATACCGTTATTCGCACCGAAGCAGCTGACATTTGTAGCTGTCACAGTAGCTGCCAGGACCGCAGGTTCGGTTATCACCAGGGCCGGGTTTAGAACGATCACACATGCCGCCTGAGCAGCATCCCTGATCTGTACATTATATGTTGCAGGAGCCAGGCCCGTGAAGCTGCCTGTTGCCTGCCAGGATGTACCTCCGTTAATACTGTACTGGTAAGTACCGTATCCGCCTGTGGGCGAAGTAACAGTAATTGTGCCGTTTGAAGCTCCGTTGCAGGTAACATTCGTTCTGGCCACAGTAGCGCTAAGAACAGCAGGTTCCGTGATACCCACAGATGCATTAAGTATAATTACACATGCAGGATTTGCTGCATCCCTTATCTGAACATTGTAATAACCAGGCGTCAGTCCGGAGAAAGTGTTTGAAGCCTGCCATACAGCGCCTCCGTTTACAGAGTATTCGTATGTCCCGTAGCCACCTGCAGCGCCATTTATGGTAATGGTCCCGTCAGCAGCGCCATTGCAGGTAACATTGGTCCGTGCGACTGTACCCGACAATATTGCCGGTTGGGTGATTACAACTGCAGGATTCAGCGCTATGATACAAGCCGTATGAGCCGCATCCCTGATCCTTATATTATATGTTCCGGGAATAAGATTAATGAAGTTACCTGATCCCTGCCATGTTGTGCCGCCGTTTATACTATAGCTGTATGTCCCATAGCCACCAGTCGGATCTGATATCGTTATCGTTCCGTTTGCCGCACCAAAACATGTAACATTTGTTGAGCTGACAACAGCATTGAGCGCTGCCGGTTCCGAAATTATCACAGCAGGATCCAGAGTAATAACACATCCGGTATGAGCTTTATCGCGGATCAGTACATCATAGGAGCCAGGGGTTAATCCTGAAAAAGCCGGAGAATCCTGCCAGGCAGTTCCTCCATTTATCGAATACTGATATGTTCCGTAACCTCCTGCTGAATTTGTAATGTTGATAACACCGTCGTTCGCACCGAAACACGATACATCTGTATCTATCACCAGACCTGTCAGAGCCGCCGGTTCAGTGACCTGAAGTCCGTTGTTCAGGATCAGTTCACATGCTGTATGGGCAGCATCCCGGATACGTACGTCATAAGTGCCGGGTATTAGTCCGTTGAAGGTCCCTGATGCCAGCCATGTTACTCCTCCGTTGACTGAATACTCATAAGCGCCATACCCTCCGGTTGCCCCGGAGACAGTGATAATACCATCATTGGCTCCGTTACATGTTACATTTACCTGAGAAACAGACGCTGCAAGCACAGCAGGCTGAGATATAACCAATGCGTTATTAAGTATTATGTAGCAGCCTGTATATGCAGCATCACGAATCTGAACGGTATATGTTCCCGGCCCGAGTGCTGAATAGCTCCCGGTTGCCTGCCATGATCCTCCGCCGTTGATGCTGTACTCATAGGTTCCATGGCCTCCGGCCGGAGATGATATTGTAACAGTTCCGTCGGTAGAGCCGAAACAAGAAATATTTGTACTTGAAACACCGGCAGTAAGAACAAGAGGCTGGGATATTGTTACAGTTGTGAGGGCTATATCACATGCAGTATGAGCTGCATCCCGGATCCGAACATTATAGCTGCCCGGGGCAAGATTTGTGAAATTGCCTGATCCCGACCATGTTGAGCCGCCATTTATCGAATAACCGTATGTGCCGAAGCCTCCTGACGGAGATGAAATAATTATGGTACCATTATCCGCTCCGAAACAGTTAACATCGGTGGCTGTAACTGTTGCATTCAGAACAGCCGGTTCAATTATCTGAAGAGATCCGTTAAGTATAAGCGTACAGGTGGGATTGGCAGCATCCCTCATCATAACGTTATATGTTCCCGGCCCCAGTCCTGTATAATTTGGTGAAACCTGCCATGATGTCCCGCCGTTTATGGTAAACTCATAGGTCCCGGCGCCGCCTGCAGCGCCTGAAATGGTTATTGTTCCATCAGCTGCCCCGAAGCAGGTAACATCAGTTGCTCCGGCAGAGCCGCTTAAGGCAGGAGGTTGTGTAAGGGTTACCGAACCTGATGCAGTACAACCTTTTGAATCAAGAACCACTACTGAATAGATCCCTGCCCCGAGGCCGGAGATATCCTCCACGGTGGATGTATAAGCATCCGGTCCGCTCCATGTGATACCGAATGGCGGGGTTCCGCCGGTGATTGTAAGATCGACAGCACCTGTGCTCACATTGTTGCAGATCAGATTAGTTTCGCTCAGAGTGAGCGCGGGAGGCTGATTGACGGTAACCACAGCCGAACCTGAGATCACTCCGGTACATGAATTCCCGTCGGTGAGCGAGGTTAAAGTATATGTTGTTGTAGCAACAGGTGATACATTTACTGTATATACACTTGTTGGTTGCGCTGTAACGGTAACAGGCGTTATACCATCAGTATAAGTGAATGTGTATGGTGAAGTCCCGTTAAATGTGAAGGTCAGGGTTGCAGAAGTTCCTCTGCAGATCTCTGTCGTTCCGCTGATAATTCCTGTCGGCTTCGGCCAGTAGGAAACAACAGCTGTACCAACACCGGTATTTGTACAATTGGCATCCGAAACATTCACAATAGTATATGTCCCGGCTTGTGTTACATTCAGCGTATATGGATCTGATGAAGTACTTACAGGAGGCTGCGATACCCCATTGATGGCATATGTGAATGTGTACGGCCCGGTACCCACAAAATCAACTGTCAGGTTCCTGGATGCACCGTCACAAATTGTTCCGCTCCCGCTTATGGTAGCTATAGGCAGAGGATTCACAGTAACAATAAGCGGATTATGATCAGTAATACAACCTGCAGCATTTACCTCCCGTACCGAGACGGTCCCTCCCACATTAGCATAGATCAGTGAAATTGAACTGGCCGACGGATCCCCGATAATTGCTGATCCGCCGGGAATTGTCCAGGTATAGGTCGATCCGGCATTATCCGGTACGCTGTAAGTCTGGGTGCTGTTGGCACATACGACTGCAGGACCTGTGATATTGGATGGAGCCTGAGCTGTATACACCTGTACAGGAAGTGTTGAAATTCCTCCGTTACATCCGTATGAATTGGTCTCATATACGGTAATGTTACCTGAACCAGGTACTGTAGCGGCATCTAAGATTATCGCATTTGCATTGAAGTCAAAGGTTTTCGTACCGACAGCAGGGGCAACAGTCCAGTGGAATGTTGAACCGCTTACCGCCGTGACATTATAAACAATGTTCTTGTCATTCACACATATCTTGTCGCGCCCGGATATGGGAAGCGGAACAGGTTCCGGATTGATCGTGATAACCGCCGGAACAGGATCGCCTGCACATCCATATGAACTGACAGGTGTGATCGTATATGTTGCAGTGATCGGAGCTGCGGAATAATTTGTTATAACATCGTTGATATGTATTGTTCCTGCCGGATCGGCTGCAACATTTGTTCCAGCTGTTCCCTGGGATGAAGCGTCAGACATGGCAGGCGCATTCCAGCTGAAGAGAGTGCCTGCAGGAGTATTGGCAGGAATGAGCACAATCTCCTTGCCTATAGCTATGCTGCTGCACACAGTTTTGGCCTGGGCAGGAAAGATGACCGGCTGGGGTCTTATCGTTACTATAACATCAACAGGATCACCAATACAGCTTGGAGCCAGTATGGGCTGGATCCGGTATGTCACGGTTTTATCTGTTCCCGTTGTATTGACAAACCTGTCTGCCGACAGATAATTCGCTGGTGCAGTAGCATTCGGGATCGACGCATTACCTGCATCGGTAAGTCCAGGCGCTACCGTCTTGCTGATTATATTATAATAGGTGGGAACAACACTTCCCGACGCTTCACTAAGAACAAGACCTGTAGCAATATTACTGCAGGCAAACCTGTTAAGTCCGGGATTCAGGACTGGTTCAGATCCGATATTAACAACAACTGTAACCGGCGTTCCTGCACAACCATTCCTGTATGGAGTTATTGTGTAGGTCGCTGTTCCGATCAGCCCTGTTGTATTGACATAAACATCGGTAATGTTTGCCGCTGAAGCTGAAACTCTTGATGCTCCTCCAGTGAAGCCTGCATTTACAGGCGCAAGCACGGGAGCCGGCCATGTGAAAGTTATATTATCGGCCGGATTTGTGAAATTATTCAGAAGAATCTGATAATTAAGTGCATTCCCCGAACATGTAGTGGTTGTCTGTCCCGGAGTGATCACCGGTTCCGGATTAATATTTACTACAACATTCAGGACATTTGAACATCCGTTTGCAGTCAGCGTGTACTGATATGTTACCGTAATGGGTGCACTTGTTATATTCCTGAGTATCTCATTCGGATTATCTGCACCTGAGGTTGGTCCGGCAGGTGTGATACCAGGCACCGTTGCTCTGGACCAGCTGAATGTTGTTCCGGTAGTTGCACTTGTTGGTGTATAGCTGAAAGTAGTGTTACTGCAAACATCAGGAGGAGTAAGTGTTGAAGAAAGCGAAGGTGTAGGATTGACTGTTATGGTAAAAGTCTTTGTCGATCCGGCGCAGCCAACAGTATTGTTTGTAAACGTCGGAGTTACTATTATTGTGGCAGTCACCGGAATAGCAGTGGTATTGACTGCCGTGAATGCAGCAATATCTCCTGTTCCGGAGGCTGCAAGCCCTATGCCGGAAGCAGAATTAGTCCATGAATAGGTTGTTGTTCCACCCGTGTTGACTGTGGCGAAAACTATTGCAGTTGTGTTGTTGTTGTTGCAGACAGTCAGGTCTGATGGCTGATTTACCTGACCAAGAGGATTGACTGTCACTGTAACAGTGAATGTGGCGCCCGAACATGATCCGGACAACGGTGTGACAGTATAAGATGCCGTGGCCGGCGCTGTCGAAGTATTGGTAAGTATCTGACTGATATTTGACTGGCCGGCTGCCTGAGCGCTTCCGCCAGTTATGGAACCAGCCGGGGCAATGACAGGCGCGGTCCATGTGTATAATGTTCCTGCAGGCACAATTTCTGCCCCGCCATTAACAGGAGTGACAGTAAATGCCGAGCCTGAACAGACGGTTGCAGTTTTGTCAGCAATTGTTGCTTTAGGACTGACAGTGACTGTAACTGTAAATGTGGCGCCGGTACATGAACCGGATGCGGGTGTTACTGTATAGGTAACAGTAGCTGATGTATTGGTTGTATTTGTAAGGGTCTGACTGATGCTGGTCTGACCCGTTCCCTGTGCACTGCTGCCGGTAACAGCCCCGGCGGGAGCCACAACAGGTGCGGTCCATGTATATGTAGTACCCGGAGGCACTATCTCGGCTCCGCCGTTAACAGGAGTAACCGTAAATGCTGTTCCGCTGCAAATGGTTGCTGATTTGTTTGAGATAGTTGCCGACGGACTGACGGTGACTGTAATGGTGAAAGCCGGTCCGGCACAGCTTCCGGATGTCGGTGTAACCGTGTATGTTGCAGTGGCTGATGCTGTTGTCGTGTTTGTCAGGGTCTGGCTGATGCTCGTCTGACCTGTTCCCTGGGCGCTGCCGCCTGTCAATGCTCCTGCAGGCGCTATAACCGGCGCTGTCCAGGTGTATGTCGTTCCTGCAGGCACAATTTCTGCACCACCGTTCACAGGTGTGACAGTAAAAGTGCCACCATTACAGATTGCAGCAGTTTTGTTTGCTATCGTAGCCTTCGGACTGACTGTTACGGTAACAGTAAATGCGGCGCCGGTACATGAACCTGATACCGGAGTAACTGTATATGCAGCAGTTGCTGTTGCATTAGTTGAGTTTGTGAGGGTCTGACTGATGCTCGTCTGTCCGGTTCCCTGGGCGCTGCCGCCTGTTATCGCTCCTGCCGGTGCAATCACCGGAGCAGTCCATGTATAGGTGGTTCCGCCAGGTACTATCTCTGCTCCACCGTTAACAGGTGTCACACTGAAAGCTGTACCGCTGCAGATGGTTGTATTTTTATTCGCAATTGACGAAACGGGACTTACCGTTACAGTAATAGTAAAGTTTGCTCCGGTGCATGAACCTGAAGCCGGAGTTACCGTGTAGGTTGCTGTGGCTGATGCATTGGTCGTATTGGTAAGGGTCTGACTGATACTTGTCTGGCCCGTGCCCTGGGCGCTGCCTCCTGTTATCGCTCCTGCGGGTGAAATAACAGGCGCTGTCCAGGTATAGGTAGTTCCGCCGGGTACTATCTCTGCTCCGCCGTTGGCAGGTGTAACCGTAAATGCATTCCCGCTGCAGACAGTGGCCGTTTTGTTCGCAATAGTCGCTTTGGAATTAACAGTAACTGTAACTGTGAATGTTCCTCCGGTACAGGTCCCGGAAGCCGGAGTAACCGTATAGGTGGCTGTAGCGACTGTATTGGTTATGTTAGTAAGGGTCTGGCTTATGCCCGTCTGACCGGTAGCCTGGGCGCTGCCTCCTGTTATCGCTCCCGCAGGGGCAATCACGGGAGCAGTCCAGGTATAGGTGGTTCCGGCAGGTACTATCTCTGCTCCGCCGTTGACAGGTGTTACGGTAAATGCATTCCCGCTGCAGATGGTCGCTGTCTTACCGGCAATAGTCGCTGACGGGTTGACTGTAATGGTAACCGTGAAGGTCGATCCAGCACAGGTTCCAGAGGTTGGTGTCACAGTATACCTCGCTGTAGCAGATGCATTGGTCGTATTGATCAGTGTCTGACTGATGCTGGTCTGACCTGTGCCCTGGGCGCTGCCTCCTGTTATCGCCCCGGCAGGAGTGATCACCGGAGCCGTCCAGGTATAGGTTGTTCCTGCAGGTACGATCTCAGCACCTCCGTTGACCGGAGTGACCGTAAAGGTTGCTCCATTACAGATAGTTGCTGTCTTATTGGCAATGGTAGCTTTTGGATTAACAGTCACTGTTACTGTGAAAGTTGCTCCAGCACATGATCCTGATGCCGGGGTCACTGTATATGTAGCAGTGGCATCCGAATTTGTCGTATTTGTCAATGTCTGGCTGATACCGGTCTGGCCTGTGCCCTGGGCGCTGCCTCCCGTGATTGCCCCTGCCGGAGCTATTACCGGCGCTGTCCAGGTATAGGTTGTCCCTCCCGGTACTATCTCTGCTCCGCCGTTAACCGGCGTTACAGCGAAGGCAGTTCCGCTACAGGTACTCGTTGTTTTATTGGCAATTGTCGCTTTCGGATTGACAGTCACGGTGATGGTAAAAGCAGATCCGGTGCATGAGCCTGATACAGGTGTTACTGAATATGTTGCGGTTGCCGCTGCATTTGTTGTATTGGTAAGAGTCTGGCTGATGCTGGTCTGGCCTGTGCCCTGGGCGCTGCCTCCTGTTATCGCCCCTGCTGGTGCAATAACCGGCGCTGTCCAGGTATAGGTGGTCCCGGCAGGAACAATTTCCGCTCCGCCGTTAACGGGTGTAATGGTGAAAGCTGTTCCGCTGCAGATGGTCGCCGATTTGCCAGAAATAACAGCCTCAGGGCTGACTGTGACAGTTACGGTAAATGTCGCTCCTGCACAGGCGCCTGAAGCCGGAGTCACAGTATATCGTGCGGTAGCCGACGCATTTGTTGTATTTGTAAGTGTCTGACTAATACTGGCCTGGCCCGTGCTTTGAGCGCTGCCTCCTGTTATTGCTCCTGCAGGTGTTATTACCGGTGCAGTCCAGGTGTATGTCGTACCGCCTGGCACAATTTCTGCCCCTCCGTTCACAGGGTTAACAGCAAACAGATCTCCGCTGCAGATAGTGGCAGTCTTGTTCGCAATGGTCGCTTTTGGATTGACTGTTACCGTTATCCGGAAGGTAGCGCCATTACAGGTCCCTGATCGTGGAGTGACGGTATAGGTTGCAGTTGCTGCGGCATTTGTCGTATTGGTAAGGGTCTGACTGATGCCTGTCTGACCGGTGGCCTGGGCGCTGCCTCCTGTTATTGCTCCGGCTGGTGCAATCACAGGCGCTGTCCAGGTGTATGTCGTACCGGAAGGAACGATCTCCGCTCCTCCGTTTGCAGGAGTTATGCTGAAGGCAGTTCCGCTGCATATACTTGCTGCTTTATCAGCAATTGTCGCGGCAGGACTTATGGTTACGGTCACTGTGAAGGTGGAACCTGAACATGTGCCACTGGTTGGTGTTACGGTATAGGTTGCAGTAGCAGAAGCATTGGTGACATTTGTCAGCGTCTGGCTGACATTAGCCTGACCGGCGCCCTGGGCGCTGCCTCCTGTTATTGCTCCGGCAGGCGCAATAACAGGCGCGGGCCATGTATAAGTTGTTCCGGCAGGAACGATCTCTGCTCCTCCGTTGACCGGAGTCACCGTAAACGTACCTCCGCTGCAGATAGTAGCCGATTTATTGGCAATTGTGGCTTTCGGATTAACTGTGACGGTAATAGTAAAGGCAGACCCTGTGCAGCTTCCCGATCTTGGAGTGACGGTATATCTGGCAGTCTGAGGAAGATTGGTCGGATTGGTTAATGTGCCGGTCAGGCTGGCGGCATTCGTCCCGGTTGCACCACCTGTAAGACCTCCGGTAACAACCGGCAGACCCCAGCTGTATGTTGTCCCCGATGGAACGACCCCGTCGGTACCATTTGCAGGAGATACGGTAAATGCCGAACCACTGCAGGCCGGACTGGTTATACTGCTGATTGCAGGCGTCGGATTCACGGTCACTGTCACAGTAAAGGACGGACCGGCGCATCCGCCGCTGGTCGGAGTAACAGTATAAGTAGCTGTTTGTACCGTATTGGTCGGATTGGAAAGATTTCCTGTTATACCGGCGGCTCCTGAACCGGCTGCCCCACCGGTCAGACCTCCCGTAACAACAGGTGCAGCCCAGCTGTATGTTGTCCCAGCAGGGATGACTCCGTCTGTTCCATTGACCGGAGTTACCGAGAAAGCTGTTCCACCGCATGTTGTTGCTGTCAGACCACCCACAGTTGTGACTACAGCTACAGGATTAACAACAATCGATCTGGAAATAGATGCGCCAACACAAGCAGTGGCCCCTGGTCCGGTGGGAGTTATCGTATAAAATACTGTAACTGCTGACGATAAATTGTGCTGAAGCTGCCTGGTCAGTGTTTCACTTTTGTCGCCATTGGTATCTGTTATGGTACCTGCAACAGGATCTTTCCCGGCAGTCCAGCTGAACCCCGTTGACGGAGATGTGGCTACAGTATAGGTGAATATTGTATTGCTTACTGTCGAATTGAGTGTCAGATTAGCAGTGCCGTCGCTGCAGATATTCTGCGATACAGGCACGGATCCTGTAATATCAGGTATCGGATAGATAGTAAGCGTATAGACCGGAGGTAGTCCTCCTGCAGGAACCGGATTACCGCAAAAATCGTTTACAGAGGTTATCTGGTAATTATATGTTCCTACCGGCAAAACACCGAGCGCTATACTGTTCCCACTTGTGTAATTCGTGATAGCTGTCTGTGCGACTCCGTTTCTGGTATAATTGATTGTATAAGGCGGTGCGCCTCCTGAAATCACAGAAGTTAATGTGCTTGCATTCCCTGAACAGACATCTCCGCTCCCTGTAAGAGTAGCCGTGGCAGGAGAAGAACCAATGGTGATGACCATCACATCGCTTACCGCCGTACAAACACCGACAGGATCATTGGTAGTCAGAGTAAGAGTAGCTGTTCCAGCACCTCTTTCAGCGGCGCTGGGGGTATATACTGCATTCAGGGTTGTATTGTTTGGAGCGAAAGTTCCGCCTCCCGACCATGTGCCGGAGCTTGCACTTCCTCCTATGCTGCCGGCAAGTGTTGCAGTTCCAAGAGCGCAGATCGATTGATTGGGACCGGCATTAGCCGTTGCCGGAACGTTCACGGTTATGGTCCCGTTCCTTGTTATGGTCCCGCAGCCTCCTGTAAGAGTAATGGTATAACCGAAAGTCCCTGTGGCGGTAGGCGTCCCGTTGATAGTGATGGCATTTGACGCCCAGGTACCGTTCACACCAGCCGGTAATCCGGTAAATGTGGCGCCTGTCGCCCCTGTTGTGGTATATGTAATATTTGTAATTGCAGTATTGGCACAAACTGTCTGAGCCTCTGTGGCAGCAGCAGAAGTACGGGTAATGGTATTATTTGCAGTTACTCTTATTGTTCCCGTTCTGGTTATAGTCCCGCAACCTCCCGTAAGTGTTATTGTATAGTTAAATGTTCCGGAGACACTGGGAGTACCGCTTATCGAAATGTTATCCGAAGCCCAGGCTCCGCTTACACCGGCAGGCAGGTTGGTAAAGTTAGCTCCGGTAGCGCCTGTGGTGGAATAGGTTATACCAGTAATAGGTGTAGAGATACAAACAGTCTGGTTATCGGTCCCGGCTGCAGAAGTCCTGGAAATAGTATTGTTGGGATTGACAGTAATTGTACCGGTTTGTGTTACCGGTCCGCAACCTCCAGAAGTGGTGATTGTATAGTTGAATGTTCCGGAGACTGAAGGAGTACCGCTTATAGTAATATTATTTGATGCCCATGATCCGTTTACGCCTGTGGGCAAACCAGAAAATGTGGCTCCGGTTGCACCTGTTGTCGAATAAGTGATATTTGCTATCGCGGTGTTTATACACCTTGTCTGGTTATCAGTACCTGCCGCGGAAGTCAGGTTGATCGTGTTCAACGGTGTGACAGTAATAGTGCCTGTCCTGGTAATAGTACCGCAGCCTCCCGTGAGAGTAATAGTGTAACCGAATGTTCCGGAAGCTGTTGGCGTTCCGCTGATTGTTATGGCATTGGAAGCCCACACACCGGTGACGCCGGAAGGCAGATTGGTAAATGTTGCCCCGGTCGCTCCGGTTGTTGTATATGTTATATTGGCAATAGCGGCGTTGAGGCACCTGGTCTGCGCTTCGGTACTTGCTGCCGAAGTACGGGTTATGGTATTATTGGCCCTTACAGTCAGCGTGCCGGCAGCAGTTGCCTGTGTACAACTACCGGTGGTTGTAACTGTGTAATTGAAGGTTCCGCTGGCTGTCGGCGTTCCGCTGATGGTGTATGTACCTCCTGCATAAGAGCCTGTTACTCCGGCCGGCAGACCTGTTACTCCGGCTCCTGTACCACCTCCTGAAACCGCATAGGAGATGGGACTAATCGGATTGTTAATACATGGGGACTGAATATTGGATCCAACTCCTGACGAAAGTGTAATAACCGCATTAGGATTAACGGTCAGCATCGCGCCTCCCGACTTGAATGTACAACCACCCTGAGATGCAGGGGTTCGTATTGAAACCCGGTAATAATTCCCGCTAATCGAAAGAGGGGTAGGATTTATTGTAAGGGTATTCGATGTATTGCCGCTGTAAGGAGAACCACTGGCAAGTGTAGCGTAAGAGACTCCCCCGTTTGTGCTTAGTTCCCATTGCCAGGTTTGAATAAGATCGGTGGTTGAAGCTGAAAATACAGCTGATCCGTTTTCACAGACTGTAGCAGCAGAAGGACTGGTCAGGTTCGTGAGTGCATGGATATTAACCGTTACAGCATTGGAAGCAGGAGAAGGGCAGTTGGTTGGATTTGGCCCGTAGGCAACAACTGTATAGTTGCCGGATTGTGCCCCCTGGTTAAGAGTAATGGTGGAAGTTGTTGCTCCGGAAACAGCGGTACCATTCCTGTACCACTGATAAGACGTGATAGCCGGTGGAATGGCGACATTTGCCTGAAGAGTGACTGATGTCGTACCATCGTAGCAAAAATCGAGACTCCCTGTGTTAGATATCGTTGGTTTGTTGGGCAGAGCATTGATGGTCAGAGTGACCTGTGTTGCCTTACTCTGGCACTGAATACCGGCTGTCGCCCTGTCAGTCACCCAGAAGTTATATGTCCCAACAGCAGTCTGTGCCGGAGTATACGTGGTTCCGGTCCCTACCTGAGTTGTAAGTGTTGAATTGGAGAACCAGGTTATTGTACCGACAGGAGTACTGGTTACTGAAAGTTGTCTGTTAGCTCCCGAACATACGATTCTGCTGGGCGCTGTCGGGGCCGGAGGAGCCGCTATAACATTTATGTCGACATAGGTATAAACATAATCCGGATCGGCCCAGTTACATTTATTCCAGTTCTTGAGGTAAATCCTGAAATACTGACCGGCCACACAAGTGGCAGGTATTGTTATCGCCTGGCTTTGTGAAGTCGGACCATACGGCGATGGTGTGATCCTGCCGCTGGTCTGCGGAGCATTCCCAAGCGAGGCAATGGAAACGTTACCTGTTATGGTATTGGTTGCCGTTCCTGCCGGATTGCGTCCGTAAAGCCATTCGATATTTCTGGTATCTGTGTTGGCTACAGCTGTCAGTCCGCCGGGAAGAGTCGGATTCTGACAGTTCCAGGTACTGTTATCCCGAAGGGTAATGGTCGACTGTACTCCTTCACATATATTTATAGTGGCGGAACCGTCTGCATTATTAACAACACTGAGCACACCGTCGCCATCGGAAGGAATGTCCCTGCCATGAACCACCGCTATATACTGAACAGCCCGGGTCTGACCGCAAGGGTTTCTTATTGAGTTCGAAAAGACATAATTGCAGGTGGTCGCGGTGGAGTATGCATGTGTGCGAAGTGCAACTGAAGGAATGTCATTGTCGGCGGTGGAGGTATAGTTGGTCGTTGTGCCATCACCCCAGTCCAGCGTCCATGTGGTACCTTTGAGAATACCATTTACATTCGGGTCGGGATTGAGAATAACGCATTCAAATGTTGCAACCGGATTCTGATTGATACAGATCAATGGCTGGGTAAAACCGGTGAGAACATTGATAAGGGGACAGGCTTTAGTTGTAGCATATAAAATTGTGGCAAGAGGTTGAAGTACCCCACTACTACTCTCAGCAGCAATATAAATAGTATGCGCAGTATTCGCATTCAAGACACTAAATACCTGTTGAAGAACTGCACCGACATTCCCAGCAGTAACAGGTATTGCTGTGGCAATTACCCTACCCGAACCAACACCCATCAGAGCTCTGACCTTAACATCCCCTCCTGTAAATGGCGTACCGGCAACATAATTAAAAGCCAATATGTAGATGGTTCCTGTCATATTTATCCCATAATTTAGGGTAATTGACAAAGCCCCGGTGGTAACAACAGATGGTGTTCCTGTAACCCAAGCCGGCGCCTGAGCCTGAATCGCCCCTGAAGTCAGTGAACAAATGATAAAAATTGCAAATATTTTAAGCAATACCCGCCTAAATAACTGCTTGCAATGATTTAAGAATTCTGTTGCCATTACAGGTTATAAAAATGTAAAAATTTAACAGTCGTCCGCTCAGTTAAATTGAAGACTGTAAGTTAAGAAAAAAGGTTGCATCAAACCAGATTATAACTGTTGAAAAAGGGGGAGATATTAACAGGAGGTACGGGGCACAGGTCGGAACGCAGTGGAGATCCGGACCGCAGCGTCTGGAGCATAGGGCTCGGCGAATGGGGTGCGTAGTGATGTAGCTTTGAAGATTAGAAACAGAACGGATGAAATACGAGTTGTTCTCTGGTGTTAAACTCGAGAGTCGGAAAAGGTAACTTAAATACACTAAGAACACTGAAAAGTGTCTTTAATAAATGAGAATCGGTTCTGATGCGGGTGAAATCAATGTCAGGAGAAAGAAAAAACTGTCTTGTCCGTTTGAATGAAGGTATTGTTATACCATCTATTTCAACCGGATTATATCTAGGACCGATCATTCCGTCAGCACTGTAGCCTGCTGCAATGTTAATCCAACCCGGAAAGCGTGTAGTCTTCCCGAGAAATGAATTTATGTTGGCTGATATCCAGAATGTTTGTCCGTTATAATCCTTAATCATCTTTTCAGGCAGATTTCTCCCCAGCTGTGAAGGATTAAACCCGGCATAAACAGTCGGATGATATGACCACTTGAATAGAAGTCTTTGCTCCCGCCATGCAAGCTGCTGGCCAATAAAAACTGCTGATCCTGCAGCATCTGCTGCAAGATCGCCCACAGACGCACCCCAACCTGATGAAAAACCATCTAATATCTCCACAATACTCAGGTAAACAAAACCCAGGGATCCTCCGTACCATATCGCTTTCTTTTCTTCGAGACTTGGAATTCTGAGCAATTCATAACAAAATCTTCCGATATGATATGACGCTGTCAGATGCCCTGCTTTATCCATCTGAAGCCATTCGCCGTTATCGTTGATAAAGTGAAAAGAAGAATGTGTGTAATCAGCATACCAGAGAAATGAAAGCCCGGTAATAGATGTAACTGCCGCAGTACCCCCAACGGTAATTACTATTCTCAGCTCTTTACGGTTAATCGGCACTGAATCATTAACAGTCTGCGCTACAGCATGAAATGTAACTGTAATGGCCACAAATATGACCAGTACCCGACTTTTGTTTAGCGACATAGCTGGTAAGATTATACGATATTCTCTAATCCAAACTAATAAAATTAAGTTAATTATTTCTACTTTGACAGATTAGATTTCTTTTTGTAATATCGGTTAATATCCTTTTGTCGGATGGCATGCCGCTTATTGATTCTATTCAACATTTGATCCTGTGTCATCAGCTCATATAACTCACATACTACCATTTCTTTAACATCCCTGGCCGATAACAAAGGCATTTCCTCAAACAACTCAAGTTTTTCCTTGAGGATAAATGATGACACTAAAAAGTTCAGAGCAATTTGATGCTGCCAAGCCAACCATTTTCTTGTCTGGAACTGGTCCAGTCCTAGGATTTGTTTTGATTCTTTTATATTGTGTTCTATAAAATACCTCTCGGCCTGCATGTAGGCTATACCTTCTGGTTCGTATTGCTCCAGGTTTGCATTTGTAAATGAATACTTTATCTCAACTGTTCCTTTGCCTGAGGTTGTTTTGCGTATAACAAGCAGCCTCCGTTCTGGTTCTGTCGTACTTTTATCCCAGATCCAGACATTTGCAAAATGGTATTCACCCCGGAGAACACCTTTGGTTGTGTTACGAACATCCAATATTTGCCAGTTTACAGCCTTCAACGTGGGAAGATACGCATTCACCTTAATACCAGGTATTGATGCCATGAACCTCTTAGGTTTTCGTCCTCTGGCACTTTTCTTCCTGGGCAGGATTAACTCTGGCTTCTCCAGGTATATTTCCTGATCAGAATGAATATCCAGCATATATACAGACCCCAAATTCTCTATTTCTCTTGCAAATGAAGCATCATTTCCATAATAGCCGTCTGCTGTTACAAAATCGAATGCAATTCCTTGTTCTTTTTGATGGCGAACTATTGCTGATGCAAGTTCAAGTTTGCTCCTGAATGCCATCTTCTCATCAGGAATGCCTGCCACCTGACAGCGTTTAATGTCATGGCACCAATCCTTTGGAAGAAATAACATGGCATCAATCATAGAAGCAAAATCCCCATTGCTCAGGCAGGCAAAAACCGCTACCTGACTATTGGATACTTTCCCTACATTGCCGCAGTATTGATGACCTACTCCAACACTCTTGTCCCCTTTCTTAACCCAACCGCTTTCATCTATTATCAGTCCCGTCATCTTTCTTTTCGGAAGAAGAGAACTGACACTTCTCGCTACCTTGTCAATCAGCTCACGTGTATCCCAGTTCGATTCCGTAATAAAATGCTGCATCTGAAAATAGTCCGTACCTGTATTTTCACTTATTCTTTCAATATTACGCATATCACTCTTAATCACCCCTTCAGTGTACGTTTTTGCCTTATCAAAAAATCGCTTTGTCCGATTGCGGAAAACAGTCTCATAGTCAGAGACATGACACCGCATCCTCTTCAGTGAAGTGGCCAGTGTTTTTCCATAAATTATACTTTTTTTAACTCGTGTTTGACATTTCTGGTAACGAAAGGCTTGTTTTTCGATGTATTGAATGTAGCGAAACTATTTGAATTTCACGTAACTTACAGCAACCTTTTTTAATCTGTCAAAGTAGAATTATATTCTTCAGTTCTAATTTTCAGGATCTGGATTTATCAGAGTAAGCAAATAACCAAGCCCGATGCCGACAATATTTGATAGCAGATCAAGAAGACTGAAAGATCTGTAAGGAACCCAAATCTGTAAAACCTCGGCCAAAATGCCGATAACGAAAACTATGCTGAAGAACGTTATCTTTTCGTATTTACGAAATAAACAAACCTTCAAAAACCGACCGGAGAGATAGTATAATGAAAAAATAAAATAGGCCAATGCGTGCAGAAGATGATCCAGCCGGATTCTCAGGTCACCTATCCCTATCTTTTTATTCAAAGCACCTCCAATCCTGATGACGGCTGTGAAAAGAATAATCAAACAAAGAGAATAAAAGACAATTCTATATAATCTACCTACAACCTCAGTATGGTTATGGATGAGATTTAAAATTCTCTTCATTGTAAATTATCTTATAAAAGGCTTTGTAAATCCTTCAGCCAGGACTCCAAAGATTTCATTTCATCATGACGGATAATCTCCTCAGGCAAAAGCGAAGAATATGCATTGAAAAGATTTGATTCAATGCTTTCAGAACTTCTTAAAACACCACCGACCTTATCTATGATCTTTCCCGAATGTAAATAAACCGGTATCTCTGAAATAAAATCTTTCATATAGTCATGGGGATTTCTTATCTGGATAACTGTAGAGTTCAGGAAACCGAGCGAAAAATCAAACAACCACATTATGGGCTGGGCAACAAGCCCACGCAATATGTCTGTGAACCTGAATGTTACACTTGTCGGCAAATACAACAGCGGGAACAGTTCTTTTCTGATTAAGGTATTCTGAGTATTAAAAGGGCATATGGTGCCTTTGCCTAAAACGACAGGATTCCTTTGATTAAAATAACATTCCTGATCGCTGGTTAACCTGTAAACCGCATCAACATCCGGATCATCGTCCGCCAAACCTTGCCAAACTCCGACTCTGCAGGTTCTGTAAATAAGATCCTTCCCAATATCCAGCTTCTTGTTTATCTTATTGAGCGGCAAACCCCTGGGCCATATTTTCTGCTTCGTAAAAAGCTCATAGATATTGATAAAACCATTATTATCCTGAACATAATCAAAATTTCCTTCAAAATCGGGAAAACCCCAATCTGTCTTAGGTATATTATCATCATCCGCATCAATAATTACATCGGCACCATTCTTAATAGCATGCAGATAACCAAGCATTTTCCTGCTATAATGATCATAAGGTAATACTTTACTCAATTGGTATTCCATGCTTACCTGGTCAGCTACCGATAAGTAATCGACGTGTTTAAATTTCCAGTCTGATGGAGTTTTTCTATCACCAACCACAACAAGGTTAAAATCCTCTAATTCCGAATATGCTTCTATAGCTTTCGTCGGATAAAAGATTGAAGTTATTACAATTTGTTTGTTCATTATCCGAGCTTTTCTATTACCTGAACAATCCTGGCAACAACATATTCCCATGAGAATTTATCCAGACAGTATTTTTGTGCATTTTGTCCCATTTCACTAAGCCTTTCAGGATCAGAAAATGCATTCAGAATAATTTCCGCAAGTTCTTCAGGATTATCGCTGTTCAATCCAAATCCATACTTCCCGTTTGCAGAAATTTCCGGAAAACTATTCCTGTTAAATCCGATGATCGGAAGTCCGCAAGCCATAGCCTCAAGATATACCAACCCCCAGGGTTCATAAAATGCAGGAAGAATGAATAATGAGCTATTGTTAAAAAGCTCCTGAAGCTCCTGAACCTGTATAAAACCTGAAATCTTAACTCCAGATGCATGCATCTGTTCAAGATATTTATCCTGACCAACGATTGTTAATTCGATATCCCTGGCCCTTTCATAAGCAATTTTAAATGCTTCCAGTACCAGATAACCTCCTTTATCCTCAAATTCTCTTTTTGCAACGAATAATATCTTTTTACAGGAATAGTCCTTTTCTCCGAAAAATGGAGTTATAACTCCTAATCCAGTGCCAACCGCAGTGATTCTATCGGCACTTAATCCATAATGATCAATAAGATTTTGCCTGACATATTCGCCGGTCGTGAATACATGCTCCATTTGTTCATAGGATCTTTTTTCCAGATCTTCGGCATCCTTCAACAACTTGTCCGAATATTTAGCACGGTTTTTAAGATGCCTTGCCCTAATGTCCCAGGTGGAATCACAGTACAGGAAATGCCTTTGATTTTCAGGCATCTCAACAAAAGGCAAAGCCAGCGTCCCTGTATGTAAGGTTCTTTTAGTTCCACTTTCAGAAGTAATTCGTATTACTTTTCTGGAATTAAGATACCTGTGTAAATAACCCCTTGTGAGATCAACAGAATTTCCGTAATAGATATTGCTCACTAATCTTACCAAAAGCCTGTTGAACTTATTATTAGTTGCCATTGAATTAAAAGCGACTCCCAACCGTTCCTGCCTCAGTAATTCATGCATAATATTAAAGGGAGTTCCTGACCATGTTTTGCGATCACCAGGATCACCAACAGAAGCCAAATTCAGTTTTATCCTTTCCAAAATAACTTTTACCTAACTTAATTTCATAATTGAATGCAATGTTTTCTTCACTTCATGATACCAGTCTGGGTATGAAGAAAACCCTTGACACATCTTTATACTAAATATCTGTTTTACTGTAACCTAATATTGAATTCAGACATCTTTCAGCAGCATAACCATCCCATAATTCCGGTCTGACCGGTTCTCTTTTCCGCTTCATTACAGAATGGAAAACTATTCTTAAACGATCAATATCGGATCCGACAAGACAACCAAGACCTCCATTCAGATCCAAAGTTACGGGCCGCTCGGTAGTTCTTCGCAAAGTAAGGAAAGGAGTACCCAGAACAGTGCATTCCTCCTGAAGTCCGCCACTGTCTGTTATCATGAGTCTGGCTCCCATATTGAGCCTTAACATCTCTAGATACCCCAAGGGTTGCAAAAGAAAAATGTTCCTGTTTTTAGCAAGTGTTTCTATTAAACCGCTGTCTGAAAGTTTACCTGCAGTGCGCGGATGAATTGGCCATACAACAGGCAGCCTGGCCGATACCTCCTCCTGTATAAATTTTGTCAGATACTCCAGTCTGCTGTAATTATCGACATTGGAGGGACGATGAAGAGTAACTATACAATAATCCCCGTTCAGATTCTTATGTTCAGCTGAATCGGTTGGCCGGTGAAGGTTATCCATTATTATCCTTCCGGTATCAAGTAATGATGCTCTGCCGGCATTCTGATCAAGTGTATCGATCATAATATTTCCGACAAAACGGATACGTGATCGGGGAATTCCCTCAGCAATAAGATTTGCAACTGAAAAGCGGTCTGGCGCAAGCAACAAGTCTGAAACACGGTCAGTGACTAGCCTGTTGATTTCCTCTGGCATACTCATATCACCCGATCTTAGGCCTGCTTCGATATGACAACAGCAGATATTCTCCTTCCTTGCAGTTACGGAACATGCGAGCGTCGCATTAACATCACCCACAACAACCACCCAGTCGGGTTTCTCCCTGTGTAATACGTCCTCAAAACTTATCATAGTTCTCCCAACCTGTTCAGCATGTGATCCGGATCCTATGCCCAGGTTTATATCGGCTTCAGGCAAATTCAGATCCTCAAAAAATCTTGCAGACATGCGGTCATCATAGTGCTGACCGGTATGTACAAGTAAATGGTTCACTATTGTTCCCTGACCTGATTCCTGAGAGTTTCGCGAATTCCTTACCGTTAAGTTGTGTTTGTCTACGGCCCTGATAAAAGGCGCTATTTTCATAAAATTAGGCCGGGCGCCTACCACAGAAATTATTTTCATCCCACTAACTGATTTTATCTTTTTCAGACCGGGATCAGAATGAGAACTGAATACCCGGATCTGTCTTAAACTGCGTTACGCTTACCGGAAAATTCTCGAATAACCATACCATAAATGAGGTAAGGTTTATTTTTTCACTGAGCATAACAGCTCTTTTCCTCCCATATATGTTCCTTAGGTCGCCTTCTCTCACCAGCTTCTTTACAACTTCAACCAACATTTCACCATCAACAGGATCTATTCCATAACCGAGTCCGTATTTTTTTTCAAGCTCATTCAGATACCCTAGCTTCCCTACGAAATCGTTAAACCTCACGAAAGGCACCCCCAAAACTCCAGCTTCTGCTGCCATAGTCTGAGAATCTCCGATATACAGTGCGGCAAAAGCCATAACATGATGAATATCGAGAGGATCGATTTTTAATCTGAATTTCTCAAAACTTCTGTCAAGAACTCTTTCAGATGTAATGAATATATTGCCGTAAGGCTCTAATTCGGATATCAGCTTTGAGGCAAGCGTATCAGATATGCCCCTGACTCCTTTATCATGATGTGCGTTCAAACGGGCAAATCTTATGAGAAAATAAGGCTTTTCCACAGGCAGGTAGCCTGATACAACTTCAGCCGAAGGTGTGAAAACTTTCGGATGGAGGTATGCAAGCTCATGATATCCTTTGTATTTAATTGATTTATATTCCCATTTACCATTATTGCATTCATCGGGCGATAGTATAAAGTCTGACAAGGGATAACTCAGTTTGCTGTAAAGAGGCACCGCAGCAGCATCATCCTCATTTACATTTATTGAAGGAATTCTGAGAAAAGCTCCAATATGGCCTATCTCCGTACTGGTTCCTATAAGAAGATCCGGCCTGTCACTTATACAACTTTTCAACAGCCGCCAGTCACGTTTCAGCATCCCCATTGCCAGTCCAGCCTTGCCGTCGCCCCGACCCTCAGGCAGAATATTCAGATAATCCATCCCGCTTCTTCTGAGCAGATCCTCCAGTATGTCCTTCTTTTTGATAAGTACCTTAACCTTATGTCCCCTGGATATCAATATATTAATCGTATTCCTGAAGAGATGAAAATGAGCCGGATGCCCGAGGTGAAAGAGGTATTTCATTTATAATTTCCCTTCCATATTATACAACAATCCTGCAAGTGCGGCAAACATCCAGGCCTGCGACCAGCGCATAAATGATGTTTTATTGACAAAGCTTCTATATCTGCGGAAATAAAAGCAGCCTTTTTCCGACTGCATCCTGCCGATCATCCATGCTGCTACTTTTACAGCTGTTTCACGGTCGCCGAACCGGTTAAGTGTAAATATTATCTGGGCTGCAGCAGTACAATCTGCAGGATAAGGACTATTATGATAGAACCATGGCATCCAGTCGTCCCCGATAAAATGATCACGGAAAAATCCAAATCCCGACTTAAGGTGTTCCTTATAATTTTTATCGTTGCAAAGGCCTGAATATTCATGTAAACAATCGAGAACATAACCAGTATGATAACTGTCGATCCATTTCCCAGTGGAGGCAAATGAATAGGGCCATGATCCATCCCTGCCCTGGCTGTTTGCCACTAAATTTACTGCCCGTCCGGCTTCACTTTTAAGAGCTTCCAATCCAGTCAGGTCATATGCCTGAGAAAGTATCCTGGCACCTTTCATGGAAGCATTCAGTACCTGTTGTGTATCCAAGGGGGAATAAGAATATATGAATCCCATATCAAAACTTGTCTTGTTAAGATCACCGGCAACGAAGCCTGCTGCGCTTTTAACAAGACTTGCACAATCGCTGTTACCTGTAAGCTTATGGCAGATATAAAGTCCGTTGGTGATTATTCCCGTTGCTACCACATTTGGTTGCATGGCCGGAATGGTAGCGTAACGTGCCTCCCAGTCAAAATTATAACCCCAGCAGGCTCCATGGTAACCGGAGGAAACCAGTCGTTTAAGTTCCCCCGTAAGATAAGCTATCCTGCCCAGATATTCGCCTGAAGGGGAATACAACAGGTTCGCCTCAGCAGATAAGCACTGCTTTGAAAGGTGATACAGGTATGAGTACCCCTGAATGCACAGACCCAGAGTTACAGGATCTAAGCCTTCATTGATTCCGAGAACCGGACGCAGGTTAACCGGACTCCTTTTTACTATTTGCTGTGAAAAAAATCTTATCCGCCTGTTTGTTTTCAAAACCGGCAACCGGAAAACAGGTGATTTTAATGCATCATACGGATCAATCCCCATATAATTCCTGGATTCAATGTAGCTTATTAATCTTGAAAGACTATCGCTTATAAGTTTCGCTGATGACATTAATGTAATGATTAAAACTGCTGCTGCCGGACCGCATTATTAAAAATTACCTGATCATCAGAATTTGTGGTCTATGTATATGGTATTTCCCGTTCTCATTGATTCCTGTATCTTAAATGTAACGAGAGAAGTATGATATAACTGTTCAAAGGGTATCGGAGATTCCTGGCAATTCTTCACTGAGGATACAAATTCAAGAAGTTCAGCTTTGTGACCTTTGTCCTGTTTGGATTTTATCGTATGTATCTTTTTACCGAAGAATTTCAGTGTTCTGAAATCGTCAATGGATGAAACAGTTCCGTCACAGAATACATGAACTGCTTCCTTGGGAGCATCCTTACTGCCGTTTGAAAGATAGCTCACCGACGCGGCGCTTCCATTGGCGAAGGTAAGTGTCGCAACAAAGGAGTCAGGCAGCTTCTTTCCATGGCCTATCTCTCCGGCACTTACCGAAATCACAGGACTGCCGGCAAGAAAGATTGCAAGATCGATAAAATGACAGCCTTCCCCTGTAATACGGCCTCCTCCAGTTTCAGGATCGTTCACCCAATGCACTGAAGGAAGTGCTCCGGCATTGACAAGGATACTGATACCTTTAGGTCTGCCGGGCATCAGAGTCCTCATTATATATTTGGTAAAAGGAGCAAACCGCCTGTTATATCCGACCATCACCAGAGGTTTTTGTTCCATCTGAATGTAAACCTGTCTGATCTGTTCAAGTTCAGACAGTGTAATTGCAAGTGGTTTTTCAACAAACACATTCTTCCCGGCTTTCAGGGCACGTATAACCGAATCAGCATGAGAATTATGCCTTGTGGCAATGAACACAGTATCAATCTTATCATCACTGAATATTTTATCCTGAAGGGAAGTGCAGTACTCGAAACCATACTTTCGTCCTGTAAATAATGAAGACGTACCGTGTGCCGTCGCTATCCCCCTGAAATTCAGATGCCCTCTGAGGTTAGGAAGAAGAAAATTCCGTGCAAAATTCCCCGCTCCAATAAAGCCTGCAACTGGAATTCCGGTAACAGGTCTGGAAGATCCTATCACTATTGTATCATTCAGAACTGCTTTTTCCGTATCATAACTTAATATTATCCCAGCAGAGGTTTTGCTACCCGAAAGTATCAGATCATATGCTTCATATGCTCCTGAAATATCAAACTCATGCGAAATAAGGCTATCAACATCCAGTTTCCCGGCAGAAAGTAACTCTATGAAAGCCTGCATATTCCTGTTCTCAGTCCAGCGGACATAGCCCACGGGGTAGTCGAGGCCCTTCTCCTCATATACCGGATCATACCTTCCCGGTCCATAGGATGACGACATTCTCAGATCAAGTTCTTTCCTGTAATAGCTGGTTCGTGAAAATCCTGTTGGCACGGCACCGACAATTATCACTTTCCCCTTCTGACGGCAAAGTATTCCTGCTAGTTCCACAGGATCGGTCGACGTGGTGGCGGCTGTTATTATCACTGCATCGGCACCATAACCTCCTGTTTCGTCAAGTATCTTAAGTTCCAGGCCTTCTTCCGAGCGGTTGAATGCAACTCTTGCTCCCGCTTTGATTGCAGCATTAACCTGGCGATCGGAAATGTCTACTCCAATTGATTTGATCCCTGAAGCATTCAGGAGCTGACATGTTAGCTGCCCCAGCAAACCCAGTCCTATAACCACGCAATTGCCTCCTGCCTGAATATCAGCCTGCCTTATTCCTTGTAAAGCGACAGATGCTACTGTTGTAAATGAGGCATGCTTAAGATTTGTCCCGCGCGGGATCTTCACGCAAAGATTCCTGTAAACAGATACAATATCTGCGTGATATGCTCCCTGTCCTCCACAGGCAACCAAATCACCCGGCTTAAGATCAGTGATATCTTCCGCAACGGCAATTATCTCTCCTGCACAACTATAACCCAGTGGTGACGGAGCTTCAAGCTTATTCATCACAATACCATAAGCTGCCTTTATACCCTGCTTTTTTACCAGTTCAATTACCGCATTCACTTCCTTCTGCCTCGCCCTGGCTTTAGCAATATACCCTTTTCTGGCATCAGAAACAGTCTTGCCCTCTGTCCCTGAACTTATAAGAGAATAATGGTTTCTTACCAATACCTGCCCCTTGCCCATCGCCGGACACGGGACTTCAAGAATTTCCATTTTTCCGTCTTTAAGCTGCTGTGTAAGCTGTTGCATAACCTCAAGAACTATTTATCAAATTTTACCGAATCTGACATGAAGTAAAAAAATCATTGCCAAATACAAAATTATCTTCTCCTTTTTCCCACATCTCCACAAACCTGATATATGTAAAAGTAGTCAGTATAAAATCCCTTCGTGAATAAGGAGAAGGCACATTATTCTGTACATATCCTGTATAGTATTTGTTCATTTTCATATGCCCTTTGTCACGCCTTATGCCCGAATAATGCCTTTTCTTCCCGTTGTACCACAGATCAAGCTTAACATAATCTCCAATATGAACATCAATACCTTCTCCCCTTACCGTAATATGCTCCTGAACCCCGTTTGTACCATCGCCCTTATCCGAAGCGACCAGATTTACAAGGGTGCCGTCTTCAAAAAGAATATTGAATAACGACGAATCAATTCCGAGAATCGTATTTCTGGTTATCATAAGTGCCGCAGGTTTTTTATTGATCCAGAAATACGCGAGATCGATCCAGTGACAAAGATTTCCGGAGATCCTGGTTCCCTGATTGGGAGCAAAATACCAATGCTGAGGAGATATGGTGATCTCCCGTATAAGCATGCTTATGTTCACCGGGACTCTGGCATTATGAAGAATATTCCTTAACTTCAGATTCCAGCCGGCAAAACGGCGATGATAGGCTATGTAAATCCTTTTTTCGTCATAAATCGCTAGAAGCTTTTGAAAATCATCCATGGTAACACAGGGAGGCTTCTCTATAACCACCTTACTGTTTTCAGTATCCAGTGCCCTTACAGCCTGAAAGGTGTGATAAGAATGATAAGATGCTATTATGAAAACCTTCGGGCAAGGATCTGCCTTCGCGTATTCAATTAAAGTCTCAAAATCGTTCGTTTTAAGTTCAAATTCCCCAAAGATCTCATTCTGCAGCAACTCAAAATTAAAATCACACAGACCTTTCATATTATAACTTCTGAATACCGGAAGTATCTCCGTTAATGCATACCTTCCCGCTCCTATTATATACAGACTACTTTTGCCGGTATTCGTCTTTCCCTGTTTAATAAATGTTATGGGTAAGAAATTCCCATTACCGGAGACATTTCCACATGCATCTTTTATATATCCTCTGAAGGGATCAAAACAGAACCATTCTTCAAGATCGTGCATTTCAGGTTTATCACGAAACCGGAGTAAGGGATGAAAATAAAAAACAGGCTGCCTTATGGAAATCTGCATACCGGCATAATAATATCCGCTCTTCTGATGAAACCCAGAAATGAAATACCCGTAAGCTGAAGTCTTTTTATAAATTTTTGCTGACCTGAACTTATAGAAAGTCCTTAAAAGACCCTCCCTGAAAATAAAAAAGATCAATTTCCTCAAGGATGGGCCATTACTGCCGCTATCCTTGGATACTTCTCTTACATTCAGACTATTTGTAATCTCAAACTCCTCTCTGGGAACAGAGATCAGGTCATGGTAGTCAAGCTTGGAGAACCCATTCATTTAGTCAAGTGACTTATTTATCGCGTAAGATAATTTATCCACCATTACAGCTTCCGTGAAATTCTCAACATAATGTCGCCTGCTTCGTTGCCCCATTTCTTCGCGGATCTCAGGATGAGACACGAGATAGGCTATCTTTTCAGCTATCTGTATATGATTTCCCGATTCAACAATAAAACCGTTATAATCGTCAATTACTGATTCAACTATTGCACCCTGATTGGTTGAGATGATCGGCAACCCCGCGGCCAGAGCCTCAACAATAACCCAGGGATGACCTTCGGGGGTCTTTGGAGGAAAGACGAAGACATCGGAGTTTACGAGCGACAGGAGTTTATCTTCTCCCGATTTCGAGTCAAAGAATGTAACGGGAAGGCTGTTAATCTGCACAAATTCCTTACAATAATTCTCAAATGCCGCATCACACCAGCTGCCTATCACTTCAAGGCTGAACCGGTATTCATAGTTCTCCTTAAAATACAACATGGCTTTCAGAACAATATCTATTCCTTTACCCGGAAAATGGTTTGCAAGATAAAGCATGGATACCCCATCCCGATAGGAATTTCTTCGTGGAAGAATATAATCAGCCCCGTTAGGAACAACAAAAATTCTTTCAGCAGCAAAGTAATTTTCGAAAAGGTAACGGAGATTATTGCCAAGAACTATGACACCTCTAGTAAGCTGTAATATCTGTCTGACAAAGAGTCTTGTAATAAAATTAACCTTCCCGAGCCAGTTCAGCCAGTTACTGCCATGTAACTGAATCAGAACCCTGGAACCTCTTATTCTGCCGATCAGAATAAATACCGCATCTTTTAAGAACGCCGGAGTAGTCTGACCTACAGGTACAAGGATCAGATCCGGTCTGTTAACAAACAGTTTTTTAACAAATGTAATGTAAAGCCTGACAATCCTGAACATCTTCCTCAGGGTAGTCTTTCCCATCATTTCAAGATCGGCATTAAGCTTTATGTCGATATGAACAAGGTCAAATTTTTCATTTAAGGCCGAATCCAGTAGTATTTTAGTGGAAATGGCTGGTCCGTAATATGGTGGTGGAAGCTTACCGAGAATAAATATGATTGGTTTATTCATTAGCTTTCAATAATGAAGGAGGAAGTGAAAAATACGCTAATATTATGAAAAGAATATAAAGAAAATTTGCATAGAATGTAGGAGTCGTAGATACTGAATATAGTAACAGGATTACCAGGCTCCCGTTGAGCAAAAATCTTTCAGGCAGCTTCAGAAAACGGCGCCTGCGCCACAAAAGGAACAGAATCAAAAGATATACGCTTATCCCTGCAATTCCGGTAAGATAGAATATTCTTAAGTAGTCATTGTGAATGCCGATACTAATATGAAAAAGACAGTTATTCATTGAAGCGGGGTAACCAATTATCCATGATATTGCAGGCGCATTTTTAAATTGCGACCAGGCAAATTCCCAGCGAGCCATTCGTCCATGAAACAGCTGAGTTTCAGGTTTATTACCTTTAATAACTTCAAGTTCCCGACCAACAAGCGGATCAATCTTTTCCTGATAGAATTTATCACCCCAGAAAAACAGCATGAACCAGAAGGCAAAGATCAATACAAAACTGATTCCTGCAAACCTCCGGCTTATTGAAGCAACAAACAAAATGACAAGAGCCGCAAAAACCGCATACGAGGAGGTGTGGCTTATGCTAATATAACCGGCAACACATATTACTCCGGAAACAAGAAGAACCGGAAGATTAATGTTCATTCCCTTACCGGTCGATTTCCTGATAATATAGAAGTACAACAGAATCAGAAAACTAAAACTCAGATAAATGGCATAATTCATAACATCGGCATATCCTCCTGAAATACGTTCAATTCCACGGGAATATCCGAGACGGATAGGTTTAAATATCAACTCATAAAGAAGCATTATCATTGCCACGCAAGCTGCAAGAAGAAAGGTTGTAAGCAGTCCGCAGAGGTCACGCTTATTTTTCAAAACAACCCTGAGAAAGAAGAACAAATATACCGGCATTGATAATCTTAATATCCATTGAATAATAATCAGTAATTCAACTTTCTGGAATATTATAAAAAAGGTATTTAGGAGAATAAGAAAAGCCCATATATTAAACAATCTGTGAATGGTGTTGAAATGAAACCTGTATTTAAGAATTGCCGGCATGCATAATACCGGAGTCATTAAGCCGATCCAGTACAAAGGAGATAAGAAAGGTGAAATATTCTTTAAAAAATAGAAATTATCAATTACCGGTCGCAACAAGATCAGATAAACAAACCATTTGATTGACCATGGTTTAGAATATAACCATATTTTCCATTCCCTGACTCCCATGTTATTAATACCTGTTTCTCAAATACCTATCTCCTTAAACAGATTATTAAAGTTGTTAACTGCATTCAATTGATTTCTTTGATAAGATTAGAATATGCAAAATGAGCGGAATTAACTTTTTCAATATTCTTTCTCATCCCGGTATAATCAGATTCCCGGAATGAAAACAGTTCATAGCCTTTTTTCATTTTGTCAAGCAGATCAGAGGGTTCAAAGTAAAGGCCTTCATAATCGGTTTTGATCAGATGTGAAACTGATGCTTTCCTTTCAAGAAGAACAGGCAAACCTGTACCCATTGACTGCTGTATTGATATCGTAACCTGACACCAGATTCCCAGATCGGCAGCAGCCTGATATCCTCTCAGCTGTTCATAACACATGAACCTGAAACACTTAATATAGTCAGAAGCTTTTTTGCTGCTGACATAATTTCTTAAAGTCTGTAAATCGGCCTCCCTGTCAAATCCGATAATCCAGTAGTGTACAGGGTAACCGAGTAATCGGAATTTCACCACTGTATCTATAATAAATTCAAGCTTTTTAGACCGGTTATATCTGGTAACCGTAAGCAGAACGAAATCATCAGCACTTAAACCGGTACTATTTCTTACCTCCCACCTCTCATTTTCATTGAAAAAAAAACGGTCGCTGTCGAAGCCAAGCGAGGTTGTAACATATTTTCCCCTGAGGCAATGGAATGATTGGTCCGAAACAAGCCTTTTAATGAATGCATATGTTTCCGGCGTGTATAAAAAGATCCTGTCACTGTTACGCAAAGCCAGCTGATAGAACGGTCTCTTTACTATTGATCTTATTAAGAACTTCAATGAACTCTTTATGATAGAAGTCAGACCTTTCCATGAATAATATTCCGCATTCTCCCCGAAAAATGAATAAAGCCGGTAGGTCCTTTTCTCCCGGCTCATCAAAACCGAGTACGGAAAAAGTTTCGCAATCCCGATTGCCAGTACCACATCCGGTTTATAATTCTCAATCTCCCTTCCGACACCGGTGGACAGAACTGTGGAACCCATTCTTAATAACGGGCTGAATCTGAAAATCTGAACTCTGGAATCCGATCCTGCTTGTAATCCTGACTGATATGTTTTTTCCCGTCTGAGAATAAGATTTGACTTTGTTGATGTAAATACTCTTACTGTATGACCTGCCTTAACCAGATTTTCACCAAGATGAACCTCATAATATCCTGCTTCGGGCATATAATGACCGCAGACTATTGCATATTTCATATCGCCGATTTTGTTTCCCTGACGAAATTATAAATCCCGGCAAGCCTGGAACCAAATACCTCAAAACTGAAGTTACCGGTTATCCTACCTCTGATATAAGCACTGTCGTATCGGGAAGAATTTCCAACAACCCCAAGAATTGCATCACTTATTGCATTTACATCAAGAGGATCAATTGCAACACCCGATTTATCATCAACAAATTCTGTCGGCCCTGTTCCGGCTCCAATAATAACTGGTAACCCGCATGACATTGCTTCAGCCACCGATATGCCAAAACTCTCATAACACGATGGCGCAATAAGAACAGATGATTTCTGAAGAGCCTCTTTAATGAAATTCCTGGTCTGCAATCCTGTGAGAATGACAAAGGGCCGTATTTCAGAATGTTCTGAAAGAAATCCTTCCACATCACGATAGCTGACCCCATCACCTATCATCGTCAATCTCAATTCCTTATTTTTCAAAAATGCAATCCTGAATGCTTCAACAACCCGTAATGCTCCCTTATTCTTATCGAAACGTCCGACATAAACAAGATTATATCTTTCCTTAAATGAAACGGGAGTAAACAGACCGGTATCAACCGGGTTATATACAACATATGAATTCCTGTTCCTGAAACCAAGCTGGTCAATAATACTCTTAAGTCTTTCGCTCACAATCAGCACAGCATCAAATCTTCTGTAAATATTCCTCCCTGCATAATTAGGCAGGCTGTTTTTAAATACTTTATCAAAACCGCCCATATGTTCCGAATATACTACCGGAACCTTCAGTAAACGGGCGGCGATCAGACCTGTTATACCCGTGAGAAACAGGCTGCCATGCACGTGAATAAGATCTACATTCCTGAATTTCCCTAGATCCTTGATCGCTCTTATATACCAGCCCAGATAGAGAATATGTCTTATCCTGTACCTGAATCTGGTCTTTTTAAATATTACTCTTGCATGGAATGAAAAGGCAGACTCATCATTGTTGAATATGCCTGCCTGATCTCCAAAGAGTCGCAGATAATATACAATCACATTGCACTTTCCTGCAACGGAATTAATATAATCTCTGACAAATATTCCTTTGTAATCATTTTCTCCGACAGGAAATAAGGAGGGAATAACAAGAATATTCATCCGGAACAAATTTCTAAAGACCAGTCTGAAAACACCATATCCTTAACTAATGGAAAAGAATAAATTACAGGGATCAGTATTTCCAAATATATGGCTCCTCTCCTCTGCATTATCAGTCTTTTACCAATAAATTTCTTAAAACCTTTTTCAATCCGTTTACGGTTTTGCCGGAAGTCAGATTAAGCCGCTTTGCAGACGAATGGATTATACAATACAGATACTTCAGAAGAAACCTATTGCTGTTCCCTGTTTTGTATTTTCTGTGTATCCTGAAGTCCTCCAGCAAACCATAACAATTAGCACTTATTCTTCCATGATTACCAACTCTCATAACCGTGACAATCGAGTCAAGATGTTTAAACATGCAACCATTTGAATAAAACCGCACCATCAGTTCATAATCAGAAGCACTTTTAAATGAGGTATCATAAAGTCCGAATCTGGTAAACATTTCTTTTTTAATAAATGCCGATGGATGAATAATTCCGTTGTTTGTCTCTGTAATTTTTCCAGCTTCAGATATGATTCTGTTTCCAAATGAGCCGTCTGAATTCAGAGTAATCATGTCGCCGTGACAAATATCTGCATCTTCAACCATCAGTAGACGTGCAAGTTGCTGAACTACGTCGCAATTATAAAAATAATCATCGGAATGACAGATTCCTACATACTCACCTGAAGAACACCTGATGCCTTTGTTAAGTGCGTAATACATACCTTCATCTGGTTCGCTTAGCCAGTAATCTATCCTATCGTTATATTTTTTTATTATCTCCAGGGAACCGTCAGTTGATCCTCCGTCAATAATAATATACTCAATATTGCCATAGGTCTGATCCAGAACACTCCTGATTGTCTGTTCCAGAAAGGTTTTCCGGTTGTAAACAACTGTAATTATACTTACCAGCGGTAACTCTGATGAGGAAAGTTTACAAATGCCACTAGTCCTCATGCCTCCTTCATTCATAGTCTAAAAATTCGCTGAATAACTACTGGGAAGATTCACGAGTCTGTCAGCAATATTTTCTGCAATCTGAAGATCACCGGTAAAACACTTATTGTACATATCAAGATGATTAATCAAGGTCCATGCAGGTCTTGTTTTAATACCGCAACTGTTTGTAAATTCAAGAAACTGATCTCTCTGGTTCTTATTATCAAGCAGGATCGAGTTCAGCCAGTAATTTGATCTTGTTTCAGACGGTTCGGAAAAAAACTCGAAAGGAGTATCACGGAAGAAGTTTAGATACAAGTCTGCAAGTCTTCTTTTTGCTTCAACGAATATAGCTGCCTGCTCCAGTTGTGCAAGGCACAAGGCGGCATTAATATTAGGCATCCTGTAATTATAACCGATCTCATCGTGAATAAATGCCCAGGGATGCTGAATTTTTGCCTGGGTGGTAAGATGCTTTGCTCTGATTGCAAGAGTCTCATCATCTGTGAGAATTGCTCCTCCGCCACCGGCCGTAATAGTTTTATTGCCATTGAAACTTATCGCTCCCAGAATACCGAAAGTACCTGTATGCTTTTGCCTGAAACGGCTGCCTATACTTTCTGCAGCATCCTCAACAAGAGGAATACCAAAAGCATCGCAGATCTCCTTCAGTTTATCTATACGAACGGGGTGACCAAATGTATGCATCGGAAGGCATGCTGCTATTCTCTTGCCCGAATGCCTGTTCATGATCATTCCGTTACCTGTTTTGGTGCAGTCTGATTCAAGAAAAGCAAGGACACTATCAGGTGACAGACCAAGGGTATTCCTGTCAATATCCAGAAATACCGGACTGGCATTACAATATGTAATCGCATTGATAGTAGCAATAAAGGTGAGAGGCTGGGTAATTACTTCATCTTCTTTCCCTACACCAGCCAGGGTGAGGGCAACATGAAGAGCCGATGTTCCGTTTGAAGTGGCCACGGTAAAACGAGAACCACAATACCGTGCAAGCTCCATCTCAAACCTTGTCACAAATTCACCAACACTTGATACGTATCCCGTATCTATGCACTGATTGAGATATTTTTTTTCATTCCCAATAAAAACCGGCTGATGAAGAGGAATTACATCTTCTGTTGAATACAACTCCCTTATGAATTCTACGGTCTTCTTAAATAACGTATCCATCCGATTTGTATTTTGCCAAATTCCTGCTTTCCCTGAACCATTCAACTGTCCTTTTAAGTCCAGCTTCAATAGTCACCTCAGGTTTAAAACCGCAACGTTCTGTTATCTTCCTGTTCTCACACCACAACCGTCTGACTTCCGATGCACCCGGACGAAGTCTCTCCTTTGCTTCCCTAACCGGAATTCTGCAGCCCGTGATCTTCCCAATCATCGCCGCAATCTCTCCGACAGTTATCTCATAATTCGAACCAATATTAAAAACCTCTCCTTCAACTGATGCTGTTTCTGCAAGTCTGATGAACCCGCGGCAGGTATCTTCCACGAAGTTGAAATCGCGAGTAGGTGTCAGATCACCCACTTCAATATACTCCTTATTCTTAAGATGCTGAATGATCAATGAAGGGATCACTGCCCTGAGTGATTGCCTTGGTCCGTATGTATTGAAAGGCCTTGCCACTACCACCGGCAGACCAAATGAATAAAAATAACTTAAAGCAAGCTGGTCTGCCCCTGTTTTACTGGCACTGTAAGGCGACTGAGGCTGAAGAGGATGATCTTCATCAATAGGAACATGTCTTGCCGAGCCGTATACCTCACTGGTTGAAGTATGAATTATCCGTTTACACCCGTTTCGCAATGCTGCTTCACAAATATTCAGGGTACCTTTGACATTTGTTTCAATATAACTCATAGGGGCCACATACGAGTAGGGAATTGCTATCAGTGCCGCGAGGTGAAACACAACATCCACATTCCTGCATATCCTCTCAACAAAGAAGCTGTCTCTTATATCGCCGCTTAAAACTTCAACTTCCGACCTGCAGCTTATATCATCAAGCCATCCCAGATTATTGAATGAGTTATAAAAGGATAATGCTCTGACATCCCCACCCTGACCTACCAGCATCTCCACCAGATGTGAACCGATGAAACCATCGGCACCGGTTACAAGTACTTTTTTGTCTTTCAGATCCATCTTCTCACGATTTCATATGCTTATTGTAGAACTCATTTGCTTTCTCATAATCGGACGCACGTCCTATATCCAGCCAGTACTCACTTATCTCATATTTTGCAACAGGAATATTAAGCCCCAATAACTTCTTAATCAGAAGATCCATGCCGAAATATTCATTATCCGGGATATATCCGAAGATTTCAGGCGTCATCACATATATACCTGCAAGAATATAAGTAATGAGATCCGGTTTTTCTTCTATCCGTGTCACAAAATCTCCATCGAATCCTATGTTGCCGAATTCGAACGGAGTAATCTCTTTCTTTATAGAAAGTGTCAGGCAGGTTTTTTTCGACAACGCGTAGGAATATAGTTTACTAAAATCAATCAGCGAGAGGATATCTCCATTCATTACTATAAAAGGTTCGGTAAGCTTTTTACCAAGAAGTTTGACAGGGCCGGCCGTTCCCAGAGGTTTGTCTTCCTTGCTGATAATCAGTTTCACCCCGTAGCGCTCTCCGTTACCAAAGAAATTCCTGATATAGTCCGATTTATGATTGGTTGCCAGAAAGATCTCATCGAAACCATAAGATTTCAATCTTTCAAGCTGAATTTCCATAATTGCCTTCTCTCCCACAGGAAGCAAAGGTTTCGGAATGGTTTCCGTGAATGGTTTCAGACGCGATCCCAAACCACCTGCAAGTATTACTGCCTTCATATACTTCTAATATATTTAGCCGGGTTTCCTGACCAGATTTCTCCTTCAGGAATATTCTTAGTTACAACACTCCCGGCACCAACTATTGATTTATTACCTATAGTAACTCCTTTTAAAATTATCGAATTGGCTCCGATGAAAACATCATTACCTATTTTAACAGGACCCGATCTTATCTCAGCAAGATCATGTATCCTTCTTTTTTCATAATCAAGAGGATGAAAATCAGTATCCCAGATAGAAACGTTTCCGCCGCAGTTCACATAATCACCTATGGATATTGAGCTTGAACAAAATATCGATATGCCTGAAAAACCCGAGTTATTACCAATCCTTAGTGTCGCGTTCCTGGCAACAAAAAGAGAACAAGGTTTATAAATTCCGACAAAGTTGGATTTAGTTGTACTCCTGAATTTAATACCCTGCCCGATACTGCATTGCCCCGTGTTGAAAACAAATATTCTTCCCGATATTTCAGGATATTTCAGATACTTAACATCCTGCGAATACATGGTGAGACGGTTGCCTATATCGCAGATGATCCTGCCGGGAAGTGTAAGCAGAATCAGTATTTTCTTCACTATATATCTCATCCTATCTGAAAAAACTGGTAAAGCCTTTAAAAAGAGTTTTGTATTTCCCAATGGTGAACGGATACGCTATAACAGCCCTGAGTGAGTATTTTACAAAACTGCCAAAATCCTTGTTAACTGAATATGCATACGCGCATTTTGTCAGGTACTGTGCCTTAAGATACGGTTCTTTATCAATATCATCTTTATACTTCCCGTAAAGGTAGACCAGGCTTGGAGCAGAAAGCTCCTTTAAATCAGATTGTCTGACCGATCCATGGTCGACATATACATTGACCAGCGTTTCAGGAACAAAATCAATTCCGGAATATTTTGCCACTCTTCTGGCAAATTCAACATCATCATAAAAAATAAGTGCAGTATCAAATCCTCCGATTTTGTCAATCAGGCTTTTCCTTACAAGAAATGTGGGAGTGCCGCTAAGTCTATCTTCAACCAGAATTTCCTTATAAATGTTCCCCTTCAGAACAGGCCGTTTGGAATTCACCATTTCACCGTCATTATTGTAGTAATCCATCCAGCAGTATACCATACCATAATCTTCCGGTAACGTATCTAGCAACCCCGTCTGTTTCTCCAGCTTAGTCGGATGCCATTCATCATCATCGTCAAGAAACGCGATATACTTCCCTAGTGCCCGGTTAATACCTTCATTGGTAGCCTGAGCTCCGTTTTTGGGAATCTCCTGCAGATAAAACCTGATACGAGGATCATTGTATTCCTGAACAACCTTCCGAGTTTCATCAGTAGAATGACCATCAATAATAATAAGCTCGAAATCGGTATAAGTCTGCGAAAGAACACTGTCGACAGCTCTCGACAATAACCTCGCCCTGTTCATAGTCGGTATAATAACCGAAACTTGCGGCACCATTATTTAATATTAGAAAATACTTACTTCTTCATCCTGCCTTCAGCCACTTCTTTAAAAGTCGCAGCCTGAGTGGAAATGACTTACTACGATATTTCAGGAGAGGAGAAAAGACAACATGCAAAAAATCCGTTAACGGCAGATCCTTTATATTGCTTACCGTCTCCAACCATAAATCCGACAGGTTCTTATTTAACAAATCAGCATCGTATAACCCGGTTTCTTCATTCCTTTTTATCATACCCAGCATTCCCTTTTCCATTTCCAGAACATGACCAAATCCTTCTTTAGTACTGTCAAACGGCAATGCGGTAACCGGTACCCCGAGTGTGCTGCAAATATTGGTAAAATGGATATTCCTTGACTTACAAAACGACAGATTTACCTGATCATGAAATTTCCGGGTTATTGATAATGAATGAACCCGAACCCTGTATAACATTTCAGGATAATTGGCAAAACGGGTGAGATTCAACATCCTTACCCATAAATTTGAATCTTCAGAATGTACAAAATCCGGATCGTATTCAAGCTGGTTTTCATCAAGCACCGAATGCCTCAGGATAGCAGGAGCATGGCCAAAAGGACAGGAAGTCAAAAAGCTCAGGAAGATCTCTTCATGTCCCAGCGGATATTTTATCACGTTATTACTGCCAATACCGAACTCAAAATATGAACTGCATGCTCCGATATCAGGATTATTATCCATATAGGAAATCAGCTTTTCAAATCTCTGAGGTTCCGAAATATCATCAGCATCCATCCTGATGATATATTCCCCTTCGCACGTCGATAGTCCTATATTTAAGCTCGAAATCAGACCTAAATTGACCTCATTATCAATTACCTTTACCCTTGAATCATTATGCCTGCTCAGAAGATCCCGGCTCCTATCAGTGGAACCGTCATTAACAATGATAAACTCAAAATCTCTGAACGATTGATCCAATACACTATCAACCGCCTCCCCCAGAAACGATTCTGAGTTGTAACAAGCCATCAGGACACTAGCTTTTTTAATGTATGATGCCATCGCGCAGGCAGGATTTTTTTAATAATGATCTTAATTCTGGTATATAACGATAGTAAGCGGACTTTATAAGCGGCATTAATATATCCATAATCTATGTCCTTGTTGTCTGATGAAATATATGGCGCTTTTAATGAATATACTCTGAGCCTGTCCTTTCCGTAATATTTTGAATGAGTGGCATCATTGCCGAAACCGGTATTTCTGACGAGATTTCTGTCAGGCATAATATCTCTGGTTTTATAAAACATTTTGGTGAACAGCCATTGATAATCCCAAGCATCAAGATTATCTGAGACAACCGCGTTACATCCAAATTCCAGTTCACTATATAAACCCGCTGATTTGCCTGCATATTCAGCTCTTAATCCTGCCTTCACCTCATCAGTCCAGTTTACCGGTTCAGGATCAAATAATTCCCAGGCCCGCCTCCATGTCGCCCAGCCCCAACAGCTTCCAAGCGTGAAGAAATAATTCCCTTTGCCGCTCTTCCAACGCCCAACTTCATTCCGGCCGCTAATCATAAGTATATCCTTATCATTTTTATACCTGCTGAGCATTTCGGCGCAGAAATAGAAGAATGATTCGTCAGGTAAGATATCATCCTCGAGAATAATGCCTTGAGTTTCATTTTTGAAAAGCCAGTTAATGGCGTTTACGGGTCCGTATTTACAGCCAAGATTCGTTTCGGCAAATAAGGTGCTGAGTCTGCAAGGCCAGTCTATCTCAGCTGTAAGCTTCCTCACCTGTTCACACTGCTCCATGTCTTTCTCATTATTCTCCCTGGGAGCATCAGCCGCGAAATAAACAACAGACGGCCTGATCTGCCTGAGACGGTACAGAACCCTGGACGTGTGTACGGGCCTGTTGAAATTTATAATCAGTACCGGAGTATCAAAAAACGGTTTCTCTTTCATTTTCTTTTTAAATACAAAGCATCTCCCCAGGCAGTACTGAATGTAAAATCTTCCTTTACACGAATGAATCCGTAACTGCTCAGGTAAGCGTCCAAATCACCTACCAGAGGACAGCCTTTGTATACCTCTTCAGTATTTATCTCACTATATATAATTTCAATATGCTCAAGTGTACCGGCCGCTCCTTTGAAAACCTCAAGTTCGTAACCCTGTACATCTATGTTGATCATATTGAACTTCGACCTGTCGAACTGGATGTTATCCAGTTTATCAACCCTTACAGTCTCCCTGCCTCTGAACTTTATTGACGGGTAAAGCTTCAGGTGAGTACCGGGTTCCAGAAGGGAACAGCTCTGACCGGAATTGACTTTTTCAATGTACATTTTCTGCTTCCCCGTGGTATTCCCCAAAGCGAGTCTGAACGATCTGATATTCTCATCCTTCGGTAAAACCTTGAGCAACCGTCTGTAATTGGATGCCACAGGCTCAAAAAACAACATGTTCTGAATCCCGTGATGAGAATATTCACCATATTCCCCACCCCTGTGAGCGCCAACGTGAATAACACCTTTGATGTTCAGATCAAATTCCCTGATTATTGAATCAATATCCATTAACATATTGAGGAGTATTTATAATTTTAGTCGGCAAATACCGGATGATCAGGAATATAATACCGACAAATCCTGAACTCTTCCAGTTTAGTTATTGTGGATCCTTTATCGAGTAAAAACATCGGTTTCTCCCCAATGAATGATGCCCAGCAGGCATATGTCGAATTGGAGGCTAAAATATAATCACAACAGCTCATGGAATACAGATCAACTATTTCATCCCCAATTCCATATGCTATATTCACCGGACTGGCGCTCTCAAGCCTGACCGGTTCATCCGAGTATAATATGAAAACCAGCGGAATGGAACTGCTGAAAAGATCCCTCACCTCCAGAATTCTTCTAATGTAAAAATCATCATCAAAATAATATGCCCCGTTATGAGCTACCCTGAAATCACCGCGCCTGATATGTACCCCAATCTTTAAAAATCCATCAAACTGTGAAATGAACTTCATGACCCTATTCTCAAAATCAGGTCTCAGGGAGAATAATTTCCTGATAAGCGCTGAATTCTCTGTAAACCCCTCCCTATCAAAAAAATACCAGCCCGACAGAACCAAAATTCCTTTTTTCGAATCGGAAATAAATCGCTTGTCATTCAGATCAAACGGATCCTTGTCGTTATTGCAGTTCCTGAAACAGATATTCAATATCTTCCCAAAGCCATTCCTGTAAATAAAATGCAGGAAAGTAAGAAGAATTCGGTTTATCAGCTTATTGAATAAAATACTACCGGAAATTCTGAAGTATTGCTTCTTGAGTTCATGGCTGTACTCCGGAAGCCTGAAACACTTATAATTGATGAGAAAATAAAAATTCAGAAGACGGAAATTACTCCTTATGGAACCGGATATTAAAGTTGATAACTGAAACAGATTATTTCCCAGTCTGCCGTACCGATCACAATAGATAAGCATTTTAACTTAACGGTGGTTTTTTAGCTTCCCTTTTTCTGCCGAACGAATGATCGATCCTGTAAAGCAATCTAAGGAACCGGGTAAGAATCCTTCTCTTAAGCAACCAGTTTATAAACAACCTGTTCGGACCGAAACCCGAGCCGAACCAGTTAAGATAATCTTCAACAACAGGAGCAGGAAAGTGCTTTCTATAAATGGACAGGTTTTCTTCAGGTACAATATTTCTATCGAATCCTTCATCTGATATGCCGTCAGCTTCTCTTATTGAAACAAGGCAATCCAGTTTCCGGTAAGTTACCCCAGATAATATTATGGTCCTTATCCAGAAATCGAGATCAGCAGCTATTCGGTAGTCATCATTATATAATCCGAAACGATCAAATAACTCCCGCTTTATGAATGCCGACTGATGCGGTATTGTTGAATAAAAATAAGTTGCCAGTGTAATATGCTCAGGAACCTTGCTGTAATAATACTTTTTGCCGATAGCACATGCTATTTCTCCGTACAGCACCGATTCGGCATATTCCCGGTCTTCAAAAATATCAGCCAGAACCGTATCCGAAGCAAAAATATCACCAGAATTGAGAAAAACGATATACTCGCCCTTCGCCCGTGCTATACCTTTATTCATTGCCGAATAAATACCCTTGTCAGGTTCGCTTACCCAGCTGGTGATCTGATTTTCAAACTTTCTTATTGCAGATATACTTCCATCGGATGACTTACCATCTATTACAATAAATTCAGAAGATACAAAACTCTGTTTAAGAATACTGTTAATTGTTCTATATAAACCTTGACAATTATTAAGATTTACTGTTATTATCGAAACTTTCAAATTATCCTTTGATAAAATCATGTTTTATCTTAATTGCCGTGTCTAATTGAATGTTTTGCAATATATTATAATAACGTGAGCAAATGATTTTCTCTAATTTAGTTTTAGTAACTTTTTATATATATTTATGTATCTTCCCGCTTGCAAAGCAGGTGAAAATCTTTGAATTGCAGTTCTACTAATACTTTCAGAATTAAAATAATATTTACCAAGAACAAAATCTGTTATAGCGTCTGCCAAATCTTCTGAAGATTGATTACTGGTCAGAATGCCATTAATCCCATTTTCAATGCAATCAATCATTCCTCCAACCGGAAAGGAGATCACAGGAGTTCCACAACATAAGGACTCTAATAAAACATTCGGTAAATTATCTTCTCTTGAAGGAAGTATAAAAGCATCAGCTGCGGAAAAAATTACTGACATTAACCGTTCATCTGAAATTTTCCCTAGAAAAACAATTTCAATTGGATAATCAATTTTTGTATCTCCACTACCAACTGCACAAACCAGTAAATTTGAGAATCTCACTTTCGAAAGCGCATCAATGAGCAAATCAAAACCCTTTCTTCTGTTGTTAATCTCATCACTTACAAATAATAAAACTTTTCTATCTATGTCAATGTTCAATATGCTTCTACAAAAATTTTTATTGTGTGGCTTAAAGATTCCTATATCAATACTATATGGAATATGGAAATTTTCAAATGAACTGAACAATTTACTCTTTATTGACTCTTCATATAACCACTTGGAGGGTGCAGTAATTATAGGAGAAATTCCTTTTAAAAATGATTTCTTATTTTCCTGATCTATATAAGAATTATCTGGGTTAATAGTACCTCTTAATTGAGGACAATTTTTGCATTCAGTTACATATTTTTCACACCCAAAACTAAAATGACAACCTCCTGTAAATGGACTCATATCATGAAGGGTCCATATTACCGGCTTTTTATTCATTTGAAAAAAGCGATAATCAATAAATCCTGAAACCCAGTGAAGGTGTATAATATCAGCACTCTGATAGATCTTTTGTGTTGTTATATCGTAATCTGAAGTACTAAAAGAAAATATCTCAAATTCCTCAGACTTATTTCTAAGTTTCCTGCTATTTAAATAATTATTTGATCGGTATTTAAATAACTCCCTTTTAATCTGCTTGAATTTGGAATTAATAAACGTACAATGCCTATTTGAGTCTCTTTCAAAATAGTAAGAATGTGGTATGTTTTCAACTCTTTTTGTAAGAAAAAGAACTGAACTACTAATTTCAGACTTTAATAATGCTTTGTGCAATCTTATGGCAGCAGTTGCAGCTCCTCCAAAATCGTAAGTATTTATATGCAAAATATTCATTTTTTCGCTTCAATATATAATGAATCCGGCTTTCGTGGAATACCATTCTTGGAATCAAGATTGAATTCATTCCAATTTGGTATATTGCTCGTAAATGCATCTTGGAGTTTGATATCTCGAAAGCCACAGTTTTTTAACAACCTTGTCACTGAATATCTATCATACATCCATAGATGAACTTCACCGGCTAACCTAAACCGACCTATTTTAAGTTCCTCTTGTGCTATAGTAAGATTATCATATTCAGATCTGAAAAGTAAAAATAATAATCCCCTCTTTATCTTTGAAGAAAAGGATGTTAACTTTCGTTTGATGTTAAACTTTCGCGAAACTAGGATAACTTTAGATGTTTTGAGATTATCATCTAAATAACTATTATGTAACAATTTGGCTTCATCTCCAATTCGACTTATAATATAATCATTGTTGGGAATTTCAGTCCGTGAAAAAAACTTTGCCATTTCTCCTCCGCTTTCATTCCTTACTGTCTGATCATACATCTCAAGTAGAATCCAATCATAATCAAATTCCGCGTTAGGAACTTTTTCAATAGCTCTATCTAAATTCCTCAAATACTCTCTAGCTATTCTTTCAAGATCTGGTACTGCAATCCTAATAATCCCATTAGGTTTCAAAACCCTATAACACTCATTAAGGAAGAATACAGCAATATTCTTTTGAAAATGCTCTAGTATATGAGAATTATATAAAACATCAATCTGCTCATTGTCGAATGGTATCCCTTTTCGCAGATCATGTGAAACTACATTCTCATTTGTTGCTATAAAATCAATGTTTATCCAATCAGGATGAAAAGTCGCACCACAGCCTAAATTCAAAAGATTCATAATCTAAACCCAAATATATTTAATTGATTATCCATAGATAAAAATGAATTTAATGATATAAAAGGATTTTTAGATTGAACTCCTATTGGGGATATATAATACCTAAATCCCGCATCTTGTAATATTGAAAGAATCTCAGATAAAGTTTGCCTTTCATTTACAATAGAATGATACTCTATGAAAATATTTTTTACATTCAATAAACTATCTTTACAATCTCTCAATACAACTGTTTCTGATCCTTCTATATCAATTTTTAAAAAATCAATGAAAATATCCTGAATAAATCCTTTTAATTCAATTGTATCTACTTTTATTATTTGATTCAAATCCGATTCAAGAGCTATCCGACCTCCATCAGCACCTTCGGAGTAAAAATCTAGACTTGTTTCTGTGTCCCATAAAGCTTTATTTATTAGAGTAATATTCTTGTAATGATGATAACTAATGTTTTCTTGTAAAATCTCAAATACTTTCTTATCAGGTTCAAATGCAGTGATTATTGATTTTGGATATTTTTTTTTGAAATATAAAACACTAAGTCCTATGTTTGCTCCACAATCAACGATTATTGGAGAATCAGAATCTGCCTGAAATTTATATATTTCTTTTTCAAATATCTCTTCAAACATGAACAAGAATGAAGCTGAATCTAAAAACTTGATCTTAACATTCTCAATATTAAAGAAATCTGTGGTATATCTAGGAATAGAATTAATTCTCTTCTTTTCTTTAGTAAGTACCCGATTATCCTTTTTAATGTAGAAAGAATCATCAAATCGAATTACTTTTGACTTCACAATTAGTTTATTGATCCCCAAAGAATATAAGACATACTTAATAAAATAAGAACTTTTATTCTTCATTTTTTGAAGAATCTTATATATCCTCAACATTATTCTTTTTAATTAGTGTCTGTCCATAATGTCCCCGCTTTTATTATTAACCTGTATGTTTTTTGATGCGCAGGGGGATTTAACGCAAAAAATCATCTCTCAGTAAAATGAGGACAAAATCCGGTTAATATCTCCGCCAAATTTGTTAATATCCGCCGGATTTTGATTTTTTTTACATATCTTTTTTGTTCCGTTTATAGGTTTATTACTTAAAACACCTGTTTTTGCTGGTCGTTCCGACAATCAGCAGACCTTTGTAACGGGTTTGATCCGGGCAAGAATTAATCCGGTCATCACCCTGAAGTTATATGCCAAAATACTCCAAAAAACCTTTGCCTGAAAATGAATCCATCCTTTCCAATTACAGGTAAAGATGTTGAACCCCCGTTTTATATTTGAGATAATAGCCTCCATTGTGCTACGCCATTTTTTTAGCCGAGTTTCCATGTTCGAACTACTGGCAATATTCTGCATGCTGCCAACAACCTTATTAAACACAATATTTGCAATGCCTGCTTCCTGTGCATGCCCCAGATTGGCTAAACTGGCATATCCCCCATCAGTAGCGCTGTCGCGCGGGATGATGTCGTAATTTTGAATAACATTGTCAATGGTTGGTTTAAACAAGGATTTATCCGAGGGATTACCCCTTAAAACCTGGCAATCCAGAACAAGATTGCTCTTCCCTGCTGCAAGGTTTATTTTGTGGCCAAAAAGTACTTCTCGTTGACCTTTCACAATGATATCAGTGTGCTGTTCATAAATCGAAAATATTTTATCCTCATTGACAACTTTTTCACCGGCAATTTCTTTGCGCCAGGTCACATCATATACTTGTTCCATCAGTTCAAACAATTTATCCAGTTCATGCTGAATAACCATGGCGATAATACTCGTGGACTTTTTTTTTATCGCATTTGAGGTTTGATTGATCACTTTTGTAAAAAGAATCAGTTGTTTATGAAAAAGGGGGATCCGTTTAGCTTCTCCTCGTGTAATGTTGATTTCATAGAAGGTCTTCTTTGCTGATTTTGTATAATCAATAAAATCAAGAGTATCAATCTCTTCCTTCAATTGGGCCAATAACCGGGTACTCGTTTTTACACAATCCCATACCAGGGAATTATTGGTAGGGTAATGAATATTGGTTTTTACTACGGTAGAATCCTGCGAAACACTTTTCACGTCTTCCAATCCTTCACTTATGGCAATTTTATTAATCTCCACCAGTACACGGTGCAGAGATTCAGGTTTAATACGAGAGATGTATTTTTGAAACATCTGAAAACTGTATGGATCACGACCTTCCAGTTTTATAAAAGTCCCACAGATCCTGGAATCGTTTTGTGAATATTCCAATTCCCGGTAATCCATTCCACGCATTTCCTTGAAAATGGCTGCTCGTACAATTTGTTCAACACTGGGGGTATCTTGCCGCCCAAAAGTTGAAGCTCTTTCAATACCGATAATGTCTGATTTCAACATCAAAATAATATCAGGCCTCGATTCCAAAATAGTGTCAATTACACAAAACTCCGGATTTGCTGACCAATCAGGCTTTTCAAATTTCAAAAGTAACTCATTAAAGATTTTCATGGATTCATTATCTTTGATTCCAAGATACTTGGAACTTTCTTGATATTTTCTCGCAAACCTCAGTATTTATTAACACTTGAAGTTAAAAGACAGACACTAATTATACCTAAGTTAATCAATTACACATTTGTTTTCTACTAAAAACCAAATTTCTATATAATGCTAATTTTACCTTCTGCCAACATATCACCCGTAAATGAGGAATATTTACTCAAAGTTGAGCCTTTATCGAGAATCTCAAATGGTAGAATATCATCTATTACTTCAAATAGCAAAACATTAGGCATATGCAAACTTAGGTTGAGAGAATAAATACCTGGAGCATAAGGTAGATTAGGAAATTCAAAAACAAAGCTAATTTCTCCATTTTCATTAATAGGATATTTTACAATTGAATGATCCGAGGAAAAAACTCTGTTCTTATATTTATTTAATAAAGCAATTGCAAAATTTGTACTATTGTAAATCTCTCTTGCTCTAATTATTACTTTGCAATATATATTGTCTTTAAAATCAAAAGAATTAGTCGATTCACCATCGGAATCTACTAAGCTAGCAAAGCTAATATAGATTGAATCAGCCTTCTTGACTTGATAGCTTATTGAATTTGATGCGTTTTGAGATAAATATTTGTTTATGACTTCCTCGGTTCCAGCTATTTTTTTTATTGAGCCATGATCAAGAAATATCGCCTTTGGACATAAGGATCTTACAGCACCCATATTATGACTCACAAATAGGATTGTTCTCCCTTGATCATTTGATACAGATTGCATTTTACCGATTGCTTTACTTTGAAATTCGGAATCTCCAACAGCTAGGATTTCATCTACAACCAAAATCTCAGGTTCAAGATGGGCTGCTACGGCAAAACCAAGACGGACAAGCATTCCCGATGAATATCTTTTTACAGGAGTATCAATATAGGTTTCAACACCTGCAAAGTCAACAATTTCATCAAATTTTCTTCTGATCTCGGCCTTCGTCATTCCCATTATCGAGCCGTTCATAAAAATATTCTCACGCCCTGTCATCTCAAGATGAAAACCTGTGCCGACTTCCAACAGCGAAGCTATTCTGCCTCTAACCTTGATGGATCCTGTAGTGGGAGTTGTAACACGGCTCAAAAGCTTCAGCAAAGTTGATTTCCCTGCACCGTTTTTACCTATTATCCCGAGTACCTCTCCCTGCCTGACATCGAGATTGATATCTTTTAACGCCCAGACAATTTCCGGAGCATGACTTCCGGCACCAGGTTCACGATGAGTATTAAGTACATTCTCCTGACCTATCTTGAGATAAGGGTCTTCCTTCCCTCTAACCCTCGCCCACCAACGGCTCAGATCGTGGCTCAATGTCCCGGTGCCGATTGTGCCGAGCCTGTATTGTTTGCTTACATTCTCGAATTTGATTGCAATATCACTCATGGAAGAAATTTAAGGGGTTAGCGGTTAGGGGTTAGCGTTAAGGGTTTAGCGGTTAGCGGTTAGCGGTTAGCGGTTAGGGGTTGTATAATCTATCGTGAAACGTTGAAACTTTGAAACTCTGTAACTCTGAAACCATGAATCTTTTTACACCACATCCATAAACGACTTCTCTACCTTATTGAACATAAGCATGCCGATGAGTATAAGGAGAACAGAGAAACCAAAACTGTAGCCAAGTGCAGCCCATGAGAAGGTTCCTTTTCCAAGAAAACCATACTTGAAAGTCTCCAGAACAGAGGTAACCGGATTTGCCTGTAATATCCACATCACCTTATGGTACTTTCCCTGCATTACGGAAAGAGGATAGATGACCGGGGTTGCATACATCCATAATTGTACGGCAAAAGCAACAAGAAACTTAAGATCGCGGTATTTTGTGGTCAGCGATGATATTATTATCCCGAATCCCAGACCGAGAAAAGCTAGAATTATGATCAGCACCGGGAAAAGAAGGGCATAGATATTTGGTATCACATGCTTTCCGGTTGCAGTATACCATAAATATGCCATAATAAAAATACTCATCTGTATGAACATCTTGATTAGTCCCGTTACAGTTATTGAAAGCGGAACGATGAGCCGCGGGAAATATACCTTACCGAAAACTGCCTGATTGCTAAGAAAGGTATCAGAAGTTCTGTTAAGTGTTTCAGAAAAATAGTTCCAGAGAGTGATCCCTGCAAGATAGAAGAGCGGCATCGGAACGCCGTCGGTCGGGATGCCGGCCAGACCGCCGAACACGAACATGAAGACGATCGTTGTGAATACAGGCTGGATGAAAAACCATACGGGCCCGAGGATCGTTTGCTTGTAAAAGGTCACAATATCGCGCCGGATGTACATCTCCAGCAGATCGCGGTACTGCCATAGCTCACGCAGGTTCAGGTCGATCAGCTTGCCCTTGGGCTTTATTATCAGAGTCCAGTTATTATCAGGAGCATTCATTATTATTCAAGTTTAGGCGCAGGGCGCAGAGCACAGGGTGCAGGTTGAAACGGAGTAGAGAACAAATACAAAGATTTTGGGGTACGGAAAAGAGTACCTATAATAATGATTTACGAAAATTCGAAATTTTTTTACTAAGTACTATCAGTTTTGGATAAATGGCTTCTCTTTCCGAGGATGTAATAACTTTACGTCTTTCAAAAATATAGAGAATATTAGCGCATTCAAAAATAGACCTCCGTGAAATATTCAGAAAACTAGCAAATTCTTTATTAGAAAAAGATCCGGAACCTTCAGCTATATTATTCGAAATGCTCATCACTGCGGCCCTTAACTGCTCAGCAAATTTGAAGAGCTTCATATTTTCTGCCTTGTCACAGAAATCAAATAGAATCTCAGATACATCAATCGAGTCTTTCCAGATTTCAAGCTGCTCAAATCTAAAATCATCCATTTCTATTCATCTAAAATTGATCCCTTTTTATTGCCTTCCTCCGCATCCTTTGTCTCAAACACTTCAGTCTGGTCAGACCTTACAGACCATTTTAAGTGATGGAGATCTCCGCTCTTCTACCTTAGCCCTGTGCCCTGTGCCCTGAGCTCTGCGCCCTGAGCCTCACTCCTCCCGGTAATAGTTCTTCGACCCACCAGAATATCCATACATCCGGTCGGCATAGCTGCCATAGTAATTATAGCCGTAGGAATAGCCGTAGCCCGGAGAATAGCCGTATCTGAGGCCATAGCCGTAGTAGCCGGAAAGACTTATATCGTTGATTACGATGCCGAGACTCTTAAGGTTTTCATTTCGGTAGAGATCGTCGATCAGCTTCAGGGTGTTTTTCGAGGAATACCGCTGACGGACCACAAAGACGTAGAAATCCGTGAAAGAGGTGCAGAGCATTGCATCCGTCACGACTGCGACAGGCGGAGTATCAATTATTATATAATCGAACACCTCTTTTGCCCTTCTTATGAAATCCAGCATTGCATCCGAATCGATCAGCTCGGCCGGATTGGGAGGAACCGGACCGGAGGCCGCATACCAGAGATTTTCAATACCTGATTTAAGCACTATATCCTCAAATTTGTCCTGACCTATGAGGAAATTGCTCATCCCTGTGCTATTACTTATCCCGAAAAGCTTATGAAGTCTCGGCTTCCGGAGATCAAGACCTACCAGGAGGACCTTTTTGCCTGACATTGCGAGAATCGCGGCCAGGTTGCCGGAGATAAACGTTTTTCCCTCATCGGTGATGGTTGAACTTATGGAGATTACCGGATTCTTAAGGTCTTTTATAAAATATTTCAGGTTGGTCCTGACCGACCGGAAAGACTCTGACAGAGTGGAGCCTGGTTTCTCAACAACCGGAATTTCTGAACTAAGATTGTTATGACTTATATAACCGATTACCGGAGCCTGGGTTATCCGTTCAACATCCTTTTTATCGATAATCTTATTATTGAATAGATCGATTGCGACTATCCCGATAAGGGGAAAAAGGAGGCCCAGTATGATGGCTATCATCATGTTGTTGGATTTCCTGGGCCGTATCATAGCTGTGGTATAAGCGCCTGCATTATCTATTATTCTGTTATCGGGAACATTTGATGCCTTGGCAATCCCCGCTTCAGCTCTTTTCTCCAGAAGAAATGTATAAACAGTATTATTCAGGTCATACTTTCTCTTCAGATTGATCATCCTCCTTTCAGTTGAGGGCAGTTTTCTAATTTCTTTTTCTACCAAAGCCAACTTACCTTCAACTTCACCTAGAGAAATATTAATACTTCTGATCCCATCTGCAATGTTTTCATTCATTGCCTTTTTCACTGCATTTATATTTGCATCAATGAGCTTATTGGGTTCAACTGATGCATCCAGGTTCATTTCAAGCTGTTTTTTCTGTAGTTGAAACTTGGTCAATTCTGATACGAGTCCTGTTAAACTCTCATCTGTCACACCCATAACTGAAGGAGCAATAATATCACCAGTCTCCTTTTTTGACTCAACATAATTCTTTAAATATTCGTAATATCTTTTTTGCATCAAAAACTCACTTTTAGCTGCATCGATCTTTTCCAGATTTGATTGTATAAATGACCCCTCAGCACTCAGATCTAAAAATCCGTTATCCTGCTTGAAACTTTCCAGAGCGCTTTCAGCAATACGTAGCGAATCCGAAATGACACCAAGCTGTCCTTCAATGAATTCTATTGATTTTCTTGCCGTCTCATTTTTGTTTGACAATCCATAATCAAGATAAACTTCCATCAGCTTATTCAGGTAATCAATTTCCTGCCGGAATACTGTTCCGGTTGTACCCAAAGTAACAAGGGATGCATCTTCAGTTGTAGGAGTAACAGATAACTTTCCCCGATACAGACCGGCAAGTGATTCCGGACTCAGAAAAGTAAAATAATACTTGTTGGAGAGGTTCGGATCGAAAACAAACCTGTTGCTGTCTCTGAGTTCAATTTTGAAATCAAAACCCAATTTGTTGTATTTTTGTCCGAATTCAAGTGTGTCCTTTTTGGTATGCTTGCCATCCAGCTCAAGTTCATAATTTTTATCTGATAATATCATTATTCCAACATCCTTTCCAATTCGCTGTTTATCCAGGTTTTCGTACTTAACTACGAAAGGGCAATCGGTGTAAAGCCGCTGTTCAACAATGTTCCTCTTCCCAATGGCAATGTAATCGATATAGAATTCCGGAAGCTGTTTCATCACTTCAAGATTCAGGGCATAGGATTTTAGAATTCCTATCTCATTATTAAGGTTTTGCTGGCTCCTGTAACCCTGACTGCTGGGGAAGATATTCGCCAGCTGTTCGTTCTGATCCGATCTTATCAGCATTGTGGCTGAAACCGTATAGACCTTTTCCGACCATCTGTTTATTCCATATGCAATTGTCACAGCAATAAAAAGTCCGACAGCGAACCAGTACCAGTTGCTGATAAACAAAGAAATATAACGTTTCAGGTCAATATTGTCCGTTTCCAGTCTTGGATCGTATGGATCTGGATAATTGGATTGAGGAACGGGAGGAGTCATGGTAGTTGTGTTTTCAGGGTTTCAAGGCTCAGGGTTTCAGAGTTTCAGGAGTTAAGGCCGGATCGAAGAGTCTGGGGCGCAGAGGCGGAATGACTAAAATGTTTGATTCGTATTACTTGTTTCCGGGCCATAAATACCGACAATAAAAGTCATATAAATTGGAGATTAAGAAGTATTATCATTTTAAATAATTGATCAGAAGAAGGGTCATTGAAATACCTGAGGTCACAGATGTAATTAAGAAAGAGATAATCGGGAGGTTCATGTTGAATATCTTCTGTTTCATTGGCTCAATAATTACCACATCATTGGGAAGCAGAAAATATGCAGGGGAAGTCAGGATGCTTTTATCCTGCAGATTGATCCGGTATGTTTTTGTGCCTTTATCATAAGGACGGACAACGAGGGCCCTGTCACGGTTGCCATAATCACTTACACCACCTGCCCTTCCGATTGCTTCAAGTACCGTCAGGTAATTATTGTAATTAATGTATGCACCAGGAGAACGGACTTCTCCGATAACAGTAAATTTAAAACTCAGGAGCTTACATTCAACTGTAGTATTAAGATAAACTTTGTCAACCATAGCCTGAACTTTTTTCTGGATTTGTTCAAGATTTAAACCACTTACAAGCAAATCGCCAATACCTGGAATAGCTATCAAGCCCTCAGAATTGACAGTATATCCAAAGAGAGCACCCCCTGCATCTCCTTGTGTAGTTGTCATTGTTGCCTGTCCTGTAACAGTAAGAAAATCTTTTAATGTCCCATCGGGAGTCATCGCTTTCGCGGTAATATACAATACATCCCGTGGTTGCAGCTTATAATCGGGAATATCCATCGGGAAGGATGCTTCGCCTGTCGGCTCCGGAAGATTATTAAGATAGGCGAGCTTCTTCTGCGATGTGCACGCGGAAAGGAAAAGAAGTATCAGGATGAGGTACGGTGGAAGATGTTTCATAGCGTGGAGCGGTTAGCGGTTAGCGGTTTAGCGGTGAGTGTTGGGCGGTGAGTGTTCAGCGGTGAGCGGTGAGCGTTCAGCGGTGAGCGGTTAGCGGTGAGCGGTTAGCGGTGAGCGGGTATAAGTGATGTTTATACTAATCAAATTTGACTCCTTTTAAATCGGAGGTTTTAAGGGTCTTGATGAGATTTGCAATTTTTCGTGAAATTTTATCGGTGAGTTCGAGCAGATTGTCAAGGTCTTCTTGTCCAAAATAGCCGCAGTCGAAAGCTCTGTATGTCTGGCTACGCATTTCACCACAGGATCCTTTGGCAATCGACAAAAACTGAATAAACTCCTTGTTACCTCCCCGCTCAAAACCCTCTGCAATATTATCCGATACTGATCCGGAAGATGCACGGATCTGATCCCTGAATCTGAAATCAGAATAAACCGGCCCTTCAGAAGTCAATGTAAAAATATATTTATATAACTCCCTTGCCAAATTCCATATTTCCAGATCTTCAAACCTGGTTATTGTCATATTTCCTTTTAACAGTTAACCCTTATCCCTGAACGCTAAACGCTGAACCCTAAACGCCAAACGCTGAACGCCAAACGCTGAACGCCAAACGCTAACCTCTTCCCAAGCTTTCGCCCCGTCAGTCACATCGGCAAATGTCACTAACAAGGCTGATTATTATAATGTTACAGCGCTTTTTCAGAATTTATACGCTGCAATATTCCAATTCAATCCGGATCGGTTACCGGCTGCTGCAAAACAACCCTGCCGACCTCACTTTTCCACAGAGGAAGCAGTTCGGACGAATCCATTTTGACCAGATGGCCTACCGCTTCCTCCGGTTCAAGGATCGTATAGCTAACCTTACGTCCTACCATCTGTTCTGCCTGCATGATCTTCCTCGAAAGATACTCCCTGTCGATATCCGCTCCAACCAGGATCAGCTCGATGACCTGACTGTCTTTTCCCCTGGCAAAATCGCCTGTAAGATAAACCGAAAGAAGATTCCCCAAACGATGGATCACCTTCTCGATAACCTGATCGATACCTGTCTCCTTAAGGATAATATTATGGATATCCCTGTAGAGGGGATGCCCGGAGTTGGCCTGATAGATCTTCTTGTTCCCGTCGCGTAATGAGAGAAGCAATCCTGCTTCCTCAAAACGGTTCAACTCTATCCGGATGGAGTTTGTAGACTCTCCGAATTCAGATTCAAGCCCACGTAAATGTGCCTTGGTGCTGCTGTTAAGAAAAAATTTCTTCAGCAATTTGATCCTTGTCTGCGACCTTATCAGGGGGTTAATCATCAGAACAGGTTTAATGAGTAACAAAATTACTCGATATTCGAATTATTACAAGAGGATATGAAATTTTGTTGAAAAAAAGGAGTTTGGATGAAGGCAGAAGGCGGATTGAGCATATTTAGGTTCTTAATAGTGACCTCTTAAAATAGAAAAATCAGATCTAAAGCTAATCCTCAAGGAAGAATTTGCGCGTATCAGCAAATCTGTATAACCGGAATAATTCAGGGATAAATACTTTCGTCAATTATTTCTGAGTATGGCACATCTGGTTATCTTTTCGGAGGTTGCAGGCTGTTAATGTCTTACCACATAACGCGAATCAAACTTCAATCTAAAATATTTATCTTTACAGCGTATGAAAGATTTCCTCCTCCTTCTTGCCCGGTATCCGTTCGAAGAAATGAACAGGGAACGCCTGAAAAAGCTTACAGGCGAGGTGAGGGACTGGAATCGTGCTACCACTCTGATCAGGCAGCATGGGATCACTGCACTGGCGGCCTATAATATTATTGAGGCCGGACTGGAAAAGAGTATCCCGGAAGATTCATTTTCTTTTCTACAGAACGGCCTAAGAAAGAATATTGCGAGGAACACCTGGCTGAATGAAAGATGGAAGGAAATAGATGCGCTGTTTGTTTCGGAAAGTATACAGCATATCCTGCTCAAAGGCATGGCTCTTGAACACAGCATTTATGGCGCCAGGGGATTAAGGCAGATGAATGATATTGATATTTATATCGATACTGAAAAAGCTCAGACAGCGTGGAAACTGCTTAAAAACAGTGGCTTCGACTATGGCAATCCGAAATCTGCTCTACATATTAAGTTGATGAAAAATACCGGAAGGCATTTACCGGCACTGTATAAGGATAGCTTTGCAGTGGAGATCCATACCTGTCTGTTCGGTTACGGAACATCTTCTGTAAATGAAACCCGTGAAATGTTTGAAAATGCACGGAAGATACACATTGGTGAGAGGGAAGCTCTGATACCGGATAATGAAACACATTACAGGTATCTGGTCAGTCATTTCCGCAGGCACATGTTATCGGGAGAAAGCCAGATAAGGACATACTCCGACCTGATACTGCTATCAGGAAAACCACTTTTCAGCTTCCCTCAGCAATTCATCCTGAAACCTGACCAGACAGGAAGAACAGAATTCAGGAAAGCATCCTACAGGTCAAGGATCCGGTTCATGAAACCTAAAAACAGGATGATCTATATTCTCGGGGACCTTTTCCCCTCGCTTTCCTGGATGAAGGAGAGATACAGATGCGGAAACATTAAGGCGATTCTGCATTATCCACACAGGCTGGGAAAACTGGCCTGGCTAATAAGACAAGATAAAGATGAGGATTAAGCATTGTAACAGGTTAAAGAACAGGATGAAGCGGACACTGTAATAACATATCCGGAGGTTGTATTAAATCAGATTTAAGATATCAGTAAATTTTAAATATCACTGTGAAAAACATGCAAACAGCCGGACCGGAACCTGATTTAAGCCGTTAAACGTTGAAAAAAGTTTAGTCATGGTTGAAAAGGGTATGAGTTAAACTTTTGCACTTGGTAACCATTTTAGTATTTTTGCCGTTTACGAGTGTTATTTTTACACCTGTTTAAGAAAAGTTAAATAATCATGCAACCCAGTTGCCACGAGTGCGGTCCTCATATAAATTCCCCTGTCGATGAAAAAACTAGCGCTTTCTATTTTTCTGGTAATATCCGCAATAAATATTCTGTCGGCTCAGGTAACAGTTACCGGTTCAAACGGCGCTGACGGAAGCTGGCTTTCTCTCACAAACACGGGAGGAGCGTTTGCCAGAATAAATGCTGCCTCTCAGACCGGCCGTACCATCATCATCACTATTACCGGCAATTCCATTTCCGAATCCGGCACAAACACTCTTTTGGCAGGAGAGTGGACTTCCATCAATATCTTTCCGGCAACGACAGGGCTTACCATCAGTGGTACAACCAACAGAGCTCTTATAAACCTTGACGGGGCTGATAATGTAACCATCGACGGACGCCTGAATGGCGCCGGCAGCACCGCTGATCTTACCATAAGTAACAAAAGTGCAGGAACCTCGGCTGCAACGATAGGATTTATCAACTCTGCAGAAAACAATGTTGTAAGATTCTGCAATATTAAAGGCTCCGGCACAGGAACTGCAAGGGGTATTTTCTATTTTTCAACATCTTCATCAGGGAACGGGAACGACGGCAATTATATCTATCATAATTATATCACCAATGCAGGAACCAGACCTGCCAATGCAGTATACTCGGCAGGTACTACCGGAAGCAATAACAGCGGTGGCATAATCCGCTACAACTATTTTTACAACTTTATCAATCCTGTTCTGAACTCAAACGGGATCTTCCTGAATACCGAAAGTTCAGGTTGGACGATAGCAAACAACAGCTTTTACGAACAGACAACATTCACTCCAACATCATCAGTGGCTTATACCGCAATAAAGATAATCAACACCGGTGGTAATTTTTCTGTTAACAATAACTCGATCGGAGGAAGAGATTCGGTCTGCGGAGGAGGCGCCTGGACCAAAACCGTTGATTACAACAATGCCTTTACCGGGATATCGGTTAATACCGCTACCGGTGAGCCGAATGCAGTTAACGGAAATACAATTTCCAATATAAACTGGAGTAACTCATCATCAGGAAGCTGGATAGGAATTCAGGCTGCAGGCGGAGATATAAATATAGGTACTTCGGAAGGCAATACTATCGGAGGAAGCAGTGGAACTGAATCTGTCGTATTCAATGCTCCGAACCTGACGGCATCTCTTTACGGCATCTATATAACCAGCACCGGGACAATTGATTGTCAGAATAATACCATCGGGTCGATACATGCCCTCAGTAACGATGTTTACAATGTTAATGTTTATGGGATCTTTAAGAATGCCTCAACCGGAACAACAACTATAAATAATAATACAATCGGAAGTGAATCGGTTGCCAACAGCATCAATTCCAGCTCCAAAGCGACAGGAACGGTACAGACCGTTGCCGGGATCGTATCTTCAGGAACGGAGACCATCAACATCACGAATAACACAATTGCAAATATCACCAACGGAACAACCAATACAAATACCGCTAACGCGGGAAGAACAGACGGTATTTATTGCACCAATGGCATCACTACAATTAACGGAAACAGGATCCATGATCTGACCAATCTTAATTCCAATAATCTTGCAACCCAGAATGCATCAGTCTGTGGTATTGCCACTTCAGGCGCAACTTTAAGGACAATAAAGGGGAACACTATTTACGCATTGTCAAATTCAAATACCGCGTTCTCAGGAAGTGTCATTGGTTTATACTTTGCAGGAGCAACATCAGGGAATATTGTGTCGGAAAATTTCATTCACAGCCTGTCTGTCAGCTATTCCTCAGCTTCTGTTTACGGCATTAAAATAAATTCAGGGACGACAACATATTCCAACAATATCATTGGGATCTGCCTCAACAATGATGCAATTGTATACGGAATATATGAGACCGGCGCTGCAGGCAATAACAATTTGCTGTATTTCAATACCATTTGTCTCGGTGGCTCTCTAAGTTCCGGTTCTGCCAAATCATACGCGCTTTACAGTGTAGCCACAACTAATACGAAGGATTTCAGGAACAACATGCTGATCAATGGCAGGTCAACAACAGGAGGCACCAGGCTGCATTATGCTTTTTATAAAGTTGCAACGGGGGGAACCTTAACCTGCGGATATAACAATTACTATACTTCGGGAACAGGAGGAGTTCTTGGCTTCTATGGTTCGGACGTAACATCATTACCAATCGTAACCGGTCAGGATGTCGGAAGCCAGGTGTCGAACCCTGAATTTGCCGGTGTATGCAGCACAACTGCAACAGGCTACGTGCCTTCAGCACAAAACATACTTGCAGTTACCGGGACTGGGATAACAACAGACTACAATGGTACCGCGAGAAGCGCCACTTACCCTTCTATCGGGGCATTTGAAATTACTCTTTCATCAAAAATAGACGTTTACAAAGGAGCTGCTCTTCAGGCCAGCTTCCATAGCCTGAAGGAAACATTTGATGCCTTCAATTCCGGAGCCCTTAAAACAGGAGCATTTGAGGTCAGGATCAAAGGTAATGTGACAGAATCAGTCTCTGCAGTGCTCAATTCAAGCGGAACTGGCAGCGCTGAATACACATCCATCTCGATCTACCCGACCGTTTCAGGCATTACAGTATCAGGAACAGTTGATGCTCCGCTTATTGACCTTAATGGCGCCGCAAACATAACCATCGACGGAAGAGTGGATGGCGCAGGAAATGCCAGGGAAATGACGCTGGTAAATACCAGCAATACTGCTGTTGCCGGGACCGCAGTTATCAGATTCATTAACGGGGCACATAATAATACCGTAAGATATTGCCAGATAAAAGGTTCTTCAACAGCGACAGAATCGGGGGTAATACTTTTCAGTACCGGAAGCAGCTCAACCGGAAACAGTAATAATGCTATATCTAACAATGAGATAACCTGCTCATCTGATTCCGACAGACCGGTGCGTGGTATTTACAGTGCAGGAACAGCTTCACTTGACAACAGTTCAAATACAATCAGCAACAATGACTTTGACAACTTCCTGAACAGGGGTATTGCTTCTTATGGTATCTTCCTTGACGTGAATAACACCGGATGGACAATCACAGGGAACAGTTTTTATGAAACTTCATCATTTGTTCCAACTTCAAATGTGGCTTATATGATAATCCGGATCGTGAATTCAGGAACCGGGTTCACATTAACCAATAACTTCATCGGAGGAAACGCATCATCATGCGGAGGAACAGCCTGGACAAAAACAAATGCTTTCAATAATGCTTTCACCGGTATCTACCTGAGCACAGGAACAGGTACTGTAAACAGTGTTCAGAATAATATTATCAGAAACATTTCCTGGAGCAATTCACTAAATGCCGCCTGGACAGGTATTCAGATTGCTGCCGGTGATGCCAATGTCGGAACTTCAACCGGAAACTCGATCGGCATATCCCCGGGAACCGGATCAATACTTGTAACCTGTACAACAAACGGGAATAATTTCTATGGTATAAATATTACCAGTACGGGGACAGTCGAGTGCGACAGGAATATCATCGGAGGAATCACACTGGCCAATGCGGCTGCCTATGGAGTTAATTTTTACGGAATAAACAAATCGAGCTCTGCAGGTGCAACCACCCTCAGAAATAACATTATCGGAAGTCCGAATACAGCAAACAGCATTTATGCAAGTTCACTTAGTACAAGTAATGCGCAATCGATGAGGGGAATATACAGTGCAGGAACAGGTACCATTACTATCACCGGGAACACTATCGCAAACATTACCAATGCCACAACCAACAGCACTACCGGAAATCTCGGAAAGGTGAACGGTATATTCTCTTCCAGCGGAATCAATACAATCTATGGAAACCTTATTCATGATCTGAAGATCTCCAACGCCAACAGCGATCTTACACTGAATGCTTCAATTTGCGGAATAGCTCTCAGCGGCCCCACTCTAAAAAATGTTACAGCCAACATAATCTATAATCTCTCGAATACATATTCTTCCTTTACAGGCGCGGTAACAGGCATTTATTTTACAGGAGGGACATCATCCAATACAGTCGAAAGAAACTTTATTCACGATCTTTCAGTTGGCTCCGGTTCCTCTGCTTCAATTTATGGAATAAGGATAGCGTCGGGTGCAAGCACGTATGTCAATAATATTGTGGCTCTGAAAGTCAATACCCCAACCAGCGTCTTTGGCATCTATGAAGCAGGTACTTCCGGTAATAATAATAACATCTATTTCAATACCCTTCATATCTGCGGTACTGTAACATCAGGATCCAGGCCGTCTTATGCTCTTTACAGCAGTACCAATGTCAACACGAGGAATTTCAGGAATAATCTTCTGGTAAATACACAGACAAACAGCGGAGGCTCAGGCAAACATTATGCTGTTTACTTATCCGGAATATCCAACCTGACTATCAATTATAATGATTACTATGTTTCCGGAACAGGAACAGTACTTGGGTACTTATCAGGAGACAGATCGACTCTGGCAACCTGGCAAACAGCAACAAGACAGGATGCCAATAGTATTTCATCAGACCCGATGCTGATAAATGCATGCGAATCGGAGGCAACCGATTATGTTCCAGGCAATCTGCTTGCCGGTCTTGCTGTCGCGGGCATTACAACTGATTTCGGATCGATAACCAGACAGACGCCTCCGACTATCGGTGCATGGGAAGGTGTCTTCAATAAATGGAAGGGAACAGTAAGCGACGACTGGAATACCGCAGCCAACTGGACATCAGGTACTGTGCCTGCAACAGATGCCAATATAGCATTCGATGCTGCTCCTGCACATAACCTGAAGCTTGATCAGAACAGATCAGTGAACAATATCTTTAATGCCACCGGTTATCAGATGGTAACCAATGGATTCAAACTTACCATTAAGGGAGCAATGGTATTCTCAGGCGGAGCAACGATAAATGCCACAGCCGCCAATTCGGAAGTCGAATTCTCAGGTATCGCAGCCCAGAATATTCCTGCAAATGTATTCTATAATAACAGCGTTTATAACCTGACTGTCAATAACGATCTCAATGTAATGGTCTTCGGGACCCTGAATCTCCTTAACAACCTCAGGGCAACAATGGGAGTTTTAGACGCCTCATCGTCCACTCCGGTAATAACTTACGGAGGTTCCGCTCTTCAAACCATTACCACAGGAACTTATCTGAATGACGCCTTATACGACCTCGTGGCTGACAATACGGCAGGTGTTGCCATAGGATCCGATTTCACTGTAGATAATTCATTGACAATCAATTCCGGAAGGCAACTTATAATTAATGCTCCAAACCTGCTTATCGTTTCAGGTGATATAATCAATAACGCCGGTACTTCCGGACTACTGATCAGATCAGACGGAGATGGAGTAGACGGTAAACTTATGAATAACAGCGCCTCGGTTAACGCAAGCGTGCAGCTCTATATGACCGGTGGTGCAAGTACAACCGGAAACCGGATACATTTCTTTGTTCCTCCGGTACAATCCATGGTGGTCGGAGCGACCATAGCCAGTGTGAGGACCAATCTTGAAACTCCTTACTTTGGAGGTTATCTTGTTTTATTTGATGAAACTAAAGGAGTTACTTCCCAATCGCAGGGATGGCAGTATTTTGACGGTTACAAAAGTACAACACCATTCACCGGAAATGCGATCACCTCAGAAAGAGGCTATGCTATCTACTTCCCGCAGGACGATAAACCAGTATTTAAGGGAACACTTAACGGAGGTGATCATACATACAATCTGACTTTCACAACAGGAAATGCTGATCCGGGAGGAAACCTGATTGGAAATCCATATCCATGTAACTATGACCTTACAGGAATCCAGGACTTGATGGGTCCTGCAACCACCGATAAACTTGATAATACAATTTATTACCTGTACAACGGACAATACAGAGTTTATAATGTCAGTACAGGAGTGGGTGACCTTGGCTACAATAACATTGTTCCGCCAATGCAGGCATTCTGGGTACATTCGAATGCTTCAACAAGCATAACCCTTCCGGCTTCCTACAAAACAACTGAAGCAGCCGGTGTTGCAAGATCGAAAGGGGGATCCGGTTATGCAAAAAATTCTGTCAGTAAAGTAAGACTGATGATCCGGAATGATGATTATTACGACGAAACGACTGTATGTCTCACAGATAAGGCTACAACAGGATTTGATAGTGACTATGACTCCTATAAATGGTTCGGAACAGGTTCTGATGCTCCGCTTATCTATACGGAACTGAATAGTACCAAATATGCAATTAATTCGATCCAGGAGCAGGTTCCGGATGGATTCGTCATACCGGTCACGGTTGTAGTCAAAACATCGGGTAAATACACTATTGATATACCTCAATTCGAAAACCTGGGCAGTCAGAAGATAACCCTGAAACACGGATCAGTTCTGACTCCTCTATCTCAGGGAACATCTTACTCCTTTGAATCTAATGCCGGAACTTTTAATGACTTTGAACTTATCTTCGGTGATCTTAATGCGATCAAAGAAAAAACAGATCCCGATCTGATGAAATTCAAATCCTGGTATAATTATAATATCGTTTATATCAGCTGCCCAGATGACATCAGCATAGGGCTCGGGGAGTTTAAAATATATGATTCCCAGGGCAGGGTAGTGATGGATAAAAAACTGCCATATTCACCGGGGGAAAAGCTGGAGATCCCTGTACAATTGACCAGAGGACTCTATATAATTGATTTCAGGGCAGGAGAAGGGAACAATCTGAAATCCAAATTTGTTGTTTTTTAGATTAGGAAAAAATCAATAGTTTTGATTCGTGAATAAAAGACCATATACCAGACCGAAAATAACCAGGATCGTTATAGATAACACGATCTCAGCGCTTATGTGGTCTCCTCCACCTCCTCCAACTCCGGACATTCGTGCGGGATCATTAAAATCAAACAGTACTCCGTTCCAGAGCCCTTTTGGTGATAAACCATTCAGTTGATCTAAGTTATGGGAGTATAAGATATACAGAGGGTGCCTCAAACGGGCATCCTCTTTTTTATTCATCGCAGGAACAAGGAAGCTTAAACAATTTTCCGTAGAAACGTTTTTGGAATTTTCACCAGCAGGTTCTGATCGAGACGGTCGATCCGTACAACAACTCTGCTCTGGCGACCTATCTTAATGAGTTCACCAGTCAGACCAACCAGAGAACCGTTGATAACTTCAACATTGTCTCCTTTGGCAAAGTTCACGGACGAGACCTCTATCTTTGCATCACTGTTTACAAGAAGCCGGAGATTATCAATCTGACTCTGGGGGATCGCCACGGGCTTACCTTCGAAAGAGACGAGCTTTACCACGCCGGGGGTGTTCCATGTCAGGTGAAAGCTTTTCGAACTAATCCTCACGAACAGGTATGACGGCAGTAACGGCTTTTCAATCAGTTTTTTGCGATCGCTCCACTTCCTGAATGTTTTCTGCAAAGGGAGGAATGATTCAACCTTATCCTCAACCAGCCGCTGATAAACCTGCTTTTCAGCACGGGGATAAGTGTACAATGCATACCACTTTTCTTCAGATTGCTTATTCCCGCTATTTAGATTATCCTCGATGGTAATAATGTCGCTCTCGGCCATAGTTTAGGTATCCTGACTGCTTTCAAAGATAACAATAATGTTCATTTCTACATCTGCAATCCGATGAAATCAAGATATCCGCACAATAACTATATTTGCTTAAAATTCAATCAATGATTGCATTGAAAAGAGTCTTCACATTCCTCCTGGCAATAGTCGCGACACAGCTCGCCACTCAGCTTTACTCTCAGGAAGTTCCTCATCAGGTTAGTAATACAGGGGTGTACAATTTCCTTGATGAACTGGCAAATAACCAGATCATTGATTTAAACTCAGCAGTAAAGCCCTATTCGAGATTGTATATTTCAAATAAACTCAGGGAGGCTGACGGGAAACGTGAATTTCTAAATCAGAGACAGAAGAACGAGCTCGATTTTTACCTGATGGATTTTTCCAAAGAATTCAAAACCGGCAGGGACTGGCACAAACGGACCGATCTCTTTTATTATAAAGACACCCTTTTTTCCATTACCATCAATCCAATCCTTGGGGGCGAGATCTTCCATAATTCTTCCGGAAAAGCAACTTACGCGAGAAATGGCGCTGAAGTAAGAGCATATGCAGGCAAATGGGGATTCTACGCATCCTTAAGGGATAATCATGAAAAACCACTCCTCGGAAAACCGGAATACCTGACGACCAGGGAAGGAGGACATTATAAAAACGGAACCGACTGGAGCGATATGCAAGGCGGAGTAACATGGTCATGGAAATGGGGCTATATCGGCCTGGTCAGAGAGAGGGCTCAGTGGGGAGACAATTATCACGGAGCAAATATTTTAGGCGGGAATAATCCTCCATATACACAGTTCAAACTAAAGATCTCTCCCGTTAAATGGCTGGAACTTAATTATCTTCATGGATGGCTGACATCCATGGTCGTTGACAGCGCCAGATCATTCTGGGTGATGAACAGTTATGGCGCAAATTACAGGAAGGTTTATCATAAAAAGTATATGGCTGCAAATATGTTTACGCTGAAGCCACTGAAAAACCTGAATATTTCTTTCGGGAACAGCATAATATATGACAATGATTATGTTAACCCTGCTTATTTAATACCTGTATTTTTTTATAAGTCTGTCGACCACTCCCTCACCTCCGGCATTAATAACATGAACTCCCAGATGTTCATAGGGATTAGTTCAAGACAGATCAAAAAGGTCCATTTATATGCTGATGTTTTCATCGATGAACTTTCATTCAGCAGAATTACAGATAAAAAGGAATGGAACTACCTGAGCTATAAGGCAGGTTTCAGGTTGGATGATCTTCCATTTGCCAACTTGTCCTTCACAACTGAATTTACTTACACTTATCCTTTCACATACCAGCATAACATAACTACAACCACTTTTCAGACAGAAGATTACAATCTCGGACACTACCTCAGGGATAATTCCAGGGAATGGTATATTGCTTTTGACTACCATCCGGTAAGAACCATGGATATTAATCTGTTCTACAGTGATGCTGTCCGTGGCCCAGATTATACCGAACTGGGCAGTTCAAGGCTCGGAAACCCCCCACTTGCTTCGATAGAGTGGCGCGACAGGTCGGTTGGGCTCAAAGCTTCATATCAGATTATCAACGACCTGTATATCTGGGGTTCAGCTGTTAAAAGCAATATCAGCGGTGATGAAAGCTGGAGCTCTCCTTATTTCTTTGGAAAGAAAAATACAATTAACCTGGGCCTGACTGCTGGATTTTAAAAGCAAAATGTCCAATCCACCTGGTCACGATCTATTCGGGATCAAGGCGTACTCCTGACCGGAGATTCAATTAAAAACATGCTTAAAAAGAAATCTTCCTGTCCATAACCCTCATGCAATTGTTGATTAAAAAAAACATATTTATATACTTAAATCCACGATATTTAGTTATTTCACCATTAGGATTTTTCAGCCTTACTTGCCCTGATGGAAAAGCGTAAGTTCCGGACAATCACATTATTAGCTGATATTGTAATACTTGCAATATCATTTATTTCCGTTGCGGGAATGAAGCCGTCCGGTGTAAAAGCATACGTGCCTTCCCATGCTCCGTTTTTCCTGGGATTGATGCTTCTCTGGATAATCGTTTCATTGATAAACGGGAAAATGCACCGTGGGAAGATCATTAACTTTTCCACTCTTTTCAGCAGGGTCCTCAGCAGCAATATAATTGCAATATCGAGTACAGCATTGATAATGTATCTCTTCAGAGAATATACTTATTCGAGAACTGTTGTATTCGGGACTGCACTGGTTGCGACAGCCCTTGAACTGATCTTCGGATCGGCATATATAGCCTATAAAAGAGCCCTGATCCAGGAGTACGAGGAATATGAGAGTTATAAGACATATAAAAGACCCAGCGAATATGACCTCGTGATGGGGGTCAATGGCAACGGATCACATCATCATCAGAAATTCGATCTGAATCCGGGAATAGTAAAAGCCATTGAAAATGAATGTGGAACTGAAATGGCTCAGGCTATCCTCGATATTACCGGTCCGAAACTTACCGACAGATCGGCAGTCCTTTCCACTACCACAGTCTTCAATATTACAGGACTTAGTCACGATAAATACCAGTATATCATAAACCTCCACAGGATTAATGATATTAAGAATCTCAACAGTTTTCTTGAAGCTGTCAATGATAAGCTTGACATAAAGGGATATTTTTTCTGCTGTGTTGAAACCAAGGATCAGAGAAAGAAAAGAATACTGAATAAATTCCCGCCAATCATAAACTGGATTTATTACAGCTTCGATTTCATAATAAAACGCGTGCTTCCGAAGATAAAGTTCACCAGAAAACTTTACTTCATGCTGACAAGGGGTGAAAATGCAGTTATTACCAGGGCTGAAGCGCTTGGACGTCTCTCAAGGGCAGGTTTTATCATCAAACAGGAATCGTTCATCGGGAACAGGCTCTGTATCGAGGCGAAGAAATATTCCGATCCGGTTGAAGTTAACGGCAAAGTTTACGGGCCTCTTATCGCCCTTCCCAGAGTAGGTAAAAACGGACAGATAATAAAGGTATATAAGCTCCGGACCATGCATCCGTATTCCGAGTATATCCAGGATTATGTTTATAAACTATACGCTTTGCAGGACGGTGGCAAATTCAGGAATGATTTCCGGATAACATCTTGGGGATCTGTATGCAGAAGGATCTGGCTCGATGAAGTCCCTATGCTAATCAATTACATGAAGGGAGAAATGAAACTGATTGGAGTAAGACCTCTGAGCCAGCACTACTTCGACCTTTATTCCAGGGATGTCAGGGAAAGACGGATAAAATATAAGCCGGGACTCATACCTCCTTTCTATGCCGACATGCCTGAAGACCTGGAGCAAATACAGAGTTCAGAACTGAAATACCTTGACTCCTATGACAAACATCCCTTCCTCACAGATCTCAGGTATTTCTTCAAATCTTGGTGGAATATCTGGTTCAGGAGGGCCAGAAGTAATTAGCCCTTTTTTATATTTTTTTGAACCTTGGAGCGTTCCCGGTGTTCCTGTGTGAGATGTTCTTTTTCAAATAATAAGAGATAAAAAGAATGTCACTGATCATATCGGTAAGTTGATTATCAAGGTGAATAGTATCAATTTTTTAATTCACAAAAAATCTCTACCTTTGCCGCATTATTAAAATATTCAAAATCTTATACTATGGCTGAAAAAACAAGATATTCGGATGAAGAGCTTGAGGAGTTCAAACAGATCATCCTCGTTAAGCTGGATAAAGCCAGAAAAGATTATGAAATACTTAAATCCAGCATAACTCATGAAGAGAGTAATGATACGATGGATACCTCTCCTACATTCAAGGTTCTTGAAGAGGGAGCCACTACATTGTCAAAGGAGGAGGCAGGCCGTCTTGCTCAGCGTCAGCAGAAATTCATTCAGCACTTACAGGCTGCACTTGTAAGGATAGAAAACAAGACTTATGGTATTTGCCGCGAAACAGGGAAGCTTATCTCAAAAGAGAGATTAAGAGCGGTACCTCACGCAACTCTTTGTATGGATGCGAAAATGAAGCAGAAGTAAATACCATTTTTAAATCATTTTAAGAGAATTTTGGGTATAGGTTGATTAGGGGAAGGAATTTTTAAGAGAGCTGCTTGTTACAGGAAAAGCAGCTCTCTTTTTATTAACATGCACACCTGTATGCCAGTAATATAAAATTGTCTAAATTTCTGCAAAAGAGGAAATAATGAAATATCTGATAACTCCTTGTATACTGTTTCTGTTTTGCGGAATTGCCCAAAGTCAGGTCCATGATTCACTAAAGGTGATATCACTGAAACCGGAAGCCTTCAGCGACAGCCTGCAAAAGACTGATAAAGCATTGCTTACAGATGTCAGGGAGTTTTTTGAATATAAAAAATCAAGGATTGGGGATGCTGTTAACCTGCCATCATCCGGTAACATCGATCAGGCTGCAGATACTCTCAATAAGTATTATTCATATTTCCTTTACTGTACTTCCGGATTCCGCAGCAAAAGAGTCGCCCGGAGGTTGCTTGAAAAAGGTTTTATACATGTCTACTCCCTGGAAGGAGGCTTAAATGAATGGAAGAAACAAGGATTGCCTGTCAACAGGAAAAGAATAAGGAAGTAATTCCCTCATTAAAAGCAGATCAAACTACTCCCCAGTCGTATACTCGAAATAATAGAACGGGGCATCATACCATACAAAAACCCCAATATTTTTTCCTTCCTGTGAATACCTGAGAGAATACGCTTTATCCTTTCTGAAACGGGTCAGATTAATACGGTCAAAATTGGTGTCTCCTGCAATTGTCGTCTGACTGAATGGAAATGTCTGAAGCAGTCTTTCCGGAAAATCCTTTACCTCGTTATAGATCCTTACCGTAATATCTGCCTTCTGACCTCTCATGAGAATCATGTCTACGTAAACAATAGAATCATATTCCCAGTATTCATAGATACCTCCTTTAAGATTCTTCACCTTCCATTTATCCCTGAGAGTAAATCCGTTATCGGATAATACCTTTCGCAGATAGTCCTGATTGTCGAGTCCTTTCAGGAACTGGGCGCTTGAGAGGGCAATAAATTCATCCTGACCAAAAGCTCCCGGTTGAAAGAAGAGGGTGCAGAAGAGGAGACTCAGGCAAATTTTAATTTTCATAGGAGGATCTGAAATAAAGGTTAACCCTAGAAACCGTATAAGATTTTTCCGGAAGAAAAACCATTAAAAAACCAGGCGCTTCAGTATTCATTACCCGCCATGTTAATTTCATGTGAAATTACAATAAGTCCTTCTAATCAAAGATATTATTTTTCGGAATAAAAACAAAACATCACTTATCTCCTGAAGAAGCTCTGAAGCCCTCAAGCTGCTGCTTAACAATCCTGGCAATATATTTCCCCAGGATATCAAATTCGAGGTTGACAACAGTTCCTTTCTTAATCTGATGAAAGTTAGTCACTTCCCAGGTAAATGGAATGATTGCCACCTCAAATGATGATGACCTGGAATTCACAACAGTCAGACTTACTCCATTTACAGCTACTGAACCCTTCTCAACCGTCATGTAGTCATCTTGGGCAGGCTTATATTCAAATGTATAGTACCAGCTTCCTCCGGCTTCCTTTACACTTGTGCAAACAGCAGTCTGGTCAACATGTCCCTGCACCATGTGCCCATCCAGTCGGCCATCGAGCCTGGCGCTCCTCTCCAGATTGACTTTGTCTCCGGGTTTCAGTAACCAAGATTTGATTTCTCAAGGGTCTCCCTGATTGCAGTAACCGTGTAGGTCTCCTTATCCTTCCTGACCACAGTCAGGCATACTCCGTTATGAGAAATGCTCTGATCGATCCCAAGCTCACCGACAAAGGAGCATTTCATTGTAATATGAAGGTTATCCTTCTCTTTTTCAAGATTAACCACGGTGGCGGCTTCTTCAACAATGCCTGTAAACATATCTGTTGCTTTTAATACAAAATTAGGGAATTTTTGGAATTAAGCCTTTCATCCGACGGATACAGGTAAACATTCACGACTTAATGCAGATGAATGGCACACTTTAAATCCTTCCGGATAAGAGCCGGAAAGATGTTCACTGTAACCTAAGTTAAAACCTGTTGATTACCTTGGATCTGTATCTTTCACACTATCAGCCTGCCAGATAATCTTTTTACCGAATCCCAGTCTGTTATCTGTCATCTTAATATAAGACAGTCTGACAATCCACAACCTGGTATTCATGAGGGCGGCAACCGGGAACCTTTTCAGATATGCTGACTTTGCATTAGCGAGCATTACTCCTTCGGGTTCTGCTACCCTTCCCTGAAACTGTATCCCCCTGATCTTTCCTATAACCATGGTTTCAAGAACCACCGAACCGGCAACTAAGCTGTTCCTGAGAAATTCCCTGCCGTGACGGGTATCATTTCCCGAAGTAAAGACCAATGCATTTTCCTCTTCCAGAAAGACATAGAAGCAATTGGCACACCAGGGCTCATCGTCAATGGTTGTGGCGATTGTGAGAACATGATGTTTCCTGAAGAATTTTATGATCCTGCTGTCAGTCATTTTCCATCCATCTGAAACCTCTGCTGTCGAAACCGGCAAGATCCATTATCCTGTCAACCACAGTCATGATCAGATCATCAACTGTCGCCGGGTTGCTGTAAAAAGAAGGAGATGCCGGACATATGACAGCCCCGGCAAGTGTAAGGGTCCTGAGGTTTTCAATATGTATAAGATTATACGGCGTTTCCCTGGGTACCACTATCAGTCTTCTTCTCTCCTTAAGCATTACATCTGCCGACCGTGATATCAGATCTCCAGACGTCCCGTTTGCTATCCTGCCGATAGTACCCATTGAAGCAGGACAGATTATCATAGTATCGAAACGTGAAGAACCTGAAGCAAAAGGAGCATAGAATGTGGTGTTCTGATATTCGGTTATGTTGCCCGACGCCCTGAACCGGCTGCCTGTCTCTGCCTCCCATATCTCTTTTGCCGTTTCTGAAAAAACAACAGCCAACTCAACCCTGGAAAATTCCTGTTCTCCCAGTTTATCCATCAGTTTCAGTGAATAACGTGAACCGCTCGCTCCTGTAACTGCAAGTATGATCCTCCTGATATTTGCCTCTGAATTTTGCATGCCGTTATTTGCCTGGCGAAGATAACGAAATAATACAGTGAACAGCTACAACATCAGAACCCTAATTTAATGATTACCTGGCTGCCGGACTCACAGGATCTGAATGACCAATGAGCAATGCTGGCTCAGTAATCCGGCTTTTTCAACCATCAACTTTAACTGTAGCTGCCGGAGAATCATGGAAAACTCCGATTCCCCGGCGTGGCTTTTCTATCGGATAGTCTTCAATAATCTTTCGGTAAGTATTTCAACTCCCCTTCCCGCTTTTTCTTTTATCACTTCAACTGTTCTGTTGACCGGCACCTCGACTTCTTTAGGATCAATGAGCCATAGATCCGCTTTCCGGGGGGCATAATGTATCAGTCCGGCGGCCGGATAGACATTGAGCGAACTACCGATAACAACAAAAATATCAGCATTACCTGCAAGCCCGGAAGCTTCCTCCATGTTCGGCACCGCCTCACCGAACCAGACGATATGCGGTCTGAGCTGGCTGCCCTTTTCACACTTGTCGCCGGGTTTGATATCCTTGTATCCAATGTCATAAACAAGAGAAGAATCTGAGGTGCTTCTTGCCTTTGTAAGTTCCCCGTGAAGGTGTAATACTTTTGTACTTCCCGCTCTTTCGTGCAGGTCGTCAATATTCTGAGTGATTATCTGGGTGTCGAAATATTTTTCGAGCGCAGCCAGTCCGATGTGTCCTGCGTTTGGAACACACCCTTCAAGCTGTCTTCGCCTTTCGTTGTAGAAATTAAGGACCAGATCCCGGTTCCTTAGCCAGGCATCGTAAGTTGCTACATCCCTTACATCATATTGTTCCCATAAACCTCCGGAATCCCTGAAGGTACTTATACCGCTCTCGGAGCTCATTCCGGCTCCTGTAAGCACAACAAGCTTTTTCATAACCAAAGTGATTGATTTGAATCATAAAGATATTGAATTTGTACCTTGTGTTTTCATGAAATCGCATGCCCGCCTGATTCCTCTAATCTCTCATTCCATATATACAGGCTGCAATTATTCCCAATTTTGCTATCTTTGTGCGAATTTTTTAAAACAGTACAACACTTATTAACCATCTGATACAATGGGGAAAAGATTTCCTGAGTATAAAGGACTTGATCTGTCCCGGGTAAACAAAGAGATGCTGAAAACCTGGGATGACAATGATACATTTCACAAAAGTATTCGTCAGCTTAACGGAAAAGGTGAATTTATTTTCTTTGAGGGACCTCCTTCTGCAAACGGGAAGCCCGGCATTCATCATGTGATGGCGCGGACTATCAAGGATGCGATCTGCAGATACAAAACACAGTGCGGATATGAGTAAAGCGGAAAGCCGGATGGGATACCCATGGTCTCCCTGTTGAACTCCAGGTTGAAAAAGCCCTTGGAATAACAAAGGAAGACATTGGCACGGAAAAGATCTCAATCGCCGAATTCAACAAAGCCTGTCGTACAGATGTGATGAAATACACCGATCTGTGGGAGGATCTGACACGGAAGATGGGTTACTGGGTTAATATGGATAATCCCTATATAACTTACGATAACCGCTACATCGAAACTCTCTGGTGGCTGCTCAGCCAGCTTTATCAGAAAGGCCTGCTATACAAAGGCTATACAATTCAGCCATATTCACCGGCAGCCGGGACCGGACTCAGCTCACACGAACTCAATCTCCCCGGATGTTACAGGGATGTGAAAGATACCACATGTATTGCCCAGTTTAAAGTAACAAGAGACAACAGGTCGGAATTCCTTTTCAGGGAAATAGATACTGCATCGGTTCATATTATGGCGTGGACGACCACTCCATGGACTCTTCCCTCAAATACTGCCCTGGCAGTGGGAAAAGAAATAACATACGTCGAAGTAAGAAGCTTTAATCCTTATTCAGGCGATCCTATTACCGTTGTAATAGCAAAAGACCTGCTTCATTCAATCTTTTCAGGATCGGACGAAGCTGCGGATTTTGAAGCATATAAACCTGGCGACAGGAAGATCCCTTACAAAGTCCTTCAGGAATTTCATGGTAAGAATCTTGAAGGAATTAATTACGAACAGCTTATAGACTGGGTAAATCCCGGTAAAGGGGCATTCCGTGTGCTGACGGGTGATTTTGTGACAACCGAGGACGGAACAGGTATTGTTCATATTGCGCCCACTTTCGGAGCAGATGACTACCGCGTGGCCAGGGAAAATAATGTTCCGCCGCTGATCATGAAGAGAAAGGACGGCTCATTCGGACCGATGGTGGACAAAAGGGGTTTCCTCATACCATTAAGCGACTTGGATGAAACATACATCTCGCAAAGTGTAAACACTGAAACATATTCTGTTTTTGCGGGACGGGCGGTAAAGAATGAATATGATGTGAACATTGCAGAAAATTCGGAAACCCTTGATGTCGATATTGCAGTTATGCTGAAACAGACCGGTAAGGTCTTCCGTATAGAGAAACATATTCACAGCTATCCGCATTGCTGGAGGACAGACAAACCGGTGCTATATTATCCGCTCGACTCCTGGTTCATCAAAACTACGGCCAGACGCGATAGGATGATCGAACTGAATAACACCATTAACTGGAAACCTCAGTCAACCGGGACAGGCCGATTTGGAAAATGGCTGGAAAATCTTGTTGACTGGAACCTGTCACGCTCAAGATACTGGGGAACTCCCCTGCCGATCTGGATCACCGAAGATAAAAAAGAGGAAAAATGTATAGGTTCCGCGGCCGAACTGAGGGATGAGATCGAAAAATCTGTAAAAACCGGCTTCATGAAGTCCAATCCCCTTGCTTCATTTATTCCCGGAGACAACTCGGATGAGAATTACAAAAGATTCGACCTTCACCGGCCTTTTGTGGATGATATTATACTGATAAGCGATTCAGGGAGGAAAATGTTCCGTGAATCTGATCTTATAGATGTCTGGTTCGACTCAGGTGCAATGCCTTATGCCCAGGCCCATTATCCATTCGAGAACAAGGAGAAATTCAACAAGATGTTTCCTGCCGATTTCATCGCGGAAGGAGTGGATCAGACACGAGGATGGTTCTTCACCCTTCATGCCATTGCAACAATGATCTTCGATTCGGTGGCATTCAGGAATATTATCTCAAACGGGCTCGTGCTTGACAAGAACGGGAACAAGATGTCGAAGAGGCTCGGAAATGCCATTGATCCTTATTCCGCCATTGAAGAATACGGTTCAGATCCCCTCCGGTGGTATCTTATAACCAACTCACAACCATGGGATAACCTTAAGTTCGATATTGCCGGAGTCGATGAAGTGAAGAGAAAATTCTTCGGGACTCTGTATAACACCTATTCGTTTTTTGCATTATATGCCAACGTTGATAACTTCAGAAATACAGAACCAGAGATCCCTGTGAATGAACGTCCGGAAATCGACAGGTGGATCATATCACTCCTGAATTCTTTAATCAAGGAGGTTGGAAAATGCTATGAAGATTATGATCTCACCAGAGCGGGCAGAGCAATCCAGGATTTTGTAACCGAAAACCTGAGTAACTGGTATGTCAGGCTCAACCGCAAAAGATACTGGGGCGGTGAATATGACAAAGACAAGATCGCAGCATACCAGACTCTTTATCAATGTCTTGAAGCTGTCAGCCAACTGGCAGCGCCAATAGCTCCGTTCTATTCCGACAGGCTCTTCAGCGACCTTAACAATACCACCGGAAAGCACATGGATGAATCAGTTCATCTTGCACTCTTTCCAACATATAATGAAGCTCTTGTCGACAAGGCGCTCGAGGAGAGGATGGATATCGCCCAGAAGATCTCTTCAATGATCCTCAGCCTCAGAAGAAAAGTGAGCATAAAGGTTCGTCAGCCTCTTGCCAAAATAATGGTACCTGCTACTGAAAAGAACTTCAGGGAGAAATTCGAGGCAGTTAAAGATCTGATACTGGCTGAGGTGAATGTCAAAGAGGTGGAATATATCGATGATGCCGCATCGATCCTTGTAAAGAAGATCAAACCAAATTTCAAAACTCTCGGTCCTAAATACGGCAAGCTGATGAAAGAGATAAGCCTCGCTTTCACCAGGTTCACACCGAAGGACATTGCCGAATTTGAGGTGGCAGGAAACTATACGATCACTATCGGAGATCAGAAGATAACCCTCACCTCCGAGGATGCAGAGATCATCTCAGAGGATATCCCCGGCTGGCAGGTGGCTAATGAAGGAAAGCTGACTGTCGCCCTCGATATCAAAGTCACAGACGAACTAAGATATGAAGGAATTGCCAGGGAGTTTGTCAACAGGATCCAGAACATCCGGAAAGATAACGGATATGATGTTACCGATAAGATCAGCGTCTTCATAGAAGATAACGAATTCGTGAGAGAAGCCGTAAAAAGACACTCGGCATATATAGGGTCCCAGACTCTTGCTACGAACGTTAGTCTGACTTCAGATTTCCGGAATGAAAACATCAGGGAAGTGGATATTGATGAGGTAAAAGTGAAGGTACAGGTTGTAAAAAACATCCTGTAATCATAATATCTTTCCTGTACAAGCGGGAAGAACAGGACGATTAATGTCGCAGGAATTAAGGGATTAATTATCCTGGTGAAAAATGACCTGCCTCGTCTCTTGCATGTCAATTTCATAATATCTTTGATCTATGATCGACCGTCCAACAATAGACCGGATCCTGGATGCGGCACATATTGTCGATGTTGTCCAGGAGTTTGTCCCGCTGAAGAAAAGAGGGGTCAACTTCCTGGGATTGTGTCCATTTCATAATGAGAAAACGCCCTCATTCACCGTATCCCCGTCGAAAGAGATATTCAAATGCTTCGGATGCGGGAAGGTTGGCAACTCGGTCAACTTCATTATGGAACATGAGCATCTGACCTACCCCGAGGCTCTTAAATACCTGGCAAGGAAATACCACATTGAAGTGGTCGAAAAAGAGATGACCCAGGAGGAGATCGACAAGCAGAATGAAAGAGAGAGTCTGTTAGTGGTTACCGCCTACGCATCAAGACAGTTCGCGGAAAACCTTTTCCAGACTGAAGAAGGGATCTCGGTTGGACTTTCATATTTCAGGGAAAGAGGATTCCGTCAGGAGACCATGAAGAAGTTCGAAGTAGGTTACAGCTTCGAAAAACGCGATGCCTTCACAAAGAAAGCGCTCGATGACGGGTATAAACTGGATTTCCTTGTAAAGACCGGCCTTAGCATACAGCACGAGGACAGGGTTTTCGACAGATTCGGCGGCAGGGTGATGTTCCCTATCCACTCTCTTTCAGGCCAGGTGCTGGGGTTCGGAGGAAGGGTGCTGAAGACCGATCAGAAGACAGCAAAATACCTTAACTCTCCTGAATCGGAGATCTATCATAAAAGCAGAATAGTTTACGGTATCTACCAGGCCCGCAAATCCATAATGGAAAAAGACCGGTGCTATCTGGTCGAGGGTTATACCGATGTTATGTCACTTCACGAAGCCGGTGTCGAGAACGTGGTAGCTTCTTCCGGAACATCACTCACTCAGGAACAGGTAAGACTGATCAAACGTTTCACTCCCAACATAACAATCCTTTACGACGGAGATTCTGCCGGGATAAAAGCTTCCATCAGGGGAATAGATATTGTTCTGGAAGAGGGAATGAACGTGAAGATCGTTCTGCTTCCCGATGGAGAAGATCCGGATTCATATTCGAAAAAAGTCAGTAATGAAGAATTCACAAAATATATCCGGGAGAATGAAACTGACTTCATAAGATTCAAGACAAGACTTCTCCTTGAAGAAGCGGAAAATGATCCCGTCAGAAAGGCCAACCTGATAAAGGATGTTGTGAAGTCGATCGCTGTAATTCCTGAAACCATAGTCAGGACCGTCTATATCAAGGAATGCAGCACACTGCTAGAGGTAGCAGAACCGATCCTCTATCATGAGGTCAATAAACTCAGACAACATAAGAGTTTTCAGGACAGAAATAAATATCCTCAGCCTGAGGATCTGCCGACCCCTCCTCTCCTCATCCAGAAACAGGTAAAACAGGAAAATGTCACTCTGTATTCGGAAAGAGAGATAATCAGGCTTTTGCTTAAGTTCGGGGCTGTGGAATTTGCTAAAAATGTCAGCAGTGAAGATGGACGGGAAGAAGTGGTTACTGTGGCAGATCAGATTGTTAAAGAAATTGTTTCTGACGAACTGGCCTTCGATAACCCGGTTTGTGCTAAAATCTTCAGCGAGATCCGTTTCCATGTGGAACACGGGCTGTTTACAGCTGATAATCAATTCATCAAACACGAGGATCCCGAGATATCAATGCTGTCTGCAGATCTTCTGGCAGATTCGCATGAGCTGAGTAAGATATGGATGGAAAAGCAGACTTTTGTTGAAACGGAGGAGATGAAACTGAAAGAAATCGTGGGTGACGTGGTACTGAAGTTCAAAAGCGACAAGATAATAATGAAGAGGAAAGAGATAATGCAGCTCCTTGAATCGGCGGTTAAAGATAATGACACGGAAAAGATACTGCTGCTCCAGAAAAGGTATTCTGCCCTGAGCGCCGCCCTCGGGATCATCTCGAAACAATTAGGGAACAGGATACTGCTTTGATGCTGTTCTGAAAGAAGGGAGTGCAAGTATCTGATCTGAGAGTATGTTATTAGCACCATTCCACCGGCTGCCAACCCCTCCACCACCGGCCCCATGAAAACAGTATCAGACTATCTTCCTGATATCTCCGGATACATCCTTTCGAATCCTTTGCTCTCAGACAGCCGATTCCTGCAGTTTTTTTCCTAATTTTAGCTTCACAAATCCAAACCCTGCTGTCATGAAAGCTGTTAAATATCTCTTGTTAGTCATGAGCCTCCTGATGGTCTGCTCATGCGAGAATACCGGGAAAAAATTACTGACCGACAGACTGAAAAAAGAACACCTCCGGAATCTTACAACCAATATACCCCTGGACAAAGGTTACAGCGAATATATTGCATCATATACCTCGGGTATTGTTTCGGTTAATTCATCGATCGAGATCAGATTTACACCTGAATTTGCAGCTAAAGCCAATAAATCAACTAAGGGTTTGTTCTCTATCGAGCCATACATAAAAGGAAAAACCGAGTGGAAGGATGCAACTACCCTTGTCTTTACACCCTACAGGTTACTTGAACCCGGAAAAACATATTCAGGCGGACTGAACCTGGGAAAAATTGCTTCAGTACCGGAAAGACTTAACGTTTTCCCATTGAGATTCAGGACTCTGCGTAAGGATTTCAGGGTTACTACAGGAGCCCTTGAATGTGCAGCAGAAGGGAAAGACAAATATACTCTCAGCGGACAGGTGAATTCATCCGACTTCATCGATAACAGTGAAGCAGAAGGCTATATCAGGGCCAGACTCGGAAGGGAAAAAATGGAAATATCCTGGGACCATACTGAAAATCCTGTCCACAAATTCATGATCACGGGCATTGAAAGAAATAAAGAGGTGAAGAAACTCACCATATCGTGGGACGGATCTGCATACGGAATAAATCAGAAAGGTTCTTCAGTGATCAATATCCCTGCTGCGGGGGACTTCAGTGTTGTGGATATATCGGTATCACAGGGAGAATCACAGAAAATAGATGTGGTTTTCTCTGATCCGTTAGGACCCGGACAGGAAACCGAAGGACTGATAAGCTTTACACCTCAGGCAGAGCTTTCAACTAACATAAAATCAAATATTATCAGTATTTTCCCGAAAGTCCGCTTCCAGGGAAAAATCTCTCTTAACATTGAATCGTCGATAAAGAATGATAAAGGTGTCAGCCTTTCTTCCTCAATTACCAAAGATCTGGATTTTACCGCCATACCTCCGGAGATTATGCTTGAGGGAGATGGCGTGATAGTCCCTTCGTCAAAAAACCTTGTTTTCCCTTTCAAAGCGGTAAACCTCAGCGCAGTTGATCTTAAAATCATAAAAATATTCGACAATAATCTCCAATTCTTCCTGCAGGAGAATAATCTGAACGGAAGCAGTGAACTAAAGCGCTTCGGACGGCCTGTATTTTCCGGAAAAATAGACCTCTCATCATCCCCCGGGATCAATCCGGGTACCTGGAATCTCTATACTATTGATCTTGCAGACTATATTGATATAGAGCCAGGAGTTCTCTATAAGGTAAAGCTGGGTATGAAAAAATCATACTCCCTGTATCCGGGAAGTGGCAAAGGGATACCGGGAAAATACGAGGAGGCTCTGGCGCAGTATGAAAGCGACAATCTCAATGCATGGGACGATCCGGAGAATTTTTACTCTGATTTTGAGAATGACCTGTTTTACGAGTTCAACTTTGACTGGAGACAAAGGGAAAATCCCGATGAGGAGGCATACTATTATCCCCAAAGAGGCGGCTCAAGGAATATTCTCGCATCCAATATCGGACTTATTGCAAAGAAAGGGGAAGATAATGTTCTTCATGTAATATCGAATGATCTCATAACTGCAATGCCCCTGAACGGAGTAACTGTCGATATTTACGATTTCCAGATGCAGCAGATCACATCGGGTACTACCGATCAGAACGGATCAGTTGCATTGGTCTGTGAAAGAAAACCATTCCTGGTCATAGCGAAAAAAGATAAGGACAGAAATTATCTGAAAGTGAACGACGGATCATCCCTGTCCCTGAGTTCGTTCGATGTCACGGGCAGCACCCCGGAGAAAGGAATTAAAGCCTTTATTTATGGAGAAAGAGATGTCTGGAGACCCGGGGATTCAATTTTCCTGTCTGTCTTTATAAAAGATATGATAAGTGATCTGCCGGCCGGTCATCCTGTCCAGTTTGAGCTTATCAATCCCCTTGAACAGAAAGTAGATAATCAGGTTCAAAAGACCGGGGAATCGAACCTGCTTGTATTCACCACCAAGACTTCAGCTGACGCTGTAACAGGCAATTACAGGGCTGTGATCAGGATCGGAGGCGCCACATTCACAAAAAGGGTTCGGATTGAATCGGTCAAACCCAACCGGCTTAAGCTCAGACTTGATTTTCCTTATGAAATACTCGGAGGATCAAACCCCGAAGCAAGAGGATCGCTCAATGTCAAATGGTTGAACGGATCAGTCGCCGGGAATCTAAAATCAAGTGTCGAATACATGCTTAAACATACCCCGACCGAATTCCCAAAATATGGCCAGTACACATTCGATGATCCGGTTGACAAATTTCACCCTGAGACCGTCAGGATCTTCAATGGCGCACTTGATGATAAAGGCAATGCTTCAGTAATCTTTAAGCCGGGAAAAGATGTTCATGCCCCTGGTATGCTCAATGCCGTTTTCACAGTAAAAGCTGCCGAACCCGGAGGAGACGAGAGCATTACTCAGACTGTGGTAAAATATGCTCCCTATCCGGTGTTTGTCGGGATCAATCTTCCGGGTCTGAAAGGAAAAGAGAGGATGTTATTTACCGACAAGGATAATGAAATAAAGATCGTAACGGTTGATGAGCACGGGAAACCTGTAAGATCGGATGTTGAGATAAATATCTATAAAATATCGTACCGCTGGTGGTGGGAATCGGATGAAGAAAATCTAAGCTCTTATATCTCCGGCAGCGAATACAAACCGGTTGTCCGCGAGAATATCACCACTACCGGAGGTGAAGGGTCATTAAGCTTCAGGATTGATAAAAATAATTGGGGAAGATATCTGATCAGGGCAACAACTCCCGAAGGTCATTCTTCCGGAAAAATCCTGCTCGTTGACTGGCCCTGGGATTATGGCATGAAAAACTCGGGTGACGGAGCCACTCTCCTGTCTGTTACCACGGATAAGGAAAAATACAAACCCGGCGATGAGATCAGGATATCTTTCCCATCACCTGAAAATTCACGCACCATTATCACTCTGGAAAATTCAACCGGTATCATAGATGAAATGAGGCTCAGTACCGAAAAGGGCAACACGGTTGCAAGATTCCGGGCAAAAAAGGAAATGGCTCCGAACGTTTATGCATATGTGTCAGTGATACAGCCACATGCACAAACTGTGAATGATATGCCTGCAAGACTTTACGGGATAGTACCCGTGATGGTAGAGGACCCTGAAACAAGACTTTCACCGGAGATAGAAATGCCGGATGAGCTGCGTTCCCAGAGACCTTTCACCATCAAAGTTAAAGAAGCTCATAAAAAATCTATGTCATACACTGTTGCAGTAGTAGATGAGGGCCTGCTCGATCTCACAGGATTCGGCACGCCCGATCCATGGAATTATTTCTATGCCCGGGAAGCTCTTGGCGTGAAAACATGGGACCTGTACGATCTTGTTTTAGGAGCATTCGGAGGAACACTCGAAAGGGTATTCGCAACAGGAGGAGATGAAGCGTTGTCTGACAAAGCTGCGAGCAAATCCAACAGATTTATCCCTGTGGTGAAATTCCTGGGGCCTTTCAGACTTCAGGCAGGCAAAACAAATACGCATGTTATCGCTTTACCCCAATATACAGGTTCGGTACGAACAATGGTGATTGCCGGCAATGAAAGAGCTTATGGGATTGCCGAAAGAACTGTTCCGGTGAAAGATCCCCTTATGGTGCTTGTAACTGCTCCGAGAGTAGTCAGCCCCGGAGAAAAAGTGGCTCTGCCCATCTCGGTCTTCATCCAAAAAGAGGGGATCAGGGAAATAGCTGTTAAAGCCGAATCAAATGAACTTATCAAATTCAGGGAGAATACTTTGAACCTGACTGCTTCAGGAACAGGGGAAAAAGATGCAGAGCTTTCATTTGTTGCCGGAGAAAAACGCGGACTTGCCAGGATAACAGTCACTGCCTCGGGAGGCGGAGAAACTGCAACCTATTCTTTGACTTTCGAGATAAGGAGCCCAAATCCTCCTGTAACCAGATCTGAAATCAAAATGCTTATAAAAGGCGGGAAAATGGAATCAACATTCAAACCTTTCGGTATTGAAGGTTCAAATTCGGCACGACTTGAAGTATCTCCTTTCCCTTCAATAAACCTCGATAATAATATTGATTATCTGATCAACTATCCCTATGGATGTTCCGAACAGGTAACATCTGCCGCTTTCCCGCAACTCTGGCTCAAGGAGCTCCGGAATAACGACAGTAAGATCGTTGAATCAACATCTGAGAATATAAGAAAAGCAATTTCCACTCTGGTATCCAGACAGATGGCAGATGGAGGTATTGCCCTCTGGCCGGGATCTCTCCAGCCTGATACCTGGGTAACATCATATGCGGGTCACTTTATGGCTGAAGCAGAAAGAATGGGATTCAACATCCCATCGTCGTTCAGACCGAAATGGCTGACCTTCCAGAGAAAAAAAGCAAACGAATGGAAGTTTGATGACAAATTCAGATATACGGCAAATGATCAGGCTTATCGCCTGTTCTCCCTCGCCCTCGCCGGTGAACCGGAACGAGGCGCGATGAACAGACTGCGGGAAACGAAAAATCTTCCAAGACTCTCCGGATGGCTTCTGGCTGCTGCCTATGCAAAATCAGGCAGGGCAGAAGTCGCGAAAGAGCTTATCGATGTAAGACAAACAAATTTAGAACCTGAATCATCCGATTATTATTATGGCAGTAACTTACGCGATCAGGCTATCATCCTTTATACTCTCACACTTATTAATAACCAGGAACAGGCTTACCTGCTCCTGAAAGACCTCTGCAATAATTTCAATAATAATTACTGGTATAGTACACAATCGCTTGGATGGGGCCTGTTTGCATATGTGAAGTGCATCCAGACTCAACAGGGAAGCCAGAATACTTCACCTGCCGTACGGATAAACATCAACGGTGAAAAATCGGAACAAAAGCTTATACGCGGCCAGATCTGGACTAAAGAGTTTAAACCGGCCGAAGCCGGTAATAATGTTGTCGTTGAAAATATATCAGATCACCCGGTTTACGTGACTCTGTCGAAAAAGGGGATTCCTCTTCAGTCAGATATGACCAGAGATGAAAAAGGACTGGTCATGAATATTGAATATCTCGACCTTAAGATGAAACCGATCGATCAGAAGAATCTTGAACAGGGTACCGATTTCCTGCTGGTTGCCAGGATAAGGAACGCCTCTTTCACACATGTGGATAATTTAGCCCTTACCGAAATGGCGCCTTCAGGTTGGGAGATCAGAAACACAAGGCTTTTTGAAGCTGCTACCAAGATAAAAGAAAGCAGCTTCGATTACCGTGACTTCAGGGATGACAGGGTAAACACTTTTTTCAGCCTTGAAACGGGCGAGACCAAAACCTTCATAGTGATGCTGAACGCCGCTTACAAGGGAGAATTCTTCCAGCCTGCAATCTGGTGTGAAGCAATGTACAAACCAAATATTTATTCCAGGTTCCCCGGGAATAATGTAAAGGTAACCGGAAAATAATATTGAACAGGAGATTAAAAATAGTACTGATAGCAGCCGGAGTAGCGATTACTCCGGTTTTGCTTTCTCCCATGCCGCGCTTCCGGACCCCTATGTCAACAGTTGTCGAAGCAAGGGATGGCTCGCTTCTTGGAGCCAGGATAGCCGATGACGGGCAATGGAGATTTCCAGGCACAGACTCCGTGCCTTACAAATTCGAAAAAGCGCTGCTCACTTTCGAAGACAGATACTTTTATGTTCACCCGGGTATCAATCCCGCCGCAATTATCCGTGCCGCCATGAGTAACGTAAAAGCAGGAAGGATTGTAAGCGGAGGAAGCACCATAACCATGCAGGTTGCAAGAATTTCAAGGGGAGGCAAAGAAAGAAGCTATCCGGAGAAAATGATTGAAATGCTCTCGGCATTAAAGCTGGAAATGTTCCATTCAAAGAAAAAAATCCTGGCTCTCTATTGCGCCAATGCGCCATTTGGCGGTAATACTGTCGGACTTGAAGCCGCCGCCTGGAGATATTATGGAAAGCCAGCTTCCGATCTCACCTGGGCTGAAGCAGCTGTGCTTGCTATCCTGCCAAACGCTCCTTCACTGGTATTTCCGGGTAAAAACCAGAATATCCTTAGGGAGAGACGCGACAACCTGTTAAAAAGATTATGCGCCAGAGGCTATTTTGATACACTCAACCTGTCTCTTTCTCTTGACGAACCTCTCCCGGGTGAGCCCAAAAATCTTCCTTCAAAAGCTCCGCATCTGACCGATTATTTTTACAAATACAATAAAGGAGAAAGGATCCTGACCACCATTGATCCTGTATTGCAGACCAGGGTCACAGAGATCATTAATTCCCATCAGAAAGACCTTGAAAATAATTTTATCTTCAATTCCGCTTGCATGGTAGAGGATGTGGAAACAGGGAATGTCCTTGCCTATGTTGGAAACAGTACCCTTGATGATGCCCCTAAACATGGTGGCGACGTGGATATTATAAGATCATTCAGGAGCACCGGCAGTATTCTTAAACCACTTTTATATGCCGGGATGCAGCAATCGGGGGACATTCTGCCAAATTCGCTTGTAGCCGATATCCCTACCCGCTTTCCCGGTTTCTCTCCGAAGAATTTTGATCAGAGCTTCAGTGGAGCCGTACCCGCAGGATCTGCATTATCACAGTCGCTTAATATTCCTGCCGTAAGAATGCTTCAGCAGTATAATCCGGAAAAATTTCTCGATCTGCTCCACAGAACAGGTTTCACCTCTTTCACAAAACCGGCTGATTACTATGGGCTTTCAATGATACTTGGAGGAGGTGAAACATCTCTCTGGGATCTTACCGGCGCATATGCCTCCTTATCACGTGTACTGAATCATTATGACCTGCACAGAAAATATTTCCGGAACGATTATCATTCTCCCGTCCTCACCGCACGAACCAAACATAGGCAAGCTGAAGAGCAGGACGCCGATCCTCCTTTGTCTGCCGGAGCTATCTGGCTCACATACCAGGCGCTTCAGAAGGTGAACCGCCCCGAAACCGAAACCGGGTGGCAGTATTTTGCCTCATCTCCCGACCTGGCATGGAAGACCGGAACCAGTTTTGGTTTCAGGGATGGCTGGGCTGTGGGAACAACACCAACATATGTAACCGGCGTATGGACTGGAAATGCCGACGGGGAAGGAAGACCGGGGCTCACAGGCACATCTTCCGCTGCACCAATTCTGTTTGATATCGTGAACCTGATGGGAACCGGAAAATGGTTCACTCCTCCTGATGAGGACCTGACAATGATAAAAGTCTGCAATCAGAGCGGATTCAGGGCCGGTCCGGATTGTCCTGAAACAACCGAAACATGGGCCTGCCCAAACGGTCTCAGAAGTGAAATGTGCCCATATCACAGGCTAATACACCTGAACCATGACCAGACATTTCAGGTAAATTCGGATTGCACCACGCCTCAGGATATTGTTAATGTTCCATGGTTTATCCTCCCGCCGGCCATGGAATACTTCTACAGACAGAAACACCCTGAATATGTTATATTGCCGCCTTTTGCCCCGGGATGCAGTAACGGAAGAGCCATACCTGCAATGGAATTCATCTATCCGACACCCGGAATAAAAATCTTTATACCCCGCGACCAGGAGGGAAAGAAAGGCAGGATAATCACTGAAATTGCACACAGGAACCCTGCAACAAAAGTTTTCTGGCATCTCGACGACATTTATATAGCAACGACAAGATATATTCACCAGATAAACCTGACTGCCGGACCAGGAATACATGTACTGACAGCTGTCGATGAAGATGGAAATACCATCAGATGCCCCTTTGACATTACCGGTGGAAATCAGTGACATGGACTTTTTGGTTGATTACCCAGACAAAAAGGATCATGCAAAAGTGATAAAGATCATCTCAGTAAAATGAACTTTTTCACTATTTACAATAACTTTGCTTCCTCATCAGAAAAAATGGCTTCACCTGAATGAAAATCCCGATCCTAAAGAAAATGCTGCCCGGCCTTATTCCTCTGGTCATCTTCATCCTTGCAGATGAGATCTGGGGTACAATGGTCGGCCTGTATGTTGCCCTGGGGTTCGGAATAGCCGAATTTCTTTTTTACCTTATCAAAGACAGGATCGTTGACAGATTCATACTACTCGACACATTGCTTCTGGTTGCCCTTGGAGCGGTCTCCCTGATCTTTGAAAATGATATCTTTTTTAAAGTTAAACCGGCATTGATCGAAGCCATTCTTCTTGCTGTAATCGCATTCTCCCTCTGGGGTCCGACCAATATCATGATGAAAATGTCGGAGAGGTACACGGGAAATATGAAACTGGATGCGTCACAGGAAAAATCCCTGAGAAATAACATGCTTGTTGTCTTCTGGATAACTGTTTTGCATATCGGACTTGTAATGGTATCAGCCTTTTATATGTCCAAGGAAGCCTGGCTTTTTATTAGCGGAGGATTATATTATATCTTCTTCGGCCTCTTCTTTGGCTTTATGGTTATCAGGAACAGGATGATGAGCAGAAAGTTTGCAAATGAAGAATGGTTTCCGGTTGTGGATACCTCCGGCAGGGTCACCGGGACAGCGCCACGAAGGGTTTGCCATGACGGCAAAAGCTTCCTGCTGCACCCTGTAGTTCATCTCCATCTATTTAACAAATCGGGCAGATTGTATCTTCAGAAGCGCTCTGTCACAAAAGATACACAGCCCGGCAAATGGGACACTTCAGTAGGAGGCCATATTGGTCCGGGAGAAAGTGTTGCAGATGCTCTCTACAGGGAAGCTATGGAAGAGCTTGGGATAAAAGGCTTCAATCCGGTATTTCTGGGAAGCTATGTATGGGAATCCACAAGGGAGAAAGAACTGGTTAATTCCTTCTGCACTGTCAATGACAGCGTACCTGCCATTAACAGGGATGAGATCGATGAAGGAAGATACTGGAGCCTGGGTGAGATCAGGGAAAACCTCGGGAAAAAAATCTTCACTCCCAATTTTGAAAACGAGTTCAGTAAATTTCTTGAAGGAAAAAACAATTTCAGAATGGCAAAAGAGAATACTTTACCTGTTTCCTGAAACAACTCCCAGCTCATACAACTAAAAATTATTAAATGTATTTTTTGCCCGTTTCATGCCATGAAAATTGACTGAGTACAAAATGTCCCTATTGTTAAATGATTTAAAATCAATAAATAATTAACTTCACTTCGCTAACCAGACTAATCCCATTCGAATATGAAACCAGACAAAATTAGTTTTTACCTGGCCTTTCTGATTATCCTTCCTGTATCCGCATGGATTTCTTCCTGCAGACACAATCCTGATTTAACCAATATGCCGGAGATTTGCTTTGAGAGGGACGTGCTGCCCATATTTGCAAATAACTGCGCTATCTCAGGTTGTCATACCGGAGGAGGAGATCATGAACGTTTTGCCCTGGATACTTACGCGGATATCAGAAAAACTGTCGAACCTTACAAGCCTGAGAGCAGTGAAAGCTATGTTGCCATAACCTCCTCCGGTGGTGAAGATCACATGCCTCCGGGACAGGTGCTTTCGGTAGATCTCAGAACCACCATAAGGATATGGATCGAACAGGGCGCAAATGAAACAACCTGCAACCCCTGATCAAATAGTTTAACTGATTAACATTTTAACCAGACATCAGCAATATGAAGAAATTTATCCTTATCCCGATATTTGCAGTTTTTGCTTTTCTTATAGCTTCATGTTATTACGACAGCGAAGAGGGTCTTTATCCGGAGCTGAGCACTTCATGTGATACTTCAAATGTAACATTCAGCATTACAATCACTTCAATTCTGACAGATAACTGCTATTCCTGTCATTCAAACTCTACGGCAGCATCCAATGGCAATAATATCCGGCTACAGGACTACTCCGATGTTGCTGCACAGAATGTCGCTATTGCAGGCTCCATTCAGCACACCGGGAGTTATGTGTCTATGCCAAAGAACGGGGGAAAAATTAAGGATTGTGCAATCAATCAGTTCAATATCTGGGTCAGAAAAGGAATGCCTAATAATTAATAATAGAAAAATCATCCATTTATGAGATCTTTTTATATCGCTCTGATACTAGTCCTGATCCCTGCTTCTGTTTTTGCCCAGGATGATCTTATGTCGCTTCTTGGCGACAGCACGGCCACTGAGACTACTTATACGACTGCAACCTTCAAGTCGACAAGAATAATGAACGGGCATTCAATAGAGCGTATGCCCAAAGGGCAGCTCGATGTCAGGTTTTCACACCGGTTTGGTCTGATAAATACCGGGGCCTATGAATTCTGGGGCCTTGATCAGGCCAATATCCATCTCAGCCTTGAATATGGTATCTTCAACTGGCTTATGATAGGTGCAGGAAGAGGAACATATGAAAAGACTTATGACGGATTTGCCAAATTCTCTATACTCAGACAATCGTCAGGTGCTAAAGTAATGCCGGTATCCGTATCTGTCCTCACTTCAGCAGCGCTAAATTCGCTGAAATGGTCCGATCCGGAAAGAACAAATTACTTTTCATCAAGGCTTTCATATGTTGCCCAGGTTATGGTAGCCAGGAAATTCAATAATGTATTCTCATTACAGCTTACTCCATCTTTTGTCCATCGTAATCTGGTAGCAACAGAGCTGGATCCGAACGACCTCTATTCTATGGGAGCCGGAGGCAGGATAAAACTGACAAAAAGGATAAGCCTTAATGCTGAATACTACTACCTGATCAACCCTAAAACCTATATGAGTCAGCAGGTCTATAACCCTCTCTCTGTAGGTATTGACATTGAAACCGGAGGCCATGTCTTCCAGCTTCTGTTAACTAATTCGGTCGCAATGATTGAAAAAGGGTTTATCAGTGAAACAACAGGACAGTGGAAAAAAGGAGATATACACTTCGGATTCAATATCTCAAGGGTCTTCACTCTGCAAAAACATTGATAACCGGGCTGAAAAGTTTTCAGGGCGAACATTTCACCTATAATAATGATCTGATTCCCTAAAAGAAATAATACCAGGATAATATTCAGTAACAGAGAAATATACATAAAACAGTCTGAGGTAATATCATTCAAAATGTTATTCTGAAACGAACTAGACTATAAGTATTTACGTTTACCGGCCTTTACAGATGCGATAAATCCACAGAAAACTTAAAATTATGAAGCGTCTTTTAATACTTACATTCACACTTGCAATTGCAATTTCAGCAAGCGCCCAGAAATATATGACCAAGAACGGTTATATAGGCTTTTATTCCCATACTCCGATGGAGGACATCAAGGGAGACAATAACCAGGTTGCCAGCGTGCTGGATTCAGGCACAGGAGAGATTGTATTCCAGGTGCTTATCAAATCCTTTCACTTCGAAAGGGCGCTGATGGAAGAACATTTCAATGAAAACTATCTGGAATCGGAGAAGTATCCAAAAGCTACATTTAAAGGTAAAATCACCGATCCTGCAGCTGTCAGTCTCAGCAAGAACGGTAAATATGATATAACTGTGGAGGGAGATCTGACCATTCATAATGTGACCAGGAAAGTGACTGTAAAAGGTACGGTTGAAGTAGTGTCCGGAGTTGTTAATGCAAACTCGAAGTTTAATATCGTTCCTGAAGATTATGGGATCAACATCCCCGGGATGGTAAGGGAAAAGATCAACAAGAATCTTGAAGTGACTGTTGAGATGAAATATGCTGCAGTAGCTAATAAATAGTATCTTTAACTTTCATTTAATACCGGCAAATGAAGACACATCTCAAAATATCGCTCATTGTAATAACTGTCCTGTTTCTTACAGGCATCGCCGCCGGTTTATATTTTTATAATCTGAAAAGTGCAAACCTGGCTAAAGTGAAACCTGACTTTATCGTTTCGGCTTCAGACCTTCAGAAATCATTTGAGTCGGATGAAAAGGCGGCCTCCGCAAAATATATCAATAAGACAATAGAGATAAAAGGGAAAATATCTTCTGTAAAGAATGGTGAAAACAACACTGTTAATGTAACACTGGAGACAGAAAACGCCCTTTTATCGGTCATAGGTACATTCCCCGGGATTACTGACAGCTCAGTCTTCAAACCCGGAGAAGAGATAATCTTCCGGGGTCAGTGCTCAGGCTTTCTTATGGATGTGCTTCTAAATAATTGTGCTGTAGTAATTTCTAAATAGCTGCCAGATTATGAATATTAAAATCCTCGATCTCAATAACGAATTTGAGGCGAAATTACTTGATGAGATCCTTACTGAAAAAAATATACCTCATATTATCAGATCCTACCATGATTCAGTTTATGACGGTCTATGGCAAATGCAATCAGGATGGGGACATGTTGAAGCTCCGGAAGAATTCAGAGATGAAATAGTAAGTACTTACAATCAAATGTCTGATGATTCAGTTGAGAGTGATGAATCTTAAACTAACTTTTGTTTGTACCTTTGATCCTCATTTTTAATTTTGCAGGTAATAACGCAGTCAGACACTGTGAAACCTTAAAACAACAGAGATGCATCAGCGCCCAGATGAAAAACCCGGACGATACAGGAATATATCGACCCATCTGCAACTGCTTTTCCCGGTATTAAAAAACAACCGATTCTATATCAGTCTCCTTTTTGTATTTGCAGGCATTGCCGTCAATAACGCATCCCAGGCTTATCTCCATGATTATATCAGCAAAGGCAAGAGCCTGCCCATACTTTCGGACATGATACTTGATAAACTGCCCGTTGTAGATGTTTCTCTGATATATGATATTTTTGCTATCATCCCGATCCTTCTCGCCATCACCTATATCATACACAAAAGGGAATATCGCAGGATACCTTTCATCTTCCTTATGGTGGGTATATTTTATATCGTCAGAGGAGTATTTATTGTACTGACTCCATTCGGTAATCCTCCGATGTTTAACGGATCCGATGAGCTCTTTCACGGATTTGCCAACTATGAGCTCGGCGTATATCCTTCGGGCCATGCCGGAAACGTTTTCCTGATATTACTGCTTGTCAACGATAAGGTTTACAAATGGCTGATAGGGATATGCCTTTTTGTTGTGATCATTGCTCTGTTTATGGCGCACAGTCATTACAGCATAGACATTCTCTCCGGCCTTTTCTTTGCATACGCGATCCGTTCCTATGGAGAAAAACATTTCTCTAAGTTTGAAATTTAATATCCGGTAAAGAACTGAAAAATCATTGGTCCTGCTTTTATTACCGCTTCCTCTCCATTGATTTCAGGATGATGTATGTTATCAGGGCAAGTATAACCATCCCCAGCATCGTCAGAGGATAAGAGATCTTCCAGTTTTCCGGACCGGTCATCATTGTCCATTCCGACATTCCCCCGATACCTGCCAGAAGAGTAAGAGGCATGCATATTGTCGCTATAAGTGTCAGCCTTTTCATCGAATAGTTGGTCTCATTCGAGATTTTGTTCATCTGGTTACTTATCATTGAAGTATACAACTCCATAAGACTGGTCTCAATCTCCCTGTAGGTTTCCGTCAGTTCAAAGAACTTGGCAAGGTGATCATATACATCCCTGTACAGGATTATTGCCTTATCGCTAATGAAGGGACAATCAGCCCTGCAGATCTTTACAAGAATCTCCCGCTCATGATAAAGACTTTTTCTAAGTATAAGAAGTGTCTTTCTCAGCTGAAGCAGGTCCCTGGGCTGGAATTTGTCAATATCATTGATAAGAAGTTCCTCTGCAGCTTCCAGATCATCTTCCATATTATCGAATGCACTGTATTTGTCATCAACCAGATGGTCGAGAATCATATGCATAAGGAAATCAGGACCTGCCTTTGCATTTTTCGGGTCAGCCTCTATAGCATCAACGGCTCCTGCAAGCGGATTCCGTTCGCCAGAATTAAACCCACTCACCGTAACGAGAAAATTTCTCCCGATGAACAGATTGATCTCGTCTGCAAATAAGTCTCTCCCGCTATATGTAAAAGCATTAAACAATATAAATGTATTGTTGCTGAAATGCTCAATCTTCGGTACCTGATTGTTGTCGAAACAATCCTCCACTGAAAGAGGATGAATGCCTATTGTATCAACCAGGGCTGAGATCTCCTCCCGCTCCGGTTTGTAATAATTCATCCAGATAAAACCACCCTCTTTCATTGCTGCTAATGCTTCAGATACATCTTTCAGCCCATAAAAAAGGTGGTCAGCTGTGAAATGATAAAATCGTGATTCAGACATATCCCGGAATTTAGATTGACATTACCTGTTTATTTTAGGAACACAAATTACAACAAATTGCCGGATGACAATCGGTACTTCCTTACTTTGTGATCACCTGCCGGCCATATCCTTCAACAATGCCAGTCCTGGGATCTTCATTTCAATCCCGGATCATTTAGCCCCGTAGTAAACCTGAATCGGTAAAAAGTTGTTAAAACCCTGAATAAATACATGATATATTTAATACAGGATAAAAATCATGTTTATTGATGGCAGCTTATGTATAATTTTACAGAAAATATTCATTTATGAACAACGCGATTTATAATTTCAGGGAACCAAAAAATGAACCGGTGTTGTCTTACAAGCCCGGCAGCGAAGAACGACGGCTTCTCGAGAAAGAGCTGGCTGAACAGAAAAGCAAGGTCATTGATATCCCTCTTATTATTGGCGGGAAGGAAATAAGGACCGGAAATACCGGCAAAATCGTTATGCCCTCGGATCATAGCCACGTACTTGCTACCTATCACAAAGCCGGGGAAAAAGAGGTTGCCATGGCAATTGAAGCTGCACTTGCGGCGAAAGAAGCCTGGCTGACACTCGCCTGGATGGAACGGGCTGCCATAATGGCCAAAGCAGCCGAGCTTGTCTCAAAGAAGTACAGGTATCTGATTAATGCCGCAACAATGCTCGGACAGAGCAAAAGCGTACTGCAGGCAGAGATAGATTCAGCCTGCGAGGTAATAGATTACTTCAGGTTCAACAATTATTTTGCATCGCTGGTATACCGTGAACAGCCACATTCGGAAAATGACACCATCAACAGAATTGAATACCGCCCTCTGGAAGGTTTTGTTTATACCGTCACCCCCTTCAACTTCACTGCAATCGCATCAAACCTGAATACCAGTGTTACTTTGATGGGAAATACAACAGTGTGGAAACCTGCAACAACTTCTTTGCTTTCAAATTATTACCTCATGAAGATCCTTGAGGAGGCAGGCCTTCCGGCAGGCGTGATAAATTTTGTCCCCGGATCGGGAGCCCTTATAAGCAGTGTTGTTCTCAAACATAAGGAGCTTACCGGCATCCATTTCACAGGATCAAATGCAACTTTCAACACCTTATGGAAACAGGTTTCCGATAATCTGAGCATTTATAAATCCTATCCCAAACTGGTTGGGGAAACCGGCGGGAAAGACTTCATCTTTGCCCACAAATCGGCCGATCCGCTGGAACTTGCAACATCAATCGTACGTGGAGCTTTCGAATACCAGGGACAGAAATGCTCCGCCGCTTCCAGAGCATATATTCCGGTATCTCTCTGGGAAATGACACAAAAACACCTTCTTGAAATGATGTCCGAGATCAGGATCGGCGATGTAACAGACTTTAAGAACTTCATGAATGCAGTGATCGATGAGAGCGCCTATGACAGGATAATGTCATATATCAACAATACCGGAAAATCTCCGGAGGTAAAGATACTGACAGGAGGAAAAGGAGACAAAACAAAAGGCTATTTCATCGAACCGACAATTTTGCTTACAACCAATCCACGATATGCATCAATGGAAGAAGAGATCTTCGGCCCGGTGATGACAATCTTTATATATGAGGATGACAAATTCGAAGAAACCCTGAAGCTATGTGATGAAACTTCACCATACGGACTTACAGGCTCCATATTCAGCAAGGATAAATACGAGATGATAGTTGCATGCAGGGCCCTGCGGTATGCCGCCGGTAATTTCTATATAAATGATAAACCGACAGGTGCAATGGTCGGGCAACAACCGTTCGGAGGGGCAAGAGCATCCGGTACAAATGATAAAGCAGGTAGTTTCCTGAATCTTCTAAGATGGGTCAGTCCGCGGACAGTTAAGGAAACTCTCATTCCCGCTACTGATTTCAAATACCCGTATATGGAATAATCCGGTACCGGACAACAAATAGAAGCTGAAAAAGCACTTATTGAAGTATATTGACTTACTTTGGGAAAATGTTCTGTAACTTTGAGTATGAAATTACCCCCTATAGAAAATAACAACAAAGCTCTATTCATATTAAACCCGGGATCTGGTGTGCCACCTTTTAATTTTGTACTGTCAAAGGATCTTGACAGACGCAAAAACGATATCTGCCTCAAAAAATCAAACACGAAAGAAGATACCGCTATTATCATCAGAGAGAATTTTGATAAATACCGGGTCTTTGTTGCTGCAGGTGGCGATGGTACAGTTCATACCGCAGCTACTGAACTGGTTAATACAGACAAAATCCTTGGCGTTTTTCCTTTAGGCTCAGGTAACGGGTTTGCTCATGAATTTGGCTTTAACCAGAATATCAGGACTCTCCTCTCAAATATCAAAAAGGAAGAGATAATGGAAATCGATGTCATTGAGATCAATGACAAGATGTGCCTCAATGTCGCAGGAATAGGACTCGACAGCTTTGTCGCCCACTCTTTCAACGATCTGAAGATGCGGGGAATATTTCCATATATCTGGCTTACTTTTAAAACCTTTCTACAACTGCGTCCTTTTAAGATCGTAATCAGGATCGACGGGGAAGAAGTTATATCCGATGATCTTTTCGTGCTTACAATTGCCAACACACGACAATTCGGCAATAACGCTTTCATTGCGCCCGATGCAAGACCTAACGACGGGATTGTTGATCTGGTCCTTGTACAACCTTTCCCCAAGATTCTCGGACCGCTATTGATCCTCAGACTCTTTACCAAACGGATAAATAACTCACGGTATGTTAAACATTTAAAAACCGATAAAGAGATAATTATCCAGACCACCGAAAACAGATTCCATATTGACGGGGAACCATTCTGTATGTCAGGTGAGGTGAAGGTCAAAATACGGAAGAATGTTCTGAAGGTTCTGAAAACTTCAGGCAACAAGTTCCTGAAAAACTCCTGAATAATAAAGCTTAAATCTTCCGCCATGAAAGTGCGTTATGCCTTTATTTCTGCCTTGTGCTTCCTGATCCTTCTTACGGCAGGAGCCCAGCCCAATACAAACAAACCCGAAGGAGAACAATGGTTTATGGATATGGGGTTCGGAATGTTCATTCACTGGAGCATGGATTCCCAGGTAGGAGCAGTTATAAGCCATTCAATGGCAGGAGCTTCCGAAGATTATCTTCAAAGATTCATTTACGAGCTTCCGAAAACTTTCAATCCCTGTAAATTCAACCCTGACGACTGGGCAGTTCTGGCCAGGCTTGCCGGAATGAAATATGTTGTCTTTACAGCGAAGCATCATTCAGGCTTCTGCATGTGGGATACAAAAACAACCGATTTCAGTATAATGAATACTCCTTTCAGACGGGATATTCTCAAAGGAGTGCTTGATGCCTTCAGAAAACAGGGAATTGCAGTCGGGATCTATTTCTCACCTGAAGACTTTCATTTTTTCCACGATCATCATATACCAATCGGACGGCTTCAGAATCCGCAGCATTATCCTGTCAACAACAAAGCCCTGATGGACTACGATAAAGCTCAGATTAAAGAGCTCCTGTCCAATTACGGCAAAATAGATATCTTCTTTTTTGACGGTCCTGCTGAAGAACTGAAGGAATACGCCTGGAAACTTCAACCCGATCTTGTTGTCACAAGGGGGCAGATGGAAACTCCCGAACAGGAGATCCCCGGGAAACCGGTTTCAGGACCATGGGAGGCTTGCTTCACCATGGGAACAGACTGGCAGTATAAACCTACAAACGACCCGCAAAAGAGCGGCACTGAAATAATCAATATGCTTATCGAAACGAGAGCAAAAGGAGGAAACCTTCTGCTCAACGTGGGCCCTAAACCCAATGGAGAATTGCAGATTGAACAGGAAGCCCTGCTCCGTGAAGTGGCCCTCTGGAACCTGGTTAACCAGGAAGCTATTCATAATGTCAGACCGTGGCAGATAACAAAAGAGGGTGAAATATTGTTTACCGGATCAAAGAACGGCAAAACAGTATATGCATTTATTCCATCAGGACCTGAATGGAAATATGGAGAAAGAAAGGAATTTGTCTTTAAAACACTGAAAGGCAGTGATCAGACAAAGATCAGTATCCTGGGCTATGCAAGCGAACTCGTTGAATACAGACCTGGATATGATGCCTCAATATACTTTTCCTCCTCGCCTGTTGGCCTGGTGATAAGCGCGGTAAACGGACAGAGATTGTATACAAATAACCAATGGCCAAACCCTGTGGTCATTAAAATTGAAAATGTATCTTATAAACAGCCTGCCGGAGAACCGGTACCCAGTTCCGGTATTGACGGCGCCAAATAGTATTCATCCAAAAACTCAAAAATGATCAGGAAATTATTCTTTTTCGCATTGCTCCTGTCACTAACAAGAGTATATGGTCAGGAAACCTCCCTGAACCTTATACCTCAGCCGGCAGAAGCACGGACAACAGGCGGCAGCTTTCAACTTACAGGCTCGGCCTCTGTAAGTTATAATAATACATCAGCAGCAGAAGTTGGAGGTATACTGGCTGGAAAACTATCTGCACCTACCGGCTTCCGGATTAAAGCTCAGCAGGGTAACTCCGGAACAATACAGCTAAACATCAATAAAACACTTTCCGAAAAAGCCGGCAAGGAAGGTTATACCATGACCGTATCATCCAAGGGCGTGGTAATCAGCGCTAACGAACCGGCAGGGCTGTATTACGGAGCAATGACCCTCCTCCAGCTCCTGCCTGCAGCGATAGAAAGCAAAAACCCGGTAAATACCAGATGGACCATCCCCGGTGTCACTATTACCGATTACCCTAGGTTCGTATGGAGAGGTATCATGCTTGACGTCAGCAGGAACTTCTTCACCAAAGAAGAGGTAATGAAGTATATCGACGAGATATCAAGATATAAATATAATATACTGCACCTGCACCTGACAGATGACAATGGATGGAGAATTGAAATTAAATCTCTTCCAAAGCTTACTCAGGTCGGAGCATGGCGCGTCCACAGGGAAGGCCATTTCGGAGACCGTCCCGAACCAAAACCGGGTGAAGCCGCCACCGACGGCGGATTTTATACCCAGGAAGATATGAAAGAGATAATTAAATATGCTCAGGGAAGATTTGTCACCATCATCCCTGAAGTGGATGTACCCGGGCATAGCATGGCAGCAGTGGCATCATACCCAGAGCTTTGCTGTACCAAAAATCCTGACATAAAAGTCAATCCCGGTACACCTTTCAGTGAATGGTATGGAAACGGAACATTCACTATGCTTGTAGATAATACCCTGAACCCATCGAATGAAAAGGTATATGAGTTCCTTGATAAGGTGTTTACTGAACTGGCCACCATCTTTCCAGGACAGTATATTCACGTCGGAGGAGACGAGTGCTACAAGGGCTTCTGGCTTCAGGACGCAGGTTGTCAGGTGCTGATGAAATCACTTAATATCAGGCATGTGGAAGATCTTCAGGGATATTTTATGAGCAGGGTGGAAAAGATCCTCAATGCTAAGGGAAAAAGACTCCTGGGCTGGGATGAAATTCTTGAAGGTGGTATATCCCCCGATGCAACTCTTATGAGCTGGAGAAGTCTCAAGGGTGGAATTGAGGCATCGGACCTTGGACACGATGTGATAATGTCTCCGGTTCAGTATGCCTATCTCGATTACCAGCAGGGGGAACAAACAATTGAACCCTTGCTCTATGCCGGACTCCGAATGAAAAAATGCTACAGTTTTGAACCTGTGCCCGAAGGAGCTGTGGCTAAACATATCCTCGGGGGGCAGGGCAACCTATGGTCAGAACAGGTCCCGACCTTCAGGCACGCCGAATATATGACCTGGCCTCGTGGCTGGGCTCTCTCCGAAGTATTCTGGTCACAGAAGGAATCAAAAAACTGGGATAATTTCGTAAAAAGAGCAGAAAGTCAGTTCGACAGGGCTAATGCAGCCGGAGTAAATTATTCAAAGGCGATATATGATGCAATCATAAATATCTCCAGAAAAAATGGAAAGACAACCATAAGCATGGAAACAGAAGCTTCTGACCTGGTTATCCATTATACCATCGACGATACCATGCCCGACAGCCAATCGCCTGTCTATACCAAACCGTTTGATCTTCCGGATAGTCCAACATACCTCAGAGTTATTACCTACAGGAACGGGAAACCTGCCGGTCATTTAATTACTCTTACTCCTCAGGAAGTTGCAAAAAGATAGCTATGCAATGAACAGGGAAAGAAGTCAATACCTTGCTGTTTTACTGGTCAGCCTCCTGCTGCTACCAGGAAATGTAATGGTTAAAGCTCAGGGAGAAAATCATAAGGTAAACCTCCCGAACGGATGGAGCCTCACTCCAGCCGGAAGAACACTCGGACTTGGCGACCTGCCCCTGAATATTGCGATTTCACATTCCGGCAAACTTGCAGCAGTTACCAATAACGGACAGAGCGACCAGTCATTACAGCTCATAGATATTGCAAGGGAAATTATACTGGATTCGATCCCTGTCGGTAAATCATGGCTGGGACTGGTCTTCTCAAATGACGGAAAAAGCCTTTATGCATCTGGAGGAAATGACAACATTATTATCAGGTACGCGGTTCTGAAAAACCGCCTCGTGGCATCCGACACCATCAGGCTTGGAGATCCCTGGCCGGAAAAAATATCCGTAGCCGGTCTTGCCCTTGACAATGCCGGTAACAGGATATATGCAGTTACAAAAGAGAACAATTCGCTTTATGTAGCCGATACAAAAACCAAAAAGATCATCTCCCGGTTTCCTCTTGGAGGAGAAGGATATACCTGTATTCTTTCACCGGACAAACAAACACTATACATTTCATGCTGGGGCTGTGACAAAGTGCTAGTCTTCAATACCGTAAGCCTCACCTTTACCGGATCAGCCAGTGTAGGCGATAATCCCAACGATATGTGCCTTACTGACAATGGTCATTTCCTTTATGTCTGCAACGCGAATGACAATACCGTTTCGGTTATTGATACAAAGAAACTTATTGCAACCGAAACCCTGAATGCCGCGTTATACCCTGGCTCTCCCAGCGGATCCACCACAAACAGTGTTGCATTGAGCAACGACGGAAAAACTCTTTACATAGCCAATGCTGATAATAACTGTCTTGCGGTATTCGATGTGAGTCATCCCGGAGCCGGAGTTAGCAAGGGTTTCATCCCGACAGGATGGTACCCGACCTGCGTAAGAACCGCAGGAAAGAAGATTTTGGTAAGCAACGGCAAAGGCATGACCTCTCTTCCCAATCCACACGGACCGAATCCCTACAACGAAGCAGAACAGGTGGTGTACCAAGAAGGAGGAAGAACAATCAGAACGAAAGTTCAATACATCGGCGGCCTCTTCACAGGAACCCTCAGTATGATAGATGTACCGGATAAAAACATTATATCCCGCTACTCCAGGCAGGTATATGAAAATACTCCTTATATCAGAAAAAACGAACTGATATCGGAGGGCAGGGAAGGCAATCCCATTCCTGTAAAGGTCGGCGATAAATCTCCCATAAAACATATCTTCTATGTTATCAAGGAAAACAGGACCTATGACCAGGTCCTGGGCGATATAAAAGAGGGTAACGGTGATCCCGGCCTTGTTCTCTTCGGTGAAAATGTAACACCTAATCAGCATGCAATTGCAAGGGAATTCGTACTCCTTGATAATTTTTATGTGAACGGGGAAGTGAGCGCCGATGGTCATAACTGGACCATGGGAGCCTACGCAACAGATTACCTTGAAAAGAACTGGCCTACAAGCTACGGAAGTAGAGGCGGTTCATATCCCGGGGAAGGAGAAAGAAAAATAGCCAATAACCGCGACGGATTCCTCTGGGATAACTGCAAAAGAAATGGGGTGACCTACAGAACCTATGGTGAATTTATCGGTGACAGAGGACCCAATATACCTGTGCTGCAGGATCATTATTGCAAAACATTCACACTCTGGGACCAGAGTGTAAGGGATACCATTCGCTTCAGGGAATGGCGAAGGGATTTCGATTCCCTCATGGCGATTAATGCCCTGCCAGCCTTTAACACCGTAAGATTCATTAATGATCATACCGAAGGTCTGAGCCTGGGAAGACCCACTCCCCTTGCACATGTGGCCGACAATGACCTTGCAGTGGGAATGTTCGTTGACTATCTGAGTCATAGTCCGGTATGGAAGGAAAGTCTGATCATAATCGTTGAGGATGATGCCCAGAGCGGCCCCGATCATGTAGATGCCCACAGGAGCACTGCGTATATCGCCGGAGGATTCGTCAAACAAGGATTTGTCGATCATACCCCATATACCACCGCATCACTGCTCAGGACCATGGAACTAATCCTTGGCCTTCCGCCTATGACACAGTATGATGCCCCGGCTACACCCCTCTGGAGATGCATGAACAATACACCCGACCATCTCCCGTTCAATCTAAAACCCTGCCAGATCGACCTCAATGAAAAAAATACCGCCGAGAATATCTGGCAGAAAAAGAGCGACAAGTTTGACTTCACAAGCGAAGACAGGATAAATGATGCCGAATTCAACGAGGTTATCTGGAAAGCTGTGAAAGGACCCGATTCGCCCTGCCCTCCTGCTGTAAGAGCGGCATTCTTTATCCCTGTTGAAGAAGATGATTAAAATTAATCCGGAAATTATCTGATTGACAGACAATATAGAAATCCCGGGTATATCAGAAACAAAACCGCAAAGTTCACAGAGAAAGCATCCATCCGGCAGGACATCATTTCCAGCCTGTTATTCAAGGATACCTTTTAAAATCTGCAGACCTTGCGGTTTTAGTGTTCCTACTGATTTGTTTATTTAAATTCTATAGCGAGTTTCATCTGAACTTCGACCGGTTTCCCATTCTGGTGACCCGGCATCCAGTCGGGCATGATGCTCACAACCCTGATAGCTTCGGCATCCAGCAACGGGTGAAGGGATTTTGCTACCTTGATCTGACTGAGCTTACCTTCTGTGGAAACAAGAAAAACAATATCCACCGTTCCTTTTACCTTTTCACCTTTTATATCTTCGGGATACTTCAGGTTCTCTGCTAAAAAGGCGCTCAGACCGCTCTGCCCTTCAGAAAATTTTGGCAAATCCTCAACAGCAACATACTCATCCTTCTTTATTTTTAAATATTTTCCTGACCCGGGAGACGGAGCTCCGGCAGTGGCCTTGTCTTTAAGGACAATCTCAATAACTCCGTTTTTCCCTTTGGCTCCGTACTTTTCAACGGCTTTCTTATCTTTCAGAACAGTAATCTCATTAATTGTTTCAGGATCTATCTGTTCTACCTTTTTATCAGAAATTTTCCCGTCTATTACAATCAGAGGAGGTGCAGCAACCGATCCGTCTGCCGGTGCAGGCGGTGGGGGTGGCGGTGGTGGGGCAGTCATGCCTGAACCACGATAAGGGATAGTATCTGTTTCCATCATAACCGGAGACCTGGAAACAAATGCCGCTTTAATGACCTTGGTTTTGAACCCAACATACGATACGATCAATTCTGCATTAGCAGCAACATTACGAATTAAAAAGTCTCCATTATCATCAGTGACAGTTCCCATTGTCGTGTTTTTTACGATAATATTGGCGCCTCCAAGGGGCTTGCCGTCAGAACTGAGGATTTTCCCCTTTATTTGCGCGTCTTGCCCTGGTTGGGCCTTTTCCTGGCCAGGTGCATTACCCTGCTGATCAGCATACTGATAATCTGGTCTGGCAAAGGCAAATAAGATGACCGAAAAAACAGGAAGTATAAGCAGAAGCTTAAGTTTCCTGTATGGTGGACTGAATATGTTTTGCATCATGACAAATCGTTTTTTATTTACTGAATAACTGAATGAATTAGTCAGACTGATGACCTGAGAGCCAACAATCTGGTTTAGCAATGTCGCTCTGTAAACTGCCGGGTCGGATGTCTGCTGCAGCGCCATCCTGTCGGCAATGTATTCGTGGTTCTGCCTGATGAGACGGCCATAGAGCCATGTCAGTGGGTTGAACCATTGTACCATACAAAGCAACTCTGCCAGAATCAGGTCGAGCCAGTGCCTGTGCCGGATATGGACCATCTCATGGTTCATTATCTCCTTCATCTCAATTTCGTTAACTGAAGGATTGACGAAGATCCAGGAGAAGAATGAAAATGATGATCCGAAATCAGCGGTCCTGATCAGTTTTGTGTCACCGCCGGCAGTATTATCTGCTTCCCGGATGGCCCTGAGCATAAACCTGGTTTGCCTGAAAATCTTAAAAGCAACGAACAACATACCTGCAAAATAAACTGATAACAGCAGGACTTCCGCAAAGGGAAGATCCTTTTGCCCGGTTACCGCCTCAACGGTAGCCCCGGTCTGTGGCACTGCCTGTGCAACAGGATTTGCAATTATGACTTTATAACTTACCGTGAACAATGGAAGTAAAAAAGCTGAGAGTATTCCTGTGATGAGGAAAATCCTGATCAGCCCGAAGAACCTTTCATTCCTGAGAAACAGGATGTAGACCATCGCGAACCCGGAGAGCCAGATGGCCGACTTCAAAAGATAAAAACCTAAAGCATTCATCATTTTTTCCCTTTCTTTTTTGTCAGTTCATTCCGCGTTGCCTCCAGCAGCTCATCAAGCTCCTTAAGCGAAAGATCCTTTTCCTTTGCAAAAAAAGTTGCCATCGCCGGGAATGAGTTGTTGAAATAGTTCTCGAGTAGACCAAATAACTGGCCTTTTGAATAGTTGCTTTTTGAGACCAGCGGATAATAAACATGAACATTGCCATAGGCCCTGTGACTTATAAACCCTTTCTTTTCCAAAACCCTCAGAACCGTGGAAACCGTGTTCCTTGCCGGTTTGGGATCAGCAAAGCTTTCACGGATATCCTTAACCAGTCCTTCCTCCTTCTCCCACAGGATCTGCATTACCTGTTCCTCTGCCTTTGTAAGTGTCATCTTGTTGTTTGTTATTGTTGTTACATCGCGGTACCTTGAAAATGGGGTTTGGTCAACCGGCAGATGATATGACATAAATCCTGAATAGTCCTCATTTCTGACCGGATAAACGATATTCCCTTCCTTCAATACCATAGTTTTTGTCAATCCTTCAGTACAAATATATGACTATTTTTATAGTCATGCAAGTTTTTGCCGGAAATATTGACTATTATTTTAGTCATTTTATGGACAGTAATGTATGATGTTGATAAAGTGCATATTGCTATAGATGAAATAGGAATAAATGGTTCTGAAAATTTTCTGCCCCAGCTCCTTCCGTGTCGCATTATCCTGATCAGCTTGCTATTTTTCCTATCCATTTGCTTAATTAATCTCCGGAGTGAGTGAGATGTGGCAAACCGAATTGGAAATGAAAATTTTGATTAATTTGCATTGGAATTTATTTCAAATTAAACTAATATGAAAAGACACATTATTTTATCAATCGCAGCAGCATTGATGATAATCTCCCCGGCTATCGGACAGGGAGTAAACAAGCTCACCGATAAAGAGAAAAAAGATGGCTGGGTACTTCTTTTCAATGGAAAAGATTTTACCGGATGGCGCCAGTGTAATGGAACTACTATGCCCAAAAACTGGGTAATCGAGGAAAATGCCCTGAAAGTATTCACCGCTGAAGGTAAAAAACCTGGAGAAGGTTCAAACGGTGATATTCTTTATGGGGTGAAAAAATTTAAGAATTTTGAACTCTCAATCGATTGGAAAGCAAGCAAAATGGCAAACTCAGGGATTTTCTACAATGTCAGGGAAGTTCCTGGAAAACCAATATACTATGCTGCTCCCGAAGTTCAGGTTCTTGATAATGTGGATGCAACCGATAATAAAATCGACAGCCATCTTGCCGGCTCTCTTTACGACATGATCGCTGCCGATCCGAAAACAGTACATCCGACCGGACAGTGGAATACCATCGTGATCCGTGTTCAGAACGGGAAAGTAACCCACATTCAGAACGGCGTCAAGGTTTGTGAATACGAACTTTGGACTCCTGCATGGGATGCTCTCATTGCAAAAAGCAAATTCAAAGATTTCCCGGGATTTACCGAAGGGATCGCAAAAGAAGGTTTTATCGGACTCCAGGATCATGGGTATCCGGTCTGGTTCAGGAATATCAAAATCCGTGAACTTTAAACTGTCAGACCCGTTTACCGATAAATTACTGAATATTCATCATTATCAGAAGGATGCCCCGGAAAAATAAAACATTTTCCCCCGGAGTCTGTGCATACAGACTATTGCAGGAAGTTCAGTTTTGCTAACTACTCCTTCAAAATAAGTTGATCCGGGGCATCCTTTTCAAAAAAATCCAGATAACCGCTGACTACAGGGGATAGCTTCCAACATAATTAATAAGCCTGTGAGCCTTCAGCCGAAAGGAATATTGCTTATCGATGATAATAGCGATGATAATTTCTTCCATCAGAGGGAGATAAAAAAAGTATTCCCTGACACCAGTCTGTCTGTTTTTAATTCTGCATCGGAAGCGCTTGCATTCCTTAAATCAGCCATCAGAGAAAAAAAGTATTTGCCTGAACTTATCTTCCTTGATATTAACATGCCTGTCATGAACGGATGGGAGTTTCTCGAACAGGTTGGCCGGCTTGATGAAATCCGGAATGATACCCTGATCTTCATAATGCACCTGCCGGTTGATGTTTTTGAGGAGAAGACCAGGGTGATTCCTGGAATTACTCCGGAATACATTGAAAAACCTCTGACCAAAGATAAACTGGCAGAAATTTTCAGAAACCGCTAAAAGGTAAATAGTTCTAACCCGGTTCCCCGGAAAGACTTTACGAAGGGATAAATCCTGAAATCATTAAAGATCTCCACTCTTTTGCCGAAGAATTATTAACTCTCCTGAAGAAGGTATATATCCACTTATGTTTTCCTGATTAAAAAGAAACATCAGGTAATACTTCCCATTGATCCGCGTGTTTCAGAAAAGCGCTCCTGCCACAAACGAAGTGCAGGACAGAAAAAACACCAATACCTGATTACGGTAATCTTAAAAGCAAGTTAAAAGATAACCCTGGAACAGATTTTGTCATTATTGTTGAAATAATTCTATTCACCTGTTTATACCTTTTCACTTTTGCCGTTTACTTATTACTTTTACTTATCCCCGTTTATTCTTTTAGCCTTGTCAACATTAGCCCTGTACTTCAAAGCGCGCTTTAACGATTCAACAGCCTTTCTGGAATCGGCTATTGCCTGTGCCTTGTGGCCACCAAAATTATCAGGCGCTTTCTCCAGATAGACTATCGCATCTTCCAGATTATTTATTGCAGCTACGATCCTGGGATGCTTTACTGCTTCTGTTCTCGCATTCTGGTTTATAACAACAAAGGCTGTGGAGAGAATAAATACAGCTCCTGAAACAAGTAAAAAAAGTCTCTTTTTCATGCTTTTCAATTTTGATTAAACTATTCCCTGCTTAAAAGTTTTTTTAATCTTTAATTGTTTTTTAGATGACTTTAAAAGAAAAAGGGTTAACCTGATCCGGTCCGGGTCTATGAAAAAGATAATCAAATAAAAGACCTGCCGGAACAGGTAATTCCCCCCGGACTCAACTTAATTCTATAATTAAAATGTTTTATAAATAGAAGTGCATTCCCATTCCGTTTGATTAATTTAGGGAAAAAGTGGGAAACACAAGTCAGACTGATATGCTATATCCCTTTGTTTTTCATATTTTTCAGTCATGTCTGATTAAAGAACCCGCTGAAGATTTCGAAAATCTAACTTTTACCTTATATGGATAACAGATTTGAAGTTCAACAGATGCTTAAGGACCTGGAATTAGCCAATATTAACCCGGGTATATGCACGGGCACAAAATGGATCGAAACCAGAGGCGAGGTTCTTACTTCCTTCTCGCCTGCTGACGGCAGTGAAATTGCAGGGATACAGCGGGCCACGCGTTCCGACTATGAACTGGTGGTTTCAGGAGCAGGTACGGCATTCGATCAGTGGCGCCTTGTCCCTGCTCCAAAACGCGGAGAGATTGTAAGGCAGATTGGCCAGGAACTCAGAAAATTCAAATCTCCTCTGGGAAAACTTGTTAGCTGGGAAATGGGAAAGACATATCAGGAAGGTCTTGGCGAAGTGCAGGAGATGATAGATATCTGCGACTTTGCTGTCGGCTTGTCACGACAGCTTTACGGACTGACAATGCATTCCGAACGGCCGGGACACAGAATGTATGAGCAGTATCATCCTCTGGGAATTGTAGGAGTCATTTCAGCTTTTAATTTTCCAGTCGCTGTATGGTCGTGGAACGCTATGATCGCTCTTGTCTGCGGAGATGTCGTCATCTGGAAACCGTCTTCGAAAGTCCTGCTTTGCGCCATTGCTGTTCACAAGATCGTATCACGGGTGCTGGAACAGAACAATGTACCCGAAGGAGTGCTCAATCTTATTGCCACAAGCTCAAAATATCTTGGCAATGATATGTTTACAGACAGGAATATTCCACTCATCTCATTCACCGGCTCCACAAAAACAGGAAAACTGGCCGGCTCCCTGGTAGGCGCCCGTCTTGGAAAAACTATCCTGGAACTTGGCGGAAACAATGCCATCATTGTTACTCCATCATCCAATAAAGAGCTGGCCCTGAGAGCCATAGTATTCGGAGCAGTAGGTACCACCGGCCAGCGCTGCACATCAACCAGACGTATCATATTACACGAATCACTGTTCGACGAATTCAGAGACAGACTGGTGCAGGTTTACAAAAGCCTTAAAATAGGCAATCCGCTCGATCAGGCAACACATGTTGGTCCGCTCATCGACCGGCAGGCCGCCGCGAACTTTTACAGTGCCGTGGAAGAGGTTAAAAAATCGGGAGGAAAGATTATCTACGGAGGGACTCCATTCAGCAACAGCGACTGTTCATCAGGTTGCTATGTCAATCCATGCATCGCTGAAGTTGAAAATGATTACCCGGTTGTACAGGAAGAAACTTTCGCTCCTCTGCTCTATCTGATAAAATACAGGACAAAAGAGGAGGCTATCAGAATACATAACTCGGTGCCACAGGGTCTCTCTTCCGCAATGTTCTCGAACGATCTTCTGGAAACAGAATTTTTCCTGTCACACGCAGGTTCCGACTGCGGTATCGCAAATATAAATATAGGTACTTCGGGTGCAGAGATAGGAGGGGCTTTTGGCGGAGAAAAAGATACAGGAGGAGGCCGTGAATCGGGCTCTGACGCATGGAAAGCCTATATGCGAAGACAGACCAATACTATCAATTACAGTACGGATCTGCCACTCGCACAGGGGATTGAATTTAAGATCTGAACCTGGCACGAAAGCTTTCTCTTGAAATGATCCTAACTTCCCTCACACAAACCGGATCAAAAACATGCAGACCAACGCCGGAAATGATCTTATCTGCCTTATACTGTCTGCGATCCTTCTTCTTTTGTCATTAATATGATGTATATATCATGAGGAATATTTTATTACCGCTTCTGCTGATACTATTAATAGCAACCATGCCTTCCTGTAAGAGAAATAATAAATATGCTGTCATTGTTTCAGCAAACGCTGAATGGAAATCACTGAAGACGATCAGTCCGGATGAAGATTACAGAAAATCAGTATGGGGTGAATATTTTTTTAAGACAATACTCGGTCATAAAGTTTTATTTTTCCATGAAGGCTGGGGAAAAGTATCTGCAGCGGCCGCAACTCAATATGTAATTGACAGGTTTGACCCGGAAATACTCATAAACATAGGCACATGCGGAGGGTTTGAAGGCAGTATAAACAGATACGATGTCATACTGGCTGACAAAACCATAATTTATGATATTTCAGAGGCAATGGGTGATTCGAAAGAAGCAATCAACGACTATACAACTCGGATCGACCTGTCGTGGCTCGGGAAAGATCTGCCATATAAAGTATTGAAAACCGGTCTCGTATCGGCTGATAAAGATCTTCGGACCAATGAGATCCCGCTTCTGAAAAAAGAATACTCAGCTGTTGCGGGAGACTGGGAATCAGGCGCCATCGCTTATGTTGCCAATAGAAACAAGAAGAAAATACTGATACTGAGAGGTGTTACTGACCTTGTAAGCGAAAATCAGGGAGAAGCTTACGGAAATCTCAGCCTGTTTGCACAAAGGACTGACTCGGTTATGGCCCAGCTCGTGAAAGATCTGCCAGGGTGGATCGGATTCGTTGAGAATTCCGGTAAAAAATAACTCAAAGCCAGCCATACCATTGCCAGCCATTTCATTATCGCTGACACTGAGAACCTTAAACCGGTAAAGTTGGTATTAATGGCACCGGCAAATCATCCAAACATGCTGCTTTAAGTCAGTTCCTGATTAACAGGTACCTGGAATATTCGGGTCTCTGAACAACTTCCTGTTTTCTGAAATTAACATTTATTCCATTGCCACAATCCAGGAACATCCCGGCATAACACTGATTTAGTGACAGATATATTCATTGTTCTCTTATGAACGGATTTTCCCGTAATTTATTTGCATTTTTAGTTGCATAACTATATTTACCAAGGAACTGATTGACCTGCACTCCGGACCCAAACCACTCTACACAACATTCTCATCTGTAATCAGAGTCCTGGAGGAGAAAGGTTATGTCGGCCATAAAGCCTATGGTAAAAATTTTGAGTACTACCCCCTTGTAAAAAAAGAAGAGTACAGAAAAGTATTTATGAAGGACGTCGTCAACGACTACTTCGGTTCATCCTACAGGAATGTGGTTTCATTTTTTGTAGATGAAAAAAAACTAAGCGCGGATGATCTGAAAAAATGATCCGGTTAATTGAGAAAGGTAACAAAAATGGGTAATTTAATTTTATACCTGACAAAGGTGGAATTGGATGGTACAATAAGTAGCATCGTCCCTGCAACCGCAAACGTGGATCAGGAGATTGTCGATGAAGTTGTCAGAACTGTCAGGTCCGCCCCGAAGTGGGATGCCCCAAAGAACTTTAAAGTAGATGGACCATTTACTTCGAATTTCACTCTTGAATTCAGGTTGCCAGGGAAGATCACAAACATTACCCCATATGTTGTTGTCGAAGAAATGCCAATGTATCCCGGAGGAGACATTGAGTTACTGAAGTTCATCGCTAAAAACGTAAAATATCCCGAGGCGGCTAAAAAGGCAAAAACAGAGGCAAAAGTGATAGGATTGTTCTATGTCAGCACAGAAGGCAAAGCTGAAGGAATCACAGTACTCAAAGGCGCTGATCCTTTACTTGATGCGGAAGCTGTCAGGGTCAAATCATTATAGTCAGGATTCAAACCCGGAATGAATGGAGGCAAACCGGTAAATGTCTGGTATATGGTGCCGGTAACATTTTCACAAGCCTCATCGGAAAATCAAAACTGATAGTCTGCAAACATTTACATAATTCCTGCCGGCGGAGTGATTGGGCAATTCCGGCAGGAATTTTTCATTTAATAAGAGCTCCCATATCTTGATCCGGATTGATCTCCTTCCTTCCCTGGTTTTACAATCCTAAAATCAATATCTGATCATTCAGGAAAACACCATTTAAGATCGGGCACGAAAATCGACTTTACAAATTTAACCTCAAAAAACTGCTCCCCGAATGCAGTTAATCTGATAATTGTGTAGCTTTATGTAGCATAAATACATATGGCTAACATCATTTAATATAATATACATGAAAAACTATATTTCAGCATTCCGGAAAGCACTTGGTTGCCTTTCTTTCTTATCTGTTATCCTCATAATAAAACCATATTCAGTTCATGGTCAGTATCCAGGGATAGAAGATTCGATAAAAAAATACCGGAAAGGGACGATTATCATAAAGGCTAAAGCCGGCGCCTCTGTAAGCGTGGAGCAGACCAAACATGAATTCTGGTTCGGTTGCGCCATAAGTAACAGCCTTGCAGGTGGCGGTTCCATGTCTGAAAATGACCTTAAACAGTACAAGGAGAAATTCCTTGAGAATTTCAACTCCGCAGTCACCGAAAATGCCGTGAAATGGCTTAGTATGGAACGCAAAAAAGGCGAAGTCAATTATGCAGTTACAGACGGTATCCTTAAATGGACAGAAGAGAATCATATTCCACTTCGCGGCCATAATCTGTTCTGGGGAATACCCAAGTTTGTTCAGCCATGGGTCAAAGAGTTGAATGATGATGAACTCAGGAAGACCCTTCAGAACAGGGCAGAAACTGTTACAGCAAGATATAAGGGAAGATTTGCCGAGTATGACCTTAACAATGAAATGGTCCATGGGAACTATTACGAAGACAGGCTCGGTCCGGATATCACCAGACAGATGGCGCAGTGGGCACATAACGGTGATCCGGATGCAAAACTATACCTGAACGACTATGATATCCTGACCGGGATCAAGCTCCCGGAGTACATGGCGCAGATCCGGAAATTCCTCCGGCAGGGGGTCCCCATCGCCGGTATAGGTGTTCAGGGGCATCTCCATTCAGATACCTTCGACAGAAATGAGCTCAGGAAAGCTCTCGATTCTCTTGCTGTTTTTCATCTGCCGGTCAGGGTGACTGAATTCAACATGCCCGGACAACGCTCAAGATATCTCAGTGATGTCACAATAACAATGACCCCTGAGGAAGAGCAAAAGAACGCGAAGGAGATAGTTGATTATTACAGGATCTGTTTCTCGCATCCGGCCGTTGAAGGGATCATTATGTGGGGCTTCTGGGCAGGAGCGAACTGGATACCAGCTTCTTCACTTTACAGGCGCGACTGGTCGCCAGCACCTGCAGCAAAAGCCTATCATGATCTTATCTTCAATGAATGGTGGACCAAAGAATCGGGAACTGCAGGAAAAGACGGGACATTCACAGTATCTGCCTTTTACGGAAAATACAAAATTACTGTGAACGGAATATCAAGGGAAATTGATCTCACTAAGAAGGACGGGAAAGAAATTATTGATTTTACCAGGTAACAGATTCCGGCTGCGATTAATGGCTATGTTGTTTATCCGGAAGAACGCATCCTGTAGACAATCACTCAGCCTGCCCGGGATAAAGCCTTTTCATGTTCTGACTGTTGTCGCTGTAGAAAAAAAACATTATATCCTATAACTATGAACATCCGGAAATATTTAAAAGTCCTTTTACTGTTCTTACTCATGCTCCTCTCATGTTCAATGCCTCATGGAAGGAATACTGGGAAGATTGTTAAAACAAAGTACGGGAAACTAAACGGAACAATTAATGAAAGCGGTACAGTAGTCTCTTTCATGGGTATCCCCTATGCAGCGCCTCCGGTAGGTAATCTTAGATGGAAGGAACCTCAGCCTCCATTACCATGGGACGGGGTTCGTGACGCAAACCATTTCTGCGCCAGCTGCATGCAGAATCTGGTACATTCCCACCTGCCAAACGGGCCCTGGACCGAAGAGTTCATGGTTCAGGACAGCATAAGCGAAGACTGCCTGTTCCTCAATATATGGGCTCCTCTTGGAAAAGCAGCCGGTAAATTACCTGTTCTGGTCTATATTCATGGAGGAGCTTTCATGGAAGGTTCCGGATCAATAGATGTATATAACGGGGAAGAACTTGCCAAAAAGGGGATCATCGCGATCACGATAAACTACAGGATGGGACCTCTGGGCTTCCTGGCTCATCCTGAACTAACCGCCGAATCACCACACCATGCCTCAGGCAACTACGGAATACTTGACCAGATAGCCGCACTTAAATGGGTAAAGGAAAATATTGCTGATTTTGGAGGCGATCCTTCACGTATAACGGTCGCGGGCCAGTCGGCCGGAGCAATGTCGGTACTTGCCCTTATAACATCCCCGCTGGCTTCAGGCCTTTTTCAGGGAGCTATAACCCAAAGCGGCTCTCTTTTTACAAGACGATGGGTGAGCGCCATGCCATTAGTTGAAGGAGAAAAACAGGGAATGGAATTTGCCAAAAGCAAAGGAGCTTCATCAATTGCAGAACTAAGAGCCATGACAGCAAAAGAGATAATAACCAGGGCTCCCGGCAGCCCATGGATCGGCTACGGATGCATCCAGGACGGTTATCTGTTTACTAAGGATGCCATGGAAATATATGCTGAAGGCAGACAGCTTGATATCCCGTTCATGACCGGTCTTAATGCAGATGAAACAAATTATGTCGGAAGTACAGGAAAAGATTTCAAAACATTATACCCTTCAGGTTCAAAGGAAGAAGAATCTTTGTTAATCAAGCTTGCCGGACAGGAACAAGGCAGACTTAACTCATGGCTGTGGCTGGAATACAGGGCAAAAAACTCGAAAACAAACTCATGGGAGTATTATTTCGACAGGGCAATTCCATGGCCCGAACATCCTGAATTCGGCGCTTTTCATACAGGAGAGGTCCCTTATGTCTTCAATAACCTGAAAATGCTCAGGGGACATAAAATGGAAAAAACAGATACCATTGTTGCCGAAAGAATGTCTTCATACTGGGTAAATTTTGTTAAGAACGGCAACCCAAACGGACCTGGTTTGCCCGAATGGGCCGCGTTTGACAGTACCAGACATGAAGTGATGAAGATCGGAGAAAACGCCGGAATGATCCCTGTCTCATCCGGTGAAGATAAACTCCGGTTCCTGAAGGAACAGTTGCTGGAAAACAATAAATGAAATGTATTTTCAGAGATCAAACAGACTGCATCCGGTAAAAAAGTAAATTTGCATTATAACAACATAAAAAAATGTACAATGAAAAGGAACCTGATCTTAATCTCGTTAATCATTTCCATTATTGGAATGTCATGCTGCAATAAACCATGTCCACCTGCATCGCAGCCGGTTGTACTGAAGAAGATGATACTTGCAAAAGTGTTTGTTAAGCCTGAAAACATTGAAGATTTTATTTCTGCCGCCCAGGTAATTATCGATAATACCCGGAAAGAACCCGGATGCCTGAGTTACCAGCTTTACCAGGACCCTGTAAAGAAAACAGATTTTATTTTTGTTGAAAGCTATAAAGACCAGGCTGCTATTGACGCTCATTTTGCCGCTCCGTATTTCAAGGAATTCGGATCAAAAGCAGGAACCATGACCAGCGCTGCGATGGAGATCAGGATCGTAGATGTTTCTGCAGAAAAATAGGACTTCTGATTACTGCTGTTGCAGTTAACATAAAAGATAACCGCAAAGTCATATGCACTTTTTCCCTTTAAACAGGAAAGCATAAACTTTGCGGTTCATGTTTACAGATTATCTGTGATGCATTCAGAAATATCTCAGTGCTGTATATCTCTCGCGGTTTTGACCAGTCTGATAAATTCCGACCTGTAACCGTCCTCATCATCCCCTCCCGCCAATCTGGCCAGATTCAAAGCAGAATCGAACGATGCATTACCTGTATATTCTGAACTCCCCAGTATCATCCCAAATTCAGCTACTGATGCTGCAAATCTCAGGTCGGCTGATGCTTCACCTATAGCTTTTACAGGACCGGAAACCGTTTTTGTAAGCAACCTGCTGGTTCCGCCATCCGGATCCTTGTATCTGACCTTGATAGTAAGAAATTCATTTAAATGATTATCTGCAGGATTATCATTCTTTACCACCGGCTGATACTTCAGGGGATCCACTTCGGGACGATCATCTTCGGAGCCTGAAGGAATCAGTTCATAGAGCGCCGTAACATTGTGTCCCGATCCCATTTCCCCCGCGTCTTTCCTGTCATCATTGAAATCCTCAGATTTAAGGAGTCTGTTTTCATATCCGATCAGCCGGTATGATCCCACCTTCGCAGGATTAAATTCAATCTGGAACTTTACATCCTTAGCTATTGTGAACAGCGTTCCTCCAAACTCTTTGACCAGTACCCTGCGCGCTTCCTGCAGGTTGTCAATGAAGGCATAGTTGCCATTGCCTTTATCGGCAATTATTTCCATTTTGTCATCCTTGATATTCCCCATCCCGAAACCCAGTACAGTAATGTAAATGCCGGTCCTGCGCTTCTGCTCCACAAGCTTCTCCATTGCATCATTGCCCGATTCGCCTACATTAAAATCACCGTCAGTCGCCAGAATGATCCGGTTGTTACCTCCATCTATAAAATTCCTCTCAGCTTCCTGGTAAGCCATCCTCAGACCTGCCCCTCCAGCTGTCGATCCTCCGGCTTCCAGCCCGTTGATAGCATCCATTATCTTACCTTTCAGGCTCCCCGGGGTTGATCTGAGGACCAGCCCGGCCGAACCTGCATAAACGACAATGGCAACATGATCTTCGGATCTAAGCTCATTTACGAGCAGCTTCAGGGCCGACTTAAGAAGCGGCAGTTTGTCGGGATCCGACATTGAACCCGAAACATCAATAAGAAAAACAAGGTTGGACTTTGGCAAATCCGATTTGTCTATATCCCTGCCCCGAAGCCCTACCTTAAGCAACCAGTGTTCACTATTCCATGGACATGTTGCCATTTCTGCGGAAACAGAAAAGGGATCTTTCCCGTCAGGTTCAGGATAAGTATATCTGAAATAATTGACCATCTCCTCAATTCTTACAGCATCAGCAGGAGGCATCTGTCCATCATTAATGAACCTTCGTATATTCGAGTAGGAAGCATTATCAACATCAATAGAAAATGTCGAAAGAGGATTGCTGCGTGAATTTCTGAAGCCATTTTCCTCAACAGAGGCATAGCTTTCGGTATTTTCATTCCCCGATGGCCTCATCTTATAACCACCATACCCGGACACTATTGAAGCATGAGCAGCCTTGTCGTAACAAGCTCTTTCAGATTTTGCCCTTGATCTTTTCTGTATTCCCATGGCTGTGACCACAATCTCCTCCAATTTAGTGTTATCCTCAACAAGGGTGACATCTATGACCGTCCTGTCACCAATAATCTCTTCCTTTGCTGTATACCCGATATAGGACAATATCAGGACCCCTCCCTCCTTGATTATTGTTAAGGTATATTTTCCATCCATATCAGTAACTGCACCAGCTGATGTGCCTTTTATAACCACAGATACTCCTGGAATAGGATTACCGCTGTTATCTGTTACAATGCCCGTTATTGTCCTGCCTGCTGAATAAGCTTCTGTAAAACCTATCAGTATTGCAACGACCAGAATTGAAATTTTCCTTTTCATAATTTTCAGTTTTAAATGTCAGACTTTTTAACAGGATGCAGGAATACCAACAATTCCATAAAAAGGAGCTGAAAAAATTCAATTCTCGTATCTTTATGCTGTTTATCAATATCCTGATGCTGTTCAGAATTTCGGGCAAGAGATCGGAAAAAAGAACCGATGAGGAACTATTGGCTGAGTTCATCTCAACCGGGGATATTGGCATACTTGGGACCCTATACTCAGATTACATGCACCTTGTGTACGGTGTCTGCCTCAAATATCTCAAAGACAGAGATGAATCGAAGGATGCCGTAATGCAGATCTTTGAGAAGATTGTTGCTGAACTGCCCGGACAAAAAATAGTGAACTTCAGAAGCTGGCTGTATGTGGTTACCAAAAATTACTGTCTCATGCAGCTGAGATCTGAAAAGTCACAGAACGAAAAACTAAAAGAATGGCTGTACGATCCATATATTTTTATGGAAAATGAGGCTTATCTGCATCCTATTGACAATGAGAATACAGATATGGAGAAAGATATGGCCGATTGCATAGGGAAATTGAAGGAGTTGCAGAAAGTATGCATTAATCTGTTCTATTATGAGAATAAAAGCTATCTCGATATAGCAGGGAGTCTTGGAACAGATGAGAAAAAAGTAAAGAGTTACCTGCAGAATGCGAAACGGAATCTGAAAATTTGCCTGGAGGAAAAGAATGCGGAAAGAGTCTAACAATAGCAGGATAAAAGCTGACGATTTCATCAGGTACCAGGCTGGAAATATGACCGGACAGGAAAGGAATGCATTTGAGAAGAAACTGCAGAAAGATCCGTTCGCCGATGAAGCCGTCGATGGATTTTCCGGATATGACACTGACGAGATCCGTTATGATCTGGCAGCTCTTGACAAAAAACTGGGGAAAAGAATCTCCGGAAGAAAAATTTCTCCACTCATAAGGATCGCTGCAGCCATTACTATAATTATTGCCGTATCGTCTGTAATGTATATCACCCTCCGGACCCGATCCCGGGACCATGAACTTGCAATTGTCGGTAAATTGCCTTCACATCCTGCTGATAATAATACTGTTCCGGTTACAGTCACACCTGACTTGCCTGAGATATCTGCTGCTAAACCAGCACACAAATCAGAAAAACCAGCTAAGAAAGAACAGATCCCTCAGCAACTCCCTCCTGAACTACCTGCAGTAAAGGCCGTCAGCTCACCGGCCCGGAACATGCAAGAGATCGTTAAGCCTGATATACAGGCCTCCCGTGATCTTGTAGAGAAAGATGCTGTTGCTGTTTCACCAGAAGACAAGGCTTATAAAAGCTCTGAAAAATCATTCCGGTCGGAAGGAAGAATTATTTCATCAGATGATGGCAAAGGATTGCCATGTGTTTTGGTAATGATCAGGGGTACAAATAACGGAACAATTACTGACAGCAATGGTGATTTCAGTCTTTCCCTTCCTGATTCCGCCAGTCATACCCTGACAGCCAGTTACATCGGAATGGACACTAAAGAGTTCAACTCAACTGCAGGCAAACCATCAGTCATTTCACTTGATCCATCCACAGCGGCCCTTTCAGAAGTTGTCGTAACTGCAATGGGAAAAAAAAGAGAACAGCTTGAAGAGGAGGAAACCGGAAGAACCTATCTTGCTCCCCGCCCGTCTTCCGGGAAACAGCAATTTGAGAGATATATCCGTGAAAACCTGAGGCAACCCGATTCCACCGTATCCGGTAAAAAAGCAGTGGTCATCCTTAGCTTTCTGGTACGTACTGATGGCTCAATCGACAGTCTGGAGATCATAAAAAGTCCCGGGAAACAATACTCCGATGAAGCGATCCGACTTATAAAACATGGCCCGGCATGGCTCCCGGCAGAATCAGACGGCAAAATATCCGAAGAAAAAGCCAGGATCAGAATAGTTTTCAGATCCGGGGAATAAAATACTGGCATTCATCAGAAAACCCTCAAAAACAGATATTCAAATTAAATAATTACCCTGATATGATAGCAAACACTCCAGCTCCGCCATATTATGCAGTTATCTTTACTTCAGTGCGTGCACCCGGGGATAACGGATATTCCGAAATGGCTGAAAAAATGGCTGAACTTGCAAAGCTGCAGGAAGGCTTTCTTGGTCTGGAATCCGCCAGAGAGGATATTGGAATAAGCGTATCATACTGGAAGGATATCGAATCAATAAAAAAATGGCGCAATAATCTTGAACATTCAATAGCCAGGGAAAAAGGAAGAACCTTATGGTACAAAGAATTTAAAACAAGAATTGCGTTGGTTAATTCAGATTATGAATTTAAACTTTGAATTATGGATAACAGTGACACAGAAAAAATCAGGAAAATAATTGACACAAGAAAAGCAGCCCATTCATTTTACTCCGGGAGATCGCAAGTATATAAGTCTTTTGTTGATATGGAGCAAAAGACCTTCAAAGACGGCAATCTGGATAAAAAGACCAAAGAACTGATTGCCATTGGTATTTCGGTGGTCATCAATTGCGAATCGTGTATGGAATGGCACATTAAACAGGCGCTTGATGACGGCGCTTCTGATAATGATATTATCGAAGCGATCGAAGTCGGGATCGAAATGAGCGGCGGCCCCGGAACTGTGGCTGCCAGATTCGCTATGCAGGTTCTGGATTTTTATCAGAATATGTGAATCGCGATTCAATATCAGGTTTCCCTTAAGCATGTACTATCAGACCCAAAGGCAAACAATTTGAGATGATACGGCACTTATAAAAGGGGAAACAAACACCCTGCTGTAATTCTGTAACCATAACATAATTTTAAATATCCGGGCTTTATTCTAATTTTATGGTGTCCTGTTAATATGATGATAAGGGCAAGAGGATCTAATTTTCAAATTTACCTGACTAACCATTGACAGTCTCTTCAGAAAATATTAAAGAGCTCTTAAGAAAAAGGTATCCGCCTAATTTCATTATCCGCAGTCCTTTTACCGGAACACTGATACTGATGATCTTTTTATTATGCTTTGCATTGATTTACCGTCCTCATCAGGCACATGAAGCCCGAACCTTTCCTTTCTATTTTACAATGATTTTATACTGCACAGCCCTGGCGGTACCCGTACTGGTATTTAACCTGATCCTTAACCGTATTTATCGCCTGACATATAAGAAAGAATGGAACATCACGAGGGAACTTCTGTCTGACATTTTTCTCCTGTTCTTAATGGGTGTGTCGGCCTATTTTGCCGGATTTATCATTGAAACACCAACACCCCGGTGGAATCTTGCGACTTTCTTTGATTCGCTCATGAGCGTTGTGCTTATCGGCATGATCCCGGTACTGGTTTTTACTCTGATAAATATCAGGTATTTGCTAACTCCTGAAACATCGGATGAATTTGCTGCCTTCGATCATACTCCTGCCGGGGAATCTCATGAGAAACAGATCCACATAATCTCCAAAGCAAAAAAGGAAGAACTCAGCTTCCTCCCTTCCGAGTTCATATATGCAGAATCGGATGGCAACTATGTCATCTTTCATCTCTTTGTCCGGGAACAGCTTAAAGAAGTGATGATCCGAAATTCAATAAGCGAAATTGATCAGCAGCTATCGGCCATCCCGTTTTTTATGAGGATCCATCGTGCATTTATTGTGAATCTGAAAAAAGTAAGCTCAAAAAGTGGCAACTCCCTCGGGTATCAGTTAAAGCTCGCAGGCAGTAACAATAAAATCCCTGTTTCGCGTCAGAATACCCGTAAATTTGACCAGCTGATCCGGCAGCATTAGTAATCCATTCATCACAAAAATTGCATTTCGCACCAATTTTAAGACAGAATTTTAACCTGACTTTTCCACCCGTAACAAATCCTTTACTTATATACCAATAATTAGGAGCCTGTCTGAAATATTTTTCCATTTGCAGTGTAAATCAATAAAATATAATTGCAATGGAAAGCCGGATCAAACGTCAGTTCACACAAAAAAATCAAAAAAAGCTAATACTGCTTCTTATAACAATATTCATTCCCGGAGGGATATTTGCCCAGAATAATCAATCGGTAACCGGAACCGTGATTGATAAGAGAAATAACCAGCCGGTGCCGTATGCCACAGTCTGCCTTATTAAGGCAACGATACCTGAATCCCGTCCCTTAAACGGTACAATAAGTAACGAGATCGGAAAATTTCTGATCCAACAGGTACAGCCGGGCAAATACAGGCTGCTGGTAACATCAGTAGGATATACCCCATCATCTGTTATTATTGATGTTACTCCCGGTTCGAATACCGATGCAGGGATCATTTCTTTGCAGGATTCTGTCATCCTTACACAGGAAGCCGTTGTTGTCGGGGCAAGGACAAGGGGAAAATCTGAGGAAAATAAAACGGTTTTCTATATTAATAAAAGTATTGTGGGAGCTTCGGGGAGCGTTCCGGATGTGCTCAGGCATATTCCGGGTATCCAGGTCGATCTCCGGCAGGATATTTCACTTGAAGGAAGTCAGAACATCCTTATCTATGTTGACGGTAAAGAACGTGATAAAAGCTTTTTAAGTCAGCTGAATCCGGGAGCTATCGACCGTATCGAAGTTCTTAATACGCCTCCTTCAGGTTATGACGGAAACGTCTCAGGAGTTATAAACATAATACTGAAAAAGGAAAAAGATATGGGGATAAGCGGACAGGTTTTCACAGAGATACCTACATCAAAATCAATTGTTTATTCTTTCCCATCCTACAGCATCAACTACGGATCAAAGAAACTCAACCTGTTTACCTCATATAACGGCGAGATAAACTACGAGAATATAGATGAGATAACCGACAGGAAGATCCTTGACAGCCCGACAGAAACCGATATATCATCCGTTCAGCACGTGAGACAGAAAAATCTGGGCCATAAGTTCCACTACGGATTCGACTACTTCCTGTCGGAACATAACATGGTGAATTATTATGGTTCATTCAATCCCTTTTCATACGAACAGGACGGAAATGTCATTGTAAAAACTTCGGGAAATGAAAATCAGACCTGGGAAACCAGAAAGGAAGAAACTGACAGGAACAGGAATATTTACAATTCGGTTTATTTTAAGCACATCTTTAACAAAAAGGGAAGGGAACTGGTAGCAGAATTTAATAATTCATTCCTACGGTCAGCTAATACGACTGAATACCTGAATATCACCGATGCCGATCCTGTAGCTTACATGAATAAAATGAAGCCGGGCCAGGTTACAACAGGTATGAAGATCGACTATACATCACCTCTTGGATCAAAATTTAGTCTGAGTACAGGAATGAAAACACGCTTCCAGACAATGAAAGAGGAGACATCCTCAGACTTCAGATATAATGAGAATGTATATGCTGTTTATGCAGCTCTGAATTATCAACAGCTGAAATATAGTTTCAGTTTCGGTCTGAGAGCAGAAGATGAGGAATCGGAACTCAGGAGCGGAGCCGGCAGATCTCTGTTCTCTGTTTTGCCTCACAGTACATTAAGGTATAAGATAAATTCACGGCAAAATATTCAGCTTTCATATCGTCGTTCAGTTAACAGACCATCGGTCTATCAGCTTAATCCTTACGTATATACAAGCGATCCCTATACTGTTCAGAAAGGCAATCCCCTGCTTGAACCTGAATTCCGGAGCCAGGTGCAGCTTGAACATTCCATGCAGTTCAGGAGCAACTATTTTTCTTACCGCCTGTTTTATGACAGAGTATCTAATGTTATCAATAACCTGACATTTCTGAATGACAGCAGCGCCTTTGAATCACAGGTAAATAACCTGGGTACAATCAATATTTACGGAATTCAGCTTCTCGGTTCGCTTAAATACGGTCCCCTTTCCTTCAGCCCTGTTATCCGCTTTTATGGTCTTTCAACTTCCTGTAACGAAACAGCGCTTAATCGCGGCGCTAAAGACCGTAACGAAATGGTACTTGAGACCAGCTTTTCCTCAGTATTGTCGTTCAGACATGATTTTGCCTTTTCGGTAATATTCCAGTATTCAACCCCGAAAAATAATATTCAGAGCAATTCATTTTATAACGCACTCTACTTTATATCTCTTGACAAAACATTTAAAAAGGATCTGAAAATCGGGATCTTAAGCGCTCTGCCCTTAACTGGGAAATTTGTATACCAGGGATCTGAAACCAATGCACAAAATTTTTCAAGTTATTACACCGGGAACCTGAAGCTCCCAACTTTCCCCGTAATGTTCCGGATCAGCTACCAGTTCAATCTGGGGCAGAAAAGGACAAGGATTGAAAGAGACACTGAAGAAATTGCCAACAGGCCTAAACCAGGAATGTAATATATAAAAATACCAGGAAAGGCATCTGCAACCGGCTGGCGCCAGCCTTGCGTTGCCACCGCTATCGGATAAGCCCAGAAGTGATCATGGATCAAACCATGATCACTTTGTTTTATCGCTTGATATCATGCCGTCGACAAGCCTGATTATACGTTTCCCGTATTGGGCAAACTGTTCATTATGTGTTACCTGCATGATAGTGATCCCTTCGCTGTTCAGAGTCTTTAACAGCTCCATTATTTGTATCCCCTGATCGGTATGCAGGTTCCCTGTGGGTTCATCTGCAAGAAGTAATTTCGGTTTTCCTGCTATAGCCCGTGCAATCGCGACCAGTTGCTGCTGACCACCTGAAAGCTGAGCGGGATACAGATCCCTTTTTGCCACAATGTTGAACCGGTCAAGCATATCGGCAATAATACCTTTCCGGACTGAAGCTTTAATACCTTTATAAACCAGAGGTGTTTCTATGTTCTCATATACAGTCATTTCATCGATGAGATGAAAAGCCTGAAATATGAATCCCACATAATTCCTGTGAAAATCTACCCGTTCTTTCTCGGTGATCTTATGAACTGGCCTGTCAAGAAACACGTATTCCCCCTCACTCGGACTATCAAGCATACCGACAATATTCAAAAAAGTAGACTTCCCCGCCCCGCTCGGACCCATTATAGTAACAAACTCACCTTCTGATATTTTCAGGTCAATATCCTTCAGAACAAATGTTCTCTGGAATTTCGAATCGTAATATTTGTAAACATGATTAAAAGCTATCATACTTCCTGGTTATTATTGTTGTATCAATGTTATCGAATTTAAATCACAATTCAATGGTTCATGTCAGTAACATTACATATAAAAAACATCAGAACTCCTTTATACATACCCTGATGTTCAGGCTTTATCCAGGAACCGATCCTTAAAACCTTCTGAAAGTAACTTCATGTTACTGAAACCTTCAAGATTAAATCCAATAATTGGGCCAGTGTAACAATATATTGATTATCTGATTTGTAATAAAATACGATCCCGTACCATGTCGTCTAATAATTAGACCGGTCTGTTAAAATAATTGACACAATATGATAAAAATTAATACATCTGGTGATTCCGGATCGCGCAACTTTGATGATCATTGATGGGGATTCATATCAGATCATGATTTCAGAAACTTAAGCCTATCCTCCGTCAATCTCCTGAGTTGAACCTGCACCAACTTCCGGAATTAAAGCAAATAAACGGAGCCACAACAATGTTCTGACACTATCCTGAATTTTCAGGCTTTAAATCCAATTACCGTCAAAACAATGTTGTGGCTTAAACATTTAATGAATCTTTAATCTTCTATTGTGTTTGTGGTACCGTTTTTCTTAACTGAAGCAATACCATTTTCCATACTTGCAGATGATTCATACATCTCGCTGGTCCCAATGATCTCACCATTACCGGCTTTCAGATTAAAGTAGAATTTATCATTTTTCGATTTCAACCTGTCATATCTTGCATCTTCAACACAATTCTTCTGTATCGATACGATCCCCTTCTGGCAAGCTGATTTGGTGGAATAGTGCTCGCTGGAAAGAATAACCTGATGATTATCAGCTTTAAGATTGAATTTAAACTGACCATTGCTTGTCGGTTCGATTTTGAATTTTCCCATGATTTCAATTTTTAGTTGATGGATAAGATTGTTTAACCAAAGTGCAAAATAAATGTTTTGGTCCAATTAAAAAAATTGTGAGGCCCGGGGAATACCTTGAAATATCTGAGGTTACAACCGAAGCTTTCATTATATGTTGAATCGCAGGATGTTATCTGATCTGAATATAACCTTAATACTGTTCCCTGTATAAAACGGGACCGTCGGGAAGGATTTCTATCACAAGGGAGTTCAGGACTTAAATGTTTGTAACAATTGAAACAAAATTAAAAGATATAAACTGAATAACTATTATTGTCACAGGTCATTATTAGCTTCCGTCATAGTCTGTATTGCTCTGATCAGACAATTGTATTTACGGTGGGGAGCAACAAACCGTGAAACTCATTTTACTCTTCCTGGCTACAATCTTGTATGCAGGCCGATTTCAACACTACAAGAGCTATCACAATCAAAGCGCCTCCCAAAGGATTCCCAAATACTTATTCATTCTTTATGCACAATTTTGTAAAAATCTGAAAACTCATTTCAGGAATTAATCATTATCTCCCTGGAAAATCCAGTGGAATGCCTGCTGTTGATTTGACCGGATTCCCTCTTTCAAGATGACCGATTTTGCCCGTATTCACCCATCAGATGGAAATAATCAACTATGCTATAATCATAATTAACTGTGAATGTAAATGTTATTTCTTTTTAAAAAGAAAAAATAAATAACGCAATACGGAGACATTCGAATTATTTTTATAAATAATTTTAACTATTCTTTACAATTTCAATATCAACGGTATTTTTCCTCTTTGACATGTCAAGAAAACACCTCTATTCATCAGTTATTCTTTCCCTGTTATTTCTTGTATCCAACAATACTATTCAATCTCAGGGCTGGACTTTTTCGGAGACCATAACCCATACAGGTTCCGGACCATGTATTCCTATGCCGACACTTCCATCTGTTATTTATTACTCACAGAGCGCGTGTGAAATGGCAAGACAGCAGGAACTTTCCCAGACAGGGTCAGACTGGTCGGCTTACGGAGATGGCAGTTGTATTGTCGTTGTTACCTGTACACCTTGCAGCGGATCAGATGCCGCTTCAACTAGTAGCGGTAGCAGTTCTGCCCCAGGTTCGGCAGGAGTTGTAAATATTAATGGACTGCTTCAGGGGAATCCTTTCTTTTCTCCGCATCCAAGCATGGATATTGAGTGCTGGATAGATGATATTATTCAAAGGCTCAAATCAATGGGCTATCAAATCAATGAAGGAGATCTGACAGCACAGAATTTTCCGCTTACAGGCGATGCGGATTTTGATAAATATTATGCTGAACAGGCGTTAAAATTTAAGAAACCTGAACAGGGAGGAACAGTATTCTTAAAAGATGGGCAGAATTTAATTGATCCCAACAATCTTAAAAATTCTAATAATGATCACAATACCAGCCCGGGAACTGTAATGGTCCCGAACTCAAATGAGCAGTGGTATCATCTTGACCCTCTTTTAAACGGAGGGATCCCTCCATTGCCAGAAAGCAAATACGACCCCAATGCCAGGTATGAACATCCTAAAATTGAGCTGGTCAGGGAGACTGCAGTGACAGCAGCCGGTTGGCTCCCCGACGGGGCAGCATATCCGGGGATCCTGGCAGTCAATGTTTGGGCTGAGAATGCCAAATCTATACAGGACATAAGAGACGGCAATAACCCTCAGGATTTCGAAACCAGTATGAAAAATGCTTTCACTAATTCCGTTACAGATATTAAAAATCAAGCCATAGATGATGTCACAGGTTTAGCCACCGACAAAGGTCTCGAAATAATCAGCGGCAGTAAAGGCTTTGCAAAACTTGCCTCCTCAGCAACTGATCTGAATTCCAAATGGGAAGATCTTGGAGGAAAGGTCGCCGGCGGGGATAGTGATGGTATTTTCGATAAAATATCCAAAGCTGCAGGTTGGCTTGGACAGGCACCTTCGGGTGAATGACATTTCCAGAAAAAATAGTTCAAAAATGCATACAAAAGTAAAAATACTTTTTTCGGCTATCGCTTTATGCCTTACCATTACAGTTTCAGGTATGCCTGCTAACGATTCGTTACGGTTTGAGATCCTGATGAGCAGTCATATGCTAAAAGCAGCAAAAATCCAACCCGAATTTATCGGGTCTGTCGATGTAACTTCCGGAAGACATATTCTTCTGTCAACAAAAAATCAGTTCTGGCTACTGGGCTGGGGTGGAATAAAACCGCTTGGAAAACAGGTAACCTCAGGAATGATCAGATCATTTGCTTTCTCCCCCGACAGCCTGTTGATGGTGATAAAAGGCAATGAGGTCTGCAGCTTCGATTCCAAAGGTGCACTTACAAAACTCTTTAAACTCCCCGGGAATGAAATGGCGATATGTGCCGGGGAAAAAGTGATGTATCTGTACGATCAGGGAAATACAAGATCAAATAAAGCAGTATATGTTCTGACCCAGGGAGGGAAATATGCCGTACTGTTTGAATCGGTAACCCCGATAAATGCTGTTGCAGAATGGAAAAATACGATCCTTTTTGCCAGCGGGAATATGGTCTGCCAATTTGATATCAAAACAAAAGAACATAAAGTCTTAGCTACGCTCTCCAAGGAAAAGACAATATTATCTATCACCCCCGATCCTGCAACAGGTAGAATATACTTTTCTACATCCGATGCCATATATGCTATTAATGATCTCACCGCCATTACAATCTCCAGGAATATAGGAGGATTGGTAAAGTTTTACGGTGGCGGGCTTATGGTCTTTGACCCCGGTAAGAAATTCCTGATCAGAATAACCAATATTGAGCAGGAACTGAAAAATCCCGTTCCCACCGAAATTAAAAAAGTTGAATCAAAAAATACTGCTCCTGAAGCTCTGAATAATTTAAGCATCATTGATTTTGTAAAATCAGGAATGTCTGACGCGTTAATAATCGGAGTTATAAAAAGATCCAAAGTCGACTTCGATCTTAAAGTTGATGAAATGATCAAACTGGCGGAAAACGGAGTTACCTCTGATGTGATCATGGAAATGAAACAGGCAATGAAAAGGCAGGAATCCCTGAAAGAGACAAAATAATAATGAAATTAAATATCAATATGAAAAAGAGTATCATTCTCCTGCTCGGAGGGTTGCTGATGACAGTCCTGTTACATGCACAGTCAGCAGAAACTCTTACTAACGGCTCTATTATTAAGTTAACAAAAGCCAGGCTTTCGGAAGAACTTATTATTGACATGATAAAAACATCTCCGGTAAGCTTCGATCTGAGTTCCTCCGGCCTTAAGAACCTGATGGAAGCAAATGTTACTTTAAAAGTCATTGACGTAATGAAAAGTACAGCCGGGAGCCAGACCTCAAATACATCGAATCAGATTTCCGGAACCAAATCCGCCAGCTCTGTAACAGGCAAACCAGTTGAGTCGGGAGAAAGTCATACAACAACAAATGCTGTTCAGGATAAAACATCAAAACCGGAAAAACTCCAAAGTAAGGAACCTAAAGAACAACCAATCCCGGTTAAACAGACAGAACCTGTAACTGATAAAGTTCTTCCTCCCGCCTCAGAATCCAAAGCAACTGCCAGTCCAACACAGAAAATTTCTGTCGAAGCATATAACTATGTTTCCCCTCTCGTCGATCTTATCAAATTCCATGAAAATGAAATCAGCAGTCTCGAAAAGATTATCTCCGACTGGGATAAACAGGTTAGGAATTATGTAATAGATATTAATAGCTCAGAAGAACAAATGACCCGCGTTGAAAATGAGCTCAGACAAAAAAAGAATGCTGATACAAAAAGCTTTGGCAATGATATTACAGCGCTAAAAGGCACATTGAAAACCTCAAGGGAAAAATACCGCGAATCAAAAGACAGGATGCTGAAAGGCGGAGAAGAGATCACCAAGAAGCTCGATGCAATTAAAAACGACAGACTTCATTCCCTGGGGAAAGCATATAGTGAAGCAGGACAGGATGTTGAATCATCAAATTCCGGTCCGTCCGTAGGCGAAATAAAAGTCACTTTTGAATACACAGGTAAGAATATTAATACTGATACTTCCGGAGAAATCGTATATGTAACCGAAATGCTTACATGGTATCAGAATGAAATTCTTAACCTGATCGGGATAATAAATAACCAGAATCCCAAAGTACGGCAGATTATACAGGATGACGCGGCACTCAAAAAGCAGCTTGACCCGCTGGAAGAAAAGCTTAATCAGCTGAAAACAAATGCAAAACAAAATAAAACCGAGATCTCTTCACTTAAGAAAGAAATCTCAAGGATTGAAAAGGACAGAAATAAACTGTCGGATAAAATGAAAGACGAATCGAAAGAACTTGCATCAAATCTCAAGCAGATAAGTCAGAAGAACGAGGATTCGGTAAAGGAAAGATTTACAGATATCATAGAAAACATTACATATTCCTTCCAGGAAAAACTTAGTTTAAAATAATCCTATGTTGAAATTTGCAAGGTTTGGGGTTAAGCATCGGCTGTTCAGCGAAACTATTACTTTCCTGCTGGCATTCGCGCTTTTATTATCCCCTGCAGTATTGTCTGGCCAGGGCAAAAGTAAAAAATCAAATGGGAAGAAATCCGCATTAACAGGATCTTCAACCTCTACAAAAGCCACGCCGGAAGCGGCAAGAGCGCTCATACTGACAGGAAATCTGGATAAAGCCATTTCATTCTACAGTTCTCTTCTGGAAAGAGATACAACAAGTATTTCGCTGAGCGGAGAGTATGCATACGCACTCGCTCTTGATGGGATCTATGATGCGGCGCTTGCCCGCCTTGATAAGGTCTGGGGACTCAGGGGAAAGAATCTGGATATAGTTTTCTATACTTCGCAGGTTTATGCCCTGATGGGCTATAACCAGCTTGCAGGTGAACTTTGGAAGGAAAGTAATGCTTCTGCACCAGACTGGATAGCATCAAATGCATCACAACTGCTTGAGAAATATAAGTACCGGCCATCTGAAAAAGGAGCAGAACAGGAGGAGGATGTTGTTACCCAGTTTAAAAGAGCCAACGGCTTAACAGCACAAAATAAAAACCTGGAAGCAATGGCGCTTTTTGAAGGCATAATAAATCAATACCCTGGCGAATATCTGCCGTATGTTGGTTATAGTATTACTCTAGAAAAAAATGAAATGTACAACGAGTCGGTACAGACTTTAGAGAAAGCGATATCTCTTACAAGCAACGCTGCCGATAGAGATCTGCTCAATAAGCGGCTTGTTTCGGTCAGAAATAAAACAGGAGGAGGTAAAACCTCTTCAGGTAATGTTGCAAAACTGAGCAACAAACTCTCAAATGACTCATATAAATATACCGCATATGCAGGTGGAACTATCGCCAAGTCATACACAAGCCTGAACGCACGTTTTGGAACCTATAAAACAGGAGTTGGAAGCACCTCAGTTGATGTCGGGATTACCAGCGCATCAGGCAGCACTGCTCTTAACCTTGGATTTTTAACATACTACAGAAAAAAGATCCTGGTGGCAGGGTTCGGACTAACAGGCGCACTCGCCAGCGGCTCATCAACTGTATATTTGAAAATATCAATGGGCGCCAGCTTTATGAATAAAAAGAGGACTTCCAGCCTTGACATCTTCATTGACGGCCAGGAACCTCTGATGCCTAAAGGTGCAGTAACTACAATGGGCTTGTCAGTAGGACACAGTGTTTATTTCGGTAAAAGATGATGAAAGAGATGAAGAGATCAGCAATAATTCTATTAATCCTTCTGTCAGGTATTCAGATACTACACGCGCAGGACCTTGCAGGTAAACTTGCATCTCTGAACGATAAACTTATCAGTCAATACAGCTTGTATTTTACTTCTGCTGAACTCACAGAAGCAAAACAGCTTAAGCTGAATGCCAAAACAGATTATGTAAAACTTTCAAAATCAGGCAGGAAGGCAGTAGTTGACAACCTTATCAGATCCTGGCAGGAATCACTGGTCATTATACAAAATGAAACATACAAGGAGCTCTGGACATGGGATAATGACAAAAACGAATCACGTTTCATCGACTCCTGGGATCTGGTTGCTAAAGTGAATTCAAACCCTGCTGACAAAGTTTTCTCCCCGGTTTCAAAGCATCCCTGGTTTTTTTATGTAGGAAACATGCTACGGTATAATTCGAATCATGATCTGAATGGAGCCATAAATCTCAGGATGGGCTTTTTCCTCCTCAGGAACAGGTGGGACGTCGCTGCTTCCGTTTCCGAACAGCTGTCCGGCAACGTGGATAACGATGACGACTTAACCGTTTCAACAAATGTCGGCCTGAGCACTAAAGTATATTTCCCGATAAAGAATTTAAATATAAGCCCCTATGTGGGAGGCATGGCGTCTATTTCTGCCACTTCAGGAAACTCAACAGCTACACCATCATTTCTGGTTGGGGCCAGCTATCTGTTAGGAATAGGCTGTTTTGACGTGGGCATGAGCATGGGTAAGAGCACCATGATGATGGTGGGCTATACAATCATACCAAACTACAGATTCTCAAAATAAATCCTGTTATTTGATTTTAATTAAACCCGTATTTTTCACTCTATCCCCGGCAAAAATCATACGGAACATGCCGCTAATTACAAAACAGTCCGGGTTGTTTCCAAAGTGGAAATTGCAAGAGTATTTCTGAGATCCCGGTAGAATGTCCTGAGCAATAAAAGAACATAACTAAATGATACTTAAGATGCTCTGTAATATAAATCCAGATTGCAGCTCCATTCAATCCAACAAATATCATAAGATATCTGAATAAAGTATTCCCGTTAAAAATAGTCAGGAAACGAGATACAAGGATTCTTAGTATTGTGTAATTTAGAGATTATGAAAGTTTAAGCTAAGCCTTAAATCGTTTAATAGTTTGTAATTCTACGTTTTGAGAGCTGTGCTTATGAAACGAAGGGGCAGAAGCATGTACAGAAGCTTGCTTAAACACTTGCTGAGATTCTTTTAATAATGAAATTTTACTTTTGGTAGATTTTCCGCTCTTTGCATTCTTGCTATCTATTTCCGGTACTGCCAGGAGTAATAAATTTCTTAGTCCTAAATATTTATAATTCTTCCAGCTATGAAAAAGATCCTCTCTTCTTTACTATTTGTAACCTTTTGTTTGATCATGTCTGCTCAGGAATTTAATGTTCCCCAAGACATCACTCTCAACAAACCTGACGATTATGCCAGGTATGAAACCGATATCAGTCACTGCATAGATTGGTTCATGAATACTCCACTGAATGAGCAGGTTTCAAAAAGAAAGGATGCTTATGCCTTTTTTCTGAAATGGTTAACAGGAGCACCAAACTTGTCGGTCGGGATCACCACAGAGATTGTGACCTTTTCTGAACCAAATACAGATCTGCTTTTTATATTTATGGGAGGCTGGACTAAATATGCCCTTGAATCCAAGGATTATAAAAATGCATACATGGGCAATCTTAAGGGAGTTGAAAGCGTAATAGAATTCTATCAAAAAAATAAAAATGACCTGAAGAAGGACAAAAACGTAGAAAAGTATATTAAAATGAAGGAAAAAGGAACACTTGAAAATTATATTAAAGAAAATTCCTCTTCAAAATAGTCTTATACATAAACCCTTTTTACTAATGACAATTCAGGATGTGATCCTAAATTCTTTTCACGGATTGTTGTACAAGTTGCAATGATTTGATCAGATGAATCTATAAAGTTTGACATGAAATCGCATCTGCCTGATCTTCGAAGCCAGCCTCTTCTGTTATTCATTGTATATCTTTAAGTAGGTTAGAAATAAGGTAAAATATCTTCTAATTTTATACTGTTAGACGAAAACAGTGACTCCAATTAAATGCCATGCCATGAAAAAGTTGAAAAAAACCATACTTATCGCTTTTTCGTTTGCAATATGCGCACTGGCACTCCTGCCTGTTATCCGCAACAGTGAAGATCAGGAGCTAAATGTGGCTGTTCAGAAAAAACTACCAGGCAGTTTTATTGCTCTCAGCAAAGGCTCAGTGCACTACCAGACCGGGGGTGACGTTGATAGCCAACCAGTTGTACTTGTTCATGGATTTTCGGTCCCGATGTATATCTACGATTCCACCTTTAACGCCCTGGTAAATGCAGGATTCAGGGTGTTGCGATTTGACCTGTGGGGCCGCGGATATTCTTCAAGACCCCTTGTTGATTATAATCTTGATCTCTTTATTGAAGAGGTCAGAGAGCTGGCCGACTCCCTCCGACTGGCAAAACCGATAGATCTTGTCGGAGTCTCTATGGGAGGAACTATCGTGGCAGGATTTGCATCTAAGTATCCCGGTCTAGTCCGAAATGTAATCCTGATCGATCCGCACGCGATAAAAAAGAATATTACTCCTGTCAGTATTCCACTTATCGGGGACTATTTTGCCGCAGCATTCCGGGTACCTTCCCTGCCACAGTCGTAACTGTCTGACTTTTATTACCCTGAAAAACATCCCGACTGGCCCGTAAGGTATCGTGAACAGATGAAATATAAGGGATTCAGGTATGCCCTGATCTCTACGGCCAGAAATATCCTTAACCGGGATTTCCTGAGTTCTTACCAGAAGTTAAACAAGTTCCCGGTCATGCTGATATGGGGTACACAGGACAAGACAATCTTAAAAACAGAGATAGATACCTTACAGCAGCTGATGCATCCTGAGTTTATTCCTGTTGATAATTCCGGGCATCTGCCTCAGTTCGAGCATGCAACATTCGTGAACCGGCAAATAATTGAATTTCTGAAGAGAAATAAGATTAGAAAGATCCATAAAAACATTTGTGCCTTTTTCTGCGTTATTCCAATCATATTAAAAGGTTATCTGCCCTGGTATTCACCGCAATTATACGTGCTAAAATCCGGATTATACTTTATGATTTATCAAGAATGGGCATTCCGGTATATAGATCATGCATTTCTTAAGTAAGTGTGTGAACCAACTTCCCGGGATATCAAAAATAAAACTACATTTATTGGTTCTCTTTATGAAATGATTATCCCGTTTTCATATTATGGTAAATGTGGGATATTTGATTGAATATGAGACAAGAATGGAAGTTTATACAATGCTTCCGCGAATTTTAATCGTGTAGTTAACAAAAGAAATTTTCAGGATGATTAAAAAGATTTTGTTCCTTTCGTTTATACTCCTTGCAGGCTGTTCTTCGCCTAATCCCCCCTCAAATACAGCAAAACCTAAAGCCCCTGCAAAACACAAACCAGCCAGTCCGAAATCGTTGCCCGGTTCATGGAATATTATGACCTACCCTGGCGCTCAGGGAAATCAGAATGCAAAGAAATATGTAAAATCAGAAGCTGATGGGAGCTTCTCAAATTCAAACGTGCCAAAAGATTATCTGAACGCAGTTATTATTGTCGATAAAAATACTGCCGGGATACTGTTGCACCTGTCTAAAAAATCCAACCCAATCGAAAAATACAGCGGACCGGCACATATCAGAATGAAAAATTCTGCTGGTAATGAAATTGAGCTGACATCCTCAAGGGGATGGAACAAAACAGGTGGACTGCTTATTGAAAAAAATAACAACGATTATAGTCAGTTCAGGATTTTCATGCTTCAGAGTGAAGGTGTTATTAATGTTGAAATACGAGATGAATCTGCTTCAGTATATAACTTTGATATTAATACCAGCGGCTTCTCTGATTCATTCAATCAGATCTGATTACCCGCCGGATATTTAAATACTGGCTCAGGTTATTAATACTATTCATACCTCAACGAGTCAACAGGATTTCTTCTTGCTGCACTCATGCTTTGCCAAATTATTGTAATTATGGCAATCCCCAGTGCAAATAAGCCTGCTAATGCAAAAACCCACCAGTTAAGCGTTGTTTTATACGCGAAGCCTTGCAGATATGAATTCATAATAAAATATGAGAGAGGAAGAGCTATTATATAAGCAATAATGATCCATTTAAAGATGTCCCAGATCAGAAGATTTAGTATGTTAATAGTCTTTGCCCCATGAACTTTCCGGACACCGATCTCCTTTGTTTTTCGTCTTGAAACGAAATAAATAATTCCAAAAGTTCCAAGACAAGTCAGGATTATTGAGAGTAAAGTGAATGTTTTTATTATTAAAGCGGTCTGTTTTTCATTATTATAGAGCGTATCGAGCCATTCATCATAGAACTGATACTTAAAAACAAAATCCGGACACACCTCGTTCCAGGTTTTTTTCATATCAGCGATTACCCCTGGATAGTCGCCGGGGATCACCCTGCAGGTTAAATAACTGATCCCAAAATGATCAGAGCACTCAAATATTGTCGGAGAAACAGCTTGATTCAGCTTTTCAACATTTATATCTCTTATAACACCCACAACTTTAAGAGAGTTTTTATCAATCTCTTCTTTACTGGCGCCTCCGAAAGCTTGTTCAGGTGTCGGAATCCCTTTGAGCACTTGCCCGTCAATCGATTTCCACCCTGTTAATCTGAACGCGGATTCGTTTATTACAACTGATTTTTCCCAGTCATCCTCTCGGAATCCTCTTCCTTCAATAAATTCAGCATCAAAAACCTTGAAAAAATCCGGATCGACTGTGAAAAATGGTATATTCCCATTGTAGTTATACTTGTCTCCTGCTTCGCTCCATGCTCCCCACAGGCTTACCCTACCTGGTATTCCATGTGAAACAGTACATGATTTAATATAGGGATTACCCAATAATTTTTGTTTTATCAATGGTAACTTGCCTTTAATTTCCCAGGGGATATCGATATTGATAAGCTGTTCCTTCGTGAATCCGATATCTTTATTCGTAAGCAGATTATTTTGGCGGGTCATTATGATAAATGCTACAACCATGGTTATAGAAATCAGGTATTGTAACACCGATAATCCATTCTTCATTCTGACTTTTTCCCTTCCGGAATAATCGCCGAATATTGAAGACGGGTTATATCTTGAAATAACAACCGCTGGATAAAATCCTGACAATACACCTAATATCAGTACTCCTGGGATTACAAATAATATATTCGGAAAATGAAGGGCCAACAGTACTGGAAGCTCTTTATGTATCAATGCCTCAAAAGGTTTCTCAAAAAGCAAGGCTATATATATGCCCAGGATAAAAGCAAATAAACTGATAACAACGGTTTCTGTAATAAATTGCCGGAAAATCTGATATCTTCCTGCTCCTGTAACTCTTTTAATTCCAATTTCTTTGACACGGTCAAGATGACTGGAAGTAAAAAGAATAACAAAGTTTAATACAGATATCAGTAAACACAATATTGTTACTATTCCGAATAACGTGATTGATTTAAGATCAGCATGAAGTGTCTGACTGGAATTGTCCATCGTTAATGGACTCATATAGGAATTTTTTAACGGTAATAGCCTGAAGTTTTGCTTCAGATAATGATCCTGAGCATAATCCTTCGACAGTTTCATGGCTAATTGCGCGGGATCGCTTTTGTCTTTAAGCTGAATGAATAGTCTTGAATACCATAGTCCGTCTCTCCATTCACCGCCGAAATCGGGCACATTCTCCCACCTGATAACAGCATTTGCCAGTATGCTTGATTTTTGCTGCAAGTCATCGAAAACGGCAGTAATAGTAAATTTCTTACTATGGTTGATAATTAAAACCTGACCAGAAGGATCAGAATTCCCAAATATTTCCCTGGCTAAAGAAGCGCTTATTGCAATGCTATTATTATCAGGTAAAGGTTCATCTGAATCTCCGCTTCGGATATGCAATGAAAAAATTTTGAAAAATTCTTTATCTGTTTTTACAAGATTTTGAATTCTGAAAGGAGATTTGCCGGATACGACATCCGCGGAGCCATTTTCGTAACGACATACTCTTTCAATTTCCGGATAATTTTTCCTGATATCATCAACCTTATCTGCCCTGAAGCTGGTTATGCCATTATTTACACATAGTCTGTAGATCCTATCCACATCGGGAAACCCTTTGTCATAACTTGATTCATTAAAAACATAGGAAGCCAGGAGAATTGAAATGGCGAGACTAAATGCAAATCCTGAAATGATCACAATTCCGAATACTGGGTTTTTAATCAGATTTCTGGTTATAATTTTCAGGTCGTTTTTCATGATTTTATCCTGTTGATTTTGCCGTTCATTGCATTTAAGTCTCAATTTGAAGCTAATAATAAATCCGGTCACATAATTAACAAACAGATTCTATCCCTTTTCCCAGAAAATTATATCAGGAAAAACTCTTAGCCGACTTAAAAATGAGTGTATAGAGTCAGGCTAAGTACCTGCATCAGTTTAAAACCTCATAATTACTTAGACAAGATCCGTGCCATCGAGCCAATGGCCTGTATATCTATTCTTTGGATTTTGTCTTGCGTTAAATAATTTTACACAGGCTGTAAAATATTTCCTCATTTAAGAAAGCTTGTTTTGCGAATTAACTGGTTTTCGGCGCTTGTATCAGGTCTTAAAGATCATCAATGTTTACATGAACAAGTATTACGTGAAACATATTGAATAACTGCACAAGGCTCGCGTTAGTCAATCAATGCCACGTTGTATATGCTGAAAATTGTTTGCTTCTTGCAGGAATAAGCGCTTTATTCTGCAAGCGCGTATTCTGAATTAATTATATCGGAAAAAAACGACAGAATGATGACTCAAATCCGGGGTTTTAATTAATTTAGTGACAGTGAAAGTTAAAGGTTAGGCATAAGCGGTATAATGTGCTGTTTTTCTGTTTGTTGGTTGATTTGGCTTATGTGACTGACGGGGCGAAAGCGTGGAAGGGCACAGATCGGAACGTAGTGGAGATCCGGACCGAAGCGTCTGGAGCACAGGGAGCTTACCCATTCCGTGAAAAGTGAATGGATATGTATAATTCCGGGTAAGATTGCTCTCAAAGGACTAAATCCGGATTTATCAGGATGAAGGAAGATATATCTATCTTTGCCTAACGCTTTTACGTGGATTGAAATAATGAAAATAAATACTGATTGTTTTCAGGCTTACACAACCTTATCAGGCTGTAAAGTATGAAAAAATCAGGGGTACAAACAAGTTAGGCACAAGGCAGGCAATGAGAAAACTTTAACTAGCATGAAAAAAGGAATTATTTATACTTGTATTACTTGGATAACACTTATCTTGATTGAATTGATACTTGAAAGGAATGAAATTCATTCAAAATATCTTGTTATTGAAAATATCATGAAACTATTATTCTTCTTTGTTTGGATAGTTCCAATTCTTTTGACTTTTTTAATTAAGAAGAAAGTAGTTAAATATTCTTTGCTGACAATTGGTGTGATTCTTATTATAATAAATAGTTTTTCTATAATTTTTCTTGGGGTATTTTTTATTAATGACCTATTTGTTGGAAATGGGTATCGGCAGATATTTGAAAAGAAAATTTCAAATAATACTTATTTTTCAATTTATAGAAGTCCAGATGAAGGTGCATTTGGAGGTGATTTCCGAACCTACACGGTAGATAGGAAATATTTTTTGGGATTTGTTAAACGTCATTCATTGAGACCAGAAGAATATGAAATTCATCAAAACATTAAAGACAAAACAGAAACGATAATAATTGAAAAAGATACAATATTCGTTGACAACAAATTGCTTATAGGTAAAGGAGACTTGAAATAAATGCCCAGTGCCTAACAGTTAAGGCTTCGTGTGGTCTTTTTCAGACCCAACATGAAGCCGAGTTGCACGACATCCCTGCTGATGCTCATTAGAAAGAACTTATTACTATGGGGATTCAATATTTTGTGTCTCTTTCAGAAGAGTTGGAGGCGGATCATTTACTTGCCACCGATGGCTCGACAAATAGTACGACCCTTATTTTACAAGGATAAGAGGAACAGCCTGATCAGGATTTCCTGACTTATATGCAATAATTTATCATGTCCTTCTTAGAACGGTTTCAATGATTATCTACGATTTAAAAAAACTTCAATTCGTGCTATCGCAGGTGGCGGCGGTGGACGTGGGCCAAAAAACATCTCGATAGTTGACATATGACCTTTGCCACACTGCGGACATATATCAGGATCGTACTTAAGGTGCTGCCTGCAAACTTCTTTCCAGTGCTTCTTTTCTCTGACCATTGGGGTATTGATCCCAAAGGCCTGTTGAAGTTCCCGAAGCTCCTGGCGTCGTGCAGTGGAAAGTAGTCCATAATGCCGGATACGAACAAATCTTTTAGGAAGTATGTGCATGCAAAAACGTCTCAGGAACTCTGTACCAACAAGAGACATGACCTTTTCTTCATTGTCACGGTAATCGCGCCAGCTAAAACGCACGCCCGATTCATCCACGTTTAATAGTCGATGATTGCCTATAGCTACTTTGTGAGTGTATCTGCCCAAATATTCAATTACCTGTTCCGGCCCCGCGAAGGGCGCTTTGGAGTAAACAACCCAATCGTCTTTGTACAGGCCATCAATAAACTTCTGCATTTGTGGCATCTTCTTTTGCCAGGAACAACACAATGGATATGCGGGTGCAGGCTCAGATTTTGCCCCCAGGTATGCAATATGGCTACCATGCCTGTTTCTGCATGCAACTGAGTGTAAGAGAACTGAGCTATTGTTTCCCATACACAGGCAAACAGAAGGTTGTAAAGATCTGCCGGATGCTCAATAAACAGACCGTTGAGTTTATCGGGTACAGTAAAAACAACATGAAAGTATGGGACCGGAAGCAAATCCTGCTTCCGATCTTCCACCCATGCTTCCCGCTGGGTATTCTGACACTTGGGACAATGACGGTTACGGCAAGAGTTGTAACTAATGCGGATATGACCGCACTCATCGCATTTATCAACATGTCCGCCCAATGACGATGTACGACAACGCTTTAGTGCACTCAAGGTTCGCTTCACATAGCTATTCGGTGAATGCTTTGTTTCAAAATCCTCCTCAAACCGATCAATTACCTCAGCCAGTTCATGCTTTGGCTTCAACCTTTTTTATACAACCTGTCGATAGGGCTGAACAGGTTGCTCCGTGTAGGTTTTGCTACATGCAGATAAATCATAGTGGTTTCTATGCTCCCATGACCAAGCAGTTCCTTGATCGATACGATATCCATACCATATTCCAAAAGATGTGTAGCATAACTATGCCTGAGTGAGTGTACGCTGATACCTTTCTGTAACTTACACTTTTTTGCAGCTTCACGAAGAACCCATTGTATGCCGCGTTCCCTAAGTGGGGAGCCTGGTTTGCTTCCGTTGAACAAATAATCTACCGGGAGACACTTTTGACAATACTTACGTAATCCTTTAAGCATCAGTGGAGACAATGGAACATACCGGTCCTTATTGAACTTACTTTGACGGATGTGTATCATCATACGGCCCGAGTCGATGTCAGATAAACGTAAACGGCTAGCTTCTCGTACACGCAGTCCGGCTGAATATATCAGGGCAAGCAGAACCCGGTGCTTGAGTAGCTCAGGCGCTTTAAACAATGCCTTGCACTCTTCATAATTGAGTACGACAGGTAATTTCTTATCATGTTTTAAACTAGGCAACTCGACAACTCTCTCGTCAAGTCCCAGCAGACGAAAAAAATAACGTAGTCCATACACTGTAAACTTGAAGTTACTAAACGAAGGTACTTTACTCTGTCGAGTCAGGTCAGCAAGATACTTGTTCAATTCCTTCTCACTGATGTCTTGTGGCAACTTACCGAAATGTATACAAGTCTGGGCTACTTTCCTTGCATAATTCTTTAATGTACTAGATGATTGTCCTGATATCCGGATCTTATCATCAAAATCCTGGTAAAGTTCTTCGAAGCCCTTTACCTGCGAAATGGCTTGTTCTACGATTGTGAACGACTTTTTTCTTAGCTTTGTTCGTGTTTCCATAATTTTAAATTGTTTGTGTAAATAAAATTAATACGGAAACACAAAACTATCCCGCCCCATTTCCGGGGTGGGATTTAGTGCAACAGCAGGTATAAACCATTGCTGGTTGTGAGTTTGCATAAGTTTGTTCATTTGCATATCTTGCAATAACCAGACAACAAAGCGCTATGACGGACGCAACGGTTCATACACGCGGACGTTAGCGAAAATTTAAAAAATCAGTCACATGAAGAAATTACTTTTAATCGTTTTTTTTTTCAGGAATGACAGGAATTCTACATTCCCAAAATTCATTCAAGGAAAGTATAAAGGATTATGATGATATTTGCTTTTGTAGTGTTGGATTAGAACATCCAAAAGAAATATTAGACATGGACAATAATTTGGAAATATTGTTTGGATTAAAAAACGGACGAACACTTAAAGAGTTGGACAGATTGGGTGTTAAATATAATCAAAGTCAAATTAGTTTGTTAGAAGCATCCGGACTCATTGAGGTAAAAGATTCCGTATTCTACGCAACTGTTCCAATTTTATCAAGGGATGAAGCTATTGAATTACGTGCGCAAACAAAGGTTATAGCTGGCAAAATTATTCCAAGACTACAAAAGGAGTATGAACTTTTAATACAAACATTGAAAACAAAAGGATTACAAAGAAATAGCTATTCTTTATTTTTTGCATTGGTACTTGATGGAATTGTATGGGATATTTTAGAGCAGAATGGAGTAATTAAAGAGACAAAGATAACCAAATATAAACCTTTCTGGGACGGAGTGATGTGGATGATAGAACCTAAAAGAGAATTTTCCTGTGGAACAAATAGTTTATCATCGGGCAACTTATCGATAAGTGTGAATTGGAGCGATAATTCAGGTGTTTCAGTATTAAATTATAAAATGCTTAGAAAAATGCTTAATGATTACAATGAAAACGGAAGAGTGACTAATCCTGACGTTTTTAAGACATTTGAGGGGAATGAATTATTTGATAAAAAAGGCAATTTGCAAATTCCAATTATAAGAGCGGATAGTACAGATGTGATTTACAGCCAATCAACGAGTATAGCAAATATAATCGTACAATATCTTAGCAACAATATCGATTATTCAAAGGTTCTTGCAAATTACCCCGAACATAGAAAGGGGTCATGCGATTACAATATTGTACCATGAAATTATGTGGGATATACTTGATATTATGGAAAGTGCTGGACAAATTAAAAAACCAATTGCATTTGGAAAACCTAATAAAGCGAAACCAGAGGATTTGAAAGACTTAATGTTTATTGTTGAAGATTAACTTTCGCTAATAAATAGGAATATGAGCGGTCTGCAAGACCCAGCGATTATTACGTGTTGAACTACAACCCGGTCAGAAGCGGAATTTCTTTGTCTATGTACTTAATGACGGTTTTTAATTGACTCCTGCTGAATATCAGTCAATTGCGGGAGCGAATAAATTACTCAGAAGTGAATTCTAGAATCAAATATACGCATGTATTTCAAACAAATCATGATATTGTCATTTAAATATTAATATTTGACTTGTTAGCTATCCCGCAGGGATTTAGTTCAACAAAGTGTAGCAGCAATAAGGGTTTTAGTGTTAATTCAAACATTCTGCCCCGCTCAAACTTCGGTGTCGGTGGATAAGAATGTAGCCCGCAATCCCTTACTGCTGCTACACTCAAACGTTGTGTTTAATTGTTCACGAACTACCATCTTGACAATTTTGACCTTATCTCAAACAGATTTTTTATAAAATGACTAACTTCGTAAAAAAATAAAATCATGAGTACAGTTGAGCTAAGGCATCATATTATTGAAAAGCTGTCTCTTATTGATGATGACTCTTTCCTGAAAGCAATTAAAACTATCATAGAATCAAAAGTTAACGAGAGTGTGTATAAACTTTCTGATTTCCAGAAGAGTCGAATAGAATCTGGCAGAAAACAACTAAAAAGAGGGCAATCCATTTCCAATGATACTTTGCAAAAAGAGATTGACCAATGGCTAAATACAAAATAGAATGGTCGATTGAAGCGAGATTAGACCTCATTGACATCCTTGAATTTTATATAAACAGAAACTCATCTAATTCTTATAGCAAAAAACTAAACTCTAAAATAAACAGGAGCTTAAAGCTCATTACAAATAATCCCCTGATAGGATTAAAATCTCAAATAGAATCAGTTAGAGTTTTGATCACAGGCGACTACCAGATAGTTTACGAAATTTCTGACAAAATTATTTTAATTGTAATGATTTGGGATTGTCGCCGAGATCCCGGTGACAGAATCATTGACCAAAGGGTAAAAAAATAACAACTAAACACAATAAATAGGAATATGAGCGGTCTGCAAGACCCAGCGATTATTAGGTGTTGAACTACAACCCGCTCAGAAGCGGAATTTCTTTGTCTATGTACTTAATGACGGTTTTTAATTGACCCCTGCTGAATATCAGGCAATTGCTGGAACAAATAAATTACTTAGAAGTGAGTTCTAAAATCAAATATACGCATGTATTTCAAACAAAGCATAATAATGTCATTTAAATATTAATATCTAACGTATTAGCTATCCCGCAGGGATTTAGTTCAATAAATAGGAATATGAGCGGTCTGCAGGACCCAGCGATTATTACGTGTTGAACTACAACCCGCTCAGAAGCGGAATTTCTTTGTCTATGTACTTAATGACGGTTTTTAATTGACCCCAACTGAATATCAGGCAATTGCCGGAGAGAATAAATTACTCAGAAATGAGTTCTGAAATCAAATATACGCATGTATTTCAAACAAATCATAATAATGTCATTTAAAAATTAATATCTGACGTGTCAGCTATCCCGCAGGGATTTAGTTCAACAGCAGGTATAAACCATTGCTGGTTGTGAGTTTGCATAAGTTTGTTCATTTGCATATCTTGCAATAACCAGACAACAAAGCGCTATGACGGACGCAACGGTTCATACCTGCGAACGTTATGGGCAATTTTAACACCTAGACCAGAAACCTATGAATAATACAAAATATAATTTTTTAACATGGGATTGGAGATTTGGAGAGGATGGCTCTTCTAACCCTATTTCATATGTTTCTGAATATGATGGCTCGACCAGGTTAAATGTTGCTTGTACTCAATTGAATTTACCTACAAAAAAAAAATAGCTGTAATAAACGAATGGTGTGAATTCCTACCGACATTGAGAAATGTAAAACGACTCTGTTTTTTCAGTAAAGTCCATCAGAATTTATTTGATGCTGCTTGTAAAATACAGAATCTAGACTCCTTATTTATCAAATGGAGTCAAATTGAGAATTTTTAAAATTTAAAAAGTCTTACAAACTTAAAGCGACTTTATATTTCTTCTTCAACACATCTAACAAGTTTGAGTGTTCTGAAGACCTTAAAAGGATTAGAATGGTTAGAAATCCATGAGCTTAAAAATTTGACAGAATTAGACGGTATAGAGCTTGCTTATGACTTGAAGGGTTTAATAATTTCAGGAGGGATGTTTGGAAAACAGAAACTTAAAGACTTTATTCCTCTAACTAACTTAAAAGAGTTAAGATACTTGAAATTATCAAGTACATACGCAATTTCTGAGGACCTAAGCCCTTTATGTAAATTAAAATCATTAGAATATCTTGATTTACCAATTTATTATCCCATGACTGAATATGTAAAAATATATAAGTCTTTACCCAATTGCGATCACGGTATAAAAGCATATAGAGAAACAGGTCTTCAGTGTTTAAAATGCAGTTCAAAAACTGTGACCCCAATGAAGAAAGGTGGAAAGGAATTTTGTCCAAAATGCCACGAAGAGAAATTTATTAAACTAAATCAAGAATTTGAATCTCTTATAAAAAACTGCCCATAATAAATAGGAATATGAGCGGTCTGCAAGACCCAGCGATTATTAGGTGTTGAACTACAACCCCGTCAGAAGCGGAATTTCTTTGTCTATGTACTTAATGACGGTTTTTAATTGACCCCTGCTGAATATCAGGCAATTGCTGGAACAAATAAATTACTTAGAAGTGAGTTCTAAAATCAAATATACGCATGTATTTCAAACAAAGCATAATAATGTCATTTAAATATTAATATCTAACGTATTAGCTATCCCGCAGGGATTTAGTTCAACAAAGGCTAAATATAATGCGGGGTTCAGAGCCATCCGAAAAATTAGTACTTCGCTCCAGGTTTTCTGGTACCACGACTATTCCTTCTCCCGCAAACCCGCACTATACTTAGCCTCAAACGTTACCGGCAATTATTGAACAAACATGAAAACTATACTGGAGTTTCCTCAAAAAATGGTTAGTCTGGGAATAAAGATAGCTGGAACCTGTCATGATGGGGTCCAATTCTACCTCTGAATTCAGATAATCCTCGTTTCGAGTGTTTTAAAAGTTCAAAGATTCCATCAGCCATTGCATAGTTATAAAATGAGGGTACTCCAAAAAATCTTTTCGAGAGGATGAAAATTTTTTGAACCATGATCTTCAGTTTTAAAGATATTCCCAGATATATACTTGTAAAATAAGCTATTGCATGTACCAATACCGTGATGTTACGTATTGAAGTATAACTCAAAACTCTGAAGTCTTCCAGATTGTATGATTGTTTGATATATCGATAACATTCATCACACTTCCAGCGGGTAAGGTAAATTTCTACAATCTGCCAAAGCTGTTTATTATTGTTGATATTCACCTGTTTATTAGTCAAAAGCAGCATTGGCAGTTTCCCAAATCCTTTAACAATAACAAGTGTATACCATTCATTGGGGTATTCTGGCAGAGCCACTGTAATAGCGCCATACGTTAAATGGATAAATTCCTCTTTCCCCTCTTTTGATACATATATGTGAGCCTTGTGTCTTAACTCTACATGCCGATCGATACGCTCTGCCTTAACCTGCCTGTTTATATTTTTACCGAAATGGAGGTATCGTGACATTTTTAATCGTGTAACAAATTGCAGGGTCTCATCAGTGAAACAGCGGATCAGATCAGTATCATCACCTTGCCTGTCAATTGCCCAAGTGCCTGTGGTACCAGTATATTCTTTGACTTTTCTGATAATCTCAATGAGTTTTTCAGTGCTCCCGGGGTAATCTTCGGCTTCTGTTGAATATGCTTCACAATATAATGGCACTATTCTGTCGTGAGAAAGATTTGCCGCTGTTACCTGGCACAGATGATAACCTCTTGCCTGGTTGTGGCTGCTACCATCATATATGTTGCACAAATTTTCCATCACCTTAGCGTATGGTTTCATCATGTCGCCCGGATCAATAGCTATAACCATCGTTTCATCAACCTTGTCATCGGCCAGTCGCAGGATATTATTATTAATCGTGGAGGTTAGATCCTCGTCACCCAAATTGCGACTTAGCCTGTCTTCAGTCTTTATTAGTGGAACAGATTCCATTAATGCTCGCCCTATATTGGAAAGCTTAACGTCTTTTGATGCCTGTATCCCATAAATCATCTCTTTAACCAATCGTTTTTTAACTTTGCCAAGACTTCTTGAAATAGTTCCTGAAAATTTATTACTTTGCATCTTGAACCGGTTCATTAATAAAGAATTTGCGTCCATTTGCGTCTTGATGTTTTCGTTAAATGCCAAGTTCGTAATTTGGACGCATTTTTTTTGAGGAAACTCAATTTTTGTATGCCTTTCACTTACTAAAGTTCATAATCTCCCATTATATCAGCACATCAGAATTATTACACTTAAATTTTGAGGAAACTCCAGAAACTATAACAAAACTTTCACTTTTTCTATTAATCCTGACTGTTTCTTGTGGACAGAATTCTACAAGACTAGTGTTAACCCGAATTATTCATACGAATGTATAAAAAATGGGTGTAATTGTTTATATTTGAATTAGTTAAATGTCAAATCAATTACACCCAAAATGAAAGAAACAAATATAGCATTTTCGACCCAATTTAAGACGATTCAATACGATTTTAGTGGCGAAAAGATCAGCAGTGATGGTGGGGTACTTATACTTAATCAAATAGAGCGTAAACACAAAATGCTTAGAGACTTAGTAAGCGTTATACCCGATTATAGGTCTGGATTACTGGTCAAACACGACCTATTAAAGATGTTAAAACAACGCATATACTTAATGGCTTTAGGTTATGAAGATTGCGATGATAGTGACACATTGCGCAAAGATCCTATATTATCGATGATTTTAGCCGGCGATTTAGCCTCACAGCCTACCTTGAGCCGCTTCGAAAACAATATCAGCAAACGCACCATATTTGCATTATATGCAAAGTTTATTGAACGTTACGTAAACAGCATTAAACCCGGGCAATCTGAAGTAATTATTGATGTTGATTGCACTGATGATCCCACCCATGGCGCACAGCAACTGAGCTTGTTCAATGGTCATCATGGCCAATTTATGTATAACGAACTGGTATTTTTTGATGGCATAACCGGACAACTAATCTTACCCGTATTACGCCCTGGAAACGTGCATACATCACGTTGGATGCCAAAGATATTAAATCGTATTGTTAAAGCCATACGTGCAAAATTCCCACATATTCAGATTACTATCAGGGCAGATGCAGGTTTTAGCAATACAGACTTTTTCAATCTTTCAGAATATTCCCATTTAGAATTTTGCATGGGTCTTAGAGGTAATCAAGTGCTAAACAGGTTTATTAGCAACGATTATAACCAAGTAAAAGAACAATATGCAGATAAAAGTCTGGAACATCAGCGTTTTGTTGGACCTTTTGAATATCAGGCCGTAAGTTGGGATAAACCCCGACGAGTATATGCCAAGGTCGAATCGACAGGGCTTGGGATGAATGTTCGCTTTTATGTAAGCAGTATGGGTAATTATGATGCAGAAAGCTTATATACAAAGTTTTATGTACGCCGTGGTGAAACTTGTGAAAACCGTATCAAAGACATAAAAAACTATTGTTATTCCGATCGTCTAAGCTGCCACTCCTTCTGGGCAAACAGTTTTAGGCTCATGTTAGCCTGTCTTGCCTATGAACTGTTAAGGCTGGTGAAAGTAGCAATAACCAAGACTGAATTTGAAGTGAGCCACACATGGAGTCTTCAAAGCATACGGTTGAATTTGCTTAAAGTGGCCGGATATGTTAAGACAAAAGTAAAGTATTGTTTGATAAAGCTTTCTAGCGCTTTTCCGTATCAAGAGCTTTTCTCGAAAGTAATTCTGCAATGTTAAAAACGAAGTTCAAAAGCTGAAATAATACACAAAATATCAAACAATCATGGGATAAGTATGCCTACTTGCATCAAAAAAGGTATCAAAAAGACATTAAAAATCACTAAATTTCCCGTTATGGGAACAAGTTGGATATGGAAAATGATAAGAATGTGTAAAAAATAAATGCTGGGGTCAAAAATACTGAAAGTGGTCAACTTTTATTTTAAGTATGAATAATTCGGGTTAAGACAATTTAATTACGAAACATAATATTTTGATAATTTTTTATCAGCCTTTTCATGAGTAAAACGCCAGTAGATTTTTCTTTTATCCATATTATTTTGATTTTCCCATGATTCCAGTTCTCTAATCAGATCCGTTCTATTTCCGATATTTCTGGATAAGCATTCTTTTTGCATCATGTTAATTTCTATTTCAGCCATATTCAGCCAGCTTGCATGTTTGGGTGTGTAGATAAACCTGATCCTTTTTAAGATTCTGCGTGACTCTTGTTTTGAAAATGTTTCATATAAAGATTTCTCAAAATGCGTATTCAAATTATCCAGTACTATTCTTATCATCTTTGCATGCTTATAATTTTTGTCAACAAGCCATTGGATGAATAATGCAAAATCCGCACAGGTTCGTTGTTCTGTTAACTTAATAAAATGTTTACCGGCTTTCGGTTCGACAGCTGCAAATATATTGCATGTGCCATTACGCTTGTATTCATAATCATATTTAGCGATACTGCCTGGTTTTAGCGGTATTGGCTTACGGGAATCTTCCAATAATTGTTTGCTTTTCTCATCGAAGCAGATCACAGGGAACCCTCTATTGTAAGGCTCATTATATAAATCTAAAATTTTATACATCCTTTCTCTATATTCAGTCGTGATTGCAGCTATACACCACATCCTTTTTAGCCAAGGCTTACATTCGTTTTTTTTAGTATCAACCGTACGGTTTCTCGTGTTATAGTTTCCAAACCTGTACGCTGCCTTAATGTTTGTTCCAGAAGCTCTATTGTCCATCTTGATCTGCCCTCTGGAGCCTTTGAACAAGCTAAGGCAATTATTTCTGCCTGTTCCTTCTCTTTATACTTTGGCGGTTGTCCTGGTCGCTGTTCATCTTTTAATGCTTCAATTAATCCTGACTTTAGATATTTATTCTTTATCCGCCAAATAGTAATACGGCTGACATTATAAAACTCCTCAATTAATTCATGCTTTTTACCTTTGTCTAATGCCAACAGAATGTAAGCATGCTCAAATTCTCTTGAGTTTCTTTTGCCAGTTTTAACCAATGTTTCAAGAAATTCACGATCAGTTTTTTTTAATGAAAATTTCTTAGTCCTCATTACTTTACAGATTTATTTCTGCAAAGTTAATGTTTCATTATTAAATTGCAACTACACTAGACAGAAATTTAGTTTTAAAAACTGATTCCTTAAAAGAATTACAAACAGAAAAGATTAATTGGGAAAAAAATATTTTAGAAGCAAATTCAAAATATAAAATAAGTGATTCAACAGCCTTTCATGCGTTAGTTAAAATTAAAGAAATTAGAAAGAGCCTAGACTACAAGTATAAAGATTCAACAATAAGTAATAATCTAGTTATAACAGATTTTCCAACAGACACAGTACCTACTTGGAAAATTGATCTAGTTCAAGATCAACCAAGACTAGAGAAATACACCACATTACTTTTTACATCAATAGATGCGAATACTGGACAAATAAAAATTACAGACATGTATTTAGAACCTGATAAGGAATTAATACTTGAAGACTGGTTGAAATTAAAAAGAAAGAAGAAATAACTGCCGGTAATAAATAGGAATATGAGCGGTCTGCAAGACCCAGCGAATATTACGTGTTGAACTACAACCCCCTCAGAAGCGAAATTTCCTTGTCTATGTACTTAATGACGGTTTTTAATTGACCTCAACTGAATATCAGGCAATTGCCGGAGCGAATAAATTACTCTGAAGTGAGTTCTAAAATCAAATATACGCATGTATTTCAAACAAATCATGATATTGTCATTTAAATATTAATATTTGACTTGTTAGCTATCCCGCAGGGATTTAGTTCAACAGCCGGTATATGCAATTGCCGGGTTGAGGGGTTGCTAAAGTTGGTTCATTTGGCTATCTTTCGGGTAACCCGAAACTAAAGCACACTGAAGCGGCAACAGCACATACCGGCGGACGTTGTGGTGCATATGTTTTTGGAAATATTTCAGTTGGCCCTTCAGAAAAATGTATAAAATATTTTGACAATTGTTTACATGTATGTTAACTTTGCATCATGACCAGAGAGATTATATTCTTTCAAAACTATTTTATTGACTTCTATATTGATCTGGACTTATCGATACAGGAAAAAATAGAATATGTTTTTAAGATTATACGGACTATTGACATGGTTCCAGAAAGGTTGATTAAACATATTGAAGGGACTGATGGATTATATGAGATACGTATTAAGACTGGTAGTGACATTTACAGGATTTTTTGCTGCTTTGATTCTGGCCGATTGGTAATACTTTTCAATGGATTTCAAAAAAAGAGTGACAAGACTCCCAAGAAAGAAATTGAAAAAGGACTAAAATTAAAAGCTGAGTATTTTAAACAAAAGAAGGGGTGATAATATGAAAACGATTAGAGATGCAAGGACTTTTGACGAACTTTTAGACATTAAATATGGCAAGCTTGGAACAAAAGCCAGAGACAATTTTGAAATAAAAGCTAAGTCATTCATAATTGGAGAGATGATAAAAGAAGCACGTAAGGAAGCACACCTTACACAGGATGATTTAGCTAAGAGGACCGGGACTAAAAAAAGTTATATCTCAAGGGTTGAAAATGGGAAGATTGATATCCAGATATCAACTCTCTATAAAATTTTTGAAGAAGGACTAGGCCGACACTTGGCCCTGACATTACAATAAAACATACGACACTACAACAAAGGCTAAATATAATGCGGGGTTCAGAGCTATTCGGAAATTTGTGCATCGCTTCAGGTTACCTGGTACCCTGACTGTTCCATCTCCCGCAAACCCGCACTATACTTAGCCTCAACCGTTGTAGCACATTGGAACAAAAAACTCTCGAGCTTTATCCTAAGAAAAATATCCCAAATTGGGAATTATGATTTAATTTTTGTAGATTTGCATCATGAGAATCATTGCATTTAGAACTATAAGAGAGTTTTTTGAGAAACCAGAGTACTCAGATTCTGAGCCATCTTTGCGAGCTTGGTATCATGATACGAAAAGAGCAGAGTGGCAAAATTCAAATGAACTAAAACAACAATATACAAATGCGAGTATAGTCGGAGACGAAAGAGTCGTTTTTAATATAAAGGGCAATGATTACAGATTAGTAGTTGCAATAGATTATGATTTTCAAGTGATTTTCGTACGATTTATTGGAACGCATAAACAGTATGATAAAATTGATGCTAAAACGATTTAATTATGGATATACGACCAATAAAAACAGAACAAGATTACAATTCTGCTTTAAGTAGGATTGAAGAATTGTGGGGAGTTAAAAAGGACACTCCAGAAGGAGACGAGCTAGATTTATTAGTAACATTAGTTGAATCTTATGAGATGAAACATTACCCGATTGCCCCTCCAGACCCCATTGATGCAATTAAATTTCGTATGGAGCAAATGGGGATGACATCTGCTGATATGGTACAATATCTTGGCAGCCAAAGTAGAGTAAGTGAAATCTTGAACAAAAAGAGACGACTTACGTTGGGGATGATTAAGTCATTGTATAAAGGATTGAAAATTCCAGCAGAGATTTTATTAGCCTGATTAAAAAAACCAACGTGCTACAAAGGCTAAATATAATGCGGGGTTCAGAGCTATTCGGAAATTTGTGCAACGCTCCATGTTTTCAGGTACCGCGACTGTTCCATCTTCCGCAAACCCGCACTATACTTAGCCTCATACGTTATATGTAAGGTTTGTAGCACAATACCCGAATATCCAATGCGCAAGCAAGAGTTTGGCAGCCCATCCCTGCAACCATGCCCACGCTGCCAAACACATACTTTTTTGCCAACCAGGATTCGTCAATTTTGCTCTTGAAAAAGATGATCAAGTTCGTTGTCTTTTCGATGTAAAGCAAAAGTTAGAGTTTAATATTTGTAAATTTTATTTACGATTAACTGTAAAATATATTTACTATATGAGATTTTAATATAATTATATAATTGTATATCTGGCATTTACAATTATGGCATCATTTTAGTACGGAATTATTAAACCTTCCAAATGATGTCAAAGAATCGACAATGGAAAAAGTGATTCTCTGATGATCTACGTTTCATAATCAATATTACGAATCTTAAATAAGTCGACAAGTGATTGCAACATATTTAAAATTGTCCTGCCGGAGTTTGATCAACAAAAAGCATAACTCATTTATTTCGGTATTAGGACTTGGAATTGGTTTGGCAACAGCAATGTTAATCGGAGCTTACATTGTTAATGAGAATAGTTTCGATAAATTCCATCATAACTACAGCTGCATTTACCGATTAGTAAATATCCAATATAAAACTTAAGGAATAATGAAAGAGGTTATTAGACAGACTGCCGTTATGTGGCAAAAAATATAAAACGATGATGGTTAACTTTTGTGAATATTGGGATTGTATTAAGACAGAAAAAGAACCGATTAGTCATTATTCTGACATTTATTGGAATATGTTTAGTTTATCGTGGATTAAAAAACTGGAAAAACAGCTAATGCCCATTGATGTGGCAATGGAATGATTAATTTTAGAATTAAATCTATATGAAATACTTAGTATTATTTATAATTACCATGACTTTGTTTTCATGTGATCATCGAGCGTATCACGATTTCTATATACAAAATGAATGTGATCAAAATATTAAAATTGATATAGTTTACAAAAATAACTCACAATCATCTTTTACGATAACACCACCTTCGAAAGTATTAATATACCAGGGTGTGACAATTAACGAAGTATTTGAAGATGAAATTACTTTTTTTATAAAAACCATTGAAATATACAAGGGCAGTAAAAAAATTAATATTGACCCAATGGATTATAAATTATGGCAATATGAATCAAATTCTAAATACTCCGCAACAAGTATTCTCTATGTAAAGACGGGTAACTTCTAACTGAGCGTAGAATTATACAAGATTAACTTATCCGGCCGGGGAAATCTATATTTTCCATTTGATGGAACGTTTGAATTATTCGGTAAAGCTCTGGTCTGACCCATATTAAATCCCATAGCGGGACCTGAAGGCTTTTGGAAACTCTTCTGCGATAGAAGCTGTTGGAGAAGCTATAGAAGAATGACTATAAGCTTTCCAAACTAAGACTATCGAGATGAGGCGCTTTGGTCACTTTACCCTATAGTTATGATACTCCTGGGAATATGGCAGCACTAAAGACACATAAACATAAACAAGGGGTATACATGAATTTGCACATGTGGTTCAAAATTATTATGGATTGCAACATGGCGTAGCTCAATCTGAGAGAGAAGCTTGCTATAGTGAAATATCTTATTATAGAAGCTTATCAATCTCTACGTATCCGTCTGGGGAAATATCCCTTTGAAGTGTTTGGATTTTGTTATTATTTGTTGGGAAGTAGTTTTTCCAACTGGTTTGCCGGATAATCCGGTATTGTATCAAGTGGCGTTTTTAGCCAAGTAAATGGTTCGACACCTCTGATCTTGCAGGTGCAAGCAATGAATAGACTACTACTCTGGCAATAGTCCTTTCATCTCTTTTCTTTGGAATCTTCGCCCGGAACATTTACAAACATGTTGAATATTTGATACTCAAAGGAATAAAGTCAATAATTTTGCAGCTTTCAGATACAAATTCTCATCTAGAGCTAAGAATTCCTTTGAAGCATTGGTTTTTGAAAATTACTATCGAGAGTGAATTATTACAGTTTAAGAACATCAAAAGCCGATGCTCTTCACCAGTCGACAGCATCCTGACTGACTGACTCTTTTGTCAGGCACGTCAGGACCAGCGACGTGTAATCTTGATTTGTGGGGCGTGCTGGAATCGAACCAGCGACCTCTTGCCTGTCAAGCAAGCGCTCTGAACCAACTGAGCTAACGTCCCGCTGATGGTCGCAAAAATAATAATTTTATTCAATCATTTGGTGTACTGATCACAGATTGTTAAATTTCGCAGGAAACTTAAGATTATAACCAATAAATTAAATACTTATGATATCACACGAGATTGACTACAAAATATTCGGCGACGATATCCAGTTCGTCGAGATTGAACTCGATCCGGGCGAAACAGTGATCGCGGAAGCAGGAGCCATGGTCTATATGGAACAGGGCATCACCTTCGAGGTTAAAATGGGCGATGGCGCCACCCCCAACCAGAGCCTGATGGATAAAGTGCTTTCTGCAGGATCAAGGATCATCACAGGTGAATCGCTTTTCCTTACCCATTTTACCAATCACGGATACGGCAAAAGCAGGGTCGCATTTGCAGCTCCATACCCCGGGACAATCATTCCGGTCGACCTCAGCCAGATCAGAAACTCACTGATAGTCCAGAAAGACGGGTTCCTCTGCGCCGCTCTCGGAACAAAACTTTCAGTCACTCTTAACCGCAAAATAGGTTCAGGCTTGCTGGGAGGCGAAGGATTCATCCTTGAAAAGCTGGAAGGCGACGGTAAAGCGTTTATACATGCCGGCGGTACCGTTATAGAACGTCAGCTGAACAATGAAACACTCCGGATCGATACCGGCTGTGTTGTTGCCTTCGATCCAAGCCTCGACTTTGATATCGAGAGCACAGGTAGCCTTAAATCAATGGTATTCGGAGGAGAAGGATTGTTCCTTGCTACCATGAGAGGTACCGGAAAAGTATGGCTTCAGTCAATGCCCATTAGAAAACTTATCAGGGCGCTGTCTCCATATGGAAAAAATACAAGGAAAGAAGCAGGATCAATACTTGGCAGCCTATTTGAAACCTGATAGAATTCCTTAATGAAACTTCACCCGGACCCTCCCCTTAAAATAAGCGGAGGATCCGGGTAAAATTCAGAAACTGGCTTTCATAACCCATGCATACTTCGAGGGCGGATCTTTCCTGACCGACCCCGGGATTTCTATAGTAAAACCGTTCCCTGTTTTCTGCCATTTAAGATTGGTGCCCCGACCAACCATGGTCACTTTGGCACCTGCAGGAAGTGAATACGAACTCATTGCTATCTTAGAAGGCATCGCCTCATTTTCTTCCGGCATATAATAGATATAGACCGTATTATTACCCTTTCTTGAGATGCAGACTTTTCCTTCCTTGTATGGAGCCAGCGCCCTTGTACCGTAGATAGCTTCCCCGTTGACTTTCATCCAGGCTCCCACATCTTCAAGAAGCTTATAAGCATCATCGTGCCACTGCCCCTGCGGGCCCGGACCAATGTTCAGAAGCAGGTTGCCTCCCTTTACAACGATATCGACAAGCATCTGCACAACTTCTTTACCGCTCAGGTATTTTGCGTCCGGCTTCCACGACCAGGCTTCTCCCGAAATGATGCAGGATTCCCACGGATATGGCAGAGCCTTATCCGGAACCCTGTTCTCCGGTGTAAGATAATTCTGATTCTTCCCGTAAACTTCCCTGTCAACAACAATTATCCCTGGCTGTGCCATCCTGGCTCTCTCCACCAGCTGATCCATTCTGATATCCTGGTCCCTGAATGCCGAACCTGAAAGATCGTGTGACAAAATATAGTCGTGAAGCTCTTTACCTGACATTCCTTTCAATTTGTCGACATAGCTGTAAACATCTTTGTCATTGAGCTTGTGAACCTGTCCGCCATCGAGCCAAAGAATATCAATCTTCCCATAATCACCTCCAAGAACCTCCATTATCTGGCCCTGTGTATACTGGATAAAACTCTCCCAGCGATCGGGATATTTTTTGAGGTCATAATTCACATTCCTGTCGGGAGTGGCGAAATTCGGCCACCAGTAAAACTCCGAATGCCAGTCGGGTTTTGAAAAGTATGCCCCTGCCCAGAGACCCTCGTCCCTGAATGCATCAAAGATCTCTTTGGTCACGTTGGCTTTCGGATTGGTATGGAAAGGTGTCTTGTCGGCTGTTATCCTGTAATCGGTGAGCCTGGTATCAAACATACAGAAACCATCATGGTGCTTGGTTGTGAAGACCACATACTTCATACCGGCATTCTTTGCAGCTTTTGCCCACTTTACAGGATCAAACTGCACTGGATTGAAGGTTGTCTGAAGATTCTCGTAGTTCTTTCTGTATTTTTCATAATCGGGGTCATTCCTCCTGCACCAGGGCTCATCCTCGGCACAGATCGACCACGACTCGACGACTCCCCACTGGCTGTATGGTCCCCAGTGCATCAGAAGGCCAAACTTCAGATCCTGCCATTTTTCAAGCTTATCAAGAACAAGCGGATCTTTTTCTGGAATATACAGTTTCTCCTCATCCTGTGCTTTGAGAGGAAATAATGTGACAGCAAGGAGCATTGCCATCAAAATCGCTGATAACCGGTATTTCATATTATTATGGATTTAAAAATTAATTCCATATCTATCCGGCATAATCATTCAGGACAATATTCATGAAAAATCAAAACCTGAGATATATGCGGGTGAATCATAAAAATGTTCTTTCTCCTCCTCGGTCAGGTTAATGAACTTTGCATATACAAGCCCGGGCTTGGCGTTCAGAATCCTGTTCAGCGCTCCCATCCTTGCTCCTGTCCTCAGCTTATCATACAATCTGCTCCTGTCGTCAAGCCACATCAGGCCGGTATGGAAACCTTCTGCTGCACATACAGATTCGAACAGCCTGGCCAGCAAAGCTTCTTTTCCTTCCCTGCAAAAGATGGCATCCATCACAAGGTAACTGAACTCCCCAGGGCGGAACAAGCGCCTGAAATAAGGAGTCTTTGGGAGAACTTTCATCATCACCCACCCCCAAATACCCGGCACATCATATACTTTATAAGTAGTGGGAATGGCACATACTCCTGCAATTATCTGGTCATTCTCCTTGAGAACATAGTATCTGTTTTCATAAAAGGCATAATCGGTCATAAAGAACGAATAGTCCCTGTAAAAATCGCGTAGCAGATCCTCCATCTGTCTCCTGTCGGTCTCAGCGAGCTTTGTAACTCTGATGTCGGCAACCGGTGAGAAGCGGCTGAAGGCGACTGTCAGAAACGATCTGATATACTCATATCCTGCCTGATGGACCAGGTTTTTGGATCTCTCATTCATGCTTTCCACGAAAGCATACATAATATGCTTGTCCCCTTCAAAGACATCCTGAAGATCAAGCATATGAGGTTTACTGAAGAGCTCAAGAGTTTTTTGCTTGAAATTAATGTCCTTTTCCGGGCGGATGGATTCCTTTGTACGGTTTCTCCAGCCCTTGTCTGACTGGTAAACAGACTGGAATGCAAGATATCTTATATATGATGAAGGATAACGGAGCTTTCCCTGACCTGAAATGCGGAAACATGATCCGACTGTTCCCGTGATCTTGTTTTTTCTGTAAAGTGAAATAAATCTTATCTGATCCTTGTAGGCTTCTATCCGTTTCGCGATGTTCTGCAATGAGAACCTTAAACCTCCCTCCGAACCCTGCACCGCATGATTCAATATATTCAATATGCCTTCATCGGCATGATCGGAAACTTTAACTTCGAGTCCCTTATAGTTTAAAATACTTTTCTCAAACATTATATTGTTACGTTGTTCTATTTTGTTTTGTTGTCGAGACTTCCGAATACCCGCTGCAACACCGGGGATATCCTTGCCGATACATCCTTCCTGATTTTGTTCTCCTCGATCGCGAGTTTCAGGAACATCCCGTCGAGGGCCTTTCGTGTGAGATAATCATCGAGATCAACATTCACGCTTTTTAGTCCGGCAAGCTTGCCCGGAACCGAGACTGCCAGCTGGTTCCATTTGCGGGTCAGCGTCTCCCACGATTCCTTTGTGCTCACCGACCCTACGATATCTTTTGCTGTTGAGGCGGCAATCTTAGGTTTGTAAAGTGCATACAGTTCATTGAAAGTAGTCTGTTTCAGGTACTGAGTGGCAGCGTCATTGTTCCCCTTCAGTATGTTGAAGGCATCCCTGACAGTCATCTGCCTGATACTGCCTGCAAAAACAGGAGCAGCTTCCTTTGCAGCATCTTCTGCGGCCCTGTTGATCCTGAGGATCACATCCTGAACCATCTTTTCTCCACCCGGCAGACGGCTGAGGTTATCCATTATAACCCTGGCTTCAGCCGGAAGAAGTATTTTAACGGTGGCATCTCCGAAATAGCCATCAGTTGCTCCGAGTATTGAGGAAGAGTTCTTTGATCCAGTTATCAGGGCTTCCTTCAGACCGCTTATTACCTCAGTCTCTGTCAGAGGACCGGTGCCCGAGGTCTTGATTACACTAAGCACTTCCGCGCATCCTGAATCCAGAAGGATGAATAGAATCAATATTAATGATTTTCCTTTCATATCGTGATAATTATGGTGCAGGACATTATATTCCGCACCAGGTAAGTTGAGACCGTGCAAGATAGGAAATAACTCTCAGGCCGCAATACGAGCCTGACCCGGTCAGGAAATTGTTGTAAGCAGAGTATTCGAAATAAACAGATCTCCGGGGTTTGTGATTTTAATATTCTCCCTGTTTCCTTCAGTCAGGTTGATCTTTTCTCCCAGGCATTCAAGTACAGTGGCATCGTCTGAAAATTCAGGGCGGTATTCCTGCCGGTAAGCATTCTTTATAAGTTCAGCGCTGAATACCTGAGGAGTCTGTATCTGTCTGACAATCTCCCTGTCCAAGGGCTTATTCCCGGCATCACCGACAATCCTCAACGATTCAACCGATGGCAATGAAGGAATTGCATTCCCCTTTTCGCCAGCGAGTTCAAAGCATCTTCTGATAGTATCGAGGCTTACGAAAGGTCGTACCCCGTCATGAATGGCAACAAGTCCGGATGCACTTATGAACTTCAACCCATTTTTTACGGAGTGAAAACGGGTAGGTCCTCCCATAACAATTGTCTGAGGGATTTTGAATGAATGCCGTTTCTGAAGTTCGATCCAGTATCTCAGCTGGTTCTCCGGCAGCACTGTTATTATTTCGATCGATTCACTGAATGCAATGAACCGTTCAATTGTATGCATCAGCAATGGTCTGCCTGCAAGCTCAATAAACTGCTTGGGGATCTCAGCTCCCATCCTCTGTCCGCTTCCCCCAGCAACAATCACCGCGTAAAGCTGCATAAGATATTCCCTTAGAAGTTTTATCCGGGCCGCTTCAGTCATCCGGACCGTACAAAACAGTTACCATCATCCTTCAGCGCGCAGAATCCCGGCGTTATCTTAAGAATCTATTCTTTTGTATATAAGTACCTTTTAATGCTGCGTTTCGGAGTTTTGGCAAATTCCTCCGGATGTATCCTGTATTTTGAAACTGACATGAACTCCGGAAGTCTTTCATTGACCTCCTTTTTAGTCTGATCAAGAATACCAATGAGCTGTTGTTCGGTGATATTATCCCGTTTCATCATATCGTAATCGGGAAAGATCAGAGCAACAAGCTTATTGTCCTCAGAAATTACAAGCGATTCGGTAACATAGTCTTTATTATTGATCACGGACTCGATTTCTTCAGGATACACATTCTTTCCGGAAGGACCAAGTATCATGCTCTTGCTTCTTCCCTTGATATAGATATTCCCCTCACTGTCAATCACTCCCAGATCACCTGTATGCATCCAGCCTTCGCTGTCAATAATTTCCCTGGTGGCTTTTTCATTCTTGTAATATCCTGCCAGGACATTTTCACCCCGAAGGATGATCTCCCCGACTATTTTCTCCGGATCTGTGGAATCTATGGTAATCTCGAGAGTATCCACCGCCCTGCCCGACGCACCCAGTCTGGTAGTATCCCACGATGCATAACTGATGAGAGGTCCACATTCGGTCATTCCATAGCCAACAGTAAATCTGAATCCTATCTTTTTAAAGAAATTTTCAGCATCCGAGTTAAATGCAGCTCCTCCGATTACTATTTCATGAAATTGACCTCCAAAGATCCCCGTGAGTTTTTTATTGATCTTCTTATAAAGGATCTTATTGACTCCCGGGATTGCCATCAATAGCTTCATATGAGGTTTGCTTATAACCGGCAGAAGCTGTTTCTTGAATATCTTTTCAATTACAAGAGGAACTGAGAGTACGAGCTTTGGTTTTATCTCACTGAATGCCTGAACGAGAATCTGAGGTGACGGAACCTTAGTGAGAATTGTGATATGGCAGCCAAAAGTGAAAGGAAACAGAAACTCGAATGCACAACCATATGTATGGGCAAGAGGGAGGAAAGAGACCAGCGGATCACCCGGAGCGAGAGGCATGTGGTTCTGTGCATACCTTACGTTGCAGGAAAGACAGTTGTGTGTAAGCATAACCCCCTTGGAGAAGCCTGTTGTTCCGGAGGTATAGCTGATAACAGCCAGCGCGTCGTTAGAGATATCGGAAAATTTAATATCCTCCTTTTTAAGTTCCGGATATGCAGCAGCATACTTTGCATCAACATCTTTAAAACTGTTACTGAAAGCCGGATCGGACGAGCTGATCAGGCTGAAATCATCGAGTGAAATTGTTCCGATAATTTCAGGCATACGCTCAACATCAAGGCTTTCACAGATCTTATCATCAACGAACAACATCCTCGAATCTGAATGACTGATAATATTCGTAAGATCTTCAGGCTTGAAGTCGGGTAAAACAGGGACAATAACGGCACCGTATGTAATGGTGGCAAGATAGACAGTACACCAGTTCGCAGAATTCCTTCCGACCAGAGCAATCTTGTCTCCTTCTTTTATTCCGGATTCTTTGAAAAGGATATGATACTTCAGGATCAGTTCAGCGATCTCTTTATATGTATACCCGTTTTCCCTGTAATTAGACAAAGCTTCAATTTCCCAGTTCTGTCTGATACTTTGTTCAATATACCCTATAATTCTTTCCTTGATCATCTGACGGAAATTTTAGTGGTTAATCTGTATAGCTTAATATTTTGTCACAAGGTTGCTTCCCCCTGATATTCTGTTCTGGAAACATATAAATCGGATCAGACTAAGTACATTACGAGTATTGAGAATATTGCAAGGAAATTCACAACCGTGAAGAAATAATTATAACCTTCCCTTTTCTTACTGAACTGGCCCAGCTTGCGGGCAAAAATACCGATAGTAGGAACAAAAAGGACAATAAGAAAGGCAAAGAATTCAACACCTGGAAAAACTTTTTCCAACCCTCCGTCTACCAGCGCTGAAAGATAAATAATAATCAGAAGGATCAGCAGATAAAGCAGATAGCTAGATTTTAGCAACAAGGTCGAAACCAGTCTCCGCTTATGAAGCTGATGCGGTTTAAGATAAGCATATGCCAGTGAGAAGACTATAATAATGAAAACTATCCCAAGAATATGATTCAGTACCGCATTGAAGTTTGCCATATCTGCATAAAATAGTTAACTCTTTGACTCCTTCATCGACCAGATGAGTGAACTGGCTCCGAGTACTGCGGCATTCTGTGTGCTCAGTTCGGATTCCAGGAGTTTAACCTTGTCCTTATAAATAGTAAGAAGATTCTCTTCCATATACTCTTTGGCAGGTTCAAAGATCAGGTCTTTTGCCAGGGCGAGTCCACCGAACAGGAAAATTGCTTCAGGATTGGTATGAGCCACAACATCGGCCAGCTTAAAGCCGAGCATTCTTCCGGTGTGTGTAAATGCCCTGATTGCAAGATGGTCCCCTTTGAGGGCAGCATCATGGATTATTTTAGAATCAAGCTCATCGAAGCTAAGCTTTCTTAGCTCGCTCGGTTCGTTACTGTCGGCCATTATCTTCAGGAGCGATCTTTTAAGCCCGGTTGCCGAAACATAAGTTTCAAGACAACCCTTCCTTCCGCATCCACAATCACGGTTTGAAGGTCCCGGACGAATAGCTGTATGTCCGATCTCGCCGGCAAAGCCGTCGTGACCATAAACAAGTTTCCCGTCAACAACAAAACCGCTTCCCAAACCGGTACCAAGAGTGATAACCACAAAATTCTTCATACCCCTTGCTCCTCCATAGATCATTTCACCTACAGCTGCTGCATTTGCATCATTAGTTACAACGACCGGAAGTTCCGTGTGTCTTTTGAATATATCAGCAAGCGGTACAATTCCTTTCCATGGCAGCCCTGCCGCATGTTCAATTGTACCCTTGTTGATGTTTCCCATAGGTGCACCAATCCCGTATCCGACAACAGCTACACCTCCGCCTATCTTCTGACTGGTCACCACTATTTTTTCATAAAGAGCCGCAACAAAGACTTCAATCTCTTCATAATGAGCGGTTTTGAGTGAGTCTTCACCCAGAATGTTCCCGGCTCGGTCAACAAATCCGAATACCGTATTTGTCCCTCCGAGATCAATTCCCACAGCTACATCTTTCTTGGCCATAGTATTGAGGAGATTAAAAATAACAAATGTAAATATACATCTCTTCGTTTAAAGATAAGCCAAATTCTTTAAATCCTTCATTTATAATGCTACTACTGATATCAGCAGGAGCTTCTTCCACAACAAAAAACAGAACGGAAAGAAACTCATTCCGCTCTGTAAGATAATTTTCTCCGGCGCCTGCCAGCCCTATTCCGAACCTATTCCCGCCCTTCTCTTTATTTCAGGGGAAGGGCATGAGAACAGGTTATGTCTGAGCAGGTCAGGAGTTCTGATCATCCTGCTTTAAAGTCCAGCTTCTTATCCGGCTATATATTCGTTGCCGACTTTTCTTGCCCTTTCCGGTTTATCCAGATTGATCCCCAGAGCAACTCCGGTTTCAACAAGAATATTCCATCCTGCAGCAAGCTGCACATATTCGGCATATTCACCAGCGTCAGGAATGATTATTGTCGGGAACATGGTCGGTTTGGTTGAAACAGCTATTATATTCAGACCTACTCCCTTCACAAGACATTCATTGAATTTTTCTTCTTCTTCCGGAAATGGTTCAATCCAGATAACTACTTCTGTCTTATCCATCACTTCCTCAATACCGTGAACAGCAAATGTCCCTTCAAGATAATCAGACTTCTTCCTTGTTATTTCATTGGTTTTGAGAGCCAGTTCCTCTGCAACGCCTGTATTCCTTCCTGCAAAATAGATCTTGGAGGCTTTTTTTATGATCTCGGTAATCTTTGGATCAATCTTAAGCGTAAGGGCTTCTTCAGTTTTGGCTGCAAAATCTCCGAAATTCCCCATTTTAACTCCATGCAGGTGACGGATAAGAGCATCATAGAACAGACCCTGTTCAACAACCGATTTCGTAGCTGCAACTGCATCTTCCTTGCCACACTTCAGAACGTGAGTATCGTTGGCTATTTCCTCAAGCTTTGTCTTATGGTTGGCGGTCAGTCCATAAACTGCGCCATGACCTTTCTTTTTCAGAGCGTTCGTGAGCCTGATCACTTCCTTGGTCTGACCGGAATTAGATGCTGCGAATACAGCAAAATCCTGAAGATTATATTCTTCGGCCTGTGTACTTCCTTCTGTGACGATCGGCTGTGAAAAATTCCATTTGAGAGAAGCCCAGATGGCACGTTTGGCCGGGAAAATCCTGCTGCTGCCTTCTCCTGTAAGGAATAATCCCTTATGCGATTTAACGGCTTTTGCAAACCTTGTAACATCAGATGGATCAAACGCTTTTACAATATCGGGCGTTTCCATCATTTCCCTAACCAGGGCAAATTTGTTATACTTTTCCTCTTTTAAATTCATGGCTATGATAATTTATTAATGAGAAATTCTGAAAGATCATTCTGAATCTGCGGATCCTTCTGGAAACCGCCTCCTAAATGCTGCCAGTAAACTTCAGCATAATCAACGCCGACCATTTTACCATAATTCCGGTTCCCTTCAAGGACAAATCCAAAGAAATCGTCCATCTTATGCATGTGTTTCATCAGGTCAATCTGTGAAACATGGTATTCAAGCATTTTCCTTTTTGTCTCGATTACTGATGTGACATCCACATAGAAGTGGGGAGGAACGATCTGTGAACCCAGAGGATCTGACAAAGTAAGCGGTGATGAATGATAAAGCAGCGGTGTGATTTCGACCGGCTTCTCCTTTACCGGCACTGTATCTAGTGCTGAAACCATTGCTGCAGCCTCAACTATCAGTGAAGTTGTCCGGTGATCCGAATGATAGTCATAGGGAAGATGTGTGAAAATAACTCCTGCCTGGACCTGTCTGATGAGTGAGATCACTTTGAGACGCATCTCTTTGGTATCATATAAAAATCCGTCGATACCTCCTAAAGTATAGTATTCGGCATCAAGTACGGCAGCTGCCTTCTTAGCCTCCTCGTAGCGTACCCGTGCAGTTTCCACCATATCCATTTTGCAACCTCCCAGGTCCCCGCCAGTCATGGTTGCTATTATAATTTTATAGCCTTTGTCTTTCAGAAGTTTGAGAACACCTGCATTCCATGCTTCAGCATCATCGGGATGGGCATTGACAGACAACGCGACTTTATTAAATATTTTTGCCATTCTATAAATTTTAAAAATTATTTTGCGAATATCTTTTCCAGTCTAACAAATTCAGGAAGATCACCTATAAGAGGTTTCATATACTCAAGGAAAAGCGGAGAAACATGATTCCCTTCCGCGTTGAAATATTCCAGCGGCATGGGTTTGGCAGAAACTGCAACCTCCCTCAGGGGAACTTTACCGTATTCAACTTTATAAGGATGATTAGCAATCCTCTTTATGCTGACCATTACTCCCGATTCACCGGCAGCCGCAAGTTTAACAGCTTCAACACCGCACTGGTAAGCTTCTTCAAGATCAATTGCAGAAGCCCTTACGAAATCACTCATAATAAGTGATTCAGTAATCTGAAATTCACCCCTGTAACCAAATTCATCTGCAATTATCCTGTGAAGATTGGTTGCAACACTTGCTCCCCCCATTGCTCCGAACTCAATATTGCTGAACTTGTCTTTTGTGGTTGATGCACTCACCGGCGTTCCGTCTTCATACTTGATCCCCTCACCGCAGACAATGGAAACCCAACCATAGTCCTTAATACATTTTTCCACATCCTTCAGGAATTTTTCCCTGTTGAAATCGAACTCCGGAGCATAGATGAGGTGAGGTGCATCATCCTCTTTCTTTCTAGCAACTGCTGCTGCTGCTGCCAGCCAGCCGGCATCCCTGCCTATTGTCTGGTAAATAACAAACTTATCGACCTTCTGCATGTCGCGGGCCAAAACCCCTGCCTGCATAACATTCAGAATATTGGATTTGGCCGCGGATGCAAAACCGGGAGTATGATCAGTGCCGAAAAGATCATTATCCACAGTCTTCGGAATACCTATCCCTCTCAGTTCATATTTCTCACCGCGGCAGTACTCTTCCACCCTGTGTATAGTATCCATTGTATCATTACCACCTATCAGGAAAAAATACCTGATATTGAATTTCTTCAGTACATTAAGAATGACGGGAAGATCCTGCTCCTGAACCTTATGACGGGAAGACCCCAGCGCTGAAGAAGGAGTGTGCCTCAAACCTTCTATGACCTCCTTAGGCTGTTTGCCCAGATCATAAAGCCATTCCTTCATGACCCCCTCGATACCGTAATTCATCCCGTATACATTCTCAATGAATGACGACAGCAAGGCAGTCTGTATAACACCGGATAAACTCGAATTAATGACCGATGTCGGCCCTCCTGATTGCCCTATAAGTGCGTTGCCTTTTAACATGATGTTTACTTTTTAATATTTCTGATCAAATTTATTCTATTTATCCTCCCTTGTCAAATCTAATCCCTGCTCCACAATGTCAGCGATCAGAGCAAGACAGAAAAAAGTAGTTAACCAGGTTTTCAGGAAAATTCCCTGCATAAGATTGTTTCTGATCCTCCTGATAATCCGGTGTATAAAGGTCCTTTCACTTTTTACTGCCTTTTACTTCGGAACTTAACGAACCAAAATTATAATAAATTATCTATCATTATTCCGGAAATACCTATTTCTTAAGTGCGTTCCATGCAAGAGCCGCGGCGCCAAGTACTGCAGCATTAGATTCGGACACTTTTGAAGGCAGAATTTTTACTCTTCCCCTGAAGATTGGCATAACATTCCTGTCTACATAATCTCTTACAGGAGCAAGAAGTAATTCACCGGCTTTTACCAGGCCGCCGAACAGGAAAATTGCTTCAGGGCTTGAAAAAGTAATCGCGTTGGTGATTCCGATGCCCAGCATCTCAGCAGTATAACTGATGGCTGCAAGAGCTACTTTATCTCCTTTCTCAGCTTCTTCAACGATCTTTTTAGACGAAAGTTCCGTTGGCGTAAGGTCTCTGAGTGCACTTGGGTCCCTGAGTTCGCTGAAAAGGCTAAAAACCGTCCTGACAAGGCCCGATGCTGAAGCATAGGTCTCATAACATCCGCGTCTTCCGCAGCCGCATTCACGACCTCCGTTGACAATAGTCATATGCCCGAGTTCACCGGCAAAACCGGTATGTCCGTATACCAGTTCACCGTTCACTACTATCCCGCTTCCAAGACCGGTCCCAAGCGTAAGAACAATAAAGTCTTTCATCCCCTTTGCGGCTCCGAAGATCATCTCACCCATGGCAGCAGCATTTGCATCATTTGTAAGAAAAACAGGCGCCTGGATCTTTTCAGTCATCATATCGGCAAGAGGAACAATTCCTTTCCACACCAGATTTGGAGCAAGTTCAATTGTTCCTTTATGGTAATTTGCATTAGGAGCCCCTATCCCAAGACCGGCAAGCCTGTAACCGGGATTTGCTCCAATCATGGCCCTTAATGCAGAATTCTGTGCTATCACATAATCCCCGGCTTCCGGATAATCGACTGTCTTAAGCCGGTCCTCAGCAATAACATTGCCTTCCGTATCAACCAGTCCGAATATTATGTTGGTTCCTCCAATATCGATACCTGCTACAACATCTTTCATAACGGGAAATGTTTATTTCTTATAATCAATAAAAATAAAACTTTATCGGTTATTTCTTCTGGGTTTTCTTTTCCTTGAGTTTTTGCTCCTTGAATAACTGCTTGCTTATATCCCAGTCCTGATCCGCTATCCACCCTGTTTTGAGATCGATCTCATTGGGATAATATGATACTGGTTCCGGCTGCCGTCCCGTATTGAAATCGCCCGTGGTCCACTTACCATCACCATTAAGGTCGTAGATAACTTTGACCCTGTATTTGCCGGCATCCAGAAGAGGGAAGACCACTTTCCCATCCGACTTTATAATTTGCTCAGCTATGAGCTTTTCCTGATTATTCAACAATTGAATGATACAGCTGGTAGTACAATTCACAATACTCATTGTAAGCTTGCCGTAGGAATCAGATTTTTTTACTGTAAAACTATATCCTGTTGAATCTATATTTTCATTATAAATGTTCCCGAACGATGCAGAATCGGTGATTAACTGATATTTAGTGTCTTCTTTAAGATCCGCCTTAAGGTAATATTTACGAGAAGTGGAACTGTCTCTTACAAACTCATAATGAACTCTTTGCTTCAATGAATCAGCTGTCAGAAATCTGATCCTGGTAGTATCGGGTTCCCTGAGAGGCGTACCTGATGAAAAATATATCTGTTGCCCAGGTTTCAGTGTATTCCCTTTGATATTTGTCTCAAGCACGTATTTGTTCTTTTTTGCCTTGCCTCCCCGGATAATACGCTGTGCCATAAATCTCATCTGGATAGTATCCTGGCGATAACTAAGATTCATGAGCGTATCGGTGAAAGGATATTGAATAATAGTAGGAATAATACTTTTTGAATAAAGGCTGCTGTCGGTCAGCCAGACTGTAATGGTATCCTGGGTCCTGTTCTTTTCAATAAAATAACTTCCTGTCTTGCTGTCAGGTATCCTGAAACGAAACTCCATTGAGTCGGGAGGAAGAGAAAGCGTATAGTTGAGCTGGTATTTGGAAGACCTGCCTGAGGAGGTAAGATAATGATGTATCTTCTGTGCTGCAAAAAGTATCAGCGGATATTCTCCTATCTTAACAATGGTATCCTGTTGTGTTTTAACTGCCTTCTTCTCATTGGCGCCCCTAAGGTCTCTTGTTTTGATTTCCGGTTTTTTCTTTTTAACTGTATCTTTAACTACCGGAAGAAAATTCTTCAGAGGATTGATCTCAACAGGGGTATTTATAAATGCAAATTCCTCATCAGTATTATCATAATTCTTGCTGTTGTTATCATCCTTAAGCGCATAAAGCCTGTAAGATCCTTCCCTGACATTATTGATACGGAAATAGCCCTTCTGATCGACCCTCGAAATATAATCCGGTAAATGTTTGACTACGAATGAATCGGGAAGATCCTTGTATAAAAGGACCATTGTCTTCTCAGGCGCTTCCAGATCGAAAGCATTGTATACGTTACCGGTTACCGACAGGGAATCCAATTCGGATCCTGTAGAGAGAACAAACTGGTAATCCTCAATTGTATTCCCTTCATTGAGATCACGGATTGCATCCTGAAAATAAAATGTATAAGTGGTGCTGTCTCTGAGCTTCTCCTCAAAAGTGACAACCACACCCTTCCCCTTTGTAATAATTTTTGGCTTCTTTTTCATGGGGGGTGAAACCATGAATTTCTCATTTATATTATTCAGGCTAACATATTCATCAAACGTAATGGTAATACTCTTCCCCTTGAAATTCCTGGCGCCATATTCGGGTACTGTTTTAAGCACTACCGGTGGAGTGCGGTCTCTTAGACCACCTGTTGGATTGCTCACCTTTGCACATGAGAAAGCAATGAACGCGAAGAGCGCTGAGATTATCAGAAAACGTGAGACAGGATTCCTGTAATTCATATAATCATACTCCGGTTAAAGAAGTACAAACTTACATCATTTTTTAAAGAATCATTTCTCCTGAAGTTAAAAACCCCTCCGGACATACCTTCTCCCTGATGTTTCAATAGTTTTTATTTTTACCTTTGACAATCCAGAAATTACAAAAACTATGCATTTCCTGATAATTCCCTGGGACGTAAATCCGGAAATATTCCGGATCGGGTCTTTCGCCGTAAGATGGTACGGATTGCTGTTCGCATCCTCCTTTTTGTTCGGCTATATTATAATGTACAGGATATTCAAGAACGAAAAACTCGGAGAGGCAGTTCTCGACCGTCTCACCATATACATGGCTGTAGGAGTTGTTGTCGGGGCAAGACTTGGACATTGCTTCTTCTACGAACCATCATATTACCTCAGCCATCCCGCGGAGATATTTATGATATGGCATGGAGGACTGGCCAGTCATGGTGCGGCAATAGGTATCCTGCTTGCAATATGGCTTTTCGTCAGAAAGGAAAAAAAGGATTATATCTGGGCAATGGACAGGATTGCCATCGTGGTGGCTCTTTCAGGATTCTTCATCAGGATGGGGAACCTTATGAATTCAGAGATCTATGGCGTTGAAACAACATTGCCCTGGGGTTTTGTTTTCCTGAGAAACCATGAGGTAGCGCCCAAACATCCGACACAGATCTATGAAGCTCTTGCCTATCTTGCTATTTTTGTTCTTCTTTACAGGATCTACTGGTCAAAGAAAGGTACACATATCCAGGGATTACTGATAAGTCTGCTCTGCATACTGGTCTTCACAGCAAGATTCTTTATCGAGTTTGTTAAGGAAAACCAGGTAGCCTTCGAATCAGGGATGAAGCTCAACATGGGTCAGCTATTGAGCATACCTTTTATAATCATGGGAATAATTGGTTTGTACCTGAGCCTGAAATATAAGAAAAGGGCCGTCTTTAAAAAATAATCACTTCTTGTTTACTATCCCGTAGAACAGGACATCGAGGATAGCATTGAGCTTTTGCTCGATATGTATCTCCTTTTTCTTCCAGAAGAGAGGCACCTCAAGACCCTTCAATGTAGTCTGTATGGCGAGCGCCGTGTATTCCGAGTTGTCAATATTGAACACTTTCTTCCGTTTGCCGTCCCATACTATAAGCCTCAGTATTGCAAGCTCCTCCCTGTCATACCTTGTACGTATATTTTCAATAAAATCAAAGTGATCGAGATTCTTGTCAAATATGGCATTATAGTAATTTGCCAGTTTTTCGAACGATTTCATCCTGACAAATACATAATTTCTCATCTTATCGATAGGAGATTCGACCGATTTGATAGCAGTAGTAAGCTCATTCCTAAGCACATTAGCCTCCCAAAGGACAACAGCTTCAAATATTTCCTCCTTACTGTCAAAGTAATAATAAATGGAACTTTTACCCATTTTCAGAGCCTTGGCCACTTCATCCATAGTGGTTTTTCTGAACCCATACCTGCTGAATATTTTTCCGGCCGAGACGATAACTTTCTTCCTAAACTCCTCTTTATTAATCATATCCTTTGTTCTATTGGGAGCACTAATAAGCTAGCTGCAAATATATAATATAAAATTTATACTTCAAAGCCTTCGAATTATCTGGTCGATTATTCGAAGATTGCCTTAGGTCCTAGTGTCATTTCCCCTTATATCTGTTTTCTGATTTATTTATCTTCAATATTTTGTATTTTTAAAGTCCGATAAAATAAGATCGTGAACAGGTTAATCCTATGAAGGTCGGTGACAGGAATTACCAGACTATCTGGCTCGATGATGATGATCCGTCAACGGTATGCGTGATTGATCAGCTTAAGCTGCCTTTCTCGTTTGAAATCAAAAAACTGAGATCGGTGGATGATGTATTCAATGCAATCGACAACATGATTGTCAGAGGAGCGCCTCTGATAGGCGCCACTGCCGCCTTCGGTATTTATCTGGCCACACTGGAGATAACACATGTGTCAAATATCAGGGATCATCTTTCAAATGCTGCCCGGTATCTCATCTCCTGCAGACCCACTGCAGTCAATCTTTCGTGGGCAGTCAGACTGGTATTAAGCAGGCTTGAAGGAATTCAGGATCCTGCAGTACTTACTCAGACTGCTCTTGAAACTGCCCTTGAAATTTGTGAAAATGATAAAGACCACTGCAGGAAGATTGGTGAGAATGGATTGAAAATAATTGAAAAACTCAGCGAAAATAAAAAAGGTGAAAGGCTCAATATTCTCACGCATTGCAATGCAGGCTGGCTGGCCACAATAGATTACGGAACTGTAACAGCGCCCTTCTACCTCGCCCGTGAAAAAGGTATTCCGCTTCATATCTGGGTTGATGAGACCCGGCCAAGGAATCAGGGAGCAAAGCTTACTGCGTGGGAACTTGGTCAGAACAAGATCCCGCATACGCTGATTGCCGATAATACCGGTGGGCATCTGATGCAGCACAGGAAAGTGGATGCGGTATTCGTGGGCAGCGACCGGACGTCAGCCGGAGGAGATGTGGCCAATAAGATAGGAACGTATCTTAAAGCTCTTGCTGCTAAAGATAATAATATTCCTTTCTATGCTCTGTTTCCCTCAACAACATTTGACTTCAGTATCAGGGATGGTTTAACTGAAATCCCGATCGAGGAGCGTGACCCGGAGGAGGTGAGAATGATAGATGGAGAGGATGAAGGACTAATAAGAAAGGTGAGAATCTGCCCCGACAGTACTCCTGCTGCTAACTTTGGATTCGATGTTACTCCGGCCAGACTGATAACCGGTCTGATAACCGAAAGAGGTTTATGCAGGGCGGATGAAGCTGAGATAAGGGAAATGTTTTCGGATAAAATTTAAGTAACTAATCAGTTTGTGTAAAATTAGTGGTTATTAACAATTTATTCTTTGATGTGAACATATTTAGGTGCAGGTTTGAGATATTTTGTAAAAATGAGTACATATGAACAATTATTATTTTAATATTTGATAAATAGGCGGTTACGTTCTTTGATATATTGGATTTCAGGATTAGTTTCGTAGTGAAAACTATGGAAAAATCTGATAACATAATAGACGATCTCCAGCGCATCATTTTGATGCAGGCGCAGGAACTTGCCAAAATTCCATTGTTGATTGCACGAATAGAAGCTCTTGAACGGGAATTGGCACGATACAAAACCAGGAAAGACAGTAACAATAGCTCTTTGCCTCCTTCGAAAGATGAGAATAGGCCTTCGCGTACCAGCAGTCTCAGGGAGAAAGGTGGTCGTAAAGCAGGAGGTCAACCAGGACATGATGGCAACACTCTTAAGATGACAGATACCCCGGATGAGATTGTTGAACATCGTGCATGTTTTTGTCCTGAGTGCGGGAAGGACGTGAGCAGTCAGCCTTTTGAGTTTATTGGAAAGAGACAAGTGATTGATATCCCCGTGATTAAACAGATAGTTACTGAACACCGTGTTTACAGGTGTACCTGCACTTGTGGAAAGGTTGTCGAAAGTGATTTTCCTGCCCATGTTGATAGTCCTGTCAAATATGGAAAGAGTATTGAATCTCTCATAGGTTATCTTAGCGTCAGGCAATACCTTCCCTTCAAGAGGCTTCAGGAAATGCTCAGTGACATCTTTGCTGTTCAGATAAGTGAAGGGGGCCTTCATTGCTTGCTGAAACGGCTTGCATCCAAAGGTGTTGATGCCTATGAGATGATACGCAAGAACGTATTGAACAGTGGAGTTATAGGTACTGACGAAACGGGCGTTAAAATCAATGGGAAGAAACATTGGTTTTGGACATGGCAAAACGATCGGGCTACTTATATTGCTGCTTCTGGCAACCGGGGCACAACCACAATCAATGAAAATATGAGCGGAATCTCCAAAGATGCTGTCCTTGTTCATGATTGCTGGAAGGCTCATTTTCAAACCCCGGTAGGCAGCCATCAGCTTTGCACGGCTCATCTGGAACGGGAGACAAAATACCTTGAGGAACGTTACAAAGAGGACTGGCCAGTTAGATTCCGGATCCTGCTTAAAAAAGCATATACCCTGAAAAAACAACTTGCTCCCGAACTTTATTACTACCCAAATCAGCCCCGAGCTGACCTGGAAAATGAGTTGGAGGGTCTCTTGCAAGAACCTCTTGACCCAAAACACAAAGAGATGATCTCTTTTCAAAAGCGAATCATCAAATATCGTGATCATATCTTTACCTTTCTCTATCATCCGGATGTACCCCCTGATAATAATGCTTCGGAAAGAGCCATCCGAAATCTAAAGGTCAAACAAAAAATATCCGGACAGTTCAAAATATTAAGTGCTGCTGAAAACTTCGCCATCCTGAGATCCATAATCGATACCGCCATAAAAAATAATCAAAACGTGGTTGGAGCTTTAAGTGTCATCGCTGACTATAAAAGGAACTGATTCTTTCTATTATTAACTTATGGCACTCCAAAATATAGGCACTGATTAGTTACAAATTTAAAAATATGGAAGGGGTAGTTAAATTCAATTGCCACTGGAACCAGTCGGGTCCGGTAATATCTGATGAACAGTATGAAATAATAAACTACTGGAGGGAGATCCTTTTCAATATGGATCTGATAGGCGCTTATGAAAACGGAGTCGGTTTCGGTAATATCAGCATGAGGATTGGCGGAGGCAACCAGTTTGTAATTACTGGATCTGCAACAGGAGAGATCCCTGAACTGGAGCCCGGACATTATGTAAAAGTCAACTCATTCAACATAGATGATAATGCAGTACAATGCATAGGCCCTTTGAAGGCCTCATCGGAATCGCTCACCCATGCGGCAATCTATATGGCCGACCCGGGCGCCAATGCTGTAGTACATGTCCATAGCATAGACTTATGGAACGAGCTGATCTATAAAGTGCCAACAACCAATCCGGCAATGGATTATGGTACAACCGGACTGGCTAAAGATATACTGAAGCTTTTTAAGGACTCTGACATAATTGAAAAAAGGATAATTGTAATGTCGGGCGACAGAGCAGGTATACTGACTTTCGGTAATGATATGGATGAGGCGATCGGAGTATTAATGGAATATCTCAACAAATAATAATGGCCAAAACGGGAATTATCGGAGGTTCAGGCCTGGAAAATCCTGATATACTAAGCTCGTCCTGCAGAATAAATGCCGAAACACCATACGGGAAACCATCTTCAGAACTGCTATGCGGATCACTGAACGGCAGTGAAATAGTTATCCTCTCAAGACACGGCTGGCGCCACACGATACCTCCCTCAAAAGTCAATAACAGGGCAAACATTTATGCTCTGAAGGATATCGGCTGCACCCACATCATCACAACCACAGCCTGCGGAAGCCTGAGGCAGGAGATAGGCAGGGGCGATCTTGTTATCCCCGATCAGTTCATCGATTTCACAAGACACAGGGATATAACTTTTTTCGAGGAGTTTGAACCTGGCAAGATGAAACACACTCCTATGGCCGATCCCTTCGACAGAAATTTAAGGGAACTGATCATTGCCGCAGCTGAAAATTCAGGTCTTCATGTGCACAGGACCGGCACTGTAATAACTATCGAAGGACCGAGGTTTTCCACCAGGGCGGAATCGAAGATGTTCCGGATCTGGGGAGCTGATATCATCAATATGTCGCTGGCTCCGGAGGTTGCCCTGGCAAATGAGCTGGGCATCCCTTATGCCACGATAGCCATGAGCACCGACTTTGATTGCTGGAAGGAGGATGAGATCCCGGTTTCGTGGGAAGAGGTCCTCCGGGTATTCGGCGAGAATGTCGGAAAGGTTTTCCGGTTGCTGCAGACAGTAATTCCATGCATTAAATAAAAAGAAGATCCGACCGGGCAAGTTGTGTTTCATTCTGTTTTTTCCGGATATGCGCGTTACACATAATGCTTAACTGGAGTTTCCTCAAAAAATGGTTAGTCTGGGAATAAAGATAGCTGGAACCTGTCATGATGGGGTCCAATTCTACCTCTGAATTCAGATAATCCTCGTTTCGAGTGTTTTAAAAGTTCAAAGATTCCATCAGCCATTGCATAGTTATAAAATGAGGGTACTCCAAAAAATCTTTTCGAGAGGATGAAAATTTTTTGAACCATGATCTTCAGTTTTAAAGATATTCCCAGATATATACTTGTAAAATAAGCTATTGCATGTACCAATACCGTGATGTTACGTATTGAAGTATAACTCAAAACTCTGAAGTCTTCCAGATTGTATGATTGTTTGATATATCGATAACATTCATCACACTTCCAGCGGGTAAGGTAAATTTCTACAATCTGCCAAAGCTGTTTATTATTGTTGATATTCACCTGTTTATTAGTCAAAAGCAGCATTGGCAGTTTCCCAAATCCTTTAACAATAACAAGTGTATACCATTCATTGGGGTATTCTGGCAGAGCCACTGTAATAGCGCCATACGTTAAATGGATAAATTCCTCTTTCCCCTCTTTTGATACATATATGTGAGCCTTGTGTCTTAACTCTACATGCCGATCGATACGCTCTGCCTTAACCTGCCTGTTTATATTTTTACCGAAATGGAGGTATCGTGACATTTTTAATCGTGTAACAAATTGCAGGGTCTCATCAGTGAAACAGCGGATCAGATCAGTATCATCACCTTGCCTGTCAATTGCCCAAGTGCCTGTGGTACCAGTATATTCTTTGACTTTTCTGATAATCTCAATGAGTTTTTCAGTGCTCCCGGGGTAATCTTCGGCTTCTGTTGAATATGCTTCACAATATAATGGCACTATTCTGTCGTGAGAAAGATTTGCCGCTGTTACCTGGCACAGATGATAACCTCTTGCCTGGTTGTGGCTGCTACCATCATATATGTTGCACAAATTTTCCATCACCTTAGCGTATGGTTTCATCATGTCGCCCGGATCAATAGCTATAACCATCGTTTCATCAACCTTGTCATCGGCCAGTCGCAGGATATTATTATTAATCGTGGAGGTTAGATCCTCGTCACCCAAATTGCGACTTAGCCTGTCTTCAGTCTTTATTAGTGGAACAGATTCCATTAATGCTCGCCCTATATTGGAAAGCTTAACGTCTTTTGATGCCTGTATCCCATAAATCATCTCTTTAACCAATCGTTTTTTAACTTTGCCAAGACTTCTTGAAATAGTTCCTGAAAATTTATTACTTTGCATCTTGAACCGGTTCATTAATAAAGAATTTGCGTCCATTTGCGTCTTGATGTTTTCGTTAAATGCCAAGTTCGTAATTTGGACGCATTTTTTTTGAGGAAACTCAATTTTTGTATGCCTTTCACTTACTAAAGTTCATAATCTCCCATTATATCAGCACATCAGAATTATTACACTTAAATTTTGAGGAAACTCCAGTAATGCTTAACAGCTATCGCGCAATAAAAACTATTCCCAGGAAGCGGCCGCTTTAAAAAGATTATATTATTCTTTTTACATGATGCTTGCAAAATAGCCCGAATATTCATAATATTGCAATCCGTTTTTCGGGTTGGACAATCATAACTTGGCTCATAATCAGGCTGTCCACGAGAATAATTGAAATTTTGGGGCCCATAGCTCAGATGGTCCCGTCACTTTAATGTGACGTGGATCCTCGAAAATCATTCAATCTCATTATGGATTTTGTGATTTTCGGGATTAGCAGATCCTGACTCATAATCAGGGGGGCCGGAAGTTTTTTGACAGATTAGGGCCCATAGCTCAGATGGTTAGCAGCACCTGACTCATAATCAGGGGGTCGTTGGTTCGATCCCAACTGGGCCCACCAATGAAAATCAACCACTTACGAGGAAATTCAGTAAGTGGTTTTTTATTTCACGCCAGGTTTACGCCAGGTTTTGGACGAAAAATGGAAGATTTTGACCGAAAGATTTTTAGATGTTAAGGTCAAGGGGGGTTCTTAGTAAATATGAAAGGCTAATCAATCTAATACCAATGATATGCATGAATCAGATGACGACCCTCTTTGGAAGGGGTTTTCGGAAAAAGAGGCCGCTATAAATTGTAAGCGGCCCCTTTATCTTATGAATTCATTAAAACAATTCAGTTTCTAAAATGCATTGTGAACTTCTAATGTTTTACTATCAATTGCGAGTTAAATACTTCTTTCCCATTACTAAACTGGACAATATATTGACCATCCTTTAAAGTATTGATAGGAATTGTAAAGCTGTCCCCTGATCTTGTGGTTGTGTATTGTAGGGATCCATAGTAATTGATAATACGAATAGTATATATTGTTGATGCATCTTCCGAAAGGGCTGCACTTGATTCAATCTGAGAGGCACCGGAGATTTGTTTAGTAACAGTTACAGTTCCAGAAGCTGGGTTTGGTGATAACAAGAAAGTTAGACAAGTATGGATATAAATGCTCGTGGAACCATAGCTTCCTGTGCCGCAACTATTTGTTGCCCTGGCTTGAACTGTATATCCTGAAGCAGAATAGGGATTATAGAATGTAATCGCGCATTGACTATTCTGATAACCGTAAGGACTAACAGTATTCCCATTCAATGGAACAAGATTCCACGAAAAACTGGTTGGGTTAGCATAATAACTTGTTTGAGTTGCGGTAAAATAATGAGTGGTATTAGTACAATCACTTGTGGCATCTCCAGTAACAGTTACACTTGGAGGACCGACCCAAACTGAATATTGTACAGATAGACTATCACAACTATAATGAATTGTTGCTTTTATCCACCCTGCACCTCCCGCTGAAGCTGAAGCTCTAACCGTGTAATTATTGGTTCCCTGACCACTAACATATTCTAAATTTGTGCTTTTGGTCCAATATAATGATGTTCCAGAAGGCCTGTTACTCAGTGAAAAGGTTGAATTTGGCGAAGAGCAAAGAAGTGTAGGTCCTGTAACGGAAGATATTGTTGGTTGAGAGCCCACTCCAACAGCATACCAGGCACTTTCAACCTGATTGACGAGAGCGCCGTTTTGCTCGGAACATAAAGTCCTGGCCGCATTGACCATTGCTGTTCGGATAGCAGGGTAAGTTGTAAGATTATCAAGGTAATTATTAAATACAGCTTCAATAATAAGATCTTCTGCTTCATTTATGCCAATCCCGGTTACTTTATAGGCGTTTCCGATACCATTGGTACCTGCACCTCCATTGACTAACAGATAAAACCAATGTGAAAATACTCCACTTCGAACATATGGATCGCCATTATTGTACTGCGCAGTGAGATATGTATCTGCTATTTTGGTCCTGGCGTTGATATCATTTGTATATTGGATGTTTCTAAGACAGCCGTAACTCAAATCAATTTGTTCTCCAATTTTCCAGACCGAGCTTGGATTGATTCTGTATTCCATTATTGCTCCCCATATATCGCTCAAACCCTCGTTAAATGCTCTAGGATCACCGGTTGCTCCCCAACCTATCTGGAAATCCGTGATGCCATGACCATATTCATGAGCCACAGCATCTAAACATGCAACTGGTCGAAAAAGAACATCTCCATCACCAAAGTATAAAACATTTAGCGTTGGATCCCAGAAAGCATTATCTTTTAGATCACTAGTTGATCCATAATGTATATTTGCATCAATTCCAAAACCATTATCATTAAAACTATTGTAACCATAAGAATTATTCAAATGGTCATAAATCTTTTGAAGAGCCCATTGAACATCAAGTGCCATATCATTTTCACTTGCAGAATGTTCTGCTGAAGTCCAATTGTTGTTATTATCAGAAAGTTCTATCCTATTTACAAGATTAGTATTCCCATTCAGATTCCATGTATGGATTATTGCTCCCCTTGTCGAATCAGCTAAATGGAATGCACCAGCGTAATTTTGAGTAGTCTCTTGTCTAGAATCGTTATATCGGGTAGCAAATGTCCCGGTAGCTGAGTAATCGAGAAGAGAAGGTTCTGTTAGAAGTAAGGCTCCCGTTTCGGCGTCAATATATCCGATCTTAGTATTATTCTTATGATTAGAAAAGAGATAAATCTTGTAAACAAGTTTTGGAGTGGCAGAAGTGTCTTTCTCTTGAAGATATGAAATCTCCTTTATGATAAGGTCTGATATAAAACCAGAAACCGAATCCAAAGGGATGTTATTATGTTTGGCAAATGATTCCTTAGCTTTTTCAGGCGAAACGACAGGTGTGGTACTTAGTTGGTCAATCTTAACATAATGACCATGAGCAAAATACATTTTATCGTTTTTATAGTGAAAGTTATACCCAGCATCAACAATTTTAATTCCATTATAGTACTGATCATAATGTTCATGCCTAAACTCTTTCCTTTTTGAAGTTTGAGGAACTGCTCTGAATTGAGTACCAGATGTAAATACCAGGTAGGTTTTAAAGAAATCTTCAGCTGACTCAGGGATCTGATAATTTTTATCCTAATCTGAAAATTCAATGGAGTGAATAATCCCATTTTTTTCTTTTTCAATGATTGTTTGTGGTTCCTGAATCTGTCCCATGCATACAAATGGAAGAATAATAAAACCTGCTGCTGTCAGTAATTTTTTCATTTCACCTTATTTTATTCGTTTATAAATGAAAGTATTATATATAGCGAATACATTAACTAATTCTAAGCGAAGCTTCTCATCATTGAAATAATATTCAAAGTTTTGAATCATGACCAATCCGTCTTCCCTAATTACAATAAAATGCAGAAGAGAGTCTATGTAGTATTTTTCATTTGCATACTTGTATTCCTTTGTTGTATAATTATAAACACCGATTAAACTGTCCGGAAGAAATTCCTCATAGCCAGATGCGGAATATGATTCCATAGTTGGCCAGTTACCTATTTCAACCATTTCCCATTTTCCAAGGATGGCTTTAGAAGGATCAATTTCAGTTTTATCTTTATCACAGCTTAAAGCACTTACTCCTATTAATCCAAAAAGAAATAGTATTTTAAGATATGTTATCATAGGCCTCCCGATCTTAATCATTTTATTGTTTTTTCTACTTATAAGTGAAATAACAACTTTATGGGAAAAATATTTTAGGAAATATAAGTCATATGTTTTATTATCCTGAAAAGAATTGGCAGACTTAGATGATGTACTATTATATGTACATGTCGGAAACACCTCAAATGTGACATGGTTTTGTTATTTATTTTTCGATAAATCACTTATTTGTAGATATTCTAAATAATATATATTTATTATTAACAACCAGGTCAATGGGGGTTCTTAGTAACTATGAAAGGCTAATCAATCTAATTCCAATGATATGCATGAATCAGATGACGACCCTCTTTGGAAGGGATTTTCGGAAAAAGAGACCGCTATAAATTGTAAGCGGCCCCTTGATCTTATGAATTCATTAAAACAATTCAGTTTCTAAAATGCATTGTGAACTTCTAATGTTTTACTATCAATTGCGAGTTAAATACTTCTTTCCCATTACTAAACTGGACAATATATTGACCATCCTTTAAAGTATTGATAGGAATTGTAAAGCTATCCCCTGATCTTGTTGTTGTGTATTGTAGGGATCCATAGTAATTGATAATACGAATTGTATATATTGTTGATGCATCTTCCGAAAGGGCTGCACTTGATTCAATCTGAGAGGCACCGGAGATTTGTTTAGTAACAGTTACAGTTCCAGAAGCTGGGTTTGGTGATAACAAGAAAGTCAAACAAGTATGGATATAAATGCTCGTGGAACCATAGCTTCCTGTGCCGCAACTATTTGATGCCCTGGCTTGAACTGTATAACCTGAAGCAGAATAGGGATTATAGAATGTAATCGCGTATTGACTATTCTGATAACCGTAAGGACTAACAGTATTCCCATTCAATGGAACAAGATTCCACGAAAAACTGGTTGGGTTAGCATAATAACTTGTTTGAGTTGCGGTAAAATAATGAGTGGTATTAGTACAATCACTTGTGGCATCACCTGTAACCGTTACACTTGGAGGTCCGACCCAAACTGAATATTTAGCTAATGTAATGGAACCACAGCTGCTACTTAAGGTTGCTTCAACCCAGCCTAAACTAGAAGTCGATGATCCTGATACTGTATAATTAGTTGTTCCTTGGCCACTGACATAATTTAAATTACTACTTTTATTCCAGCTAATTGTTGTGCCAGCCGGTTGATTGTTAAGTACAAATGTTGTACTTGATGATGCACAAAGTAAATGAACTCCTGATATAGTTGCATTTGTTGGGACAGCACCTACACCAACAGCCCACCATGCATTTTTTACAGAAAAAGTTTCACACGAGTTGACTCCATATAAATCAGTTGCTGCTGCAATTGAACCAGTACGAGCATCAGAATATGGAGAAGTTGAGACTAGGTAATCCTTCTCCATCTGTATCCGACTGGGGAAATACACCTTTGAAATGATTGGATTTTGCTGTTATTTATTGGGGAGTAGTTTTTCCAACTGGTTTGCCGGGTAATCCGGGATGGTTTCCAGAGCATTCTTTAACCATGTAAATGGGTCCACTCCTCTGATCTGGCAGGTGGCAAGCAGCGAATAGATAACTGCTCCCCGCTGTGCTGCTTCATGTGATCCTGCAAAGAGATAATTCTTCCTTCCCAGAGCCACGGGACGTATGCTGTTTTCAATAAGATTATTGTCAATATTAAACCGTCCATCTTCAGTGTACCTTATCAACCGGGGCCAAAGGTTCCGGGTGTAATGTATTGCCATTCCTATGGCACTTTTTGGCAATACATCCCTCGCCTGCATGGTAAGCCACTGTTCTATTTCAGCTATTATTCCCAGTGAATGTTCCTGCCTGATAGCCTTTATTTCATCATATGTTAACGCTTTATTCCTTGCCTCACGTTCGATATCATACAGCCTGCCGATCATCGTTAAGGCCTGTGAGGATCTCACGGGATCATTGTCCTTAGCATGTTCAAATTTACCTCTGGCATGAGCCCAGCAGGCAAGATGTTTTATCTTTCCCTGAACTCCCAGATCAGCGTATGCACTATATCCATCACTCTGAAGATTTCCCGAAAAATCCTGTAGAAAGTTTTTTGGCCCTTCACGGCCCCTGGTCTTCCTGTAATCAAAACACACCAGCCGTTTTACAGGATCATAATATACCCAGTAGTAACCCCGGTGTGTTGCTCCCGGCTTATCTTCCGTGAGCACAGCTATGGGAGTTTCATCTGCCTGAAGGTAATCTGATGTTACTATTATCCTTTTTTCAACGTCATATACCGGTACCAACCATCTCTCTATTGCCATATTAGCCCAGCCACCTATCGTGGAATCAGGTATATGAAGGTTCTGACGTTTAAAAATTTTACTCTGCCGGTAATAAGGAAGATGGTCAACAAACTTGCTGACTAATATTTGCGCAATCATTGAAGCTCCTGCATTACCCTTTGGTATAGGCAGTGAAGGAAGATCTGCTATCTCAATACGTGTGGATTCATCGCTGGATTCAATAATGTACTTCGGCCTGATGATCTGGCGAACATAAATATTGGCAGGATCGTACTCAAGTATTTCGGTGATTTCTTTGCCGATAAGTTTTGCCCCTTCAGGAAGGTTATCTGGTTCAATGACTTCTGTCTCGCGTGGCAGATGTGCCGGGAGTTCTGCCCTGAGAGGTTGTTTTTTCTCCGGGGTTTCCGGCTTTGTCCTTGTATAGGTAATCGTTTCCTTCTCAGGTTCCGGGTCAGCTTGTAATGGCAAATCAAATAAAGTGCACTGAAGAGGATCCGGAGTGATAAAACGTTCCCGTTTTGATCCGTATATTAATCTCTGAAGTTCCGCGAGCTGGTGTTTGAGCCATACAACCTCTGATTCCTGATCCAAAAATCGTTGGTATTCCGCTTTCGATATAGTTATGGTCTCTTCGCTTGTCATGACATAAAATTACATCATGAAAGCATTGAATCTACTTATTTTGAACCTGTTATTTTTAACAAATCAAACAAAAATTGTTCTTAAAAACGCGGCCTTTTTCTTGTATGTTTCATCGAAAAACCAGTGATCATCATAGCAAGCTGACCATATTCCAAAGGTTGTGATAACCCTGCCTTTGTTCCAGATGGAAGTTCAAGAGTCCCCCTTTCGAGTCTTTTATAGAACAGGACATAGCCACCAGGTTCCCAGCGAAGCATCTTTATCCGGTTACGCGGTTTGTTGATGAAGATAAATAAATCCCCACTGCGAGGATCTTCTCCAAGCTTGTTACTTACTAATCCACTAAGCCCGTCAAAACCCATACGCATGTCGGTGGATACGTTATAGAGAAAATACCTGGGCGATGTTATTGAGAACATAACCCTAAAGGATGACCAGTTGCTTTATTACTGATATCGGTGTTCCTACTGGTAATCTAAGCTCAACTCCTCCTGGATAACGCAGTACTATTTCATTAACGGATGAAAGATCTGTCAGTCGCAGAAATCTTCCTTCTTCAGATACTGTGTCTTTGTGTTTATACAACCAGTAACGCAGGGTATGTATGGATATCCTGTTTGCACTCGCGTAATCGGTCTGTGTCATACCTGATGATCTCCACTGCTGTGCTATGATTAAATTCCCGCAATTCATCTCTTTCGTACTCATCTTCTTTTTCCCGAAAGATCAGCATGTGCTTCCAGATGTCAAATATGCACTTCCCCAGTCGGATACATTGCAACATTCAGGGAAACCTCAGGGAGTACCCCTTCTTGTTTATTTAGCCGGACATTAGTGAATTGATTTCAAAAGATTATAGTGACTATCAGTCAGACAGCCCTGCATTCCCCGAAAATCTATTTCTTATGCATCTGATATTTCGCTATTTGCATAAAAACATGATAAATATAATATCCTGTTTTAGACACTAATTAACAATAATAAATCTTCAAACGGGTTGTATTATCCGGGTACTAGGTTATAAACTAAAAAATCGTTTTACTATGAAAGGTATTACTAATTCAGGCGGAAGCACCATTGAAAATCTCATGTCTGGTGTAGTGTTGTGGATTGTTTTTATTTCAGTAATGAACCTGTTTTTTTCCTGTTCAAAAGATGATCCAGGGAGTTCAGTGACCGACACCGTAGCTCCTAAGATCAGTAGCGTTGATCCTGCAAGTAATTCAACTGAAGTTCCTGTTTCAACAGTCATTAAGATCACATTCAGTGAACTCATGGATGCCTCAACGATTACGCAATCGGCTATAGTGCTGAAACAGAATTCAACCGATATTTCGGGAACAGTAACTTATTCAGACAAAGTTGCCATATTTACACCTTCCTCGAATCTTAGCGCGGCTACAGAATATACTGCAACAGTTACCATCGATGTTACTGATACAGCAGGAAACGCTCTCGCCTCCAACCATTCCTGGACTTTTACAACAGCCTCTTCTGCCACAAGTATGTCATTTGCGTCAGATGTTATACCCGTACTCTCCTTATGCAATAATTGTCATACTCACGGTTGGACAATTTCATCAAATTCATCAACATTTTATAACAACCTTGTAAACGGGGGATATGTTAGTCCCTCATCATATACTTCATCAAAGATCTATACAAAGATATCCGCCGGTCACGCATCATCAATTTCCTCAACGAACAGGAACAAGATCCTTACATGGATGAGCGAAGGATCAAAAAATAATTGAAAGAATGGCAGTAAGTCTTAAATCTCTTTTGCACGAACAACTACATTACCTGTATTTCCGGTAAAATTAGAACGGTAAACCCTGCCAGGTATAAATTCACCCTCCTGAGTATCAGCGAAGGAGGGTTTTTCAACCAATCCCAACTTGTCAGAACTATCAAAATAATGTGATTTAATATAACCATTGCCGATCAGGGATCAATAGTTGAAATCCATGCTTGTATATGGCCGATTTCATTTATAACGCATCTCCGGGGCTTATGATGTATAGTTATCCCTGTCCTAATCAAACCATAATCCAGGCCTACATTCATGGCAAAGCTGATACTGTTTCGGGATCAATTGCAGTTAATAGTGTAAATTATTCCTGACAAGCCTCGGCATTCAGAATCGGACATATATAGAATCACCGTCCTTAATTATTTTGTCAGACAGTATTTTTTGTTCCGGATCAAAAATCTTTACCCTAACTTTTTCCTTTTCGCGCCGGATGATTATATCAAAATCCGATCCGAATGCATGGATGTGTTTTAGTGATGCATTGCTCCATGACTGGGGCAAATGTGGCGTTATTGAGCATGATCTTATACCAGCTGGCCTGATTCCGAATATACCCTCCGTTATTATTCTGCAAAACAAGCCGCTTTCAGCAGACAAATGACGCTGATTGCCTTCAGGCCATGCTTCAATGGCATAGGGGACATGTTCACCCAGCAGGCGAAGGTTGGAATAGTAAGACAGGTAGGAGGCCGCTTTCTCTGTTTCACCAGCAGCAAAGACTCCCCGCAATGCGTACAGAGTGGAACGGTCCCAGTATGTTTCACTTCCTTCCTGCGTCAGCAATCCGTTCTTTGTCCAGAGTTTTGGAGAAAAGAGAGCATCGATTGTGCCGGCTGATCTGTCGTGAATACCAACCACCAGAGGCATGCAGATCCATGACCGGAGCAGGGTACATTCCTTGTAGTACTGATATGTCTTATATCCTTCCACTTCGGCTCCGAAATATTTGTTGATGGCATTCTTAAGATCGATAGCTTGCTTCCTGTATTTTGCCAGTTCAGCTGCCGGCTTGTTCAGGTCTTTGCCAAGGAATGTTGCCGACAGCAGAGCGTCGTAATAAAGTGAAGAGGTACACAGATTGGCATCGCCGGACGGGAATCTGCCCTCCAGTTCATCGGAATCTGACGTGACCACACCCTGATCATTCAATTTTCTGTGGCAATATTCAAGACACCATTCAATAAGCGGCCATAATTTCCCGGCTTCATCCCTGTTCCCCAGGGTCAGGGCAAATCTTGCAGCGCCGTAGCCTATCATGGCTGCGTCGCCCCTGTCGCCGGCACCGTTCCATATGTCCTTACCCTCGGCAATGATTGAGCTTGGAACAGGCTTAAATTCATTATTCATGAAACGTGCAAAGTGCATGTAAGCGTTAAACGAGGCTTCATTACCTGTCGCGTATCCAAGGAATGGGAAAAACGGTCCGATATATTCGGCCTGATCATTTGCCCAGATGGCAGCGTAGTAAGCTTCACCACCAGGACCATGCATTAAGCCTCCGCTTGTCCTGTAAATACTTTCAGCTCCCCTGATCTTGGCAAAGGCAAACATTTTATTCAAAGCTGAATCAGGTGTTTCAAGTACCAGGTTATCCCACATCTTTCCGATAAATGCTGTTCTTGCGGCAAGCTCATTGTCCGTATCAGGGAATATTTCACCCTTGCTCTTGCTATAGGCTTGAATATAAGCGCTGAAGCTTATCTCGCCCCCCGGTAGTACCGTAAATACCCCTGAATTCTGAATTCCTGTTTCAATAGTGTAGCTCCCCTCAACTCCCTTCGACGGGTCGGTATGATATAATGTTTTTTGTTCAGGGATCAGTATTGAGACCGGTTTCGATGATTTATTCCTGATAATGTATTTCTCACAAATCATTGAAAGCGTAGTTGACGGAAAGATTATCCGGGTTATCATTAATGGCTCCGGAGAACTGAAAGCGCTGACAACTGTCAGCAATCCATTCAGAGAAAGAGATTGAACCTTCTCCATTTTCAATGCCTTTCCGTTGACAATCAGCAAGGAAGTAAAATCGATGGCAGATCTTATATTGAGGCTGGCATGAGTATTATTCGGAATTGTACGTAGCATCGGCCAGACAATCGATCGCTCCAGTGAAAAGGAACTGTCTGCATTGACACCATATCTGAGCACGGTTGAAACCTGTTCTCCGCTCATCTCGAGGTGATCATAATGCGGAAGGCTGTTGCCGATGTCCCATTTAATTGAACCGTCAGACTGTATTTTCCACCTGTTCTGCCCTGCGACCGGAAACGCGAGCAGGATTAAAAAAATGGCAATAGTACTTTTCATAATGAAGTTATATTTAAATGGAATCTCTGAGGTATAATGAGGAAGAGCGGTGTAAAAACAATCTTATGGATCTGTAAAGTAAGCAAAGTTCTTTAAAAGTGATAAAAGGTAATTTTCTAAACAGTCTTTTCTTTTCCGGACTCCCTCACTTTGTTTCATTTCGTTTGGAGTAGCAAAAGAAATCAAAATCACAAAGAAGAGACCTGAACCCGAAGCAGATCCGAATACTAAATACCGGTTTGACCTGTGGAAAATCATATCCCAGTACAAAACAGTATAGGTTCCTTCAGTTTTTTACCAGTTCAACCACAATCAATGGTACAACCGGAGCAAATCCCTTTTTATTCCATTTTTGACTATAATTAACCGCAATACTGGTTTTTAGATCCGGAATATAGATAACCTGCGTTCCCCAGAAACCGGTATGGGTGAATGCAGTCATACCTCCAATTTCTGTTTTCCAGATTCCAATCCTGTAATCAAGTGCCTGTTTCTCCGGATAATTTACCGAGGTAAGCATTTTGCCTAAGGTGTCCTTCTTCCTGAATATTTTATTTTCAAATAAGTATTGATAGAACAGGCATAAATCGCGGGTGGACGAAAGTAAGCCTCCGCCACCATACAAATCAAGAGTAGGATTTACATCATAGGTATCTTCTCCTTCAAAGTATTGATGAATCCGGTTACCACTGAATTCCCCCCTGGCATCTTCCATGTGAATAGATGTAAGTCCAAGTTTTTTAAGTTTCAGCTTATCAATTATTGCTTCACCTAAAGATTTATGGGTCAGATTTTCAATGATTTCACCAAGCAGTATGTAGCCCGAATCGGAATAAGAGAACTGCTTCCCAGGCTCTCCAACTGGTTTTGTATAGTTTATTAAATCATTCAGTTGCTCGGTACGTGTCCAGATATGATTGGTCTTAATATACGGTATCTTATATTTTTCAGTGGAAGTATGTTCGGAAAGACCGCCGGAATGTGTGAGCAGATTAAGCACTGTTATTTTATGCACATTATACCCTCCTCTTTCAAGTATTTCACAATGCTCCCTGCTTATGTACTTTTCAACAGGATCTTCCAGTTTCAATTTCCCATCTTCCCATAATCTTAACACCGTTGCAGCCACGAAGGTCTTGGTGACACTGGCAATCCTGAAAGTCTGGTCAGGCAAAAGCTTTATTTTGTTCTCCTTATTTGAGTATCCAGAGGCCCCGCTCCAGTCGGTTTTTTTTTCTTTTGAAATGACTGTCACCAGTATTCCGGGCATATTTTCACTTATCTGACTATCCAGTGCAGTCTGGAATTGTAAAGTATTCCTCTTCGAATTGTGAAAATCAGATTGCCAATTCAGGGATATAACTGACAAAATAACCAGCAAACAGACGGTCATTAATTTCATATAATCACTTTTCATTAATTCTTGATTTTTGAATGAGAATATGTTTTGTCATAAATTTACCGGATTTGTATTTTACCTGCATCAGGATCCGGTTAAAAAGTAAAAGATTCTTATCTTCATCCGGCATAAGAGTCAGTTGTGATTCATTAATGACGGGAGCTAAGTTAGCAGACTGTTATAATGTGAAGCCAATTTTGTTACGAAAAAAAATCGTGTATCACCGGAAGTGAAATGCAGAATCCAAAAATCTTACCGAAATTACTCCGGACAGTCATGATAATTAAATCCTGAGATATGAAATGGCAAGGCAGACAAGGAAGTGACAATGTAGAGGACAGAAGAGGAATGAGCAAGGGCAGGATGATGGCCGGCGGCGGTATCGGAACCATCATTATCCTGCTGATCGTTCTCCTGCTTGGTGGAGATCCGATGAAACTGCTTGACAGCTTACAGCAAGTCACTCCGGCAACTGGTACAGAACAGGTCTCAACATCGCCTGAAGAAGATGCAATGGCTCAATTTATATCTGTGGTTCTAAAAGATACCGAGACAGTTTGGGGCAAGATCTTTCAGGAATCAGGTTCCGAATACCGCCAGCCCAAACTGGTTCTGTTCAGGGATCAGGTTCAGTCGGCCTGCGGTTATGCCAGCGCTGCAAGTGGTCCCTTTTATTGCCCGGGAGATGAAAAAGTGTATATTGACCTTAGCTTTTGCGATCAGCTTAAAACAAAATTCGGCGCCTATGGTGACTTTGCCGTTGCTTATGTGATTGCTCATGAGATAGGGCATCATGTTCAGAAACAACTCGGGATACTGAAAAAAATCGATTCACAGCGTTCAAAATCAAGCCAGAAAAGGGCTAATCAGTTAACCGTAAGGCTGGAACTTCAGGCCGACTTTCTTGCAGGAATGTGGGCCCATTATGCCCAGGATATGCTGCATACGCTCGAAGCAGGTGATCTGGAAGAAGCAGCAAATGCTGCAGCTGCCGTTGGTGATGACAACCTTCAGATGAAATATCAGGGAAGAATAGTTCCGGATTCCTTCACACATGGAACATCAGCCCAACGAAAAGCATGGTTTATCAGGGGTTGGAAAACAGGTGATCTTGATAAGGGAGATACCTTTAATGCAAATATTGAATGAGATGATTTAAGAATAGCACACTGATTATTGCTTTCACCGATAGTTTTAAAGTATTACTGCTGAACAGACTAAATTGGGACTTAAGTTCCGACAGACCCTCCTATTCATACCTCAATGCTTCAACCGGATTAATACAAGCTGCCCTCAATATCGATAATTAGGGTTTGCTGATAAAGTGAATTCGGATGCATATAATGTTAATAATCAGCCTAATATGTTCATATCTTGAGCTCGGCAAAATTGTAAAAGTGCAAATTAAAACATAAATTCCGTTATAAACATTTGCACTTATGGTAAAATATGATTCAGATCGCCAGTTGACAATAGAAGAGTTCAAAACCCCTTTTCAAAGCTCCTTAATGGCTGATAATAGGTGGGTTAAGCTTAGTCAGCTAGTTCCATGGGATAAATTTGCTTCAGCCTATATGTCCCTGATGACTGCTGATTTTGGGCGCCCGGCTATTTCCCCTCGTATAGTCCTTGGGGCTATAATCATTAAGCACCTCGAAAAGCTTGATGACAGAGGAGTTATCCTGGCCATACAGGAAAATATTTACATGCAGTATTTTGTCGGGCTGAAGGAATTTACTACACAACCTGTGTTTGATCCATCATTATTTGTAGATATCAGAAAACGGGTTGGGCACAAAGTATTTGATTCTCTCAATGTTGAGTTGATAAAATCGGTCAATCAGAAGGAATATAAAAAGGACAAGGGGAAAAAGAAAGATTCCGGCAACACATCAGCAAAGAACAAGGGAAAAATGCAGGCAGACGCTACGGTTGCTGATCAGTATATTACCTACCCTACCGATAACGGGATCTTAAACCAAAGTCGCAAGCAGTGTGAGAAAATTATCGACAAGCTGTATAATAAGAGTGGCAAAACAGGTGTAAAACCCAGGACTTACCGTCGTGAAATCGATAAGGCATACCTGGAGTACTCAAAGAAAAAAAAGAAGAGAGAGACCACGCACCGGAAGATGACAAGGAAACTACTGGAATGCGTGAATCGTGATATCAGGCATGTAAACAATATGTTGGATATTTTTGAATCGAATAGGGCAGGATTTCCTTTAAAGCACCATGATCAAATAATGTTTTGGGTAATCAATACAGCTTATGACCAGCAGAAACTCATGTATGATACAAAGACGCATAGTTGCCCTGACAGAATTGTAAGCATATTCCAGCCACATGTCAGGCCAATCCCAAGAGGCAAAACGAAGGCACAGATAGAGTTCGGTTCAAAATTGGGAGTAAGTCTTGATAATGGCTTCGCGAGAATAAATACCTTCAGCTGGGATGCTTATCATGAAGGGGGAGATTTGATTAGCCAGGTTGAATCATATAAGGAGTTACATGGTCATTATCCGGAACTGGTTCAGGTAGACAAGATTTATGCCACTCGCGAAAACCGAACATGGTTAGCAGCAAGGGGCATAAGAATAACGGCTGTTCCACTTGGCCGAAGAAAAGGCAAAGAGCAAGAGACCTATTACCAGAAACGTAAGCGCAGGAAAGAAGCTGCGGAGCGAAATCATATTGAAGGTAAGTTTGGGCAAGGCAAGAACGGCTACAATCTGAATGAGATAAGGGCCAGACTAAGAAGCACCTCAGAGAGCTGGGTAGCATGTATCTTTTTCATAATGAACCTGATACTCTATGAAAAGGAGACTTTTTTTGGCTCTATTCTGGCGCGGGTTAATAGATTGCAGGCAAGCATACAGGAATATGTGAATGAAATTATGACCACAATTTCCCTGGGAGAAGGTAACCTGGCCATAGAACAAGAGTCAGGCTATTCGAAAATCTACTTTAACAGCAAACCCTAATTATATATTTTTCTGAAATCCATCGGTCTATATCCTTACTGCAAGTCGAAAGTGCAAAAGACCAAATATGATCCTTACTGAATAACTTATTCCGGAAAATCCGGTATAGGTGTTCAAAATCTTTAACAGAGATTCACCTCCTCCTGCTATGCTCAACCCTCTCTCTACTTTGCCTTCTCTGACCTGGTCACTTTTACATATCTGGTAACATCAACTAAAGGAGCTGTCCAGATGTCCTTTTGATGCTGCTTCAGATAATGAATCAGTTGCCTGTGTGCTTCAAGGGAAACATTAAGATTATGTTCTCCCCCAACTCCATGAAATAGAAATACAATCAACGCGTGGGATTCCATCGCCTTATTGACCAGAGAAATCAGGGCATCCCCCGATTGACCGTTTATTGGATAGCTGTTGATATTATTGAGATCAATATCGTTCAGATGAAGCAGACCCTCCTTTACGCCTCTGGCTCCGGCGAATTTATCGGCCACTGCATTGTAAAAATTGACCGTGTCGACTATCAGATCTCCGCAGGGATAGGCAAAAGTTCTTTCCGTTTTACCGTCAATTGCATGTAAAAGAGTATTGGTGATCTTAATTTCTCCGACCACTCTTTCAGGTGAATAATTGTTCAGGTCCTTTTCAGGCTGTACCCATGATCTTCCGGCCTTGCTCCCGTCACAGGGATGAGTCAGCGAGTGATTGCCGAGTTCATGTCCGTGCTCCGATGCTTTCCTCCATTCAGCCATCCTGCTGTCAAGGGTAGGAGATTCGCCCATCAGGTAAAATGTACCTTTAATATTAAATGAATCCAGACAGGGAATAACATTGTCAAGATGCACATTAAGGCCGTCATCATAGGTAAGAACGACCGCACATTTTCTACCGTTCCATTCCCCTGACTGCTGGGCATTGGAACCAATAAATATAAAGAAAGAAATAACAGCAATAGTTGCACGGATCTGTCTCATAATCCTTAATTGACTTAAATTAAAAGATGAAAATACCTTATTGTTAAAAACGTAAAAATACCTAGATCATATTAATCCAAAACATATTGCTATAAAACTTGGTCCGTTTATTCCTCCATGCATTATCACACCTATCCATGAATTTTTTGTTTTTTGAACAATGTAGGACTGTATAAAAATTAATGGCATCAATGTAATCAGCAATTGCCAGCCAAAAGCAATATGAAAGAGACTCCAGCCAAATCCATGGATTAACCAGGTATATTTGCCGAAAGCAACCTCCTGTCGCGGAAGCACTACTCCCCTCCATAGAAACTCTTCTCCGAGTATATTCAAGATCCAATATGGAAACCAGACTAAAAGCAACCAATACCTCCCTTTTGTCAAAGGTTCAAATGACATAAATGCCGGCGAATGGTCAAATTTGCCAATTGCCAGTTCAAGTCCCTTCATTGCAACCATACTGAAAATGCCAACCAGGACGATTCCCCCCAAACACCAGATCAAATCGGATTTAGTTACCTTACGAAATCTTAATCGTTCATTCCATGTCGCTCCTGACAATTTGTATCCTTCTGTTCTCAGAATCAGGATTCCTGTCAATATCAAGGGTGTAAAAATGCCCAATCCGGCCACGATAAACCAGAACAAAATTGTTTCCTGTCCTGTCTCTTTACTTAGATAGGGTATTAAATACTTTGTCATGCAATACATCAATATTGCTGCCGGAATATAAATCGCAAATGAACCTGTAAACCCAAGTTTTTTAATTTCATTTTTTGTTCCCATGATTTTATGATCAGACTGAATTCTTATATTGAAAACTATAGATTCGTTTAAATGAAAATGGGACTACTGTGCCTCCGGCCAGGAGATTGATATTTATTTTAGTACCCATATATCTTTTTGTGTTCAGAAATTCTTTTCTTAAAAAACTCATTTAAAGCAGGATCCGGATCCTGACAGAGAAATACTTTCAACCCGTTTTCCCGAAAACATTCATTTTTGATCTCCCCGATCTCTCTGTAGGTTTTAAAAAGTCGTGGAATGTCACCAGGCTGATCGTCGGAAATAATAAAATTCCAGGATGTTAACGAGTCGGGAGCCCAAAAGATATAACTGTCATTTACAGAAACAGGGGCTGGAAGATTGTATCGTTTCCCATAAAAATCAAATGCTCCTGCCTGCCCATAGTTGTTTGCGTAAATGGTACAGCTTTTTTTCTCCTCAGGACTTAATTCATTATATGCTACTGAGGCCAATTTTGCAAGTTCGTCCCAGCCTGTCATGTCCATATAATCCTGTGGTATAGGAAAGTACTCGTTATTTTCGCTGCGCATGGGTTCTTTCGTAATATATTTCCCGAATAAACTGCAGTACTTTTTCATGGCCTCCTGCTTTAAAACAGGTAATCCTAACGGCAACTCCGTTAAAGTCAGAATAAAGGAAAATACAAGAATAAAAGGGACATACTTTTTTAAGTATTTTTCAAGGATATAACCACCGAACGCAAACATCAGAGTGTAAATCCCAAGAGTATAATATGATTTTCCCCTGGCAACAAGGAACAACGATATTAATAACACCAGAATATATGCAAACAACCGGTATTGCTTTTCTTTCTTATTTAAAATTATACCAATGAACCCAGCTGTCCAGATGAGGATAGCAGGAAAATTCATGAATATCTGATCTGAAAAAAAAACTTTTGCTGATACATAAACCAGCTGTGTCCTGTAGAGCTCCTTCATGTGCGTGACAACCGCAAAGTTGTGTTTAATCTGCCACAGAATATTCGGAAGCATAATCAGTAAGCCGGCAATTGCACCGTACACCAGGTATTTTGAAAGAAGAAGTTTCCTGTGTTCGCTTATAAGGATGCCAAAAAATATACTTGCTTCTAAGAAAAGAACTGAGTATTTATTCAGGAAAGCTAATCCGAAACATATCCCGATCCAGATCCAATATTCCGGGTTTTGCGATTTAATCAGTTTTAGTACGAAATACAGCAGCAACATCCAGAAAAAAAGTTCAAAAATAACAGGCATAAATAGCGATGATGTGCGTAACATTGCAGTAGACAGAAGGTAAGCAAGGCAACCTGTCAGTACCGCAGTTTTTTGTCCTCCAAGCTCCCGTATGAACATGGCAACCAGAATAATATTGAAAGCGCCAAACAATGCAGGAAAAAGCTTGACGAAAAACTCATGATATCCAAACACATGAATTATTATGTATGAAAGCAATGACATAAAAGGAGGAGTTGAGGCAAATCCCCAGGATAAATGGTTACCCATTGAAAGATATAACATCTCGTCGCGATGCAGTTCGTAATTGGTACAGGTGAGGAAATGTATAAGCAGCTTAAACAAAGCCAGGCTGATTGCCAGGATCCAGAATGATTTCTTGCTCATATGCCGTGAGTTTTTTAAAGGTTATTATTCGGATACCGGACGGTTATAATGAACCAGGCGCCAAATCTTTCCATAATCTGCAGTTTTTCCATGTGCCTGCACTGATTCCCTGACTGACAGAGACCTTATTCTTTTATGCCGGGAAGCAGTTGTCAGTGACAATTAATAATCACGTAAAAGTTATTACTTTTTTCTTAATTACCTTTATTATAGTCATTACATGATGAATAATACCGGTAGTCATTCAACCCTATAATCTTCTTATTATCAGGATTATTAACCGATCATTACTTTTAAGGTAACTTATATCCTTTCTCATTCAATTCTGAAAAAGGAATTAATGGATTTTTTATCCGTGCTTCCTGTCCTGATCACTATTGAGGTATACTTATAACCTTGCACCGGTTATTCATTGCTTCCCAAAGGCGGTCGCGGGAAAACGGCATATATTCAAATTCTGCTTTTTAATCAATATGTCTGTAATGATAGGCCTCTTTTATGAACATGTTAATCCATGATGAAAAACTGATATCACCTTTATACGAGTTCATATTCTCGAAAGCAATTAGGAATGACTCCTGCATCATATCTTCTGCTATGACAGGGTCGTTGACTATTTGCATGCACTTATTGAAGACCGGTTTGTAATAGAGCTTATATACCTGAAGCTGGGCTTTCTGGTCACCTTTTCTGCAGCCCTGGATGAGTTCATAAGGACAATCAGGATTAATATGCCGAAGATTTGTATATTCTGAATTCATGACGTCAGTCAAGTTTTCTGAAAAAAATACCTGCATACATAATTATTCCGTATTTCAGACCATTTCGATCTTCTGTTTCATTCTTCCTGCCTCCGGTAAAATTGTCCGGAATAACCGTCTGTAACATTTTATTCTTTTTAACAGTATATCCCCAAGTTCATGCCAATTTTTTACAGTGCTGATTATCAAAGCTATTATAATTGTTATCATTTTCAGAAGTAAAATATTTTTACGCATTCAGGGGAAAAAAATATACACAGTGGTATCTGAACAATTATTAATAACGATACACACCCGGGAACAATAATACATGACAATCAGGATTTTGTCTCTCATGATTCCGGTCAATGACAGGAAATTACCTGTGAACCGGGGAAATTGCCGGTTATTAAAGCAACTAATAAAACAAAGTGTGAGATCAGGGACAAAAAATTTTGTCCCCGTCTCACACTTGTCTTACCTTAAATCCGTTTACAGCCAGTCTGTTTCGGAAAGATATTTACAGCTATTCCGAATATCCTCAGGCCATTTACTAGGATTAATGATTTGGTTCTCTGCTCAGGATGGACTTGATACGTTTCATGTCGAACTTGGGTGTACGGTCATAATTGTATATGCCATTCTGTTCCTGTTCAACGTCAGTTAACTGAGTATAGCAGTAGCCCATTATATGAGGAATGCTGATAATTGTATTTTCGAGCAGCTCCAGCCTTTTGTAATATTCTTCCTCCGTTTTGGGTCCTTCTCCGTATCCCCAGGTATTATTGGCAAACTGTCGCACAACCCATTTAATACCGCCCCACTCATCAATAAAATAAGGCTGGCCGGCATATGAGGCGCCTTGTCCCCTGTTATTCTCAAATACAGAGCCGTCAGGTTTCATTGTCAGATCCTGATGCAGTTTTTCAGCATTCTGTTCATAATTATGAACGGTCCACAGATCGGTAAATTCATGAGCCCAGCCGCTGGCATCATTAACCGGACGGTAATCGAGGCTATGAGTTAATTTATACAGATCCAGGACAAACCGTGTATATTGCTGTGATGCAAAATCACCTTCCGGACGATCTGTTTCATTCAGCGGAGTCCATGCTATGATTGAAGGATGGTTACGATCGCGTACCACAACTTCCCCCCATTCGGACAGGAAATTACGCTGAGCTTCCACATTTGAGGGATTGAATCCCCAGCTCGATTCTTCTGCCCAGGTAAGATAACCAAGCTTATCTGCCCAGTAATGAAACCTTTCTTCAAATACCTTCTGATGCAGACGTGCCCCGTTGAATCCTGCATCCATTGACAGCTCAATATCATGTTTCAGATCATTGTCAGAGGGAGCGGTCCATATACCCTTCGGATAAAAACCCTGATCAAGAACGAATCTGAGATAATAAGGTTTGTTGTTCAATAATAACCTGTTCCCCTCAATGTGAATTTTCCGCATTCCGGCATATGATTTAACAGCATCAATAACATTACCTGCTTCATCAAGTACATTCAGGTCTATGTCATAGAGGAACGGCGATTCCGGAGACCACGTTTTGGGATTCTTCACCAGTACAACAGCTACATTATTATCGGCAGCAATCACCTGTGATTTTGATACTACCTTCCCGTTGTCCTTAACAATAACTTCCAGCTTTTGTCCTTTCAATAAACCGTAATACTTAGGCTCAACAATAAAACGCTGCTGATCGAGATCCGGTTGTATATATGCACCTTTAAGACCGGTCGGACTTACCGCCTCCATCCATACTGTCTGCCAGATACCGGTGGTTCGGGTATACACACAGCCAAAAGAATCAAAATTGTCTGACTGTTTCCCCTGCGCCTGAACACCTGAACGCTGATTATCTTCAACATAAACTATCAGATCATGCCCTTTATCAGATTTAATAAACCTTGTTATGTCTATGGAGAATGAGGATGTCCCTCCCCAATGTCTTCCTGCAACCTGCCCGTCAATAAAAACAGTTGTACAATAATCAACAGCACCGAAATTCAGAATTATTCTCTTTCCTATCCAGCTATCAGGAATCTCAATTTTCCTGTGATACCACATTGCATTAATAAAATCGCGGTGCTCCACTCCTGAAAGTTTGCTTTCAGGGCAGAAAGGAACAATAATAGTCTGATCAAACCCTTTGCTTTCCTGTAAATGGCGATCAAGACCGGATTTTCCAAAATCAAAGGTATAAGTCCAGGCTCCATTCAGATTTACCCAGGTCTGCCTCTCAAACTGCGGACGGGGATACTCAGGACGAGGAATACCTGACTGCGCCTGGATCCCGGAAACTGTCAACAAACTAATAAAAATAAAAATAAATCTCTTTTTCATTGTATTCGTAATTTTCTGTTTATATCTGATATTAAATGTTATCCGGTACATTATCTGTCAATATATCACAGTTGTGGAAACCGAGTACTGAAACTCTGCAAATTAATCTTTTTTGCTCTTTAAAATGTATTGTGAGCTCTTTCCCTGATAAGCCGTTTTATAAAATCAAGTCAGCAGACTCATTACTGCTTGTACTCCACTAATATCGTAAAATTTGCAAGATAATCATCTTTCACAACTATGCACTGAAATATATACAACGCTTCCGGAGTGAGATTTGAAAGCCGATACAGGAACCGGTATTTTCAGGTATCCTTAAAACTGAATTTTATAACAAATATCCCACAACGTACCCAGAACATTTCCTTTCTCAATTGCATTGGTCGATTCATTATAGAAATAACCAGACTGGCCGGTATAAAGACCAATATTCAATCCTTTAAGGGCAAATTCATGAGAAACCTTCCTCCTGTTTATCCGATAGCTTACTGTTAAGTCTCCGCTTATAAAGGGATCATATTGTTTACTGAAGGCTCTTGAATCGTCAAGTTTTATCTCGTGACTTATTTCCGACAGCTCTTTATCAATTGGGGTATAATGTTCTCCCCCCTGGCATGTGAGTCTTAAATTCAGGCCAAACCGGTTATTTTTGCTCTTCCCGGCAAGCCATTCTTTTCCCCACACGCCATGAAGACTATATCCCTGGTCATAGCGGGTATCCCGCCAGATCTTATCACCACCAGTGTACTTCGATTTAAAAAAAGATCCTGTGAGTAAATAATATGAACCTTTATCAAGGTAATGTTCTAATGTTATATCAATCCCATAATTCTTCCCTTTTCCTGAATTGACGAGTATTTTATCGAGGTAGTAGTCTTCGAGGTTCAGTACCGAAAAAGACGTACCGGCTTCCACCGGAATATCAAACAAATATTGATAATACGGTTCAACTTTCAGATGAAGTACATGCGAAATATGCCAGTCGTAAGCCAGATTAAAATGATGCGCTTTCGATAAATTCAGATGTTTGTTACCCGGCAGATTTGTCGTTGAATCAACCACATAATAGAAGTCCAGCCGCTCCCGGCTGCTGTTTAATCCGTAGGCAGCGGAAAACGATTGGTCGGAGTTGAGATTAAATTGCATGCTAAGGCGTGGCTCAAGGTTGAAATTCTGGTTCAGATCAAAATACTGGGCATTGAATCCGGCGCTTAAGGATAATCTTGGGGAAAGTGTAAAAACCGATTGTGAATAGGCCGAAACCTGAAGATTATCACCAGTTCCTTTGGCTACTTTATCCATCGGCTTATCCAGGCCGTAATTCGGTGTAACATTGTAGTCTAAATTATATAGCATCCTGGTAACCGTAAACCCAGTCCTGTTCAGATGTTTCGGACTGAATTTCCTGTTTATAAATGAATTCAGGACAATATTCCAGTTTTTGTTGGTGATATCAACAACCTTAGTATAGGATTCCAGTGAATCCACCTGGCCAACATCCTGAAGAATTCCGCTGTAAGTTGCAGCGAGCACTGTTTTAACATATGTTTCATTGTTAATAATGTACTTATATGTAATACCGCCACTGGCTTTCCCCAGTAATGTTTTGACATCCTGCCGGTCGGCAGTAGTTTTCCAGTCTTTTTTGTCGAGTGGCCCAACCTTATTCATGTCAGTCAATCCTAATCCCCACAATGAAAAAGTGCCGGATTTTTTAGTAGGCAGGTTTATTTTGAAAGACAGATCCTGATATTTCAAATTGGCATCAGCAACCAGTCCTGTTACGGAATACCGGTAATTGAAGATGTATGAGCCATTGTGCTTTTTACTCAGTGGTCCTTCCGAAGCCACATCGATTCCCAATAAACTTGCCTGAACAGTATTCTGATGCTTCTGGTTGTTCCCGTTTCGGATTTGCATATCAAATGCTCCGGAAAGAGCATTGGTATATTCAGCCGGAAATGCCCCGTTAAAAAAATCGGAGTTCCCCATTACCTGACTGCTCAGCGCGGAATATACTCCCCCTCCCAGCGAAATCATATCAGCAAAATGTGTAGGATTGGGAATTTCAACACCTTCTAACCGCCATTGTGTGTATTGAGGAGCATTGCCACGTATCGAAATTGCGTTACTTGAGATGCCTCCTGTTCCGGATACTCCGGCAAAAGAAGTTACCAAACGGGCCGGGTCATTAAATGCACCGGCAAAACGACCGGCTTCTTCCATACTTAACATCCGTCCTTCCGCCAGAGCCATAGGATTAATTGCATGTTCCTTATTTATTTGCGGTCGTACAATAACTTCACCAATTGACTGGGAACTTCCCTTTAAAAGTATTTCCACCGAAGCCTCCTTCGCGGATGTAAGTAATATTTCACGGTAAATATAAGGTTCATACCCTACATAGGTCACTTTGATATCCGCATAGCCAACCGGAATCCCAGACATTACGAAATGCCCCAGACTATCAGATATGGCTCCGATAGATGGATTGTCCAGCAGGGTAATATTGGCAAATTCAACCGGGAGACCTGTTTCAATATCATAAACCGTACCCCGGATCTTTTGTGTCAAGCCTCCTTTCCTGGGTTCCGGATTCTCTTTTGCAGGCAGTAGTAAAATGTGATAACCACTGATTTTATAAGTGAGCCCGGTGCCCTTCAATATCTCTTCCAAAGCCTGCTCTATGCCTGCATCTTTTAATGATAAGTTTAACTTCCGTTTCTCATCTGTTTCAGATTTTTTATAAGCAATACTATATCCTGTTTGCTTTTCTATTTCGCTAAAGGCCTCTGTCAGCAGGATATTTTTATTCTGAATAGTAATCCGCTTCCCCTGAGCAGCTGACTGCATTGAAAAAACAAAAAGAAAAAATGTTACTGTTAAAATTGATTTAGTTAATGACTTTAAATTCATTCTATTACATTTGTATTGTTGATACTAAGTTACTTTTCGCAGAGTGGATTTTGTATCTTCATTATGAACCGGTAGAAAGCGCCATCTTTTTACCGGTTCTGTTATTCCATAGGCATCTTGTTTTTGATTTTTATTATTTTTTCCGTAACACAATTTGTCCGCTTTCTTTAGAATAGGAAAAGCCTCCCGCCAGTTCCTCCAAAACCTGAAATATCTGTTCCGGTTTTTCATCCCTTTTAAACTTAATTGTATAACGCTCTGCTGACAGGTCAATTGATTTATCTATGTCAAGGGAAATATTGAAATGTCGCTTAAGTGTCTGTAATATTTCACCAAGAGCGGCGTCCGAAAATATCAGATCGCCGTTCTTCCATTCCGGAAAGTCATCCGGGCTTATTTTTAAAACTTTCAGCTTGGAAGTCTGGTTATTAAAGATTAACTGTTCATTCGGAACCAATTGTTGTTTTTGCTGATCTGCAGTACTGATCTCAATTTTCCCTTCCTCCAATGTGGCTACTGTTTGATTTTCTTCCGGATAGGCCTTCAAATTGAATTTTGTCCCGAGTACTCTTACGGTAAGTCTCTCTGTTTCAACTATGAATGGTTCCAATTTATCCTTTGTCACGGAAAAAAACGCCTCCCCCTTCAGCCTGACAGGACGTATCTTCCGATTAAATTCTGACGGATATTTTACCGAGCTTCCCGAATTCAGTATAACCTCTGTTTTATCCGGAAGGATTACCTGCTTTGTTTCACCATATGAGGCAGAGACCTCAATCAGATCCGGAGTAAAATGATGATGCAGATAAAGCAAGACTCCTGTCATTCCCAGAAGCAAAATGAAAACAGCTGCAATTCTTGAGAAAGTTCCCAGATATTTAACTTTCGTCCTTCCTGAGGAGAAGCCTATCTGCTTATTAACCCGGCCTAAAGCATCAAACGTGCTTTCATTTCTTCCGGGAATTATTGAATCCCAAAATTCCTTTGAGGCCAGCTCAACATCCTCCGTTTCAGGTATTTTTGCAAGCCATTCCTGTACTTTTTCTTCCGTTTCAGGCGAATACCTTCCTCTTAAATAATACCGGAGTACATCTGCAATTCCTGAATTTTTATCTGATCTCATGTGAGAATTCTTGTCTTTTTGAATAGAATACAATTGAGTCAATAAAAACTCAATAAAAAGAATTTGATTAGTTGGCAACTGCAGTAAAATAGTTGCAAAAAAACTCCGGTTTTGCTTTCTGTAATGTAAGATCTATCTTCGTCTCCAATGACAAAAATCGACAAATCGGTATTATTTGAATTACAGGAAGGTAGTCATCCGGCTTTTGAGAAGGTATTCGTTTATTATTACACAAAGCTCAGACGCTTCATTCTTGGTTATGTTAAATCAGATGCTGATGCTGAAGAACTGGCTGAAGAAATTTTTGTCGGGATATGGCAGAATCATAAAAGCATTGATCCGGAAAAGTCCTTCGACTCCTATTTATATACCGTAGCGAAAAACAAATCCCTCAATTTCCTTAGAAGAAAATATGTTTCACGGACAATTATTGAAATGCAGGCTCCTGAGACTTTAAGTCACAGCCCTGAAGAAGAATACATTGCTGTCGAAAAAGAACTTCTAATTCAAATGGCAATTGAAAAGATGCCTGCTCAGAGGAAAAAAGTATTTCAACTCCGGCAGCAAGGGCTTACTAATGAAGAAATTGCCAGAGAACTGAATACCACAAAAAGAAATGTTGAAAGTCAGGTTAGCCTTGCATTGAAAGAAGTACGTAAAATTTTAAAAAACTATCTCATCGTTTTTGTTTAATCCTGTCACCGGGAGGAATGACAGGTTCTTTTAACAAACTTAACCTGTAAGAATATATCTGAAATACCTGGAACCAGGATTGTACAGTCAGCCTGCTTCAGCGCCTGAACATCAGACCAGCCGGTCGCGATCCGATAACCCGATTCTGAAAGCCTTCAATAAATGTAATGAAACCCAGGTTCTTAAAAACTATGAGATCAGTGAATCCAGCTTTACATAGTATTTATCGTTTACCTTATAGATCTTATTTATCTTATGAACAAGATCTTCCAGGTCTATTCCGGTCCGGTTTGAAAATATGATCACAGCATATTTCTGAGAAGGGATCATGAATATAATTGTCCGGAAATCGCCGTTCGAACCGGTATGAAACACGGTTTTATCCAGGCCATGACCAGCCACGAACCAGCCAAATCCGTAAGATAGTTCCCTGGTCCTGTCTATTACATTCTGAGCTGACTGGGCAACCTTTATTATACCAGGGTCCGGGATACTGCCACTCAGAATTGCCATTATCCATTTTAGGTAATCGTCAACCGAAGTGTAAATGCCTCCGTCTCCCATGGTGCTGAAAAACAGGCTTTCCTTTGCATCGGAAATTCTGAACCCATCATCCTTTGGTTCATAGCCGAAAACCCGCTCCGGGATTTTAAAATCAGGAGATATCACACCACTTTCCGACATCTTCAGAGGAGTGAAAATATTCTGCCGTATATACTCAGGATAAGACATTCCGGTAACCTTCTCAATGATCAGGGAAAGAAGACAATAAGCAGTATTACTATACCGATAACCTGATCCGGGATTAAAATATAAAGAGTCAACTGAACTGATTGCATTCAGAACATCCCTATCACTGAATTCGGAGAACTGTTTTTTGTCAACATATCCATAATGATCCACAATCCCTGAACTGTGAGCCAGAAGGTGGCGGATAGTAATTGCACCTGCAACCCGGGAATTAAAGTCAGGGAAATACCTGCCAATCTTGTCATCCAATGATAATTTCTTTTCACTCTCCAGCTTTAATACTGAATAGGCCGTAAATTGCTTTGTCAGGGAACAGATATTGAAATTAGCCGAGGTTGTTACCGGGGTTTTTTTAGACATATCAGCAACACCATAAGCTTTTCTGAAAATCAACTCCCCGCTTTTTATGACTGCAACTGCCGCACCAGGTTTATCGCCAGTGTATAATGATGTCAATAACACATCAGCAGACTCGTTTTCTGTTTGTGAACATGCCTGTAAAACAGTGATAATTAATATAAAAACCGACAAGAAGTTCTTCATATTGATATTAAACTGATATAAATTCAATTTTTACGCATTCAAAAAATATAATAAAATCAACCTGATTTATCCCTGTCGTCAAGGTGTGCAGGTCGATTTTTCTGCTTTCTCCCTTCAGGGTAAGAGGAAAAAAAGCAGAATTAAATATAGTGAACATAAGGAATCAGGGTTGAGATTTTACAGGTTATTCTGAATTCCTGAACCATAAATGAAAAAATTATCATGCGCCATAAACCAGAATTGTGTCAATATGTACCGACAGATGATGTCTTAAAGAAATTTGTAAATTTAAACTTCCTCCTTACAAAATTTATTATTAAGGAAAATGAGTGTTTTAAAAAGACTATTCCCGGTTATTGTTTTCAGTTTAACCGTTTCGACTCTGTGTTCTGATGCTCAGTCAATTAAAGTTCCAGGAGTTGTTGTTGACCACATCTGTTCAAATACAAATATATATATCGGTTCACCATCCATATGTATTCTCCCGGGCGGCGATTATGTCGCATCTCACGATCATTTCGGACCTGCTACCACAGAACATGAGCAGGCTCTGACCTCAGTTTTCAGATCATCAGACAAGGGAAAATCCTGGACGAAGATATCAGACATTCATGGTCAGTTCTGGTCAAATCTTTTTGTTCATGATGGCGCTCTTTACATTATGGGAACCTGGAAGCATCATGGGAACTTAATCATAAGACGATCGGATGATGGTGGCAAGACCTGGAGCGAACCTGCAGATAGTACATCCGGCTTACTGCGGGAAGGAGAATACCACACAGCTCCAATGCCGATGGTAATTCATAACGGCAGGATCTGGCGCGCTGTTGAAAATGCAAGGTCCTTCACAACCGAATGGGGAAAACGTTACAGTGCAATGGTATTTTCGGCTCCTTCAGATGCAAATCTGCTCCTGGCAGCAAGCTGGAAATCGTCAAACTACCTCCCCTATGATTCCACTTACCTCAACAGGAAATTCCTGGGATGGCTGGAAGGCAACGTTGTCGTTAACCCTGAAGGTAATATCGTTGATTTTCTTAGGGTTGCAACTTCGGAAAAGGGACGTGATATGGCAGCCATTATTAAAATCAGCAATGATGGTCTGACAGCAACCTTCGATCCTTCAAACGGGTTCCTGGATTTCACCGGTGGGGCCAGGAAGTTTTCAATTCGTTATGATGAGAAATCAGAACTTTACTGGACAATTTGCAACATGGCCGGCAAGGAATTCCGCGACAGGGATGCAGGCTCGGTAAGAAATACCCTGGTCCTTAAAAGTTCAAAAGATCTGAGGAACTGGAAAATAAACAAAATCCTCCTGAATCATCCGGATCCTTTGAAACATGGATTTCAGTACGTTGACTGGCAATTCGATGGAAATGATATTGTTTTTCTTTCAAGAACTGCCTTTGATGACGGAGAGGGTGGCGCACATAATTTTCATGACGCTAACTATCTGACTTTTCACAGGATAAGAGAATTCCGGAAACTTAAGAATAAATGTTTACAGGCGGAATAGTTCCATCTGCGATTTATGTATGGTACTCTGATCTATCGAATGAATTTATTCCATGGTAATTTGCAAAAAGATGTTCCCTGCGATTATCTGTTATTTATAATGGGCCACTGATCTGGTGAAATATCACCTTCCCTCCGGAAATGCCAGGTAATCCGGAGGTTTGAATGATCATTACAGCAGTCGGAGCTATGAATACTGTAGTGATTTTGATGACCATTTTATCTTTATAAAACCGATTCTTCCTGATAAATACCATGAAGGCTTCTGTGACTTCCAAAATAAGAATAACAGCTTAAAAGTCATAAATCAAATGGAGGGGATTGAAAATATCAAATGTTAATCAGGAACTTCCGGATGCATACTCAAATCAGCTATTGGCAGATTTTCTTGATTCACGTCCATCTCTTTCATAATTTTACTTACTTAAACCAACTGCAATGCAACTTTGTTATAACTACAAAAATCTCCTAAACAGATCCTCCTTAACTTTACAGAAAACTTCTTAAAAAGCTGTTATTATGTTAATTAAAGACAGACCAATAATGAATTCAAATAAGAATAATTTCAGAATCATGAAAAGAAAGACACTGTTCAACATTTTTCTGGTGCTCCTCATATCATTAGCTGCCACCAGGCTTTACGGAATAAACACGAGTGATACGAGGATGCTGACTCAGCCATCAATAAGTGCGAGCCACATTGCATTTATTTATGCTGAAGATCTCTGGGTCGCCAATATTGATGGCACGAATGCGAAAAGGCTTACCACCGGTGAAGGTATTGAATCCAATCCCTATTTTTCACCTGACGGGAAGCTGATTGCTTATAGTTCACAATATGAAGGAATTACAAATGTTTATATTGTCCCTGCAGAAGGAGGTATCCCAACAAGGCTGACATATCATCCATCGGGTGACTATGTAAGAGGATTCACTCCTGATTCAAAGAAAGTATTATTCGCCTCACAGCGTTCCACTTTTACGAACAGATATAATCAGCTTTATACGATAGGTATCAATGGTGGCGTCCCCGAAAAACTTAAAATACCAAATGCATATTCAGCATGTTTTTCACCCGATGGAAAATCTGTTGCATACACACCACTCTCTCCTGCCTATCAGCAATGGAAAAACTACAGAGGTGGAAGAATTTCAACAATCTGGATCTGCTCACTTTCTGATTATTCGGTTGTGACTATTCACCAGCCTGAAACTGGCTGCAACGATGCCGAACCAATGTGGATCGGGAACAAGGTTTATTTTCTCAGTGACAGAAACGGTGAATTCAACCTGTTTTCGTATGAGCTGACTTCAAAAGAAGTAAAGCAGCTTACATTTTTCAAAGATTTTCCGGTACTTAAAGCATCGGCAGGTGCAGACAGAATAATCTTCGAACAGGAAGGATATATTCACGTCTATGATCTGAACTCTGGTACAGAAAAGAAGCTCACTGTAGGAGTTGCTGCGGATCTTCAGGAACTTAGACCCCAATTTGCAAAAGGAACAAAATTCATCCGTTCATGTGATATCTCGCCAACAGGCTCCAGGGTGGTCATGGATTTCAGGGGCGATATAGTTACATTGCCTGCAGAAAAAGGAGATCCGAGAAATATCACTTCAACAACAGCTGCACATGAAACAAATCCTGCATGGTCTCCCGACGGAAAGACGATTGCATATTTTTCTGACCAGTCCGGTGAAAACATGCTCTATCTCCGGTCACAGGACGGGAAAGGAGATCCAAAGATTATTAAGCCTGCAGGCACAGGATTCTACGCTTATATAAAATGGTCTCCCGATAGCAGAAAGATCTCCTATACAGACAATGCCAGGAATCTCTATATTATAGACCTACCAACAAGTGTAATAACAAAGATAGATGCGGATGAAATATACTGGCCGGGGCCATACCGCAATATGTGCGGCGACTGGTCGGGAGACTCCAGATGGATCACTTACACAAAACTAACCGAAACTAATTTCAGGGTAGTTTATCTGTATTCCATTGACCAGCAGAAGTCATTCCGGGTCACCGACGGTCTGAGCGATGCATCTGAACCTGTTTTTGACATTAACGGAAAATATCTCTATTTCTTTGCGTCGACAGATGCAGGACCTGTTGTCAACTGGTTTGATCTGTCAAGCACAGATATGAGAATGACCAATTCCATTTACCTGGTTACCCTCAGGAAAGACATTGCCTCGCCGCTTGCCAAAGAAAGCGATGAAGAAACAATAAAGCCTGAAAAAGAACAGCCGGCAAAACCGGAAGTCAGGAACAAAAAAGAGACTAAACCTTCAACTGCTGAAAGTACAAAAACTGAAAAATGGAACATCGATACCGACGGATTGCAGGACAGAATAATCAGTCTGCCGGTTAAACCGGGGAATTACTCGGATCTCGGAACAGGAGATTCAGGAGATGTGTATTTTATTACCAGACCATCTATTCCCTCCGATGCTTCCAGCCTCTCCAAATTCAGCCTGAAGGAAAGGAAGGATGAAGTGGTGATGGAACTGGACGGCTATATTATTTCTGCCAACAGGAAGAAAATGTTCTACGGGAAAGGCGATGTGTTTGGAATAACAGAAACTGGAAAAAAACCTGAACCGGGAAAAGGGGTGCTGAACACTGGTGCAATGAGCGTCAGGATAGATCCTTCAGCTGAATGGCCTGAGATCTTCAATGAAGTATGGAGGATCAACAGGGATTATTTCTATGATCCGGGAATGCATGGAAACGACTGGAATGCAATAAATGCGAAATATCAGAAATTCCTCCCCGATCTCTCATGCCAGAGCGATCTATACAGGGTATTACAATGGATGTTAAGCGAATTAAGCGTAGGCCACAGCTTTTTAGGCAGCGGTGATAAACTGACTGAATCCCAGAAGTCCAACATAGGTCTGCTCGGCGCCGATTATACGATAGATGCAAACAGATTCAGAATTGAGAAGATATACGGTGGATTGAACTGGAATCCCGATCTCCGTTCTCCATTGACTGAGCCAGGACTGAATATCAGGCCCGGAACATATATTTTAGCCGTTAACGGGAAGGATCTGACAGGTGACAAAGAAATCTACAGCCTGTTTGAAAATACTGTCGGCAAAATAACTGAACTTACAATAAATGAAAAACCCGATTATTTAGGTTCAAGAATAGTAAAAGTAGTCCCGGTTGCCAATGAATATTCACTGAGAAACCGTGACTGGGTGGAGGGCAATCTCAAAAAGGTTACAGAGGCTACCAATGGGAAAGTAGCTTATGTATATGTCCCGAATACTGCTACCGAAGGACACGACTATTTCAAGAGATATTTCTTTCCTCAGGCAAACAGGCAAGGTATTATTGTTGATGAAAGATTTAACGGCGGAGGTTCTCTTGCAGATTATTATATCGATATACTCCAGCGCCAGTATCAGGCAAACTGGGCTCTGCGGTATGGAAAGGATTATAAATCTCCTTCTGCCTCAATTCAGGGACCCAAGGTGATGCTTATCAACGAAACTGCCGGTTCAGGCGGTGATTTTCTTCCGTGGATGTTCAGAAAATTCGGTGTCGGTAAACTTATTGGTAAACGAACATGGGGAGGCCTTGTCGGTATTTTAGGGTTCCCGACCCTTCTTGACGGAGGCTATGTAACTGCTCCCAACGTTGCAATCTGGACCAAAGACGGATTTATCATCGAGAACAAAGGGATCAAACCTGACATAGAAGTGGAACAATGGCCTGCTGACGTAATCAGCGGAAAGGATCCCCAGCTCGATAAAGCAATTGAAGTAGTAATGGAAGAACTGGCCAAAAATCCTCCCGAAGAGCAGGTGAGACCAGCCTATCCTGTAAAAGTCAGAAAGTGATGATCTGATCCTGTAAATCCTGAATGATTTCAGAAGACAGATAGTCCCGGAAAAGAGTGAGTGCAGAGGGTTCTCCAAATGAACTGAATTTTGAGGTGAAACCAAATGCACTCACTCTTTTGCTTTAACCCTTCGGATCCCCTTTGTCCGAAATTCATTGATTATTACTGAATGACCTATACATACTTCAGTGATTTGGACTGCTTTTGAGGGACCTAAGGCTGTGTTTTAAGAGGTTCTTAAATTAGGTGTGAATTTTACAGGAAAACTTTATATCTTGCCAACAGGAAGCATAATTCTTTCCCATTCCTGAAATATCTTTATCTTTAACAGGAAGATCTATAAAATTCAATTAACCCTTCCACACTGGTCCGAGATTTATAAATTTCAATATTTATTAAAATGAAAAACATTCTGACTCTCCTGTTGATTTTTATTTCCACCGCTGTTTTTTCACAAACATTTGTAAGCAAAAACGGACAACTGAAGCTTAAGGGAAAGCAGCTCTGCAACCAATACGGGAAACCTGTACAGCTAAAAGGATTCAATACGTATAATATTTCCTACTGCCCCGAATGTGTAAAATATGAAGCTATAAAATCGAACCGTGATTTCTGGGGTGCAAACATGGTGCGTATCACTGTATATATAGATGATACTCTGACCAATAAACATTGCTATTACTATGATCCGGAATTCAATAAACCACTTATAGACAATCTGGTAAAATGGTCCGAAAGTCTTGGGATGTATTGCATTATCGACTGGCATGTTCTCAAGGAAGGTAACCCTAATGCAAAGATCCACTCTGGTGCAGTTGCCTTTTTTAATGAAATGTCAGCTAAGTACAAAAATAAGAAGCATGTCCTTTATGAGATCTGTAATGAACCCAATGGAGATGAGGTGACCTGGAAAGTGATTGCTGACTATGCCAACAGGATAATCCCTGTGATACACAAAAATTCACCGGATGCAATTGTAATTGTAGGAACCCCTCAATGGAGCCAGCTCCTCGATCAGGTGGATCCCTCATTGCTGACCGATACCACTAATGTAATGTACTCATTTCATTTTTATGCAGCATCTCATGCCGGCCTTCTGCCTATGTTCCTGAAAGAGATACACAGGGTCCCGGTTTTTACCTCTGAATGGGGCGCCTGCGAAAGTTCAGGTAATGATAATGTGAATTTCAATGTAGCCAGGGCATATGTGAATGCCATGAAACAGAATGTAATGAAAGGAGATACTGTCATTATAAGCTGGGGCAATTTCAGCTACTCAGATATTGATGAAACTGCATCTTCACTTAAGCCGGGCAGCTGTAAACAAGGGAAATGGGAAAACATGACCCCGACAGGATTCTTTGTCAGGGACTGCCTCCTGCAACCATGAACCGGTCTGCCCTTACATTTCCTTATCAACAGAGCCTCTCAAACAGAGGGGAGGACAGTACCTTCAATCATCTATTCTGATCTGAGTGCGCTCTGAGGCTGTATCAGCGAATACTTCCATGAAATCCAGAAAGTTGTCGAGATTGCAACAACAGAGGTAACAACAATTGCAATCAGCAGCATCCAAACAGAAACTGTCACCCTGTATGCAAAATTCTGAAGCCAGTTATTCACCAGTACCCAGGCCAGAGGAAGGCTTATGAGAGCCGATACCCCAATTATCTTCAGGATCTCATTATTGAAATGCATGATAATATTAAACTGACTGGCTCCAAAAGCTTTTCTGACCCCAATCTCCTTTATGCTCTTAACTGCATTATACCTCGCGTAACCAAGAAGACCAAGGCAGGAGATCAGTATTGCCAGTAAAGAACCAATGGTAACCGAGCGGCCAAAATCTCTTTCTGCTTCATACTGCTCAAGATAATTGGCTTTTAAATACTTAAATAAAAACTTTTCCCCGGGATAGGTATCGGTCCATGCCCTTGTAATCAAGGAAAGAGTATTCTGAAGATCGTGATCTGAAACCTTAAAGGAATAATAGCCGACTGAGTAGGGCCAGCTGAGACTCTTGAAAATTAAAACAGGTGATAATGGCTGCTTAAATGACAGATGATTAAAATCCTTCACCACTCCGCAGATAATATAATTCTTGCCTTCAACCCTGATAACCTGACCGGGAATTTCCTGAATATCTCTGTAACCAAGCTTTTCTGCTGCCTGTTGATTTATTATTACTTCCTCTCCGGGGAATTTTTCATCCTTAATAAAATTCCTGCCTGCAACAAGTGTCAGACCCAGTGTCTCCAGATAACCATAATCGATATTAAGTATCTGATAATAATTCTTCCGATCAGGATCTTCACCAGCCCTGGAAACATTCTCGGAATGAAGGAGAAAATCCCTGCCCGGGATCGAGGAGGAAGTACAAAAATTCAGAACACCGGGAATGTCTTTTACCTTATTTCTGAAAGTCAGCAACTTTTCATTAAAATCGGGCCGCTGATTCATCGTCATGGGTGAATATGAAAAAATCACCTGAGACGGATCAAAACCCGGATTCTTTTTCTGAATGAAACGAAGTTGAGAAAATATTACAATCGTGACAGCTATAAGGAACAGGGAAATGGCAAACTGGAGGAAGATAAGGAACATCCTTACAGTTTTACCTTTGGCATTTTTAATAATCCGCTTTTTGAGAAGATCAAATACACTGCGCGTGTTAATCTGATATGATGGAAAAATCAATGTAAGTAAAGAGCTGAACAACGAGAGACACAGGATAAGTACAAGGCTAAAAATACCCGGAAATGAATTCAGAGAAAAGAATTTTGATAAAACCGATGCAAAAATAAATGCGAAAACACCTGATGAAAAGCTTATGATCAGCTCCTTAAAAAACAACGCCCGGAACAACCGGAAGGTTCCCGCACCATGGATTAGTCGGACAGCTGCTTCTGAAACCTGGTTGTAAAAATCGATGACAGAAAGATTAATACAATTAACTATACTGATCAGCATCACAACAAGAGCCACAAGTATCATGGAATAGACTTTGAACTGGCTCCCGTTGATCTTGAATTCCTCATCAAGCGCGGAATGAAGATGTATGCCGGTTACCGGCTGGAATACAAGCTTTATCCGGGTATCGGGATTCAATGACGGAATATGCTCAGGAGTGATCAAAGCCTCCGCTTTCTTCCTCAGTTCATCTATATTGGTACCTTCCCTTACAAGAATATAACTGTAACCGTAATATTTACCCCATGATCTTCTGTCGTAAGGTCCGGGCTCATTGTATTCAAATGCCCCCGTTTCGTCAAGCTTCCCCGTAACATTGTTGAAATGACTTATATAATAATTCAATGACGGCATCGTCATAAGCAGATCAAATCCGATATGGCTGTTGTCCGGAACATCCTCAAAAACTCCATTGACAAAAAATTTCCATCCTTCATTCAGCTTCAGCGTTTTGCCTATAGGATCGGTAGCCCCGAATAATCTGTGAGCCAGCGAAGATGATATAATTATTGACTGAAGATCAGGAAAAAGAGAGGCAGATGCACTGGCTGTCATCTTCCTGTCCAGAATATCAAATATGCAGGTATCGGTATAAAACATATTCACATCCTGTATCTGAATATCAGGGGTGAATACCGTCACACGGTCGCGGTGAAGCCTGACCCTGCCTATTACCTCAGGAAACTCATGAAGCAGCAGGTCGGTCACACCTCTGTAATTCTGGGCAATCCTGAATTGAAGGTCTTTATTCTGATATTGTTCCAGGGCAACCCTGTATATACGATCCTTGTTTTTCCAGAACCGGTCGTAACTATTCTCCTTTTCTACCCATTCTGCTACAATAATGACAGTTATAAAGCCCAGCAGGTAACTGATGAACTTCACAACTGAGGAGAAAGAGGATTTCCTGAATCCCTGGAGTCTGTAATGCCTGGCCATCAATCAATTAGTTTTAAATAGGTTTATCCGGAGCCCCGATTGCCAGAATAGATTTTGTATCCGATAAAAGGTCCGGCAGAAAAAAAATAAAATCATTTCAAAGGATTCAATAAAAATAAGATTTTTTCGGGTTTATAATCCTGTTCAAACCGATTAAGATTAAAAACACCATTGATAAATGAGTATTTCATCTTCAAATAATCATTTATTGCTTGAAAAACATTTCTGCTCTGACTAAATTTGGAAAAATCTGACCAGGAAACCGAATCCCTGATACTCCTTATTTCACAATGCCTGACTATGAAAATCAACTACTATCTCCTCATCATCCTTCTACTGGCAGGATGCACGACAAAGCCGGTGCTGAATACAGATAACTTTGTTCTGGACCACAGGTTCGCCCCACCAACTGGCCAGACACTTATCTGCATGCCCGACGCGACCCAGAAAACACTTGTGGATAATAACGGATCCCTGCTCTATGATTACTCCGGAAGCGGTCCTGTCAATGGTTTTAACATCAGTATGGGAGCTTCAACCGGCACAACCATGCTGCCGGCGGATTCACAAAGACTGTACTCTCCAAAAATCCCAGTGGTAATAACTTCAGCCCTGTCCGGAAGAATATCTTTCACTACCGAGATCTTTTCTGTTGCCCCGGGGCTGAAATCATCACAGAATGATACCTGTGAAATCTCAAAAGGATTAAGGGGATTACCCGATAATGACATTATTATCTGCAGATTAAGAAATATGTCAGGGAAGGATACCATCGTTGTTCCATCTTTTCATTTTAATTCTGTTTACCCGGTGCAGATCAGCAATGACAAAAAATCAGTCTCCATCGATAACCGGATAACAGTATCCCTTCCTGAAGCCATCGAATCAGATAGTCGTATTAAAACCGGACAGGTTGAACACTCTATACTGAAATTCAGATCACGTCAGCTTAAGCCCGATGAAGTAATCACCATAGCTTATAGTATCAATATTGGCAACAATGCAGCACAGATTCCTGCATCAGCGGATCTGGCCATTGATTACAAGAAAAAGACTGTTGAATGGTGGAACAATTATAAACTGCCTTATGACAGGATATCGGTTCCCGACAGTAATGTGCAGGCCCTGTTATATTCATGCATCAGGAACATTTATCAGTCGCGCGAGATCAGGAAAGGTCTGCCTGCATTCCAGGTAGGGCCCACATGTTACCGCGGACTCTGGATAATTGACGGCTCCTTCCTGCTTGAATCGATGACGTTCCTCGGACAGGCTGAGGATGTAAGGAACGGCGTGGAATACATGCTTGGCTTCCAGAAAAAGAATGGTTCGGTTCTCCTTATGAACCATCACTGGAAGGAAACCGGAATTGTTCTCTGGGTGATTAAAAGACATGCACAGCTGACCGGTGACATTAAATGGCTAAATACGAAATGGGATAATGTTGTGAGAGCAGTCGCTTTCATTGATACGATGCGTTACAGTACCATGAAAGACAAAAATGCTCCGAACTATGGCCTTATTCCTCCGGGTTTCAGCGATGGTGGCCTGGCTAAGGTTACCAATGAATTTACAAATGTCTACTGGACTCTAAACGGGCTCAAATCAGCAGTTGAAATTGCCGGTATGCTGAACAGGACCAGTGAAGCAGAACTTTGGAAATCGAAATATGACTCAATGTTCGCCTGCTACCGGAAAGCTGCAGAACAAAGTCTGAAAACAGATTCATGCGGCAATAAAGCTGTTCCTACATTCATGACCGACAGTTGCCAGATACAACGCGGCCAGTGGGCATTCTGCCATGCTGTTTTCCCGGGAAAAATATTCACCAATGACGATCCTCTGATGAGGGGAACCATGAACATGCTCAGATGTAATGAACGTGAAGGATTGGTCTATGAAACAGGCTGGCTCGATAAAGGTGTCTGGAACTATTTCGGATCATTCTACTCACATGCTTGGCTCTGGTTAGGCGATGGCCTCAAGGCTTCACAGATAATGTACGCGATGGCTAACCATTCTTCCCCGACACTTGTCTGGAGGGAAGAACAGACTATAAGAACATCGGGACTGACCGGGATGGTGGGAGATATGCCACATAACTGGGCAAGTGCCGAATTTATAAGGATGATCCGCCACTTTATTGCTCTTGAAAGAGAAAACGGACTCAACCTCTTTGAAGGATTGCCTCCTGCATGGACAAAACCCGGAATGAAAACATCAGTGAAGGGGATCTATACGGAATTCGGAATCCTGAATGCCGGACTGACTATCTCAGATGATGGAAAACAGGCATTTGTAACCGTTAACCTGGATAGCAGGGATCATCAGCCTCCATCAGCTGTTGTTATACATCTTGATGCCCTGGGAAAACCAGGAAAAGTTAAATCGCTTAAACCTGTTTTCCCGATAAAGGAAACTATTAAACTTTAACCGGGAAACTGCGCCCAATAAACTGAATGTAATTAATATCGTTGAATACTGCTGATCTTTCACATCCATTGTAATAAATGAAACATAAGTCAGACATAATATTTCCGCTGTTCCTTATCATTTTTCTGCTTTCATCGTGTGCCGGGAATGAGAAGAAGGGTATAAACAGGCAGGAGGTTGTCGAAAGGCACAAGATAATCTCATCTGTTAACAATCCGCGCAGTCCGGCCCAGGTCGGGAACGGGGAATTTGCATTCGGGGTTGACATAACCGGACTTCAGACTTTCATCCCGTTCAATACCCTGTCAAACTGGAGCTGGCATAGTTTCCCGTTACCATCAGGCGGTCAGATAAGTGATTTTAAAGGAAGGATCATGAAAACCCATGGCCGTGATGTCCGTTATTGCATGCCTGATCCCAGCCAACCCGGACTCTCCGAATGGCTCGCGGGAAATCCCCAGAGATTCAATCTTGGAAGAATAGGCCTCATCCTCAGGAAACATGACGGATCGGTTGCCGGAACTGAAGATCTGAAAAACACACGACAGGAAACTGATATGTGGCAGGGGATCATTTACAGTTCATTTGTATTTGAAGGCAAGACTGTGAAAGTGATGACAGCATGTCACCCGTCTTCCGATGCAGTCGGAATTTCTATTAGTTCCGATCTGATACGTACCGGGCAGATAATGGTCTTTTTCGATTTCCCATATGCCGACAGCAGAAGTCAGACTGAATATGTCGGTGATTATGCCAATCAGAATGCCCATACTTCCATAGTCGAAAATGAAGATAAAAACTCGTTAGTGATCGCCAGGAAAATGGATGATGCTGAATATTTCAGTGACATCAACTGGGATGGAGATGCAAAATTACTTCATGGAGACACCATAATTTCCAAACACAGATTCTACATAGCTCCTTCGCCAGGCGGGGAACTTAAATTCACCTGCTCATTCAGGAAGAAAGGAACAGCTGCTGAAAAGCTGAATACCGACGGAGTATTTGCTTCCAGCCGGGAAGGATGGAAGAAATTCTGGCTTTCAGGAGCAGCAATTGATCTTTCACGAAGCAAAGATCCGAGATGGATGGAGCTTGAACGTAGAATAGTCCTCTCGCAGTATCTGATGAAGGTAAATGAAGCCGGTTCATTCCCTGCCCAGGAATCAGGACTTGTAAACAACGGATGGTATGGCCGATTTCATTTCGAGATGATCTGGTGGCACTATGTTCATTATGCACTCTGGAACCGCTGGGACTTGCTTGAAAAAAGTCTTCATGTTTATAAAGATTATCTCCCCACTTCCGTTCAAAGGGCAAAAGAGCAGGGCTACAAGGGGGCGCGCTGGCCGAAGTGCACAGCTGATTTTGACCGCGACTGGCCGCATGAAATACATGCTCTACTTATATGGCAGCAGCCCCATCCCATCTATTTTGCAGAACTTGACTACCGGTTGCATCCAACAAAAGAGACTCTTGAAAAATGGAAAGACATTGTATTTGAAACTGCGGATTTCATGGCGGGCTATGCCTGGCTCGACAAATCTTCATCAAGATACATACTGGGGCCTCCAATGATTATAGTATCTGAGAACACAAAATCGGAAACAACCTTCAATCCTGCATTTGAGCTTGGTTACTGGCGTTTTGGACTAAGGACGGCTCAGATATGGAAAGAACGTCTCGGACTAAAAAGAGATGCCGGATGGGATAATGTCCTTGACGGATTATCTCCTCTGCCAACAGAGAATGGGCTTTATATAACTCATGAAAAAATCGACAGCATGTGGACAAAATTCACTTTCGAACATCCGGCCCTTACCGGTACTTTCGGAATGCTGCCAGGCGATGGTGTGGATACCGCCTGCTTCAAAAGGACCCTCGATAAAGTCATCTCTTCATGGAATTTCAACAAGACCTGGGGGTGGGATTTCCCCATGGTTGCAATGGCAGCGGCACGCAGCGGACATCCTGAACTTGCTGTTGACATGCTGCTTTACGATGCTCCGGGGTTCAGGTTTGATGAACACGGTCTGGCAACAGGAGGACCATTCCCATATTTCCCTTCAAACGGGGCCCTACTGTCCGCGGTCGCGATGATGACCGGCGGATGGGACGGTTCCGGTAACAATGCTCCCGGATTCCCGAAAAACGGGAACTGGAACGTTCTGTATGAAAATTTCAATAAAATGCCATAACAGGAATAACTGCAGGAGACCTATGATCATAAAGGAAATCAGATCGAAAACAATCCTCTCAGCATCAAAGATCTATGACTATGTTATTAATCCTTATGTCGGATGTCAGCACAGTTGCAGTTACTGCTATGCCCGCTTCATCAAAAAATTCACCGGGCACAAGGAACCCTGGGGAGAGTTTATTGATGTTAAAATCAATGCTCCCGAACTGCTGCAGAAAGATATAAGAAAGAAGAAACAGGCAAGGGTATGGATGAGCGGATTATGCGACTGCTATCAGCCATCCGAAGCAAAATACAGGCTCACAAGGGAGTGTATCAGCATACTTGCCGGGCAGGGATGGCCCGTGACAATCCAGACCAGGTCTTCCCTTGTTCTGCGGGATCTTGATATTATCAGGGAAGCAAGCGATTTTGAAGTCGGTATGTCGATAACAACAGCTGACGACGGGATAAGGAAGCTATTCGAGCCTTCCGCACCTCCCATAGGAGACAGGCTGAATACTTTGGATATGCTTCACCGGTCAGGGATAAGGACCTTTGCCATGATCGCTCCGGTGCTGCCCGGAGCGGAAGGATTGGCAGAAGAGCTGAAAGGAAAAGCCGATTATATCATCATCGACAGGATGAATTACCACTATGCCGACTGGATCTACAGGAAATACAGGTTGGAAGACAAGCTCACAGAAGAATACTATAAAGCTGCCAGACAAAAACTTCTGGATGCATTCAGACCGGTACATGGATCATAAAAACATGTTCTGAAACCACCATTCAGAACGGCGCCGAAGGAGCCATATTTGAATAACCCAGAGTCACCAGACTGGGGTAAAATCCAGCACCATAATCCTGCTAGTCTACTCCAATAAAACAACACTCAATAAAGCTCCAGTAACTCCTCCGGAGAGCACTCATTCAAAGAACGATAATTCAATTAAAAATAAAAATTTCTTTTTTATCTGACAAGTGATAATTGAACTTGTGCAGGACTACTTTTTGAAGAGAAGATTTCCTCTTTCTATTTCATGTACTGCACCAGTTGTTTTATCTTCAATAATAGCTACTGCATACTCAGAACCATTGTTGAGATCTTTCTTTACTATCCATCTATGAAAGTATCCTTCATAAGCTTTTCCACCAATACTATAAGATACCGACCTTAATTCTTCTTTATCCATTTTTCTATAATTTATTAAGTATATACAAAGATACAATATCTTAAAATAAGGCACTTAACATTGTTGCTTACACCCCGCAGCCGTCCCTCCCTACGCACCTGGACACGGGAGCCAAAACCGCAAAAAAACAAAGCAAAGGTATGCAAGCTCCGCACGGGCTTTCTTTTTTTTCGGTTTTTTCTTTGTGGAAATGGTTCTGATTAAACTTTATATGATGGCTTAACTTTGGCTTAGATACAGACATGAGCGAGCGCGAGGGGAAGTGTCAAGGTTTCCGGCAAAAAGTTTTTTACAATCTTCCATGGCCAAGACTTTCAGATAAAAATAAAAAAGTTTTTGACAGGAACCCGAAGGGCTTGACCTTGACTGTGGGAGGGCGGAAGCTAAATTTGTCTAAGCCAAAGTTTAAGGTAGTCAACTACCGGGGATCTCCCGATTGTTCCAGAAGCTGTCTTCCGGCGAGCGCATCAGGCAGAGCGGCTATTTAACATAGTGTCGCATTATAGGCCTGGATCTCTAAGCTTTTTTTCTGGCAGGATCTTCTACCAGCGCCTATAATGCCGCATTATGTTAATATAGCTTTGGGGATTATTTTTTGGCCATGCCTTTTTGTTTGCAGCGTCGGCGCAGCTCTTTGTTTTTTGGCTTTTACCTTATGATCATAGCCAACTACAAAAGCCAACAAAACAATGTGCTGCAAGTGCGAGGGACAAAAAGCATGACAAAAAATAAGCCAGAAGGGCACGGCGCGGGGAGCATTCCGATAGCTCTCGGAATAATGGAAGATTTTTGGGAGCTGCGTGGATCAGTCTTCGTTTTTACCAGGAGTCTTAAAGCCGATCGCTTTCCTGGGTTTTTCCTGGATATCAATAAACTTTCTAAGATACTGAAAGATCATAGCTATGTTTTCATCCTGTGTGCCAACTCTTTTTTCCAGCTGTTCCAACTTTAGTAATATGTCTTTGTGGGTCAATACCAGCTCCCTCATTTTAATGTAAATCTCTACGATCCGTATCGATGCCTCTATTGCCCTTTCACTGTTCAAAACGTTTGCAAGCATTACAGATCCATGCTCTGTAAAAGCATAAGGTAAGTATGGGGAGTATTTCAGGTTCTGGAGGTGGTCGCAAATTGCGACCACATTTTCTTTCTCATTTTCAGTTAATTGGAACATAAAATGACCAGGGAAGCGTTTAATATTTCGTTTTACCTGCTCATTAAGTCTCTTCGTTGTCACTCCATATAATTCAGCCAGATCATTGCTTATCATAACTTTCTGACCCCTGATCAGGATAATCTTGCTCATGATCACTTCATCCGGGATCATTATCTGAGAGTCTTTCTTTACCATTAGTTTTATGTTTGACGTTTGTAAATTTAATTCTTTAATCTTGAGGTCACAATTTGTGATATCAAGTTTGGAGGTCGCAAATTGCAACCTCCATTTCATCCCAGCGGGTGATACTTATTTATCGACTCCTGCAGATCCTCCAGATATCCCACCTGGTAACGTTCCGTCGAGCTGATCCGCTTGTGACCGACAATGTACTGAACTGTCCTTAGATCATACCTCTTAAGCCACAGTGTGATCACGCTCTGACGGATATGCCTGCAGCTGTGGATCTTCGGGTTTATCTGCCTTAGTGCCCTGACCAGGTGCATAAGGCTGTTTTTCATCTCTCCGGATCCATGCATACTGATAAAGAGCTGTCTATTTAGTTTTGCAAGGTCAGGACTCTCTGCCTTTCGGCCTAGTGTGAGATTTTTCTTTTTAATTGAACCGAGGATCTCCGGTCTTATTTTCTTGAGATACTCCTGAAGCTCTATCACCTGGGAAGCTTCATGCGAGAGTGCCGGCCCGCTTCATGACGGCTCCCGCGGATCCGGATCTTTCCTTCTCTTAAAAGTAAGTGTACCGGTTCAAGCCTTCCGATATCATCTGTCGTTACTGCCTGGCTTTTCAGCAGCAAGAGGATCACTTTGTTCCTGATTGTTCTCAGATCTGTTACCTGGTAACTTTCATAAAGCAGCTTTAATTCTGCTTCGGTTAACATGCCCGTCGGGATGCTTTTCTTTCGGGTCCGGAGATACAGCCCATCGGCTGGATTATTACTTACCTGAACACGTTTCTGAAGGTAACTGTAATACTACCTGACAGCTGCCACCTTTCGGTTGATTAGTTTCGGTGAGCCACCCACTGTTTCGACAATTCAGATATCAAACCTGTAATTCAGAAAACCTCTTTTCTACTTTCATTTTAACATTATCCCAAATTATTCTGAAAAACCTATTTTTTAACTATTACCCTGAAAGGAAAACAACTGGTTGAATAGAAAGCATCATACAATGCAATTTACCTGTAGAGAATCTCCACCTTCCCCTCTTTTCCTCCAATATCCTTTATCCAGATCCAACGACTGTCTCCTGATTCAAGATTATCAAATGCCACCTCATGTCCATTGAAGGAAGCACCGGAAACTATTTTCCCTGCGGGGAGAGGACCCAGTCTCAGACTAAGGTCTTTAACTGCTTTTTCAAATCTGTAGACAAATGCCTGCCCCTTTTCACTCCGGGTATATGCATATGCGATTTTCTGTCTGCTTTTCCCTGTGAGCACAGGAAAATCACTTACCGACATCCGGTTCCATGACAACGGGTAACGTGGAACAAGTCGCAGATGATCAGAGTTATTATCATCTATTCCCAGCATTAGTCTTAACGACTTCTGGCTGTCGGCAAGATGTGAATCCTGACCGAGATACCCATTCACAGCGACCCAGTAATCACCACTTTTGTGAACAATTATACCCTCCGGGCCTGTCCATCCTTCCAACCTCGGGAGATAGCAATGGGTCACCATCATGTTTATCAGGTTCTCCGCATCATTCATCTGGTCGAGCAGAAGCGCCGCCTGTGTTATCATACCCTGGCCATATCCGTAGCTCCGGAGAAAATTATAGTTCTTATCTTTCATCAGGTAACGATAGGAATTGAGATCGATCCGGAGGAATTTACCGGTAACCGGATCGGCAGAGGCATAATCCTGCAACGGCGTGTAGGTAAATCCGTCAGGCGCTAACTGTATGTGCACCAGTTTTTGTCCGTCGTCCCTCCAGTTGTTTTCCGGATCGGTATGCCATACAGGTCCGAACGCGCTTGAGTCGATAACGTTATCAAGTATCCCTTTCTGAAGCCTGTTATACAGCTTTGTCCATGATTCAACTTCTTCGTTTTTGCCGATAGCCTTAGCCATCCTGATTGAAAGCGCTATTCCATGAAGGCAGTTATATGAAGCATAAAACTCATAGTTTCCACATTCACTTTCAGTATATAGTATATCCTTGCGTTTCCCCGGGAAGATAGTATCAGTATCAAGCTGCCATTGTATCCAGTTTACCGAAGCTTTGGTAGCTTCCCAGTGTTTTTCGTTCCACTCCCGTGAATCTCCCAGCCAGTGATAAACCATGTAGCGGCCCCACATGCAAATCCCATGTCCGTCATTCTCGCGATTCCCTGTTTCCTTTACTCCTCCCACATTCCGGGTTTCGCTTCCTTCAAACCTGTTCCCAGAGCCCATTATCCTTGTCCAGTGGGGGGGATTTGCCTCCCTGAACAGACAGCTGTCGAGCCAGTCTGTATATGTGACTATGTATTTATCATATCCGAATGCCATGGCTTCCCGCATCAGCTCCCCTATGCCTCTCGACCATGCACTTCCTTCTCCGGGAAAATTTCCGGGTTTTCCAGCTTTATACAACCTGAACCAGTTCTGCAGATTCCCGTAATGAGAAGGAACATTCATCCATATCCCGGTACCGAATGTGTAATGCACCAATTCTTTGTTTGCCGTACTTGAAGCACATTTATTCCCACTGTCAGCAATCTTTGACCCGCATTCCGGCCCGTTCCTGTAAAGATATGTGGCGGCATAGACAGCTTCCTGAGTGCCTTTAAAATCATAGCGCGGACCAAAATAATTTTCGGAATAACCGGATCTTTAAGCACCGGCATTTCATTCTTATATGTGTACAGGACATGTTTTAGTTTTTCAAGAGAATCCTTGTAAGCTTCATTTTTAATATAATCAAGTGTAACAGGATTGACTCCGCCTGTGGTTGAACATACCATCGGCAGACCAGTCAATCCTTCAGAGGATCCTGAAGTCTCGACCGTAATCGCAGAGATCAGGGGATAGCCATGCATTTCAGCATTACCTTTTATCCCGACCGATCTGACTGATTTGCCCTGCAAATCGAGTGTAAAGATAAATCTTGTGTTGTTACTTCCCGAGCCCATCAATCTCATTCCGTCGGTAAGCGATAATGTATTTCCTATCAGATTCCTGTAACTCTTATCACCGCAAAAGATTGTACTGTCGTAATTAAAGCCATTTGGCCCCGGATCTCCTGCAGACAACTTGAAACACCAGAATATATCCCATGGCCTGCTGTACCACATGTTGAATCCGAAAATCAGCGGTACCGATATTGTTTCATTTCCGGTCAATGTTATCACTATCTCGCCGGCCTTGTCGCCCAGAAAATGTGAGTATCCGTAATCGTCTTTAAGACAGTACCATGAACCATTTGCAATATCTACCTGGTGGATCATACCCAGGAAATGAAGTCTCCTGACTTTTGTCCCGTTAAGGTCGAAATTCATTCCATTGTTCCAGGTTTTCAGGCTTCCTCTTTCGGCTTTCAGTGAAGGTTCAGTAACAGAATACCATGGCACATCATGCCTGATATCAACCTTCCGTGCAAGGAAAGGAATTCCTTTGATCAGAAGGTATTCCCCGGACGTTTTGCCCGGGTCAAGGGCGAAATACTTATTACCTGTCACAGGCAGCACGTTCCCCTCTATCCAGGTCCTCATTGCCCTTGTATTGTGTATGTCAAGACCCAATCTGACTGTCTTTTTGCTGCCAATTTTAAAATCACTTTCAGCTCTGTAATATCTGGCAATCCCTTTTTCAGGAGGATCTGCTCTGAATGTAAGTTCCTTTTTAACGCTATCAATACTGAAACCATTGAAAATCTTTTTATCATTATCAAAGGTTCCTCCGTGGAGAAGATCATTGAACTGATCATATTCGAAAAGTATCTTGTAACTACCCTCCGGAAGGATCAGTTCCTGGTGAAATGATTTTAATTCATCTGGCCGTAACGCCGGTTCGCTGGTGCGGACCTTGGCTGAAAAACCCTGTTCATCCTGCCAGTTGCCTGTAATATCCAGCTTTGTCCACTCATGTTTCCTCGCGTTGCTGCATCCTGTAACAAGGATCAGAATAACGATGAGGCAGTAAAGAAAATCTCTTTTCATTCAATAGTAAAATAAGATATTCCTGAATAAAACTAAGCCAGTTCATTAAACGTCAAACCAAATTCAATAAGGTTCAAATACGATTGTGCCCGGTGGTTTAAAAATAAAACATTAACACCGGATAATTTCATCCAAATAAACTAAATATCATCTTTATTGACTCCGGAACTTAATTCCGGACCATATATTAAAAACAAACCAGCCGGGAAAAATTCCGGCTGGTTATATTTTGATTAGGATCAGGCTTTTATTTGCCTTATCAGACTATTTCAGGAAGAAGCCCCGGAATCAGACCACGATTCCGGATCTCTCCTTATTTTACCGGGTAAGCCGGAGGTTTAGGAATGCTCTTCCCCTTGGTCTTCAGATCATTCAGGATAACCTCGATTGCTTTATTAAGCTGCTGATCTGTGCCAGTAAATTCGAGATATGGATCATTATCAACAGTGATATCAGGTTCAACTCCTCTGCCTTCAATAATCCATTCTTTCCCTTCAAGATCATACCTTGAAAACTCAGGTTTGTTAAGGAAGCCTCCGTCGACAAACGGTAATGATCCTCTGATACCGACAACTCCTCCCCAGGTTCTTTTACCTATGACGGTTCCCAGCTTATAGGTTTTAAACCTGTATGTTACAATATCTCCGTCGGATGCTGAAAATTCATCGCAGAGCAATGTCATAGGTCCGTTAATAGTTCCATCAGGATCAACTGCTGGTTTTGTATTTCTTGCAATTGTGATCTGAACTGCAATACGTCTCAGTCTTTCGATTACTATATCAGAGACAAAACCGCCACCGTTACCCCTTACATCGACTATTAATGCCTCTTTGGTAATCTGAGGGAAATAATATTTCACAAACTCATTGAGACCTTCAACACTCATGTCCGGAATATGGACATAGCCCACTCTCCCGTTGGTAGCCTTATTTACTTTTTCAATATTCTCATTGACCCATTGCAGATAATACAACTTAGATTCGTCTGCCGTTGGGACAACTGTAACTTCACGGCTTCCCTGTTCTGAAGGAAGAGAGTTCAGTTTGAGTTTAACCTGTTTTCCTGCCTTGTTAAGGAGCGCTTCATGTATATTGTTAAGATCTTTTACAGATTTCCCGTCAACGGCCAGGATATAATCGCCTTCATTTGCGTTCACTCCTACCTCAGTAAGAGGAGATCGTGTAGCGCCGTCCCAGTTCTGTCCTTTAAGAATCTTATCCAGCCTGAAATAACCACTTGCTTTATCTTTGGAAATTTTTGCACCCAGCAGGCCGGTGTTTATTTTATTGATCTGAGGTTTATCCCCACCGCCAACATAGGTATGGCCAGTGCTGAGTTCCCCGATTAACTCTCCAATTATAAAGTTCAGGTCATTCCTGTTATTGACATATTTAACCAGCTCACCATACTTATTACCCTGAGCTTTCCAATCGACTCCATGCATATTGGGAGCATAGAAGAAATCTCTCATCTGCCGCCATGACTCATCATAGATCTGTTTCCATTCCTCGTGTTTGTCAACAAACATCTGTAATCCAGACAAATTTAATCTGTCAGTAATGCTGACCGGACCGGCCGGAGCATCAATTATGGCATAACTGCCTCCCTGGGCGACAATCATCTTCTTTTTATCGGCTGAAAGTTCATATCCATCAACCTGACCAAGATTAGTCTCTTCTCTCTTATCGAAATCATACAGATACAGTCTGGGTTTTTCATCGTTCTTACCCATGCGCTGATAATAGAGTTTGCTCCCTGCAGAATTAAGATTAAAATAATTGGATGCTTCAACCGGAATTTTAACAATCCTGCCCAGTATACCGTCAATTTCCACCTGGAATTCAGGTTTCTTCTCCTGAGTTTTTGCATCTTTCTTTTTTTCAGGTTCTGCCGGTTTTACATCAGTTTTTATTTCTACCTCAATCGCTTTTTAGATTCAATAATAGACGGGAGTTCCTTGTTCAGACTGACGAAATAAATCCCATTCATATTTGAATAGCTGATTGTAGCTTCCAGGTTGCTGAAATCGGGATTGAAATCACGCGAAGAAACAAAGAACAGATATTTGCCATCAGCGCTGAATGTTCCTCCAAATGCATTATACCAGTTATCGGTAACAGGATATGATTTCTTTTTGTCCAGTGAATATAGAATAACCTGTTGGAAGCGGTTATCGCCGTTTTTGGAATAAACTATCCACTTGCTGTCAGGGGACCAGGAGTAATCTCTGATCTCAAATATTGAATCCAGATCCACATCGGTTATGACCTTTGTGTTTATATCAACAAAATGGAGACTTTGCCTGCGGTCAGACCACAGTAATTTTTTGCTGTCGGGAGACCATACAGGCTGATATTTGTAGTTTGAGCTCCCCGAAGTAATCTGTTCAGCAGGTGTATTTCCATCCTGTCCCTGGATGTAAATCTCATCTTCACCTGTTTTGTCCGAAATATAGCTGATCCATTTCCCGTCATCCGACCATTTTGAATTACGCTCATGTATTCCCGATGTTTGTGTAAGGTCTCTTGTTTCACCATATTTTGCCGGTACAGTAAATACATCACCGTGAGCGCCAAAAAGGGCGCGTTTGCCATCCGGAGAAATCTCAAAATTGGTTATACTCTTACTTACATCCTTAAGGACAGATCTCCCTGAGGCAAAATCTTCAGCTATGGTGATATTTACTTTAACTGATTTTTCATCAGCCAGATCCATTTTATAAATGTACCCTCCGTTTTCATAAACAATGGCTTTATTCCCCAGTGACGGGAATTTAATGTCAAAGTCTTTGAATTCAGTCAGTTTTTTTGCCTGCTTTGAAGTGAGATCATATACATACAGGTTCATCCTTTTATTATCATCCCTGTCGGAGAGAAAATAAATCTTGTTACCATACCACATGGGAATAATGTCACTGGCAGGGTTATTTGTTATGTCTTCAATTTTTTTTGTGTTGAAATCAAAGATCCAGATATCATCCGCCATACCACCACGATATCTCTTCCATGTCCTGAATTCCCTGAATATCCTGTTGTATGCCATTTTCTGTCCATCGGGCGAAAATGAGCAGAAACCGCCCCTTGGCACGGGAAGTTCAGAAGGCAATGAACAATCGGTTTTTACAGTAAATAAGGAACCGTTGAAATCATTAAACGTTTTCATCCTCGACCGGAAAATTATATCATTGCCTGGAGTCCAGCCCAGTACAATGTTGTTCGGACCCATCCTGTCGGAAATGTCGTCACGCCCCAATGTGGCAGTGAAGGTTATCCTTTTTGGGGTACCTCCCTGAGCGTTCATTAAATATACTTCTGTATTGCCGTCATACTGTCCCGTGAAGGCTATTGATTTCCCGTCGGGAGAAAATCTTGCAAACATTTCATATCCCTCATGGTTTGTCAACTTTCGGGCTATTCCTCCTTGTGCAGAAACTGAATACAGGTCACCGGCATAGGTGAAAACTATTTCATCATTAAAAATTGCCGGAAATCTCATCAACCTGGCTTCTTCCTGTGCCGTCAAAGAGTATCCTACAAGAAAAGTTAAACAAAGAATAAGTAAAATTCGGTTTTTCATGACTTTCAAATTATTAGAATGAAGTTGGAGTAAAAAACACATAAATCCAATGTTTTGCACAAAGATACAGCTTACATATCAATTTCAAATTATTGATTTAACCTCCGGGTGGGCCGGAAGTTCAAATCAGTTCCAAATATGACGTGACGTATATTCCACTCCGGAGAGATCTGAATCTTAACAATATATAAAGAATATTATGAAAGCCTCAGCCGGTTAAAGGAAGCCTGATTTTAAAAATTCCTGTTCAGAAAATGTACTCTTGATTTTTTACAGATGGTCCGTACTGGCTTACAATATGACAACTTTATCCCAATCCCGGATCCGGATTAAATCCGACGATTGGCCGTTTCTGTCTTTTCCTGCAATAACCCGGAATTATTTAATGAATCAAGCCTTTTCAGCCAAAATGATCAGGATAATCACAGAGTCAGGCTTCAACATTCCTGGAAAATAATTTTGACAGGATCAAATCCAGAATGAGGAGAACTGCAAAGCCTGCAATTATATAAATTACCCATCCGGGCATACTGGTATCCATCAGATGCAAAGGATCTATCTTAATAACAGGAAGTACTGCATCATGCAGGAAATTCAGATGAAAAACATCCCCAAAGATGCTATTACCAGACGGAAGCAGAATCACCAGAAGAATAAGAACACAAGTAATTACAGCTGATATAATAGGTATACGGCTTCCTGATTTAACAACCGGATGGTTTTTCTGAAGTGATTTTTCCGTGGCCAGCGTCATCATCACCCTTGATGTAAAATGTTCCGGAGCAGCTTCAATATTCGTTGAATTCAATAATGTTCGAAGCTTATCATCAATATTTTCTTCAGATCTTTTCATGACAAACAAGTTGGTTTTGTTCTGCAATCCCTATAATCTCCAATAATTTTTGTCTCGTCCTGAACAGTCTCACTTTTACATTCGACTGGCTCATTCCGGTTGCAAAAGCAATTTCTTCAGTGCTCATATCCTCATAATAGTAAAGCGATATGATGCCCCTGTCTTCTTCGTTTAACTTACCGAGAGCAAAATTAAGCAATGATTTTCTGTATTCTTCATACGATTCCTCCCCATTCTCAGGGATGTCAGGAAAGCTACCAGGGTCGGAAGACAATTCCTCAATTGAAATCAAGAGTTTCTTTCTGCTTCTTATACATGATATTGCTGCATTATAAGCTATGCGATAGAGCCATGTTGAAAAGGCGGCATTTTTTCTGAAACTTCCGAGGGAATGATAAGCTTTAAGAAAGGTATCCTGGGCAATTTCCTCAGCTTCCTCCCTGTTACCGCTTATCCTGAATGCAAGGTTAAAGACCCTGTCCTTATGCCTGTCTATCAGAACGCTGAAATCATTGACGCTTCCTGAGAGTACTTTTTCAATATAATATAGATCATCCTTAAACGTCATTGCCTTCCTTTGACGCCGAAACTTTAAAATGGTTACAATAATATGCAAGATAAAAACTTGTCAATATCTGTAACCGTTTCGGTTAAGGTTATGTCTAAAGGTCAGAAATATGTTTAACAAATAATTCAAGTCATGGAAACAGCAATAACATTCATCGCGCTTTTCGCAACAGTATTCGGGATATTGTATGTGTACTACACCACACGACATAAGGAAAGACTGGCCCTAATAGAAAAAGGAGCAGATGCTTCCCTGTTCAACACCGGTAAGGAAGGACGGAAACTACAGCTCAGCTGGGGAAAATTCACTCTTAAGATCGGCATGTTGTTTATGGGTGTTGCAATCGGCATTATTTTGGCAGCAATCTTTGCACAAACCGGTATCATGAATGAGGGTGCACTCTACTCTTCGATGATCTTCTTCTTTGGCGGCTTCAGCCTTGTATTGTTCTATATTATCGACAGAAAAGACAAAAAAGACTGACCTTATATTCTCTTCACGATAATACACGAAACAGGCATTTTTGTATTTCTTCCATGTTTTGAGAGGAATCTGAAAAAATTGAAATTCAGATTCCTTTCTCATTTTTCAGGTATACATTGATTTCCGGGATTTCCAGCATATTACACCTTGAGATAATAGCTTTTCATTAAACTATAGTAACCGGAAGACGACAATAAAATGCAGTCTGTCCCATCCATTTGATAAAAATAACCATCATCGAACTAAAAATAAAGAGATCTGAAAACCGGAAATACTGAAACGGGATTATCTTTGAAAGATGATACATAACGAATCTGTCTTTATGATAGAAAATAAGACAATTGCTTTAATTGCACATGATGCAAGGAAAGCAGATATGATCGAATGGGTAAAACATAATATTGAAACTCTGTATCATAACCGGCTGGTCTGCACAGGTACCACAGGCGGGCTGGTAGAGGGAATCCTCGAAAAATACGCTAAGGAAAACAATGTGCAAAATCCTTATAATCTAACTAAAATGAAATCCGGTCCAATGGGAGGAGATGCCCAGATAGCTGCGATGGTCGTTGAAGGGAGGATCGATCTGTGCGTGTTTCTTATTGACGATCTTTCGGCCAATCCCCATGAAGCCGATATCATGATGTTATTAAGACAGTGCAGGATACATAATATTCCGGTTGCCTGCAACAGGCATTCAGCCGATCTGATGATAACATCCGATCTCTGGTCAACAGACTATAAACCCACTTCTCCGATCTATCAGAAATTTGACAGAAAGAAACTCAACTGAACTGCTTATATTCTGAAATCCTCCGGATCAGCTGGCTTCATTTGAAACCAGTATCCCGTTTGCAAAATATGATTTGTTCTTAAGTAGTCTGGTGATATTATAGGTCATGATTTCTCCGGGACATTCCTTTATACTCCTGATTGTGACCCAGGTAAGTTTATTAATATCGATTTTGTAACACGTATCTCCGACCGCAAGCCGGTCAGCCCGGATATTATATTTCACTAATGTTTCCTCAGGCCTGAAGGAGCACAATCCCTTGCCCTTCAAATAATACGGATGATCCGCAGTATTGAAATTTTCAGTCAGGTCATTGAATACAATCTTCACAATATCATTGTGCCTGACCGAGTCAATTTTCTGAACAACATCCTCTTCAACAGTCATTGATCGCTGATCAACAGAAATTATCCTGTCTCCTTCCTTTAATCTTTCAATTGACAGACTTTTATTGCCAGTCATGTTAATTTGCGTTCCTCTTACAAAACAAAAAAGCGCTGTTCTTTGACTAGATGTCCCTGCTGTACAGGTAATCAACATAAAATAATATCCGCATATTGTCTGCTATTTGGTATAAAAATTGTGACAGCATAAAATATTACTTAGACCAAATTATAAATACATCTACATCCGAAATACCAGGGAAAGCAATCAATCTCATTTGATATATCTTCCCTTTTTAGTGAATAATCCTTCAGATAACTCATCATTAAACTTACAGGGCCATGTTAACCATCAGAAGACTATTAACTTCATTATTGTTTACAACCATTCTGGTCTCAGCATATCCTCAGAATGGCAGAATTGACAAAAACAAACTTGATAACAGGATCAAACAACTTATTGATAAATACCACATACCTTCAGCTGAGGTAACCATGCTGATCAATGATTCACTGATATATAATTTTTCAAATAATGTCAGCAAGGGCAGAAGAAATTATTATATAGGTTCATGTTCCAAGTCATTTACTGCATTAACTGTCCTCCGACTGACCGAAAAGGGCACTATAGATATCAATAGGCCTGTTAAGGACTATCTTCCATGGTTTACCCTCAAAGATCCGGTTGCATCTTCAAAGATCAAAGTTGTCCACCTGCTTAACCAGACCAGCGGGATTGAAAGCAAATATGGATTCTTTGATTATCAGACAGGTGATACCTCATTATTCAGGTTAAAACTGCTGAACTATCTGAGAAAAATTGAATTGAAGACAACTCCTGGTGAAGCATTTATGTATTCAAATATGAATTATCTCCTGCTTGGCTCTGTGGCAGAAGCTGCAACGGGTAAAAAATACAGCGAACTCGTTAAGGAGAATGTTTTCTCACCATTGGGGATGACAAATACATATGCCGGAGCTGGCCCGGACATAACAGCAAAAAATGTCAGGCCTTATCAATATGCTTTTGCATATATCCCCGCCAAGTCTCACGATTATCCCCATTCCGACCTGTCAGCCGCATTCGGTTGTATTTCATCGAATACGAGTGATCTGCTTCGTTATCTGAAATTTATGATCAGCAAAGGTATAACTGAGAACAGTGACACTCTCATTTCAGATGATACTTATAACAAGCTTGTTACACCTGTAAAGAATAATTATGCAATGGGCTGGACAGCATTGACATATAATAATGTGAAAATGATCCTGCACACCGGGCTCAACGAGAACTACAGCGCAATAATTGCTTTCTACCCGGATTACAAAACCGGTATTGCAGTATTGTGCAATATCAACAGCCTTGAATTTTGCAGCCTGGTTCAGAGTGCAACTGCAGACATGCTTGCAGGGAAACCGTTCAATGAACCGATGTCTCTTGATCTCATCCTGAGATATGGAACATTAGTGTTGGTCCTTTTGACCCTGACCATGCTTGTCACGAATTTCCTAAGATGGAAAAAGTACGGTTTTCATACCGGACCGGCTTCAGGAGTTAAGCCATGGATGCGTCTGATCCCCGGCATTTTTTTCAGCTTAATGCCTGTCATTCTCCTGATAAAAACATACCAGATCTCACTGGGCTCCATAATCGACTTCCAGCCTGATATAGCATGGGGTATTATCCTGACAGCAATTTTCGGTATCGCCTCGTCACTAATGAGATTCTTTGGCACATACTCAAAAAACAAACCGGTTATAAACTGATATTGATCTACAAATTTCCTTTCAGGAGGCAGAGTTGAAATCAGACTAAATGGCTTTTTGACCCTGCCTCTTGTTTTTTCCCCACTGAAGGCCAGTATTAAAGAGATCCATCTGATCAGGTTATGAAGCTCCATTAAAATATGAAATGAAAAAAGTGATCGAATCAGGCTGAATGATATAAGGATTATTAATAACTTAACATTAATAAATATTACTTATCCGTATCACGATGAATTATTTACATTTTCCCGGAACAAGGTTATCAGGAAATCTGATGGCCAGTATTATCATCCTGTGTATATCCATGTATGGTATGTCCGGACTGGCTCAGGGAAAGAAAAATACACCAGTTACCCGGCAATGCAATGATGAATTCATTGAAATGAAACTACCTCAGGGACAGGCTTTCAAGACCTGGGAGGTTGATTTTCAACCTAAAAAGATTTATCACGTAGCGCAAAACGCCGGGACTGCCTCTGACAGTAACGACGGTAGCGAAAAAGCGCCATTCAGGACCATCTCAAAAGCTGCTTCTGTCGTGCAGGCAGGAGAAGCAGTAGAGGTTCATCAGGGCACTTATCGTGAATGGGTAAAACCTGTACGTGGCGGGAATTCGGCCAATGAAATGATCTGGTACTTTGCAGCCAAAGGCGAGAATGTAGTGATAAAAGGATCGGACGAGTGGCATCCTGACTGGGTGAAGACACGATATATCTCGGATGAACGGGTTAAACAGATCGTAACCTATGAAGCCACACTGAAAGGATCCCAGTTTGAAGGTGCAAATCCCTTTTGCCTTTTAAACGGCCGGATGGATTCTGTTTGGGGTTACAACAAGGACTTTGAACTGTGCCGTGGAATGATCTTTCTTAACGGGAATAAACTCAGGCAGGTCACAACATTCGAAAAACTGGGAGATCTGAGGACAAACGATCCTGGTCTCTTCTGGGTAGAAGAAAACGGAATGACAATCCATCTCCGGCTTCAGAATGACAGAGATCCAACTGGCCTGACCTTTGAAATAACTACCAGAGAACAGGTATTTGCTCCGGTGACCCGTTATCTTAACTATATTAAAGTCAGCGGATTCAAAATGTATCACGCTGCAAATCCGGTTCCCATCCCATGGCCGCAACGCGGACTGATAAGCTCTTTCGGTGGCCATCACTGGATCATCGAAGATTGTGAGATCGGTTATGCCAATACCCTGGGAATAGATGTCGGCGGGGGCTGGTGGTATTATGGCAAAGGCGATGCTCAGGGTTATGATATTATCAGACGTAATTATATACATCATTTCGGGGTATGCGGAATTGCAGCCTGGCATAACATGAGCAATGATCACGAACTCATTGAGGATAATCTCCTGAGGGAATGCTGCACTATGCCTGTCGCGGGACATTGTGAGAATGCCGCCATCAAAATTCACAGGGCAGTCAACTCACTCATACGCAGAAATGTAATTGTCAGAACATATTTTGGCTCTTCCATCTGGCTCGACGGGGAAATATTCAATACCAGAATCACCCAGAATCTCTGCCTCCAGAATTTCGATTGCACCTGGGGACAGATCTTCCTTGAAATAAACCAGGGACCAAACCTTGTCGATAATAATATCATGTTTGAAACCCATCGTTATGATTATGGTGGCGGAGTTGACAATGCTCATGGATTTCATATCCATGATGCCGATAAGGTAGCTGTCCTCCAAAACCTTATCTTTAACGGGGAAGATCATGCAATAGATATTGCAAACGGGGATCCTGCAAGAACAGGAGGTACAGCATGGAACAGATATTACAGGGTATACGGCAATATTATCGGCGCCTACAGGGTTGCTATCCATTTCCCCGATGAAACTAGCAGATCTGATGAGAACCTCTTTGGTTCGTACAAGGGCGATCTGGCCTATGGATTTTATGCTGACGGTAAAAAGCTGATTGACCTTGATACCTGGAAAAAGCTGGGAAATGATGTGAAGAGTCAGACTGAACCTCTCATAATATCTATAGACTACAACAAACTGACAATGTCTGTCAAATCCCTGTCGATGAAAAAATGTCCCGTTTATACTGAAAAACCTGAACTACTCCCCGAATATGCCAAAGCTGAAGAACTTCTCGGGTATGATCTTCTGTCAAATCCCAGGAAAGAAGGTTTTTCTGTCGGACCTGTCAATGATCTCCCTTTCGATGGCAGTGAGATTTCCATCGATCCCAGACATAAAAAATGAACCATGACGGATCATATTATCATGCGAAGCTGAAGCACAAAAAACCGGAAGGCTATCTGCATTTATTCAATATATATTCTTCATCCTTTCCTGGAGATTCCACCTGTCATCAGAACCTGTCTGAACCCACCCGGCAAGATTGTTCTCAACAACCCTGATCTTTCCTTCAATTTCAGCAGGGTATTTTTTGTCCTGGGAATAAACCCATGTAAACTGTAGAATAAGTATTCCTGTAAGAAGGAAATTTTTCATTTTAAGGCACTTTGGTTAAACAATATAAAAGACTACTTCTATTTTATATTGCTGCTTTCAGAAATTGGTTCCTAACCAGATAAGTGATACAAGATGCAGGTTAATAAATTTGACCGGATTCAATACCGGATTTCAAAAACAAAATAACCTAATTTTGTGTTTAAAGGTCATAAATAATCAGACTATGCTACAGACTATTATCGGATCAGGAGGTGGAATAGGAATTCCGCTGGCAGAAGAATTAAAAAAATATACAGATCGTATCCGTCTTGTAAGCAGAAACCCCAGGAAGGTGAATGATACTGACGAACTTTTTCCTGCTGATGTTAATGATATGAGCCTGCTTGAGAAGGCAATTTCCGGCAGCGAAATCGTCTATGTTACAATTGGCTTTCTGTATAATCTGAAAGTATGGCAAAGAACGTGGCCATCTTTTATGAAGTCAGTAATTGAAGCCTGTGAAAAGAATGGCTCAAAGCTCGTTTTTTTTGACAATGTTTACATGTATGACAGGAATGAAATTCCGTTCATGACAGAAAAATCAAAGATCAATGCGCCAAGTGAAAAAGGGAAGGTCAGACAGCAGCTTCGGGAAATGATAATACAGGAAGTTGAAAAAGGGAAACTAACCGCGTTAATCGCCAGATCAGCCGATTTCTATGGCCCGGATAACAAAAACAGCGTGCTGTCGATAATGGTTGCCGACAACCTGGTTAAAGGAAAGAAAGCACAGGCATTCGGGAATATTGACATGATTCATACCTATACTTACACTCCTGATGCAGCAAAAGCCACAGCGCTTCTGGGAAATACACCTGATGCCTTTAACCAGGAATGGCATGTTCCAACAACAAAAGAAAGAATTACCGGCAGACAATGGATTGAACTGATTGCAGATGAACTTCATACAACAGCAAAAATCCAGTCTGTTCCGAAACTTATGATACAGGCGCTTGGTATATTTATTCCTGCAATGAGGGAATTCCCGGAAATGCTATACCAGTACGAACAGGACTATATCTTCGACAGCTCGAGGTTTGAAAACAGATTCGGTATAAGTGCAACCAAGCCAGCGGATGGAATCAAACGGCTCGTGGAAAGCTATAAATCAATATCTTCCTAACTAAATTATAGATTTACTTCCCCTCTCATACTTTTTAACTCTTGAAGATTCATTATATCATCCTCGGCTCATTGCAGGCATTTACGGCTTTGGGAACCATACCAGCGGGAATAGGATTTTTGATGGATACTTCCGGGAAAATGAGGGGAGTGACTACTGATCTGCTTGCCAGAACAAAGTTGCATTCCTTTCTGCTACCCGGTCTGTTCCTGTTCTTTATTAAAGAGTTGCCCACGGCATTGCCGCTTATCTTTCATTCACAAGAAGCAGGTTGACCGGATGTGCCGGATTGATATTAGGAATTGTACTTTGCCTTTGGATTATAGTCCAGATGAACTGGATAACCATGCCAAGTTTCCTTCAACCAATGTTCATCATTATAGGACTGATAAATACATACCTCAGCATCATAATTTTAAGAATAAGCAGATGATTTTGAGTTGGAAAATCATGGGTTGATCGTACCTGAAAATACCTGATAATTATTTACCGAAACCTTATATTTATAATAAGCTCCTGATCCGGTGAATATAAAGTCGTAGCTATGAAAACAGATACAATTACAATAATCCTGACCCTCTGAATTGATTGTGATCAGCAATGAGTCCTGTCTGTTATTACAGGAAACTGAATAAGGTTTACAGCAACCCCCGAAAAATCCTACCCGAAGGTGCAGGTTACCATTATTTTCGGAATAGGTAACTCCTGTGGAATCGGGAGTTTCGGATCCTTTGACCTGGTTTTCCGCGGCACAGCCACCAGGAATAATTTTGAAAAGCTTAAGACCAAAGGATTCTTTATTGCAGCCTGGTAAAAAAGAACCGAGACAGCAAATCAGGAAAAGCACTTTCAGGTATCCTTTCATTTTGATCAGATTTAGTAAAAATCAGACAAATGCAGCTCTCCCACATATTGCAGGTTTTACACCTGCCTGGTCAGAAGGTTAAGCTCAACACTGAAAGATCTCTCCTGTTTCAGTACTTATAAAAATTGTCAGGAGCTATGCCAACATCAAATCTGCCTTCTGAAAAGTTTTTCGGTTCGCCATTTACCAATGCCTGGAATTCAAATGTGCCGGACAAAATAACCTCATATGGGGCCATGTCTACAAACAATTTTTGTGCTTTTTTAAAATGAATTGTTCCGCTCATTACAGACAACTTAAACTTTGCCGTATCAACCATCAGGGTTACATTGCACAATGGATCCTTTAAATTTATAACTGTATCATTCAGGACCGTAAGACTATATACGGTTTCCGGAATAAAATTGCCGAAATCAAAAATCAGAGCCATAGGATCTTTAGATCCGTTATAATAGTAGTAATCCGGGTCTCCTTTATGACCTCTCAGATAGAAGGATGTCTTACCTTCTGTGCATACTACTTTTGAAGGAAGGCTGAGTTCAGAATTTATAAGCGGTTCCCTGTCATACAGGACCCCGAATGTATTTAATCCGTATTCAGAGTAGATAGGCAGTCCTGGATTATCTGAGTCAGCGATGAAAATGGATTTGTCGAGTTCCTGATCTTTATCGCACGAACTAAGGACAATTAAAAAAAACAAACTAAAGAATATCAGATTTATTTTCATTATTCTTATTCTTTATAGGTATACTAAATTTAAGCTGAATTCCACCACCGACAATTGGATCCAAAAGGTAACTTCCCCTGGGGAAAGCAACAAAAACAGGAGCGTTAGCCTCTATTGACAAACAGGGTTTCGTCTGATTTCCTATTTTGAGTCCGGCACCCAGATAAAATGAAGAAAAACTGGAAGCTGTCTTTTCAACAACAGAACTTACCTCATCATTGTATCTGTCCATCCCTTCATCGCTGAATTCGATTTCAGATTTTGAATGTAACTTTAGATTAAATGCCATACCGGCTTTATAATAGATCTCGACCTTACATCGCCTCCTGCTTAAGGGATAATATCTTAACTCCAATGGGATGCCAATATAACCGGTGTTCTGCTTTATTCCCCTGACTTTTGCAAAATATGTGTTCGTTCCATCCTGTTTATACTTAATATAAAAATAATCAGGATTTGATGACATATATGAATCCCTGGCGATTGATGCTGAGGCCAGAGTATATCTCAATCCTCCTGCCAATCCCAGATAATTATTCACAACCTTGTATTCAAATTTCACCCCGGTGTAAGCCAATCCCATATATGCCGATAACTCATTATAATAATAATAGGTGCTCTGATCATTTACCGGTCTGATATACTCTTTATCGGGTGAGTAACAGCCGATACCGTCATACCCCGCTTCAAAAGACAGAAATTTCCTGCCAGTTTCCTGCGCATTTAAAGATGAATGAATTATAAATAACGAGATTAATAAAAAGCCTGATCCTGTTTTCATAAATTGCCCTATTAATATTTAAAAACCGGAACAAATTTAATGCCAAATAATACCTCTTGTCTTTAATCAATGACGGTATAAAAATCCGGCAGTTCTTCCTTTATTTGTTTACCTTGAATTTTGAACTTTTCACACAATGACGAATATAGACTCTTTTCTGCTGAAAGTCAAATTCTCTGCAATTTTTAACTTTTTTAATGTGTAATACAAGCTGAACAAAAACGAGCGTCAACAGCATGGAGCTTGTAAAAACCTCCATAAGCCTCAGGGAAATGCCATTGTACCATTACTTTAAAATCAATATAAGAAACCCGCTGAAGAATCCTGCAAGCGCCAGCCAGCTGATATGCTTAAGATACCAGAAAAAATCTATCTTCTCCATCCCCATCGCTGCAACTCCGGCAGCTGATCCGATTACAAGAGCGCTTCCTCCAGTCCCGGCACAATACGCCAGCATTTCCCAGAATGCATGATCCTGAGGAAACTGGTTCAGACTGTACATACCCTGTGCCGCCGCAACGAGAGGTACATTATCGACTATTGCAGAAAGAAGGCCGATAAGCATAACAATAATCTTCTCATCCCCGATTGAGGTTGTAAGTACCTGAGCAAGTTTGTTAAGAATCCCTGCTGACTGAAGAGTAGAAATTGCAATAAGGATGCCTAGAAAGAATAGAATTGTCGAAGTATCAATTTTCCGCAAGGCATTTACCACGGAAAGGGAATATTTCTCTTCTTCCTTCCTGGGAGCATGAATTATTTCGGTTATTACCCATAAAATACCAAGCCCCAGTAATATTCCCATGTATGGAGGCAGTCCGGTCAGAGTTTTAAAGACAGGGACAGAAATGAGGACCCCAACTCCCGACAACAGGATAAGTTTCTTATGTGAATCTGAAAGATTTGAAACTTTCCCGTCATTTACCTTTACAGGCTTTGTTATATTGCCCCGAAGAACCGGTGTTACTATCAAAAGAGGGACAAGCAGACAGACAAGGCTGGGAATCAACAGTTTCATTATGATCATAGAAGCCGAAACCTGTCCACCAATCCATAACATTGTTGTGGTCACATCTCCGATAGGAGACCACGCTCCTCCTGCATTCGCAGCAATTATTACGACCCCTGCAAAATACAACCGATCCTTCCTTTCCTGTATCATCTTGCGTAACAGAGTAACAATCACAATTGTTGTCGTCAGGTTGTCAAGTATGGCAGACAGAAAAAATGTTAGTATACCAATGATCCAGACCAGCTTTTTCTTGTTTGTCTCAGTAATTTTTTCTGTAATAATGGAAAAACCATCGTGGGAATCAATCAGTTCCACAATAGTCATTGCAGAAAGAAGAAAGAAAAGTATCCCTGACAATTCACCAAGATGTCCGGTGAGTTGCTCATTAATCAGATGCCTGTCGCTCTCAAAAACTACATAAACCACCCAGCAAAGAACACCTGTTATCAGTGCCGAGGCAGCCTTGTTCAATTTCAGATTATGCTCCAAAGTTATTGCTATGTAGCCGAGCAGGAAGACCATTATTATTAGTATCTCCATCTAGTATTATTTTAAAGGGTCATGAATAGCATTATTACAGTTCGGGTGCCACATCAAAAAAAAAGCAGTTGTCAATTTCAAGACAACTGCTGTAAAAAGGTCGAACAAAGTATTAAAAGCTAAAATCGGTACAACTTAAATGGACTGCTTGTAGTCCGGTCATTTATAAACAAAGAGCTTCAGCAAAATCATTATGACAAATCCTGCCATAATAACAATAAAGAAAATCAAATCAAAAATGTGGTTTTCCTTATCCACGCACCTTGAATCTTATCTTATAAAATTCGCTTGTAAAGCTTCATATTATTTTCCATTCAAGTTATTAGAAATTGATTAGAAGGTTATTAGAATATAGTAAAAATCGGCTCCCCATCCATCTTTTATACATGCAAAATCAAGCTGTCTGAAGATTTACCTGATTGGAGTCTCCAGCAAATCAGAACATTACTGCATTTACAATAAAAAATACCCGGATATTCCCTGTTTTCTGCGACTTTCAGGTCTGTGAGTATCCGCTATCGGTTAATCCAAAGATTATTTCACTGTGTACTGATAAGCTGCATCAGCTCGTCAAGCTTTGGCGACAGAATGATCTCGGTTCTTCTGTTCCTGGCTCTTCCCTCCGGTGTATCATTATCAGCTTTTGGAAAATATTCACCTCTTCCTGAGGCAATCATCCTGGTAGGTGCAATTTTATAATCAGAGGAAAGTATTCTGACTATTGATGTGGCCCTCGCTACACTGAGATCCCAGTTATCTTTATAAACACTGGTTTTTATCGGAACATTATCAGTATGTCCCTCAATCAGGATATCAATATCAGGATTCTTTCCCAGAACATCTGCGAGCAACTTCAGGGCCTGAAGACCTTTTTGTTCAACAGTTGAACTTCCTGAGCGGAAGAGAAGTTTATCTGACATTGAAACATATACCTTCCCGTTCTTTATCTCAACAAATAGTTCATCGGAATTAAATCCAAGCAATGCATTCCGCAAAGTATTGTTAAGCCTTTCAGTAATAGAATCCTGCCTGGCAATTACCTTCCTGAGATCCTCAAGAGCCTTTTCCCTTTCGGAAAGCAATCTCGCCTTGGAATCCAGTTCATCAGTTTTGGACTGTAACGCCTTATTCAGTTGTTCTGACCGTGAGAGGCTTTCATTTATTAGGTTATCATATTTACTTTGCAAATCATTATGCCTGATAGTCAGATTGGCCAGTTTATCACTCAGATCATGATTTGATGATGTCAGAGAGGCATTGTTGTTCTTTATCTCTGCATTTTCTCTCTCTTTTTCAGCCAGGTTGGTGCACAGAGCATCCCTTTCCGTAACTACCGATTTTAGCTTTTTGCTCCATCCTCCCGGCAGTTTCGCGGGTTTCTGATCTCCACATTTATATACCGGTGCACAGGAATACAGAATGACTGATGAAATCAGAACCATGATTACTTTTATGATCTTCTCCATACTTTTCTGCTTTTAGAATTAATAAGTCAACTCTCCGGACTGTAAAGTTAACAAATGTCCACCTAATAGGCAGATTTATTATTTGACCGCACGATAATCCGGACTGGCAAAGTTTAAGTTCAGCCCCTGCATGTGCTGATAAATGTATGTTCCCGATGAAAAGAATTTGATTTTTCCCCATGAAACTTATATTAAAATCAGTAACAACCCATCAGAAGTTGATAAAAAAAGCAATAGTTAGCCTCCATAGTGTAAATTTGCAGTAAAGTTAAATCATAATGGCAAAATCCAGAATATTAGTGGTTGAAGACGAACAAAGACTGGCCGAGCTTCTGAAAAAGCAGCTTGAGGAATCAGGTTTTGAGACAGATGTTTCATTGGATGGATATGTCGGTAAACAAATGATTGAAAGTAACCGGTACAACCTGATCATCCTTGATATTAATCTGCCCCTAATAAACGGATACGATCTATGTAAGGAGATCCGGAAGTCTCATAATAATATTCCGATAATAATGCTGACCGCCTTCGGAACGCCTGACAATAAACTTGCCGGATTCGATGCCGGAGCTGATGATTACGTGATAAAACCTTTCGATTTCAGGGAACTGCTTGCAAGGATCAACGTTTTTATCCGCCGGTCAGATCTTAACATGGTTCCCCAGGAAATAATCTCAATCGCAGATCTTGAAATGGATCTGAGAACAAAGACAGTAACCAGGGCAAACAGGAAGATTGAACTAACTGCCAAGGAATCACTTCTGCTTGAAACCTTTCTTAAAAACAGAGAAAAACTACTCACCCGCGAATTTATAATAGAACAGGTCTGGGGTATTGATTTCGACCCAAGTACAAATATTATAGACGTTTATGTAAACTATCTCAGGAAAAAGATAGATAAGGATTTTAATCCTAAACTTATCCATACTAAATTCGGGTTCGGATTCTATTGTAGTGAAAAAGAAATATAAGGAATGAATATCAAGATCAGGCTATCGCTGCAGTTCACCCTCATTGTCACAGGGGTTTTGCTATTTTTCTCTCTGCTGGTCTATTATTTTTCCTATACCAACCAGCTCGCAAAGTTCAGACAGAACCTCCTCGATACGGCAAGGAACACAGCCACTCTCCTTATTAATGTCGCTGAAGTCGACTCCTCCCTTCTGAAAAAGATACAGCAATCTACAATATCATGGGAACAGGAAGAACTGGTACTTACCGATTCAGCCTTTAATATGATCTATGGAAACAATATTAAATACCTTTCCAACAGCAAGGTGCTTGAGAATTCATCCGGCCATTATGTAAAATTTTTCTCCGAGGGAAACCGTGACGGAGTATGCTACAGACACAATTTCCATAACAGAACTTATTTTATCTTCACAATGGCGTATGATAAATCGAGGGTAGAAAGCCTCGAGGAACTTCGCAAAATACTCTTCTGGAGCATCCTCTTCAGCATCTGGCTGTCAGTTTTCCTTTCATATATTTTTGCCAAAAGGGCTATAAAACCAATAACCGAGATAATAAAAAGCGTAAAGGAGATTAATTCACTGAAACTTAACAGCAGACTTGATGAAGGGGACAGAAAGGATGAAATCGAAGAACTCGCTATCACTTTCAACGAAATGCTGTCCGACCTCGAAATCGCATTCAAGAACCAGGAGGATTTTGTTTCAAATGCCTCGCATGAACTGCGTACACCACTTACTGTAATGATAGGTGAAACAGACTATATTCTAAGCCATGACAGAAACCCTGAGGAATATCTGAAATATGTCAACGATCTGCATTCCGACCTGAAAAAGATGAACGGCCTTCTTAATAATCTTCTGGAACTGGCTCAGATTAGCAGAAATAAACCTGTCGCCTTTTCTAAAGTCAGAATTGATGAGATCGTCTTTACATCAATTTACGAGGTAAAAGCAAAATTCCCGGGTCGTAAAATCATACCCAGGATACAGTATCCCGACCTAGGGAACGATTTGCTTGTGAACGGGAATGAAGGATTGCTTACAATTGCCTTTCAAAACATAATCGATAATGCAGTAAAATTCTCAAATGATGAGGTGCTCATTGAATTCTTTATAACAGATACCAATATTAATATAGTAATTACTGACTATGGGTTCGGCATTCCTGAGGATGAACTTAATATAATTGGCCAGCCATTCAGGAGAGGTACAAATGTGAAATTTATCGGTGGATTCGGGATAGGATTCTCACTCGTCTCAAGGATACTTGAACTGCATAACGCTACCTTAGAAATCAAATCAAAGGTAAATGAAGGTACCAGCATCGGAATAAATTTCAACCGCCTCAACCCTCAGTAACAACTGGTTATTCTACATAATACCAACCTTTGCCTGAGAGATACCCCACTTACAGATTAAAAATCTTCTCCCCTTACTCAATATTACTATTCCGGTGTTGCTTTGAATTGCCTGTAGTTACCTGTTAATAAGAATTCCCCGGGTTTCATTCCGGATGCAAAAAAATCAGTCAGAAAGTTGATAATATCAATATAACATATTAATATTGTACTATTGATATATTACATTAATAAAATTTTCATGATAAAATTTGTTTTGGACCCAAAAGCGGGTGTCCCGTTTTACAGGCAGATAATAGACCAGATAAAATTCGGGATAGCCTCAGGGAACCTTCAGACCGGAGAACAGCTACCTACTGTGAGAGCCCTTGCCGTGGAACTGAAGGTCAACCTGAACACAGTGAACAAGGCCTATAAAGAACTGGAAATACAGAACATACTTGAATCCCAGCAGGGCACCGGGACCTTTATCGGCAAGACTTTCCTGCAGATCCCTGATGGAGAACGAAGGAATAAATTAAAAAGTATCTGTAATGAGTTTCTGACTATAGCCAATAGCTATGGTTTCACAAAAAATGATCTGATCAATGAACTTCAAAAACAAGACCCAAAATGAAAACAACTTCAACTGTCTTTGGTAACTTTAACCCGGTATCCATATCGGTGTTGGTACTTCTGCTCGCATTATCAATTGGCCTTTATGTACTCAGGGTGATCATGGAACCCGTCCTGGTGATATGTATTATTGGATCCATTCTCATTGCCAGTTCAATTCAGATAGCCGATCAATGGGAAAAAGCTGTTGTCCTCAGGATGGGAAAATTCAACGGACAGAGAGGTCCTGGCATCTTTCTCATCATTCCGATCTTAGACAGAATAAGTACTTATGTCGATCAGAGAGTAAGAGTAACCGAGTTCAGGGCTGAACAAACACTCACAAAGGATACTGTTCCTGTAAATGTTGACGCAGTGGTATACTGGACAGTATGGGATGTGGAAAAAGCAGCCCTTGAGGTTCAGGAATATGTCAAAGCCATCTCATTCATTGCCCAGACCGATCTCAGAGATATTATCGGTAAACATGAACTCGCCGATCTTCTCCAGGAGAGGGAAAAAATAGCAGAGGATCTTCAGAAAACTCTTGATTCCAATACCAACCCATGGGGTATAACCTGCCAGGCAGTAGGCATCCGTGATATTGTCATCCCCCAGGCTCTTGCAGACGCAATGAGCAAGCAGGCTCAGGCCGAGAGAGAAAGGAAAGCCAGAGTAATACTTGGTACAGCCGAAACAGAGATAGCCGAAAAATTCGCCAAAGCAAGCGAACAATACATCAACAATCCCATCGCACTACATCTCAGAGGCATGAACATGCTCTTTGAAGGGCTCAAGGAAAAAGGTTCGATGGTAATTGTCCCAAGCTCAGCACTTGATTCAATGAACCTTGGGGTAATAGGAGGACTGACATCGCTTGCAAAAAGCGGAGAAAATAAAGTGTGATGAACTCAACCATCAAACATAAATAAAAGGGTAAAGCAAATCAGGGAATGGTCCCTGATTTGCTTTTTCAGGATTCTTATTAAAACCGGCATTCTATCAATTGTCATTGTTTACCGACCATTCGTCAAAAAAAGTCAAAAATTCTATCTCCTGAATTTTTAAATTCCCGGGTTTCTTTTTTAATTATCGGATCACATTAAATTATACCTGATATGAAAACGACTTCTAAAAGATTCTTATCCGCCCTTGCGCTCATGGCCATCATGGTCTATGGGTGTTCCAAGACAGGCGACTACGACAATCCGGTCAACCCCCAGAACGGAAGTGCCTTAGAATTCACACCTCATGTTTATGGTGTGCTACCCACGACCTCTGATATGGTGACCGGTATTCCCGTATTTTCAAAGGAGTCGATCACTGCCAGAGCTGACCTTCCCATAAATCTCAAACTCGACACACCTCCTGTAAGAGACCAGGGACAGATTGGTTCATGCACCGCGTTCTGTGGCGCAGAAACCGATGAAATATTGTACTACTACAAAAACAACAAAACCTGGACCAGCACACTCAGTCCCGCATTCATCTATTACTGTGAGAGGGTACTGATACTCAGACAAAGAATCCAGGCCGATAACGGAGCATCAATGGTAAATATTCCACAGGCACTGCAGAAATATGGAGATTGCCTTGAGACTTCTTACCCATATCCGAGCAGCAATAAATCAACAGCTTATAAAACGGCACCAAAGGCGGCTGCAACAACTGAAGCGCTTAAATACAGGATCGGACAATTATCAACCAGTTATGCGATTGTCAAATCAGGTGACGTCGCTGCTGTTAAAAGCCTGATCGCAAGTAATACCCCGGTAATGATGGGCTTCAACGTTTATGATAACGCCTCATACTCAATTTTTGAAAAACTTAATACAACTAACTATACTTATAATCCGCTCAATTCATCAGGGTCACTCCTTCAGGGAGTAAAACTTCTCGGTGCACATGCTACTCCTATAGTTGGTTATGATGACACCCAGGTAGGCGGAGCCGGAGCGTTCCTGGTTATGAATTCATGGGGAACCTCCTGGGGCAATGCCGGATTTTTCTGGATGCCGTACACCGTTTTCAAAAGCACCAGGATTGTTCCGTTAAATAACTGCTATTATGCCACTCTGAACTGAACATTACCGTCTTTAAAACATGTTTAAAGATTGAAGCAGGAATAATATAATTCCGAATAGAAAATCTAAAGCCGGTGAGTTACAGAGCTTTTTTCAACTGTAACATCCCGGCTTCAGTATTTTTAAGTATCACAACATGAAATACTCAGACTATATCCTGAAGTAAGGGTATTTCCCTTCCAACTCCTGTATCCATATGAAAATGTCTTTCAATACCTGCAGGAAAATCCCGCGAATGATGACTTACCATAATGAAGGTCCGGTCTTTTATATACCCTGATAGGAAAGAAAGGCATTTACGGATTAGCCCTTCGCTGAAACCCTGAAACGGTTCATCAAGAATAAGAAGAGGAGCATTCTTCAGTATAACTGCCAACAGTATTACCAGTTTCTGATTAACTGCAGAAAGATCGCAGAGTTTCTTTCCAACAGCACTTATGAGATCAAAGTAGCTAAGAAGCTGCTGCCTGAAAATTAATTCTCCGGATGTAAGGATCCTTCTCTCATATGGATTCTGAAAGACGATTGAGTTAATTGCACTTTCAACCGTCTGATATTTATCAAAATAACGGAACAATTCGGATGAATAAAAGCCAATCCGGTCTTTTACCTCCCAGATACTCTCTCCTGTACCCCTTTTTCTTCCGAACAACCTGACATCGTTGCAATAAACCTGCGGATTGTCAGCATAAACAAAACTGAGAAGCGTTGATTTCCCTGCTCCGTTGCGTCCTGTCAGCGACCATTTCTCATTTCGCTTAACTGACCAGGTTACATCATGCAGAACTCTTCGCTCCCCATAGTCTGCATTTATTCCTTTTAGCTCAAAAGCTTCACTGAAGCTGTCATTCCACCATGCAGGAGGGATCAGAATCTTAGATGCTGCTTCATCGAAACCATCATGAACATCATCTCCAAGATCAAGATAATGAGCATTGAATCCCGGATTAATTCTGTCAGGGGTGAAAATCACCAGCGATATGCCGGTATCGGTAAGATGCTTAAAAATCCTGTTGAATAACCTGCTGCCATCCTGATCCATGCCTGTATAAGGATCATCCAGAAAAATCAGTGACGGCTCAGACAATAAAGACTTTAAAAGATATGCTTTCCTGAATTCCCCGGTAGAAAGCATATTGATTTTTTCCTGTCTCAAGGTCTTAAGACCCAGAAGTCCTTCCATTTCTGTCAGGAAAGGATCAGGTATTTCTCCAAGATAATCCCCAAGTGTCTGAACATCGTCATTTTCGGTGGCATGATAACGTTGCTGATAATAAAACAAGGTATTCCCCATTCCTCCTGAACCGAATCTCAGTGTCCGGAAGAATTTTCCGATAACATACAGATCATCAATGATTATGTGACCGGTACTATATTCAATTGAAGCCTCCTGATCAAATCTCTTCCCTTCAAGCCAGCTAAAAATTGAATTCACTAAATTGCTGTCAGAAGTTTTTATCAGCCAGCACTCTCCCTGCCTTATCACAAGATCCCTTAACCTGCCGGCATTAAGCTTAAACAAATAATCACTCATCAAACAAATTCTTTTCTTCAGGGTACTTCCCTTAAGATTACATCATAAATATTCACAGCCTGCCGTTGTCTTTGAAACATGACAGCACCTGCCGAAATTACAACTAATTTATTTTTTCTTATCTGAATGAAGCAACTCTATTACCACTCCCAACTCGTCAAGGGTTTCATGATATACATAAGTTCCGTTGTCAGCATCATATCTTCCCTGATGAAGTACCGGATAGCCTGCCCTGGCAAGCGCGTCAGACGTCATCTCAAGATCCTCGACCTGAAAGCCGAGATGCTGAACACCTTCTCCTTTTTTGTCAAGAAATTCCTTCCAGCTGGTACCATCACTCACAGGTTGAAGCAGTTCGATCACTACCTGTCCAAGGTTGAAAAATGTCAGCTTTACCTGTCCCTCCGAGGGTTGTCCGCGGTAGATCTCCTTAACCTCATGTCCAGGACGGGTGGTGCTGATCTGCGGAACCGGCATTCCCAAAAGCTCAGCCCAGCGCTTACTGCTTGCCTCTATATCCCTGACTACTATTGCCACCTGTACCACTTTTCTTAATCCCGGATCATGATAGGTGAGGACTTTCGGATCGTCTTTCTGAAGTGAACCTGATGCAGATAAAATAAATGCCATGACAATCATCAAAACAACTGATCTCATTTTCATATTGCAGAATTTTATGGTTAATTTATACTGGATACCGGTATACAGAGAAAAAGCCTTCCCCACACCCAAGATAATAAACTTATTGCGGCTATTTACTTGTCAGATGCCATTTTCCGCAGATATCACATTTATAGGCCGAAAGATCCCTGACCCATTTGTTTTCAAGTATATAATCAATTGCCTCCTTAGCTTCATCAAGGGAGTTATACATAGCTTTCCGGCAAGGCACATCAAGTGGAACAACCTTATTTTTAAAACCCGGTGAAGTTTTCATAAAATCATTTTCGAACAATTTCCTGTGTTTAGAAGTTATTTCTTTGCAAAGTTATAAAAATGGGAAAAACAGGGTTTAAAACGTGCATAAAGAATCAGTAACTGTCCTGTAGTCCCGGAACGAAAGAGATATCACAGAAGCTCCCATAATATCCTTAAAATCCCGGAAATAAACAGTATCAAGTTTTAAATTTGGACTAACCAATTAATGCATTCAGATAAAATGTCATTACTATTTTCTCCACTTAAAATTAAAAATGTAATTCTCAGGAACAGGATAGTCATGTCGCCGATGTGCCAGTACTCTGCTGAGGATGGGTTTTCCAATGACTGGCATCTTGTTCACCTTGGCGCGAGAGCAACAGGAGGCACTGGTTTGATAATAATGGAAGCCACTGCTGTGGCCCCTGAGGGTCGTATCTCCCCTGGTGACCTGGGAATCTGGAAGGATGATCATTGCAAAGGTCTTAAACGAATTGTGGATTATATTCATTCACAAGGTGCAGTTGCAGCTATCCAGCTTGCCCATGCCGGAAGAAAAGCTTCGGTTGCTCTGCCATGGGAAGGTGGCGAACAGATATCTGAGAGCCGGGGAGGCTGGCAGACTGTAGCGCCGAGCCTGATCCCGTTCAGACCAGGAGAAAGAATACCTGAAGAACTCGATAAATCGGGAATAAAAAAAGTAATATCCGATTTCAAAACTGCAGCCAAAAGAGCTCTTGACTCAGGGTTCAGGATCGTTGAAATACATGCAGCCCATGGTTATCTCCTTAATGAATTCCTCTCTCCGGTTACCAACAACAGGACAGATGAATATGGTGGTTCTTTTGAAAACCGCACCCGGCTGCTGAAAGAAATTATCACTGCCGTGAAATCCCAATGGCCGGAAGAAAATCCTCTTTTTGTAAGAATTTCGTCTACAGATTGGGAGGAAGGAGGATGGAGCCTTGATGACAGTGTCAGACTGGCCGGTGATCTTAAAGAGGCAGGAGCAGATCTCATTGACTGCTCATCGGGGGGTAACATAGCTACCGCGAAGATACCATTATCTCCAGGCTATCAGGTCCCATTCTCAGAAGCAGTTCGCAGGACCGGTATCCTTACAGGAACAGTAGGACTTATAACCAATGCATCCCAGGCTGAAGAAATTTTAGCAGATGGAAAAGCGGATCTGGTTCTCTTCGGAAGAGAACTGTTAAGAAACCCATATTTCCCCCTGACGGCTGCTGCAGAACTTGACGTGCAACATAACTGGCCTGATCAGTATTTGAGAGCTAAGCCTTCAAAATAATTGTTATATTTAAAATAAAAATCTGACAATGAAGAGAAGGAGATTTATCCAGGCAGCGGGGGTGATCCCTTTTATAACAGGGGACCTGCTTACTGACAGGAAACAGTCGATACAGCTTTCTGTATCAGGCTCAGAAACAATGAACAACAATAAAAGAGATTTCTTTTACAAACCGGCTGATGCCTGGGCTGCCGACTTCATCCCTTTTTTTGAGAACGGGGAATACCATCTGTTTTACCTCCTTGACTGGAGAGACAGTGAAAAACATGGTTACGGCACTCCCTGGTACAGGGTTTCAACCCATGATTTTGTAAATTTCACCGAACATGGAGAAATGTTACCAAGGGGTACATCCGAAGAACAGGACCTTTATGTTTTTACAGGTTCCGCTATCAAAGCAGGAGACAAATACCATATCTTCTATACTGGACATAACGACAATCTCAGTAAGAAAGGGAAACCCATGCAGGGTGTAATGCATGCTGTAAGTAATGACCTGAAAACCTGGAAAAAATTACCGGAACAAACATTTTTTGCTCCGGCCAACCTTTATGAAAAGGATGACTGGCGCGATCCGTTTGTATTCTGGAATGAAAGTACCAATGAATATAATATGCTGCTGTGTGCCAGGTTCAAAAAAGGGATTCCCAGACGCAGAGGGCTTACAGTATTGTGCACGTCAAAAGACCTTACAACATGGGAGGTCCGGAAACCATTCTATGCCCCCGATCTTTATTATGCTCATGAATGCCCTGATCTATTCAGGATCGGAGAATGGTGGTATCTCCTTTTCTCCGAATTCACAGACCTCAACAGGACCCGGTACCGGATGAGCCGTTCCATTAACGGGCCCTGGATATCACCTGAAAATGATTGCTTTGACGGACATGCTTTTTATGCCGCAAAGACTGCTTCTGATGGTAACCGCAGGTTCATTTTCGGCTGGAATCCTACAAGGAATGAAAATAAGGACAGCGGCGGCTGGCAATGGGGAGGAAATCTGGTGGTTCATGAAATAATACAGGAAGCCAATGGCGAACTCTCAGTAAAGCTCCCTGATCAGGTAGCAAAAGCTTTCAATAAAGATTTGAAATATTCATTTACCTCAGGATCCGGTAATTATAAGATAAAAGATAACTCAGTATCGATAGATTCCTTAGGCACATTTGGTATCGTCTCCGGAGGTAAAATGCCGGCCACTTGTAAAATCGCAACTACAATAACTATCGGAAAGAGTACAAGGGAATGCGGAATCACATTACGTACCGGCGATGATTTTGAAAAGTCATACTACATCAGGTTTGAAACACCGAAGAACAGGCTTTCATTCGATATGTGGCCTAAGCAACAGATGGCGCACATGGCTGAACTTGACCGTGAACTCAGCCTCAAAGAAGGGAGCAGACTGCACGTAAAACTCCTGATCGACGGAACTGTCGGCGTAGTTTATGTCAATGACAAGATAGCAATGAATTTCAGAGCCTATGATTTTCCTGAAGGCAACTGGGGATTCTATGTTCTCGACGGCAGCGCTGAATTCAGCAATACTACCGTTTCAACTATCTGAACCTGTCGAAGATGATATTCAGTTAAGTGATCTGAGATTATCAAGAGCTTCAGGAACAAACTTATGTACACCGCCCACGATACTGCATGATTCAACTTCATCACACTGACCGCAGGTGTCAAATTTTTTTTCATTGGCACATTTCCGGATCTCACATTCATAACAATGACTGAACTTTACCCCTTCTTCCCTGCATCCGGTGCAGTTTATCATGTCTGCAGACAGTGAAGGGGCATTGAACATCACCTTCCACTTTTCAGCAGTCTCTTTTCTGAGCCCGTTATCATTTTTTACAGTTGCGATCCTGGCATCACAGCCGGCACAATTAAGCCCGCAACAGGCAATTAATTTTTCCATTTTTTAATCAGAATTAAGTTACTTACTTGTTTATGATTAGATTCTAATCAATTTCTGTGCAATAAGATAGAATTTTTTTTGAAATTCTGATAAGAGATGGGAAAAATTTGCGGGCAGATCACAATTTTATCTTAACCCGCATATTCCCGACAATCAGATCTGACTGTTTTTTAGCACGAAGAAAGCAAATCCTTCAGTCATTCAAGGTTATCTGAAGGATAATTATCTGAAAATATTATAAACTGCTGAATCTTTTTTTCAGACATGATAACCATAAAATCAGAGATTGAACACCTCCTGATATCTGACATTATTTGATATCAAGTGAATATTTGAGAGCAGCTCTGGCAAGTATCCGCGTGGAATCAAGAACAGGCATGGAAGATTCACCCGGCATGACTATCAGTGGTATCTCAGTACAACCCAGCACAACTGCATCACATCCCCTTTTTCTGAATGCTTCGATTACTGAAAGAAAATATTCCTTTGATTCTTTCCGTATCATACCATAAACCAGTTCATTAAAGATAATACTATTGATTCTGGCACGCTGGTCGGGAGCGGGGATCATAAAACCCAGTCCCGACTGTAAAAGAATATCCGGATAGACCGGACCCTCCATGAGAAATCTGGTGCCAAGCACCAACAGTTGCTGATATCCTTTCTTTACGGCCTCTCTGGCAACTTCGCCTCCTATATGAAGCCATGGAAGAGGAGACCTGCCGCTCACAAGATGGAATGACTGATGTATGGTGTTATCCGGGCTTATCAGGAAATCAGCTCCGCATTTCGCAAGCTTTTGGGATGAGGAAAGCATAAGACCGGCAACTCCTTCCCAGTCGCCGGTCGTTATATACTTCATATAGTCACTCAAAGGATGGTTGTGAAGACTCACTTCAGGATGGGCATGTTCCCCAAGAAGTTTTGAACCTTCATTACAGATTGTCTGGTAGCAGAGAGCTGCTCCCTCATAACTGCATGCTACTATACCTATATGTCCTGCCATCAGAATTTAAATTCTAAGCGGGCGTAGTAAAGGGTTCCACTGAAACCCATCTGTACAGCATCCCAGATCCCGCCTGATTCTGTAAGACCCGGATTTTGCTTATCCGGATATGCATTCAACAGATTTACTCCTCCCAGTGTTAATGTGAAATTTCTATGATTATATCCTGCAGACAAATCTACAGTAATTTTCGGATTGTAAGTATCAACCTCGCCATGGTCCGCTACACTATCTCCATTATCACTCCAGTTAACAAGTTTTACTTTACCGAAACGTGTCAGCTTAAGGTTCGCTATGAGGTTCCCTTTTGTATAATCTGCTCCGAAGTTCATCTTGCTCTTTGGCGCTGATGCCAGAAGGAATTACTGTTCCCTCAATCCGAAATAAGTATTTTCCTTCCCTATAAGTTTATTGTTAGTATAAATCCTGTCGATTACCATATTATTAAAGTTAGAAGCAAAAGAAAGTCTTAGGCTCTGATCTGTACCAAAGGCAGTTGAATAAGAGAGAATAGCGTCAACTCCTTTAGAGGTGGTATTGACAGCATTGGTAAAAAACTGAGCTGCACCGATGCTCAGGTCCTTTAACTCCTGACCTATAAGAGCATCATCGCTGGCAAAAGCGCCCGTCAGAACGATACGGTCCCTGACATGAACAAAATATCCATCGACAGTCAGAGTAAAAGTCTTCACCTTTGCGGTAAGGCCTATACCGGCATTAGTGGAAACTTCCTGTTTAAGAGGAGGTATACCTAGTTCACGGGTTATCGGACTGTTATTTTTTGCTATGATCTTGTCGATAGCCTGTCCGGCGACTATATCTGTAAAAGTCGTATTAAAATAAAGCTGGGCCAGTGAAGGAGCCCTGAATCCGGTGCTAAGGCATAAGCGTCCGTGAACCGGTAGTTGAATCCGCCAAAGAGGTAGAACTCGGTCTTGTCGCCAGAATAAAATGAAGAGTCGAAATATGTTCCGAAATTCTCACTTGAAGCGTCTCCGAATTTGTCACGGTAAACCCCATCAGGATATTTTGAAGGATCAGCTCTCCTGTACGTGTGATCCAGCTAGGAATAATCGAGGGTTACATTTACAAAACCCTTTTCCCCCACTCTGGTACCATAGTTACCGTTTACCTGGGTAACCTGTCCGTCCAGGGCATGGGGTTCCTTGAGTGTATTGTATTTATCAGGGGCCGATGCATTCCTGAACCCTGTTGAATATGAACCTGTAAACGAATCAACATCCGATTTCAGCACTACATTAATTACTCCAGCTATCGCGTCGGATCCGTACTGTGCTGCAGCACCGTCGCGAAGAATCTCAATATGATCAATGGCTGAAACCGGAATAGCATTAAGATCTGTGCCTGTATTCCCCCTGCCGCGCGAACCAAAGAGATTGATCAGAGATGACTGATGACGTCTTTTCCCGTTTACCAGAACCAGCGTCTGATCTGGTCCTAGGCCCCTCAGTGTCACAGGATCAACATGATCTGCTCCGTCCGCACCCGATTGCTTGTTTGAATTAAAAGATGGCGCAACATATTGCAACAACTGGTTAACATCAGGTTGCCCCAGAGTATTTACCAGCTGTGATACTTCTATTATGTCAACAGGCACCACGCTTTCCACCGCGGTTCTCTTCTGACGCCTGGAACCTACCACTTCAACCGAGCTCAGCAAATTATTGCTCAACATTATAACATTGATCTCCTTCTGATTTCCAACGGGGACCTCCTTGCTTCCAAGCCCTATAAAACTGAACAAAATTACAGAATTCTGATCTCTGTACTTAATAGAAAAATTACCGTCAACATCGCTGTATACCCCATTCATAGTACCCTTCTCCATAATGCTTACTCCATACAAGGGTTGTTCCTGTTCATCAGTTACTTTCCCCCTGAGAATATTCTGTGACTTTGCAGCAATTGCATAAACCAACAGGATTAGGAGAAAAAGAGGTTTTTTCATTAATCAATATTTTAGGTTTATATTTGAAAGTAAATCGACCAAATATATATATATTATTTATTTGTAATTACATCTAACAAAATATTTTGTAAGATTTGATTTTATTATAAATGAAAACAAAAACCAATAGTTTCTATGGGTGATCAGCAAAAAAAATGAGGAAAAACTGCTGAAAACCGGAAAAAAGCCTTCTGAATATAGATACGGCATATTGCTTCAATTCCGGAATACTTTCTAATTTTACCACATCCAGTACCGAACCGGGAGGTTCAGTCGGAGATAATGGTTACGAGAAATCTGATAATACTTTTAGAAATGAAAAAAGGTTTTATTCTGCTATATGCGTTTTGCCTGGTTATGATCGCCGATGGATTCAGTGCAGGAACCGATCGTATTTCGATTATACCCAAACCCACATCGTTGAAGATTGAGAACTCATCTCTGAAACTGGAAAATGTATTCAGAATCCACGATACTTCCGGAAAAAACAATAGCTGGGCCGGTTTTGTAAATAACCTTTCAGTAGGTGGAATTGATTTTAAATGCATAAACTCGAATGACCCTAAGAGTGAGATCACCATTTCAATTTCTGCAGGGGCAGGTGGAAAAGAGAGCTACAACCTTAATATTCTCCCAAAAGGGATATCCATCATTGCCGGTGATCGTGCCGGAGTACTTTATGCAATTGAGACTCTGAGACAGATCCTGGTTCAGACATGGAACGGAAAGGATTTCACCATCCCATGCCTATCGGTCAGGGATGAACCATCTTTTGCAGTACGCGGCTTTATGCTCGATGCAAGTCGTCACTTTCAACCAGTAGCCACTGTAAAACACGTACTTGACTACATGCTTTCAATGAAGCTGAATGTCTTCCACTGGCACCTTTCCGATGACCAGGGATGGAGAGTCCAGAGCCTCAGACACCCTGAACTGAATGAATACGGATCGTTTCTGAATGATACTGACAGGGTTCAGACAAACGGATTTTACACTATTGAGGAAATCCATGACATAATAGCTTACGCATCAGAAAGAAACATAAAGATCATCCCCGAATTTGATATCCCTGGCCATTCCATGGCAGTTCTGACGGCTTTTCCCAAACTGAGGTGCCCATATAAACCGAATTCCAACGCTTTCTGCGCCGGAAATGAACAAACCTATGAAATATTAAAAGATATCTTCACAGAGCTTATAGATATTTTCAAACCAGAATATATACATATAGGAGGTGATGAAAGGCAGAAAGATTTATGGAACAAGTGCGACCTGTGCCTTAAAAAGATGAAAGAAGAAGGGGTAACTAATGAGAATGATCTTCAAAATAAAATGCTTATCAAAATTTCATCTTTCATTCACAGTAAAGGGGTTAAGACTATCGCATGGGCAGAAAATATTGAAGGCGGAGTGGCTGAAGGTCAGATAATCCAATCGTGGCGCCTCCGTGACGAAGCATTTAAATCGATCAAATCAGGGCACCAGGTTATCAATTCGGATAACGGGGAAACATATCTGGATTACCCGGAGAATGCAGAAGAAGCTAAAGTGAAACCTTCCTGGATGGTAGTATTACCTGTACAGAAAGTATACGATTTCAATCCCATACCAAAAGGTCTGACAAAAGCTGAAGAAAAAATGGTGATCGGCAGCGAATGCCCTCTCTGGACTGAAATGATCACGATAGATAAAATTTACCCGCAGATCAAAGGCAGACTTGAAGCCCATGCTGAAAAATGCTGGACTCCTTCAGAACTCAAGAACTTTGCTGATTTCACCAGCAGGCTTAAAGTGCTTGAGGGATATTTCAAAGCACAATTCTACGGAGAAACAACAGATATGGTCAGATAGTCCTTCGGCGGAAAACCCGGATTACCCGACCGGAATCAACTTAACATCATAGACTTCAGCCTGAATGCCGGATGAAGACATGATATCCTGTCTGTTTTAAATAACAATTCGGCTCATGTTGCAGCCTTCATCTTTTCAAAATATGCAAGAAAGCAAAATACCTCTCTTCATCATGAAAAGTCGGGCAATCCGGAAGATATGTTCCTGTTAATATGTAAAAATCACTCTTCTGTATACAAAAACCGGCTGTTTTTCGTTTTTATTTTTTCCATATTAAAATGCTGTATAATTTCGTACAGGTAAAGCTTTATATAATGCTGCGCTTATTTCCTATACTCCTGCTTGCCCTGACACCGTTTACTTTGCTTTTCCCTCAGAAGCAAAGTAAGTGGTCACTTGCCCAATGCCTTGAATATTCCATTTTGCAAAATAAGCAGGAAAATCAGGCAGTATCAGCCGGAACATCATCTTTCCCGGTATATGGACGCCAGACAACCAGTCTGCTCAAACCAGCTGATCTCACAACCGGAAAATCTTTATACAGCAACACTAATCCTCTTTCAGGCATCCGTGGTCCCAGGAATGTTGGGGGTGAATTGTTCCCTTCAAATAACAGCAGTAAACATATTCCCGGGATTAATTCTCCCGGCATTTTTGCTGTCAGGTCTGAACCTGCATTCAGATTAAGTCCGGACCCTGAAGAAAATGCAAGGGAAGCATTAAGCTGTAAGGTCCTCGACGCTTACCTTCAGATTCTGTATGCCCAGGATAAAGCCGAAGCGTGCAGGAGATATTCTGAAAAAACAGAGGAACTTATCAGGCACACCACTGAGAAATCAAATATCACAAAACTTAAATCACAGCTCTCCGATGAAAGGGTGTTACTTGAAAATGCACTCAATCAGGTCACTCTGAATAAGATGATACTCATGAGAATAATGAATCTTCATAACACAGGGGAATTCAATGTCGTCAGACCTGACCTCGCACAGTTCCTTGAGAGCAGGAAATTGCCGGATGCATCAAGAATATATGAAACAGCCCTTGTACTGCGGCCATCGCTAAGAACGGCTTCCATGAACGATAATTCACCGGAAAATAAAACAGTGAATAAGGAGTTTAATTATTTGCCGTCACTTAACGCCGGAATATCTTCGCCTTCAGCCAATTCATCTGAGGGTGTCTCGCTTGGAAAGCTCGATCAGGGCATCCGTCCTACAGTCGGAGTATCACTTTCAATCCCGATATGGCAGCATAAACAGGTAAGAACATCAAACGGAACATCACGATATGGACAAATCAGTAAGAACAATGCTGATGAAGATGTAAAAGCGCGGCTGAGAAAAGGGATCGAACAGACCTGTCTGGTAATCTCACTTTCCAGATCTGAATATGAATCCAATCTGCAGTTATTCCGTGCAACTTCAGCATCAGCCTCATTGTCGGAAGATAAATACCAGCAAACAATGACAGGGGTTGAAGAATTTCTTGAATCAAAAAATAACCAGGAGAAAGCAGAAGCTCAGTTGCTTAAATCAAAATATAACCTGATCTTTAGTTATAAGATGCTCGAACTCTATGAAGGAGTGCCGTTGTCATTCTGAAAACAGGAACTTTTTAATTTAAGCCTGACCGGAAACAGTTAAAATGAGGATATAACCAGGGATAACATCAGTTAATTGGTCCCTGCGAACTTATGAACCGTCCTTTGCCTGATCAGGAACACCAAACCGACTGCAAGAATAACTCTGAGTATTTCATTTGGAAATATCAATATAAAGAAAACCAGGACAAGGAATGAAAAAGAAATTAGTAAACAGCACCAGACTGAATGTTATTCTGCACCTGCTTGCATGGGCCATCCTGATCCTGCTTCCTATATATTTCGTAAAAAGATTCCAGACCGGAAAGGATTTTATCTGGTTTTTTTATACCAATATTGCTATATATGGTCTGATATTCTATATCAATTTTTTTATCCTGGTACCTCGTCTGTTTTTTAGATTCAAAAGATATATTTACTTCATCTCTGTCGCGGTCCTGCTTGTGGTTTGCTATTTGATATCCGATAAATCAAACCGATATATCTTCAGCTATTTTCATAATGGAAAGTCACTAGAGATTCCGCCTCCGGAGCTGTCAGATAAAACCGCAAATGAAACACTTCATGATCCGTCAAGATTTCCAAGAGTCCCCATCTGGGACAGACATGTTGTGAACTACAGCTCAACTGCATTTTTCCTCATATTTTTCTCACTCGGCCTTAGGATACTGGAGCGCCATTCAAAAATCGAAAAAGCTCAAAAAGAACTGGAAAGAGAAAAACTAAACTCAGAGCTTGCATTGTTGAAGAATCAGATCAGTCCGCATTTTTTCTTCAATACTCTTAATAATATCTATTCACTCATAAGCATTAATCCAGCAGATTCACAAAAAGCGGTAATTAAGCTTTCAAAAATGATGCGCTACCTTCTTTATGAAACCGAACATGGAAATATTAAACTCAGCAGTGAAATTGAATTCATGACCAATTATATTGATCTCATGAAGCTGAGGATGAGCGATAAGATAGCTCTTACTGTCAGCTTTCCTTCGGAATATGAAGATACTGAGATACCTCCGTTGCTGTTCATCCCGTTTATAGAAAACGCTTTCAAGCACGGAATAAGTTTCCGTGAAAATTCATTCATCGATATTTCAATGAACTGCAGTAAGGACACCATCATTTTCAGGTGTGTAAACAGCATAACAAAAGGGAGCAACGGACCTGAGACAAATACAAGGGGCATTGGCCTCGGAAATGTAATGAAAAGACTTGACCTGCTCTTCCCCGGTATGCATTACCTGAAGATCAGCAGAACAGATAACGTATATGAAGTAAATCTGAATCTGAAAATATGATAATAAAGGTAGTTGCAGTCGATGATGAGCCTCTTGCACTTCAGCTTATTGCCGGGTATATCGAAAAAACTCCCGGACTGAAGCTTGCAGGAAAATTTGAAAATCCTCTTGAAGCAGCAGTATTCCTGAATGATACCAAGGTCGATCTGGTGTTCATAGATATTCAGATGCCCGACCTGAACGGAATCGAATTTACCCGTTCAATGGAAAAAGGCCCGAAGGTAATCTTCACTACAGCTTATGAAAAATATGCCCTAGAAGGTTTCAGGCTTGAAATAGCAGATTATCTCCTAAAACCTTTCAGCTATGAAGAATTCCTGATTGCCGTCAGAAAGGCAGAACGACTTATCAGACTGGAGAATCAGCCTCCGGAGAAAATTGAAGCCAATAATGAATTCCTTTTCCTCAAATCAGATTATAAGATTAAAAGAATTAATTTCAACGATATACTTTATATAGAAGGGCTTAAGGATTATGTTAAGGTTTATATTCAGAATGCGCAGAAACCTGTAGTATCACTCACATCTCTGAAACTGCTTGAAAGTAAACTTCCTCCTGAGAGGTTCATGAGAATCCATCGGTCATTCATTGTCAATCTTCAAAAGATAGATACAATTGAACGCAGCAGAATTGTCTTTGGTAAATCATATCTGCCGATTGGCGATCAGTACAAGGAAAAATTCCAGGAATATCTCAATAAAAATTTCCTCTGAAAAGTGATAGTCTGCAGCGATTATTCCGGAAATCCTGAAAGATAACCCGTAAGATACAATTTACATGTGCCGCTGATTTTAACCCTTTCGCCTTCAAGACGGCAACTGAGATAGCCTTTTCGTCCGGAAAGTTGTACAGCTGTAAATTCCGACTTCCCGGTTCTGGAAGCCCAGTATGGAGTCAGGGTCGTATGGGCTGAACCTGTCACCGGATCTTCATCAATACCCGACTGAGGTGCAAAGAATCTGGATACAAAATCAGAGTCTTTTCCTCCGGCAGTCACGATTACTCCCCTACAATCGAGGAAGGCTAATTTTTTCAGATCAGGGACAATCTGCTCAATATCACTCTGTTCATTATATACTAACAGAAGGTCATTCCTGCCTCTCAAAACCTCAACGGGATGAATATTAAAACACGAGTTAATTTTAATATCCGTTTCTGTGCGGACAGGTATATCGACCGGAAAATCCAGAGTCAGAATATCCGTATCCTTTGTAACCTTAAGTATCCCGCTTCTCTCGGAAATAAAGGTTATCTCATTACCCTGATGTGCCTCGAGATTGAACAGAACATACGCGGTTGCAAGAGTGGCATGACCACAGAGATCAACCTCAACTGAAGGAGTAAACCACCTGATAAGATAATGGTCACCTTCATTAATATAAAAAGCTGTCTCGGCAAGATTGTTTTCCATGGCAATGTTCTGCATTGTTTCATCGCTCAGCCAACTTGCAAGCGGACATACTGCAGCAGGATTACCACCAAATAGTTTTGTTGTAAAGGCATCAACCTGATAGATCTTTTGCTTCATAACCAATATTTTTAAGCCTGAGTTATTTGTATTTAATTCAAATTTGATTTATTAAGTTCTTCATAAACCGGCAAGTAAAAATTGAAAGTAAAAATTAAATGGCAGATTCCGGATCATTCTTAGTAATATCTGCAACAATTGCATCCCTGAGATCCCATTTTGTCCTGATTCTTTCCAGAAATGTATCCCTGACACTCAATACGAGATCATTTGTAGTCCCAAAAGTACCTGAAACATTTTCCGACCATCCCTCATCCTGTAGTTCCAGCATGCCAACCTCATCAATAATTATAAGTTGTCCTGAACGGGATGTCAGTCCATGATCCCCATACATACCATTGTGCTTTGTTCAGAAGTGTAAATGAAATGACCATCATGATCAGATTAACAAACAACCCGATGACAGAATATTTGAACCCGGGAACAAGATCTGACTGCAATTTCTCACTCAGTTTCTGTTCCTTTATGCAGTATACAGCTTCTCTCAGTTAAATGTTTAAAAAGATGATATCCGGAACTTATCAATCTTGCCGATAGTATGCGCATTACATCGATTCACACGATCTGATTGTATCTGAAATAGTCCGACAGAAAACTAATCCTGTAACATCAGAAGTTACATCATCAACTAATTTAAGTCACAATTTCTGCCACTACAAATATTTCAGCTCTGTTTTCAAAGGGTTTTCCGGTCGCATCCGGAAAAAATCCGAATCTTACATTCCCCTTTAAAGCTTTCTTATATACATAATCCCTGTGATGGTTCTCTTCAAGCATTAGCTATCGAAAAACGCCGGCTGAGTAACAAATTGCCTTCCGTGAACAAGGCATCCGTTATGAATATATAACCGGCCTGGCTTATCCAGGAGTGAGCATATTCTCAAAACCTTTGTTCAGATCCTTATGTTTCATTTGCCATGCCTTTTCTTCCATGATATCAAAGTAAACTGAATACCTGCAGTCATAAATTAAATAAAAAGGAATAAATTCTATATCAAATGGTTTGACAGCATTGCTAGTAGAAAATGTATTGATCTTCCCTGCAACCGCTTTCATCCATTCTGAAGGATCTCTTTCCGGTGTAATGATCACAGGCATGTTGTTGACAGCTGATGAATCCTGCAACCGGCCAAGTTTTCCTGCCAGTAGCAAGGGTCCGTAAAATACTGCAACACGGTTTGAATCATCGTGCATAGCTTCAAGTCTCAGACTAAACGGAATCTTCACTTCAACCCGGTCCCCGGTCCTCCATTTTCTTCTGACCGGAATGTAGGATCCGGGACCGTACTTTGGATCCAGGGATACTCCGTTCACTGCGATGCCAATGCCATGTTTTGCCCATGACGGATATCTTATCTGGAACGTTAGCTGAACAGGATGATCACAAGTAAACTCAAATGCTGATCCCTGTTCTTCAGGATAATCCGTCTGCTGAATTATCCTCAATCCCTTTTCCTTCCATGTCAGTTCTGATGCAATATACTGAAAGACATATAATTCATCATTGTTGTGATAATAAACATTTTTCCCATACCTGGAGTGGCTTTCCATGCCTGTACCAATACAACATGTAAAATCCTGCGGATCCTGAAATGCCTTAAAATATCCCATTCCCAGAGAAAGATTATAGGTAACATTGCCCGATTCAGGATTTTGTGATGACAGTATATGATTAAAAAGAGCCCTTTCATAATAATCTGCAGCCTGGGGAGATACACTCCATTCGAAAAGATGTTCCGTTAGCTTGAGCATATTATAAACGTTACATGTTTCAGTTGTTTCGGGCCCAAGACGATTTCTAAGACTGTCGGCAGGTCCGAAATATTCCTTGTTGCCATTGCCCCCGGTCACATATGAATGATGTTTAACCACTGTATTCCAGAAAAACTCAGCAGCTTTTCTGTCAGATTCATCACCGGTAAGTTCATACAGGCGCGATAAGGCTATCAGTTTCGGTATATTGGTGTTCCCATGTCTTCCTTTCAGAATATCCTTCTCTGATTTCATCGCATCAAGGACAGTGTTGTCATAGAATTTACGGGCAAGATCAAGGTATTTATTGTCTCCGGTATCAGCATAGAGATCGGCCAGAGTCTCACATATGCCTCCATATTCGCATTTCAGCATATCCTGCATCTGACTATCGCTGAGATGTTCAACTATTCTTTCAATCCAGTCTGCAAAGCGTTTTTCTACTTCAAGAGCCTGTTTGTTTTCACAATATCTCCAGGCGTCTCTTAGTCCCGCAAGAATTTTATGTTGCGTGTAAAATGGTGACCAGATGCCATTGAGATCAAATCCCCTGGCTCTTATATTACCCTTTGCAATTTCATTCTCAAATACCTCTTTCCCATGGGGAAATGCACCTAAATATCCATTCTGGTTTGCATCCTGTACTATCTTTAATTCCCCTACAATATAGTTCACTCTTTCAAGAAACCTCTTATCTCCTGAAGTCTGGTACATCATTGAACATGCACTAAGGTAATGCCCGAGACTATGCCCTGCAAGCGATTCATTTTCCCATCCCATATAGTGTTCCGCTTTGGGAAGAAGACCCGCTTCGGTATAGAACCTGGATAATAAACGGTCGGCGTCATAATTCAGAAGTGTTTTGATATCCAGATCTGTGGCATGTAAAAAAGGCCCCTTTTCAAGTCTGACATCATTCAGCCCGAATGGCAGAACCCTGAATAACACTTGTTCACGGCCCGGACTTTTAATAAATCCTTTTTGGTGATCAGAACAGCCGGAGCTGAATATTACTATCAAAGTTAAAATGATAAGTAGACCCGTAACTTTTTTCATTAGAGATTAGATATAAGTGTACAAATTACACGTATAATACAATATCAAAGATAATAAATTGATTCTGTTGTGAGTGCCCTGAATAACTAAGAATACTTCTGCAAAGAAAATACATTTCTTCGTACTGAATCAATTCAGGATAATTCTTCCGGGAACAACTTGTAATTTAATGGCCTGTTCTGATAAGACCCTGATCAGTGTTATTGATTATTATCCTGTAAGATGAATCTCTGAGACCTTCAAATACAAGGTCAGTAGCATAGGGCTTCCCCCATGGCATATTGAGGCCGGCCAATAAGTTTCTGATCTTCAAAGATATCGTATCTCCGGTAACTTTGGCATTTTCGATGCTTATCCCATTGACACCAACCATTATACCTTTGCTGAAATCGACATATCCGCCTCCAAGTTCTCGATAGGCTTCAGCCAGTCCTGTGAATACTCCTGATCCCTCTCCCCAACCCGGATTTGTCCTCATCGCCGACTGAGGATGTGCTTCATGGTCAATATTTTCCGGACCAAGACCGTAAGGATAGATGTTGGTATACTTATAAATATCATTAGCTTTATGCTGAGGCAGGTTCAGTAGTACGACTGATGCTCTTGCAGCCGCCACGCCTCTTTCAAGAAAATCCTGTCTCCCCAGCATTTTCCCATACCATATAAACGGTTTAACGGTTTCTGCCTGGCGGGCATCAAGATATGTGGCATTGTCTGAATTGTCAACGCTGAATCCTCCGAAAGGATATGCGGTATAAATATAATGAGGTTCCCAGCAACACTGATAAAAACTCAGATAATCCAGGCAGCATTCCCCGTCCTTCAGATATTTTCTGTCGCCGGTAGCTTCAAAAAGTCGCGCAAAACCTTCACACGCCCAGATATTCGCAAGCGTTCCCCTTGCTGGCTGATCCTGCCAGTAATCTTTGACGAATTCTATGGGTTTTGATCCGCAGGAAAAATATTGTTCCATATCGATCCAGTTTTGCGTGGGAAGGATTTCTCTCTCCAAATATCCCGCAATCCTTACAGCTGCTTTTTTGTATTTCTCTTCACCGGTAGCATTAAACATGTCTGCAAGTAACCACATGCTTGCAGCAGGTTGAGCGCTGTGAAGAAGAATCCCTGAAGGCGCCATATCCTCAGAAACATATGAAGGCAGTGTTCCCGAATCGTCAATTGATGTTATAAGCCAGTCAGCATATGGCCTCAGATAATTAATTATTCTTTTGTCCGGTACGCAACGGAGATAAAAATCAACCAGATGAGCTCCGGTCTTGCTCATAGTGGGTATATCATATGATTTGCTCTGCCGCAGGAAAAATTCATTCCTTCCATGCGGAGGATCGGAAAACTGCAGACCCCATTTCTTTGTTCCTGCATTATACAAGGTGGCAAAGAGACCATGTCTGTTCCTCGGAGATGAAAGGCAAAAGTTAATGATTCTTTCCGCTTTATCGGTGAGATCAGTTCGATTAAGCTGGTTACCCCAGAACCAGAAGCCAGACGCATCCCTTGCATTGTTCCAGAAAGGCGAATTGTGAATAACGTCATTCCACGATTCTATGGATGATCTGTATCCACCTGCCGGTAATTTTCCGAGATTGAATTCTATCCATGAGCCATGATTTTTATATCCCTTCACCGGTTCATCAATACCCTTATTGCGGCTCGGATGAAGTGTGACCGAATCGACAATTCTGAAATACTCTGCAAAAGGAAGCGCCAGGTGAGCATGATCAGTAAGTAACCTATGACCGAATTTCTTCCACTGGTAAGCAGTTACCTGTCTGAAACCTCTGTATTCTTCGGCATCAGCCTGCGCAAACAAGTCAAACTCATACCTCAGGTTCCCGGAAGCCAGTGTGCGGATCATCCCGGTATCAGTCGTACGCTGGTAGTGAATGTGATGTGCTATTATATTATCCATGAAACCAAATGCAAAAACAGGCTGGGCAGTAATACCCGATTTTACATTAAGATCAAGGCCTGTCGGCATTGTGTATTTCTCAGGAATTAGGGGTACAGAAAATTCGTTACGGTCTATGTCAGTCTTCCTTCTCGCATCAGGTGAAAGTACTGCGTATTTGTTTATTGCATCTAGATCCGGTACAAGCGCCGTAAACATTCCATTATCCTGCAACACGACCGCCGGGGAATGATATGCCCTGTCACCGATTACCTGATCCTTGCCTGGCAAAAGTCTGAAACGGTTCTGATGTGAATCTTCATTATCATATTTTAACCCGGGTGTATGAACAAAATGTGGTGCATGATCGAGATTAAAGGTAAAAGCCGAAAGGAGATAATCAATTTTCGGAATTTGTTCTTTCAATGATGCTTTAATTGTAAAATGAAAATACCGGTCACGGAAGGATAGATGCAGAAACTCTTCAAAAGTATTCCTGCCCTGAGATCCGGTCAACCGTATTGTGATTTCACTATCCGACCTGCTTTCTATATCCATCTCCTTCAGCAAATCTGAGATAAGAAATCTGTGAAGACTGTCACTGCGATAGTTATAAAGCTGAACCCCTTCATCAGGAAACTTCCTGGGGGAATGAAATGAGCCGGCTATTTTTTGCCAGCCGTCACCCTTCCGTGCATAAAACTCCTGTGTAATATGATCCTCTCCTTCTGTGAGTATTGCTTTTACATATCTGCCGGAAAATTCAATAAAGCGATAATTCTTCCTGAACCTGATCCTGTTGTCAGAAGTTGCATTGCATCCTGAAAGAAATAACATCATAGTTATAAGGATGCTGACGGAAATTTGTTTAAGATGCATTTTCAAAAAACCTCCGGGGGAATAAAGTTCTTTATAATCGATCTCCGTCGCAATTTAATACAACTCTAGGAACAGGAAGAAGGACTTATTAACATCTGAAACAATTTTATTGGTATTTTTAACATGACTTATTCAGGGTTGAACCACTTGGTCCAGCTGCCTGATCAGAAAAACGGTATGGTAAGACCAGTATCTATTAACTTTGTCTTCATTCTCCTGATCTTCACCGGATGCAGATCAGGGTCAACATTAAATAACGGAGAGTTATCAACAAGTCGCGGGATTGTCGTTTATCCCGCTGATATACAATCTACAGGATCGGAACGTTATACGGAAATCCTGAAAGGCACAGGCCTGAATCTGCTGGGAATACATGGTTTCAATGATGAGGAAACTCCAGATAAGATGGAAAGCTTTATTGAAAGCTCTGAAGGAAGATTGCTTTTAAAAAGATGTGCCGGAAACGGAATTGATGTGGAATTTGAGACCCATGCAATACATGTTCTCCTCCCACGTAATCTTTTCAGCGAACATCCGGAATACTTCAGGATGGACGAGAATGGTAAAAGGAGAAATGACCTTAATATGTGTTTCTTCTCTGAAGGAGCTTATCAGGAAATTGAAAAAAAGCTCAGAGAGATCACAAAATGGCTCAAACCAACTACCAACAGATACTTCTTCTGGGCTGATGACGGCCTTAACGGATATTGCCACTGTGACTCATGCAGAAAATATTCGGAATCCGAACAGGCCCTGATATACGAGAACAGGCTACTTTCAATGCTCCGCAAGATCAATCCGAAAGCCACCCTGGCCCATCTTGCCTATAACAACACCTGTAAAGCGCCGGCAAAAGTAAAACCCAATCCAGGGATATTTCTCGAATATGCACCTATCGACAGGGATATTTCAAAACCAGTCCCTGAAGATCATTTGCAGGATCTTAAAAAAAACCTTGAGGTTTTTCCTTCACAAACAGCTCATATCCTGGAATACTGGATTGATGAATCAAAATTCGCAGGATGGAATAGAAACAGCCTCGTGGAAATACCCTGGAACATGAATAACTGCGCGCGCGATCTGAATATCTACAGAAGCCTAGGTTGTAAATCAATCACATCTTTCGGCGCCTGGATCAATCAACAGTATTTTGACAGGTTCGGAGAATCATCTGCAAGAAAAATCCTTAAAGAATACGGTTCAGTCCTTCAGGGAAATTATAAATAATTTGTACTATATGAAGATATCCTTAACAATTTTTCTGCTCCTTTTTCTGATCTGTAGTAATTCCTTTCCACAGTCAGGAGGAATTATTCCAACTCCTGAACAGGTTATTTCGGGGAACGGTGAATTTACATTCAGTAAGTCTGTTAAAATTATAGCCCCTGCAACTTTCAGTAATTCTGCAAAACTATTTGCCGGTTCAGTAGCCGATCTTACCGGATTCAGCCCGGTTGTAACAGAAAAAGGAAATCCTTCTGGGAACATTACGCTGTTAGCTGACAGGAATATAAACAATCCTGAATCATATGAGCTTAAAATCTCATCATCAGCTATAGAGATCCGGGCCGGTTCCGAAGCCGGAATATTTTACGGTCTCCAGTCTGTCAGACAACTGCTTATTACATCAGGCAGCCATCCCATCAGATCTCAGGTCATTAAAGATACACCTTGTTTCAGGTGGCGTGGTGTGATGCTCGATGTCAGCCGCACATTTTTACCGATCAACCTTGTTAAAAAATACATCGACCTGTTTGCAAAATATAAGCTGAATGTCCTGCATCTTCATCTAACCGATGATCAGGGCTGGAGGATAGAGATAAAACATTATCCGCTGCTTACTGAAGTCGGTTCAAAATTCGATCCCAAATTCAATACTATGGGTGGTTACTATTCCCAGGATGAGATCCGGGACCTGGTCAGTTTTGCCAGTCAAAGATTTATAACAATTGTCCCTGAGATAGAACTCCCGGGACATGTCTGTGCTGCTCTTACAGCTTATCCCTCGCTTTCCTGTTCAGGGATAAGCCCCGGCATCCATACCTTCTTTGAGGGTCCAAGTGTTCATAGAGAGATATTCTGTGCGGGAAAACCAGAAGTATATGAGTTTGTCTTTAATGTACTAGATGAGCTGGCCGGACTATTTCCATCCGAATATATTCATATAGGCGGCGATGAAGCGCCTAAGGATGAATGGAAAAAATGTTCCTCCTGTCAGAATACAATGAAAGAGAACGGACTTCATAATGAAGAAGAACTGCAGAGTTATTTTGTAAAAAAGATAGGAGAGCACCTTAGGAGCAAACATAAGATTCTTATAGGATGGGACGAGATCTATGATGGTGGCAAACTAAAAGGAGATGAGATCCTTATGTTCTGGAGAGGGTGGAAAGCCGATTCTGTTGCCCAGGCAGCCCGGAAGGGATTCAGGATTATCGCAACACCAACGACCCATTGTTATTTTGACTATAATTACGATAACATCGACACCAGGAAGATATTCAGCTATTATCCCGTACCCCGGAATGAAATCCCGGAAACAGCCGGGAACTATATCGGTGTTCAGGCTAATTTCTGGTCTCATATTGACAGGAGCGAGTTTAATATTGACAAACAACTGTTTCCAAGAATTTTCGGACTTGCTGAGGCAGCCTGGACAACGCCTGCAAACCGGAATTGGGAAGAATTCAGGTCAGCTGCCAATTTAAATTCGGAGTATCTGAAAAGCAAACATGTAAACGTATATCCCGACAAATCTTTGCATTAAGTAAAGATCCTGACCATAATAAATATCGATACTGATTGTCCAAAACAATATTCCTGATAACCTCTGCGTATAATATAAGCCTGAGAGTGTTATCAGGTAAGTATCTTTAAACAGAATTCGCTGGTATATGAAAAAGTTAATTATATATCTAAAGGATACAATATTGATAATCATAATGATGTGTATCCTCTCTGCAGCTGTCACAAATTGTGCAACCCATCATAAAACACATAAATCAGTACCCTGCCCTTGCGAAAAGAATAACGTCCAGCATCATTGAACTATAAATCTGACCGGAACTTCTCGATCGTATTATGCGACAGTTTTCTGTCCTTTACTATAAGAGGGGTGACAGGAGCCGCCGATCTGGCATTGAAGATCATATCGTGCCCCAGACACAAACCCATCATTATGTTTAGTTCTGTACCTTTCTCTTCCAGGTATTTTGCCTGCCCTGCCGGATTACATGATGTTCCCTTATAACCTTCAACAACATCATTGAATGGCAGATGTCCGTATTTGCAACTGACCCTTTCCACCAGAAATCCCTCATCCGTCAGTATCTTTTCAAGCCCGGAAGATTCGTTGTTAAATGCAATACAGTGTGCAATTCCGATTTTTTTGATATTGGCGCCTCTCGAATATTCAATTATTTCCTGTACCCTGTCAATTTTAGGATCAAGGGTATCCTGAGCTGTTTTTAATATTTGCTTATCATGTTCATTATAAAGAACAGAAAACTCACTTTTCCCCATCTCAGTTTCAACTTTGTTTGAGCCTTATTTCCGAAGTGATTTCCATACCTTTCCTGTATGAGGCGCTCACACCACAATATTTTTCTTCCGACATGCCGACAGCCTTGCTGATCTTATCAAGTGGCAGATCCTTTCCGGATATTTCATAGATGACATGTATTTTTATAAAATGTTTTGGATGTTCATCGGTCAGATCTCCTTCGACCTTTACACTAACCCCGTCAAAGTCAACTCTCATCTTCCTCAGTATAGAAACCACATCCATTCCGGTGCATCCTCCCAGGGCGGAAAGCATCAGCAGCTTCGGTCTTGGTCCAAGATTCTCACCTCCCACTTCCGGAGCAGCATCCATGGTGATCTTATGCCCATTGACTTCCGTTTCGAAAGCCATGTTTTTAATCCATTTAGTCTCAACTACCTCGCTTTTTGCCATGATATATCATTTTTTACAAACTTACAATAAAATCCGGTCACAATAAAACTCTGTCATACAAATCATTGTAGCCAATTTCCAATATGTGTCTTTGACATCTGTCAGATATCCCGGTCGGAAGATTTCCGTCTGAATGTATTGCAAATAATTAATCTACACTTCTTATCTGTTCAAGCAAAAATTCTTTCGATTTTACGCCAACAAATCTGTTTATCTCCTTTCCATTCTTGAACAGTAACATAGTGGGAATTCCCCTAATTCCAAATTTTGAAGCCAGTGACTGGTACTGTTCTACATTTACTTTGCAGATCCGGACATCCTGTCCAACCTCATCTGCAAGTTCATTAAGAACAGGCGCCATCATTTTACATGGCATACACCATGATGCCCAGAAATCGACAAGCGAAATATTGTTTTTCAGCTGTTGCTGGAAATTCTTTTCATTCAGGTCCCTGATCTTTTCATTTTTTGCCACCTCAGGGATATTTTTCATTTTTCTGAATGTGAAAAAAAGATAGGTAATGACAATAACAATAACCGATACTGTTACAATAACTGCTGTGCTCATATCATTTTGTTTTTGTTTCTGATCCTCGATTCATTCAGGTATGCCGATGCAGCAAGAGCTGCAATTGTGCCATCGGCTACTGCAGTAGTAACCTGTCTGTATTTCTTTACAATGCCGTCTCCTGCTGCAAAAACGCCTTCGATGTTGGTCGACATATCCGTTCCGACAATGATCTCTCCCATCTTATTAAGTCTGATGCTTCCTCTGAGAAATTCCGTATTAGGAACATAACCAATGAAGATGAAGGCTCCATCAGTCGGAAAATTATATATTTCTTCGGTTGCAAGATTTTTTATATCAACACTTTCCAGATTATCTCTACCATGAAATACAGTGATTGCAGACTCCATAATAAAATTAATCCGGGGATTCTTTCTGGCTTCCTCAATCGCACATTCAAAAGCCTGGAAATGGTCAAACTGATGAATCATAGTCACTTTCAATGCATACTTAGTCAAAGAAACCGCCTCTTCAAGAGCTGAATTACCTCCCCCGACAACAACTATTTCTTTCCGGTGAAAAAATCACCATCGCATGTCGCGCAGTAAGAGATCCCTCTACCCCTGAGTTCTTTCTCCCCTGACACACCAAGAGTCCTTGATCGTCCACCGGGTGAAAGAATCATTATATCACTTGTATATCTATTCCCATCTTCAAATGTAATGCACTTTTTATCCGGCTTAAGTTCAACCGATTTCAATAGTATATTTGATTTTATTTCACACCCAAATGATTTAGCCTGCTTTTTCATTATCCCGGCAAGCTGGTAACCACTGATTTTTTCGACTCCTGGATAATTGGCAATCTCATGAGTCAGAACCATCTGACCGCCTACAGTTCCTTCGTCAACAATAAGTGTCTTCATTTTTGCTCTTGATAGATATATGCCTGCCGTCAATCCAGCCGGACCTGCCCCTATCACTATAGCATCATAATGAATATCCATATTCATGTTCCTAAGCCTGAATTTCAGCAGTAAATTCTTTGTCAAGAATTGCTTTAACCTGATCTCTGGTCTGAATGCTGGACGTTGCTTTCACAACTTTACCGTTTTTATAATAGACCGTGAATGGAATACCCATAAAACCCCTTACTTCGGGAAGATTACGGATTACATGAGATTGCGGATTGTCAAATTCCATGTCAAAGAAGCTAACATGAGGATATTCTTCTTCAAGCTCCTCAGCTATTCCGTAAACAGGGATACACATCGGCCCCATGCGACCACAGATAACCATAACATTTGTATTTTCTTTTATAATCCTTGCATGATCATCTGCTGTTTCAATGTGTTTAAGATTTGTGTATAACATAACTTAATGATTTAAAATTTATAACACAAAGCTAGACTCATATCACTCAGCATAAAAGAAAAATGCATACTGCCATAACAAGAACCAAATTGATATCCATCAACTTTATTATTGATTTGGATTAACTTTGCCAACGACATATCATTAGCACAACATGAAGACCATACTTGAAGATGACCATGATTTTATTTGTGACATCCAGGCCCCGTGCTTCCAGAATCTGACAAAGGAAGAGGCTGAAATTGTCAGGGCCGGAAAAACACAGGTGATCTTCAGAAAAGGAGAGAACCTGACAAAACAGGGAGCATTTGCCTCTTATGTGTTATTTCTGGTAACCGGCCTTGCCAAACAGTATCTTGAAGGTGACGGAACCCGCAATTATAACCTGAAAATCATTTTGCCGGGGGAATTTCTGTCTTTATCATCTGTTTTTAATGACAATACTTTCAGGTATTCCACTGTGGCAATAACCGAATGTCGTGCATTTCTAATCGAAAAAGATGCTATTGCAGGAATTATAAAACAGAACGGTATGTTCGGATTCAATATAATAAGAAGATTCTGTGAACAAAATACAAATCTTTTTTCAACTATCGGAACCCTTGTAAATAAACAGATGAACGGACGGCTTGCTGAGACTTTAATCTACATCGACAGCCTGCGTACTCAGTGCGAAGATATTTTTCAGCTCCTTTCCAGAAAAGACATCGCTGAATTTGCTGGAATTTCAACCGAAAACACTGTAAAACTTCTTAAAACTTTTGAAAAAGACAGGATGATAGAACTGAAAGATAAGGACATTATCCTTACTCAGCCCAAACTCCTTGAAGAGATTAGCAGAAAAGGTTAAACATCAAACACAAAATCCCGAATACATTATACTGTAATCAGGATCTGTGTTCAGTAATTTATGTTCAAATTCAATTTTAAATCATAGTTCTAATTCTACTTGACAGATTTAAATAATATTTAAAAATCAACCTGATTTAACCCTGTCGCCAAGAGGTGCGAAGCGATTTTTCTGCTTTCTCGCTTCAGGGTAAGGGGTAAAAAAGCAGGAAAATCAGATCAAAAGCTAATCTGTCAAAGTAGCGCTAAGTAGTTCACCTGAGAAATAATTAATAATCCATCGGGACCTCCATCAGAAGTATCTCAGTATCCGAGGTTGCAGAAATCTTTAAACTTTCGATATCCCATATCCCAAATCCGTCTCTTGCTTCAAGCTCCTGTCCGTTGACTTTAACATTGCCTTCAAGGACAAAAATATATACTCCGTCTATTTTATTCCGTAGAACATATTCCTCAGTTACATCTTTATCAAATCTACCGATATGGAACCAGGCATTCTGATAGATCCATACGCCAGCATCACCGGGGTCGGGTGAAAGGATCTGCTGTAACCTGTTATGACGATCCTCAATATTAAGAGTCAACTGATCGTAACGGGGAGTGACATTCCTTTTTGAAGGAAATACCCAGATCTGTAAAAATTTAACCTGCCTGTCAGCATTTCGGTTGTACTCACTGTGAAAGATTCCGGTACCTGCACTCATCACCTGAACATCTCCGTGTTTAATAACAGAAACATTACCCATGCTGTCCTTGTGTTCAAGATCCCCTTCAAGCGGAATTGAAATAATCTCCATATTGTCATGAGGATGTGTCCCGAATCCCTTGCCTGCCTCAACGGTATCATCATTCAGTACTCTCAGGGCGCCAAAATGAATTCTGTCCGGATCAAAATAATTTGCAAAACTGAATGTATGTCTGCTTAGCAGCCAGTCATGGTTTGCATTTCCACGGCTGTCAGCTTTATGTAAAACCATGTTTGACATCATACCTGATTTAAATCCGATCCTAAAACCTAAATAATTATTTATCAGGACTGTTTAACGAGCTGTACATCACAATTGATGACAACCTCATCACTGACCAATACTCCTCCTGCTTCAAGGGCAGCGTTCCAGTTCAGTCCCCAGTCTTTTCGGTTAATCTTCCCTGTAAGCGTATATCCGGCTTTTTCATTTCCCCATGGATCCTTCATTACACCAGCGAACTCAACATTAAGCTTTACTGGTTTGGTTACATCCTTGATGGTTAAATCTCCCTGAAGAATGTAATTTTCCTGATTCGATTTCTCGGTTTTCTTACCCGAAAAACTTATCCTGTCATATTTGTCCACATCAAAAAAGTCAGCGCTCCTCAGGTGTTTATCCCTGTCAGTTGCTCCTGTGTCGACAGATGAGGGATGCAGAGTGAACTCAATGTCAGAGGTAAGATAATCGTCCCCTGATGTTGTTACTCTTGCGCTGAAATCCTTGAATACCCCTTTTACGTTTGTAATCATGAGGTGCTTTACCTTAAAAGCAATCTCACTATGCGCAGGGTCTATTGCCCACTTTGTTTTTTCTGTTGTGCTCATTGTTTTCAGATTTTGTTATCATTTTATGATGCAAAAATACAACTACAATATACCCTGGTAAATGGATAAACCATGGAATCGATGGTAAAAATTACGGTAGTTGTGCAAAATCAGTTCAGGACAACCGGTTGTCAGGAAAGAGTTTCCCAAAACTCCTGAAGCGAGGTACCGGTATTGATCTTAAAAAATTTGCTGAAATGAGAAGGATCCTCAAACCCAAGTTCAAACCCTATCTCTTTTGCCGATTTACCAGTAAATGTTGCCAGCCTTTTTGCCTCAAGGATTATTCTGCTTTGGATAAATTCCTTTGCAGGTACATCCATTGCATTCCTAATCACCTCATTAAGGTAGTTGGGAGTGACATTGAGAGCATCAGCATAGTCCTTTACCTGATGATCTCTCATAAAACGTTGCTCTACAAGATCCCTGAAATGCTTTACGAGTGTTTTGCTTACCTCAATGTTCTGAAGATTAGACCCCGGATTCAATATGCATTTACTGTTACACTCTATTAGAAATAGCTTCAGATAAGCCCCTACTACTTCGTGATACATATCCGACTGACTGGTGAACGCAGCAAAGATCCTGTCGGCGAATGTCTTAAGCAGAGTTCCGGTCATTGGATCAACCGGTAAAGGAGGTGTTTCATCACTGTTATGAAACAGCCTTATATTAGTAATAAAATCGTTCCTGATACTGTTCCTTTCAAGAAACTCCTGAGTAAACATAATAATGTAAGATGACAAAGAATCATCTATAAGAACCTGATGCACCTGCCTCGGACTGACAAAAAATATCTGCCCGGGAATCATAGGATATTCTCTGAAATCAATTATATGCCTCCCAGATCCGGCATAAGGCCATATTATGGAATAGTAATTATGCCTGTGCGGAAAAGCCTCGGCTCCTACAGTGACATTGTTGATGCCTTCAACTTTCTTGATCACAAAGGGCATCGGAACATCATCGAACTTCAGATCGATGCTGAATATTTTGTCTCTATCTGGCATATTAAGCAATAAAAGGTAAAGTTAATCAATTTATTCTTAACCGGATATGCCGGTTGGTTGCTTCAATATACCTTATAATAAATGATGTTGACCCCGGGTATACAGGCTTGTATTCATTGTATTTTATAGTCTGACTGCCTGAAGGTTTACCTTTATACGATTACCAGAAGCCTGATTTTTGAATTTATTTGCCTCTTGTCACATATTTGGTAACAAGTGTTGTCTCATCTGAAGTCATGCTTGTCTTTGCAGCCATACTGCTCATAATACTTGTCCACTGCGACTTGTTAAAATGATCCGGATTATAGAATCCATGACATTTCCCGCAATTGTCTATGTACAAAACCCTCCCCTGCTGAAGTTCCAGTAATGTAGCACTTGCAGTTGTATCAGCATTAGTTGGCACATAAAGAGCACTGGTGTCTGTCCCTCCCTTTTTACAACCTGCCGATAATAGCATAATAACCGGCACAATCAGTCCCACAACCAGGAATATATTTGCTTTCATAGATTTTCAGATATTAAATTCTTTTGTTCTTTTATCTATACTAAAACTATGAATAACATAAAATATTGCATATTGCAGACAAAAGTCAGAACAACCTTTCAGGTTTTGCATTCCAGAATGAACAAATCGTTTATCCACAAGTCAGTCAGCCTTAATCATTGGAACTGAACACGTTCGAATTTATTGTATGTTTTGACTGTTCCTCATATTTTCTGGCTTCATCCGGTAAACCCATCCCTTTAAGGTATTCGCTCAACTCCAGACAATCTTCTGAGAAAAAGAATGGATTCTGACTCTCCAGTTTATAAAATAATACTTTTGCCTTTTCCATATTTCTTTCCTTAACAGCCCGTTTGATATGAGCGATTTCAACATAATCATACTTCATGTTGAACAATGAATCCGGATCGCGTTTTACAAATTCAGGATAGTTTACAACTCTGTAAGGCATTCTTGCCTTCTCAACAAGGACAGGAATGCTTTCCTTTCCGTGTTCATCAATGTGCGTCAAAAACATGTCAGTGTAAATACTCAGTCCTTTAGATACATATACGAGCCATCTGCTGTTGGGTGACCATGCATGCCATGAATTCATTGAGTATAGATTACAGTCAAGCATCTTTGGTTTTCCTCCCTTTAATGGCACGATGAAAAGACGGCTGTCGGGCATAAGCAACATGAAATTTTCAGCTTGGCAGTAGACCAGCCATTTACCGTCAGGTGAAACGGCAGGGAAATAATTACTTTTACCATTGCCGGAAGCTCCATTCACTGGAATTGCTTCACCTCCGTTCCCGTTATTGAAGGGGATCATGTAAATATCGTACTTGAATGTTTTTTTCCTCTTGACAAACTGATCAATCAGATCTTCGTCCTGTACATTTATCTCATAAACATTTGTGTCGCGAGGCAGAGCTGTTGCTCTTGAAAACAGAATGTATTTTCCATCAGGTGTCCATGTTGCGTTGCTCTGGACATATTTCTCAAGATTGGCACCAGGCAATTCCTTAAGGGTATGTTCCTGCCTGTCATACACTGCCAGATGACCATTTACAGGAAAGAAAATCTGTGAATAAATTATATTCTCTACAGGATTAACAGGAAGATTTTTCATCAGAACCCTGTCTTTTACGGTAGTTACTACATACCGTCCGTCAGGAGAAATTTTTGAAAACAGGCCAAAGGTTCTTCTTTTTTCCAGTTTTGACCATGACATATAATTTTCCGGATTGAAAAGGATAGTGTCTTTTATCGGAGATATGAAATAACCTCCTTTATCCCGCAGTCCGGCATCAAGGTCAAGTCCCATGAATTTTCCGTTGCCACTGAATGAATGACAGTTTCCACAGACCGGGAAACCACGCATTGCAATATGAGCTCTTTCTTTACTACCTATATTTATAAGCATGAAATTCATTGAGTCGAGTCTCCTCTCAGCAATAATAAATGGAATTGGCATTTGCCTGTAAAGAATAGGGGCGCCAACACTGTCGCAGCTGACAGAAAAGGAAATTTTACTGCTAGGTCCTTCGCTGCCGGCTTTTTTAATCTCAAAAATTATTTTCCTGTGATCAGATATAGTTTTAAGACTGTCCCACTTCTGTTCATCCGGCCTCCAGGTATGTCCTGATGTTACCGCATGTATTACATATTTCCCGTGCCCGGATGACAATGTAATTTCCCATGAAGGCCTTTCTCTTGTTTGGAGGTTCCACTCGAAAGTGGGAGCCGGAAATTCAGGAGGAAAAACTGCTTTGTTGAATGGATACTTAATAAAATTCTCAGACCTGGAAGTTGGCCGTACTCCTAAAAAAATTAATACGCCTGCAGTGACCAGCAAAATTACTGAGACTGATATTACAATTTTAACTTTGCTCATAAACTCCAAATAATTAAGTTACAGGAAACCGGATTTAAAGATATAGAATAATATCTATAAGATGTACCTGTAATTTTTCCTTACATAAAGTGCCGAAGATATGATAACAGATAAGGGAATTAATTCACCGGATTTATAGGTCCATGGTACCAATTTCATACAGATAATATTGATTAGGTGAAGATTAGTTCAGTATTTCATGTTTTACTGTAATACAAAGAAAATTTCTATATTTCATAAAGTTTTATAAAGCATCATTATGAAAATTATTAAGAACCTGTCAGCGTCATTGAAAAACTTTTCAGTCCTAATTATCCTGTTGCTGATAATACCTGAAGGTGTTAATGTTTCCGGTATGAGTTATCCGGCAAATGTACTACAGACAGCTCCGGCTACCGATACTGTAAAACTGGTAACAAATGCAATGCTGGCCATGCAGAGAAGGGCATGGGAACAGGGGGTCGCTTCTCAGGCACTTCTGGAATCCGGGGAAACCGACCTGACCATACTCCTGGCAAAAGATGCTGTCGTAAACCAGAAAAAAGACGGCAGGTTAGGCCTTAATGAAGGTGACCGGCCTGTTGCTGATCCGGCGTCGAACGGAGAAGCCTTATTCTTCGCCGCAAGGGTAACAGGAGATACTGCTCTTGCTGAAGCTGCACGCCGGATGCTCGATTTCCTCATCATAAAAGCTCCGAGAACCACTGATGGCATCATCTATCACAATTTTGTCGAGAATATGATTTGGGTGGATGCTTTTTATATGGTTCCTCCGTTTCTGGCCGTTGCCGGCAACCCGGTAGAAGCAGTCAGGCAGGTTAATGGTTACAGGAAAATCCTGCTTGATCCGGAAAAGAAGCTCTATTATCATATCTGGGATCAGGACAGGATGAAATTCGAAAGAAAATTGTTCTGGGGAGTTGGAAACGGGTGGGCTGCAGCCGGAATAACCAGGGTTATAAGAGTACTCCCCGAGTCAATGAAAAAAGAAAAATCGGAGCTTCAGTCTTATGTCAGGGAACTTGTAGATGCAATGCTCAGGTACCAGAGAAATGACGGGCTTTTTCATGATATCCTCAATGACAATTCGTCGTTCGTTGAAACCAACTGCGCCCAGATGTTAGCTTACACTATCTATCGTGGGGTAAAAGGAGGATGGATTGACAGATCCTATCTTTCCTATGCCGACAGGATGAGAAAAGCCGTGCATAAAAAAGTTGACCGGTTCGGACTGATCCAGGGCGTCTGCGGCGCTCCCAACTTCGACCACCCGGGAACAGCTACCGAAGGTCAGGCGTTTTTCCTTCTTATGGAAGCATCGTACAATGATCTTATCAAATAAAATGAAATATTCCAGACGTACTTTTGTCAAAACAGCTGCAGCCGGTACTATTGCCGCATCACTGTATCCATATGATAGCATGGCTGGCGGAACGGATGTGAAAGTTCTGAATCCATACAACAGAGCTCCAGTCAGCCTGATTATCGATGATTCAACCTGCCTGGTTAACCTGGCTCATTTCGGAATACCACAATTCGCAGAAGTCTTTCCGGATCAGTATAAACAGGACTGGCGGAAACTTCCCAGAGAAATCCCCGACAGCTTTGTAAGAGAATTCGGGGAATGGGCAGCCGAAAACGGAGTGAAAGGAAAATATAGTATTGTACCATATCCGGCCTGTACCGGCTGGGTGAGCCGGTTTATTCCAGGATGGACAAAAAAAGAACTGGATGACAGCCTTAAACTTGTAAGGGAACTCATGATGCCAAACTGGGACATTCATCCTGAAATGGTAAGTCATACAAGGGTAATAGATATCTCCACAGGGAAACCTTATCCCTATCCCACACCTGAATATATGGAAAACTGGGAATGGAGCCAGACTAAAAGTGCCGACGAACTGGCTGCATATCAGGCTTATGCTTTAGGTATACTGAAGGAAGCCGGGCTTAAATGTGACGGGCTGACTACTCCGGGAGGATACGGCAGCAACAATCAGAATAATCTAGCTATCGGAACTCTTGAAGCGGTACGAGATATCTTTGGCTCTGAAATCCCACATTTTTTCAGAGATCTTTTTACCGAAAAAGGGAAAAGCGTCGCTCCTGTCGTCCTTCATCCTTCCGGATTGGATGGTCCGGATCCCAGATGTGTTGTCTCGGTTATCGGATGCACAGGAGACTGGTTTGGCAACTGGGACGGTCTGCAGGCCGGAAGCCCCGATATGCTTATAACCCCTGACCTGAATTCAGGCAGGCTGGTTGAAGTTATCGAAAGCGGTGAACCTGCTGTAATTGTATGTCACTGGCCCGGAATATATTTCAATGGAGAACATACAGGTTTTAAAATCCTGAAAGAGGTAAAAAACAGACTCGATAATAAATACAAAAATCTGATCTGGATGAAGTTAAGTGAAATTGCACGCTACTGGGCTGCAAAAGAGCTTACGACAATAATTCCAGGCTCCGGAAATATACAAATAAAGGCTCCGTTCAGCTGCAACGGATTCACCTTGAAAATATGTTCACACTCTGGAAAACCTGCACTGGCTGCAACAGGAAAACAGACTATGCCTTTCACACCGGTAAATGATCTGAACAAACTGTCAGCCGGAACATTTTTCAGAGACAAATCCGGAACTATTATATGTTTTGATCTGCAAAAAGGTGAATCCCGGATTAGTTTATGATCATTCAGCTTTTACCCATGGCACCAGCTTCGAAGCGTAATAGTTAATCTGCAGAGCATTAAATCTGGCAGCATGCCTGCCCAGCCTGACACTGTATTCAGCCCAATTCCTTGATGAGGCAGGGCTCCAGGCCACTTCAGCAATACCTGGCAGCCTTGGGAAAACCATGTATTCCAGATCTTTCATATCGGCAATAGTCTCAGTCCATAAGGGAGCCTCAACACCAAGAATATTTTCCTTTCCGATGCCTGGTACCAGTTTTGCCGGATCCCAGATATATGCACTGTCTACTTCAATATAACCTGCCCAATGTAAACCCAGGACTGTTGTGGAATCGTACTTCATATCAATGTAGGTCTTTGCTGCCGGTGACATCAGCACTTTTGCACCCTGACTGACAGCCCTTTGAGCATTCTGCGCATTAGACCAGTACTGTGCAACTGTATTCGGTCCCAGTTCAGAAAGAGAGATCTCATCCCATCCCATAACCTGTTTGCCATGAGATCTTACTATTTCCTGAACTTTTTTAACAAAAGGAATATAATCTTCCCTTTTTGTCACATGCGATTCATCTCCACCTATGTGTATGTAAGGTCCGGTTGTAATTGCAGCAAGTTCCCTGACAACATCGTCCACAAATTTATAGGAAACCTCTTTCTTCGTATCAATTGTACTGAATCCCACTTCAGTACCCCTATAAAGTTCGGTCACCTTATTGTTCATGTTCAGCTCCGGATAGGATGACAGAGCAGCATTTATGTGCCCCGGCATATCGATTTCGGGAATTATTGTAATATATCTGTCAGCAGCATATTTAACCAGATCGGAGTATTGCTCCTGAGTATAATAACCTCCATTGCCTCCTCCAACCTGAGTACTTCCTCCGTGCAAAGCCAGCTGAGGCCATGACTTTATTTCTATCCTCCAGCCCTGATCATCCGATAAATGAAGATGAAGGGCATTAATTTTATAGCAGGCCAGAAGATCAATGTATTGTTTAACCTCATTCACTCCGAAAAAATGACGTGCAACATCCAGCATGACACCACGGTAAGGATACTCCGGATAATCAACTATGGTACCCGAAGCAACTTTCCAGGGACCCGCCTGCCTGGTGGCCAGTTCGACAGAAGATGGAAACAATTGTCTCAGGGTCTGTATCCCGTTGAATATCCCTTCCGGTTTATTTGCACTTAATACTATCTTCTTGTCTGTAATAACCAGCTCGTATCCTTCATTCCCTAATTTCGGTTCAGAAGCTGCCAGAGTAATAAAAATATTCCCCGCTCCCGGAGTTTTATCTGTTGCTTTTACATCAATCTTATACCCTGTTGCAGGCCTGAGTTTCTCCGCAAGATAATTACCTGTTTTCATAAGCTCATCAGAGCCACTGCTTACATATACAGCAGCATCAGATTCAAGCATGAACCATCCGGGGGAATTGGTGACCGAAACAGGCTTCGGTATTAGGCTTGCCCCGGAAATATTGGAAGGCGGATTTGATGAGCATGAAAGATATGCTACTGAGATTGCCGAAATAAATATCGCAATAACTGATCTGAAGCGAATAATATTCATTGTATCTGATTTTTGGTCCGGAAGATAGATAAATATTTTTTATTCTTAACTTCTAAACCTTCTTACTCTGCAAATTGTTCATAATCCTGTCAATACTTAAGAGTAATGAATGAATTTGAGCTTTCTGAAAACAGTGTCAATGCGGATCCTTTTGTTCAGTTCGGAAAATGGTTTTGTGAAAGACAGAAAGGAATAGCAGAGATCCCTGAAGCAGTTAACCTTGGTACTGCCTCAGCCAATGGAAGAATATCAGTCAGAACCGTTCTCCTGAAAAATTACGACAATAACGGATTCGTTTTTTTCACCAATTATAATAGCCTTAAAGGAACGCAGCTAACTGAAAATCCTTTTGCTGCCTTGCATTTTTACTGGCCTGAATCCGGCCGTCAGATAAGGATAGAGGGAATAACTGAGAAAATATCTGAAAAAGACTCTGCTGAATACTTCAGTAAAAGACCAAGGGAAAGCCAGCTGGCTGCCTGGGCCAGTGATCAGAGTACGATTATCACCGGCAGGTACATTCTGGAAGATAGATTTGAGAAATATCAGACCTATTTCAAGGGTAGAAATGTGGAAAAACCACTTTTCTGGGGTGGATTCAGACTGGTTCCGGATTTCTTTGAATTCTGGAAAGACGGAAAATTCAGGTTGCACGATCGTCTGGTCTACAAACTGACTGATGAAAAGTGGATTATCAGCCGTTTGGCTCCCTAATTATATTTTCAATCAAGTATCAGATCACAGGCATCAGGTGGCATCCAGTGAGCATCCTTCCCTTCCCATTTGATGTTGCATCCGATTGGATTGGTAAGCTGAACTGATATCTTGTTACCCCGGGTAAGCTCTCCCAGAACTATATCAAGACTATTGATCTTCATCCGGGATGTGTCCCTTGGATTATCCACTCCCCTGCCTGTATAAACAAGTACCCTTTGTTCATCAAAAACATAAAAATGAGGAGTTCTGAGAGCTCCATATGCTTTGACCACTTCCTGAGACTTATCGTAAAGATAAACCCACGGGAACCTGTATTTTTCCATCCGTGAAATCATATTGGGGAAACTGTCCTCAGCATAGGTATTCTCACTGTTCGAATTTATCCCCGCGAAAAACACCCCGCTATCACTGTATTTTTCAGCTGTTGCCCTTGTCACCTCATCAGAACCTGTAACATACGGACAATGATTACAGCTAAAAAAGATTACCAGAAATTTATACCTGTCAAAATCTGAAAGGGAATATTCTTTCCCGTCAGTGGAAGGAAGCCGGAAATCTATTGCCCTTTGACCGGGCTGCAGAGTGAATGACATTTACCTGATTTTAAAATTATTTTTAAATCTGAAATTACATAAGCGGAAAGCAAGCCCGGATATTTTATGAATGTGTTACATTGGCATTCATAATAAGCTGCACAAAGAACCTGAGATAACGGATCCCTGAAAGAAACAAGGCCAGACCTATTCCATTATAAAGTACAGATAAATAAAGCTTTGGAATGGATGAATGTCTCAGGGCAATACCCATAGTTACCATTACCAGCACTATGAGGTAGCTTTTCCACGTCATGAAAGAGAATACACATCTCTTTGAGGTAAGTGGAACAAGCCTGCTAAGGTTCTTATCTGCGATCTTCAGAAAACCAAAATGGTGAATAGGCATTGCAGCCAGAAAACCTGCGCCAAAAAATGGAGCTGTGACCCTGAAACCCACCGGAGCAAGCCAGATAAAGGCAAATCTCATTAACATTATACCCACACCACACCACGTAAGACCGGCAAGAAGAACAAGAACACGCTTGTCAACAGAAGGGGTAAATCTATTAATATCCATTTTAATCAATGAATTAAAGCCATCCGGAATGGCCGTATTTCTACTTTTTCCCAAACATTTTCTGTCATATAGACCTCATTCCTGAGACTTTCTTTCAAAGCTATCATATCGGGGAAATCATATACTATCATAGATCCCGTCATTTTCCCATTCTCATCAAGCACTGCTCCTCCACAAACAAACTGGCCGTTTTTCTTCAGAACACTTATTTGCCGGAGATGTTCATCCCTCGCCTTCATCCTTCTTTCAAGGGCACCCACATCAGTCCAATCTGAAGCTACAAGAAGATACTGCATACTATGAATATTTAGTTATACAAATGTAAAACAATTGACAATTACATTAAATGAGTATATGGCTTCAGAACTCATAAACATTGATTTTCTTCACTCACCATGAGGCCGGAGAAAAGTTTCTTATTAACTATAAACTGGAAAATAAGTATTCCCGATTCTCTTTAGTCACATAGTTTTATATCGTGGAGATGGGTTAATAAATTTCACTTCCAATTGATTATCTTTGTTAACGTGGTTTATTTCGGTTATTCCTCATTATTAGAGCTTTGTTGATTTGAAAACAGAAGAATTTAAAAAGATATTCGATTACAGGGGAATTTTCAGGGATCTCAGGCGAGGTGATCATAAACCCGCTTTCGGGGCTTTGGATATTTTCAAATATATCGGGCCGGGAATGCTTGTCACTGTGGGATTCATTGATCCGGGTAACTGGGCTGCAAATATTGCCACAGGATCAGAATTCGGATATGAACTTCTGTGGGTGGTAACTCTTTCAACCATTATGCTCATTGTCCTTCAGCATAATGTGGCTCACCTGGGAATTGCAACGGGTTTATGTCTTTCCGAAGCAGCTACAATTTATCTTCCTCCGATAGTTTCCAGGACGGTTCTCTCCTCCGCAATACTTGCCTCGGTTTCAACTTCTTTTGCAGAGATTCTGGGTGCTTCGATAGCACTCAACATGCTTTTCAATATTCCCATCCCGGCAGGTGCAATACTTGTCACACTATTTGTCCTGTTAATGCTTTTTACCAACTCCTACCAGAAGATTGAAAAATGGATAATTGGTTTTGTTTCAATTATCGGATTATCATTCCTGTATGAATTATTTCTGGTGAACGTCGATTGGGTTCAGGCCGGTATAGCATGGGTGAAACCATCAGTACCACAGGGTGCCGTACTCCTGTTAATGAGTGTACTGGGTGCTGTCGTTATGCCCCACAATCTGTTTCTGCATTCTGAAGTTATACAGAGCCGTCAATGGAACCTCCAGGACGATAATATTATACGTAAACAGCTGAAATATGAATTCGTCGATACATTATTTTCTATGCTGGTTGGTTGGGCAATCAATAGTGCAATGATAATTCTGGCAGCTGCAACTTTTTTCAAGAACAGTTTTAAGGTGGATGAACTTCAGCAGGCAGAAAGTCTTCTGAAGCCTCTTCTTGGCAATAATGCAAATGTCATTTTCGCATTCGCTCTCCTGCTGGCCGGTGTAGCATCAACAATAACTTCCGGAATGGCAGGAGGTTCGATTGTTTCCGGAATGTATAAAGAACCTTATGATGTCAAAGATAACCACTCCCGCATAGGAGTGCTTGTTTCACTTCTTGGAGCGCTTGTGATTGTTTTTTTTACAAAAAATCCGTTTCAGGGACTTATACTCTCCCAGGTATTCCTCAGCATCCAGCTGCCCTTTACTGTGGCAATTCAGATCTATCTTACTTCATCTGTAAAGGTCATGGGAAAATATGCCAACGGCAGATTATTGACCGTAGTATTACTGGTAATAGCCCTCCTTGTTACCTTTTTTAATATTAAATTGCTGATTGATTTTCTCAAAGGCATAATATAAAATAACTGTCCATAATGCTAGATAAAAGATATAATACAGGACTTGTCCTCAGCGGTGGAGGCGCCAGAGGGTTTGCCCATCTAGGACTTATCCAGGCTTTGAATGAAGCAGGCATCTACCCTGATGTTATTTCAGGAACCAGCGCCGGCGCTCTGGTTGGAGTACTTTATGCTGACGGGTATTCACCTAAGGAAATTCTCCACCTCATGAATCCCGGAAGCCGCCTTGATCTTATGCGACCAATCATGCCCAGGGAAGGCCTGCTTCAGATCGGAGGCATAACAAAAATCCTTAAATCGCACCTGCGGGCCAGCACATTCGAAGAACTCAGGATCCCGCTATTCGTGACTGCAACAGACCTCAATAGTGGAAAAGCTGAATATTTCTGTTCAGGTGAATTAATTGAGCCGGTGATCGCTTCTGCCAGTATCCCTGTCCTTTTCCAACCGGTAATAATAAATAACAACTACTATGTCGACGGTGGAGTATTGGATAACCTGCCTGTCAAACCAATTGAGGAACAATGCAGATATCTTATAGGCTCATTCGTTAATCCGGTAGGATTTGTCGAAAAAATAAACGGCCTCATAAATATTGCTGAACGGACCTTCATGATAAGCATGTCAAAAGAAATAATTGAAAAAGCTTCCAAATTTGATCTGCTCGTTTCTCCCCCGGAACTCATAAATTTTAAAGTGCTCGACCCTGAAAAAGCTGAAGATCTGTTTGCCCTTGGATACAAGTCTACCATGGAAAAACTGGAAGAAAAGGATTTTTCAGATCTGATCGGAAAATAATACATAAAAAAAGCTTCCGGACTTTAAACTTTCACGAATGAATAAAGTTTCCTGATCTCAGCTTCCCATAGTGATTCATCCGGAGTTTCAAGTATCAGGGGGATATTATCGAACCTTGGATCATTCATCAGGAGAATGAATGCCTCATCGCCCAGGAAACCACTGCCTATGCTTTCATGCCTGTCAACTCTCGTTGCCCTTTCTTTCTTTGAATCATTGAGATGCATCCCCTTCAGAAATTTAAATCCGATCAATTCATCGAATTTTGCGAATGTTTCATTGAATCCACGGGCACTTTTTACATCATATCCGGCTGTAAATGCATGACATGTATCAATACATACTCCAACCCTCGAATTATCTTCCACAAGATCAATTATATATTTGATCTGTTCGAACGTGTAGCCGAGATTGGTTCCCTGACCGGCAGTATTCTCAATTACAGCCGTTACTCCTTTTGTCTGGTCAAGAGTAATATTTATCGATTCAGCTATCCTCGTAAGACATTCTTCAATACCATATAAATTAAGATGACTCCCCGGATGAAAATTAAGACGGTCAAGACCTAACTGTTCGCACCTGCGCATCTCATCAAGAAAGGCTATTCTTGATTTTTCAAGAGGCTCCTTCTCTGCATGTCCAAGATTTATGAGATAGCCATCGTGGGGAAGTATCTGGAAAGACCTGAAATCAAATTTTTCACAATTATCCCTGAATAGCCTGATACTGGCTTTTGTCAGAGCATTTGCATACCATTGCTTCTGGTTACGGGTAAAGAGGGCAAAAGCCCTTGCCCCTATCGCATTTGCATTTGAAGGTGCATTCTCTACACCTCCCTGAGCGCTGACATGAGCACCAACATATTTCATAAATTCATTTTTGACTCCAACCTTCACTCATAGTCAAACTTCAACAATAGATCAACATAATTCCCCTGAAGCTTGAAAAGCAATATATTCATTATGACACTATAAGCAAAGCTCTTACTCTTTTTTTCCCAACGGGGATTTTTAAAGCACGAAAGAAATAAACTCCGATATCATTCCTTATTTCATTTTTAAAATAACATTCAGAAATGTAATATGTTATTAAGTTAAATAAAATCCCAGTGATGAGGATATTTGTATCAGTCAAAATGCTCAATAAGTTAAAATTAATCATTGACCGTGAATAAAAGAAAATTTAAGGGAATTTATTAATTTTGTGGTCAAACCTGATAACAGACCTGAATGCATGGCAAATCTTCCAAATATTAATCTGACAGGCGGAACTGGAAATAATAAGAATGCTTCCAATAAGCTATCATCAACAAATCTGATATTAATTGCAGTAGTTGTTGTGCTTGCACTGATTTTCGTGTTTGTTCGCCACAATTACGTTGAAATGAATTCTGCTCTTACAGAAGAGAAGGACTCACTGGCCAATGAACTGAGAAAAATTTCCTACGCGTATGATACGCTGAAGACAAACAATGATACACTTAATGCTGGTCTTGCCAGGCAGAAGGATAAAATTGTCAAACTCCTTGAGATTGATGCATCCAATACTCAGCTTATAAGAAAATATAAGAAAGAGATCAAGACGATGAGGGAAATAATGAAGAGTTATATCGTTCAGATCGATTCACTTAATACCCGTAACAAAATACTTGTTGCCGAAAACTCAGAGATCAAAAAAGAAATAAAGCAGGTTCGAAGCACCAATACAGAACTTTCCAAAGCCAAGGAAGAACTGAGCTCAAAAGTAGAAGTAGCTTCCGTAATTCTGGCAAAAGATATCGTCGCCGTACCTTTGAATAAAAAGAGAAAAGAAACAAACAGGATAGGACTTCTTGATAAACTCAGGGTTTGTTTCACACTTCGGGAAAATCCAATCGCTAAAGCAGGATCAAAAACCGTCTACCTGAGAATAATCAGGCCTGATTCACTTGTAATTGCCACCAGCCCTGATAACCTGTTTGAATACAGAAAGAACAAGATCATTTTTTCGGCAAACCGTGAAGTTGATTATATGAATCAGGATATCGAAATGTGTATTTTCCTCGATAATACAGGTGATTTTATAGTTGGAAATTACAGTGCGGAGCTTTACCTGGAAGGAAACAAGATCGGGAAAACTACATTCATGCTTCCAAAGAAATAATCATTCATCTCCGGGGATCATAAACTCGGAAATTATGTTATCTGAAATTATTTTACCCTGATTTGTAAGGACAAGATTTTTCCCTTCCTGTCTAAGAAGACCATAATCTTTAAACTTTCCGGCTAAATTGACTATATAATCATAACCTTCTTTTTCAAAAGTAGTTTCAATATATTCAAGATCAATGCCCCACATCGTTCTTAATGATGTCATGACATATTCGTTGAATCTGGCCTTGAGGTCAAGATCCTCCTTTTCATAATATACTTTCCCTGAATTAACTAATTTTATGTACCCCTTCAGGTCTCTGATATTCCATTGCCTTGAATAACCGTTAAATGAATGCGCCGATGGTCCAAGACCAAGATAACTGACCTGCTTCCAGTAATTTGAATTATGCTTTGAGAAAAAACCAGGTTTCCCGAAATTCGAAATCTCATAGTGAATAAATCCAGCCTTTTCCGCCTTTTCAATAAGCTGATTAAAGAATGAAACGCTTTCCTCCTCATCAACCTCATGAATGATACCTTTTTCCAGCATCTTGCCAAAGACAGTTCCAGGCTCTATTGCCAGATGATATGCTGAAAGATGCTTAAGATCAAATGAAAATGAACGTTCAAGATTCGATGCCCAGACTTCCTGGGTCATGCCTGGAATGCCGTATATCAAATCCAGAGAAATATTTTCAAATCCTGCAGATTTCAATTCAACAAGAGCCCTTTCAGCCTGAGCTGAATCATGTCTTCTGTTCAGCATTTTAAGATCTACATCTCTCCAGGACTGAACACCCAGACTTACTCTGTTGATACCAACCGACCTGAGCCCGGATGAATATTCAGGTGTTATGTCATCTGGATTAAGTTCCGCTGTTATTTCACATTCTTCATCCAGATGGTAATTTTTCTTTAAAAATCCAAGAATATCACCAAGTTCATGCACAGATAAAACAGAAGGTGTTCCTCCTCCGATATATATAGTAGAAACTAATTCGTTACCCAGGTAACTTTTTCGATCTATAGCTTCCTTCTTAATTGCCTCAATAAGTGGAGTGTTGTCATCGGAACTTACAATATGGTAGAAGTCACAGTATCCACATAGTTTTTTACAAAGCGGAATATGAATATAAATACCAGCCATCTTTAGTTATAAGGAAGTTGAAATGTATAAATAAATTGCCATAATAATGACTATTTTTGCTACAAACATAGATATGATAAGAAAGAATTTATTCACAATACTCATAGCTCTGCTCCTACTCTTCCTCAGCCTTACAAATGGACAGAAATTTCAGAATACCTCCATTTCAAAGATCCCGTATATAGATAAAATTGTTCATTTTGGGATGTACTTTTTACTCATGATGGTAATTATTATTGAACATAGAAAACAGATAAGGAATATTAAAAAATTGTTCCTTTTTTCTCTGTTCCCACTTATGTATGGTATACTGATTGAAATTCTTCAATCCACAATAACCACAACAAGGTCAGGAGAGTTTATGGATGCAGTATTTGACACTCTCGGAATCGTGGCAGCAGTGTTTATCTGGAAATTTGTAAGACCTTCAGAAAAAGAGCCTGTCAAATAGAAATATTATCAGAACTATCAGCTTTTTGAACCAGATCATAGATACTCTTACTGCTAAAAAGAGCTATCAGCTGATTGCGTGTCTTCTCAAAATCCTCATGCAGTGGGCAAACTTTATTCTCAGAACTGACCCCTTCACAAGTACCGTTATGCATTACACAGTTGGTAAATGTGTCAGATCCGTCAATCGTTTTCACAATATCAAGTAGGGTAATGTTCCTCGGATCCTTTAAAAATGAGAACCCTCCATGTGGCCCTTTGGATGAACTAAGAATTTTATGCTTGGCCAGCTGCTGAAGTATCTTGGCCAGAAATGGAGTGGGCAAACCAAGATCTGCACTTATCTGCTTTATTCCAACCTTGGAAGCTCCCTGGGGCTGACTTGCCAGATATACAACTGCTCTAATACCATACCTGCATGAATTTGATAACATGATCACTATATTTTTAATGAGATCTTATCTATCCTTGTCTGATGACGACCTCCATCAAAAGCTGTGTTCAGAAATGTCCTTACAATAAGATAAGCTTCTGATTCTGTAATAAATCTGGCAGGAAGAGCACATATATTTGCATCATTATGTGCCCTCGCAAGCCTGCTGATTTCCTCATTCCAGCATAGTGCACTTCTGATGCCCGGATGTTTGTTAACAACCATATTGATACCATTTCCTGTCCCGCAGATAGATATACCAAAATCAAAATCTCCAGCGGAAACAGCGTTTGCAAGGGGATGACCAAAGTCAGGATAATCTACACTTTCCAGAGTAAAGGTTCCAAAATCCTTTACATTATAATCCTCATTAATAAGATAGGCAATAAGCTTTTCCTTAAGAGCAAAACCTGCATGATCGGCTGCAATTGCCAGCTTTAAACTTTTCAATTTGCTATTTTTTTTAATGTGATTTATAAAATAGCCCGAAAATTAATACAATTGAGCAATTAAAGGAAAAATGTATGCTTATATCTTTAATTTCAGAATCATTATAAATTGAATAACAAAAGAGACTTAATATTGTTTGAATAATCCCTGCATCACATAATAAACATAAAAGCTGTTAATAAACTGTAGAAAAAGGGTACTCGTAGTATTAATATCTTCTTTAAAAACTGGTCAGAACATAACAGAAGCCTGAAAGTAAAAATTCTTTCAATAATTATGAAGAAACATTTAATAGATATTAACCATAATTCAACTCTGAAATCGGTAAATTTGCTTCTCGCTATGTTGTGGTAAGTTGTTCATAACAATTGTTAATTACTTTATTAAAGTATTGATTATCAAAAACGGTATGTTTTTTGATTTGTTAAAAAGTTGTTTGCAGCATATTGATCATGTAAAATCCAATATAAATCTGATATTTGTTTTAACAGTATGAACAGCATATCATCATCATCAAAAAATTTAAAGTTTCACTTTTATTCAAAATATAATGTTGTTAATAAAGCATGGAGATTGACACTAAAATGAAAAATAGACTCTATTGTCATAGTTAGTTTTTAATATATTGAGATATTTTTAAAATGGCAGAAACTAGAGAAATAGTAAAGGATATCATAGAGCTGAAAAAGAAAAAGAATGCTATTATTCTTGCTCATTATTATCAAACAGGAGATATTCAGGATATTGCTGACTTCGTTGGAGATAGCTTGGCTTTATCACAAAAAGCAGAGTCAAATAAAGCTGATATAATCCTGTTTGCTGGAGTTAAATTCATGGCTGAAACTGCGAAAATTCTAGCTATGGAAAAGAAAGTTTTATTGCCTGATATTAATGCAGGATGTAGTTTATCAGATTCATGCAAAACTGAGGACTTTAAAAAATTCCTTGCAGAAAATACTGGAAGAACTGTTGTAACTTATGTAAATACCAGTGCTGAAATAAAGGCTATGTCTGATATTATCTGCACGTCATCTAATGCAATTCAAATTATAGAATCTTTACCAGTTGATGAGAAAATAATATTTGCGCCAGACAGGAATCTTGGAAATTATGTTTTAAATAAAACAGGAAGGGATATTATTATATGGAACGGTACATGCCATGTGCATGAAGAGTTTTCTCTGGAGGCTATATTAAAACTAAAGGAGCAATATAAAGAAGCTAAAGTAATTGTGCATCCTGAATGTGAATTACCTGTTCGAATGATTGCAGATTACATAGGATCTACATCCGCTTTGTTGAAATATACTAAAAAAGATAATGCAAAAACATATATTGTTGGAACTGAGGTTGGTATTATCCATCAGATGAAAAAAGAGAATCCTGATAAAAATTTTATACCTGCGCCTCCTAGAGATTCTACTTGCGGATGCAGTGAATGTAATTTTATGAAAATGATTACATTGAAGAAAATTTTGTACAGCCTGGAAAACGAAGTACATGAAATAATTCTTGATAAGGATATTGCGATGAGAGCAAAAATTCCTATTAACAGAATGATGGAAATATCAGCTAAACTAGGACTTTAAAATGAGTAAAAAGATAATTATTCTGCTTTTATTATTTACTGGATTACTTGCTAAAGGACAGGAGAATAATAAAGTAATAGATGGTTTACAAATTTTCAAATACCCTAACGGTACTGTATCAAGTCAAGGCATGATGAAAAACGGAAAACCAGAGGGGTTCTGGAAAAGTTATTATGTAACAGGAATTTTAAAAGCAGAAGGAAAGAGAACTAATTTCATGCTAGATAGCATATGGCTATTTTATGATCAGGCTGGAGATACTACAGAAAAAATCAGTTTCCTGTATGGAAAAAAGAATGGTTGGTATTTCAAATATGGAAAAGATCCAATGAAAGGTGTTTATATAATTTCTAAAGAATTATTTGCAGGTGATAAAAAGGAAGGTATTTCATATATATTTTATCCTGATGGAAAAATTAAGCAAACGTTCGCGTATGAAAATGGAAAAAAGGATGGATTATCTAAAGAATATGATAAGGAAGGAAATATTGTTACATTGATGGAATACAATAATGATTTTCTTATAACAAGGGAAAAAATTAATAGAATTGATAGTAAAGGTTTAAAACAAGGAAGCTGGAAAGAGTTTTATCCGAATGGAGGCATTAAGTGCGAAAAAACATATAAGGATGATATGCTGAATGGATATTATAAAGAATATGATAACAGGGGTCGGCTTAATTTGACAATGTTATATGATAATGGATCAATTGTTAAGAATAAAGTGGATGATGCACCGGATATTGAAATAGTTAACAAGCATGATAACGAGGGAAAGCTGATATTTAGCGGACCATTCAGAAATAACATACCTGTTGGTATACATAGGGAGTACGGCAAGGATGGAAAAGTTAACAACTCTTATGTCTATAATGATAATGGATTAATGGTATCACAGGGAATAGTAGATGAAGCGGGAAACAGAAACGGAAAATGGAAAGACTTATACCCTGATGGAAAAACTGAAGCGGAAGGACAGTATAGTGATAACAGAAAAACTGGGATATGGAAATTTTATGGGAAAGATGGGAAAATGGAGCAGACTGGGGCATATAATAACGGAAGGCCAGATGGAATATGGAAATGGTACTATGAAAATAATAATCTGCTAAGAGAAGAAGAGTATTTTCAAGGAAAAAGAGATGGAACATATACGGAATATTCAAATGAAGGAACTATTATAGCACAAGGACAATATTCAGATAGTGAGAAGAATGGAGAATGGAAATTTATTTCAGCTAATAATACTGAAATTGGAAAGTATATCCTGGGGCTAAAAGATGGACTATGGAAATCATATTTTAATGATGGAAAGCTAAGAACAAAAGGTAATTATGTTCAGGGAAATCCTGATGGACAACATGTTATATACTATGAAAACGGAAAGCTCAAGGAAGAGCAGTTTTATGAAATGGGGATAAGGACTAGAACATGGAGAAAATATGATGAGGATGGTAAGCTTATTCTGACAATAACATATAAAAATGATATGGAAGTAAGTATTAACGGAATTAAGATTAAACTTCCTGAAAGTGATTCAAAACTTATAAAATAGAATCACTTGAAGATGGAAGAGAACCTTAATATTAGAAGTGAAGCTATAAATTTAGTTGAAAGAGAGTTTGAAAGACAATTAAGGCCTCTTAGTTTTGATGACTTTAAAGGTCAGAGACAAGTTATTGAAAATCTTACTGTTTTCGTTACAGCTGCAAAACAAAGAGGAGAATCTCTTGATCATGTTCTTTTACACGGACCTCCGGGATTGGGAAAAACAACTCTTGCAGCTATTATATCAAATGAGCTGGGTGTAAATCTTAAAGTTACCTCAGGTCCGGTTTTGGATAAACCTGGAGATCTTGCAGGTTTGCTTACAAATCTTAATGAAGGAGATGTTTTATTCATAGATGAAATTCACAGGTTAAGTCCTGTAGTTGAGGAGTATCTATATTCTGCTATGGAGGATTATCAGATCGATATAATGATTGATAAAGGTCCAAGCGCAAGGTCTGTTCAGCTTACACTTAACAAATTTACATTGATCGGAGCAACAACTAGATCAGGTCTTTTAACCAGTCCACTGAGAGCAAGGTTTGGAATAAAATTTCATCTTGAATATTATGATCAGGATATATTAACAGGAATTATAATGAGATCAGCAGGGATACTGAATGTGAGTATAGATCATGATGCTGCTATTGAAATAGCGGGACGAAGCAGAGGTACGCCAAGGATCGCAAATTCTCTGTTGAGAAGAATAAGAGATTTCGCTCAGGTTAAAGGTTCAGGAAAAATTGATATGTATATTACTCAGTATGGTTTGAAAGCTCTTAATATAGATCAACATGGTTTGGATGAAATGGATAATAAAATATTGTCTGTTATTATAGATAAGTTTAATGGCGGTCCTGTTGGACTCAATACTATATCTACGGCTGTTGGTGAAGAGAGTGGAACAATCGAAGAGGTTTACGAACCATTCCTGATAAAGGAAGGTTATCTTAAAAGAACGCCTAGGGGAAGGGAAGCAACAGAACATGCATACAGGCACCTGGGAAAAATATGGGGAAATACAGGATCAGGAACTTTGTTTTGAAAATCAGTTAAAAACATTACTGATTTTTTCAAGACCTTTTAAATTTAGAATTTTAATTCTCCGGCCATTTAGTTCGACAAGATGATCTGTCTTAAATTCTGAGAGAAGACGTATAACTGATTCTGTTGCTGTACCTACTATATTAGCTAATTCTTCGCGAGTTAATGATATATTAAGATATTGCTGATCATCTAAGCCAAAATCATGAACAAGTACCAGTAGAATTTCTGCAAGACGTTCACGAACTGTCTTCTGAGCTATATCTGTAATGAATGAGTTTGCTTCACCTAATTCATGACAAGCTAGTTTTATCATCTCAAGAGAAAATAAAGGATTTGATTTGATAAAAGAAATTAAAATTTCGGACGGAATAAAACATACCTGACAATCCTCTATTACTTTGGCAGATGTGCAGGCAAGTTCATTGCTGAGAACACTCCTGTATGCTATAATTTCTCCTTTTTTAGCAAAACGAATAATTTGCTCCTTACCGTCAAAGCCTGTTTTAAATACTTTTATTATACCGCTATTTATGCAATAAAATCCACTAATACGATTTCCTTCCTGGTATAATATATCTCCACGCTTGTACTGGCGAAAGTCTTTTTCAAAATTGATAGTAGTTATTTCATCAGGGTTAAGGTGTTTGAATATGGAGGAAGATTCAAATGCACACTTTCCACATAATGGAATTTGAAGATCCTGATGTTTCATTTTTAACCTGGTAAAGTGTAATACTTATAAGTACTAAAATGATGATTTAAACTGATCCAAAAACCTCATGTCATTTTCAAAGTATAACCTGAGGTCATTTACATGATATTTTAACATTGCAAGACGTTCAATACCCATTCCAAATGCAAAACCGGTATATTTTTTACTATCGATATTACATGCTTCCAATACATTAGGATGAACCATTCCGCAACCAAGAACCTCTAGCCAACCAGTATATTTGCATACATTACATCCTTTGCCTCCACATAATCTACAGCTAACATCCATTTCAGCAGATGGTTCAGTGAATGGAAAATATGATGGTCGAAGCCTTATTTCAATGTTTTTACCAAACATCTCACGAGAAAAAAATAGAAGTGTTTGTTTAAGATCTGCAAACGATACATTTTCATCAATATAGAGGCCTTCAACCTGATGAAAAATGCAATGTGCTCGCGCTGAAATAGCTTCATTCCTGAAAACCCTGCCTGGAGATATTGTTCTGATAGGTGGCTTTTGGGACTGCATTACACGTACTTGAACCGAAGATGTATGAGTCCTGAGTAGAATATCTGAAGGATTGGAATCTTCAGAAGAGATTCTGGAAATATAAAAGGTATCTTGCATATCTCTTGCAGGATGTTCGGGTGCAAAATTCAATCGTGAGAACACATGATCATCGTTTTCTATCTCAGGACCATGTGAAACTGTGAAACCAACACGTGAAAAAATATCGATTATCTCATTCCTGATAATTGAAATAGGATGTCGTGAACCGGTGGAAAATGAAATTGAAGGTCTTGAGAGATCTGCAGATGAAGTTTTGTCTTCGATGATAAGAAGTGATGATTTTGTATCGTTATACTTGTCCTGAGCCTGATTTTTAAGAATATTTAATTTTTGACCTGTTTCTTTTTTTTCTGCAGAAGGTATGTTCCTGAATTCATCAAAAAGTATTGATATAATGCCCTTTTTACTGAGATATTTCAAACGGAATTGTTCAAGATCTTCGGAAGTTTTTATCGAAACTGAAGTAATTTCATGTATGAGTGAGTCTATTTTTTCGTTCATAAAGCGCAAATTAACAGTGAATTAATTTTTAAAAATTTTAATTTTTAATATCCGTATTTCCGTGATGGGTTTATCGTTTCTATCTGTTGGAGTTGATGCAATTTTGTCTACTATATCCATACCTTCAATAACTTCACCAAAAACAGTATACGTTGCATCAAGACGGGGAACACCACCTGAATTTATATAAGTTTCGCGCTGTTCTGCGCTTATTCTGTATGGTTTTAGGCTGGTTAAAATATTAAGTATCTTTTCCGAAGCAGCTTCCTGGATTTCACTGTCAGTAGGATTCTTACCTGTAGATCTTAAACTATCTGTAACATGATGGATAACTTTATTAAAAACAGATTGTTTAATATTATTGTTGATCTTTTGTTCAGCCTCATCAAGATCGGAATTTGTTTGTTTGACTCCTTGTACTATATAAAATTGAGTACCTGAGGATCTTAAATCAGGATTTTCTTCATTTCCTAGACGGGCTGCTGCAAGCGCTCCACGTTTATGAAAATGAGTCGCAACAAATTCAGAAGGAATTGTAAAGCGGGAAAGAGTGTCAAGTGAAGCTATTTTTGTTGATTTTGTAGAAGGATCGCCACTCTGAATCATGAAGTTATTAATGACTCGATGGAAAATAACGTTGTCATAAAGACCAGTGGAAGCAAGATGTATGAAATTGTTCCTATGTATTGGTGTATCATCATATAATCTGATTTTAATGTCCCCTTCAGTTGTTTTAATAAGTAATAAAGAATTTTCATTACCTCCATGGACAGAGCATGAAAACATAAAGATTATGAGAGAGATATAAAATAAGATTTTTTGAAATATGTTCATGAATATATTGAATTGGTTAATAACGAAAAAGTTGCATTGTACAAAGATATTTAACTTTGATGTATAAATTTAATATTATGAATTCTAAACTATACTAGAATTTTAATTCATAAGGAAACTATAGTACTGGAATTAGTTGATTAGTCAATTATTAAATGATTGAAATATAACAATTTAAAATATTGTAATAGACTATAAAGGTTTTTTAATAATTTCGTGATTTTAAAAGTAAATAAAGAAAGAGACAAGTAAGAAATATTTTTTAAAATATTATGGTGTTAAGATAAAGCAGAACAGAATGAAAATTAGAATTGTAAATAAATCAAAACATAAATTACCTGAATATACGACACGAGCTTCTGCTGGGATGGACATTCGTGCTAATATATCAGAACCTGTTATAATAAAACCATTAGAAAGAAAGTTAATAAGTACAGGGATATATATTGAATTACCATTAGGCTTCGAAGCACAGATCAGACCAAGAAGCGGGTTGGCAATCAAATCAGGAATTACTGTTCTGAATTCACCCGGGACAATAGATTCAGATTATAGAGGGGAGATTTGTATTATTCTGATTAACCTTTCAGATAAGCAATTCATAATTAATGACGGAGAACGTATATGTCAGATGATTATTGCAAAACATGAAGTAGCAGAATGGATAGATGTAGATGTTTTAGAGGAAACGTTAAGGGGAGATGGAGGTTTTGGTCATACGGGTAAAGAATAATTTATGAATAGATATAATAGGAGATTATTAGTAATCTGGATAGTGATTTTTACAGGTTTCTTATTTGCATGCTCGAGAAAGTTAACTCCATCGAATGAGAAGGAGAAAGGGCAAACTTTTGATCGGTCAGGATTTAATTATTATTATGTTGAAGGTATTAGTGAAAAATTCCTTGGGAATAGCGGTGATGCAATCAGAAACTTTGAACAAGCAATATTGATTAATAATAAAAGTGATGCTGCATATTATCAGATTGCGCAGATTTTATGTTCTAGTGGAGATATCAGTAATGGAAAGCGATATCTGAAACGAGCTGTAAGTTTGGCGAATGGAAATATGTGGTACCTGACGATGATGGCTGATATTTATTACCAGGAGAAAAATATTGACAGTGCAATTTATTATTATGAGAATGCTGTTAAGTATTTTCCGGAAAAAGAAGAACTGCAACTGACTCTGGGAAGTTTATATTCTGAAGGAAAAATGTATGACAAAGCTGTAGGAATATTTAACTCATTTGATCAGAAGTATGGGCTTAATGAACGTTCAACTGTAGCAGCTGTAAAAGCTTTAATGGAAGATGGAAAGTATGATCTGGCTGAAGAAAAAGTTAAAGCATTAATAAAGGAGTTTCCAGAACAAATTATGTATTCAGGATTATTAGCGGAGATATTTAGATCAAACGGAGAAACGGAGAAAGCTAAAAGTGTTTATACAAGCTTATTGGAGAATAATCCTGAAAACCCTGCAATTCAGCTTGCTATCTGCGATTTTTTGATTAGTCAGAAAGACTATAATGAATTATTTCTTGTATTAAATAATGTTATTTTCAACCAGAGAATTAAAAGAGAGGATAAAATTGGGCTTTTCGCAAGAATTAATGAAAATGAGGATATTGTGAAGAAGAAATGTGATGATCTGATTATTGATCTAATGGTTCTTGAAGCAACATATAAGGAAGATAATGTAGTTCCTTTGTTGAGGGCTGATTTACTTGTTAAAACAGGAAAAATTGATGAAGCTGAACAACGACTTGAAGAAATTATAAAAAAAGACCCGGAAAACTATTACGCGTGGGAGAAATTGTTATTAGCATATAATCAGGATAAAGAGTATGAGTTATTGTTTAAGAGGGGAGAAGAATGTGCAACAAAGTTTAACAGATCATTTCTAGCAAAGGTACTGTTTGCTAATGCTGCAATGGAGTTGAAAAAGTTCGATGTTGCTATTGAAGAATTAAGAAAAGCTGAGATTTTAGCGGGAAATAGTCCTGATTTCATCATTCAGGTTCTGACTATGAGGGCAGATGTTTATTATAGAATGAAGGAATATGGAAAGGCATTTGAAACATTCAGAGAAGCATTAAAACAGAATAATGACGATCTTACTGTTATTAATAACTACGCCTATTACCTTGCTGAGCAAAATCAAAATTTAAAAGAAGCTGAATTAATGGCTAAAATGGTTATTGAAAAGGAAAAAAATAATCCTACTTATATGGATACTTATGCATGGGTTCTTTATAAAAGGGGAAAATTCAGAGAAGCTGAAAAAGTAATGAGTCAGATTATGAGCTTGGGTAATCCTGCAGACGCTGAATATTACGAACATTATGGATATATATTTAAAAAATTGCATCAATGTCAGAAAGCGACGGAATATTGGAATAATGCAGTAAGAATAGATAGTACTAAATTATATTTAAAGGAGGAAATAATTAATTGTATAAAATAGCATACTTATTTCTATTGTCGTTATTTATTGTTGGCTGCGCTTCTGGTTATAAGACCAAATCAGTAAGAAAAGGCAGTTTAAATGATAAAGTAATGAAGGAGGATTTTGATAGATACTTGCTGAAGCAGAATATATCTGATTCATCTTTTTTTATCGAGAAAGCTTTATATTCAATATCGACAAAAGATTTTGATCAGAGTGGTAATGCAACTATTAAATTTAAACTTCCGGATAAGTATCTTATTAGTTTAAAGACTATTGGAGGAATTGAACTTGCAAGAATCATGATTACTGGAGATTCAATATTTATAAATAACAGGATAGAAAGAAATTATATGTTTGGATCACAAGCGTTTATCAAACGAGCATATGGAATAAGCACTGATTTTTTACCGTTGATATTTGGAGATATACTGATATATGATGAAAAAATTGAAAAGGATTTTGATTGTAAAGAAGGTTCTTCAGTATTTAAAATAATAACCGGAACAGCTAAATTGGAATATACTGTTAATTGCGATTTTCATAAATCGGAGGAGACAAATATTTTTATGGGAACAGCTATTGGAAAGAAGGTGTGTATTAAGTTTGAAGATTACAAAAAAATTGGGAAAAAGTACGTTCCGGGGAAAATTGAACTTAATGGACCAGATCCGGATTTTAAACTTACTATAGATATTAAGAAAATTAATCTGAATTGGGATGGAACTATTGAGTTCCTGCCAGGAAAGCAGTATGATAAGATTCCGCTTCTATGAAATGCAGTATTTTAATTGTTTTTATTTCTCTTGTTAATTTTCTGGTATCTTATTCACAATCCAGATCAGAGTTAGAAGTCAAAAGGCAAAAGGCTCTGGAAGAAATTAATTATGTAGATAATCTGCTGCAAAATACAACGAAGGAAAAAATTGAAAATTTAAATGATATTAAAATTATCGGCAGAAAACTTGATCTCAGAGAAAACGTTATTAATGGGATGAAGGAAGAAATGAAGCTGGTTATTCAGAGGATAGATTTGAATAATACTGCTATTGATGTTATGTCAGAAGACTTACTAAAGTTAAAGCAGGATTATGCAATAGCTATAAAAAATTCATATAAGCTTAAAAAGGGATACCCTGAAGTAATTTATTTATTATCAGCAAAAGATTTTAATCAGGGATATAAAAGATTAAAGTACCTGCAACAGGTAACAAAATACAGAAGGCAAGAAGCAGAAGTAATTGTCGAACTTAGGAATCAGGTGGAAGAGTCGAAAAGAAGACTTGAAGGGGATTTTAAAAAGTTAGGTGAATTAAGGTCAAGAGAAGAGCAGCAGAGAAAGTTTCTTGAGGAGGAGCAGGGAAAGAAACAGCAAATGGTAAAGTCATTAAGTAATAAAGAGAAACAGCTTCAAAAGGAACTAGAAGAGAAAAAGAGAATTGCAAAAAGAATAGAATCTGAAATTAACAGATTAATTGAAGAAGAAAGAAAGCGAACTATTAAAAAGGAAAGTACTCCGGAACAAAAACTTATAGGTGAAAGCTTTTCAGAAAACGCGGGACGACTTCCGTGGCCTGTTGAAAAAGGGATAATTACAAGTCATTTTGGTGTTCATCCGCATCCTGTTTTTAAATATCTTACAGAGGACAATATTGGGATTGAGATTACCAGTTCAGGAAGAACTGAAGCTAGAAGTGTTTTTCAGGGAGAGGTTGCTAAAGTTTTTGCAATTCAAGGTGCAAATATGACAGTAATAATAAGGCATGGAAAATATTTGTCTGTTTATGCAAACCTTGCAATAGTAAATGTTAAGCCAGGAGATAAAATAAATGCGAAGCAAATAATTGGAACTGTTTATCTCGATTCTAATAAAGGAAATAGCAGTGTTTTAAAATTTATGATTTTTGATTCTGAGAAGAAATATTTGGATCCTGAGAATTGGATAGCAAAAAATTAGAAGCTATAATGAAACAAAAGTAGTGAAATTTAGTATAAGGATTGATTGATCATTTATGATACGTAAAATAAAGATAGAATCTGCTGTGAGTAATCTCAGAGTAGTTGAAAATGCAATCGATGAGGTTGTAAATGAATTAGGAATTAGGCAGGAAAATTACGGTAAAATACTTGTTTCCACATTAGAAGCTGTAAATAATGCTATTATGCATGGAAACAAATTTGATAAAGAAAAAATGGTAGACGTTGAAATTTCCTGCAAGAATGAGAAGCTTAAGATCAAAATTAAGGATGAAGGAATTGGGTTTGTTCCAGAAGATGTACCTGATCCAACAACGCCAGAAAATATTGAAGCATTGAATGGAAGAGGAATTTTTCTGATGTCGAAGCTCGCTGATGAAATTAAGTATAGCAAGAAAGGAAATGAAGTAACTATGTATTTTAATAATATAAAAGATTGAGTATAAATGTTTATTATGATAATGTAAAATTCAGGATTAAGGAGATAAAAAGGGTAAAGGAATTTTTTAATAAGGTCATCAAAAATGAGAAAGTACATTGTGGTGACCTTAATTTTATTTTTACATCTGATGAATCCTTACTTGAAATAAATCAGAGTTTTCTGAGACATAATTATTTTACTGATGTTATAACTTTTAATTACTGTGAAAAAATGAAGTTAAATGGTGAAATCTATATTAGTATAGATTCTGTGAGGAGAAATGCAAAAGAGTTAAAGGAAAAAGTAAATGATGAAATTTTAAGAGTAATGATTCATGGAGTTTTGCATTTAATTGGTTACGATGATAAGACTGAAGTTGAAAAAATAAAAATAAGAGAAAAGGAGAATTATTGGATTGAACAATTTTATAAAGCTTAGATGGAGTTAAAATATGACATAATTGTTGTGGGGGGTGGACATGCTGGTTGTGAAGCAGCTCACATTAGTGCTGTTATGGGAGCAAAAACTCTCCTTATTACAATAGATATGACAAAAATGGGTCAGATGTCATGTAATCCGGCTATGGGTGGAATTGCAAAAGGTCAGATTGTAAGAGAGATTGATGCATTGGGTGGAATGAGTGGAATCGTTACAGACAGAAGTACAATTCAATTCCGAATGCTAAATAAAAGTAAGGGACCTGCTATGTGGAGTCCAAGAGCACAATGTGATCGTGAGCGATTTTCATCGGAATGGAGAAAAGTACTGGAGAATACTTCAAATCTTCATTTGTGGCAGGAAATGGTAGTGGGATTAGAAATTGAGAAAGGAAAAGTAATTGGAGTAAAAACCGCTTTCGGTATAACTTTTTTAGGAGAAGCGGTTATTTTAACAAACGGTACGTTCTTAAACGGTTTAATGCATATAGGTTTCAGTAATGTTAATGGAGGAAGATCGGGAGACGAAGCTTCAAAAGGTTTGAGTGAACAGTTGAAGGATATGGGATTCTCTGTTGAGAGAATGAAGACGGGCACAAGTGCAAGAGTGGATGGAAGAAGCATTGATTTTTCTGCTATGACAGAACAGAGAGGTGATTATGATTCGGGAAAGTTTTCTTTTGGAGAAGAGAAAAGAAAAATAAAGGAAAATTTGAGTTGTTATATAACTCATACGAATATACAAGTACATGAAGAAATTAGAAAAGGTCTTGAATATAGTCCTTTGTTTACAGGAAGAATCAAAGGTAGAGGACCAAGGTACTGCCCAAGCATCGAGGATAAAATTGTCACTTTTAAAGAAAAGGAATCACATCAGATTTTTATTGAACCCGAAGGAATAGATACAATAGAATATTATATAAATGGATTTTCTTCAAGCCTTCCGATGGAGGTTCAGTTAAAAGCATTAAGAAAAGTAAAAGGTTTGGAAAATGTTCAGATTTTCAGACCAGGATATGCGATAGAGTACGATTTTTTTCAACCTACTCAGTTAAGAAATACTTTGGAGACGAAACTGGTTAAAAATCTATATTTCGCAGGACAAATAAATGGGACTACAGGATATGAAGAAGCGGGGGCCCAAGGACTGGTAGCGGGTATAAATGCGATTCAGAATTTAAATGAGAAAGAGCATTTTGTTATGAGCCGAGATGAATCGTATATTGGAGTTCTTATTGACGATCTTGTTACAAAAGGTGTAGATGAACCATACAGGATGTTTACTGCAAGAGCGGAATACAGAATATTGCTGAGACAAGATAATGCTGATGAAAGATTAACTGAAAAGGCTTATAAAATTGGAGCTGTGGGAGAGGAGAGAAAAAAAGTGCTTGATGAAAAAAAATGGATGGTAAATGAGGTAATTGATTTTCTGAAAGAATATAGTATTTCACCAGATCAAATAAACGGAAAGCTACAGGAGAAAGGGACTGATATTATTGACCAAAAAACAAAGGCAATTAATGTTGCTGCAAGACCACAACTCTGTATTAATGATATTTTAAAAGAAATTGATATAGCCAAAAAGCTAAAAGTATTTTCTAGCGAAAGAAGAGATGAGGTTTTAGAGTCTGTGGAAGTAAAAGTAAAATATGAAGGATATATAAAAAGAGAAAAACTGGTAGCTGAGAAAATAGAAAGGCTAGAAGAACTAAAAATTCCTGAAAGCATTAACTATGAAGAATTAACTTCAATTTCGACAGAAGGAAGACAGAAACTAAAAAGAATTATGCCAAAGACTATTGGCCAGGCAGGCAGAATCAGTGGAGTTTCACCTTCAGATATAAATATACTATTGTTATACATGAAACGATAATGATGTGTTCCACGTGGAACAATTTTAGAAAAAATATTTATGAAAATTTCTGGGTGGATTGTCGATATCGAAAAAAAAGTAACTTTCCCTGGTGAAATTAATTTTTTCGACAAAAAAATTAAATCAATTAAAAGAGTAGAAAGTTGTCCAGATCAATATATTTTACCTGGCCTTGTTGATTCACATATTCATATTGAAAGTACAATGGTTACACCGTCTTCATTCGGATATGAAGCGGTCAAACATGGGACTGTAGGAGTTATTTCGGATCCTCATGAGATTGCAAACGTAATAGGAATTGATGGAGTAGCTTACATGATAAGAGATTCGAAGAGATCACCTGTTCATTTTTGGTTTGGAGCACCTTCATGCGTACCGGCGACGTTATTTGAAACTTCAGGTGGAAAAATAGATACTGGTGATATAAAGAATCTTCTGAAAAGTAAGGATATTTTCTATTTGTCGGAGGTAATGAACTTTCCAGGTGTAGTGAATGATGAAAAGGAAGTGCTTGAGAAAATAAGATTGGCAAAGGAATTTGGTAAACCGATAGATGGGCATGCTCCTGGGCTTTCGGGCATTAAACTGAAAAAGTATATTAACGCAGGAATTTCAACCGATCATGAATGCAGTTCATTGAATGAAGCTCGCGAGAAAATTTCTCTGGGCATGAAAGTCCTGATAAGAGAGGGTAGCGCTGCAAGAAATTTAAACGCACTTAAGGACCTGTTCAGATTACATCCGGATATGATAATGCTTTGCAGCGATGATCTACACCCTGAAATGCTGGTAAAAGGACATATAAATGTACTTATTGCCAGACTTGTATCAGAAGGGTATGACTTTTATGATGTATTAAAAAGCACAACTCTTAATCCATTTAAACATTATGGAATTGAAGGAGGACTGTTGAAAGAGGGAAGTAAGGCGGATTTTATTATAGTTGATTCTCCTTCTGAAATGAATGTATATGAAACATGGATAGGAGGAAACAGAGTTTTTAACAGGGGAGAAAGAAGTTTTAACTATGTGCCTTCAGCTCTGGTTAACAATTTTATTTCTGAGCCCATTTCAGCAGACGATCTGAAGTTTGACTTTAAAAAAGGGAAGATTAAGATTATTGAAGCAATTGATGGTGAGTTAACTACAAATAAATTACTTCTTAGACTTAACGAAATAAATGACATTGAAAATTTTAAAGATCAGGATATACTTAAAATTGTAGTCAAAAACAGATACAATGGTGAGATTCCGGCAGTAGGTTTTATTAAGGGTTTTGGATTAAAAAATGGTGCATTCGCGAGCTCCGTTAGCCATGACAGTCACAATATACTAGCTGTAGGAACAAATGATGATGATATTGTTAAAGTAATAAATGAAATAGTAAGAATGAAAGGAGGTATGTCTGTTTCTTTTGACAACAAGCTGCTTTCAGTTCCTCTTGCTATTGGAGGTATTATGTCGGACAAAAAAGTAAGTGAAATAGCATTGGAATATTCAGAGCTGGATAAAATTGTAAAACAGTTGGGATCAGGTATGTCTGCTCCTTTTATGACACTTTCTTTTATGGCACTGCTCGTTATTCCGGAATTGAAAATTGGAGATAGGGGATTGTTTGATGTACATTCATTTAAGCCTGTATCTTTGTTTGAAGAATAATTTCCGAGCATATTAGTAAGCCTGATGTCAATAACCGATAAGGCAAAATCAATACTTGATCTGCTGCCTGATAAGCCTGGTATCTATCAGTTTATAGACGGGAATGATACTATCATTTATGTCGGAAAAGCGAAAAATCTAAGAAAGAGGGTCGCATCCTATTTTTCAGGCATCCAATCGGGCAAAACAACTCTTTTATTAAAGAGGGCTAAAGACCTCAAACATGTTGTAGTGGAAAATGAAGCTGATGCTCTTTTGCTGGAGAATAACCTTATTAAAAAGCATCAGCCCAGATATAATATCCTTCTTAAAGATGACAAGACATTTCCATGGATTTGCATAAAAAATGAACCGTTTCCAAGAGTCTTCAGTACAAGAAGTGTAATTCGCGACGGATCTGCTTATTTTGGTCCATATACTTCCTCTCTTATGGTTCGGACATTGATAACCCTGATCAGACAGCTTTATACTCTTAGAACATGTTCGCTTCTTCTTACTGAATCAAATATTAATGCTGGAAAATTCAGAGTGTGCCTCGAATATCATCTGGGTAACTGTAAAGCTCCATGTATCGGCATGCAGCCGGAACAGGATTATAGTGAAAACCTGGTGCAGATCAGGGATATTCTGAGAGGAAATATTTCGACAGTAATGGATCATCTTAAAAATCTGATGGTCAAATATTCGAAAGATCTGAGGTTCGAGGAAGCACAGATAATAAAAGAAAAGATAGAAATTCTTTCAAGATTCAGGAGTAAGTCGACAGTAGTAAGTAACAAGATAATTAACGTTGATGTATTCGGAATAGCAGTAGATGGTGAAAATGCTTATGTAAGCTATCTTAAGGTGATACAGGGAGCCATTATTCAGGCGTATACTCTGGAATTAAAAACCAGAATGGATGAAGGGAAAGATACTATTCTAAGCACCGCTGTAACTGAGATAAGACAAAGATTATCTTCTGATTCTCCTGAAATAATTGTCCCTTTCAAACCTGATCTTCTTCTGGATAGCATACAGTATATAGTTCCAAAGATCGGAGAGAAAATGAAACTCCTTGAACTTGCTGAACGAAACGCAATCTATTATAAACTGGAGCAGAAAAAGAAACGTCTTGAACACAAACCACAGGAAAGGACAGGAAAAAACCTTGAGAAGCTCAGGAATGATCTGCATATGCCTGAAATTCCTGTTCACATTGAGTGCTTCGATAACTCTAACATTATGGGAACAAATCCTGTTGCGGCATGTGTTGTTTTTAAAAACGGGAAGCCAAGTAAAAAAGATTACAGACATTTCAACATCAAGACAGTGGTAGGTCCGGATGATTTTTCCTCCATGGAAGAAATAGTATACAGAAGGTACAGGAGGATTATTGATGAAGGAACAGAACTTCCCCAGCTTATTATTATAGATGGGGGAAAGGGTCAGCTCTCTTCTGCTATGAAAAGCATTAAAAAACTTGATCTGAGAGAAAAAGTCACTGTAATAGGAATAGCAAAGAAACTGGAAGAAATTTATTTCCCGGGTGACAGTGTTCCGATATACCTCGATAAAAACTCCATAAGTCTTAAAATTATTCAACAGCTCAGGAATGAAGCCCATAGATTCGGAATTACTTTTCACCGTGGGAAAAGATCGAATGATATGATCAGATCCGATCTGGACCGGATTAAAGGCATCGGACCAAAATCAAAGGAAATTTTACTTAATCATTTCGGATCGGTAGATAAAATACGTTCTGCGTCCGAAAAGGAACTGAAACAATTGCTCGGTACTTCCAAAGGAGCTGTTCTGGCCGCATATTTTAAAAATTAACTCTATTTTCCACGTGGAACATTTATCGGAAATATTATCTTAATGTGCTCTATATTAATATGATAGAAGTTGTTATCGGCTATTTTAAGTCGGCGAGATTTTGATATTTGACCAGATGACTGACCTAGGGATGGAATACTTTAAACAAGGCAGGGCAAAATATCCAGGCTGAAAATCTTCTTTAATATTGAAGGAAGAAATTTTTCTCAGCCACCTTAAATAGAGGATGTATTTTTATTGTCAAAGAAAAACGGGTTACTTAAAAATAACCCGACAGAAAAAACTTATCGATATAAAAAGTATTAGCTGAGTTTGGTTAAAAGATCCCTGAGGTTATCTGTAAAATTGTCCGAACCGGAAGTTATGAAACCTTTCATGCCAATACCCGTGGCAGCAGTAACATTAATTTCAGTGTCATCAATAAAGAGACTTTCACCAGGTATAAGGGAATACTTTTCAATAATAATTTCAAAGATCTTTAAATCGGGCTTAGAATATTTAACTTCCGATGAAATTATTCCCCCGTCAAAATATCTGAAAAAGAAATACCCTGATTTTATCTCCTCAAAAATGTCGAGAGGGAAGTTGGAAAGATAATATAGCCTGAATCCTTGTTTTTTTAAGTCTGGAAGCATTCTGACGTTCTGGTCAAGGGGAAACATTATCTCAGTCCTTAAATTGAAAATATGCGTTATTTCCTGCCTGCTGAGCGATGATCTGGAAGCAATAGAATCTATAGCCTCAGGTGTTGAAATATCACCATTATCCAGAAGAAGCCATTCCCTGCTCCCGAAAATATCATTTAATATCCTGGTTTTCATGTTTTCAGGATATTCTTTCTTTTCAAAATAGTCAGCGGGTTTGAAACTGATCAGCACATTACCCAGGTCAAATATTATGTTTTTTATCATTTCAGGTATTTTTCATACTAACCGGCTGACCGGTTACTTCCAGTACATTCCACCAGAGTTCTCCGGTAACATCGATTCTCTTTCTTTTAGCCACAGCCATGGATATAGGAATAAGAGTAAATTCATCATTCCAGTATCCTATCACGAAATCGGTTTTTCCTGCCAGAGCAGAATGTACTGCATTCTGGGCCAAAAGATTACAGAATTTACTATCATTAGCGTTTGCTGCAGCGCTTCTTATAATATAGCTTGGATCAATATACCTTATCGCAAATGTAAATCCCTTTCTGGTAAATTCTTCAGAGATCTTCTCCTTCAGAAACACGCCAATATCCTTATGTTTAATATTCCCTGAAGCATCCTTTTCATTTATCGATTCATCGAAAAATTTTTGTCCGGCTCCTTCTGCTACAACCACTACAGCATGCTGACGTTCTTCAAGCCTTTTCTGAAGAATATTCAGGAACCCCCGGGGGCCTGTAAGATCAAAATCTATCTCAGGTATCAGCACGAAATTGACTTCCTGTACTGAAATTGCGGCATTTGATGCAATGAATCCTGAATCGCGTCCCATGAGCTTAACAAGTGCGATTCCATTATACGCTCCTTCTGCTTCATTATGGGCGACTCTGATTATATCGTTAGCTATTGAAAACGCCGTTTCAAATCCGAAAGATTTTTGAATGAGATCGATATCATTGTCGATCGTTTTTGGTATTCCCGCAACTCCGATCTTGAGATTTCTTTTCAGGATTTCTTCGTGAATGGCATGAGCTCCCCTGAGAGTTCCGTCACCTCCGATACAGAAAAGGAGATTGATATTCATCATTTCAAGTGAATCGACCATTTTTCCCACATCCTGATTGCCTCGTGATGATCCCAGGATTGTGCCACCAGAATGATGAATGTCCCTGACAATTGATGGTGTCAGTTCAATTACAGGATGATTGAAAGCAGGATTAAGTCCTTCATATCCATACCTGATACCAAGTATTCTGGAAATTCCGTATCTGTAGTACAGCTCATTTACTAGGCTGCGGATAACATTGTTAAGTCCTGGACATAGACCGCCACAGGTTACTATGCCGACTTTGGTTTTAGCAGGTTCGAAAAAAAGGTATTCTTTGGGTCCTGCCTTCTCAAATGAGACCGGAATATCTCCGGTCTCTCTGCATCGGTTAAAATTCTCTGTGGAAGCATCATAAAGTATCCTTTCTCCCTCCACAACAAACTTATGCAGCGGAGCAGGTTCTCCATGAACTCTTTTTAATGGGGAATCGACACCTCCTTTACCCAATGAGGATACCAAAAAATCTTCGTATTTCATTTCGATTTTTTAAATATATATTTAAATAGCTAATATGATGATTATTTCATTCATCCTTAGCAAATTAAATATATTTTTTTTTCCTGGTCAATACTCTGATATCAGATTATCTGCTTGATTCTACCTATCTGACCATTTTCCAGCATGACCTTAATTCCGTGGGGATGATTCGGAGCTGATGTAATAACTTCTTTGACTTTGCCGCCAACAAGCCGGCCGGTACGCTTGTCTTCTGCCAGCTCTACCATAACATCAATACCCGGCTTTACATCGGCTCTACGGGTTCCTTCAACTGGGGAAATATATTTTATCATCAGGGTTAGTAAAAAGGGTGTTCTACTTGTTAAAAAATTTGGTTATGCAATGATAAAAAAAATAGAAATGCACGGGCAAACAAAAAAAATAAAAATTGTTAACAACCCGGATTTATGTAGGGATGACAAAATAGGCACATCAATAAATAGTTATAAATCAGCATATTTACTGAAGTGATATCTGAATCCTTGAATCCTTACTAAATTCTACCGGGGTTTTATCTTTATCAGATAGTCATCTATCTGTTCAGGCTTTTCAAAACCAAATAGCAGAAGATCCACTGTTCCTAGACCCATAATAAATTTCAGCGCTTCGTCCACTTTATCAGGGTCATTCTTATATTTACCTGCTCCAATAAGTTTCATTCCTATAATTCCTTTTCCTTCATTGTGAAGTTTTTCAATTATGGGTGTAATAAGAGCGGGATCCGATTTGTCCATCGATTCACCAAAAGGATTTATTCTTACATGGACAACATCAACCCAGGGATTACCTACGCATGCTTCCAGAGCGCCTATTGAGTGAACTGATACTCCGTGAGCCCTGATTATTTTTCTGGACTTAAGATTCTCCAGAATATCCATCTGTTTTTTCTCTTTCTCGGGCCAACTCGGATCTGTCATACAGTGAATCTGAATAAGATCGATATAATCCGTGTTCAGTTCTTTCCTGAACCGGTCTACAACTATATCAGCATCAGGATGATGAAATTCGTTAATCTTATTCTGGCTGACCCAGATCTTAGTTCCGAGAACATAAGTTTCCCTGGGACAGCTTTCAAGAGAAGAAGCGATATGCTTATGAGTTCCATAACTGTCTGCACAGTCAAAAAACCTGATGCCTTTTTCATACGCCTTTCTGATCAATGATTCGTCAGTAACCGCTTTTGTAATATATGCTGAACTGATATTTCCGCTAAAACCTGTACCCATTCCAAGCAACGACGTTTTTATACCGGATTTTCCCAGCATAACCGAATTGGATGCATCAGCTGAAGAGATTCCGTAAGCGGTTGAACCTGCGAGTGCAGAAGTGCCTGCTAGCACAGCTCCTGTCCCGATGGTTACAGTGGATACAAATTGTCTTCTTGTAATTTTATTTCTGCTCATATCATCTAAATGACAAAAAGTTCAAATTTAATGAATTTCAAGATCCAGTTTTTCAAGAATTCCGGCAGGTGAAACAGGTCTTCTGTTTTTGGTCGCTACTCCGGTTACCCTTCCCTGAACAATAAGTTTACCGTCAGGTATCCTCCTTATTTCCTGAACAAAGATAATCCTGACATTTCCTTCTCTTTCTACTCTTAGTCTGACTTCAAAACGATCTCTGCTTGTGAGAGGGAATTTGTAGTCAATTTCAACCCTGCTTACAATAAGATCAATGCCATCATCATGTAGTTGTGCGAAACTGATTCCTTTGGAAATCAAATACTGGTGCCTGGCATGTTCAAGATAATGCTGATAATTTGCATTGTTTACAACACCTTGAAGATCACATTCATAATCACGAACTGTGAATTCAAGCCCAAAATTAAAACCATCCTCTGCCATTCCTTGTTATCACTTTTAATATGTAACACTTCATCTTCCGGTATGTTTCCTGAACCTCTCCACAAATTTATCGGGGAAAACTGCCGAAAAGTTTTCTTAACCGCCCATGGAATTTATGTATGCCATTCGCATTATAATGCATCAGAATACATTCACCACTGATGAAGTTAATGTCAGTACCTTTTAGAAGATCGAGGGCTTCCCGGCTATCTGCCATCTGTTGAATCCAGATATTTTTTATACCTTTTGAAATAGCTTCTCTTACCACTGAAGCTGTAAGGCTTTTTTTCGTCATGATAATAATTCCTTTTACCTCATCAGGAAGTGAAGTCACATCATGATACACTTTCTCACCAAGGATATCATCGGCTTCCGGATTGACCGGAATTATTTTCATGCCTTTTTCTCTGAGTTCCCTGAATGCAACATGTCCGAATTTTTTCGGATTACGTGATACGCCAATTAAAGCTATAGGCTGACATTCAATAAATTGATTGATTTGTTTCAGTGTTTTCATGGCCTGATGAAGAATAAAAAATACCCAAGGAAAATTACTTAATTACCCAGAATTTCCGGAGTAAGTATAAAGACTTAAAAATACAATAAATATAGCAACTGACATCAATTTTTACATACCTTGGCGTTAAGGTTAATTAAACAACCAGTTCAAGATGAAGCGTGATGACCGTGGGGGATACCTTTTCTCAAAAGGATATTCCAATTATGTTTTTATCCTTTTGTTCCTGCTCTATATGTTTGATTACATTGACAGGACAGTTGTAACTTCAATGTTCACATCTATAGAACGCGACTGGGGGATAAGTCATACCCAGAGCGGTATGCTGATGTCGGCTGTTTACTGGGCAATAGTCATTCTTACATTTCCGGTCTCATTACTGGTTGACAGGTGGAGCAGAACAAAGACAATCGGTATTATGGCAACAATGTGGAGCATTTCCACAGCCCTCTGTGCACTTACCGGAAATTTCGTACAGCTCTTTATGACACGTCTTCTGATAGGAATAGGAGAGGCTGGTTATGCACCTGGAGGTACTGCAATGATATCAGGGTTGTACCCTATTGATAAACGTGCTAAAATGATGGGGATATGGAATGCATCCATTCCGCTGGGATCGGCGATCGGCGTTCTTCTTGGCGGTATCATTGCAGTAAGGCTTGGCTGGAAACATGCATTTGGAATTGTGGCGATTCCGGGGTTTATTGTCTCGATATTATTCCTATTTGTCAAGGATTATAAAACGGTGGATCTTTCGTTTGTCGACAGTAACAGAAAAGCTGTAAAAATGGAAAGCAAAGATATCATCAGGGAATTTCTTTCGAGGCCTTCGGTATTATTCACATATTTCGGGATCGCGTCGGTTATTTTTGTAACTACTTCTCTGCTGACCTGGCTTCCGACATATTTCGAGAAAATGAGAAATATTCCGCAGGAAAAGGCTGGGCAAATGGCCAGCGCGGTAATGGCTCTCGCAATAATAGGCGCCCCTCTTGGTGGTTATCTGACCGACCTCTGGAGAAAAAAGCTTATTAATGCCAGACTTGTATATCCGGCATTATCAACTATTTTATCTGCTCTGACATTGTTTATTGCTCTTGTCTTTCTCAAAGGCACATTTCAGTATATTGCTCTTCTTATTTTCGGGGTTCTTGTACTTTCATTTATTTCAGGGGCCTCAGCTGTAACTCAGGATGTTATTCATCCCGGACTGAGGGCAACTTCCTATGCAATTGCCGTGTTGGTGCAAAACCTTCTCGGCGCTTCAACTTCTCCAATAGTGATAGGAAGGTTATATGATCGTACCAATATTAGCACTGCACTGGGGATACTTCCGGTGTTCCTGGTCATAGGATCCATATTATTCTGGCTCGGTTCACGGTATTATGTAAAAGACCTGGAGAAAGTTGTGAAGATAGAACTACACGCAGAGTGAAAAGATAATCCTATTTCTGTCGCGATGTGGTATAATAAACAAATGTTTTCATCGATTCTCTGACCTCTGAGCCGGGAAATGTATCCAGGATAGCCAGAGCTTTATCACGATACTGGTTCATTTTCATTTCGGTATATTCTTTTCCTTCGTTTTCCAGAACGAAATTGATAACCTGATCGATCTGAGCACTTGTTTTTTTATGACTTTTAACTATGCTGATGATTTCTCTTTTCTTCAGATAGGAAGCATGTTCCAGTGCATGAATGAGTGGCAGGGTTATTTTTCTTTCTTTGATATCATTTCCGGCAATTTTTCCGGTGAGTCCGGTCCTTTCATAGTCGAGCAGATCATCGCGTATCTGAAATGCAATTCCGATGTTCTCTCCCAGATCTTTCATCAGTTGAACTGTCTCCTGATCTCCTGTCACTGATCTTGCTCCGCATGCGGTACATGCTGATATAAGCGCTGCTGTTTTGCTTTTTATGATCCTGAAATAATCATCTTCTTTCAGGTGCAGTTTTCTTGCTTTCTGCAGCTGCAAAAGTTCTCCCTCACTCATCGATTTAACGGCATCTGAGACTATTTCAAGCATATCAAGCCGGTTCTTCTCAACACTTATCAGCATACCTTTGGAAAGCAGATAGTCTCCTACCAGAACAGCTATTTTTGAATTCCATAATGCGTTGATTGAAAGAGCGCCTCTTCTTTCATTGGCGTCATCAACCACATCATCGTGTACAAGAGATGCTGTATGCAAGAGTTCTATGAATGTGGCGGCCAGACAGGTTGCCTCGGAAATTTCACCATTCAGTTTGGCGGAAAGAAAAACCAGCAAGGGCCTCATTTGTTTCCCCTTGCGCCTAAGTATGTAATTAAGAATAATCTTTAATAACGGAATGTCGCTGCGCATAGTCCTGTCAAAGTAGGCTTCGAATTCAGCCATCTCTTTCTCGACCGGTTTCCTGATTTGTGTTAGGACTGGCATATCGATTTATTTATTCCAAATATACTAAATTCATTTCATCAATCTGACCATCATTTATCTGCCGGAATAACAGTTGAACGGCAAGCCGGCCTTTGCGAATTTCTCCTTTTACAGCATTTACATATCTTTGTGTTTAAATTCCTTCATATGGACTTCAATGAACTAACACCCGAAGACCTGCAAAGGGCAGCAAACATGTTAAAGGCTATTGCTCATCCTATAAGGATTTCAATTGTTGGGTGCCTGGAAGACGGGAAAAAAAGAACAGTCACAGAAATTCAAAATATCCTTGGAATTGAACAGTCAACTGCATCACATCATCTGGTTATTCTCAGAGACAGGGGAGTACTTGAATCCAGAAGGGAAGGCAAGAATACACTCTATTCTCTCAAACATCCAAATCTGAAAGCTATACTTAAGAATGTGAGCAGCAGCTGTCAGCAATAAATTCAGAAATCTGCAATTCTCAAGAAAGATCTCTGAACATCTTTTTCTGAAACAGTATAATTGAAAGAACTCCACACGTAATTGCTGAATCGGCAATATTAAACACAGGCCTGAAAAAAACCAGTGATTCTCCCGGCCTGAACGGTGACCAGGATGGCCAGTGAGTATCAATAATCGGAAAATAGAACATATCTACAACCCTTCCATGCAGAAACGAGGAGTAGCCTCCACCAGGAGGAAACAAAACTGCCGGCTGGCTGTAACTCTCACTGAAAATTAAACCATAAAATGCACTGTCGATAATATTGCCTACAGCACCTGCAAAAATAGCACTCACAGCAAGAATAATACCCAGATTTGCTTTCCTGCGAATAAGTGAAACAAGGAACCAGCCAATTCCGCCAATAGCCAGGATCCTGAACATACTAAGGAAAAATTTACCTCCCTTACCTCCCATTTCCAATCCGAATGCCATTCCATTATTCTCGATAAAATGAAGAATGCCCCAATTACCCAGTAAACGTATTTCCTGTCCGATCTCCATGTGTGTTTTTACCCAGAACTTGAGCACCTGATCGGCTAAAAGGATCAGGATAATGAACAGTACAGATTTCTTTCCCAGCGACATGATAAAGTTGTTAAAATCAGTTGCGCAAAATACAAAAAAAAATATTGAATTTCCATGTAACGCTTTGTTATCGGATAAGGTTCATTTTAAAAGCATTTTGTATCTTTCATCCGTTAAAATCCAGAAAAATGGCAGGAAAAACAGTACTCGTTTTCGGTGCCACCGGCCTTGTGGGAAAATCGCTCGTGTTACAACTGGCTGGTTCAGAACATTGCGATAAGGTCAGAATCTTTGTACGCCATCCAACAGATCTGATCGTAAATCAGAAAATCGAAGAACATATAATTGACTTTGATAACCTGGATGCATCGGACAAAAGTATCATAGGAGATGAACTATTTATCTGTACAGGAACCACTATTAAAAAAGCAGGTTCTGTAAGTAATATGGAAAAGATAGACCGTGATCTGCCTGTAAAGATTGCTTCCATCGCATCTAAAAACGGTGTTCACAAACTGATTGTCATCTCATCGGTCGGCGCTGATGAAAAGTCCTCCAACTATTATTTGAGGATAAAAGGTGAAATGGAGAAAGGTCTTCAGAAACTCCCATTCAGCAGCATTATCATTGTACGTCCTTCATTTCTTCTTGGTAAAAGAGATGAAAAACGAACCGGAGAATCAATAATTAAGTTCATTATGAAGGCTGTAAATCCGCTGTTTGTCGGTAAAATGTCGAGGTTCAGGGCAATGGAAAGCGCTGATATAGCAAGATCAATGATAAACGCGACAAATAGTATCGATGGAATAAAAATACTCGAACCGGATTCGTTGAAAAATCTGGCAGCCCACTGACCTTGCTCTCCTGTTGAATATGGTTCGGAATTGGTCTATTCGCAGATCTTATTTATCTTGTTTGTATCCCAGCAGTACCAGCTGTCATCCTGAAGATAGTCGACACATTGAAGTCGTCCGTCACGGGTGGTTATATTCCATTCGATCTGGGCATCTGAATAGGAGTTGTCGGAGAAGTGGATTATATAGCCGGCATCGAATCCGGTGGAATTGAGATGGTAATTGATATAACTGTCTTTGAAAGTATCATTGATGACATATGTGTAAACCACGGCAGTAATCTCATCTCCGCTTTTTGACCAGTCAATTTTGAATATCTGTACATCGGAGGTAGGACTCCTGTGAAATTTCCATTGACCAGCTGATCCGTCCGTCTTGGAAGTACCTTCTATCCAGAGAAAATCCTTGTAAGAACTGGTACCCTCAGAGGTTATATACATTTTCCATGTCACGGTGCCTGAAGCAGTTTTACCAACCAGTCTTGCTTTATATGAGGATGATGAAGCAGTAAAATTGTAACTCCATTGCCAGACATTTTCTGAAACGTATGATGCTTTTCCTGAGGAAGCCGCCTGATATGCCGCCAGGGGAACAATAGTATTTTCAGATATCAGTGTATTCCAGATACTGACCAGATTGGCTGCAAATTGCCAGGTGCTGCTTTCCGTTCCTTTCACAGGTTCAGTCTCGGCTGATCTTTTCAGAGAGGTAAAATTACTGAAGTCAATCACCATGGTCTCATAGGAAGGTAATGAGGGCGGATCACCCTTTTCCTTTTTACAGCTGTTAAGTACTAAAGATGGGATTACACAGATAATTAAGAACGGTATCAATCTTTTCATATGATTTTTACTTATTCATGATATCGAAGAAACCCGAAATCAACATTTCGGCAAAGATATAAACTCGGAATCTAAAAACATATTAATTGAAGATATATTGTGCTGAGCAATTGAATAATTGCTCAGATCCCCTTCAGTATAGAAAGGGTAATGAGAATAAACATTAAACACAGGCTGAAGGAATTTATGAGAATAAAAGCGGGTCTGATCTCTCCCGATGATTTGTCTCTGAAAAGTAACCTGTAAAATGCTGCAATAAAAATTATGTTGAGTATACTGAACAGAATAAAAAGAATCCCGTTAACCGTTTTTGTGAAAGTGAAATACAAAAGCAGATATGTAGTAGAGATGAGTACCCAGATAAACACAAGATATCTGATTTGTATGCCATTCAAATATTTTGAAAGATTCGGGAAACCAGCCTTGTTATAATCTTTTCCGTATTTAATTATTATCAGCCAGAAATGCGGAAGTTGCCAGAGGAACATGAACCCGGAGAAAGCCAATATCCCAGGATCAAGGAAATATCCTCCTGCAGAAGTATATCCGATAACAGGAGGTATGGCCCCCACTAGAGCTCCGGGAATTATGGCGAAAATAGTAAGTTTTTTAAGCCGGGTATAGAGTATATTATAAAGAAAAACGGTCAGAATACCGAGTAAAAAGGGTGGAATTCCGTTAAAGGCAAGAAGGCTTCCTCCTGAAATAAACAGTATGCAGGCCGTTAAAAATGCTTGATTCCCAGAAATTTTACCTGCAGGAAGTGGCCTGTTTTTTGTCCTGTTCATCATAGCATCAGAATTCATTTCAGAATACTGATTCATAACAGCTGAACCGGAAGCCAGAAAGAATACCCCGAACACAAGAAAAACAAGGCTTAAATCTGCCAACCCGCGATGAAGAAAATAGCCGGTAACCGATGAAAGTGTAACTGCAAGCGTCAGCCTTGGCTTTATCAGATCTGCAAAAGGGGAAAGAAAATTATTTGACCTGTCCGGTATCATTTAGCGTTTTGAAATAGTCAATAATTGTCTTGATATCTTCCTCTTTCAGTACATCCTTATAGGATTTCATGAGACCTTTACTGAATCCGGTTACCACCTGTTGATCAGGATTAATGATCGAATTATGGAGATAATTCTCGTCTGCTCTGACTTTTACTTCTTTACCTCCTTCCATCACGGACCTCTCCCTGCCGAATATATTCCTGAATGATGGGCCTACCAGTTTAGTGCCATCCAGAGAATGACAGGCTATGCATCCGGTATTCCGAATGAGGAGATATCCATCGGCTTCAACAGGTACAGCTTTTGTTTTAAGTTCACTGAACCATTTGTCATATTCAGCCTGTTCCAGGACTTTAGCCTTGCTTAACATCCCGGAATGCAGTAATCCGCAATACTCAGTGCACAGGATTTCGTATTCACCTGTTATGGTTGGGATGAACCAGAGATAATTCTCATATCCCGGAATTACATCTTCTTTTACCCTGAAAGCGGGAATGAAAAGGGAGTGATTGACATCTTCCGATTTCAGTCCGACCCTGACGGGCTTATTTAATGGTAAAACAAGTTCTTTCGATTTCAGTCCGTTTCCATAATCAAATTCCCATTCCCACATTCTGCCTATTGCTGTTACCTTCATGGCGTCTGCCGGAACTTGTCTCATGGGCGAAAAGCCCTTCCATCCGTAATTAAACATAATCATAACTATAATAAGGGGAATAACTGTCCATATGATCTCCATGGTAACACTACCGGAAAACTGTCTGGCGGGTAGTCTTTTACTTCTTCTGAAATGGATAACTGTATAAATCATAAAGGCAGATATTCCTATGATGAAAAAAGCTGCTATGGAAAAGATAAAGATGAATGCTTTATCAACTCCGGCTGCAAGATTTGATGCTCCTGTAAACATATTTTTATCTTAAATAATAATCTATGAATGTGATAATTATGACAAGTGCATATAATACGAATACACCTGATACCATAAGCTTAATGAAGAGATTTTCAAACTTCACATGCATGAAATTAATTATAACAGTTGCTCCCTTTATACTTGCTATAAGCAGGGCCAGGGCGACAGTAAACGGCCCCAGATGCCAGCCGGTTGCGGTGACAGACACTGTTGTCAGAATGAGGAGTGCAATCAGTACGATTGCAAGGGAATAATAGCCTGAAATATGCGTTTCTGCGTTCTTCATCATTCTCTTGGTTTAAGTTATAAGGTATAGAAGGGGGAAAAGGAAGATCCAGATCAGATCTACCAGATGCCAGTAGAGGCCGCTGTTTTCGAGAAGAAGATAATGATCCCGGTTAATACTGCCTGACCTGACTTTAATGATATTTATGGTAAGAAGTACCATACCGATCAGGACGTGTAAAGCATGAAGACCAGTCATCATATAGTAAAGTCCGAAGAAAAGCAATTCACCCTGAGGGAGGTTCTTCAGAACTTCCGATCCGGGATATAGCTTCAATTCGAATTTATGTGACCATTCGAAATACTTGTTGACCATGAAAAGTCCGGCGAGCAGAAGAGTGCAGAAGATCAGGAAGATGGCAAGTCTTCTTTTGTTCTCTTGCACTGCCGTGACAGACATCGCCACGGTCATGCTGCTGACAAGAAGAATGACAGTATTAAGAGTGCCTATAAATGCATTTAATTCGTGAGCAGCAGAATGAAAATCATTTGAATACTTCGCCCTGAATACTGCATAAACGAGAAAAAGTCCTCCGAAGAGAAAAAGCTCAGTGAACAGGAATATCCACATGCCTAATTTTCCGGTTTCGCGGTCAATATGTTCGTTATGAATAGCTTGTGTTGACATATACGTCAGTTTTAATTCCCGTCCGGAGTTCCGAAAAGATATGGTTTAGTTTTAATTTCAGGAATAACATCAAAATTCTCATGTGGGGGAGGAGAAGGTATCTGCCATTCAAGTGTGACTCCTTTCCAGGGATTAGCTGGGGCAGGTTCTCCCCTGTGTGCATGATAGATTAAGTTCGCCACCATTGTGATAAGACCTGCGAAAAGAATGAAAGCTCCGATGGTTGATATAAAGTGCCCTGTGTGGAACTGGGGAAGATAATCGAAATAACGTCGTGGCATCCCCTGAATTCCCATAATGAAAAGAGGAAAGTACAGCAGGTTAAATCCGAGAAAAAGAATACCCCACGCTATATTGGCAATTCTGAAATTATACATCTTTCCAAACATCTTGGGAAACCAGTAATGTATCCCGGCGAAAAAAGCAAACCCCATACCTCCAAAAATTATATAGTGAAAATGAGCTACCACAAAAGATGTATCGTGTACCTGGATATCAGTTGCGACAGAACCAAGAGTCAGACCTGTAAAACCGCCGATCATGAACAGAAATATAAAAGAAATTGCATAGAGAAGAGGCGGTTTTAGATCTATCGATCCTCCATACATAGTTGATACCCAGTTGAAAACTTTAATTGCGCTGGGAATAGCCACAATAAATGTGAGAAAGGAAAAAAACCATCTTGATCCATAGCTGATACCTGCTGTGAACATATGATGACCCCAGACAAAATAGCCTACAAATGCAATAGCCAGACTTGAAAAAAGTATGGCGGTGTAACCGAATACAGGTTTCTGGCTGAATGTCGGAAAAATCTCAGTTACTATACCCATTCCCGGGAGAATCATGATATAAACTGCAGGGTGTGAGTATATCCAGAAAAGATGCTGGAAAAGCACCGGATCTCCTCCCAGCGCAGGATCAAAAAATCCAATATGAAGTACCCTTTCGGCTATTACCATGAGAAGAGTAATACCCACGATAGGAGTAGCCAGAACCTGTATCCAGGCAGTTGCATAGAGTGACCACGGGAACAATGGCATCCTGAACCATCCCATCCCCGGAGCTCTCATCCTGTGCATTGTCACGATGAAGTTAAGTCCTGTCAGTATGGATGAAAACCCAAGAATGAAGGCAGCGATAAGGGCATAAATTACGTTTGTAGAAGACTGGGCACTGTATGGCACGTAAAATGTCCATCCTGTGTCAGGAGCGCCTCCCCCGATGAACTGCGACAGAACACCGAAGATCGCTCCTATGATGAAGAGGTAAAATGAAAGGAGATTAAGCCTTGGAAAAGCCACGTCCCTTGCACCGATCATAACAGGGAGAAAAAAATTCCCGAAAATTGCCGGTAGGGCAGGGATGACAATTACGAAGATCATAATGATTCCATGAATCGTAAACATCCCGTTATAGGTTTGAGGCCCCATTATTGTTTCTCCAGAAGCGATCAGCTCAATCCTCATCAGTAAACCAAGTATTGCACCAACAAAAAAGAAGGCTATAATACTGTATAAATACAGCAAGCCAATCTTTTTATGGTCAGTGGTAAGGAGCCAGGATAAGATACCCTTATACTTTCCCCTGTACTGCAGATAACTGACATAGGGTTCTTTTTCAGAATTGCTCATAATAATTGGATTATTGTTTTTTCTTTTTCTTCAGGATGAGTGCTAGAAAAACGATAAGTGCTACTATCAGGGTCATGGTACCGATAATCCTGGTGATCTGTATTGTGTAGGTTTTACTGCTGGGATTGTAGGCAAAGCAATATTCCAGGATCCTGTTTATTGTTGGCCTTGCCACTCCTTTCTGCGCTTCTATGAGCGCCATTTTGACGTCAAAGGGGAGGAATGTAAGCCCATAAAGATAACGGGTGATTTTTCCCTTCGGGCTAAGCACAAAAATTGCCGATGCATGTGCAAAATCCAGACCCTGAGCCTTATATCTGAAACCGACCGCTTCAGTGATCTGGTTTATATTCTCCTGATCACCTGTGAGATACACCCAATCTTTTTGATGTTCTTTGCTTATTTTCTGTACAAAATTGACTTTCTTGATTTTAGCTTTTTCCGGGGTATCTTTTGTATTGAAACTGATTGTGATGATCTTGTAATCCTTTCCTAATTCCATATCGAGTTTACCTGCTACATCGGCTATACCATCCATAAGCGGGCTGCACAGATTAGGGCAGTCAAAATAAACAAGCGACAGGATTGCCGGCCGGTCTATTATCTGTCTGAGAGTTACAGTATCACCCGATTCGTCGAGGAAATGAAGATCCATCGGAATCGTATCTCCCAGATGTTCAATGATACCTATCTCTACATCCGGTCTTGAAATACCATTTTTAACAGTGGTCTGGCTTATCAGAATTCCTGAAAAAGAGATCAGGAATAAAATTGCGGCAATTTTTTTCATATTTTCTTATTTCTTTACAGATTCCTCTTCATAATAAGTTCCTGCAATCATGAGTGAACCGCCCATCAATGAAATATCTTTTAAAAGGGCGATCAGGGTGGCTGTTTTATCCAGACCCGATATAATGTGCGGTATATGTATCGTAAGAATGAAAATCAGAAGCAAACCGGCCAGAAATAGTGTAGATATTTTAACGAACTTCTTTGTTATTATACTTATACTCGCGATAATGAGCATAAGTCCCGTAAGAACAATTGTATATGCTCCCAGAGGAATGAATGAAGTAAGCATTCCTACATAATAGTCCATCATAAGAAAATGGTTGATACCGAATATTGCAAATGGCAATGCGAACAGTATCCTTCCGGCTGCTGTGATGTTTTTCATAATCAATCGTTATTGGTTACTTTGAACTAAATCTCTTCACCGGGAGTTTTACCTGTTTGTGTCGCGCCGATAATAAATATATCGCGCAGCTTCATAAGTACCAGAAAAATGAATCCCCACGCGATAAGAACACCAAGGCTGTAGGTCAGGATTATCCAGACAGGAGCTTTCCTGACATTGTTCCACATAGCTCTCTGGGCAACAAGACTCACGGGCACTATTCTGACACCAGCATTCATCACCGTATCCTTTGAAGTATCTCCGAACTTTTCCTCATCAGTGAATCTTGCGCTGAACCTGATATTTCCGGCAGTATCACCTGGAAGATTTGCCGGTAATCTGAATGAAGCAGTTCCATCTTTTCCTGTGATCTTTTCTTCATCTACCGGCAGGTGACCAAACCTCCTTTCAGCAAGTAATCTGACCCCTGCCCCCGATACAGGCACATTGGTATTATCCTTAACAGCAATCGCCTTCAGATCAATACTATTCTCAGACCTGTCAAAGGAAAGCAGAATACTGACGACAGCTCCTGGATATGCCGATGAGGAGATAATCTTCATTACCTGCTGTTTATATTTGTCATTGAAACTTCTGAGATATGATATGATATTCCAGATCTCTGTCTGGGTAAGGACGCTTTTAAAGGCCGGCATTTGTCCCTTTCCTTCAGTTACTTTATAAAAAATCTCACCATCGGTGTTGTGCTGAATTTTTTCAGTTGCCGGATCTCCAGGGGGTGGAACAAGTTTTAAAAAATTCCCCTTTCCCGGAGAACCATGACATGACATACAGGTGACTGTAAAAAGCTTTTCACCTGCTTTTTTTGTATTATCATCAAAAGGGAACGTGCTTAGCCTGCCTTTCTTTTCTTCGGGAACTATCCATTCCTGGGCCCTTAAAACAGGAAGGACCAGCTTTGAGATCAGAATGATAATTAAAATTCTTTTCATGCAATACTATTAGCTGATGGTTTCCTTATTGGTTTCTTTCATTGTTTCTTCTTCCGCCATTTCCCATATTGGAATAACAGGGAACAGCTTGGACAGGAGGGTTATGATGATCATAACCAGGGTAAATGCTGCTATTGTGACGGATAGTTCTATTAAAGTCGGAGTGTAAACATGCCATTTTTCGGGTACATTCTGGACCGGAAGATAAGGATGCGCCTGAGGTGGTATGACAATGATATATCTCTTAAACCAGGCAGCGATCAGAACAAATACCGAAATTATCATGACCGGCAAAGGTTTCTTCATCCTTTTGAAAAGAAGAAGAATAACAGGAAGTACAAGTCCGGCAAGCTGGACAGACCAGAACAGGGGTGCATAATTACCTGTAAAGAGTTCCTTCAGGTGAATCGCGTCAGCAGCCTTAAGTTTATATCCCGGAACCAGAAATTCGTTGATATTAAAGTAAATGTACAATATGGAAACCAGTATCAAAACACGGGCGATCTTTTCAAAGTGATCTTCTGTGAGAAATTTCTCAAGTTTGAAATTAACCCTGAAGAAATACATGGCGATAATAACTGCTGAAGTGCCGGAAACAAAAGCGCCGGAAATAAAATAGGGTCCGAATATGGTGCTGTCCCAGCCGGCCCTTGGTGTCACTGCAAAGAGCCATGAAGTTACAGTATGGATCGCGAAAGCAAGAGGAATGATCAGAATAAGCAGGATACGCATCGCCTGCTTCATGATCTTATATTGTTTTTCATGGTGAGTCCAGTTAAACGATAGGATCTCATATAACTTCTTAAGTAAAGCCGGCCTGCCATCAAGCCTGTTGCGGGCTATTGCAAGATCGGGAACGATCGGGAAAAACCAGAGTAACAGACTTATGAAGAAATATGTTGTAACCACAGTCACATCCCAGAGAATAGGAGATTGTATCCTTCCGTACATAAAAACGTATGGAAGCCTTTCGGGCCTTCCCATATCTGAAATAATTACAAGGCCGGCCACGGCAGCAAAAGCTACAGCAATAATTTCCGCTATCCTGGCTATTGGCTTGATCCATTTTGCCCCGGTGAGCCCGAGAACAGAACTGATCAGCATACCAACAAGGCTTGTGGCAACGAAAAACACGAAATTGGCGATATAAATTCCCCAGCTGGTATAGTCGCGTAAACCGGTAACACCCAATCCTTTTTTAAGCTGTATGGAATAGGCATACAGGCAGACAGCCAGGAGGGTGAATAAAAAGCCCATCCAAAGAATAAAGCCACGGTTTATCCTGACGCTTTTCAGTATGTCGGACGAAACTTCGTCGAGCTTTTGTCTGTATCGCTCGGAACTGAATAAAAATGCTTCCATTTTCCCGGCAATTATGTGGTTTCTTTATATTCCTTTGGTTCTCCTTTTTCAAATTTGAATATCCTGTTTTTAGGCGGAAGGTAATAAACCCTGGGTTTTGTACCCAGCTCGGGCATAAGCCTGTATCCTCCATTCTTCTCAAGTAATTCGCTCAGAATAACAGTCTCCTTTGTTGTTCCATTTGTCACAGCATTCTCATTCTCATCACCGAAATAAAATACTCCGTTAGGGCAGGCTGAAACACAGTATGGAAGCAAACCTTCCCTGAGCCGGTCGGCGCTGAAAAGGCACTTTGAGATAGTGCCTTTTTTCTGAGGTACATTAAGTTCGATATTATATACCTTGCCTTTATCTGCTTCAACGTTTAATGGCTCCTGCCAGTGGAACATTCTTGCCGAATAAGGACAGGCAGCCATACAGAATCTGCATCCGATACATCTTTCATTATCTATCAGCACAATACCATCCTGACGTTTGAAGGTTGCATCGACCGGACAAACAGAAACACATGGAGGATTATCACAATGCTGGCAGGGCTTTGGCATGTAATATTCGGGAGTGTGTTCCGACTCCTTCATCTCCAAAGTATTTATATGGTATTCATAAGGTCTGAGATGATGAGATCCCTGACACGCGGCAACACATTTTCTTGCGTTCCTGCATTTGGAAAGATCAATAACCATAACCCACCTTTTTCCGGAAATACCCTCTCTTCCGATTTTCTGGAGCAACCTGAGCGGTTTTTTATAATCCCTGACCTGATCAGCTGGTATCTCGACAAGCCGGTTGTCGGAGGTAAGAACCTTAACAGTATCCCCTGAAGATTTGGATTTCTCATACCTGAAACCAGAATAAACCGCCGCCGCACCGGCAATTGATGCCGCGCCTGCAATTCCAACCTTCTTCAGGAATTCCCGCCGGGATGATTCCAGTATTTCGTCAATTTTTGATTCTTCACTCTCTTCTTTCTTTTTTTCGGGATCCATAAAGATTTTTTTGAAAGCTGTGATTAATCCTGTATTATCTGGGAGTAGCGTTTATTGTATCTATTTTACTGAAACCAGTGACTGTATACCCTGAACCTGTTATCGCGCCTCGTATTTTAGCAGTATCAGTAACAGAAGGGTAGAATTCAACCAGCGCTTTTCCGGAGGCAAACGAAGCTGTGACTGATGCAATACCTTCCATTTTTCCTACACTCTTCATGATAGTCTGCTCACACCCCGTGCATGTCATCCCTCCTATGGAAACCTCGGTTTTCAATAATTCCCCTGGCTGAAGTGCCTTACCGGGCCTGGAATTGCAACCGTAGATTAAAAGGATCCCTGTCAGAAATGCCGAAGTAAAGTACCTGTAAATCAGCTTATGGTTTTTCATGGTTTAATAAATTTAGAGATAGACAGTTGCATAATCCTTTATAAAAATATGAAATTCCCCGGGTTACAGCTCAAAAGTGCCAAAAATCATAATGTTAAGCTTAATTTATTTTTGTGTTATGAACTAATTCATTCCCGGATTGTTTAATCAAAAAATAAAAGTTATGGAAAGGAGAAAATTTGTAAAATCAATCGGACTCGCGGCTGCGGTAGCATATGTAAGTCCGGAAGTTATGGGCAATAATGACCATTCTGTAAATGCCAAAGGATTAGAAAGTGCACCTGTACTCGAATTCCCGCCACTCCCTTATGCATATGACGCACTTGAACCATATATTGATGCCAGGACAATGGAGATCCATTATGACAAACATCACAGGACCTATTTTAATAACCTGGTAAACGCAATTAAAGGAACACCGCTTGAAAATACTCCTGTAACTGAAATATTTACATCCATCTCAAAGCAGCCTGATGCTGTCAGAAATAATGGAGGAGGATATTATAATCATAATTTCTTCTGGCAAAGTCTTGCTCCTAAGTCATCAGGACCGTCAGTAGAACTGAATGTAGCTTTCACAAAATATTTCGGGTCATTTGAAAAATTCAGGGAAGGTTTCAGTAATGCCGCTAAAACACGCTTCGGAAGCGGATGGGCTTGGCTTTATATAAACAGCGACAAAGCATTAGCTGTTGGCAACACTCCCAACCAGGATAATACTCTGATGGATATTTCAACAATTAAAGGTACTCCGCTTCTGACCATTGATGTCTGGGAACATGCATATTACCTTAAATATCAGAATAAAAGAGCCGATTATATAGAGGCCTTCTGGAGTGTTGTAAACTGGGAGGAGGTAAACAAAAGATACGCTGCAGCTGCTAAATAGTTGAAAATTAAATTGCTGGTATAAGGAAAAGGGCTCAATGCCCTTTTTTTATTCAAATCCATATTAGATCCATTTTACAGTAACAGGAAACAGTTAGTGATTTGCTTCAGGAAAAATATTCCGGAAATGGCAGGCCATATAATTATTTGCAAAAAGCGTCTACCTTTGAGAACCATCTGAGAGTTTACTGAAATTGTTTTCATAATCAACGGTACATGGAATTGAAATATGCCTTTGCACCTGGATGTGCACTTATGATATATAAGTCAGACCTTGCCAGTGAAGTCCATGAATATCTGAACATGAGACTCGGAAAAATGGACATGTATCTTACATGTTGCAGACATAATCCGCCGGATAAAAAGAATCTAAGGATCATTAATGTGTGCCCTGGTTGCGACAAACGGTTCGGGAGTTTTTATAAGGGTGTTTCCACAGTCTCACTCTGGGAATTTATAGCAGGAGACAGGGCATTTGAATTTCCTGATTATAAAGGCGAAAAAATGGCTATTGTGGATGCCTGCCCAGTCAGGGATAATCCAAAGGTGCATAATTCAGTCCGGCAACTACTTCGGGAAATGAATATCGGAATTTCAGAACCGGAAAAAACCAGAGAGAAAAGTATCTGCTGCGGAGATGGTTTTTATGGAGATATTACTGTAGGAAAAGTAAAAATACAGATGAAAAAGAGGGCGTCACAGATGCCTGAAGATAATGTTGTGGTGTACTGTGTTTCCTGTACAAAATCCATGTTCATTGGAGGAAAAAAGCCCCGGTATCTGGTCGATTTGTTATTTAATAAACCTACAGAAGAAAAGACCCTTGATCTCGATGAGTGGCATGCGGAAGTGGATGCCTATATTGTGAAACATTGATTTCTACCGCTTACGGATTATAATCAGATAAATATCAACCGGATAACATAAGGTTTTTCCCAGTGTCTTTAAACCCGGGATGTGCCGTTCAACCTGAAACTGGTAAGATCAGGTATAAAGAAATCTTTTAATTTTCAGAGTAGCTGTTTTCTGGAATGGTACCGGCTGGAGAACAACCTTATTGATCTGGCAGAATTTACTGACATTCGAATTTACATATTCCTTCAGCTCTGCAAGAAGTTCCTCTTTCTTTTCTTCCAATTGTTTTGTCATGTCGGCCTTGAGATTATAGTATTTTTTCTCAAGCTCTTCCATGTTGAGGTGTACGTATGCGACCAGCTTGCCTTTCTGCTGTATTACAAGCGATTCAGTCACATAATGGAAATTATTGATGACAGATTCTATTTCTTCCGGGTATATATTCTCTCCACTGGCCCCGACGATCATATTTTTGATCCTTCCCTTGATATAAAGATTTCCTTTACTGTCAAGTGATCCTAAATCCCCTGTTTTGAACCAGCCGTCAGGAGACAATACTTCAGCAGACATTTCGGGTTCCCTGTAATATCCCTTCATGATATTGGGACCTTTTGCCCATATTTCACCTTCACCTGTTCTGGCATCAGGTTCATGTATTTTAAGCTCTATTCCTTCAATAGATGGGCCCGTGGATTCATATACAGAATTTGAAGGATTGGCTCCCGCGAGCAAAGGGGCAGACTCAGTAAGACCATAACCAATCGCGTAGGGGAATCTGGCTTCTATGAGGAATTTTTCCACAGCACTGTTAAGTTTGGATCCTCCTATACCAAAAAACTTAAGCTTTCCACCGAATGTGGCGAATAGCTTCTTACCGGCTGCAGCATTCATTTTTGTCCGTATGAAGGGGATCCTATACAGATATTTTGTGAGGAAATTACCTGTTAAAGCCGGTTTGATCTTATTGTAATATATCTTCTCAATAATCAGCGGCACAGTTAACATCATAGTAGGCCTGATCTGTGCAAGAGCAGGAATAAGCACCGATGGTGTAGGTGGTTTCTTCATATAGTAAACACATGATCCGGCAAGCATCGGGAGTATTAACCCAAGCGTGTTCTCATACGAATGAGAAAGAGGAAGAACTGAAAGGAATCTGTCATCCTCTGAAATAGGCTGGATAACCCTGCCTTTCATGGCATCAAATATAATGTTCCTATGCGTCAGCATGACGCCTTTCGACCTTCCTGTAGTGCCTGATGTGTAAATAATAGATGCAATATCATCCTCATCAACATTATGATCCTTTTCAGATTTTATATCGCTGTCGGGGAAATCTGAAGCAGAACTTCCTTCCAGTATGGTCAAATCATCCGTCTGGATAATTAAGCCTGCATTGTACCCAATAATTTTTGACTGAAGGGCAGTTGAAACAAATAATGCCACCGATCCGGAATGTTCCAGAATATTCAGAACTTCTGTTGCCGAAAAGTCTGGCAGTATAGGAACTGCAATAGCGCCCATGAATGTTATAGCGAAGTATGCAATGCCCCAGTTAGGCATATTATTGCTGAGTATTGCGACCCTGTCTCCTTTTGAAATCCCATTTGATTCCAGAATGGCAGTCAATTCAGTAATCTTGCCGTAAGCATTTTTATAACTGATTGGCTCATCTCCGACAAATGCATAAGCTCCACATTCTCCGTATTTTGAGAGAGTCTCTTCAAACACTGAAGGGAATGTCAATTTCCTCGCACTGTTTACCATCTTCCCTAAATTTTAGCCTTGACCAAAGGTCGCAAAGATAAGCATTTATATTAACCTTTGATCAACAAACTGTTATTTTGAATGTTTACCGCCTAAAAGCATTTGGTTTTCCCTTACCATTATCGAAGGGATTGGTTAATTTTGTAGCTGGATTTCAAAACATGATTTATGACTTCACTGATAAGGGTCACCAAAGAATTTTCATTTGAGATGGCTCATGTACTGTGGAATTACGATGGCCCATGCAGGAATGTTCACGGACACTCTTACCGGCTTTTTGTTACACTTTCCGGAAGACCTCTTAATGATGAAGATAGTCCTAAGAACGGAATGGTTATAGATTTCGGCGACCTGAAAAAGATTGTAAGACGGGAGATAATTGATGTCTTCGATCATTCAGTCGTGGTAAGTAAGAAATTTGACATCGAGAAGAGAGAAATGTTCTCCAGACTGTTCGGAAATACTGTTGTTGTTGATTATCAGCCAACCTGTGAGAATCTTGTAGCCGATTTTGCTGTAAAGATAACCCGGCTGCTGCCACAGGGAACCCGGCTCTACAGTGTGAAACTGTATGAAACTGCCACGTCCTGTGCAGAATGGTATGCAGAGGATAATGAAGAAAAGAGTTAAGAGCGACCGGTAGAATTAATTATTATTTGTGAATACATCTTTACTCAGGCTACTCTGGCTCATTCCATCTCAATCACTCAAGATCCCATGACAGAAAATCAACCCAAAAACCTCTTTCTCCTGGATGCTTATGCTCTTATTTTCCGGGCCTATTATGCCTTTATAAAGAACCCAAGGATGACTTCAAAGGGTCTGAACACATCAGCTGTATTCGGATTTCTTCTGGCGCTCGATGAAGTTCTTCAGAAAAGAAAACCTACCCACATAGCTGTTGTTTTTGATACATCGACTCCCACCTTCAGGCATGAAATGTATCCCGAGTATAAAGCCAACAGAGATGAAACTCCTGAGGATATCAGAAAAGCGGTGCCATACATTAAAAGACTTATAGAAGCATACAGGATACCGGTGATTGATTGCCCGGGTTATGAAGCTGACGATATTATCGGAACATTGTCGAGGGAAGCTTCCGAAAGAGGTTTTACAACTTTTATGGTCACACCTGACAAAGATTTTGCACAACTGGTTTCTGACAATGTGTATATGCTAAAACCTTCAAGAAACGGGAATGAATCAATACTCTGGGGAGTTGAGGATGTGCAGCAGGAATTTGCTGTAGTTAAGCCGGAGCAGGTGATTGATGTTCTCGCACTTATGGGTGATACAGCCGACAATATACCAGGGGCTCCCGGTGTTGGTCCAAAGACTGCCATGAAGCTTGTTTCCGAATACGGGAATATTGAGGAACTCTTTATAAATACCGGCAAGCTGAAGGGTAAGCTGAAAGAGACTATTGAGAACTTCCGCGATCAAATCATACTATCCAAAAAGCTTGCAACAATTGACAGGAATGTTCCTGTCAGATTTGATGAAAATGAACTTATACTTGAGACTCCTGATATCGTTAAAATGAAGGAGTTATTCGATGAACTGGAATTCAGAACTGTAGCCTCCAGGATATTGGCAGGGATCGAAAAACAGGATAATAAGACTGAAAATAAGGGAAATGTAGCGGGCAGGGAGGATTCGCTTCAGGGAAGCCTGTTTGGTGAAACAGAGCAGGTCAGCGTTCCTGTTGAGAAGTCGGACATTTCTTCAGTGGAACATAATTATCTTGTTGTAGATAACAGCGATGGACTCAAAGATCTGATCGGGAGAATTCTAACTCTTAAGGAAGTATGTTTTGATACTGAGACCACCAGTATAAATCCGCTTGATGCCGGGCTTGTATCGCTTGCTTTTTCATGGGAGAAAAGTACAGGTTATCTCATTTATTTCCCTGAATCAAAAGACGAAACACAGGTACTGCTTGAAATCATCAGACCTGTATTTGAGAATAAGAATCTGCTTAAGATAGGACAGAATCTCAAATTCGATATCCAGGTCCTTGCAGGTTACGGAATTGAGGTCGAAGGTCCGCTTTTCGACACCATGATAGCCCATTACCTGCTCGAACCGGAGATGAGGCATAATATGAATCTGCTTTCCGAGGTCTATCTCTCCTACAGTCCTGTACATATCGAATCTCTTATTGGGGAGAAGGGAGCAACGCAGAAAAACATGCGGTCGGTCGATATTAGCGTGCTTAAGGAATATGCTGTTGAGGATGCGGATGTAACTTATCAGCTGAAGAATGTTTTTGCCCCAAGGATCTGGGATGAAGGTCTGGAGTTCCTTTCGGAGAATATTGAAATGCCCCTTATCAATGTGCTGGCAGTTGTGGAAAGGAACGGTGTCAGGTTGAACCAGGAAGATCTTAAAGTTACCGCCGTTAAGCTGAGAGAGGATATTATTTCACTTGAAAAGGAAATTTACGATCTGGCAGGAACCGAATTCAATATTTCCTCCCCGAAGCAACTTGGGGATATTCTCTTTATCAGATTGAAGCTCGATGATAAAGCAAGGGTCACAAAAACAAAGCAGTTCATTACCAATGAAGAGATCCTTCAGAGGCTTGTAAATAAACATCCGATAATTGGCAAAGTTCTTGAATACAGGGGCCTGAGAAAGCTCTTATCTACCTATGTTGAAGCATTGCCGGAGCTGATCAATCCAAGAACAGGACGTATCCATACATCATTTAACCAGGCTGTTGCTGCAACCGGACGATTAAGCTCAATAAATCCAAACCTTCAGAACATACCTGTAAGAGATGAGAGGGGGAGAGAGATCAGAAAAGCATTTGTTCCTGAGGCAGGACATATCTTTCTTTCCGCGGATTATTCGCAGATAGAGCTGAGGCTGATGGCCCACCTAAGCAAAGACAGGAGTATGATAGAAGATTTTCTTTCGGGAAATGATATCCATGCGGCCACAGCTGCAAAGATCTTCGGAGTGGATTTAAAGGATGTTACCCGGGAGATGCGCAGCAGGGCTAAAACAGCTAATTTCGGGATCATATACGGAATTTCTTCGTTCGGTCTGTCAGAGAGGCTGACCATCGGAAGGAAAGAAGCCAAAGAACTCATTGACGGGTATTTCGCCTCATATCCCGGTGTCAAGGTTTATATGGATGAAAGTATAAGGAAAGCCAGAGAAGCAGGTTTTGTTACTACCATGTTCGGCAGAAGGAGATATCTGCCTGATATAATATCAAGAAATCAGGTGGTCAGGGGTAATGCCGAGAGGAATGCCATAAATGCCCCGATACAGGGCAGTGCAGCTGATATTATCAAGATTGCCATGGTGAGGATCCATGAAAAGATGAGATCCGGTCATTACAGCTCCAAAATGATTTTACAGGTGCACGATGAACTTATTTTTGAGGTGGAGTTATCTGAACTGGACAGGCTCACGGAAATGGTCATTTATGAGATGTCGAATGCTGTAAAGCTGGATGTTCCGCTTAAAGTGGATTGGGGTACAGGAATGAGCTGGTTTGAAGCACATTGATTTAGTTGACCGGGTAACTCTTCAGCAAATGAGCCGGATTTAGGCCGGCAGAAGAGTTCCGGGGAATTGAATTTATTGAAAGATGCAGATCAAGGTTTTATTTTTAGGTGTTCTCGCTGAACTGGCAGGAACTGATTGCAGGGTCTATTATTCTGCAAAATCGACAGGAGACCTGATGATAAGGATACAGGACGATTATCCGGAAATCATACATTACAATTTCAGGATATCCCTTAACAGTGACATCCTGAATGACAACAGGCCCCTCAGCGATGGTGATGAAGTTGCATTAATACCTCCTTTTGAAGGTGGCTGATGAGAACGGATCTTATGTCAGATAAGAGTTTCGGACTTATTACAGACAATCAGATAGCTTCTTCCTGAGGCATATTGAAGGTTACATTGCCTTTTGTGGCCGAATCCGGTTTATTTGCTCTTGTAATTGGTACGGCCGTAGCTTTACCGCTAAGGATTGAATTATATTTCTGACGATCGTTGAGTATCTCAACAGCTTTCAGAACCTGTTCATCCTTCAGAACAGACTTTGATATAGCTCCTCCTTCATAAAAATACCTCGTGATGATTTCATCTTCAATCAGGTCGGTAATTTCTTGCCTGAAACGTCCAAGATCCTCATCAAGATCATGCGCCAGATCCTTTTCAAGTGAGGCAAAAAGATCCTTGTTCGTCTCATAGTATTTTTCTTTCTTAGCGTTGGATATCAGTTCGTTGAAAGAGTCTTCAGTCATTGTCCTGTAGGTGAATTTCCGTCTGTTCAGAAAATCTCTGAAATCGTTAAAATCCTTATCGGTGAATTTAAACTGATCCGGAGTTTTAATATCAGGATGTGACCAGTAATATTCGGATGCAAAATCAAAAATAAAGTTACGGAGATAAAGTTCGGTAGTAATCTGGCTCAGAGGTTCAGGTATTATTTCAACGTCAGGTGCAATTCCTCCTCCATCTTTCACTGTCCTGCCGTTCTTTGTCTTGAATTCGGATATAAGTGAATCAGGAATAAGTCCGACACTGCCATCTTCATTGGGATGTGAAAAATCACGTGCCTGTATGCATCTTCCGCTGGGGATATAGTATTTGGCTGTTGTCACTTTGAGCTGAGTGTTATAGCTCAGAGGACGGGTTATCTGTACAAGGCCTTTCCCGTATGATCTTTGTCCTACAATAACGCCCCTGTCCAGATCCTGGATGGCGCCGGCGACTATTTCTGATGCTGACGCTGACCCTCTGTTGATAATAACTGCAAGCGGGATTTTCTCATCCACGGCTTCTCTGTTGGTCTTGAAATCCTCGAATGATTCCTTGATTTTTCCCTTTGTTGTCACAACTTCACTGCCTGAAGGAACAAAAAGATTGACTATTTCAACTGCTTCAGTAAGCAAACCGCCGGGATTGCCCCTGAGATCAAGAATAATCTGGCTTGCATTGTTTTCTTTAAGCTTCACAACAGCATTCCTGACTTCATTGATACAGTTCTGAGTAAAACTGGTAAAACGGATATACCCGGTATGGGAATCGATCATACCAAAATATGGAACCGGAGGGATCGATATTTTTTCACGCTGAAGCTTAAAATCTATATCCTTCCCGTTCCTTTCAACAGTAAGACTGATATCGGTTCCTGGTTTACCTTTGAGTCTGTCACTAACTTTTTCGGTGGTCAGACCTTTTATCGATACCCCGTCTACCTTTTTCAACAGGTCACCTGCCCTTATACCGGCTTTGTCAGCCGGGAAATCCTTATATACTTCGCTGATAATAGTGTAATCGCCATTATTCCTTACAAGAGAACCTATACCTCCGTATTTCCCGGTGGTCATCAGAGTAAATTCATCTTTTTCAGACTCCGTATAGTAGACAGTATATGGATCAAGTGTTTTCAACATATTGTCAAGCCCTGCCTTGATAAGCTTGTCTGGGTCAATTTCATCGACATAGAAGACATTCAGTTCCCTGAAAAGTGAAAAGAAGATATCCAGATTTTTGGCAATCCTGAAATCCCTGGTTTCCTGAGTTACAAAGAATCCGGTACTCAACCCTGCAACAACCAGAAGTACCGTGATGATTATTATTTTTCCCCTTAATTTTTTCATTTTATCCGGTCTTAACTTAAAGTGACGAAAATAACAACAAAATCCGTGAACGGATTTGATTGATAAACAAATAAACAACTTTAATTTCTTTCATTTATTTTGGTGAGATTAATTAATCGCGTTATAAGTTGCTTTATATCTGTTTCAATTGCATGATATTCAGGGATCTTATTTCCTCTCAGGATAACAACCATTACCATCTGCTTGTTCCCCTGCATAAGATGATCGTAAAGAATATGCTTGTTTTTCCGGTAAGCTTCGCGCAATCTCCTTTTAATAAGGTTTCTTGTAACTGCGAGTCTGAAAGATCTTTTGGCTACGCTGAACGTGACCTGTACAGGGGAAGGTAGCTCCATGGGAGCTATATCCCAAACTACTTTCAGAAGCGGAGTATAGATAACTTGTCCGGTTTCAAAAAGTCCGGAAATGATCTTTAGGCTGCAAAGTCTTTCTGATTTGCCAAATGTTTCCCTGCTCACATTCATAATAAGATTCCAGTTCCGGCCCCGGTAAAGGAGTTAGCTTCAGAAGCATGGGAACAGAAAGGTATGTGTATATCTTATTTCAGATTCCTGTTGTATTCTTTAAGATAGTCATCCAAAGCCATGGTCATTGAAGGCGCTTTGGGATTGGGAGCGTTGATATCGAGTCTGAACCCCTCGCTTTCCACAGCGCAGGCTGTAGTAGGCCCGAATGCGGCTATTTTGATGTCACCCTGAACAAAACCTGGAAAATTTTCCTTAAGCGATTTTATTCCGGAAGGGCTGTAAAAAACCAGAATGTCATAATCAAAATCCTTGATGTTCGAAAAATCAGTGCTGATCGTTTTATAAAGTGTTCCGATAGAATGACGTATCTGATTCTTGTCGAGCAGATCAGGAATCTCAGAACTGTGAGGCTCGGAGAGTGGAACAAAGAAATTATCTTCCTTATGTTTTACGATAACATCAATAAGATCCTGGAATTTGGCTTTGCCGTGGAAGATCTTCCTCTTTCTGTAGACAATATACTTCTGCAGATAAAAAGCCACATTCTCAGTTATGCAAAAGTACTTCATTGTGTCGGGCACAACGATCCTGAGTTCAGTACAGATTCTGAAAAAATGATCGATAGCGGTCTTACTCGTGAAGATAACTGCAGAGAAGTCAAGGATATTGATCTTCTGATGACGAAAATCCTTTGCAAGTATCCCTTCTATCTGGATGAAGGGTTTAAAGTCTATTTTCAGATTGTACTTTTTTGCCAATTCGAAATACGGGGATTTCGGATTATTCGGCTCTGGCTGCGATACTAAAATCTTCCTTATTTTCAACTCTATAAAAGATTAAGTTTCACTCTCAAAGTAATACTCGCATATTTTAAACAAAGCCTGAAATGTATTTCACTGATATGACAACAGGCAGAATTTCCAGCGCACAAAGGTACAAAAGGAAATAGAATAATGAAATATTCCTGTTTAGAAAAATTAAGAGCAGCCTCAGCACCCTTATGAGATACAATGCTGCTATTGCAACCAATCCGGCATTCAGGTATACTATTGCAGGGACAATTGTAGTATAAATTATGAGGACAGTTGCAACAAAAATAAGGATGGCGCTGAATCTGTAGAATTGGTAAATGCTTATTATGTATTCGGCAAAGAGGTCCCTTTCGTCACTGATATAGCCTGTAATGAGACATACGAGATGTTTCATTGTAACAACTGCTATAATTGCAATAACCAAAACCAGCCAAATCAAAATACCCGGAAAACCTGCAGGCACGGCATCATTAAGATTAGCTGCAGTATAGGCAAACAACCCCAGGGTCAGGAAGCTCAGCAGATTCATTATGGTGGAATCCCAGTTGAAGAGACTTCCCGTATCCCTTGCGGAAGGTTCTCCGATACTTCTGAAGAGGAAGAACCTTTCAATGCTATGTAAAACATCCAGAGATGATCTTCTGATCAGTCCAAAAAGAAAAGCTGAAATAAGTATAACCAATATGAACCAGTCCTCATGAAGCGGAATAACAGGCGATTCACTGCCGGCTCTGAGGTGCTTTAACAGTTCAGTCCTTGCTTCCTCCTGTATTACTTTGTTTTTTGCTGTGAACAGTTCCGGGAACTGATCCTGATGATATGGGTAAATGATTGTCAGCAGGTTTGTTGAATCGTAAAATGTTACATCCGATATACTGTTCCTGAAACAGATGGTTGTTGTGTCTGCAACCTGCAGGGTGTCCAGTTTCAATCGGGCAGAACCGATATGTAAAGGATCTGCTGACAGCAGGAGCGAATCAGATCTGAGTTTTGCCGGAGCTTCCTGTTGAATCTTAATAACGGGGACAGTATCCTGTCTTGCAGCAGTGTCGGCTGGTTGCATTATCATCGGTTCAGGTTCAAACCGCAAAAGTAATGATAAATGCTCGTACTACCTTAGCGAAAAATCAAAGTGTTTTGATCAGAAGTATTCAACCTTGCAGCCTGAAATTTCTGATAGTATGTTGTTTGCCAGCCTTGTTGAACCAATTCTGAAGAGTGAACTGTTAAGCCATTCTTCACCAAGACAATGCTGTACAATCTGGTAATATCGTATAGCATCCTCCGGGTCTGCAATTCCTCCGGATGGTTTAAATCCGACCCTGATACCTGTTTCGAAATAAAAATCAAGAATAGCCTTGCACATTACGTAAGCTGCCTCGGGTGTTGCAGATACCGGTGTTTTACCAGTTGAGGTTTTGATAAAATCGGCGCCGGCATCCATTGCTATCATTGATGCTTTGAATATTTGTTCGTAACTCCCCAGAAGACCCGATTCTACAATAACTTTAAGTATTCTGTCACCGATAGCTGATTTGATCTCCCTTATTTCATCGGCAACGGCAGCAAAATCGTTGCTCAGGAATGCTCCAACCGGTATAACAATATCAATCTCATCTGCTCCAGCCTCGACTGACATTTTGCATTCTGTAACCTTAATGCTCCTGAAAGTCTGTGACGTAGGGAAAGCTCCTGCTGCTGCAGATATTTTTACGTTTTTTGCCGAAAGCTTTTCCTTTACTACAGGCACAAAATTCGGGAATACGCATATTGCCGCAACATTAGGGATATTTGTAAACCGACCTGAAAAACTATTAACCCTACCTGTAAGATGAATTATCTGGCTCTTGCTGTCAGTTGTACTCAGACTGGTCATATCTATCATACTCAGGATGTTCATCAGCAGGTGCTTGTCAGGTACTGCCGGAGAGGCAGAAATAACTTTCTTCAGCCCTTTATTGATTTCTGTTTCTGAGGGACAGGATTTTATGAGTTTCTGATATAGTTTTGTCATAGATTTGCGGTTATATTAACTCCAGAATACCGGCATTATGAATAAAACAACGGGCTCAATATAATGCTTTTTGTTTTGATTATTGATCTATTTTCCTGTTTTAGTTACAGACATTGTCTCAAAAGTAATTATATGTGCATATCTTCTTTCTGATTGGCGTTAACAGCTCAGGGAGGCCAGTCCAGAAAAGATCATATAGTGATGGTGAATACGCATTTTATTCAACAAAATTCAGATACTGCCTGATTTTTTATTCCTTGCCAGAGAAGCAAAGATGCCGAGTACCGAAAGGGCAGAAAAAACCACAAAACCTGTCCGCATGGCAGAAGTAAGTCCGGGATATGTTCCCGGGTTGATTGATTGTTTCCCGATATAAAGCGAGATCAGCATCATAGCTATTCCCATACTCATCATCTGTCCTACAATCCTCATAGTACCGACGACGCCGGAAGCTATTCCAAGATGACGTTTTTCAACAGAGCTCATGATGGAAGTAATATTGATACCCATCGCCCTGCCTCTTTCTCCCGGCCCGAAGACAGAAGTTATAATGGCCAGACTGGTTCCGAAGATCATGGAACATGCAATGCCCTGAGCCACCCTGAGGATGATAAGTGAGATAATGCTGTAAGAAAATACTATGAACGAAGTAGATACCGCAAATAGCAGCAGTCCCAGCGAAAAAATCTTCTTTCTTCCTACGATATCCGCCAGCTTTCCGAAAGGAATAAGAAATATAGCTGAGGCAAGCAGAAAACTACTGATGACCCATCCCTGCTGAATTGCGATGGCATGCAAATCCTTCCCTATGGCCGGCAATGCAAGGTTAACAGCCGAACTCATGAAAGGAGTAATAAAAGCGGCAAAAACTGAAACGAGCAGGACCGATCCTTTTGAAGTTTGATTACCAGCCATCACAAATTATTCTCTTTCTTTTGTATCAATGATAATTGTAACAGGTCCATCATTCACAAGTTCCACCAACATCATGGCTCCGAATTCACCTGTCCGGATGTTTTTCCCCATAAGTTCTGCAAGTCCGTTTATAAAGTTTTCGTAAAGGGGTATGGCTTTTTCAGGTCTGGCCGCTCTGATATATGACGGCCTGTTACCCTTCCTGGTTTTAGCATGAAGTGTGAACTGACTGACAACCAGAATATCTCCTCCTGTCTCAGCAACAGAAAGATTCATTATTCCGTTGCTGTCGTCAAATATCCTCAGCTGCACTATCTTACTCGTGAGCCATACGACATCGCTATCATCGTCGGCATCTTCTATTCCAACCAGCACCAGAAGACCATGACCGATCTCTGATCTGAGATTGTTATTGATTGATACAGACGCCCTTTTTACTCTTTGAATAACAGCTCTCATTGCATTTTTGTGAAGTCCAAATATATGCAAACATCATCTTAAACAATTCAGAGTTGATTTATATTATATTTGCCCAATCATTAATTTCGCTGATGGATACTTTCACTATTGTGGCAATAGCGCTGGGGCTTTCATTCGATACGTTTGCGGTTTCCCTTTCGCTTGGCGTCGTCAGGAATAAGATAATGTTCCGGCAGGCTGCTCAGATAGCCACTCTCCTGGCAACCTTTCAGGGAGGTCTCACTGTGGCTGGTTATTTTCTCGGATCGATAATATCGAATGCACTTAAAGCAACTGATCACTGGGTAGCGCTGCTGCTGCTTTCTTTTCTTGGGATAAAAATGATAATAGAGGGTAGAAAGAGCGACGTTGAAGAAAACAAGTCGAAAGATTTCAATAACAGGCTGGTACTGCTTACTATCGCTATCGGCACAAGTATTGATGCCTTTGCAGTCGGGATCAGCTTTGCCATTCTTGATGTTATGATCTGGAAAGCAGGACTGCTGATAGGATTTGTTACTTTTCTGGCTTCAATGACCGCAATAAGGATTGGTAAATCAGCTGGCGGACGTCTTGGTAACAAAGTTGAAATAATCGGTGGTCTGATATTAATAGCTATTGGAATAAAAATATTCCTTGAGCATATACTTGCATCGTAAGGTTAATCAGAACGGTACCATTTTTCGGATCCGGTTTTCAAATACTGCCATTTCAGTAAAACCTGTGTACCGCAGCAAGTCGTATACTTCCTCGAAATACTGGCCTACCCTTGCAGGCATGTGTGCATCAGAATCGACACAAACAGGTACATTCTCAGAATTGAATATGCTCAGGAACCGGCGATCAGGATAGAAGTCGGCCAGCGGCCTGTTCCTGCCGTTAGTGTTCACTTCAAATACCACATCATGTTTTTTCATCTTGCGGGCAAGTTCACGGTAGTAAGGTTCAGGATCGAATGAGGGTTTGTAACCGAAAATCCTGATAAGATCGCAGTGACCTATGATGTCGAACAGCTCCGATTCGACTGCTTTGCCTATCAGATCAAAATATGAAATGAATATCTCATCGAAATTCTTCCCTTCATAGAATTCAGGACTGGAGTCAACTGTTTTTTCTCCCATGTAATGGACTGAACCAATCACATAATCGAGTGGAAGCGGCGAAAGGAAAGCACGTGTTTCAATCTCTTTACCTTCAAAATAATCCACTTCCAGACCGGTTCTTATCCTGATCTGCTTGTTACTATTACGTAACGATTCAAGACAACTGATATAGGATCCTATATTTGCCGGATCCATATTCCAGTCCTCTGGTTCCCTGAATAGTGTAAGATGTTCTGAAAAACCGATTTCTTTGAACCCTGAATCAAGTGCAGATGCAATATAATCTTCAGGTACAGCTCTTCCGTCACTAAAGGAGGAGTGCATGTGGTAGTCGGTCTTATAAATCATTTCCGGAAAATTGCAGATTTGATGAATATGTCTTCAAATTAGGCCCAAATTTGGCAATAAAACAAATTGTAACTTGACAAATTGACAAGTAAAATTGGTAAATTTGTAGAAAATCGTTAAAAAGTGAGTGAAAAAAACAAGCCGTGTGTCTGTGAAAACTGTGAATTCAGGAATGTGGTATTCTCACATCTCGATGATGCAACAATAGATGAGTTATGTAAAAACAAGGAGGAACAATCGTTCAGGAAGGGAGAGATCATTAATCATGAAGGAGAGAGAATAGCAAGTTTCAAATATCTCAAAAGCGGTCTTGTTAAGCTTTACAGGAGAACCTCAAACGGTGATGAACAGGTGATTACAATAACCCGGCCGTTTGAATTTGTTAGCAACATGAGTATTTTCTCGGAGGAAAAATACCAGTATTCGGTTTCTGCCCTCGAAGATTCTGTTGTATGTATAGTAAAACTCGATTTTATTAAGGACCTGTTTGTAAAAAATGGCGGTTTCGCAATGGGCCTGCTTTCAAAAATCGCAATGATCAACGAGAAAATAATCAACCAGACACTCGATATAAGACAGAAAAATCTTATAGGCAGGGTTGCTTATGTACTTCTCTTGTTCACGAGAGAAATCTATAATTCAAGGGTTTTCGACCTTCCGGTTTCCAGAAAAGAAATTGCCGATTATATTGGAATGAGCACTGCCAATGTAATCAGGACAATGTCGGACTTTAAAAAAGAAGGCATAATAAAAATATTTGGTAAAACAATTGAAATAGTAGATCTGAACAAGCTTGAAATAATCTCGAAACGGGGTTAATGAGATAAAATATCCTTCAATGCTTCATACAGTAAGGGAAAGTTAAATTTATAGCCAGCCGAAGTAATTTTCCCTGACGATATCCTGCTGCCATTAAGAACTATAACCGACATTTCTCCAAGTATTATCCTGATAAGCCATTCGGGCACATGTGGAAGAAATACTGGTCTTTTCAGCACTTCACCTACAGCGACGGCAAATTCATCATGATTCACATGCTGGGGAGCAACGGCATTGTAAGGACCCTTCATGTTTATATCTCTGACAGCTTTGAGGTAAATATTACATAGATCACTGATATGGATCCAGGGAAAGTACTGTTTCCCGCTTCCTAACCTCATGATAAGTCCGTATTTAGCTGGTCTTAATATTTTCTCAAGAGCGCCTTCATTTTTATCCAGCACGACCGAAGTCCTGATTATAACTGTCCTGATCCCCGGATCTTCAAACCTGGTTGCCGATTCTTCCCATAACCTGCATGTCTTTCCAAGAAAATCTGAAGAAGGGGCGTCATCTTCTGTTAAGATCTTTTCCGAGGTTTCACTGCCGTAGTATCCAATTGCCGAGGCAGAAATAAAAGTTTTGATTCCGAAATTGTTCCTGCGAATTGTATCTGATAATAATTCTCCTGCAGCTATCCTGCTGTCAATAATTTCCTTTCTTCTCCCGGTTGTCCATCGTCTTTCCCCGATATTTGCTCCTGCCAGATGAATAATACAATCCGTATTCATCAGAGCTTCCCTGTCGATCAGTCCCTTTTCAGGATCCCAGCTGTAGACGCGGACATTTCCATTTTTCCCCGGACGCCTGGAAAGATGTGAAACTGTATATCCCTCCTGTTGAAGAAGAAGAGTAAGATGGCGACCGATAAGACCGCTTCCTCCGGTTATGAGTACAGTTCCGGCGCGTTTGTCCGTGTCGACTGCTTTTTGTTCAGTCATGAATTCCCAATACTGTTTAATACAGAATAAATTCCGGATGTAATATACACAAATCCGGCGAGATATTTCATTTACGGATTGATACTTATATGAGTATATGACTTGATAATTTCACTGATCAGGCGCTGTTGGTTAACAAACCGGAATAAAAGTGTGAAAATTAACCAAGGAATTTTGAAAAGATATTGTCATATTTGTGAGCTTTTATTGATTTCCTGAACGAATATCAATTAAAATATTCATCATTTTTATAACAAGTAATGAAAAAAGAAGAAACTATGAAAGATGCAGTTGCAATTTTGTGTGCCGGTGGTCCTGCTCCCGGGATTAATACTGTAATAAGCGCGGTTACGAAGATATTTGCACAGAACGGGTATACTGTTTTGGGGATCAATGGCGGCTATAAATCGTTGTTTTCAAGTGAACCATCGTATGATTATCTTGATTTTGAATTTGCAGATCAGATATACAGTCGTGGCGGATCTACACTTAAAATGAGCAGGTATAAACCAAAAGACGATGAATTCAAGGTTGATTTTTTCAAGAAGAATAATGTCAAGCTGTTGGTAACAATAGGTGGTGATGACACTGCCTCTTCAGCTAACCGACTGACCAAATTCCTCAGTGAAAAACAAATGGATGTTAAAAACATTCATGTTCCAAAGACAATTGATAACGATCTCCCGCTTCCTGAAGGTACACCAACTTTTGGTTATCATTCAGCCAAGGAGGAGGGTGTACGTCTTGCAACCACTATCTACGAGGATGCGCGAACGAGTGGTAACTGGTTCGTTGTTTCAGCTATGGGTCGTGAAGCAGGCCATCTGGCTTTCGGTATCGGAACAGCCTGTCATTATCCCATGATTATTATTCCTGAGATTTTCAACAAAACCAAGATCACATTCGACAAGATTACAAAGCTTGTCATCTCTTCAATGGTCAAAAGGAGACTGCTCGGAATAGATTATGGTGTTGCCATCATTTCTGAAGGTGTATTTCACTTTATGAGTGAAAAGGAGATTATTGATACCGGTATAAATTTCACCTATGACGATCATGGGCATCCGGAGTTAGGGAATGTTAGCAAATCACATATTTTCAATATGCTTACCCAACAGGCTCTAAAGGGTCTCAGGATCAATGTAAAATCGCGCCCGGAAGAAATGGGATATGAACTCAGATGCTGCAGACCGATTGCATACGACCTGAGTTATGCTACCCGTCTGGGTCTTGGTGTATACAAACTATTCAAGGAAGGTAATACCGGATGCATGGTCACTGTCGACAGGCAGGGCAATATCACTCCGCTCCTTCTAAAGGATGTGGAAGATGCTGATGGAAAGGTAAAGCCGAGATTGGTTAACGTCGAAAGCCAGCAGGTACAACTTATCTATCGCAATAATCTGCACTATATTACAAAGGCCGATTATCACAGTGCTAAAAAATACGTGCAGAAACCTGAGGAGTACGATTTCTTTAAAATTCTTGATTGGGACGAGAACGCCTGGTAACAGGTAACTCTTACCACTAATGCTATAGAGGATGTTCTGAAAGTCTATCAGGCTTGTCCGGAAGGATACCGGCAGCAAACCTGGGGTGACTTTCAGATCATCCTTTTCTTTTTTATACTATTGAAGGTTTACACGGCCTGAATTGTTCCTGTTAGCCTGTTATCGGCCGAACATTCTCAGATACAGTATTTTCTTGTAATTTGTCAGGTTGCTATGTCATTGGATTGATGTAACTTTAGTGCAGGTTAATATTCATTAAATCCAAACTGAAAAGCTATGGCAAATACCAGGAAAAAAGGCATCATTGCCATTCTTACCGGAGGGGGTGATGTTCCGGGATTAAATCCCGCGATCCGTGCCGTGACAATCCGCGCCAACAGGGAGGGCTATAAGGTTATTGGCCTCCGCAGGGGCTGGGCTGGTCTCACTGAGATAATCAGAGATCCAAAGGCTGACAACAGTAATAATTTTCAGCTTCTTACTGATGATATTGTGAATAAGGCCGGCCGGACCGGAGGTACATTTCTTCATACCTCAAGAACACGGCCGAGCCATATGCCAAAGGAGAATGTGCCTGAACACCTGCAGGGGATATACCACGATGAAGTAAATGATCTGACACCCGAAATCATCACAAACCTTGAATGGCTTGGTGTTGATTACCTGATCCCTATAGGTGGTGATGATACACTAAGTTACGGGGTCCACCTCTACAGAAAAGGCGTGAATGTTGTTGCAATTCCCAAAACAATGGATAATGATGTCCCTGGTACTGACTACTGTATTGGGTTCAGTACCTGTGTAACACGTACCATTCAGATGACGAACAGCCTGCGGACATCTGCCGGTTCACATGAAAGACTACTGGTGCTGGAAGTCTTCGGAAGATATGCCGGGTTTACCGCGATGCTCCCAACAATGGCCGGAGCTGCAAACAGATGTGTTATTCCCGAATTCAAGTTCGATATAGAACTGCTTACACAACTTCTTGTTGAGGACAGGAACGCCAATCCAAGCAAATATTCTGTTGTTCTTGTCTCAGAGGGTGCAATGTTCACAGGAGGGGAAATGGTATTCTCAGACCAGGAAAAAGATGCATACGGACATGCAAAACTTGGCGGTATAGGCGACCTTGTTTCGGCCAGACTTAAAGATCTGTCCTCAAAATTCAATAAGGGGAAAACGATTAATATCATCAATCAGAAGCTTGGATATATGGTCAGGGGTGGCGATCCTGATGCACTGGATTCAATTGTGCCCATGGCTTATGGTAATCTGGCCCTTGACCTTATCCTTAAAGGTGTTCACGGCAGAATAGTGGTCCTGAAAAATGGGAGATATGATAACCTCCCAATCGACGTGGTGACCTCAACAAAGAAAATTGTGAAGGTTTCCGATTACTATAACACCGAAAGACTCAGACCTTATTACCATAGCTTTGAAATGAAGCCTTTCCTGCTCATGGCTTCTGATAACTGAATATTTAGCATAATACAATATTTATTTCAACTGATCCCTTTTTCACAGGAAGCCTCTTATCCTGATTTTCCTTACTTTTGCCTGAAAATTAAATCTTTTGGAGCAGGGTATAGTTTTAAAATCAACTGGTAGCAGATACAGGGTGCTCCGTTCCGACGGAACTGTTACCGAATGCTCAATAAGAGGCAGACTGAGGATAAGAGAACTTCGTGCGACCAATCCGGTCGCCGTGGGCGATAATGTCTTGTTTGAACTTGATGGAAAAAGCGGAGAGGGAATAATCACTGAGGTTCAGGACAGGAAAAACTATATCCTCAGAAAGTCTACAAACCTGTCCAGACAGACACAAATACTCGCCGCTAATATCGATCAGGTTTTTCTGATGATCAGCATCATTCTTCCTGAAACACCCCTGGAGTTTATAGACAGATTCCTGATATCAGCTGAAGCTTACAGAATACCGGCAATTATAATAATAAATAAAACAGACCTTTATGGCCAGGAAGAGATTGCCAAAGTGGAAGCTATTACTGCAATTTACAGCCGGATAGGTTATGAATGTATCCCTGTGTCTGTTGTCAGATCCGATGGCCTGGAAAAGCTAAAATCAATGATGAAAGACAGGATAACCCTTGTTTCCGGAAATTCCGGCGTCGGAAAAACATCTCTTTTAAACAGTTTCGATCCTTCACTTAAGCTGAAAACAGGAAAAATATCTGATTATCATAAACAGGGGAAACATATTACAACTTTCCCTGAAATGCACATGATGCCTTATGGCGGATTTGTTATCGATACACCCGGAATAAGGGGGTTCGGGGTTGTGGACATGGAAAGAGACGAAATATATCATTTTTTCCGTGAGATCTTCAGAATATCCTCCGGCTGCCGGTTCCATAACTGCCTCCACCTCGATGAACCCGACTGTGCTGTAAGGGATGCTGTACTGAATGGAAATATCGATCTAAGCCGCTATAGAAGTTATCTGAACATAATGGAAGACGATAACAGAAAATACAGATGAGTTGTATTTTATGTGATTGAAATTATATTTATAACTTCGGACATATCAATCTTACCCGAAAGATGAGAAGAATCCTTGTTTTAGTCTATTCAGCCTTTCTGCTGATATTACTTGTAAATTTCTTTTTCTATAAGGATCTGTATAACAAACAAATAAAGTATACCGAAGAGCTTCTTGACAGGCAGGTGCAAAACGTTGGTGCTACAGTTGATTCTGCAAATTACAGGTTCGTAAGCGATCTGAATAAAATTTGCTTTTCAGAAGATCTTTCACTTTTCTTCACGGATAAAGAGTATCAGTACAGAGTAAAGGAGAAGATGAAGCTCTTTTTCTCAAAATATAAAAACTTCGTTACAGGTATTAAACTCTATGACAATAATAAAAACGAGTTTACACTGAAACAGGATATTGAGACTGGCGACTGGCTCGAACAACCTTTTATCCTTCATGTTCAGGCTGAAATTTTCCCTGTGGAAAAGATGCTTAAAGATGGGAAACGCTATGACTATTATCTTCCTGTGATTGATAAGCTAAACCCCCGCGTGGCAGGTAACATTGTTGTCACAGTGGATTATGTCAAATTATTCACTGAAATATTCTCTGATTTTAATCTAAAGAATTACCAGTGGCAATGGGTTGTAAGTGATTCCGGAGTTGTAATATATGATAACAGTGTTCATAAAATTGAGTATTCCGGGCTTGAGAGTATCAGAAAGAACATTACTGGAGGCTCGGTTGGAAATCTTATACATAAGGCAAAAGTTGATGGTAAGGACACTGAAATAATATCATCCATCTATTCAACAGAGCTTCTTCAAAGGGAACTGGGATTAGTCTTCTCCGCTCCGTCAGGATTTCTGCGTAAAAACATAATCAGGAATTCCCTCTTTATTGTAATTGGCACTCTTCTTTTGATCCAACTTATAATATTGATATTATGGCGATTCATAAAGAATCAGAAAGCAGAGATGAAAAAATTCGAGACATCTGAAAAGATGCTTGTCAGGCTTATTGAGGAAATGCCGGTCGGAGTTATTATCCATAATTCTGCAAGAGAGATCATCAAGGCAAACAAGGTGGCAGCTGAACTTTATTCCTATGAGAATGAGGCTGATATGAAAGAGAAAATCTTTCCCGAAACGGTGCTGACTGACGATAACGATTACTTCATCAAGAACCTTGCAGGCACATTCCGGCCTGATCAGTTTGTGATAATAAAGAAGGAGATAGGGGAGCTTGTCCTGTTCAGGAATGCCATACCTGTAGTATTTATGGGTGAAGAAGCTACTATGGAAATTCTAATTGATGTTACTCTTCTTGAATCGGCCAGGAAACAGGAGGCCCAGGCCAATATTGCCAAATCGGAATTCCTTACCAGGATGAGCTATGAGATCCGGACACCGCTCAACGGTATTATCGGGATGACAGATGTATTGAACAAATTTGAACACACAAGGGATGTACAGGAGATAATCAGGTTGCTTAGACGTTCAACGGAAGTGCTTCTGAACATCATAAACGATATACTGGATTTTTCCAGGATCGAATCTGGGAAAATGATCCTCGATGAAATCCCGTTCAACCTGCGTGAAGAAATCACCTATTGCACAGATCTGGCCAGGACCCATATTGCTGAAGAAGACCCGGTACTGATATGCTTTGTTGATGATAATGTCCCCGAAAGCATTATCGGCGATCCATTCAGACTAAGACAGGTGCTTACAAACCTACTTATCTTCTCTGTTAGTAATACTGAGAAAGGAGAGATCAGACTGAAATGCTTCCTGAAGCAGAATAAACAGGGAATGGTAATATTGGGATTCGAGCTTTCGGATTCCGGAACTGCTTATGATAAAGCCACTCTGAAAAAGATTTTTGGCGATTATATCAATATTGAGTCAAAAACCGCTACCAGAAGCCAGGGTTCCGGTTTCGGTACTATCCTTTCTAGACAATTGATTGAAATGATGGGAGGAGAACTTGTCGCGGAAAGTCCATCCGGTCTTTCCGGCAACCTTGGATTAAAAGTAAGTTTTACTATATCAACTTACTCTAACGATCGACAGATAAAAAATCTGTCGTTGGAAAGGATCCGGAATTATGCTATGGTGAAGACTCTTGTGATCACCGGGAACCAGGGAAGAGATGAGGAAGTGCTTGGAAATCTCCATCGCTTGGGGCTCTCGGTTTCAGTTACCACCTTCCAGAAGTCGACTATAAACCAGATAAAATCGAACCTGAATTTTCCTGATGAAAGATACCGCCTGGTGGTGATATTTGATGACGAAAGTTTCGACGGATTCGAAGTTGCGAGAACAATCTTCGACAATTCACTGTCTGATAACTTCATCATGTTCATGATCAGCTCAAATGACAAAAAAGGCAATTATAAAAAATGCATCACCCTGGGTATCGACTATTATCTCATCAAACCATTTGCCATAAGCGATATGCTTGATACAATTAAGAACAGCTTCCCTTATATAGAAGATCCCTCAAAATCAGTTGCACTTGACGAGATCAGAAGCGATCTTCGGTTCCTTGTCGTTGAGGATAATATAATGAACCAGAAGGTTATCGGGACGATGCTCAAAAATCTGGGATATTCATTTGATGTGGCAAATGACGGATATCAGGGCTATCTTCAGGCAAAAACAAGAAAATATGACCTCATTTTCATGGACCTTATAATGCCTGAAATGGATGGCTTTGAATCTGCCAGGAAAATTCTGGAACACGACAAATCAATTCTGATTGTAGCCTTTACTGCAGACAATATGCCTGAATCCAAAAGGAAAGCAGAACTTTCAGGGATACGTGATTTTATTTCCAAACCTGTCAGAATTGATGAACTAAAGAGGCTGATAGCAGCCTATTTCAGAAATAAGCAGTCCGATTCATCACAACATTAATTCTTTATTGATGGATGACGGGAAAATTGCGGTTGAAAGGTTCCTGGAACTTGCTGAATACATTCCTATCTGCGATGTCAGATCCCCGTCGGAATATGGTCACGGACATATCCCCGGAGCGGTAAATATCCCTTTGTTCAATGATGCAGAACGGGAAGCTGTCGGTACTAAATACGTAAGAACGGGAAGAATTCCGGCTATTATGGAGGGTCTTGCTCTTACAGGTCCGAAGATGGCAGAAAAACTTGCAGATGCTGTTGCAGCCTTTCATGACAGGAAACTGCTGGTCCATTGCTGGAGGGGTGGAATGCGTTCGGAAGCAATGGCCTGGCTCTTTTCTCTTGGTGGCCTGAAATGTGAAGTTCTGGAGGGAGGATACAAAGCATACAAGAACTACATCCTTGGACAGATCTCCGAAAAACGCAGAATGATAGTTCTTGGAGGCCTCACAGGAAGCAGCAAGACACATATTCTCAGGCATCTTGGATCTGCTGGTCATCAGGTGATTGATCTTGAAGGACTTGCCAATCATAAAGGCTCTGCTTTCGGAGCACTCGGCGAACTGCCCCAGCCTTCTTCAGAACAGTTTTCAAATCTGCTTTTTAATGTCTGGAGAAAATTTGATAATGGATCTCCTGTCTGGTTGGAGGACGAAAGCATCAATATCGGAACAGTCTTCATGCATGATGTCTTTTACCGGAATATGCAGGAAGCCCCTGCAATCGTCCTGATGATGAGCACAGAGCTGAGGCTTCCGCGGCTAATTATGGAATATTCGAAATTTCCCGTCGGGATGCTGAATGATTCAATACTCAGGGTAAGGAAACGTCTTGGCGGAGATAATACAAGGAATGCGCTTGATGCAGTTGCCAGTGGTGATTTTGGAACGGCAATCAGGATCACCCTCAGTTATTATGATAAAGCCTATATGTATAGTCTGAAAAGAAAAGAGAAGGGAAAGATTATTTATATCGAAACCGATACAGATAATATCGAAATAAACTCAGGAAAAATACTTGAAGCAGCGGCAGATATAAAGTGGTGAAAAGCCGGAATTACTGATTTTTAACTTCATTGGCATCAACCCACTTGAATACCTTGTCCGATCTTCTGAAATAATCCATGGCCTTTATTGAGCACAACTCTCCCTTTTTAGCCAGATCGGTTGGTTCCAGATCGACGCGGATTTCATCAACATCATAAAAAACAGATCCTGTCGACGGGCCTGTAATCAATATCCTGTCTCCTTTGCAGAGATCCCCGTTCTCAAGCTTGATCTCAGCGACCTGTATCTTTGTAAAATAATTGGTAATCTTACCTATATAGAGTTTTCTTTTAGTAGCACTTGAGCCATATTTTGTGTTCCAGTCACCAAGTTTCTGACCAAGATAATAGCCATCCCAGAAGCCTCTGTTAAATACAGAAGCCAGTCTTGATCTCCAGGTTTCTATCTTCTCTTCTGTATAAGTGCCTTCTTCCAGAGAGCTAACAGCTTCATTATAGCAGGAGGCCACTTCCCTGACATACTCCGGGCCTCTTGCCCTTCCTTCGATCTTAAGCACTTTGACTCCTGCTCCGATCAGCTTGTCGAGGAAGGCAATAGTGCAAAGATCCTTAGGTGACATAAGATACTGGTTATCAATCGCTATCTCGTACCCTGTCTCCCTGTTGGTAGCAATGTATGATTTTCGGCAGGTCTGATAACATTCTCCCCTGTTGGCTGATTTGTCGTTTTCATGGAGGCTGAGATAACATTTTCCCGAAACAGCCATGCAGAGCGCTCCGTGCGCGAACATTTCTATTCTGATGAGCTCTCCCTTTGGGCCCCGGATGTTCCCGGTATTAATCGAATCAGCGATATATTTAACCTGATCGAGATTCAACTCACGGGCAAGAACGACTACATCAGCCCACTTGGAATAGAATCTCAGTGATTCAATATTTGTAATGTTGAGCTGAGTGGAAAGATGGATCTCCATTCCGCGTTCAAAGGCATAATTGATAACTGAAAGGTCGGATGCAATAACAGCTGATATACCTGCTGCAACCGACGCATCGATAAGCTTGTGCATCTGATCGATCTCCCGGTCATAGACAATTACATTAAGGGTAATATAGCTTTTAAGCCCATTCTTTCTGCAGATATCTGAGATCTTGTGCAGATCGTCAAGCGTGAAATTATTGGACGAAGCAGCCCTCATATTAAGCTGTTCAGCGCCGAAATAGACAGAATCGGCTCCTCCCTGGATAGCTGCTTTCAACGAATCATACGATCCTGCAGGAGCCATTATCTCAATATCTTTCCTCTTCATGATTAGTCCTAATAATAACGGTTACTTCCGGCCTTTGTTCAGAATAATCCTGATACATGATCCTTGTCCTATTTCTGAGGATTTTACAAAGATTCTTCCCCGGTGATATTCAACAATTATCCTTCTGGCAAGTGACAAGCCCAGACCCCAGCCTCTCTGCTTCGTGGTAAATCCCGGGTTGAAAATCTTCTTGAAAGCCGATTTGGGAATTCCTTTCCCGGTATCACAAATATCTACTATTGCATGTTTCTCTGCATCTGCGATTTTTACTGTAATTTCTCCGTTTCCTTCCATCGAATCAATGGCATTCTTAAGAATGTTCTCGATTACCCATTCGAAAAGTGCAACATTCATCGGAACAACAACAGGCAGGTCGGACTGGAAGGCAGTGGTGAACCTGACTTTCGATGAAGTTCTTGATTTCAGATACTCTATGGTCTTTTCAATTACAGGTACAATGTTTTCACTTGTAAGAGAAGGTTTTGAGCCTATTCTTGAAAACCTTTCCGTGATTTTCTCCAGTCTGATCACATCCAGGGCAAGTTCTTTCGTTATTGTTATTTCCGGATGTTTTTCCTGCAAAACTTCTATCCAGCCAGCGAGGGAAGACGTTGGTGTTCCAAGCTGATGGGCCGTTTCCTTTGACATTCCTACCCAGACCTGATTCTGTTCTGCCTTTCTTGAGGAGTTGAAGGCAAGGTATGATACCAGAATGAATAATAGAATAATTCCCAACTGAACGTATGGATAGTAGATAAGCATGGTCAGGATAGTACTGTCCTTATAATATATCAGGTTGTAATGATGGTGCTCAAGATTGATTTTGATTGGATTATTGCTTTCCTTGATTGCGCTAAGTACCTTTTTTAGAAATCTTGGATCCTTAATTTTGACAGCATCAAAATTTCTTGCAGAGATGATACTGTCGTTTTCATCAGTAAGAATAACAGGGACAGTGTTATTGTTATAAATAACCGATGAAAGGAACTCAACATTCTGATTTGTATCAGCAACAGATATCAGCGATGTTGCTTCCGCCCACGTTTTCACATTCACTCTTTCTTCATTTTTCAGCCTTCCGACAAGGTCCTGGGTATAGATAAGTGATCCCATGCCTACTGCTATGGCAAAAAGAAGCAGAAAGAGCTTCCCCAGAGTTCTGTGGCTGTAAATGGCCATTTCTACTTTAAAATTTATTTATCGTCCCATGTTATTTTGAAACGGGGTTTCTTCTTCTTTGCTTCCTGTTTTTGTAATAAAGTACTGTCTTTATTGTACCAGCCATATTCCTGATTCAGAATAGTTTTCAGATTTTTCTTTTCATTTTCGAAATTTTTACTGATTCCGCCGGCTGCAGCTTTCAGATCATAACTGACCTTGATATCATTGCCCTTGTTAACAATCTTGAGTAACATGGATGTCCGGCCTAAACCATCATCCTGTACTTCACCGAATTCAGTAACATTTTTCCTGTGGATTTTCCTTTTTCTGCTCAATATCTCCGATAAAAGTACTTTCACATGATATTCATAGTCATTGTCGAAGCTGTGTTTGCCGTTGACTGACAAGTCTACCGCAGATGATCGAACTTCCATTGTCGGATTGTAAAAGTAATTATCCCTGATAAAAAAGTCGTTCTCCAATTTTTCAAAATGGATATTTTGCAGTTCAGACACTTCGATGAAAGATGAAAGCTCCTTGACAGGATCGAAATTTATAAGAGCTCCATCAGTAAGAATATACCTTCCTTCGGCCATCATGCCTTTTACCCTGGGTTTTAATGCGGAGTCCATTGGCAGGAGAAGGGTAAACGCACCTGAAAGAGATCCTGCAATATTTTCGGCTTTCAGAAAATTCTGACCGAAATTCCCGAATGATCTGAATGCCTGATTTACATCCACATCCGAGACATTGAATATTCCTTTGGAGAGTATGGCTCTGTCCCTGTTCTGAAGAATATATCCGTTACCGGAGATAGAACCTTTTAATGCTTTAATATTAAAAGATTTAAATGTGAGAAGCTTTGGTTTATAATTTAGTGAACCTGATATACTTGAGGAAGTGAAAGTTTTATAAGTCAAACTGTCGATCCTGAAGTTAATATCAAGGATCATATTGTCAGGAAGATTGAATGGTTTTTGTACGGAATTTCTGCCTGGTGGTGAGGTTCTGAAAAATGCTTCAGGAATTAACCTGTCGAATACCAGATTTGCCTTTGCTATCATGCTTACAGGTTCCCCGCTTATCCATCCCGGAAGGTTCCTGAACTCACCGTCGACCGCTATCCTCTGACCTTTGTAGGTTAATGAAAGATTTTTAGCGTGTATACCTTCATCAAAAACGAGTTTGCCCGAGACATTCTCAATACGGATATTGTTATTTAACACTATCCTGAATGAATTGAAAAGGATATCTCCATCAAATTTTAATCTTGCAATATCGCTGAGTTCAGGTCTCCTGTTGAAATCTATATTGCCTGATATTTTAATGTTGGCATCAGCATACCCGGCAGCCTCCTTAATAGTTTTGATACCAAAAATATCAATGATCTCATTCATAATGACTTTACCCTTAAGTGAGATCTCTGAATATGGTTTGTCAAGATTTGTTAATGAAAATGATCCGTGATACTCGGATGATCCTATGCCGGCTGAAAAGGTTCTGATCTTTACAGAGGCAGTGGAACGGCAATTTTCCGACCCGTTTGAAAAATGACCATCAAGTGAAATATGGTCAGCAGACAGCTTGCTACCTGCCCTGGATAAGCTCCCTTTCTCAACCCTGAAGCCGATTTCGGCATGAGGATTGAGTCGTTTTACAGACATACCTTTTATGCTGCCTTCAATTGTTAGTGTTCCATCAGGGTCATATCCTGCAGTAATACGATATAGCCTTTCAGGAAGGTAATTCATAATCTTTGCAATATGCAGGTTGGATCCTTTGAGTTTAAGATCATAGATACTGTTCAGGGAGACTGTACCTTCAGTTTGAATTACCGAGTTGTCGACATGGAGAAGCACTTTTCTGTAGTGAATACCTTCTTTGCTTTTGACCAGGTCTATTTCTGCTTTTGCAGGAAATTTTCCTGAAAGATCCTGTCCGTTTAATTTGACGGCTGAGATTTTAATATTGGCTGTACCGCTGAAACTGATATTTTCACCATTGATCAGGCTCTTAAAATAGCCATCATCAACTATACCGTCAATTTTAAGCTTTTCAGACAGATCGTTGTAATATATCCTGAAACCTGAAAGCCGGATCCGGTTAAGGTCTATCTTTAAAATACCATCATTTCCGGCTGTCCCTTTCGATATTTTATAATTGATCATTCCGGAGGTGTCGGTGAAAATATTCAAACGGCCATTTGTTGCCCTGATCCTATCGGCGTTGTATTTACCCTTCAGAATATCGGTTATTCTGAATTCAATCGATATATGCCTTGCAGCCAGAAGTGTATCAGTGGCAGGATCCCTGAACATATATGCATTGAATGTATGAGACGAAGAAACGAGGACGTCTTTTAATTCAAGTGAGGCATGTGGAAACCTGCTGATGAATGAAAACCTTGATGATCCGTAATGAAGTTTGGTAGCAATATTACTGTTGACCGAACCAAGAACAGCATCCGCGACCTTATCCTGAATGATCGTGGCAGCAATAAACAGAGCCAGCAGTACCGAAAACAGGATTATTACCAGATAGCTGAATATTTTAAATACATATTTCATCCCGTTTAAATCTATTTACCAGATTCATCCTCAGGCAGCAAAGTTAGCTCATTTAGCCACACATGGTTTCATGCCAGCAGGAATGATAGATCATCCCCGGATCCTAATTCCAGAGGCGAACTTCCCTTTTTGAAGATCCTGACAGTCTTATCACCAATCAGTCTCAGTGATTTACCTTCCCTTAAAAGGATAGTTCCTTCTCTCAGACCAGTCACATATATTTCGGGATTTACGTCTATAAATTCCTCAATCCTTTGTTCCCTTGTCTCTCCTCCATGTCCGGGAAGGTTAAAATCGGTATAATGAGGATTAATCTGAAATGGGATCAGGCCAAAAGCGTCGAATGATCCGGGATTGACAACAGGCATATCGTTTGTCGTCATTATTGTAGGACATGCCATATTTGAACCCGCACTCCAGCCTATATAAGGTGTCCCATTATGTACTTTTTCCTGTACTATCCCGATCAGATCATTATCCCTTATGGTCCTTAGCAACTGCCATGTATTTCCTCCACCGACAACAATTGCATCCGCATTTTTTATTGCATCAACAGGATCAGGCATCCTGTGAATGGAGATTATTCCGTGACCTGCTTCTTCAAATCGTTCGGATACTTTTTTTTCGTACTCATCGAAAGAAAATGTGACAGCTGCGTAAGGAATGAAAATAGCTTTTCTATATGAAGTTCCGAGAAAGGATTTAATGGTTTCTGCCGGATAGCGGAGATATTCCTCCCCTGGATTGGTAGAATTGCTGATTAGGAGAAGTCTCATTTATAGAAAAGATTGATTTTTATAGAAACTGGGTATCAATGTCCTTTATTTCATGATTTTCCGGAATATTTTCAATATTGAATGTTCTGTAACTATTGCTCATGATATTGAACACAAGTATTTTCCCGCAGAGTATATGGCCGGTCCCGGTAATGATCTTGATAACTTCATTTGCCATCATAGTCCCTGTTATTCCAGCCAGGACTCCGAGTATTCCCACATCAGCCGGCGATGGATTAAGATGCTTTTTATCCTTTTTCTGAGGATTGAAACATCTATATGTAGGGCCGCCTTTATAGTTAAAGACCGACACCTGTCCTTCATTCCTGTAAATCGACCCATGAACCATCGGTTTTTCCAGAATTACACAGGTATCGTTAATAATATATCTCGATTCAAGATTATCAGTGGCATCCACAATAACATCAAACTGACCTGATATTTTCCGGGCATTTGTTGTACCTATTTTGAGATTGAATATTTCAAAATCAATAAAGGAATTAAGGTATTCGAGCCGACTTTTGGCAATGACCGATTTAAGTTTTCCCAGATCATTGGTCCCGAAAAGTACCTGACGCTGCAGATTCGCTTCATCCACGGTGTCAAATTCGGCAATTCCTATTTTTCCTGTTCCTGCCGTCGACAGGAACTGAAGGACCGAACAGCCAAGGCCTCCTGCCCCAACGACTAGCACCTTCGCTTTTTTCAGTCTCTCCTGTCCTTCCCGTCCGATACCGGGAAGCATCATCTGTTTTTCATACCTTCTTAATTCCCTTGACGACAAGATAGTGCTTTCCATAATTGCTGGTCTGTAATGCAAATATAGTTCACTACTTATGATGACGCAAAATGGAAAACATGCATAATGCAAATCCGATAAATTTTAATCGGAAGGCATCGTTAGCGATCAAATCTCCTCACTGTTATTGTCGCAAGTTACGGTTAATGGAAAAAACCCCTTACCGTTTAAAGGAAAGGGGTTTAGAAATATCATATTATATCACTTCAATCCTGGTCAGGTGGACAATTCCTGTGACAGTATTAGTTATTAAAAGTAAAGGCCAGACCGACTTCAAAGGGATACAGATCGTAACCTCCCGGTCCTTTCCCAGACTGGAAAAGAGGTGTCTTATAGCATGTGCCAAAGACCATGAAATTACTGTATCCGACCCTGACAGTACCTCCATAACGGAGCATGTTGAGGCTGAAATCATCATGCGACTTTACTTTCTCGCTGTTGTAATAAACCATTTTTGTATGTGATTCCAGTTTAAGTCCGAATATCGGTCCTGCTGCAATGCTAAGATGATTGCCATTTGCAGGTATCTGCATTTCAAACAGGACAGGCAGAGTCATATATAATGTTGCAAGTTTCGATTTTTTCAAATTTACACCGGGATCCAGTTCCACAATTTCACTATTTTCATTTTTTATTATACTGTTGTTCCTGTCAAATCTGTAATTATTCCAGTTAAGACCAAGTCCCGAGACAAATCCTATATGTCTTCCCAACCCAAGACTAATCTGGGTAAAATTGATATTGAAATTAGTTGATTTACCGGAATTCAGGGTCATATAGCCAATTTCATCCGGAAGACTCATATTGTTATCGGAGGTCATATAATTATTGAATCCAAGTTCAATACCGGTCCAGTGTCCTCTGAATCTGTTACTCTTTCTGATTTGTTTGTATGAATTATCCTTGTTCTCCTTGTGATCCCAATTGTCATTATGTTGATAATTTACTATATCAATTGAACCGCCTTCAAGTGCCTCGAGTAAGGCCAGGCTTTTACCTGTACGGGAGTTCCAAGTTGTATCATTAACCTTGGGAATGATCCTGGCTGTATTCGTTGAAGTAACTCCTTCTTCCTTGTTTTCTCCGGAGGCTATGAGAGTATCAGCTGTCTGTCCGGCAGCCTTGCATACAATTAACGGTATCATTATTATGATTACCATTAGTGGTCTTAAATATTCTGCTTTATTCATATTTGTGCCTGTTTTTATGTTTTACAGGAATGGGACGTAGAGAGGAATCAAAAAGTTACTGAGTCTGCTCAGTTTTTTTTACAGGAGCGCTGAACCTGATCATCCGGGAGTTAAAATAGACGGATTTGATTTCGCCTTTTTCATCAACCTGCCTGTCCAGGGTCATACTCCAGCCCAGGAGTTTATTAAGTCCTGTAACACCGGCTTCAGCTATTTCATATCCTTTGAGGGGAGAGTCTTTAGAATCTGGCTCGTTTAAGACTTTAGACCTGAGTACTCTGGCGATAAACCTGCTGAGTCGAGGTTCTTCGTCGTCATCAATAAAAATGGAATCGGTTTTGGAAGCTGCTATAATGGACGGCAAAGCAATATCTGCTGTAAGTTTATGTATTGAAGGCAGTTCATTACCATGTATTGAATATGGAATATCTTTTATAATGACAGTCTCAGCCGATAGCAAAACTGAACTCCCGGCTTCGGTAGTCTGAGGCTCAGATTTTAATGATGAACTGAGCGATGGTTTATTGATGATAACTTGGGGATGGGGACCTGGGGCGATGATCCTCCCGGGTTCTGCTATGGTTAAAACCGCCATGGAGGTCCCTGAATTACTGAGGTCAGGAGTATTATTAACAGAAGGATAGGTTATATTATGAGTAAAAATATTCCTGTTGAGGAGCACAAGAGAAATGAGAGCGGCTGCGGAAAGTCCGGTTAATGCCAGTTTAATTGTCTGCCGGTACAAAGTATGTTTTAGCAGCTTCTTTTTACAAGGGAATCTATTGAAAGGAGGAGTCAGTTTTGTCATCTTAAACTGATCGAGAATATGTTTTTTATCCTCGTCAGCAGTAATGACAGCTTCAAGTTCTTTTATACGGACTTCTGATAGATCGTTCTCAATCATTGCCGCGCACAGAAGATCAAACTGGGTATCGGAAAGATCGGCTGGTTCCTTCAGCAACGAATTCTTTCCTGGGAAAGATATAGCTGTAGAATGGATCCTGGTGAGTTTGAGCTCGTCGAATTCTTCCCTGATATCCGGATTCTCTGCCAGAAATATTGTAAGAATGTCATTCTGTTCTTTTGTCAGATTGCCATCCATCAAGTCGGTCAGCCATATTTCATAATTTGACCTGTCTATCATTTGATCACAATACTATTTCGATTTTCCTGATATAATTCTTAAGCGCAACCCGTCCCCGGTAAATACTTATCTTAACCTGTGCTTCATTCATACCCGTGATCTCTCCAATTTCCCTGTAGCTGTATCCTTCATAGTCCCTGAGAAGGACAGTCGTTCTTTGCTGCTCGGGGAGAATCTGCAGAGCCTTATGAAGAACAGTATTAAGGTCATTATACTGAGTTTCATCAAAATATCCTGTGTCTTCTGCTGCCTCCATCCCTGTCATTCTTTTTTCGTGCCTTATCACATCAATCATAAGGTGATAGGCAGTTGAGAAAAGCCATGATTTTACTACCTGATATTCGAGTTCGGTAACATGGTTCCACAGTTTCTCGAAACTATCCTGTACAATATCGCAGGCCCGGCTGTCATCACGGATATTGGAAAGGATAAACCGGTAGACATGATCGGAGAACTCCCCGACGGCTTTGTTGTATTCCTTAACTGTCATAAAAATTTCAGTACAGGGTAAAGACGGATAACTGAAGTCAAATGTTACACCATCATTAGCACTTTTCGAAAAATATCCGCAGAATTGTAAAGTCTGCGGGATTTTTCTGATTATTTATTGCGGAGTTAAGATTCCTTCCTGTAACATAACAAACTCATTATCTGTTATAATATTTTAAATATTCCCGACTTTACAAATTAAGCAACAGGTGCCGTAAATTCTCAGGGTTGATGCAGATGCGCGGGAATATTATCAGAGCAGGTTAAGAGTTTTCCCTGGTTATTAACGATGCCGGTGCGTGTTCTAATGATATTACTTGGAACAATCAGGTTCCAAGTGATGAAAGTAATTGAAAATAGCTGATATCAGCTGTCTGGAAAGTCAGACAGAAAGAATATTGCGTGTAGGTTTCTGAAGTCAGGATAAGATTTCTAAACAGACTTATAAACCCTTACCCAGTCTATTTCCATAGAAGCTGTTCCGTTGACAGGTTTGTCGAGACCACCAGCGAGAGAAATATACATAGGTTCTCTTGGTACATTTGATGTCTGTACAAAGACCTCAGTTCCATTGATCAGCCATGTCAGGCTGTCTGGAGTCCATTCAAGAGTATATATAAAATAGTCGTTTGAGTATCTTGAACCGACCGATGTTTTTGTCAGTTCGTCCTTGCTTGAGAATATATCAAACCAAACCTTGCCTTTCCCGGTACGACAGATATCAAGATGAGGCGTCAACGTATCAGAAAGTAACCAGAATGCGTTACGTGCCTCAGGATTACCAAGTTTGATCTTGGCAGTGAAAATTCCGTATTTCTGTCTGAAGCTGTTTCCCGAACAGATAATACCGGAAGTATAGTGGAACTCTTGTGTTGAGAAACCTTTATCGGCAGACCAGACTTTACCTGTCAGCTTCTGTGGCCGGGTGCTTATTTTAAGGATGCTGTTCCTGATCTCGAAATTATCCTTTTCAGTATAGATATGAAGATCAGATTCTACAGAATATCTGTCTTTCAGGAGTTTGTCGCCCCAGTAATAATTTGTTATCCACTTCGATGTATCTATACGGTCATTGCTGAATTCATCACTGAAGGTAAGTTCACGGTGTTTGAGAATATCGAATTTATCGGAATCTTTAACCTTGAAATACCATACGATATCTTCATTCTTTTTAAGCTTATCGTATTCCTTTAACTGACTGTACATTTCCGATTTTTCGAATCTGTTCTTATCAAGGAGATAGGCCTTTTTTCCCTGAAATTCCTTTGATGCTACATAAGCTTTAAGCTCATTGTATCTGTCGAGTCGTTTTGATTCGTGAATATTCAGATAATTCGCATATTCCCTGGATTCCTTGAAACTGAAGAAGCCTTTAATATCTGGACTGGTTTTCAACCTTTTATATTCGAGAAGCTTTTTATATTCTTCCGTATCCTTAAAGGTGAACGGTTTCATATTTTTCTTTGAAAGAAAAGCGGCTGACTTGATGAATGAATCAAGTTTCTCAAAGTCATCAATGGTTCTGGTTCTGGAAGGCTTTTCTTTACCGGTTGCCTTGATGTAAGCCTTAACTTCTGGATCCTTGCAAAGGGCCTTGTATTCAAGAAATTTACCGTATTCATCAGTGTCCTTGAATTTAACAGGTCTCATTTTTTCCTTTTCCCTGAAGGCCGGGGAGTTTATAAATCCTTCAAGGTTTTCAAACGATATTATCTTCTGAGAGCCATCAAGTTCTTTGAATTTCTTCAATTCACTGCCTGATGAAGTTTTGAAATACAAAACAATATCCTTTGCTTTCTGGAGCGTATTAAATTCTTTCTCAAGCTCATACTCCTCGGAGCTTTTATACCTGAGCGATTCAATCTCTTTTCTTCTGAGATTAAAATCAGTTGAATTTACCAGCTTATCAAGCTCAAAATATCTTGCAAGCCGGTCAGAACCTGCGAAGGATTGTAATTTCTCAAATTCAGATATCAGCGCCTTTTCAGCTTGCTCAATTTTAGAAGTTGACGGGATCAATCCCAGGAAAAGCTTGAGACTTGCCATTGCTAAATTGGTTTTTGAACAACTGATAAAGATAAATATCTTTCGATAATAATCGGTATCCTATTTTCAATTATTTGTACTTTAGGTATCTCGGGGGTATACGGGATAGAAACACAAATAGGCAGGGCAGGAAATCATGAATGCAGGTCCGGTGAATTTGTCTTCCGGTACTTCTCCTTGTCAACAGGTAAAAACTTAATTCATAATGGTTTCTAAGATATCATTTCACATATACTGTTACAGGAGCTGTGAAATTCCCATATTTTGCAGGTCTTGTTCCGGGTAGCTCTCCGCTGCTGTGATAGTGGAAATAGAAGATGAAATGTCGCGATTGTATAAGACAGCGAAAAGTGCAATTGGATTAAAATTATAGGATAAAGCAATAATTTCCGAATTAGGATTTGTTTTCTGGAAGTAAATTATAAAGAAAGTTATGCTTATTTAACATCCTTTAACAGATATTTTGACTAATTATTTACATTTACGCGATTTGTATATCTTCTAAAAAAAAAAAATTATGGCTCTGGTACACGAATTTGAAAGAACTGGAAACTGGCTCTTCAAGAGGCGAAGCTGGTTACCTGTCATATTATTGATCACTGGTCTTATAGTGATGTATCTGGGAAACAGGCAGGCTATTCTGTTTAACCTGAGAGATGAACTGATATTTCTTGGAGTTAGTCTTTTTGGTTTATTGGTCAGGATACTTACAATAGGTTTTACTCCAATGAATACGTCAGGCAGGAATACTACTGACGGACAGGTTGCAGATAAGCTTAATACAACCGGTATTTATTCAGTAGTCCGCCATCCGTTGTATCTCGGGAACTTCTGCATGTGGCTGGGACCTGTACTTTTCATGAAATCAGTTTCTTTTACGATTATTTTCTGCCTGATCTACTGGGTATACTATGAAAGGATAATGTTTGCAGAAGAACAGTTTCTCAGAAGAAAATTTGGTGAGGCCTATGACAAATGGTCAGAAACTGTCGCTGCTTTTATTCCGCTTACTTTTCGTTTCAAGACTCCATCTCTTTCATTTTCATTCAGGAATATCCTGAAAAGGGAATACCACGGTTTTGTAAATATTTTTATTATATTTTTTATTCTGGATCTATTCAGAAATTATCTTCTCCTTGGAAAGATCAGCCCAACCAAATTGTGGTTATGGCTTGTAATTTCCTCTGTTCTGATCTGGGTGTTGCTGAGGATATTGCATAAAATGACGAAAGTTCTGCATATCGAAGGAAGATAAAAAACCGCGTATCCCAGAAGAATACGCGGTGAAAATATATTGTTATAGATCTGTTGCCTAATTCCTGCGGGCTCCGGTAAATATCATGATATAATATAACAGGGAGGCAAGGCTTCCGAGAGCTGCTATGACATATGTATATGCTGCCCATTTCAGTGCGTCCTGAGCTTTATCATGATTATTGTAAGATGTGACTCCGGAATTTGATAGCCATGCAAGTGCTCTCCGGCTTGCATCTATCTCAACCGGCAGGGTAATAAAGCTGAACAATGTTGTGAGGGCAAACAGGACTATCCCTGCAAGAAGTATTGCAGGAAAGATTTTTATCAGCAGTATCCCTGCAAGAATAACCCATTGAACATACCTTGATGCAAAGCTCACCACCGGAACAAGGTTTGACCTGAATCCGAGCCATGCGTATGCCTTCGCGTGCTGCACTGCATGTCCGCACTCATGAGCTGCAACCGCAGCAGATGAAATGCTTCGTCCACTGTAAACCTCTTCACTCAGATTTATTGTATGATTTGAAGGATTGTAGTGGTCGGTCAGCTGACCAGGTACGCTCTGTATCGTAACATCGGTGATTCCAAAATCTCTCAGCATTCTTTCTGCAACATCGCGTCCGGACATTCCATTGTCGATCGGAATACGCGAATACTTGGTGAATTTGGCCTTTAATACCAGACTAACGATCCAGCTGAGGACCATTACACCTATCAATATTATCCAGAATGTCATATTATTTTTCCTCCTAAGTTTTGATTACTGCACTACAAAATGTCTGCCAAATATTCGGATTATTATTGTGCAGGTCATTTTGTCAGAAATTATTGCCAGTGGACAGACTTCAGAAAATTCATTTTTAACCTGCCTGGATATGTGCATAATTAAGTATTAAAGAATGAAATCAGGACCGGGTTAAGATATGACTCCGCCTCTGACGATCTGAAAATATATTTTTTCAGGAATGTACATTTAAAGGTTGCAGAGCAGTTATAATTATCTTTGTTTTATGAATATTGTAAACAAATCGTTATCAGTATTGCTATCAGTGCCTGTTCATTTGTACAGGTATACACTTTCGCCTTTTCTGGGACGTGCATGTCGTCATGTTCCCTCATGTTCGATGTACATGCTTGATGCTCTGAGAATACATGGCCCACTGTATGGTTTATTAATGGGTACCGGCCGGATTCTTAGATGCCGTCCCGGCGGTACCCATGGATATGATCCTGTTCCTCTGTTCAGGTTCAGGATATACCGGCCTTTGTCAACCTTTAAGTACAGATTCAGATCTGAAAACAGGTTGAAGAGAGTCTGAACCTGAAGAAATTCAGAAATTCAGTTCTTCCTTCAGATGTTTATAACCCGCTCTGCTTACCGGAAGCTTATCGCCGCTGTGAAGAATGGCAACATGATTGTCCTTTCCATACGGTTCAATGCGTTTTATCTCTTCAATCCTGACGATATATGAACGATGAATCCTGACGAAGTTTTCTTTTGGTAGATTGTCTTCATAATACTTCATAGTTTGCTGTTTAAGAGCCTTACCGGTAGTATAATAGATCATGACGTAATCATCCTGTGCTTCAACATACCTGATCTGGTCCACCGGAATTATGTTGATCGAATTTGCCTTTCGGACCACAACCCTGTTCAGGATACCCTGCGCTTCAGGTTGTTTGGAGATAAGCTGATTTGCGGGTTTCAGGCCTCCCTGTCCCTGGTTGATCTTAGCAGCAGCTTTTCGCACTGCTTCATCGAGCCGCTCCTGAAGGTATGGTTTGAGAAGATAATCGAGCGCATTGAGCTCGAAAGCTTTTAACGCAAACTGATCATATGCTGTCGTGAAAATAATTTCAGGTTTCTCATCGAGCACTTCGAGCATTTCAAATCCCGTAAGTTTGGGCATCTGAATGTCAAGGAAGACGAGGTCAGGTTTAAGTTCTGAAATGGTTTTCAAACCCGAAAAACCATCACTGCACTCACCGATTATTTCAATTTCGTCATATTTGGCCAAATAGTGTTTCAATAATTCACGGGCAGGCAGTTCATCCTCAATCAGAAGAGTTCTTATCTTTTTCATGGAGAATATGTGATTTTTGATGTGTTAATGATGAAGGAATAAAGAGCCTTACGGTGAAAATTCCGTTTTCTCTTGTTGTTCTCAGGGAAGCCTGATTCCCGAAACTTAGCTCAAGACGTCTTTTTACATTCAGGAGACCGGTACCGGTTCCCTTTTTTGCCGAAAAGAGATCTTCATAATTATTGGAGATTGAAATTTCGAGGAAATCTCCTTCGATCATTGCCGTGGTATTTAATCTTACGCTCTCGGTACTTTCGTATACTCCGTGTTTGATCGCATTCTCGTACAATGGCTGAAGCAGCATGACCGGGATCATCACATTGAGACATCCAGGATTGATATTCTCGTCAATTGTCAACCTGTCGCCGAACCTGACCCTTTCTATTTCAAGATATAGCCGTAGATTATCCAATTCGCTTCTGAGTGTGACCGGTTGTTCATCCTTCCTTGAAAGTGAGTATCTCATAAATTCAGAAAGCTTTACTACCATCGTTCTTGCCTTATCCGGATCTGTAATTGTAAGGGAACTTATTGAGTTAAGACTGTTGAAAAGGAAATGAGGATTGATCTGTGATCTCAGCATCCTGAGTTCGGTATCCCGCAACAGGCTCTCAAGCCTGGCTTCTTTTGTTTTCTTTTCCGCCAGTTTGGTAAGACTTATATAAAGATAATAGGAGAGAACTATCAATCCGTAAAATGAGGACCCTAAACCGATCCTGTATGGTAAAGTCGCATCCCAGTAAATGAGATAGTTATTGCGTTCAGGAAGCAACAGAAGTACTGCATACTTGGTTATTAGGACCCAGAGAGTAATGGAAATAGCTCCGACTAAAAGTAGGTTTGTAATGATGGTCGTAATTTTGTTCCCTGCTGAAGTTAAGAAGTTGAAGGGATACCATAGGGAAAGTGAAATACCTGAATAAATGATAAGGGATATAAGGCTGTCTATGGCATTGACATACGTGAAATAACCGTAGGCGTAATAGAATAGAAGTGACTGGCCAAGCATCAGGATAAGCCAGACCAGCCACCAGGATATAAGCCGAACTTTATCAGAAAGTATCGGATGTCTCATGTCTTGTTATCAGAAACTTTTTACTTCACCACCACCGAAAACTACTGCGCCTTTTATAACCAGCTGACGGGTAGTATCAATAACCCTGCCGGGGTTAATCTTTCTGGAATCACCGAAACCGCCAAGCACAGGAACAACTTCTATCTTCACATTCCAGTCGTCGGGTACTATGATTGTTGTTCCTCCGAATACACAGGCAATTTCTATTTCGGAAACACCGGGTACAAGTTTTGCCTTTGTGAGGTCAATTTCACTCCCGCCAAATACCGCGGTGATCTTTCCTCCCCTGAAATTATCTGATATAATCTGCCTTTCTCCACCGCTGAAAACGTGTACATAGTCAATATAATCGTCACCAACCTGAGGAGTTGAAGATACGGAACTCCACCCCTTTTTCTTGGAAAAGATGAAGATCACCCCGATTATAATAAATATCGAAGGCCAGAACATATTGACGTCGAAAGTTTCGCGGAAAATATGCGGGATAAGAAAAAATGCGCCAATTGCCATGACTATGATGCCAGAGGTCTTACCACCGGATGACCCAATGGTAATCAGCAATCCTATAGTGACGAGAAGCATTGGCCAGCTGAAGATTACATGATCAATAAATCCGGGGAAGAACCCTGTATTTCTCAGAACAAGAAAAACTCCAACCAGTACAAGTATGATCCCAATAACGGCTCTGTTATTTGTAAGGTGATGATGGCCGTGCTTGTGAGAATACCTGTCATCATAAAAATTATCATTTGTTTCCATAGCAACGAATTTATTTGTTTCTGAATTAATTATTTCAGTATCGTCTCCTGAAAAACGAGGAGATTATAAAAGACAGGCCTATCAGTACTATCACACCAGGCCAGTATATATTCTTTATGATAAGCGGGGTTACTACAAAATAGTCATCGAGAAGGAACCAGATTCCGGCGGCAATCATTAATATTCCACCGGTGAAATTGAGATTTAGCAACAGCAGGAGACCTATAAAGACCATTGCAGTCTGCCAGGTGAAATAATTGCTGATGCTGCCCAGATGAAATAAATCGTTGGTAGCTATAAGGAGTGCTACTCCGAGCAGGATGAAGAATAATCCTATGCCCAGCCTGGGGTGATGATCCATCCTGTTTAAATGATGGTAATCTTTATTTCTCATTGCCTTCTGTTTTAAAATCAATACCAAATTTAATCCTCTGCCTGACTGCATGTAATAAAAAATCGGTGAATGGTGCATATGTACCGGTAATTAGCCAATTAGGCTGCTTTGTGTTACTTTTTTGTTGATAATTTTTTAATTTGAAGAAGGATTCATATTTTTGCAGTCCAAAATTTGAAGAGATGTCCTGTAATTATATAATTGCTTTCAGCGGGTTGAAGGAAGGGCATCATATTTTTGATTTTGAGATTAATGATAAGTTTTTTGAAAGTTTTGAAGAATCGGAGATAATGAATGGGAGCCTGTTTGCAACGGTTGATATGGAAAAGAGGGCGACCCATCTCGATCTTTCAATCACAATTAAAGGTAGTGTGAAGGTTTGCTGTGACAGGTGTCTGGACATTTTTGCCTATCCGCTGGAATGTACAAACAGACTTCTGATCAGATTCGGCCGGAGCATGGGAGAGGAGGATCCTGATATTATTTCCATGTTACCAGAGGATCACGAAATTGATCTGAGGCAGCATTTTTACGATTATATTAACCTGGCGCTTCCAATCAAGCGCGTTCATCCGGATGATGAAAAAGGCTTAAGTACCTGTGATCCGGAGATGCTCAAAAAGCTGAAAGAGCTGCTAGTAGATGATGAAGAAGATAATGATCCCGGATGGGATGAAATTGAAAATTTGATGGATAATAATTAAATAGAACTGAAATGGCACATCCTAAACACAAACATTCGAAAACCAGAAGAGATAAGCGCAGAACGCATTATAAAGCAACTCCTCCGACCGTGAGCACGTGTTCCAATTGCGGATCATCGGTTCAGTATCACAGGGTTTGCCCTGAGTGCGGTTATTACAGAGGCAAGCTTGCCATCGAAAAGAAGGTGACAGCCTGATCTTCTTAAAATAATAGGTTCTGATATGAAAATTGGCCTTGATGTCATGGGGGGGGACTTTGCACCTGAAGCGGTCATTGAAGGTGCAGTTGATGCGCTCCCGCATCTGACAGATAAGGAGAAAATATTCTTGATTGGTGATGAAAATGCCATTATCAGGAAACTTGGGGAAATGCAGATCGACCCTCTGAATTTTCAGATCGTTCCCACTACCCAGGTCATTGAAATGGCCGATCATCCCGCGAAATCCTTTTCACAGAAACAGGACTCCAGTATCGCTGTCGGGTATATGATGCTCAAAAACGGTGAACTTGACGGTTTTTGCAGCGCAGGTAACACAGGCGCAATGCTTGTTGGGGCAAGCTACACGGTAAAACCTATACCGGGAGTGCTCAGACCTGCTCTGGCTACAATATTACCCTGTGTGGATAACCGGAATTCAGTAATACTCGATGTAGGTCTGAATCCCGATTGTAAACCAGAGGTGCTTCTGCAATATGCTATTCTCGGGAGTATATATGCCAAGTATGTTCTTGGTACAGATAACCCGACTGTCGGACTTATTAACCTCGGAGAAGAGGAAACTAAGGGGACATCTGCTATAAAAACAGCATATGAGCTGATGAAAGAATATCCTGGAATTAATTTTGCAGGAAACATTGAGGGGAATAATCTTTTCAGGGAAACGATGACCGATGTTGTTGTCTGTGATGGATTTGTCGGTAATATTATACTGAAACAGGGAGAAGCTTTTCACCAGATCTATAAAAGCCGTAACCTGAAGGATGATTATTTCGACAGACTCGATTTTGAAAACTACGGAGGAACCCCTATTGTCGGCATAAATGCAAACGTTGTGATCGGCCATGGGATTTCAAGAAGAAAGGCGATCATGAACATGATCCTGCAAACCAGGGCTGTTGTTCATGCTAACCTGGCGCAAAAGATTAAAGAAGCAATCTGAGTATGGAAAGGATACGGGCAGCTATTACAGGTATCAATGGATGGGTGCCGGAATACCGGCTGACTAATCAGGAGCTCTCACGAATAGTCGATACTTCCGATGAATGGATCATGCAAAGAGTCGGAATTAAAGAAAGAAGGATACTTAAAGGTGAAGGACTTGGATCATCAGATATGGGAGAACAGGCTGTAAAAGGCCTGCTTGCAAAAACTAATACCAAACCTGAAGAGATTGACCTGGTGATCTGTTCCACCGTTACTCCAGATATGATTTTTCCTGCAACGGCAAATATCATATCCGATAAATGCGGTATCATGAATGCATTCAGTTTCGATATAAACGCAGCCTGCTCAGGCTTCATTGTTGCTCTTCAAACAGCTGTGTCTTATGTGGAATCAGGAAGATACAAAAAAGTGATCGTAGTGGGTGCAGATAAAATGTCTTCCATAACCGATTATACCGACCGTACCACCTGCCCACTTTTCGGCGATGCAGCAGGGGCATTTCTGCTTGAACCAACCACCGACGAAACAGGAGTAATGGATCATCTGTTCCGAACCGACGGTTCAGGTCGTAAATACCTGCATATGAAAGCCGGAGGCTCCGTCAAACCTGCATCACATGCAACTGTTGATGCCAGGGAACATTTTGTTTATCAGGAAGGACAGAGCGTTTTCAAATTCGCAGTATCTCATATGGCAGATATTGCTGCTGAAATAATGGAACGCAATAACCTCAAACCTGAAGATATAGCCTGGCTTGTACCACATCAGGCAAACCTGCGTATTATTGATGCCACGGGTCGGAGAATGGGAATCGACGCGAGTAAGGTTATGATCAATATTCAAAATTACGGAAATACCACATCAGCAACCATTCCGCTGTGTATCTGGGAATATGAAAAGAAACTAAGAAAAGGGGATATACTTATCCTGGCAGCTTTCGGAGGTGGATTCACATGGGGAGCTGTCTATATCAAATGGTCATACGATCCGGTATTATAGGAATTTTACCGCCTTCCTGAATCCATTTAAGACAAACCTGGTTACAGGATAAATATTAATAGCATAATTTGCCGGATTCTATAAAAATTCCAATATTTGCTCATAATCTGCAATAGTTTTTATCTTTGTGAGTTAATAAGACTGAATCTCAAACTATAAAACCAATGGCAAAGTACAACGAGACTGATAATACCACAATAAATCTCATCAGTAGCGGAACAGATATTACCGGGGATATCAAGTCTAACGGAGATATCCGGATCGATGGGACGCTCAAGGGGAATCTGAATACAAAAGGTAAAGTTGTTATCGGTCCGACGGGAAAGGTCAGCGGAGAGGTTATATGCAAAAACTCAGAAGTGTCAGGTGTAATTGAAGGTAAAATAACAGTAGGACAACTACTGAACCTGAAAGCCTCTTCAAAAATTCTGGGCGATATCTCAACCTCAAAACTGTCAATAGAACCAGGCGCTCTTTTTACCGGCTATTGCAAAATGAGTGAAAACGAAAATGACGGAACTTCTGTCACCAAAGAAAAAGAACCAGAAAAGCCCGCAAAATAAGGGCTTAAGTGATTTTGGCAAGTATTCCGGAATGGCTTTCCAGATGGTCGCTATTATTCTCATTACTACCTGGGGAGGAATTCAGCTCGATAAGCTTCTTAAACTCCAGTCGCCGGTATTCACTATCATTCTTTCATTATTGGGAGTTTTTGCTGCCATCTATACCGCAGTAAAAGACTTCATCAGGTGATTTTCCAGGTGAAAAGTATTTTCAAATATCTTTTAATCCTATTTCTGATTGTGATCCTGCTTACTGTGGCGGGATCAGTTATAAGATCGCTTTTCGGAGTAAGCCTGCACCTCAGGGATATTGCCATCCTATCTGTTCTCTTTGCATCCATATCGGCCCTTACTATCTTTATTTTTCTTAGAGGGCAAACCCGGGATCCCGAATCTCAGACCTTGCATACACTTGTGGCTGTCAGCCTTAAGTTCCTGTTGGATATGATCATTGGACTTTTCTGGTTAATTATTCTTAAAAAAAGTTCCATGACAGGTGTAATTGTATTTTTTGTTATATATTTAGCACTCACTTTATTTACAATATTAGCCATATTGAAAATGTTGAGGAATAGGTCTTTATAAATTTTTAGCATTGAAAACGAAGGATCTTTTTAGTCTTCTCTTCATTCTCCTGTTTGCCGGAGTGTCATCAGCTGCGTTGGGAAATTCTACAGATGAAGAGAAAAATGAAAAAGCAAAAGGCGAGTCAGAAGAAGCTTTTGATGCCAGCACTTTTATCATGGAACATATCGCTGATTCCCATGAATGGCATATTCTGACAAAGCAGAACGGTGAAAGTGTAGCAATATATCTGCCGGTCATACTTTACTCGAAGGAAAAAGGGATATCCGTTTTTTCCTCACACCGGCTTGAGCATGGAGCCGTTTATAATGGTTACCGTCTCGAAGAGGAAGGTGAATTAAAAGGCAGGATTGTATCAGTGAGTGAAGCCGGAGAAGTTGATGAGGCTAATATTCCATACGATTTTTCAATAACCAAGACTGTTGTTGGACTTATGGGATCTGCTATCATTGGACTTCTTCTGTTCATTTCACTTGCAAGGTCATATAAGAAGACAGGGATAAGCCATCCCCGTGGGATGCAGGGTTTCCTTGAACCTGTCATTTTATTTGTCAGGGATGATATTGCAATCTCCAACATTGGTGAGCATAAGTATGAGAAATATATGCCTTACCTGCTCACTGTATTCTTCTTTATACTGATAAATAACCTTATGGGACTGGTCCCGTTTCCTCCACCATTCGGAGCAAATGTCACCGGGAACATAGCTGTGACATTCGTGCTGGCCTTAAGTACATTCTTTATCGTACAGTTCAGCGGTAACAGAAATTACTGGAAGCATATTTTCGCAACTCCGGGTGTTCCTTTCTGGCTTCTGCCGGTGATGATCCTTGTCGAGCTGATAGGTGTTATTTCAAAGCCTTTTGCTCTTATGATCCGACTTTTTGCCAATATTACGGCCGGTCATATCATAGTGCTTAGCCTGGTCTGCCTTATATTTATTTTCAAATCTATTCTGGTATCCCCGGCTTCTATTCTTTTTGTGATGTTTATGGATTGTCTCGAACTTCTTGTGGCATTCCTCCAGGCATATGTTTTTACTCTTCTGTCCGCTCTGTTCATCAGTCTGGCAGTTGTTGAGGAACATCATTGATTTTTATTGTTTAATTTTTTAAAAACCAGTTATTATGACAGGTACTATGGCAGCAGTTGGAGCAGGTCTTGCAGTTATTGGAGCAGGACTTGGTATTGGAAGAATTGGCGGTTCAGCAATGGACGCTATTGCACGTCAGCCTGAAGCTACTTCCAAAATCCAGACAGCCATGATCATTGCAGCAGCTCTTATCGAGGGCGTTGCTCTGTTCGCTGTTGTGGTTGCTCTTATTGCAAAGTAAAAATCCAGAGGGGAGTGAACGGTTGGTTACACTCCCCATGTTAAAATTCATTTGAAAAAACATAGATTATGATCTTATTAGCAAACAGCCTTACAACTCCGGCAATAGGTACAATTTTCTGGACTGTCCTTATTTTCGGTCTGTTCTTCCTGCTACTGGCAAAATTCGCATGGAAACCAATACTGGGAGCTGTCAAGGCTAGGGAGGAAATGATCAAGGGCGCCCTTGAATCGGCTGGAAAGGCAAGAGAAGAAATGCTGAAACTTCAGAGCGATAATGAAGCTATACTCAGAAAAGCGAGAGAAGAACGCGAAGGTATTCTCAGGGAAGCAAGAGAAGTACGTGATAAACTGATCTCAGAGGCTAAGGGGAAAGCATCGGAGGAAGCCGAAAAACTTATCGAAAAAGCCAGAACCAGCATCGAAAGCGAAAAGAGAAAAGCTCTTTCAGAAATACGTGAACAGGTAGCATCACTCTCAGTGGATATCGCTTCAAAAATACTGGGTGAAAAACTGCAGAAAACGTCAGATCAGGAAAAACTGATAGACAACTATCTGCAGGATATTAATTTGAACCAGAATTAAGCCACAATTTTAGATGAACGATAGTATAATATCAGTCAGGTATTCAAAGGCTCTCTTTCTGTCAGCAGTAGAACATAACGTACTTGACAAGGTCAATAGTAATATGGCCCTTGTTACAGAAATATGTAAGCTGCCCGAGATGAGAGAGTTTCTGAAAAACCCTGTTATTACTCCTTCAAAAAAGTCAGAAGTCATCCATAATATGCTTGGTAGTGATGTTGAAAGTATTACTCTTTCACTCATCGATCTTCTGGTGAAAAACGGCAGAGAGAGCTATCTTCCTTCCATTGCCAGAACATTCAACCGTGAAACCCTTAAATTCAAGGGAATAACAAAATCCTACCTAACTACAGCGGTTGGCGTTGATCAGGCTATGAAAGACAGAATCATAAAGATGATTTCCGATGTCTTTAAAACGAAGGTAGAGCTGAAAGAAATAATCGACCCCGAAATAATTGGTGGATTCATTCTGAGAGTAGATGACAGCTATATAGATGCCAGTGTTAAAACCAAACTGGGCAGGATTAGGAAAGAACTTAGCAAGTGATCAGCATTCTCAGAAATGAAATAATAATCATAAAAGGAATTTTTAAGTAAACCATAATATGACAAATATTAAACCAGCAGAAGTTTCGAAGATCCTCAAGGAACAACTGGAAGGTATTCAGACCGGCGTTGAACTGGAAGAGGTCGGGACAGTGCTGCAGGTGGGCGACGGTATTGCGCGCATCTATGGCCTGTCCAATGCACAGTCGAACGAATTGATTGAATTTGAGAACGGCATGGAAGGTATAGTTCTCAACCTCGAGGAAGATAATATCGGGGCCGTTCTTCTTGGTCCTACCGAGGAGATAAACGAAGGTGACGTTGTAAAAAGAACAGGCAAAATTGCTTCAATAGACGTTGGTGAAGGACTTCTTGGAAGAGTTATTTCACCTACCGGTCAGCCTCTTGACGGAAAAGGTCCGATTAAGGGAGATCTGTACAGCTTACCTCTTGAAAGAAAAGCTCCCGGTGTAATTTTCAGACAGCCGGTTAAACAGCCTCTCCAGACGGGGATAAAAGCTATTGATGCTATGATTCCGATAGGGCGAGGTCAGAGGGAACTGATAATCGGCGACAGACAGACAGGTAAAACAGCTATCGCAATTGATACTATCATTAACCAGCGCACTAACTATGAACAGGGGAAACCTGTATATTGTATCTATGTAGCTGTGGGACAGAAAGGATCAACTGTTGCAAATATAGCATCAATTCTTGAGGAACATGGTGCCCTTGATTATACTGTAATCGTACTTGCTACTGCATCAGACCCGGCTGCTTCGCAATTCTATGCTCCTTTCGCAGGTGCGGCAATCGGTGAGTTCTTCAGGGATACTGGCAGGGATGCGCTCATCATCTATGACGATCTCTCCAAACAGGCCGTTTCATATCGTGAAGTGTCGCTTCTCCTCCGTCGCCCCCCGGGACGTGAAGCTTACCCTGGAGATGTTTTCTACCTCCATTCAAGACTGCTCGAAAGAGCTGCAAAAGTTATTGAGTCCGATGAGGTGGCAAAACAAATGAACGACCTTCCGGAATCCATTCGACATATGGTTAAGGGTGGTGGGTCACTTACAGCACTGCCTATAATTGAAACTCAGGCAGGTGACGTTTCAGCTTATATCCCGACAAACGTGATCTCGATCACCGATGGTCAGATATTTCTTGAATCGGCACTGTTTAACGCAGGTGTACGACCTGCAATTAACGTTGGTATCTCGGTATCAAGGGTTGGAGGTAATGCACAGATCAAATCTATGAAGAAGATTGCAGGTACTCTGAAGGTTGACCAGGCTCAGTACCGTGAACTCGAAGCTTTCTCAAAATTCGGTTCCGACCTTGACGCAACAACACTTGCAACTCTTAGTAAAGGCGCCAGAAACGTAGAAATCCTCAAACAGGGACAATATAACCCAATGCTGGTTGAGAAACAGGTGGCAATTATCTATTGTGGTACCGCCGGTCTTCTTAGAGACATCCCTGTAAACAAGGTTAAAAATTTCGAGTCCGAGTTTCTCGAACTGCTTGAACTGAAACACAAAGATGTCCTGGATAAAATCAAGGGAGGTGCAATTACATCAGAAATAACAGATGTGCTTGAAAAAGTAGCGTCAGAAGTGGCTGTAAAATTCATCCCCAGATAGAGAGGATAACTGATTAAATTGATTTCAGATGCCAAATCTAAAAGCTATACGAGTAAGGATCGCTTCAGTCAAATCCACAAGGCAGATCACTTCCGCAATGAAGATGGTCTCGGCTGCAAAGCTTAGAAAAGCCCAGGACAAGATTGTTAGGCTACGTCCCTATGCAAATAAGCTTTATGAAATACTGATGGGACTTTCTCAGAGCCTGCAGGATTCAGAAGTCGAAAATGTATATGGAAGGGTCACTCCGCCTGAAAAAATCCTTATTGTGGTCATCACCTCCAACCGGGGTTTGTGCGGGGCATTCAATGCCAACGTTATCAAGGAGACCAGGAGGATCATAACCGAGAAGTATAATGATCAGCTAAGGAACGGAACCCTCAGGATTCTTACCATCGGAAAAAAGGGATACGATTTCTTTAAAAAACAGAAAATAAGTATGCTTCCTGAGCGGAATAACCTGCTCAATGACCCAACTTTTGAAAGCGTAACAAAGATTGCTGAACAGATTATGCAAGATTTTGTCGCCGGAGAATTTGACAGAGTGGAGCTGGTATATAACCAGTTCAAGAATGCCGCGGTCCAGAATTTGACCAATGAAGTGTTCCTGCCGGTTGCTCCGGTAGCCAACGAAAAGGTGAAAAGCATACCTGTAGACTATATTTATGAGCCCACTCGTGAAGAGATCGTTAAGGAACTGATTCCAAAATCACTCAGGATACAGTTCTATAAAGCTGTTCTGGATTCATTCGTGGCCGAACACGGAGCCAGGATGACATCTATGCATAAAGCAACCGATAATGCAACTGATATAATAAGGGATCTTACCCTGCAGTATAACAAGGCGCGCCAGGCTTCTATTACCAACCAGATTCTTGAAGTGGTTGGGGGAGCCGAGGCCCTCAGAGGTTAATGATTTGAATTTTTCAGGATCGAAAGGAGAGTAATGTATAGTCAGGCTGAGCTTAAGAAAATTGTAGACAAAGCAATTATCAACCTTTCTTACAATACAGAAGCTGACAAGCTGATTGACCCTGTAAAATATGTTCTTTCAATGGGTGGGAAGAGGCTCAGACCTGTTCTTTCACTGATGTCACAGAACCTCTTCAGCGATCATATCGAAGATGGCATTATACCGGCTACCGGACTAGAAGTGTTCCATAATTTCACCCTGGTCCACGACGACATAATGGATCAGGCTCCGGTCAGAAGAGGTCTTCCGACTGTTTATAGGAAATGGAACCTTAATCAGGCTGTGCTCTCGGGAGATGTAATGGCCTTTATCGCAAACGAATGTTTCCTGCAGACTCCTTCACGTTGCCTGCTTAAAGTCTTCAGGGAATATAATGATGCTGCAATCGGAGTTTGCGTCGGTCAGCAACTCGATATTGATTACGAGAAAAGAGCTGTGATATCTGAAGAGGAATACCTGCGGATGATAGAGCTCAAAACTGCGGTCCTGCTGGCTGCTTCTGCAAGAATAGGAGCCATAATAGGAGGAGGTGAAGAAAAGGATTCAGAACTGATGTATGAATTCGGCAGAAACCTTGGTCTGGCATTTCAGATACAGGATGATCTGCTGGACATCTACGGTGACGCTAAAATCTTCGGCAAAATACCCGGAGGTGATATTGTAGCAAACAAGAAAACCTTCCTGCTGGTTAAGGCTCTGGAGATCGCAACTGTCGATCAGATCAAAAGACTTCAGGAACTTTTCTCAGAAAATCATCATGATACTGAGAACAAGATCAGGGAAGTGGTGAGGATATATGACCAGCTGGATATTAAGACAGTAACAGAACAGCTGGCAAATGAACATATTAATATCGCTTTCAGTCTCCTTGATAAGGTGAATGTAAAAGCGGAAAGGAAAGAGGAATTGAAAGGAATGGTTGTCTCTCTGATCGGGAGAGATAAGTAATGAGAATAAATATTTTAATTTTGAATCTTCTTAAAAACAAAAACAAATAAGCTTTATGTCACAGAATATTGGAAAAATCAGCCAGATTATCGGACCCGTGGTTGACGTAACCTTTGAAAAACAGGGTCTGGAGATGCCTGATATTTATGATGCTCTTGAAATAAAAAGGGACGATGGTACTGTTCTGGTAGTTGAGTGCCAGCAGCATATCGGCGAAAGGACCGTGAGGACAATTGCAATGGATTCGACTGACGGTCTGCGCAGAGGAATGGATGTTCTCTCAACCGGCGCACCTATTACAATGCCTATCGGAGAACAGATAAAAGGCAGGCTTATGAATGTGACAGGCATGGCGATCGACGGTATCGGTCCCCTCAATAAAGAGGGCGGTTACCCGATTCACCGTAAACCTCCGAGATATGAAGACCTATCAACAGAAAAAGAAGTTCTGTTCACAGGTATTAAAGTTATTGACCTTATTGAGCCATATTCAAAGGGTGGCAAAATTGGTCTGTTCGGCGGCGCTGGTGTCGGAAAGACAGTCGTGATCCTCGAGCTTATTAACAATATTGCTAAAGCTTATTCCGGACTTTCAGTATTTGCCGGAGTTGGTGAAAGAACAAGAGAAGGGAATGACCTGTTGCGTGAAATGCTCGAAGCAGGTGTAATCAGTTATGGTAAAGAATTTCTGGAACACATGGAGAAAGGTGGCTGGGACCTTTCCAGTGTTGACATGGAAGCTTTGAAAGAATCGAAACTGGCTCTTGTGTTCGGACAGATGAACGAACCCCCGGGAGCAAGGGCAAGAGTAGCGCTCTCGGGACTTTCAGTAGCTGAACATTTCAGGGATGGAGATGGCAAAAGCGGAGGAAGAGATATCCTCTTCTTCATGGATAACGTATTCAGGTTTACCCAGGCTGGTTCGGAAGTATCTGCCCTTCTTGGCAGGATGCCTTCAGCTGTAGGTTACCAGCCGACACTCGCGACAGAAATGGGTATCATGCAGGAAAGGATCACTTCAACAAAGCACGGTTCAATTACTTCAGTACAGGCTGTTTATGTACCTGCTGATGACCTTACTGACCCGGCTCCTGCTACAACTTTTGCTCACCTTGATGCCACAACAGTCCTTAGCAGAAAGATTTCAGAGCTTGGTATATATCCGGCAGTTGACCCGCTCGATTCAACATCCAGGATTCTTACTCCTGATATCGTGGGTGAGGCTCATTATAATTGTGCACAGAGGGTAAAAGAACTCCTTCAGAGATATAACGAACTTCAGGATATTATTGCAATCCTCGGTATGGACGAGCTTTCAGAAGAAGATAAACTTGTTGTTCACAGGGCAAGAAGGGTTCAGAGGTTCCTTTCACAGCCGTTCCATGTTGCCGAACAGTTTACCGGTATCAAGGGCGCCCTTGTTTCAATTGAAGATACCATCAAGGGTTTCAATATGATCATGGATGGCAAGGTTGACCAGTATCCTGAAGGTGCATTCCTCCTTGTCGGTACTATTGAGGATGCTATCGCGAAAGGAGAAAAGCTTCTTGCTCAAGCTAAATAACAACCGGAATGAAAATAGATATAATCACACCTGACGTCAGGATTTTTGAAGGCGAGGTAAAATCTGTGAGAGTGCCCGGTAAAAAAGGATCTTTCCAGGTCCTGAAAGACCACGCACCTATTGTGTCAACCCTCGATGCAGGCTCGGTTATACTTGCCGATCCTGACGGCAAAGAGATAATTTATGAAATCACAGGAGGAGTGATCGAAGTCAAAGCAAACAAGATCATCCTCCTTGCTGATGGCATTAAATAGGATCTGACAGGATGAGCCCGGATGAATTTCGAAGACATGCTCATGAACTTGTCGAATGGATGGCAGGTTACATGGAAAATGTCGAAAATTATCCCGTAAAATCAAGGGTATCTCCGGGAGATATCTCTGCGAAAATTCCGGATAACCCGCCAACCGGTCCGGAACCATTTTCAGATCTGATAAAGGATTTTAACGAGATTATAATGCCAGGAATAACTCACTGGCAGAATCCTAATTTTTTTGCCTATTTCCCCAGTAACACAAGCGCTCCTTCGATTCTGGCAGAGATGCTTACGGCCTCACTTGGCGCACAGTGCATGATGTGGGAAACTTCTCCTGCTGCAGCTGAACTCGAAGAAAAAATGATGATCTGGCTGAGGAATATGACAGGTCTTCCGGAATATATGGAGGGCGTAATCCAGGACTCGGCCTCCAGTTCAACATTGGCAGCTATACTTACGGCAAGAGAGAAAGCTACCGACTTCAGAATTAATGAAGATGGAGCTGCTAATTCTAATGTTTGCAGAGTTTATTGTTCCGGACAGACACATTCATCTGTGGATAAAGCCGTTAAGATAAGCGGTATTGGCCGGAAAAACCTTGTTAAGATCCCCGTGAAGGCGGATTTTTCGATGGATCCATTAAAGCTTGAAGAAGCTATTCTTGAAGATAAAAAGATGGGTTTCCTTCCATGTTGCGTTATTGCTACTCTGGGTACTACCGGCGTCACCGCTGTAGACCCTCTGAGGGCAATAGGCGCCATCTGCAGTAAATATGGAATATGGCTTCACGTTGATGCGGCAATGGCCGGAACGGCTCTTATTTTACCGGAATTCAGGTGGATGCTCGACGGGAAGGAATATATCGATAGCCTGGTGTTCAATCCTCATAAATGGATGTTCACAAACTTCGACTGTTCTGCATTTTTTGTTAAGGATGCAGCTACTCTGATCAAAACTTTCGAGATACTTCCGGAATATCTGAAAACCCGCACTCGTGGTCAGGTAAATGATTACCGCGACTGGGGTATTCCACTCGGCCGCCGATTCCGTGCACTCAAACTCTGGAGTGTTATCAGATCATACGGTGTTGAAGGATTGCAGGAAAAAGTAAGATACCATATCAGCCTCGGAAAAAAACTGGAGGAATTGATCTCCGCAGAAAAAGATTTTGAGATCCTTGCCCCGGTTACAATATGCGTGGTTTGCTTCCGCTTTAAACCTGAAGGAAAAAGTGAGGATGAATTAAACAGGTTGAACAAGGAACTCAATTATCAGCTTAACGATTCAGGGAAACTATACCTGAGCCATACAGTCCTCGACGGGAAATATACACTCAGAATGGTGACCGCCCAGACCAATGTTACGCTATCACATGTTGAAAAAGCCTGGACAAGAATAAGGGAAACCGCCAGGTCTCTCAGGAATACCATTTAAGCTGCTAATCCCCGGCTACTTTGCCCTGCTGTCTATAGCCTTCTTCCCCTCATTTGTCTTTTCCCTATTTCCATTCCAAAAAGCTCGATATTCAGAAGCATCTTCAGGACGGGAACATTATCTTCCCTGGTCCAGGCGCTCTGGACCCCGCCTGATATTATATACGGGATTCTAAAAAGATGAAAATCGGCAATCAGTTCGAATCCGGCTGAGTTGAAAGTCTCAGTGTAATTATGATAATACCTTGATGTAAGCCCTGAGGAAGACCTGGTATAATAGGTATTCCCTTTTCCTTCAGAATAATCGCAGAACAAAGTTGTCCGGAGTCTTTTAAGATAGATAATACTGCCTAAATTAAGATCCGGATAAATAATCGGCATAACATAATCGGCCGAAAATACTTTTATCTCCCTGGAAATTATATTTTTATATCCCCTGGGAAGGGAGATCCGGCTTCCAAGAAGGAATTTTTCAGGATCCTGTTTTTCATATTCAAATCTTAACCTTAGTCCATTGTTTGGTAAAAGGCCCGGCACATAAAGAGCGCCCGTTAAAGAGAGTGATGTACCATATATATTCTTGTCCCAGGGAGCACAGGTGTAAATAATATCAAATGTTTGTGCCCATCTTGGATAAATATCCCTGGTTGCATAGCGGTGATAATTTGAAAAATATAGTCTGGCAGAGATAAGATTCTGACCATTATCATAAGAGCCGTTTTCTTTAAGGTAAATATAATCGTTGTAATACTCACTGGTTAATGCGGGATATAAATACTGATAATACTTACCTGTTGAGAATGAAAGAGGAACAGATAAGGTATTGGTGAAGAGAATTCCGGGACTTATTGTTTCCGGACCGGAGATGTTCTCTCCGAATTTTGATATGGTTGGATTATAGCCATAATCTATTCCTGATTCAATTACTGGATACCATCCCTGCCATTTCAGTTTTGCATGAAGCAGGTTCCTGCCATCTTGTGAATATTCATATCCTGCCGACGATATAAGTGTGCTCAATTGGTTCTGCGACAGAAAAGTAATCCCGGGCCTGACAGATGAAGGATCTGATCTGACGACATCAAGATCAGCATAAAAAGGCATCCAGCTGTGCAATGTGAACAGGTGTAGAAATTTTCTGTAAGGAACAACCCTGTAAGATCCGGCACTGTCAGATGATCCGGTAAGTGGTTTCTCTTTAAACCTGTTTATCAGGAAGGAGGAAGCTCCGGATGCAGGATCTGCGTTGCCTCCGGTTGAAGTAATTCCTGTTACACTAAGGCTGTTTCCTTCAGCTGTATAATCACTGAAAATGATCTCCCCCGCATTCAGGCAAATATCATCTGCTCCGAATCTTGAATTGGTAAGATTGCTGACCTTGCCTGCTGGTGTTCTGACATAGATATTTTCAGTTCCGGAAACTGAGCTGACGAAAAATAAAGAATCGTTCCGTAGAACCGATGACTGCAGATCAGTATTGCTTTCCGGGATAATTGATTCCCAATGATTATCTGCTATACTGAATGAAATGATTCCCTCTCCGCGGCTATTAAGCGTGATCATTGTCAGCTTCGATCCGTCAGAGGACCATTGCGGACGCTGAAGGTATACATTATCCGGTGAAGGGAGGGACGCTGAAATTTCTCCGCTGCGAATGCTGATTAAGACAAGATTATTCCTGTTTCCAATGGTATTTTCGGTTGCAGCTATTGTTCTGCCATCAGGCGAAATAGCGGCGGAAAGATATCGTGTCTTGTGTGAAATGGTTCTGATAATACCGTTCCTTAAATCAAGCGATTTAATTATCGAATATTGCCTGTTGGCCCACCTTGGATCATTACGTGTTTCAACCCACACCAGTATCCTGTTTCCACATGAAATATACCATGGGTAGATCTGTCCGGGTACATGTAATTTTTTTTCATTCCTGGTTTGCCGGTTCAGCAGCACAAAGGCAGGTGATCCTGAAAGCGAAGTCTTTATGGCTATTATACTGTCATGGCCTGCCATCACAGGTGAATAGTAACTGATATAGTTTTTTGACCTGGAAGGATTTATTTCCGGGTATTTTTTTGCACCTGAGACGGAAATATTGTTTTTCCAGATTAATCCCAGTGAGTCGGATGTTTCCCTGTAGAGATCCTTTTTTCGTAGTCCGGTATTCTTTCGGAGACTTATATTAAAAGGGTTTAATGTAAAGGGATTTCTGGCAGTATAGTCGAGCGCTTTGTTCCAGACCTGAAATCCATTTTTTGCCATTGCCCATGTTACCATCTGATAACCTGACTGGTAGTGATCGGGGATATAGTTCCTGAAAGAGCCGCATACAGCCTGATCATAACTGTAAGGTCTGCTTCTTTCAACCGTTATAGCCTTGAACTCTTTCTGGAATGAGGGACTTCTGCCTCTTCCGGAACCGGTAAGAGAAGTTTCAGCAAAAACTGCATCTCCTTCCATGAACCAGAGCGGTAAAAATATGGCTTCCGCACCCAATAGCTGCTCTCCTGCCAGGTATGATAAAAATCTGGAAAATCCGCTGTTAAGTGAGACCATCTGATATACATGGGCTGTTTCATGGAACGATAACTGTTTGAAAGGATCCAGAGGAATAGTATTCTGTTCGGGTGTGGGAAAGATCTCCATCCTTTTTGGAGCCCATGCCACGTAGCCGTTGGAATTGGTTGTGTAATTATGGATTACAACAGGGATCCTGAAACTTTTCCCCGGGAAAAGTTTATTGAGTGAGGAACAGGCTTCATTAAGGGATTTTGCAAAATCTTCTCCGTTCTTCCCGTAGGTTTCAGGAAAGATGATCCTGAAATGGTCTGTTTTTATCTGCATCCATCTCAGGGATGATGGATCCTGCCCTGTATCATAAAACTGGGAATAAGCAATTCCGGAAAAGATGGAAAAAAATGCAAGAACTGCCAGAAATCTATGTCCGCATGATCGCATCAGGGTCCAAATGTAACAAATTATATGACTATTAGGGTCGTAGAGGAAATATCAAAAAAAAAGCACTAATTTCGTCATCTTATCCGTTATTCAGATTTTCGATTAAACATTTATTGATAATGAAGAATTACAGGCTTGTCAACAACATAACCGGATGGGTAGTTTTTATAATTTCGGCATTTACCTACCTGATGACGATAGAGCCAACTGCAAGTCTATGGGACTGCGGTGAGTTCATTGCAACCAATTATAAACTTGAAATAGGTCATCCTCCCGGAAACCCGGTTTTTATGGTTTTGGGTAACTTCTTTACTAATTTCGCAGGCGGGAATACAGCCAGGATAGCCAGTATGGTCAATTCCATGTCCGCGCTGGCAAGCGCCTTTACAATCCTTTTTCTTTTCTGGACAATCACCCATCTTGCGAGGAAGATCCTGATTAAGGCAGAGAAGGATTTTTCTGTATGGAAAATAGTTACAATCATGTCGGCCGGTGTTGTAGGCTCCCTGGCATATAATTTCTCTGATTCCTTCTGGTTCTCAGCAGTCGAAGGAGAGGTGTATGCAAGCTCATCCTTTTTCACCGCTCTTGTATTCTGGGCTATCCTGAAATGGGAAGACGTAGCTGATGAACCACATGCCGACAGATGGATAATACTTATCTGTTTTCTTATGGGACTTTCCATAGGGGTTCACCTGTTGAATCTCCTGACACTGCCGGCATTGGTGCTTGTTTATTATTTCAGGAAATTTGAATTTACATGGAAAGGACTGGTGATATCATTGTTTTGTTCAGTAGCAATACTTGGGCTGCTGCTTTACGGGATTATGCCGGGTATTGTGACAATATCATCTAAATTTGACTGGACTTTTGTGAATACCTTCGGTCTGCCTGTCAACAGCGGTATGGTCTTTCATGTAATCATTCTCGGAATACTTCTGGTGCTTGCCGTCAGATATACATTGATTTCATCTGATAGTACGAAAAATGCAATATTTGCAATTGCAGCTCTTTTTCTAACAGGTATATGGATTGTTTCCGATTCGTTGATCTTAAATATTATCACACTTATTGCCGTTTCAGTTCTTGCCTGGTATATTTCAAGCAGGAACAGGGTCGTCCTTAATACCATACTTACCAGTGTAATTGTGATACTTATCGCGTACTCTTCCGAGGCAATTATCGTGATCAGATCTTCTGCCGCCACACCGATTAATGAGAATAATCCTTCGAACCCGTTTAATCTTCTTTATTTCTTGAACCGTGAACAATATGGTCAGCGCCCTCTCTTCAGGGGGGAAGTATATAACGCCCCGGTAACAGATTATAAGGAAGGTAAACCAAAATATGCCCTCGAAAACGGGAAATACATAATTACCGGACATGACGTGGAAAGGGTATATGATCCGAGATTTGTTACTCTTTTCCCAAGAATGTGGAGTGATCAGAGCGACCATCAGGAGATTTATGAGGAGTGGGGAAAGGTCAAAGGAACTCCCATACAGGTTGAAGATCCTAATGGGGAGAAAAAGATAGTCAGGAAACCTACCTTCATTGAAAATATGAGATTCATGTTTTCCTATCAGTTCGGATACATGTATTTCAGATACTTCATGTGGAATTTTGCAGGAAAGCAAAACGATACCCAGGGCACAGGAGGAGCTCTTAATGGTAACTGGATTTCCGGGCTGAACTTCATTGATAAAGAGAGGGTTGGAACGCCGGATCTTCCTGCAGATTTGAAAAATGATACCTCACGCAATAAATATTACCTCCTTCCGCTTCTTGTGGGATTGCTGGGTCTTTTTTACCAGTTTAACCGGGATATCAAGAACTGGGGTATTGTCCTGTTGCTTTTTTTAATGACCGGGATCGCTATTGTTTTATATCTGAACCAATATCCGAACCAACCAAGGGAGAGGGATTATGCTTATGCAGGATCATTCTATTTTTATGCTGTATGGATAGGCTTGGGTGTGCTGGGCATATATGAGATGCTTTCGAAATTAATGAGCGAGAAAATTGCCGCCCCAGCCGCAGGAGTGCTCTGTACTCTGGCAGTACCTGTAATAATGGGAGCGCAAAACTGGGATGATCATGACAGATCGGGCCGTTACCTGACAAGAGACGTAGCCTTTAATTATCTGAATTCATGCGCACCTGATGCAATTCTCTTCACAAACGGAGATAACGATACTTTCCCTCTCTGGTATGCTCAGGAGGTTGAAAACAAACGAACGGATGTGAGGGTATGTAACCTGATGCTTCTCAATACTGACTGGTATATATCACAAATGAAAAGCAAAACATACCAGTCCGATCCTCTTCCTGTCACCTTTAACCAGAACAAATATTACGATGGTATCAACAATCAGATTTTTATAGTTGAAAAAACAAAAGACCCTGTAGATATTTCAACAGTGATAGACTGGGTTAAGAGTGATAATAAGGGAACCAAGGTTCAGGTATCAACATCAGAACTTCTGGATATCATACCTACCAGAACAATAAGGATCCCTGTCGACAGAGAAAAGGTTATTGCCTCGGGAACTGTCAAACCACAGGATTCTGCCAGTATAGTTCCTTACATAGATATAAAGCTTAAAGGCAATTCGATACTGAAGAGCCAGCTGATCGTACTGGATATCCTCGCTCATAACGACTGGAAAAGGCCGATCTATTTTGTTACCGGATATCATAATGATGCCTTCGGACTGGAAGAATATTTCCAGCTGGAAGGTCTGGCTTACAGACTCGTTCCAATCAAGTCACAGAACAAGAGCTGGCTTGAATATGGCAGAATCGATACAGATATCCTTTTTGATAATATGATGAATAAATTCGCCTGGAAAGGCGCAAGCGAAAAGGGGGTTAATATAGATTACAACCACAAACGTACTCTCATTGTCGTTAAGGCCAGGATGAACTATGCAAGACTCGCCAAAGCGCTTACCGGAGAAGGGAAAAAAGATAAGGCAATTCAGGTACTTGATTATTGCATGAAAACATTCCCTCTGGATAAGCTTTCATATGATCCTTATGTGGCTGATGTCATTGAAGCATATTATGCAGCAGGAGCCACTGATAAAGCTTTCGATATGAGCCGGAAAATGGCTGACTATTACTATGAACATCTGGATTATTACCTGAAACAGGATCCGTACATTATCCGTTCGGCTGAATTTGAGATTCAAACTGCAATTCAGTATACTTCAAGAGTAGCAAATGCCTGCAAAGCTAATGGGAAAGAAGAATTTGCAGAAGAGATCAATAAAAAGCTTGAAGGGTATTACGCGAACTATATGAGGACTGTTCAGCCTGATCTGAAACGATAAAAGGTTCAGATCAGATAGGCGGGAATTTCTGAAATAAGATATTTTTCTACAAGGAAAACAATTTTCTCGGGGTAAATGGGTTTCAACAGAAACTCATTGCACCCCGCTATAAATGCTTCCGATTTGGCTTGTTCAGATGAATAGGCTGTGATCATTATCACCGGTACATCCTTGTATTCTTTTCCCTTTCTGAATATCCGCACGCATTCGATACCATTTATAAGTGGGATCAGAAAATCCATGAAGACAAGATCAATCCTTTTATGTTCTCCGCTGGTGTAGTCAACAAATTCTTTGCCAGTTTTAAAAATCTGAATATCAGCACCTGAGTCCTTCAGAAGAGTTTCATAGTACTTAATCGAGGGACGATCGTCCTCGACTATAACTATATACTTGCCCGTAAGTTCTAAGCTGTTGATATTCACAATCCTATGCTGTTTCAGAATAATAGTATAAAATTAGTACAAGAAGAGGATACAGGACCAGGAAAAAACCTCAATTATTAACATTTTATCAACATTATCGCCAGCATAAAGATATAAGATATTTAATTCGTTTCATAACCAGAGCACATTTCAAAAATGAACTCAACCAGCCGGTCGGTAGAATCGGTTACAAAAAATTTTCAGGTTGAGCCTGAATCGTAATCAGGTATTATGATATCCGGCCTTTTATCAGGGCAATGAATTTATATGAAAAGATATATCAGCTGATAGCCAAAATACCGGCCATGTTACTTAACTGAGCATTACCGGCATTCAACCTTGGTGGTCAGGGAACCTACAGTCACAGGTAAAGTGGCTTTCTTCTTTACAAGCTCATCACCACAGTATTCTGTTTCGGAATCCTCGTTTACCACACTCCCATTTTCATAGGTAACATTCCTGCAGTAGCCACAATCGGAAAGGGACTCACAGGCATTGAAAGCCATGGCAAAAATCAGGAAAGTAACTCCCAGGACCAGCTTTCTCTTCATACTGTTAATTATTTGGATCAAAGATACAAAATCCGGCAAAAATCGGGATCAGCATTGCAAGACGTTATAATAATTTATGATATAGACATTATGCATCACTTTACAAATTAACAAGTCATTGTAGCAGGAATGAAAATATTTTTAAATTGCATTAAAATTAAACGTCATGGAAGAGTCAATAAAAATGAGGAAGCATGTTACAACTGTAGCCATAATACAGGTTGTAAGAAGTTCGCTGTGGCTGATAATTACAATAGCATCAGTTGTGGGTTTGAGTATCGCCCTGGGAGTAGTTGAAGATGACATAGCTCAAAGAATTCTTAGAATTGTGATTGTAACTTTTCCTGTTTTTCTGGGGATCTTTGCGATACTTGGTCTGGTAGCAGGAATAGGACTGTTGTCATTCAAACCATGGGCAAGGATTATGACACTGATTATTACCGGTATGGGATGTTTAGCAATACCGATAGGTACATTGATTGGTGTTTATTCAATCTGGGTGCTTATGCAGAGTGAATCAACCAAATTGTTCAGTAATCAATAAATGTAAATTGGTAATGATATCAGTGGAGGCGGCCTGACTGGCCGTCTCTTCTTTTTTAGTATCAATTCAAGAATAAATTGCTTTAAATTTGCCGTTAAGATAATTTCATACATTATGGCTGAAGACAATAAGATCATCTTTTCCATGTTCAAGGTAGGGAAGTCGTTCCCTCCTCACAGACAGGTCCTGAAAGATATTTCACTTTCATTTTATCTTGGAGCCAAGATTGGAATAATCGGACTTAACGGTGCCGGAAAATCAACACTGCTCAAGATTATTGCGGGTCTTGAGAAAGAATATCAGGGGGAGGTTACCTTTCTGCCGGGATATTCGGTGGGCCTTCTGTCGCAGGATCCGCTTCTTAATGAATCAGGGACTGTAAGAGAGATCATTGAAGAGGGTGTAAGGGAGACCATGGACATCATAAAGGAATATGAGAGAATCAACAACAGCTTCGGTGATCCTGAGGTCTATGAGAACCCTGACAGGATGCAGCAGCTTATGGACCGTCAGGCGGTGCTCCAGGAGAAGATCGAATATCTTGATGGATGGAATATCGACCATAAGCTTGAAAGGGCTATGGATGCCCTCAGATGCCCTGAGGGAGATGCAAGTGTGAATGTATTGTCGGGAGGTGAAAGGAGAAGAGTTGCTCTTTGCAGGCTACTGTTACAGCAACCCGATATCCTTTTACTTGATGAGCCAACCAACCACCTCGATGCAGAATCGGTACAATGGCTCGAAACAACACTTAAGCAATATCACGGAACTGTGATTTGCATAACTCACGACCGCTATTTCCTAGATAACGTTGCCGGCTGGATACTTGAACTCGACAGGGGAGAAGGGATCCCCTGGAAAGGCAACTATTCATCATGGCTGGAGCAGAAAGCACGCAGGCTGGAAATTGAGGAAAAAGGAAATGTCAAAAGGAGAAAGATACTTGAAAGGGAACTTGAGTGGGTCAGGATGTCGCCAAAAGCTCGTCATGCCAAATCAAAAGCCAGGTTGGGAGCCTATGAAAACCTGCTGAACCAGGATGTCAAACAGAAGGAAGAGAAGCTCGAAATATTTATACCTAACGGACCACGTCTGGGCGACAAGGTCATTGAAGCAAAGGGCGTATCAAAATCATTTGACGAGAAGATCCTTTTCGAAGATCTGGATTTCAATCTGCCCCCTAACGGTATAGTTGGTGTGATCGGACCAAACGGAGCCGGTAAGACAACACTTTTCAGGATGATAATGGGACAGGAATCACCCACAAAAGGAAGTTTTGGTATCGGAGAAACAGTTGCCCTTGGATATGTTGATCAGGCACATGCGGCTATTGATCCTGCAAAGACAGTTTATGAAGTTATCTCCGGCGGTCTGAATGATGTGATGATAGGAAACAGGCTTGTGAATGCAAGGGCCTATGTTGCCCGTTTTAATTTTACAGGTGCCGATCAGGAGAAAAAATGTGCAGTTCTCTCAGGAGGTGAAAGGAACCGGCTGCATCTTGCCCTGACTTTGAAATCCGGCGCTAATGTTCTTCTGCTCGATGAACCAACAAACGATATTGACGTGAATACATTGCGCGCACTTGAAGAAGGGCTTGAGAATTTCGCAGGTTGTGCTGTGATAATATCTCACGACAGGTGGTTCCTTGACAGAGTTACAACGCATATTCTGGCGTTTGAAGGCGATTCAAAGGTTACCTGGTTCGAAGGTACTTATTCAGATTATGAGGAAAGCCTGAAGAAAAGGGTTGCTGATACTACCCCTCATAAGCTAAAGTACAAAAAAATAACTTAGGCCGGGGCAGAGGATGTGCCGGTTTTATCCCAGACCTGATATTATCTGTTGGAAATCAGAGAATAATGATCTTTGATTAAAGCTGTAATTCAAGAGCATTTCTTGTGACGTCAGGTGTCGTTAATCCCCTGTCACCAAGAGTGAACCACTTTCTTTTTTCGAATCTCTGAACTATCACATCGATAGTGTCCCTGCCTATGCCGTATTCGGAGAGTTTTGTTTTTATCCCAAGGGATCTGAAAAACTCTTCTGTTCTGATGATTGTTTTTTCAATCCTTTCTTCCCTGCTGCCTTCGGTTATATTCCAGATCCGATTTCCATATTGAAGCAGCTTGTCTCCTTTTTCTGTCTTAAGTGTTTTCCATAGACCAGGCAGTATTATTGCAAGTGTTCTGGCATGATCGATCCCGTGAAGGGCAGTCAACTCGTGGCCTATTGAATGTACCGACCAGTCGCCCGGCACTCCGCAGCTTATGAGCCCGTTCAGCGCCATGGTTGCACTCCACGTAAGATTGGCCATAGCTTCATAGTCGGAAGGATTGGCATATGCTTTTGGACCTTCTTCTTTGAGTGTAATCAGAATAGCTTCTGCAAAACGATCCTGTATCGGGGCGTTGACAGGATATGTCAGGTATTGCTCTAAAACATGCACAAATGCATCAACAATACCGTTAGCTACCTGATTGGGTGGCAGGGTCGCAGCTGCCTCGGGTGTCAGAACAGAAAACCGGGGGAAAACAGCAGGTGAGGCAAAGGCAAATTTTTCCATCGTCGACCTTCTGTTGATGACCGAATTCATGTTCATTTCACTACCGGTAGCCGGAAGAGTAAGTATGGTTCCAAATGGAAGAGCTGCCTTTACCGGCTCCTGCTTCAAAAGAATATTCCAGGGGTCTCCGTTATCGTACATGGCTGCTGCAGAAATAAATTTTACCGCATCTATCACTGAACCCCCTCCTGCTGCAATAAGAAAATCAACCTTCTCTTCCTTTATTTTTGCAACTGCATTCATGGCTGTTTCATATAAAGGATTGGGTTCTATTCCTCCGAATTCGCTTAATTTGAATTCTTTCAGCGCTTCCCTGATCTTATCATATACCCCATTTCTGAATATACTTCCGCTTCCATATATAATCATGACATGCGAACCGGATGCAATTTGTCCGGCAATTTCCGGTATCTGATCTTTCCCCATAAAAATCCTTACGGGATTATAAAATACAAAATTTTCCATTCTCTGAAATAAAGTTGTTGATGTTTATGATAACAAATAATATTGGTACAGGTTTCCATTCGTGGAAAAAAAGTTGTTATTAAGACAAGTCTCATGAACAAGTTTCAAAACTATTTTTATATTTGCGAGGATAGCGCGGTAGGTCCTAAATAAGAAATTATTAATTAAGCAGTTGCTTTTTCAAAGGCGTATCTTGCCTTTGGAAAATTTTGCAACAATAGGATGTTAGTTTATTTTATCTCTCGTAATGGATTTGTATTTTACTCGTCATGGTTAAAAAGAAATTAAATTCAATACTGCTTATTGATGACGATAAAAATGACAATTTTTATCACGAGCGGGAGATTTTGAAGGCCAGGCCTGATCTTACAATTATCACCAAAACCTCCGGGATGGAGGCATTGGAATACATCAGGTCCGCTCCCCAAAGACCCGAGCTCATCTTCCTGGATATCAACATGCCTATCTGGGACGGTTGGGCATTTCTTCTTGAATTCAGCCGGATTGAAAAAGATCTGCAGGATGGCATCATGATCATGATTCTTACTTCCTCCAGAAATCCGACCGATGAACTAAGGGCTAAAGCCTGGGGATTTGTTTCAGGGTTTATTATCAAACCTCTCTCAAAAGAAATAATGGCGGATATCCTTAAGAAATATTTTCAGAATTAATTTCTTGAAAAGAAGCACATTGCAGTTTTTATTTAAAGTTCATTAAAGAAAAAGACCCTCCGATTTCCAGAGGGTCTTTTTTGTTTATTGCTTTGTTCAGGCTTTATCACTTCAAAAGTTGAACAGATAACCCACAACCACGGTACCTGCGCCGGTATTGTTTGTGCCATTGGCGTCATCTTTCTGAATATGTATCAAACCATAGTTGCCACCACCTTCAATGAAAATTTCACCGGTCTTGACTTTGAGCCCGAATCCCAGTGCTCCCTGGATCCCAGCATTCACCCGGTGAATCTCTGAATTAATCTTCTCGGTATGATCGAATGACTGTTGACCAATAACCGGGAGCTGAGCCTGTTGAAGTATTCCGTCAATGGGAATCTGACCTGCTTTGTCAACATATATGCTGCTGGTTCCGCTAGTCACATTTTTTGCATTGAGAAGTATTCCTAAGTATGGGCCTGCCTGGGCATAGAAACTGATTTTTTCCCCTAACTTAAATCTGTATTTTGCCATTACCGGGATTTCAAGGTAATTCAGGATAGCTTCACTTTTGATTGATGCATACATGTACCCATCGGTCTGAACACCAAACCCTGGTAGCATCTGCCACAGAGTCGCCAAGTCGGATGAAACAGGCAGGGCCTGCATACCGTTCCTCTTTCCTCCCTGTGACGAGTAGTTCAGTTCTGCCCTGAATCCGAAATGCTCACTGGTCTGAAGCTCTGTGATTAATCCGCCGTAAAACCCAAATCTCGATGAGTAATTCTCACTCAACGGAGTGGTTTTAGATCCTGCTGTCAGACTGGGAATTCCGAATCCCGCTTTAAGGCCTACTGAGAACTTACTCTGGGCGCTTACGGAAAGTATTCCGCTTAGAACAAAGATCATAAGAAACAAAAGTCTTTTTGTTTTCATAGAAATAGAGTTAAATTAATAGTCTTATCGACCCGTATTTCGGATTGACAGAAGATTCTTTTCATAATATAGTATCCCCTTGTTAGGATAAACAAAAATACGCATGGTTTGGATTACTTTCCAAATAGTTTTGCTTTTTTTACCTTTTGGCTGTTAATGATTGTTGAAGTACTTGTACTATACAGGTGCTTGATTTTTTGAAAATTGAATATATTTTCCCTTTCCTTTGAAAAAGATATATCAACTTTACTTAATCACAACATTAAATCTCTTATTATAAGACATAAAATGAATTTACAACTATTTAATATTGTGATATTTATTTTGATCACCCTAAGTAAGACTTATGGCGTTTCTCATAAAACAGACAGATCAGTTGAAAGATCCTCCACCAATGGATCAGCGATTTTTGGTCCTGCCCGGAATCTGGCTGCAGGAGTGAATATCCATTTTGTATCGGGTCATACAAAAGATCTGGACATGATTGCAGCTGCAGGACTTAAATACATAAGAACAGATTTTGTTTGGCAGGAAATTGAATACTCAAAAGGCAGGTATAACTGGGATGCTTATGATGAACTTACTAATAATCTGGGGAGAAGATCATTAAAGGCTATTTTTATTCTCGATTATTCAAATTCATTATATGAGGATTCCGTTTCATCGAAAGATCCGCTTACCGGGTCTCCGATAAGGGATATTGCCGCCCCTGTAAAGGATGTGAGCGTAGAGGCATATTCCAGATGGGCAACCAGTGCAGCCATGAGATATAAAGGGAGAAAAATTGTTTGGGAAATATGGAATGAGCCTAATATCAGTTTCTGGAAACCTGATGCAAATGTTCATGACTATTCAAGGCTTGCACTTGAAGCCTGTCGTGCAATAAGAAAGGCTGACCCTCAGGCGGTAATTATTGGCCCGGGAACTTCCGGGATACCTTACGAATTTATTGAAGAATTCCTGAAATCAGGAGTATTGGAATATATTGATGGAATTAGTGTTCACCCATACCGAAGCTATTCACTTGCACCTGAATCGGCCGCTTCTGATTTCATTAAACTGCAGGATCTTATCAGGCATTACACTCCTCCGGGCAACGATCAGGTTCCCGTTTTAAACAGCGAGTGGGGTTATTCATCCTGCACCAGGGGCCTATCACCTGGACTTCAGGCAGAATATGCTGTCAGAATGCAGCTTTCAGCTCTTCTTAACGGTATCCCGGTATCAATATGGTATGACTGGAAAAATGATGGTATCGACTCTGCGGACTTTGAGCAGAACTGCGGCATCGTGACCAATTCATTTGAGCCCAAACCTGCTTACATGGCATTCAAAACCCTGTGCACGCAGCTAAACGGATTTACTTTGACTCACCGGCTAGAAATGGAAAGTGAAAATGATTATATTCTTTTATTCAGCGAAGGGAAAGGCATCTTCAGAATATGTGCCTGGACTACAGCTAAATCTCATTCAGTTAAGCTGGATCTGACAGCCGCCGGTCCGGCAATAATAGAAGGCGTGGATGGGTTTGGGAATCCGTTTGATCTGAATTCCGGGAAAGACTTTATGAATATTAGTCTGACCTCAATGCCTCAATATATTACTATTCCCTGTGGTACCAGGTTGTACTGAAATAAATGATAATGAATTATTTTATCGCAATGATGGTTTTTCTCCTGATTCTACCTTGAAAATATTGTTCAGGAAGTTGGAAAGAGGCTCCGAACTTTTGTATTTTTACATGGTTAAATTCAGTTACATACGCCTGATGAAAACGCTGATCTGTTTTTGAAAATGAGAAAGGTTGCTGCGATTATTACAATGTCGGCGCTGATACTGGTCACATATTCCTGCCGGAAAGATAAATCAGAAGTACCCTCAGTCAGTACCTCAGAAGCAACCGGGATCTCCTATACAACGGCTGTATCCGGAGGTATTGTGACTGCCGATGGCGGAGATAAAGTCATTGCCAGAGGTGTTTGCTGGAGTACATCATCCGGTCCTACTCTGGTGGATAGCAAGACAACTGAAACAGGCACTGTCGGAACTTTCTCAAGTACTCTTACCAACCTTGTGCCCGAGACAAAATATTATGTGAAAGCATATGCCACAAATACCAATGGCACAGGCTATGGCAGAGAAATCATATTTACAACTAATAAGACAGCAGTGCCTCTTGTTACAACTGTCGAAGTAACAGCTGTTGTGCAGAAATCTGCTATCACGGGTGGTACGATTGTATCCGACAACGGATCAACAGTTGTTGCCAAAGGTGTTTGCTGGAGCAAGAATCATTCTCCGGTCATCACCGACAGTAAGAGCTCTTCATCTGATCTATTCAGCACCTTCAGCATCCTTGTGACCGGCCTTGATGTAAATGCAACCTATTATGTCAGAGCCTGGGCGACAAACAGATCGGGTACTTCCTATGGTGATGAAGTATCATTTACAACAGCTGATTATGGTGCTGTTCCCGATGCTGATGGAAATTCATACAGGACAATCACTATAGGAAATCAGGTCTGGATGGCAGATAACCTGCGTACCACAAAATATAGTAACGGAGATCTGATCCCTAATGTAAGCTCAGATAGTGAGTGGGGTGAACTATCCGGCGGAGCTTATTGCTGGTACAACAATTCCGAAGTTGACTATAAAATTAACTACGGGGCGCTCTATAACTGGTTCACGGTTTCAGACAGCCGTGGTGTTTGTCCGGCAGGCTGGCGTATCCCCGATGATTCAGACTGGACTGTGCTGACAGATTATCTTACTGCAAATGGGTATGGTTATGAAGGAAGTGGCGATGATATAGCAAAGTCACTGGCATCAGCATCAGGATGGACGGTTAATAATTACACTGGAACGATTGGCAACATCCAGTCTTCCAATAATACCAGCGGCTTTGAAGCTATACCGGCTGGTGTTCGGATAAAAAACGGTACTTTCGATGTTGCAGGATTTATATGTTCTCTATGGAGTGCAACCGATCGTCTTGGCGCTTATGCAAATGCAATCTCTCTTTCAGGGGAATTCAATTCTGTTTCCAGGGGATATACTTATAAACTGGATGGAGCATCAGTCCGCTGTTTACTGAATAACTGACATTTACATGCAGCGCCCGGAGAATTTCGATAATTATACTGATACTCACTGATCGGAGCCATTTTCCCTTCGTCCCATGGGTTTCTGCGGAGTTACAATAATTTCTTCATCACATTCAGGACAATAGAATATTTCACAACCGGTACATGCAAAACAATTTGCGCAGAACCGTAACTCTCTTGTTCTTGGGAACCTGAATCCGCATTTTCCACAGGTTATTTCATCCTTGCTTATTATCGATTCCATCGAACTCTTTACTGTTATTAAATAATGCTCATACTGAATTTTACTTCAGCCATATCAGTCTTCCATTACAAATCTTGTCAGAATCCGGCAATTATCCAAATCAGGATTTACCGGTACATCAATGAAGGGAATTACTTGTGATTATTAAACTACGATCTGGTGGCAGCCCAGCATAAAAACAAAAAGGATGTCCCGAGCCTGTGCCGGAACATCCCTCCTTCAAAAACTAACATTAACTAAAGCTGCTTGAAAAAGCTTACTGAGCCTCTTTTATCTACCTGAACCACTATTCTCTTGGTGTTCTGTTGCAATTCAACGAACCACACATCTGCATCATCGAACAGTATCCCGTACATGATCATATCGGTTTCATTTGCCTTATTGTCGTCAAAGAAAACAACAAGTCCGACCTTGTAATCCTTATATCTGGTATTAATTTCCTGTTGTGCATTGGCAGGCAGTTCTGAGTAATTGCCGCTTTTTTCATGATGCTCTATTTATTGGTTTTCATGTCAAAACTATCCCCAGTTTCTGAAGTATTTCTGAAGTTCAGAACAATTAACAAATCTTTAAAGAACTTTTAAAATATTTTAATAACCCCGCTATCTGATCACAATGTCTTTACATTATTTTTTAGACTGAAGATGGTATGTACTTTAACCGGTTGGAGATAGGAACTTTTTAAATATATTGATGGAATGAAATGTAACAGTTTCACATTCATGTATTAATATCATAATCAATAAAATAAACGGAGCTAACAAAAAGATCATGAAAATCAAGCTCATTTCATTACAGGTAATTCTGGTCCTTATAGCAGGCAGTTCCATTTATGGTCAGGCCGGGAAAATCTTCACGGAAGCAGATTATAAGCGGGCTGTGGAAATGCTTTATGGGAATGTTGCCAGGTTTATTGACAATGATATCCAGCCTCAATGGCTGCAGGATAACCGGCTTTGGTATTGTGTAAAATCCGGAAGCAAGGTGGAATACAGGATGTTTAATCCGGCTAATGGTAAAATTCTTGTTGCAGGTTCAGAGAAGGAGCTGATGGAAAAAGCAACTGTCAGTCAGGAGGAAGTTAAAACCATGGCTAATGAGGTTCTGTCTCCTGATGGGCAGTACCGGTGAGATCAGGGATATCTTTGAAGAGAATGTTGCCACACAATATGAATCGGGGCAGGGTGCTATAAACTGGAAATATTTTTCAAACACCAATGAGATCATTTGGTATTCCGAGAGGAGCGACTGGGGCCATCTTTATCTGTACGATGCAGTTTCAGGCAGGGTTAAGAACCAGATCACATCGGGAAACAGGATCGTCAGGTAGGTACTGAAAACAGACAGGGAACACCGGGTAATATTATTTGTTGCCGGTGGAAAAGAAGCTGGAATAAACCCTTATTACAGATATTTATACAGGGTCGACTTCAATGGCAAAAATCTGAAACTTCTAACCCCTGAGACAGGAGATCATCAGGTTACCTTATCTCCCGACGGTAAATATTTTGTTGACTCATATTCGCAGCCCGATGTTCCTTCGGTTGATGTGGTAAGGGATCAACAGGGGAAACTTATTGCTGTACTTGGAAATACAGATATCACCAGGCTTAAGGCAAGTGGATGGAAACCTCCTGAACCATTCACTGTAAGATCGGCTGATGACAGGTGGGATCTTTACGGGCTGCTTTTCAAACCATCCGCGTTTGATGAAGATGCTAAATATCCTGTAATAGTTGATATCTATCCGGGTCCGCAGGGAGGGAGTGTCAGCGCCTGGAATTTCCAGGCTGCCAGAGGTGATTGTCAGGGGCTTGCAGAGCTTGGATTCATCGTGGTTCAGCTTGAAGGCAGCTGCAACCTTTGCAGATCTAAATCGTTCCATGATGCATGTTACGGAAACATGGGTGAAAATACCCTGCCTGACCAGATCTCCGGCCTTCAGCAACTTCATGAGAAGTATAAGTTCATGGATCTTGACAGAGTCGGAGTATGGGGACATTCAGGAGGTGGATTTGCTGCCGCCTCAGCTATGTTTAGATATCCCTATTTCTTCAGGGTCGGTATCTCAGAATCAGGAAATCATGATAACCGCAATTATGAGGATGACTGGGGTGAAAGATACATAGGCCGGGAGATGACAGACAAAGCAGGGGAATCAAATTATGCACATCAGGCCAACCAGATCTATGCCAGAAACCTTAAGGGGAAGCTCTTTCTGGCTCACGGAGGAATGGATAATAATGTTCCTCCCTATAATACATATCTTGTTGTTGATTCCCTGATCAAGGCAAATAAGGATTTTGATCTTGTAATCTTTCCGAACGCGAGACACGGATATGGGAACGATTCCTATTATATGATGAGACGAAGATGGGATTATTTCGTGGAGAACCTTATGAATGCAGTTCCCCCGAAAGAATTCATTATTAACACAGATCAGGAGAAATGATAGATTCTCCGTGAGAAGCAGATCAGCATTTCGGTCAGGACAATTCCTAATTCCGGAAGAGAGTAACGGCTTCCTTCATGAGGGTTGATATCGGAAGCTGCTGAGGACAAACTTCTTCACACTCCCCGCATCCTATACATTTGCTTGCTTTACCTCTTATACGGAAATACCCTGTAAGCAAAGGGCTGTGATCGTTCCAGACGGCGGCATTATTCAGAGTGGCAAGGATCTCCGGTATTTCTACCCCTGATGAGCATGGCATACAATACCTGCACGAAGTACATCCTATCCTTGTCTTTTTCTCCATTACGTTTTTCAAAGCATTGAACATCTTCATCTCATCATCTGAAAGCGAGCCGGCATTGATCCTTCCTGCTATATCAATGTTTTCCATAAGCTGCGTCATACTGCTCATCCCGGATAGCGCACTGATAACAGCCCGTTCGTTCAAAACATACTGCATCGCCCATTCAGCAGGAGTTTTCTTTTTATCAGAACCATCAAGGATATTCATCATCTCCTGAGGAAGATTCTGAGCCAGCTTGCCTCCCTTCAAAGGTTCCATTACTATTACATTGATGCCTTTCGATTCGGCATATTTAAGCCCCTTTTGCCCTGCCTGAATATCGATGTCCATGTAATTGTACTGTATCTGTGCATAAGTCCAGTTATAAGAGTCACAAATCCTGATGAAATCTTCAACCCGGCCATGGAATGAAAAAGAAGGAAACCGGATCTTCCCTTCAGCAATCTTCCTGTTCAGAAATTCAAGGACTCCCAGACCCAGAATTCTGTCCCAGGTTTCACCGTTAAGACCATGTAGAAGATAAAAATCTACATAATCGGTCCTGAGCCTCTCCAGCTGCTCATTGAGAAAACTCTCCATCTGCTGCTTCTCTTTAAGAATGAAAAGTGGCATTTTGGTTGCGAGGTAAATCTTGTGTCTCCATCCATTGCTGAGAGCTTGACCTACAAAGGGCTCGCTTTCTCCTCTCATACCGAATATGGAAGCGTGATAAAAATAAGCAGTGTCAACAAAATTAACACCCTGATCAATAGCATAATGCAGCATCCTTTCTGCTTCAGGGTAATCGATCTTTTCGAGCCGGTTATCCTTAACCGGAAGCCTCATGCAACCGAACCCGAGAGATGAGAGTTCAATGTCAGTATTCTTCAGTCTTCGATAAAGCATATTCTTATATGTTGAATGATCATGTAACTATTCTTACAGCGACAGGAAAAAACACGCAATAGTATAAAATAAAAGCGGATTGAGATTAACAGAGTGTTTAAATTTAAGTCCTTAATAGGTGTTGTTGTTATTTAATAAAAAGCCCGATAAATATTAATTTAACATAGAATTTTAAATCAAGGGAAATGAATCTGTTCAACTGTTCAACCGCTCTCTTTGTGAAAGATATTCTGATTGCGAAGGAATTTTATTCACAAACCCTGGGACTTAATATCAGCCTCGATTTTGGTACGAATGTAATATTCTCCTGTGGCCTTACTATCTGGGAAATCCGGGACAACCATATTATACCTGAGGTTCTGGGTTTGGACAACGTAAATAATAAAAAAGTTAACAGGTTTGAACTCTATTTTGAAACAGGGAACCTTCAAAGTGATTTTGAATTCCTGAAAAATAAAAATGTCACATTTTTAAATGAGATCCATGAGGAGTCCTGGGGACAGAGAACAATCAGGTTTTTCGATCCCGACAGACATCTGATAGAGATAGGTGAATCGATGAGGCAATTTGTTTCACGTTTCCATGAAAATGGCCTCACAGTTGAGGAGATTAACAAAAAAACTTCCGTACCTGTGGAAGAGATCAGAAAATTGATCCAGGTGAAATGAGATTTTCGGTTGTGATCATTATGTCTCTATACCCCGCTTTATTTATCTTTTTGCTTAGAACAGATTGTTTTTAATAGAAATATTAATTTAAATTCTGAAAGATGGCTGATAAATCAAAAGAAGTCAGTTCGACTGTAAAACTGGTAAACGACAAGCTGAAATTTACAGGATATGTTGAAGGCAATGCACCTGTTTCGATCGATTATATTGCCCCTTTGGGTGACGATCAGGGTTATACATCCCTTGAACTTTTTCTGTTAAGTCTTTCTTCCTGTGTGGGTAGCGCCGTTCTGACCTTTCTGAGGAAAATGCACAAGACAATAGTTACCTGTCAGATAAATGCCAGAGGATTCCGAAAAGAAGAGCATCCGACAGGATTCAGGAAAATCGATCTGGAGATCGAAATATGTTCTCCCGATGTCACTGATGAGGATGCGCGAAAAGTGATCGGTATGGCAGAGGACAAATACTGCCCGGTCTATTCAATGATCAAAGGGAATACAGAAATCTCTATTAATCATAAAATTCTTAGAAATTCTTAGGTATTGAAAAGGTTTGTTACAGCCTGATCATTTATGGGCGAAAGAATATGTTGTTACTACTAATAATTCTGACAATCCGGGTTAAGAGTATTTAAGTTAGATTGCTCTGAATTCTTAGTGTGTTTTCAGCATGATAGGTCTTTCAGCCAGGTTCATTCTCCGGCTGATCGAATTTTCAAATACTCCTTTTACCCGTCAGGTCTGGGAATTGGAATCATGAGTAATAAAATTCATTCCTGAAACTGAAAATATTGATCAGGTGTTTAGGATAAAGGTAAATTATTTCTAAGATGGTTACCGGAACATTCTTCATGCGCTGTCCCTGATTTTTATACATTCGGAGGTTAACATTTACCAGAAAATCGCTTAACTTTTGCACGCAAACCCTTAAATACTATTCATCATGATTTGCAGGATCTGGCATGGCTATACTTCATTTGAAAACGCGGACATCTATGAAAATCTTCTGAAGGAAGAGATCTTTGTCGGTATTAAGAAAAGGAATATATCAGGTTACAAGGGAATTCAGCTTTTAAGAAGGCAGCTTGAAACTGAAATAGAATTCATTACCATAATGTGGTTTGATACAATTGATTCGGTTATGTTATTTGCAGGAGAAGATTATGGATGTGCAGTTGTTCCTCCTGAGGCCCGTAAAGTCCTGTCTCACTATGATACGAGATCGCAGCATTACGAAATCAGAGAACAGTCTCCATCTGTTCTGAATTTCTGAAGTACCATCTGAGCAAAAACGATATTGATATAAGTCTGGTTACCTCTTTTTCTCACTTACAGAGATTAGCATAAAGTAACATGGCCCTATGAAGTAATCTATTATCTTTATTTAAAGATGAGATCAGGTAATATATATAATAGTATATCAATGTACTAAATGCATACATCGGAAGCAATAGATAAAGTATACTGTTTAAATATCAGTTAAATAGTTTAATTGTAAGTATTGCCTTATAATAATCTTTATTTAAACGATCAGTTGCAAAAAGGATGGAAAAACAATTGAATTTATTTTTAGGTGGTAGGGCTACAGATTAGTTATTATTTTAGTAATTTCGGATAATTGTGAGAGAAAATTAAATGCAATTTACATTCTCTGACTGATTCTATTTTCTAAAAGGATTGGAAAGGATGTCTGGATAATATATTTATTCGAAATCTGACCAGGATTGTTTAATCCGCTATATCAGGTTTCTACCTTAAAGCTTCATAAGCTGCAGAACAATGCTGGAAACCAATCATTCAGAGAGAATTGCTTTATAGGTCAAAGGAGCGACGCATATATTAAGTAAACACAAAGACAAATTAAAAAGATTGGAATGCAAAAAATGACGATCCATACTGATTAAAATATATGATTTGCTCCCTGTGTATTTAGAAAAGCAGTTATTATTCATAGTGGGATTTAAGAAAGGATCAGTAATAAAATCTTAAGTAATAAAGTTAAGTAATACTTTTATGGTTTTATAATGCTATGATATATAATGGATTAAGATCTTTTTTACTAATATGTTACTTTTTTCTTATTTCAGCGAAAATAGAAAAAGGTGGACATATAATGTTGATTTTCCTGTTAGGACTGATTTTTTCATGTACGACATTAAAGTCACAAGACACGGGTGCTGTCCTTAGTTCTCAGGTGACTCAGATTAAGATCATGGAGGGGAAAATTATTAGGAATGAATGCGTTGAAATTAAAATTAATGACAGGTCTGGTGAGAATTTTACCAGAATATCGATCCCATATTCGAAAATGAGGAAAGTTTCAAAACTGGATGCATTTATTAAAGATGCGGCTGGTAATATAGTCAGGAAACTTATTAAAAAGGATATTATTGACAAATCCTTGGTCTCTGAGGAATCCTTTTATGAGGATGAGATGGTAAAAGAGTTTACCCTTAAATATAATGTCTATCCTTACACGATAGTTTATATATATCAGGTTCAGGAAGATGAGTTTTATCAGATAGCTAACTGGATCCCTGTACTTCGCAGAAACATCCCGACACTTAAAGCTGTCCTTAGTGTGGATGTACCAAAAGATTACAGGATATGGTACAGGACCCATATTATTGACTCATCGTGGACGGAGAAGACAGAAACAGGTACGCGATATTCATGGGTTACATCTTACTCTGGTCATACAGAACCCGAATCTTTTTCACCACCTGTTATTCAATTCCTGCCCCGGGTGATCATAGTTCCTGAGAAATTTAACTATAACTGTTCCGGATCATTTGAATCCTGGACTTTGTTTGGTGATTGGGTGAATGATCTTATGCAAGGATTGAATGTAATGCCTCCTGAGGAAGCAACACATATCAGGAACCTTATCAACGGAACATCTGAGATAATGCAAAAGATCAGGATTATATATAATTATCTTCAGGATAATACACGATATGTTAATGTCACAATTGAGACTGGTGGATTAAAACCATATCCTGCTTCATATGTAGCAGAAAACAAATATGGCGATTGCAAGGCTTTATCTAATTTTCTCAAATCTGCTCTGGATGTTGCAGGTATCAGGTCGTATGTTGTACTGATTAATGCTGGTGATCCCACGGTCACAATCGATAAGGAATTTCCTTATCAGCAATTCAATCATATGATTATATGTATTCCGTCAGGTAATGATACCATCTGGCTTGATGGAACAAGTGATAACCCTTTTGGATATCAGGGAACTTTCACGCAAGGCAGGGATGCCTTTTTCATAGATAAAGGGAGAAGCTGTTTAGTAAGGACACCTGCTTTAAGGACAAAAGATGTATTAGTGTCCCGCAATGTACAATTTGAAAAAGGCATTGATAACAAGACAATTGCTCACTTCAAATGTTCTTATCATGGGCGGATGTTTGAAGATCTTTTATATTTGACTCATTTGGTGGATATCGGAAGCAGAAAAAAGATTTATGCAGATAACTACGTCGAAAACGGGTATGATCTGCTTGAGCTGAACCTTGAAGGACCGGTAAGGGATTCTTCAGTTATTCATGTTTTATATTCTGCTGATGCATCGAGACATTACAACTCATATGGGAAAGACCTTATAATTGATATACTTCCATTTACTGTTCCTGAACCCGAGGCCCTGGAAAAAAGGAAGCTGCAGCTTCAGATTGATTATCCGATATTCAGATCAGATACATTGTCATATCTGATTCCATCAGAATATGTGATAGCTAAAATACCTGCGAATCAAACCATAGATTCGGAATTTGGAAGATTTGAAATCACTTCCAGGGCGAAAGATGGAAAGGTAGAGATCTTTAAAAAATTCCTGCTTTACAGAGAAATGAGTACTCATGGGATATATCCTGATTATTTCAAGTTTATTACCTCTGTCAAAACAGCCGAAATGAATAATAAAATAATTGCAAATAGAAAATATTGAATATATGAAGAAATTAATCAGCGCATTTCTCATTCTACTTGTACTTTCTTTCAGGACAGGGGCACAGGAACTGTCGAAAGAGTTTGGAATGATTGGCAAACCAGAGGCTGAATTGAGCAGTTATCCTGCAGATAAATCGGCATCAGCTGTGGTTTTGTTTGATTTGGGAAAAACACGATTCGAGGATAAAGATAATGGGTTTGATGTTATTTATGAGCGATCTACAAGGATAAAGGTATTCTCTGATGCCGGAGTTAAATGGGCTGAAGTGGAGATCCCTTATTACCAGGAAGGAGGAATATTTGAAGAAGTCTTCGATCTGGAAGCCTATACTTATAATCCTTCAGGAGAAACGTTCGACAGAACAACGCTTAATCCATCCACATGCCATATTGAGAAGCTCAATGAATCATGGAACTTGAAGAAATTCGCTATGCCGGATGTCAGACCTGGTTCAATATTCGAATACAGGTATAAAATACGTTCACAATACAAGTTTTCTCTTAGAGACTGGATATTGCAGTCAAAAATTCCTACTATCTACAGTGAATTTGAACTTAGGATGATCCCATTTTACGAATATACCTGGCTATATCAGGGTACAGCAAAATTCGACATCCAGAAGTCATATAAGGATGATGCTCCAATGAGACACTTCGGCTCTATTGAGTATCAGGATATGATCCATAAATTTGTCATGAAAAATATTCCGGCTTTCAACGATGAGGAATTCATTACCTCAATGAACGATTTTATTACAAAAATTGAGTTTCAGCTGGTACAGATTAATAATCCAAATGGCAATGTTGAAAAAGTAGTTGTTAAATGGGCTGATTTAGTTAATGAACTACTTAAATATAATGAAGTTACTAAGTTTTCGAAAAAATGTGAAAAAGCGTATCTGAAATTTCTTAATCCTGACAGTTTGGCAAATAGATCAGCCATGAAAAAGTTCAATTATGTTGTGAACTACGTCAAAGCTAACTTTAACTGGAACAAGATAGAAAGTAAATACGCTTCCAAGTCTCCTTCTGATCTCCTAAAGGATAAATTTGGAAATTCAGCTGATCTTAACCTTCTCGCGGTTGGCCTTCTTAATGCTGCAGGTATTGAAGCTTATCCGCTTATATTGAGTACCCGCGACAATGGAAGGATAAAAAATAATTACCCCCTTATGAAAGCATTTAATTATGTCATTATCTCTGCAAATCCTGAAGGGCAGAATATTCTTTCAGATGCTACGGAAGTTTTTTGTCCGAACGATATGATTCCTTCCAGATGTATCAATGAAAAAGGACTTCTGATTAAAGAGGGTCCGGTTCAGTGGGTCCCGCTTCAGCAATCTTTACCATCGGAAATTGAAAAAGTTATCAGTATGGATTCCATTGAAAGACAACCTGTTGCCAAAGTAAGTGTTACCGCTTCAAAGTATGATGCTATCCGATATCGTAATGAATATGGCAACAACAAGAATAAGATAGTTGAGAATGAAGGTAGGAATAAATATAAGATCGAAAAATCTTCTGTGGTAACTGTGAATGCATTTGCAAGAGAAGTGCCTTTTAAATTTGAATATAGAGCCGGATTCAATGCAGAGGCTATTGAAAACAAGATCTATGTGTCACCATTCCTGGAAGAAGTATTGACAGATAATCCTTTAAAATTGAATAACAGGACCTATCCTATCGATTTTGCGTATCCAGTTACCCGAACATTTGTCTCAACAATAGCAATTCCTCAAGGATACAAGATCGATTTTTTGCCTAAGGAAGAGAAGATACTTAATGAGATGTTTGAATTGAATTATAAGGTTTTAAAGAGTGATAAAGATTTGCAACTGACATTTAATTATACCTTTAAAAAGTCTGTTTATCCGGCGACTGAATACCAGAATCTAAAGTATTACTTCAATGAAATAATTAAAAAGGGAAACGAGAAAATCGTTTTTGTTAAAGCAGGATAACTTGTTTAGAATGACGAATTTTCGAGAAGTAAAATCATTACTATTTCCGGACAGTATATAATAATTAATTTTAAATAGATCCCAAAACTCAATAGTTTGATTCCTGTAACTCAGCTCAATAAGTAACAGATTAATATTCAAAGGAATAGCAACTGTTTTTAATTTAGCCCTTTTTTGTTCTGGCTATTACCGGCTGTGAAAAGAATAGCTAACTGCTTCCACTGATATCCAACGATTAGACTCTGTTCACAGGCGATTTCAGATCAGGGTACCATTCTGACATAAAAGAGAATATAGCTCTAAAGCTGGGAAACTATTAATATAGTTATTTCACCTATTCTCCATATGGTCATAGGGAAAACAAATTTTAATCCGACGGATCATCTATATTGTTCATTGATACAATATTTTACATAATTCCGGCAATTTATGAACCTATATATACTTTAAGAGGAAAGTATAATTTCAGTTTTAACGTAGTAAGATTGGAGCTTTGGAGGGAGAATGGTACAGGACTATTTGAATATTCTTTTACCAACCCCCTAAAGTATTAAATACCCGCGACCTGATCATTTATAATAACTCAGACCGTCAGAATTCAGGGAGGAATCTTCTGAATGACCAGAACTGATTTACTTCAACCTGACTAAAACAATTCGCGAATATTCTCAACTTTATCCTGCCTTCAAAGTGTGATAAGAATATATTAATCTTGTATCCGCATGGGAAACCTGAAACAGGGGATCGTCTTTAAAACTAAGGATTCAATGATTTACGGAGATGTCAGGGTTACTGAAATCGCATGCGGATGATGACAAAATAGAAATTCTTTTAAGCCGTTAAGTATAAAGCAAAATGAATAAAGTATGCGCAACTATTTCTGTTATATAATTCCGGTTTGTTTTTTTCTTTCATCATGCACACCCGTAAAGCCATTAACATCTGATGTTAAACCTGATGAAATCAGTGAGCTTAAACTCCTTGAACCTTATTCATATATCTCGCTCATCAGAAGGGGCAACATCGAACAGGCAGATGACAGCTTATCCTATATCTCAAGCAGAATCATGATCGATGTTCTTGAAGACAGCAGGGATCTTCTGCCTTTGTCGGGAGATATCTTCCTGACGGATAATGAAATCAACAAATCGCTCGAGAAAGAATTTGAGGATCTTATTATGAGTGCTGATGAAGATGGCAGCATCTCAGATCTGAAGATAACTCCAACTCTTGACAAGGTTCTGGAGGCAAATCAGACAAGATTCGGACTTATTATTATCAACACCGGTTTTACCAGAGTAAAAGGTAATTATGGGAAACAGATAGCCACAGAATTTCTTCTTGGCCTGCTTAATCTTGGTGAATATGCTGAGGATGCTGTAAAATCATCTTCAACGGTTTATGCAATGATAGCAGATTCACAGGAAGACAATATTGCATTCTTCATGAAATCCACGATTGACCGTGTGAACCCGTTGGACAGTAAGGCTTTGAAAAAGCAATGCAGAAAAATATTTGAAGGATATTTCCGGATTTCTGATTAACATTTGGCGGACACCGGATATTTCATTTATAGGGAATCCGGAGTGCAAATATCCAATCACATCAAAATCAATAATTTTATGCTCTTGATTTCTGGCGCTCACTTAAATATCTTATTATGAAAAGGACTGTATGTCTGTACCTGGTAGTCCTTATGACTTCCAGCAGTTTGCTGAATGCAAAGGTATTAAACGATTCCATCCCTCCGGGAAAAAATTTTGATAAAGCTTTATTCAGATTATGGTATCCGGATGGATTGAAATCAATTAACGGAGTGGTCATTATGGTTCCTGGTTCAAATGGCGACGGGAGGGCTGAAAGCAACTTCTATATCTTTTTAAAGCGATAGGGTAAACTCCCATTTGAAGGTCTTAAATCAAAAGCATTGTATTAACTTAATTGCGCACCGGATGAAAACAGATATCAAACTCAGGACCATTACTCTTATTTTTTTGGCATCATTTTTCATCCCCGTCAGGCTGCAATCGCAAAATTTAACTCCCCGCGATACGATATATGCGGCAGCTCTCGAAATAATACGTGACACAGAGTATTGCGCACTTGCTACCATCGATTCAACAGGAAGCCCGCAGATTCGTACCATGAATCCCTTTCCACCCAAAAATAGTTTTATAACGTGGTTCGCCACCTCAAGAGAGAGCAGAAAGATTAAAGAGATCAGGAATAATCCGAAAGTATGTGTCTATTATGCTGATCATACTTCTGCAAAAGGTTATGTCAGTATTGCAGGAACAGCAGAGGTAATTGATGATAAAGGTCTGTTAATTAAGATGAAACGCGAATACTGGAACGGCATACCGGGCTGGCAGGAAAAATTCGTTCTGATAAAGATCATTCCTGAAACAATGGAAGTCATAAACTATAAACATGGTTTGAATAATGACCCCATCACTTTTAAGGCGCCATCCGTAACATTCCGGAGATAAAAGGATATTAATTATTCATCATCCGGATGATCTTATTTTTTTGACTGACATGGCTAAAATTTCCGGTCTGTATTGAGATTCTGTTTAAAGCCTTATTTTTATCTTTTTTGCCGGACTTATTTTTCAAGGCATGAACAGATTGATAAAATATTGTCTAATATCTGCAGTCTTACTTATACTTACTATTATTCCTCAGGGTCTTATATTTCAGGATAAGATCCCTCTCTGTCTGTTCAGGTATATGACCGGGTTGGAATGTCCTTTATGCGGAATGACAAGAGCGTGTTACAGTATTGTTCACCTTGAACTGTTATCTGCATTCAGATATAATCCTGCCAGTCTGATTCTGCCGGTCATGATTTTAACCGAATCCGGATATGATATTTTCCCTTCTCCTCTTGCGGGGAAACTCCGGAAAGCTGTTCTAATGCTATTTCTGATCAGTCTGGCAATTCTTTTCCTGGTCAGGCTCAGCCCGTATTTTATGGCCCGGTGAGTTTACAATAGGCTCCGGTCCTTTAATTCGAGATATTTATTTACCAGGGATACGGAAAGATCCTGTGGTCTGGTCATGACGGACAGGATCCCATGGTTATTTAATTCTTTAATTATAAGATGTTTGTCGTGGATGAACTTTTCTGCGATTGTCTGGGTGTATATTTCTTCAAGTGTATGAGCTTCTTTATTTCTGAGTTCACTTATCTCGGTATTTTCAAAGATGACGATAAGAAGAAGATGGTTACGGGCAATGCGCTGGAAAAAATTAAGTTGTCTCACTAACGACCCGGTTGATTCGAAATTGGAATAAAGAACAAGAAGGCTTCTATGTGGGATCATGCGTTTGATTGTCACGAAGAGCATTTCAAAGTTCGACTCGGCAAAGTCTGTTTCCTGGTTATAGAGGACCTCCATCATCTTTGAAAGAGTATCGTTCCTCCGTTCTGCCGGCATGAAAGATGTGATTTTTGTACTGAATGTGATAAGACCGGCTTTATCATGTCTCAGCAAGGCCGTATTTGAGAGTATCAGCGATGCATTTATAGAGTGATCGAGTAATGACATCTGTTCAAAGGGCATTTTCATCACCCTGCCCATATCGATAAGGTTATAGATCTGCTGCGACCGTTCGTCCTGATACTGATTTTTCATCAGTTTGTCCTTTTTGGCTGTCGCTTTCCAGTTTATCGATCTTAAGTCGTCGCCATTCACATACTCACTGATCTGATCAAATTCCGAATGCTGTCCGATCCTCCGTATTCTCTTTATCCCTGCTTCATGCAGACGGTTTGAGACTGCAAGGAATTCAAATTTCCTGATATTATGGAATGACGGGTATACGGGAACTTTACCCCGTCCTTTGTCAAACGTGCATCGACGGCTAAGCAATCCAATTGAATCTGAAATATAGACATTTGTTTTTCCGAACTCGTATTCTCCCCTTCGCGTTGGTCTGAGAATATACTTTAATTGTCTTTCCTCATGTGGTTTAAGATAAACCGGAATACTGTAATCCCTTATCTGAAACTGTACAGGGATCTCGTCGATGATTGTTGCCGTAAAGGGGAAGAAATGGTTATTTCTGATATAGATTGTAACAGTGTTCTCGTCCCCGTTGGAAAAGAGTTCAGGTGTTTCACGTACCAGCAGCACAGGTTCCCGACCCGTAAAAAACAGCAGGATAAAGTCCATGATCACCGCCATGATAAATGCCAGCAGGCAGAGTTTTGCTATCAGGAAAAAGAGGTCAAGGAAGTATCCTGTAATGAACAGAAGGACGATCGCTGAACTGACCAGGTAAAACCGCCGGTTAATGAATGTATTCCTGATTATGGTAAGGATCATCTTTTCACCTTGGTATTTCAACTGATGCTATAACGTCGGAAATGATCTGTTTCTCAGTTACCCCTTCAAGTTCCTTCTCCGGAGTAAGATAGATCCTGTGGTTCAGAATGGGGTAGAGTACCGATTTGATATCTTCAGGGATGACATAGTTTCGGCCACTGATAGCAGCCAGAGCCTTGGATGCTGTGAGTGTGTTGAGAGAGGCGCGTGGAGAGGCTCCCAGGTAAAGGGAAGGATGGTTCCTGGTCCTATTGATTATCTCAGCAATATACTTCATCAGAGGATCCTCAATATGCACATATTTTACCTGTTTCTGGAATTGCATAATACTGACAGCTTCAAGTACCGGATTGAGTTTTTCCGTTTCATCATGCTCCTTTCGTTCATTGGAGTTGAGGATGATCTGATATTCCTCTTCAACTGAAGGGTAGTTTACGTTAATCTTAAAGATGAACCTGTCCAGCTGAGCTTCAGGTAACCGGTAAGTACCTTCGTGTTCCAGGGGATTCTGTGTGGCAAATACCAGAAAAGGATTTTCCATCGGATAAGTCTTTCCGTCTACAGTGATCTGCCTTTCCTCCATCACCTCAAAAAGGGCGGATTGTGTTTTCGCAGGAGCCCTGTTGATCTCATCAATCAGTATAATATTTGAGAATATCGGACCCGGTTTGAAATCAAAGCAGCCATTTTTACTGTTGAATACAGATGTCCCCGTTATGTCGGAAGGCATAAGATCGGGTGTGAATTGTATGCGGGAAAACCCTGTAGAGATAAGTCTGGCCACAACCTTAGCGGTAAGTGTCTTGGCAATTCCAGGGACTCCTTCCAGCAATACGTGCCCGTTTGATAAAATTGCGACCAGCATCAGCTCTACCATATCTTCCTGCCCGACAATGACTTTAGCAATTTCGTCCTTAAGCTTTAAAGTAGCTTCCTGCAATGTTTGAAAATCTGAAGGATCGGTGATTAGTTCCTGTTCGTTCATATAAATGATTTTATTTGCATTTACTGTAAAAATCTTCCAATAATTTGTGTAACCCAATAAGTTCCTGCTTACTGATCTGTGTTATACCTGTCAGCGTAACGGCTGTTTGGAGCAAACCGGCGATCTGTGTTTCTTCCACTCCGGATCTCATGGCAAGGGTCCGCACTTGTTCAGCGGATTGATCAAACCCTTGTAAAAAATACCGGTTACGGATGAAATCATTGAAATAGATAAATTTCTTTCTCGCGAGATCGGCATGATTCTGACTGCGGAAATACAGCCTGCTGATAGTGGTGATAAATTCCAGGGAGGTATTTTGTTCCGGCGGGATAACCGGAATCATCCTTTGTGTCCTCTTTGAACCAAAAATCAGGTATATCAGTATAGTAATCAGAATAAGAAAATATGCGGCTTTTAAGGGAGGCTCGCTGAGGATGTATCTGACCGGAGAAAGGTCAATTATCCTGTCGGGTTTATAATACTGGTCCCATATGGTATTCCTGACCGGCAGGCACGATAAGGCAGTGCAGGCATACCGGTAATTCCCGTACAGAATATGAAAGTTAGTGAATGCAAGAGGCTGGCAATGGATATAAATCTCCCCTTTCCCGAACTGGGTACGTATGAAATTCACTCTCCCTGCTCTGTCTGTTCCCAGCGCGACAGAATGCGATGTATCGTACCTGGTAAAACTGCAGTCGGGCATACTCTTCCTGTAGGTAAATAAAGTATCATTTGACTTTCCTGAAAAAGAAAGCTTCAGGAATTCTTTTGCAGGTTTGAACAAAGCTGAATCAATGACAGGTATTTCAGTCTGAAATCTGAGAGTGTCACACAATTTACCGGAATACTCCAGGGATGAAAGAAAAACAGCATTTCCCCGTGCAGCGAAATCAAGAAGAGCGGAAAGATCGGGTTCTTCGGGGCTGAACTCGTTGCTAATTATGATCAGATTCCTGTTTCCCAGAGTATCCTGGTTTAGTATCTGAAACAGACTGACATTATTATCTTTGATATCTTTTCCGGGAAAAATTACCTTCATCAGCTCCCTGGAAACACTACATGCATAGGGAGATTTTTTATTTCCATTAAAACTGAGACTCCAGTCAACCGGCCTGGGGACAAAGTGCTGAATTATTACCAGTGAGGAGAATAGCAGCAGTAACAGAATCAGATATATTTTATTCTTCCTTCGCATTTAACTCTGCTGAAAACTGGTAAAATCCTTTTGATAAAGTTTCATATTCGTCTTCCGGCAGGTTGTAATTGCCAAACCAGATCCTGTTATAGACTGAAGCCAGTTTAAAAAATGATTGTCTCAGGTCAGTATCGGTAATTTCTCTGCCGTATTCCCTGTTGGTTTTTTCCCTCGAGAAATTTATTATCCCTTTAGATTCCATCTCTTTAAGAACTTTCAGATGGAGTAGTCTGATTGCATTCCTGAAGTTTTTTCTGAATAGCTGACTGGCTATTGCTTCATTGAAATCATATTTTTCGATTAACGGATCCGATTCTGAGAAGACAGGATCCTTTATTCCTGTACCTGAATAGAATACCCTGTATATTCTTGTCTTTGTGATTAGCAGGAATAATGCCATCAGACATAAAACATAAAAAATTATCCGTAACGCAAAAGGCAGGTAATTAAGTGCTTTAATCCAAAGTCTCCAAAGCGATATGGCTTTTTTAAAGAGACGGCCGATAAAACCATCCCGTTCCTGCAGTCCGTTTTTGTTTCCATATTGGTAAGATTTATTGTTCAGGTAAGGATTGAAATAATCCCTGTCGGGCATTCTGACATCTGTTACTGAAAATTCCCTGATCCGTGAAGGCGAAATGGAAACCGAATCCCCGGCAGGACATGCCTGGGATACTATTGACATGATGATAAAAACCAGAAAAGTGAGTGGTTGTTTGAACATATCAGCCTATTTGTTCTATCTTATCCTGGAGTGAAGGTTTTTCTTTCATCTCAAGGAGACTGAAATACTGGAATGCAATTGCGATAAATGGAATACTGAATAAGAGATAGCTTACCAGTGAAGTAATTGAGCTCATTATAAAAAAGGTAGTTGAGAAATTCATCTCCACCGGATTCTTAAGATCCTTAAATGCGGTAAAAAAGGATTTCATTCCCATAAGAGCTGTTGGAACCGAAAGCAGCAATGCAAGGCAGTAAACAATTATATAAGCTATCAGAATTATTGCAAATGTCACCCACCAGTTATGCTTTATGAGGTCAAAGCTCCTGCTGAATGCGTCTCCCATGCCTTTTCCTTCAAACATTAATGTAACATATATTAAGCTAAGTGATACTCCGACCCAGATTCCAGGAAGAATGCAGAATATTGTTCCTATGCATATGAGTAAACCAACAACCACAGATGTGCCTAGAACCGGAAGAATGAAACGTCTGATTTCTACCCATACGTCCTCTGAGGTGAACTGGTCCTTTCCCTTTGTGATATATGCCTTGATATACCCGTAAATTGTGCAGCGCATTGCACATAAACCGACCATGTAGACGAGCAGAGTTAGAAAGGTATATTTATACATGGTGCCCAATGTAGAAAAGGGGTTTGCAACAAATTCTGGTCCGGCAGCACTGATAGCCTGAAGAGATTTCTGCTGTTCGATGTTCACCATCACACCAAGGATGGATGCAACGATCAGAACAGGCAGAACAAAGTAAAGGATCGCCTTTCCAAGAGGCTTGAATTCCTGGCCGATAAAGGTGAACGTGGCATTGAAAATTTCACCGAAATCACGTTGTTGTCTGAAGTTGACAGGTTCTTTTTCCATAGGTCAGTTGTTTGTTGAGAGGTTTTTAGGATAGATGAAGAAATATAAAATAATTACCAGAAGAGATAATCCTATAATAAAGAATTTCAGAAAATATGGAAGATGAGAATATCGCGTCACAAATCCTTCCAGAAATGCTGCTGTCAGAAAAAACGGGATCAGACCGATAACCATTTTTGTGCCTTTTACGGCTCCCATTCTGAATGATTGAATCCGGGTATAGGTTCCCGTGAATACGATGCTGTTGCCCATTACAATACCTGCGGCTCCTGCCACAATAATTGAAAATATCTCAAGTGTTCCATGTATCCATATCGACGAAACCGACTCAAACAATAATCCCTTCTGGGCCATAAAGCCCTGAAAAGAACCCATCATTATTCCGTTCTTAAACAGAATGAACCCGGTCCCAAGAGCGGTGAATATACCGGAGATAAAAGCAAGGAACGACACATATATGTTGTTCACACTGATCCCCAGAAACATGTTAACCTGATTCATGCTTTTATATACAGCCATGGGATCGCCTTTTTCAATATTCGCCAGTGTCATATTGACATACTTATCACCCAATATCGCCCTTACAAAATCCTGATCATATTTGTTTGAAACCAACCCGATAAGGGTGGAAATGAACATGATCATGAAGGATATCAGGATTTCCTTTCTGGCGGAATAAACGATCAGAGGGAACTCGTAGCGCCAGAAAGTAAGTATCCTGTTCCTGTTTACCTGTTTATTCTGATATATGATCTGATGTGCTTTACGTGTCAGCTTATTCAAATAGAGTGAAGTCCCGGAACCGGGAAAATAGGTTCTTGAAAATGCCAGATCATCTGTAAGGCTGATATACAAGTCAGAAAGCTTATCCGGATCAGCTGAAAATCCGTGATCCAGAAGCTGCTCAAACTCTTCCCATCTTTTTTTATTTTTATGGATGAACCGGACCTCGTTCATGGAAGACTGACTTCACAGAATACGGATGTAAGATAAGAAAAATCTTTTGCTAATTTAGTCATGAGAATCTGAGACATGGAAAATATTGATATTCATACAACTCAAAATGTAACAATCGAACAGCCCGTTGCAAGTGTGGGCGAAAGAATTGCTGCTACTGCTATTGATGCACTACTGATGTTCTCTTACCTGTTTGCAGTTGGAATCATTGGATCAATAACCAAAACTTCAACAATATTAATTATTCTCATGATTCTCATTGTATTTTATCATCTGGTCAGTGAGGTAATGATGCACGGACAGAGCATTGGGAAAAAACTGCTTAATATTAAAATCGTAAAAATAGACGGAACGCAACCTTCCTTCATTAGTTACCTGATAAGATGGATATTCAGACTGGTCGATGTTCTGATGTTTTTCGGGGCTATTTCAACGATAGTTATTATTATCAATGGAAAAGGTCAGCGACTGGGTGATATTGCTGCAAACACTACCGTGATCAGCCTCAGGGAAAGATCAGTCAAAACTCAAATCTTTACTCTCGTTCCGGAAAATTACAGCCCGGTATATCTGCAGGTGAACAGGCTCAGCGATTCTGATATCTCTGTAGCAAGAGAGGTGCTCGATTTTATGTCAGCTTCCGGTCATAGTCCGGGTTCAAATGAATATGCCGGCAAAACAAGAAATGCACTTGAAACAAAAATGGGCATCCGGAGCGACCTTGACAGTGAGAAATTCCTGAACACAATTATTCTGGATTATAATTTCATTCATTCCAGATAAACATGGTAATCATTCATTCATAATAATTCTTCCGTGAGGCCTTAAAGAATCATTTAGTGGAAGAATTGGTTACAGAGAAGTGAAATTTGTTAAACGGATCTATCCATCTGTTTAAGCTCTGGAATTTATTATGTTTCTTGTCCCAGGGATAATGTATTTGTCATTTATTTCTGTATCATTAACCTGCAAAACATAACTTGAAAATAACTTAGATAATTGTTCACTAAAAAGGCGGAGTAACCAAATTCTTCAGTAGGCAGAAAATATGGATGATAAAGGAAAATATCTGAGTGTAGTTTTACTGGTTATCTTAAGTGTTCTTACTGCGGTTTGTACAGGGCAGGGACCTGTTTCAGACAAGAGATATTACAATTCAGTCCAGGTCGAAGGAGCTACTGCTGTTTATATTGGGATGTTCTCTTTGAACTATGAAAGACAATTTGTTCTGGGAACAGGTGTTAAAGGTGCTATTAGCGCGGGTGCCGGAAGCTGGTACTTTTTACCGGTAATAAAATACTATCACGGCATATCTTTACCCGTAAGCTTTAATATTCTGATCGGAAAGAGGAATAATTATTTTGAAGCGGATGCGGGTCTCAGATATACGTTCCTGAATAAGCATCCGGTGGAGGATATTAATGAAATATTCCCGGTCTTTAATATCGGATACCGATACCAGAAGTCGGATAATAAAGGGCTGATCTTCAGATTATATCTAGGATTATCTGGAGTAGGTATAGGGATAGGCAAGCCATTCTGAGAATTCATTAATACACATGAAATTTTAGTATATGAATATTACTGATCTTGGATTGAACGATTTTTTTACCGGTTGCTTTAAAGAATTTTCCAATGAAGAATTTTCACTGGGCCGTGTTATCCGTGAACATCGTGAGAGATATGTCGTCTCAGATGGAGAAAATGAATATAATGCTGAAGTAACCGGTAACCTGAGGTTCTCATCTTCTTCAAGGTCCGATTTCCCGGCTGTGGGTGACTGGGTTGTTATGAAGACATACGAACCTGATCAGGCTATTATTCATAAAGTGCTCCCCAGGAAAACCATGCTGTCGAGGCAGGCAGTCGCTAAATTCGGGGAAATTCAGATTATTTCAGCTAATATCGATGTCGCCTTTATTGTTCAGGCTATAAATAATAATTTCAATATTAACAGGCTGGAAAGGTACCTGTCTATTTGCTACTCTGAGGGAATTGAACCCGTGCTTGTCCTGAGCAAGACAGACCTATCAACCGAAGAAGAAATTCAAATCGCCATCAGCAAGCTGGAAAAACGCGACAGGAATGTCAGATATATACTGATGAGTAACATTACCATGAACGGGCTTGATAAGGTTATGGCCTTAATTCAGAAAGAAAAAACTTATTGTGTTGTGGGATCGTCAGGTGTAGGTAAATCGACCCTTATAAATAACCTCTTGAAAAAGAACATTATGAAGACCGGGCAGATAAGCTCAAACACTAATAAAGGAAGACATGTAACTGAGCACCGTGAACTTTTTGTGCTTGAGAACGGAGGTATAATTATTGATACTCCCGGAATGAAGGAACTGGGAATGACAGACGATTCAGAAGGGATAAATACCACATTTCAGGATATTGCTCATATCTCTTCAGAATGCAGATTTCCGGATTGCCTTCATATTAACGAAAAAGGTTGCGCAGTTATCGATGCTGTCAACAGAGGAGATATCGACAGGGATTCATATGAAAATTATCTGAAAGTCCGCAGGGAACAGGAAAGATTTCAGATCTCTGCCTCAGAAAAGAAGAGAAAGGAAAAGATCTTTGGGAAGATCATAAAGAATTATTTCAAGGATCGTGGCACAACATGAAACTTTAAATATTTATTCTCTTTAGAGTTTCAAGTATCTGAAAAGTGATTCGAAGGTCTTAAAGCTAAAAATTTAATCTCTCATTTTCCCCTTAATTAAACTATCCGGATACCTGGCAAAACATACGGTTCCCTGAGATAGAGAATCTGACAGACTTATTTTGTATCTAATTTTCAAAGAGTCGGTCAAAACTCTGCGAGTAAGATTATCTGTAAATTGAACGTCAGTGTGGATTCATTTTATATGAATTGTTTTGCTGCGGATTCACACATTATAGGGTTTAGGGCTGCAAGCCCAAAGTACGGCATTCAGGAATAACCGACCGGTAATACTTTATTTTGTTGTATTTTAGTCCCGGATTTTGAATTTAAAAAAGTGCTTTATATCGGGAATTTCTATAATAACTAATTATAATTTAGCAATATGGGTCCAGCTTTAAAAGATTTTTTCTTTAAACATAAAAACAATAAATTACGTTATTATTTAATTAGTTATGCACGTCATTTCTTACCTTCTAAAATATTCCATTCCTCACTCAAAGTGAAAATGTCATATGCTGATGATTTTGATTCTGAATATTTGAAAAGGCGTGTCAATTACTATAATAAGCTGGAGCATACCGTAAGTTTATCTGATTTTGCAATAACCCTTGAAAATTTTAAGCTTAGCAATAAGAATAAGACATATTTCTTTGATAGCTATGAATATACGAGATATTTTAACCAGAAATTCCGGATCTGTTATAAATTTGGCGATCTGACTGATGTGCCGGATGAACCCTCCCTGGTTAAAAGCAGACCAATATTGGGGAATAATGAAAATTCCGTTCTTCTTAATCTTCATAAAATAAGGCATTTCACATTTGTTAATGACAGAAAAGATTTCACGAAGAAGAAGAATATGTTAGTTGGTCGCAATTTTGCAGATCAGGAACACAGGATACGTTTTCTCAGGATGTATAAAAATCATCCGCTATGCAATGTTGGGAAAATAAATAAGACAGGCGGGTACCCTGATCTTTATAAGCCTAAATTATCCATTCATGATCATCTTGACTATAAATTCATTCTGTGCCTGGAGGGGAATGATGTGGCAAGTAATTTGAAGTGGGTTATGTCTTCTCACTCTCTGGCGGTTATGCCTTCCCCAAAATATGAGACTTGGTTTATGGAAGGGACTTTGGTCGCGGATTATCATTATGTTCTGATTAAAGATGATTATTCAGACCTTGAGGCGCGTCTTAACTACTATATTGAAAATACTGAAAAAGCGCTTGAAATAATCAAAAATGCGAATCAATATGTGAAACAATTCCAAAACAAAGAAAGGGAAGATCTTATTTCTTTAACTGTCCTTGAAAAGTATTTCTACAGGACAGGACAACAGGGAATTACATAAGGAATTAAATTCCTTCCAGCAACATTTCGGGTAGAAGATTGACAGAAAGTTAAAAAATGATCAATTAGACTATTATTAACTGAAAAACGAATGAACAGATTTTATTACCCGGCTTACAGAATTATCGTTCCAAAATTCATTAGGAATATTATTCTCAAAGTAGGACTCAGAAAATCAATTCTTGATCATTTTGCAGGATTGCCTGAGGAGGAAATCAATGATGAACAAAACGATGTAATAAAATTTATAAGGAAAAATGGAATTAAAATATTTCCTTATGATTTCCATAATCATTATTCTGAAAATTCCATAGAAGTTTTCTTTGACCTTCAGAATCGCATGAGATATGTTATTCATGAGGGGAAAAGACTTTATTTTAAAAAGAAATGGGGCATCAGTCGTATTAAAAGAGCCTATTGTGATCTCGTGAGAGAACAGGATTTAGCAAGCCCTCACAGATATCTGGGCGATTCTTTCCAGATCATGGAGAATGATGTTATTGCTGACATTGGTGCAGCAGATGGTAATTTTTCTTTGTCAGTTATTGAAAATGTAAAAAGGGTATATCTGTTTGAACATGACAAGGAGTGGATTGAAGCTCTCCAGGCAACTTTTGAACCATGGAAAGATAAAGTGAAAATTATAAATAAGTACGTCGCTGGTCACAATGATGAGAAAAACATCAGGTTTGATACATTTTTTGAAGAAAACGGAGATGTGAATTTTCTTAAAATAGATGTTGACGGTGCCGAATCACATGTGTTGGAAAGCTGTGCTTCCTTATTTCAGATTATAGCTCATTTAAAGATAGTGTTATGCACTTATCATAAAAACAATGATGAAATGGAATTCACTTCAAAATTGAAGGACCATGGATTTAAAGTCATACCCTCTCCAGGCTATATGATATTTTATTATGATAAATTGATTGCTCCTCCATACCTTAGACGAGGACTGATCCGGGCCACAAAAGGGGGATCAGGTTATATTTAACAACTGGATCAGTTTAATTATTACCTGATTTTACATCGGGATAAAAGATTGGAATTTACCCTGTTGACTGATCTGTTTGATCCTTTTTAGTTGCCTACTTCAGGAAATTTACCGAGCGCGGGCTTATCCATGATCTTCTCATTAAAGCCCCAAAATAGTATCTTGATAACCTTATAAAAATCAGAAATTTTACGAATAATGCAGGAATAAAAAATATTATCAATCCGGCAATAGCTGACAGGAAACAGGAAATCAGATTGGATATCACCAGGAAAACCTGAATGCATACCATTTCACTGCCAGATTTATGCTTACTGAAATATACATGTTGGGAAATGAATACTTCGGTCTTGGTAATAGATTTGACCTTAAGATTTATCCTTGAACTGCCTCCATGTGAATGGACCATGGAAATATCTCTGAAAAATGCAACAATACCCCCAATATTCCCTACTCTCCGGCAGATATCAGTATCTTCAAAATACATCCAGAAATCTTCATCGAATCCTTTTATTTCCTGGAAAATGTCTTTCCGTATCATAAGAATTGATCCGGATACCCAGTCTGAAATAACAATATTACCGTGCCCTTCTTCCTTTTTCTCCCTGAATTTTCTATGTATTGATCTTTGAATGCTGGTGAGATTACGAATATCCGGAAAGAACCCGGTAACGCGGACAGTTTTCCCCCGACCGTTTACCTGGTTGCATGTTACTATATAGAATTCCGGATTCTTTCGTGCACCTTCCAGAAGTTTAAAAACTTCTTCTTCAACAGGTATTGTATCCGGATTTATAAAAAGAAGATATTTACCTGCAGAAGATCCGGCGCCTAAATTGCAACCGTTTGAAAAACCACCGTTTAAACTGTTGTGCAGGTATCTGAAATCAGGATATTTCTTTTCAATCTCATAAAAATCAGGATCGCCTGAATTATCCACTATGATTACTTCAAATGAAAAAGGCAGGCCTGTCCAACGTTTCAACGAATCAAGGCATCTTTCTAAAGAAGGCCACCCTTTATAACTAACTATTATTAAAGACAAATCAAGCATGTATCCCTGGTTTAAGATCTGATGTTTGTGGAAATGTTACTTCTTTTTTGGTCCATAATCGATATGATTGCAAAAGTAAAGTAATTGCTTTTCAACCAATAGTACTACCTGTAAATTGTCTTTCCTGACTAGATACTGAGATTTTCAATAATTCCAATAGAGCAAAAAAAACCAAAGAAGAGATTGATATTGGAAGATTTAGAATATACCGGGCATTTCCGCGAGAAATCATCTTATGCTATTAATATGTTTTCAAATTTAATATCTGGATGAACCGCGGATTATTGAAAGTCAACTTTGAATTTCTGATCTGAAAAATTATCTGCATAATTAAAGTAACAATCCTCAAAGGTATTGATCCGGATTTTATTTCCTGCCATCTGATTATTTTAAAGCTGCATACATCTGAATTTAGTCCTGGTAAATATTGTCACTGACAATTTCTGTTCTTAATTTGTGTGCCGTTTTCCAGGTAGAAACAATGATTTATCTAAGAACAGAGCAGAGCCACTAACCTTACAAGGATGACAAACAAAAACAGGATAAAGTATGCCCAGGGATTCGCAAAATTTATTGTAATGCCGGTATATGGATTTTTTTTCGGGACAAAAATCCTTTTATCCTCTGTATCAAAATAGATTATTCCCCAAATGTAAGGGTCCTTTTTCATATCATTAATCCGGTTTTATGACTCATTTTCATTCTACTTTGACTGATTAGCTTTTGATCTGATTTTCCTGCTTTTTTACCCTTACCCTGAAGGGAGAAAGCTGAAAAATCAACCTACACATTAACCAAGGGGGCAAATCAGGTAGATTTTTAACAATTTTTTAAATCTGTCAGATTAGGATTAAAATAATAAGTATGAAGATAAGACAAAATTCACTGTTTCCCATATGTTTCAGCAAATCTGAGTAACGCTTCAATATTGATAGCGCTTTCCCATGGACGATACCTTGTACCGCGCGGAAGATGATTGTCATAGTATTCCGACCATACCCCTGATGAGTCCGTGACTGCCAGGGTTTTTTTATACAGGACTTCCGATTGATTCATTTTCATTCCGGTTTCGAGCATAGCGTTGAGTAAAAATCCATAATCGTAACCGACGCTCCTTCTGTTATTGGCACTATCACTCGTATCAAAAATACACGAAAGTATTCCCGTTTTTTCAAAGCGCGAATAAACCTTTTCCACCATTGGTTTCAGCTCTGATGGACTGAACAGGGAGGATTTCATGTATAATGGAATAAGACTTACAGAAATAAGGTTATATCGGGTATGGTCTGCCTTTGGTAATGGTCCGAGAGCCAGACAAACAGGGCACTGGTATCTTCCGTTAGCATCACGTTCTGTCCAGTCAATGCCGCCGAAACCCTTTTTGCCGGAAATAATGCAATCGGGACCTGATCTTTCGCATACTCCGTGTCTGAACCTGGGGGGTTCGATAAATTTCAGTCTCTCCGGATTATTGGTAATTAGTTGCCCGTTAATCCAGAAATTGGTTCTGAAGGCATCTCTGGTGGACTCCAGTACCTGTTTTTCGGCTTTGATCCTTGTTTCAGGCCATTTCCTGTTCCTCAATATCCAGTCCAGTAGTTTTTCCCCGCCATCAATGAACAGCATTGTAGCCTCTGCAGAACCATCATTTAACGCTGATCTTGGAAGAAAACCGCCTGCAACGTAGGTTTCATCTCCGTTAAATGGCAGCATACCACCTGCAAGGTTCCTGCACTGTGCATCCCAGCACCACTCGAGCATAGGGAAAATATTTTCCATAAAATAGTTGTCGCCTGATTTTTCCAGGTAATCAAAAGCCTGAACAATCAGATATCCCGGAATTTCAACTTCATCGTTTTCGTGAATATGAAATACCCCATCGGTGCCGATACCCTGGGCATTATGTAATTCGCCGTAGTGCTTCCAGATATTCCAGTAGAATTCCAGTATTTTTTTTGCTTCAACAGTATATCCCAGAGCCAGAAGACCCCTGGATACACCGTACTGATCTCTCACATAGCCGAGTGGATAGGGATAACCTGCGATCACGGATCCTTCCCGCGACTGCTGTGATCTGATCATTACCGATACATCATCAATGATGCGGAGAAGTTTCTGACGGCAAGGAAGATCCGCCGGAAGAAGCTTTGCAAAATCTGTTCCTGACGATGCAAATTCCTGCCACCATGCCTTTGTCCTGTCGTAGGCTGCAGTGAACGTCAGTTTGTCTGCAACTTCAGTGTCTGTGATGACCTGAGGATATTCCGGTCCTCCGACAAAATGAATTTCAGAGTTTCCCCGACCGACTTTTATGATATATTCATTTTTGTTTCCTGAAGACTGTTCAATAGTTACATTTCCATTCCAGGAGATCATATGATATAATGGTCTGGGATACGAATATTTCTGATAGAAGAATGTGCCTGACGGTACCATAATGAGAAGACTCCCTTGCAGTTCACCGGCATTGCTTTTTATAATCCGTGCATAATCGTTCAGCTTAAGCCGGAAAGTGAGAGCAGTGTTAAGACTGTAATTCCGCATCAGACAAGTCAGTTGCGTATCAACGAGATCGGTGAATTTCCCTGCGGAACGGCTCCCATTGTAAATACTGTGTGTCCATATTGCTGTCCCGGTCTCGCGGGAAGATAACACTGTTACCTGATCATCTGAAATCAGTTCGAACCTGAAGAGTGAAGGTGTCGAAAACGGGCCAGAATAGATCTCAATAATATCGGGACCTTTTTCATAGACAAGCATCTTCCCGTTTCCCAGGGCATGAACTGATCCGTCGGACAAGTTGTCCCCGGTATGAATTCTTTCGGTAACTACAGGTTGTTCCGCCTTCACTGGGAGAATAATTTTAAGCAACAGTAAATGCAGGAAAATGAATCTCAGTTTGACCGGGCAAGCATTCATAATATTTGTCAATTAGTTGGAATACAAATTTTATAAACATAAAGGGTTTAAGTTAAAAAAATTCGGGATATATGCCACCGGTTTTCTGATGCCTATCCGATTCTCAGGTCATGCGAATTGTCGTGTCGTTAATTTACTTTTTGAGGCTGGCTTTTGAGAAGATATATTCCGGAATAGGCGAATTAAATGTGATTTCAGTGATCTGAAATTCGGTACCTGCTCCCTCTTTAAGAACGTCCTTAAACAACATCTTTTTAGGAAACCATCGGCCCTGTAATTGCTGAATATCTGATAGTTCCATTCTCTTCAGCAGTGTACCGCTACGTGTGTAGAGCTCTTTTTTCAGCGGCACGAATCGTTCCATATCAACCCAAAGTTTCTGAGTCTGGTAAGCTGATTCCGGAGTTAATGCAGTGAGAGTTATTTTCCAGCATTTGCGGTCGCCGGTAATTTCTTCACCATCGTTCACTGCACTGTAATGGTTAAGAAGATGAGGATCTTCCATCAGATCTTCATAGGAAAGGTCAGAACCCATTACCGACTGTCTCAGCATGTGTCCCGAAATCTGGATGATCCTGTCGGTTGAAGGAGAGAAGATCCACAACTGGTTCCCGATCTTCAGCATTTTGGTCCCCTTTTCACGGGGAGGGGAAAGATATTCTGTGAATGATTTATTCTCACCCTGGCTCCACGATTTTGATTCGATTGTGCGAACATTCCGCTGGTTGTGAATGATCATCTTCGATGTAAATATGCGTGAATCAGCTGACATATTTTTATCTACCTTACTGATTATCTCCTGTACCGAAGGAGTTTGTGCGCTGAGAGTCATTCCTGCAATCAGCAGAGGCATAATAAGGCTTTTCATGCTTCAAGTTCTTTGAATAATTGTGATGTTTTGCGCTTATAAATACCTGTTCCGGATAATGCTGTTCCGGCAACAGAAGAGAAAAGTCCCGGTATGAATCCGATGAAGAAGGCTACCGGAGTTATCCTCGCGTGAAAAACCGATGGCATCATGATGGATGTGCTCTTCATCATCGATCCTATATCAATCCCATGATTCTGGAGATAGAGGGCAATAAGAAGACCAATTGCTGTACCTGTAAACGATCCGATGATCCCGATGAGAACCGATTCATAGATCATCGTTCTGTATATATGAGAATAATCCTCCCCAATGGCAAGCCTGGTGCCGAACTCCGAGTACCTTCTTAGCCCTCCCAGTAATCCCGCATTCCAGAAAACAAGTGACATCGCAAGGACAAAAATGAATACAATCAAACCGCCGACTCCGTTAATCTGATTTATAATCTGCTCCAGACCATTCTGGTTTCGAAGTGACGACATAACTGGTGCATAGGGATCTTCATGTGACGGGAAAAGCTCGCTGAACTTTTTCACGGCGGCTGAAGCCAGTTCATCATTATAAAAATTGCCGGGGAAATACCCCACTATTTCACCGGCGGCATCATCCATATCAAGAGCTTCCCGGATATCATTTATATCGGCTATTACCGAACCGTTATCCATGGTAGTTGTTCCGAATATCACTGTTCCTGAAACAACGAAATTATACATGGCCATACTTCCGTTCATGGTTGAACCGATGAATGTTACCGTATCGCCCGGGCTCACTTTCAGTTTTTGGGCGAAGGCATCACTGATTAGCGCTTCTCTCTTCTTATCAGGGATCCTTCCCCTTACCAGCGATTTATTCAGATTGAATCTTTTCGCTTCCGACTTATCACCCGAAAGCAGATCCAAAGCGAAACCAACAGCCGGACCCTGTGAGCGGGTTTCACCCTTTTTATCAGGAGCATCAATTAGACCCGCGAAACGGATGCGCTGATGCCAGCTTACCGAAGGAAAAGCTTTACTCAGTATCTGGTTTAAAGATCCGACATCTGTTAAAGCCAGATCGTTCGGTACCTGATCGATGTTCTCGGAATAAGGTTTTGTCATTATCTTCAAATGACCTGTTGAAAACCGTGCATTCATCTCAATGCTGTCGTTAAGATAACCTTTCAGCCAGCAATACAGAGCAACTGTAAGCATGACCCCAAGTGTCCCGACAAGTACCGGTAACATGCTCCTTTGTCTGTCCCTCAACAGCCCTTTTAACAGAAATTTGATCATTGCAGTTTCCCCCTTAAAGCTTCGGTAGGTTTCATCCTTGCTATCCTTCTTGACGGCAGATAGCTGACTATTGTAGTAGTAATCAGAATTATCAGGATAGTACCTGCCACAAGGCCGGCGCTGTAATAAGGATATATTTTATCAGCGACTACTATCCCAAATGATTTTCCCTGACTGCCGAACGCAAGTCCCCTGGACGCCTGAAGGGCAAGAAGGGGAATGCCATAGATTGCAGCAAGTGCAGCTGCGAATACTGAATTAAGTGACCCTTCCAGTGTGAAGAGCCCTATTACCTGGGAACGTGTCATCCCTAAGGCAATGAATGTGCCTATTTCCTTCTGACGGCGGAATATTGACAGAACCTGTGTGTCGAATATTGCCAGCATAGCCAGGCAGAGAAGAATAATATAGAGAACACTGCCGCTCACAGATTTCATTTTAATTATATCTGTAACAGGTTTCAGAAGCTCTGTTTTACTCTTAAGAATCCAGCCTTCAGGGGTTGATAATCCGGTTTCCGATTTCCCGAGGATGATTAGTGTTGCTTCATTCTCCAATCCGGTCATCTTTCTGAGGTTTTCGAGCGGCACCCAAATCTGGCCTGCATCAACAGTAGGGACCGATGTATCAAAGATGCCTGCGATCTTTGCTACTGTGGCATCAAAGGCCCCGTGTTTGTCGCGCCATCTTAACATCATAATGTTTCCAACTTTAAGCTTATTATCGGAGGCCATTTTGCTTCCAATCAGCGCCGGAAGTTCTTGATAGTCCTGAAGTAACATTGAGCCAGGGATATTAATGGTTTTTTGTACCGGATCTATTCCTTTTATAAGAATGCTTCTGAGCCTTCCTCCCGGGTAGATGGTGCCCTGTGTAATAAGTACCGGCGCTGCCTCTCCTGAGACAACTGCCTCCTTTAATTCGGGTGGTACGACCGAATGTGCATCGGTCAATGTGAACGGATCATAAGGATCGTATCCCGGATGCCATAGCTGACCGGAACCAGTTTCCCAGTTTATCATGTCAGTCTTAGCCTGTCTGTCCCATCCGTTAAGCAACCCTTTGTGCCAGATTATCACCAGGAATGAGAACGACAAAACTATTACATTCAACCAGGTACGTAATCCCGCTCCTGACAGATTTTTCATTGCAAGCCTGAATATCGTTTTCATCCTGTAAAGATTAATTATTCATAAGCTCATCCTTTGCTACCCTGCCGTCAACAAGCGATATCTTCCGTCTGAGATATGATATAACTTTCTCGTCGTGGGTGGCAAAAATAAAGGTGGTTCCAAGCTCACTGTTTAGTTTCAGCATGGTTTTCAGTATATGATGAGAGTTTTCAGCATCAAGATTGGCTGTTGGTTCGTCAGCCAGTACAATTTCAGGCTTCTTTACCATTGCCCTTGCAATTGCGACTCTCTGGCATTCTCCTCCGGATAATTGTGCCGGTTTCGACTTTACTTTGTCAGCAAGTCCCAGCCATTCAAGCGAATCAAGAACCATTTTCTTTCTTTTTCCTTCATCAATATTCAATAGAAGAAGAGGGAACTCGACGTTTTCAAATACAGTATATACAGGAAGTAGGTTAAAGCTTTGGAAGATGAATCCCAGTTTTGATCTTCTCAGAAAAGCTGCCTGCTTAACATTCAAGTCGCTTATTGACTGTCCGAGCACTATGGCTCTGCCTTCCGACGGGTTATCGAGCGACCCGATAATATTGAGCAGAGTCGTTTTGCCGCTACCGCTTGGACCTACAATTCCGGTAAACTCTGATTTTCCTATTGTCAGGTCAATCCCGTTGAGGGCTGTGAACTGCCCGCCTGAAGTGGGGAAATGCTTCTTCAGAGCCTGTAACAGAATAAGATTTGTACTATCCATATTTATCCGGGTTTATAATTTGAGCTGCCTTTGTTTAATTGATCCATAGTGTTGTTCAGAAATTAAATACAGCCATGAGTTGTATCCCTTTCCCGGCAAACATGCTGTTTCCGGAAAGTCGGTTGTAAAGCTCGAAATCTTCAGGGTTCCGGAAAAGGAACAGATAATAAGTCCATTTGTCATTCTGTCGCTGCAGATTGATAAATCGGTACAAGGTGTTATTAGTCCAGTTGTAGTAGAGGATTATTCCTGCACGGTTTATACCGAAGGGATAATTGGATGTGAGTGAGGTAAAACTCATGGTTCTGCCTTTAGCGAAAACTTTCCCTGCATTACCGTAGCTGAAAAATTCCGAAGAGACATATATGCCATTTCCAATACTGAAAGTATAATCGGTCCCCAGTGTGAATAACCTGGTCCATGGTTTCAGAACATCAGAGTCATAATTGCAGTGGGTGAGGGAATATTCTGTCCATAAACCTGCCCCGAGGTCCCATTTCCCATCAAAACCTATGCGATCCTCAGGGATTTTAATATATCCGTTTGGAACTGGAAAAGGTCGGTAGGACAGGCTGTCAGGGAAATTGACGGTCCGGTGATGATATGAAACCGCGACTTCTCCTTTTGGTACCGGCAGTTGTATGCGTCCTCCTATCTCCGGTATCTTCCGATCGGAAGAAACGACGTCCCAACCGCGATTTTTGCTGTTTCCCCATAAAGCCCATAACCAGATATTCGCATTGTTCTGAAAATAATACCTGCCGAGCAGACCATAAACTCCGGAAGTGAGCTGCAAGGGATCGCGCTGATCCATCTGATCAAACCACATGAGTGGCCTGAAGGAACTGGCCTGGCCGAAATTGATCTTCTGCAAACCGGCCCTGAGCTCGAACCGGTCACTGTAAACCCTTGCCCACAGACGGTATAGTTTCAGCGCCTGATCAGACATATCATTTTTCCAATCTGTGAAATGGTAGCTTAGATATGTATCAGCTGAGAATTCGGTATCGAATTTAAGCCCGCCGTAGATTTTTGTTCCTGCAGAAAATGACGGAATAAAGCGGCAACCTGACTGTATCTGAATAGGATCGGAAAAATTTATTCCCCCGTATGCATCTGCCTGCCCTTTGAATCTGAGAAAACTATCCTGGGCATACGATTCATCCGGAAGTAGGATGAGAATTGAAAATACCGTGGAAATGAAAAATTTCATCGGATTAATTTATCTTTCCCCGACAGAATTCCATAGAAAAAATGATTCATCATCTCGGCTATGAGGTGTGCCGGATCAGGATATAGAGCCGTAAGACTCTCATCGGTTATTGTTTCTGTCATCTGGTTTATGATGTAGAGGATGAACTCAGGCTTTATGTCGGAACGTATATCTCCATTCTTCTGAGCCTTTTTCAGGTCTCCCAGATAGAGATCCATTGCTTTTTTCATGACAGTATCTATTATTCCTCTCAGTTCCGGATCATCCGACTTGTAAATATCATTGATAAGCTCCTGGCTGAATTCCCCGGAGCTCCTTAATTTGAGCTCAATAGTCTTTTGAACCTTTTCACTGTATGGTATATCGCGGTCATATATTTCATGGTATTCGGCGATTGCATTTTCAGTCAGATCGTCGATTATATATTTCGCAATTGCAGTCTTGTTTTTAAAATACTTGTAGCATGTCATTTTGCTCACACCAGCCTCACGGCATATCTCTTCAACCGTAACACGACTTATCCCGTGTTTCCAGAATAATTTCTTGGCAGCGCCGGTTATCGAATCAAATTTCACTGATTGTTTCTTCATGTTTATTTACGTAAAATACAAAAGTATACTAAAAGAATATATAAACCGAAGAAACGTATATATTTAATTTCGACAGTTCCATTTAGTAAGAGGATTAAAATTATGTTTCTGATTGTTATGTAATCAGTTGCAGATTTATTAATTTGAAGCAGTAACAACAGAGGTTGATAAATCGTTATTTTACTGAAAAACCACCATTATGGACGCATATACATTAAAGAGAAGAAAGGGGACAAATGAAATGCATTTGTTTAAAGGCAGGATGACGGAGGAAGGTTGCACATCCGGGCAGATTTCCGTCTGCGGACTTATGAACAGGGATGATAGCGCCGAAAACGTTTTTGCTTGTGAAGAGGAACAAAGCGCCAGGAAGAAATGTGCCGGCGAGGGCAGATCTGTATGCAGCAGATGTGTCAGTACGATGTATACCAGTTATACACCCGCTTCACCTGATCCTGCAGAGGTTTCAGAGTAAGTTATATTGGTACATCCGGAGTACAGATTAGCCGGTTGACCGGCACTTTCAAAAATGATTGCTGCAGAATTTCCGGTAACTGAAAATCCTGATAACATAGTATCGGAATTTTGGTCGGGCAGATCAGATATGCACAACAGACATCTGCTTTATTGTCCGTGACATGCAGGATAAATTCAATGCATGCGCATCGGTTCTTAACGTTGCATACTGCCCGGATTCAATGAGTTAAATGATTCAGGATATACACAGGCAGCTTTTCTATTGAAAGCCATCGATATTGTTTTTGATCAATTTCAGGCCTGACATTTTTATATGTCTTTTTAATTTGTTATTTTAGTATTCATCGTGAAAGTAAAAGTCAGGCATTTGTTGTTGGAGATTTACAATTCAGAGTGTTTTCCGTCTTAATATGATGTGATTTATCAGACGCAATATTCCTGACAAAAGATAAGGTGCTCGGCAGTTTGAACATTTCAGGTTTGGGACATGAGAGGAGTTATACTATCATTTTTTTTAATGTCGTCTTTTCTGACTTTTGGTCAGTATTCCAAAGACTGTGTTATTTTAAGATCGCGGAAGAAAGGGGTAAATCAGGATACCATCTTTGGAAGGATTGTCTTGCCGCAGAAGGGTAGAATTTCCACTGTAAATATTCAGACAGAAAAAGGGTTCAGGAGATATCAGACTTATGAGACTGTTGGGTTCAAAGCGAGTGATTTATATTTCGGTAGTTTTAAATACAATGGGGGTTATGTTTTTGCACCAAGAATCATTGAAGGGAAAGTAGAGCTTTACTTTTACTATTCAGGTATAGGGGGGAAAGAGATTAAAAATTATTATGTCTTTTTGAGCGATGATATTAAAACAGGATTGATACTAACGGTTGTTACAAATGCGGTACAGGCGATCGCAGCCAGTAATACAAGTTGTTTTTATTTATTTGACCGCAAAACAAATATGCCTCTGAGAGTTCCGCGTTCAATGGATAGATTTGCAGAGGAGGTCGCTGAAGTTTTTAAGGATGATGAGGATCTTTATTCACGTATAAAAAATGCAGAATTTAATCCGGACCGGATTGCTGAGATCGTTCAGATTTATAATAAAAAGAGCAGAGATTTTTAGGATGTTGAGACTAGTTCTGAAATACTATTTTTAACCGGGTTGACTGATCATTTCAAGCCCGGGAGATGATTGAACGTTTTATGTTTAAACTCAACTAGTGCCATGAAAAAACATAAATCAAAAAAAAGCGCTTCGATCACTATCCTGCTTATCCTGTTTGTTCTTATTCCGGTTCCGGTACTCGCTATTGATACCCATAGATTTATGGCAAATCCTTTTATCTTGTTACCTCTATTTGTGCCTACTATTCTTGTACTCTGGCTTTATTTTGACACATACTATCTTATTGACGGGCAAAAACTGAGGTATCATTCTGCTTTTCTTAATGGTGAAATTGAAATAAATCAGATCAGGGAGATCAGTAAAAGAAAAGCAATATGGATTGGAATAAAGCCTGCTTTAAGCGGGAATGGACTGATCATTAAGTTCAACCGGTTTGATGAGATCTTTATTGCGCCAAAAAACAAGGCAGAAATGATTTCAGATCTGCTTGCAATAAACAGTAAGATTATGGTGGTCTGAAATTATATTCAGCAGTTGGGAATAATGATGCGAGTTACCGATGATTTAAACCGGTTCCTGATGTTAACAGTATATGCTTTGCAATACCCGCCAACAATGAATTTGTCATATAGTTTTTGAGTTAATGGTGTCCGGCCAGTTACCATCAAAACCTTACATTCAAGTTCCCTGAACTTCCCTGCCATCTCAATATGATCTTTTTCGTCGGACCTGTTTTTGTATTCAGCATTTCCATTCCCTTTATAGCCTCAACCTAGAGCCTAGCTTAGTTTTTTATACATTATCTGAATTCATTCCGGAGTTTATTCATATGTTACAAATGAAGATTAAGATCGTGAATATCCGGAATACATAATTCCTAATCTATTGAAGGTAAATGCATAAATATTTCTGATTCCCTTCAATCCATTGTATTGGTTTCCAATCTTGTCATTTTTGTTTCATCTGCATTCCAGGCGCATCAACAGGTCTTTTCTCAAATCCGGCCTTTTCGTAGAACTCAGATTTATTCCGGGCTGCGAATAATTGGATATCTCTTATATTGACTTCCTTACATTTGTTCACCAGTCTGTCAAGTAGTTTGCGGCCAAATCCCAGGCCCTGATAGTCAGGATGGATGATCAGATCAACAATTAAGGCATGATGAACTCCATCTGAGATCACTCTGCCAAATCCGATCAGTTTATCAGAGTCATAGACAGAATTTGAATACCAGCTGTTTTTTATGGCATCTCCCAGATCCTTATGAGTAAAATTGTACTCATCATTCCAGCCTGTTGTCTGAAATAGGTCCCAGTAATCTTCGGGTTTCGGCAGTGTATCTGTAAATGTTATCATGTCTTGTTGTATTTGTCTGTCTGCCAAAATTTTTTTCCAGTGTTAAAGCCACAGAAGTTACGCGGCATTTCAAAGTAACATAAACATTTGTTTTCCGGCAAGTCGTCATATAATCATACAGATCATAAGCAGGAGTAATGAAAACCAGAAAACACTTAAGGGAGGCATTTAAGTATTACATTTATGACCGTATGCATTTATTACGTAAACAAAGCCGGTATGGATGCCCGGAATGAATTTTCAGAGGCTGAGAGATGAAGGGCCTCTGAATTGACAAAGGGCCTGAGATGTCTTTTAAATGCCCTTAAATACGATCTTGCCTTGCCGGTTTTTGTGCATCAAAAAATTAAGCATATTCAAAATTGAAGGCGGCATTTCCCATTAATTGATTTATGCCAGCATCCAGGGTTGACCAGTTTGAATATTAAATTTCTGCCCGGGTATTCCCTGCACATTTAATATTGTCATTAACGTGTTGAGGTTTACCCCGGATATTATCATACTTTTTCATACTAAATTCTGAACAGCAAAGCAACAATAATCCGATTCTCAGATCTGACCAGGTCGGGTCGCCACTCAGGATCAAGACCGGAAGTAGAATAACCGGAGGATGAAGTAACGCCACCTTTGCCGGCAAAATATGGCACATCAGCTGATCTGTGAACAAATTCAATCCTGAATGTTAAGCTCTGGTTTGGCATAAAATCGAAATTTGTTGAACAATCCCATGCTGAGAATTTATCTCCGGGGTTTGCTGTGAAAGGGTATTTACCTTCTGTTTTAGCAGGATCGTTGGGATCTGGCAAAGGGCTCGCCTCTCCTGTTGGATACAATACCAGATATCGGCCGGGATTGGTCATGATGCCTCCGCCAATTGTCCAGGCAAACCTGTTTCCTGCAAACCAGATGCGGTTGTAGAACATTGCACTTGCAAAATATTGCGCGGGACCCTGAGTACTGTTCCCGCTTCTGAACCCGTTAACTCCTCCGCCTTTTTCAAATCCTATATCTGCTGTCAGAGAAAATGCAGCACGGCTAACAGATCTGGAACCGGGATTCGCGAAATACCGGAATAGCAAACTGTTATCGGAGTGAAAACGTTTTCTTTCAGGCAAGCCGGCAACATCTGTTCCAAAGTAATCATTAGTTATTAATTTGAGCCTGCTGCCGGGTATCCAGGTAATATTGGCGCCGAGACCCGGCATGCTGTTGAATTTACCATAGCTCTGCCAGCCATTTATTATCCATGTTTCGATCTTAAGATTATTATCGGGAAAAATCTGGAGACGTATTCCATTGAAGAACCATGGAGTATTGTCAGATGTAAAAGATGCCTGGTATTCCCAGTTCTCCTGCTGATAGTATGAATTCAATCCGATATATGACATAAATAAACCGGCATCAATGTTTATACCGTTCCAGACATCGACGTGGTAACCTGCATAAGCTTCACTAAGATAACGATATACATCTGCAAGTTGATACTGTCCACGGTATGGACTGTAGTCATTGCGGGGAACTACAACAGAACGGGTCCCGAATTGCGTCATAAATCTTGCCCTTGCCTTATTGTATTCAAAGTCGCCTCCAAAATGAAGAGCTGACAGCTGCACCTCGTTATCACGTGCCAGCGCTGTGGATCCGACCACGGTATTATCAACAGGATTGTTAAATGACCAGGTATAGTTTATGTCGATTAATATTCCGGGAGTGAAATATTTAATGTTCCTGAACACAGATGAGTCCCTCCGGTCACTGCCGTTTTGCCATGTCATATCTATTCCGTCAAAAGGGATTTTCACAGGTTTTATTGGTGTTTGGCCGTTTAAATAATCCAAACAAAACATTGAAATCAAAATTGATATTATAAGCGTTTTCATAGAAAATGATATTTCAGATTATTGCATCATCGTATTAATGTATACCTCCGTTTATGATGGGAGTAACAGGCAAAATAATTGATGTATAGCCACTTGTGGATTCATTCATTATTCAGACAAAGATGGGACTCAGACTATTAAGATCTTATAAAAATGAAATGTGATCCCATATTTACATTATAAGGATATGTTCGCATTGCAACCTTCCGGTTGGCGATTCAGATTTTACGGTGAACCTTCCCCATCAAACTTCCCGGGGGAACAACTTTACCAAAGGAATGAACCCTGAGGCAAAAGATTGACTGTAACTCCCGGGACGGACCAGGGGTTAAATGTCACAGACAACATAACATGCTACCACACGAAATCTCATTTAAGGTTAAAGAGCAGGAGGAAAAAGATAAAACGCATCAGGCAACATTACATTTCCCTGGTTCATGCACTCGAATGAGTTGTTATTCAGATGTTGCGAGTAATATTTGACAACGTAAATACGTTAATAAATTATCAGTCCGGATTTGTTTAACATCGTGGTAAAATAACTAACTCCAGGGAACTTAAAACGAATTAAAGTAGATGGAAAACAAAATTTGACATTATGTGCAAATTTGTCTGTTATTTCATTGGCCTGAGTCTAATTTTCATATCGGGTTGCCGCAAGAATGATACTAATGTAATACCGGTAGAAGGGCTGAACTTTAATTTTAAAACTGATAATGAGGGATGGACTGCAGGTTTTGCAGATTATCCCAATGATCCTGATGCTGAAAATTTCTACCAGCTGCAATATTCACATTCAACTTTACCGTCTCCTTTGGATAATTCGGAAGGGGCATTAAAACAATCAGGTATAAATCACAGCGACGATCTGTTCATGTTCATTAAGAGGAAAATAGCAGGTTTTGAACCTGATAAAAACTACTCGGTTGAAATTGAAATTGAGATTGCCTCAAATGCACCGGATAATAGTGTAGGAGTGGGTGGTTCTCCCGGAGAAGGTGTTTATATTAAATCAGGAGCATCTACGGTGGAACCGGCAAAGGTACTGGATCCTTCAGACAACTATTTCCGAATGAATATTGATAAAGGTAATCAGTCTGTGGAAGGCGCTGATATGCAAAATATTGGAAATTTCGCGAATGGTACAGAGCTGGAAATTTATAAATTAAAGACTTTGAAAACCACTTCGCTCATTAAGGTACAGTCAAATTCCAATGGCGAAATATGGCTGATTATAGGTACGGATTCCGGTTTTGAATCTATTACAACGATCTATTACAATTCCATTAAAGCGACATTTAAATGAAAAGAAAGCCTAATTTTATCATGATAATCGTTCTTATTATTTCTGAGGACGATCACCCTTATTAATTGTTATATCCTGGGACGGTTTAAACAATCCGGATTTAAATGGTAATCATCCGATGGACAAGCTTCTTAAAATTAAAAACAGCCTGAGTCCGGTTATTACTCTGACCGATGAAGAATTATCGGTTGTCAGAGATGCATTCGTTTCAAAACAGTTAAGAAAAGATGAGCTTTTTCTCAGAGAAGGCCAGATTTGCGATTTTATCGGTTTTGTTAATTATGGGGTCATGATCTATTTTAAAACAAGAGAAAACGGAGATGAAATAACCACCGATTTTGCCTTTGAAGGATACTGGGTAAATAATAACCATAGCAGATTAAATAATATTCCGTCGACTATTAATATAAAAGCTATTGAAGACTCTGAAATTTTGATAATTAAGCAAAAAGATTTATGCGATCTGTATTTAAAAGTTCCGAAAACAGAACGGCTGGGACGGATATTGATAGAACAGGCCTATGTAAAATTAGTAGAACAAAGTATTGAATTACAGATGCTTTCCGCTAAAGAACGATATGAAAATCTTCTGAAAAAATACCCTCAGGTCTTTCAAAGAGTTCAACTCTACCATATTGCAAACTATCTGGGAATAGCCCCAAAATCACTGAGCCGGATCAGGAAAAAAATATTTGATTAGGATGATTTGGTAACAAATGTGGAGGAACTGAGCCGCTTCTCCATGGCATCTTTGTATCATAAATTTTTAAAATATATGATATGAAAAGGTTGACAATAATTTTGGCAGTATTGATGTTAACCACAGCATCAGGTTTGGCTCAGAGAGATTCGGTCAGGGGTACTTTCCTGAAACCTGTTCCACGGATGTATGAATCTAAACAGGCTATCGAAGTGGAGAGTCTATTTCCCATGTTTTTTACCGGCGGTTACCATTTAGGTGTGGGATACCGTTACAACAGATTCAGGATAAGAGTGAGTGTTATCAAAGGAGGCACTTATGATGCAGAACCTGCCGGCATTAAGAATTCCTCGCCTGCTTTTAAGAGATATTACAAAACATCTCCGGGAGTTTTCTTTGGCTATAAGGTCTGGCGCAACCTTGAAATATACTCTTATCTGGAGCTTCACACCTTCGGAATTGAACAGAAGAGTACCGGAATGAAAAGAGATATACACAGTACCGATTTTGGAGGAGGCATAAGCTATCAGTTCTTTTTTGGACGACATGTTTATTTGCAGCCTGGTTTTCATGTTTATCTGCGTGGAGACAACAGCGCTTCTTTTAACAATGTTGTGTACAATATCCCGAACCTTGACATCGCCCCTGTGATCAGGTTGGGCTATCGGCTCTGGAGCAAATACTAACCTGACCATGAAAACAAAAATGATACTCTGCTTAATTGGAGTGCTATCTTCCTGCAGCACCTACGGCCGGAAAGACACTCTCTCAGTCGGGAATTATAAAAGTGATATCTGTCAGATCCTACATTATGCATCACTCGCAGGAAGTTCCCATAACTCCCAACCCTGGAAAGTTGAGGTATATAAAGAAGATTCGATCCTGGTTTTTCCCGACTCTGCCCGGATTTTATCGGTTGTTGACCATGATGGGAGGGAGCTGTTCATTTCCTTAGGGGCATTTATTGAGAATCTTGATATCGCTTCCGGCGCCTTCGGGTACAATACCAGTATTGAGCTGCATAATACCGGAAAAGTGAACAACAATCCAGTTGCAATAAAACAATCCGATCTGGAACAATTGATGCAGCATGATTCACATAATCTCCACTCTCCTTTACCTGTCAGCCTGAGAAGGCCGGTTGAAAGTTTCACAGTTTTCAGATAGTTGTTGTTATTTCACTTCTGCAATGGTAACATTAGTGATCTCAGCTCCTTCTGCCTTGAAGACCATATTCCTGACTGTCAGATCGGGGCGGTAAGAGATCATTGTCCGCTGTCCTGCTATTTCGGTATCTATCAGTGAACCGCCAAGCTTGTCGGAATCTTTTATTAGTATCCGGACTGTAAACGGCCGGTCAACTCCTGCAATATTTTCTATTGCATAGTCAGCAGCTGAAGATGGAGAGCCTCCTTCCCTGAGCGATTTTTCACGAGGCGATGGGCTGGTTAATGAACCTTTCCCAAACTGAGCGCGTTTTTCATCAGGGCTGATCTGTAGTTCGCAGGCATCTTTATCCCCCTTTGAAGGAAGGAATAGAATGGCTGCCTTTCCCGGCTTTTTATTGCCAGGATTTACTGTAAAGCTAAGCATGAATGATCTGCTTCCGGTAGTAACTTCTTTTTTCCCCGTGATCTTAGCCGCAATGTCAGAAGGCTGATTTGTCTCAGGTGTCACTTCCCTCATCCATTTCGAACCTAATCTGCCGTCCGGGGACTGAATAAGCTCTCTGATAACAAGTGGGCCGCCCCATCCGCGAATCGGGATCCAGGCTGCCATGATGAAGCGGCCTCCGGATATTTCAGTTATTGCAGGAACGTTCGATCCATCATAAAAATCGAGTCCACGGGTCACCATGTCCTCATACGGAAGATCAGGATTGCCGGCGCATCTTGACCAAAACCCGGTGAAACCTCCGACTATATAATCGAAATTTCCCCAATGAAAGAAAAAAGTACAGTCTCCTCCCGGAGGAAAATCACGGTTTACACAACGCCATCCTCCTTCGATTGAATCGGATGTCCAGGTTCCTTCCGATCCGGCGTTCGCGAGCATCATAAGTTTTCCCCGGGGATCTGTGTAAACTGAAGGATTCTGACACGGATGAAACGTTATTCCTGATTTTTTAAAGGCTGAAATCCCGTCATCACTCACGGCAAATGAAGAACCGGCCGGGAATCCCGGAGTGGTGTCACGGTTGAAAGCCCCTGTGTAGCCATGAGTATCGAGATATTTCCACTGAAGCGGCCAGGTTGTCATTTCTTCCGGATAGACTCGTCCGGTGTGAAGACCATAAGTGAGATACAGCTTGTCATGAAGGACAAATGGAGTTCCGGTGCCTATGCATTCCCACTGTTCCTCCAGAGGTGTGGCTGCATCATGGATGGTCCACTTTTTAAAATCAGCAGTGGAGAGATGTTCGAAATAATGAGCTCCTTTTCCGAATTTACTCTGATGATGGCGGCGGTCGTACAGGTAGAAGAGGTGATAACGTCCTTTATAAAAAATCGTAACAACATCGCCGACCCAGCAGTTATGCCCTTCAGGGGTCCAGTACTGGATGTCCTGCGGCACGGTCATCGCAAGCTCTTTCTTCTCAGGTATTATTGCCGGGAAGAAGATGGATGCTTTTCCGACATATTGGTTATCGATCTTCCAGCTATTGTCCGTTGCCCATTCAGGATAACCGAAGGGGAATTCATTGTCGAGCAACTCACCATCTACGTAGAAAGTAAATCTTACACCTGTAAAACTGATTGTAAACTCATGTTCCTTAAATGGTTCTTTTAAGATAGCCAGAGGAATACCCGTGATCATTTTTTTCCAGTCGGGATGCCCCGCAGAATTGAGCATTATAGCAGCTTCAAGGACAGGTACTTTACCATCCGGCAGGGGATACGCAGGATAGTTTTGCCTGTTACGGTCATCAGGATCATTCTGCCGGAGTGTAATGCTCAGCACATCGGGAATCTCAAGAAGTCTTGTCTCTCCGGAAGGATTCTTAAGAGATGCAGTAAATTGAACAGTAAATGTTTTTAAAGATCCGGTTGGAGCTGAGAAATTTCCCTTTGGCGAAAGGTTGCTCAGAGAGCTTGCAGCGGGTTCAGAAGTATTGAAGATCCAGGTGGTTTTCCTGTAATCCAACGAGACCGGACCCTTGACAACCTGAGCCATCATTGGCGTGAAGGTGAAAACTGTGAGCAGCAGAATAAGGACTTTTACCGGCAGTCTCTTCTTCACCGTTATCGTATGCTCTTTCATAATCTAATATTTATTATTGATCAGTTGACATGCTTCATGGAAAGTCGCTGCATGACCGCTTCCAACCACAGCACACAGGCTTGCCCCGTAAGCTGCCTCTTCGGCATGAGCGGGGACTATCAGCTTTTTATTAAATCTCTCTTCGAAAGCTTCGCGAAGAAGCTTATTCTTCCTGATTGCATTACCGGAACCAACTAGAATACTCTTCCTGTCTCTTACGGATGCTGGAATCATACCGTAAAAATCAAACAACTCATTGCTGATACCCCTCAGAAAGGCAATAACAAGATTACCAGGGGTCAGATTAGAAGTTGAAATATTAGTAATCCTGCCACGAAGGAGGGGGTCAGATCTTTTTCCTGCGAGAAGAGTATCAACCAGAGGGATGTCGCCTGAGCCGGCCGGATATTCGAGACTTGTCATCTTCCGGTACAATGATTCTTTTTCAGGAGATGAGCCGGTGAAGTAAGTCAGTGTCTGGCTAAAAAACAATTGGAGGATTTCAAAGGCCCTGCCTCCGCATAAAGCGGCTCCGGCAATCAGATAGCCACCGCCGGGAAAAGGCCTCGTATCGAGTGTTTCTATTTTAATATACTCAGGAGTAAAAACGGATATCTGACTTCCGGTGCCGACAGTAACAAGCACAGAATTGTCAGGATCGCTCACCGAGCCGATGTAACTTGCCTGATTGTCGCCAATGGCTGAATAAACCGGAATGCTCCCGCCATATAATCCCGAGAAAGTTGCTGATCCTGCAGTTTCAGGCAATATGCGCGGATCAATTCCCAGGCGTTTAAGGCAGGATGTATCGAAGCATAAATTCTTCAGATCAAAGAACCCAAGGCTGGCGCCATTGGTAAAGTCGGTCAGAGGGCTCTTTCTGCCGGTCAGTTTCATCCCGGCATAATCCATGATCGTGCAAAGTCTGTCGGCCTCTCTGGGAACCAGATTGTTTTTCAGATTATAAAAATGGGTTACAAGACCGTAACCTGAGGCAAGATCATATCCTGATCTTTCTTTTAAATATCCGGAATAGGTCTGGTCCTTATCATAAGGATGATTTCCTCTTCCATCTTCCCAGGTGAGGAGCGGACTGACAGCATTGCCTTCACAGTCAACATATAGGATGCCGTGCATCTGTCCGGTTATGCCTATTCCTCCGATATCGCTGCAGGTTGATAAAAATACCGTAATGATTGATTCCACTGTACGCATAATATCAGCAGGATGCTGGATCTTTTCCCATGATTCCACACCTTCAGTCAGGGTCCTGTTTTCTTTTGTGAGGGACTCAATTTTGCCTGAATCAGCATCAAAGATGATCCCGCAGATTGAGCTTGTCCCGATATCGATACCAATGAAGTGCATATCCGGTTTTTGTCAGATCTGATTGAAACGAGTCTGAATTTTATTATTAAGCTTTATGTGTATTTATCCTCGCGGTAACGAAAGTGAGAAGGTAAGCCACCCCAACCAGTAATACGAGAAGCGCTCCTGTCTGACTCCCCATGAAGTCGGACAACATTCCCATGGCCGGAAGGAAAACTGCTCCTCCGACAATCCCGGTGATCATAAGTCCCGATACCTCATTATTCCTTTCAGGCTGACGCAGAAGAGCCTGAGAGAAAATAAGAGGGAAAATATTTGAATTACCAAGGCCGAAGAGGGCAATTCCTGCATATATCAGGGTCTTATTGGCAGTGAACAGGGTCAGGATACCGATGAGGATCATGCTGACGCTTACCAGGAATATTTTCCGGTTCGAATATTTTGCCAGGATAAAAGTTCCGAGAAAACAGCCGGCGGTTCTGAAAATAAAATAGAAACTTGTGGCATAACCGGCATCAGCAAGCGCCATGCCCAGTCTTTCCATCAGCAATTTGGGAGCTGTGGTGTTGATGCCGACATCAAGTCCTACATGAGCCATTATCCCTATGAAAAGCAACAGGATCGTTTTGTCCTTCAGAAGCGAGAAACAATCACCGAATGTTGTGGCGCTGGTTTCCACATTACGCTCCTGCAGCTTTGTAAAGAACAGGTAAATTATCACCACAAGGCAGATTGCTGAAAAGAGGGGGAACATTATCATTCTCCAGTCTGCAAGTTTTATGACGGCCCATGCTGCAAGGACAGGGGCTATGAAAGAGGCGATAGCCTTGATAAATTGTCCGAATGTAAGTGTACTGGATATTTTCTTTTCATCAACGACATTGGCAAGCAACGGATTTACCGAGACCTGCATTAAGGTGTTCCCGATGCCTAGCAGGGTGAAAGAGATCAGCATGGTAGTGAAGGAATAGCTGAAAATCGGAAGCAGGAGTGAAGGCAAGGTGATGACCAAGCTGAGCAGTACGGTGTTTTTCCTGCCGATCCTGTTCATCAGCAATCCGGAAGGGATGGCGAGCACCAGGAACCAGAGGAAGACCATTGACGGCAGAAGATTTGCCATTGTATCCGAGAGATGGAAATCTGCTTTGACATAATTTGTGGAGATACCGACAAGATCGATAAATCCCATTGTAAAAAATGTCAGCATCAAAGGGATAAGAACGAGTACAGAGGTAGTTTTTTTCATATTCAGTTTTTAGATAATCAGAAAGCAAAACGATAATTTATCGTGAAGTTACCAGTATAAATATAGATGCTTTTTTGGTTTTACGGTTCTGCCTGCTGTTTAGAATCGATAATCAGTGAGGATAATTGAGTTTGAAAGCAATAACTTTGAACAGAATTTGTCCGGTTTTAGGGGGTCAATTTGCTCCGAATTCTCCACAGAATAACCTGAATTATTTGTTCATGTATATTTTACACAAGAGAGCTATTATATAGAAATATACAATTCATTGTTTGAATTTATGGTCATTTGCAACGATGATTTCAGGGCTAACCCCCCTCATATTTTGTTGTTTTTGTTCTCGATAATTTACTATATCCAAAAGGTTTTAACCATTTGTTTTTGATTTTTTGTATCATTTGACGTTTTATTTTATCGATATCAGGGCTACGCCCCTATGTTTAAATTTATAGTCAATTTTTTCTACGATGATATCAGGGCTGATGCCCCTCATATTTTGTAGTTTTTGTTCCCTTGTTCGAAAATGAAAGGTATATAGCCCTTTTTAATTGTTTCATCGACGACGAAAAAAAGGCATGTCACTTAATTTTATTCTTTTACAAACAGAGGCATTAGCCCTGTTTTCTTCGTAGCAAAGTAGCGGAATGGATAGAGGAGGGGCGTAGCCCTGAAATCTAGCAATAGTACCAATCTAACAAGCATTGGGTCATATTCAATTTCCGATTTTTCCAGCAATAACAATTATTCATCTGTAAACGATTGTTTTTTTTAACGTTCAGGTTGATTAGATATATATTTTACAACATAATGCATATGCGATTCGGAAAAGGTAAAAGCGCCATAACAATCTTGCCATGAAAATTTAGCAGCAATATATTTTTTGTTGTTTGATAAAGCAGCTGATATTTCTGATAATTTTTCAATCCAAAGTAATCCATAAATCGATAGTTTTTTGCCTTACGTAAAACTAAGTTGTCATAATGTATATATATTAAAATTAGTAATTTACAGAGGTCAGCGATACAGTTTACAGTCAAGACTGAAGTGTATCTATTTTGTCACCTTTTTAAGACTGATTCAATACATATTATAAGGACGGGTAAAAATTAATATACCGCCTAATCTGTTGATTATAAGCGGTTCTGATATGGTAAGGCTTTTTGCAAAAAAGTTGATGGGGAGACTTTTGTTGACCCACCAGGGCTCGAACCTGGACTCTTCAGAACCAAAATCTGACGTGTTGCCAATTACACCATGGGTCAGGAACTTTCATTCAGGGTGCAAAATTATCACAAATTTTCGGAAATTTTAGTAGCTGCATAAATTTGGTTGTTATCTGCCGGCAGAAAAGACTTTTATCCAGAATTGAATCTGACTGTTCCGGGGAAATCAAGTCAGTATCCTTTGTGAGAAAAAAATATTAAAAATTACTGATCACCAGTTTCTTGCGGAGATATTCTGATTAAAAAGGGTAGGCTCATTATCTTCCCAGAGGGTGGGATGCTCTTCGTCAAATCTTTTCAGGATGGCTTTCATTACGGTTTCCCTGATAAAACTGGATCTGTTTTTTATTCTGTAACGGTCGCAGTAGATACCGAGCGCCTTCATTTCGCGCTTATTGAGCATCATTGATAACCTGTTATTCCTCTTAAGCTTTTCTTCCTTAAGGGTAGGACGTTTTGTTTCCATCGCTTACTAATTCAACAGCTAAATTAAAAAATCAGATGATCAATAAAATTCCCGGCAAAATAACTTTTTAACATCAAAAAAAAAGCCAGTCACTAATTGACTGGCTTTGTGTTTATTACAGTATTAACAACTTTTGTCTTGCGTATACCCGTAAGTGATCCTGATCAGGCTTTGTCAGCGCTTCCAAGCACATTTACAACTTTGTGTTTATAAAGTTCTTTAAGCTTATCGCGGGCAGGGCCCAGGTAATTACGCGGGTCGAATTCACCGGGTTTTTCAACAAATACCTTTCGGATCGCTGCTGTCATAGCCAGTCTGCCATCACTGTCGATGTTGATCTTGCAAACAGCAGATTTGGATGCTCTGCGAAGCTGGTCTTCGGAAACGCCGGCAGTGTTTTCCATCTTTCCACCGTACTTGTTGATCTCGGCAACAATATCCTGAGGAACCGATGATGCTCCGTGAAGTACTATCGGGAAGCCTGGAATACGTTTTTCACACTCTTCGAGGATGTCGAAACGCAAAGGAGGAGGAAGTTCCCCGGGTTTTACTTTGAATTTGAATGCCCCATGGGAAGTGCCTATTGAGATTGCAAGCGAATCCACTCCGGTTTTTTTAACAAAATCCTCAACCTCTTCGGGACGGGTGTACGATGAATGTTCTGCCGATACTTCATCTTCAATACCTGCAAGCACTCCAAGTTCCCCCTCAACGGTGACATCAAACTGGTGTGCATAATCAACAACCTGTTTTGTAAGCCTTACATTTTCTTCATAAGGAAAATGTGAGCCATCGATCATAACTGATGAAAAACCTGATTCGATACATGATTTACAGGTCTCGAACGAATCTCCATGATCAAGATGGAGAACTATCGGAATCGGATAACCAAGCTCTTTGGAATATTCAACAGCGCCTTTGGCCAGATATTGCAGAAGCGTCTGATTGGCATATTTCCTGGCACCTTTTGAAACCTGAAGTATTACTGGTGATTTTGTCTCAACACAAGCGCTGATTATTGCCTGCAACTGCTCAAGATTGTTGAAGTTAAACGCAGGAACAGCATATTTCCCTATTATAGCTTTCCTGAACAATTCTTTCGAATTAACTAAACCTAACTCTTTATAGTGAAGCATAATTTATTATTTTAAATTAGCCCGAAAGATAGGGCTTTTACTAAAAGCGGCCAAATGTTTTTTTAAATTCCGGAGATATGGGTTCTGAGGTCATTTGGTCCTTTAAAGCCCTGATTTATCGACTCATTTTGAATATTTAATCTTATGCTGTATTTCAATTGAACCTAATTGTTTATCTTCGTAACCTTATTTATCCGGCTATGATGCAATTATTTACTGATTGATGCAGCGAAACCGGAAAATTTCTATCATTATGGATGATGTGACAGTTCGGTTTTAAAACTTATTCTATCCATGAAAAGGACTATTTGTTCGTTATTTTTCTTATCACTCCTGATGAGCGGCACGCTCTTCTCCCAGGGCCAGCATTCATGGTCGCTCGAGGAATGTATAAAATATGCTATCGATAATAATATACAGATAAAGCAACAGGAAATTCAGACCAGGGTGCAGCAGAATTCGCTCGACCTGGCGAAAATGAAACTCCTGCCAACCCTGAACGGGGCTTTATCACACGGGTATGACTTCGGCCGTGCGCTGGACCAGACCAACTATCAGTTCTATAATCAGACGATGAGGTCTGACTATGTTTATGTAGGTGGAGAGACAGCATTGTTCAATGGTCTTCAGAATTTAAATTCAATAAAAAAGAACAAGTACGAGGTGCTTGCAGCAAAGGAAGACCTTCAGTATATCAAAGATGATGTTGCACTGAATGTCGCCCTTGCCTATCTGCAGATCCTGCTTGACAAAGACCTGGTAGAGGCAAATCAGGATCAGGTCAATATAACACTGCAACAGATAGAAAAGACACGGAAGCTTGTTGATGCCGGCAGCGTCGCAAAGGGAAATCTCCTACAGATAGAATCGCAGGCTGCCCAGGAAGAGCTTCAACTGATAAACGTGAAGAATCAGCTGGAGACTTCCTATCTTACCCTTACACAGTTTCTTGAACTGAAGAATGTAAAGGATTTTGAAGTACTGGTTCCGGATATTGGCGTTGATACAAATTCCATTATAGCAGGCAATGTCGAAGAGATTTTTGATATTGCTGTCGGGAACAGACCGGAGATTAAAAGCTCGGAGATGAAACTGGCTGCCAGTGAATATGACCTGAAGATTGCAAAAGGCGGGAGAAGTCCGCAATTGTCGCTTAATTATTCGTTTAATACCAGATACACATTTATTGAAAACCTGCAGAATCTTTCATTCAAGGATCAGCTCAGAAATAACAAAACATCAGGAGTGGGCCTGACACTTAATATCCCGATACTTAACGGGTGGCAGGTAAACAAGAATATTAACAATTCCAAGCTTGGGGTGGAAAGTTCAAAATATACCCTGGAAGGAACAAAAAAGCAGCTTTATAAGAATATTCAGAAAGCATACAGTGATGCAGTCGCAGCTTTGAAGAAATACACCGCAAGTGTGAAGGCTGTAACCTCATCCGAAGAATCTTTCAGATATACGGAACAGAAATTCAACGTTGGGATGGTTACCTCGGTCGACTATAATGTGTCCAAGACGCAGTTACTTAAAACCCAGTCTGATATGTCGCAGTCAAAATATGAATTCATTTTTAAAACCAAGGTTCTCGACTTTTACAAAGGAATTCCTCTCAGATTAAACGAAAAATAGAATAAAGCACATTTTAAGACCTTATAACATGAAAACCAATAAAATACTCAAGTATTTAATACCGGCTGTTCTCATCCTTCTGATCCTTGCAGTTGTGGGTAAAAAGCAGGGTTGGTTCGGAAAAGCTTACACACTTAAAGTTGCAGTCGAGAAAGCTGAGAAAAGGAATATCATTGAAACTATTACCGCCAATGGCAAAATCCAGCCTGAAAAGGAAGTTAAGATCAGTCCTGATGTATCAGGTGAAATTGTCGAACTTACTGTTAAGGACGGTTATCAGGTAGAGAAAGGACAGCTGCTTCTCAGGATTAAGCCGGATATTTATATTTCACAGAAGGACAGGTCGCTGGCAGCAATCAGTTCCGCCCAGGCCCGCCTCGCCCAGGCTGAAGCGCAATTCACACAGTCTGAACTTGCATATAAGAGAAACAAACAACTTTTCAGTGAGCAGACAATCTCGAAATCTGATTATGAACAGGCTGAAGCATCATATAACGTTGCAAAATCGGAAGTAGATGCTGCAAAATTTTCTATTGTCAGCGCTGAAGCATCACTGAAAGAAGCAAATGAAAACCTTATCAAGACATCAATATATGCACCTATGTCAGGGACAGTTTCGATGCTCCTGGTTGAACTCGGGGAAAGAGTGGCTGGGACGAATCTTATGGCTGGTACTGAAATGCTCAGGGTTGCCGATCTTTCAAAAATGGAAGCCAGGGTGGAGGTTAATGAGAATGATGTGGTTAAAGTTAAGCTTGGAGATACTGCCCTGATAGAAGTGGATGCCTATCTTGATAAAAAGTTCAAAGGCGTTGTTTATGAGATTGCCAATTCAGCAAAAACAACCGGTGTATCTGCTGATCAGGTAACCAATTTCGATGTAAAGATCAGGGTAATTCCTGAATCTTACCAAAACCTGGTCGATTCGGGGGTGAAAAATCCGCTCAGGCCCGGTATGTCGACCTCAGTTGATATTCAGACACAATCAAAGAATAATATCCTGACTGTACCGATACAGTCTGTAACAACCCGTTCGGATACTACAAAACATGTAACCGCGGGAACAGTTACTGGTTCCAAAGATGTCCGGACACTTGTCTTTGTTTCGGAAGGGAAATATGCTGTTTCAAGAACAGTTAAAACTGGTATTCAGGATAATAATTATATTGAGATAATTTCCGGTATCTCTGAAGGAGACAAGGTGATATCGTCCCCATTCAGTGCAATAAGCAAGAAACTTTCTGACAGTACACTGGTGGAAGTTGTGAAAAAGGAGGATCTGTATAAGGAGAAGTGATCCGTAATTACCTGATTCAGGGAAGAGTAGCCGGATAGTTTAAAAGGAAGAAGTGAGATGAAACATTTCGGAGTATTTTTGCCGGTTATGGCGGGAATGACTTCGGTAAAAAAAGTGCAGGGGGGATGGTGATTTGCATAGAAACGGCGACAGCTCTCTGTTCAGTTGCTTTATGCAGCAACAATGAAGTTGTTGCAGTACGTGAAGGCTCAGATCAGAGATCACATGCAGCACAGCTGACAGTATTCATTGATAAGATACTCAGGGAGAATGGTCTTAAAGCACAGGATCTTGAAGCAGTAGCCGTTGGAAAAGGTCCGGGATCATATACGGGTTTGCGTATAGGAGTGTCTGTGGCTAAGGGGATTGCTTTCGCCTCTTCGATACCCCTGATTGGAATAGATACCACTCTTTCCATGTTCTGGGGAATGGCTGAGGGAAATCCGTCTCTTGTTAAAAACGGTCAGAAAACGCTTTTCTGCCCGATGATCGATGCTAGGAGAATGGAGGTCTACGATGCAGTCTATGACGCATCAGGTTCCATTATCCGGGATATTTTGGCTGAAATTATTGATGAGAAATCATTCCTAAGTTTCCCGGATGAAACAGGAATTATTTTTTTTGGAGACGGCTCCTCAAAATGCAGGGAGATCATTAAAATAAAGAATGCTTATTTTGACTGTGATTTCCATATGTCGGCTTCACACATGCGAATACCGGTATTTCAGGCTCTTGAAAAAAGACAATTTGAAGATGTAGCATACTTTGAACCTTTTTATCTTAAGGATTTTATTACTTCCATACCCAGAAAAAACATCCTTGGAAAATAAATGGAATATATTAAGACTACTTTCTGCAGCAATGAGATGTGTTTCCACAATCATATTGCTGTTGATCTATCCGGTTGTACTTATTGCACAGGAAAGATCATACCAGCCCGGAGAAAAGGCTAGTTATAATATCCAGTACGGACCTATTTCAAGCGGTATCGGAACACTCGATCTGCAAAAAGACACACTGGACGGGAAAGAGGCATGGCATTCCAGATTCTATGCAAGAACAATCGGCGTTGCCGATGCCATTTTCAAGGTCGTTGATATCTATGAGGTTTATATGGATCCGGAAACCGGACTTCCCATGAAATCTATCAGAGACATTCACGAAGGTCGCTATAAACGATATAATGTAGTCACTTTCGACCACAAGACCAGAGGAGATTCAGCTATTCTTTTCAGCGACAGGACAGGCAAACATATTGCACCTAAGGGTATTCATGATATTATATCCTGCTTTTATAATTTCAGGAATTATATAATGACCAACGGCGGTAAGTTTAAAAAAGGTGAGATCATTGAAATCAAAACCTGGTTTACCGACCAGCTTTATCCGATTAGAATGAGATTTGTGGGAATGGAGGATGTAAAGATTGACGCCGGCAAAATTAAATGCTATAAATTCAATCCGGTTACCGAAGTGGGCAGACTATTTAAAACCGAAGAAGATGTTTCATTCTGGTTTTCAGCTGACAAAAATTTTCTTCCGGTTAAAATCCGATTTGATATATTTGTAGGCGCTTTTTTAGTGGAGCTGGATCATTATGAAGGATTACTTTATCCACTGGATATTAAAAGGAGATAATAAAAACCAAATTGAAGAATAACTGAACTATTTATGGCTACAACAGCAGATTTTAAAAATGGATTGGTCATTGAGTATAATAATGACCTATATACGATCGTGCAGTTTCAGCATGTTAAACCTGGTAAGGGCCCGGCATTCGTCAGGACAAAACTGAAAAACATCAAGACAGGAAGAGTGATAGATAACACATTTTCCTCAGGTGTTAAAGTTAATGTCGCCAGGGTTGAGAGAAGACCTTATCAGTATCTATACAAAGATGATATTGGTTATTACTTTATGCACACGGAAACCTATGAACAGATACATGTTCCTGAAAGCATGATAGACAATCATGAATTCCTGCTGGAAGGCATGGGAGTTGAAATAGTGGTCCACGCCGATACTGAATCCATTCTGTCAGTAGATGTCCCGCAGTTCGTGGTAATGGAAATCACATACTCCGAACCGGGTCTCAGAGGTGATACAGCAACTAATACATTAAAACAGGCTACCTTGAAGAATGGTGAAACAGTTATGGTCCCTCTGTTCGTAAATACGGGCGATAAAATAAAGGTTGATACCATCAACCGCTCCTATGTGGAGAGGATAAAGGGTTAAAGGCTGAAATGAGCATCCCTTCCGACCGGCTGAAGATCTCAAGATTCAAGCTTGATGCATTGCTTGATATCACTCTGTCGATCAATGCTAACCTGCCCAAAGAGGAACTTTTATCAAAATATGAGAAGATCCTCCGGCAGAGCTTGGGCATTGGGAAGATCCTTATTTTTAAAAAGGACGAAGGGTGGGAGTGTCTTCTGAATGCCGGCTTCCCTGAGGAGCTTCGGAATGCCGATGTTGCATCAGCTTTTCCCGGTAGTTCAGAAATATCATCAGCAGATCATGATTTGCACCAGAGAGGGGTGGATCTGATCATTCCTGTGTTCAATAACAATGTCCCTCTTGCCTATGTCCTCCTCGGTGACATTGATGAGGAAGGAAGAGGTATGAGCCCGGTACTCAAGCATCTTAACTTTGTTCAGACTCTTTCCGGGATCATAATTGTTGCAATAGAAAACATAAGACTATTCAATGAGAGCCTTCGCCAGGAGGCCATAAAAAAAGAGCTGGAACTCGCATCAAGGATACAGAAACTGCTTATTCCCGATAACAGCCAGATGCCCGTGAACCCCAGGGTGGTGGTCAGCGGTTTTTATTACCCGCATTCGGAGGTGGGTGGCGACTATTACGACTGTATTAAATTGTCTGGCACCAAGACCGGTATTTGTATTGCCGATGTTTCGGGGAAAGGGATCTCCGCCGCCATTCTAATGTCTAATTTCCAGGCCAGCTTAAGGGCGCTTTTTACATCCGATGGCGATCTGGTGTCCCTGGTTAACAGATTGAACTCAATAGTCTCGGCAAATGCAGCAGGTGAAAAATTTATCACATTCTTTGTTGCCAGGTATGATCATGAAAATGGGACCCTGGAATACGTAAATGCTGCACATAACCCTCCGGTAATGTATAATACCGTCACCGGAGAAATTAATTACCTCAGAGGTTCATGTGTGGGACTTGGTATGCTCGACGAAATTCCTCCTTTTAATAAGTCGGAAATAATCTTAAAGGATAGCTCTAAGCTAGTATGCTACACTGACGGTCTTTCGGAGCTTAGAGGAGATGATGGAAACGAGACAGGTACAAATGAGATAGTCAGATATATCTCAAACAGAGAACCTGTCAGTGCCAATATTACCGCAATGATGAAAGCACTGGGGATTCCGCACGATAATCCCTTCCTCTTTGATGATGTTTCAGTTATTGTAGCCGATCTGAAGCGCTGACAGAATGAGAAACAATCGGAAATTTAAACGCAGGGAAGATCATTCATGCTCTCAAAAGTAAATCATTATAACAGCTTTGTGCCGGAAAATAAATGCTTTGGTCAGCTGATCCTGATCAGGGAATAGTTCTTCTTCCCTTTCTGGATAAGGATGTACTTATTGTTGAGCAGGTGTTCTTTTCCGATTATCAGTTCAGCGTTGTCGGCCTTTTCCTTATTAATGCTGAAGCCTCCTCCCTGGACCAGCCTTCTTAGTTCTCCCTTGGAAGCGAAGACCTGAGAATGTTCGGTACAAAGATCGGTTAGCGTGACCCCCTTCTCAATAATTTCCTGACTGACATCAAACACAGGAACTCCTTCAAAGACGGACAGGAATGTTTGCTCATTCATTCTTTTCAGCGATTCGGTGGTTCCTTTACCGAAGAGAATCTGGGAAGCCTCCACAGCGCCTTCATAGTCGGCCCGCGAATGTACCATTACTGTTACTTCTTCAGCGAGTCTTCTCTGAAGCAGTCTTTCATGCGGCGCTGTATTATGAGCAGTGATTATTTCTTCTATTTCCTTTTGTCCTAGTACTGTGAATATTTTAATGTATTTGGCAGCATCCTCATCCGAAACATTGAGCCAGAACTGATAAAACTGGTAAGGAGTAGTCTTTTCCGGATCGAGCCAGACATTGCCAGATTCAGTTTTTCCAAATTTGGTACCATCCGATTTGGTAATGAGAGGACAGGTGAGGGCAAAAGCTTCACCCCCGGTTTTTCTGCGTATCAGTTCGGTCCCGGTAACTATGTTTCCCCACTGATCCGAACCACCCATCTGCAGTCTGCAGTTATTGTTACTGTATAGGAACAGAAAATCGGTCCCCTGTACGAGCTGATAGGAAAACTCGGTGAAAGACATGCCTTCTTTTGATTCCGAACTGATCCTCTTCTTCACAGAATCCTTGGCCATCATGTAATTGACTGTAATATGCTTCCCGATATCCCTTATGAACCCGAGGAAAGAATATTGCTTCATCCAGTCATAATTATTGACCATGATCGCCTTATTCGTATTATCAGAATTGAAGTCAAGGAACTTAGAAAGCTGCTTTTTAATGGCATCCTGATTCCTGAAAAGAGTCTCTTCATCGAGGAGGTTGCGTTCCTCAGATTTGCCCGATGGATCACCGATCATGCCTGTTGCTCCGCCGATAAGCGCAACCGGGGTATGCCCGGCACGCTGAAAATGCACTAAAAGCATTACCTGAACCATATGTCCGATATGCAGGGAATCGGCAGTGGGGTCAAACCCGATGTATCCGCTGATCTTCGATTTGTTGAGCAATTCTTCTGTACCCGGCATGATATCATGTATCATACCTCTCCACCTGAGTTCGTCTACGAAATTCATAACCTGTCTTTTGGAAGTGCAAATATAGCAAAGAGGCTCATATTGCAACATCATCCGGTTTCTTTTTGAACCTGTCGAAACTGCGATTGAATCCACCTTCACCTATTATAGGAAAGATAGCAGGAGCAATATCTGAAATCGGATTATAAAAATATGATCCTTCAAGAGTCTTATGAGGAAGGAACGGACGGCGAACATCTATAGCATTAAGGATCACAAAGAATACGCTCATAAGCAGCACCGATTTGAAAATGCCGAAAGCGATCCCCAGCAGTCTGTTAACAAATCCGAGACTGGCTGCATCGGCTATCTTGTCGGCCAGCAAGCCTATAAAATGTATAATGATAACAATCACGCCGAAAGTGATCAGGAAAGCAATTATTCCGACATAGTGGCCTGTCATGTCGAAGAAATCATACATCTTCGCGGCAGTGAACCCGGAAAATTTTATGGCTCCCCATATTCCCAGAATGAGCGCTGCAAGCGAGGCTGCTTCCCTGATAAGCCCGTTGATAAATCCGGATACTGCCGAAACTATCAGTATCACAACTATAACCAGATCAACCCAGTTCATGATTTCTGAATTTAGAGGAGGAAGGTAGGAAAGAATGTTGGTATTTCAAAACATGACCGGTTTTGAATGATTACCTGGACAATGGCCCTGATCCGGGAAGTCAGGCATACTGTGCGAATTCTCACCATAAAGTTGCAGGTCCTGGTTTGTTTTGATAAAAAAATGATATACTTTTGCGACTGATTTGGCCCCATAGTTCAATGGATAGAACGGAGGTTTCCTAAACCTTAAATTCAGGTTCGATTCCTGGTGGGGCTACAAGAAAATAAGCGTAGACACTGATTATAATCAATGGATACGCTTTTTTTTTAACGCAGGAAGTAACAATGCAGCAACATTTCTGTTAATTTTTTCTTTCTGATTGGTGAGGTTTTAATACTGTAAAATGCTAGAATTATTTATATCTGGGACATTACACACACAGAGTTGAAATTTCAAATGCCAGAATTTTGAGGATTGAATATGATAAAATCCATTTTATGTGGAAAGATTAAAATTACAATGGAAGAATGGTGGTGATTAAGTTGGATGCAGTTGAGTTTATAAACCGGTTTATGCTGCATGCATTGGCGAATGGCTTCTATAAGATACAGTATTATGGAAAATATGCCAATATACATTGCAATGAAGTGCTTGATAATTACATCGTTTTGGAGGACCAGGAGATTGCTCTCTCTTTAACAGAAGGAAACGTTTGGCACGATATAATTGAAGGAGTATTGGGACATAGTCCGTTTCTATGCAGAAAATGCAAGAAAGGAAAGATGCTACTGAATGAACAAATTGATGCTGATCCGAGAGCTACCTGAAATAGATAACAAAATGTTCTTTGATCTAATAACATTCATATAAAAGACAACTCTTTATTGGGAGAGGGATGTCCAGTGGAGAACACTTTCTGAAATTAAAACAAAGATTATCAAAAAAACTTAAAGAAAGAGAATAAGATGACGGGCAAAACCCGAACTGGGGACAGTACTTAAGGATAGAATACCCATAGGGATGACCGGCTTTGTCTAACTCTATTTTATACACGATTTTATAAGCACCATCAGCATAGTCCGCTAAAAATTATTTACTTACCTAAAAGGGAAGTTTGACATAAGACTGTGTATAAAACACTTCTAAGTCATAGGCAGGCTGAATGCGACTTGACAGCTTTTCTAATCGAGACAATTTGTTGGATTTGAACTCATACCATACTTTTATCTTGACATTTAATTCTAACTCATCTATCGGAATTTTGCCCTCGTGCAAAAATTTTTAAATTCATCAAACTGCACAATTGGATCTTTGCTTTTGTCCCGTCACACAAAGCCAATGCTTCGGCAAAATCAAAAGAACCAAATTACCAATGCTTTATTGTTCTTCTACGAACTCATTCTCTTCATCGCAAATGTTTTAACTAACCAAAATCTTATCTTTAATTTGTTATTCAAAAATTCCTTAATAATGAAAAATCTGTTTATTACAATTTTAATTCATATTATAGCGTGGAGTTTGTTATTAATGATTCCCTTTTTGTCCAATTATCAGGTTATTAAATCTTTTATCCCAACAGATAATGTTTCATTTGTCCCGATTATTATATTAAGTCTTTTCTTTATAGTAATATTTTATTTCAATTATTTTGTTCTAATTCCCAAATTCCTCTTATTAAGAAAATATTTGTTGTACGTAAGTACGCTTGTATTAAGTATTGTCACAGCCTTTATTTTGTCAGGTGTATTTTTTAATTTATTTAATTTTAATCCGGGGAATTTAGATAGCATTAATCCTGTACTAAGAAAAATAGAACCTGTAATAAGGGCAAATGCTTTTTTGATGCTGATTATCTCAATTTTAGCATCAATCTCATTGACCATAAATAATCATCTCAGACAATTTGAAAAAGAAAAACTAGTAGCTCAAATTTCTTCTTTAAAATCGCAAATTAATCCACACTTTTTATTTAATTCATTAAATAATATATATGCTACTGCAATTGATACATCACCAAGAACTGCTGATATGGTTGATAAACTTTCTGAGATGATGCGTTACACAATGAAAGAAACTCAAAATGATTTTGTGCCGTTAGAAGATGAAATAAATTACCTAAATAGTTTTATTGAATTGCAAAAATTGCGATTAGAAAAAACAATAAAATTTGAGTGTAATATTGACGGAGAGTTTTCCGAATTGCAGATTGCTCCCATGTTACTTATCCCATTTGTTGAGAATGCATTTAAGCATGGTGTGAATTCCGAAAAAGACAGTAATATCAGAATTAGTATTAAAGCAAACGAATCGGAATTACATTTTTTAGTGGTAAATAACAAAGTTGACATCCAATCCGACATGAAGGAAAATAGTGGTGGTTTAGGAATTGAGAACACAAAACATCGGTTAGCTTTGATATATCCTTCAAGACATTTATTGACAATAAAAGAAACTGAAAATGATTTTATTGTATCACTTCATATCAATCTATTATGATTACTGCTATTGCAATAGATGATGAGCCTCTGGCTTTAACGGTAATTGATTCCCATTGCGAAAAAACGGAATTTGTCAATCTGCAAAAAACATTTACACATCCTACTGAAGCATTACATTACTTTCGGAAATATCCTGTTGACTTATTATTTGTAGATATACATATGCCATCAATGAATGGAATCAATCTCGTAAAAGCAATTCGGCAAAATACCATGATAATTTTCACCACAGCATTCAGCGAATATGCTGTGGTGAGTTACGAACTTAATGCTATTGATTATTTGTTAAAACCCATCAATTTTAAACGATTCAGCCAGGCCTTAAACAAAGCCAATGAGTTTTATAATTACATTAACAAACAGAATCATTCAGAAGATAATCATATTTTTATTCGTGCAGATTATAGTCTGGTAAAAATTCCTATGGCTGACATTTTATATATCGAAGGATTAGCGGATTACTTGAAAATATTTATTAAAGACAGACAAACAGTTGTGGCGCGTATGACAATGAATGATATGGTGCAGAAATTACCTGTAAAAGATTTCATTCGTGTTCACCGAAGTTTTATTCTACCCTTTAAACGAATAGAGTCTGTTCGTTCAAATTTAATAACTATTCCTGAAAAGGAAATCCCTATTGGCAAAACTTATATTAAAGATTTTAATAGCAGATACGGACAATAATATCCCATAAACGTATCATTCTTCGCTTATCTATATCCCTTCATCTCAATATTTTTTCAATCCATTATTTTGATTTCATATTTGCATCATTATTATAAACTAATGATACAATGAGAAGAACATTGAGATTTAAAGAAATACTACTTCTAATCTTATTATTTGCAATAAGCAGCTTTTATCTGCACGCTCAAAAGCCACTAACACTAAAAGAGTGTATCGATTATTCAAACACAAATAACAGCAACATAAAAATTGCAGGTTATGATGTTACCATCAGCCAAAAGAAAGTGAACGAGCAGATTGGAACAATGCTTCCCCAGGTCGATGCTTCGGGGTCATATACAGATAACCTGAAGTTGAGTACTATAGTACTTCCTGGAGAATTAATGGGACAACCCGGAATCAAGATCCCGGTAACAATGGGTACAAAGCATAATTTGTCGGGTAGTGTGCAGTTAACCCAAAAAATCTTTGATCCAACCTTTGGAATAGCATTAAATACGGCAAGAATAAATAAGCAGCTAACAGAGCAGACATTAAAGAAGACTTCAGAGCAGACAGCTTATAACATCAGCGTCATTTATTATCAGACATTAGTAATAGGGAAGCAAATGAATTCGCTACGAGCTACACTTGTTGCATCAGAAAAGTTATTGGAATCTACCGAGTTAAAATATAAAAACGGTATGGCTAAGAAAGTAGATGTCGACAAAATACGTGTGAGTTATAACAATGCCAATTCACAACTGCAACAAAGCGAACTCAGCTACAGACAATCGCTGAATACACTTAAATATCAAATGGGCATGCCGGTGGATAGTTCCATTGTATTGTCGGATGCTGATCTTAATATCAATATTCAAACCATAGAAATACAACCAGATAGCTTTTCAGTTGAAAACCACATTGATTATCAATTACAGAAAACCAGCCTTCGAGTCTACGAATTGGATAAAAAACGCAACGTAACAGGGTATATTCCTACACTTTCATTTGATGCAAATTATGGATATAGCGCCATGCGCAACAAGTTTGACTTCACAAAATCAGGGGGAGACTGGTATCCAAGCTCAAGCATTGGTCTCACACTCAAAGTTCCCATTTTCGATGGATTGCAACGCAATGCGAAAATTTCACAAACAAAACTAAATATTGCAAAAAGCATTGAAAATATTCGGCTTACCGAGCAGTCAATTAAGGTTGAGCTTTCCAATAGCGAAATCCAATATAGTAATGCTGTTGATAACATTCGCAGCGAAAAAGACAATCTTGATTTAGCAGGAAGTGTATATGAAAACACTCAACTTGAATATCAGCAAGGAACAGGTTCCTCTCTCGATTTAGTTCAGGCTGAAAGCTCATATCGTGAAAGTCTTAACAACTATTATAACAAGTTGCTAAATCTTTATATCGCTAAGATGAACCTTGAACAATCAAAAGGAACCATAATGGATTATATAAACAATTTAAAATAACTATAGTCATGAAAAAAACAATTATCATAATTGTTGTTTTAACAATATTGGCGTTTATTATTTTTAGGCTTTCCGCCAACTACAAAAAAGTAAATGTGAGCAAAGATGTAAGCACTGATTTGGCTTATGTGTCTGTAAATGTTTCTCCTGTTTTAAAAATGTCAATAAAGGATAGTTTGCAACTGACAGGATATATGGAGGCCTATTCAGAGATAGATATTGCTGCGGAAACACAGGGAGCAATTACTTCATTGAATGCTGCACTTGGACAGGATAAATCAAAAGGGAGCATTATAGCAACCATTGATGATAAACTGAAAAAGCTTGCTGTCCAAACAGCCGGCATCAGTGTTGCAAAACTTAAAAGAGATTTGGAAAGGTATAATAACCTTTATAAAGGAGGCACTGTAACAGAACAGCAATTAAATGATGCTCAGAATTTGTATGATAATGCTGTAATCCAATTAGAGCAAGCTGAAAAACAGCTTTCTGATGCTACAATAATATCTCCGATAAGCGGCGTTATTATCAGGAAACAGATTGAAGAAGGCGAATACATAAATATTGGGAGCCCTATTGTTACAATCGTTGACATTTCCAGGCTTAGAATCAAATTAAATGTTTCTGAAGCCAATGTCTATCAACTTAAATTAAATGACAAGGCAATTATTACAACCGATGTATATCCCGGGGTAACATTTGAAGGTAATATTAGTTTTATTAGTTCTCAAGGTGACGATTCGCATAACTATCCTGTTGAGATTATAATTTCCAATAACTCAAAATACCCTTTGAAATCCGGAACTTTTGCAAATGTACAGATTAAGCTTCCTGAGACAGAAAGTGCATTGTATATTCCACGTGAATCTCTGCTGGGAAGTGTAACTGAAGCGCAAGTATATGTTGCCGAAAACGACAAGGCGATACTTAAAAAAATTGTTGCAGGAAATGGGAATGACAAATATATAAAGATTATTTCTGGTTTAAAGGAAGGCGAGGAAGTAATCATAAACGGCCAGATAAACCTATCAGAAAACAAGGCAATTAAAATTGTAAATTAAAAACAATAATTATGTCAATTACTGAAATTGCAATAAAAAGACCAACGCTGATAGTAGTAATTTTTACTGTCTTAGTTATTCTTGGAGTAACATGTTATACTAAATTAAACTATGAATTAATTCCTAAGCTTAACTTCCCTGCGCTCAGCATTATCACCTCTTATCCGGGTGCATCAGCTAATGAGGTGGAAAGCTCTGTTTCCAAGAAACTGGAAGATGCACTTTCATCCTTAGAGAATGTTAAAAGCATGCAAACAACTTCACAGGAGGGACTGTCCTCTATTACTATTGAATTGGAATCGAGCGCAGACGCTAATTTAGCCGTACAGGATGCCCAGCGTAAAATCAATGCAATGGCGGCAAATCTTCCAAGCGGTGTAAAGTCGCCATCAATTAACAAATTCTCTTCCGATGAAATGCCGGTAATTAAGTTTGGGGTCACAGGCAAAATACCTCCGACAAAATTGTATTTGCTAACGGATAACCAAATCAAATCGCAACTTTCAAAACTTAAAGGAGTAGGACAGGTATCGCTGGTTGGAGGAAATGAGCGTGAAATCAAAATAAATATCAATAAGAATAAACTTGATGCCTATAAAATTACAATCAGCCAGGTTTATCAGGCAATTTATAATGCAAATATTGAAATGCCTACCGGTAAAATTGAAAGTAATGTTAAACAATATACAGTAAGATTGTTGGGAAAGATAAAATCTTTAGACGAGTTTCGTAACATAGCGGTTTCAAGGACAATCTCCGGCAGCACTATCAAATTATCAGATATTGCAGAAATTGTTGACGGTATTGCAGAACAGACTAATTTGAATAAAATCAATGGCAAAAATTCTATTGGCATTAGTATTCAGAAACAAACCGATGCCAATACGGTTGATGTTTGCAAAAGGGTAAAAGAGCAATTGAAATTGCTCGAAAATCAATATCCAAATTTTCAATTAAAGTTTGATATCGCTTCCGACAATTCAACATATACTTTAGCTTCAGCGAATGCAGTCATTGAAGATATAGGCTTTGCCATATTGATTGTTGCATTTGTTATGTTTATTTTCTTACATAGTATCCGAAACTCATTCATCGTTTTAATTTCGATACCGGCTTCAATTATTTCGGTTTTCATAGCTATGTATATTTTTAATTTCTCTCTCAATTTGCTCACCTTAATGGCTCTCTCCTTATTGATTGGTATTTTGGTCGATGATTCTATAGTAGTTCTTGAAAACATATCCCGTCACCTGGCGATGGGTAAGGAAAAGCGAATAGCGGCGCTTGAAGGCCGAAATGAAATCAGTTTCACAGCAGTGGCTATTACTATGGTGGATATTGCTGTTTTCCTGCCTTTATCTTTGGTATCAGGAATGATAGGTGGCATGTTAAGGGAGTTTTCCCTGGTCGTTGTATTTGCAACCCTCATGAGCCTTATAGTTTCGTTCACCGTTACCCCTTTATTAGCCTCCCGTTTCAGCAGGACACAAGATTATACAAAAAAATCCATTATCGGAAAGTTTTCTATTTGGGTAGAAACTACATATAACAAGATTGTGGAATATTACGTAAAAATTCTGCAATGGTCTCTAAATAATCGTAAAACAGTGTATCTGACAGTAACCGTATTAATCTTAATATCATTTTCCCTTGTAGGAATGGGCTTGGTAGGCACTGCATTTATGAACAATGGCGACCAGGGAGAATTTATTGTTAAGCTTGAAGGCGAACCACAGAATACTGTTTACCAGACAACACAGCTAACACAAAAAGTTGAAGACTTTTTGCTTAAAAAACCAGAGGTTGTTAAAGTGTATTCAAACATCGGGTATTCAAGTTCTGATATGGGGTCAGGCAGTGAAGTGAATAATAAGAGTGAAATAACAGTTAATCTTGTTGATAAGAAACAACGAAAATTGTCTGTAGAAGAATTTGCCGCAATGATAAAAAAAGAAGTTCAGGGAATACCCGGGTTAAAAGTCAGCGCCACTCCTTCCTCCATGATGGGAAATGCAGATGATGCACCTATACAGGTATTATTACGGGGACCTGATATAACTAAGCTCTTTGAGGTAAGCGATAGTGTAATGAAGGTCATCAAAAAAATACCAGGCACAAATGATGTTAAATTATCCATTGATAAAAGCAAACCTGAATTGCAGATCAAACTCGATAGAGAAAAAATGGAGCAACTAGGTCTTAATGTGCAACAGGTTGGAAGTACTTTGAACCTTTCATTAGCCGGAAATACCGACCTGCAATATTCCGAGGGCAATGATGATTTTGACATTAATGTTCAGTTCGACCAATTCAACCGTAAAAAAATTGACGATGTGGGTTCTCTCACATTTTTAAATAACCAGGGTAAGGTTGTTGAATTAAAAAACTTTGCCACTATCACCCAGTCATTAGGGCCTAATAAACTTGAAAGATACGACCGTATTTCTTCTCTTACAGTAAAATGTTCGGTCTATGGTCGTCCGGTTGGAACAGTTGGTGATGAAATAAAAACAGCCATAAAAGAAAAAATACATTCTCAGGAGATTATCATTGACTATAAAGGTCAAATGGAAAGACAGGCTGACGCATTCAGCAGTTTATTCACAGCTATTGCTGCTGCATTGATTTTTGTGTATCTCGTAATGGTTGCCCTCTACAATTCGTATCTATATCCTTTTGTTGTTTTGTTTTCAATACCGGTGGCAGTAATCGGAGCTTTATTTGCATTAGCGCTTTCAGGGGAATCTCTGACTATTTTCTCTATGGTTGGAATGATAATGCTGATAGGTCTTGTATGTAAAAATGCAATTCTGATTGTAGATTTTGCGAATAAATTCAGGGATAAAGGTCTATCTGTCAGAAAAGCTTTAATTGAAGCAGGTAAGGAAAGGTTGAGACCTATCCTTATGACAACATTTTCAATGATTTTCGGCATGCTCCCCATTGCTCTTGCTTCGGGCGCAAGCGCCGAAAGTAAAAACGGATTGGCATGGGTTATTATTGGGGGGCTGACTAGTTCATTGCTATTCACATTAGTATTGGTGCCTTCTGTTTATACGAGTCTGGAAATATATAAAGAAAAGTTCAAAAAAATTTTTTCACTGAAAAAGCAAATCATAGAAATTGTTTCAAAATAAAAAGCCAGCCTATAGCACAGATGGTTGGGGTAATAAACTTGTCACAATTTTTACGCGCCACCTTGACAACTTATCCTGACGAATAATTTTTCACTTATCTACCAAATCTTTATTTTTTTTTAATTGGTAATTTAATAATATTTAGTTAGGTGATGGTTCGATCGCCTTACACCTAACAGCATCCGGGCATCCCGATTGTATCGGGACTGGTACTTTAGCCAGGAAACTGTCACGTCAAGGACTCTGACTGAGCAACAAGCAAGCGTCATGAGGTGCAAGGAGAGTACGCCTGTTCCGATGCATAGGAAGAGCAGTTTTTACCAGTCCCGCCCAAACTCATTTGTCCAATCTTAGAGTTTAGCAGTCCAGACCGACTTAAAATTGCGGATGAAATAAAAGAAAATCTTTGTCACGGTAGGCAAGGGGTGTAGTTCGCAAAAACCATGAGGAGCTTATTAATTCTACCGGCCATGGAGCAATTGACTGTTATTTTATTGATTTAATGAATTCTCCAGCTGTCATGATGGGTATTTTACTCTCTTTAAAATCAGATTGATTTCTTGCTATTATTAAGTCTTGTTCATTTTCTATTGCACTGAAATACTGTATTGCATCCTCAAAATCTTTTAAATCCGAATTCAATGCCAAATCAGAAATTTTATCATCAAGGGGTAGGACATTAACAAGTACCTTGAATTTTCTCAAGACTTTTCTTACTTCCATTTCAGGATGTTGTCGCGATAGAATATAATTTGAGTAAGCAAGACAAAGTGCAGAAATAGAAAGCTTTATTTTTTCCTTATCTGCTAGGGAGAAGAGTTTCACGGCTTCTGTGTAAAATGGCATCCTGTGGGCGAGAAGATCAAGAACAATATTTGTATCAAGAAAGATATTCTTCATAAATATTTCTTAATTAAGTAGTCTGTCCTATCTTTTTTGTAATCATAGTCTTCAGGTAGTTTTATTATACCGCTTAAGCTTTTTACAAGCGGGGTAATTTCAATATCATCGGACTCATTTTTTGTTACTGAATCAAGATAGGATTCGATAAGCCTTGAGAGGCTGGTTTCGCGATGTTGCGCATATCTTTTTGCACGAGAAATAACATCACTGTCTAGTTGGTTTCAATTAAACTTGGAGTGTATTTACAATCATTTTCCCACTTTATTTTTAGTCTTACACTATATCCAATATCATTATTAACTTCAGTTTGTATATCTCCTTTCCTAGTTATATATGTTGTTCCATTCTTTGGGTCAACAGTTTTAAATTTTCCTTCATGAAACCTAGCACAATTGGTAGTATTCTGTTGGCAATTAATAAGAATAAAAAGAATCGATGGGATTAAAATATTTTTCATAGCTGTCAAATTTTAAAATAGTCCGATATTGGTGTGACTCAGCAATGCGCTCTAACGACAGTTTGTCTAAAAACCTATTTATTCCGGCAATTGTAACATGATTTAAGCCGTTACCATGCGTCCGAGGGAATTTCTGTTCAGTACTGCCATTACTGAAAGAGCTGGCTTAAAAGGTCTGATTTTGCATCAGGAGAGGTCTGCTTTGCTCAAAAACAATAGAACAAGGATCCGGAGATACTTCTTCAACCGATCTCAAACATAATTTCACTGGTCCCAATACCCAGGGTGCTTACTTCCTGAGCCCTGTGCTCTTTACCCCGCGCCCTTCGCTCCAGACGCTTCGGTCTGGATCTCCACTACGTTCCGATCTGTGCCCTGCGCCTTTCCTTATAATTCCGAATTTCATTTCATTATAAAGAATTCAAGTGATTGCCGCAGTGATCATAACTGACCACAGATTGCCGGGTGATTTAATAGTGTTTTTTAAGGTTTCAGAGGTTTTTCATTGATTTGAACTGACCGAGATGTGCAATTGCTCCCGCAGAATGCGACAAGTCCACGCTGATGCGTGGTTAAATTTCATAGCATTGTCCATAGTAGGCAATGCTTTTATCTAACAGATGAATTTCAAATATCAATTTAAATTCAATGTAATATATTTATTGTTATAGCTCAAATATTTACCTGTACTAACGTCAACATGTGCTTTCCCGTCGCAGGTATTATGAAAGCTTAATAAAGAGTTACCTAAATCAATATATGGTTCATCTCCGAATTTAAAATTTTGTGAAAAGGCAAAACCACTAATAGGATTCATGTTGCAAATTGAATAATTTATTAGTGTCCTTATCATTGCATGATAAATAATTCCACCAGAGGCTCCTTTTACTTCAACAATCTGCCCCCCGCCGGTTACTGTAATATTATCGTCATATACATTTGAATATGTATTGTTTTGGTCGATATTCATAAACCAAACATTTTGTTTTACTGCAGCAAAGGCGTCATCTGGCTTTTCAGAATTCAGTTGGATTACTTTGGTATTAAAAACAATGTCAGTAATATTACTCATATCAAGTAACGTATCTGAACCATTTCCAATAATAATATCCTGTTTTTCGAACATTGTATAAATCCCTTCTTCCTCACTTCGTTTCATAAAAGGCATCAGATATAATCCATAGAGCCTGGTTTTACCTCCAAGTAAATCTATGTTGGCAAATAAAACGGACATTAGTCCCGCATTGCCAGACCATTTGAACGCTATAACTATATCACCAATATTTTTATTGAAAGGCAATGGATGGGTCTTATCAATACTGACATATATTAATCCGGTATTTTTTTCATAAATGACATTGTCAGGCAACTCATCTCCTTCAATTACTGACATTACAACTGATGTACAATATCCTAAAGCGGCAGAAGTTTTAAGACCTTGTTGTAATGATTCGAGTTCTGGTTTTTGATTGTATTCCTCTAATTTTTTGCAGGAACACATTTGAAGAATCAAAAGAGATGCAAAAAGTTTGTAAAGAATTGATTTAAGTTTAATTTTCATAGCCCCATATTACTACTAAATTACTTATATTTCAGATTATAAAGCAATCATATAGATGTTTTTTATTGTATCCTTTTAAGATGAGACAAGCTAAAGATATAGCCTAACTGGTTGCCGGTAAGTGATGTACGGATTGAAGCGCAGTTAACAGGCGTTTAATACATATTTTAATTAATCTCCAAATTTTTGTGTTGTCGAAAATGCCTGCATGGTTTTTACCGTCTATTGTTAGTTACATAATTAGCAACAGTCTCCTTTTTCCGTTGTCCATTGGCCAAATAGTCAATATACAAAGAACCGTCTCCCGTTATTTTTACCCATACTGTTTTACTTTCTGAAATATTTAATTTGTCAATGTGTCCCCCGCCACAACCAACTATATTGATGTCTGTTAAGACTGTCTGTCTATTAAATGGAAAAGAAATTCTCATTGTGCCAGGTAAAATTATAGTTGCCCAACAATATAAAAGCATTACAGGTATGTTAATTAACATTAGTGCTGTCACCGGTAATCTGTTTTTCTCCGATAAGTTCAAAATGTTTTGCAAACTGAACTGTTGTTCTGAAGACTTTCTTAATGGCCTTCGGATTGTATTTCCTGAAATTGGCGATCGTGTTATGATAAGGTCTGAGGCTTCTAAATAGCCATATTACTTCAATGTTTCGTCTGCACTCTTTTTCCAGGACCCTGGACGATCTGACCTTATTCAGATACCCGTATGAATAGTTTGAGTAAATAGGAAGGATAGCACTGTTCGTGTTATGAGCTGGGTATTTGTTTTTTACGTTCTGTTATTCTTTATCTTATAGTTTAATTCCAAAATTTGGATAAGAGAAAGTTCCGCTTCCGTGTTTTAGCTTTCCGTTTTTATATAATTCAGTAAAAGCCTTGTCTATATCTTCAATAATTGATAATGGAATATTTAAATCATGATGTGCAGGGAGAATTCTATTTACAGACAATGGCAATAGTTTTTTAATCGAATTCATATAAGCAATTGGGTCTGTTGACGGAAAATATGCAAACAATACTCCGACATATATTAAATCTCCAGTGAATAAATAACCTTTCTCTTTTTCATAAAAACAAATGTGACCAGGCGAATGTCCAGGTGTATGTAGAACCTGTATTGTTCGTCCTCCCAATTCTATTTTTTCATTGTCTTTTAACACTCCAGTAGGAACACCTTCAAAAAGGTAATAATCATTAACATTAAAATCCTTTGAAAAATCGCATGGTTCCTCAATCAAGAAGTTCCGGACCTGTTCTATTGTCAAAGGGAAACCCCCGTTTATCCATTCCATTTCTGCTTCGTGTACATAAAAATCGCTAAAATATTTATGCCCGCCAATGTGGTCATAATGTACATGGGTTGAAACAACAGTAACAGGTTTATTAGTCAATTTTTGTACTTGTTCCCAGATATTTTCTACTCCAAGTCCCGTGTCGATTAACAAGTATCTCTCTGTTCCATTTAGCACGTAGCAATGAGTTTCTTCCCAATGTTTATATTCGCTTATTACAGAGGTATTATCATCAATTCTCTCAATCGTAAACCATTTTTCTTTGCTTGTCATTTTTTTCTTTTATCACATCAGTTTCTCTCTATTTTGTCTTCAACCTTGCCCATAATGGTGAGTAAATGCGCCGGGCGGGATTTCTTGACCACTTCACTATCAACCGTTACTGACTTTGCCAGCGGGATGAGAACTTGCAAATTGCTTTGAAACACGCATGGAGTATATACTGTGTTATGGGGCGTTTATTTTTCTCCTTTATATTTATTTTCAATCATTATACCTTTTTCAAACTTAATTATAGCTTTTGATTTTTTCGGTCTATAAGACTTAAATAAACAAGATTTATTACCATATTTTCGAATATATGGCTCTAAATCCGCCGAGTACCAATCAGCATAAAATAATCCATTTATAATCTTAGGAGAATAACTGTTTATTTTAAAATAGTTTTCGATATCAAGCTTTTCATGGGTTGAGTCAGCTTTAACTATTTCAATCAAGCATAATTTGTTATCAATAACTTTCCACGTTGCCTGGTATCCACGCCAACAGGCTGTACTTGGTAAATCTAAGTCTCCGTATTTAAAGGGTCTAATCTGAAATTTAAGTTCTTCGAGAGGAAAGGATTTCAAACATATAGTATCACTCCCAATTATCAAGAAATCTGCTCTTTGTTCAGTTGAATAGACAAAATCAATTGTTGAGATAAACACGAATAGTAAAATCAGTAATTTTTTCATACAAGTAATTTCTAGTGTTAAGTTAAAATTAAAAAGACGAAAGATAAAAGTCATAATACACTATATTTAAGCATGATATTAAACGAAGTAGTTCGCTATCTCATCCTTAACATGACACTAGTATAGATGCAGAAATACTTAAAATTCCATAATCGTTATATTAGAAGTTTTTTTTAAGTGGCCTTTAAGGTACAGCTTGAATTGAGCATTACGAGTGTCGCACCGAGGGCCCTGACCGAAGTTGTAGACGAGCATCAGGGGTACAATTTGTCTCGGAGCCAGAAATTTATCAAGGTGCAGGATATAAATTGCAGACAGACGCGGATGCCTGCAATGACTTGGCGAAGCAAACGTCAGTGGTCCGGGTGAAATGGCATTTCAAATTTGTCTTGGATGCAGGAACAAAAGCAAAAACCGTGACAAACAACTTACCCATATTGTCCACTTTATATTTACCTCAAGTTTCTAACATTTTATTCTTAATTATTATGTAAGTAATTGAAATTCTTTTCTTTTTGCTACTTTTTCTTTTCTTGTTGAAAGTTGTTAAATTGTTAATATTATGAAAGGGATAGGGTGAACTTATATATTGTCCAAGGAATATACCTATCAACACTATTAGTCCCTATCCCTTTTTAGTTGCTGGGAACCATTTAGAATAGCAGGCATCAGGCCTTTGAAAGCTACTAGTTACAGCAACATTTATAAACACTTAAGCTTAAAGTTACTGGAGTTTCCTCAAAATTTAAGTGTAATAATTCTGATGTGCTGATATAATGGGAGATTATGAACTTTAGTAAGTGAAAGGCATACAAAAATTGAGTTTCCTCAAAAAAAATGCGTCCAAATTACGAACTTGGCATTTAACGAAAACATCAAGACGCAAATGGACGCAAATTCTTTATTAATGAACCGGTTCAAGATGCAAAGTAATAAATTTTCAGGAACTATTTCAAGAAGTCTTGGCAAAGTTAAAAAACGATTGGTTAAAGAGATGATTTATGGGATACAGGCATCAAAAGACGTTAAGCTTTCCAATATAGGGCGAGCATTAATGGAATCTGTTCCACTAATAAAGACTGAAGACAGGCTAAGTCGCAATTTGGGTGACGAGGATCTAACCTCCACGATTAATAATAATATCCTGCGACTGGCCGATGACAAGGTTGATGAAACGATGGTTATAGCTATTGATCCGGGCGACATGATGAAACCATACGCTAAGGTGATGGAAAATTTGTGCAACATATATGATGGTAGCAGCCACAACCAGGCAAGAGGTTATCATCTGTGCCAGGTAACAGCGGCAAATCTTTCTCACGACAGAATAGTGCCATTATATTGTGAAGCATATTCAACAGAAGCCGAAGATTACCCCGGGAGCACTGAAAAACTCATTGAGATTATCAGAAAAGTCAAAGAATATACTGGTACCACAGGCACTTGGGCAATTGACAGGCAAGGTGATGATACTGATCTGATCCGCTGTTTCACTGATGAGACCCTGCAATTTGTTACACGATTAAAAATGTCACGATACCTCCATTTCGGTAAAAATATAAACAGGCAGGTTAAGGCAGAGCGTATCGATCGGCATGTAGAGTTAAGACACAAGGCTCACATATATGTATCAAAAGAGGGGAAAGAGGAATTTATCCATTTAACGTATGGCGCTATTACAGTGGCTCTGCCAGAATACCCCAATGAATGGTATACACTTGTTATTGTTAAAGGATTTGGGAAACTGCCAATGCTGCTTTTGACTAATAAACAGGTGAATATCAACAATAATAAACAGCTTTGGCAGATTGTAGAAATTTACCTTACCCGCTGGAAGTGTGATGAATGTTATCGATATATCAAACAATCATACAATATGGAAGACTTCAGAGTTTTGAGTTATACTTCAATACGTAACATCACGGTATTGGTACATGCAATAGCTTATTTTACAAGTATATATCTGGGAATATCTTTAAAACTGAAGATCATGGTTCAAAAAATTTTCATCCTCTCGAAAAGATTTTTTGGAGTACCCTCATTTTATAACTATGCAATGGCTGATGGAATCTTTGAACTTTTAAAACACTCGAAACGAGGATTATCTGAATTCAGAGGTAGAATTGGACCCCATCATGACAGGTTCCAGCTATCTTTATTCCCAGACTAACCATTTTTTGAGGAAACTCCAGTAAAGTTATGGAAAACAAATGGATTATTGGTATTGATGTTTCAAAAGGGAGTTTGGATGTTTACATCCAATCTGTTCAGTATTACTTTGTTGTAAGTAATGACACACATGGTTTCACTAAATTACTGGAAACATGTTGTATCCAGTTAAAATGTCGGGTCAGAGAACTGTACTTTTGTTTCGAAAATACAGGTCGGTACAGTCGTTTACTGGCGGTATTTTTAACAGAATCAGGTATAATCTTTACAATGGCTCCGGCAATGGACATAAAAAAGTCCATGGGCATGAAAAGGGGAAAATCGGATCGAATTGATTCTAAAGCCATAGCTCTATATGCCTGGCAAAAGAGAGATGAGATCCGGCCTACAGTTCTTAATTCCGGAATGGTTGCTCAATTAAGGCAATTATTAACGCTAAGGGATAAACTGGTACGACACAGGACAGCATACAAGAATTCAATAAAAGATCTCAGGGACACATTTTTCGAAGGAGAAACCTCTTTCCTCAACGAATCCCATCATAGGATGATTGAATATCTTAACCATGAAATTTCATTGGTCGAAAAAGAAATAGAAACTATAATAGAAAGTTCTGAGCAATGGCTGACAAATTATAAATTAATCCAAAGCGTAAAGGGAATTGGTCCGGTTTTGGGGAAATACCTGATAATTTACACTGAAAATTTCACCCGGATAGATAATGCTAAAAGTTTTGCATGTTACGCAGGAATAGCTCCTTTTGAGTATTCATCTGGCACCTCAATAAAAGGAAGAACTAGGGTGCACCCGTTTGCAAATAAACTATTAAAATCATTATTAAACACAGCTGCCATGGGAGCAATTCGGATTAACGGTGAATATAAAACATATTATCAACGGCGTACCCAGGAAGGAAAAAACAAGATGAGCACATTGAATATTATCCGCAATAAATTAGTATTCAGAGTATTTGCAGTAGTAAAACGAAAAACCCCCTATGTTGATTTAACCAAATTTGCCGCTTAATTTTTTATCAGAAATTTGATTTTGCCTTAGAATAGTGTTATGTGTAGGGTTAGTTTTAAAATTGTCAAAGTAAGAGCGTTACGTGCAATCATATTGCTAGTAGGGCTGTCGTACCAGTCTGAAAAAGCTCTTTTACATTTTTAGGCAATAATATTAGTTAGTATAAACTAAAATTCTGTTAATTCAGTTGCAAAAGGGCATATCGAATACATAGAGTACACTAAAAGGTACATTTATACTTGACGTAACACATCTACTGGGTTCCTTTTTGCTGCTTGCCAGCTCTGCCAGCTTATTGTTATTAATGCCAAGCCCATGGCAATCAATCCTGCTAGTATAAAAATCCACCATGATATGTCAGTTTTGTAGACGAAGTTTTGCAGCCATTTATGCATTAGTATCCACACAATTGGGCAGGCAATTGTAAATGCAATGGTTACCAACAATACAAAGTCAATATTGAGCATCGTTAGAATCTCTGACACTTTAGCTCCATTAATTTTACGGATACCTATTTCTTTTTGTTTTCGGTTTAATGTATAAGATACCAAACCCACCAATCCCAAACAGGCTATTATAATGGAGAAAACGGTGAATAGGCTTACTAATTTTCCAAGACGTATTTCCATTTTATATTGACTGTCGAAAGTTTTGTCTAGGAAAAAGTATTCAAAGGGGGCATTATTGTAAAGCTCATTCCAATTCCTTTCTGCTGCCTGCAGAACATTTATTCCACTCAATGGCTGAATTCTCATAGTCAAATAACGATTTTGTCCAGTTATTTTGATTATGATTGGTAATATATTTTGTTTTAATGATTCAATGTGGAAATCCGCAACAATTCCAATTATGTTATAATTCTTGTTGCCATCATTATAATCATGTATTATTCTATTTTTAACGTCGCGCCAGCCAAGTAACTTTGCCGCTTTTTCATTGATCACTGCATTATTCTGTTCTTCGTTTATTTTATCTGAAAAAAAACGGCCATCAACCATTCTTATTTTAAGTACATTTAAAAAATCATTGTCCGCAAATATTGTAAAAATAATTATTTTGTCGTTGAGATCATTCGGACTGAAAGGATTATAAGAGTCATCAAGCTTAGATGGTAATGCCGAAGTGTATGATGCATTTATAACACCGGGAGTTTTCAGCATTTCATTTTTAAAAACGTCACCTTTGTTTCTAAGAAAATCGGTATTCTTAACCACTAGAACATCCTCCTTGTTAAAACCAGGATTCTGACTTATGAACAGATGGACTTGCCTTTTGATAATTATTGCACAGCAAATCAATGCAATAAATATAACAAATTGAAATGTTACCAAAGTGCTTCTTAATCTCGATTTTGAGTTAATATTTATGGAAGTGCCTTTAACAATTTCAAGAGGGTTGAACCTTGTTATCATAAATGACGGGGCAATGCCTGATAAGAGAACCACAACAATTAAGATGGCAAGAATACGAAGCGAGTTATATCCACTAAGTAAGTCGTGGGGCCTCATATCTACCTCCACGAATTTATTAATGACTGGTAGTGCATATAGCAGCATTATAACAGCAATTACCAAAGCAATGCTACATTGTAAAAGGGTTTCCATTAAAACCTGCATTATAATCATATTCTTGGTTGAACCAAAAATTTTCTTTATTCCAATCTCTATGGCCCGTAATGCTGCCTGTGCGGTACTCAAATTGACAAAATTAACGCTGGCTATTATGATGATAAAAATCCCTATGATGCCAACAATTAAGAGAAGTTCTTTATTTCCATAAATAAATACATCATCAACGAATGTTTTATCAAGATGAATTTTCTTTAAAGGTTGAAGGTTATGTGTTATGTAATTTCCTTGTTTCTCAAACGCTTCTATGTCAAAATTCTGTTTATAATAACTTATCGGAAACGTTCTGAATTTTTCATAAACGGAATTCATACTGGTATGTTTCCGAACCAGAAAGTAGGTATACAGATTGGGGAAATTACCCCATTGGTGAATATCATCATGTTTACTTTCTTCGAGGCTCGAGAAGGATGCCAGCATACTGAATTGAATATGCGAATTAGTGGGGATTTTACCTAAAATTCCGGTTACTTGGTATATAACTCCATTCCCGTTTATCTCAAGATTTTTTCCAACGGGATTTTCATCCCCAAAATACTTTCTGCTAAATTCTTTGGTTATCACAACACTATTGGGTTGAGAAAGGACAGTCTTCCTCTCACCTTCCAAAAGTTTAAAATCAAAAACCTGAAAGAAATTCTCATCAGCATACCAAAATATGTCTTCAATGTTTTTAGTGCTGCCAGCTTTTACAACGACATTATGTTTATAGAATATCCTGGTTGCATCCTCAATTTCAGGCAAATCTTTTTTAGCAGAAGCAGCTATGGGAAGTTCCGAATTAGTTAAAGATTTTTCCGTTTCACCAAATTTAACCTTGGCTACACATCGGTATATCCGGTCAGCTTTTGAGTGGAAACTATCAAAACTAGATTCAAGGTTTACATACGATGCAATATAGATCATGGTGGCAAAGCCCAAAGCCAAGCCAAAAATATTTAACCACAACTGGGATGGGCTTTTTCGAAAATTTCGAAAGGCAGTTCTAACTAGTGTCATGTTAAGGATGAGATAGGAACTATTTCGTTTAATAACATGCATATATATAGTGTATTATGACTTTTATCTTTCGTCTTTTTACTTTTAACTTAACACTAGTACTTTAGTCAATTCTGTATTTTGAGTGTTAATTCCATGTCGATTAGATAAACTATAATCTTTTGGGTTAAAAAATTCAATTATTGTGCCAGAGTTATATATGCATGATATATAGACATATATGTGTTAAGTGAATTTCGGAGAGTATATAAAATATACAATTGATAGTAAAAATATTTTACGGATTGTTAATATTATCTTGGAAGAAGTTAAGAGCATGAAACATTAATTTTTTTCATTGGAGTAGATTTACCAATCATGGTCGGCAAACTAGTGTATATCATAGCAGTGTTGACTATCATTGTGGCAAGCGGCCAAACTCTTGTTTACGGGTTAGGAGTCTTGGTATATCTACACACATTGTTTTTTTATTGTTATGTAAAAAACCTTCAACAGGAAGTGTCATGATAAAGTTGTCCAGTTAATTCAGTCCCGATATGAGCGCAGGATTTGTCACGATTTTTGTCAGATATCTTCGGTTATGTTTAGGCGGAATCTGTCACGATGGGTTAAGACTTGATTGTAAGGCGAATTAGTCCCGGTTCGCGCAGCATCGCTTGAACATAACGTTGAGTGTATGCAGCGTGCGGGAGTTCGTGGCCACTTCACTATCCACCGTTACTGCCCTTGCCAGCGAGCTCTGAACTTGCAAATTGCTCTGAAACCCGCATGGAGTATATACTGCGTACCACTCGTTTTTTATTCTTTTATATTGAATAGAATCCAGTTATTAGGGTCAAATTCAAGTATTTCATCCCTTTTTAAATTCAATTGTGCAGTATTATTTACAAAATCAATCTTCCGTATTCCATATTTTGTTCTTAATTCCAAAGGCATTTTGAATGGCAGATTGTCCTTAGTTATCCAATTTAAGATTATTCCATTTTCATTTTGTTGAATCCTTAGTGTAGGTAATTCTGCGTTGTATAAATAAACATCTTTAAACCAGTCATAGTTTATACCACAAACATTTTCAACGGTTTGAAATAAATCATTGGTAGTTATAAACCGGCATTGTTGTCCATTGGTCACAAATTCTAACTTTTTATCTGGGTATACCATTAAACGTAAAACTTTAATTATGTTTTCCTTTCCGATTAAATAACGTAACGAATGAAACATGTAAACTGATTTTGCATACGACCAATCACCAAATATTTCTCTTGAATTAACAATAGAATCAATTGCAAGCGGTATTTTATTCTGAACACCTCTTCTTCTTATTTCTATTTTCTTTTTATACCCTGTTTCTCCTTGCAAATGTTCCTCATACAGAGCCTCCACATAACCTGTTAATCCTTCTTGTATCCAGAAATCATTCCAATCATGAGCAGTTACCATATTTCCAAACCACTCGTGACAAAGTTCATGGAATAAAACATAGTTGTAACCTGGATATTTTTCAGTAAAGTCCGGGCCAAATGCAATTATTGTCTGGTGTTCCATACCTACAAATGGAACTTCGACAAATCCAAGTTTTTCATTTCTAAATGGATAAGTACCAATAGTTGATTCAATAAAACCTAAATAGTCTTTAATATTCGGATATAAATGTTTTGCCTGGGTTTCGTTTTCAGGCAAAAACCAATAAGATATATTTATCGTATCCCCGTATAAACTCACATACTTATCTTTTAGCTCGACGTAAGGAGCAATATTCAATGCAATACCATAATTGTTTATCGGATTACTTACTTTCCAGACATAAGTTGTTGTTTGATTATAATTATCGATGATATTTGTTAATACTCCATTTGAAACGGCTTTCAAGCTGCGTGGGACTGTGAAAGATAGTTTTACTGAATCAGGTTTATCCCACTGATAATCTTTACAGGGGAACCATAAATCAGCTCCATCAATCTGGCAAGAAGTGGCAATCCAATCCTGACAATCTTTTGTTTTGTTCCATGAAAACCCGGCTTGATATGGTGCGTGAGTAGCACTCCTGGGACATCCTTCATACTCAACTGACACAGTTAGTACATCGCCTTTTCCCTTTTGAATTGGCAGTTTACACCAATATTTCCCATTCTGGAATTTGGTCTCTAATTTATTTTTATTATTCCCTTCTTCTAAATACACATTCCTGACTTTAAGTAAGGTATCGAGGTCAAAAACAAAATAATTTAGTTCTTTGGTTGCTATTGCTGAAATGGTATTGTTGGCCTTTATATATTTCTTATCTGGAAAAATTTCCATTTTTATGTCATACTGAATCACATCGTAGGCTGTTTGTTCCTGAATCCTGATTCCTCCTGATTTTGTTCCAGAAAAACTATGGTCAATTATATTTGTCGGAAGTTTTCTTGTATGTGCAAAATCCGATTCGGTGATGATAATTTTATTATGCCCCTGTAAGATTTGAAATACACCTAATGCATTATTGTCTAAATCACAAATAATCCAATATTCACCAGCTCTTACGTTCAATTTAGTGGATTGATTAGCGTTTACAAATGCGTTTTCCTGTTTTTGTATTAGGTTTGTATTAGAAATCCAATATCCCTGAATAGATTTATTGGTTTTGTTAACTATTAATAGTGTTTCTTTTGGTTCTATCCATATAGGTGATTTTCCACAACTCATCAACTCCCAATCCAATGATTTTAACAAATGTATTGTAGCATCAACTTTTTGTCCTCTAGCACCAATAACTGAGATAAAAATGAATAAAAATATAGTTGTATATTTCATGGTATGATGTTTCTTAAAATGAGTGGTAACGGCCCGGTGGTATGGGGAGTTGCCGTCTGTGTCGGGGTTGGCATGCGTTTTTGCAAAGTCACGGTAAGTGGGCAGGATTTCCGTGTCACGATAAAGTTGTCCAGATGAGTGAGTCTCGATAAATGAGCAGGATTTGTCCCGTCATGGTAACACTGTCTAAGTGGCGATGCAAAAACCATGACAACAGTGCGTCGGCCAGCAGCCCTATTGACTTTGTCTCGGCAGCAGGAATAGTCAGGTACCGAAATTTTAATAAGCGGTAGAAAGGTTTCTCGCATAAACTTTCTGAGCTGATTGAGAAGCTGTCCGGGCTGCTGAAGGCAATTACCTATACCATCCGTGTTAGCACAAGTAGAATATTCAGTCATTAGATAGTCAAAGTTGCCCCCTTTTAAAAGTCCTGGTAGACAGGATCTAATTGTCTTTACGATCCAAAAGTATATAAAAGATCAGTCTTACAAAGTGTATATGAATCCACATGTAACACAGATAAGTTTTAAACATTCTGAATTACAAATCCCGTAATTATTAAAATAAAAAAAACAAAAATCGTAAGCCAAATTGATCTTTTTAAGTTGATAGAAAATGCAATAAAATGAAGGCAAAGAGTTACGAATATTATCTCGATGAAATATATAAGATTGAATATTAATAAATGTTTCATAGGAATGGCGATGAAAGAAAATAATCCTAATAAATTGCTTAGAGAGAATAATATTCCGAAGATCAAGGCAAATTCTAAAGTATCTTTTATAGGCGGTTTTGTTGTAAAAATTCTAAAAAAGAGATATCCAATAAGAATTGTAAGCAATAAAAAACTAACGTATCCAACTGGAATTAGGAGTGATAGATTCTCAAGTGATTTAAATATCGCTATTCCCTCTTTCCATAACGATGCGAATATTGAAGCATGGAATAAAAAATCCACACCAATAAAAATTATCCATGCCAGTAAAATTGCCAATACATATCTTTTCATTTTCATATGATTTTTGTTTTAAGCATTTTATTACCGTGCGTGTTTGCACAAGTACTTATTTATGAAGGTCAAGATACAAATTTCCTAAAAAGCTACAATCCAACTATTCAAACTGAATTTTCAAAATTGTTAACACAAGTATTTGTTCCTGGAGTTTCCTCAAAATTTAAGTGTAATAATTCTGATGGGCTGATATAATGGAAGATTATGAACTTTAGTAAGTGAAAGGCATACAAAAATTGAGTTTCCTCAAAAAAAATGCGTCCAAATTACGAACTTGGCATTTAACGAAAACATCAAGACGCAAATGGACGCAAATTCTTTATTAATGAACCGGTTCAAGATGCAAAGTAATAAATTTTCAGGAACTATTTCAAGAAGTCTTGGCAAAGTTAAAAAACGATTGGTTAAAGAGATGATTTATGGGATACAGGCATCAAAAGACGTTAAGCTTTCCAATATAGGGCGAGCATTAATGGAATCTGTTCCACTAATAAAGACTGAAGACAGGCTAAGTCGCAATTTGGGTGACGAGGATCTAACCTCCACGATTAATAATAATATCCTGCGACTGGCCGATGACAAGGTTGATGAAACGATGGTTATAGCTATTGATCCGGGCGACATGATGAAACCATACGCTAAGGTGATGGAAAATTTGTGCAACATATATGATGGTAGCAGCCACAACCAGGCAAGAGGTTATCATCTGTGCCAGGTAACAGCGGCAAATCTTTCTCACGACAGAATAGTGCCATTATATTGTGAAGCATATTCAACAGAAGCCGAAGATTACCCCGGGAGCACTGAAAAACTCATTGAGATTATCAGAAAAGTCAAAGAATATACTGGTACCACAGGCACTTGGGCAATTGACAGGCAAGGTGATGATACTGATCTGATCCGCTGTTTCACTGATGAGACCCTGCAATTTGTTACACGATTAAAAATGTCACGATACCTCCATTTCGGTAAAAATATAAACAGGCAGGTTAAGGCAGAGCGTATCGATCGGCATGTAGAGTGAAGACACAAGGCTCACATATATGTATCAAAAGTATTAATACCGTATACAAACATTACCACCAAACAGAACATTTTGATACCACTCTTCTGAGATGTTGATTTGTTCAAGGATTTAGGAACTTGTTTTTTGCTTTATTCCGGTGCAGATTTTTCATGTTCGGTTTTCAGTTTAAAACAAGTACTATTTCGGAACATGCTGACCCCCCAGTGCATTGTTTAAGAACTTGTACCTCGCTATTTACCGTTTACTCCGCTTTGTTATAAAAAAAAGGCACTAACCTGTTTAGCACCTTTTCCTTATCATTGTCTGACAAGTTTGTATTAGTCTGTTTTTGCATCCCCAGTTTTCTTTTCGGCATACTCCCTCTGTAAGCACTCACCCTGATGTTTACGGTAGCTTGGGCCCTTTATCCGAACGATGACAGAGTGGTGGAAGATACGATCCAGGATCGCACTGGTAGAGATGGGATCACCGAGGAACTCGGGCCAGTCAGGCTCTTCGATGTTGGTAGTAAAGATCAGGGATTTGTTATCCTTGTAGCGCTGGTCGATCACCTTAAAAAGAAGATGGGCCTCTTTGATCACCTGTAATTCAAGACGGTCATGCCCCATCTCATCGATAATCAGCAACTCAGGGTTTATATATTTTCTCATTCTCTTATCCAGGGTCTTTTCATACACTCCATTGTTAAGGTCACCTATCAGCTCGCTGCATGAGGTGTAATAGGCCTTATATCCGCCCTGACAGGCCATCAGAGCCAGGCTCTGAGCCAGGTGTGACTTCCCGGTTCCGTTTTCACCTATGAACAAGATCGATTCATTTCTTTCAATAAAGCCAAGGGAAGCCAGGTCCATTACCAGTTTACGGTTCAGTCTGGGCTGGAAGTCAAAATCAAAGTCTGCAAGCAACTTCAATGGACAAGGCAGCCGGCTGTTTTTAACCAGATATTCAATGTGTCTCTGCTGCTTATCGGTGGCTTCTGCCTGCACGATACCACTGATAAACTCATAGTATCCGACCGTATTCTCATTGGCCCTGTCAACAATCTGACGGTACTCCTCGGCCAGGAGTTTTAACCCCAGTTGTGTACAGTGCTTATTTAAGTAGCTTCTTTACCTCTTTCTCAAGGATTGGTAAAGATTTATTTACTATAAGCCATATTACATCCTCTGAAACAACATCATATCCATGAATGATTCTGTTTCTTGTATCAACAATTTTTCGTGAATCGGTAATCTGGATTTTTGGATCAGTTTTTAATATCCTATCCATAGCTTCTCCTATTATCTCAATATTTCTCTCAATTGCTTTGCGAGTTTTCAGGTCCTTTTGAAATGCAAAGAAATTTCTTTCGTTGGGGAGGAATTCATAGATTTCTGCAATTGCTTGCTCAATATCTTTTAAACAAGCTTTTATGTCAAACTCCATAGATCAGAAATTTTGAACGATCGATATTCTTTATTATGTATGGATTTTTCATTGCTTTGCTTTCCAATAAATCAATTGGCCTCTTAAACAACTCCTGCAAAGCAAATTTTAAACTGAAATAATAATCAGCGTAATCTAAGGGATCAGACGAATCAATGTCTACCAATAAATCAATGTCACTTTTATCATTGAACTTATCTGTCAGAACAGATCCGAACACATATAAGGATCTAACTCTGTTTTGTTTGCAAAGCACATTTATATCTCTTTTGTATTTGTCCAGATACATTTGATTTCAGTTTATGCAAATTTAATAAATCTTACGGAACTTGCAAGTGTCCTGATTTTTAGCATTGTACACAACGTCCGCGTGTATGAGCCGTTGCGTGGCCAAAGCGCTTACTTATCGAGTTACGCCAAGATAACCAAGTGAACTGACCTACGCAACCCCTCAGCCAGCAATGGCTTATACACGCTGTTGGCGATTCGTTGTTTATTTTATACTTCTCAATGCCGTGTTTTGGTATGTTTGTGGGTTTTCCTTTATTCACATCGCATAGTGTCAAATTCTAAATGAAGCTGAGTTGATCCATTGACGTCAACAGTAATCCAATTATAGCTGACAAGTACATAAGCATTACCACCATCTAACTTTACCCATTCATCGATACCTTTTGCACCATTTTTTAAATCATTTTTTGTAGTAAGGCCAATTGGTGCAGTGTATTTTCTTCCCTTAACCAAATATTTACATTTGTTTGCTTTTATTGCCTCTTCAGCTTGGGCTTGAGTTATGAATTTTGATTCAGTAAGAGTTGGTAAAGTGTTATTTACAGCAATTGGTGTCATTGAAGCACAAGAAGAAATAAACATAAACACACCAATAAATAGATTTTGTTTCATCAATTTTATCATATTGAAAAGTATTTAATAATGTATTTTATTTGCTTACAGAATTGATCTAATCTCATCATATGTGTTGTTGTCGGGTAACTCAGGCGGATTACTCCGCCTTTGTCCCCTAAGAACCGTACGTGAGACTTTCACCTCATACGGCTCAAGCTCTCAAAAGCCGGAATTAATCCAACCAGCAAGTTAGTAAAAAGTTAACGATCTTGCCTTTGCGATACTTTGAATTAATGTTCCGCCATTATAAATGTAACAGGAGCACATTTCGTATAAAACGAAATACATTTGCAATCCCTGAACAAAGAACTTACTAATTCTTTCTCGCAAATGAGAACCCGATAAAAGTGGGCACGATTTTCATCGGAGGCATTTAGAACCCTCTATCCTTCTCATTACAAGGAGGCCTTCGCTTTCTTTATCGTCCTTTACCTGCACAGTATTGTTCTTGTCTTACGACAAGCTTACCCTTAACAGGGAACTATACAGGCTTACCAAGTTTCGAATGAACAACAGGGTGGGTTAGGTGCTGCCTATATACCGGAAGATCAACATCCATGTGCTCATAGATAACGTACTCGCATCTTGTCTTCTCGCCTTTTGGCCAATGTGTATCAACAACTTTCACATTTTCGCGCATGACGGTACGTCAACAGCAGTTCATTTAATTTCACCATACCATCCAAACCAACCCCTTTGGGAATGTTGCTAACCCTTAGAGAGTCTTTTCCCGGCAGCTTCACACCCCAACGTTGCCATTGAAGCATGTGCCGGTAGGTTACTCATGATGGAACATGAGGTTAAATCAGTCTTGTTAAAGAACGTCTAACAATTGTTCAAACGACTTCGTGTCGCACTTAAAATGCCCGCTAACGGCTCGGTGGTATGGTTAGGTGCCGTCCGTGTCAGGGTTGGGGAGTTTTTTGCCAGTCCGGGTAAGTGGACGAAAGTTGTCTTGTCACGGTAAAAGCTGATTACGTATGAGTCCCGGTAATGAAAACGCAATTTATTTGTCAAGGTGCATTTTATAAACGGAGAGCAAAAAACGCTGCCAACTGCGCGTCGGCCTGCAGCCCTACTGACTTTGTCTCGGCAAACGGATGAGTCAAGGTGCCTGAAGTTAAATAAGTGGCTTAAAATTGATCTTATAGACTTTCTCATGCATTGCGAAGCTGTCCGGGCTGCAGAAGGCAATTAACTATACCATCCGTGTTATGTGGTCGTAGCAGGTTAAAGTATTCTTGAATAAGATAATCTTGCAAGTCAAGGCTTGGATTATTGTCCAAAATCGGGATTATATTTTGCTTTTTAAAATGTGTTCGAATCCATTATTAAGCTTTTTATCTAAATCAATTCTTCTTAAACAAATGGAGCATTGTTTAATTGGGATTGGATTACTTCAAAATCGTATCCATATCTTTTCACAACGGCTAGTACTAATTCTGAGAACCATTTTGGTGCATTAGGGGCAACATAAATCTTCTGAATTAATGTTTCGATATCGACTTTAAGAGGTATCCCATCTAAAATAGTATCTTTTGAAAAGTCTAGTGAACTTTCAACTTTTGGATATTTAATGGTTACCGCTCTAATTTCCTTCTCATGTTCGAAACTCTTTCTTTTGTGAACAAAGGGCTCAAGTAAATTTCCTGCATTAATGAATTCTTTTTCATAATCTATGTATTTTATCTTGCCAATATATACTTTCTCATCATCGGTAATACTTTTCTTAAGAAGATTAAAAGTTGATTGAATTGCAATTCCTTCATCACTCTTTAAGTAAAGCTTCCACATAGCTGCAGATTCATAATTATTTTCATGCCAGCAGTTTACAGCAATAAATCTAGGCCATCTTTTATCCCATACCCCTAATTTTGCCATATTCTCCAAATAAATTTGTTGGGCCTTTTCATCTAATTCAAAAGGTGCCGTTTTTCTTGCATCAATATTTATTTTTGGCCAAGATCCTTCAAATGGATCATTAAATTTATCGGATCGAGTGAAGTACAACCTGCATGTATCAATCATTGAAATAAATTTCGTAAAATCTAAGTATCGCCATACCTTTACATTCCCATCAGTTGGTTGTTTAAATGTTGGATGTGATTCGTACATATTAATAAAGTTTTGAAGGATTAATTTTTACCTTGGAAAAATTGAGATTAGATATAATTTCTAAAGTCGAGATTGTTTGGGTTTATGTTGTGATTCTCAAGAAGAGTTAGCATTCTTTCCCTAAATGCTTTGTATTGATCGAAATGTGTTGAGAAAAGACCCTCTTGTAGATAATACTTAAATTCAATGCTTTCCGTTATCTTATTTGTAATTGGCTCTTTTAGTTCAAGTGTTTGTTGTACATAAAAAGCAATTGCATTTGCCTTAGAAATGTCAAAACCGATCTTCTTGCAAAGACTTAGAATTAAGTCATCTAAGTTGCTTGTGGTTAACTTCCAGAGTTTCTTCTTACATTTAAGTACTGCAAGAATATAAATTTCTGGATAGTAAAGTCTTATTAGGGTTATCCACTTACCTCTTTCTGAATCCAATTCATAACCTCTTAGAGCTCCACTCATCCAAATGTGTCCTTCAATTCCAAAATATCGATTAAAAAACATTATATACTACTTTAAAAAATGAATACTCGTTATCCCAAGATTAATATGGTAATTAAGTAATTAGGAGAATAAAGTTATGCTAAAAGAGTTAAAAATGTACTGATTTAGTTAAACTATCTCTAGAATTCTATAGATAAAAGCTATAAAAAATATCAGTCGCGAATTTTATCTTGATGTTTACTGAAAAATTGCTAGTAGCCTAACCCAGGCAATTAATTCGTATTTCAATCATTACCGTTATGTGGCGTAGCTTTTTTAAAGTCCCGGTAAGTGGGCAGGATTTTGGTGTCACGATAAAGTTGTCCAGCTGGATGAGTCCTGGTAAACGGACAAAATTTAAGTGTCATGATAAATTCTCTAGTGTAGACGGTATTGGAAGTTGCGAGCTATGCCACATAACGTTTGAGGCTAAGTATAGTGCGGGTTTGCGGGAGATGGAACAGTCGCGGTGCCTGAAAACCTGGAGCGTTGTACAAATTTTCGAATAGCTCTGAACCCCGCATTATATTTAGCCTTTGTTATAGCTAGTGCATTTTTGAACTGTTACAAGTCCTTGGGATGAATGTGAATAACCTTACCGTTATCTGAGATAACCAACTCAAGATTTCTATCTTTTTTAGTCTGGATCAACTTTTTATGTGCAATTTCCAGTCCCTTGATAATTTTTGCTCTTATTAAATTATCTTTTTTTGTCATTTTGAGATAGATGTTTTATGGTGTCAAAGGTATTAATATTTTTAATGTCAAGATCTATGTCAGAATAACCTTCTGCAATTAGTTCTGAAGGAGTTTTTGAATTGTTAAATACCATCCAGTAGTCACAAATCGGCATATATAGGTTGAAAAGGTTTTTAAGTCCAGAGAAATATCGTCTGGTTATAATAGCATTAGGGATATTATGGCCTCCCTCAAGAACTCTTGTCCTAACCCTTTCAATTGCTAAGTCAACAGAATCAAGCCAGAAGAAAATTAATGTGATCAGATATCCTTTTTCTTGTGCTTTCTTGATAGTAATGGCGTAACTTTTTGTTGCTAAGGTTGTCTCAAAAGCAAAATCCTTTTGTTTTAATAACAACTCGTCAATTCTGGTAAGCATCAATCTCCCTGCATCAATCGCTGCTCTGTCAGGATTGAAGGGTGAAAGTCCCCGTGCTATTTCATCAGCATTGATAAATTCATCACAGTTTAACATTTCAGGCAAGACTGTAAAAGATGCAGTTGTCTTACCGGCACCATTGCAACCAGCTATTATATATAGATTTGGCATATATGAATTTTCAAATCATAAAGGTAATACTTTTGGCGTTCGGGTTTTATTGCATTAGCTATAACTTGTTTGTATCCCTGATTTTTTCATACTTTACAGCCTGATAAGGTTGTGTAAGCCTGAAAACAATCAGTATTTATTTTCATTATTTCAATCCACGTAAAAGCGTTAGGCAAAGATAGATATATCTTCCTTCATCCTGATAAATCCGGATTTAGTCCTTTGAGAGCAATCTTACTCGGAATTATACATGCCCATTCACTTTTCGCGAAATGGGTTAACGCTCAGTGCTCCAGACGCTTCGGTCCGGATCTCCACTACGTTCCGATCTGTGCCCTGTGCTCCAGACGCTTCCGCCCCGTCAGTCACATAAGCCGAATCAACCAACCCGCAGAATAACAACACACTACACCACTTATGCCTAACTTTTAACTTTCACTGTCACTAAATTACATAATAGATAGGATTACAGGAGCCAATTCTGAATTTTTTTTTTGGAGATCTGTTATCCGGTATTGAGTTGTGCGTGAAAGAGCCTCAGTTATACTGATTAAAATATTCCTGTTCAATTTGTCAGACTTTGCCTGTTTTAACCTTTACTATATTCTGTTTATAGGGCAGAATATCATGTCTGAAATCATCAGACAGCATGGGTAAAAACAGTCCGGCTCAATTCTATAACCGGATAAATTGATGCATGAGTTATATTTTTTTCAGCACGGCAACTATTGTCCAGGAACAACAATGTTGAGCGAACAAAGATTTGAGTCAGGCCCGAATGGTTTTCTCGTGTTATTATTTGGAAGAGGAGTTCCTGTTAAGTTACTTCAGATAATCTGAAGAATGACAATAGTGCCAAGATTGGTTTACGGGCTTCGTCAATGTCCTCTTTACAACCCCTGATGCAGGGGAGGATGCACTTCGCCAACCATTGTCAATATTACGCGTTATAAGCTGTTATTCTTTGAGTGTTTTCGATGCGATGTTTAATAATTTATAACTAACCAGATAAGGTTCAGCTTTTGTTATTTTCTTAACATTCAAGAGATATTCATAACCTGCTTCAAAGTCAAATCCTTGAATTTCAGTGATAGCCATCCAATTGAGTGTGCCGGTTTTTTTTGCCTGTAAAGCATCATAAATCTTTGGGGAGGATTCAGTTCCTTCATATTCACCCGGGAATTTAGGTGTAAACTTTACAGTTTTTGATGATACAAAAAGTTCAAGGGTTTCTTCACTGTCTTCAGTAATGATTTTCTCCCTGGAAAGTTGTCCGATAAAAACATACTTAATTGAAGAAACGTCTTGTGGTGGATTATGCATCCAGATTTTTTTCGCTTTCAAGGTATATTGATATCCCCTTTCATAGTCAAAGTCGAGGCCATCAAAAATTATATCAAGCAGCACGTGTTTCTGATTGTCATCGTTATCAGAAAAAATCAAAGGCTGAGTCCAGATATCGCTCAATATACTTGCCCCATATCCAGTCTCAGGGTAAATGGTTATTTCAACGATTTTTTCTTTATCTTTTTCTTCGTCTTTGAGACAACTGGTAAAAATTAATCCAAAAACTATGGAGGCTGTAAATAAATGTAGTCTGTTCATATCGCTTAAAAAACTGTTAACTCTAAAACATAGATGATAAATTTCCATATTGGTTGCGTCTCACTGATCATAACGCATAACTTATTATGGTGTGCAAACTACTAAATGTTTTCGAAATACGGTGATTAATATTATGTCCTGCAACTTTCCGGGCAGACTGTTGTACATGAATAAAGCAACTCATTTCAGGTCAAATGTTTCAGGATTTAATCAACAATTACAGCAAAACCGCGATTCATTCATATTGTAAAGGCTCAGCGGCATTTCGGTTGCTGCCCGCCAGCCCTGCCGGCTGATTGTTGCCAAAGCAATTCCCGGAGCCGGCAATGCTGCCGGCATGCATATCCGGCTCAGATATGTCTTATATGCATAATTCCGGATCCATCTTTGCATCATCTACAATAGGATAGTAGTGGCAACAACAAAGGCAATTTTCACATGTACAGCACAGCAAGTAAATCAATGAGGTTATCCGGATTTGCAAATGCATTTTTTCATTGACGAAGCCGGGTCTGTAATATTCGCATTTTTTCAATATTCACCTCTGAAATCACCTGATTATCTGAGAGAAAATTTGTAGATTTGTTTTCATGAAGGGTCGGTATTTTTGTGTAATTTACTTTTAAGCAGTAGTATAGGTAGATGAACCTTACTTTTCTGACCGTGTTTACAGGTATTGGAAAGTCATAAGAATAACCAGTCATTTTCTATTTTTTTTTGCTGAATTTAAATTTTCCTGAAATTAGTGTTTACGGGTATTATTATTGTTGCTGGTCAGATGTAAGTGAATGAAATGGAAGATTGATTTTCCGCATCCGTTTTTCCGGAATACAGTAAACTTAAATTGAATGAGAAGGGCAATTGGAGGAAAGTCTTTAATAAAATCTTCAATAACTCCTGAAAGACAAATGAATTCAAATCATCTGAGTTTTCCAATTGTTGGCATTGGTGCATCGGCAGGAGGACTGGAAGCATTGGAACAGTTTTTTGCAAATATATCTGATGCCCCGGGAATGGCATTCGTTGTAATTCAGCATCTTGACCCTAATCATGAGGGCATCATGCCTGAACTATTGCAGCGAACTACCAGGATGAAGGTGCTTCAGGTAACTGATCATCTGCAAGTGAAACCCAACAATGTTTATGTGATTCCTCCAAACAGGAGTATGTCTATTCTTAATCGTTATCTTCATTTATTCGAGCCGGTCGAATCAAGAGGTTTGCGACTTCCCATTGATGTTTTTTTCCGTTCACTGGCAGATGACATTCAGGAAAGAAGCATAGGCATTATTCTTTCCGGAATGGGTTCTGATGGCAGTCTGGGTGTTAAAGCGATAAAAGAAAAGAACGGAATTGTATTGGTTCAGGATCCTTCGAATTCAAAATTTGCCGGAATGCCTGATAGCGCTATTGCCGCTGTTACAGCTGATATAGTCGCTGATGCAAACGAATTGCCGGCAAAACTTCAGGCTCTTCTCAGTTTTAGTCCTGTAATTTCAGGTCAGAACATTCTTGATGATAAGAATAATCTCGAAAAAATTGTCATCCTGCTTCGTGAACAGACATGACATGATTTTTCCAGCTATAAAAAAAGTACTCTATACAGGCGCATAGAGAGGCGCATGAGTATTCATCAGATCAGTAAGATTGTGGATTATGTCCGCTATTTGCAGGGAAATCCGATGGAGCTTGAGATTCTTTTTAAGGAAATGCTGATTGGTGTAACAAGTTTTTTCAGGGATATTTCTGTCTGGAATAAGTTAAGGGAACAGGTTCTTCCCGACTTATTAAATGAATTGCCTGATGAATATGTCCTTAGAGTCTGGATAGCAGGGTGTTCGACAGGTGAAGAAGCGTACTCTTTTGCAATTATTTTTAACGAAGCATACGAACAGGTTAAGTATAGGAAAAGAATATCCTTACAGGTGTTTGCCAGTGATTTGGACAAAGATGCCATTGAAATTGCACGCAAGGGGGTATTCAATTCAAGTATCGTTACAGATGTGACACCCGAAAGGATACATAAGTATTTTACGATCAACGAAACGAGTTATAGCGTTAATACTTCATCGCGTGAAATGATCGTATTTGCACAGCAGGATGTTATCAAGGACCCGCCTTTCACCAAGGTGGATTTTCTGTTATGCCGTAATTTATTGATTTATCTTGAGTCTGATCTGCAGAAAAAACTGATTAACTTGTTTCACTACAGCCTGCGGGAAGGCGGTATTCTGTTGCTTGGCAGCGCCGAAAATGTTAATTCCCATTCCAGTCTTTTTAGCACTCTTGATACAAAATTAAAACTATACAAACGTTCGGTTACTTCAATGAAAATTGAAAATATGGATTTCCCGAATTTTTCTCCCCGTTTCCCTAAACGTTCACAGGAAGAAATACCTCCGGTTAAGGCTATTGAAAATGTTCAGATTTTTGCCGATCAGTTATTGCTTCAAAAATTTGCCCCGGCCAGCGTATTAATAAATCAGGAGGGAGACATTCTTTATATTACCGGCCGGACAGGTAAATATCTGGAACCTGCAGCAGGAAAAGCAAACATGAACATCCACGCCATGGCTCGTGAAGGTTTACGACACGAATTATCGGGTGCAATCCGGAAAGCAAGGCAGACTTACGAGCCAATTATTCTACGAAATGTCAAAATCGAAAACAATGGAGGTACTAATCTTGTCAATGTCACAATTCAATCCACGGAAAAACCTGATGCATTCAGAGGAACTATTATAATAGTTTTTTCGGATGTGGCAAATTATCCAAACCCGATAAGACAAAAATCCAAAAAAGGGAAACTGAATAATGACCTTCATGAGAATGCTGCCGCAGAAGAGTTGCAACGTACGCTTGATGAGCTGCAAAGTACAAGGGAAGAAATGCTGACTTCCCAGGAAGAATTAAAGTCGTTAAACGAGGAACTTCAATCCACCAATGAAGAATTGCAATCAACAAATGAAGAGCTTACAACTTCAAAGGAAGAGATGCAAAGTCTTAACGAGGAACTTCAGACAGTGAATAATGAATTGCAGAGTAAAGTCACTGAATTCCTGGAGGCTAATAACGATATGACGAACCTTCTCAACAGCCTCGAAATAGCTTCCCTGTTTCTGGACAGAGACCTGAATATACGGAGATTTACACACAAATTAACCAGGATATATAAGCTACGGTCATCCGATATTGGCAGGCCTTTTACTGAAATGGTTTCTGATTTGCAGTATCCTGAAATTGAGGAACATGCAAAAGAAGTATTGCGTTCTCTTATTTTCAGGGAAATTGACATCTCCACCCTCGACAATAGATGGTTCAAAGTCAGGATAATGCCTTACCGTACCTTCGATGATAAAATAGAAGGATTAGTGATAACCTTTGTTGATATTTCAGTCGCTAAAAAGTTGGAAGAAGATTTAAATAAAACTATTGAGATTCTTCGTGAACATAATTTGCTTCAACAATGAAGACGCCATATTTATCGAATCCTGACAGAAAAATAGTACGTCAGAAAGCTGAAAAACAATTCAGGAAGAGATCAACATCTGCGGATAAGAAAAGTTCTGAAGCGGATGAGCGCAAACTTCTTCATGAACTTCAGGTGCATCAGATAGAACTGGAAATCGTGAATGAAGAACTCAGACTGGCAAATGAAAGCGCCGTGAATGATGCCATTAAGTATGCTGAATTATACGATTTCGCACCAACAGGGTATATGTCACTTTCCCGGGAAGGTAAAATAGAGGATTTGAATATCAAAGCCGCAAGCATGCTTGGCAAGCAACGTCAGAAGCTAATAAATAGCAGATTCGGGATACATATTTCAAACGAGACAAGGAAGACTTATAATCTTTTCCTGGAGAATGCATTTACCAATAACACCATTGAGTCTTGTGAGGTGTGCTTATCAAATGAAAAAAGTCTGTTGTCGACAGATGTTTTCCTTACGGGTCACACTATTAAAGAGAACCAGCAATGTTTTATCAGCCTGGTAGATATCACCAAGCTTAAGCAGCAGGAAAAAGAGCTGAAATCCAGAATGACAGAATTAACAAACGCTTATGAACAACTCGACAGGTATATCTCTGATAATAAAGAACTGAAACAGTTTGCATATATATCATCTCATCAACTTCAGCAACCTCTGCGTACCATCAGGAATTTTATCAAGATAATCGAGGAAGATTATGGTGGACTATTTGATGTAAATGTCACAAAATATTTAAATATTATTAAGGGATCAGCTGAAAGAATGGACTCGTATATTCTGGGCTTGTCAGATTACAGTCGATTAGGTCTGACAAAAAAACTTGGTTCAGTGAAAATTCATGATCTGATTATTGATGTCATAAATGACCTTCAATCATTAATTGACACTTCCTTTGCATCCATCGAAGTAACAGAAATGCCAGTGCTTAATGTGTACGAGGATGAGATAAGACAAGTGTTTATGAATCTTTTATCCAATGCTTTAAAGTATCAGAGAAAAAACAGTCATCTTGAGATTAAAATTAAAGCAGAGAAGCTGAACGGGAAATGGAAATTTGCTATCAGCGATAATGGCATCGGAATTCCGGAAGACCAGCTTGAGAAAGTATTTAATATGTTTTATCGCCTGCAAATCAATGAAGATGAATATGCAGGGAGTGGAATAGGACTTACGATATGTAAAAAAATAGTTGAAATACATCACGGTGAAATATGGATTGACTCGGTATCAGGGCAGGGTACAACAGTATATTTTACAATACCGAATTTAATCATCTGAGGAAAAATCCTAGTGCAGTACCGGAAAACTGGCTCCTTATGATGATCCCGGAGGTTCCTTTACAGGAAAACGGGCCATCAGGAAAAACAACTTTTTACAGCCTGGCAGATTTAGCAGGCCTTCCTTTAACATGACAGTCAGTGCACGAAACAAAATGGATATTATTCCTGCTTGACTTACCATTATAGGTAGTATTCATCTTTTCCACATCCAGTTTGCAGTTGGAGATGGCAGGATGACAATTTTTACAGGAAGATGTCGCAGAGTTTGAATGAGGATCATGGCATGCAAGGCAGCTTATTCCTTCATGAACTCCCCTTGGAGTGCGATCATCACCTGTACCTGCCATATTGAATGCGTTTGATGAATGGCATTGAACGCACAGACGCTGATTAGGATCATTTGAAGTTTTGACTGATGCCGATTGATAAGTTATGTCCTGATTTGAAATCGAAGTGACTGGGAAATACATCTTATCTCTTCTGTAATAGAATGAGGCAAGAGTTTTCTTTGATCTTGAATAGTGGAATGATGCAGGAGTTTCAGTTTTCTGTTTTATTTCCGGATTTCCCTGCTGATGAACCTGGTGACAAGCAAAACATGGGATTGCAGGGCGGTCAGTCAGGCTTGCATCTTTCAATTTCCACGGACCCGCGGAATCGAGAGGTTCCACAATATTGGTTATGTTTCCTTTGTCATAAAACATCCCATGGCAGCGCAGACAGTCGTCATAAATGGTTTCGGCTTTGTTATGGGCCGGATTAAGAAAGACTTCTGAATAAGTCATTGTATGACCACCTGAATTCCATTTGGCATATTCTGTCTGATGACAGGCAATGCATCTTTTCATCACATCCAAACGCTGGACCTCTGAGATTCTGACATCTTCAGGTTTTACTGTACCGATATGATGAAAGACCATTGATCCCTTTTCTTTCAGGCTGTGCATCCCTTCGCTCAGTGCGGTCCCATGGCATTCCTTACAGGCTATGTTCCTGTGAGTAGATCCGGCCCAGAGGTCGACCGAATGTGAGATCTCATGACAGCTTGCACAGGTTTTTGTAGGTGCAGCCGCGTTCCAGCGGGAGTAGCTGGCAAGAAATACCACAATTAGTACAAGGAAGCCTGAAATAATAATATATCTCTTTTTCATCTGGTCCGGATCCTTTAAAATTCAAAAACTCATAACTGGTCTTGATTCTCTTATTTCATGTGTGTCCCCTTCCACATATCGGTTATATGGCCGCCTACCCAATAACCGAGAGCGAGTATGGTAAGCGCGGGGTTATAGCCGCCATTATTTACATGAAGGCTGCCATCGGCAATAAAAACATTGTCAATTTCATGTAACTGGCCATAACGGTTGGTTACAGAAGTTTTAGGGTCATTCCCCATCCGGCAGGTTCCGCTCTGGTGCTGGCTCGGCGTACTTGCTTTTCCGGGGACGGATTTCCAGGTACGAATAGCGCCTGCCTCCTTTAGCCATTCTTCAGCCTTGTCGGCAAGAATTTGTCCTGTTTTTATATCATTATCGTGCCTGAAACCACTTATCCGTACGACAGGGATGCCCCAAAAATCCTTTACAACAGGGTCTACCTCGATCTTCTTGTCAAATACCGGCATTTCCTGAACAGGTCCGTGCACGGCTATGTGTCTCTTAAAAAACTGTTTTTGAAAATCTTTATGTTCTTTACCCCATGATTTGCTGCCTGAAGGGCGTATTGTGCTGAACTGGTAGGGCATCCGGATAAATTCATTACATAGCACGCCACCCCCGATAGTGCCGGGCATACGATGATTGAAATCATTAACTGCTATACAGGCGCCCGGACCTACGTCATCGTACACTTCATCAGCAAAAAGGCCATAGGCTCCCGTATATGCGTGATCCTGTATATTCCTGCCTACCCATCCGTTGTTGTTGCCCGCGCCATTCGGGAACAGTTTTGATTTTGAGTTTAACAGAAGTCTTGCTGTTTCGCTGGCTGAAGCTGAAACTACTACAAGATCTGCAGTCTGTTCCATCAGTTTGTTCCCGGCATCAAAATATTTAATTCCTTTCGCTTTGCCCTTATCGTCAACAATTATTTCACTCACCATGCAATTTGTCCGAAGCTCACAATTCCCAGTCTTTATTGCTATTGGAATTACAGTGTTCTGTGTTCCTGCCTTGGCGTTTACCGGGCAGGCGAAACCGACGCATGTGCGCATTCTGATGCAGGCAGGACGTCCATTATAGAATACCGAATTTCGCAGCATTGGTATCGGGAAAGGATGTAAACCCAATCTTTTTGCAGCCTTTTCAAGAATGATCCCTTCCCTGTTATATGAAAAGGCAGGCATGGGATATGGATTTTTTCTCGGAGGTACAAACGGATCGTTTGTGGGATCACCAGAAACACCCAGCTCATATTCTGCTTTTTCATAAAAGGGTTCCAGTTCATCATAGCTTATTGGCCAGTCATCAAGAGTGCTTCCCGGGACAGCGCCATATGTGGTCTTCAGATGAAAATCTGTCGGCTGAAATCTCCAGGCCATTGCACCGTATGATACTGTTCCGCTTCCAACGCAGGCAGCGTTATTTCCGTAAGCCCAGTCGTTCGGGAAAACTTTCGCCCATCCGTTCTTACCGTCGGGAACCATTCTCCAGCTTTTATCATTATCGGGTCCAAAGCCGCATTTCAGGGGAAATGTCCGTTGAGAAGTCAGTTCATCATCTCCATGTTCATCAAAAGTATGCCATCTTCCTCGCTCAAAAAGAACCACAGACAGACCTGAAGTGGCAAGTACTTTTGCAACTACCCCGCCACCAGCGCCGGCTCCAACCACAACAGCGTTAACGTGTTTATTTGCCATTTTCAGGAGATTTAGGATTGTATATACGCCAGCTCAGATCGTTATACCTGTTTTGTCCGATAATGTTCGGATAATCAAGTCCAAGCATGTGATAGCTTATGTATTCACGGTTTCCGCCATGAACGGGACTTCCATAGTATCCCTGCATCGAATGTTGCCGGATCATATCAAAGAAGCCTGATGAAGAGTGGTTTTTCCAATATTCCCCGGGGAAATCACCTGACTCCATTTTTTCGAGAAGCGCTGTCTGTTCTGCAAAAGGAAGATCTTCAAACTTTTTGGATTTAAGCTGTATCACTGTTTTCTGAAAGGCAGACAGACCGTCCCTGTATTCAGACTGGCGGTCCCTGTAATAGGAATCAAGTTGCTTGTCAATGAAATTTGACACATTGGCCCATTTTCCTCCCGGAAAATCATCAGTAGGGATGATCTGCTCAGCAATTGCATCCAGCAGGCCTATCTCTTCCTCATTCAGATAACGCCATCTGCTGATCTTGTTTTTGCAGGCAGTATTAAAGGAGATGAGAACCGCGGCAGCGCCTCCTGTTAAAAGCGTTACAAACTCCCTTCTTGAAAAAGATTGTTTTATCATTTAATCCAGTTTTAACATATTGAAATGTCATATACACCCAAAAAATTGAAAAAAGGTCATTGAGATATCCGCGGGGAAATATTTTTCTGATAACTGTAAGTGCTACTCATGCTGGTAAAAATATCTCATTTCTGCCAGAACACAATGCTCCTCACGGTAGCAATTTCAATGTAATTTCAAAAATATGTCTGAGTCCTGAATTAAAGAGTGACCGGAAGATGAATCCGGACTGTTTACTCAACAACTGCAGGCAGAATATAGTCCGAAAGCATCCTGTTTACCTGACGGTGAGCATAAGGTTGCCCATACGCGGTGGCAGTGATTACAACTACAAGCTGCAGGTCGCGGAAGATCATTACATAGTTTCCTCCGTTACCGGCACAGTAAAAAGCCTCATATGATTTATTATTTATCAGGAAGGTTTTGTTCCAGAACAGATATCCATAAAACTCATTTATCCTGTCCGGGATCTGTTTTTGTTTTGAGAGAGTTTTACTGACCCATTCTTCAGGGATGATCTGCCTGTTTTTCCAGAAACCGCCATTAAGATAGAGTTGCCCGTATCTGGCCAGATCAAGACTGGTCAGCCTTATGCCTCCTGCAGTATTGGGAACACCGGCCGGGGTATATTCCCATTTGTACCTGGTGATGCCAAGTGGACTGAAGAGTTTTTTGTCTGCATAACTTTCAATACCTCCTCTGATTGTTTTATCAAGAATGTCTCCCAGAATAATTACCCCTGCGGTAAAATAACGCCATTCACCATCAGGGTTATTCCTGAAAGGCAGATCAAGTGCAAATTTTACCCAGTCAGGTGATGGGTACATATTCTCTTCATTCCCGGGAGATTTACCGTCATCATCATTTCCATCCAACCCTGAACTCATGGTGAGCAACTCTTTCAGAGGTATATTTTCTTTCCGGATATCATAATTCTGAAAGGATTTCACATTATAAAAATCTTTCAAACTTTGTTCCTCATCCTTAATGTATCCGTCTTTTATTGCCAGTCCCAGCAATGTAGAGGTAAACGATTTTCCGACAGAGCGCGTATCATGCAAGGTATCCCTGCCGGTTTCGTTGAAATACTCCTCAATAAGGATACTTCCATTTTTAATTACGATTACACTGTTGATTTTTTTGAAAACACCTTCGTTAATTTCTCCTTTCAGTTTCAGGATCTTCTGAACATCAAAATGCACATCCGATATTCCAAAAGCGTCAAAAGGATTTATTTTACTGAGATGAATTGCTGAAATATCTATCAGCGGATGTCTTATCACGTTAAGGGAGAGATCCCCTGAAGCAAGTAGTTCTCCGGTAAGGACGGAATCAGTTTTAATATAAGGACGGATCTCCATCCTAAGAATATGATTTCCGTCTGTCAGAGAGCTGTCGCCTCCGTTATGCAGAAACCTTGTCCAGAGGAATTCGCTCCATGATGCGGCAGCATCGGGATTGTCGATCAACGGGCGGTTTAGTAATGTTGCAACATCCTGATTACCCTTGCTTGGTGCACCAGGATTCAGATTACTACAATAGACCGGTTTCCCATCCAGATAAAGCGTAAATTGATAGTTCCCGGTTTTATTAAGCGAATCTGAAGATAGCCCTGGAGCCAGACGATGAAGATAATTTGTGAGGGAGTTGTCGAAAAAAGCAACAAAGTGCAGGCTCGATTTATTAGTCAGCGTATATGATCTCAGAAAATCCGTGTTCTGTAATGCTGATGTTTCAATCCGTTTACCTGTGAAGTAAATTTTGCCAATATTGTTTTTCCGGAGCGGAGTTTTAATGCCTTCTGCTTGTACAATATCCTTAACCTGGTAGGATATGGGGCATTCAATTGATACGATCAGGCAGCACAGAATAATGAAATATTTCATTTTCAATTTTTTATTGTCAGTCAGCAAAGCTAATCAGATCCGGTTTACCGGAATAGAATGAAATTAACGTCAGTAATGTTCAATCAGGAAGTTGTTTGCGGTATTCATGCGGACTTATGCCGATATTTTCTTTGAAGCAGCGGGTGAAATGGCTTTGATCGGAGAAGCCGCATTCGTAAGCGATTTGAGTTAAAGAGAGATTTTTGTTGCTAATACAGGACAATGATTTTTCAACTTTTAGTTTCCTGATATATTCGCCAAGGGTACAATGAAAATATCTCGGGAAGTCACGGGAAAGATGCACCGGGTGAATATCAAGTATTTCCGACAATTCAATAAGAGAATATCCTGAATATCCGCTGTCGCGGAGAATTTCCTTTATTCTTTTTACCCAAAGGGGACTTTTACGGAGTTCTGTAATCCGGGAAGTATTTAAGCTATCTAATAATTGCAGCATCAGGCTGTTTATTGAAATAGCTGAATTGTTGTCATTTATTTTATATTCACAGAAGATCCTGTAAAAAAGCAATCTGTTTCCAGGATCAGAAATAAAGATACTGCCTTGCAATTCACTAAGATTAATTGCAGTGTTCCGGAGCCATATATTCTCCAGCTCAATATGGAATCCTCTGGAGTATCCTTTTGGTTTGGTATTATAATGTGCTTCCTGCCAGTTGTGAAAGATCAGTGATCCTGCAGGACAATGATAGACTTCATTTTTATTTCCTTCGATCAGATTACCCTGCAGAATAAAGGTAAAATATGGCATTTCGTGATAATGCCAGTCAACTTTTTCGTGAGTATATTCAGTATCGGTCAGGGTCAATCCGTCAAGATTCAATGTTTCATTTGTCTTACCGTAAAACTGACCTCTGTACAAATATTGCATCTGCTACTGAATAAGGAGCGAAAGATATAGGATTGTAACAGAATTATAAAATTATCTGTTGTCCCTGGAAATTACCCGTTAAAATTCTGTTTTAAGGACATTACAACCGATTTCTTCAGTCTGATGGAGCATTGTTCCGTAATTAATGTGGAACTGTCTAACGATCTCTGCCGGCACAAACCGGGCAACTTTGCCGGGCTGGTTCTGAACCTGACCGGATGATTGTTATGAATTCTAATGAAAGGCCTTGTCACTACTCATGTGTCAGCTCTATGCGATGCTTTTTATAAAGCTTCCTGCATAAATTTTCTCAGGATCGATTTTCAATATCCTGGTTAACAGTGTATAGAGTTTTGGATTATATTGTCTGAACTGCGTCGGCAGCTCAAAAAAACACTCTACTGAAACAGCAAAAAACTCATCCATATTCGTAGTTGAATATTCTCTGAAAAATGACGAACCCCGGGACGAACTGGTAATTCTTTTTATTTCAAGATTTGCCTCATCTTCAAATTCATTCATAGTATCCTGATCATAAAAATCATACTCTTCATTCGCGACAATATTGATAAGCCTCAGGGCATGTGCCATTTCATGATATCCCAGATTACGGCCGTCAGAAGGATCTGCGAAACCTTCCCTGAAGCTCTTCCATGATAATACGATCAGTCCCCTGCGGTTCACCTCACCCTTATGATATCTGTGAGTGATGGTTGAATAATAATCGTCAGGGTAGATCAGTATCCTCCAGAAGTGGACAAAATATATATCAGGGTAACCGAAGGTAAGCTGGATAGCGCTTCCTGCTATCATTGCCTTCATTTCGGGGGTGATAATATTGATTCCGCCTCTTGGGATAAACTCCTTCATATCGATGAACTTCTGCACTCTTCTTTCAAATATGAGTTTATTCTTGGGATCAAGTGAATTGTAAAGACTGAAATACTGTTGAAGGAACGGTTTGTAAATATTATCCAGGTTCCTGAGAAAGAAATATCTTTTAAAGTTTCTCTTTATATAAGGCGATTCCGAGTCCCGGAAATAGACAAACCCATAGATGATAAGTCCGGCCATGATCAGGTAATAGAGCAAGGGAGGAGAAGCCTGATGGGGAACGGTCATAATCCTGGTTTGTAAAGCAGTATGTAACAACGTAAAGTAACTGAAATTTTGGAATATGACAAGAAGTTTCGATACAGATTAATTCTGGCCAAAGGTTAGTAAGAATCTTACAGGATAGTGTGCCGTTGCCCAACTGACTTTCTTTGCTTCATAATTGAGTCTTCGCTTCTCTGCGACTAATATATAAACGGAATCAGACGCCAGGTCTTCTTCATGTAATTCTCGTATTCAGACCCGAAATTTCCGGTCAGCAGTTTTTCCTCCACTCTTATGCGGTATGAGAATGCCAGAAAAACCAGAATAAAAATTACTGCCAGACTGAGCCAGTTATTGAACGAAAGCCCCAGGCCTGTAAATGAAAGAAGCGATCCGGAATACGAAGGATGACGGAGATATCTGTAGAAACCACTCTGAACCAGGCGGTGGTCTGAACGGACAGCAAGATTGGTGGTGAAGAACTTTCTGAGAGTAACTACTGAAGATAGTCTTAATATGCTGGTCTTAAAGGATTTATAATTTTATTTTTTATCCTTCCAGTTCCACCATTGAAGCTTTTCTCTTTCCTGCTCATCTTCAGGAGTCTCCGCGTAATATACTGCACACCGGAAAGTATATAACAGACATCTGTCCTGGACAACCCCCGCATGCTTATTGGAAAGATCAAAAAGTACTTCCGGATCTTTGCCTTTCAGATCAGATACTCCCCTGATACCGATGTTCCACAGATCGTTTGCTATTGATTTGCCGACACCGGGGATTATTGTCAACGCTTTGATGGTTTTTGCTTTATCCATGGTTCCGATATAATTTTTTTCGAAATATTTCTTAAAAGACCTGAAGTTTTTGTTACTATGAAAGGGTAGAAGAACAGCATCAGATAGTAAGTACAGGTTCTCCTGCCTTTATGTAGCTGGTCAGCGGTTCACCCATATACCTGACATTTATACCTAATTTCTCAAGCTTTTCAGTAACTCCCAGATTGTCGCAGCAAGCTTTGCATGCTTCAATAGTGATGCCCTGATGAAGCATGTCGATTATCTCGGCCTGGATCTGAGGATCATTTGCTGCCAGTTTTGCGGATGCACCCCAGATAATCAGATTAACCTTTTTCCACCATCCGTGTTTCCCGGAATTGGAAGCATACATGACAAGCATGTTGAGGACAGTGTCTTTATTGTCAGTCGTCCAGAGGATGTTAAGTTTTTCCATGTGTTCCAGGTTTTATAATAAGCTTTCCAATGGCAGGATTCATTTACTTAATATTTAGTGAATTCTGTGTCAGGCGCTTGTTTTTAGTTTCATGAAATGGTGCTTTGAAATTAGTAAAAATCGTTGTTAATTAAGAACCTGGAGTGCCAACTTTAATAGAAATTCAGGAACAGATGGATGCATGGGAGGAAGACATTTTCCCCGGTTTGATCTGGCAATACTTCGTTGGTACGGGAGAGGCCTGTATGACGAAGGCTCCTGCTTCAGCAGCCAGTTCAGCAGTACCTTTCCCAAGTCCTTAGCTTACTCGGGTTATGACAGATATTTTATTCTTAATTTCCCCATATGAATAATTAATTCCAGAGATCGTCCGGTTGTGAAATTATGTCAGTGAGTAGACTGCCTGTCTTCAGGTATTGGCTGATTGCTGTATAATGATACAATCAGACTTTTCTGTTTCGGTATCATATAGCAGAATGCCTTCGCTGATATCGTCCAACTGGGATAAAAGCTCGCCTTTTTTATTCCAGACCGATGATTTTCCGGCACATTCGTAGCTGCCAGACTTACCTGCATAATTTGCCATGAAGGTTGTCATTCCAAACTTCAGGGCAATACCGCAAAGCCGTCGGATATCATTATCTACTCCACTAACGGAATTAAGTACACTGGCTATGTATATAGCCGCATTATTCAGATGGGCGTTCATTGAATGCTCCGGGACAGAAAGCTCATAACATATTGCAGGAGCGATAATGGTATTTCCGTCCGGGCTGAAAAAGAACTGTTCTTTACCTCGCGAGAATATTCCTCTTTCAGTAGGATAGAGGAACTGTTTAGAATATGTGAACCTTTCCTGACCGGGTCTGAAAAACACCAGGCTTATAAAAATGTCTTTATCCTTTCTGGTTGGCAATCCTGCAGCTATCCAGATCTTTTTATTATCGCTTACTTCCTGCAGGATATCGAGTCTTTTATCGTTCTGGTCTGTTGCAAGTTCCGGAGCCAGAGCCGGTTCATAGCCCGTAAGAGAAAGCTCGGGAAACACAATCAGATCCGCATCATGCGAAACGGCTATTTCTATAAGCCTGAGATGGCCGGCAAGGTTCTTTTCAAGGTTACCTTTAACCGGAATAGTCTGGGCAATGCTTATTATCATGGTTTAAGTCGTATTGTCAGTTTATCAAACCGTTCATGACATTCAAAAATAAGCAATTCCTGAACAGAGGATACTGATGAGATTGGAGCACTTATTAACAGTCCAGGTACAAGGTTATTTGAGTTTTTACGAGGGTCACGGTACAAGGGTTATTACGAGCAGGTCATAAACCAAGGTAAAGAGAGTTCAATAGGAAGAACTGGTGAGATTGATATATATGGTTATTGGTCTTCTTTTAAAAGCAGTAACTAACTGCAAAAAGTGTGACAAGCAAATTGACTTTAGTACCGGTCGAGTTTACAACAAGGTTTGTTAAAAGATCAAGATTATTTAAGAAATTTGTCTTTGAGAAATTGGTTTAGATTTATTTTTAAGTCAAGGTGTATTGTATTACCTATGATTAGTTCAATCCAGTTATTAAAAGGGTTGTTAACTTTAATATTCCAGTAAGATGCTAAGTCCTCTCTATTTGAGTTTATTATAGTCTCTTTAACCTCGTCAATTGATTCTGTCAATTTGATGATTATTTGAGGAATATTAATGTAAGTCTTTTTATTATAATTAATAACACCTTGTCCTCCAGCTGTGAAGATATCTCGTATGTTGGGGCATACAATTCCATGTTCATTTACGAGCCAAACCGAGAGGCTATTAAATTTGTCACTACGATTACTAAAAATCTCAGGAAAATGGACCATCGCAGAAATCATTAACTCTTTTCTAATTGAAATGGGAAGATTATTCCAGAGTTTAATTATTAAGCTTGTCGATTTTGGATTGTCTTGGTCAAGCCACCAGACTTCTTCTCCAGGTTTAAGTTGTTTACGATAATAATCTGTTATGCACTTAATTGGATTACTCTCATTTCTCAAAGTATCATAAGGGATATTAATTTTCTCAAAGATTGTTTCTCCATCAGGAAGTTCCATGTTTATGAGGTATCTAGGGGAGTGTGTAACCACAACATCTGATAAACAAGCCTTATATGGTTTATACCTAAATTCCACGGGTTTAACCATTTTCCCAAATAACATGTAGATACGCTCAATTCCGTCAACACGCGTGCTTTCCAAAACTGAATTTCCTGTTGTAGTCCAATGATTTTGTTTAGAAGTTTTTACTTCGACACCGTAGTATTTTTTTGAAGTGATATCAGGAAATTTTTGCCCAGAGATAAGCTCAATAGAACTTTCAAAATCGGAACCGATAGCATTTTGTTTCATTATATCTGCCACAACATTTTCAAGCTTATTCCCAAGTAATCCAAGATATTCATTTTTTTTTCTTGGATTCTTCTGATAATACCGTGAGCGTATTGTCAAGAAGAAACTGGAACTGCTCTTTTTTGGGGATTGGATTTACTGAGACTACCATTCTTATCTTTTTTAAAGTATATATCCCAAAGGTCTTCAATACGCCTCGCTAGATGATATGCTAATAATGGAGGTACAGCATTACCAATTAGTTTATAGGCTATTGATGGGCTTATTAAAAATCTACCACTACCGTTAGGAATTACTAATTCATAATCAGGTGGAAATGTTTGAATCAAGGCACATTCCCTTGGTGTCAAACGCCTTTCGATAAGTTTTTTGTCAATAATTTCATATTTGTTTTTTCCACCATTCTCAAGTGATAGTCTCCTAAACTCTATATTTCCATGATGTTCAGATCTAATTGTTGGTCCGATTCTATTAAGTTTGATTTCAGTCTGACCTTGGCAATGCTTACCCATAAATTTTGCTTTGGAGTAATAAATTTGAGAAGGATCGAGAGATTGTTCTGGCTCAGGTAAGTTTTTAAAAATTGTATCAAGAATTACCGGTGGTTTTAAATTCAATCCCTTTTTCGTGAATGAATGAGTAGGACAAGGAAAGGGATTATATTCGTCTATTATAGTTTTCTTTGATAATTCAATAAGCGCTTTTTTATTGAGGGCTTCTTTTTTAATTCCTATAAAAAATACTCTTTCTCTTGATTGGGGAACGCCATAATCTGCTGCATGTAAAACTAAAGGATCAATAACAATGTATCCATTTCCATTAGCAGATGAAAAATCCTGTTGAATTATATCTTTTACATTGGACAGGTTAACCAGCCCTTTCACATTTTCTGCTATAAAAATCTTTGGTTTTGTTATTTCTACAACTTCTTTTAACCACATATAAAGTTGCCCTCTAGTTTCAATAGTAGCAACATCAGTTTTGATAAAATTCCCTTTGTGGTCTTTGTGAGAATTAAATCCATTCCTTTTACCAGCAAGGCTAAAATCTTGACATGGGAATCCGCCTGTCACAACATCAACATAATCAGGAAAAATAGAAGCTCCATTTTTATGGGCTTTTACCAAGTCTACGATACTTTCTACATGATATATTTCTGATGAATATCCTCTTTTTTTAAAATAGTTTACCCAAGCATTTCTTGCCTCTTGAAGAATATCATTTGCAAAAACTGTCTGGAATTTTGTGGATTGAAGATTTACTAGATCATTTTTTAAATTTGATCCAAAATTGGGATTTATTTTTTCATTTACTGAATCTTTGTGAACCAAAAAATTACCCTCAAAACCGATATCCATGCCACCACATCCAGAAAATAGCGAAACGACTTTTAGAGGTTTATTTAGATCGTCAGGTGACAATAAATCATAGGTTATGCCAAGTTGTGTTTCATCAATTTGATCTTTGATGAAGTTGTTTTGCCGGTAGAATTCACATCTGGATTTGAGTAGACAGTTCAGACAATCCGGTTTTTGAGATTTACAGATCATTGCAGAAAAATCCAAAATTGCCCAATTTAATTCTTTACAGCTCTTTACATTTATAACATTTCGAGCCAAATCAATCACAATTTTGTCATTTCTAACGTCCTGAAACTCCTTTGGATGAAAAAATCTTCTTAAAAGACGAGACATATTCACATCTATTAGAGCGGCTCTTTGATTTAATATGAAAAGTTCATACGCACCAGATATATATTGAGTTGCAAGACTTGATTCATTCAATTCTTCTTTATTCTTTGGCAGGTATCCTTTTTTATTTTTATATTCTTGTGCGATTTTAAAGAGTCTTTTTGCCCTGTGCTTCTGTAGCCCGAGTGGTTTGAGAATCTCCTCAAGATCAATGATGGTTGCTTTTGTTAATTTATTCCAATTAGGGTATTTTTTGAAGAAAATATCATAATACTTTGCAACAGTTTCTGCCTTAGTTTTTTGAAGTAGTATTTCGCTAATAATTATCTGATAGTTTGAAGTGTTTTCTTTTCTCCAAGGAAATATCCTCCCATTAACTTTGAACCATTCGAGTAAGGATTTTCGAAAGAATTTTATTTTATTTTGGGTGTACATACTGCAAAGTTAGCTGAATTTAAGTGTTGTTTTTGCCATTTTAATATAGCCCGTACAGAATTATTAACAGATCATTTTAACTTTAAGGAATCTGTCCGTTTATTAGCGGGGTATCACAGTGTTGCTAACATGTGTACAACAGCCAAGAAACTCAGCACCTGGCTGCATGGATCATTTCGAGATAAGGAATTTCAGACACAGGTAGAATTAGATTTTCCCGTGTAACTGATCTGTAACAGTATGCCCTGCATTCCCGAGGGCATTGATTGCACTTACAAGATCATTAGCCTTTACCAGGAAATAATCCGTTTCATAAGTAGAAATTACGAAAATTGGAATGCCTGTCTCTTTCAGAATCCCGGAGATTCCTGACAGGACCCCTGTCATTGATAAGGCCAGAGGTCCGTTAATTTTAATTATCCGCCAGTCAGGCTCACAAGAGGAATATCCGGAGATTAACCTATTCTGTACAGCCACAACTGATAATTCATCTTTGGTGCGTGTAACGGAGCAGAATTCTGATGAAAAGATAATCTCCGGTAACTTTGAGTTTGAATCAAACCGGAAGATTGAATATGTATTTTCAAGTACAGTCAGATCCATCCTCTAGTTCCTTGCATTATGAATCATTGTTGTCCGGTAAAATTACAAAAACATCTTTTGAAATCGAATATCCGCACATTACCAATTAGATGCAATCCTTATCTTTAATATTTCAAAAAGGATTACCCTGTAATTCTCTGTTACATATTCAAATAATATTTAAAAATCAACCTGATTTACCCCTGTCGCCAGGAGGTGCCGGTTAATTTTTCTGCTTTCTGTGGTATCTTTATTCAGCACCTTCGGCGCTGCGTCAAGTTTGGGCATACCACCCCGGGCTGGCGACCCGGGGTTATTCACATTCGGCCCCATCCGGGGCCAGTCAAATAAGTTCCTGATGAGGCAATGATTTTAATATGCCAGAGTCTGGTTACAACTGCCATACCATCCTTACAAGAAGTAAGAAAATAAATGGGATTCATTAATTAAGATACATATTAACCGGATAACGGTGATTAAGACGATAGTATCTGTGCAAAATATTCATTTATTCAGGCGGTGTGAGCGGAAGTTTCAGGAAGGCCAGTCCGATGCTGCGACGCATATGGCTGACACTCACGTCGCCAGGCGCATCATAAAGTACTGCGAGCCTGCCTTTATATTCTACAACTGACGGGAGACCGATGCATCTGTGCGACCATTTGCAATTTTGTCTGTCGAGCACAACGGCTTTGTGTGAAGGGTCCCAGGTGTTCAGATCTTTTGTCCAGTAGACCCAGACAGCATCAGTGTATTCGCCTTCATTACCGAGTCCGATATGGTTTGTGAACAGGAACCAGGTATTATTGGTTTTTTCGAAGTAGAGTGAGGTATTCTCTATCTGTTCATCGGGCGGTACTATTGGAAGGCTGTCTATTTTCCAGGGTGCATCCGGATTATGGGTTCTCGCGATACAGATTGTCCTTTTAATCGTAAAATCGGCTGCAGAGAAGAACATGAGGTATTCATCTCCTTTTTTCACGATAAATCCGGGAGAAGCTGTCGAGCTGTAAAATGTTCCTTTTCTGGTAGTGAATGGGATAATGTCCCTGCGTTTCTTCCATGGTCCGAAGGGTGAACCGGATTCTGCCTTCAAAGTAAGATACGGGAATGCAGGGATCAGATCGGGAGCTGGAGTGACATTAGGCGTTCCCAGGTAGTACATATGCCATTTTTTACCATCAAAAAAAGTTGTGCCGTAACTGGCGCTTTTAGAATCCGGTTCATCTTTACTGCCCAGTTGCAGTACCGGGCCTTTCTTCTCCCAATGAATAAGGTCCTTGCTTACAGCCAGCGATGTAAGCCAACCCTTTGGTCCTGCTGCATCATAATGCATGCAGTAAGTGGAATCGTTTGCCCTGAAGACCCAGAGATCACGCGCTCCAAGATAGTCGCAGGAATCAGGGCCGCAATCATAAGGCATCACCACCCCGATATCCGATGCATCCATTCTGTATCTGCACACAGGTCTTTTGTCAGGATATGAAAGGGGTTTAACTGTGTCGGCTGAGATCTTTATTTTAAGTTTTCCGATTGAACCATAACCATCGGATGTATAGGCAGTATGAAACAGGGTGTAATTACCATCATTCTCCTTAATCAGACAAAGCGGAGTTCGCATATGATCCCACCATTTATTCACTTTATGTTCAAGATAACAAAGCTTTTCTTTTGACCAGTGTATGCCGTCGGGTGAGCTGAAATAGCCGAAAGCCGACCGCTTCAGTCTTGTAGAATCATATCCTGCATCAACTATTGCCACATAGGTGCCATTCTCAAGCTTTGTTACTATCGGATTTTCAGTGAAGCTGATATCGAGATCGACAGGGTTAAGTTCACTACATCGTTTCCATGGGCCTTCCAGATTGTCGGAAACAGCCAGTCCGACCTGCCAGAGCTTTATAGGTATGTGTTCAGTCCTCGCGCTGCCGTAAAATGCATAGTATCTGTCTCCCGCGCTATATGGAAAGAATGAGTCGGTTCCCTGCAGACCTTCAAAGGGATCCGATTCATTTCCGGGTTCCAGAATCAGTCCGTCGTCATGATATGGCCCATCGATACCACCAATTCCTTTTTTCGCAGAAGCAAGCCTGAATATCCTTCCCTCATAGTTGGATAGCCACATGCCGGCGCTGTCTGGCTTCGATCGGTAACCTACATAATGGATCATCCAGCAAGATCTCTTCTCACTGTAAACAGGCATTGGCGACCAGATGGCTGCCCTGGGATCCCTGCCTGTGAAATCTCCGCCCGATTCCTTTACTGTGCTTTGTCTTTCCCAACGGTTACCGTCAGAGCTTTCCCAATGAGCGAGTTTCATTTTTACCCATTTAGGATCTCCTGTCATCTCAGAAGTGAAAAGATGGTATTTATCATTAAGTTTTATTACTGTACCTCCTTCAAATCCGTATTTATTCTGCTGAGTACCGGGATCGCCACTGGTGAGAACCGGTTTTTCGTTACCTGAAACAACTTCAAGTAGAATATTCAATTCCGGACGGACCTGATCCGGTTTGGTCTTCTCATTCGAACATCCCGGCAGAAGCAGGAGAAGAGGGAGGAAGTAACATATTGTTTTCATTGACTGGATTCTGAAAGACCGGTTATTAATTTTCCTTTTTATCTGTCTCCGAATGGATTGACCAGCTTCCTGCCGGCAACTCAAATACTGCATGTCCGTTTTTAAATACGGATGTGAATGAACCGGAGCTGCCTTCCTTACTGTTGCATATAAGTTTTACTGAACCCGATTCTTTTGCAGGAATGATAACCGTTGCCGAGGTATTGGCAGGTATGGTGAAGTCATATTCGAAACTATCGCCTTCCTTTTTCCATGATGCGTCAATCTTCCCGCTGATCGAGTTATACGATCCTTTTGCCCAGGTGAGTGTTCCTCCGGGCACAGGTTTCAGTATGAAATGTCTGTATCCTGTAATTTGCTGATCGGGCTGGATACCAACAATATTTTCATACATCCATTCCCCGATAGCTCCGAAAGCATAATGATTGAATGAGTTCATGCCTGCTCCCTGAAATCCTCTTCCTTTCACAAAGCCGTCCCATCTTTCCCAGATCGATGTTGCACCCTGTTCGATTGAGTATCCCCATGAAGGGAATTCCTTTGTTTCGAGAAGTCTGAAAGCTATATTCTCATATCCTCTTCCAATCAGCTCCTTCATCAGGCAAAGCGTGGAATGAAACCCGGTGTTCATTCTTCCCGAGTAGGGGATAAATTTATCGATCATCCTCTTTTCGAAAGTCTTTTCCATTTCAGATGGGAAAATATCATAGAACAGGGCAAGGGCGTAGCATGATTGTGAATCTCCTTCAATCTTACCATCAGGGGAAATAAAATGTTCCCTGAATGCAATTTTAATGCTGTCACCCAGCCTGTTATAATAATCTGCCTTATCATTTCTCCCCGTTACTGATGCCATTTTTGCAAGAGTGCGGGTAGAATTATAGAACATGATCGTGGAAAAAGCCGTTGATGGTATCTCGGCGCCGGTTTTGGGAAATCCGGCTGCATTAAGGGTATTTCCGTTAAGCCAGTCGCCATAGTTGAGTCCCAGTCCGCTTTTCCAGATCAGATCAGGATTATTCTTACGAATATTGAGAATGTAGCGTTCATAGGCTTCGAAGTGATTATCAATGATCTCTTTGTCGCCATAATTCCTGTACATGATCCATGGGAGTTTAACGGCGGCATCGGCCCAGCCCGGAGCGTTTGTAAAGTGCTTCTCATAAGCGAAGGGATGCGGGGCTATATCAGGAAATGTTCCACGGGACGACTGAGCATCAAAAATGTCGGTCATCCATTTATTGAAAAAGGCAGCCATATCGCGGTTGAACATCGCTGTCTGGGCAAATATGTAGACATCTCCCATCCAGCCGCATCGTTCATCACGCTGTGGACAGTCAGTCGGGACTCCGATCATATTACTGACATGAGACCTGTTGAGATTTTTGTTGAGCTGGTTGAGCATTGGATTTGAGCATTCAAACAGGCCTGTTCTGGGCTGATCTGATGCGATGACCCTTGCTTTCAGGATACTTTTATCGGGCTGTTCACGCAGACCGCTGATTTCCGCAAACCTGAAACCGTGATAAGTAAAACGAGGCTCATACACTGTTTCTCCTGACGGACCCAGAATTACGGTATCGATCTGGACGGCTGCTCCCAGGTTTTCCGTATAAAGTTCTCCGGAAGTGTCGAGAATCTCTCCGTGACGGATAACAATTACGTCGCCCGGTTTGCCTTTCAGCTTTATATTGCACCACCCGGCAATGTTCTCCCCAACATCAAACAGGTAGTATCCTTTTTTCGTCTTTGTAACGCTTGTTGATTCCAGTGTCTCAATAACCTTTACAGGCTGATCGTTCTGAGGGACAAGGTTGATCGCCCTGTCAGCGCCGGTGGAGACATTTCCCCATGAAGAGTCATTAAAGCCTTTCAGATTCCATCCCGGGACTTCTTTACGTGCGTCATATTTTTCACCGAGGAAGTTATCCGCCATCTGTATAGGACCATCATGATATATTTTCCAGCTACCGTCGCTTTGAAGCGTTTCAGCATGCCCGTCGGAATACGTGAGAATCATCTGAAAGAACAGTCTCCTGTCGAGTCCATAGGCGCCTCTTTTTGGGAAATATTCGCTCCATCTGGTTGGGCCCAGCATTCCTGCAAACCAACCGTCGGCAAGCTGAGCGCCTATAACATTGGATCCCTTATCGAGCAATCCGGTTACATCATACACCTGATACTGCACCCTTTTATTGTAGTCGGTCCATTCAGGTGAAAGTACTCTTGCATCCGGCTTTGTTCCGTTTAAGGTTAGCTCATAATCACCAAGCGATGAAACAAAAGCCAGCGCCTCAACCGGTTTTTCCCTCAGATCAAATGATTTACGGATAAGCGGGCATGGAGGTATCGGACGTCGGGCAGGACGGGGAGGAGTGCCGATGATCCCGTCTGTGAGCATATCCGGATCATAACCATCTTCACGGTCGACCTTTATCAGCGCATCCCTGTAATCTGCATGGCATCCTTTGGAAAGGATCTTATCACCATCGGCAATCTCTAATTCGGAAAGGGAGAATGCATACTGTTTTGAAGGATCTCCCTGATCTTCATAATCAAAGATCCTTGTAGCGTATTTCCTGAGTCTGGTTGCAGTGAATCTTATATATCTTCCGTTGTGTTTACCGGTCTTTATTTCATATGGTTTTCCTCCCGGAAGAACGACATTGCTTTCTTCGGTGATCTTCGTCCAGTTCTTTCTATCATCACCTGCTTCAATCCTGAATGCCGACGGAAAGTAGTAGTCTTTGATTTTGAGCACATCGTTGAATGACGGATATAGTCTGATCATGTCGAATGATTCCGTTTTCCCCAGGTCAATCTGAACCCATTTTTCCCGGGAGGCATCGGCGGTATATGAGCTCAGATAGCCAATATGTTTGTATGCCAGCGGATATTCCAGAGGTTTTTCCGGTTTATCTCCAATCCATTCAGCTTTCCAGTCAGCTTGAGATAAGGCTCCTGTAATAAACGTGGCAGTCTGGCTCCAGTTGCCTGGATGACCGTCTTTGTCCCATGCCCTTACTTTCCAGTAATACCGGGTGAATGATTTGAGCTTTGTTCCTTCAAGCTTAATCCCGAAGGCTTCATTCCCTTTTCTTTTACCACTGTTCCATATATTTCCATTCTCTTTCTCTGCCTCTCGGAGATTATCACTCACTATTATCTGCCATGCAGTCTGAACCTGACCGGTAATATCCGAAGAGAGCTCCCAGCTGAACCTGGGATCCGGTCTTACGATCAGAGCTTCATTCATGAACTCGCATCTTGGATTTTTAATGGTCATATTATCTGAAATCTGATTTGCACAACCTGCCGAAACAGCTATGATCAGCAGTAGAAGGACTCTCGAAAAATTATTCATTCCGGATTAAAATTATTAATGATGATGATCTGATAATAAGGTTATAATTAATGTAAGATGAGAAGGATTATATTCCTTTGATTATAAATGACATACTATTCCCTGCCGTTATTACGGAGGGCTTTTTAAGCTTTAGGGATCCAAAACCTGTAAGAGCGAGTGAAGCTATATCTGTTTTGCCTTCAATGACATTCAGGCTGACTTTTTTTTCTTTACCTGATCCGGATATCTCAACAGTTCCCCAGGAAGCTCCGGCTGACCAGAAGTATTTCCCGGTGATGTTTCCGAATGTCATCTGTCTGGTCACTCCGGAATAGTGGAACCCGGTGAGGGCGAGAATTGCCGACCAGCTGGCCATGGCCCTGCCATAATGATGTCCGCATTCAGCTTCATCGAAGGGACTGCGCTTGCGGCCATCATAACGCGCCCGAATATTGGAAATACACTTGAGTCCGTCTGCTGTCTGGCCTTCATATATCATCCCGATAGCTGCCACATATTCAAATCCGGTCATCACTTCAGTGAAATACGGGAATGGATTGGCAGGTCTCGTTTTGGGGTATGAAGCCATTAGCAAGGCAGCTTCATTGCCAAGGGCAAAACTTCGCATATCATTGAAATGTCCTGACAGATCATTCCTGTAATTGTATTTCATTATGCTCTCAAGTGTTTTTGAAATATTGTCTTTACTGACCAGGTATCCAAGTCCGCAGACATGGGCAAGATACTGACCAACAAGCTGATCTACCAGGCAACCTTCTCCCAGCTGGAAATCCGGATTACCATAATCTGTTGATCCCATGCCTACCAGTTGTTCTTTGGGAATGGATTCCTTGTCGGGCACCTGTATCTTCTGTATATAATACTCGCCGTTAAAGAGGTTTTCATCTGTCCATTTACTTCCGCTGAGGAATAATTTATGGCATTTTGCTGCCATTTCCCGGTCCTTCATGAATATTGCCATTTCCTCCATGGCCCTGAGTGCGCCAAGGTACCAGATTGTCATTTGGGGATTGGGTCCGAAGTATTCGACATCCATGGTATTATGCTGTACTCCTTCCATTACACCATCCTGGTTACCGTCCCATCCACCTTTTTTCCAGGCATAGGCCAGGGCTTCTTTGGCTTTAGGATAGAGTTTCTTCAGAAAATCATTATCTCCCGATAGCTGCCAGTCTCTGTAAAGTTTGATTAAGCACCCCATTTGTCCATCGGCTGCCACTTTAACAAATTTCTGAGGTTCATCAAAGGGCAGAGTAACACGGAAACTCATCAGACCTTCTGCATTGACGGCGGTACCGAATTCAATATTCCTTTCGATCCTTGCAAGATCTCCGAAAAGAAATGCAGTTGCGGTTTCATAATTCCATACATGGGTACATGTGCCGAAGCAACATCCTGCTTTATCATCACAACCTTCCCAGGCGAAGAAGTTCCCGTCGGAGATCCGGAAGCATGTCTGGGTTCTGAGAGTACTGACATTGAACAGTGCAGCTTCCCTTGCAGGCTCAGGGAGATCGCTGTTGCAGAGAGCATTCACGAACTTTATCGTTCTGTTCTCCAGCTCCTCCAGAGCAGGAGCAGTTTTCAGCACAACATCCCAGGAATCGGAGTATCTGGTTGAATAATAGTTTTTAAGAGGAGCTTCCGACCAGGCGATCCTGTTTGGAAAATCCCAGGTGAAAAGGAATCTTACGGTCCTCGTTTCATGGGGTTTCAGATGATTACCAAGCGCGAGAGAGGCTACCGGTTTCTGAGATTCATCATCTTTTCTGTTTTCGAGCCGGCCGTCAGCCGAAAGATCATCCCAGAAATCAAGCATTGATGAGGCCCATCTCTCAGGCAGCCATGATGTCCTGTAGGATATATCGCCATCTGTTGTTGTTGCCAGGGTCATGTCTCCCCATTGTTCAGCTGCTTTGTCAACACCGTCAGAATACATGAAGATCCCGTTAATGCCTGTTTTGCTGATGAATTTGTTCCGGTTCCTGTCCGCTTTGCCCTGGCTGCCGTCTTCACCGACAAAATTCAGCATGGTGCCGCAGACAGAGAAATCGATCTCATTACCTGAAGTATTGGTAAGCTCAAAATCTATTACCGCAACCGGGATACTGCTGTTATCAACATCCCCAGGGATTAGAGGATTGAAAGCTTTTATTTTCACACTTACCGGTATCTGGGGAGTGGCAAGACTGACCTGTCCAAAGGGATAGGCTGCATCAAACGACACCTGGCTGAATCTCGGCAGGCCATGATTTGTGGCTACAGCGCCTGAGCTTCCCTCATACTGGAAAAACGGCACCGGTCCTTCAAGAAGACGGAGATCCTTCTTTCCGTTGATGTTTGTATATAATGTGAAAAACGGGGAATTATTTCTGCCGAATGCAGGATTATAACCTTTGGCAGGGCGGTTCATAATCTCGAAATCCTGGAGATTGCCTCGTCCACCCAGTGAGACAGTCCCTGTTCCTATACCACCTATCGGCATTGCTATCCTGTAGACATGTTCCTGGTCGTATTTTTTCAGCGATGGCCAGTCTTTGGATCTGCCAATTTGCAATGAGACCGGTATCAGACAAACGAGGAATAGGATGACTCTTTTCATAGGAGACTGGGATAATAAGTGAGGGCAATAAAATATCATGCTAGTGCAACGATTAGCACCGCTTAACACAAAAATAACATCTTATTGAGTGAAATGAAAGCTTTGTACCGGTAAAATCAGGCTTTGAAGATCTCCTTTCTCTCGGTAACCTTATCAAGCATCTTCATATTTACTGCAACTCCTATGCCCGGACCGGAAGGTACATCCATCGTGCCATCGGGATTTACCCTGAATTCAGGTTCAACTATGTCCTCAATATAGTATCTCTTACTGGCGGAGATATCTCCCGGAAGTGTGAAGTTGGGGAGGGAAGCAAGGGCAACATTGCCAGCTCTGCCTATGCCTGACTCCAGCATTCCTCCGTGCCATACGGGAACGCCTGCAGAGGCGCAGTAGTCATGAATAAGCTTCGATTCGGAAAAACCGCCGACCCTGCCGGGTTTGATATTTATTATACCGCAGCTTTTTAGTTCAATGGCTGCCTGAGTATCAGCCAGCGAGTGTATACTCTCATCGAGGCAGACTGGTGTTTTCAGTTCCCGCTGAAGTTTTGAATGTTCATAGATATCATCATACCCCAGTGGTTGTTCGATCAGAAGAAGATTATAATTGTCCATTTCCCTGAATATGGCAACGTCAGTCAGATCATAGGCCGAATTCGCATCTACCTGAAGAAGGAGATCAGGAAATTCTTTTCTCAGAGCTTTTACAAACTGAAGATCATTACCGGGTGCGATCTTGATCTTGATCCTCCTATAACCTTCACCAAGATAGCCATTGACTTTTTCTATGAGAATCTTTTCAGAGTCCTGGATCCCGATACTGACACCAACATCAATCTTTTTCCTTTCACCTCCCAGCATGGAAGAGAGAGAAATATTCCGTGATTTGGCAAATGCATCCCAGAGAGCTGCTTCAAGGCCGGCCTTTGCCATCATATGACCACGTACCTTTGCCCAAAGTTGTACAGCCTCGTTTACTGATGTAAGATTTTTTCCCAGGATCGATGGGATAAGGAAGTCCCTGAGTATATGCCATGCAGTCGTTACTGTTTCATAGGAATAGAACGGGGTTCCTTCCGCTACACTTTCACCCCAGCCGGTCACACCTTCTCCGTCAACCCTTACAATTATATGTTCCTCGTCATACTCAGTACCCATTGAGGTGACGAAAGGGTTTATAAGGACCATCCTTATGTGTCTGAGTTCAATACTGTCAATTTGCATATCTGAATTTTTTTAGATTAGTGTCATATTCCTTATTTCCTGATGATCCTGAGGATGGGGAAGGGGGCAGACGGGCTGAGGAGGTGCGCGAATTCCCTGTAGGTGACCAGTCCAAGCATCGATTTGGGCTCCAGTGCAATAACAATCATATCGCCTTTCAACTGCGCTGTCGGAAGATATATATAGTCTTCCGGATCGGGGAGAGCTGTCATCTGAGTAATATTACATGAAGGATTGACGACTTTATCTCCTTCAAAATCAATTGAGTCTATAGTGGTTATTTCATATCTTTCAATTATATCACCTTTCTCCGGGAGGTAGGTCTGATTAATGAAACCATGTCTGTCTATCCAGGACTTAAGCTCCTTATACTTGGTCGGTATCAGGTACCCGGAAGGTTTAGTGACATCATAAACAGATCCGACCACCGGACGGTAATCATTTACAATTACTATAGTATCTCTCCCGGTTGAAAGAGAGAGCAGTGGCAGATTGAGTTTTTTCCCTGTCCTGAGATGTTCTGACTGTATTGCTACTGCTGCTGTTTTATCAGATATCATTTTTTTTCTTTCCGCGGCGATAAGCTTCCTAATAATGGATGAGTTGAGATAAGTAAATTCAATCAACCCGCGCATTCCATACATCTGGCTTTCAGCCCGGTGACGCAGATTATCTGAAAAGCCGTCTGTTCCGTTAAGGCCTTCATGTATAAAGGAAAGTGTATTCTGAATTCCGAAGCTTTGTCTTCCGTCGTTAATATCGAAGGTACTATGCCTTATGTAATCTTCTTCGGGTGGTCCTCCCGGGCTATAAATAAAGTCAGAAACACCGTGAGCCGGCAGGTATTTATTCATGAAGGGGATATATTCCCTGTTGGAGAGCTCACGTATCTTTACCGAAACGTTTAAATTAGTGGTAGTTCCAAGCAGGAGGTCGGTATTATTCCTGTATCCATACTTCTTCCATGTTTCTCCGTAAGGGAAATATTCATGCACATCGACCGTGACATCAAAAAGGTATCTGTCAAAAAAATGGTGCAGACCGATGGTCTCAGGTTCTGTAAGTATAAGATGGTTTCTGTTAAGATCCATGGTATCACCATTTCTGCGTCTGTTGGCTTCGGAACCATCAGGGTTCATCTGAGGTATTACGGCAATATCTAGTTTTTTAAACAGGTACCGGTTTTCCGGCCTTAGAAGATCCGCGATCAATAAAAGGGCGCCTTCCTTTCCCGATTGCTCATTGCCATGCTGTTGTGTAAAGATCAGTATCCTGGTTTTTGAGGGATCATTGCCAAACCCTGATGATGAGAATTTCACCGCATAAAGATTCCTGCCCACGACCGACCTGGCAATAATCTCCGTACTTACCAGTCCTGAGTTTTTGTCGAGACTGGAAATGAATGACGTGATCTCATCATAGGTGGTCGGTTTTGTAAATCCGTTTGCACGAGGCGGGGCAATAATATCCTGGGCCCTGATACCGGAAGTTACAAGCAAAAGCAACAGAAGGAGCATTCTATTCATAGGTCCCTTTTTTCAACCGTTTATAATCGAGTGTCATTGGTTCTCCTCGGGCAATCATATCCCTGATTCTGAATTCTTTGTCGAGGATGACTACGTCGGCATCTTTTCCCGGGTTTATGCCTCCTTTATTTTTTAATCTGAGTATTGATGCCACATTAGATGTCACAATTTTTATGGCTTTTTCAAGCGGCATTTTTTCCTGAAGGACTGTGTCAATTATTTCAGTGAAAACTGATAAAGGCAGTCCCATGTCTATACTGACCAGACGCCCCTGGCTGTCGAAGTTAGGAAGGGAACCATTCCCGTCGGAAGTGAACGTAATATGTTCGAGAGGAACCCCCGCTTTCAGCAGTTCCTGGACAGCCCTGGAAGGTTTGATCTCATTCTCCATGTCGTAAGGATAGGAGCTGGCCGTTAGGTCTACGTAGCCTTTTTTCCCGTAAGTTTTTGCATCTTCAAAAATGTATGGATTCCTGCTGCAATGAGTGGGGAAGAACTGAGTAAGTTTGAGTTCGCTTCGTTCGACCGCTTCATAGATGGGTCTGAAAGGATTGACCGCATCTCCCATGTGGATGTTTGCTATTCCGGCTTTACCTCCCAGCATACCGCCTACCCTGGCTTGAGAAACCAGCCTGATGAGTTCGGCAGTTGAAGGGCATGAGCTCCGGTGATCTGACAAAGCTATTTCACCCACACCGATTACTTCCTCGATAAGCGCTATATCCTTGCCGATATCTCCCAGAAGGGTGGGGGTGGGAACCTGATATGATCCGGTATACATGTAGGCAGAGACGCCCTCCGCTCTCAGAGCTTTCACTTTCATCAGAACCGATTCGATAGAACGGGTGAATCCGTCTGTTCCGAGACAACCGACAATTGTCGTTATTCCCCCATCGAGCATCGATGAGAGTTTCATTTCCGGAGTGCGAGTTGACGGTCCTCCTTCTCCTCCTGCTCCTGCAACATGTACATGTGCATCTATCAGCCCGGGAATCACTTTCATTCCGGTACAATCTATTACCTGGAGAGAAGGAAGTTCATTTTTCCCAATACCTATTTTATCGCCTACAGCCACAATTTTCTCTCCGGCGATAAGAATATCTTTTATTCCGGCATGGTCAGGCAGATAAACATCTCCATTCTTTAAAATAATCATGATAAACTTCTTTTAGGATCCGGTTTGTGACACAAAAGATCAGTTTAAAATCCGTTCAGGTTCATTGTAATTGTCGGAATGAGCAGAAGAAAACCGATAATGATAAGCATCACTATCAGCGGCCACACCCATTTTACCCATTTTTCAAAGGGAATCCTGGCGACACCGAGAACTCCCACGAGTGTGGCAGAGGTGGGAGTGATCAGGTTTGTAAAGCCATCCCCAAGCTGATAAGCCATAACTGTTGCCTGACGAGAGACATTTATCAGGTCGGAGAAAGGGGCCATTATCGGCATTGTCAACGCTGCCTTGGCAGAACCTGAGGTTATTACCACGTTGATCAGTGTCTGTATGGCATACATGATGCTGAGCGAACCATATCTGCCCACATCCTTCATTGAACCGGCAATACCATGAAGCATGGGGTCGATGACCTTCCCGTTCTGCAGAATAATTATAATTCCTCCCGCAAGTCCTACTACCATTGCGGCAGAGAGTATATCTTTCACTCCGGCTATGAAGAGCTCGGTTATCCTGTTGGCAGAGTAACTCATCGCTATCCCGCTTGAGATTCCCATTACAAAGAACAATGTGGCAATTTCCATCACGTACCACTGGTATCCCATAACTCCTGTAACAAGATAGAGGATAGTGAAAATAAAGAGATCGAGGATGAAAAAATGTACTGATTTTCTTAAAGCGGCGATACCGCTTACAGCAAATAGCGCTGTCAGTATTGGTATAAGAGGAATGGTGAAACCTGACTTTCCGACATTGAGAGTGGTCGAAGGATATTTGACTGCAAATATTGTCATTACTCCAAGCAGAATCACGAAAATAATCCAGGCGGAGACAGGTGTATAGTACTTCGTGACTGCTTCATTACCTGCTCTTTTATTCCTCCAGTATTCGTCTTCTGCATATACCGGAGATTTCTCAGGATTTTTCCTGATACGTGCAGCATAGAGCAGGATGAATGTTATCCCTATAGCGGTTATAAATGCCCAGCAGAAGATCCTGTATTCAAGTCCTGAAAACAGCGGAAGGTCGGAAAGTCCCTGAGCTATCCCGATGGTAAACGGGTTTAGTGTCGCTCCTGCAAAGCCCAGGCCCGCTCCAAAGAAGCAGAGACAAACGCCCACTATTGAATCGTAACCCATCGTGATCGCGAGCGGTACAAATATTCCGATAAAGGCAATAGTTTCCTCGCTCATTCCGAATACAGATCCGAAAAAACTGAACATAATTATGATCAGTGTCATTATAATATTATTGACCCCGATCGACCTTATGAATCTTATTTTTTCAAGCCGGGAGGTGAGCCTGAGGAACGATACAATACCCACATCAATTGCTTTGCTTTCGTTCAGGATCCAGAAAGCTCCTCCAATGAGCAGAATGAAGACTATGATATCGGCTTTGGCCACAAAGCCAAGAAAGAATGCCGAGAAGATCTGCCATGTCTGAGGTACATTGTCGACAGTCTGGTATGATTCCGGAACAATTATATTCTTGGTGCTTCCGTCGGGAAGTTGCTTAAGAGTTCTGTTGTATTCTCCGCCCTGAACGAACCAGGTGGAGACCGCTGCAATCACAATTACTGAAAAAACAATTACAAATGTATGCGGTATCTTTCGTCTGCCTGCCATAATTATTTTTACTAATCACCTATCCTGAAGTTTTCTCCTGGCAGGTAGATATCGAGTGACATATTCCGGGCAAACAGCAATCCTTTATCCGCTTTAACTTCCGATGAGGGATTATGCAGGACAATGACCTGGCTCAGGCCGTACACAGTGGCCTTGTTCCCGTCGACAAAGATGGCGGTTGATTCGTCTATCCCCACGCACTGCAGCGCAGGGTGTTCAATTGATGCGGCGATGAGCCTGTTAAGCCTTTTCCTCTTGATAAAGTGCTGGTCGATGATCACCGATCTGAGCATTCCGACTCCTTCGGCAGTTTCAACGTCTCCTGCTTCTATATTATTAAAAACTACCTGATTGTCGGGATATTTCAGCTCATTACCGGTGATCATAGTTTCACTCATGAGAGCGGCGCCGGCGCTGTAACCGCCAATTACTCCGCCACGGTCGAACACCTCATGGATAGCCTTTTTGATCGGAGTTCCACTGATCACACTCATGAAACGACACTGATCGCCTCCTGACATGAATATCAGATTAGCATTTCTGATGGAATCTATCCTGGCTTGGGTGAGTGTTTCGCCTTTCCTTATATTGAGGCCGATAACATTCCTCTGACCTCTTTCATTGAAGAGAGTGGTCCATTCCTTTATGGCGGTATCCGGTTCCTCGCTCGACATTGGCAGGATAATTCCGTAGCCTCCTTTGTTGATATGAGATTCGGTTATCATTTTGTCTATCATATCGGCAGTGGCCTTACCACCGCCGATGATAAACAATTTTCCGGGTTTTCTTACAGACGTACAGGACGCAAGGAAGAGAACCATTATCAGGACAAGTATGCCTGATACATTTGCTTTTATTATCATTTATTTCCGGACTTACTTCTTTTTGCCAAAAACGATACCTCTCGGGCTTGAACCATTGCTCTGGTACCAGGTCTCAACAGATGATCCGTCTGTATTTGAACGCATTATTGTTCCTGCATTCCTGTCACCCCAGTAGATCTTGTTCCCTACATGATCATAGCCCAGTCCAAACACAACTTTGGATATCCCTGTTGCGAGTGTACTTACAGCTGTTCCGTCGAGTTTCGAAGATTTGATCTGGATATCGCCTGAAGCGACATACTGATCGAAATAGAGTCTTTCACCGATAACAAGCGTGCTGCCTCCTTCTACATCAGCGATCAAGAGTGATTCACCTGTTCCATCTATGTTTTTAACCCATATGCCACCATTGTAGTTGGCCCAGTAAACCTTATGGTTGACAGGATCGACAGAGACACCTTCAGGATCGTTTGCCTGTCCTGTAACAAAGTCCTCTTTCTGAGTAACATCCGTTGATGTAAGATCGGCTCTCTGAATTCCGTCGTCAGTATCCCAGTAGAGCATAAGGTTTTCATAATCGATGTCCATACCATCAGGACCAAGGAGGCCTGTCCTGAACTCAATCAGGTTACTCCCGTCGGAATCGCATCTGTAGATTGTATTGGCGTCGAAATCACTTATGTACAACTTGGCATTAACAGTATCATAGGCAAGATCGTACGAATCGCTGAATGGTCCTATCGGCAGAGCTGTGAATACCGGTTCATCATCATTGAGAAGCCCGCTGTAGACATTCTTTCCGTTGGTGAAAAAGACAGGTATGCCTGATGCATTCTTATTTTTAATAACGACTTTCTGGGTAAGTTCCTTGATCTCAAGTGAAACAGACATGGTTATTACCAGTTTGACATCATATACACCTGCAATGGAAAAGGAGTGAACCGGGCTTATTTCAGTCGAAGATGCTCCGTCACCGAAATTCCAGAAGTAGCTGGGAGTGCCAGCCGGTTCCGGTACTATCGATTCATTTGTAAATGTGACTGATGCAGGTGCAAAACCGTCATTGTCAATTGCAAATGAAAATAATGGTACGGTACTGGCTGGAGGTACAGGGTAGCCAGGCTTTTTGCAGCCTCCGAGCAACCCTGCGACCAGCAATAAAAGTATGATCTGGTATCTGATTCTCATAACCGGATTATTTTTTCAGGAATATGCCTCTCGGGCTGGTAAGTCCGGTTTTAAGCACTTCCTTGCTTGTACCATCGAGATTGGCCCTGTAGATCTCTCCAAGGTCCCTGGCCGACCAATATACTTTACTGTTATCATAATCAATATCAATGCCATAGATCCTTGTCTCAGCGTCGTCGATCTGGGTGATTCCCGAACCGTCGAGATTTGCTCTTTTCAGCATGCCATTGGTTCCTGAGTTCTGATCATCGAAGTAGAGCTTGTGGTTTACTGTGTCGACGAAAATGGCATAGCCGTATACTCCCGATATAAGTATTTCAGCATTGGTCCCGTCAAGGTTTGCAACATAAAGATTTTCTGCATTTACTTCATAGAAATATATCTTGCCGTTTGCATGATCAACAGCAATTGCCCTAAGCCATCCGTCGGGGATGTTGATCAGTGGTATTTCAGGACTTGTGCCATCGAGATTGGATCTTGAAACATTGCCTGCATCGTCTACCCAGTAGATCTTACCGGCATCAGTATCAAGAGCAATACCGTAAGGATCGAGAATTCCGGTTGCCAGAGCAGTTGCCCCTGAACCGTCAAGATTAGCCTTCCATATCTTTCCGTTGGGGGTGTCGGCGTCATTAAAATCACTCAGATAGATCTTGCTGGTTGAATTGTCATAGGCAATACCAACTCCTTCCATGCCTGTGAGATCCTTAACGGTGGTTACTGTTTTTGAAGCGTCCAGATCAAGTTTCCCTAAAATCAGGTCGTTGGGATCCATGAAATAAACAGACATAGCAGTAACGGTGATCTGAAGACTTGATGAATTTGAACCGCCATCGCCTGTAGCGACCATTGAAACTGTGTATGTGCCTGCAGCGTCATACGACTTGGTCGGAGACTCAAGCGTTGAGGTTGTCCCATCACCGAAACTCCATGAATAGGACTTTGCATTTGTAGATGTGTTGGTGAACTGGATTACTTCACCAGCTGTAACAGAGGTCTTGCTTGGAGTAAAACCTGCAACAGGTTTCGGTTTATTTTCATCCTTGCTGCACGAAATAAAAATTACAAGGGCAAGCGACAATAGGATGCCAAATAATGTTTTTGCTTTCATGGTAGATAATTATAGGTTTGTAACTGGTTAATATCCTAAATTTTGAATCATTTCCGGACTGTTATTCGTCTGAAGTTCGGAAGATGGTATCGGAAATAAGGTTTTATTTATATTTGTCACTGTCGGCAATAACTCAACAGCTCGTCCGGTTCTTACAAGATCAGCCCATCTCTGTCCTTCAAATGCAAATTCCAGTCTTCTTTCATTTTCAATAGCCAGAAGCAGCTCCTCGGCAGTTGAAGCAGTTACAGGAGTAACGTTGGCCCTGGTCCGGATAACGTTGATATCATTCCGCACTGCAGTAAGATCGGCATCGGGTATATGTGCCTCGGCTTCTGCCCTGATTAGATACATTTCGGCAAGTCTCAGCACGATGACATTATCTGTACCCTTGCTGAGATCGTTGTATTTATTGGCATAGGCATATATCCCATCATAGGCGATTGAAACATCTTTTCTTTCGTCTCCGGGAAGAAAAGCGCTGATCAGATCATCCGAGGGCGCCACTTCTCTGCGACCGTTAAGTGTTTTCGGGAAGTTATATTCCGCGATCCGGTTACGGTCGACTTCTGTAAAGTCGATTTCGAATATTGTTTCAGAACTCCCGTCTGCTGCAAAGACATCGCTGAAATTCTCCGGAAGCACATATCCTCCGTTCTTGATGACATCATCGGCTTTTGCATAGGCGAGATCCCATTCGCCTTTATAAAGATAGACCCTGGCCAGGAGAGCTTTTGCAGCAAATTTTGTTGCCCTGGTTTTTGTTGAGGATGAAGCTGCCAGGCCCTGTTCAGCAGCAGTCAGGTCTTCAATAACCTTTGAATAAACCTTATCGACAGGATCCCTGCCTGCATCAAGACTGCTGACACCGATGGTAGGCTTCGTTTTGACAGGCACAGCGCCGAAAAGATTTGTCAGATTGAAATGGTTGAGGGCACGGATGAAATATAATTCACCAAGCGCCTGGCTCTTTTCAGCATCAGTCATATCAGTCATATCAGGGACTTTGGCGATGATGTTGTTTGCATCATTGATACCTTCGTATAAGCTGGCCCACAGATTGGCCACAGATGAGTTTTCAGGAAGGATCGAATTGGTTGCTATTTCGGCATAATCTGAGGAAGTGGCATCAGCAGGATGGATAAGATTGTCGGCTGAAAGATCACCGAAAATCAGATAATTCCTGCCAAAATAACTGAGGTTCTGAAAGGTGGAATAAGCGCCGATAATTCCTTTCTCTATTCCTGATTTATCCTTGAATGCCTTATCAGCAGGAATAGCATCTTCAGGCTTTACATCCAGGACATTACATCCTGAAAACAATGGAAGCAATATTAATATGGAGAATAATAGTTTTTTCATTGTCAGAATTTTAGGTTGATGCCGAAATTATAGCTGCGGGACTGCGGATAGGTGAAGAAGTCGGTTCCGATGATAGTGTTGTCGTTACCTGCATAGTTCACTTCAGGATCAAGTCCGGAATAATAGGTGAATGTGTAGAGATTCTGACTGGTCGCGTAGATCCTGAGACTTGATATTTTTATCTTCTTTAAAAAGTTGTTGCTGAAAGTATAACCAAGGGTTACATTCTTGATGCGGAGATATGAGCCGTCTTCGATAAACCTCGATGAAACACGTTTATTTTCAGCTGCTTTAACAGCATCTGAAGTAGCTCTTGGAATGTTTGTTATGTCACCTGGTTTTTTCCATCTGTTGACAACTGCTTCCAGCTGGTTGTCGCCTCCCTGGAGTGATTCAAGGTAAAGGCGGGAACCGTTGAAAATGTCATTGCCATAAGTGAACTGAAGTAACACACTAAGATCAAATCCTTTATACCTGAAAGTGTTTGTAATTCCTCCGATAAAATCAGGATGCGGATTCCCTATTTTTGTCCGGTCATCTGTATTGATAGTTCCGTTATGATCGGTATCGGAGTAGACGACATCTCCTGTGGAAGGATCAACTCCTAACCATTTGTAACTATAAAAGATACCAATTGGTTCTCCCTCCTGTACCCGGTTGCTTCCGCGTCCGATATCATCTATCGGCTGATGGTTATAAAGTTTAAGAACCTTATTCCTGTTTGCTGAAATGTTCAGCTGGGTATTCCATGTGAAATCTCCGGTAAGATTATTTGTGGAAAGGGTAAATTCAAATCCCTTGTTTTCAACGCTTCCTATATTCTCAGTTATTGAAGAAAAACCGGAGCTCAGCGGCAAAGGTCTGTCAAGGAGGAGGCCGTTTGTCTTCTTATTGTAATAATCGACTGAAAGGAAGATCCTGTTCTTGAAGAGTCCAAGATCAAATCCGATGTCGAACTGCGCTGTACTTTCCCATTTCAGGTCGGGGTTAGGAATACTGCTCGGGTAGATACCTGATTTTCCCTGATAGGATGTTACTCCGTATAATTCAGCGTATAGGAAAGGAGGGATATCATCGTTCCCGGTAAGCCCGTAACTGGTCCTTAATTTGAGTTCAGATAACTGGCTGATACTTTTCATGAATTCTTCCTCCCCGATCCTCCAGGCGAGTGATGCCGACGGAAAGAAACCTGTACGGTTGTTCTCACCGAACTTTGAGGAAGAGTCGAACCTTCCTGAGAAGGAAACAATATACCGGCTGTTGTAGCTGTAATTCAACCGGCCGATGAACGATCTGATACCTGAGTCGGATGCATCAGAACTGGCTGATACAATAGTGGCAGCAGAGTTGAGATATTCAAGACTCTCATCTGCATAATCCTGGCCTCTGATGAATGATGACCTGGTCTGGTATTTTTCAAAGCTGTATCCTCCAAGTATTTCAACATTATGCTTGCCAAATGTGTTATTATATTTCAGGAAATTGTTCGATACGATGTTCATCACATTGGTATAAGTCTCGAATCCGAGACCATTGTATTTTGCTCCCTGAACAGTATTGTATTCGAACGCATGTTCCCTGAAATTCAGGAAGTCGACGCCCCATTTGGTAGAAAAGGTCAGATGAGGCAAATGTCCCAGTTCAGATAAGTGTTGGCAATGGTGCGAAATGAAAAATTCTTGTTTGTTGCCTCGTTTGCAATGGACACGGCATTAGAATATGGCCCGTCCTGGTTATATGATCCGTCAGCGTTGTACACAGGATAGATCGCAGGGGTTGAAATACCGTTAGGCAGAGGTCCGTGAAGCGACTGGTCACCTTCAACACGGTCGGTTGTAGAATATGTCAGACCCATGCTAGCTCCAATAGTGATCTTATCAGTGATATTATGGTCGACATTAATACGACCGTTCAATCTCTGGTAATCGGTACCTATGAGGATACCGGTCTGATCGAAAAGGTTCCCGCTCATGAAGAATTTGGTCTTCTGGTTACCTCCTGTAGCTGTCAGTTCATAGTTTGAGGTGGGTGCAGTACGGAAGATCACATCCTGCCAGTCTGTATCGATCTTGTTATTATCTATATCCTCCTGTGTAAAGACAGTAGTACCTGCCAGGTCGTTCCTGTATTCCATCCATTCTTTCGCGTTGAGCATGTGCAGTTTTTTCCAGACCTGCTGAACCCCATAATATGAATTGAATTCAACCTGTGTTTTCTGGTTGTTACCCCTTTTTGTGGTGATGACCACAACCCCGTTGGTAGCGCGGGCTCCGTAAATTGAAGCTGCGGCTGCATCTTTTAGGATACTGATGGATTCAATATCATTAGGGTTCAGGTCAGAAAGAGAGTTCACACCCTGCCCTTCATAGCCTATCTGCCCAAAATTCCCTGTTGTCACAGGTATTCCGTCAATAATATAGAGAGGTTGGTTTGATCCGCTGATAGAACTTATGCCCCTTATTCTGACAGACATTTCTGCACCCGGTGTTCCGGAGTTCTGAGATACCTGTACCCCGCTTGTGAGTCCCTGCATAACCCCATCGATAGTTGGTACAGGGAGATTCTTAAGCGCATCTGACTTGACTACTCCGATGGATCCCGTGGAGAGGGCCTTCTGTTCAGTCGTATATCCTACAACAATTAGTTCTGACAACATTTTCGAATCGGGTTGCATAATAACATTTATTACCTTCTGATTCCCGATTTTAATCTGCTGCCGGCCATAACCGATAAAGGAAAACTCAAGATTGGTTGCCGTTGAAGGGACAGAAATCTCAAAGGTGCCGTCATCTTTCGACATTACACCCTTGGATGTGCCTTGCACTACGATGTTTGCGCCGGGAAGTGGTTTCCCATCCTCAGAGGTCACTTTACCGGTAATGAGAATTTCTTTCTGCCCTTCTCCGGAGCCTGATCCGGATGCAGCAAATGAAACTCCATGACCGTAAAGAAAAATTAACAACGATAGTAATGGGATCAGTCTGAAAGATTTGATCCCGTTCTCGGAAAAAATAATCTTCATACTTTCAGGTCAGTTATAGGGTTAATCAGGACTGCATTGGTGATACAGGCCTGTGGATTCAAGTCAACAGGTAATAAGTCAAAATGTTTAACCGGCACACTCATTGCCTGGAAAAACATCTATCAGGAAAAAGTCCTATTGTTTCACGAAAGTAAAAATTATTTCAAATCCAGAAATATAATTCAGAATTTATTCATAAGGAATAGTGAATATTTTTAAGATGCAGCTTAAAATTCCGGATATTCATATACAGAATCATTAATCTGATAAAATAAATAACTGAATATTTAAAACGGGAACCCAGGTGAACTGACTGCTTCACGCACTGCCATGAGGGAAGTGTATCTTGGTGCATAACCAATAAGGTTGCGGGCTTTTTCAATACTGCAGTTAGGGCTGTGTGCGATATGATCCAGTGTGGCATCGGCTTCATCAGGTGTGACAGTTTCTTTCCATTTTTCCCATGGCAGAAAATGGAGATGGGCCTCTCGTCCATACCATGCTGCCATTCCTTCGGCATATCCCCGCAGGGTCAAGGCTTTCTCTGAAACGGCATGAAAGCATTCTCCTACAGCCCTGTTCCTGTTCTCGATTGCCTTCATGAAAGCCTGAGCTACATCATCGGCATGAACATGATGAACAGTTTCCATTCCTAAATTGGGGAGTGCCAGTTCACGTCCTTGGGCAATCGTCCGGAATATGGAAGGGTTAAAGTGACCGGCAGGATTGAGTGGATTCCAGCCTGGCCCTACAATGTGACCAGGGTGGATGATCGAAACCGGAAACCCTGTCTCCCTGTATCTTGAAAGAAGGTAGGATTCAATAGCTGCTTTTTTGATGCCGTAATCGCAGAAAGGCTTCCTTGGCATGGTCTCGGAAGTAGGTACCTGTTCAGCGTGCCCGTGAACCCAGATAGTGCCGCACGACAGAAAATGCTGCACATTTCCGTCAAGCGCCTCAGCTATCAGTGCTGCACTTTCCGGCGTGAAACAGATCATATCAATTACAATATCAGGTTTCAGCGAGAGGATCTGCTTACCCAGGCTGCCTGTCCGGTCTGCCGCTTCCCTGTCGATGACCACCTGCCTGACAGTGTTCCATACAGGATCGGGAGTATAAGGTTCTCTCTTTTTGCGGCTGACTGAAACTACCTGATAACCTGCAAGGACCAGCCTGGGAACCAGATAGGTGCCTACATGTCCTGTCCCACCAATAATTAAAGCTCTCATATTGGAAATTAATCTTAATTACCGTATTCAAGATAATATTTAAATCTTTCATTGATACCGGAGGGAGTTACAAAATTCAGAATGTTGTAATTTCCAGGATAAATTATGATACCATGGCATCAGAAAGTCATTATAATGTTTTGAGTAATTTTCAGACGATAGAAGTTGAACGTTAATCGACCGGATACAAATGGAATTTTCCTATGAACCATTTAATTTTCCTATGACATATTAGCTTTTGATCTGATTTTTCTGCTTTTTTACCCCTTACCCTGAAGGGAGAAAGCAGAAAAATCAACCTGCTCACCTTGACGACAAGGGTAAATCAGGTAGATTTTTAAATATTTTTTGAATCTGTCAATTTAGAATAAAGTAATCCTGATTTGTAAACTGAAGATCTTCACAAATGAAAAACAGTTACCGGCTATCTGACGATCAGTGTATCTGTTTCAGTGTCCTCGGAACTTTTGTAAAAATAAAATTTGTAAAGACCTGTTTTTGTGGGCTTGAAAGCAATAGTCGAATCTCCTGAAACTGTAGTTTCCGCACAGCTGCCATAGCTTTCATATGTCCCTAATGCCTGAACGTTATATTCGAAATCGTTGATTTTTGAAAGTTCAAAACGCAGATCACTCCAGCATGTGCTGTAGGCTTTTGCAACTAAAAATATGGAAGCAGTATCATTGACATTTACTGTATCAGGCAGATAAATCCCGGTAATATTGACATTTGCTGTAATTTTTGAATAGTACTGGCTATCGCCCAGTTTAAAACAGGATCCGGCTAAAATCATTATTGCCGCAATTAATGTAAACAGGACTGGTTTCATAAAATCAATTTTTATAGTGATAAGTAATAGATGCAATTGTTTAAACGGTTAAAACGACCGTTTCAGTATAGTGCAAATGTACTAATTATATGTAATTTGCAATAGTCGGTTCAGATTCAATGTTCATACAGGATATCCCGCGATCTCCAGGAAATTCCGGAAGATTTTCCTGCCTGTGGCAAAATAGGTATCCTTCATTTTCATGAAATCTTCACGAAGCAGGTCAGGATCGATCTGATGAAGGTCTTCATCCTCTGCCAGCCATGTTTCAAACATCTCCGTGGTGAGTTCAAAATGACACTGGAAACCATATGCTGCCGGATTTATTCTGATGATCTGATTCCGGCATAACTTTCCTGATGCCAGAAGCTCCATACTATGAGTCAGGACAACTGTTTCTCCATGGAGATGAAATACCTGAAATTTGTTTTCAAGACCTTTGAAAAGGGGGTTTTTTCTTCCTTCCGGAGTTAGCTCAACTGAATACGGTTCACCCTCACAAGACCTGAATCCAAGTTCTTTCAGCGGGCATTTTACCACATTGCCTCCAGCTGCCCTGACAAGTATCTGCATTCCAAGGCAGATACCCAGATAGGGAATGCCTTTATCAAGAACAGTTCTGATGAGATCCAGTTCTGACAGCATTTTAGGACTTTGGTCATTCGCGCTGTCGGGGCCTCCCAGAACAATAACCGCACCAAACTCTTCAGGATTACCAGCTGATTCTCCGGCACAAAGATTTGTTATATGTTTGCCAATCCCATATTCATCTATCAGATCACCAATAATGCCTGGTCCTTCCCTGGTTTCATTTTTTAATATCAGGATTTTTTTGGATGTGGCTGGGAGTATTTTTTTTTCTTCAGACACGTATCAGGCTGTTTTATTCAGTACTCTCCAGTACAATTCAATATGCCCTGCAATTTCCATGAACTGACCAAAATCGACAGGTTTCACAATATAGGAATTAGCTCCCAGCGAATATGCCGACCTGAGATCGGATGATTCGGCGGATGTTGTGAGAATTACAACTGGTATTGTCTTGAATTTCGGATGCGATTTGAATTTCTCAAGTACTTCCAGTCCGTTAATTTTGGGCATATTCAGGTCGAGGAGTATGAATGCGGGAGGAGTTTCTCCCTTTTCCCATCGATCGAGGTATAAGAGAGCTTCTTCTCCATCCCTTGCAACCTGTATCTTGTTAGTAATATTTCTGGTTGCAAGAGCTCTGGCTGTAAGGTCCAGATCCACCGGATTGTCCTCAATTATCAATATTGGGTTGAGACTGTTAGCCGAGTGCATTGAATGTTTATTTTGGTATTTCCAGATAAAATTCTGATCCTTCTCCGGGGGAACTTTCTGCCCATACCCTGCCATTCATCTTTTGTATGGCTTTGCTTACCATTGCAAGTCCGATACCCGTACCGGGAAAATCTTCAATTCTATGTAAACGTTGGAAAATTACAAATATTTTCTGACTATATTTCATATCAAAGCCGACTCCATTATCCTTTATGGTTATAAGCCATGAATTTTCATTTTCCGAAACCGATATCACAATTTCAGGTTCTGGTTTTACTGATGAGAACTTCACCGCATTCTGAATCAGGTTCCGTAATGCAATTTCAAGTCCTTTCATGTCTGCAAACAACACCAGATCGTCAGATAATATTTTTAGCTTCAGGTGGTTGTTTAAAATCTGTTCCGGATAATCTGATAAGACCAAATTGATAAGGTCCTTGATCCGTATCTGTTCTCTTGTTGCCTGACTTTTTTCCAGTCGCGAATATTCCAGCAGGTCCTCAATAATCTGATTCATTTTCAGAGTAGAGTTCCTGATGGATGAAATAAAGTGTATGGCTTCTTCGCTAAGTTTGTCTTTATACATATCGGCCAGCAGTTTACTGTAGCCGTCAATGCCACGCAAAGGGGTTTTCAGGTCGTGAGAAACAGAATAAATGAAGGTTTCCATTTCCTTGTTTGCATTTTCAAATTGTTCTGTTCTCTGAATGACTCTCTTTTCAAGTTCTTCATTGAGCTGCCTGATCTTTTTCTCCGAATGTTTTCTTTCTGTAATATCCCTGATGATCAGGCTGGCCCTTTGGTTACCCTTGGAATCAGTATAAACAGACGATGTCAGATCAGCAGGAAATTTTGTTCCATCCGCTCTTTTGAATGTCAGTTCTCCTTTGACCTTTCCTTTTTCTTTTCGTTCTGCAAGCATTGTTACCACTCTGGAGTCTGCAGTATCTACAATGTCTGGCCGGCAGCGTTTTGTGAGCTCATTTTCATTCATCTGGAACATTTCGCATGCAGCGGGGTTGGCTGAAATAATGTTCCCGTCAAGATCATTGATAAGTATGGCATCCATGCTGCTTTCAAAAAAGATCCTGAATTTTTCCTCGCTCTCCATCATCTTCCGCTCTGAAAGTTTGTTATCAGTAATGTCTATCGAGAGGATCAGAACCCCCATTGGCAAAGGTTGAATACTAAGGAGGAACCAGCTGATCAGACCATCGGGATAGATGAACTCGTTCTCAATCTTTTTTGAGGTCCTTTCTTCCATGCATGCCTTTATAATAGCATATACACCTGTGGCCTCGATGCCCGGCCAGATTTCAGTATAAGTTTTACCCTGAAGCCCGTTGTTTGATCTGCGGTTATGGATTTCTGCTGCTTTGTTCAGATACATGTAACGCCAGTCAAATCCCAATACCTGACAACCTTCCAGAAGATTATCAAACAGTGAAAATGCAAGTCCTGATCTTTCTGAATCTGTCATACTTAGTAGCAGTTTGAATGAAATTGCATAAATCTGTTACCATCCTGCTCCTGAAGAATTTACTACAAACGAGGAGCTGCATCTGATGGTTCAACTACATCCTGATTAACTGGTTCGGGATGTAACTTTCACAACATGATTAACAGAACTTTACAGGTAATTCAAAGATAGGAAATCTGCACATAACAGGCAATTATAAAATCCCTGAAAATGTGACAAATATCAATCGAACGCAAGATTACCTTATAAACAGCCGGGTCAGGATCGAGGATCAGCTGAGGTGACTCAGGAAAGCCCGGTTAACAAGCGGGCTCGCAAGAAAAGGAGGGAGGCCCAGTCTTTCTATTACTGCGGCGCAGGCATCTGACTGACCGGGATTTCTATGGTAAAATTCCATTACCAGACTATCAATCCTTTTCAGATATACTACTCCGTCGCTCAGGATCTTCTCAATGGCTGCTTTGTCAGTAACCGGCGGTGTCCATGATGTGAGCAGAACATCATAGGCCCCCGACTCTTCAATTGCTTTCAATGAGTTCATCAGCTCCCTGTAATTTTCATAATTAGGAATGTCATTCATTAGGGGAACAGAGTCGGCTGTGAACAGAATTCTGTCTTCCCTGAACAAAATATTCAATGATCCCCTGGAATGGCCCGGAGAATGGATTATCAGGGCGTTCAGGTTATCGGCCAGCCTTATGACCTGACCGCCGGCAAGATATTCATCCACTTCCGTGGGCCTGTCGACAAGTGTAAAGAACCCAGGGACAGGTCGTTCCCGGTTCTGAAGGTCAATATCTTTTATCCAATCCGCTTCCGCCTGATGCGAGAGCACCCTGCATCCCGTCAGATCTTTTATCACGGCAGCGCTGCCTATATGATCGGGATGAGAGTGTGAAAGGATTATTGTCTCTATATCTTCAACCTTTCTTCCATTTTCCTGTATATATCTGAAAATTGCTTTTTCACTTCCCTTGACGCCAGTATCCACAAGTGTTATCCTGTTTCCGAATATGATAAGGGTATTGACAAACCTTTCCAGCTTTTTTCCCTGTGCAACGGGAATTTCGAAATCAATTCTAAGCAGATGGATCTTTTCTGTAAGTTTCATGTAAGTTTATTTTCAGGAAGGAAGATAGGTTGGATTAATCACAGTTTAATCGAAGACTGTTTCAAACCAATTCTCATTTCTGGCCATGAAACATGTTTCGATCTGAGATCTTGTATTACGTCCTTCCGATAATTCCGGAAGGTTTTTCAGATTAAAGAAACGTGATTCTGAGGTCTCAGTATTCCGCGCAAATTCACCTTTTACAAAATCGCACTCGAAGAAGACCTTGTAAGCACTATAGGGGAAATTGTCAAATACATGACTGTTCCTGTCAAATATCCCGATTATCCTTTTAGGAACTATTTCAGCTCCTGCTTCTTCCAGCGATTCCTTAATAATATTTTCTTTCAGGGTAAGACCAATTTCCGCCCAACCTCCGGGCACGGCCCATTTTTTATCAGCTTTTTCCCTGATCATAAGTATTTCATTCTCACTGTTGAAAATCGCAGCCCGCACATCAATTTTAGGAGTCTGGTAGCCTGATTCTCCTGCAAAGAGGTCCCTGAGCTTAACAGGCTCTATGTCGGTATATTCATTGAGGATCTCAAGACTCAAATTCCGTATTCTCTCATATCTTTCCCTGTCATATGGATTTTGAGTGAATTCAAGTCCGATCTGGGCTATCGACTGAAGTTGTCCGGCCCAGTATAACCATTTTGGCTGCATATTTTCCTGCGTTCAGTTATCAGGAGTTAAAGATAAGGATTTTGCAGTTACCTGAGGAAACGAGACAAGCTATTCGATTACTGACGGGGTCTTATGGGTATCCATATCTCCTCTTCAGATTCAGGGTCTTCATTTTTATAACGTGCGCCCAGAAAGCTATATCGGGATCAAGCCGGGCGAAATCGGTATCCGGTCCGAAGACCTGGAGTGAATACAGATCAGACGATACTTTGTTCTTAATTTCCTTATAACCATGCATGAAATTTCTCCATAATTCTCCTGTTCTGTTATTCCTGAACGACATAGGGAGTCTCATGCCGATAAGTTTTTTCATTCCAAGCAGTTCTGTCCTGACAATCATCTTTAAGTTATGCTAAAGGATCGATCTCAATATTATATTTTCTGAGCAGTCCGTGTAACCCGGAAAGAGGGAAGTGGGCTTTAAAGATCCTGTTGGCTTCAGGATCGATAATATAATTTGTCGAGGTCCTGAAATCGGCATTTTCAAGATTCGTGTTTTTAAAAGTTGCTCCGGAAAGTTCGCACTTATCGAATACTGCTCCGGAAAGTTCACAGTCGGTAAAATCGGCGCTGTGTAGCACCAGGTCCCTGAAAATGATATTTTTCATTTTAAGTCCGGTGAAGGAGGAATGGCTTAAAATGCAACTTCTGAATTCAGGGGAGTAACCATATTTGCTGCAGGCCTCGAACTGTATGCCGAGCATTTTGCAGTTACTGAACCTTGAACCGGTAAGTATGGATCCGCCCAGTTTTACCATCGACAGGTCGCAGCAATCGAAAGTACAGTCAATGAATTTAAAGCCCGAAAGATTGCAGTCTGAAAAATTACAGCCCGTGAATGTACATGTATCATATTCTTCTGCAGGAAGAGAAGTTTTGGTGAAATCTTCCCTGTTGAAACTCTGTCCGTCACAAAATTCATTCATCATAATCAGACCTTCCTTTAATTTCTGTCATGACCGGAGCCTTTCAACCTCCTCAACAAGTATACTGTAATTGGCGTAAGTCAGATCAGAAATTGTGCGTCCGTACGGTGCCGAGGTAGGGGTAAGAACAAATCCTCTGCCTTCACCTGAAGTACCATCCTCAATTGTTTTTCTGACCATCTTCCGGAATTCGTCTGAAGGCATGTTCTCGATATAGGAGATTTCGATATTCCCGAAAAGTACAAGTTGTTTACCATATTTCTCCCTCATATACTTCATGTCCACATCTCCGTGTGGATATGGTTCGATCGGATCAGTGGCATCAGCTCCCATCCGGATAAAATAGTCCACAAGGTTTTTAATCCTTCCATGGGAATGAATCCGGACAACCCCTCCGTTTTCTTTTATGAGTCTGACCATTGGACCTGTATACCTGACAACGTATTCCTCGAAAAGGTTTGGAGGAAGCAGGGGTTCGGAAACATATTCAGGACCGTAAATGCGCCATAATCTTCCGGGGAAATCTTTCGAAACCTGTTCGGTACGTTTATGAATGTAGCGGGCATGTTTTTCCAGAAGCTGGTGACAAAGTTCAGGCTCAGTAAATGCAAAAAGTGAAAAATCTTCAAGACTGAAAAGAGCTGCCACAGCACATACTGGGTCCTCGGTATCTACCATGATTATTCCCTTATCCCCGATCTTTTGTTCCTCGTCGGAAAGGTGTGCAATATCGAGACTTTCGGCAAAAACTTCATCAGGCAGCTGAAGAAAAAGCCTGGCATCTTCACTGCTTTTTATCAGGTATTCGATTGTCCATACGGTATCAAGGCTCTTGTCCCTTCTTGTCAGACTGGTTAGCTCCCTGCCCCCGAGGGTATAGACCTGACGGGTATATTTGCTGTTATTTTCTTCCCAGGATGTTTCTTTTATGTACTGGCTTCTTATTCCTGCGACCCCGCTTGTATCCCAGGCAAGATGAGACTGGGCTCGCACCGGACTGACAAGCCTGATGATGTCTGTGCTGTTTTCAGCCAGATTAAGAAGCGGACGCCATGAAGGGGAGTTATAGATATTATATTCATCGGGATCACCCGGGTTTACAATAAAACCTCCAATCTCATAAAAATTCACTGCCGGACGATCGACAGGTTCACCTTTCAGGGTAGCAGTCAGACGCTCACGCCTGTTCATAGTATTCATATATATTTCCTGATTATTGTGTAATAGTTATTCAAGTACTTTTTTGATCAGCTCATCGATTGATTTTATTAAACCAAGCCTGAGCCTGGTCTCTGAAGGAAGCATGATAGAAATTTCATCGGAATCGATAGTATCTCTTTCACCTCCGGTAAAAGCATGTTCCTGTTTAACGCATCTTGTTGTTCTATCAGGTGTTAGTTGTTTACAACGCCAGATAATTGAACTTGAGTATTCCGAGGTATCAACAGTAAATGGGAATTCAAGATCGGCCAGCTTAACTCTAGATGTGCATATAAAAGGACCTTTGAAATCCATTTTTATTACCAGTTCTTTATCAGCAGTTATGTCCAGAGAATGATAATAAATTATGCTAAGATTTTTGTCGAAATAAGGATTTCTATTCATCACAGAATCAATATACTGAATCTCTTTCCGGATAGCAACATCCTGGGCCGTTATGTTTTGACTAAAACAGAGCGTGGTTAAGAAAAATAAAACACAGATCGAATTATTCATTTTTATTTTTTTTAGAAAAAGAATCACGTATTTCAATTGAAATTTAATCAAAATTACAATTAAAAACTATAATTTCAATCTGGAAATTACGAACGGACGATCATTTTAACAAGCTTCATGTAGGAAATATTCTGAATTTTTAAACATCAATATCATGAAAAGAAGACATTTTATTTCGCGGAATCTTGCACTCGGGGCTATGATCCCTGGTACATATGTTGCCATGGCCGGTAAGGAGACGGAGCGGGCAGATAAGAATAAGCCGGATTTAAAAGAGAATGAAATTGTGATAGAGAGAGTTCAGGAGGGACAGCCTCACAAAGGGAAAGTGTTTGCGGTGATTCAACCGCATAATGATGATATCCCGATTTATGCCGCAGGCACGGTTGCCAAGCTAATTTATGAAGGTTATACAGGTTACCTGATCAGGACTTCAAATGATGACGCGGCCGGAAAGGGTAACTCAATGGGAGAAAGAGTATTAAACAATGAGAAAGATAATGATGAGGTTGCCCGGGTTCTTGGCCTTAAAAAAGTTTACAGCCTTAATTATGCCAATCACAGAATGGACGAGTACAACATACAGGATATTAAGGCAAGATTTATATTTCTGTTCAGACTTTTGAAGGTTGATACCCTGATCTGTTACGATCCCTGGGGGCAATATGAGGAAAATCCCGATCATTATATTACAGCCAGGGCAGTTGAAGCAGCCAGATGGATGGCCGGAATGAATACCGATTATCCCGAGCAGCTTGAAGTGGTTGACCCTCACACGGTACGAGAGATGTATTATTTTGCACGAGGGCCTCAGATCATAAACAGAATTGTCGATATCGGAAGATTCATTGATCTGAAAGTCAGGAGCACCATTGCATGCAGGACTCAGGGGCCGGGGGGTAATAACGGATCACTTCTCCGCGAGAGCCTGGCTGAAAAAGGACAAAAACTTCCGATGCTTGGAGATGATGATGAGACAGCTGATTTCAATTATATCAGGAATTTTGTTTTTGACCTAGATTCAGAATACTGGCGTGGAATTCCTTCAGACAAAAGTACAGGAGAGAAATTCGGACTGGAATGGGCCGAATCGTTTCACTACATCGGTCCCAGAGAGAGCAGAATTACTGATTATATAACAAAAAATGTTGTCAGGTCGGGAAGCTAAAACCTGAACTGTGTGCAGGAACGTATCAGGTAAACAGTACGGTCTGCAGAAACAGCAGAAACAGTATGTTAACAGGCTGTCCCGGTTATTTCTTTGGCTGAGAGTCAATCGCACAAAATTGCGATTGCAGATGCACCTGCACCTGAATTAGCGCCTATTACAGGAGAGATATTGACAACAGAAACAGGTTTTTTGGATGTTAATTCTTCCATCCTTTGCGTATACCATCTGGCAGCTTCGTTATCATTGGCATGGAGAATGATATAATTCCACATTTTTTTCTCCCTAACCATCCCGGATATGTAACTCATTACCTTTTCCATTAATATTTTATTGTTGAAAGCCTTGTCAAATACAACAGCCTTCCCCGTCTCATCAATGGTAACAACAGGATTTATGTTGAGGATTCTGGCAATAAATCCCTTTGTGGCGGAAAGACGTCCTCCCCTGATAAGGTACCTGATGTCTTTGACGCTTATAAAAATTCTGACTTTTTGGACCCATTCTTCAGTCATAGCCACAACCTGATCGTGGGTGAAGCCCAGTTCAATCGCCTGAGCGACTCTTAAAACAACAAGACCGAGCGCACCGGAGACATTCCTTGAATTGATGACCGTAATAGGCTTATGAAATTCCCTGCTGATCGCCTGTGCAGCTCTCTGGCTGTTTCCAATAGTCCCGCTGAGTTTATCACTAAGATGAATGGCTATAATTGAATCATAATGCGAAGCAAGGTGGGAATAGAGATTTGTGAAAGCTTTCTCGTTTATCTGGGCAGTCTTCGGATGGTCCGGGCTTTCCTCGAGCAGCGAGTAAAAATGCTCAGGGCGTAATGTAATTTTATCCAGATAATGGTTCTCTCCGAAATTAATATTTATCGGGAGCATATTTATCTGGTAATGGTCGATCAGTTCATTAGAAAGATCACAGGTTGAATCGGTAACCAGGGCGATTTTCCATTTCCTGTTATATACAACATCGCTCTGTCTAACCATGTCGTCGGCTTTCTGAAATGCAATCGTCCCGGTTTTTCTCAGCTCTTCGAAAAGCTCAGCAGGAGTATTGGTATGGACATGCAACCTTCTCATCCGGTCAGATCCTGCAACTACAATTGAATTACCGTACCTTTCAAGAATTGAGGTGAGCTCCCTGACACCTATGAGGTTGTTTTTTATAAGGGCTTCGGTGCAGAACCTGAAAGCAACATTGGCAGGAAGAGTTTCCTCGATTTTCTCAAAGACCATTGTCTCCGCCCTGACCTGGATAAGTTCCTTGAGATTCCTGTTTGTAATGAATTCCGTTATCCCTTCGACAAAGAATACAAATCCTCTTGCTCCTGCATCAACTACATTTGATCTTGAAAGGACCGCGAGTTTTGTACGGGTTTCAAGCAGGGATGTTTTTATTACGTCAACCGAGTTGAGCAATATCTCATTGAAATCGGGAAAACGGAACCTGTTTTCATATATATAGGTTGCCCATTCCCTTATCACGGTCAGCATAGTACCTTCCACCGGATTTGACACAGCTTCATATATATACCTGATGGAATTCTTGATACTTTCGGCAAACTGACTTACAGTGATAGTCATGAAATTTCCTGTTTCTGCGCTCATTCCGTACAGAAACTGGGCGAAAATAATACCTGAGTTACCACGGGCATTAACAAGAGTTGTTTCCGCGATCAGGTCGGCTGTCACCTTATATGATTTGTGAGGTTCAAGAGAGTCCACAACGGCTCTAATGGTGGAAGCCAGGTTGGTGCCAGTATCTCCGTCATTAACCGGAAAGACATTGATTTTATTCAGTTCAACCTGGTGCTCAATTACTTTTCTGGCTCCGGCTATAAAAGTGTAATAAAGCCTTCTGCCATCCATTTCATTAAGCGGTGTCAAAGCATCAGATGTCATAGGTTCATAAATCGAAAAAACCCTGCAAATGTATATAATAATCTAATGGTGTGTTCAATTGATGCATAAAATGATGGATTGGAGGGCTCCGGAAGACTTAAAACCTGAGGCATTCCCTGAAAACTGAAATAGCGCGTTCCCTCGCAAAATCATGTTTGACAATATATGGAGTATAGCCAGGAAGCTTAAATCCGGGTACCCATTTATTCAGGTAATCGCCTGCATAATCAAATCTTATTTGTTGTCTCAGTGGGTTGAATACCCTGAAGTAGGGAACTGCATCGCAACCTGTTCCTGCTGACCATTGCCAGTTACCGTTGTTGGAGGACAATTCATAGTCCAATAATTTTCCTGCAAAGTAAGCTTCACCCCATCGCCAGTCAATCAGAAGATGCTTACAAAGGAAACCGGCAGTTATCATCCTGACCCTGTTATGCATGTAGCCTGTCGCGTTAAGCTGCCTCATGCCTGCATCCACGATCGGATAACCGGTCTCCCCATCGCACCAGCGCTGAAACTCGTTTTCATCGTTTCTCCATGAAATGTTGTTGAACCGCCGATTGAAATTCCCTGTTACAACCTGTGGAAAACTGAAAAGGATCTGGATAAAGAATTCCCTCCAAATAAGTTCGCCAAGAAAAACATCGTTTTCCATTGCTGCCCTCGTAATTTTACGGATACTAACCGTACCAAACCGGAGATGGGGTCCCAGATAACTTGTTTTATCGATTGAAGGAAAATCACGTAACCTGTGATAATCTTTAATTACATCGAGATCATATTGCTTAACCGGGAGAAAACTTCTTCTGAAGCCCAGTTTTTCAATTTGAGGGAATTCAAATAATTCATCAGTGAACCTACCGGACTCAATACCTGATCTGAATGGCTTCAGACGGTCTTCTGTAAATTCTTTTAACCATTTGTTCCGGTAAGCAGTAAAAACTGTGTATGGTTCTCCGGAATCCTTGTGTATCTCATTCTCCCCGAATATGACATGATCTCTGAAACTACAGAATTTTATCCCTCTTGCTTCAAGCATTGATGCTATTAACGTGTCACGCTGTAAAGAATATGGCTCAAAATCTCTGTTGACATAAACTGAATCAACGTTGTATTTGGTAATGATTTTACCGAGTACTTCTGAGGGATCGCCTTTTAATACCAGGATGGAGCTGCCGTAATGTCCGAGCTGGCTGCTGACCAACCTGAGAGAATCGTATATAAATGTTACCCTGGCATCGTCATCAGGGAGTTCATCTGTAATATTTGTATCAAAAATAAACAAAGGCAGTACAGGCAGTCCTGAATCAAGGGCCTGAAACAAACCATGATTATCATCTATTCTCAGATCCCTGCGGAACCAGAATATGTTTACCATCCGTACAGGTTTTTACCATTTGGTGACCAAGGCAGATCTTTTGACCATATCTTTATGATTAGCTGCCGCTATAAAATCCGGAAATCATTCACTGAATTCCAAAATAGTCCTGTATACTCTTTCCCTCGTCTCATCAGGTGTGGGATTAAGTTCTTCGGAAGTAAATTTCCCATGGGAAAGATCTATCCTTTCAAAGACCATGAGGTAAAGGTTGAATATTATTTCCAGGCTCAGTTGGTATCTTGGAGCCAGAAGGGGTCTTATCTCTTTAATGACATCATAGGTTTTCTTACGGTATTCGTCGGCGAGAAGATAATAATGCTCTATCAGTTTTCTGAACCTGGTGTCGACGGGTTTTCCTTCGGCAAATTCCCTGAGCAGCTTTCTGGATAGATTATTTTTTTCAATAAGGTCGTCCGCGAAATAGCTGAGATTATTCAGCTGATCTTTCTGGAAGTCTCTTATTATATGGACAATGTAGCTGAACATGGCGCATGGTGTGGCGGCACATTTTACGTCAAAGGGAGGATAAGAATAATTCCCCTGATAGCCTGAAAGACCGTTCAGATGGACAAAGATGGCGGCAGGGGCAACAGACGCTCCCTGAGAATAGTCGATGAAGGCCTGGAGAGTCGAAAATCCATCATTATTAATATCATAGATCATCGACCTGGCAAATGCCTCAAGAGGCCATGCAGGGATGCGGAAATTCCTGATAGTATCAACCAGTTCTTTCTGATCGGAATTAAAGTCCTGTGAAACCACAAGCATCCTGAGCCATTTTTCCACATCAGCCACAAATTCCTGTCTCTCACCGGCAGCAATCATCTTGTTCTTTGCCTTATGATCATCAATTAGATCGTCGATTGCCCTCATGAACTTGTAGCAGATCCTGGCGGCATAGTACCGGTCCTGCTCCCAGAATCCTGCAGCTACAAGTATATTTGGATGATCCTTGATCTTATGGAAATCGATCGCATTGAAAAGTTTGATGAACAGTTCCTTTTGTGAATCCATATTACCAATAGCATTATTATCTATTTATTTTCCAGTATCCTTTCAGAGGTAAGCTTTGATGATATCAGAACATTTGGTATACCGTTTCCCGGATGTGTGCTTCCTCCCACGAAATACAGGTTCCTGTACTTTGCATGACGGTTATGGGGTCGGAAATAGCCCATCTGAAGAAGGTTATGGGCAACGCTCCCAAAAACCGATCCCCTTGAAATATTACATGCACTTTCCCATTTATCGGGGGTGTAACATATTTCAAATTTTATATGCTCCTCAATATCATCCAATCCAAGCTTCTTCAGTCTAGCCACCAGGGCATCGTGGGTGCGTTTACTGATTTTCTCCCAATCCTGTTTCATCGATGGTTCATTATATCCGGTTGCCACAATGAATGAGAAAGAATCCTGATTTTCGGGTGCAGCAGATGGATCACTTCTCACAGGCGAATGTAAATAGAAACTTGGACAGTCACTTACATTTTTTTCCAGGAATATTTTGTCGAGGCCTTCTTTGAACTGGTCTGAAAGAAAGACATTATGGTGACCAAGCTGAGGATAGACCTTGTCAACACCCCAGTGAAAACTGATGGCAGAGCATGAATATTTCAGCCTGTCAAGATGTTTCGATTTTCTGCTTGCCGGAAGAAGTTTGCGATAGACGAACGGAAGATCCGCGTTAACTACAATAATATCAGCACTCACCACTGAACCATCCTCAAAGATCAGTCCCTCTGCCTTCCGTCCATTGACCCTGATCTTTGCCACCGGCATCTTGTAATGGAATCTGACCCCGCTCTCTATGGCAGCTGCCAGGAGTTTATTTACAATGGAATGCATGCCTCCTTCGGGGAAAAATGATCCTTCGGTAAGTTCGGCAGCCGGGACCATCGAAAAAAGTGCAGGTGCATTGAACGGACTTTGCCCGACATATATATTCTGGAATGTAAATGCCATCCTCAGATGTGTATTCCTGAAAAAACGTGAGGCATACCTGTAATTGGAAATATACGCTTTAAGCTTTATCAGCAGTCCAATGTTCCTTATGTTGGCAAACTGAAACAGGTTATAAAAATTACGGCCTATAAGTTTTCCAATACCGATTTTGTAGATCTCATACCCAACGTCAATGTATTTCCTGGCTTTTTTATAACTGCCGGCTTCAATATTCTCCAGCTGCTGCTCCATTTTCTTCTTATCAGAAGTAAAGGAAAGCACCTCGTTGTTATCGTAAAATATCCTGTAGAGCTCATCCATGGACCTGATGTCTCCCTTTTCAAACAGGGGGATCCCGAGTTCTGCAAAAATCTCTTTGTAAATGCCTGGCATCATTAACATGGTGGCGCCAATATCAAACCGGTGACCTTCACAGTTAATCTGCCCGCAACGGCCTCCGGGAGCAGTATTCTTTTCATAAACATTTACTTCATAACCCCTGCGTGCCAGAAAGACCGAAGTAGCTATACCCCCGATTCCTGCTCCTATAATTGCAACCGATATTTTCTTCTCCGTGTCCATAAATTTGGCATTTTAAATAATTCCATCTAAAGACTTGAATAAAATACAGATGTCCCAATTATTCCAGGTTTTTGCTGATTTTTGAGGCAAATTAATATTCTGTGGCAGCTTTCAATAAACAGTATTTATTGTAATTGTTTTATTTTCATTAAGATCAAATAGCCATTTATTAAAAAGGGGCATTGAAAACCTGGCTGTCACATTGTTCGAGAATCCGTACCCTTCTGTGGGTTTGCCAACCAGATTTGTATCCAGAACGCGGTTCATGTTCTCATCATGGTAAAATCGTATTGCGTATTTCCCGGGTTTGAGATCCCGGAAGAAAAAGGTACCTCCATCGTCAGTTATATCCTCAATATTCTGGACCAGCACTTTCTGGCTTTCATCGTAAAGCTGGATCATTATTTTTCCTTTGTTGTTACGTAACCCTTTTATATCTGTTCTCAGGGTGAACTGGGAAAAGGCATAACAGGTGGCAAAAATTATTATGTTCAGGGTCAGTAGGAGCCGTTTCACTTGTGAGGGTTTTTATATCCGGTCATAAAAGAATATTCTCCTGAAGATATTGCAAGGGTCGTTTTTCCATCTGATGTTCCTTTGAGCTTAATGAACTCCGACTCATCGAGAGGTCTTCCTCCTTCTGTTATCTGGCCGGGGTCCGATTGCGGGATTACGACATAGGCCACTGAACCTGCAGGGATTTGTACCTTCAGAGAGAGACGGTCATTCTCTATCTTCCAGGAGGTAACAATTTTCCCGCGGATTGAATTATAGGATGTTTCAGCCCATTTGATATCACCTGCTATTTCGGGTTTAATAAGGATTGTATCGTAAGCTGCCGACATTGGAGTCTGTCTTATGCCGCCAAGGCCACTGTAGAACCATTCCATTATGTGTCCGAGCATCATATGGTTATTGGAGACATATTTTAAAGCAGCCCATGATTCGGTAAGGGATGTTGCCCCTTTAGAGAGTTGATATCCGTAACCGGGAACATCACTTCTGGAATTCATGTCAAAAATCAGGTCTGAATATCCTTCCTGTTCAAGGACCCTCAGAAGGTATCTGTACCCTATATCGCCGGCCGTGAGCGCCTTATTATTTCCGGTTATGCCGGCGACGAGGTTGGCAACTATCTTTTTCCTGTCACCTTCGTCTGGCATGCCAAAGAACAGTGGCATGGAATAGGCCGTCTGGCTACCGGTTGAATATATATTTTTTTCTTTGTCGAGAAATCTGGAATTGAATGAAGTACGTATCTCTTCGGCCAGGGCTTTATAATGCGATGCGTCATCAGTATTGCCTGTGATGCCGGCCATTTGTGTCAGAAGCTTGACATCATAGTAATAGATAGAGGTGGCTGTAACAGCTTTCGGAGTGAGCTGCGCCTCACCGGGTGATTTGGGCCCAAGGTCGAACCAATCTCCAAGACCATGGCTGAGGATGTTATCCTTTGAGAGACCATTGAGATATTCAACATATTTCTTCATCATCGGATAGGCCTTCCTTACCACATCAATGTCACCATACCATTCGTACATATCCCACGGCAAGATTATACATGCGCTTCCCCATTCCGGAGAATCGCGGAAGCCTTCAACGAAGGGAACGTATTCGGGAGCGATATCAGGAACCAGTCCGTTCTCCAGCTGAGCTTCCTCCATATCGGAGATCATTTTACTGAAGAGATTGTGGATATCGTACATGAATTTTACTGAGTTGCCCATAAGATGTGTCTGTTCAAGCCATCCAAGCTTTTCCCTGTGGGGACAGTCGGTGGCAACACTTGCCATGTTGCTCTTAACCGACCAGTCTATAAGATTATAAACAGAATTGAACAGGTCGCTGGAGCACCTGAAGGAACCGGTTACCGGGGAAGAATTCCTGGTATGGAGGAATTGGACAGAGCTGACAACAGCCTTTCCTTCTTTTAGCGGGTAACCTGCAGGTACTGCACCGTCAAGCCGCAGATATCTGAACCCATAATAGGTAAATGCCGGAGACCATATCTCTTCCTCGTTACTTTTCAGAATATAGGAAAAGTAGTAAGGATCTCCTGTTGCTTTCTGGGTCACCAGGGAATCTTCGTCGAGGAGTTCCCCCGGCGTCAGTCTGACTTCCTGTCCTTTGACGCCTTTCACACTGATCCTGACTATCCCTGAAGCATTCTGACCAAAATCATATGTGTAAATTCCATTCTTTTTTGTAAATATCCTCTTTACATGGAGAGTGTCACAAACCTTAACAGGATAATCTGTTTCAGGTTTCAGCGAGCCGGCTGGTTCTTTAACGGCAATTACATCTTTCCATCCCTGGGCGGCAAAACCGGGCATGTTCCAACCCGGCTGTTCAAGACGTGCATCATAATCCTCTCCTCCATAAATGCCGGAGAAAGTAACAGGGGAAGGGGAGGTTTTCCATGTTTCATCACTCACAACCGTATCTTCGGAACCGTCGTCATATCTGATCAGGAGCTTAAGAATCAGCTTGGGAGCTCCGTAGGCGATGACCAGTTTTCTGTATCTCTCCCTGTTAATATTGTAAAAACCATTACCCGTGATGGCGCCTATTGTATTATCTCCATTATTGAGGTTCTCAGTAACATCATAGGTATTATAAAGGCAGGTCTTCCTGTAGTCGGTCCAACCCGGGGTAAGAAAATTATCCCCGATCTTTTTCCCGTTGAGATAGAGTTCATAATGACCAAGGCCCGAAACAAATACAAATGCCTGGCTTACCTTCCTGCCGATCCTGAAATCTTTTCGGAAGTAAGGGATGGTAGTCTTTTTTACTGCAACATTTCCGAGGTTATCGCCGGCTCCATGTACACCCGGTACTAGAAGCAGTGAATCGGGAATATCTTCAAAGCCTATCCACCTGGCTCCGCTCCAGTTTTCCCTGGATGGCAGTCCGGTAATAAACCTTGCAGATCTGCTCCAGGAAGAAGGTCTCCCATCTTTGTTCCAGGCCCTTACTTTCCAGTAATAACTGTTACCCGGGACCAGCGCTTTTCCTGCATAATCGATCCAGATGGTCTTATCTTCCCTGATCTTACGCGAATCCCAGATATCGCCGGTATTGTTTTCCGATTTATCTTTTGTGGAGCTTACCAGAATCTGATAGGCAGTTTGTCGTTCTCCATGGTCAGGAGATTCGATGATCCAGCTGAAACGAGGCGACAGTCCGGTCCCACTCGGATTGTCAAGACCGTTACATTTTAGCGACGTTACGATGAAATTACTCTTCTCATTTCCACTGCATGCTGCCAGGAAAAACAGGGTAAAAGCTAAAATCTTTGTTGTCAGTTTCATTCTCAGGGGGTTAAAATTCCCTGTAAAATTATCTTATAAAATCAAATATCTGCTAAAAACGAAGGCTGTCTTTTCCTCTTTTATTAAGGAAAGACAGCCCAGGCTTATTTTAACCGGATTATTTCTTTAAAAGATCACGGATTTCTTTGAGTAATAATTCCTCCATCGGCGGCGTTGCAGGGGCAGAGGACTTGTTTTCCTCTTTCTTTTTTGCTGCATTAATTGCCTTAATCGCAAGGAATACTGCAAATGCAACAATGATAAAATCAAAACATGCCTGCAGGAAATTTCCGTAGTTCCAAGTTACGGCCGGGGTTGCATCCGTCGCTGCTTTGAGGATGACCTTGAGATCGGTGAAATTAACTCCGCCGATGAGCAGGCCCAGAGGCGGCATAAGAATGTCACTGACCATTGAAGATACTATCTTGCCAAATGCTGCGCCGACTATGATACCTACGGCCATGTCGACAACGTTGCCTTTCATTGCAAAGGTCTTGAATTCATCTACAAGTTTCATAGGGAAATGGTTTTAGTGAATGATTAAAAGTTAGAATTTATAAGCCAGGCCCACGCCGAATATTTCCTTGAACTGTACAAGAGATCTTATTGTTTCCCCGCTGTCAACCGTTCCATCATGGTTTTTATCATATGGTACAGCAACATTATCATCATAAATAAGATGGGTGTTGAAATTGAACGCAAGATATTTGTTTACTTTCATTGTTATCAATGTCTCCCAGCTCACATCAATATTCTGAGGTTTATCGAGGTAATTTGAAAAGAGATCGAGCTTGGTTGTGAATGAGACATTTTTCAGTATTTCACTTTTGAAATCATTTTTCGAATAAATAGTCCTTAAATATCCTCCAAACTCACTTTTTGAATTTTTACCGGGTGCCACACCAAAAGCTCCCAGATCGGAGAGAGCCTTATCTGTAACGAATGTGAATTTCCCGGTGACAGGCGCTACAAAGGCGCTGAAGTGAGTGTCTGGTTTATAGTCAAGACCAAGGGCAATAGTGAGATAAGCGGGAGCAAAGAGATCGGAGATCCTGTGGTCATAATCAGGATAATTGTAACCCGGGGTCATCTGTGTCCTGAAGTTCGCCAGAAATGAATAGTACACATGGTCGAAAGCTTCTCTTCCATATTTGGAGAGGATGTCTATTTTGTCATCTGTCTTCCTGTATCTGTTGTCATTTCCCTGTTTGATAAGTCCATATCCCAGATCGAGTGAGTTATCCCAGATTGATTTTCCTTTCCTGTAGGTCGCAAATCCACTGAAGATTCCGTTCACTGAAAAGGAATTCTGTCCACCGGAGATCCAGTTGGTGAGGGAAGTCTGCGATAAAGTTACTGAAAATACACCTCCTGTCTTCCATCCGTTAATTGTGTCATTCGGATGTGTTCTTAATTTGCTTTCAGTTTCGGTGACCTGACTTTTTACGAGGGGCATAAAGATAACTAACATCACTAGTGTCGCTGCAATTCTTCCTTTCATAAATTTTTCCTGTTAGATTTGGATTTTGTTTAACGTAATTGGGCCAAAGATAATATTTTGAATTTATTGCCGGAAGATATGTTGTTGGTATGATCTCTTTCTTCGTTTTTCAGTGTTTAAACTCTAATATACATGAGGGATTATGGAATTTACTGCATATCTATTAAATTGCATTTTTTTCCGGATGACAGGAGTATTTAACAAAAGAACAGATTATGAGTAAGATAGATTCTTTTCAAAAGCATATCAGTGAAGGGTATGCATGTAATGGCGATTATATTGCTCTTGGAAGTGCGATTCTCGATGGTGAAGTGATAGCTGATGCCCAGGTCAGAGTTCCGTTGCGGACAATGAACAGGCATGGACTGATCGCCGGAGCAACAGGTACAGGCAAGACCAAAACGCTGCAGGTGCTGTCCGAACAGCTTTCCGATAAAGGAGTACCTGTTCTTTTGATGGATGTGAAGGGAGACCTCAGCGGCATCGCCACGCCGGGAGAGGCAAAGAGCTTTATTACCGACCGGCATGCGAAACTGAAGATCCCCTATACTCCGAAAGGATACCCTGTTGAATTTATGTCATTGTCGCAACAGGATGGTGTCAGATTAAGGGCAACTGTTTCGGAATTCGGACCGGTGCTTCTGGCACGGATTCTTGATCTGAATGATACACAGGAGAGTGTGCTGGCAGTCATATTTAAATACTGCGATGATAATAAGCTGGCCCTTCTCGACCTGAAAGACTTAAAAGCTGTTCTTCAGTTTGCTACAGGTGAAGGAAAAGCTGAACTGGAAAGCAGTTACGGCAAAATAGCTCCTGCAACCACAGGTATCATCACGCGTAAGATTCTTGAGCTTGAACAGCAGGGCGCTGAAAGATTTTTCGGCGAGATTTCGTTCGATATCAAAGATCTGATGAGAAAAGATAAAAATGGGAACGGGTATATAAATATTATCAGACTGACTGATATCCAGGACAAGCCCAAGCTCTTTTCAACCTTCATGCTTTCCCTCCTTGCCGAGATCTATGGCACCATGCCTGAAAAGGGAGATGTTCAGAAACCGGAGCTGGTAATATTCATTGATGAAGCCCATCTTATTTTCAACCAGGCAAGCAAGGCATTGCTCAACCAGATCGAGAATATTGTGAAGCTGATCAGATCGAAAGGAGTAGGGATCTTTTTTGTGACTCAGAATCCCACAGATGTTCCGGATGGCGTTCTTGCACAGCTCGGACTAAAGGTCCAGCATGCACTGAGAGCTTTCACAGCGGTAGACAGGAAATCTATTAAACTAACGGCAGAGAACTATCCTATATCTGAATATTACAAAACTGATGAAGCTATTACCGCGCTTGGGATAGGGGAGGCTCTTGTTACTGCATTGAATGAGAAGGGTATCCCGACACCGCTGGCTGTAACCATGCTTCGTGCCCCTGTCAGCAGGATGGATATCCTGACACCTGACGAAATTGCATCAATTAACTACAGTTCTGTGCTTGTCCAAAAGTACAGACAGGAGATTGACCGTGATAGCGCATACGAGATACTGGGAAGAAAAGTAACAGGTATCAACCAGGCTAAAGCCCAGGAGGCACAGATGAAGGAAATGGAGAAGAAAAGACAGACTGAAGATTACTCTCCCCGCACAACCTCCTATGGACGGCGAACAAAGACACCACAGGATGAAATGGTCAAGGTTCTGACCAGCGCCACATTCATCAGAGGCGTGTTCGGTGTGCTGAGCAAAGTACTGAAATAAGCTAACGTTTCAGTCTGATACTGTCTACCAGATATTCTGAATCACCACGCCAGAAGAGCGCACCGTTCTTCTGCATATAATGTACAATAACCATTTCACCCTGGAGAGTGTCAAATTGCCTGATAAGATCATGATTGACCATGGTGAAATGGAATTTTTCAGAAGCAAGAACCACTTCCCGGCTTGATGTAATACTGCTTAGTATCATCTCTCCTTCGTAGGTCTTGAAGATCATTCCTTTACTTGAGAATTTCTGAAGGGTGCCGGCACGATAACCTGAACTGTAAGTGTAGAAATATTTCCAGTAGACATATGTACTGCACACTACAACCAGAAGGATGATCAGCAGCTTCAGAAATTTTCCGGCCTTTTTTAAAACAACCGACCAGAAGGATGGTTTCCCGGTTTCAGGAAGAGTACCCATACAGATAGTTTTGGTTTTTATTTAATCCTGGAAAGCAATTCTTTCACTGCATCCTTGTGCACCATAAAATCCATCATTTTCAACCTGACATAATCCTCAGAGAAGAAATAGTAACCGAATTCAGGAGCAGCAGGATCATTGTTTCTTGAACCCGAACCTGAATCCTTTATGAGAAACCATTCCTTACCTTCCTTTTCAAGCGATCCGACAAGATGCATTCCATGATCATCCGTTGTTGTCTGGTTTGAAAACCTGAATTGTCTGGCGTCATCATTGATATAGGCCGAAGGGATATCAAAATCAGGGACAATGGCACATTGATTCTTCCTGTCGAATCCGGGCTCTGAAACATCTCCGCCTATGCTGACCGTATAACCATTATGAATGGATTTTTTCAGGGCATCCATGAAAACATCCAGCGGAACATTACAATAGTCGTTGTTATGCCACCAGTTGTCAGGTACTTTGTATTCTACATGAGCATAAAAAGGCTCCTGCTCATATGAGAGGATATCGACATAATCATCGGGATTAAGCTTAAGATAATCGTTCATATACTGAATGGGAGTCATCTTTTTCCCGGCTAGGGTTATTGTGGCTGGCGGTTCTCCCATATAATGCTTCATGATCGATTTAATAGTTGCAATGACGCTTTCCTCATTCCAGGCAGATTTTTCCTTGACTGATTCGAGGTAAGTTTTCATTTCACCGATCATCTGGGCATGGGTGTAAAATTTCCTCTCGTCAACAAAACCACTGTATTCACTTAGCGGAACAACGCCGTATTTTTTCCAGATTCTAGTAACAGCATTTGCCTCTGAACCTTCACTGTATTCAGATTCTCCCCTGGTCTCAACATATCTCCTCGCTTTTTCGACATATTCCCAGTATACGGTGTGCATTTCAGAAAGCTTGACCTTCAGCCCGCTGATCCTGAACGCCTCTGATTCAAGAAAAGAAGTTGTCGAAAAGCACCAGCAGGTATTTGTGTTACCCTGGGAAACCGGAGGATTATGCCATTTACGATTTGTATAAAGTGCGACCTTGTTAGGCAGCTGATAGCCCGTCAGATCAACCCTTAAACTCTTGTTTGCGGGCCTGGAATTTTGATTTTCACTTACTTCCCTGACATCCCTCAGAATGGAGTTTTCATAAAAACCCGGATTGGGTGTCACGAAGACAGCCTTATCCTTGTTCTGGGCAGATACTGGTAAAACGCACAATATTGTGAGCGCAGCCAGAATTGTTGTCAAATGAGTTCTCATTTTAGGGTCAATTAATTAACTGATCAGCAAATTTACATGATTTTCTTCCAAACTTAACGTTGTCAGAAAATATTCTCCCTTTCACATTTTAGTACTGTCAGCCGGACTTTCTTCTCCAGCTTCGAAATAGGTTCTGAATGTTGCAAAGGGAGATTCATATTTTATACTGTCGGGCATATTGGCAATGATCCTGAAACGCCCTGGATCTATGCCTTTGTCGCGGCTGAGATATTGTTGCAAATAAGCAACCTGTGAATCCCTGATTGAATCAGTAAGTGTGCCAAGCCTGTCCGCTCCGTAATATTTTCCGCACAAAATGTTTATTCCGGTTGAGGTGTGAGAGGTATCTCCGGGCATCCTGCCGGTAAGATACGCGGATAAGGTGCTGTCTGCCACGACAGCCGATATTCCTGTTATCTTCCTGTACTCATCGGCAGCCATAAAATGTGCCAGGGTATCGGTGTATTTTTCCCTGTTGAGACAATAGATAATATTTATAGCGAGTCCCGGCTTTCTGTTCAGAATGTCTGCCAGTATATCAACCCTGTCCAGATTGTTCTTATCGGGTATGGCTTCCCTGAAAGGAAGACAGATCTCTTTAAGCTTATCAGGATCCACCTTTGCAAGCTCAGCAATCATGTTTACCGGAGACACCGCGGCTTTTATAAACAGGTTTCCTATTGTCCGGAAAATAATCTTTCTAAGATTTCCGACCCTGATATTTTCCCCTTTCATCTCGACCGGAGCCTTAAGGTCTATAATTCCGTCCTTGTCAGACAGAATACCAAGGGCAAGTCTGAGTGGATAATTGTATTCAACCTTTTCGCCAGTTTTTTTCCCAAGGGTGAATTTTCTGAAATAAATGCTGTTATTGCTGTTAAGATAGCCTGACCTCATGCTGTTATGGCTGCTGAAATTCAATCTGCCTCCCGTGACGGGGAATGCAAAATAATGTCTGAAATAAGGTTCCACATCTTTCATCAGGAACTGGGACATATCAAGTGATAAATCCATCTCATACGGATTATCAGGATTGACCGCCATGTCTGCCCTGAACGATCCAGTCTTGTTCAGTTCTGCTTTCATATCAAAATCAAGCCATCCGGGATTCTTTTTGTCGGGAGAACCGGTCATCAATATTTTATCGATCGTATAGCTGAATGGATATTTTATGGACTTGTCGGCGAACAGCATTGCCCCGTCTGTGATCTTCAGTGATTTGAACCTGAACAGGAATTCCTCCTCTGCAGGTGGCTGGGCAGTCGCTTTCCCCGTGCCGGCAACTGTCACAGGTGTGGGCTTCATCAGTCCCAGCCAGTTGTATGAAGTATCAATTTTTTCAACAAGAACAGATGGTTTGGTGAATTCAACAGAGTTCAGGATAAGCCTGTTCCTGTCAAGAAGAAAGGTGTCTATATCTGCTGTCACCTCTTCGGATGTGAAGATTTTTCTATTAAGTGTGTCAAGGAGCTCGAATCCTGAAACGCGATTCATCCCGCTTACAGACAGCTTCATGATGCTTCTCATGTCGCCCCTGATACGGATATTGCTCGTAAGGAGTCCATGGATAGCTGAAATGTACATATTGCTTGCAACGTATGGTTCGATAATATTCAGGTTAAGACTATCGAGCCTTAGTCTGAGAGCATATGTGCTGTCGGTCTGGTTGACTTCAAGATCGGAAAACAGTTTCCCTCCATCCACAAAACGGAAATTGACGCCGAGTTTTGTGGAATCGCTGTTCCATGTGAAGCCCGGAATATCAAGATCGATGCGGTTCATCGAGATTATATGATTCAGAACCTTATCAGTATAGGTCACAAATCCCCTGCTTATCTGAATATTGTCAATAATGTATTTCACAGGCTTTGAAGGAATAGTATCTTTCCTGACAGCCGATGAATCTGTCTTCATCATGTCGGAGAAGTTAAAGCTGTCTCCGTTCTGAAGGACCTGGGCATACGGATCATCAAGCATGATGTATTTTATGAGGATTTCATTCTTTAAAAGAGGAAAATAATCGATGTTGATCATCAGCTTTTTAAAGCTTACGAAGACAGTCTTATCATCCTGTTCGAAAAGTTTCAGGTCGTAAACACTCAGCGTTCCGGTGAAATAATTGATTCTGATCTTGTTGATATAGATATTTCTTCCGATAAATTCATGGCCATGTTTGACGATGTACCACCTGCCTGCCCTGGGAGCGGCAAACAGGAGCGCTGAGATCAGAATGATAAATCCTATGAGAATCCTATATCTTTTTTTCAAATGTAAAGCTTTCATTAAAACGGTAATTTATTCGATGATATGAAAACAATATACGGGCATGTAACAGTAGTCATATAAACAGGATTCTGACGGAAACCGGAAGGGTGGAAACATTCATAAGGGGCGCCGCCTCCTTTCCTGAAGTCATTTTTGCGGAGATCGCTGATATATTCGCCTGCGAGTTTCTTAGCCAGTCCGGGATCAGCTTTTGCAATTGCATAACAGACCCAACCGGTTGCAGTTCCCCAGTAAGCGCCATTCTGATATGTTTCTTTTTTTGCGAGAGAGTATTGCCAGGATGTTTCATTGCTGAAATCATCCGCGCGGATTATGTGCCTGATGTTTCCATCGGCTGAAAGAATACCCTTCTTGTATGCATCGGCAAGGAACCTGCATGTACGCACAAGATCTTCTCCTTCGAGGATATTGAACCAGACTGCCAGCGCAGTGCTCCAAACATCGGCCTGCCCGCTTTTTCCTGTTGAAGCTTTCAGCATCCCCCTGCCATCTCCGAATTTCTCAGGAATAACTTTTTTCAATTTTAAGCCGGTTGCTTTGTATTTTTCCGAATAAACCTTTTCTCCGGCATTGCTGAGAATATCTGCCATCTCAAACGCTGCCCGGCACTTGAGTATTGAAGTCATACAAAGTTCTCCGGTCATGGTAATTACATCCCGGAAACCGAAATCAACTCCCCTGAATTCATCTGTTGTGTAAACTATACCGTTTTCTGATTCTGAAGGTGGAACAGAAAATGCAGCGCGCAATCTCTCGAGCAGTGGAATATTGTTGATCTTCCGGTCAAGTATTTTATAATCTCCGGTAGTTTTCAGATAATACCAGGCCATATGAATGAAGAAAAACTGGTCGTCATAAGGGGGGAACATTCCGAAAGTTTTATTCCCCTGGTCAAGATAATCAAGAGTTCCCGGGAAAAAGACCGGTAATCCGTCGTCGATCCTGATATGATCGGCAATAGCTCCGTACGGGATCATGCTGCCTCCCCTTGTTATCCAGGGCTGATCGCACTGGACAGAGGCGGTCAGGATGAGCATATGTTTCTGCTCATCAGAAGTGATGAACCCGCTTTCAAGCGACATTGCATAATCCCGTATCCAGAAAGATGGATAGCAGTTCCTACCGCCCGGACGGATTAGTATACCCCCGGTATTGTTGGGACCAATCGTACCTGCTATTATCTGTCCGGGGCTGATCCTGGAACTATCAATTACCTCCTTTGTCATCCCGGCAAGGAAAGCCAGGTCACCGGAAGAAAGGATCCGGTCGTTACTGCCAGATTCCTGCGAACTCGCAGCGCTTACGCTGATCAGGAACAGAATGGCAAGATTAACTATTTGTTTCATTGTTCTTAATTATAAATTAATTCCGGTCAGACAAGTCAGGACCCGAAGAGTTGTTACTTAGAATATTTCATTTAACAAAAGCCTTGACTACCACTGCTTCCCTGTCTGACAGGTTGACGATCCTATAGCTGCCTGCTGCAGCGGGTACAACAAATGTTTCAGCATAACTGAATATCCTGGCTTGTCCCCCTTCAGTCTCTACCTTCACGGATTCTCCTTCCACAAGACTGAGGACATGACATTTATTCCCGGTCTTAATATCGACAGAACTCCTGAAGTGAAATCTGTGAACATCATAGAGATGTTTTTCATGAGTCTGAAGATGGTATAATTTCCAGTCATCTCCCTCTTCAAGAAGCTCTGGTTTCGAAATCAGATTTTGTTTTACATAGTCTCCCCGGCGGTCGAAATAGAGATTTTCCATGCCCCTGTCAATGTTCAGGGGGCGAGGTTTTCCGTCAAGATCAAGCCTGACCCAGTCATACATCTTGAAAGTGAAAATATACGGTGTAGAGCTTATCTCCAGTACCAGGTTATTGATACCCGACCCATGAATAGTTCCATAGGGGATCAGAAACAGATCATGTTTGGATGCTTTGTGTTTCTGAACGAATTTTTCAATATCGATCGGTTGTGAATCTTTAAAGCTCCGCTCCAGCTCATTCCTGAACTCTGACCGGTCAATCGATTCCCGGAATCCCAGATAAACGGCAGCATCCTCTTTAGCATCAAGGATATAATATGTTTCTTCCTGAGTAAAATCCTCTCCGAAATGTTCTTTAGTATATTCCGGTCTCGGATGACATTGTATCGAAAGATTCCCTCCGTTGAAGGTGTCCAGAAAATCAAACCGGATGGGAAATTCAGTTCCGAACCTGCTGTGGCAGTCGCCAAGAACTGCTTCTGCTTCCTGGAACATCAGGAAGTCGAATGACAGTTCCAGCATCCTGCCGGAGCTCTCAAGGATCAATCCGTTTTCGGGTACAATCAGCTCGAACGACCATGCATAGTTCTGAACTTTTTTATTAAGACCCGGAATATGATTCATTATCCAGGACCCTCCCCAGACTCCGGGTTCAAACCATGGTCTAACACGGAGGATATTGTGTCCCATTACTATTAGTGTTCTCCTGAGGTCATCACCTGTTATCCAGGACGGGTCTTCGGGTCGCTGGGAGTCGACCAGAATATCAATCAGGGGGAGGAGTTCTTTTTTATGCCTGTTGAGGACAGGCCAGTCGACAAAATAGAAGCGTTTATACATCAGCTTCGGATTGTCGGCAGATCGGGCCCCGATATTCAAAACCGAACCTGCACGAGACCTGAACTGGATCTCATTCTTCGGCAGATCAACATAAACGAGAAGCCCCTCCCAACCCGACAGGAATGCTCCCGGACCAATGATAATGTTTAGGTCAGCGCTTTCATCCGGACGAATGCTCTCTATTGTTCCTGGTCTGAAAAAATCAGAAAGATCAAGTTCTGCCCGTTTCCCGAAAAGAGGGTCATCACCTCCCATAAATGGAGCGATAAGATTATTTATTTCATTTTCGTCCCTGAGAAATGAAGAGGTTGTAAACCAGGTAACCCGCAGCCCTTTTTCTTTGAGTATTTCATCGATCCTTTCCCGGAATAGTTCATAGAAAACTCCCTGGTATCCGTCGATGATTACTTTTCTGTAACCTGTGAACTGTTGTGCAAGAGATTCAAATCCTGCTCCTATCTTATTTTCTGAAAGTTCATGTGAAGGATAAATATCGTATGTTCCCTTTACTGCAACCGGTTTTTCTGCAGGCAACAGGTACTGGTCGCTCTTTCTCCACCCGCTGTTATTCCTATCCCGTATCATTCCCATAATATTAGTCTCAGTATCTTTTTTCTTTCTTCAGTTTTTTATTTTTTCCTTATCACCATAACACATCCACCATTTTTTGCCATTGAAATTTGCAGATCCTCTCCGGGTTTGATAGGTCTTACCGATTTTTTCAGCTCTGCAGGTTGTTTGCCGGAATTTTTGCCATCTGCCCATATTTCTGCTTCATAGGAACCTTCCTGAAGAAAATCCATCTTAATATGTACTTCCCTGGAAATGCTGTTATTCATGACCCCGATAAACCAGGAGGTACCGTTTTTTCGTGCGAGGGCAATGTATTCTCCCGGATATCCGCTTATGTACTTTGTATCATCCCAGGTAGTTGGTACTATTTTAAGAAAATCTGATCCGGGTTGGTTCAGGATATTATCAGGATGATCGCATACCACTGTAAGAGGGCTTTCATAAATAACAAATTTCGACAGTTCGGCAGCGCGTGTATTCCAGACAACTGCAGGGGTTTGTTGCCTGAATTGTTCCCTGGTCACGTTTAGAAATGCACCCGGAGTATAGTCCATCTGTCCGGCAAGCATCCTTGTAAATGCCAGTTTTACATTATGTTCAGGGCTCATTTTGTCTGAGAATTTATAATATTCATTGCCCATAAGTCCTTCGCGTGTGATCATATTCGGCCATGTACGGATTATTCCGTCGGGTTTGTAAGCGCCATGAAAGTCGACCATGAGATGATTTTCTGCGGCACATTTTATTATATCGTGATACCAGTTGACCATCTGTTGATCATCACGGTCCATGAAGTCAATCTTTACACCGGCGACGCCCCATTTTCTATAAAGTGGGAAGGCTGTTTTATAAGCCGAATTCCTGTTAACATCGCTTGAATACAGCCAGATCAGGATCTTTACATTTTTCGATGCGGCATAACTTATTATATCAGACATACTGATCTGTGGAGCCCATTTTGTTATGTCTGCTTCAGGAGAATTGAATTTGCCATACCATTGCCAGTCGACGAGCATATATAGCCAGCCCATGGATGATGCAAGATCAATATATTGCTTTATTACCGGCATCTCCATTTTGACTTCTCCGCTCCACCAATGGTCCCAGGCACTAATTCCGGGTTTTATCCATGAGGGATCTTTGATGGCACAGGGATCGTTCAGGTTTTGAATTATCTCCGATTCAATAAGATTTCCAGGTGTTTCACCTATCATGATCACTCTCCAGGGCGTACAGACCTCATCATTGAACCGCACCTTGATTCCGTTTTCATTTTCTCCGGGAGATGGAACAAGCTTGGTTGTGAGCTGTCCAGGTGTACCTGTTGTCCCGATGTAGAATGCGGCATAATTGTCAATCCTGGCCTCGGTAAGGGCTACCCAGCATCCGTTACCATATTCCATGAGCAAAGGCATACCTGCAATGGATTTATCAGTGAGATAGCTTAAGGGGTGTTCGATAAACTCGGCTTCATTCGATGTTGAATAGCCTCCATATTCCACTATCCAGGATTTAGGATCGCCGGGGACCGTAAATGAAGTAAGCTCTTTAGTGATAAGCCTTTCACCAACCTTTGCACTTCTGAATAAATTGTATCTGAAAGCCACTCCGTCGTTGTATACTCTTGTCTCTAATATGAGCATCCTCATCGGACCACTTTTTTCCTTAAGAGAGATAACGAGTTCGTTATAGTTATCGCTTATTTCGGCATGCTTTGACCTGACCACCGGGGCCCATTTCTGATCATGGCTGCTGACAGTTTTGTCGGTAATATTGAAGTTCCCTGCCAATGGCTCTTCATTTGCTAACTCAAAGCCCATTATGGAAGGAGCAATAATTATCCTGTCTCCCCGGGAAATACTATATAAAAGCTTTTCTCCATTATGAACTGAAAAGGTAATTTTCCCGTCGGGAGAACTGACAGTGACATCCTGGGCGGTTGCCAGGGAGGAAACCAGCAACATTAAAGCCGTTAGTAAATAGCTTATCTTTATCATTATTGTTTGATTTTATTGGTTCTTCATCCAGACTTTTTGCCCGGGTACTGTATGGATAATAAGGATATTGTTCTCTGCTTTATAAAGGGCAGAGCATTGGAATGTCTGATTTTTAAACGGACTGGCGATTTTCAGGTCACCTCCTTTCTCTGAGACAATATCCACAGAAGTGACCTCGCCGTTCACCATTGATGCAGACACGATGAATGCCCCTTCGGCTCTCATAGTGCTGAAACTTGCAATTTTCCAGCTGTCTGGAATTGCGGGGAATATTCTGATTACTCCCGTATGGCTTTGAATCAGCATTTCCTGAATTCCGGCTGCAAATGCAAAATTACCTTCAAGAGTAAATGGACGGTAAACGAACTTGGATTTTCCTGATTTTGACTGGTCTCCGTTCACATGGAAGCTGTTTTTTAGGCAGAAATCAGTAGCGAAGATCCGGAGGGCATCAGCCGCACCATTTCCATCAAAAGCTCTGGCTTTGAGATTGCCCAGCCAGCTGTATGAATACCCGCACCACCAGTCGGGCCCCAGCCTGTCAAGAGTTGCAATTGTCGATCTGATTATTCTCTGATCATCGTTCCCTTTCGACATGTCGATTACTCCGAGAGGATGAAATGCAACGAGATGTGAAAAGTGCCGGTGTGATTCGTTATAGGGTTTTCCCTTAGCCCAGGTTAATCCGGTTTCAGAATCAATATCCAGAGGCGGCCATTCTGAAAGAACAGATTTCCAGTGATGTTGGTCAGTCGATATGCCAAGCTCTCCAGCCAGCTCAGCTGCTTTTTCAAATGTCCATCTTGTGAGCCCCAGGTCAAAGTTGGTCATGTCAGAAAACCAGGCCTCCCTGGAGTTATTATAGATCTCGGGGCTCGAACTCAGGGGAAGCCGTCTCATTCCCTGGTTGTCCTTAATTGAAATTGCCTCGAGATAAGTGGCTACCTCTCTGATCCAGGGATAGGCATCCTTTTCCAGAAAATTCCTGTCAAGGGTGTATCTCCAGTGAAGATAGAAATGATGGGCAAGCCATGCAGAAACGGTCGGACCGAACGCATACTGTATCCATCCGCCCATGGCATGTCCGTTTATACTGCAGACACCGGGTACATTCAACCCGGGAACTTCAAAAAAATCTTTCGTATATTTTTCAAACTCAGGCTTGTTATCCTCCAGCCATTTGATATAGCCACTTTCCTGTTCAATGTGATTGGAGCTGTAGGTCGGCCAGTAACTAAGTTGTGTATTGAGATCATTATGAAAATCACCTTTCCATGGCGGGAGCTTACCATTATCTGCTGTCCAGACGGCCTGGAGCGAAATAGGAGGAGCGCCATTACCTGTTGCTGCACCGAGTTTGTAAATCTCCATATACCATTGTTTCTGTAAAACCTGATCGGGAATGGTTATTGATGATTGCATCCAGTAATGGTTCCACCATTTTGTACTGTTTCTCAGATGTCCAAGAAACCCGGTGCTCATAGCTGAAAGAGTATGCTCCTCAGCTTTTTCTGTTTTTTTGCTGCCCGGCAACTGTGCGCTTATGCTCCAGCAACCCTCGGTTATGTTTTTTGCATTTTTCCATCTGACACTGAGCTGATAGCTGAATCCTCCCCAGCCTTCCTGATCATAAGTTACAGAGCCATTATCTTTTTTTACCTTCCCTGCAGGATAACCGAGAAGTCTCAGATCCTGCCCGGAGTGTGAATTGTCGGTTACAGTATCGCCAGGAATATTATATGCGGGCTGTATGAATTCAGGAGCCGGTATCTGTCCGGGGCCCTCGAATCTGAACCATCCCACCGGACCGGTTGCGTTTATAAAAGTGCGGAAAACAACACCGCTCTTCCACTTGATCACACACTGGGCATCCCGCAGACTAAGTTCGGCCGACTGTATTTCACCAAGGGCGGAGATATCAAACTCAAGGGCTCCTCCCGGAATTTTGGAAGGAGCCGGATTAAGAGTATACGGATCATCAAACAAATCCTGTGCAGCCTTGTAGTTATCCTTACTCCACTGTTCCTTGATCCAGGAAAATTTCCATTCGGGCCTCCCGATATTTTCCATTGGTCTGAGATCCCAGAGATCTGCCCGGTCAAGAGATAATCGCAGCTTTCCATCCTTCTCCCAAACAAGTGCTCCAAGCATGCCATTGCCAAGAGGTATTGCCTCATCCCATACATTTGCCAGTCCGGGGAATTTCAGATTAAATGACTGATCCGGCATTTTCCCATGTTCAGAACATGACTGACATGTGATCATCAGAACTGTGAGCAGAAGGAAAGATGTTCTTTTCATTTTTTTGATATTTTTTTAGTAATCCATTCAGGTCAGACTGTTGGTTATATTGTCACGGTATTCTATATAATCCATGACAACTGATTTGATAATATTTGCGAATTTAAGTCCGGGGATCTCTTCCTCGCGGAAATACTGTGCCCGTTCTCCTTCCAGCAGAGTGATGTCACTTAGAGGAATGTTGATTTTTCCGGTATAGATATATTTGATGTTCTCCATCACATCGCCGGTAAAGCATTCGAACTTTTTATAGAATCTGTATTCGCCAATCTCTATGTCAAGCTCCTCCTTTATCTCTCTGACCAGGGCTTCCTCAGGAGTTTCACCTTCCTCCACGTGGCCGCCTATGAGGTCCCAGTGATGAGGGAAGGGGATCCATGGTTTGTTGTCGCGAAGGGCAAGAAGAAATTCGCCTTTTTCATTTTCAAGGATTATCGCTGCGATCTGTTTCATGTTTCTATGAATCTTGTTGGCCGGAGACAGAACCTAAAGGTACAAATTTATAAATTTACCCTTAAGATATTCGGTACAGGATCATAGCTTATACAGGGCCTGAAAGTAACTTAATTAAACAGAACTGATATTAAGCTCATTCAGGTGTGCCGGATTGACAATTTTTTCATTATTTTGCAGACTGGAGAGAATGATGCCTGACCTGTTTCCTATTCTCGATAAATTTACGAAACCAATGAAAGCAGAAAAATCAATTTTCATCGGAAGTGCATGCATTTTACTCATGTTACTGGCTTCAGTTCAGGCCAGAGCCCAACACATCCAGCTTAGTCCGCTGATCGGATATCAGACAGGGACTAAATTCAAAACTGATGTCAGACCTCTCCATCTTGAAGACGGAATGGAGCTTGGAGCGATATTCAGCATAGGATTGGGTGGTGGAAGATTTGGCGAAGTGTCGTACAGTCATTCATTTACTGAATTGAGTCTCGACCAGGGGCCGATCTATACTCCGATCAGCCATCTCGGGATAAATTATTTCTCCATTGGTCTTTTACAGGATATCTATCCGAAGAAAAAAATCACTCCATTCGGACTGCTTGCACTGGGAATCATTAATTATAATCCTTCGGAAGGCAATGTCTCGGCTTCAAATCAGATGCATATATCCATCGGAGGAGGTATGAAGACCAAACTGTCTCAAAAGATCAGTCTGAGATTCCAGGCAAGGCTTATTGTACCGGTCAATTCTGACGGAACTTATTTCAAATCAGGGTCAGATGATTCAGGATACAATATTGCAGGCGGTATTCACAGTCTTCAGGCAGATATTAGCGGAGCTGTTGTCTTCAGACTTAAATAACGACTGCCCGCCTTGTTTCTCATTACATAATGGGAGAACCCTACATTTACATCAGAAAGCCTGTTGAACTATTTCTGATATTCTTCAGGTGACAATATTATTCCGGAATACCTGATACTGCTCCTGTTGTTGCTTAATACAGACAGGTCTGACCTGCCTTCACTTGTTATGTTCAGCGAGAGTCTGTAAACATCATTGGTTCCCTTGACCCTTGCTTCCACAACGAAATATTTTTTGTTCGGAATAATCTTATATTCCATCGGCATGTCTTTAAACTTAATTCCATATTCACCTCCCAGTCCGATTCCGGAATAGCCCTGGCCAAAGAAAGGCATTGAACCTTCAAGAAGCTCTGGACTGAATCTGATATAATTCGGATTAGATCTCAGATCCACCATGCTACCGCCGGCAGGATAAGCCCACTGAGCCACAAAAATAAATGCCTTGTTGGTTATTAATTCAGCTATGGCTTCCTGATTTTTCCGGTTCTCCTCTTCTTTAAGTTGTTTCCTGCTCTTCTCCTGACCATAACCCTGGGCTAGGCATAGGGTCAGTAAAATTGCTGTTATTAATATCCTGGGTTTCATTTTTATATGTTTAAGTTCCTTTATAAACGTCAATGCAAAATTGATACCAATTGGTTATAAAACCCGGACGAAAACAGAATAAAGGCAAAGTGTTACAGTTGCTGACTGAATTATGTAAACACCAGGCTGATGAATTATCAATCCTTATCCTCTATCTTTCTTAGGATGACGCCTATAAGGCTGGATACTTTCGGCAGGAAGAATGCCCGTGCAAATGTTGACGTCAGGGTGGTCAGCGAAAACCTTTCGCGTATTTGTCCCAGCTCGATACTGATCCTCGACTCGAGAAGTTTCCCTTTGAGCGTAAGTCTTTTTCGCTCAAACCGGATATCATCAAAAGAGGATAACCGGTCATAATTGAGGTCATTACTTTTTCTCATCATCTTCAAAATTCGGGAACAGCAATTTCATCACGGTCCTTATGACCGGCTTCTCAACGATATGTTTCCTGAAAGCAAGAAATACCAGCAGGAGCAGCAGGTAAAATCCGGCAACACACAAAAAACCAAGTTCATTGGAATTAAGTTGGTGCCCGATAAAGAATCCGGCAGCGAAAGAAATAAACATGATGACCAGGAATAAAAGGTATCCTGTAACAGCTGCAGTTGCCACATTACTGAAGATCCTGGACAGGTTTTCAGCCATATGCAGCCGTATCACGTCAAGCTTTACCCCGATGTACTCCTGTACATCTTTTCTGAGGTCATTCAATTCATCCACCATCATCCCTGAAATTTCAGACAGCTTTCGAAAGATTATCTATTTCTCTCTGAAGATCGGCAAGTTTCTGGGTAATATCCTCCTTAACCTTTCCGGTCTTCTGCTTAGCCTGTTCCTTCAGCTTCTCGAGTTCCTGTTCGAGCTCTGAGAATTTGTTCCTGATATCATCACGTGTTTCCTTCCCGCTTTTCGGAGCATATAGAAGAGCGATGATACCTCCTATGGCAGCGCCTGCCAGTAATCCGGTCAAAAATGAACTACCTGATTTCATTGTGAATAGTTTTTATTTGATATTATAATCAGATCCCTGAAACAAAGATTAACAACTCCTGTTAAGGCCGATACAAAGTTACGAAATTGGATCTCTCTAAGATCCCGGTTATACAGTAATAAAACAGCAAATTGACAGAGACTATTTTTCAGTAACTGTTTTTTGGCTCATTACCCAGCCTGACAACCAATTCGCCACCCTTTACTACTGACGCAAACGGGATGAACGGAGTTTTCACGTCTGTTCCGTTAACCGCCATCGTCTGAATATATTGATTTTCACGGCTGTTATTTTCGGTACGGATCACAAATTCTTTCCCGGGATAATATTTATTACTTAGTCTGATTGTGACCTTATTGAATAGGGGACTGCTTATGCCGAAGCGCGGGTCCTGACCCGTAAGACCGGCAACATCGAATAATCCGATTGCCGCCATGACGTACCATGCACCGAGCTGACCCTGATCCTCATCCTGTCCGTAACCATATCCGTGGATACCTTCCGTACCATAGAAATCATTGCAGATCGCCCTTACCCACTTCTGTGTTCTGGAAGGCATACCTGAATGATTGAAGAGGAATGAAGTATGAAGGCATGGCTGATTCCCGTGGTTATATGGCTTTCTGATTCCCGCGAAAGCGTAAATCTCCTTACCTCCGCTGAAGATATCCTTCTGTGAAATAATGAAGATGCTGTCCAGACGGTTATTGAATTCCTGCTGTCCCATTTTTGCAACTATACCTTCCGGATCCTGGGGCACGTAAAATGAGTACTGATATGCATTTCCTTCCTGGAATCCGTTGTGAGGAACTGTAGGATCGAATTTTTCGAAGAATTTTCCATCTTCACGTTTTGGCCACATCAGCTTTCTGCCAGGATCATATATTTTTTCCCAGCCTTTTGAAAGTTCCATGAGCATTTTAAAATCCTCCTCTTTACCGAGAGCTTTTGCCATCTGGGCGACTGCCCATGAAGTATATGAATATTCGAGAGTATGTGAACAGCTGAATCTCCATCTCTCATCCGGCAGGTTCATCGAGTCTATGTAAGGTACAAATCCATATTTCACGAACTGGCCGACATCTGTTTTTCCAGCGCCGAATGGCCTGTTTTCGGATGATATCTCATTTTTAAGGGATGCTGTGTAAGCTTCGCTGACGTCAAAGTCCCTTATTCCACACATGTAAGCCGCTACAATAGCAAGGGGAACCTGGTTTGTTCCGACACCGGAAACATACTTGCTGCATGCTATTCCGTCTCCGAGCCACCCTGCATCCCTGTAGACTGTCAGCTGTGTCTGGATGAAATCGGAAAGATATTCCGGGTAAGCCAGTGCCCACAACTGAACAAGGTTCCACTGACCGCCCCATATTGCATCGGTGTTATAAAATTTATAGGCGGGCTTATTGTCTTTTCCAACAGGAATCTGTCCTATTGTGCCATCATGTTTAGGATAGGCGCCGTTGACATCGCTTGCCAGGCCGCGCCCCAGCAATGCGTGATAGAGCCCCGTGTAGAATTTTACCATATCTGTATGGTCCCCTCCGTCAGCTTTTATCCTTCCCAGATAGGTATTCCAGCTGTTGTGAGCCAATTCCTTTGCAGAATTAAAGCTGAGATCCCTGGCTTCTGTCTCAAGATTCAACCTGGCATTGGCTGTTGAGGTATATGAAAGTCCGGCTTTAATTGTTATACTCTCATTGGCCGATGTTGTATATGTAAACCAGAGTCCTGCTCCTGTGCCGGTGGCTTCCCTTTTTCCCGCTTCAGAAACCTCTCCGTGAAAGATGCCGAATGAATCGGGTTTCCTGCTTATGTCGGCAGAGAAATACATCCTGACACTGGCGCCTGTCTGATATTTTTTGACATACTCCGGCTGGGTTTCAACAAAACCTTCAATTCTGCCATCTGAGGTATAGGTGACACTTGCATCCTTTACATTGCCACTCTCACCCTGCTTGTTTCCAATATCGAATAATATGTGTGATTCGGATCCGGCCGGAAATGTATATCTGTGGAAACTTACACGCTCGGTTGATGTTACTTCCGCTTTAATGCCGTAATCCTTGAGTAGAACAGAGTAATATCCCGGATGAAGCTGTTCATCCTTTTTATCAAAGCTGCTCCGGTAGCCGCTGCCTGTGATTGCCGGATCACCGGGAACAGTCTTAAGTGTACCGTTTGTTGGCATAAATACCACTCCCCCGACCTGAAACTCATGGAAATTCGGGAATCCCTCGATCGATGAGTGCCTGAAGTCGTAGCCGACAGCCTCCCAGCCACTCTCATTACCTTTATGCCCGTCTGTAGACGGTCCTGGTTTCGCCATCCCGAAAGGAGATGCACCGGGTGCAACATGAAACCACCTGCAATGTGCCGTTCCTATAATCGGATCAACATACTGTGTCAGATCAGTATCACTCACGGCTGGCTGGCTGTTTTTACATGATACCGCTATGGAAAAAATAAGAAGGGATAGAAAGAGGTATTGTGATCTGTGGCTCATGATTCAAAATTTAAATATTTAAGACTGCCAAATTTAACAGAAAAGGAGACATGTTCAAAAAGCGGTAACCGGGACCTTATTTGTTCTCAGAATTGTAATGATTGTACCAGTAAAGTGAGATATCTGCATAAGAGTAATTTTCAGTACTGAACATTTTTGTATTGAAAAACTTTTTCCCTGTCATCTGATCTATCTCTTCGGCGCTTTTGTCAACCCCGAAGTTATACGCTGTTGCGATGAATTTTAATTTTTGGATCTCATCCATCCGGTTTGTCATGAAATTCCTGTCGCAGATTTTTAAGAATACTATAAGATAACTGAATTCTGTCTCCGGTTTTTCCAGATCAGCTACTATTGACTTGCGGTATTCGGCCGGATCTTTGTATTCCCGGCTTTTTCTGAAACTGATGCCTGAACGTCTGGGAAGCACATTATCAGCCTGTTCACGTATGATCTGTGCAAAGGATGGTTTCATCTGGAAATGCCCCACGGAGAAATTGGCATACTGATCTCCAAGATTGATGTAGAGGGCTTTGAGGAGCGTGATCTCCATTTTATCCCTGAGAGCAGAGTATCTGACAAGTTCAGGGAAGATCACTGCAATGGCCAACGGATAGGAGATATGGTTCTTTCTCAGAACAAGTTCCATCCATGACCTGTTATCGGATACAAAGCGTTCAGCTTTTTTCCAGTCATCGCCGAATATTGCAGGATAATCAGGAGACTGAGAACATGAAGACTTTACAATCAGATTAAATGCCAGTGTAAAAAGAAATATCAGGAGCAGTGAATGGCTGGCTGTTCCTGATACCGGCTCTTCAGAGTCTGTGATCTTACCCGGAAAGACTTTCGGAAAATGCCATGACCGGCCTGGCAAAAAGGATTTTTTAATAAATTTCAATTTACCTGTCTAGAATGGGATCTTATGTTTCATTATGGCATTATGCTTTGGCGAGTAATACATGTAACTCAGCCATACCTTGCCGTCAGCCTTTATCAGGCTCGGGTTGAAGAGTTCTGTAAGAGTAGTTTTATTACTGAAAGTAAGTGTGCCATAACCGAAGGTGGCGTATTTCGTATTATCTGAGTTTACGAATATTTTCTGAATTTCACCCTGACTCTGTTTCAATGCGAATATAAGATTCCCCTGAAGATCGTATATCTTATTATCGTATGTGGTAAGAAGGATATCGTCGTATTTGATTTCGTTATTCAGAGTGGCATTCGGCATTTTCATAGGATCGTAGTTCGCGTTTGGGACATTACTGATGAGTTTTGCCATTATTGAGTTGGCTCCTCCGTCACCCATATTCTCCTGCATCATCTGCGCATACTGCATTGCAAGATCCATTCTTTCCTGGTCGGTCTTGGCATTTTTCAGGGCTTCCTCCATCGATTTGCCCTGGTTCTCTGTCATGACTACATTTTCTGTGGCCATTGCTGCAAATTTTTCTTTAGATGAAGAGACCACAAAATTGTCGATTCTGGCGTATGGGCCATATTTCTTCCCTCCAAAGCTTATGACGAATTTATCGCCTGATTTAGTTACATAGGGTTTGAATAATATAACAGGATTATTATTACTCTTGTCATTTTCATCCTTTGGTACGAAATCTGAGATCTGTGGGTCGCCAGCCTTGAAAGGACCGCTGGTCGCACCATCCTTTGCAACATAATACTCATTACCGCCATGAGCCTGTGCAAGGATTCTGCCATCGGAGAGGATGCTTATCGTCAGCTCCTTATAGTCAAGTTGAAGGTTACCTCCCAGATCCATGGCAACTATTGCCTGATCGTTTGCGCAGGGAGGTTCAGGTTGCGTTTTTACCTTGTCTGATTTTTCCGGTTTACCGAGAACATCATTTGAGACTGATGAGACTGATTTCGAGACTTTGTTCAGCAAGCCTTTCTGTCCTTCCACCTGGAATAGAGATAGCATGCAGAATGTCAGCAAAACTAACATGAGCTTTTTCATAGGATCTGTATTCTTTTAGTGAATAATATTTTACCCTTTTTATTCTCAGGGGGAATAAAGTTAAGAATAATCTTTTCCTGATAAAGCCGAAGTGATATTTATTATATCAATTTGATCAGTGTCCCCAGCCGAATTAGTTACCGAATCGAGGATTGACAACGTTGTTGTACATTGATCCGAATGTATATGTCACGCCGAAACTGCCATAATACTGGAACTGAGTAGCCAGTTCTTTTTTTTTCAGAAGGATCTCCTCAGTAGAGGCAACACCTTTTGCCAATCCCAGCTGATCATGAAGAATAGAGGCGCCTCCGCTGAAGCTCAGAGATAATCCTTTCAGCACCCTGAGGTTAAAATTCCCGTAAAGAGATATATTATTTTTGGTCCAGTCATACAGATAGTTGCTGTATTCGGAACTTACATCGATTGTCCCCCATTTCTGGACTACGGCATATGCTTCGTTGACAGAGTGTTGTGCATGGCCTTCTTTTGTTTTGTTATACACGGTGGTATCGATATAATCGAAATAGTTATACCCGACCGAATATAAAAGTCTGAGTTGTTTCCTGGTCGACTGTGAATAGGGGAAAATATCATATTCTATCCCGGGCATGATAGCTATCGATTTGTTAAGGTTGTTGAATGATGAAGCTCCCAGGTATTCGGATCCGCCGACAGACCAATGGTCAGAGATACTTTTTACGATGAGACCGCTGATAGATTTGGAGGTGTTTTCGCTGGTAATAGTCTCAATGGTTGAATCATCATCTTCAATATCAAATTTTTCCTTGCTGTAAGAATACCTTGCCCGCATGTTAATTTTCCATTCCTCGGTTATCCTGCTTGATGTAAAGCTTCCGTAAAAGTTGTCGGTTTTATAGGTCTGTTGTCCGTTGAACCATCCGCTGAGCGACGATCTGAAGATCTAACTGTCCCACTTGTCGGTCGATACGGTAGGTGAGATAGATTCGGTAAAGCTGATCTGAATGTATTGCGCGAGAGGCGTTTTGGCAATATATCTCATCAGACCCAGCTTCAGTGTGTTGACCTCTTTTTGTCTTACTTCCTCATATGTTGCATCAGGAGCAGCTACAAATGATAATGTATCACGCGTTCCGGCATTCTGGTTCTGCCCGACAAGGAAATATGTATATTCAGTTCCTCCTGCACCCGTCCTTTCGTGGGTTGAAAGGATATAGACACAGGCATCTTTTATATCCCTTACATAGTTTATTCAAGGTATCTCCCTCCGTATATAGTCGTTGGCTTCCATGTAAACAGGTATGGCATCTCCGCGCAGAGAATCTGATTTTGTATCCAGACCTCCCGGATAGGACGGTAACATGATCCATAAGAATGTCACGGTGATGAGTATTTTTTCATGGGGGTCCTGAGTGAGGTACAAGTTAACTTAGGCGAATATAACTAAATGGTATATCAGCAAATTAGGTATGTTTTTGTATTAACATAATTTAACTATAATTAAAAGGGTGCCTCAATGAAGCACCCCGGTCATGTAAATATCAGGAATGAAAAACAGAAGTTATTTACGGATGAGCTTTGGCCCGTTTACAGGTTCAAGTCCGTCTTCCGTGACGATCCATGTATTGCTGAACTGGCCTGAAATTTCTGAATCATCGTACTCATAATATTCCCTTGAGATATATGAGTGTAACAGGCGTAACGAAGGTCCGTCAAGCTTGATGATGCTCTTTTCAGGCATATAAAGATTTATCCCAATATTGTCAGCTGCCCACTTCCGGCCGGCGGGAATTGTGAAATAGTCGTCCAGAATGATGGTGTCGCCCTTTATCTCGTAATTGTATATAAGCTGCTCGGTTTTTTTCATCGCATCCATTTCATTTCTGCCCGACGAACGTTTTCTTAGCTCAACCTTTGGGTCGCTGCCTGATGATCTGTATATATTCAGGAAAGGCCTGAGATAAAGTTCTTTCTTATCCTCATTAATACTGATGCTGTAACTTTCTTCGTTAAAGTTGATCTCTTTTAAGGCGGGTATTTCAGCCAACCTCTTTCCTGCCTTGATATAGAGCGTATCAGGTTTATGGGTTAAAATAATCTGTGCGGAAGTTCTTGCAGTTTCGGCAAAGCTTATTCCTTCGTTGAAAAGAATTACCGCCATGGCTGCTATGAGTAATATCCAGACAACAAAAGCTGCAAGGCTGAAAACTGCATCCTTCGCCCTGAACCAGAAGATCATTTTTACTCCCCAGTAGATAAGAGCCAGCAATGGGAAGGCGATAATCAGCAGACATATTACAATGATCCATGGCTGTAATGACGGGTTCACAATAAACTTAAGAAAATCAGAGAGATAGATCAGATTCATATCAAGACTGTTGTTGGAGATGCTCACAGGATATTTGAAGATGAAGAGCATTACACTGCTGATAAGAATCAACGATCCGGTAAGCACAAAACATACTCCGATAAGGGCGACTATAATTCTCATTATTATATATAATACCCTGCCTATTGCGCTGAAAAGTTCATTAAACACATTACCAAGCCTGGATGAATTATAATAACCCTTATTATACAAAGAACCCTGAGATCCGGCCGGATCTGCACCTTTTCTGCTGTAAGCCATCACTGATGCATATGATCGACCATACATATCCCTTTTGCGGGAATCATTATTTGCCTCGGGAAGCGCTATCCATAGTATTGCATACAGCAATATCCCTGATGCAAAAAAGAATGTGAAAATCACAAACAGGATCCTGAAAAGAACCGGATCGGAATTTAAGTATGCTCCGATCCCACTGCACACTCCCCCGATAATTTTTTCATCAGGATTGCGGTACAACTTTTTCCGTGATGTTCCGTGGTCAGGTGATCCGGGCTCTGTATCGATAATATCAAAATCTTCCGGCCTTCCGATAGTCGCAATCATAGATTCAACATTGGACATAGTTATAGTCCCGGCATTACCCCGTTGCGACCGGAAAATCTCTGCAATTCTGGCTTCAATATCATCAACAGTTTCAATTCCGCCGGGAACATTTTTGAACCGGTTGTTGATAGACTGAAGATAGTCACGTAATATCCTGTAAGCTTCTTCATCAATCTGGAACAGGGTACCGGCTATATTTATATTGATTGTCTTATCCATTATTAGTTTTATTTTATGGGTTTACAATTTTTACCTCGTTCTTATCAGATTCACCGATTCAACCAGTTCTTGCCAGGAATTATCAAGATCGGTAAGGTAGGTCCTCCCGGCTTCAGTCAGTTCATAGTATTTTCTTGGCGGCCCCTGCTGCGACTCTTCCCACCTGTAGCTCAGGAGGCCCGCATTTTTCTGTCTGGTGAGCAAAGGATAAAGAGTGCCTTCCACCACTATTACCTTGGCTTCCTTAAGTTCCCTGATAATATCGCTTGCATAGCATGAATTCCTCGACAGTACCGATAAGATACAAAACTCGAGGATCCCTTTCCGCATCTGTGCTTTGGTATTTTCGAGATCCATAGTCATAATTTTTTAATGTTGTTAAAGTTTCTTATACTGCCCCTGTATCAGAATTTCATATTCCTTCTGACCGATTCAAATTCCTTCCTGACCGCTTCCGTTATATTATGAATGTTTACAGGTTCCCCTTTCATCTCAATTTTCTGCGCTGTGGTCCTTGCTTCAGGCAGAACAATGTACAGGATCAGATAAACCAGTCCGCCTATTCCACCAGCAAGCACCAGCACGACGAAAATGAGTCTTATTATCAGGGGATTGATGTCCCAATATGCACCTATGCCTGCACAGACCCCACCGATCATCCTGTTGTCAATATCCCGGTACATCCTGTGATATCCGTACCGGCTGCCTTCTGGTATTCCTTCACGGTCGGAAATATCGTGAGGCGTGCCAAGAACAGCAATGACCTCTCTTACATCCACGATTGTTATCACCTGCTTGTATTGGTTCAACCGGGCTCTGAAAAGCTCGGCCATTCTTGTCTCAATGTCCGACAGTATCTCAGAAGAACTTTCCTCCCCGGCAAAATGGAGGTCAAGATTCCTGAGATATAGTTTCAGTTCGGCATAAGCATCCTCATCCACATTGAAGAAATACCCGCCGAGATTTATGCTTACTGTTATTTTCATGGTTCTTTTTTTATTTGCTACTGTTTAATACATGTAACATGATAATGCAAAGATATATTAAAAAATATATACTATGCAATACATAGTACTAAAATATTTCAGAATTATTGATTTTCCAGGTGGCAGGATAATCATCAGACGTGCAATAATTCATGATATGGATAAAAAATTCAGTAGACTTGGAAAAGAGAAAATATCCTGACAAGAAACTCCTGAACATGTAAAAGCGTGGAAATTTCGCCGGCAAGGAAGGTCGAATAATCACTATCTTTAAGCGTTGAACAAACTATAAATTATGAAAAGAAAATACAGATGGGGTATCCTGGCCCCTGGAAAGATGTCTGGCAAATTTACAAGAGCGCTCAGGCTTCTGGACAATGTAATTCTGTATGCAGTAGGATCTCGTGATCCTGAGAGGGCACGGCAGTTTGCCTACGAATATGGATTTGAGAAAGCTTATGGGAGCTATGAAGAGCTGGCTGCAGATCCGGCTGTAGATATTATTTATATTGCTTCGCCACATTCGTTTCATCGTGACCATACGTTACTTTGTCTCAAAAACAGGAAACCTGTGCTTGTGGAAAAGGCTTTTGCAATAAACAGTGAAGAGGCAGAAGAGATGCTTGCCGAAGCTGCGCAGCAGGAAGTATTCCTGATGGAAGCGCTCTGGCCTCCTTTTCAGCCGTTGTATAAAAAAGCTAAGGAAACACTTGACAGTGGTGTAACAGGAAAGCTTATTCATCTTGATGCCCGGTTTGGCTTTCAGGCGCCCTTCAACCCTGCAGACAGGAAATTCAATCTCCACCTTGGAGGAGGATCGCTTCTTGATATTGGAATTTACACTGTAATCGATGCATTGTGGTTCATGGGAGTACCCGACGAAGTGACGGCCCGGGCATGTTTTTCACCCACCGGATCGGAGGAATCGGTAAGTATTATTTTTTGTTATAAAGACGGTCGTATGGCCACACTTTACAGCTCATTCAGGACTGTTGCAGGGATTGGTTGTGATCTTTTGTGCGAGAATGGTGATCTTCATTTCTCACGTGGCAGGGATATGTCGCAGAATCTGTCAATTGAACTGAATGGAAGAGAAAGTGAGAAATTCTCGTTCATGCCGAAAGGGATGGGATATCATTATGAAGCGATAGAGGTGATGAAATGCCTGGATGAAGGAAAAATCGAAAGCAGGATAGTTCCGCATTCGTTTACGAAGGAACTTATTAAGACTCTTGACAGGATTAGAGAATCGGCCCGGATAGAGTTTCCGGGAAGGAAATGATTTTACATACAAACCGTTATCTATGTCAATGCCAGCCAGGGATATCGATCCGGATGATGCTTTGTTCCGAAAGAAAATTTTTCTGGCGATGGTGGTTCCGGGTTTTCTGGTATCGCTGATGTGGATAGTGAAGATCACTGAAGAACTTCTTGGAATCAGTTTTTCTGATTTTGGGATTTATCCGTTGACAGTAAGAGGATTGAAAGGGATACTTTTTTCGCCTTTTATTCATGCCGATTTCAACCATCTTTTCAATAATACATTACCTCTGTTCCTCCTCGGTACTGCGCTATTTTATTTTTATTCGGATATAGCTTTCAGGGTACTTGGATGGACCTATCTTCTCACCGGATTGTTAGTCTGGTTTGCAGGCAGGGAAGCCTGGCACATAGGGGCAAGCGGACTTGTTTACGGGCTCGCATCATTTCTTTTCTTCAGCGGGATTATCAGACAACATTTCAGGTTGATAGCCCTTTCCCTGCTGATTGTATTTCTTTACGGATCGATGGTTTGGGGATTATTCCCCGGGGTATATAAAAACCTGTCATGGGAATCCCACATGCTTGGGTTTGTGTCAGGAATAATCCTGGCAATCTGGTTCAGGAAGATGGGCCCTCAGCGACCGGAGTACCAGTGGATGGACGAAGAAGATGATGTGGAGGTGGATGAAAATGAAAATGATTCAACGGATACAGATTCCGGGGATTTTAAGAAGATAGAGCATGAAAGTACCAGAAGTAATTGAAGATATTTTTATCAGGTGTTGAACTAATGTGGCAAATTATTACCTTTAAAGGCAAAATTTGAAAAAAACCTGTTAAGTGTAATTCATGAACCAAAAACCTGTGGCAGTCGTAACTGGCGCCAGCAGAGGTATAGGCAGGGGAATTGCCATTGCCCTGGCAGCCGAAGGATTTGACATAGCTGCTATTGCTCGGTCAGTAGATAGCGAAGGTATGGAGATCATAGGACCGGAGATTGAAAAGCATGGATCTCAGTTTTTCCCTATCGGGATGGATATTTCCTGTACCAGCTGTCATAAAGAAGCAGTCTCCACAATCCTTGAAAGATATGGCAGGATTGATGTTCTTGTGAATAATGCCGGTGTGGCGCCTCTTCAGAGGAATGATATACTCGATATGACAGAGGAAAGTTACGACAGACTACTCAACATTAACCTGAGAGGCCCCGTATTTTTCGCACAGAAAATAGCACGGGAGATGACCTGGCTACGGAATAAGATAGATGTGTATAATCCGGTCATAGTATTTATTACATCTGTATCGGCTGAACTTTCAAGTTCCAACAGGGCTGAGTATTGTATTTCCAAGGCGGGCCTTAGTATGGCTTGCAAGGTTTTTGCAGACAGATTATCAAAAGAAGGGATACTTGTTTTTGAGGTCAGACCGGGTATTATACAAACTGATATGACTACCAAGATAAAGGATAAGTATGACAAATTAATCGGGGAGGGACTGGTCCCACAGAAAAGATGGGGAATGCCGGCGGATCTTGGAAAGGCTGTCGCCTCACTTGCAAGAGGTGACTGGAGTTTCTCAACTGGTATGATCTTCGAAGTCAGCGGAGGTTTGAATATACATAAACTCTGACCTGTGTTTTGATTACCCTGGAATCTTAAAGCTTCTGAACAAAATTTCTTATTGTCTGTTTATCAGGTGAAATTTTACACGATAAACATGAACAAATCAATTTTAACATTTGCATTACTGATTCTTTCAGTTACATTATTGCCGGCACAGGAAAAATTTTCAGCCGACACTTCACGAACTGTTCTTTCCTGGTTAGGAGAAAAGGTAACAGGCCAGCATACAGGTACTATAAAACTTAAATCGGGCTGGCTTGAATGGAAGGGTGACCGGATAACCTCTGGTGAATTCGAAATCGATATGGCATCACTAAAGGATGTGGAAAGAAATGCCCGACTTGAAGGACATCTTAAATCGGACGATTTCTTTAGCGTCGAGAAGTTCCCGGTAGCTAAACTCATCATTACCGGTTCTGCACCTTTTGATAAAGGGACGGCAACTGTTTCCGGAAAGCTTACTATAAAAGGAGTAACCAATCCGGTCGAATTCAAGGCTGCCTTCCAGAAAAAGGATGATGCTTTCTGGTATTACTCAAACATTACGATAGATCGAACAAAGTACAATATCCGTTATGGGTCCGGTAGCTTTTTTGACAATCTGGGAGACAAGACCATTTATGATGAGTTTCATGTAAAAATAAGCCTCTGTGTAAAGAAGTAGATTAAAGCTCCTTACATTCAGCTGTTGTCTTATGCCCTGCTATCCGGATCTTTACTCCGGATAGCCCTAATGCTTAAGTCTAAAATTTTTAAGAAAACATCTGAAAATTATTGGTAAAGTCATAAATCATAATAATCTTGTAGTACTAAAACATTACAAGGACCTATGACTAGCTCTACTACTTCTGCTACCGGGAAAGAAAAACTCATAACACCTGGTTTTCTTGTTCCATTCATTCTGATTACAAGTCTTTTCTTTTTGTGGGGATTTGCCCACAGTCTTCTCGATGTTCTAAACAAACATTTTCAGGATATATTAGGGATAACCAAGGCCCGTTCGGGATGGGTACAGGCGGCATTGTACGGAGGATATGCAGTTATGGCCGTTCCTGCCGGTCTTATAATGAGTCATTTCGGTTATAAGAAAGGGATAATCTTTGGCCTTCTTACATATGCATGTGGCGCATTCCTTTTTCTTCCTGCTGCGCATATACAGACTTTCGAATTCACTTTGTTCTGCCTGTTTGTTATTGCCTGCGGTCTGACCTGCCTCGAGACGGCTGCAAACCCGTTTTCAACTGTCCTTGGGCCAAAACCGACATCCGAACAGAGACTGAATCTCTCACAATCTTTCAACGGACTTGGCTGGATAATGGGACCGGCAATAGGAGGTATGCTCATTCTTGGCGGAAACAATAATGATCCGAATAAGTTTGCATCAATGACTGTCCCATACATGATAATAGGAGTACTGGTACTGCTTGTGGCCGTCATGTTTATGGTAACAAAAATGCCTGAAATACACGAAGGGGAATTTGATGCCCGCGGGGATAAGGGTAAATATAGTGATCTTCTTAAGTTCAGACATTTCAAACTGGCAGTTCTGGCGCAATTCCTGTATGTTGCCGCGCAGACCGGAATTAACAGCTTTTTTATTAATTATGTTACTGAAACAATGCCTGCCTTTAGCAATGAAAAAGCGGCTTATCTGCTTTCGATAGGGTTTATATTCTTTATGGCAGGAAGATTTTCTGGCAGCATCATGATGACATGGTTCAAGCCAAACCAGATGCTCGCACTATATGCTGCCATTAATGTAGTAGCAATGATTTTCGTTATTCTCGGACTTGGATGGCTGTCGCTTATTGCAATCTATTTCACCTATTTCTGCATGTCAATAATGTTCCCGACAATTTTTGCACTCGGGATTAAAGATCTCGGAAGCCTTACGAAGAAAGGATCTTCCCTGCTCGTGATGATGGTGGCAGGCGGTGCTGTTTGCCCGATGTTTATGGGCTGGATCGCGGATATTTCAAAGATGGCATATGGATTTATTGTTCCACTGATCTGTTTTGCCTTTATCATCTTTTTCGGCATCAGTGGCTTTAAAGTACGAAAGGCTGCCTGAGGCAGCTGGATAACCGGATGTCACCCGGCTTCATTATCTCTGTGCTCCGAATAGTAAATTACTGTGTTAAATTTAAATTGATAACTTTAACCCCGAAAAGTTAGTAATCTGTTAAGAGATAATAACATAGCATCAAATCCCGATTCTTTTCCTGAAGAGATGGACTTCCATTCGTTCTTCCATTCTTCACCTGATATGATATTTATATGTAACAGGGAAGGTATCATTATGGAAATGAATGTCACTGCATCAGTAAAGCTTGGGTATCAGAGTGAGGAACTCCTGGGCAAATCTTATTATTCCCTGTACCATGAAAATCTGCGGAAGGAGGCCGAGCAATATATAACAGAAATACTGAAGTCCAAACGTAGTTTCTGTCCGCTTCCGTTTATCACCAAATCGGGTAGTGTTCTGCAGGTCGAAACAAATGTCGTCCCCGGGAGATGGAGAGGGAACATGTCATTTTTTACATTAAGCAAGGATCTGACTGAACGAAGACTGGCACAGGAGTCGATCAGGAAAAATGAAGAACGGTACAGAGTTCTATTTGAAAACATAAATGACGCGGTCTTCGTTCATGAGTTTACCGATGACCGGATGCCGGGCAGATTTCTTGAAGTCAATAAAATAGCCTGTGAGCGGCTTGGTTATAGCAGGGAGGAACTTCTTAAAATGACTCCTAAAGATATTGATGCTCCGGAAGGATATGCCCTCGTGCCCTCTCAGATGAAGAGGCTCATGAAGCGCAAACATATAGTCTGGGAAGGGGTACATATCACAAAAGCCGGAGCAAAAATTCCTGTCGAAATAAGTAATCATCTCTTTACTCTGGACGGGAAACTGGTAATTCTTGCCACCGTGAGAGACATAACCGATCGTAAAAAATCAGATGATCTTCTGAAAAAAAGCGAGGAAAAATTCAGGAAGATTTTTGAAAACATTCAGGATATATTCTATCAGACAGATATTGAAGGTCGGATACTGGAAATAAGTCCGTCTATCGAAAGATATTCAGGATATAAGCCTGAAGAACTTATCGGAGTAAAAGTAGAGGACGTATATTTTGATCCTGGAGACAGGAATAAACTCATGAAGATCCTTGAGGAAAAGGAGGAGGTGGTTGATTATATAATCAGGTTGAGAGCAAAATCGGGGAATGAAGTGCTGGTATCAGCAAATATCCATCTTCTTCAGGGATACGACGGAGCAATTTCAGGAGTGGAAGGATCTCTGAGAGATGTCACTGCTAGAATCATCGCCGAGCAGAAACTGAAGGAAAACGAGGCTCTTCTCCGGCAACAAAATGAGGAATATGCAAAACTTAACCGTGAACTGCGCTGGAGGAACGATCATATCCTTATGATCAATAAGGAACTCCAGCAAGCCTCCGATATCTTTATGAATATCCGCACAGGATTGTATATATACCATCTTGAAGATCTGGATGACGATACAACCCTGAGATTAATTGGAGTAAATCCGTCAGCCGAAAAACTTATCAGGATACAGGCAAAGGATCTTTTGGGAAATACACTCGATGAGAATTTTCCCGGCTTAAGGGAAAAAGGTATGCCTCAGGCATTTGCTGAAGTTGTCAGAACAAAGATACCAAGACAGTTCGACGAATTCTTTTATAGTGATTTCAGGATCCCGGAAGGGGCATTCACATTCAATGCTTTTCCTCTTCCGGATAATTGTGTGGGTGTATCCTTTGAAGATGTGACCGAGCAGTTCCTTGCCAAGGAAGCGCTGATGGAGAGCAACAGGAAGCTGATCAGGGCAAAGGAGAAAGCCGAAGAGGCTGATCGGCTCAAATCGGCATTTCTTGCGAATATGAGCCATGAGATACGAACTCCCATGAACGGAATAATGGGTTTCTCAATGATGCTCGCGGATCCGATGCTTGCCAAGGAGACCAGGGATTCATATGTCAAGATCGTCAATGCAAGCTGCGAACAGCTCCTTCATATTGTGAATGATATAATTGATATCTCCAAGATTGAAGCAGGTCAGATCGAGATCAATGAGACCGCCTTCGATCTGAGGATACTTATCAATGAGGTATATTCCTTCTTTACCTCTGCAGCTATTGACAAAGGTGTAACACTTGAGATAGATCAGACCCGTTCAGATCTTGGCTCCGGCTCATGGATACTTTCCGACCGGACCAAACTGAGGCAGATTCTTGATAATCTCCTGAGCAATGCATTGAAATTTACTCCATCAGGGAAAATATCGATTCGATATGAACTTTTGAACGGTTTCATAAGATTCGAGGTTGAAGATACCGGTATCGGGATAGAAGCTGAACTTCAGAATGTCATATTTGAAAGATTCCGTCAGGTTGAATCGAATTACACCAAAACATATGGTGGCACCGGGCTCGGACTGGCAATCACCAAGGCTTATGTTGAAAAGCTGGGAGGTACGATTACAGTCAGATCAAAATTTGGAAAAGGATCGGCTTTTACTTTCAGAATACCGTACAAATCAGCTATTCCTAATGGGATCCACCGGGAAGAGATTTCCAGGTTCAGGCCACTTGATCTTGGACTTACTATCATGGTTGTTGAGGACGAAGAGGTCAACTGGCTGTATCTTAACGAAATACTCAAGAACAGGGTCAGAGTCCTGAGAGCTGTTAACGGCAGGGAAGCAATGGAACTGGTCAGACAGAATGATGATATTGATATTATCCTCATGGACATCAAGCTGCCTGATATAAATGGCCTCGAACTGACCCGGAAGATCAAATCAATTAACAGAAGGGTAAAAATAATCGCGCAAACTGCATATGCTCTCTCAGGTGACAGAGAATCAGTTATTGCAGCCGGTTGTTCCGGCTATATTTCCAAGCCGGTAAACAGGGATGAGTTGCTGAACCTTATACTGGCATATTCAGGGAAATAGATCATTTTAAAATGTCAGTCCAGCCATAAGAAGAGATCTTACAGAACCTACAACGTAGAAATTACCTGCATAGTTGCGCGAATCAGCAGGTTTTTTTGGCTGGAAAAATCCCTGTCCTTTCTGGACCATTAGGGAAATATTGAGGTTAATCCTGCCTGTCAGTCTTACTCTTGTTCCCACACTGCCCAAACCGGAAATTTCCCCCTTCCGGAATAGCAGATCATGATCCTGCACAGTATTGATTTCATGATAATAGCTTTCCACCTCGGCGCTATGGAAATAGTTACCGGATAAAATATACTGGTAAGCGGCTCCAAGGTTAACATAGGGGACAAATCTTCCTCCGGTGAATGAATACCGGAACATCAGCGGAACGGTGATACCTTTATAGCTGAACCATGCATCATCCCTTGTTGTGCCGGATAAGTTATTGCTTCTTTCACTGTAACTGTAAAAATCGTGAGATGCATAAATAAGGTCTATTATTAGCGATAATCTGTCGGTACGCCTCGATATCATTCTTTCATAGGTCAGGCCAATAGCCTGAGAAATATTGCGCGCGGATTTGGGAACATAATCGGCATCCGATATTCCATATATACTCGGATTAATTTTGATATTCTGTAAGTAAAAGTCGGGCCCTGTGATAATCCCGAACCTGCTTTTAACAGCACCGGATTTCCATGCAAGCTGTGATAATTGCTTTTCTGTGTAGGAGCGTTTATATATATAGTAACTATCTACGTTTGCTCTGTTATAGTTGGCGATGAGAGTAACGATCCCTGTTTTGACATTGAAATTGTCAGAAATTGTACCTGTTTTCCCTTCGGTAACAAAGGACAGAAATTCAGAGATATTTTTGAATTCCTTAGTTCCCTGCTTTGAATCGAATGTTACCGATCCTTTTTTAAGTTCAACCAGTTTGCTGTTATCCTTCTCCAGAAAATAGGCTGATTCTTTCTCAAAGAGAGTGATCTTCCCGGCGATAATCACCTCGTAGAATGAACTTCCTTTTGCTGTTTCCCTTGACTCATACCGGTTCCCGTTGATATATCCGAATGCCTTAATTTCAGAAGGTTTATATTCCACAGTGCGGGCAATATCGAATCTTTTAAACCTGCACGGATCAGGAATATCCTGTTTATCGGAATATTCAACAAGTCCGGTCATTAATTCACCGGATTTCTTAATGATAAAGCCTTCTCTGAATACTTTCTGGGCTGACAAATTCGCACCAGCAAATAATATTACAATTATCAGAACGGGAAGTTTGATCGATTTCATAGCGAATTTTCAGACATTCACGACCAAATTATGAAAAAAATCGAAAATAAATGCGTTCAATAACAATTTTTAAAAATTTTGTTAAATTTGATATTATACATTCTGTTGATTGTCGGCAATACAGTTTTACTATGTTATTGATAAATCGATTTAATTTCGGCTTAAGGGCTATAATTGGTATAGTTCTTGTTTTAATGTCTGCTGGTTTGTTCAATTACTGTGCTAAGGATCAGGCGCATATGCGAAGCTATCCTCAGGTAAAGACCAATCCGGTTACTAATATTACTAATAAGGGAGCCTTCTTCAACGGAAATATTCTCACCCTTGGGACAGAGCCAATTATAGAACATGGGTTTGTGTGGAGTGAACAAGTGGATCCGAATCTTCTGGATGATAAAATCTTTCTGGGCTCCACAACTGAAGGAGGTGTGTTTACTGCCGACATTTCTACCGCTTTGGCTAAAGATATTAAGTACTATGTTAAAGCTTTTGTCAAAACAAATGAACATGTTGTCTACGGCATGCCTGTTGAATTCGTTAGCCTTGGAAGCGGAGCGCCAATTATTACCGGATTTGAACCTGATTCGGCTGCCTGGCTGGATACTATAAAGATCTCAGGAAAGAAATTTTCAAGAAAATTGTCACAGAATAAAGTCTTAGTGAATCAGACAGAATGTAGTTTGGTCTCATCTACGGATACAACTATATTCTTTACTCTAAGTGAAAATGCCTGCCAGCTGAAGAGCGCTGTTTCGGTTGAAGTTGCCGGAAATATAACAACCTTTAATGACGATTCGTTGAAACTTATAACTCCAAAATTCAGCAGGTTTAATCCAGTTACTGCTTATTGGGGTGATACATTGATTATTCGTGGAAGTCACTTTAGATCTTACTCTTTAAGAAGTGATAATTACATTAAACTAGGAGGGATTAATACCTACAGAGTAGGAAAAGCAACTGATTCTATAATAAAAGTATTGGTGCCAAACAATCTTACGGCAGTGACTAATTCTTTAGCTATGAGCATAAATGGTTTCGCTTTTCAGGCTGATAATTTGTTTGAACTCAAGCCTCCATTTTTTACTTTTAGCCCATTAACCGGCACTTGGGGAAATTTAATCACAATGACCGGAAGAGTAAATGCAATTGCAGCATTGAATAAAATCTCGTTCTTCGGCACAAGTAGATCAGATGAAATCCTTCAGCAATATATCATTAGTACTTCTCAGACTTCTATCACTTTTAAAGTCCCCCCTTATCTATCATCTGCCAAATCTAATATTGTTTATGAATCTGGCCCTTTCAGGGTAATTTCAACAGATACTTTTCGACTCCATCCTCCGGAGATAAAGTCGTTTTCCCCGATATCTGGCCCATCAGCCACCTGTATAACCATTAAAGGGAAGTATTTCAGTTCTCAGAATTCGAAAGTATCTATTGGAAGCTCTATGGCAACAATAAGCAGCGTAAATGACTCTGTTATAGTTGCTACAGTTCCTCCAATGAAATCAGGAAGTTATAAAGTCACTGTTCAAGCGGAGAGGCAGAATAGCGTTTCTGCCGACTATTTTAATGTTACAAATCCATTAATAACAATGGTTTCACCACTAACAGCGACATATAATGAGCAGATTACTGTTGAGGGACAGGATCTGACTAATCCATCTTTTGTTACAACTGCTTTTTTCAACTCGTTTTCTGCAAAGATAGTTTCATCTACTTCCAGCAGAGTTGTGATTACTGTCAGAGATGATCTCGATACACTTCCCAAGTATATAAGTGTTCAGGTAGGTAACGGGTTAAGTACATATAGTGAACCCTTTACTTATGCTAAACCACAAATTACATCTATTTCTCCTGCAATATTCTCTCTGGGGAACACTTTGACGATTACCGGCTATGGATTTCACCCCGATGCATCAAAGAATGCCGTATACTGGAATTCATATTTATTACCTATAGTGAGTGTATCTCCTACTTCTCTTGTTGTTAGTGTTCCAGTAAGTCTTCCTTCTGGATCGAGTAAATTATTGATCCTTTCCGGAGGATATCGTGTTTACTCTTCTTCTTCATTTGATGTTGTGTCTCCTTGGGAAACTATTCCGATCACCGGAGTTGACTGGAATTCGACATCTGCCGAGTATAGTAAAAATGTCGCGTTTTCTGTAAGTGGGAAGGGTTATCTCATGAGCAATATGGTTCCAAAAATATACCGTTTTGATCCGGTATCCAACAGCTTTACTTATTTAAATTATTTTGATAATTTCTACAATGTTGCAGGCCTTACCAGTGTTGTAAACAATGACACTGCATATATTATAAGCGGTACCAAAGGGATGTTCAGATTTGATGTCCCATCCTCTATGTGGATAAAAATCGGTGAAGCCCCCTCATCTTTTATAAATGGTATAGCCTTTTCTCTTAATGGGAAGATTTATTATGGTCTGACTGAGGGTGAGATGAGCAAATTCTGGGAATATAATCCTAAATTTACTCACCCATGGTCTCTGAGAAATTCTTTTCCAGAATCTGGAGAGATGAGCCCTGTATCATTTACTATAAATAATACCGGATACGCATTGTTTTTTGACAGGACATTTTACAGCTATGACCCGGTTAATGACAGATGGACCAAGCGTGCATCCTATCCAGGTTCCGGAAACCGTGTAACAGGGAGAATCGCATTCTCGGTTAACAGCCTTGGATATGTCGGAGGAGGCAGAGATCTGGATCTGGAGACATCTTATACTGACATCTGGTCATATAATCCATCCACTGATTCCTGGACAGAGCAAATTCCCTTCCCGGGCGAAAGACGGTTCAACTCAATTTCCTTTACAATCGGGAATAAAAGTTATGTTGGATTCGGCTGGACTTATTTAAATGGAATAAACCAGGCGTCGTTATATGATTTTCTCGAGTTCAACCCTGCTATCATTTCAAAATAAACTGAATTTATTGCTGTGATAAATCTTCTAAAAAATTCAATTTTTACAGTTAGTCTGATCCTGCTCACCCAGGTGGCTTATAGTCAGTTCAAACTGCCATACGGTAAAGTTACCCTCGATGAACTTTCCTCTAAAGTCTATAAGCCCGATCCGGGAGCAGATGCTGTGATCCTGTCAAAAACTACCGTTGCTTCAATTCAATATGAAGAAGGATTCTATATTGAACAGGAATTCAATACCAGGATAAAGATCATCAACAGGAGGGGATTCGATTATGCAGATATTGAGATACCATATTCCACTGATGATTATCTGGATAACATAAAGGCAACAACCTATAATCTGAAGAACGGGGAAAAGGTCGAAACCCAGGTTCCGAAAGAAAGTTTCATAACTGAGCATACCAGCAAATGGTCAAATACTCTTAAGTTCAATTTCCCTGATGTGCATGAAGGTAGTGTGGTGGAATATTCGTATAAAATGAGGCTCAATGCTTCGAATTTAAACTCACTTGTACCGTGGTATTTTCAGGATCTGATCCCTGTCGACAGGAGCACTATCACTGTGGTTTTCCCGCAGACTTTTATCTATAAGACCAGGATCTTCGGATCCTCATCAGACGTTTACTCTGACTTTTCCACCACATCATCCAATTTCTTCGGAGAGGGAATTGATGCAAATATCTGGACCTACACTGCCTCAGAGGTACCGGCCTTCAGACCAGAACCATATATATTAAGCAAAAGAGAGAATATGACAAGAATTACCTTCGAGATTTCAAAGGTTGATTTTCCAAGAATTACTTACAACGACATATCCCCATCTTATGAGAGACTCAATGCAAAACTTCTTGATCTTGAAGATTTTGGCACTGCAATCCAGACTAATTTTAAATCAGTTACTGAGAAAGTGACTGCAGGTCTGACCGATGATCTTTCGAAGCTTAAAAAGATACATAAATATATTGCGGAAAAGATTATGTGGGATGGGTATGTAGGAATAAGAGCCTCCGACCCTCTTAAAACAATAGTGAGAAAAGAAAAAGGCAGCTCGGCTGATATAAACCTGACTCTTATTGCAATGCTCCGCTCGGCAGGGCTGAAAGCTGATCCGGTCATCCTGAGCACAAGATCACATGGGAGTCTGAATATCAGTTCAGCTATGATGAAGCAATTCAATTATGTTGTGGCTGCAGTTCAGATTGGAGATAAGAGATATCTGGTCGATGCTACTGATCCGCTCAGACCCTTTGATATGCTTCCTTTTGCATGTCTGAATGGTTCAGGAAGACTCATCAGCCTGACCGAATCGGCTTTCGTTGATCTGAAGAACAATGAAATTTCCGGCACTTCTAAAACAATGAACCTTGTTCTTTCACCTGACGGCTCTCTGACCGGTGATATGGAATATAAAGTGTTAGGCTTAAATGCATACACGAACAGATATTTGGCAAAAATGGAAGGAGAAGAAGGATTCAGGGAAAAATTTCTTTCAGATAATCCTGCAGTCGAAATTTCAGATATCAGGATCGAAGGACTTAAGGATCCTTATTCCGATCTTATGGTCAAAAACAATGTTAAGATACATAACGAAGCTATTGTGAATTCAGACCGGATAATCCTTAGTCTTACCGGAGAGCCGTTTTTGACTAAAAGTCCTTTCTACTCAGCAGAACGCAAATTCCCTGTCGATTTTGGATATCCACAATCGGATAAGGTTACTGTGAGGATCAAACTCCCGGCTGGATATTCAGTTGCTCTTAAACCAGCTGATGTTACAGCAGATCTCAGCAATAACGGAGGCAAATTTGAGTTTACCTGCACTATTGAAGATGATGCGCTTGTAATTAACAATTCCTATAAGATTGAGAAAACAATTTTTCAACCTTCTGAATACCAGGAGCTCAGGGATTTTTATAAAAAGATCCTGGGTACATCCAACGAAATTATTGTATTGAAGAAGAACTCTGTTACAAGATAAAATAATGAGAAGATCAATCCTTTCCATTTTATTGATGATGTTGTTGCTGAATGCTTCAGCACAGTATTACCTGTTCGACTCCATCCCTGATAAACTCAGGAAAGGAGCCAATGCCGTAGTAAGGTCTCACCAGTGCCTGTTCACAATAACTAAACCCGGGAATGCAATATGGCATGAAAAGCAGGTTATCACCCTCCTTAATGAGAACGCAGAAGGACTTAGGTCAATTTTAGTTTATTATGATAAATCACGCAAGGTGAATTATCTGAAGGGGATTGTCTATGATGAGAAAGGAGAGATAATTAAGTCTCTCGGAGCCCTGGATGTTCAGGATTATAGCGCCTTTTTCAGTGAAGCTTTTTACACTGATGACAGAATGAAAGTACTAACTTTCCCGGATCACAAATATCCGTATACAATCGAGTACGAATATGAGGTAGAATATTCAAGTATGATAGGATATCCTGACTGGGAATTCCGGCAATCACCCGGCATGTCGGTTGAAAAATCAGGAATTCAGGTAGTAGTTCCGACCGGAATGTCATTCAGAAGCTGGACTGAACGACTCAGAAATCCGGTCGATTCTGTTATTGAGAAGGATAACAGGATCTATACCTGGCAGGAGGAGAATATCCCAGCCGATTCAAAGTTCAGATATGAGTACATGGCTGTAAGGCTCCCTCCAACATTGCATCTCGGGCCAACCGACTTTAATTACGGAGGGTTCCGTGGCTCCATGAACTCGTGGAAATCGTACGGGGAATGGTGTTTTAACCTGATAAAGGGGAGAGAGGTTCTTCCTGAAGATCAGAAAAAGAAGGCGCTTCAGATTATAGCCGGAGCCAGGGATGACAGGGAGAAAGCGAAACTCATTTACGAATATATGCAGGCCAATACAAGATATGTGCTTCTTGATATTGGAATAGGCGGATATCAACCTGCCCTGGCTGAAGATGTTGCGAAAAACGGGTACGGAGACTGTAAAGCGCTGGTTAACTATACAAAAGGTCTTCTTGAAGCAGCCGGGATTGAATCGTATTACACTCTGGTCAGAGCCGGAGAGGAAAGTCCGATAAACAGAAATTTTGTGGATCAGGTATTCAATCATGTAATTCTTTGCGTACCTATGAAAAAAGATACTGTATGGCTGGAATGTACAAACCAGTATTTCCCTTTCAATTACCTTGGTACGTTTACCGACAACCGTGATGTTCTTCTTATTACTCCCGATGGAGGCAAGCTGGTGCGAACTCCTTCCTTCAGCAGAAATGAGAATAGTATCAGACGGACTGGTATTGTATCACTTAATAATTTCGGAAAATCCACAATCAGGTTAAACACAAGATACTCAGGGTCAGAATATTCAAAAAATCTGGGGTTGTTTGAAACATATTCAGAGGATGAGCTGAAACGTTATCTCGCAAAGGATTCACGATTTTCCGACATAAGTACTACAGCTGTAAAATATACTGACAATAAGTCGGAAAAACCTTCTTCTGAACTCACTTATGAGATGGTAATAAATGATTTCGGGAGTCTTACAGGTACGATTTTGTCGTTTAGCCCAACACTGGGAGTGAATGACTTTATTCCTGATATCACTGCCAATATCGAAATAAAAAGAGGTATAACCATACAGGATTCTATTATCTACAATCTTCCGTTAGGGTATAAGGTCGACATCAAACCGTCGGATGTGAACGAATCCAGCCGGTTCGGGCAATACAGTTATAAATTTGTGGCAAAAAATGACAGGCTGATATACCAGAGACGTTTTGAACTGAATGAGGTTGAAATACCTGCTGAACAGTCTGGGGATTTCAGAAAATTCATAAATACCATTGCCGCAAAAGACAGGGAAATTGTGATCCTTACTAAGAACTGACCCTGTCTACTTCTTCCCGGCAGGTTTTACGAAGATAGTACGGGATGATTTAATGAAGGCGCCATTCTCAGTAACCCCTTCTATAGTGATTATATATTTCCCGGCTTCATCGGAGGTGTAAAATTCAGCTATACAATTCCCGGTTTTATCAGGATGAATGGAAGGATTCCAATAGAGCGTGTTTCTGAAATCGGGAAGATGATTTTTCCTGATAGAATCCTGTGAATAATCAGGAGAGTAAAACATGTCAGGCTTCCTCAGAAGGTCATATTCCATCCTGAAAACGGCTTTATCGGTCTCCATGGAACTAAGATTCCCTTTCTTTGTAATAAAGTGAATGATTCCGTCAATTACATTCCCATAGATAAAATACCGGTTGATAAGGACGTCTACTCTTTCAATATCACCAGAGCTGATAGCGATCACCTTATCAAGGTCATATACAGGAACGCCGTCGACAAGTACGATGGGAGGATTTTCAAAAGGTTTGGTCTGATCGGGTTTCGTCATCCTGAAATTAACTTTTCCGCCGCTCCTGACAGTTGAAACACCAGGCATCAGTTCCGTAATTATCTCTTTGACAGAGGTGAGCTGGATGTATCTGGACATATCTACCGAATTATCCGGTTCCCCATAGAAATTTTTTTCCAATTTTCCCTTTTCTGCATCTGATTTTTTCCCTATGAAGGGTTCGTAAATATTGTTGATCTGCATGCTGATAAGGAGATTGTTTATCTCATCCAGTTTCGATGTATCAATACAGAATACCCCGTGATTATAATCGGTCACTCTGCTATTGTTCCCACTGGATAGATCGACGTAACAATCCTGTCTCAGATTTAGAGGCTGTATCACGATCTCTTTTGTCCCGCGTCCTTTTGTTACAAAATTAAAATTACCGCTGCTGTCGGTTCTTGTAAAGCTGCACAAAGCTGATTTTCCAACTATAGATAAAGTAAGATTTTCATTCCGGAGTGGCGCTCCTGTTGATCGTTCCCTGATGTTCCCGCTTATCAGGTGACCTTCCAGTTCAGGCAGATATTTTGGCCAGCTTCCGGTAGAGAGAGGAGTTTCGTTGCTGTGAGGCCGGTAGAAGATGAGAAAATCATTTATGTCTTTCAGGTTACAGTCTGCAATCACAGGAGCTGCACTTGGTAACTGCGTTGAACAATCCATGACCGGGGAAGTATCAATACTGGTCACCGCTTTGATAACGGAGACGGAGAGATTGCATATCAACGGTCTTCCTTTTTCATCACCGGTAGAAATATTCAATCTGACCAGGCCTCTTTCCGAAGGATCCTCCGGTAACTGTTGCACTTTGATTTGTACAGCATCATTTTTTCTGTTGTACAACCATCTGTCGGTAAGCCTGTCCCCTTTAGCATCAGTCAGAACAAGATGGATAAGACCATAAGGCAGTTCTTCTCCTGTTAATCTGATAATCGAATTGCTTCCGGCTTTTAAGGTCTTTTTCAAGGGGTTCAGGCCCTGTGAATAAATGCCAAGAATCAGATCTTTCCCGTCACCTGAGAAATCGTTGCTGAATCTAATCTGCGCCAGCTCTCCGGTTGAATTATTATTATTATCCCGGACTATATCCGATCCACCGGATATCACTACCGGAAGTGGAAATTTTCTGTTCAGAGCGCCATCGGATGCAATAAGAAAATATTTTCTGCCGGCCTGTGGTTTGAAAAACGCCAGTCCATATCCATTTAGACCGGAGTGTATCCTGCAGAGAGTATCCCCGGCATCATCTGCAATACTGCCTTGCACGATCACCGGGTTCCCGTTCCGTGTTATGGCCCGGAAACCTGTTTTTGAGGGTAATCCGGCGATGATATTTCCGGCTTCAGGATAGAATGACACACTGTCAGGTAACTGTGATTTTCCCGGAATTCTGAAATTGCTAATCCTCTCAAAAGGATTAATTACTGCAATTGTTTTATATGAATATTGTTCCGGGGAGAAATTCTTCATCCAGTTGGTATAGGAACAAAGTAAGTAATTTCCCGAACGTAATGTATCAGGCAGAATCAGGCTTCCGGAACCTGTAAAGCTGTTCATTCCTATTTTAAGCTGAGAGACAGGGTTATTCTCAAGATCCAGAAGATCGACATAGACAACTTTGCTGACACTATCCGGAAGTTGTACAGAAGTATTGAGCTTGTATACAGAAAACCAGACTTTTTCCCCCGTTGCATACAAATCACGGTCGGTCCTCATATATAATTCTTCACTGAAAAGGTCGATAACAGCCCTGGTTGTATCGCCGTTATGGCCGATGGATAAGATAACCGACCATCCTGCCTGGCTGATAAGCAGGATAATTGAGAATATGAAACTCTGCCTGTTTCGTTTCATTTTACCCGGATCCATTTTCATTTTTTTGTTAGAGGTGAATCCAGATCAGTCCAGAAGTATGGCTTGCTGAGATTTCCCCTGCTTGTACATAAAGCACAGGAAGGTTTTGTAAAAACCAGTTTCTGGAGATTAAACCGAATATCATATACCGGGGATATGAATATAAATCCGGTGCTTGTATATGATGCATAAATCTTGTCAAAGGTAATAGCCTGTGAGGGATTCTGGGACGAGGGATAGTCTGAAGGACCTATTGTAACCTGTTCACAATCATAAGAATACATTGGAAGATTTAAATCCTTGAGCTGGTCAGGCAGAATATAAAGCCTTTTTTCCGAAACAGCAGATACCTGGAAATATCCCAGAACTGTTTCATCAGTTTTGGTAACACCATGAATGTTACCGATCACCGCGAATGGTTGTTTATTAAAAATATCTCCACCTTCATCGTTAATTTCCTTCAGTTGTTCCCAGAACTGGAACTCTTCATGTGAAAGAGACATCTGTTTAATATCAATGCAATACTGAATAAGCAGGCGGTCAGATTGGTCAGATGCTACAAACAGCATTGGAAGCTTCTCAATGTTTGATGATTGAGACCCTTCTGTTGAACGTATTATGATATCGCTGGAACCATTGTAAGCATAACAAACCTGCTTGATTATATCAACTTCAGGGATATTATCCTGGTCTATATAATTATATAGCTTGGGATATGGAACACTGAACTTCCACCATTCATCATAATCCCAGCGGAAATATTTCTGTCCTCCCTGATTTTTTGCGTCAATATATATTCTGATCCCCTCCAGAATTTCAGAGTGACTGGCAGGTATTTCCTGATCCTTTCCGAAATAGATACTGTCAATAGGTTGAGCCGGATACATGATACATGGATCGGATTTGTATTCATTACCTTCAGCGCTTTTAATGTAGAGTGTATAGCTTCTTCCTTCTGTAGCGATAAACTCAAGACTATCTGTTTTGTAGATGCCGGCGGACTTCTCGGTTAGATTGTGCTGTACATTATCCTGATCGATAATTGCAATTTCGGCCCCTGTAACCATCGTAGGATCTTCATTCTGGGTCTGGACTGATCTTGAAAGCTTCACAGTATACGACTTATTCTCATTTGTCAGAAGACCATCGACAACCAGCATTGATGTGCTTCCCTTAATATTCGGATTATAAGGGTCGATGCATGTACTGAATAGAATTATCAGGAGAAAGAGTGCAAACGGTTTGAGACTTCCTTTTATTAAAAAAATATTTATAGGATATTTTATCACTTATCCTGATTACTTACTTAGGTTGGTAACAAAATTAACATTAAATGTACGCCGGAATTAACTTGAAATGTTAAAATTCACAAACTAGGCTATTATGCGATATTTTATTTCGATACCTTTATCTGTTTTATTAGTCCTTTTATCATTTTAGTGGCTGAAACAATCTTATGTTAAAATATTTATTGGCTGTAATCTGTTTATTCTTGATGTCAGGTATTAATGCCCAGCAGCCTATGAACGATCTTCCCGGGGGAAAGACTTATTATACAACTATCAGGGCACGGCAGGTGAAGCGGATGAACGAGATCTATTCTAGTCATGTAAATAATGCTGATGAACTGATCAACGGGAGGGAATATGTTCCGTATTATTTTAAGTGCAGGGAGAAACCGCTGCTTTATGAAGATGTAAAGCGCACCGGTTCAGTGATCCTTAACGGAAGAAAGTATGACAATCTCAATCTTGAGTACGACACCTATCTCGATCAGCTGATTTATTCCGACTATTCAAAGCTGATAGATGATAAGATTTTTAAAATATCCCTGAATAAAGACCTGATAAGCGAATTCAGATTATATTTTGAACACGACAGCCTTGCGTTCATGAACTTAAGATCTGACAGGAACCATAAGTCAGACCTGCCTGATGGGTTCTATGAGGTCATTTATAACGGACGATCCAGTTATATTATTAAACATCAGTCTGTTTATATTGAAAATGAAGGTGCATATGAATACAGATATACACCTGTATGTTACATTTCAACAGGGGGAGACTTTATCAGGATTAAATCGGCTTCAGGCTTCAGAAAGGCTTTTGGTGACAGATCAGACGCCATTCGTAAATATATGCGTGTTAATGGGATATCTTACAGGAGCGCCCTTCGTAATGAAATTGCGGCAGTGATGAAATATTTTGATTCGATCGTACAGGAGGGTGACAGGAAATGAAGAAATATCTTGTTATATTTTTGTTGCTGGTCTGTGTCCAGGTACTTTACGGGCAGGAGAAAAGACTTACATTCAGTTACAGGGATATCCTCTTCAGGGATCTGGTTGATACGCTTGAGAAGAAAGTTGAGGTCAGGATCTATTACTCCAATAAATGGGTGGATACTTTAAGGCTGGATGCAAATGCGAGGAATGATTCACTGGAGACTATTCTTTCAGGGGTATTTAAGAACGGGGGGTTTACTTTTATCATTACTCCTGATAATAAAGTTATTATTTCGAAAGGATATCCGATCAGGACTAACTTCAGCGAGCAGTTTTACGAATATTTAAGGAAGAGTCGTGTAAAAACCGATTCATCATATTACATAAAGCCGGTCAGATTACAGGAAGAGGTTCAGGTAAACGATGAATTCAAGGTATTCAGGATAGGCAAACCCTCAGCAGGAGCTAAATCCGAAAGGGCAACACTTTCCGGTACAGTTACCGATCCGGTATCAGGCTCGCCTGTAGTTGGCGCGGTGATATATATAGACAAAGTAAAAGCCGGAGCTGTCACCAATTCAACCGGTTTTTATTCCCTCACTCTGCCCCGTGGGCAATATCAGCTGGAGTGCAGAATGGTAGGAATGAGAACAACAACCAGGAACTTTATTATTTTCTCCGATGGAGAACTCAATATCGAAATAACTGAGAACACCAACCAGCTGAATGAAGTGGTTATTTCTGCAAATAAGGAGAACATAGTCAGAAATGTCAGGCTCGGAGTAGAAAAGATCAGTGTTAAAATACTCAGACAGATCCCTATGGGACTGGGTGAGTCTGATATAGTCAAAAGCTCACTTCTGTTGCCGGGTGTACAAACTGTAGGCGAGGCATCAGGTGGTTTCAATGTGAGAGGAGGAAGCGCTGACCAGAATCTGATATTGCTTAACAATGCCCCGATAATTAATCCATCACACTTCTTTGGATTCTTTTCTACTTTCAATTCAGATCTGATTACTGAAGCAACACTGTATAAAAGCGGTATCCCTGCCAAATTTGGAGGAAGGATTTCATCAGTTATGGATATTCAGCCATTTGAGGGAAATAGTGAAAGGCTGAAAGTAAGTGGTGGCATAAATCCGGTCACTGGTCGTCTTCTTCTGGATGGACCGGTTAAAAAGGGCAAAAGCACATTTGCAATAGGAACAAGGGCAACATATTCCGACTGGATACTTAAGCTTCTGCCTGATCAGCAACTTAAGAAAAGTTCAGCCGGGTTCTATGATTTTCAGGGCATCTTTACATCCGCCATAAACGAAAAGAACTCAATCTCTGTATCCGGATATTACAGCCGGGACCGTTTTGACTATTACCGCGAAAGCGCTTTCAATTACGGTAATCTGGCATCAACAATAAGATGGAAACATTCCTTCAGCTCCAGTTTATCAGCCCAGTTCTCCGGAATAATCAGTAACTATGATTACAGGCTCGATTCAAAAGAAGACTCCTCCGATTTTAAGTCTGTTTCTTATGAACTGAGGCAGAAGAGCCTTCGTGCTGATTTCCTTTGGTTCGCAAACGATAAGCATAAGGTGGAGTATGGCTTTGACGGTATATTCTATTCGCTCCAACCCGGGATACAGAAACCGATCGGAGATTTTTCACAGGTAGCTCAAAAACAGCTTGAAAAGGAGAGAGCTATCGAACCTTCTCTCTATCTTAATGACGAATATGAAGTGAGTCCGAATATTTCCCTGACCGGAGGAATTAGATTTACCATGTTTACCGCCCTGGGACCTGGTACCCGCTTTGTTTATGCTTCCGGTAATCCAAGAAGCGTAGAAAGTATAACCGATACTGTAAAATATAACAGCGGACAGATTATAAAATGTTATCCGGAAACAGAATTCAGATTCTCTTCAAGATTCATACTCTCCCCCAGGATATCATTGAAAGCTGGATTTCAGAGAATGTACCAGTATCTTCATATGATATCAAATACTGTTTCCATCTCACCGACTGATGTGTGGAAACTAAGCAACTCTTACATCAAACCAGCAATGGGAGACCAGTACTCGCTGGGAATTTATAATAATTCAGCGAAACATGCAGTTGAAACCTCCATGGAGGTATATTACAAAAATCTTACCAACATCCTTGACTATAAAGGAGGCGCGCAGCTTATTATGAATGAGCATCTTGAGACCGATATCATCAACGCTCGGGGTAAGGCATATGGTGTTGAACTCATGGCCAAGAAACAGGCCGGATCATTAACAGGCTGGATCAGCTATACCTATTCAAGAACGCTCATTAAAATAGACAGCAGGTATTCATCTGAAAAGGTTAACGGCGGAACTTACTTCCCTGCGAATTACGATAAGCCCCACGACCTGAAAGTGGTTACAAACTTGAAGTTTTCAAGAAGACTGAATGCATCTTCCATCTTTGTTTATAATACCGGAAGACCAATAACTTATCCTGTAGCGTTTTTTGATTTCAATAATTCAAGCAGGTTATATTATTCAAACAGGAATGAATACAGGATTCCTGATTACATGAGGCTTGATCTGTCTGCAACCATGAACGGCAACCTCAAAGTAAAAAAGTTGAACCATTCATCGCTGACCTTCACTTGTTATAATGTTCTCGGCAGGAAGAATCCATATTCGGTCTTTTTCAGAAATGAAGATGGCGTAATAAAAGGCTACCAGATGTCGATATTTGGGAAACCCATCTTTATGGTAACCTATAACTTCAAGATCCTGGGTAATGCCTCGAACGACTATTAGGGTCCGAGCCGGGAGTTGATAAACTCACCAAGTTTTTTCCCCTGTGCTGCTCCCGTATCCACGCTGAAACGATAATGAATTCCACCATAGACCCTGCTTATAGACGCTTCAGATGCTGCTTCTCCGAATGAGTTGAAATGACGCTGCATCCCGATGTATCTTAAGTCGCTTGTATCCTGAAATGCAAAATTCTTCCCATAAAGACTGGATAACACTTCTGCGGCACAAGCTGTAATCGTGCTGTGTCCGCTGGTATATTCAGGAAATGGGGGAGTCTGCAGAAAGGGCAGCCATGAAGGATCGATCTTTTCGTTAATAACCGTTACCGGTCTGACATAACAGCTTCTGTATTTCTCATCCCAGCATGATATAAAAGCCTCATACAATGCCAGAGAAGTGAGAGCATAAGCCCTGGCTGTCTTTACCGCATCCGCTCCCGACATTTTGGACGCTATTGCACAAATACCCATCCAGTGGCCTCCAGGTGTTATCTTTTTATTCCCGAACATCATATGTCCGGAATGTTCGATAACAAAGGGATTGTCATCCCAGTATCTGGCAATGGTCTTCTGTTCTTCAGTCAGGTTCTTATTAATATTATATACTTCCAGGATGCTTTTATAAAAAAGGCTTGAGGTGTCCATGCTGAAAGGCGGCGGAACGGACGGTTTAAACTGTGAAGCAGAGTCCATTAACATCGGAATCATTGTATTCCAGCACCATTCAACACCATCGAGATAATCCGGAGGCGTGAGTTTCCACTTTCCGGGTTCATCAGAACCAAGAAATTTCGGCTTTCCCCTTGATGCATTATATCCGTCGTTTGCTGCCCTGGCAAGAATGACCGATGCAATTTCGTCTCCGAATGCTGATGATCTGGAAAAGACCGAATCGTCAAGTTTCTTTCTGAACATTCCATAGATCCGGTTCTCATAACCATTGAGTGAATCGGCTGAGAATATCCTGGCATTCCTTACCACCTTGAAAAAAGCTTTACTTGCAGAAAGTGCAAAATCATATTTCCTGCCCGGTACAGGTTCAGGCATACTGTGGAACCCACGAAGCCTGGCGGTAATTGAACTGGCGCTGTCGGAACTGTACCTGATGGCTTCGTAGGAAGCCAGTGATGAGTAAACATACAACCTGCTTGCCACCGGTGGCGTGAAAACATCAAATATTATCACCCGGGTAAGCTGATCCTGATTGAGGTGGAGTATATCGGAATCCGAAAATACAGGCTTTGATTCATGGCGGCAACTGGTTAAGACGGTAAGTATCAGTGCATAGGCTGCATAAACGGACTTGATTCTGCTTTTTGTATTCATCATCAGATTATTTTCTGTTTATTCACGGAAAGTGATCTTACGTTTTTCTCCTTTTTGATTAGTTATTTCAACACTGCTTACATTGTCACCGGTAACAAGCAGGGGAGCAGACTGTGAGAGAAATGAACAGCCCTGGTAGAATTCCTCCTTCCTTTTGCTGCCATCGGCATATTCTATAATAGCACAGACATCCTCAGGTCTGATCTCTTCAAATCTTTTTCTTCCTTTAAGTGCCAGCAGCCTTAAAGGACCTCTGTTCTCACCTGCTGCAACGAGATATCTGCCCTGGGCGCTTCTTAGCCTTACCAAGCCCTTCCCGTTACCAGGAAGGTACACGCCGCTGCCGGCAATCGTAAGGGGCCTGAAGGTTCCATTCCCATTTCCGAGAAGTACAAGGCCATTGAGAGCATCATACCTGCCGACTGTCACCTCAGTGCCATAATCGTTTCCGGTTATCAGCACGTCAAGATTTCCGTCATCGTCAAAGTCGTCTGTTACCATCCCGTTGAGCATGGAAAACTGTGCCTGTGCGGGTAAAGGGATAAGTGTAAACCTGTTATTCCCATCATTCCTGAAAAGACATGACCTGAAATATCCGGCTTTCATTATCAATGCTTTTCTGAGCTGTTCTTTGCTGAAAAGTTGATCAATGGTAGCGGCAGCGAATGATTTGTAGTTCTGGAATCTTGATCTCATGCTGATCATTTGCTTGACAGCATCATCACGACCGTTGGCAGGAAAAGGATATTTAACTGTGTCATTTTGACTGGCTGGAAGATATAGAGAGGTGAAAGCATCCATGCTGCCATTGTTGTCGAAATCGGCTGCATAAACCGATACCGGATGATCAATATCGGCACGGTAAAAGGAATTAAGTCCAAGATTCCCGATTATATAGTCAATATCTCCGTCATTGTCGAAATCCCCTCCTGCAATTGAATTCCACCATCCTTTATAATCGTCAAGCCCTGTTTGACCGCAAACATTGGTAAATGTACCTTCCTTGTTCTTCAATATTGTCACAGGCATCCATTCCCCTGCCAGGATCAGATCCGCCCAGCCGTCATTGTCATAATCGGTAAAAAGAGCATCGCAAACCATACCGGTATTTATTAGATCCGGAGCTTTTTCGCTGGTTATGTCTGTAAATCTGATATTTCCTGGATGGGAATCATTTCTCAGCAGTATGCAGGAGACCGGACCGGGGTAGGACCAGGGGTCGACCCGCCCTGCAATAAACAGGTCAGGATCTCCATCTTTATCAAAATCTGCTGCCCTGACACAGAATTTACTGGTATGATTTACGGGAAGTGCATCAGGGTATTCACTAAAATGACCGTGACCGTCATTAACATAAAAATGATCCTGATATGTTTGCGAACCTGACTGATTCTCATAACCACCTGACGAGATGTACAGATCCTCATCACCATCTCCGTCAGCATCGAACAGCAGAATTCCCTCATCATCCCGGTTTTTCGCGGATAACTTGTTTCTTTCTATCAGGTCTGATTGAACGAATAGGCTGTTTTTCTGCTGGAGGAAAATGGCAGCACTGTAACCGGAAGATCCTCCGCAAATGATATCATCAAGTCCATCACCGTTAATATCTCCCGAAGCAAGTCCCGGTCCGTATTCCGAATACTTATGAGGCAGGAGCTTTTGAATGTTGAAATCTATAAAATCGGTTTCATGATGAACATAATTTATGCCGGCTGATCCGGTGATTTCAGAGAAGAGTGCATTCTCTGCCTTTACCGGCACTGCATAACTGAAGGTGCTGTCAGCATCAGCAAAACTGACCTGTATTTCCCTGTCGGCAGGAATATCTTTCAATATCTGCATTCTGCCTCCCTGCCAGATTATGATAACTGTATCGACTGAAATGGTCTTTCCAAGTCCGAAATGTGCAACATCTTCTATTGTTGACAAATAACCTCTGTAAGGGTTGTTTTCCCAGACTTGCTTTTTCCCGTTATCATAACGTATTTCCACTTTAGCGCCAATTCCCTGCCTGTTTTTTTCCGGTCCATTCAGCCTTAACCTTAAAAAATGGGTTTCGTCTGTACCTGACTCGCGGGTTGTATTCCGGTAAACCAGCGCTTCGTCATTTATATTGTTGATTACCAGATCAAGATCTCCGTCGCCGTCCAGATCAGCATACGCGGATCCATTGGAAAAAGTCCGTTCTGTCATTCCCCAGCTGTCGGATATATTGGTAAACGTAAGATCTCCGTTATTCCTGAAGGCGTAGTTATGAAGCTTAACTTCCGGGACCTGCATAAGCAGTTGTTTTTTTGATGCTACCAGGTATGCCTTGTCACGGAAAGTTGCAAAGTCGTGATCGGTGATATCTCTGGGGAAGCCATTATTTATAATGATATCACGGAATCCGTCATTATTAAAATCCGTGATCATGGGGGTCCAGCTCCAGTCAGTAGCTTCGATCCCTGCATAATAACCTATTTCGCTGAAAGCCGGCTGACCTGTCGAATCATCCTGTCTCAGTCCTGGTCCCTGGTTTAACTGAAGTGTATTTCTGACATACTGATAGCTGTATCCGAAGCGGTCATAATTCTGGAATAACTGATAGCTGATCGGACTTAACATCATCTTTTTCCTGTAATTATCCCCCGGGTCCATGTCGAGAGTAATGTAATCCTCAAGCCCGTCATTATTAATATCTCCGGCGTCGCACCCCATCGAATTGGCTGAAGTATGCTTGAAGTATGTTTTAATCTGATCCGTGAAGGTTCCATTATGATTGTTTATCCAGAGCAGATCATTAGTGATAAAATCGCAGCTTACATAAATATCTTTCCAGCCGTCATTGTTAATATCGGTGATACATGAGGAATGAGAATAGCCTTCCACCTGTATGCCTGCTTCCCTTGATACATCAGTGAAGACAGGGTGCTGAAGAAAACTGTTGTAGTCATTACGGAACAGTTTACCGGTGCTGGGATTGATCCCGTGTTTCATAACCGGGCGAAACAGATACGGTGAAATCGACGAATTTATTTCATTAGCTACAAGATATACATCCAGATCACCGTCATTATCATAATCGAAAAAATCTGCCTGGGTGGTATGTGACTCATCATCAAGTCCGTATTCAGCAGCCATTTCTTTAAAATGAGGTGTACCGTTACTGTCGGAGCCAAGATTTATGAAGAGCAGGTTTTTTCTTTCTGAAGGCTTTTTTTTGAGGGTTACACTTATGTAAATATCCAACCAACCATCACAATTTATATCAGTTATGGCAACCCCCCTGCACCATTTTCCCCCGGTTTTGATTCCTGACCCGGCAGTGATATCCCTGAATCTGAATCCCCCTTTGTTAAGATAGAGCCGGCATTCCGTCATGTTTCCTGTGAAGAATATGTCTGGCATTCCGTCATTATTGAGATCACTGATCCCCACGCCTCCTCCGTTGTAGATATTTTCAATATCGAGCTGGTTGAGCGAATCGCTTTCAATAATGCTGTTGTTGAAATGAATACCTGAAAAATCGGATCGGACAACCTCAAAAAGAGTCTTTTGCCTTTTGCAGGAGCAGGCAAAAACTATTGCTGTAATGTAAAGAAAGCAGAAGGCAGATCTGTAAACTCTGGTATCTGTCATTGATAGTCTGTTCAATATTCCGGTGGTATAACCTGTCTCAGGTCATCTAAACAACAGCAGGAGAGGTTTTGTTTGATGTCTATATGTTAAAAACCTGTTCAACCGGGAGGAAGGTCCTGATTCAGGAAATAAAAAGCTAATTTTATATTTAAGAAAAACTTCATTTTAATACTTCCGAATGAATTCTACCATGAAAATGTACTTTGTAAAATCAGCGGTAATTGCTCTTTTGATACTGAATTTCCAGGCAGGTTATTCTGTCAGTCAACAGGATAATGATAAGTCAACAGGAAAGAATGATTCATCTGTAAATAGAATTCATGCAGAGTATATTCCGGCGGAGAGCCCTGCTGAACAGCCTGTTAAGCTTATATTGAAAAGTTCTGAGAAAAACGGGACCGTGCGGATCTCTGTTTTGGCCGATTCCAGATATGAGGTCATAATCCGGGAATATGACAGGGGAATATACGAAGAGATAAAAGGGGAAATGAGATACCTTGGTTCAGGCGCTTCCGGTGCGACACTCAGGATCATATTCCTGGTCAAAGGAAATAAATGGAGCTGGTTCAGCGGGCTTGACAAATCTATTTCTATGAAAGGGAAGCAAATCTACTGTGACACAATACCGGCCCGTACAGTATTACCACCCGACGGGGCATTCAACGGTAAAGATCTGACGGACGGCGGATATGGCAATCCTGTTGGCAGGGGAACCATTTCGTATTATCCGCTGTGTGCCACCGGGATTGATGAAGCAGGTCAGGCACTCGGTGTAGATATGGAGCTTCCGTTAATTTACCGGCTCTCGGCTTCAGTTTCCGAAGGGCTGGTGGCTGAATTCGACTTAGCCACATCTCCGCTTACAACTAAATTCCCTGGCAGGGCATTTTTCAGTCTGTGCAGATTTGATTTCGATCAGATCTGGGGAATGAGGGCTGCGCTAAAAAAGTATTATTCCATTTACCCGGAATCCTTTAAAAAAAGGGTTGTGACTGAAGGTATCTGGCTTCCGTTTACACCTCTGAGATCAATCCCCAGATGGGAGGATTTTGGTTTTGCCTTTCATGAAACTTCATGGGGCAGTTCCGATGATCTTAATGGAGTAAAAACTCCCACTATACTATCAGACAAGGGTACGGGAGTCCTCAGTTTTCAGTATACCGAACCCTGGGATCTCCAACTACCTGTTCGTATTAAGACCCTGGGATATAATGAGATAATTTCAGGAGGAACATTTTCCAGAGAAAACAGATTCTTCCTGGATGTTAGCGCCACTTATGACAGGAAAGGAAACTGGCAGATGAGAAGGCTTGAAACCCCCTGGTTCAAATCGGGATGGGCCGTAAGCATAACAACCAACTGTGATCCTGATCTTCCGGGATTCAATAAGTACCGGTATGTGATGAAGGATGAAATAGAACCGGCCCTCAGGATGAACGTAGACGGGATTTATTTTGATTCAATGGAATGGAACTGGCATCATGATCTTAATTACAGGGAAGATCATTTTGCATCTGCTGATTATCCTCTGACATTCTCAGCTGCTGACGGAAGACCGGTTATTTGGAATTTTTCATCGGAATTCAAATTCATGAAGAGAATAGCTGATGATATGCACAGCCAGGGTAAGCTGGCAATGGGCAACGGACATGCATTGAATCCTTTTGCTGCCGCTAACCTTGACCTTTTCGGAGCTGAACTGAGTTGGTATTCTTCAGATGACCATAATGCAACAGCTCTTGATTTTAAAAGGGCAATATCTTTCCAGAAGCCAATCGTATTTCTTTTGAATGAGGGACTTAATGATAAAGCTTTTACTGAAGCTCCATATAGCGGATATGAGATCTATTTTGAGAAGATGCTTGCTTACGGGTTCTTCCCGTCATTCTTCAGCGTGGATGCTTCAACCGATCCATATTGGCTGGATAAAAAGAAAATCGAGAATGGGCGGCCCTTTTTCAGGAAATATATTCCTTTAATCAGAACAATTGCGGCTGCAGGGTGGGAGCCTGTTACTTATGCAAAAACGAATACTGATGAAGTAAGAATAGAAAGATTCGGCCAAAATGCTGAACTCTATTTTACTCTGAGGAATAACGGCTCCAAATATGCTTCATGCACAATTGATCTGGAAACTTCATCTCTTGGACTTCAGAAAGGTTATAACGTTGCTGAGCTGGTGGAAAACATGCCTGTAAGATCAAAAGGTAACAGTATCTTTATCGATATTCCCGCAGGGCATACACGGGTTTTGAGAATAATTCGTAACCGGAATGTACGTTAGTCTGCAAAGTGTGTCTAAACGGTTCCCGGGCATAATAATTTTATAGAATTTTATTGTAAAAGAGTGTTGTATGCTGATCTGACATTCATCAGATCTCAGTGGGATTTTCGAATTAGCAATTGTTACCGGTTGAAATTCAGGTACATATCAATGTCCGACAGGAGTGACCGGAAGAGAAAAGCTGAATGTGGCGCCCTGACCTGGTTTTGATTGGGCCCAGACTTCTCCTCCGTGTTTGGTAATAATTCTCTTTACAATTGCAAGTCCTACACCGGTTCCGTCATATTCATCCGCACTGTGTAGTCTTTCAAAGACTCCAAAAAGTTTGGGATAGTATTCCATGTCAAACCCGGTACCGTTGTCGGTAATGGAATAAGCTATGGTGTTCTCTTTACGTGTGGAGGCAATAGAAATTTTTATTATTTCAGCTCTGGAGGAGAATTTAACGGCATTCGAAATCAGGTTAACCCAGACCTGTCGTATCAATCCGGGGTCACAGAGGATATCATCCAGATTAGCTATAGCGAATTCAATTTTCAAATTTTCTTTATTTTCAGTTATCTCAGAATAAACAGATTCAACGACCTTTTTCATGACGGTCATTGATATTTTCATCTGAGATCTGCCTACATGCGAAAGTGCGAGGAGATCATCGATGAGAGTCCCCATCTTTCCTGTGTTCCTGAGAATCGAAAGTATAATTTTGATTGCATTCTGGTCGAGTTTCCCGCTGTAATCCTCCTCCAGAATTTTAGTGTAACCCTCTATGGCTCTCACTGGTGCACGTAGGTCGTGAGAGACTGAATAGGTGAAGGCTTCAAGATCTTTATTGGCAGCGATGAGCAGATGGTGCGATTCTTCAAGCCGTTTTGTGCGGTCTGCCACTCTGTTCTCAAGTTCCTCATTCATTTTCCTCATCTCATTTTCCAAAGCCACCCTGTCGGAGATATCGTTGATCGTGGTTATAAAATAAAGAGGTTCTCCTTCTGAGTTCCTGCTGAGACAGGCTGATACTTCTGCATAAAGGATGGATCCGTCTTTCCTGATGTATCTTTTCTCCACCCGTAATTTGTCATGGTTACCGGAGAGCATATGATTTACTGTGTCCTCAGTTATCTGAATATCATCCGGGTGAGTAATGCTGCTCCAGTTAATTCCCGCCAGTTCTTCCATTGTGTATCCTGTCATAAGGCAGAACGAATTGTTCACGCTGATTGTCCCGTCCATGCTTGTAACAGTATTACCCAGAGGTGAATTTTCAAAAAGATCTCTGAATTTCTCCTCACTCGCCCTGAGATCGTCATCCTCCAGTTTCTTTTCGGTGATATCCTGAACTTTCCCGAAAATGCTGGTATTTTTCCCATTTTCATCCTTCAGTGTCTCTGCAATCAACTGGATGAATCTGATCCTCCCGTCTTTTCTGATTATCCTGAAAACAAAATCTTTTTCTCCGGTTCCCTTAAGTTTATCATGATAGAACTTCGTAAAGTGAGCACGGTCATCCGGATGAATTATTTTCCTGATTATATCGCTGAACTGCTTATTATTTAACTGGCTCCTTTCAACATCGAAAATATTATATGTGTTCTCTGACAGTTCGGATCTCTGGTTTGTAATATTGTGTACCCAGCTACCTGAATGGCTTATTCTCTCGGCATCAGCCAGGTTTTTTTCGCTTCTTTTAAGTTTTTCTCCGGCAACCTTCTTTTCTGTTATGTCTATTATGCTTGAAAGGATGCACTCTTCAGAATTTATAACAATTATTTTTGCAGACATTGAACCGATAAAGGAGCTCCTGTCCTTTCTTCTGAAGTTGTATTCCATATCATGCAATAAACTGCTCCTGTTCAAATTATCCACAAAGTAGAACCTGTCTGCTTCTGATTCCCAGATTCCAAGTTCCGTGGTGGTTTTTCCTTTTGCATATTCTCTGGAATATCCGAAAATAGACTCAAAGCCGTCATTTACTTCAAGTAAATAGCCGTCTGATAATCTTGAGAGAGCTATACAATATGGAGCTGTATGGAACACTATCGAGAATTTCTGCTCTTCCATCCTTATATCCTGCAGGAGTCTTCTGCTGTACATGAGTATCAGTGTATAGATCAGGAAAAGGAGCAACATAAGCAGAAAATTCAGTTCTATTAACTCATAGGGTTCCGGATAGAAATAGCTTTCCACAGATGGACGACTGGCAATAAATACAATAATCCGGATCAATGCTATTATTGTGAACCCCATAAACACTAACCCAGTCCCAGTAGTAAGTGCCCCGATTTTTTTCGGGACTCCGGCAAAGAGGAATATCGTGCATTGTCCGAAAAAGAGAAGAGAAAATAACAAGAAACTCAAATAACTGGCATGGGGAACTGATTTCACACAGACGAAAAATACCTGCAGGAGAGTGAATATGATAAGAAGAATGTAATTGTAAATCTGTAATTTCTTTATACCGGCAAATACCAGTAAACCCTGGTAACCGAATACCACGCCTGCCATGAAAAGCGACTGGGCTATAATTAGATATAATTTGTTAGTGATTTCCCCCTGACTTAATACCAAGGCAGTTGCAATGACCTGCAAGGCGAAATTGGCGATCCAGAAGGCAATGCCTTTATATCTGGAGCGATACTGTATCCAGAGCTGGACCATTACTACTGCACTTACCAGACAGATAAGTACCAGTGTAAAGGCAATGGTTCTCATGCCAGATTCGAACATTAACTACATTTTAAAAATCTGTAGATCCCTAATTGATCATTGACTCATTAAAGGTACAACTTCCATTACAGTTAACGATGCTATTCGCCCGAAAAAATCCGGGCATGAATCACGATAGGGAACTTACCCTGCTATCTTTATTTTACATGATACTTTAACCTGGCTGAACCTGCAAGGTTTGATGCTGAAATTCCGTTAACTTTTATTATTATATCGCCATGAGTTGTAATATTTAGATAGGATATTTTAATTGTGCCTGTATCATCGGTGGTCAGATCTCCTTTCCAGAGGATTGTTGGTCTGATATAATATTCGGGCAGGTTCCGGATCTCTTCTTTGGATGGTATGTAATATTCTCTTTCCTGACGGAACAGCCTGACTTGTTTCATAAGATCATCGTTCCTGCTTAATTCGTTGACGGAAGATGATGAGTCCGAATTGTCTTTGCCCATTTTAGTCGTTACAAATATAACTCCTCCCATTGCTTTGGCTCCATACATAGCATATCCCTGAACCCCTTTGAGGTAAGTTACCGATACGATTTTTGAGGAAGGGATAGATGCTATTGTCTCGTATGATTCACCAATGGGATTACCATCCAGAACAAACAGCGCAGGAACCAACCCGGAATTAGCCGTCCACACTTTTTTATCTTTGTCGAATGATGACCCTGAGAGGTGCTCAATACCACGGAGATAGATGACTTTTGACTTGGCACCTTGCGTAGAAATATTATTATCTGCAATATAGAATGAGTTATATTTTCTGAGAATATCCTCAAGGTTAGCTGTTGAAATTAAATCCCTGCCTGACATTGTCTGGGTAGTTCCCGAACGGTATGTTACCGCATTCTTATCCTCATATTTCTTCAACGGACTTGCCGGAGGTTTGATAGTGACAGATTCGATCACAAACAAATCTCCCGGAGCCAGACCTTTGCCTGAAGCAGATGTATCTTGCAACACAGGAAGCCGGAAGGTTTTGTCTTCAGTAAGCTTTTTAATGTCTGACATGAATGCCAGGTTTTCCGGAAACCTGATAATGATCTGCTTTGAATTTTTATGTGGGTCCATATCAGGGAGTATCAAAACCTGGTTTATTCCCCGAGCAAGTGAATCAAAATAAAGGACTGCTTCCCCGTTTTTATCCGGTTTAAGGGAAATAGTACTTAAATCCTCGACTGACAATATATTCACTTCCTCCCTTGCTTTCTTACCTTTAGCATCACTTATGATTTTGATAAAATCATAATTTGCAGGTTCCTTAATAGCGTCAGGAAGCGAAATCTCCTTTGGTACAAACCTTCTCCATCCATATGTGAGAAGAATGACATCAAGGTCATTTTTATTCAGAGTACCCAGACCTTTACTTCTGATTTCAGGAGGAAGGTTTCCAAGGAATTCCTTATCATAATAAAAAGTAGATACGATGTCGGGGGTAAGAAATCCATTATATACACCCGAGGCTGAGTCAATGACAGATATGGATATGACTGAGCTTAAATCCCTCCCGTCCTGATCGGTTGTCCTGATCGTGAGCTTAGTTTCGTCACCAGGAGTGCCAAGATCATAATCAGAGGAAATGCCTATATGCATTTTTTTTGCCGGATTAATGAATATAAGTCTTTCCGCCAGCGGGTTCAGTTCGTTGTCATAAAGAGTAACAAGTCCGGAACCTGCAGGGAGCTTATTGGTCCTGAAGGTTTTCCGGAATATTGTGTCTATCTTAATATTCTCGGAGTAGACAAGAGAATTATTCATCATTATTGTGAGTAAACCGGTGGAGCTTGTAATTCCATTTCCCCTTACAATGATTTCCAGAAATTCATCAGACAAGGTATTGACACGCAGAGCAGCCCCGGTTAGTTTAGCTTCAGGTAGTTGCCACTTTGTATCTTTGTATTTATCAATATCAAGAGAAGCGAAATATATATCACCTGCTAAAGGTTTGAATTCCACTGTTCCAGGTCCGAAAAGGCCCGACCTGAAGGAAATGATTTTTTCTCCCTTCTGATTTTTGATGACCCCGTTTACCTTTATGTTTTTTCCGGTCTGATCGGTGACGTTAAAGGCAAGGCGTTGGGTAATTCCTGTAATAAATGTTCCTCCTTCGGGCAGAAATTTAAGATTAAGTGACGGCATTCCCTGGGCTAAAATAGTATTGGCCGCTCCAGGAACTGCATTTTCACTGTTGTCCTTCGCTGATGATATTTTCATGGACGGTACGAGATTATCGATCCTGAGAGGCACATTGAAGGCATATTCAGGATTATAATTCATTTGATTACTGGTAAAAGCCAGGAGTGTATAATCTCCGGGTAAAGCTTCTTCAGGGACCTTCAACCATCCCGGAACTGCAGGTAGATTAATCCTGAATCTGGCGCTGTCAGCAGTTTTTAGTTCACTGTCCAACAATATTACATACAGGGAAGCGCTTTCGGTTTCCATGATACCTGAACGGCGGTCACGGACATAAGCCTCAAACCAGATAGTGTCGCCAGGATGATATAAGTTCCTGTCGGAATCCACAAACAATTGATCGACAGGAATATCGTTCCAAGCCTTTTTTAAGATATCTGACAGCTGATCCTTAAGTTCCTGTGAGTATGAGATGCAGCAAATTCCTGATATCAGCAGAATACTTGCAAAATATTTCATGGTTTCTCAATTTATGAATATCATCCACCAAACGAAAAGGATCATAGTTACTTTACTAACGTCGTGTATCTGTCAGGTCTCACAGCAACACCTAATCATTAATATATCATAACCGGATAACTATTCATGAATTCAGAAACAGAATAGTTGCAGATACACTTTTATTCTAATACTAAAGATATATCAAATTTACATTATATAAATTGAATTTTGTGAAATATTTAGGGATACCGGTCGATATTCAGAATGTTCTGGGACAGTTATCTCTATGCCTGTACCATTCTGACAACAACCTTTCCCGAAGAATGACCCTTGCTGACATATTCCATAGCTTTCGCAGCCTGCTCAAACGGATAGGTCTTTTCAATTACAGCTCTGATCTTTTCCTGTTCAAGCAGAGATGCTAGGAATTCCAGATCCTTCCTGTCGGCTTTTGCTGTTACAGATTTCATTTTTCTTTTTCCTGTCGATAACAACCTTCCGAAAATAAGAGATTTGAATATTTGCCTGAATGAACCGCCTACCATCACATAGGTACCATCCGGCTTAAGACATTTTCTGTAGTCACGGATGGGATAATTGCCATTAATTGCCAGGATGATGTCGTATTTTCTGTCATTGTCAGCGAAGTATTCCCTGGCATAATCAATTACTTTTTCAGCACCCAGATCTGATGCCTGTTCAAGATTACGGGAACTGCAGACTGCAGTTATATTTGCCTCGAAATAATGTGCCAGCTGAATCGCGAATGTTCCCACTCCACCTGAACTGCCTACAAGCAGTACATCCATATCTTTCATTATGTTACCCTGATTCCGGAGCGCCTGGAGAGCAGTCGATGCGGCTTTAGGGAAAGATGCGGCTTCATCGAACGTAATACCGGCAGGTTTTTTGATAATTATTTTTTCCGGAGCCCTTTTCTTTTTGTAGACAAGTGCTTTCATTTTTTTTCTGCTTTATCGTTTTCTTCCTGACAGATATCGAAATCTAAGCAATTCAAATGCCCCGGCTACATTAAATTTGCCGACAAAAAATTCTCTCCGTTAAACAGGATTAGATGTGATTTTTGTTTACCGGAGATTAAACTTTCTGACTGTGATGTTTTTCAAAATCCATACCGGATTTGCCTTCGGAAATGCTGATCAATAACTAATTTTCAATATAGTTCTTTATCCTGTCAGTAAGATAATTAAGGTATGTCCTTGAGGATTTGCCTGCATTCTTGCTTTCCTGCAGAAACTCGTGTTCGCTCAGGAGCGCTTCTTCTTTCTCAAGTTTCAGCTCATAAAGAAGAAAAATATATCCTACGACAGAAAGAGCCCGCCATGGAGAAAGTTTCTCATGCTTAATAAGTTCGTCATAAAGTTCGCGGGCCAGTATTTTAACGTTTTCATCCCAGGGCTGAACATCCGGAGACGATTTAATATTTGCAATACTCTTGTCATTAATAATATCCAGTAAAGAAGATAACAGTTTACCTGCAATTTCAGAATTGGTAATATTCAACTCCTTTCCTTCCCCCGAGAATGTGACGGTTTTTATGCTGTCTGCATCAGGAAGAAAATCTGAAACTTCTTTGATAAAGGAATAATTGAACAGGGTATTGTTCCTGTTACCCGTATTGAGTACATATCCGGTGAATGCGATCAGATTCAGTATGTTTTTCTCTGGGATACCATAACTTCTCCGGATATTTTGTGCCACGGCAATATGCTTATCGCTGAGATCGAATAACTTAAGGTTATGCCTGTGATCTGATTTAAAGTTTTTTATCCTGTTCGAGGTTCCCATTTTTACGAATTGTTGTAAAATGTGACAAGTGTTTGATTCATATTAAGAATTAAAGATAATATGTTTCCATCAGAGAACAAAGCTTCAATAGCTTATTGTTTTTTTAAGCTTTTAAAGAATTATTAAAAATCATCCTGATCCGAAGGGAAGACCATAACTCAAGTGATCTGAGGAAAAGAACCGCTGTCATAGTCTAGATTTGATGAGCAATCATATTATTCATCTGCGATTTTATAAAAAATTTATGCCTTTAAAGAGATCCTGATAAAATCCTTAGGGCTGCCGGGGTAATTTGGCAGCAAAATAAATAATGGCAGCAGTGACAACTTTAATGCTTATAATGAGATTCATGGGTGGAATTGCGCTACTCTTTACCATATCCTCAGTGATCGGCCATTTTTTCAATCTTGATGATTATATCAGGAATGAACCGAGAAAACATCTGAGGAAAGTTTGAATCTTTTCAGTCTTCAAATGTTTAATAAAGATTGTTGTAAAACGAATCTTTATAAAATCTTTATATCAATCTGGTATTTTTTTATTCCTTCTTTATGGGTGACTAAATAGCTTTGCCGGATTTAAATCCGACGGGTGCTGCATTTATGTAACGATCAAATATACAGGTATATACTAAATTATTGAAGGAATATAATGAATGGTTTTGTAGAAGATATCGGGATCGGGCAAAGATTAAAGAACACTGTCATCGGAAAAGCGAAGGCGATTGAAGACAGTGGATTGTTCCACAAGCTGACCCTGGTTGCATTTTTCGCATGGGTTGGCCTGGGAGCTGATGGTATATCTTCATCGTGCTATGGTCCGGAGGAGGCTTTCAGGAATCTTCACGGGCATACCAGTCTGGCGATTTTTGTCGCCCTCGGATCTGTTTTCACAATTATCATCATTAGTTCAAGTTATACTCAGATAGTCAAATTATTTCCTCATGGAGGAGGCGGCTATCTTGTGGGAAGCAAGCTGTTATCTCCGACTGTCGGAATGATATCAGGTTCAGCGCTGATAATAGACTACATACTGACAATTACTTTGTCAGTTTCCAGCGGGGCAGATGCACTGTTCAGCTATTTTTCGCCTGAGTTCCAGATATTCAAGCTTCCGTTTGCATTTGCCGGAGTAGGCTTTCTGATTCTGCTCAACCTTCGGGGAGTGAAGGAATCTGTTGTCTCTCTAACCCCTGTCTTCGTAATTTTCATTGGTACTCATGTTGCAGCCATTCTTTATGGTATATTACTCCAGTCCCCGAATATTACCGAAGTTGCTGCCCGAACAGCAGGTGGTATATCCGACAGCGTTACAACACTGGGGCTGCCTGCAACATTTTTTCTCATCCTACGCGCCTATAGCATGGGAGCCGGAACCTTTACAGGCATTGAGGCGGTAAGCAACGGAATGCCGATACTACGGGAACCCAAGGTTGCTACCGCCAGAAAAACCATGCTGCTCATGGCGATCTCGCTTTCCTTCATGGTGCTTGGTTTAATGATCTGTTATATGCTGTTTAATGTCCAGCTAAACACACACAAGACCCTTAATGCTGTATTGCTTGATAACCTGACATCGGGATGGGGAAGCTTCTGGTCGCACAGCTTTGTCCTTATAACTCTCCTGTCTGAAGCGGCACTCTTGTTTGTTGCAGCACAGACCGGATTTATTGATGGTCCGAGAATAATGTCAAATATGGCAATCGATCACTGGTTCCCCAAAAGATTTGCAGCTCTCAGCGACAGACTAGTCACAATGAACGGCGTTCTTCTGATGGGCCTGGGATCAATAGTCCTGATGGCAGTTTCAAAAGGATCAGTCGCGTTGCTCGTGGTGCTCTATAGTATAAACGTCTTTATTACGTTCTCCATCTCCCAGGTGGGCATGGTTAAACACTGGTGGGTGAGCCGTGCCACAAACAGTCACTGGAGAGGTAAACTGGCTATTAATGGCATCGGTCTCATTCTTACCACTTTTATACTTATTTCGGTGATAGTCCTGAAATTCGGGGAAGGAGGGTGGATGACATTATTGATTACAGGGTTCCTGGTATTTGCCGCATTGCTGATTAAAAGACATTATTTCACTGTTGCACGAAAACTTCAGAAAGTCAGACTCAAGGCTTTCGATGAAATTGAGTCAATGATCGGTGAACGGCCATGCAAAGGCGTTAATACCAGAAAGATAAGTTTTGATAAAAATGGCAGGACGGCAATTATACTTGTAAGTGGTTTCGGAGGAACCGGATTGTATACCTTCCTGCGGATACTTGAGAATTTCAAAGGGGTATATACCAACTTCGTCTTTATCAGGGTAGGTATAATAAATTCACAAATATACAGGGGAATGAAAGAACTTGATCATTTCAGGAACCAGGTAAGGGAAGATGGTAAAAAATATGTGACGGTAGCAAATCAGTTCGGTTTTTATGGTAAAAGTATCTGGACGATTGGTACCGATCCGGTGAACGAGGTCTACAGGCTTGTTAAAAGGATCCGCCCAAGGCTTTCAGGAGCAGCCTTTTTCGGAGGACAGCTCGTGTTCTCAAAAACCTTTTACCTCTCGAAACTCCTGCATAACCATACTATTTTTTCCATTCAGAAGAGGTTTTTTAAATTCGGCATACCCATTATTATCTTTCCTATAAGAATCGAATAAACGCTGTTGTCAAATCGGAAGAGGTTACTGAAATATATTTGATGTAACTTTACACTGTAAGTAAGGATGGTAAGACCGAAAGATATAATGCAATCTGAGCGTAAATTTTCGGTGGTCTCTTTTAGATCGGGCGCAGGGAGTTATATCCTCGCTGCTCTTATAGTTATCATCAGCGCAGGGTTATGCTATCTTTTCACTGATTACATAGGGTATCAGAGTGTCTCTTTCATTCTTCTTTTTGTCGTTTCCATACTCTCCGTTTTTATGGGCATTGGTCCCATTACCCTTGCTTCAACTCTGGGAGCAATTATCTGGAACTTCTTTTTTATCCCTCCAAGATTCACCGTCAGCATTGCCAAAACTGAGGATGCGCTCATGTTATGCATGTTTTTCATAATTGCGCTTGTGAATGGAATACTAACCTCAAGAGTCCGAAAGCAGGAGGAGCTGGCGCTCGACAGGGAAGCACGGACCAGAGCTCTCTATCAGTTGACGAAGGAGCTTTCCGAATCAACCGGAATGGACGGACTGGTAGCAACCGCTGTCAACAACATCAGAACTAATTTCGGACTGGAGGTGAAATTCCTTCTGAGAGACAGCATGAATAAACTTAACCTTTATCCTGATGGACAGCCTTCGCAATCACTTACCCTGGAAGAAATGGAAATTGCTGAAAAGGTCTACAGGGAATCTGTAAAAGCTGGTATGTTTACTGAACGTCCTTTCAACACTGCATATACATTCTATCCGTTGCCCGGAAATATCGTCAGACCCGGAGTGATGGCTGTCAGGCATACGGGGTCATTTATAGGGATCAGAGATGAGTTCTGGGATAATTTTTTAAGGCAGATCTCCAGCGCCGCGGAGAGGGAATTGCTTAATGAGCTGGCTATAAAAGCAAGATTTCTCGATGAATCTGATAAGCTTTACAAGACCCTTTTCAACTCGATATCTCATGAGCTGAGAATCCCGGTCGCAACCATAATGAGTGCATCCGAATCACTGACTTCTTCAGTCCATCCGGAAGAAATAAGAAACGAACTTTCGAATGAGATCTTCAAAGCATCGGCCAGGCTTAACAGGTTGATTGAAAACCTGCTCAATATGTCAAGACTTGAAAGCGGACATATTTCTCCCAAGCTTGACTGGTGCGACATCCATGATCTGATTAATAAGATATCTGACGATCTGAAAGAAGAACTGAAGACCTTTTATTTCAATGTGAGTATTTCAGAAAGCATGCCATTGGTCAGGATTGATTTCTTCCTCATGGAACAAGTCCTTTATAATCTTGTTTATAACTCAACTCTCTATGCTGCAAACTCATCCGAACTACAGTTAAAGGCATATTATGAGAACGGGAATATGGTGCTTGAGCTGCTTGACAATGGCCCAGGTTTCAGAGAGAGTGAGCTGCCTCTGATATTCAACAAATTCTACAGAGGATCAGGATCCGGAACAGGAGGTACAGGCCTCGGACTCTCTATAGCCAGGGGATTTACTGAGGCACATCATGGGTCAATCTCGGCTGAAAATAGGAAGGATGGGGGAGCCAGGTTCATAATCAGAATACCCTCTGAGAAACCAGAGGTGGAATTGAAGTGATAAAACCTTAGTAAAATGAATATACCGGATACAATTCTTATTATTGATGATGAGGTTCAGATAAGGAGACTTCTGGAGATAACACTGAATGCCAGCGGATTCAAAGTACATGAGGCAACCAGCGGAAAAGACGGGCTCATTGCTGCTGCAACGCAGAACCCGGCATTGATCATTCTCGATCTGGGACTTCCCGATACTGATGGAATGGAGGTTCTGAAAAAACTGAGAGAATGGTACCTGAAACCAGTTATTATTCTCTCTGTGAGAAATTCTGAGGAGGATATTGTTGCGGCACTGGACAATGGGGCAAATGACTACCTGTCAAAACCATTCAGAACCGGCGAATTGCTTGCAAGAATCAGGGTAGCGCTGAGACATGCTGCTGAAAACACCGATTCCCCGGAATTGATCTTCGGCAAACTGACAATTGACCTGGCTAACCATGTCGCTAAAATTGACGGAGAGATAATTAAACTGACTTCCACCGAATTCTCGCTCCTTGCTCTTTTCGCGAGAAATGCCGGGCGGGTACTGACACACCAGTCCATACTAAAGGAAGTGTGGGGATTCGGCTATATGGGCCAGACACAGTATCTGAGAGTTTTTGTCGCGCAACTCAGAAAAAAGATCGAAGATGATCCTTCCAAACCAAAATATCTGATAACCGAATCCGGTATTGGATACAGATTTCACGAATGATCCTTTTGGATGACATTGACATATCTTCTTCTTACCAGGGAACCTGATTTAACAGTTTTCACTGCTTAGTTCTATTCCGTTATCCTGATTCGAAAATACCCACTGAAAAACAGGCTGAAAACACCTTTTTTCGGACGGTGTCTGTTAATGATTGTTAATTCATCTTAAAATGATTACAGGAATCTCTCTGATCCTGTCAGATTAAAAAAAACATTTCCTAATTTTAACTAAGACTGAGTTTGTCAATTCATTGAAATACCTTAATTGATCAGACATTTCTTAAATCGTTTATAAATAGTTTTCCGGACTTAATCTGGAAACCAATGGAAGGAAAAAAAGAGAACCTCATTGCCGGCACCTCGCAGCGTATAGCATCAATAGATATTATACGTGCACTTAACATGCTCCTTATGATCTTTGTCAATGATTTCTGGACTTTAACCGGTGTGCCTTTCTGGATGTTGCACCGAAAACATGGCGTTGACGGCATAGGCCTTTCGGATGTCGTTTTTCCTGCATTTCTTTTCATAGTAGGATTATCGCTTCCCTTTGCTATTGATAACCGTCGGAAAAAGGGGGATTCGGAATGGAAGATAGCTGGCCATATTCTGATGAGAACATTTGCACTTCTTGTAATGGGCCTGTTCCTTGTGAACGGGGAGACCTTCAATGCTACAGCAACCGGCTTTCCGGGTTATGTTTACATTATACTCAGTTGTATTTCCTTTATTCTGATCTGGAACACATATCCGGACACAATGAATAAATATATCCCTCTGGTATTAAGAATACTCTCATTCGGGGTTCTTATATCACTGGCAATAGTTTATCGGGGTGGCCATGATGAGCACATCCGCCGGTTCGAACCGCAGTGGTGGGGTATTCTTGGTCTGATAGGCTGGGCTTACCTGGCAAGCTCCCTGGTTACATTGATTGCACGCAACCGGTTCTTCGTGATTCTGGGCGGCTGGTTCTTTTTCTGCATCCTTAGCATGGTTTATAAGACCGGCATTATTCCGCGGGAGAGCTTTCTTCATATTATCCCTGATCCGATTCTTGGAGGTACTCTCACAGGCCTGACAATGGGAGGCGTTCTGACTTCTTATATCTTCCGTTATTTTACCGATCGCAGGGAAAACATTAAAATGACAGCCATTCTACTTGGATTTTCCGCATTTCTGTTTGTGCTGTCTGTGATTACCCATCCGCTATGGGGACTTGCCAAACTGGGTGCAACACCTGCATGGCTCTTTCTCTGCAGCGCTATTACCATTGTCGCTTTCCTGGCGATTTACTGGATGGCCGATGTCTGGAAAAAGGCGGACTGGTTCGGGATCATCAAACCTGCCGGCACGGCAACTATTCTGTGCTATCTTATCCCCGATTTTGTATATTCCTTCAGAGAGGCTTTTTCAATCCATCTGCCTGAATTCATGCTGACAGGAGGCATAGGTTTGATAAAATCCTTTGTCTATGCGATGTTGTGCGTAATTATCACGGGTCTCTTAATAAGATTCGGGGTTAAAATGAAATTGTAAGATTCACTTGCCTGATTCATAATGTGAGCCAGGACCTGTTACGGTCCAATGTATTAATTTCGCAGGATCTTCTGTCAACCGATGCTCAGAAAGCAACTTCCTGTTCCGGAACGTTCCATCCTTCCAGAACGAGTGTCAGCGGTTCTGCTGATCCGATTTTCCTGATGTCCGACAGATCAAGTTCAACAGTGCTCTTTTCACCCGGAAGCAGTGTGATATAATTTTCAGTAAAGAAGGATGGAAGAACGAGCTGCTTCTTGCTGTCATGAACTTTCAGCCGTACGAAGAATGCTGTTTCCTTACCCGGATTTGACACTTCGATAATGGCCTTCCCTTCTCCAGTCTTTCTGATAACAGCCAGCACAGGTGTTTTCTCAAGCTCGTTCAGCTTTTCATACGAATGTTTCCTGTTCGACAGCCAGTAAAGATTATCATCTATCTTCTTTTCTCCCTGCTTAAGAATCAACCTAAGGAAAAAGACCTGTTCGGGTGATTCAGGCAGTGTCACCTTTTTCAGAGATTTTACTTCACCGGCTCTGACAGTAATATCACGGTTTTCTTCCGATAGCAGTTTCCCATGCATATTGTACAGCATTACCGAGGCATTTATCTGAGCAATATCTATTGCTGTCTGGTTGAGCGCACAGACTACCGAATCGTTAAGATTAAGCTGGATGTGAACTGGTTGGGCGGCATGTTTGTATCCAAAGTATCCTCCGTTGTAATCGAGGTAATAGTCATAAAATGATCCCCTCAGGGCGGTCCATGGATTCTGGTTCTTCCATACAAGCATCCCGGTATACCAATCCCACATTTTGTAATTGAAACCTTCCTGGAGAGCCCTGTACTGTTCATAACTCACCATTTGTGCTTTAAGGCAAAAATCCTTTATATCCCTTACTTTGCCGTACCTGTCGGGGAAATCCATAAGAGGCAGGTATTTATGATAAGTCCAGGATGTACTTTCCCTGAAACCTTCAGGAGGAGTCATTTCTTCAGCTGGAATGATCTTTACCAGTTCGTCATAATTTGGAATACCGATTGATCCTGTCTCCGGATTAAAAGGGAAGGACCTCTGAATAAAGACAGACTCTGGTTCTCTTATGCCGTATGGTCCGTCGCCAACACCTCCGATGGAATTAGTCATAAGTCTGGGTGAAGTGGAATAAGGCAGAAAGAATCTTCCCGGATCAAGCGAGGGTAGAATTTTGTTTTCCAGGGCCAGCAGTATGTCTTCCGGGGGAAGGGTTTCATTACTTCCGCACCACAGATAAAGGCTGGGATGGTTCCTGAGCATTCTGACCTGATCAGCCACCGATTCCAGAAAGAGTGAATGATTATCAGGGTAAGCTTTTCGCCGGGCCTGTGATTCTTTCTTTACCGGATCGGGCCATTCTCCGTTACAGTCGCCTGAGATCCAGAGATCCTGCCATACGAGAATGCCGTAACGATCGCATGCATCGTAGAATTCAGGCCGCTCGGTCAGACCCCCTCCCCAAACCCTGATCATATTCATATTCATGCCTGCATGAAGTCGGATCTCGGCATCATATCTTTCCACAGATAACCTCAAAAGTGCATCGGAAGCTATCCAGTTGCCTCCCTTGATGAATACTTTCTGCCCGTTTACAAGAAATGTCTGAGCTTTTATCGTATTATCGAAATACTGGCCTGTTTCCCTGATCCCGAATGATGTAGTTTCTATGTCAGAAATATTGCCGTTTTCGGGTGCAAAATCAATTTTCATTGAATACAGTGGTTGATTTCCCATCCCATTGGGCCACCAGAGACGTGGATTTGAAATTTTTATCTCCTGTAGTTCAACAATCTTTTCTTCATATGGGTTAATTGTCGTTTTGGCTGAAATTCTGATACCTTCCACCTCGGCTGTAAGGGTCCCTTTTATAATTTTCTGAGTCACATTTTTAAGGGTGACAAACGGTTTGATGAATGCCGGATCCTGTTTATTACCGGGTACTCTGGTTCCGGGAACCCGGATCTGTATGAAAGGATCCCTTATATCAACGGCGCCGGTAATCTCAAGATTTACCTTATCCCAGATACCTGTGTTTCTGTCACGGATGGGACATATCCAATCCCATCCTGCAGTGAATTGCATTGTGACACTACGTCCGATTGTTCCGTCACCTCCCTGACCGGTATAAGCATTTCCGGCGGGATCAGGAGGTGCAACCCAGACTGCCAGGCGGTTGATCTTTCCTTTATTGAGATATGGTGTAATGAGATATTTTTCACGAAGATACATCCCCTGATGGGTGTCAGTATTTATCCTTTTCCCGTTCACAAAAATATCCGCGAAATAGTTGATCCCCCTGAAACAGAGCCATACTTCCTGGCCATCATTGAGCCCGGGTGTTTCAAACTCATCATAAAACCAGTATGTATAATAATCACGTCCCGCATCAAAAACATCCGGGATAAGATTATTATTCATTCCAAAAAACGGGTCCGGGATCTGCCTGTTATGAAGAAGAGTTGTCAGGATAGTTCCGGGGACTACCGCGTCCATCCAGCCCTCCGGCTTATAATTGTTACCAGTGATCACTGTCCCGTCAATCAGCAGATCGGATGCACGTCTTGCTTTCCAGTGATCAGGAAGTGAATATTCGCCTGGCTGGGCTTTCAGAATCGAAGGGATCAGCAGAAGTATCCCAATCAAAGTAAGGATGGTTTTCATGATCGGTCAAATTTGAAGTGGAGCTTACATTCAGAGTGATCAGAGCTAATATGGGATTACTTCAGTTCTTTTATTCCCATGTTCCAGAGGGTGAATCCATAGATATCCGCGTACTGGTCGATTATCTTGGTTACCGGCGTTCCGCTGCCATGTCCTGCACGGGTCTCTATCCTTATGAGTACAGGAGATGAGCCTTTTTGTTTTGATTGCAGCTGTGCAGCGAATTTGAATGAATGAGCCGGAACAACGCGATCATCATGATCACCTGTGGTAACCAGAGTTGCAGGGTAGGAGACTCCTTCTTTTACGTTCTGTACCGGGGAATATTTTAACAGATATTCAAACATTTCCCTGCTGTCGTCTGCAGTTCCGTAATCATAAGCCCATCCGGCCCCGGCGGTAAATTTATGGTAACGCAACATATCAAGTACCCCAACAGCCGGCAGGGCAACTTTCATCAGATCGGGCCTTTGCGTCATTACTGCACCGATAAGTAGTCCTCCGTTGGATCCGCCTCTCACTGCAAGATAATCGTTGGATGTGTATTTGTGGGAAATAAGGTATTCGGCTGCAGCTATGAAGTCATCAAAAACATTCTGCTTGTTCATTTTTGTTCCGGCAAGATGCCATTTCTCACCGTATTCTCCTCCGCCTCTGATATTGGGGACAGCGAAAACACCGCCCATCTCAAGCCAGAGAGCTACAGAAACACTGAAGGCAGGAGTCTCGCTTATATTAAATCCGCCATAACCATAAAGAAGGGCAGGGTTTTTTCCATTCATCTTTGTGCCTTTTCTGTAGGTTATGATCATTGGAACCCTTGTGCTGTCTTTTGATTTGTAGAACACCTGTTCAGTGATGTACATGTTTCCATCGAATGACAATGAAGGTTTTCTGAATACTTCACTTGTTCCAGACTCCGGGTTAAGTCTGAAAATTGTTGGCGGCGTGATGTAATTGGCAAATGAATAATAAATCTCCCTGTCTTTGTACCTGGAGCTGAATCCTGAAGCTGTTCCTTTTCCGGGCAGGTTGATCTCCCTGATTGCTTTTCCGGACCGGTCATACTTGATGACAACCGAAATAGCATCTTTAAGATACTGGGCAAAAATAAAACCGGATCCGGTTGAGGGTTGAAGAACGTCCTGGGTTTCAGGAATAAGATCCACCCATTTTGAAGGCTCCGGAGCTGTGGCGTCAACCGTTACTACCTTCCCGTTAGGCGCATTCAGGTTTGTTGAAATAAAAAGTCTGGAACCTACATTATCAATAATATTTGTTTCACTGTCGAAATTGCCAATTACTGTAATAAATTTACTGTCCTTATTGCTGAGATCCTTGATATATAATTCGTTGCCGGAGGTAGAAACCGCTGCAGAAACAACCAGATACCTTTCATCCTCAGTAACAAATGCCCCGACATATCTTCTTTTTATATCTGCTCCGAATACTACTTTATCATCCTTTTGGCTCGTGCCGAGCTTATGGAAATAAAGCTTGTGATGATCAGTCATTGCTGTCAGCTGACTTCCTTTCGGACGGTCGTAACTTGAATAGAAGAATCCTTCATTACCTTTCCAGGCAATACCGCTGAATTTTATATCTTTCAGAGTATCCCCTATGACCTCCTTTGACAGGGCATTGATTACTATTATCTTTCTCCAGTCGGATCCTCCTTCTGATATTGAATAAGCAGCCAGACTGCCATCATTTGAAAAGCCCATCTCTCCCAGGGAAACAGTACCGTCGGCTGAAAATTTATTGGGATCGAGAAATACCTCAGGTTCCTGCCCTTCTTTCTGCCTGTATACCACATACTGATTCTGAAGTCCGTCATTCTTTGAATAGTAGATGAAATCCCCTTCCCTGAAAGGCGCTGTAAATTTCTCGTAGTTCCACATTGAAGTGAGTCTCTTTCTGATTTCCTCACGGTAGGGTATCGCGGCCAGATATGAGCCGGTTACAAGATTCTGTTCTCTGACCCATGCTGCGGTTTCTTCTGACCTGTCATCCTCAAGCCATCTGTAAGGATCCGGAACAGGGGTTCCAAAAATTGTATCAACCACATTGTCCTTTCTGGTTACAGGATATTTCACCCCTTCAGAGGACCTGTCAGAACAGGAAGCAAGAATAAACGCCATCATAAATATTATATAGAACTTGTACATAATTAATGGATTATATTATCGACCAGAGGAAATTTCATATAAGGTAAAATGATTTATCAGAATTAGGACCTAAAGTAAATTCAAATTATTCAAATCGTTACTTCCAGGAGGCTTTTTATCTACTGATGACTGGTAAAAACCAGTCTGATTTACGAATTGTCTGAGGAGGATACTGTCAGATGACTTAGGATTTCCTAATTAACAAAGAATTTTATAAATTTATTCCAGCAATACCCGTTTCCAATGAAGCAAAGCATATTTTCTCAGTTATTTCTGATTCTTCTTCTGCTGTTTTCATGCAGTCATAAGGAGACCGGACGGATAGTAGGGATCAAGATCTATGAATACAACGGAGATTTCAATGTACTGACGGATAAGTGGAAAGATATGGGGATCAATACTGCATTCGTGAGCAGGTCACTTGCAGCTGATCAGAGTTTCCGTGAGGCGCTCAGGAAGCGGGACATTCAGATTTTTATCATTTTCCCCGTTTTTCAGAACCCTGAGCAACTTAAATGTGATAGTACCCTGTTTGCTGTGACTGGCAAGGGACTGAAAGCGAAAAACGAATGGGTCGAATTTATCTGCCCTTCACGGTATATATACAGAAAAAATAAAATTGCTGAGCTGGATACAATTATCAGGACTCTTGATCCGGATGGAATAAGCATTGACTTCATACGCCAGTTTGTTTACTGGGAAAAAATTTATCCTGGCACCGATCCCGGTTCTATTGACAAAGCATGTTATTGTGATACCTGTTTGTCAGATTTTACCGCAGGAACAGGAATAAAAATACCTTCAGACCTTAATAACACTGTTGAAAAGGCCCTGTGGCTTGATAAGTACTACGAAAAGCAATGGGATAAATTCAGATGCGATCTGATAACTTCTATGGCAGATCTAATTGTCAGACATGCGAAGAAACTTAAACCCGGAATCAAAATCAACTTTCATGCAGTGCCTTGGAGAACGGAGGATTTTAACGATGCAGGTGAAAGAGTGGCGGGGCAGGATATCAGAGAAGTATCACGGTTTGTTGATTTCGTTTCACCCATGTGCTATTCACAGATGTTGCTAAAAGATGCAGTTTGGATCTCAGATGTTGTAAAAAAGACAGATAAAAAAGCAGCACGGAAAGTACTTCCAAGTATCCAGGTATATCCATATTACACCGACCGCTCCTTTAGCACCGAAGATTTCATCAAATGTCTTGAGGAAGCACTTAAACCACCCTCACGGGGAGTCGTCTTTTTTTCATGGCCTCTTTTTACCAGAGACTCATCAAGAATGGAGGCTGTTAAGACGGTTTTGGGAAGAATAAGTAGCCGCTGAAGCTTCTGTAAAGCCTTTAACAGGCTTAATTCATGAAAATTGGTCATTGAATATTTCCCATTTGTCAAAAATTGGGCAGATGGAATTTTGCTGATCCAATGCTTGTCTTATACAGTATATACATCACAATATCAGATATATATATGCTGAACACGTCCCGGGATACGCAGTCTGGTTCAGATTTCCGGTAAATATCAACCCGTTTTTGACGAATTCCCTAAGATCTTCTGTCAACGGTTACCTATACTAACCGGATGGCCCGAAACCAGTGACTAAAATATTTTCATAAGTCTTGAAATAACAGGAAGTGAGATAGATACACTTGTTTTCGTATATGTTTCATCCTATTTTTGAATCAACACGGAAGGCAAAAAAGAATGGGGAAATATAAGAAGTAAAAATCATGAAAAAGTGTTTAACATCGGTCCTTTTCCTTTTTGTGTCAGCTGTCTGCTGGGCGCCACTGACTGATTTCAGGCTAAGGCTTGATAATATAAGAGAGGCTGAAGCAGAGGTGAGGGTCCGTTGTCATGTGGCAGAATATACAAGATTTATAAATGATCTTGGGTACAGGGAATCAGGAGGGAACTGGCTTTGCATAAACCGGATAGGATGTTTTGGGGAATGGCAGTTTGCAGAAGCGACTCTTAAATATCTCGGATTCAGTGAAATAACATTAAAAAGATTCAAAACAAACCCTATGATATTCCCGAGAGAATTGCAACAGGAAGCTCTCAGGGCTCTGATAAGGGTAAACACGGCATATCTGATAAAATATAATCACTTCATAGGAAAAACAATAGACGGTATAGTTGTCACAAAATCAGGAATGATTGCTGCATCACATCTTGGTGGAGCGGGTTCTCTGAAAAGATACCTGGATTCTGATGGCAGGCTCGATCATAAAGATGCTTTCGGAACTCCGGTGTCTGAATACCTAAAGAAATTTTCAGGCTACGCAATTGATTAAAACATTAACTAAATGAAAACTGCTATGAGACCAATTTATCGCATCGATTCACAGGAACTGGGAGAAGTACTGCTTAAAAGAAGGAAGATAGCAAAAGCTTTACGCTGGTGGCTTCGTGAAAACGGACACAGCTATACATCAACCTTTTATATGAACAGGGTAAGCTGGTAAATCAGCAACTTCTTTAGCTTCCGGAAGGGGAACCGGAATCAATTTCAGCTTAACAATACTCAAAAATCTGCTGTAAATTCAGTATCTGCCCTTTTTACAGGCTTAGCAATTCCGAATTATTACCATCATTTGCAAAAGCCAGAATGCGAACGTGAAAGCTTCGGCTATTTAGAGGCAGAACAGAGATTTTAAATTTCTGACGCAATGAGTGTGGAATATTGATCAGGTAAGTTTGATTATTTTTACTGCCTGAATTAATCCTGGACCACAGGGATCAGAAGTTGGCAAATACGATATTGAATAAACTCAGAGGAGATTTTAATGTGACTAATAAAAAGGCTGAGGAACTGGAAATTGAAATTGCACAACTCAGGGGAAAACTGAATTTTCTGCAGTATTTTAATGATGGATCTGCTACTTTCGATGTATTCAGAGACAGGAATGGTAACCTGAAATATTATTCTGGTAATGCAGAAGCTATAACAGGTTATAGCCGGCAGGATTTCGTTGAAGGGGTGATTGATTTGTTTAGCCTGTTTCATCCGCATGATTTCAGATCGCTTGATAAGGTATTCCTCGAAATGGAGGAAAGTCCGGAGACCAGAGAAGTCATTCTCCGGATGAAAGTCAGGAGCGGCAGCATCAGATCTGTACATGTATCCATCAGCCCTGTGCATGATGATAGCAAGCTGATCGGATACCGTCTTGAAATTGCTGATATCACTGATCTGAAGCATTATGAAGATGACCCGGAAGATATCAGGATCAGACTTCAGACCATACTGGATAACTGTAACGATGGAATTATCCTGATAAACGACAGGGGTATAATTATTGAATGGAGTAAGGCTGTTGAAAAAACAACAGGACTTGCAAGGGAAAGAGCCATTAATAATTATGTCTGGGATATTCAGGCCAACTTTATCCCTGACCAGCAAAAGGAAACAATCACGACTGACTTTCTGAAGCATGCCTGGAACAAGGAGGTTCTGGAATTAAATGAAGACGAATCCATAAACGGGTTCGGTGAAATATTAAGCAAAACAGGTCTCCAAGAATTTATTGAAGATCTGGTAAAACCTGTAGTGGCAGGTAACAGAAAATATTTCTGCGTAGTCCAGCATTATGTTACCAAAGAGAAAAATGCTGAACAGCTTCTGTCAGAATCGGAGGAACGCCTCAGAAGGATCATTGATCTTAGCCCCGTCCCTATGCTTCGTATTCGTAAAAAAGATATGTTCTGTTTAGATGCCAACAAGTCGTTTGAACAGCTAACCGGTTATTTAAAGGAAGATGTAATTGGACGGAACCATCTGCAGTTTGACTTTTCTCCCGATTTGGAGCAGCATCAGCGAATTCTGAGAGATCTGTCCAATGGAGCCGACAAGGTTACTGTTCCATTGAAGATTAAAACCAGAATGGGAGCCGGGCTTGATCTGTTATGCAGTATTTCTGAAATCATTATGATAAAGGAAGCGTATTATATTGCCGTTCTTTATGATATTACAGAGCTTAAAGAAGCAGAAGCTAAACTTCAGAAGAAAATGACGGAACTGGCGACTGTCAATGCCAGACTCGAACAGTATGTTTTTGCTAATGAGGAACTGAAACAATTCGCTTACATATCATCACACCAGCTTCAGGAACCTATTCGTACCGTTTCAAACTATATGAACGTTATCGAAGAAGACTATTCTGCCCAGCTCGATTCCACAGCAATGAGATATATCCGGATTGTCAAGGAGGCAACCCGGAGGATGACCGGACTAATAAATACCCTGCTTGAATATTCAAGGATCGGAAGGGACAAAAAGCTCGTCAGGGTTAGCTGCCGCGAACTTGCGGAAAATACTGTGCTGGACCTTGATTACCTCGTTAAATCAACCGATGCTTTCATACGCATAGGGGATCTGCCGGAATTGGATCTGTACGCTGTTGAATTCAGACAACTTCTGCGGAACCTCCTGATTAATGCCATTAAATTCAGGGAGAAGAATGTCAAGCCTTTAATTACCATTTCCTCGGAGAGACTTGATGGTAAGTGGAAATTCTTGGTTAAGGACAACGGAATTGGAATTGATCCATCCTATTCCGAAAAGATATTTGAGATCTTTCAGAGGCTTCATATGAATGAGGACGAGTATGAAGGGAAAGGCGTTGGCCTGGCCTTCTGCAAAAAAATCGTTCAGTTACATTCAGGGGAGATATGGTTTGAATCTGCTCACGAAGGTGGCACAGTATTCTGCTTTACTATTCCGGATAATATACCATCCTGACCGGAAAGGGTTTTTCTATTCTATGCCAACCCTCATTATATCCAGATGAATTTGTTTTTTTTCCACCGGATACCTGCCGTGTGATATATTCTCTGACAGGAATAACTAAATTTGCTTACAACGGTAGCGGGATCAGTCCGGCAGGACAGATCTGAAGTTAAAGCGGTTCATTTTTAAGAAGACTGTACGCGGAAAATCATCCTTTGCACCATTGAGATTTCCAAGGGTGAAATGGGTGTAAGGTTCTGCTTGTTTTCATGATCCTTTATTGAATTAATGATTCATAAACTAACTCATATGAAGCTGGATTGGAAAAAACAGGAAAAAAAGTACTATCTGCCCAAAACCGAACCGGAACTTCTGGAAATTCCCGGATTCAGGTATTTCTCAGTAAAGGGAGAGGGTAATCCCAATGATGACTTCTTTGCAGATTACATTAAGGTTCTCTATTCTCTCGCATATGCTGTGAAGATGAGTCCTAAATCCGGAAATGCACCAAATAACTATTGCGAATATACTGTCTATCCTCTTGAAGGAATCTGGGATCTGAAAGATGATGCAAAGAAATCAGGCAATCATTTATTTGATAAAAATGATCTTGCATTTAACCTGATGATCCGGCAGCCAGATTTTGTCACATCAGATTTAGCGGAAGAGATCATCAGGATCACTTTAAAGAAGAAGCCGGATAAGCTTCTTGGAAAAGTTGTGTTCGGAACTATTACCGATGGGCTCTGCATACAGATGCTTCATACAGGTCCTTATGACACTGAACCTGAAAGCTTCAGTCGTATGGAGGAATTCGCAATATCGAAAAGATTAATCAGACCGGTATTGTATCACAGGGAGATCTACCTGTCGGATGCAAGAAAAACTGCACCTGAAAAACTCCGGACCGTACTCAGGTTTAAAGTTAATCGATCCTGATTTTCCCAAACATCCTGATGATTATCCGATCCGCCGGAAAGTTCAGTCTGTATTGTTGGAATTCCTTTAGCTATGTATGGCAGGAATTGACGGAAGATTGTCATTTCCGACAACAGAAAGCTCAGTATCTTTGTTATTGTAATGAAATAACAATATGTACTTTAAAAATTCAGTGTTATGATAAGAGTTGCGATCAACGGGTTCGGACGCATAGGGCGTCTCTCCCTCAGGAAAATGATGGAGCGGGAAGATATGGAAGTCGTGGCAATCAATGATCTTAGTTCTCCTTCCATGCTGTCCTATCTGTTAAAATATGATTCGATACAGGGAAGATTCAGTTTGCCGGTTAGTTATACCGACGATAGTCTGATTGTGAATAATAAATCAATTGCTGTGTATGCTGAAAGAATTCCTCAGAATCTTCCATGGAAGAAACATCAGGTTGATCTGGTCCTTGAATGTACAGGAATATTTGAGACAAGAGAAAAAGCTTCCGCACATTTTGTTTCCGGGGCAAAAAAAGTTATCATTTCAGCTCCTTCCGACAAGGATGTCAAAACAATTGTCTTTAATGTTAATCATGATACCCTGAATAGTACGGACCAGCTGATAAGTTGTGCTTCCTGCACCACTAACTGTCTTGCTCCGATGGCAAAGGTACTTAACGATCAATTTGGAATCGTAACCGGTCAGATGGAAACCATACACGCATATACCAACTCACAACCTTTGATGGATACTCCGGACCCAAAGGTTAATTACCGTAAATCGCGTGCTGCTGCTGATAATATCGTACCATATTCAACCGGTGCTGCTAAAGCTATCGGATTGGTAATTCCTGAATTGAAAGGGAAGCTGGATGGTGGTTCGCAACGTATTCCGGTTCATTCAGGTTCTCTGGTGGAATTGTATACTATTCTGGAAAAGACAGTGACAGCTGAAGTGATAAATGCCGTGATGAGATCATCGGCAAATGAATCTTATGGATATAATGATGAACCCATCGTTTCAAGCGATGTCATAGGGATTAGCTTCGGTTCTTTGTTTGATTCAACCCAGACCAAAGTTGTAGGAACCGGATCGCGGCAACTGGTTAAGACAGCCGCGTGGTACGATAACGAAATGTCATTTGTATCCCAGATGATACGTACTGCGGGATATTTCGGGAAGTTGTGATTCCTGTCTTTTTCCGGGTTTGAAGGAGTGAATTTTTAAACCAGTGTTAAGTTAAACGTGATTGAGACCTGGTTTTATTGGTAAAATAAATTAAAGTAAACATATTACAACTTTGTCCTTTTGCCTTTGCCTTTTAACTTATCACTGGTTCTTTATGCAAAAGCAGTTCTGAAACTTTTTCTGTAGTTGCTGGGGGTGGTACTTAAATGGCGAAGGAATAATCTTCTTAATGCTTCTGAATTTCCAATTCCGCATTCATTTGAGATCTCATCCAGAGTAAGTTGTGATTCTTCAAGCCTGCGGCGGGCCGTTTCAAGCCGGAGTTTTTCAATATACTTGGCGGGAGTAATACCGGTTTCACGTAAAAAAACCCTGGCAAAATTCCTTGGGCTCATTGCAGCTTTTTCTGCAAGTAATTCAACAGTAAGGGGCTCGTTCAGGTGCGCGATGACCCAATCCTGCAGATCGCTAATCGGTTTATGATCTACCTGCTGATGGGTCAGAAAAGCGCTGAACTGTGACTGGTTTCCCGGCCTTTTAAGGTAAAGTACCAGCTGACGGGCAACTGCAAGGGCAATATCCCTCCCGAAATCTTCTTCCACAAGCGCCAGGGAAAGATCCATTCCGGTGGAAATACCTGCAGAAGTATACACATTCCCGTCTTTAACGAAAATCGGATCATCCTCCACTTTGATTTCAGGATAACATTTTGCCAGCTTACTGCATACTCTCCAGTGAGAGGTGGCTCTCCGCCCGTTGAGAATACCTGCCTCTGCCAGAATAAATGCTCCTGCACATATAGATCCGATCCGGCGTACGGTATGAGATTTTTCCTTAAGCCAGTCAAGAAGCGCCTTAGGCACCATATTTTCTGGTGCACCGGGTATTCCTGAAACCAGGATGGTATCTATATCGTAATTGGTTGATTTGAAATTTCCTTCAGTTATGATTGGTAATCCTGAAGATGTAATCACCTCCCTGGCCGTTTGCGTTGATAAAACATGAGTGATATATGTCCCAACGGAGCTTTTCAGGTAATTTTCAATATAGTCCGCTGCTTTTGAAAATACCTCTACAGGTCCGGCAACATCAAGCAAAGAGGTATTATGCGGGGCAAAAATGACGATGTGCTTTGTTTTGACCATATCTTTGAAGAGATGAATATAACGAATCCAGCAAAAATACTGTCGAATATAATCACAATTCAAATGGCATCAGATCCGGAAGGACAGAAGTTTTTCTACAGCCTGCCTGATTCGATGTAGAATAAGTTATCAGGAATGCGGCATTCTTTTATTGCGATGCCTGAGAATCCAACTTCCAGCTTACTGCCGCTATAATCTTCAAAATACAGGAGTTTAAAATCATGGTATCCTTCAGCAAGTGCAATGGTCCCATCAGCCCTACCCGCACTGTGTGAACCATCGTTGTCGACTACCATCCTGCCGTCAATATAGAGTCTTGATCCGTCGTCTGAGAATGTGTAAAATGAGTAAACAGCTTTTTCAGGGATTTTGATCCAGGCATTAAAAACGAACGCAAAAGAGTCAGCTACCGTTGCATTTGCAATTGAAACGTTCTTCAGCACACCACTTTTTTTAACTCCCGATACTTCGATCTGTTCCACTGAACTGAATCGTCCTTCATAATATTTATATCTGAGGCCCTGTTTAAGTCCGGAAACCAGTTTTGAAGGAAGATAACTTACATTTGCAGGATCAGTTTCCAGTCCGGAAGGATAGTTATAGTCAAAACATTTTTCTGAAGGTGTTCTTACCCAGGTATTGAAACTGAAATCATTTTCATGCAGTTCAATAACCCGGCCACCACGTTCAAGGCTGCCGTATGCATCATTCCCGGAGGTTCTTCCGAAAGCCAGGCAGATATTATTCAGTATTCCGCTGTAATTATTTTCGTGAGCGTGACCAACAAAGATTCCCATAATATTTTCTTTTTCCACCATCGATGCAAACAGACCTGAATTGATAACAGGAGCGCCGGTCCCTTCCGATCTGGGACCAATGGTTCCTTTGATTCCGGACACAGTCTCAAATTCCGGCAGCGGGATATGAAAGAATGCTACTGCCGGCAGCGGCATTCCGTTATTCCTTGCTTTAAATTCATCGGAAGTCTTTCTGTACCATTCAATCTGGTCGAAATGTATCCAGTCGTAATGCCCTGTTTTGTTTGATTCAGGGTAGTCGTTTGAGTCGAAGCAATAAATGGCAGCAGCTGTATTTCTCCCGTCTGATGATCTGACAGTAAGTATATAGTTGCCGCATCCTGTAAGTTCAGGCCCTTTACTTCCTGCAAAGTATGGTTTTGAGGAAAGAAGATCAAAAATCTGATCACGGCTTATACCGGTTTCGCTGTCATGGTTTCCAAGGGTAACAGTCCATGGTATCTTTTCACAGGAAAAGATCCCGGCTACCTCATTCCATCCTGCCTCAGCCGGAGCTTCTGTTACTATATCACCTGTAATTACAATGAGATCAGGCTTTTCCCTTACAATTACCGATCTTATCGTCTTTTCGGTAACCATGCGTCCGGCTGATTTGCTATCCCAATGAAGATCAGTGAACTGAAGGATCCTGAAAGTCCTGTCCGCCCTGAATTTCAGTTCCGGATTACCCTGCGCCCACAAGGGCAGCATTAATATTGCAAGGTAAAAAGTCAAAAATGATCGCAAACAAAATCCGGACGTTTTCATATCAATGGTTTATTTCAGATTAAGTAAGCTCACGATCTTTTTGAATACATCAGTGTTTTCATAAATGCCTTCAAACTCTTCAGCTCCAGGTCCATAGGCGTAAACAGGAACAGCTATTCCCGAATGGTCGCCTGTCGAAAATTTACCGGAAACAGAACCAGTTTTTATATCTCCTCCCAGCAGGGTTAATCCACCGGTTTCGTGATCAGCCAGTACAATTACAAGCGTGTGTCTGTCCTTCTCTGCCCATTTCAGTACTTCACCGATGGTTTTGTCAAAATCAAACACTTCCTCCATAAGTTGGGGGAGATTGTTGGAGTGTCCGCAGTCGTCAATCCTTGAACCTTCGAGCATTGCAAAGAAGCCTTTTTTCCCCTGGCTTAGTATTCCCAGTGAGTGCATGCATGCCTTTGTGAACAGGTCGCCCCGTTGGGCGGCAAGTGGCAGTTGCCCTTCGCCGATTACTGTGAATACTTTCCCGGCTGATGTTTTTACCGTCTCATCCCAGGAGGTGCAAACCTGATATCCTTTCCCTTTCAGTTCTTCGAGGAGGTTTCTTTTATCAGGACGTTTATCGAATCTTTCCTGCCCTGAGCCGAAAAGGTAATCCACGTTGCAGTTAAGATAATCAGTTGCGATAGCGTCTTCCTGATCCCGGTCCGGATTCTTTGCACAAAAGACAGAAGGTGTTGCATCTGTCAGATTGCATGTTACGACAATGCCCGTTTTCAGCCCTTCCTTGTGGGCAATATCAGTAAGGGATACAAGGGGCAAATTATCCGGCGAAAATGATATTGAGTGATAGTTTGCTTTTGTTCCGGTCGCCATGGCAGTACCTGCTGCTCCCGAGTCGGTGATCAGCCTGTTGGCACAATAGGTACGGGAGAATCCGGTATGAAGGAAATTATCCAGGTTAAGCCTTCCATGGTTTGCAACCCATGCCGATGAAACCTGTACCAGGCCCATTCCGTCCCCTATCATCAGTATAACATTCCTTACCTTACCGAATTTTAGCTTATCCACTTTCACAATTTCATAAGGTGTGGGGTTTGTGAAGTTGTTTTTATCCACAACTGATGAGACTGAATTCTGAGCCAGGCAGTTGGCGGATAAAGCCAGGACTCCAAGAATCAGGAAAAATCTGTTTGTTTTCATTTTTCGGAATTTCTATTTATTGAACTTCTGCTTTCGCAGAAATAAATTTACTGTTTTACTCGATCCCGACAGATCTTCTGCCACCAGGATAGCTTTCCTGAGGAGGAGTTTATTTCCCGGACTTATTACAACAATCAGAATGCAAACCATTCAGAAAACTGGCAAGGTCGTTTATTTTATCAGTATTGATATAGTCGACGCCAAGCTTCATCAATGTTTTCCATGCCGATTCACTGTCGGGAGCATTCCAGAATCGTATTTTTTCACCTGAGACATGTACCGAATCAATGAGATGTCCGAGTTTTATGGCATCGGTTGATGAGATCTCTCCCGCATCTTTCCATGAAGTAAATTTTTCAAGGTCGTTACTGAACATAGCTACCCTTTTAACCTGATCCGGACTATATTTTTCAAACAGATCGCCATCAAAGGATATAAACCGGGGATATTTGTCAAATTCCTGCGGTTTAGGAACCTTTCCTGTGATTACTATTCTGATTGCATTTTTGTTCACTTCCGGATCAAAAACATCAGGATATTTCTGAAGTTTCTTAACCAGAAGCGACAGGGTGGATTTGGTTTCGGATTTAATCTCAATCAGCAGCTGAAATGTTGAAGGATAATCGTGCCAGGCTCTGCCATCGTTATATCTGAAGAGTTTTACCACCGGATTGAGATAAAGTGCATCTATGGTTCCGGCGGATTTGAGATCGGCTTTGTCATGAGCAACCAGAAGATCATTTCCTGATTTCCAGATATCAGCCTCTATTGAACCGAAATGATTGTAATATGCCAGCCAGAAAGGAATAGTATTTTTATAGTCGTTATGCGAGTGGGCATTGAAGGTTGTATACTGTGCCTGTAAGGATATTGCAGCAAAAACTGACAGAATTGAAGCAGTCAGGAACCTTTTTATTATTGTCGCACAATTCATAATATATTGATATTTAATTTGTTTTGTACATTAAATCTGATCAGTAACCATCAGTTTATAACATCAGCATTCTGAACTGTACAAAATGAAGAATGAGAGTGTACAAAGAGAATTACTCATTAAATACCTTACCAGGATTGTGGCAGGATAAAAAGATCTCTCAATACACTCTCATTTTGTCAAAGGTTTACTACCATCCGGAGTTTTGTTTGTAAACCCTGTTGGAATTTGCTATTTCAGTTGGAGGATAAGGCCACGCGATATCCTTGTTCTCGTCGAAATTACGGCTTGCCCAGACAACTCCGACAGTAAAGTCGGATGTCGGATCGCTTTTCGATGAATGGATCTGACCATGCAATTCAGCCTTGATATTGTTATAGTCGTGCCATCTTTTGAGATCCTTGAATCTGTCTGTAAATTCACCTGCAAGTTCGCATCTTCTTTCATGCTTCAGGTCAGCTAATGTCGGGCTTGATATCTCACTGAGACCGACTCTTTCCCTTACTTCATTGAGAGGACCTGCGGCAAGGTCAGGTTTGTTCATCATCAGATATGCTTCAGCTTTGAAGAGAAGTATCTCAGCATATCGCATCAGCGGACCATTCAGCGCTGTTGTTGGATTATCCCCATTCTGGTAGATATACGGATCGGAAGATGCTGTACCATCAGTACCATAGCTGTAAGGATCCATATATTTGGCAAGCTGGAAGCCGGTCAGGCTGTTTGTGGAAAAATAATTCCTGTTTACACCGAAGAATCCGAACTCATCATTGAATTTAAGGATTGTTGCCTCACGTCTTGGGTCGGTGGCTTCATATTCGTTATAAAGTTCCAGAGTAGGCTGAAAATAACCCCATCCGTTAAATAATCCCCATCCTTTGTTTTCAAGTACTACTCCAGGGAATTCCCATCCTCCGGAGGTACCCGAGTTAACAGACCAGATATATTCGGAGCTCCAGTTATTTGTGTGTTTAAACACGCCGCGATAGCTTGCATTGGGATCACCCGATACTGTGAAGAGAGCGCGTTTCCCCTGGACTTTAATGGAATCGCAATAGGCTGGAACATCTTCCCATTTAGTAGGATCATATTCTGCCCAGTATGCAAGGGTTTTCACCAGGTAGCCCCATGCTGCAGCTTTATGAGCATGCCCGTAATCAGCCGAAGAATAAGATTCAAAATATGGTAACAGGTTCGCGGCTTTCTGGAAGTCGGAGACTATCTGAGCATAATTATCTTTCACGGAAGCAAGCTGCGGAGGTATTCTCTTTTCATATTCGGCGTTTTCGGGCATATCGAATGGTACACCCTGATCCTCTCTTCCCCATGTCGAGGCAATCCAGAAATGAGCAAATCCACGAACGAAATAAGCTTCACCTTTTGCCTGGGTCTTAACTTCTTCGCTGACAGTAGCATTATCAATATACTGAATGACCTGGTTTGCTTTATTAAGCATCCAGTAGAGATCAGAATATGCAGATGACAAATAGCCTTCATTCCCTGTGCAGACAAAATTTTTCATATTATCAGCATTTGCCTTTACACGGCCGGTGACAAAATCATCACTGGCATTCATCTGGTAGAAAATATCACGTCCCCATGTTGACTCATACTGCATTGGGGCGTACATTGCTGCAACAGCTTTGGCTACATCGCCTTCTGTCTGCCAGAAATATGCTGTGGTAGGAAGTCCGTTGGGTTTATTATCGACCCAGTCTTTGCTACAAGCAGCAAGCAGAAGCATAGGGGCGATAAAAAATATAATTATCCTTTTCATTTTATTCAGTCTTTAGGATTAAAACTTAATATTTGCGCCAAAAGAGTAAACTCTTGAGACTGGATACTGTCCACCGTCAAAACCATATTGGCCGACTTCAGGATCAAATCCTGAGTATTTGGTGAACGTGAGCAGGTTCTGCCCGCTGAAGTATACCCGCAAAGATCCACCCCATGGCATTTTTTTGAAATTGTATCCGAGGAGGAGGTTTTTCAGACGCAGATAGTCACCTTTTTCAAGATACCAGTCAGATGCTGTTCCGAAGTTATTGTTCTTATCGCTGGCTGAGATAATCGGAATATTCGAATCCTTATTTGTTTCAGACCAGGCATCAAGAATTTTATTCCACCTGTTATAGCCTTGTTCAGCTGCATTCAGGGTTGATTCTTTAAATACGTTGAATATCTTAACCCCTGCAACGCCCTGGAACAAGACATTTAAGTCCCAGTTCTTCCACGAGAGTGAACCATTGAAGCCATAGGTGAATTTCGGATATGGACTACCCAGATACTGACGGTCGCCGTCGTCAATTTTCCCGTCTTTGTTGTGGTCAACAAATTTCAGATCACCGGGACGGGCATTAGGCTGTATCAGATTTCCATCTTTGGTATAAGCAGCAACTTCTGCATCGGACTGGAAGATACCGGCAGATTTAACCAGGTAATATCCATAATATGGCTCTCCGACTTTTGATCTGTATGGATTCAGAGTACCTCTCCAGACATAATCTGTGAATGTCCAGTACGTGTCGGGATTGTTATCTATTGATACCACTTTATTCTTTAAAGTAGCAAAGTTAAAACCTACTCCATAAGTGAATTCACCGGCTTTTGCTTTCCAGTCAGCGGCAAATTCCCATCCTTTGTTTGAAATTTTACCCTGGTTAATGTAAGGAGCAGTTACACCATAACTACTTGTCCAGTCAACGTCCTGCCTCTTGATAAGATCATAAGTCTCTTTCCAGAAGTAGTCAGTTGTGATATTAAGTTTGTTGTCAAACAGACTTAAATCCATCCCGAGGTCTTTCTGTTCGGAGGTCTCCCATGACAGATTTTTATTATATGATTCAGAAATATACGCACCAACGGTTTCATATGCACCTTCACCAAACTGTCGTGTGGTGGTGGATGATAGAGTAGAATAACCGTAATACTGCCCTATTGAAGCAAGGTTACCTATTCTGCCCCAGCTCGCGCGAAGCTTTAAAAGATTTACAGGAATCTCTGGGAACCAGGGCTCCGATGATAATTTCCATGCAGCAGTCACCCCGGGAAATCCTTTTGATTTCTTACCCTGTGGAAGCCTGCCGGCGATATCAATTCGGTAACTTCCGGTAACAAAAAAACGGTCAGCATAGCTATAGGCGCCACGGCCAACATATGCAAGGTTGCGATCTTTTGTTTCACTATCCCATGGATTCTGCTGATTATAGGTTGCAGCATTTACAAGGAACTGAGCCCATTTGTCTTCACGTTCAAAATCAAAAGCATACAAACCAAAACCACGATACCCATCTTCACGTGAAGTGGTCGATAACATCGCGCTTACATTGTGTTTTCCAAAAACTTTATCATAGTTAAGAGTATTCTCCCAGACCCATTTGTAGGTCTTTCCTGATGTATAGGTCAGCTCATTTTGCGTGTTTGGCTTTCCGGGTTCAGTCCGGGAATAACTGAAATATTTATAGAAGGTATTATTCCCTTCGTACGAAAATCTTGAAGTGAACTGAAGACCTTTGATTATATTGGATATATTCAGGTCGGTTGTGGAAAGCACGTCACTTGTCCTGTAATAACCAGTGTTACGTAGCAAGGTTGCAACAGGGTTGATAGCATCTCCATGGATACCCAGGTATTCTGAATCTCTTGGGCCGACACCTCCAAATGAACCATCGTCATAATATACGGTAGCGGAACGTGGCATATAGATAGCTGAAAGAACTACTCCTGAATAGCCACTCTGTGTTTCGGCATCGCGGTTATCATTATTGTTCCAGAATAAGTTCTGATTCAGCTTTACATACTTGTTAAGCTGATAGGTTGAATTAAAACGAAGGGATACATTCTTATTATAAGTATTGAGAAGAGTTCCCTCATCATTTTCCCAACGTGCCTGGAACATGTTTGATATTTTATCATTTCCGCCACTTATTGAGATATTGTGACGTTGCGTTGTTGAAGTCCTGAATATTTCATTCATCCAGTCGGTTCTGGTCACATATACATAGGGGTCCAGATCTTTGTTCCATCCGTCAAGACGTGTAGCCCCTGCATTATCGGCTGCAAGATTTGCTACACCTGCTTCCTGCTCTCCAGTAAGTGACTGAAGCTTCTTCCATGCAGATTTAAACCCATAGTTGACATTGTATTCAACAGTGGGAGCTCCTGATTGAGGCTTACGGGTAGTTATTAGAACTACTCCTGCCGAACCGGCATTAACCCCATAAATAGCAGCTGATGCAGCATCCTTAAGAACCGTGACGGAAGTAACATCATCAGGGTTGTAAGGAGCACCAGGCACTCCATCAACAACATAAAGGACATTTTCATACTTGGATCCTATACCACGAATTGTGATAATTGGCGTTGATGTCGGGTGACCACCGTTAAAAGTAACATTAACTCCAGGAATCTGGCCCTGAAGCATAGCTGCAGTGCTTGAAACAGGGGTTTCTTTCAACGATGGCAAATTACTAACTGTTGCTACTGCTGCCGATAGATCCTGCTTCTTGGAAGTTCCGTATCCAATCACAACAATTTCATTAAGTCCGACGGCCTCTTCTTCAAGTGTTACATTTAAAACAGTGTTTGAGCCTACCGTAATGCGCTGCGTTTTCATTCCCACAAACGATACAACCAACACGTCTGAACCCTCAGACAACGTTAATTCAAAATGTCCGTTTGTGTCTGTGAATGCTCCTGTTGAGGTGTTTAAAACAGAAATACTTGCACCTGCAACAGGCGCACCTGCTTTGTCCACAACAGTACCAGAAATTTTTCTCTGAACTTGCTGGTTCATGTTAACCTCATCTACCGACCCTTCTGCCAGCATTGAAGTTGTAGAAAAGAGTAAAACAAGCATTGCCAACGACAATACTTTCTGTCCTCGTATTAGAACAGCCCTTTCCCAATTCCAAAGAATTTTGTCCCTTTTGGCTTTCATAATTTTAATTGGTTAGATAGTTTAATTTATTGCGTCTACTGCGCCTATTGCGCCTTCTCCTGAAATTCACTTTATTCCAAATCTTTCTCTCGGACAACAGACAAAAAATATTAAAGTTTCGGGACAACTAAATTATGATTCAAATCTCCAACATAGGCTATCATAATTACCTATTTGTGATCCTATATTAGCAAAATAGCCGCTAAAAACTTATTAATATGTTAATATATCTAAAATAATTTTGTAATAAATATTTTTACGATATTTTGATAAATAGCATGTAAACAGATTGATATCTTTAATATCAGTTTAAAATATTGTTAAGAATTATTACAGAATATTAAAATTGTTAAAAATTGCATCAACATTTGGAGCAACGCTTTTTTTGCGTCTGTCCTTCATATCCTGCAGGAATAAAATTCCAGCATAATCTGCAATCCATCCGGTCAGGACTGACCAGAATGATTTTAATTACAAAAAGATCAAATCTGCTCCCACTTTCAATCTTGAAAAGTGCATCGACTTTATAAAGAAATTGATCAGGAGAATGGAAGACTGATGGATCCTGATTGTAATATTCTGTACAGGTTTTTAACGGCAAAGTGTTAAACATCTTTACAAACAGTTTATGACGTATTTTTTAAATATCTATAAAACAGCAATATAGTCGGATGGCATGCTATTTGAATCCTGCTATTGGCAAAACAAGAATCTCCGGATTACTATTTGTTCTCATTGACATTCTTATACTAACAATTCAAATAAATAATGAATCATGAGATCCTATTCCCTTAAGATGTTCATTAAATACTTGTCAAAGAACAGATTGTATGCTTTTGTGACTCTGACAGGCTTTTCCGTTTCTCTCATGTTCGTTTTACTTCTGAGTGTTTACATCAGGCAGGAATTATCTGTCGATCAGTTTCACAAGAATAAAGACAGGATATACAGGCTGGTACGTGACAATGGGGCAACCTTTGGTCCTCTAATTGGACCTCTTATAAAAAGTCAGTATCCTGAAGTAGAGACATATACCAGACTATATAGCAATAACTGGAATGCTGTATTCAAGGAAAAACAACAGGAACGGGTTAATTTTCTCATGGCCGATTCTTCATTCTTCACCATGTTTTCGTTCGGTCTTATTGAAGGAGATCGTGAAAGTGTTCTGGCTACCAAAAACTCGGTAGTTCTCTCTTCTACTTTTGCGAAGAAGATTTTTGGGAATGAAAATCCGGTAGGCAAGACATGCACGATTAATAAGATAAGCTTTACGATTTCGGGTGTTTTTGCGGATATGCCAGGAAATACACATATCCAGAAATGTGATGGCATACTTAATTTCAATGTACTGGCCGATCTTTGGAACTATAAAGAATTATTAACTACCAATAATAACAGCTCATTCGGTCTGTACTTTCTGGTTCACAACGGAACGGACCTGCCTTCAAAGGCACCGAAGATACTTGAGCAATTCAAAAAAGACTACTGGTTATATTCAAATGGTTTTGCCAAGACTCTTGGTTTCGAATCTCTGACTGAAGTATATTTCAGCAGGGAAGGTGGTCCGGCAATCAGACAGAACAGCAAGACAACGGTGTTTATTTTCGGAGCCATAGCTCTTGCGATCCTCATAGTCGCCATAGTGAATTACATAAATCTTACCGTCACCCAGTCGTGGTTCCGGACGAAGGAAACAGCTGTCCGAAAAATGATGGGATGTTCTAAGAACGCGCTTTTGTGGCAGTATATAACCGATTCAGTAGTACTCAGTATTGCATCAGGCGTTGCTGCTTTGCTATTTGCCTTTATGGCGGAACCATTTTTCAATACTCAGATGAATTGCCAGCTGAATCTTGACAAACAGTTCAGTATATCTTTTCTGTCAGCAATTCTGGGAATAACTGTTGCAACAGGCTTCATTTCAGGAATCGTTCCTGCAATAGTCGTAAACAGTTTTAAACCTGTCAATATTGTAAAAGGCAGCTTTTCCAGGACAGGTAAAAACTATTATTCCAGGATTCTGATAGCTGTGCAGTATTGTATCTCGATCATTCTGCTTGTCTCAACCTGGACTATTGTCCGACAGTCTGAATATATGCAGAACCATAATCCGGGATTCAACAAGGAGAACCTTTACTGGATGGAGAATACAATTGCAGCAAATCAGAAGGATGCTTTCAGAAATACACTAAAAACTATTCCGGGTGTAATGGAGGTATCTTATTGCATGGGGTCTCCGATAGATGGAGGGAATAATCAGTCGTTCAATTACAAAGGCAAACCTGTCAGTTTCCAGGAATTTGTAGTCGACAGTCTCTTTCTTAATATGATGGAGATGAAAGTAACACCTACAACTGCAGCCCGTTCAAAACAGGGGGTCTGGATTAATAAAACCGCGGTAAATCTGCTTGAGCTGGGTGATAATCCTGTCTCCTTCAGGTATTATGAGCATGATGTACCTGTCCTTGGTATCATCGATGATTTTAATTTCAGATCTCTTCATACCAAGATCGGACCAATAATAGTGAGGCAGATGGGGAAGGATGATTATCCCTGGAGCATCATGGTTAAATTAGGTGGTACGAACCAGATATCAACCGTCAGAAAAATCCTGAAAGAACAGGCTGATTTTACAGGAGGTGTGCCAATGGAGTCGGAATTCGTCGATGAAGTGTTGAACCGGCAATATCTTACTGAAGTAAAACAAGCAAGACTTATAGGCGCTTTTACATTGCTTTCGATCATAATTTCATCAATGGGGATTTTTGCCATGGCTCTCTACTTTATTCAGAAGAAAGTAAAAGAAATCGGAATCAGAAAGATTAACGGAGCCCGGGTAATCCAGGTGATGGTAATGTTAAACAAGGAGTTCCTGAACTGGGTTGTGATAGCTTTTGTCGTTGCCTGTCCGGTTGCCGGAATACTCATGCATAAATGGATCCAGCATTTTGCCTATCATGTGGATCTGGCCTGGTGGATATTTCTGTCGGCAGGTCTGCTCGCCATCAGTCTGGCATTGCTGACGATCAGCTGGCAAAGCTGGAGGGCAGCGACAAGAAATCCTGTTGATGCTCTCAGATATGAATAAATTACCGGAATAAAATTCCGGGATTGTTATAGTCAAATCCCGCAGGAAGCCATTGTTCGACCTGAGATCCGGTGTGGACCGGGCAAATTATAGGGATGGATTAGTTTAGGTTAGCTACCCGGGTGGAATAATATCAACCCGGGTATTCTGTTTCCGGAGCTTACTGCCCGGATTTTAAAAATTCAGGTTCAATATTTTCTTTCCGAATTAATCCGGATCAAAAATAGCATAGCTTTGCAGGGAGCATTCTGGATAACCTGACGAGTAGGCGCTTTACATTATTTTTTTTGGTGATGCAAAAAATCCAGGTCGGTGTATCAGCGTATCTTCCCGGGGAGCAGGGTTAATTTAAAATGCGCATAGTATTAATAAGTCAGAAAAGCAGAATCTTATATGTTCGGAACACATTCATCGGAAGGATATCAGGAGATAATCGGAGGAATAAAGATCAAAACTCTTTCTTATGGAGGGAATACGCTTATGTCGGAATTCATCCTGAAAAAAGATTCTGTCCTGCCGGCCCACGAACATCCCTATGAACAGACCGGTTACCTGGTGAGCGGTAAGATCAGGCTTTTTATAGACGGGAAATCGAAGATTCTGAATAAAGGTGATAGCTGGAATATCCCTCCCAACATCGGGCATAAAGCAGAAATTCTGGAGGATTCAGTCGCAATAGAAATTTTCAGTCCGCGGCGCGATGACTATCTTGGATTTGTCATTGAATCCGATATCTCAATTTAAATCAATATGATAAAACCGGAAGCTCATCCATTTATGGACAGATTAGCATTACTGTTCATTCTTTTCCTGTTAATGTCAGGTTGTAATCATGAACCTCGGATAAAACAAAAGTCAGGCACAGGCAAAACCAATGGTGTCAGTATGATCAGATACTCTGTGATTAAAACTTATCCTCACAGTACAGATTCATTTACTGAAGGTTTATTATTTCACGACGGGAAGCTTTTCGAAAGCACCGGCTCTCCTGAAAATTATCCTGAAACCCGGTCGGTAATTGGCCCGGTTGACCTGCAAACCGGGAAGATTGATGTAAAGGTTGAGATTGACAGAAAAAGGTATTTCGGAGAAGGGATATTATTCTTCAATAATAAGCTGTATCAGCTGACGTATAAAAACCAGACCGGATTCATATATGATGCCGGGAGTTTTAAACAAAAGGCGACATTCAGTTATCCGAATAAGGAGGGATGGGGAATGACTTCAGACGGAACATCAATCATTATGAGCGATGGTACGAATTATATCACTTACTGGGATACGGCTGATATGAAGGAAAAAAAGAAGATCAATGTGACATATAACGGAACTTCAGCGCTCTATGTGAATGAGCTGGAGTTTATTGACGGATTTATATATGCCAATATCTGGACTACCAATAATATCGCCAAGATCGATACAGCAGACGGGAGAATTGTGGGTCTTATTGATCTTACCCCTCTTTTTATGAAAGCCAGAAAGGAAAACCCGGCTTCGGAAGCTACAAATGGGATCGCTTACGATTCGCGGAAAGACAGGTTATTTGTGACAGGTAAACTCTGGCCATATATCTTTGAGATAAAGCTCAGGGATTGATAACAGTTTAACAGGTATATCATTCGCGGATCGGCCCCGATCACATCGGTTGTCTCTTACTCAGGAATTCAGAAATACCTCATTCTTTGTTTTCTCTGATTTAAGGCTCCCGTGAATTTTTCCACCATAAGAAGTGCTTTTAAGCTATAGTTTTGTATTGAATGAAGTATAACAAGTAGAAATGGAAGAAATTATTAAACTTCCTTCCCCGCAAAAAGATCTGGGCTATCCATTAATGAAGGCGCTGGAAAAGCGAAGATCAAAAAGGAAATGGAAAGAGGAGCCTCTTTCCGTTCAGGTTCTGTCAGATCTGTTATGGGCGGCCTGCGGAATTTCAATGGAGGCTACAAAGAGAACAAAATGCAGAAGAACAGCTCCTTCTGCTACCAATTGCCAGTCGGTAAAAATCTATGTCGCCATCAAAAAAGGTCTTTATCTCTATGATGAGGCCAGACACGCATTGATCCTGATCCTCAGGGAAGATATTATCAGACATATCAGTACCCAGAAAATGATGCAGTCTGCTCCGGCAGGGTTAATTTTTGTGTCGGATTACTCCAGGATGAAAAGTTATCTTTCCAAAAAGGATGATGACAGGAAATGGTTCGTTGCAGGGACAGAAACAGGCTTTATAAGCCAGAACATTTACCTTTATTGTGCAGCATCCGGTCTGAATACCGTAATTATCGGACTGGTTGACCGGGACCGGCTTCACAAAATAATAGGGCTGAAGGAGCATGAGAGAGTGGTTTATACACAGGCGGTGGGATTAGCTCCTGATAAATGACAGGTATGATTATATCAGGTTATATTACTTCCCATATACTTAAGATAAAAGCATAAGATGAATAATTCAGGCATCTTCACAACCGGGCGGTTTCATGCAGCTCTGATCCTTTTTCTTTTATCCTCTGAAATTTCTTATCCGCAGTCAAAAGCTCATGATAGTTCGAGGTTTGCTGTTATTGATCCTGCATACAGATCCGATATCTTTTTTCCGCAACCGGAAGAGGATAGGAATGTCATTCAATGGGTTTACGGACCGGCAGAGCTGGAATGCATGAGGCTTCAGCTATTTCAGAGGCGCAAGGATTCTGCAAGACTGATTGTCGGTTATCCTGGTGTATTTCATATACCTTCTTCAAAAGCTGAATTCAGACTTAAAAGGTCAAAGCCGATGGTACTAAGTTCTCTGAATTTCAGAGCTACAGGTCATGGCAGGATATACATCAATGATGTTCCGGTTACAGATTTCGGTTTACACGACTTTGCCCGGACAATAATCCTGCCTGCCGGTACAAAGGTGTCGCAAATACGGTTTGAGATAATCACTTCAGAAGATCTTCCTGCCCTGCTTGTACTTAGCAACGGCATCTCCACTTCGGATAAAGGTTGGGAATGGAAATCAGATGAGACCGGATGGGAAACTGCAACCCATTATCCGCAAAATATTCATGGTGTTCCTCCTCACATGACGGAGGATCCGGTAATCAGACTTGAGCCGGAAACTGTAAATGGTAACCTGATTGATTTCGGAAAAGAACTGTTTGGATATCTCGTTATACACAGTAGCGTAAAACCGGCAATAAATGTAGGAGAATCAATTCCGGAGGCAGAGGATACAACTAAAAGGACCAGGGAGCAGCATTCTGATATTGTGAGAATCTCAGGAAACGTATGGAAGACTAGTCTTCCCCAGGCATTCAGGTATGTTTATATGGGAAACAGCCACATTGACAGTATATGGTCTGAGACAGTTTTTCGTCCTGAAGTTTACAGGGGAGCTTTTGCCTGTTCCGATTCATTACTTACAAAAATCTGGATGAACAGCGCCTATACCCTGCGATTGTGTATGCACGACTTTCTGCTCGACGGTGTAAAGAGAGACCGCCTGCCATGGGCCGGAGATCTTGCTATGAGCTTACTGGTAAATGCTTATTCTTTTGGCGACAGGGATATTGTCCGCCGTTCACTAGTTGCCCTGGGCCGGGCGGGTATAAAAGAAAAGGATATTAACGGAATAGTCGATTATTCACTCTGGTGGATCATATCTCAGAACCAGTATCAACTATATTACAACGACCCTGACCATCTGAGACAGGAATGGGGCAGGATTAAAGAAACTTTGAAAGACCTGTCATTAATCAGTGATCAGGAGGGGTTTCTGGTACCAGGAAAGGATGCATGGCTTTTTATTGACTGGGTTGATCAGGAAAAGTGGACAGCCCTTCAGATCCTCTGGTGGTGGGCACAGAAAAGCGGCGCCAGCCTTGCCCTTCGTAAAGGTGACAGGGATATGGCAGAGTTACTTGAGAAGAATGCAGGAAAGCTAAAGATCAGCCTTCTGAGAACAGCGTGGTGCAACAAGGAACAAATATGGCTTTCAGGGAAAGGAACTTCTTCGGAAAAATCAAGATATCCCAATTTTTTGGCAGTTGTATCCGGACTGTCTGGACAGGATCAGTACCCTGGTATCAGAAAATTACTTGAGGGTTCCAAAGCAAAGCCTGTAGGAACTCCTTATATGGCCGGCTTTGAAGATATGGCTCTTTCGCAGCTCGGAAATACCTCGTATATGATGAATCATGTTAAAGATTACTGGGGTGCCATGTTGCTGAAGGGCGCTACTACTTTCTGGGAGGCATATAACCCTGCAGAAACTGGGAAAGAACAATATGCATTTTACGATCGGCCCTACGCAAAAAGCCTTTGCCACGCCTGGAGTTCCGGACCTGCAGCTTTTCTCCCGATGGGTATTTTTGGCCTGAACCCGCTTGAAGATGGCTGGAAACGGTTCACATTACATCCAGATCCCGGATCTCTCAGTTGGGCCAGTATCTGCGTGCCAACAGAGCATGGCAATATAGCTGCAGATATTGTTGACAGAAACATCCGGATCAATGTGCCGGAAGGAACAACCCTGGAATGGAAAGGGAAATCAATTAAAGGCCCCGGGATTCTGGACGACCGGTTTTAAAATGATTCTTATGCTTACTAATTATCCAAAATATTCTGCAAAATAATTTTTCTAAATTTTTCTCTCAATATCCTGGGATCACCTGAGGACCGAATCAGCGATTTTTAAAGATAATTCATAAGAAGTAACATTTTATTGGAAATAAGATGGGTTTGTCAAAATATAACACTGATCATGCCTTAATATGAACCGTAAATATTACAAGATAAAGAGCGGCTCATGAGCTGAATGGACCTGTGAAGTTGAACCTTGCTGATGTTATATGCTGCAGCATTGTTAAGCCCTGCAGCATTTGCCGAGCTAAATTGACCATATTGAAGATTTTGGTAAAGAGATCCTTGAGTGATGCGCAAAACCTGAACTGTACCATTTCCTTTGCTGAAACCAGAAAATTTTTTTATCAGGTAAATGAAATACTGAAGGAAACCAGGATTAATTTTAAGGTGATCATCACAGACTGGTGAGCATAAATTTTTTTGAACAATGGATATCATAATAACACGGCTCATTCAGGGGCACAATCTTACTGAAAAAGCAATAAACTATTTCTGGACCTGCTGGGGAAATGACAGGAATTTCAAATTTTATGAAGATTGTATTGTAAATTCATTGAAAGATGAAAACAGGTTGCCCGGGTTTTATCTTGCACTTGACAGTGATAAAATAGCCGGGACATATGCATTACTGACCAACGATCTTATCAGCAGGCAGGACCTTATTCCATGGTTTGCATGCCTTTTTGTAGATCCGGAATACAGAAAGAATGGCATCGCCGGGCGATTACTTGACCATGGACTGTCACAAGCGAAAAGGATGGGATACACACAACTGTATCTGTCAACTGACCTGAATGGGTTTTATGAACGATCCGCCTGGACCTACCTTACCGACGGATTCACTGTCCATGGAGATAAAATAAAGATTTACATCAAACAGGTACTTTGAAAATCCGATGATAAACAGTTAGCTGATTATAAGAACAGGATCTGATAAGTAATATTAAAATTGGACGTTTGCCGGAAAGTTTTTATTTTAATATCCAAATGATTATTGGTCAGGTGAAAGGTCATTTATTCATATTATTTATACCTGTTCTGATTACTTCAGGATGTCTGAGAACTGAAGGCACTATCCTCTTGAAAGGAAAAATCATTGACGGACTTACCGGTGCTGTAATTCCTGGCAGGGATGTAATCGTGCAGGGACTGGTTGAAAACGGTGACAGGTTAATACCTGTTGTTACCGGAGAATTTATGACCGACAGCTCAGGGAATTTTTCCTATAAACTGAATAAGGTAAAGGATGCCTATAGCTATAATTTCTGTCTTGTCGGTGATTCGGATTACGCCTCGGTTACTTCGGAAGTCTTTTTAATGGAACTTGAAAGATATGGGCAATATCTGTCCTTTAAAATGAACCGGCTGGTTGATTTTACAATAAAGATCCTCAGAATAAGTAAATCACCTGTCTGTGATACATTATCAGTATCGTGGGAATCAGACAGGATAGACCGCAGGAACCTTTATCCCTGCACGATTGACAATCACGGACTGACACCGGATAATGAATTCACCTGGATAGGCAGCAGGATCAAATCAACAATAAAGACAAGAGTATTTGCAGAGAAAAGAACGATAATTTACTGGGATCTGCATCGAAATGGAAAAAGGAAGGAGTTTACCGATACCATAGTCTGCCGCAGGGACATGCCAAACATTATAAGTTTCAAGTATTAGGATCAGACCTTTCTCTGGATGTTTTAATGTTATTGCCAATTCCGGCGGTTCTCTTCAGATGCTAAAAAGATATTCGATTCAGATTCACCGGGTGTATTTATTGTGATCAGCTGTCTTACATGCCGGGAGGGAGGGATTTACCCAGATAGGATCCATCCTTAAGGTGAAAATGGATTATCCTCTTTTCAAAGTTTTTCAATTCTGAAATATCATTGCAAAGATTTAACTTTAATATTGTGGTTTGAAGCAAAGTAATCCATATCCTGTGATCTTTTACTATATTAAATCTTAAAAATTATCTGGAAGATGAAAAGGGGATTTTTTTTCATAATAACCTTAGCTGGACTTTTCTTCATGCCAGGCCGGATAAAAGGTCAGGACATGAAGCATACTGATCTTACTCAGTACGTTGATCCTTTCATCGGGACTCAGGGAGACGGCAACACGTTTCCAGGCGCCACTTATCCTTTCGGGATGGTGAAACTGGGCCCCGATTGTGATGCTCTGAGTACGAACATGGGCTATAAAAGCGACGGGAAAATAAGAGGTTTCAGTCATCTGCATTTAAGCGGCACAGGAGGCGGACCAAAATACGGCAATATTCTGGTCTATCCTTTCGGTGGAGATGTTCAGATTTCAGGTTATGGTTCGGACAGAGGCAAAGAAACCGCAAAGGTCGGATATTTCTCAGTTGAATTGCCGGAATCAGCGATCCTTGCCGAGCTTACATGCACATCACGGACCGGAATTCACCGGTATACCTTTAACACTGCCGGGCGAACCGGTATTCTGATAGATGCTGGAAGCATACTCGGTAAACAGGCATGCTGTACCGAGGAACAGGTATTACTGGGCTCAGAAATTGAAATACTCTCTGACACAGAAATGAAAGGATATAACCGGGTTCGCGGTGGCTGGAATATCGGTGAGCCTTTTGCCACCTATTTTTATGCTAAGTTCAGCAAACCTGCAAAATCGTACGGTACATGGAAGTCAGGGATAAAAAAGCAGGATAGTAAATCGGAATATGATTCAGGTGAGCCTGCCGGAGCCTGGTTTTCATTCAATTGCCAGGCCGGAGAAAAGGTAGAAGTCAGGGTAGGGATTTCTTTTATCAGTGAAGGGAAGGCCAGGGAAAACTGCATGAATGAAACAAATGGACTGGCATTTGATCAGGCTGTGGAACGAGCCAGGGAAGAGTGGAACAGTTATCTGCACAGGATAATTATAGAAACAAATGACAACACTGAAAAAATAAAGTTTTATACCGCTCTTTACCATTCGTTCCTGCAGCCGACTGATAAGACAGGGGAAAATCCTGCATGGGGAAATGATATTCCGTATTATGACGATTTTTATTGCATCTGGGATACATATCGTACCAGTCATCCATTGCTGACGCTTATTGATCCGGGAAAAGAAGTGGACATTGTTAACTCTCTGGTTGATATTTACAAGCATGAAGGTTTTATGCCCGATGGAAGGTCGGGCAACTGCAATGGCAGAACCCAGGGGGGAAGCAATGCTGATATGGCGGTCTCGGAAGCTATTTTAAAAGACCTTAAAGGGATCAATTATGATGAGGCCTGGGAGGCTCTTGTCAAAAACGCTGAAGTAGCCCCGGGAGGAGATGAGCGTAAGGAAGGACGAGGCGGACTTACCGACTATAATAAAATCGGCTTTGTTTCGACAAGCTTCGAACGCGCGGGTACACGAACAGTTGAATATGCGGCCAATGACTGGGCACGGGCTCTGGTCGCAGCTAAACTGGGAAAGAGCGATGAGTTTGCAAAATATGGCAACCGGGCCTCTAACTGGGAAAACCTCTGGAAACCTGTGGAATCCGAAGGAACAAAGGGTTTTATTATGCCCCGCAAAGCCAATGGTGAATGGGATGAGAATTACAGGAACCCTTCCTGGCAATATTATGCCGAATTTACTACGAATAGAATAGGGATCATCCCTCCGGATAAACTCCCGGAAAAGTACAGGAGCAAGGAACCCTTCTCAGTCCTGACTGCAGGAAGCTGGTCAGATTTCTTCTATGAAAGCCATTCATGGGAATATTCATTATATGTGCCCCATGATGTAAAACAGCTTATTAATAAATCGGGGGGAAGAGCAGCCTTTTTAAAAAGACTGGATACATTTTTCTCACATAATTATTACAATATCTCGAATGAGCCCGGTTTTCTGACACCATGTCTCTACATATATGCAGGGCGGCAGGACAAAACAGTTGAACTTGTACACAGTCTGCTGAAAAAGTATTTTACAGAGAAGCCAGACGGGATCCCCGGCAATGATGATTCAGGAGCCATGTCATCATGGTATGTATTCCATAAGATGGGTATATTCCCGAACGCGGGCCAGGACATCTACCTTATTACCGCTCCTCATTTCAGGACTGTAACAATATCACCTGACGGAGTTACAAAACTAAAAATTGTTGCGGAGAACCTGTCCGCCGCAAATATCTATATCAGATCAGCGGAACTAAACGGGAAACCATGGAATAAAGCATGGTTCAGGCATTCTGATATCAGGGACGGGGGTACTTTAAAATTAGTGATGGGTGATAAACCATCAGGGTGGGGTTCAGCTGAACTGCCTCCTTCACGTTCTGAAATCAAAAACTTAAAATGACAGTAAAAGAGCATTACGATAATCACCTTGGAAATTTTTATTCCTGGTTCGCGGGTGATTTTGAAACAAACAAGGAATCTTTCAGACAGTTCTGCACTGAAAACGGAATCAGACCAACTACGTCAAAACAGGCGATCGATCTGGGCGCGGGTAGCGGATCCCAGTCCTTTGCCCTGGCCGAACTCGGATTCAAGGTCATGGCTATTGATTTCAACAATCAGCTGCTTGCAGAACTGGAATCGAGGAACCGGAACGGGATAATAGATGTTGTTAATGAAGATCTCAGGTTGTTCGGAAAATATTCTGCTTTATGTCCTGAACTTATTATTTGTTGCGGAGATACACTGTCTCATCTGGAGTCCTTTGCTGAAGTGAAAATGTTATTGTTTGATGCTGCAAGAATACTAATCCCGGGAGGGAAGATTGTCCTTTCCTTCAGGGACTACTCATCAACACCGGAGGATACGGCCAGGTTCATTCCCGTGAAAAGTGATTCCACAAGAATTCTGACATGTTTTCTGGAGTATTTTCCCGGGCAGGTTCGTGTCACTGATTTATTATATGAGCTTGAAAACGATAAGTGGGTTCAGAAAGCCAGTTCTTACTTTAAAACCAGGATCACCGGTGAATTGATCAGGAATTACCTTACTGATGCTGGCTTTGAGATTGAACTGGATAAAATGGCTAAGGGGCTGGTCACAATCATAGGAAGAAAAATGGGATACTCAAAACATTAATACGTACGGATTGCTGGGAAGATTACCTCCCCTTTTCTGTAACCAATATGTTCCGCTTTTCGTCAAAGAGAACAAAACAACAGCATGAAACCCATTTCTTTCATTAAGAAATATCAGATTGTATTTGTTCTATCCCTTATCAGCCTCAAAGGTTTTTCTCAAAACAATAATCCTGTTGTGAACTATAATCATTTTGTCACATTCTTAAAGGAACATTACGGATTATTCCCATATAAAAATATCAACTGGGATTCACTGGGTACATATTATTCCAGGTTTGTAAATGACAGTACATCATCAGATTCTTTATTCTTTCTTATTAGCAGACTTGCAGGTAATCTCAGAGATAAGCACTTATGGCTTGACAATGAAAAATATGCATATAATTTCTCTATTGGTAAAATTGCGCACATCAGACAGATGGATTCTATTTTTGCTTCACGACAAAAATATAAGAATGTAAATCTGATCAGGTCAGGATATCTGAATAACAAATTTCAGACATCCGAAATAAATAATTTTCTGTCTGGCAAAATCGGGTCGGATATCGGATATCTTTCTTTGGATTGGTTCGATAAAGACGTCCATATGGTTGACTCGGTTATGACAGATATTATTAATTCATTTTCCGATTGCAATGCTCTTATTATTGATATCCGGAATAATATCGGAGGAACTGATTCATCTGCATTAACAGTAGCAAATCATCTGGTAAAAAGCAGGCAGTGTTATCAGATCTCGAGAATAAGAGTAGCTGGTTCAGTCAACTACTATTCTGATCCGGTTTATTGGTATATAAACCCTGCCAATGTCCGTTTCCCGAAACCTGTTTTTGTTCTGATCAACAGGTATACTATTAGTGCAGCAGAAACATTTTTACTGGCATTAATAGATCAAAAGCACATCAGGATTTTAGGAGAACCAACTGCAGGAGCCTTTTCAGATTCAGAAGATGCCAATTTGCCAAATGGCTGGCACTTTTCATATTCAATCGGAGTATGGACCGATTCCAATGGGAATTTATGGGAAGAAAAAGGAATCCGGCCAGACATATTTATTAAAGATTTACACGAAGAGAATAATAAAAGTGATCCCTGCCTCGACTTCGTACTTAAGAGTCTGGGAAAATAGATTTGCTTCAGTCGTATTGATCGGGCCCTATCCGGGACATTTTAACTGATCATCAAATACCTGTTATTATACCCCCTGGGATGTAAATGAATTAAAAGGTCAGGGGTGATTAATGAGTCATGGTTACCACGAGGCATCTTCATTTAAAATAAAATCATACTTTTGACTGACAATAAATTGAGTATTTGCAGATGATAATTTTAGTTGCAGTAGTTGGAATTCTTGCAGGGTTAATGTCAGGTTTATTTGGGATTGGCGGAGGGCTTGTCATGGTTCCGATGCTAATAGCCTTTCTGGGGATGGACATGCTGGTGGCGAATGCCACATCTCTTACCGCCATGCTGTTACCCGTTGGCATATTGGGAGTTATTGCCTACTATAAAGCCGGTTATCTGAAAATCGCAGACTCATTATGGATCTCATGCGGGTTACTGGCAGGTTCATATTTCGGTGCGAAACTTGCATTGGCTGTGAATGTTCACCTGCTTGCAAAGTTTTATGCCTTGTTCCTGATTTATGTCTCTGTTAGCTATCTGAATATTCCGGATTTATTATTTGGCAAAAAAGAGAAAAAGGAAGATCTGACTGATAAAGCAAAACCTAATTCCAGCTGGCTATTCATAGGTCTTGGTATTTTTGCCGGTATTATTGCCGGTATGTTTGGTAAGGGAGGAGGAATTGTAATTGTACCTATTCTGACTAAGTTTTTCCATTATGAACCAAAGTCAGCTACAGCAACATCACTGGCAGCACTGCAATTGCCGGTCGGGTTGCCCAGTGTAATTGTTTACGCTGAAGGAGGATACCTGAACTGGACATATGCTGGCATCATGGCATTGGGCCTTTTTGCCGGAGTCTTTTTTGGTTCCCGGTTCGCAATCAAGTTACCAGTTTCGATATTCAAAAAGATATATGCTGTATTTCTTGTAGGAGTCTCTGTATATATGGTTGTGAAATATTTATAGTTTCGAAAGCGGGCAGATCGTAATGATAAATAAAACGAGCACGTCTTTTTCGACGAACTCGTTTCCAGTCCTGAAAATTTTCCAATTCACTTCTGATTCTTTTCAGTTATGCTGCCATTTCTGGTAGTACATCAGAGTGAATCTATTTCTTCCATTTTATTTTCTTCCAACGCGGGTGGCTGGGAAATAAACCTGCTGTTTGTGAAATACTCTCCGAATTTCTGCTTTGGTTCTGCTTTGATAACTGTTGAACCCTGATATGAAAAGCTGAAATCTCCAGCCGCAAGATGTTCAACTTTAACATAGTTTTTCATCGGGTATTCAAGTTTTGCATTATCACCGGGATGCAGCTTCCCAAAATTCAGGAAACCATTCTTTAATTCAGGACGGATATTTCTGTTATTGACAGTAGCCCTGATTTCAGAGTTTTTAATGTTTTCGGGCAGCCTGATCCAATAGTTTCGTTCCTCTCTTACATTGACATTTAAGCATCCTTTGTTTCCTTCTTTCATTATTATCTCAGCGCATTTATGTTTGCGGTGAATATGCAAATTAATCCTGAAATCCGTCCCGTCATCATTTATTGCATATCTCCATACATCGTACAAGGCTCTGGCGCCTGCTGCGTTGCAGCATTGCTGATTCCCGTTTGAAAAAGGGGTATCGTCCGACATTGCTGTTATACCGCCCCATCCTGCAAAGCCTCCAATAATCAGTTCTTTTATTTCATCACTTTTTAGAATCGGCTCATACGACAAAATGTGCAGTTTCTGATCGGCGTATCCAAACCATGATGTGTCAGAGATTTGAAACGCATAGAGATGGTTCTTTGAAAATCTTTCCACATCGCCCCAGTAGTAGCTGTCTTTGAGTTGAGCCAGTAATATGGCAGCTTCCAGCATATCGGTAAGGCAGCAAGTTTCGGCGAGGTTTGACCGGTTCAGTTCCGGGTTATTGATCTGTTCCGGAAACCATCCTGAATCTGTCCCAAGCTTTTTAGCTTTCAGGTAAAGCGCCTCTGCTTTGGCAATGTCTTCAGCTGAGCCTGTTGATTTTGCCCTGAGAAGCAGTGCAGTTATCAGGCGGCTCTGGCTGTGGAAATGTCCCAGTTCAAACAATCCTGCAACATCGTTATTATCGGTCAGTGTCCATTTGATAAGGGCCGATGCCAGTTTCAGGGCAGGCTCGTATCCGGTTATTCTGTAAAACCTCATCAGAGGCATGGTAACGGATGTGTAGAAGATGGAGGCACGGTGCATCTTATCTGTTGTTGGTTCGGACCAGCCATAAGCAAGCGTGTAATAATCACCGGGAAAATCGGCATAGCCTTTATCGTTAAACCTTGCCAGCCTGATTATTCCGTCAATATTTTTTTCAGCTAATTTCTTATAATATTCATCCTTGGTTGAGAGATACAAGCTTGTCAGGGCAAGGAGTGTCCCTTGTTGCAGCCATGCCGGTCTGGTATGGGCAACCGGCAGGGTCCACGGTTCTGCCGGGCACCATGACAGACCATCCGGGGCAAGAAAACTTATAAGGGTTGATTGTTTAATGTGATCGTCCGGGGAATTGATCTCCTGACCAAGCATATGCCTCAGAAGTACCAACGAATCGACCGTCCTTCCCAGACCATCACCATATGACCATATCTGATGACCGGCGCTTACAGGATTTCTGTTGAATTCAGTATAGAAATAGGGAATCTGGCCTCTTGCTTTGTCACAGAATCTGCCAAGACAGTTTATTGATCTCTTTCCATACTCAGTAATGCTTCTGAGATATCGGTCATTCAACGAAGAGTTCTTTTCATAAAGTGGATTTATTACACTCGTACCGGCAATACCCAGCGCTGAAATCTTTGTAAATTCACGCCTGTTCATTTTTGTCATTGTTCTTTATTTTGAATTTTAAAATTGTACTTCAACTGGTGAAAAATCAAAAGTTAAAGTGAAAAGAAAAAGTTATAACATACCGGAAAGAAATCTCATAACTAACATCGCATGATCTGCTTTACGTTTGACTTAACTCTTGCAGGTTTTAATAATCAGACATTTGCAACAAATTTGACTGTTCCTTGGGGAGTTTTCCATCGTAAACCTCCGCCATCAGGCAACAGGGTGGCTTTTGATTTATGATCAACTGTTCTGATTTTTAGTCTGTCAGGCAGACGGATATATAGATCGGCCTGTTCACCTGAGAAGTTTTCACCAAATGTTATTTCTCCGGTTACTTTTTTCCCTGTGCGATCATATCGCATCTGGTAAGATACAGTACCAAAGTGCGTACATGCACCTGATATTCCCACAGGATTTCCCGAACCGAGCCATTCGCGAGCTGTTCCCAGGGCCAGGTTCAGCCGGTTGCCGCTTTCCATTACCATCATATCCCTGAGCGCCCTGACAACTGCGACAGGGGTCCATAGGTGCTGCAGATCGCCCGAAGTTTTCTTTGTACCCGGCTCCTGGCCTCTTTCTTCACACCAGGTATAAAGCGGAGTTCCATGGTTAAGAGTTGAATATAAGTACCTGACAGCTGCATCCCCATTTCCACGGGCCAGATGAACTTCAGCAATATTATCAAGGGTGATTGCGACCCATGCACCATCGGCCATCCAGCCAGTATGAACCGGTTGTCCGCCCTTGCTGATATTTTCTTCGATCTTCCTTAAAGTACCGGTCACCAGTTCATGATCAGTGGGCAGCAATTCGCAGGGCGCCGCAATATTGAGCGTTCCCCAGCAGCTGCCTGTCGTTTTACCTGGTGTGCCCGGAATCCAGCGATAGCCTTTTTCTTTAATTACACCTTTGTCGAGAGCAACCAGAAGGTCGTTGAAGGATGTTTCATATATCTTTTTTAATTCAGCTTCATCATTCTTTTTCCCGAGAATTCCGGCAGCTTCGAGTGAACATTTGTCGGCATAAACTGCCCAGATATTATGAGGGAAGAACACACCATACATGTCATCATCGTTCATCAGTCCGCAATCGCCAAACCCACGGGGCATCAGTCCATAGGTCAGCGAATGTTCCCTGTCGCCGGTACGCATCCGGGCACGTTGTTTTTCCTGCCACCTGGAGCTTGCGAGCAAATTGGGATATACACTTTCGAGATACTTTTTATCTCCGGTTATTTTATAATGCTCCATGATGGCTCTTGATTTAAATCCGGCACCTGCCCAGAAAAGGTGGCACCAGCCTTTTTTGTCGGCCCAGCATCCGTCCAGTTCCTGGGTGTTGACGGAAGTGGAAGATTCGGCAAGGGCTTCGCTGTGAAGTCCGTTCTGATCAAGCGCCACGGCAACAATAAGGGGTTCGCCCGAATTGCCTGCCCTGTATCCTTCGGTACCGGGAACCCCAACAATATGCCCTTCACCAAGGGGCTCGCGCATAATAAAGAGATCGGCCAGACAAGCCATGTAGGCTCCCGAAACGCCCTCGTCGGGAATAATCATTTTCGAAGCTCTTCCCAGAAGATTTTGCCACTCCTTTTTACCATGCTCCATTTCAGAGGCCCAATCCTTTTTGCGAAGGTCAGGCAGATCAGCATCATAGCCTGAATAGGGGCGGATTATCCATCCCTGTTTCTTTTCGCCCGGTTTAAGGTTCCAGACAAGGATCATTTTCTGTGGTCCGGGAGGAACTCTGTCGTCCCTGAGAGAATATTTATCTGCCCCCAGACCAAGGATCAGCACCCTGTCTGCCCGATCATTCCATCCGGCCTGGATATTGTCTCCGGGATTCCATTCAGGTTCAACCCATGCAGGATTCATTCCCCAGTTACATTCGCAGTTGATCGTGTACTGGTGTTCTCTTGTATCTGAATTGAAAATAGCAATGTGGATAAGAGCCGCTGTCATTCCGCTTATGGCCTCCAGTCTGATTGAACCGGACCCATTGTCATAAACATTTTCCAGTCCGGGCAGAAACTGGTCCAGGCGTGTCCATCGGCTGTCGGTGAAGGCATTACCATCGATCTGCGGATTGATCTTTATATTCCAGGCTGTTTTTGGAGTGCGCATGGCGAGGGGAGGGAACATTGCCATCGACAGGTTGTCGTAGGTCCACGACATCTGTAAACTCCCGGCTTGCAGATCCAGCAGGGTTCGGTCGCTCGCATCGGGTCTTCCGATTGTTATCCGGTGAGGTGTTCCGAAAGCATAGGAAAAGTCAACTTTTAAAATGTTATCTGCCGGTATCTTACCAATGCCAAAAATTCCGGAAGTTTGATTATTTGAAGGCCCCGGAGTCGAAACATCCTTTGCCATCATACCAATATTCCCAAAGGCAGCCAGGCCGGCAACTGCTCCGCCTCCAAGTTTCAATACCTCACGACGGGTGAGATATTTTGATCCTCTCTTTTCACTCATTGTCTTTGTATTTCATTTGTTATACTTTCCTTTAAGTTTTATTTTTCTCTTTATGATCTTTTCCTTAGTTCTGCCTTTTATCCGGATCCATGGCTACTGAAGTTCAATAATCATTATCAATCAATGATACATTCGGATATTTCCCGTCCAGGTCAGTCACCAATACCCGAAATGTAGTGAAAGATTCTATACTTTGTAACAGGGATTTCAGGATTTGAAGGACCGGGGAGAGATTTCTGAAAAGCATGTGAAGAAGATGTTACTCCGCAGGAATGAAATCTTCTTTTTCAGGAATGAAACTCATGCAGGTTCCCTTTTCTATCTGATTAAGCGAATAAATTGATTTCAATTATGGAAGAAATTTTCCGGGGTTAACGTGGATAGTTCCTGCTCCTGAATGTGCTCCATGGAAGAAATCTGCCTTGTCTTTTAGGAAAGGGACTTACACATGAACCCTTGATGAAACAATGGATTTTGATAACATACCTTCTTATATTGAATTTAGTGATTCAGTCAAAAGCCGGAGGCTTTGAATTCCACTGTCCCCGGTATCCTCCGGGGTAACCAGCACAGATGTGCCGTCAACCCCGGATGAGGTTGAAGTACCTTCTTCAACACCTCCGGCGTTGGGGATCCGAACAACACCTTACCATGGGTTTCACCATGGATATTGGGCTTTGATACCTCCGGCATCTTAAAAGGTTGTCCACCCCTGACAGATTTTGTTATGGAAATAAGCGTGTCCGATATAATACATTTTGGCAGAGTGAGAGTGTTTAATATTGGGACTTATCAGCATGAAGCACAAGCTCGTTCATAAATGCAGCAACGAATTTTATAAGTTTAACAATTGCATTAAGAGATACTCACAAAGAAAAAATAGCCTGATGATTTTATTGCAGATCAAATTTAACTTTTCGGGTTTTGATGAAACAATGGATTTTGATAATGTACCTTCTTATATTGAATTTAGTGATTCAGTCAAAAGCCGGAGGCTTTGAATTCCAATGTCCCCGGTATCATCCGGGGTAACCGGCACAGATATGCCGTCAACCCCGGAGGAGGTTGAAGTACCTTCTTCAACACCTCCGGCGTTGGGGATCCGAACAACACCTTACCATGGGTTCACCATGGATATTGGGCTTTGATGCCTCCGGCATCTTAAAAGGTTGTCCACCCCTGACAGATTTTGTTATGGAAATAAGCGTGTCCGATATAATACATTTTGGCAGAGGCAGAGT
>CAXXWV010000005.1:0-1424202 GCA_963676175.2 Bacteroidales bacterium
ATCTGATTAATAAAGATCTCGGATACTATAATAAATGTATTCTATTAATTGATCTTGGACGTGATTTTACTGGTTATCCTTCTTATCTCAACACAATAAAATCCAACCCAAATGTAATTATGGCTGCGGGAACTAATGAAAGTCTTCCATTACTGCATACTTATGTAGCAGCGAAATCGCCAAATTTTCAGAATAAAGAAATACTAGTAATGGTTGAACTTATGTTTGTTGATTTCAATTTTCTTAAAACCATGGGAATGTCGATTATCAAGGGCCGGGATTTCTCTGAGGCATATGGAGATGATATTGGCCATTCACTAATTCTTAATGAAGAGGCAGTCAAACAATTGGGAATAACTGATCCCATTGGGAAAGAAGTTGGTGGTGAAACAATTATCGGTATTGTTAAAGATTTTAATCTCTTCTCACTTTATTCTGATATATCACCTTTAGCATTTAGTATATTTGGTAAAAATACGAAGCAAATTGCAGTACATTACAAATCAGGAACACTAAGAAGTATTCTTTCGATGCTGGAGACAGAATGGGAAAAGATTGCCCCTGAGAGGCCATTCCATTATACAACCATTGAAGGGATAATTGAAAATTTATACTCTTCGGAAAAAAATCTGAGTACCATTGTATCTATTTTTGCACTCCTGATTTTAATAATAGCAGCATTCGGATTATTCGGTCTCACGCTCTTCCTTACACTATCAAGAACCAGGGAAGCAGGTATTAAAAAGGTATTTGGAAGTTCAGAAAATGCGATTATTATATCTTTTCTTCGTGAGAATTTCTTTCTAGTAACTATAGCTGCTTTACTTTCTGTTCCGCTAACTATTCATTTTATGAAGCAATGGATGAACCAGTTTGCATTTAAGATAAGTATTAGCTGGTGGGTATTTGTTTTAGCTTACCTAAGCGCTGCAATCGTTGTCCTCTTAACCGTTTTTTATCATTCGCACAAAGTCTCCCGTATCAATCCGGTGGAAGCTTTGAGACATCAATGATATAACCTGTTTAGTTCATAAAAATTCTCAATGTATTGTATTCCTTTGCGTTACTCATCAAACCTCTGTTTTTATGTTACGACCTCAAACAATTGCGGAACTTCTGCTCCAAGTGGCGGAGCAGTCAATGTCAGATAAGGTCATTCATATGTAAGCATTCGGGCAACTGCATGTTTGTTGAGTAGAGGATTGGGCATTGACATATACCTACTCGTTGTTCCAGCGTCTGTCCAAATACAATCTTGATGGCAGGTATCAAATTGATAATAATCTGGTCGAGAATGCCAACAGACCTTTAGCCCTGGAACGGATAAACTATCTGTTCTGCGGCACCCATGACGCAGCTGAAAGTACAGCCATCATGTACTCCCTTCTCTGATTCTGTAAATCCTATGATGTCAATCCCAGGGAGTGGCTGACAGACGTGCCAACCAGGATCCCTGCTTTTAACAATGGTGTAGTTCATTTTTTTGAACAATATCAAAAGATTTCAGATTCTATTTTCAGTTCGACGCTAAGCAATTCAATTGCTGAAACCCAGAAAAAATATGAGATTGTTAAAAGGGATAGGGAAATCCAAAATCTGAGCTTTGAAAAAAGAGTCAGACATGACAGCATCCTAACACTTAATTACAAAAATCAGATATTCAGTCTGAAATTAAAAAATTCAGAGTTTGACAATGAGAAGAAGTCTCATCTGCTTGCTCTGGCAGCTTCTGAGCAACAAAAGCAAGATGCAGAAATCGATTTTCTTAATGCCCTGAGAAAAAGCTAAACAGAAGAACTTGAACTGGAAAAAAGTAAAGAGCGGACAAATTTACTTATTTTCATATCAAGCTTTTTTGCGTTTTGTGCTTTGGTTCTATTTACATTACTCCGTGGAAGTGGCAGCAGTTTAAGCTTTTGCCAATCTTTGACCATCAATGTCATCAGATAGTGATCCACCCGTATACCGGCAACGGATGTTTTTAACCTTTTCGGTTCACGTCCACGGCTACTGGTACGCTCAGGAAGATATAACTCAGGCCTCTCAAGGTAAACCTCCTGATCGGAATGCAGGTCCAGCATATAGACATACCCCAGGGAGTCTACCATCCTTGCAAAATCAGCATCATTCCCATAATACCCATCAGCCGTGACAAAATCAAATTTAAGCCCATTGTCCCTTTGTTCTCTAAGGATGCTCTCAGCAAGCTCTATCTTAGTTCGGAACACAATGTCCTGCTTTGGTATACCGGCTTCTTCGCAACGGTCCATGTCTTCACACCATTGCTTTGGCAGATATAACCGTGCATCAACCAAAGAGGCAAAATCTCCTGTGCTTAAACATCCAAAAACTGCTACCTGGCAATTTGATATCTTACCAACATTCCCACAATATTGTGGTGCAACTCCAACACTCTTTTCTCCTTTCTTTACCCAGCCACTCTCATCGATGATAAAACCTGTTAGCTTTCTCTTCGGCAAAACATTGCTTACCTTGCGTGCCGCCTGATTAATAACTTCTCTGGCATCCCAGTTGGAGTCTGTGATAAAATGCTGCATCTGATTATAATCAAACTGCAATTCTTCACTTATCCGCTCTATGTTCCGCATCTGACTTTGTAAGATCCCAAATGAATATTTTATCGCTTTATCAAAGAACCTTTTGGTCCTGTTTCGAAATATACTCTCATATTCAACAAGATAACCATCAAACCTCGTTTTGCAGAGGATTGGTGTTTTTCCATATTCTTTACTATTTTTACGTTGAATTAAATATTTCCGGGAACGAAAGATTTGTTTTTCGATTCCTAGAAAATATCGAAAATCATTGATTTTTAATAATTATCAAGGCCTTTTCTTAAGCTGTCAAAATAGAATTATATAAGAATTTTTTTCCCTGTGCCTCGAAATCTTAATTATTGATTAGTTTTAGGTTTGTAATATACCCAGAATAAGACTTAGGGATAATTTTATACCAGAATTCTAAAAAATCTACCTATATGAAAAAAGCGTTAAGGTTCATTTATCTGCCTGCCATTATTGTGCTGGCAATCTCTTGCAGCAATCCTCCGAAGGGTTTCAGGGCCATCTCCCCTAAGGTTCTGAAAGACAAAATCGCCGGAGGATGGGCCGGTAAGATGATAGGAGTCACTTATGGAGCCCCGACTGAATTCACATCGAACGGACATATCAACGACAAGCCGATCAGCTGGAAGCCGGAGGATATCAAGGGTAGCATGTGGCAGGACGATGTATATGTCCAGCTGACCTTCCTGATGTCAATGGACAAATACGGTATGGACGCACCTGCTAAAAAATTCCAGGAAATGTTTGCCAGGGCAGGTTATCCGCTGTGGCATGCCAATATGCAGGCAAGGAAGAATTACTATGACAGTATTTTCGCACCTCTGTCAGGCAATCCCGAATATAATATTCATGCAGATGATATCGATTTTCAGATTGAATCAGATTATATAGGTTTCATGTGCCCCGGGATGCCTGCAACAGCGACCTCTATTTCAGGAAAGATCGGACACATAATGAATTTCGGGGATGGAGTGTATGGTGGAATATTTGTAGCTGCACTCTACTCGGAAGCTTTTTTTGAGAATGACATTCCCGGGATTATAGAGAAAGCGCTCAGGTCAATACCAACAGAAAGTGATTACCACAAGATCATTTCCGATGTTATTGAACTGCACAGGCAGTATCCGACAGACTGGCATACCTCGTGGCAGGAGATCGAGAACAAATGGGGCAATGTCGATATTTGCGGTGCGGGTGCCGGCCAGCCATTTAATATTGATGCAAAGCTGAACGGAGCATATATTGTCATGGGCTTGCTTTACGGCGAAGGCGATCCGATGAAAACAATGGAAATTACAACAAGATGCGGACAGGATTCGGACTGCAATCCTTCCAATGCCATGGCTGTGCTGGGAGTAATAAAGGGATTCAGCGGACTTCCCGACTACATGCAGAATGGGGTGAAGGCTATCGGAGACTCTCTGTTTATAAACACAACATACAGCTTTAATTCAGCGGTTACCTCTACCGATCAATATGCAAAAAACCTGATCACGAAAGATGGCGGAAAAGTAACTGACAAACAGATCCTTGTCAAGATACAGGAACCGGTGCCACCGGTAAACGAGATCTCATTCCCTGATGCCGTATTTTCCGGACAAACCTCAGTATTTGACAGTAAAGGCTGGAGCTTCAAAGGAAACTGGAAACCATATGAAGTGATCCCCGGAAAAGACCAGAAACCTGTCAGGCAGGCGATGGTTGCAGAAAAAGCAGGGGATGAAGCAGAGATAAGCTTCAACGGCAGCGGAATAGCTGTTGCCGGCAACTGGTTTAAAGACGGAGGCAAAGCTGAAGTTTATGTTGACGGAAAACTTCACAGGACAATTGACACATATTACTATTTTGCAAATCAGCAGCATACTGAGACCATCTGGCATGTACTCGGCTTGCCGGAAGGCGAACATAAAATAAAGTTTGTGGTAAAAGGTGAAAAAAGATCTGAATCTGAAGGGACGAAAGTTTATCTTACCTCGGCTGTTATTTACAAAACTGCGAAGAAGAATAACGAATCATATAAGTTTCCCTTCCAGAAATAATTTACATACAATAAAGGCAGAGCATCTGCCCGATCTTGTAGGTGCTCTTCTTTCTAAATGATATTAATTTAAACCCGGACTCTTAAATTTTCCAATTATGTTCATTCCACAAAGTTATCCTCTGGCCATCATTCTATGCGTTGTAACCATGCTCTGCTGGGGCTCCTGGGGCAATACCCAGAAACTGGCAGGCAAATCATGGCGCTTTGAACTCTACTATTGGGACTATGTCTTTGGCATTCTGCTCTTTTCCATTCTGCTTGGATTTACACTTGGAAGTCATGGTTCAGCAGGAAGAGGATTCACTGCTGATATAGCACAGGCAGAACCCGGTAATATCCTCAATGCAATCCTTGGTGGTGTGGTATTCAACGCTTCCAACATCCTTCTTGTTGCAGCAATGGCTATTGCCGGTATGGCGGTAGCTTTTCCTGTGGGAGTCGGAATCGCTCTGGCCCTTGGAGTCATAATCAATTATGTTTTCGTACCGAAAGGAAATGCTCAGTTGCTGTTCATTGGGGTGGCATTTATAGTGGCTGCTATTATCATCGATGCAATAGCATATAAAAAACACAGTTCATCGCTTCAGAAAGTTTCGGGGAAAGGAATCCTTCTGTCGGTTGCGGCCGGAGTCCTGATGTCATTGTTTTTCAGGCTTGTGGCAAGCTCAATGGCCACCAGTTTTGAGGTTCCGGAGGCCGGCAAGCTAACCCCTTACTCTGCCATATTCTTTTTTGCCGTCGGAGTTCTGGTCAGTAACTTCCTGTTTAACTGGATCATCATGAAAAAGCCGGTGGATGGAGAACCTCTGACTTTCCGTGACTACACCAAAGGTAGTATCGGCGCTCATCTCACAGGTGTCCTTGGCGGAATTATCTGGAACATAGGTATGGCTACGAGCATCATAGCATCAGGTAAGGCAGGTTTTGCCATATCGTATGGGCTTGGACAGGGAGCAACACTGGTTGCAGCATTCTGGGGCGTATTCATCTGGAAAGAATTCAGGGGAGCCGGCAAAACTGTAAACACGCTAGTATTTCTGATGTTTCTCGCTTACCTGATTGGCCTGGCCCTTCTGGTAATTGCGGGCTCATAAGGAAGAAATCACATCAGATCTTTCCCGAATGATTCTGTATCGAAAGTGAAACGGCCACCGAAAAACTCAGTGATCTTCCGAACATCGGCATAGGCGTTTCCAAGACAGGTAGATGCTCCCGGTGAAGGTGTTATATTGAATATAATATTTTCACCGGTTAGTTTTGCTTCACCCATCTCAAGCTTTCTGGTTGTATTGTTTACAATCTGGGGTCTCGTACCTCCGATACCCTTCGCAAACTTAAGCTCATTCAGCCTGATGGTTGGGACAATCTTTCTTATTTCCTTAATGAACAGCCTTTTACCCAGCCATGGTATATCATAGAGGAAATTCATAAAGATATAGCTTAAAAGCACTCTGTCAGATACAATTTTGATAAGGCTGATTACCGGTTTAAGACCGATGCCGAAGGTTTTCCAGTATTCACTGATAGTTGCCCGGTTATATCTTTCCAGCTGAAATATGGGTTTGGCAGTTGGTCCGAATCGGGTTACACCTGCATTATGGACCTCCGGGTCGCCATGTATAGCAGCGAAAGGAAGCTTGGGCACCTGAATCGTGTAAACCTTCCCGTTTAGCGTCTTTGGAGCTGTATAGAAGCTCCCTGCCATCGAGAGGATGGAAAGATCTTTCCCGTATCCGAGTGATTTTGCATACATCAGGCTGTGCCCCCCGGCGGATATCGCCACAACAGACGCAGAAATAGTACCCTTATTGGTTGTGACACGATAAACATTGCCTTCCCTCTTAATGGAAAGCAGCTTTGTCTCCAGTCTTATATCAAGTATTGGATTCTTTCTGAGCGCATTATTGACGAACGAATGACAAAGCTTTTTGAAATCAATTGTATAGCCATCCTCAGTTAAAAGAGCGAGTATCTCCTGATCTGATTTTCTTCCTTCAAGCACCCTTGGTTCGATCTGTCCTATCTCGTCACGTTCTATCATTCTCAGATTAGGGAACAGAGTACTGAATGCAGGGTATCTCTCCTTCAGCTCCTTCACCTGGCTATTTCCGACTGCAAGCACCATCTTGGAATACTTGCTGAATATATTTAGCTTATCGGGAGAATCCTTTTCTGCCTCAACATATTTCATGACCATATCGGCCATTCTTTTTACGTTCCGGGCCTTATCAAGAGAATAATTGGTCTCGATATCGCCAAAATGAAGGGTCTGGCTGTTATTATACGAGGCAGAGTTAACCAGCCCGAAGTCGGAATATTTCTCAATAAGACCAATATTTCTGATATCAGTGTATCTGCTCAGAGTGTAAAGAAGGGCGGTGCCTGTGACACCCCCGCCTACAATCAGAACATCGTAACTGGTCTCAGTCTGGTTCATATTTTCCTTATTGGTTATCTCTCTTCCATCGGAATATAATCATGTGTGCCATAAACATTCTTAAAAGCCGGACGGATAAGTCGTTTTGCACCAAAGGTCAGCTCTTCGATCCTGTGGGTACACCAGCCTGAGACCCTTGCAACTGCAAACAAAGGGGTATAAAGTTCTTTGGGGATATCAAGGCATGCATACACGAACCCAGAATAAAAGTCGACATTAATACAGACAACCTTGGTGGTTTTTTCACCTTTGAAGACCCTGAAGACTTCGGGAGTAAGTTTCTCGACCAGTGAATACAGCTCGAATTCGTCAAGACGGCCTTTCTCAATCGCGAGCTCTCTTGCTTTTGCCTTCAATATTGCAGCCCTGGGGTCGGAAATTGTATATACAGCATGACCTATCCCGTAAATCTTTCCGCTGCCGTCATTAGCTTTTTTGTTAAGTATTTTCAGCAGATAATCTTCAACTTCCTGTTCATTCGTCCAGTCTTTGACATGTGCTTTCATGTTTTCCATCATTTCGAGCACCCGCACGTTGGCTCCGCCGTGAAGCGGACCTTTGAGGGAGCCGATTGCAGAAGTCACAGACGAATATATGTCGGTTTCAGAAGAACTGGTCACTCTCATAGTAAAGGTAGAGTTGTTTCCTCCTCCGTGTTCAGCATGCAGAACAAGCAGGAGGTCGAGCAGATCTGATTCCAGCCGTGAGTATCCGGTACAATCTCCCTTAATAAGGTAAAGAAAATTCTCTGCTGTGGACATATTTGGCTGAGGATGTCTTATCGACAAGGTCTTCCACTGATAGAGATGTCTGAGCGCCTGATAGGAATAAGCAACAATAGTCGGAAACTTGGCCACGATATTGAGCGACTGTTTGATCATGTTATCCAGTGAAATATCATCCGGCTTATCGTCAAGCGTATATAGTCCGAGAACTGACCGGGCAAGTATATTCAGCACATCCTTCCCCTTCATGGAAAGAATCATATCCTTCACAAAATCATCCGGCAGTGACCGTAAAGAAGCGAGGTGCTGTGAAAATTCCCTCAACTGTTCGGTGTTTGGTAGATTCCCGGTGAGGAGGAGGTAAACCGTCTCATCGAAGCCATGCCTGTTCTCCTTCTGGAAACCAGCGGTAATATCCTCAATGTCAATTCCTCTGTAAAGAAGCCGTCCCGGTATAGCAATAACCTTGCCATCTTCTTTCTTATATCCCACCACATCGCCAATATTGGTCAGCCCGACAAGGACTCCGGTTCCATCCTTGTTCCTGAGTCCGCGTTTGACATCAAATTGTTCGAATAATTCATTTTCAATCTGGGATGATGCTCTTACCTGTGTTTCCAGCCTTGAAATCATACTTTTGTCGCTCATATGACATGCATTAAAAATTTACAATTAAAGGTTAGAAATTATCGCATCTGCAAACTCAGATGTTTTCACCATTGTGGCATTCTCCATGAGACGGTGAAAATCGTAAGTGACAATTTTCTTCTGTATGGTCCTTTCAAGACCAGCATATATACTCGCGGTCACTTCAGTCCAGCCTATATAGTCGAACATCAGGGCTCCTGAAAGAATTACAGAGCCGGGGTTCACTTTGTCGAGTCCTGCATATTTCGGAGCTGTTCCATGTGTAGCCTCAAATATTGCATGTCCGGTTTCAAAATTAATATTTGCGCCCGGAGCTATCCCTATTCCTCCTACTATTGCTGCCAGAGCATCTGAAATATAATCTCCGTTAAGGTTCAATGTAGCAATGACAGAATATTCTGCCGGCCGGGTAAGTATCTGCTGAAGGAAGGCATCAGCTATAACATCTTTGATGATCACCTTGCCTGCTTGTTCAGCTTCTTTCAGCATCCGGTCAGCAATTCCGGCTCCCTGTTTTTCTGCGATCTGTTTATGCTGCGACCACGTGAATACCTTGCTGCTGAATTCTCTTTCTGCCAGGGCATATCCCCATTTCATGAAAGAACCCTCAGTGAACTTCATTATATTGCCTTTATGAACCAAAGTCACGGACGGGAGTTTTTTCTCAATTGCAAATCTGATAGCCTGGCGGATCAGTCTCTCAGACCCTTCTACCGAAACAGGTTTGATGCCAATTGAACATGTATCGGGGAACCGGATCGATTTCACCCCCATTTCATTGATAAGGAATTTCTTGATTTTCTCTGTCTCCGGCTTACCGTTCATGAATTCTATTCCTGCATAAATATCTTCAGTGTTCTCTCTGAATATATGCATATCAACATTTTCAGGGTGTTTTACAGGACTGGGAACTCCGCTGAAATACCTTACGGGCCTGTAACAGGTATAAAGATCGAGCAGTTGCCTGAGCGCCACGTTAAGTGAACGCATTCCTTCGCCCACGGGAGTTGTAAGAGGGCCTTTAATTCCGACAAGATAATCTCTGAAAACAGAAAGAGTCTCATCCGGGAGCCAATTTCCGGTGACCTTATACGCTTTTTCCCCTGCCAGCACTTCTTTCCATTCAACCTTGCGCCTGCCATTATAGACTTTCTGAACTGCCGCATCAAAAACTCTTACTGATGCATTCCAGATATCAGGTCCTGTTCCGTCGCCTTCTATGAAAGGCAAAACAGGATAATCAGGAACATTCAGCTTCCCGTTTACTAAAGTGATCTTTTCCGGTACCATTTCTCAAATATTTTATTCCTTTTCACTAATCCGATTCCCAGTTGGTCATTCCTTCGATTTTCTGATCAGGTTAAGTGCACTACCTGCCCTGAACCATGCAATCTGGGCATCATTATAAGAATGACGTGCAATAATAGTCTCCTGTGTTCCGTCGGAATGGTTCAAAATAACTTCAACTGGCCTGCCTGGTGTTAACTCCTGCAAACCTCTTATATCGATCCTGTCATCTTCCCTGATCTTCCCATAATCATTTTTATCGCCGAATGTCAGCGTCATTACTCCCTGCTTTTTCAGGTTCGTCTCATGAATCCTCGCAAACGATTTTACCAGGACGGCTTTCACGTTCAGGTAACGAGGCTCCATCGCTGCATGTTCACGGGAAGATCCCTCGCCGAAATTCTCTTCCCCGACAACAATGGATCCCATGCCTGTGGCTTTATACGAACGGGCCACTGCAGGTACTGTATCATAAGCTCCTGTCAGCTGGCCTAGGACATGATTTGTCTTGTCATTGAAAGCATTGACTGCTCCAATCATATAGTTATTGGAGATATTTTCAAGATGGCCTCTGTATTTCAACCAGAATCCGGCCATGGAGATATGGTCGGTTGTACATTTTCCTTTTGCTTTTATCAGAAGAGGAAGGCCGGTAAAATCCCTGCCGTCCCATTCATTAAAGGGAGTCAGTGTCTGAAGCCGATCCGATCCTTCCGGAATAATAATTTTGTTTCCGGACGCCCCTGATTCAGGTTCCTGATATCCTGTTCCTTCGGATCCGAAACCGGAAACGGGAAGTTCAAAACCTTTTGGTTCTGCAAGTCTGACCTCATTGCCATCCGCATTAATAAGACTATCAGTCAGCGGGTTAAATGTCAGGTCGCCAGCAATAGCTATAGCAGTCACTATTTCAGGAGAAGCAACGAAGGCATAAGTATTGGGATTACCATCTGTCCGTTTTGCAAAGTTCCTGTTAAAAGAATGTATAACAGTATTAACAGGTTGTTTATCTGCCCCGTTGCGCGCCCATTGTCCAATACATGGTCCGCAGGCATTGGCATAAACTTCTCCTCCCAATTTTCTGAAAAGATCCAGATAACCGTCTCTTTCTGTTATAGATCGAATTTGTTCGGAGCCGGGAGTGATCTTGAATTCAGATTTGGCAGAGAGATTCAGTTCCAGTGCATTACCAGCTACGGAAGCAGAACGGGAAATATCTTCATATGATGAATTTGTACATGAGCCGATAAGACCCACTTCCACCCTGACAGGCCATCCGTTCTTAGCTGCAGCCTTTTTCATTTCAGATATTGGAGTAGCGAGGTCAGGAGAGAACGGACCGTTTATATAGGGTTCAAGTTCTGAGAGATTTATCTCGATGTATTTATCATAATATTTTTCAGGATTGGCATATATTTCCGGATCCGGTACAAGGTACTCCCTGATCTTCCCGGCTTCATGAGCCACCTCTTTGCGGCCGGTTGCGATAAGATACTTCTCCATTGCGGTATCATAAGCAAATATTGAGCATGTCGCTCCTATCTCAGCGCCCATGTTACAGATGGTTGCTTTTCCTGTACATGAAAGGGATTCAGCTCCCTCTCCAAAATATTCCACAACAGATCCTGTTCCGCCGCTTACAGTCAGCAATCCTGCCACTTTAAGAATAATATCTTTGGGGGCTGTCCAGCCCTTTAATCTTCCAGTGAGTTTAATGCCTATCAGTTTAGGTAATTTAAGTTCCCATGGCATACCGGTCATAACATCCACCGCGTCGGCGCCGCCCACGCCGATAGCCACCATACCAAGTCCGCCGGCATTGGGAGTATGGGAATCTGTTCCTATCATCATACCGCCGGGGAAGGCATAATTTTCAAGGATTATCTGGTGAATGATCCCTGATCCAGGCCTCCAGAAACCGATAGAGTATTTATTGCAAACAGAGCTCAGGAAATCGTACACTTCCTTGTTGGTATAGCAGGCAGTTTTAAGATCTTCCTCTGCTCCTGCCTTTGCCATGATAAGATGATCACAGTGAACGGATGCAGGAACGGCTGTTTTATCTTTACCTGCCATCATAAACTGAAGAAGGGCCATCTGAGCTGTTGCATCCTGCATGGCCACCCTGTCAGGGGCAAAATCAACATAATCGACACCCCTGAAGAAAGTTCTGTTATCTCCTGCGCCGTAAAGATGGCTATAAAGTATCTTTTCGCTTAATGAAAGTGGTCGTCCCAGTCTCTTTCTGCTCTCAGATACCTTTGAAGGCATTCCTCTGTAAAAATCCCTGATCATTTCAATGTTGAAAACCATACTGATCTTTTTTATCAATCACTTTCTTATCTGACCCTCACCCTCGATGATCCACTTATATGAAGTCAGAGCTTCAAGGGCCATGGGGCCTCTCGCGTGGAGCTTCTGCGTTGAAATTCCAATTTCAGCGCCAAGTCCGAATTCAGCGCCATCCGTGAATGCAGTGGACGTATTTGCATAAACTGAAGAAGCATCGACCCGCCTCAGGAACAGCTGTTTTCTGTTTCGGTCCTCCGTGACAATTGCTTCGCTATGTTTGGAACCGAATTCATCAATATGAGCGAGAGCTTCCTCAAATGAGCTAACAGTCCTGATCGCCATCTTGTATGACAGAAATTCAGTCCCGAAAGACTCCCTTGTCGCTTTCAGCAGGAGTACAGCCGGATATTTTCCTTCAAGAGCATGGAAGGCATTCTCATCGGCGTATATTATAACTTCCGAATCTTTGCACAGTTCCACCAGATATCCAAGATCGTCAAGCCTGTTCTTATGGATTATCAGACAATCAAGTGCATTACAGACGCTTACCCTTCGCGTCTTTGCATTGTTAATTATATTCCTTCCTTTTTCCCTGTCGCCATATTCATCAAAATATGTATGGCATATTCCTGCCCCTGTTTCAATTACAGGTATGGTAGAATTATCCCTTACAAAATCTATCAGCCCCCTGCTGCCTCTGGGAATTATCAGATCCACATATTCCCTTGCATGAAGAAGCTGGCTGGTTTCGTCCCTGCCTGCAGGAAGCAGGCTGATAATATCCATGCTGACTCCGTAAGAGTCCAGTACAGTGCGGATAACTTTTACCCCCGCGGTATTGGAATTAATTGCATCGCTTCCACCCTTCAATATACATGCATTCCCCGATTTGAAGCAGAGTGAAAATACATCGAAAGTGACATTTGGTCTGGCTTCATAAATGATCCCAATTACTCCGAATGGTACGGAGATCCTTGAAATTTTCAGTCCGTTAGGTCTGGTCTCAGATGAAAGGATCCTGTTGAGTGGAGATTGTAAACCAGCTATATTTCCGGTATCTGCAGCTATTCCCTCAATTCTTTTTCTGTTCAGTAGAAGCCTGTCATACTTGGGATCAGCAGGATCCATAACTGCCATATCCTTCCCGTTTTCCTCTATTAAGTAGTCAGCATTCGCAATTATAGCTTCAGAAACACTTACAAGTATCTTATTGACTGTTTCAGTATCAAGCATCGCGAGTGTCTTTCCTGCCCTGACAGCCTCCCTGAAAATGTTGATGCAATCCATTCCTGTGTTTTTATAGAATCAAAAATTTATATTCCCCCTGATTTTTTCATTGATAACCAGGTAATCGTAATGAATGAATGGTTTATTCATTTTTTCGCCCATATTCTGTTCGGCTTTCTTCGAATCGAACTGGGCCTTACCTAGTCCGACATAACTTCCTTTTTTATCGACAATCCGAACGATATCCCCCTTTTTGAAGAAACCTTCAATTTTCAGAACGCCAATCATAAGCAGGCTTGTTGCCTTTTCACCGAGAAGAGCTTCCTTTGCGCCGTCATTAATTACAATAATGCCTTTCGCGAAAGTATCTGAGTGTGAAAGCCATTTTCTCACACCAGTCTCCTTTTTCTCGCTTGCCACGAAATGGGTATAAGGCACATCTTTCCCTTTGATGATATCGGTAATAATTGAATCCCTCGTCCCGTTGGCAATGAAGACATCAATGCCCTGCGATGCAGTTTTTCTCGCGATAGAGCATTTTGTTATCATTCCTCCCCTTCCGAATCCGGATTTTTCATGCCTTATATACTGGTCCAGATCACCCGATGTTTCGTCGATATATCTTATCAGCTCAGTACCTTCCTCGCCGGGAGCACCGGTATAGACCCCGTCAACATTGGAAAGGATGAAAAGTGAATCGCAATCTGTCATGGAGGATATCAGCCCGGAAAGCTCATCATTATCAGTGAACATCAGCTCATTGATAGAAATGGCGTCATTCTCATTGACAATTGGCAGGACATTGTTGTCAATCATAGCAGCAATGCAGTTTTTCATATTAAGATAATGCTGCCTGTCCCTGAAGCTTTCCTTTGCAGCCAGAAGTTGTCCGGCCTGTATTCCGTATTTTCCGAAGAGGAACTGATAGCTTGACATCAGCTTGACCTGCCCTATGGCTGCCCATATCTGTCTGGCAGCAACAATATCAGTTTTTCTTGATGGAGTTACTACGTTACGACCGGCAGCCACAGCTCCTGATGTAATGAGAATTACTTCGATCCCCTGTTTGAAAAGTATTGCAACATCCTCAACAATGCGCAAAATTCTTCCTTCATTCAGAGAACCGTCACTCTGGGTAATTACGTTACTACCAATCTTGATTGTGATTCTTCCAAAAACAGCTCCGTCGCTTTTCAATTTATAACATTTAAAGTAAGTTAATCTTTAACCTGAAAATTTTTATGAATGAATCAGGTGAAATTGATGCAAATTTAATATAATAAATGAATGAATTTTAGCCGGAAGCAATATTGTAAAAAATCATCCTATCGCACTGTATGAATTTACTTTACGAACCAGGATAAAAAATCTCCTTGCGAAATATTTCTTACCAAGTTATTAAGGTTAAACCATTGAAATTTAAAAACTGACATTTATCATGGATGATGTGCAAGGTGATATGTTTCAGACATCTATAAACCATGAACATGATCCGGGAAGTTCCTGCAAATTACTATTTCACAACGATGTAATTATTCCTGCTTAATGAGGACAGCTTATTTCACATCCAGCTCGCCGGTTAAAAGGAAATCAGCTGATGAAGGTCCGACATTAATTTTAACCCTGCCTGGTTCCAGCACAAAGGTATTTTTATCCTTGTCCCAGTATCTGAGATCTGATGCAATGACAGGAATGGTTACCCTTACTGTTCTCCCCTTTGCAACAAAGACCCTTTTGAATCCCTTGAGCGCGACCGGTGGTCTGCTGACTTTTGAATCGGGAAAACTAACGTAGAGCTGGGCTACCTCATCACTGTCGAAGTTACCTGTATTGGAAAGATTAAAACTCACTGCTGCTGTTTCGTCACTCCGAAGGTTTGTCTTATCAATCCTGATATCAGAATAACTGAAGCTGGTATAGGTAAGTCCGAAGCCGAACGGGAACAGAGGCTGGTGTTTCTGGTACATATAAGTACGGCCATGTCTAATGTCATAATCAAGGATCGGCGGCAGTTGATCGACAGAGGTGATCCAGGTCTGGACCAGACGGCCGGCAGGACTTATTTTGCCAAGTATAATATCTGCCATAGCATTTCCTGTTTCCTGACCTGATTGTGATATATGCAAAATGGCAGGAATGTTTTCTTCCGACCAGTTGATAGCATACGGGAAACTGGAAACCATCACCAGCACAGTGTGTGGATTTGCTGCATAGACAAGCTTTACAAGGTCTTCCTGTTCAATGGTTATTGCCTGCCTGTCAATACCTTCACGTCCATCGCTCGGGACATGATTCTGTTCCCATCCCAGACCGTAACTGAGTGGGTGGTTGCCAATGCAGACAATAGCCACGTCACATGATCTGGCTGCAATGACTGCCGAATCAGCCTTATTTGAAGCGGCATACATGATCTTAATATTTTCCCCTGCGGCACGTTTAAGGCCATCTAATATTGTAACCCTGTAAGGTGGTGTTCCTGAATACCAGTCGGATATAACCAGATTGGCCGATGGACCTATCACTGCAACAGATTTTATACTAGCCTCGGAAAGAGGAAGCAGGTTGCCTTCGTTCCTGAGCAGCACAACCGATTTGACAGCAGCTTGTTTTGCCAGATCATGGGCTGCCTGAGTAGTCCATGGAGCAATTGTATCCTTTACACCGATAGATGAATAAGGATTAGCAGGTGAATCATCGAGCAGTCCGAGCTTGAGCAATACCCTTATATTACCATAGATAGCACCCTCAATTTCCTTTTCTGATATCAGGCCCTTGTCCAATGCTACAACAACAGATGATCTGTAATCATCGAGAAACATAGTGATGCCAGCCTTTATGCATGCGGCAGCTGCTGAATCGAGTGAAGGGAAAAATGCATGGGTGGAAACAAGTTGTTTAAAAGCTCCTCCGTCGGTTGTAATGATCCCTCTGAACCCCCAGTCTTTCATTATTACATTTCGCAGTACAGGGTTGACAGTACAGGGAATTCCGTTATATTTATTATATGCAGTCATGAAAGCCTGCGATCCACCTTCAGTCACACCTTTCCAGAAAGCATAGGAATAGTATTCCCTGAATAGCTGGTCATCAAAATCGGAACTTGTATAAGTTCTGTTACTCTCGTTGCTGTTTGCCAGAAAATGTTTCATAAGGGATGCAGTCTTCCAGTATACAGGATTATCCCCCTGCAGACCCTTTACGTATGCTGTAACGAGGGAACCGTTCAGGAATGGATCCTCCCCATAGCATTCCTCCGTTCTGCCCCACCTGATATCTCTTCCCATATCAGCATTCGGAGCAAACACAATTAGACCAGAAACTCCGAACCTGCTGTTCTGGGCAAGATATCTCGCCTCTGTTGCTTCCCAGTCAGCTACTTTTGTGAGCAGCTCAGGATCCCACATTTCGGCCAGACCTATTGCCTGAGGGAAGGTTGTGGTAGGAGATGCCTTCGGACCTTTTCTGGCCCAGTTAGCCGGTCCGCTGTATGCAAGGCCATGCAGACCTTCCACTACTACCGTACCCTTGATCCCGAGCCTTGGCACAGAAATCCATGGTGCAAGACAATTGATTTTCTCGTCGCGTGTCAGGAGGGATATAAGATTTTTGATTCTATCGTCTTCCCTGAGCCTGGTATTACGGAACGGATAGTTCTGCGCCCATGTAATCTGCACGCAAAATAAGCATACAAGAACCACGTAAATCTTTTTCATCTGATCACTTTTTTAAATGTTAAAGTTTTTCAACCAGAACAAATATTCTCAGAATAAATATCCGATGCCCGCATTGCATTTGAACCCGGGGAACGGATCTATATTACTTGTTATTGCCTGTGTAACCTGATAAAACAGAGTAACAGGGATACCTTTTTTTGTAATGGAAAGTTTGGGAGCAAAGAAGAATCCGTCATTCTTTCCGTCATAGTCAATATAGAAGAACTGAATACTTGATGTAAGCAACATTGATTTTCCGATGCCAAGATTTGTAAGGTCATAAACGATACTGTAAAAATCCCCCTTCATAGTACCATGGTCCTGACCATTGTCGCTCCAGTACATAACTGACAGGGCATGTTTGGGAGAGAATCTGAATACTGCTGCTATTTCGAGAGTGATATACTGCTGACCCTGCAGAATCTTATAATCGGTTGAATCAATATTACTGAAAAAAGTGCTTATATCCACTCCGGTCCTGAGTTCAAATTTCGGATTGTAAATAAGCCTGTAATGAATCCAGTTATCAATGACCCAAGGTCTCAGATTCAATCCATATGCAACCACAGGATCATACGAGAATCTCTTTTTCTGCAAGGTCAGAGACGCTATTAGCGCCGGTTTCCCGAGTGAAAATGCAGGAATGGAAGCCATGCCGTTTGAGTTAAAGCTGAAACTTCCGTTGAAATTAAGTTTCGATTTTGTACTATCTGCCTGCGAAATTGAATATACCGAAGTGAATACAAATACAAAAGGAATTATTAACCAGTACCGCATTTAAAATATATTTATTGATATGAGAAAATCATTTTACAAGAGATTCGCGTTGTTCAACTATTTCGTCGAACTTCTTAGCCAGTTCCGGATCCATGGTTGCTTTCTTTTTCCAGTCATCAGATCCGTAAACACCGGCCTTTGAATAATCAAAAGGTTTGAACTTTATCTTTTTAGCTACGGCAAGGCTTCGGAAACGGAAATCAAAGGCCTCTGGATTGACAAATCCCGGATCAGCAAAGACGGAATGAATATCCTTGCCGCCTTTCCTCCAATCCTTCAAAGCCATACCGAAGTCCGGTTCCTTTTTTCTGGTATCCCAGTAACAGTTGTAATCAGACTCAACATTAAATTTATTCCAGTTGCTGCTGAGAAGTGTTCCCTTCCCATAATATATTATATTGTTAATAAAGATCAGAGATGTATGATCCTCTATTCTTGTTGCCTGAAGCTGGGATCTTTTATTCAGCGCAAAAATATTGTTCCTGATCATGTTCTCCTTCCCGTAATGCTGATGAAATCCTGCACTTTTACAAGCATATACAAGGTTATTTTCCTCGGTGATGCCGTATGAACCCTCATCGGTATACAGGCCCCATCCGCCATAATCGAATGAGTAAACATGATGGATTACATTGTTGGAGACGGAGCTTCCTTCGGATGCCCCAAGTGTATATACTCCGCCCATATCACAAAGTTCTCCCCAGCCAAGATGGTGAATATGGTTAAATTCAATGATATTCCGTTTTGTAGGGCTTGGAGCATATCCCCACACCCAGCCAGCGGAAACACCAGAGTATCTGAAGTTGGAAATCTCGTTATGAGTCAACCTGTTATCGCTTGCATTAAAAATAATTACTCCAACTGCCGAAGGAAAAACCTTTCCTCCATCGGTGATGATATTATTATCGACAGTGATCTGACTGGTGATCTGACCGGCCTCAGGACGGATCACTGTTTCTCCGATCTTGATCCCTCCGGCCCCAAGATCGTGCAGCCAGGAATGGATAACAGAGCAGTTGGAACATGCCCTGCGGAACCATATTCCGTATGTCCCGGTATGAGATATTTCGCAGTTACGGAATGTAATATTATCTGCGAAATCAGCCGTAATTGCCGCGCCGATCGGGGAAGCAGCCTGCATGGCTTCATTCCCTTCAGGAGGAAGCTGAAAGCCAGCCATATTGAAAGTTATATTTTCAAACAGGATATTGGAAACCTTCCGGCCCGATAGTGAATCTCCCTTTATTATCACAAGATCTTTAAGAACAGGAGCATAGAACCTGGTCGTTTCAATCTTTTCTCCTTCCAGAGGAATATAATAAAGATATCCTGTCCTGTCCAGGAACCATTCGCCGGGAGCATCCAGGGCAGCTCTATAATTTTCGATAAAATAGCGGCTTTGTTCGTCTATCTGGTTCCAGGGCTGCATGCCTTTGCCAATTGTAATGACAGTTCCGGTCGAGTCATTGAACGCTGTAACATGCTTCATCGTATTATCCCACTTGTGATAGAATACGAGCACCACATCACCGAGATCCTGAGTGTGAAGATCCCTGATCGTGGCTACATCAGAAGGATCCAGGCTTATCTCCTGCGCTGCCAGCTCAGGAAGCCTGCCCTTTCCCTGTATCAGAACCGATTCAGTTACTTTCTTAACCGTCCGGAATCCGCTGTCAGGAGTTCTCGCCCTGACTGCTCTTCGTCCGTCGACATAAAGCTGGTCAAAATAAGAACCGTACCATGCAACCTGAGGGACAAAGATCTTCCAGAGCCGGTCATTTACTTTTTCCGCGCCTTTAAGTTCATATCCACCGCTGAATGTCACAGCTGAGCCGTCTTCCGGTTTGATCGCCAGTGAAGAACCGGGCTTCGGACTATCTTCGGGTGTAAGTACCAGCGGCTGTAGCATAAAATATTCACCGGACTGAGGAACAATTTCAATCCGGACTGCTGATTCACTGCTCTTTCCGATATCTCTGGCCTTGTCGCGGGCAGCAATAATAGTTGCAAGCGGCCTGTCAGCTGTTCCTGGATTTGTATCACTTCCTGAAGGAGAGATGTATATTTTCTGTCCTTCTGCTATTCCGCTTAAGCCTGACAGCACAATAACTGATGCAATCAGAATCCTGTTTATTCTCATGGCATTAACAATATTTATTGATGAAAAAATATCTTCTTCAAACGGGTCGGCAAATCCGATTAAAGATACATAAACAGACCAAGAATCACATTTATTTATCAGCTTTTACCGGTACAATATATCAATTTCTGATGGAAGGACTGACCGGCGCTTTGGGTATTGGAAAGATCCTGCAAGGATCAGACAATATTATTCCTCTGTGACACAGTACGTAATCTGCCATTTATCATGAACAAAACACCTGTTAACACGAAAGGGAGAAGAACAACAAGGGAAGATATTTTATGAGAGGCTATTATCAGATACAGAGCTGCAGCTGATGCAATAATCACAAAAACTATTCCTCCGGTAAACTCCCTTTTCCAGGCAAAGATTAAAATACCTGTCAGCATCAGAACCGGTGTATTATGGATGAAAAAACCTTCCAGTTTCCTGACAAGAGGCTCGTTTCCTTCAAAAGCATCAAATGAAAACATAAGCATGAATAAAAGCGACAGGATGCCGATTATCCTGGGAGCCCAATACAATATTCTTTTCTTCATATTTTCATGTTTTTTAAACATTCTATTTAATCAGTTTTCAATGAAACGAAACCTTGCCGGCAAATAAATATAAACTAATTGAATCAAAGATAACAGGTTCTGAATGTATTCTTTTGTAAATTAGATCCAATTTTATCAATTAACCTGTTTCACCAAGACAAAACCAGATCAAAATGAAAATTCACCTTACTTTCCTGTTAATCCTTATTATCAGCCCATTGAAAGGGCAGTCAGTTTCCACACCACCGGCAAATCATGACAGGCAGATATCTATCATGTGGAAGGATACAATCGCTTCAGGTTCGGTTGATATCTCAGGAGGAAAATTTTCAGTTCTTTCGGTTGAAAGCGGAAAGGGCAGAATCAGCTCCGGGAATTTCCGTTTCAGTTCGAAGGAAGGCAACCGGCTGGGGATAAAGGTCACGGGTGGAATAACAGGGAATGGCAGCGGAGCATCCATAGTGACTCTTCATGCCGCATCAAAGTCGTTTTCATTTTTTCTCAGGGATGTCAGCCCTGATTACCCGATATATATTCCGGAATACAAAGTGATTGTTACCGATGGACAGGATCAAAGAAGCTACAGGCAGATCGAAGCACAGATCAGGGCAAAAAAGCTTAAGACAAATCTTGAGGAAATAGAATTGGCACAGGAAGAGTCGTTCGACTCAGCTGCTGTTCATACCCGCGATCAGATCTGTCCCACCTGGCTCGGGATCAGCCGCGACATGCGTATTTTTGAACTCGGGTTACCCCAGGACATGGACATTATTACACCCAGGATGGCTTCATCACCTGTTAAAATACCGGAAGCCGGCGAGGGTGGAGTGGCGTACACATACCTGGCGGGACGCGGCCAGGGAGTGGAGAATAACAGGACCCGGCGACTTGACGACGGAGTACTTCCCATACTGCATTCAACACAGAAAGACGGTGATATTGAATACAATACAACAACATTTGTAACACTTGAAAGATCCCCGCTGAAAACCGATACTCCTATCGGAACCGATTTCATGGTGGCTGATAACAGCAGCTATGGTCACATGTTCACGGATAAACAGGCTGAGGATCTTAAGCAACGGATCGCAGGTGAAACAGGAAAAAGCGAGGAGACTGTCCTTTATCTGAGAGTTACAGCAAAGAACCTGTCGGGCGCTCCAGCTTATGCCTGGTTCAGGACTGTGCGTCCTGGATCAGGATGGTGGGAACAGATAAAACACAGCTATGATCCCGGAACAGGATTTTCAAGCTACTCTACTGACAGGATCTTTGGCATCTCAAAACTAAACGGGGAACCACTTCCCGATGAGGAGATTGCCGTACTTCTGAAACCCGGTGAAGAAGCAAAATTTGAGTTCCTTCTGCCGCATGAACCCCTTTCTGAGGCCCGGGCCAGGCAACTCACATTATCTTCCTTCGATAAACGGCTTTTGGAGTGCAGGAATTTCTGGAAAGAAAAGCTTAAAAAAGCAGCAACAATTACGCTGCCTGAAAAAAGGATTCAGGAAATGATAAGCGCCGGGTTACTTCATCTCGATCTGATAACATATGGCAAGGAACCTTACGGCACACTTGCACCTTCTGTTGGAGTCTATTCTCCAATTGGTACTGAAAGTTCTCCTATCATGCAGACATTTATGTCGATGGGATGGTTTGATGAAGCCAGAAGATCGCTGATGTATTTTATCGACAAGCAACATGAAGACGGTATGATACAAAACTTCGGCGGTTATATGGTGGAAACCGGAGCTGCATTATGGAGCATAGGTGAGTATTTCAGATACACCAGGGACACAGCCTGGATCATGGAGATAGAACCGCGAATTCTCAAAGCGTGCGATTTCCTGTTCAGCTGGCGCGACAGGAACAAGAAAGATAATCTGATCGGGAAAGGTTACGGTATGATTGACGGAAAAGTTGCAGACCCGGAAGATCAGTTTCATCAGTATATGCTGAATGGTTATGCATATCTTGGGATCAGCAGAGCCGGCGAAATACTGGAAGCAGCCGATCCCTCAGCTGCAGTGAGATTAAACAGGGAAGCAGAAGCATGGAAACAGGACATAAGGAAATCATTCTACCAATCAATGGCCGGATCACCAACCGTACCTCTGCGTGACGGAACATGGTGCCCTACCGTTCCTCCATGGACCGAAGCAAAAGCAATGAGGTTGCTGTACCAGAATCATGAGACCTTTCTTTCGCATGGAACGTTCACCGTCTCAGATGCAATGCTCGGACCTCTTTACCTTGTCTTCTGCGAAGTCTTTGATCCGAAGGAAGCTGCAGCAGAAATGCTGCTAAAATATCATTCAGATCTTTTTTATCAGCGAAACGCCGCATTCAGTCAGCCATATTACAGCCGTCATAACTGGATGCAGATACGTCTCGGATTGGTCAAACCGTTCCTGAAAACCTATTATAATACATTTTCCGCCCTTGCCGACCGTGAAACATATACTTTCTGGGAACATCTTTATAAAGTGAGTGTGCACAAGACCCATGAGGAAGCCTGGTTCCTGATGGAGACCAGATGGATGCTCTGGCTTGAAGATGGAAAAACCCTTCGGCTGTTATCCGGTATTCCGAGAAAATGGATGGAGAATGGAAAATCAGTGAAAATAGAAAATGCTGCCAGCTATTTTGGCCCGGTATCATTCTCGGCGGAATCACACCTTGATCAGAATTATATTTCAGCTGCCGTTGAATGCACTTCTGAAAGAAAACCGGATGAGGTCAGTCTCAGACTGCCTCATCCGGCTGGATTTTTTCCGGTAAAAATAACCGGTGGCGATTATGACAAAAATACTGAATCTGTCATCATCAGACATTTCAGTGGCCGTGCGGAGATCAGAGTTGAATTTTCATCAACTGGTCGATAATCCTTGCATTCGGATCCTTGTCGGCTGCCGTAAGTGTAAATGAGCCATCCTTCAGGAATGCTGCCTTACTCCATTTTATAAGTTTATAATCCGGGAAATAGGTCAGCTGCGTGTCGATGAACTTAACTGCGTCGTTCTTTCTGTTCAGCGCTTCATAAGCCCATGCCGTTACTACTGTATTGGCAGGCAGGAAGTTTCTGACTGTATTTTCGACCTTCGGTTCAAATTTCACGATATTCTTCAGCTGTGCTTCAGCGTCAGAAGATTTTTTCATCTTGCTGTCACATATATATGTAAGCCAGTCTTCAAGCCTGTAATCGATATCCTCTTCATATGGCTTGCCAACGCCAAGGTTTTCCGGCCATTTTCTGGCTTCGGCGATAAATTTCAATGAGGCCTGGTAATTCTTTTTCGCGATCATCTGCACAGCCTGCATCAGCTTGGCTTCCCTGTATAGTTCGTGTCCTTCTGTAGCGCCTTCTGTCGGAATAATATTGATCTTCGAGAGAAGAACATCTGCATCCCTGTATTTGCCGGTCAGGAGGAGAGCCTTGGCATACAATGATCCCATTACAAAATGATCAGGATGTTTTTTGCAGAAGGGTTCAGCTATTGCAAGAGCTTTGTCGTATTTCTCATGATTCAGATAAAAATAGGCAAGCTTAAGCTGATATCTCCACGATCCGTCGATTGAAACAGCTTTTTTAAGATCAGCTTCACTTCCTGCAACATCCTTACCCGCCATGATCTCAGCACGGCTCACATAGAACGGTGCAAAATCAGGTGTTTCACCGCATTCCTTAAGCAGTTTTTCACATTCGTCTATCCTGTTCCTGTCTTTATAGATCAGCGCAAGGTGGAATTTGAGGAGCCAGTCCTGCTGTCCTTTCAGAAGCTGCTCTAGCACATCGCCTGTCTCCGACCTGAAAGGGAATGCAAATGCCGGATTGATTTCGCTGCAGTTGACCTTCTTTTTCTGAATAAAACTCAGCCAGTAAGTACTCTCTGCATTCTTTGGCGACAGTCCGAATACTTTTTCCGCCTCAGAAACACAACCTGAATTATAATACCATGTTGCAAGTTCAGCAAATGTTTCCTGCGGTAGTTCATTCCTTATCATTGAAAGAAAATGCGTCTTTGCTGCCTCGTCATTCCTGAGCAAATATTTCTCGAACATGGCGAAATGGTTAAGCGGATCATATCCCAGAATGGTATTCAATACCTCACTCTCCTTTGCCCCATCATTCAGATTTCTGTAAACCACGGCCTGAAGCTGCAAGGCTTCTATGTTGAACCTGTTATAGTCAACAGCTCTTTCAGCATAGTTAAGCGCTTTTGCCAGATCCCTGTCTTTCAGCCATATCCTGGCTAGTTCAGTATAAGCAGCGCTTCTGTATTCGACAGACATGGTTGCAATGCTGAATCCGTCGATAGCATCAGTCACGTTGCCAAGTTTTTCATTCACCAGCCCATAATAGTAATTGCAGGCGCCGTCATGAGTATCAATGCTCATAGCCTTTCTCGCCAGTTCAAGAGCCTTGTCATATTGCATGTTCCGGAAACTGAGCTCTGTAAGTTTAATTATTGCAGGAAGGTAATTATGGTCTTTCGCGAGTGAAGCATTAAGTTTTTCCTCTGCCTCCGGATACATCTTCTGATCCATATCTTCCTTTCCCTGCAGATATAATCCGTAAGCGCTGGTCCAGTCAAAATCTTTCGGAGCATCAAGAGGTCTGCTGAGCACTCCGGCTTCAGGATTGGAGCTGTAAATAAGCTTGTTGCCTCCGATTGTAACTGTAAGGTTTTTGCTATTACCCGAAAAACGGATTGAATCGCTGAATGTTTTGAGCGGTTCAAGGCTGAGCTTTTTACTGAATATTACCTTATTACCCTCTTTAACTTCGAGATTATCATTTATCTTCTGAACAGGGGAGAAAAAGATTTTAAGCATTCCGTTGTCGCTCTTAACATTAAGCGCGCCGTAATCGTTTGCTTCAACGTAACCTTTTGTGCGCAGTACCGGATAGAAATATTCAGTCCAGATATCTGTTGCATAAGGTTCGAAATTAAGATGCTTGAAAGGGGTATGGGTTGCGGAATAACCGTTCTGGTTAAAAAGTCGTCCGGATTGCATTTCCACATACTGGCCATCAGTGTCTGTTAAAAGTTTTTCCCAGATCATTCCCTGGCCTGACAAGCCCCATATCCAGATCTTTTTCCCGGCCTTGTCATCATAGGCTCCATACCTGACCATTCCGAAATCATCATCGTGCCAGTATCCTCCTGAGAAATTTGCCAGCTTACCAAAAATGTGATAGGATTTATAGCCTCCGAAATTATTTTCTTCGTAGAATGAAATCTTCTTCCCGTTGGATTTATTTACAGGCCAGTCGGCATATTCACCTTCATGCCCGACGTATTTTGTACCAGGGAAGATAAACTCCAGATTCCCGGAAGCTTTGTAACCTCCGTTCAGCCAGTGATAATAAGGCTGGTCAATGGCAGTGGAATTATACCAAAATGTTCTTGTAATGAAATATGCTTTGTCTTTTGGCAATCTTACCTCAACCCTCCAGTTGCTTCTTGTAAGAAGATCGAGTACTCCGAGTACGCAGCTGACACTTCCGTCAGGATTATTCTGAATAACATAATCCACCGGAGTGGCGCAGTTTGGGGTATGGCCGATAATACCATAATTCAGTTCCAGTCCGCCGCTTGTATACGGGCCACGCATGGCGATATCCCGGAATTTGACAGCATGATTATAATAGATAAAGGGCAATCCGGTGGATTTCTCAATCGCGGTCCAGATTTTACCTCCTACTTCAGGAAGTATCATGACTTTTATGTAATCATTTTCCAGTTCCACAACTTTCCATTCTTTCTGAACCGGTTTATCGGTATAACCTTCATATCTGAAATAAGGATATAAAGAAGATAATACAGGAATTGGACTTGGATCAGAATACGGATAAGTAGGGAACACTTTTTGGTATTCCCGCACGGTTGCCTTTCCTGATTGTGCGAATGCCTGGGTTCCTGTGATCAGGATCAGGAATGCTGCAGAATACAGTATCAGCCTGGCTGTTCTATTTTTCATTTCAGTTTTGGTTTAGTTGACTTTAAATATATTAATTTAACATAAAGAGCCCAATGTATCAGGTTTCAGACAGGCAGTAATATCCCTCTGATAGTCCGGATCAGCGGAAATCCGCTTCAATATAACCGGCAGCCCTGAGCACTTCATCAACCTTAACGGGGGATCCGCCTCGCCTCTTGCTTTCGTCAGCAGCTTCCATGAATCCGTAAATCTCAAGTGTTTCGGAAGTCTCAACAGGAGACTTTCCGGTTTTAAAGAACTCTCCCACCTTCAGCAGCATCGGCTGATAGCCTTCAAACGAACCGAGATTCAGATTAGCTTCTGTGCCGAAAGCGATTCCTCCGTAATCATGGGTTCCGGTCCTGGTACCTCTGACTGTTCCTATTCTCCCGTCCTTCCATTGTGCCACAACAATATCCGTATCTGGGGTATTAAATCTCGTTACGGTATCACAACCTGGACCCATGACAGTATAGAGGATCTCGACTGCATGGATGCCATACCAGAACAAGTCAGGATGATGAGGTTCCAGAGTTGCAGGACTGAAAGTATCGGCTCCGAGAACCTTGCCAATTTTATTTTCACATCTCACTTCCTGCGCGTTCTTCAGGTACCTTAGCGCGGAAGCTGAAAACACCGGTGTTTTCTTTTCTTTGGCCTCTTTGAAAATTTTTACTGCATCGGTCAGAGATGCTGTAACAGGTTTATCAATGAATACCGGTAATCCTGCCTTGAAAACTTCCCTGGCCTGGTCAAGATGCAAACGTCCGTCATTTGTAACAAGAAGAATGGCATCCGATCTTTTCACAAGCTTATGAATGGTGTCGACAACCTCCACTCCCATCGTTTTCATTTTTTCAGTATATGCAGGAATTACTTCAGCATTGGCCGGAATGTCGCTGTTACCATATGAATACGCTGCCATTACTCTGAATCCCTCCGCCCCGGGGATGGGTGTTGCGGCATTAAAAAAATCAGTAAAAGCAGGTGCGTGTGAGGTATCGAGACCGATAACCCCTATCCTGATCAAACCACTGTCTTTCCTTACCCGAAGTTCTGAGGGCAGATTACCAATACTAATAATGGCTCCTGCCATAGCTGACTGTTTAATAAAATCGCGTCTGGTTGTCTTCATATTCATCTGTCCTGCTTAAATAATTATCTGATCATAACGACCATTACCTTCAATATCGCAGGTGATTATTCATGCTCCGCCAGTATTCAGCAATAGAATAATCTGATTCTATGCCGGATCCGTGACTGTTCAATATTATTCCTTCCATTACTGGAACAGAGGAGATCTGTAAATGCAGGAATATCCCCTGATTCCTACAAATTATCACCATTTGAAGGTAATAAAGTTAACAAAAATCAGATACCCTTTATCGTTATACATTATATCGGCTCAACATCAAAAACATCCTTCATATTCATTAAAATGCTGTAATTTAGAAGTATACGATAATAATCTTGTGAGCATTCATATATTATGTCTGATATTAGTATCGGATTTTTAAAGAAAAGTACCAGTGTTTTAACATCTTTTAACCTTACTCAGAGCAAGGCCTGTTCACAGGTTGGTAAGGATTTGTAATTTGTATTTCAGGTTATGCAGCATCCATCCCAAGGAATGTGCTTTTTAATACAAAAATCCACCAATTCCGGTATTTATTTAGATATACAACTATATATCTGGTATTTGAATATGGAAAACTATCCAAAACAAAAAATCAGAACCTTTCATTATCCGGTAATAATAATGAGTTCATAAGTTACATTTACTTATTTATATTGAATTATAAAATTTTTTACCTTGTTTTTTATTATTTTTTATTTATATTTGCTTGTAATGAGCATATTTTAAAATATAAGATTCCATTTTACCAAATAGTACTATGGAATCTTGCCGGAGCTGCTGCATGCTTATTAAGGCAGTCTCCACTTGATATCTGAAAGACGACCACTAATTCATAACTAACACCTAATCCAAAATTTAAAACCTCAAATGCATGAAAAAGAAACTGAGACATTTAAATGTGTTTCGCAGGCTGTTCGATTTAAGTTTGCCTGTGGGACCTGTCTGCTTCATCGGATTTCTGTCGGTGATGCTGCTTTTTGGATCATTGCGATCACAGGCAGCCGGAATCAGGACAGGGGCTGATGAAAGCGCTTCCCCTCAGCAGGTAAGGGTGACAGGAACTATAACTGATGCTACAACCAAAGAACCGCTAATCGGGGTTAACGTAGTCCTCGAAGGGACAACAATCGGAGTAATGACCGATGCTAAAGGCAGTTACACTCTGAATGTTCCGAATCTCTCCGGAACCATATCTGTCTCTTATATTGGTTATGTTGCACAGAAAATACCTATTAACGGACAGACCAGGATAGATATAACTCTGACATCTGACGTCCAGACGCTTGAGGAAGTGGTTGTTACAGGCTATGGAACCGTAAGAAAGAGTGATCTTACAGGATCGGTAAGTTCGATCAAGACCGAACAGATCCTTCAGCTGCCGACACAGCGTGTTGACCAGGCCATACAGGGGCGTGCGCCCGGAGTGTTCATCATGAATACAGATGGTTCACCCGGAGGTAACACCCTTATCAGGATCAGGGGAAGCAATTCAATCAACGGAGGTAATGATCCTCTGATCATTGTGGATGGTCTGCAAGGCGCCAATATTAACCAGTTAAACCCGAATGATATTGCATCAATGGAAATTCTTAAGGATGCATCGGCGACAGCAATTTACGGATCACGCGGCGCTAACGGTGTCATACTTATTACTACCAAACTCGGCAAACCTGGAAAACCCGTCATCGATGCCACTTATAGCATCGGTCTTCAAAGACTTGCCCGTAAACTGCCAGTAATGAATGCCTACCAGTTTGCAAAATACAATAATCTCTACCACAGCTTTCAGACAGGAAGCGGACAGACAGTTAAGACTTACTTCAGCGATTCTGACCTGGAGTATTATAAAACACATTCTACTGACTGGCAGGACGAGATCTATGATACCGGTGTGATGCAGAACGCCAATATTGCCATCAGCGGAGCCACCGACAAACTTAAATACATGGTTTCAACCGCATATCTTGATCACAAGGGTATTCTTATCAACTCAGCATATAACAGATTATCGCTCAGGGCAAATCTCGCTGCTGACATTACCAAATGGGTTGATTTCGGTCTGAATTACTCCTATACTTACGAAAAATATAAATCACCTCCGTTTGAAGCGAACCTCTTTACTGCTGTAAATGATGCACCACGATGGGCTCCAACGGAACCTGTTTACGATGAGGAAGGGAACTACTGGAAGCACAGATCAGGTTACGGGGCATATGATACATGGAACCCTGTTGCCACGGCTCTTGAAACCAAGATCGATAATCCGACCAATCAGAACAACATCAACCTGTTCCTGAACTTCAAACTAATGAAAGGACTCAGCCTGAAAATTACAGGCGGAGGTACATTCACGGATTCCTATAACCTGAAGTACGAGAACACCAAGACCCGTAACGGGTATGCAATGAACGGAGTTGGTAATATCTCAAACAACTTCAGCAAAATGTACCAGAATTCCAATATACTTACCTATGATAATACATTCGGACCACATCATTTAACTATCACCGGGGTAGCTGAGGAGATATTCAATACATATAAAGGCAATTCCATGAGAGGCCAGGATTTTCTGGTTGACCAGCTTGGCGCCGACAATATGGATGGAGCAACATCGGTATCAGTCGATTCATGGGCAAGTGAAAGGGCTCTGGTCTCCTTCATGGGACGTATTAATTACGGGCTGTTCGACAAGTATCTGCTTACTCTCAGCTACAGAGCCGACGGTTCCTCTGTATTTGGCGAAAACAACAAATGGGGATATTTCCCATCGGGATCAATCGCTTGGAGAATTTCACAGGAAGAATTCCTTAAAGACTCACCAATTGTATCCGATTTGAAATTAAGGGCCAGCTACGGAGTAACAGGGAATCAGGGTATTTCGCCTTATGGTTCTCTTGCCAGGCTTTCATCTGCTTACAGGTATCCTTATAACAATGGTTCTAATCTGAATATAGGTTTCGGTATCTCAGATATTGCCAATCCCAATCTTAAATGGGAATCAACGGCTCAGACAGATATTGGTGTTGACATCTCTCTGTTTAAGGGTAGGCTGACATCTACAATCGATGTTTACAGAAAAAAGACAGACGACCTGCTTATGCCAAGACAGTTACCTGATTATGTCGGAGTATCAAGTGTAATTGACAATATCGGATCGATAGAAAACAGAGGGATTGAGATAATCGTTGGAGGAGACCCTGTTGTAGGTAAGTTCAGATGGAATACATCTGTAAACTTCACCATGAACAGAAACAAGGTGCTTGATCTTGGGCCGGGGGTGACCAAAATCGGTTATACCCCGACTTCAGGAGGATATAACCTCGGCTCTGAATATATGTTTCTGGAAGTAGGCAAACCATTCGGAGAAATTAAAGGATGGAAATTCCAGGGTCTCTGGAAGACCAGTGAAGCAGCCAAAGCTCTGGAGTATGGCCAGCTTCCCGGAATGCCCAAATACGCTGATATAAGCGGATCCTCAGGAACACCGGACGGCAAAGTAGACACCTGGGACAAGACAACCATAGGACATGGTTATCCTAAGTTCACCTTCGGATGGACAAATATGTTCACATATAATAACTTTGAATTATCCTTCCTGATCACAGGATCATATGGAAACGACCTTTTCAATACTCTCAGGATCAGAAGGGAAACATATGAAGCCACCGATCCGAAGGTGTGGAACTACTGGACACCGGATAATCAGGATACCGATGTTCCTGCCCTTTATGACGGCGCGTGGCTTGACGCGCAGAACCTTGAAAGCAAGTATTACTTCGGGAACGCATCGGGTGCAACCTCCAGATGGGTTGAGGATGCATCATTTGTAAGACTCAAGACTGTGACCTTTGCCTACAACTTCGATGCTAATCTGCTGAGAAAAATAGGATTCTCCAGAGCGAAACTATACTTCACAGGGACCAACCTGATAACACTGACCAAATATACTGGCTATGATCCTGAAATAGCACAGTATCCTGGTAATGATGCCACGATAGGTGTCGACCAGAGTGTTTATCCGACAGCAAGAATGTACACATTCGGAGCTGAATTCACTTTCTAACAACATTAAATATCAAGATCATGAAAATAAAGTCAAAATATAAGAGATATCTGGTAATGTTGTCGGGGGTAATATTCCTTCTAACTGCCGGATGTGCAAAGCTTACCGAGAAGCCTACCGATTTTGTGGGGCCCGACAACTATTATACCACACCCTCACAGATTGAATCTGCATTCACTGCGTCCATAGACGTTCTTTACGGAGGCTGGACCTTTTATGACTGGTACAATGCACCGGAAGTATTTTCCCTCGACGATCAGACATATGGCGGTGATCTGGTAGTCGGTGACGATTTCGGTAATGGCTGCTGGACAAAGCATTATCAGGCCATTGCTGATATCAATCCTGCTATCAGGGCTTTGAATGAAGGGAAAGTGAAAGGCGTATCGGAAGATGTGCTTAATCAGCTCATGGGTCAGGCAAAATTCCTCAGAGGATGGAACTACTTCATGCTTGTCAGGTATTATGGCGATCTCTCGTTGATAATTGAAACTACCGATCCCACGAAACTTGACATACCAAGAACGCCGACAGCCCAGGTCTATGAACTGATCATAAGCGACCTGCTTTTCGCAACACAGAACCTTCCTGAAGCTTGGGATGAAGCCAACAAAGCCAGACCTACCGCTGACGCTGCACGGACACTGCTTTCAAAGGTATATATCACCATGGCCGGCTACCCGCTTAATGACCCCACCAATTATGTTAAAGCCAGAGACATGGCTAAACAGGTCATACAGGGAGGACATTATTCACTAGTGACCGATATCGATAAGGTTTTTGCTCTCGAAAGTGAATTCGGCCCTGAATTCATGTGGGCTTACCATAACTCAAAGGAAGAATATGTAATCGAACCTCAGATCTGGCTGCCAGGAGTGATGGCTGACGGCTGGGGAGATTGCTCTGCCGAAAAGATCTGGGGAGAAGCATTCCCTGAAGAACCGAGAAAACACGCTTATCTCCTTGTCGAAGATCCATGGTTCGGTACCGGTACTACCTATCTTGACTGGGATAAATCTGCGCCTTATGTCAGAAAATATCTTTATGATTCTCCTGAAAACATGTTGAAAAACGTTTCATACGAAGCAATGCCTATAATCAGGTATGCAGACGCTCTTCTCCTGTTTGCCGAAGCTGAAAATCAGGTCAACGGAGCTCCTACCCAGGCAGCCTGCGATGCTGTAAACGAAATCATCAACCGCGCCACAGGAGGTGTCCCGAATGTCAATGATCCGCTTTTGACCATCTCCATGACAAAACAGGAATTTGACGACGCGGTTATTCAGCAGAGAAGCTGGGAACTATGTTTCGAATATGACAGATGGTTCGATATCCAGAGAAAAAGGATCCTCGATAACGTTGTTGATCCGATCTATTCTCAGAATTACAACATAGAAGATTATCTGTTGCCTATTCCACAGAAAGATCTCAGGCTTAATAAAGCTCTGACGCAAAATCCGGGATATACTAATCCCAATGGGAAGTAGCCCGGTGGCTGAATTCAGGACTTCTGAGGAGTTATTTATCAGAATTAAAACCAACAACACTATGGAATCAATTGTAAAAACAAATAACCATAAGGAAATGAAAAAAACGGGAGAATCAATTGCCTGTTTTTTCAGTCTAATGATCTTCCTGATCTTTATTAATTCAGGATGCAATAAAGAAGACTACAGCATACGGCTGGTTTATCCGGAACTGGCGACAACAGCTGCATCGGGTATAACATCAGTTTCCGCATCCTCCGGTGGCAATATAACATCAGAGGGAGGATCGGATATAACTGCAAGAGGAATTTGCTGGGGAACTGCAATGAACCCAAGTCTTATCGGGTCATTTACCACCGATGGCTCAGGATCAGGACAGTTTACAAGCACAATTACAGGCTTGCTGCCCGGCACTTTGTATCATGTTCGTGCCTATGCAACAAACACACAGGGCACTGCTTACGGCTTGGATGTAACATTCACTACAGCAACTAATTAACTGGAGATGCATACGGTTTTAACTTGAATTAAAAACCAGTTATAATAGCTGCATCGGCATAGGACTTCCTCTCATAGTGCCGGTGCAGCTTTATTTTCGACATTAGAAAAATCAACCTGCACTCCCTGGCGACAGGGGTATATCAGGTTGATTTTTAATATTTTTTGAATCTTTCAAAGAAGAACTAAAATCCTTGCAGATAATGCATCAGAATTTCATATTTAATGTTAAATAAATCCATCCTTCAACCAATAAAATAATAAAAGCTTCTAATTTTATAAGGGTCAAACAGTTTTTAGTCATACCTGAATAACTGATTTATGGAACGATCAGCCAGCCGGAAATTCCTCGGTTTAATACTTGCCGTAATATTAACTCTGCCCTGCTGCAGACATGCGGAAAACTTAAATAACAAGGAGAGCAATTCAATGTTCCGTCTGTTAAAACCTGAACGGAGCGGTATTGGATTTGCAAACCGGCTGCAGGAAACTGACAGCGCGAATGCAATTTTCTATGAGTACTATTACAACGGTTCAGGACTGGCAGCTGGCGACCTGAACAATGATGGTCTTACCGATCTGGTCTTTGGTGCAAACATGTCAAAATGCAGGGTCTATTTAAACAAAAGTAATCTCACCTTTACCGATATAACAGACAAGCTGGGTATAAATACAGCGGGCAAATGGATAACAGGAGTCAGCATAGTCGATATAAATCAGGACGGTTGGCCGGATATCTATCTTTGCGCTGCCGGGAATATCAACTACGATTATCATAATCTGCTGTATATCAGCAATGGGAAAAAGGACAGTCTGTCATTCAGGGAATGTGCTTCACTGACAGGCCTTAATGACAATGGCTATTCCACCCAGGCCGAATTCTTCGATTATGACGGAGATGGAGATCTTGATGCTTATATCGTTACAGCCGCCATGACAATACCTAATAAGAATGCCATACGACAGCGGAAAAAAGACGGTTCAATGCTAAATACCGACAGACTTTACAGGAATGAAGGCATCAATCCGTCCACCGGACTTCCCTTATTCCGCAATGTATCTCAGGAAGCCGGAATAACTTACGACGGATTCGGTCTTGGAGCTTGTGTCTGTGATATTAATAAGGATGGCTGGCCTGACATTTATGTAGGTAACGACTACATATCCAATGATCTGCTATACATTAACATGGGCAATGGTACTTTTAAAGAAATGGTGAGCGAATATACCAGGCATATCAGCAATAGTACAATGGGTGTTGACATAGCTGATTTTAACAACGATGGCTTTGCTGATATCATCTCACTCGACATGCAGCCTGAAAATTACCTGCGAAAACGAACTATGGCCATGACCATGCGGGATTATCACAGGTATCTCAATGAGCTTGATGCAGGTTATTCTCCTCAGTATATCAGGAATATGCTCCAGATGAACAATGGTCCGGTCGAGGGAAGAATATTATTCAGCGAAATCGGTCAACTGTCGGGGATATTTGAGACCGACTGGAGCTGGGCGCCTCTCTTTGCAGATTTTGATAATGACGGCATGAAGGATCTTTTCATCGGGAATGGCATCCCTGGTGATGTTACCAACATGGATATGTCTGAACTCTGGACAAAAACTGTCCGGGAAAAACCCGGTATTCAGTTCAGCGTTCTGTATAAAATGCTTAAAAGCGAAATGAATAAGCTTGGTGACATCAAAAAACCGAACGTCATGTTCCGTAATGAAAGGGGAATGGACTTCAAAAAAGTCACTGCCGAATGGGGTCTAGATCAGCCAGGCTATTCAACAGGTAGCATCTATGCAGATCTCGACAATGACGGGGATCTGGATATTGTACTCAACAAGCTGAACGACAATGCCTGTATTTACGAGAACAGGATCATCACCAGTGATTCGGTGCCTCAAAAAGATCATTATCTGACTGTAAGACTTAAAGGAACGGCTCCAAACCTTGAAGGAACAGGGAGCAAAGTCACTGTTTATTATGGAAGAGAGATGCAATATAATGAACAGTTCCCCATCAGAGGGTTTCAGTCGATGGTTGACCCGGTAATGCACTTCGGACTGGGTGATAAAACAATAGTTGATTCACTGGAAATTATCTGGCCTGACAGGAAAAGACAACTTCTTACATTTATTAAATGTGACCACACTCTTACCCTGGATCAAAAGGATGCATCGCAATCCGTTATACACAAAACAGAAAAATCTGACCTGATGTTCACAAAATATACAGGCAAATACAATATTATCTATAAACACAGGGAGCGTCAGTTCATCGATTTTGATATCCAGCCGCTCGTGCCTCATCTCTTTTCGAAGGAGGGGCCGGGGATAGCCATAGGGGATATAAATTCAGACGGACTGGATGACTTTTATATCGGAGGGTCAACCGGTTTTTCCGGCCAGGTGTTCATCCAGGGCAAAGAAGGCTCTTTTACAGGCTACCCGCTTCCGGGGCATAACAATTTTGAGGATATGGGGGCTTTGCTTTTCGATGCCGACGGAGACGGAGATAATGATCTTTACGTCGTAAGCGGAGGATCAGGCCTTCCTCCCGGAAATGTATTCTATTCAGACAGACTTTATATCAATGACGGTCATGGCAATTTCACCTATAACCGAAGCGCACTGCCCGATGAACGGGTATGCGGATCACAGGTAACAGCGGCCGATTTCGACAGGGATGGAGACCTCGACCTTTTTGTTTGCGGCAGGGTCAACCTGGAGAATTACCCTATTCCGCCCAGAAGCTTTTTGCTCAGGAACGACAGTAACCGATCACAGGTTAAATTCACCGATATAACACAAAACTCGGCTCCCGGTCTTTCTAACCCCGGCCTGCTGGCCTCAGCCATCTGGAGCGATTTCAATGATGACGGATGGCAGGATCTGGTGATTGCAGGTGAATGGATGCCGGTTTCATTCTTCAGAAATGAGAAAGGCAAACTGGTCGACATTACGTCAACGACAGGAGTGGAGAATTACACAGGCTGGTGGAACAGCCTGGCCTCAGTAGATCTCGATATGGATGGAGATATGGATTATATTGCAGGTAATCTTGGACTTAACACGCAATACAAGGTTTCACAGGAAGAACCGATGAGGATCTTTGCCAAAGATTTTGACAGGAACGGAACACTTGATCCTGTTTGCAGCTACTATGTACAGGGAAAAAGTTATCCCATATATCACCGTAATCTTCTTCTGTCGCAGATACCATCCCTGAAAAACAGGTTCAAAACCTATGGCTCTTATGCCAGAGCCACGTTCGACAATATCTTTTCTCAGGAAGAGCAAAAAGATGCATATAAAAAAGATGCCAGGTACTTAATGTCGTCGTGGTTTGAAAACAAAGGTAATGGCATTTTCTCTGTTCATGCACTGCCGGAAGAAGCACAGATCTCTCCGGTTTTCGGTATACTTTCAGGTGATTATAACAATGATGGATGCCCTGATATTCTCATAAGCGGTAATTCTTACGCGTCCAATGTTTATACCGGCCAGTACGATGCTTCGATCGGACTGCTTCTGACAGGCGACGGAAAAGGAGGGCTCGGACCTGTACCGGGAAGAACATCAGGTTTCATTGCCGATGGTGATACAAAAGCAATGTTCGAAATTTCCCTGAAGGATGGAAGTTCACTTATCCTGGTTGCACGTAATAATGATACCCTTAAAGTAATCAGGCCTCTTAAGGAAAACAAGACATGGAGACGGATCAGAAATGATGAAGCATCGGCTCTTTTCGAATTCGCAAATGGTAAAAAGGAGAATGTTGAATTCTGCTATGGTTCCGGATACCTGTCACAATCATCGAAAGTCTGCCGTATACCTCACGGAGCAGTGTCGGTAACATTCAGGACCTACAATGGAGAAAAAAGAAAAGTTGGCCTTCAGAAATAATTGCCCGAAAGTAAAAGATTCAGACGGCCCTGACGCTGGCTGCAATGTGCCTGCATATCTCATTACATCAAAAAACGACTCACTGATTATATGTTAAATATTGAAATATAAACATGAAAACTTCAGACAAACACCAAACATCTTTCATCAGGCGATCGGATTTTAACGGGCCTGTTAAAATTACCATATCTTACATGGTAATGATGTTCCTAGTGACAACCGGTTTTACATCACGCCTTGCCGGCGCTGATGTAAAGGTCTGGGCAGTGCCTGCCGAGCAAAAGGTACGTCCAAAGGACAAGCCCGAGACGTCTAACCTGGTCTGGTCGTCTCTCAAAAAAGAGGTAAATGTTGCCGGGGCGTCAAATGAACATGTCCCGTTCCAGGTAATAATTTCAGCGCCGGTTCCCGAAGGCTGGAGACCAAAAGCTCCCGATGGTTTCTTTGTTACAATAACCGACCTTTCCAACACTGAAGGAAAAATAATTCCTCAGAAGAACATAAGCCTGTTCATTGAACACTATATTCAGATCTATGCCATGTCGAGCCCTGTCGGCGCCACAGGCTACTGGCCTGATGCACTCGCCCCTTTAAAAGAATCATTCAGCATGCAGGCTCAGTATGCAGTTGTAGGGAACAGACCTCTGTGGGTTGATATTGCAGTACCAACAGGGACAAATCCCGGAGACTACACAGGAAAGCTTACTGTCATGAAGGACGGTAATCCGGTTGAAACGCTTACAATCAGACTCAAAGTTTATAATTTCACACTGCCGGAAGAAACGCATCTCATAACATATTTCAATGTCTCAAAAGGCGAACTCGGTAGTTTTTATCACAAGCCGCAGAACGATCCTGAGATAGAACACCTTACACAGACCTATTTCGATTTCCTGCTTGCTCACAGGCTTGAGACATGGTTTAATGATCCGCTTGTACCATCAATAATTGTAAAAGGGGAATCGGTTGATGTGAAATTCAACGATCAGAGGTATGATTATTACATGAACAAACTCAGGATCAAGAGGGTAATTCTTGAGTCGGCTCCTGGTGAACTGCTAAATCAGATAAAGGATGAACCGTTCTCCCCTGCCTTCAACAAAAAGATGAAGGCTTATTTGTCGGCTGTTGATGCATATTTCACCAAGAACGGCTGGAAAAACAGGCTCATCTTCAACAGTCCGATTGATGAACCTAGCACAAAAAAAGATTATGAGAATACCCGGAAGTGGGCTCAGCTTGTGCATGAAGCTGCTCCTGGCATTCACTTTCTGGCTACCGAATCACCGGTGACAGACGATCCTGAATGGGGAACTCTGAGAGGTTATGTTAATGACTTTTGTGTTCACGGAAATACCCTCAATGATCCGGAAGTTAAACAGGCGCTGATCGAGGAACAGGCAAAAGGAGGTGAAGCCACATGGTATATCTCCTGTGACCAAGCGTATCCACAGCCAAATTATTTTATCGATGCACCTGCAATGGATCCTGTCATGGTTCCATGGATAACCGCGAGGTACCACATGAACGGGATTCTGTACTGGGCAGCCAATTTCTGGAACCAGACCCCTGATCCATGGCTCGATCCGGTAACTTTCATCTCTGGTTTCGATTGCAGCAACGGCTGGGTCCTGAATGGAGAAGGTTCTCTGATTTACCCTGGCGACAGAACAAAACAGTATACTGGTCAGCCGGATGTTGCAGGCCCGGTATCATCGATAAGGTTTGAACTCCTGAGGGAAGGGATTGAGGATTATGAATATCTATGGATGCTGAAAAACAAGGGTGCAGGAGATTTCGCTGAAGAAAAGATAAAGAATATGGTTATTGATATAAGTGCATTTTCAAGAAATGTCAAAGACCTTTATAGTACCAGGAAGTCCATGGCAAAAAAGCTTGAAGAACTATACGGGGAGAAGGCTAAGAAATGAACCTTCCCCTCAGAATGGCAAATCAGGTAAGTCAACATGCCAGAAAACCGCAGAGGAATTGTCTTCCAGGAGAAGAAGGTCAGTTATACACGGATTTTTATCAGATTAAACAAAATTGAAAAGAAGAGAATTTATCAAAACATCATCCCTCGCCGCCGGAGGCGGTATGCTTGGTCATATCCTTCCAGAAAGTTACGGGAAAAAGCTGGGTCCGTCTGGACTGATCAGGATTACAGATGTGGATTCCAACTTTGAAAGGGAACCGCTTATCAGACCATTCGGATTCAAGGGAGGGTACATGCGCGAGATCTGGCAAAGCGCAGTTTATATAAAATGCGATACCGGCAAACACGCAATTGCATCAGGCACACAGAGCATCCTATGGTCGGATGCCGGCATCTTTGCTTCGCATTCCGAAAGCGGTGGGAATGCATTGATGTATGCCATGACAGAATACGGGCTAAGTCTTCTCAGAGGCTGCACCTTTACCGATCCGGTTTCTCTTCTGGACGATATCTGGCCAAAGGTTTTTGAGTATGGTAAAAAGATCTGCCGGAAGGATGATCTCCGGCAGACCTTTGCACTCAACTCCCTTGTTCCGGTGGATAATGCCTGCTGGCTTCTCTATGCAGCTGAAAACAGTTGTTCCGGCTTTGAAGATCTTATTCCGACACAGTACAAAAAAAGCCTCTCATACCATCATAGCAAGCTCGCCAGTATCCCTCTGATGGCTTATACCATACCTGTTGATGAGATAAGATCGGCAGCAGAACAGGGCTATTTCTTCATGAAGATCAAGATAGGACAGCCCGGAACACAGTCGGAAATGCTTGAAAAGGATATGTCGAGGATCACAGAGATCCATAAAACAATCGGGAATGTGAGGACATCATATACTGAAAACGGGAAACTACCATATTATTTCGATGCAAACGGCCGGTATGAGAGTAAGGAGAGCCTATTGAGATTGCTTGATCACGCAAAGAAAATAGGGGCTTTCGACCAGATCGCGATAATAGAGGAGCCGTTTGCAGAGGAACTGGAAACCGACATTACAGATATACCGGTAAGAATTGCCGCGGATGAGAGCGCTCATACCGACAAAGATGCTCTTAAACGGATACAGATGGGCTACAGGGCAATCGCCCTCAAAGCTATTGCAAAGACCCTGAGCATGACCATGAAAATAGCCAATATCGCGTATGAACACAATATTCCATGTTTCTGCGCCGACCTTACGGTAAATCCTTTGCTTGTTGAATGGAACAAGAATGTAGCCGCGAGACTGGCTCCATTTCCCGGATTAGGTATAGGATTGCTTGAAACCAACGGACATCAGAATTACAAAAACTGGGAGACTATGAGAAGTTATCATCCTTGTTCTTCTGCACAGTGGACCAGAACAAAAAACGGGATCTTTGAGCTTGACAACGATTTCTACACAAAAAGCGGATGTATTTTCGAGCCATCCCCGCATTATGAAGAACTCTTCGCAGCCCGCCATAAATAATGTAAAGTTTCAAACTATGATGATATACTTAAAAAGATCAGCAACCGCTGTCCTTGCTCTGATTTGCAGCATCGCCGCTTTAAAAGGATCCGAAAAGCTTCCCGATCCTTTTGTTATAATTCCTCAACCGAAAAAGATAACTATTCTGAATGGACAGGGACCTGATTACAGGCAACTTAATCAGATAGTCCTGTCAGGTGATTTCGAAAGACCAGTAACAGGAGAGCTGCTGACTTCACTCCCGGACGGACAAGGCAAAGCTGCCGGGAGCATCACCCTGATAATAGACAAATCCCTTTCCGGGATTCCTTCCGATGAGGGATATTTCCTCAGAATTTCTGCCGACAGGGTGGAAATAAAATCCAGAAGTGAAGCAGGCCTGTTCTACGGATGCCAGTCGCTCGAACAGCTAATGGAAGATTCGAGGGAGCATGGTGTAAACTTACCTGCCTGTGAGATCACAGATTATCCCGCACTTTCATGGCGAGCCGTCCATTTCGATGTAAAGCATCATCTCGATCATATGGACTACTATTATAGAAGCATTGACAGGCTTGCACGATACAAGATCAATGCAGTGGTTTTCGAATTTGAAGACAAGCTCAGATACAGGCGTCAGCCTCTGGTCGGGGCTCCGCAGGCCATCAGCATTGACGAGATGGCTGCTCTGACAAGATATGCCCGAAAGAGGCATATTGAGATCACGCCACTTGTTCAGGGCCTTGGTCATGCCACATTCATACTTAAACATCAGGAATATGCCGGACTGAGGGAGCTCGCATGGAATCCCTGGGCATTCTGCCCACTGAATGAAAGCACTTACCAGGTCCTTTTCGATCTTTACAGGGACGCGATCGAAGCCACTCCTGGATCAAAATATCTTCATATCGGAGGTGATGAGATCGGGAACATAGGATTGTGCCCGAGATGCAAACCCATGGCCGACAGGGAAGGAATGCTCAGCCTTAGCCTTTACTGGCTTAAAAGGGTATGTGAATTTGCCGGCCAGAACGGAAGAATACCTGTTTTCTGGGACGACATGCCTCTGAAGGAAGGTAACGTTTATGAAACCACCTGGAGCGATGAGGTAACAGAAGCTGATGCCGTCAGAGCATGGAAGGAAGGGTCCCCAAAGCTTGACCGGCTGCTTACAGATTTCCCCAAAAATTGCGTCTACATGCGCTGGAATTACTCCATGGCTAAACAGCCAGGCAACCTGCTCGCCCTCGACTGGTATAAAACCCGCGGACTGAAAGCTATGGGAGCTACTGCTACTAATACTGAAGGAGGAATGTTGTTTCAACCGGAGATAAGAGACAAAGGCAACATGCCGGAAGGCATCAGCACAATACGCAGTTTCAATCAGTTAGCAGCTGACAGGCAGATGGAAGGCATGCTCTGTACAGCATGGGATGATAAATCGCCTCACATGGAGAATTACTGGAGGGGATTCATCGCCTCTGCCGAATATGGATGGTCTCCTGAAGACAGGACACTTGAGGAATTTGATAAAGCCTGGCTCAGGAAAGAATTCGGTCTCGACATGCCCGATTATCTCTCTTTCTTCGAAGAACTGAGAAAAGGTTCACAATTATGGTATGAAGCATATCTCAGGAAAGGAAGCAGACTGGATGAGGACAATGCCCTTCAGAGTTTCCAGAGATTGGAACACTGGCTTCAGCCGCTGGAAGGACAGGAAAAACTTTGCATCGATTATACTACCAAGCTCATTGAATTACCTGACCCGAAAAATCCAGGCTCATGGAGCTCCAGACTCACCGGTAAACTTGAAAGATCGGCAACGGAGATGAAGAGCCATACAAGGATATCTGCCAGGCTTGAATCTCTGGAGCAGCACTCGCTGAGAAACAGGTATTACTGGCAACTCTGCAAAGCGCTCTATGATCTTCAATTTACAGCGCCGGAAATACTTCTTGCCCTTAAGGAATGCGACACTGCCGATCAGGGGAAAAGACTTGCCGGGATCGAAAAGGTCAGACATGCCTGTGATGATTTCCGGAATGCATGGAATAAACTACAGGATGTTTACAGTGAAACACGATTTATCTCCTATCCCGCCGGATATATCCCCGACAGATACTTTCACCTTGCCAGCCAGACAGAGGATCTTACATGGATGATCCAACCTGAAAAACTGATGCTCAATATGATAGATAATTGGATAAAGACAGTGTCACCTGAAAAGAACTAATATCATAACGATCGAAGGTAACCCGCCAGCTTTAAAAGGTCATCCTTTTTATCGAAGCTGATCTTATTGGCCTTCAGGTAGGCTTTTATCTCCTGTTCATGTTCAGGAAAAAGTTCTAAAACATACTTTTTTATAAAAGGCACGAATTCTCCGGAATTATTAGAAAGGTAGTATTCCAAAGTCCGCTGGAAAACCATATCTGTATTTGCTGTCAGTTTATAGAAACTCCCCTGGGAAGGCAGTGATCCGTATGAATTTATAGCTGATCCTGAAGAGGAAGAGCCATATGAATCCTGTTTGAGCGTTTCCCTGAGTTTGATATATTGCTTGAGACCAACCCTTATTTTACCATTTGTCAGCAACTCGAGATAAGCGCCTTTGTCAAAACAAAAGGTATCCAGTGCGATACTGATAAAGCGGATATCCTTTTTATTGGCTACAGTCAGGGTATCCTTTCCTTTAATGTAAAGGATGTCATTGCTGAGAAAATCAAGATTGAGCCTGGTATCTGCATATACGCCGGATTTCATCTGAATATGTCCATTAGTGAATTCAGCATATCGGTATCTTTCATTAAAAGGGAAGCAATCGCTTACTTTCATACCTGCTTTTACTGTAACAGGTTCATATTTCTGACCATTTGACCCGGCAAATGGAATGATCAGTACCAGAAGTGATATCAGAATAAAACGCATTGTTCTGAAAAATTAATGGTTGGAACCCTAATTTAATACAATTACCTGAATAAAACGGCTAAAATTATAAGATAACAGAGCATTTATAATCACAAGAATGTTCTTCTTCAGTCGATCAGTAAATGCTTTGATCGGAATCACCCCTGGTGAGAACACTTTTACCGGCATGTCCGAATTGCAGATAGAACCAGAAAGTATTCCTCTCCTCCTTTTTAATACCTTTCCAGACAAGTTTCCTATCGTTATGAAAAGCTTTCAATCTGTCAAAATATGCCAGGAAACGCTGATCGGTTTCTTTGCTGATTTCCAGGCCACCTAGGTCAGGAAATTCTCCTGTTACATTAACAAGTGAAACGATCGCTTCCTCTATATGTCTTGGAATACGCTGATATCCCTTCTCTTTAAGTTTTCTGACCTCTTTCCCTATTTCCACCAGGTCTTTTTCACAAAGTAATCTGGCCAGATAATATTCGAAAGCAGGAATGTTACCAGGGTTTGATTCAAGAAGCATATCAATGTTCCTGAAATCGTCCGACTGTATATAAAAATCCTTTAAAGGCAGGAGTGATATCTGTCTGCCCAGCTCATGATCTGCCTGTATCGCGTCAGGTCTGCCCGGCATACGTTCATATTTCTGCACCCAGTTCTGGTAAAACATTGTCTTTTTCATGACTCTGATGTATCGTTCAGCCACTGCATAATTACCGCCGATAAGATCGGTCAGAATAAGCATTTTAATATTATCAGGTCTGTAACCATGCTGAACCATCTGTTCATAGGCCAGACGGTGGGCTTCACAGGACAGGCCGACAGCATAATAGAACAACATTGACCTGTGCGATTGTTCATCTGTCCTCACAAGTGTAAGCGCCAGAGATCCGTTGCTCTGCCTCCCGAAGTACATCCTGCTGCATAACTCACCTTTTTCTGCCAGGGAAAGATTATAATAGTATTGTTCAATAACATTATCAGACTGAATTTTTTCATGCTCCATTATAATCGAATCCCAGTTTCTTTCCTCAGCGAGTCTGTCAAACCTGCTCACATTTGCGATCACGGGATCATAGGTGTTAAACAGGAAAATCACAACTGCCAAAGCCGTCAGTATCAAACCAACAGGAACAGCGTAGCGTCCGGCAGCTTTGCATGAAACAGACTTACTTATTATATCGGATATTACGGGAAGCAAAACCAGGTATGATGACAGCAGAATGAAAACAAGGTTCAGTTTGCCGTTTTCGCTGACAAAAAGAGGATAAGTCAGAAACCTTTCATGTGGTTGAAGAAAAATAAACTCTCTGAAGATGAAGTAAGTTACCGTACATACGACAGTAATTGAGGATATCCGGATCAATCTCAGCTTAGCATGGGTAAAATATAAAGAGTGTATAAGAATAAGCAGAGCAAAAATGTAAGCGTAGGATCCTGCCAGGTAATAAAGGAAAGGGAAAGACAGTATCCTGACTGGTCCTGAAAACCGCCGGGTAGAAATGATAAACCAACCTGACGAAAGGATAAATCCAAGAAGATGATAAATATGAAAGTGATATTCTGACTGCAGAAGAAGCACGGTAGAAGCTGGCAGAAAGGCAAGAAGAACAGGCAGTTGTCCGGCATCAGATACCAGTGTCAACTTTCTGAAAACATGGAAAGACAAGCACAATAACAGCGCATAGATGGCTGATCCTATTACCGGATAATAATAGAACTGAGTAAGAAAATTACCGGCATAGACAAGAAGTCCGCCTGGAATATTTGTGAATTTGCTCAGATACCAGTTTGAGAAAATGAAAAGCACTTTGCTTTCCTGAAAATAGAAGATGCTTCTACCCAGCAATAATGTGTATGCCAGTGAAATTACCAGAAGGGGGATACAGGCAAATGCAGTCATATAATGTACTTTGCCCGATTCAGGCAGCAGCTTCTCATACCACGGCTTATCCACTTTCCGGTCTTTCATATATTGCCTAGTCTTCATCTTGAGCTTTTGTCCTGATTATTTACCCAGGCGGGTCTGACAGGTTGTTGCCGGGAAGCCTTGTAAAAATCACGGGGCCCGATCTTTAAGCGAGCTGAGATAAACTCAGGCCTGTTAAATGTTTTCGGGAACCTGTCATAGAAACATGGATCGTACTGAGGGAGCACAAATGGTTTTCCACAACTGTCGGGAGCAGCAAAATATGATACGAAGGGCCTTGCAGTAAGACCATCCAGCCTCTTGCTACTGAACACTATCCATTTCCCGTTAGTGGACCAGCAATGCCAGCTTTCGGCAGAATCACTGTTGAGCCCCATTCGTGACGCTTTTCCTGTGGCCAGTTCAAGCAGCCACAGATCAGCCTCTTTGTGCCATATTGAGAATGTTCCGTAATCATGAAGAGTGAATATCAAATATTTACCATCGGGAGACACTTCAGGGAATGAAACTGATTTCCCTTCAGCGCTTGCATTAAAAACCATTTCAGTTTTACCAAATGATCTGTGTCCTGCATCGAATGTTCTGCTCATCAGATCATATCTGGCTGTTATAAAACCGTTTTCATCAGCTGCCTTCACGGCCCGGCAAAAGAAAAGCCGATTACCGTCGGGTGACCAGCACGGATAGGTTTCCATGAATCCTGCACTAACTGAATCACTGCAGGAAAACATTTCGTTATCACGCAGATCATAAATAACTATGGAAGAGAAAAGGTCATAGACCTCTATGTTTTTCTCAGGGCGCATGTGGAATGATTGCACTGTCTTATTGGAAGAGAATGCAACGAAGTGGCCCGAAGGATGCCAGGCCGGATAAACCGCATTAGCCTTCATCTCTTTCGTTTTCAGATCAGTTCTTCTGAGGCTGGAGCCGCTCAGGAAGCACGTACCTCCTTTTGTCCCTCTTACATGAACCAGGAATTCAGACGGATCGTTTTTATTGAATGAATGACAGTTAATGCAATTATTGTCAAGAATCCGGTTATCAATTACAGGTGTCTCAGAAAAATCCTCCAGCGATCGTTGTACAATCTGCATTTCTGACCAGGAACGGTATCCGGGATAAAGGAGCCGGTAGCACAGATAAGGATCTACCGGTTCACTGGCAACATTTATTGCTGATACGGCAAATTTTCTTTCGGTTCCGGAACCCTCTCCTGCAAAAACATCGATCAGTATCTTTTTTCCACGGCTGGACAGAAGCAGTTCTTTCCACCTGCCGGAAGGTATTCTGACATTACCGTCGTCAGATTTTATAACAAGAGGGTTGCCTGTTGACGGAGAAATGATGATCCTGAAGTAGCTGCCCTTTTCTCTGATTTTGAAATTCAACGGAGCTATGTTTGGAGGAATGGTGGAATTAAAATAATCAGGTTGAATAACAGGCATTCTTTCTTCCCTGAAAGTAATTCCAGGACTGCCCTGTTTGCATGCAATAGTGTTAACTGCAAAAAGGACCAGGAGATATGGTAACAACATTCTGGAATTCATCAATTCCCCGATTGATTATGTTGTATCGTGAACAGATCCGGATCACTTCTCCGGATCACATTTTATGCAGGAATTCTGCGAGTTTTATCATATCCTGCCGTGAATCGAAGCTGATCCGTCCCGCCTTTATAAAAGCCTTGATACCATCAGCTTTCTCCGGATAAAGCTGGAGAACATTTTTTTTGTTGAATTCGATAAAATTACCAAGGGCATCTGCAATATAATATTGAGATACGGTCTTCAGTTCGAGGTCTTCATCAGGAATCAGGGCGAAAGCATTGCCCTGGCGGTCCATCCTGTCATATGCATCAACGGCTCCTGCCCTGGCCGTAGTTCCATAGGCGCCCTTTTTAAGAACATCGTTCAGCTTCACAATATTCTTCACCCCAACTCTCGGGGTCTCGCTCCTGATGAGCTCTATATATCCGTCATTAAAATAAAAAGTGTCCGGCAGCGCAACATATCTTATTTCTTTCTTCTTTATGATAGCCAGAGTATCGTGATCCTGGATAAATACCATTTCTCCGAACAGTATATCATAATTCAGCTTAAGCTTATTAACCCTTCCATTTCTGAAAAGAACATTAGCCTCAACAAACGAAGGATAACGGTATCTGTCGGCGCCTGAAAAATAGTCTACAACACTGGTTCCTGCCTTAACAATAACCTTTTTCCCATCCTGGGCCGGGAAGCCTGTCGCCGGGACCATCAGTGTGATCAGCAGTAAAAGTATCCGTCTCATGTCAATTGAGATTTCAGATTAAGATGGAACTTGCCGGCATAATCTCCAACTCGATGTATGGCAGAAGAATTTCACCGGCAAGAACCATAAACACAAACCTATATTATCCTGACAGACCGGTTATTTAATTATCGGTGTCAGGACCATGTTTCTATACTGAACTTTATCGTGGTCTCCCTGGAGGTAGATTGGTCCTGCAGAAAATACATCCGAGATAATTGCACCTCCGGTCGGGCCAAAAACGGGCTGGTTGTCAATTATCTTGACGCCATTCAGGATCACAGTCACATGTCTTTCGCACAACGTTATATCAAGGGTTTGCCATGTTCCGGCAGGCTTTTCAGCGCTCACTGTAGGTTTGATCCTGCTGTAAACAGCGCCCATGTTATGGCTGTCGAGGTCTTTCTTGTAGGAATCGAGCACCTGTACTTCATACAACCCTCTGAGATAAACACCGCTGTTCCCTCCTGCCGGCACATTCACTTCGAGTTTGAGGTTGAAGTCTTCAAAGACCTGGTCAGTTCTGATGTTTCCATAGCTGACATGAGGCTGTCCTTCAAGCTGAACAGGATTATTCGACAATACACCGTCGGCTACAGAAAACCCATTTTTCTGCTTATCATTTATCAGTCTCCATCCTGTAAGATCCTTCCCGTTGAACAGAGTGACAGGCTGCCCGAACTTAACTTTGGTAAGATCTGGAGCAGGAGGAAGCGGAGGAAGCTTTGTACCGACAAATGTTGTTGTGTCAACCCCGGTGCCGTCATTTTTCGGAGATAATAAAATACCGCAGATCTTTTCGCCACTTTTTCCGATTTCAAGCCATTCGGTAATCACCTGGGATCTGACAGGTGTTTTATTCTCATCAACTTTTCTCACAACATCGTTTGAACGCTGAACAACAAGGGTGTTATCCTTTGCCAGGAAAATTGATGATACGGGAACCACGCTCCCTCCGATCCAGAGAATGTCTCCATCGAGGTATTTATCTTCCTGCCGTACTTCAAGCCAGCCAACACTGCCGCCATGAATATCGATAGTCCATTGTCCGAGAAATTCCGGGATACCCGTTTTCTGCGGAGGTACAGCCTTGGGCTGACTTGTGCATGAGCTTACTGAAACACATATTATTGTAGCAGCAAGCAGCATTGAAAATGTTTTCATAGAATGATTGATTAGGTATTAAACTGTTGATCAATTGTTTCTAAAGTTAAAGAAAAGTTCGGATATGAAACACGAGCTGAAAAATTTTGCACCCTGATCAGTCACTTATCTGATTCATTGAATCTTTCTATACATCATCAGGCCGGATTAAGACAAAAATATGATCAGTCCCTGCCATGGAAACTCTTTATTTTGAAGTTACAGCCACATTCCGTATCGCTGCTGTTGTATTCCACGAAGCAATACCGAATGGTCTTGACAACTCAACCTCAGGTCGTATTGAAAGTCGGTGCGCTTTGGTATTAAAATCCACTACTTTCATTGTATCGATCCATGCCGTCAGGTTCTTTTCAGTAACAGCCAGCCTTATATGATACCATATGTTTTTCTCAAAGCTCATAAGCTTTCTTGTCTGATTACGCGCGGCATCCTCTCCGTCGATACTGCTGAGCCCCACTGTTGTTCCTCCCCATCCTCCTACGATCAGAGTGCATGGAGCTTTACCCACTGGAAAGGTCATTCCGCAGAAGAAATCATTTCCCTCCACTCGTTTCGCATCCAGATCCACTTCATAGTTCATCTCCGGGAACTGACCCTGCCATGTAATTCCTGTGCATCCGTCACCCATTCCCAGGAATATATCTCCACCGGAAACTCTAACCGGTCCCTGGGGTCCGAAGTTCGTGGCTACCCATCCGGTTACGGGTCGTCCGTTAAACAATACCGGGATTTCATTCAGGGTAACCTGGTTAGCCTTAAAATCTTTTCTGACCGGGCTCTTCCCGCTGCATCCTGATATGATGACAGCCATGATAATAATCACAATTCTGCTGGCCATTCTTACGCATTTTTAACGAACATGATCTCTTTAAAATAGGGATTTTTTCTCTTATAAATTATCATCATGTCACTGCCATAGGCTTGAATTTCCGCTCAACGGGAGTTTTACTTAAGAAGTCCCGTAAACCATTATTTGAAGATCATGCATTCCGCCTTCAACCATCTTTCAAAGAGATCCCACCGTGAATTCAAACCTGGCGGTATATGGAATTTTTGATAAATTTAATGAATTCCCGGTATTATATATCTGTCTGAACAATGATTATCAATTTAAGGACATTACTAACAAAATCTGTGTCCAGTCCGGTCTCCGGCAACTTCAACCTGATAAAGAGATCATAGGAGGAATGGTCATAGTACAATCAAGTAATTGATGCAGCAGGATTACCGATTAAACTATTATTGGTAATTTAGAGCTTTCAAACCAGATAAAATCTGCTTTTTGTATGACAAATATCCTGCTGGCCGTATCGATCTGTATTCTCCTTCTGGTTGTTGTTCTGCTAATGATACTTCTTTCACGGTCAAAGGATACCGGTGAAATTGGGGCAGTGAAAGAATCTCTGGCTGTCTTCGGAAGCAGTCTTGACAAGGTAAATGGTTTTCTCAGGGAGGAATTTCAGCGAAGCAGGGAGGAATCATCAAAAACCGCCAAGGATAACCGCGATGAACTCCGGAATTCGCTGGAGTCATTCAATAACAGTTTATCGCAGAACATCAGGGACTTTAACGAGACCCAAAGGCTCAATTTCGAGACTCTGATGACAAGGATGCGTGAACAGGCCCAGAACAACGAGACCCGGCTTGAAAAGATGAGGGAGACAGTAGAGGTTAAGCTCAGGGAAATGCAAACGGATAACAGCGCCAAGCTTGAAAAGATGCGCGAGACAGTCAATGAAAAACTTCAGGAAACGCTCAATACCCGTATAAGTGAATCTTTCAAGATGGTTTCCGATCAGCTTGAACTCGTTTACAAAGGGCTTGGCGACATGCAGAAGCTTGCCACAGGAGTGGGAGACCTCAAAAGAGTATTGTCGAATGTCAAGACCAGGGGGACTATGGGCGAAATACAGCTGGGTACTATCCTGGATCAATACCTCTCACCTGATCAATTCCTGAAGAATGTTGTTGTCAAACCGGGAACTCGGGATGTTGTCGAATTTGCAATTAAGCTGCCCGGGAACGAGAATCCCGAAGAACCGGTTCTCCTTGCAATTGACTCCAAGTTCCCTGTGGAAGATTATCAGCGGCTTATTGAAATATATGAGAACATGGCAGACCATTCAAGGGAGGAAATAACCAAAGCAGAAAGAGCTTTTGATGCCAGCGTCCTCAAATCTGCAAAGACCATCTGGCAGAAATATATCTCCCCGCCTGATACGACCAACTTCGCGATAATGTTCGTACCGACAGAAGGTCTGTATGCCCAGATTCTTTCAAGGACGGGTCTTTTTGAAGCTGTGCAGCGTGACTTTAACGTAACCGTTGTGGGCCCTTCAAACCTTGTTGCTTTCCTCAGCAGTCTCCAGATGGGATTCAGGACACTTGCAGTGCAAAAGAGATCGAGTGAGGTATGGAAGATACTTGGTGCAGTGAAGACCGAATTCGACACCTTTGAGCAGGTATTGGAAAAAGCACAGAATCAGATCATTCTGGCAAGCGGGAATATTGAAAAGCTTGTCGGCACAAGGTCCAAAGCCATCAGGCGTAAACTCAGGACCATTCAGGAACTGCCTGCTGCGGAAGCTGCCAGGATACTGAATTCAGGTGATCCTGATCAGGAAGCCGGGGAACAAGGGGAAACAACAGATATCGTTGAAGAGAATCAGGAATGATAATCCGTATATCCGGCGCTCCATCCTGCATAAAAAAATATTAAATTTATAAACCTGTTTAAAATCAATCGGATGAAAATAGCTGGTCCGGAACTTACTGTTGTTCTGAAAATGATTTCAGCCTGGTCATTCAACCTGAAAAAAAGAAAACTGAAATAAGGATATTCTCATCTCATTGATTAAATCTCAGTCAGTTAATACTCAAAACAAATTATAAGATGAAAAAATATATATCCAGGCGTTCCTTCATTCAGAAAAGTCTTGCAGCCGGGGCAGGTCTTGCAACTATCAGAAATCTGAATGCAGCGCTGATCAGGGATAAACACACTATGAAATTCGGTCTTGTAACCTATCTCTGGGCTCAGGACTGGGATCTTCCCACACTTATATCCAACTGCAAAAGCACAGGTTATCATGGTGTTGAACTCCGCACGCAGCATGCCCATAAGGTGGAGATCAACCTGAATGCAGGGCAGCGTGCAGATGTGCGGAGAATGTTCTCCGATGCAGGTATAACGTGCATTGGCTATGGTTCGAACTTCGAATATCATAGTCCGGACCCTGCTGAGCTCAGGATGAATATCGATCAGACAAAAGAGTATATAAAACTTTGCAGGGATATCGGAGCAACAGGCATCAAAGTCAAACCGAACGATCTTCCTGCCTCAGTACCAAAGGAAAAGACCATAGCACAAATTGCGGCAGCGCTTAATGAAATAGGCAGATTCGCAGCAGATTACGGGCAGCTTGTCAGGGTTGAGGTACATGGGAATAAGACACAGGACCCGTCGGTGATGAGATCGATATTTGACCAGGTTACAGCATCAGATGTTAAGATCTGCTGGAATTCGAATGATGTCGATCTGCTGCCCCCAGGGCTGGAAGCCAATTTCAATCTTCTGAAAAAATGGTTCGGCGATACAGTCCATGTCCGTGAATTGAATGCCGGCGACTATCCATATCAACAACTGTTCGATATGTTCAAGGGTATCGGTTATGAAGGATGGATTCTCCTTGAAGCAAGAACCAACCCTCCCGACAGGATTGCTGCCATGAAAGAACAGATAGATATCTTCCGCAAACTGACCAGCCCCGCTCACAAATAATTACTCACTCCCAAAAACATAAACTATGAAGAAAGTACTGATGATCCTTCTGGCATTACTGACAGCCTGCTCGGGCAGGCAGGAAAAGAAGGCCGATACGATTACATCAGGGTTTATCACTGATGAATATTGTAAAGCAGCGGCCGATAGTGTCAAAAAATCGCGTAAGATTACAAATGAGGAGCTCCTGCTGAAGGGAATAAAGCATGCCGCATCACTCTGGCGCCAGGAAGACGGCACCCCACAACAATTCATCACCTTCGTCAATGGCGCCTATATTTCAGATCCTGAAGAACGGAAATCCGTTTTCGGAAAAATAAGTTACTATCTTGAATCTCTCAGCGGTAACATGAATGAGATAACCCTTGATCTCAGAAAGGTTCTGGATCTGTCGGTGGGAAAGATAGATGAGATAGATCAGATGTTCGGCAATTATTCTGTCGGAGCCCACGTTCAGGATGACTTCTATTCAAATAAAATAGCATTTGTCATCGCTTTGAATTTCCCCTATTTCGCCCTGGAGGAGAAGGAAAAGCTTGGACAGGGATGGAGCCGTGAAGAATGGGCCATGGCGCGTCTGGGTGATATGTTCGTTACCAGGATACCTGCAGAACTCAACCAGGAAATGGGGACTGTAACAGGAAACGCTGAAATGTATATTGCCGAGTATAATATCTGCATGGGGAAACTCCGGACTGATGATAACAGACAGCTCTTCCCCGACGGCATGACTCTGCTCTCCCACTGGAACCTGAGAGATGAACTGAAAGCCGATTATGCCGACAAGGAGAAAGGAGCCGAAAAGCAGGAGATGATCTATAAGGTAATGGAGCGTATAATACGACAGGAAGTGCCGAAAGATGTCATCAATAACCCCGATTATGAATGGAGCCCATATTCAAATAAAGTAACCAGGGGAGGTCAGACGGTGACCGCTGCTTATGAACCCGATAGCAGGTATGCACATATACTTGACATCTTTAAAGTTTCACGAAAAGTTGACGCTTTCTGCCCTGAAATGAATACTGCAATCAAGAGAAAATTCTCATGGGAGATGGAGATGTCGCAAAAAGATGTTGAAACATTATTCGATTCATACCTCAGTTCACCTCTTCTTACCGACCTTGCAAAAGTGATAAAACAGAGGCTAGGTCGTGATCCGCGACCCTATGATATCTGGTATAACGGATTCAGAACGCAGGGAACCATCTCCGAAGATCTTCTTACGGCAAAGACATCAAAGCTTTATCCTAACCCCGCCGCGTTTAAGTCAGGGATACCATCGATACTCAAAAAACTCGGATGGTCACCGGAAAGGGCAGAATATATTTCTTCGAAGATTGTTGTCGATCCTGCACGCGGATCAGGTCATGCAGCAGGTACAGCAATGAAAGGCGCCGTTTCGCATCTACGGACAAGGATAGGAGATAATGGCATGGATTACAAAGGATATAACATAGCGGTCCATGAATTTGGTCACAACGTTGAACAGACTATTTCAACCTACGATGTTGATTATTACATGTTGTCAGGAGTACCGAATACTGCATTCACCGAAGCTCTGGCTTTTCTGTTCCAGAGCCGCGACCTTTACCTCCTGGGAATCAATCAGGATAACAATGAAGCCGCCAGACTCGAAACAATGAATTCCGCATTGTCGCTGATGGAGATTATTGGAGTTAGCATGGTTGAAATGAATCTCTGGAAATGGCTTTATGATAATCCGGAAGCCACTCCCGCTGCCCTGAAAGAGGCTACCTTGAGGATATCCACTGAAGTCTGGAACAAATATTTTGCACCCGCATTCGGGATAAAAGACTCACCGATCCTTGCCATTTATTCACACATGGTAGAGGTGCCTTTATATCTGTCAAATTATGCATACGGACAGATGATTGAAAATCAAATCGAACGTTTTATCAAAGGCAAAAAATTCTCTGACGAGGTAGACAGGATCTTCAGGCAGGGAAGACTGATACCACAGTTGTGGATGCTCGGAGCTACAGGTGAAAAAATATCAGCACAGCCAATCCTTGAAGATCTTGGAAATGCATTGAAAACAAAATAACCGGTAACCAAGTACAAACTCAATTTAATTGTTAACAATAATAAGATAAAAACATGTTACGTAAAATCACAATCACGGTACTAATAATCGCGGCAACAATAAACTGCTTTGCACAGGCGGGCTATACGCCGACGGCAGAAAACCTCAAGGCAAGGGAATGGTTCCAGGATGCCAAATTCGGACTTTTCATCCACTGGGGCGTTTACAGCGTTCTTGGCGACGGAGAATGGGTTATGAATAACAGGGGAATCGATAAGAAATCCTATGAAAAACTTCCTGCATTTTTCAATCCGATAAAATACGATCCAAAAGAATGGGTCGCTATGGCCAAGGCTGCAGGCATGAAATACATAACCATTACAAGTAAACATCACGACGGATTTGCGATGTTCGACTCAAAGCTTACAGACTGGGATATTGTAGATCGCGCGCCTTACGGCAAAGACGTTATCAGGATGCTGACTGAAGAATGCAGGAAACAGGGCATCAAACTCTTCTTTTATCATTCACAGCTCGACTGGTACCAGGAAAATTACTACCCTCTTGGCTACACAGGAAAAACCAGCGGAAGACCCGAAAAAGGTGATTGGAACAAATACCTTGATTATATGGACGGGCAGCTCAAGGAACTGCTGACCAATTATGGCGAGGTCGGCGGAATATGGTTCGACGGTTTCTGGGATAAAAAGAATGCAGACTGGAGGCTCGACCGTACTTACGGACTGATCCACAGTCTTCAGCCCGCCTGTCTTATCGGGAGCAACCACCATCTGGCCCCATTCCCTGGTGAAGACTTCCAGATGTTTGAGAAAGACCTTCCCGGCCACAACACAACCGGATTCGCAGGTGATTCAAAGGTAGGCAACATTCCCCTTGAAACATGTGAAACCATGAACAATGCATGGGGATTCAATATCAACGACAAGGAATTCAAGTCGGTCAAAACTCTTATTCAGTATATGGTAAAAGCAGCAGGCTATAATTCAAATTTTCTGCTTAATGTCGGCCCCATGCCCGATGGACGGATCCAGCCCGAATTTATTGCCACTCTGCATGAGATCGGTAAATGGATGGACAAGAACGGAGAGACAATATATGGAACAAGAGGCGGCCCTGTTTCGCCAAAGAGCTGGGGTGTGTCAACAATAAAAGGCAATAAGGTATATATCCATCTCCTCAATCCGGAAGAGAATAATCTTCTCATCCCGGAATTTGGTAAAAAAGTAAAGAATGTTACCCTTTACTCCAGCGCTGCGAAACTCAAATTCAAACAGGATGCCTTTGGAATAACGATTTCTGTTCCGAAAGAATTACAGGATGATACCGATACAATAATTGTAATTGAAATCTGATTATACTATGGCCCGACAACTGGAATATTTTGTACACCATGTCTGCTTCTGGTTCAAAGATCCGGAGAATAAAAAGGACAGGACAAAATTTGAGGCGGAGCTGAAAAAACTGGTTACAGTTGAAACCATCGTGAAGACGCATCTCGGGGTGCCCGCGCCTACAAGAAGGGATGTGGTCGACAGATCGTATACCTACTCACTGGTAGCAACGTTCAGGAATAAGGCAGACCATGATATCTACCAAACCCATCCCATACATTTAAAATTCATAGAGGAGTGTAGCGGATTGTGGGAGAAAGTTGTAGTCTTCGACTCTGTAACCATCTGACTATCGTCAAACAGATATGTATGATCAAAATAATTGAAACCATCTTCTGAGAAATTTCATCACAGACAGAAAGAAGCCAGGGATATTTATAAAGACGTGAAAGAGGGTGCCAGATTCTTGCCGACACCCTCTTTTATTTTTTCAAAATTCTTTGTATCACTTACAAGCACCCTGGCTTTAAGGCAGCTTACACATTGTGATACAAACAGTTCACAGAGACATTTTAATTCCCGTGCTGATTTATTTAAGAATTACTTCCAGAACAGGTATTTCAGTGTTTGGTTTCAGGATAGGAAGCTCCAGTATCAGGTCATTTTTATTTTCATTGGTTCCCTGGCTATAGTTTATCTCTGACGCATCGTGCAGGAACTGAATATATTTCACTTTGGATGCCATATCCTTCAGTACGACCGCCCCCATTGGATATGCAAGGAGGTGGACATAAAGCCTGTTGGATACAGGGTTATAAGTAAGAAGAGTGTTGGCAGGAGCCTTAAACCCTGACGGAGCCTCTGTACATCCATAAACGGAACGGCTGTTATATTTCATCCATTCTCCCATCGCTTTTAATCTGTCCTGTGCCCTGTAATCGAATACTCCGCGTGCAGTAGGTCCTACATTAAGAAGAAGGTTTCCGCCCTTGCTGACTGACTCAACAAGCAGTTCGACAAGCTGGGCAGGGTTCTTCCAGGAAGTTTCATCGCGATAGTAACCCCATGAACCTGAGAATGTCTGGCAGGTTTCCCATGCAATCTTTTTACCATTCTTTTCAGGCCATTTATCTACCTTGACCTGTTCCGGTGAAACAAAGTCCCATCCGCCGTCTACATCACCCAGGTCGAGTCTGTCGTCTACAATGATCCCGGGCTGGAGAGAGCGGGCCATTTTGAGTATCCCTTCTGAATCCCAGTCATTATGTCCTTTACCATGTTTACCTGGGAATGAGAAATCAAACCAGATAACACTTATCTCACCATAATTGGTAAGAAGTTCCCTTACCTGATTCTTTATATATTCCCTGTATTTACTCATATCACGGCCTTTGTTCATACGTGCATATGCCGTATCTGAGTCCGGGTGAAGAGGATGCATGGCATCGATAGTATAATCCGGATGATGCCAGTCAATCAGCGAGTAATAAAACCCGACCTTCAGCCCTTCAGCTCTGAATGCATCGACATATTCCCTTATAAGGTCTTTCCCGCAAGGAGTATTGGGCGCCTTGTAATCAGTAAATTTTGAATCAAAAAGACAGAATCCTTCGTGATGCTTGGCCGTAAGAACAACATATTTCATCCCGGCAGCTTTGGCCATCTTTGCCCATTCATGAGGATCAAAGAGGTCAGGATTGAACTCATCAAAATATTTCTGATATTGCTCATTGGTCAATTTCTCATGGTTCTTCACCCATTCATGACGGGCAGGAAGAGCGTATAATCCCCAATGAATGAACATCCCGAAACGGGCATCCGTCCACCATTTCATTCTTTGGGCCTTCTGAGCATCTGTTTCTTTTGGAAGCTGAGCTTCAACTGCCTGACTGCAGAAAAGACTCAATGCCAAAAGTAATGCGGTAAATAAATTGCTTTTTTTCATATAACTGGTTTAATTTAGTTCCCTCCAGGAAACATGGTTTTAGTAACAGCAACTAATATACATTTTTTATCAGAGAATAAAACCTGATAATTTCTAAACTTTGCATGAATCCATGATTACTGGCATTACTCCGGCTCCAGTACAAGGTTCGTCATCATTTCAGATGATCTGAGGCAGGATAAAAAATAATCGGTATTTTCCTGTATTAAATCCATTTGAATTGCACCAAATAAATTTATAGCAACCTAATTCTATTTTGACAGATTAGCTTTTGATCTGATATTTCTGCTATTTTACCCCTTACCCTAAAAGGGAATAGTTGAAAAATAGACCTGCCCCCATGGGCAATAGGGGCAAATCAGGTTGATTCTTAATTTTTTTTGAATCTGTCAGAGTAGATCTAATATATGTAGATTTAACACAATTTTGACAATATGAAACTATTTATTAAAATCATGGAGTGAAAAAGCCAGGTGTATCAGAAAAAAACAGTAAAACATAAACAACATGACATTCAAAATGCATTCATTTAAACCCTGCATATAAAAAAGGGGAACACAGGAACCGGCAGATATGTGAACTGCGCTGTTCAATCAACCTGATGTTTGAGTATTTGCATAACCCTATCATGTAGATACCATTACATCCAGATGGCATTCGAACCGGCGTAATGCAGATAATCTGAGAAAATTAACTTAATATCTTAATAATATGGCAACAGTTTTAAAAGCTAAAGACAGGGAATTCAGGGAAGATCCAAACAAAATTGACAACTTCCGTTTGTTTTCAGATTTTTCAAGAAAAAGGATTGGTCTGAATCCTAAGAACCTGAACTTTGATATCAGATTGTTAAACCCAGGTCAGTTTTCGGCACCATACCATTTTCATAGGTACGCTGAAGAGCTATTTATGGTCATTTCCGGTTCGATGACCTTAAGAACTCCTGACGGGCTTGAAATTATCAATGAAGGTGATCTTGCATTTTTCGAGATGGGAGAATCAGGAGCGCACCAGTTTCATAATCACACTACGGAACCCTGTACATATATTGATATCAGAACGTTCATTGGTTTCGACGTCTGTGAATATCCTGATTCAGAGAAGATTTTGATAATTCCATCATTTGAAATCTACAAAAAGGGATCGAGGACGACCTATTTTGAAGGAGAAAAAGATATCTCTGAAAAATGGAAAGACCTTAAGAATAAATGAAACTGTCACGTCTGAAACTGCAAAGGTAGTAACGACGACGGATACTGAATTCATCCGGAAAGGGAACCTGAAGATGGGAAATATATGAATTTGGATCATGATTATTTTCAAACCTGTTACTTCGTATAAAAAAGGGACAATATCAGACATCCTTAAATTAAGCTATCAGGATTTTACCAGCAGCTTCCCCGACCGGAAAATGGAGCTTTATGCCCGGTGGGAACAGGAAGATCAGGATGCATATGATAATCCCGTAATCAGTGATCATGTATTGTTTTCGTGTATAAATGACACTGTTATCGGGTATTTCAGCTGGGATGACAGGAATTACCCGACAGGAATAATCGGTCAGAACTGCATTATACCCTCACAGCGCAATCGTGGATATGGGAAAAGACAGATAGAGACAATTGAAGAAAAGTTCAGAGTATCGGGTTTCAGAGATATATCCGTACTGACCGGCAACCACAGCTTCTTCTATCCTGCTCAAAGGATGTATTTATCATCTGGCTTTAAAACAGGAAAGGTTACTAATGGTCCTCTGTTTGAGATCATAGAGTTCAATAAACAGATCAGCCAGAAGTAAATCAGGGTTATACTGCCCTGTTTGCAGGATAATTTGCTATAAGGAAGTCAATTTTCGCTTTCATCCGTTCAAAATGAGAACCTTCCCAGAAGATCCTTCTGCAGCCCGGACAGATTTTGAATCTGAAATAATATTTTTTTGTCCTTTCAGGAAGCCTGTCGGAAATACCACTAATAAATGCATCTTGGTCCATCAGAACAATCTTGATGACAGTATTTCTGCCATTTCAGTTTCTCCAAGCTTCACCGGATTATTCTTATTCTCAGTTATCCTGCAAATCTCCGGGATATCAATTTCACCAATTCCGTAACCTGCAAATCCGGGAATTTCAAGTGCGGAGGTAAGTTCAGCAATATATCCGATGAAGGCATCTATGTAATAATCATCCGGTTTATTCTCAGTGGAAACAAAAAGTCGTCCCAGTTGAGAATACTTTTTCAGGGCAGTATTATTATCTTTCATTTTTCTTAGCTCCCGCACGGCAACTTCATTAGCCTTTGCCATAAGAGATCCGCAGACCACCCCGTGAGGAATCTCAAACAGACCGCCAACTGATGACGCGAAACCATGCACCACCCCAAGTCCGGCATTGGCCAGGCAGATACCTGAAGTAAGAGCAGCAAACGACATGCCTGCCCTTGCCTCCATGTCTGATCCGTCACAGACACATTTCTCCAGATAATCCCTTACTGCTCTGAGGCCTTCCATGGCAAGAGCATCTGTGTAGTTCAGGGCTTTGTCAGACAAGTATGCTTCGGTAAGCTGGGTGAAGCAGTCCATGCCGCTGGCAGCCGTAATATCACGAGGGCATCCTTTGGTCAATCCAGTATCTATCAGAGCCAGATCAGGCACAAAATTATCGTGCCGGAGAGATTTCTTGAATCCGTCTTTTCCTGTTTTTGATATGACGGCATTTTTGGTTGCCTCACTTCCGGTACCCGAAGTAGTCGGAACAGCGATCAGAGGCATTCTGGTACCAGGGTGCTCAAGATCTCCGACACTTTCAAGAAAGCGTTGTACCGGTTTATCCATGCCTGCCATCGCAGATATTGCCTTACCGGCATCGAGCACGCTTCCCCCTCCTATAGCGACGACTACTTCAATATTTTCTGATGCGGCTCTGGCAGCGTACCTGTCTATCTCATCAGGAGATGGTTCACCCGGGATGGAATAAAAAGACCACCGGATAGCTTTCTTCTCAAATTCATTAAATAATCTCAGCGCTTCAGGGGAATTTGCAAACGATTTTTTTCCTGTTACCAATGCTACTTGTTTACCAAAGGCCAGTATCTGATCGGGCAATCCTGTAATTGCTCCGTCGCGGAATATGATTTTCGGAAGTTTAGCAAACTGAAACTGTTTCACCATCTCGATCTGTCGCTTGGTTCAATAATATTATATCTCACTCCTTTACGTGGCTCTGCCATAAAATCAGCAACGGTATCACGCCATACCTGGTAATGGCGGGTGTTCTTATGCTCAGTGGCAGCCTGTTCAGACACATAGGCCTCATAGATCATGAATCTGCAGGGATCATCAACCTGCTGGACAAAATCAAATCGCAGGTTGCCCGGTTCCTTTATCGATTCACGATGGTTCATGATGGTTGCATTAATAAACCTGTCAACTGCGTCAGCCTTAACATTTACATAAACACATGTTGTTATCATAATGCCTAATTTTACCCAAAGGTACTTCATCCTGATAAATAATCGCGAAGAGGGAAATAATCCGAAGCACAATTTTGTTCATCCGGCTTTGAAATACGCACAGCAGGGGAAAACAATAATGATTTGACCAGGTCCCGCATCCACTGTTTTCATCAGGAGTATACCATGGCTGATCCGGTAAAAAGTATTATCAGACACATCAAACCATTTCACGGAATTCCAGCCACGCGTCCCTGAAATTCAGGATTGTCTCCCATTGCGTATCGATGGCTGTATTACAGCTTGAAGCGAAGATAAACCGGTTTTTGTAAGGAAGCATTCTCCGGAACAGATCCTCTACATAATCAAAGATCTCCTTTCCTGATGAAAGGTTCCTTGTCTCCATTGCACTGATCCCTCCTGTAATGATAAAACTGTCACGGGTCATACACATTGCTTCTTCAGGCAGAATATCTCCCAGAGGAGGAGACGCGACACCCTCAAGCCCATCGACCCCATAGGAGTCTATTAGCCTTATATTATCTTTTTGTTGTCCGCAGGCGTGGATGAAGAATTTAGCATTATACTTGTGGCACAGGGCACTTGCCCTGGTATAAAACGATGAAGAATAAGCCTCCACATAGTCGGGAGAATGGAACATGGTATCAAGATTATCCATTGACATGACTGCCCTCACACCGGATTCAAGAGCTTCTTCCAAACTCTCAATCTGAGCTTCTTCATGAAATCCAAGCAATTCAGATGCTTCAACAGGGCGCTCTGCGAGAAAGTATACAGCATTTACAGGCCCCATTGCCATATGAAGCATCTTCAAGGGACTGAAATATTCCCCTGCAACAGCTATACCATCATTCCCTGCATCTTTTACGGCTGCCTCAAACTTCTCCGGTCTGAATTTCCATCTTCTCTCTGAAACCAGTTTCCTGAATAATTTCAGGTCCCTGTAATAGTCTTCAAACAAAAATTTATTCTGAACCAATGTTGATTCGTTGAATACATAGGTAAGCTTTTCATCCAGGATACCTTCACTGCTGATATATTTTCTGCTGATCACTTTGTCGCTGCCGGAATAACTTACCGACTCCTCATTCCCGAAGCCTTCAATTATTTCATCATATAATCCACCGAACCAGCATGCTTCCGGATCGCAATAAATGTTCCTGCTGAAAATATCGACCCCGAGGTACCTGTAGAGGTCAGTCAAGGTCATGCAGTGGCGTATTTCTTCAGGAACAAGCCCGTGATTCTGCCGGTGTCTGAACCATTGCCAGTAATTAGGCGAGTAAACAAATCGTGAAGGGAATTTACCTTCAAGAATACTTCCTGTTTCAGAAGCCTTTCCTTGTGATCTCAAAAACTGCTCCGTCATATTTTTTATCCAGTTTAACACTGAAACCATGTTCAGCCAGTTCCTTACCTGTGGAATTCATCACCAGTTCTCCTGACGGAGCTTTTCTGACTTCATAAGCGGCTCCCGGGTCAAGAAAACCGACAGTGACAGTTCTCTGCACTTCCGGTGAACCTTGTCGGAAGATACCCACTATTCCTCCTGTTCCGGTATCTGAATTGATTCTCTGATAACCGTCCCAGTTTCCCTCAGCAGGTTCACCATAGCCGAGGAGATCCTGTCGGAAAGACATGAAATCATGCTTTGTTTCCATCTGCCTCAACCAGTCGGCCCAACTTTTCATTCTCAGCCGCTGTTCCTTCGTAAGCAGCCTGGGATCGCCAAGTACTATCGGCAGGGATCCTGCAAGTGACATCAGCGACAATTCGAACTGGGGATCGTCAAATCTCTGGTTCCCGATCACCATCGCGGTAGCAGGAATGACCGGTGTTCTCCACCATGACATCTGTCTCACCCTAAGTGATCCCAGAGGAGCTTTATCTCCGAAATTTGACAGCCAGTTGCCTTCAGCATGTTTACACATGTCGAGGTCAATAAGCTGTTGTGCGCCCATAGTCTCAAATGTACAGTCTATAAAAAGGTCAGGAGCTTCTTTATGAAGGTCATCAAATAAAGACCAGGTACGCTGATACATTTCAAGCATTGATTCTTCCCTGTCCCTGTGCATCGAATGATCTTTTGCATGGCAACCCGACCTGGTCTTATCGGAAGTATAGGCGCCTGTGACCACTGCAAAATCGCCTTTTATATATTCAAGACCATGTTCTTTAACGAGATTCAGAATGACACCTTTGATATAGTCATACCACCCGGTGGTCATGCACATCGAATAGGATTCCCATCCATACATCTTGTCATTATCCATATGAAGGCTGATGGGTGAGCCATCGGCCTTCCTGACAAGCCATTCAGGATGGTTCCTGTAAACATTGCTTTTAGCTTCTGCAGTACCGATGCTTATCCATACTCCCGGTTTCATACCTTTTGACTTAATATAATCAAATACAGGCTTCAGTCCTTCCGGAAATTTTTCCTTATTTATACCCCAGTCGCCATAAGAATCCTGCCAGCCATCGTCAATCACAAACTCTTCAATCCCGCATTCAGCGGCAGCATCAGCCAGTTCCCTGATAAGTTTGTCATTTATATTGTGAAGGAACGGTTCCCAGGTATTGTACACAAACACAGGCTTTTTAGGAATCTTTGACAGTCTTGTCCCCATATAAAGCCTGACAAAATCATTCACCGGGCCGTTCAGTACTGCATACGGATCATCCGATTTGTCATAAAGAGCCGTGAAAACCCATGTACTTTCCCACGATTCGCCGGGTCTGAGCCATTTTCTGAAACCGAATGTCTGATCAGAATGTGTCAGACCGGCTGTGATCTGATTATGTTTCTGAAAAACGGCGGTTCTTTTCATCACTCCCGGCGCCTCATTGCCAATGGCAATTCCCCTGTGACGGTTCACCTCATGTACGACTATGACAGGATCGTAACAATTTCCGACATACTGTCCAAGCGACTTTTCTCTGCCATAATCGTGAAGGACCCAGCACTCAATACCCACTGAGGTTTCTCCGAACTGAAGATCCTCAATATCCGGAGCCTCAAGCTTCAGATCCTGTTTGCCGGTATTTTCAAAGGATATTTTCTTTCGTACGAGAGGCAGACCAGGATAAAGCATATAAGTGATCTCTGCTTTAATATTACTCCCTTTAAGTTCAGCAACAATCACAACTCCCGCTCCTTTGTTCTCTCCTTCCAGCGGATTTACTGAAAGACATTTCCATGGATCAAGTCCGGTCAGATGTTTCCCATTGATCTCAACTGAAAAATCAGCTGAACCCTCCGAAAGAAATTCGTCTCCGGTACTCTTGAGAATATAGCTTTGGGAGCGGACACCCTGGCTGTTCTTTCCGACACGGATCGTTCTTTTTACAAGGCCGTTATCGAGCACAAGCTGATCTCTGTCAACGGTTATGTATTTTTGTCCGCTTGCAATACCTCCTGCCAGGAGGATTGCAGCCAATAAAAAATGCTTCAGTCTCATTCTATGTTATGATTAATTTCAATATAACCTTATAAATGGCACGAAATAGGTGGAAGCGGCATCAGGACCCGATTTTCCTGTACCATGGCAGTCTTTCGAGCGGTGCATCTATCCGGATCTTTGAAGGTCCTTTCACAATACTGCTGTCATCACCTCTCCATGTTCCTTCCGGGAAGACAACTTCCCGAGCTCTTTCACCCTTATTAACAACGGGAGCAACAAGGATTTTTCCTCCAAGAATGAATTCGTCTATTATATTTTCGTATCCTTTCCCGGGATATTCATACTCCAGGTTTCTCACCATCGGTTCTCCTGATGAGGCGGACATTTTAGCCATTTCCAGTATTTCCGGCCCCATGCGATGATGAAGATCAGCCATATCTCTGCAGATTCGCAGGTTGGTTTTGTCCAGAACACGCCACGGAGCCACAGAGAACTGCATCATTGGCATTAAAGCGCTAACCTGTGATGATCTGACAATTAATTCCTCATCCATAATCGAGCTATCCTGGAAAGAGGTGCATTCTCCTCCTCCTATCATATCGGGGCATCCGAACTGGTGGCCGATCAGCCCAAGAGCTATCATATCAGGAATGAGTACCCTCACGTCATCCCATGTATGACTTTTATCCCTAAGCCGTTGCACAAGAGGCTGCCCTGCCATTTTCCAGCAGGCCCTGAATTCATTGAGAGGAAACTCCAGACCCAGCCTGGCATATGCTTCGCAATGCTCAACCGGTATAAGATCCTTAAACGATGACCGTCCCATGTAGCTTTCAGGATCGCCGGCATCAAACTTGAATCCATCAACACCGAATTCCTTTACAAGATTATCGAGCTGATCATGGAACCACCTGTAGCCTTCAGGGTTAGACAGGTCGACCAGAGCGCTGTATCCGTTCCACCATTGAGCTATTGCCGGTTTACTTTTTGTGCTGTCGGCAAAAATCAGTGCCTTCTTCGCCTCGAGCTCCCTGAAAACCGGAGAATCAGCACTGATAAAAGGGACCACCCAGAGCATCACCTTGAATCCCCTGGTATGAAGTTTTTTCATCATGCCTGCAGGATCTGAGAACTTCTCACAGTCAAATCTCCAGGTACCGTATCTGTTCTGCCAGTTATCATCGATCATGAGCACCCCGGAAGGAAATCCATTCATTGAAATATCGGATGTATACTTAATAATATCCTTTTCATTCTGATTATATTGCAGCTCAATCCAAGTATTGTACTGAGGCGATGTGAAAAGTAATGGGTCTGGTGTTTTACCTGAGGGTGGAAAGAAATGGCTGCTCCCGTACATGAAAGCATCTCGGAGGGTTTCTCCTGCCTTTTGCAGTGTGATCTTTCCTCCATATGATTCAGCGAAAATTTTACCGTCGCGGAAGAGGATCCTAATTGGTTTATCGCTCCATATAATTCTTCCTTTATCTGAAAGGAAGAACGGCGCTGCCTGATTCCCCTTGCAATCAGCCCACTGGTTGTAGGAAAAATCATTTTCATTCAAGGGTGAATGTCTTCCGTCTACAACGGCCCCTCCCCACCAGTGTTCTCCTGGAAGGATAGTTATTTCCTTCAATGAAGAATCTCTGACAGGGCTTTTGCATCCCTTGAGGGATAAACCTAAGACCAGAAGTGAGAAGGCAATAAACCATGCGTATGTTTTCATCCGTGAATAGCGTTATGTTACTGTACTTGTAAATATAACGTAACCGGTTAAATTTACCAACAGCACTACCTGTTACCTTGATTGTGATATAGCTAAACAGATCCCATTGATGCGTAAAAGTTTAGCCAATTGCCTTATCTGAATGTGATGTTCTGAAGCTACAATCAATTTAACATGGGAAAGTGAGTAAATATTAATATATTTGTAATAGCATCACCCGGTTACTCTGTGTTTAAACTTCACCTGACAATGAACTGTCAACACGTAATTCTCAAATCCTGATTCAAGATGAAAAGAGCTGTATATTTCTTTATATTCATTGTTGCCTGGAACACAGGCATTGCTCAAAATACTGACTGCAAAGTTTTATTACCCCAGATTGCAGGACAATATCAGGGTGATTGCAAAAACGGACTGGCCCATGGGAAGGGAACTGCACAAGGAACAGACCGCTATGAGGGTCAGTTTCTGAATGGGATTCCCAATGGTAAGGGAACATATACCTATGCCAGCGGGTCTGTTTATATCGGTTCCTGGGAAAAAGGGATGAAAGAAGGTAAAGGCAAGATGGTCTATCGCGATTCAGTTGTTGTCGGTTACTGGCACAACGACAAGTACGTGGGGAATGAAAAACCTGTTCCCTATAAAATCATATCAAGCCTCAGCGTGGGAAGATATACAATAGTAAAATCCAATGAATCTGCAAACAGGATAAGATTAAGATTAAAGCAGGGAGGAAATGACAATCTCTCTGTAGAAGGGTTCTCTATGTCATCTGACAGCGGCAGTGAATATTCCAGCGGGAATTATTACGGCTTAGAAAACGTCACATTCCCGTTGAACCTTAAAATAAAGTACACCTCTGCAAACCAGTTATTGACATCTCGTTTCCAGGTAATCTTCGAATTGGAGTTTCGGGAACCAGGAACCTGGGATATCACAATATTTAACTGATTTACAACGATTAAATACCTCATTCGGATATATAATGAAACGGCTATCCGGAATATCGTTAATGTTTAAAGTTAACAAGAAGGACTAAATTTCAAATACTTTTTCGATATTTGAAAAGTAATTGTTTAAGTGGTGTGAATTAACAACAGTGACTGAGCGCTGCCATATAAAAGTGATCAGGACAGTTTTCTGAACTTAATGAGATTTATGAATTCAGTATCAATAAAAAAAGTCTTAGACGGGATTTTGCTGGCCATTTCGATGGTTATGGTCTGTGAGACATCACAGGCACAGCAGACTCCATTTAATCCTCTCTCCTACTGGGTTTTCACACCTTATGTGTATAATCCTGCAATGGTCGGAAGCAAAGATTTTCTCACCCTCGATTGTAATGCTGCATGGCAGGGAAAGTACAATGCCGATCTTCTTAGTTTTAACACCAGGATGTCGAAAACCAAGCCAGGGTACTTTTCATCTCCCAAACTCAAGGAATTTAATGCCATTGGACTTGGAGGATCGTTATTTACTGACCAAACCCAGAATTCGACAAATTACGGCGTGAGCGCTGCTGCATCGTACCAGATCCCTCTGAATACAAAAGAGCTTTCCTTTCTTTCAGTCGGAGCGGCAGTCAAAGGCATTTACAATCTGCTTGACACCAGTGCAACAGGCATAACCTCATCTGAGAAAAAAAGTATATATCCGGACTTTGATGCAGGCATTTATTATTATGGAACCAATCTGTTTACAGGGATTTCTGCAGTGAACATATTAGGGGCCCCTGGAAGTTCTGATCCGATCGAACGTTATCGTATACCTGTCGTCAGAGAATATTTTTTCACCCTGGGCTACAAATTTATCCTGAACAAGAGTTATAATGTTGTTCTTGAACCTTCGGCACTGGTTCGTGCCACTGATTCTACCTTTGACAATATCAGTGACAATATCAAAGACAATATCAATCCGATACTGAAATTATATATTGACAAGATCTGTATCGGATCATATTTCATGACCGACAAGAAATATTCATTTTTCTTTGAATACAGATCTCCAAAGCTCCATATTGGTGCATGTTATGAACTGCCCAAGAAAACTGCCTACTATAAGCTACCTCCTATTGTTGAACTGACATTTGGTTTAAATTTCCAGGTTGATAAATCCAGATTCTCCAAAAGGAGTATCTGGTAATCCCCCGACAAAACTTTGACTTCATGAAAAAACACCCTGTACTTCTAGCTATTTTCCTGATGATAACCGGGATATTTGATACCGGAATCAATTGTGCAGCTGCAGATCACAGGAACCTGGTCGCGGATCAGCAGGAACATGACACCACTGGTTTGCTGAGACGTTTAAGAACAGAGCCGTTTAACCTTGATATCATACCGCCATCCTCAGGGGTCCAGTATTATGGAAACAGTATCCTCTTCCTGTCGAATACCAAATATGAAGGAAAGATGCTGCCCGAACATGTTTCTTTCGGTTCAATTGAAGCCTATTCGGCAATAGTGAAAGACACAACCCTCGGGATGCATGTTCTATTTTCTCCTGCAGAATCATTCTCATTCCCCTGCGAAGCCACCACCTTTACTTCCGATTCAAGGACAATGTACTACACCAAGATAGGGAAAAAAGACACTAAAGAGAAAATATACCATGCCGAGTATAAAACCAGTTCCCGGGGAAATACAACATGGAGCAGTGATGAAAGACCGGCTGACTTCTGTACAGGAGATTTCATCTATACCCATCCGGCTATATCAGCTGACGGTAATCTTATGATTTTTGCGTCAAACAACCGTAACAGTATCGGAGGTCTTGACCTGTTTGTTGTAAAAAAAGCAGAAGGAAAATGGTCTGTTCCGCAGGATCTGGGGAAAGGCATTAATACATCAAAGGATGAATGTTATCCATATCTCGACAAGGATAACAATCTTTTTTTCTCATCTGACGGATTGGCAGGTTATGGCGGATACGACATTTTCACCTGTAAATACAACAATGGTAGCTGGGAGAAACCAGTTAATCTCTCCAAACGGATCAACTCTGAGAATGACGATATTGCTTTCACGATAGAACGCACCAAAGGAGAAAATGCTTTCTATACGGTGCGGAAAAGAACCGGAAAACCAGGTGCTCACCTTGTCAAGGTAACAATATGGCAGGATGACAACAATAACGGAAATCCATTGACAATCGGCTATATATACAACGGCAACCCCAAACCTGCAGGAGAACTGCTTGCCTCAAAACCGGCAGAGGAAGTCAAACAGACAACGCCTGAACCAGCCAAAAGCGTAAAACCTGAAGTGAAAACGGAGCTTAAAACCGAAGAGAAAAAACCTGCTGAGAAGAAACCTGAAGAGAAGAAGATAGAGGAGAAGAAAACACAGGCTCCTGAAATTCCTGCTGCAAAAGCACAGGAGCCAAAAGTTGTAACGATCAGGAATACTTCCGAACTTCCCGCAGAGCTCAGGGATAAGGTAATCTACAGGGTGCAGTTCCTTTCAACCGGGAAGCCCCGTAATGAGAATTCAATTGTAATGGAGGGGATTACCTATAAAACATTCGAATACTTTTACCTCGATCTTTACAGATATACTATTGGGGAATTCACAACTCTGGGGCCGGCAAAAATGCTGCAGGAGCTTGCAAGAAAAGCCGGATATCCGGGCGCTTTCGTTGCTGCCTTCAAGAATGATACAAGGTCACTCGACCTGTCACTCTTTAAGTAATAAAACGCCAGAAGAAAGCTATAAAGAGCGATTAAATATTAACCGGTGGGATTGATGTCAGATAAAGATCAGTTTCTCCTTTACTATCTTTTCATTCTCAACCAGAGCATATACTTTTATGCCAATGCTGACGATCGTATCGCTCAGAATGTCTGAAACAGGGGAAAATGCCTCCTTGATGTCCCCTGACTGTTCCATATCCTCAAAATCCTCCAGGGGAATATAGATATGAAGAATGACAACATAGTCCGGATTTTTAATCTGCACCAAAGCCTTAAGAATCTTCACGATCCAGATAGATGAAGAAGTATTGAAATATTCAAGGTTAACCCTGAAATTGGTCGTTTGCCTGGGATTCTTTATGTACTGAGTAATCCAGTTCAGAACAGGATCATAAACCTTAGCTGCATTTTCGGGTATTGATTTCCCGTAGAGTATGAGCTCTCCATTGTACTGATTCAGGTCTACCTGAGGAGTCTTGGAGGTCTGCTCGACGAAAAGATTGGTAAATTCATTCATACTTTAACCCAAAAAGGACCTTTATCCCTTATCTAATTCGTAATAAATTGGTCGTTTATTCTCAGATACACCAGCTTGTAATCAAAAACAGCTCAGTGTAATCAAATAATCCGGTCGTTTTTCAGCATACCAGCCCTTTAGGCCTAACTATGTGCTGTTCAATATGACAGGACCTCCTTCCAACCACTGGCCCTGACCGATAAACTCCTTTTCCGCCGTATCCCTGTCATCACGAAAATATCCTTCGGGATTTGGTCATCTGTCCAGCAAGTTACAAAATTTTATGGTAATCAGACATCTGGCAATAAGATTAAATAATGTTTATTTTTCCCGGTAAAACGCTCAGCAGATATCCTGTTACCTTCTCGCAATAAACATTTTACAAAATCACACAGCGCCTTTTGTTGATATCTTTTAAATCCGTTGATAAATTTAAGTGATTTTTGACAAACTAAATAAAATTGATGATAAAATGATATAACCCAAAGACCAGAACAATATTTTTGATGATTGGCACAGTTTAGCACCGGAATTTTCTACCCGATTTTAAGGTCGCGGAATTCAATTAATCCTGCTATGAAAACAATATATCAAATGACTGTAATCAGAGAAAGTTACTCGTTCCTTCTCCAGATATGATCCGGACCAGTCCGGCAAATTAAACTCACAAAGAAGGTCTTTTCAGAAAACGGATTAAATAAAACAGGAATTTTGATTGGAACCTTACTCATCCGGCACGTGACAGGTAATACCAGTCCTGCTAAATCCCAATTACATACTATTAAATATCTGCACATTAATCATGACAAGAAATATCCGGTCAGATTTGACCGTCAAAAAATGACAATTGGTCAAAATTGAAAACTTCAGCATTTTCAGGGATATTAACAGTGAAAAACTATCTATTATACTGGTTTCCTGAATATTAAAAATATCGAAGATTCAATACAAGGTCATATTTCTTCAAATTGTTTATAAATTTAGCCGCTGTTTGACAAATCGAACTATTTATTATGCGAATCGTTATAAAAATGTGATATAATTACACTTTCTGAGGATAAATGGAAGGGCAGGATTGTGCTGAAAGCAGGATTGCCGACAGCAAACTATTGACGGATACACTCTTATCATTTAAATTTATCCCTTGGTTTAGTGAATAAAAAAATGATGGATTTTACAAGGCCTGACTCAATTGATATAACTGATGATCAAAGTGTTAACACGATTGATCCTCTAAGAAGGCAATCATCGGAGCACCATGAAAAGCATCAGCTTAATGATTTTTCCACTTCAGAAGCAGGGGCTAATTTCTCATATTATCTGAGAAAGCTTGGCCTTAAAAATACGGATGCGACCAAAGTACTTACTCCTCAGCGCCACTATTATTATGACGCGGAGGAACTGAAGAATGTCGTGACATTAATTAATCAGAAGGAGCTAAACTATACCAGGGACTTAAGAAATTTTATCAGTTCGATGAGTCTTCTTCTGCCTCAAAAGAGTAACTTTATCGGGTGTTTTTCCGACAGCAGCAAGATGCGATTTTTAGAAACAGGATATAATTTATTTCCAAGGCACAAGAGATCTGAATATGAATATCTTAAAGACAACGGGATGTTTTCAGGCATTCCGCTTATCGATTATATTTATAACTTTATGGATTCCAGGATCAGTCGTTACCTGACTTCCGGAAGTGTTTCGGAAATACTGACTGAAAACGGATTTATTTTACTGGATATGAGCGAGAAAGAAGGGCTGACCTTTTTTCACGCAAAAAAACAGGTAAGTACTAGCAGCGTTGTGAAATCGGATTAAACTTTATAATGTTGGATAATAACAAGAAAAATATAAAGTTAGATACTAGCCATATGGAGATGGATGGTCCACCACCTTACACAAAGATGATCCGTTTCCTGAAGCGATGGGAAAAATTTATTCTCGGAGGCATCGACATTCTGGCGATAGTTGTGGCTTTCCAGATCTCATTTATGCTCAATTACTTCAGCTGGGATGAAGGTGCATTCTTCTTCACTCATGTCAGACTGCTGAAGTTGTTTCTTCTGATAACTCCCTTCTGGTTACTTATACTTTACCTTATCCAGATCACTGAGATCCCAAGGACCAAACGGACCAGGGTTCTGTTCATGGAGTACCTGCAGTCGACAATACTGATTATAGTATTGCTGCTGGTATTCTACTTTGCGTTCAAACTTTATCAGATATCCCGGTTATTTCTGATAGAATTCGCAGTTCTGGGTTTTGTCTTTCTTTTCACAGCAAGGCTCATAGAATATCATGTCTTTAAGACTTACAGGGCAAAAGGTTACAACCAGGTCAATATTGTTTTGATTGCGGATGATTCGTCATTCCCGTTCATCGAGACTCTTCTGAGCAATAAGGCATGGGGATATAGAATTGTGGCGATTTTTACTGCTTCAGTTGAGATCAAAGAAAAATATGAAAAGAACATAATACTGCTTCCGGAACAATATATTGAGGTTCTGAACGACCTTATGGAAGTTGACATTCTGGACGAAGTTCTTTATATGAAGAACAAGGTTATTCCTGCAGAAGTAAGGGACACCCTGAGGTCATGCGAGGAACTTGGTGTTGTATTCAGTCTGAGGTACAGAGACAGTAACGTCAAGCTGACAAATGCAATAAAGACAACTATCGGGGATGAAAAGTTCCTTACTTTCATCAACATCCCGCATAACATTGTTGCTCTGACTATCAAAAAGATAATGGATATCAGTATTTCTCTATTTCTGATCATTATCCTTTCACCGGTGCTTCTGCTGATTACTCTTGCAATAAAGTTTACCTCCCCAGGGCCTGTAATTTTCAAACAAACCCGTGTAGGGCTTAGAGGAAGGCTATTCGACCTGTTCAAATTCAGGACCATGGTTGCTGATGCGGAAAAGCTTAAGAAACAGCTTGAAAGTGAAAATGAGGCTGACGGGCCTGTTTTTAAGATAAAGGATGATCCCAGGGTTACCACAATCGGGAAGATCCTTCGCAAGTCCGGACTGGATGAACTCCCTCAGCTCTTCAATGTACTCAGGGGTGAAATGTCACTCATAGGTCCGCGTCCCCCGTTACAGGAAGAAACGAAATCCTATAAACGCTGGCAGTTGCGCAGGCTTTCTGTCAAACCGGGTCTCTCCTGTTTCTGGCAGATTAAACCCGACAGGAACAGCATCAAGTTCGAGAAGTGGATGGAAATGGATCTGGCTTATATTGATAACTGGTCGCTCAGGCTCGATTTTGTCATACTCCTCAAAACCATAGCAACAGTATTCCAGAGGACAGGATTATAATTTTAATAATGATTATACTTAAGAGTATGTATTTTAAGAACTTCAAAGCAATTTTCCTGCTACTATCGGTCATCATGGTTTCATGCGTGCCGACTGAAAAGCTTAGCTATTTCAACGACATCAATGATCTTGAAGAGCCGGCGGTCAACCCCCGGACCCAGAAACTAATCACTCCATTTGACAAGCTGTATATCAAGGTATTCAGCATTGATCCGCAGACGAGTCTGATTTTTAATACATCTGATGAGATCAGGTTTAGTTCTGAGAGCGGCTCAGGTGTTGTGGGCTATCTTGTTGATGAAGCCGGAAACATTACCTTCCCTTTCGTTGGCAATATCAACGTTTTAGGGATGACCACTGCAAAGGCAGCTGAAAAGATACAAAAGGCACTAAACGATTATGTTTCTAATACTTCCATCACTGTAAAGTATGTCGACAATAAAGTGACTATACTCGGAGAAGTAGAGAAACAGGGTGTATATTCATTCTCGCAGGACAAACTGAATATATATGAAGCCCTTGGTCTGGGAGGCGGTATAACCCGCTACGGCAACCGTAAGAATATAATCCTGGTAAGGAACGAGGGTGACAAAATACTCCACCACAGGCTTAACCTGTCAGACTCGAAGATATCAGGTAAGGACGGCTACTATGTCATGCCGAATGATGTAGTGATCATTGAGCCGCTGAAAGCAATTTCGTCAAGTTACCAGAACCTGACATACACAACAATTCTTACTTCAGTAACAACAATGATAGCGGTTCTGCTTTTTGCAGGATTCTAGTTTTAGAAATAATACCAAACTTTTCCAATAAATGGCAAATTATAACGAATCAACATCTGAGGCCTTTAATGTAAAGGAGTTTATCCAGACTGCAATTTCATACAAATATGTATACATCGCCAGTTTTGTGGTATGCCTTGCCGCCGCCTTTTTCATCAACAAATTTTCACCTACCGTTGTTGAAGTCAGCTCAATTATAGGACCAGTTCAGGACAAAAGGTCCTCACTTCTCGAATCTAACGGACTGTTCAGGGGTGGTGAATCATTCATGGAATCAAGGAATCTTCAGAATGACATAAACAGTCTGATATCTTTCTCGCTTGTTTCCTCCACTCTTAGTAAGCTCAATCTTGAAATCGGTTACTTCACCGAGGGAAAGAACTTTTTCAGACAGGTAAAGCAGATCTATCCCACAGCACCATATACTGTCGTGATCGACAAATCACATATTCAGCCGATAAATGCCCGTTTCAACATCGAGCTGCTTGATGAGAATACCTTCAGACTGAAGGCATATCAGAGAGATGTTCAGATGTATAACTATGTGGATAATCAGGTTGTAAAAAAACTCAGGATACTTGAAGCTGATACAGTCTGCAAATTCAATGAGACCATTAGCAACAGGTTCTTTAAATTTTCCGTATCGCTCAACAGAGATCTCTATGTTGCCAGTTCGAAGGAAGAAGTAAGGCACTTCTTTGAATTCTATCACCTTGATTACCTTTCCCAGCAGTACCTCAAGAAACTGGTTGCGCAGCCTGTAAGCCTGAAATCATCGCTGATAAAGGTTTCTTTCCAGGGAAAGAACCAGCGTCTGACAATCGATTTCCTTAATAAATATCTGCAGGCTTATCTCGACGATAACCTTGTAAAAAAGAATAACTTCGCTGTAAGTACAATCAACTTCATAGAATCGCAGATTTCTGAAATATCGGACTCTCTTCTCAAATCAGAATCGAAACTCAAGGATTACCGTTCTGCCAACCAGGTCATGGACCTGAGCTATCAGGGTCGTCAGGCTCTTGAACAGATGACCAAGATAGAAGGTGAACGCTCCGGGTTGCAGGCTCAGGAACGTTACTATAACTACATTCTCGATTATTTCAATAAGAATCAGGATATTGCCGGACTGGCTCCCCCGTCTGCAGCAAACGTTGTGGACCCGATCCTCAATCAGATGATCATGGACCTGCTGGCGCTGAATACACAGAAATCAAGTATTTCCAGCAATAATGCAGAGAAGAACCTGTTTATCGGACAGATTGAGAACAAGATCAAGATACAGAAGCAGGCGATTATTGAGAACGTCACCAACAACCTTAACACACTCAATCTTAACCAGAACGAGCTGAATTACAGGGCCGACAAACTATCAAGGGAAATCGCCAAGCTGCCAAGAACCGAGCTAAATATGGTTAGCATCCAGAGGAAGTTTAACCTAAGCGATAATCTCTATACTTTCCTTCTCCAGAAAAGATCGGAGGCTGCCATAACAATGGCATCAAACTATCCTGACTACGAAGTACTGGAACCAGCCAGGGAAATATCCAGCCTGATAGTATCACCAAAGATACTCTTCAATTGGATGATTGCATTGTTCCTGGCAATTGTAATACCAACCACTTTCGTGATCCTCAAGAGCTTCTTCAATGAGAATATTACAAGGACCTGGGATCTTGAGCACCTTCTTGGCCGGCCTGCAATCAGCGTCATATACAGCAATCCGTATAAGACAGAATCGGTTGTTAACGAATTGCCTGGTTCGACTGTTGCGGAATCGTTCAGAAACCTGAGGAGCAGCCTCTTCCTGAAATTCAAATCAGAGCCTTTGAAAGTGATCATGATCACCTCATCCCAGCCTCAGGACGGAAAGAGCTTTATCTCCTTCAACCTTTCCGCTTCCATCGCCTCTGTAGGATATAAAACCATTATCCTCGACTGCGATCTGAGAAGGCCCACACTTCATGAGAAGTTCAGGATCGATAATAACATAGGTCTGTCGACTTACATGATACACCAGTCGACAATGGAGGAAATAATCCAGAACACTGAAATTAATAATCTGTCATTCATACCTTCGGGCCCAATACTTCCCGGATCGGCAGAACTCATTGAATCGGGAGCTCTTGATGAGCTTATCAATTATCTGAAGACCAAGTATGAATATATTATCATTGATACAACCCCGGCAGGGCTGGTTGCTGATGCAGCACTCATGATGAAATACTCGAGCCTGAACCTCCTGGTATGCAGAAACAATCATACCAAGAAAGATGTCTTCAGGGATGTGCTTAATATGCTTAGCATAAACAGGATCAAGAACTTCGATGTGGTATTCAACGACATGAGCATCAAGAAGAGCAGGTATGGCCGGTATAATCATTACTACAAAAAAGCATAATTAAAAAGATAAAATAGTAAAAACTAACTCGATTCACTTCCATGGCAGACAACAATTCAGTAAAGGACAAAGTCAGAGAATACATACTCCAGGCTGTTTATGTAGACAAAGAAAAAGTAAAGGACAACTCTCTTATATTTAAGGAAGGATATTTCGATTCCATGGGCTTCATGGTGCTTATCACCTTTCTGGAGGAACAGTTCGGGATCAAAACGAATGACACCGACCTCCTTGAGGAGAATTTCGAATCTATTGATGCGATCACCAACTTTGTGATCCGGAAAAAGAATTGACCGGCCATGTGCGGAATCTGCGGAATAATTGATTACAAGGGCAAAGCGAACAGCCAAGCCAGTGTTGAGTCGATGCTTAAATCGATCAGTTACCGCGGACCGGATGAAAGCGGTGTTTATATTTCCCCCTGTGCAACACTCGGAAATGTCAGATTAAGTATTATTGACATCGGAGGCGGACAGCAACCATTGTCAGATATCTCGGGAAGATACTGGATAGTTTTTAACGGAGAGATATTTAATTATAAAGAGCTCAGGATTGATCTGGAAAACAAGGGGACTATCTTCAGGACCATGTCTGACACTGAAGTTTTGGTCCAGCTTTACGCGGTCTACGGTAAGAAATGTCTCAGCATGCTCAACGGCCAGTTCTCGGTGGCCATCTGGGATAACCAGAAAGAGGAATTATTCATTGCCCGCGACAGGGTAGGAATAAGACCCCTGTTCTATCACCTTGAGGATGGGGTTTTAACTCTTGCATCTGAGATCAAGGCAATATTCAGGAACACCCGTATTACCAGGGAACTCAGTCCGGAGAATCTTTCACAGGTCTACACTTTCTGGACCACTATCACTCCGGATACACCATACAGGGGAATTAATGAGCTTTCTCCCGGACACTGCGCTGTATTTAACCGCAGCGGACTCAAGATTGAGCGATTCTGGGACCTCAGGTTTGACCGGATAAATCAGAATATTTCCCTTGAAGAGGCGATGGATCAATTCCATGAACTCTTTTCCGATGCAGTAAGGATAAGGCTGAGAGCTGACGTTGAAGTCGCTGCCTATCTCAGCGGCGGAATAGATTCCAGCGCCACGGTTGCATATATCAAGAAGATTGAGCCTGGAATACTTAATACCTTTTCCATAGGTTTTGATGAGAAGGATTTCGACGAAAGTCCATACCAGACAGAGGCTGCCAGGTATTTCGATACCAACCATAAATCGATGGTGTGCACCTCCAAAGACATTGCAGAATCGTTTCCAAAAGTTATTTGGCATTCTGAAACGCCCATTCTCCGCACCGCTCCCGCACCGATGTTCCTCCTTTCCAGACTGGTCAGAAACAATAACATTAAGGTTGTGGTTACAGGTGAAGGATCAGATGAAATACTTGGCGGCTATGATATTTTCAAGGAAGCCAAGATCAAAAGATTCTGGGCATCACAACCAAATTCAAAGATCAGACCGCTTCTCCTTACCCGGCTTTATCCGTATCTGTCACAGATGAGGGATGTCAATCCCAATATCCTTAAAATGTTCTACGGCTACAAGCTCGAAGATGTAAACAATCCATTTTATTCTCACCTGCTCAGGTTCAATAATTCGAATCATATCAAGAAGCACTTCTCTCAGGAAATGAGCAATCAGCTCCGGGATTACTCGGTCCTGAACATCCTTGAGAAAAGCCTGCCCGACAATTTCGACAGCTGGGACCAGCTTGGCAAATCCCAATGGCTTGAGACAACTGTTTTCATGTCGGGTTATCTGCTCTCTTCTCAGGGAGACAGAATGGCAATGGCCAATTCAGTTGAGGGGAGGTATCCGTTCCTTGATTACCGGGTGATAGAATTCTGTGCATCACTTCCCGATGAATTCAAACTTAACGGATTGAATGAGAAGTTTCTGCTCAAGAAACTGCTGAAGGGAAGAATACCGGATTCTATACTCAGGAGACCTAAACAGGCGTACAGAGCTCCGATAAAGAGTGTCTTTCTCGATAAGGATACACCGGAATATGTAAAAACGATGCTTTCCGAATCCTTTACAAAAAAAGCAGGAATATTCGATTTCCAATCAATATCCTCAGTGATCAGAAAAATGCAGACATCAGGAGTAATCTCTGAGATTGACAACATGATATTGACATCTGTTGTTTCAACTCACCTTATTTATTACCAGTTTATTGAAAATAATAACGATGAATTCAGGAATGAACGGTTGCCCAACCATAAAGTAGTTAACGGATGATCTGCTGAAAGTTGACGCCCCGGCCCATTCGCAAACAATTTACCCCATTGACAAACAGAATTAAATAACCTTGAATCAAACTGTTATGAGTGCAAAAAAACCATTTTCAAAAGATATTATCCTGCTGGATGATGTAGCAGCCGTAGTAGACAAAATTACCCGCAAGATGAGTGAGGATGTTTTTCAGAATATGAAAAGACTGGGCGGTGTAGTAGGTACCAGCGGGGGAATCGATTCTTCGGTATGCCTAGCACTATCGGCCAGGGCTTTTGGCGCTGAAAAAGTGCTTGCAATCATCATGCCCGAGAAAGACTCAAGCCCTGACAGCGAATTACTTGCAAGAGAGCTTAACTCCAAGTTCGGAGTAAGGGTAATCAAGGAAGAAATTACCGGCGCCCTTTCCGGATTCAAATGTTATGAGAGACGTGATGAAGCAGTCAGGAATGTATTCCCTGAATACGATCCGAAAACCCACAAAATGAAAATAGGCATCAAGCAAAGCGGTCTGTCAAATAACCTTCCGCCTATCTTCTCGCTAACAATAATAGACCAGAATGGAAAGCAGAAAAATCAGATCCTTCCAGTAAAGGATTATCTCAAGATCGTTGCTGCATCGAATTTCAAACAGAGGTCAAGGATGTCTACTCTTTATTTTCATGCTGAAGCTCTTCATTATGCAGTTGTCGGTACCCCTAATAAACATGAGCAGGAACAGGGTTTCTTCGTTAAATACGGTGATGGAGGTGCAGATATTATGCCGATCGGGAACCTTTATAAAACTCAGGTCTATCAGCTTGCATCATACCTTGGTGTACCGGAAGGAATCATAGAACGCACTCCTACCACCGACACATATTCAGCAGAACAAACCCAGGAGGAATTCTTCTTCCAGATGCCTTTCGGACTCATGGACAGGTACTGGTATGGATATGAGAAAGGCTACACTCCGGAAGAGGTTGCAGAAGTGATGGGAGAAAACGTGGACAAAGTAAAAGCGCTGTTCAATAATTTTGAAAGGAAAAAAAGAACGACAGAGTATCTCAGGATGTCTCCGATCAGGGATTATTTCGGCAGTTAATGATTGACTTAGCGCATAGCTCCTGTAAGTTGCCAGGTAAATACTAAACTGAAACACAATGAACGCTTTCGATTATTTCTTTGAAAAAACTGCAACACTCGACAAAACATTTCTCGGAGGCAAGGAGGAAACTTCGTTCAGAACTCTATATGAGAGGTCTCTGACAATTGCATCATGGTTGAAAAAAGAAGTAGGACACGATCAGAATATTATCCTTCTTTCCGGGAACAACCTGTTCTTTATAACATCGTACCTGGCAATCATAAAATCAGGCAATGTCTGCATTCCCCTTGATCCCAGTATCGAGAAGGAAAACTTCTCATATATAAATGACCTGACAAATCCCGCTGCAATATTTGTTACACGGGATATTGAGAGGAAATTGTCTTTGGCCTTCAGAAATAATATTTTCCCTGATACGATTCCGGACTATAAAGGAGATCTTCTCAGGGCTGAGCCGGATTTTGACAGGGAAAGATGCGCCGAGATAATATTCACATCAGGTTCGACAGGAAAGCCTAAAGGAGTGATGATCTCTCACAAGAACCTTATTGCCAATACGAATTCGATAATAGAATATCTCAAGCTCACAACTGACGACAGGATGCTTGTTGTGTTGCCATTCTATTACTGTTACGGTTTGTCTCTGCTCCATACTCATCTGCGGGCGGGAGGTTCAATAATTCTGAACAATTCTTTCATTTTCCTTGGAGGGATAATACGTGATCTGAAGGAACATAAATGCACAGGATTTGCTGGTGTTCCCAGCCATTTTCAGATACTCCTCAGAAAGTCGGAATCTTTCAAAGAGACTAAATTTCCCGATCTGAAATATGTTACTCAGGCTGGTGGTAAACTTGCACCTATATTTATAGACGAATTTCGAAACAGCTTTCCGGATGTGACATTTATTGTCATGTATGGTCAGACAGAAGCCACAGCCAGGCTCTCCTTTCTGCCACCTGCACTCTATGATTCCAAAAGAGGATCAATGGGAAAGGGAATACCAGGTGTTGAACTCATTGTGGTAAATGAGAATGGTAAAAAGGTTAAACCTGGCGAGGTTGGCGAAGTGATAGCCCGCGGAGACAATATCATGATCGGATATTTCAATGATCCCGAAGGCACCCGGAATACAATCAGGGACGGATGGCTCTATACAGGTGATCTGGGGATAATTGATGACGATGGTTATATCTATCTGACAGCGCGAAAGAAAGAAATAATTAAGGTAAGGGGAAAAAGGATCAGTCCGAAAGAGATTGAGGCTGTCATCCTTGAGATACCCGAAGTGATCGACTGTACCATAGAAGGTGTTGAAGATGAGATCCAGGGAGAGATGCTGAAGGCAACGGTTGTTATCAGAAAAGATGCCGGTAAGCTGATAACAAGCGAATCGATCATAGAACATTGTTCAAAACATCTTGCAATGTTCAAGATACCTCAGGTTTATGATCTGAAAGAGGAACTTACAATAAGTGCTACCGGAAAAAAGATTAAAAAATAAAAGGTCCCCCTCCTGTTCTGCATAAAATTTTAAGATTAACTAAAAACCCTTGGTTTATCATCAGTTTTCAGCAGTTAATCAAAATAAAATGGTAAATATCAGAAAATGATATTTATTTGTCATGAAAAGCTGAAATAACTACTGATTTTAAACAAGAAGGAAGTACAGTTTTTGTGTTTAAGTGAAATGTTTTAATAAGCCTGAAAACAATCTCTTTACAAACATTTATAATGCCGATTATGAAAAGATTTTTTGACCGTGCAGTTTTAGTCTGTCTTCTGGCAGGCATGACAGTAGCCATCAGTTGCAAAAAAGACTCTACTCCTCCGGTAGTAACTACCAGTTCTCCTACCAACATAACCATCAGTTCTGTCACGAGCGGTGGTGATGTCACCAAAAGTGGGGGGGAAGATGTAACTGAAAGAGGTGTATGCTGGAGCACTTCCAGCAGTCCTATCCGTACCGGTGACCATGTTGCATCCGGGAAGGGAACAGGTAGTTTTAACGCCAATATTACAGGACTCACTCCGGACACGAAATATTATATCCGTGCATATGCAGTTAACAGCGCCGGAACAGGGTATGGAACAGCAGTGTCTTTCACTACAACAGCGCTTACTGCACCTGTACTAACTACCACTGAAGCAACATCTGTCTCCTTCACATCGGCTGTTACAGGAGGCCAGATCACGTCTGACGGAGGTGCAGCAGTTACAGTCAGGGGAGTCTGCTTCTCTACATCGGCATCTCCTACTGTTGACAATGACAAATCAGAGGATGGGACAGGCTCTGGTGCATTTACCAGTACCCTGTCAGGACTTATCCCGAGTACAACCTACTATGCGCGTGCATATGCAACTAACAGTGTCGGTACAACATACGGCAACGAAATAACTTTCACTACATCGGCGCTTGCAGCGCCTGTTCTAACGACAGCCGAGATAACAGCTATCACTCTGACGACAGCAACCTCAGGTGGAAATATAACTTCCGATGGAGGAAGCAGCATAACAGCCAGAGGTGTTTGCTGGTCCAAGACGACCAGCCCGACAATCAGCAATGACAAAACAGTTGATGGTACCGGTACCGGAGCATTTACCAGTAATCTGGCTTCGCTGGAAGCAGGCACAACTTATTATGTACGTGCCTATGCCACGAACAGTACCGGAACAGGATATGGCAATGAGCTTTCATTTACTACATCTCCTGTCGTTGTACCCGTTCTGACCACAACAGCAATATCATCAGTCAGCTATACCACAGCAGTATCCGGAGGAGTTATTACTTCCGACGGAGGAGCAACCATTTCTGCCAAGGGTGTCTGCTGGGCTGCAACATCTAATCCTACAATAAGCAACAGCAAGACTACTAATGGCACAGGTACCGGAACATTTACAAGCAACCTGGCAAGCCTTGTTCCGGGAACAACATACTATGTACGAGCTTATGCAACAAACAGTGAAGGCACTGGTTATGGTGATGAAATCTCATTCACAACAACTGCAGTCACCTTGCCCGTACTTACCACAACTGCCACAAGCGTAATCACACGCAGTACTGCAACTTCCGGCGGATCCATTTCATCTGATGGAGGAGGCTCAATAACCGCAAGAGGTGTATGCTATGCTCTTACTGCTACTCCGACATTGAGCAACACAGTTATCAATAGCGGAACAGGCACAGGATCTTTCACCAGCAACCTTACAGGGCTGACACCATCCACAACATATCACGTACGTGCCTTTGCAACAAACAGCGCCGGTACGACCTATGGCAACGAGGAAGTATTCACTACAAGTGCCCCAGATGAACCGACACTTTCAACAGCTGCAGTCACTTCAATTACACTGACTACAGCAACCACCGGAGGCAGCATTACATCCGACGGCGGAGCAACAGTTACCGCAAGAGGAGTATGTTGGGCCGCAACAGCCTCTCCTACAATCAGTAATTCCAAAACAACTGATGGCACTGGTACAGGGAACTTTACCAGCAGCATTACCGGACTTACACCGGGAACTATTTATCATATTCGTGCTTATGCTACCAACAGTATTGGTACTGCATACGGTAATGACGTACAGTTTACCACGGTTGCTGTCACAGTACCTACTCTTGCGACCACTGTTATAAGCGCAGTAACCGCGACATCTGCCATATCAGGAGGAACAATAACATCAAACGGAGGAGCCGCAATTACAGCCAGTGGAGTATGCTGGAGTACTACATCAGGACCGACAGTTTCCGGCAGCCATACCACGGATGGTACGGCATCAGGAAATTTCACAAGTGCAATAGCCGGACTTTCGATGGGTACTACCTACTATGTCCGTGCTTATGCTACTAACAGTGCAGGAACAGCATATGGCAATGAGGTCATTTTCAGTTCTAAACTGGCAGACATTGAAGGTAATCTTTATAATGTGGTTACTATCGGCACCCAGGTCTGGATGGCTGAAAACCTTAGAACAGCTACACTTAACGAGAGTACTTCTATCCCTAATATTACCGATAATACCACATGGTCTACTCTTTCCACTATGGCTTACAGCTGGTATAATAATGATATAGCCAATAAACCTGTCTACGGTGCATTATACAACTGGTTTACAGTAAACACCGGGAACCTTTGCCCTACTGGCTGGCATGTGCCTTCAGAAAGTGAATTCAGTACACTCGAGGCCTATCTTGGGATGAGCACCGCTGATATAGCCTCCAGTTGGGCATGGAGAGGTACAGATGAGGGTGCCAGACTGAAAAGTACAACAGGATGGGGTGCCGGCTTGAATGGCACAAACACAACAGGATTTACAGCACTACCGGGAGGATACCGCTATGCAGTGGATGGTACATTCAACAATTACGCCGATCTGGCCTATTGGTGGAGTTCAACGGAAATGGATGCCACTACAGCATGGTACCGCAGAATGGATGGTAACCAGACTGGTATTTACAAAGCTGCTGTTTTCAAAATAGGCGGCAAATTTGTCAGATGTGTTAAGAACTAAACTCATGCTGTTAAGAATTCGATAAAGGCTATGGACGAGCTAACAAGATTTTTTTGTATCTTTAACCAACTTTAATTAAATCAAAGGGTATGAAAAAAACTGCAAGTCTACTTATTTTTTCAAGTCTGCTATTGGGTATCCTATTCAACTATGGTTGTAAAAAGGATGTATCACTGGCCGTTTTGACAACAACGACCGTTTCAGAAATTACAATCAACTCTGCAACCAGTGGAGGAACCATTACCAGTAGCGGAGGTGGGGATATTACAGCCCGAGGAGTTTGCTGGAACACTTCCCATACTCCTGTTATAACAGGAAATCACACATCAGATGGGAAGGGCTCAGGAACCTTCTCCAGCAGTATGACAGGACTGTCGCCCAATACAACTTATTATGTAAGGGCATATGCTACCAACAGCGCTGGTACAGCATACGGCAGCGAGTTATCATTCACTACTGGTGAACTTGTCGTACCGACATTAACAACTACAACGATAACCGGAATTACTCTTAATGCGGCTGTCTCTGGTGGAAACATTACTGCTGATGGCGGAGCAACGGTTACTGCAAGAGGTGTTTGCTGGTCGACATCAGCTTCTCCGACAACCGAGAATTCAAAAACCTCGGATGGTACAGGTTCCGGCGAATTTGTAAGCAACCTGACCGGTCTGACTCCGGCTACGACATATTATGTCCGTGCCTATGCAACCAACAGTGTTGGTACAGCTTATGGTAATGAGCTTACTGTTACTACAAGTCCTATAGCGGCACCAACAGTTGTAACTGATGTAGCTACTTCAGTTACTCTTACATCGGCTGTTTCAGGTGGAAATGTTACTTCCGACGGAGGTGCAACAGTAACAGCAAAAGGCGTCTGCTGGTCAACCTCACATAATCCAACCATCAGCGACAGTAAGACAAGCAATGGTACCGGCACAGGTACTTTTACCAGTGACATTACAGGTCTTACTCCAGGTACTGTTTATTATGCAAGAGCATATGCTACAAACAGTGTCGATACAGGATACGGAGATGAAATTACTATAACAACAGTACCCGTTTCTCTCGCCACTCTTACAACGACAGCTGCATCAGCTGTGGCATATACGACGGCAACAACCGGCGGTAACATTACAGATGCCGGAGGAGGAACAATAACTGCAAGAGGTGTCGCTTATGGAACCACAGCCGCTCCGACGACAGCAGGCACACACACAACTGACGGGACAGGTATAGGTACATTCACCAGCAGCCTTACAGGACTGACACCTGGTGCTACATATTATGTCAGGGCCTATGCTGTAAACAGTGCAGGAACGGCATACGGTGAGGAAATATCATTTACCACCGATGCTATCGTTGCTCCTACATTGTCAACAACAACAGCTACTTCAATCACCCAGACAGGCGCAACAACCGGTGGTAATATAACAGATGCCGGAGGTGGTACAATAACCGCAAGAGGTGTCGCTTATGCAACCACAGAAACTCCGACTACTGCAGGCACACATACATCTGACGGAACAGGTTCAGGCGCATTCAGCAGTGTACTGACAGGCCTGACAGCCGGAACTACATATCACGTCCGTGCATATGCTACAAACAGTGCCGGTACATCCTATGGTGATGAAATCACATTCGAAACCAGCGCGATAATTGTTCCTACAGTTACATCAACAGCAGCTTCATCCATTACCCAGACAGGTGCAACAGCCGGTGGTAATGTAACTGCAGATGGTGGTGCAACAGTTACCGCAAGAGGTGTAGTTTATGCCCTCACCGCCGATCCAACACTGAGTAACTCAGTCGTTACAAGTGGTACCGGAACAGGCGCATTCACTGCCGATCTCACAAGCCTGACACCAGGGACCACATACCATTTCCGTGCTTACGCTACCAACAGCGCAGGTACTGCTTATGGTGCTGATCTGACATTCGCGACCAGTCCTGTTTTAATTCCGACTTTAACCACCACAGCTGTAACAGCAATCACGCTTACAGGTGGTACATCAGGCGGTGATATTACTTCTGACGGAGGTGGAACAGTTACTGCACGTGGTGTTTGCTATGCAACAACACAAAACCCGACAACAAGCAACTCAGTTGTATCATCAGGAACCGGAACAGGTGTCTTTGCAAGCACTATCACAGGTCTGGCTCAGGGTACACAATACTATGTACGCGCTTACGCTACCAACAGCGCAGGTACAGCATACGGTGCACAGGTTGTATTCAATACCAATGTTGCAGATATTGACGGAAACTCATACAAAACAGTTACCATCGGAACACAGACATGGTTTGCTGAAAACCTCAAAACAGAGCATTACAGCGATAATACTGTAATTCCAAATGTCACTGATGATGCCGCATGGATAGCTCTTACTACTGCAGCTTATTCCTACTACAATAATGACGAGGGAACAAATAAGCCGCTTTATGGAGCATTATATAACTGGTATGCTGCTAATAATGAATATCTCTGCCCGGTTGGATGGCATGTTCCTGAAGAATCAGAATTCTCAACTCTGGAACTTACTCTGGGTATGGATGCATCAGTTGTCGCTACCTGGGACTTCCGCGGTACAGACCAGGGTACTCAGATGAAGAGCACCACCGGATGGACATCAGGTCAAAATGGCACCAACACCAGCGGCTTCAATGCTGTTCCTGGTGGTTACAGGTACAATGTTGACGGTACTTACAACCTTGCAGGTTCAATGACCTACTTCTGGGCTGCCAATGAGCTCGATGCAACCAGAGGCTGGTACAGGAGACTCGACGGGACACAGACAGGTGTTTCCAAAGGTGCAACCGAAAAACCTGCCGGTAAGTACATCAGATGCGTGAAAGACTAGTTTTTAAACTAATCGGTTAATACAGGAAGCTACCACAAAACGGTAGCTTCCTTTTTTTACCTTAAAAATAGAATGAAAGCCAGAACCATAACACTAACTATCATCCTGCTGATGCTCTCAGTCGCTGTACAAACCAGACTTGTTATTGAAGGTACATCCACTGTCAATACAAGTTCCGGAGACTGGGAAGGATTGAATATTACCCGAAACTCAAAAACACATTTTATCTTCAGGAACAACTCTGTTATTTCATCCAATTTTTCAGGCTATATGCTGCATGCCGGCGATGAACAGGCTGGCCCTGAAAACAACAACCTTGACGGACAAATCATAACCGGAAATAAATTTCAGTGGATAGGGAAAAAAAACGCTAAGTAATACTCATGCCTTATTCACGGGATATAACATCAATGCAACAATAAAATACAACTATCTGGAAAAGGTACCTTCCGGAATTCAGATGAAATCAAATGGCATGACCAATACATCCGGCAGCATTGCGTATAACATAATCAATAATCCATACCAGGCTGCTATCCCGGTGAAAGGCATGAAAAATGTCAGAATATTAAATAATGTGTTCTACAGTGAACAGGTTTTCTACAGGAATGATTCCACCGGAGTCTGGCGAGGTCTGATAGATATTTATGCAAATACCGATGATGGTCAAAGTAAAACCATCAGCAATTCATCAGGGACTAAAATCATGAACAATATCTTTTATACTGTCAATAAAGTATATAATATTGCAATTTACGATGTAGAGGATCTTCCGGGTTTCGAATCCGATTATAATATATTCTGGTGTGAAGCAGGAACCCCGGTATTCAACTACCTTGGGAAATATCTTACCTTTACACAGTGGCAGGCGCTTGGTTATGACAAACATTCAAGGATCATGAATCCTCGTTTCATCAATAGAAAAGATTTCGTTCCTTCAGAACCATTGGCTTTTGGAATTGATCTCGGGAAGGAATGGGTGGAGGGTCTCGCAGAAAATGCAAGATGGATGCCTGGTCTCAGACCAGCAACTGAATACCAGAAAGGAACATGGCAGATAGGTGCAAAAGTACTGACCAGATAATCATTTTTACACTTCTTCAATATATTAGCACAACGAACAGAAAATATATTATAATTTTGACCAACAGCACCAGAGAATAATGCTTATGAGATCATTACTCGTTACATTTGGTTTTTTACTTCTGACCTTAGGCGGTTGTCAAACTGATAAGAAGAATATGAAAAGAATAATCTTTTTGCATCACAGTACAGGATACAATGTTTGGGTTGGCGGCACCAGCAAATATATTTATAAGCTGACTAAAAAAGGCGACGTTGCCAGATTTATCGGTAAATACAATAAAAAATAATAATACCAATTATTCTATATCTGAACAGTATTTTCCTAAGGAAGCTCCTTACGGGTGGAAAAACTATCCGTATGATTATTATAATATCTGGGTAAAACATGGTGGTCCTGAACCTTATATGGAAGAACCAACGCTGGAAATACTCACAAAAGAATATGATGTAATTATATTCAAGCATTGTTTTCCGGGAAGCCAGATTCAGGAAGATACAGGAAACCCGGATATAGACTCAGAAATTAAAAGTCTTGAAAATTATAAACTTCAGTATAATGCTCTGAAAAAGAAAATGCATGAATTTCCGGCTACCAGGTTCATAGTGTGGTCGCCGGCAATTAACACTAAATTGCAGATGACTGAAGATGAAGCAAAAAGAACTGCAGAATTTCACAGGTGGCTGATTGAACAGTGGGATGAAAAAGATGATAACATCTTTATATGGGACTTTTATAAATATGAAACCGAAGGAGAATTATACCTCCTGGATAAATATGCCTATGCTCCCGACAATTCTCACCCGAACAAAGCTCTTTCAGCCAGGGTTGCTCCTCTTTTCGGCCAGTTCATTATTGATGTTATTGAATCAGGTTCCCGACAGTAATAATTTAAAATTACATCTTCCAACATGAATCTCAAAGGCTTCTTCAGGCGTCTCATCTTGTTGTTGCTGAAAAAGGCCAACAACAATTTAAGGGTTAAATATTTCAGGAGTCAGGGCATGAAAATCGGGAAAGGCACCCTGATCAATACCCTATCCTTCTCCACAGAACCTTATCTTATTGAGATTGGGGACCATGTGGCCATTGCTTACGGAACACAGGTAATAACCCACGACGGTGCAATATGGTCGTTCAGAAATGAAATTGAAAATGCTGATGTTTTCGGGAAGATCAAAATCGGAAATAACGTATTCATTGGTAATAATTGTATAATCCTTCCAAATACCATTATCGGCGACAATTGTGTAGTTGGCGCAGGCAGTGTGCTGAGGGGAAGGTTTCCGGATAACTCCGTAATATTTGGTAATCCGGCTAAAGTTGTGTTGAATACATCTATGCAGAAATTCCTGTATTTACAGAATCCGGGACTGATGAAAACAGCACATCTTTCAGATTCGAAAAAGAATAAGATAATCAAGCAACATTTCGGGATAAAGCAGGGAAATTGATCCCTGCCTGGTATCCTGATCTGTTCATCTCCATCCTGTAATTGTTCCGTAGAACCTGGGAAGCATTTTTTTCAGATAATACCCTGCAAATACACAGATAAGGATAGTAATCACAGGTGTTACCAGAAAGACCAGGAACATCTGCAGATCCCCGCTGCCTGCCGTTTTTAGTAATCCTTTCTTCACTATTGTACAAACCGGTTCATGGGATGCGAAAAGAAAAAATGAAAAGGTTACATATTTGAACAGCGGATGACCGGTTATCTTCTGGAAATCGGGCAATAAATTATTATACAGGGAATTGATAGACAGAATACCTGCCACTATCGATATTTTATGCAAAACGGTTATCAGAATGAGACTCTGACAATTATTGAAGATAAGAGTTGTCTTGACAGCAGTTATAAGAAGCCACAATGCGGTAAAGATCACCGCTCCGGCTTTGGATTTTTTGTTCATGAATCCGCTGTCGAGATGGCTGATGAAAGCGCCGAATATGAAGAAAAACACACTCTGATTCCTGAAAATGACATAATTAAACTCATAGAACCAGGTAAATAGAAAGAAAATAACCAGATAGCCTTTCAGGTACCGGAGAAGTATGAAAAAAATCGGAGAAAGCACAGCAAATACAGTAAGATCCCTGACATACCAGAGCTGATATGGAATAGGATCAAGGAAAATCGCATTCATCAATTCCCCGAAACTATATTCTCTTATAATTCCTCTCGAAAAGGTAATTGACGGCGGCAAAACAGACTGAAGCAGAAAATATACCAGCAGGCCCCAGAGTGACCAGAAAAGATAAGGTATGATAAGAGTTTTGAAACGCTTTTTTACCTTCCGTGTGAAATCGGCAACCTTTGCAGTAAGATTAACATAGAAAAGGTACCCTGAGATTATAAAAAACAACGGAGAGGCGATCCTGTTTAAGCCCTGGCAGATAAAATCCTGGATAAACCCGTTGATTCCTGATATGGCATATAAACCGGAAGGGTCGGTTGTTCCGCTTATGTTATATGCATGCACAATCACTACCAGTACCACCAGAAAAAAGGAGACTACCTTTATTTTGGTTCTCAAATATTCATTCATGATCTTGTCCTGAAAAAGTTAGTATTGAGATATATTTATATTTATTGATTCTTAAAATCTTAATTTTTCCCTGAAAACATGACCTGCAAATCTTGAATTTCCTATAAGGTATCTCCTCCACATCCTTGATGGTTCCCTGATAAGCCTGTACAACCATTCCAATCCCAGGTTGATCATCCATGATGGTGCCCGGTTAACAGTACCTGCATAGAAATCAAATACTGCGCCGATACAACAGATATGACCGCAGCTAAGTTTTTCCTTTTGCTCAAACGCCCATTTCTCCTGTTTCGGTGCAGTCATTCCGACAAAAAGTACATCGGGTCTGAAAGAATTGACCGTTTCTATCATCCTGCTGTTATCCTCATTGTCAAATACTGCCTTGTATGGAGGAGAGTATTTACCAACCTTAACATTAGGATACTCACTTGCTGCACGCCGGGTAATCTTTTCCAGAGTACCTTCGCTGCTGCCCAGAAAGAAGCAGGAGCCACCTGACTGATCGAGTCGCTTCATTTCATAGAAGAAAAGATCAGCTCCGGCTATCTTATGCAGCTTCCGGCCTGTAAGCCAGCGTAAAGCCCAGACAACACTTACTCCATCAGGGATAAGTACATCCGATTTTTTAAGCGAATCAGCAAACAAATGATCCTGATGAGTCATGTTGTAACTATGCGCGTTCAGTGTTGTTATTAGAAGCTTATCTGCGGGAAGTGAACTGAGTTCCCCTTTGAACAATTCAAAGTCAGCCAGTCGGATCTTGGTCATACCGTTTTATTTAGGATCGTCTGAAGTGTGAATAATATATTTGATTCGAATTTATCGATCGTATAGTTTTCGAGAAATCTCCGGTGCCCTTCTTTCCCCATAATCCGTCTGAGTTCTCCATCTTTAAGAAGCCGGCCAAGGCGATCTGCCAGCATTCCGGCATTCTGCTTTTCAACAAGGAAACCTGTTTTACCATCAATAATAATATCAGGGATGGCTCCTTCAATTGTTGCAACAACAGGCAGACTATACTGCATTGCCTCCAGAATTACAAGTCCAAAGACTTCATTGTATGTAGGAAAAACAAATATATCAGCCTGTCTGAATTCGGTGAATTTATCATCACCATATCGCGGACCGGTGACCTCTACCCGGTCATCCAGACCCTTTGAAACAATCAGTCTCTTAAGTTCCTCCACTGTGATGTCAGCAGAAGGGCCAATCAGTCTTGCAGAGAAGTTGAATCCCTCATCGCGTAGAATTTCCAGGGCATCCACAAGCACCAGAACCCCTTTGCTCTTAAGCAGATGAGACAGATACATTATCTCCGGGTTCTGAACATCTGCCCTCATTATGGAGGTATTATCCCCCGCTTGTCTCACGATCCCATTGGGGATATAATAGGGCTCATCCCTGTATACCATATCAAAATCGTCTGAAAGCATCGGGGAAAGACATATCAGACTGGTATTGGCAAGTACCATTTGATATAGCTTCCTTTTAGTCAGACTATTTTCAACATTTTCCCTGATACCTTTGCTCTGCAGGTGAAAAACTATCCTTCTCCTCAGCAATTTTATGATAAAGACATAAAATGTGTCCCTGTAAAAAGCAAATCCTTTAGGGGTCAGGTTGACATATACCAGATCCGGCTTGAAACGTATGATCTTTTTGATAATCTCCACAGCATAGAACAGTGTCTTTCTGATCTTTCCAAATGAGAATTTTCCAAGGTCCTGCACCGAGTCAGCAAAGTGCAGGCTGACTATTTCCGTCCTGAAATTTTTTCTGAGCAGTTCACTTTCCGTAACGATACTGTTCATCAGACTGGCGCCATGAAGAGGTGGTGGCAGCTGAACCACGAATAACAATGCAGGCCGATCATTCACTTCCGTTTTGTTTTTCATATCACTTTCCCGGAAAGTATATCATTAATCAGTACTGATGCAGTGAGTGATGAAAATCTTGCATCTGCAGGGATATCGTTACGTTTCTTCATGATATCCTGAGCAAGTGTTGCGAATGCCAGCGGATCGCGGTTTCCAAGGACGAAACAGGTACGGTTGTCTGAAACCAGGTCTTTTATTCCTCCTACATCGGTAGCCATAACAGGTGTCTGGCAGGCAAGCGCTTCGAGTATTACCATCGGAATACCTTCAAAATGGGATGATATCATAAGGATGGAAGCCCGGCTGTATATCTTCCTCAGTTCATCCTGTCTGAATACAGGCCCTGCAAAAAGAAATATCTTCTCCTCTCCTTTCTCTCTGATATATTTTTCCACGACAGGCTGGTAAGTGCCTCTGCCTACAAGAACGCCTGTCCATTTTCCGGACTCGCGCTTTCCCAGCTCAATCAGGGTGTCGCAGAATAGCTCAAGACCTTTCACCTCTTCTATTCTACCCACAAAGAGGAGAATATTATCTGTCAGTCCAATAAGAAGCTGACTGGGAGTAATATCCTTATAAAAAATACCCGGATCCACAAAATTAGGGATAAGCATTGTTTTTTCTCCAGCGCCATTACTTTTGGCGATCTCATAGCAAAATGAATCAATAGCAATGACCCTGGTGGCATTTTTTAAATTTACGGACCTTACATATTCCCAAAGTCGCTGGATCAATTTAAGTCTCAGATACTTATTCTTCGCCTTGACAATGGCATTAGCGCCGCCATGCATATGATACAGGATGGTCAGTCCGGGTTTAATCCAGAAAGAGATCTCCTCCGCATGAGAATAAACGGCTCCTATATTGTATTTTTTCAGGATGCTATTGATTTTCCTGCTATAATATATTGCGAGAATACGTACCGGAATGACAGTCGAGACAGGAACGTGGATCACCGGGACTATAATGATATTGTCGTGGAACGGTATCTCAGCGTAAAGATTTTTCCTGACAGAAGTAATACCGAGCAGATAAATTTTCTCAGCCTTAAGATAAGGCAGTATACTTTTGATAACACCGGTCGCGCCTCCCATGCTCAGGGATTCAATGCTGCTCCAGTGCTCAAAATCATCAAGGGCCAGAATGGCAAGGTTACGCATACTCGGAGAATAAAGTTTAACTGATGCAGATATTCATATTGTTTAAAGTCGATTAGTGGGCTTTGTCATATAGCTGCTGGTATAGGTCCAGATATCGTTTGGTCATCAGCTCTATAGAAAAAGTGTCCTCAACTCTCTTTTTGCCGCTCTCTCCCATTCTTGTTCTCAGGCCAGCATCATCCAGCAGAAATTCCAGTTTCGCAGCAATCATCGAAGGGTTTGTCTGGGAAACAAGGAATCCTGTATTCCCGTCATCAACAATTTCCTTTGTTCCACCTCCGTCGGTCGCAATCACAGGTTTGGAAAGCGCCATATATTCCATTATCGCATTTGATATTCCCTCTGTGAATGTAGACAGGACACAGATATCCATTGCATTCATATAAGCCTCCGGATTTGATCTTCTGCCAAGTAATCTGAAATTTCCCGCAAACCGGGGATCGATCAGATTCCTGGATTCATCGGAATCTGTCCGGTTTCCGATCGCAATAAAAGTAATGTCGTTTCTCTTTTCCAGAATTATCTGACCGGCTTTATAGAATGAAGGATAGTCTTTGTTGGCTGCAAATGAAGCAACCATCCCTGCAATATACTTAGTGGTGATTTTGAGTTCGGTGCGGATCGAATCGGGAGTAGCAAGATTTCCTGTTCTTTTGAAATCGAATCCGTTATATATTACAATACCTTTCTTATCCGGTGCCCGGTAAGCTTCGAGACCAGCCCTTGAATTCCCAACAATTACTGTTGAAAAAGGGAAGGTGAGTTTTGCCCTCAGATAATATTTGTTCGAAATATTCCTTTTTACAGGGGAATCGACTACCATCCCGTTTATAAGACTGATGCCAAGTAATCTGCAAACAGGTACAAGATAGAAAGCTGTCATGCTGTCCCAGCAATGCACGAGATCAGGTTTATAGTCACGACAAAGCTTATAAAAACGGCTGAAGATTGACAGATCCCTTTTGGTTTTCCGCGTAGTATAATGTATTCTGATACCCAGTTCAAGGATTTCGCGGTAATGAATGTCATTGCTCATCACCACGAGTTCAAAATCTGTCTCCACGTTCTTCTGCAGGGCCTTGATCAATTCGGTAAGTCTTCTTTCCTTACCTCCCACATCTAATGTATCAGTAAAAAAGAGTATCCTCATCTGAAGAATTTTCGATAAAAATATGCATTGCGGAATTTCTAAACAGGTTCAATTTGTACTGGTTTTCACCATCCGCCTGTTTGTTTTGAACAATGGGAGATCCCCGATGAATTTTTCGAGTTGCTTAAAAGGAGCAAAAGTCCATTGTTCTCCATCAACCACTACAAGGTCGCCCAGCTGATTGATAGTATGCATTGAGTGGATCTTTCTGTTGTTCCTGTTGTTTCTGTTGACCGATATATTCATGTAAGGTTCTTCTGATATACATTCTTCGGTCAGTGAAGTTATTTTATAGATAGTCATTGACTCTCCGTATCCGTTATGACAATTTTGAACCGGACGGTAAATTGCGCCGTCGACAGTAACAAAATTCCCAGCCTGTCTGGTACCATCCAGGCTATTCTTGAGAGGATTATCTTTATGAGAGAGGTAAGGACCAAATAAATTTTCAGAATAGTAGACGTACATTTTATATTCCGTATCGTCCCTGGCTATAATCCCGAAGATCCAGTATTTTCCATTATGTCTGACAATAGTGGCATCGCGGAGTGGGACCGGAAGTATCTCATGCTGATTGCCCAGCGTTTCAGAGACCTTGTCATATTCATAACAGGTCAGCTTTCCACTGCGGGCAGCTTCGGGTATGATGAATATTTTTCCATCTTCATAAACAACGAAAGGATATGAAAGATGGATACCGGTATCGAGCAAAAGCTTATATCCTTTCTGCTTCAGCTCTTTATCAATTGAAAGGAGATATATCTTCCCATAGTTTTCCTGAAAATCCAGATCTTCAAGAAGAATTTTGATGTTTCCGTCTCCCGATTCGACAAAGAACGGATCGGCAATAAATTTTTTAAACGAATCCAGGTAGTGCCATTTAATATCGGGATTAAATGAACGTTCCCTGATAAGGTTTTCAATAGTTCCCCGGAAAAATCCGATGGTCCACTGCTTGAAATAAAGCTTGGCAATGTATTTTGAAAGGGTAGATTTCATATTATAGCAAGAGAGGTCACCTTATCTGTCCGGTTTTCGCAGTTGAAGGAGCTCATCGAAAAGGTCATTTATCTCTTTTATCTTGGCTTCGTTCACAATATGATTTCTTACCACATACTCTTTGGCTTTCCTGGAAAATTCCTCGGAATTTTCTGCCTCTGTCAGGGCTTTGGCAAGTTTTTTAATATCCCCGTCGGCAACAAAACCAAGTTTTTCTTTCATTAATACACCTCCCGGATCGAATGACAGAGAATACACCGGCAGGCCGCATGCCCAGGCTTCAATAAAGATATTGGGGAAACCTTCCATCGGGGATGTTGAAACCAGAGCCTTGGAATTGTAAATATGCTTCATAGTGTCCTGGTGAGGCTGGTTCCCGAAGAGTGTCACATTCTTGAAGGATTTAAGTATTTCAAAATATTTATACCCTGTTCTGTCTCTTGGCGACCCTACGACCTTGAAATTGATATCAGGAGCTTCTTTTGCCAGGTCATGAAATTCTGCAAATCCCTTGCGTTTATCCAGGGCTCCCACATAACTGAAGTCATCCCTGACCGGATTGGGATCTGAAGGTATAGCGTTTAGTTCTATAAGGTTATTGAATATAATTGATTTAATACCTTTCTTCGCGAGCACCTCTTTCTGGCCTTCATGCTGGACAAGAACCATATCGGCCTTGCGAACGATGCGCGGGAAGATAAGTTCAATGAGAAGTGTATTCAGGAACCAGTATAATCCGTCAAAATGGGTCAGATAATCGTGTTTCATTCTATCCTTTAATCCCAGAGCATCGAGATCGGAAGCCAGCTGGATTACAAATACCGCATTGGTTTTCCTGGCTGCCCACAGGGTCAGTATATGTCTCCAGTCACGGATCTGACTATAATAAATATCTGCTTTCTGAGCTTTAAGGTGTTGATACAGTTTTGGGATCCGGTGGGTAAAGAACCGGAATAACCTGATACCGGAATGATATCCCTTTATCTGAACAACCTTTATCCCTTCCTTGGTTGTAAAATCCTTTTCGGTCATCAGGTCAATTATAACAACTTCATGGCCGGACTGTGCCAGAACTTTTGATAAAAGTGCGATCTGCAGTTCTCCTCCTCCTGTGGTTTTTCCACCGAGAGCACTTGCGACGTCACCCCATGTACATATCTTCATAAATTAACAGTTTTTGCAGCTTCGGTCAATGTTACCGAGGCTATATTATATTGTTTAAGAAGGTTGAAGAAGTTCTCCAACAGGTTGAATAACTTCTCTATTGAGTCACTGTCAGGTCTGTAAATTGAACACCCCGGCATGAGCTCGCTTGAATGAAACATCATAACTATACAGGGCAGATCGATCCTGACGGCTTCATCCAGTAATTCATTGAAATGCTTAATGGTCATCCATGGATTCGGTCTGAACCAAAGCGGCTGATCTCTGAAAAATACTTTTCTGAATCCTTTAAGAACTATACTGTGATCCACATTCCTGGTGAAGTATCTTGCCAATTTGCCTGACCTGTTAAGTGGGAATCTGGTAGCAAGTATCGTGACCGGAATTTCAAGTATTTGATTCCCCGGAGCACCATATCTGAAAGGGAACGGGGTCATATCAATAAAATCAGGGCCTCCACATCCTTCAGGCAGGCCTTTATATGATGCCCAACTGAGAAGCGGAGTGATTGAGGAATCAATCACATATCCGTTTGCCAGTAAAGCAGATGCTACATTTTCATTGAAGCCATATCTTCCAGAACGGAATGAAGTCGGTTTTTTTCCAAATGCGGATTCAACCTGCCCGGTAAGATGCTTTATCTTGTCATGCAGAATATAATGATCCAGCTCATGTGCAAACCCATGATTACTATCATTGAAACGTAAACCATCCCTGTCTTCAAAAGGGGGTGTGGTCCACAGGTGAAGATGGGCCCCTATCTCTGCCGTTCCTTTCTGCCAGTATCCGGAAAATATCTCCCGTGCAAATTGATCATCGCAGACCTCTGATGTTACCAGATAAGTGGGCTTGATTTCGAACTTTTCGCATAATTCCTGAAATCGCGGAACATACTTGATATTTTCAACGGTAAGATCACTTCCAAATTCCCACTGATTATCGCCTTCAGTATCAATAGATATTATGAATTTCATGCCTTACCTTGCTCTGATATTTAATTACAAATTTAAGGTTTATAATCTATCCTGATTCAAACGTATGAAAAAACAGTAAAATTACCACCTGAAGAATTAAAAAAAGAGAATTTCAGCACAAGGAAATTTCAACGTTTTTTGATATATGACACTACATCCTTCCTGGGTTTGAACAATCTGACACCCAGTGTTACCTGCTGGCTTCCGTATGTACTAAGCGATACGCTGGTGGTCATATGATAATTGAGATCATAAGAATAACTCAGATATATTCCGTCTATCAGTTCTCCACCCAGTCCGAGGCCTGCTATGCCGCTTGTTCTGAATAATGTTGTAAACCATAAGCGTTTGTTCCATGTTGTGGTCTGTGATATCTCAAACTGAGCAGGTATATTCTGGCCGCCTCTGAAAATAACAACCGGTTTTACAGACCACTTCTTATTAATCTCAATATTATATCCGGCATGAGCCATATAATTGCGGAAAGGCCGGTAAGTCATGTCAGATGTACGATATTTGACAGTCCCGAAGATAATATTGGAGAAATAAACTCCGAGTTCGGCATCCCTGAATCTGTAAAGAGCGCTCACATCTGAAGCAACCTTAAGTACAGATCTCTGTTTTTCGTATAATAGAGCCATATCCTCAGAATACCCGGGTTGATTATAGTACTCTGAAAGATCAATCATATTACTGTAGGCGCCTACTGACAGGGCAAAGTTAATTGTATGATCCCTGTGGATCTTAATCTGGTATGCATAGGTTCCCATAAGAAGTGTCTGCCGGAAAATATCGGCTTTGTCGTAGATGAATCGTCCACCAAGTCCTACTTTATTCCTGATAAGATCGCTGTAACTAAGCTGGCAGGTCTTGGGCCCTCCCTCAATTCCGGTCCAGTCCGACCTGTAATCCATAAAAAGAGTCTTGCCATGGGTAATTCCTGCATAAGCCGGAGAGAAATTAAACGGATTAAGGCTATAGCTGTCCATAAAAGGTAACTGCTGCCCGTAAATAATTCCCGGCATCAGGATCAGAAGTATCTGGAATAGTCTTTTCATATTCAATTTTCTATCTGATAATATTCACCACTCCTTTAATATATCCTTTTACAGAGGATTTTATAATGTAATAATATGCGCCTGAAGGCAACGGAGTTCCGTTACAGGTACCATCCCAGTCGTTCTTATATCCGTCCGATTTATAGACCACTTGACCGTAACGATTGTAAACAGTCACCTGTAATTTCCCATAGTCTTCCAGTTCCGGGATATACCAGTAATCATTCATCCCATCGCTATTTGGTGTAAACAGAGAGCTTATATTATCGAATTTAGGAAGAGTTTCAGTTGAATAAACATAATCCGGTGCAGGATTCCAGTTACTGTCACCTTCCTGACGGACTGTAATGGTAAGTGGTCCAACATCATTGATTGAAAGCATATTTCCGGTAAGAGTAGCAATGCTCTGGTCTGATATTTCAAAAGTGACAGGAAGATGGCTTGTGGCGTTTGCAACAATCTGATACTGGTTCGTGACTCTGAGTCCTTTCGGAAATTCCTCAAATTCAATCAACTGATCGGCTTTTGTTATCGTCAGCTTCCCGTTTTCATAAACAAAAGAGTAATTATTATCTTCTCCTCCGGAAACGGTTATATCATACTCACCAACATCAGCTCCGTCAGATACTGAGCTGGCAGCAACCGGCATGACATCAATAACATCCTCAGTCTGCCCAAGAACGAAGCCAGTAATTGAGAAAGTAAAATGAGGATCAGCTTGAGAATATGACCTGGTCTTATTATCAACCGTGACCAGAAGTTCTGCTTTTTTTATCTCCAGGTTTCCAGGTACTGTGATAATTTCATAGTTATTGTCAGACCCGGCAGTAAGAGTTATAGGATAATTCCCCGCATCACTGTTTTCATCTGCAGTTACCGAAGGGTAAGGCGGATCATCCAGGACAGACACATCCTCCCCATTCACAAACCCGGTATATGTGACTGCAAACTTAGGATTAGCAGTTCCATAGATCTTCGATTTATCATCCGCGGTCGCCACTACCCTGTCTTTCATCACGGTAAATTTCCCATTGACATAAGTGGGAGTATAATTGGTTACGGCTCCTCCGGCAATTGTAATGACATATTCTCCAGCTATTGCAGTCTCAGAAGTTGCAGGACTGGACAAGGTTACATTAGGTCTGGGATCACCTTCCACAAGACCGGAAGCAGAGAATTCAGTTCCCGAGAACGTGAATCTCTCCCTGTAATATTTGGACTGATCATCAGCTATCACAGAAAGTGCTTTCGGAGTTATAGTTGCTGCAAGTACAGGCTGATTTACAGAATAGTTGGCAGCATCCGTACCTGAAATTGCGAAACCGGTTGTTGACACCTGAACCGAAGTTCCTGAATTTTTTGAGATAAAGTGACCAACAGCATTGGCGGTTATCAGCGATACAGCATCAGGACTGAAGATTCCGCTAAGAACCGCACCGTCACTATTTAATACAACATCTGTTGTTCCATCGTATATCTTGTTGCTGGCAACAACACCGGTTATATTCAGTGGAGCCTGAGTGATGGTCCCGGTGCCTGTGGGTTGGGTAAGAGTATAATTACCTGCATCGGTGCCGCTCAGTGTAAACCCGGTTGTGGTAACGGGGATGGCTGTGCCTGCATTCCTGGAAGTAAATGTTGCGGAGGCACCCGATGAGTTTATTGTTACCGCGTCGCCACTGAATAATCCGGTCAGAGCCGTAGATGATGTATTTAGTGTCGCTGAAGTAGTTCTGTTATATGTTCTGGAATTTACAAGTAAACCGCTTATGCTAAGGCTGGCCGCAGTAATATTTGCAGTAGCAGAAGCAGAGGAAGTGGTATAATTACCGGCATCTGTACCGGAAAGAGTAAACCCTGTAATTGTAACAGTTTTCCCCGTTCCTACATTCTTATTGGCAAATGAACCGGTCGCATTCAGTGACACCAGTGTGACATGATCCCCGGTCAATACCCCCGTAAAAGTTGCTCCTGTAGTGTTTATCGTAGCATTTGTAGTAGCATCATAAACTTTATTTGCAGCAGTAACTCCTGAAATACTGACTGTTGCAGCTCTGATAGTTCCTGTTCCTGTAGGTTGTGTCAGAAGGTAATTGTATGCATCATTACCACTGATAGAGAACCCACTGCAGATGATGGTTTTCCCGGTCCCGACATTCTTATCGGAGAAAACACCGGTTGCAGAGCCGGACTCAAGCATTACATCATCGCTTCCGAACAAACCGGTCAGCACGCCGGTTTCGGTATTAAGTGCAGCATCATTTTCGCCGTCATATATCTTGGTAAAAGCGGTCAGACCGGTTACTGTAATACTGGCTTGAGTTATATTGGCTGTGGTTGTCGGTTGTGTAAGCAGATATTTTGCAGCGTCGGTACCTGAAAGGGTAAAACCTGAGGTTGTAACTGTTTTACCGGTCCCGACATTCTTATTTGAGAAATTGCCAGTTGCTGAAGAGGAGACCAGAGCAACCACATCGCCTGAAAGCACTCCGACGAGGCCGGCTCCCGAAGTATTAAGGGTGGCAGCTGTGGTTCCGGTATATACTTTATTATTGGCAGTAACACCGGATACAGTAATCGGGAGACCTGTAATGTCAGCTGTGGCAGTTGGCTGTGTAAGGGTATAATTCCCTGCCCCGGATCCACTTATCGTAAAGCCGCTGAAATATACAGTCTTGCCTGTCCCTGTGCTGGAATTATCAAATGCAGCCGTCACTCCACCTGAATTCATAGTGACAACATCGCCTGATACCACACCAGAAAGCGCCGCTCCTGAGATGTTGTATGAAACAGAAGTAGTCCCGTCATATACCTTGCTGCTGGCAGTAACTCCGGTAATTGTCAAAGCTTTAGCAGTAATTATTCCGGTCAGTGAAGGCTGGGTCAGATTATAATTATCAGCATCTGCTCCTCCGAGGTCAAAACCATATGTGGTTACACTTTTCCCCGTTCCGATATTTTTGTTATTGAAGGTGCCTGCAGCATTCGTGGATACGAGCCAAACAATGTCGCCTGTAACTGCTCCAACAAGTACCGCATTAGTCGTATACAGGTTAGCGTCGGTAGCGCCATTGTATGACCTGGAAAATACTGTAACTCCTGAAATAGTCAGCCCGATTTTCGTAATGTTTGCAGAGGTGGTCGGTTGAACAAGAATATACTTGGCTGCATCTGTTCCGGTAATGGTAAATCCTGAAGTATTAACAGTTTTACCATTTCCTACATCCTTGCTTGCAAAATGGCCTGTTGCCCCGGAAGTAACAAGGGTAACAACATCACCGGTGACTACGCCTTCCAGTGCGGCATCGGAGGTATTGATTGTGACTATGGTCGTCCCATCGTAGGCTTTGCTGGCAGCGGTCACCCCAGTGATATTCAATGTAATCGCTGTCGAAGACACAGTAGTAACGAGCAGTGGGCTGCTGGCAGCCGACAGGTTTCCCGCCGCATCCTCGGCCTCTACTGTCATCGAATAAGATGTTGCCGGAGAAAGGCCGGTAATATTAGTCGAGGTTCCGGTCACAATACCGTATAGTGTCCCGTCCTTGAAAACATGATACCGGACAACAGCAAAATTATCGGTTGCAGCAGTCCATGACAGTTTGAAACCTGCCACAGTCAGATCGGAAGCTGTAAGGCTTGTCGGAGCTGTAGGCGCCTGAGTATCGGGATCATATTCTCCGATGTGCCATTTCATAAGGCTGTCATAAACAACCATCTTCGCAGCATTTCTAATATTGCTGGCATCAGAGGAACTGAGAGAGGAATTGTATGTCAGGTTAGCAGGATTCTTTCTGAAAAACGCTGTATAGAATGTACACGCAGCTGCATATGATCCTGCAACTGAGGGGTGGCTTCCATCACTCTGATAAAGGTCTATTGAGGGGTAGTTATTCCTGATATATCTCCACACTGCTCCTACAGGCGATACAATCGCATGATTTGCCTGGGCCATGTACATATATCTTTGCCTCGTAAGGTCATCCATGCCTATATAGGTGCATACAGAAGGATTTGTGGGACATCTGTCGGCATCACCGTCTTTTCTTCCCCATGTCATGTAGAACACCGTTTCGGCACCGGAGTTGTGGGTATTAATTTCCGTATCCAGCAACTTTGCCGAGGGATAAACATATGTATCAACGTAAGTTTGAGGTTCTGAAGGATACTGACTATACTCCTGCAATACAACAAAATCCCAACCACCCTTATCAATAAGTCCCAGAGTGGTCGAGTTGGTGGTATGCCAGTAAAGATTATATCCGGCAGGAGCCGACATATCCCAGGTGAGGTTATCACCTGCCGAACTTGCCAGATCCGCCACCATCTGAGGCATATCATTGGTAAAAGTATAACTGTTCCCGATGAACAGCGCATTCTTTGACTGTCCGTAAACCAGTATTTCCGTAAAAACCAGTAATACAACCAGAGCTTTTTTCATCAAAATATTTATTTATAAGGAACAGTTTTTACCTGACTGCACATCTTCAAAATATCATTTACCTGAATATTCTTGCCAGATCCCAACTGCCAATTCGGTTCTGTGAATCTATGTGAATTTTTCGCCATCACAAATTAACAGGTACACGAAAAATCCACCATCCCCAATATTTTTTAATTTTACAGAATAAACAACATTTAATCTTTTAATATCCTCGCTATGATTATCGACCATATCTGTTTTGCTGTCAGCAATATTAAGGACGGGATTACCTACTGGGAGAATGTTTTTGGCTACAAACAAAAGACTGAAGTAGTCATCAACACTTTACAGAAGGTTAAAGTTACCTTCCTTTCCAAACCAGAGAGCATTGACATCAAGCTTATCGAACCTCTCGAAACCAATGAATCTCTCCTCAGGTTTGTCAACCGTGGCGGAGGTTTTCATCACCTCTGCTTCAAATGCTCCGACATGCCTGGCAAAATCGATGAGTTGAAGGAGAAAGGGCTAATGCTTCTTGTTCCTCCTCAGCCGGGGGAAGCTTTCAACAACAACAATATTGCATTCCTTTTTGCAAAATATGGCCTTAACCTCGAGCTTATCGATACGGATGAAAGAGCTGGTCTCCTCTCCTGATCTGCTGACTGATTCTTCCCTATACATCCTTACCTGGTTCCAATGCTGTACTGTCAACATCCGACAGCTCACATTTTAATTATTTTCAATGTACTTACCACTGCATCATGGTAAAATATCCTGACAAAATATACACCTTTTGAAATTGATTTGAGTCTGATTGTTGTAGTACTTACCGGATCAACAGCTGATTGTGTATAAACAATCCTTGACACTTCATCATAAACGTAAATGTCGAACTTTCCGCTTAAAGGAGAAGCGATTTTCACTTTAAACTCCTCTGTAAATGGTGTAGGATAGACACTCACATCGGTTTCAGTACTGAATTCAGCTGAAATCGAATGATCAGACCCAATCATGCTGAAAGTATATTCATTGAGTGCACCCAGATCTGAATTGTCGACAACCACCCTGAATATCCTGTATCCCTTTTCAGGATTGATCTGGTAAGTCTGGTTACTGTTCTCAGGCAGGCTCAGACTGCCTGCAGGACTGATTGTCCCGCCCTTACCGGCATTGGCTGTTATCGTATACAGAATAATATGATCAAATGTAGCTGAGATAGTATGATCTGAAACAATATCGTTGAATGTATAAGTGGGATCTTTTCCAACCGGAAGATTATCAACAGCAACACCCGCTATGCTAAATCCTTCGGCAGGAACAATATCAAAGGTCTTTGATGATCCGTAATCTGCCGTGATCTGCCCTCCGGGCTGAATAGAACCATTTTCTCCGCTGACGACTGTAATTGTAAACTGTTTTATGGTAAATGTCGCATTTATGGTATGTCCGGTTGCTATATTACTGAATGTATAACTTTCAACGGCGCCTACTGAAACATTATCAACCTTAACATCCTGAATATCGTAACCTGTATCAGGAGTAATGGTGAATGTTTGATTGCTTCCGTATGAAGCTGAAACATCACCTGCCGGACTAATTGATCCACCTGAACCTACGCTGCCCGAAATGATGAAATGAAGCAGTGAAAATGAAGCTGAAACAGTATGATTCCCAGCTATTCCGCTGAAAGTATATTCGTTCACAGCCCCGACTGAACTGCCGTCAACAATCACATCTTCTACCTGATAACCTGCAGAGGGGGTAAAGGTGAAGGTCCGGTTACTTCCATAGTTATTTACAACAGTACCGGACGGACTGACAGCACCTCCTGTACCTGCGGTAGCTGTAAGACTATAAGTCAGCAAAACGAAAGTCGCGGAAATGTTATGGCTCGCGGAGACATTAGTAAAGCTATATGAGGAAACAGCACCTACTGATGCATTGTCAACGGTAACATCTGAAATTCTGTAGCCGGTCGAGGGACTTATAGAAAATGTCTGACTTCCTCCATAAGTCACTGAAACAGGCCCTGATGGCGAGATACTTCCTCCTGTGCCGGGCGTCACTGTCAAAGTATATGTGTGAAGCCCGAATGAAGCTGATATTGTATGAGTGGCTGAAATATTTGAAAATGTATAGGACGCGACAGGTCCTACTGAAACATTATCAACCTGGACATCTGAAATATTATACCCGTTGTTTGGGGTTATAGTATAAGTCTGACTGGTCCCGTAATTTACTGTAAGCGATCCGGTAGGCGATATTGAACCACCTGCTCCGGCAGTTGAAGTCAGCGAATACGTATAAATCGCAAATGTTGCAGAAACAGTATGGTTAGCAGTAACATTATTAAAGGTATAAGATGCAACTGCCCCAACAGATACATTGTCAACCACCACATCGCTGATATAATAACCCGTATTAGATGTAATACTGTACGTCTGATTCGCCCCATAAGTAACAGATCTGGATCCTGAAGGAGTAATAGTTCCACCAGCACCGGCAGACGATGTTATCGTATAGGTGATCGGGGTGAATGTAGCTGAAATAATGTGATTCACCCTGATATCTGAAAAAGTATATGATGTAATTGAGCCTTGAGAAACATCATCAATGGTGACATTGGAAATTGCATATCCTGCTGCCGGAGTAATTGTAAATGTTCTGCTGCTCCCGTAATTTACTGTAACAAGTCCGCCTGGGGCTATTGTTCCTCCGGTTCCTGCACTGGCACTTATCGAATAAGTCAGCAGTGAAAATGTTGCAGAAATTGTATGATTAGCGGTAACATTACTGAATGTATAACTTGAAACCGCTCCAACAGACACATTGTCAACAAGTACGTTGGAAATTGCATAACCGGAATTTGTGGTGATGGTAAATGTTGTTCCGGCCCCTTCTGAAACTGACACATTGCCTGATGGTGAAATTGAACCACCTGATCCGGCGCTTGCAGAAATAGTGTAAGTTGGTATGGCCGAGAAAGTTACTGAAATTGAATGATTTGAAGTTATATTATTCAATGTATACGAGGTTACGGCTCCAACAGGATTACTGTCTACAGTGACTCCCGAAATCCTGTAACCCGTATTGGGAGTAAATGTGAAAGTCTGATTTGACCCCTGATTGACGATAACGCTTCCGGAAGGTGATATTGAGCCTCCGGATCCGGCAGTTGCTGAGATTGTGAAAGTCGGACAAGTGATAAAGGATGCTGTAATTGAATGATCTGAGATCACATTCGTGTAAGTATACGAACTTACCGCTCCTACCGATACTCCATCGGCCAAAACATCTGAAACCTGGTAACCGATATTCCCCGTAATGGTAAATGTCTGGTCGGTTCCCTCACCTACCAGTACAGAACCTGAAGGTGAAATGGTTCCATGATCACCCTGAGTCACGGTAATCGTATGGGTTGAACGCGGAGTGAAGGTAGCTGCAATGGTATGATTTGCCTTAACACCGGTAAAAGTATAAGTTGTTACTGCACCAACTGAGACATTATCTACCCTTACATCAGCAATACTGTAAGTTGAAATAGGCGAAATTGTAAAAGAAGTATTTGATCCCGCAACAACTGAAACAGAACCTGAAGGCGAAATTGAACCTCCTGTTCCTGCAGTGGCAGTGATTGTATATTTAACACCGCTCAATGCTGCAACTTCACTTGCCGAAAGGGCATAATCCAAAAGCTGTACATCAGAAAGTTGTCCGCTGAAAAAAGACGATGTAATACCTGTTTGTCCCATTACAAATTCAGGGGAAGTATAACTTGTTATGGCACTACCGGCAGTAATTGTTCCTTCAGCTATACCATTTATATATAAGGTAATTGAACTGCCGTTCCCCACCATTGCCACATGTGTCCAGGTATTAGTCTGTAAAGCTGTGGTCGATGTCACTATTTTATCGGCACCATCATATATCCTGGCAGAAACGGTACCATTACTGTTCAAATAGAAATTCCTGTCTGATGTTGCATTTCCGGGGTATTCGGTCATCTTGGAGATGTCCATATTTCGTATCACATCAGGTCTCACATTCAAGGCAATTGTGAAAGAAGAAGTGCCGTTGCCCACGAGTGTCATGAAATCATCTGTTCCGTCAAAGATATATGCACCAGGATTGGCCTGTACAGGTCCTGAAACAGCAACAGTTTCTCCGGTAAGCAGGGTTGATTTGTCTACTCCGCCATCAACAATCTTTATGAATTTATGATCGCCTGAAGGTATGTTGTCATACCAAGTCCAGCACCAGTTATTTTCATAAATTGTTTTAATCGCCCAATACAGAGTGGGATCATTGAAGCTGGCCATTGTGTAGGTAATTCCATCCGGGACATCAACATCAATAAAATCTCCATTGTTGCATCCGAGCATCCATACATCCTTCCTGTATTTTACAGCCAGTTCCCTGACAGCTTTGTTTACTGCCTTGTGCTGCTGATGACCATATTCACCCCAGTTATTATGGGTAACAATCCGTGAAATAGAAGGACTTGCAATATACTGTTCAATTTTGGCTTTAATCCTGTTCACTTCTGTCCGTACGAGGGTAAGATCATTATCGTCCCAGTAAGCAATAAGGTGATCCAATGCCAGATATTGAGCGCTGGAAAGATTATCCCAATAATAATCTGAATACTGCTGATGAGTTATATTTCCCCAAGGCATAATCCAGTTTGCTTTATACTGAATGTCATACCCGTTTGCATCAAGGTAGGCTTGTTGCTGATCTACAATAGTCTGATAGACTGGATCCCAGGGCATCGCGCCACTAAGAAACTTCTCTGATATTTTCCACCATGGAAGCATCCAGATCAGATCATCGTCCATATGGGTAAGCATGAGTGCCGTTCCGCTTTTTGGGATGGTATTGAAATTGACAAGAGTCCCCTGCCCATATACGGATGAAACAAACATCAATATAAACAGGGGAATCATTGTATATCTGATAAGCAACTTCTTCATGCCTGACTTATTAATTCATAGTGTAATCCGGATGAAAAATAAAATAAAACATAATCAAAATCAAATTGCATAATCCCCAAAGTGGCCATAAAATCTTATCATAAATACCATTTACATAACATTTCAAGCTATTCGTCAAAGATTTTTTTCCTTTAAAAAAGCAATAACATACGTTCATCAAAATCAATCCTGATTTGATAACATGATATTATTCTTATTTGAATCTGACCTGGGGGAATATAAGAAAACAGGATCAAAGGTCCTGTTTCGCGGAATTCCAGATATAAAATCGGGAAAAAACCGCACAAAAGTCAAATTATTCAAGTGAATCTATAAAACTAACCATTCGTTTCGCCTGGAAATTATAATTGAATGTGGTCATCACCAGATCTTTTCCGCGTGTACAAACATCTGACGCGGCAGCATAGTTTCCAAGTACGTAATCAAGTTTTGCCGCAAGCGCCGCTACATCTTCGGGTGCTACCACATAAGCATTTACTCCATCGGTAAAATAATCACTTACCTCTCCCACATTAACGGTTATAACAGGTTTTCCTGTAGCAACATATTCGGTCAGTTTCGACGGATATGATGCAACAGCGTCAAGATTATTGCTTCTGACCATAACAAGCAGATAGGCATGGGTAATGTAAGTCAGTATCTCATCTCTTTTCATATAATCAAGGAGGATCATCCTTTCCTTTATACCGACCTGTTCGGACAGATCCTTTATCTGTTGCCTCTCCTCGTCTGAACCAAAACCGCCCAGTACAAGGTTAATTCCCTGATGATTGTCACAGACCGAAGCGAATGCCTTTATCAGAAGATCGACATTATCACGCCAGAAAGTAAGTGCACCGAAATATCCAACATATGGAAAGCTGAATGGACTGTCACCATGTGATTGAAATCTGGCAGGATCAACAGTACTTGGAACGAGCAGTAGTTTTTCCTTCCTTATACCATGATCGGAATGGTAATCGATAAGATATCGCGAGATACAATAAATCCCGTCACAAAGTCTCGCTTCCATAAAAAATTTGAGCTTCCCCCAGTTGTTTTTAATAAACCCATGCTGAAAATGTCTTAGGGGATGTTCCGAGCACTCTATCACAAGCTTTGTCCTGAATATCCTGGTAAGAAACCATGCATAAAAATGGGTCGAAAAAAGATTGGTCAGGATATTAACTGCTATTACTTTTTCTTCCCTGTTCAGCTTTTTAAGGAGACTGTATGTTGTGAAGTACTTGATGAACTTCTGGAATCGTCTTACAATAAAGTATTTACTCCTTGACTTTTGACCGAAAGGATGGTAGTAGTATATACCATTATAAGTACCTTCAAGGTCAGAAGTATATTCGCTGCCAAAACAGATCACATGGACCTTCAGTCCAATTTCGTTGAATCCTTTTGCAAAGGTAAGAACACGATTTGTAGCGGCTTCTCCTTCCGGAAAGGAGAACATGTCTCCGAAAATTACGACACTCATCTTTTATTGACCTTTAAAACTGTTGTCTGTCCTTTTCTTACTCTGCGGTTTGTTTGTCATCAAATTCAAATTCCGGTTTGTTCCGGATCTTCCTGTAAGCGATCCGGATGTCGTCAGGTGCAAAACTTTCAAACATCCAGAAAGCCATTATAACCGGGAAGAAGAGTATACTATAACTTATTGATATAAATATAATTATAAAAAACAATAAAAAAACACTATTGAACTGGAAAAATCGTGAGAAAAAAATGGAAGACCGGATACACATTATAAAGAAAAACAATGTACCGACCAGACCGAATTGAGCCAGGAGGTTTCCAATGCCTGAGATAGTGGAGATGTTAGCTCCCATCTTATATGTCCATCCTTCAGTTGTTTGTACACCTATCCCCAGAATCGGGTTATTTTTAAAATCCACAATTGCAATAAGAAGTGAAGTAAAACGTTGAGGAGAAGCAGGAGTTTCACTCCCGTAATAATCTTCCAGAAGCTGATCTATTCTCTTTGTATCGTCGATAAGGTTTATGACCTTCTTGCTCATGAATGGAAGGGAAGCCACAAAAATCAGTGCGATAACGGTAACCGGCAGAACAAGGATTATGATATTAAGCTGTTTACGAAGCAGGTATGACGCCATTATTACAATGAATATAAGATATCCTGTGGTTGACTGGGTGGTAATAAGTGCAAAGATAAACACCCATAGTCTTTTTTTCCCAATTTTGTCATGTTCATCAAGAAAAAGGTTTATGAAGATAGCCAGACAAAGAAATACCGCGAATGCTCCGGGCTCCCAGGCATATCCGCAGTTTCGTGGTATTGAGAAACCATAAAGAATGGAAGACATAACGGGTTGCACGGAATAGAGAAATATATTATAACCTTCACCTGTGACACGTGAAAAAGTTTCGATACCTGGAATTTTGCTGAGGAGCAGGAACAGCTTGTCACCCCTAAAAAGTATCTGAAGTATCCAGAATCCAATGGCAATTATAGCCAAATTATAATTCACCTCCTCAAAAAGCTTAAACAGTCTGACGCCAAGGCCCTTGATAAGGACATAGGCCAGGAAGAAGAAATAAATATAGGTCAAATAGAATGTGGGATGCAATTCCTGGTATTTGATCGTGATCGCAATAAAATACAACGTGAGTCCGAAGATCACCAGGAAGAACTTTTTCTCAAAAATTATCCTATGCCGGTATATGAGGATTGAACAAAGAATTACCGGAATAAAAGCTCCGATTGGATTCCGTGAAAAGCTGAGAGGACCGACAACGGCATTTGCATCTCCTGCGTAAATAATAAAAACAAACATCAGGAAGTACTCGAAAAACGGTATTTTCCGGGATTTCACCCCATCCAGTTCATTTCCTGACTCATTCGAATGTGCAATATCCATTTCCATTCTTTCAGAACACAATCAAAGTGATACATTGCCGATACCTTCTTTTTTTAGCCTTGATGTAAGTTTCCGGTAAAAAAGGAACATAATAGCAAAGTAAGTAAATCCAGAACAAATTCTTGTATACGCGGCACCTTTTTCAAGAAATGCCGGTATAAGAGTTATATTCATTACAACGAGAAGAATGCCAACGATGATGGCACTGTTCCGTAATGCCTTACCCTGTCCGTGTGAACAAAGGAACCTGTTGAAAAAATCTCCGAAGCCATTGAACAGTACTCCAATACTTACAATATAAGTAAGAGTGATAACCGGATAGAATTTCGGACTATAGAAAAACCTGATAAAAGGACCCACAAGTACCCAGTTGGCAACAAGTCCAATTACAGCAATCCCTATGGTGGTTAACAGGAGATTCTTTGAAATGCTTTCTCTTTGGGCAAATTCCCTGAAATGAGTAGTAGCGATCACATTAGGTATGAAAGAAAGCGGTTCTGCGATTGTAAGGGCCAGAGCATAAAAACCAACGCCGGCATTATCGAATCCGAAATACCCGATCAGAAGACCTCCCAGATGCTCGAACCCGGTATCGAACAAAGCTCCCGAGTAGACATTAAAACCATATGCTTTGTTATACTTCCATATCTCAATCACTCTGGTTTTAAGATTTCTGAAAGAAGGACTAATCCTGTAAAGAATGTACAGATATCCAAGTATCTGTGTTGACAGGAAGCATGTCCAGATAAGACCCAGCCTGTTTACCTGGTAATTACGCAGGAAAAAATAAAGCCCCACAACTGAAAGGAAGAATGTGATCCTGGGAACAATACGACTCTGGGCCAGAAGATTTATCTTGTTATCAGCCTGAAGCATGATCTCAAAATATGAATTCAGCATGAAAGTCCAGGCAAAGGGGATTACCCATAGAAGCGAAAGTCTGAGTCCCTTCTCCTGTAAATTATGATCGAAAAAGGCGTAGATAACAAGTATCAGTGACATCAGAAAATAAATGAAGGCAGTAACAATCAGCATTGCCCCATAATATTCTTTTGCTTTGCCGGGGTCTGAATTCAGAACCAGGGCTCTGTTGGCTGCATGAAAAAAACCAAAATTAAAAAGGACACAGCTAAAGTTGAATACATTAATAATAAACTTAAAATCCCCGAAAGAAACAGGTCCGAGATAATTAGTAATTATTATGTTAGAAATGAATGATATCGGAATAACAAGGATATTGACTGAGAATAGGGATAATACCTGCCTGAAACGAATATTGTCCTTATAAGTATTGAATAATCTTTTGATCATGTAATGATTCCAGTTATCTCCGGGTATCTTCCTCAGGAAACAACTTTTCGTTATTCCCTGTTTCACGAAACAGTATTTTTCTCAAGATATCCATCCGGAAGTTCATTCTCCAATTGCAATCAATATCCGGCTTCAAAAAATCTTTGCCGGTCAGATATGCAATTTCGTGAAATGTTTGTTCCTTGCAATATTGTTTAAATTAACCAATAAAACAGGGTCAAAGATAGGTTATAATTCCGACCAACAATCATTTAAAAACCCACATTGGTCAAATATTTTCCATGGTAAAAAAACTTCTCTCCATCGCATTTACAGGGCTCCTGGTTCAGACACAGGCTGCGACCTTCTATGTCGCCACTTCAGGTAACGACAGTAACCAGGGAACATTTGAACAACCCTGGCAGTCAATACAGAAAGGATTTAATCAGTTATTACCAGGCGATACTCTATTCATAAGAGGAGGCACCTACTCTCCCACCGGTAAAGTTTCTGACGGAAATATTTCAGCAGCAATGGTCAGAGGCAAAAAGGGTACTGCTGCAAAAATGTTCTGTGTTTTTGCTTATCCTGGTGAATTGCCGGTTATTGATTGCAGAAATATGACTGATCCTGACTACCCCCGTGCCGGAATAATGCTTACCGGTTGCGATTACTGGTATATCAGGGGGATACAAATAACAAGAGCAGATCAATGCCAGGGTCCGATAGTACGAAGAGCGAGAGGGTTCCTGATCCAGAGCGGAAATTTCAACAGGATAGAGAATATTTCAGCTTACGAAAACGGGGGGCCCGGTTTTGAGCTGAGAGACTTAAGTGAAGGAAATATATTTCTGAATTGCGATGCATTCAATAATTATGATCCTTACACCGACACCCCCGGGGATGACGCAGATGGATTCGATATAGGCTTCATCGCTGCCAGACCAGGAAATGACAGGGTCAATACCCTTTCAGGATGCAGATCATGGGGAAATTCTGATGATGGCTATGACATGTTCCAGCAAGCGGGCTTCCGTGGCAGCTACATCCTGAAAAACTGCTGGGCATGGAAAAATGGATACCGACCCGATGGGAAAACGGCTGCCGGCGACGGCAATGGTTTCAAATTAGGCGCCGATAACAGCTATCCAACCGATCTCAGGATACGCAGAACTCTCTGCAACTGCATCGCCTGTTCAAACAGACAAAGAGGTTTCTCGCAGGAATCAGCAAATGTAAAAATGATCTTTTACAATAACTCCGCATTCTTTAACGGATCATGGGGTTTCTCTTTTTACAAATATGATCTCCCCGATATTCTGAAAAATAACCTGAGCTACAGAAATAAAGAAGGGGCAATTGAGAATCAGGGCATAAACAGGGTCCATGATCACAACTCCTGGGATAGCAGGGTTATGGTCAGTGATACCGATTTCTCCGGACTGGATCCGGCAGAACTCTCAAAACCAAGAGGAAACGATGGTTCGCCCCCGGTAATTAAAAGCTTTCATCCTGCGATGGGTTCTGATCTTATTGATGCAGGAACTGATACCGGCAACCCATACACCGGCAAAGCTCCCGACATAGGTGCATTTGAGACTGATTACAGAAAATAAATGAAATAATCCACTGCAAATATTTAGTGTAGTGAGTTTATGTGAATAATCTCGGAAATAAAGATGCCTGCAGCTGCAAAAATCAGAATATCAAAAGAATGAGAAACAAAGAGAATTCCATTATATTGTCAGTGTCGGTTGCAGTGATTTTATTGCTGGCATTCTCTTCTCCGGTTATTACAGACAGGCTCACAAAATATCTTACTACAACCATAAGGGTCGATGCTGATCTTCTCCTGGTGGAGGGATGGCTTCCTGAAAAAGCTATCCTGAATGCTGCAGCAGAATTCCGTGAACATGGTTACCGACAGATAGTAACAACCGGTATAAGTTCATCCGAGCCCTATTTAAACATGCACAGTAACGGCTCACTAATTTTCAGAACCCATAAATGGTTCGGAAACTATCAGGATGAAGGAATACATACAATAGCAGTCGGGGCCAGATGCGATCAGGCAGGGGAAGAAACTGCCCATTTCCTTGTCCTGATCAATGATCAGCCGGCCGCGGAATTCCGCTCAAAGAAGGAGAGCAGCTATTTCGCGGTACGATGGACCGGCAAACTGGGCAATATAGATTCGGTGACTATCAAATTCGACAATGACAGACTGGATGCCTCAGGAGACATTAACCTTTACATAAAGTGCTTAAAGGTTGATGAACGGATAAACATCCCGTATCTCAACAATTCGGTTTATGATATAACGACTTCCGATGGTCACATGCGCATAGAGAATGATATCAACTCCCGCGCCGAATCAGCCAGAAGAAGACTTATTCTTACAGGTATCAATCCCTCAGTGATCACAGCAGTCCCTGCAGGTAAAAAATATGTTAACAGGACACTGTCAAGCGCTCTCGCGTTTAAGAATTGGGCAACGGCAACCGGATCGGAGATAAAGGGTATCAACATTATCAGTGAAGGCCCGCATTCAAGACGAACATGGACGACATATAACAAAATCTTAAGAGAAAAGTATCCTGTAGGAATTTTACCGGAACCATATAAACCTGAAAATAAATCCAGGCTTCATTCGGCTCTGAGAACCTTCAGAGAGGCTGCAGGCCTCATCTACTACAGGATAATACTGATATTTTATTGAAAGCAAATATTTTATACTTACTTGTTCAGTATAGAGAATTCTATGCGTCTGTTGAGCTTCTTTTCCCGTTCCGAATTGTTTAATGCTACCGGTTTTGCACTTCCATAGCCAACAGCGACCAATCTTCTAACGCTGATCCCCCTGTTTATAAGATACTCTAACAACAATTGCGCTTTTTTCTGAGAAATAGTCTGGCTGGCTTCCGGAGTACCTGAATTATCGGTATGAACAGCAATCTCAAGTCGGAGAGTTGGATATTTATTCAGAAGCTTTACGATCTGATCTAGCATAATAAAGGCAGTAGAGGTTAGCCTGTCGGAATAATCGAAATAGCTATCTGTATTCGCTCCGTTTATCCTCACCAGATTTATCAGCTCTTTCTCAGCAGGATCAGTAAGCATAACTATCTTTACCTTTGCATCCTGGAAGCCAAGGGCAATCATCCGCAAGTACGCGGGGTAGGTAGCCATAAGATTAGTCTGCTGATCGACCGTATAGCTGTAAACACCCTCCACCGGCTCGAATTTTTCCTTGACGGTATAAACCGAAGGGATTTTCTTGAATTGAGTTCCCTTCATGTCAATTCTGGTTTTTGAATTAAGAAGTTCAACCCTGAAGACTGCATCGCTTCTGAAATCTTCTTCTGCAGAATACCTTACAGCAACTCCAACATTTGCGCTGTTGCGAAAATCCGGAGTATTTTTCTTTGAACTTGCTGTTCTGCCTTCATATTCGGTAATCTGGGCCTTTGTATCAAAGATCTTTATCTTTCTGGACACTCCGGTTTTTTTAATCATGCCCGATGAATCAGAACGCAGTGCAAGCTCAAGATTAATAACATACTCTCCTGCTGAGTTATATGTATGAGTTGTCTGATCTCCTTTTGCCCGTGACTTATCTCCGAAATCCCAAGAATAACTCAATTTCCTGTATCCAGGCAAATATGACCGTAACCCGTCAAATGAGATCTTCTCGCCTTTAAGTGCAATTCCGGGAGAATTAATAAATGGTTGTCTGAATTCGTGTAAAACCAGGTCATCCATGACTTTTGTAAAGAAAATATTCCCTGATTCTCTTTCAACAATATCAAGAACCACTTCATATTTCCCCGGGCCGGAATAACAATGGGCCGTCACAGGACCTTCTGCTATCTTTCCATCACCAAACGACCATCTGTATTTCAGATGCATTGTATCCACAGCTATTGATCCGCTGTCGGTGAAAGTGAAACAGTAACTGTTTGCCTGCTGCTGGGATGTATAGAAAATCTGAGGGAAAAGAGTTGTAAAATGGAATACATCGACTGACTTATTCCGGTTTGAAGAGAAATAACCTTTCTCCATCAATGTATCTGTATAAATCCCAAAATCATCAAATTTTGAGTTTACAGGTTCATCCAGGCATATTGGTTCAGACCAGACTGAATCGGTATAATGGCTGAAAAATATATCCTTTCCGCCGTGACCCGGATGTCCGTCGGAAGCGAAAAAGAATTCTCCGGCAGCATTAATGAAAGGGTATGATTCATTCCCTTTTGTATTTATAACCGGTCCAAGATTTACAGGATCATCCCAGTAATCGTTTTTCCATTGAGTATAGTAAATATCTGAACCACCGTAACCTCCTGGTTTATCGGAAGCAAAGTACAGGCGTTTACCGTCGGGAGACAGACTGGGTGAGGTTACATTATACCATTCGTTGTTTATCCTTAATTCCCGTATTTTGGTCCAGTCATCACCATCAAGCACAGCATAGAAGATACCCAGCTTGTTCCGTGAACTTGAAACTTCTTCTATCTTGCCATCGACCATCAGGTTTCTGGAGAAATAGACAGTATCCCGATGAATGCTGAAAGTAACCGGTCCGTCGTTAAGTTTTGAATTGAGTTTCTTTGAAAGGAACCTTGATCCCTGACTTTCACCAGGGATGGTATCGGCAAAGAGAATTTTAAAGAAACCCTTGTTATCTTCATTGGAATATCCCAACAGTTTATTCATAGGCTTGTTGGAACAATAAACAACTCCGTTTTTGTAACATACCGGAGCAAACTCATCGTATTTATCGGTCGAAAAGTAAGCTTTCCCTACTGAATAAGTTTCGGTTTGCGCGAAAATTAGTGCGGGAAAAACTGCTGTTATAAAGATGGCAACAGCCCTGTTTAGAATCATAATTAAAGTTTATTCAACAAAATAATACACGTCACAAATATTTCGGCTGACTAAAATACTAAATTTCAATTCTTTTTCCAAAAAACGTCTCATCATGGCCTGTTCTTGCACTAATCAGATTATCAAAAAACAAGCGGATTGACCACATTCACCTTATACTTGAATTCGTAACGCAACATGATTTCATGGGTTCCGTTACTATATCCTCCAAGTTTCCCTGTATCAAAATCATAGGTATAAGCAACTTTGAACTGATTGTTCACCTGAAGCTGCACAAGTGCGCCAGCAGATCTAGCATTCCTGTACGAAGCCCCGACCCAGAATTTATTTCCAAAATTAAGGCTAGCGTTCAGATCAAAAACAACTTTCTTACCCGGAGTGAGTTGGATAAGGGTTGAAGGGATGAACCCCACTTTAGGTGAAAGATTGAAATTATATCCCGTATTCAGCATAAAAACATATTGTGAAGGATCAACCGTAAGACTATACTTATTCTTATCATAATTGAATTTATAGCCGATAAATTTCGGGATTGAAAAGCCGAGAAAATAATTATGGTTGGAATAATAAGTTCCAAAACTGAAACTAGGTACTACAAAAACTTTAGAGTCGACGAGATAGAGATCGTCTCCAGGATCTATTACGACAAGGTCCGACCATGCCGTATTGGTTGTGATCAGACCGGCGCCAAGGCCAAAAGCGAGGTTACCTTCTCCCGTATTCAGGATATATGAATAATTGGTGGTAATATAAGTATCTCTGGTAACTCCTAATTTGTCGGTCATCAGTACCAGACCAAGGCCTACCTTATTGTCGAGTACCGGTGCATCTGCGGCAAGGGTCATTGTTTCCGGAGCTCCCTGGATGCCTACCCACTGTTTCCGGTAGAATGCTGAAAGATTCAGAGCTCCCCTATTGCCGGCAAAGGCAGGATTAATAGTAATGGGATTCAGCATATACTGATTTGTAACCGGAGCCAGCTGTCCGGCAACACTGACAGGTAACAATATCAGGAATAGGGTCTTTAGAATTTTTTTCATCAGTTGAGCGTTAGTTTTGTTCTGATCTCCCCTGCTCTATTCATACAGGGAATTATAAACATATCTTATTATTTATCAAGTCTTATTATTTAATCGATGGCATCATTGATTACCGTCTGATCACAATATATCCTGTTAAGGTTCTTCCCTTGGAAGACTTTATCAGGTAGAAATATGTATCATTGGGCAGTTCGTCTCCGTTGTAATTAAGGCCATTCCATTTATTCTTGTAATTTGTATCCCTGAAAACCTCAGCGCCTCTCCTGTCGAATACAAAGAGGTCCGTTTTTCCAAGTGATTCAATACCCTGAATAACAAAATACTCGTTCCTGGTATCGCCGTTTGGAGTAATCAGTGTTGGTATGGTCACATCTCCGACAACAATTGTCACTTTATCAGAATCAACCGGGCATGCACCATTGGTAACAGTCCATTTCAGGACAATGGTACCTTCTGTCAGATTAGTGACAGTACTGCTAGGATCAGCTGCATCTGTGATAGAACCTTTACCTGACACAATCGACCAGATTCCGGTCTCTCCGTCTCCCAGCACTGCGGCGAGGGTGGCAGTGTATGTTGCCGACAACCGCTGATCCGGACCCGCATTTGGAACCGGGGGTTCAAGTATGACAGCTATGACCGGTTTGATATCAAAATATCCCGAGACAGTTGTTCCTTTGATATAATATGTTCCGGCGTCTGCACTCTCAGGTGTCGCATAAGTCTCAGTTGCTGCCTCATCGAGCCAGTAGGTGAAGATAAGTCCTGTAGTGGATCCAACAGTAACAGCATCATCTGTAAGATCCACTTTGCCCGGGGAGCAGACCGGAGCCGGATTTGTTATGGTCAGAGTTGGTTTACCTGGAGTTGAGATAATAACATCATCAGATTCCGGAGAAGTGCAACCCAGGGAATTTGTGACAGTAAAATTGTATAAACCGCCACTCAGTTTTGATAATGTGGTCGTTGTACCAGAACCGGCAGTTGTTACTGAATCAGGTAATCTTGTAATGATCCAGCTGCCAGATGACGGAAGCCCTCTAAGTATAACACTTCCTGTCGGTACCGTAAATGTCGGTTGAGTTATAGTTCCAACAACAGGCGCAGATGGAGAAGCGGGCTGAGCCGGCATTACCACATTGGCGGAAGCAGGAGATAGACAGCCAGCCTGATTTGTCACAGTGAAATTATATGTACCGGAGTGTATTCCTGTACAGGTGGTACTGGTACCTGTACCCTGAACAGAAACTGCAGGAGAATACCTTATCAGCGTCCATGTTCCTGTTGAAGGCAATCCGTAGATTTCAACACTGCCTGTGTCGGATGTACAGGTTGGAGCAACTATTGTCCCGATAGATGGTGCTGCAGGGATAAGCGGCTGTTCATTAATTGTAAAGCTTGCAGACTGAGCTGAAACACAGCCTGAAGAATTGGTAACGGTATATGTATATGTTCCGGGAGGGATGGTTGCACTGAGATAAGTGGTCCCACTGCCTGATCTTGTTGTCCCGCTGGGAAGTCTAGTCAACGTCCATGTTCCTGATGGCAGACCGCTGAGAGCAACAGATCCCGTGGAGAGTGTACAAGTCGGTTGTGTAAGCGCTCCTATAACCGGAGCAGTTGGCGAATCAGGCTGAGGATTAACAACAGCAGCGGCTGATTGATCGGAAATACAACCTGCTGCTGATGTGACAGTAAAATTATAGGTTCCTGCTGTCAGGTCAGAAATTGTCGTTGTTGTTCCTGATCCTGTAACGCTGACATTATCAGGAGTTCTTGTCAATGTCCATGTTCCGCTTGAAGGCAGACCGCTGAGCGCTATGCTTCCGGTACTGGAGGAACATGTCAGGCTAGTAATAGTACCTATCGTCGGTGCGGCAGGTATTGCGTTAACGGTAAGAGCATAAGTCCCGGTAGCCGCCAGACATGGAGTCCCAAGCGGATTATTGGTAGTCACTGTTATGGTTATTGTCTTACCGGCATCGGCTGCTACAGGGGTATAGGTAAATGAGAAAGGCGCTACTGTTGATGATACCGGAGCAAGAACTCCTGCTCCGTTGGATGTTATGGTCACACTTGTTGCACTTCCTCCGAAAGTATTTTCGCTGACAGTCACAGGAGTGATGCCGCAGGTGGAACCGCTTGAAGCGGTAAGTGTTAACAAAGGAGGATTCACACAACCGCAAGCTGTTGCAAAAATACCGGTTGTTGTAACACAACCGTCTGAATTTCTTGCAGCAAGGTAATGGTTACCATTTGCCACATTGCTAAAGGCAGTGCCCGATTGGTACGTGCCCCCATCGAGGCTGTACTGAATACCTGTCCCGAGCGGAGTGGTAATAGTCAGTACCGCATGACCAAAGCCAAGGGTACAGTCGGTAGTGAACTCCGGAGTCCCCGGTGCAGAAGGGGGTGCATTGATAGTTATTCCTGCTGATGCAGATGATATGCAGCCACTGGCATTTGTAACTGTATATGTATATGTTCCCTGAGGTATCGAAGACACAGTAGTGCTTGTCCCGGTGCCTGAAGTGGTAACTGAACCCGGACTTCTTGTAAGAGTCCATGTACCTGAGGGAAGAGAGCTCAAAACCACACTTCCGGTAGACACTGCACAGGTAGGTTGAGTTATTGTACCGACAACCGGGGCCGACGGAGTAGCCGGTTGGGCGTCTATTGTTACGCTGGATGATGCAACTGAAGTACAGGTATTGGCTGCTGTAACCGTAAAAGTATATGTACCTGCAGCTATTCCTGAAAAAGTGGCTGTCGTCCCGCTCCCGGTCATGGTTGTTCCGGTTGAATGAAGAGTCAGAGTCCAGGTTCCTGATGATGGCAGACCGCTCAATGGCACACTGCCTGTTGCAACTGTGCATGTAGGCTGTGTTGCCGTTCCTACGACAGGAGCTGAAGGGGTTGAAGGTTGAGACGCGATGACAACGTCGTCAGAAAGAGACGCGGATGTACACCCTGATGAATTAGTTATTGAAAAATTATAGGTCCCTGTTGATAATCCTGATATTGTAGTTGAAGTACCTGATCCTGTGCTTGTCACTCCGCCCGGGTATCTCTTCAGTGTCCATGTACCTGACGATGGAAGTCCGCTTAAAACCACACTGCCAGTTGCCAGTGAACAAGTCGGACCCGTTATAGTTCCAACCACAGGCTCTGATGGAGTGGCTGGCTGAGATTGAATTATAGCCGAACCGGAAGATGATGAAGTGCAGCCGGCATAATTTGCCACCTTGAAAGTATAGGTAGTCCCTGCTGAAAGACCGCTGAAAGTAGCAGTTGTTCCGTTTCCTGTCATCGTACTTCCACCGGGAGAAGCTGTGACCGTCCAGTCGTACGCAGAAGGAAGGCCGCTGAGCGCTACACTGCCAGTAGATACTGTGCATGTAGGTTGAGTTATTGTTCCAACCACTGGAGGACTTGGAACCGTGGCAACAGTTACAATAACCGGCTGAACCTGGGTACATCCAGCGCCGTTATCCCCTTTGATGTAATAGGTTCCGTTCGTTGCAAGTGTAGGCGTGAGATAAGGAACCAATGCTGATGCATCCTGCCAGTATGTGAATGTCAATCCTGAAGTGCTGCCTGAAGTAACAGATGCAGCTGTAATATCTACAGTCGCCGGATAACAAACCGCAGCAGGATTTGTGATCACTACATTACACTGAGCCGACAGCCTTACCGTCAAGACCGAAAAAATCACTATAAATAAAAAAGAAGTTCTCATCGTGCTTCCTGTTTTTCTGCAGTTTTATCTGGTGCCTGTTTATTTATCTTCCGGTATTTCAAAATAAATCCGTTATCCAATGCTCACGGATCTTTATGTTAACCGGTTAAATAACAAAAAATCCTTAATTATGTTAAATATGATAATGACAACAACAACGGCCCAAACAGAACCATTGCTGCTTTCGCATACAAAAGCCACTGAAATTCAGCATCCGTCGCCATCATCATAATAAATCACAATTTAAGGATTTTTTTTAAATAACTGTTCCTGAAATTCCGAATTCATCTTCAATTGGGTCAATCAAGCCGGACCAGAGATAAACCGGTTGAAAATGTTCCAACTCTTTTAATTTTTAATTTCCACAATTCTTTTCGGACGCTAAATTAAGTTATTTTGAGGACGAATTTTATCTTTTTTTGACCAACTGACTGAAATCATAGATAAGTAGCGGAAAAGAAATTATTGAGTGAATTTCTGTAATGGATTCATTGACATATTAAAATCATTATCGCTGCAAATAAATGCCCGAAAATTAAATGGCTCTGGTGATTCCTTATATTACGATTAGCATAAACCGGTTAAAGTTAAACAAAGGTCTGCTGTGATCTATTTGCCGTCCAGATTGATTATTCCTTTTTTTAGTGCATATTTAACCAGGTCAGCAGTGGATTTAAGATCAAGCTTTTCAAGAATATTTTGTCTGTGAGTATTCACTGTTTTCACACTCACAAAAAGTTTATCAGCAATCGTGCTGACAGGCATACCATCGACAATAAGTTTAAGTATCTCCACCTCCCGTTCACTCAGATCTTCACTTTTAGAAGATGTCTCCTCGTCTTTAGAAAGATAATCCTTTATAACAATATCAGTGATCTCCTCACTTAAATATTTACCCCCGGAATTAACGATATTTATTGCTTTAACCAACTCATCCGAAGTACAGTTCTTGCTAAGATAGCCCATTGCACCAGCTTCCAGCATTTTTCTGATTACCTGAGTTTTTGAATGCATTGTCAAGGCTATAACCTTCACTTCAGGCAGTTCATCCCTCAATCTGGAAGTTGCCTGAACTCCGTCCATAACCGGCATATCGATATCCATTACTACTACATCCGGATGAAGATTATACGCAAGGTCGATAGCTTCCTTCCCATTCTCAGCCTGAGCCAATACCTGAATATCCTTCATATCCACCACATAATTGGCAAGCAGTTCCCTGATTAGCTTATTATCATCGGCAAAAATAATTTTAATGGGCATCAATCTGTAATTTACGATTGCACTTACCTGTAAGATTAACAACTAAACCAGATATGCTTACAGAAAAACTTAATTGTCAGTTACTTCAGTGAATACACACAAATATATCTGTTTTTATTCAATTTTCGGATCGAAGTCCAAAAATAAATTCAGCGGTCTGCACCTGGAAAAAATCAGATAATCGCACCATTAAAATAGGAATTTCACTTATTGACCAGGAATTGGTACCAGCCTAATTTTGTCAGAATAATATTTACAAGGAAATGCATATAATTAATTACTTAGTAAGATTCCCCAATGATAAAGAATGCGTTAAGTATTTCAGGGAGATCAGGGAAGTCAAAGGTATAATATGTGACAGTTGCGGCAGCGAGGTACACGTATGGGATGATTTCCATCATAAATACAGTTGCCTGCATTGTGGCAATAAAATTCATCTGTATGAAGGAACTGTTATGGAAGACTCACCGTTACCACTGAAATATTGGTTTCTCTGCATTTATCTGCTGACATATCCCGAAAGGCCTTACTCGCTGGAGGATGTAAGAAGCAAACTTGATTATATTGGCAAGTCAGAAGTTGATGACATGTTGACTAAGCTTGAATCAGTTATTCTCAGCACTGGCAATAATAAAAATTTTGACATATTTTTATATACCTGCGCCGGAGGCTTACAGGAAGTATGACCGGGTCTTCACGCTCCTCTTTTAGCCCTTTCCCAGTTGACAGACTGGTCCTTTCTGGCATATCTCAACATTCCGAGTAATACCGACATATTCATGATAAAAAAATAATAGGGAACAAAAAGCACCTTAATCCTTACGAGTCTGTTTTCGAGATACCATCCGAGCAAAGCGGCAAGATAAAACAGAATCTGCAACCAGAAGAGAACATTATAGAGACCGGATCCGGTTATTCCCTCTTTGACTGCCAGAACTAAAGTCACTGGGATCATCAAAAACAAACAGAATGGTGTCAATGTCCAGCGAAGAACACGATGTGATATAAACTGGAATGAAAGCCATCCGTACCTGAAAATATTCAGTAATGGTTTAAGTCTCAGTACCGACTGGATGCCACCGGCAGAGATCCTTATCTTCCTCTTCAGTTCTTCCTTTACATTCGCCGAGGACGTCTCAACAGCATAGGCTTCCGGATCATACTGGATTGTATATCCTTCCTCTGCAATCCTGAGTGATATAACGAAATCATCAAGTATGGTATCACGTTCAACCTCTCTGTATAACTTTGTCCTTATGGCAAAAAGTTCGCCTGCAGCACCGACAACTGAACAAAGTTCCGCATCGAGTTTTTTTAGTGTGGATTCATATTTCCAGTACAAACCTTCGCCTGAACCGGCAGCAGTATCTTTCTCCCGGCTTAGGATGCGCTTTTCACCTGAAACACATCCGACTTTAGGATCATTGAACAGCCTTATGATGCGTTTTACTGATTCGCTGCCAAGCATGGAATTTGCATCACTGAAAATAACCACAGGTGTATCAACAAACTTCATTCCACGGTTCATTGCACCAATTTTCCCGTGCCGCTCATTTATGTGGTATACAGTCACATCAGGATATTCTCCAAGGATTTCGGGAGTACCATCGTCCGAACCGTCAGTGACCCACACCAGATGAAGCTTTTCCGGAGGATAGTCCAGCTCATGGGAATTCTTTACTTTGGCATGGACATAATCTTTTTCATTATATGCTGTTACAAAAAGGGTCACATCAGGTTCAAAACCGGTTAAAATTTCTTTCTCTCTGCCTAAACCAAAAAGTCTCCTGATCTTTACAATTATAAAAAGAAGTATACCATAACCCAGGTAGGTGTAGAAAACAATGAAAAAGAGTATCCAGAACAGAATTTCCAGTGATTTCATAGTATGTTATATTATTTTTTTTCAGAAAAAATTTCCTTATAATTATTCAACACCTTAAGAGACATTGCCTTCCATGAAAACATAGCCGCCCTCAACCTGCCTTTCTCAATTAGATCCAGTCGCAGAACAGGATCAGACATAAGCCTCAGCATTGCAGCGGTAATGGATCCCGGATCAGCAGGATTGACCAGAAGAGCCGCATCACCGGCTACCTCAGGCATTGATGAAGTGTCGGATGTTATTACAGGAACTCCGCATGCCATCGCCTCCAGAACAGGCAAGCCGAAGCTTTCCCTGAGTGAAGGGTACAGGAAAATCTCACACTGACTGTAAATAGCAGGCAGATCGGCATTTGTTACATATCCGGTGAGCAGAATATTCCTTTCAATATCTTCCGCCCCTATCCCGGCAAGTAATTTCCTGAGTTCATCCCGGTTATAGTCGAGCATCACAAGAGATATCCCGGGGCCATACCTTCTGACAAACCTGGAATATGCTTCAAGCGTTCCTGGCGTATTCTTTTTAGGATCAGTGTTGCCAAGGAAAAAGAAAAAACGGTCAGGAAGGGAATATTTATCCCTTATCCTTTTAAGCTCTGCCTCATCTGTCACGGGTTTAAAATGTTCGCCCACGCCGTTGCTCACAGCAACCAGCCGGCCATCTTCAGGCATGGAAAAGAAGGAAGCGATTCTGATCTTTTCAAACTCGGAAACAGTAATTATCCTTTTGCTCTTTTTCAGGATCCTGGGAACTACGAATCGTCTGTAAACATTTCCCATCTTCTGGTACCATGTCCCTCTCCCACACAATATTTCGACATATCCTTTTTCCATATAGATTATGTCGTGAAGAGTCACTACCAATGGAAGCGATGAGAATAACGGAGCTGTATTACTTGTACAGTGAAGCACATCACATCCGGCTTTCCTTGCAGCCCTGGCAAGCGAGACCTGCTCCCAAAACGGATAGAATCCGCCTTTAATCAATGAAATCCTGAGGTTGTCAGTTTCAGTCAGGATCTGGTCGTCCTGATCGGGATGTACAAATATTACATATTGATTCCCGTCTTTTATCTTCGCAAGATTACGTATCAGCTCGATGGCAACCATGTCCATCCCATGCTTTTTCCTTCTGAAGATCCGTTGAGCCTCTATTCCAATTTTCATCTTTCCGCATGTTTTAAAAACTGATCATCCAATGATTGCTTTCTTTATCCTCCCATAAACCACTACCTCCAGGAGGAATGAAAACAGGATCATGATTACAATGTATAAGCCGTATTCCAGTATCTTGTTATTGAGGAAGCTGAGGTAAGTTGCACCGATCACCAGATAATGATGTGAGATATAGATCACATAGGAACAGGGAGCCAGGTATCTGAAAATACCAAACATAAAATTGAATCCGAACCAGTTTAGTTTCTTCCATATCACCGCTCCGAACATTACCATCATGGCAAAAACAAAATGTCTCAGCTCTATGAAGGGATATGCTACAAGAGGATATGTATAAATTCTGGTGTAATTGAAATGAATATATAGGTTTAACCCCAGGATAAATATGATTACAGATAATATCCATGCATGAGGCATAATTGACTTTATTGTATACTGCCCGTTCTCCAGGTATGTTTCGGCGAATCTTACTCCTATCCACCAGATTGCGAAATACATGGCAAGCCTGTTAACGATGAAAGGATAGATCAGGTAGGTAGCCGCCGCGGTAATTGTAATAATCCCCACCCATTTATTAAGTTTTTCCTTTGATATTTTTGTCACCACCAGGAAAAAAAGCATATAGAACCACCATTCATAGGAAAGTGACCAAAGAACTCCATTTCCCAGATATGCAGGAGCTATGACATTGGGCTTCTGGGAGATCACATCCTGCAGCATAAAAAGGTTTCCAATAAGACTTGGCAGTTCCGGAGATGCAAGTCCGCCTTCTTCATGACATTTAATAAGATATCCGAGCAAAAAGATGAAGATCAGCGGCACGTAAAGTCTTATAAAACGCCTGATGAAATAATATTTGAATGATTTATTCCTGGACTTTTCCCATGTATATTTGATAACAAAGCCGGAGAGTACAAAAAAAACAATAACAGCCTCCGGTCCAAAACGGAAGAGAGTTCCCACATTTATGCCAAACAGGTAGATCTTCTGAGGCAGAACGTGAAAGAATACAACATAAAGGGCTGCAAAGCCCCTTAAAGCTTCCAGCCTCTGCAGTCTTGGCTGCCTGCTGCTCTGTTTGCTTTTTGGCTCCTTATGTTTCATTGTTTGTCATGTATGCTTACTGATGAATGGCTGGTATGTATGAATGTACGGTTAGCCCCTTTTATCTTCAGTAAAGACATTGTCATCAGAAATGCACCTTTTGGCAGTCCTGCCAGCGCTTTAAAGGTCCTCATCGTATAAAACTGACGGGGCAGCGCAAACAGGAATGATCCGATGCAGGCAATGATAAGCAAGCACCATGCCCTCAGCAGAATTTCATTTCCATGGCCGATGATATTCAGGAGAATAAAAATGGCTCCGGACAGGAGTACCGCCCCTAACAGCAAGATCCTGGGCGGCTGCATGAACTGGATGGCTTTGTCAAAATAATCAATGTTCCCTTTCAGGAAAAGATCCTTAAGGGAAATCAGAAAATCCTTCCTGAAATAATAGAACTGTGCGGACAACCATCTTCGTCTCTGATTACTGAAGACCTCTTCTTTCTGTACTTTTTCATCATACACAACTGCATTATCCAGGTATTCAATCTTAAGTTTTCTCCTCAGCATTTTAAGCTCAATCTCCTTATCGAAACCTCCTACTGCAGTCACCCCCGACATCATCTCCCTGAAAAAAAGATATCTGAAAGCCATTCCACTACCGATAATCGCCGAAGAAAGGCCAACTGCCCTGTGTCCTTTTCTGAAAATATGATTATTAATTTCTTCACTGGCTGCATCAAGAATTGCCATCCGGTTATTCAGATTCTTTGCAGTTCTGTGTCCCTGTACCGCGGATATGTCATGATCAAATGATCTGTTGATCTTAGCCAGAAAATCCGGTTCCATAATATTGTCGGCATCAAGGATAACAGCAATATCATACGAATCGGGAAGCAACTCCATCGCCCTGTTCAGCGCTTTGGCCTTTGTGCTATTCTCAAAACTCACTTCGATCACATTGATACGCAACTGCCTGAGAATTCCCAGAGTTGCAGGCTTGAAAGAATCTGCAATGATTATAACATCATAAAGCCATGCAGGATAATTCTGAAGAACAGCACAGGCAGCAGTCTCAATGATCACACTATCTTCATTGTATCCGGGAATAAGTACAGCTATCTTCCGGAGAATGACACCATCGGTTACCGGCTTATTCCTGTAAAAGAGTCCGGCAATCGCGAAAACAAGTATATAAAGTACAGGTATTCCCAGTAGGACGAGCAACAGATATTGAATTACTATAATAATCATAGTAAACTGAATGATTTAAGCTTTTTTTCCTTCCTTCATCTTCCTGATCCTGTTCCTGATCCTGAGTGCAAAATTTCTGAGCCCGGGAAAATACTTGCCGGATCTCACGTTGTAGAGGATAGATTCGGATTCAAAGACCATTTCAAAATTGTGAGTACAAAGGACCGGCTTACCGGTTATCCTGTTTATCTCTCTTGCCTGGTACGGATCGCTTTCAACGAACAGGACATATGGTCGTGATCCGTATTCCCTGGCTTTATGGGAAGCATGGCTGTTGGAACGTTGCCTTGATTCCATATCGGGAAGATCGAGCATAACCAGATTATCATATTTGACTTTATTGCACAGGAGCCAGGTCTCAGTCTCCTTCCTGTATTTTTCAAGCCGGGATGTTACGATTGTACCAATCCTGCTTCCGGGAATAAACAGAGGGGGAGCATTAAGTATGAATTCCCTGTATTTTTCACCGTCGTCATTCTGTTCAGGGGCCGGATCGACGCATAATACACCGTCAATGTCGAAACAGGCCTTTTCAAGTGTGGTATGATTGAGAATATTCCACTGAAAGTAGCGGGGCAGGGGAAGGATCTCAAAAAAGTAATCCACTGTTTTCTCCTTTCCCGGAATAACATAGACGGCGCAGTATTTAATGTCAAAACCGGAACTTAGATGACTGAGATTTTTACGGCTCTCTTCCATTGCCGCACCGGAAGCAATACTATCGTCGACCACCAGAATCTTTCTGAATTCTTTCATATCAAAGAACTGGCTTCTTGCCCCGGCTTTATATATGTGACCGTTGATAAAGGAATGAATATCAGTATAAGGTTTATTCAGGTAGAGAGCCAGCAGGTTGGCAGGGAGCATTCCGCTTCTTGGTATGCCTACTATCAGGTCAAAATCCCTGGGTAATATGTTTAACCTCTCAAGGATGATTTTATTCAGATCTGCAATATTCCTGTAATTCATTGTTTCTTTGTATGTTTTGGCAAGTTCTCTGAAATATATCGGTAGATTTGCTGGACGTTATTCTGCCAGCTGTGTGACCGGGCAAAAAGGATTCTGCTTTTTATCTGTTCCGGATCGGTCTCTCTGATTGCATTATCAACAGCTTCCCTGTACTCATCGAGGGATGAGCAGAGATGGCAGTGATCTCTGAAGAGCTCCATAGTTGCAGTACGGGTGGCCACCACAGGTTTTCCCATGGCCAGATACTCATCTACTTTCCTGGGGTAATTTCCATTGGTTATTTCATTAAGGACCTGAGGATTGAGACATACATTAAGGGCTGTCATATACTCAGGCACCCTTGATTTTGGAATCCTCCCGGTGAAATACACATTTTTCAGTGAATGAAGCGCATGCTTTTCAAAGGTTCTGTCTTCTCCGCCAACCATTACAAACGAATAATCAGGTCTGCTTTTTGCAAGGTTGTATAGCAGATCCGCGTCCAGTCTGGCACTGTTTATGTCACCTATATAACCAATACGAGGTTCATTTATGGCAGAGAGATCCGGAGGCTGTGGAATTTCCCTGAAAGGGTCATATGCAGTGAGATCGACACCCTGACCCACATCATAGCTTTTAGGATTGAACTGCCGGGCAAAATCAGCCAGCTGTGGCGAATTGCAGACTATCAGATCAGACTTGGAGATCAGCATAGGTTCAAGCCTCCCTGCATGATGTTTCCAGTATCCTAATGGCAGAAGATTATCGCGTCTGTAATAAACTGAAAAGAAAGGATTTAAAATCTCCTTTGAGTAGAAGCTCCTGTAGATATCATTATCGATAAAATGGATGATATCTCTGAAGTTTAGCTCGGCGGCAATATTTTTAATATATCTGAAGGTCCTGATATTGTTCCTTCTGTTGAAATAGTCGAATATGCTACCGTCAGGGAACTCATTTACCGACCAGGTAATAAACGGAAGATCAAGAACATATAAAGAATCTGAGATCCTTCTCAACGGAGACTTCCGTTTCCTGACAACATCCACTCTATGAGTGCCGGAGGGATCATTCCTGCTCCTCAGAAATGTCATCATGTCGACTGCACCGTTGACATACAGGACACGGTTGTCCCTGGCTATTTCGCGGGCAATATCCACGGCATTTGAACCGATAGGTATATCCCACGACTGCAATCCTGTAAATATGAAATCCTTTCCCTTCATCAGTATTTTCCGGCTTTTTTATTTGCTTTAAGATTCATTACTGTGAGTTGCCAAAGCTTTTTCCCAGTTCCAGGCCGACAGCATAATTTCATCAAGGTTCTTTTCTGTCTTCCATCCAAGTTCAGAGTTGGCAAGTGAGGTATCTGCCCAAACCATTTCCACATCTCCGGGTCGCCTGTCGACAATACGGTAATTCAGTTTAATGCCGCTAACCTTTTCAAACGATTCAATAACCTCAAGTACGGAATTGCCTCTGCCCGTCCCCAGATTGTAGATCTCCAAAGCTGTTTTTGTATTTCCTGAAATCATTCTGTCCAGAGCAATCACATGAGCAACAGCCAGGTCAGTTACATGAAGATAATCCCTGACAGCAGTGCCATCAGGTGTTTGATAATCATTTCCAAAAACGTTCAGATACGGTCTCAATCCTATTGCAGTCTGGGTTATGAATGGCACAAGATTATTCGGTATTCCTACCGGAAGCTCTCCGATAAGAGCAGATTCATGGGCTCCTGCCGGATTAAAATATCTTAAGGCAATTACATGAACAGGAAGACATCTGGTTGTGAACCTTAACATATCTTCACAGATCTGTTTGGTGTTCCCATAGGGTGACCACGCGGGTCTGAGAGGAGCGTCTTCCGTGACCGGAAGCTTATCCGGCTGTCCATATACGGTGCATGATGAGCTGAATACTATATCCCTTATTCCATGGATTTTCATCCCTTCAAGAATATTCAGCAGGGAACCGAGATTATTACGGTAATACTCAATCGGTTTTAACTGAGATTCCCCAACGGCTTTAAATGCAGCAAAATGGATTACTCCATCGATATCCTTGTGTCTTTTAAAAAAGCCAGCCGTACCATCTGCATCTGCAAGGTCGATCTTCTCAAATTCAGGACGGATCCCGGTAATATGCTCAATGTTATCAACAACCCCGGCAACGGAGTTTATGAGGCTGTCAGCTATGATAACAGCATACCCGTTCTTCTGAAGTTCAACAACTGTATGAGATCCGATAAAGCCTGTTCCTCCTGTTACAAGAATTTTTTTCATAGCGTTGCCTCATGTTTATAAAGTAAATTTGGTCCGTGTGTCATGCCTGATGGTGTTCCGGGCTCTTCACTGTCATTTTTATCAAAAATCTCCATATTCATCATGATCGCCATTGAGGCGTAAAGAAGGTTGCAGGTAGGCATCTGACCAAGAACGGCATTACCATACGATGCCACCATAACCCCAGCCATTCCGGAAGCCAAAGCTGACATTTTAAGACGGAGTGCGGGGTCCCGTACCCTGAACATTATTTTCAGGGATGCCTTCCCGATAACATAGAACAGAATAAGCAGATGCAGAAATAATCCGACTATTCCCTGTTCAACCCAAATAAGTACATACCAGCTGTCGGTAGCAACCTGTGACAGAAAAGCGTTGGGTCTGAATCTCTGAGCCTTCACGCCTCCCAGTCCGATACCTCCGCCGAAAGGTCTTGAAGCCAGATAAGATCTAAGTCTCCTCTGGTTTTCGAGCCTGACCTGGAAAGAGGCATCCTTAGGATCCAGAGCTGTTCTCATCCTTCTTATCTGATAATTTCCCTGCCCAATTGATGTGAATTTAAGAAAAACAAAGACCAGCATAAGGATGGTAAGCCCAACCAACATCACCTTTAGATTCTTTCTTAATACTAAGAAGGTCATGAAGCCTGCAAGAGGAACACTGATCGCCCCCCTTGTTCCTGAAATGATCAGTCCGTAAAAACCTGCCACTGCAACAATTATAAAGAAGAGTTTTTTCTTCCATTCTTTAAGAGACATCGAAAATATTACAGCGACCAGAGCTGTATAGGCCTGATTTGCACCAAACTGACCGGCATCACTCATAAAAGAGAAGCTTCTCAGATGACCGAAAAGAATATGGGTTTTATAATTCCCTTCATTTAGCCAGGCCCTCTCCCACTGATCAACCCCCCAGAAATGCTGGATCATACCTTTGAAGGTAGCCAGAAGAGAAAAAGCTCCCCAGAAATAAAAAAAGAAATCAAGTTTTCTGTTGGTGTTAATAAATAATAATGTAAGGGGAACAATAAGAAGCATATACAATGACACTCCTCTTCCCGAAAACCAGGCTTCCGAACTGCCGGCTTCAGGATTCACAAGCTCAAACATTGTATACCCGAACCACAGAATCGACAGAAAAGTGATATCTTTTTTCACAGGCGAAAGATCAATACCGTCCCTGAACCTGTTAAAAAACAATGCAATATAAGTCATGATCAGTATGGCATCCATAAGGGTACCCAGAGGAATGCCACTGATATATTTGCCCAGACCGAGAACAATAAAACCGTAACCGATGGCAGTATACAGGCCTGTGATGGGATACCTGAACAGAAAATACAGATAGACTATCAGACCAGGGAGCATGATGACAGCAAGTCCGCCAATTATCTCAAGTCTCCATATCAGCCATGAAGAAACTACTATAATACAGAAAAGCAGACCAAGAAAAATTGGATTCAGAAGTCTGTCCGATCCTGAGTCTTTCTCAAAAGGATCGTGCCAGCCTGTGCTGTGTTTCAATATTTTTTCCCTTGGTCCGGTGCCGGTCATATGCTGTTAGTATGAAAGAGTAGGTTCCTGCTTCCTCTGTCTTTATTCTGATCCGGATTTAGCATTTGCAATCCTGTCAAACCGTTTTCTGCTTATCAGTTTAATCAACCTGATCCGTACTGCTCTGAATAATCCTCCATCTATCAATATTCTTCTGTCGCTTGTCCAGACCCTTGTTTTCCTGTTATTGACAAACAGGAGTTTGTAGCCTGCTTTGCTGATCAATGATGCCATGAGGCCATCCTCGCTATTTGCGACATAATCAGCGCTTCCAAGCTCATTCCTGAATTTCCTTGGTTTGTCCATGATAAATCCGTTAACATCAAGCGCCACAGAGCGGATAAAGCCGAAATTGAATCCCATTACACGGCTTGTTTCGGTTTCCCTGGTGCGGAAGAGCCTCACAATACTGCTCCCGGTCTCATACAGGCCCATTACAAACCGGCTTTCCCCCGCTGAAGGAATAAATGAATAGGAACCATAAATACATGCCACTCCTTTCTCTTCATTTCGCTGAAGAGTGGCCACCATATTTTTGATCCACCCGGGAGGATATACAGTATCGCTGTCACAGCAAAGATGATATTTCCCTCTTGCCTCGACCAGCCCCCTGCGCCTTGCAGGAGCAATTCCCTGGTTTGTTTCCAGCATCGACCTTACCCCTATCCTGTCCAGAACCGCCTGGGTATTGTCGGTTGAATTATTGTTCACCACAAAAAGCTCACATGGGAAATCAACTTTATTGAACGCCAGTGAGGCTATGGTCTTGATGATATTCTCTTCCTCATTCCACGCAGGAATGACTATCGACACCACCGGATCACCCGTATTGAAGAATTTCAGTCGTTCCTTCAGGACAGAAATATCGGTCTCTGAAATCGCACTATTTGCTGAATAAGTTTTCATAATCTTCTTCAGCCATCCGGGTAGCATGAAATCTATCATATTTACTCTATCCTTTATGCAGTTAAATTTTTCAATTATTAAACATAACCTGTCTTGCCGGCAGGGCTCTTATCAGTGATCCTGTTTTTTCAACAGCAATGGCAATTTGAATATCTTGTTCAGTACTTTCTTTGAAAGTCTCCTGAATTCATTTACAGGTACAAAACCTTTCCACATGGTAAGATCCAGGTAATAAAAGAACATTTCCTGATATCTCTTTTCGAACATATAAGTTTTATAAATCGGTTTCCTCCAGATGAAATGGATAAGCCGGGCATCAGGGTTCCATTCTTCAGCCGACCAGCTCCACATAGTATCAATTTCCATCCAGTTATTGGCTAAAACGACATTCAGTCCGTACTGATCGGGATAGTTGGCATACGGTCTGTTTGCTTCAATGCATCCGAAGACCTTTGGTGTGATATCCTGGTCCCTCCATTGTCTGGTATTCATAATGATCAGGCCTGTATTGAAGTATCTGGTACCTGCTTCAAACCCCAGTTCCCTGTAATTGGCTATCGCTGTACGGCTCCCGAACTCTTTTATTCTCACATCAATAGCGGCTCCGACAGGATAACCCTTAAGGTCGGTATTCCACAGGTCCGATATATCGCCAAGAACGATCATATCGACATCCATATAAATTACTTTACCATATTTTTCAGGGACAAAATAAGGAATGAACATCCGCATATAAATGATGAGGGGATAGGAGCTGTTATCGTAAGGAATAGTCATCCTTCCGGGAATAACTGACTTTCCTGAAACCCATTCAATTGAGAACATCTCCTTATCAACTGAACTGACCAGCTTCCGCTTATTTTTTCCGGAAATGCCATCGTCAAGTACATAAAAAAGTATCTGTTCTCCTGTTTTATGGTTTACCTCGATGGATTTCATCAGAGCCGCCAGTAGGGGCATATAGTGATTATCGCATGCTACAGCAATAACAATCGGCTGGTTATCTGTCATATTTATAAAATTTGTCGTACTATTTAAACTCACTTATCAATCGTCTGACCGTCGCGTATGAATCAATGTAAAACTGCTTACCGGCCGAGAAGATTTTAAGGTGATCTATTTTCAGCTCCTTATCGAGAAAGTACATTCCGATTATAACTCCCAGTAAAGTAAAGATCACTGATGCGACAGCCACGGCAAGCAGTGATTTGAACAGAAAAACTGCAATCAGATCGCCGGCAACGTTGGCCAAAACCATGAAAATGACCTTGATCAGGTTTTTTCCCGGCTTATTGATGCTGTCCAATCCCACTCCGGTCATCCTGTCGATTGGGAGGAGAAGGCCATATAGTGAAAATACTCTTACTATGCCGGCAGTATTGGCGCCGGTTACAGGATCTGTACCGACATACTGATGACCACCGAGGATAAGTACAAACAATCCTGCAAAAGTGAAGGTGATCACGCTGATCAGAATAAACAGGTAAGTAATGGCTCCCGAATAGGAGTAAAAAATTGATCTGACATCTTCTTTCCTTCCCTGCATACTCGCCTTTGACATCTTTGGAAAAGCAGTTGCGGCAAAACTGCGGAGAGGTATCTGTTGCAATTCTGTAAGCTTCATAGGTATACTGTACAGTGCAACCGCAGCCGGGCCCATAGGGCTTAAACTGATAATCAGTGTATCGGCGCTTCTCAGAAGATTTGTACCGATCAGAGTGAATGTGGTGTATTTGCCGAAATCGAGAAGGGTTCGTGTAGTTTCTTTTGTTGCACGGAACAGGTTTCGCAGACCATCCCAGCCTTTTAAAATACAAAAGACGGATGTAATTGCATTCACTCCCAGCATGCATAGCAGAAGTTGCAATACTGACATTTTCAGGAAAAGGAAGTTAACAAGGAGGATCAGAAAGAAACCACCGCTATTTATCAGTCTCACAATCAATATCTTTCCAAACCTTGAATCCGCCTGTAAAATTACCAGGGCATTATTGAAAGGAAGATTCAGGAAGGCAAGCAAAGGGTACCATGTAAAGAAGAGTTCGTAACCGGCATGCTTTATCGGTTCGGTGAAAATGAGCTGACATACGATCAAGGTCAGCGCGATGAAAAATGTTGCGGAGAGTCCTATGATCCCGTTCGATCCAATGAATTTACTACGGTCATCGGGAGGAGCGCCGGACAGATACCTGATCAGCGCTGTATTCGTGATCCCGAATCTGAACATTTCAATGAATGTGCCTGATGAAATAAAAAGCACCCATTGGCCGAATACATCAAGAGGAAAGCTTCTTGCAATAAGTGCAAATCCGGCAAACCCGAAAAAGGCGATAGTCAGGTTGCCTGCCAGTGAAAGGAAATTATCCTCTCTTGTTATTTTTTTTATTGTACCCTTCAATATATCAGGTTATATCTGATTATCTGATGAAAACTGAAGCAGGAGAGCCTTCTTCATTATCCTTCTGAACCGGCTTCTTACTTTAGGCAAGTCGCCAAGTACTGATTCAATTGCCGGCATGTCAACCCCATTAAGGAAAAACATTATTTTCCCCTCGGTGACACTTCTGATATTTGCTATGGCTGAATTATCGGCAGAATTCCATTCCCTGTTAGATCTGACTACCAGCAGGATCAGGTCGGAATCCGCCAAAAGAGTTACGGGTGCCGGATATAGCAGTACCGGAGGCAGTTCGACAATAACATAATCCGGAACACGTGAATTGTCCTTCCCTGCCTTGATCATGAGTTCTTTATAGTCACGCGCAATACTGAACTTTTCATCAAGGCTATACTCCACATACTCTTCAGTATCGAGATAATTATGAGGATCTGAAAGGAAAATGCTGTCATGGTCGACACGATTGTCGGGATATCCCAAAATCATTCTGATAAAAGGGACTGAGGTCTTTATTTTCCGTGGATTATTGTTGGCGCCTGCCGGAGGATATTCACTGAACCCAATATGTTCTCGTTCCGATTCTTCGAGAGATTTTCCGGAATAATTCATGATCAGAACTTTCTCTCCGTTTTTCTTCAGTTTATGAGCCAGGTTTCCTGCAACTGTTGTTTTGCCCTCTCGTCTTGAAGTGCTGAAAACAACAATAGTTACCGGCGATCCGACTCTTTTACCCTTTCCTGCAGCGAGTCCTACATTCTGCAAAGAGATTTCAAGTAGCCGGTTGACAACGTAGGGAAGATTGATCTTTCTGCTTTTCAGAAAGATCTTTGGCATCATTCCGGCCATTTTCATTTTCAGAATAGCAGAAGCCTTTTCGGGGTTCTTCAATGTATTGTCAAAGAATTCAAGAAAGAGCACAACTGATAATACCAGGATAAATCCGGCTAAAGCCCCTACTACTACCAGTATTTTTCTCTTTGTTTTATTTGGTGAAAGGGGGAAAAACGGAGGATCTACAGTTTTAATATTGGATGACAATTCGTTATCCTGGAGTTTCAGTCTGGCCAGATTCAATCCGTGGAGGATCTCAAGATATTCACCTTCGGATACGGTGATCTCCCTCTCAATTCTTTTAACGTTAGCGCCGGCAGGAGCATAAATAGAATATTGTTTCTGAAATTCGATTATCCTTTCTCCCAGGACCCTGAGGCCCGCGCGGGCATATTCTCCTTCGATGACGTTATCTATCCAGTCCTTAAGCAGGGTACCGACAGGTAATCCTTCAGATGAGTTCGAGAACTTGTAGAATTCACTCACCTGATTCATAATGTCTTCCTTTATCTTCTCCGCTTCGCTTTTCATGGCAGCCAGGTTCCTGACATCCTTCTCATCGCTGCCTGATTTCGCCTCAGCAGTAGCAATCTTGTAAGCAAGGGTACCAAGTTCATCTTTTCTGGCAAGCAGTCCGGCACTTTTTATCTGCAGGTTTTTCTGATCGCTCAACTTCTGCTCGAGGTTCTGAATTGCCGCCTCTATACCTGCAAGCTTGATTCGCATATTATTATAGTCGACATCCAGGGCTTCTTTGGCAATCGCTACAGCCTTGCTCTGCTCATAATAGTTGATTATATTATTCTCTTTGTTGAATTTCAGCAGTTTATCCTCTGCAATCTTGAGTTTACCCGACGCCTTTCCCAGCTGGTATTCAAAATATCTGACTACTGCATCAGACTGGTTTTCCTTGATATTTTTATAATTATGGACACATACATCTATCATAATTGCAAGTGTCTGCTGGCATATTCCCGGATCGTCAGTCTCGTATTTTAGCTGCACCATATCGCTGGTTCCAATCCTCTGAACATTAACAGATGATATGGCATTGATGGAATAATGAGGATCGTCGAAATTAAGTAACCTGTAGACGAAGTTGGTATCAGAACTGGTCATCAGGTCGGTGAGTGCCTTGACAGTACGGTTATATGCCTCAATATCCATCCCCGGGGGAGGAATTGTTAGCGAACTGACAATTTTCTGATTTTCAAAGTTAAACAAGCTGAAGGTTGAAGTGGAATCGGGCACTTTACTCACAGCGGAGGTGGTATCGGCAACCGTTATACCGGAAGTACGTTCCACCAGTTTCCTGACATAAGAAGGTGTCAGGTGATTCAACCTGGAGTATGAAAGGGAAGAAATGTATTTCGGATCAGGCTTGGACAGCATAAGATGCTGGGCAAGAAGCTTAATGGCTACTTCCTGATGTGTCTTTCTTGATTTGATTATATTAATCAGGTTATCGAAGGCAGTACTCGCGGCGAAATAGTTGAGTGTTTTATCCATTTCAACGCTCGATCCTGTAGTAATTCCTGTATATAGCTTGGTTTCCGAGGAAAATCTGAAATCAGGGTGTCTGGTCATAATTGCGACCAGACCCGCCAGAAGAACTGGCGCCAGTATCAGCAAGACCAAATGCTTTCGTATTATCCTGATAAAATCAAATAATGTCATCAGCTGCTAATCTGGTTTATTTAAATTCAAATCCGGTTATTTCCTCAAGTATCATATAGGCTGTTATATAATCTGATCTGGCAGCCTCATAGTCGGCTTCAGCCCGGCCCGCGATCTCGGATATCCTTGCATATTCTGCAATATCCACGGTCCTGTTCTGAAACTGTTTTTCCACCATTGCCATGTTTATTCTGGCGTTTCCCAGGTTCTTTGATTTGATCTCCAGCAGTCGTTGTTTAAGCAGAACATCATTGAACAATCTGATCACAGTCTGTCTGATTTCATCCCGCTGAGCATCCACCATGCTCCGCGCCTGGCTCAGTTCCAGCCTCGCCATTTTCATCTGGTTTTTACGGTTAAGCAGATCATAGAACGGGAGCTTTACAAAAGCTCCTATACCGTAGTTCATCTGAGTACTCCGGGTTGCAAGCAGACTGGGATTCTGCCCCTCGGAGGTATTTGTTGAAAAGTTATCGAATGTACCATATCTGGCGTCTGCCTGAATACCCAGATTTTTTATCCAGTAAGAGTTTTGAGATTTAATATTATACTCCTTGGTAATAACATCAAGGTTCCTGAATTTCATCATTGCATTATGGTTGATTGCAGAATCGATTAGAACGCTCAGTGGCGGGAGAGATGATGCAATGGATATTGTAATAGAATCGGGATGTTCCGTCTTCTGGGAATATACATCAATAAATATCAGGCACTCCATGAGCAGGCTAAGGATCAATATGTAGAATATCTTCATTCCTGTTCTGTTAGTATTATCCATCAAACAGTATCTTTCTGAAAGAGTGCAGGAACTGTTCGCAGGATCAATCCGAGATCATACCAGAAAGAGTAGTTGTTATCCGCGAAATGGTCGGCATACTCATTATCCAGACGTTTTCGCTCCTCCTCAGACATTTCACCTCCCCGGCCTCTCAGTTCAACCTGCCACAATCCGGTAATTCCTGCCGGTGCAAGGAATCTTTTTGACATGGCATCAATCGTCAGGAGTTCAGCTTCATAGACAGGCAAAGGTCTGTTCCCGACAATAGACATATCTCCTTTCAGAACATTTATAAGCTGAGGTAATTCATCTATGCTCGTATTCCTGATTATTTTCCCTACTCTGGTTATCCTCGGATCGTCTGCTATCTTAATAAAAGCCGAGGTCTGACGGGCTATTTCCTTTTTCTGACAAGTGTACCAGTAATCACAGATCTGCTTATCGCCTATATGCATTATCGGAGAACACCTGCTTCCGTCTTTCAGCTCACTGCACCTGGGACATGGGAGACTGAAATCGACCTCTTTTTTCTGAGTTGAGCTGTTATACTGATTCTTCTCCTTTGCAAGTTTTTTCAATTCCGCATCAGATCCTGTACGCATTGACCGAAGCTTATAAAAATCAAAAGGCTTACGTCCTACCCTCCTGGATATATAATAGACTTTGCCTTTTGATTCAATTCTTATAGCAGCCATAACTATCAGAAGTAACGGCGATATAAGGATAAGTACCGTTGACGCCACTGCAATGTCGAAAATTCTCTTAGATAAAGGCATCTGGTATTTTGGTTCAGGTCTGGCATCAGCGGCCTGTACATGACGTTCTGATCTGATTTTTTTAAGAAATCCGATCCTTTCTGCCAGATCAACGGCATCAGGTACCGGTGTCACATAAAAATCATCAATATGATTGTTAAATGAGTCTTTGTACAGGTCATCCCGGAATTCGTGAGCGACCAGAATAAACGGAACAGTATTGTACACTGACCGGCCCCTTATCCACTGGTGCATACTGAAAGCGCTGCCACCAGGGACAGCTAGCTCGCAAACAACAGCATCTGCTTCATGGCCCTCCTGAAGGAATTGAATCGCCTTCAGGATGTTTTCATTTACTATAAGTTCAAGGCCGGGATAACCATTAAGCCTGTTTATATTCTCCGAAGAGTTCCCTATATAAAGAATTTTAAGTGAATGCTCCATAATATTCACACGAGATTTACCTGGGTGATCCTGATCTGATTGATAGTATGTTACCACTTAACTGCATAATGGATCGGGTGAAGGTTTTTACGTATCAGTTCTTCAAGTTCTTCGGGATTAAACGGTTTAGTCAGATAATCCTGGGCTCCAAGCTTATAGCACTTAACGCGTTCTTTGCTTGTCTCAGTGCCGGACAGCATGATTACCGGCGTATGTTTGGTATATCCCCTTTGCCTCACCAGCTTCAGATATTCATAACCATCCATATTAGGCATCTGGATGTCACAAATGATCAGATCGGGTAAATTACCTTCAAGCCATTCAAGAGCTTCCAGTCCATCGCATTTGCTAACGATATCATATTCCTCGGAAAGGAAATTTTCAAGAAGGAGTCTGATACTCAATTCATCATCTATTACCAGAATTTTATGTTTCATACACGATCAGAATTTAATAAGAGCATCTTTTAAGCATGTGTATTTTATTAATTACTAACTCTTTATCAGCAATACATGACACTTCAGAATTTTTCCAGAGCAAGGTCATTCACTACTGACTTTACAATTGAATCAAGTTTTTTGATTTTTTCGTCCAGTTCCTGAGAGACAGTTCCTTCTTCTGCCATCGATTCGATGATCCGGATATCTTTTTTCAGATCGGATATTCCGAAATTGTCGAGGTTTGGTTTCATTTTATGAGCAAGCTTTCTGATAGTATCCATGTCTTTTTTCTCCCATGCGGTTTTAATTTCATCCACAGCTTCAGGTGTTTGCTCAATGAAAACCTGAATAATCCTGTTAATGAAATCTCTGTTACCCCTGCTCATTTTCACAATTGCGTCAAGGTTATAGAGCTTCGCGGTTGAAATGTTATCGTTATCGTTCTTGTTGTCTTCGACCTTCTTGGGTGAAAATCCGGGAGCTTCCTTTATATTCCTGACCAGTACAGACATAAGGGTATTTTCCTCGAAGGGTTTGATTATATAGTCATTCATTCCGGCTTCAAGACATCTGTCTATTTCCGCCTTGAATGAATGTGCAGTGAGAGCGATAATGGGAACCGTGATTTTCAGTTCTTCCCTGATAATCTTTGTTGCTTCTATTCCTCCCATCACCGGCATTTGAAGATCCATGAGGACTGCATCGAATTTTGAATCTTTTATTTTCTCAATGGCTTCATATCCGTTTATAGCTTCTGTCGCAACAAGTCCGTAATAATTAAGTGAATTAAGCGCTACCAGGCGGTTGAGGTCGCTATCCTCCACAAGCAGGATGCTTCTTCCTTTCAGATCCTCAAATGATTCAGAGACGATTGATGTTCTGATTTCTTCAACACTTCCTACCTCAAGATCAAGGATTATTTCGGTTGTTGTTCCAATACCTATCCGGCTGGAAACGACAATCGATCCCTTCATCATCTTCATCAACTCATAGCTTATAGCCATACCCAGACCGGTTCCTCCGGTTTTTCTTGCAGAGGAATAGTCTCCCTGGGAAAATTTGTCAAAAATATGTTCAAGGAAAGACTCCTCCATGCCTATGCCTGTATCGGAGATCTTGATCTTTATCTGGTGTATATTTCTGCTTTTTGAGACCAAGGCACATTCGACTGAGATACCACCTTCATCGGTGAATTTGATGCTATTGCTGATTATATTTATGAGTACCTGTTTAATGCGGTTTGCATCGCCTATATATATAGGTGCGAGTATCTGCGAGATCGTTTCAGACAGATTCAGCATCTTCTCCTTGGCTTCGGGGGTCATCATCTGGATTATTTCATGGATAAGTTCAGTCAGACTGAAAGAACTGAGATCCAGATTAAGTTGTCCTGAAGCTATCTTTGTAATATCGAGAACATCATTTACGATTGACAGCAGATGATGGCTCGAAAGCTCTGCATTTCTGAGATATAACTGTTGTTTGTCTGTGAGTTTTTCTCTGGTAAGTTCTCTGAGCATACCGATTATCACGTTCATCGGTGTTCTTATCTCATGACTCATGCTTGCCAGAAATGCCTCCTTGGCTTTTGAGGATTCCTCAGCTTTTTGTCGTGAGATTTCAAGTTCCTGTTCAAGCTTTTTCTGATCTGTAATATCTACGGAAATACCAATTGTTCCGGTAAGTTCTCCGTTATCATTGAAATTCGGACCGGCGCTTGTAAGCCACCACCTGTATTCTCCGTTACGTAATCTGATAAGGATCTGGTATGTATCAGACACTCCTTTGTTCCGGGCATTATATTTCGATCTCGCAGATTCTTTATAATCATCAGCAACAAGCAGTTCTACAGATTTTTTCCCAATAATTTCATTAATGGAATAACCCGACATTTCACACAATTCCTGATTGACGTAAGTAATCCGGTCTTCAATATCGGTCTCAAGCAGCCCCATTTTCATATTTGCTATGATATTCCGGTATTTCATCTCCTGCTGAAGCAAAAGCCGTTCGCGGTTTTTTCTCTCTGAAATATCGGAGTACTTCCACAGATGCCCTTTGAGGACATTATCAATCAGAATAGGAGTGTAGTCTCTTTCAAGCATGTGTCCATCAGCCATTTCAATTTCCTCCATCAGAACCGGCTGCTTTACTTTTATAATCTCACTAACCCGGGTTATGAAGGTTTCAGGTTCTTTGAAAAGACCTGCCACTTTTACTATTGTGCTTTTGCAATCGACACCGATAAGTTCTTCCGGTGAAAGGCTTATATTAAACAGCTTACAGAAGTTGGCATTGGTCAGGATGACCTTGCAGTTCTCGTCGTCAAGAAGGATACTTTCCTTCAGGTTCTTGATCAGTTCCAAAGTTCTTGTTTCCGAGTTACGGAGGCTGTCCTCGACTCTCTTCTTTTCACTTATATCTTCTATAATTGAAAAGAATTCCTGTACACCGTCGTCCCTCTTATTAAGCGGCTGCTTCTTAATATTGGCCCAGAAAAATGATTTGTCCTTCCTGTAAAGGATAATATCTACTTCAACAGGAGAGACAGACTGATGGCTAAACAGCAATTTTTTATATGGGTTATACTGTGTAAGGGGGCCATGAAAGACATCCACTGGCGTTCTGCCTATGATCTCTTCCAGTGAATACCCTGTGATCTTCAACAAGGCGCTGTTTGCATATGTTATTTTAAGATCCTGATCTGTAAAGTAGACTCCCAGGCTATAATTCATTGCCACAAGGCTAAGTCGTTCCAGTTCAATCTGGGATTTCTTAAAATCGGTAATATCAATGACGTAATTATTAATATGTATCTGATTCGCTGATAGTACTGAGGTAATCAGATAAACATATTCTTCAAAAACGACCTCATATTTCATTTTTGGCGTCTCGCCGTTTATTTCCCTTGCAACTTTCCGGAAAAACTCTTCGAAAGAATATTTCGTTTTTTCATGGATAAAGTAGACTATCTTCTCCGCTGCTGCATTACTGATTACTACTTTCCCCTGCAGGTCTGTCCTTACAAGAGGTGCCGGACTTTCCTTGGGAAATAGATACAGGTTCATAAGTTCATCCACCACCTTGGCTCTCTGGACTGCTTTTGATATTGTGATGCAAAAATGCCGGAGGATTGATATTTCGTCTTCGGCCCATGTACGTTCAATTCGGCACTCATCGAATCCCATCAACCCGTAAAAGAAATCACCGTTCATGATAGGAAAGATCAGCAGTGATTTCACATCCTGTGATTCAAGAAGAGTTTTATGAGAACTTTCTACCAGCATCTGTGAAACAATAATTGAAACATGTTTGCCCTGAAATAAACTTCCGAAAACCGGATCTCCGGAATCTATTAGAAGGTTCTGCAAGTCAGGATTATTAATCTGTGATTTGGCATATCCTGAGTTCCATTCGCATATCTGAGATGTAACTATATGGTCATCAGAAACAAGAGTGTTGCGAAAAAAGTAAACCCTGTCAACATCAACTGCATTACCCAGAATAGGAAGACTTTTGGAAATCGCATCTACAATATCTGAGTTTACCAGGAATTCGTTCGAAGATGCAACGACAGACCGCAACATATTTTCCTTATGTATGATCTCCCTGAAATATTTTTTCCCCTCAGTAATATCTCTCCCAATTGAAGCTAATGCTACGCAATCACCTTCATCATTGAAAATGGACTCAATTGTAAGGTCAAGCCAGAATTTTTCCCTGTTTTTCTTATAATTCAGAACCTCAACCTTTGTTATCCTGTGGCTCATTATTCCATCCAGAAGGTTTTTTATTGTTTCAGGATCAGTTTCAGGGCCATGCAGAAGCTCAGACGGTCTCCTTCCGATAGACTCTTCCCTGCTATAGCCGGTCTGTTTGCAGAAAGACTCATTAACAAAGGTTATGAAACCCTCCAGGTCCGTAACCATTATAATATCAGTTGTGCGTGTAGCGAGGAGGGAAAGCTGTTCCGACTGACGGATCCTCAAGTCGAGTATCGATTTTTCCTCAAGAATACCAAGCAACCGTCCTGCATGATCCGCCACATGTTGCAGAGGGGAAAAATCCGGTTCTTCCTTTAAAGGACTAAAGTTAAAAAATGCATATCCGTAATCTCTCAACTTTACAGCTCCATATCTTTCCTGATCCAATATTAATGTTGATGGGACAGTTCCGGAATCTGTTAATGCCGATCTGACAAGTGAAATAAGCGCCGTGGCTTTTTCTGAATCATTTTCACCGGTGAAAGATGAAGCAACCACATCGAACAGGCTGTTCTTAGTGTGAAGTATTAATCCATTTTGCACCCTGAGATTATCAGATAATATCTGAAGTAATGCCTCAGCAAATTCTTTTTCTTTTGCCCTGCTTTCAAAAGCATCGCAAACTGTTATTAACAGATTACTGCTATTCTCGCTGGTCATATCTACTATTATAAAACAATCAAATTTTCGTCAGTTATCATGAATATCTCGGAAGGGTAACCCTGAACCTGCTCCCCATTCCGGGAGTACTTTCTGCTATTATGGAGCCACCGTTCCGTTCAACAACATCTTTACACAGGACCAGACCTATTCCCGATCCTTTCTCTTTATTTGTACCAAGGGAGGTGTTATAGCTGTTAAGTTTGAACAGATTGTTAAGTCTTTCGTTGCTCATACCTACCCCTGTGTCAGCAACCTGCAACTCAATCAACCTTCCAATGTCAGTCGCGCTTACCTTTACAGTGCCCTGATTCGGGGTGAATTTCACAGCATTATTCAGGAGATTCCTCAGGATAAGATTGACTGAATCCCTGTCTGCATATGCCATAATCTGATCGTCAGCATCGACTGTCACATTGATCGATTTCTGAAGTGTATACGCTGCCAGAAGCTTCAGATTTTCCTCAATTACCTGCTTTAATCTTAAAGGTTCAGGTTCAATCTTAATAGTATTTGATTTTGTGACAGACCAGTTGAGAAGATTCTCGAGCAGTCTGAAGGTTGTTTGGGATGTTTTGCCAAGTTCTTCAAGGAGCCTCTTTGTAAGTTTTTCATCGGTTATCATACCGCTGGTAAGCAACTCTATTCCCTGATTGAAACTACCTATAGGTCCTCTGAGATCATGAGCTATTATAGAGAAGAGCTTATCCTGGGTCTCAACAAGCTGATGCAGTTTGACTTCCGTCTCCATCTGTTCACTTATATCCAGTCTTGTACCTATGAATCTGAGTGGATTATTATTGGCATCTTTTTTTACAACTTTGCCATGATCCATGATCCATCTCCAGGAATTATCTTTTGCCCTTATCCGGTATATTACCTTGAAGATGTCAGTCTGTCCGCTGAAATGTTTCTCAGTAGCCTCCTTGATCTTGTTCCTGTCATCCGGATGAACATGCCGCCACAGAGATGTTGCATCGAGATTTAGCTCGTCCTTCTCATAACCGAGTATCTTGTAGCATTTGTCATTCGTATATACCTCATCGGTCTCCTTATTCCAGTCCCAAAGCCCCTCATTGGCGCTTTCAATTGCCAGTTGCAGCCTCAGGTTGCTGTATTCAAGTTTTTCAACAATAATTTTTCTCTGCAGGGCATTAGCTATAATTCCTGAGATGGTTCTGAGCAGTTCAGTCTCGTCATGCACCCAGTTCCTTGGTTTTCTGTACTCTCCGAATCCAATGAAGCCTATCGTACGGTCATCCACCTTCAACCTGTATCCAAGTAAGGATTTAAGGCCCTGTTTGTCGAACTGGGTAAACAGATCTTCAGGCAATTCACGCACATCCTGAGCTTTCACCAATCCATATTCCGAGAGGAGTTTCTCCCATGAAGGAATCTTGTCGTAAGGAATCTTCTGGTGCATCCCTTTTAGCGATTGAATACCATCGCTGCACCATTCAAAGGTATTACTTATAAAAAGTTTGTTGTCAGATTCTTCAAAAATGAAAACACGACCAACATCAGCATGTTTGCCGACCATCCCCATGGCTTTGTCAATATGCTCCTCAATATTCCCGGGCTGGTTAAGAATCTGCGATAGCTCGGCAATTAGTTTTTCCTGATCAAGCATTTTGGAAACCCTTGCTTCATTCTTCTTCCTCTCGGATATATCCACAGCTGATGTAAGCAGGTAAAACTTGTTCTTCAGCCTGATCTTTTCTACAGTAAGCTGAAAACTATGTACTTCACCATTCGGGGTAGATACAAGCACTTCGAAATCCCTGATCGGAATATCCTGGGTTATCATTCTGCCAAGCTCTTCAACCTTATTGTCATGGATGACCAGCCCTAGATTAATGAACTCTTTTCCGACAAACGACTCTCTCTCAATACCTAATACTGAACCCAGCTGCCTGTTGATATCTGTTATAGTCTTGGTGTCCGGATCGCTGAGGATCATAGGCACAGGGCTCTGGTTGAATACGCTGAAGAAAAGCTCCTCTGATGATTTCAGTTGAGATGTTATCTTCTGTAACTGCAATTCCGCTCTCTTCCTTTCTTCTATATCTCTTGAAACGCCTAAGACTTCAACATCGCCGTTCTCAGCAACATGTATGTTGGAACTAACCTCTATCCACATCATACTCCCATCCGCTTTTCTTATTTGTACTTCATAAAGAAAAGTCTTCTGGATGCGTGAACTCGTTTTTAAACCTTTTATCGCTTCATTTATTGATTTTCTAACTTTTTCAGACGACTCAGGTGACAGATCCGCATCAATTTTCTTCACGATTGCTTCCTCCGGGGTAATACCGCGGAATTTATATACCGACGGGCTCATGTAGATGAACTTGTCTTTTGTAAGATTGTATACCCAGATCACATCTGAAATATTCTCTGCCAGAAGTTTATATCTGCCCTCACTCTCCTTTATTGCAAACTCAGCCAGCTTTTGTTCGGTTATATCAAGGAGGGTTCCTACACTGCCAATAAGTCTTTCCCCTGACATTACCGCGGCAGATGAAAACCTGACCCATATCTCATTACCCGATTTTGTCGGCACTTTCAGTTCACCGGACATTTCCTTATGCTCTAAAAGGTAGGAGCGCCTGGTTTCAAATAACACTTCTGTCTTGTGAAGAAACAACTTCATATCCTGGCCGATAACTTCATCCTGAGTGTAACCAAGAAGTTGAATCACAGAAGGACTCACATACCGGACAATTCCCTGCTCATCAAGTTCATATATCACTTCTGTGATCTTTTCCACAAGGTTCTTGAATTCCTGGCTTCCAAAAGGACTAACATGATCAACATCAACTGATGGTATATCACGCAGCAGACACATTATCCCATTATCATTCAGCTTCAGAAGCTTAATCATGATATGTCCGGGAATACCCTGTCCATACTCAAATTTTCCCTCAAACTGGCCTTTGTTCAGGGCAACTTTAAAAGCATCTGTCAGTTTAGTGGCTTCCTCATAGCCCAAAAGCCCGGGCAGATCTTTTCCGACCAGATCATTCCCTTCAAAATTTTCATCAAACAATGTTCTGATTGTTCCCTTTTTATCAATCTGGAGTATAATTTCCGATGCATTCTTTAGTACACCCGGCAGTACCGGATTGAAGTCATCTTTTTTCTCTCTACTATCCATTGTCTTTGATCTTGTAACTATATGGTTCTATAGCAATGAAGAAGGATATTTCCCGGACCTGCATCCAAAACACGATGTTCTCCTGAAAGGAACAGCATCCTCTCACTCCAAACATGAATTTCGTTGTCGGATCTGCTAAAAAACTGAATTTCAACGCCCGAACCGACGGCCTCATTGCTGAAAGAAAAATAACTTGCCGCCATAACCAGTCCATCCCACACGAGTATTACTGATACCATAAGATGATGCAAAAACCCATTGACAACATCGTGCTTATCAAATGCAACAAGCTCTAACAAATTCACTTCAGCAACACTTTTCAATACTATGTAAATTCAGATAATTAATAATAAAACAGATATCTTTCCGAAGTACTACAGCAGGCATTTAATCAGGAGGTTGTACCGGTATCTTGCAGAATATAGGAAGCCTGGGGTAAGTGTACATTTTATGGTCAAAGGTTTTTATCATTGAAATTGAAGATATTTTACTGTAACTCACTTCATCTGGATCTTATCTCAAACAATTCACTGAAAGTCAGTTATTAACTTCCACAGCAAATTTATCCTGATAATCCCTTCCCATTTAATTAGGCACATGGACATTTCATGGACCTTCCGGCGTGTTTGACGAACATAGCAAAACCATAGACTAATCAAAGAAAGCCTGATTCAGGGACCAGAAATTCTCAAGACCATTATCAATTCAATATCTGACACTTACTACAAATCTGATTTATATTGAGAAATTAAAAACCGGCGATTTCTTGTAAGATCCGAAATCTTAATGAATCAGTTTTTGGGTCAAAACAGGACCTCAGATTAATATATCGAAAGCCGGACGGCTTACCAGTCGTTTGAAAATCAAAGTTTCCAATGCATCTTTGTATATTCTTAAACCTTAAGTTCAATTCATATGAAAATTGCAATTGTTGGAAGCGGTTACGTCGGACTGGTTACCGGCACATGTTTCTCAGAAGTAGGTATAGAAGTAGCATGTGTCGACATTGACAAAAAGAAGATCGATGGTCTGAAAAATGGGATAATCCCTATTTATGAACCCAATCTTGAGGAAATGATCACCCGCAATACAAAGAAAAGCAGGCTGACATTTACAACAGATCTGGGAGAAGCTCTGACAGATTGTGAAGTCGTGTTTATTGCCGTGGGCACTCCGCCCGACGAGGACGGAAGTGCAGACCTGAAATACGTTCTGTCAGTAGCATCCGAATGTGGCAGGTTGATGAACGATTACCTGCTGATCGTTACAAAGAGTACTGTGCCTGTAGGTACCGCATCTAAAGTAAAAAATGCAGTGAATGAAGAACTCAGGAAAAGATCTGCAGATATACCGTTTGATGTAGCTTCCAATCCTGAATTTCTTAAGGAAGGCGCTGCTATTGAAGATTTTCTGAAACCTGACAGAATCGTGATCGGGATTGAATCTCCCAGAGCCGAAGAGATGATGAAAAGGCTTTACAAACCTTTCACCCTGAACGGTCATCCTCTGATCTTCATGGATATAACCTCGGCAGAGATGACAAAATATGCTGCCAATTCGATGCTTGCAACCAAGATAAGTTTCATGAATGATATTGCCAACCTGTGCGAGATAGTAGGTGCAGATATCAACATGGTAAGAAAAGGCATAGGGAGCGATTCCCGTATAGGGAACAAATTCATTTATCCCGGCATCGGATACGGGGGATCCTGCTTTCCTAAAGATGTCAAGGCTCTTATAAGCACCGCCTCACAGTACAAATATGACCTAAGGGTGCTGAAAGCAGTGGAAGCTGTCAACGAAGATCAGAAAATGGTCCTTTTCAACAAGATATCAGCATACTTCGGAGGAGTGCTCAAAGGTCGCTCTGTTGCCATTTGGGGATTATCATTCAAACCACAAACCGACGATATGAGGGAAGCGCCTTCACTGGTTATAATAAAGAAACTTCTCGAAGCAGGGGCAAAAGTAAAAGTATATGATCCTGTGGCAATGAATGAGGCAAGGCATCATTTCGGAGACACGATATCTTACTATGAGGATCAGTATGAACCACTTATTGATTCAGACTGCCTGGCCATGCTCACAGAATGGCCTGAATTCAGGTACCCGAATTTCAAGATAATCAAGAAACTGATGAACTCACCTGCAATCTTTGACGGCAGGAATATTTATGACAGGAATGAAATGATAAGCAATGGTTTCATTTATTTTTGTATTGGAGTTGAATCCAGAAAATAATCTTCATTTTTATCTTTCCAGTGAAACCTGAGGCTGCCGGAAAAATAAGAGAGCATTAAAACCGGTCTTATGACAAGGATAGTTTTCCGGAGGATGAAGGTTTAGACTAATATCTGAATTGCTGCTTATATGTTAAATTCTTTTCTCACTTATTATCAAAGACCAAGATGATCAGGAAAAAAATACTGGTAACAGGCGGTGCAGGATTTGTAGGTTCTCACCTTTGTGACCGTCTTCTTCAGGACGGACATGATGTTGTCTGCCTCGACAACTATTTCACCGGACAGAAACAGAATGTCATTCATCTGGTTGGTAACCCTTACTTCGAACTTGTAAGACACGATGTGACGATGCCGTTTTTTATTGAGGTGGACGAGATTTATAATCTTGCCTGTCCTGCATCTCCCATTCATTATCAGTATAATCCCATAAAAACAGTTAAGACTTCTGTAATGGGAGCTATCAACATGCTTGGGCTTGCCAAACGAATCAAGGCCAGTATCCTGCAGGCATCAACCAGTGAGGTTTACGGAGATCCGCAAATCCATCCGCAGGTAGAAACTTACTGGGGTCATGTTAATCCAATAGGTGAAAGATCGTGCTATGATGAGGGCAAAAGAGCAGCCGAAACATTGTTCATCAATTACAGGAAACAGAATAATGTAAAAATAAAGATCATCAGGATTTTCAATACCTACGGTCCGAGAATGCATCCGAACGACGGCAGGGTCGTATCCAATTTTATTGTCCAGGCCCTTCAGAACAAGGACATTACTATTTATGGCGAAGGAACCCAGACAAGAAGCTTTCAGTATATCGACGATCTGGTCGAAGGGATGATCAGGATGATGGGCTCCCGGGAAGATTTTACAGGTCCTGTCAACATTGGCAACCCACATGAATTTACAATACATGAACTTGCTGAAAAGGTTATCAGGCTTACCGGTTCCAAATCAAAAATTATTAAAATGCCTCTTCCTCCTGACGATCCGATGCAACGTCAACCGGATATAAGTCTGGCTAAAAAGGAACTGGGCTGGGCTCCTGAAGTTGATCTTGAAGAAGGGCTGAAAAAGACAATAGATTACTTCAGAAAGATCATCTGAAACATACCGTACTGATCAATTATCAAATGCTTGTCGTAATCGGCTGTCCGATATGTATGGGTCTATCTTTTATGTAAAGTCAATTCTGTTATTGCACTGAAAAAGTCAGTTGCATCTATTCAATCTCAATATTTTGCGTATTTTCTCCGGGCAGGTAGTTTTCAAAGATATTTTTATTTATTTTCATCGGTTATCATATTAACCTTCAAAGACCGCTGGATTTAGATCTGTCGTAAAAGAAAATTCACCAGTTTATAATGAGATTAAAAACTGTTCAGTTACTTATTTTTTCTTTATTATGCCATAGTGTATCATTTGCGCAAGATTGTCTGAATCACAAGTTGTTTACTACGGATAACGGGCTATCGTTCAACCAGGTTGAATGTATCACAATGGATCATACCGGATTTTTATGGATTGCAACATGGGATGGGCTCAGCCGTTATGACGGATATGAATTCAGAAATTATTATCATAAATCTAACGATACGGCCTCGTTTCCATTCTTCAGTCTGGATAAGGTTGTCGTTGACAAGTACAATTATCTTTGGGTATTCTCTGAAAGGAAAAGACCAGTATATTATAACAGACGGACAGATAGCTTCAGTCGACTAAAATCAGGTTCCACATTTGATTTAACGATAAATGATATCGCTCTTGGACCAGATGGTCTGATCTGGTTTACTTCCGGTATGTCACTGGGGAAATATGATTCCGGCAAGAAAAAAATTCAGTATTACAGGATTCAATATGAACCAAACTTTAAAATTAGTTCTGATCAGGTTAACCTCCAATTGGTATTTGACAACAGGCATGGGATATGGTTCTATTATACCTCTGATTACGAATACCATATACTAAAAGGCACCATACTTGACGATTCAACGGTCCTCATCAGAAACTTTGGGTCCATCACCTTCTCGAACAATAAATCTTTCTCATTGCATAATACTACCGGTAACATTGATATTTTCATATCATCTTCGGATAAGACATGGATATTCTCAAGGTATGGATTGTACAGATACGATCCTGTCAGTATGAAAATAGTGAAAAGTAATATTGACCCTCCTCCGGGAGAATTTACAGGCAAACAATATTATATCTGGACTGAGGATGAAACAGGGATTCATGTTATTGACACCAGGAATAAATGTATCCGTAATATAAAACCTGAAGACAATGAGTATTTTGAAACTGTTTTTGTTGACTCCACCGGAATAATCTGGAGCGGGACCATTGATCCCCAGAATAAGAAAACAGGGCTAAGCCAGTATGTATTCACACCGGCGTACTTCAGGAATTATCTAATCGGGAAGACGGAAACCAAGGCATCAAATATGGTCTATACAATATTGAAGGACAGGAATAATGACATCTGGGTAAGATCAAAGAACAAAAAAAATCTGGTGGTCATTCACCCTGACAACACCGAAACCGAGATTAAACTTGATGATGACTATAGTACCGAAAGACATACCAGAGTCATGAGTCTGGCAGAGGACACTGCTGGAATCTGGATAGGAACCGACATACAAATCTGGTATTATGACTTTTCAACAAAGGAGATATCTCTTTTCACCCCTGAAGCTAAAGGAATATCGCCTGCTTCTCTCGGGATGCATAATATTTTGAATAGCAAAGACGGACCCATAGTAAACGGGGCAATAGGCGTTTACAGATACGATGTAAAGACCCATAAGATAATAATGGGTTACAAACATGAGCCCGCAGGAACCGGATTTACTCTTGTTCATGACTCATTAGATGGATATTGGCTTGGCTCATACAGTAGCACCATTATCCATCTCGATAAAAATTTGGAATGTACAGGAAAATACAAAATAGGTAACGAAAATAATATTATTGAACATATTTGTACCGGAGACAGCAATGATGTATGGGTGGCTATAATGGGAGAAGGTCTTGGTCACCTATATCTGCGTACCGGTAAAACGGAAATATTTGCCGCCGATCACGGTCTTGCTAATAATGTTTTATCCGGCGTCCTAAAGGATCATCACGGTAAACTATGGGTATCAACTAATAGTGGTATTTCAAAATTTGACCCATCAACCAGAGAATTCAAAAATTTCGGCAAGAACGAAGGATTGTTAATCAGTGAATTCGGTTCAGATTCTTACTGCATAAGCCATGATGGCGAATTTTTCTTTGGGGGTTTAGGAGGTTTTACAGGATTTTATCCTGACAGTATTGAAACCTTGAAACCCTCGTCGAACATCAATCTGATACTCACAGACTTCAAAGTATCAGGTCTGCCGCGATATTTCAACAAACCTGTCTATGACCTGGACTCTATGGTCCTTAATAAGGGAGACAATAATTTCCAGGCTACATTTGCCTGCCTGAACTTACGGAACCCTGAAAAAATAAAATACAGGTATCGTCTTGTTGGAGAGAATAACCGCTGGACTGAAAGTGATTTCAGAACCAGGACACTGAGCTTTGCACAGCTATCATATAACAGTTACAAACTGGAAATTGAAGCAACGGATGAAACAGGACAATGGGCCTATTCAAAGTCGATTCTCATAATCATACCGCCATATATAACTGAAACCATACTGTTTAAAACATTACTTGCAAGCCTCGTTTTTTCAATAGCTCTATTCGTGATATTCATTTACATACGTCAGATCAGGTTAAAAGCAATTCAGACTCAGAATCGTCTCAAGCTGGATAGTCTGAAAGGACAAATGAATCCTCATTTCATCTTTAATTCACTAAATTCAATTAATTATTTCATTCTCAATGAGGACAAGCTTGCAGCCAACGACTATATAGCTGATTTCTCAAGACTTATCAGGTCATTTCTTGAGAACATCTCCAATGATTATATCTATTTTGACAATGAACTGGAGGTAATAAGGGATTATCTGAAGCTGGAACATCTCAGGTTCGGGGATAAATTCGACTATATCCTCAATGCTGACAATGTTAAATTTGAACATGAGCTGTATGTCATGCCCGGACTTGTTCAACCATTCATTGAAAACGCTATTTGGCATGGGGTCAGGGGACTTGAGAACAGGAAAGGCAGGATATTTATTGAATTTAAAACCACTTACCCCGATAGACTCCAATGCATAATTGAAGACGACGGCGTCGGTAGAAAGCATGCAGGCTTATCAGAAAATACGATTCCGGGAAAACGTTCCATGGGAATAAAGATAGTTCTTGACCGACTGGCAATAATAAATAACCAGTCGCAGAGAAAGTATAATATTACAATCGAGGATGCATACCCTGATGAGATAGAAACAGGAACACGGGTCACCATCGATCTCCCTATCAGAATTGCTTGATAAAAATAATTTCTGTATTATCTTTAGATCAGACATAACCAATCTCTATGATTTCTCCAAATTCCAGGATACAAACGATAATTGTTGATGATGAGGGACCATCAAGAGCTGTATTACTGAAATACATTGAACAGTATTGTCCATCACTTGAAATTGCTGCGACCTGCAAATCGGTACAAAATGCCTACAAAGCTATTCTGAAATATCATCCCGGATTGGTCTTCCTCGATATTGAGATGCCCAACGGAAGCGGATTCGATCTGATAAAGATGTTTGAAAAAATCGATTTTCAGGTAGTTTTTATAACTGCATATTCCGATTACGCTACAAGAGCATTCCGCGTCTCAGCAACTGATTTTCTCCTGAAACCGATTAAAATAAGCGAGTTAATAGAAGCAGTTGAAAAAGTTAAAGAGAATATAGCCCACGACTCATTCCAGAATATTATCAGTCTCCTGGAAAATATTGAACCGTCTGTCAATCCATTAAGAAAACTTGTGATTCCTAATTCAAAAGGATTTCAGGTCATAGATCCGGATAATATAATTATGTGCGAAGCAGATGGCTATTGTACAAATTTCTATCTCAAAGGCTATTCAAGGATTACCAGTTCATACCACCTCAGATATTATGAAGAACTTCTTCCCCCCCCGAATTTTCTGAGAGCCCATAACTCCTTTCTGATCAATATCAGTCATGTGATCGGATATACATCACAGGGGGAAATTCAATTGATCGAAAGTAATTCATGTCCGTTGAGCTCAAGCCGGAAACAAACATTTTTGAAGGCTTTCAGAAGAAATAAGCAATAATGGGTTCAAATAACATTCTATCATCGTCCGCAACTGAACGTCAGAAATCAGCAAAGCTAACATGCAAGATATATTGAAACCTATTGGGTTATCTATTCTCAAAAGCAGGAATAATATAATTTAACTCCTGATAACCAGATCATAAAAGGACACAAAAATGGTTGCCGGTAATTTCTGAATACCACAGACTATATGTTCCCAAAATTCCATTTTAGTTACTGGTCTCATCAGATATCTATCGCATAATAGCCATCTCCTGTCAGATCAGAGCACCCTTCCATCAGATTCACGGGAAGGAATGCTTAAAAAGTCTATACATTTCAGAATCCAGAATACGAAACTTCAGATTCTGCAAACCATTAGAAACCTAATAACCTGAACCCATGAAAAAATTATTACTAATTTCAATTGTTGCCTTACTGTTCGGTCCCCTTTCGCGTGCCCAGGAGAACAGTCCAATCGTTTTGAAAAAGCGCGTCTATTATCAAAATGACAAAAGACTTACAAACAAGGATATGAAATCGATATTACTAAGCAAGCCGGAGAGCGCTGCTGAATATAAAATCGCCAAAACAAAAAGTAATATAGGAGCAGTTCCTATGATAGCCGGTACCGGACTGTGCTTATATAGTGCGGTTGTTATGCTCAAACAATCAGCGGATGATGCAAATTCCACATCCCAATCCTCAGATCAGTCGAAATTTGTAACACCTGCTTTGATCGGAGCCGGTCTGGTCTTCGTAGGCATCCCATTTCTGCTTTCCGCTAATAAGCATATGATGAAATCGATAGATCTATATAATAAAAGTTCAAAAACCGGTTATATTCCAAATCTGAACATAGGAATTACACCTAACGGAGTTGGTATCGTGTGCAGGTTTTAACAATTCTTTCAACCTACATGGACTGTCAGAATTAACAATTTAAATGTATTTATGAAAATCGATAAATCTGAAATCAAGTAATACAATTATTTTGAATTTTTAAACCAGAAATTAGCTTAAGATATAATCCTGGTTAAAACCTCTTGAATTCATACTGAATCCTGTTACACAGGGTTTAATCATTAATGATCAGGTTAATTTGATTATAACATGGTTATTCAAATTGTCAAAAAACACATAATCAGCTAATATGAATCTATTTTTAGCTGAAAACACTAAGGAGTATCCGGAAAATCCTGAAAAGAGTACGGAGTGGATGTCGAAAAACTTTAAGAGTAGACCTACCTGAATTACCTATGAGATGAAAAAAATTTCAAAAATTACATTAGCGCTTCTATTAATTTTCGCATTTGCAAACCTGAACGGACAAATTAAGTATGGAGCAAAAGCAGGGTTGAATTTTTCAACCATGACGCTTAAATATATGGGGCTTAGTATAGATCCTAAAACACTTGTTGGTTTTCATATCGGAGGATATGCAGAGTTTCCGATAATAGAGAATCTGTCAATTCAACCGGGATTACTTATTTCCACAAAGGGGACAAAGTACGATTTCAGTTCAGAAAAAGGAACAATATCTCCTGTTTATCTTGATGTCCCTGTGAATCTGATGTATTCTTTCAACATTAATCCCAAAATTCCTAAAATTTCAGTGTTTACTGGTCCATACTTTGCATACGGCATAGCAGGGAAATATAAAATCGGAGATGAATCATCCTCTATTTCATACGGATCGGGCGATGACTATGATCTGAAACCTTTTGATATGGGGATAAATTTCGGGGCCGGAATGACATTCAATAAAATTTTTGTCTCCCTTCAATATGGAATAGGCTTTGCAAACCTGTCACCTGCAACATCAGTTGATATGGAAATGAAGAACAGAGTTTTCGGAATCTCAGCTGCATATCAGTTCGGAGGCAAATAACCGGGAAAGAACATTCAGCCTGATTCATTGGAAGACCCATCTATCCGGGCCTGTATTTACCGGATAGATGAGTCCTTCGTTAACAATCCGGTTTAATGATATAGTTAAGCTGATCATTGCTTGCTGACAGAAATCAGGCTTATATCCTGTATTAAACAACTACAAAAAGTATGAATCCGATGACTAAGATCCCAGGTAACCCAATTTGTTCAAAAAACACATATCTCATTTTTGCCGTACTTTTCTTTCTTGCATCTTGCAAAGAGAAGCCGGGAATCCCTACACTGACAACAACTGCTGTTACCGGTATCACCCGGACTACAGCTATATCAGGAGGCAGTATTTCAGATAATGGTGGCGCAGAAATTATAGACCGTGGTATCTGTTGGAATACGTCTCAAAATCCTACAACCGGTTCAGAAAAGAACACAAGCGGTTCCGGTAACGGATCATTTATCAGTAGTCTTTCCGGACTTTCGCCAGACACTAAATATTTCGTGCGAGCATACGCCACAAATAAAGAGGGTACTGCCTACGGGAATGAACTTACGTTTACGACAACCCCAGTTATTCTGCCTGAGCTCACGACTGATAATGTAACTTCAGTTACTTCATCAGCTGCAATTGGCGGAGGTACTGTCGTTTCTGACGGAGGTGGTGTTATCACCGCAAGGGGTGTTTGCTGGAATACTTCATCTGATCCGACAACTTCAAATGATAAAACTGTTGAAACAGGAAACACCGGTGCGTTTACAAGCAGCCTGACAGACCTGTTGCCTTCCACACTGTACTATGTAAGGGCGTATGCAACAAATAGTATGGGTACAAGCTATGGCAGCCAGGTTTCCTTCAAAACGCTTCCTGGGGAACCTCTGATAAGGGCGATCTATAATTCAATGACTTTTACCAATCTCTCGGGAGGGAAGTGGATTTGGGGACAGAATATTTCTATAGGAGATACGGCGTATTTTACACTTTCTGGAGATATTGACAATTATGACATTCCATGGTGCGCAAGTTTTAGTTGTTGTGATAACCCTGATTTTAATGGACTGTCAATCTCATTACACACCATTCAGACCGATATAAGCTATAAACTGTTAATTACCGGAGGCCTGAGCGGAGGAGCATATTTTACCGATGGTTTCATAAAAATCCCATCAGGCTGGGTGATCGATAGCGTTCGGAATACATCCAACAATCAGGACACAGGTGCATCATTTACTATAACTGACCGGAATATTGTTTTTCATAGCGGAACTACTTATGGCGGATGCGTATGCTCAGATTGCGGAAGGGCAAATATCAGTTTTTATATCAGGAAACAGTAATCGCCGGCATGTATTATTCACCGGATCAGTAATTTCCGGACGTTTGTTTGTCGCATTATCACGATTCATTGAAAATTTGCTTCCCAAAGTCATAAATCATGAATTAATTGGTCAAATTAAATCAGACATATTTCAGCACTTCAAGATGAAAAAAACGACCAGATTGTTTCTTAATTCCACCATAATTACAGCGCTTGTGTTATTAGAAACGTGCTCAAAAGAAGAAAATACAAGTAATACGGTAAAAGATATTGATGGGAATCTTTATCACACCGTGACTATAGGGACACAAACCTGGATGGTGGAAAATCTAAGAGTCACACATTTTAATGACGGGACACCAATAGATATGGCGAAAGACACGAAATCGGCTAAATCATGGCCCGATCCGCTTTATTGCTGGTACAATAATGATCCATCCGATCCGGGAGATTACGGGATTTTATACAATTACAGGACTGTGCACCAGACATATCTGGTCCCGCTTTATATTGCTCCCAAAGGCTGGCATGTTCCAACAGATGAAGAATGGAATACGTTGATTTCAAATCTGGGAGGCAGCAGTATTGCCGGAGGTAAAATGAAAGCCTTAAACGGCTGGAACAGTCCGAATTCCGGAGCTACCAATGAAAGTGGATTTACTGCGTTACCGGGAGGCACATGCTCTAATCTGAATTCCTTTACTTCTTTTTATGGTGGTGACCAGGGGTATTGGTGGTCGTCCACATATACCCAATGGAATCCAAGCTCATATGTAATAAGTTCTGGAAGTGCTTCTATCTTAAATGATAATTCTGCCGCTTTTAACAGCGATTTCAGAAGCATCAGATGCATTAAAAACTGACAGGCATTCAAAAATATCTTGCTTTTAAGACAAATAGGACTTTTCAAAAACATTATCTGTAAGCATAAACATGCAATACTGACTTTCAACCATGCAAACAAAGAGAAAAATGTTCCGGCTGATCAGAATAAAGACATCAAATACAAATGTTTTGATTAACATTTTATTATGCTTTATTGTACTTACCTGTACTAAAGACAGGGTACCTGAGGTAGAATCATCAGAGATTTCGGAATTAACAGCAAACTCGGTTGTCTCCGGGGGTACTGTCACAAGTGAGGGATCAGGTGCAGTTATCTCAAGAGGGATATGCTGGAGCACTCAGTCCATTCCGACCATTTCAGATAATAAGAAATCTGAGGGAAGCGGAACCGGAAGCTTCATCAGCACGATTACCGGATTAAATGCTGCCACAACTTATTATTTAAGAGCCTATGCGACAAATAGCTCAGGTACAGGTTATGGAGAAGTAATAACTTTTTCAACCCCGGGACAAAGTCCTGCTGTATCTACCAATGAAGTCACAAATCTGGAATTCATATCTGCTACTCTGAATGGTTCGGTAAATGCAAATTACCTGTCAACAGTTGTGACTTTTGAGTATGGAACAAGCACCATTTATGATAATTCCATTGACGCCACACAGACTCCTGTTAACGGAAATGCCTATATAGAGACCAGTGCAGATATTACTGGTTTGACTGAAGGAACCACCTATCATTACAGAATAAAGGCTTCTAATTCTCTTGGAACAACTTATGGTGAAGATATGTCATTTACGACTTTTGGTAAAGTAACCGATATAGAAGGTACAATCTATAAAACATGCGTCATCGGCAGTCAGATCTGGATGGCTGAAAACCTGAAAACGACAAAATACAATAACGGGACAGCGATCCCGCTGGTTTCTGACGGGACCTGGGGCAGCCTTTTAACAGGAGCGTATTGCGATTATGAAAATACAGCCTCTAATTCTGACACTTATGGCAGACTATATAACTGGTACGCCGTCAATACAGGAAATCTGTGTCCTTATGGCTGGCATGTTCCGGATGATAATGAGTGGACAGCCTTATCTACATATCTCGGAGGTGAAAACGAGGCTGGAGGTAAACTGAAAGAAACCGGGATTATTCACTGGGCCAGCCCTAATGCCGGGGCCACAAATATGACCCATTTTACGGCATTACCGGGAGGGGTACGGTTCGGCGACGGACCCTTTTACCAGCTCGGGAACAGAGGCTACTGGTGGAGCTCATCTATTACAACTACAATGGCATGGTACAGGTATCTAAGCAATTATGATAAGGTTATGTACCGCTACGAATCTGTGAGAAGCGCCGGCAATTCAGTCCGCTGTATAAAGGATAATTAATTTGCACATGAATTTATCCATAATGAATCCGCGGATCATAATTACTTATGATGTTTCAGAACATTCAGAAGGTAATTATATGATGATATCAATCTCCAAACTACATTGATATCGTAAATAAAACCAAAACAATGATGGAAAACCACAAAGAAATAAACATTAATTCAAACAAGATTCTGAAGCTGTCACAATGTTATTATAAACTATACCTGGTCCTTTTAGGTATTATTATATTTATTCCGGATTGCACAAAAAAAACTGAAAGCAGTGACACTCCATGCACATGTTTAGGTTGTGAAACAGGCACATTGACAGATATTGACAATATTACATACAGAACCATCAGAATTTGTAATAAATGGTGGATGGCCGAGAATCTTGCTACCCTGCATCTGAATGATGGCACTCCAATACTCAATATTATCGATGACCTTCAATGGCAAACAACCACATCTCCTGCCTATTGTGCATACAATAACGACTATACAATAAACTATACTACATATGGCGCTTTGTATAATTTTTACGTAGTTAAAACTCAAAAACTGTGCCCTTCAGGCTGGCATGTTGCTACAAATGGAGACTGGATTTCGCTTGCAGAATCGGTAGGGGATACTAACTATGGTACAGAAGATATTCTTACCAGCACAGCCGGCGGCAAACTGAAAGAAAAAGGAATAGCTCATTGGGAATACCCCAATACGGCAGCTTCTGACACTGCAGGATTTACTGCTCTCCCGGGTGGATTCCGAAGCTGTGCTACCGGAACATATTATGAACTGGGCACATATGGTTACTGGTATTCTTCAGACGAAGATAATTATGGAGTAATTGAAATCTTCGAGATACTGCACGATAAAGCTTATCTGACTGCTGGTTCGGGTGGAAATAAAAACAATGGGTGCTCTGTGAGATGCGTAAAGGATAATTGAATCAAAAAAACACTAATTGCAAATTTATTTACATGTTAGCTATTTTTAAGAGTCCTGCCGACTACGAAATACTTATATGTTTACATCTGATCCAGCCCTTCGCTAAGATCTTTTAAAATGAGATGTGACAATGTTGTCATCTTCAAAACAGAATGATCCTGTCCTTCAAATTTTAGCAGACTTACCTGCCCGGAGGATAATAACTTTATCATTATCTTTGGGATTGTGAGTTCAATTAAACGGCTTGCCGGTCAGACTGCCATATACGGGATACCGAGTATCCTGGGCAGGATACTGGGATACCTTCTGGTTCCTCTTTATACCCGCGTTTTTGCTCCCGGAGAATATGGTACGGTAAATGTTTTCTATTCATACGCCTCCCTGCTGATGGTGATCCTTACCTATGGGATGGAGACAGCATTCTTCAGGTTTAACGAACAGGAAAAAGAAAAGGATAAGGTTTTCAGCACGGGACTTCTGTCATTACTCACAACTTCGTTAATCTTCCTGGTCCTTGTTTCGGCATTCTCAAAAAATATTGCTCATGCCATCGATTATCCCCGTCACATGGAATATATTATCTGGTTCGGATGGATCCTCGCGATGGATGCCATAACTTCTATCCCTTTTGCAAGACTGAGGGCGCAAAACAGACCCTTAAGGTTTGCCTCAGTCAAACTTATCGGGATTGCAATAAATATCGGACTGAATCTGATCCTCCTGCTCCTCTTTCCATATCTTTATAAACATACATTTCTTGGCGGCTCTCATTTTTTCAGGTTTATCTTCAAACCTGGCTGGGGAATCGAGTATATCTTCATCTCTAATCTTATTTCAAGTGCAGTAACGCTCTGTATGTTGTTTCCGGAAATTGCTGCAATAAGATGGAAGGCAGTTGACAGGCAGCTTTTAAAGAAAATGCTGGTTTATGCCTTCCCGCTACTGTTTGCCGGTATGGCCGGAATAGTAAATGAAACATTCGACAGACTGCTTCTCCGGTATCTGCTTCCTGCAAAAATCGCCAGCCATCAGGTTGGAATTTATGCGGCCTGCTATAAGATATCCATACTGATGACCATTTTCATCCAGGCCTATAAGTATGCAGCAGAACCTTTTTTCTTTGCCAAAGCGAAAGACAGTGATGCAAAGGTGGTCTATGCAAGGATAATGGACTATTTTATTATCGTTGTATCTTTCATATTTCTTGTGACTATGGTTTACCTCGATGACTTCATCCTCCGTTTTCTGGGCAAAAGATACTGGTCCGGAAGAGGGGTCATCCCTATACTCATGATGGCCAATCTGTTCCTTGGTGTATATTACAATCTGTCTATCTGGTATAAGCTTACCAATAAAACGATATGGGGTGCATGGCTTTCCATTATTGGCGCTGTGATCACGCTTGTCCTGAACTTCTGGTGGATCCCTTTATCATCCGACCATCTGATACACAGTTACTATGGATCAGCATGGGCTACCTTTATCTGTTATGGGGCAATGATGATATTATCATATATTATCGGGCAGAAATTCTACCCTATCGGCTATAATCTGGTAAAATTCTGTGGCTACCTCGGGCTATCGGTATTACTGTGGATCATCAGTCTCATTGTTAAGACCGGCCATGGTTTCATTGGCATCATGTTTCATACATTTCTGATTGCGGTTTTTTGTCTGATCATTTTTGCTTCAGAAAAAAAGCGTTTCTCCACCTACCTGAAAACAGCCTGATTTAAGGTTTTAATCTCCCTGTAAGTACTTACGCACAGCTTTAAAAACCCTGGCAAGCAATGGACCGACATTATAATAGCTGCCCGATGGAAGCAACCCGGTGTTCTGTCTGTTGATCAATATAATGACAGAAATTCTCTTCTGAGGAATAACAGTGATACTGGTACCTGTGAATCCGGTGTGACCATAAGAACCGGGAGGCGCATCTTTCATAAATTCCTTTCACACTGTAACCAAGTGAAGGATCGTAAACCATTCTTTTTTCATAAGGATTGCCGGCTGACGTAGCCGTAATCTTTGAAGGTCCGGAACGGCTAAGCGGATTAAAGGTGGTACTATTCATTCCGAGAGGCCCGAAAATATTCTTCTCCATGAAAACATCCAGAGGCAAATCTGTCAGGTTCTCAATTATCGCTCCCAGGATAATAAACCCCAGATCGCTGTAATGACGTTCATGTCCGACAGGATACTTCAGTGGCAGGGAGGCACTATCAAATAAATCATCGGGAGTCATCTTTTCGGGTGGATTTACCGGCTCATGAGCATAATCATATTTCATGACATATCCATAAGCCTTCCTTAAAACCTGCCTGTGATCAACGGTAATAAGAATGACTGCTCCGGGAATACTGTCTTTATCGACTGCTCCCTGAATCAGACTGTCGATTGTAATATTCAGGGGGCTTATGTTGGGAGCCCCACCCCCATTCTGTCCAATCAGATTAAAACAGAATGTAAATAAAATACAGAGCGATGCAGGGATTCTTATCCCGGCGCTGACTGCTCTGCTGATATTTTCGTTCTCTCCCGAGTCCAACAATAGTCAATTTTAATATCCTATTGCCGCATATCCCACCCAGTGACAAGGTGTTGCGGTAGCGGGAAACAGGCGCCCAGTTATGAAACACTATATTCTCAAATTTTCAGCTGACTATTCCGATATTCTTTTTCTCGCGGAAGAAGAAAATAAAACAGGCAAGAACCGCAACAGCTATGTAAGCCGGGACATGCCAAATACTGGTCCATTGGTAAACCTGACCCTGGGAATAATAAGTCGTGACAAATCCGGAGAACCAGGTTCCTATGAACATCCCCAGTCCGTATGTAACAAATGTGAACAAACCCTGTGCTGCATTTTTTATCCTTTCGTTCGATTTCTTCTCAGTGTACATATACCCGGTCACAAAGAAAAAGTCGTAGCAAACCCCGTGAAGGATAATTCCTGTATAAAGCATCCAAATGTTAGTGCCCATATTGCCATAGGCAAAACAAAGGTAACGAAGGATCCATGCAGACATCCCGATCAGCAGCATATTCTTAACACCAATTCTGTTGAAAAGGAAAGGGATTGCCAGAATGAACAAAGCTTCGGAAATTTGTCCCATCACCATCTTTCCTGCCACATTCTGCATCCCTGACTGGTTAAGGAAGAGATTCGCAAATCCGAAGTAGAAAGACAGAGGTATGCAGACGAAAATAGCTGCAATGAAGAAAATAAGATAGGGTTTATCTCTGAAAAGTACAAGAGCATCAATACCCAGCGCTGATTTTGCAGAAGATGTCGATTTTCCCTGCGGAGGAGTATCAGGAAGCATAAAACTGTAAACTCCGAGGGATACAGAAATAATTGCTGCCATATAGAAAGTCATCGGAGTCTGTTCAATCCCCAGGAATGAAATCATAAAGCCGGAAATGACCCAGCCCACCGTACCGAAGACCCTTATCGGAGGGAATTCTTTCCCGGGGTCTGTCATCTGCCTGAAGGCAACACTGTTAGACAAAGCAATTGTAGGCATGTACGCCAGCGAATAAAACAATATTACCCAGTAGAATGGAGTGTTGGCATGGACTTTTGAAGCCAGGAATAAAAGGAGGCCTCCCAGAATATGAAGCACGCCCATCACTTTCTGTGCGGCAAAATATCTGTCTGCTATCATCCCCACAAAAAAGGGTGAAATCATTGTGGCGATTGCAAGTGCGCTGTACGCTGCTCCGATCTGTATCCCGGTAGATCCAAGATATTTTGACATGAACGTTCCCATTGTCACATACCATGAACCCCAGATGTAATACTGCAGGAACATCATCGAACTCAGAATGATCTTTGTCGTTGTCTTCATTTCGGGTTAGTTTGATTCGGAATAAGTTTTGAAAAACCGGAATCATAGTTAGTCAAAATCATTGACATTTCATCGTTCTTGAACCTAAATTTTGTATCAATTAAAATTACGTATCACCTGCAAATTTCACTGATTATGTCACCTGACTTTTTAACCATAATTCCGGGAATAATTTTCACGATTGTCTGGTGTAAATGAATAGCCTGTAATTTTAATAGCAGACATGATAAATACGATAGAGTAAAATGAAGCCTAATTGGGAAATTATTGCTATATTTTCAGATAAACGCAATCCTATGACCCGAATGCTAAAAAACCGGCCGGTGATAATAGTTTTATCGGTTATCATCGTAATGTCAACAGCTTATACTGCCATTCCCAGGAGTAAACCACCTCAGGAAGATCTGAAAAACAAGTATTCATACAAGGATTTCGAATCAGTCAAAAAATGCGCATCCTGTCATCCGCTTATTTACCAGCAATGGAGCCAGGCGATGATGTCACAGGCTTACACTCACCCATGGGATGAGATAGAGTATTTCACACTGGCTGTTGCCCATTCAAAAGCGAAGCCGGAAATCAAGGATGTGGTTGATGGATGCAATGGATGCCACACTCCTCTTGCATTCATGGGAGGAAAGCAATTTCCCCCGCCCAGACCTTCGGAGAACAGCATGGCAAATGAATCGGTGTCATGTGAAGTCTGCCATCTGGTAAAGGGGACACAGACTGATCCTCCGCATAATTTCAGTTATCTGATATCGCCCGGAATAACGAAATATGCATCCAGGACTCCTTCAACAGAATCTCCTGTACACAAAATAGTCACAAGTGACTTTTTCAAAACAACCGAGTTTTGTGGTAACTGCCACAATGAAAAGAATCCGTTCGGGGTATGGGTAAAAAGCACGCAGATAGAATGGAAGGATGGGCCATATGCTGCTGCCGGAGTTGTATGTCAGGAATGTCATATGCCAAAGGGCGGCCCCTTCACCAATGCAATGATGGCAAAACCATACGATGATGCCAGACTACATCTCTTCCATGGCGCTCATGATCCGGGAAAGGTCAGAGGTGTAATCGAGCTTCGTATCAATCCCGATACGAAGGAAGCTGAACCCGGAGAATCGGTTACTTTCACCGTTGCCCTGTTTAACCAGAAGACAGGGCACAAGTTTCCGACAGGATCGGTAGAGGATCGCATTGCCTGGCTCGATGTGACAGCAACTGACGCAAAGGGAAAAACCTATCATCTTGGCGTTAATAAAAAAGGATTTGAAGGAGAAGAATACACCATTGCAGGAGATTACCTTGCATATCAGGACATGGGGGTCCCGCTCGGACAGCCGGATTTTAAAGGAGTGCAGCGCGATGGAGTGCCTCAGGGAGACAGGATATTCCGTATGCCTTACTTCGACCCGGAAGGGAGAATGACCATTATGCAATGGAACACAGCAAAAACCGGAACCGATTACCGGATCGGCCCCCGTGAAACCAAGGTTGAGACCCTGACTTTCAAACTCCCGTTCGACGTGGCTCCCGGCGAAATGACTGTCAGGGCGGTACTGTATTACAGACTGCTGGTCAAACCGGTAGCCGATCTCCTTAATGTACCGGGCGAAGAATCAGTTGCCATGATGGTAAACGATCATTCAACAAAAATCAGTATTCTACCCTGAAAAATCCAGAACCATAACCAGAAAACCATGAAAAAAGCCAGCACGCATTTTATCTGTCTGATCTCAGTCCTTTCAATGTTTCTATTTTCAGAAAAGGCAGATTCTATTCCCGCTTTTGCCAGAAAGTACCAGATCAGCTGCCAGGTTTGCCATGCTCCGGCAATACCAAGGCTAAAAGCATTCGGTGAGGAATTTGCTTCCAACGGCTACAGAATGACAAAATATGAGGCTCCCAGATATTTTATCCCAACCGGAGATGATCAGCTTTCTCTATTCAGGGAGATCCCTCTTGCTGTCAGGTTTGACGGACATGTGATGTATAATGATGATAAATCAAAAAAAGCCAGCTTCACCACTCCCTATATCCTGAAACTGCTTTCAAGCGGTGAACTGTCTGACAAGGTCTCATATTATTTCTATTTTCTGATGAATGAAGGAGGTTCAATAGTAGGCATTGAGGACGCGTTCCTTATCTTCCGCGATCTTTTCAAATCAGGCATCAACCTGTATCTTGGACAATTCCAGGCATCTGATCCTCTTTTTATGTCAGAAATCCGGATGACACTTGAGGAATATCATATCTACGGAGTGGCTCCTGGCAATTCTTTTACAAAACTAAAATATGAAAGAGGAATGATGCTTGAACGCCCATTTAAAACCGGAACAACGGTTCAAATGGAAGTTCTCAACGGCTGCGGGATCGAACAGGGCGAATTCGACACCGATAAAAATAAAAATCTAATGTTCAGAGTTTCACAGACTGCAGGAAAACATATTTCTCTGGGGATCTTCCTTTATACAGGCAGAGAAAAACTGGATGATATTACCGGACCTTTTGCGAGCAATGTTACAATGTTCGGCCCTGATCTCAAAATCAATTTCAGCGACAAATTCATTATTAACATGCAATACGTAAGAAGGGCAGATTCCAGGGTTTATATCGAAGAAACCGGTCTTGATCACAAGAATGTTGCCACACAGGGAGGTTTTGCCGAAATGATCTACTCTCCGAAAGGTGACATGAGCAAATGGTATCTCACCGGGCTGGTAAACTGGACACAGTCGGATATTTCCGGTCTTGATTACAGGTCCGCTACCCTTCATGCCGGTTACCTGTTAAGAAGAAATGTCAGGCTGGTCTCTGAATATACTTACCAGTTCACCAATCCGGATCATGGAAGAGTAAGTGCAGGATTTGTTTCTGCATTCTGAGCCCTGAAAAGGCGTAATATACACAAATCAGCCATCAGTGTCCTCTCAGAATTAAAAAGGACAGCACGAAGAATCTAATCCTCAGGAGCTTCAATCAGACTCTTCATACTTAAGGATGCCTATTTCAATACAAAAACATCCGGATTGAATATCAGGATTAAACACAATGTCTTCCAAACCTGAAATGTCAATCGTTCAACAATATTAAAAAATGTTAAATATCGCTGTATTTATAATGAATTACTGGAGTTTCCTCAAAATTTAAGTGTAATAATTCTGATGTGCTGATATAATGGGAGATTATGAACTTTAGTAAGTGAAAGGCATACAAAAATTGAGTTTCCTCAAAAAAAATGCGTCCAAATTACGAACTTGGCATTTAACGAAAACATCAAGACGCAAATGGACGCAAATTCTTTATTAATGAACCGGTTCAAGATGCAAAGTAATAAATTTTCAGGAACTATTTCAAGAAGTCTTGGCAAAGTTAAAAAACGATTGGTTAAAGAGATGATTTATGGGATACAGGCATCAAAAGACGTTAAGCTTTCCAATATAGGGCGAGCATTAATGGAATCTGTTCCACTAATAAAGACTGAAGACAGGCTAAGTCGCAATTTGGGTGACGAGGATCTAACCTCCACGATTAATAATAATATCCTGCGACTGGCCGATGACAAGGTTGATGAAACGATGGTTATAGCTATTGATCCGGGCGACATGATGAAACCATACGCTAAGGTGATGGAAAATTTGTGCAACATATATGATGGTAGCAGCCACAACCAGGCAAGAGGTTATCATCTGTGCCAGGTAACAGCGGCAAATCTTTCTCACGACAGAATAGTGCCATTATATTGTGAAGCATATTCAACAGAAGCCGAAGATTACCCCGGGAGCACTGAAAAACTCATTGAGATTATCAGAAAAGTCAAAGAATATACTGGTACCACAGGCACTTGGGCAATTGACAGGCAAGGTGATGATACTGATCTGATCCGCTGTTTCACTGATGAGACCCTGCAATTTGTTACACGATTAAAAATGTCACGATACCTCCATTTCGGTAAAAATATAAACAGGCAGGTTAAGGCAGAGCGTATCGATCGGCATGTAGAGTTAAGACACAAGGCTCACATATATGTATCAAAAGAGGGGAAAGAGGAATTTATCCATTTAACGTATGGCGCTATTACAGTGGCTCTGCCAGAATACCCCAATGAATGGTATACACTTGTTATTGTTAAAGGATTTGGGAAACTGCCAATGCTGCTTTTGACTAATAAACAGGTGAATATCAACAATAATAAACAGCTTTGGCAGATTGTAGAAATTTACCTTACCCGCTGGAAGTGTGATGAATGTTATCGATATATCAAACAATCATACAATATGGAAGACTTCAGAGTTTTGAGTTATACTTCAATACGTAACATCACGGTATTGGTACATGCAATAGCTTATTTTACAAGTATATATCTGGGAATATCTTTAAAACTGAAGATCATGGTTCAAAAAATTTTCATCCTCTCGAAAAGATTTTTTGGAGTACCCTCATTTTATAACTATGCAATGGCTGATGGAATCTTTGAACTTTTAAAACACTCGAAACGAGGATTATCTGAATTCAGAGGTAGAATTGGACCCCATCATGACAGGTTCCAGCTATCTTTATTCCCAGACTAACCATTTTTTGAGGAAACTCCAGTAATGAATTAACAACGGGACCTTTTTATGTAACAAAATCAAAACAAAATACATTTATATTTGTATCGATTTTATTTCAGGGAATAAGTAAAGAATTGAAAAAGTTATTTGTCAATATTCAAAAGTGGTTCTTTCTGCTTCTGTTCCTTGAATTTTTCGGGAGCATCACTTTCTTCAATCATGTACATATTGTTGACGGATGTGCAATTGTTCACTCCCATCCCTTTAAACATGGCAATAATGGCGCTCCCGTCCATTCCCACCCTTATGGCGGCTTTCTGGTAATAGATGTACTGAATCACTTCATCGCTGTAGCGGCGGGAATATGGTTCGCTGCAAAATTAATTCCATTTCTGATCCCCTGTTCAGGGACAATTATCCCATCCTCGATTATACCCGAATCTTTCGGGAAGGTATATAATCTGCGGGGACCTCCCATTTTCTGAAAGAACATCACCTGAGTATTCAACTTGTACGGATACTATTCTGAATCATTATGTTTCAGAACGTGCATGCAGTTGTTTCCATGTTGATGCCAGGATCCGAAATTCAGCACAAAAACCTGTAATTTTTTCTTATAACCCTTTGACTATACGATAATGCCAGATCCGTGAAAACCGGGACCCGGATGACTAGATTAAATAATTAACTGAAATTAAATATAATGACATCTAAAGTACTATTTGTATCATCAGTTTTATGCCTGATCCTTCCGATGATCGGGTGCAAAAACCATGATACCGCGAAAGATCTTCCTGACAGTATGATCAGGAAATCCGGAGACACTGTATATGTTGCATCCGGATCTGAAATATCAGGAAAACTTACAATAAAGGAGATTGATACAGCTCTGTTTAACTCCAGGTACACTACTACCGGTGTGGTCAGGCCATTGACCGGACAGCTGGCAGAAATAACATCTCCGTTTGAAGGCAGGGTAGTGAACTCTTTCATCAGACTTGGCGAAAAGATATCAAAAGGAGCTCCTGTTTTCGGGATCAGCTCTTCCGATTATCTTGATGCTATTAAAAGCTACCGTCAGTCTTCCAAGGAAAAGGAGCTTGCAGAGAAGAATCTTAAGAGAAAAAAGGAACTTTATGAACAGGGGATTATTCCGGTGAAAGAACTTGATGAATCGAACCTGGCGCTTGAAATGGCTGAAAAGGAATTTGCCAGGGATGAAGCTGTGATAAAAGTATTCAATTCTGATCCGGAGAGTGTTGATTTCGCCCATCCTCTAATTATAAGATCACCGATAGCTGGTGAAGTTGTGAGGAACGACATCACGATCGGACAATTCGTAAGTGCAGGATCTCAGCCTCAGATTATAGTTGCAAACCTGGAAAAAGTTTGGGTTGTGGCTCATGTGAAGGAAAAAGATCTTGGAGCAATTAGTGAAAAAGACCAGGTGGAAATTACTACTGAAAGCCATCCCGAAGGACCTCTGAAAGGAACAGTAGAGTATGTCGGCGGCTTGATGGAAGATGAGACCAGATCTGTGGAGGTATTTATTGAATGCAGAAATATTGATCACCTGCTGAAGCCGGGGATGTTTGTCACAGTAAATTCTTATCATGCTGAAAATGCTTCCATTATCATTCCCGCTACTGCAGTTCTGCAGGAAGATGATTACTCTTTCACGTACGAACAGGTAGCTCCCGGGACATTTGTTATGAGAAAGGTAAAAGTATCGTCTGTTGATCCGAAAACCCTCCTTGTAACATCAGGATTGAAGCATGGGCAGAAAATTGTAGCCGAGGGAGGTATTTACCTCCGATAAACGAAAGTGATATGGAAAAACTTTTCAGGATATTTATTCACAGACGCCTGCTGATAGCAACATGTTTCGTGCTGGTTGCAGGCATCGGAATCTACTCATGGTTTCAGCTTCCCATCGATGCCTATCCGGATATTGCAGATGTGACAGTTCAGGTTGTTACCCAGGTTCCAGGACTTGCGGCAGAAGAGATTGAACAGCAGATAACCATCCCTCTGGAGAGGGAGTTAAACGGACTTCCCGGACTTCAGACAATGAGGAGCAAGAACCTCTTTAGTATCTCTACCATCCTGCTGGTATTCAAGGACGGGGTGGATGATTATTGGGCCCGTCAGAGAGTTCAGGAAAAATTAAACGGATTGGATCTTCCATTCGATGCCAAACCCGAGCTCAACCCTCTCACCTCCCCTACCGGTGAGGTCTGCAGGTATATCATTGAAAGTAAAAAATATTCCCTTCGTGAACTTACCGATTTTCAGAAATGGGTAATAATCCCCCGGTTGAAGCAGGTTACCGGTGTGGCTGATGTGCAGAACTTCGGAGGGATTACCACCCAGTATCAGATCGAGATAGATCCTGCAAAACTCGAGAAATACAATATAACCCTCAACGACGTGGTTGAGAGGATAAATGAGAACAATGCCAATGCAGGAGGCAGCATGATAGGAAGAGGCGACCTTACCTATATCATCAGGGGAGTCGGACTTATCAAGGACCTGAGTGACCTGGGAAAAATCGTGGTCAAAACGGTCGACGGCATCCCGATCTTTATAAATGACCTTGGCACTCTTAAATATGGAACCCTCGAAAGAAAGGGGGTATTCGGGTATACTGACAGGGAGAGGAATTACAGTGAAGGTGTTGAAGGTGTCGTCCAGCTTCTAAGGTATGAAAACCCGTCAAGGGTCCTTAATGAGGTGCACAAAGCGATCGATGAACTTAACCGGGAAACCCTTCCAAAAGATGTGAATATCCATGTCTATCTCGACAGGACCCAGCTTGTTGATGCAACCCTACATACGGTATCTCATACTTTGTCTTTTGGAGTGCTCCTCGTAATCGCCATCCTGATCATTTTCCTGGGCAGCTGGAGAAGCGCGCTGGTAATAGCAATTACTATTCCCCTCTCTCTTCTCATAGCCTTCATAATGATGCATTTTACAGGTATCCAGGCAAACCTTCTCTCCCTGGGAGCAATCGACTTTGGTATCATTGTGGAAGGCGCCATAGTGATGCTGGAAACAGTGCTGAGGAAAAGGGAGGAAGATACCACTGCCATTCTCCAGCCTGATAACATAGTAAAGCGTTGTGCCGAGATGGGCAAACCGATCTTCTTTTCAATGCTCATCCTTATCATGGCTTACCTTCCTCTTTTCACTTTTGAACGGATAGAGAAAAAAATGTTCTCACCTATGGCATTTACCGTAGGATACGCAATTCTTGGAGCCCTGCTTATTGCCCTTTTACTGACCCCGGGTCTTGCATATCTTATCTACAGAAAACCGCAGAAGGTTTATAATAACAAGTGGCTGGCCCGATTCACCGACAGTTATATGAGGTATACCTCAAGAATAATTGAGAAACCGAGGAAGGTATTTCTTCCGATAATCGTTATTCTTGCTGCCACAACAATCCTGTCGGTCATGGTCGGAAAGGATTTCCTCCCGACTCTCGACGAAGGTTCACTCTGGTTGCAGGTTCAGCTTCCCCCTGGTTCGACACTTGAAAAGTCAAAACGAATGGCCGATACCCTGAGGAGCCACATAATGAAATACCCCGAAATAAGATACGTAATGTCCCAGGTAGGACGTGATGATGAAGGCGCCGATCCTTTCTCCACATCTCATGCAGAGCTCGGGGTGGGGCTCATTCCGTACAAACAATGGAAACATGGGAAAAGGAAGAACGATCTTATCAAAGAACTGGCTGATGACATCTCCAGACTCCCGGGATATAGTGTTGGTTTCTCACAACCAATAATAGATATGGTAATGGACCAGATAGCAGGTTCGCATAGTGATCTGGCCATAAAAGTTTACGGGGAAGATCAGTTTGAAGCAAGAAGGATAGCTGAAAATGTTGTGGAGACCATCAGTAATATAAAAGGTGCAGGTGATGTCAGTATTGAACAGGAGCCTCCGCTCCCTCAGCTTCAGATTACCGCCGACAGGGAAAAAATTGCCATGTACGGCCTCAACGTTTCCGATGTGGCGCAGCTTATCGAAATAGCTATCGGCGGCAAGGCAATCTCGAATGTTTTCATAGGGAACAAAGTCTACGATGTTATTTGCCGCTACAACGAGAGTTCCAGAGAGTCTCCTGACAAGATATCGTCTCTTTTACTCGCCACATCTACCGGAGCCAGGATACCTCTCTCCCAGATCACCCAGATTAATACCACAACCGGCCCCGGAATAATAACCCGCGAACAGAACAAGAGGTTTTTAACTGTAAGGGTCAACCTCCGTAACCGCGATATTACCTCATTCCTCAAAGAAGCGGGAGATGCAATAGAGAAGAAGGTAAAATATAATCACGAAGCTTTCAACCTTAAATGGAGCGGTCAGTTCGACAACCAGACAAGAGCTTATAAAAGACTGATGCTCATAGTACCACTGGCACTGTCATTGATGTTTCTGCTGCTCTTCTGGAGCTTCGGAAATTTCCGGCAGGCCTGGCTGCAAATGGGGATGTTGCCGTTATCGGTGTTCGGAGGAATGGTTGCACTCAACCTCACAGGCATGACTTTTAATGTTTCATCAGCTGTCGGTTTTATTGCCCTGTTCGGTATCTATATAATGAACGGAGTGCTGATGATATCACATATAAACCATCTGAGAGCCGAAGGAGAAGATCTGAAGACGGCAGTTATCAAGGGATCCACACATCGGTTCAGACAGATCCTTATGACATCATCGGTTGCTATCTGCGGACTGATCCCGGCGTCACTCTCGACCAATATCGGATCTGATGTTCAACGACCTCTGGCTACCGTAATAGTTTACGGGCTGGCTTTCGGGACCATTATCACTCTTACAATTCTTCCGGCCCTCTACTATATGCTGGAATTGAAATGCAAATCGAGGGTTGAAAATCAAAAATTCTAATCATGACATGACAATGAAAAAGAAATATATTTTATTGGTCCTGATTGGTTTTCAGGCTCTTTCATTAACATCCTCAGGCCAGCAGACTGAATCAGCCAATATTCCCATTTCGCTCAGCGCTTTCCTTGGGAACGTAAAAAAAGGCAACCTTGGCTACATAGCAGGACAACTTAACGTCAGCATGGCAAAGGCTGAACTGGCAGCTGCAAGGGTCTTTCCCGATCCTGAGGTTTCAGTCACCTATACCGACAATCAGGACAGTAAACTGATGATGGGAAAAACAGTAGATGCAGGGTTAAGCTATCCTGTCAACCTGGGGAACAAGAGAGGAGCCGGTATCGCGTTATCAAGATCACAATATGAGCTCTCGGAACTCCTTCTTGAGTCTTACTTCCAGAATCTCAGGGCAGAAGCAGCCAGAGCATATTACGCTGCTGTCAGGGACCGGCAATTCAATGCGCTCGTGGATCAGACATATGAACAGATGCATAAACTGGCATCTGCCGACAGCCTGAAACTGGTTGCCGGTGAAGGCTCAGAAATTGATGCAATGCAATCGATGGTTGAAGCCAGATCGCAGCTCAGCGAAGTGTACCAGAGTTACTCGGATATGCAAAATTCCCTGATCGAATTACTTAAGATCCAGGGAATCAAGGTCAGAGATACTCTTAATCTCCCATCCGATGATTTTCCAAAGTCCGGGCTGAAATACGATGTTTCAGATCTAAGTGCGAATGCCCTTAAGAACCGGGCAGACCTTCTTGTCGCAGTCAAGAACAAGGAAGTATCTGAGAACAATGTCAGACTTATCAGGGCCAACAGGTCCCCTGATATTAACCTCCAGGCCGGTTATTCATATAATACTGCAGCATACAATGAAATTGCCCCTTCCCCAAAATACCATTCAGTCTCGGCAGGGATATCTGTTCCTCTGAAATTCTCCACATTTAATAGAGGCGCCATGAAAGCTGCACAGTTTGCAGTGGAACAAAGCGAGACCGCACGCAAAGAAGCTGAAATGCAGATAGTTTCCGAAGTGGTCAGCGCTTATAATAATTTCACTGCACAAAATAAAAAGCTCTCTCTCTATCAGAGCGGAATAGTAACTGATGCTCAGAAAATACTTGATGGAAGGATCTATTCATATCAGAAAGGTGAAACCGGGCTTGTAGAAGTTCTTACTGCCAGGAGGAATTATATAGAGCTTCAGAAGAACTATATACAGGCGATGTATGACTATTCTTCGTCTCTCATTGACCTGGAACTGGCAGCAGGAATATGGGATCTGAAATAATGGGATCAGGCGAATAGGTTAATTAGCCGGAAACTGAAAAGGCTGTCCCTTATCACGGGGCAGCCTTAAAATTTTACAGCAACTGATTGCCAGAAATACCAGCCTTCTTCAGAAAACATGATCACTCACACTATCCAGCCCGAACTGATGCTGCCTGAAAACATGAACTGAAATTGTATTCGTCAGTCTGTATCGCGTAAAACCTTTTGTTGTGCGTTCGCGCTTATGACAAAACACTATTTTTTATAGATCCTCACCCAGTCTATATCAAATGACGCTGGGAGCATTGAAATATTAGGTTGATGTCTGTGTCCTTCCAGGCTCAGTATTAAATGTCTTGGCATCATAAAGAAACTGGTATTGGGGCAATTCCAGATGCAAACCAACCGATCGTCAAAATAAAATCTAAGTTGACCATTTATTCTAGCTAATCCATATATATGATAGCTTGAACTGATATCTTTTTTATAATCAAATATGTTGCCATTAAAATCAACATGCTGGTAATTCCCGGTGTTATCCTTATCCCAGGTAAATAAATTCATGTGCATTTCATTTTTTTGAAAATACTCAATTATGTCTATTTCCGGGTTGGGATTATTTATAACCTCAGGCCGTGATTGAAGCCATATAGCGCTACAAACATTTGCCGTATCATCTAATAATTCAGCTCTAACCCTTATCAGGCTTGGTTCAGATGGTAACTCGAATTTTGATTCAGCTGCGCCAAGAGTAAACTCTTTATCTTTAAATTTTTCACTTTTTGCTATTAGATGCAAATTCCCGTTGCTCACAGTGATATTTTCGTTTTTAAACGCAAAGTCCCCGGAAACATCATACCAGAGGCCTATTTGCCATTTTGTTGTATCCAAGCTTCCTGAGTTAAACTCGTCTCCTGCACCCTCTTGTATCTTCCAGGATTTTACATTCAGAATACTATCACTATCTGACTGAAAATCATGTGAATTTTGGTGTACTGTGGCTTTGAAGCTTAGACAAAATGGAATAATCCCAATAAAAAGCAGTAAGAAATTGAGGATTTTCATACTGTAAAGTAAATATTTTTATGGTTATTGTTGCTTGTTTTGGCAATTATCTTGCTGCTAATTGTCGACGGTTGAGGGAGAAAACGTTTATTACTCCCAACCTTCAGTGTTATGGGCTCGACCTGATTTATCTGTCCCGGCACCGGAAAATTGTCCAGGAAAAAATCTTTTTTTCCCCAGGATTATATAACCGGTTGTCATGTTACCGGAGATGTTCTTACATAGGTGCGAGAAAAAAATTAAGATCCCATCCTTTTATATTGCAGGCTCTTTGCTAAGCCTCTGGCATGTGAGCAAACAAATGAAGGCTTAGCAACGTGCCTGCAAAAAGAGTAACGGTTATAAACTATATCATAATTTTAAGTCCAAAGGTTAAGGAACGTGGTAAAGCTGTCCCATAAATATATTTGGAATCGCGATATGTGCCTCTATCAAAATCGTTTTGATAACTGTTGAAAATGTTCTGAACACCCCCGTTTAGCTGCAGTTTAGTACTACCAGTAAGTTTGAAATCATACGATAGTTTTATATTTAAATCAAAAAAAACCGGGGTGTTTACTTCTATGTCGTTTGGTATATATCCGGCAAAATGTTGGACCAACATACTTCCTGTATATGTTCCGGTCAAAGAAAAATTGAAACCTTTTACAACCTGATAAATTGCTGTCAGATAGCCGTACTGGTCGGGTGAACGAAACATTTTTTTCTGTGGAACCAAAGTTAAGTCATCACTCCACTGTTGGGCTTCTTTATATTCACTTTTCTGAAAAGTCATTCCTAATTGGAATTGCAGGTTATATGAAGGAACTATTTTCCCCTCTAAGTTTATTCCCTTTACTTTAGCTCCCGGAGCGTTATCTCTCTCAAGGATGAAACTTCCATCCGGATTAGTCCCGATTTCGTTCAAAACAAATACATTATCCAGATTTGTATAGAATCCTTCCATAAGTAATTCTGTTTGAACATCACCGAAATTTTTGTCAATATCAATTGAACCGCTGTAACTTTGTGATTTTTCAGGTTTAAGATCAGGGTTATTTTGAATGAAAGAAATTTCTCCGCCAATTGCGGTACCGTGTAAATCTTCATCGTACACCTGTGGAGCACGGAATCCGGTAGAATAACTTGTCCTAAAACTAATAATGTCATCTGGACTATAGCGCAAATTCGCCCGTGGGCTTAAAATCGGGTTCTTAATCAGATTATGTTTATCAAACCGGCCTCCAATAAGTATACTCAGTTTTTTATTCTTCCATTCATTCTGTAAATATGCACTTGTGATATTTATATTCTGATCAGTTGTCCTGTTGTACCCCTGTATTACGTCATGTAAATCATCAATACTGTATTCAGTACCCGTTGTGAGTTCTGCCGGCATAAAAAGCAGTTTATCCATTGAATAGGTATATTGTACACCTGCAACAAAAGTTTTGCCGTCAGTCTTGCCGAAACCATTCGGGTCTTGCTGAGCGCCTGCATAGTTGGTACGATTAATTAGTTGCGCCGATGCAAAAGCATTAAAATGATGCTTACTGTTCTTTGATATAGTACTAAAATTCAAACTGCCGGTATTTATATTATACTCAGCGTCTTCCGCAATATCCGCCTGCTGTACAGGTAAATCGAATTTATTTCCACCTCTGAGGTAATTATACAGATTGTGATATTCAACCGTTATTTTACTGTAATTACCTGTTTTATAATAACCTTTAAATCCGATATTTTGTACTCTGAGTTTGGTGATTTCTGAGAAGCCATCTCCATTATTATCATACGAAATCCGTTGTCTTGTTGAACCAAAAAGCGTTATACCTGCTTTATTATCATCGGAAATAATTGATGCATTTAAAGTTGTATTTATGTCAGGGGATTTACCGCCAATAATGGTGGACGTATTTGCCAGTGTGACAGAATTTACCGTAGGATCTTTGGTAATAATGTTTATTGTACCTCCGATAGCATTTGTGCCAAAAATAGCAGAACCACCGCCACGAACCACTTCCACCCGTTCTATCATGTTTGTCGGGATTTGTTCGATACCATAAACACTTTGTAAAGCGCTATAAATAGGACGACTGTCAATTAATATTTGTGAATATGTACCATCCAATCCATTTATTCTGACTTGCGGCAAACCGCAATTCTGACAGTTGATTTCGGTTCTTAACCCGGGTTGAAAATTTAACCCCTGCGCGAGGCAAACAGAATTTGTATTTTCAAAATTTTTAGGACTTATAATATTTACAACGGTTGGCGCTTCTTTTCGTTTAGTTTCGTTACGATTGGCTGAAACGACAACGCTTTCTAACATTATTTGGTCCTCCTCCATTTCAAAATTCAGATCTATACTTTTAACGGTAGACAGATCTATCTCTTTTTCAATGGACTTATATCCAACTCCGGATATTACCATTAAATATTTACCAGATGGCAGATTTTTTAAAAAATAATGGCCAGTCGCATCTGTTACTGTTCCTAATGTTGTTCCTTTTAAGGATATATTAATAAACGGAATGTATTCTTTAGATGTTTTATTTATCACATGGCCAGTTACATGTTCATCTGATATTTTTTGGGCAAATCCTGCTATTGAACTAAGTAGCAGGATTAATAAACCCCATATGATTTTTCTCATTTAATTTACTTTTAAACATTACACAATGTGATCATTAGCAACCAGTTTTCTAATTGCATTAATAAGGAATGGGTGAATTTCAGGCATTCACCGGAAGAAAGTTAACTGTGAATATTTAAAGGTGGCGCTCGTAATGAGAATGAGAATTTTGAGAAATTGGAATTATATCGGGAGTCGTAATTATTAATGTAATTATCAAAAGGATTTTCTTTTTGAAAATCAATATCATCAATACTCGTCAGAAAAACAGAAAATTCAAAATTACAGATCGGACAGTTCTCCTGCAGAACCAGGGAATGTTTTTGATTATTTAAATCAGATTCATTGTGTTTATGGTGATGTTCAAGCTTGACTACTGTCGGAAAAAGAAAAACCGACAATAACAGTATGGAAGTAATATTTTTGAATTCCCTGATCACTAATTTTACTCTCTGTTCTGCAAATGAATTTATATATCATCAACAAAGATAAAATATAATTGTTTCGGATTGATTATGTCAGGCATGAAGGTATTCACTGCTGTGCCTTGAGTAACTTCCCGCAACCTGTCTCTTTCATATTTATCATCTTTTGCCCGAAAGATCAGTACGATCATTCAGATGTCAATTAAGCGCTTCCCCGGACTGATACATCAATTCGGGTATTGTTCTACCGGTAGTATATATTGGGTAATTCTCAGCGAAAGCAGAAAACCCGTATCTGTTTTCTCGACTATCTTTTGATTTTTTTGTTGTAGTTTTCATAATCATCTCTTTATCTGTCCTCGCGCTTCGGGGTTGTTGCCTCCGGCAGAGGGGTCAATAACCCGGAATGAGGGGTCAATTAGTCCGGAATAAACAGTTGCCTAACGGCAGTCTGTCTAATAATCTCTGTTTCTTCTATTTTGAAAATATTAATACACAGATAATCAATATAATGAAAATGTGATAATAGGTTTTTAGACAGTCTGACGGCCCGACAATAAAGGGAGGTTGTGTTAGCCGACGGAGCATCCGGGCAGTGTCCTGGTACTTTAGCTGAGAATCTGTCCCGGTGGCAAGGAGGGTACGGCGCGCTTTTTGCAAATCCAGGCGCAACTAAATTGAACAGGTTGAGTGTCGCGGTACAAACTTTATAAGTGATTAGTTTTTTCTCACGGTACAGAAAACTGGTAAATGGGCAGTGGAGCGGTCCGGGTTTGTCACCAGTTACGAATCCCGGTAAACGGCTCAGAGTCACGCAAAAAGTGTGACGAACTTATTGACTTTATTGTCCGTGTTAGCACATCGGAATATTGTTATCTTGAAATAACCTTAGCAATATCCCGAGCTAATTTAAGTCTTGGATCACCCCAATTTTCAGTATTGGTCAAAAATGATATTACTATTTTTCCCTTTTTTAGGATATAGATATATGCTGTTGCTCCGGCACTGGCTCCACCATGAAATATCTCATTCCGATCTACAGGAGTATTCCAACCAAGACCATATCCGGTAGTTTTCCCGGAATTTGTAAGTTGCTCAGTCCACATTAAATCCAAAGTAGTCTTTTGTAATAATTTGTTGTTTAATAAAGCGTTTCCAAAACGAACCATGTCTGCTGAAGTTGAAAGAATGCCTCCTGCAGGGAATTTATTGCTCAAGTCAACCGGCTGGGCATTTTTTAATGATCCATCTTTATTTTTTTCATACGGTTTGACTCTGAATGGGATTAAATTCTCCGGATAATCAAGAGTTGTCTGTCTCATTCCGGCCGGATTTATGACATATTTTTGCAATGCTTCCTCATAAGTCAGCCCGGTAATATTTTCTATTAAACACCCAAGGAGCACATAACCATAACTGGTATATAAGTATCTCGACCCGGGAACAGCCATAAGTGTATCATTTTTAAAAACCGAAATGGCATCACATGATGTTGGGTACCTGGTAATACTATAATATTCCGCCATGAAATTTTCATTGCTGTAATTTCGTATTCCAGACTGGTGACTTAGAAGCTGTTTTATTGTGATCGGGGTATTTTTTTTCGGAAAATGCGAGCAATATTTTTGAATAGGGTCATCAAGACTCAATAGACCTCTCTCAAATAGACTCATTATTATTACTGCTGTCATAGTCTTGCTAACAGACCCTACCCTATACACACTTTGTATAGAAGCTGGAACATTATTTTCAAAATCGGAAAAACCAAATGCCTTTTGAAAAATAGTTTCGTCATCTTTTGAAATGGTGATTGATATACTTGGAAGATGATCTTTCTTGATTGCAGTTATTATTATACTATCAATTTTATCTTCTAGTGTTACTGTAGTTTTTGAAATCTGGTGTTGTTTATTGTTTTTTTCAGGGTCACTAAAATTTGCTTCTAAGATGAATAATACACATAAATCCAGGATTAAAAATGTGAGAGTTTTCTTTAGAATTTTCATAGTCCTTAAATTAAATTTTTATTAAAGACTGTCATATCCATTTTATGATGCACCCTAAGGATTTTCAGAAAATTGTTTAAATCGCTGATTCGCCCATTCTGTGTGCTAACGGCCCGGCGGTAGGGCTTAGTAAGCGTTACCCGACGCAAGCACCGGGCACTTATCTTGGTACTTTAGCCAGAAATTTGTCACGGTGCAAGGAGGGTATGGCGCACTTTTTGCCGTCCAGGTACAAAGTTTGTTGAGCATTACGCGTGTCGCGGTACAAGTTTGATCGGAGCCGCGAACCTATCCCCGGTTACAAAGCAGGTTGGGTGCACTGGCGCAGTGTGGCGGTACAAACTGTCTCGAAGCCAGAAAACTGTCAAGGTATAATGAATGTTAATTGCGAGCAGATGCGCGTGTCCGGGTGTATGAACCATTACAAAGCTGTCTTGGAAGCAGGAGCAAAAGCAAAAAGTGTGACAAGCTTATTAACCCTACCGTCCGTGTTAGCGATAGTAAGAATTTTGGATTAAAACGGTATCACGTGTTATAGTTGTGTCGTACCATTTCCCTTCAGTCGAGGTTAAAAGCACTTCAGATTTTTTAATGAATGGCTCTACCTCTTCCATTAACTTCTTAAAATCCACTTGGGCATCTTTAAGTTTTTTGTCAAATAACTCCATTTGCTTTTTGGAATGTTCTTTTTTCAGGGTTGCCATATTGTTGTGTTTTTAAGGAATGCAAAAGTAATAAATAATTTAATTTATATTGGCTGAAAAGCTGTGCTCTTTACTTTCAATGCATTTTGCCACTCTTGTATTAGTAAAGTTATAAGTTCTAACAAACAACTCATAAGAAAGTTTCCATATTTGGGATTTAAGATCCATCAATTCAATCTTTAAGCCACATTTTTTTGCTTCTTCATAGAATATTGATCTACCATGAGATTTGGTTTCTTCGGGAGTAAGAAAGACTTTTATTTTTTTCCTTATTTCATCTTTTGTAATACCTTTCATCATTCCACTTTGTAATGCTCTAACGGCAACATCTTCAGATAGTTCTATTGCAGCTTCATACTCCTTTATTTCTCTTGCGTCATAGTTTGCTAGTTGTTGTAAGAAAGGTTGTAAATTCCCCTTTGCTTTTACAGCCTGGTCAAAGAGATCTTTATAACTCTGGACAAGATTGCAAACTGCAATATTCATCTTTTTATTGTCCTTTTGTATCGTTATTTGAGGATCAATTGGCCCTAACTCTGATGTTTTGCTCATATAAATTTTACTTGCCCCCATGCAGACCATTGTGGCAGCTGATTTTGCTTTTCCGGGTACAAGTGCGATAAATTCTCCTGTACCACTATAGCTTTTGCATATATTTAGTATTCTTTCTGCAGATAGTCCTATTCCACCTGGAGAATTTATCAATAGGGCCAACCCATTTTTAAGATCAATCTTTTGCAGTAATCCTTCAATCATATCTGCATCAGCATCTTCGATCATAACTGGGAATTGAAAACTTGTACAGAATGCCACGACTGGCATATTTAATTCTTTTTCAAGGTCGGAATAGAGTTTTTTTCTTGTTTCATGACCTTGATTTTGTTCTGTCATGACATGTTGATAGACAGGGATATTGTTATTTGTTTTCATATTATAAAGTTATGAAATAATATTAGAATGTGATACGAGGGAAAAAAGTTTTATTAAAAGTAGCATCCATATTATCAACTATTTGCAAATTAGTCGCTTAGCCACTTATTATCGCTAACGGTTACGCATAGGGCCATGTGGCTAGGTGCGTAAACTTTCCTGTCGTGTAAATCGTATTTATCTTCGTTTTACAAATCTTCGTATAGCCTACATGCAAGCCATTGGCCATATGCGATGTTATAAACAGGCGTTCATTGTTATCCTTAAATTTTATTCAATCCGGCCATCGTGCCACGACACGACATGAAAAATGAGTCAGTGTCCATATCAAACCGGATTGTCACGTAATAATCCATTTTTTTAAGGTTTCAGTACGCTTGTTTATAACGGTTACGCATAGGGCCATGTGGCGAGGTGCGTAAACTTTCCTGTCGTGTTAATCGTATTTATCTTCGTTTTACAACTCTTCGTATAACCTACATGCAAGCCATTGGCCATATGCGATGTTATAAACAGGCGTTCATTGTTATCCTTAAATTTTATTCAATCCGGCCATCGTGCCACGACACGACATGAAAAATGAGTCAGTGTTCATATCGAACCGGATTGTCACGTAATAATCCATTTTTTTAAGGTTTCAGTACGCTTGTTTATAACGGTTACGCATAGGGCCATGTGGCGAGGTGCGTAAACTTTCCTGTCGTGTAAATCGTATTTATCTTCGTTTTACAAATCTTCGTATAGCCTACATGCAAGCCATTGGCCATATGCGATGTTATAAACAGGCGTTCATTGTTATCCTTAAATTTTATTCAATCCGGCCATCGTGCCACGACACGACATGAAAAATGAGTCAGTGTCCATATCAAACCGGATTGTCACGTAATAAGCCATTTTTTTAAGGTTTCAGTACGCTTGTTTATAACATTTGCATAACAACCATATGATTGTTATTTCCTATATATACATATCTCCTCTTTCGCATCGATAATCACATAAGCCAGCTCAACCAACTTTCAAAATGAAAAAAGCATCATTGTTTCAACCCATCTTCCGCTTTCACGATCACTAAATTACAAAACATTTGAAATTCAAATGTTTAATTCAGCAACCTTTTTTTATGTACATAATTTTTTCAGATTACTTTTGCATTAGCCGTATGGTCTGATCTATATTCTGAAATGAATTTTGGAAAAGAAAATGGTAATTTGCGATTAGTCCGGGCCATTAGGGTTTCCGGACTGAGGATAAAATAATGGCACAGTAAATAAGAAATTTTACAATTTTAAAACTTACGTCTTAAATGAGAGTATTGTTTATAAGTTCAGGCTTAAAGCAGGATTATCAATGTGATTTGCTGTTTCATGGATTGAAATCACTGAATGAAATTGAAGTATATGAGACTGCCGATCTTTGGTACATGTTTGACGATCTCAATTTTGAAAAAAAAGTAAAGCTTTATGGAAGAGGCTTCAGTATTTATGGCCTTTTGGATAGAAAACTAAGAAATTATGAAGATAAAAGGGTAATTGAGGAAAAGATAAATTCGAAGTGGTACGACTTCATAGTATACGGCCAGATAAAAAGAGATGACTCATACATAGATCTGGTTAAAAAAATATATGGCAAAAATGAAATAGCTATCGTAGATGGACAGGATCATCAATATCTGCTTCGGAAATATTTCGGGGTTGGAATGTACTTTAAACGCGAGTTAACAGATAAAGATGCAAAAAAAGGAGCGTTGCCAATAAACTTTGCAATACCCTTATCCAAAATCACAGAAGCAGTACCGGTAAAAACTAAAGAATGGGGCAGTATGATCCCCGGTAAGAAGTCGACATATATATTTTTCAATGAAGTTGATTATTATAAAGATTATCAGGAGTCGAAATATGGCTTAACAATGAAAAAAGCCGGATGGGATTGTTTAAGACACTATGAGATTTTAGCAAATGGATGCATACCTTATTTTGAAAAAATAGAAAAATGTCCGGGATTCACGCTGACATCTTTGCCAAAAGATTTCATTTACAGGAGCAACTTGCTGATAAAATCAAATAAAATGACAAATAAACTGCTGTCAGAATATAGCCAGTTCTATCTTGAATGGACGAAAAAATATCTTACTACCACAGCCCTGGCAAAATATCTCATGGGTTATTATAAATCCTGAGCAGGGTTTGTTTTAAAAGTTTTGAGTTTGTGCCCATGCATATAACTAAGTCTGAAAAATGGAGGGCCTTTCATGTCATCGGTACGCAAACGCATTTTAGTAATACTATTTGGTGGAAGTTTATAATGAAGTGCATCAGCACCATCTAACTGGTCTAATGACTTCACCAAAGGCTTTAGTTCAAAAATATTGAGAAAGACCTGTATCCACCTATCTCCTCTTGAAATATGAATTTCAATTATTTCCAATATCGAATCAGACCTAAGTCGACATAACTCATAAGTAAAATCTTTTAGATTGTTCCGTCCAAACCACGATGAGGAAAAAGGAGTTTTTTGAAAGCCGCTTTTTGAAAGCGAAGGAATTGCCGTTTCAAGGACAATTTTATTTCTGATGTCAAGCAATTCTTTTGCGGATACCTTATAAATAATCCCCATTAAATTTCTTTATTTGTTGGTTAGTGTCCATTGTCTCCAAGATCTCAAGTGGCAGTTGTGCTAACTTATTTATAATCCTTATTTTTCAGAAATCGTATATGACAATGGCTGTGTGACCTTGAGAAGTGCCAGAAATTATTCATGGTAAAGCAAATATTTCATTCCTGGCTTTAGAAGCCCTCGCTCCGTCAGTCCCATAAGTAAAATCAATCAACACATTGATTCAGACACCAATACTATACTTATTCTCAATTTTTAACCTTCACAATCGTATCTATGGTAAATAAATTCCGAGAGATTTGGAATCAGAAAGATCATATTATTGATAAAGATTGCGATACAGTCAATAAATGACCTGGATTAGTTGAAATACTAATCCGAATTTTTTTCTCCTTTGATATCAACTGGCTTGATTTTTGAGGTGAAAATGTTAACAATAATACAATTCCAGTTAAACCCTAAAAGCGAGATCTTATAATAATCTCATACTTCGAGCGATGAAACCTTTTTCTACTGGTGATTCTATTAAATTAAATTATGACAATTAATTTGAAGATTCTGATATATCTTTTTATATCTGGCTTTCTACGCTTTGGATTCAAAAAAGCTGAATCCTAATTCATTACAATTGGGACTTACTCGGGAGAGAAAATAATTTTTTTATAGAGATTCCAATCTTGAATCACGCGATACAACTATTATTGAATTTAAAAATAATGAATATTCATATACCGGTTCTATTGCACTTGATTTTGGCAGAGGTAGTTATTTTACTACAAATAACTTAATTCAAGTCAATGATGCAGAAGCCAGAAATGCTTTATATTCCTGGGACTGGATATTGGGGGGTAATTTGTATTCGGAATAAGTAATGATTCAGTTATTATGAATCAAAATGGCCAATTTAAACAAATCACATGCAGGTTGAAAAAGCAATAAATCAAAATACGTTTTGGCATCATCCTGAAATAAAACCCTAATAACATGAATGCTAATTCAATAAAATATCTATTGTTGACAACATTTGTACTGTTAGTTAGTTGTCAAAAGGGAAAGGATCCCATTTCAGACTTAATTGTCGGCAAATGGGAATGGGTACGAACCGAGAATTCATGGACAGGTATTGTATCAAATCCTCATACTGCAGGATATTCTCTGTCAATCGAATTTACAGATCATAGTATTCTGAAGGAATATAAGAATGACACGCTTATTATTTCTACAAACTATAGTATAGAGACAAGCTCAACTGATCCTAACAGCAATATATTAATCTATAATCCGGGAGCCAGTGCAAACATTTATATAAATAATGACACTTTAATCCTTAATAACGCTTATATCGAAGGGCCTGTTTCTTTTTTTAACCGATTAAAATAACCTGAATATTCAAATAATTCATGAAAAACAAAATCATTTTGCTTGTAATGCTTCCTATTGTGGTATTCATTGTGCCGGGTTGCAGGAAGAATAATGTTGATGTTGTCAACAATAATGTTTCCGGATGGCAAATCGATTCAATTAATTTTGATTACCACTGGATATCACCTGCTGATGTGGATTTTTTAAGTTCAAAAACAGGATATATCCTTGGTTCTAACGGATACCTGATTAAGACCAATGATTATGCAAAGTCATGGAAGCAATCGTATATTGAAAATGATTCATCAGGTGTAATGACCACTAGTATGTCATTCATTAATGATACAACGGGATATATTTACGGAACATGGAATGTCCTAAATGGTAATTTTTACAGAATTCTTTATAAGACAACTGATAGCGGTAACCACTGGACAAAACATTTCTATGAGACTCCGTATAATTTGTTTTCAATGAAGTTTTTTGATTCTCTGCATGGTATGGCTATGGATTGGCGAGGTGCGGGGCAAAATATAATGACAACTTCGGATGGCGGGGTAAGCTGGCAAACAACATATTTGGAATTAGATCCTTCATTCCGAGGAATATTTTACCTTGGAAATCTTTGTTATGTGACTGGAACCAACCAACGAATTTTTAGAAGTCTTGACTATGGTCATACCTGGAATACAATTGATGCACCCAAAACTTCTTCACATGTTTTGAGTGGATTCTATTTTTTAGATATAAATAATGGTTTTGTGGATTGTTCGGATAAGAAATTCAAAACAACTGATGGTGGAAATACTTGGCAAGAAATTCGTTTTCCTTTTAAGTCCTTCCTGACACCATTTTCACCTTATGAATATTTTCATTTTTGTAATAACTCCTCAGGAATTACAATGGTTGACAGTCTATCCTATGTAGGTGGAGATTTCCCATCGTATATTGGGACATATGTTTACACGACTTCAAACGGTGGAAATAGCTGGAACAGATCTGATTTTTTTTCAAACTTACCGCTTGGTACGGTTGATTTTATATCACCCGACTTTGCATATTGTATAAGTATTAATAACATCTACACTTTACAAAAGGAATAAGAGTTATACGTAAACCTTCTGCCTGATGCCTTCCGATACCTTGTTGGGGCTGTTCGTATCAAACCTGCCGACAGGGTAACAGTTCGTCGATGTTTTAGATTGATTGCCCGGGGATTCTTGAAAGGGTAGTTTTCAACCAGGAACATGGCTCGATATTATTGATCTTACATGTGCCAAGGAAGGAGTATATCATTGCCGCCTGCTGTGCTTTAAGTACATAGACAAAGAAATTCCGCTTCTGACCAGGTTGTAGTTCAACACGTAATAATCGCTGGGTCTTGCAGATCGCTCATATTCCTATTTATTGGCAACAGTTTTATTTAATGGGGCGACTTTTTTTATATAAAACTTCCGGATCAAAATCAGCTTCATTAGCCCATTCAATTGAATCAAAGCTTGTCTTAACAGTCTTAAATAGACTTGGATCCTTTAGTTCTTTAAAAATACCTTTTTCGAGATAGGGTTTCATATCAAACTGCCGCTCTTCTCCATTTTCAAAAGTTAAATGAAGCAGATAATTATCTTGTGGCCTAACTTTTCTTATTGCTAAATACATACTCTACTTATTTTAAAGGTTCAATCTGGAATGGTTTTTCAGCATTCTGACAAAGTTCCCAATTTCCTAACAACTCCTCCCGATGTATTTATATCCATGCGTGTATTAACCGCAACTGTCTAATAGGCATTTGTCCTTGCAAAACCTCACAATCAGTAATGCCGATTACAATGGTGCTATCCTGATAATATCCATGAATGTGCGGTGGATTATGTTCACCTGGAGCATAATACATTCTGATTATTATTCCGAAAAACATCGATATTGTCGGCATATCAATCTATTTTTAACAAAGATATAAAATCTTTTTAATGGTTAATTAACTGATTTGCAGTCTCTCAAAATTGTTGCCAAAGGTCACCTGTATGTGGCGTAGCCGATTGCGGGCTACTTTCCTGTTTGTTGAACTAAATCCCTGCGGGATAGCTGACACGTCAATTATTAATATTTAAAAAACATTATTATGATTTGTTTGAAATACATGCGTATATTTGACTTTAGAACTCACTTCCGAATAATTTATTCGCTACGGCAATTACCTGATATTCAGTTGGGGCCAATTAAAAACCGTCATTAAATACATAGACAAAGAAATTCCGATTCTGACCAGGTTGTAGTTCAACACGTAATAATCGCTGGGTCTTGCAGACCGCTCAGATTCCTATTTATTGGCGGCTGGCCATTTTTACTAATATTATTGAAATCATTACTAATCAATCCTAACACACATCCATGTTGCATCTGCTACTGGCGTTTCATCTACATATGCAATGCCCGATTGTTTAATAATTTTCTCACTCAATCGAATATTTTTAATCTCATATCTCACTTTATCACCAAACTTAACGCCCTTATAAAAATTGGCATTCTCAATATTTGCTAATCCAAATAATCCTTGAGCAATCCCAAGCATTTTCACTCCGGCTCCGCCACACTGAGCCATAGATTCGATAATTATCATGCCTGGTACAAATTTAAAATCAGGGAAACTCCCTTTCAAAATTTGTTCAGAGTTATCAAAAGTCCGGTTTCCCACTATCTTATCAGAATCCACTGTGGTAATTTCATCAACAAACAAGAATGGAGCTCTATGTGGAATCAATGTTTCTATGTCTTTCATAATAGTTATAGCTTATTCAAATCAAATGACAGTATTATTAATTTTCACTTCACACTTTCATTGGAGCCGTTTTTTTGGGTTGCCGTCAACGTACGGTGATATGTAACGTTGGGCAATCCAAATATAATAAATTACTGATGCTCTTTATTGCCCAATGTTATATATCACATGTTGAACTAAATCCCTGCGGGATAGCTAATACGTTATATATTAATATTTACTGGAGTTTCCTCAAAAAATGGTTAGTCTGGGAATAAAGATAACTGGAACCTGTCATGATTGGGTCCAATTCTACCTCTGAATTCAGATAATCCTCGTTTCGAGTGTTTTAAAAGTTCAAAGATCCCATCAGCCATTGCATAGTTATAAAATGAGGGTACTCCAAAAAATCTTTTCGAGAGGATGAAAATTTTTTGAACCATGATCTTCAATTTTAAAGATATTCCCAGATATATACTTGTAAAATAAGCTATTGCATGTACCAATACCGTGATGTTACGTATTGAAGTATAACTCAAAACTCTGAAGTCTTCCAGATTGTATGATTGTTTGATATATCGATAACATTCATCACACTTCCAGCGGGTAAGGTAAATTTCTACAATCTGCCAAAGCTGTTTATTATTGTTGATATTCACCTGTTTATTAGTCAAAAGCAGCATTGGCAGTTTCCCAAATCCTTTAACAATAACAAGTGTATACCATTCATTGGGGTATTCTGGCAGAGCCACAGTAATAGCGCCATACGTTAAATGGATAAATTCCTCTTTCCCCTCTTTTGATACATATATGTGAGCCTTGTGTCTTAACTCTACATGCCGATCGATACGCTCTGCCTTAACCTGCCTGTTTATATTTTTACCGAAATGGAGGTATCGTGACATTTTTAATCGTGTAACAAATTGCAGGGTCTCATCAGTGAAACAGCGGATCAGATCAGTATCATCACCTTGCCGGTCAATTGCCCAAGTGCCTGTGGTACCAGTATATTCTTTGACTTTTCTGATAATCTCAATGAGTTTTTCAGTACTCCCTGGGTAATCTTCGGCTTCTGTTGAATATGCTTCACAATATAATGGCACTATTCTGTCGTGAGAAAGATTTGCCGCTGTTACCTGGCACAGATGATAACCTCTTGCCTGGTTGTGGCTGCTACCATCATATATGTTGCACAAATTTTCCATCACCTTAGCGTATGGTTTCATCATGTCGCCCGGATCAATAGCTATAACCATCGTTTCATCAACCTTGTCATCGGCCAGTCGCAGGATATTATTATTAATCGTGGAGGTTAGATCCTCGTCACCCAAATTGCGACTTAGCCTGTCTTCAGTCTTTATTAGTGGAACAGATTCCATTAATGCTCGCCCTATATTGGAAAGCTTAACGTCTTTTGATGATTATTCCTGACTAAAGTGGGCCACCGTTCTTGCTCAAAGTGAGCCACCCGGTTTGACGGTGGATTCGATGTGTAAATTTATTCTTTTTTTTCTGACTTTTTCTTTCTTAGAGATTCTCCTTTTAACTCTATTCTGTGTGCATTTCCTGCCAATCTGTCCATTATTGCATCAGCCTTATGCGAATGTTAGCATAAGGCAGATGCAATCCTTGACCGGTTGGTTCATTCATCCACAATTATCGAATTAAAAGGAGAAAGCTTAAGAAAAAAACGGTAATATTGTCAGTTACCTTCTGTTCTTTGTTATAAAACCTCAGGGGGGTCAACATGACCGATTTGAGGGGTCAATATGACTGAAATCTCCAGCAATGAACCCGGAGAAACTAACTGAAGAACAATTATTACAAATCATTCAATATTTAAAGGATCATGAAAAGGAATCTTAAAGATCAGATCAGGGACTTATTATCAGTTAAGGGGAAAAAACCTTATATGCTGGTTGCAAACAAGCGGGAACCTGGAATCTATGATTGTGAGGGCAAAAAATACACTGAATCCGAATTTGAAATATTAAAGGAAAACTATAGAAATGTGATTGTATTCGTGGCTCATGGTTGTGGGGAATTAAGCAGCGATTCAAAAAATTTAAACATAATGGTTGACAGTCCGGCCACGGCTGAAACATTTTTGAAGTTAAGAAAGGAGTTTGAAAATGAAAAGTAATCTTAAAAAACAGATCCGGCATATTCTTACCGGGAAAACCGATCCAGAAGCTATAACCGGGGTAATCATTATTAACGAACAGACCGGGGATAAAATATTTGTCGGTAACCCTCCGAAACTCAGAGACATTAAGAAATAATTTTCTTCTGTTTTATTGATTCGTTTTTTGGTTCACTTGGATGAGGCTGTCAGAAATGGCAGCCTTTTTAATTCGATAATAAATAAATTTGTTTTTGGCCCTGGCTGCTTATAAATTTTGATTACCAATAGAATGAAGGTAAAAACACTTCCATTGAAGTGCAGTGACCCCGGAAATATAAAGCCGGGGTTTTACTTTAAAGATGAAAATAATTATCTTAATTCTTGTGGAGCCGTAATCGTCAAAATTGAAAAGTTTTGTAAGTCAATAATGCAATTATCTTGAGTAAATAAGAGATTATTTATAACCTGACTTATTGAATCAACTTCTGCAACCAAATTATTAGACGAATCCACTTTCTTCTGTAATTCGTTGATCTCTTTAATTTTTTCTGTCGATTCCTTTATGACTTTTTTGGATTTCATGTCAATATCTTTTAGCGGTTGGGTTGTGGATTTACTTTGTTAATCAACTGCAAAACTCCTATTAAATCAGCAATTGTTCTATTGTTTTTCGAAACCTGCCAAACGGTTTTCCATTCTTCACTATCACTTGCCATCATTTCAACTTTATCCTCACCAAATATTTTTTTTGCTTCCTCACAATTAATAACCCTAGAATGAGGAGTATATCCTATTGCAAATTTTTCAACAATTGTTTTTACCTCTTCCTCATTTTTAAACATTCTCAAATGTAATAATTCTTCTTGGTATTCCTGGACAATTTTTAAGGTGCTTTCATATTGGCCTAAAACCAATGGATTTAGACGACTTGATAGAATTGTTGCTAGTTCTAGTCCATGCTTATCGCTTTCACTTAGATGTTTCTTTATCAACTCCATAGTTGATTGAACTGCTTTTGCAGAAATATAAGAACCGTCATTTTGCAGAATTTGTGGGTCAAGAGGTCCTAATTCAGAAGTTTCACCCATAACAATTTTGTTCCCTCCACATACCATAAGAGTAGCTGCACTTTTAGCAAATCTCGGAACAATATATCTTATAATTCCTTTAAAATGCGAATCTAATAACTTTGCAATATGATACGCAGCGTCTGCATCTCCTCCCCCCGATTCAATAATTACATTAATATCATCGGGATGACTTTTGAATATATTTCTTTCTTGATGAAATTGCGGACTATTAATTAAATCAAATACAAGGTCTACACTACTTCTCGATATCGGTGTAAGAGAAAGATGTATTGCCATACACTGACATTTTTGTCTGTACGTCAATATTAATTGATGATTCTGAAATTGAAGCTGTTGAATAATGTTATTAAGAATTTGCATTTGAATCTTGTTATGGCTAATACAAAGTTAGATAAAAATTAATTATTGAATATACAGTTAAAAATTAAAATTATCTCCTGTTTTTTGCCTTAAAAACAGCCTTAAGTACGATTTTGCATGTACTATTGTATGTACAAATAAAAAGCGACCTACAAATTAATTACTGTAAGTCGCTGATTTTAAAGTAGCGAGACGGGGGAATGATCCCCGGACCTCATGATTATGAATCATGCGCTCTAACCAACTGAGCTATCTCGCCTTATATCAAATCCACATTAAATGTGGTACTTCCCTTGTTTCATTATTGACCTGAACCTCCACCTTAACTTCTGCCTTCAGAACCGCATGTTGAAGAGCTTTCAGGCCCGCAATTTTTCTTTTGCGGGTGCAAATATAAGCAGTTTAACACAAACTAACAATAAGATTTTTTCATTTCAATATTTTTTCTAAATTGCAGAAGTCAGAATTCAGTTCTTCAATTATTTATAATGCGTGTAAAGTTCGATCTTGAATATCCCCTTGTCTGTTCCCCAAAAGTGCTTTTCTCAAGACTAAGCACACCGGAGGGACTTGGTGAATGGTTCGCGGAAAAGGTGGATTCTGATCGTGATATGTTCATTTTTAACTGGAACAAAACCGAAGTAAAAGCAAAGCTGGTTGCATTTAAGGAGAACAAGCTGGTCAGATTTCAATGGGATGAAATAAGCGGAGAGGATAATAACTACTTCGAATTCGGAATAAATCTCGATGAAATGACCGGAAGTGTCTCACTTTTTATTACCGACTTTGCTGAAGAAGAAGATATCAGGGACTCAATCGATCTGTGGAACCAGCAAATCTCAGATCTCAAAAGGCTTCTCGGCTCATAGCTCTCAGAAAAATCACCGGTTTTTGCTGACAATTATCTGAATCCCGTCACCCCTGAAATATCCGGCAAAAAGTTCCTTAACAAAACAAACTAGCGCCGGAGCTTATTGTTCCCATCATTAATATCAGTCATCAGGGCATAAAATTTGCAGTAGTTGCGGAGGTACATTTTGATAAAATGAAGTACTTTTGCACGTCAAATAAAGATATGAGGTGAAAAAGGTTGATACATTTGTGTTAAAGTCATTTATTGGGCCACTCATATTCACTTTTTTTATAGTGCTCATCATTCTCATCCTACAGTTTCTGTGGATGTACATTGACGAGCTTGCAGGTAAGGGGCTTGATTTTAGAGTGGTGACCGAATTGCTTTATCACTTTGCAATGACATTTGTTCCTACGGCGCTGCCCCTTGCCATTCTCCTCGCATCGCTGATGACCTTCGGGAACATGGGGGAATTCTGTGAACTCACAGCCCTTAAATCCTCCGGCATCTCTCTGCAGAGGATCATGAGGCCTCTCATTGTCCTTATAAGTCTGATAGCTGTTGTATCATTTTTCTTTTCAAATAATGTTCTGCCATATTCGACCCAAAAGGCCAGAACGCTCCTGTATGACATCAGACGCAAGAAGCCGGATATCAATATCCAGGCAGGATCATTCTACAACGGGGTTCCTGACTTCAGCATCAAGATCACATCCAAAGAGCCGGTAACAAACAGGCTCGACAATCTGATTATTTATGATCACCGGGAAAAGAGAGGAAATACATCTGTCATCCTTGCCGACTCCGGATATATGAAGACTACCCCTGATGGAAGCGGACTGATAATGACATTGTACAATGGTTACTCTTTCAATGAAATAGATGAAAAGAACGTTAACCAAAACCAGCGCAAATTCCCTACAAGAAAAGATTTTTTCAAAGAACAAACAATTACTATTTCACTAACAGGTTTCGATCTGGAAAGAAGCGAACAGGGGCTGTTCAAGTCGAATTCTGCAATGCTGAATATCTCCCAGCTCACCTTTTACATTGATTCGATGAATCAGAAGCATAATGAAAAGATGGCGAACCAGTTCAGGGAATTCAGCAATTCAAGGATATATACGCAGAAGACATCATTTAAAAGACCTGCCGACAAGCCGGCAACAACTGACAATGCCAGGCCGCCCCGGCAATTTGAAATAAAGGAGATCCTGGATTCTATGCCTGCTTCAGACAAGGGAATAGCTCTGACGAGGGCAATAACAGGGATCAAGGACGCTACCAGCTACCTGACGGAAAGAAATGAATCAATGCATTGGGAGATCAAGTCTATCAAGAAATATGAGGTGGAATGGAACAGAAAGCTTACAATGTCGTTCGCTTGCCTTGTATTCTTCTTCATAGGGGCTCCTCTGGGTGCAATTATCAGGAAAGGCGGACTGGGGACTCCTGCTGTTATTTCAGTATTCTTTTTTGTGATATATTATGTCGTTTCCATTTCAGCACAAAAGCTTGTGGAAGAGGATATTATCGGAACTTTTGCCGGGATGTGGGCTGCTTCCTACCTTCTGCTCCCGATTGGAATTTTCCTAACCTACAAGGCCACTACTGATTCGGTAATAATGAACATAGATACATATCTTGTGTTCCTGAAAAAAATAAAGGACTATGTCTACAGGATCGCGATAAGCGGAAGCGCATCGGAGACTGTGACAGATTAAAATCATTTGTGCAATGAAAGAATTTGCTTTGAATACGATCGAAGAGGCGATAGAGGATATCAGGAACGGAAAGATCCTGATAGTTGTAGATGATGAGGACAGGGAAAACGAGGGGGACTTTATCTGCTCTGCCGAACTGATCACTCCTGATATTGTTAATTTCATGACCAAATACGGACGCGGTCTTATTTGTGCTTCTCTTCCCGATGAGAGATGTGAGGAACTGGATCTTGATCTGATGGTAGGAACTAATACCTCCCTCCATGAAACCCAGTTTACAGTAACAGTCGATCTTTTAAGCCCCGAAACAACAACCGGAGTTTCCGCTAAAGACAGGGCTTTAACTATCAAAGCGCTGGTCGATCCTGCAACAAAGCCTGCCGACCTTGGCCGTCCGGGTCACATATTCCCACTTAAAGCCAAGGCAAAGGGTGTTCTCAGAAGAGCCGGACACACTGAAGCTGTCGTTGATCTTACAAGGCTCGCCGGTCTGAGACCCGGTGGCGCGCTTGTTGAGATAATGAATGATGATGGTTCAATGGCCAGACTCAGGGATCTCAAGATGATCAGCGAAAAATTCGGAATCAAGATAATAGCCATCAAAGATCTGATAAAGTATACCCTCGAGAGAGATTCGATAATTGAAAAAGGAGAAAGAGTAAAGCTCCCCACAGAAAAAGGCGATTTTGAGTTTATTCCGTTCCGCCAGACGAGTAACGGGCTCGAACATGCCGCACTGGTGAAAGGATCATGGACAAAGGATGAACCTGTGCTTGTCAGGCTGCACTCATCATGCTTCACAGGAGATATTTTCGGTTCACTGAGATGTGACTGCGGGCCACAGCTCCATAAAGCAATGGAAATGGTCGAAGAAGCAGGTAAAGGAGTTGTTATCTATCTCAGCCAGGAAGGCAGAGGTATTGGTCTCCTTAACAAGATCAGGGCTTACAGGTTGCAGGACGAAGGAATGGATACGGTACAGGCGAACCTGATGCTTGGATTCGGAGAAGATGAAAGGGACTATGGCGTGGGAGCCAGCATTATGAGGGAACTCGGACTCGGAAAAGTCAGACTCATCTCAAACAATCCTGTCAAAAGAGCTGGTCTTGAAGGTTACGGCATCCGGATCGTGGAAACAATACCACTTATCATTGAGTCCAACCCACACAATAAGTTCTACCTGGAAACCAAAGCGAATAAAATGGGACATAACCTCTCCTGTTACAAGAAAGCAGGAAAGGAATAATTTATTTTATTAGGTTTGTGAGGTAATAAGCCAAATATGAGCGAACCCAGGATTTTATTTATGGGTACCCCGGAATTTGCAGTTGCCACATTAGGCGCATTGCTCATTAACGGGTTCAATGTAGTCAGTGTTGTAACGGCTCCGGATAAACCTTCCGGCCGTGGCAGGAAACTGAGCGTTTCTCCTGTAAAGGAATTTGCCGAATTTAGCAGCTTGAGGGTATTACAACCTGAAAATCTTAAAGACCCGGAGTTTGTAAAAACTATTACCGGCCTCAAACCGGATATAATTATTGTTGTTGCCTTCAGAATGCTCCCTGAAGTGATCTGGAGAATACCCTCTGCAGGAACGTTCAACCTTCATGCATCTCTGCTTCCACAGTATAGAGGCGCCGCACCGATAAATCATGTGATTATAAACGGCGAGACCAGAACCGGGGTTACTACTTTCTTCATCGACGATAAGATAGACACCGGGAATATTCTTCTCCGGGAGGAAGTGCACATAAATAGTATCGAAAATGCGGGAGATCTCCACGACAGGCTCATGAAGCAGGGAGCGCGTCTTGTTATCAAAACACTTGAAGGATTGATATCAGGCTCGCTTAAACCCAGGCCCCAGGAATTATTCATGGAAAATGGAGAGAAGCTGAGAACAGCGCCGAAAATATTCCCGGAAGATTGTATCATTAACTGGAAGAAAGATACTATTTCCGTTCATAATCTGGTACGAGGATTATCGCCTTCACCTTGCGCAAAAACCATACTGCAAAACAGCTCGACACAATTGTCAGTCAAGATATTTGAAAGTCTGCCTGAATTGACCAGTCATTCCGACCAGGCCGGAACTATATTGACCGATGGCAGGGAATACATGAAGATTGCCTGCAGTGATGGTTATCTCAATATTCTTAACCTCAGGGTCGAAGGAAAGAAGAGAATGGGCATCAGTGAATTTCTGAGAGGTTTCAGGATCGGCGGGTATACCGTACAGTTCAGTTAAGCGGCTTCATACTTCTCAGCCAGATGGTCGTTCCTGGCTGCAATGCATCAGATTCAGTCATCCTGTTCATTTTACACAGACTGCGAAGTTTGATACCGAACTTCTGGGAAATAAGGTACATTGTATCTCCATCTCCGGCAATATAGGTTTCAATTCCGGGACCAGCCTTGTCTTTTTTTGCCTGCAGATACAGTATCTGACCGGGAGCAAGCTTCAGCTCACCGCTGATATCGTTATATTTTAAGAGCTCCCAGTGCAGAAGCTGAAACTCCTCCTCTATCTTCTCACGAGTATCACCATCTTTAACAACAATAAACCTCAGATTATTATTTTCCCTTACCCTCGGGGCCAGAGTGATAACCATACTCTTGTCATTTATGGGTGTTGCCGGAGCATTCTGCCGCATGATGTCAGGAGCGGCTACCGGTTGCTGTACCCGGGGTTGTTTTGTCTGAGTGAGTTCTGCCGGTTTAATTCCAGAATCAAAATAGCTGAGATTCTTCTCCTCAATGGTCCTTATCAGCATATTGGCATATTCCGGATTTGTAGCGTAACCGGCTTTCTTCAAGCCCAGAGCCCATGATTTGTAATCTGTCGGAGAATATCCGAAGAGGAACTTATATCGTGGCACGGTGCGGAGAAACTCCGAGTGATCATAAAAGGAATCCTCCGGTTTATTGTATTTCCTGAAACATTCATCACGGGCATCATCATGGTGATATACTTTTGGACCGGTCCAGTTATTGTGGCATTTTATACCAAAATGATTGTTGGCATCTTTGGCCAGCTGGCTTCTGCCATTATCCGATTCTATCATTCCCTGGGCAAGAGTAATACTTGCAGGGATACCGGTACGTTTCATTTCGGACATGGCAATATCACTGTAAGTATCAATATATGACTGCTCTACTGTTGAATATGTTACCGTTCTCTGTTCCCGGGACTGAGGAGTGGTTTTAGAAAGATGACGAGTTGATCTGCAGGAGAATGTTAAAGGTATGAGTATAATCTGGATGATCAGTAAGGACCGGATTCGCATGTCTCTTAAGTTTTCGCAAAAATAGAATAATTCGGCATTATTCCTCTCCTTCCCGCATAATTAGCTGAAAACCGGAACCATGTATGTTTTTGATATTCAATGAAGGATCTTCCGAAAGAAACTTTCTGAGCTTGGTAATGTAAACATCCATGCTCCTTGCAGTAAAATAATCATCAGCTCCCCAGATTTTCTTCAAGGCTATTTCCCTGCTGATAAGAGTATTCGGATTCAGGGCCAGCAGTTCAAGAAGCTGGGCCTCCTTAGGCGAAAGTTTATTTTCAACATCGCCGAGAGTAAGTGTTCTGAGCTTGGCATTGAATATAAACCGTCCTATTTCAAAGACCTCCCTGGTACCGCTCTGAAAATCTCTTCGGGCAAGGATGGCTTTGATTTTTGCCAAAAGAATATCAGTATCGAACGGCTTGGTTATATAATCATCCCCTCCTACTCCATAACCTTTAAGCACATCATCCTTAAGCTTTTTTGCCGTAAGGAAAACTATTGGTACTTCATTATTGATCTGTCTGATCTCGCTTGCTATGGTAAACCCATCCACATGAGGGAGCATAATATCGAGAATACAGATATTGAATACTCCTTTTCTGAAGTGATCGAGAGCATACTTACCGTCATCGACCCATTCAACAGAAAAATCATTGATCTCGAGATAGGATTTGAGAACAGATCCAAAACTCAGATCATCCTCTACCAAAAAAATCTTGATCGCTTTATTATTCATCTTTTGCGTCTCCATGGTTTAATGGTAAATATACATCGAACCGGCTTCCTTTGCCCGGTTCGCTGGTAACTTTAATAGTTCCCTTGTGGGCTTCTATGATAGCCCTTGAATAATTCAGTCCAAGGCCGAAACCCTTGACATCATGGACATCACCGGAAGTCTGCCTGTAAAATCTTTCAAAGATCTTGCCCTGGACAGATTTGCTCATCCCTATGCCTTTGTCTTCCACAGAGATCACTATTCCTTTCTCGGTATTCCTGGTAGACACTGTTATTTCGGGTGTTTCCGGAGAATATTTCAAAGCATTGTCAAGCAAGTTATTAACAAGATTGATAAGATGCTCGCTGTCACCGCAAACAATATGCTCTGCTGCATCAAGATGAACATCTATTTTACCATTCCTCTGTTGCACCTGGATCTCAATGGTGTCCACAGCATGTTTGATAATGGTATTTACAGATACCTTCTCAAAATGGAATTCACTTTCCTTCTTGTCGAGGGAAGCGATCTGAAGTATAGTTTCAACTTTCTTGTTCATCCGGCTGTTCTCCTTCTTGATCATACCGATAAAATGCCTGATGCTGGCTTCGTTATTAATGATCTTCGGGTTTGTTATGGTATCTGCTGCAAGAGAAATTGTTGCAATCGGAGTCTTGAACTCATGGGTCATGTTATTGATGAAATCTGATTTCATCTCGGAGATTTTCTTCTGGGAAATAATAAAATACAGGCTGAGCATGAAAGTAGCCAGGATAAAGAGAGAGAACAGCAGAGAGCCCACGAGTAACCAGAAAAGTGAACCAAGAACATAATTTGTTCTGGCAGGAAAAATGACTGAGAGAATCAGATCCTGGCGAATAATATTCCCGGGAAAAAGCTTCACCATGTAATTACTTTTCAGAAAATCCCTCCTGTCAGATTTTTTGTAAGTACCAGGCTGAACGACACCATCCTTTACCACTGCAAATTCGAATGGTGTCTGGATACCTGCAAAAGAAAAAGATTGTCTGAGAGAGTATTCAATCTCATTATTATCGAGTTCCATAGTCTTTTCCCACTGGTAGATCTCTGAGATAATCTGTTTGCTCATGTTCTGGAATTCATTCGACCTTTTTCTGACCCAGTCAAGGAATTCACTCTGCTTGACATACATAACTCTTGAATCTCTGTCCAATTCATCACCGGGCTTACCCATATTAAGCTTTCCAGGATCATTTGATGCTGAAAAAATCAATGTATCCGAATCTGAAATAATCGTGGTATCTCCGCCGAGAGAATATGATCTGCTCTGTATAGTCACTTTGTCAGTATCGAAACTCCCTTTGAACGACTGATTGGTAATGTGAACATTTATTCTTCCACCGTCCTGCCCGGTTGAATAACCACCGACTGCAGGTGACTGTCGTTTAGGCTGCTGCCCGTACAAACCGGGATCAGTCAGAACAAAATTATTAAAGAAATTCAGCTTTCGCGCTGATTCTATTGCATTTGCAGCATTTGAAAGGCTAACATAAACAGCGTTGTTAAAAGACTCATTCCTTATGTTGATAGCACTTTTCAACCATACTATCTGCACCCAGATAATACCAAAAGTGGATAACAACATCATGAAAATTAGGGCCGTGAATTTCTTCCTGTTCATGCCGCAAAAATAAATTAATAAGTCATCATAAAATCAAAATTTAACTTTTCGTTAACGCTTATTAATCAGCTATTAACCCGTTGATAATTAATTAACCATAAATTTACGGCATAATTAAAACCTGGCGGTATGAACATCTCTGTAAAAGCGCTTCTGGCTCTTTGTACTTTAATACTTTTCTCAACATCAGTTTCTTCAGGACAGGAAGGACCCAAAGAGCAGAGAATAAAGGTTATAGTATCTGATAAAGAAGGAGAGAAAGTCATGATAGATACTGTTATCAACGGAAGATTACCCGGAGATACCGTCATTATGAGAGATGGCAATTGTGTCAGGATAAAAGGGAATAATGACACTAACGGGCAGGGCAGGTTGAACAGTTACACCATTACCACTACGACATCCGGAAGCAAAAACGGGAAGAAAGGGATCAGGAAAGAGATCACCATTGTCAGCTCTGATAAAGATGAAGATTTGAGCTCTGTCGGCAATGGCCATAAAATTGCAGTACGCGAGGACCTGGCAAATCAGTCGGCAGAAGCTTCCGACAGTATATCAGCCTTGCAACAGGGAGGAAAGGAAATGACAAAGTATATTATCAGGAAAAATGGGATGGTGATCACCATCGAAGGCACTGATTATGAAAAAGTCAGAATCCTGCAGGAGGAAATTGAGAATCTGCTGAAGACCAGGGAGGAATTCCGAAAAGAAAGGTCGGAATAATTAAGCCCCGGTTACAAGTAAAGAAGTAAGCCTGTCCTGTATTAAAAGCTTATTTAGCCTCGTTTACTGCATCAACAAAAACATGCCAGATATCTCCTTCAGGGAAATGTCCGGTGATAGTCACAGGTTCCTTACGTACCGGATGAATGAATTCAAGTTGCCTGGCAAGAAGGCTTATGCTTCCGTCCTCATTTGATCTGGGATAGCCGTATTTCAGATCACCTTTAATGGGACATCCGATCTTTGACAGTTGTGCCCTGATTTGATGGTGACGTCCGGAATGCAACTCTACCTCAACAAGATAAAACTTCTCTGATCTTCCAATTAGTCGGTAAGACAATGTGGCTTCCTTAGAACCTTTCACTTCAGTATCAAACACATAGCTTTTATTCTGTTGTTCATTCTTTTTGATGAAATGTTTCAGTGTCCCTTCATCTTCAGGGGGGCGGTCTTTAACAATTGCCAGATATATTTTTTTCACCTGTCGTGTTCTGAAAAGTTCATTAAGCCTCTCCAGAGCTTTTGAGGTGCGTGCATACAGAAGAACTCCGCTAACAGGTCTGTCGAGCCGGTGTACAACTCCCAGAAAAGCATCGCCAGGTTTTTTATATTTATTCCGGATATATTCCTTGACCTCCGTATCAAGTGAAGCGTCTCCGGTTTTATCACTCTGGGCCAGATCTGAGGATCGTTTATATACCGCAATCAGATGATTATCTTCGTAGAGTATTTCAACCATTTTAAGATCTGTTAGTACTGTTCCTTCTCGTTTGGGAAATCATTGGCTCTTACGTCGTTTATATACGCCTGAACAGCACCTTTGACTTCGGCATGAAGATTATGATACCTTCTCAGGAACCTGGGTGAGAATTCCTGATTAAGTCCAAGCATGTCATGAAGCACCAGTACCTGTCCGTCCACTTTGCCGCCGGCCCCGATCCCAATCAGTGGTATTTTAACAGACAATGTCACTTCTTCCGCCAGTTTGGCCGGGATTTTTTCAAGGACAATTGCAAAACAACCTGTCTGTTCAAGCAGCTTGGCATCTTCCAGAAGCCTCCGGGCTTCATCATCCTCCCTTGCGCGGACAACATAAGTCCCGAATTTATGTATAGCCTGTGGTGTAAGACCGAGATGCCCCATTACCGGAATGCCTGCAGAAAGTATCCTTTCAACAGATTCAAGAACCTGTTTACCTCCCTCCAGTTTCACGGCATGCGCTCCTGTCTCCTTCATAATCCTGATAGAGGAAGCCAGCGCTTCTTTCGAATTGCCCTGATATGTTCCAAATGGAAGGTCAACTACTACAAGCGCTCTTTTTACAGCTCTCACAACAGAGGCTGCATGATAGATCATATTATCGAGAGTGATCGGCAAAGTAGTATCAAACCCTGCCATAACATTTGAAGCGGAATCACCTACCAGAATTACATCTATCTCGGCTTCATCAATGATACGGGCAAAAGAATAATCATATGCAGTCAGCATTGCTATCTTCTCTCCCTTGAGCTTCATTTCATTGAGCACATGGGTCGTAACCCTTCTAACACTTTTATGTACAGACATAATGAACGCAGCTTTAGTTACTGCCGGCAAAGTTACGTATTTGTGCGGGATGACAGCCAACCCGAAGTTTTTCTTTTACAATGTCAGAAAAAGAATGATATCCTGTCGTTTTGTCACTAAACAGCGCTGCAAGAAAAATAATGCCCAAAACATATTTTTTTGCATAATTTTATGTCCCTGGAAACAAATAATATTCTGCAACATGCTATTTTATTGCCGCTTACAGTAATATCTGGAAGATAAGGGATCATTAACAGCGGATTAATCCAGATGACATGAATATGCACGAAACGGCAGTCGGAGCATGTTCCCTGATGTCATATTTACATAAAAAAAGAAAGTTCAGGCTATGGCATAATCATTGCAGATTCCTGAGAAAACATATAAAAAGGTTTTCAGGTAACGAAATTACAGAAAAATTAAAATCAGATATAAAATGGGAAAAATAATTGGTATCGATCTTGGCACTACGAACTCATGTGTTGCTGTTATGGAGGGCAACGAGCCTGTTGTTATACCCAACAGCGAAGGAAAGAGAACTACTCCTTCAATTGTTGCCTTTGTGGATAACAGTGAGAGAAAGGTTGGCGACCCGGCAAAAAGGCAGGCCATTACCAACTCAAAGAGGACAGTGTTCTCGATCAAGAGATTCATGGGTGAAACTTATGATAAGGTTACCAAGGAAATTTCAAGAGTGCCCTACACTGTTATAAAGGGCGACAACAATACTCCAAGGGTGAAAATTGACGACCGTAATTATTCTCCCCAGGAGATCTCGGCTATGATTCTTCAGAAAATGAAAAAGACAGCTGAGGATTATCTCGGACAGGAAGTTACGGAAGCTGTTATTACTGTGCCTGCATATTTCAGCGATTCACAGCGCCAGGCAACCAAAGAAGCCGGTGAGATCGCTGGTCTTAATGTAAGAAGGATCATCAATGAGCCGACTGCAGCATCACTTGCTTACGGTCTTGACAAGAAATCACAGGATATGAAAATTGCTGTTTTCGACCTTGGCGGCGGCACATTTGATATATCGATACTTGAGCTTGGAGACGGAGTATTTGAAGTAAAGTCAACAAACGGAGATACTCACCTGGGAGGTGATGATTTCGATCATATGATCATAGACTGGCTTGCTGAAGAGTTTCTTAAGGAAGAAAGAGTGGATCTCAGGAAAGATCCGATGGCCCTGCAACGTCTTAAGGAAGCTGCTGAAAAAGCTAAAATAGAACTCTCAAGTTCAACCACTACAGAGATCAACCTTCCGTATATAATGCCGGTTGACGGTATTCCGAAGCATCTTGTCAAAACCCTCACGAGGGCAAACTTTGAAAAGATTTGCGACAAGCTCATCCAGGCATGTATTGAACCATGTAAGACAGCTCTTAAGGATTCCGGACTTGCTGTTACAGAGATTGATGAGGTCCTGCTTGTTGGCGGTTCAACCCGAATCCCTGCCATCCAGCAGCTTGTAGAGAAATTCTTCGGTCGTGTTCCATCGAAGGGAGTAAACCCAGATGAGGTTGTGGCTGTAGGTGCAGCAATACAGGGTGGCGTTCTGACCGGGGAAGTCAAAGACGTACTGTTACTTGATGTAACCCCTCTTTCTCTCGGTATTGAAACAATGGGTGGTGTAATGACCAAGCTTATTGAATCCAATACCACAATCCCTTCAAAGAAGACGGAAGTATTTACAACGGCATCAGACAATCAGCCTTCGGTAGAGATACACGTCCTTCAGGGAGAAAGACCTATGGCTGTCGGGAACAAGACCATCGGACGTTTCCATCTCGATGGTATTCCACCGGCCCCAAGAGGTATCCCGCAGATTGAGGTTACTTTCGATATAGACGCTAACGGCATTCTCCATGTCACTGCCAAAGACAGAGGAACAGGCAAAGAACAAAGGATAAGGATTGAAGCCTCATCCGGGCTGAGCGAAGATGAGATAAGAAGAATGCGTGATGAAGCTAAGGCTAACGCTGATGCTGATAGTAAGGCAAAGGAAAAGATCGACAAGATAAATGCTGCGGACTCCATGATTTTCTCGACTGAAAAGCAGCTCAAAGAATTTGGAGACAAGCTTCCTGCCGATAAAAAATCAGCAATTGAAAGCGCCCTTTCCAAACTGAAAGATGCACATAAGTCCCAGGATGTCGCTGCTATCGACACAGCTCTTGCCGAGCTTAACACTGTATGGCAGTCGGCCTCCGAAGAGATGTACAAAACAGCACAAAACAGCAGCGGACCTTCAGCATCGCAACCCGGTCCGGAAAATAACGGGAATACTACCGGAAAGTCCGGCAGCGATGAGGTAACCGATGTGGATTTTGAAGAGGTAAAGTAATAATTTCCTTTAACAATACTCATTTGAAAAGAGGTTGGTAATTTATCAACCTCTTTTTTCATAATTTTAGACTGATTTTTACGTTACTTGCTAAATATGCTGAAACCGATCCTGCTCATATTCTTTCTTTCGGCCACGGTAAATATTTACTGTCAGAATGATAATTCTGTCAACCATACCGATTCAAAAGGCAGAAAACAGGGCCACTGGATCAGGCGTTATCCCGATGAAAAGATTCAGTACGATGGTTATTTCAGAGACGATCATCCGGTAGGAGAATTCAAAAGATATTATGAGAATCAGGTTCTCAAATCGGTACTCACTTTCAGTCAGGACGGGAAAGAGGCTGCCGCCGTTCTTTTTTACCCTAACGGATTTACTGCCTCAAGCGGCAGTTATATAAACAGGAAAAAGGAAGGGAAATGGAAATTCTTTTCTGATATTATCAAAGACTGCCTTGTGGAAGAAGATATCTTTTCCGGGGACCTCAGGAACGGACTGTCCCTGAGATATTACCCCGACAGTTCAATAGCCGAGAAAGTAAATTTTGTCAATGACATAAAACAGGGTGAATGGACGAAATATTATCCAAACGGAACCCTGCTTCTTAAATCACAATACCGGGACGGTAAGATCGACGGCAAATTCGAAACATGGTTTGAATCCGGCAAACCGGAGTTTTCAGGACAGTATAAAAATGATGCCCGCGATGGTATGTGGACCATATATAACGAAAACGGATCAGTAAGATACCAGATACATTACAAGGATGGCATAACCAGCGACCGTCAGATGGACCTTGACCAGGCCAGGATACTGGAAGAAAGGGAGAAAAACAAAGATCAGATTGAGGATCCTGAAAAAACCGACGTCATGAAAAAGCCATGACAGAAACACTTACTTTAAGCCAATTACAGTTACTGATCAGGGACACAATCTATCTTTCTCTTCCTCAAACATTCTGGGTAACAGCCGAAATATCCGAAATTAGTATAAATACCTCGGGCCATTGTTACCTGGAGCTCGTGGAGAAACATGCCGACGATAAGAACATCAGGGCCAGGATCAGGGGAATAGTCTGGAACAGCCGCTTTGGCTTTATCAGATCATTCTTTGAAAATATTACAGGCGAATCACTTAAGCCTGGTATTAAGATACTTGTAAAAGCCCGTGCGGAATACCATGAGATATACGGCTTAAGCATCGTTATAAACGACATTGACCCGGCTTTCACTCTCGGGGAAATGGCGCTTAAAAGGCAACAGATCATTAAAAAGCTTGAAGAAGAGGGAGTCTTCAGCATGAACAAGGACCTTGAGTTCCCTGTGCTTCCTCAGCGAATTGCAATTATCTCCTCAAAAAATGCAGCCGGATATACAGATTTTATAAATCAGCTTGCCGGGAACAGCTATGGTTATGTTTTTTATACTGCTCTCATCGATACCCCGATGCAGGGGACTGAGACCGAACAGGGGGTAATAAGCTCGCTCGACAGGGTTGCTGAAAATGCAGAACTGTTCGACCTTGTTGTTATAATCAGGGGCGGCGGATCACAGACAGATTTGAGCTGGTTCGATAACTATGGTATTGCATATCATATTACCCAGTTTCCTCTTCCTGTTGTTACAGGTATCGGTCACGAAAAAAATATGTCGGTCACGGATATGGTTGCGAATAAATCTCTCAAAACCCCGACAGCCGTCGCTAACTATATTGTGGAATGTATGGCAACCGCTGAGAACAGACTCACAGATATCTGTGTGGCTATCAGGGATGTAACGGGCGATATAATCGATGAAAACCGTGTCTGGCTCGACTCCTTCAGTGTCAGATTACTACCACTCTCAAGAATTCTTCTGACAGAAAACAGGGAGAAACTTTCGGGTAGGATACTTGAACTCTCAAGCTTGTGGAGAAGAGAAGCGTACCGTCATGAAATATTAATATCAGGCCTCCAGGTGAAGATCCGCGCTTCGGCAGATAAATCTCTTTCGGATAAGCTGAAAACGACTGAAACCTTCATGAAAAACTTACATACAGAAACCCGTAATTACCTTAATAAATGCAAAACCGGAGTTGTGAATCTTGAAGGAAATCTGTCAATGCTTGATCCGGGTAACGTTCTCCGCCGTGGTTATACTATCACATCAAAAAACGGGAAGATAATACGAAGCAGGGAACAATTGTCGGATGGAGATGAGATAGATACCTTGTTCATTGACGGAAAAGTAAGAAGCGGTATAACATCAACAGGGGAAAACACCTGATCTGAATGATGAAATAAAATAATAAAAGTTAACCAGATGGCAAAAAAGGAATTTTCATTCAGCGAAGCAGTAGTCGAGATAGAAGCTATTCTTAAAAAAATAGAAAGTGGAGAGCTCGATGTTGATAAACTGTCTGAGGAAGTAAAAAGAGCTTCCGAACTGATAAAACAATGCCAGAAGAAACTCCGGACAACAGAGGAAGAAATAAACAGTATTTTTAAGGAACTGGCATAAAAATAAATCAGGACCGAAGTCCTGATTTACTGCGTTAATACCCTAAACCTAAATCCATGAAAAAACTCGTGTAAACTATTGTTACTAACTGTATAGTCTTAAACGTTTTTAAGTATGGAAAAGTTGCATTTCCCCCGGTATAAATGTCAAAATATTTATTTTTTTTGACGAATGGCTTATTTTTCTACACCAAGGACATCTTTGAAAGCTTTTACAAATGTATCTTTTGGTAATGCCCCCATTGCCATCTGAGGTTGACCACTGGCCGGCACGAATAGAATTGAGGGAATACTTTTTATCCCGAAGGTTGCTGCAAGTTCCTGTTCCGCCTCAGTATCAATCTTATAAACATCTATCTTACCTGAAAAATCTGTTGCCAGCTCTTCAAGAATCGGGGCTACCATCTTACAAGGTCCGCACCAGTCTGCATAAAAGTCAATAACACATGGTTTCTCCCCTTCGAATTTCCATTCACTGTTTTGCTCGTAATTGAAAACCTTTTTCAAGAACGACTCTTTTGTCAAATGTTCTACCATCTAATTTTTATTTTTAAAACAACCAGAAAACTAATTTGTTTATTCAACTGCAAGCTACATACCAAGATGTACCAATCACCATATTTAAACCTGAAATTGAGGATTAATTGTAACTTTGTCACATATTAATAACAAATTGTCATATCTACATATGAACATATGTCTTAATGACAAGATATTTGAGACGCTGGGAAAAGTTTTAACGTCGGAGCAAATAGAGGGCTATGTCATCGGAGGCTGGGTTAGAGACTGTCTGTTGAAGAGGGATCATCCGGACAAAGACATAGATATCGTGGTTATAGGAAGCGGGGTTGAGATTGCCAGGAAGGTTGCTTCAGTCATCAGTCCGAAAGCCAAGGTGAGCTATTTCAAAAATTTCGGGACTGCAATGTTCCGGTACAACGAATATGATCTGGAGTTTGTAGGGGCCAGAAAAGAATCATATGACAGGGGATCGCGCAAACCGGTTGTGGAAAACGGGACATTGGAAGATGATCTTAAAAGGCGCGATTTTACGATCAATGCGTTGGCCATCAACCTTAATACTGAAAAGTTCGGAGAACTGCTCGATCCCTTCGGTGGTATTGATGACCTTAAGGCAAAGCTCATCCGGACACCTCTTGACCCGGATAAAACTTTCTCAGATGATCCTCTGAGAATGATGAGAGCAGTAAGGTTCGCATCTCAACTTGAATTCACTATCGACCCTGAGACATTTGCTTCCATTTCAAAAAATGCCGACAGAATCGGGATAGTATCAAGGGAGAGGATTATTACTGAGATGAACAAGATCATGATGTGCCGGCGGCCATCAAAGGGCCTTTTGCTGCTCGATAAAGCCGGATTATTGAAGCTGATCTTCCCCGACCTTGATAATCTCAAAGGCATTGAAACCAGGGAAGGCAAGGCCCACAAGGATAACTTCATTCATTCCCTTATCGTCCTCGACAACATCTCATCAAAGAGCGACAATCTATGGCTGAGGTGGGCCGCTCTCCTGCACGATATTGCAAAACCGGCGACCAAAAAATACCTTACAGAAACAGGATGGGCATTTCACGGACACGAATTTCTCGGTTCAAAAATGATACCTGATATTTTCAGGAATCTGAAATTGCCTCTCAATGAAAAGATGAAATATGTTCAGAAGCTTGTTGAGTTGCATCTGAGGCCTATTGCGTTATCCCAGGAAGTAGTCACTGATTCGGCAGTTCGAAGGCTTCTGTTTGAAGCCGGGGATGATATTGACGATCTGATGCTTTTGTGCGAGGCCGACATAACTTCAAAGAACGAGGCAAAAAAAACGCGCCACATTGAGAATTTCAGGAAAGTCCGGATCAAGTTGAAAGAGATAGAGGAAAAAGACGCTCTCAGGAATTTCCAGCCGCCTGTCGATGGTACTGAGATCATCAGCACGTTCGGGATAAAGCCAGGCCCGGAAGTCGGTGTAATAAAGAATGCAATCAGGGAAGCCATTATCGAAGGATTGATCCCAAATGAACACGACGCAGCATATAACCTTATGCTTGAAAAAGGCAGGGAAATGGGTCTTTCACCTGCAGGTACTGCTATCTGATGCCAAGATCCAGAAGCACCGGCAGGTGATCACTGTACCCTCCCTGGTACTTATAACCCCTGTAGGTTGCATACGGCATATATCCGGGATACCTGGGATCCTTTTTGAGGAGGAACTTTGGTCTGAAAATGGTCAGCATCCTTTCATCAGTAAATAAACCATCTTTTGCAGTAATTAATGAAGCCGAAACTATAACCTGATCAAGCATTTCCCATGTACCCATGTAACGGTAAGTTCCTCTTCCCTTCTGCGCAGCCGGTGCAGAAAGATTTTTCATGCAGGGACTGTCTCCTCTCTGTCCGGTAATCAGTAATATCTCCTCATCGTCGGGAGTTGAGTTGAAATCTCCTGCAATAATCACTTTGGCTTTCCAGTGACTGTCAATTCCGATTGAGTCGGTTTTTTCTTTAACCAAACGGGAAACAATATTCCTCAGACCTGATGCTGCTAGGGTTCCTCCCCTCCTGGAGGGCCAGTGATTCATAATAAGGTTAATAGTATCACCGTCTGTCCTGAATCTGACAAAAAGTATGCTTCGCGTTGAATATGCGTTTTTTTCTTCATCTGCAGGAATCCAGTATTTGTAATCAATCAGTTTCAGCCTGTCAGGTCTGTATATCATACATACATCTATACCCCGTTGGTCAGGAGATTCCTCATGGATAATCCTGTAGCCAAATTTCGAAAGATATGTGTCAGATATTAGGTCCTCCAGCACCTTTCTGTTCTCGACCTCGCATAATGCCACAAGATCCGGAGGGTCCGCCTTTCCTGATGCAGCTATGGTTTTATAAAGTGAAATAATTTTCTTGTCATATCGTGACCGTGTCCAGTGCATTGTCCCTCCCGGAAGGAAATCCCTGTCGGAACGGAGACTGTCATGCCTGGTATCAAATAAGTTCTCAACATTATAGAACATCAGTCTGAGGGTATCATGATCCCGGTCATCCGTGCAGCTGCATGGTAAAGTCATTAACGCCAGACAAGCGGCCAGAATTATTGGTATGGCCAGTGAGGATAAACTATTTTTCACGATCGTACAGCGAAAAGAAGACATACCTTAACAATGTCAAGGTATACATAACCGGGGACATAAAGTATATCAGAAAGAATTAATCCACCTGTATCGTCTCGCGCTTTCTCCGAATTTAACAGCAAGTGTCAGCTCATGGCTTCCAACTGTCTGTGACCTGATATCAGTGAGAGGAAAATCGAATGAATATCCGAAATAAAATCTGTCATACCGGAGACCTAACATTGCGATCAGAGCATCTCCCGTACGGTAGGAAATGCCGGCCCAGTAATCATCCCTGTAATAAATTCTTGTAGTGATATCTGCCTGTAATGCTTTTGCAAACATGTCGGAACTTCTTATAAATGCAGAAGGTTCAATCTTCCAGTTTGGAGAAAGCTGGAACCTTACTCCGCCGGTAAGAAAGTAATGCCCGAGTTCATTACGGTTCACTGATCCGGTATCAGAAAGCATGAGCGAGCCCCTGAACATATTTGTCATGGCAAAACCTACATAATATTTAACGGTTGTAAAGCTCATTCCAAAATTAAAATCCGGAATAAAAACAGATCTGTCATAAGAGTTCAGGAGCGGGTCATTATGGTTATATATTGCGCCGTTGGTATTAATAGCGTACTGGTAACCAGTAAACGCAAGGCCGAAGGCAAGATCGTTGGGCAAACCCTGTGTCGTTCCCACAGGTATATGGTAGGCGTAAGTGAACTGCCCGCCCGATCGTCTCATTATGCCGTTATAATCACTGAAGATATAGCCTCCAAGTCCGACCCTTCCACCCCTTGTAGGCTTAATAATTTTCTTTCTGACCTCAGTTGATTTTGAGATATAGCTGTTACGCAGGATACGTGTCTGAAAACTTGCGGCATATGTACTAGGAGCATCAGTCATGCCAATCCATTGTTCCCTTACTGTAAGGTTAAATGTTGTATATCCGTCACGTCCGGCAATGGATGGATTGATAAGGAATCCGTTCATAATATACTGGCTGTATATCGGGAATTGCTGGCCCGCTGCCGGGAGAGTCATCAGACAGAGCAATATTGCCGGTAAAATATTCTTTATTTTTTTCATCATCTGCCGACTTTTATCTTATTATGCTGATAACGCCAGACATAGTTTTGCCGTTACCCAGATGCAGTATGTAATGATAGGAATCCGTGGGAAGCTTTTTCCCTCCAGAGGTGCCATCCCATGGATCGCCCAGAATATTTCTCGAATGGAACACCAGTTCACCCCAGCGGTTATACACAAATAATTCTGCATTTGGAAACAGATCAATGTTTTCAATTATCCATGTATCATTGTACCCGTCTGCATTAGGTGTAATAATAGTTGGAATAACCAGGCATCCTTCACCTCCTGTGACTCCAACCACTAAGGTTGCCGATGTTGCACATCCGTTTGCATCTGTCACCACAACACCGTAGCTTCCGTTCTCAAGATTCTGCCTCGAGGTTATTGTAGTTCCGTTGTCCCAAAGTATAGCATACGGAGCAGTCCCGCCTGAAACTGTGATAGTCAGGGATCCGTTGTTTTCACCAGGACAGGAAACATCTGTTTTGCTGCTGGCTATAAGCACAGGCGTTGGCTCGGCAATATTAACCATTACATCAGTGGTACATAATCCTGCATCTCTTATAGTAACCGTATGTCCTCCGGGGCTGAGTAGGCTGAATGTTCCTGATGACTGATATCCGTTTCCATCCAGACTGAATTCATAGGGTGTTGTGCCTCCCGATCCGGAAATAGTTACACTGCCATCTTCAGAACCGGCACATGTAGCATCTGTATGTGAATCTATAGTGCCTGATAACCTGGCAACGGATTGAATGACTGTCACATTAAGGATCTGAGTACAATTGTTGGCATCGGTAATGGTAACATTGTATTCGCCTGCCGGCAGATCTGTCAGATCCTCGGTTGTTGCATTATTACTCCAAAGGAATGTATAAGGTGATACACCCCCGGTAACTGTCAGATCAATTGCTCCTGTCGATGTGCCGTAACATAAGACACCAGTTACAGACGGAATTCCGGAAACAGCGTCCGACGGCTCAGATATGGTTACAGAAATATGAGAAGTGATGAGGGCGGCATCACGAATGGTCACAACATAGGTCCCGGCACCCAGGTTCAGGTATGCGCCTGATGACTGCCATGCACCACCATCTGCTGAGAACTCATAAGGCTGTGTTCCTCCTGTTCCGGCAACTGTAAACATTCCGGAAGATCCACCTTTGCAGGCCACATTGGTCTGGGAAATAACTGATAATGTAAGAGGTGGCGCCGGCTGGGTTATTATTACCTGAACATCATATGTGCAAAGATTATTATCCCTGACAGTTACTGTATATGTCCCGGCAACAAGAGAGCCGAATATTCCGGAAATCTGAAATACACCACCGTCAAGACTATACATATAAGCTGGTGTTCCACCGCTTCCACCCACAGTTACACTCCCGTCATTTCCTCCATATACCGTAACATTTGTCTGCAAATTTATTGATCCTCCAAGAGCAGGAGACTCTGTGATTGTAAAATGCACCTGAGGGGATGAACATCCTGCCGCGTCAGTAACAAAAACATCATACGTTCCTGCTCCAAGACCTGTCTGGTCCTCAGATCCGGTGGTTACACCAGAGCCGGTCCATGTATATGAGTAAGTTCCTGAACCACCTGTGGCAGTTATATCTATGCTTCCGCTTTTCATTCCTGAGCAAAGCACGTCCGTTTTTGTTCCGGAGACAGATGGTAATGGATTGACAACTGCATGAACAGGTTTAATGTCATAGCATCCTCCAAGATCTGTCCCTTTGATATAATATGTCCCGGATGTGGAATTTTGTGGAGTGGCTATTAGTATTGATGCTGCTGCATCCTTCCAGTATGTCAGCACAAGGCCAGCAGAACTTCCGGCAGTAACTTCAGCTGCCGTTATATCCACAGTAGAAGGTGCGCAGACTGCTGCGGGATCATGGATCACAAGTGATGGAATCTGCAGGATGGTGACAGAGGTAGTTGCAACTACATTGCCACATGCTGCAGAGGTCATGGTATAGGATACTGTATATGTCGCGGCTGTGCTTGTCGCCGGATAAATAGTACCTGTTGATGCATCTATATCAAGTCCGGCAGGAGAAGCGCTGTAAGTTCCGCCAGAAGTACCGGTCATTGTGACAGTTTTGCTGGTCGCATTACTGCACCATGGTGATCCTGAATATGATATAGTAGCGACAGGTGAATCCGTGATAGTCACAGTCTGGAAAGCTGAAGCCACTCCCCCACATCCGCCTGTAATTGTATAATATATATTGCAGCTCCCGGCTGATATACCGTTAACCACTCCTGTGCTGCTGACGGTGGCAACTCCGGGATTACTGCTTGACCATGCACCTGTTCCTCCGCCCAGGACTGCTCCTGTGGCTGTAAATGTAGCTGTCTTACCTGTACATAAAGGAGATGTCCCGGACACCGATGAAACAGCTGCATTTGGAATGACTGTCAACGACTTCAACGCAGTAACAGTTCCTCCGCAACCACCGGTGATGGTATATGCTATGTTACAGGTTCCGGCGCTGACAGCTGTAACAAGGCCAGTGGTGTTTACTGTTGCAATGGACGGGTCACTGCTGCTCCATGAACCTGTTCCGCCACTAAGGACAATTCCTGTTGCAGTATAAACAAACGTTGCTCCCAGACACAATGGTGAAGTTCCGGTTACTGATGCAACCGTGGCATTCGGGCTTACTGTTACAGATCTCTGTGCTGAAACCTTACCCCCGCAGCCTCCGGTAATGGTATAGATAATATTGCAGGTTCCGGCAGAAATGCCTGTGACCACTCCTGCTGAGGTCACTGAAGCTATGGAAGAATTACTGCTGCTCCATGATCCTGTACCTCCGCCCGGAACCACTCCGTTTGCTGTAAATACAGTCGTTGTTGCAAGGCAAACCGGCGAAGCGCCTGTAACAGAAGTGATAGCAGAATTAGGATTAACAGTGAGAGTCCTCTGGGCAGAAACTGTTCCTCCGCATCCTCCGGTGATTGTAAATATTATATTGCAGGTTCCAGCTGAGACAGCCACAACCTGACCAGCAGCATTCACAACTGCAACTGCCGGATTACTGCTGCTCCAGGCTCCTGTACCGCCGCTCAGGACTACTCCGTTAGCAGAATATGTTGTTGTACCTCCGATACATAAGGGAGATATCCCGGTAACTGTTGCAACAGTTGCATTGGGGCTTATGGTAACAGACTGCTGAGCAGATACGGTACTGCCACAACCACCTGAAATTGCGTATATTATATTACAGGTTCCGGCTGATACTCCAGTAACAAGACCAGATGAATTCACAGTAGCAACTGATGGATTACTGCTGCTCCAGGTACCGGTTCCCCCGCCGGCAACAACACCGTTGGCGCTAAATGTTCCTGAACCACTGATACACAAAGGAGAAGGACCCGTCACTGAGGTAATGGAAGCATTTGGATTGATAGTCAGGGAGCTTTGGGCAGAAACAGTTCCGCCGCAGCCCCCGGTAATGGTGTAGATGATATTGCATGTACCTGCGGAGACAGCTGTTACCAAACCTGCTGCCGTAACTGTGGCGACAGCATTATTACTGCTGCTCCAGGTTCCTGTTCCTCCACTAAGTACTGTTCCGCTGGCTGCAAAGACAGCTGTCCCTCCGACACATAACGGTGTGGTACCGGTGACCGAGGAAACTGCTGCATTCGGATTAACAGACAATGTACGTTGAGAAGAAACTGTTGTGCCACATCCGCCAGTAATGGTATATACTATATTGCAGTTTCCGGCTGAAACAGCTGTCACTAAACCGGATGCATTAACTGTAGCAACAGCCGTATTACTGCTGCTCCAGGCGCCGGTACCACCACTCAGGATGACCCCGTTGGCAATATATGATGCTGTGCCCCCAATGCATAATGGAGAGACACCAGTTATAGATGAAACAGCAGCGTTCGGACTGATAGTCAATGATAGCTGAGCTGAAGCAGTGCCACCGCATCCACCGGTTACAGTATAGATGATGTTACATGTCCCCGCGGAGACACCAGTCACCAATCCTGATGAGTTCACCGTTGCAATTGCAGTATTGCTGCTTGTCCATGCACCAGTACCACCACCGGTAACAATTCCGCTGGCTGTAAAGGTTGCTGTTCCTCCGATACATAGAGAAGAAGTGCCTGTAACTAAAGATACTGCAGCATTGGGATTAACAGTAAGCGCTCTTTGCGCGGATACCGTACCCCCACAACCGCCGGTTATTGTATAGGTAATATTGCATGTTCCGGCAGATACAGCTGTTACCACTCCTATAGCGCTCACTGTAGCCACCGTGGTATTACTGCTGCTCCAGGAACCAATTCCACCTCCAGACACCACTCCGTTGGCAGTATAATTGGCCGTCCCTGATATGCACATTGGAGAAGTTCCCGTCACTGATGTGACCGTAGCGTATGGACTAACAATTACTGCGAGAGTTGACGGAGAGCCTGTTCCGCAGGTGTTGCCCGCTGCAACGGTAATATTCCCGTCCTGTCCTATTCCTCCTGTCGTTACTGTTATGGCTGTGGTTCCCTGACCTGAAGTTATGCTCCATCCGGTTGGCACACTCCAGGTATATGCTGTTGCATTGGGAACAGATGTTATTGAATATGACTGACCAGTAAGCGTTGCACACTGTGCCGTAATTCCTGAAATTGTTCCGGGGGTTGAGGGTGCAGCCGGAAGCGTTGAATAAGTAATGATATTTGAGTTTGGAGATGCTCCGCAGAAACCGACTGCTCGTACCCTGTAATAGTAAATCATCCCTGATGTCAGCCCTGTGACATTTAAGGAAGTAACATTGCCTGTATTTCTGTCCTGGTAGCCGGTAACATAACTAGTAAAACCAATATTGGTCGAAACATCAAGCCTGTAAGAAGTAGCTCCCGCAGAAACTGTCCAGCCTGCAGTTATCTGTGAACAGGTGGCGCCCGATCCGGCGACAGCTGATGGTGCCGCAGGAATAGAATATATAAAGGCAGTCACATCAAACCTGTTTACACTTTCACATCCTGAAACAGTCTGGCTGGCAAAATAGTGAGTATTATTGGCAAGGGCGGCTGAAGAAGCAAGAGGGCTTCCTCCGGAAGCTGCTGCATACCATAATATTCCTGTACCGGTAGCGCTCAGACCGGCCACTGTTGGGAAAGTTTCGGAACAGAAATTTTGCGTGGCAGTTCCGGTTGGAGCTGCAGGAGATAGTGTCACTGCAGTACTATTCGATGATACAGGTGATGCCGCAGTACATCCATTGGTACCGGTATAGTTGACTGTCACCGACCGGCTTCCTGCTGTAAGCCAGATCAGTGAAACTTTATCATCGGTTGAAGTTCCGCCTGAGAGTATTGAATAATCTGTCCCTGGAATTCCAGTGAATCCCCATGTATAATTTGATTGCCCTGGCTGGGTGGAATATAGCACTGGCATGGAGCTGCATGTAGTCGGTCCAGCCTGTGTAATAAATGTTGGTGTCGGGAGTGGATTTTCAGTTATTGTCTGAGTCCCTGACATATTTGCTGTACAGGAAGTCAGAGAGTTGGTGGCTATCACGGTATAAACTCCAACTTGCCTGTTGGACCATGACAATGATGATCCAGTACCGGGTAAAGGACTACCGTCATTTACAGCACCCTTTAACAGTTGATAATTCACACCTGACTCGGACCCGCTCAGTGTGATTGTCACACCGGAACCTGAACAATAAGAATTTGAAGATGCTCCGACAATAAATACCTGTGGGTTCACCACAATGGTCTGGTGTATGCTCTGGTTGGTACAAAGTGTTACCGGATCAGTATAAACATAAGTTATACTGTGTGTTCCGGCTCCGGCAGATGCGGGAGTAAAAACATTCCCGCTGATTCCCGGACCGGAAAAAGTGCCTCCTGCAGGTGAACCTGTGAGTGTCACAGGAGCAGAATAAATACAGTAATATGAAGCAAGTCCGCTGAAATTCACCACCGGAAGACTATAGATATCAACTATCAGCTGACTTGAATCTTTTGAACCGCAACTATTAGTCTCCACAACTTTCACATAACCTGTTATATCTCCGGCAGGGTCCCATGTCACATCCAGACTATTGGTTCCGCCAATGGTACTTGCCGGAGTTCCGTGAATTACAGACCAGTCGTAAGTGGATCCGGCATGCAGATCAACTGAATAGGTAATGGTGGAACCAGCACACTGATACGGATCAGAAGGGGTAATTGCTGAAGTTACAGGTGGAATGCAGCACGATATTCCTGCAACCCAGCCGGGTCTGGTAAAAATATTGTTTGAAACAAAATTGAATGTCATGCATGTGCCTGAAGATGTCAGTGAGCCTGGTGTGACAGTGTTTGAATATTTTCCTTTCAGAGGTGATGTAATATCAGGGCCATCATAAACATAGAGAGTATCACCTGTTCTGACAGTAAACACCGAAAAATCGAACATAACCGAATTCCCGTTACCCGAACAAAAAGTAACCGTATAGTTCTCATTATTACCGTAATCGCCCAGAGAACCTCCACTGTCATAGAATGTACCGCTACAGGTGGTCACAGTCTGTCCGTTATAGGAGTTTATAGGATAGGTCTGTGAAAACGACACGCCTGCAAGTCCGGTAAAAAATGCCAGTACAAGGAGGAATTTCAACTGAAACTGAAGCATTCTTCTTTTTGCACCTCCTTTGTATGCGAATGGATTGTTCCCAACTGTTGTTTTAGTCTCCGGGAAATCGCCACGATGTGAATTGAACAGATTCTCAAGTGTCATACTGACGGGGTTCAGATATCGCTTCAAAGTATAAAGTAAAGATATTCAATAAATTAAATCCTCAGGATTTATATACTACCATATAAAACCCACCTGTTCCTTCCTAACCGGAAAGGTACTTTAAGCGAATGTAGTAATTTTTTATCAAGCTGATACCGGTCAATTTTTACTTATTATCAACATATTAACAAGAGTTCTAACACATGACCTTCAGAAGACTCAAAAGGGTAAGTAACAATAGCATCCGGAAAACAATCACATTCCAGATATCTTTTGTGACATTAACGAATCGGGCCCGCAAATAATTATCCGCGATTTTTTTGCAGAAAAGAAAATGTAATCTATATTTGCACTCGCTTTTGGGGATTTAGCTCAGCTGGTTCAGAGCATCTGCCTTACAAGCAGAGGGTCGGCGGTTCGAATCCGTCAATCCCCACAAATTAAAAGGTGTCTGGTCAGGACACCTTTTTTTATTTTAAAGACCATCGATTTCTGTCTGTTCTCCTGGCAGATAACTATCAAGAGTGGTACCTTCCCTGAATTTCTGCTTTACAAAGACATCATTTCTGAACTCCTGTTCAAGAGCAGAAATAATTTCTCCGGTGTGAAAAAGAGGCAGAACAGTTGTTCTGAACTGGCATTCTATGCCGGATGTCCTTAACAGAACGATGGTTTCCATGATTTTTTCCACCAATACATCCGACCTGCAATTTGTGACCCTGGCATACTCCTCAGCTTCGGGTATTGTCTTGATGTCCATCGCAATAAAATCGACAAGACCATTCCTGATCAGGTTCTGTACCATTTCCGGATTAGTCCCGTTGGTATCGAGCTTAATTTTATACCCCAGGTTCCTGATCTTGCCGATAAACAACGGAAGATCTTTATGAATGGTCGGTTCTCCGCCTGAAATCACAACACCGTCGAGCCAGCCTCTTCTTTGCTCAAGATAGCGAAGTATGTCCACCTCCGGGATATCCGGCTGACTGTCGATCAGACAGGGAAGAACCAGTTGCGGATTATGGCAAAAGCCACAGCGAAGATTACAGCCTTTCAAAAAAATAACCGTAGTCAGCCCTTCCCAGTCGATCAGACTGCTCCTCACTAAACCACCTATTCTCATACATAAGGAATCAGTCCTGACACTTAACTACCTGATCATTTATTCTGAGGGGCTGCTGGTTATCGGTCACAACAGTATCCAGTTTCCCTTCAAAATGATCAAAATGAGCCCGGTCGGAGAATTCCTGGCGTTTCCCGTCATTCCATTGGCTCACGGGACGAAGGTACCCGACTATCCGGCTGAATACTTCCGTTTTCCCGCCGCACTCCGGACAATTGAAATGCTCTCCATTAATGTATCCATGTGACTGGCAAATGCTGAATGAAGGAGAGACAGTGACATATGGCAAATGGAACCTCCCGGTAATTTTACGGATAAGATTCTTTGCCGATCCGGCTGAAACCAGGCTCTCACCTGTAAAAACATGCATTACAGTTCCGCCGGTATATAATGTCTGAAGTTCATCCTGGTGAGTCAGAACATCAAAAATATCATCACTGTAATTGACCGGAAGCTGGGTTGAATTTGTATAATATGGTTTTGCACCTTTCAGATAATCCTTATGATTTGCTGTTATTATGTCAGGATACTGAACAGTATCTATCCTGGCAAACCGATATGTTGTGCTTTCCCCCGGAGTCGCTTCAAGATTATATATATTTCCCGTTTCCAACTGATATTCTCCCAGAACATCCCTCATGAAGTTCATGATTTCTATGGCCAACGCTTTGCCTTCCGGATCTGCAATACCAACGCCCAGAAAGTTCTGGCAGCATTCATTCATACCTATTATTCCTATTGTTGAAAAATGGTTTTTCCAGTAACAGTTATACCTTTTATAAATGTCTCTAAGGTAGAATCTGGAATAGGGATACAATCCCTTTGCGGTGTAGGTTTCAATGGTTTTACGCTTGATCTCGAGACTGTTCTTTGCCATATCCATCAGGTTTCTCAGACGCTGGAACAATTGTTGTTTTGAGTTTGCTTCATAGCCAGCTTTTGGAAGATTTATAGTAACGACACCGATTGAGCCTGTCAGTGGGTTAGATGCAAAAAGCCCGCCACCCCTCTTGTTCAATTCTCTTTTATCAAGGCGCAGCCTGCAGCACATACTGCGCACATCATCAGGCTTAAGGTCGGAATTTATGAAATTAGAAAAATAAGGGATGCCGTATTTTGCCGTCATAGCCCAGATGCAGTCATAATCCGGATTATCCCAGTCAAAGTCGGAAGTAATATTATATGTCGGAATCGGGAAGGAGAAAGGAGTGCCTGTTGAATCTCCCTCTGCCATTAATTCGGCAAAAGCCTTATTGAACATAATCATTTCGTTCTGAAAATCACCATAGACTTTCTCCATCAGTTCTCCGCCAAAAACAACTGATTCGTTTTTAAGAAATTCAGGAATAACCAGATCGAGTGTAATATTGGTAAATGGAGTTTGAAAGCCAACCCTGGTCGGGATATTAATGTTAAACAGGAATTCCTGAAGCGCCTGCTTCACCTGCTGGTAATTCAGTTTATCATAAGATATATAGGGAGCCAGTAGTGTATCAAAATTGGAAAATGCCTGTGCTCCTGCCGCTTCACCCTGCATTGTATAAAAGAAATTCACAATTTGACCCAGTGCAGTACGGAAATGCCGGGCAGGTCCTGTCTGCGTTTTGCCACTGACACCTTTAAATCCTGAAACCAACAGATCCCTGAGATCCCAGCCCACGCAATAAACGCTGAGGAATCCAAGATCGTGGATGTGAAAATATCCCTGCCTGTGAGCATTGGAAATATTCTCCGGATAAAGTTTATCAAGCCAGTACTGGGATGTAATTAAAGTAGAAATGTGCTGATTCAGACCCTGCAGCGAATACGCTGAATTTGCACTTTCCTTTACACGCCAGTCATCCCTTGAAAGATACTCGTCAACTACTTCAATATTGGAAAACAGCTCCCTTGTATTCCTTGCCATGGCACGTTGCTTCCGGTAGAGAATATAAGCCTTAAGCAGCTCAAAATCGCCATAATCAAACAAGACCTTTTCAACCTGATCCTGAACCTGTTCCACAGTCGGAGTATAATCCAGGCTATCAGAACTGAGATTCTCCACCACGATATAACTTAGCTTTTCAGCTTCTTTTCGGTTTGGATGTCCCGTCGCCCTCATAGCCTTAAAGATAGCATGACCGATCTTTTCAGACCTGAAATCGACGGTATCACCGTTACGTTTGACAATTTTGGTTAAATGCGCTTTACCATTCATCATTTCATGAATTAAGTTAATAAATGGTAACAGTCGGGAAGGAAATGGGAACCGGAAGATCTTCAGAATCCCTTTGCTTTTCACCCGAAAGCTACGTTATTTCTGCATCCGGCAGGTCTTCTGACTCATCCTTGTTCAACCGCCTTCCCATCCACGATCCGGACAGTGGCTCATGATCAAACTAATGATCGGACTTACAGCTACGGGGATAGTTCCGGATTCACACCGGATTCCCTTTTAATCCTCTCAGAACCGAATACGCACCAAAAGTACTTTAATGAGATGGACCCCGGGGAAGGATTTTATTAGTTTTAATAACTAGTTTTGAACAATCAGCGATTACATAATATCCGATCACAGTTATATCTCAACTCTTATAACTATTAATTAAATATCATGTGGTTATCAAAACACCCTATTGATAAATTCGTCGTTCTCCCGGATAAGCAACAGCAGCAGAGAGTATAAATGAGACAGTCGGCAGGTTAATCGTGACACAAAATATCACCTCAACAAAAAAGCCGCGGAATCCACTCGTATAAATAGCTGCCCCGGCATTAAAAAATGTTAATTATGCTCCGGTTCCGGGAACCCAGCGATTGGATAATAAAAATATTCCTATATTTATGTCACGAATTAAATAAAAGATAGCACGATGTCTCTTGCACGTTTCGGTGTAAGCCTTGATGAAGAATTGCTCAAAGCATTGGATGCTTTCGTTATTGAAAACAGCCTGCCCAACCGTTCACAGGCCATCCGGCAACTTGTTGAAAGAAACCTGGTGGAGAAAAAATGGCAGTGCAATCAGATTGTTGCCGGAGCCATTGTTCTGCTTTACGACCACCACAAGAGCGACATCACTGCAAAACTGAATGATATACAGCATGAGCATTTCGAAGTCATACTCTCTTCCCAGCATTTTCATCTTAATCATGATATTTGTCTTGAAATAATTGCAGTTAAGGGAACTGCAAAGCATCTGACTGATCTGTCAGATAAACTAATTGGAATGAAAGGTATCATACATGGAAAACTGGTAATGAGCCGTGCAGAATAAATGATCCCCAAATAAACAGAGATTAATAAGCAGAATAACTCAACCCATAAGGGTTTATTTTTTGTCAAAATAGTAACACGTTTTTTATTTTTTGTAACACGTTAAACCACTTATCATGAAAAAAAGTGCCTTGCTAGTACCTGTACTGGCTTTAACTTTCAGCGGAACAGGATTTTCTCAGCAACCAAAAAGTATTTTAAAAGATACGGTAAATGTTGATGAAGTAGTCATTACCGGATCCAAAACTTCTGTAAACAGGAATAACGTTCCTCTTACAGTATCTGTTATAACGAAGGATAAAATAGAAACCAGTTCCGAATCGGCTCTGCTGCCGGTACTTTCAGAGCAGGTCCCGGGAATGTTTGTCACTGAAAGGGGCATCACCGGGTTCGGTGTATCAACCGGGGCTGCCGGCCAGATCATGCTTCGCGGAATCGGGGGAAGTCCCAACACTGAAGTGCTGGTACTCGTTGACGGGAACCCGCAGTTCATGGGTATAATGGGTCATCCTCTGCCTGACACCTACGTTGCTTCAGATGCAGAAAAAGTTGAGGTCATCCGTGGACCTGCATCCACTTTATATGGAACGAATGCCATGGGTGGAGTTATCAACATAATCACCAAGGAACAGAAAGAAGATGGAATTTCTGCTAACGGAAGGGTCATGTACGGATCATACAATACACAAAAATATATGGCCAACGCAGGATTCAGAAAAAACGGCTTCAATGTACTTGCATCCTTCAATCATGATCAGACAGACGGTCATCGCGATTCCTCCGATTTCAAAATTGACAACGGGTATTTCAAGGCAGGTTATGACATAAGTGATCATCTGAAAGTAAACGGGGACATCAGCCTTGCAAAATTCATCGCCACTGATCCCGGACCCGAAACAGGCAATGCAGGAAGTGTTTACAATATTAAACGAGGCATTGGCTCTGTTGTCTTTGACAATAAATATGAAAAGACAAGCGGATCATTAAGGTTCTTTTACAATTTTGGAAATCACAGGATAAGCGACGGATTTCATTCCAACGATAAAAATTACGGACTTGTTGTTTATCAGGCGTTCAATCTTTTCAAAGGGAACACGATAACCTTTGGAGTGGATTATAAAAATTACGGAGGTTTTGCTGAGAATGTGAAAGCAAATGGCGGAGAAGGAACAACACTTGGTGATACGACGGTATATGAAGTTGCCGGTTATGCTTATATTCAACAGGAATTATTCAGCAAACTGACAATCAACGGGGGTTTCCGGCTCGAACACAACAGTGTCTTCGGGAACGAGCCTGTCCCTACAGGTGGAATAGCTTATAATCCAACGACCAATACAACCTTAAAAGCATCTGTTTCCAAGGGGTTCCGTAGCCCAACCATCAGGGAACTCTATCTATTCACCCCGGCCAATGCAGATCTTAAACCGGAAAGAATGATGGATTATGAAATCGGGGTATTACAAAGGTTTCTTAACAACAAGATCTCGGCAGAACTGACAATATTCAAGGCGAAGGGAGATAATCTCATCCAGACTGTAATGACAGGCACCGGTCCGAAAAACATGAATACCGGTGATTTCTCCAACACAGGGATTGAGTTTGCAGGAACATACAGACCTGTGAGCGCTATCACCCTTAACGCCACTTACAGCTATATTCACATGAAAGAACCTATTATCGCTGCACCGGAACAACAGATGAATCTCAGTGGATCCTATAAACTTAAAAGCTTCATCTTCAACCTTTCTCTCCAGCACATCCAGGATCTGTATACAAAACTCAGTCCGGATGAAATAACTGAAAGCTACACACTATTAAACGCCAAAGTATCATGGATTATCAATAAGCATGTCGATATTTTCGTAAAAGGAGAAAACCTGACAAATAAGGACTATTACATAAATTACGATTACCCAATGCCGGGAATAATTGTATTCGGTGGAATAAATGTACATCTGTAAATGAGCCCTGAACCGGATCTGGTCTTAAATGAATTATAAGCTTATCTAAATTCGGCTTTGACTGATTAGCTTTTGGTCTGATTTTTCTGCTTTTTTACTCTTTGCCTTAGAAGGGAGAAAGCAGAAAAATCAACCTGAATTCTTTGGCGACAGAGGTAAATCAGGTTGATTTTCAAATATTTTTTTAATCAGTCAAAGCAGAATTAAACTGTAAGCGAAAATAGTCATCTGAATTATCGATGTAGCAATAAACAATTTTTTAAGCGCTATATCGTAACTATCTTTATACCTGCAAATAACAAAGGCGGTGTTCCGGGAACACCGCCTTTGTTATCTCAGGATTGATTTGACATCATATAATTACAGAATTAAGAGCACCACTCTGACATCACATATCATAATGTTAACAAGAAATCTCACATGTCGGGATCATCCAGAGATCTCATTGGTATTTTGATGCAGGACCTCCTGACATCAATCTGAAAATAACAGGAATTGCCAGTACAACATTTACTTTTTTGTTTTCAATCTCCCCGGGGTTCCATTTTCCCGGCAGTGAACTGACTACCCGGAGCGCTTCAGAATCGAGGTCCGGACTTACCCGTTTAACAAAATGGAGATCACTTACAGATCCATCTTTCCTCACAACAAATCCGATCAGCACTCTGCCGGTAATTTTCATCTTTCTTGCTGAATCCGGGTAACGGGTACTATCTGAAACATATTTCAGCAGAGAAAACATTCCATCTTCATACTCAGGTTCTTTGTCCACAGAAAGAAATACATCATCGATAAATGTCGAATCATTCATCCAGTATCTGCTGGTAACAGCCTGATTATCCTTATAAATCCCTTCTGTAAGCAACTTGCCTGTTGATTCATCATATCTGCGCCATAATCCGTCACGAATTAAAGGGAACAGCAACCCACTGGTTCCCTGTTCTGTAAGAACATTGTCAACAAAGTCACTGATTCTGTATCCGTTGTCGCATTTCCTGAAGTATCTTGTTGTAAGACTCCCTTTTCCACTCTTTGAAAATAATGAAAGGCAGGTGTCTGATTCATACTTTACATCGGTTTCCACAGCCTGTTCCCACTTATGATCCTTTCTGATAAAAGTCGTTATGGAGTAACCGTCCTGATCATCGGCAGCTACTTTATCATAATAATAGGCATTTACAGCAGAATCCGTGGTTTTGTTTGCCCTGGTGAAATAGATTGAAGTGTCATTCTGACCGGATGAACATATCGAGTGGAGCAGCAGTAAACCAAATATTACAGGATGGATACCGGTCATGACATTATTTTTCTCCTCATACATACATTTTCACGGCAAATGCAACATTCAGCAGCATAATCACCTTTTATTCAGAATACCCACATGATACTAAAAACAAAAAAATCATGTTCGAATGCAACCGTTCAAACAATCTCCTCAAATGTAACAAATATGACATTCAATTTAATCACTCCGGTGAAAGAACATAAGGAGAGGAGACTCAGACATTAGAGAGACCATGCAAAGAATACTCAATCTGCCAGTAAATTCTTTTTCATCAAGATATGATTAATCAGATGGCATTCATCCAATCGAAAAGGCGGAACTTATCCGGTAACCAATTTAATAAGAGAATACTGCGACCTTAAGTAAGCCGGATTTTAAGAGCTTTTCTATGTTACCTGATCTTCTCCAGGAAAATCATGGTAAGTTTGTCATTAACCAGCTCCTGCCTGAATTCCCTGTATCCCAGCCTATTATACAGATAAAGATTTTTTGTGCTCTTATGCCCCGTGAACAGTTCAAATCTGTTACAATCCGGAAATTCATTCTCAATGGCTTCCATCAGTTTCAGGCCCAGGCCACGGTTCCTGAACTTCTGACCAACAATAAGCTTTCCGATGTATAATGTTGATCCTTTGCTGTATCCTCTGACTGATCCAATTAATTCCCCGTTACAGACACATTTCAGAATTACAGAACCAGCATATTCATTTCCGATCGATTCAAGATCCTGTCTCAGAGGAGGAATTAAAAAATCATTATAAATTTCAGCTTCGGTGATATAACATTCTTTCTGAAGTTTCAGGATTATTTCCAGGTCCTCCCTGCCGGCTTTTAAAATTTCAATATTCATTTCTGCGTAATTTTTCCTCCCGTGGTTATTCTTCTTCTGACTAACTGTCCTCATCAAAAAGGCATGGTTCCTTTACAAGCTTCCCCAGCGACTCCAGAAACCTTTTAAATACCTGGCTTCTTGAAAAAGGATCTTCTGATGGTCCGGGATATTGATTATTGCCATATATCTTCTTTTTTCCAGTTCCGTTATAGATCATTTCAAGCTCCCAGTCTTCACCGTCGAGAACACAATTCTCTGTATATTTTGCTTTCCAATTTAAGACCCCAATATCATCAAGCTCTCTTATAAAACTTTCAAGCTCATCCCCTGAGATTCCGGCTTTTTTCCCCGCTTCAACGTCATAAATATGCTGATGCAAAGAGTATTCTGCAGTTAACCCAATTACCCTGACCACAAACATCGTCGGGCCAAATCCTCCAATAGTGAAACCAGCTTCTCAAGAGAATTTATTTTAACAGTTTTTTCCATTTCATTACTGTTACCTTCGTGGAAGCTGCCAAATAATTTAAACTATGATTATCCGCGATCCGGATATTTAAGATGATGCGATAAATATTATTCCCGGTTTCTCCAGTTTTAAATCTTTTAATCCATTAGGGTAGTATATATTCATTTGAGTGCGTGAGAAAACAAATAAGCCCGCTTCTCAAACCCTAGATTTGAATAAAACTCATGAGCCTTTTCCCTGTGGAATGCAGAGTCCAGCTCCAGCCTCTTCATTCCTTGATGCTTTGAGCTTCTGATGGCTTCCTGAATAAGCATAGTACCATAACCTTTTCCCCTGTACTTCTCATCGATCACCATTGCGTACATATACGAGATTAATCCTTCCTGCCAAAAGTTATTTACTATCGCATATGCGCAAAAACCTATCATTTCATTACCAAGATAAAGACAAAGGAGTTCATCTTTATCCGATATCACTCCACGACAGAATACTGTTTTAAGAGCATTTTTATCCAGTATTTTGCCGGGCCAAAGCTGAAAAAACAACGGATAAGCCTTATCAAAATCATTTTCGGTCGCTCTTTTTATAATTGGATCCATCGGAATAATTTAATTTTTCAAGCTTCTTTAGTTCTGCTTCTACATACCAGTTTTAGGCTGATTTTTTTATCCCTTCCCTGAAGGGTGAAAGCAGAAATAATGATCAGAAGTTTTTCACTGCTTTTATATTTCAATAATGAAATTTCATTGTATACAATATCCAGTAATCAATCCGATCCATTTGATAAACCCTTCCTGATCATAATCTGCGCAATGACCTCCATCCCAGAACAGCTTCACGTTTACATCCCTGCCGAGATTCTGAAGTCTCGTGGCAAGATTGATCATAACAGTCTGAGACGTATGGTTATCACTTGAGCCATTTCTCAGCCACCAGTGAGGGGCACAACTACCCAGACCATTCTGTGTAAAATACAAAGCATTCATCATGTTCACCAGACCGGTCACTTCTTTTTCTGGTTTTGCAGAAGAGTTACTGGTGGAATATTGAAGGCTGAAAGCGGTAAAATGCCTGGCATCAGTGTGACTATTACCAAATAAAGATGGCTCCGGTTGCTGTTTATTAAAATCATCGAAAGCCGGAAGTCCTTTCATTCTTCCCACATGGTTTACATAATCATTGAATGCAAATGATGAATTTTCATTTTCCCATGTTATCCATTTGTTATTTGCCAGATAGTTTTGCCGCTCATCATCTGTCAACCGACTCAGATATTCGTTCGCTGAGGGTATCAGATAAAACATCAGAAGATAGTTCTGATAATTATTCGCATTTATTATTCCGAAATGGTTTATTCCATCAAGGTTAAGAGACAGCTGATAGTGCAAAAAATCGTTTTTCAGCTCCTCCGAGAGCTTCTGATCGGCTATTCCGGACCTGCCAGGTATTTTCCCGAACATCCATTCATAAGCCATATCTGCATGTTCCAGATCGGTAATAGGGCTGTAACATGCTGCGGCGAAAATATTGTCGCTTTCATCAGCAGCGCCAATCTGATCAAGGTAATTATCAAACAGATGATTGTTACCGGAAGTGCCAAGAAGCGCTGAAAGCGCTCCACCGGCGCTGCAACCGACAGAAATGATCCATTCGGTATTGCCCGGTAGAATTCCTTTATTATACCTGATATATCTTACAGCGGCTTTAAGGTCTGCAATGGCAGCAGGCGCTTTGCCAAAATAAGTACCATCAGGGAAACGGTTATCCCGGCCCCTGCAACCGGGATATACGACAACATATCCGGAGGAAAGGGCCAGTCCTGCCTTCTCATCAGCTGAGTGCGACACCGAGTTATTGACAGCCAGATATCCTCCAACGCCTATCTCCAGTAGTATGGGCGCATTTGCGGCATCAACAGCCCTGCCATCAATTGAATCAGGGACCCAAACATTCATGCTCTGGTAAGCCGAATCAACAGGTTTTGAAACATATGGAATATGCAGGTATGAACGATAAGTAACTTTTCTGGTAACGCCTCCGATCTGTACCGTACGTGTCCCTCTGGTAAACTTCCCTGCCGGGAAGTGTGGCAGGTCGGTTCCGTTTGTCACAGAGATTCCAGATAATGAATAAGAAATCACCATGATAAAAGAAAGAAACAAATTACGGAAGAGCTTTCTCATATAGTGTTTATATTAAAATTCCTGTATTTCAATTTTATGATATTCCTGACATACTTCATTCTGCCTATTCTGAACACCTGAAATTTAAACATTATGGATCATGTTTTGTCAGCGAAAGTCTTCATCCGAATCCCATTTTACTTCTTATAATAGAAGCGTTATGTGGTGAGGTGAGTAATTCAAGGAGCAACAAAGCCACATCAGCAGCTGTAGATGGATTCCATGATGTGATAAGATTATCGTCTCTCACGATCGGCTCATTTAAAACGATTGCACCAAAGCTTTTAAGCGTTTCCTGTCTCACAATATTCTGGTTATACGTGGTACCTTTCCTCCCTTTCAGAATACCGCTTTTCCCCAGCAGCAGAGCGCCTACGCAGATAGAGGCAATAATCTTGCCGCTTTGATTAAACTCTCTGATCAGTCTTAAAACCCTTTCATCATAAGCATCCCTGTAAAAATCATACTCTTCAAAACCTCCAGGTATTGCCAGCGCGTCATAATCAGCTACATTCACCTCATCAACCAGGAAATCAACAATCATTTTCTGATCAAAGGAACTTCTGATTTCCCTTTTCAGTCCGCAGGAGAACAATCTGGTAGTTCCGTCTCCGTCAACCAGGTTCCATCCGATCACGTCGATAAAAACACTCGCTTCAATAGTTTCGAAGCCTTCAGCTAAAAATAGAAGTACTTTTTTCATAGAAGTTAATTTCTGAACAGTCAACCAGAATTTCTACAAATTTCGATAAAAAGTTTTACAATCCTAAAGAATCATTAATCAGACCATTTCATCCGGCAGCTGATCAGCGAGTATTTAGATTCTTCCGCTCCTTAATCTGCAAAGAGACAGGTTATGATAAACAACCTAAAACAGGTTAATTATTTAATAAGAAGCAGGAAATCACAAGATGACCCAGGATAAATGAATTTATTAGTCCCATTTCCGGATTCAGCTTATAAAAAAGCAAACCTGCCAGCCAGCCAATAGAATATGGAGTCAAGTATATCATAATCTGAATTTTCCAAATATCTTTAAACACATGATGAATAGTGCAAAGATGCCACTTCCTGCTGATATCAATATGTATCCCTAAAAAAAATTAGTCTATGGTGGTTATCCTGCTGCCCTTTAAAATGCCATTCTCATTGAAAGCATCGATCGAAAAGAAGTATTTACTGAGTTTATTCAGGCTTCTTATTGTCACTGAATCTGCCCCAAGCACCTGATATACATGGTAAAGTTTATCTGCCCTTGTTCCGTATCTGATATTTATGCCGGTTACATCCAGTGGTTTCTTCCATTTCAACTTTACTTCCCTCCTGTCATTTTTATCCCGCAGCGCTGTAAATTCCGGTTCATTTACTGGTTTTTCCCCCTGCCCGTTTCCAAAAACGCGTAATCCTGACAACGAAAATGTACCATCAGGAACATGATAATTGGTAAGTCTTACATACCTGGCTTTTACAGGCACAGCAAGCTCAACATAATCGTGGGGAACATCTGTCTGATTTCCGGTTTTATCTGCTATGGTAACCCAGTGATTTTTGTCATCAGAAGCCTCAAGCATATATTGGAAATAAATCTGAGCACTCCTGCCGTGTAATTTTGTCTGATGTTCAGCAAAGTTTACCTGCACGGCATTTATCAGACAGGATCGCTTAAGGTCGATTGTGATCCATTCGCCTTTTTTGCCTGTTTCAGCGCTCCAGTAAGTACGGATATCTTCGTCGGTAATATATTTCCCCGGATGTTCTGGAAGCACAGATGATGCTTCCACCGGTTTGTCATATGAAAGCAGCATCCAGCCAGGGAACAATTCTTCAGGGCTGCTGATCTTTTTCTGCGGAATAATCATTGGAAAATCGCCAAACCCCGTGTAAGTATAAATTTCATCCTCATTGTCAAAAAAAACCGGGAATAATCCCAGTCGTCTCTCAAAGACATGTTTTTGCGATATTGACATAGTGGCCACATGCCAGTAATTGCCATATTTATCCTGAAATGTACTGCTGTGCCCTGCTCCGGCAATAAAACCTTCAGGTTTATACGAAAAAGGATTGTTCCGGGCCAGAGTAAAGGGCCCCAGCGGTTTATCCGACATATATACTCCGTCGCAATAGCTTTTGAATTCTGTTCCTGGGGCAGCATACTGAAGATAATATTTATCCTTGAATCTTGTCATCCATGCTCCCTCAATCCATGGCTTTCCTGACAGATTATTATAATCTCCTTTTCTTTCCCATCCGTAATTATTTGCGTCACTGTTAAAGCATTCCACCGGAGAGCCTACCGGATTAAGACTCTTCGGATCCAGTTCGACACCATAGATTGGATTGGTATCTGAGCAGCCATAGTAAAAATAAAGACGGCCGTCATTATCGAGGAACAGATCGGGATCAGTCATTCCTATACTGAAAGATGAATTTGCCTGCTGCCATCTGCCTGATACCGGGTCTGAAGTTTTAAAGATATGTACAGGGCTTTTCCCTGATGCCATAAAATACATTGTATCGCCAATACAAACTGCTGCAGGAGCGTAATCCTCTAGTGGCAGATCCGATGTTAAAATCAGGTTCCAGTTTATTAAATCTGAAGAATGCCAATACCCTCCCGATTTGGATGCAAACAAATAATATTCACCTCTGAATAAAACCATAGCCGGGTCTGCTGCCTCCCGTCTTGACGGATCGTCAAGGCAAAACCGGTAATTCAGATCCAGCGGGTTACAGATTGTGGATTGCAACTTAACAGCAACTTCCTTATGTGCAGGTTTGCAGGAAGTAAGCGCTGAAAAGATTATGATAATAACGCCTGTCAGTAGTTTATTCATATGTAAAGAATATTATACCCAAGTTTATGGTATTGCAAATATGTAATTTTAAGCGATATTAAAATTCAGCTATACCAGCTTATCTGAAGCCGATCTGCTGATTGTCGGAACTGATCATAGCCTCCATAAAACTTCTGTATGCAGGATAATCTGAAACCGGTACATAGTTCATGTTACAAACCAGTTTACGGACTACAATTAACTGTTTCCCCTGAACTTTAAAGGTCAGAAAATAGTCTGCCTGCTTGCATGAGTATTGCACAGATTTAGGAACCTCAGCTAAAGTTTTGTTTTCGGGGAAGTTAATAGTCAGTTCTTCTGTTAAGGTATCGCAGAAAAGGTACTTCCATGACTCAATCGGATATTTTCTGCCATCCTGCAGGAAGTTCAGGTACGGCATTCTTTCAGTAAGAGGGATTTTGACAATCGTCAGATTATTGATTTTTGTCAGAACTTTAGGCACAATGAAGGAATAGCTGTATTTTAAAGTATCTGAGCAACTCTTCAGAGTAGAATCAAAAGTAAGTGATTGGAGCTTCAGATTTGAATAATTTCCGGAGATCATCTGTGTGAACTTTTTTTCCAGCTCGTCTTTTCCAAGGTCGCGGTAATTCGATCTGGAGTTGGCCGCCATACTTCCGGTCCGAATTGTGGTGACATAATCTGTCATATCATCGCCGCTGAAAGAAACCGATGATCTTCTGATAGTAATGTTTGACTGACGGGTGACCGGGTTTAAAAATTTCGGGACTACTTTTTCAGGATCATTATTAATATCCAGAACAACAGCCGATACAAGTTCTTCATTCAGGGTGGCAAACGGGAAATTTCCGGAAGTCAGTTCGATATAATATTCCTTCCCGTCCAGAAAAGCTTTCGCAATGGCATGATCGAAATCGAAAGATGGCAGATTCATCCAGTTCATCCCGTTATCTCTCCGGATAACAAGAACCACCTGAGCTTTTATGCCAGCTGCGGTGCACATCGAGGTAAACAATACCGAAAGGTCTTTGCAGTCACCGATCCTGGTATTAAGAACCTCAGATGCTTCCTTTGGAACTGTTCCACTCTGCCTGAATGAAACAGAACTGTATCTTATATTCTGAACTATGAAATTATACAGGGTTCTGGCTCTCTCCATCTGTGACAATCCTTGCTTTCCACTGAGGAGATTATTTACAGTCTCTGTCACTGTCTTGTCCGGTTCTGTCTTTGTATGGGAAATGTCGAAATACCATTTTGATACATAGTCCCAATCAGGCAATGTTGATATGTTCAGAAGCACTCCGGCGTCCACCATCGGAGGCATGTAAGACTCTACCGGCATGGCTTTCAGAGTGCTGTTCTTCCATGAATAAAGCCTAAATTCATCGGCGTCCGAGATTTCAGGTTTAACATCCGAATTATCGAGCTTATAATTAAATTTCAAATTTTTATCAATCAACAGTTTATATTCCAGGTCCAGGCTTGGATACCAACTGCTGAGCAGCCATTTTTCATAGAAATTCTTTGACATTAAGCCCGAAACGGTTTTACTTCTCCTGTAAATCAGGAATACTCCGTCACCAGGCTCGAGTGAAGTATAAACTACCTGGTTATCATTTACTTCAGCCTGCAATCTGTTTCCATTCTTCTTCAGGACTTCCGCTTTCTCAATTGTCATTTCCTCATTGGACAGATAACTGATCTTATATTCCTTCAGGTAATCAATGCCCTTGGCAGTAAGAGCTTTGAGCATGAGAATTACACGTGACTCACTTCCGCCATGCTCATGTAATACCACCTGTCTCTCCTCCAACAGTGAGATAAAGTTATCGGAAGGATAATCAGATGCTGTTGGAGACGATTCGAATATCTTATAATAGTCTTTTGTTGGGAAATAACTGAAAACATCTTTTTTGGCCTGAAGGTTACGAAGCTTGTTAATAGCATCATAATCGCTGGGATTATAAATAATGCCGGATAAATATTCCTTTATAGCATTTTCATTATCTTTCTCTTCTTCAAAGACTTTTGCAAAATTTGCATAATAAGGGCCATAGTATGGAGCTATCTTCAGGCATACCTCAAGATATTGTTTGGCTTCATTATACTTGCCGGCATTTAAATAATACAATCCCAGATACTTATAATATGAATCGTCGAATGGTTTATATTCGATCAGCTGTTTCAGCAGGTTTATTCCATCGCCCACCTGCCCAGACTGGAAATATTCGTCAGATAAAGTCTTCATTGCCGAAGCATGAAAATTTTTGCGTGTGAAGCTCTTTAAAACAGCAATAGCCGCTTTCTGGTTCTTCTTAAAATTCTTTTCAAAATTGAATTTATCCTCAACAATTGTATAATCATTTGGATATGCAGCCAATGCCTCATCCAGTATCGCGGAATACTCCTCTGCTTTATTCTCCTCAGACGCAAGATTCAGTTTATTGTAAAACAGTCCGAGACTTTTGCCATAAAGTTTTTCCTTTTTCCCGATGTATTGCCCGGCATCCTTATAGTTCTTTGAGTTTATAGCATCGTTTATCATATAACTGAGGATATCCGGATTATCAGGATCAATGGATTTTATTTTCTCCTGCGTCAGACTTGACAATGTACGGTTCTGGTCCCTGACATATAGCTCCAGTAACTGATTCAGCAGATAACTGCAATTAGGGGCTTTAGCCAGGGCCTTAGTCAGGATTCCGGATGCGGCATCAATTTTATCGTTTGACAGGTATGCAGTGGCCAGAACAATATAATTTACCAGCTTCTCAGGGTTTTCTTTTATTCTTCTTTCCAGAGCAGACTCAGCGAATGAGACAAGAGGCACAGGGACAGTTTGAACGGTCTTGCTGTAAGGCTCAAATTTCGGAGAGAACTGAAGGTTTGTCAGATTATTGCCATCTATATCTGTGGCCCTCATCATGAAATTACACTGCTCAAGTTTACTGTTCCCAATTTTAAGCAAGATGCGATTATTGCCCGATGATATCTTTACAGGAATAATATATGTATCTATCCCGTTGTTGCGTTCTTTCTTCTCAGAATAAAGCAGCTGATCATTCACGTACAATTTCAGAGAACCCGATGTACCGATCCTGAGATATGCAGTCATATCGGAAGAACTTTTACAGAATGTCTGAGCATAAACCAATGTATTGGTACAGTTAAAATTATAGGTGAAATCGATCCATTTGCCATCTACCTGTTTGTACAAATCAAACCATTTAATATCGGCATTGATTTTATTTTTAAAAACAGAACCCGGTTCAGGATGACTCTCCGGCCCGTATTCCTTTTCAAATCCACTTGCGGAGATATTCTCAAAATCGCCAACTATCTGCCAGTTCATTACTGCTCCGATCCTGGAAAAATAATCTCTCGACTTTTTAAGATCATATATTGTTTCATAGTGTTTCCCGAGGGCTTCATAGATATGAACTTTCAGTCCGGGATTAAGATCGGTCCTCCTGAGCAGATCAAGCATCCAGTTTACCTGCGCCTCTGTCTTCATATTCAGGTAGCCCAGCACACAATTCTGTCTGAAAAGAGCAGAAATATAGGGATCACTATCCTTCGAATTCTTATAAAAATCAAGGAAATACCGGAAAGATTCTGACGGTTCTTTATCAACAGTAGACATTATAGCGAGCATCAGGAATGCCTCAGATCTGGATTCAGGTATCTGAGCTGCTGCTGTAAAATGAATATAAGCTTTATTCAGATCATTATTAATGAACGATGTATATCCCTCTGAAAGCTCATCAGCTAAAGCCTGTGAAACAAATACCAGGATGAAAACTGCAAATAACGTTAGTTTATACATATGACTTTCTGTATTAAGACAATTAAAAATAAGAATAATCTTCACAGGTTGATACTCTGAAAATAAGATTCTCAATGCAAAAAACGGGTTCCCATGGATACTATCTATCCAGCATGGACCAATACTTTTAGATGATTTTCGGAAAATCCATATACGATTGGGGTAACACTACAGTAACTAAGTTCTGCTTTGACAGATTCAAAAAAATATATTAAACTCCACACGATTTATCCCTGTCTTCAGGGTGAGAAGGTTGATTTTTCTGTTTTCTCCTGTCCGGACTGAACAGGATCAGCACCGGGAATCCGAAATTTACTGTTCAGGAAGTATACGGTCAGAAATTAAGATCATGAAAACCAGACAAAAAGCACATATGATCTGATCACTTCAAAAAATAAAAATGCACCGGCTCCAGGCAACTAGTTTCTAATCACCATGTTTTTGAATAACGGCCGGTTTCTGAACCTGATTTCAACTCCTGTACCTGACCAGTAATTTATTGAATCGCTTTTTATTAATTGTATATGAGTATGAGGACGCTCCGTCCATCCTGAATTTCCGACAGATCCGATCAGATCACCGGCTTTTACCATATCTCCAACTTTTACTATAATGCTATTCTGTTTCAAATGTCCAAGGAGAAGATAAAAATCATCATGCTGAATAACAACCGTATTGCCGGTATTATATGGGAAATTTTCTGCATATGGTTCATTATCAGGAATTGAGTTTTCAACTTTTACAATTTGTCCTTCTATGGGACTATATATGCTTTCGCCAAATACCGGATAATCCTCATTTTTCCCCGGGAGCCATTTAGGCATTTTGCAATCAGTTTTCACAATGTCTGTTGCATACAGCATTGACAAATTTGTTTTGTTCTTTTTATGAACCGGGGAATAATAATGGTAATTCATCATTCTGCTAATCCTGGAATTTCCGCCATCGGTTATAAGAAAGATCCCGTTTTTAAAAGGGAACTCAATTCCCATATACAGATCATCCTTTTTGAAGATCACAATACTTATCCTGATGAGAACATATAACAGATATGCCTGAATGACCGAAAGAATAACCAGCATATATGTATTTGTATAACCGTTTAATCCCCTGATCAGCTTATACACAAAAACTCCCGCAAGGAACAGCTCCATAACTGAACAAAAGATATGCTTAAATCTTAATCCGAAAAACTCCCAGTAACCTGAAAATAAAACTATAAGGAGAACAGTCTGCACAACTGAAAGGAAGAGAAAATCACTGTTATGCACAAACAAAGAGGCAATAACCAATCCGGCTACCAACACTATATGCGTTAATATCAACCTGATGGAAATTTTTGTTCTTATTTTCATGCTTTAATAACTTATTTTGATGCCAATTATACTGCGCTATTTTATTCCCGGTCAAGAAATTGAATATTCATAGATGAAAAACTGATTTTCATCTCAGTGAATTTGCTGATATAATCCTTTCCAAAGTTACCATACAAATACTTCCTGTCATAATTGGACAGATCTTTAAAATATATCCGAAGGGAATCGAGGGTATAATGAGAATCCCCAGCTGAAAAGCTCAGTAATGTTGTAGTGGAGAATCTCATAGAATATGGTAATACAAAAGAGGAAGTATTATTTATGAGCTATTCATACCTTAAGGCCCTGACTGGATTCATTCTGGCTGTCTGCCATGTTTGCAGACTGACAGCACCAATAACCACAACCAGAGTGATAATGATTGCTGTGGCATATATCCACCAACTTTGCGACGTTCGGTATGCAAATGACTGAAGCCACTTATCCATAATAAAATAAGCAGAAGGTGTTGCTACTACAACCGCGATAACTGCCTGTATAACATAATCCCTGTTAAGCAGTTCCAGAAGATCTGCCGTTTTTGCACCGTTAACCTTTCTTATTCCGACTTCCTTGGTTCTGTTGATGCAATTCTGAAATGTAACTCCGAGTATTCCCAGGCAGGTAATCAGGAAGGCAAGGATGGAAAACAAGCTCAGAATACTGCCTGTTTTCTCTTCTTTACTGTATAAACCATTAAAAAACTCATCATAGAATGTGAATACAAATGGCATCGGGGAGAACATAGATTGCCATTCCTTCTGGATTTCACCGAGCATATTCGGAACATCTCCTTTCTGAAGTCTGATGCTTATCTGGGCATAATCGTTCATTTTGTCTCCAAAAATCAGACAAACAGGCACCGGTAATGTATGCAGTGAACTGATATTAAAGTCATAAGACACCCCAACGACATCCAGATTTCCCCAACCATTAAATTTCTTCCCTTCGATATCATGCCATCCGTATTTCTTATAAGCTGTTTCATTTATGATACAAACTTTTTCCCCTTCTCCGGTCCGGAATTCCCGTCCCTCCTTCAACTTAATCCCCATCGTCTTTATAAAGTCGGCATCCACGAGAAGCTCGCTGATAGTGAAATCGTTGAATTCCACATCGTTCTTACCTATGTTGCTTGAGCCGGTATAATTAATCATTCCGGGCACTCCGTTGCTAAGGCTTGATGATTCAACAAATGATAACTGGTTGATTTTACTTTTAAAAGCTCTGGCCTTTTCTTCCAATGGCATAATGGGTAAGTTAATTCTCACCAGTTGTTCTTTTTTGAATCCGATATCAGAATGCTTCACGAAAGCGATCTGCTTGCTGATAATGATCATCGAAATCAGGAGAGTCACTGATATTGCCAGCTGAAATACTGTTATGGTACTCCTGACAGGGTGCCGGAGATTTTTGGATTTACCGCCTGTCAGAAAGGTATTTATATCAAATTTTGTAAGAACGTAGATCGAGGCAACACTGTTGAGAATAATGACAAAACAGGTTATCAGAAATCCGGGAAGCAAAAACTCAGGTCTTATAACAGAAGTAAAATCAAGCTTTCTCTGGAACAGGTCAGTTGTCAGGGGTAATAATAAAAAAGTCAGAAGAATGGACGCGGAAAATGAAAGAAAACCTTTCAAAGCGCTATCAGTCAGAAAAAGTTTCAGTAGATGTACTGTTCCTGCTCCACTTGTTTTACGCACTCCTATCTCTTTAAGATTTCCATACTGGAGGGAAAGCGTGTAATTAAAATTATTCATTACCGACAGTAACAGAATCATGATTGAGATTGTGAAAAACACTATAAGCATCTTTTTATTTCCTGCATCATTACAGTTGTATTTCATCCCTGAGGAATTAAGATAAATATCGTCGAGCTTCTGTATGGCAACAGGGTTGGCTTTCGGATTCAATTCTATCAGTAATTTATTCATTTTCACCACAAAAGAACTCACATCAGCACTACTTTTTAATGCAATAAACTGACTGGCAATATTCACGTCTCCCTGTTGTCCCCAATTCTTAAATTTCGGATTCTCTCCATGAAGTATAATATTGCAATTGAGACTCTTATCAGAAAAATCTCTGACAATTGCACTGACAATCACATCTGTATATCCGAAAATATTCATTTTCCCTCCAAGAGCTTCCTCACCAGGAAACAATCTTGCTGCTAGCGATTCTGTTATTACAGCCGATCCGTAATCCGGCAAAGGCTCCTTTGCAAGACTCTTAACAACTTGAATATCAAATAAATCAAAAAATGAATTAGTTGTAAGAAAAGCTTTATGCTCATTAATATAATTCTTTTCGGTTGCAAATGGCATATCAAATCCAAAAAACGTCCTCACTGCGCAAGCTTTTTCAATTTCCGGGAACTGTTCCTTCAATTTATCGTTCAGTTTGAAATCCATGGCAATACTCCGTTCCTTAACATCATACAAACGGTATATATTCTTATGTCCCGGAATATTTTTATCTTTAGAATATTCTGTAACCAGGAACAATACTATTATGGTGACTACAGAAAAACCTATCGCCAATCCGGAAATATTCAGAATTGAAAACAGTTTATTCCTTTTCAGGCTGTTTACCGAATGCTTAAAATTTTGCAGGAGCATAATCCGTTATTGATTAGTGACTAAACTTTCCTGATACAGTCAAATCATGTACCATTCAGGTAAAAACCTGCATATCTGCATGATACAAATCACACCGACCCTGGTATGTAAAAATATTTAACGCGAAATGTATGATCAATTTACAATCCAGGGAGAATAAATCAGGATATCTAAAAGGTTCTGAAGAGCTGAAAAATACTCATTCAATATCAGAATTCTGATTATTACTGTGCTTCAGAGCTTAATGAACACGGGAGCAGCTTTCTTTATTTCCTAATAGTCAATGATTTGGAAAAACCGTATTCGTATCCTGTGAAGGTCAGATACAAGTTAAGTGAAAAGCAAAATAATATAAATCAAACGTTCGTTACTCAGAGTAGCATTATGGTAATAATCTTATTCCGGCGAATCCGTTGGCTATCATCGAAACACTCACAATATCATCATTGATAATCAAAGGCTTAATATTCTGCTCAAGTAAATCAGTAAGCCAGGCCTTCTTATATCCATCGGTCCTGATGGTAATTGTTTCATTGGAGGGTGAAGTATTCCACAGTCGCAATACTGTACCATCTCCGAACACAGGATCTGCAGGTTTATATACGGTAACCCTGATACCCGGAGTAAGCACTCTGACGCGTGGACCGGTTTTCTCTGAAGGTCTCCCATAGGAAATAAGTAGCGGCATTTGTTTAAGGAAACCGAAATTCTGGGAACGTACCTGTGAATAAGGGCCATCATACATGGAAACCGCGAAATGGTATTCAAAATGTATGACACCTCCCTGATCTTTTACAGCCTCCTTGTAATTCTGATTATTTCCAAGCAATTCCACAACAATTGCTGTATCTGAAGGATTTAGGCAAAAAGCTTCGGAGGAAGAAAGTATCAGACCTCCCCTGCCGGGAAATTGAGCATTTACAAAGCTTTGCATAACGACCCTGGAAGTGTCGGCTCCGTCGAGAAAATCACCTTTGGGCGCAAGATATGGACTTACGACAGAAGAAGTGGTTTCGACATGGAGCAATGATTTTACAGGTAATGCACAGATCAGTGAAAGAGCTTCTTCGGAATAGCTGGCGGCTTTATCGATTAAAATATTGAAATCTATGTTGCCGTCTGTTTTGTTGAAGATCATTTCGAGTGTAAAATCAGTCAGAGGCAACTTTCCTTTAATCCGGTAGACGGTTGCAACCGGACCATCTGAAATTATTTCAGGAATCTGCATCCTGGCAATGAAAGATTTCCCGCTCCGGTACTGCAATTGTATAGAAGCTTTCCTTTCAAGGCTCGCTGAATTAACAATATCGATCGAATTTTCTGTCTTATTCAAAACGGCTTTCAGCTTCGCAGCTCCTTCGCGCGGGATTACCTTCCCAGCTCTCAGGTTGTAAGAATCAAAGTCATATCCAGGCAAAGAATCGGATATGAAACATAAAGAGGTTGTTTTTCCCCTGACAATTAACTGGGACGGCAACTGTCGTTCACCTTTCCAGATTGTTACATTTTGCTTTGAGGAATCCTGCAAAGAGATTTCAATCAGCGAAGAACGTTTGTGGTTAGCCGGATTAAAGAGGGTAACAGTATTTGGATCAGGTTGCAGTCCATTGGCTTTAAAACCTTCATATACCATGGAATCAATAAGCGGGACAAGTTCATCGGCATAACGTTTCCTGATATTTTTATTTGTCTCCTTATTGATTGAATCACAGCCGTTCCATGCATGATCCTGAAACATCGCCAGCAACCATTCAGCTCGTCTGTCCATCGATTGAAGCTTTTCATTTGTCCTGAAGTTGATATTAGCCGCAGCAAACAAAGCCTCAGCTTCAACAAGCCTGTATTCGCTCAGACGAAGAGCAGCTGCATATTTTGCAAGTCCGACAGGCCACAACTCCCAGGTATGACCGAAACTGCCCTTTAAGACTGGAAGAAAAGGCTTCATCAACTCAGCTGAATCCACAAGGTCAGCAAACATCGGGAATGAAGCATTGACCAGTGTTACAGACTTTCCGGCATGTTTGTTAAAATCTATTATCCTGTGTGTTATTGACCCGACCTCAGCTGCACTGCGTGACGACATATCTCCATGTGTACCCTCGGCCAGAACAACCTTAAGCGGATAAGCCTGCAGGTTGCCATAATGTGATAACCAGAAGTTTTGTATATCGGATGAATCACTTTCTGAATCTGAGCCTTTTTTCAGAATATCCGTTGCTTGGACATAACCATATCTCAGACTTGCCTGTGCGTCCATTGCAACCTTTATCATGCTGCTGTCGGGACCATATAAGATAAAAAGCGGAGGATTTTTTAGTCTGTTGAATGAGGCGTCAAAATTAAGAAATGGCTTATTTATCCAGGTTATTCCGCTGCCTGAAAGCAAAGGGACTATATCCCATGGCAAACCAGGTAATTCGCTATGGACAGCATGCCGAAGAGGCAATCCATACTCAGAAGCAAAACGCCGGGCAGGATACATGCTCCGAAGAAACCCCTCCACACCAGAAAATCCCCAGTTTGTATTTACAAGGAAAGGACTCAACATTATTTGTCCGTTACGGATACGATCAATCAGCTCATCTCTGCGTTGCGGATACTTTTCCAGAAAATAAAAAATTTCATTTGTTACAGTGCAGGTATACCGTGCTCTGTTCTGCCATGGTTCACTATCTGTCTCTCTCATCGCATCCAGATTTGCAGCCATCAGATCGATAGCATACTCCCTGTTCCGCGTTTCGCTCAGGCACCAGGAATTGTCCATGCACACATCATTGGAGATGTATATTTTCCATTGGGAGTAAGAAACATTTGCATATAACAGGAGACAGGCAACAAAAGCAAGAAATTTTTTGCTTTTCATCTTCATTAAAAACTAATTATTTGAAAAAGAAAATTTTCGCCGTGACAGAATATAGCCGTTGACGCTTAGCATAAAGATAATTAGGGTTTGCTGTTAAAGTAGATTTTCGAATAGCCTGACTCTTGTTCTATGGCCAGGTTACCTTCTCCCAGGGAAATTGTGGTCATAATTTCATTCACATATTCCTGTATGCTTGCCTGCAATCTATTAACCCGCGCCAGAATAGAGCCAAAAAAAGTCTCCTTTTCATAGAGTATCAGGTTCATTATGAAAAAGATACATGCTACCCAGCTCTCTGAGGTGCTTCTTAGTCTGGCCCTTATCTCATTCAGATTGTAGCCGTTCTTGCCTTGCCCAAACTTACCTTCAATATGATTTCGCTCCGCAGCTTCTTTCCTGCGCTTACGTTTCTGGTAATAGGTCTCTTGCTCTTTGCCTTTTCTTCGGCCAAGTGGAACAGCCGTTATTCTTATGCCCCTTGCTGCTAACCATGTTCGGTTTTCGCGAGTGGCATAAATCTTGTCTACCTGAACCAGTTCCGGATAATGACCATGTAACTCCTTATATGATTCAACCTGGCTAATCAAATCTCCCCCTTCATGATAAGCATCCCAGCTGAAGGTATTTATTCTCGCGAAGCCATTATCAAGACTTACTCCCAATTTTGAACCGAACTCTATCTGTGCCTTCGTTTTGCCTCTTGGGATTGGCCTGACATGTGGCTGGAATATGCTTACAATTCTGTCAGGGCAACTATGCGTCTTTGTATCATACATGAGTTTCTGCTGGTCATAAGCTGTATTGATTACCCAAAACATTATTTGATCATGGTGCTTTAAAGGAAATCCTGCCCTATTCGATTCAAAAATATCCAACATATTGTTTACATGCCTGATATCACGATTCACGCATTCCAGTAGTTTCCTTGTCATCTTCCGGTGCGTGGTCTCTCTCTTCTTTTTTTTCTTTGAGTACTCCAGGTATGCCTTATCGATTTCACGACGGTAAGTCCTGGGTTTTACACCTGTTTTGCCACTCTTATTATACAGCTTGTCGATAATTTTCTCACACTGCTTGCGACTTTGGTTTAAGATCCCGTTATCGGTAGGGTAGGTAATATACTGATCAGCAACCGTAGCGTCTGCCTGCATTTTTCCCTTGTTCTTTGCTGATGTGTTGCCGGAATCTTTCTTTTTCCCCTTGTCCTTTTTATATTCCTTCTGATTGACCGATTTTATCAACTCAACATTGAGAGAATCAAATACTTTGTGCCCAACCCGTTTTCTGATATCTACAAATAATGATGGATCAAACACAGGTTGTGTAGTAAATTCCTTCAGCCCGACAAAATACTGCATGTAAATATTTTCCTGTATGGCCAGGATAACTCCTCTGTCATCAAGCTTTTCGAGGTGCTTAATGATTATAGCCCCAAGGACTATACGAGGGGAAATAGCCGGGCGCCCAAAATCAGCAGTCATCAGGGACATATAGGCTGAAGCAAATTTATCCCATGGAACTAGCTGACTAAGCTTAACCCACCTATTATCAGCCATTAAGGAGCTTTGAAAAGGGGTTTTGAACTCTTCTATTGTCAACTGGCGATCTGAATCATATTTTACCATAAGTGCAAATGTTTATAACGGAATTTATGTTTTAATTTGCACTTTTACAATTTTGCCGAGCTCAAGATATGAACATATTAGGCTGATTATTAACATTATATGCATCCGAATTCACTTTATCAGCAAACCCTAATTAAATTAGAATAAGAATCCTAACAGTGTGATTTCCTAATCTTCATTCATCATTGAAATATTCCCCGTTAATCGGGAAAGCCGGGTATCTTATCGATCAATAAAAAAAACATCCACTCCTTCATGAAGGAATGGATGCATAAAATGATAGAACTGAGATCAGGGGTATGGAATTAGTTCATGCCCGTTAACGAACACCATCCGGTCCCCCTGACCTTGTTGATTATTGTCCTTTTTTGAACCACATGTACCAGACAGGGCTGTAATAACCGTCAGGAACAGATGATGTACTTGAGCTCTGATCAGCTTTTGGCGGCATGGAAATGAGAAGATCCTTGCCTTCGGTCCAGTTTGCCGGTGTCAGAACTCTGGAATCTGCTGTAGAAAGTCGGGAGGAAGTCTGTAAGGCCGTGACTGTCCTTAAGATCTCATCCATATTCCTCCCGACATTCATCGGATAGAAGTAAATAGCATCAATAACATTGTCAGGATCGATAATAAAAACGCCTCTGACACTTTTGGTAGAATTGCTCTCGGGATGAATCATTCCGTAAAGTTTGGCAACCTTGACATTATCATCCCCTATCAGAGGAAAATTAATCTTTACAGTTCCTTTATGATCAATATCCAGAGACTCCAGTGACTTTTTCCACTGTTTGTGCATTCCCACAGGATCGGTGGAAATCACAGCAACTTTGACACCGAGCTTTTCAAATTCATCCTGCATATAGGCAAGTTCGAGCAATTCAGATGAACACACAGGAGTAAAATCCTGCGGATGGCTGAAAAGAATTTTCCATTTCTTTCCGAAATCTGAGGGAAAGTTAAGTTCTCCATTGGTGGTTTCAGCAGTAAATTCCGGTGCTTTTTCACCAATAAGCGGGATCCTGAAATTCCTGTCCTCCGGTATATCGGACTTCGCGGTGCTCTGTGCAAATATCTGCACCAGGGAAAACGCAAAAACAATTAACAATAAATTCTTTTTCATTGGCCCATTGATTTAAAATTTAATTTTTATTTAGACTAATTAAACATAAGCAAAACGAAAAAGTTCAGTCGATAGTATAAGTTATCAGATAAATAATATATGTTCCGGATTTAATGCAGGAGAATAATACTACTAAACTACAGTCACATAAGGCACGGTGAAACTGAATCTGGTACCCTGGCCTGGTTCTGATTCCACTGAGATTTCACCACCCAGGAGATTTACATACGCTTTACATATGGAAAGGCCGAGACCTGTACCTCCGAACTGGCGTGACACAGTTCTGTCGACCTGGTAAAAACGGTCAAAAATCTTGGGCAGGCTTTCAGCAGGTATTCCTATTCCGGTATCGCTGACATAGAATTCAAGATTGTCATCGTTGAGGGCATAACCAAAATCTATTCTTCCTGTGCTAGTAAATTTGATTGCGTTATTTATCAGATTGGAAAGCACCTGTACAAGTTTGGTCTGATCGGTCTTAATCAATGCCCTGTCATCAGGAAGGCCCAGTGTAAGGCTAATCGGAATATTTGTCTGTTTTTTGCTGAAACTGTACTGGCCCACCAGGTTCCTTAATGCGACATTAAGATCCGTTTTGCCGGCATTTAGTATTGCCTGTCCGCTTTCAATGTTGGCGACATCAACGATATCGTTAATTATGGAAAGCAGCTGGTTGCTGCTCTGGAAAATTATATCGGTGTATTGGTGGCGGTCCGGTTCGGTAAGATCCGGTTCCTGAAGCAGTGATGAGAATCCGATAATAGCATTCATAGGTGTACGGATCTCATGAGAGACATTATGCAGGAATGCAGTTTTAAGCCGGTCGCTTTCCTCTGCTTTAAGTTTGGCAGCAATAAGATCCTGTTCAGCTTTTTTCTTCTGTGTTATGTCCTCGATCATTCCGATGAAAATCTGCGCTTCATCCAAGTTATTCCTTACTATACTTATAGTGGATGATCCGAGGATAATGGAACCATCCTTCCTTAAATATCGTTTTTCAACATGGTATACCGGGAAATCGCCTGCCACCAGCTTCATAAGGTTGAGTTGATCTTCTTCTGCATCGTCAGGGTAAGTAAGTTCGCTGAGTGTATGCATTTTAAGATCTTCCTCTTTATAGCCTGTCATGGAGCAGAACGATGCATTAGCGCGAAGTATTCCGAAATCCTTTGCAGTGATAACCATCGGGAACGGACTTTCCTCGAAAATCTTCCTGAACCTGAGTTCGCTTTCCCTGAGATTGGCCTCAACCGATTTTCTGTCAGTTATATTCCTTCCAATGAATTGAATGTACTGTGTGCCCTCAATACCAACAAGCCTTGCACTTATCTCAACAGGAAATCCGGTACCGTCCTTTCTAAGGTGAATAGTCTCAAAAGTAGAAGCTCCTTCATCATGTACTTTTTGCAGCTGGTTATCGATCCCGTCAAGAGTTTCAGAAGCCTGCACAATCTTAAGATTTTTCCCGATAAGTTCATCTCGTGTCAGCATATACTCATCCAGCGCCCTGTCATTAGCTTCAATAACATGCAGTTCATTATCAAGAAGAAGAATAATATCATTGGCAAATTTCAAGATATAGTCGAAATGGGTGAACAATGCAAGCCGGTTAAGCTCATCTTCATATTTTTCCCTGTAAAATCTGACCCTCTGGTTCCAAAGGATGAAACCAAGAAAGAGTCCTATCGACATAATAAACATCAAAAGGGTCAGAAATACAATTTTCATTTGTTTTGTCAGCCCTGAGATCACTTCATCCCTATCGATCTTTGCAATCATATGCCATCCGGTTCCAGGTATCTTCTTCATCGAGGCAACAACCCTTACATTCCGGTAATCGACTCCGTCAGTAGTTTCTGATATATTTTTAACAGCCATAGAGGCAGCCAGTCTGCTGTGTGTAACCGGATATTTCAGGACTTTTTCAGGGGCGGGAGAATTCCTCAGTTCACTTAAATATATCATCGAGTCGCCATCTTTCCGAACAATCATTGTTTCAGCGCTTTGAGAGGATGATGGCCAGAGTCTGAGTATGGGATAAAGTACCCGTGAAGGATCGATCCTTAAAGAGATAAAGCCCAGAATAGTTGTATCGTTCGGATTTTCTCCTGTTACAGGTGCAATAACATCTAGGTGAACAAAGCTTTCGGATTGGTTTTCAACATCCATCAGCATGACTTTGCGGCTCCGGGCCAAAGAATTCAGAACGGCCGGTGGGTATGCAAAGCTGATACTGTCGCCTGTTGGGTATTTAAATTTCACTGTTCCATTCCGGTCAAGTATGGCTGCCGAATTATAATCGTAATTCCTGGTCAGCGATTTTAAAACCCTCATCATTCCGGAAGAAATCAGGGCTTCTTCATCTTTCCCGGGGAATGAAACCCACTTTTGATCCAGGGCAATATTCTCACTTATAAAATTTGCATCGGCTATCCTTTCAAATCTCCATTGGGATATCTGCCGGACCTTCAGATCGGAGATAGCAGAAAGTTCTCTTACTTTTTCATCAAGCAGAGTTTCCTTCTGATATTTATAGAATACAATCCCACCGGCAAGAGCGCTCAATATAAAGATCAGAAAAAGTATGATCAATGGCCATGGTGTCGGAGGTTTCTGTACTTGCGGATTCATTCCCTTAGCAGGATATACGGCTTATCACTGGTATCTGGTCCTCATAGCGCTGAGATGAGTATTCAATCCGGCTTCCGGTCAGTATCCGGCAGTCGTGGTTTGATAATTACAGAGGACAAAATAGAGATAAGCAGAATTGATAAAATTATGAGTAATGATAAAATTATGTGAATCTCAACATGAAAGAATGCCAGTAACATCTTCGCTCCAACGAAGGAAAGCACGAATGCCAATCCAATTTTAAGATACCTGAATAATCCCATTATTCCTGCAATAGCAAAATAAAGTGATCGCAAACCGAGGATTGCGAAGATATTTGATGTGTAGACAATAAAAGTATCTTTGCTGATTGCCAGGATCGCGGGTATACTGTCAACTGCAAAAATCAGATCCGACGATTCAATGATGACAAGTACAAGGAACAACGGAGTGGCATGAAGCATCTTCTTTTCGTGAATAAACAACCTGTCGCCATGCATGGCATTAGTTACAGGTAGCAATTTTCTGAAGAATCGTACAATCGGATTTTTCTCAGGATCAACCGGTTTATCATCAGTAAAAAGCATTTTAATCCCTGTGAATACCAGAAACGCTCCGAAAATAATCACTATCCAGTGGAAACGGTTGATGAGCGCCACTCCTGCAAATATGAAGATCGCTCTCATAATCAGTGCTCCGAGTATACCCCAGAAAAGCACTTTATGCTGGTATTTGCTGTCAACGCCGAAATAGGAAAAAATCAGGATAAATACAAATATATTATCAACACTCAATGAATATTCAATAACATATCCGGTAAGGAACTCAAGGGCTTTTGTCTTTCCTACCGCCGGATCAGGATACATGAATCTGGGTATACACAGACTGAAAATCATTGCCAGTGAAATCCAGACAACCGTCCATATTACAGCCTCTCTGACACTTATCTTATGCGTCTTTTTATTGAAGACACCCAGATCTAGTGCCAGCATGGCAAAAATGAACAGATGGAAACCGATCCAGAAAAAAATATTAATTCCCATTATGTAATATTAAGAATGCAAACTTACTAAAAATCTGCTTAAGATACTCGGTGCGAAGACCTGAGCAAAATGGAAATTCGATTCATTATTTTCCCATTGCGGTAACGAAGTATCTGACCGGGTCTTTATATACCATTAATATCCTGAATTCCATTTCCATTGGATACTTAGCAGATACAAAAATGCGAACTTTTCCCTCGCACCCTGGTGATCTGAAGAATGCACACCAGCCAGACCGCTGAAATTCAGATTACTTCAGCAACAACAAATGTACTTCCACCAACAAAAATAACATCTGATTTTTGCGCATTTCCTGTTGCAGCAGCAAGCGCGCTCCTGGCATCTGTGTAACTCCCGCCTGACAGGCCATAGCGCTCTGCTTCCCGTTTCAGGATCTCGTTATCCAGCGCTCTCGGAATTGATGCTCTGGTGAAATAATACCTGGCATCTTTCGGAAAAAGAGGCAGAACTGAGTTCAGGTCCTTGTCATTGACAAAGCCCAGTACAATGTGGAGGTTTGTTCTGCTTATCCTGCTCAACTGTCCCAGGACAATTTCCAGACCTTCCTTATTATGTGCAGTATCGCACAATACCAAAGGATCGTGTCGGAGAATCTGCCACCTGCCGGCGAGTCCGGTTTGTTTTACTGTATCCTTTACACCATTAATTATGTTCATGTCACTGATACTGAATGCCTTCCTTAGCTCCAGTGCAGAACAGTAGACCGCCTGGATATTACGGTCCTGATAATCACCTGCTAAAGAAGCACTTCCGGAATACATCCTTCCTGACGACAGGTCGGTGACGGAATACTGCCTCGATCCATCGGTAAAGTCAGCTGTTCCGAGTATGCAATGGTATTTTTCATCCGCGAAATATAACGAAGACCCGTTTTCGGCTGCAACCATACTAAAAACATCACTCACCCCGGGCTGCGATTCACTAACAACTACCGGGACTGATCGCTTAATTATACCTGCCTTTTCACGTGCCACCTTTCTGAGCGTGTCACCAAGAAGATCCATATGATCGTGTCCGATGTTGGTTATTACTGATAAAACAGGTGTAATTATATTGGTTGAATCGAGTCGGCCTCCCAAACCTACCTCAACAACAGCGACATCAATATTTGTTTCTGCAAAATAGCTGAAAGCCATTGCCACTGTCATCTCAAAAAATGAAGGTTTTATCAGGCTAAAGACAGAATCATTGTTTTTCACAAAGTCAATGACTGCTTCTTTTGGGATCATCTCCCCGTTTATCTTTATTCTTTCCCTGAAATCCTTCAGATGAGGAGAAGTGTAAAGCCCTGTCTTATAACCTGCTTCCTGCAGTATGGAAGCAATCATATGCGAGACTGAACCCTTGCCATTAGTCCCGGCTACATGGATTGCAGCAAATTTCCTGTGCGGATTTCCGAAATAATTATCCAGTTCCATGGAGTTGTGCAGGTCGCCTTTGTAGGCTGCTTTCCCAATCCGGTGGTAAGCCGGAAGCTGGCTGAAAAGGAATTCAAGTGTCTGCTCGTAGTTCATTTCTGAAATTGCATAAAGCAACTATGGTGTGCCTTGTTGTTTTCAGGCTGCAATATTAACAAACTTAACAATTACATAACAATTAATGGCTTAATTTAGTTATTTTTGCAAATCACATTGTGTCAGGTTCTGTTAACATATATATATGATATTTAATAGTTTAAGATGAGAAAAAAGAGGAACAAGAAACTTTTTATACTCGACACCAACGTTCTGCTGCACGATTACAAATGCATTTACAATTTTGAGGAAAATGATATCATTATTCCTATCGTGGTACTGGAAGAACTTGACAAATTTAAACGAGGGAACGATCTCATCAATTTTCATGCACGCGAATTCACAAGAGAGCTCGACAAGCTTTCGGGAGATATGCTCCTGACAGCCAATATTTCTCTTGGAGAAAATCTGGGGAATCTTCATATTGAGACAGGCAAGGACTTTTCAGAAAAGGTAAGCCAGTCCTTCCCGGAAAGGAATTCGGACCACAGGATTCTTGCCATAGCCGACTGGGTATGCAGCAATAACAAGGATAAGACAGTTATTCTGATAACCAAGGATATAAACCTCAGAATGAAGGCTAAATCACTTGGAATAATGGCCCAGGACTATGAAAATGACAAAGTTGCCAACATCGATGATCTGTACAAAGGGATAAGGGTTCTTGATAAAGTCAAACAGGATTCGATAAATAAGCTGTATGAAATCCCGGATGGAGTAAGCATTTCCGAATTCAATGTTGATTCTAATATTTCAGGTCATCAGTTCTTCATCATGAGGAACAATGGTTCAAGCGCTCTGGCGCATTATAATCCGGTAAACAAAACCCTTAACAGGGTGATCAAGCAGACGACTTATGGAATTGATCCCCGCAACGCTGAACAAACGTTTGCAATAGAAGCGCTGTGCAATCCTGAGATACAGCTGGTTTCTCTGACAGGCAAGGCCGGGACAGGCAAAACGCTTCTGGCTCTTGCCGCTGCTCTTTCCCAGAACAAGAGATATAAACAGATCTTTCTCGCAAGGCCAATAGTGCCTCTGGCAAACCGCGACCTTGGATTTTTACCCGGAGATGTGAAGGAAAAGATGGACCCATACATGCAACCACTGTTCGACAACCTGACGGTGATCAAACATAAATTCAGCCACCAGAGTCCGGAGTTCATGCGGATAAATGATATGATGAAGGAGGAAAAGCTCGTTATTACGCCGCTTGCTTATATCCGCGGTCGAAGCCTTTCGAGCGTATTTTTCATTGTGGATGAGGCTCAGAACCTCACGCCACATGAGATCAAGACAATCATTACACGAGCAGGAGAAGGGACCAAGATGATATTTACCGGAGACATAGAACAGATTGATTCTCCTTATCTTGATACTGCATCGAACGGTTTGAGTTATTTATCGGATAAGATGAAGGATCAGGATATATTCGCCCATGTCAATCTGGTTAAGGGTGAAAGAAGTTTCCTGGCCGAACTGGCGAGCAAATTATTATAACATATAAGGCTTATTATGAAAAACATTTCAAAGATCAACTTCGTTCTGCTCATCAGCGCTCTGCTGATATTGCCGGTTTCATCAATGGCGGCCGGGAACGGAACCAAAGGAAAGACAATCAGATTGTTCAATGGGAAGGATCTCTCAAACTGGATCTTCGTTCTGAAGGATGACAAGGTAGATCCGGCTACGGTTTTCACTGTAAAGAACGGCAATATACACATCAGCGGGCAACCATTTGGTTATATGAGGACCAAAGATATATTCACTGATTACAAGCTTCATTTAGAATGGAGATGGCCTGTGGAAGCGACCAATTCAGGAGTATTTGTTCATGCCCAGCAGCCTGATCAGATATGGCTGAAATGCGTTGAATGTCAGCTTATGGCCGGCAATGCAGGCGATTTTGTTTGTATGAACGGAGCCGATATGGCGGAGAGAAACGACAAATCAACCGTTGTGGTGAAAAAGAAAGCTGCCTCATCTGAAAAACCTGCAGGTGAATGGAATATAATGGAAGTTTTATGCAGCGGAAATACAATCGAGGTTTATGTGAACGGAGTATTGCAGAACAAAGGCACTGATGTATCTGTTAATAAAGGAAGTATATGCCTTCAGAGCGAAGGCAAGGACATCGAATTCCGTAATGTATATCTTAAAGCAATAAAGAAATAGAGGGACATCTCATATTGATTATCAAAGGGATCAAGCCCTGTCAGCGGAAGCGGTTCAGGCGGTAAAACATGAATACTGAAAGAAAAAAGGTAGCATTTCATACTTTCGGATGCAAACTGAATTTTGCCGAGACATCTACCATGTCGAGAAGTTTTCCGGAAGACAGGTTTGAAAGGGTTTCTGCCAGTTCGGGTGCAGATATCTATGTAATCAACACGTGTTCGGTTACCGACATGGCTGACAGAAAATGCAGACAGGCCATAAGAAAATTCATCTCTCAGTCTCCGGACGCAATCATAGCAGTAGTAGGATGCTATGCTCAGCTTAAACCACAGGAAATTTCAGCTATTCCTGGTGTTGATCTTGTCCTTGGCACAAACGAAAAATATGATATAGCTGGTTACCTTGAGAATCCGGCAAAAAGACCCAGGGCGGAAATCCATTCGTGCGATCTTTCCGGATCAGATGAATTCAACAGTTCCTATTCTGTTGGAGACAGAACAAGATCGTTTCTTAAAGTTCAGGATGGATGCGACTACGGCTGTTCATACTGCACCATCCCCATGGCCAGGGGAAAAAGCAGAAATCCTGAAATCCGGGACATATTAAAAGAAGCTGAATCGGTAGCTGCAAGGGGTGTAAAGGAGATTGTTCTTACAGGAGTCAATATCGGTGATTTCGGCAGATCTACTGATGAATCATTCCATGATCTTCTGAATGCACTAACAAGTGTCGCAGGAATTGACAGGTACAGGATATCATCCATAGAGCCCAACCTATTAACTGATGAGATCATTGAACTGGCAGCACAGGACCAGAAGATACTGCCCCATTTCCATATTCCGTTGCAGAGTGGATGTAACAGGATATTAGGATTAATGAAGCGAAGATACAGGAGAGAAGTTTTCAGAGACAGAGTACTATCGATCCGTGAAAAGATGCCCAATGCCGGCATAGGGGCCGATGTCATAGTCGGTTTCCCGGGAGAAACGGATGAAGATTTTGAAGACACCTTCACATTTCTTGAGGGATTGCCCCTATCCTATCTCCATGTTTTCAGCTTTTCAGGAAGGCCGGGAACAATAGCTGAAGATCTGCCGGGGAAAGTCCAGGTTGCCGATAAAGTGATCCGAAGCAAAAGACTGATCGCGCTGTCAGAACACAAAGCCCTGGAATTCAGAAAACGAAACATTGGCCTCCAAACAGATGTTCTGTTCGAGAGGACCCGTACCGACGGAATGATAACAGGATTCTCGGCTAACTATATCAGGGTGGAATATCCCTGGAATGCTAAACTTGGCGGGGAGATCAGGAATGTAAAATTAATTAATATAGCTCCATCCGGAAGGATGAACATTGAAATAACAGATAAGGAATATGGATCTTAAATATTTATCGAAGGAAATTGAAGCAGCTGCCCGTGAGGCAGGAGAATTCATAAGGAATGAAGCCAGACACTTTGACAGGAAAAGGGCAGAAAAAAAAGGATTGAATGATTTTGTAAGTTATGTAGACAAAGGAGCAGAAAAGCTTCTTGTTGAAAGGCTCACAGCAATACTTCCTGAAGCAGGATTCATAACTGAGGAAGGCACTTCCACCAAAACCGGGGTAAGATATTGCTGGGTTATTGATCCGCTTGACGGCACTACTAATTTCCTGCACGGGTTTTACCCCTATGCAGTGAGTATCGGACTCAAAGATGGTGATGAAGAAGCTGCCGGAGTTGTTTATGAAGTAGGAAGTGATGAAACCTTCACAGCGTGGAAGGATGGAGGTGCATGGCTTAACGGAAAACGTATTCACGTCTCGGATGTAAAATCGATGGCTGACAGCTTTATCGCTACAGGACTGCCCTACAGTGATTTTCACAGACTGGCTGACTATATGGAAGCCCTTACTTATCTCTGTCGTCATGCACTTGGTATCCGGCGGCTGGGATCCGCTGCCACTGATCTCGCCTATGTAGCCTGCGGAAGGTTCGAGGCATTTTATGAATACGGTTTGCATCCCTGGGACATTGCTGCCGGTATACTTCTGGTAAGAGAGGCAGGAGGACAGGTAAGCGATTTCTCCGGAAACGGTAAAAACCTTGACGGGACCGAGATCGTAGCTGCTTCTTCAACAGTATTCGGGGAATTCAGGGATTGCATAAATAAATTCATGGTAAAATAAATACATCATCATGTTCGGGGCTATCGCCTTCTATATTTTCTATGCAATAAATTGGATCATAACGCTTCTCCCGTTGAGAATTCTGTATATCTTCTCCGATCTGTTGTTCCTTGGGTTCTATTACTTCCCGACTTACCGGAAAAAGGTTGTACTCTCGAATCTAAGGAATTCCTTCCCTGAAAAAAGCGAAAAGGAAATAAAAGCTATCGCTTACAGATTCTACAGACACCTTGCAGATCTTTTCGTGGAAACGCTCAAGCTGACCCATCTCAGCAAAAAACAGCTTATGAAGAGGATGAGGCTGACCAATCCGGAACTACTGGAAGAATTGTATCATAATGACCGCGACGTACTTGGAGTGCTGGGACATTATAATAACTGGGAATGGCTCCAGAGTATGAATTATTATACTTCCCTGCAGAATGTTTCCATATACAAACCTCTTCAGAATAAAAGGTTTGACAGGTTCATGTACAAACTCAGACACAAAAACGGGATGATCCTGACACCAATGTCCAGCATAATCAGGGAGATCATCAGGTTGCGCGGAGAAAATAAGCGCTCTCTTTTTGGATTTATTACCGATCAGACACCTCCCAAAAATGAGATAAGCTACTGGACTACCTTTCTTACCCAGGACACTCCTGTTTATCAGGGTATTGAAAAAATCGCTGCCAAATATGACATGGCAGTTGTCTGGTTCACTGCCGACAAAGTAAAGAGAGGGTATTATACTGTAACTGCAGAAATGCTGTACGAACATACAAAAGGTCTGCACGAACATGAGATCACTGAAAGTCATGTAAGAAAGCTTGAGCAAAATATTATAAAAAAACCCGAATACTGGATATGGAGCCATCGCAGATGGAAACATAAAAAGGCAGTATGAATATGATCCGCACATCCATCGTTATATTGAACTGGAACGGGATGAAGCATCTCAGAATGTTTCTCGACATTGTCGTGAGGTTATCACGCGATCCTGAAGCGATAATCTGTGTAGCAGATAATGGATCTACCGATGGTTCCGACAAGTGGGTAGAAGAGAACTTCCCCACGGTCAGGTTATTCAGGATGGAAAAGAATTATGGATTTGCAGGCGGATATAACAAAGCCCTGGAACAGATTGATTCTGAATATTACGTACTGTTGAATTCAGATATAGAAGTTACGGAAAACTGGCTTAAACCTCTGGTCCGTTTCATGGATGATAACCCGGACGCTGCAGCATGCCAACCTAAAATATTGTCGTACAATGATAAACAATACTTCGAACACGCGGGGGCAGCTGGCGGTTTCATAGACAAATTCGGATTCCCATTTTGCAGGGGGCGTATTCTCAACAGGGTTGAAAAAGATGAAGGACAGTATAATGATGAGACAGATGTTTTCTGGAGCAGCGGAGCATGTATGATCGTCAGAGCTGATGCCTGGAAAAAATGCGGAGGATTTGACGCGGATTTTTTTGCACACATGGAGGAGATTGACCTTTGCTGGAGATTCAGCAAGTACGGATACAGAACCTGTTTTATATCTTCATCCAGGGTCTTTCATGTCGGAGGCGGCTCCCTGGCCTATGATTCGCCTTTCAAGATTTACCTTAATTTCAGGAACAGTCTGTTCATGCTATATAAAAATCTCCCAGATAAAAATTTCTCCGGTGTACTTTTCAGAAGAAGACTTATCGACGGACTTGCCGGTATAAATTTTCTGTTCCGTGGAAAATTTAAATATCTGTCTGCCGTCCTGAAGGCACACATGGCATACTATTCCAATATAAAGAGTCTGAAAAAAAAGAGGAAAGCGATAAACGTACATGACAATGGAAGGGCTGCCGGATTAATATTGAACAAGAGTATTATTTTTGAGTTTTATGTAAGAGGTATTACATCATTTAATACTCTTATGTTAAAACAGAAATCAAAATGAGAAGATCGCAGATGGCAATATTTTTCACTATAGCGCTTACAGTTTATTCACTTGTAAATATTTATCTCTATTTTAAGATTTACAGGTCTCTTTCTTTTTTTCAGGAACATAATGTTTTGTTCGCACTGAGCTTTTTCATTCTCACAATTGTCTTTGTCGCGGCTAAATTCCTCGAGGCCAGACATTCTTCGGTCTTTACGGATGGGCTTAATATAATAGGTGGATTCTGGATGGCTTTCATGCTTTACGGCACATTGTTTTTCCTCTTATCGGATGTTGTCTATCTGGTTTTAAAGATCCCCGGAGTAATAACAGGAAACGGAATCCCTATCTTTCGTAAATGGTCATTTATATTAACTATAGGAGCCTCGATCCTCCTGATCGGCGGAGGTTTTATCAATGCGCTTATCCCCGTTGTCAGGGAGTACAATATCGACATTAACAAACCTGCAGGTGAGGTAAAACAACTGAGAATAGCTGCAGTTTCCGATATACATCTCGGAAGTATAATAAGAAAGAGAAGCATCAGGAAACTTTCCTCCATGCTTGTAGACCTGAAACCTGATCTGATACTGCTTCTGGGTGATATTGTTGACGGTGAATTAGGGCCAGTGCTCAGGGATGATCTGCTCAGTTACTTTACCTATCCTCAGTGTACAGACGGTCTGTTCGCGGTAACAGGTAATCATGAATTCATTGGAGGTGGTGCAAGGACAATACCTTATATTGAAAGCAAAGGCATACGAATCCTGAAAGATGAAGTAGTGACCCTAAAAGGAGGTATACAGCTGGTTGGAAGAATAGACAGGGATGCATTCAGGTTCTACAGGAAGAACAGACTGCCGCTCGATTCGCTTATGTCAAAGGCAGACACGACCCGCCCCGTGATTCTGCTCGATCATCAGCCGTTCCATCTGTCAGAAACAGCAGCAAGCGGAGTTGATCTCCAGCTTTCAGGACATACGCATAACGGACAGATGTGGCCTTTGAACTATATTACCAAAAAGATGTACGAGCTGAGTTCCGGCTATCTAAAAAAAGGGAATACTCATTTTATTGTTTCTTCCGGATATGGACTGTGGGGTCCAAGGGTGAGATCCGGAAGCCATTCGGAAGTAATTCTGATAAACGTCCGGTTTACAGGAACATCAGACAAATACTGATTTATCCTAAAGCAGATCATAGATCTTTTCCAGACCTATTCCCCTCGATCCTTTAACCAGGATCGCATGTCCTGAAACAGGGTTATTCCTGAGGTAATCAGTCAGAGCGTTTACATCGCTGAATATTTTTAATCTTCTACCTGTAGCAAGTGATGCAAGGTTTTTTCCAACCAGCAGGATTATATCCGCATTAACCGATTCCGCCAGTGAAATCAGTTTCAGATGTTCTTCACGGCTCTTTTCTCCCAGTTCCAGCATGTCGCCAAGTATTATAGCTTTCGGAGTTGCATTCAAAGCAGAAAAGGCATCAATTGCAGCTTTCATGCTTGAAGGGTTAGCATTATACGCATCACAGATAAGCGTATTTTTACCTGTTAACTTAACCTGTGATCTGTTGTTTGAAGGTCTGTAGTTTCCGATCGCACCGGCTATATCATCGATGGATGTATCAAAATAAATACCAGTTGCAATTGCAGCTCTTATGTTATCAATATTATGCCGGCCGAACAGAGCGGTTTCAATTACAAGTGACCGATCTCTGTACCTGACTGAAATATCCAGATTCAGTTCCGAGGCGGCTTCCTCCACACTCACGTCATTTCCTGCAGGGCAATTGTAAGGGACAGAACTTCTTACCAGTTTAGCTGCAAGATCTTTCAGAACCGGATCGCGGTCATTGAAGAAGGCTACCCCGTCATTTTCTCCAAGATATTCATAAAGCTCTGACTTGGTTCTGAGCACGCCTTCATACGAACCGAAACCCTCGATATGGGCAGTCCCGATATTTGTTATTATACCGTAGTCGGGTCTGGCAATACTGCATAATGTTTCAATTTCTCCCCGATGGCTTGCTCCCATTTCAATGATCATCATCTGAATATCAGGTGGCGCAGAGAGAATGGTCAGAGGAACCCCGATATGATTATTCAGATTTCCTGTTGTCCGATGTATTTTAAACTTTGTGGAGAGAACAGCTGAGACAAGTTCTTTTGTTGTTGTTTTCCCGTTTGTGCCGGTGATAGCAAGAACTGGCACATTAAGCTCCTCCCTGTGCCATTTTGCAAGAGATTGCAGCTCAGCGAGGCAGTTATCCACGATAATTGTTTTTCCTGATGAATATTCAGGATTATCTATTACAGCCCACGATGCGCCCCTTTCAATTGCACCGGCAGCAAACCTGTTCCCGTCAAAGTTGTCGCCATTAAGGGCAAAAAAGATCTGGCCTCGCTCCAGGTTTCTGGAGTCGGTTGTTACTCCTGTCGAATTTCTGAATAACCGGTAAAGCTGTTCCGTGTTCATAATTTAAAAAAATGCCTCATCATGCCAGGCATAATGAGGCTTTCATATATCATGAAAATTTTTCTACATTCCTGAAGGGCTTCCTACCCTGATCATTGCACACCGGAAACCAAGGTCATCGCGTGAGCTTTCCTGATCGAGGAAGCGTCTGGTAGATGGATTCAGCCAATATGCCCTGTCCTTCCATGATCCGCCTTTATATACTCTTGCATTGTCATTGATAAGAGTAACAAAATCGGGATTTGAGGAAGATTCAGCCTGTGCGTACATTCTGTTTGAACCTTTCTTGTTATCATCAGTATACCAGTCTGAACCTTCTGAGATTGAAGACTGAAGGTCGCCATCCCTGTAGTTCCTGTAATCACCTTTCTGGTAATTAGATCTGTTGGCTACATCTGCATCCTTAACTGTATCCACATAAAGATGTCCGAGGCGGTCCTTGGCGACAACAGCGCCGTTAGCGTCTCTTTTCAGATCCGTGAACACGTTGCCTCTGAAGGGGTTGAAAGCATCTACGTCATCACTTGAAAGAGGTCTGTAAACATCCTGAACCCATTCATTAACGTTACCTGCCATGCAGTACAATCCATAATCATTGGGCCAGTAAGCTTTCACGTCTGTGGTAATACTTCCGTTATCATTAAGACTCCCGGCAACGCCCATCATATCGCCTCTTCCCCTGACAAAGTTAGACATCATCTGTCCACGGTTTTTCTGGGATGCATTCCTTACGTTGTGCCCGTCCCACGGGTATATTCTTCTTTCATAAACTCTTTCCTCATAGGTATTACCTTTGAGAGCATAAGCAGCAAATTCCCATTCTGCTTCGGTAGGTAGTCTGTAATTCGGAAGAAGGATACCATCTTCAAAGTTGGTCCTGCGTTCGGTCTGGTTCGGGTTCAGGCTTTCCCTGAGCTGGTTTACCACACCTTCATACTGACCGGCAAGATATGCATCTGTATTGAAATTCTTTTCATTAAGCTGATTGGGATTCGGATTGAGTTCACCCTCATCAACGAGGATCTGTTCGTTGACCCTGTCGGTTCTCCAAAGGCAGTAATCATTTGCTTTCACCCAGCTTACTCCGACAACTGGATAGTTATTATACGATGGATGTCTGAAATAATACTGTACATAAGGATCGTTGAAACCCATAGGGCTTCTCCACACAAGTGTATCAGGTAAAGCTCTCCTGTAAACTTCAGGGTAATCTTTATAAACCCTCCGCAGCCAGAAGAGGTATTCGCGATAATCGACGTTCCTCACTTCTGTCTCATCCATGTAGAATGATGAAACTGTAACTGTCCGTGGTTTGTTATTCCAGTCGAACATTACATCCTGCTGCACCTGACCCATCGTGAAACGGCCTCCTTCGATCAGCACAAGGCCAGGACCGGTCTTCTGTTCAGCACCCAGCGCGACCTCGAATCCGCCATTATCCGGATTGTTATATTCCCAGCCGGTAGATGATGAAACATTGGATTCCTTTCTCTTGGAAGAACAGGCAGCCAATAACAGTAAAGCAGCCAAAATGATCGGAAAGGTTCTGAATTTATACATAACTCCTTAAGTTTAACGGCTTTTAAGAAAATTCAAATATAATCAAAATTTAGAATCTTTATCAAACATCAAATATAACTACAATTTAGGGAAATATATTGTACCTGTCTCCTTTCTTTTTTCAACATTGTTTAAACCCACAACTAGACCAGCCTGCTGTAACAGAGACACCGGCAACAGGCTGTTACCGCTTTTAAGGTTAAACTGGTAATTATAAAAAACGCTGACTGATTTCAGTTTGAGAGCGAGACCTGCCTGGATGTTGCTATTTCGCCCGTTATCAACAGATAATAAGGCGCTTACTGCAATAGCTGAACTTTCCAGCGATGCACCTCCCGCCACCGAGAAATAGCTTCCCTGTATTACTGAAAGCAGCAAAGGGTCAATTTTCAGATCCCCTTTCCCATTGAGATCATACTGTGATGCAGCATGAAATGTGATCCGCCGTCTTATCTTTTCGGTATATACTTGTGAAGAATAGAGTTCAGGTTCCGCGAGATGATTTACTGCCAGGCCTCCGGAGTATTTGCCATAGATCATAATGAATCCCGCACCTACATCGAATACAGTTTTGCCTCTGCTGTTAAGCGTCTCCGATGAAGGGAGTGTCACTCCTCCTATCGCATCTATCTGGTCAGGAAGAACTGCATCCGCGAAGCTGTAACCCCGGTGAAAAACAGAACCGGTCAACCCTGCATTGATGTACAGGTCTCTGCCTGCCCTGAGAAAATAGGAATATGCAAAGCCTCCCCGGAGATCATTGACAATACCTCCGAATTTATCGTCAGAAAGATAAAATCCCGCCCCTCCATGTAATGAATGGATATATGAATCGTATGACAGGAAATAAGAATTGAGGTTAAAATTCCTACCCGGAAAATAGTTGGAATATGACATCCTTAATCTGCCCTCACCTTCACTTCCGGACATACCCGGATTATTCATAAGCAGCGATTGGTAGCATGGTCCTGCACTCAGTCCCTGCGAAAAAGCCGCATGAGCTGAACATAAAAATAAAAACAGGATGATCAATGGCTTTTTTAACATACAGGGTGCGCTGCAATATGAACGTTACGGTATCGTTATTATTATCAATCCGGACTTAATACAAAAAAACAAATTTAGCAATCAATCAGGAAGTACATTTCTATCTTTGTTAAACTTCATGAAAAGATTCCTGCAAATATCGGTTCTCCTGTACATTATCCAGTATAGCTCACTTCAGGCACAGGTTACTGCATCGGGATCTGTTCTTGCCACAGGTAAATGGTTCAGGATAGCAGTTACTGAGGACGGGATATACAGGATCCCTTATTCGAAGCTAAAACAGCTTGGTCTTGAAAATCCTTCTTATCCCATGATATATGGCAACAATGCGGGTCCGCTTTCTTTTTTAAATGACAATACCGCTCCCGATGATCTCCGGCAACTGTCGGTGTGGATAACAGGAAACGATGATAAACTGGATGATGGAGAATACCTTCTCTTTTATGCCAGAGGGACCGGAAGATGGATCTACAATTCAGTGGATAAGGACTATTATCACAGCAAACACAATTATTCCGACACTGCTTTTTATTTTCTTACATCAGGCGCTTCTCCCGGCAGGCTGGTAAGCCGGGAAGCTGTGCCCTCCGAACCTGCAACATATTCCACCTCAGCCTCTGACGCTCTGTTTGTTTATGAAAAGGACCAGGAAAATCTTATCAAATCAGGTCGTGACTGGTTTCAGAGAATATCGTCTCTTTCAATAGATCCGGGGCTTACTGATCTGATTACTGAAGAAGGATTGAGATACCGGATGAGAGTTGCTGCAAGGTCAGAAGTAAGCTCCGGCTTTATACTTTATGAAGGGACAACATCAGAACGTACAATAATTACCGACCCGGTAGATCTTTCTGATGCCACCGGCACATACGCCTCAATTACTGACTCATCAGGACATATCGGACTGGATACCGGAACTCCTGCATACACCATAAAATTTGACAATAACGGGCAGCAGGGAGCCTATGGGTGGCTGGATTATCTTGAGCTGAAGGGTAGAAAATCGAATATATTCAAAGGTAAAACTTCCTTTTTATCCGATGCCGCGTCAGTAGCTCCCGGAAGAATAACAGAAACAACTGTTACGTGCCAGTCAGGTGACATGATAATCTGGGATGTTACCGATCCTTTCAGTGTTATGAATGTGACTCCTGCAATATCCGGACAGGAATACAAATTCATGTTCAGTAGCGATTCTCTCAGAACATTTGCCATTTTCAGCTACGACCAGGCTGCAATCCCTGATATTAACAGTAATCCGCTTGAAAATCAGGATTTGCACGGATCTTCTCCAGCTGACATGATAATTGTGACTCATCCGCTTTTCATATCGTATGCGAAAAAACTTGCAGGTTTTCATTCAACCCACGATGGGATCACGTCCCTTACTGTAACCCCGCAACAGATCTACAATGAATTTTCAGGTGGTATTCCGGACATCTGCGCTATAAGAAATTTTATAAGGATGAAATACATGAACCAGAAAGGCACCGGACATCCTCTCAAGTATCTCCTGCTGTTCGGTGACGGATCATATGAGAACCGCACGCCTCCTCCCGGTAACCCCAACTTTATTCCAACCTATCAATCCAAAAACTCTAACATTTATACATCTTCATTTACATCTGACGATTTTTACGGATTGCTCGAGCAGGGAGAAGGCGAATCGGAAGGGACAGAAGATATTGGAATAGGCCGGTTACCTGTAAACGATACTGTGGAGGCAGGAGCTATACTAAATAAGATCTTTATGTATAACGATTCATCCTATACCGGAGCCTGGAGGAATGATGTCTGCCTCACCGCTGACGACGAGGATGGCAATATTCACATGGCAGATGCGGAAGGACTGGATGTTATCCTGCACGACAGTGTACCATTTATTAATACTCACAAGATCTATCTTGATGCTTATAAAGAGGTCACATCGTCAAGCGGACAGTCATATCCTGATGTCAACAAAGCCATCAATGACAGGATAAATGAAGGCTGTCTTATCTTCAACTATACAGGCCACGGTAACGAAAGCGGACTGGCGCATGAAAGAGTAGTAAAATCGGACGATATAAATTCATGGAAAAACAAAGGCCGTCTTCCTCTTTTCATAACTGCTACCTGCGAATTCAGCAGGTTTGATGATATGGATATCAATATTATTTCAGGATCGATGACCGAAAAGACTTCTGCAGGTGAAATGGTTCTTCTGAACAAAGACGGTGGAGGTATTGCGCTTATGTCGACAACAAGGCTCGTCTATTCCGCGCCTAACTACACACTTAACCGTAATATCCTGGGTTGCGCCTTTGACCGGGATGGAACTGGAAATCCTCTTGGGCTTGGAGACATTATCAGAATCGCCAAGAACAGAACAGGAGACGGACCGAACAAGAGGAATTTTACACTGCTGGGAGATCCGGCTCTCAAGCTTGCCTGGCCCTGGCATGGAACGGTAATAACTGATTCAGTGAACAGTAAGCCTGTCTCTGGTCCTCACGACACCTTATCTGCCCTTTCAGTTGTCACCGTTTCGGGACATGTGGAGCACTTACAGGGAATACAGGCCGGTAATTTCAACGGGGTAGTCTCACCTGTGGTCTTCGACAAACAAACCGAACTTAAAACTCTTGCAAACGATGGCGGAGATATACTTGAATTCAACCAGTTCAGTAATATCATTTTCAGTGGTAAAACGCAGGCAAAAGATGGAAAATTCAGGTTCACATTCATTGTCCCGCACGACATAGATTATTCATTTGGAAATGGAAGGATAAGCTATTACGGAGCAGAAGGCAATGAGGATGTTACCGGTTATTTCTCAGACATAACCGTTGGAGGGTTCTCCGGATCAACCGGATCGGATAATCAGGGCCCGTCAATAAAATTATATATGAACGACACACTGTTCAGGAACGGAGGACTGACAGATGAATATCCCGCGCTGCTCGCCTACATTGAGGACACAAGCGGAATTAATACAACAGGATCGGCAATCGGCCATAACCTTGAATTATACCTCGACAACGACCTCTCAGATCCTGTAATCCTAAATAGCTATTTTGAGAATGATTTTGACAGTTATACAAGTGGCAAAATATATTACGGCCTGGGGCCACTTGAAAAGGGTAAACATACTGTGACCCTGAAGGCGTGGGATAATTACAATAATTCATCCGAAGCAGATCTGGCCTTTACAGTGGAGGATAATGACAGATTCATTCTACGAAACCTCATCAATTATCCAAATCCATTTACAGCGGAAACAAGGATAACCGCCGGTCATAACAGACCCGACGAGGAGATTGATGTAATAATTAATATATACAGCATGGATGGCCGGCTTTTAAAGGTGATAAAATCAACGGTTCCGGCATCAGGTTATACTTTTCCTCCGGTAATTTGGGATGGCACGGTTGAAAGAGGTGAAAAGGCAGGGAAAGGTGTTTATCCGTACTCCATAACCGCAAGGACTACCAGCGGAGAAATAGCCAGGGCAGCCGGTAAGATGATTATTTTGTGATATTAAAACAATAATCCGGAGCATTCTTAGTTACATTAGAAAACCTATCTTTTATCACGTTTATATAGAAAATAATCAAAATCACACCTTTAATTTGAATTGTATCGATAAAAATTTGGTAAATAGGTGTAATTTTGTGTAATTTCAAAGTAGAGAAAAAAAGTAGAAACAATGAAGAAAGCCACAATTGCAATGTTGATATCTCTGATCCTTTTGCAGGGATATTCCAAGTTGTATTCTCAAAACAAACTAAACCCCATCCAAACCGTAGTTCCCTTCCTAATGATCGCACCTGACTCCAGGGCAGGAGGCATGGGAGATGCCGGAGTGGCAACATCCCCTGATGTTTACAGCATGCACTGGAATCCGGCTAAATTTGCTTTCGTCGATAATAATGGTGGTGTAGGCATCTCATATACACCATGGTTGAGGAATCTTGTTCCTGACATTAACCTGGCCTACCTGGCAGGATATTATCGGATTGACAGCAAGCAGGTAATAAGCGGTAGTCTTAATTATTCCTCTCTTGGAGATGTTCCTTTTACCGACGATTTCGGAAATCTCGAGAGAGTATTCAAACCAAATGAATTTGCAATTGATGCTGCTTATTCAAGGTTATTCACAGAACATCTTTCAGGAGGTATCGCTTTCAGGTTCATTTATTCAAACCTCACAGGAGGAACATATTCAGGAGGCTCCGCAACAAAAGCAGGTACCTCTTATGCGGCTGATGTTTCAGGAATGTACCGCAATACTATGCATCTGTTCAACAGGGATGGTATCTGGGCTGTCGGACTCAATTTCTCAAATATAGGTTCAAAGATGACCTATTCCGAAGCTCAGGTCGCTGATTTCATTCCAATGAATATGAGACTGGGCGGTTCAGGCACTCTGTTCCTCGATCCTCATAACAAGCTTACTCTGACACTTGATCTCAATAAACTTCTCGTACCTACCCCACCTGAATATGATACAAGCGGGAATATAATTTCAGGCAAAGATCCTAACGTATCTGTTCCTGTCGCAATCTTCCATTCCTTCTATGATGCACCAGGCGGGTTCAAGGAAGAAATGCATGAGGTGCAGATAGCAACAGGGGCTGAATACTGGTACAACGACCAGTTTGCCATCAGGGGTGGATATTTTCATGAAAATGCCACAAAAGGTAACCGCAAATATTTCACTCTCGGGGCGGGTTTCAAACTCAGCTTCTTCTCGCTCGATTTTTCATACCTGATTCCAACAACTACAAATAATCCATTGGCAAGGACACTTAGGTTCTCTCTCGCATTTAACTTCAATGCTCCCAGGACTGAGCCCAAGCCAAAAGGATGAAAATAAGGATTGGCCAGGGGATAGATTTTCATCGTCTCGAAAAAGGACCGGAGCTCTGGCTGGGAGGAATTAATATACCTTCAGATAAAGGCTGTGTTGCACATTCCGATGGGGATGTGCTTCTGCATGCTATCTGTGATGCCATGTTAGGCGCTGCAGGTCTGAAGGATATCGGTCATTATTTCCCTGACAGCAGTCAGGAATTCAGGAACATAGACAGCAAGATCCTTCTTGGCAGAACAACTGGCATTCTGAAGGAAAAAGGTTTCAGTGTAATCAATATTGACTGTACCATCTGCCTCGAAAAACCCAAGGTATCACCATATATCGATCAGATGAAACTGGCCATTGCGGAGAATACCGGAATAGACCCGGATGACGTATCGGTGAAGGCTACTACTACAGAAAAACTTGGTTTCACAGGAAGGGAAGAAGGAATAGTTGCAATTGCTGTTGTTCTTATTGAAAGCAGATAAGAACTGTAATGTTATTTAGCCAAGCGCATTCTTAATTACATCGTCATCGGCCGGCTCAGGCATGGTAACTACAAGATCCGGTGTTCTTTCCATTTCCCGTTGTATGGCAAATACTGCACCGCTGTTCCTGGCCCAACTTCTCCTTGCTATTCCGTTATTTACATCCCAGAAGAGCATTTTCTCAAGCTTTTCTGTAGTTTCCGGCTTCCCGTCCAGAACCATCCCAAATCCCCCGTTGATGACCTCTCCCCAGCCTACCCCACCACCATTATGAAGCGAAACCCATGTTGCTCCCCTGAAAGAATCGCCGATCACATTCTGGACAGCCATATCGCTGGTGAACTTTGAACCGTCATAAATATTAGAAGTCTCGCGGAAAGGCGAATCTGTACCGGACACATCATGATGATCGCGACCGATCACAACCGGAGCTGTAATCTCACCTGAAGCTACCGCCTTATTGAAAGCTCTTGCAATAGCTATTCTTCCTTCTGCATCTGCATACAGGATACGTGCCTGCGATCCCACAACCAGTCTGTTGGCTGCTGCTTCCCTGATCCAATGAATATTATCTTCAAGCTGTTGCCTGATACACCCGGGAGCTGTCCCTGCTATAGCTGACAGTTCGGTCACAGCTATTTTATCTGTCTTTTCAAGATCAGAAGGATCGCAGGAACAGCAGACCCACCTGAAGGGGCCAAAACCGTAATCAAAGCATTTTGGCCCCATAATATCCTGAACATATGACGGATATCTGAATTCACCATCAGCCCTGAGAATATCGGCGCCGGCTCTGGAGGCTTCCAGAAGAAATGCATTACCATAATCAAAGAAATAGGTTCCACGGGCTGTATGAACGTTTATTGCATCTACCTGCCTTCTGAGTGATCTCCTGACAGCCTCTGCGAATTTTTCCGGATCTTCGGACATCAGGCGCCTTGATTCTTCAAACGAGTAGCCGGCCCGGATAGTATCCGCCTGACCATGGGTTGTGAAGTGAAGTCTGGTCTGATCCGATATCCACCCTGACATCAGCCGAAGCCAGCTTTTCCCAGAGATCCACAATGTTTCCATGGTAGGCAAGGGAAACCACATCTCCCTTTTCCAGAAGATATCTGATCCTGTCCACAACTTTATCTGGATCTTCATATACTTCATCAACCCAGCCCTGATCATATCTGGTCTTTATTGCTTTAGGGTTAATCTCTGCAACAACAGAAACCACACCGGCAATCTTCGCCGCTTTTGGCTGAGCTCCCGACATTCCGCCAAGCCCTGATGAAACAAATAACTTCCGTCCGGGATGTGCATTTGTCCTGTCAAGCATCCTGCCTGCATTCAGTATTGTGATTGTTGTTCCGTGTACAATCCCCTGAGGTCCGATATACATATAGGATCCGGCAGTCATCTGACCATACTGCGAAACGCCCATGGCATTAAATTTCTCCCAGTGGTCCTGTGAGGAATAATTAGGGATCACCAAGCCATTGGTCACCACTACCCTGGGAGCATCCTCGTGAGACGGGAAGAGGCCAAGCGGATGACCGGAGTAAACTACTAGTGTCTGTTTGTCGGTCATCTCAGAAAGGTACTTCATAACAAGGCGGTATTGCGCCCAGTTCTGGAAAACAGCCCCGTTGCCTCCGTAAGTAATCAGCTCATGGGGATGCTGCGCCACAGCATTGTCGAGATTATTGGTTATCATCAGCATAATAGCTGCCGCACTTATGCTCCTGTGGGGATAATCCTCTATAGGTCTGGCTTTGATCTCATAATCAGGACGGAACCTGTACATATATATTCTCCCGAAATCGGCAAGTTCCCTGGCAAATTCGGGAGCCAGAATATTATGTAATTCTGAAGGGAAGTACCGCAATGCATTTCTTAAGGCAAGCTCCTTTTCGGATATGTTCAGAATATCCTTCCGTTTAGGGGCATGATTCAATGTATCGTCATACGGTTTGGGATCAGGCAGATATGCCGGGATACCCTCCGAAACCAGTTTTTTGAATTCAGCGCTTTTCATTTCAGTCAGAAGGTTTGTTCAAAGTTAGTAAAAAAAGAAAGGTGCCTTGCCGCAAACGCGACCGGGCACCTTCCTGAAATAACTTGTATATTAAATATGTCCTTCCTTTATGATCTCGTCATCGACGAGTATCCTGCCGCAATATTCACATACTATAATTTTCTTCCTTGACTTTATATCAAGCTGTCGCTGGGGCGGGATCTGGTTGAAACAACCTCCGCAGGCATCTCTCTGCACCGGAACAACTGCAAGACCGTTCCTTGCATTGCCCCTGATCCTTTTATAAGCTGTCAAAAGACGTTCCTCTATCATCTGCTCAATACTTTCGAGTTTCTTGTAAAGGCCTTCTTCCTCTTTCTGGGTATCAGATATTATCTCGTCGAGCTCGGCTTTTTTATTTTCGAGATCGGTTTTACGTTCATTGAGCGTTAGTTCAGATTCAGACAGAACAACTTTCTTTTCATCAATCTGAAAATTGAATTCCTTAATTTTCTTATTGAACAGTTCAATCTCAAGGTTCTGATATTCGATCTCTTTTGACAATGAATCGAACTCCCTGTTGTTTCTTACATTTTTCTGCTGTTCTTCGTACTTTTTAATCAGTGCTTCAGCTTCGCCTATCTCGTTATTTTTCTTGAGGACAGCTTTTTCAAGGTTCACAACCTCATCCTTCAGATTACCCAGCCTTGTTTCCAGTCCGGCAATCTCATCCTCCAGATCCTGAACTTCAAGGGGAAGTTCACCTCTCAGTGTTTTTATCTTATCAATCTCAGAATCAACCAACTGTAAGCTATATAAGGCTCGTAATCTCTCCTCTACAGAAATTTCGGACTCATGAGTTTTTGCTTTTTCCATGTTTACAGATAATTTATCGGATTTGTATTTGTCTCGGAAAACCGGACTGCAAATTTAGGGAATTTTTTGATAATTAGATCGTATAAAATCTCAACAGAGAATTTTTCAGTTCCAAAATGGCCGGCATCTATCAGTAGTATCCTGTCTTCCGCTTCGGAAAAGCTGTGGTATTTGATATCTCCTGTGATAAAAGCATCAGCTCCCGCTCCGATTGCATTATTAAGGAATGATATACCGGCGCCTCCGCAAACTGCTACTTTTTTGATCAATTTTCCTCTATTCCGGGAATATCTTAAACCTTCATAACCAAAAACTGATGCGGTCAGTTTCAGAAATTCGGGTTCAGGAAGCGCTTCAGGAAGTTCTCCGGTACAACCCATACCGGCATTAATATTGGTATTTTCCAAAGGATAAAGGTCGTAGGCAACCTCTTCGTATGGATGGGCATCGAGAAGTGCTCCAATGATCTTTTTGGTGTCGCGGGCAAAAATTACAGTTTCGAATCTCTCTTCCTTTTCAAAATGCACTTTCCCCTTTTCACCCACAAAAGGATTTGTATTTTCACCTGGTCTGAAGCTTCCTGTTCCCGGTAAAGAAAAGCCGCAGTTGTCATAATTGCCGATAGAGCCGGCGCCTGCATTGAAGACAGCATTTCTCACTCTGTCAAGATAGGATTGAGGAACAAAAGTAACCAGTTTAACAAGCATCTTCCCTGCAGGTACAAGCACCCTGACATGCGTGAGGCTCAGTTTTTCGGCCATTTTCCAGCTGACCCCGTTCCAGACAGAGTCAAGGTTGGTATGAGCTGAGTATATCGCTATATTATTCTTTACAGCCCTGACAACCAGTCTTTCAGTTGCAGACTGTCCGATAAGTCGTTTCAGTCCTGAAAAAATCAGAGGATGATGTGACACTATCACATCAGTCCTGCTATTAACCGCTTCATCCATTACCTCATCAGTAATGTCGAGAGTAAGTAAGGCGGAAGATATTTCCTGATCGGGCTCACCTACCTGTAAACCTGAGTTATCCCAGCTTTCCTGGAGGAAAAGGGGAACAGCACCATCGAGATACCCTGAAAAATCAGAGAGTTTCATGACTGGTAAAGATTAGCATCCAGGTTCAAAGGATAATTTCTGTCCGGCATCATGCAGCATGGATGGATTTTACAGCAACCTGTTTTATCGGGGGAAGGATCATAAACATGATTAGCTTATATTCAAATGCTGTCGCGGATATCGATAAGCATTCCCTTTATCTTTCCAAGAGATTCGTTGATCTCAAACATGCGGTCGGTGTCTTCCCATTTTTCAGAGAGTTTCTTCCTGACTCCGGTAAGGGTCATGCCTTCCTGCCTAACCAGTCGGTGGATAATTCTCAGGTTTCGGAGGTCGGCAGGATGTGAACAGTCTGTTCCCCTTTTTATTTTTCATTGGTTTGAGGATGTCGAACTCGTTTTCCCAGAATCTGACAGTTGAGACCGGCACATCGAGAATTTCAGCCACTTCTCCGATGGAGTAGAAGAGTTTTTCGACTTTAGTTTCCTTGTACGGCATAGCAGTTATTTATATGTGATTTCACCAGTTGGAGACAGGTTTATAACCTCATCTTTTATATCGGCAGCCATCAGCTCTCTGATCTTGGTAATAACCCTTCCGCCATGATCATATTTCACTCCTCCGGGCCAGTCCTGATACACGGGAATTATCCTCCCTGACAGAAACCGTCCGGTGATGTCGACTTTTATTTTCACTATTGGAGCCAGTCCGTTGGGTCCGGCCAGATTAATTCCGCCATACGTGCAGAAATTACCCATGCTATATATGATGAATCTGTTTTTATACACCTCAATAGCCCGGGTCACATGGGGTCCATGACCGAAAATAACATCTGCTCCGTTATCTATCATTGTATGGGCAAACTGATAAACATCTCCTCTATCCTCTCCGTGAAAAATCTCATGTACCTTGGTTATATGCTGATATGCAGCGCCTTCAGCTCCTCCATGAAAAGAAACAATTACTACATCACAGGTATCTGCCAGCTTCCTGACCATGGCAGCAGCGGCAGCTGTCTCATTCATATTTACCGTACCAGACACAGGTGAAAAGGCAACGAAACCATAGAGTACTGAATCCTTTCTGAAGATAGTCCATGGATGTTCGACAAGTCCTGCATACCTGATACCAACTGAATCGAGGAGTTTTCTTGTTTTTACACGTCCCGGTGTTCCGAAATCACCAAAATGATTGTTCGCAAGGCTCAGTATATCGAAACCAGTTGCAGTCAGCGCGGAAATATATCTCTCGGGCATTCTGAACAAATAGCAGATTGTTGTATCCCTGCATTTTTTCCATGGAGCTCCGTGATCGAGAAATGATCCTTCGAGATTACCGAATGTGATATCTGATGAAGAAAGCGTATCAGCGACAGACTCCATCAACAGGTGGGGATTGTCATGAGGTGGCAACCGTCTTGAATCCGGATAGCACGATCCGAGCATAATATCGCCAACCCCTGTTATTACCAGAGTTTTTGATTTTGGGGAAGAGCCTGACGCGGACTGAATGTCTTCCGGTCCGGAACCGGCAACAGCATTTAAATAACTGATCAGAAGCAGAGCAGATATCATTATAAAAACCGAAAATCTTTTCATGTTTGAAAATAAAATAGACTTAATCAAACGACTGGCCTGTTTTTGAGGCAACCTCAATCATCCTGTCATATTCAGACGGGGTAAGATCCTCAAAATAATAATTGACCGGATCGACATTCACACCGTTTAGCTTGACTTCATAATGAAGGTGGTTAGCGATGGACGTACCAGTGCTACCTACAAATCCGATCACATCACCCCGCTTGACCTTTTGACCCACTCTTACGTTGAAGCTGCTCAGATGGGCATACAAGCTTGAATATCCGAATCCATGGTCAATTACAATATGTTTCCCGTATCCTCTCTGAGCTGATTCTACTACAGTTACCACCCCGTTCCCGGTAGCATAAACATCACTTCCTGCGGGAGCAGTAAAATCCATACCATAGTGGAACTTGATAATTTTATATATCGGGTGTATCCTCAGACCGAATCCGGAAGCGATCCTGGTCAGGTCCTTGCCGGCAATAGGTATAATTGCCGGTACTGAATTCAGCATTTCTTCCTTGTTTTTGGCGAGAGAGATCAGTTCATCGAATGATTTTGACTGGACGTAAATTTTCTTTCTGATCTTATCGAGACGAGTAACAGTTTCGATAACAATATTGGAATTCCTGTAGCCTTCAAGTGATTTATACCTGTTTACGCCGCCTACTCCGCCATCTCTGAGTGAGTTAGGTATGGGTTCAGCTTCAAAAATTGTGCGGTAAAGATTATCGTCGGTCTTCTGAAGGTCGTCAAGTACGTTCTCCACGTTACCCATTTCCCTGTTAATCAGATCATACTGAAGAGTAAGCTGCTGAACTTCCCGTTCAAGAGCTTTTTCCCTGGGCGACTCGAAAAAGGAACCGAAGATGAGCCAGTATACAACAGCAATTATCACTGAACCTACAAAATAGGCAAGTAATCTAAGGAAGAGCTCGCCGATGCCTAACCTTATCCTGTCAAAACTGAGCGATTCCGGATTGAACTTATATTTTGTTTTGGCCATAACACGGCAAAGATAATTCAATTCCAAAAAATATAAAACCTAAGGCAGGAAAGGGGGACATGGAAAAGGAAGTCCTGAGTCAGATCTTATCTGAATTTAGATTTTGATGCGAGGGCCTGGATCATTTCATTATACTCCCCGACGGTAATATCATTATTGAAGAAATTGACCGGATTTTTATGTTGTCCGAACTGGTCAATCTGGTAATGCAGATGAGGTCCGGAAGAAGTTCCGGAATTTCCACTGTAAACCAATAAGGTCACCTCTTTTCACCTTCATTCCTTTCGATACCCTAATCTGACTAAGATGGCCATAGGTGGACTGTAAACCGTAACCGTGATCTACCACGACGTAATTACCAAAACCTCCTGAATTCCATCCGGATTCAAGCACTGTACCATCGCCGGTCGCATAGACAGATGTTCCATAAGGTACGATGAAATCCTGACCATAATGCATACGTGGTGTTCCCAGGACGGGGTGAACATCTCTGAAACGGAAACCATCTCCCAGCTGATATTTAACATCGACCGGACTGATCATTGGCTGATGGTCAACTTCCCGTTTCCATTCTGTTGCTTTTTCCTCAATCGATCTGAATGATTCCTTCTGGATATTAGCCCTGTTTTTAAGCTCTTCGATTTTCGACCTGTAAGAGATTACCAGTTCGGAACTAGCCAAACCTGTCAGGTCGCTGAATCTGTCAACACCTCCGAACCCGGCTCTCCTGTATGATTCCGGCACACTGTCCATATCAAGTACCGGCCTGTACCGCATATCATCCGACAGCTGCAGACTATTGAGAGCGTGAGTAGAATTATCAAGCTGACGTCCGATAAGGGCATACTGAAGTCTGAGATTTTCAACCTGCTTCGTGAGATATTTTTCCTTTGGAGAACCGAAGATACTTCTGAAAACAGTCACGTAAAAAACCGAAATTGCAGAAGAAAGCGCAAACCATACGATTACACGCAACAACCTGGTCTTCCATGGCATTCTTACCTGCTTGAATTGCAGGTCCGAAAGATCAAGGATGTATTTCCTGTGTCGTGGCAAAGGCAGATGTTTATTGAATAATTGTATTTGCAAAATGACAAATCTAAACCAAATAAACTAATTTTACAAGCCAAATTTACGTAATATTTATTTAACGCAATGATTATTAACATGAAGGCACAGGAACTGAGACAGTTGTTCCTTGATTTTTTCAAATCCAAAGCTCATACAATTGTTCCATCGGCTCCAATGGTGGTAAAAAATGATCCGACCCTGATGTTCACAAATGCAGGGATGAACCAGTTCAAGGATATTTTTCTTGGCAATCAGCAACCTGCCTCAAAACGGGTAGCCAATTCACAGAAATGTCTGAGGGTATCAGGGAAGCATAATGATCTTGAAGAAGTAGGTCATGACACATACCATCACACCATGTTTGAGATGCTTGGTAACTGGTCATTCGGGGATTATTTCAAAAAGGAAGCAATAGAATGGAGCTGGGAATTCCTGGTAAAACGTCTTGGCATTCCTGAGGACCGGCTTTATGCTACAATATTTGAAGGGAGCCATGATGATAATGTAACTAAAGACAATGATGCCTCTGATTATTGGGAAGGCTGTTTCTCCGATCCGGAAGGAAGGATTATTGAGGGATCAAAAAAAGATAATTTCTGGGAGATGGGTGAAACCGGTCCGTGCGGGCCTTGTTCTGAAATACATGTAGATATCAGAGATGATGAGGAAAGGAAAAAGATACCAGGCCGAGATCTCGTGAACAAAGGGCATCCTCACGTTATTGAGATCTGGAATCTTGTGTTCATACAGTACAACAGGAGATCAGACGGCGTTCTCGAACTATTGCCGGCAAAACATGTTGATACCGGAATGGGATTTGAACGTCTTTGCATGGTGATCCAGGGGAAGAAATCAAATTATGATACAGACATTTTCCAGTCACTTATCAGTGAAATATCCTCGATAACCGGAAAACAATATGGTAAAAATGATAAATGGGATATAGCTCTCAGGGTTATTGCCGACCATGTAAGGGCTGTGGCATTCTCTATTGCTGACGGCCAGCTCCCATCAAATAACAAAGCCGGCTATGTAATAAGAAGGATACTCCGACGGGCAGTAAGGTATGGCTATACTGATCTTGAAGCCGAGGAACCATTTATTTATAAACTTGTTCCGGTTCTTGCTGACACAATGGGGAATCATTATCCTGAACTTAAGGCCTCCGGACAACATATATCAAAAATTATTCTCGAGGAAGAGACCGCTTTCCTTAAAACCCTCGGCAAAGGGCTTAAGATGATGGAATCACTCATCTCTGATCTTAAAAAAGAGCATAATAAAATTCTTCCCGGTAAAAAAGCCTTCGAAATGTATGATACTTTCGGCTTCCCTGTCGATCTTACACAGCTGATACTCAGAGAAAACGGGCTTGAGCTGGATTACACTGGGTTCGAACATGAAATGCAGAATCAGAAGGATCGGTCACGGGAGGATGCGGTTGTAACAGCAGCCGACTGGATCGTCATCCGCGAAGGAGAAGGTACAGAATTTACCGGCTACGAAAAGCTGGAGGATGAGATTCAGATAAGACGATACCGTACAGTCAGGGTAAAAGGAAAGGAAACGTACCACATGGTATTCAACAGGACGCCATTCTATGCCGAGTCCGGCGGACAGCTTGGTGACAGCGGGCATATAGTTTCCGAAAAAGAGGATATTGCAATAAAGGATACTATCAAGGAGAACAACCTTATCATTCATATTGCTGACAGAATTCCTTCATTACCCAATCTGACATTCAGAGCATCGGTAGATACCGGGAGAAGAATCATGACAGCCAATAACCACACGGCAACTCACCTGCTCCATAACTCCCTCAGAAAAGTATTGGGTAATCATGTCGAGCAGAAAGGTTCTCTGGTGACCCCTGACAGGCTCAGGTTTGATTACAGCCATTTCAGCAAGCCAGACAAGGAGGAGTTGCATAAGATTGAGTTGCTGGCAAACAGCATGGTCAGGGAGGACAGGGAGTGCAGGATCACCACCGGTGTTACTGTGGATAAGGCAAAATCGATGGGTGCAATAGCCCTTTTCGGTGAAAAATACGGAGATACGGTAAGAGTAGTGGAATTTGGTGATTCTGTTGAGTTATGCGGAGGAACACATGTAAGATCCACAGGCTCGATCGGAATCATAAAGATTGTCTCGGAAGGCGCAATAGCTGCAGGTATAAGAAGAATAGAAGCTGTTACGGCCATCGGGGCCGAGGAGTATATCAACGAAAAACTGAACCAGATAGATGAGTTAGCTGCAACTCTCAAAAGTACCGGTAATGTAAAAGACAGCGTGGAGAAACTGATCTCAGACAACGCCGCTCTCAGGAAATCGATTGAGAAATACCAGTCATTATCGGTGGCAGTCACAATCAATGATCTTGAAAATAAAGCTGTTACAATTAACGGAATCAGGTTCCTGTCAGGAAAAATAGAGGCTGATTCAGCAGATATACTCAAGAATATCGCTTTCAGAATAAGAACCACCTCTGACAACACCGTTCTTGCTATAGGTTCGGAGATTGAAGGAAAAGCCAATCTGGTGGTAATGGTTAGTGATCAGCTTGTTAATCAGGGGAAACTCAATGCCGGAAAAATCATCCGTGAGATCTCCGCTGAGATTAACGGAGGCGGTGGCGGTCAGCCATTCCTCGCAACAGCCGGAGGTAAAAATCCTACTGGAATCAACAATGCAATTGAAAAAGTATCAAAAATCCTGAGTCAGCTCTAAACCTGCAGAAATGGAAGTCAGCCGCACCTTCGATCTTGTCAGATGGAATCATGAGAAATACCCCAGAGAGGTAATGTACGGGGGCAAAAAGGACAATGAATGGGTAACTTACTCCACTGCAGATGTCAGGGACCATGTTGACTGGGTAAGCTGCGGCCTTCTCGCCATGGGTTACTCCAGAGGAGATAAAATTGCAACTATCAGCGGGAACAACCCTGAATGGAACTTCATAGATCTCGGCCTTGCCCAGGCCGGGATGATTAATGTTCCTATCTATCCCACTATCAGTACAGATGAATATGAATACATTCTGAATCATTCAGATGTACGTATAATAATTGTCGGTAATAAATCAATTTATAACAAGGTAGCTCCGGTTGCCGGAAAAGTCATCGGACTCAGGGAAATTTTTTCCATAGATCACATTGATGGTATAAGATCGTTCTCGGAAATAATTGAAGAAGGCAGACGGAATGCCGGACAACTGATGCAGGAAGTTGAATTGATAAGGAATTCTATCAGACCTGAAGATCTGGTAACAATAATATATACATCAGGAACCACAGGTAATTCAAAAGGGGTCATGCTGTCTCACCGTAACCTGGTAAGCAACGCAATCACTACCTCCAGGGCTTACAAACTCGGAAATGGGCACAGGGCAGTAAGCTTTCTTCCTCTATGCCATGTATATGAGAGGATGATGAATTATAATTTTCAGTATAAAGGAATCAGCATATATTACATCGAGAACATGGGTACGATCTCAGAGGCGTTGAAAGAGATCAAACCTCATATTTTCAACACGGTACCAAGACTTCTTGAAAAAATTTATGACAATATCATTTCCAAGGGCAGAAATCTCCCTTGGTTTCAGAAAAAAATATTCAACTGGGCCGTTAATCTTGGACTGAAATTCAGGCTTGAAGGAAATTCCAGGTTCTATAAATTCCGTCTCCGTTTTGCACGCAGGCTTGTCTTCAGCAAATGGAGAGAAGCTCTTGGTAGCGAGCTTACAATTATGGTTTCCGGAGGGGCGGCTCTACAGTCGAGACTTGAAAAAATATTCTGGGCTGCAGGTCTGCCGGTACTTCAGGGTTACGGGCTTACTGAAACATCTCCTGTCATAGCCGTGAACCCCTTCAGACTGGGTGAAATATGTTTAGGCACTGTCGGGCCTGTCATTGAGGGCGTTGAAGTAAAGATAGCAGAAGACGGAGAAATATTGTGCAGGGGAAATAACGTCATGATTGGATATTACAAAGCGCCTGATCTGACAGCACAGGCCATCGACAGCGAAGGATGGTTCCATACGGGCGACATAGGTATAATGGTAGACGGGAAGTTTCTTAAAATATCCGACAGGAAGAAAGAAATGTTTAAACTCTCCGCCGGGAAATATATCGCGCCTCAGGTAATTGAAAACAAGTTAAAAGAGTCTTCCTTTATAGAACAGGTAATGGTAATTGGTGAAAATCAAAAATTTGCCAGCGCCCTTATATCACCCGACTTTGCATACCTTCATGACTGGTGTTTTCTCGAGAAGCTTCAGTTCAGGGATAATGCAGAGCTTATCGAACTTCCGGAAGTACTCGACAGGTTCAGCAAGGAGGTCAGGGTCGTCAACAGCACTCTCGGAGAACATGAGCAGATCAAACGCTTCCGTCTTGTTACTGAAGAATGGACACCACAGTCAGGGGCACTCTCTCCTACCCTGAAACTCAGAAGGAACTATCTTACCCGGGAGTACCAGAATATAATATCTGAAATTTATTTCAACGGGGATAAGGAACCCAATGTCCTCGGCAGGATCAAGAACGGCATTCACGGTATATTAAGAAATCTGCCCAAATTCTGATTTTACCATGGCGCACCGTTTACAGGCTTCTCTTCATGTCCACCGCTTCCCACGCAACCTGACACAACCACCGGGATCGAATATTTTTTATATATTTGATGCTTTCATCTGAAAATGAAATACGACCATAACAAGTTTTATTCCCTGGTTCTTCTGCTGATGCTCTTCATCATGTCTGTTTCATGTTCATCCAATACATGTTTCGATGAGACTGAAGCAAAATCGAAAGCAACTTTTTACAGTATGGAGACAAAAATATCAGCAACGCCCGACAGTGTTTCATTGTATGGTGTTGGACTGGACTCCGTTAAAATTTATAAAAAAGCTGTCAGCCCCACAACGATTGAATTTCCTCTTTACTATGATTCTGCCTCATGCAAGTTCGTGATAAGGATAAACGGGGTATACGATACCATGGAATACAGATACTCGGGAGAGCTGCATCTGCTTTCCAAGGAATGCGGATATTCATATTTCTTTAATATTGATACTGTAACATATACAAAAAACATAATTGACTCGGTATCAATCCTGAAAAAAACAGTGACCACATCAGATGAGGAGAATATCAGAATATTTTATTAGTATCCTGGTTGTTGCGTTAACAGCTTTGACTCAGGCAAAAGGTCAGGATACCCTGTTTATTCCTCTCCGGGTCAATGTTGGCATTGAAGCCATCGGACCTGTAACATATTTCATTGACAATAAATCGCTCAGCCTGGAAGGAAGCGTATCCGTCAATCTGAATGAGAAATATTCAGTTGCTGCCAATGCCGGTTACCTCGATTATAAATTCTCTCAATATAATTACAGCTATACCTGTAAAGGACCATATCTGAAAGCAGGAATAGATATTAATATTCTCAAGCCAAAGAAGTCGATGGGTATTTACTGGGGCGGTATCGGAATAAGGTATGGTTTAAGCAGGTTCAACTGGGAAGTTCCCGAATTCTCTCAGTCAAATTACTGGGGCAAGGCTGTGACATCTATTCCTCCTGCGAAAAACTGGGGGCATTTTCTTGAATTATCTCCAGGGATGAGAGCGCAGTTCTTCAGGAATTTCAGCATGGGATGGTCACTCAATCTAAGGATGCTTCTCTATTCCGGGAAAAGCGAAGGAATAAGGCCTATATACTTTCCCGGTTTCGGGAATTCGGGTAAAAGAATGACGACCGGATTTAGTTACTATCTGGTCTTTAATTTACCGTATAAAAAGATCAGGGTGATAACTTCAAAAGAAGAGCCGGAAGAAACTGAAGAACAGGAAGATCAGAACAATTCACAACAACAGGGGACCAATTCCACCAACAGGACACAGTCTAATGAATTCAGATAAAAATCTCCCTTAAATTCAGATAACAGAGGCTGGTTCAGTATTCTTTTTAATTATACCGTCTCTGGATATTATTCAATTCTGCCTGCATCATCCGCGGTACTCCTCCTGCTGAAGATCCATAATCCGATATAAGTGAGCAAGCCATTAAGCAAGAGAAGTTCAAATCCGAATTTATAGCCATTGAACAGCTGCTGTGAGTAGCGGCTCAGGAAGAAGCAGATAAGTGGTGATAAAATTGCAATTGCAGGGGTCACGCAGTCTTTAACTATCCTTTTTGTGAACAATCCGAAGGAATATAGTCCAAGTAGCGGACCATACGTATAACCTGCAATTGTGAAGAGTTTGTCGATAACAGCCCTGTCTCCGAGTTTGCTGATCAATATTACTGTAACAAAGAAAACAAGGGCAATCGACAGGTGTACAATATATCTTATCCTTCTTTTTGATATTTCCGACATATCCTTCTTCTTATCAAGACCAAGAAAATCGATACTTACGGACGTTGTCAGTGAGGTAAGGGCTCCGTCAGCGCTGGGAAAAGCAGCTGAGATGATTCCTATCAGGAAGACAATTCCAGCTGTCGGTCCCAGGTATCTGAGAGCAACTGTCGGAAAAATATCATCTGTCGATCTTACCTCGATTCCTCTTGTCTGAACATAGATCAATAGCAGTGCACCAAGGAACAGGAAAAGCAGGTTCACCACTACAAGAATCCCGGAGAATGTAAACATATTTTTCTGAGCCTCTTTAATATTCCGGCAGCTAAGGTTCTTCTGCATCATTTCCTGATCCAGTCCTGTCATCACGATAGTTATAAACATTCCGCTGAGGAATTGTTTTATAAAGAATCTTTCATGATGCCAGTCGGTAATAAACATCCGGGAAGCGTGGCTATTCCTGACTTCTCCTGCCAGCGCTCCAAGTGAAACATGAAGGTCCCTGCTGATATAAATTACAGAAAGAATGACTGCCAGCAGCATGAATGTTGTCTGCAGGGTATCGGTCCAGATAATCGTTCTGATGCCGCCCTTAAGAGTATATAAAATGATAAGCACAATAAAGATCAGAACATTGATCCAGAATGGCACATGCCATTCGTTAAAGACAAATACCTGAAGAACATTGATCACCAGAAACATTCTCAGCGATGCTCCCAGTGTACGTGATAATATAAAAAATCCGGCGCCTGTCTTATATGACCAGAAGCCGAAGCGCTTGTCAAGATAGCTGTAGATCGAAGTAAGCTTCAGCCTGTAATAGAGAGGCAGCAATACCGTCGCGATCACAAAATACCCGAAAAGATATCCGAATACCACAACCATATAGCTGAACTGTGTCTCCTTCACCCACCCCGGTAGCGACATGAATGTAACACCTGAAAGGGAGGCTCCGATCATTCCATAAGCGACAACGAACCACGGCGATACCTTATTACCTATAAAGAAAGATGCATTATCTGCCTTACGTGAAGTTAACCATGTGACACTGAACAAAATGACAGTGTACGTAAAGAAAATACCTAGTATCAGGGTTGGAGCCATAAATTAACTGTTCAGTCTGCAAGGATACTAAAAAGATCGGAAGGGAGAAAATTCACCCTCTCAATATTATCTCGCGAAAATTGGACTATTTTTGTAAAAATCACATTCCATGGGCCTGACAGAATTCCCATCCAAACTGCTGGAAAATGCAGTAAATGAATTTGCCTCTCTTCCAGGGATAGGAAGAAAGACAGCATTCAGACTTGTCATGAACCTTCTCAGGCGTGATTCTGAAGAGGTCAGACGATTCGGGGAAAGTATTATCCGGCTTCATAATGAGATCCGGTACTGCAGGATCTGCCATAATATTTCAGATACGGAACTATGCAATATATGCAGCGACGAGAGACGTGATAGTTCTATTATATGTGTTGTAGAGAATATTCAGGACGTAATGGCCATCGAGAATACCCACCAGTATAACGGGCTTTATCACGTCCTTGGAGGAATAATCTCACCGATTGATGGCATCGGGCCTTCAGATCTCAGGATCGATTCCCTTGAGGAAAAAGCCGGTAACGGATCGGTTACCGAGGTCATATTCGCTCTCAGTACTACTATGGAAGGAGACACAACCAACTACTATCTCTATAAAAGACTCCGCAAATTTAATATCAGATTAACCACTCTGGCCAGAGGAGTAGCTGTTGGTGATGAACTTGAGTATACTGATGAAATTACTCTGGGCCGGGCGATAAATAACCGCAATCCCTACCAGCAGGGCTGAATAGTCTTTATCTGATCTTTCTGAACCCTGCCGGGAAAAGCGGTCGGGAACAATTATCCTGCCAGATTGTTAAAGAGTAAACTTTGTATCTATGGCACGGATAAATGTTATTTTGCCCGCGATGGGTGAAGGGGTTATTGAAGCGACAATAAATAAATGGCTTGTACAGGAAGGTACTGCTATCAAGGAAGATCAGTCTATTGTTGAAGTGGCAACCGACAAGGTCGATTCAGAAATCCCATCTCCTTCGGACGGGGTCCTCGTGTCTATAATTGCGAAGGCAGGCACAGTTGCTAAAGTCGGGGACGTGATTGCAATTATTGAAAATGGAAAAGATACAATTCAGGAAGCAGCCCCAGTTGTGATCAGTGAAACAGAAAATAAAACGAAAACTGAAGACAAAAACATAGCGGAATCCAATGAAGGAGGAAGTGCTTCCACCCAGCTCAGAAGCAGAACACCTTCAGGCAGATTCCTTTCTCCGCTTGTAAGAAATATTGCTGAGAGAGAAAAAATAAGCAATGAGGAACTTGACAGGATCAAGGGGACTGGAAATAACGGCAGGATAACCCGGGATGATATTAACAGAATGCTGGATGAGAGACAAAATACCGGTGCACCCGTCACCGCTGATGAATCACCGCAGACTGGAACCGGACAGGAGCATACAGACAGGCAACAAGGCGATGAGATAATACCTATGGACAGGGTCCGCAAATTAATAGCGGATCACATGGTAATGTCAAAAAGGGTTTCGCCCCATGTTACATCGTTTATCGATGCAGATGTAACCAGGCTTATGAACTGGAGGAATTCAGTCAAAGACAAATTTCTCGCCACTGAAGGACAAAAGCTGACACTGACCCCAATCTTCATAGATGCCGCAGCAAGAGCGCTTCATGATTTCCCAATGATCAATATTTCAGTTGAAGGTACTAACATCATAAGGAGAAAGAATATCAATATCGGAATGGCAACGGCACTTCCTGACGGGAATCTTATTGTACCCGTCATCAGAAATGCCGATGAAAAAAGCCTCACCGGGCTTGCCAGATCCGTGAACGACCTGGCAGAAAGGGCAAGGAAGAACAAATTAAAACCTGATGAGATTACAGGAGGCACCTTCACGATAACCAATTTCGGCAGTTATGACAACCTGGCAGGAACTCCGATAATTAATCAGCCTCAGGCGGCCATCCTTGGTACAGGAGCTGTAAGAAAAACTCCTGCAGTTATTGAAACACCCGATGGAGATATGATAGCTGTCAGACAAATTATGATCCTGTCGCTGAGTTATGACCACAGAGTAATAGACGGAGCTCTGGCGGGCCGGTTCCTCCAACGTGTCAGAGAGATCCTTGAGAATTATACTGAAAAAGCCCCTTTCTGATCTTTTATATTCTGAATTCCCGTCCGGAATAATTTGTTGATGTAACCCATGGTGTTCCCAACACCTGGAATGCCTTCAACATTAAACAGGTATGATTTACTGTTAAGTAACACATATAAATTAACTACAGACATTACCTGCCGCTAAATCACAAATAGCTCATTTACTGCCAGCTATACATATATCTTCCATTAAAAAAACATTTAAATCCTAAAAAGGACCAATCCCTTCAGCTAAATTTGGTAATTTTCATTTATATTCGTACTTCAGAGGAAGAACCGGAAGTTAATCATCTTTCATATTATAACAGGACAATTAATAACCCCGATATTAGTGTGTACCGGCAATCCCGCCAGAAAAACAAACAAAATTATGAAAAGGCTGATTCCAACACTATGTCTTCTGGTATCAATAAATTACACTGTCATTTATTCTCAATCAAAGACAGAGCTGAAGAATAATTTTTATGATGCTGAAAGCTGGATTCTTTTTGAAGCCTACAAGGACGCGCTGCCCATTTATCTGCAGTTGCTTGAGAAGTACCCTGACAACGCGAATTTCAAATACCGGATCGGGGAATGTTACCTTAATATAGAAGGAGCCAAATCTAAAGCGGTGCCGTATCTGGAAGAGGCGGCTGCAAATATTGATCCGCTCTACAAGGAAGGTAAATTCAAGGAAGAAGGAGTTCCCTTCGATGTTCTGTATTACCTTGCCAATGCATACAGGATCAACAATCAGCTCGATAAGGCAGTTAAAACCTACAGGAAGTTCAGGCAAAACATGGACAAGGTTGTTTATGATTCTGCCATTGTGGATATGCAGATCCAGTCGTGCCTGAATGCCAGGGAACTCATGGCAAACCCTGTAATCGTAAAAAAAACGGGGCTGGGCGACATGATCAATGGAGGCAACTCAACATTTAACCCTGTTGTGTCTGACCAGGAAGACATGATTGTCTTTTCAAGGAGCGAAGCATTTTATGATGCAATACTGTATTCTATAAAAAAAGACGGGGAATGGATGCCTCCTGTTAATATGAACGAAATACTGAAAGTGGACAGGGATTTGTTCCCGACTTCATTGTCGGCTGACGGGAAAACACTTTATCTCTACAGTTCCGCTGACTATGACGGCGTTATATACTCCTCAACTTATGAGAACGGTACATGGGATCCTCTGGTAAAGCTGAACAGCAATATAAATACAAAATACTGGGAATCTCATGCCACTGTTTCCCATGATGATAAAAAGCTCTTTTTTACCAGCAACAGGAAGGGTACTTACGGAGGACTTGACATTTATGTCTCATCACGTGACAGCAGTGGAGACTGGGGACCGGCTGTGAACCTCGGTCCGGTAATAAACACTCAGTTCAATGAAGATGCACCTTTCCTCAGTAAGGATGACAAAACCCTTTTCTTCAGCTCAAAGGGGCATCAGAATATGGGTGGCTATGATATTTTTTCTTCAAGGCTGAAACCAAATGGGGAGTGGACAGAGCCGGTCAATGAAGGTTACCCTCTGAATACTACGGATGATGAGATATTTTACAAGCCGTCGGTTCATATGGGAAAAGGTTATTATGCTGCCAGAAGTGAGGGAGGTAATGGCAGGCAGGACATTTATCTGATAGAATTTTTCTCCGGAGAACATCCGAGAGAATATGTTGTATACGGGAAATCGACGGTTGCCGGCATAGAAGAACCGTTTACGGACAGTGTCAGGCTCACCGTCACCAACGGCACAAAACCCGGAAAAACAATTACGTCCTATACTGATCCACATACTCACTGGTATGCAGTAAGCCTGCCATTCGGAGCCTACAGGTTTGATTTCGATGGCTTCGGCGGGAAACAGGTAACAAGGGAAATCACGATACCTATGGCTTATGAATCCGACAGTTTCAAGGTGCCTGACACAGAACTTAAACGGAATGATTTCACCGCTGATCTGTCTGTAGGCATAAACAACAGGATAACCGTTACAAATGGAGATTCGCTGGAAATTCCACTCATCGTGGAACCACTGTCAACACTTACCATAGAAAACTGGGCCGGGAAGAAAATGATCAGCTCAGAAAATCATACTATATCCAAAACCAGCTATAATTATAAAATAGCACCTGCAAAGGGAGAAAACAAAGTGGTTTTTCATCTTACTGACAGGTTTAATAACAACGCATCCGTCGAAGTATTTATTAAATGGCTAAAAGAGACACGGGAAACAAAGGCCGTCAAACCGGAAACACTGATCGCCGGTAAGGAAACGAAAATTCCTGCCGTTGAAACCAGGACCGTTACTCCTGAGAAGAAAACTGTTGCTCCTGAAATGGAAACAGTAACTCCTGAAAAGAAAACAGTCATACCTGAAAAGAAGTTAGTCACTCCTGAAACAAAAATTGCTGAAGTTGAGCCAAAAGCTGCCACTAAAGAACAATTGACTCCGAAACATGAACCAAAGATCGTAAGACCGGAATATGCTCCTGTTATCGCTAAAAAGAAAACCAATGCGTTTGTAGCGCTCCTTTTGAGCAGGTCGGACGACAACATGAAGAAGCTGATTAATGATTCGAAAGCCGACAAAAAAGAGTTCAGGGATCCTGACGATGTACTCTCGTACCTGCAGTCAAAAGAATTGAAAAACAATATTCAGAAAGATGAAGTAGACAGGCTCGCACTCAGGGTGGCCAGGACCGACAATGTTCTCAGTAAACCGGCAATAAATATTCTTGCGGCCAATTCAGAAGGCGAACAGAAAAAGCTGCTTGATTCGATCGACCTGTCCGGATCAGGATTGAAATCCTGGTCTGATCTTATGCAATATGCTTCCGGGCGGAGTAATGGATTAATATCAGCAAGGGATCTGGATGATCTCGCGGCAATCATCCTCGGAGATCAGGATCCTGGCATTGCGTTGATAAGGGAAAAAATACTTGTGTTCTGCGACAAGGACAGGAACAGTAACGTTTTTCGCGATGCAGTAACTTCAACCGACAAAAAAGATCTGCGCCTCAGGGGGAAATGGCTGAATTCATTTTATAGTGAGGCTCTGACTGGAAAAGTCCTGCCATCTGAGATGTCACTACTGCTTGCAGCAATAAGTGCCGGACCAGAGATGAGCGTCAGTCAGTATATTACTGATCTCACTGGAAAATCAATCGGATCTGTAGCTTCAACTCTGAAAGATTTTGACCCTTCTAAAGAAAAAATAAACACCCCCTTAGAGCTGCTCGCATATATGACCGACAGTAAAAACATATCCAGGTTCCCTGAGGACGAAACATTTCACTCTGTGGCAAACCTGATTATCTACAGGAACCTCTCTTCAGAAAGCATACTTACACACCCGAAGACAAGCCCTGAAGGGAGTCATTGGGTCATATATTCTATAGTAGGGATCGTTCTTGCTTCGCTCATAGCCATGTTGATCTACAGGACAGGCAGTCGAAGAAAGAAATCTGATTAGAAAATTGATTTTCTGGAATTTATAAATAAGGGCGACGGTTATTAATCTTTTGCCATTATTTTTAATAAATTTGTTAATCTAATTGGAACCATATGGGCAGGAGAGCATTCTTAATATTGGCATTGCTGACTTTTGTCTTTAGATTAACGGCCCAGGAAAACAACAATTTACAGGAAAAATTCCTTGATGCGGAATACTTCCTGATGAAGGAAGCTTATCCTGATGCGCTGGTTAATTACCTTCAGTTGTATGAAAAATTTCCTGATAATTCAAATCTGGCCTACTGTGCAGGTATTTGCTATCTGAATATCCCGGGGAAAAAGAATCTGGCAGTTAAATATCTTGAAGCTGCTACAAAAAACATGTCAGCTGAACACAAGGAAGGAACTCTGACACAGACAGCCGCACCTTATGATGCGTTATTCTTCCTTGCTACCGCTTACCGTATTAATTGCAGGTTTGGCGATGCGAAAGAAACATTTGAAAAATATCTTGGCACTCTTTCTCCCGACGATCATGTCAATCAGAATTTCACCAGACATGAGATCCGGATCTGTGACACTGCAAAGGATCTGATCAACGAACCGGTAAGGTTCTCAGAAGAGAATATGGGCGAGGTTTTCAATGACGAAAAATCCAATTTCAACCCTGTGATCTCTTCCAACGGGAAAGCCTTCGCATTTATGGTATCGATGAAATTCTATGACGCGGTTATGTTTTCGAAACTTGTAAACGGCAAATGGTCGGTTCCTGAAAACATAACACCTGAACTTCAGTCCGACGGAGATTTCTATATATCATGTCTTTCTTCTGACGGGAGCACATTGCTTCTGTCGCGCGACGACAGCTACAACAGTGATATTTATTTCAGTACACTCAAGGGAGATTCCTGGTCAAAATGTTTAAGACTGAATAAGAATATAAATACAAAATACTGGGAATCGCATGGTTTTATCTCTGAAGACGGCAGCGAGCTTGTTTTTGCATCCGACAGGCCGGGAGGCAACGGAGGGCTTGACATATATATTTCCCGCAAAGTAAACGGAGACTGGGGGCAGGCAGTAAACCTGGGGCCTGTAATTAACACAGAGTTCAATGAAGATCGTCCATTTCTGATAAATAACGGGAAGACACTGTTTTTCAGTTCGCAGGGACACGAAAATATTGGAGGATATGATCTTTTCAGATCTGATCTGCAAGCCGATGGTACCTGGAGCAAACCAAAAAATCTTGGATATCCTTTAAACACTCCAGATGATGACATATTTTTCATGCCGGCAGATAGTGGCAGGTCAGGATACAGGGCCTTGATGAAAGAGGGAGAAGGTTACGGGAAGGAAGATATATATAAGGTCACATTCCGGTAGGACCAGGATGACTATTGTTTGACATAAAATATTAATTTCCAATAATGGGTCCCATAAAAGGCAATTTCGAAGCGATCATTGTCCAGCTTTTAGTGCTTATTACACTATCCACTGTTTCCCAGGCACAGTCAGCATCAGAAAAACGGAAGATCTTTACTCAGGCGGAGACATATCTCCTCTATGAGGAATATGAACTTGCAAATCCGTTGTTCCTTCAGCTGGAATCTCCGAATAATATGAACATCAAATATAAGATTGGCAGTTGTTACCTCAATATACCAGGAGAGAAAGAAAAGGCTGTCCCCTATCTTGAAGATGCCATCAAAGATGCATCATACAGTGCAAAGACTGATAATTTCAAGGAAAAAAAGGCTCCGCTGGATGCTTACTTTTCTCTTGCCAAAGCTTACATGATCAATAACGAATTTGATAAAGCCCTGAAGACTCTTGATAATTTCAAGAAACTGGTGTATGATCCATCCCTTGGACAAAACATGAAGAATCTCGGATATATAGATCAGCAGATACAGGCTTGCAGGAATGCCATTACCATGAAAGAGCGTCCGGTAACTTTCAGCAAGGAACTTTTAGGGGGGGCATTCAGTCTCGGGGCAGTAAACGATGACGCGGCAGTCAGTTTTGACGGCAATACAATTGTTTATACCGAACACAGGGGTATGGTAAATGCAATCTTTTGTGCAAGAAAAACAGATGACAAATGGCAGGACCCGGTTGATATTACCAGGGCAATCGGAGCCGGGGATGATTGTTCCACCTGTTCTCTTAACAATGATGGCACAGAAATTTTCCTTTACAAAAACGACAACTGGGATGGAGCCATCTATTCCTCCGAGTTCAGAAACGGAGCCTGGACACAGATAAAAAAACTAAACAGAAATATCAATACAAAATACTACGAATCTCACGCTTCAATCTCAGCAGACGGTAAAAGACTATATTTTACAAGTAACCGTGAAGGCGGGTTCGGAAATCTCGACATCTATGTTTCCCAAAAGGATGACAATGGAGACTGGGGACCCGCGGAAAATCTCGGAGCTTCAGTCAATACACCCTTTAACGAGGATACTCCGTTTATAACTGAAAATGATTCAATTCTTTACTTTTCATCAGAAGGACATAGTTCCATGGGAGGATATGACATTTTCAGAAGCAGTAAATCGGAAAATGTCTGGGAAATACCAGTTAATATGGGATACCCTTTGAATACCAGTGATGACGATAAGTTCTTCCAACCCTGGCAAAATGATAAAAAAGCTTATTATTCCTTAACCACCGGCTATAAGAAAAAAGAGATCTTTGTTCTCGATTTTACAGGGCCTGAAAAACCGCTTTACGCTGAGATTACAGGTAAAATATCCTTATCTGATACAGTCATGACATTCGACAAGACGTTCAGAATTCACCTGATCGACAGGGTAAAGGGCGATACAGTGGATACAGGTTATCCAAACAAATTTACCGGCAACTACAGCTTCACTGCAACACCGGGTAAATACCGGCTGGTATATACGGGGCTAGGCTATCTCACACATACCATCGACACGGCAATATTGAAAGAGAACAAGCCGGCACTCAATCTGGACATTGCCCTTGTACGCGATCCCAGTATGAAAAATATGCCCCGGAAATACGATAAGCTTAATTTCAATGAAATCCCGATAGTCAATTCTGTTGACAGCACCATACTAATAAAGAATCTGCACGTTAACGACGTCAACGACAAAAATATAGACGATTCAAAAATACTCTATTATACTGTTCAGGTTATGGCTCTTTATAATCCGGTCGACATGAACTATTTCAAGTTTGTTCCGGATATCAAGGTGATGTATAATGATCAGGATAAATTCTATCGGTATACAACCGGGATTTTCCAGTCCAGGGAACAGGCTATTGAGTGGAAAGCTGACCTTCTGAGACGAGGATATCCTGATGATATTTTTATAAAGAAGGTTTCGAAATAAATACTCCTGACCTCCGATCAACAATTGTTTTTCTGGAAATCATTACTGCCGATCATGAAATACAGGGACATTAAACTACGGGCGCTGGAGCCGGAAGATCTTGAAATGCTCTATGACTGGGAGAACAATGAATCGTACTGGGCCGTCAGCAACACCATTTCCCCATTCTCAAAATATACGCTTAAAAGATACCTCGAAAATTCCCATAAAAGTATCTATGAGACCGGGCAGTTAAGGTTGATGATAGAGCACCTGAACGACAAAATAACGATAGGAACTGCTGACATCTTTGATTTTGATCCGTTTCATGAAAGAGCCGGCCTCGGTATCCTGATTGCCAATGAAGATTACAGGAAAAAAGGATTTGCTACCATGGCTCTGACAGGGCTCATCGATTACTGTTTCAGGACTCTGAAAATGCACCAGTTGTATTGCAACATCCTGTCTAACAATAAGGAGAGCATGGAGTTATTTCGTAAACTTGGATTCATTCAGGCCGGAGTCAAAAAAGAGTGGATCAAGACTAATGACGGATATCTTGATGAACATCTCTTCCAGCTCATAAAAAAAACCGATTAAACTCTTTCCAGGATTCAGACAGACAAGCCTGAAGCAAGCAGACCGCAGGCTGCAGAAATATCTGCGCCCCTTGACTTGCGTATCGATGCCGATATTCCTGAAATTATCAGCTCATGTTTGAAATGCATCATCTTTTCATGACATGATGATCTTTTAGAATCTCCCGGTAAGGAATGGTATGGCAGAAGATTTATCCTGACCATAGAACCACCGGCAAGCCTCTTTAGTTCCCTCAGGTGCTCATCAGTATCATTCATCCCTTCAATCATGACATAGGCAAGACTGATCCGCCTCTTCTTTCTCAAAGGATACTCTTTGAGAAGTTCTGTAATGGCCTTGACAGGATATTTATTTTCTGCCGGGACAAGTTTTTTTCTCTCATCAGAAAAAGGGGATAATAGACTAACTGTCAGATTACAACCGGATTCATTCAGGAATTTTTTTATCCCCGGGGTTATTCCGACTGTCGAGACGGTCACATTTCTGGGGCTTATTGCCATTCCCCACTCTGCAGTCAGGATTGAACATGCTTTCAATACATTATCAATATTATCCATGGGTTCACCCATGCCCATCATAACAACATGATTGATCTTATCTGAACCCGGAATCGCCAGGACCTGATTAAGTATCTCCCCCGCTGAGAGATTCCCATGGAATCCGTATCCGGCAGTGGCACAAAATGAACATCCCATCCGGCATCCCGACTGAGTTGAAACACAAACTGTATTCCTCTCTTTTTCAGGAATAAAAACTGTCTCAAAAAATCTGTCATCAGCAGATCTGAAAAGATATTTGACTGTACCATCAATGGATTTTTCAGAAGATTCCGGTGGAAAGATTCCTGATGTACAGACAGACGAAAGAAAATTCCGGAGTTTCAGGGAAATTTTCCTGAAATCCGGAATATCCTTTATCCTTTTCCTGTAAATGTTATTACATATCAATAATGCAGATGATTTCCTGAATCCGGATGGCCCGATAAAATCTGAGATCTCATCAACTGACAACCCTGTCAGACTTATCAGGGCCATATCAGAAACAATATGCATATTGAAGAGAGGATTACAAAAGCCCTCTGTTTTTAAGCAGCGGACCAATTATTGGCTCTCTTCCACGGAAGTCAATATAGCTCTGTCTGGAATCAACTATTCCCATCGGAGCCAGAACATTTTTCCGGAATGAATCTGCAGTTTCCTTGTTAAAAATTCCTTTTTCCCGGAATGCCTCATATGCATCGTTGTCAAGCACAGCAGCCCATGTATAACAATAGTAGCCTGCATCATAGCCACCTGCAATATGGAGGAAATACGTGCTTTTGTACCTGGGTTCGATCTCTTTTATGAGTCCGATTTTTTTGAGATAATCCTTCTCGAATTTGTCAACATCGATGTTAACGGGAGCCTCCAGGGTATGATATGCCATATCAAGCATTGAAGCTGCCATCAGCTCAACATTATCAAAGCCTGTATTGAAGTAGCTGCTCTTCTGTATCTTATTGATAAGTTCCTCCGGAATAGGTTCACCGGTCTTGTAGTTCTTTGCATACATTTTAAGGACTTCCGGTTCAGTTGCCCAGTGTTCCATTATTTGGGAAGGAAGTTCGATAATATCCATAGATGCAAAAGTCATACTGTATTTGTTGGAGGAGAAAAGACCCTGCAGACCATGGCCGAATTCATGGAATAATGTACTTACATCATCGAGGCTCAGAAGCGAAGGTGTTTCACCTGAGGGATTACTAAAATTGCAAACAATGGTAACGACCGGTTTCACTTCTTTCCCGTTCACCCAGTGGTGATCGCGGTAACTGCCGCACCATGCACCCTGGCTTTTACTTGCTCTGGTATAGAAATCCATATACAAGACTCCTATCAGCGATCCGTCAGCCTCTTTAACCTCAAATGCCATGGCATCAGGATGAGGAAGTGAAATATCTTTGATCCTGGTGAATGTGATACCATAGAGCTTGTTGGCGACAGAGAAAGCGCCTTCCCTGACATTTTCAAGTTTGAAGTATGGCCTGAGCTCACTGTCATCAAGGTTATACTTCTGCTTCCGAAGTTTTTCAGCATAAAACCACCAGTCTGAAGGTTCCAGTTTAAAATTTGCGCCTTCCTTATCAGCAATTTTCTGCATTTCAGCAAGCTCCTGACCTGCAACACGGAGTGCCGGTTTCCAAAGCTGATCAAGAAGAGCATATACATTAGCAGGATTCTTGGCCATCCTGTTCTCAAGATTCAGGTCCGCATGAGTCTTGTATCCCAGAAGTTTTGCTCTTTTAGCTCTGAGGGAAACAATCCCTGCAAGATTTTTCTTATTGTCAAACTTATCATTATGATTTCCCCTTGTAAGATAAGCATCATAAAGCTTTTTGCGGAGCTCACGGTTTTCATCATATGTCAGGAAAGGTAACATGCTGGGTTTTTGAGTAGTAAATACCCATTTACCTTCCATGCTATCTTGTTTTGCTGATTCTGATGCGCCTTTAATAACATTTTCAGGAAGCCCTTTCAATTCAGCATCCTTGTCAATTACCAATTTGAATTTATTTGTCTCAGCAAGAACGTTCTGACTGAAAGCTACAGCCAGCACCGAGATCTGCTGGTTAAGTTTCCTGAGGGTATCCTGATCTGAGGCTGAAAGAAGCGCTCCATTCCGGACAAAATTCTTATAAAGATTCTCAAGGAGGAATTTTTGTTCGCTATTCAGCTTATCCTTATCCATATTTTCATAGATCACTTTTACCTTCTTGAAGAGATCCGGATTAAGCATTATTTCATCCCTGTACTCGGAAAGCTTCGGAGATATCTCGACCTCAATCTTTTGAAGTGAGTCATTGGTATTTGCAGATGATTGGGCAAAGAACACAGACGACACTTTTGTCAGAAGCGAACCCAAAGTATCCAGAGGTTCAATAGTATTCTGGAATGTTGGTGCAGCTGTATTGCCAAGAACTTTCTGCAGATCTCCCCGTCCTTCTGCCATTCCTTTCTCAAAGGCAGGCATGTAATGTTTCGCCTTGATCTTCTCAAATGGAGGAACATTAAATGGCGTGTTGAATTCCGAAAAGAAAGGATTTGACCTGTCGGGTTCCGGGGTCGATTTGCATCCGGAAGCTGACAGGATAACGCATGCGATGACTATCGCAAGACCATTTCTTATTCTCATAGATAGAAACTTATTAGGTTAATTGATTTAGGATTCTTTGACACAAATTAAGTCTATTATAACATTGATTCAAACAATTGGGTGCACTTTTTTAATCATTGTGCCTGCTGGCGGCTCAATTCAGGTAAGCTAATTCCTTAACCGGGGCTGTTATGAGATAAATATTTATTATTTTTGCCAGCCCTGCCTTCAAAAACATCCATATGAAGGGAGGAAACATAAGTTCATTTACAGGACCGATTGTGCAACAGCTACTGAAAAATATCTGAGAATTGGTCCCGATGAATCGGGATGATCAATGCGGCTGTATTATATTGGAGAGATGGCAGAGTGGTCGAATGCGGCGGTCTCGAAAACCGTTGTTCTGCAATCCGTGGGACCGGGGGTTCGAATCCCCCTCTCTCCGCAACATCAAATTATTTCCCGACCGACGTAAGGAGGTCGGGATTTTTTATTTATGCCGGGACGAGCCAGGCGCAGCATGAGCGAGAGCAGGCATAAATAAAAAATCATGCGAGGGCACGAGCATGGAAATAATTTGATGTTGCAGGGATATCCTACCAGGGATCGCCTAAGGCAATCCCCCAAAATAAATCCAACCAACGCAAGAAACCCGGCTTTTTATTTTTGCCGGAGCGAGCATGCCCAGCATTAGCGAGAGCAGGCATAAATAAAAAATCATGCGAGGGCACGAGCATGGAAATAATTTGATGTTGCAGGGATATCCTACCAGGGATCGCCTAAGGCAATCCCCCAAAATAAATCCAACCAACGCAAGAAACCCGGCTTTTTATTTTTGCCGGAGCGAGCATGCCCAGAATTAGCGAGAGCAGTCGTAAATAAAAAATCATGCGAGGAACGAGCTTGGAAATAATTTGATGTTGCAAGGATCCCAACCAGGGATCGCCGCAGGCAATCCCCGAAATAATGATGACCAACACAAGAAACTCGGCTTTTTATTTTTGCCGGAGCGAGCATGCCCAGCATTAGCGAGAGCAGGCATAAATAAAAAATCATGCGAGGGCACGAGCATGAAAATAATTTGATGTTGCAGGGATATCCTCCTAAGGATCGCCGCAGGCAATCCCCCTGGATTACCTGATATTAATACAATTTTTACAGGAGATTTATTTTGCATTGAACAAGCTCCGGTCAATTTCAGAATAAACAGATTCCAATACAACAGGTGCGATCGAAGCAGACTAAATAGTCAACCTGCTTTTATGCGATTTGAACAGGATTTAGTTATATGCTTATCTGATCAGACAAGAATCCCGGCCAGGGATGCAGAGACATATGATGCCATTGTTCCGCAGATCATCGCCTTGAAACCCAATCGGGCCAGGTCTGCCTTTCTTTCAGGTATCAAAACTCCTATTCCTCCAAGCTGAATAGCTATTGAACTGAAATTTGCAAAACCACAAAGGGCAAAACTTGCAATTACCACCGATCTGGAACTAAGGACACCCTGTTTTATCATCGGGGAAAGGTCGGAATAGGCAACAAATTCATTCACAACCATTTTTGTACCCATCAGCGAACCAACATGCATTGATTCAGATGGAGGCACTCCCATTAAAACAGCGATAAATCTGAATACCGTTCCCAGGAGATCTTTAAGCTTAAGATTGTCAACATTAAGTCCGACAGCTGTCAGAGACACACCGGTCCATGAAAGCAGATGTCCCAGATAACCGAGAAGTGCATCAATGAGGGCAATAAGTGCAATAACACCTATAAGCATTGCGATCACATTCAGGGAAATTTTCATTCCGTCACTTGCTCCATGTGATATCGCATCCATGATATTCACATGTTCCTTTTTTACCTCGAGTTTTACTGTTCCCCTGGTCTCAGATATTTCGGTCTCCGGAAACACGATTTTCGATATCACCAGTGCCCCCGGAGCTGCCATCAGGCTTGCAGCAAGGATATATGATGCAGGCACGCCCATGGATATATACACTGCCATGACTCCGCCGGCGATACAGGCCATGCTTCCGGTCATGGATGCAAGCAGCTCCGATCTTGTCATTCCTGCCAGGTATGGTCTGATCATTATCTGGGCTTCAACCTGACCCACAAAGATACTGGCTACATTGGAAAGAGCCTCGCTCCCGCTGACCTGCATCACCCGGTGAACGGACCTTGCAAATACGGCCACAATCCTTTGCATAAGTCCAACATGATAAGCAATAGCCACCAGAATGCAGATAAATATGATTGTCGGAAGAAGGATAAAAAGAAAAATACCGTTTTTAACCATCCCCTCCGGGAGAATTTGTGAGACTTTAGTCAGGTCGCCGAAAACGAATTTCGCACCTTCTCCGGAAAAATCAAGCAATTTATTGACCGCCCTTCCTATCCAGTAGAATATTTGCTGACCAGCAGGGATCTTTAGTATAAAAACAGCAAGAACTATCTGCAGAGAAAGTCCGGTAATTACCAGCCTGTAATTAATTTTCTTCCTGTTATCCGACCAAAGGTAAGCAAGTCCGAGAATAAAAATAATGCCTATTATTCCTGTAAATCTTCCCATTCACATGCAATTAACCATCTCAGCCAGGTAAAATACAGTATTACAGATTATCTGTGATCTGTATCAAGACAATCCCGGTCATGATGCATATCCCTTTTTCACAATGGCATCAAGGGAAATGATCCGGGATCAATTATCTGTTTTATCTTCAATTACACATAAAGATAAGGGAAATCGCTGACAGAAATCAGGTCGGCAAATCAAAATTACATGAATACGGTTATCTGTCCGTTTTTTGGGATAGCCCTGTATATGATCTTGGCATCAGCTCGTGGCAGTCTGATCCTGATGTAGGGATGATAATCCGGGACTTTAAATACCATAATACTTTTAAGTGCATCCAGAATTTGTTTCATTCTGTCATCCCAATCGAATTTGAATGCAGTTTGTCTGTCAATTTTCTTCTCATGTTCATCCTGATAAACATAAATACGGATGCCATTGGTCATTTCAAGAATATAATTAACCGGTTCCGTGAGGGATGTATCCGGCATTATATCAGGTTTATATTCGGTGGTATCTTTAGGTGCCATTTTAATCATCACCGGCTCCTTTTTGATAGTAGAGAGATCTGAAGCGATAGTAAGCGGTGTTGAGAGCATGGATGAAATAATATCCTCGTTCCCATTCTCAAGGATGCTGCTTGCCCTGAAGCTTTTCATGTTAGCTGAATGGACCACGACCCCGCTAATCTCAAGGTTCATAGTACTGTCTACAAGATTGATTGTAAGATAGATGGAATCTGTTTCAGCCATCACTATCTTTGATTGCAGGAAAGCTCTTATCCTCAACTTATTAACATACTCCGATTCAGAAAGGAACCGCCTTTCGACATCATCTTTAATCTGATCTTTCCTATCAGCTTCCTTCACTTTCTTCACAGTCTGGGTTTTACTTCCCTCCTTTCTTTCGGTGGCAGGACGTTCGGTTTGTACCTGGCCGTATTCCCTTTTCAGCTCTTCCATTTTGCGTACAGGAGCAAGCATCATCATGACTGCAAAATACACGAGGAAAGAGGTCCAAAGGAAAATCAGGATCAGTAGTAATATTTTCCTGAAGGAGCTTTTTTTGGCGTTCTCAGTTTCCATACAGTAAATTTGTACAGGATCAGAAAATATAAACTTTCGATCCTATGTTAAGGGTTTTGTATATAACCTCAAGATCTTCATCATTAAGCCTCACACAACCGTGAGTAACAGGCATTCCGAGGAATCGTTTATATATTGTTCCATGAATCATATATCCATCGCCAATGGTAAGAGCATAATCGCCAAGAACACCATATTCAAAACGTGAAGGATCATCCCTGGGAGGAATAGGCAAACCTTCCTCCACAAATGCCCAGTCGGGTCTCTTCCAAACCGGATTTGTCATTTTGCCCTGTATCCAGTATTTCCCTTTAGGAGTCTTAAATATCCACTTTTTGTTTCCATGAGTCTGGAGCAATGTATAGCTTCCCGAACTGCAGAAACCTTCTCTCATAAGCTTTTTGTTCTGGTAAAGAAAGAAGCGGTTATCGGTGGTATTTATCACGATATAAGACTGCCCGGAAGTGTAAGCGTTATATTTTTTTGCCAGGCGTTGAATATCTTTTTCAACGAGCCCCATCTGTTTTTTATAGGATGAACTCTGTCTGATTTGCTTGTTAAGTGTAGTATTGGTCCGATGCCCTGATGTAAGTTCAGCGACTCTGGCTGCACCGTAAAAAATGAACCATGCAGATGCAACAAGAACAGCTATGAAGATTATCAGGCTCAGAAAGAAGCGTAACGTTTTTGAGAGTCCTCTTGCCGGAGGATCTTCCTGGTGGTCATTTGCACCTGGCTGACTAAGAATTACAAGAGCTTCAGGGATGGATCCCTTTGGTTCAACCTGGTCAGTATTTAGTCTGTCATCCGAAATATTTTCTTTTTCCATTCTGCTGCTTTATCTTTTCATTGCATTCTGCAGATCGACGACCGAACCTACTATTGTAACGGGAGTGCCTACCTTAACATTTCTGAATACCACATCAATCTCGTTGTCTGTAAGTGCAATACATCCCTCAGTCCAGTCGATTCCTTTTCCTCCGTTACCATGAATTTCTATCAGTCCCCCGATTTTGGCATTCCTAGGGAGAGAACCTCTTTCAATCTCTTCTCTGAATCGTCGTTTATCCTCGTCATTCGGATAATCAAGTAATAAAGCTTTGTAGTATTTTGTTCTGCCAGTGTCCATTTTTTTCGCGATCCGGTACATCCCTTCCGGTGTTGCCTTATCCCCTTTCACACGTTTGTCTCCGACCCAGTTTGTTCCAAGCTCTGCATCAAATTCAAATTTCTTCACCCCATTTAGGTAGAGAAAACATTTTCGTGAAAATTTATCAATAATTATTGAATAATCGCCACTTTTTTCCGATTCTTTGATAGTGGCATTTACCCACCGTCGCCAGGTGGGATATGAATTGAAATAATTTTTAAGATTTGTGGTTGCTATATCATGGCAGGAAGTAAGAAGATACTCTGCATCTGTAACCTTTCTGTTAGCGGGGATAAGGTCGCCTTTTTTGTAATTCACCCGGCCTTCTTCGAGGAGTAATTTTCCTTTGGAAATACGGTTTCTTACCTCAGTTGAAAGAGGATAATCGTTAAAGAATTTAGTCAGATCATCGACCAGTTTATCAAGAGTATCCAGTTTCTCATCAAGATTTTTTTTCAGACTCACAGAATTATTAACAGCGTTATCTGCGGCTTCTTCCGATTTTTTAGCGGATTGATTTGCAAACATCTCAACCTTACCATAATTACGGAAATAGATGAACCTTTTATTCTCCCTGCTCCAGTTTGCCATTGCTGAGTCGAAGAGAATACGGGCTTCGGTATAAATCTTTCTGGAATATGTATCCGCCTTTTTTGATCCTGCCTGAGCCAGCTTAACCCTTGCGCTCTCGACTGCTTTTACCGGAGGCTTCGGAGTAAGATGCGCCAGGAGTATAACAATCACTATAACTATAACTGCTGCCGCAGCGTAAACTGCCATTCTACTCCATCTCATTCTCATCACCCTGCAATACTTTAAAAAAAACCCCGGGGAGATTATCCCCGGGATTTTCATATTCTCATAAAGGTAAGTTCAATTATTTCTTTTTACCTTTTACTTTGTCGATAGCATCTTTCAGCTCGGTATTGATACCGTCAGCTTTGTCTTTTGCAGCTTTAACTTTGTTCAGAGCATCCATGAAAGTACCCTTGTCATAAGCAGCCTGTGCATCGGCAACAGAAGCTTCGATAGCAGCCATGTCAGTTTTCATTTGTTCGAGAACTGCAGCACCTTCTTTTCCTCTTGGAGCTTTCTTCATAAGCTTGCCATTCTCTTCAATAACGCCTTTGATTGCAGCAAGAGTTGTTTCAGCTTCTTTCTTTACTTCTTCTTTCTTTACTTTTGCATCTTCAGCAACTTTGTTTGCGAGAGCGAGGGTAGCATCAAGTTTAATTTTGATGGGGCCGAATTTCTTGAATAATTTTGATTTCTGAACTTCAACGTCAGCCATGATAGCCTTCATTGAATCCTGAACTGCCGCGAATGCTGCAGGAACATAAACAGGAGCTTCAGCTGTCTTTGCAGTTTCAATAGCTGCATTTGTAGCATCAATCTGAGCCTGCGGAACTTTACCGCAACTTGAAAGGATAGCAACCATTGCTATAGCAGCTAATCCCATTAAAACTTTGTTCTTCATTTTTTTACCTTTTTTAATACTTTGTTTATTTTAAAAACCGTCGATTTTGTTAGAATCGTTTTCGTTTAAAATCACGGTGCGAATATATTAAAAAAAGTTATCCTGACATCAGGAAAAAGAAAATTTATTTAAAAATGTTAATAAAAGTTAAAATATTTTACAGTGACCTTATCTTCTATAAATACATATCCCTGTAGATCATATTTTTAAATTCATCCGGCAAATCATCGGCAAAGGGATAAAGATTCAGCTACGCAAACTCATTCCGATGAAAAATTCACATTGAAAGTCCGGTTTTATATTGAATATAGCCGGCAAAATGTCAGATCTGGTGAGCTGACAATAGAAAACCGAACGAAAAAAGGGACAGTATAAAGTCCTTCAATTTCTGATACGCTACTTATTCCTTTTGTGTGGTTTTTTATTTATATCGGCTCCGGTCCAGATTGCGCATGGCTTGTTCCGGATTAAATAAAAAGCTTTACCTAGCCTCTTTTATCAAATCTGCTTTCCCAATGCTGACTTTATGCATCTTCAATTTAAAACTAAAAATCAACCTGAGTTCCTTTGGATTGAAGCAAATCAGGTTGATTTTTACATATTTAGGAATGTGTCTCAGTGAGTTGACCTGACACTTATTTTATTTTTTTCTTGCGGATCAAGATATAATTTATTTTACAAAAACGGAATAGGCATAGGCCGGATTCAGACCGTCAGTAAGATCAGTAGCTAATCCATTTTTCCAGACTTTGGCGATCATATTAGATTTTGTTACGTTGTATTCTTCCCCAGCCACATATACATCGGTGTCTGATACATACACAGAGTGAGCAGAGGCCATGTGACTGCCGTCGGTAAGATTTGATACTGATCCATTTTTCCAGATTATGGCGACAAATGCTGATCCGTTGTATTCCTGCCCTACCACATATACATCGCCACTGGATACATATACAGAGTTGGCATAAGCATCTTTCGTACCATCGCTAAGGTCAGTAGCCGATCCGTTTTTCCAGACTTTTGCAACAATTCTTGTACCATTGCTTTCATACCCTGACACATAAACATCTCCTCCTGATACAAATACTGAAGAGGCCAGGGCTTGTTTCGTTCCGTCGGATAGGTGTGTAGCCGATCCGTTCTTCCAGATTGTGGATACAGGTACACCGTTTGTCCCGGGATATTCATACCCTGCAACATATACATCACTACCAGATACATATACCGAGCTAACATATGCACTATGTGTACCGTCAGTAAGGTTAACAGGCGATCCGTTTTTCCAGACTGTAGCTACAATAAATATACCGTTGGATTGATATCCTGCTACATAAACATCACCATCCGACACATAAACAGATTTTGCCACTGAATTATATGTACCATCGGTAAGACTGGTAGGTGATCCGTTCTTCCAGATCGTTGCCACCGTTCTTGTTCCGCTGATTAAATAACCCGCAACATATTCATCGCCGCCGGATACATAAACAGAATATACCTCGCAACTTTCCGCACCATCAGCAAGGCTGGTCGCCAATCCGTCTTTCCAGACTACGGGCAGGCTTTTTCCTCCGTTTACTGACACGCCTGCCACATAGATGGAAGGAGTAGCCGGCGTTGTTTTATCATCTTTTTTGCAGCTTATAAATACTAATGACAGTATAATAAATAACGATAGTATTAACAGTAATTGTTTCTTCATTTTATTGAAAATTATGATAGATAATTAGACCTTTTAAGACTCTCACAGTGATATTTTAAAGCAAATAAAATAAATCGGAATTTCAAAGTAATCTGGCCAAATCATTAATATTTCCAAGTATATTATGCCCCTTCAGTTCTTGAGGCCGAGGGCCGGTATAGTCTTCATTAACAGACTGTACATTACTGTTACACAGGCTTATAATTGAATATTTTGGAGCCGCCTTTTTTCTGAACAGGAATATTGCAAGAACCTGATATTTCGATTGTCAACACTTTATAATTGTAGGGAAACTACTTACAAAGCATGCATGACATCTAATTTAATAACCCTGCAACAGACAACCCGGATCTTGCTCTGTTTCATTTGTCATTGGAGGATTGCCTGCGGCGATCCCTGGGACGAGATCCTTGCAACTGCAAATTATTTCCATGCTCGTTTCCTCGCATGATTTTTTATTTATGCCCGTGCTCGCTTTTGCTTCGCATGCTCGCCCCGGCATAAATAAAAAATCCCGACCTCCTTGCGTCGGTCGGGAAATAATTTGCAGTTGCGGAGAGAGGGGGATTCGAACCCCCGGTACAGTTACCCATACGGCAGTTTAGCAAACTGCTGGTTTAAGCCACTCACCCATCTCTCCAATAGTGTTTAAGAACTTATTTTTAAGTGATACAGCAATTTAGTCCCGATTCATCGGGACTGGTTTAAGCCTCTCACAAATCTTTCCAATAATGTTAAGAACATATTTTGAGTGTTACTCATCCTTCGCGTACGGAAGGGTTTCGCCTTTCACTCAAATTTCACCAATCTAGTTTAAGAACATACCGGGTAACAGTGATACAGTTTTATTTTAACAATCTGTTTCCTGTTTTTACAATCTGAACAACCGGTTTCATTGTTCCGGCAACCAATGAGAAAGTAACTTCAAATGTTTTTCTCCTGGTAGGGATCCGTCGTTTCAATGAACATGTCAAAACAATGCAGGCGCGACAAAAGTAGGAAATCAAGTTTTAAGTTCAAAATTTATCAAAATTTTATTTCAGTTCCTTTAGCATATCCGCGATTTGTCTGAAATTACCGGTTGTTTCCTCATCAAGGTCCTCCAGTTTTATCTTTCCTTCCTTCACCTGATTCAGGAACCTGCTGAGAAGAAAATTTCTAGGCAATTCTTTATCAATTATATATACAGAGTTAGGAACTGTTATTCCTTCCCTGCTGTTAAGAATAAAATTTTTAAAATCGAGTGTGGAAAAAAGATCTTCAGCATTAAGAAAAGTTCCGGGAACGTGAACGACAGGATCCCTCCCTCCTGTATCTGTCTTAAAAAAGGCATTGCTCAGCAGGTCGGCAATCTCATTCTCCTCGTCATTACCAAAGATAAGGACAGCAAAATCGAGGCCCCAACCGAGAAAAATATTACATAGGAGCGGGATAGAAGAAACGTTGGTTGAGGGTATCACGCTTAACCTTCCCTTGAATCCGGTAAGTAACAATATTGCGCTGAGGACATAAAATGATCCTGTATCATTGACAACCAGGTTGATTCTGTCGGATGAATAACCTTCTCTGGCGACCGGATTACCAAGAATATTCTGAAGTGGGGTAAGTGTATCCGGGGAAGCTTCCGACAGGTTCATGGCATCCAGTATTCTGGTATTACTCCTCATATTTTCCAGATCGTCACGCTGGACGGCAAGTACCCTGTGGAGTTTATTTACTTCGACAAGGTGAGGTGAATGTGTTGTATAAATCACCTGAATTCTGTCGCGAATATCGTCGAACACTTTAAGGACGTCTTCCTGAGCTCTTGCATGAAGGCTTACGCCAGGTTCATCTACAAGAAGGATCAGTTGCCTGTTACTGATATTTGCAGACGCCATAAGTTCCAGATAGAAGGACAAAAACCATCTTACTCCCCGGCTCCGCTGTTTTGGATATAAGCGTTCACCTTCATCCTTGATCCAGAATTCCAGATAAGGTTTACCTGCTTTATTGCCGTAAGAAGCATTATAATGTTCCAGTTCAAACTGAATCTGAATTTTGTTGTTGCTTCCTATTGATTGTTGCCAGAAATCGTGGAAAGTCCGGGTAAGGCTATAATTCAGGTTTTCAATTTTCTGTTTAAGGATCCTGCCTGATGGCTGCTGAAAGAAGGAATAATCGAGCTGTGCCAGGGTAAGAAAATTTCTTGCAGCCTTAAAGCCTTCCACTTTTTCGTTCCCTGATATTATGTCTTCAAGGTCAATTCGGTTAGGGAGCAGGCTCCCGAAATCTTCGAACATTTCAAATACCGGACAGATTTCAAAATATTTCTTTCCAAGTATCTCGCTGTTATACTGCGATCTGTAAGAGTCGATGACTGAATCTACTTTTTGTTCAGCAACATGTTCATCAGTACCGTCAATAATATATCCTGCAAGGGCAACCTGTCTGTCAATTTCTGTTTTTTTCTGATCCCTCTCGGCTCTGGTTTTTCTGAAATCGTTCAGGATACTTTTCCATTCGGGATCTGTTTCATCAGCCACCGGTTTCATCAGCATTGTCATTCTCTGATGCCTCTCTTCAAATTTCACTGAAAGTTCCCGGATATGTTCTTCCATAGAAACGTACTTGTCGCGAAGCCTTTTCCATTTTTCTCCGGCTCTTTTCACAGCCATGCGTCCTGAGAGCTGGGCCGACAGGATCTCCTTTTCGCTCATCAGAATCATCAGCCGTTCCCGCAGCTGATATAAATGGCTGTCATCAGCGGAGCTTGTCTCTGGTTCTTTTTTCCTGAACAATCTGAATCCCAGTATATGACCGTTAACTGGACCAATCTGTGATCTGATAAGGTTCTCTTCATCAGTACAGGCTACTATCCTGTTTTCAAGTTCTCTGACTTCTTTCAATTCTGTCTCAAGCTTTTCAGAAACATCTGTCAGATAAAGCTTCCATGCGTCATCCAGTGAGTCGAGATACTGGCTGATCTCTCCACTTACAGTAATTGATGAGCTGAAGTCCTGAAGCCATTTTCTTGTCAGTTCTACATGGTCGAGCCGCTTAAGGAGTTCCTTCAGTTCGGCTCCGGCATTTTCAGTAATCTTCAACAACCAGCCTTCCGGAACGGAAAACCGGCAATAAACCTCAGGTAATGAAATGTCGCTTCTGAGCACATCCTCCGAAATCATGCCCGAATAAAAGGCATTTAAAGCTTCAAGGATGGATGTTTTACCTGACTCATTCTGCCCGATAAGGCATGTGATATTGTCAGGGGAAAGATTCTGCCATCCCGTATCCACGATAGATCTGAAATTTCTGATCCTGAAGGCAGTAAGTTTCATCATTATCCTGACAATTTAAAGTTTGAAACCAAACACAAGCACATCGTCTACCTGCTGTGTATCACCTTTCCATTCAAGGAAAGCCTTTTCGAACGCTTCCTTTTGCATTGCCATAGGCAAATCCTTAAATGTCTCAATAAGGCCCCTGAATTGTTTATGTTTGAACTTCTTATTGGTAAGTTCTCCGAACTGGTCTGAGAATCCGTCGGAGAAAAGATAAAAAGAATCTCCGGGTCTGGTATCAATAAGGATATTCGTGAACGGGAATTCCTTGATCGGGGCCACCCCGATAGTCATTTTATCAGGTTTGAATTCTGCAAGTATACCATCCCTTACCATTATGAGTGGTCTGTTTGCTCCTGAATACTGCATTTTACCTGTGAAGCAATCCACAACGCACAGGCCAATATCTATGCTATCCTTTGCCCTGGCGCCGTATCCTGTCTGATGAAGCGCTTTCATCACCTTCTCACGCATAAGGTTGAGAATCCGATTTGCATTGAGCCCGTTGCCAGACTGAAGTATTTCATTAAGAAAGCTGATACCAAGTATGCTCATGAGCGCACCCGGTACTCCATGCCCGGTGCAATCACCAGCTGCCAGGCATACTTTCTGCCTGTTGCAGAAAGCATAGTAAAAGTCGCCGCTCACAATGTCTCTCGGCAGAAACAGAACAAAGAAATCCTGGAGATAACCCCTAAGGAACCTGGGATCAGGCATAAGAGCATGCTGGATCATACCTGCGTACCGAAGACTGGCAATATGATCATCAATCCTGGTTTCAGGAAGCTCCGAAATGAAATCAGTATCCTGATGGTTAGAGACAGACATGGCTGTATTGCTACATTACAAGCAATAAATATACATTAAATTTATATAATCAACAGCCATCCAATATTAAAGCTTTTTCCTCAGCAGGAGGGCAACATTTTCAACATGGTGTGTATGGGGAAACATGTCTACCGGCTGGACTGTACTCAGTGAGTATGATTGTGAAAGCAGGAGAATATCTCTTGCCTGGGTAGATGCATTACAGCTTACATAGACAATTTTTTCAGGTAAGGCTCTGAGAATGGCAGCCACCACATCTTCATGCATTCCTGCCCGGGGTGGATCGGTAATGATCACATCGGGTCTGCCGTTGGCAGCCATAAATTCATCAGTTAGTATATCCTTCATATCTCCTGCAAAGAATGAAGTGTTAGAAATTCCGTTGAGCTGAGAGTTGATTTCAGCGTCCTTAACCGCTTCATCAACATATTCAATACCTATAACCTTCCTGCATGAACCAGCCACGAAATTTGCAATGGTCCCGGTTCCTGTATAAAGATCATATACTACCTCATGTCCGGTCAGGCCTGCAAACCGCTTTGTCATACGGTAAAGTTCAGCCGCCTGCCTGGCATTTGTCTGATAGAATGATTTTGCTCCTATTCTGAACCTGAGTCCGTCCATCTCCTCTGTAAGATGGTCAGCCCCGTGATAAAGAACAGGAGTCTGATCGCCCAGGGAGTCATTCTTCTTGGAGTTAACAATATACATCAGTGACGTAATCAGGGGAAACCTTTCAACCAGGAAATCCAGCAGTCCGGCCCTCTTCTCCGGTTCATCACAGAAAAAGACGACAATCACCATTACCTGACCATCTATGGAATTCCGGATAATCAGATTCCTCAACAGCCCTTTCTGCTCACGGAGATCAAAGAATTCCAGATCATTTTTTCCGGCATATTCCCCTACTGCATTTCTTATCAGGTTTGAAGGTTCAGGTTGCAGATAGCAGGTTTTTATTTCAAGGACCTTATCAAAAAGGCCAGGTATATGAAAGCCAAGAGCATCTTCCCTTTCAAAGCTGATCCCCGACGATACCTCTTCCTCAGTATGCCACCTGCGGTTAGAAAAAGTAAACTCCAGCTTGTTGCGGTAATGATAAATATCAGCAGACCCGAGTATTGGATTAAAATCCGTTATTTCCACCTTACCTATCCTCTCAAGGTTATCACGCACCTGTCTTTCCTTATATTTAAGCTGCAGGTTATAAGGAAGATGCTGCCATTTGCATCCGCCGCAGATTCCAAAATGTTCACATGCCGGTCTGATCCTGTCGGGTGAATACTCATGGAATCTCACAACCTTTCCCTCAAGGTATTTCTTTCTTTTCCTTATTACCTTTATATCAACGACATCTCCTGGTATCAGCATTGGGACAAATACTACCAGATTGTCTACTCTGGCAAGTGCATTTCCTTCTGCAGCGATATCGGTTATCCTGACATTTAATAACAGAGGTAGTTCTTTTCTTCTTCCCACTTTCCGGCTTTTTGATTAAGCTGACTGACTACTTACTTTACTTTGAATCCTTTATGCTGTTCAGGAACTCCAGACCCTGCAGAATGGCTGGCACCACACCCTGGCCATGATCTGCACCGGAAATTATAACTTTCGTTATCATATTCTGAGGAGTACCTGCAGTTATCATCCCGCTGTACATGTTCTCGGTAGCCTGAGGATTGACATCAGTATCATTGGCACCATGGATCAGCATTAACGGTTTTCCCGTCTGCCATGCAGAAATGCTGTTATTACTGAAAGCCGCTCTCACGGTGGCATATTCAGGTGCGGTCGCGAACCCTTCCAGAAAAGAAGGATTAAACAGATCTGAGACAGAAGTCGTCAGTTGCAGGTTAATATCTGCTGATGCCAGTTGTCCTGTATAAAGTGTACTGATCCTTGATGCATATGGTTCATTGATTATATCTGAAACAGGATTTGTGAACTGATTATATGATGAATATGCATTTAATATGTATCCCAGGTAAACCGGCATCTGGTATGCTGATAAGGAAGTAATTCCCTCCATCATCAGGTTCAGATCATAAGGACCCGCGCCGCAGGCGCTTCCTGCCAGAGTGAACTCACTATTGTAATCAAGTTCCAGCGCTTTATGAAGGGCGAGTGTGGCCCAGCCGCCCTGGGAATATCCAAGGAGATAGTATTCATTTTCCAGATCAATACCACTGATATCCGGAACAAATTCCTTTACAGCTGAAAACATATCAACAATCGGCACAACAGTTGCATCCCTGATAAGATAAGGATGTGGAATGGTCGCCGAAGCTCCAAAGCCGGGGTAATCAGGCATAACTACTACATATCCCATTGCAGCTATCATTTCAATCATCTGAAATGAATAAGAAACAGGATCCATGCTAGGTGCACCGGAATTCAGCGTATTCGTCCCGTTCTGAAACGACAATACCGGATAACTTCCGTGTGTTGTAGGCACACAAACCAGTCCGGATGCTTCAATACTACTATTATTAACAGTAGTTCTGTAAATGATTTTATACACTGTTACATTGGATCCAATCAAAGGCTTTATTTCGGATACTGCCGGATAGGTCTCCGAAAAAACATCTGCCAGACTTAACATATATTCTTTTGAGAGATGCACTGCAACCTCTTTCGAGACAAATTTTTGATATACCGGATCAGAATTTTCCTTTTTACAGGATACAAGCAGCACAGCAAACACTGACAGAAATACCTGTATCTTCATGATGATTCCGAGGTTAGGCATAATGCTTGATTTTTGTGATTACGATTTATATAAAATGCATCAGGTAGATGCAAAGATAGCCTTAATTCATAAGATAAAAACCGCAGTAATATCATTATTGGCATACCGGCAGTCGTCCCTTCATTTTTTCTTTTCCTATATTTGCAGTCGTTTATTCCGGCTATTCAGCCAGTATAATAATTAATATGGTATCTGTTCAGGACATTACTGTTTCATTTGGAAGTTTCGATCTGCTAACTAATATCTCCTTTCTTATAAATGAGCAGGACAGGATAGGCCTTGCCGGTAAGAATGGTGCGGGAAAATCCACCTTACTCAAAATAATTGCAGGTTTGCAGGCTCCTACCTCCGGAAGGATTGACATGTCGAAGGAGGTTACTCTCGGTTACCTGCCTCAGCAGATGAAGGTGGATGATACCACTACCGTAATGAATGAAGCCATTACAGCGTTTTCTGAGCTATTGAGCCTTTCGGAAGAAATGCAGCACTGCAGTTCTGAGATTGCCCGCAGAAGCGATTATGAATCGGCTGAATACCTTCGGTTATGCGACCATCTTACTGTAGTTGAGGAGAGATATCGTATGCTTGGCGGTGCTAATTATATGGCAGAAGCTGAACAGACTCTCTATGGTCTGGGATTTGAAAGGACCGATTTTGACAGGCCCACAAAAGAATTAAGCGGAGGCTGGAGAATGAGGGTGGAGCTGGCCAAGATCCTTTTAAAAAAGCCATCTCTGCTGTTGCTCGATGAGCCGACCAATCATCTCGATATAGAATCAATACAATGGCTGGAATCATTGCTTTCGGGATATTATGGCGCGGTTCTTCTTGTTTCACACGACCGGGCTTTCCTTGATAATGTAACTAAGAGAACAATCGAGATATCCCTTGGCCGCATATATGATTACAAAGCATCCTGGACCAGATATCTCGAACTAAGAGCAGAAAGAAAAGAACAGCAGATCGCTGCATACAGGAATCAGCAGAAGATGATAGAGGACACTGAAAAGTTCATCGAAAGATTCAGATATAAAGCTACAAAAGCTGTACAGGTCCAGTCGAAAATTAAGCAGCTCGATAAGGTTGAAAGGATCGAAGTCGATGAAGATGATACCAGTGCTATCCACCTGAGGTTTCCTCCGTCGCCACGTTCAGGGACAGTTGTTGTAGAAGCGGAGGATCTCTCCAAAACTTACGGCGCTCACCAGGTTCTGAACAGGATCAGTTTCAAACTGTCAAGAGGCGAGAAAGTCGCTTTTGTCGGACGCAATGGTGAAGGCAAAACAACATTTTCCAAGATCATTATTGGTCAGCTCGATCACACCGGCTCATTAAAAATAGGGCATAATGTCCGGATAGGATATTTTGCCCAGAACCAGGATGAACTTCTGAATGAAGAACTAACCGTTCTTGAAACAATAGATCAGATCGCAAGAGGAGATGTCAGAACAAAAATACGCGACATGCTCGGTGCATTTCTGTTCAGGGGGGAAGAGGTGGATAAAAAGGTAAAAGTACTCTCCGGCGGCGAACGTTCAAGGCTTGCACTGGTCAAGCTGCTTCTTGAACCTGTGAACCTGCTCGTTCTTGACGAGCCAACCAACCACCTTGACATGCGATCGAAGGACATCCTCAAACAGGCGCTCATAAAATACGATGGCACATTAATTGTGGTCTCGCATGACAGGGATTTCCTGGACGGCATAACCGGTAAAATATATGAGTTCCGGCATAACCGGATTAAAGAGCACATAGGTGGGATATATGAATTCCTCAGAAAGAAAAAAATAAGCAGCCTGAAGGAGATCGAAAAAAAAGAAAAAATAAAAGCTGAAACACAACTGACTGAAGTATCAGCAGGCAAGCAAAGATATCTTGACAAAAAAGAATATGACCGCTCACTCAGGAAACTCAGGAAAAACCTTGAAGAATCGGAAACTCTGGTAGAAAAACTTGAATCTGAAATACAGGCTGTTGACAAGACATTCATGGAACCAGACAGCTACACACCGGATCACCAGGCCAGTTTTGAGAGATACCGGGAGCTCAAGGAAAAGCTGAACAAGGAGATGGAAAAATGGACGGTGCTTAGTCAGGAACTTGAGGATTTTTTACAGAAAAATGAACAATGATCGAACTGATGCAGTTTGAAAAAGAGTACGCAGTACATGTTTATGAAACAGGTCCTGACGGAATACTTAGTATCCATGCGCTGTTCAATTATCTTCAGGATATCGCGTCCGACCATGCAATAATTCTTGGATTCGGCAGAGAAGCGCTTATGAGAGAGAGCCGTTTCTGGGTCCTTTCCAGGATATACGCGGAAATTACACAGATGCCTAAATGGGAAGACAGGATAGTCATCACGACATGGCCAAACGGAACTGATAAACTATTTGCCCTGAGGAACTTTGAGGTTTGCTACAAGGATGGCAGACACATCGCTTCGGCCACTTCATCGTGGCTCATCCTTGACAGGATAACGAAAAAAATACAGAGACCAGATACGATCCTCTCCAAATTTTATTCGGATCTGCATCCAAATCAAAGCCTGCTGCGTTATGCCTCAAAACTCGATTTCCACGTTGATGACAGCGACATTTCTGATCTGTATAAAATAAAAGTCAGCGACCTGGATATTAATCTGCATGTAAACAACGTTAGATATCTTACCTGGGTGTCAGACACCTACACTCTGGATTTCGTTCTCAACAATGTTCCGAAGTCGGCTGAAATAAACTATCTTGCAGAATCCCAATCCGGAGATGTGGTTATAATTAAAACGATGGCTGATCAGGCTGACAATTCCATTATCGGTCATTCGGTAATAAGGATGAACGACAATAAGGAACTGTGCAGGATAAGAATAGGATGGAAAGGATTGGATAACAAATGAATAAATTGCCAAGGGAATGAACAGAAATCTGATTATAAGACTTTCAGGAAGCATGATCATACTTCTGTCAGTCACTTTCATGACGTTTTCCTGCATGTCAACGCAACCAGTAGTTGATTCCAAGGACCTTTCATATCTCTATAATCCCACCAAGAATTCAATAAATCCACGCTATAATGTTTATAACTCATCGGACGCAGAATCTATCCTCGCGGTAAAATTCTTCACGACCGACCTGTTTTTCTCCGAGGCAAATCCCCAGGGAGTACCAACCGCGCAGATGCTGATCAGTGTCAAGCTGTTTAACGTCAGCCAGGGCAAATCGCTGGTCGACACCGCTGTATATAATATCAGCATCATTAAACAGAAAGGACGGCCTGAATATGTTTACCAGGTTCCGCTGAAGGTTGAAAAAGGAAATGACTACAATATAGAAATAAGAATACTTGACAGGCTCAGATTATCGGTAGTTCAGACATTTGTGCCATTCAACACCTCATCTTACAACAACAGGTATAATTTCAAGGTGGTCGGCCATTTCGACAAGCATGAACTCTTCAATCCAATCCTGAAGGTCAATGAATATGTTAACCTTTTATATTCAAAAGGGCATTTCGACAGCTTATATATTTCATACTACAGGCCATTTTCGGAGATCCCTGATCCTCCTTCAATGGTACTCCCGTCAAAAACCATTGATTATGATCCTGAAAGAACTGTAGCTCTTCCCTATTCAGATACGCTTCCAATGATGTTCCCCAGAGAAGGGATTTACCATTGTACAATAAGTCGTGACATAAAAGAAGGATACAGCTTTTTCAACCTTGGCCCTACATTTCCGAATATGAAAACACCGGAGGCCATGATTGGTCCTCTGGCATACCTTGCCACCCAGGATGAAATGGATACCCTTAATCAAGCTGTAAAAAAGAAGGTAGCGCTTGACGATTTCTGGATCAAGATTGGCGGCAATGTTGATAAAGCCAGGGAACTTATCAGAATATATTATACCAGGGTACTTTATTCCAATTTCTATTTTACATCTTTTACTGAAGGTTGGAGAAGTGAACGAGGGATGATCTATATCATTTACGGACCGCCTGATAAGGTTTACAAAACGATTGACGGGGAAAACTGGGGCTATAAGAAACCTGTTGTCAAATCATCATGGGGAGGCAGGTATAGTGTCAAGGAAGAATATATTTTCTTCAACTTCAAAAAAAGAGACAGCCCCTTTTCCGACAATGATATGTATCTTGCCAGGAATGAATCACTGGTCACCTTCTGGGACAAAGCAATAACAAGCTGGAGGAATGGCATAGTATTCCGTCTCGATAATCCGGAAAAGCTTTAAGTAAAATCTCAAATTCAGATGCTGAAAGAAAAAGATTGCATATTCGGTCTGAGGCCAGTCATAGAGGCTATCAGGGCCGGGAAACAAATTGACAGGCTGCTTGTCCGGCAGGGTCTTCAGGGACCTTTATATCATGAACTGATGGTGCTTGTCAGATCCAATAACATAGTTTACCAGATCGTCCCTGTTGAAAGGATCGAGCTTGTAACTAGGAAAAATCATCAGGGGGTGCTGGCATGGCTTTCCCTTATCGAATTCCATAATATCTCCACTCTCCTCCCGTTCCTTTGGGAAAAAGGTGAAGATCCGTTTATTCTTGTTCTGGACGGGGTATCAGATGTCAGAAATTTCGGGGCAATCGTCAGAAGTGCAGAATGTATGGGAGCTCATGCAGTCATTATTCCCGAGAAAGGATCGGCAAGGATAACTCCCGATGCGATTAAAACTTCGGCTGGCGCCCTGCACACCTTTCCCGTTTGCAGGGAAAAAAGTATCGTGAAAGCAGTTGAGTTTCTGAAAGATTCAGGACTAAGGATTATTTCAGCAACTGAGAAGTCAGGAATTCCGGCATTTGATGCTCAGATGACCGGCCCTGCAGCCCTTGTTTTAGGTTCGGAAGATAAGGGAATCAGCAGGGAACTTCTGGGGCTTTCCGATGTTGAGGTTGGCGTACCAATGACGGGATCTATTGAGTCGCTCAATGTTTCAGTCTCAGCGGGGATACTGATGTATGAGATTGTAAGACAGAGAAAGTTACAGATCAGGTAACTCAGCCTGAGGATTCGCTCAAACCACATTCCGGGATCAATATCAGGCTGGAATATACCGGCCAGCTGTCGGTTCTACTCGATAATACCTCTTATCCTTTCATCCAGCGCTGCCTGGTCAGCTGTAAAGGAGGCAAGTCCTGCAAGTGTAAGCAGTGTGTCGGGAGCTACTTTCTCTTCACTGATTTTCTGAGCCCACCTGGAATGAACAGGTATTTTACCGTCTGATGCAATGAATACTTTTTCTTCTCTTGTCAAAGAAGGGAACATATCTCCGCAGCCCATATCATGAGCAATATGCACGAGTTCTATACCGCTTGAAGGGACCTGCGTGGCAAGTTTTTCAGCCAGATTGAGCACGTTGTTGTCGACTTCCCAGAATTTTTCTATCCCAGTTTTGGTTGACTCATCAAAAACGCTTACATCATAGTTCTCGTGCATGCGGGAAGTAAATTTTCCCGACAGGTGACTATGACCTGAAGCGGCCACTTTGGGAGGCATTGTGAAAACATCTGTACCGGCAAGAAGTTCGAGTTGCTCATGGTTCCTCAGACTTGCAGCTATGAGTTTTGTCTGCCACGGGTTTTCTGATGACATTGCTGTCACCCAGTTTTGCGAAGCCACAACTGCTTTTTCACCGGCACCCGACCCGTCGCCAAGCTTATTATTGATCATGTAAGCACCTATCCTGCCAAGGAAAACATTCACAAAATCAGGTCTTGCAAGCCGAGTTACAAGCACGTTCTGCCTGGCACTGAATTCAAGTGTGAAATTTATTCTGACACCTGCATCCTTCAGCAACCTTGCACCAATCAATCCTTCGGCTGTATATGGCACCTTGACAATGAACTGATCAGGACAGATATCATGGAATCTTCTTCCGTAATATTGAATTGCCTTTATATCATGAGCTGTATCGGTATGAAGCTCGACGCTCACATACCCGCCGAATTTATGCGCAAGCCTGAGACCGTGCCGGGCATTGAGGATAAACGCGATTTCCTTAACTCTTTCCTCCTGAGGAAGTTCCCTGACAATACTTTTAGCCTCAGTAATAAAAATATCATAGATCCCTTTCTGTATCTCATTATTAAGCAGAGTATTGTTTGTTGTCAGAGCGCTCATTTCAGCTGTCCAGTTTGCTTCAGCCTCGTCCATATCGCCTGTATCAAGCCACAGTTCGGTTCCTGCATTTACAAGAGATTCCCAAAAAGGATCATTTTTCCCGGAAACATGCTTTTCATTAATGCTTTTCCAGATGAAATCGCTAATTCTGGTATTTAGGTCAGCCATAATTCATACAGATTTAAGTTCAACAAATCAATTTAACATGAAAGGTTTCTAAGGTCATCGGGGGTTGCCTGCTGAAATACTTTCAATCCGAATTCACCCACGACAGCAAGCAAATGTTCAAAGATCTCGCTCTGGGTATTTTCATAAGGTACTGTCTGGCTTATGTTACAGAACGCATAGACCTGCAGAGGCAGTCCAAGACCTTCTGGTGCAATGTGCCTGACGATAAGCGCCTGATTTTTGTCAATCATCGGGTGCTGTCTCACAAAATTCTCTGCATAATACCTGAAAGCGCCAAGATTGGTCAGCCTGGTTTTATCAAAGAACACTTCAACAGATTCATCGGTCGAAACCATATCCTGAGAATCAAGATATTCTTTCATAACAGAGACAGAGGATAGTTTGTTCTTCAGTTCATCATCCAGGAACCTGATTGTCCTCATATCAATATATATCGAACGCTTTATCTGTCTCACTCCCGATTCCTCCATCCCTTTCCAGTTTTGAAAAGACTCATTCACGAGGTTGTATGTAGGGACATTTACAAGTGTCTTATCGAAATTCTGAATCATAACACTGTTAAGCGTAATATCTATTACAGTTCCGTCTGCGTTCCTTGAAGGTATTGTGATCCAGTCCCCGACCCTCACCATGTTATCTGCAGAAAGCTGGATACTGGCAACGAGACCCAGGAGAGTATCTTTGAACACTAGTATCAGGACAGCTGCCATAGCTCCCATTGCTGCAACTACCGATCCGATATTTGTTTTGAAAACAACCGAGATCAATACCAGAATAGTGATAACAATGATGATGATCTTGACAAGCTGGACATATCCCTTGATATGCCTGTGCTTTGAAACTGAAAGTGTGTTGTATATCTTGTGCCATGCATCTACGAAGGCCAGCATAACTATCATGCCGACAATGACCATGTAAATATAAGCCAGCTTATGAACTGCAATCATCCAGACAGGATAGGCTTTAAGAGCCCATCCGGCCATAGACCAAATAACCCAGGCCGGGGCAAGATGCGAAAGCCTCGAAAATACTTTTTGTTCCAGGAAAATATCGTCCCATTGTGATTTGGTTCTCCGTACGATCCTGGTCACAACAGTATTGATCAGCATCTTTGCGATCCAGTTTGCAATCCAGCTGAGAAGGGTAACTATCACAACAAGAGTCACCGTACTCAGTAATAGAGCTATACTGGGGCTTAAACCTGAATCAATAAACAGTTCTTTGATCCAGACCGAAGGATCGTTCATGAAGCGCATGACTACACTGTTGAATAATTCGTCGCAAAAGTAACTATTTTATTGATCAGTGTTATTTAAAATCTTATAGCTTTACATATAACAACCGAAATTAACAAACATGAAATCAGTAATCATTTGCGCACTGATCCTTTTTATGACAACAGTATCAGGGCAGGTTAGCTTCGACAAATACTTTAATTCCAGGGTTCTGAGATTTGATTATGTTTTTGCCGGGGATAGTAAAAACACAGCCATCTATCCAATGGGAATGAAGGAAGAGCCGTTCTGGGCGGGCTCCAATACCAATCTCATTGATCCCTTCAATTATGGAAATTTCAAATATGAGGTCTTCGATGAAGCATCGGGACAACTAATTTATTCAAGAGGCTTCTGTTCTCTTTTCCAGGAATGGCAGACCACCGCGGAAGCTAAAACGATGTCAAGGGTATTTTATGAAGTGGCGACGATGCCGTTCCCGAAAAACAAGATCAGGTTGGTAATAAGTGAGAGAAAGCGCGACGGATCATTCAATGCATTGTATGATACAAGGATAGACCCTAAAGACTATTTTATCAGGAAAGAAAAACCTGTAAACATTCAGACATCAGAGATCTATAAAGCAGGGGATCCTGTCAGGTCGGTCGACATTGCATTCATTGCCGAGGGATACACAGCCAATGAGATGGATAAATTCCATCATGATGTAAAGCGAATGGCTGACGCTCTTTTCTCCGAAGAGCCTTACAAAGAATTCAGGAACAGGATAAATATCTGGGCTGTTGACGCTGTTTCACAGGACTCCGGGACCGACATTCCCGGTGAGGGTATCTATGTAAATACAGCCGTCAATTCCAGTTTTTATACTTTCGGAACAGACAGGTACCTGACTACACAGGATATGAAATCGGTGAATGACTTTGCAGCAGCAGTACCTCATGATGCAATTGTTGTTCTGATAAACAGTAAAATATATGGTGGCGGCGGTGTTTATAACTATTACAGCGGAACAACAGCCGACCACGCTCTTTCTGCAAAAGTTTTTCTTCATGAGTTCGGACATGGATTTGGCGGACTTGCTGATGAGTATTATGACTCAGATGTTGCATATGACGAGTTTTATCCACTCAACACAGAGCCGTGGGAACCCAATATCACCACAATGGTCAGTTTTGACTCCAAATGGAAAAAACTTATCGTTCCGGGAGTACCTGTTCCAACTCCGTCTGAAGAAAAGTATTCCAAAGTCACTGGAGCATTCGAAGGAGGAGGATATTCGGCAAAGGGTATTTTCAGACCAGAGATGGATTGCAGGATGAAAAGTAATGGTCCGAAAGGCTACTGCACCGTATGCAGGAATGCAGTAAAAGCCATGATAAAATATTATATCGAATAAAGAAATTCTTACCCGGATTCTATTTCTTTTCAAAATCCCGGGAGAATAACATCCTTTAATATAGCCAGGCGGATAAGGTGGCCCCTTCGAGCGAATAAGAGTGCAATCTGAAAATCAGTAATATATTAAGCCACAACTGATGTTACAGGGTAATGTTCAGTCCATTCAGAACCATTAATCCTTGACAGCAACAAATAAATACATATACTTATTACTATATATCAGGAAGTTAATTATTTGACAGAATAACAGCCATGAAGCGAAGATCAGGAATATACAATAGCATATCATAATATCTGTTAAAACTGTTAAATATCATCTTGAAAAATCAAGGATGTTGTTAAATTTACGGATGTTAAAAAAATAACAGTATGGCTGACCTCTCATGCAAATACCTTGGATTACAGCTCCGGAATCCTATTATAGTAGGCAGTTCCGGGCTCACATCTTCAATTGAAAATTTGAAGCATATATCGAAAATGGGAGCTGGCGCGGTTGTCCTGAAATCAATATTTGAGGAACAGATCAGGTTTGAAACCGATAAATTCCTTCAATCTGACCAGAAAGACATGAAAGCGTGGCAGGATACTTTTCAGAATATTGTCAGCAAAAAAGAATTTTACTATGAGGAAGCTTTCGAATATCTTACAGAATATGCAAAGGAGCACACTCTTAATCAGTATCTTTCCCTGATATCAGAAGCAAAAAAATCCATTGAGATACCGGTTATTGCAAGTATTAATTGCAGTACCAGGAGCGACTGGCAGTTTTTTGCAAAAAGACTTCAGGATGCTGGTGCGGATGCCATTGAGCTAAATGTGTACCTGCTTCCTTCTGATTTTGACAAGAATTCGGCTGAGCACGAAAAGGCGTATTTTGATATTGTAAGGGAAGTCAGAAAGTTCATCACAATTCCTCTCTCCCTTAAAATAGGGTACTATTTTTCAAGTCTGTCCCATACGGCGCTGAAGTTATCTGAGTCTGGTATTGCAGGACTTACCCTGTTCAACAGACCATATAATCCGGATATTGATATCGAGCATCTTCAGGTCACAGCGTCTAATATGTTCAGCAATGAAAATGAGTATTCCCACACCTTGCGCTGGGTTGCTCTTCTTGCCGGCAGGCTGCATTGCGACATAGCTGCATCGACCGGAGTGCATAACCATGAGACCGTAATCAAGCAGTTGCTCGCGGGTGCAGATGCTGTCCAGATGGTATCAGTATTTTACAAACACCATTTCGATGTGTTGCCAAAGATCATCGGTGGTCTCGACAGTTGGATGGTTAACCATAATTTCTCAGGTATTGAAGATTTTAAGGGGCTTCTAAGCAGGAAAAATGTGGAGAATCCTGCAACATATGAACGGGTACAGTTCCTTCGTCTTTTCTCAAGTGTTGAGTAATTTACTTTATTTAAATTATATGTCTCATATTGAACATCATAACGAGCGAAACACACTGGCATACAGCATTGAGCAGCAAATTGAGGTGAAGGCCCAGAAATGCTATCAGTGCGGAAAGTGCACTGCAGGATGCCCTGTGGCCGATGAAATGGACCTTCCTCCAAGCATGATCCTGAGACTGTTACAGACGGAGCGTCCGGAGCATGATGAAAAAGTTCTGAGGTCGCAATCGATCTGGTTATGCGTGACCTGTGAGATGTGCCTCAGCCGCTGTCCGATGGAGATAGATATCCCGTCGATGATGGACTGGCTTCGTCAAAAATCAAGAAAGGAAAAGATGGTCAACAGGAAAGCAAGGAATATAGTTGCATTCCATAAATCTTTTCTGAATTCAATAAGGTTCACAGGAAGGCTATATGAGCTGGGCCTTATACTTGACTACAAGCGGCAGTCGTTAAATCTCACGCAGGATGTTTCCCTGGCGCCAAAAATGATCTTAAGGGGTAAGCTTCATTTCATTCCTGAGTTCATAAAAGGCAAGTCGCTTATTGCGAAAATTTTCAAAAAAACAGCAATTAAGGAGGAGTTATGAAATTTGGCATTTATCCGGGTTGTTCGCTCGCGGGATCAGCGCGTGACTACAATGAATCTGTATTCGCACTGGCGGAAGCTCTGGAACTGGGTTTTACCGAAGTTCCCGACTGGAACTGTTGCGGAGCTACAGCTGCACACAACCTTAACAAGGAGCTGTCTCTGGCCCTGCCTGCAAGAAATCTGGCTCTGGCTGAGAAATATGGTCTCGAGGAAATTGTCGTTCCGTGTGCAGCCTGTTACAGCCGGCTGGTGGTAACACAGCATGAACTCAGAAAAGACCCTGAACTGAGGAATCGGATCAGCGGACTGATAGAAATGGACTATAAGGGTTCTGTCAAAATAATAAATGTTATCGAATGGATTGACAGATACATACTTCCAAAACTCGAGAACCGTGTTGTCAAGCCATTCCAGCATAAAGTAGCATGTTACTACGGGTGTCTGCTTGTCAGACCAAATAAGGTTCTTAACTACGACAGGGCCGAAGATCCTCAGACAATGGATATTGTAATGAGCAGGATAGGTGCGACTCCCGTGGAATTTCCCTATAAAACAGAATGTTGCGGAGCAGGTCTTTCTATTTCCCGGACAGATATCGTTTCAAAGCTATCCGGAAAGATAATTGAGGATGCCGGACACAGGGGAGCTGAAGCAATTATTGTTGCATGCCCTATGTGCCATTCCAACCTTGATATGAGGAGGCCTGACATCAATAAGTACTGGAACAGGAAGTTTGACATTCCGGTTATCTTCCTTACGCAGGCAGTCGGGCTGGCTATTGGTCTGTCTCCGGAGAAAGTCGGTCTGCAAAGACATTTTGTTGAGGTAAAAATCAGTTAATGAGGAAAACAATATAAGAAATGGCGAGAATAGGTGTATTTGTCTGTCATTGCGGTGAAAACATCAGCGCTACCGTCGACTGCGGCAAGGTGGCCGAGACGATTGGGAAGCTTAAACATGTTGCCTACAGCACCGATTATAAATATATGTGTTCCGATCCCGGTCAGACTCTGATAAAGGATGCCATAAAGGAACATAATCTGACAGGGGTAGTTGTTTCGGCTTGTTCACCAAGGATGCACGAGCCCACATTCAGAAAGGCGTGCGCGGAAGCAGGGCTTAATCCCTTCCTGTGTGAGATGGCAAATCTGAGAGAACATTGTTCATGGGTACATGAGAAAAATGAACTGACCACTGAAAAAGCAATAGATATTGTCAGGACTCAGGTTGAGAAAGTCAAACTGAATGCGGCCCTTCAGCCAATAAAGGTTCCTGTAACAAAAACAGCACTTGTTGTCGGAGGAGGTATAGCAGGTATCCAGGCAGCTCTTGATATAGCAAATACCGGCCATAAGGTAATAATGGTTGAACGGTCTCCTTCCATAGGTGGTCATATGTCACAACTTTCCGAGACCTTCCCCACACTCGACTGCTCTCAATGCATACTTACACCCCGTATGGTTGAGGTAGCCCAGCATCCGAATATCACACTATATACGTACGCCGAGGTGGAAAGCGTAGAGGGTTTCATTGGCAATTTCAAAGTCAAAATACGTAAAAAAGGAAAGAGCGTTGATGAAAAGGTCTGCACCGGATGCGGCCTCTGCACAACTAAATGCCCTCAGAAGAAGATACCTAACGAATTTGAACAGGGCATGGGCATGAGACCGGCTATCTATATACCTTTTCCTCAGGCTGTACCAAATAAACCGGTGATTGACAGGGAGCATTGCACCTACTATATAAAAGGTAAATGCAAGGTATGCGAGATCGTCTGCCCTACCAAGGCCATCCGCTTCGATCAGGAAGACGAGATTCTCGATCTTGAGATCGGAGCCATTGTAGTAGCAACAGGTTTTGATATCAAGCATGCTGATTTCTTCCCTGAATATGGTTACGGGAAATATAAGGATGTTATAGACGGTCTTCAGTTCGAACGTCTTGCTTCTGCTTCCGGACCCACTTCAGGGGAAATACGCAGACCATCCGACGGACAGATCCCCAGGAATATAGTTTTTGTCCAGTGTGCAGGATCGCGTGATCCGGCCAAAGGGATAGAGTACTGTTCAAAGATATGTTGCATGTACACGGCCAAGCATGCGATGCTGTACAAGCATAAGGTTCATGATGGCAATGCACATATATTCTATATGGATATCAGGGCCGGAGGTAAGAACTATGAGGAATTTGTCCGAAGAGCCATTGTTGATGATCATGTCAATTATATCAGGGGAAGAGTTTCCACCATATATGAAAGAGACGGAAAACTGATTGTAAAAGGCGTCGATACTCTGCTTGGAGCACAGCCTGTTGAGATCGAAGCCGATCTGGTGGTTCTTGCGACTGCAGGCATTGCAAATCCGGGAGCTGAAGAGCTTGCGCAGAAACTACATGTTTCATATGACTCATACAAATTCTTTGCCGAGGCACATCCCAAGCTGAAACCGGTCGAAACCAACACAGCCGGAATTTTCCTTGCAGGAGCCTGCCAGAATCCTAAAGACATTCCTGATTCGGTATCCATGGCTTCCGGCTCTGCAGTTAAAGTTGCCGCACTATTCTCCCAGAGTGAACTGACACGTGAACCTCTTGTGGCATATGTGAACAGGATGGCTCCGCCTCTGTATTCCACCTGCGTGGGCTGTTTCCTTTGCCAGTCAGTCTGCCCCTATCAGGCTATTGAACGCGAAGAATTCAAAAACAGGGAAGGCAAAGTGGTCAAAACTGTTGCAAAGATAAACGAAGGTCTTTGCCAGGGTTGCGGAACATGCGTGGCACTCTGCCGTTCCAAGTCGATCGACCTTTATGGCTATTCCAATAACCAGATCTACGCGGAAGTAGTGGCCCTTCTGAATGAATATTGATAACTGAAACAGAATAAACGAATATATATGGCTGATTTTGAACCAAAAATTGTCGCCTTCGTTTGCAACTGGTGCACGTATGCAGGCGCCGATCTGACAGGGACCAGCAGGATAAAGTATGCGTCCAATGTTAAGATTATCCGCTTCCCCTGCACCGGACGAATAGATTTCATGCTGTTACTGAAAGCATTCGCCAACGGAGCCGACGGAATAATTGTTTCCGGATGTCACCCCAACGATTGCCATTATACTTCCGGGAATTTCCACGCCAAGAGGCGCTGGATCATTTTCAGGGATCTGATGGAATTCATGGGGATAGACATTAACCGTGTTACTTTTTCCTGGGTATCAGCAGCTGAGGGAGCCAAATGGGCCGACGTAGTCAACACTACCGTAGCAAGAATCCGTGAACTGGGACCATATGTTTCCTATCGTGATATGGTTGAAAAATCAGTTGAAGAGGAGGTGAAAAATGAATAATCTCATCAATAAATCCAGGGAACTTCTTGAAAAAAAGGATGTTAAGGTTGTTATAGGCTATGAAACAGGCCCGACAGGAGTTGTTAGGCCGGCCTTCATCACTGATCCTGAAAAGACAGGCAGGCTTGTATACAATGAAAAATGTATCCAGAACCTGGCGGTATACCTGACAAAAAAAGAAGTGAGGAACTTCGGCAGGATGGCCATTGTAGCTACTTTACCAGTGATGAGAAGTATAATGATGCTCATTTCTGAGCAACAGCTCACCGCAGATCAGGTTACAGTTCTTGGAATATCAGCAGATGGCGATCTTCTTGAATTTGAAAATATTGATGTCATCAAGGGATATATAGCCAAATGTGATCTGGGTAACCCCGCCAGCGACAGGGCTCTGATCGAAAAGCTTAGTAAACTCTCACCTGAAGAGAGATTCAAATACTGGCAACAGGAACTCTCCAGATGCGTCAAATGCTATGCCTGCCGCCAGGCTTGTCCCATGTGCTATTGCACCAGATGTGCAGTTGAAGTGAATCAGCCACAGTGGATCCCGGTAAAATCCAATACCGAAGGGAACATGGAATGGCATATTCTTAGGGCCATGCATCTCGCAGGACGCTGCATAAGCTGCGGAGAATGCGGAAGAGCATGCCCTGTAGGCATTCCCTGCCATCTTCTCACTATGTATCTCACTGATCAGGCTTACAACCATTTTAAAGTTCACGCGGGCACATCAGATAGTATGAGCTCTGTCATGTCGACCTACGAACCAAACGATAAAGAAAGCTTTATTATATAACATGGAAACTACCAGGAAATTAATAAAGAAACAATCTCTGGAGAAGCTTTACAACACGCTGACCGCGGACCACATGGTATATGCTCCAGTCGGATCCGGAAACAGGATTGAATACAGTTATAATCCGGAATTCGCGGATATTATATCCGATCATATCAGGTCAACCCTTTCAGTAAAGAATGTTGTGTTTCCAAAGGTTGAAGATCTTTTCCACTACACTAATTCAAAAACTGAAAGCATCATCACCGGTATAGATCTGACACACCTGCCGGAAGTGGTTCTGTGGGGCAGTCACCCGTGTGATAATGCGGCTTTCGACATCCTGCAGTCTATCTTCTGCTGGGACACCACCGACGAGTTTTTTGCAAAACGGATGGAAAAGCTGACTGTTATAGGTTTAAGCTGCCACAAAAGCGATGAATATTGTTTCTGCACATCGGTGGGGCTTTCCCCTGATTCAACAAAGGGAAGCGATATTTTGCTTTCTTTAGCTGACAGTGGAGACTACCTCGCTGATATCCTGACTGACAAAGGCTTGCATATCACAGAACTGGTTCCTGAGTTATTCGAAGATCCCGGAGATAAAAGAGCTGTTATTACTGAGGTAAAGCAGAAGTTCTGCCACGACCAGGTGACCAGTAAGCTCGGGGAGATCTTTGAGAATCCCTTCTGGCTCGAGAATTCTCTCAGATGTATAGGTTGTGGTGCATGTGCATATGTATGTCCTACCTGTGCATGTTTCGACATTCAGGACGAAACAAAAGGAAAGACGGGAAAACGCTACCGCAGCTGGGATTCATGCGGATTTGGCCTGTTTACGCTTCATACTTCCGGACATAATCCCAGAAATGTTCAGAGCCAGAGATGGAGGCAGCGCGTAATGCATAAGTTTTCGTATATGCCTGAGAGAAACGGCACGTTGGGATGCGTTGGATGCGGCAGATGCTCCAGCGGCTGTCCTGTTGACATGAATATTGCTGAACAATTGGAAACAATACAAAACATCAAATAGACCGGATCATGAGCGACAATATCTATAAGCCATACCTCATGGAGATCGAAAATATCATCGAGGAGACTCCGGATGTAAGGACTTACCGTCTTAAATTCAAAAACCCGGAAGAAGCAGAAAAATTCTCATTCAGAGCCGGCCAGTTCGGTGAATACTCTGTTTTCGGAGAGGGAGAATCAACGTTCTGTGTAGCATCCTCTCCCACCCGCAAGGGCTATATCGAATGCACTTTCAGAAAAGCCGGTCGTGTAACAAATGCACTGGCGAACATGGAGATCGGAGATACAATCGGTTTCAGGGGTCCGTACGGGAATACATTCCCTATTGAAGATTGGGAAGGAAAAAACATCCTGTATATTGCCGGAGGAATAGCTCTTCCCCCTATGCGCTGCGTGATATGGAACACTATCGATCTGAGGGACAAATACAAGGACATAACCATCGTTTACGGAGCCCGCACAGTGAACGATCTTGTTTACAAACACGAACTGAAGGAATGGGAAACAAGATCTGATGTAAAACTTGTTACAACAGTTGATCCCGGAGGCCAGACGCCTGACTGGAAAGGTGAGATTGGATTTGTTCCGATGGTAGTAGAAAAGCTGGCCCCGTCAAGTGATAACACAATAGCCGTCCTTTGCGGACCACCTGTAATGATCAAATTCACAATGCCGGTGCTTAAGAAACTGGGATTTAAAGACAAAGATATCTTTACCACGCTTGAGAACAGGATGAAATGCGGTTTTGGCAAATGCGGACGCTGTAATGTCGGAAAGGTGTTTGTCTGCAAGGATGGTCCTGTCTTTTCTTATGAACAGATCCTTACAATGCCCGAGGAGTATTAATGATCATTCTAAAAACACGGCCGGTCACCATGGTTGTCACAGTGACCGGTCAGTAATAGTAAATTCCGGAATTATGCTTTCAGGAACTCAGCCGGAACAGTCGAAAGCCTGGAAATATCTGCAATACGTTCTCTAACATTAAAACCCTGGGAACATGCGACACTGCATGACTGGCAACCACTGCAGGGATTTCCAGCCACTCCTGCTGAGATGAGAGTATGGTGTGAATGTTCCATGTTGCCATAACCATAGGCATACATATAACTCCTCATAATTGTTGGGATTGAAAGCTGCCTCGCACACTGCGGGACACAGTTCTGACACTGCTGGCACCAGAGACTGTTTCCCTTCATCCCATTGACAGAACTTAACTCTTTCAATTCCTCATCATTAAGCCTGATATCCTTTATAAGTTCCATATTCCTGTTCAGTTCCTCAAGTGAAGACATTCCGGAGACCACGGTTGAAATATTCTCGTTCCGGAGAGCCCACTTTATTGCTGCATCTGTACTTACAGTCTGACCTCCGGCTTTATTGTCATGAACGCCAGCCAGAGTTTTCATAGCCATCACTCCGACGCCTGCTTTAACAGCATAGGCTATGGCATCATCAAAATTTTCCTTGTTTTCAACCCGGTGATTATAAGCTGCCATGACCACATCATAAACTTTACTGTCTGCTGCAGCTCTCAGAGCTTCGGGGCTGTTATCGTGAGTTGCCACCCCGACAAATTTTGTCTTCCCTGACTTTTTAAGCTGGCTCATTGCCTTCAATAGTGCAGGATTCAACATTGTATCGCGCTTACCCGCATATGGGAACAGCAGAATATCTACATAATCGAGCCCGAAACGTTTCAGACTCTCTTCAGCTTTTTTAATAAATGCATCAACATTCATGGATGTCTGGAACCTCCCTTTGTCTGTATCGAATCCATCGGGAGTGACAGCTGTTCCAACCACAAATGTTTCTCTTGGTAATCCCTTCAGAGCAGCTCCAGCCAGTCTTTCATTATTTCCTTCGCCATAATATGTCGCCGAAAAAAACAGTTTTATACCGGCATGGTAACATGCCTTAATAAATCCGGCATCGTTAGAATTGCCGGCTCCAAGACTGATAAGAGGAGTCTTTATGCCTGTCCTTCCGAAGGCTCGAACAGGAAGATCAGGTCTGTCACTCTGGCTCTGGCCTGAAAACATGTTATTTCTGACAACTGAAGGAAGCAGAGCTGCTCCCGATAATCCCAGGACACTTTTTTTCAGAAATTCCCTGCGTTGATTCTTTTCCATAATTCAAGATTTTATTGATAGTCATTTAACCTGATAAGGCAATGCATACTGATAGCCTAAACATAACTGATCTCAGGCAAAACCTTAAATCAACTGTTTGAATTCCAAATAATGAATATTTTATGATTAAAACAAGCTGAGAAGGATCAGTCAGTTTTTACAACCGAATTAAGTCCCTTTGCATTGAGTGATCTGCTCATAGCGGTAAGAACTTCAGTGGATCCGATTTTAATATCACAGCTTCCTTTAAAGTGAACAATCAGGGCACACTGCTCCGCCTGAACTGAATCATGACCGCAAATCTCCACCAACGATTTAATTACATGATCGAATGTATTTACATCGTCATTGTACAGGATAAGCGTACCAAGAGTGGTCCCGTTGTCAAGACTGTCTTTTTTTCTGAGTGTCCTTTCCTTCATTGAAGACCTTTAAAAAGCTGTTTTGCAGTTTCAACCGGCACCTCCTTGTTCCCCAGCCAGGCAACAACCTTAGCACCCCGGAAATTATTCCTTACAAGAAGATCGGCATATTCTGCAGCGCTTTCAAATGTAATAAATTTTCCAATCAGATACACATAATTTCCATCGCTAAGATGAAGAACATCAAGACCACGGCTGCCTGCTGTTGTTTTCAGAGCTTCCATGGCATCCTGTTTCATCTGTCGGGGAGATCGTGAGACTTCAACCCTGAATACCAGCGCCGGAGTAATTGTATCCGCTGCACCTTCTGCAGAATTCATCGTAATAAGGGATTTATTTCCCCATTCATTTTCAAGAACAGCAGCCCTGTCGGATGAAACAGGTTTTTTATCGGCCAGGGCAATTATGAATGCATCCTTAAACCCTGTCTCTTTAACTGCTATAAGAGCTTTTTTTGCATCAGATGATCTGCGGAACATGCCGGCGTAATAATTTGTTTTATCACCACCCGGGACTTTGAATCCGTAAACAGGTGTTATCCCTTTAAAGAAAGATGAAGGGACAGCATTTCTGAATACTGCGAGTTGTATTCTGTAAATCAATCCGGCAGGAACAGGTGAATCAACTTTAATCGCTTCATCAGGATATACTGCATCTTTAGGTAGAACCTGGAATAAGGCAACTACAGCACCACGTCCTGAAATTACCGATGGAGTTTTTCCTGAAGTGTCAGGTTTTTCTTGCCTGATATCACCTTTCTGATCAATGGTTTCCTGAATCAGTGTAGTTTTTGGAGCTTCAGGGACAGAATCGCGATGCGCCGGTTTATCCTTCTCAGTATTCATTCTGGCCTGAGCTTCACTGTACCTGGCATCCGCAGATTTCTGGTAAGAGGCGGCCTGCATCTCATTCTGATAAATTTTCACTCTGAGAGCTGATTTATCAGCTTCCGGAACCTGGTCAAGCTGATTTTTCTGATCTATTGCCAGGCGGGTAAGTGAATCGGCCTTATACTGCATCTTCAGAGCTTCATCAAGAATGGCTTCGTATTTAGGAGGCAAACTACTGCCTTCAGGTACAATATTCTCAATTGTCTTCTTTTCCTCCGTAACAACAGAAGGCTTTTGCATTGGCTTGACTGCGAGATCAGGAACGACAGGCTGAGTACTGACCGGAATGCCGGCAGCTTCCTTAACCGCTTCTCCGGCAACTGGTTCTTTAGTCACTTCAGGTATCGGTGCTTCATTCTGCTTAGAAGGAGCTGGTTCATCAGTAACAACCTTACCCTTATGGTCCTCACATTCCTCAATAAAACCAGGGACGCCGAGTTCCCTTGCTGCTTTCCTTCCTGCTTCTTCCGAAAAACTATTAAAGGATGCGATAGCTTCAGTGAATTTGCCACACATCTGTTGTGCCCTCCCGAGATAAAAATAAGACTCAGCCGGTAGTGATCTTACTACCGAAGCGCCGGTAACAGACTGTGTCAACAGGGTCATAGCCCTCTCAGTGTCCCTCTTAAGCATTACCAGAGATGCTCCCGAATAGTATTTATATAAGGGATCTTTCGGATATTTCTCCAATAGCTGGCTAAACCCTTTGTACGCTTCCTCAAAGTTACCACTTGTAAAAGCATCTATTGAAGATTGCCGTGTAGGCGCAGTCTGACCTTGTTGTCCATAAGCCCCATTAATGCATATAAAAGCAAAAAACACAACCAGAAAAGTTATTCCGGGTCGCGCCAAAGGTGTAAATAATCTGATAATATTCTTCACAAGCACTTTAATATCAATAATTTATAAAACCTCACAGAACATTAACCATATAGTCCGTGTTAAAAAGAATCAGGTTGTAGATTACTAATTACAATTATCACCATGTAAATTTAGGTCATCTTAACGAATTTTATAAACATTCGGCCCTTTTTCGTAAAAAAACGACTGAATTGCTGCTTTGTTTTGATGACAAAGCCAGATTTCCTGTACTAGCAATTAGACTCCATCGGAACATATCCATAATTTATTGAATCTTCAGACTCAATCAGCAGCTTTGAAAGTGAGCCTCGTTCCCAGGCTGACAATTGGTGCAAAGAACCTGAGTTTTTCTGTAAAACAGGACAATATTCTCCGGTTGAAGCCGGGAAAAGCTTAATTTTCTCCAAAGAGAATATGTATCATTTGTGTTTAGTATCCAATGATTTTCAGGGTAAAATTCATTATCTTCATGGCGTTGATAAAAGAAGTTTCCTGATTAAAGGCAATCATTTGTTCATTATTTATTTACAGACACTTGGCAAAGCTATCAGAACAGATGAGGCACTGAAGTAAACTTCATAAATTCACCTTTTCAATTAAATAATTAACTAATGGGACAACTGAAAGAAGGATCACATGCACCAACATTTGAAGGCATTGATCAGGATGGAAGACTGATTAAGCTGACTGATTTCAGGGGAAAGAAGCTGATTCTGTATTTTTATCCTAAAGACAATACATCAGGATGTACAGCAGAAGCATGTAATCTCAGGGATAATTACGAACCCTTTCTCAGTAAGGGATTCGCAATTATAGGAGTAAGTCCCGACAGCGAAAAATCGCATAAGGGATTTGCAAATAAGCATTCACTCCCGTTTCCTCTTATTGCCGATACTGAAAAGAAAATAATGAATGACTATGGAGTTTGGGGTGAGAAAAAGATGTACGGCAGAAGCTACATGGGCGTACTGAGGACCACCTTCATCATCGACGAGAACGGTGTAATAGAAAAGATAATCAATAAGGTCGATACCTCCGGACATACAGAACAGATATTCAAATTATATTCCTAAACCAATCAATAATATGAGCAACGAACGTAAGGAAATCAACAAAGAAAAGCTCAAAGCCCTTGAGGTGACTCTTGGCAAAATCGAAAAAGATTTTGGCAAAGGCACTATTATGAAACTTGGGGATCACGCAATAGAGAATATTCAGGTCATTTCCACCGGTTCGATAGGACTGGATGCCGCTCTCGGCATAGGGGGACTGCCCCGTGGAAGAGTAATTGAAATCTATGGACCTGAAGCATCCGGCAAAACGACCCTTGCCATACACGCCATTGCAGAAGCACAGAAAAACGGCGGTATTGCCGCCATCATTGATGCAGAACATACTTTCGACCGCAACTATGCAGAAAAACTTGGCGTTGATGTAGAGAACCTCCTTATATCACAGCCTGATAACGGCGAACAGGCTCTTGAAATCACCGATAATCTCATCAGATCAGGCGCTATTGATATTATTGTGATCGACTCTGTTGCAGCTCTTACGCCAAAGGCCGAGATTGAAGGTGAGATGGGCGATTCCAAAATGGGCCTTCAGGCCAGGCTCATGTCTCAGGCCCTGAGGAAACTTACTGCCAACATAAACAAGACAAATACCTCATGCGTTTTCATCAACCAGCTGAGAGACAAAATAGGAGTCATGTTCGGTAACCCGGAAACAACAACCGGTGGAAATGCTCTTAAATTCTATGCTTCAGTCAGACTGGACATCAGAAGGACCAACCAGCTCAAGGAGGGTGAGGAAATCATTGGAAGCAGGACCAGGGTGAAGATCGTGAAGAACAAACTTGCCCCTCCTTTCAAGAAGGCTGATTTCGATATCCTTTATGGTGAGGGAATTTCACAGGTGGGAGAAATAGTTGATCTTGGAGTTGACTTTGACATCATCAAGAAAAGCGGCTCATGGTTCAGCTACGGGGAGACCAAGTTAGGCCAGGGCAGGGATAGTGTAAAACAGATCCTTAAAGATAATCCTGAATTGTATGATGAACTGAAGGGAAAAGTCAACGAAGCTCTTAAAAAATAATAAAACACATATCACTTAATACCATGAAAAGGATACTGCTGCCTGCAATTCTTGTGGTTTTATTTTTGCCCATCTCATGCAGACAAAAAACCGAAGTTCAACAAGCCCCGGTTTCCGGCATCAACAACCATCTGACGGAACAGGAAAAAGCAGGTAAGGTGATGACTCCTGAAATAATGTGGAAATTCAGGCGTCTCGGATCCTTTGCTCTCTCTCCCGACGGATCTGTAGTAATATATACTCTTACGGATATCGATCTGGTAACTGAAGTCAGGAATACAAATATCTACAAGGTTTCAGTACATGGAGGCGATGCCGTTCAGCTTACCAGTAAAGGAGGATCATCGCCACAATGGTTCAATGGTGGAAAATCGATTGCCTTTATAAGCGACAATAACCTGTGTACCATGAACGCCGACGGTACCGGGCAGAAAGTTATTGGTGGTATGTCTGACTTTGAAATCTACAATATTTCACCCTCAGGCAACAGGATATATTTTACCCGGAGAGTGAAGCTTGATCAGACCGCAAATGAGAAGTATAACCTCCCCAAAGCTAAAGTAAGGATAATCAATGACCTCATGTACCGCCACTGGAACACATGGAGCGATTATTCATACAGTCATATTTTTGTTGCTGAGTTCAATGGCAATTCAGTTTCCGGCGAAAAAGATATTATGCCAGGAGTAAGATTCGAATCTCCTTCGGCTCCCGATTTTGAGGAGAGTGAAATAAGCTGGAGCCCGGATAGTAAATCGATAGCCTACACGTGCAAAAAACTTACTGGACTGGCTTATGCCAGGAGCACTAACTCAGACATCTATCTCTACAATATCGAAACAGGGAAGGAAGTAAATATCAGTGAAGGAAATAAGGGTTATGACAGAAATCCGGTCTTTTCGCCAGACGGCTCCAGGATAGCCTGGCAGAGCATGGAACGCGACGGGTTTGAAGCCGATCTCGACAGACTCTTTGTGTATGATCTGAAAGATTCGAAAAAAACATGGGTTGATAAAGGTTGGGATTTCGATGTTGAGAATCTTGTATGGGCTGACAACAGCACCTTGTATTTTACTTGTGCCCATCTGGGAACCACTCAGATCTTCAGGACTGATATCGGACAGGGGAAGGTAGAAAAGGTTACTGAAGGATTGCATGATATGGGTCCTCTGAATCTCAGGTCAGGGATTCTTGTATCGGGAATAGTATCGATGTCAATGGCTCCGGAGATTTCCGTGGTAGATATCCCGGGTGGAAAAATAACCCAGATTACCTCTGTCAACAAAAGCATTTACGAATCGATAAAGATGGGCAAAGTCGAGGAAAGGTATATCAAGACACGCGATCATAAAGATCTCCAGATGTGGATAATTTATCCTCCCGATTTTGATCCGACAAAGAAATACCCTGCACTTCTTTATTGTAAAGGTGGTCCTCAGGGGCCTATGGGACAAAGCTGGTCATACAGGTGGAATTATCAGATGATGGCTGCCAAAGGTTATATCGTAATTGCCCCGAACAGAAGAGGCAATGCAGGTTTCGGACAGGCCTGGAAAGAACAAATATCCGGAGATTATGGTGGCGCCAACATACAGGATTATCTCGATGCCACTGACGCGATGGCAAAGGAACCATTCATTGATGCATCGAGACTGGGTGCAGTAGGTGCAAGTTACGGAGGGTATTCAGTGTTTTATCTTGCCGGAGTACATAATAAGAGGTTCAAGGCCTTCATAGCTCATTGTGGCATGTTCGATTTTACCAGCTGGTACGGGTCGACAGAGGAAATATGGTTCCCCGACAAAGATATTGAGGGACCTTACTGGAATAATCCCAAAAGCTACTCCTTCTCACCTCATCTGAAAGTTGATAAATGGGATACTCCAATATTGATCATAACGGGAGCCAACGACTTCAGAATACCATACACTCAAAGTCTCGAAGCATTTCAGGCAGCTCAGCTGCACGGTGTTCCGAGCAGGTTACTCTTCTTTGAGAATGAGACTCACTTTGTAACGAAACCCCAGAATGCTGTAATCTGGCAGAAAGAATTCTTTGAATGGCTCGACAAGTATCTGAAGTGATTAGGACTGAGATCCGGAGCTACGATAGCAAATAATGAGGATGGACTGACGACGATTCCGGTTTTTAATACCGGTCTGAGAATTCAGGTTTTAAGCAGCTCTATTACCTTGTTTGTCATCTCATCTGAAGTCATTTTCGCGTCAAGCCAGTTGATCCTGACGCCTCTTCGCTCCATCCCCCTGAACCAGGTCATCTGACGTTTGGCAAACTGGTGTATGGCTGTTTCCAGATCCTTCGTCATTTCATCATAGGTCAGTTTCCCAAAAAGGTAAAGCGTAATGAATTTATATTCCAGACCATAGTAGGTAAGTGTTTCGGCGCTGACCCCGTTTTCCAGAAGGATCCTCACTTCATCAACCATTCCTGCATCTAACCTTTGTTTTAGCCTGAAAGAAATTCTGGCCCTGCGAGTTTCTCTGTCGGGATAAATACCAACCACCAGTGATTTTATCTTTGGAAAACGACTATGTGATTGTGCCATGGCCTGGTTATGCTGCTCAATCTCAATGGCACGGATAACTCTTTTCTTGGTATCAATATCCGTATTATTGTGAAGTTTTCTGTAGGAAGAGAGAATGCCAATAAGCTCTTCCATTGTTTTCTTCTCGAGGTTACTTCGCAGTCCGAGGTTTGGAGGCACCTCAACCATCTTGTAGCCTGAAATGATACTGTCGGCATACATGCCCGAACCACCGCAGACCACCGGGAAAACCTTTCTATGGCGAAGATCGGAATAAACCCTTATGAAGTCACGCTGGTATTCGAACACATTATACTTATAGCCGGGGTCAGCAATATCGATAAGGTGGCATGGTATCCTGGTACCATTGACCAGGTAGTCGTCATAATCCTTTCCTGTACCGATATTCATACCCCTGTATACCTGTCTCGAATCTGCACTGAGAATCTCCCCTCCCACTTTTGAGGCTATCGCGACCGCAAGTGAAGTCTTCCCGGAAGCAGTTGGACCGGTGATGATCAGTAAATCGTACGAAGTTGTAAATTCCACAGCGGCAAAATTATTGAGCCAGACAGAAAAAGCAAGTTACCATAAATTTAATTATTTTTGCCGCGCATTCAAATCTGTTTTTTATGGATTTCCATTTTTCCCTTCAGGGAATCAGAAAGCTCATTACCAATCCTGCCGAATACTGGGAATTGACAGGAAAGGAGGAAACATCTTCATCCCGCATTAGAAACAGCGTTCTTATTCCGTTCGCTATCATCATTGCGATTTTTGGATTTACAGGTTCCATAATATTCACAAATTCCCATCTGCAACCTGTTTATTCATTTCTGTTCTGCATACAGTGCTTTATTGTTATCCTGGCAGCGGTTTTCCTTACTGTTTTTACACTCAAAAAAGCCGCAGATTTATCAGGGATTTCTTTAGCCTACAACAGGGCATTTGAACTGATTGTAATATCACTTGTGCCGTTCTTCCTCTGTCAGATACTGAGTAAACTGTTTGAATCATTTCAGTTTGTCAATGTTCTCAGTCTCTACGGACTGAATATTTTCTGGATCGGGCAGGAACAGCTGATTAAAACCGCGGAAAAACAAAAACTCACGCTCCTGATAGTTTCATTTATCTCATTTCTTGTTCTGTATCTGATAACTGATTCTGTAGCCGGATTCATTACAGACAGGCTATATTTCGGAATATTCGCTTAACATATTTTATGAAAGCCAGCAAAGGAGATATTGTCATCCGAAACAAAAAAGCTTCTCACGACTATGAGTTTATCGAAAAATTCATTGCCGGTATTCAGCTTTCAGGCACTGAGATAAAATCATTGAGGCTGGGAAAGGCTGTAATAACTGATGCTTACTGCTTCTTCAGTAACGGGGAGTTATTCATAAAGGGAATGCATATTGCCGAATACTGGTGGGGCAATCTGAATAATCACGACCCTCTCAGGGAAAGAAAGCTACTGCTGACTAAGAGAGAGCTAAGGAAGCTTGACAGAAAAATTAAAGAGACGGGGCTTACAATAATAGTGATAAATGTCTTTTTTAATGAAAGAGGTCTGGCAAAAGCAGAGATAGCGCTGGCCAGAGGGAAAAAAGAATACGATAAGCGTGAGACTCTTAAACGCAAGGATGCAACACGGGAAATGGATCGTATGAAGAAAGTCTGACAATGACTGTTTTTCCTCCATAAGCTGATGCTCAAGGCTGATAGGAATAAGAATAACAATCCCGGCAAACCCGCTTCAGCAGTTTTTTATCATGATTACAGAAGCCCGGGTAAAAATCAGAAGTTCGGACTCAGGAGATAACGTGAATAGAATTTCACAATACATTCAACTGCCGCATCGGCAGTATCCACGAGTGTAAACAGATTCATGTCATCAGAAGAAATATTATGTTCCGAATCAAGCATTTCCTCTCTGATCCACTTGACAAGCCCGCTCCAGTATTTTTCACCGACAAGTATAATCGGGAAGGAACCGATTTTTTTAGTCTGGATCAGGGTCATTGCCTCGAACATTTCATCAAATGTTCCGAATCCGCCCGGAAGGACTATAAATCCCTGGGCATATTTCATGAACATTACCTTTCTGACAAAAAAATGATCGAATGTAATCAGCTTATCGGGATCGATATAGGGATTGGGATGTTGCTCGAACGGCAGGTCAATATTGATGCCTACTGATTTCCCGTTGCCTCTTGAAGCGCCTTTGTTGGCTGCTTCCATAATTCCGGGTCCTCCACCGGTAATAACACCGTAACCGTTCTGGGTAAGCTTAAATGCAATCTCTTCTGCAATCTTGTAGTATTTATCGTTGTAATGAGTTCTGGCCGAACCGAATATTGAAACACATGGCCCTATTCTCGACAGTTTTTCAAATCCTTCTACAAGTTCAGAAATGATCTTGAATACTCGCCACGAATCGGTGGTATGGATCTCGTTCCAGTTTTTCTGCTCAAAAGCATCCTTAATAAGATCGGCAGGTTTATCCATAAAAAAAACTCTAAAATTACGTTCAAATATAACCAAAATCTCAGGTAGTAAGCTCCGTTCCAAGATAAAAGCCTGTATAACTATCCTTACATTGTGTCAGTTCTTCAGGAGTTCCGGCAAAAAGAATATTTCCTCCGCCTTTTCCACCTTCCTTGCCCAGATCGATAACATGATCGGCCATCTTTACCACATCCAGGTTATGTTCAATCACCACTACAGTATTGCCTCGGTCGACAAGCTTATCAAGAACTTCCAGGAGCACCCTCACATCTTCAAAATGCAGTCCTGTTGTCGGCTCATCCAGAATATAAAGTGTTCTGCCGGTATCTCTTCTTGCAAGCTCGGTAGCCAGTTTTATTCGCTGGGCCTCTCCCCCGGACAGGGTAGTTGACTGTTGTCCTAGTCTGATATAACCAAGTCCGACATCCTGAAGAGTTTTTATTTTTTGATAGATAGACGGGACATTGGCAAAGAAATCAACTGCTTTGTTTACTGTCATTTCAAGGACATCACTTATTGACAGTCCCTTATATTTCACCTCCAGGGTTTCCCGATTGTATCTCTTTCCGTTGCATTCGGTACAATGGACATAAACATCAGGGAGGAAGTTCATCTCAATGGTTTTCATTCCGGCTCCTTCACAGCCTTCACAACGTCCACCTTTAACGTTGAAAGAGAATCTTCCTGCATTGAATCCCCTGATTTTTGCTTCTGTGGTCTGTTCGAAAAGCTTTCTGATATCAGTAAATACGCCGGTATAGGTAGCAGGATTTGATCTGGGAGTACGTCCGATGGGAGACTGGCTTACCTCTATAACCTTATCTATATGTTCGAGACCAGAAATCCCGTCGTAAGGCAGCGGTATTTTCGCTGATCCATGAAATTTACGGGCAATGGCAGGATGAAGCGTCTGGTTGATAAGAGATGATTTGCCGCTTCCGGAAACGCCTGTCACGCATATAAGTGTTCCAAGCGGTAATGTAAGGTCGACATTATTAAGATTATGCCCGGTGGCACCAGACAATATCAGTAGTTTACCGTTTCCTGTTCTCCTCTTTTCAGGTATGATCAGATGTTTGGTATTATTCAGATAGGCAGCTGTGAGGGTATTTGTACCCAATAACTCTTCAGGCGTGCCAGACGCCACCACCAGTCCACCGAAACGGCCTGCTCCCGGTCCCATATCAACAACATAGTCGGCCGACAGGATCATTTCTTTATCATGTTCAACGACGATAACTGAATTACCTGCATCCCGAAGCTGTTTAAGGGCAGATATCAGTTTACGGTTATCTCTCTGGTGCAGTCCAATACTTGGTTCGTCAAGTATGTACAACACATTTACCAGTCTGGAACCGATCTGGGTTGCGAGGCGGATTCTCTGACTCTCTCCTCCTGAAAGTGTTTTGGCGCCCCTGTTCAGGGAAAGGTATTCCAGTCCGACCTCAAGCAGGAATCCCAGCCTTGGCCTTATCTCCTTCAGTATCTCGGAAGCAATCTGTTTCTGTCTCGAACTCATTCTCTCCTCCACATCCCCGAGGAAGGTATATAATTCCCTGATATCCATGGCTGAAAGTTCGCCGATATTCTTATCGTTGATCCTGTACCACAGAGCCTCTTTCTTCAGCCTCATACCTTCACATTCGGGACAGACATTGTACTGTATATACTGTTCTCTTATCTTTCCGCCTTCTTTTTTGCCGTTGGCGGCTTCGAGATTTCCGATAAAACTTACAACCCCTTCGAAGGTAAGGAAGTAGTTGGAGGTCATACCCAGAGGCGTGTTAGCAAGCTTAAGTACCTCATCAGAGCCATACAGCACCTTATTAAGTGCATCAGCCGGTATATCTCTGATAGGAGTATCCAGAGTGAATCCATTCTTTTCAGCTATGGCTTCCAGCTGCCAGAATATCCAGATATTACGATATTTACCAAGCGGTTCTATACCTCCTTTCCTGATACTAAGACCCGGATCCGGAATAAGTTTGCTTTCGTCGATACTTGACAGTTCGCCGAGGCCGTTGCAATGAGGGCAGGCGCCCTGTGGCGAATTAAATGAGAATGTATGCGGGGCCGGTTCATCATAAGACAACCCGGTAGCAGGACACATCAGATGCCGGCTGAAAAATCTGGGTTCATTGGTACCTGCATCGAGCACAATCATGATCCCATCACCCTGGTCAAGCGACATGATCACCGAATCGTAGAGTCGCTTGTCTGAGATTTCTCCGACAATGAACTTATCCACAACCAGTTCTATATTGTGAGTCTTGTATCTGTCTATCTTCATTCCAGGTGTCATTTCACGGATTTCACCGTCAATTCTGACACTCAGGAATCCTTTTCGTCTTAGTTGCTCAAACAATTCCTTATAGTGTCCCTTCCTTCCCCTTACCAGTGGAGCAAGGAAATACACCTTTTTTGCTGAGAACCTGAATTTAACGAGATCAAGTATCTGATCATCCGAATAACGCACCATCTTTTCTCCCGACAGGAACGAATAGGCATCGGCCGCTCTTGCAAACAGCAGCCTCAGGAAATCATAGATTTCAGTAATTGTACCTACTGTAGATCTCGGATTCTTGTTAGACGTCTTCTGCTCAATCGAGATCACAGGGCTCAGCCCGGTTATCTTGTCAACATCCGGACGTTCCATCCCTCCGAGGAACTGGCGTGCATATGCGGAAAGGGTTTCCATATAACGACGTTGTCCCTCGGCATATATAGTATCAAAAGCCAGGGAGGATTTACCGCTTCCGCTCAGCCCGGTAATAACCACAAGCTTATTACGTGGTATTGTAACGTCTATATCCTGTAAATTATGGACCCGTGCACCAAGAACCTTTATCTCATCGCTCATCTTTTCCCTCCTTATCATTAGAGGTGCTGCCATCGTCAGGATATTCAATGAACCTCATCCCTTTTTCAGGGATTTTTATCATATATTCCTTGTCAGGTTTTGGAGTGAGATATGGTTTTCTGAGCCAGGGATTAAGAAGTTTAAGGATTTTATAATTCGTGCCGAATTTCTCAGCAAATCTTGAAAAATCCGTAATGGCGGTATCAACTTTGACCTCATGATACCTAAGTTCCGGATAAAGTTCATGTTTAGGAATATCAAAGCCATAGCTAGCCGGATCAGTTATTATCAGTTTGTAAGCCACCACCCTGAAAATGTATCTTGCAGTCTCTTCTGCCAGAAGAAGATCATAGTAGTTTTTCTGATGCTGGATACCGATCTGTTCATCCATCCTTCCTCTGCCTCCGTTATATGAAGCGGCTGTGATTGTCCAGTTCCCGTATTTTTCATAAGATTTCAGAAAAAACCTGCAGGCAAACCTGGTTGATTTTTCAACATCGTACCGTTCATCCACTACCTGGTTTATCTCAAGTCCTTCTTCTTTACCGGTTTCAGCCATTATCTGCCAGAAACCAGTCGCTCCTGCAGGTGATACCATATTGGTAAAATCACTTTCGGCAGCACACATATATTTAAAATCATCGGGAACATTATACTCCTTAAGAATTTTCTCAATCATAGGTAAAAACCGGTTGGCCCGTTTTATTATCAGAATGGTTGAGGAGTGCCTGTAAGCGCTGATGAGTATTTCCCTGTCAAGACTTTCGCGGGTATCGAAATTCTCGAGAGGCATCCGTTCACCTGCGAAAGTTACTGCGTCAGGTACCCGGAAAGATTTGTTGAGTGTTCCTATTTCGCTTAACCCGGCAGGTTTCGCTGACTTTCCTGAAAAGGAATTGAAACCGGCAATAATAAAGAAAATCACTGCACCCAAACAGATAATCATAGTACCTGCCACCACTGTCTTTCTCCACGGCATGAACATCTCTCCTTCCGATTTTTAAAAACAAGTGCAAAGGTAACAATTTTATGGCTTATTGCATCCGGAATGAAAACCCTAAAATAGTAAACGCGTATATATCAGGGCATGTTAAAGATCCTCAGGCAGAGGCATACAGCATAGAATCATCAGGTCAGAATCTGTATGTAATCCCTGAGAAAACTCCGAAAGAATATGGATGGAACTGAGAATTGGCGGAGTTATTGAATGCATTCATATAATATCTGAAAGTAGGCTCGATGTTAAGTGAGAACTTGCCTGAGAAGTTGTATTCGAGGTCCATGCCAACCGAGCTGCTGATTGCAAATGAATTAAGCCCCTCAGTTGTTCCGATCATATATTTACTGCCATCTATCACAGTATAAACAGAATTATTGACCAGCAGGTTATATGACATCCCTCCGATAAGATTAACGTCAACTGTCCGGTCAATAACTTTATACTTCACATAAACAGGCACTTCAAGATAACTAAAACTTTGTCTGACCGAATTATTGAGGTAGTCAAGGCTTGCTTTCTGAGGGTCAAAAACATCTTTATTATAGCTTGTAATTAGCCTGGCGTTATTCATGTCAGCTGAAAGAAAAACATCAGGATTATTTGTGGTAACCCTGCCGGCAGAAGTAAGAATAACAAAATTATTGTCGCCCTTTGTCCGGTCATATTTCTGGAATCCCGCATATGATGAGATCCCTTCCAGTTCCTGACCCATTGAGGAGTAGAACAAACCAGACTGAATACTGAATCGTTTGTTAAGTTTATATGCTACCGCAATACCTCCTGAATATGTCACTACTTTCTGTTCAGATTCGGATATCTGTTTTGTAAGCTGATCGCTACCGGAAGTTATCTTTCCGTAATAAGTTGGTGAAGCAAGTGTGGAAACTGACCATCTGTTCTTCAGTGTCGGGGTATAACTTTCCGAAGAGGCAGCATAAAGATAATCCTGATATAGGGTATTAACTGAGTTGACATTCAGTGATGGAGCAGAAGAAGATGGAGAGGCAGAAGCATAGAATTCCTTCTTTTCAATTTTTCCCAATCCATGTTTTATGATATCCCGTTTATTCATTTTTACAGGGATTCTGAAACCTGCTTCCGGTATCACATTTGCTATTCTGACCGGTGTCTGATCAGCAACCTGTTCAACTGGTTCCGATGGCACATGTGCAACCAGCGGAGCCGGGGTAAGCGCAGGGGAGGCAACAGCCAGCTTTCTGATCGCTGCATCGTTTTTTCCTGCAATTGTATAAATGGGGCCGGTAGATTCCTGATCAGCAGCAAAAAGAAAAGTCCCTTTGGGTTCAGGCTTCTTAGCCACCCAAAAATATGCAAGGGAACCAAGTAACATTAAAACTGCAAGGGAAGCAGCAGCCCTTATAAGGAACACAGGCTTTTCTTTCCTGTCAAGCCTTTTGTCTATACTAATCCAGACATCAGGCGGAGGAAGGACCTCATAGTCTTTCAGTCCGTTTCTGAAAGCAAGATCAATATTTGCCCGACGCTCATCCATTTGCAATTTTTCTCTTGATCCCTGTAAATGTTTCAACCCGTTTCTGAAGGATCGTTCTGGCTCTTGAAAGGTTTGACTTAGACGTTCCTTCAGATATATTCATCATTTCACTGATCTCCTTATGGGAATAACCTTCGATTGCAAAGAGGTTGAAAACCATTCTGTATTTCGGAGGCAACTCCCTTATAATCTCAAGCAGGTCCGCAGCCTCGAGTCCGGCATAATCCTGATTATCCGGCTCAGCATCCTGCTCAGGTACCTGATCGATGTCATCTACACGATACAGACTGGTCCTGCTCCTGTATTTCTCAAGAGCAGTATTGACTGTTATCCGTCTTATCCAGCCTTCGAATGAACCTTCATATTTGTAACTTCCAAGGTTCTCGAAGATTTTAATGAACCCTTCCTGCATGATATCCCTGGCTTCCTCATTGTTTCCAGAATACTGAAGGCATACGGCATATAGTTTGGACGCATGCCTCCGGTAGAGCAGTTCCTGGTCTCTTCTGTTCCCTGCAAGACAACCTTTTATTATTTCTTTAATCTCTGACAATTAAAACGGTCATTTGAGATTATAAAAATAAAAAATAATTGTATCAAATACCAATAAGTATCAAATGATTGATGCTTAAGTTATGAAAAAGGTTGCGTCGGCCGCGTTATAAATGGATCACTTCCCCATAGGCTGCTGCTGCTGCTTCCATTACAGCTTCTGACATTGTGGGATGAGGATGCACTGCTTTGATAATCTCATGAGCAGTGGTTTCAAGTTTCCTTGCCACGACAATCTCCGCGATCATTTCTGTCACATTGGCTCCTATCATATGAGCGCCAAGCAGTTCCCCGTATTTCGCGTCAAATATCAGCTTGACAAAGCCTTCTTTTGCACCTGCAGCGCTTGCTTTTCCCGATGCAGAGAACGGGAATCTGCCAACTTTGATCTCATAACCTGCTTCTTTAGCAGCAGCCTCAGTAAAACCACACGATGCAATTTCAGGGTTGGTATAGGTACAGCCGGGTATGTTCTTATAATCTATTGGGGATGGATTCTCTCCTGCGATTTTTTCAACACATGTTATTCCTTCAGCTGAGGCTACATGCGCCAGCGCCGGACCATGAACAATATCACCTATGGCATAAATACCCGGGACATTGGTTTTATAGTAATCATCCACAACGACTTTTCCTTTTTCAGTTTTCACACCTGCTTTTTCCAGACCGATATTTTCAATGTTCGGGGTTACTCCAACTGCGGAGAAAACTATATCAGCCTCGGTAACTTCGGTCCCTTTTGGAGTTTTAATTGTCACCTTGCATTTATTGCCGGTAGTATCGACAGACTCAACAGCGGAATCGGTCATAACTTTCATTTTCATTTTCTTGAATGATCGTTCGAGCTGTTTAGACACTTCTTCGTCCTCATTCGGAACAATCCTCGGAAGGAATTCAACAAGCGTAACATCTGTTCCGATCGACTGATAGAAGCTGGCAAACTCGCTTCCGATGGCACCAGAGCCGACCACTACCATGGATGAAGGCTGTGATGGCATTGTCATAGCTTCACGGTACCCGATAATCTTTTTGCCGTCCTGCTTAAGATTTGGAAGCTCTTTTGATCTGGCGCCGGTAGCCAGGACGATATTCTTGGCCGTATAAATTTTCTTTGCTCCTTCAGAATCAGTCACCTCAACTCCACCGTTGCCTGCAAGCACACCGGTACCCTTAATATGGACAATATTATTTTTCCTTAAGAGGAACTGAATTCCCTTGCTCATCGACTCGGCCACTCCCCTGCTCCGTGAGATTATTGAATTAAAATCAGGTCTGGCAGTCCCTTCAATTTTAATACCATATTCAGATGCATGGGTAAGATACTCGTATACCTGGGCGCTTTTCAGTAAAGATTTCGTTGGGATACAACCCCAGTTCAGACATATTCCTCCAAGTTCTGCACGTTCAACAACTGCAACTTTCATTTTAAGCTGGGAAGCTCGTATAGCCGCGACATATCCACCAGGGCCGCTTCCTATTATTATCAAATCATAATCCATAACTAAAACATTTATTTGTTCGACTTAATATTTAGATGTATTGATCAGTTATTCATATTATTAACATCCATTTTCATGACCGAATCCCGTCCCGACATTACCATGAGATGTTTAATGCCCCTTGCAACAGCCCACAGGATCACAAGCGTAAAAATGATTGTAGCACCCACGGGAATACCAGCGAAATAAGAGATAGTGTAGCCTATTGCAGTTCCTATAAAACCAGCAACAACCGACCAGATAATGATCTTGAAATAAACCCTTGTAAAAATCATGGCAATATTTGGCGGTATAGTAAGCAGCGACAGAACGAGGATAACACCTGCCATTCTTATATTCAGCACAATGGTCAGGGCAATAAGGGAAATTGTGAAGTATTTGATAACATTTACATAGTCGGAATATGTCCTGGCGTATGACTCATCAAATGAAATATATAGAATTGTCCTGTAGAAGACCCCGAAATAAATAATTAGCACTAGTGACAATATTCCCAGAGCAATGATATCGGCATTTGTAACTGTAAGGATACTCCCGAAAAGGTAGCTCATGAGGTTTGGCGAATATCCAGGAGTAATGTACATGAATATTATTCCTACTGCCATACCAAATGCCCACAGAATCCCTATTGCCGAATCTTCCCTTACTTTCTGCCGTACAGAAAGATATTCAACGCCCAGCGCTGAAAGTATACCGAATACTGCTGCTCCGATAACGGGATTGATCCCTGCAAAGTACCCGATCCCGATCCCCCCGAATGAGGCATGCGTGATGCCGCCGCTCAGGAAGACCAGCCTTCTTGAAACAATGTAAGTACCGGCAAGCCCTGCGGTTATGCTGGCAAAAACAGCTCCCAGAAGCCCTTTTATAATGAAATCATATTGAAAAATACTTCCGTCCACTAGCAATGAGTTTTAAGCACCGTATGAGGAACATCTCCATGAGTTATCAGTTGAATAGGACATCCGTAGGCAAGGAGTTCTTCGTTCGTTATTTCATGTGAAGGATGATAATGCAGCTTCCGGTTGACACAGGCAAACGATTTTATATGGGCCGAAATAGTCCCGATGTCATGCGATACCATAAGGATAGCCATTCGTTTATTAAGGAGCCTGAGCTTTTCGTAGAAATCATTTTCGAAAGTCGAATCGACAAAATTTCCCGGTTCATCCAGAAGCAATAGCCTCGGATCACCTATAATGGCTCTTGCCAGGAATACTCGCTGCATCTGTCCACCTGACAGTTCGTTCAATGTTGAATCCTTCAGTCCGGATATACCAAGCTCATCCATCACAACATTGGCTTTTTTCCTGTCAGAAGCCGACATTCGTGAAATTATTCCCTTTTTTATCATCAGCCCCGAGAGGACAATATCTGTTACTGTTATCGGGAAACTGGCATCACTGGTTGATATCTGAGGCAGATAGCCTATCCTCCTGTTATCAAGCAGGCTGGTATTAAAATCAACGCTTCCCTTCAGAGGGGGAACAAGTCCGAGGATAACCTTAAGCAGAGTTGTTTTTCCTCCGCCGTTCGGTCCTATTACCCCGATAAAATCATCTTCATTCACCTTAAGTGAAATATTATCCAGGACCAGGGTTGTCCCATAGGCGGCAGACAACGAGTTCATCTCAAGCAGGTTAGCCATATCTCATTATTATTCTGCACTTTCCAACAGACTGTCATGTATCTCATCAATGAGATCAGTAACAGACTTATACCAGTTTTCGGATAATGGGTCTATTATCATAATTTTTGCGCCGATCTCGTCAGCAATTGCCTTCGCATTTTTGGTATCGTACTCTTTTTGGACAAATATAGTTTTTATATGATCATGTCTGGCGCGGTCAATCAGCTCCCTGATCCTTGATGGAGGAGGTTCTTTTCCCTCGTATTCCACAGTGATCTCTTCAAGGCCATAATCACGGGCAAGATATCCAAGATTGGGATGATAGATCATGAATGACCTGTTCATAGATGCTCCGAACACAGCTGAAGCTTTCGCATCCAGTTGACTGATCTGTGAAATCAGTATCTGATAGTTTGCCTGGTACTGCTGAATATGCGAAGGATTGAGTTCACAGAGGAATTTCTCGACCGATTCAGCCATTATCAAGGCACATCTGGGAGAAACCCAGTAATGCGGATCCGCGCCTTCCGTATGTTCTCCATCATGATGATGATCAGATCCCAGAGGCGTGATATTAGCGCTAAGATCCAGCTTCTTCATATCCCGGTTTGTCTCATAGAAACGGTCAAGCCAGGTCAGTTCGAACCCCATATAACCGTTACTTATATATGCTATCGATTTTCTAAGCATGGTGATCTGTCTCGGGTAAGGTTCATAAATATGAGGATTTGCTCCGGGAGGGACCATAACATTAACGCTATAATCCTTACCACCTATAGCTTCCACAAAATATTTATACGGGGCAATACTGACGGTAATGATCTTTTCTCCGGTTACCGGATCTTTGTGCCCGCAGGAAGCCAAAAGAACAACCGAAATTAAAAGACAGATCTTTCTCACTTAACCGAAAATGTAAACGGATACAAATTTAACACATAACGGAACAAATGGTTTTGTCTATTGCAAATAAAATAATATAAGCTAATTTTGAGAAGAGATATCAATGTCACTTGCTTCCTGTCTGATGAATAGTAAAGGTGAGATATTTGCATCTATTCTGAGGGATTTCAGGAACTGTTATATTTTTCTTCATAATACCAGGGATTCAGCAACAGCCGCTAAAATTATGAACGAAGGTTTCATATTTGAGAATCAGCTTGATCGTTCCTCCGATATTATAAATCCTGATGATCTGGTAGAAATTGATTATTTCCTGCTTCAAAGGAAGGATTACGGACAATATACCATCGTGATCGCCATCCCGGAAACAACATATGACAACTATTCAGCGCTTTCTGTAGCAAATGAGGTTTGTATCGAAGAGGTGATTTCCATTTCTGAGCCAGGATATAGTGAAAATGATGAACCGGTATATACGATTGCCCCTGGCCATATTCTTGGCTGCTTCAACTCCGTGACGAATGAATTCACGATGAACAGTCACTGGGATCCACTTTTCAATAATTGTATTTCAGGATCAGGAAATTTCAGACTTTAGAATAACACTCACTGACCCGGGTTGCTATTGCGCCATCCGGTTAAATCAGATAATCAATCATGAAAAGAAACCACCATGTTATTTTAGCTCTGACCTTTCAGCTATTTCTGATAACGCAATGGCTGCAGGCTCAGAATGGGTACACTGACTTCGCCTCTTTGACATCAAAGCTCGGGAACCTGAAAAATCAGTATCCAGCTTTGTGTTCTGTCAGGTCACTCGCAACTACTGCAGGAGGCAAAGACATCTGGGTTATTACGCTCGGAAAAGAAAAGAAGGACGAAAAACCTGGTATTGCGATTTTCGGAGGCGTAGACGGACGATATGTTCTCGGCAGGGAGCTGGCATTGGGATTTGCGGCAAAACTCATCAAGGAATCATCCGGCGAAGAAATCTCAAAACTACTGGAAGCAGTCACATTCTATATCTTCCCGGATGTGAGTCCCGACGCCTCTGACCAGTTCTTCTCCAGGCTGAAATATGAAAGAAGCTGCAATGCCAGACCCTCTGATGATGACAGGGATTTCCTGACAGATGAGGATGGTTTTGAAGATCTCAATAAGGACGGTCTGATAACCCAGATCCGGATATCGGATCCTTCGGGGAACTACATCAGGAGCAGTGAAGATGACCGGATCATGGTAAAAGCTGACCCTGCCCATGGTGACACCGGCCAGTACCTCGTTTATTCTGAAGGTATAAATAACGATAAGGATGAGCTCTTCAATGAGGATGGCCCAGGAGGGGTGAACTTTAATCACAATTTCAGCTTCAATTATGAGTTTTTCGGACAGGAGGCTGGCAGCTATCCGGTCTCAGAACCGGAAACTAAAGCAGTTGCTGATTTTCTATTCGACAGATTCAATATTTTCATGGTTCTCACCTTTGGCCCGCAGGACAACCTCGGACAGCCGGCCCTGTATGAAGATGGTGACAGCAAATCACCTGCAATAAAGTCTATTACTAAAGAAGATGAACCTTTGTTCCGGTATATTTCAGATAAATATCATGAGATCACTGGGGTAAAAGGTGCACCTGCAACAGCTGTGGTAAAGGGGAACTTCACTGATTGGGCATATTATCACTATGGAAGATACAGTTTCGGTACTCCTGCATGGTGGTATCCTTTGGAAAGAGGGAAAAATCCAGCTGCTGAGTTTCTCAAATATACCGGAAAAGAAAAACAGGGTGAAGTTTTTGTTCCCTGGCAGAAAACAGAGCATCCGGACTTTCCGGGAATAACTGTCGAGGTAGGTGGTATGAAACCTTTCGTCATGTTAAATCCCCCGGCCGATTCCCTTGAAAAACTGATCGGACTGAACTACCGGTTTATCAAAGAAGTTGCAAAGATGCATCCCGAACCTGAATTCCTGGATGTTAAAACCGAGACTGCAGGACAGGGAATTTACCGCCTCTCACTCAAGCTGCATAACAAGGGGATCTTTGCCACTCTGCCCAAGGTGGCTGAAGAGAACCTCTATACAAGGATCGTGAAAATAACTGTTGAACCAGCTGACGGACAAACAATCCTGAGCGGTCAGAAAATTCAGCAGGTCAAAAGCCTTGACGGTGGAGAATCCAAAGAATTCAGCTGGCTCGTTAGCGGAAAAGGCAAAGTTAAGATTACTGCAGGCGCAGTCAATACCGGAACCACGTCCATTATAACAGATTTAAAATAAACCCCTGAACTGATTAATCCAATGAAAATGAAAGCAAAACATATTATTCTGCTATTATTTGTGGTCGCAATCGTATCAGTTTCGGAGTTGAACGCGCAGACGGAAGAACTGTTCTACAAAGCTGCCGGATCACCGGCAAATCCTAAGGTGCAGGCTGCCTGGAACAAGTATTTTACATGTGAGGGCATTACCGACCTGTGTAAAAAACTTGTCAATGCATACCCTGACCTTATATCGATGCAATCAGCAGGTAAATCTTACCAGGGATGCGACATAATTGTGCTTACAATAACCGATAGGAAAACAGGTGTTCCGGACAAAAAACCAGGGTACTGGATTGACGGTAATATCCATTCCGTAGAGCTGCAGGGCACTGAAATGGCACTATACACAGCATGGTATTTATGTGAAATGCACGACCAGAATATATTCATCGGTGACCTGCTGAAAGATAAAACATTTTATATTGCTCCGACTATCAATCCTGATGCCAGGGAATATTTCACGTCAGTCGGACTACCTCCCCGGTCAGGGCTCATTCCTACTGATAATGACCGTGATGGGCTTTACGATGAAGATGGTTTTGACGACTTGAATAACGACAAGGAAATCAGCCTGATGAGAAGAAAGAGTGAATATGGGCAGTTCAAAGAAGATCCAAAGGACCACCGCAAGATGGTCGGGGTGGAACCTGGAGAAAAAGGCGATTATGAGATCCTCGGCCTCGAAGGGGTAGACAATGACGGCGACGGCCTTGTGAATGAGGACGGCCCCGGTGAATATGACGCCAACCGCGACTGGGGATTTAACTGGCAACCGAACTATATTCAGTATGGAGCCGGGAAATACCCCTTCTCATTACCGGAGAATCAGGCTGTCAGAGACTTCATAATGAACCACAGGAATATTACAGGAGCGCAGTCGTTTCACAATTCCGGAGGGATGATCCTGCGAGGCCCGTCAGTGCTTTCAGGAGGCTCTGAGATTTATTCAGCGGAAGATGATGCGGTAATAAATTCGATCGGGAAGAAAGGAGAACTGATGATTCCCGGATACAAGCTTCTGACGATCGGCAGGGACCTCTATCCTGTCTACGGAGGAGAGGTTGACTGGTTGTACGGCGCCATGGGCTGCTTTGTCTTTTCCAATGAATTATGGAACTACTACATGATGTTTTATGATTCAACAAAGACCGATCCGTATGAATTCGACAAGCTTCTGCTCTTTGAGGATGCCACAGTGCCCTGGCAAAAAGTTAACCATCCTGTCTATGGTGAAATTGAGATTGGAGGATTCTCCAAGAATTTCGGGAGACTTCATCCTGGATTCATGCTTGAATCAGATGCACATCGCAATGCAGCTTTCTGCATCTATAACGCTTTTCAGACCCCGAAACTGGAAATTTCCGGAATTAACGTTAAAAAGCTTCCCGGCGGCCTCAAAGAGATTACTGCAACCATAAGTAATACAAGGCTCATGCCTACTCATACTGCAAATAATCTGAAGTTCAGGATAGATCATCCGGATTATGTCACTCTTGAAGGTGGTCAGGTGATCGCGGGTATGATCGTTACAGACAGGGATACAAACCTCGGAACCGAACAGAAGAAAAATCCCTCACGTCTGGAAATCTTGAATATTCCGGGTTATCAGCACGTTTTCCTGAAATGGATCGTAAGCGGAGGAAGCAAATATTCATTAAAGGTTGAAAGTGTCAAGGGAGGAGTGGCAACTGCAACAGCCGAATAAAGAAAATGATTACAGGGAAGCAGAAGTATGGAAATTTTAATTTCAGAGTGATTGTCTATTTACTATTACTGATCCCCTGTTTCCATTAAAAATAAAAAAAGCCCCGGGTTCTGCTGCTGCCGGGGCTTTCTTGTCATGGAATGAAAACTAATACGCCTGAAGAGATATCTTGAAATAACCTGTAGCGTCCTTTGAAGTAATTAAAAATTTCCACGAGCCTGCCTTATCCTGATTCTCCGATTCAGAGATGGAGAATGATTTTCTCCAGTTGAGATTTCCGAATTCATCGATCACAACATCCGAGTAAGTCTTCCCGTTGGGCATCTGGATCTTAATCCTGATCTCGCCGGATTTACAGTCGCCCATCACCGACATAACGACCGTATTAGACGTTTTTTCAACATCAAAAGTATATTCACTCTTAATTGACTTATCATTTATCTTTTTTGAAAAGTCCCAGGTAGTGCTCTCATTATCGCTGTCAAAGACATGAAAATCAAAAGCATTCATATCATTTACAAACGGAGGGAATGCATGAGCATAACTTCTGGCCCTTGAGGACCATCTGAAACGTGGTGCTGTGGGGACATCAACATCAGAAGCAGAATCTCCAGCCTGAACATCAGCATCAAAGTCCCTGAGTTTATCGTTCAGTTCCTCCTGCTGTTTCTGAAGTTCTTCCAGAGCTTTTTCCCTGACCAGTTTCTCATCGATCATTGCTTTTTTCTGGTCCTCAATTGCTTTGATCAGCTCCTTTTCCTGCTCCTTGTTCAGATCGTTTGTGTTCTGCGCCGAAACCGGTCCTGATGACAGGATCATTATTATCGAAGCAGTACCTAAAATGATTAAAAGTTTTTTCATGGCTCCTGATTTTAAAATTACAGTGTAAAGATAATGTCGCAAAAAGGGCAGGTTTGTTAATACAGGGTTAATGTCAGGTTAATAAGCCAGGTATGAAAGCTTACTTAACGGAAAATGAATAATTTTGATATTGCAAAGAGTCATGGATGAAAAAGAAAAATACTGTTCTGCTGCTCGGGATTATTTCCATAGTTATTCTAATTGTGTTCCAGATTTACCTGGCCGGGAGCATCTGGCGACAGAGAGATGAAATGTTCGTCCTCAGATATACTTTCCGTTCGCAGGAAGGGCTAAGCTATATAAGCAGGAGGCTCAAAAGCGATGGATTTGACACTGTCAGGTTCATCCTGAACCGCTATTCCGGAAAGGCAAACAAGGAAATTCATGAATTGAGAAACACTGACAGTATAGCAGCAAAGAAAAAAGAGATCCTGGAGTACTTCACTTATGCATTGAACAAGGAACAGGACCTGTCTGATATGCTTTCAGCTTATTTTGAACGCCGGCGTTACGAAAAGAATTTCAGGTTTTCCATATCAATAATAAGCCTTGAAATGATAGCAAAAGATACAATCGTTATATATCACAGTGATGATTTTAACAAGCGGCTTTCACAGGAAAAAAGCGGGAAACAGCCGCCTCCGGAAATTGCGGGCTCTAAAATACTTGTCAAGGGGTTCACCATAGAAGATAATAATTACAGACTGCTTTTTGAGTATTTTATTGACTTCACTGACAAGAAGATGTTGCTTCTTAAGCAGACAGCAGTCTCATTCTCTCTCAGCATATTAAGCATACTCTTTGTCATCGTGATTTATATTGTTACTTATAGAAATCTGAGGGAAGAAAAGCGGCTTTCCGATCTCAAAACAGATTTTATAAACAATATGACACATGAACTTAAAACACCCTTATCGACCATTACTGTTGCTGGCAAAACACTTGAAATTGAGAAGGTCAGGAAGAATGATTCGAAAATACTCGAAACTGCGCGTATGATAGGGAAGCAGAGCATCCACCTGAACCAGCTCATTAATATGATACTGGAAATAAGCATGTGGGAAAGAACGCAGTTCGAACTGGAGAAAAAACCGGCCGATATCGGGGAGGTGATGAAAGATATCGAGGACAGCTTCAGGCATGGATGTGGCCATAGTGCTGCTGTTGAAACAGTTTATGATCTCAACGGGGTAAATATGGAAATCGATATTGTATATTTCACCACGATGATAAATAACCTTCTGTCGAATGCTGTTAAATATTCCGATGATTCCCCCGAGATCAGGATTGAAGCTGTCGCCAGAGATAACAGGCTGACAATTTCGGTTTCCGATAACGGCATAGGAATAAGCAAAACGGATCAGAAGCATATCTTCGAGAAATTTTACAGAGCATCCACAGGCAATATCCACAAATTCAAAGGTCTTGGACTGGGTCTTTATTATGTAAGAAGAATAGCCGAAGCGCATGGCGGTTATGTTACCGTCAGTAGCAGACCGGGCAAAGGCAGCACCTTCTCAATTATCTTACCATATCAATAAATTGCACATGAAAATACTGATTGCTGAAGACGACAGAGATTTCGGAAATATACTGGCCCAGTATATAACTATAAGTGGGTTTGAAGTGGCTTTGGGTCGCGACGGGAATGAGGCCTGGGAAATGTTCAGACAAAACAAACCCGACCTTTGCGTTCTCGATATTATGATGCCTGAGACAGATGGTTTCACTCTCGCCGGCAAGATCAAGGAGGTAGCCCCCGATATTCCGCTTATATTCCTCACTGCCAGAAGCCTGAAGGAAGATATTGTAAGAGGTCTGAAAATAGGAGCTGATGACTATATCACCAAACCTTTCGATCCCGAGGTGCTTATTCTCAGGATCAACAATATACTCAAAAGGGTTTATTCTTCAGTCAATGATGAATACAGGATATCCTCGACAGTGCTCAAATATAATACACTTGAACTTAACAGCGGAAACAGCATCGTCAAGCTTACGCTCAAGGAAGCCCAGCTGCTTAAATACTTCATTACCAACAGGAACAAGGTCCTTACCCGTGAAGATATTCTGACCGAGATCTGGGGAGAGGATGACTATTTCCTGGGACGCAGCATGGATGTCTTCATCAGCAGGCTCAGGAAGTATGTCACAAATGATAAAAGCCTGGATATCCGCACTGTAAGAGGCACCGGATTCATTCTTGAAGAGCAAAAGGAGAATAATGAAAACTGACCGGGAAATTTTCCGGTCAGTTTTTAGTCTGATGATCTGCTCTTATTTTATCCTCCTTATTTGCCAAGTATTTCCTTAACCTTTTTATAAAGATCCTCTCCGCGGAGATTCCTGCCAATAATAACTCCCTTGTCATCTGTCAGGAAATTCGAAGGTATGGAATAGACAGCATATAGCTTTGCAGCTTCCCCGGCCTGGTCAAAAACATGGGTCCATGTCAGTTTGTCGTCGGAGATAGCTTTCACCCACTCGTCCTTGTTATGATCAAGTGAGACGCCTATGACATCGAAGCCTTTCTTATGAAACTCGCTGTATACTTTTACTACGTTGGGGTTCTCCTGACGACACGGGTTGCACCATGATGCCCAGAAATCGATAAGGAGAAGCTTTTGTCCGGTTTTTGAGGAGAGAGATACCTGTTTCCCTGCAGGATCATTAAGAGTAAAATCAGGGGCTTTCTGGCCTACTTCTACCAGTTTCATGACTTTCAGTCTCTCTGCAAGAGATTTCATCTGCGGAAGAGATACGATTGAAGTATCAAGTCCGCTTATCAGACCTTCCAGCTCTTCAGGATTAAGATCGTAACTCAGGCTGACAAGTACAGAAGGAACGATATATGATTTCGGATGGTCGCTGACATATTTTTTCTGGATATCAATCAGAGCTTTCTGAATAGAATCAATCCTTGCTTCCAGAATTGGAACAGTTTCGGGTTTATTTGTTCTCTTCGCAACCTGGTAATCAAGGTAAACTTTGGAATATTTATCGCTCAGAGGTTTGTTCAAAAGGAGAAGGGCGTCATATTCATTCTGCGTTTTTGAGCCAGTGAACCTGGTATTGAAAAGTGAATCGAGGGTGCCACTTGCATTTATTTCAGAATTCTCCAGGTAGAATGCGACTCTTTTTCTGGAGTTACCTGCAACAAGCTGTACCAGTTGGGGATAATTGACTGATCCTCCTTTCATAGTGAATAATCCCTTCTTTGAAAGTGCGGAATCAAAAATGACAGTTTTTCCGGCTTCCCGTTTCTGCAGATAAAACATGATACTGTCCGATCCGTCGATCATGCCGCTTAAACTGTAGTGAGGAACGGAGTTGCAACCGTTCAAAAAAAGAATTGCTATTGAAAACAGATAGATAATTTTATTCATTTGCCATTAAAATTTAAAATTCGGTTACCGGCCAATAATATGGACATAGCCGGCAAAGATACCAATATTTACAGATCATCTCTTTATTCTGAGATATTTGTCAAGCAGGCTTATAGCAGCTTTATATGAAGTAATCTGCCCCTGTTTCAGTTGTTTTTCAAGCTCCGGTCTGAGTTTTCTGACTTCTTCATTGTTATAGAAACTTTGGTAAAGGTATTCAGTGATGGTATTATGCATTCTTATCACTGCCTGTTGTTTCCTGAATTCATCGAAATAGCCTGATTTTTTAGTAGTCAGGATATAATTGCAGATAAGATCCCAGAGCTCATTTACGCCTCTGTCTTCAAGTGCAGAGCAGGTGACTACCCTGGCTTCCCAGCCGGAAGGTTTGGGCGCGAACAGATGCAATGCATTCTGATATGAAACGCGGGCTGTTTCGGCAAGGATCCTGTTATCACCGTCTGCCTTGGTTATTGCAATCAGGTCGGCCATCTCCATTATGCCCCGTTTGATCCCCTGGAGTTCATCTCCTGCCCCGGCCAGCATGAGAAGCAGGAAAACATCAACAATTGAACTGACTGCAGTCTCAGACTGTCCTACCCCGACAGTTTCAACAATTATGGTATCAAAACCGGCAGCTTCGCAGAGAATAATAGTCTCACGTGTTTTTCTGGCCACACCACCCAGCGAACCGGCTGAGGGAGAAGGTCTGATATAGGCAGAAGGGTGTATGCTGAGTTTTTCCATTCTGGTCTTGTCGCCAAGTATGCTCCCTTTGGTCTGTTCGCTGCTCGGATCGATTGTAAGCACTGCAATCTTCCTGCCTTTTGCGGCAATATAGAGTCCCAGAGTTTCAATGAATGTACTTTTTCCTGCACCCGGTACACCGGTAATCCCAATCCGTACAGATTCAGTCCGGTGGTGAAGGCATTTTTCGATTATTGACTGGGAAATATCATAATGTTCGGGTAAAGAACTTTCAGTGAGTGTAATAGCCTGGCTCAGGACAGTCCTGTTGCCTTCAAGTATTGCTTCAACATACTCATCCTCAGAATACTTCTTTTTTCTTCTTCCGGCCGCCTTCCTAAGCACTTCAGGATTGACGCTGGGAGGCTGAGTTATGCCTTCGTTCACTTTAAGGGCACTGGAATACTCCTTGTTCTTTTCCTTCATTTTCAGTCAATATCACAACAAAAATAAAAAAGGGTGCTGAAATTCCCAGCACCCGCATATTTTATTTGCCGGCATCCTATTTGGAAGCCTCTGGCTGTTCGACATTTGCGTTCAACATAAGGACAACCTGTGAATTTTTAGGATCATTGGTATAGACATATATTGCCTTGGTAACAGGTCCCTTATAGCTCCCTGAATTGAAAGTAGCCTTTATAGAGCTGGACTGTCCGGCTTTGATACCGACGCCCTGTACTCCCTGCTGGATTGCAGTGCAGCCGCAGGATGCCCTTACATGCCTGACAATAAGATCATTTTTCCCGTTATTGGCAAATTTGAATTCAACCTCATTCTGCGTATTGCCTTTTATTTTTCCAAGATCTACTGTATTCTTTTCTACAGTGAAAACCGGAGCATTATCAAGATCTTCTTTGGAAAGCATTGAAAAATCCTCGATCAGGTTGGCTGAAACATAATAGAAAACATTTTCCTGGGTCACTCCGTTCAGGACAATCTTGACCATATCGCTGACATTACCCCAGTTAGGGTTCTTTGTTGCATCGTATGTTCCTTCAACAATACCCTTCTGCCCTGGTTTCAGAGTTTCCGGATTGGCCTTGATGGTCAGATGTGCAGGGAGATTGGTGAACTCAACTTTCACAGGCGAATCAGAGCTATTGACAAGCTGCATTACCCTTATCTTCTTCTCTGTTTTTTTAACCTCGGTAAAAGCCATATGATTACTTTCGAACCTGACTGATCCTACAGGAAATGTAAAAAGCTCCTCCACAGTTTTCTCATGAGGAATAACCTCTCCTTTAATAACGAGCACTACTGTTTCCGGCTTGGAATTTGAATATACGGTAAGTGTCTTATTAAATACACCCGGACGGTTCTTCGGATCATAAATAGCAGTAACCTTACCTGTTCCGCCTGCAGGGATCGGCTGCTTTGTCCATTCAGGGGTGGTACAACCACACGACGCAACAACATTCTGAATCACGAGCGGGTCATTTCCTGTATTGGTCACTACAAAGTCAAATGTCTGACGACCGGCTTCTTCCTTGAATTTTCCAAAATCATGTTCAGTTTCCGATACTTTCATTTTTGTCTGTGCATACTGTGCATTCAGTGCAACACAGAAAACCAGAAGAGATATCAACGCTAGATACTTTTTCATATAAAAAGTGATTTATAATTTTTTCTGAATCGTTTTAAAAACAAAACATTGTTCAAATTAATGTCTGACTATAAACAGATACCAATAATTTTCTGTTCCAGGATGTTCAAAAATCGGACCGTAAATTACAACTATCAAAGTGATGTAAAAATAATAAAGTTTATTTTTTTTAAGCAGTTTGAAACAGATTATCATTAGTTTTGCGTTGAACACAATAGTTATTGGAACAATATTTGTTGATTGAGAGCCATGGCTATTCCAGGTTGGATTTAATGTTTAGAATGAACAAAAGACTGATTGTCATAGTATTCCTATGTGCGTTTTTCCATAATGCATTCAGTCAGTTTTACAATGGGCATCAAATGACATTCGGCAAGAACCGGGTACAGTATTATGATTTCTACTGGCAATTCTACCGTTTTGATGAATTTGACTGCTACTTTAATGAATATGGTCGTGATCTTGCCGAGTTCACTGCCAATTATGCAAAAAAGCGGCTCGCAGAATTAGAGGACTACTTTGATTATACAATAGACAAAAGACTCATTTTTATAATTTACAATAAGAACACTGAGTTCAAGCAGTCAAATATAGGTCTGATAACATCAGATCAGGACAGTTACAATACAGGCGGGTACAGCAGGATAATTAAAAATAAGGTGATGCTCTACTATGAAGGGGATCACCAGGCATTTGAACAACAGATAGGCGCTGCAATCACAGAGGTGATAATCAACGAGATGCTGTATAATGCCGATCTGAAAGACAGAATAACAAGCTCATCGGTAATATCTACTCCCGACTGGTACCTCAGGGGTCTGGTTAAATATGTGTCATCTGGCTGGAACTATGAGGCAGATAACAGGGTAAAAGATGGATTGAAATCGGGCAAGTACAGGAATATTAACTACCTCGAAGGAGACGACGCGACCGATGCAGGACAATCTTTCTGGAGATTTATTGGTAAGAAATACGGAGATGTACTTATTCCTAACATTATCTACATTACCAAAATATACAAGAATATTGACGATGGTTTTCTTTATGTGACCGGCAAAAAGCTGCGTGAGCTACTCAAGGAATGGAAACAATTCTACCTTAATGAATATACACTGGATAAAGGCCTCCCTGAGGATATTCCTTCAACTATCAGAAAATCAAAGAAAGAACAGATATATCAGCAGGTTAAGGTAAGCCCTGATGGTAATTATATTGCCTACGTCTCAAATGATCTTGGCCGGAAAAAGATCTGGCTTTACAACCAGGTTACCGGCAAGCTGAAGGTAATATTCAGGAAAGAGCCTAAATTCGATCATATAGTAGACAACAGCTACCCCACCCTGGCATGGCACCCTGGCAGCAAAATCCTTACCTATATTAATGATCAAAAGGGTCAGATGGTAATGTACTTTTACAGGGTCAACGAAAAGAAAACAGAAAAAAGGAATCTTCTTTACTTTGACAAGGTACTGGATTTCAATTACTCTCCCGACGGATCAAAACTAATCTTCTCTGCTGTCAAGGATGGTATCACCGATATTTATATCCATACTATCTCGGCAGGCACCAACGAACAGATAACCCACGACGTGGCTGATGATCTCCATCCTTCCTTTATTAAGGATTCGCCCGACGAAATACTATTCACATCGAACAGGTTATCCGATACCCTCACAAACACTGGAAGTCCCTTCGAAAGGACAGGCCTTAATTTCGATCTGTTTACATATAACCTTATAACCGGGAATAATGTACTTACAAGGCTTCCTGAAGACAAATATACAGACAGGATGCAGCCAACTGCTCTGGAAAGGCATAAGTTTTCCTACATCGGAGACCAGAATGGTATCCTGAACCGTTATGTAGCCAATTTTGACAGTACGATCAGTTACATTGACACCACAACCCATTACAGATATTTCATAAAGTCGAATCCGGTTACCAATTATGACAGGAATATAATAAACCAATCTGTTTCAGGAGAATCCGGATCATTCGGTGAAGTTTTGTTCAATAAAAGGAAATTCAATCTCAGGAAAGGCAGTATCGCCGGAAGCGAAACCATTGCACCAACAGAGATGGTAACAACCGAATTCAGGAAAGAAAGGACAAGGTTGCTTCATAAAGCTGACAGTGTTGAACATCTCAGACAATGGCTTATTGCTGAAGACAAACGAAGACGTGACACACTTAAAAAGCCGTTGTACGAGTATTACATCAAGAATGAACCTATTGATATAAGTCATTATATTTTTGAGAAGGAGAAACAGAATTACTACGACCAGCTCTGGAGAAAAAAATACATGGATATAGATCTTGATACCGGTGGAGTTGAAATGCCCCAGATCAGGATATATGAAAAATCGTTCTATAACAACTACCTGGCCACGCAAGTCGATTTTACCTTCCTCAACAATACCTATCAGGTGTACAGCGGAGGGGCACCTTACTTTAATCCCGGGGTCAACCTTCTTACAAAATTTGGTACTGTGGATCTTTTTGAGAATTACAGGATCACGGGAGGATTCAGACTGTCAGGTAATTTTGACAGTTATGAATGTCTGCTAAGCGCCGAGAATCTGATGGGTAAATACGATAAGCAACTTACCTATTACAGGCAATCATACCTGAGCTATAACGATTCGGCAATGTTCAGGACCATTTCCCAGGACATTTACCTCTCATATTCCAAACCAATAACTGAGGTTCTGGCTCTTAAAGGCACAGTTTCATACAGGTATGACAAACAGGTCTTTCTGTCGACCGACGTTGCATCCCTTCATTATAAGGATCTGAGCTGGCACTGGGCAAGCCTTAAGGGAGAGATAATATATGACAATACCCGTAAAAAACTCATTAACATTTACTACGGTACACGTTTCAAAATATTCGGCGAATATTACAGGCAGCTTAACAGTGCCAAATCGGATATGTTCGTGACCGGCATCGACTTCAGGAAGTATATCAAGATACACAGAGAACTTATATGGGCAAACCGTTTTGCTGCCAGTTCTTCTTTCGGGCCCACAAAGCTGCTGTATTATCTTGGCGGTGTTGACAACTGGATGGGATACCTCTTCAGTAATGTTTCTATGTTCAACAGCAGCGTCCCGGTTACTTCCAACGTCCACTATGGATTTCAGGCGCTGGCAACAAATCTCAGAGGATTTACCCAGAACATAAGGAACGGTAATAATTTCATGCTTATCAACAGTGAACTCAGATGGCCGGTTATAAGGTATATCCTTGGTCATCCGCTTCGTTCCAATTTCCTCAACAGCATTCAGCTCATAGGATTCGGAGATGTTGGAACAGCATGGTCTGGAAAATCTCCCTGGGACAAATCCAACGGGTATGCAACCGAGACACTGTCAAACGGACCGGTGACCGTATCACTTGACTCCAACAGGGATCCCATAGTGGCAGGTTTCGGCTTCGGAGCAAGAGCCCAGATATTTGGGTATTTTGTCAGAGCCGACTGGGCCTGGGGAGTTGAAAACAACTATGTCCTGCCAAAGATCTTCTACCTATCCTTTAGTCTCGACTTCTGAAATAACTCAACCGGTTAATCCAATGGCTGATGTAAAACAGATTATCCTTGATCACGCTTCGGAATTAAGTGATGAAGTGATCGGGCTCCGGCGTCATTTTCATAAAAATCCGGAATTATCCTTTCATGAAACAGGCACTGCCACTTTCATTGAAAACTGGATGAAAGAGAATGATATATCGTTCCGGACAGGTATTGCCGGTACGGGAATAATTGGCGTTTTAAAGGGAGAAAAAGCTGGCAGCAAAATAATCGCTGTAAGGGCCGAGATGGATGCTTTGCCTATCACTGAAAAGAATACCGCCGGTTATGCAAGCAGCAACCAGGGTGTGATGCATGCCTGCGGACACGATGCTCATATGGCAATGCTGATGGGTACTACTAGACTTCTGTCGGGAATCCGTCATTTGTTCGGAGGGACTGTCCTGCTTGTCTTCCAGCCGGGAGAAGAGAAGACACCAGGCGGAGCTAAATTAATGATCGGATCAGGAGAGCTGTATAATCCGAAACCTGACATAATCATTGCACAACACATACTTCCCGAAATGGAGACCGGAATGGCCGGGTACAAACCTGGCAGGTATATGGCTTCCTGTGACGAGATCTACATTACTGTCGCCGGTAAAGGAGGACATGCCGCATTGCCCGGATTGACTACTGACCAGATCTATATTGCCTCCCGACTGGTTGTAACGCTGAAGGAAAAAATGCAGAAAAGGCAGGCTGAGGTCGCCATCCCGACAGTGCTCGGTATCGGCAGGTTTACCGGAGAAGGCGCAACAAACGTGATCCCGGAAAAAGTGGAAATTGCCGGTACATTCAGAACCTTCGATGAAGGTTGGCGCAGTGAAGCCCTTTCCCTGATAAAAAGCATTTCATCTGAAACTGCAAAAGAATCAGGTGTGGAGATAACCGTGAGAATAGAGGAAGGATATCCTGTCCTGGTAAATGACGATACCCTTACATCAAGGGCAATGGATCTGAGCCGACAGATCTTAGGGAATGACATGGTCGTGAAAATGGACCTGAGAATGAGTTCGGATGACTTCTCCTTCTATTCATCAGTTGCACCATCTCTTTACTTCAGGCTTGGAATCGGCAAGAAAGGTTCCGAACCAGGAAAACTGCATTCCCCCGGTTTTGATCTTGACGAGAATGGCCTCAGTAAAGGAGTGGCAAACCTTAGCTGGCTCATTTATAATTTCCTCTCCGATTAATGCGGAAATGCCTTACCTGTTGTACCCAAATAAGGATTGATATATTTATCATGTTTTGATTTCTTTGAAAAAAATCAGTACTTTTGTAGAATTATTGTAATTAACCAACTAAAAAATAGTAGAAATGGCTTACAAAATTAGTGAAGATTGCACTGCCTGCGGAACTTGCATCGATGAGTGCCCGGTTGAAGCAATATCAGAAGGCGATATCTATAAAATAGATCCTGATGTATGCACCGAGTGTGGTGCCTGCGCAGATGTTTGTCCTGTAGAGGCTATTCATCCTGCTTAGGATTGGAAATTCAAAAAAACACTGAGCTGCATCAATGATGCGGCTTTTTTTATTTCGGACTATATCTGGCCTTTTGAAGGATATCCTGTATATCTGTCTTTTTCATAAGCTCCTCAGGCTTTATCCCGGAGTTTTTAACGAATGCTTCCACGATCCTGAAACCCGTCCATACAGCAGCCCTCCCGGGTGATTCATTGGTAAAGAAACTGGTAAAGGGAGCCTCTCCCGTAAGCTTACGGATAGTAAATTGCTCTGTGTTGAACAACAGGTTATGTTCAACCATGTACTGCCATATCTGTGACTCATTGTTTCTGCAGAACTTAAGCTGTTCCGGGCTGAAACCAAAGATCAGTTCATCAGAGGCATCTGGCAGCAGACATTTTTCAAGATATTTGAGTTTTCCTTCGTGGATCATCTCTGCCAGCACATTATCAGCCTTATATCCTGCTGAATCAAAAGGCCATTCCGACATTACCCATCCATAAACACAATCGGGAACTATGTAATCCGGGGTCATCCTGTCGGACAGATATTTATAGATCTGAAGCCTTTTGTAATAATCACAACCGGCGCCCAGATATCTGTCAAGACTAATCCCGAGTACCGAATCGCCGGTGATGATACTGTTATTAAAGCCGGTAATGCAGGTATAAACTGCCGGGATTTTCCTTGCGGGGAAATAATACATGTAATGACGGAAAGCGTCTTCCAGCCCTTTTTGAAGCTGGTCCGTATCTGAAAACCGCTTCATCACGTCGGCATAAACCTCGTTGTTCAACTTGTCGGTGCAGAACCTGACAAGAAAATCCGGGAAAGACGGATCATTTACATTTCCTGTATTGATGACATAGCTGAATAATTGAAGAAAACCACCGTATCTGGCTTTCAGCTCTGGCACCAGTTCCGGTACCCTGCCCGGATCGGCAGTAAACAAATCCTTCTCAAGCCTTGTTATACTTACTGAAACATTGATATGAGATGTATTTATCCTGTATCTGTTCCTTTTACACGAAGTTCCTGACACAGTGAGGATAGTCAGAAACATTATCAATAAAATTCCGGGTCTCATAAAACTCCGTTTAGGTTTTCAAAAATAAACAGTTTTCGGATACATACCATCGGTCAAAACGGCACATTGACTTCATTTATTATTTGCTATTTTTACGAAATTTAAGACCAGCATCAGGCGGAAATGAAAATTACGGTTGCACAGCTGAACTATCACATCGGTAACTTCCGGAAGAACAGCGAAATAATAATCAAAGCTATCAGGGAAGCCAAGGAGAACGGATCTGATCTGATCATCTTCTCCGAACTCTGTATTTGCGGTTATCCTCCCCTCGATCTTCTTGACAGGCAGGATTTCATTGATAAATGTAATGCCTCTGTTAAGGAGATAGCTGATGAATGCAGGGAAATCACTGCAATTGTTGGCTCCCCAACTCTCAATACCAGACCTGAGGGTAAGAAACTTTTTAATTCAGCCCTGGCCCTGTCAGAGGGCAGGATTGTCTTTACGGCTCATAAAGGATTACTTCCCACCTATGATATATTCGATGAATACCGTCATTTTGAGCCGGAAAGGACCTTTTCAGCATTCGAATTCAAAGGAAAGCGGATTGCAATTACTGTGTGTGAGGATCTCTGGGATGAACAGCTGTTTGACAATGCCTTCGAAAAGTCAAGGCTCTATACCATTTCTCCGATGGAAGAGCTATCCGGGCAGCATCCTGATCTGATAATAAATATCTCGGCCTCTCCTTTCTCATATTCCAAGATTGAAGCCAAACTCAATATATTCAGTTCAAAGGCGAAAAGATACAGGCTGCCCGTAATCATGGTCAATCAGACCGGCGCCAATACTGAGCTGATATTTGACGGAGCTTCTCTGGTTCTGGACAATAATGGTAAGATATTCAGGAGACTGCCATTCTTTGAAGAGTGTATAACTTCAGTTTCACTTGAAGATATAATCACTGATAGCAAGAGTTCTGACAATGACATTTCTGATCCCATACCTCTTATTCACGATGCGCTTGTGATGGGTATCAGGGATTATTTCCACAAGACAGGCCTCAAAACTGCCATTCTGGGGCTTTCCGGAGGGATAGACTCAGCTATCTGCCTGTACCTGGCAGTCGAAGCCCTGGGCAGCCGCAATGTCAGGGCGCTTTTGTTACCGTCAAGGTATTCCTCCGACCATTCTGTAAAAGATGCGATCGACCTGTCCATGAAACTGGGGATAAAACACGACATAATAAGCATTGAAAAACCTTTCAGCTCATTTGAAGAGATACTGACACCTCTCTTTGAAGGAAGGGAAAGAGATGTGACTGAGGAGAATATTCAGGCAAGGGTAAGAGCCACTATTCTGATGGCATTTTCCAACAAATTCGGATGCCTGGTCCTCAATACTTCCAATAAAAGTGAAGCTGCAGTCGGATACGGAACACTGTATGGCGACATGGCCGGAGGCCTTTCGGTAATAGGCGACGTTTATAAAACCGATATATACAAGCTTGCCAGGTATATAAACCGCGAGACTGAAATCATTCCTGACAATATAATCAGGAAGCTTCCTTCAGCTGAACTGAGGCCGGACCAGCTCGATACCGATTCCCTTCCCGACTATGGGATACTTGATGCAATCCTGTACAAATACATTGAATTGCAGATGCCTGTGGAGAAAATCATAAGTGAAGGTTCCGACCGTGAGACAGCCGAAAGAGTGGTCAGACTGATCAACTTCAATGAGTATAAGCGTTACCAGGCGCCTCCGGTCCTCAGAATATCCTCAAAGGCATTTGGCGCCGGAAGGCGCATGCCGCTGGTCGCCAGGTATTGAAAGATAAATCAGACTTCAAAATGCAATATCCTTACAGGTATATCGCGATGTTTACAGAAGGCAGCGAATCTGTTTTCAGAAACCTCAGTCCGAGGGAAAAAGAGCTGCTCACTGCACACCATTCAGTTGCCCAGATACCCAGAGGAGGAACTATCTTCAGCAAGGGAGAGAAATCAAAGGAACTGATCGTTCTGGCAGAAGGGAAAGCCAAGATCTTCAGGCGCGGGATAGCAGGAAGAGAGCATATTATTAAGCTCGTGAGACCTGGAGATATGCTGGAAAACGAAATCCTTTTCACAGATAGCATCTGGCCATCGACATCCATAGCAATTGAAAATTCTGTAATTATTAAAATTGAAACACAACTTATGTTCAGGCTTATGAAGGATAATCCTGATCTGTCGATGGGAATCAGTAAATTTCTTGCGGAAGAACTTGCTGTTTCCTACAACAAAATGGTCTCTCTTACTCAGAAACATGTCATGGGCAGGCTGGCCGAATCCATACTGGAAATCGGAGAGGTTTATGGTTTTGAGGATGATGGCAAAACCCTGTCTGCAAGGCTGTCAAGGGATGACATTGCCCATCTTGCGAATATGACCACCTCCAATGCGATACGCACCCTGTCGCTGTTTGCAACTGAAGGAATTCTAAGAATAAAAAGAAGGCAGATAACTATTCTCGATCCGGAAGGACTGAAAAGAATCAGCGAACAGGCCTGATCTTTCTCCCTGAGTCGTATTATTCACGGTAAAATATCCGTTTTACCCGCATCGGGATAGAGGTCAGGATTTCATAAGGTATAGTTCCACATTTGCCGGCCACTTCTTCAATAGAAATATTTTCACCGAAAATTTCGGCTTCATCCCCGGTACCTGCTCCTGTTCCTGTCACATCTGCCATGCACATATCCATGCATATATTGCCGATTATCGGTACTTTTTTGTGTCTGATGAACAGGGAACCGTTCCTGTTCCCTAATATTCTTCTAAGACCGTCGGCATATCCCGCGGGAAGTATGGCTATCAGCCTTTCATGATCGGAAACATCTGCACAACCGTATCCTACAGGCTCACCAGCTTTTACCCACTTTACCTGTGATATTCTGGTCTTAAACCTGCCTGCAGGGCGCAGAGAAATAGTATCAAAATGTCCGACACCATAGATCCCGATCCCCGGTCTAACCATATCAAACTGAAACTGGGGAAGTCTGACAATACCTGAGGAATTAAGGATATGACGAATGAAACTATAGCCTGTTGCATCCCGGATCTTTTCAACTGCTTTAAGGAATATATCCGCCTGCTTTCTGCTAAACTCGTCAAGCGAAGGATCGTCGCTTGCCGACAGGTGGGAAAACACTGAAACGATCTTCATACCTGTCCCGGTTCTTATTTCAACTGCCAGTTTATCCAGCTCTTCGGGGAGAAATCCCAGACGATGCATGCCGGAGTCAATCTTGATATGCACCGGATAATTAACCAGTCCGTGACGCGATGCTGCCTGAGAAAAATTCTTCAGTGATTCAAAGCTGAATATTACAGGTTCAAGGTCATATTTAATCAGAAAATCGACAGAGGACGGGTCAGGGTTCATGACCATCACTGGAAGAGTGACGCCTGCATTCCTGAGTTCAAACCCTTCATCAGCACACGCGACGGCAAGGTAGCTTACTCTGTTGTATTCAAGTACCGATGCGATTTCAGCGGAACCGGCTCCATAGGCAAAAGCCTTTACCATTGCCATCATTCTCGTATCGGGTTTCAGTAGTTTTCTGAATTCATTAAGATTGTGAGCGATGGCATCCAGATTGACTTCAAGTGTTGTCTGATGTATCTGAAGCTCTATCTGACGGGCGATTTTTTCAAACTCGAACATCCTTGCTCCTTTGAGCAGAATGACCTCATCCCTGAATTGTCCTTGATTAATAACATGCAGAAAATCATCTGTCGACCCGAAAAACTTTGCATCCGGACCGAACAGCTCTGCATTAGCCGACAAACCGGGACCAATACCGATAAATCTCTCAACTCCGGCTTTTGCCGTAAGTGAGGCTACATCACTATAAAGCTCTGTATCGCTGCGACCGCTCTGTACAAAATCTGAAAGTATAAGGGTATGTTTCCTTCCAGTCTGTGTCATAAGGTATTCGATAGCCATACCAAGTGAACCGGGGTCGGAATTGTAGAAATCCTCAATGAGCTGGCAGTTATTTACCCCGCTTTTAAGCTCCATGCGCATTGCCACTGAGACAAGTCCTTTCAACCCTCTGGAAATAATATCATATGGCAAACCTATTGCAAGGCAAACGGATGCAACCGTAACTGCATTCTCTATTGACGCCCTGTCAGTAAACGGAATTGTGAATACATATTCCGAATCGCTAAAGACAAGGGTAAGCCCTGTTGAAGACCCTCCAGCTGAATATTTCGAAGCAAATACGGCAGCGTCCCTGCTCATGAACGACCAGTCTACAAGACGTTTACAGCTAAGTGTTATGTCATTTTCGATTGCAGAGCGGATAATCTCCTGATCCCTGCAGTAAACTATGGCTGCGGAATTTCTGAAAAGCTTCAGTTTCTCTATGGTCTTTGTCTTATCGTCAGGAAAATTCTCACGGTGTGCATCTCCGATATTGGTTATTACACCTATATCCGGTCTGATAACTTTTTCGAGCTTATCCATTTCGCCGGGAAATGAGATACCTGCTTCAAAGATCCCGTAACAGAACCTGTCATCAAGTTTCCATACCGAGAGTGGAACACCTATCTGTGAATTATAGCTTTTAGGGCTTCTGACAACAGATTCCTTCTTCCCAATTATTTCAGCAAGCCATTCCTTGACAATTGTTTTACCGGCGCTTCCGGTTACGGCTATCACCTTAGTGTTCACGCCTGACCTTTTATAGGCAGCCAGTAACTGCAAAGCTTCTGTTGTATCAGCTGTTTCGATAAATGCAGCGTCTGGGAATGCCGGATAATCAGGCAGCTTTCTCCCCGTCACAAAGACCCTGATACCTTTACTGTAGAGGGATGGGATGAACTGATGGCCGTCATGATTCTTTCCTTTAATTGCGAAAAACACAAGTCCCTCGGAGAAGATCAGCTGTCTGCTGTCAGTCACGATATCGGTTACCGGCAGATATGAAGGGCCTGTAAGCCTTCCATTCACAATTCCTGCCAGATCAGATGAATATATTTCCAATGTCTATTTTTTTTGAACCTTATTATAACAATCCCTGCAGAGAGGTTCATAATGATCCTTTTCACCCATAAGAACTACCTGAGCCTCATCTGATTTCCTGAAAGACACGTAAGCCAGGTTCCCGCACCTGACACAGATTGCCTGCAACTTAGTTACATATTCTGCAACAGCCAGCAGTTCGGGCATCGGACCAAAAGGTCTGCCCAGAAAATCCAGATCTAGCCCTGCCACAATGACCCTGACCCCGGTATCAGCCAACTGGTTACAAACATCCGGCAGGGAATTGTCAAAAAACTGGGCTTCATCTATTCCCACAACATCAACATCATCAGCGAGAAGCAGAATGGCAGAAGGATTATCTACCGGAGTGGAGATTATCGAAGTCGCATCGTGCGACACAACCATGGTATTCGAATAGCGATTCTCAAAAGCAGGTTTAAATATTTCAACCTTCAGCCCGGCTATACGTGCTCTTCTCAGCCGCCTGATAAGCTCCTCCGTTTTACCGGAAAACATTGATCCGGCAATAACCTCTACCGACCCGCGCCTGTTCATTTTCCTTATTGAATCGCCGTTAATATCCATCTGCTGTAACGGTCTGTTTCCCTGATAAAATGTAGTTGATGCCGCGAAGACTAACAGAATAATATTTACTTTTGCAAAGTAAGAAAAATGGTTTGTTTATTAAATATCATAGGTTATGGATTTCAATTCCACCATTGATTTAATAATAAAAGAGCTTAATGAAGCGAGTGATATAATAGATGATCTGAAAAGATATCCTGACGTACCGGTGCTGCAGGTCGAACTCGCGAAGCTAAAATGCAAGAATGCGGGTGATGTCATAGCTTTGTTGAAGACTATGAAGAATATTCCCCCTGTCCAGGCATCTGCTCCGGCAAGACCAGAACCAGTCATTAAATCTGAAGTGGTTCATCCTGAGAAACCAGTTATACAGGAAGAAATATCCCTGCAGGTCAGCAAGCCAAAAAAAGAGACGCCTCCACGGGAAAACACGGTACAATTGCCTGTGACATCTCCTTCTGAAAAAAGGAAGGAAAAAGAGAAAGAAAAGGAAATTATAAAGGAACAGGAGGCACAGATTATTGCGGACAAGTTTGCTGGTTCTCAACCCAGTTTCTATGATAAGCTGGGGTCGGCCGGCATTGAGGAGGAACTTGCAGATAAACTGCAATCAGTACCAATCCAGTCTCTCTCCGATGCAATCGGTTTGAATGACAAATTTCTTTTCATCAGGGAGATCTTCAGCGGGAACAGCAGCGAATACCTCAAAGCGATTGACAGGCTGGAAAAAGTCTCAACCCTTGCCGATGCCAGGGCTGTCATTATGAGCTATACAGGTGAAAACTCAGAAAACGAAGCCGTTGGCCAGTTGCTGGAACTGGTAAAACGCAAACTGCACACAAATGAGTAAACTTTTCATTGTTCCCACTCCTGTAGGAAATCTCAGGGATATTACACTGAGAGCCCTGGAAGTGCTGGAAAATGCTGATCTCATTCTCGCCGAGGATACACGCCAGACTGCCAAGCTTCTAAATCACTATAATATCCGGACCCCGCTTCAGTCGCATCATATGTTCAATGAACATAAAAGCGTCGGCGCTGTCTGTGAAAAGATCCTTTCAGGAACAACAGTTGCCCTTGTATCCGATGCCGGCACACCAGGGATCTCCGATCCCGGATTTCTTCTTGTCAGAACCTGTGTTGAAAAGGATATACCTGTCGAAACGCTTCCCGGACCAACAGCATTAATTCCGGCTCTTGTCAATTCAGGTCTGCCGCTTGACAGATTCTGCTTCGAAGGCTTTCTTCCACAGAAAAAAGGAAGGTCAAAAAGACTGACAGCTCTTGAAGAAGAAACCAGAACAATGGTATTCTATGAATCTCCATTCCGACTGGTGAAAGCACTTAATGAATTCTCTGAACATTTCGGACCGGAGAGAGAAGCATGTGTCTCGCGGGAAATAAGCAAGATACATGAAGAAAATGTAAGAGGGAGCCTCTTCATCCTTATCGGACATTTCACCTCCAAACCACCAAAAGGAGAGATAGTTATTACAGTTGCAGGTAAAAAATAACCTTCCGGTATTATCGACAACGAGTTACCTCAGATGAATAGATTCATATCCATAATAATCTGTTATTTTATAGCCATCTGCCCTGTATTTCCCCAGATTCTTAAAGGAAAGATCACGAATCAGTCCGGAGAGCCGGTACCTTCGGCTACCGTTTATATCCGGGAGCTGAAGCAGGGAACAACATCGAATATCACAGGCGACTATGAGATCCGTCTTCCGGGGGGTAAGTATACAATCATATGCCAGAGCCTGGGATATGAACAGGTGTCTGTCAGTTTGACGATAACAGATGAAACCGTAATCCGGAACATTTCCCTTTCCCTTCAATATTACCAGATACCTGAAGTCAGAATAAGCGCCACAGGAGAAGATCCTGCTTATGGAATTATGAGGAAAGCGATTGGAATGGCTCCGTATTACCTCAATAATATAAGCCATTACAAAGCAAATGTATACCTGAAAGGAAACCTGCAAATCGACAAAATCCCGAGACTCATAAAGAGGTCTATTGAAAAGCAAGCCCGGAAGGAAAAGAAATCGGGAGGTTCAGGTGAAACCGTGAAGGAAGGCGAAGTATACCTTATGGAATCCTACAACGAGATCGAATTCACTGCACCTGAGAAATATGTACAGAAGGTTCTATCATATAACAGTACGTTCCCGGAGGAAGGTAATGAGATCTCGCCGATGCAGTACATCTCCGCCAGTTTCTACCAGCCTGTTATTGCTGATCTGGCTATCTCTCCTCTCTCTCCTAACGCATTCTCCCATTATAATTTCAAATATCTCGGGGCAAGCCCCCAGGGCAATTTTTCAATCAACAAGATAGCTGTGATACCGAAGAGAAAGAGCCAGCAGCTTTTTGAGGGAACAATCTACATTATTGACGAGCTATGGTGTCTTCAGAGTGTCGACCTGACTATTGACAACCTTGCAGGCAAGATTAGAATAGAACAGCTTTGCATTCCGGTCCAGGATGATATCTGGATGCCTGTCAGCGATAAGTTCGATGTTAAAATCAGCATCCTCGGGTTCAAAGCTGACGCAGGATATGCAGTCTCGGTAAAATACGACGAGGTTATACCCAATACAGCTCTTAAAAAACCTGCAGGCATAACCTTCAGGAGAAACAATATAGCCAATGCTGCATCCGATACAGTTCAGAATAAAAAAAGGAAACAGATAGACAGGATACTTTCGAAGGAAGAGCTCTCAAACAGGGACATGATGCGGCTTTCGAAACTCATGAAACAGGAATCTGAAAATAGTATGCCGGACAGTGTCAGAAAGAATCTCGAAATAATAGATAATACTACCCATGTAATTGAAAAGGATGCAGGCAGAAAAGACAGTGCCTATTGGGCAGCTATCCGTCCTATACCATTGTCAGAACTTGAGATGAAGAGAATGCATGTCACAGACAGCATAAGGAGGATATCTGAACCGATACAAAGCAAGTCCGATACCCTGAAAACAGAAGGGAAAAATCAAAAAGACGGGGGAAACAGCTTTGCAAAAGAAATTAAAAATGTTTCCTTCGGGAATACCTGGGGGAAGAAGGATGGTTTAAGATTCAGGTTCAGTGGGCTTTTCGATCCGGAACTATTGAGTTTTAATACAGTAGACGGATTTGTTTATGGTCTGGATTTCAGGTTGTCAAAGACATGGAAAGACAAAAAATCGCTGGGTATCTATCCCGATGTCAGGTGGGCATTCAGCAGACAGCAACTGATGTGGAGATTAAATGCAAACTACAGGTTCGGCGGTGCAAAACAGAAGGAAGTATTCATCAGATCGGGAATGAGCAGCAGGGATATCGGTACCGGAGGGGGGATTGATCCTCTTCTGAATACTGTGACATCTCTCTTTTTTAAACTCAATTATCCTAAGTTTTACAATTCTGACTTCATCAGGCTTGGTTACAGGTCAGAGATCACAAACGGTCTGACTCTGGAGCTGAATGGTCTTATGGAATACAGATATGTTCTGGCAAATACAACGGGATTCAGTATTATAAACGCTTCGCGCGAGTATACTCCCAACATACCTGTTAACCGTTATCTTGCATCCGGTGCGGATCCGCTAAATGCGATGAGGGATCAGAATCATGCGGCTCTTTCGGCAAAGGTGACCTACATCCCGTTCCAGAAGTACAGAATGGATGGAGGCTCAAAAATTCCGGCAGGTTCAGACTGGCCATCTTTCAGCCTCAGCTGGGAGCATGGAATAAACGATTTCAACGAATCAGGCTTCTCAGTTACGCATTATGATATGATCCGTGCGGAAATCTTCAGGAAGAAAGATTTAGGAGCATTCAGTGAATTCAGATGGAGAATAAGGGCCGGCGGTTTCACAGACAACAGAAAACTGACCTTCTACGATTTTTTCCACTTCAATCAGCAGCCGTTACCTGTGCTTCTGAAGGACTACGAGGATGTTTTCATGAATCCTTTCTGTTATTCACTCAGCACACCGGAGTCTTTTTTCGAAGTCCATCTGAATTACGCTACTCCTTACCTTCTTCTTAAGATGTTGCCAGGATTAAGTAACACTTTGATGAGGGAAAATCTTCGTATGTCTTTACTTGGTTCGAGGTACCGGCCAACCTATACTGAGATTGGATACAGCCTCAGCGAGATCTTCCTCTTCATTGAGGCAGGGGTATATGCAGGATTTGACGGAACCAGGTACCGGAACATAGGCATTAAATTTATTCTGAAGCTCAATTAATGACAACCGGGGAAGATCTGCCCGGTTGTCTGATCAGATCTCAGGCGAATGGAGGTTCGTCGTTAATATCCGACTCACGGTCAAATTCCCCGCCAAGTTTATGAAAATCCTGATTCATCTTCGAGCCAAGGGTAATGCTTGGAGCCAGATCCCGGCCACCTTCAGGAGAATCCAGATCAAAATCATCCAGATCCACAAACTGTGCCTTTTCCTCCCTGAACCTTACCCTGACATCGTCGACAGGACCGTTACGGTTTTTTGCAAGGATGATCTCGGCAATCCCTTTAGTTGATGATCCGTCTTCGAAAGCAGGAATCCCGAATTTTTCCTGTCTGTGAATGAAAACCACCATATCAGCATCCTGTTCGATCGCTCCCGATTCCCTGAGGTCGGAAAGCTGTGGTCTCTTGGTGCCACCTCTCATCTCAACCGACCTGTTGAGCTGTGAAAGTGCGAGGATCGGAACATCCAGCTCCTTGGCGATGCTTTTCAGGGAACGTGAAATGGTACTCACCTCCTGTTCACGGCTCCCGGCATTATCGGGACCTGACATAAGCTGCAGGTAGTCAACAATCACCACGTCAAGTTTATGCTGTGCCTTCAGTCGTCTGCATTTTGCCCGGAGCTCAAAAATTGATATTGCCGGTGTATCATCGATGAATATCGGCGCCTGGACAAGCTGTTTTATCCTTGTGTCAAGCTGTTTCCATTCCTCCTCATTCAGTCTTCCATTCTTGATTTTATCCCCGGGAATATCTGTTTCGGCAACAATAAGCCTGTTTACCAACTGTACAGATGACATTTCGCATGAAAAGATCGCCACGCTTTTTCCATGATCGACAGCCATGTTTCTTGCCATCGAGAGAGCGAAGGCCGTTTTCCCCATTGAAGGACGAGCGGCGATTATCACCAGCTCGGCTTTCTGCCATCCCGAGGTGAGACGATCAAGCCTGGTAAACCCCGATGGGGTTCCGACCAATGCATCTTCCCTCCTGCCCGCTTCCTCAATCTCCCTGATCGCTACCTTAATAACAACATTGATAGGTGCTACCTCACGTTTGATACTCCCTTCAGCTATCTGAAACAGAGCGTTTTCTGAAAAATCCAGAAGTTCAGTAACATCATATGAATCGTCGAAGGAACGGGTCTGTATCTCCGTTGACACCCTGATCAGCTCGCGTTGAATATATTTCTGTTGAATTATCCTCGCATGAAAATCGACGTTTGCCGCTGAAACCACTTTGGCTGTAAGCTGCGTCAGATAGACCGGTCCACCAACACTCTCCAGCTCATTGGTAGCTCTCAGTTCCTCAGTAACGGTGTAAAGATCAACAGGAAATTCCTTTGAATTAAGATCGGATATCGCTTTGAATATTTTCTGATGTGCATCTTTATAAAAGCTCTCAGGTTTGAGAATATCAAGTGTGCTGATCACTGCTTCCTTCTCAAGCATGATTGCTCCAAGCACTGCCTCTTCCATGTCATTCGCCTGGGGGGGAACCTTACCGAAATCGGGTAAGGCCGTAATTGCAGGTCTTGGATTGGTTCGCTGTTTTGCCATTAAAACTATAATACTTATTTACAACTACTTAACTATTGCCCGTCAAATTGAGAGACAGTGCTTTCAAAGGTATTAATTACCAAAGCCGGAATATTAAAAGCCATGCTGTTTTATTACAAACACGAAATGTTTAAAACTTGTTGAAAAGCTTAGAGTCCGATCGTTATCAATAAATCCAATCCTATATGATATTTTTACAATAAATAGTACAAGATGGTAATTTTCCCAAAAGCCAAGATCAATCTCGGATTGCGTATAACAGGAAGAAGAAGTGATGGTTATCATGATCTTGAGACATTATTTTACCCGGTTGGTTTGCGGGATGCGCTTGAATTTACTTTAGCAGGGGATAAAAATGGCAGGGATTATCTCACTCTCACAGGAATAGATATTGGTGGTGACAGTAATGACAATATTATTCTGAAAGCTCTTGCCATGTTAAGAAGGAAGTTTCAGGTTCCAGGGCTCAGTATCCACCTTCACAAAGCAATACCACATGGCGCCGGACTGGGCGGAGGCTCATCAGATGCAGCATATTTTCTGAAATCGCTGAATAGTTATTTTTCTCTGGGGATGAACGCTGTTCAGCTCCATGAGCTCGCGCTTGAAACAGGAAGTGATTGTCCGTTTTTCATAGAAGCGGAACCTGCATTCGCCAAAGGAAGGGGAGAAAAGCTTGAACCTGCGAAACATGTTCTTTCCGGCTATTACCTTGTTCTGGTCAATCCTGGAGTAATAATCAGTACACGGGAAGCTTACGGAAACTGCCGTCCTGAGGTTCCGGCGGAAAGTCTTGCCTTGCTGACAGGCAGAGACATTTCCGAATGGAAAAACAGGGTACTCAATGATTTTGAAGAATACGCTTTCACTAAACATCCTGAAATAAAGAAAATTAAGGATGAATTCTATCGCAACGGAGCTGTTTTTAGCCTCATGTCGGGAAGCGGTTCATCCGTTTACGGTATATATCCTTCAGAACCATCATTGTCAGGAATCATCAGGAAACATATGATCTGGAAAGGGAAGCTGTGACCTTTATTCAATCTCCAGCAGCGGAGTTCCTTTCGGGACCCTGTCTCCAATTTTCACTGATATAGCCTTTATTTTCCCATCCATCGGGCATTTAACCTTATTCTTCATTTTCATCGCTTCGAGGATGAAAAGAAGATCTCCTTTTTTTACATACTGCCCCGGAGTAACATCAATAGTCATAACAGTTCCCGGAATAAAGCTCAGTATTATTTTGGGATCTATTGGGGTATATCTGGGTCTGTTCTTAAATTTACTGCTCAGCCTTGTCTGGTACAGTGTGTTGTTTATATTAAGGTATTCCGGTTCTTGTTTCTTGTTCATTACCATAGGATTTTTCAGACCAATATTTTCAGAATGGAGGAAGACCGTGTTTTTTCTGAGGCATAGGCACATCCTTATTCTCCGAGACTTCGATAGAATGCAGCAGGAATCTTCTTGTTTCAGAAGGTTCGATCACAGCATCAATATACCCTCTGGAAGCTGCAACATAAGGATTAGCGAATTTTGTTTTATATTCCTCTACCTTTTGTTTTCTCATGGCATCCGGATCGGAAGCTGTGGTGATCTCTTTTCTGAAGATAATATTGGCTGCACCTTCCGGCCCCATAACAGCAATTTCGGCGCCCGGCCATGCAAATACGAAATCAGCGCGAAGATGTCTCGAGCTCATTGCGATATAGCCTCCCCCGTAAGCTTTCCTCAGGATAACAGTAAGTTTGGGTACTGTGGCTTCACTGTATGCGTAGAGCACTTTTGCGCCATGGCGAATCACTCCGGCGTGTTCCTGATCGATACCAGGCAGATAACCGGGCAGGTCAACAAGAGTGATTATAGGAATATTGAAGGCATCGCAGTAACGGATAAACCTGGCCGCTTTGTCGGATGAATCCACATCAAGGACTCCGGCCATTTCCATTGGCTGATTTGCCACGAACCCGGTCGTTCTGCCTCCCATCCGGCCGAAACCGATAACGATATTCCTGGCGTACAACTCCATGATCTCAAAGAAATCTGAGTTATCGACGAGCGATCTGATCACATCCTTTACATCATAAGGCTGGGTTGGATCTTCAGGAACGATTGAGCTGATATTATATTCGGGAAGAGGTTCTGCAGCTTCGAATGGTTTTGCCTTTTTGCTGTTATTCCAGGGAATGAAGGTCACGAGTTTCTTTATCTGTTCAAAACACTCCTCCTCGCTCTTCGCGAAAAAATGAGCATTGCCTGTCACTTCACTGTGGATTCTGGCACCTCCTAGGTCTTCCATCGATATTTCTTCCCCGAGCACTGTTTTTAATAACTTCAGGACCTGTAATGAACATCTTTGAGATATTGTCGACGACGAAAACGAAGTCGGTCAGCGCGGGGGAATAAACTGCACCACCGGCACAGGGCCCTAGAATAACAGACAGTTGAGGAATAACGCCGCTTGATATAGTGTTCCTGAAAAAGATCTCGCCATAGCCGGCCAGTGAGTTCACTCCTTCCTGTATCCTGGCTCCGCCCGAATCATTTATTCCGATAAGAGGCATTCTCATTTTCAGGGCATGATCCATTATCTTGGTAATCTTCCGTGAATGCATAAGGCCGAGTGATCCTCCCGCCACAGTGAAATCCTGGGCAAAAATGGCAACAGGAGCTCCGTAGATGGTTCCTGAACCGATTATTACGCCATCACTTGGAAGCGATTTTTTGTCCATATCAAAATCACGTCCGACATGCTCGACAAACATATCATACTCATCGAAGGAATTCTCATCAAGAAGCGCCATGATACGTTCGCGTGCAGTTCGTTTTCCCATGGCTTTCTGCTTTTCAATAGCCTGTTCCCCTCCGCCAAGAAGAACTTTTTCACGCTTCTTCTGAAGTTCAAGTATTTTTTTATTTAATGCCATATAACTAAAGTTTTGTATTGTTGATTTTTCTGTTCCGGTTCTTAAAATTATTTGCCGCCCTGCCTCATTGCCTTATTTGGGCGCCATCCTGTAAAGTACGGAAGCTATTATAATATACAGAATATTCGGTATCCACATCGCGAGCATCGGACTCAGGTTTCCCTTGAGAGAGAACTGGGATGCAAACTGCAGGAAAAGTATATAAGAGAAGCTCAGAACCAGCCCCAGGCCTATGTTCATACCGATGCCTCCCCTCACCTTTCTTGATGACAATGAAACTCCGATCAGGGTAAGAATGAATACTGCAAAAGGACTGGCATAACGTCGGTGCTTTTCAATAAGAAACAACTTCAGCTCATCAGATCCCTGAAGCCTGAGGACCTTGATATAATCATCCAGCTCCCGGTATGTCATTGTGCTTACAAAATCAGGATCCCTTGAAAAATCCCTGGGAGATATGGTAAGTGTTGTATCTATCGCTTTTCCTTTTGTTATCACTTCCTCATTACCTTTTATTTCCCTGAGGTAATAATTAGTTGCCCTCCACTTGTTTTTTACGGTATCGAAGGTGACTACCGAAGAAGAGAGTTTGGACACTACCCTTCCGCTGTCATTAAACCTTTCGAGGGTAAAATTTGATCCTCTCAGGGTCAGCGGATTGAATGAGCCCATATAGACATAAATATTTTTATATACCTGCCGGTGGATATTCTCGACCACCACTTTCCGGTTTGACGACCGGTAATACTTATCCTCAAAATCCAGTTTAACCTGGTTAGCTCTTGGTATCACAAAATTCGTCAGTATGAAGGTAAAAACAGCAATCACCAGGGATGACAGGAAATAGGGCCACATCATTCTTCTGAAGCTCATTCCACTGTTAAGGATTGCAATTATTTCAGTGTTGACTGCCATCTTGGACGTGAAGAAGATCACCGAAATGAATACAAACAGAGGTGCGAAAAGCATCGCAAAGTATGGAATGAAGTTCATGTAATAATCGAAGATTATTGCCTTCACCGGGGCGTTCTTCTCCATGAAGTTGTCGATCTTTTCGGCGAAGTCAAAAACGACGGCAATGGTAAGGATCAGTGCAAGAGAGAAGAAGAAGGTTCCGAGGAACTTCCTGATTATATAGACGTCAATAAGTTTTATCTTCAGAAGGTCTACAGTCTTTCCGATACTTTTTTTACCAATGCTGTTTTCCATTGTCTGAAATTACCCTCTTTAATTTTTTTTCTTGCTTCACCTACCAGCCAGAGATAGAATGCCAGGTTATGGATACTGGCAATCTGTGCTCCGAGATTTTCGCCCGCCATCACCAGATGACGCAGGTAAGCTTTTGAATAGGTACGGCTCACAATTGATGGTCCTTCCGGGTCTATTGATCCGAAATCATCTATCCATTTCCTGTTCCGTATATTTATCGTTCCTTCACTGGTAAAAAGCATGCCGTTACGCCCGTTCCTTGTCGGCATTACACAATCGAACATATCAATGCCCCTGTCTATTGCTTCAAGCAGATTGGCAGGTGTTCCGACACCCATAAGATAACGCGGCTTATCCCAGGGAAGTATTTCGTTCACGATCTCGACAATACGGTACATCTCCTCAGCTGGTTCCCCGACAGATAATCCACCGATCGCATTACCGGCAAGGCCTGATGAGGCTGATTTTTCAGCCGATTCCCGTCTCAGGTCTTCATAAGTTCCTCCCTGCACTATCGGAAACAGAAACTGTTCACTATCCCATACCGGATCAGTCATCCTGAACCGGGCAACAGCCCTGTCGAGCCACTGGTGTGTCAGATCGACCGATTTCCTGGCATAGTCATATTCGCAGGGCCATGGCGCACATTCATCGAATGCCATAATAATATCGGCGCCAATGATCCTCTGTATGTCAACTATATTCTCCGGAGTGAAAAGATGTTTCGATCCGTCTATATGCGATTTGAAATGAGCCCCTTCAGCAGTAAGCTTCCGGTTACCGGTCAGTGAAAAGACCTGGTAGCCTCCGCTGTCGGTGAGGATCGGCCTGTTCCATGAGATAAATTTATGCAATCCGCCGGCAGCTCTCAGAATATCCGTACCGGGTCTGAGATAAAGATGATACGTATTGCCAAGGATTATCTTTGCATTTATGTCTTCAACAAGATCCTGCTGGAGAATACCCTTAACTGTTCCGAGGGTACCTACAGGCATGAAAATAGGGGTCGGAATATCACCGTGGGGAGTGAATAACATCCCTGCCCGTGCTTTTGATTCCCTGTCGCAATCCTCTATAACAAACATATTTCCCGGCCACTTTTTGAATGCACAAAGGTAATTGTAAAGGTTCTGCTATTAAAATTATAGTGAATTATTTTTCCCTCGCTGCGAAGCTCAGGAGCGAATAAGCACAAACAGCTGATCCTCAAATATTACAGATTTAATTTATTGGTCGCTTTGGAGGTAGTTATAATTATATGAATTATTTTTTTCATACAAATTATCTTATTAATATTGCTGAACATTTTTTCAGAATGACCGGTTTCTACCATATAATTGTATTGATAATTCTAATCATTTTCTCTCTGACTGCTGCGATCCAGCTATTTTATTATCTGTTCTTTTATGCCTCAGGAATATCATGGAAACCTGCTGAAGGCGCAGCGGAAAAAAAGCCGGTATCAATAATTATATGTGCCAGGAATGAGGGTGATAACCTGAAAGAATTTCTGCCTTCTGTACTGGAACAGGATTATCCCGACTTCGAGGTCATTGTAGTAAATGACTGTTCTGAAGACAATTCTTACCTGGTACTTGGTAATTTCCTGCTGCAATATCCACATCTCAGGATTTCGACAGTTAATAAGGATCCTAAGTTTACTCACAACAAGAAGTTTGCCCAGTTCATCGGTATCAAGGCTGCAAAGAACGAGATACTACTGTTTACAGACGCCGATTGCCGGCCCGAATCTGACCAGTGGCTTTCAAATATGGTCTCCCAGTTCACCGACAATACCGATTTCGTTCTTGGGTATGGAGGATATCTGAAGAAAAAGGGACTGCTGAACAGGTATATCAGGTATGATTGTCTCACCATTGCCATGCAATACCTGGGAATGGCTATCCACAGAGTACCATATATGGGTGTTGGCCGCAACCTTGCATATCGCAGGTCATTGTTTTTCAGGAATAACGGTTATGGTGCGTATAACCATCTGATATCGGGTGACGATGATCTGTTTGTCAATACCAATGCCAACAGAAAAAACACTGCTGTCGAGTTCCGGGTTGAATCGCATACCCGTTCAGTGCCATGCTCCAGACTGAAAGACTGGGTGATCCAGAAAAAAAGACACCTCACCACTGCTCCATATTACAGGACGGGAAATAAAATACTTCTTTCCTTCGAAATTCTTTCGAGGATGTTATTCTATGCCACTTTCATCGCATTGTTATGTCTTAAGTTCAACTGGATCATTATTGTTCCTGTCTTCATGGCAAGAATGCTGGCACAATATATCGTATTCATTCTTTCAGCCAAAAAATTTCAGGAACCTGGGTTATGGCAGTTTCTCCTTCTTTTTGATATATTCTCTCCCGTTATTAACGGGATGCTATTTATGAGTAACTGGGGAAGTAAAACCAGCAGGAACAGATGGAGGTAAACCCCGGGTTATCGGATAAGGCCAGAAATGATCTCCAGCTGGTTGAACAGGCAAAGCTTGGAAACGGGAAGGCATTTGCTTCCCTGATGAACCGGTACAGGGACTCAATCTATTACCTGCTTCTGAAGATGGTGAATAATCCATCCGATGCCGAAGATCTTACTATTGAGGCCTTTGGAAAGGCTTTCAGTAACCTCGAACTCTATACTCCAAAATTCGCTTTCAGCACGTGGCTCTTCAGGATAGCCACTAACAATTGTGTAGATTTCATTAGGAAGAAGCAACTTTCCCCGACTCCATTCGACCATTTTCAGGAGAGCATGGAGAATGTAACCATGAATATCCAGTCGGATATGCCTGATCCGGAAGAATCGATGATCAACCACCAGAAGATAGCGGCTCTCAAAGGCATTGTAAACCAGCTCAAGCCAAGGTATAAATCCCTGATCGAACTAAGGTACTACAAGGAATATTCCTATGAAGAGATTTCCAGTGAGCTTAAGCTTCCGATAGGTACAGTCAAGGCGCAGCTTTTCAGAGCCAAAACATTGTTATACAATATCCTGGTAAAAACAGGAAACAGGTGATGTCAGAAGATATTTTCAAATATTTTCCATCTTTGCCGGGGAGCCAGAGGGAAAAACTGTCAGCTCTCAAAGATATTTATGGCAGATGGAATAGTTTTATCAATGTCATCTCAAGGAAGGATATCGAAAATTTTAATGTACATCATCTCCTCCACTCTCTTGCTATTGCAAGGATTATATCTTTCACGCCAGGAACACGGATTCTTGATGTTGGCACAGGAGGAGGCTTTCCCGGAATTCCTCTCGCCATACTTTTCCCCGAAACACAATTCACCCTTCTTGACTCCATTGAAAAGAAGATCAAAGTAGTCAATGCTGTCGCTGAAGAACTCCAACTTGACAATGTTAAGACGCTCCGGAAAAGAGTTGAGGACGAGAAAAACAGATATGATTTCGTGGTAAGCCGTGCAGTTACCGATTTCCGCGAGTTTGCATCACTCACTCTTAAAAATATTGACACCAGGAGTTCCAACGATCTGAAAAATGGCATTCTGTATCTCAAGGGAGGGGATCTTACGGACGATCTGGAGAGGTTTGGGGAAAAACTTAAAATCTGGAATATAAGTGACTTTTTCGATGAACCTTTCTTTGAAACAAAAAAGATAGTATACCTTTATCGTTGATTTTTTGAAAAAAATTGCCGGCCCGGTTTTTATATTTCAAAAAAGTACTACATTTGCAGTCTCAAATATGGATCTTAGTAACCCAATATAATTGCAAAGATGAAAAGGACATTTCAGCCATCAAGAAGGAAAAGGGCAAATAAGCACGGTTTCAGGGAAAGAATGTCGACACCCAATGGAAGAAGGGTTCTAGCATCCCGCAGAGCAAAAGGAAGAAAAAAGCTTACAGTATCTACTGAACTAAAATTGAAAGCATAGTTTGAGCAGAGCAATATATTTTGAAAGGTGCCTTTGAACGGCACCTTTTTTTATATTTGTATGGCTCAGGGCAGTTTGACCGGAGCCACAATCACTGACAATAAAATGAACGAGTTACTGAACCGGATAGAGGATGCTGACATCAGGGCATTAGCCAGGAAGGTGGCTGATGGAGGGAGGATCACAGTTGATGAGGGCCTGTTACTTTATCAAAAGGCAGGACTTCCAGACCTCGGTCTTATCTCAGGTATTGTAAGAAGGAAGCATAACGGTAACCGGGCATTTTTTAACCATAATTTTCATATCGAACCCACGAACAAGTGCATCTATAACTGCAGGTTCTGCTCATATCACAAGCATGAAGGCGACCCCGACAGCTGGGAATACAGTCAAGATGAAATGATTGAAATTGTCAGGAAGTTCGATGGCAGGAATGTTACCGAGGTACATATTGTGGGAGGTGTTCACCCTTTATACGATCTTCACTACTGGGGCTCTCTCATTAAAAAGATCAAGGATCACAGACATGATCTCCATGTCAAGGCTTTTTCAGCGGTAGAGCTGGATTATATGATAGCCAGGGCCGGGCTGAATATAGCGGAAGGGCTGAAAATCCTTAAGGATTACGGGCTCGACTCCATCCCGGGCGGAGGAGCGGAGATCTTTGATGAAGAGATAAGAAAAATGATCTGCGATGAGAAAGCCTCTTCGGCAATGTGGCTCAACATACATGAAACTGCACACAGGCTTGGAATACCTTCCAATGCAACAATGTTGTACGGTCACATGGAGACATATGCCCACCGGATCGATCATCTGGAACGGCTCCGGTCACTTCAGGACAGGACAGGAGGCTTCAACTCCTTCATTCCGCTTAAATACCGGATGACAAACAACAGCATGGCATTCCTTGGCGAGGTTAATATTATTGAGGACTTGAAAAATTATGCCGTTTCAAGAATCTTCCTCGACAATTTCGGACACATCAAGGCATACTGGCCCATGCTTGGAAAGGCGAATGCGCAACTGGCTCTGTCCTTTGGAGTCGATGACATGGACGGTACAATTGACGATACTACAAGAATTTATTCAATGGCCGGCGCTGAAGAAGAGAAACCCGCCATGACAACATCAGAGATCTGCAGTCTCATACGTGATGCCGGATACTTGCCGGTGGAGAGGGATTCGTTTTACAACACCATCAGGGAATGGTAACTTCATTATAATTTTATAAGTACCTTTGCGTTATTACTAAAGTACATTTTACCTGTATGAGCCTGAAAAATTTCCTGACCAGTAAAATCTTTATCAAACATCTCAGCATTGCTGCAACCATGATAGTAGGAGTAATAATGGTTCTCCTGATCTGGCTCAATCTTTATACCCGGCATGGACAGGCCAAACCGGTACCCGATTTTTATGGTCTGTCAATGGAACAGGTAAACAAACTTGCAAGAAGAAGCAGGCTCAGTGTGGAAGTGATTGATTCTGTTTATACTTCAATTGTTCCCAGAGGATGTGTTGCAGAACAGAATCCCAAACCTGGTTTCAGGGTAAAAAAGGGCAGGCATGTGGTGCTTATAATTAATGCAAAGAGCCCTGAGATGGTAGCGATGCCTAATCTCATTGATCTCCCGATCAGACAGGCTATAACAATAATTGCAAATTCAGGACTGGAGATGGGAGAACTGCATTACAGGCCCGATCTTTCTGTCGATGTTGTACTGGAGCAGCATTTCAACGGGAAAACTGTTACTGAAGGTGATTCTCTTCAGAAAGGATCTGTAATAGATCTGGTACTCGGAAAAGGGTTGAGCAATCAGAGGACTCAGATACCAGATCTGATTGGCCTGGATCTGGAGACTGCAAGGAACAGGCTGCTTACCTCATCACTGAATCTTGGAACTTACATTTATGATAAATCGATCATAGACAGGAAGGATTCAATCCAGGCATTTGTATTCAGACAAAAACCGGATTACAAAGAAGATGCCAGCATGCAATTAGGTTCGGCTGTATACCTTTGGCTTACTGTTGACTCATCTAAACTCCCGAGAAACACTGGTCAGATCACACCATCGGATTCAACCGTTCCTGATGATCCGACCGGGGAGAATTCAAAATAAACACTGATGTCTGGAAGGCTGATACTATATATTCTGATCCCATTTATTACCCTGGAAACATCATCAGCCCAGGAAGTTGTAAGAGGCTTGCTCACCAACAGAGCATTGAAGACTGCAAATGATAAGGCTTCACATTCCCGCAAAGAACTGCTTTCCACACCGCTTGAACTGCCTTTCTTCGATGATTTTTCCGGACATACCATCTATCCGGATCAGGGCAAGTGGACCGACAACTCAGTATTTATTAACAATACCTTTTCCGATAAGCAGGTAAGTTGTGGAATTGCCACATTTGACGCCCTTGACAGCGATGGAAATATTTATGAAACAGCCGATTCAAAAGGTTTCCTTGCAGATCAGCTCACTTCACAACCGCTAAATCTTACCTATACGGCTGATGATAATGTATGGATGAGCTTTTTCTACCAGGCAGGAGGACTTGGTGATTCACCTGAATCAGGAGACAGCCTGACCCTGCAATTCCTTTCCCCTGATGATAATATTTGGTATTCAGTCTGGAAGGCTGAGGGCACTGCAGATCCTACATTCAGGCAGGTGATGATCAGGATCAACGATACCCGTTATCTTAAAAGTGGTTTCCGGTTCAGATTCTCCAACTATGCATCGCTCAGCGCCAGTCAGAACGATCTTTCAATGATTGGGAACTGCGATCAGTGGAATCTTGATTATGTTTATATCAATAAAAACAGAAATGCAGCAGACACTGTTTATAATGATGTTGCACTGACACTTCCGGTCAGATCGGCGCTGAAGAACTTTGAAGCCATGCCATGGAAACAGTTCCGGGAAATTGAACTTCAGGAGATGGGGTCAGCCATTGGTATCAATTACAGGAATAATGATACCATCACAAGGAACATCACAAAGAATTTTGAGATTTACGATGTCTACAGTAATTCGGTCTCTTATTCCTTCTCTGCCGGTGCATCAAACATTGATCCCCAGAGTAATGTCAGTTACGATGCCAACCTTGTTTATACATTCAATTCATCAAATAGCGACTCGGCGCTCTTCAGGATAAAAGCAATGCTTAAAACTGACCAGTTCGACACAAAAGTAAATGACACCCTCATCTATTATCAGGTTTTCAAGGACTACTTTGCTTATGACGATGGTAGCGCTGAGGCAGGATATGGCATCAATGGACTCGGATCAAAGAACGCCATGTTTGCCCATAAATTCACATCTTACATACCTGACACGCTTAGGGCAATAAACATCTGCTTCAACGAAAGCTACGATGATGAAAATAAAGTGGAGTTTGACCTGATGGTATGGGACGACAATAACGGCTCGCCGGGGAATGCTGTTTATACGCTTGAAGAAGTAATGGTTGAACAGGGTTCATCGATAAATGGATTTTACACTTACAGGATCCCTGACAAGGTACCTCTGAACGGAGATTTCTATATAGGATGGAGACAGAGATCAGAAGCTTTCCTGAATGCAGGTCTGGATGTGAACACTCCGCATAACGGCAAACAGTTCTATTTTCTCAACGGTCAATGGCAATCATCGCTTGTGTCAGGAACTGTGATGATCCGTCCGGTAGTTGGTAATGCAATAATAATTACATCGGTAGACGACATTACGGATAGCAGGCCGGCCAGTTTAAAAATATGGCCTAATCCGGCTTCCGATTATTTCACGATAGACACCGGAGACCTCATTCTGAGTGGGAATACAACAGTATCAATTCTCGATCTTCAGGGCAGGGAAATGAAGCACAGCGTCCTTACCGGGACTGTCGACATCAGCTCATTGCCTGTCGGAGCATTTATTGTTGTGACCAGACAGGGGAACAGAACGATCGGATACAGCAGGCTAATAAAAATAAAATAAGATCCTGATGGCGGAAGAGGAACAAAATGACCAACAGGATCTGTTTGAACATTTCAGATTCAAAGTGGATCAGGGCCAGTCTGCCCTGAGAATCGACAAGTTTATTGCCGACAGGATAGAAAACACGTCCAGAACGCGGGTCCAGAACGCTGCCAACGCAGGTAACATTGTTGTAAATGACAAGCCTGTAAAACCTAACTACAGGGTTAAACCAGGAGATCTGATACAGATCCTGTTACCCAATCCACCCAGGGAGATTGAGCTGATCCCTGAAGACATCCCGCTGAACATAGTCTACGAGGATGATGATGTGGTTGTCGTAAATAAGGAAGCCGGCATGGTTGTCCACCCAGGCTATGGAAATTACACCGGGACACTGGTCAATGCGCTCATGTGGCATTTCAGGGACCTTCCGATGTTCTGCACCGGCGAAGCCAGGCCAGGGCTTGTACACCGTATAGACAAGAACACTTCCGGATTGCTGGTGGTAGCGAAGAATGAGTTTGCCCTTAACAGGCTTTCAAAACAGTTTTATGATCATACGACCGACAGAAGATATCGTGCCATGGTATGGGGAATCCCTGATCCTGCAGAAGGTACGATAACAGGTAATGTCGGGAGGAGCATCAGGGACAGGAAAGTGATGCAGGTATTCACTGATGGCATCGAAGGCAAGCCTGCAATAACACACTATAAAGTACTGGAGGATTTAAGCTATATTTCCCTCGTGGAATGCAAGCTGGAAACAGGAAGAACGCATCAGATAAGGGTTCACTTCAGTTATATCAGGCACCCTCTCTTTAATGACGAGGAATATGGAGGGAATCAGATCCTGAAGGGCACTACCTTTACCAAATATCAGCAGTTTGTCAGGAATTGTTTCAGGCTATTGCCGCGCCAGGCTCTTCATGCCAAAACGCTGGCCTTCGATCATCCTGTTACCGGGAAAAGACTATCATTCGATTCCGAAATACCTGATGATATGGTACAGGTCATCGACAGATGGAAGAAATATCTGTCGGGACGGGAAACAGACTAGCTGGAAAACTAGTGACAGGTAGCAGGAATTACCAGCTACCTCCTGCTCCACCGCCGCCAAAGCTGCCACCGCCAAATCCTCCGAATCCGCCGCCGCCGCTTCCTCCGGAGAATCCTCCCCAGCTGCCATCATGAGATCCTCTTCCTGATCCGAGCATCCCCATCAGCATCCAGAAAGGCAGACCTCCTGTACTTATATGACGCCCATTGGAGCCACCTGAATGTCTGCCGGCAATTACAAGGATAAGGATCACAATGAAGATCACAAAACCTATGGGAATATGCTGCGATTTCCTATTCCCTTTCCCGGCATAATCCTCAGCGGTATATTCTCCCCTTGTGATCGCCATTATGGTAGTCGCTGCCTTGACCAGTCCTCCGTAATAGTCTCCCTGCCTGAAAGCAGGAAGAATATCCTTGTCGATGATCCGCGAACATGCCAGATCGGGCAGTACCCCTTCGAGACCATATCCCTGGGCTATGAAAATCTGCCCGTTGGAATCAGTTTGTTTTGGTTTTACCAGGATCAGAACACCGTTATTCAGTTGCTTCTTTCCGATACCCCACTTTTCACCGAGACGCTGGGCATAATCTGCTTTGTCATATCCATTTAAGGAGGGAACCGTTACTATTGCGATCTGTGTTGAAGTTGAATCGTTGAATGCAACAAGTTTTTCCTCGAGTGAACTGACCTCATCCTGTGTCAGGATACCGGCCAAATCGTTTACCAGTCTGGGAGGTTGTGGTTTATCCGGAATATCCTGTGCATTTGCGCTGTAACCGGCAAGGAGGATGATCAGCAAAGTAAGCGCCAAACATATAGAGAATTGTTTCATTTTATTCATTTTGTTCCCGCGGGTTTATCGAATGAGATCTCATCCGGCAATTCATTTACATCGTCACTAAGATGAGGAAAATGCTCCTTCAGATGCAGACCTGCAAGCAGAATACCCTGTTTCAGACCCGTCGCGAAAGCTCCTTCATGGAATTTTTCCTGCAACAAATCCTTTACATCATTCCAGAAACCATCCGGGACTTTGGCGTTAATACCGGAATCTCCGATAACCGCGAATTTTCTGTCGCTTACTGCAAGATAGAACAGAACGCCGTTCCTCTCAGCCGTTTTTTTCATTCCAAGCTTATCGAATATCCAGGCTGCACGGTCAAGCACATCCTCAGGGCAACGGGTCTCTATGTGAACCCTTATTTCACCTGACGTGGCTTCTTCAGCCTCTTTGACTGCAGCGAGGATATCAGCCTGTTGTTCCTTTGTAAAGAACGTGGCAGCTTTCATCTTTATATAATTACTCAGTTAGAATTTTACTTCAGGAGCCTTGTCAGCACCCTGACTGGCCTCAAAATACGGCTTGGGCTGAAATCCGAACATGCCTGCAAGAAGGTTTTGTGGAAACTGCCTGATAAACGTATTGTAAGTTTGAGCTACTTCGTTGAATTTGCGGCGCTCAACAGAAATTCTGTTCTCGGTTCCTTCGAGCTCTACCTGAAGATCTCTGAAATTCTGTGTGGCCTTCAGCTCCGGGTATTGTTCAACAACAACCATCAGCCTCGATAATGCTGAAGACAATTGCCCCTGTGCCTGCTGAAACTGCTGCATATTTTCGGAGGTCATCTTTGTAGGATCAATATTGACTGATGTTGCTTTTGCTCTTGCTTCTATAACCTGGGTGAGGGTTGTCTGTTCGAAGTTGGCGGCTCCTTTAACGGTATTTACAAAGTTTGGAATCAGATCAGACCTCCGCTGGTAAGCAGTCTGAACGTTTCCCCACTGGCTGGTGACAGCTTCCTGCTGTGTAACCATCCTGTTGTAACTGTTCTTCCCCCAACTGTAAAGACCAAGTACCATTAAAAGAAGAACTCCTGCTATGACAAGCGCTATTATACAACCTTTTTTCATATTATTCTTTTTTTTTGGTTTTTGCCAAAGGTAATACTTCTGGCTTAATAAGGAATTGCTAACCTGCAATATTTTAATTAGTAAGGTCCCGTATCATAACTAAATTTAAATGCATGCATCAGCTATTATTAATTTTCTCTTACCAGTACTTATTTTACAAAATGACTAATTTTGGGATTTCAAAGAACTCTTTAATGAAAACAATTGCAATAGTAGCCGGAGGTAATTCCTCCGAATTCGGAATATCAGTCAGTAGTGCTGAAGGTGTTAGTGAAGCTCTTTCATCCGATTTCACCACATACGTTATTATGATCCGTGGTTTAAACTGGTACTGGGAGGATAAAAAAGGAAAACAATATAATATTGACAAGAACGATTTTACTCTGCTCACCGATAACGGCAAGATAAAGTTTGACGCAGTTTTCATGGCAATTCATGGAACACCTGGCGAGAATGGCCTCCTCCAGGGATATTTCGACATGCTGGGAATACCATACACAAGCTGCAATGCGTTTTGTTCTGCTCTCACTTTCAACAAACAGGCATGCAAACTGTTCCTCAAAGAATACGGGATCCCTATGGCCGATTCAGTGCTGATAAGAAAAGGCGGAAAGTCACAAGAAGCTGACATAATTGAGAAGATAGGGTTGCCCTGCTTTGTGAAACCAAATGACAGTGGATCAAGCTTTGGTGTAACAAAGGTGAAAACACGTGAGGATCTTGCACCTGCCATTAATAAGGCATTTGAAGAAAGCAATGAAGTGATTATAGAGAAATTCATGAAGGGAAGGGAAGTTGCCTGCGGAGTGGTAAAGACAATCAAAGGCGAAACGATACTCCCTGTCACTGAGATCATCAGTAAAAATGAATTTTTCGACTATGAAGCTAAATACACTCCCGGAAGATCGGATGAGGTTACGCCGGCAAGGATGGATCCTGAAATTACAGGGGAGGTACAAAGGCTGAGTTCACTTGTATACGATCTTTTAGGATGCAAAGGGATAGTAAGGGTTGATTTTATTGTCATTGAGAGGAACCCAAACTTCCTTGAAATCAATACGGTTCCGGGTATGACTGAGGAAAGTCTGATACCAAAACAAGCTGAATCGGCAGGAATTCCCCTGAGAGTATTGTATAAATCAGTTCTGGACGATCTTTTTGAGTGACCGGAATTGCGGATCTCTTCTCCGGCTTCTTCAGCCAGCCCTATTGTGCTTATTTTTCCCTTGCCATTTTCAAGGCCCGGGTAGTAGTGTAATACTTTGTAAGCATGTCAGCCACTTCCCAGTCGGGAAGTTTTCCCTCCTTCATATATTCTAGGAATCTGGCAGTCACCTGGCCGAAATGTTCTTCATGGCCAACCCGGTATTTCTGTGGGATGATGACTTTCAGGGAATTTCCCCCCGCATCCTCAATCCCAAGGCTGTCATAGGGTAATGCTGTCAGCGTCGGCACCAGCTTTTCCCTGAATTTCTTCAGTGATATGTTCTTAATATTCTCCAGATAAAGAGTCGGAACGAACTTCTGTTCAGCACCCTGTCTGATAACCAGGTCGCACAAAGAGCCGTGCATTACGGAATAATGTGTATCGCCTCCCCCTGCAGGAGCCTGGTACTTCCATTCAACTGAAACTTTTGCATAAATTCCCTTAAGCTGATAAACCATCTCTCCGTTGGAGAAGACATTCAGTTTTCCATCCCTGATATCACCTTTAAGGTATTCAGGAAAGTCATTCAGTCCGGTTACTCCATGGAACTCATCCTTTGATATGACAGTTGGCCATCTTTTTGCGGATATCATTTTCACATCGGTCGTATCGAGCAGTTGTTCCGGAAAACACTCCCACTGGATCAGATCGACCAGATGAGTTGTAACGTCAACAATCCCTTCACCCTGTTGCCGTACATCGAAGAACCATGCAGGGCGTATCAGATTACTTCCGGATACTACTTTGGAAAAATGATGAACACTGATCTTTGATACTGCAGGTTCCGCCGGGCTACCTTTCAGGATATGTCCGAATATTTCCTGATTACCGGATAACAGTTTCTGCAATAGAGTGGTAATCTCGAACCTCTCAGTCATAATATCATAAAGGAGGAGTCCTTTGTCTTTTGCGGTGGCAAATGAAGTTTTCAGGGTTTGAAAATCCTCCGGATCAATGATCATCGGTTTATCAGCGAGCACATTGAGTCCGGCATTGATAGATTTTGAAATATACTCAGCCTTTTTTCTGTTATTGCCTGAAAGGACAACCACATTGCCTGGTTTCTCCACCAGCATTTTCTCAAAAAAATCCGGACCGTTATATACAATCTCTTTCCAGCCGGTCGGGTCGGCAGTCCGTGAATTGTAGACAGCGATCTTTGCAAGATGTTGCTGACAATCCGGACCCTCAGGAGCATACACAATGAACATCGGGGGATATCTGTTCATACATTCTTTTTTGTACCAGAGCTGCATGAAAATGGCCAGGATCGACTGTTACCAGTCTGACTTGATAGTTCTTTCCCATCTCTGAGTTCTTTTTATCGGTTGCCGGCTGACCTGTCCCGCCCTGATGACAGGAAAGGAGAGCTAAAGCAACAGGCAATGTCATAAGAAGTAGTTGTTTCATTGTTAGAGCTGAATATATAGTTCCGGATCGTTCTCCTGATGTGCTGATACAGATCTTAAAATTGCGGAATAAAATCCGTAACAGCAATTTTATTTCAGGGAATCGTTACGGTACGTATCTATCGGATCGCAGGTACAGACGAGATTTCTGTCACCATAACCGTCATCGATCCTGCCAACTGAAGGCCAGAACTTATTCTCTACCACCCATTTAAGCGGATATGCTGCTTTTTGCCGGCTATATTTATGGTTCCAGGTATCAGAAGTGACGGTCATTGCAGTATGAGGAGCATTTTTAAGCACATTATCCTCCCTGTCAGCCCTGCCATCTTTTATTTCCTGAATTTCAGCGTAGATCGATCTCATGGCAGAGATGAATTTATCCAGTTCCTTAAGCGACTCAGATTCAGTAGGTTCAATCATCAGTGTGCCATGCACCGGGAATGAAAGCGTCGGAGCATGGAAACCGTAGTCCATCAGACGTTTCGCAATATCTCCCTCTGTGATTCCTGCTTCTGACTTGAAATTCCGGCAGTCAAGAATCATTTCATGAGCAACAAAACCATTTTTGCCGGTATACAGAACCTTGAAAATATCTTTCAGTGAAGCAGCAATATAATTGGCATTCAATATTGCAAACCTGGTGGCATTAGCAAGCCCTGCGGCTCCCATCATCATTACATAAGCATGGGAGATAGTAAGAACATGACCGCTGCCGAAAGGAGCTGCTGCCACTGCGGTTATACCGTGGCTGCCTCCGGTTTTGACAACCGGGTGGGAAGGAAGGTATTCGGCAAGTTTTTCATTGACCAGTATTGGGCCCATGCCGGGGCCACCACCTCCGTGTGGGATGGCGAAGGTCTTATGAAGATTAAGATGACATACGTCTGCGCCAATCTTTCCTGGATTTGTCAGGCCTACCTGGGCATTCATATTTGCACCGTCCATATAGACAAGTCCACCGTTATCATGAACGATACGGACCATTTCAATAATCTCCTCCTCAAATACTCCGTGCGTTGACGGGTAAGTAATCATTATGCATGCCAGATCGTCCTTGTGCTGCTCTGCTTTTTTTCTGAGATCATCAAGGCTGATATTGCCATTTTCATCACACTCAACCACAACAACAGTCATGCCGGCCATTACTGCACTTGCAGGATTTGTTCCGTGAGCCGATGAGGGAATCAGGGCAACACACCTGTTTGCATCATCCTTATCTTTAAAATATTCTCTTATAACCATCAGACCCGTATATTCTCCTGCAGCTCCTGAATTAGGCTGAAACGAGACGGCGGAAAAGCCTGTGATCTCTTTAAGAATCTCACCCAGTTCGCTGATGATCTGGTAATATCCGGCAGCCTGATCGGAAGGTACGAAGGGGTGGATATTCCCGAATTCAGGCCAGCTCAGGGCAAAGAGAGATGTTGCAGGGTTCAGCTTCATGGTACAGGAACCCAGTGATATCATACTGTGTGTAAGTGAGAAATCTTTTCTCTCAAGCATTTTGATATAACGCATCATTTCGGTCTCACTATGGTACGAATTGAATATGCTGCCTTTCAGAAAATCTGAATTCCTGCGGAATCTGGAATCAGGAACATCACAGTTACAGTAATTATGGACCTTGTCAGGTGTTTTGCCTGCTGCAACGGCAAATATTTCCAGTATCTGATTTAGTTCATAGAATGTTGTTATTTCATCGATGCTTATACTTACTGTATTTTCATCGGGATAATAAAAGTTTATTCCTGCTTCAAATGCCAGCTGCTGTATCGAATCTACAGTTACAGTATGCTGCAGATCAATCCGAAGAGTGTCAAAGAAATAAGCATTCAGCTGCCTGAATCCCAGTTTTCCCAGGCCTATATTCAATGTTGATGTCATCAGAAGGATATGGTTGGCAATCCTTTTCAGGCCCTCTGGTCCATGGTACTGGGCATACATACCGGACATTATAGCAAGCAGGGCCTGTGCGGTGCAGATGTTGGATGTAGCTCTCTCTCTCTTTATATGCTGCTCTCGAGTCTGAAGAGCCATCCTTAGGGCTTTGTTACCGTTTGAATCAACAGAGATACCTATAATTCTCCCTGGCATATTACGTTTAAGATCGTCCCTGGTTGCGAAAAAACCTGCATGAGGGCCGCCAAATCCCATGGGAAGGCCCATTCTCTGACTTGATCCTACAGTGATATCAGCTCCCCATTCACCAGGAGGGGTAAGAATAGCCAGACTAATCAGATCAGCTGCAACACCCACTAGCATTCCGGCTGAATGAGCCATCCGCGTGAAAGAATGATAATCCCTCAGCTGCCCTGAGGCTGCGGGGTATTGAATAAATGCCCCGAAATACCGGTCATCAAAATAGGCTTCAGTGTACTTTCCGATGACAAGCTCAATGCCCAGCGGGCCTGAACGGGTTTTTAAAAGGTCAAGAGTCTGCGGAAATATATCATCATCAACAAAGAAAAGTTTTCTGCCTGCTTTCACCGCCTCCCTTGATCTTGCATTATACATCATGATCATAGCTTCAGCGGCGGCTGTTGCCTCATCCAGAAGTGATGCATTTGCTATCGGCATACCGGTAAGTTCGATCACCATAGTCTGGAAATTAAGAAGGGCCTCAAGCCTGCCCTGTGAAATCTCAGCCTGGTAAGGAGTGTAGGATGTATACCAAGCAGGGTTTTCCAGCACATTCCTGACTACAACAGATAGAGGGGCTACACCATAATAGCCCTGACCTATAAAAGAACGGAACAATCTGTTCTTTTTCCCGGCTGCCCTGATATGGTTCAGATATTCAAATTCACTAACAGGCAAAGGCAGGCTCAGCTGTTTATTCAGCAGAATAGAATGGGGCAAAGTCATGGAGATCAGCTGGTCGAGAGAGCTGACCCCTAAAGTCTCCAGCATCCCGGGCAATTCGTTCTCCCGTGGACCTATATGACGGTTAACAAAACTATCCAACGTCATTTGCATCATGATTTAGTTATCTCAACATCATTATTAATAAAGGGGGATGTTTTTACCCCTTGAACCGGAAAAACAGCAGTCAAAAATAAAAGCAAAATATTCAGGAAAAAAAGGGATTTGTCATCCTTTCCTTTCCGATTGTGGTATTTTTGCCATGTCCCGGATAAACTACAGTTTCAGGCGGTAAGGTAAAAAGCCGGGAAGTGATGCTTCCGATAAGTGTCTGATAATCTCCGCCTTCAAGATCAGTCCTGCCGATATTACCGGCAAACAGGGCGTCTCCGGTAAACACGCAATTGTCTTCCTTTAAATAAAATGCCATACTTCCTCTGGAGTGCCCCGGTACATGAATAACATTTATATTTATTTTACAGAACGGGATAATCTGCCCGTGCGTAATAAATGATCCGGGCAAGGGAGGCTCCTCCATCTCAAGGCCAAATAGACCCGCATGCTGGACGGATTTGATCCTGTTCATCTCGTCATCCGCTGAAGCTAAAGTACGAAGGTTATACTTTTCCAGCATGAACCTGTTTCCAAAAATATGATCCAGGTGGCAGTGGGTATTCAGCAGCAATACCGGATTCAAACCTTTTTCATCAATGAATTTTACTAATCCTTCAAATTCCGGACGATCATAGCAGCCGCAGTCAATCACGGCGCAATCTTTCGATTCATCTGCCAGAATGTAAGTATTAACTTCTATAGGTGAGAAGACAAATCTGTATATTTCCATTACCGTTTATTTACCTGTTACAGTTCCCCTCAGCATGGGGACAAAAGCAAAATTACCATGCTGTGTATTCTCAAAGCTGTCGGGACCAGTTCGTTCGACGACAGTCATAATCTGGTTTCCCGGACTACCCACGGGCACTACCAGTCTTGCCCCAATCTTAAGCTGCTGAAGAAGCGTTTCCGGTATCCTGCCGGCAGCAGCTGTGATCACTATTCCGTCAAAAGGGCCATACTGAGGTTTCCCCTCATAGCCATCACCGTAAAAAAAATCAGCTTTATAACCAAGCGCATTGAGAGTAGCCTGAGCTTTAAGAAAAAGATCCCTGAACCTCTCAATGGTATAAACCTTTACTCCCAAGGCAGCAAGTACCGCGGCCTGATATCCAGAGCCTGTTCCGATCTCAAGAATTTTGTCCCATTTCTTTACTCTTAATAATGAGGTCTGTACGGCCACTGTATACGGCTGTGAAATCGTCTGCCCGGATGATATCGGAAATGCTTTGTCAACATAGGCATGGATCAGGAATGCCGGATCCATGAACATATGCCTGGGAACAGAGCCAATGGCTTTAAGAACCTCCTCATTGGTAATCCCCTTCTTTCTCAGTTCTTCTACCAGATTCTTTCTCTTTCCCTTTGCTTCAAAACTATCAGTCATCTGTTATCCAGGCCTTATTATTTAAATCATGCAAAAATAACAATTTTGCCTCAGGGAAGACCGGTAACTTTCAGTCATTTATGAACACGATTTTATCAGGTTGCCATAACATCCCTGAATCTTCAAAAAGAAGCTGTGATGAAATAAACGAGTCAGATTTCAAAAGAATATCTCTGCCAATGGTGTGTAAAGGGGACCTGAAGGCAGCAGAAGGCTTTCATAGAGAATTATCCTGTCGACCTGTATGGTCTGAAGATACTGGTCCCTGTGCCGGGAGATAAGAGCTGCAAGGGTATCCATGCCTGTTATACTCTTTATTCTGCCAATCGTAAGATGAGGACTGAATGACCTTTCTTTGATATCAACATCCAGATCATGAAGACCTTCTGTTACTGACAAATAGATTTCTTCAAGAGCAGTGTATTTATCCAAACCTACCCAAATAACCCGTGGATCATTTTTTTTACCAAACAATCCTGTTCCTTTCATTGTAAGGCTGAATGACCCTGCACCTGAAAATTTTTCACCAAGCATCTCTTTAATGGATGCTATCTTCCCGGTTTCTGTATTACCGAGAAAGGCCAGAGTAATATGAAGGTTCGCCGGATTTGTCCAGCTTATCCTCTCCTTAGCCAATGCCGCATGAAATTCAGAGATAAGTGAAGCAAACCTTTTTTCAGGGACAATTTTTACTGCAATAAAAAGCCTCTTTGATTGCTGATCTGACATATACTTCATAATCTGCCGGCATCAATCTCATTAATAATAAGTTCTATAAGTGCATCCTGACCATATGGATCATATTCATCTTTAAGATTTGAACCGAAAATCTTCGCTATTCCCTGCCAGAAAAATGCGCTGAATTTACCCCGGTAATCCTTGATAAGATCATAAGAAGTATTCCTGGTCTCTCTGTCAATAAGCTTGATCAGAATTTTCCCCTGAGATATTGTCATATTCTCAATATCACCCTGGTATTCCTTGAAAACATCCTTTTCAACATCCCGGAGATATTTTCTTCTTTCCTGATCAGACGATATTGCCTTGAGATGTTCATTAACTTCCGACAGTTTTGATCTTACAAGCCGGGCATATGGATAGACTTTTTTAATATTTGAAACCAGCCTCTCATACTCTCTGAACTCTCTTCTCTGCGCCCTTGTAGGCCTGGTATGAATCTCCACTTCCTTTATTTCAACCTCCGGCATTTTTATCCCATTCCTGTCAACCTCGCGAAGAATATGTGGCTTTTTGCCAAGAGAATCGGTTCTTGTACCAAGGGAGTCATTCTGACCACTGGCTGCCAGGGAAATGGTCCCGAGAAACAGAATAATGAATATTTTTACCCGCACAGGATTAATATTTACGCAAATGTATCAAATTACGGGCCATTTGGAAAGCGTGAAATCAGCAACTACCGACGCACATTAGCAGAAACAGCGGAGATGAAAGGCCTACAGGCGCCGGGAAAATGTATCTGTAACTCTGAAAATTTCACTGATCTCTCTTTACCGGCCGGACCGATTAACACTCTGTTTAAAAAATCAGAGTTCAAATAGCCGGTATAATTCAATCTTCTCTTTGAACTCCCTCGCGAAAAAAGTAAATTTGCCAAAAGCCCTGTACCATGGCATTAAAAGTCGAAGATCTTGAAGACCTGTCAAAATACAGACAGATTGCAGCAATCTCTTATGATGAACTCGTACCATTCATTTTCGAGTGGATCAGGAGAAGATCTGCATTGATGACTTTCTTCTGGGCGGCATGCATTATTTCCCTGTTTGCAGCCATCAGGATAAGGTTCAACATCCACGGTTACTTTCCTTACAGGGAGATCTTCCTTCATTCCTGCATCGGGATGATAATTCTTCCAATTATTTGCATACCTGTCCATGAACTTCTCCATATTATTCCTTACTGGTTGTCGGGTGCAAGGCAAATAAGGGCAGGCATGGATCTTAAGCAATACCTGTTCTATGTTACCGCACACAGGTATGTTGCCTCTCCACTTCAGTTCAGGATAGTTGCTCTTGTCCCGTTTATCCTTATCTCTGCCGGGGTAATTATCCTTATTATTGTATGTCCGGGTCCATGGAAATGGAGTCTTTCGTCCTTCCTTTTTGTACATACCACAATGTGTGCAGGTGATTTTGCCCTTCTGAATTTCTATCATCTCCGGACCAACAGCAGAATTTACACCTGGGATGACGCAGACAGGAAGATAGCCTACTTCTATGAAGAGATATAACTGCCGGTTATTGATCGCAGCAAACTTTTTCATGATATCTGACAAATACCAAAATAATAAGATCTAATTCAACTCTAACAAATAAAACAGACATGAGGAATATTTTTTTCACAGTATTTCTGGCTACTCTGACATTTTCAGGGGCCAGTGCACAAAAGAAGATCGTTCATCTTCCTGACCTTCCCGGCTATGTTACTCTCAAATGCGATTTTCATATCCATACGGTTTTTTCAGACGGTGATGTCTGGCCAACAGTAAGGATTGACGAAGCCTTAAAATACGGACTGGATGCTATAGCCATCACCGATCATCTGGAATACACTCCGAAAAAAGAATTTGTTCCGATCGATTTCAATGCCGCGTGGAAGATTGCGGAACCATATGCCAGGGAAAAAAACCTGATCCTTGTGCACGGTACCGAGATAACCAAGGGCATGCCTCCAGGCCATTTCAATGCATTGTTTATCAAGGATGCCACTCCAATCCTCAGGGATTCAGCATGGGATGCAATAGCAGAGGCTGTCAGGCAGGGTGCATTCATACAATGGAACCATCCTGGCTGGAAGGCTCAGGAACACGACGGGATCCCGAAAATCCATGCAATTCACAAGAAACTGATAGATAAGGGATGGATCAACGGCATTGAATTTTTTAACGATGTTGAATACTATCCCCTGGTTTTCAACTTCTGCAAACAGTACAATATCACCATGATGGGAAACAGCGATATCCACGGGCTTATCGCAGACAATTATTCTTCGGCTGAGTACATCAACCGGCCCATGACACTGGTTTTAGCAAAAGAAAGAACAAGCGAATCAATAAAAGAGGCCCTGTTAGCCGGCAGGACAATTGTCTGGTTCAGGGATATACTTGCAGGTATGGAGAAATATACCAAACCATTCTTTTACCAGTGTATCTCGGTTGAAAAACCTTATTACCAGAATGACAAATATGTTTATTTTCAGATTGTCAACAAATCTGACATTCCCTTCTATCTTATAAACGGGAAGGACGATGCCCCCGGAGAGATCACACTTCATGCCAATTCGGTAAATACCATGGAGGTAAGCAGGAAGGCTAAATTTCCGCTTGTTTATGATGTCAAGAATGTCCTGACAGGAGAAAAAGAAGTTCTGAAAGTGGATATAAGTTATTAGAACACCTTTGTTATATTTTCAGGGTGTATATTACCTGATATAAAAGTGGCACAGAGCCTTACATGGGCTCTGTGCCACTTTTGATTTATTACATTTATATCCGGAATGATCTCTAGAATCTCTCCTTCGCCAGCTTAAGAATGTCATCATCCTTCACCACAGGCCTTAATCTGAAGGAATATTCATATTTCATTCCCAGAAGTCGGTACTGCGGATGTATTATTGCTCCCCATGAATCATCTCCGCCTACACCCATCTGCCCCAGGTCGATATTAAGGTTAACAAGTTCTCGTGGTCTAACATCCATTGAGTGGGTATTAGCAGTCCTGGCGTCTTTTCTGTACTGAGAAATTTTACCAGGTGATTCGAAATCGTCGTGGATGTTATTCAGAGCAGCAAAACAGATAAGCGGATTACCGGTAACAAGAAGTCCGTTTCCTGAATCATCGGTTAAAGTCAGCCATCGGGTATCGGTTTTATAGCCATTTTCCTGAGGTCTGATATACGGGACATACTGATCGGCAATGGTGCTCTCGTATACACCGACATAAGCTGATGTCTTCCGGTCAACATAATTTTCCTGGGGTCCTCTGCCGAGCCATTTAAGGTTGATGAATTCATCAGGGATCTGCATCTGCATGCCCATTCTTGGTATTTCAGGCATCCCGGAGGATGCTTTTGTGAACTGGTTCTTTACAACAATATCGCCTGAGCCGAACACGCTGTAGGTACTGGTAAATGTTGCAATTCTTGCGCCTTCAGGAGAAGGAATATCATACGTAAAACTCACCACGACTTTACCGGGTTCAGGCTGAGTAACGGATGAACCGGTAACTTTGGCTCTCTCTCCTGCTTTTTTCCAGACGGCAAGTTTCTGGTCCATCCCGTATCCGTAATCATTATCGGTAGGTGGTCTCCAGAAGTCGGGTTCCGGGCTTTTCAGAATCAGATTTCTTCCTTTAAATATCAGCGATTCCATCTTTCCTGCTGCAAGGTCAAATCCAATTGTAAGTCCGTCTCCTTCGATCTCCAGCTTGCTTCCTTCCTTTTTGGTTTGCAATGGTTGTTTATTATCCGATCTGAGAGCCACAGGTTTTGCTTCCAAAGGCAGCCTGAACTGAGCGGATGCATATACATGATCCTCTGCAACAGAGTTCCATGAATCGGGTCTGAAGGCACGGATATTCAGGAAATATTCGGTACCCTGGTCAGGAATGATTTTCTTAACAGGCAATTTCATCACTGTCGATTTGCCGGGAGCAAGATCGGGAACCGTAAGTTTTCCGGACTGGAGTACTGCCCCGTCAGCTACTACTTCCCATTCAAATCCGAATTCAGAAAGATTGGTAAAATCATATTTATTCCTGATTGTAACAGTTCCTGCGATAAGATCAACAGGCTCAAACCCGATGTACTGGTATACTTTGTTTACCTCAGCAAGGCCTGGATGAGGAGTACGGTCGGGCCAAACAAGGCCATTGATGCAAAAATTGCCATCGCTTGGTACTCCTTCGGGTCCGTAATCGCCTCCATATGTCCAGTATTTCTCGCCATCAGGACCTTTCTTCATCAGGCCCTGGTCGACCCAGTCCCATATCAATCCACCCTGTAGTTTAGGGTAGCTTTCAATTACATCCCAGTAGTCCTGTAGGTTACCTGTTGAATTTCCCATTGCATGGGCATACTCACACATAATAAGCGGCCGGTCGTTTTTCGGATCCTTTGCATAAGCTTCAAGGTTTTCTATCCTTTCATACATCGGGCACCAGATATCAGTGTGACGTTCTGGTGCATTGGTTTCATGTTCAGCTCTTTCATATTGAACCGGACGGGAAGCATCTCTTCCCTTTATCCAACGGTATCCGTTCAGGAAGTTATGGCCATCGCCGGCTTCATTGCCCATCGACCATATAATCACCGATGGGTGGTTCTTATCTCGTTCGACCATCCGCTGCATCCTGTCGAGGTGAGCGGCTGCCCATTCCGGTTTATCGGCCAGAGTAACATCTTTCTCATAGCCAATGCCATGTGATTCAATATCGGCCTCATCAATGAGATAAAGTCCGTACCGGTCGCACATCCTGTACCAGAGTTCCTGTTGGGGATAATGAGAAGTCCTGACAGCGTTTATGTTATGGCTCTTCATCGTTTTTATATCCTTCAGTATTACATCTTCGTCAACTACATGACCGTTCAGTTCATCGTGCTCATGCATGTTGACACCCTTGATCCTGATGGCAACACCATTTACCAGCAGTTGAGAATTTTTAATCTCCACTTTTCTGAATCCTATTTTGGTACTTACATATTCAAGAGAATTGCCTCCTTTTTCTTTCAGTCCAATGACAACAGTATAGAGTTCAGGTTTCTCTGCCGACCACTTCCTGATCGCCGGCAGACTCTTCGAGAAGCTTACTATTCCTTTTCCTTCCGACAGGGCAACTGGTTTTTCCTCATTATAAATTCTTGAATTACCATCAAATAAGGAGATATCTGTAAGATAGTCTCCTTCTTTTTTATCAACGCTCCGTATTTCAGCATCAAGCCTGAGAATACCGTCAGCGTAGTTATTTTCCAAATCTCCGACAGCAAAGAAATCCCTGATAAAAGTCGTTGGACGGGCATGAAGAAAAACTGATCTTTGGATGCCACTCATTCTCCAGAAATCCTGATCCTCAAGATAACTTCCATCGCTCCATCTGTAGACCTCTACTGCTATGGTATTCTTTCCGTCCTTCAGATATTTCGTCACATTGAATTCAGCAGGTGTTTTGCTGTCCTGGCTATAGCCTACAAGTTGTTCATTGATCCAGACATAAAAGGCTGAACTGACAGCCCCGAACTGCAGAAAAATCTCTTTATCCTTCCATGATGCAGGCATCTTGAAGCTTCTTTTATAGGACCCTACCGGATTCCAGTCATGAGCGATACGCGGAGGATCGCATTTGAAAGGATAGGTAATATTAACATAGACAGGGTAATCATAACCTTTCATCTGCCAGTTGGATGGAACAGGCGTATCTTTCCAGTCATGAATATCATAATCATCCTTAAAAAACCAGAATGGTCTTTTATCGGGTGAATCGGAATAACTGAACTTCCATATGCCGTCAAGTGTCAAGTAATCCGGGGAATCCTGATCAACAGCAGTCATTGCACTGTGTTCATCCGGGAAACTGACCAATGTTGCATGGGGATCTTCACGGTTTATCTTGAACACTTCAGGATTTTCCCAATCGCGTGGTTCTTTCTCCGTAAAGGCGACTCCTTCATATTTGTTTGTTTTCCTGCATGCAGGCAGCGCCAGTGCTGATGCCAGCAGGCAGATCAGGATTCTGTTCATAATATCATCATTAGATTAGGAAAGTTAAAGTTAAGTAAAAAAGAATTATAACGGGCCAGGGAGAATATAATAGAAATTTCATCTAAAGTTATGATGATCATTTTCTTCAGAGGGACAGCGCCGGCATAGAAAAAAGCATAAGCAGTAAGGCAGCATGACCTATAAAATCCGGAGAACTAAGCTCACTGAATCGTTTCCCGGATCAGAACAAACCTGTAATATTTCCCCGCGGATCGATATCAATATTCTCGGCGGAGGGAACGGCAGGAAGCCCCGGCATTCTCATTATTGTTCCGGCAATCGGTACAATAAATCCTGCTCCTGAGGAAAGTTCAATTTCTCTGATCTTAACTGTAAAACCTTCCGGGCGGCCCCGTTTGGCAGGATCATCAGAAAGTGACTTCTGAGTCTTGGCGATGCATACTGCCAGATCGCCCAGCCCGAGCTTTTCTATTCTGTCAAGCTGTGATTTTGCTTTGAGCGCGTATTCTATACTTCCGGCTCCATACATTTTTTTGCAGATTGTTTCGATCTTCTTTTCGAACGACCATGAAAGATCATAGAGCGGTTGAAACTTATTGGCATCGTTATCTATTGAATCAACAACGAGCCTGGCCAATTCAACAGCGCCTTTCCCACCATCAGTCCATGAAGTGCTCAGCGCCACTTTTACTCCAAAAGTTGTACAGTGATTTTTGAGAAGCTCAATTTCAGCTGCAGTATCGGAATCGAAGCGGTTAACAGCGACCACCGGACGGAATCCGAATTGCATCATATTTTCAATATGTTTGTCAAGATTTGAGAATCCCTTTCCGAGCGCATCGAGATCTTCAGTCTGGATATTTGTAAGTTTAGCGCCCCCATGGTATTTCAGGGCTCTGATGGTCGCAACGATCACGACTGCATTGGTCCTGAGATTTCCGAACTGGGATTTGATGTCGAAGAATTTCTCAGCACCAAGTTCACTGGCAAAACCTGCTTCGGTCACTACTATATCGCTCAGCGACAGCCCCATTTTGGTAGCAATTATCGTATTTGTTCCCTGAGCAATATTTGCAAACGGGCCGCCATGAATAATTGCGGGAGTTCCTTCCAGTGTTTGCACCAGGTTGGGTTTTATAGCTTCTTTCAGGAGGACAGCCATAGCACCCTGAGCTTTGAGGTCGCGAGCAAAAACCGGTTTGTCTGAATAGGTATAGCCAACAAAAATATTTCCAAGGCGACGTTTAAGATCTGTCATATCTTCAGCCACACATAATGTAGCCATTACTTCCGAAGCAGCAGTAATATTGAAGCCCGACTGCCTTGGAACACCTTCTGTTGTACCTCCAAGCCCGATCACAATATCCCTGAGCGACCGGTCATTCATATCAATGACTCTTTTCCAGGCAATAGTTCTGGGATCGATACCAAGATTACCCTCTTTCAACTGAATATTATTATCAATAAGTGCAGCCAGAAGGTTATGAGCTTTCTCAACAGCTGACAGATCGCCTGTGAAATGCAGGTTAATATCCTCCATGGGTATCACCTGGGAATATCCGCCTCCGGCAGCGCCGCCCTTGATTCCGAAAACAGGTCCGAGAGAAGGCTCCCGAAGCACCACTGTCGCCTTTTTTCCGATGACATTCAGCGCCTGTGCAAGTCCGATGGATGTGGTTGTTTTACCTTCTCCTGCAGGTGTCGGAGTAATTGCCGTGACAAGAACCAGCCTGCCGTTCTCTACTTTCTGTTCATCAATGAACGATAACGGTATCTTGGCCTTGTATTTTCCATATAATTCGAGAGCGTCTCCCGGAATTCCGAGAATCTCGGCTATCTCTCCTACCGGTTTTATTCTGGCTTGCTGGGCTATTTCAATATCATGTTTCATTGATGAAATAAATTAGTCAGTTGCGAAACTAATAATTAAGATAACCAAAGACAATAAGGCAAACAAATTTACATCCAGGAAATGATCTCTTTCATGGCCAGTTCATCTTTTCCCATTCTGATCCTGAGATTAACAGGGTAATAATTGTTTACTCTTTTACCTATATTCTTTAAAAATCCCAGAGGTATTCCTCTGTATTTAACGATGTTCCATCCGTTTTCGAAGGCAGCTTCTTCCAGACTGTCGCGCCTCAGATATGAAATTGAATCACTGAGGCTTAGTTCAAGCTCATTGAAAGCTTTTTCTTTCCTTAATGATGACATAGCGAGGTCGTGTGACGGAATGAGGTCGTCCCTTTTCATGATTCCTAAAGCTGTCCCCGGTTTTATTACCCTAAGTGCATTTGCAACGGACTCAAACAGCTGGAGACTGCATGGAAGAGCAGTCATTTCCCCGGCTTTATTGATTATGATATCCGTTGTAAATTCAGCGATCTGCCGGGCCGCATTCAGTTCAGCAGATATCGGTTTACGGTAACCTGAACCTCTTCCTGATACTGTTCTTTTTTCGCATTTCCCGGTCTTCCTTACAGCGGCTATGAAGAAACCTTCCCCTTTAATCATTCCGGGGTAAAAGCCATAGCCCCATATATTGCCGTACCTGATCTCGTTGATCCCGGGAAACTGAGCTATATCAAGTTTCAAACTGACTGCTTTTTCACCGGACGTAAGCCATTCAACCATATCCTCATTTTCAGAAGGATTGAATGTGCAGGTGCTGTAGATGAGTATCCCATTCTCTTTCAGTGATGGCCATACATCCATGAGTATCCTTTTCTGACGTTCAGCACAGAGCAGAGTATTTGGAACAGACCATTCCGAACGCGCTGTCTCCGTTCTGAACATTCCTTCACCAGAGCACGGGGCATCCACGGTCACAACATCGAAGAATCCGGGGATATTCCGGAAATCACCGGGATCGCTTCTGGTTACGATTATATTTCCTGATCCCCATCTGGTAACTGTTTCTGCCAATACAGCTGCTCTGGATGAAATTACCTCATTTGATACAAGAAGGCTACCTTTATGCAGCAGGTCGGCCAGAACAGTTGTTTTGCCACCAGGTGCGCCACACAGATCAAGTACCCTCAGGTCTTCCCCAGTACCTGTAACCTGCTTGAAAACCTCCTCCAGAAACATCCCGGATGCCTCCTGAGGATAATAGCAACCGGAATGATATAAGGGATCAGCCGTAAAAGAGGGTCTTGATGGAAGATAGTATCCCGCGCCTGACCAAGGGACCGGCTCCTGATTTAATGGCGTTCCCTTCCATTTGCGGCGATTGATCCTGATGCTTACAGGTGAAGATTCGTCAAGAGCAATTAACAGACTGGCTGGATCGATATAACCCTGGCAGGATATCCGCTGTATAAATCCATCCGGAAAAACCATTTACGAAATATTTTCCCTATGACGATAGTTTCTTCTCCAGATATAGAATACGGGAATTCCCAGCAGGACTATGCCAAGGCCAGGAAACGTGTAATTTGGTTTATAAATCAAAAGAATGACCATAATGAAAATACAGGTAATAATATATATGGCAGGTATTACAGGATAGCCAAAAGCTTTATAAGGTCTTGGAATATCCGGACGTTTTTTCCTCAGAATAAATATGGCAAAAATAGTTAGTGCGAAGAAGATCAGAACTGCAAAGATCACATAGTCGAGAAGATCTCCATATGTTCCTGACAGGCAAAGGAGTATAGACCATATACCCTGAACAAGAATAGCAAAACCGGGTACGCCTTTTTTATTTATCTCACTCACTTTACGAAAGAAAAGACCGTCCTTAGCCATAGCATAATAAACTCTGGGGCCGGCAAGTATAAGGCCGTGATTACAACCGAAGGTGCTTATCATAATAAAAACAGCCATAATAATAGCCGCGTAATCACCGAATACAACACTCATAGCTGATGTAGCCACCCTGTCGTCGGTGGCAAACTGAATGCCGCGGCTCATAACATCCGTACCTTCAGGAGAACCTGAGAGAGGCAGGATCATAATATAAACGAAGTTGGTAAAAAGATAAATGACCGAAACCATCAGTGTTCCATAGAAGAGACTGAGCGGTACATTTCTTTTAGGGTTAATAACCTCTTCCGAAAGATAGGTCACATTATACCAGGCATCTGCTGAGAATAGTGATCCTACCAGGGCCGTCCCGATAGCTGCAACAAGTGCAAAGCCCACGAGCGGAATGGTCGTATTACCCGGACCAGGCTGGGAGGCTTGCCAGAAGACCGATTTGTTGATCTCATAAGCATGCATATTCTTTATGGCAAAGAATCCTATCAGTATAAACCCGAAGAGCGCTATCACCTTTGTGGAGGAAAAAATATTTGCAACCGTTTTACCAGTTACAATACCCTTAGTATTCAACCAGGTCAGGAATGCAATCATAATAATTGCTATCACCATAGTACTGCTGAGCTTCAGAAATCCGACATGAAAAAGAATATTTGTATCGGATATCCAGGGAAACAGTACCCCGCTGAATTTTGCAAATGCAACTGCAACTGCTGCGATCGATCCGCACTGAATTACCAGAAAAGTTGTCCAGCCGAAAAGAAATCCTACGAGCGGGTGATAAGCTTCTTTCAGATACACATACTGCCCGCCTACATTCGGCATCATCGAGGCCAGTTCACCATAGCAGAGGGCTCCGATCACAGTTATTATCCCGGTGACCAGCCAGACTACCATCAGCCATCCAGGGGAACCCACATTTCTGGCGATATCGGCGCTTACAATGAATATCCCGGAACCGATCATCGCGCCTGCAACAATCGCCATACCGTCGAAAAGGTTCACCCTTTTCTGCAATAGATGGTTCTCTTCCTGCATGAAGAATTATATTTCAGACAAAAATAGCTATTCGATCGAGACTGCCTACAATAAACAGTCTTACTGCAGTTTTTTATATCGGATCAGTGCAGATCCGGGTTTTTCAGCTATTTTAAGTGTGTATCCGCTTTTAAGTTGACTGCCGGTCAGTTTCACAACAGTCCCTGAATCACTATCGGTTACTTCATAAGTCGCAGTATCATCGAGACCGCGTAAGTTTATGGTAATGGAGCCATCCTGAGCATCTTGTCTCCTAAACGCCAATACTATACCATCGTCTTCTGCAGGTCTGTTCATCTGGTAAGCCAGCCATACACTGTCAGTGGTTATATTCCCGGTACCTGTCAGAGGATAATAATCTCCATAATAATATGGTCTCAGCTCTTTATACTCCTTCATGCTTTTCTGCATAACAGGTATAGGTTCGGATGTTCTGCCTGTGACTTCCCAGTTCATCACAGCTGCTGCATTGAGCCCTGATCTGAATGTATAATTGTCTGATTTATATATTGCTGTACCAGTGATAGGAAGATAGAAGCTCAGCCCATAGGTATGGCACTGGTAACCGTTTGGTTCTCCGTACTGATAATCGGTCCTCCAGAGCGGAGCGCTTCTTGAGACAGTTTCAACATCCAGTCTCCGGCCGCCGCTGGCACAGTTATCAATAAGCAGCCGGGGAAACCTTACCAGAAGACTGTCCCAGTAGGCATAGAGTCCTTCTATATGTCTTATCTCGCTCATTCCGACCCGGTCAGGCTTATCATTATGTTCCCAGTACGGCATAGGATCAAAATTAAAATCCTGTCTGTAATAATCGATACCCTCTCTGCGGATAAGGTTGGAGATATAATCAGTCAGATAAACACGTGCCTCACTGTTTCCAAGGTTATAAAGTTCATTTTCATCTCCAGGGAGCTTAAGGAGCCAGTCAGGATTGAGTTTATCGAATTGTGTTCCCTTTCTCACTCTTTCGGGTTCAAACCACACCATAAATTTGGAGCCAACAGAATGGACAGCATCAGCGACAGGTTTCAGGCCGTTGGGAAAGCGGTCTTTTTCAGGCGACCAGTTTCCAACATTCTGCCACCAGTCTCCCTTATCCCAGCCGCAACCTGTATACCAGCCGGCATCGAGCCAGAAAACTTCAGGAACAAGTTTGAATTGCTGATACCGCTTCACAAGTGCAATGGCATAGTCAGCGGTGAGGCAGTTATACTCATTGCATGGTGCAGGATCACCATAATCGAAGCTGCTTGCGAGAGGATATTCAGCAAACCTGCCATCTATTTTCCGGAAATGATGTGCAAGTATGAACTGTCTGAAACTGTTATGTCCTGCCATCCGGTTGTCAGCTTTCCAGAATAAAAGACATATTGAGGGAGTTCTGATCTCCTCACCCGGATAGAGTACCAGCTTCATCCTGGCCATCCCTGATTTCAGGCTTACCGTTTTCGGATCCTGGGCCTCAATATCGGCATGCCACTTGCCTGTCCATCCTACGGCCACGACTATTCCATGTTTTCCAGGACCTTCAATATTGAAAAAAGGCAGTGAAGCGTTATCGGAAGATCTTCCCCCTGAAGGCATGAGTATTAATTTGCTGCCGGGCAACAGAGGCTCATCGACCGGTTCGAAGTCGCTGCGTTTAGCGTCGCTCCCAATGGAATGATGCAGAATAAGCGAGCCAGCTCCGTTAAACCTGAATGATTTATCGATCACATTTGCAGCATCGATGACCGGACTGTTGGTCCCGGAATTATTGACAAACCTGACTACCCACTCAACTGCCGGAAAATCGGAATAAGCCGTTACCAGGCAATTTACAGAGATCTTCGTTTTCGGATCAGTATAGGTATAGAGTGTCTTTGTAACTGAAGGATCTGATGAAGCCTCTTTCCGAACAGAATACTTCCATCCGGTAATGAATTTCTCAGAACCGGTGCCATCAAGCCTGAAAGAGAAAGGAGGTACTTTCCCCTTTGCAAAATTTGACTCCACCCACTGTTTAACAGTAATGTCCCTTCCTCCGCCCGGGACAATTGTCTGAGGAAGAACCGGAATGCAAATGAAAAACATCAGGATAATTACTGATGTCAACTTTTTAATAAACCTTACTGAAGAATTCATAATACTGCAATTATTGATTAAAGATTTTACTGTTTCTGCCATACTCTTACATAATCGACCCTGAAATAACCGGGTTTATCTTTGGGATCAGGAAGTCCGAACCATTCGGGCATTGTTTCACTGTCAAAATTCATATCCAGAGGCTGATGCCAGTAGGTATTTTCCCTTGTTCGTATCACTTCGCCGTTGAGATACCATTTGATCAGATTCTCATTCCACTCGAGGCCGCAGACCTGGTAGTCATCTGCCAGACGGTAAGGAGTAACCCATTCTACATTATCGCTTATCCGCTGAGAAAGTCCGGGAACAGTAAGCGCGTGTGCCGTTGCAAAATATTTATGCTCCCAGGTCTTATCGGGATGCTTACCGCAGATCTCAAAAACATCTATCTCAGTCCACAATCCGGGATCAATTGCATAGAACCAGAAAGCGCTGGATGCTCGCGAATCCATCGGTTTGAATCTCACCTCATAATATCCGTACAACATTCTGCTCTTGCTCTTAACTGCAGCTGTAGTAAATGTATGGTAACCGGCAGGAAGATCCGGAAGAACTTCGGTCCTGGATGTAAGAATAAGATCACCGTTTTTCACTGTAACATTTGCAGGTGAGAAATAGCCCGGTTCCCTGCCCTTCCATCCGGGGTTATAATTATACCATTTTGTGGTATCAAGACTTTTGCCATTGAATTCATCGCTCAGTTCAGACACGAATTTCCAGTTTCCGGGATTAAGAGGACATACAGGCAATGATTGTTCCTTCTTCTGCGCACCGGCCGGAACAGTAATAAAAAAACCGGCCAATATCATCGTATTTAAAAGCGTTTGCAGTGATTTCATAAGGTTGTACAATGAGTAAATGTGCATCTAAAATTACATTTAATTTCTTTTGATGAAAAACAAATTATTCTGCAGTCACCAGACCCATCTGCCACGGGCCAATCTCAGGGATGACGAATTTCCTGTATGGTCCGTCGCTTCCGGAAGAGCTGATCCGCAAAGGCCGGCATTGCATATCATAAACAGTTATGCTATTGCCTGTTGTATTAATCATCAGGACAATCTTTTCAGCCGGGTCGAATGATGAATTTGTCAATGCCATGGCAATGCGTCCCTTACCCTGCTCCCTCACCCAAAGATTGATCCTGTGAAATGATGCAATATAAGCAGGGAAAGAATCCTTTGAGAGCCATCTGAAGACATTTCTGATCTGTGAGCTTTTTGAAAGGTTTTCCATGAATGACCATGGATAATATCCTCCTATGAAGATCCTGCCTCCTTCATTGTTTTCAAAAACCCCTGATGTGCATGATGTTACTTCCCTGTCAGTATAGTCGACAAGGGAGGAAATGACCCTGGCAGCAGGATCGGTTTTCCTGAGTTCGTAGGCAGGAGAGCGCCAGAATGACTGCCTGTTGTCGCGTTCTCTCGCTGCAAAATCACCGTTCAGAGGATCGGACGAAAACTTTTCTATCCTGTCGTGGTCGGCATATCCTGTTACCTCAAAACCTGTGAGTTTACCAAATCCCATCCTGTTAAGCTGTTCAAGCGCTTCAGCATCCATGTAGACTCCTCCTGACATCATTTTGCGGATGTCACTTTCAGACATGGCATAGACATTGTCTTTACCAAGTATAATCACTTTCCCGGATTTTGCAGAATAACTGACAGGTATTCCGATATTGAAAAGATCATAATCGGCAACAGGATTTCCTGAAGACAACCAATTACCACCTGAAATATTTCCCGTGGCATAACTCTCCTTGTTCCAGAAAACGGCAGCTCCGGAAACGGCCGATCGGCCGAATTTCGCTGCGAGAAGATCGAAAAAGGGACGTTCCTTTTTGAGTGACGCTATAAGAGGCTCAAATTCATCAAGTGGTTCATCATACATCGACAGTACGTTGAATGCTGCACCGGTACAACCCGCTGCAATATGTGAACAGGCTTCCAGTATGATGATGTTTTCCGCCTTTTTCAACCTTTGATATGGAAAACATTCTATTTCAGACTGAATTGATCTCACATCCGGAGGCAGTAGCGAAACCTGCCTGCCTATGTCATGGGATTTACCGGCAAGTTCATTCGTATGAATATCGGAATAATATCCGCCGCCGGGTCTCCAAATCACTTCAACGCTGTCCGGACCGGCAAGGATACTTGCCCAGTGATCAAAATCATAGCCTTCATAAAACCTGTCTCCTGTCATAAAACCAAGTTTTATTTTTGGACCGATCGAATGAACAGTTCTTTCAATCAGAGAAAACAATCCTGATATTGTGTTCCTGTTGTGCTGCAACCATCTTTCTCTTTCAGCCAGCTTACTCTCAGGACTTCCCTCATCGAAGGCTTTCTTTAGCTCCTCCCTGCTGAATTTTTTCCCATATTCCTTCCCAAATATTTCCAGACAATTGTCACAAAAACATCCGTAGCCAACAGGCATATGTCCGAATCTGACGTCATCGTCAATCCAGATATAATCGGGATTGGCCCTGGCAGCCATTTCGTAAACACTTCTGACATATTCCCTAACATTATCGTCATTAGGACAGAAGGCCCCCTTGCAGATAGCACCGTCGATATTGGTCATGCACGTATAATTGCCTTTAAGCGAATTATCCAGGTTTTCATTATGATGCCCGATAGTTGTGAGAATATTTATACCTGTTTTGTAACCATGCTTTCTCGCCTCTTCCATCCTTATCTTAAGGAGCTCCATACGTTTTCCAATGACATCGGGAGGCAGAGGAGCATGTGTAGTCTGAGTAAAGAAGGTGATCTCGTCGGTCACTCCCCTGTTGCGGTCGAAAATCTGCAGGAGTTGTGCATACCTTTCTTCCGGCATCCATTGTGTGACACCTATTCTGAAAGATATGCTGGCTTTGGAGATCCCGTCTGTACCTCCGGCTGATGTTCCGGAACTTCTGCTTTCAGAAGTCCGTGCACATGAACAGAAAAGAACTGTCAGAACGGTAAGAAGACTTAAAGTTCTTGTCATATCTAAATTTTAAATTGTCTATCCTGTATGAATATTTATCAGTACATAGCTGGTATTCCTATCCTGGCGTTTCCCGAAGCATGGTATCTTACTTTTTCGTTCTGCACCGGATATTCCTCAACAATGGTCCTGTTTTTTGGATCAGTACCTTCAGGGACCAGGGTTATCTTTTCACCCTGCCTGGTTTTTATTTCTGCAATCTTACCTGAAATAACCCGTATCCGTTTATCATTTTCTGATCTGACCAATGCTTTCGGCCATGGTAATTCGATTCTGCAGGTTCCGCCGGAAATGCTTTTGATGCTGACCCATTGTATGTCGGTTCCATGTTTTTCCGCGGAAACAACAAAACCACCGGTTGCATGAAGAGTGAATCTTGCAGCCCGGTTATCCGGGAATGCGGGGAACACACGAATCACTCCGTCATAGCTCTGAAGGAGCGATTCATTCATGGCTGTAGTCATGACAGACATAGCCTCCATCGACATGTGCCTGAACGGCCACATTGGCAGAGGGAACTTACCTCTGCCGGGATTGCCGGCATCGCTGACGTTATTGGTCCTGAAAAACATTTCGGCATCTTTGTTCACTTCACCTTCCGAGCCCCAGTGACCCCATCCGTTACAATAAATCTGCCAGCGGGCAGGGTAATTATTCAGATCCGTTTCAAGTTCCTTCTTCATTCCAAGGCGCGCCATTACAATGGGCACCGGATCCCAGCCTGTCACCTCTCTTCCGTAAAGAAGAGTCGTGTTAAGACAAGTCTTAAACTCTTCTGTACCAATGTCTTTCAAGCCTATGAGCCCGGATGGGTAAACCGGGGATGACGGAACGGAAGGGAAAATACCATCAAGCAATTTAAGGCCTGAATTTTCCGGACTTTTATCAGGGGAATAAACTGTCAGCCATTTCTTCTCCTGCAAGCCCCAGCCGGCTGCAAATATTGTATCACCGGGAGCAATATTGCCTTTATTGTATCCTGTCTGGAGGATGAAATCTCCATTGTTCTTTGCAATGGCATCCTGTCCGGCCTGCACTGTTGGCAGTGGTGCAAGATGGTTAAGAATATCCGTCCATCCTGAGGCCTCCGGAACTGTTTTTCCGGATTCCTTAAGCGCTTCCAAAGCAGTGCTGAACAGTTTCCTTGCATAAACAAGTTCTGTAAGTCCGTCACGGAGCATTATCCAGCCCTCATAGCCGGTCCCCTGTTTTGCATGATACAAACCGTCATTCTCCTTTTGAAAAAGCGACCCGAAATACCTTGCTGCATCAAGAATGAATGGCAACGCCTTCTCCTCAAGAAATTTCCGGTCGCCGGTATAGCGGTATTGTTTCCAGAAATCCAGAGCAATTTCTGCAACAGGTGTATGATTGGTATTCTCACTCCCTGAATTATATCCTCTCCTTTCGGTGACATCGGATATAAATGCCCCGTCTGCATTAAAAATATCATGAGCATCTTTGCGGGCAATGGGCAGTGATCTGAATCTGAAATCAAAATAAGGATCTGCCAGTTCATGTAAACCGATAGCATTAAGTGGCCAGCACAGCTCCTGCTGATTCCAGTGAAAATAAAAATTCCAGTTCTGTACATCCCTGTCCCAGCTCCATATTCCATTGTTGAACCGGCCCGGATATTTCCCTCCCTGTGACGCATTTGCATAGAAGATTGACAGATGCCACAGTGCATTGAGATAGTCATCACCATAATCAATGAATGATCTTTCCCATATTGACCGCCACTCATCAGAGCTGGATTTTGCATATGAATCAATACCCTTTCGTGCGACAGTATTCAATGTTTCCTGAGCTACTTTCAATGGGTCGGCATTAAGCGGAGAAGTTACAGTAAAGGCTAATCTGCAATTTTTCTCTCTGCCTGATAATTTTATTGATGAGCACCTAGAATGTTCTCTGGCGCTGGTCACTTCAACTCCTTTGCTTTCAATCACTCGTCCTCCGGCAGCAAAAATGCCTGATGAAAGTTTCTGGGTAATATAAGCTCCACCTGCATCTGCATGCGCTTCAGTACCGGAAAGTCCGACAGAAGCGTCACTGTTTATTAGGCTGTACCAGTGTGAAAAGGTTCGCGATCCATATCTTTCAACGGATATGTCAACCGGCAGATCTTCTTTAAGATCACTGTGAAGATCGAAGAAAATGATCCCGGTCCGGTGATCGACAAATGCTTTCACGTCCACCTTACCAAACGGAGATGAAGCTTCCATTTCCATTGATCCGTCGGCAATGTTAAGTCTGGCTTTAAATCCACTGACATATAAAGCATTGAATACCGGCTGTTTGAAATCGAATATTATTCTGCAGGCGTGACGCAAAGTTGTGCTGTAGTCTTCTTCTTTACTGCTCCAGTTATGAAAAGGTCCGAAAGCAGCATCGTCCCATAGATCGCTTTTGTTTACCGCGGCTATCAGCCTGGAATCCTCGCACCAGAAGAGAACTCCCGTTTCTCCGTTACCCAAAGGGATTCCCTGCATCGGATCGACCGGAGGACTAAGAAGTACCAGGTCATACTGAGATACTCTTCCTGGCCAGGCGATATGCCAGGATGAAGATGCGGGATCAAAAGAACTGCTTATAGTATGATTGCCTGATTTCTGAGCTGAAATATCACATAAACCAGGTAGTTTAGAAAATGCGATCAGTGCAAGACAGACGGACAAAAAATATTTCATCATTTTTTTAAAAATCTTTGAATTGTTTACTGAAAATGTATTGAATACAGGTCGGCGTCTTTCATCAGAATTCTCATCCTGATTTTTTTCCCTTCCAGCTCATGGAGATCGTTCTTCCCGTTCCAGGTTACGATCCGTGAAATCTCATTCCCGATGATCAGCTGCGAATCATTCAGACTGAATCCAGGAATGGTGTTTCCTTTTTCATCCTGTAGTTCAAACCGTATCTCACCTGCAGCTGATGTCGAATAATTGATTTCGAGCCTTGATCCCCTGAATGTAAAAAGCTTCGTTAAAACTTCTCCACCCTTATAGCCGGCATTCAGGGAAGAAAAACCGTCAAGCCGCATCGAATACCTGTGAAGATGGGCAGTTGGCTGGGCATAATCCTGATTAACATACAATGACATCTCTGACGGACTGGTACGGACGACATTCAAAGCCGGATAATTCGATCTTGAGACCCAGTTGTCCATGCCTATTCCGGGCCGGATAAAAGCTTCCATGAATGTACGGTCATATTTGTCACCACCTCTTGATGTCATGAAATAAGCATCGGAACAATCCCTGAAATATCCTGGATTGACTTTCAGTTCAGCAGCCTGCTCACCGGTAAGCACCTGTTTGCCTGGCATGAATCGTCCACCGATGGCGACATAGATCTGTGGAGCCCTGAAATACGGGCTCGTTTGCTGGGTATAAAGATGCTCCATCGGGGTATTTCCAAAAGTCATGCTTACGGGATCGCTCCAGTTCAGGAAATCCTTTGATGTTGATCTGCTGACGGTCCGGAAACCTTTATACTCCCCTTCCGACCAGGTCCGGAAATAACAGATATAACAGTTTTCACTCTCCGACCAGAAAACGACATTCTGAGAATCGAATGCTCCTTTCAGCAAAATGCCTTTCTTCAGCAACTTCCATCTAATTCCGTCAGGAGACACAAAAGCCGAAAGCCCGGTTTGATCTGTTCCCGCGACAGCTTTATAGCGCTGATCGGAGCTGACTCCGGGACGGGTATCGAGGAAAGGGCTGAAATTATGACTGTATGGGGCATTGCCGGCCACGACAACATTGTTCTTGACTGAACCATTTATTCTGAATAGTCCCAGTTCAGGTTTTCTCCAGTGTATTCCGTCATCAGACTCGGCAACACATGTAGTCTCGGCATCTGAGCCGTCTTTTCCGTCAACCGGAAGACCACGGTAATATGCCCTGAAAAGATTACCATCCTTTATAATAGTACAGTAGCCTGAGAATATCCCTTCCCAGGGTTTATCGAAATTAAACACCTGACCCTCATCCACAGGATTCTTTTTTGTCAGGAGGACACCTTCAAGACGATCGATCAGATAAGTGTCTGCAAAGATTTCCCGTGAATCTCCAAGGTTTATTACATCAGTAACATCCTTACCGGAAATTGCAACTTGATCTCTTTCCGGGAAGAAGCCTTTAAACATTTCCGCCTCAGAGCCATTATACATTGCCACCCTTACTGTGCCCCAGGTCTCCTGGTCTCCCGTGGCATAAAAAAGATAGGTTTTCCCATCATATTCAAGAATATCGACATCAGAGTTATTTACGCCTTCTCCGTCCGAGGCCTCAAGCACAGGATTGAAGGGGCTGTATTCCCAGTTTTTAAGGTCAGCTGATCTTGCCATCCAGGAGTTCCATCCCTTGTGACCGGGGATCGCAGCATGCAGATATATCACATAATACCATGGAGAATGGAATCTGATTACCGGACACGCGGAGTATTCCTTGTGCTGCCCGGTAAAGACAATATCCTTAATCTTTTCCCACTTTGACAGGTCATTGGATCGTGCAAATTTAAAGCAGAACTGGACTGGTTTGTCTGACTCATAGGCCATAATGAATCCATGATCATCCCTGCATACAGTTGAATTAAAAAGGTGTTCATCGCCTTCCGGCAGAATGACTTTTTCCGTTTTCCATGTTTTCATATCGGAGGTGGTCATCCTGTCGATGCCATTCGAGTTCATGATCCTTCCGAAATCGGTAAATTCAAGAGAAAAGACATTCAGTTCTGCGCCGCTGACAAAGGCCGAGACAAACGAATGTCCTTTCCCAAAACGGGTAAGTTCGTTTCCTGTCTGAAGATCATCTACATATAAATAAGCATTCTTCCCTTTTGCATCCGCTCCCCCTGGCCGGTAGTTAGAGACTAAAAGCAATTTTGAACCAAAAATAACAGGAGTATTTTCCATAGGGGTTCTTCCACCCTGGGAAAATGCAAACGGCAGCTTCACCAGTGTGGGACGCGGAGGGAGGTTTTGCGCAAGAGTAATTCCAGCCATGGCAGGAATAAGGAAAAACATCAGGCAGATTTTTTTTATCACCATTGTATTGAATATTTATTTATAGCCAATTTTTTCAAGCGCCTTGTCAAAATCAGCAGGAATGGATGAGAGAGGTTTTCCTGCGCCGGAGGCTCCATACGACAGGATGTTGCCAAACAGCCTGTCAGCAGCCGGATCGTGTCCGAGATTTTCAACAATATTAAGCGTGTTTATAATGAACCTGCCACCATAGAAATTCCATATCCCGAGATGAATACCCGAACAGTAATTATGGCTGATCCTCGTTGCGCCGCAGATTGTTTCCGCAGGGTAATCGAGCGGGGCGCTAACCTCATCATATGTGTAAATGAGTTTTGATACAACTGTATGTTCCTGTGAAAGGGCATCTATTGATATCAGATTCCTGTAATATTTGTAGTCCATCATACCTCCTGCAGGCATACCATCGAACAAGGGGTGATGTTTTACCCATCTGTCGGCCCTGTAATATCCTGCAACCGCATCCATCGGTTCAAGCACACCTTTTCCGGCAAGAGGCAGCCATTTTGTTTTATTTGTTTTATCTCCCAGCGTCGCAGCGGACAGGAAGACCACAGTGCTTCCCCGTGCCATCCTTGATGCAATCTCAGGCATGTCAGAACTATCCGGTTTACTTCCTGAAATAATGATAAGCTCACGTTTTGCAGCCTTATGGCCATTAAGCGAAGTAACCTTAACCCCATGCTGAATAAGCCAGGAACGAACGACCTGATCATTTCCACAGAGAGTCACCTCAGCCGGAAGCCGTGGCATCATGGATGGATTGCTGACATAAAAGGAGATTTCGCCGCAAGGAACAGTCGCGCCTTTATCCATAGCCACCAGAAGAAGGTATTTTCCTTCAGGTCCGGAGACTCTGATCTTTTCACTACAGATCTCTCTTGCAAAAGGGGTGATCCCGGAGCCGGATTCTGTTACAACAAGATCTGTTTTCCGTGCCGCTACCGCGTGATTGAAAGGATCAAGAACCTTAACAGAAACATGGTAAACACCTGAGGGTAATACATCCAGATCTGAGATTGAAACCGAAAACCATATACTGTCGCCGCTGTATATACTCTGTGGTTCGGTCCGGAGACACCAGCGCAGTTTCTCATTTGATTCTATAACAGGTGCGATCAGTTCAGGCTTGATCCGCCGGAAGTTGGTCGCCATGCTTTCACCCGCAACAGCATCAGCCACGCCGTTTGTCGGCGTATATGATACAACAAATGGATTTGACCTTATTGCCGACTCAGCAATCTCCCTTATGGATACTGCAGTTTTGTAAGCATCACTGATATAATCGTGAGGGCTGGCCCAGCATTCGTCAAGTCCGAATTTTTTCCAGTCATTCAGAAATTTATCATACTGTCTTTTAAAATAAACTGCATCATCTGAATGTTCTTTCCCGGACAGCTGGTAATCGCCCAGTTCGGAAGGGAGATCGATCGGAAAACACAGACCTGTTTCACTTATATAGCTCTTCTGGCCGGATTTGTTTGTCTTTCCCGACAGGATATCAAGGGTCTCGCTGCTGTATGGGATCATGACATACGGATGCCAGTCCCTTAGTTCATCCATTGCAACATCCCATGTATCTGATCCGGGGTTGCTCATGCTACCTATTTCCTTCACTCCGTCAAACCTGCCGCTGTTCAGTACGAATAATCTGGCCGGATCGAGACGGCGTAGTTCAGGCAGCATTTCGACAGCTTTCCGGAAAACAGGTCCATCTGAATTTTCATTGAGCACACCCCACATGACCAGGCAGGCATGATTCCTGTCGCGACGGATCACTTCGGTTATTGATTTTTCAAACCTTGATCTCAGCAATTCATCGTTGTTTGCCGGATGACTATAGGAGAATCCTCCATAATCGCCCATCTGCCAGCAACCAAAATGTTCCTGCTGAACCAGAATGCCAAGCTCGTCGTATATATCGAGGACCCTTGAGACCGGACATCCGAATGGTATCCTCACAAAATTGAATCCCAGGGATTTCATATTGATAACATCCCGGCGGAGCATATCATCATCGGGAGGCACGGTAAACCCTGCAGGAAAATGAGTACTGAAGTTATTTCCCCTGAGAAATATTCTTTTCCCGTTCAACCTGAAATATCCGTTTTCGAACCTGAAATCCCTGAAACCAAACCGTGCAGAAAACTGATCAGCAGATGTATTGTCACCGATACAGAGGTCGAACCTGTAGAGCACAGGGTCCTCCGGGCTCCAAAGGCTGAATCCGGGTACAGTAAATTCGAGCTGGGATAGATTGTCTCCCGGAGCCAGACTGAATTTGCCCGACCCTGAAACAAGTGGCAAGCCAGAACGCGCACCCGAGACCCTCCATGTGAGATCTTTGACCAGGCTGCTTTTCCCGGCTCCTGTTATTATGGCTGAAATCTTCACCTTCCCTGTCTTCCAGTCAGGAGAAATAAGCACATCTTCTATCCTGCCGGCAGGTGTAACTAACAGCTCAGCGTCACCTACTATTCCTCCTGAATTGTAACCGGCATTTCCCGTGAACGGGTATTGTTTAGCGCCTGATGGTGTATCCTTAAGAACTATACCGTCAATAGGCTGGTAAGCCGGATTGAGAACACGGACAACCAGTAGGTTCTCCCCTCTGGGAAGGATGCTCCCTGTAACATCAAGGTCGAATGGGGTCTCACTTCCCTCATGACTCCCGGCATAATTGCCGTTGAGCCAGACATCCGCTTTATAATCGACAGCCTTAAACCGGAGGATATACCTTCCATCGGTAAAAGCATTCACAGGTGCGGTGAACTTCCTCCAGTACCATGCCACTCCATGATAATTATGAAATTCATCCTGTATAACCCATGGAACACGAGTGGTTCTGGCATTTTCAACAGGAGGAGTCCTGAACCACAAACGCTCTCTGCCCGAATTGAGACTATCGGTTGCCAGCTGCCAGCTGTCGCTGTTAAGCGAGATTACCCTGGTATAATTAATATCCTGTCCATCCATACTGGTAATGCAAATGAACAGGAATGCAAATAGAAAGGTCATTATGCGTGTCATCGCTGGGGTTATTTATGGTCGGCAATTTGAAGTACTTAAAGTTAAGTAATGAATTTATACTCTCAAACTGATTTATTTGGTCAAGTCAAAAATGTAGGTAATTTTGTTTACAAGGTAATTGACTCTTCCCTGCCCAATGTCGCGGCAAATTGAACTTTAATCCTTCAAATATGAAATACACAGGCAGATCAAACAAATTAACTTTAAGCTTGTTCCTGACCATCTACACATTATTGGCAGGTCAGTTCACATTGGCTGCCGGAAAGCCACTGGTCTTCCCTATCCCTCAGCAGATGGCCTTGACTTCTGAATCATTTACTGTAGACGAGGCAGTTACGATCCTCCTGCCGGAAACACCCTCGGTTCAGGATCAGAACCTGGCCAGGGAGCTGGTAAGGGAACTGAGCGACAGATACGGGAAAGCTCTCAGGATCATGGAGATGTCTGAGATCCCTGAGACCGGTAAATACATCATAATGGGAACTCTTAACAATTCCCTTGTCAGGAAATACTGCAGCAGGAACAACATTGCATTTACAGGTGGGAAACCAGGACCGGAGGGGTATTTTCTCCATTCCGGAAATGACCTCATAGTGATCGCCGGCTATGACGATCCGGGAGCCTTCTATGGTCTTCAGACTCTGAGACAGCTGCTGATGGATTCTGATGGCAAAAGTGTCAGGGGCGCCAATATCACCGACTGGCCGAATATGCCATTCAGGGGCGTCAGACTTTATGTTCCGGGTCCGGATAATATAGCTTTTTTCAAAAGATTCATGAGAGATTTCATGGCCCTTTACAAATACAATAAGGTTATTATCGAGCTCAACTGCATGAGGCTCGACAGACATCCGGAAGTAAATGCAGGATGGATAGAATTTTCCAAATCTCTAAAATACAGCCGATCCAACTCCACTGTCGGCATTCATGGAGAAGAAAAGAATTCAAGTCATTATGACGCAGGCGACGGCTATATTATCGAGAAAGAAGATGTAAGGGATATTGTATCATTTGCCGGGCGAAACTTTCTGGAAGTCATTCCTGAGATACCATCACTCACGCATGGCTATTATCTGCTTACCAGACACCCTGAACTGGCGGAATATCCCGGAGACAAATGGCCCGACACGTACTGCCCGTCTAACCCGGCCTCTTACGATCTGATGTTCGATGTTTATGACGAATACGTGGATGTCATCCATCCGAAAATGGTCCACATCGGACATGACGAGTGGTGGGGAGCCCCGCTTGATGCCTGCCCTCTTTGCAAAGACAAGGATCATTCACTTCTGTTCGCACAGGATTTAAACCGCATACACGATTATTTTGCAAGAAAAGGGATCAGTATAGCTATGTGGGGAGACTACCTTCTGGAGAGCGTAAGGGATACTCTTGTTCAGAACCGGGTATCATCGACAGGGAAAAAATACCAGACACCCGGAGCCGTCAGACCTGAGGTAGTAAGAGACCTGATACCAAAAGACATCCTTATTTTCAACTGGTTCTGGGATAAAACCGACAAGGAGTTGCAGCTTTACAAATTCGGGTTCAAACAGATTTATGGCAATTTCACTCCTGCTATTTCCAACTGGGACGAAAGGATCAAAAAAGTCGACATGATAGGAGGCGCGCCATCTTCGTGGGCGTCGACAAATGAATATAACTTCGGGAAGGATCTGGTACTCGATCTTCTGGGCTGCTCAAATCTTCTATGGTCGACCCATACTCTGAACGCTTCTGAACTGGGAGATGCCGTGAGGGAAATGATGCCCGGTATCAGAACAGGTTTCAGGGGAACCAGGATACCTAGCGAGGATGGGGATCAGGTGGTCGCTGTTGATATATCACACAGCATGAATCTGAGTGCAGGTTCGGATGTGTCCGGCATCGATCTTAAAAAAATGAAGACAGGAGAGATCAAATCGGGAAAGAAAGTTTTCAGGCTTGAACAAGCCGGCAACAGACTAGTGGCTGCCGGCACATTTGGAAAGGACCGGAACCTGCTTCCTAACACTGTCAAAAACATTAAGATAAATGAGGATGTCAGCAGCCTGATTTTTCTTCATGCCTGCGCAAAACCTTCAGCTAATCAGAAAGCTTACTTCAATATACCCGATTTCTTTGACTCGGCCGATCTGCTGGGTTGGTATGAGATTATTTATGAAGATGGCTTTAAAATAGTTCTGCCGGTCCAGTATGGTGTAAACATCCTTGAGTGGAATCCCGGGGGAGAAAAAAGCATTGATAAGCGCGAAGGAGATACCGGATCGCCGCAGAGCGCCTATTGCTATGAAGCGGACCCTGTTCCCTGTTCGGATGACATGAAGAACAAACCGGTTACATTCTTTGCCTGGGAGTGGGTAAATCCGCGCTTCGGGAAAGTGATAAAGGAAATCAACCTCTGCGGATCGGTAAATTATCAGGCGCAGCAGCAGGACTACCTGAAAGTTGTGTCGGCTCCTATGACATCCAACGCCATATTGCTGGCAGGGATAAGTAAGGTAGTAAAACGTATTCCATATATTCCCAGATAGATCTGAATTATTATGACCTCAAAAAAATGATCAGATAACAACAACTGAACCGACCATGAACAAGATAATGAAAATCACAGTGGCAGTTGCCTTGCTTTTATTAACTCTGAGCAGTTGCAACAGGCAGCAAAAATCTGTACTGAGACAGGGTTACTTCCATACCGTTGAGCAGGGTACCGCCGAGTTGAAAAAACTGGAGTCCATGTATAAAACCAGGGATGAGTGGGAAACCAGGAAGAAAATGCTCAGAGAAAATATTTTCAAAGGGATGAACCTCTCTCCGCTTCCCAAACGAACTCCATTGAATTTCATTCTTGGACCTGAACGTAAACATGACGGGTACTCCGTCAGGAATGTCAGTTTTGAAAGCATACCAGGGTTTTATCTCTGTGGCAACCTCTACAGTCCGGCAGGGGATTCAGCACGGCATCCGGGCATACTCTGCCCTCATGGTCATTTCGACGGTGATTCGCTGGGAGCCTGGGGCAGATTCCGGTCCGATCAGCAGAAAAGGTGTGCAACTTTTGCCAGGATGGGAGCCGTAGTATTCAGTTACAGCATGTTCGGATGGGCAGGAGAATCGGCCCGTCAGCTCGATCCCGCTTCAATAATAGAAAATCCTGCAAGAGACAGTATCAGCAAACACCATAGCATACCACTTGCCCTTACAATGCAAACGTGGAACAGCATCAGGGCGCTCGATTTTCTGGCTACCCTCCCCAATGTTGATATGAACAGGATCGCTGTCACAGGCGCTTCTGGAGGTGGAACACAGACGTTTCTCCTTGCTGCTCTTGACGACAGGGTTAGCGTAAGTGTCCCTGTAGTTATGGTCTCATGCAATTTTTTCGGAGGATGCAACTGTGAAAGCGGTCTACCTATCCATCAGGGCGCCGGATATTTTACAAATAATGCTGAGATAGCAGCAATGGCGGCGCCCAGACCTATGCTGATGGTGTCCGATGGAGACGACTGGACAAAAAATGAACCTGTACTGGAATTACCGTTTATTAAAAGAACATATTCCTTCTATGGTGCCGGAGACAATGTGGAAAATGCTCATTTCCCGGAAGGCGTTCATGATTATGGCTATGCGAAGAGGATACCGGTATACAAGTTCCTGGCAAAACATCTCGGATTGGATCTCAGTCAGGTGAGTAACCCCGACGGATCAATTGATGAAAGCCGTAGCGACGTGGAAAGGGCTGATTTAATGCTTTCGTTTACAACAGTGCATCCCCACCCTGCCAACGCCCTGTACGGAGCTGCCTCAATAGAAAACGCACTAAAAAAACTTCAGGAATAACCATTTACTCTGAACTACCATAACTTCCAATATGAGAAAGATATTTTTACAACTGTTATTAATTATTTCACTGAGCGGACCGGCAGGTCTGACGGCACAGGAGTTTCATCTTATCCCTGCTCCGGCAAAGATTACCGCGGGAAGCGGTAAGTTCAGCCTGAAGGGATCACATATCGTTGCTTCTGCTGATCTTTTTGAAAACGAAAGAGCCGCCATTTCAGGCTTTATTGCCAGAGTTCAGGAACTGACCGGTGAAAAACTCTCAACATCGTTTATAGAAGTTCCCGGTGCAGGATCAATAATACTAAAGTGCGGGAATATCGGGGCCAGGGTTCCTGAACCTGATGAAATGACCGGCCCAACATCAAGGGAAGCCTATACGATTAGCGTGAATGCCGGCAAGACAGAAGTGAAAGCAAATACCTGTGCAGGAATATTTTATGGTCTTCAGACCCTTCAACAGATGATAACCGGCAGCAACGAAGGCGGCTACCTCCCTGCAGCTGAAATTGAGGATTACCCTTCCCTTGCTTACCGCGGGGTAATGATGGATCTGTCACACGGAGGCCTGCTTACCGAAGAAGAAATAAAACGTCAGATCGATTTCCTGTCTCACTGGAAAATGAATCAGTACTATTTCTATAATGAGGTCAGTATTGAAATGAAGGGTTATCCCCTTATCAATTATAATGCCTGCTATTCGCAGGAACAGATCAGGAGAATAGTGGCTTACGGAAGGGAGAAACATATGGATGTTATCCCCTTTGTGGAATTCTATGGTCACCTTCATGAACTTCTCAGACTGGAAAAATATACGAACCTTGGTATCGGGAAATATGGTCATGATCTCGACCCCCGGAATCCTGATATACAGACAATACTGAGCGACTGGATCAAGCAATATGCCGAACTGTTTCCCGGACCATTCATGCATATCGGTTTCGATGAGACCTGGGAAACTGAAAGGCTCAAGGTGGAAAACCCTTCAATTCATCCAAAGGAACTATATCTCAAACAGCTTGGATTTGTAGCCTCAGAGGTCAAACGCTATGGCAAAAAGGTCATGGTATGGACCGATATATCAAATAATTATCCTGACATTATCGCTGAATTTCCAAAGGATATTTTACCTGTTCTCTGGGAATATTCTGATCAGCCTGAATCGCTGAATAAATGGCTGGTCCCGGTCAAAAAAGAAAAGCTGCCGTTCTTTGTCCAGTCGGCGGTTGACAACTGGGGGAATGTCTATCCTGCTGCAAAATATTCTTACGACAACATGGATATTTGCATCAATACAGCCAGGAAAGAAAATGCGATCGGATATATAACATCCATCTGGACAGATGCAGTGCAACCTTTGCTTCGTAACACCTGGCTCTTCATGGCGTATGGATGTGCCGGAGCCTGGGAGGGTAAACCGCTGGACAGAAAGACATTTGAGAAGAATTACTGCCGGATAATGCATCCGGCAATTTCAGATCTGATGTGCGAAGCATTTTCCAAAATGGATGAAGCGGAAGAGTGGTTGGCGAAGCCTCTTGGAAGACATTCACTCACTCAGATGTGGGACTACCCGTTCTCCGCTTATCACCTCAGGAATACCGCCAACCATCTGACGGATTATAAAAATGCAAGAATAGCTGCAGAATCAGCAGAAGAGAAACTTTCGGAGGCCTTAAACAAAAGAAATACAGACTCGGCATTTATCCGGACCATGCTGGTCAACTGCCGGCAGATCGACTACGCTGCAGCCAGGTTCATCTGGGCTAAAACCATCGCCGACAGATGGAACTGGATATACGATCTTAAATCCAAAGGTGAAAAGGATTACATTATGTTCTATGATATAAACTATTCAACTCATGGACTGCTTGTTGACATGATGGATATCTGTACCTCTGTCAGGGAAGAGTACAGAAGAGCCTGGCTTTCCGAAAATACGGATTACAGGCTTGGCACCATGACCGGAAGGTTTGATGCTGACTATCTCATCTGGAGAAATCTCTACCTGAAGATTTCAGATTTTATCGAACACGAAGGGAAAAAGGTTCCCAGGGAGAAATTTGAAAAACTATTCCTCAGGGATAGATGAAACTCTCATGAAGTGTTTTCTGGTATTGTGAAGGAGTCATAGACTTAAGACGCCTGAACTGACGATTGAAGTTCGAAAGATTTTCAAAACCGCAGCTGTAAGCAATTTCTGCAATATTCTGCGACTGGTCTTTCAGGAGTTTACATGCATAATCGACCCGGATATCGAGCAGATATTCCTTGAATGGCATTTTATAATTCCGTTTGAAATAATTATAAAAAGTGGCGTAAGACATATTTGTTACCTCAAGTAAGTCTCTGACCTGTATCTCCTTCTGAAAATTCTGCATAATGTACTGCAGGGCAGTATGCATCGATTCATTTTCCCTGAGCATGAATGATTCGACCGATGCCGGACTTGACAGAAAATGAAATTCCGGACCGGATGCGAACACTTCAAACAGAGAGAGCAGCCCGTAGAAACGGCCTGTATCATTATTTTCCATCATTTTCATCAGTATTGAAATGATGGTCTTTTTTGTTTCACCGTAAAATTCACAACCTCTGGAGGAATTTTCCAGAAATTTTTTCAGTGAGACATTTTCCGGAAGATCAAAAAATTTCTCACCCAGGAAATCGTGCAGGAACTGAATGACAATAGCCTGTTCCTGAAAATTATCGGGATGCCAGGGGGAATTGATATCCGGTATCCATTGATGTGGCAGATAAGGCCCGGTAAATATCAGATCATGTTCCAGATACCTGTCTGCATTATCTCCCACCATCCTTTTTCCCTTTCCCCTTAGCTGAAGTACCAGTTCATATTCCGGATGGTGATGCCATGGTGCAAACGGATGAAACTCATTATGAAAGATAAAAGACTTGTTTCTCTGCTTCTGCATACTGAGCCGGGCAATCCTCATAAGCGACGTTTGATATGGTACAAATATTAAAAAATTCAATATAAAGTCTAAATATTTACTACGATATTTAAAGAATAATATCATTAATGTATTGAAAAGTATCAGGAGGTGGATCTTTAATTCCTTTAATTTGACATATATAATCATCCTCAAAAGGTTTTCCAATGAAGAAGACGATCACATCCTGGATACTTTTGTTCTCATGCAATCTGATGTGGTCGTTGCAGTTCACCTGTATAAAGCTGACACAGGAGCAGGTTGGTCCGTATTTTACAGTCTGGGCGCCGATGCTGCTTGCCACTATTCTGCTTGCGGGTTTTGCATTGAGTGATTTCAGAAAGGGAGGGAAAAAATTCTCTGACATTCTTGTTTTTGGAAAGCTTGCGCTGCTTGGCGCTTTTCCTGCCCAGGTTCTCATGACATGGGGAACTCAGTATTCCCTGGCAAGTAATGCCGCCATACTCTCACTCAGTTTGCCGGTGATCACGGGATTGCTAGCCTTCCTTATATTGGGTGAAAAGATGAACAGGATCAGATGGTTCAGTTTTATAATTGCAATTGCCGGTGTTGTTCTATGCTCGATGGGTGATATCAGGCAGATTGATTTCAGCTCAAAATATGCTACCGGGAACCTGCTGATCTTCCTCGCGATAGTGGGTAATTCATACTATAATGTTGGCACCAAGAAGGTTGCCGAGCGATATACGCCCAGGGAGATGGTATTCTACACCTACACCGTAATGGTCATTCTGCTCACCCCGCTTGTAATTATTTATGAGCGTGATGTTTTCACAAGGATCCCCCATTTTACTACTCAGACATGGACTGGCATGATATTGCTGACCTTCTTCCATAATTTTCTGTCAATGATACTTTTCTTCAGGGCTCTGAAGCTTCTGGACGCCATCCAGGTTGCGCTCTCAAACTATCTGATCACATTCTTCGGACTTCCTGTTGCCGCAATCTGGCTTGGTGAAAAGATAAGCTTACAGGCAGTTGCAGGAGGTGCGCTGGTGCTTATATCGACAATAATCATTACGATCATAGATTTCAGGATGAATCAAAGGGAACCGCTGAAACAACCTGAAGAAAAAGCGTAATTTTATAAAAACTAATAAAAGACAGGAGGATTAGAAGTGAAAAATAAAATCAGATGGGGAGTGATCGGTTCCGGAGGTATTGCCAGAAGGCGTACCATCCCGGAAGGTATATTACAGGCCGGTCATGCCAGAATAATTTCAGTTTATGACATCAATAAGGAGGCCAATGAAGCCGTAGCGCAGCAATTCGGAGCTAAAGCTGCAGGGAGTATCGGTGAACTGACTGATTCAGGTATTGATGCTGTTTATATAGCATCTCCGGTGAGCAGACATTCTGAACATGTAATAGAATGCGCTAAGGCAGGGAAGCATATACTGTGCGAAAAACCGCTCGGCATGACCACATTGGAGACAGAGAATATGATATCGTCATGCCGGGATCACGGAGTCCTGTTAGGAACTTCATTCATGATGAGGTTCCTTTCCCAGCATCTGGCAGCGCTTCGGCTGATCAGAGAGGGAAAGATCGGGAAACCAGTCTACGGACGGGCCCAATTGTCGTGCTGGTATCCGCCGATCGAAGGAGCGTGGAGACAGGATCCTGCGACCGGAGGAGGAGGCTCGCTGATGGATATGGGAAGCCATTGCATCGATCTCCTTGAGATGTTTTTCGGAAGAGTAACAAAAGTCAGTTGCTTTATCAATAACAGTGTCCATTCATACAAATCTGAAGACAGCGCGGTGGTTGCGCTCTTTTTTGCTGACGGGGCAATAGGAACGGTTGACACTTATTTCTGCATTCCTGATAACAGCAGCAAGAATATCCTCGAATTATATGGTTCCAGGGGAAGCATAATTGCAAAAGGCACTATAGGCCAGGGAAGCGCGGGTGAAATGACTGCATATCTTGAGACAAACGAAGCAGGCTATAATGCATCCCAGGCACGAGATGCTTCCGGGGGAATCGCGATCACACCTGAGCCTGTTAATACTTACAAGGCCGAGATTGAAGAATTCAGTCTCGCGATTATTGAAGGCAGGGAACCGAAGAATAATGTTTCCATCGGCCTCAGGAGCCAGAAGATTATGGCTGCCTGCTATGAATCGGCAAGAAGTGGTAAAGTGATTGAAATAAACTGAAAAAAAATATGGAAAAAACAGCGCTTGGGATATTTGCGCATCCGGATGATGCTGAGATGATGTGTTCCGGAACACTAGCCCTTCTCAGAAAAGATGGATGGACGGTTCACATCGCAACCATGGCCCCCGGAGATAAGGGTACTGCCGAACTTACACGTGAAGAGATAAGCAGGATAAGAAAAGCAGAAGCTGCCAGGGCTGCTGAAGTGATAGGTGCGTCATATCACTGTCTTGAACTGGAGGATGTATACATTCTATATGACCGTGATGCTATAAACCGGACAACCGGACTGCTCAGGAGCCTCAAACCTTCAGTTGTTTTCACTGCCAGCCCGAACGACTATATGGTTGATCACGAAACGACAGGCAGGATAGTGCAGACAGCCTGCTTCGCTTCAGGCATTAAGAACATGGAGATCGACATACTGCCTTTCGAACCTGTACCATATCTGTATTATTGCGATCCTATGGACGGCAAGGATATTTTCGGCAAACCGGTCGTACCTTCTATGTATGTCAATGTTTCGGATGAAATAGAAACAAAGGAGGAAATGCTCGCCAGGCATGAAAGCCAGCGTAACTGGCTGCTCACACATCACAAGATAGATGAATATATACTTGCGATGAAGCGATTCGACAGCAAAAGAGGTGTCCAGGCAGGAGTTGCATACGCTGAAGGATTCCGTCAACACCTTGGACATGGATTTCCCCAGGATAACATACTACTGAAATATCTGGGAGAGAAACTGATCATAATGTAGAAGTATCATGAAGAATAACCGCAGGGAATTCATTAAGACAAGTAGTATGGCAGGCCTTGCACTTGTCACCACCCCGGTGGGTAACAGGCTTGGCAGCAAAATAATTTCAGACAATATGGAGAAAAAGATCAAATTTCTTAAACCTGTCGACGGCGATATACTGACAGCTTATGATGGCAGTCAGACCGAAAAAGGCCTGCTGACAGAAGTTACAGTTACGGCCCCGGCCGGAATGAAAATAAGCATTAACGGGACAATGGCCGGCTATTCGGACGGTAAATACTCCGCAAAAGTGAGTATTACCGGATATAACAACATCCTTGAAGCAAAAGATGCTGCAACAGGGGAAAAAGCGGAAGCTGAAATATTCTGGTTGAAAAACGTAGTTGACAAATACAGATTATCTATCGACGATAATATCTGGTTTCTGAGAGACATTAACAAGAATGCTGGTATCTATAAATCGATATTTGAAAACCAGTACCTGGGATTTCTGAAGGGCGTTCATGACACTTTCGGTACAAAGATCCATTTAAATCTCTTCTATGAGACTGATGGTTTCAACCTGTCGCAGATGACTGACAAATTCAAGGGAGAATGGAAAGATAATGCAGATTGGTTACACCTCAGTTTTCATGCTATATCGGAATTTCCCGACAGGCTGTACAAAGACGCCTCTTACGACCAGGTAAAGCACGACTGCATACTTGTCAGGGATCAGATAAAACGATTCGCAGGAGAAGAGCTGATGGGGCCTGTAACCACACTGCACTGGGGAGCTGCAACGGCTGATGGCTGCCGCGCCTTAAGAGACCAGGGCTACCGAGCGCTTGCAGGATATTTCAGCGCTGAAGGCCAGGACACTGTATCATATTACCTGTGTGATGAAAAAAGGCTCCATGTAAACAACAGATTCCTTTGGAGGGACAATGCTGAAGGACTGATGTTCTCAAGATTAGCGCTGGTAATCAACACCGTGGGCCTGAATGAGATAGTTCCCTATCTCGACAATCTTAAAAGTGACGGGCATAAACCGGCCTTCTGTGACCTGATGATCCATGAACAGTATTTTTATCCGGACTACTTTGCTTATCAGCCCGATTTCAGGGACAAGGTTATTACAGCCATTAAATGGGCAGTCGGAAAGGGATATAAGCCTGCATTTCTAAGTGACTGCCTTTTCTCATAACAAGCTGACATTCAAAAATACAACTAAGACAAGTTAATTAATTCTTATAAAAGACTATGGCAAGAAAATTAAGCATGCTGGCACCGGATTGGTGGGATTTCACCACGTTGCCTGATGATCTGCTGACTGATGCAGCAAAACTGACCGAAAAGGACATGCTCCAGCTTTCAAGGGAAGGCTTCAGCGTTAAATTCTATGACACAATTGAAGATTTCTATCTTGCAGAAGCTCTTGAATATATAACCTCATGGAAACAGGCTACCAGCGATCAGCCTGTAGGAATCTGCGGACCTATCGGTCCAACGGAACAGCTGCCACTGGTTGCCAGGATAGTTAATGAACTGCAGCTGAACCTGGCAAATGCTCATTTCTGGGGAATGGATGAATGGTATGTAAACGGAAAGGAGCTTGAGCCAACCCATCCTATTTCTTTTGAGAAAGCGGACCGCGACCTGTGCTTCAACAGGATAGATAAGAAACTCAGGATGCCCGACTCAAATCTCCATTTTCCTAAAGCCGATACAAGAGAATACATCAGGACTTGGGAAAGCGGGGTCAGATGTGCGGTCATGCAGGGTGGTCAGGGTGATACCAAGCACTGGGCATTCAACGATCCATTTAAAAGAGAGGGCAAATATAAAGACGCACCTCCTTCACCCGAAGAGTTCAGAAAACTGACAGCAAGGGTTGTAGAGCTTCACCCCATCACATGTATGCAGAACGCGCGCACAAGCGCGGGAGGGGTTGTCACTGGCATCCCTATGCAGGCTATTACCGTAGGTCCTGTACAGACATGGAAGGCAGAAAAGGTTTCAATCTGGCACGCGGGTACTCATGACAATGCATTCGGTCAGAGACTTACAGCATTCATGATAAGCAAAAAAATAACAGATAGCGCCGTGCCAATGTCTCTTCTCGCAGATCATCCGAATGTACAATTCAACTACTTCAGGGGAGGCCTGGGAGTATGTGAGACTGAAATGCACTAATCGTGCAGAATACATGAATCTTTAACAATAAAATATTAAAGCGATGGAAAATAAACAGGAAATTCTCTTTACCGGATCCGACACTGAAGGAGGAATCACTTCCGGCTATCATATGAATGACGGTGTAGCGCTCAAGGTTCCCTATTCGTTTTTCGGTTCAATTTATGATGACGATGAAGCCAGGGCAGTAAAGATCGCGATGGCACAGGAATCGCAGACAATGGGACCTCAGGTAGCACTTTTTCAGAAAGAATTCGCGAAGATCTTTGAGGTAAAACATGCAATGGCTGCCACCAACTGTACAACCGCAATGCATGCAGCCACACAGGCTTTCGGCATTGGAAAAGGCGATGAGGTAATTGTCACCCCTAATACCTTTATTGCAACTTCACTGGTCATACTCAAGGAAGGAGCAAAACCTGTTTATGCTGACATTGATCCGTCAACTTTCAATATAGATCCTAAACAGATAGAGGACAAGATCACACCTCGCACCAAAGCCATCTATGTTGTCCATTACGGAGGACAGATGTGCGATATGGATCCTATAATGGAAATCGCAAAAAAACATAATCTGAAAGTACTTGAAGATTGCGCCCATGCCGTCGGTTCAAAATATAAAGGACGCCCGGCAGGATCGATCGGTGATGTGGGATGCTTCAGCTTTCACTCACTGAAAAACATAACCACTCTTGGTGAAGGTGGAATGATAATCACCAACGATGACGACCTGGCAGATAAGCTGCAGAGAATGCGGGTAATGAGCATTACACACTGGAACCCGGATCAGACAGTCTGGGAATTCGGAGGATACAGACTGGAAAAGAAAGATGTAAGGGATTACTGGCTCCCATCGCACTTCGATGTTATCGATGATAATGGTAAATGGGGCTGCAATTACCGGATGAATGAAACACAGGCAGCTGTCGGAAGGGCTCAGCTGAGAAAAATGGATATGCTTGTGAATAAAAGAAGGGAAAATGCGCACTATCTGAATGAAGGCATCTCAAAGATAAAAGGAGTGAGAGCCGTATATGAGGATCCTGCATGTTACCATTCATATCATCTTTATACTCTTCTTATCAAGGAAAAGGAACTTGGTGCTTCGAGGGATGATTTCATGAGAGTCTTGTACAGGGAAGAGGGAATCCAGGGGATTCAGCATTACCAGCCAAACTACCATTTCACAGGACTGAAGAAAATGTATAACTACCCGGACAAACTGTGTCCGGCAGCAGAAAACTTCTTCTACAATGAACACACTTGTCTGCCCATGCATCCGCGTCTGACAAAAGAGGATCTTGATATGATAATAGAAGGGGTTAAAAACACTGCGGAAAAACTGAGAAAATAATCGTTGACCTCCTCTAATGATGAATGTTGCATGTAAATCTTTTTACCTTTAATAAATTATTGCTGTCATAAGGAGGGTAATTATAAATTATGCACTCTCCTTCACAGAATTATATACTTAATGAAATGAAAAAAGAAGAATTATTGCAGTATATCGGCAATACGGCACAGATCGGAGGCACGCGGCATTATGCCCTTACCGACGGAAGGGGCCGCGATATGCGGGCTATTGACGTCAATACAGGGTCCGGGCTCCATTACACAATCCTACCCGACAGGGGAATGGATATTTCTCTTGCATCTTTCAGGGGAAAAAACCTCGTCTACCTGACGTATAACGGTGAAACTCATCCTGCATTTTATGAACCTCAGGGATTCGGCTGGCTGAATACTTTCACAGGAGGTTTACTGACCACATGTGGTCTGACATGGCTTGGCGCACCGGTAAAAGATGGCAATGAAGAGCTTGGCCTGCACGGAAGATATTCCACAATACCAGCCAGACAGGTTGCTGACCTTTCTGAATGGTCAGGTGATGAATACCTGATTAAGCTGAAGGGCATAATTGAGGAAGGAAGGATATTCGGGACTAAGATGAGACTTGAGAGGGAAATATCTTCCGTCAGGGGAAAAAATTCTGTAATTATCAGCGATACGGTTACAAATATGGGATCAGCGGTTACCCCGTACACCATCCTGTACCACATGAATTTCGGATATCCGATGCTATCAGAATCGGCGGAACTGATTATTGACCCGGAAAAAACTGTCGCAGCCACTCCGTTTGCACAGGAAGGTATAAATGACTTCAGACGCTTCATCAGGCCACAGCCGAATATTGAGGAGCAGGTCTATTTTCACAATCTGAAAGCAGGCAGAGACGGCAGTGCGAGTGTGACACTCAGGAACAAGGAAGCAGGAATGGCGCTCACCATCGGATTCAATACCCGTCAGCTTCCATATTTCACAGAATGGAAAATGATGGGATCGGGCGATTATGTTCTTGGACTGGAACCGGGGAATGTACCTGCCAGGGAAAGGGTATCTCTCAGAAAGGACAATATCCTCCCCTCTCTTGAGCCTGGGCAAAGCGCTTCAAACAGGATCGAGGTAACTGTATCTGAAATCTGATACGTTTACCCGACCGGATCATTAATCAGTAACCGAACAAGATCAACGTGAAATAGTCAAATAAATTCAAATCTGGATATATGAACAACCGTTACCCTGTTTTCAGTCGTTCCGGCATTTTCAACAATCTCATTGCCGTTACATTGCTGGTTATTTTTGTATTAGCTGCATCATGCAGCGCCAAAAATGCTGGCGTACAGTCGACCCTCAAAATCGGCATAGCAGAAGTCAATTACAAGCCTCCGGTGGGTTGTGATCTGGTTGGAAACTACCGTGGTGATAACTATGCATCACGCGGAATACACGACTCCCTATATGCAAAAGCGCTGGTAGCCTCTGATGGTAAAGGTAAAAAAGTAGCCGTTCTTTCGATAGACATCTGTATGCTTCCGAAGGAGCCTGTCAATTTCATACGTAACTACATAGCCTCCAGATCAGATATCCGTCCTGAAAATATCATGATTATGGCCACTCATACTCACAGCGGCCCGAAATCGGATCTCGATGCTCCCCATGCAAAAGAATATCTGAGCAGGGCTGCCGACGCTGTTCTGGCAGCAAATGCAAGTCTGAAGAATACGGTCATATCAGTCGGCAAAAGCGCTGAAAGCAGGATCTCTCATAACAGGAGACTAAGGTGCAAGGATGGGACAACTCATATGTGCTGGGAAAAATTTGAGCCGGGTTATGTAATTGAACCATTGGGAACTATTGATCCGGAGGTCATAACCCTGACCTTTGAGCAGGATGGCAAACAAACAGGCGTCCTTACCAACTTCGGATGTCATGCAACAACACTGACCGGAGATAACTGGCTATACACAGCAGACTATCCCGGGTATCTTGCTGAAGCCATAAAGAAAGTAAAGGGCAGTGATTTTAAATCAATATTCTGTAACGGATGCTGCGGCAATGTAACACAGGTCGATTACAGGATAGGCTTTCCTTCAACTTTTCAGGAATGCCAGCGTATAGGCTATCTGCTGGCAGTCGCTGCCATGGAGGCAATGAAAGATGCGAAGCCTGTTTCAACAGACATTATCGGAGTATCAAGGGAAATGGTTCCCCTGAACAGGATAGATATTTCGGATGAACAGTATGACTGGGCACAGAAAATCATGAAAAAAGTAGAGAAAGAAGGAATGCCCCCGATCCAGAAAGACGGAATGCCCGATGCTTATTACGCGCAGGAATGGATCGGTATGAGAAAGACCCAGGATGTTATAGACAGCGCAGAAGTGATGGTGATCAGGATAGGCGATATTGCATTTGCCGGACTTCCCGGAGAGATCTTCCAGGAATTCGGTAAGGAAATTAAAGACAACTCACCTTGCAGGAATACTATTGTAACCGGGCTGACAAATGATGAGAAAGCATATTTCCCCACCATAGTATCTTTCACCCAGGGGCCGAAAGGGTTCACTCCATACATAACAGGATATGAGACGACGCCCGGCACAACTTTTTATGAACCGGGATCAGGAGAAAAACTGGCCGCATCGGCAATAAACCAGCTTAAGGATCTGTATAAACAGCATTAAGATCATTCTGTCTGCCCGATAACACATACACCTGAGTAAAAATATTATCAAAAGAATAACCATGACTGAAAAATTAGCAATTGACGGCGGCCCGAAATCAGTAAAAAGCCCGAGAAAAGGCTGGCCTCTGTTTGACGAAAAAACAATTAAAGCGGTAGAGGAAGTACTTCGCTCCGGAAAGGTGAATTACTGGACCGGACCCAGGGGAATGGAATTTGAGAAAAAATTTGCAGAATGGCAGGGAAGCAAATATGCAATATCGGTAAACACTGGAACAGCCGCTCTCCATGTTGGCCTCACAGCTCTGGGCATCGGGCCCGGTGATGAAGTGATTGTTCCAAGCTACACCTTTATTGCCACAAGCTTTTCCGTTGTCCAGGCCGGCGCCATACCAAGATTCGCCGATGTCAACATTGATGACCATTGCATAAGTGTTGAATCGGCGGAGAAACTTGTCAATGAAAGGACCAAAGCCATTATTCCGGTGCACTTGTACGGTAATGTCTGCGACATGGATAAGATCAATGCGTTTGCAAAAAAACATAACCTTCTGGTAATTGAAGATAACGCGGAAGCATTCGGAGGTTCATTCAAGGGGAAAAAGACAGGCACTATCGGAGCCATCGCAGGCTGCAGTTTTTGCCAGAACAAAACCTTTACAACAGGAGGAGAAGGAGGAATGGTAACCACTGACAATGAAGAATATGCCTGGACTGCAAGAAGCTTCAGGGATCATGGTTATGATGTTAAACAACGCCTCAGCCTCCTTGAGCTCGAACAAAAGCTGCCGTATATTCATAATATGGTTGGCTGGAATTACAGGATGACTGAAATGCAATCGGCAATCGGACTTTCGGAACTTGAGAGGATGGATAACTGGAACATGCCGTCAAGGATCAGGAATGCCAATATCATCATTGATAAAATAAAAGATCTTCCACAGATTATAAATAAACCAATAGATACACCTGAGAGGAAAAACGGATGGTATGTGATGGCATTTTCAATCGATATTGACAAGATGAACTGTGATATTAAGAAATTTGCAGATGCCGCCGTGGCTGAAGGGGCTCCTGTCTGGAAAGTTTTCTGGCCTCAGTGTCATGTAGAACAGGCTTTCGAGAAACACAATTCATTTGGCAGAAGCGGTTTCCCATTCACCTCAAAGGAATATTCCGATCCGAAAAACGCTGACTATTCTCATGTGGAGGTACCAAATGCAAGATGGCATGAAGAACACACCTTCACCTGCTTCGCATTCCCAACTTTTACTGAAGAGAATTGTGAAGAAATAGGCGATGCCCTGAGAAAGGTGATCATAGCTTATTCAAAATAGCCAGATCATAATCTGATAATATCGGATAAGAAGATCAGTATTAAATAATTTAAAATACTTTTGTCGCTCAAATACCAGTCAAAGATGAAACGCTTAGTCACTATACTCGGTTTAACAGCAATCATTTTGGTTAATTATTCATTCTCAAGTGGAACAATAATGAAGAAAGAGTCCGTTTACAAAATTACCAGGCTGAAGCAGCCTATGAAGATCGATGCCAACTGGGATAAGGCTCAGTGGAAAAATGTTCAGCCTGTTGATATAACAAATTACATGGGTGACATCCCGGGTTTCAGGCCTGTGGCCCAGGCAAAAATGATGTATGATGATAATAACATTTATGTGATCTTTCATGTAAATGATCGTTTTGTCAGGTGCCTTACCAAGGATATCAACGGTCCTGTATGGGAAGATGGTGCAGTCGAATTCTTTTTCGCGCCCGATTCAGACAAGCCCCTTTTGTATTTCAATTTAGAGACCAACTGCGGAGGCACACCCCTTATGCATTTTAACCTTGTTCCAAGGAAGGAGTCAAAATCTCTGTCAAAGGAAGATATTCAGAAGATAGAAATTGCCCATACCCTGCCCCAGATCATTGATCCGGAGATTAAAGACCAGGTGACCTGGACACTGGAATACAGTATCCCGATCGCTATGTTGGAAAAATATTCGGTGATCACTCATCCTAAAAGCGGAGTTGTCTGGAAAGCTAATTTCTATAAGATAGCCGAAAACAGCACTAATCCGCATTATATTACATGGTCGGTTGTCGAGAATGACAAACCAGATTTTCACAAGCCGGAATTTTTCGGAAAGATCATTTTTGAATAAAGGCCGAAAAGGCTGATCCGGGAATGAAAGAAGATCTGGTTTCAGATAGCAGTAACACCCACAGACTGAAGCGTGTGCTCAGCCTGTGGGATCTGATCTTCTATGGCATAGTGCTTATCCAGCCTATTGCCGCCATAGGTCTTTTTGGAATCGCCTCGATGGAATCAAAAGGCCATATGGTAACCACCCTGCTGATCGCGATGGTCGGAATGATGCTTACAGCGCTGAGCTATGGAAAAATGGCAGCTGCTTTTCCTTCAGCAGGATCAGCATATACATACGTCGGAAAGGGGCTAAATCCCCATCTTGGATTTCTTGCAGGATGGGTAATGTTCCTTGATTATCTGATCATTCCGATTATCAACACCATTTATGGCTCTCTCACACTCCAGAGACTTATACCTGGAGTCCCGTTTTTCATCTGGGTCCTGCTGTTCATCTCAATTGTAACAATCCTTAATATCAGGGGTGCAAAATCCACAGCCAGGTCTAATGAGATACTGCTTTTAATAATGATGATCGTCATCTCTGCTTTCATAATACTTGCCATAAAATATATATTCCGCGCAGCAGGATGGGAAGGGCTTTTCAGTTTCAAGCCCATATATAATCCGGCTACCTTCAATCTGGGTGCAGTCCTCACAGCTACTTCATTTGCTGCTCTTACATATATCGGATTCGATGGGGTGACCACACTGGCAGAGGAGGTTAAGTATCCGGAGAAGAACCTTCTGCTTGCCCCGGCGCTGGTTTGCCTGTTTACCGGTCTGTTCAGCGGGCTCCAGATCTATCTTGCCCAACAGGTATGGCCCGATTACACTTCATTTCAGAATCCGGAGACCGCCTTTTTTGATGTCTCTGCCAGGGTTGGAGGCAGTATTTTATTCAATTCCATTGCAGTGATTTTATGTATTGCCTGTTTCGGCAGTTGTCTGGCAGGGCAGGCAGGAGCCGCGAGACTTCTTTATGCCATGGGCAGGGACGGGGTGATCCCTGGTAAGTTTTTCTCACGTCTTAATCCGAAAACATCCATTCCTGCTTCAAACATGCTGATCATTGCCTGCATTACTGTGATCGTATCTCTTATTATAAGCTACCAGGGAGCGGCTGAGCTGCTCAATTTCGGGGCTTTTCTCGGGTTTATGGGAGTAAACCTGGCTGCAGTGAGACAGTTCTATTTTCACAAAAATGCCGGTCGTAAAAAGCATCTTTTAACAGATGCAATATTCCCGGTCACGGGTTTTGTGGTATGCCTCATTATCTGGCTCAATCTGCCCTCCCCGGCCAAAATAGTCGGGACAATCTGGCTGTCGGCAGGGATCATTTTCCTGTTTATCAAAACAAAAGGGCTCAAGGAAAGACCCACTGAGTTTGATTTCAGGGATTCATGAACTGAGACACATTGGAAATTCTGAAAACTCCCGTCTCAGAAAAAAAACAGAAAAATATTTAAACGACGCCGGAAACCTTTTCAACTCCTGACGCATGGATCGGTTTTGTTCCTAAATTTGCGCTAATCTGAAACTGTTTTCATGTAATTAAACATTAAGTAAACAGGAGATTTTAAAACGTACTGTTTATTGCCCGGAAAAGTTAACTTTGTATATGCTGAAGTCTGAGAGAAGATTTATATTCAGGCAGTTCAATGTTTAAAGACATCACCGGACTGATCGGACAAAACATCGGGTAACACAGATGTCGTCCGGACTGGATTTTTAAAACATACATAAGTAGTGGTATTTTACACAAAAGATCATATTCATAATTAACAGCCATGAAAAAAAGCAGCTTACTCATGCTCACCGTAATTGTTCTCTCTGCAGTTATGGTTGCATCATGCAAAAAGACCCCCGCTCCCACCGTGGAGATATTTGCCACTGTAAATGGGTACACTGTAACTTTCACTCCAAAGGTGACTGATGTTGACAAGTATTCATGGAATTTCGGTGATAATCAGACAAGCACCGAATCCAAACCTTCCCATACCTATGCAGTCTCGGGAAATTATACTGTAACTCTTGCAGTCAAGGGTGATGGAGGATCTGCATCGGCAGAAAAGGATATAACAATCGAAGCATCATTTCTTGAAATGCTCACGGGAGGGACGACTGCCACCAACGGGAAAACATGGGTACTGGATCAGACTGCCACTCCTGAGATTGACGGCAGGGGCCCGGTCAGCAGTTCGATGCCCGTGACCACAGCCCCTACTGATGACTTTCTTCTTGATTATAACCTCGATGCCGAATATGATAACGAGTACACATTTTATGCTGACGGTAACTACTCTGTTAACCCGGTGAACGGTAATGTTCTTGCCGGAGCTACTTATAGTTCTATCAAAGGCATAACACAGGGTGAGCCCGCGTATGATATCGAAATGTGTCAGGCCTCATATGCTCCGTCCCCCGGCGCTACATGGGAAATGCACAGCGCTGACCTCATTGTCGATGCCATCACGGATCCGAATACAACGGATATCCCTCCTGTTCATGACAATGTAACCTTCACAGGCAAAACATGGATATCAATCACAGGAGCTTTTTTTGGTATACTTGATTTTCCTACCACGCAGAAATTCATTATCAGGGACATCGCCTCTGATAAAATGCATGTCGCGCTGTTTCTTTGCGGCTATGGGTTTGGTGATGATCAAGATATAATGGCTCTTCCAACCAACCTTATTCATCTTACATTCATACCCAAAACAACGAAATAATCATTCATGAAGATATCAGGTTCAGCTGAGGACGGGCAAGACCATTCTCTATATGGAATAATGAATTTATTTCTTATGCCGTATTTTAAAATAATCGCAACCCCGGACCTGAACTGAAAAATTCCTTAAATGAAAGCTCTCCTTTCTGCTATGCCCGAATCGCCCTGCAAATATGATAACAAGTGTTTTATAACTCACCAACTGTTAAAAATGACCAGAATATTCAGATACAATCTACTGCTGCTTCATTTCCTCACCGCTTTGATGGCCGGCTGCAGCCAATCCGGAATAACCGGAAATTACTTAATTAATGAACCATCGGAGAATCAGATAGCTGTATCGGGAACAAGATTTGTTGATTCAAATGGGCGACAAATCATTCTCAGCGGGGTGAATGAAGTGAATAAGCAGAAAAAAATGAATTACTTATACACGGATAGTCAGGGAACATACAAACAACTGGCAGGGCTGGGTGTAAATGTTATCAGGCTGGGAATCATATGGGATGCTCTGGAACCGGAACCAGGCAGGTATGATGACACTTACCTGAGCAAGCTTGAGGAGAAAGTTAATCAGGCAGCAAAGTATGGAATTTATGTCCTGCTTGATATGCACCAGGATCTTTATAGCGTCCTCTATAGTGACGGGGCGCCTCAATGGGCGACTTTAACCGACGGACAGAAGCATGTCACGGGAGAAATCTGGAGCGATGCCTATGAGATGAGCCCGGCAGTTCAGAGGGCATTTGATAATTTCTGGGCAGACAAGCCTGCTCCTGATGGCATAGGGCTTCAGGAACATTACATCAATATGTGGAAACATATAGCCTCTAGGTTTGCTCGCAATAAGGCAGTACTTGGCTATGATATCATGAATGAGCCGTTCAACGGATCACAGGCCGGGCAGGTTATGATACAGATACTTACTTCGTATGCAAAACTATACGCGGAAGAGACAGGAAAAGTCCTCTCACAGGATGAACTGATACAGATATGGTCTGATCAGCAAAAGAGATTTGAGGCGCTTGCCAGGATGCAGACATCAGATAAATATTCAAAGGTCCTTGATGGCGCAACTGAATCAAATCAGCAGTTCGAAAAGATGACCCTTCAGCCGTTTTTTCAAAAAGCAAGTGAAGCGATACGAGAAGCTGATACCACTCATATCCTTTTTCTGGAACATCCATATTTCGGCAATACAGGCATCCGGACCGCTATTGAACCGGTTACCAGGAACGGGAAAAGAGATCCAGGAGTGGCTTACGCCCCCCATGGATATGATCTACTCGTAGACACAAAAAACTACAGTGAGCAGAGCAATTTCCGTATAGAGCTTATTTTTAAAAGGATGAAGGAAACATCAGAAAAGCTGGATGTTCCTGTTCTCGTTGGAGAATGGGGCGCTTTTTCCGGTAACTCCGATGCTGTGGCTTCAAATACTGCCTTCATTATCGGACTGATAGAAAAGTCAGGGTTCAGCAATACATACTGGGCATATTATCCCGGCATTGAATCCGAGCTGTATTTCAGACAAGCTCTTGTAAGACCCTACCCGCAGTTCATCGGCGGAATACTTGACAGTTATCAATTCAACGATCAGGCAGGAAGCTTCACCTGCTCCTGGAAGGAAATTCCTGCGATAAAAGCCCCTACCGATATCTTAATACCGGAAGGAAGAAAGCTGGTAAGTGGCAGCATAGCTATAAATGGCGAAAAGATCAAACCATCCTTGCTGACAGATAAAAACGGGAAAGCGACACATCTGATAATTCCTGCAACCGGTAAATCAGTCAGCCGCACCCTGGAATTCAGAATTGATAAAAATCACTGACTTTCAAAGTCTTAAAAATGGAATGGACAAGAGATAAGAAAATTCTCAAACCGGAAAGAACCAAATCACAAACCATATAAAATTATAAGTTATGAAAAGGATTCTCCTGATTGCCATGTTCCTCGGACTTATTTGCCAGATCGCGAAACCAGCTGCCTCAAACAACCAGACAGTTACAGGTTCATGGAAATGTTCTGTCAATGATGCACCTTATGAATACAGCAACAGTGTCATCACCTTTGCAGAGAAAGACGGAAAGCTAACCGGTGCAGTTAAGTTTGACTCCGGCACAGAGATCAAGCTCAACACTGTCAAATTAACAAATGACCAGCTGGTTCTTACGCTGTATGTTGAAGGATACTCAGTAACGGTAGAAGGGAAGGTTGCAGGGAACAAAATCACAGGAACCGCGGATACTCCTAACGGTAAGGTCAACTTTGTGGCAACTAAGATTGAGAAAAAGAAATAATACCGTAGAAGGAATAATCAGCTAAATTCATAAGGATCTCAGATATACTGTCGCATGAGATATCTCCTTATTCTTACGCTATTTATCTGCTCACTGCAAACAAGTGCTGCCCGGAAATATTCTGTGGTATTCAGGTCCGGCACAGACGGACATGACACTTACAGGATACCCGCTATCATAAGGTTACATGATGGGACTCTTCTCGCGTTCGCGGAAGGGAGAGTAAAAAGTAGCGATGATTTCGGCAACATCGATATTGTACTTAAACGCAGCAAGGATAACGGCCAAACCTGGGGCCCGCAGATTACGGTAGCAGATTATGGCAATCTTCAGGCCGGTAATCCGGCCCCTGTAGTGGACCTTACAGATCCTGATTTTCCGCACGGACGGATCTTCCTTTTCTACAACACCGGGAACAACCATGAAGACGAAGTCAGGAAAGGTAACGGCTGCAGGGAGGTATGGTATAAGACTTCAACCGATGGAGGAATTACCTGGACCGAAGCAGTTAACATCTCCTCGCAGGTACACAGGCCTTATCATCCTGAAGTGAATAAGGCTTATTCCTTTGCTGAGGACTGGCGTTCATACGCGAACACTCCCGGTCATGCGATGCAGTTTGAAAGCGGCAGGCTCAGGGGTAGAATTGTCGTAGCCGCAAACCATTCACTGGGCGAACCACAAAAGGACTGGGAAGATTATACTTCTCATGCATTTTTCACAGACGACCATGGAAAATCATTCAGCTTAAGCCAGGTCATTCCGGTCCCTGGAAGTAATGAAGCAACTGCGGCTGAAATTTCAGGCAACAGGCTGATAGTTAACGCCAGGAATCAGAAAGGAGACATCAGATCAAGGCTGGTTGCGATAAGCAGTAACGGAGGCGGGACCTGGGACAGTATATGGTTCGACAAAAACCTTCCTGATCCGGTTTGCGAAGGAAGCATACTCTCCTTCAGAGACAAAAGCGGAAAATTCATTCTGGAATTCTGCAATGCCGCAAATAGTAAAAAGAGAGATGATCTTACCCTCAGGATAAGCTTTGACGAAGGAAAAAGCTGGAAAATATCCATTCCTGTAGACGGTTCGGGTGACAGAAAATATGAAGGTGATTTTACAGCGTATTCAGATATAGTTGTAATGTCAGCGAATAAAACAGGAATCGTGTATGAGCGGGACAATTACAAGGAAATTGTCTTTAAAACAATAAGATGGCGGTGATATAATGCACAGTCCTGTCTTTCCGGAAATCTTTAAGGTCCGGGAACTGAAACAGGCAAACTCCTTTATAATTAAGCAGTATTCATAAAACAGGCAATCTTGTGAGGTCCTTATCAAGGTAGTAAAAGTTTGATGTTACATGTACATGAATTGCCTTAAAAGAGTTAACTTCAGCATCGTTTTTAAAATTTAATTTGTCAGTCATGAAAGCATATCCAAAAATCATTATTCTTCTTGCAGGAATACTCCTTGCTATGCCATTAAAGGCACAGATTAAGTTGCCTGCAGTTATAGGCGACAACATGGTACTTCAGCAGAAAAGTGAAGTTTCGATCTGGGGATGGGGCGATCCCGGTACAAAAATCAAAGTCAGCGGAAGCTGGAGCAAGGATACGGCCACCGCGATGGTTTCCAATCAGGCTGAATGGCTTGTCAAACTCAAAACTCCGGCTGCAGGCGGACCTTTTACCGTATCGATCACAGGTAATGGTGAGGTTAAGCTTAAGAATGTAATGATAGGTGAAGTCTGGGTATGTTCCGGACAATCCAACATGGAATGGAGTGCAGATTCAAAGATCAACAACGGAGATGAAGAGATCAGGAATGCCACATATCCCAACATCAGGTTTTTCCATGTAAGTAAAATGGGAAGTTCCACACCTCAGAATAACTGCTTTGCAAAGTGGGAACCCTGTTCACCGGAGACCATGCATTCTTTCAGTGCAATCGGTTATTTTTTCAGCAGGAACCTGCATCAGAATCTTAATATCCCGATCGGGATCATAGAGGTTGCATGGGGAGGCACTCCGGCAGAAGTATGGGTCAGGAAGGACCTTGTAGATGCAGATCCTCTGCTAAGTTCATGTTCAGCCAAACTGACTACATACGACTGGTGGCCTTCAAAACCCGGTGTTACCTATAATGCAATGATTGCTCCGATATCTCGTTACCATATTGCCGGAGCCATCTGGTATCAGGGAGAAAGCAACACCGGATCACCGGAGAGTTACAGAAAACTTTTTGGCACTCTTATAGAAAACTGGAGACACGACTTCGGCAACCAGTTCCCATTCTATTTTGTTCAGATCGCCCCGTTTACCTACGGGAGTGATTCAAATGCACCACTTATCCGTGAGATGCAGATGCAGACCATGGAGTTGCCGAAAACCGGAATGGTAGTGGTATCTGACCTCGTGGAGGATGTAAAAAATATCCATCCACAGAATAAGCAGGATGTGGGCAAGAGGCTTGCCAACTGGGCGCTGGCTGAAGACTACGGAGTTAAAGGACTGATCTATAAAAGTCCCTTATATAAATCGATCAGCATAGAAAAGGGTAAAGCAAAGATCTCCTTCGATAATGTTCCCACAGGGCTTAAGGCCGGTGGAAAGGAAATAACATGTTTTGAAATTGCCGGTGAGGACAAGGTATTCAAACCTGCAAAAGTCAAAATTGAAGGACCTGCAGTCATTGTAACATCCAAAGAGGTTAAGAAACCGGTAGCTGTAAGATTTTCATATTCAAACGATGCAATCGGGAACCTTTTCAGCAGTGAAGGACTGCCTGTAGCGCCATTCAGGACTGACAACTGGAAATAATAAATCACAGATCTCCAACCCATGAAAGAGGCTGTCTCAGACAATGAGATCAGCCTCTTTTTCAATCCTTCTCCTCTCTAAGATATTACCCGGGCATCCCCCTGGACACCAACAAGGTAACCAGGAGCTATACACATCTGGCCAATTTCCCGGTTCATGAATTGACCATGATTATAAAACCGGGAGAGCAGATGTAATATTCACTTATTGATAGACAAAAAGGAATATTTTCTCTTCCTTTTACAGGTGCCATTGCTCTTTTAACTTAGTCGTATAGTCTTTAGATAAAAATCAGGAAACACAATTTTCAGTTATATGCAAAGCAATGCTTTCTACAAAAACAGCATCGAAGGCTGAGGTATTTAAGTAATCACAGGCCATACCTCAAGAAGCAGAACCTAACGACAACGTCCTTTTACTGAAGGCATTGACAGGTATCTTAGAGGATGTATAAATCAATTTAAATCTCTGATTCAATTTAAATTTCTAATTAATCTAACGCTTAAGCATATCCATGTGCAGCGGACCCATGTCCATAGATACTCAAATTTGCTAAACGAAAAAAGCCTCCGGGAATCCGGAGGCTTAAAAATGTTATAACGTAATAATCAAATAAGACTAGTCATTACCGCCATCCCACCAAATCTTGGTTGTGATAAGGTCAGGAAGAGTGGCGCCTGTAGCGTAGTTCGTGTTACCGGAAACTTCACTTGCAGGCAGACGGAGTCTTACAGGAATAGTGCCATTGGTATCGTTGCCTGGGTAGACAACAGGAACCAGCTGAGGATAACCTGTTCTTCTCCATTCTGACCATGCTTCATACCAGTTCATGAAGTGGCTGGCCCACAGTTGTTCGCCAATCATTTCCAGAGCAGGTTTGTAAACGTTGTATGGATAAGTGGTGAGGTAGGTAGCAACCTGAGCATCAGTAACTACAAGTGATGCATCATAGTTTATCCACATCTGCATAGCAGCTTTTACACCATTTTCATAGTGTTGCTGTGCAGTACCGGTAACTGTTCCAATGCCTCTTTCCTTAGCTTCAGCCTGAAGTAATTCAGTTTCAGAATATGTCATAATTCTGAATGGTGAATCCAGAAGTAATAATTTTGGATTCATTTTTGTGAAAGTAGCCTCGACATTAACAGTATGTCCGTAAAGAGAATTAAGCATAGCCTGGTCAAGACCGTTCGGAAGTCCTACCTGATTGAGAGGATCTGTTCCACCAGTGATCGGAGTAAAAAGTGTACCGGTAGAGGAGGTAGTTGATGCTACCCATGAACCGATTCCACCGCAATAGATCATAAGCCTAGGATCGTCATCAGCAGTAGTGGTCTTATCAGTTCCCATAAGAAAATCGACCATGGTCTTTGCCATATGTGAGGAGTTACCTTGTCCGCCATCACCAGGGATCATAGCTCTGGAAATACCGTTCTGGTTAATCCACTGACTGGGACTGGAAGCCATATCGACCCAAACATTATCGTCGTTGCTTTCAAATACCCCACCGGCCAGGGCTTTATTAACCCATTCGGTAGCCATTGACTGGTCGACCATGGAAACACGCATACCCATTCTGAGCATTACAGAATAGGCCCATTTTTTCCATTTGCTTACATCACCATTGAAGATAAAGTCGGCGCTTTTAAAGCCGGCGTCTTCAGTAGTTGTAAATGCTGCTGCTGCAGCTTCAAGTTCCTGGAGGCATCCCAGATAGATATCCTTTTGCTTGTCATATTTGGGATAGAAAACTCCTTCAATCCCCTGATTGGCTTCGCTGTAAGGAACACTCCCGTACATATCGGTAAGTCTGCCGAAATTGAAAGCCCTGATGATCCTCGCGGCCTGAAGGGTATTATTCCTTTCACCATCCTCAAATCCTCCTGAGCCGGCTTGTTTAATGATTTCAGCAGTAGTCCTTCCAACGTCCTGAAGCCAGAACTGGAAAGGAGCATTATTTACTTCCTGGTCATTGTCAATATACTTATCTCCTGTACAAAGAAGACCAGTACTGGCTATGGCAAGTTGCTGTGTTGCATGAGCGCACATGCCTATATTGGTCCTCCAGTCGATATATCTGTTATCCCCTCGGGATCCGCCGCTGGCAATACCCAGTTCAGCAGCAGTAAGGAAATAGTTCATGTCTATTTCATTTACAGAATTCGGGTCTAGGTTCAAATTATGCAGTGCATCGGTATCACAACCGGTTGCAAGTATAATTGCCAGAAGGCCGCCTGGTATAAATTTAAATATATGTTTCATTTTCTTCAGTTTTATTGGTTAGAAGGTTGCCCTCAGGTTAAATCCGAAGGTACGCGTGGCAGGCAGACCAAAGTAATCCAACCCCTGAGAGTTACTGTTCGAGTATGATGCCTCGGGATCAATATTCGGGGTATGTTTAAGCAGGCACGCCAGATTCCTGGCAACGAATGAGAAGTTAAGAGTCTTCATCGGAGTCTTATTCAACCATTTCTGCGGGAGGTCATAACCAACTGTGACCTGCCTCAGTTTGATAAAGCTTGCATTATATACGAAATGCGCTTCATCACGGTCACCAACTGAGCCCCAGTAGTTTTCTGCCTGTTCAACAGAAAGCGTACGGGTTTCAACTCCGGTATAATGAGGTGTCCCGTCGGTATTTGTTGTACCGTCCTGGAATACTCCGGTTATCTGCATGGTGCCGTCACGACCGATAAGTGATTCTTTTGAAAGACCGGACTGCAGAAGCCTTACGTTCGTACCTGAATAGATATCACCGCCAGCCTTGAAGTCAATGAGGAATGATACATTGATATGCTTATAAGTGAATGAGTTATTAACACCGCCGGTAAGATCGGCAACACCGTTACCAAGTATCTCATATGTAGTACCCTGGACAACTTTACCTTCTGAAGTATACATTCTGTTCCCGGCAGCGTCTTTCGGCTGTACATAACCAGTGATCATACCAAATGGCCGTCCCACGATATGTTTAATATAAACAGTTCGTGTTCTGGGCTCTTCAAGAATAAGTTCGGTCGCACCACCTGACAGTTCAACAACCTTATTCTTGTTCTTTGCAAGGTTAAGAGATATATCCCATGTAAACGGGCCTTTGACCGGAGTACCGGTTATCAGCAATTCAATACCTTTGTTGGTAAGTTTACCAATATTCATTGAGGTAGTGGCAAACCCTGATGCGATTGATACAGTTCCGTCAAGAATATCATCAGTTGTTTTCTGGCTGTAGTAGGTAAGATCAATGCCCAACCTGTCCTGGAGGAATCTCAATTCAGCTCCAACTTCTGTTTCAGTTGATAATGCCGGAACAAGGTTTGGATTCGGGATATTATCGCCTGAAGAGAATGTTCCGAGCGGTCTTCCAAGATGGCCGGAGCCGCTTAGACTATAAGTCATATTTCCGGCATAAGGACTAACGTTTGCAGTTGCTACCTGTCCCCATGCAGCCCTTACTTTTCCAAAACTAAGGATCTGAGGAAGATTCTTGAACGCATCCGTGAATACAAAGCTTGCTCCTACAGATGGATATATTTTATGGTTATTCTCAGGGTTTAGAACTGAGAACCAGTCCTGTCTTGCCGTTCCTGTAAGGAAAAGGTATCCTCCATAACTTACTTCAGCCGATCCGAAGAGGGAGTTTATCCCTTTTGCGCTGTAATCATAGCCGATAGTCTGGCTGCTTCCATTTGTTACAGAAGCGAAGAAAGGAACATTGAAATCACTTCCATAGTCAGCTACTGTTTCACTCTTATTGGTCATTTTGTTGCCTCCTACGAATGCATTGACATTGATTTTGCCAAATGCCTTGTCAAAACCGAGAGTCCATTCCTGGTTGATTTCCCTTACCTGTTGCATCTGTTCAGTCGCGGAACCACCTCTCTGATAACCGGTTCCCTGGGGAACAAGTTCTTTATACTTTCTAGCATACCAGTCCATACCGACTCTTCCCTGCAAATAAAGGAAGCTGGTTATATCATATCTCATTCTTCCTGAGGTAATGACCCTGTCGGTAATATTGGTGTGAACATACTGGTAAGCAGCCCACCATGGGTTCTGACCCCAGAGGTTTCCCGTATCCTGATACTCTTCACCAGCACTTTTGTTGTCAGCAGTTGTCACCCCATTCGGCACAGCGCCGAGCTTATTAGGATCACCTTTCATGTCATTTATGTCGTAGTTGGGAGGCATGAGCATGATAGACTGTACGGCGTTACCTGGAGAGTCGGACACCATCGGTCTGTTCTTACCTTTTTCATTCGAGTACATCACCTTGGCATCGAAGGTAAGTCTTTTACCGAATTTGCCATTTGTACTAATAGCAAGATTTTTCCTGTCGAAACCTGATTCAGGAATAACGCTATAGTTGTTCAGGTTTGAGAAAGAGAACCTGAAGGTCTGCTTATCGCTTCCTCCAGATAACGAGAGAGAATTTGTCCATGTGCTACCAGTTTTGAAAAAGGCATCATAATTATGTTTAACGCCTACAAGAGAATATGGTCGTGAGACCCCGTCCCACATTATATTCTGAGCTCCGTCAAGTTTTGCACCCCATGATGAATGTCCGAGATCAAATGCCTCTCTTTGTGTTGTAGGTTTGGATCCAATTCTGGGAGAACTAGTATCGTTCGGATCAGAATATGCAAGATCACCTTGTCCATATTCTTCCTGCAAATCCAGATAGTTGATAACTTTTTCAAAAACGTAGTTGGAGTTGAATTCAACACCTATACCTTTTCTCGCGGTACCTTTTTTAGTAGTAATGTTGATAACGCCATAACCACCCCTTGATCCGTAAAGAGCAGCCGCGTTAGCGCCCTTGAGGACCGTGATGGACTCGATATCATCAGGGTTAAGAGAGCTAAGACCGTCACCCTGGTCTGAACCGCCCCAAACACCTGCCTGGCCGAAGTTCGAGTTATCCATCGGGATACCATCGATAACATACAACGGCTGGTTGTCACCTTTAAGAGATTTGTTACCACGGATGATAACTCGGGAAGCGCCGGCAGGACCTGTATTAGGTTTCGAAACGTTTACACCTGCTACCCTACCCTGTATAGAAGCTCCAAAGTTATTTTCCCTTGCAGATGTCAGGCTGACACCTGGAACCTTGGTTACTGCAGACTGCAGTGATTTCTGGCTTCTTTCAACACCGAGAGCTGTAACAACAACCTCGCCAAGTTGCTGTGTCTCTTCTGCCAATACTACATCAATCACGGACTGGTTGCCGAGGACAACCTCCTTTGTTGTATAACCGATAAAGGAGAATACAAGTGTTGAATTCGGACTGGCCGAAATACTGAACTTGCCATCCATCCCTGTGTTTGTTCCGGAGGTTGTACCTTTAACGACAACGCTTACACCGGCCAAACCAGCACCGTTAGAATCTTTAACGGTTCCTGATACTACCCGTTCCTGGGCCAGCACTGCATGTGAACATGCCAGCCACAGCAACAGAAGCATGGTTCGCTTCAAATTGTTGTACACTTTTCTTATAATCATATGGTTTAGTTTTAGGGCCCCCTCAAAAATTGCTTTTTTCCGAAGCCATTGTTCAACTCAAAAGTATTAACAGGTTTTCAGAAATCCTAATTTTTCATCGTAAAAGTTAACATACATTAACATTTCAAATTAAAAAAACATCAAAAGTGCAAGACATCGATAATAACCACGAAATGTACCTTTTATCACAATAATAGATACCTATTCAACTAAAATCTCATCGACGTGCATCCACGCTGGCTGCCCTGCTCCGGGATGTGATTCAGGAGTATTTCCTAAAGTTTTTGCCACTACCCTGACAAACCTTGCATCTGCCGGTTTGAAGTCAGTCATAAAATCCTTCAGGAATGAATCATACTGGTCAATCGGGAGTGTATTATCAACCGCTCCTACCAATTTGAAGTTCTTCCCGTTATCGGATATATAAAACTCAACCCTTTTAGGTGCTATGCTGAGCCAGGCTGCAAGCTGATAAAAACCACATTCGATATGATGGATCTTTTCAAGCTTCCCCAGATCAATGACTGCATCAAGATCCTTCCCCTGGAAATCAAACCAGTTGCTTCTGCTGTCATTGCTTGCCCTGATACCATCGGTAAGCTTTGAAACTTCTTCTTCCGGAATTGCTTCAGGATCAGGACTTTTCAACAATACTTTTTTATTAAAGGCCAGATGTTCGTCCCGGCCCTGATAGAACATTTTGTACATATCCGATCTGTAAGCCTCAGGAGTAGTGCTCCACTCCCTGAGTCTCGTCACTCCCTGCCTCAGGCAGAGATCGGTGAAGGGATCGATCATTGTTCTTATTTCAGGTCGCACTACCCATTTCTCACCGCTTTTGACAAAGACTCCGTTTTCACCATAAAAGTTCTTTTTCGACTGTTCCATGATGGCAAAGAGAAGCGGCTGTCTCGCTATCCTTACACGCTCGAGAATAACAGGATCTGAAACAACTGACCTCTCAGCATCATCGAAAATCTTCATATACCTTTGAATCAGCGCCGGTGTGAGATAACTGTCTGAAGCCATGATAGGAGAACCAAAAATCTTCAGCGGCTGTTTTGAGCTCAGCAGAGCGTCCTTCATCTCATCTATATACTGCCTGACATATTTACCGGCTGCACCATAATAACCACTAAGGAAATCATTCATAATGCTGTCGGCATTGGCATCAGGATTCCAGAGCAACTTTGCAATAAGATAGGATCTAAGTTCTGCGAACTCACCGCCAACTTCCCTGTTGCCCTGCTCAAACATGGCAGTAACCCCGTTCCTGACAAAGAACTGGAGGTTGGGCTGAAGAACCTGAAGATTAGGGAAAGGACTCACCAGGTTGTTGAACTGGATCACATAGTCCCAGACAATAATATCACTGGCTATTTTCCCCCAATCGCTGACATCCCTTACAAAACTGACGCACATTGAATCATCTGTCTGGGCGATGGGAACATCCCGCCTGACTTCAATACTGCACAGCATTATATTGACATTCTTTTCCGGTCTGATAGTGGCGGGCGCTTTTCTGGTATACTCATAAGCCAGAGTTGAAATCATATGATCGGGAAATTCCCTTGCTACCTGATTTACAAAATTGATCATGGTCCCCGAGTGTGCCCCTTCTTTTTCATCAAGAGCCCTGCACTTATCGCACATGCAATATTGCCTGTTGTCGTTCTGGCTTACCGACCAGTACTTTGCAGAAGGATTTTTAGCTATTTCCCTGCGAAGGTTTTGTATAACCACTTTAACCACTTCCGGGTTTGAGAGACAGAGTTGCGTTGGTAGTCTTTTGCCATCGCGAAGGGCAAAATATTCCGGGTGATCCTTGAAATACACCTCCGGAGGAACGAGCTGATTGAATGTATGCACCCAGCTTCCCCAGGCTGGTCTTTCGCCTTCAGCATCATGATTCAGTTTATGCCAGTCGACATATTCAGCATCCCAGGAAGATTTGTAATGGATCGTTCTGTACCCGATCTTAGGGATCTCTTTGTCTTGTATCCTTGCTAAAATAAGAGTATCGTGTGAAGGTATAATTTTAGCCTTCGGGGTGTACATCCTGCATCCAAGGTATTTTTCAAGAAATGCATAGACACCGAATAGTGTACCCTTATCACTGCCTCCGGCGATAATGAGTCTGGAACTGTCTGTCCTGATGACGAAACCATCTGCACCCAGCTCGTTGAAATTGACATTAATACCGAGCGCGTCGAGTCTCTCATTCTGTCCGAGAATAATCTCGTTCCTGCATCCCGGTTTGGAAGCAGGTACAATCGGAAGAGCTGCCTTTGTTATCTGGATCAGGTAATCCTGAAGGACTCTGGCAGCTTTCTGCTCCTGTTCCGAAGCCGCCGATGGAAGAACAATCCTGTATAAACTGTTCCCGTTCATAGCAAGGATTATCTGCTCCACAGCAACCCGTGGTGTTGCTTTTTTTATATTCTTTTTTTGTCCTGATGCCGGTGGGGATAAAAACAGACCTGCTGCAACCATTATTACCGGCAGGAATATCGCAAGAGCACTTGTTTTGATATTCAGCTTTTTCATAGTATTCATTTTAAATAGTTAATTGTCTGAGCACAGAATCTGAGACAGCAAGTCGCTATCTAACAGGTTCAAGGAGGAATGCCACATCCTGACCGATATATCTCGCATGGGACTCTGTTATACGCATATACGGGACTCCGAAAGCAATCTTACCTCCCGAACAATCCACAACCCTGTCGTCGATGAATTCTCCTCTCCAGGTGTGATATAGACGCAACCGGTATTTGCCGTTCTTAAGACCGGTCAGTGAAATATTATCTCCCGCGACATCGCTTTTTGAGTTTACGACCCAGCCAAAAACGGCTATATCGCTTTTAATGGCATAGGCATCACCTCTACGACTCCTGATGTCAGCGGGAGACACGTCCGAAAGTTTTCCGAAAGGTATCTGTCCTGTGAATTTTGTGATGCTGTTGATCTGGGATGTCAGAACTGCATCATTCACCACCTTTGAGTGGGCCCACCAGAACGGGGTCATGGCTGTCCCTGAAGCCAGGCTTACCCACAGTGCATTATGATACATAGCCAGATAACCAGGCATGGATGGTTCAAAGAAGGTATGATCCCATCCGGTTTCTCCGATAATTGCTGGCTTTTCATAGCCGGTCCACAGTTTCCTGATCTCCCTGGCATAGTTGGAATAGCTGCTGGTAAGGGGATTAACGGTAGCAGAATCAAGAGTGGATGTTTTGTTTATCTCATAACCCTGTGCTTCGTAAATTTCCCGTGCGGCAATATCAAGGTCCCTGTAACCCTGGCTCCAGAATTCCCTTATTCCCCCGCTCCGGGTTCCGGTTGTGGGATGGTTGTAAGGATCATGAAGCTTCATATAATCGTGAACCTTTTTAGCCCATGCGGATGCTGCCAGGCTGTCTCCGGTCACCCAGCCTTCAGTACCGTTAATTTCATCAACAATGAACCAGAGCGCAAGAGATCTGCTGTAGCTGTATCTGGCAATAAAATAACGGTAAAGGTTCTCCTGAAATTTCCACGCTTTTTCACTGCTGTAAAAATCCTTTGCCGCGGTGATCTGTTTATAAGGATTCACATACCAGCGAACATTCCCTCCTCCCCACACCGTTTCCGAGAGGAAAGAGTGGAACCACAGATTAAGGCTCAGTACCATGTCGCGATCTTCGCACATCCCGAGAAGCTGATCAATGCGACCGCAGATATTCTGATCATACCGCCCAAGACCGGTTGCCCAGGTCTCAGGAGGGGTAATAAATGTGCTTATAAAATTAATTCCCAGGGCCTTAAGATTATCAAGTTCAGAAGGCTCTATGCGACCGTTTCCAAACCCGTCGTATCCGTCATTATACCACAGACCGACACCATAGAAGTCAGAACCGTCAGCATGAGTCAGGTATCTCTTATTTGCAGATATCTGGACCGGACCTTTTCTGGATGATTTCACAGCCAGAAATGTCTGACTATCCTTCCTCACCTCTCCGTTCCTGTCCCTGACCTTCAGAGAATAGTTCCATGTTCCTGCTTCATTGGGAGAGAACCTTATTTTCCACAATGTTGACCTTGAGAGATAAAAAAAGCCGGGAATAGTCCATTTTTTTCCTGAAGGCGCTGTAAAAACAGCCTCCAGATCAATATCGTCAGGATCAAACGGATTAATAAAATCGCATTTCAGCTCAAGAGAGATCTCCAGCTTCTCATAGAGGCCAACAGTATCGGGCCGCTGGCGGATATTGATTATCTCCGGACCTGATGCAGTCAGAGCATCCGGAACCAGAATGATCAAACACACAATAAAAAGCAATCTGATTATTTTCATATAACGATTTTTAGGATTTTCAGTCTGTCCGGAATATTAACCTGTTTAATTCATAAACATGAAATATCTAGCCGAATGGATGATGAAATATTTGACTCTTAATAATTTGTCAGGTCTGATGACGTCTACAGTCATATCCGGCTCGCAGGGAGTGAACCATGACATTAAAAATCATTTTGTTACTATGCTGCTATTTCTTATTATTTTGATTTTCAATCGTCAACACTTCGTGTGAAAGATCCTGTTGATTTTTAGAATAAAAACAAATCTGAAAACAGATTATTTATTTGACTTTTCCAGTTCGTCCATTTTCCTGAACATTGCCTTGAAGGTATTCCATGGGTTGAAGTCCTTATTATCAGGATGAATAGCGCCTTTGGCATCTGGTGTCATTTTGCCGTAGAACCCATCAATAAATCCGTCTGTCCCCTGCCATGTTGTCTGCATCATGCCGTAGTAACGTGGTTTCATTTCAGGAGTGGCATATTTTCTGAACATGGCCATATCTTCGGTCTGGATAACAGCTGTGGGTGGTGTTCTCCATGGACAGGTGACTACCCTGAAACCATTCATGGCAAAATAGACTGCAGTCTGATCCGGACGTTCATAGTGCCAGTCGCAAATAACCACATCTTTGGGAATCATGTCAATGGCCCTCCATGTATAGTTATAACTGGCTTCCCAATATCCGATGCCTGTCGATTTGCCGTTGATAAGTCTGTCTCCCCAGATCCATAACTCACGGTTCTTAAGTGCGAGGTGGTTCCTGATCGCAGTTACCTCACCCGCGTACAGTTCAGCTTTGTCAACTCCCTGGCAACGGGGGCATTTGTCGTATCCAAGGTAGAATATTTCATCCATGCCGGCATGAAAGGCATCTGTTTCGAAAGCATCACATAACTCATCGATTACTGCAAATATCACTTTATGCAGGTCGGGATGAAGCGGGCAATAACTTCTGCAATAAAAGTTATCAGGATTTGGCCACACCCATTTTTCAGGCATTTTTATATCAGGCGTTTCATCGAATTGCGGAAACTGTTCGAGAAGCTTTCCCTGATGATTAAGATCCGACTGATGTCCGAGCATGTTGATCTGAGGGATGATCCTGATCTTGTTTTTCCTGCAGGCGTCTACCATCTTTTTCACATCCTGTTTCGAAAGAGCATCAACATCCCTGAGCTGAGGATAGCATTCAAACTGATATTTATAATCGACGATCATGATTATTGTATTCACTCCCCTTGGTGCGAGTTCATCGTTTATGAACTTTACAAACCTGTCAACACCCTGAGGTGCAGGGGCACCTATGCAGAAGCCTCTGACCTGAAACAGTTTATCCGGTGCATCCTGACCAAATGATTTTATCTGAAAGCCAGTAAGTGCAATAAGCAGACAGAATAATATTTTGCTTTTCATATGGTTAGTTTTTAAATATTGTATCATTTATCAGTTTTTTCGAGCTCATCCATTTTTTTAAGCATTGCCTTGAAAGTATCCCACGGATTAAGTGATGCATTTTCCTTATTATCTGCTTTGGTTTCATTGGATTTCTTACCGTAGTATCCGTCGATAAAACCATCCGCGCTCATCCATACAGTCTGCATCATGCCGTGGTACCTCGGTTTCATTTCTGGAGTGGCATATTTGCGGAATTTTGCCATATCTTCTGTCTGAACAACAGCTGTTGAAGGAGTTCTCCACGGGCATGTTATCACCCTGAAGCCGTACATTGCAAAATAGACGGGAGTCTGGTCAGGTCTTTCATAATGCCAGTCACATATAACTACATCTTTTGGAATCATATCTATAGCTCTCCAGGTAAAGTTATAGCTTGCTTCCCAGAAACCTATGCCAGTCGACTTTCCATTGATAAGCCTGTCACCCCAGATCCAGAGCTCACGATTCTTTTCTGCAAGATGATTCCGGATAGCTGTTACTTCGCCCGCAAAAAGGTCAGCCTTGTCAACACCCGAGCAACGGGGACACTTATCTTCTCCCAGGTAAAATATCTCATCCATTCCGGCATGAAACGCATCGGCCTCAAATACATCACAAAGTTCATCGATGCATGCAAAAGTTACCTTGTGAAGATCAGGATGTAACGGGCAATAGGATTTACAATAGAGGTTATCATTATTTGGCCAGACATATTTCTCAGGCATTTTCACCCACGGTGTTTCATCAAATTCCGGGAATTTTTCAAGGAGCTTCCCGGTGTGACCCGCCCATGACTGATGACCCAGCATATTTATCTGTGGAATAATGCGGATGTTATGCTTTTTACAGGCTGCAACGATTTTTTTCGCGTCTTGTTTTGACAACGCAGCCGTATCCCTGAGCTGGGGATATTTCTCAAACTGGTAATTGTATTCCACCTGCAGGACCAGGGTATTAATTCCTCTGGCAGCAAGCTCATCATTAATAAACTTAACAAATTTATCTACTCCCCGGGAACCTGGCGCATCAATGCATAATCCCCTTATCTGAAAAAGCCTGTCGCCCGATTCCTGGGCAAAGGCAGTCACCTGGCATATCAACATCAGCAACAATATGGACAGGAAGCAAAATCTCTTTCTCATGGTCGTAAAATGGTTAGTTAGAATTAAAAAGGTATCTATATTAGTTTCCACTGAGACTATATCTACTTGCCTGTCAGGATCTTAATCACCGGTATAAAAGGCTTCATCTTCTCGTCCACTATTCCGAAAGCGTCAGATTTATAGTTCCAGTTCGCATAAGCAATATTATACTGGTTGAAGATTGAAACCATATCGGTATACCATGCGAGTTTTGCATCCGGCCAGAATTCCCTGTAAACACCAAATTCGCCGCAGTACAACGGGAGCTTAAGGCTGTCAGCAAGATGAACAGGTTTCTGCATCATCTTAACAAGAGTATCACGGTTGTACACTTTCATGAACCTTGGATCTTTGGAATTTGCTATAATCTGGCCAGGATAGTGCACTTCACCGTTTAAGTCCTTGAATTCAGTCCAGCCGGCATGATAATGGGTTAGAGGCATGGGTTCATAGAAATGGAAACTGAGTACAATGTTGGTATCGTTAGCCGGTATTTTCAGCTGATCGAAGGTTGCTGCCGACTGCCATTTATTTGATCCGATCACCAGAACCCTCTGTGGTTCCCATTTTCTGATCGAATCAGTTGTCCGGGCTATAAGTCTGTTCCATTGATCCGGATCATCGGCTACAGGTTCGTTCATAAACTCATATGCTACCATACTGTTTGGCCATACATGAAGGCAATTTGAAAGATCTTTCCAGAGGCGGATAAACTTGTCCTGTTCTTCAGGTTTTGACCAGAGTGGTTTTTCTTTTGCATTGAAGTAGTGCGAACGAAGTATATGAAGATCGATAATTACTCTCAGTCCGGCTTTTCTTGACCACTCCAGACAGTTTTCCATGAGAGCGAATGCATCCTCATGCCGCTTTTCGTTTTCATCCCACATCTGTTCCTCATCTATCGGGAGGCGGATATGATCGAAGCCAAGGGAATCGATGAATCTGATATCCTTCCCTGTAATAAATTTTGCACGGTCTTCACCTCTTGCTTTACTTTGGGAAAGCCAGTGTCCGATGTTGGTACCCTTCATGATCTTAAATGAATGGTATGGAAAAGTCTTTATCTCTTCAGCAGTTTTTCCTCCCTTACAGGCTGAAATCAGAATCAGGGTTATAAGAATAAGAAAACACAGGTTCTTTTGTTTCATAAGTCTTTAATTATAGGTTTAAACTCTGATGTCAGAATAATAAGAACAAGCTTCCGGTCAAATACCGGTGAATCAGAAATGATGATGGAAAAAATATTATATCGCTACCAAGCAAAAAGAAGTTAAATATATAAACATCCTTGAAGAAATTATGCGTTAAATATTGTTAAATATATTTCCTCTTGTTTTTTAGAATGCTCTGATTGAATTTCTATATGCTCCTTTGTGTAATTTAGTGCTGCTAAAATTTGAAATATGCAGTATTTAAAGATGAAAAACACAGTCAAATCACTGTCATTCAGAATAATTACAATGATTATTCTTACAGTATCTTTCACTTGTACTCTAACATTAAACGGGCAGCGGTTGTCGCGTGACCTGAATGTAGATCTTCTTGTCAATCAGGTGGGATACGAACCCCTGGCAGGCAAAAACCTTGTCACAAAGGGTATCAGGGAAGGGAAATTTGAGGTTGTCGATCTCGTGACCTCAGCTGTGGTTTTTACAGGATATTTTCATCCGGGTCCCGGCGACTTCGGTGACTACTCTGTCGGAGATTTCAGTCAGCTAAACAGGACGGGGCATTACTACATCAGGTATGACACTCTTCGTTCCTGGCCGTTTGAGATATCCAGGTCAGTATACAAACCGGCAATGGATATGATTGTCAGGTATTTTTCACTGCAGAGGTGCGGATCAAGCACCACCGGTTATCTTTCACCCTGTCACGTCGATGACGGTGTAAGGATGGATAACGGAAAGCATCAGGACGTTTCAGGAGGATGGCACGATGCCAGTGATCTGAGGAAATGGGTTGATGCCACAATTTATGGAATGATAGGCCTCGCAAAAACATGGGAACTTCAGGATCAGACCAATAATAACAGGCAGAATATTCTGGACGAGCTGATGTGGGGTAACCAGTACTTCCTTAAAATGCAGGAACCGCAGGGTTATGAAATGAATTATGTCGGCGGTGATGTCAAGAAGCATTCCGACAGTAACAGGTGGACCAACAATATTGTAGACAAGGAAGAGGGAGAATTGCATTTTACAAAACCAAATACCGGGACATCAACAGCCGATATGCTGATCTTTGGATCGCAGGATGACAGGGTGATAAGAACTGACCCTGTCGGTATGACAGGGCAATACAATTTCATAACTGCGGAAGCAATCATGGCCAGGATAACAAAGACCACCAGCCCTGATTATTCGCGGAGATGTCTGACCGCGGCGAAAAAATGCTTCGACTGGTGCATGGGAAGCAAACAGGAAGAGAATACAGGCATAATCGGAGCATCTATCCAGGCATCGCTTGAGCTTTACAAAACCACACATCTCGACACCTACAGAAATTTTGCAGTGGCTCAGGCTCAAAAACTTTCACAGCTTCAGAGCTCAGCTGAAAAAGATAAAATGGGAGGATTCTTCCGGACCTCATCTACCGACAAAGGACCTTACAGCAACATATGGCAGGGCTGTCTGGAATTCATATCACTGTGTGATCTTGCTGAAACATTTCCACAGCATCCTGATGCTCCAAGATGGAAAGAAATGATATCGGCATACGCGGTCAACTATCTCTCCTGGTTCTCGGCTAAAAACAGTTTTGGCATAGTTCCGTTTGGGCTCTTCCCTGACAAAAACCCCGGAGGCAACCGTCAGGAAGGGATCTACTGGTACAGGTATTTCATGCAACCGCTTCCCGACTGGTGGGTTGGTGTCAATGCCAACCTTGCGTCGGCAGGTGTGGGTCTCTATAAAGCAGGTGCAGTGCTTAAGGACGACAGGCTTAAATCCATTGCCCAGAAACAACTCGACTGGATAATAGGAGTTAATCCCTTCAACAGCTCTACGATCGAAATGGTAGGTCATAACCAACCTAAACATTTTGCCGGAAGCACATTCCATCCGGATGTACCCGTAATTCCGGGAGCTGTTCTGAATGGTCTTGGCGGCGACGCTGATGACATGCCAGAGAAAGGAAATGGAGACTGGCAGATATCTGAATACTGGACCCCCATGGTCGCATTCACACTCTGGCTGATGGCTGAGATATCGCATTGATCTTACAGTATTCCGGCCTTTTCTCATATTCTGAGGCTATGGTTAGTATCCGGCTTTTAGTTAAAATTGCCGGCTGCACTGTGGCTTATAATCTTTTTTTTGCATTTTTGCATGCTTGTTACCTGATAAATAACGGTAGCCTATGAATTCATCTTCAACTGATCATTTCCGCAATTTACTGATCAAAAACATCTTCAGCACAGCTATAATGTTGATAACTGTATTGTCAGCATATGGCCAGCCGATTAAAATATTCGAAGAAGTCCCTTCCAGGAGATCGGGCATAACTTTCAAAAATACAGTCACCGAGAACAAGGATCATAATGCCCTGACTTATGAAAATTTATATAACGGAGGAGGTATTGCAGTAGGCGATATAAATAACGATGGGCTCGAGGACATATTCTTTATATCCAATATGGAATACAACAAGCTGTATCTCAACCTGGGAGATTTCAGATTCAGGGATATCACCGAGAGCAGCGGGGTAAAGGGAAGACCAGGATGGAAATCAGGAGTAACCATGGCCGATGTCAACGGAGACGGTTTACTTGACATCTATGTATGTCATTCAGGTAAAGACTCGCCTGAGAAAAGGAAGAATGAATTGTTTATCAATAAAGGCAATCTCCGGTTCGAAGAGCAGGCAAAGGCATGGGGAATCGATGATCCTTCATACTCCACTGTCGGAGCCTTTTTTGATTATGACAGGGATGGGGATCTTGATCTCTTCCTTCTTGCTACAAACGTAATTGTAATCCGCGGAATGGATCTTGACAAAGCCAGGAAAAACAATGACCCATACGCCGGAGATAAACTTTTCAGGAACGACGGAGATCATTTTACAGATGTTACTTCAACTTCAGGGCTGATATCCAATGCACTGGGATATGGACTCGGAGTAGCGATATCCGACCTGAACAAAGACGGATGGCCAGATATATACGTTACCAACGACTATATTGAACCGGATTACCTGTATATTAATAATGGTAATGGCACTTTCACAAATAAGCTTGAGGAACATATCCAGCATATATCACTGTCGGCAATGGGCTGTGAGGTCAACGACTTTAATAATGATACATGGCCCGATATCTTCACTGCTGACATGCTTCCTGAAGAAAACCAGAGACAGAAACTATTGTATGTGCCAGATAACTACTATGAATATGCCATGATGGCAATGCAGGGATATTACCTTGCCACCCAGAGAAACATGCTTCAGCTTAACAACCAGAACGGAACATTCAGCGAAATTGGTCAGTTTGCAGGTATTTCCAATACCGACTGGAGCTGGGCTCCTCTCTTTGCCGATTATGATAATGACGGGTGGAAAGACTTCTCGATAACTAACGGTTATTTCAAGGATTATACAAATCTTGACTTTCTTAAATTTAAAAGGGAATATTACGCTCAGAAAACCCGGGCAGGAGAAAAACCGGACACCTTTAAGCTTGTCAGTTTTATGAAATCGACACCTGTACACAATTATGTATTCAGGAACAACAGGGATCTTACATTTACTGACAAGAGCGCTGAATGGGGGCTTGAGCAGAAAGGATTTTCCAACGGGGCAGCTTATGCTGATCTCGATAATGACGGCGATCTTGACCTGATAATAAGCAATCAGAATGAAACAGCTTCCATCTACAGAAATATGTCAAGGGAGACCAGCCCCTCCACAACCAATTTTATTGATTTTCAGCTCAGGGGCAGTGATAAGAATACGAAGGGACTGTGCAGCAAGGTATATGCCTATTCCAGGAACGGTGTACAGTATATGGAAGAGATGCCGACAAGAGGCTATCAGTCTTGTGTAACAACCCGTCTTCACTTCGGAATGGGCAATCTCGATCAGGCTGATTCCGTCAGGATAGTCTGGCCCAGGGGAAAAGCCAGTGTGCTGAAAAACGTCAGGTCTAACCAGGTAATTACTGTGACAGAAGAGACTGCAACCGGCAGGGAAATACCACTTCCGGCAATAAACAAGATATTTTCCCAGGTACCATCGCTTGTCAGTTATGAACACGCGGAGTACGGTTCCAATGATTTCCAACGCCAGCCTCTTATGAAAACCATGCTGTCTCCGGTCGGTCCGGTTATGGCAACCGGCGATGTCAACGGAGACAAGCTCACCGATATATTTGTCGGCGGTGTAAAGGAAAATCCGGGTAAACTATTTATCCAGGCTGCTAACGGGAATTTCACGGCCACAGCCGGCATTAATCTGAAGGATGATATTGCGAGCACAGATGCCGATGCACTTTTCTTCGATGCAGACGGTGACGGAGATGCTGACTTATATATTGTAAGCGGAGGTTACAACGATTACACGAAAAATGACAAAGCTCTTCAGGACAGGCTCTACCTGAATAATGGTAACGGGAAATTCACAAAACAGGCAGATGCACTGCCTCCAATGCTAAATTCAAAATCCTGCGCCCGGGCAGCTGATTTTGACAAAGATGGCTCACCGGAGTTATTTGTGGGTGGAAGGGTCACGCCTGGTGAATATCCTGTTGCCCAGCAGAGCTACCTTCTCGACAGCGACAGGCCTGCTCATTTCAGGAACGTCGCACCTGCTATTCTTCCTGAACTATCCAATGCCGGCATGGTAACCGATGCTGCATGGATAGATCTGAACAAAGACTCATGGCCCGATCTTATCATTACAGGTGAGTTCATGCCGATAAGAGTCTTCATTAACGATAAAGGGAAGAAGTTCCATGAAGAAACAGCCAAATGGTTCAACCCCTCAGAAGGAGGATTATGGTCAAGAATTGCCGTCGCTGATTTTGACGGAGACGGAAATATGGATATCGTGGCCGGGAACTGGGGAACCAATTCACAGCTTAAAAGCTCACCTTCAGAGCCTGTGGAACTTATTTATAAGGACTTTGACAATAATGGTACAATCGATCCTATACTGACATATTATGTCCAGCACACTTCATATCCGTTTGCCGGGAAGGATGAGATTGTCAATCAGATTGGGATACTGAAAAGAAAATTCCCCGATTATGAGTCCTACTCAAATGCAACAATAACTGATATATTTTCGCCAGGCGATCTGAAGGGCGCAACGGTCCTCTCCGCTCCGGAGTTAAGGACGGTCTTTTACAGGAATACCGGAACCAGGTTCGAGAAGAGACTTCTGCCAAAAGAAGCCCAGTATGCGCCGGTCTACGCTATTGAGGTACTGGATTACAACAAGGATGGCAAACCTGATTTCATACTTGCCGGTAATCAGAGTACAAATTGCGTCAAACTGGGAGTGATTGATGCAAATTACGGACAACTTTATGAAGGTGATGGTAAAGGTAGTTTCAGGTATATACCACAGGTTCAGTCAGGGTTGACAATTACCGGCGACGTCAAATCGCTTAAATTCGTTACCGTAAAGGGAAAACGGTATATCCTGGCAGGAATAAGTAATTTTGGCATCCTTACCTATAAAATCAACTCACGTTAAGAAAATCTGAGACAATTTATGAAAAGACCCGTAATCTTACCTGTCCTGATAATTTTGCTGGCAATTACACCGGCATGTAAAAAAGAAAAGGGCAGGATCTTCACGTCATTATCCCATAACAGAACAGGAATAAATTTCAGGAACTGGGTCAAGGAAAGCGAAACATTCAATTCTTTGGATTATAGTTATCTTTATAACGGGGCGGGCGTTGCTATCGGAGATATCAACAATGACGGGCTGGAAGACATTTATTTCGCCTCCAACCTTACGAAAAACCGGCTCTATCTTAACAAGGGGAATTTTAAATTCGAGGATATTACCGATAAAGCAGGAGTGGCTGGGCCCGGAACGTGGAGTACGGGAGTCCAGATGGCCGATGTCAATGGCGACGGATTCCTTGATATTTATGTTTGTACATCAACCGACAGCAGGCCGGAATACAGGAAGAATCTCCTCTACCTCAACAACGGGAACCTGACTTTCACGGAGTGCGCTGCCAAATACGGTATAGATGACACCGGCTATTCAACCCACAGCGCATTCTTCGATTATGACAAAGACGGAGATCTTGATCTTTTCGTAATAAACCATGCTCTTAACGCAATGGCGGTTACAGAGGCCCCGCTAAAACATGTCAAGGATCCTCCCTATATGCACCGGCTTTACAGGAATGACGGGAACAAATTTACAGATGTATCGGTTCAGGCAGGTATAACGCAGAATATCCTGAACTTCGGGCTGGGTATTGCGATTGCCGATTTCAATAATGACGAATGGCCAGATGTGTATATATGCAATGATTACTTTGAACAGGATTATCTCTTCATAAACCAAAAGGACGGAACGTTCCGTGACGAACTGGACCAATACTGTGATCATGTTACCCTGTCTTCAATGGGAAATGATGCAGCAGACATCAATAATGACGGGTACATAGATCTTGTCACTCTTGATATGCTTCCGGAGGATAACTATGGACAGAAACTGGTGGCGGGACCAGATAATTACGATAAGGTAAGTATACTCAAAAACACAGGTTTCTTTCATCAGTCCTCACGGAACATGATGCAGATCAATAACCACGGAAGCAGCTTCACTGAAATCGGACAATATGCAGGCATGTATAGCACCAACTGGAGTTGGTCGCCATTACTTTGTGATTTCGACAACAACGGATTGAAAGACCTGTATATCAGTAACGGTTATGCCAAGAACAACACCCACATGGATTTCATTAAATTTACTGTCGAGCAGGTTCTGAAGAAGAGAGAAGGAAAAACTGTATTGACCAGGATGGAACTGCTCGACAAGGTCCCGGTTACAAAACCTAAAAATTATATTTTCAGGAATAACGGGGATCTGACATTCACGAACGTTACCGATATCTGGGGAGATGAGCTGCCATCACTTTCAAACGGAAGCGCCTACGCTGATCTCGATAATGATGGCGACATGGATCTTGTCATCAACCAGGTAAATGATTATGCCCTGGTATACAGGAACAATGCAAGTGAAAATAAACTGAACCACTACCTTAAGATCAAATTAGAAGGCTCCGGGATGAACAGGGAAGGGATAGGTTCACGCATCATTGTGACTTGCAAAGACCAAAAGTTTGTTCAGGAGTTTATGCCTTCCAGGGGATATATGTCGTCCGGGAGCCATTCATTAATCTTCGGACTGGGCGAGGCGACCGTGGCTGACGAAATAAAAGTGACATGGCCTGACATGAAGGAGCAGGTAATCAGATCGGTCAAAGCAGACCAGACTATTACTCTCCGCAACAGAGATGCATCGGTTGCCGTACCGGAACCGGTAGCTGTTCCTGATCCGGTTTTTGTCAGGTTGAAGGGCAAAGGGATACCTGATTTCAGTCATAAGGAGAATGATTATAACGACTTCAGAAAGCAGATCCTGCTTCCGCATATGCTCTCCACTCAGGGTCCTAGAATAGCAAAAGGAGATGTTAACAAGGATGGACTGGAGGATCTTTTTTTCGGAGGGGCTAAAGACAGTCCTGGTAAACTCTATCTGCAAAAGCCTGATGGCACTTTCGTTTATCAGCCCGAAGCCTGTTTTGATGCAGATAAGGGCTGTGAGGACATAGGCGCGCTGTTTTTTGATGCCGATCATGACGGAAATCCTGATCTGTACGTTGTCAGCGGCGGGAATGAATTCAGCAAGGATGCGCCTGAACTTCAGGACCGGCTCTATATGAATGACGGCAGGGGTAACTTTACAAAATCGTCCGGCAGGCTTCCGGTCATGCTCACATCAGGATCTTGCGTAAGGGCTGCTGACATCGACAATGATGGTGATTTGGATCTCTTTGTTGGCGGCCGTTTAATACCAGGAGAATATCCAATGCCTCCAAGAAGCTATATACTTGAAAATGATGGCAAAGGATATTTCCTCGATGTAACTGCAAACTATTGTCCGGCGCTGGTCAGACCTGGCATGGTGACAGACGCCATATGGGCCGACTTCAGCGGCGACGGGAAGCCGGATCTTGTAATTACGGGCGAATGGATGGGCATACGCCTCTTCCTGAATGAAGGGATAAAACTTACCGAAATAACAGAGAACTCAGGGTTGAAAGAAACTGAAGGCTGGTGGAATACAATTATTGCCGGAGATATTGATAAAGACGGAGACATCGATTTCGTAGCAGGCAATTTTGGTCTGAACTCACAGATCAAGGCCTCCCTTAAGGAACCGGTTACAATTTATGCAAGAGATTTTGACAATAACGGAACGATAGATGCTATAATGTGCTATTATATCATGGGAGAGAGCTATCCATTATATTCCAGGGATGATCTTAAGGAACAAATGCCCTTTATTGAAAAGAAATATTCTACATATGAATCATATTCCAGGCAGAAAATAACAGATATATTCACACCTTCAGAACTTAAGAATGCACTGAAACTAAGGGCAACAATGTTTGAATCGTGCTTTATAGAAAATCTGGGAAATAACCGCTTCAGAATCCATCCCCTGCCCCGTGAAGCCCAGTTCTCTCCTGTATATTCAATTCTTGCCGGCGACTTCAACAACGATGGGAAGACAGACCTGATCGTTTCAGGAAATTTCTTCGGCACAAGGATCAAGTTCGGAGAGTATGATGCTAACAAAGGATTATTACTATTTGGAGACGGGAAAGGAGGATTTGTTCCTGCAAGCGATACTGAAAGCGGTATATTCATAAGAGGTGAAGTCAGGGACGCTGCTGAGGTAAAAACTGCAGGAGGAAAGGACATATTTGTGTTTGCACTGAATAATGATTCGGCAAAAGTTTACGGATATGCCCGAAAAAGATAAATTGAAATAAATAATCCTGACTTAGTTTCTGTACAAAATGGGAAAACCGGAACCGGAAAACAGGATTAATAAGTCTGTTTTAGTAACTAAAAAAATAACATATCATGGGACGCTTAAAATATATTCTGATTATATCACTTGTAATTGTTCTGGCAGACGTATCGTGCAAAACCTTATTCAGGAAAGATGAATCACTGAGTCTCAGTGAGTATAAAGCAATGGGCTTGCCGGACATTAACGGGACCTGGAATGAAAACATTCTCCTGAAAGTACATGTTACCATGGCCAATGTCAGGATGAAGAATTTCAACAGGTTACCCAGAAAAGACAGCAGACGTTCCGGAGCAATATTTGCACATTTATTAAGCGACAAAGATCTTTCTTTTCTTAACGATACGACATCTCTTTATGACAAGGCCTTTTCAATTCAGTCATACTGGAATTTCGTGAATGAGATCGGCCTCATATATACCGACAATTTCCAGACCAGGCAGTATTACAGGAATGAACTGATAGAAATATATATCTACCAGTTGTTCGTCAGGAATAAGATGTTTGAACTTGCCGATAAAATAGACAAATCCAATGATCCGGTCCTGGACGGAATAAAAAGGGGGAGGCAGGGTATTGTCAACGGATACGCATTTATGATTGAGAGTCTCATCAAAAAGCAATTTAATAATCAAACATTTACACGTGGTCAGATGAAGAGGCTTGACAGGGAAGTTGCCAGATCGCTCTCTCTGAATATAGGTTTTCTGGATCAGGAGAACAAACGGGAAATTTTGAATACTATCGTTGAAATTTCTCAGAAAACCAAGACAGGTAATATCAGTAAAGATCTTAATGATATTGTGAAATTATTATCAGAATAATCCCTTTAAATTTTAACATTTAGTTAAACTTTTTGGAAATCTTATCAGAATCAGCAGATTCTGTCTTTGATCATATCCGGAATGCGGGTTTCAGGCCGTTTGGAATGAGTCTAATTTGGAAAAAAATATCTATGGCATTTGGTTATCAGAAAAAAAATGTGAATATTTGTTAAATGATTGTTAAAACTTAAGTAAAGTTTTATTAATAACCAGATGTGTTTTTGTCCTTTTAAAATTTCTTAACCCTAAATGTTTTCGTATGAAAATGAAACCTTTACTAACTTGTTTGAAAAGTCAGACAAAATTCCTGCTTTTTGCTGCTTTTCTTACTTTAATTACTTGTGCATCCGCGCTTGCACAGGAACGCAAAGTATCCGGTACTGTAACCAGCGCCGATGATAACTCACCCATGCCGGGTGTGAACGTCGTGGTTCAGGGCAAGACTACGGGTACCATTACAGACGGTAACGGTAATTTTACAATATCGGTTCCCGGCAATGATGCTGTACTTGTATTCTCGTTTATCGGTTACAATTCACAGAATGTTCCTGTAGGCAATCAATCAGCCATCTCAATCAAGTTGACCACAGCAGCTCAGCAGCTTGCAGAGATAGTGGTTACATCACTTGGTATCAAGAGGGAGAAGAAAGCGCTTACTTATTCCGCGCAGTCTGTCGATGTATCAAGGCTTACCGAATCAAGGGAACTCAACGCCATCAACGGCCTGCAGGGTAAAGTTGCTGGTCTCGACCTTGTAAGGTCAAATGCCGGTGTAGGTTCTGCATCCAGGGTAGTTATCAGGGGTAACAGATCTATCGGTGGTAACAACCAACCTCTCTATGTGGTTGACGGTGTTCCGATCCAGAACGACATGTTCCTGCAAACCTACGGTGAAGGTGGTGGTATGACAGGATCCGATGGTATATCAAACATCAACGCGGATGATATCGAGACTGTCACCGTTCTTAAAGGGCCGTCAGCTACAGCTCTTTATGGCACGCGTGCATCAAACGGCGCTATTGTAATATCAACCAAAAAAGGTAAAGCCGGACAAGGTCTCGGAGTTGAGTATAACCTGAACTTCAGTGTAGAAAGTCCTGTTATCCTCACAAAATTCCAGAATGTTTACGGACAGGGCACAGGCGGCACATATGTTAAGAACAGCGAATTTGACTGGGGTCCAAAAATGGAAGGACAACAGGTTGCTCATTGGACTCCTGATGTTAACTCATCAAAATACGGAACCACATATGCATTTTCGCCTCATCCTAATAATTTAAAGGATTTCTTCCAGCTTGGAACCAACCTCACAAATACCCTTGCAATCACCAGTGGAAAGCAGGATATCCAGACATACTTCTCTTATTCAAATACTGATTCAAAAGGTATTGTTCCAGGTAACGAACTGAAAAGAAACAACGTTAATCTTCGTATCACCTCACAGTTGTCAAAGAAACTCACTCTCGATACGAAACTGACCTATTTCCACCAGCGTGTTCTCGACAGGGTATCAACCGGTGACGACTTCTCGAACCCGATGCGTGCTATTCTCCGCCAGCCCAGCAATATCTCCACGGCTGAAGCAAAAGTTTACAAATACTATGACAATGAAGGTTTCCTGGTACAGAATTACTGGAACCCTCACTCAAATGGTGGTGAAAACCCCTGGTGGATTGTTAACATGATTCCCTGGGATGAGAGCCGCGACAGGGTTATGGGTATGGCATCTCTCAAATATGAGATCTTCACAGGACTTTCACTTCAGATCAGGTCGGCAGTCGATTATACCAACGACCAGTATTTATGGAGAGAGTATAATGACACTTACACCATCGCAGACAACGGCAGATACTACACAAACAGGAAGAACGATTATGAAATCAACAATGACTTCCTCCTGAACTACAACAAAAATTTCGGCGATTTTTCTGTCAACGTATCGGCAGGTGGTAACATGCTGAAACAACAGTGGTACTCACTGTATACCTCCAACGGTTATCTTCTGAAACCTAACCTGTTTACTGTAACTAACTCAGCTAACTTCTCGGGTTCTGAAGATGGTGCAACCAAGAAAATCAATTCACTTTACGGTTATGCCAACCTTGGTTACAAGAACTGGCTCTTCCTCGATGTTACAGCACGTAACGACTGGTCATCAACCCTTCCTCCTGACGCTTGGTCATATTTCTATCCTTCAGTAGGTCTTACCTGGGTTCTTTCAGACATGATGAAAGCATCAATGCCTTCATGGCTGACCTTCGCCAAAGTAAGGGCATCATACGCTCAGGTAGGTAACGATACCGATCCTTATAACATCTATCCGACCTATGATTTCATGACCGGTGGTGCAAACGGATATGCTTCCAGAGGATCGTCCAAACCTGCATCCGATCTGAAACCGGAAATGACAAAAGCGAAAGAATTAGGCGCTGACATCCGTTTTCTCCAGAACAGAGTAGGACTTGATTTTACCTGGTACCAGTCTAATTCAGAGAACCAGCTTCTCAGTGTTAGCGTACCTGTAGCTTCCGGTTATTCCAGCAAATTCATCAACGCCGGTAATATCCAGAACAGAGGGGTTGAAATCACACTCAACACCACTCCTGTTAAAACCAAGGATTTACAGTGGGATCTCAGCTTCAACTTTGCAAAGAACAACAGCCTTGTAAAATCTCTGACAGAAGGAATGGAACAGTATGGCCTCACCGGCAGACAGTGGATGACAACAACAGTTATTCAGGTTGGTCATGAATATGGTGAAATCCTTACCAAGAAATTCATCAGGAACTCAGAAGGCAAGATCATTGTCAACAGCCTTGGTATGCCTACAGTAACTGACGGTCAGACCGAGTACGGTGGAACTTACAACCCGGATTGGCTTGGTGGTATCACCAGTAACCTGACATATAAGAATTTCGATTTCAATTTCTCAATAGACTTCCGCCAGGGTGGAAAGATCTACTCCTTCACAGAAGCCAACCTTGCCAGTGATGGTTTCTCAGACTATACACTTAAGGGAAGAGATGGTTTCATAGTAGACGGTGTTATTCAGACAAAAGATGCTGATGGTAATGTTATAAGTGAAACTGCCAATGACCAAACTATCACCGCTGAAGCTTACTGGCAGTCACTCGGAGGCAGGAATACTCCTACCGGAGAACCTTTCTGCTACGATGCATCCAACTCCAGGCTAAGGCAGGCTGCCGTTGGTTACACCAAGAAATTCAAGAACTTCCCGATCCAGAGCTTAAGGATATCATTGGAAGGAAGGAACCTTTTCTTCCTCTATAATAAAGCTAAGAGACTTGACCCGAACCTTTCATCAGGTAACTCCAACGTACAGGGAGTTGAAGGTTTCGGTCTTCCGTCCACAAGAACATTTGGGATGAACCTCAGAGTTACTTTTTAAATAATATCCAAGCTTTTAATTACTGAAATATGAAAACAAACAAACTAATTAATATTTTGCTGTCCGGCCTGCTTGGAATAACTCTTCTAAGTGGTTGCACAAGTGATTTCACTGAAATCAACACCAATAAACGGGCGTTGTCTGACATCGACCTTGCGACAGTAGGTAATGTATATGCTAAGGTCCAGTATGACGGGCTGATGAGTGGATGGAACTTCCAGATCTCACAGAACCTGTTTGCCGACCTGTACTCACAGTACTACTCCAACTGGCAGACCAAATTCCAGACAGACCGTCACGTTCTTAACCGTGACTGGCTTGGCTCAGCATGGAGCGGATTCTATGGAAACTGCGCGAAGAACCTTGCTGTTGTAATGGAAAAGACCGACCCGGCTACCACCACCGGTCTTGAAAAACAGTATGCCCTTGCCCAGATCTGGAAAGTATTTGCTTACCAGCGTCAGACAGACTATTGGGGTCCGATTCCCTATACATCTGTAAACAATGGAGAAAATGCAGTTCCTTATGACACACAGGAATCTATCTATGCTGATTTCTTCACTCTGCTCGATCAGGCAACAACAACTCTTGCAAGCCATACCGGGGAGAATGCATTCGGAACAAATGACCAGATCTATGGCGGTAGTGTAGACAAATGGATTACTTTCGCCAATACTCTCAGACTGAGAATTGCATTAAGGATTTCAAAAGTTGATCCTGCAACGGCAAAAACACAGGCTGAAAAAGCTGTTGCAGCCGGCGTTATGACTTCCAATGACGACAATGCAATATTCCAGGTATCAAAATCAGACAACAGCTTCAACCCACTGCCTATAATGTTACCATGGAACGAGTTCCGTATGAGTGCCTCTATGGAGAGCGTTCTTAAAGGCTTCAATGATCCTCGTATGTCAGTATACTGGAGTCCTGCTGTTAATACAGGCCTTTATACCGGAATGAGAAACGGTCTTACAATCCCGCAGATTTCTGAAGCAAGCCGTCACTATGACAACCTTTCTACGATGGGTGCAAGGTGGTCTGCATCAACAGCTCTCGAATACACCACCCCTATCGAAGTCATGCTCTCCTCGGAAGCCTACTTCCTGAGAGCAGAAGGCGCCTTGAAAAATTGGAGTATGGGAATCACAGCTGAAGAAGCTTACAATAAAGGTATCGAAATGTCTCTGTCATACTGGGGCGCTGATGCAGCAACAATTGCAACATATCAGGCTGGTACAACAACCCCTGTTGCTCTTGCTGACTTCAGCACACCTGCAATGACAGACATCGCTGTAAAATGGGATACCGATCCTACCAGGCAGCTTGAACAGATCATCACCCAAAAATGGATTGCTCTTTTCCCTGATGGTTGGGAAGCTTGGGGTGACCGTCGCAGACTTGAACTTCCAAAACTTTATCCGATCATTCAGTCAGATAATGCGGATGTTGACGAAACTCATATCATGCGCAGAGTAGGTTACGTACCAAATGAATTCACAACAAACGCTGCAGCAGTTGCAGATGGTATCACGAAACTCGGAGGTCCTGACAACGCAGCAACAAGACTGTGGTGGGACCCTGCTAAATAGCAGCCTTACCTATGAATAACCATAAAAAGGGTGTCCGTCCGGACACCCTTTTTTATTTCTTCTTATCCTTTAACGCACACCGCCATAGCAGGATTCTCAGTTCATATGTCTTTGTCTCTTCCGCCAACCCCTTAATCCCCCAGGGGAGACTTATAAATTCTGCAAGGGAAGCAATTTGTGAATACAAAATAGAAACGGACGTTGAAATTCAGGTCTTATTATCATCTACTATAACAAACTTACTCCTCCATTATATTCTTCTCTTGTAAAGCTCCTTTTCAGGAGGATGTGAGGTTAGCCTATAAACCGTGCAGAACGTGACTAGTTGGTGAAAAAGAAAATCATAACCACTGAAACAGACAAGATGAATACTGCCATTGGGAGCGATATCAGCAAAGATGAACGCAGGTCTCTATTTCCTGAATGGAACGAGCTTTTCAGATTTCTCAGACTAAGACAAAAACCTGCCATGATAGTGAAACTCTGAATCCATGGAGTTAGTCTTGGCATGAACTGATGCCATGGGATATTTGCCTTTCCGAAAAAATCCCATCCCCAACCGAACGGATCTGATAATGACTGTTCTATAAATGTTATGTTAACGAACAACATCGGGATAACAAATGCAATCCATAATGACATGCCGATTGGAAGTAATGTGGCCGCCAATCGCATAAAAATATCCCTTGCAGGTTCTCCGGTCCCTGAAATTTTCCTCCCGGTATAAGAGAGCAGGTATATTATTCCCGGCATGAACAATAACGCAGCTGAGTTCATGATAAGAGTATAAATGCCGAACAGATCCCAGTTATGTTTATCAAGTATATTTACAAAATCCCTTACTGCCGGCCAGTGTCCCTGATAAAGGATTGAATAGACTATTGCCAGAGTGAAGACCGCGATTGTGAGCCATGCCTCGCTCATTGTCCTTGAACCTGTTTCTGATGCTGCTTCGCGCGAGTATATAGTTACATTATTATACAAACAACTTCTGGTACACTCCATACACATGCCGCAATCAGTATTCTCTTTTATCTCACTTACATTCAAACCATATGGACAAGCCCAACCTTTCGGACTGCCATTCCGGCAATAATGTGGCTTGCAGTTTGAGCAAATCTCTGAAGATGCGCTTCTCAGTGCGACAGGACTAACACGTGCATACGATCCCACAAAAACACTTACAGGACATACGTACCTGCAAAAAGCCCTCAGTTCCCATATAACCGACATAACAGTGGGCACTGTAAGCAATCCGATCACTGCCAGACCTGATACTCGCGGGTCTGCAACAAGAGTGGTTGAAAAGGTCGCGAGACTGAGGAATATCCCAAGTTTGAGCCAGTCATTTTTAAGAAAATCAGGCCATTTGCGGAAGAGCCCGTGGTATTTATTATTATATCCGCCTGTCTTCCCCTTTTCAGGATTGAAGAATGAGCGTCTCTGGATCAGATCTCCGAACATCGGCAAAGGACAGATTGTACACCATGACCTTCCAAAAAGAGGGGTAAGAACGGCAACAAGGAGGAAAAGCCAGACTGCCCACATCAGCAATACACCAAGATTCCTTCCCGACATGAGTGTGCCGAAAGCCGACGTGAGGATGACAACATAGATCATTACCATGGCAAAAATGGTAAGGATCGCCTGTGGCCATCTTGATACAATGATTCTCCTCAGGAAACGGTACCTTTTAAACAGGTCTTTTTTAAGCCCATTCCCTCCATTTTCATCCGGGAGATCCTTTCCTGAAAAGAAAAATGAAAAGATCCATACTGCAAATATACCTGCAAGTGTACCAAGGCTGAATACCAGAAGCGTATTCGGCAGAATGATCAGTTTGCCATGTTCGAATGCATGCATCGGCCCGCACCATACATGACACCTGTAATTGCTCCTTGATACCAGATAATTCAGAATGCCCGCATGCCTGGCAGTAAAAGTATATTCACGGGTTAGCAATGGCGGGGCTGTCGGATCACTGGTCCTGTAAACTGCAACTTCATCGCGTGCAGGACTGACCTTGACATCCATATCGAACTCCTCGAGGAAGAATGAGTGACCTGTATCTCCAGTAGTAAATGTCAGATGAAGCCTGTCGCCTCTGTTACATCTGATTACTGATGGCTCTTTTCCATACCGGAAGCTTTTTATCCTGATATACCTGTCAACAGGTTTTCCTTCAAAGAACTGGCAGATAATTGCAGGAATGAGCCCTGCAGTAAGGATGATAAGAATATTTATAATTGTCCTTCGTGTATTTTTCATTAGTTTTACCCTGATTTCGGCTGGCTAAATTAAAAAATGAATTTATGGAAAAAGAGAACAAATCAGGGAAAAAGAGTAAAAAAAGAATCAGGAACATTATCCCTCTGGCTCTGATCCTGGGCTTTGTCATCGGACTTCCTCTGATATTTCTCAGTTATCAGTCGTCGAAAAGCGGACTGTCATGGAAAGAAACCATAAAAAGGATCACATATCAGAAGCGGGATATCAATCCTGATTCTCTGGGTACGGTCAGCAGCACATCCGGAGAGAAAATAGATTTCCTTGTACAACAGCAGGTTGGTCAGAAATTCACTGAAGCGCCTCTGATCTCATATATTGAAGCTACCGATCTTGATGGCGACGGATTGAATGACATCATAGTATGCGATTGCAGAAGCAATTCCTTAAACTGGATCAGACAATATCCCAAAGGAGTTTATACTGAGACCGTTTTGGCTGACAATCTGATTGCTCCAGCCCATACGCAGGTCATCGACTTTGACAATGACGGCGACAAGGACATCATTGTAGCTGTTCTTGGAATGTTGTTTCCCAATAATGATAAGATTGGATCCGTTATCATATATGAAAATACCGGGAACCGCGTTTTCAAAAAGCATGTTGCCGTTGAGAAAGTGGCAAGAGTATCGGATGTAAGAGCAGGTGATCTGGATAACGATGGAAAAATGGATCTTGCAGTCGCTCAGTTCGGATATGACGACGGGGAGACCAGATGGATGAGAAACAAAGGGAACTGGGAATTCGAGAGTCACATTCTGCAAAACCTGTCAGGTCCTATAAATGTCGAGATTGCCGATATTGATGCAGATGGCGACCTTGACATAATCTCTCTTGTGAGTCAGGAATGGGAAGAAGTATGGTGCTACCTGAATGATGGTAAAGGGAATTTCCAGCCAAAGCTTCTTTTCAAGTCCAGTAATCAGGATTTTGGGTCCAGTTCGATATTTCTTTGCGATGCCGACAAGGACGGAGATAAGGACATTCTATATACAAACGGAGATGCTTTCGACTATATCCCCCCCAGAGGGAGGCCATGGCATGGCATACAGTGGCTGGAGAACAAAGGTAATCTGAAATTTGAATACCACAGGATATGTGACTTCATCGGTGTTTCAAACATCAGGCCTGTAGATATAGATCATGATGGTGATCCTGACCTGTTTGCAGTCAGTACTTTCAATCTTTGGGACAACCCTGCATCCCAGAGCTTTATATGGCTCGAAAACAATGGCAAAATGCAGTTTGTCAAACACGATATTACCAACTCTCCCACTCACATGATCACTCTCGATATTGCCGATTTCAACGGAGACGGCGAACCTGATGTGATTACGGGAGGCATGCATACATTTCCCCCGTTCGACAGGATGGGACGCGTTACCATGTGGCTCAACAATGGCAACCTGAAAAACAGGAAATAGACTTTTCAGTAAAGAGAACCGAAACTACGCAGCTTTCGTATTAACTCAGCAGCGTTTCTGATTAATATACTGATCCGCATATTCTATTTCCGATAGGATTCCAGCCTTTTCTGAAGATCCTGAATAAAATCTCCTGGGGCATTTTGTTTTCCTGCAAGGTCAATCGCTATTTTCATAACTTTCACAGCTTCATCCCTGTCTCCCTGCTGGTAGCTGGCCTGAGCCAGGCTCATACCAGCCGAAACCATCGTTGACCGCGTACTCGATTTGTTTATGAATGCTCTTTCCGAATATTCCCATCCTTCGCTGATATTTCTTAGTTTCTCATCCGGACAAAATACAAGCAGCGATCCAAGGCTTTCCTGCAGGTTCGGATCATTGGGAGAAAACTCCAGAGCCGTTCTTATACAGGTAATTGCTTCGTTCCATTTGTTTCTTTTCATGAGGATATCGTTCAGATAACGTGCAGTTGACAGGTCTTTCGGATCTCCCTTAAATGAGGACTCAAAAAGTTTCAGAGCTTCATCCTCCTTTCCATTCTGTTGTTTCAGGATACCTGTAAGCTGCTGCACCTTAGGATCAGAATGGTATCGCCCGGCAAGATCAGACAGTATCACATCTGCTTTATCCTTTTCTCCAAGCATAAGCAACACGTATGCGCAATCTGTCATGATCTTCAGGTTATCACAGTGCTTTTTCACCACCATGCCGACTGAATCTCCGGCCTGATTTACAGCGCCGTCTTTACCAAGACACAGCGCCACACTCAGATGAACACTTATATCTTCAGGTTGTAATCTGGCAGCCTGCAGGTAATATTTAACAGCCTGCTTGTTAAGCCCCTTTTTCATACAAAGGTCTGCAACCATTTTGAGCTCACTGATATCCGATCCGAAATATTCAAGGTGTCTGTCAAATAAAGGATCAGCCAGTCCGTTCAGGTCCATTACAAGAAATATTTTGATTGCCTTGGAAATAACAAATTTATTATCAGGAATATCCTTAAGGGCATTGTTCACCAGTGCTGCTGCGAAGTGAGAATATCCTCCCTTTTCCGCATCATCTATCTGTTTAAGAAGATATATATCGGATCTTGAGTTTTGTGCGAGAATATCCACAATTGTATCTACTGGTGGGGTATAGATCATAAGATCGCCTGCTCTGAGCAGGCATTTTTTACTTGACTCCTGATCACCCTGAAGGTTATAAACACTACCAAGCAGCCTGTATGCCTGACCAAACGAGGGCTGGTCCTTCAGTAACACCCTGATTGTTGAATCGGCCGACACAAGTTTCCTGGTATTTAGATAGATAGTTGCCAGCTGGAACCGGGCATAGGCTCTGATCGGAAAAAAGTCCCTCCTGAAAGAATTCTCTGAACCTGAAATTTCACCGGCTTCTGCAATAACCTTCCTGTAAATAGCTTCTGCTTCGTTGTTCTTTCCCAGAGCCTGATTACCTTCTGCAATATAAAACCAGGCAATATAGTCTTTTGGATTCTTCCTCACTACCGCAGCAAAATTCGAGATCACACCAGAGTTATCTCCCATTTCCTTATCAAGATACCCAAGATAATAGTTCCACACCCACCTTCTGCTATTCCTGCTAATCGCGAGCTGATAACATTTTGCTGCTTTATCATAGACCGCGCTTGAATGGTAAACCATTCCCAGTCTGCCGATATTTCCCGACGAGGGGTTTCTCTTTGCAGTTTCGTATGCCATGGAGATCTGATTCCGAAGCGATGCATTGAGCAAATTAAGATCAGGAGGTGCAGGCAGCCGTGACCTGTAGCTGTTATTTGTCACTGACCTGAAAACTAAACCGATTGCAACTATCAAAATGACTGAAGCGCAGATAATGACTATTTCCCGTTTCGGAGTGTACATATTGAATATAAATTATGATCAGATTATTACAAAGGAGATTGGTTTATACGGTTTTATGTCGACTGTAATGGAATTATTCTGTATCTGGAAAGGACTTCCCTCATATTCACCTCTCAGGTTTACCGGAATTGCCATCAGACCATTCAGTCCATCCGGCAGGTTGACGTTACACCGTCCTGATTTGCCCGATTGCTCCCAGAGCCTCAGCAGTAATCCCCTGCCATAGGGATTAGCTCCAAATGCTGTAACCATCACTCCCTTCATTGAAACCTCCACTCCCCTGACTGAAACAGGAAGAGTTCCTTTATTCCCCGAAGAAAACTCTGCTAGAAGCGGGGTACTTAACTCCTCTGACGGTGTTATGAGCGCCTGTTCATTGTCAGGAGTACGGGCCGGCCAGACATAAAACCTGGCAGACCATGATCCTTCGATCCATTCTGTGAAGTTAGTGCTCCACTGATTGTTATACAGGTTGAAAAAAACATTTGGCTTTTCCGGGGTAAAATCCCTTGAGAACTTCCAGAGTCCTGGTCTGTCGAGACTTACTGCAGGCACTTCAGGAGAGGTAATCCCATATCCTTTCCGGTCATCTCCTGTCACTGTTATTCCTGAATTTATAAAGCAATAATCCAGATTTGAGTTTTTCACATAATCGTTGCATGGATCAACAATTGCACCCAGCCTACCCACTCTGAATTGTGGTTTTTCAATATTGAAGGGAAAGGAAATCCATCCTCCCTCCGGCCATGGATCAGGTGATTTACCTGTTATTCCCCATTCAACTTCAAGATAAGGTTGATTTTGATACAAAGAATAGATCAGTGTATAATCATGTGGATTATTCTGATCTTTTCTGAACTGAAGAATAGCTGATACCTTCACTGCATCCGATTCAAATTCCATACTGTACGGCACCGGGTGTACCTGACAATATTTATCATCGGTCAGGTTAGGTCTGCCAAGCTCAGCAGGAGCCCAATCCCATCCCCCTTTGATATAATCTTTTACATAACTTTCTGTGTTTTCTCTGCTGAACCTTTCATAGATGTAACCTCCAAACACATAATCACTGCTTTTTTTTACCATTTCGCGCCCGGTTGTCTTGTCCAATACAGAGGAGATACCTCCCCTTTTATAGTCAACTGTGATCCTAAGATATTTATTCTCTATCTGATTAAGACTTTTATTGACTGTTAACCCTGTGCCCTGAGTATCAACCTGAACCGGAATAAAGGATCTGTATCCCATTGCGGGTATATCTTCCGCCTCAAAACGAATCACATTTCCATAATTGGATATCATCGTGACCTTTCCCGATTCTGCATCCTTCACCGCATTGGATTTGCCGAATAAGTTTGAAAGCACCTGCAGCGTTACCACCCCGCTCCTGTTCCATGGCAGAGGGTTATAAACTATAATATGATCTTCGCTGATATTCACCGAATTCCCGAGTTCTTTCAGTTTATCATTAAGAAGCGGTTTTACCGACCTCCACGTATCCCTGATCCGGTTACCTTTTTCATTCCATGATAATTCTATCTGGTCGTAAATCCCTTCAGCTTTTAGTTTTCTGAACTGATCACCATAGCACCAGTAACCAGAACTTCCATGACTCATTGCAAGGCCAAATGTATGTTCATCAAACAGCAGACTGTTTTCCACAGCTTTTTTCATGACCGGAGAAATATCATCATTTTTACCTTTCCACATATTCAGTTCAGTGTTCAACTTCTCCAGAGTAAACATATCTTTCATAACACGTCTTGAAATTCCTACTTCCTCAGGCATTGACATATAACCATGTATCCAGGAATCAGGCATATCTTTTTTCGCTACTGGGATAGATGCATTCTCTCTTATAATAAGATCATAGAAATCAGACATTCTTCCCAGAACGACTTTTGCATTCGGATTGAGCTTCCTGATCTTCGAAATTACCTGATCCACAACCTCAGGAGTTGGCGCCCCAGTATTATCGTTTGTATGAATTATGGCGATCCATGTCTTGTACGGCCAGTTTTCCGGAGGAACAACATCGGTCCCGTAATATTTCCAGGAATACATAGTTAGAACTCTGGATCCGTCTGGACCTTCCCACCAGAACAGATCAGGTACAACAGGAGATTGTGAAGCCGCGTTGCATCCCAGATGAAGAAACTTAATTCCTGCATTTGCAAGAATAGTAGGTAGAATCCAGGAATGTTCCGGCACATCAGTCATCTTGGCATCCTGAGGAAGCTTAAGCCCGTATTCCATTGACATATCAGAAGAAGACTGGAAAGATCGTGCAAGTATTTCCGGATCGGAAGCCTCGGTCTCAATTGTAAAAGGGAGAGCATGCACTGCAAGGTATTTTTCCTTAAGAGCTTTTATAACACGTTCTTTAACCTCCGGTGAACAACCCGACAGGATTTGCTGCATCGGCCATGCCGGCAAAGTCCATGTGAAATGCTGATCAGCAGGTAACTTGCTGGTCTGGTCAATAACCTTCAAAGCATCTTCGATCATTGTTGTCTGGTATTTATGTACAACTGAACCAGCCAGATCGGTGTATCCTATATCAAAGTGCGTCTTAAAGACAACAATCACATTTTCAGTTCTGGTATCAGGTTTCGGTTCGTTCGGAATTTCCTGGGCCCTGACAAAATTAAAGACTCCCAGAATTGAAAAGACGATAAGGAAGTAAAAAACTTTTATTTTCATTTTCCCCGGATTTTTATCTTAGTAGTGAACAGTGATTTGAAATGTCTTATTCCCGAAAAGATAGTGACATGAACCGGACTTTCTGCCTGTTTCATCTAAAAAGGAGGCACAAGAATTATTTTTTGATAAGATATACTGATCAGGAATGGCAGCAATATATTAAACATCAGGCAGGCAGATTATTGTCACAGTGGCACATAATGGGTTCGCAGACAGATTGAGTCTCATTCATCTCATTCAATCTTTCAGTTCTTGCATCAAGGCAGTTATCACAGGTCGAAAATAGTTTCAGATCCCAAAGATCTGCAAAAACCCTGCCTGAGTTAAGTCCTATTCCATATTCAAGAACCTTCTCCAGCGATTTTATATCGGGACGGCTGAATAACCCCAGACCTGCAAGATGTTCCATGGCGCCATTGCCCTCTCTGACCGGGATGATAGTACAACATTCAACACCTATCCTGAATGCAAAATCGATCGACTTTTCGGCCCAGAATACACCTTCTTCCTCCGAAAGGAACGGCGGTCTCAGAAGAATAAATGCCCGTGATAAAATATTATGGCTTCGGAGAAATGATACGGCCCTGCTGAAATCCTGAAGAGTCATCTTTTTATTAAGCCTGAGAAGCAGGTCCGGGTTGACTGTTTCCAGACCCAGGGCTACCTGCAATTCCGGCTTAAGCATATCCCTGAACTCCGTGCAAATATCACCAATGAGCCTGGGGTGGCACTCAACAATAACAGAATCAAAATTGTCAAGAAGAGAGGCAATTTTTCTATAATCTTCCGTTGGGATAGCCGCCCTGTCAAAAAAACTTCCGCTGTTATATAATTTGATATGTTTTACCGCCGGCATTTCCCCAAGCGCCCATTCAATCTGACCCGCAATGACACCAGGAGCAGTGGCTTCTACTGTTGTATTTTTCCAGAGGTCGCACATTAGGCATCTGAACGGACATTCCCTGTTGGTCAGAAAGATTATTCCGACATCCTCCAGAGTTCCTGAAGTTGTACGTTCCTTTTCAACCATCCAGGCGTAGGGTCTGAGCGGATCGATCCTGTTCCTCTGACCTCGCCTGGAAATTATCCACTGATCGTTAATTTTCAGGTCTTTGTTGTCATTCATATTTTGACAGGAATTCTTTCCTGTAGTCATTCTCTTTTTCCGGGAACAGTCGTTTGAAGTCGTTTTTTGAAGCTGCTCCGTGCTGGAATCTCCGTTTTTCAAATACAGGCATGTCCATTCCTGTTATGGCTTTGATGCCAAGAGACACAATTCGTCCCTTAAGAGCATACAGTTTATGGTGATCCCAGTCTGTCATTTCAATATATGGAATGCCTTCAGATATCTCAATTACATTTGGCAATGTGTAAGGGCTGAAACCTTCAAATCCGAGGGAATCTGATGTGGAGAATGTTCTCATATAACCTCTGCTCAGTCCTCCTGAATAGGTAAGCGAATGTTTGATAGAATTAACTCCCCATCCCTCATGATAAAGCATCAGGTTATTCAGGACACTTCTGATGGTTAGCTCAGGATTCTCTTCAATCGGATAATCCTTCAGGTTCTCATCACCTCCCTCTCCGTCGAGAATATACTTCCAGTCGGGGTAGCGCGACCTGATAGCCTGAAGAATGGCCAGGCTCATTGTAGCCGATTGAATATCGAGAGCCTTGTAATCTTCAACAATCTGAACTGCCTTTTTCCAGTCAATTGACTCATAATCAACCTCTACCGGTTCAAGGAACAGACCAAGATCAAGAGCTTCAAGGAATTTACGAGCCTGCAACAGGTCTTCTCCTGCGCCATCAATTGACAGGGTGAATGCTTTCAGTCGTGAAGGGCTTTCACCAAGTTCCCTGAGAGCATGATATGTCAGAAGAAATATGGATCCGCTATCTATACCTGCCGAGAATGTAACTCCTACAGGGCCTGACTTTGCCCTGTACTGCAACCATTTTTTGATCTCATTATAAACCGCGCCAATATAATTGATACCTATCTGTTCCGGGTCATCAGCAGAGAACCTGTTACGCTGAGGTGTAAAAAAACGGCTATATACCGGATTTGGATCAGGGCACCCAAGGAGTTCTATTCTGGTCACATAATGAGCAGGAACCATCCTTGAGTACGAAGGATGGAACTGATCATCAAGGCCTTCTTTTTTCAGGAAGTCACAGATCACATCTATCCGTTCAGCTATAATCAGCATTGGTCCGGCCACTTTCTTCGCGATGAAATAACGCATGGGCCTTCCGATTGATCTTGCCATCCTGACGGTTTTGCCATCTACGGAAACAAGGCAGAACTGACCGTCAATCTTTCTAACTGCTTCAGTATCTCCTGATTTAAGCACATTTACAGCTTCTTCATGTGTCATATTGAAAATGACATTCTTTTCGGGATTTGTAAGATCCACTACGCTACTTATGTACTGATGATTCATTGTATCTTGTTTTAAATTGTTTTTAGATATAAGTATAATTTTCAATGTCTTATTGCCGGAGCGACATCTATACCATGTCCCTCGGTTATCTCAATATAATGGTTAGCCGGGATATTCTTAAATTCCTCTTTTGTACCGTCAGACCATTGTATCTCAAGTTTATCAATATTTTTCTGTTTGCCAAGGCCAATATGCAACCGTTGATCATTATTTGACAAATAACTTGTTGCCCACTGATTCACGAAAACATGTTTTTGTCCACTGTATGTTGCAACCACTTTTGCTCCAATGGCGCTTGCAGGGCCATTCTTTCCTTTGAGTGTGATGCCAAGCCAGTTATTTGAATTGCCTCCGTCATTTCGCAGCAACGCGGCTGTGGCTTCCTTATCAACATGGGAAATGATCACATCCAGGTCTCCGTCATTATCATAATCAAGAACTGCAAGACCTCTTCCTGATCGTTTTTTTGAAAAATAGGAGCCATAATCAGGGCCTGAATTTTTGAAATGACCTTTCCCGTCATTCACAAGAAGGAGAGGGTACTGAAGTATCAGTTCTTCTGCCGTACCATCGGCGGATATTATGTCGGGATCTCCGTCATTGTCAAAATCGAAAAAAGCTGCAGCCCAGCTTCCTTTTCCACCCATGGCAGCGGCAATACCGCTCGATTCGGTTATATCCTCGAAAAGTCCATTGCCTTTATTCCGGTAGAGAGCGCCGTAGGAAAGATCGGTCACAAGAAGATCCACCAGGCCATCTCCGTCAACATCTCCTATTGTTCCGTGCATCGATCCTGTACCAATACCTTTGCTGTTAGCGGCAACACCGATCTGAACACCCACTTCCCGGTATTTCCCCTTATCATTCCTGAACATGAAGTTGAGCTGATGATCATTAGCCTGGAAGATATCCAGATCGCCGTCATCATCATAATCATAAACAGTTAGTCCCATGCATTTCGAATCGGGGTACCACAGACCGTTTTTCTTTGTTACATCAATGAATCTCCCATCACTCTGCTGTTCATACAGCATTGACGCCTGCCCTTTGTATTCTGAAGGTTCCGGCATCATATCAGGCGATGTCGGAGTAAAATAGGCAGGATCGAATGCCAGGAAGTTTCCGACCATGGCATCAAGTCTTCCGTCGCCATTATAATCCCAGAATGCAACACCTATGCTCCATTTTACAAATCCATTCAGAGTATCCGGTCCGGCGAGACCGAGTTTAGCTGTGATATCTGTAAAAGTACCGTCATGGTTATTCCTGTAAAAAATATTCGGACCGAAATTCAGGAGGTAAAGATCCAGGTATCCGTCATTATCAATGTCTATGGCGCCAGCGGCCATGCTCCATCTTACTCCTCCCAGGCCTGCCTTCTCAGTAACTTCTGTGAATGTGCCGTTCCCGTTGTTCCTGTAGAGAGAATTATGAGACTTGCTGAAAGCTTTGCCATCCGGATCTGATATTCCTTCAAGATATGTCCCGTTCATAAGGAAGATATCCATCAGACCGTCGTTATTATAATCAAAGATGGTTATTCCCGAACCGCTGCTTTCAAGTATATTTTTGTAGGAATAATCTCCAATTGTATACCTGAAGCTGATCCCTGCTTTTGAGGTGACATCGGGAAAGGTCACCTTCCCCGTCTGTGAATATGACCATGCACTGCTGGTTATCAGTATCAGCATCAATATCATTCTGCATGTCAGTTTTAAAAATGAACCGGCATCATTTTTCGATTTTCCGCCTCTTATTTTCATATATGGATTCTTCAGCACTGATCTGTATATTTTCACTTCCCCTTTCTGAATTATTAAAACACCTTCCAATTTATTTCAGGGCATTCAGGAACCTGTCAGGAGTGACAACCCTTGTATTGTATTCGCGGTTGTATTTTTGAAGTTCCGGATCTGAAGGATATTTATCGTCTGGTCCTGGAGGATAGCTTTTCATTCCATGGAAGGGGAGCGGATTCACCGTGTTTCCAAATGAGGTATTGAGATCTCCGTCTTTTACCCATCCGACTGTATGAATAAGGAAGTCACGCTTCCATCCGGGTTTTAATGCAGGCAGCGATTTTTCATTGAAGGTAACTGATGTTTCATCGCCTGCATTGGAGATAATGTATTTATTGTCTGATTCAGTAAGCAAAGGCAGAACATCTCCGTAACGGGTATAGTTCCCGGTCAGATCTCTCCATTTCACATCTTTGTCAACAGCATTATAATCGAACCAATGCGGACCATATCTTCCACCCTTCCTGAAGCTTTTTGAGAATCCCCTGTAGTGAAGATCAGCAGTTACAGGGTTCATGACCGTAGATGTTACAGGCGCCATAGAAAGTTCTTCTGAGAAGAAGATATAATCCCAGTAGATCTCCATGTTTGTCTGTATTCTGACTCTGTGGTCATTTGTCAGGAACTTCCCTGTAAGATCAGCAACAACAGTTTTATCTTTTCCCATGGGGAATCCCAGCTTGTCACTTACGTTTATCCATTCGCCGTTCTTCCCGACTACCTGAATAACCGGAGCCTGAACTTTAAGGGAGGAGTTCTGTGACAAGGCAAAATTTATACTTGCATCTGTCGGGAAAATCCATCCGTTCATGAAAAGGTATAATTTACCTGACTTGCCGGCAGGGCCCGGGTCAAGAATAAGGTTCTGCATTTCGGTTATTCCCTGATACCTCTCAGGATTGAAACCGGAAAGATATCTGTCATCTTTTGCAGACAGGAATGGAAGCACATCATTGCCTTTTGAATCAAAAGCAGAAACAGGCAGCTGTTTTTTTCCAATGCAATAGATCTTTTGTCCCGGGAATGGTGGAGGTGTAAACTGTTCCGGCACAAAAACATCAACCGAATCAGGATGATCAACAGCAACGAGCTGGACCTTATCAAAATAAATTGTCTCCCACAATTCTGAAGTAAGTTGTATTGAATATTCGCCGTTCCTTGGTTTCAGGACCTCGCCCGAAACTTTCAGATAATCGTCGGAAGCATCAGGGAACGCATATTTGGTGTTTTCTGTCATTATCCCCATGGGCATTCCAAGAGCGCTTCGCCAAAGGACATCCTTGACAAAGACAAATTCATCCCCGTTCCAGGTATAGAGGAAAGGACATGATCCTTTCAGAGTCTGAGATTCAACAAGTGACTGGTCAGTTCCAGGGAAGAAAATATTCTGAGGCACACCGTTGGTCCAGGTTATTCTTATGACATCTGCAGTAGTCCGTTTCCCGATCCCAAAATGTACATTTGGATCAGTCACGACCATAGTCTGATACAGGTCTCCAGCCCTTACCTCCATTTTTGCTCCTATGCCGAAATGATTATTCTTGGCGCTACCTGCTCTTAGTCCCACAAGTTTTATTCTTATGAAATGATTTGTGTTCCCTCCATCATTTCTCAAAAGGGTTATGCCTCCATTGACACCTGTCAGAACTACATCAAGGTCACCATCATCGTTGTAATCGAAGACAGCAATTTTATTGCCTGATTTCAGTGTTTCCGGTAATAGCTGTGACACATCGGTGAAATTGCCTTTGCCGTCGTTATGGAAAAGAACCACTCCCCTCCCATCCTTATCAGTTGATTCTCCTGCCACAAGCAGATCAAGGTAACCGTCATTGTCGAAATCAAAGAATAAAGCATCATTGGCTTTTACATGGTTAAGCGATGCGAACATCTGCTGATCATTCTTCACTTCTTCAAATGTTCCATCGCGCATATTCTGATAAAGCCTGTGACTGCCTCCTTTGACCGAGGCTATGAACATGTCAAGGTTACCGTCATTGTTAAAATCACCTACAGTTACAGCGTATGAACCCTCTTCATTTTTTAAGCCGCTTGATGCAGTTATATCCTTGAAGACTCCCTGCCTCTGGTTTGATAACAGTATATTCCCTGCATTCTCATTTATGACTACGAAATCAATATCTTCATCCCCGTCAAAATCACCGAAAGCTGCATCACGTGTAACAAGGTTAGCCGGGAGACCGAGCTTTTGGCTGACATCATCGAAGGTTCCGTCGGAGTTGTTCCTGAAAAGCAGATCTCCGTTCGATCTTGCTTCAAAAAGATCAAGGTCGCCATCATGATCCATATCAAAGAAGAGAGCCATGTTTCCACCTGACTGGCTACCTATCTTTGATTTAGCGGTTACATTCTCAAATTTCTCAGGCCCGGCATTTTTGTATAGAATATCACCACCTTCCCGCACAATAAAAAGGTCAGGAAAACCATCATTATCGTAATCTGCAAAAGTTGCATAAGACTCTTTCCCTGTATGGGTTATTCCTACCTCTGCAGATACATCGCGGAATCTTCCCATATCATTATTGAAGAGGTAGTGTTTGTATGTTCCCGAAACAGGATCGTAACTGCCTGCATAAAGATCGATATCTCCATCTCCGTCATAGTCGCCTGTGGTAATATGAGTTGAATTTTTATAATCGGTGTTTTCACCTTCTTTGTAAGACGGCACTACATTCAGTCCGGCTGATTCGGTTACGTCATTAAATCTGATCACATCAAGTACTGACCTGTTATCTGTCACCGGGCCGGAAGACTGCTGCTGGTCGAAAGTAATAAGGGGGAATCCGATAAGAGATCCACCAGGCCCCTTAAGGTCCATAATTCCTGCCTGATATGGAGCAGTAACTTTCAGGTAATTATGAAAAATGGTAAACTGAATTGTAGCATTATCCTTATCTCCTTTTCTCAGAAAGTCAAGAGTTTTTGTAAAGAATTCAACCGCTTCTTTCGGAAATTCAGGGAATTGTTTGTGTATTACTTCCATTTGTTCGAGCGCCTGATCCAGTTCTCCTTCATGAATAAGTATATCTGACAGTAAAAGATGTGGTACCAGGTTTCCCGGGGCTTTCTCCACCAGCTGCTTAACGACATCTTTTCGGAGTTTTCCTGACTGATCATCTTTAGAGGCGCCATATAATTCAGCGAGGTCATAAAGCGTTTTTATATGGTCCGGTGCAAATTCAAGTGATTTTTTTAACCCGGTAATCGCTTTATCACGCTGATCGTTCATCTGATAAACGGTCGCGAGTATGAGTCTTGAATCGGGGTCCTTCGGATCGATGGCAATCGCTTTCAACAATCTCTTTTCGGCTTCAGGGTATTTTCCCATCCTGAGATATGTCAGACCGAGGTTAGCATATCCCAGTTTATCTTCCGGAGCTAGTTTAATATATTTAAGGAAAGCTTTTTCTGCATCATCCAGTTTGAACTCTTCAAGATAAGCCAGTCCCAGTGTCTGGGTCGTCATCAGCTCGACAGCTTTCTGCTTCTCCTTCTCCGGATTTGGCTTACAGGTGAAAAGCACAAAAACGGATATGGCTGAAATCAGTACAATAACAAGTTTTTTCATTCCCGAAATTTGTGAGTTTTCAGATTTCTATACATTTACCGGTCAAATTTACTAAGAATTAAATCAACGTGCTATTTCAACCGGACAGGTATACCATTTTTTATACTTACGAAACCGGGGTTACCAATTCTGTTTCCTTTGTTATCGAATCTTATCAACCCGGTTACGCCATTATAAGTTATCGACTTCATAGCAGTCTGTATATCTTCTCTCTCCAATCCGCCTTTCCTTATAGCCTCGATGAGTATATTCATACCGTCGAAGGCGTAGGCAGATACTGCTCCGGGAGAAGTACCAAAAGTTTTTTGATATGATTCAGCAAACGTTTTTCCAGGATTTGATGTAAAGTCGGTCGTACATAAGAATTTTATATCAGGTGAACTGAAAAGATCTTCCCGGTCGAAAATATCTTCATCCAGCTGACAAAGAGTACAATACACAGGAATATCAGGATTGTTTATCCTTATTGCCCTGGTCAAGGAAGACGCTGTTCCAGGCTTGAGAAAAAGAACAATGCAGTCTGCTCCATCTTTCTTTATCCTGTTACAGATATCTGCCTGAGTTTGTTTATTTTCAGGGTATTTAAGAATCATGCATTGTTTTGTTCCAACACAACCTGATTGAGCCTGAAAGCTTTTCAGGGAAGTTTTGGACTCATACGAATCATCTGCAATGACAGTGGTTTTTTTAAACCTGTGAACTTCACAAATCTCATTCGTCAGGGCTTCAGCCTGGCGGTTATCATCCGGTGCACAGTTATAGAACCATGGTACGAACGCCTGGGCGAGAGTGGGATCAGCCGACCAGGCCGAAACAAAAACGACTCTTGATTTTGCTGCCACCTGTTCAACCAGATGGGCATTTCGTCCATCGTGCGACCCCAGGAGAGCTGTTACATTTTCATCGAATACAAGGTCAACGGCCTGTTTGGATCCTGTTCCCCAGGGGCCTTCCATGTTCTTTATTATGAGTTTGAAGATGTACGAGCCCTTGTTAATTTCCCTGTTTGCAAGATTAACAGCGAGCGATGCTCCTCTTTCGGCAGCAACTGACCTCCTGTCAGGAACCAGAAGTCCTATCCTGACAGTATCTGTAGACTTGTCAGTTGCATACGCGGAGAGAATATCCGCGGATATTAAAAAGAACAGGGCTGGCAACAACCATGCCCTGTTCTTTATTGAATTACGTGTCATTCAGTGTTTAAGCAATATGCCTGTCAACTGCCGAAGCAATTCTTTTCAGGTCAGTCATCAATCCTGCGAAAATATCCAGGTCAAGCGACTGAATACCGTCGCAAAGAGCCTCATCAGGTTTATAATGCACCTCCATGATCAAACCATCGGCGCCAGCCGCAATAGCTGCTTTGGCCATCGCCGGCACCATCCACCTTACTCCGGTACCGTGACTAGGATCAACTATAACAGGAAGATGTGTAAGATTTTTAAGCATCGGAACAGCACTGAGGTCCAGAGTATTCCTGGTAGAAGTCTCGAAGGTACGGATCCCCCTTTCGCAGAGGATAACATTTTCATTCCCGTGACTCAGGATATATTCCGCAGCCATGAGAAATTCCTCTATAGTGGCCATCATTCCTCTTTTCAGCAGGATTGGTTTTTTGGAATGGCCAACCTCTTTTAGCAACGGAAAGTTTTGCATGTTCCGCGAGCCTATCTGAAGCATATCGGCATATTTATCAATCAGTTCCACATGCCGGGTATCCATCACTTCAGTTACAATGGGGAGACCAGTTTCTTCTCTTACCGCGGAAAGGAGCTTGAGCCCTTCTTCTCCAAGGCCCTGGAAACTATAGGGAGAGGACCGTGGCTTAAAAGCGCCTCCACGGAGAATCTTTGCACCTTCTTTCCCGACTGCCCTGGCAGTGTTAAAAAGTTGTTCCTGGCTTTCCACGGCGCACGGGCCGGCAATCACCACCACCCCTGCTCCGCCTATTTCAACACCGGCAATATTCACACGGGTATTCTCAGGTTTGTTTGCCCTGCTTACCCTGTCAGGAACACGGATATTTACTCCAGTGTGAATATTGCATGAACTGGAAACCATTTTATAATAATTTAAATTTAATATCTCACTCCGTTATGCTTGTAAATAACATTACCCTTTTCGAAAGGCGGAGCCGGAGCAAATTCAAATTTGCCACTCTTTACCTTTGCGAGATAAATCGGTCTTACATTATTCCATGTCTGATCAAATTCGATTTTGCCTGTGACACCCATATAACCATTAAATGTTTTCATGTCAGTAAGCACGTCTCTGATCAGTGCCCGGTTAAGCCCAACCTTCCTTATAGCATCAATGAGCATGCTCATGCCATCATAAGCATGTGCGGCAAAAACATCCGGCTTAATACCGTATTTTTTTAAATAGTTTGCCTGGAAGGTTTTAAGCTTTGGATCATTTGCTTCGGGATTATACTGACAGGTGGTTTGAAGACCTTCGGCAAGAGGGCCTGCAAGTTTAAGGAATTCATCGGTCACTGTCCTGTCGCTGGCGTAAACAGGCTGAATAAGACCAAGAGACCTTAATTGTTTAAGAATATTTGCCGATTGGTCGGCGTTCCCCCAGATAAGTATTGCATCCGGATTAGTCTTTTTAATCCTTTCAATCTGACTGGTGTAATCTTTATCCTCATCAGCAAATCTCTCCTCAATAATAATCGGAACACCAATCCTTGTGGAGGTTCTGTTGAAGTGCAACGTACCTACCCGGCCATATCGGTTATTTGCCCGCAGCACAGCTATTCTTTTATGGCCATCGATCTTGATCATCTGATTAACTAGCGCATAGCTTGATTGTCTGTCATCAGGAATTACCCTGACCACCCACGGGATATTGGTTTCGGTGAATGTAGGATCAGGATCACCGGTATTGACATTCGGAATTTCAAGTTTAAGGGTAGCTCTGATAGCAACATGGGACACGATATCATCAATTGAACCGAGCCATGCCCATACACCCTCATCATCCATTTTGACTACTTCATTTGCAGCAGCACCCCAGAGGCCCACGTCGTTATGGATCATAATTTTAAAAGGAATGCCCTTGTAACCACCTTTCTGGTTCGCCTCATCAATAGCCATCTGGGCTCCCTGCAACATCTGCTTTCCAAGATTTATTAATATTGAACCTTCAAACGGTCCAAGTAACCCTATTCTTACTTCCTTTAAACCAACAGGTTCAGGTTTTTCCCTGCCTGCACCATAAAATTGTGTTGGCGTGAGAAAGTGATACTTATAAGCCTTCATATATTTATCATAGGCCACCAGTTCATCGGGTATATTCCCGTAGTTCTGATTTTTATCCTGGCTATGCAGGAAAAATGTGGAAACAAAGAGCAGCAGAATCAGGCCTGTCAGATTTTTTATCACTGGTCTCATATTTAATCTTTTACTTCGTTTTACAAACTGCATAAACTTCAATTTCAACAAGAAGGGTTTCCCAGCAAAGGCGGGCCTGTATTCCTGTACTTGCAGGAAGCGGATTTAGCCCAAGCCAGTTGTAGAAAGTTGTTCGGATCTTATTGAACTCAGTATAATCCCTCTCAATGTCCCTGAGGTAATTAGTTGTCCTCACCACATCATGCCATGTCATGCCTTCAGCGGCAAGAAGTGTTGTAATATTTCGATATGTTCTCCAGAGCTGGGCTTTAAAATCGCCTATATGCTCTGCTTTCCCTTCTTCATTTACACTTGCTGTTCCTGAAATCAGCAATACCTTATAATCGCCGAAATCAAGACGCAGCGCTCTTGAAAAGGATGATGGTTTCTGATAGTCATAGGCTTCATTTAGCACCTGAGGAACGTGTACCACCTGTTTTGGTATTGGTGGACGATCAGCATGAATCGACGGATATACAGTATCCGTAATTTTACTGTCACCACTGAGAATTCCCAGTTTCTTCATTTCTATTTGCTCACCATCTGTAAGTTGTGCAAGGTCTATTAATATTTGGTTCTTAGTCATCATTTGTTAAGTTAGTTTCTGAAATACTTTTTGGATATCTGAACAGGTTAGTTATTTCAGGATTTCTCCCCTGCTCAATCCTTTTGATGTTGCCACCCACAAAACTCCATCCTCCTGATCGACTCCGATTGTGAAATTATGTGAAATACAAGGGGATAGCGGTATTTCTTTCTTTTCCTTGCCGATAGTGATGATCGCCTTTCCATTGGCGTCATTAGGATTTTTCTTGTAGGTTACCCATGAGGTACCGTTGGTACTGCTGAGACCATTATCACTGCATATGTAAGCGACCGGACCTTTAGCCCGTAAAAAGTTTATAAAATTACTGGCCAGCCCGCTGTCATGATCGAAATAACCTTTCCAGTTCTTGCCATCATAGCGGCTCATACCAAAATATGTGGATACCCAGAGTATCCCGTCAGCCCAGGAAGTGGCAGTGGTAATATCATGCACTACACCATCATCCGGTTGAAGATCTATCTCCATAAACCCATCAGGATCAATATAGTCTCTGAATTGTTTACTGGAAGTATTATATTCTATGACACCTCCGCCCCATGCTGCTATGTAAACCTTGCCACCACCGGTAGAGACTCCGTAGGTCCATGGTTCATGCATCGGAGCATTTTTTTCAGTAAATATCTCCCATTCTTTTTTATAGGTATCGTAATGACCGGCACCTCCTCCTGTAGCAACCCAAATATCTTTCCCGTCACAGTAAACGCAATAAACTAAATCATTAGGCATTCCGCTGTTGAATTGGGTAAAATTCTCAAATTTACCTCCCGACCACCTGCTTAAACCTCCGAGTGTACCTATCCATACATCTCCGGTAAGTTGACTAACATCAATGGAAACGATCCCGTTATGAGGCAGACCATCCTTTGTTGTATACACTTTGAACTTGCCGTTCTCATAAACAGCCAGTCCGTCATGTGTTCCTGCCAGCACCCTGTCGCCATCAATACGGACAGTATAAACCTTGTCCGAAGGAAGACCATCCTTTGTTGTAAAGTTCTTCCAATGGCCGAATACCGGAACTGTATTTTCAGCAGGTGTTACTACAGCAGGCTTTTCAGCATCGGTCTTTCTTCCATCCGTTCCCGGGTCACCTGTGTCTGACGGATTATCCCTGAGCACAAAGCCAAAGGAAGAAAGCCCAAGTAGTACGATTGCTACAGCTCCAGACTTTTTCAGATTGAATTTTGTCAGTTTTAACATGTTTATATAGTTTAGTTAGTTTTGAATGAAGCCTGATGAACATTTGCTGATTTATCCTCGTATTCCGGACTCCTGAGCGATTTCAGGTATTCCACGAGATCGTTAAGCTGGTTTTTTGTCATATCATTTACCAGTCCGTGCTTGTCTTCTTTTCCATAGATGGTCCAGATTTCTTCCAGAGTTGCTGCTCTCCCGTCGTGCAGATAAGGAGGTGAAGCATATATGTTATTTAGATGCGGGGTATCAAACAATATTGAATCATCAGAAGCAGCAAGTGTTCCAACATCCTCCATCCTCATATTGGTATAATATGGGTCGGGATGGCATGTTATACACCTGTTGTTGACTGGTATCTCTTTACCAAAATTATCCCTGGTTCTGTCAAACACCAATTTGCCCCTTTTCTGTGCATCGTTAAGCTTACCTTCGGGATTATAAACAAGATTTGGTGGATATTTTATCCCATTCAGTATATAGGCTGTAAGAGCATCCAGATCTTTGTAGCTGAATGCTTCGGTTCTTGTGAGCACAGTTGAGAATCTCATGCCGTCCTGTTTATAAACAGTCTGGTTTTTGCCATTCCATTTATACGGAGGAGTCTCTTTTATTTCCCTGAGCGACTGCGTATTGGTAAGATTCCTGCCCATATCCTTGGATGCCATGTTGTATACAAGGCCATCCTCATGCATATCCGGATGGCAGGTATAACAATCGAACTGATCCTGGAAGGTACCGCCTGAATTATTGAAAAGCCTTCTTCCATGGCGTTCAACAGTTATCCTTTTCGGGCCCCCGAGATCCAGTGATTTTTCCAATTCAAGAGTGGATGTATTGATAACACCGATTTTATCGTCAAGCTGTTCGGCAACGTAGAGATTCTGGCCGTCAGGAGAAATGATCAGTCCTTTTGGATTTGCTCCGGTCTTAATTCTTTTTGTAACAAACCTGCTACTGATACCAAGATTATTGGAGTAATTATGAAGGAGTTCATCTGACGACGTTCTGAGAATAGCCCTCACCGAATCGATATCGATAACCGAGATCATATCCACCCCTGCGCTGGTCATAAATGCTTTTTTGCCATCGGGTGAAATAACGATATCGAATGGATCGGAATAATACTGATCCGGGTCATCAATAAGCAACTGGGCTATTCTCCCGTCTGGCTTCTGTTCAATAACAGTAATACCATAAGTCATAATGAAACCCTGTTCAACCTGGATAGAAGGAACGTAATTTTTTGGTCTCACCATTGTTATAAAAGCCAGATCGCCTGATGGTGTGAATTCAACATTCTCCATCATATATGCTGATAGAATATTTATTCTTCCTGCTATTCGCTGACGTTCACCGTCCAGGATCGTTATCTCTGATTTGACTGTATCGCCGTAGGGCGCTAACAACGCCCGTCGGCTCGTGACATAGAATGTTTTCCCATCGGGAGACTGACCTATCCCGGTAGGGTTGTTTCCTGCAGTGAAACGGCGTATCTCTTCCCGTGATTTGACATCTATGACTGAGATATCGGAGGAATAAGAGTTAACAACTACAAGGTATTTTCCATCCTTGCTCAGAGCGATCCCTGCCGGACCGTTCCCTGTTCTGAGCGTGTCGACAACCTTCATAGCATCCAGATCAACGACAGAAACATTATCTTCCCACTGATTACTGACATAAGCCCTGTTCTGGTTCTGGTCAACTATAACACTGTGAGGCATTTTTCCAACATTGATCCGGTTAAGTAACTTTCCGGATTTAGCATCAGAAACAATAAGCTTATTTGCTTCCTGTGCCACTATATAAAGTCTGCTTCCATCTTTGGATACAGCAAGGTTGAATGGCGAGATATAATTGGCGTTCACGAGACTGGAAACTATCTTATTATTTGTCAGATACAAATGACATGAAGTACAGAGCAATGGATGATCTTCAACTGCTGTTTTTTCATTGACATGGGTGCGTGCCATTTTTCTGAGGGGGTAATGGATCAGGAGGGCCAATGCAATCAGGATTGCTCCTATAATTAAAATCTTTGTTGTCTTCATATCACCTACTCCAATGAAACTTTTTTCTCGACTACTTTACTCATATGTACCGGAACACCAACAGGAGCCTGTCTGACCGCAAAGGGAACCCGATTATCGGGTACCATATCGAGCCCTTCATGGCACCCGACACAACCACGTCTTTCGTTTGGTCTCAGATAGATCCATGAGCATGGTTTGCCGATCACCTCACCCTTATCATCGAGCCTTTCAATCCTGAAAGGTGTATCTGCCTTTACTTTCAGATAAAATGATCCGTCCTTTGCAACCGCGACATCGCCAAGACATGAGTCCTGTCCGACAATTCTAATTCTCGACGAGCTGATGAAAGGTTCCTTAACGGGAACAGAAATATCGCGGAAATTTATATCCTGACAGAGTAACAGACCGGTTTTAACACCTAGATCAACCTCGCTTGGAAGTTTCCTTGCCCGTACAAGCTGCTGCGCAACAACCACATCTGTAATATCAAAATCGCCTGTTTCAAAAAGAGCACTCTTAACATTCCCAGCAGAAGGATCAAACTCATAAAGTCCATACTTTTCTGAATCGGATTTCCTGTAAACGGCAAGGATCTTTCCTGAAGAAAGAGGGAAAACAGATTTGTAGTCGCCTACTGATGTTACTGAAAGGCACTTGTATGAATTCAGCGGTCTGTTGTAACTTATCTCAGCTATTCTTCCTTTGCCGGAACCGATATCCTGAACAAAAACCAGTTTCCCGCTTCCTGTTTCCCATATACGGCTGATCACTTTACTGTCCTGCTCTCCTTCAAAAAAAAGCTGATTCTTGGTCCCATCAGGTCTCATGACCATCAAAACCGATTTATTTGACGATGTATCGGTACTGCGATCCAATGTGACCACTCGTCCATCCTTCAGGACATTCAGTAATGAATAGAGCTCAGGATTGAATGTAATCTGTTTCTGATCTGATCCATCGGGTTTACATGTACATACTGAACTACTTCCATTAATATCATTCCATTTGCAGAATACGATCCTGCCCGTAGGAAGGTAAGCCGGATCGCAGCAGTTTTCTTTCATCGATGTTATCTGTCTGATTTTGGATGAAGAAAGATCCATTTCCCAGATTGCCCAGTGATCTTCCTTTTTCTGTTTTGCAGCAAAGACCATCAACCGTCCATCCGATGAAACAGCAGGAGACATGGCCGAATAAAATCCTCCGGTAAGGATCAGAGGTCTGGCAGTCTCATTCTCTTTCCCCAGAGAAATAATTGAAGCAACCACATCACCTGTTGACGATCCGTTCTGTGTTGATTCAACCCTGGTAAGGATTATCAGGTCATCTGCCTGCTTTTTACCACAGGATGAAAACAACATCCCGACCAGGACCAAAATGATCAGGCAAGGGGTAAATATGTTTGATTTCCTTAGGTTCATTAAATAATAGTTTTAGAATTCTGAAGATATTAAGGTTCTTTTACTTTCAATATCTGATTAGGTTTGACATTTTCAATGGTCTGGGTTTGACCTGAAGGCCACCATATGACTATTTTATCAATCTTCTGCCTGTTGCCCAGACCGAAGTGTATTCTTGGGTCATTCTGGGACAGGTATCCTGTTGTATTCTTCTTCTGTGCGTATTGCACCACACCCTCTGAGTACAGTTTAACACTGGCCCCGACAGCATCCCTGCTGCTTTTTGTACCGGTAAGATCAACTGTAAGCCAGTTATTTCCATCTATACTGCCTTTATTGTTGCGAAGGAATACACAGTGATCATTAAGATTCACAACGAGAATATCTTCATCTCCATCATTATCATAATCACCTACACATACACCTCTGCCGACCATTTCCTTTTCAAAATATTTGCCCAGGTCGAGTGATACATCTTTGAATTTCCCATCACCCATATTCCGGAAAACCTGATCTTCCTGACCGTACAGGTGTTTGAGAGCGCCGTTGGCTTTATAGATATCGGCATGACCATCATTATCATAATCAAAGAACGAAGATGACCAGCCGACAAATTGTGCGGCAGCCGTCGAAATACCTGAAACAACGCCCATTTCAGTAAACAAGCCGTTCCCATTATTCTGATATAATGAACAATAAGAGTCATCTGAGACGAACATATCGAGCAGGGTATCGTTGTTAAAATCAGCAAAATCAACCGACATGCTCACTGTTGCCTCCCCTGCCTGGCTGAAACCTGTTCCGGACATCGTACCTCTGTCGGTAAATCCTTTACCCTGATCGTTGTGCCACAGATAATTCAGAGTATGGTCATTCGCGACATATACATCTACCCATCCGTCATTATCATAGTCGGCAACACCTACACCCATAGCACGTCCGTCTGGATCCTTTATACCCATCCGGTCAGTGACATCCTCAAATACCCCGTTTCCCAGATTATGATAAAGGACATCCGGTTGGGCATCATAAGCCATTGGCCCAGGAAAGCCGTCAGGAGCGTAGAAATATTTATAATCCGGATCAAATGACAGGTAATTACCCACATAAAGATCTGGTAATCCATCCTTATCATAATCAAACCATGCGGCGCCAACACTGCACATACCTTCTCCTCCTGCGACCTTCGCTTTCTTTGTTACATCCGAAAATGTGCCGTTCCCGTTGTTCTTGTAGAGATTATTCGGTCCATAATTGCTAAGGTAGATATCAGGATAACCGTCATTATTAAAATCTCCTACAGTTACTCCCATCGAGTAGAATGGTTCAGCAATTCCGGCTTTTTCAGATACATCCTCAAAAGTCCCGTTGTGCATGTTATGATAAAGATGATTATGTGGCAGGACATCAGGTTTCGGCTCATGACAAAGCCCTTTCTTCCAGGTACCGCTGCAAATAAATACATCCTGGAAACCGTCCTGATCATAATCCAGAAAAGCAGCGCCACCTCCAACAGATTCAATGATATTCTCCATGTGTTCATCTCCGATAGAATGGACAAAATCGAGTCCTATCTGCTGAGCGATGTCCTGAAGATAATCTTCATTTGCTGCAGGAGCATTATGGGCTGATTTCTTTCCTCCACCGGAAGAAGGTCCTTTACATGATTGGATTGCAATGATGAGTAATAAACAAAAAGATATGTAAAGCAGATGTACCAATCCCTTTACATTACTGTAATTCTTGTTATAGGCTTTCATAGAGTCAGGTCTTGAGGTAATGTGCAAACTTATTCAAATAATCCAATTAAAAACGTCCGTTCAAAAAATTAACAGTCAGGAGGCCAAGTTTTAAGTCAATTTTAAGATAAACCAACCTTAGGTTAAAAATATTTTAACAATACTTTGAACAATACAAAAACACTGAATATTAAGATCTGATTCAAGCTTCTTATTCAACAGGTTAATAATTAATCCGGTAAATAATTCAGGTTTATGAATTAATCAGGTTAATAGGAGATTTGACTGAACCCAATTTATGGTATTTTTATGAATGTTTAATTGTATTAACTATACCGCTATGAAGGACAAAATAACAATTCAGGTTTTATTCTATTTTCTACTGATTTTCTTATCAGGAGTTGTGGCTGCCCAGCCGGCTACCACTCTGGTGAAAGTAATAGTTGCCTGTGATCACAAGGACTGGACATATAAACTTAGTGAAGAAGCTAAATTTTCAGTTCAGGTCCTGCGATATGGGAATCTTCTGGATAATGTCACTGTTGACTATGAAGCAGGTCCGGAAATGATACCTGACATCAAAAAAGAAGGTGTTGTCCTTAAAAACGGGAAGCTTGAATTAAGCGGCAGGATGAAGTCGCCTGGCTTTTACCGTTTGAGGGTCTGGGCCGTCGTTGACGGGAAAAAATATGAAGGGCTGGCGACAGCCGGGTTCGAACCTGAGAAGATAAAGCCTACAGTTAAGTATCCGGATGATTTTGACACATTCTGGAACAATGCTATTGCCGATGCCAGAAAGGTGAATCTTGATCCGAAACTAACTCTGATGCCGGAGAGATGCACCAGTGATGCAAATGTCTACCAGATCAGTTTTCAGAATGAAGCTCAGGGTTCAAGGATATATGGCATCCTGGCAGTTCCCAGAAAGCCCGGAAAATATCCGGCAATTCTAAGGGTCCCCGGAGCTGGTATCAGACCATATAACGGTGATTCAAAAACAGCAGGACTCGGTTTCATCACTCTTGAGATAGGAATACACGGAATCCCTGTCAATCTGGATCAGCAGGTATATGATAATCTTATGAGCGGAGCGCTATCGTCCTACTGGACCATAAAGCTGAACGACAGGAATACCCATTACTACAAAAGAGTTTTCCTCGGATGTGTCAGGGCAGTCGATTTCATTTTCTCACTACCCGAATTCAATGGTTCGGATATTGCTGTCACCGGTGGAAGTCAGGGTGGTGCTCTGACGATAATTACAGCCGGACTTGATAAAAGGATACGGTATATGGCCGGTTTGTATCCTGCCATGTGTGATCATACCGGTTACCTGGCTAAAAGAGCAGGTGGCTGGCCACACTATTTCAGGGAAAATGAACCCAAACCGGGTGAAGTGGAAACACTTGCCTACTTTGATGTGGTTAATTTTGCCAGACGCGTCACTATACCTGCCTATCTCACATGGGGTTACAATGACATTACCTGTCCTCCCACATCAATGTATGCAGCTTATAATGTGATTAATTCACCGAAGGAGCTTCACCTTTTCCAGGAAACTGGTCATTGGACCTTTCCCGAAGAAACTGACGCTCTAATGAACTGGCTGACAGCCAGACTGAGCAACGGAACCAAATAAAATATTCTTCAGAGACTGCTAATGACACCGCGCACCAACCTTATCATAAGGTAACCTGTCAGGCAGTTAGTTACTGAAAGGCACCTCCCTGCCGGTAAGACATATTCTGCCGGTCATGACCTGGGTGGTCCGTGGATCAAGATATCCCCTGAAACCGGGTTGTTTCCCTCCTACTGAGATAGTGAAGTAACCCGGTTCAATAACACGTTTATCTTTACTATTTATCATTGAGAATTGTCGCGGGGATATGGTGAACTCCACTTCCCTGCTCTCACCGGGGGAGAGCATAATACGGCTGAATCCCTCAAGTTGCCTTATCGGCCGGGGAGTTGATCCTTTTTCATCGGAAATGTACAGTTCGACCACTTCCTCTCCTTCACGCTTTCCGCTGTTTGTAACGGTTACCTTAACCTTTACAGTGTCGCCTGCCTTTGCTCTGGCTGGAACGGAAAGATTACTGTAAGTGAATTTCGTGTAGCTCAATCCATATCCGAAGGGATAAAGCGGTTCCTGGGAAAAGAACCTGTATGTTTTACCCTTCATATCATAATTATCAAACGGAGGAATCTGATCGACAGATTTATAGTAAGTAACCGGAAGTCTGCCTGCCGGATTGTAATCACCGAACAGGACATCAGCTACTGCATTTCCTCCCTGTTGACCACCATAACCGGCCAGAAGGATAGCATCAGCTTTTTCCTGGGCTTTGTTTACCGAAAGAGCTCCTCCGTTTGTAAGTACTACTACAACCGGCTTACCTGTAGCAGTAGCAGCCTCAAGGAGTTGTTCCTGGACAACAGGAATATTCAGGTTTGTTCTGTCACCGCCGCTGAAACCATCAAGCTTGATCGACATCTCTTCTCCTTCCAGTCGCTGTGATAAACCTAGAACGACTATTGCCACATCAGCTTCTTTTACAGCCGCGACAGCCTTTTCAACAAGGTTAACCCTCGGTCTTGCCCACAGAAGCTTTATATCGGCATCACCCGAATAATTCCTGTAGAAGACTTCAATTTTATGTTTTTCACCTGCTTTCATTTCAACAGGTGATTCGGAGTGAAAAGCGCTGTGTTCAACACGGTATTTGAGTATGCTTGTCCCGTCAAAAAGAACCTCATATGAGGAAGACCCCCAACCTCCGATGTAGTATGTCCCATTTTCAGGAGCAACAAGGTATGTGGTCCATTTTATACCAAAATCATCGTCGGGCATGTCATAGCGTGGCGAAAGATGCTCCCAGTAGAAATTGATCTGATCGTCAACCCTTGTAAATACCGGGGTTCCTTTCATTTCCCTGTTGTTAAAATATTCACCGAAAGCGCCTTCTTTACCGTCAGGGGTCTGGAGATAACGTGCCGGTATCGGTGTCAGATTATGTATCCCATCTGCCAGATCACTTCCTTCCGCGTATATGACTTTTGTATCAGGGGCTACCTTGTTCCTTATACCGTTCAGAACAGTCACCGGATCCTTAGGTATTCCGTTATAATTCCCTATAAGTGATTCGAAATTATCTGCATTTGGCCCGATCACAGCAATTGTTTTAATATCCTTTGAAAGAGGAAGGATATCATTCCGGTTTTTTAGGAGAACTATCGATTCCCGGGCAGCCAGTCTTGACAGGGAATTATTGTAATCCGAACAATTTACAAAATAGGGGATCTGCGCATATGGGACTATTCCATCCGGATCGAACATTCCCAGCCTGAATCTGGCGGTAAATACTCTCTTCACAGCCCTGTCAAGATCATCTTCGGTTATCATACCCTTATCATAGGCTGTTTTAAGGCTTAAATAATCATCCCCACATTCAAGATCAGTACCTGCCTTGAGCGCCTGTGCAGATGACTGTGCAGCATCCTTCGCGAATCCGTTGAACTGCCAGAAATCGGTTATTGCCCCGCAGTCTGAAACAATATATCCTTTGAATCCCCATTCATTCCGAAGTATTCCATAAAGAATCGGGTTTGCACAACATGGAAAATCTCTGAACCTGTTATATGCGCCCATTATGGAATAAACTCCGGCGTCAACCACGAGAGTTCTGAAAGCAGGGAGATAGGTTTCCCTGAGGTCCGACTCACTAACTTTTGCGTTAAACACGTGTCTTGAAGACTCGGGGCCGGAATGAACAGCGTAATGTTTTGCTGTAGCCACAGTCTTAAGATATTTCGGGTCATCACCCTGCATGCCCTTCACGAACCGGGCTCCCAATATTCCTGTAAGGTATGGGTCCTCTCCATATGTCTCGTGCCCTCTGCCCCACCGGGGATCACGGAAAATATTTATATTCGGAGACCAGAATGTAAGCCCCTGGTAAATGCCTGTTTTACCTTGTCTCTGGAATTCATGATATTTGGCCCTGGCCTCATCTGATATGGCATTGGCTACGTTGAACATCAATGATTCGTCCCAGGAGTTGGCGATTGTTATCGATTGGGGAAAAACAGTAGCATACCCGGCTCTGGCAACTCCATGAAGAGCTTCATTCCACCAGGTATATGCAGGTATGCCCAGCCGGGGAATAGCGGGAGCGGTATATACCAGCTGATCAACTTTCTCCTGCAGGGTCAATCTTGAAACAAGATCATTAACCCTTTCCTCAAGAGGAAGTGTGGTGTTCCGGAATGGAAATGACACCGTGCTCTGCTGCGCAAACTGGATGAAAAAAAACGCTTCCGCGAATACCAAAACCAGGGTAAACAGGTATTTTTTCATGGCCGATGATATAAATTGACTTTTCTGTATCAGTTAAGTATCAAATTTTAGGAAGTTTCCATGGATCCCGGTACTGAGGGACAAGAAAACTATTTGCAGACTCATCGTTGGTGAATCTGGTGCCATCCCAAACAAGCTTTTTACCTGTTCTGTATGCAATATTTCCAAGGCTTGAGAATTTGGCAATATGTGCACCTATTTCGATACTTGCATTTGTGTTCTGATTCCGGCTGCGAATACATTCGAGATGATTTTTAACGTGGTTCTTCAGTCCTTCACCTGTTCCCTTCTTAAGAGGCAATGCCTCCATTCGCGCAGTACCGTTTACCTTTTCCGGAATAACTTCCCATCCGTTCCTGTCAACCACCAGGGTACCATTCTCTCCGACAAATCCAAGGCCGTGGTTCCTTCCGTAGGCTCCGTCGTCGATACCGATAGCATGATCCCACAAAACGTTAAATCCATCGAACTCAAACAAGGTCTGAAGGCTGTCGGGTGTTTCACAGGCATCATCAGGATAGCCATATTTTCCGCCCATTGCCATGATTGATCTCGGAGCAGTAACATTCATACCGAAAAGTGCATAATCGAGCAGATGGACACCCCAGTCTGTCATCAACCCTCCTGCATAATCCCAGAACCACCTGAAAGTGAAATGGAAACGGTTACGGTTGAAAGGACGGCTGGGGGCCGGGCCGAGCCACATATTATAGTCAACACCCTGAGGAACCGCTTCATCAGGCACAACAGGAATTGACGGACACCATCCCTGGTATGAAAATACTCTAACCAATCTTATCTTTCCCAGCTTACCTGAGCGGATAAAGTTTACTGCGTCCAACCAGTGAGGATCGCTTCTCTGCCATTGTCCTACCTGAACTACGGTTTTATATTTTTTAGCCGCACCTATCATAAGGTTGCACTCCTCAATTGTACGCCCGATCGGCTTTTCACAATACACATCCTTGCCTGCCTCGCAAGCTGCTACCATCTGAAGGCAATGCCAGTGGTCGGGAGTACCGACGATTACAAGATGGATGTCTTTGTTATCAATAACTCTTCTCCAGTCTTTATAAAGGTTTGCAGGTTTTTTCCCGCGCATCTTTTCCACATCGGCTGCCCGGCGGTTAAGAACACTGTCATCGATATCGCATAGTGCCAGTGGCTCAACATTAGGGTGCTGAAGGAAGGCGCTCAGATCGGCAAAACCCATCCCGTTACAACCTATAAGCCCCACATTGATCCTTTCGGAGGGAGCACATCCTGCCAGTGCAGATGCTATTGCCGGAGAAATACCTACCGCGGCTGTAGCCAGTGCCGTATTCTTCACAAATTCGCGTCTCGTAGTCATACCTTTAAATAAATTAATTAGTTAATTATTTGTCTTATCAGGTTATCAAATGCTAAAATAATCAATGCCTTTCTCAATTCATCAGTTCCGTAAAGTAAAAATTCTGACAGGGCCTTTTAATCCTGAAGGGGCAAGTTTATCTGCAGGAGTGAATGTATTCACAAAACAACGGGTTTTACGTTCGCCTGCCGGCAGCTTACTGTCGCCTATAAGCCGGTTCACCCAGGTATTCATCACCTCAATCTCCAGCTCGTTTTTCCCCGGAACCACAAGTGATGAGATATCTGTATTCCAGGGTGTTGTCCATACGCCACCAGCAATCTTGCCGTTGACTTTAACGACAGCGATTCCAGGAACAGGGGAAAGACCGAGCTCTATCTTCTTCCCTGAATAATTATTCCCGATTGAAAATTCTGTCTCATAAACGGCTTTCCCTGAGAAATACCTGATACTATCGTTTGTACTTTCGGTCCAGTCAAAGAGAGTATCAAAAACTACAGCCCTGGCCGGCCCTCTCATATTATGATCAAAAGTCACCATCCATGGACCTTTTATATCAGCAATTATTTCGGATCCGGGGAAATTTGACTTTCGGTCTGTTTTGTTAATTTCATGGGCAGCCTGCCGGAATATTATGAAAGCACTGCCGGAAGTTTCAAGTTTCAGAGGCACTGTGACTGATTCCTTGCCCATGATGTAATCAGGTAATTCGCGTATTTCGCCTGACACAGGATCCCACAATTCCGGTTTTTTTCCAGCGACCCGGAATTCAGCAGTAAATTCAGAGACACTATCAGACTGGTTTGTGAGGTAATATATCTCACCATCAGCAAGATGACGGTGCAGGAATAAAATATGCTTATCAGGGCCCGGATTAAAATCCGGTCGTATCAATTCAGCATCAAGAGCTTCCTTCATTTTCAATCCGTACATTACCCTTCCCTTGCCGTTTCCGGCGCTTTTCAGGCTCAGACCGTCAACTTTATTCCAGAGAGAAGCAGCTAATTCGCTGACCCGCCTGTCTGATCCGGGGTAACCTTTCAGACTTGGTGATCTTAAAGGAGCCGGACCAAGAATTACTCCACCCTGTTTAACAAACTCTCCGATTTTTTCAAGAAGTTCAGGCCGCATGGTTTCAAGTTCGGGCAAAACCAGTATTCTGTAGCTCATGCCATCGGGAAGAACAAATTTTCCGTCTTTTACAGTCAGGCGGTTCATGATTACCTCACTGTTAATATAATCGAATGAATAGCCTTCCGGCAATGGCGGGTTACACACTCCTGTCATCTTCGGAACATCTTCACCGATAAAATACGCGACATCAGCCACATAAGTTCCCTGCTGAAGCATAAAATCAGCTCTCTTCAGGTAACTGGTGAAATAAACCATTCCGTCAAACCAGGAATTCAACCTGTTAAACTCGTTCCCGAACCATGCATTAGCTCCGGGAGGTGTATCATCGGGCTGGCTGATATAAACATGCAAAAGAGTATTGTTAATACCCTCTGCAAAGAAACGGTCGCCGCGTTTTTTTAGTTTTGCAGGATATCTTGAAAATGGTTCTCCAGCACAGGTGAACGATTCTGCTGACACCTTCTTCTTACCATATATATGTGCACATGAAGAAGCTGCACGGTTTTCAATATCGCCAAGATCTCCTTCACTCCAGAATTCCCCTCCTATCTCGTCTGACTGTCCTCCATACTGAAGGAACTCGGCAGGGAAACCCCAGTGGCCGTAATTCTCAAGCCATGTTGTCAGACCGTTGGCATGGCTTATCTCACGGAGACCACCGACATAATCCCAGGCAACCCTGTCAGCCACAAGCCTCCTCAGGTCCCACAGGAACCTGTCGGAAATATCCCTGCTCCCAACCACGTATCCTTTCAGTACAGGAATATATGGTACGGGATCATATCCATATGTTTCTGAAAAATTCTTAATAAAACCATCAGTCCAGTTCTGGCCTCCCCGTTCATAACTATCCTCGACAACTACCTTCCAGCACTTCCTGTCCTGTGCAGGTATTCTCCTGATAATTTCTCCGAGGAAAGAATCAAAATGGAATACAATATGTTCCCTGCTCATTTTATCAGCTTCAAGACCCGTGCCTTCCGGTGTCGCCGGTTCATTTACAACGCCGGTAGTTGTCATGCCTGTCTGCATGATCACCCATTTACCCTCAGGAACATCCCAATCAAGCATTCCATCAGGATTTAGTTTATCTGAAATATCAACAATCTTTGCAGGATCGATAACCAGTCCTGCTCCTGCTGATTCGGATTGTACCGGCCATAGATAGTCGTGCCACAATGGATGAGGTGTCTGGAACATCTTAGCCAGCGATTTTTCCGGATATCTTTCCTCCATCTCCATCGGAGAGAAATTAACTTCCGCAATTCCTCCTGAAGCGGATTCACCTGTAAATACCAGCCGGAATTCCTTTGAGGAAATCTCAGGTATGGTTACCACAACCGGGGCATATGGTTCGAAACCTGTGGTCAGACTTGGATTGCTCCTGTCAATATCAAAGTCCCTTATTACTTTGTAGCCGGAACCGGTCCTGCAGCTGAATGCAGCATAAGCTTTTACAGGGATCTTTGCCGTTCTGATGACAAGGCTTCTGACAGTATCGGTGGTTGAAAATGTAAAATCAACTTTCAGATCTTCGCCTTTGTGTAGCTTTACACAGGTTGATGTATCTCCGTCTGAGATAAACCTGATAACGGGATCTGCAGGTTGCGAGGTAATGACGGGCTTTTTATCAGCCATCTTAATATCGTGTCCGTATGGTGCCCTGAATGCTATAATCCTTTCCCTCTGAAAATCTCCGGACGGTGGATCAAGTTTAAAGTGCAGCCTGGAAGGCCCGCTGACAGTAATTTCAGAAGAATTCAGATAACGCATCGATCTTTCAGGCTTTATCCATGGTCCCCCTGACTGACTCCACCCGGGTGAATTGAAAATGCCTATACTGATATTGAGTTCAGTAGCCTTTTTCAAAGCAGTATGTAGAATATCCCACCATTCAGGTGTGAAAATCTTCACTTTTCCGAAAGGAAGGTCGTTCAATCCGATATTTCCTATGAAAGCCCTGTTTATTCCGGCTCGTTTCATTGCCTCCAGATCTCTGACTACACCCTCACGTGATATATTATCTGAGATCCAGTACCAGTAAATGCTTGTGAGCACAGAATCAGGAATATTCCTGAAGCCTTTTTCAATCGCATCCATTGATGGCTCCCTGTGCCGGGAGGCATCGCACGAACATGCAATAATTGAAATGAACAATACTGTAACAAAACAACGTACCATTGAACCGGAAACGGAGGAAATTCTTGCCATCGGATTTAAGATAAGGTAAGGTTTGTGAATTAAACTGCAAAATAATAAAAACAGTGCATTATGTGAAATTACTACACTCCGGACATCGAGACCTGGTGACAGATAATTATTATCCGCTCAATTCCAAAACTTAAGAACCCGAAAAAAGACCAGCCAGCAAAATGACAGGCACGTCTTTTTTCAGGCTTTTAAATCTTTCGGACGCAACAATCATTAAATTTATAGGATTAAAGTCAATATTTATGAAGAATTCTGCCCTATTATTGATGGTCCTTTCAATATCAGCTGGCTTGCACTTCTCATGTGTCAGAAGTGGAAAAAACAATGATCTCCAGTTAAAAGAAGCCCGTGGTGTTATCGAACGGGTGCTTCCCGTGTACGCGGGGCAATTTATCCTCAGGATGACAGGACAAAGCGCCGGTCAGGATGTATTCGAGATCAAACCGGAAAAAGGGAAGATCATTATATCCGGATCGTCTGGGATATCTGTATGCAAAGGTTTCAATTATTATCTCAGGAACATATGCAATTCAACCTATAACTGGCGTTGCGGTAATAACCTGGATATAAGCGGAGAGCTTCCTCTTGATTTTGCACCGGTCAGGAAAGTTACACCATATAAATACAGGTATATTTTCAATTATTGCACTTTTTCCTACTCGATGGCATTCTGGGACTGGGATCAATGGGAGAGAATGATCGACTGGATGGCAATGAACGGCATCAATATGCCTCTTGCTCCTATGGGACAGGAAATTATCTGGCAAAGGGTATATGCTAAGTACGGTATCAAATCCGATGAACTAAACAATTTCTTTGTCGGGCCGGCATATAACGCATTCGGAAGGATGGGATGTATCGACGGGTTTGGAGGACCTCTGCCACAGTCATGGATAGCTAACGAAAACCTCCTGCAGAAAAAAATTCTCGAACGGGAAAGGAATCTGGGTATGACTCCGGTTTTACAGGGCTTTACCGGTCATATACCACCTGCTCTTGCAAAGAAGCTGCCCGGACTGAGTTATACCAACCTTTACTGGATTGACTTTCCGGGGACATATCTTCTTGACTGGAAAGATCCTGAATTTGAGAAAATATCTGAAGCATTTATAAAGGAGGAGATTAAAGAATATGGAACCGATCATCTTTACGCGATTGATCAGTTCATTGAAATGCAGCCTTCCATTGGAGACACTGCTTATCTGAGGAATATGAGCCGGAAGATCTTTTCATCGCTTAATAATGCCGACCATGAGAGTAAATGGGTGATCCAGACCTGGCCTTTCAAGGAGCTTGTTTACTGGAGTCCCGCCAGAACTGCAGCGTATTTCAACGGAGTGCCCGATGACAGGATGATTGCGCTGGAACTCATGGGTGAATCATGGCAGTATACCGGATGGTACAAGCACAAAGGATGGTATGGAAAACCATGGGTCTGGTCCGTTATCTCCAATTTCGGGGATAATGTGAGTATGTTCGGCGGTCTGCCGCAGATAACAGGGAACCTTGGGAAAGCCCTGAAAAGCAAAGAAAAAGGGAATCTGTCGGGAATGGGTATGATGATGGAGGGGCTCGACTATAACCCGGTGACATATCAGCTTGTATCCGACCTCATGTGGGAAGACTCCATTCCTGATCTGGCGCAGTGGAAAAGAAAATACCTGTTGTCGCGCTATACCTCCCTGAATGATACAATCATCAGTGCATGGGATAAAATCTTCGGGTATTATTATACACAAAGCGGTCTTTTTGAATCAAATCCGGTTATAAGAAGGCCGTTCCTGGTCAAAGATGATATCAAACCTTCCGCCGATGCAGTAGAAGGAGCATACCAATTTCTTTGTGCCGGGAAACTCTTGCGCGATAATGATGCCTACAGGTACGACCTTGTCAATCTTTTCAGGCAGGTCTTCGGACAATATGCCGGGCATATTCTGCATTCAGTAACAAGAGCATATCAGGAAAAGGACATCAAACGGTTCGAAGAAAGTATTAATGAGTTCACCACTCTTGCCGGAAAGATGGAAAAGCTTTTGTCGACAAGGGAAGAGTTCCTGGCAGGTAAATGGATTTCAGACAGTCGGAAACATGCAGTTAATGCTGATGAGGCCAAATTATACGAATGGAATGCAAGAGCCATAATTACAACATGGGGAGGAAGGTCTCTGTATGGATATGCCATCAAGGACTGGGCAGGAATGTATAGAAGTTATTACATCCCCAAATGGAATAAGCTCTTCGACTCCATGATGGAAGAGATCAGGGGAGGTCGTAAACTTGACTATGACAGGTTCATTAATGATATCCGGGTCTGGGAGGAAAACTGGATATCAGTTCAGGATGATAAGATCTCAGCAATTCCTGAAGGCGATCCAACAGATATTGCGGCAGAACTCTGGAATGAATACGGATCAAAGCTCAGGAAACTAAATTAATCTGGGATCATTTCCTTTCTTATCTGATTGAATCGTTTCCCTATTGTGCTCTTTCTGCTTATATCCCACAGGTTAATCTTCATTTCCCTCATTGCCAGCACAGTCGGTATCCAGGCCTGTGTCCAGCCGGTTTCAATAGACCACGCGCCCCAGCCGGAATCTGCATTGGAACCCCAGTATTCCCACTGCCTGTAATCAAATGCCCTGAACCAGCCTCCGTCCAATTCAGGATGGTTCTCGCTCCTTATCTGTATCCTGATAAGAAAATTTGCCAGCTTATCGGCCATAGATTTGCAGAGGCTGTCTCCTGTAGCGGCAGATGCTTCATTCAGTCCGAGAAATGCAAAATTGCAGGTATACAATAGATCTGAGACGCTGTCTCCGTTTTGCTGTATAAGTGGCGCTTCACCCTTACCATATTCTTCATTGCCAGCCGGAGGAGCCATATCGCCGTGCCCCGGTTCACCAAGCTCTTCCCTGATAGCGCCTGACTCATCCTGGCATTTTGCCATATCCGCCGCGATAATCCTGAGCCATTTCCTGTATTCAGGTCTGTCATCGCCCTTATCAGCCATGCAAGAGGAAGAAGCATTCTGCCTCTTTCCTGCTGTAATCCGTTAGTCCATCTCCAACCCGACGGATATGCAGCCATCATCATAGCGATACCATTCCTGGTCTTCTCCAACAATGGCTTCCAACCCGTTTTGTCGTAAAGCCAGAGATATGAGGCCCATGTCCACGCTTCATAATGTGGCTGCAGCTGAATTGTATTTCTTTCATTGTACTTTCTCCATCCTCCGGAGAGAAGTTCCGGATTCTCTATTCTCCAGCCTCTGAAACCATTCTTACCGGTGGTGCGAAAATTACCCAGAATATTCTTTGCAAGTACTTCATTCCATTTATCAGTTCCGAGAACGGCAGATGTACCTATGCAGCCCAGTATTGCTTTAACGTCATTGTCCTGATAAAGAGCCTGGGCATTACCCGGAGCCCAGAGAAGAAGTCCGTAGTTTGCCCTGGAGGGATCATTCTGGAACAGACCTGAATTGAAATACAGCCAGTCGAGAAGATTTCCCGCGACATTTTTACTGAATTTATCCCCGTCCATCATCCATCTGAGCGCGAATGCCAGGGAACTCTCACCATTTGAATCGCTTCTCAACCACCACCTTACAGGTTGGTTTCCCTTTTCGTCGATCATTGACGCAATACCTTCAAGGACTCCGAAAGTTCCGTCACCCGGCATTGAAACCGGTTGGGGAGCGGCATTATCTATTGCCGGAACAGTTGTATGAATATTTGAATCGTTCAGGTTCCACAGAGTTCTGTATTCATTCCAACCCTCATTGCTCAGAATGAGTTTAGCCTTTTTATGCCAGTCAATTCCTCTTTCCACAGCAAGCCGGGCAGAGCCGGGACCCGGCTGTTCATCCTTACCGAATGAAGGCCTGACATCAGGAATCCAGTTCAGTTCTCCGGAAATGCCATCTTCACCAGTCAGGTAATGAAGTATATAACTCCACAGTGACCGCATAGCCGCCTTCGGAGCATATCGTGCTGTTATAAACTGGCTTAGCTTGGTAGTTGAGATAATCCAGCCTGTTGCAGGGAGCCGGAAAAGTATTGAACCTGATTCGGAATTATCATCCAGTCCGTAGACTGCTCTGTCAAATCCTGCAACCTTCCCGATAGCGAGAAGAGGGCTCCGGGTTTTCACAGGTACAAATCTGCATCCATGAAACGCGAGTATCTGCATTCTGAAGATACCTGGTATAGAATCAGTAGTAACAACCACCCTTTCAAGGTTCGTTTCCCTCGGAGTCAATAATTCCATCCCTGGAATTGATGAAGGATATTCGATAAACATACGGAGCTTCTTTTTTTCAGCCTTTGATAATAAATCCTGGGTGAGGCTGGTTGTTTTACCCGGATATCCGTCAGCAAGTATCATCACCCCTGTTCCGTCACCGGCGTGTTCAATAGCGGCTTCCGGGTTATCAAACCTCAGACATGCAATATTATTATTCATCAGTGTCCTGAAAAGATCATTATCCTTCTCACAGCTTAGAATAAGCTTTACACTATTGTGCCTGTTGCAGGACAAGAAAGACAGCATGACTGAGAATAATAAACCAGCCATGAAGAAATTCGATGTTCCTCTGATCATAGAATTAATTTTTGCCAGGCTTCAATGCCCTTATTTTATCCTGATAAAGCCCAATCTTTTCGAAAGGGATTTGTTTAAAGCCATGAAGCAATGCCGGAGAACCCTGCCCCAGCTGAAATTTACCTCTTTCCGGGTCAATTCTGTCTGTGAAACCAGGGTCAGTCCGGATTATATCCGACGACAGGCTGTCGGCCACAATAGAACCCGGAGACACGATATTATTCTCCATCTTCAGATAAGGCCGTGCCTTATCCTCAATTGACATGTTCCAGAATCCGGCTGATTTATCCCATACTCCTCCGTAACAGACATTATTTGAGATCACATTCCCCTTCGGAGCCCTTGGTTCATCCTGCAGGATATTAACAAGCTCCGGATACCGGGTACTGTACGGAGGTTTATTATAGGCAACGCCCTGTATTGTACCTGAATCAGCTGCTTCCTTTATCCATCCGGGAATATGTTCATCTTTCATCCAGCCAAGCCCTCTTGCATCTACATGAAGCGACGGGATGCAGTCAACAAAAATGTTATTCAGCACCTTATTATCCCTACCTCCTCCTATCATCATTGCCCTGGTAACATTTTTAAAAACATTCCCAAAGATCTGGGCAGAAGAAAAAGCATCGTCGAGATAAATGCCAACGCATCCTTTTCCTTCAAATCCCGAGATGTTATGAAGGTAATTATATCTTATCATGTTTCCCCTCATTGTCCAGTTTCTTCCGGTATATATCGCACCGGCATCATTTGACTCATAGCAGGCGCTGTCAATCTCATTGAACTCAATAAGGTGATCATTGCCATGAAATCCGATTGCCATATGCGGCACACTGGTTATCAGATTATGGGTTATCCGGTTACCGTCACCGCTAATTGTAACACCCGGGTTATAAACACGTTTGAGCCTCGCGATATGGTGAATATCATTATTATCGGCATAACAGTTTCCCGGAATCAGTAACTTGCGATCACCTGCAGCAATTTTAATTCCGGCTCCTCCGGCATTATAAATATCACAACCTTTGACGCCGTTACAGTGTCCACCCGAAATATCAACAGCACAATCGCCTGTATTCCTGATCACGCAACCTTCCACTGATACGTTTTCACACTCTTTCATTAATACAGCGGCCTCCCGGCAGCCTTCAAGGATTATTCCACGCAAAATAACATTAGATGCATGGTCGGCCACTATAAGATTTTTGTTGCACGACAGGTATGCTTTTCCCGAGTCAACTGATGACGGAGGATAGAAATATATGACCGGGGAAGATCTGTCGATGTAATATTCTCCAGGTTCGTCGATCTCCGACAACAGGTTGAAACCATAAAACCATTGTCCGGTCCGGTAACCATATGTATGATAAGGAGGCATTACCTCCAGTATCTTCCTGGCGGTATCAATCCCGGCTATCCTGTGTCGCTCCTCACTCCAGTCCCAGAACCAGTATCCGTGCACCCAGGGATCTTTTTCCCGTATCCATTCAGATATTCTGGCATCGCCATACCTGAATCTGCCTGTACGGTCTCCCTTCGTGCCCCTGATGTCAACGGGATTAATATTGAGCAATCCTGTGATCCTGACATAACCCCGGTTAGGATATTTCGAAATCTGCATAGGCATATCATTAAAAAAGAGTTCAGACCCTCCTCCATATGGAGAACCGAATTCGCTGAGACCTGCATCTTTCAGATCTGCCTGCCGGATAAACCGGACTACTTCAGGTCTGATCATGTCGACAACTGACTTATCGGTAACAGGTTGCCATCCCGAAATATATTTCCCCCCGGTTACCCGGACCACTTTGCCCGGTTCCGGACAATAAATAACAGGAGACAATGAATCCTGCCCGCTATCTGTATTATCGATGCAAAACGGATGGTCTAGCACATATGTACCCTCTTCAAGGATGATCTTAACAGGACCGTGAGGAAGCTTTCCTTCATGTTTCAATTTTCTCACTGCATCCCGAGCTCCGTCGAGGGTCGCGAGAGGTCCGTCGTCAGTACTTTTGTTGTGGTTCTTCTTCAAACCTGAAAAAGAATCACTTCCCGAAGCAGAGACAAATAATATAAGACCATCTGATTTATGGAAAGCATTACAGCAGGTAAGCATAATGACAGCAGAAGAAGCGACTGCGATCAGGAGCTTTGGAGCCACAAATGGCAATAGGTTAAGGAATCTGTTTTTCACCTGGCAGGAATTTTAAATTGAATTTATGACTGGCAAACGATGCCGGTATTTCAAGTTATGATATTAGTGATTTTAAAGATAATAAAAAAGACTGCCGGCGGACGGCAGTCTTTTCCCTTTCTTCTGTCCCGTATCAACTCCAGATCCTGTCGTGGGAACGTTTTTCGTTCCATTCCGGAGTAGGCTCAAAATAACCTTTTTGTGTTGCAAGTTTTTTACATACGTCCTCGTTCAGTTCTATTCCCAGACCGGGCGCGTCAAGTGGCACATTGGCAAATCCCTTTGTGATAAGAGGTTGACTGCCGGTTGGTTTTACCAGGGTCTCCCACTGGGGATCGTCGACACTATGATGTTCGAGGGCCAGGAAATTCTGGGTTGCAGCAGCACAATGCACGTTTGCCATGAATGTGATAGGCGAACCAGCCTGGTGCATTGCCATGGCGACACCATGTTCTTCAGCATAATCCCCGATTCTTTTGGTTTCAAGCAAACCGCCTGAAGTGGCAAGGTCAGGATGGATGATATCGACGGCATGTGCATCTATCAGAGGTTTGAATCCATCGCGCAGGCAATAAATGTCTTCGCCGGTAGCTATCGGTGTTTCAACAGCATCGGATAGTGTTTTGTTGAGATCTGTATAAAACCAGGGAACCATATCTTCCAGCCAGGCCAGTCTGAATTTGTCCATTGTCTTAGCGAACCTGATTGAATTATTTACATCAAAGTGACCGAAATGATCGGCACAAAGAGGCATTTCATATCCTACAGCTTCGCGCACATCATCAACATATTCAGCAAGACCTTCCAGCCCTTTTTCGGTGATCTGCACCTGTGTGAAAGGATGGAGTGCGTTGCCGTAGCCCATATAGGCCCTGGTATCATACTGACCAACAGCGCCATCCCAGAATTTGGCATTCACAAGCGTTCCGGGCTGTTTAGCCACGACATGTATTCCCAGGTCCATTTTCAGCCATGTAAAGCCCTGTTCATCAACCCTTTTCTTCATTACCTCGGCAAACAGAACAGGATCTTCAGCGCCAGGAGTATCGGCATAAAGTCTGACCTTATCCCTGTATTTACCGCCTAGAAGCTGCCAGGCCGGGACATTATATGCTTTCCCGCAAAGATCCCAGAGGGCCATTTCAACAGCACAAACTCCTCCCCCCTGACGTCCGTGATATCCGAATTGCCTGATTATCTTGAATATCATTTCAACATTACAGGGATTAAGTCCCAATATTCTGCTCTTAAGGAATAAAGCATACCGTTCGTCTGCCCCGTCCCTAACTTCTCCCAGGCCTGAGATCCCCTGGTTTGTATCAATTCTGATGATCGATCTGCGCCAACCTCTGTCACCGAGTATTGCTACCCTCAGGTCCGTAATCTTCAGATCAGAAGGATTGGAGGACCGGTTTACTTTGGATGTGACCTGTGCCAGTGTATCTTCAACTGAAAAATTCATCATTCCACCGATTGCTATACCCCCGAGAGCTGCCTTTCTGAGAAAGCTTCTCCGGCTGTTAGTTCCGGCTTCGATATATGATGGATCATTTACAATACTTCCCTTTCCCTTCCCTTTCTGACACCGAGACATATCCGTTCTTTTAAAAAAATCTTTCATTATCAGTTATGTATAAAATTTGAGAAATAAAAGGTAAGCACACCCGGTTCCGTGAAGGAACCAGGTGTGTACCCGTAATAAAATTATCGAGGAATACCTCTAAGAAAACAGACCGGGTAACTATTTCTTTGAGTTAATATCCCAGAAAATGCGTGTAGCCAGGTTATCTTCGCCCATTCTGCTAACAGCGGCATTATAATTAGCCTCATTAACTGATTTTTCTCTTACAGGATAAACCAGTCTATGGATAAAATCACCGGCGACAGCCGGATCAGCGCTTGGGTACGGGTTTGGAGTGAGAGCTGGATACCCGCTTCTCCTGAAGTTTGCCCAGGCTTCGGAACCATTCTGGAAAGATGCGATCCAGTACTGAGTATTAATCAGTTCGAGGGCATTTGCCGGAACGAACGGATTTGCAAGCAGATAAGCATCCTGATCAGCCACAGCGATTGTAGCAGTAGCATCGTATTGTGCCATCTGGTTCATATGAGCCCTTACTCCAGCTTCATAAAATGACTGAACGTCGCCTGTGATCCATCCTTTCTGGACTGCTTCTGCCAGTAGTAATTCTGTCTGTGCATAAGTTACAAAGAATTCAGGAACTTCCAGTTTAGCTACAGTACGTCGGTTTAGCTGAGAGTATTTCCATGCAGCGCCAGATTTCCCAGGATACAGAGGATCTTCAGAAATTGTCCCTTCACTATAACCCATTGGCATTCCAATCTGATCGGCAGGAGTTGTATCTTCAGTACCGGCAGTTGCAAGCGGGTTTGCAGGAAATTCATACTTAACTGCTATAACAGCCAGACGCGGGTCGCCGGTGTTTTTAAGATAGTCAACAAATGGTCTTGCCAGATAGTAGTTGGCTCGTTCAGTTCCCTGATAAGTATTTCCCGATGGGTTATTGAATGTTGAATTGAACTTGATATAAGCATTATCACTTATGGATTCCATAACACCACCCGCGTATGCTGCTGCCACATATTGCTGGGCCAGAGTAGGATTGACCTTGGAATAGCGCATAGCAACACGAAGAAGAATTGAATTTCCCAGTTTCTTCCATTTTGCAATATCACCAGCGTAGAAATGATCATTTTTCTCCAGGCTTTTTGACGCGTCAAGAGCAGCAACAGCTTCGGTAAGTTCCTTCAAAAGATCAGTATAAATATCTTCGGAATTATCGTATACCGGCAAGTATATACTAGACAGAAAACCTTTTCCTGCATCGGTATATGGAACATCGCCATAAGTATCAACCAGAATCTGAAAGATATAGGCCTTCATTATACGAGCCATATTATAAAGATTACTTCGGGAGGGATCATCCTTTGTCAAATCAATAACATCGGTTAGCAGTACAACAGGACCGCCTCCAGTCACGCTACTACCCCCATTTAAATACATATAATTGAAAAGCAGGTTTGAGTTAGGATCATATACAACATTATGATTACCTCCTTCAAGCACACCAGTAAAAGGAGTAACAATTTGCTGAACTATTGCACTCTGATAAGCAAGAGTATTTACAGCAGAACTGAATTGAGCTGTAGAAAACAGATAGCCAGGATCAAGTGAGGTAGCCAAAACCGGATTGGTATTAATTTCCTCAAAATCTTTATCACATCTGGTTAGACTGAAGAGAAGAAGAGCCAGTGTGAGATAAATATATATTCGTTTCATAATCTTAATTATCTATAGGTTAGAATTTAACGTTGAGGTTAAAACCAAAGCTACGAGTGGTAGGCAGTGTATGAGTTTCAATACCCTGAAGGTTATCTGATGCAGACACCTGTGCTTCCGGATCAAGGTTATCAATGTATTTCTTGATCATGAGAACATTATTGCATACTGCAGAAATAACAAGTCCTCTGAGATGAATTTTGGTAACATACTTGGACAAGTCATATCCTATAGACAAAGTACGCCATCTGATGAAGCTCCCGTTATAAATAAATGGAGCAGCTAGCGCTGTACTACGGTATTGCGAGTAGAAGGATTCTGCCTCAACTGCAGTTGTATTAGGAGTACCGTCTGTATTGACACCGTCAAATATGACCCCACCATCACGACCTACAAGTGACTTTTTTGAAAGTCCTTCACGGATAAAGTTAAGGTTGGAGTTGGACATAATCTTATATCCGGCTTTGAAATCGACCTGAGTAAAGACTCTTATATTCTTATAACTAAATGTATTAAGCCAGCCCCCAACATACTTTGGAATTCCACTTCCGAAAGTCACGAGATTACCCTGCTGAAATTTACCATTTACAGTGATAATTTTCCCATTTGCATCGCGTTTGTAGTCGAATCCACGTAAAGAACCGAGAGGTTTCCCTACTTCATGAGAAACATATCCGAAAAATTCACCGGTACCTACATCAAATCTTTCCTGTCCACCGGCAAGTTTATCCACTCTGCTCATGTTATAGCTGGTATTGAAACCAGTCTCCCATGTGAAGTTATCTCCTTTCACCGGTACAAGAGTAAGCAGCATTTCAACACCTCTGTTATGCAGTTTACCAACGTTCACAAGTGTCTGGCTGAATCCTGATGCATTGGAGACATCCACTTTCAGGATCTCATCGACTGTATTTTTCCGGTATGCTGAAATATCGAGGTTAACCCTGCTGTCCAGTGTCCTTATTTCAAGACCAATTTCTGTCTCTTTTACCTTAAGCGGACGAAGATTGGCATTGGGACTAACTGCACTGCTTATAGATCCAAGAGCAATTCCGTTGAACTGGTTTGCATTGACAGAATAATAAAGGTTATTTGAGTATGGATCTGTGTCACCTCCAACTTCGGCATAGGAAGCTCTTACCTTTGCATAGTTCAACCACGAAGGCATCTTCAAGGATTCGCTTACGATATAGCTTAAACTAACAGAAGGGTAAAGGTAGTTGTTAGATTTAGGATTCAGTGTTGAGAACCAGTCGTTACGCGCAGTAGCGTTCAGGTAAAGGAAATTCTTGTAAGATAAATCCAGAGAACCGTATAATGAATTTACATACTTCTTTGAATAACTATAAAATGGGCTTTTTGTTTGTCCGTTACCAATAGTATAAAGATCTCTTACATAGAAGTTTGTTACAGAGGTACCGATATTATCGGATATCTGTCTCATGCTATTTCCGCCGAAAGTTGCATCTATCCCGAACCTGCCGAAAGTTTTGTTAGCTCCGATCAGATAATCCATGTTAAGTTCGCGGAATGTGGTAACATCCTGGTAATAGTATCCGTTAAATCCCGATGTAACGGCAGAGATTGAACGGGTACCTGTAGGACGGTCATAGTTATAAGGACGGGTAAAATAATCTTCACCGACACGTCCTTGAACATATAACCATTTAAATATCTGATATTTCAGCAAAATATTTCCAAATATACGGTCACGTTTCACATTTTCAAATCTTTTATAAGCCACCCAATAAGGGTTGTTCCTGTTGGTGAAACGTGAAAGAGGCTGTTCATTGCCGTTGGCATCCATATAGGTATTCTTCAGCCATGCAACATCAATACTGTTCGCCATTGTATAGATTGTAGAGTTGGCGTTCATATCCTGGATACCGATCTGCGGAGGGTTATGGTTCCATTCATTGGAATAGTTGAAGTTCATCTGCAGTGATAACTGCGGAATAAACTTATAGTTAAGTCCGAAGTTGACTATTTTTTTATGGTAGTCTGAGTTCGGGACTATAGCGTTGGCATCGGTGTTCGCGAATGAGAGTCTGAAGTTGCCTTTATCGTTGGCGCCTGTAAGAGCGAGAGAGTTGGTGAATGCATAACCTGTACGATAGAAATCCTTGATCCTGTTTTTATTGGGGAGATAGGGTTTGGTTGTACCATCGAACTGAGGTGTCAGTGCACCGTCAAATTTTTCTCCGAAGCTCCATACTCCGGAACTTTGTGCCTCTGCTACTGTCGTTGGACGTACTCCATATTCACCCTGGCCATATTCATACTGAAAATCAGTATAATCAAGAGCCTGATCAGCCTGGAAATTCGAATTGAATTCAACACCGATTCCTGGTTTTGAAGCACCGCTCTTTGTAGTGATTATAATAGCGCCGTCCTTTGCGCGGAAGCCATAGAGAGCTGCTGCTGCTGCTCCCTTGAGAACAGTGACGGTTTCAATATCATCCTGGTTAATACTCTGCAGACCATCACCCTGGTCGGAGGATCCGCCAGTAGGGTTACCCGTTCCGTTACCGTTTGATCCACCGGCAGATATTGCCGAGTTATTGATCGGGATTCCGTTTACGATAATCAGAGGTGAGTTATTTCCCCCGAATGAAGATTGACCACGGATACGGATTTTTGATGAACCACCGGGGCCTCCTGCAGGCGCTGAGACGTTAAGACCGGCAACTTTGCCCTGTAGGCTGTTACCAACGTTTACAGTCCTTTCAGTCGTAAGGTTTTCACTGGCAACTGTGGATGTGGCATAACCAAGTTTTTTGGCTTCCTTTTTAATACCAAGAGCAGTTACAACAACTTCATTGAGTACGGTCGTTTCTTCTGCAAGAGTTACATCAATAACACTCCGTCCACCTACAGCAACTTCCTGTGACTGGTAACCAATGAAGCTAAAAACAAGAGTTGCATTGGATTCCGAGACCGGTAAAGAGTATTTTCCGTTGGCGTCGGCTATGATTCCGATAGAAGTACCCTTGATGGTTATGTTTACTCCGGGAACGGGAGCGCCTTTTGAATCGGTTATCACCCCTGTAATAACTTTCTGCTGAGGTTCAGCCGGGTTGGCAATAGACGGGCTCTTTTCGAGAGATTCAGTGGTCAGGAGTATTTTCCTGTCAAGAATAGCATAATGAACATTGGTATCTTTGAACAATTCAGGCAGAATATCAGTAATAAGTTCATTATCTGCATGAACATCCACAACTCTACTGACATCTATCTGCTTCTGGTTGAAGATAAAATAGAACTCGCTCTGTGCCTCTATCTCATCCATAACTTGTTCAAGACTCTGGTGATTCACATCAAGTGACACCTTGGCTACCTGTGAATAGGTAGGAGCACCAAAAACATTGGTAATTCCTGCAACAATTAATAGGAATGCGATTTTTAGTTCCATGATTAGTTTTTTTAGAGCCGGGCATGACCTGATCCGGCGATCAAAATTTTTTTTCATAACTTTGAAAGGTTTTGTTTAGGTTATTTTTCAGATAGTAACTAAGCAATTATACAGGAAAGCGGTTACGACGCTTTCCTGTTTTTTCCACGACAGGTTTATACCATAGGCAATAGAGGTTTAGTTTCTAATCGGGTTATTTGGTTCTAGGTAAAATAATCACTTTTTTTCTTGAATAAGTATTATCGGTATTCAGTCTTCCTTCCTGTATCCGGTAATCAATAGGAAGACTTCGTTTAAGCAGGTCGAGAACTGTTTCAAGATTCTCATCCACGAAGGTAGCTCTCAGCCTCAGGTTATCAAAAGCAGCCACTTTCATTTCAACGTCAACATTATACCATCTTCCAAGTCTCCTGCATATCACATCAAGAGGATCATTCCGGAAAACCAGCTTACCATCTTTCCAGGAAAGGTATTTCTGAGTCTGAACTACTTCAGATGTCATCTCCTTTTTCTTCTTGTTCCATATAACAAGATCAGAGGGATTCATCGAGTAGATATCTTTATGTTCATCATCATTGAAGACCAGGATGCCATCTTCGAGTACTACTTCAATATTGGGCTCATTATCATAGGAAGCCACGTTGAATCTGGTACCAAGAACTTTCAGAACCACATCATTAGTTGAGACCCTGAATGGCCTGTCCGTATCCTTGTAGACATCAAAAAATGCTTCTCCATTAAGGATCAGATGTCTGTCGTTAACGAAATCCAGATTGTACCTGACTGAAGAATTACTGTTCAACCAACCGGTTGAGCCGTCTGGTAAAGTAAACTGTGCCCTTGTCCAGGCCGGCGCCATTATTTCTGTCCATGCCTCTTCCCTTGCCTTTACCGTATAAAATCCGCGTAATCCCCAGTACACAAGGAACGGAAGAATTATCAGACCGGCAATCCGTAAAACCTTTAAGCTTATTTGAAAGAATCTGTTTTTCTTCTTTCCTGCCTCACTTACATTAATATTGTAATGAATTCTGTGCAGAATATGTTCAAGGCTGATGTCATCCATAGCCTCCTCACTCATCACCTTGGTAAACTTTCTGGAAAGTATCTTCCTGAGCTCCCCTTCATTCTCCTTCTTGGAGAATAAGTACTCAATATATACCTGTTCTTCCGGGGTAGCTTTACCCTCGAAAAACTTCTCCAGCCTTTTTAAATCCAGATCACTCTGTCCCATAAAATTAAATTTCTGATGCTGGTTCCGCCGCCTTGTTTCCCTCCGGCTTATCTGGCATTCAATCCCGGAAAATCAATAATCTGCCAGTAAAACGGATACATAAAACGGATTAAAGTCCAAATCTCCATATCCGGCACCCTATATCTAAAAAAACAGTAAAATGAGAAACTTCTTTTTTGGTAATATCCTTTAAGACCAGATTACACCTATCCTGTTGAAAAAAAAATCTCTTTATAAAATAAACAGGAAGAAGAAAAGAACAAGTCCGATATTTTCTTCATGCAGACCTGCCCTGATGAATTTTAATGCATTTGTAAGCTGATTTTCAACGGTTTTATGACTGAGCTTCAGTTCTTCGGATATTTCCTTCACGGAATATCCTTCAAATCTGCTCTTTATAAAGATCTCCTTCCGCCTATCAGGAAGTTTTTCAACCAGTTCACTTACATATTGCAGCAATGAATTATAGGTAACTTTATCTGTTGTCTGAAGATCAAGGTCTTCCCAGAGACCTGAGTTTATATATTCTGTCCGGTATCTGCGAGCCCTGAAATGTTTCCGGATGAGATTGAACGCAATGGTAAAAAGGTAAGACCGGAAAGAGAATTCTTCCTTTAGATCTTTTCTCTTTTCCCAGATTATGGTAAAGACTTCCTGAACTAGTTCTTCAGCCTCTTCAGCTGACTTTAGATACCCCTCAGCAAAACGATACAGCCTGACGCTGTATTCTTTGAATAGAGTATTGAATGCCAGAAGGTTACCATCTATTAATCCTTTTACAAGTTGTGCATCACTAATGTCGGAGTGGGTCATCACTTCTTATAAAAATTAGATTCCTCAGACCAGCTTTTAATCGCAAGTTAATAATTTTAAGCAAATAAATATCTCCTGCCGAAATCAGTCGGATCGCGGAAATATATCCGCCGGTCTGCAGGAAGCACCAGGTCAGTCCGGCGGTTAAAATATATAGTTAATTCATTTAACCGAGAATCTGTAAATTGTCGTGGTTTTGTATGTTTCTCCCGGGTTTAACACGGTGGAAGGGAAATCAGGATGATTGGGACTATCCGGATAATGACCCGACTCGAGGCACATACCCGACCGGTAGTTTAGTTTTTTGCCTCCGTGGCCAATATTCTTCCCGTCAAGGAAGTTTCCGGTATATAGTTGCATACCAGGCTGATCGGTAATTACTTCAAGCATCCTCCCGCTTTGAGGCTCGTAAACGGATACATCAACAGTATCTTTATTATCGAGGATATAGTTATGATCATAGCCCCTGCCAAGAATGAGCTGATCATAATTTTCACCTATTCTCTCACCAATTTTACGCGGTGTTGTGAAATCGAACGGAGTGCCTGCAACAGGACGGATCTCGCCGGTAGGTATCATCACAGAGTCGACAGGCGTGAATGCTGAACCTTTCAGCAACAATTCATGATCAAGGATATCCCCGTTCCCTACACCATGAAGATTGAAATAAGCATGGTTTGTCAGGTTTATTACTGTTTTTTTATCAGTGACAGCCTTATAATCCATAACTATTTCATTTTTATCTGTCCATGTAAACACGATCTCAGCGTTTACTTTACCGGGGAATCCATTTTCCATATCGGGGCTTTCATAGGTCAATCTGACGGAAGGGTATTCACTTTTAGTCAGCACCTCTGCGTTCCATACAACGCTGTGCCATCCCGCGGGACCGCTATGCAGTGTATTCCGGCCATCATTCTTCGGAAGATTATATTCCACACCGTCGAGCATGAATTTTCCATGAGAAATCCTGTTTGCATACCTTCCCACGGTTGAGCCAAACGACATATCGCCCTTTACAACTTCATCAAATGTATCATAGCCGAATGTAATATTCTCCTTTTTACCCTGCCTGTCAGGAACTTCGATCCAGGTGATCTTAGCTCCGTAGTTGGTGATTCTGATGACATTACCAGACTTATTGGTAAGGGTAAACAGATAGACATCCTTGCCCTTGTAACTCCCGAAATTTTCTTTTCTTACCATTTCAGTTTGTTTTGACGACTGTCCGCATGAAGTAAACAACAGTGCAGCCAGCAGTATTGATAAATATTCCAGTTTTTTCATTGAAGGTTATAATACTTTATATGCTAATATAATATAAAAAACAAGTGCCTCTGAGAGCATTTCTTTTAATTTATTTACCTGATAACAACTGATCGGTAGCAAGAACAAGGAACATGAAGTTTGATGAACCACCACCGAGGACATATTCCTGTTGTTGCCAGAGATAAGGCCAGTCAAGGAGTTCAGGGTAATCAGGCCGGATAAGAGCGGTACCAGAGGAGACCCCTCCGGGAATGTAAGACTCATCTGCCCTGTTTACTCCGTAGGCTATAACAGTAGATCTTGCTCCAACTCCTGATGCAAATGAGGATGTGTTTTCTCCAGGGTGTACTCCGAGGATAAAATTGAGTGCATCGAAAATCGGTTCCGGTGAAAAGATATCAGGGAAAGCCTTGTAAAGGTAATACTGACGAACGCCAAAGCTTTGAATATCCCATCCTGCTCCCCATATATGAGGACGATAAGGAACTCCGAACGGAGTCTCGGAGGATAATTTGGTAATTTCTTCAGCCACTCCCTTAATAGCGTTTCTCACATCTGAGGTCAGACCGGGATCATTAATTTTCGGAAGCACTCTTCCAATGAACCATCCTGTTTCCCTGATCCCGTCAACAATGGCTTTTTTATTATCGATAAGATACTGTCTGTATTGAGGTTCGCCCGTTGTCAAATATAGTTCGGCAGCTGCATGTAATTTAGCCCCTTCAGACCATTGGTTCATCTGATAGTCATGATTAAATATCTCCCGGGCTATTGAGAGACACTGATTGCTCAGGTCGTTATTGAAACCTTTAAGCACCCTTGATACAGCTGCAAGATGCGAGGCGGTTCCAAGTTCTCGTGCAGGATTATCCTCGGTAAAAACCCATCTGTCATCGGGCACTCCTGATGTTGTTCCGGTTTTCCCGCCGGGCTTAAGTTTGCTGTCATAGGCCAGTCCGTCAGTCATTGTCGAACCATCACCAAGCAGAGTATATTGTCTCTTGTCACCTTCAATTATCCCGCGGTATAACCGTCCGAGGTTCCTATACCCGCCCACAACTGACAGGGCTCCATGTTCAATCTGTTGCAGGATATCGTTCCTTCCATCGGGCTGATGTATCTCAACAAGGTGATCAGCCTGATCTATAGTTGTTTCATCATAGTCTGTTCCGAAGGCTTCATATATTTCAGTAAGTATATATGATTCTCCGCTCTGGGATTCGACCCTCAGGTCATAATCTCCTGCATCATGCCATCCGCCGCAATTAAGGCCTGGAACATGATCGCCCGGCTTAAAGTTTGTCAGAGTGGATTTCCCCTGCATGTATCCGTCAAAATGATTATGGTCAACCGGTGCCATAAGGGCATCGTCCATATGACACAGGCCATGCCAGACACGGTATTTTTCATTAACGCGCATATGGCACATCTGAACAGGCAGGAAATACTCAATAACAGGTTGCCAGACATTACGGCTAAGAACATCAGGGGCAATCCGGAATGGTTGTGATTGATGATTGCCGTAACCAACGAAATACATGCCTTCCTGTTTAACACCGGTAAAGTCAAATTTCAGGTAATTATATCGGAGGAAGGTTCCCCAGGTTGCAGGGTCTCCGCTCATAACTTCTTTTTTCTCCCCATTTTCGCTTATCCTGAAAAGCGCAGTTTTTTGTTTTTTGTTATCTTTTTTATCAAGTTCAATAATGGCAACTTTTTGCTGCGAAGGGAGGTACCCGATCTGTGAAACATGCACAACAGGTTCACTCATCCATCCTTTTACACAGTTTGGAGTAATGATCCACTCCACTGCATTTTTTGAAACTCCTTCAGCCACAACTGACCTGACCACAAACCAGCCGTTGTTATGCTCATATCTTCCATCGATCAACTGGAGATCGCCGTTTTTTGATTCGATCTTCATACGTTGCAGGTCTTCCTCCGGAGCAACGGTAAGGATCTTTCCGGTTGACATAGGCATTGAGGCAACCACCTTACCCCTAACGTCAATCATAGCCGGACCGTTTGCCTGCCGGGGGAAGATACCTGATTTTCCGCCAAGCATCCATGTTTTGCCATACAACCAGCCGGGATATAATTCCATGTTGAATCCAACCTTGCCAAGGAATTCCTTAGGCACTGGCTTATCAAGATCAACAGTGACTATAATCGACTCTCCGGCAGCTTTTACGCTAACGGTATAAGTCAGATTGAGGTCAGGATAAATTATTGGATTATATCCTTTTCTGTCATTTGCCGGATCAGGATAAGCCAGTTTAACTGTAATGGTATTTCCTGCCGGGTCAACTTTTCTGTCGAGTTGTTTAGGTATTGGCTGCCACTGGCCAGGCGTTTCATCAAGCCTGATATCTCCGTTGGTGGCAACCCTCCGTCCGTTCATTATCACTGCAACGCCACCCTGGTGACCTTCCGGATATATATCCTGGAATGCCATTACATTCACACCTTCCCTCTCAAAATATTCGGTCTTGTTAAGCACAAAAGATGTTTGCTGTCCGAAACCGCATGTAACGCCGGTTATCAGTCCGAGAATTATCAGTTTTATCTTCATTTCATTTTATCTATTCAATAATCCATTCATATAATCCTGCAGAAAAGTCCTTGTTCAGCTTTACCTTGATCTTTACCGATTGGGTCACGATCGGACGGAATGAAATCAGATTTACTTCATTAGCCGAAATGTTGTATTTCCCGAAAGTTTTTACAGGTTCCCAAACATTGCCGTTAAGATATAGTATTTCCCATTCATCCGGAAGGTGGCAACCTCCATTGGGGCCATCATCATACCAGTAAACCTTTGCTCTCGAAATTCTTTCAGGGCGATCGAGATGGTACTGCACCCATTCCCATGTTCCTTTATCAGGCCACCATGTAAAGTATGGCACAGACTGGTCAGCCGATGATGATGGTTCAATCTGGTCATTGACAGCCGACAGGCTTTGGGAAGCCTTACTTGCCTTAACTTCGCTTTTAAAAGCTATTGTTGGCGCCGGGAGAGGTTTTGTTGATCGTGGTGATTCAGGCAGCCAAACCATCATCTGGCCGGGCCCCCTGTTATTCCAGAATGCATATGGGATAAGCGTCATAGGCTCTGAAGGCAGTGTATCAATTCTGCCGTCAAGAGCGCGTTTAGTCTGGCATCCCTTTGTATGTATCACTTCTGCTCCCTGAAGAAACGACGGCTGATATTCAGCTTTCATTTCGGCATCTTTGCTCAGCATCATGTTCAGGACATTACCAGCTCCATTATCCGGCCACTCCGCGCAAAAGATAACCGGACCTCTCTGAATTGCCACTTTATCCCTGTCATCGACAACGTGTTCGTCTGCAACCACCCTTCTTACCGGCATGGGCAGATCCAGCTCAATCCTGTCATCCTGTTTCCATTTCCGCCGTATTACCGCATAACCGTCCTTAATGATATAGAGCGCTGGTTTGCCATTGACCAGAATTTTGAAATGTTCATCGTTTTTATCCTCAAATTTATAAAGACCACCGGGTATTGCTTCATTTTCAGCCCATCCCGGTATTCTAAGCCTCAAAGCGAACCTGGCCGAGTTTTCAGGTTTCAGTTTTATTTCAACCTTCCCATCCCAGGGAAAACCTGATTTCTGTGAAATGATCACTTTTTTATCACCGATAGTCAGTGATGCATCATTTGAAATATACAGGCTGACATAAACAGATTCATCGGTAGTAGCATAAATATAGCCAGGTATTGCCGGAATAAACCTAGCAATGTTTGAAGGGCAACAGGCACAACCGAACCATGGACTTCTCTGGTGCTGCCCGTTTGATTCAAGAGGATTGGGGTAGAAAAATCTGTCAGCCGACAAAGAAACACCAGAAAGCATGGAATTATATAAGGTTTTTTCGAGAATATCCATGTACTTACCTTCGCCATGCAACAGGAACAACCTGTGATTGAAGAATATATCGCCAATTGATGCGCAGGTCTCACAGTATGCCGACATGTTTGGAAGATTATATGGTTCGGCAAAGCCTTCATTACCACCGCTGGCGCCAATTCCTCCGGTGAGGTAAATTTTACCATCTATCAGATCATTCCATATCCTGGTAATGGCATTAAGATAAGCCGTATCGCCTTCAATTGCTGCAATATCTGCCATTCCTGAGTACATATAAGTTGCCCTCACGGAATGACCCACAGCGCGTGACTGGTTCACAGGCAGAATATCGGCCTGATTGTATTGCTGACCTCTGGGCCCCCTGATATCGAGAAAGAACTTTGCCAGATCGAGATATTTTTTTTCACCGGTGATCCTGTAAAGTTTTACAAGCCCCATTTCTATGACCTGGTGTCCGGGGTATACCTTCAGTCTGTCGTATCCAAAATCTTTATTGACCAGATCTGCTGATTTAAGGGCGATGTCGAGAAGTGATCTTTTCCCCGTCGCCTGATAATGTGCTGTGGCAGCTTCATAGAGATGCCCCAGGTTATATAACTCATGGCTCAGGATTGAATCGTTCAGCCATCTCTTCTTATTCGCCCACTCATGGAGACCCTTACCTTCATGCTTTTCGGCAATTGTACGATTCGTGTAAATATAACCGTCATCTTCCTGAGCAATTCCAATCTTGTAGATGAGAGCATCCAGATAAGCGTTCAGTTTAGGATCCGGAAAAGTCTGGAGAGAGTAGCTTGCTCCTTCGATGATCTTGAATACGTCAGAATCATCGAACGGGTAAAGAGACTGGAAATTGCCGGTATCAACACCTCCGGCTATCTCAAAATTCTTTATTCTCCCTGTGGTCTCGCAATAATGGAATGCAATCGGAATAGTAACGCTGGCATTCTTTTTAATTCTTTGAGACCAGAAATCATCTGTAAGTTTTACTGAAGTGAAGGGGACCGGCCGGATTGGATATTCGCCGTTATGTGCCTGTTTTCTTGCGCATGATGTAAATAATAAACAAATCCCTGCCGCCACTGAAAGTACCCTCATACACCTGCCCATGATAAGATATTTTAAAATCACACAATAATTCCAGTGTCCCTGTATCCCGGCCGCACCCACCCTAGAGCGTGGGGACCGGCATATGATGCTAGCCTCTGTTCAAGTTCAATTCTGTTCAAACCAACATTGTTCTTCTTTCCGAACTTAACAGCAAGCTTAATATTTTCTTCAAGAATTTTGGCGCCTGTATGGCCAACCATAGCTGCAGATATACCTTCATGAGACCAGATATATTCCAGAAGTTCCAGTGGTTTGGCATCTTTTCCGACTATATCCCTGAAGGCTTTGATAGCGATTACGCCTACTCCCTTCTTTTGTGCAACAGGAAGGGCTATTTCGGCATAATTCCTGTATTTGGTAGGATTAATAGCAAGCATGGCAATATCAAAATCAAGATTCTCAAGCACCTCTTTCGATTTTTCGGCGCTATCCATACTGGAAAACCCGATAAATCTGACCACTCCCTGGCGCTTAAGATCTGCAATTTCCTTATAAACGCCCTTTTCCAGGTCGGAAATATTATCTTTATCGCTGATGGCATGAATGAGCAATGCATCCAGATAATCGGTCTTCATGCACTTGAGGCTGTTCTCGAATGATTGCTTCACCTTCTCCGGATCTCTCTCATCAATCTTGGTAATCAAATGGATATTTTTCCTGTAAGGTGGTAAAACCTGACCGAAGCGCTCTTCGCTGCCAAGCGATTTTTTCACTTCACCGTTTTTAAAATAATTTGAAACGGTATATTCGGGCGCCGTGTCGAAAAGATTGATCCCGCTGTCAATGGCTTTCTGAAGTAGCTGTTCCCAGACACCATCTTCATTTTTAAGGAATTGAGAACCACCTCCAAATGCAAGGATTGATACTGACAAACCGGTTTTCCCAAGAGTTCTCCTCGGTATTCCTTCGGTTTTCCCCCCGGAAGCGAACAACGGTGTTTCTACCATCCCTGCCGCAGTTATTACTGCAGCACCTCGTAGGGTGGTAGAAATAAATTCACGCCTTGAATAATCTCTTCCCCTTTTCATGGTTTTTTAATTATATGTTTTAAATACATTAATATTCAACGCAATAATACAACATACTATTTAAATATCACCTTTACATCCGAAAGAAGATCGCCTTCGGTTTTCTTTGGATACCTTGCCGGTTTGTAGCTGACATTGAGAGTGCATTCCTTCTTCTTTCCAGTCAGATCAAGTTCTCCGGAATAAAGTTCATTATATGCATCAACAAGATGTATCTCTATGAATACCTGATATTTTCCATCAGGAATAGTTCCTGCAGGAGATTCAAGTTTTAATTTCACATCCCCAACTCTTGGAGTTGCACTTGTGACAGCATCAAATTCTTTGACATCAACCTCCTTCCAGTTTGATTTTGATGACCAGTCGCCGCACACATCTTTTATATTGTATCCTCCATAGGAAAGATACTCGCTGAGAAAAAGTGTTTTCACAAGAGTCCCGTCGGGTTTTTCCAGCCAGATTGCGATCTGGTTTGAAGGCGCGAAACTCCTGATGTCGTTCAGATGGAATGTGACATCAAACTTCCTTTTCCGTGCACTCCCGAATCCACAGATGATCAGTACAATTATTATTACTGCTGATCTGTAAGCAATTGTTCTTATTTTTTTCATCCCGCTGTGAGTGAATTTTTATTTCACTAAATTAATCTATTTACTCAGTTCCAGTACAACCACCGATTTTGCCGGCATAATAATATTAAGAATCCCTTCTTTATAACTGAACCCGTTAAATGCAACTGGATGGACCCTGTCAGGCTCCTCAAAGCTGTTATATGAGTTCATTTTATCAGAGGTCAGGATTTCTGCCGTAACTTTCCTGTAAATACCGCCTATAACCGGGCAGTTTACCTGAACTGCTTTTGAAGGATTCACGTTTGCAAGAGAGATATGGACCCTGCCATCAGCATCAACTGATGCAGAAGCTGAGATTGCAGGGATCCTGCGTTCTCCGAATATATAATCTTCACATTTCAGGTCCATGTTGAGGAGTCTTGCATTCTGATGCACCCTGAACATACGGAAAACATGATATGTAGGAGTCAGTACCATCTTATCATCCTGTGTCAGGATAACAGACTGAAGCACATTGATTGTCTGGGCCAGGTTCGCCATTTTCAGCCTGGCAGCATGCTGATTGAAAATATTCAGATGAATGGCTGCGGTGATGGCATCCCTCAACGTGTTCTGCTGGTATAGAAACCCGGGATTGGTTCCCTGTTCGACATCGAACCAGTTGCCCCATTCATCCACAACCAGACCTTTTGTTCTTTCAGGATCATACCTGTCCATCACAGCTTCGTGACCCCTGATGATATTATCAATTTCAAAATTAAGTCTGAAAGTTTCGAACCAGTCTGATTCGGTGAATTGTGTTGCGGAACCTTTGTGTTCCCAGTTTCCGGGAACCGAATAATAATGGATAGAAATTCCCTGGAACATTCCCCGTGAAGCAGGATCTTTCATAAGCGTCTCGGTCCAGCTCACATCTTGTCCATATGGCCCGCATGCAACCCTGTAAAGCTGATTTCCTCCGTAATTACCAAGGAATGATGAATACTGTCTCATAATGTTGTTGTAGAAATCAGCGGTCATATTTCCTCCGCACCCCCAGGTCTCATTACCAATTGCAAAATAGCGTACTTTCCATGGGTCCTCTCTTCCGTTCTTTTTGCGTAAACGTGTCATCGGGCTGTCGGAATCGGAGGTAAGATATTCAATCCATTCCGACATCTCCCTTACTGAACCTGATCCCACATTCCCGTTTACATAAGCGTCACATCCGAGCAGTTCAGTCAGTCTCATGAATTCATGGGTCCCGAATGAATTATCTTCAGTAACTCCTCCCCAATGAATATTTACAATCGATGCCCGTTCAGCCTTCGGACCAATGCCATCCTTCCAGTGATATGTATCGGCAAAACAGCCTCCCGGCCAGCGGAGATTAGGAATTTTTATTTCCTTTAGCGCAGTAATTACGTCATTTCTGACTCCGTCTGTATTGGAGATTTTGGAATCCGGTCCAACCCAGATCCCGCCATATATACATCTCCCGAGATGCTCTGAAAAATGGCCATAAATATCCTTGCTGATAACCGGACCCGGATGATTGGTCACGATCACGAGTTGGTTGACCTGCGGTTGTTTATCAGGTTGGGCGATAAGCCCCGATCGGGTGAAAAGCAGCAGGATTATTGCGAGCTTAACTGACTGTTTCATGTTGCTGATTAGATTCACTGACTGTTTAAAACTTGATATCTGGCCGTCCGGTTTACATGTAATGATCATTCAGAAAAATCAAATTCTGCTACTCTCAACAAAATTACCTAAGTCCTTATATTTTTTATAAAGGATCTCATATCTGGATGATCTTTCAGGATCTGGCTTGTATTCTCTCTCAAATCCACCACCCATGGCGTTCTGTGCAGCAGGAATATTCTCATGGACACCCGCCACTACTGCAGCTGCCATTGCAGATCCTAGGGCACATGTCTGATCAGAACTGACAACTTTTATTGGCATATTTAAGACATCTGCAACTATCTGCATTACAAACGGATTCTTTTTAGCCACTCCTCCGATAGCTATTACCGCGTCTATGCGAACACCTTCAGAGATAAAGCGGTCATTGATCATTTTGGAACCAAAAGCTGTTGCTTCAACCAGAGCTCTGAATATCCTGGGGGCGTCTGAACCAAGTGATAAGCCGGCAATAGCGCCTCTCAGCTCATGGTTGGCATCAGGGGTTCTTCTTCCGTTCATCCAGTCGAGGGCTACAATAGCTGTTTCTTCAAGAGGCAGAGCATCTGCCTGCCTGCTTAGTTCGGCAATAAGCTTGGCGGAAGTCTCTTCCCGTATCCTGTTTTTGGTTTTAGCGTCGAGCCATTTAAGTGATTGAATAACATCAGTCACAGGCCACATAAGCAGTTTCACGAACCACGCGTAAATATCTCCGAAAGCCGACTGACCTGCTTCCAGTCCGAGCATGCCGGGAACAATTGATCCGTCGACCTGGCCGCAAATTCCTGCCACAAGTTTCTCTATCTCGTTATTCATCGGGGCAATGATCATGTCGCAGGTGGAAGTTCCCATTACCTTGATAAGGTTATAGGGTTTGATCTCGCCTCCTACTGCCCCCAGATGTGCATCAAATGCACCGGTTCCAATTCTGACAGTTTCAGGCAGGCCCAGTTTTTTTGCCCATTCGGTGCTTATTGTACCCACAGGAGTATCGCAAGTATAAGTTTCAGAGTAGAGTCTGGATCTGATATCTGTGAGCAACGGATCGAGCCTTGTGAGGAATTCCTGATCAGGCAAACCTTTGAATGCTTTATGCCACATTGCTTTATGACCGGCGGCACAACGGCTTCGTTTTATTTCTGTGGGATTTGTATTACCTGTCAGCACTGCAGGGATCCAGTCACAATGTTCAACCCAGGACCAGGCATCTTTCCTGACTTCCTGACTGTTTCTAAGAACATGAAGAACTTTAGCCCAAAACCACTCAGAAGAATATATGCCTCCCTCATATTTTGTAAAATCTTCGCCCCCCCATTTTCTGGCCAGGTCGTTGATCTCAGAAGCTTCCCTTAACGCAGTATGATCTTTCCAGAGAACAAACATTGCATCAGGATTACACTCGAACCCTGGTTTGAGCGACAACGGAACACCTTCATTATCAACGGCGACTGGAGTAGATCCGGTGGTATCAACCGATATTCCTACAATGTTCGTAACAACATTGCGGGATAGTCCTTTTAATGCACCTTTTACTGATTTTTCAAGCCCTTCGAGGTAATCAAGAGGATGTTGCCTGAACTGATTAATTGCCGGATCACAGAAGAGTCCCTTTTTCCACCTGGGATATTCAAATACGGATGATCCTGCAATCCTTCCGTCGGTTGTGTCAACGACCACCGATCTTACAGAGTCGGTGCCGTAATCAATCCCAATAACGTATTTCCTTGTCATTTTGAAAACTATTTGGTCTTAAATTTTATTTCTGTCCGTAATAAGCGTCACTCCCGTGCTTACGGCTGTAATGCTTCAGCAGAAGTGTTGATGATACAGGCTCATTCATGCCCAACATAACTGTATATATAGCAATTTTTGCGATCTCTTCAAGAGACACTGCATTATAAACCGCGTCAAAAGCATCCGTACCCCAGCAAAACGGACCATGGCTTCTGACCAGAACGGAGGGTACTGCCGTTGGATCCAATCCGGTCATTGTTTCGATAATAACCTTGCCTGTGTTGATCTCGTAATCGCTGTTTATTTCATTATCAGTAAGCTCGCGGGTACACGGAACTTCTCCGAAAAAGTGATCAGCATGGGTCGTACCGAAAGGAGGAATAGCAAGACCTGCCTGTGCCCATGACGTTGCATGGGATGAATGTGTATGGACAACCCCTCCTACTCTCTCCCATTCTCTGTAAAGCAGAAGGTGTGTCGGAGCATCGGTTGAAGGTCTGTATTTTCCTTCTATAATATTTCCGGAAGGATCAATTACCACCATATCTGACGGAACCATTTTCCCATAGGTCACCCCCGAAGGCTTTATGACAATAAGTCCGGTCTCCTTATCCCTACCGCTTACATTACCCCACGTATGGATAACAAGCCCTTGCTTAACCAGTTCAAGGTTGGCATAACAAACATCTTCCTTCAGTTTATCCAGCATATTGTTCGAATAGGTAATAAAATATAACGCATATTATTCATAATAGTATCAGCTGACATCAAGATTGAAATAGAAACCATTTCTTTCAAGCTTCACATATCTCACTTTGTTGAACCTGTAATAGAAAGCTCCCTTTTTCGATGTTTCTTTCTCCTTCTCATCCAGTTTTTCAAGAATACCCATCGACAGGATCTTTTTCCTGAAGTTTCTTTTATCGATTTGTTTCTGGTAAAATGCCTCATAAAGGTCCTGGAGCTGGACCAAAGTGAATTTTTCAGGCAGCAGCTCAAATCCGACCGGTTTTACCTTTACCTGGGAATGCAGATCTGCCATGGCCCGGCTCACCATCTCATTGTGATCAAAAACAAGTCGGGGCAGTTTACTTATAGATCTCCAGTGAGCCTCACTTTTTTCTGCTATTTCTGTCTTGATATCGCGGATAGCAATCAGTGCACAATAAGCAATTGATATCACCCTTGCGCCCGGGTCACGCTCAACAGCTCCGTAAGCAAAGGATTGTTTGAGATATATCCTTTCCAAACCTGTGCAGGTGCGAAGAATCCTTGCCGCAGCCTCATCAAGGCTTTCATTGTCATCCACAAAACCACCTGCCAGCGACCAGTTACCTTTTTCCGGTTCAAAGCTCCTTTTAACCAGAAGAAGCCTGAGTTCTTTTTCAAGCAGGTCATAGCCGAAGACAATACAGTCGACGGCAACGAGATGGTGTTTATGTACTGAATAGACCTCCATAAACCGCAGATATTACACAGTCGGCATAAATGCAGGTCAGCTTAAACCCTGAAAGCTCCGCACAGATGGTAATAGACCTCATTCCAGCGTAGCTCCTTCCTGAAAGCGCCCAGATCGCATTTATTATCAATTAGAAGATATTCGATACCGGTCATCCCGGAAAAATCTTCCATATATTCCGGATCGATTGCAGTTGAGAAACCCGTATGATGGGCGCCTCCGGCAAGTATCCATGCTGCTGCGGCAGTTTTAAGATCAGGCATTGGCTCCCAGAGCACACTTGCAACAGGAAGTTTTGGCATATCAGGGCATTTTACCACCTCAACTGTATTCACAATCATCCTGAACCGGTTCCCGAGATCAATAACAGAAACATTCATACCTTTGCCCGTGGCAGTTTTGAAAACCAGCCTGGCAGGATCAGCCTTACCACCGATCGAGAGCTGATGCACTTCAAGTGAAGGCTTACCCAGCGCTATGGTCGGACATACCTCAAGCATATGCGCCCCGAGTACTCTCATCCCCGCGGGATCAAAATGATAAGTATAGTCTTCCATGAATGAAGTACCACCTTTAAGACCGGAAGACATAACCTTCATCGATCTCACCAGCGCAGCAGTTTTCCAGTCGCCTTCGGCGCCGAAGCCGTATCCTTTTTTCATAAGTCGCTGTACAGCAAGCCCAGGCAGCTGTTTCAATCCATGCAGATCTTCAAATGTGGTCGTAAAAGCCTTGAAATTCCCGGATTTAAGGAAATTCTCCAATCCTATCTCAATACGCGCGGCTTCAGTAAGAGTTTCTGATGATGCTACGTCTTGAGTAATAGTATATTGTTCCCTGTATTCATCGATCAGTTGTCTGACAGAGCCCTGCTCCACGTCATTAACAGATTTAACCAGATCACCTACTCCAAAGCCGTAAACCGAATATCCCATATTGATCTGAGCTCCTACTTTATTCCCCTCTGTAACAGCCACTTCCCTCATATTATCTCCAAACCTTGCCACCTTCATGCCAAGCGCATCATGGTAGGCAGCAGCGGCCCTGGCCCACACTGAAATACGGGTTATGACGTCAGCATCCTGATAATGCCCGACAACCACCTTCCTGTTCAGCCTCATACGTGCTCCTATAAAACCGAATTCACGGTCGCCATGGGCCGATTGATTTAGATTCATGAAATCCATATCGATCGAACCCCAGGGTATATCCCTGTTCATCTGGGTATGTAGATGCAGGAATGGCTTATTGAGGACGGCAAGCCCTCTTATCCACATTTTTGCAGGAGAAAAAGTATGCATCCAGATTACAAGGCCTACACACTGATCGGTATTATTTGCAGCAGAACAAAGTTCAAATATTGAATCAGGGCTCGTGAGTACTGGTTTGAAAATAACCTTCACAGACAACTGCGGTGAATTCCCGATAAATGAAGCAATCTGATCCGAATCGGCGGCAACCTGTTTAAGTGTTTCAGGGCCGTATAATTCCTGGCTTCCAGTGACAAACCAGACTTCATATTTTTTTAATATATCCATATTTCAATTCTTATTTATGATCATCAGGTAAAGCTTTACCAGAAATATATATAGAACGCTACACACACACCCAGGACGATGAGGGAAGTGAAAATATCCCATCCGTTCCAGCTTTGACGGGTTTCAAGTTTTTGTTCGGGTGACTGTGAGAAATAGGTAATCCCCTGTAATTGTTCTTCAGCTGCGCGGGGGGTAAAGAAGCTTACCACTATCATGATTGCCATTGTAACGAAAAACAGGATAATGCAGAAATGCAGCCAGTTGATTTTAAGCAGGGCAAAAATTCCGGTATGCAATGCAGGATCAGTTACCATCTTCTGAGTGGCAGCATCAAAAGTGGTTCCAGGATCAAATATCATAAGACAGAGTCTGAAAAGACCTATCAGTGCACCGATGAGCAGACCATACTGGCCTGCTTTGGGAGTAATCTTCCTGTTGAAAACGCCAAGAAGGAAGACAGCAGCGATTGCCGGTGCAATCAAAGACTGAACGTTCTGAAGATACTCGTAAAGAACAGATCCTATGCTCTTCATGATAGGTATCCAGATCAGCCCCATTACAACAACAGATATGGTTGCCAGCCTGCCAATCACAACAAGCTGATGTTCGCTTGCATTTGGTTTGATATTCTTATAAAAGTCTATAGTGAAAAGAGTGGCAGAGGAATTAAAATGAGCAGCCAGCGATGTCATCAATGCAGCAATGAAACCAACGACCACTATCCCTTTAACACCTACCGGAAGAAGTTTGCTGACAAGGCTTCCATATGCTTCATTATTGTCGGAGAAGACCAGAATACCTTTTGCCCTGAGAGTAGCGGCAATAATTCCCGGAATAAGAAAGATAAAAACCGGGAGGATCTTCAGAAATCCTGCTAGAATAGCGCCTTTACGTGCATTATTAAGGTCTTTTGCTGCAAGCGCCCGCTGTACTATATGCTGGTCTGTACACCAATACCAGAATCCAATTATTGCAGCGCCGAAAAAAACGCTCATCCCCGGGAATTTATCGTACCACATGTCGCCTTTAGGATGGAAAAGATGCATATTGGTCATCCCGTTGCTGCTTGCATATTTTACCACCTCGTGCCATCCATCGAGCAATCCACCTGTTCCGGCTTTTAACAAAGCCAGGATAAGGATTGTGAATGCTCCAAGGATAAGAATTGGAGTCTGTATGACTGAAATTGTCATTATCCCTTTCATACCTCCCAGAACTGTGAAGATCCCGGTAAGAAGCACCAGCCCAATGGCACCATACCAGAAATCGATTCCAATCACCGACTGAAGAAATATCCCTCCTGTAAAAGCTGTCACCGAAACTTTTGTGAGTACATAACTTACAAGAGTAATTATTGACAAGGTTGAGCTTGTACTCTTGTTAAATCTTTTTGACAGGAATTCAGGCATTGTAAAAACCTTACTGTGTGCATAGAAGGGAACAAATACCCATCCCAGAATCAGTATTACCCATCCATGCATTTCCCAATGAGCCATTGCCATGCCACTTTCAGCTCCTGCCCCCGATAATCCCACCAGATGTTCGGAACCTATATTCGCGGCAAAAATAGCGGCTCCCACTGCGAGCCAGGTCTCGCTCCTGCCGGACAGAAAATAATCGCTTGTATCGTCCTTCTTATGCTTGATCACCCAAAGCACAATTCCTATGAGGCACGAAAAAAATATGATCAGAATGATCCAGTCTAATGTTGCCATAAAAAGAGATTTTAAGTGCTATATACTATGGTTAGTTTTATTCTTCTATCTCCGGGAGAATCATCACTCTTCACTCTGCACCTGTCAGTTTCCTCTACTTTCAAATCTACAAAATAAAATTTAAATGTACAAAATACACTTAATGCAAAATCCGGAATATCCTCAACAATAAGAGAAAGACCGGGACATAATGCCGCTTCGTATACAGGCAATCAGCCGTAAGTGCATTGAATGAATGAACGATACCGCCTTTCCCTTTATTTCCACTCCCGCAATGCAGACTGAATGAAATCAATTATTCTCTGGTTTTCCTCCTTCCCGTTTCCTGAAACCTTGAAAGGTTCTCCGAAACGGAAATGGATCTGTTTGTGTATATCTATAGGGCCAAGTTCCTTTATCCATTTTCCATTGCCCCAAAAATCAGTTTTAAGAGCGACAGGAACAATATCAACTCCTGTTTTTCTGGCCAGTTTGACGCCCAGTGAATTAAATTCATCAGGTTTAAAATCGAGGCTTCTGGTACTCTGTGGGAAGATAACAATTGACCTGCCGTTTTTCAGACGTTCTGCTCCTCCGTTCATAACTGCCTCAAAATCTTTTCTGGGATCGGTCCGGCCTACCACGATAGGATCCCTCGATTTCATCACATCGCGGAACAGAGGATGGTTTACCAGGCTTTCTTTTACCACGAAAGTAAGTTCTTTCAGAGGAGCTATAATACACGGGAGTATCATGGTTTCAAGGGTGCTCATATGATTGGAGATGAACAGGACAGGGCCTTCAGGTCTGGAAATATTATCCATCCCTTCAATATGGAACTGTCCGCCGCATTTCTCAATAAATTTGAAAATATAATATGATGAATCGGCCCAGACTTTTGTATCATATACTTTCCTGATGGCCTGTCTTCTTGTTATGAAGACAATATTCATATACTTCAATGTAAAATACAGCCTGCTGTTTAGCCTGAGTCGATCAGATAGCGACAGATGCTCTTTTACCGGTGTATTGTATGTTTCAGATTTAAAATATCCTTTATCCATCGAAAATGTGCATTTGAATTATTACTTGTTTCCCTGACTTAAGGCACCGGACATAGCCTGTCTGTATTTTCCCATCAGTTCACTGTTGAGGTCCAGAGGAGGTTGTGTTCCTTCAGGAAGGAATGATTTGTAAGGATGTTCCTTTGCCTGCGCATCAAATTCCTTACGAATAGAAGCAAGCAGTTCAGGTTGGGTTAGAAGATCAAGAGCAGTTCCGGCTATTACTTTGGCACCTGTATTCAGTCCTTTCCATGCAGTTGGGCCAAAGTTGCAGGTCACCACCGACCAGTGGTGACCGATCGTTCCCGGAACCTCTGCCGGGAAATAAAGTGTAGCTGTTGGAGCAATCAATGTAACTTCACCAACATCCGAAGAACTTCCGTCAGTCTCATTCTTTGAAGGTTCCTTCAGAGGCTCTGTTTTTGAATCATAGCCTGTTTCCTTGACTCCTAGCTCTTTCTGCAGGGCCTTGGCAAACTGCTGTTCCTGATCGGACCAGGATGGCATCCCTATAATCTCTAAATTCCGCTGGATAGTTTCCGCCATACCGCGGTTATAGTGAAGCTGATGTATACCGGTAAGAACCTGAACGGTATCGAGTGTCGCACCGGATGCGATAGCTGCTCCTTTGGCGCAATTGACAACCCGTTTGAACATTTCTTCCACCCGGTCATCGGTATTTCTCACATAATACCATACTGCTGCCTTATCAGGAACGACATTCGGTGCTGACCCGCCATCAGTTATGATATAATGCAGTCTTGCCGTGGGATAGAGATGCTCTCTGAGATAATTTGCAGCGACATTCATGAGTTCAACGCCATCCAGAGCGCTTATGCCAGCCCATGGAGCGCTTGCCGCATGTGCTGTTTTGCCCCTGAACCTGAATATTACAGAGATGACAGCATTGCCGGCGACACCACAGCTTGTTGAAAGGCCCGACGAAGCATGGTTATCAATAACAGCATCGACATCGTTGAACACACCTTCTCTGACCATATATGGTCTGCTGATGAGAGTTTCTTCAGCCGGAGATCCGAAAAATCTGATTGTTCCATGTAGCTTATTTTTCTCCATGCTTCTTTTGACGGCGACAGCGGCAGCGACACCTGCCGTTCCCATCATATTATGCCCGCATCCATGACCCGGGGCTCCATCTACCAGAGGTGATTTCACCGGACAGTTCGCCTTCTGCGACAATCCCGGGAGAGCATCAAATTCACCCAGGACCCCAATCACCGGCTTGCCGCTTCCCCAGACGGCAACAAAGCAGGTGGGCATACCGGCCACATTCCGTGTAACGGTAAATCCTTCTTCCTCCAGCTTTTTGATAAGAACTGCGGAAGATCTGAACTCCTGCATGCCAAGTTCGGCAAAACTCCAGATCTGATCTGATATATGGCCATAATCGCGTATTACTGAACTATCTGAAAGAAAAGCAATTGCATCTTTCTTCGCCTTATACATTTCCGCTTTATCTGTTGCTTTTCTCTTTATATTCTGGGAATGAACAGGTGAAGCATTTAAAAAAATGGCAATCAGCAGGAGAGAGTGAAGAATATAAAATCTACGGGTCATCAGAATGATAATTACGGATATGAAATAATAGACTTACACAAATCTAATATATATATCTGTACGATATCCGAAGTTGACATGAAGAATTGCCGGGTAAAAACCAACACGTCTATTTGATCAGCGAAGCTTTCTTTTCCCTGTAAAGATTTAAACTCTCCATAACCACCGACAGAGCTTTTTCCCTGTTCATGAATTGCTCCACAACTACATTACGATGTTCCAGAGCTTTATAATCTTCGAAGAATCTTTTGAGTTCAACCAGAGTATGTGGAGGAAGTCCCGAAATGTCATTAATATGATTTACAGACATGTCATGACCAGCCACCGCAATTATTTTATCGTCTCTCTCATCATTGTCGATCATTTCCATAACTCCAATCACCTTTGCTTCAATGATACACATTGGGATCACATCTATCGAGCAGATCACCAGTATATCGAGCGGATCATGATCGTCGCAGTAGGTCTGGGGAATAAAGCCATAATTTGCAGGATAATGCACCGAAGAGAACAGTACTCTATCGAGACGAAGCAGGCCCGAATCCTTATCAAGTTCATATTTTCCCTTAGAACCCTTTGGGATTTCAATTACACTTCTGACCACTTCAGGGATTTCACTGCCCGGATCAATATCATGCCAGGGATGCATAACAGAAGGAGATTAAAATTCCTTCTAATTTACAGCTTTCCAATGTAATAACAGAATTATTCCTTATTTTTTCAGCAATGGGATGAACAGAAGGGCGGCTGACAGTCCGACAAGAACAATAACTGCTGTCCAGCCGATAAAATTCTGGACCTTGTTGTTCACATAATTGCCCATTATTCTTTTATTATTTATCAGAAGTATCATACTGACAAGAACTACCGGAAGCAGTATCCCGTTTAAAACCTGTGACCAGATAGAAATCGGGATCAGAGGCGCGCCGGGGATCAGGATTATTATGGCAGAAATAACCAGGATTCCGGTATATAAAGTGTAGAACTCTTTAGCCTCGTCCCATTTTTTATCGAGCCCGGCTTCGAACCCGAATGCTTCAGATATATAAAATGCTGTTGCCAGGGGAAGAATTGTAGCTGAAAATACAGAAGCGATGAACAGTCCGAAAGCAAAAACCTGGGAAGCCAGGTTTCCGGCCAGCGGTTTAAGCGCCATAGCGGCATCCTTTGCTGCGTTTATCTCGATCCTTCCGGGATGAAGAGTTGCCCCGCAGGCAACCATAATGAAGAAAGCCACCACAACAGTTGCCACACAACCCACCATAATATCTATCAGTGTATAGCTGTAATTCTTCATTTTGAGCCCCTTTTCTATTACGGATGACTGCATATAAAATTGCATCCAGGGGGCAATAGTCGTACCCACGAGTGCTATGACCATAGAAAGGCTCTGGGCATTTTTCTCGAACTGTGGATGTATGATTGAACGGCCTATTTCACTCCAGTCAGGTTTGCTCATCAGTGCCGACACTACATATGTAAGTAAGGAGATACTGAAGATCAGGAATATCCGTTCAGCGACCTTGTACGTTCCTTTCACTACGAGTAACCAGACAAGAATTGCGGTCACAGGCACCGAGATATATTTACTCACGCCGAAAATTTCCATACTTCCGGCAACACCTGCAAATTCAGTCGTTGTATTACCGATATTTGAGACAAGCAAACCGATAAATATAAAGAATGTGATCTTCAGACCCGCATTCTCCCTGATAAGGTCAGAGAGACCTTTTCCTGTGACTATTCCCATTCTGGCGTTCATTTCCTGAATAACAATAAGCACAATAAATGAAGGAATGAGAGTCCAGATCAGACCGTAACCGTAAAGGGCTCCGGCGACTGAATAGGTTGTAATACCTCCGGCATCGTTATCCACACTGCCGGTAATTATCCCCGGGCCCAGGATTGCAAAGAAAACTCCCAGTTTCCGCGGGAACTGCATACCTTTGAAATTTGATCTCAGCATGATTACCCTTGTTATCTCTTGTTAGTCCTTCTTTTCCTGATAAGATCCTCCACGACGTCGTCAACGACTACCATTCCCTGCAACAAATTATCAGAATCCACTACAGGGACAGCAAGGAGATTATATTTTGAGATCAGTTCAGCAATATCATCAACCTTCTGTTCGTCAAAAAGAGAATGAGGTTCTGATTTCATTATCTCGCTGATCAGAGTGCTTGGCTGGGCAATCACCAGATCACGAAGGTCAAAAGTGCCGATCAGCCGGTCATTGGTTTCAGTTACAAAAAGGCTGTATAGTTCGGAAGGTTCCGGCTTTTTAATACGAAGTTCTGCTATTACCTGTTCGACCGTGACTTCAGGACGGAATGAAATAACGTCCGTAGTCATTAGGCTACCCACTCTGTTATCGGGATACTCAAGCAGTTCCCTGACTTCCTGTGAAGACTCCGTATCCATTTCCTTCAACAGGAGTTCAGCCTTCTCATCCTCAAGCTCGTCGAGAATATCAGCCACCTCATCTGCAGGCATTTTTTCGAGTACATCTGCAGCCTTGTTCACAGGAAGGTTTTCCACGATATGTACCTGGGCATGGGTTTCGAGTTCTTCAAGAACATCGGCAGCTTTCTCTTCATCGAGAGCAGAGAAAACAGTCATACTTGATTTTTTACCCAGATCCTCGAGTATATCAGCGATATCTGAAGGATGAAGCGTATGAAGCTTTGAGTACGATTTTGAAAGCCTGATATTCAGATTTGAATGATCGATTGCCTGTACATCATCCCAGAGGATGAATTTGGTCGGGATATTTATACTGAAAACAGACAGGAATTTCTTTATTGGAATTGCAAGGCCTATGCGTCTGAGCAACCCTTCAATCCCGATATCTACAGCCACGGCAAATGTGCCAGCAGGGAGTGTTGCAAGTCTGACATCGTTCACTCTTACCAGCTTTCGCCCATTCATGTCCACGATCTGCTTATCTAGAATATTCTCAACAAGCCTGAGACCATTATCCACTTCCTCGTGGTTCAGTTCTATGAGCTGGGTACAGGTTACGTTCAGTGCCTCCCTGGCCTTTGTGACCCTGAACGTACCGAATGAATAAAATTTCGATTCTTTTTTGATCCTGAGCCTCACGCCTGTTACAAGCTGCTGACTCGGATCATTCTGGCCCGAAGGAACAGTATTGACAAGCAGGTCCCTGATGACACCGATTGCATCCCCATCGGCATCAAAAGCTTCCTTACCAATAATTCCGCTTAAATAAAATGTTGTGAGTGATACCATAGTCACCTCCTTCTTTTTAGAGTATGGAAGGATATGACCAGGCTGACCTGTTAACCCTTCCGTCCCAGTGTTTTGATAATAATATTCGCAGGGTCGTCGTCCATTGAAATGTCTTTGTTTGTTTCGGCCGTAAAAGTATATTTCATATCTATACTTTCCAAATAAAAATATACCTAAATATTTCTACTTTGACAGATTCAAATAACATTTAAAAATCAATCTGTTTTAACCCTGTAGTCCATGGGTTCAGATCGATTTTTCTGCATTCTCCCAGGGTAAGGAGTAAAAAATGCAGATAAATCAGACCAAAAGCTAAGCTGTCATAGAATTATTCACGTACGGAATATATTTCAGAACGCCGCAAATGACAATGAAATGAGGTTGAGATAACAGAATCCCGAATCTCGCATCTGCAACCGGCGAATTGCAGAATCAGATAATAAACGGTATGATAGCTTTTCTCCCGCTGGGATACTGTGGAAATTTCTGTTTATACCAGTGATGAGAGGTAATTGCCCTCGGGAAAAGATTTGCAAATGTGAAAACGAAAAATGCAAGTCCCGGTAACGACCATGTCAGCAATGCCCAGCCTCCCCATTCAATAATTTCACCAAAATAATGGGGACAAGAAATATAGGTAAATAACCAGCCTTCAGGAATGACGTAATCTGTCCCGTTTGAACGTCTCAGGTTACGAAGCTTCATGTCTGCCGTCTTATTTATCGCGAATCCTCCGATAAAGATGATAGCCCCTGTAATAAACTGCCATGAAGCTATCCAGCTCTTTTCATATGACAGAAGATGAAAGACACCGTATCCATTCAAAAAACCGTTGAAACAATTAAAAATAATTGCCATTGCAACGAGTATAACCGGATAAGATTTTTTGCTTCCTGATTGTCTGAACGGATAAATCAGGCTTCTGTGAAGATAATGAGTAAGCCATAAACAAATAAAAATTATCTGCGGGAATCCCATATTGTCTGAAGTAAGGAAGAAAAATGCCATCAAAACCGGCGATGGAGCCTCCATAATCATCCAGGCCCATTTCGCCTGTATAGACGGCCCCCAGCCCTTTCGAAGGAATTTTCCATAAGGAGCGGAAATAAAAAACAAAATAATGAATACAAGAAGGGCAAGTATTAATACGATGACCAGTGAAAAGTTATATAATGTATACATCAACAGACAATTAAATATTATATAGATCTATTCGGGCGCCAGGTTTTAGGCATCATTCATGAGAATCCAAAAATACTTTATTATATTAACTCTCAGATGTTATCCGGTTAATAAAACGGAAAAAAGGCATATTTCGGCTTTTATATCCAAAAATATTTAATTTTGAGGGTTAAACCAATATATTAAACCTACTAGTGGGACTTCTACAGAAAAATCTTGCAAATTATGATGCCCCCCAAAAAGCCATGCAGGCAGGCATCTATCCCTATTTCAGGGAAATCCAATCAGATCAGGACACAGTCGTTCTCATTAACGGGAAAAAGGTCCTGATGTTCGGGTCGAACAGTTATCTGGGACTGACCAACCATCCAAAAGTCAAAGAGGCTGCCAAAGCTGCTATTGACAAATATGGAACTGGCTGTGCGGGATCAAGATTTCTTAACGGTACCCTTGACATACATATCAGGCTTGAAGAAAAGCTCGCGAATCTTGTCGGCAAGGATGGAGCCCTTTGTTATTCAACGGGGTTTCAGGTTAACTTAGGGGTTGTATCTCTGCTGGCAGGACGGCACGACTATCTTCTTCTCGATGAGCTTGATCATGCGTCCATAATTGAAGGGAGCAGACTTTCATTCTCAAAAGTGATGAAGTTTGCCCATAACGACATGGATGCGCTTGAATGTAAGCTCAAATTATGTGAAAAAGACAAGATCAAATTCATTGTTGTTGACGGTGTCTTCTCCATGGAAGGAGACATAGCCAATCTTCCGGAGCTTGTCAGGCTGGCTGAAATATACGATGCAACTATTATGGTTGATGATGCTCATTCACTCGGGATTCTTGGTAAGAATGGATCAGGAACAGCCTCTCATTTCGGACTTACCGACAAGGTAGACCTTATTATGGGGACCTTCTCAAAATCATTTGCATCTCTTGGAGGATTCATTGCTGCAGATAAAGAAGTTATCAATTATATAAAACACAATTCAAGATCACTGATCTTCAGTGCCAGTATTACTCCTGCATCAGCAGCAGCTGTCCTTGCTGCAGTTGATATTATGGAGCATGAGCCTGAAAGAATACAGCATCTCTGGGATATCACTGCATATGCTCTTGCAGGGTTCAAGGCAGCTGGTTTTAATACCGGTAAATCCGAAACTCCTATCATCCCGCTCTTCATTCGCGATGATATCAAGGCGCTTCAACTTACTCAGAATCTGCTTGCAGACGGTGTTTTTGTCAATCCTGTTGTTTCACCGGCTGTCCCTAAGGAAGACTGTCTCATCAGGTACTCACTTATGGCAACCCATACACATGAACAGGTTGAAATATCCGTTGAGAAAATAACTAAGGCTGCCAAAGCTCTTGGCATTCTTAACTGATATGAAAAAAGTAATACTCATTACCGGTATCTCCACCGGATTCGGGAGGGAGACTGCCAGACTTCTGGCTGAAAAAGGCCATACGGTTTACGGAACTGTCAGAAAAGAAACTGAAAAAACTCCTTCGGTAAATTACCTTACAATGGATCTTACCGATCATGATTCAGTCAAACGAACGGTTTCATTCATAACAGAAAAGGAAGGCAGACTAGACGTCCTTATTAATAATGCAGGCATGCATACCGGAGGTCCGATTGAGACACTCCCTGCCGAATATATAAAGATGCAGATGGACACCAATTTCCTGGGGACTGTCCTTCTGACGAGGGAGGTTCTCCCTTTGATGAGGGAACAGGGAGGTGGAACTATAATAAACTTCAGTTCCATCGGTGGGCTAATGGGCCTCCCTTTCCAGGCTTTTTATTCGGCGAGTAAATTCGCCATTGAAGGATTCAGCGAAGCTCTTAGGATGGAAGTCAGCCAGTTTAAGATAAAAGTTGTTATCATTAACCCCGGCGATTTCCATACCAATAACTCGGCGAATCGAAGGAATTTCTTCGCCCCCTTCAAGGAAGGAGATCCATACGAGGAACAGTTCCGGAAATCAATTGCCATAATTGAATCCGATGAAGGTAACGGATGGGAACCTTCAGTACTTGCCCGGAAACTAGTCAGGATTGCAGAATGCAGCAATCCATCACAGAGATATATAATCTCAACTTTCGAGCAGAAGCTGGCAGTAGCGCTGAAGTATATCCTGCCAGGCAGTATCTTCCGTAAGATCCTTCAGGATCATTATAAAGTCAAATAAGATTACTTCCCCACTCCTATAAAAAAGCTTCTCAGTGTCTGTTCTTAAGTTCGGTACGAACGTGATGAACAGACACCGACAAGCTTTTAATTACTATATTTCTCAGAAGATAAACTGCGGTATCTTAAGCAGTTCCCCGTCCTTTAATGCTGACTGGTGAGCAACTATACCGGCAACAGTAAGGTTTAGCGCCACAGCAATATTGACAAGTGGCTTACGGTCCTGGAGAATAGCGGTAATGAACTCATTCATCAGATACCCGTGTGATCCGCCATGGCCTCCGGTTTGAACACCAGGAGGAAGCGGAGGCCTTTTCACATCAGGAAGCTTTTGTTCAAGACCCTGATATTTCTCGTGGAAAGATCCCTTTTCTCCTCTTGTTCTGCCTCTTTCTCCCTCATCCCCCGGGGTATCCCAGCTTACTCCCATACGGGCCATTCCTCCGTCACTGGTACGGAACAGTGCGATCTCAGTTCCGAACGGATTCTTGTATGCATTATTCCCTGGCTTCAGATGATCTACTATACTGGAAATTCCCATACATGAAACTTCAGTGTAACTACCGTCATGAATGCCGATGAAATAGGCGTTGGAATGTGTCGGATAAAATTGAGGCGGCAATCCGATCCTCCAGCCTTTGTAAGAATCAATCGGTTCTTTCATGTAATGAAAATATTCACCTTCAGAATACACAATTTTTCCCAAACCTCCGGCCTCATATATCCTCCTCATGGCAAACAGATCTTCCCTGAAGCAGGAAGTCTCGAACATCATATATTTCAGTCCGGTGGATTTAACGGCATCATAAAGTTTGTATGCATCTTCAACCGATCCGAAAGCAGAAGGTACAGCTGAGGCCACATGCTTTCCTCTTTTGAGGGATTCGATTGCGAGTCTGGCGTGACTGGGTGCATCGGTTGCAATAAAGACCGCCTCGATATTGTCATCTTTTATCAACTCTTCATGAGATGAATAGGTCTTTTTACATCCCGTAACCCTAGCCAGCTCCGCGCATCTGTCAGGGAAAAGATCACTTACCGCGACTACCTCAACGTTTGGGTGATTCTGAAATCCGAAATCAGCTCCGAATTTGCATACTCCATACCCGGAGATCCCCACCCTTACCTTCCTGTCTGAAACAGGGAACCAGCCCCTGGAAATATCTGCAGAATCAGTAGTCCGTTCAAATCCCTGAATAGTCGGGGCAACAACCTTCTGCCCCGCGCTTTTTTTGGTTGCGGTACACCCTACCTGATTCAGGCCTAACGCTACAGCACCTATTCCGGCAGAACGCAGAAATTTCCTTCTTGAAAAGGAATTACCATTTTTTCCCATTATTCACATTTTAAATAAAAAAGTATCGATTTTTTCACTTATAAATCGTTAAAGCGCCTTTGTCAGATCCTTTCTCCACTTGCTCAGATCCATCTTCCATCCCAAACAAGATCCCGCCAGAGTTGGGTACAATATCATGTCAGAATGGGTATTCCTTTTATAAAAATCAATTGTAAACCACCAGCTTTTTACCATTTCCTGAAATCCTCGTTCCATCGACAGCATCTTGACAAATGAGATTATTCCTTTTTATCCTGTGAAAATCAGGATAGCTATTCAGATGAAAAAGTGAGAAGATTCCTGGAAACATAAATATTTTTCTGAATTTATACATATTTAAGACCTCCTCGGATCAGTCAGGTCCAGATCATAAAATCAGACCCGGATAAAAATTCCATCTTCAAAGTTATTATTTTCCGACCTTATTTGAAAAAATTACCAGCGCCAACAGGATGTTCAGTCCCCTCAATAGGACTTTAAATATCGGTAACAGGTCATTTTCAGCAAAGAAAATAGTAAAAATTTGCTGACCTTTGAGAAAACCTTTAATAAAATCTCCATGAAGCTATCTGCTTATATTTTGTCAGCTGCCTTGATCATGGTTGCCATAGGATGCAGTCCAAAGAACTCAACGGTAAAGCTATATGATCTAAGATGTGAGAATCTCACAGAACCTGTCGGTATAGGGACCGATCAGCCTGCTTTCAGCTGGAAGATAGCATCTTCCGTGAACGGGATTGGGCAGAAAGCATTTCAGTTGCTCGTGGCCTCCAGACCAGAGCTCCTGAATGAAGAGCAAGCCGATCTCTGGAATAGCGGCAAAAAAGAATCCGCCTCACAGGTGCTGGTCCGGTATGAAGGAAAGGAAACAGGATCCGGATCTGCATGCTATTGGAAAGTCAGGATCTGGGATCAGAAGAACAGTGTCTCCGACTGGAGTGAAACCGCGCATTTCACTATCGGATTACTTTCCAAAAAGGATTGGAAAGGTTCTTATATCGGATTTGCAGATAAAAGTAAGGAAGCTTTAAGCCCCCAGCTCCATAAAACATTTACAATTAGCGGGAAAGGCGATATGGTCGTCCTCCATGTGAATTCCCTCGGTTACCATGAGGTATATCTTAACGGAACAAAAGTCGGGGATAAAGTCCTGACGCCGGCAGTATCTCAATACAGTAAAAGATCGCAGGCCATAACCTATGATATAACAGGAATGGTCTCAGAAGGGAGGAACGATATCGTGATTTGGCTGGGTCGTGGCTGGTACAGCAAGGGTCTACCGGGTGTGGTGAGCGACCGACCCCTGGTAATGGCTCAGGCAGAGATGCTGAAGGAAGGCAGATGGAGTACTGTTGTCCGTACCGATTCAACATGGAGCGGCAGAAACAGCGGCTATTCAACAGAAGGAACCTGGAGCCCTGGTGAATTCGGGGGAGAAAAAGTAACCGCATCGCTTCTTCTTCCTGATCTTTCCAGCCAATCCATTGATGCCGCGATCTGGAACAAGGTGCTTGTTGTACCTGATCCCGGATATGAGGTTACTCCTCAATCTACTGAGTCTAATGCTATAAGGGATGAAATACGTGCCTCCGGAGTAACAAAATTCAGGGATGGCCCATGGCTGGTCGATATGGGAAAGACACTTACAGGATGGGTGGAAATAAAGTTTCCTCAGCTTAAACCCGGGCAGAAAATTAAACTGGAGTATTCCGATCACTTTGAAAAAGACAGTACTCTCAAAGATCAGGGCCAGTATGATATCTATATTGCCTCGGGGAAAAGCGGAGAATCATTCAAAAACAAATTCAACTATCATGGATTCAGATATATTCTGATATCCAATTTGAATGCGGCGCCACTGGCCGGAGATATTAAAGGTTACCTGATACATACCGATTACCATCTGGCATCATCGTTCGAATGTTCTGATCCTGAACTCAACAGTATCCATAATATGATCTTTTATACTCTCAGGTGCCTCAGTCTTGGCGGAGACCTGGTCGACTGTCCTCAGATAGAAAGGCTTGGATACGGAGGTGACGGAAACGCGTCAACGCTTACCGCGCAGACAATGTTTGATCTGGAGCCTCTCTATACCAACTGGCTCAGAGCCTGGGCAGATTGCATCAGAGATGACGGGGGAATGCCTCATACAGCGCCAAATCCATATCCCGCGGGTGGCGGACCATTCTGGTGCGGATTTATTATTACCGCATCCTGGAAGACATATGTGAATTACGGAGACATCAGGATCCTTCAGAAATACTATCCGGTAATGCAGAAATGGTTGGGTTATGCAGAAAAATACTCGCCAAATGGACTTCTCGAACCATGGCCGGATACTGATTACAGGGCCTGGTATCTGGGCGACTGGGCCGTCCCTGAAGGTACTGACCAGACCGATAAATCCTCTGTCAGCACGGTCAATAACTGCTTTATCTCGATATGTTACAGCACAATGGAAAAGATAGCAGGGTTACTTGGTAAAGGAGAGGATGCTGCAGTGTACAGAACAAAAAAAGAAAAACTCGACAACCTGATAACGGGCAAACTCTATGATCCAGTAAAGGGAGTTTACGGTAGCGGATCCCAGATCGACCTTACATATCCCTTGCTTGCAGTAATTGTACCAGACTCCCTGAAAGATAAAATCAAAAAGAACCTTATAAACGGAATTGAAGTTACTCATTCAGGGCATTTTGCCTGCGGACTTGTCGGAATCCCTGTATTTACCGAATGGGCTGTTACTGAAAAAGAAGCAAACCTGTTCTGCTCAATGCTGAAGAAGAATGATTATCCCGGATACCTGTATATGCTCGACAATGGTGCAACAACTACATGGGAACACTGGAACGGCGCCAGAAGCAGGATACATAACTGTTACAACGGTATCGGATCATGGTTCTATCAGGCTGTTGGCGGTATCAGACCCGACTGGCAGTATCCCGGTTACAGTAATTTTATAATCGATCCTCAGATCCCTGCGGGAATCACCTGGGCAAAAATAACTAAGGAAACTCCTTATGGCACAATAGAAGTTAAATGGAAAATCGAAAAAACAAATTTCATAATGGAAGTATCCGTACCTGCAGGATCGGTTGCCAGACTGGCTGTGCAACCCGGGAAGAAAAATTTAACTATCGATTCAAAAAAGATCAGATCACCAAAAATGTTTGAGAAGCTGACAAGCGGGAAACATACAGTAAGCTGGGATATCTGAACCATGCAGCCTTCGCTCTGTAAAGCCCGGAGATAATTAATATTAAGGGCATATAAAACAAGGCAAATGTCATGGTTTAATAGTCGATATATTGATAATTTGCCGCAAAACATTTTACATGTCTGAACTTGAGGATTATTTTAAAAAATACAGGAATAACATTATTGGAACAGATAGTGTAATAGAAACTCCATATGGAACCAGAAAACTGATCTATGCCGACTGGATTGCCAGCGGCAGGCTATACAGCCCGATTGAGAAGAGAATCACAGAGGTGATAGGCCCGATGGTAGGAAATACACATTCCGAATCGTCAGCAACGGGAAAAGCCATGACGCTTGCGTACCACCAGGCTCAGAAAATTGTAAAGCAGCATGTTAACGCAGATGAGAATGATGTGCTCATCTTTACCGGCGCCGGCATGACCTCTGCCATTGTAAAGCTGCAAAGGATAATCGGATTGAAAGTACCTGAACAGGCAAGAAAATACTGTGCAATTTCGGTATTCAACAATATAAGGTGCAGCGAGCTTGAGAATACTAACCGGCCGGTAGTTTTTCTTACACACACTGAACATCATTCGAATCACACTTCATGGCTTGAAACACTTGCTGATGTGATAGTTCTCGAACCGGGGCCCGGTCTTACAGTTAATCCGGCCGCACTGAGAAAGGAACTGGAGAAGTACAAAAACAGGCCGATGCTGATCGGATCATTTTCAGCCTGTTCCAATGTCACCGGATATTATCCTCCATATTATGAACTAGCAAATATAATGCATGAATATGGCGGATATTGCTTCGTCGATTTTGCAGCTTCAGCTCCGTATTCAGATATTAATATGCATCCTTCAGACGAGATGGAGAGACTTGATGCTATCTTCTTCTCTCCACATAAATTTCTTGGAGGACCAGGCAGCAGCGGAGTGCTTATTTTCAGCAAAGATCTGTACAAGAATGAAATACCTGATACACCCGGAGGTGGAACAGTGAAGTGGACAAACAGATGGGGAGGTCATAGCTACATAAGTGATATCGAAACCAAGGAAGACGGAGGAACTCCCGGATTCCTTCAGGGCATAAAAGCTGCGCTTGCAGTCAGGCTCAAGGAAGAGATGACCACTGAAATGATCAAAGCCCGTGAAAAAGAGCTTATAGACGTTGCATTCAGGGAGATGTCATCAATACCCGGGCTGCATATACTGGCCGAAGATATTAAGGACAGGCTCGGCGTATTCTCATTTTATATTTCAAATATTCACCATAACCTTATCACCCGCCTCCTCAATGACAGGTTCGGGATCCAGGTACGGGGAGGCTGCTCTTGTGCAGGCACCTATGGGCATTATCTGCTGGGGGTCGATTTTTCACTTTCGAAAGAGATCACAGACAGGATTGAGGCAGGTGATCTTTCAATGAAACCCGGCTGGATAAGGTTGTCGTTGCATCCCACAATGACCAATGAAGAACTTAAGGAAATCATGAATGCCATCAAACAGATTGTTGCGAATATCTCTGAATGGCAGAAAGATTACTCCTATGACAAACACACCAATGAATTTCATCATATAGATTATCCGGAAGAATTCAATACTGATTATTCTGCATGGTTCAGTTTAGGCTGAATTGCCTATATGATAGAATTTTAATTCTGCTTTGACAGATCAGCTTTTGGTCTGATTTTCTGATTTTTCACCTCTTGCATTGAGGAAAAAAGCGGAAAAACCGACCTGAACACCTTATAAACAAGGGAAATCAGCTTGATTTTTGCATATACTTTTAATTTCTCAACATTATAATTATCATGAATCTGCAAATGATTAGTTTTCTCACCAATGATAATAATTCTGAAGAAAATGCTATTTTTGGTTAGTCTGAGCTGATTGAAATACATTATTAATCAAACACTAATAACCATGGGACAAAAAGGAAGATCTATTGTAAAAATGGATGTAGAAGAGTTGATCGGTCTGCTGAATAAGGCGCTATCGGATGAATGGCTCGCTTATTATCAGTACTGGATCGGGGCAAAAGTTGTAAAAGGTCCGATGAAAGATGCAGTAATAGCGGAACTCAATCTCCATGCCACTGAAGAGCTTGCACATGCAGAACTGATCTCTGCACGTATAATACAGTTAGGCGGTACGCCTGTTCTTTCGCCGGAAGAATGGTTCAGGCTGACAAACTGCGGCTATGATGTTCCAAACGATCATTATGTTGAGGAGATTCTGAACCAGAACATAAAAGGTGAACAGTGCGCGATAAAAGTTTATAGCGGCATGCTTGACATAACCCGGGAAGGAGATCCTGTTACGTATAACATCATACTTCAAATCCTCTCACAGGAGGTTGAGCATGAAGAAGATCTGTCTTCTCTTAAGGAGGATATCGAGCTTATGCTTGACAGGAGCAGAAGATGATCAGCTACATCCGCAGCTATGCCCTTCAGTGGAACATCCGCAGGCATGGGCATGGCTGCGATCATGTTCATGAACCTTACCATGATCGTGTAAATCATGAGATAAATGGACACTGCTGCGTACATGCCGGAAACAACTGCTGCCCAGATCCGTAATCTTGCCGCGGAGGAAATCATTAATAATTTCCTGTACTGATCCGGACCAACCTCTCATTACTGAAATACCGCTATTTGTGAATTTTCTGAAGGCGCCGTTTCCCATGCCAGACGCCAGCATGACGGTGACTCCCTCATCCGCGAGCGTTCCGGCTATATCTGAGCGGCAACCGCAACCTTCAGGAACAGCCACAGTGCTGACAGATGTTATTTCCTTGTTGTTCGAGATTGTATACACTCCAAAGCTGTCACTCTGACCAAAATGATCACTTATCTTCTTTTCGTTTGTTAGTGGAATGGCTATTTTCATAATTCTGGCTTTTGTCTTCATAATACTCTAAACCTCAAGATGCGCAATTTCATACCCTCAAACAAGCAATCTACCCATCAGATGAATACATCGCACCTTTCCGGAAATTTCAAATCTGTTTCAGATCAACTAACAAAAAGCCGGCAAAAATGTTTAATTTTTTCTTGCAGTCACAAGGAAAATGTCATAATATCTGGTTTCCTCTCCAGGCATTTTCCGGTTTAAAGTAAAGCACTGTTTTGAGATTGTATCTCTGAATCCAAGCCTGATCAGAATTTTTTCAAGATAATTCGGATTGAATCCCTTATGGCCTGTGAATCCTTCTCCATGAAAAGAACCATCCTCCTCATACAGATCAGCTATAGCAACAAATCCTCCTGGTTTGAGCAGTCCTGCAAATCTACCAAGGATAGCATCGATGTCATCAACATGATGAAGAACCATTTGGGTGAAGATAAGGTCGAACTTTTCTCCGGAATATTCATCGCATAACAGGTCCATTTTCACGGCTGAAAGGTTTTCTACACCCGTATGTTTAATTTTCTCCTTTGCCATCTTCACCATTTCCAACGAGCTGTCGATCATGATGATCTCCCTGAGATGATCTTTCAGAAGAAAACTGGCAATACCGGTACCCGCGCCATATTCCATGGCTGTCATACCCCGGGTAATACGTATCCGTCTTCTTATCTCATCCACTATAGCGGCTGAACGATCCCAGTGGACAGGGTTCGTATCCCATTCAGCTGCCTTTTTATCAAAGTCGTTCATATAATTGTATTATTCTCTTTTTCTGGTAGAGATACCAAACGGCAAGTAAAGCGGACAGAATCTGATAACTCCCGTAAGCACAAATACAGCTCCAAGGACAAGCAGAATGATTCCAAGGATGCCGGTAACAACATGCGTAAAATATAGTACCGCAAAAATGATTGCAATTATCACTCTGGCGATTCTGTCAATGTTTCCCATGTTCTTGTTCATAAACGACAGATTTAAGGTGAATAATAAAAATTTAATCCAATTCCTTTGCTATTGTCATGGCAGCAATTGTTCCGTCAGATACGGCAGTGGTTATCTGTCTGTATTTTTTGGAAATGACATCCCCTACTGCAAAAACTCCCGGTATGCTGGTGCGCATATCCTCATCAGTCTTGATATAACCCCACTGATCAAGCTCTGGTTTGCCACCGAATAATCCGATATTGGGTTTCATACCAATGAAAATAAATACTCCGTCACTTACAAGATATGTCTTTTCTCCGGATTTACGATTCTCTATTGCTGTTATTATCCTGTCGCCATCCCTCTCGAATGAGCGTGGTTCACTGTCATAAATTACGGAGATCTTCGGATTCCTGAAAACTTTATCCTGCGCCTGTTTATTTGCTGTGAGCTTATCAAACTGATGAACGATTGTGAGTTTATTGGCAAATCGTGTAAGATACTCCGATTCCTCGACAGCCGAATTTCCACCTCCGATCACAATTACATCCTTGCCGTCCATATACTTCCCGTCACAGGTCGCGCAGTATGAAATCCCTTTCCCCTTGAGCTCCTTCTCTCCCGAAGCGCCTGTAAGGTTAGGGGTTGTGCCAGTGGCAATGATTATTTTCTTTGCCCTTAATGTTTCAAATTCATCGATAACAACTTCTTTTTTCTCAAGATCCACTCTGGTAATATCGACGGCAACTTTATAAACAGTACCACATAGCTTTGTCTGTTCACTCATATAATGCGACAGCATGTATCCTGGTTGGGGTTCGATGAAACCCGGGTAATTTGAAACTTCATGCGTTGTGGAAACATGCCCCCCCGGAAGTGCGATATCAACAAGTACAGTGTTAATTTTGGCCTGGCACAGGTATAATCCGGCAGTGAGTCCCCCAGGTCCCGCACCAAGTATAATAACATCATAATCCGACACAACAGGTTTGATTCCGGAATGTATTCCGGCAATCCTGTCCGGTGTCAGCATGCTGTCAAGGTTTTTAATGATTTCACTTCTCTTTATACCTCCGCTTAGCCTTCCGGCGACTTCCTTCCCTTTATTGAAAAACAGAAGTGTAGGTGATGATTTCACTCCCAGCTTATCAGCAAGCTCCCGGTTCTGCTGCCTGAAAATCTTCAGGAATGTAATGTCATCTCCATAAAGTTTGGAGAGACCTTCAAATTTTGAAGCAAGAGCTTCACATGGAGGGCATTCTGTCGAATAAAAATCAAGTATTACTTTGTCGGCCTGTAATACTTCGCTCTCGAATTGGGACAAATCAATCTCTTTCATTTATTTAAGGATAAATGGCGGGTTATGGTAATTTTAATTTTTACAAATAGGCAGAGAAGCCAAGTTCCAGAAGCTTCTCGATTGGACGGCAGTCGGGCGAACAGATTTTTCCTGTTTTGTTCTTTGCTACAGAACCGCATCCACCACCGCAAGCAAGCTGCAACCTGCAATCTCTGCATTCCGGGATCGAGGTAATATCACGTCTGTCCCATTCAGCAACTATATCTTCAACCTTTTCAGCCACTGGCCAGAATGCCCCCAGGCATTCCTCCGCTTTACCTACAGTTGCAGTACAGGAATAAATACTCCCTGTATAATCAAATGCCCATTCTGTTTTACAGCCAGGGCAGGAATCAAACAGGGGATCAGGCAGTTCACCCTGCTCAGAAAGAAACCTGGAAACAGAATATGCAGGTTTGTAGAATTCCTTAATATGAGGATGCAAGTTTATAATATTGAAAAGACTCTCGTATAATGAGACCCTGTCAAAAAGTTTGTCAGGCGCCGACTGACAGTGATGTAATTCATAGTTTCTTCCGATCTGGGTCTTAAAATACGGGCTTTGTGTCCAGCCTCTTTCAATGGCGAAACGTGCAAGCTCCGGAAGATCGTCAATGTTTTCCCGGTCTGCCACCATGCGAAGATTGATATTTATGCCTTTTTCAAGCGAAGCATCAATACCTTTCACTATTTTATCAAAGGTTCCATCACCTCCCTTCAGGAAACGGCGTTTGTTGTGAACTGCAGCCGTACCATCAAGAGTGACCTGAATTTCCCTTATCGTGGCAAGGGAAAGAACCTGCAGATAATCCTCAAGAGTATAACCGTTTGTTACAAAGCTCAGTTCCAGTCCGTGGCCTGTAGCTGAACTGACCAGGTATTCTATCAGTTCCCTTTGCCTGCGACCAGGAAGTAATGGTTCTCCCCCGAATACTGTAATATATTTCTTTCTTCCCGAAAATTCTTTAACCACATATTCAAAAAAAGCATCTATTATTTCTTTGCTGAGCTCCTTCTGCGCATTAACATACTGATCCTGGTAACAATAGGAACAGGCAAAATTACAGGAGTAGTTGGTGACGAAGAATATCTGGATCTCATCTTTTTCCCTCGAATCAAGGAAATCGAGATACTTCGATCTGAATAACTTTTCCTCTCCCGCGATATCAGCCAAATACCCTTTTGCTGCCAGCTCTTCAAGGAATGCCGTATCCCCCGGATCTCCTCCCTGTCGCACAACATCAAGCTTTCCAGCTTCCGATGGGTCCAGGATATCGGCATTCCCTGAGAGTGGATTTACAATAAAATAGTTTTCAGAATTCCTGATCCTGGAAAAAATGTTATGTTTTGAATACTGCATCCTGAAATCTTTTTTATCTGATCAACAACATTAATGGCAGGACTAATTATCAATCATGGCATCCTGCCACCGTTTTCGAAGTTTTTGCACAACATTGTGCCACTTTGATCTCTGATCTTTTTTCCTTTTTTCTAATTACACTTTTCATACATTTTAAGATTATTTTACCAATAGAACATCAGTTATTGCCTTTAGCAGACTTTCCCTTGAAAGCAGGCCCATCGACATCTGCGGCGCACCATTGACAGGGATGAAAAGAAGTGAAGGAAGTCCGCTTATCCCCATGCTTTTTGAAAGCGCTGGTTCTTTGTCTGTATTAACCTTATAAACAATAATTTTGCCTTCATATTTTTTTGCAATCTCCTCTACCATCGGAGATAACTGCCTGCATGGTCCGCACCAGTCAGCATAGAAATCTATGATGGCAGGCATAGTTCCTTCATATTTCCATTCCTTGCCGGCATCATAGTTGAAGATCAACTTCTTGAAACCATCATTGGTAAGCTGTACCACAACTTCCTTTGCATCTCCGCCTTTATTGGCGTCAGCTTTACTTTCCGACCTGCATGTTGCAAGTATAAGAGTCGAAGCTATTAAAGATAATACTATTCTTCTATTCATATCGTAACTTTTTCAATATAAACAATTTAAAATTATTTATGTCCCGGTTTGCGACCTGCAATGGTCCAGCTGCAGACTTTGATCCTGCCTTTATCATAAGGAGCAGACTCTTCAAGGATATCAACAGCAATGAAACCGGCTTTTTCCAGCTGATCCAGATATTTTTCCCTGGTCACTGATCCTGCCCAGCATTCTGCAACAGCTTCAGGATCATTTCTGTATTCTTCCGGAACGGTTTCAGTTGAATAAATATCACTGACAACAAACCGGCCTCCCTGCTTCAGTATCCTGAAGATCTCATTCCAGACAACCTGTTTATCATCAGCATGATTAATAGTACAATTTGAGATAACCAGATTTGCGTAATTGTCTGACAGATTTATCTTTTCAAGAGGGGAATGAAGGAACTTGACATTTTTAATACCAAGCCTGTCTGCAGTACTTTCTGCTTTACTGATCATTCCATCTGAAATATCAACCCCGTAGGCAAAGCCCTTCTCTCCTACCATTTCTGCAAGCCTGATCACATCTGTTCCTCTTCCGCTGCCAAAATCGACACAAATCTCTCCTTCAGATGCTCCGCAATGTTCAATAGCGCTGCCACAGGAGAGGCAACAGGATGAACCTGCCAGTTCACTATATCTTTTATTTATCTCCAGAAGCGACATCGATTATAATTTTACTCCGTTTAACTGGTGCAAAAATACAAATCTTTTTAATTAAATCGCTATAGTATCACCTAAATCTTTTTAATATCACCATTCTTTTTTATCTTTGGCGGATAAAGAGACTGTTAATGAGTGCTATTTTCAAAGACGAGCTGGATGATTCAAGACTTCAGGAGTTATTCAACAGTGATGACAAATGTTTTGAGTTCCTTGCAGAGTTAAAGTGGCATGAAGGGTTCAAATGCAGGAAATGCGGTAATACAAACTGGTGTCCGGGTAAAGCTCCGCATTCCCGCCGTTGCACTAAATGCAAGACAGAAGAATCATCCTCAGCAGGTACAATATTTCATAACTGCAAATTCCCGATATCGAAGGCCTTTTATATAGCATATACAGTATGTAAGAAGAAGGAAGACCTATCCTCATACGAATTTGCCCGCCGTCTTTCTCTAAGGCAGATGACCTGCTGGAATTTCAAGACCAAGATAAAGACCGCTCTCGAAAAGATGGATTCACTCACAGAGACAGAGAAAACATCAATAAGAAACATTCTTACACAAGACAGTGGAATCAAATCACAGCTGCAGTAATTTCAAATATTTCATCGCTGGCTGCCTTCATTACTTTGAATATATTGGAAGGCAGCGTCTTGGCCAGTTCACCGGTATTGATAATTGAGATATATGTCAGATCATCATCTTTAACATAGACAGATATCCGGCATGGCATCATCACGGAAATTATCCTTTCGTCGCTTAGTTCAAGCATCTTGCCTGAATATTCCGGTTTACAGATTTCAATGACCTTAACAGGCCTTACATTCTTTCCTGATTTTGCCAGTGATTGTTGAAGGTCGTGTATGGCAGGAATTTTCCAAGCTCTCTTTTCAGATTCAGCTACGAGGACTTCCAAAGTCTTTTCGAAATCGAATCTGCTTTTGTTTTCGACAACAATTCCGGATCCCATGTCAGTATTTTATTAGATTATATACATCCCTATCAGCTGTTCCATTAATTCCTGTCTGCCACTAAGTTGCTTCGGTTCACCGAGTTCAGCAGCTACAGTTCTGAGTTTTTCGAAATCGAGCTTCCCGTCCTCAAAGTCCTTTCCATGACCGGAATCAAATGAAGCATACCTCTCTTTTTTCAGTTTCAGGTAGTTGCTTTCGCGCAGGATTTTGTCGGCAATGATCAGTGATCTGGCGAAAGTATCCATACCGCTAATATGTGCAATGAATACATCCTCAGGATCAGTGGAGTTCCTGCGGACTTTTGCATCGAAGTTAATACCTCCGGTTTTGAAACCACCGGCCTGAAGAATGACCATCATAGCTTCGGTCACTTCATATATGTTCGTAGGAAATTCATCAGTATCCCAGCCATTCTGATAATCGCCCTTATTGGCATCAATGCTTCCAAGCAGACCGGCATCAGCGGCTACCTGCAACTCATGCTGGAATGTATGTCCTGCCAGCGTTGCATGGTTCACTTCTATATTCAGTTTGAAATCTTTATCGAGTTTATGTTCTTTCAGAAATCCTATGATGGTGGCAACATCATAATCATACTGATGTTTTGTCGGTTCCATTGGTTTGGGTTCAACCAGGAATGTGCCTTTGAAACCTATCTTTCTGCCGTAATCACGGGCCAGAGTCAACATCATTCCCATATGTTCCAGCTCTCGTTTCATATTGGTGTTATGAAGGCTCATATAACCTTCACGTCCTCCCCAGAACACGTAGTTCTCTCCTCCCAAAGCTACGGTCGCGGCAATTGCATTCTTAAGCTGAACGCCTGCATTGGCGACCACTGTAAAATCGGGATTGGTGGCAGCACCGTTCATATATCTCAGGTGAGAAAACAGATTGGCTGTTCCCCATAAGAGTTTAACTCCAGTCTGATCCTGCAGGTTTTTCATGACGGGAACCGTCTTTTCAAGTTTCTTTTCAATCTCAAAAACAGATCCATTACCTACAATATCAACATCATGGAAGCAATAATATCCGGCTCCGATCTTAGTTGCAAATTCAAAAGCAGCATCGAGTTTCTGTCGGATTTTGTCGTCTCCTGTAGCATTATTCCAGGGATAAATCCTTGTTGCATCACCGAAGGGATCCAGACCATCGCCACAGAATGTGTGCCAGTAAGCGATAGCAAAACGAAGGTGATCTTTCATTTTTTTCCCGTTAATGACCTCTTCAGGGTTATACCATCTGAATGCCAGAGGATTTTTGGAATCCCTGCCTTCATACTTTATCTTCCCGATCCCGGGATATGCTTCATTGTTGCCTTTGTAAAACATATACTTAATTTTTAAATTTTATCTTAAAAACAATTGATTCTATTCTTAACTAATTCTCCTCAAGCGATCTGACTTGTTTCAGCCAGATCTGATAAGCATTTTCAAGAGGAGCTGATCCATTCTTTTCAGGTCTGGTTACACCAACTGTGGCAAGCCCGTTGAAGGCCTCCTTTGGTGAACTGAAGTAGCCGCAACCAATACCTGCTCCTCTGGCAGCTCCGACAGAGCCATCTGTATTGCACAGGTGTATTTCTGTACCTGTGAGTGTTGACAAAGTTTCCCGGAAAATACTGCTCAGGAACATATTAGTCTCTCCTGCTCTGATAATTGTCGGATTGATCCCTGTTTCCTTCATAATGTCCAGTCCGTAGCGGAACGAAAAAGCGATTCCTTCCTGGGCTGCCCGGAAAAGGTGAGCATTGGTATGGGTATTGAAATTAAGGCCTAAGATACGGGCACCTTTGTCGATGTTCCCGAGCACCCGTTCAGCGCCGTTCCCGAACGGAAGGATTGTAAGACCTTCGGAACCAGGAGCGATCTGGCCTGCAAGTTGGTTCATTTCATTATATGACATACCATGCCCGGCATTCTTCCGCAGCCATGAATTCAGGATCCCTGTGCCATTAATACATAAAAGGACACCGAGCCTCGGGGCAGAGGAACTGTGGTTCACATGCAGGAATGTATTGACCCGCGAAAGCGGATCGGGTCGTTTTCTTTCCGTGACCCCGTATATGACACCAGAAGTACCTGCAGTTGCAGCAACATCACCAGGTTCCAGAACGTTAAGCGACAAGGCATTATTTGGCTGATCACCAGCCCTGTATGAAACCGGGATTCCGGATGGAATTTCAAGTTCGGCAGCGACTTTAGCGGTAACTTTCCCATGGATCGCGAATGAACTGTCAGCTTCAGGAAGAAGTGCAGAATTGAATCCGAAATACTCCATCAGTTCCAATGAAACCCTCTCGTTGATGAAATCCCAGAAAATACCTTCCGAAAGTCCTGTATATGATGTACTAAGCTCTCCTGTAAGCCTGAAAGCAATATAGTCACCAGGAAGCATGATTTTGTCAATCCTGCTGAATATTTCAGGTTCATTCTCCCGCACCCAGGCAAGTTTGGAAGCCGTGAAATTACCAGGTGAATTCAGCAGATGTGAAAGACAGAACTTATCACCAAGGGTTCTGAGCGCTCTTTCTCCGTAAGGCACTGCTCTGCTGTCGCACCATATTATTGCAGGTCTGAGTACATTCATTGCTTTGTCGGCAACAACAAGCCCATGCATCTGATAAGAGATCCCTACGGCTCCGATATCTTTTTTCCTGCTGCCAAGTTCAGCTGTACATGCCTGAACAGCTTTCTTTAAACAGTTCCACCATATCTCAGGGTCCTGTTCAGCCCAACCGGGTTTAAGCGCGAGAATTTTCATTTCTTCCGGAGGATAAAAAGCAGCAGCAAGGCATTTACCGGATTCTCCGTCCAAAACCGAAGCCTTCACAGAAGAGCTTCCAACATCAATCCCTAGCAGTAACATGTTCAGTCAAATTAAATATATCAATTCATATTTTTTTTACGATAAACATCCCTAACAGCTTCCATTGATCCTGCCCAGGGAGATCATCCTTATCACAAACCTTAAATATAAGCTTTTTAAAGCTGACCTCTGAATGCTTTAACAAAAATTTAAGAGGATGTATTAGCCATTGTTTGCAAATTGATGAACCACGAAGTCGCCATTTAAGCGAACCGGAAATCCTTCGGGATAAAACCCAGATAACGTTTATTATCAGCTTATTTTAAATTGGGAACAGGTTGCCCGTCAGTAGAGACAAGGGTATCATTGAAGATTTTTTCTTAAGGGAGCTTCCCGGTACGGGCAGTTTCGCATATCACAAAGACTGCACGTATACTTATTGTATTTTACTTTTTCGCCTATGCCAATAAAGCCGCTTACTGATTTTATCGGTTCCATCAGAGCAGAATCCGTGATCCTGATTCCGCAGAAATTATCAGACATCAGACTAAATAGTTTATGCTGTTCGACTACAGCCCATCCGCAGTATCCAGGATTATATCTGTTTGTAATTTTCAATCCGTTTCCAGCACATCTTTCAGAGAGTATCTCCTGCATTTTTTCTGCAGCTGAGTCGACAATGAGGGTTCCGATCATATCATAGATGTATCCGGTAAGCGGATCTCCTTCACTCATAGCGCTTCTGCTCCTGTTTCCAATTTCCTTTCCGGCGGTACAGAGAAATATGGCAATTGCCTCAGAGCCTTTTAACTGATTAAAGAGAAGCTTGTTAATTGAGAAATTAACCTTATTCAGTTCCAGCGAGTGATCCTGTAATAAGAACCGAAGGTCATCGAAAACCCTGTATTCTGCCTTAATACCGGAGAATAGTTCTTTCCCCGCGAGGATTTCAGCCAAAACTGCATCGACAATTGCCTTGTCATCACCTTCTCCATAGCCAAGAACATGTTCGATCTGACTAAGATCAACGTCCAGCTCATCATACGTGAAAGTAAAGGTAGAGTACTCCATCAGGTGGTATCAGATTAAGCCGCTTTCTTTAACCAGTCGTTCCACGATTGCCTCCCAGCCCAGGGTCATGATATGAATTCCTCTGACACCCTGTTTATGCTTCAGTTTTTCAATGATCTCAAGTGAGATCTGTACTCCTTCCTCAGGAGCTGATTCTCCGGCTTTTTCCATTCTTTCGAGAATAGAGACCGGGAGTTTTACACCGGGCACATTGGTATGCAGGTATTCGGCGACCTTAAAGCTTTTAAGCGGTGCAAGTCCAATCAGGACAGGGGCTTTATCAAGTACATCTCTTTTATAAAGCTCTTCCAGCCATGGGTCGAGCCTGTCTGGTTCGAAGACAAGGTTGGTCTGGAAGAACTGAGCGCCGGCATTGACCTTTTTAGTGTCTTTGATTGCCTGAAGAACGGGATCAGATGCAAACGGAGAAGTAGCAGCGCCCAGGAATAGTTTAGGCGGTTCCTTCATCTTTCTGCCGTCGAGATAAATGCTTTCATCCCGCATTCTACGAAGTATCCACAGCATCTGGACTGAATCGATATCCACAAAATTCATGGAGCTGGTGGGTGCAGGGCCGACCCTGGGATTATCACCCGAAATACAAAGAACGTTCCTTATCCCCATTTCGTTCAGCCCGACGACGTCAGCCTGAAGTCCGCAGCGTGTAGTATCACGGGAAGCAATCTGCAATATAGGCTCTGCTCCTAGCTTAACTGCAACTGTTGAACAGGCAATACTCGACATTTTGGCTCGTGCCGATGAGGAGTCGGTGAAGTTGATTGCAGTTACAAAAGGTCTAACCAGTTCAATGTCTCTTTTAAGCTTGCCCGTTGATGAACCGACAGGAGGGGACACTTCGGTAGCAACAATAAAACCGCCACTCTGGATCTTTCTCTGCAACTCAGAGACCGGTTCAGTTTTCAGGGCAGGATGATATTCAGAATCTCCGTTCCACCATTCAGGCTGGCGGACGGTTTTAAAAACGCTTTCCCAGATCTCTTTCTTTTTTACTTTATCCAACGAGACCAGACTTGAAAAAAACCTGCCGGTACCAACTTTTCTCACCTGATTTACTACATCGGCCCATGTCTCGGTTCCTACTTTATCCCAGTCCAGAGGAGGAAGAACTTCAAGAAGCCTGGCTGTACGACCTGTCTTGAGAGCCCGTTTATATATTGCATACCAGATGCATTTTCTTGTCTCATCCACGTAGCAATTTTTTTCCGGGGTAACGCCACCGCAGGGTCCGTTTCGCATTCCTTTGGGACATTCCATGGGACAAATAAAGGCAGTTTCCTGAAGCAGACAATTCCCGCACATACGGCAACCGAATAAGGGTCCCTTAACGAGAATTTCTGTTTTTGCCAGAAGCCTTCTTCCAAATTTCTCCCTCTTAAATGGATAAAAAGCAGGTTGCCACCTGCGGGCTGGCTTAATTCCTGACATAAAATATTGATTATTAAGTCGGAAAGGGATTAAAGTTCACTCATCTGTGCCAGCTCAACGAACCTGATAGCATAATCATCCCTGCCCAGTATCAGGTCTGAAGCCCTGACTGTTGCAGCGATCTTTTCAGGATTGGCTATCGGGCATGTAAGCCCATTCATGATTGAAAGAGCCATATATACTGAGTTGAGAACTTCACGATTTGGCAATCCGAAAGAAATATTGCTTGCACCCTGGGTAATATTAACTCCAAGTTTCTGCCTTACCAGCCGGATTGTATCAAGAGACACCATGCATGCAAGAGGATCAGCGCTCACTGCCATTGCCAGAGGATCCACAACGACATCCTCCTGCTTAATGCCCGCCTGAACAGCCCTGTTAAGAATCTTCTCCGCAACAGCAAGACGTTTCTCCGGGTCGTGAGTAATCCCCTCTTCGTCCATCGCCAGAGCAATGATTGCCGCACCATATTCCTTAGCTACCGGAATTATCGCGCTCATCGATTTTTCCTCGCCATTGACAGAATTTATAAGACACTTGCCACCGGCAACCTTAAGAGCTGCTTCTATAGCTTTCGGATTAGGAGAATCGAGACAAATAGGCACATCAAATTTTTCTCTGATCGCCAGAACGGTTTCAGGAAGAAGCTTGACATCATCTACTCCCGGGAATCCGACATTAACATCAAGCACCTCTGCAGTCGCTTTTATCTGAATTCCCGCCAGTTCAAGAACATAACTGAAATCCCCCACCTGAAGCGTGGTAACAAGTTTCTTTCTTCTGGTAGGATTGATGCATTCACCAATGATGACAACAGGCCCTCCTGTATCGATAACTACTTCCCTGCTGTTCCCCTTTAAGATCGTTTTCATTAAAGTCTTGTTAGCTGCTAAGAAACCAATGTTTTAAGATAATTGACAGCTCCCTGTGGATCTGGCGAATAGAAATCTGCTCCAATCTTCTGACAATATTCATGAGTAACAGGCGCACCACCTACAAGTATCTTTGAATCTGCATGCTTTTCCTTAATTGCGCTTACCGTTTTCTTCATATTTTCCATGGTAGTGGTCAACAATGCTGAGAGACCTATGACAGCGCCCGGGTTCTGTTCAAGTGAACTGAGGAATTTTTCCGAACTGACATCAACACCGAGGTCAATTACCTCCCATCCTCCTCCTTCGATCATCATTGCAACGAGGTTCTTCCCAATATCATGAAGGTCGCCGGCTACAGTTCCTACAATAAATTTACCCTTGCGTTTTGTCTCCCCAGACTGAAAAAATGGTTTCAGATGAGCCATTGCACTGTTCATGGCTTTTGCTGCCATAAGCATCTGCGGAACATAAATTTCTTTCCGCGTAAATTTCTCGCCAACTTTTGCCATTGCAGGAACAAGAGCATTCTCAAGAATTTCATCAGGTTTTACACCTGCTTCCAATGCTTTCTTTGCCAGTTCATCTGCTCCATCCTGATCTTTCATATTGGGAGGATAAGGAGATACTTTGTTTATTTTCCCGAATTCAACACAGGTAGCGAGTTTTTCAAGAATATCGTTCATAATTTTTATTGTTTAAGAAGAGTTTTTTAAGGATTGAGGCCTTTGCCTTTTCATTCTCAAAATAAATCAAATTATTTTGTTTGCAGCCAAATTTAAATAATAATTTCACTAGTGTCCCACTAAAATAAGAAAGAAGGGGTACTCCCCCAAGGTTTCCCCCAATGTTGTAATTTGGTTTTGCTAAAAACAAGTACAACATGGATAAAATTACAGAAATTAAATTAGTCGGACAGCCGATTTTCAAACAGATAATGAATTTGGTTGAAAAAGTCGATTTAAATGGGTTAATAAGGAAGCATGAGAGTGATTATTATTATAAATCCTTCAAGACCAGTACACACCTTTACACGATGCTGTTCGGGATATTGAGCCGTTGCGATTCTATGACTGAAGTATGCGAAGGACTGCGAGCCATGGGCGGCAAGCTTAATCACCTTGGAATGGACCAGGCACCGGCAAAGAGCACAGCATGCGATGGATTACGCAATCGCGGCCATGAGTTCTTTGAGGATTTGTATTTTAAACTTGTAAAACATTATCAGAGTTTTTTGTCGGACAGCCGAACTTATGGATTAACCTTCAAAGAAGTACTTTTAATAGATTCTACAACCATAAGGCTCTTCAGTGATATACTTAAAGGAGTCGGGCGGAACCCTATTGGTGATGGCAAGAAAAAAGGAGGTCTGAAGGTACATATGCTCATTGATGCAGTTCAATCGGTTGGACGGTTTATAAAGATCACCCCGGCTAAGGTTCATGATCAGTACTTTCTAAAGAGTCTGGAATTAATTTCGTACAGTATGATTGTCTTTGATCGGGCGTATAACTATTATCAACAATTTGCACTATGGACTGAAAAGCAGGTGTATTTTGTTACCCGCATGAAGAAGAATGCAGTTTTTACGGTTATAGAAGTCAAGAGGACTCATTATCGAAAAAGAGGACAGGCAAAAGTTCTTAGCGATGAGATTATTGAGCTTGAATATAATCCGGAGGATGAACAGGGGAAGAAAAATATGAAAGAGACCAGAAAACTCCGCTTAAGAAGAGTCATGTATCAGGACGATCAGAACCGGTATTATGAATTTTTGACCAATAATTTTGATATTGAGGCAGAAGAAGTAGCATTTCTTTATAAGAAAAGATGGGGCATTGAATTGTTGTTCAAAAAAATGAAGCAGAACTTTCAGTTACATTACTTTTACGGAGAGAATGTAAATGCCATCTATACCCAGGTCTGGTGTACATTAATAGCCCAGTTGCTATTGACTGTAACACAGAAGATCGCGCAGGCAAAGAAAGCCTTCTCAGTAGTGGCGTCACTGGTCCGGATACCCTTAATAAGCATGCTTGATGTAAATGAATTGCTCCGTAGTACCAAAAGAAGTTTTAAGAGTAAATCAATCCCTCCTGGGTTACAATTATCATTTAATATGCAAGGGGTCGGTTTTTAAACGACAAATATTGTAATTGATAATCCGGTATTTACATTAACTAAATATGAATCTAAATTTTTAATCGGATAACAGTGATAAATTATACATGATTATTTATACGTTTTTCAATACATCAACCGGATTAATTCGAGCCATTTTATATGAATGGAAAAGAACCGTCGACAATACAATTATGGTTGCTGTAAGAAAAGCAAAAATGAATACCATCCAATTGATGTCAATTTTAAATGCAAATCGGTTGAGCCATTGAGATATGAAATGAGTTGTAATGGGTACAGCAAGCATTGAACCTAATACTGCTAAAACAAAATTTTCTCGAAGGGCTCTATATACTATCCTATTTTCTGAACTTCCAAAAACTTTCCTGATTCCTGTCTCCTTACGTTTTGAATTTGAAAGGAAGAGCGTTAGACCAAATAATCCAAATGCTGCAATAATTAACGTAAGGAATGAAAAAATGGTAATAACAGTACTCAAATTTTTTTCTGATGAGTAAAGGTTTTCAATAATTGATTCGATAGTTGTGAATTTAAATGTCTTATCTGGAGCAATCTTTTGCCACTCTGCTTTAATCATTGGAAGAATACTGCCAAGAGTTCCTTCCTTGTAGTGTACAACAATCGTCTGCTTAGGTGACTTGCCTATAATCATTGACATTGGCGCAATTCCATTGTAAAGTGAGAACAGATTAAAATCTTTTACAATACCAATGATCGTAGTACCTACAACAATTTTGCCAACTGGATTTGTCATGTCTAATTGTTTAACCGCAGTCTCATTAAGGATTACCGATTTATAATTATCACTTCCATATTCTTCCATGAAATCCCTGCCTTCGACAATAGTTAGCCCCATTGTTCTAACAAAATTGAAATCAACATCAAGAATATTAACCATGACTTGTATTTCTTTATTATCAGGACTGGGAGTTTGCAATGCGGCTAAATCTTCGACAATTGGAATACTTGTGCTCGTCCCAGCCGCAGAGATTACATTTGGATTTGCTTTAATGCTGTTGAGATAAGATGAATAATTAGAAGAAATACCTCCCAGATCGAGCAAAAGGATATTTTTAGTATAAAATCCCATGTTTTTATTGATCACATACTTATACTGCGAGTGGATTAGGAGAGCTGCGGACATAAATGAGCAGAAAATCATCAATTGTAGAATGATTAAAAGAGAGCGATATGAGAATTTTCGTATTACTAAATGCAGTGTATTATATAATATATCCAGAATGTTAAGTTTAGATAGATACATTGAGGTATAGATACCTGAAGCAATGCCAATTACTATCACTAAAACAAGATATGAGGTTACATATAGGAAAATGTTTGATTTCATGATATGAAGCTGGCTATGGAGAAGGTCACTGGCAATTGGCATGAAAATGAACATTAATAATAAGGCAACTGGCAAACCGACACTTACTAGGAAAAGTGATTCGCTTAAAAATTGGCCTTTTATTTTTTCAATGCTAGCACCGAAAGCTTTCCGAATCGCTATTTCTTTCATCCGGCCAGTGGATATTGCAACTGACAAAATTATGTAATTTATAGCAGCAACTACTGTAATCAAAAATGCCAAAGCGGAGAAAATCATAATACTGCCACTGTTCCCATGAACTTCTGAACCTACAGATCCAAGGTAAACTTTGGAAAGATTCTGCAATGAATATATTACAGGTGACTGACCTTTAGACCTCTTCGCAACATAAGTATTAATCTGCTTCGTTATATTTTGGGAAGTAGAACCATGAGATAGAAGTATCCAAGTAGTCCAAAAACATTGGTCCCAGTTTGTTCCTGCGTTTTTTACATAAAATCTCTTGTTTATATAATCCACAGACCACTTTGTACTGATTATACATTGGGTATTGAAAGTAGAGTTCTCTGGAATATTTGCAAAAACCCCACTAATAGTAAAAAGGTGATCCCCTTCGAATGTTTCTGCAACTATTTTTTTCCCAACCACGTTTTTGTTACCGAAAAGTTTAATTGCCAAGCCATGGGAGATCACAATTGAGTTCTTATCATCAAGGAGGTCATTTTTAGACGAATACTCAATCAAAGGCAAAGTGAATATATTAAAGACATCGGAATCTGTGGATATTGCCATTTCTTTGATTGAACCTTTCTCGGTTTTGAAATTCAAGGAAAGAGGTAGAATTCTGCAAATTTTTTCAATTTGAGGGAACTTTTCCTTTAGTGTTGTACCGAGAATATATGGTTCGGGGTCTCCAGTGCTTTTTAAATCGGGATAATAACTCAATATACGGTAAATGCTTTTTCGGTTTTTATGGCAATGATCATAGCTCAGCTCATTGATTACATACAGTAAGATGATAAATGAAGCTGCGAGGGCAACTGAAAGACCAAAAAGATTTATGAGAGCAAATAATTTGTTTTGCTTTAAAAATCTAATAGCTGTTTTAAAATAGTTTTTAATCATTGATCTGAGTTTTTTAAGTCAACTAATTGAAACATTTTGAGTTATCTTTAGGTTAAAAGTCTGGCTGTCAGAATCAGGCTTCTAAATACATTTTACAACAATATTCCAATTAATAACGGACAATTGCTTTAACTGCCTTTAAATATGTTTTACATCATGAATACCAAGAAATATTTGTATGAAAAGACGACATTTGAATTCTAAATTCAAGAACAATAAAAACGAGATAAAGAAGCCACTAAGTTATCCTAAGTTTTCTTTAGTCTACAAAAACTAAGATGACCGTTAAAATGGATTCATATATATATTCAAAACGAACCTTGGAGAATTTCCCCTTAGAGGGGATTATAAATCAATATTCAAACTTTGATCTGAAGGTACTTTCTAGGTTGAAGGTATGTCATCGGATCTTGAGCATGCTATTATAACATTGTTTATAAGAGACGTTGACTCAAATGGTAGTAAAGATGTTTTGACACTCTGTATCTAATAATCTTGAGGCATGAAATTCCTTATTAAGTTTGTCAGCATGGGAAGGTTCAGCGTAATATAATTAACCTTTGGCCAAACTCTTCTAGAAATGATATAGAATGATTTGGGATGCGGATCAATGATATGGGAAAGGCCTCTTTCTATCTAACTTTCATACTCATATTTTTGCTCGAAACTTTAAGAAACATACCAATTTAATGCACTAAAAACTTTGCAGTGATTAGATAACCAATTAGATCTGGATTCCCTAATTTGATTACCAACTTTCAACTCCTTAATTAGGAAAAAAGCTTTAATAATATCGTATAGCATGCAAAACCAATTTATAGATCGTTCAGAGCAGGGCAAACGCATTTATATTATAAGTAGATTTTCTCTATAATTTTCCAATAGTGTCCGACTAAAATAAAAAAGGAGGGGTACTCCCCCAAGGTTTCTCCCAATGTTGTAATTTGGTTTTGCTAAAAACAAGTACAACATGGATAAAATTACAGAAATTAAATTAGTCGGACAGCCGATTTTCAAACAGATAATGAATTTGGTTGAAAAAGTCGATTTAAATGGGTTAATAAGGAAGCATGAGAGTGATTATTATTATAAATCCTTCAAGACCAGTACACACCTTTACACGATGCTGTTCGGGATATTGAGCCGTTGCGATTCTATGACTGAAGTATGCGAAGGACTGCGAGCCATGGGCGGCAAGCTTAATCACCTTGGAATGGACCAGGCACCGGCAAAGAGCACAGCATGCGATGGATTACGCAATCGCGGCCATGAGTTCTTTGAGGATTTGTATTTTAAACTTGTAAAACATTATCAGAGTTTTTTGTCGGACAGCCGAACTTATGGATTAACCTTCAAAGAAGTACTTTTAATAGATTCTACAACCATAAGGCTCTTCAGTGATATACTTAAAGGAGTCGGGCGGAACCCTATTGGTGATGGCAAGAAAAAAGGCGGTCTGAAGGTACATATGCTCATTGATGCAGTTCAATCGGTTGGACGGTTTATAAAGATCACCCCGGCTAAGGTTCATGATCAGTACTTTCTAAAGAGTCTGGAATTAATTTCGTACAGTATGATTGTCTTTGACCGGGCATATAACTATTATCAACAGTTTGCACTATGGACTGAAAAGCAGGTGTATTTTGTTACCCGCATGAAGAAGAATACAATTTTTACGGTTATAGAAGTCAAAAGGACTCATTATCGAAAAAGAGGACAGGCAAAAGTTCTTAGCGATGAGATTATTGAGCTTGAATATAATCCGGAGGATGAACAGGGGAAGAAAAATATGAAAGAGACCAGAAAACTCCGCTTAAGAAGAGTCATGTATCAGGACGATCAGAACCGGTATTATGAATTTTTGACCAATAATTTTGATATTGAGGCAGAAGAAGTAGCATTTCTTTATAAGAAAAGATGGGGCATTGAATTGTTGTTCAAAAAAATGAAACAGAACTTTCAGTTACATTACTTTTACAGAGAGAATGTAAATGCCATCTATACCCAGGTCTGGTGTACATTAATAGCCCAGTTGCTATTGACTGTAACACAGAAGATCGCGCAGGCAAAGAAAGCCTTCTCAGTAGTGGCGTCACTGGTCCGGATACCCTTAATAAGCATGCTTGATGTAAATGAATTGCTCCGTAGTACCAAAAGAAGTTTTAAGAGTAAATCAATCCCTCCTGGGTTACAATTATCATTTAATATGCAAGGGGTCGGTTTTTAAACGACAAATATTGTAATTGATAATCCGGTATTTACATTAACTAAATATGAATCTAAATTTTTAATCGGATAACAGTGTAATAATTTACTTAAGACATAGCTCCATATTTCATATTTTTCCAGCTATGTCCGGATTTATCATCATAATTATCTCCTGAATATTCTTTTCCATAAAAATACAGGTAAACAGATTAAAAACACGAATAAGTTTTTTCACCCTGGCCCGTTGACAAATCAGGTTCGGGATACAGATTCTTTTTGTCGGATTTTTACAACCACTTTCTGTTTATAAACATGACAAGTGGTACAGGGCAGGCATTGTTGAATATTCACAGGAACCTTTTACTGTTCATTCCTTTGAATTCCGGTCAGAAACATGTCAGTTCAACGGACAATAAGAAACACAGGTTTTAAGAACCGTATTAAAGCTGATTTATCTTGCTTCAGCTTTGATTTTAAGGATTTTTTATATTTAACATGGATTCAGCCTTGGGCGAAATCCTCTTCGACATCATAAAAATGAGCTGATTTAACACCTGAAAATTTTCATTTTATACTATTAGGATATGTATTGCAGAAATTGTGCAAATGAGGTATCTGATAAAGCTGTCATGTGCGTGGCCTGCGGTACTCCACCTTTGGCAGGAGACAGATTCTGTTACAATTGCAAGGCAGAGACAGCTCCCAATTCAACAATCTGTATGAAATGCGGAGTGAGCCTTAAACATGAAGCGGAAGGCAAGGACTGGCTGACGGCCCTGTTATTATGCTTCTTCCTTGGTGTTTTCGGAATTCACAGGTTTTATACAGGCCATACCACGATCGGGGTGGTGCAACTTCTCACACTTGGGGGATGCGGGATATGGGCGCTTGTAGATTTTATCCTGATCATTGTCGGCAGCTTCAAGGATGTTCAAGGCAATCTTCTCGTTAAAAGATAACAGTATATCATGTAAGCTCAGACTGGCCGGCATTCTTCTGATACCTGCAGTTCTTTACGCTATTGATCCCAGCTGGCTCAATAATCAAAATTCTTTGTGGCTGATCATAAATGTCACAGGTCATGAATGTTATGGATGTGGGATGACAAGAGCAATAGTTTCGGCAATGCACCTGAAGTTCCGCGATGCATGGAATTTCAACAGGCTCGTCGTCATCGTTTTTCCTCTCCTCATCTGGGTATGGATCAGAATAGTTGTATCTTTGATCAGCAACAATTGGATTTACGAGAAAAGGAACAGAATTATCAAATAAATTAAACCTTAAATTATGAGAGCGTCACTGTTTATTATACTTTTTACCCTGATTGCGGGAATGACACCGGCGCAACCCGGGAAGACCGGCTTGTTCCAGTTCAGTGAAGATGTTGGTAATCCGAAGAAAAAAGGCTCAGCAGTCTATAACTCTGCCGATCAGAGCTACAACATAAAAGGAGGCGGTTATAACATCTGGTTCGAAAGAGATGAATTTCATTACATCTTCAATAAGATAAAGGGAGATTTCATTCTTACGGCAAATTTTGAATTCGTAGGAAAAGGAACCAACAACCACAGGAAAACAGGTTGGATGGTTCGTGCTACCACCGAGGACAAGTCGCCTCATATTACTGCCACGTTGCATGGTGACGGATTAACAGTTCTTCAGTGGAGAGGTGAAAAGGGGGCTCAGATGAGAGATCCTCAGGACGAACTGTTTGCAGATACTTCATGGTACAATATCATTCAGATTGAACGGTCGGGAAAGAATATTATCATGCGGGCCGCGCATCCGGGCGAACCATTTCACACTATAGGGTCGCATGTGATGGAAAACCTGCCTGATGAAGTTCTTGCAGGTCCCTTTGTTTGTTCCCATGATCCGGAGGTAATTGAGGAAGCGAGGGTTTGGAATGTGAGGATAGATAAACCGGCCGCTACAGGCTATGATCCTGAAAAATCCGGATACCTTGGATGCAGACTCGAAACGATGGATGTATCAGACGGAAAAAGAACGGTCATATATGAGAAAGCCGGAAGGTTTGAAGCGCCCAACTGGATGCCTGATGGTAAAAAGCTGCTGTTCAACATGGATGGTCTGCTGTGGAAAATACCCGTTGAGGGAGGTATACCGGAAAAACTTAATACCGGCTCTGCAATTCACAATAATAATGATCACGGGATTTCATTTGACGGAAAATTGCTCGCGATAAGCAACCATCGTCCCGGTTTGCCTGGGGGCGGATCAACAGTTTATGTCCTTCCTGTCACCGGAGGAGAACCCAAAATGGTTACTGAGAATACTCCTTCTTATTTTCATGGATGGGCACCCAACAACAAGGAAGTGGTTTATGTTGCCCAGAGGAACGGCGTTCAGATATATAATATTTACAAAAACTCAATAGCCGGCGGAAAAGAAGTTGCCCTGACCAATAACAAGGCAGGAGAGCATGTTGACGGATGTGAATACTCGCCCGATGGCAGCTATATATACTATAACGGCAGCCATACCGGTTCAATGCAGCTGTGGAGAATGAAACCAGACGGAACCGGAAGGGAACAACTGACAAATGATGAATATAACAACTGGTTCCCGCACCTTTCACCCGATGGGAAATGGATAGCTTTTATATCGTTCGGAAAAGATGTTGAAGCAAATGATCATCCTTCGTACAAACGTGTAATGCTCAGACTGATGCCTGTATCAGGAGGCAAGCCTAAAACCATTGCATATCTTTATGGAGGACAGGGCACTATCAATGTACCTTCCTGGTCGCCAGACAGCAGGAAGATAGCATTTGTAAGCAATTCAGGGAAATAATCCCTGTTATGAAACAAAAAAAGGCTGCAGTCTAAAAGGTGCAGCCTTTTTTGTTCCGGTTTATCCACTTAAATTCTCCTTGTTCTATAACTCATTCCTGTAACATTGCCGGGAATTGACCCTGGTCATTCAACTCTCCTTCCTTTCAGGGGAAGAGTATGACAGCCGGCCCGACAAGTATCAGGAAAAGCCGAGAGTTTAAGCGTTATATATTTTACTCAGTCTGTCACAGAGATCCCTGAGACCTTCCTTGGTATCACCACCGGGCATTTCAACTGTTGTCCATCCATGATAACCTATATCATTGAGCGCGCTTATAACAGCATGCCAGTCAACATCCCCTTCAAGAAGCTTCACGCCGAATCCGGCACCTTTTCCCTGCTTGTCCGCTATTTTGCGGCTGTAATCCTTTATATGGACCTTTGCCAGCCGCGGGCCGAGTATATGTATCCACTGTTCAGGCCATCCATAGGTAACAATATTTCCGCAATCGAAATAGAATCCCACATACTGGCTCTTAAACTGGTCGATATATGATACAGCCTCAACAGGGCTAAGGAGAAAACTGTTCCAGACATTCTCAACTGCAATTTTCACTTTCAGCTTCTCGGCGAGAGGCACAACTTTTTTTATCTCTTCAACTGATCTGTTCCAGCACTGGTCATAAGTCACCGATTCGGCAACCCTGCCAGGAACGAGCAGAATAGTATCTGCCCCATAGGCGCTGGCATCCTGTAAGGTAACTTTCAGAGCTTCTACTCCCTGCTCTCTTACTTTGGGATCAGGATCTGAGAGGAGGTATTTCCAGTGATGTTCACCGCAGACGCTAGGAATAACAAGGCCGGTTGCATCTCTTGCAGCAAGAACATCTTTCCTGTTGAGGTGACTCATCGGTTCAACACCTTCGAATCCTGCTTCTTTGGCAGCCTGGAACTTCTCCATGATGGTTGTCCCAACACCTATAGTTCCCCACATAGCTCCTTTTTTAAGGGTTCCGGAAGAAGATGACTTTCCTGTTGCAATACCCGGCAAAGCAGAAACGGAAAGTAATGCGGAGGCCATCAGTGTGTTTTTAGAAAACTCTCGTCTATTCATAGTCTTAATATTATAGATATTTTCAGATTTCAGGTGTTGCACCTATTACCGGAATTGTTTCCGGAATTCCGGGAACTGGTCCGAAAGCAAATGTTTTAGGCCCGAGATACAGGTCTGAATTCATTACTTCCTCCCATGTTACATCTTTCCCGGTATATGCCGATATACGCCCCATAATGGTTGTCAGTGTTGAATTTACCTGATCTTCGGCATCATTTATTACATTTCCGGTCCGGATCGCTGTTACAAGATTAATATGCTCCTGAACAAACGGATCTTTTACCTTCCAGGTAAGGTCAGTAGCATTTTCCTCAGGGTAAGGATACTTCCATATTTCTTCTCCCTTCAGGTTATAAAGCACACCTTTGGTATCGGCAAAGCCTTCAGTACCTGCCAGCTGCACCTTGGTCATGTTACTGCATCCGGTTATCTGGCGGGCGGCACAATGAGACTGCATGCCGTTATCATAGAGATATTCCACACTAAAGAAATCATACTGATCTCCAGTAACTCTCCTCTGCCTGCCTCCCCATCCTATGGCTTTAACAGGTGTTTTTCCCAGGAACCAGTTTACAAGATCTATCTGATGAATAAACTGCTCCACGATATGATCGCCTGAGAGCCAGCAGAAGTTAGCCCAGTTACGCAGCATATACTCCATATCATTCCATCCCGGTTTTCTTTTAATGACCCAGAGTGATCCACCGTTCCTGATTGCGTGAGCACTGACTATTTCACCTATCTGACCGCTTGCCACCCTTCTCTGGGTTTCCATAATATCTTTTGATTTCCTGTAAATGGTTCCGCTGACAATGCAAAGGCCATTCTGCTTTGCTCTTTCTGAAGAGACAAGAACAGACCGGGCTCCTACAGGGTCGACAGCACATGGTTTTTCCATGAAAATATGTTTCCCTGCTTTCACCGCAGCCTCAACATGTTGCGGCCTGAACTTGGGTGGCGTACATAGAAGAACAATATCAACACCAGAATCAAGAACTTTTTCATAACTATCAAAACCCAGGAAACATTTATCATCCGGAATTTCGACATTCTTCTTCGATTTAAGTTCTTCGCGGCATTTGACAAGACGATCCTGGAACACATCGCCAAGTGCAGTGATCTGCAGATTCGGACCCGCGTCGAGGAAGTTGATAGCTGCTCCGGTGCCTCTCCCGCCGCAACCAATAAGTCCGGCCTTCAGTACTTTTCCATCAGGGGCCTCATTAAGCAGCTGAGGCAGCTTAAGTTCTTTTTTCCCTGATTTGTCATTTTTGCATGATGTCAGTATCTGAGCTGCACCAAGCGTTCCGATCGCTGCAATCGCCGAATTTGCAAGAAAACGACGCCTGCTCTGATCTGTCCTGCTGTTCATGATATTATGAATTTATTATGTTTTAAAAATAGGTCTCCTGCTATAAAAATAGAAAAAAGAGTCTGATAATCGGTTGCATTTAACATTATTTCACCAATCATAGTGTTAAGGCCGTAAATTTCAAACGTTCAAACCAAAAAAAATGCTATTTTTAATTTGAAAAACCTCAGAGATCAATGCGGACCCGTATCTACCCAGTCCTTTCTGCCTCCCTGTTCGGATGGCTTTATCTGTACACTGCGCTGGGAGTACTTATTGCATTGATATTTGCCTGTACCGGTCTTAAGAAACCCCTAAGCCTTCTTACCGGATTCTGGGCAAAATCGGTCTTCCTTTTTATGGGCAAGACCTTTGATATCAAAGGTATGGAGAACATCAGGAAAGGTGGAAAATACATTCTTGTCGCAAATCATGCCAGTCTTTTCGATATCGTGGCAATAATTTCATTCTATCCGGGTATTTCATGGTTCGGACATGAAAGGTTACTCAAAGTACCTGTTTTCGGACAGATATTGAAGAAGACCGATTATGTGCCATTCAGAGAGCCCACATACAGGAATACAAGGAACATGATAGAGTCGCTGGTTGATAAGTCAAGGAGTAAGACAGTCGCTATCTTCCCGGAGGGGACAAGGACCCTGGACGGCAGTATCAGCTCATTTTACAGGGGGTTTATCTACCTTTACAGGAATTGTGACATGGAAATACTGCCAGTCACTCTAAATGGTTTTTATGACCTCAAACCTAAGAACAGACATTACATCAATTTCGATGCAAGACTTGGAGTGGTTGTGCACAAACCGGTAACCAGGGAATCGCTTGAAGGAAAAAGTGATGCGGAAATCATTAATACAGTAAGAAACATCATAGAATCGGCATATGAAAACACTGCTCTCAAACAGTTAATAATATCAGAATATTTTCACTAAGCCTTAATAATGGATATTAACGGGAAATGGATCTTCATCGTGAATCCTGTAGCAGGAAGCGGAGCTGCCTTAATGCAGATGCCGAAACTTGAAGCGATGATAAAAAAAGAAGGTATCGACTCGGAAACTGTCTTCACAAAAAGTCATGGCCATGCTGAGGAAATTGCCCGGAATTATCTGAAAAGGGGATTTAGCTACTTTATCGGTGTAGGGGGCGATGGCACCCTGAATGAGATTGCCAGGCCGCTTGCCGGCAGGCAGGATGTTGTGATTGGCCTCATACCTGCCGGTACAGGTAATGATTTTATTCAGATACTCGGATTTCCAGGCAGATTCAGTGAAGAAGACTGGGAGGTGTTTTTCAGAAGATCCGTCATCCTGATGGATGTAGGAACAGTAAACGGGAAGATATTCCTCAATGGTATGGGACTTGGCTTTGATGCCCAGGTAGCATCGGAAAATTATACCCCCGAAGGAGAAGTCAGGGAAGGAGGTAAATACAGGTATATATGGCATATTATTAAGACACTGCTTTTCTTCAGGGAAAAAAGGATGAAGGTGGTAAATGGCAATGAACATATGGAAACCGATTGCTTTATCAATACTGTTGCGATCGGCAGACGCTTTGCCGGTGGTTTTATGCTGACTCCTGAAGCGGTAGCTGACGACTGCCTCCTCGATGTATGTTCAATAAGAAAGCTTTCCATACCTGAAAGATTCAACATCCTGCTCAAGGTGCCCAAAGGGAATCATATTAATGACAGGAGAATATGCTATTACAAAACTCCCGCGTTAACTGTTGAATTTCCGGTTAAGGTGCCTTTCCATATTGATGGAGAGCTTTATTTCGCTGAAAAATTCAATATAGGTATAATTCCCGGAGGACTAAACATCATCTATAATCCTGAAGGCCCGCATTTCTTCATGCAAAATGGAAAAAACAGTTAACGGCCTGGCATGCTTCGATCTGGACAGGACACTGATCAGTGAAGTCAGCGGCATGGCTCTCGTGGCTACAGCATGGAAAACCAGGATGATAACTCTGTTTGATGTATTGAGAGCTATCGGACTTTATCTTAAATACAAGTCAGGATTAGCGGATCCGCTTGAAACAATCAATTCAATGACTGGCTGGTTGAAAGGTAAGACCGAAAAGGAAATGAACGATCTGTGCAGGATTACCTTTAATAATGTCCTCTATCCTTCACTATTTCCTGAAGCACGTGAGGAGATACTTAAACACAGGTCTTCAGACAGAAAACTTATCATTCTCTCATCAGCAATTGATCATATCTGCGAAGAAATGTCAGATACCCTGGGGATGGATGGTTGTCTCTGCTCCTCGCTTGAGAGTACGGACGGACATCTGACAGGCAGATCTTCAGGGAGATTATGCTATGGCGATGAAAAACTGAACAGACTGACCGGATACTGTAAAGCAAACGGCATTAAAATGCAGGATGTATGGTTTTACAGCGATTCAGTGTCCGATCTGCCTGTCTTACTCGTGGCCGGCAATCCGGTTTGCGTCAACCCCGACAGAAAACTCAGGATTGAAGCCCGGAAAAGAGGCTGGAAGATACTCTACTGGCATTCTTAATTGACTTCCAGTGCCTGCCATGCCGGCAATTTTGGAAATCTGGCATGAGGCTCAGTCTGATACCAGAAGCATGTCGATGCAATATCGGACTGTTGTGGCAGATATCTGCCTCCCTGCCTCCATCCGAGATCCTGTATCGTTACTTTAAGATCAGATTCAAACCTGACAGGATCCATTATGTGCCAGCGGTAAAGGCCGAACCGTTGCTGCGATTTGTAAGTCCCGTCCGGTTTTATAACCTGTACCAGTCCGGTGTAAGGTGAGCAGAACTCCGTATACTTGCCTTCCCTGTCGAAATTATATGAACCGCAGAAATAGTCTTCTGTTCCTGTGCCACAGATAGTCGGGAATTTGGAGTCACCGTCCATAAAGAACTTAATTTCACCTTCTCCCCACCATCCATTATTATTAACACCCCATGCAAGGTATACCCCGACATACTGGCCTTTCCCCTTTATGCCGTCAGCGATCGTATAAACGCTTGACTCATCAGGATTGGCCCGTCTGAACTGAGCATGAAAATAACCTGCATCAGCCGGAACATCTGTGAGAGTATAATCAACCTGGTAATACAGTGTCATCGGATCTGCATCGTTGATATTCTCAAGAGTGATTCTGCATTTTTTGCGGAAAGGCATAACCCAGTAGCAATTAAAAGCACTACCCGGATTAACACAGACCGGAGCTGATACAAGATGGGAATATTGATTCCAACCCATTCCGAAAAAATCCCCGACCGGACATTCAACTGAAGGATCCTTCTCATCATCCCAGTATATTCTTAAAATTGAAAACCGCCAGTTACCTGTGGGCGTCATCCAGATGTGCTGAATGGCGCCGGGCCCGTCAATTACAGCCATCGTGAATGTTTCACCCGGATTTATCCTTACAAATGGATTTACTTTCCAGCCTTGTCCCAGATCACGGGCAGCCCAGGAAGCATTTGCGACATTCGGCTTATCCTTATCCACCGGATCAGCCATTCCTGCCTTACCTTTCTCCCCGGTAAAGTTTTCAGGACTGATTGATCTTGTTTTGGCATCAGATAATCTGAAGAGGTTCCCCAGGTTCATATCAAGCCCGTTAAACTTCCCCTGACCGGAGACAAACAGCGGGCAGAAAAAAAATAATAAAACCAGTGCTTTCAGAGTTTTCATTTCAGTTGATTTTAGGTTTAAGAATGCAAGATAATTCAAAAACCATGAAATACATTACCACTCCGGGGATCAGGAATACAAAATTTTCAACGCCCGGTAAACAACAATATTTCTCTCTGACTCCCGGGACTACTAAAACAAATTATCTTACTCCTTTAGTATAACATTTCTGAAAAGACTCATAGCAAATCCTTCCTCATCTAATATTGAACAGGAAAAGTAAACAAGCATAACGGTAGCTGAAGCAGGAGGCTTTCTGATCTGTCAGGTTATCAGAATGTATACCTGACTGAAAATCCGAATTCTGTCCAGAACGCAGAATAACCAATAATGTTCAAAGCAGGTTTCAGATCGAGTCCCAGATTGATAGGAACTTCACGGAATGAGTATTCAAGGCCTATTATTCCGTCAACACCAACAATGTTGTATGCATAACCAGGATCACCCCACTCAACGCGGTTGCCATCATAGAAACCAAGATGGGCTCCGCCCCCATACAACCATTTCAGCCGTTCTGTATCAAATGCTTCATGGTGAACCTCATAAAGCCCCGTAAGTTCAAATCCGCTCCATCTTGTAAGCAACAATCCTTCTATTGCATTATTTCTGCTGATGAAGTGTTTTATAGTCACTCCGGCTCCTGTTCCGAATCTGAAACCCAGAGCAGTGCCGTAATCCTGTCCTGCAGATATGCCTGCAAAAGAAACAACCAATATTAAAGAGAGAAATATTCTTCTCATTATACCAAAACTTTAAAATTTGTCTGTAAAACCAGATATTTCCCAATATAACGGGGCGGATGTGTTTTATTGTGCAGTGATATCCGTATTTGATCCCGATCCAACCCATCAATATTATCAGACAGACAGTTCCTGAATAATTCTGTCAATATCATCGATAATTTTTATAAATTTCTGACTGATATAAGAAATAACCAAACCTCAACTATGAAAACAATATTGATTATTCTATCTGTCTTACAGATCATGCTCTCCGGCAATAATTCCAGGCCTGATGGTTCTGCGGCAATGGTTCAGGATCACAAGGCTTCAGCCATTCATATCAGCGATAAGCAGGGCAATCTCAGTCTAATGCTGGATTGCAGCAACCGGTGCACCATTTCTGAAATAAAAGTAACAGGTCACCAGGTGGCAACACATGGCTCCGGAGCCTTCAGTTCAGTCAGGATCAATGGGAAGCTTTTCACTACCCTCAGTGACATTGAATCGCCGACAGTAACCCAATCAGGCAAAAATGTAACAGTGGATAATATAGTTTTCGGGAAGGGAGAAGATCAGATTACCGAAAAGTGGACTTTCAGTCCGGATTCGGATTTTATCGACTGGACCATTTCAAGAGATTATCACGGGAACATGACTCTTGATGAAACCGGTTTCCCCGGTTGGTCTTTTGAAGGAATGAATACATGGGATGGTGCATTGCTGGGAACAGGAGGTGTTGCATGGTCAAAGTTCTTCGACAGGGTAAATGCTTCCCTTGGCAGCCATACCGGGAAGGTAGTCTTCTGGAACAGAGAAAAGGATATGGCTCTGTGCATTGAACCGGTAAAGACAACAGGCAGCCAGGTAGCCATAAGATTCACCCGCCAGCCTGACAACAGCTTCACCCTTAACTATACAGTCAGTGAGGATGAGCTGAGGACAAAAAATTTCCTGGCCAGATTTATAATAGACAGACAGGATATCTGGGACTCTTTCGATGCACGTGGCAGGATGACCATCACATACAGACTCAAAGCCTCCGGTTATAATGAAATTGGCAACAGGGGAAAAATTGCAGGAATAAACACGGCTTCAGTGGAAAATGTCCTGAATACGATCGCAAGAGTTGGTGTAGTTGACGAAAAACTGATGGGATCAAATAACTGGCACCTCGATATGGGATTCGTCTGTCTTCATGAGCACTGGGTTGCCCAGATGGGTTTGGCTATTGACGATCCCTGCTATACAGATAATTACAGGAAAACACTTGACTATTTCCGCGACCATGCCATCAAACCCGACGGTGACGTGATGGACAGATGGGCTTACCGCATCTGGGATTCGGAGCCGGGAACATTCAGGAACGGATTTTATGAATGCCAGTGGGGAGATCTTTATGATTCAAATACCGATTATGTCATTAATGTGGCACAGCTTTTTCATCTGAACGGAGACTCGGCATGGATAAGCGGGCATCTCAGGGCGTGCGAGAAAGCGCTCGACTTCCTTCTTGCCAGAGATTCAGACCATAACGGTCTGGTTGAAGTGCCTGAGGATTCTCATACTGCACAAAGAGGAAGCGACTGGATAGATGTTATCTGGGCTTCATGGGAAAATGCCTTTCTGAATGCCAAGCTTTATTACGCTCTGACACAATGGGCTTCAATTGAAGAGATCACCGGGAATCACGGTAAAGCTGAATACTACAGGGACTTTGCCTCCAGGTGCAGGAACAGTTTCAATAAGCCAGTCGCTGAAGGCGGATTCTGGAATCCGGAGAAAAAATGGTACGTCTACTGGCGTGATAAGGACGGAAGCGTACATGGCGACAACCTTGTTACACCTGTAAATTTCATGGCTATAGCATTCGGGATCTGCACAGACCAGGAACGGAAAAAAGCTATCCTAAGCACTATAGAGGAACAAATGCGCAAAGAGAATCTCTTCATGTGGCCGATCAGCTTCCTCCCATATAAACCTGATGAAGGCTATAAAGTCAATTACCCCTTTCCAAACTATGAAAATGGCGATATCTTCCTTGCCTGGGGAGAAGCAGGTATCAGGGCATATATGGACTATGATCCTGCTATCCCTGTAAAATATATTAAGAACGTTCTGCGCCAGTACGAAAAGGATGGACTGGCTTTCCAGAGATATAAAAGAATTGAACAAACCGGGGAGGGCAGTGATATCCTTGCCAATAACTGTCTTCCGGTAGTTGGATTATACCGCGATATATTAGGTATTGAACCGATGTACAACAGGCTTCTCATTGAACCTCATCTTACACCGGAACTTGACGGGACCAGCCTAAGATATAATCTGCGCAACCAGGATTATCTTATAAATCTCTCAACAGGCAATTACGCAGTTGATATAAATAATTTCTCAGTCAGGTCTCATGCCTGGTTCGGGATCAGTTCAAAAGTCAATACTTTGCTGTGTTATTATGGTTCAGCCGAAATTCCTGTATTAAAACTGACCCGCAATGGAAACACGGAAGTCAATATCGAATTTACCGGTTGGGGAGAAAAAAACAGTACACTGTCCTGGATATTAAAATGCCGCACACAGGGGTCTGAACTGAAATATGAGATAAACACGCTAAAGGCAAATACAGAATACACTGTTCTCATGAACGGGAACAAATTATGTTCATGCAGAAGCGACGGTAACGGCAGGATCAGTTTTCCCGGACCAGTGAAAAGGACAACTGGAGATATTTTCATGGTCCAAGAAATTGGACAAATATTCAATAAAACCAGCTGATTTCTCCCTGACCCATATAGTCACTCCACCTATTAGATTGACTTCATTATATTTATACTTTATTTATAATGATGATAAATAGCATATATTTGTTAACAGAATAACAGAAGGATTTGCCGTATTTTTGGTGCGGGTTAGGTGAAAGGTCATTTTCTCCACAGGGAAACCAGTTTAAACAGTATCCAAACCCGGTAAGGTCAATAGTCTCCACCTGGTCGGGGATATGACCCTCGATTTTTAAACTCAGATAAAACAAAGTTTATGAAAAAGATATGCTATTTAATCCTCATGGTATCGCTTCCTTTAGCGTTTCATTCATGCAGTAAGAGCAATGATAACAGCGTCACTCTCATCAAAAAGTCCGAGAGTATTTCAATGGGTGCCGGCTATGCCAATGAAATCTATTACAGGTTAAGCGACGGGCTGCTGACATCAGTGCCAAGGAATAACTGGGATATCGCATTTGTGGTATCTGCCAGGGAAGCTTCAATCCTGGCAAATACGACAGCCGGTGCAATCCTGAAAGTATATCCCACATCTTCCGGCTGGAATTTTACTGATCCGGTCGATACGACAGGCTATTCATCGTGGGTTTCTTTGTGTAATTCAGATACGACATGGACCGAAGGAGCCTTTAATGACAACGCTACAGGTCATCCTAATTATGGTTGGGGTGATTATGATATGAATACCCATAATCTTACCGGAGTTTCAATGTATATTATAAAAACCAGTGGCGGATCATATAAAAAGATCTGGATTGAGACCAAAACATCTTCAGAACAGAAATATACCTTCCAATATTCCGATCTCGACGGATCAAATGAGCATACTGTCGACCTGGACCTTGCAGGCGCAAACAAAAATTTCATATATTATTCCCTTGATACTGACCAACAGATAGACAGGGAGCCCGACACTGACAAGTGGGATATTCTTTTCACAAAATATGTCGACAGGAGTATAAATTATACAGTCACCGGGGTTCTGCAGAATATCGGCATTACTGCATGTGAAAGCACTGACACTCTTTCCACTTCAAAAGTATTTCCTTCTTCAGGCTTTCTGACAAATATATCGACTGTAGGATCCGATTGGAAAGTCTTTAATATGGACAATTTCCAATACTCAATTGATCAGACAAGAGTGTTCTATGTGAAAGATGCTGCAAATGTCGTATACAGGATAAAATTCAGATCTTTTGAAGGTTCCGGCACCGGGAATATGTCATTTGATGTTTACACACTTAAATAACCAGGAACTGAATTATCAGATTAATCGTTTCCGCTGCTTCCTCACCGGAGAGGAACATGAACATATAACTTTTACAGTTACTTAATGAGAGGATCGAGCATTAAACAGAGGCTCCAATACCCTAAACATGTAATATTTACACTATTACTGATCAGTTGCTTTGGAGGCAGCTTATTATCCCAGGAGATAAAGATTACCGACTCAAAAAGTGGTCAGCCAGTCTCTTTTGCCACTATCCTTATCACTGACCTCAAGACTAAAACCGAGTACTTCAGAGTGTCTGACGAAAAGGGATTTGTGGTCAACCCTGCAAGAAATACCTCAATAATTAGGATCTCGTGCATTGGATATGCTGCACTTTCAGATACTGTAAAAGCGAATCAGAAGTCTGAGATCAGGATGAATCCAACAGTATTTTCACTCGACGAGGTAGTTGTTACAGGAAGTTTCAGACCACAGAGGGCCGACAAATCGATTTATAATATAAAGGTTGTCGGGCAGAAAAAGATCGAGGAACAGGGAGCCAATAATCTGAAGGATCTTCTCACCAACCAGGTCAATCTTTCTATTAGCCAGGATCCGGCGCTGGGGAGCAGCCTAAAGATAAAAGGACTGACAGGCAATAATGTTAAAATACTTATTGATGGAGTCCCGGTGATAGGAAGAATGGGAGGCAATATCGATCTTACCCAGCTCAATCTCTATAATATCGACCACGTTGAAATGGTTGAAGGTCCGATGTCGGTCATATATGGAAGCGATGCACTGGCCGGCGCGATCAATATCATTACAAAGGAGAACAGAAATAGTAATCTTGCAGCTTCAGCAAATTCTTATTATGAAACAGCGGGGACATATAATTTCGACGGAAATATAAGTCTGAGAAAGAAAAGGCACAGTTTCTCCTTTTCAGCCGGGAGGAACTTTTTTGACGGATTTTCGACTGACACGCTACGCTCGCAGGCATGGAAGCCCAAGGAACAGTACAATGCCGATCTTTATTACATGTACAGTCACGACAAGGCAAAGATAAAGTATCAGATCTCCTTCATGCGGGAAACGCTGCTCGACAAAGGCAACCTCTTGGAACCAAGATTTTACACCGCTTTTGACAGCTGGTTTTATTCCACACGGCTAAATAACAGGCTCGACTACGATCGTAATCTGAAGAACGGGCTATCAATAAAAATGCTTGCATCCTACTCTGTCTACCAAAGGCAGAAGGAGACTTATCTGAAAGACCTTTCAAATCTCACTCAGACTCTTTCTCCCAATACTTCCGATCAGGATACCACCAATTTCTATTCTTTCGTATACAGATTTGTTCTTGGCAAAGAGGATGTATCAAAAAAGCTAAATTATTCAGCTGGTATCGACCTGAATAATGAAACGGGCACAGGCAAACGCATTGCAGATAACCGTCAGCAGATAGGTGACTATGCCTTCTTCGCCAGCATCAGATATACGCCGCTGAGCAAGGTCAGTTTACAACCCGGCCTCAGAATGGCATATAATACCAGTTTCAGTGTTCCACCGGTTCCTTCAGTAAATATCAGATGGGAACCATCAGCAAGATTCAGTATCAGAGGCTCATTTGCCAGGGGATACAGGGCTCCTACTCTGAAGGAATTGTATATCTATTTCGTGGATGTAAACCATAATATTCAGCCGAATCCGGATCTTCGACCCGAATATGGTCACAATTTCGATCTGGCGATGACTTTCAACACGGAAAAGGAAAAAAAGATACATTATTCAGGTGTGGATCTTGGTCTCTTTTACAACAACATGCATAATATTATTCAGCTTGCATTGCGTAACAACACGGGAAGTACTCCGGCTTATCAGTATATCAACGTACTTAATTACAATACCATAGGTTATCAGGCATCGCTGAACTACGAATTTTATCAGCACCTTGAAGTTTCGTTGGGATTTGGTCATACCGGGACATACTTCTCTTTCGGAGAGAAAAAACAAACTTTCGGCGATTACAGGTTCTCAGGCGATATAACATCAAACGTTGGATGGACCCTCCCGTTTGCAGGCCTAAAGATCTCCGCATTTTACAAATACACCGGAAGATCCTGGCTATTCACCATTGATGAGAATAATGATATTCATCTCGGGAAGATGGATGATTACCATAATCTTGATCTCACCCTGCTGAAAAAGTTCTTTTCCAATAAACTGGCTGTTTCAGGAGGAGTCAAAAATGTCTTCAAAAATACCAACATACCGATCTCCGGAAATGCATCAGCCGGAATACATACCTCCGGCAACGGGAACAGTCCGGTTAACTACGGAAGGCTATATTTCCTTAAACTGACTTATACCATTTTGAAGTGATTCGAATTAAACGCATATATTACAGCCTGTTATTTTTATCTATGCTCGTCCAGGGATGCTTTCCTAAAGATGAGAAAGTTGTTCCCCTCGATCTTGAACTGACCGAGATCCCCTACTCAATGTATAATACCCAGACATGGTTCAGGTTCAGCGACATGACGGTTGTGTCCCATAATTTATTTCAGGATTGGGACCTTGGATTTCAGTCCGACGGTGCAGGCCATAATATAATTCTTAACACATCAAGGTTCATGCATGCCGGGAATACCGGGTTGCAGGATTTTAACGGGATCACATCAAATACATGTGACACAATGATCTATGATGATTCATCAGGAGATCTGGTCAAGACAGCAATAGGCAACTGGGCCGACTTCACTGATCCTGTCAACCCTGTTTATTATCGCAATGTTTATATCATCGATCTGGGAACAGATAATAATGGTGCGAAGTACGGACTGAAGAAAGTCATTTTCGACAATTTTGAAAACAATATATATACGGTCCGTTTCAGCAACCTTGACGGATCAGATGAACATATTGCCCAGATACAGCCCGATCCGCTCCGGCAGTTCACTCTGTTTTCGTTCAGTAATGGAGGAAGTGTTGCAGATTTACAGCCACCGGATACAGACTGGGATATCTGCTTTACCCAGTATTCGACCATTCTCTATGATGACAACAATGTTGCCACTCCTTACCTGGTAAGAGGCGTGTACCAGAACATGAAAGGAGTCACAGTTGCCCGCGATTCCATCAATTCATTTTACAGTATTTCGTCCGGAGATATTGCAGGTTACACATTTTCAACCAGGCAGGATGCAATTGGCTATGACTGGAAAGACTACCAGAATGACTCCTACAAGATCAATCCCAACATTTTTTATATTGTCAGAGACCTTACCGGCGCTTATTACAAAATAAAATTTGCCGGTTTCTACAACAAATCCGGGGAAAAGGGATATCCTTCATTCCAGTGTATGCGGCTCACAGAATAAGTACAGGATTATTTCAGTTAAGCAACCTGTAACAGCGATAACTATTTTTTCCCGTTTTCCAGGTTAAATGGTGTAACCTGGTACACGCAATAGTTCAGCCAGTTAGAGAAGAGGAGGTTTGCATGACTTCTCCATTTCACCATCGGTTGCTTTGAAGGATCGTCGTCCTTATAATAGTTTTCAGGAATTTTAATATCGAGTCCTTTAGTGATATCTCTGTCATATTCAGACTTCAGAGTAAGCGGATCATATTCGGAATGTCCTGTAACAAATACTCTTTTTGTGTCCTTTGAAGCGACGAGATATACACCAGCTTTTTCCGAATGAGCCAGCAGTTCCAGTTGAGGGATTTTTTCTATGTCCTCCCCGCGTATTTCAGTATATCTTGAATGAGGGGCAAGAAATTCATCATCAAATCCTCTGGTCAGAGGGTTGGTCTTATTCAGCACTTTATGGCTAAAAACTCCGAACATTTTTTCTTCCAGTGTATATTTCGGAACCTGGTAATGGTGGTATAACCCTGCCTGTGCAGCCCAACAGATGAACAAAGTTGAGGTGACATGCTTGTCGGCCCAGTCCATTATTCGTACCATCTCCTCCCAGTAATCAACCTGCTCAAACTCCAGATGCTCAATTGGCGCACCGGTAATTATCAGACCATCATATTTATGATCCGATATATCATCAAATGTCTGGTAGAATGCATCAAGATGTTCCTTTGGTGTATTTTTGGAGGTATGCATTCCTGTATTGATAAGGGTGATCAGTATCTGAAGGGGAGTATTGGAAAGGAGCCTGAGAATTTGTGTTTCTGTGGTTATTTTAGTAGGCATCAGATTCAGCAGCAGGATCTTCAAAGGGCGGATATCCTGATGGATAGCCCTTGTTTCTTTCATCACGAAAATATTCTCATTTTCAAGTATTCTGACTGCCGGAAGATTATCCGAGATATTTAATGGCATTTCCCGTTGTTTTAGTTAAAAAGATTCACTTGTTTATATTAAATATTTGCGAACCACAAATATAAAGGAATAACAGGAAAATTTGTCCGAATAAATCAAAACTGAAGCCTTGTCTGAAATATGGTATTTTAAGGTCGACAAAGGGATGGAGCAACTGAATGCTAATGGTTGATTGTTGCCATTGATCTGATCAGTACCGCAGCCCAGGAATAAATATTGGATCTCACCACTGTCAGTCTCATCTGTTTCATACGCTGTCCCTGTTCTTCTTTCGTCATCTCGAGAGCCATCTTAATGGCATCTGCTGATTTTTCAATATCATAAGGATTTATTACAATAGCGCCCTGAAGTTCACCTGCCGCTCCCGCAAAACGGCTCAGAATGAGCGCTCCATCGTTTCTTCCCCGGCAAGCAACATATTCTTTGGCTACGAGATTCATACCATCATGCAGCGAAGTGACCATGCAGAAATCTGCCGATGTATAAAAAGGAATGATCTCCTCATGGCTATGATGACGTTTAAGCAGCAGGATCGGCTTCCAGTTTCTGGTTTTGAAACGCTGGTTGATGCGTGACGCTTCATCCTCGACTGTTGCTACCATATCCGAATAACTCTTAATGAGTGTCCTGCTCGGCGCTCCTATCTGAACGAAAGTGAATCGTCCCATATATGAAGGGTTCTTTTCCAGGAACCGTTCAATTGCAAGGAATTTCTCCACAATTCCTTTAGTATAATCAATCCTGTCCACACCTATGCCAATGTATTCAGCAGTTAAGCCGTGTTCAGAAATCAGTTCAGCAGGCTTAACATGCCGGGGTACATTATCATAATCTCTCATAGTAAATGCGATACTGATGGGGAATGGATTTACTATCGTTGTCTGTCCACTCATTTTTACTGAAAAATTCTCCCTGATGACCCTGGCTTCAAGAGCATTATTTACTGTTTCGAGAAAGTGGTTGCAGTGGTACTGTGTATGAAAGCCGATCAGGTCGGCTCCAAGCATTCCACTGAGTATCTCTCTTTGCCATGGACAGATCCCGAAAGATTCCGGGTTTGGCCATGGAATGTGCCAGAAGATTGCAACCCGCGCGTTCGGTTTTTCCCTTTTTATCAGTTCCGGCAGGAGTGCAAAGTGAAAATCCTGGATCAGCACAAATGGCTGCTCCTCACCGGCGGTTTCTTCCAGCACAGCACGGGCAAATTTCTCGTTTACCTCCTTGTAATATTTCCAGTCCTCTATCCTGAAGACAGGCCGGGTATGTGCAATATGGCAAAGTGGCCACAACCCTTCATTTGAAAAGCCATAATAAAAATGATCTTCTTCCTCCTTTGTCATCCAGATTCGCCGGAGAGTATATCTGGGTTCTTCTGGTGGCACCTGCACCTTATCGTTTTTGTCTACTGTCTCCCTGTCAGCGTCTCCCGTTCCGGCTGCAATCCACAAACCGCTGCAGGCCTTGAGGATGGGCTCCATTGCCGTGATCATCCCGCTGGCCGGGACTATGCACCTGATCTCCTTTCCCGAATGTATATGCATATAAGGTTCCCGGTTTGAGACCACAACCATTTTCTTTTTTTCAAGCAACTTTTCCACTTCCACCTTCAACCGTTCGGGCGTCCATATCGCCTCCGAACTCGATCGTAACCTCGCTTCCTCAGCGGCATCTGCTTTTGCTTCCTGCATCGCTTTTGCAATATGTTCTATCTCCCTGTGAAGTGGGGCCAGAAATTTTGTAGGAGGCTTCCCGACAAGCTGTGCGGAATCACCTGTACGAAGCGCTTTTGCCCACTGAACAACCTTATTGATTGGATTAAATATACCCCAGTTTATGAACATTGCAGTAACCAGAGACACAAGAAAAGCCTGGATAAACCACCGGATGAAATTCTTCATCCAGATATCGCCAAGAATCTTGTCAATATAGTCAGTATCGGCAAATGTCATGAAGGCAAGTGCAAACCTGTTTGTTCTGAGTATCGGTACAACATACTGATATACCCTGCTCTTCCCGTTGCTGATAAGAGTACCTACAGGTCTTCCTGAAGTTATTGCCTGTGAAACCCAGCTGATTGACTGTGAAACGAGTCCACATATCTCATTGCTGCATATAATACTGTCTTTACTGTAATAAAACGCTATGCCCGAGATATTGTACCGCATTTTAAGGCTATCGGCTATTATCTCTATATTATCGCGTCTTACCTTGCCCGGTAATGACGGATCGTTCTTCATTATCTCTTCCGATACCTGTGCTGTCCGCGATTCAATTTCGTTAAGAAGTTTTGTCCTTTCCGATGTGAACTGGAAATATGTAAAGCCAAAGGCAACAAGACCTACCGCGACAATGATTGAAACTATCAGGGCAAGGGTTATTCTCATGTTACAAGATTTTTTAATAATTCTATTACATCTTCAGGTGATACTACTTTATACATGGCAACTGTCGGACTCATTCCAACCTTCACTGTAACGGCTTCACTATCGGATGCGAGGAGTGAGAAAATCTCTTCATCCGTCACATCATCTCCGAAAGAGAGAATCAGATCATAGCTGGCAGATTCAAGAATCTTCCTTATTGCATTTCCCTTGCCTATCCAGGCCGGCATTACTTCCAGAACCATTTTACCGTCAAGAACCTTAAGATCATTTGCATCAGCAACAGCCTTTAGCTTGTCAACAAGGACCCTTGAACTTTCATATCCCGACAACTCATCAGTATTCCTGTAGTGCCATGCCAGCGTGTAGATTTTTTCCTCAATAAATGTGCCGGGACAAACTGCTGATGTCTCCTCCATTAAACGACGGATAACGTTTTTCCACTCTGAATCACCCGTATCCATCCCAATCCACTTACCTTCAACTTTCATTATAGCGCCATGTGAGGCAATGATCTTAATCGGCAGATTTCCGATGAGAGAATCAATATCCGTATGATCCCTGCCCGTAACAATTATAACATCGTTCGATTTATCCAGGATAAGCTTATTGAGCACATCCAGTACTTCCTCCGTGGGATAGGCCTGATCCGGCTTGGGCCTGTACCAGACAAGTGTCCCGTCATAATCAAGCAGGATCAGTCTGCTTATCGCTCTCCTGTATTTTTCTGAGATCTCCTTCCCTAAATTCTGAACATCAAACATACAATCCGATTTCATTTATCACTAAAAAACGCAAAACATTGTCAATATATTAATACAAATCCATATAAACCCGAGAACCGATTTCTTTTTTCAATATATACCTGTCTGCGGTTACTTGGAAGAAGCTTCAATAAAACCCAAAAAAACATTTCACTCCTTCTATAAAGAACATAAATTGATTACAGACACTTTCCCTTGAAGAGAATTAAGAAACTAAAGAAATACAATGTATTACACATTGAAATGCAGAAAGAAATATTTCGTTATTATCTTTGTATTATATTTAGCTATTTCTGGTTTTTCCGGATATTGTTCTTCTGAAATTATGGAAAATCTCAATTACGGCGTCATTGGTAACTGCAGAAGTGCAGCTCTCATATCTGATAAAGGAAGTATCGACTGGTGCTGTCTGCCTGACTTTGACTCCCCTTCAGTATTCGCGGCAATACTCGACAGTCATAAAGGCGGATCATTTGCCATTGTGACGGAGAAAAACTACACAATCTCTCAGAAATATTTTTACAGGACAAATATTCTCTGCACCGAATTCAGTTCAGACAAGGGCAGTTTTGAGGTGATCGATTTCATGCCACGTTATAAAACCGGCGAAAATGAATACTTTGCCCCTGCGGAAATATACAGGTACATCAGGCTTAAATCGGGAAATCCGGTCTTCAGGGTCAGGTATAAGCCAGCTTTCAACTATGCCCTCGACAAGGTTGACCATCTAAAGGAAGACAATTATATCAGAACCTATTCAAAGGTCACTCCGACCGAATGCATATATCTTTATTCAAGCCTTGATGCAGACGATTTACTGGAATCGAAGGAAATAACCCTCGATAGCGATCAGTTTCTCCTTCTCTCGTATAATCAGAAACTCATAGACATTGATCTCAACAGAGTTTATCTAGAATATCAGAGGACAAAGGTTTACTGGCTGAACATGACAAACCGGTCCAGGAAATTCGAAAAGTACACGGAGGAGATCATCAGGAGTCTGCTGGTCCTGAAAATGATGTCATATCATTCCACGGGGGCTGTTCTGGCGGCATTAACCACCAGCATTCCTGAATCGATCGGGGAAGTAAGAAACTGGGATTACCGCTTCTGCTGGATCCGGGATGCATCTATGTCGATCGATACATTGCTTAAGATGGGGCACTATAATGCAGCCCAGAGATTCATACATTATCTCAAAAGCATCCTGAAGACCAAGGCAGATTCTTTCCATATCATGTATGGCATAAGGGGTGAAACAGATCTTGCTGAAACGGAACTGAACCATCTGGCTGGTTATGCCGACTCGAAACCTGTGAGAATCGGAAATGCAGCACATAACCAGAGGCAGAATGATATATTCGGATATCTTCTCGATGTCATATATCACTATTATGCATTCTTCTCTGGAACCCTTGACGAGATTGAGGACATGTGGGAGATTGTAAGAAACATATCAAGGACAGTTTCCACACGCTGGGAAAAGCCTGACCGTGGTATCTGGGAAATAAGGAACGAGGATAAGCACTTTGTCTTCTCAAAGGTTATGAGCTGGGTTGCCATGGACAGGGCGGCAAAAATAGCGGTGATGCTTAACCGGAACCATTACGCTGAGAACTGGCGTGAAGTTGCGGATGATATCAGGGCTGACGTGCTGAAAAAGGGATGGGATAAAAACCTTGGCACTTTCACCCAGGCGTATGGTTATTCTGATCTTGATGCATCTCTCCTGCTGATGGCGGAATACGGCTTTATCGATGCCGGTGATGAAAAATACCGGACTACGGTTTTAGCCATCAAAAAATCTCTTTTCCTCGATGGTCTGGTTTACAGGTACAGAAACAGTGATGATTTTGGTCAACCCTCTTCTTCCTTTACCATCTGCACTTTCTGGCTGATCCAGGCATTGTTCAGGATTGGGATGAAGGATGAAGCACAGGAACTTTTTGACACTCTTCTCTCCTATGGGAATCACCTGGGGCTCTTCAGCGAAGATATTGACTTCCGTACCAAAAGGCTATTGGGAAATTTCCCTCAGGCCTATTCGCATCTGGCGCTGATAAACACCGCGATCCTTTTTTCCGGGGAAAAGGTCGTTTCACAGTTTATTAAACCATGAGCCTAATTCACAATACGTATTACTATTGATCTTTGAAAATCCGGAAGGGTAAATTTCAGATCATCAGCCGTTGTATCCGTCCATTTATTTTTCCACGGATCATAGATACTTATCTTCCCTGCCTGCTTCACAGACGCGTCTCTCAGATCAATAGCAACTGCCTTGTTCATGCCTGGCTTTCTGCCTTCAACCAGTTCTGACTGCCAGTTATCGCTGGTATCCCTCAGCCATAAAAGAGTGGTTCTCTTTCCGTTTAGCTGATAGGCCCTCAGGTTATTTTTCTGCCATTTGGATGGAACAAAGTTCTCTTCCAGCGGATTAATATCCTTAATAGCCTCGGAGAACCTGCTAAAATGATACCAGAGATTGTTCCTGTCAACATATGCATCCCAGTGCCACGACATCCCTGTTCCTGCTGATCCGCTGAAGAAAGGTGCAAACAGGATATCATGCAGCAGAATGCCGGCAGTGTCAAGCGTATAGAGCCTGCTTGGATCGGCGTGCCTTGATTCCACGGCGCCTGTCTCGGCCAGAAGGACCGGTTTGCCCGTATTGTATGAACGAATCTCTTCCACAGCCGAGGAACAAATTATATCCATCGGAGCATGGCACACTTCCATTGGAGCCCCCGGATCGAGGTATCTGTGAATCTGGGCCACCTCATTGCCAGGCAAAAGCATAAGCTTTCTGTAAGACGGTCTGGTTTCCTCATTATCAAAGCTGCCGAAACTCTGCATTACGAGGTTTTCAGGGAATCTCGATTTAATCTCTTTAAGCATTTTTTTATTCCAGTCAAAGAATATACTATCCTGTGGTCCATGCATTGCATTCATCTCATTCCACAATTCCCATCCGAAGAAAAGAGTGTCGGCTCCGAAATGCTTCTTATAAAAATCAGCTTTATCAAGAAACAGCTTGTATCCGGCTTCAGTTGCCATGTATTGTCTCACACTGTCGAGAGGCCCCCCTTTAGAAGTATGATAAACGAATTTTGTCGCCCATGGCTGGTTATTTTCTTCGAGGGTAATACTGCGGAAGTGCTCCAAAGTAATTTTGATATGCAGTTTATACTTCCTCGCGAGACTGATAAATTTATCAATTCTCTCTATCTTCTCCGGATTGAATTCACCGGCTTTAGCATCCTCCATGTCCCAGAACGATTCACTCAACCAGACTCTGATATAGTTACCGCCATTATCCGACAGGTTCTTCATCCACTTCGCGATCTCAATCATCGATGAATCAGGCTTCCCATGGCTCTTCCAGCTGGGATTGATCAGATTGATACCAACCGGCACGTAAGGAGTGCCATCGGAGAAGCTGAAATATGAAGGGTTCACCTTACTTACCCCGATATAACCATGGGATCCCTGTGGAAGAGACTTATTATCCTTTATGTTCCTGTTACAAGAAGTAATTACAGAAACAAGAAACAGGAAACTGATTAACAGAATCCTGTTCCTGGTAAGAGTTAAAATCTTCATTTCAGAGCTTTATAAATTCGACCCTTCTGTTCAGAGCCTTGTTTGCCGGAGTATCATTAGGAGCAATGGGCTGTGTTTCACCCAGGCCGTCAGATTCAATTCTTGAAGCATCGATCCCGAATGATTTAACAAGTTCATTTTTCACTGATGCACCTCTTCTTTTTGAAAGGTCAAGATTGGCAGCGTCGGCTCCGTCACTGTCGGTATGCCCCACGATCTTTATTTTAACCCCGGGGTTTTCCGTAAGTACTGCTGCTATGGTTTTAAGGGTACTATATGATTCTGGTTTAACAACATCTTTATTAACATCGAAATATATCCCGTAAGATACAAGTTTACCTTCTGTGAGAAGCTTGTTGCGCATATCAGGTGCGCCAACTGCAATTCTGATATTTGTGACCATCGCGGCGCCTTCCTCAAATCTTATCCTGTCGAACTTCACCCCCTGGAAGGCAAATGCCTTGGGAAGATCAAACAGTTTATTCTGATCCTGGTAAAGCCTTACACGACCTTTCTGGTACCAGAGAGCCATATGGTACTTCTGATTGACTTTCTGCTTAAGATTGTCTTCATCTCTGACACCGTTAAGTCCCATCCCGTCTGCACCATCAAGATTAATATAACTTCTGTACCCTGGTGTTCCGTAATATGGAATCACAAATTCAAAGCCCGATTTACCAGGTACTGAACCTCCGTCAAATGCCCTTGCATTGTTGCACTGATATAAACGGAAAGAATAACCGCTCATATTGCCTTCTGAATTTTTTATTGGAACCACATCGAATTCTACAGTATAGTTTTCCGGCAGATTGATCAGTGCATCTGTCCAGAGACATTCTCTGAAATCAAACTTCATCCAGTTCCCGGGGAAAAGATTGGTATTAACCACCTCGGCTGAACCATTTGTATTCCATGCAGCCGGAAAATCTCCTATTGCATCCTGACTGAAATCTTCGAAAAAAATAATTTTATCTCCCGGTATGAAATCATACTTGGAATAAGTCTGAAGTGATGGTTGTTCCTGTACCTGAGGCTGATCACCTTTGTCGGATGATCCATTCTGATTTGACTGATTGTTGTCGGTATTGCCCTGATTCTGCGTGCCGGTTGACTTAGCCTGGTCATTACCGGAAGAATTATCTCCTGTGGCAGCGTCTTTAACACCCTTCTCCACAGCATCGAGACTTTTACTCACAGCCTGATCGGCAGCCTTGTTGGCACGGGCATTTGTCTGATTTAAAACTTTTTTCTTGAAATCCACTTTAATCTGTCCGAAGGAACTGACAGGTATTAACATGATTGTGACAAGCAGCAGTAATCTGATAATTGCTTTCATGTAGTAAAGGTTTGGTTTATCCTAAAATTATGGTCTGAAAAATAAAATTATAAAATTTACGCGGAAACGATTCATTTCAGGCTGTTTTTTTGATGAAAGGACTTCCCTCTGCATCAGATCCTCATGCTTATGGACCCGATTGAATCCTGTTTTGTATCTTTTTCTGTTGAACCCTATAGTAATTTTGTAATTTTGGACCCAAATTTTCTCAACATGTGCAACTGGCTAATAAAATCATTATTTGCAGCATGCTTTCTCATTGCTACAGGCTTATCTGACTCTCAGGCTCAGATATTAAGGGATTCCTCGACTCTGACCCTGGTTAGTCGTGATATAGATCTCATTTACAACATGCACTTTAATGAAGCCCGTGAGGTATACAGAAAGATCGCGGCAGTCTATCCCGATCATCCGGTTGTTTTTCTTCTTCATGGCATGATCAGTTACTGGGAGAATTTTCCGCTTCTTGATAACAGTCCCGCGAAAGAATCATTTGAGAACGATCTGAAGGAATGTATAAGATTAGCTGAAAAACCTGCAGCTCATGAAAACGAAGCTGAATACATACTTTCGGATCTTTGCGGAAGGGGATTCCTGCTGCTGTTCTATTCCGGTAATAACCTGGTTATGGAAGTAATCCCCGTTGCATCAGGAATGTATAAATATCTCATGAGATCATTTAATTATACGTCATCCTGCGCAGATCTTTATTATTACACAGGAGTATACAATTACTACCGTGATGCCTATCCGAAAATTTATCCTGTTTATAAACCTCTGGCATTACTATTTCCTCAGGGTAATATGCAGACAGGCCTTCAGCATCTTCATATTGCTGCCACTCATTCAATTGTCATGAAGGCGGAAGCAGAAATACTCCTTGCATATATTTATATCTATTTCGAAAATGATTTCAATAAAGCCCTTGAATATTCAATGATGCTTCACAGGCAGTTCCCCGACAATACTGAATTTACCTCAATCCTCCTCAGGAACCTTCTGCTTTTAAAAAGATATGATGCTGCTGAAAAGATCATAAAGTCAGTTCCAGAGGGATCAATAAATTTATTTTTCCAGGCGCAGCTTGATATATATACGGGCATTATTCGTGAAAAAAGAGACTACGATTACAAGACCGCGCGTGATCTATACAATAAAGGTATCAGGAATATTTCCGGTTTCGGAGCTTTTGGTGAACAATACGCTGCTTACGGATATTTCGGACTCAGCAGGATTAGTGCATCGGAAGGGGAGAAACATGCCAGTCAGATGTTCAGGAAGGAAGCATCACGCCTAGCAGATTTCAAAAAGATTGATTTCAACTGAGCCTTACCGGTTGACGGATAAGACAGAAGGCAAATGAACTCCGGAAATCCGTTCGTCAAAAACCATTGTAAATATCATTCTCCGGTTCCTTCCCTAATGCTGGAAATTGCCTATATTGCGAAATATCCATTCTCGAATTGGGAATGATTTTCTAAAAATGATAATATATGATATAGTGATCAATCTTTATATTATTCATTTTTAAGGATTTGATATCCCTCCGGATTTAAGGCATGTGATTTGAATAAGAGATCGGAATCTCGGGATGAGATTCTGTGAAAGGACCGATGCGGACTAAATAAGGCAGAATAAAAACAGAAAGAAAGTAACCGGAGATTGATGCGGAACATATTAATAATAATTTTCCTTACTATAACTTTATCTCTCCAGGCAGCAACATATTACGTCGCTACCGACGGAAGTGACAGTAATGCAGGCACTATTTCCCAGCCCTGGCTCACAATACAGAAAGGTTTCAGTTCAATTTCCGCAGGGGATATTCTCTATATCAGGGGAGGTACTTATTATCCTACCGGAACAAGTTCCGGAGGGATGATCGCCGGTGCGGTTGCCAATGGCAAGAAGGGAAGCGCTTCCAGCATGTATAATGTACTTGCCTATCCCGGCGAAGTTCCGGTGATTGACTGCCGCAACATATCAAGTACTTCCTATGACAGGTATGGGATACTTCTGATCAGTTCTGATTACTGGTATATCAAGGGAATTGAAATAACGAGGGTAGATCAGCCATCCGGTCACATCGGGCAGGGATTTCTGATTATGAGCGGGAATAATAACAAAATCGAAGCTGTTGTCTCACATCATAATGGAGGACCAGGATTAGGCCTGAGAGACCAGAGTGAAGGGAACCTTTTTCTTAACTGCGATTCTTACAGTAATTATGATCCTTTGTCATCCACCCCGGGAGATGATGCAGACGGATTCGATATCGGTTTCATTACATCACGTTCAGGAAATGACAGGGTGAATACTCTCCAGGGTTGCAGATCATGGCTGAATTCAGATGATGGTTTTGACATGTATCAGTATCCGGGTTACCATGGCATATATATCCTTAAGGACTGCTGGGCATGGAAGAACGGGTTCAGAACGGATGGAGTAACTGCCGCAGGCGACGGAAATGGATATAAGTATGGTGCTGACAACAACTATTCCCTTGATGCGGTTGTAAGACGGACAAGTTACAATTGCGTTGCCTATGCCAACAGGCAGAGGGGATTTTCGCAGGAATCTGCAAATGTCAAAATGATCTTTTACAACTGTACAGCATATAAGAATGGGACCTGGGGATTTTCATTCTACGACTATGACACACCTGACGTACTGAGGAACAACATAAGTTACAACAATCCCAATGGAACAATTGAAAATCAAGGCAGTAACAGAACTCACGATCATAATAGCTGGGACAGCCAGGTAACATTATCTGATGCTGATTTTACAAGCCTTGATGCATCACAACTGGCAAATCCAAGGCAATCGGACGGAAGTCTTCCGGTTATGACATTCCTTCATCTGGCATCTACATCCGATCTCATAGATGCGGGTGTCAATGTTGGTCTCCCGTATTCCGGAAATGCTCCCGATCTTGGAGCTTTTGAAACAGGGAGCACCTCTACCACAACCGCACCAGTATTCTCCTCAGCTTCGGTCGAAAATGCTGCTCCTACCATACTTGTAATGAACTATAATCAGGACTTTAACAGTCTTGTAATACCAGCATCTTCAGCGTTTGCAGTTACTGTAAATTCCTCGGCAAGAACCATAAATTCCGTTGCAATTTCAGGAAGCACTGTAAAACTAACACTTGCTTCCGCTATTCAGTACGGAGACGTGATAAAGGTTGCATATACAAAACCTTCATCAAATCCTCTGCAAAATGCAGGAGGTTTGCAGTCAGAATCACTTTCGGCCACCAGTGTTACTAATAATGTCAGTGCACCGGTACCGGTATTTGTAAGCGCTTCTGTCGAAAATGCTGCTCCATTGGTTTTGTCAATGGTCTACAGTCTTTCCCTGGCAAATGTGGTTCCTTCAACCTCAACATTTACTGTTCTTGTCAACTCAACACGCCGTTCAGTCAGTTCAGTGGCCATATCGGGCACTAAAGTACTCCTGACACTTGCCAGCGCGGTTGTCTCCGGAGACGTTGTTACTGTTGCTTATACCAAGCCTTCATCAAATCCTCTGCAGACATCATCGGGCGGACAGGCAGCATCGATTAGCGCTAAAACTGTAACTAATAATGTTGCATCCTCAATACCTGTTTATGTAAGTTCATCTATTCAGAACAGTGCTCCAGGAGTTGTGGTAATAACTTATAACATGTCGCTTGCCAGCGTGGTTCCGGCAGCAAGTGCATTCACAGTTAATGTGAACGCTGTTAAAGTGACCATAAGCTCTGTAGCTGTTTCAGGCACCTATGTCAGTCTCACCCTCGCAAATACTGTGGCCGGAGGTGATGTTGTTACTCTCTCGTATACGAAACCGTCCAAAAATCCTGTACAGTCCGTCGCGGGTTCTCAGGCAGCCAGTCTCAGCTCAGTTAGCGTTACAAATAATGTTGTTTCAATAGCCCCCGTTTATGTAAGTTCCTCTGTTGAGGACGCCACTCCCAAGCTTCTTGAGATGACCTACAACATGACACTTTCAACTGTGACTCCTTCAGCATCTGCTTTTACCGTCACCGTCAACTCTTCAAAAAGAACTGTCAGCTCGGTTACCATCTCCGGCAGTAAGGTTCAGCTTAATCTGAACTCGGCTGTTGTTTATGGTGATGTGATTACGGTCGCCTATGCAAAACCATCCACCAATCCACTTCAGTCTGTTTCAGGAACCGCTGCTGCATCACTAAGCGCAACCGGAGTGACAAACAATGTTACAACCGACATACCTGAACTGGCAAGCGCTTCTGTTGAAAATGATACTCCAAATGTCATTGTTTTGAATTACAATATGACATTATCGGCCGGTAGTGTTCCATCGGCTTCAGCATTCACTGTCATGGTCAGTGCTGCCCTAAGAAGTGTAAATTCGGTTACAATTTCCGGGAGCCATATATTCCTTACTCTTTCGAGCTCAGTTACACTCGGGGACGTGGTAACCCTGTCTTATACAAAACCGGCTTCAAATCCGGTTGAATCGGAAGGTGGAGATGCCGCCGCATCTATAAGCACAAGGATTATCACGAATAATGTTACAACTCCGGCTCCCACATACGTGAGCTCGGTAATTCAGAATGCTACCCCAAAGGTACTGGAAATCTCTTTCAGTGCCAGCCTTAACGGAATAACTCCCCCGGCTTCAGCATTCACTGTTCTGGTGAACTCGGCTTCAAAGTCAGTCAGCTTCGTTGCTGTTTCAGGATCAAAAGTAACACTTACCCTTTCAGGGATTGTTGAAACAGGAGATGCTGTCACCGTTGCATATAAGCAGCCTTCATCAAATCAGCTCAAGTCAGCAACAGGAGCTTTGGTGGAATCATTTACGGCACAGGATGTAACAAACAATGTCTTGGATCAGGCTAATACTCCACCCGAAATTTCAATAACTTCCCCGGCAGATAATAATACCTATACAGCGCCTGCATCATTCGCGATTACAGCAGATGCCGTTGACGATGATGGCAGCGTTGTCTCCGTTGACTTCTATTATGGGTCAATACTACTTGGATCAAGTTCGGTATCACCCTACTCCTGCTCTGCCAGAATAAGCGCTGCCGGTGTTTATCTAATTACCGCAGTTGCAACTGACAACAAAGGTGCCAGAACTACTTCAGACCCGATAAGTATCACTGTTACCAGCACCTCGGGCTCAGGAGGAAATTTGCCTCCTGTTATTGCGATAGCAAGTCCTGCAAAAGGGAAAACCTATAACAATCCTGCCAATATTGAGCTTTCTGCAGTAGTCTCCGACGCTGACGGCTATGTCACTAAAGTCGAGTTCTTTGACGGTGACACAAAACTAACAGAATTGACTTCGGAACCATATTCATGGGTATGGAAGGGGATCACAACCGGCACATACAAAATCAAAGCGGTTGCAACCGATAATCAGAACGCCACCGACACCTCCGCCGTGGTGGAATTGATAGTCGGACCTTCGGTTACTTATGATAACAATTCCAACTTAATCAATCTCTATCCTAACCCCAACAACGGAAGTTTCACAGTAGATTTCCTCACCCCGGTTGAAAACGAAAAGAATCTTATCATTATCTCTGACATGAGCGGTAATAAGATCCAGAGCGAAGAGGTTTATCAGGACGAAACAAGCAAGACCATAAACCTGAACAATCCAAAAACCGGGCTCTATATCCTCACCCTGATCAGCAATGACATCATTGTCACCAAAAAGATCATAGTAAAATAATCCTTCCCTCATGCGGTCTGATAATTGATTTCGGTTATGCTCCTCCCCGGCTTAATCAAACGATATTTATATGATTTATGACTTCAGAAGGGCATCTGTAGCTCCCGGAATCTGATCTCACATGCAGATCACACTGACCGCGAAAATCTGAAAACATTCATCACTCCGGGAAACACAGACAGGATCTTCCTTTCTGAATACTGAATATCCGGAACATATCCTGATAAGACATAGTTAATATATTGTTATCTAAATTCATGATAATGATTATTATCTTCGGGAAATGAACCATATTTTTATGAAATTCAGACGGACAGCCACTGATAAGCCAGGTCATCAAATTATCAGAATCTTGTAAAAAAGATGGAAACATATCTGAAGCGACTCATAGAAGAGGGTGAAAACCAGAGGCTCGATTTCAAATATTGCGTGTCGGACAGCAGAAAAATAGCCCGTACACTGGTAGCCTTTGCCAACACTGACGGAGGAAGGATACTTATAGGAATCAGGGATAATGGCAGTATTGCCGGAGTGAGATCGGAAGAAGAGATTTACATGGTTGATACGGCTGCACATCTTTATTGCATGCCATCGATAATATACACCACCAGGCAGCACAAGGCGGGTAGTAAAACCATTCTGGAGGTTGAAGTATCGAAAGGAAAAAACAAACCGTATAAGGTCAGGGATGAAAGCGGTAGATGGCTGTCATATTTCCGCCAGAATGATCAGAATCTGATAGCAAACAGGGTGCTTCTTCAGGTATGGAGAAAAGCTGAAAAAAGGTCGGGAGTAATGGTGAAATTCAGTAAAGCTGAAAACACCCTCATGGAATATCTTACTGCAAACCAAACTATTACTCTTTCAAAATTCAGGAAGATAGCAAGGTTATCAGCTTATAAGGCTGAATCAATACTGGCAAACCTGATCATTTTCAAGGTCATCAGGATGGTGTCTTCAGAACAGGGATTCAGTTTTGAGTTCGACCATGATCCATCACAGATAAGTATGACCTGATATATATGCAGGTATAATCCGGAAACTATCCAATATTCATATACTCTGACAAGCAAAATGAAAATTACCCCTGTTTCCAGCCACGGCGATCTGAAAAAATTCATGCTGTTACCATACAAATTGTATAAGGATAATCCTGTATGGGTTCCTCCGCTGATTTCAGAACTCACCAAACAATTTGACAAAAAAAAGAACCCGACTCTCGATCACTGCGAATATGCCTTGTTCCTACTGAAAGAAGGAGAAGAGATCATCGGAAGAATAGCTGCATTCATTGATACTATCGCTCTTCAGGAGTGGAAACAACAGATTGGGTTATTCGGGTACTTTGAATGTATTGACGACAGGAATGCTTCCGGTGCACTATTCGATGCTGCTGCAGACTGGCTCCGGAGTCGTGGCATGCAATATATGCGAGGACCATGGAGTTTTGTCTCCCAGGAATGGGGACTTGTCATTGAAGGATTTGAACCATCTCCTACAGTAATGGCGCCATACAACCCGCCGTACTACTCAGGCCATTTCTCTGATTATGGGTTTGAAAAAGTCAAGGACCTATTGGTCTACTACATTTCCGTTGCTGAAGGGTACAGAATACCCGGCAGAATTCTGACCCTAACAGATGATGTGGCAAACAGGTTCAATATCAGAACCCGACAGCTGAACATGAAGGATTTTGATAATGAATTATCCCGCGTCATCGAATTGTCAAATAAAAGTCTTGCCGACAACTGGGGATATACACAGGTCACTCGAAAGGAGGCCGAAGCAATAGGGGCAGATCTGAAAACGATAATTCAACCCAAAGGGGTCATTTTTGCTGAAGATGTAAACGGACGTCCTGTCGGATTTGCAATCACTATTCCGGATATCAATACACTCATAAAAGGGCTTGGGGGACATTTACTTCCTTTCGGATGGATAAAATTATTGTATGGTCTTCCCCGTCTGAAAAAATTCAGGCTGTTTGCATTGGGTGTTCTCCCGGAATATCATGGAAAAGGTATTGACAGCCTCATCTACAGAGCTATATACGAGGCATTGTATACACCTGAAACATGGTTGGAGATCAATTATATCCTTGAGGATAATGCCCCAATGAACAATGCAATCGCCAAACTTGAAGCCAAACCTCTCAGAAGATATAGAATCTATCAGAGAAACATCTGAAATTATCATTAAAAAAAATCTCCCAGAACTTATGAGTCGTGAACTGGCTGAGTCCGGATCCATAATCCGAATTACTTTAGGATAAAGATTCTTTGAAATAATATGAAGACTTCAAATTTAGCAAGATCTGCGAATTATTTTCTGTTTACGCCTTACGTTTTGATCAGAACATCAACAAGAACAGCATTATGAAAAATTCACAATAAACCGGGATATAGCAGCATGCAATAGCCACAGACACCTTGAGAGCTAACCAATTTTAAAAATGATTATGGCAATATTCGACAAGACATTTAGAGAAAACAAATAATTTTTTTATTTTAGGGCCGGACTACTAAATTACATTAATAATAATCAGATAATCCAGAGTGAAATGAAAAGAAAAGTATTAGTAACTGTTGCAGTTATTCTGGCTGTCTCTGCAATTATGGCAGCAAATCTTAATGCCCAGGACAGAAATGACGTGATAAAGGCATTTAATGAAGGCGCAAAAGCTTCTCAAACTGATATTCCGGCAGCAATCAATGCTTTTGAGAATGTAATTGCTCTGTCCGACAAGGTTGGAGATACTGCTGCTGATCTGAAACAGAAAGCAGTTCAGATCCTGCCGGGGCTGTATCTGAAAGCTGCCATGAATGCAATTAGTGAGAAAAAGCCTGCTTCAGAAGTCATCGCTGCAGCAAAAAAGGCATCAGCATCCTCTGAGAAATATGGAAATAAAACAAATAAAGATAACTCAGATAAAATTCTCATCCAGGGCTATAATTTACTGGCCAATGAGTTTTTCGGCAAAAATGATCTGGCATCCGCACTTCAGGTATATGACAGTGTACTCCTTATCAACCCTTCATATAACGCGGCGCTGTACAACAAAGCTCTGATATACATAAAGCAAAATAATGCCGAAGAATTTGAAAAGACAATAGATACCTATATTGATAAGGTAAAAGCTTCCAACGATCAGGAAAAAGCCAAACAGGCGTCCAAAATGGCCCTGGAGTATTTCAGAGCTGCCGGATCCAAAGCATCACAGGCAAATAAACTTGACGATGCCCTCGTTTTGTTGAACAAGTCTGCAAAATACGGAGAAGATAAGGATCTCTATTATTATTTTGCAGATGTTTATAACAAGCAGAAGAACTTTGACCAGGGAGCAGAAAATGCAAATAAAGGTCTTGCACTTGAAACCGGAACACCTGAAGCAAAAGCAAAATTCTACTTCCAGCTTGCCACTGCCCAGTTCGGAAAAGGACAGAAAGAAGAAGCCTGCGCTTCATACAAGAATGCTATGTTTGGTCCATTTGCAGAACCATCCAAAGTACAGAGAACAAACCTGAAATGTCAGTAACAGACGAGTTACTCCACCGGCCTGCCGGTCGTTACTGTTAAACTTCATCGTTATCGATACACAGCCTGACAGGAATATGATCATCAGGCCTCAGAAATACTGAAACCGCAATACATACCGGATGTCGCGGTTTCTTTTTGGCATGGCATTAAAACTCATCTGTCCGACAGCCTCCTCTCACCAATCAACCATATCCGGATTTTTTGTTTATCTTGAACCTGAGTTTCCCTTCCTTGAAATAAGCTCACGACAAATTATGAAAACAATACTCCCCTGGTTAAGGTATCTGGCTATTCTGCCTGGTTTTCTACCTGCCTCATTATCGGCCCAGACAGGTAATGATATCAGCCAAAAGACATTTTCCCGCACTCTTTTCAATTTCAGCGAGCCTGAAGGCTGGAGGATTACTGGCAATGGAAACGCTGGAAACTCATCTCTGAAAGGTAAAGAACTTGCTCTGGATTTTACCTCAGGGGCAACATCAGTTTCCATCTCTCCTACCATACTGAGAAATCAGGCAGAGCTTATTATCAGAGCTTATCTGTCCTGCATCATATCCGGCATTGATTCGTAAGTATTCTGGTATGATCTCAGAAATGACGTGACAGACGGACTCAGAAAAAGCTGTACTTATAAATACCATCGGAGAAAAATATGAATTAAAAGCGACCTTGTCGGGAAATAGATACCATGTGCATATCCGGTTAAAGGCAAATGCTCCAGTTTACATTGTCTTCTGAGTAAATATGATCGCTAATTCTCATGAGAGTTAAGATTCACGGAAATATAGAGAAGGTGTTTTATTTTAAGAAGTCAGTTATAGTATTTACGAGATGAACAGGATTTAAGAAATATTAACTCTCCTTAACTATTCATTTAACATTATTTAAATATCCACGTGACAACTTGTTCATATTTTAGTATCTCACTTGGCATTGAAGACGATGAGGAGAAGACCCGGATTACTAAGAGACAGAGATTCTTTCACTTGTTTATTCATGATTCCTGACAGGTTGGGCTCAATGGGAGCAATCCGGGTCCTGTTCCTCGCCTCCGGAATATTTCGCGTGAAAAAGATGCGGAAGTTGGCCTTTATAGAAAGAAGAGTAAATTAAACTCCCGGGTTAATCAGCAACACATGTATTTTTAAAAACCAGAGATTGTCCGGGAGGACGCTTTCTGGTTTATCTCTATATGAAGATGATCACGAAGACTCTTCCCTGCATGCGCAGCAAACGGATGATAATGCATTAATTAAATGCTACAGGAACGAGACCATCCCAGATGGACAGTCTCGTTAATTTATTTTTAAAGGTTTTTATCGGGATACATATCGTTCCAGTGTTCAGGTTGATTCTTCAGTTTCTTGTCAAACCAGGCCATAATGGTGTCATGCCATTCTATCCGTTTTTTATAGTCAAGGATGTGGTGGTTTTCGCCTTCAATCAAAACCAGTTCCGCATCTTTTCCAAGTATTTTAAGGGCTGCATAAAACTGTAAGCTTTCTCCGGCAGGCACATTGGTATCGGATGTTCCGTGCAAAAGCAGGATAGAATTCTGGAATTGGTCGGCGTGAAACAAAGGGCTTTTATCGACATAAATATCCTTGCGGTTCCATGGATAGCTGAATTTGGTAGCGCCTGAGCTGTATGAGTATCCCCAGTAGCCTTCACCCCAATAGCTGCTAATGTCACTGATACCGGCATGAGCAATGGCAGTCTTAAAAATATTGGTCCGGGTTTGAAGAGTCATAGTTGTAAAACCGCCATAAGAAGCACCGATGCACCCGACATTTCCGGCATCAGCTGAGGGATGTGCTGCAAGAAATTTCCTGGTGCCGTCAATGATATCATCAATTGCATCGCGGCCCCAGCCATTAACGTGCAAAGCTGAAAAATCCTGTCCGAAGCCGGTTGACCCGCTTGGTTGCAACACATAAACCATATAACCCTCTCCGGCCCAGATATCTTTCGGATAACGACCTCCGAAGGACCTGTCGGTTGGAGAAGTGCCGCCGTAGAAGTTCACAATAACCGGGTATTTTTTTGCAGGGTCATAACCGACAGGGTAATATATCCGACCATAAATGGTTGTTCCGCCTGCATTCACAAAATTCCAGTCTTCTGATTGTCCAAACTCCACATCACTCATCTGTTCTTCCTTGGGATTAAGAAGCAAACTGGATTTCCCACTCTTCAGATCAATTGCATATAACTTTTCAGTTGTACCCATACCGCTGCCTTCAAAAACAGCTACTGATTTATTGGCAGCGTAATCAACAGAAGTAATGACATCAACCGGAACGTCAATTTTTGCAAAACTCCTTTTTTTCAGATCAAGTCTGTATAAATGAACATAATCACGTTCCTCAACAGTCATATAAATAAAGCCGTCTTTAGACCAGTAAACCCGTTGAACTGTCAGGCCGAAGTCGCGTGTCAGGGCTTCAGCCTTTTTTGTCTTTAAATCAAAGAGGAAAAGCTGCGTGTCATAGCTGTTAGGGATCCTTCCTTCACTCACCTTCACCCCCAGATTGCCAAATGTTTCAGGACCTCCGGATACCAGGATCTGTGTGCCATCAGGTGAATACTGGCAATAGCCATCATAAAGTTTATCTTTCCAGATGGTATCGAGTTGCATGGTCCGGATGTCCAATTCATAAAGGTTTTGTTTCGAAAAAGGCACTTCAGTATAATCCATGCGTGAAGTTGAGAACAGGATTTTTGAACCATCCGGCTTTATAGAATGCAAAAACGCTGATTCGGCTCCGGCTGTCAGAGGTCGAGCCAGTTTAGTCTTCAAATCGAAGTAATACAAATACGAACGGTCGCGAGTGTCAGGAATTCTGTCTTCGTTACCAAAGATACGTTTTAGACTGCCTGTCTTTTCAGCTTCTTCGTCGCTTGAATACAGGAAATAGTCCTCGTTTGGCGACCATTGCAACCTTCCTGGTTTAAGCAAACCAGAGGCTACCAGACTTTCTTCTCCTGACTTGATATCATACAGATAGACATCAGATTCACTTTCTTTGCCAACCTGATATACCAGCCGGTCAGTTTTAGGCAGCCAGTCAGCCCGGAAAGCATCATTCCGAACAGCGAAAACATTCCGTTTCAGTTCCAGATCGAATATCCTGAACGATCGCTGCGATTTTCCACTGCCTGGCAATACCTCATTCAACTGGATGAGCAGAAACTTACCTGATGGTGAAAGTTGCGCATCCGTTACATTTTCACCTTCCAAAACGTCATGAATAGTTACTACCCGTTTCGGATTTGAACTCCATGCCAGTACTGCTGAATTATTTGCAGAAGAGATGTTAGCAGATACGTGCAATGAATCACCTGTACTGAGCAATTTCAGTAACAATTCATGAACACCTGTTTCTAATGTCAGATCCGCTGTTAACTGCTTATCCTGAATCTTGTCCTGTGTTTTTATTTTTTTCCCGTCAAAGTATAATTCATAAAATGCATTGGCTGAAATTTTCATTGTAGCCTTTGTCCAGCGATCACTCTTCACGAAACCGGCCAGTTGTACTATCTGATCCTTTCCGTTAACCATTGTAATCAGGCTATCTGTTCCGAGACCAAGCTCCTGCCACCTATTCAAACCGTAATTATCAACCCCGACACGTTCCAACAAAGCTGCTCTGTCAATTCTTTTGCCATCGACCGAAGGTTTCTCAGCAAAGATTGGCAAATAAACCTGGCTCTTCCCCGAAATTCTCCAATCGCGACAAAGAACCTGACTTTGTGCCCATGCCACCCCGGTTGCAAGAAGCAGTAAAACAACACTAAATAGCTTTCTCATAGAATTACCGATATTAAATTGAAAATTACCTGCAGAAATACCAAATATAAAGGAAATACGATTTCCCAGGTATGACAATGGCCATGAATTGGCGTACCATGAAAATTTTGATCTGAAAGGAAGAAAATGTAAATACTAATCAATAGAGATAGCAGGTCCTATCCCCGGAATAAGGCCATGGCTTGATTTCTCCGTTACTTCAGATAACGCGATTGACTTCATGCCGGACACTAATGATTAATTCACTAATTTTACTACTATACGACGATTTGGATATAATTCAGGTCTTGCAGGTATCGTTGGATTTAAACACATATGGGAGACAACCATGAAAAACAGAATTTATATTCAAATTAACAGGAATAATCAGAGCGGTAATCAGAAATAAAACAAGGAAAAATATTAACCTTGTAAATCAAATGAACAGTTATGCTGTCACTGCGGATGCAAAAAACCTGGATCTTTCAATTACTTTTTAAAGCTGTCTTAGAAAATGAAACTATATTAAACCAGATTGTATGTTTAGAAAAACTGTCTTCCTATTTCTCATCTTAATTATCGGATGTATGTCTCTGGCCTCTGGTCAGACAGAGCCTAAAGTACCCATTGCATCAGAGAATACAGAGAGCTTTGATGTGGATTCGGCAACAAAAAAATATCTTGACTCGCTCACTCCCGAACAGAAATCAAAATCAGATGCTTATTTTGAAGGAGGCTATTGGATCATACTCTGGGATTTTGTTGCAGAAGTGATTATAGCCTGGATCTTTCTTTATCTCGGACTATCAAAATGGATAAAAAAGCTGGCCTTAAAAACCAACAGGAAGAATATTCAAAATCTCATTTACATCCTTTTATATTTTCTCTTTTCATTTCTGATTGCCTTCCCATACAGGATATATACAGGGTTCATGAGGGAGCACCAGTACGGATTGTCTAATATGACCTTCTCAAAATGGTTCTCAGAGGAGATGATATCTTCTTCACTTTCATTACTTTTTGCAGGAATTCTGATCATGCTCATTTATATGATCATGAGAAAAATAATCAACAATTGGTGGATTTGGGGTAGTGGAGTATTCATTATTTTTACAATATTCTTACTGTTTATTGGGCCTGTTTACATAAGCCCAATATTTAATGATTATAAACCTCTTGAAGAAGGTCCGCTGAAGGAGCAGATATTATCGCTGGCAAAAGCCAATGGGGTTCCTGTTACCAATGTATATCAGTTTGATGCATCGAAACAGAGTAAGAGGATTAGCGCAAATGTCAGCGGGCTTGGAAGCACAATCCGTGTATCGTTGAACGACAATCTGATCAGGCAGTGTACCCCGGCTGAAATAAAAGCTGTTATGGCGCATGAGCTGGGCCATTATGTCCTTAATCACATGTACAAGATGCTGATAGACCTCATCATTGTAATAATTGCAGGTTTTGCATTAGTTAATTTCCTGATGAAAAAATTAATCGCCTCCCATGGCTCCGGATGGGGAATAAAAGATCTGTCTGATATTAGCAGTTTGCCCCTTTTTGTACTGGTCTTTGCATTTTTCATGTTTATTGCTACTCCGGTTTTAAATAATATCTCAAGAATAACCGAAACTGAAGCCGACATTTTCGGATTAAATGCAGCCAGGGAACCTGATGGGTTTGCCTCTGTTTCAATGAAACTGTCAGAATATCGTAAGATAGATCCTGGAAATCTTGAAGAGATTATCTTTTTCGATCACCCCAGCGGCAGGAAACGTGTTAGCATGGCAATGAAATGGAAAGCTCAGAATCTGAAATGAACAGTCTATCCTGCTTAAATATCGCTATATCCATAAAATACTGATTCAATTAATAAAGCTATGTTAAGTAAATTCAAAAACCAGTATGATTCTGCGATAATCAGGCACTGCCTTATGGTTGCCTTATGCATCATGTTCTTTTCGCTTTATGCAGAAGCTCAGCCGACTTCAGAGGTCCTGAAATATCTGAGGAGTCTGGGTAACGGCTCCTACCTGTTTGGACAAATGGCGACTTGGGTACACAATGAAAATCCGGATATCGACAATCCCGGTAACTGGATTTACAAAGTATCTGCCCATACCGGGAAGTATCCCCGTTATGGGTGCATTACCTATGATTTTGATGACAATCCATTCCCTGATTCTGCCTGGAACAACGGTGTAAAGAAAATATGGGATAAAGGTATGATTGCAGGAGTGTTCAGTTTCTACGCCAATCCGGCCGGAGGCAGATGGAACGATCCATGTGATGTCAGTCTGATCCTTGCTCCCGGATCCAATCCTGTAAAAGCCGATTTTTACCGCCAGATGGACCGGATGGCTTCAAATCTTCAATGGCTGAAAAATCAGAAGATCACTGTTGTATACACTCCATTTGTGGAGAGCAATGACGGGAATAAATGGCATGCAAAATCGGGAAGTGAGTGTATTATAAAGCTTTACAGGCTGGTTCACGACTATTTTAAAAATACGAAAGGACTTGATAACATTATATGGGCTTATCATACTACCCAGGGAAACGGAGCTCTTCAGGAGAATTATCCCGGTGATGATTATGTCGACATATTGGGAAAATCGGCTTATGGCACGGGCCTTATATTTTCCGAATATAAATGGGCCGTGGAAAAAAAGAAGAACCATGGAAAAATAATCTGGTGGTCGGAATTAGGAATAAGAGGAGAGTCAGATCCTCCCAGGGATTGCATGGATGTTCTTAAAAAACTTGAAACCAGCTTCCCGGAGCTTGCAGGTTTCGTCTTCTGGAGTGATGCCCCGTTTTATAATGTAACAGGCAACCTCAACGGAACACAACTGATGTCCGATCCCAAAATTATAATCCTTAAATAAGCACTACTTGTTTTTGCCTGGAGACCCTTATCTCTACGCGTGGAACATAGCTTCCGCTGTAAAATAAACCGGGCAAAACTGACTCATGAATGCACAACATCTCTTCTTGAGATTGGTACACTATTTAAAGTATTTCAAAATTTCATCCGCAATTAAACTATTTCCCTTATCGTTGGGATGATTGACCTGTGACATGTAGTCTGAGAGATTACCGCCTGTTTTTAGGATCTGTTTAAAAACACTGTAACTGTCAGCCAGGCCTACCTCCATTTCTTCCGATAATTCTCTTATCTGCTGTGCATGTTTCTCCAAATCATTATCAGGCTCAAGAATGTTGATACGCTGATCCGGCGACGGGGTTAAAAGAATGACTTTGATATTTCGTTTTAACGCACATTTTATCATGGATTTCCATGCCTTTTTTGATTTAACAGGACCTAATCCGATATCATTCAGTGCATAATCAATAAATACTACGTCGGGTTTGTGAATAAGCACATCTCTTTTGAATCTTTTTGCCCCATTTTTGGAATTCTCTCCCCCAATTGCAGTATTAATAATATTGATTACCGCATACGGATACTGTTCCTTCAGCTTTTTCAATACCTGAAAAGGGTATGAACCCAAAGTATTAACCACCGGGGTTTTAAAATATCCCGCTGGGACAGAATGACCATGAAATACCAGATTAACGGTACGGTTTGCAGGCCATTCCTTCCGAAGCTCCGTTTTAACATCAGACAGATAATCCGAACTACCGGCAACAGAACTTAAATTTTGTGACTGGCACAAAAGCTGAACAGGTAAGATAAGAAGGTAAAGAAAGTTAAACATAATATCCGTCAGATATTTTTCCATCTGATAAGTTATTATTCTGATTAATTATCGGATAGAAAATCATTAACACCACAAAACAAGCCCAAACTTAAACAGTCTTTACTGAAAAAAAAAATTAAGATAATATTCCCGAATGACCTGTCTTCCTGACCCACAAATGACTATCGCTTACAATTGAATGACCATCTAATGACCATTGAATGACCATCTAATTCCAAACCCATCTTCAGAATTTTACTCGTCGTCCATTTTAATAAACTCTCCGTAAACACACATTTATCCGGCGGCAGAGTATCCCAGCCAAAGGATATTTAATGTCTGATTCGAGCACAATTCAGCTGACATGACTGAAAATCTATAAATTATGTAAGTTTAAATTTAGATTATGTAAGTGTCAGTATAAGATTAATAATCAACTTTGTACAGGCTTTAGTTGAATTCAGCAAAACATATAATTCCCCACGTTCATTTTTATATAACATCTCAGATAAAAATGAATGACTTATTAAGAACATTCATTTAAAATACAGGAAATGAGAAGTATTAAAAGTCGTATTGAAAAGGGGGTACTCAAGAATGATGTTTTCAAAAAAGTATTGTGTAAAAACAAATATCTGCAGGTTGCTCTGCTGAAGTTAAATGCAGGTTCTGTAGTACAGTTGAAAACACATGACAGCATGGATCAGTTTGTGGGTTTTGCAGGTGAGGAAGGCAAATGTATAGTTGAGGGCCGTGAATATAATGTCGAAAGCGGGGATGTTATTGAAATTCCCGCCAGTTCCAGAAATGATGCTGCTGAAATCAAATGCCACAAAAAAGCCCAATCCGGCAACAAGTTCTTCTCCTCTTACAAGCAGGAAGGTTTCACCCAGATGACCCAGAGTGATTTGGAGAACGACCTCTGATTGGAAAGAAACTAAAAACCCATGTCACTTTCGTCTTTCTGACAAGACTTTAGCATTACCGTCAGGAATGAATAATAACAGGTATGAAGTCAGGATACATCCTGATTTTTTGCTATGCTCTCTGCAACTTTTTATCTGGATCAGCCACAGATCTGGAGCAATGATTATTCCTGACGCCAAAGAATCTAAATCAATATTTGCCATCACAACTTATAGCGAATCATGTATTTCCAATACCATGAAGTCGGGAATGTTCATCTTTGAAATGTAAAAAGTGAAATTGTTTTAAAACCATAATAATGTTTAACTTAATGAATTATATAAAAAAGGATGTAATGGATTTACTGTAGAGCTGGTGTATATGACCATCTCTAAGCAGTTGGGAATAAGCTCAAAAAGATATATGCCAATTATGAACGGGACTTTTGAAAAACAAAGCCAAATAAATAATCATGATCTTTAATGATCGTTTATGCAACACACATAACATTAATGTAGTAAGATATATTAGATATATTTTGTTAATAGAATTTGTATTTTCATGATTGTTTTTGATTATATTTGTACAGATAATAACATCTAAAAACGAGATATTACAATTTCAGATCCTGAAAATTAAAAGAAACAGCGAAATACAATTTATTAAAGTGGTCATATAATCAAATATTATGTCAAAAGATTGGTGGAAAGAAAGTGCAATTGGCATTCCTCATTTAATTACAGAAACACCCGGACCAAAATCCAGGGTAATGCATGCCAGTACAACCAGGTATATGAAAGGGTTGAGCAGCCAGGTAAAACTGTTTCCGGTCTGCTTTGATCAGGGATTTGGTATTAAGTTAACCGATGTTGACGGCAACCAATATCTTGATTTCTCTTCAGGGATTTACGTCACATCGCTGGGGCATTGTCATCCGAAGATCTCCGAAGCCATATCCTTTTGGGCAAAGAGACTTATGAATGCTCATGATTTTACCACCCCTGTCAAGGAAAAGCTGATGGAAAAAATGGCCGAGATCCTTCCGGGAAAGCTAAATGCCATTCAGTTATATTCTGATGGGACTTCTGCTGTTGAAGCTGCAATCAGGGCAGCCCGTGCAATTTCCAATAAACATGAGTTTATATCAGCATACAGGGATTTCCACGGCAAGTCCATGGGAGCTGTGAGTTGCGCACAGATGTACAGAGGTGAAACACATAGTTACGGACCTACACGAGGTGCCGGTTTTTATATGGTGCCCCGCCCCGATCCGTACCGTCCGCTATGGACAAAATCCGACGGGACAATTGACACAGATGCGTATATTAAGTTTTATGAGGAGTTTATTAAGGAAGGCACTGTTGGAAATATTGCTGCTTTTGCCCTCGAACCGGCCCAAGGCTGGGCAGGAAGCATTTTTCCCCCTGACGATTTTTTCCCGAAACTGAAGAAGCTTTGTGAAAAACATAAAATTCTTCTCTTCGACGATGAAGTGTTGGCCGGCATGGGACGCACAGGTGAATGGCTTACTTTAAACCACTACGGAGTGATCCCTGACATTGTCACATTTGGAAAATCGTTTGGAAACGGATTTCCGGTTACTGCAATGGTCGTAAGCGAGGAAAACGGCGAGGCTCTCGAGAAAATCTCCGCATCATCAAGTTATGGAGGAAATCCGATGGCTTGTGCTGCAGCGCTGGCATCTCTTGAAGTAATTGAAGAAGAAGATCTTCTGCAGAATGTTCGGACTGTAGGTGAATTCTTCATGAAGCGTATGATTAAAATGAAGGAACAGCATCCCATCGTTGGCGATGTCAAGGGTAAAGGCTTCCTGCTGGGAATAGAACTGGTAAAAGACAAGAAAACAAAAGAGCCGTTTGATGAAGCAGGGAAACTTGTATATCAGAAAGCTTTCCGTAAAGGATTGGCATGGATTCCTGCCGGACATATTCTCCGGATGTCTCCCCCGCTTATCATGGACGAAAAATACGCTTCGCTGGGAATGGATATGATTGAAGATGCAATTACCGAAGTGGAAAAAGAATTCGGTTACAAATAAAACTATCAGGCAATCCGGAATAAAATTTACATTTGAATATAAAAATATGCAAGGCAGGACTATTCGTTTTGGAATCATCGGTCTGGGTTTAATGGGTAAAGAGTTTGCCAGTTCAGTTGCCCGCTGGTGCCATCTTCAGGATGACAATCTCCCAAGACCTGTTATTACTGGAATATGTGATACCTGTAACGAAACTGCCCGTGCATGGTTTCTCAGGAATTTTGACAGCATAAAAGTTTCCTGTACCGATTACCGCGAAATGCTGGCATCTGATGAAATTGATGCTATCTACTGTGCTGTGCCTCATAATCTCCACCAGCAGATTTATACGGACATTATTCGTGCCGGCAAGCACCTGCTTGGTGAAAAACCATTTGGTATTGATCAGGAAGCTAACCGGAAGATCTTATCAGAAATCAGCAACCGTCCTGATCTGGTAATCCGGTGCAGTTCGGAATTCCCGTATTTCCCGGGAGCAAAGCGCATCACCGACTGGCTCCGAACAGGTAAATATGGTCAGCTTATTGAGGTGCGGTGCGGCTTTAATCATTCCAGCGACATGGACCTGAGTAAACCCATTAACTGGAAACGGATTGTTGAAATAAACGGGGAATATGGCTGTATGGGAGACCTTGGTATTCACACACAGCATATTCCTTTCCGTATGGGATGGAAACCCAAATGGGTATTTGCCGATCTCCAGAAAATAGCTGAAACACGTCCCGACGGGAAGGGAAATATTGTGCCATGCCAGACATTTGACAACGCTGTTCTTACCACCCACTGCTGCGATCCGATCAACGGGAAGGAATTTTCCCTGGTCTTTGAAACCAAACGAATGGCCCCTGGACAGACCAACACATGGTTCATTGAGGTCTACGGCACAGACGGATCAATGAGATTCACAACTCATGATCCCAGATCAATTTATTATCTGGAGACTGTAGGCAAAGAACAGGGCTGGACACGAACAGATATCGGTTCTCAATCGTATATACCAACTATTACAGGTGGAATTTTTGAATTTGGCTTCTCCGATGCCTTTCAACAAATGATTGCAGCATTTTTGTCAGAGTTCAGCGACAGCAGAGTTCCCCATCCGTTCCGAAACGTATTACCTGATGAAACTCTGCTCAGTCACTGCATAATGACTGCTGCACTCGTGTCGCACAAGACCGGCCGCCGCGTTGAACTTTAAAATACCCGAGGCTTAATTATCCTCAAGCTTATAGTTGGCAACTGCCAGTTTTGGATCAATCCCTTTCTTAACTACATCGCAAAGAGCCGATTGAAAAGCAAACGGGTTTTTAACCTGTATGGCGTTCCTGCCAAAGACTACACCTCGTGCACCATCGCGGATCTCATCAGCTGCTAGTTGCAGAGCATCTATCTGAAGCGGTGTTTTTTCAGCCCCCAGCCCAAAAACAGGAACAGGACAACTATTTGTTACTTTTCTGAAATCATGAGTATAGAAAGTTTTAATCATATCACAACCCAATTCGCTTAAGATCCGGCAGGAAGAATATACCTGTTCATGCATCTGGTCTTTTGATATTGTCCCTGAATGAGTCGGAAAGTATTCACCAATTATCGGTATTCCAAGCCTGTCGGCAGCATTAACCAATCTGCTGTATATCTCAACATTTCTTGTATCGTTCTCTTCGCTTCCGGTCTGAAGCGTCAGTGAAGCCAGTACTAATTCTGCGCCATTTACAACAGCTTCTTCTACTGTCTGGGCAAGTACCGTGTATGCATCATTATAGTTCCAATGAAAACAATATACCGAACTCCAGTTAAGCCTTACTATTGGCATCGGAGCTCCTTTATAATTAAAAACAGGATGAAGATGTTTCAACATACCGGGACTTAACAGAACGCCATCAACACAAGGATTGATTTTCTCAGCCATCTTTTTCATATCTTCCATTCCAGGAATGGGACCATCAAACAATCCGTGATCAATGGCAACGATTACCGCATTATTCCCTTTACTAAAAAGTTTTTCCAATCTTAGTTTTTTCCCACTCATAATATAATATTTTTGATCGTTTGTGACTTTATTTGATCGTATAGATTATTTTGTAAATGTAGGACATATTGAAACATTATACAATATCAGAATGGGAAAAAAACAAAATATTTCAAATGATTGTTTTCGCCTTTGATTACATTTGGATAATTTAGCAAAAAAATATAATAAACATAATTTATGACACAGGAATTAAGGATAAAGTATATTCTGAACCATCTTGTAAAAGTTGAGTCAATCACGATTCAGGATATTGTTGAAAAGTGCAATGTGTCTGAAATTACTGCCCGGCGCGACCTGAACACTCTTGAGGAACGTGGCTTATTGATCCGCACTCATGGTGGTGCGATAAAGTCAGAAGTTCCAAACGGGATGTTTGTTTTTGATAAAAACCTGATTCAGAACCGTGATAATAAGATTGACATCTGCAGGTTTGCCGCTGGCTTTGTTGAGGAGAATGATACCATATATATAGACTGTGGAACTACAACTTACTACCTTTCCAGGTTTCTGGCAAAATTCCGGAACTTACGTATAATCACCAATTCTCTGCCGGTTGTCTCTGAACTGTTGCCATTTCCGCATATAAAGGTCTACCTGATCGGAGGCGAACTTGATAATTCCCGCAAGGCTCTTTACGGACAAATGACAGATACGCTTATTTCACGGTATAAAGCAGATAAAGCATTTATCGGAGCAGGAGGAGTTTCCCTGGCTCACGGATTAAGCAGCATGGATGAAAAAGACGCATCAGTAACAGCTAAAATGGCTGCAGCAGCACAAAAAGTATTTCTTCTCTGCGATTCATCCAAGATCGAGAAAGATTCTTATTTCACCTATTCATCAATTTCCATGCTTAGCTATCTGATTACCGATAATAATGTTGATCCTAAACTGGTTGATCTTTTTAGAAATAGCAAGATCAATATTGTTACTCCGGGTATATAACACTTAAATAGGAACAATAGCTGCCATGATCAAATGCATCAATAATAATTTCTGATCCGGCAGAGAAAAATTTCCGAAGTAGCTGATCTCTCACATTTAACAGCATTTTAACCATTTAGGAGAGTATTCTTATAATACTTCAAATATTAAAATATATACTGTAGCGTAATTTCATTTTAAAAATAATTTGATCGTTTTTTAATGTGTATGTTTGCATTTGATTATATTTGTACTATTCGATCATTTTTGAATAATTAATACTTTCTTCAAGTTTATTATTTTATTCTTAAGACATTCAAAATATATGAAAAGACAAAATCACCTAACAAGCCGGCGCGGATTTCTGGGCATGGCTGGAATGGGAATCGCTGCCATAGCCGCGGCTCCTCATCTGTCATGTAAAAGAAGTGAGAGCAAACCAAAGATACAGGGATTTGAACAGGCGGCTGACGGCCCGGAAGTATACAAAGGATGGAAACCTGTATCAGATCGTAAGCTACGGGTAGGGTTAATCGGCCATGGGGTCTGCCAGTTTGCATCCCAGTTTAGCTTTCAGTTTCATCCAAACGTTCAGGTAGTCGCAGTCAGCGACCTTATACCTGAACGTTGTGCCGATATGGCAAAAGTTTGCGGCTGTTCAAAAACATATCCGTCGCTTGAAGAGCTTATCAAAGATGATTCCATTGAAGCAGTATATATCGCTACTGATGCTCCCAGCCATGCGAGGCATGCCATTGATGCACTTAAGCATGGCAAGCACGTGGCGTCGGCAGTACCAGCAGTTTACGGATCTCTTGAAGATGCTGACAAACTATACGAAGCAGTTAAAAGCAGCGGTCTTAATTATATGATGTTCGAAACGTCATATTTTCACCAAGATCTTTTTGCTATGAGGAAAATATACGAAGCCGGAGGTCTTGGCAAACTGGTCTTTTCCGAAGGAGAATATTTTCATTATTCGCCTGAGCCAATCGACTCATATAAGGGATGGAGAATCGGTCTTCCTCCGCAATGGTATCCGACTCATTCAAATGCTTATTATATTGGTGTTACAGCCGGGAGTTTTACAGAAGTTTCCTGTATTGGAATTCCAAGCATTCTTCCATACTTCCTGAATAATAGTTATAAAAATACTTTCGGTACGGAAATAGCTCAATTCCTCACCAGTGAAGGAGGTGCTTCACGCATGGGTGTAAGTTGGGACACTCCTGGTGATTCGGGTGAGAGAGGCCGTATCCGTGGACAGAAGGGGTCCTTCTACGCAGAATATGAAGGTCTTGAAAAAACTCTTCCGAACCTAACCCGCCCGCCTCTTCCTCCAGGAGTCCATCAGGGTGGACATGGCGGTTCGCATGGGTATTTAATGGATGAGTTTGTAACTTCAATTCTTCAGAACAGAAAACCGGCTGTGGATATTGGGATGGCGTTGAATCTGACTGTTGCAGGAATTGTTGCTCATGCATCAGCACTGAAAGGTGGAGAATTAATGAAAATTCCTCAATACAAATTATAACCAGAGTGACTTCTTCTTCCAGGTTAAATTCAAAGGGGTTTATATCCAGACGGTCGTTTGTAAGTGCTGTGAGTCTGGGAGCAGTTGGTTTAGGAATTCATCAGTTTGGTTGTTCCAGGAAGACTGAGCATAATTCTTCGGCACAGGCGTATAATAAAACGCTAAAAAGCCATGAGAATCTTAAACCCTGGGTGCAAACTACAGACAGGAAGATGAGACTTGGGATTGTCGGAGGAGGATTCGGTTCGACTTTTGAATTTCATAAACATCCCAATTGCACTGTCGAAGCGGTCAGCGATCTTCGCTCCGACCGGCGTGACCTTCTGATGAAGGTTTACCAGTGTTCCAGGAGTTATGAATCGCTTGAAAAACTCATCCTTGATCCGAATATTGAAGCCGTTTTCATTGCAACCCCCGCTCCTGATCATGCACGTCATGTAATTGCAGCTCTGAATGCCGGAAAACATGTGCTGTGCGCTGTACCGGTTGCATTGACCATTGATGATTGTAATTCTGTAAGAGAGGCTGTACGCCGTACAGGACTTACCTATATGATGGCCGAAACCAGCGTTTTCAGACAAAACACTATATCGGTTAAGAAGTTCTATAGTGAGGGGGCATTCGGGAAAATTTACAGTGCTGCTGCACAGTATAATCATAATGGGCTCGAGAGTCTGTATTTTGAAAACGGGAAACCAACATGGAGGCATGGTTTGCCTCCGATGCAATATCCGACACATTGTACTTCATTCCTGATTGCTGTAACAGGTGAACGATTAACACATGTAAGCTGCCTGGGTTGGGGAGATGACAGTCCTGCTCTCAGGAATAATACTTATAAAAATCCGTTCTGGAATGAAACGGCTTTTTTCAAAACAAACACGGATAATGCCTTTAATGTAGAAGTAAATTTCAGGGGAGCTTTCAGGGGTTTTGCAGAACGTGCTGAATGGAGAGGTGAAAAAATGAGTTTTTTTTCTGCTCTGAAAGAGGGCGAAGAACATACAATATCACGTTTTGAAGACAAAACCGGAACTGATGAAAAAGGCAACCAGTATAAATATAAAGATTCTGTGGTAGAAACATATAAGCAGCCTCTCTGGTGGCAGACTGATATGTTGCCTGAACCTTTACGTCACGATAGCGGACACGGAGGCTCCCATACTTTTGTCGCTCATGAATTTATAGACTCTCTCATCACAAATCGTCTTCCGGAGATAAATATTTATGAGGCGCTGGCTTATACTGCACCAGGTATTATAGCCCACCAATCAGCAACAAACGGGGGAGAGTATTTGAAAATACCGGATTTTGATAATTAAACTGGTCGGTATATTTAAAAACATACCGGAATCATTATTTGAGAAATTGAAATTGTTCATATGGATTGCTTGATCGGTTTGGATATTGGCACCAGTGCTGTTAAGGGAATATTGATTTCGGAGAATGGCGAGATACTTGCACATGAAAAACAGAAGACTTCATTCGTTTATCCTTTCCCCGATTGTGTTGAATTTGATGCGGATGAACGTTTTAGACTCATCAGCTCCTTCATCAGATCTATTGTACAACAGAAACCGTCAGGCTCACACATACGGGCAATAAGCATTTCAGGGGCAAGCGGAAATTCTCTCCTTCTGGACAAAAATAAAAAGCCTGTGCAAAACGTTGCCAGCTGGCTGGATATGAGAGCAGAATCATCTTATAAGGATCTTTTATCGCCCTTCTCTGATGAATCCGTTTATTCAATCTGCGGCTGGCCCAGGATCGGCAGCTTTCCCCTTGCCTACTTTGCATGGATGAAAAAGAACAAACCGGAAATCTATTTCACTGCCCCTTATAAGGTTACGGATTTCATCTATTTTAACTACAGGCTTACCGGTTGCCTGAAAATAGATGTTTCTACTGCAACAAATTATTATCTGACAGATCAGGTAAGCAAAAAGTACCATCAGCCTTTTATCAGCTTCCTGGAAATTGATAAAGACACCCTTCCTGAAATAATTAACAGCGGAGAACAAATAGGTAAAATAACGGGGCAGGCCTCTGTTGAAACCGGGCTGCCAATCGATACTATTGTTGTTGCCGGCTCTTTTGACCATCCGTCTGCTGCAAGAGGTACGGGAATGTATCACCCCGGAGATCTGCTGATCTCATGCGGAACTTCCTGGGTAGGTTTTTATCCGGTTCCTGACCGGGAAACGGCGTTCAAGCAAAAAATGTTAATAGATCCCTTCCTTTCTCCTGAAGGGCCATGGGGCTGCATGTTTTCCATTCCAAATATAGGAAGCGCTATAAACCAATATGTTGAAGGGCTGTTTCCAAATGCTCCTGATAAATTTACCAGGCTCGACAAAGCCGCAGCCCAATCAACTTTAGGAGCAAATAATCTTTTAATAGATATAACGCAGACCGAACTTTCTCCCCGGGAACATTTGCTGCAGCTTCAAAATCATACTGAAACTGATATAGGCAGGGCTATAATGGAAAGCATGTCGTTCGTGATGCGGAAAAAAATAGAATATTTTCGTAAAGAAGGTCTGTCAACGACAAAAATATCGATGGTTGGAGGACCTTCAGAAAGTAAAGTATGGCCAAAGATTCTTGCCGATGTATTAGGGCTTCCGATGGAACTTATTCAGGGTGAATATGCCGGATGCCTTGGCGCTTCTATTATTGCAGGAGTTGGCGCCGGTTTATTCAGGAATGATATTGAAGGATTCGAACGATTAAAAATAAAGATTGTTGTTATTGAACCCGATTTAAAGAATACTGAAAAATATAGTCAAATATTAACCAACAATAATTAATCCATATTACATGAAAAAAATTGGGATTGGAGCAATTGGCATATTTCTGCTGATGCAGATTTTTGTACAGGTAACCTTTAAGTGGGGTAGTCTGAGTGAGGCAAACTGGCTGCCAGGTTTTATTGTTGCAAACGTGGTATCAATTTCCAGTACATGGTTTATGATGATATCCTACAAACATCTTAATCCCAACATTGCATTCGGGATTGCTGTTTCAAGTATGTTCATCTGCAGCCAGGTAGCGCTTTCTCTGGTCTTCAAATCAAAAATGATCCCTGCACAATGGGTTATCCTTTTTGTAATGGCTGTCTGTATGGTATTATTTACCGTTTTGGAAAAGAAACAACAAGAAAATTAAATTTTTACGACTATGATAGCTATTGCAATAGGTTCGGTTTCAGCATTTATAATAATGCAGGTTCTGGTATCAATCATTTTCAAATGGGGCAGTTCACCAAAATCCCGCTGGCTTTTAAGTTTTATTGTTGGAAATATAATCGCACTGATAAGCACCTGGTTTTTAATGACTGCTTATAAATATATGAATACCAATATTACTTACGGCATTGCCGGAGGAGCTACCTTCATAATTACTCAGATAGCGCTCTCACTTATATTCAAATCCAAAATGTCTCTGGCCCAATGGGCTCTCTTAGCAGTAATTGCTGCTTGTATGACAGTATTTACCCTGATCGGAAATGTCGCAGCCTAAAAAAATGAATATGAAAACTCAAAAACCAAGAATCGGATTATTGCCTTTATATTTAGAGCTGTATGATAAAACCAGCCCTAAAATTAAAGCAGAGTTCAAACCATTTATTGATGCCGTTTGCGCTCAGTTCAGATCAAAAGGAGCCGACGTGGAATTATCTGAAATATGCAGGATATCCGGGGAGTTTGACAATGCTGTGAAACAGTTTGAAAAGTCTTCTGTGGATTGTATTATCACCCTGCATCTGGCCTATTCCCCATCGCTTGAATGCATCGAAGCGCTTGCGAAGACCATGTTGCCGGTAATAGTATTGGATACAACTCCTGATGAATGCTATAATTCCATGTCGCTGCTCATGTATAATCATGGGATACATGGCGTACAGGACATGTGCAACATGCTTAAAAGGTATAACAAGAATTTTATTATTGAAGCCGGGCATATTAAGACATCTGACGTAATTGACCGTGTTATTTGTCATGTCAAAGGCGCTCAGATGGCTCATAAAATCAGCAACTCTCGTGTTGGTCGTGTTGGAGAGGCTTTTGTTGGTATGGGCGATTTTGCTGTTGAGGAATCTGTACTTAAGAATAACATTGGCATCGCATTGTATACTGCAACACCTGAACAACTGTCAGATCTGATGCCTGATATTAATGATCCTGAGATCATTAACGAAATAAATGAAGATAAGAAACGTTTTGACCTTGCTCGAGTCAGTTCAGACGCACATAAACTTTCTGTTCAGACAGGGCTGGCTCTGAGAAAATGGATTGACCAGGAAAACCTGATGGCATTCTCTGTCAACTTTCAAAGCATAACGAAAGCAGGAAAACTTCCTGTAATGCCATTTCTGGAAATTTCAAAGGCTATGAGCCGGGGAACAGGATATGCCGGAGAAGGTGATGTTCTGACAGCAGCCCTTGTAGGATCGCTGGCTCAGGTTTTGGGTAACGTCTCATTCACAGAAATGTTCTGCCCCGACTGGAAAAACAATGTTATTTTCTTAAGTCACATGGGCGAGATCAACACTGACCTCGCTGAAGAACATCCCGTCCTGATTGAGATGGCATGGAGCTTTACCGATGCCCAACCACCAGTATTTCCTTCTGCATGTTTCAAACAGGGAGAAGCTTTATTGGTTAATCTGGCACCCGGACCAGACGATACGTTTTCTCTTATTATAGCTCCTGTTAAAATGATAAGTGAGATAAATCAGAAAAACTTCGGAGACGGAATACGCGGATGGATGAAACCAGATATGACTGTTCCTGACTTTCTTAAAGCATACAGTGAAGCAGGAGGTACACATCATTCAGCCCTTGTCTATGGAAATCCGGTCGAAGAACTTAAAAGTTTTGGCAGGATAATGAACTGGAAAGTTGTAGTAATAGGTTAACAGGCTTTTGATTTTTAACCGAAAAGAAATATTGGAATATTTTGAAAAAATTATTTGAATTAAAACAAGTTGATATAGATTGCTACAGGAATACAATTAAGGATTTTATTCCGGACAACATAATTGATATCCATACGCATGTTTATACCAGGGAGCTTCTTAAAGAAGATGAGAAATCCGATGGGCGGGTGGCATTATGGCCGGAACTTGTTGCAAGCGAAAATCCGATAGAAGACCTTATAGAAACCTATCGTTTAATGTTCCCGGGGAAATCAGTTATCCCGCTTATTTTTACTACGCCCACTAAGTTGAAAGATCTGGATGAGGCAAATGATTTAATAGCTGATATCTGTTCGAAAAATAAGGCCTATGGACTGCTTTTGTCTACTCCGGAGTGGTCAGCTGAAAAACTGGAAAGAAAATTAGGCGGAGGTAAATTCCACGGGGTAAAGGTATATCTGAATTTTGCACCTGCATATATTCCCGGAAAAGAGATAAGAATTTTTGATTTTCTTCCACATCATCACCTTTCCGTACTAAATAAATACGGTAAAGCTGTAATGCTTCATATCCCGAGAGACGGGCGTTTGAAGGATCCTGTAAATCTCAACCAGATAATTGAAATTGAACAAAGGTATCCCGATATAAAACTGATAATTGCCCACGTTGGAAGGGCTTATTGTCAGGAGGATGTAGGCAATGCATTTGAAGTATTATCAGTTACAAAAAATGTGATGTTCGATTTTTCGGCAAACACGAATAAATGGGTATTTGAACAGCTGATAAATGCTGTCGGGCCAAAGCGGATCCTCTTTGGCAGTGATCTCCCTATAACCAGGATGAGGATGAAAAGGATCTGTGAAAACGGTTCTTATATAAATATTGTACCAAAAGGTTTATACGGAGATGTTTCTAACGACAGGAATATGAGGGAAACAACTGGTCCGGAAGCTGACCAGTTAACATTTTTCATGTACGAAGAAATATCAGCCTTCAGGCATGCTGCAATTGCAACAGGACTGTCAAAGACTGATGTTCAGGATGTATTCCATAACAATGCAATGAATATAATAAACAAGACATAAATTACTACCCATCTGTTGCTTAATAAAATCAGCAAAAGACTATAAAAAGTATAGCTTGATCCCGTATAATAACAACTACTGAAAATTGCTTCTCTTACAATTACCGGATTTTACTTTGATTATCTGCCAGAAAAAATGCTGAAGTATTTAGAAAATATTTTAGCTTTATATTCCATTTAAAACAAGTCTTTACTAAAACTATTGTATTCAATTTCTCAAGACGACTATTTTGAAGAGATTACTTAAGATCAGTATCTTGTTGCAGGTTTTACTGACAGGAACTGACAGTTTTGCACAATGGTATGGGATTACTGGCGGATATACTCTGGCGAAGATTACTTTGAAAAATGATGCAGGAGATTTCAGCGATCGTTATTCAAATAAAGAAGGTTATCATTTTGGACTTTTAGCACAATTCCCGATTAAAAATCCCTTTTCTTTTGAAACGGGATTTGTTTTTTCATCTAAAGGATATTTATATAATTGGAAAGGCACGCTTCAATCTGAACCTGTTGAAATTAAATCAACTTCAAACAGAACCTATCTTAATGTACCGATAATGGCAAAGGCATCAATGAAGATTGGTGACGAGACAAGAATTTTTGGGATGGTTGGCCCCTATTTGGGTATTGGAATCAGTGGAGAAACAAAACAGGTAAAATCTTACACTTCAAGTGGACAAACGAGTACTAGTTCCTATGATCTGAAATGGGGTTCAAAAAAAGGGGTTGACAATATCAGACGAGTTGATTTAGGTATCAATGCAGGTGCAGGAATAGACTTCAATAAAATCCAGCTGAATTTCAACTATGGAATGGGATTAAGAAATACATCACTCCTGAGTGATAATAAAACAGTAGCTCATAACCGGACTTTAGAATTTTCTTTGATTTATAAAATTGATTATGGCAGTATTACCAGTCCTGATTACAGGTCCCGGATCAAAGCAGTAAAACGGATCCGAAACCAAAACAGATTAATGAAGATAACTTTGGGAGATAAGGATCTGAGTGTACGTGCTGCAGCTTTTAACAAACTTAACGATATTTCACTGAATGAAATCTACCAAACAAGTAAAGATCGTGCTGTTGTTATTGCTGCTAAAATTCGCTTAAAAACCACAAGATGGAGAGATGAATTCGAAAGCGCGGATGCGTCAAACAGTTCATTAGGCGATGTTATTGGTGCAGCAGCATTAGTAAAAGATCCATTGCCATCTTCTTACGATGTGGTATCTGCATGCCATAAGTATATAAGGCAAGGGGATGTTTACAGAATTCCGGAATTGAGAGACCTTTTAATGCGATTTGGAGACTTATCACTAGCAGAAGATTACCTGAATTGTGGAAACGAAGAACTGCATTCTGCAGGTACTGAATGGGGTACTGCCCATGGATATAACATCAGAAAAGGAAATGGTTCAAATCGTGTTCGTTGGGGCCAGGATAAAAATTAATGTGTGAGATAGAAGTTACATACGAAAATGTTGTGAGATACTATATCTGTAGGGCTACTTGCAACAATTGTTATTTCTCCTCAACATACCTTCATAAATATCTGCTCATTGAAAAGAATTCCACTTAAACTATCGGCTTACTAAAGATCCGGCCAGGTCAAAATCACAATCCTGAACCGGATGTCTTTTATGAAAATCTTCTTGCGTGCAATAAAAAAGGAGAAGATACAGTAACCTTTGTTCGTTTCGTTTATCTAAATGACAATTATTTAAAAATTAAGAATTATGAGACTCCCTTTTGTTTTTATACCGGCAGTATTTGGAATTACTATCCTGGTGGGATTACTAATCGGATACTATATGAAAGCCAGAAACCAGGAAAGGTTACGAATGATTGACAAAGGCATTAATCCTGACGGAGAAATGAGTATCTCGGAGTACCAAAAGCAGAATAACCTTAAAAACGGAATACTTTTACTATCTCTTGGCATCGGATTACTGATTGCACATATTCTTGTTATTTCAATTGACGAGTTTGACAATTTTCTTACCTATGTGACAATGCTCCTGATATCCGGAGGAATCGGGTTTTTGATTAACTATTCGATTATTAAAAGATCCGGAAAAAACTAGAGATGGAATCAAAGATCCTTCGGGAAGCTATTTCTGGAGACTCAGAAGCATTGTCTATTCTTATTGATAAATATAAAGATATTGCCTTTAATCTTGCTCTTGGAATAGTTAGAAATAAGGAGGATGCAAAAGATATAACTCAGGATAGTTTCCTGAAAGTTCTTGAGAACATCCATAAGTTTCGTAACGAATCAAAGTTCACAACGTGGTTGTATAGAATTGTATATAACCAGTCAATTGGATTCAAGAAAAGAAGTCTTAAAATTGAGTTCCACGACATAAATACTATAGATGTTCATCAACAACCAATGCAGATTGAATGTGAAATTGAGGAATATGCTGAGCTTTATCAAATAATTGACCAACTTGAAGACTCAGAACGGAACATAATTCAACTTTTTTATCTGGGCGAAAAATCGCTAAAAGAAATACATCAGATTACAGAATTAAGCATACCCAATATTAAAGTAATTTTACACAGGTCAAGAAGAAAAATGTTTGACAAGATATCATATGAAGCAAGAAGACAAAATAATAAAAGAGGTTCTGCAATTAAGATTACAAAAAATAGATGATAAGTCATTTACCAATAACACTGTTGATTTACATCTGAAATCAAAAAGGGGAAAAATTGTCAAAACTTCATTCGATTTCTTTTCCTTAATAACAGGATTGATTTCTGCTCTGTTTTGCATTGTCTTTTTACTATTGATAAATTCAGATATAAACATTGGGATAAGTTGTAAAAACTCTGTGATTTTGTTACTATTGTCTGTAATTTATTTGATATTCAGACTCCTGTATGAAATAATTACTCCTTCAACTCATTGTTAATAGTTTATATTTCGACCCGGTAAGAGGCTTCTGTATATCTAATGTCATAAGTTTAAGATGACCACGCCTGCAATGTGCTACCAGTGAGCACATGATAGTATTATATCACAAAACACATCCCTTTTATACTCAAAACGCAGGATATCATAAACTTTTTCTGACAGAAATATTCTCAAATAAAGTCAAATAATTTGCAAACCAAAAAAATCATTCTACTTTTGTAGAATATAATTAAATTTCATAGAAGAATGCAATTAACAAAAGCTGAAGAACAGGTTATGAAATATCTCTGGAATCTTGAAAAAGCTTACTTGAAGAACATAATTGATGAATTTCCAGATCCTAAACCAGCCACGACCACTGTAGCAACGCTCCTAAAGCGAATAATTGATAAAGGATTTATTGGATATCATCAATATGGAAGCAACAGAGAGTACTTTCCTAAAATTAAGAAAACAGATTACTTCTCAACAAAGGTTAATTCAATGATCAAGGATTATTTTAATGATTCTGCCTCACAATTTGCTTCATTCTTTACGAACGAGACAAATTTAGATCTTTCAGATTTAGAAGAAATTAAGCAATTGGTTGAACAGAAGATTCAGACTAAAAAAAAATCAAAGTGACATGATAATTTTTTTGATAAAATCGACGGTATGCTTAATCGCATTATATGGTTTTTACCATATTTCCCTTCAGAATCAGAAAATGCTTCTTTTTAACAGATACTATCTGATTTTTTCGTTGGTTTTTTCAAACTTAATACCTCTGATTGCGATACCGGTAAAAAACAATTTACTTTTTAGGCCTGACTTCGATATACTTTCAATATCAACAGGCCATTTTCTTCCGAATGAAGCAATGACACAGAACCCCTCTGCGCTATTCAACTTTCAAAATATTCTTACAATTATCTATATAACAGTGTCTATCCTTATGTTTATCCGATTTGTCTTGAACATATTGAAAATAGTTCGGAAAATTCATAAAAGTAAAAAGGTAGTTAACCTGAAAACGTCATTGGTTCTTGTTGAAGAAAAGATTTTACCGTATTCATTTTTTAAATACATTTTTGTCAATCAATCAGATTATGAGAATGATAAAATTGAGATGGAACTATTAATCCATGAGGAAGCTCATTGCTCACAATATCATTCTATTGACATCATTCTGATTGAATTATTGAATGTTATACTCTGGTTTAATCCTGCAATCTGGTTATTCAGAAATGCGATTCTTTTAAATCATGAGTATTATGCAGACCATCATGTGCTGAAAAGCAAAGATCTACTTGATTATCAAGAGTTATTATTAAATATTTTATTACGAAACAATTCTAATTATCTCGTCAGCAATTTCAAATATTCGTTAATCAAAAACCGATTAATCATGATGAGTAAAAGCAGCTCCAGACAAGACGCAACTCCAAGAAAGATCTGGGCAATCTTTCTATTCCTTATTTTAGCAGCAACCCTGACATTTTGCAAAAAAGACAATAAGCCGGATAATGAAATAAGTTTCGAAAAAGCCTGGTGGTTTCCGATTCTTAAAAGGCACAATATTGAACCAAAAGCATTCAATACATTTGAGACAGTTTTTGAGATGGGGACCACAAACTCCATTAACAACAGGATTGTCACATTGGAGAATGCTTTCTTCCTAATAAGATCAGATAGTGACAGATACGTGATAATAAAATCGACTTTAGCTTATCATGATCTAGATAAGAATGTAATTGAAGGAGAAAATGTGACTATGGATGAGTACAGGTTTAATTCAACTGATCACAATCCGTTTCTTACAACCTCAGCCAAGAATGCCACGATTCATCTGAGGAAAGGCAAATATGTTGGAGATTTGAACGACTTATAAGGTAAGCTTTTGTCGATAACACAAAACCAAAAGCTTTGGACCAAAATGATATTAAAATTTGCTTTAAGAAATATTTATAAAAGACCTTTTCTTAACCTTATAAAGGTCATAGGCTTAAGCCTGGCTTTGACTGGCATATTGATTATTGTATTATTCTTAAAAAACGAGTTGACTTACGATAGCTTTCATAAGAAATCGGCAAGAATATATCGGTTTACTTACACTAGCTCAGATTTCTTTGATAGCAAGCACTTTGCGAGAATATACAAACCCGATTTTATTCCCAAAATGTCCGAATATTTTCCTGAAATAAAAACCTATGTCAGAATAGCCCCAATCAGTGGTGGTGTAATGAAACTTAATCAAGAATTCATTAAAATCAGGCAGGCATATATTTGTGATAGTACGTTTTTTGAAGTGTTTGATGCTAAACTTTTAGTTGGCAATCCTCGAAATATATTGAATAGTCCAGGCTCAATGGTAGTTTCCGAAAGTTTTGCAAAAAAAACATTCGGGAAGATAAACCCGATAGGACTAATATTGACTTTGCCAAAGGGACAATTTTATGGTGAAACAATGGATTTTACTATAAAAGGCATTATGAAAGACTTCCCTCAAAATAGCCATTTTCACCCTGAATGTATCGCATCACCCATAGATAAAAGTATTTTTGAAGGCTGGGCATGGACGTACTTATTGTTATCCAACAATGCCAACCCGAATAACATAATTTTAGGGTTTAGAGATTTTCTTTTTTCATACAGGGAAATCAAAACCCAGGAATTAAAAATAGAAGCTCATCTGCAAGACATCAGAGATATACATTTACACTCTAAAAAGCTGAGGGAGATAGAAGCAAACAGCAATATATCTGTTATATATACACTCTTCATCGCCGCCTTGATACTTTTTTCCATTGCAATTACTAACTATTCCAACCTTAACATCGGAATGGCTGATTTTAGCAACAAATATCTTTTTGTCAGTAAGGTGTTTGGGTCTTCGCACTGGATGAGACTTAAATATTTCTTGTTGGAAGGAATTATTATTGTAACGGCGTCTGTCATAATTACAGGATTTTTAGCAACACTATCGCTTATTCAAATTCAAAAATATTTTGCATTAAACCTTTTAACAGGCAATATGCCTTTATTTCTATCAGTTGCACTTTTATTTAGTTTGTTGGGTATCCTGTCTGGCATTTTACCATTAATAAGACAAGGGATAAATAATATAATTTCATCCTCAGATTCTAGGAAGAACATCATTCTTAGAAGAAAGGGAATTAGCAAAAGCATAATAGTTCTGCAATATACTATCTCAATCGCACTCATTGTCGCTGTAATTGTAATCCATCGTCAGACCAGTTATGCCCTGCAAAGTAGCATGGGAGTTGAGGAAAATAATCTGATTTGTTTTGAGAATGTACATTCCAATGTTCAACTTAAGTTCGGGCTGTTTAAAGAAGAACTGTTAAAAAATAATTCGGTCGAATCTATCTCCGCGATGCTTGAGCCTCCAGGAGGCGAGGTAAACGATATGTTTCAGTTCAAAATGGAAGATTATATCCCGGATAAAACTAAGAAAGCAGACGATATGATTGGAGTATTCCCATGCGACTACTCTTTCGCCAGCATATTCAAATTAAAATTCTTGAGTGGTAATAATTTTACTGAAAACAATGAAGACAATGAAGGAGCAGGAGAGTACATCATAAACAAATCAGCAATGAAACGACTTAATTATAATAACCCCGCCGAAATAATAGGGAAAGCATTTCAGCTGATTGTAAATTTTGAAGGGATTAAGATTCCAGCCGGCAAAATTATTGGTGTTGTCGAAGACTTTCATCTATCAACAATGAAGAAGGAGGTTGAGCCTCTGGTAATTTTTAAACGAAAAGACCTATGGCTGATCAATTTTGTAGTTTCATTTCGACCAGGTATGCAAACAAAAGCCTTGATTGACATCAAAAACGTTTGGACAAAGATGTTCCCTGAGTATCCTTATCAATATGAGTATATAAATTCAATGTACAAGAATGTTTACAAAACGGAAATCCTGCAATCCAAGTTGCTGTTCATCTTTACTTTTATTGCGTTATTTATATGTTCAATGGGATTACTTGGTTTGTCTCTTCTAACAACGCGGAGACGTACAAAGGAGGTTGGATTAAGAAAAATTAGTGGAGCTAAAACAGGTGAAATGATGGTAATGCTCAACTGGGATTTTATAAAATGGATTATCATCTCCTTTGTATTGGCTGTTCCAATTGCCTTTTTTGCAATGGATAAATGGTTAGAAATCTTTGCTTATAAAATCACACTGAGTTGGTGGATATTTGTTTCGGCTGGATGTACAGCCATTGTTATAGCAATTATAACTGTTTCTTCACAATCATGGAAAACGTCCAGCAGAAATCCAGTTGAAGCTTTGCGATATGAGTAAAAATATCTTCTTATAAATCACAAGATTAATAAGAAAATTATTGAGACCAGATTATCAAAATCATTATTAAACTATTTGTCTCAGCTCTTAATTCCCAATATAAATAGATTTTAAACTATTGCTTAAATAACCCCTTCTTATCTGTTTTAAAATGTGCGTTTTGCAAAATATGCCTCCAAATCTGTTATCCCATTACACACAAGACACCATAAGATACTGAATTTAAGTATATTGAATTTACATGTAGTGGTTCCGCCAACCTAAAGATTAACCTACTGATTGAAAAATATTGTCTTGATTTCTTTTATGGCTGAATGTAGTATAAGAGGAAAAATAAGAATAAGAGGTTGATTGAAATTAAACTATTCAATTTTTTGTAACTTTTCTACTCAAACGGAGTTATTATAAAATTATCAAATCTTATAATTCTCAGGTATTGGACGATAATCTCCTAATGAATCAGGTCATTGCCGGTGAGATTGAAAAAGTTGGTCTATTGTACGAAAAATATAAGACGCCACTTTATGCGTATTTTTTCAAACTTACCAATGGTGATAATCAAGCCAGTGAGGATCTGGTCCATACAGTTTTTTACAGGGTGATAAAATACAGAGCCAGTTTCGGCGGCTCGGGAAATTTCGCCAGCTGGTTGTTTAGAATTGCGCACAATGCCGGTATTGATCACAATTTGCGATTTAAGCGTTTGAACAATTTTATAAATAAATCCCGCGAGACTCAACCTGTATTTTATGAGCAAAATGACCTGGAAAAGAATGAGCAGCTTGTGACACTCGAACAGGCTATGATCAGACTTAAAAAGGATGAAAGGGAAATACTGATACTTGGGAAGATTGATTGTCTGAAATACAAAGAGATAGCAGACATTCTGGGAACTACTGAAAGTAATGTTAAAATAAGAATCTTCAGGGCGCTGACCAAGCTTAAAGGTATTTATATGAAACTTGAAAATACAAAATATGAAAAGACAGGATTTAAATGAAAAGTTACTCGATCTTCTTCACAATAATCTGTCGCCGGAGGAAAGAGAGGAGGTAATCTCCGCTATCGAAAAATCAGGAGGAAGCAGAGAGGAGATTGACGCTTTAATTTCTTTGGATCGTTTACTGGACGGTTCTCCCTCTCCCGGTCCATCGGAAAAAATGGATAAGAGGTTTTATGCAATGCTTGAGGAGGAGAAAAGAAAGGCAATTCTTGGTGACCCTGAAATAAAGCTGCGAAGGCCTTTAATTTATTCTTTATTCGTCCCGGGACTTAAGATAGCAGCCGGAATATCATTGTTCCTCCTGGGCTGGTTTTCATCCGGATGGTTTGGTATGCCTTCAAACGGCAAGGAGCAACTTACAACTCTTTCAGGTGAGATAAAAGATCTTAAAGAAACACTTGTCCTGACCATGATGCAACAGAGTTCTCCTGTTGACAGGATAAAGGCTGTAAACATGATCAGTGAATTTGATAAAGCTGATAACCAGGTAATTGAAAGTCTCATTGGTATATTGAATAATGACAGTAATGAAAATGTAAGACTCCTTGCTCTGGATGTTCTGATCAGGTATTCATCAAACACAAGAGTCAGGGAGGGTTTAATCTCATCGATCGAAAATCAGACATCACCTTTGATTCAACTCCGTTTGGTGGATATCATGTTGGCGTTAAATGAAAAAAGAGCTGTCCCTGAACTTAAGAAGGTTCTGCTTAACAGCAGGCTGAATTACAACGTACGTGGTAAAATGAATGAAGCCGTTTGTGTATTATTGTAAGATTTATTTTCATGATCAGAAGATTCAGTTTTACAGCAATTTTTTTTACAATTATCACTCTGGCCTCCTATGGTCAGAGTGAACAGCTGGTTATAAATCCTAATAAGACTTCACTTCCGGGATTGTTTACATTTGAAAATCCCAAAGGATCAATTAAGGTAACCGGTTATGACGGGGAAGTAATTCTTGTGACTTGGAAATTACGGTTCAGGGATGAGAACAAACCTGCAGGCAATGGCATGCAGAAGGTAAATAAGAACGATCCGGATATCTCAGCAGAAGTAAACGGGAATGCTGTGACTCTACTTTGCAGGACGACGGGTAAAACAGTGGACTTCGATATAAAGGTGCCCAGAAAATCTTCGCTAAGACTTAAATCCCTGGACAATGGAAATGTAGACATAATCAATATCGATGGAGAAATTGAAATCGAAAATACCAATGGTGATATTACACTTAAAAATATTACAGGCTCTGCCGTGTTAAGTTCTGTATATGGAAAAATATCAGCAGGTTTCAGAGAAGTGGATGCGGTTTCACCGATGATGTTTACATCTTTTGAGGGTAACATTGAACTTGTATTTCCGGCTTCGGTTAAAGCAAAGCTGAAAATGAAAAGCGAAAAAGGGGAAATTCTCTCAGATTTTGATATAAAGCCTCTCAGCAGAAAACCAGTTGTTAAAACAATTGAAAACACCAGGGTCTATTCTCTGGAAGATTGGGTTGTTGGCTCTGTGAACGGGGGCGGCCCGGAATATATTATCAAGAGTTACAACGGAAATATTACGATCCGGAAAAAATAGATTTTTTGTAACCATTTTCAGGATGGCAGGTTTTTATGTAAAATCCAGTCAATTAAAATTAAATGCCATGAAAAAAGATTTCCTCCTGCCGTCCATAACAGTATGTCTGTTTCTGCTATTCTCAATTTCATTAACAGGTCAGCAGCCCGGCCAAATTTCCAAAGGTACCTGGAATATGAGACCTGAGGGAACAGATCTGCAAATTGAGTTTACTACAAAGGGAAAGAATGATGACAACCGGATCAACATTTCTGTAACTGTTAAAAAATCTGACCTTACCGATTTCAGGCAGGGTAACAATATTACGTTTTATTTAAAGAAAAAAGGTGGTGTCATTGAATTTAAGGGCGATGTGACAGATGATGACGGGGATGGTTCATTTAATTACACTCCGGATGCCATGTTCGCTAAATTAATTGAATATGAAGGCTTTAAAGATTTGTCATCTAATGTTCTTCTGCTCTTTACTCTGAAAGATGTTGATGCAAAATACATAAATGGCATCAAAGGACTGGGCTACAGGTATGTGTCGGAAAATGACCTTGTTGCTCTTGTGGCGCTGGATATTAGTGCCGGTTATATTAAGGATGTCCAGAATAGCGGATTTAAAGACATTTTAATAAGCAAGATCATCAGTTTTAAGGCTCTTAAAATAGATCCTGCATATATTTCCGGCATGAAAAAACTTTCAGGCGGAGATCTTTCCGAGGATGATATTATCTCATTTGCAGCCCTACATGTCGATGAAAAGTATGCAGAGGAGATGTATAAATCGGGTTATAAGTTGTCAGGTCAGAATCTTATTCAGTTCAAAGCCATGGGTATAACTCCGGAGTATGTCAGGGAGATCCATGCCACAGGAGTAGAGGAAATTTCGAAGGATGAAATTGTGCAGTTAAAAGCCCAGAATGTTACTCCAGCGTATATAAATGAGGTCAAGTCGATGGGATTTAAGGAAAAAGTATCTGTCGCAACGATAATTAAGCTTAAGATCTTCAAGATCGACAAAGAATACGCTGACCAGATCAGGTCAGCAGGATACCCTGATTTACAGGCCGATAAACTTGTTGAATTTAAAATATTCAAAATCGATAAAGCATTCATAACTAAAGCCACACAATTCGTCGGATCAAGACCCGATCCTGATAAGCTGATTCAGCTAAAAATTGCTGAGGGAGGTAACGTAAACTGAGCTTCAGAAAACTATTCCCAAAGCAGCAAGCCCGGATTACACAAAATGATTACTGTTCATTATTGCTTGTCATTAATCCTGGTAACTATCAAGTATTTCAGTGATCTCGTCCCCGAAATGTTTTGCCCCTTCAGCAATATTCTCTGGGTCAATTACTTCTTTCTTGCACGGCAGATGTGGCTAGAGTTCTGCCTTGAGCGGGTGCTTTTTCTACGGGGTTTCCGGCTTTATCCTTGTAGCACCATCTTTACCCGGTCGCGAGGTTTGCTGATGAAAAAAATAAATCCCCGATGCGCGGGTCATCTCCCACCCTACCGATGAGTAATCCACCCAGTCCGTCAAATCCCATGCACATGGTGGTGGATAAATTATTCGTCATCATTCTGTCAACCTTCAAAATACAAAATCCCGCAGATCATTGATCTTGCGGGATTTGCGTTTTAAAAAAGTGGTGCCACCAGGAATCGAACCGGGGACACATGGATTTTCAGTCCATTGCTCTACCATCTGAGCTATGGCACCATCTGTTTATTTCCAAGAACCTCCGGATACCTACCCCAGACGCGAGATCTGATGCATAACCGGCTTTCAGTTTCGGACTGCAAATATATAACTCAAATCCGACTACGCAAAATCTTTATATATTTTTTCTTCGGAGGGAACAATTTTAAATCGAAAAGGGGCACTACGTGAGCGCCCCCTGTTATTGTTGACCAATTATTTGCCTTTCGGTTTGGCCTTTTCTGAACCTGCTGACTTCTTGCCAGGAGCCTGAGTGGCTTTCTTGGCACTTGCTTTTGTCGCCATTGTAGTCAGATGTTTTAGCCCCAGCCATAGGAGTGGGACTCTCTCCCTGATAAACAGATTCTCACTCAGAGTGCAGTAACAAAAATAATACTTATTTTTATTTAATCTATTTAAAGATAGGAAGATTTTTCAACATGTTTGACCCCAGATGTTAATAACCGGGTTTATCAGATCTACAACCATAATTCCTTTTCAAAAGCCAGCTAGCAGGATAATTCAAACTGAAAAGTAATTGATTTGGAATCCAATAAGTCAAATGGTACCTTTGCGTCCTTGTAATAATCCGAATGGAAATCCTTATTCATACACTAGATAACGGCATACGTCTCATCCATCACAGAGTAACCGGCGTGGTCGCGCACTGCGGACTGATTGTCAATATAGGTTCTCGCGATGAAGCCGACCCCGACCATGGAATGGCTCATTTTATTGAACATATGCTTTTCAAGGGAACAAAAAAAAGAAAAGCATTTCATATATTGAGCAGACTTGAAGATACCGGCGGTGAGCTTAATGCATATACCACAAAAGAAGAAACTGCCATTCATGCATCATTCCTTTTAGCCGACTACGAAAAAGCAATTGAGCTTTTTAGTGATCTTACATTCAACTCAATATTCCCTGAAAAGGAGATTGAAAAGGAAAAAGAAGTGGTTATCGAAGAGATTAACTCCTACCTAGATAATCCCGCAGAACTGATCTTTGACGACTTTGAGGAAATAATCTTTGCCGGACAGTCTATAGGTCGAAATATTCTTGGTACTGAAGAAACTGTAAGAAAATTTACCAGGACACGGGTAAAAAGATTCGTTTCCGGGAATTATACACCAAATCAGATGGTATTCAGCTCTGTTGGTGACATCTCAGATAAAAAGATAATAAAGCTCTTCGATAAGTATTTTAACAAAGAAGGTTTCAGTAAAAATCCCGACAGGCCTCCGAAAACGTGGAATTACACTCCCTGTCATGTAATCAAAGACAAGGAAACATATCAGAATCACTGTATCATCGGAAACGTGGCATTTGACCTTAAGGATAAGCGAAGAATGGGGATGTTTCTTCTCAACAACCTTCTCGGAGGACAGGGAATGAATTCAAGGTTAAATCTTTCCCTGAGGGAAAAACACGGACTTGCCTATAATATAGAATCAGCATACAACCCTTATTTTGATACCGGTGTGTTCCTCATTTATTTCGGAACGGAAAGCCAGCAGCTTAACAAAAGCCTTGATGTGACTATGGCAGAATTAAAGAAGCTAAGGGAGACCAGGCTCGGAACCATACAGCTCAGCAAGGCCAAGAATCAGATTAAGGGCTATATAGCCAGAGGCTTTGATAATCATGAAAATCTGATGCTCAGCCTTGGAAAAAGCCTGCAAGTCTTCAACAGGATAGACACGCTCGATGACATTTACAGGAAAATTGATGCAGTTACGGCATCGGAACTTCTCGAAACCGCTAATATTGTCTTTGAACCATCCCTAATGTCGACACTCATATACAAATAGTTATGCCTGACATCCTTGATCAATTTCTCAACGAGCACACAAGTCAGGAAGATCCTCTTCTCGATGAATTGTTCAGACAGACACATACACGTTTTGTAAATCCCAATATGGCATGTGGCCACTTTCAGGGGAAATTGCTGGAATTAATATCGTATATGATAAGACCTTCTTCCATACTTGAGATTGGAACTTTTACCGGCTATTCTGCGATCTGTCTGGCCAAAGGACTTCAACCAGGAGGTACTCTTACCACAATTGAAATAAACGATGAATTGCAGGAATTTGCAGGATCATATTTCTCCAGGGCAGGTATGGCAGGGAAGATCATTCAGATGACAGGGAAAGCGCAGGATATTATTCCGGATCTGGATGTATTGTTCGACCTGGTTTTTATAGATGGAGACAAAAGGGAATATGTTGATTATTTTAACATTGTAAGACCAAAAATCAGACCAGGTGGTTTCATTATTGTTGATAATGTTCTATGGGGAGGCAAAGCCCTGGAAAAAGAATCGAAGGATCAGCAGTTAAATGGAATACTTGAATTCAACAAAATGATAAAAAACAACAATACCATCGATAAAATTATTCTACCTGTCAGGGATGGAATTATGCTTATCCGGATAATAGAATAAGATATGGTACGTTTTTTGAATATAAAATGAAAAAACTAAGATGAAAAAGGTTCTTATTTTCGTACTCCTGACTGCCATTACCTATGTATCATTTGCTCAGGATGAACAGGGTAAAACTTCAGGCAGAAGTGATCAGGATCAGAATGCTACTGATGAAATTACTGCAACAGTAAAATCATCTACCCGTCTGTTTAAAGATAAGGGGGATCTCACATCGGTAATCCTGATTATTCCTTCAGGCTCTGCAGTGACCTATCTCGATTCAGACAGCACATATATGCATGTCGTCTATGATTCGAATGAGGGATATATTTATAATAAACAGGCTACTATCGATCAGGCACCAGCAGGCAATGAAACGGATCAGCAACAGGCTGCTGATCAGGCTCAGCAGGACCAACCTGAAGACAGGTATACATATCTGGTGAATAAATACGGATCGGCAATGGCCGACAGGATCTTTGCCGGAAAAATCTGGAAGGGCATGAATTCTGAGATGGTAAGGGATAGCTGGGGAGCAGCAGAAAAGATAAACAGGACTATTAACAATAATTTTATCAAGGAAGAATGGGTCTACAGAAAAACCTGGCTCTACTTTGAAAATAACACTCTTGTGCAGTGGGGTCCGACCCAAAACAGGTAAGCATTTAAAGTACCTGGGATAATTTTATCTGCGTCTGTTTGCAGATAAAAAAAAATGTTTATTTTTGCCCCAGAATTTGCGGGAGTAGCTCAGTTGGTAGAGCACGACCTTGCCAAGGTCGGGGTCGCGGGTTCGAGTCCCGTCTCCCGCTCAAATTATTAAGGAAGTTCGCTGCTTCCTTTTTTTATGTGCTATTACGTTTGAAGGATCTCCTCCTCCCCTGCTGAAACCTTAATCTTCCCGTGAATTCCTTTCGGTTCACCTTGATAGAAATATCTGTCAATAGCAAAATGCCCCAGATAAATAACTGGGGTAAGAAGGATAGCTATCAACAGCTTCCCAAAATATCCGCTTAAAGAAAGACTGATATAACTCTCAAATGAGATTTTTCCGGGAATCCAGAAAGCAATACCCGCTACAATAAAAGTATCAATGATCTGAGATATTATTGTTGATCCGGTTGCTCTCAGCCAGAGCAGCTTGTGCCCTGTTCTGTTACGAATAGCCCAGAATACGACTACATCCACCAGCTGGGAAGCCAGAAAGGCTGATAAACTACCGACAATAATCCACATACTCTGCCCGAACACCTTATTGAAAGCTTCATCACTTACCGGAGAGACATCTGATGCACGGAACTGCATACTGAGTAAAAGAAGTATGAATGCATATGAAATTAGTCCGGCTGTAAGGAAGGTCAGCTGACGGACCTTATCTCGTCCATAATATTCATTTATAAGGTCAGTGCTAAGAAATACAACTGGCCATGGAATTATTCCCATACTGAACAGAAACGGGCCAACCCTGATCAACTTGCTCCCGATCATCTCCCCCATCACTGCATTTACAATGAAGAAGCCCCCGAGCAAGACAAAGAGGATTTCTTTTCTCTTTTCCACCATAAAATTTGTTATTTTTTAATCTCATTCCGGCTGGCTACACCATCACGTCATGAAATCTACACGCAATTTTTATATGAGATTCAGAATGTTCTGGCAACATCATCACTAAATTTTCCTCATTCAAACATCTCTTACATTCAAACACTAAAAGATAATCAATATCTTTTTCTTATCATAGTCTGTCTTCAAAGAATAACAATATTATCACTGGAAGGTTGAGGAGTCAGAAGTACAAATTCATATCTTTAAATAAAAAATTCATCCAGACTGACTGATAACAATAATTCCAAAGAAACAGACTATGAGAAAAACAGCTTTATTGCTACTGATGATGAGTTTAGTAATAGAAATGTCAGGACAGGGAAATAACCTGGACAAGGGACAGGCCGGGTATGTTCCCTCAGCAGAAAACCTTCAGAACCGGGAATGGTTCCGGGATGCTCATTTCGGAATGTTCATCCACTGGGGAGTATCCAGTGTCCTCGGAGAAGAGATTGGCTGGGCTCTCTCAGGGAAGGATGTTAACGAATACAGGAAGAACATGTATAAGTTCAACCCTGTGAAATTTGATGCTGCTTCCATTGTGAAACTGGCAAAGGATGCAGGTATGAAATACATAACATTTACAACACGCCATCATGACAGCTTCAGCATGTTCAGCACAAAATATTCAGACTGGGGCATCATGGGTACTCCTTATGCAAAGGATGTACTTAAGATGCTGTCGGAGGAGTGCAGAAAACAAGGAATCAGACTATTTTGTTATTATTCCCTCGCTGATTTCTACCGCCCTGATTATTGCACTGGAAACGTTGAAAAAGGGAAGAACATACAGGGCAACTGTGACTGGGACTCCTATATCCGTTTCATGAAAAATCAGCTGACAGAGATCCTCACAAATTATGGTCCTATATACGGGATCTGGTTTGATGGCCACTGGGACCAGGTTGAAAGATTAAGTGACGGACGTAATGGGAATCAGATGAAGTGCTGGAAATATGATGAGATATATAAGCTGATCCACGATCTGCAACCAGGCTGTATGATAGTTAATAATCATCATCTAAACCCATTCCCTGGAGAGGACTACCAGACTTTTGAACGTGATCTCCCGGGAGAAAACAGCGGAGCAGGATTTTCTGCCGATGCGAAGATAGCTGAGAACCTCCCGCTTGAATCCAGTGATATAATAGGCCACAGTTGGGGTTATGTAACAAACGACACCATAAACCGCTCAGTAAAGGAGCTGGTACATCTTCTGATAGGATCTGCAGGATTGGGTTCAAATTTGCTGCTCAATACCGGACCTACACCAGAAGGGGAAGTAAGGGAGGCACACAGACAGCTGTTACTTGGTATAGGATGCTGGCTGAACACATATGGAGAGACGATCTATGGTACCAGAAAGAGCTTCATGAAACCAACTCACTGGGGAGTTGCAGTGGAAAAGGGAAATAAAATTTATCTCCACATAACCGATCCCCGGAAGCTTTACGGAAAACTCGATATTGAAGAATTTCCATACAAGGTAAATAAGGCATATTGGTTCGAATTCAACAAAGCAGTTGAATTCACACAGGACCAGGCAGGCAAAGGACTAAGTATCAAGCTACCAAAACTCGATCCGGAGGAAACTGACAACGTTATCGTCCTTCAGCTTTCCGGCCGATAAAACAGCTTTAGCAATTAACACAATCATTTAAATAATCCATTCATGGAAAAGAAATTATTTATCCTGGCAGCTATTTCAATATTGGTTCTGTCGGCTTTCAGCAAAGAAAAGAAAGAGACGTCATTTGCAATTCCGGTAGAAAAATACACACTACCGAACGGGCTGACTGTAATCCTTCATGAGGACCATTCAGATCCGATAACAGCGGTTGCCGTCTATTATCATGTAGGATCGAGCCGGGAGACAACAGGGAAGACAGGCTTTGCCCATCTTTTTGAACATATGATGTTCCAGAGGTCTGAAAATGTTCCTGAAGATCAATTCTTCAAAAATATCCAGGGGGCAGGTGGATCACTCAATGGCAGCACGAACCAGGACAGGACCAACTATTATGAGGTTGTGCCCAGGAATGCTCTTGAAATGGCCCTCTGGATGGAATCCGACAGAATGGGTTATCTCGAGAATATGGTCACAAATTCTGCACTGGTAAATCAACAGAATGTCGTTCAGAATGAGAAGCGCGAAAGTGTCGATAATGCTCCTTACGGATTCAACCAGGGGTTGATACTTAAAAACCTGTATCCCAAAGGACATCCCTACAGCTGGACTGTCATCGGAGAGATGGAGGATCTGACCAATGCAACCGTTGATGATGTAAGAGCATTCCATAAGAAATTCTATTCCCCCGGTAATGCATTCCTTGCCATTACCGGAGATTTTAACAGGAAAGATGTAAAGGCAATGGTCGCGAAATATTTTGGTGAAATTCCGGCAGGAGAGAAAATTGAAAAAAGAGCTCCACTCCCTTCGGCTCTTATTTCTTCTATAAGGTTGTATCATGAGGATAATTTTGCTAAAGCGCCTCAGCTTACTATTGTTTTCCCGACAGTCGAGCGATACTCAAAAGACTCATACGCCTTTAATTACCTTGGAGAGCTTCTCGCCGGATCCAGAAAATCGCCTCTATATACCATACTGGTTAAAGAAAAAAAACTTACTTCCAGGGTAATGGCAAGAAACGGGTCACAGGAACTGGCTGGATCATTTACAATATCAGTAACGGCCAATCCCGGAGTGAATCTCACAGATGTAGAAAAAGCAATTTCCGAAGGACTTGTTAAATTTGAAAATGACGGTTTTGCTGAAGAAGATCTGGCAAGGATCAAGGCTGTTAATGAGACAGGATTTTACAGTAGGTTTTCAAGCGTTCAGAGCAAGGCATTTACACTTGCTGAATATACAATGAATACCGGAGACCCGGAATTCTTTAAAAAGGATTTCGAACAAAGCCAGGCCGTTACAGTAGCCGATGTCATGGATGTGTTCCGCAAATACATTAAAGGAAAGAATTTCGTCGAGACCAGCTTTGTTCCCAAAGGTCAGAAAAATCTTATCGCGATCGGATCAGAGAATGCGGGCATTGTTGAGGAGGATGTCAATAAGGCTGCTGAAGTAAAAACTGACACTCTGAAGGAGGAGAAGACTGTCCGAGCAGCTACAAAGCTTGACCGGTCAGTAAAACCACTGCCTGGTCCCGATCCTGAGGTAACAATTCCTGCTCCATGGTCAGGCACACTCTCCAATGGGATGAAGATTACCGGGATAACCCAAAGGGAACTTCCCCTGGTTCAGTTTTCGCTGGTTATTGATGGCGGGCACATGCTCGACAATGCAGAAAAGGCCGGAGTGGCAAATCTCGTTGCCACCATGATGAATGAAGGAACCAGGAATAAAACACCTGAGGAGTTGGAAGATGCGATGGGATTATTGGGGTCAACAATTAGGGTAACTTCCGATAATGAAAGCATAAAAATTGAAGGAACTTCCCTTACCCGTAATTTTGAAAAAACACTTGATCTGGTCGAGGAGATTCTGCTTCAGCCAAGATGGGATGAAGAGCAGTTCGGGCTGTCAAAAAGCAGGATAATAAACAGTCTGAAAAGGAATGCGGCAAGTCCTGATTATCTTGCCTCCAGCACTCTTAACAAACTGATTTTCGGCGATAATATTCTGGCTGTCGATCCTACAGGGACTGAATCCTCTGTATCCGCGATATCAATTGAAGATCTGAAGGCATATTATAACAAATTCATTTCGCCGTCAATATCAAGATTTCTTATTGCCGGAGATATTGACCAGTCAAAGACGCAGCACGCACTGGCTGGTCTTTCAAAACAATGGACCTCCAGAGAGGTTATAATTCCGGAGATCAAGATCCCGGGACCACCTGAAATATCCAGGATATATTTTGTTGATGTACCTGGCGCCAAACAATCGGTAATCGCGATAGGAACCCCATCGCTTGCCAGGAATGATCCGGATTTCTTCGGTGCAACTGTAGCCAATTATAAGCTGGGAGGATCATTCAACGGGATACTGAATCTCATACTCAGGGAGGAGAAGGGATTTACGTATGGTGCCAGGTCTAATTTTTCAGGTGCAAAGAATTATGGAACATTTGTTGCCACATCAAGAGTCAGAACAAACTCCACACTCGAATCGGTAACCATATTCAAAACCGAAATGGAAAAATACCGGGAAAATACAACACAGGATTATGTTGATTTTACTAAATCCTCCCTCCTGAAAGGTTATGCACTTCGCTTCGAAACGTTAGGCAATCTTCTCGGAATGCTAAATACAATGACATCATACAACTTACCTGGAGATTATGTGAAGCAGGAAGTGAGTTTCATCAAGGGTCTATCCATAGAGAAGGAGCAACAGTTCGCAGGAAAATATATTGATCCTGCAAGAATGTATTATGTTGTAGCGGGTGATGCAAAAACTCAGCTTGATAATCTTGAGAAGGTTGGATTGGGAAAACCGAAACTGATAAAATAATTCACAACCCATGATGGCGTAAGATTAAATGAAAGAGGTTTTATATTTTCCGGCACCCTGTTCAATTTATACTCATTACTCGTAAACAATTACTAAATTTATATAGACTATTAACTAAATTTCCCAATGCCATGAAAAACGCTTCTTTGCTGTTCGTTTATATTCTGAGCATCGCACTTATCTCCTGTTCCGGGGAAAAGAAGGAAACAAAACTATCGGTGCCATATGAAAAATATGCATTGTCTAATGGTCTGACGGTTATTCTGAACCAGGATAAGTCGGATCCAATAACTTCGCTTGTAACTTTCTATCATGTGGGTTCAAATCGTGAAGTACCCGGAAAGACCGGTTTTGCCCATCTGTTTGAACACATGATGTTCCAACGGTCGGAGAATGTCGGTGAAGATCAGTTCTTCAAATATATCGAAGGAGCAGGAGGAGAACTCAACGGAGGAACAAGCTTTGACCAGACAATCTATTATGAGGTTGTTCCAAAGAACGCGCTGGAACTTGCAATGTGGCTTGAGTCTGACCGGATGGGTTATCTCATTAATACTGTAACTCCAAGCTCATTCGAGCAACAGCAGAATGTCGTTCAGAATGAAAAAAGGCAGGGCGTTGATAATATGCCATATGGTTTTACAGATTATGTTATTCTGAGAAACCTCTATCCCAAAGGTCACCCATACAGCTGGGATGTGATTGGAGAAATGGAAGACCTGAATAACTCCACAATCGGGGATGTTAAGGCTTTTCATAATAAGTTCTATATACCAAATAATGCCACGGTAGTTGTTTCCGGTGATTTTAATCCGGATTCAGTTAAGATCCTTATCGAAAAGTATTTTGGTGAAATCCCGGCAGGGGAACCAGTTAAGAATCCTGAACCGATGAATATCACACTCAACGAGACGAAAAAGCTTTACCATGAGGACAACTTCGCCAAAGCTCCGCAGCTAACCATGGTCTATCCTGTTCCACAGCAGTTTACCAAAGAAGCTTACGCGCTGGACGTTTTGAGCCAGTTGCTCGGAGATGGGAAAAAATCACCCCTCTACAAGGTTCTGGTTGAAGAAAAAAAGCTCACATCGCGTGTCACTGTCTATAATAACGCGCTGGAGCTGACCGGCAGGTTCAATGTCAGTGTTACGGCAAATCCGTCAACAAGTCTTGATGATGTGGAAAAAGCTGTTTTCGAGGCATACAACAAATTCGAAACAGAAAAATTCACTGAGAACGATCTTCAGAGAGTAAAGGCTACAATTGAAACAGACTTCTATAATAAGATCAGCAGTATCCTGTATAAGTCCTTCATGCTTGCATATTATAATGTTATGGCAGGATCGCCCGATTACCTGGTTCAGGAAGTCGATAAAATGAAGGAAGTGACTTCAAAGGATGTCTGGGATGTTTACAATAAATATATCAAGGGACATAACTATGTTTCCACAAGCTTTGTCCCGAAGGGAGAAGTTAAGCTGATTGCCGGCGGCGCTGTCAATGCGGGGATTGTTGAGGAAGATATCACAAAGGCAACTAAGGTCGCCATAACCTTCGGACCTAAGGATGATAAAATTATCAAAACTCCGGGCAAATTTGACAGATCAAAGGCACCGGTCCCTGGCCCTGATCCGGAGATCAAGCTCCCTGTAATCTGGAATGTCAATGCACAGAACGGATTGAAAATACACGGTATTGAACAGCATGAGCTTCCAATTTTATCATATTCCCTGGTAATCAAAGGTGGTCATCTGCTCGATGATATCAATAAACCTGGAGTGGCAAGTTTCATGGCAAAAATGCTGAAGGAAGGAACTAAAACGAAGACTCCCATAGAGCTGGAAGAAAGCATAAAGATGCTGGGAGCAGACATCAACATATACACCGGGAATGAATCAATTACTGTTTCAGTGAACACTCTTTCGCGTAATTTTGAAAAGAGTGTTGCCCTGGTGGAGGAGATGCTGCTCCAGCCGAGGTGGGACACTACACAATTCGCTATTAGCAAGACCCGGATCATAAATGATTTGAAGAGGAATAAAGCAAATCCATACTACCTTGCAGAAACAGTATTTGACAGCCTTGTATTCGGGAAGGATAATATTTTGTCGAAATGGACCAGCGGGACAATTGCCAGTGTTGAATCAATAACACTTGATGATCTCAAGGCAATGTACCTGAAGTCAGTATCTCCGGTAGTTTCTGAATTCATGATTGTCGGCGATGTCGATCAGTCCAGGGTGATAAAGGCTCTTTCAAGCCTGACAAAGAAATGGAAAAGTTCTGACGTCCCTTTCCCGTCACTTACCTTCCCTCCTGCACCTGAGAAAAGTGAGTTGTTTTTTGTCGATGTTCCGGGAGCAAAACAGTCTTACATTGAAATCGGTAACCCTGCCATTCCTCGCGACCATCCCGACTTCAGCAAGGCAGTAGCAGCCAACTATTCCCTGGGCGGCGGTCCGAGCGGAAAGTTATTCATGATACTTCGAGAAGAGAAAGGTTATACTTACGGTGCATATTCCGGATTTGAAGGCTCTAAAACCCACGGAATCTTCCAGGCCAGCTCCGCCGTAAGATCCGATGCCACAGTTGAAGCTCTTAAGCTATTCAGGGATATAATGATTGATTACAGGAAAGGGGTAACAGGGGAAATGGTTGATTTTACCAGGGGTTCTCTCCTTAAAGGCAATGCACTGAAATTTGAGACAAACTGGGCTTTGCTGGATATGCTGAGGACAATGAAGCTCAATGATCTTCCTGAAGATTATATCAGGACCGAAGAGGATTATCTCAGGAAACTTACAGTTGACCGGGAAAATGAGATTGTGACGAAGTACATTGATCCGGAGAAAATGTATTATGTTGTTGTCGGCGATGCAAAGACACAACTCAAACCTCTTGAAAAAATTGGATTGGGCAATCCTGTATTGGTTAAATAAATATTGTTATTTTTGCAGGCTGTTGGACAACTGGCTGGTGGATCAACATGGCAGATTTGCAGGTGATGTTAAAATACTTTACCATGCAGATTCGCCGATAAGATCAATTAGTCTGGCAGGACTGACAAGATATATTTCCGCCCGGATGGTGGAATGGTAGACACGCAGGACTTAAAATCCTGTGGCCATAACGGCTGTGCGGGTTCAAGTCCCGCTCCGGGTACTGAAAAAGAGCGAGTGTGAGAGCGAGAGCGAACACACTCGCATCTTTTTCCTCAAGACTCACTCTCACACTCGCTCTTTTGGAAACTCATTCATTTCCCTATTATTTCATAAATTAGATCATTCATCGCTGTATTTCTTATTCAATAGTGCTAATTTAATACTACAAATCATGTTTGATTTTCAAAAACTTGATGTCTATCAGAAGTCTAAGAATTTCTGTAAAGAAATCTATTCGATCCTTGATGAAGAGAATTTTGACAGGGTAACAAACGATCAACTCAGAAGAGCATCCTTCAGCATTATGTTGAATATTGCTGAAGGTACCTCACGCTTCAGTAACAAAGACAGGAAGAATTTCTTTGTAATTGCCAGAGGCAGTGCATTTGAATGTGTTGCTATTCTTGAATATCTTCTATAAACAAATGAAATAAATCAGGAGGCTTTCATTGATAGTGATAAGAAATTGGAGGAGATATCAAAAATGCTGTTTGGGCTTATCAAGAACCTGGAATAAACTGGTCATTACTGAAACAGAGCGAGAGTGAGAGCGAGTAGCTCGAACGAACACTCTCGATCTTTTTCCTTAAGACTCACACCGAAAAGGAACTCGCATCATTTTGGTATTCATTGAATACATGCATCACTTCATATTAATTCAAGCCACTATATTAGTGAGTGAAGTTAAAAAAATACCTTTAAAATGTAACCATTGATAACATTACAGGTAATCAATACGAGAACTATAAATGAAATTGAAACAATTTACTAATTAGGGTTTGCTGATAAAGTGAATTCGGATGCATATAATGTTAATAATCAGCCTAATATGTTCATATCTTGAGCTCGGCAAAATTGTAAAAGTGCAAATTAAAACATAAATTCCGTTATAAACATTTGCACTTATGGTAAAATATGATTCAGATCGCCAGTTGACAATAGAAGAGTTCAAAACCCCTTTTCAAAGCTCCTTAATGGCTGATAATAGGTGGGTTAAGCTTAGTCAGCTAGTTCCATGGGATAAATTTGCTTCAGCCTATATGTCCCTGATGACTGCTGATTTTGGGCGCCCGGCTATTTCCCCTCGTATAGTCCTTGGGGCTATAATCATTAAGCACCTCGAAAAGCTTGATGACAGAGGAGTTATCCTGGCCATACAGGAAAATATTTACATGCAGTATTTTGTCGGGCTGAAGGAATTTACTACACAACCTGTGTTTGATCCATCATTATTTGTAGATATCAGAAAACGGGTTGGGCACAAAGTATTTGATTCTCTCAATGTTGAGTTGATAAAATCGGTCAATCAGAAGGAATATAAAAAGGACAAGGGGAAAAAGAAAGATTCCGGCAACACATCAGCAAAGAACAAGGGAAAAATGCAGGCAGACGCTACGGTTGCTGATCAGTATATTACCTACCCTACCGATAACGGGATCTTAAACCAAAGTCGCAAGCAGTGTGAGAAAATTATCGACAAGCTGTATAATAAGAGTGGCAAAACAGGTGTAAAACCCAGGACTTACCGTCGTGAAATCGATAAGGCATACCTGGAGTACTCAAAGAAAAAAAAGAAGAGAGAGACCACGCACCGGAAGATGACAAGGAAACTACTGGAATGCGTGAATCGTGATATCAGGCATGTAAACAATATGTTGGATATTTTTGAATCGAATAGGGCAGGATTTCCTTTAAAGCACCATGATCAAATAATGTTTTGGGTAATCAATACAGCTTATGACCAGCAGAAACTCATGTATGATACAAAGACGCATAGTTGCCCTGACAGAATTGTAAGCATATTCCAGCCACATGTCAGGCCAATCCCAAGAGGCAAAACGAAGGCACAGATAGAGTTCGGTTCAAAATTGGGAGTAAGTCTTGATAATGGCTTCGCGAGAATAAATACCTTCAGCTGGGATGCTTATCATGAAGGGGGAGATTTGATTAGCCAGGTTGAATCATATAAGGAGTTACATGGTCATTATCCGGAACTGGTTCAGGTAGACAAGATTTATGCCACTCGCGAAAACCGAACATGGTTAGCAGCAAGGGGCATAAGAATAACGGCTGTTCCACTTGGCCGAAGAAAAGGCAAAGAGCAAGAGACCTATTACCAGAAACGTAAGCGCAGGAAAGAAGCTGCGGAGCGAAATCATATTGAAGGTAAGTTTGGGCAAGGCAAGAACGGCTACAATCTGAATGAGATAAGGGCCAGACTAAGAAGCACCTCAGAGAGCTGGGTAGCATGTATCTTTTTCATAATGAACCTGATACTCTATGAAAAGGAGACTTTTTTTGGCTCTATTCTGGCGCGGGTTAATAGATTGCAGGCAAGCATACAGGAATATGTGAATGAAATTATGACCACAATTTCCCTGGGAGAAGGTAACCTGGCCATAGAACAAGAGTCAGGCTATTCGAAAATCTACTTTAACAGCAAACCCTAATTAGTGTCTGTCCATAATGTCCCCGCTTTTATTATTAACCTGTATGTTTTTTGATGCGCAGGGGGATTTAACGCAAAAAATCATCTCTCAGTAAAATGAGGACAAAATCCGGTTAATATCTCCGCCAAATTTGTTAATATCCGCCGGATTTTGATTTTTTTACATATCTTTTTTGTTCCGTTTATAGGTTTATTACTTAAAACACCTGTTTTTGCTGGTCGTTCCGACAATCAGCAGACCTTTGTAACAGGTTTGATCCGGGCAAGAATTAATCCGGTCATCACCCTGAAGTTATATGCCAAAATACTCCAAAAAACCTTTGCCTGAAAATGAATCCATCCTTTCCAATTACAGGTAAAGATGTTGAACCCCCGTTTTATATTTGAGATAATAGCCTCCATTGTGCTACGCCATTTTTTTAGCCGAGTTTCCATGTTCGAACTACTGGCAATATTCTGCATGCTGCCAACAACCTTATTAAACACAATATTTGCAATGCCTGCTTCCTGTGCATGCCCCAGATTGGCTAAACTGGCATATCCCCCATCAGTAGCGCTGTCGCGCGGGATGATGTCGTAATTTTGAATAACATTGTCAATGGTTGGTTTAAACAAGGATTTATCCGAGGGATTACCCCTTAAAACCTGGCAATCCAGAACAAGATTGCTCTTCCCTGCTGCAAGGTTTATTTCGTGGCCAAAAAGTACTTCTCGTTGACCTTTCACATTGATATCAGTGTGCTGTTCATAAATCGAAAATATTTTATCCTCATTGACAACTTTTTCACCGGCAATTTCTTTGCGCCAGGTCACATCATATACTTGTTCCATCAGTTCAAACAATTTATCCAGTTCATGCTGAATAACCATGGCGATAATACTCGTGGACTTTTTTTTTATCGCATTTGAGGTTTGATTGATCACTTTTGTAAAAAGAATCAGTTGTTTATGAAAAAGGGGGATCCGTTTAGCTTCTCCTCGTGTAATGTTGATTTCATAGAAGGTTTTCTTTGCTGATTTTGTATAATCAATAAAATCAAGAGTATCAATCTCTTCCTTCAATTGGGCCAATAACCGGGTACTCGTTTTTACACAATCCCATACCAGGGAATTATTGGTAGGGTAATGAATATTGGTTTTTACTATGGTAGAATCCTGCGAAACACTTTTCACGTCTTCCAATCCTTCACTTATGGCAATTTTATTAATCTCCACCAGTACACGGTGCAGAGATTCAGGTTTAATACGAGAGATGTATTTTTGAAACATCTGAAAACTGTATGGATCACGACCTTCCAGTTTTATAAAAGTCCCACAGATCCTGGAATCGTTTTGTGAATATTCCAGTTCCCGGTAATCCATTCCACGCATTTCCTTGAAAATGGCTGCTCGTACAATTTGTTCAACACTGGGGGTATCTTGCCGCCCAAAAGTTGAAGCTCTTTCAATACCGATAATGTCTGATTTCAACATCAAAATAATATCAGGCCTCGATTCCAAAATAGTGTCAATTACACAAAACTCCGGATTTGCTGACCAATCAGGCTTTTCAAATTTCAAAAGTAACTCATTAAAGATTTTCATGGATTCATTATCTTTGATTCCAAGATACTTGGAACTTTCTTGATATTTTCTCGCAAACCTCAGTATTTATTAACACTTGAAGTTAAAAGACAGACACTAATTAATGGCGAATTGTGTAATGTGACTCTTGTTAATCATTCCGTATCGATTCAACCGGGTTGTTAATTATAGCTTTCCAGAGTCTGTATCCAACCGGGATCACAGCCATTAACAGCGCTATTAGAGATGAAAGAATAATAATATCGATCCCAAATGATATTCGATATTCAAAGTTGCGAAGCCATTGATTGGCAACATACATACCTAGGAGACCTCCGAGGATTGAAGCAATACCGATTATTGCAAAATAGTCCTTTAGCATCAGCCATACAAGATATTTGAATGGCGCTCCAACCACTTTCCTTATACCCAGCTCTTTGGTTCTCTCCCTGATTGAAATAGACATTATCCCAAAAATTCCCAGGCACGAAATAAATAATGCAATGAAAGAAAAGTAATTCAATCTTTCCGCAAGTTGGTTGTCTTTAGTGTATAATTGTTCGAGCTGTTCATCCGCGAAAGTATATTTTAATGCAGCATTGTTTGCCAGTTTGCTCCATGTTTTTTCTATGAAGCGCATTGTTTCGGGGATATTATTGCTGTTTAAAGAAAGTGACAGGTACTGGTAGTTATCACTACCGTTGAAATCTATTCCAAGCGGAGTGATAGGTTTATGCAATGATTCAAAATGAAAGTCTTTAACCACGCCCACAATAGTACCTAATTTCTTATCAAACCCGAAACGGCTTCCGATAGGATTTTTAAGGCCAAGGCTTTTTACTGCAGCTTCATTCAGCATGTATGAGTTGCCTCTGTCTGCTGACATCTCCTTGCTGAAACCTCTTCCCTGAATAATTTCAATACCGAACAAGCCAAGGAAGTCTTCATCAATACTCAGCCTGTAGAAGAAAGGATTATCACCTTCAGACTGTCCTTCCCATAAAGGGATATTAGACCACCCGATTTTTGATGGAATGCCAGATGATCCTGCTACCCTGGTTATATTACTATTTTTAAGAAGTTCCTGCTTGAGAGTTTCAATCCTGTTCTTCCAGATCCCGTCTGTATCTTCGTACCACATACCTTCAAGACTCATACTTATGATATTCTCCTTTTTATAACCGAGGCTTTTTTCAGATACATACTTCATTTGTCTATATAGGGTTATAGTACCAACAAGCAGCAGAACTGATATTGAAAACTGGATTATCATGATACCTTTTCTGAGAGTCATTGCACCTTTGGAAAATTTTTCCATTCCACCTTTTATTCCATCGATTATCTGAAGTCCCGACAGATAATAAGCCGGATACATGCCGGAGATCAATGCCATGAGGAAAACAATGCCAATGCTACCGGCCAGAACCTTGTAATGCCATATTGATCTAATATCGATCTGCTCCCCTGTTAACTGATTAAAAACGGGCAAAACCAGAAAGACGATGACAATTGATAAAAGATATGAAATAATTACCAGCAAAAAAGACTCACCCATGAATTGTAGCATTAGCTGTCTCCGGTCAGCTCCGGAAAATCTTCTGACAGCTATATTTTTGATGTTCGATATGTAATGGGCTATATAGAGGTTCATGTAGTTAAACCCTGTGAGAAACAGGATTAAAAAACCTACTGCGATAAGAATATATAATGTTTCTTTATCTCCATTGCCTCTGATCTCTTTATTAAAATGAATGTCGGCCAGGGGCTGAACATGAAATGACCACTTTTTTCCATTAAAGCCGTCAATATCGTATTTAGTCAGTTTTGTATCGAATTCACTGAGGTTTGTATTCTCTTTCAAGATCAGGTATGTCTGGTAGCTGTTATGCAACCAGTTTTGATCAATCAGACTACTGCCATTCATGGATTCAATTGTCTTAAATGATACCAGAAAATCAAATTTAAGATGCGAATTCTCTGGCACTTTTTCCAGAATACCCGTAACATTTAATACTTTCCCGTTGTTCATTAATAATCTCTTCCCGACAGGATCCTCCTCACCGAAATACTTTGACGCCATTTTTTGCGAGATGACTATTGAATACGGATCAGACAGGACATACTTTTTATTGCCAGCTTTCAGAGGAAAAGTAAAGAGATCGAAAAATTCAGGATCAATCACCAGAATTTCTTCGTTTAAATATTGATCATTATTTTTAAAGGACCAGAACATCTCAGAGGTTCGGCACGCGAGTTGTATCTCAGGCAATTCAGTTTCCCAGGTTGGCTTGAGAATGTAGGGCGAAACGACCCACCATTCCGAGCTGCTCCCCTTTACCAGATTCCCCGGCTGTCGCATCACAACTCTGTATATATTTCGCTCGTTCTTATGGAATTTATCGAACCCGAGCTCGAAATTTATGTACATCGTAATTAACAGACAGCTTGAGATACCAAGCATTAACCCGAATACATTTAGAGCAGTAAAACTTCTGTGCCGTTTAATTTCAGTTACAGCTGTCTTAAAATAATATGTAACCATGAGAAATCTGAATAAGTATTAATTAGAGACGAGCCCAGAAAATATTTGTTGCATCACGTCAAAGATTTTTTTGGCGTATAAACAAGAAAACCACTCACAATTTTCTTTAAGTGGTTCATTTTATGTGCTCCCCAGCCAGTGACTTCTATTTTTTATCCGAGGAATACAGATGGTTGAGACAATATTCGACAATAGGTAATTTTTAACTCTGATAAGTTCAAAAAGGTTGAAACTTTTATAAGTTCGGGGTACTGAAAAAAGAGCGAGAGTGAGAGCGAGAGCAATCGCGAACACTCTGAATCCACTCCTTATTCTTTTCTTCTGGATCTATTTCAGGAGATACGTGTAGAATATGTATGGTTTTCTTTAATCGTTTTCTCCTTCACATGCTCCTGCATTGATTAAACTAGGTATTGCATAATTAAATAAATAATTAGGACCAGAGGACATACTTTGTAAATAATGGCCGAATTCATGTATAATATCTTGATTTGTACAATTACCAGTCGCGTTGATATAAGATCCTAGTGTCACGTCACATTTAGTATGACATGACACTAGCTTAATAAAACTAATTTGATCATTTTCCATTCAGCATGGTCAATCGATTATTATAATGCTCAAGGTATTGTGATTTTGTATCCTCATCAAGAAATGAGCTTCTCACCAAAATTTCAACATTTTCATTCTTTATAAGATAAGGTTCGAGTAATTTACTAATTCGATTTTCGTGTATCCCAATTTTTTGGCCGAAATCAATAAAATCTTCTTTGCATGGATGGTGTTGAGTATTGTTAATTCTACAATCTGACCAATGCCATTCTTTAAACAATTCGCCATCTAAGGCAAAGAAACCGTCTTCTTCAACATGAATCTTTGTATCCATTAAGTCATAAGCAGGACTTAATACATAATCTCCATTTTTAGTCTCAAGTAGTGAAAAATTTTTGAGATGAGCATCACCGTTTGAAAATAGAAAGTTAAATACTACTAAACTGTAAAATCTTTCCATCTCAATTTTCCATGCTCCAACATGTTCCCTTATTAGTTCAGCTATCCCTTCATATGAAAAGTCGTACTTAAAGTTAAGCCCAGAATTCTCTTCAGTTTTTCCGGCCAATGATGCAAAGTCTTCTTTAGCTAATTTGACACCCGAATCTTCAATATCAAATCGTCTGGTAATATAGACGGGTTCACCATTACTAAAGAAAACCAAACCATTTTTTGCTGTATTGATCTTAAAAACCTGATTGGCAATTTGCATGGTCACATGTTCATTAGCCGGTGCCATAGATGTTTTTTGTAATCCGTGTGGTTTTGGCTTAAGAATATATGTTCCCTGTTCTTTTTCCTCTGTTAACCGAAGATTATTTTTCTCAAGTAATACCGAATATTTCTCCTGTACACCGGAAATAGAAATTCGCTTCCTATTTTGCATAAACTTCTTCTGGTCTTCTTCATCAATTTCTGGTGCGTTATAAGGTAAGATATGGCTAACCTTCCTCCCATCAAACATTCCGCGAAGAAAAAGGGGACTATATTCTGAAAAACCTTTTATTAATAATCCAGGACAACATTTTATTTCCATAGAATCATTTCTCTAATTAATTTGTTTTACAGTTATTGCACCAATTGTATCATATCTAGCCGTGGCCAATAACAAACCAAAAAAATCATTTTCATCAATTTTTAGTTGCTTCGATTGAACTTCCCGATTAGTTCCCTCAGAAAGCATGTTAAAGAAGAAAGGAAACAAGTGCTCTGAGGTATATTCCAGTTGTTTCTTTGGTAATGTTAAGCTAATTCCCGGTTTTGTTTCATCATTAAAATACAAGATGTCGTAAGTAAAAACATATACACCTCTATCTGTCTCCGTTAAAATGCCCGCCAGAATACCATTTCTATATATCTCAGCCTTTCTCATTTATTTGGTTTTTTAAGTTCAAGTTTAACTTCTAAACCTAACACATCAGCAACCTTTTGTAAATTATTTAAAGTAATATTCCCTTTTCCGCTCTCAAACCGTTTTAAAGTTGCAATTCCTACTTCAGAAAGTTCTGCAAGATATTCTTGATTTATCCTGAGAATATCCTTCCGTTCTTTTATAATCTTTATAATCTTATCGCTTGTCATTTCTCAGTAAATTAATTATCAGTACCATATATGATACTTTAATTCAAAAATATAATATACTTTACTAAAAAACAACATAAATATATCATATATGATACTTTATATCATGAATAGTCTCCGCTCACAACTTATTCAATAGATTCGTATCATATATGATACCGCACCCTTGATAGTAAGATTAATAGGGATTATGAGATGAAGATTGTTTAATCGAAAGCCAGACAACTTGGTTGCAACTTTGTTCCGTTCCGGGTACAGAAAAAGAGCGAGAGCGAGCACTCTCGCCTCTTTTTCCTCAAGACTCACTCTCACTCTCACACTAAAAAGCATGAGACCGGGTAGCTCGAACAAAAACTCTCATCTCTGAATTGATCCCGGATTGGAAAAACTGATCCCATTGACCACTTAGAACCGAAGTTAATTGACCACCTCTTGCCGGCTTCAAAAACCCTTATTCAATTTATGTTATTGAGAAAAACCAGCCCAATATGTTAAGGGACTGCGACTTTTGAAATTAAGAATTTATTGATTAATGGAATGTGAGTTAAAATTTAGGACATTGATTTACTTTTGCTTCTCAAAGCAATCAAAGCAAACATGAAAATAACAAAAGCTAAAAAAAGGTGGAGTATCATTTTGTTGTTGCTTACAATAATTGTCATCATTGGTTACTTTCCACCAACGCCCCAAAATTCCATTCAATATTATGAAAGAGAAAGTGGTCAGTTAAAAACAGAAAAGGTAGCCGGAGAAAAGTGGTTGGTTTGGTTGTATAATAATCCGATAGGAGAAGCAACCTTGTGGGTGCTGGTAAAGAGAAAGCTGGTTTCATCGATCTACGGAAGAATGATGGATCGCACTTCATCGGCGAAAAGGATACATCCCTTTATTGTGGATTTTGATATTGATATGAGTGGCGCTCAGGAACAGGAGTTCAAAAACTTTAACGATTTTTTTACCCGAAAACTAAAGGATAATGTAAGACCAATTGATTCCAGCTTTAATACTGTTGTATCTCCTGCAGATGGGAAGATCCTGGCCTATGCCGATATCAGCAACTCTGATTTTATTATAAAAGGATTTCGCTTTGATGTATCTTCCTTTCTTGACAATCCCGTTCTTGCACAAAAGTACACTGATGGGGCCCTTCTTATCATCCGGCTGGCCCCGGTTGATTATCATCGTTTTCATTTTCCGGTCAGTGGAATTTTGACTCCAAACAAAAAGGTTGAAGGTGACTATTATTCCGTCAACCCATTTGCTTTGCGTAAAAAGGCTGAAATATTGTGTTTGAATAAACGGGAATATACAATTCTTTCAAATCCTTTGTTCGGTGATGTTATTATGGCCGAAGTTGGTGCCACCATGGTAGGAAGCATCATACAAACTTATAAGGGAAGTTCCGTAAAAAAAGGTGAAGAGAAAGGTTACTTTAAATTCGGAGGTTCCACAGTAGTACTTCTGTTTGAAAAAACCAGAATCTGCATCGACAAGGACTTACTGATAAATACTGCAACGGGATATGAAACAGCTGTTAAAATGGGGGAAAGAATTGGTTATGCTTCTCTTACCCAATAATAAGCCGGGAGTTACCTTCTTATTAAGCAAAATCCATATCCTGAAACGAGATTCGTGCTAAATCATAAAGTCAGGAAAAATTATCCTGAAATTTTCTATTGAGAGTTATTTAAGTCAATGTTATAGATTTCAATCACGTTTGCTAATTCAAATAATTACCGTCTCCATTATCTTTCAGACATTACTTCTACATCTATACAGCACTAACTCTTGTTCATTTCCCTTCAGTTACCCGGCGAATCACCCTAAGCCAGTTTAAGCCCAGGATTTTTTCGATCCGCTGATTACTATAACCTAGTTTTTGCATCGCTATGGTCATCTGCGGATAGTCGCTGATATCTTTAATTTCTCGTGGAAGTTCAGGACCGCCATCAAAATCGGAACCCAGAGCTATGTGGTCCTCGCCAACTAATCTTACACCATAGTCGATCACTTTAACCAGCTGATCTACATGCATCCAATACTCGTCAGGGATTGTTCCTTTGAAATTCAGAGGAACCTCCTGTGCCAGTTGCTTGTCTACTGCTTCAATTGTGGACCCGTTTGGTACTGTAGTTTTAGCAGAAGGTTGTGATTTCTTCCATGCCCAATATTTTGGATTATTAAAGAGGCTTCCAAATTGAACGCCAATCACACCACCTTTTGACGCGATAGCTTTTGCTGCTTCGTCGGTAATACAACGAGGGTGATCTACTATATTATAAAACCCACCATGACTGTAAATTACAGGATGCTTACTCGCCTCGGCTGTTTGCAGTATGGCATCATTAGATGCATGGGCAATATTAATGACCATTCCAAGACTATTCATTTCGGCAATGATCTTTTTTCCGAGATCGTTAATGCCCCCCCAATGGCTGACATCACAGCAGGCATCAATAAAAGCTGTAGATGTATTATGCGCGGAAAGCTGCAGAGATCTGAGGCCTAATCGATAAAGCGCCCTGAGCAGATTCAGATCACCGTCAAGGTCATAACCTCCTTCCAAATCCAGAAATGCAGCTATTTTACCTTTCTTATTTACGCGTTCAATATCAGAAGCTGTGAGCGCCAGCTCTATCACCGAATTATTCTTTTCGATTTGGTCCAACGCGAGGTTCACCACCCGAAATGTGTTTTTTGTTTCGAACCTTCCGGGATAATAGTTTTCGGGAGTATAAACAGAAAAGAACATCGCATCCAGGCCACCTTCTTTAGCTCTTGGCAGATCAACGGTCCCATCCATATAACGCTGGCCTATATCGGTTTTCATTAATAGCTCACGGGTCATTACATGCACATGTCCGTCCATTACCATGGCTTTCCGATGCAGATCAGGCATCGGCTTTTCCTGAGGAGTGCTGGATAGATTGTAACCAGCTTCAGGGGCAGATATCAAGGATTGTAAAGGGAGAACACTTCCCGCAAGAGGAAAGAGTGCTAAACTTTTAATGACTTCCCGGCGTTTCATTGGTATAATGGCTTTTTTGTTTACTGCTATTTTTCAAAACCCCGGATGTATGGAACAAAAGGAGGACGCTCACCTTTTTCAAACATCGGTCCATGTGTCGAACGGTAGGTCATGTTCATTTGTGGTGTCTCGATACGGCGACCTATAGGAGAGTAACGGCCATTCTCCCAGTTTGAATCCATGTAGTGGTTCACAATCCCGGTTGAGAGAAGCAGTCGTTCCGCATTGAATGGTTCCTTCCTGGTCACCATCATTTCTGTAATCCAATGTGACAGGGCGTTTGAGGCATGATATTGTGAATATGGACCGGGAAAGCCAAGCATGCTGATTATAGCCGGTTCTTTCTGGCCTTCAAGTTCGCCGGCATAGGTCCAGCCTACATCATTACCCGAAATTACAGCAGCTTTCGTCGCATCATTATATTCCACGATACAGAGATTTGCCTGCGGGTTTTCCTGAAAGATTCCCTTCTTCATATTAAAACTTTGTGCAACAGAATCAAGCAGTTTGCCAGCCCATGGATTGCGCCCGACCCACTTTGATGTTTCAGGACCCCTGATGGACTGTACCGACTTCACACCTGTCTCACCTCCCTTCCGTCTATCTACAAAGGCCTGGAGCACATCGACACAATGAAAAATGGCTCCCTCATCAGGAGCGCCTCCAACCACGATCGAGTTTTTTATCGGTGAGTCTATCGGCATCTCAATCTCAGGCTTGCGGAAATAGTGTGGTATTGAAGACCCTCCGGTCAATGGAAAGCCAAGCTCACGTGACTTGTCAAACATCCATTTGGCGTCATCCCAATTGTAGGAAAGGTGCTTGTCGTTAAATACCGGTACCGAACGTTTGCTCTGCTCGAAAACGCTGATAACCTGCTGGTAGATCCACCAGCGTGGCAGCAGCCAGTGACCTTTGAGATCAGTTGGATAATTCCCATGCTCCCCAACTATGACAACCCCATCCACAGCGAGTTCCTTTCCCCCGAGTGTGACAGCTTCGCCTACTGTCTTAAAGATTGGAATGCCTTTAGATTTGCATACTTTCTGACCCAGTTCGCTTGTGTCAAACTGATGGATGTAAACGGACACAACGTCTACCCTTGAGGGAGTGTGGGCACCCTGCCACCAGTATCCGTCCATCAGCTTTGCTATTATCCAGTCTGCATGTGATCCGGGTGCACCCCAGAATGAAACAAGACAGGCAATTCGAGGTCGTTGCTGTACAGTCTGAGGAAGAGTACCGGCTGCGATGCCGGTCAGAGCTGCCAGACCGGCCATCCCGGTCATTCCGAGCATTTCACGCCGGGTAAAAAGCGGGTTTGATTCCATGGTTTCAGAGGTTTTAATGCAAAATCATTTGATACAAATCTATATAATGAATTCTATAGTTTGCTACATCCAGGCGGAATTGCTTAATAAGATCTGTTATTTATATTCAGAATTTCACTTACGTTAAACCAGTCGAGTATCTGGGGAATAAAGGGTACATTTTTCCATATCTCTATCTCCTTATTCACTGTTGGTAAGATAAGTTATGCTTTCATCTGTTCACTATTATTACGACATCCATAAGATTTGCTTTATGGATGTCGCGAATTATGAATTAATTATGTTGTACTTTAAGGAACCAGCCCTGCACTTTGATCTTGACCTTCTCCATTAAAGAATATACTACCGGTACAATCACCAGAGTCAGAAGCATTGAACTTGTAAGCCCACCTATCAGCACCCAGGCTATGCCGTTTTTCCATTCTGAGGCAGCCCCGGAGGCAAGAGCTATCGGCATAAGGCCGATGATCATCGACATGGTAGTCATTAAAACGGGACGTAACCTGATCTGAGTGGCTTTGAGCAGCGCATGAGTGGTCCTGTAGCCGGCCTTCTTCAGATTATTAGTGAAATCAACAACAAGAATCGCGTTCTTAGCTACTAATCCTACAAGCATAATCATCCCCATTATACTGAATATGCTCAGGTTATCCTTTGTTAAAGCCAGGGCCAATATTGCGCCAATTATTGCCAACGGTATTGAAAACAAAACAACAAAAGGATAGAGATACGATTCGTACAAAGCCACCATTATGAGATACACAAGAAAAATAGCAGTAACAAGCGCAAAACCAAGGCTCCCGAAAGCATCATCCTGAAACTTCATGTCACTGTCATAACTGATCGAAACATCAGGGGGAAAAGTCATGTCTGAAATTTGTTTTTTGATATTGTCTCCAACATCACCTGAAGCACGGCCTAAAACCTGTGATTCAACAGTAACAGATGATATGCGATCATATCTTTCAAGTTTCGAACTTCCCTTGCCGTAAGTGATATTTGCAAATTGTGACAGCTTAATCTGTTGGCCTTCTGAATTAATAAACATAAGGTTAGAGACATCGGATAAATTACGCCGGTTAAATTCGTCATAGATAACATTAATATCATATTCATAAGAACCATCCTTAAACTTTGCATCGGTATTGCCACTAAAGGCTGTAGACATCACCACTCCCACAGCTGAAAGAGTTAAACCAAGGTCAGCCATTTTTTCCTTATCAATCTCAACAGATATTTCATTGCTCACATCCTCGAGAGAAGAATTTACATCATTGGTTCCCGGTGTCTTTATGATCAGTTTTTTTATGATCGAAGCATATTTAAACAGAGAATCCGGATTTGATGACTTCACCACAACCTGTATCGGGCTGTCGTCTGTACCTCCCATCATTGGATTCAGCAAGACTGTTCTGACTTTAATTCCGGGAATTTTTGCATTCAATAGGTTTTTAGCCTGGTTTGCAAAGATTTTTGCAGATACATCACGAAATTCCTTATCAACAAGTTTTACATCAATTTCAGCCTTATATGCATTGCTTTGCGCACCTCCGCTCAACATACCTGAGCTCGAAGAGCCAACTGTGGTAAAAACGTTTTTTATGCCGGGTTTTGTCAATAAAAGTCGTTCAACTTCCAGAACTTTCAGATTTGTTTCCTTTAGTGTTGCATCTTTAGGCAGTTCAACCTGGATGATGAATTCGCCCGCATCACCCATTCCAAAAATCTCAGATCCGACAAATCCGGCAGGTATCAGTGAAATTGAGCCGATAAAAAGGGCTGTCACAATAGAAAAGGTAATAGCTTTATGACGAAAAGCCTTTAATAGAATTGAATGAAGGATTGAGGCAAAAGCGTCCACCTGTTTTTCGAACCACAGGAAAAATCGTCCGGCCGGCACCTCATTTCCGAGATGCTGAACCTTTGCAAGGCGTGAGGTAAGCAATGGAACTACAGTGAATGCTACCAGTAAGCTTAATAAAGTAGTAACCACTATTACAAGAGCAAAGGGGGCCAAAATCGGAGAGATCATGCTTTTCGACAGACCTATTGGAAGAAACACTACCACATCAACGAGAGTAATTGCGATAGCAGTATAGCTTATCTCAGAGCGACCATCAAGAGTTGCCTGAACCCTGTTCTTTCCCATTTCCATGTGCCTGTAGATATTCTCCAAAACAACAATGGCATCATCAACGAGTATTCCTATAACCAGAGACATTGCTACAAGTGTCATGATATTAAGCGTATAGCCTAATAAGTACATGCCAAGAAAAGAAACAACAAGTGAAATAGGAATTGCAATCATTACAATGAAAGCATTCCGCAAACCATGAAGAAAAACCAGCATTACAAGTGAAACCAGGAGTATAGCAAACAGAAGATCGTGCATGACTGATGATGCCGCTTTTTCAGTGAAAACTGATGAATCGAATGGTATAACGAACTTCAGATTTTTACTTTTATATGTTGTTTCAAGTTCAGAAAGTTTCTTGCTTAAAAGATGGCAAACCTCTACTGTATTAGCATCAGTTTGTTTTTTAATACTCAGGCCGACAGAACTTTTTCCATCCACGCGGGCCAGCATTGTTGGCTCTTTTTCAACATCCAGAACTTCAGCGATATCTTTCAGCTTAACTTTTGAATTATTTCCTGTAACACTAATTACAACATCTTCAATGTCATGAATACTTTTAAATCTGGCCGAAAGTCTGATAACCATCTGGTTGTCATTATTTTGAATTTTCCCGGTGGGAAATTCAAGATTTGATGATTGTATTGCCTGTAAAACCTGTAAAGAGGAAAGATTATAAGCTTCAAGTTTCTGTGCATCAAGGCTAACCCGGATCTCTCTTTCGTTACCTCCTATTATTGAAATCTCACCAACTCCCTTTATCCTGGCAAGTTCAGGCTGGATGTTGTATTTAAGCAAGTCGTAAAATTCCGTTGAGGACATTGAAGCCGTAGTTCCAATGTTCATGACCGGGAGATCACTGACCGACAACTTTGTTACCATTGGGTCCAGAACCCCTGCAGGTAACAGGCTCTTCGCCGCGCTTAACCGCCGTTGCGCATCCTGAATAGCATTATCGACATTTGCCGAGAGTTTAAGAGATATTACCAGAATAGAGACCCCCTCCTGCGAAATTGATCGCATGTTATCAAGATTCTCAACAGAGGTAATTACATCCTCAATTTTTTTTGTTACCCCATTTTCCACCTCGGAAGGCGAAGCTCCGGGATAGACCGTAATAACGGTAAAGACAGGGGACGAAAAGCTTGGCATCAACTCATAGTTCAGACTCTTATAACTTGATATTCCCAGGAATATAAGGACTGTAAAGATGACTACTACCAGCGTTGGCCTGTTAACTGAGATCTTAGTAATATTCATAACTTCTCTTAATTAATTACTCTGATTTTGGAACCATTAACAAGATTAATCTGACCTGATGTAACAACAACATCACCTTCACTCAGACCACTTCTAACAACAACATACTTATCATCAATTGCATCAACGACAATGCTTTTTGTTGAAACTGAATCGCCTTTAACAAGGAAAACTTCAGGATTCATAATACTATTTGCTATTGCCCTGCGGGGGATTACCAGGACTGGTGCACTGGAATCAGATTCAAACAGAACCGTCCCATACATACCGGGTTTAAGCAGGTTATCTGAATGATTGATAACATCCACTTCAACGTCATATCGCTTGGAGAGATCTGCTTTTACCACAATATTGCTTACAATCCCTGTATAGTTGACGCCTGGATATGCGTTAACAGTCACTTCTGCATTTTGTCCCTTTATCACCTTTGAAGCTTCCGTGATCGTAAGCTTTGCTATAATCTTCACCTTATCAATGTCAACAATATCAAAAACAGGTGCACCAGGAGTTATAAAAGTTCCTTTTGCTATGTATCTTTTTGTAATGAATCCATTAAAAGGAGCTTTGATGAAGGCATTATCATTTTGAACTTTCGCGGAAGTATAAGCAAACTGAGCATTGATAAAAACCTGCTTTACCGATTCATATTGCTGAACTGTTGCTGCATCCCCCTGAGAGAGCTGTTCAAATCGCTTCAGATCCTTTTCGGCTTTATCAAGACTGAATTTTGCAAGTGAAAGCTGAGAAGCGGAGATTTCGTTATCTATCGTTGCCAGTACCTGTCCTTTTTTAACATTGTCTCCTGTTTCAGCATTGATCGAAGTTATTTTGCCCTGGGCTTCTGAGGCTAGTGATATCTCCTGGAACGGGGTGAATGTTCCATTGGTTGAGAACCCATTCTTAATCTGTTTATACCTGACGGTATCGGTAAAAACAGGAATGGTTGTATTTAATTCAGATACCATTTTAAGTTGATTACCGAAACTGCGCTTGTTGGAAATCAGACGTAACGCTACAAGTGCAACCAGAACGACAATAATTATAACCGAGGTGATCCTTCTCCTTATTTTCATGATAATTGATTTTGATATTTAATATTTCAGTAATTCGCCTTTGGCTTTTTTGACTTCAAGACCGGCATTATTTAACTGTAGAATAGCGTTATAGTATGAGAGACGAGCCTCGGTAAGGCTGTTCTCAGACATCAGCAAATCGGTTAATGTTACGACCTGTTGCCGATAACCCTGCAAAGAGACAGAGTAGCTTTCCTCGGCTGTTATTATGTTTTCCTGTTGCCTGGTAACAACATTCAGGTTATTGTTATATTGAGATACGGCATCAGCAAATTCCTTCGAAAAATAGTCTTTTGTATCCTTTCTGCTGTTGTTAAGCTGTTCGAGTTCAATATCTCCCCGTCTTATTTTTGAATGTTTCTCAAATCCGTCAAAAATCGGAATGTTAAGACTTAGTCCTACAAAACCTACTTTGAAAAATTTGTCATTACCCCCTTTAAAAAAATCGAACTGGTCGCGCTGACCCTGAAAGTAGAACTGGCCAAATCCTGAGACAGAAGGAAGATACGCCTGTTTATTCATTGTCCGTGTTAATGATGTAAGTTCCACTTGTTTATCAAGCATCTGTAATTCTGTTCTATTACTAAAATCAGGGAATGAGCAGGAAGTATCCAATGATAAAACCGATAATGAATCGGACAATTCAACTTTTAAATCCTGTTTCACCCCGATCAGGTATTTTAACATCCCCAGTTGCTGATCATACATCTGAGTAAGATTATCGATCTGAGTCTGCAGATTTGTTTTAGTGACAACTATTCTGGAATAATCAACTTTCAGGATGATCCCATTTTCCTTCTGGAGCCTGGCTATTTCAAGAAGTTTTTCCGTATTATGCATTGTAATATTAAGCTGAGCGATCTGTTTGATTGTTGCCAGGCACAGATAGTAGACCTGCGAAACCTGGTAAACAATCTCCTCCTTTTTCTGATTAAGTGTCAGGCTACTCATATTTTCAAGCCGACTGGAGAGTTTCAGTGAAGTAAAATAACTCTGATTGTACAACACCTGTGATGCTTTGAATCCATTACTCCAATCATATTTGGTTCCTATCTGAACTGCAATCATACCGGTCTGTCCGAATATCTCCCCGGGCAGTACCATTTTAGGAATCGAATAATAGTAATTGAAGTTACTGTAAGCGTCAATCTGCGGGTATAATTTACTCTTTGTCTCTGCTGACATATAATGGGTTCTTGTCTGCTCAAGTTCCGCATTAAGGACATTTACATTCTTTTCTATTGCCTGATTGCATGCTTCCCTGAGAGTAAGTCTTGAAAATTCTTCCTGTGCAGAGACGCTTACAGTTCCGAGCATAAGAAGATCTAGCAAAAAAAAATTAATTGTTTTCATAGTGGTTCTTTGAATATACCGGACATCCGGTATGCTATGATTAAAAAAACTTTTAAATAATTATATTTCGGAATTAACAATGATTTTGAGCCAGTCTGAGGCGACATGATGTTTGAATCTTACCTGCTTGACGAAATTTAAATAACTGTTTAGCTGTCATGTTTTTCATCAAATACTTTAAAGAACTCAATTTGGCGCTTTCCATTTTCGCTTCTTAATCAACAAGAAAATCCATTTAGCATATGGGCTGATGGTATTAAAATTATTATTGATCAAATTAAAATCTTCCATGCTTCAGATCTGAAATTTTAAAACAAATAAATATACCGACCATTTGGTATATTTTCGCATCTTAAAAAAACCGAATATTCGGTTCCATTTTTTGCTCATCAATATTTTTCCGTTATGCTTTCAAAAGTACAGTTAAGCTGAAATAAAAGTTGTTAAAAATAGGTGAATGGATTTAAAACGCCGGTAAATGCCATATTTAAATTGCTAAACGAAAAAAGCACCAAATAATTCCAATTTAAACCTTTATCTGTTCATAAAGCCTGTCCCAGAGTCTCATGAAAGGCTCTACCATTTTCTCCATTTTTTCTCCGGTCATCATCATGTGCATCGCTGCACCATCGCTCGAAAAGATAAATAACTGGGCGATCTCCTCATCGGACATACTGGATCTGATTTCTCCATTTTTTCGCGCTCGCTTAATAACTTCTGTCCAGACATTTTGCTCTTTTTTCTGTTCTTCAACCATCCTGGCCCTGATTTCAGGGAATAATTTCAGAGCATCGAACGCAAGAGTAAAATAATTCATAGTAAATTCACCTTCCTCCTCATCCCCGATAAACGTTTTAAGATACTCTTTGCTGTAAGTTATTACCTCATTAGCATAGTCATGATAGAATTTATAAAACGATTCGTTGGAGTAGTTTTCATACCTGTGTACCATTATTGTAGAAAAGAAAAATTCCAGCACAGCAAAAAATAACTGCTCTTTACTCTCAAAGTAATGATAAAATGCACCTTTTGAAAGACCTGTACTCTTCACCAGTTCTTTCAATGTAACTTCTTTATAGCTTTTCTGAAGAAACAATTTACAAGCTACTTTTATGATATGTTCTTTTGCATCACTCATAAACCGACTATTTGGTATGCGAATATAAGCATTATACTTGATTGCAACTATTTCTTACCTAGGATCGAAAAGCCGATGACAGTTACCACTACATACCGGAGTGAACTACAAACACCTGGCCAGATATGAACGACTATTATTAAGGTATTTATGATAATAGTCTCAAATTGATTTGATGTTTTCGGCTCTCCGTGATATTCCTTCCGAGGCTTATAATCCTGATATCTTACAACTATTTTATCTGAAGGTCGCTCTTCAGTCCTGAGATTTCAGGGATTCAAAAATATATTTTCTTTTAAAATCAGATTTCAGAATATTGGCGAAATTAAGATTTTAGAGTATCTTGATTTCAAGTATGGAGACCAATAATCATAAAACTGCAATTCGCTTTAGCGGGAATAACCAGAATGAGAATGATTTTCATAAACCTGGGTTCTCTGTCAGACATCAGGCAGCATATAGCTCCTAAAATATAAATGAAAAATAAATGAAAAAACTTCTTATATTACTGTATGTTAGTGTCATAGCTCTGTTACCATGTTCATTTTTGTGTGCTTCAGCGGGAATTATGCCTTCAGATTTAAAAACGGAATGGAAAGTCAATCCATTGGGAATAGATGTAATACAGCCCGGGCTAAGCTGGAAGTTAACCGGTTCGGAGCGTGGACAAAGACAGACGGGATACCAGATCATGGTTGCCTCACGCGAAGCAGATCTGAAAGTTGACAAGGGTGATGTTTGGAACAGCGGCCGTGTCATTTCCGGAGAACAGATAAATATTATTTACAAAGGGCCAGCGCTTAAAAGCGGGACTCGTTACTTTTGGAAAGTAAAAGTTTGGGATGGGAATAATAATCAATCTGAATGGTCACCTGTTGCCTGGTGGGAAATGGGATTACTGAAAAACGCGGACTGGAAAGGGAAATGGATATGCACTGCTCAGGAAAAAGCATCTCCCATATTCCGGAAAGATTTCGATATTCAAAAAAAGATAGTAAAAGCAACAGCTTTCGTATATGGCCTCGGCTGGTACGAGATGCATCTAAACGGATCAAAGGTGGGAGACCAGGTTTTAACCCCTGCAAATACTGTCTATTCCCAAAAAAATCTATATGATACCTACGACGTAACTCAGTATCTTAAAGAAGGAGGGAATACAGCCGGTCTCTGGTTAGCAGGTGGTTACGGTCCTTCATATAGTAAATATGGATGGAGATGGATGGACAGCAAAAGGGTAATTTTGCAGATGAACATTGAATCTGAGGACGGCAGCAAAACCAGTATCATCACCGATGAAACATGGAAAACGACCGACAGTCAGATCACTTCAGCCGATATTTACAATGGGGAGATCTATGATGCGACCCGTGAGAAAAAAGGATGGGATACCTATGGCTATAATGACAAAGGCTGGGAAAATGCTTCAACAACTACCGCTCCTTCCGGAGTAATGCAATCGAATATGTCAGCTCCTGTAAGAGTTGTAAAAATAATTAAACCGGTCTCTGTCAAACAGGTTGCTCATGGAACATTTGTATACGATATCGGACAAAATATCGCAGGCTGGGTCAGGATTCACATTAAAGGTGCGTCTGCCGGCGCCAGGATAGTAATTCGTCATGCGGAAGTTGCAAATGAGGATGGCACTATCAATACACATACCAACCGAGACGCATTATCTACAGACACCTACATCTGCAAAGGTGGTGGGGCAGATGAATACTATGAACCGAGGTTCACCTATCATGGATTTAGATACGTGGAAATCACAGGGTACCCAGGCGCGCCATCATTGTCAAGTATCGATGGTTGTGCTGTTCATGCGGATGTCGAATTTACAGGCAGCTTTACCTGCTCTGACACTTTAATCAACAAAATCCACAGCAACTTCCAGTGGACATTGCTGAATAACATGGTGAGCATTGTCACAGACAATCCGGTACGTGATGAAAGGACTCCCTGTCAGATGGATGCAAATTGCATCTATGAAGCCGCAATTCAAAATTTTGATTCACAGCAATACTTTAAAAAATGGCTGGGTGATATTTCCGGTAGTACGTCAAATCCTGACTGGTCAGCCGGCCAGGTACTGGGGCCATGGCTGTTGTATAAATATTATGGAGATAAGCGGATACTGGAGAACTTTTATGTATCGGTAAAAAAGGAAGTCGATTTTTGCAGAGCCAATGCGGGAAAACCAGATCATTGGAGTGGTAGCTTTGGTGACTGGTGTCCTCCATACACAAACGGCACTTATGAAAAAAGCTTCAGCGAGGGCGAAATAGTAAATACGACTTTGTATTACTACATTACTGACCTTTTTTCAAGAATGGCAGGAATACTTGAAAGAAGATCTGATTCAGTTGCATATGCTTCAATAGCAGACTCGATAAAGAAAGCATTTAATGACAAGTTATTTAACAGCGCCACCAACAAATATGGCAGCGGTAAACAAATAACATATATCATGCCTCTTCTTTGTGGCATTGTACCCGGGAACAGGAAAAGTTATGTCTTTGATAATCTTGTAAAAAATGTATCAGAAGAATCTTCAGGACATTTTGGAGCAGGAATTTACGGAACATCTTTTTTGGCCGATATACTATGTGAATCAGGGAGGGCTGATGTTGCTTATACTCTTTTCGCGCAGAAAACATATCCCAGTTTCGGACACCAGATTCTGAGCTACAATGCATCCACCACGTGGGAACAGTGGGGAAATATTAAAACCGGCAACGAGATGCAGACCTATGATCATGCAATGTTTTCGGGTGCAGATAAAACATTTTACACGAGGTTTGGAGGAATCCTTCCATTGACACCCGGCTACAAATCTATACTCATTAAACCTTGCATTCCTGAAAGTCTGAATTATGTTAAATCCTCTGTAAAAACAGTATACGGACCGGTAACTTCCAACTGGGAAAAATCAGGTAAAACGTATAATCATAATATAATTATTCCGGCTAATACATCTGCAATTATCTATATCCCAGGAACCGATCCCGACAAAGTTTATGAAAACGGGGTCAACGCCTCAAAATCAAAAGGGATCCTTTACCTGAGGACTGAAAATAATTATGTTGTATATGAAGCCGTATCCGGCTCCTATCACTTCACTTGCGAAATCCAATGAAACGGGGAAATTAACACTGTTAACTGCTCATTACTGGGATCGTGAGGTGGAGATCAATGAATCTGAAATGTACTCCCGGATATTTGATCCGGCTGATTTCCGCCTTGTTTCCACTCTTCTACTCTCACTTTTTTGGTATGCGGTATTGCAGTATCCTTAAAATTGCCAATTTCTTAATCCCGTCTTCCGAATATCAGACAGCTTCCTCAACTTAGATCAGTATAATCGGCAGAAAAGCCAGCGCCGTCGACCACTCAGCTCCAGAGGTAACGTATCAGCCCCGGACAGTCTAAATGCTTCCTTATAGACATTAATGATAACTACATTCAGACCGGTATGATCCGGTAAACATTCTGTATCGCCATCTCACCCGGAAGCATGAATTACGCAACATATTTACATTATTATATAACAAAGGTGGATACACTTGCATTTAGCTTTACAGATTAAATTTCAAATAATTAATTAAGTTTATTATGAAGAAAAATCTGTTATTCGGTTTTTTAATTCTATTTGCATTAAATACCTCAGCATTTGCCGGATTGAGCGATCCTAAAAACGGATCTGACAAACCATCAAACAGGGATCCGAAGGAAAACAGATTATCAGATGAGGAGATCAGCCGTTTGAGCAAACCCGCCGAAACCGATAATCTGAAAAATTCTAATCTTATGAATAAAGAAAAGAATGATTCAAAGAATAATCTCAAACAACCATCACAAGACTACAGACATCATCATCATGGGTATTATTACGGTGGGGCCACACTTATTTTACTAATTATCCTTATAGTTATTTTAGTTTGATAAAACCCGGGTATGATGAAGCCGGGCAAAGGCCTGCTGCCATACTTATCAAAGCAGGCCTTGCTAAATGCAGGAATATATCCAGGTACCAGATAGAATTCAAAGATTGAATGGTCTATGGGTTAATTATAAAAGCCGGACGAATTGACCAAAACTCACCAAACCTTCTCAGGTATACTGAACGACGGGTTCATCACTGTGTGGAAAAGGGGCACGGATTGAATGTTTGGCAATAAAACGCTGCCGTTCATCATTATAGTAATATGCATCCGCTGGCTATCCCAAAAAAAATCAGGGGATTTGCATTCGCGCTTGTAATGAGTGTTGGTATTCCTGGTATTGCAGATCACCTCCCGGTATGTTTTCTATTTCAGCCTTTGCAGGTTTTTTTTTGCTGCAAAGACCTCAATGCAGCGGATTGAAGTCTCACGCCTGGCTTCCGCAACCTCAACCGTATCTCCGGAGCTCTGACGTTTCCCGGTATCGCTTGAACGTGTAATATACAGCCGGATGGTCTTCACGGAGACAGGTGAAAATTGGTGGATATATTCAAATTCCTCGTCCTGAATGATGTATGCTTTCGAATCACCATAGAATTCGTTATATCTTTTCGCATTCCTGACAAATGGTACAATATCGATCCATTTATTACCTTTTTTATATTGTAACCGGTAATCAAGCGGCACGCAATCTGTTGACGGCCTGTTGAACCATTCCGGGGCTCCGGGCTTAATATGTATCTCATCTATCAGTTGCGGTTCGGGCCAGCTGATCTCCACCCATGCCGGTATCGATTCGAGCGTGAGCACCGGATAATTATAGGGATTATGAAATACCATTGCAGGGTCTCCGTCGTTCTCCGTCGCATTTGCCCTGGCTCCTGCACTGGTGACGGCCAGATTTTCCTTGTCCGGCTGAGCAGGGCAATATACCCTGATCTTTTTCCGGGAAGGATCAGGATTGAATTCATTGCGCAGATCTGAATCAAAAGGTGCATCAGTAACTACCCTGTCTGAGCTGACGGGCCTGGCGTTTAAATTCCATTTGATGAGGCCAATATCCCGGGGTATTGGTCTGCCGTTCACAGTCGGATCAACGGCACGATAGCCTGTTCCATAGGTCGTCAGCAGCGAACCATCGGGCAACAGCACAGTCGAAGTTGCCTGGCTGCTGCCATACCAGGCGTTTGGTCCTTTTCTGATTCCTTTCCAAAAACTCAGGATATAGCGATGATCTAGGTCCCAGGTTTGCCCGTTATCATGACTGACTATTGCTTCGATGCCAAACTGAGGATAGCCATCATCTGTGTCGGGATATCCTTTACGCACCACATACGTCATAACAATGTCATTATCCGGCATGACAACCAGGCATGGATGATGGTGGCCCCATTCAAAAAGCCTGGTTATTCCGGACCATGTCCTGCCGTTATCTTTGGAAATGGAAACACCTAAACCTTCATAGTGATCCAGATTGTTTTTACGGAATCTGTCGGGCCAATCTGTCCGGCAGGCTGCAACAATATCTCCGTTTCCCGCCCGTGTGAATGCCACTTCATTGGCTCCAAGCCATTCCGGTATATTAATAATCTCATTCCACGTCCGGGCTCCATCATTACTTAATCGAATCCCACCAATAGAATATCCCGCTCTGGCAGTGCTTTCATAGAGAGGGCTGTTGAGTATATAACCTCCAGCCAAAACCCGGCTCACTTTTCCTGTCAGTGAATCTTTGTCAATTAATGGAGGATCCCATCCAAAATTAAAAATAAGTCCATTGTAAGCTGGTGGAAAAACGGCATGGTCATTCCATGTTTCTCCGTAATCATTACTGAACCAAACCCATGCACCTTTTTCGGTCCCTGATATCATAAGCACTTTACCGTTTCCAAGGTAGGTCAATCCTGTACCCATACCTGTATCCGGTTTACCGACGGTGTCGGTGTGTACATATTTTGGCAGACTCCATGTGGCACCCTGATCATCACTGTGCAAAATCATAGCCTGGTGTGGATAGTCACAACTGACCAGCATCAGAACACGCTTTTTTTCAGGCATGAAAACTAGGTAGGGAACTGCCACAACCCGGTTCCATCTCTCAGTCAGTATCTGGCTCTTCGCCGGCAGATTTGTTACGCCCGCCCGGCCGTCGAGCTGGATGACACTGTGTGATGTCCATTGCGCCAAGCCGGAAGTAGCAACAATGAGAATGACACATAAGATTATTGATAGTTTCTTCACCGTAAAAGGATTTTTTAGAAACATTAGTCAGTCTTAAATTTAAACAAATTCCTTTTCATTGCAGATTTAAAATAAATCATATTATTGCATAGCGAAAATTTTAAATAATATCCTTAAAGCGTTAATCGCATTCTGAAAACAAACCATTTTACCATGATGCGACCAGGCTCATGTATCCGGACCTGCATTGTAATCAGCGCCAGACAGCTGGAGAGTTCAGGTAAATATTATCATCTATTCACCAATTCTGCCGGATAATCTTTAATTCGTTCTTAAAGTTGACCTTTTATATACACAAGTAACATGAAAAGAAGATCATTCGTTAGAAAGGCTGCAATCGGGGCTGCCGGTTTATTAACTTATACCAGATCAGTAGCTGATGAGAGACCAACGAAACTTACGATAATTGCAGGTGACAAAAGCGCCCCCGTTGAGAGGTACGCGGCTGAAGAACTGGCCAGATATATCAATGAACTTTGGAAGTTCAGACCAGTTATTCTGAGTGATCATGCTGAGACTCCTGCCGGACCGGTAATTCTTCTGGGCAGTCCCTCCTCTAACCTTCACATTGCCAGGTTGGCCGGGAATCTAAAATGGGATCAGATCAGAGATGATGGTTTTTTCATCAAGACGGTCGGAACTGAGCCAGATATTCTTGTCATCGGGGGACGTTTGCCAAGAGGCACCCTTTTCGGGGTTTATGAACTTGTTGAGCATTGGGGAATGCGGTTTTCATTAACTGAGGACATCTGTCCTGCAAGCCCAGGTCTTTTAAGTCTCGGTCCATTTGATGAAAAAATTGAACCCTCCTATGCGACACGCGCCATGCGTCCATCGAACAATCTGCCGGAAGGTTCTGCACCATGGGATCTTCCGGACTTCATACGTTTCATCGACCAGATGGCGAAGCTAAAATACAACACCTATAACTTTGTCATCCAGGAATCAGGTCCATGGCTCGATTATAATTTTCGGGGAATGCAGCGTCCGGCAGGCGATATCTTCTATGGCTGGCGATATAAAATTGACACGAACTTTATAGGAAAGGAACTTTTCCCGGGGCGCCAGGAGTTCTACAATCCGGTTCTGGCTCAGGCAAAAAACGACGAACAGCGCAAACAGCTGGGAATAGGACTGGTGCGCTCCATTATTGGCCACTGCAAAGATCGCGGACTGATGAGTCTGCTGACTTTCTCATTTCTTGAGCCACCGACTGCTTTCAAGTACAAGATGAATGACTGGGCCACACTGCCGCTTCCTGATCCGGACCTTTTTCCGAAAGCGCCATGTTTTGAAACACCGGCGGAAGAATTCGGAACAAATCCCAAATATTCAGCCTGGATGAATGTGCTTGACCCGGCGGTTAAGGAACTCACTGCAGTCAGACTGAAAGCCCTGATCGACACCTATCCCAATGCGGATTTTTATCATTTATGGGTCTCGGAACATCGAGCAGGAGTCGTCGACTACAGGGAAGTATTCAGGATGCTTGATGCCCGGTACAATCTCAGTCCTGAGTTTAACCTGGACAAAGAGCTCAACAATATGGGAACATATCCCTATGGTTTGGAGCGATACCAGAATCAGCTTAAGGGTGATCTGCTTTTCCTTTATCTTTTTGATGAAATTTTTGTACAGGACCGCCTTTTGGAGCGTACTCTGAAGCCAGATGCAAGGATTGCTCTGGCTGGAGTGATGCCGGAATTGTGGCCGCTGGTATCCAGGATCCTGCCAAAAGGGATGTATTTTGACGACTGGCTTGAATATGGGACACATGCAACGGCTGACCGAATCGCCGACATAGTTCCAGTTCTCAAGGCGAAGGTGCCCACAACTCTTGAAATTGGTATTCAGGACGACAACACAATGTGGTTTCCTCAGGTAAACGTGGAGTCGCTGGAACGGATAATCCACACTACAGCTCCCCTTGATATGCAAGGTTACGTGGTTCCCATCTGGCAAATCAGGCAGGTGGATATAAACAGTGCTTACCTGGCCCGTGCTTCCTGGCAACCCGGGCTCACGGCAGACGGATTCTACAAAGATTATCCGGTCAGATTGGTCGGTCCTGCTGCTGCTCCTGATTTTGAGCAGGCTCAGCGTATCCTGGAGAAGGCCGACCATGAAATCAAAAAGACCCTCTATGGATTTGCCTTTCCCTGGCCCGAGACGATCCCCGGGTTGTTAGGTGGAGTAGACCAGGATGCTATTGCCGGAATCAGACCCCAGTTCGAATCCGCACTATCCATACTGTTCCGGGCTCGCAAGAAAGCAACAAAAGAAGGGCTGCCAAGAGTGGAATTCTGGTTAAAACGCACCCAATTCGGCATAGGCTGGCTGGACCTTGGAGCTGAGACAGCTTCCCTGGGAAAACTTCTTGGCCCTGACATCAAGACTCAAACACCACTTAAACGGGAACTGAAACAGAAATCACTAGATTCCCTTGACCAACTCCTCATTCACACCCGGGAGCTGATAGAACTTATAGCGAGCGATGCCGGTCATATCGGCGATCTTGGCCAAATCGCCTCACTCAACCGTTATGTATATGAATATTTCGGTAACCTGCGCCTGGAGCTCGCCCAGCGTTCAATAAAGGACTGATCCGCCTCCTGGATAGATGTGAATATGTATCACCGGATTGTTACAATTAAGATAAGTGATACGACAAACGTCGTAATGGATTTTTATATCAGTTAAGATATTTCTTTTCAGTTTATTATAAGATTGTCTTTTATCCTCTTACTGTCAGCTTCTAACTGGTAGGTCAGCTGAATTATGGCTTAATTCCATAAGCCATAAGTACATTCCCGTGGCGGACATATAAAACACCATCTGCAATAACCGGATGGGCAAAATGCTCTTTTTTCCCCTTATCTATTGTAAACTGACTGACTGTTTCCATTTTTGTCCCGGAAAGCCTGATCAGACAGAGACGACCATTGTCATTATAACAGTATAAATGATTATCAGCCCAGATAAGGCTACCGCGCATACGCGGAAGTGAATCAATTACATTCCCCGATTTCAGGTCGACACATTTCAGTTTATTGTCATCCGAGGTACAATAAAGCCGGTTATCTGTTTTCACAAAGCCTCCAATTGAATTTTTAACCTTATCATTCCTCCATATTTCCTTAATTGACTTACCATCAGAAGATAGCTGAAGTTTAAAAGCGCCGGTTCCCTTTTTTACACCCGATACATTGTATATAAATCCTTCGGAATAAACAGGGGTATTGCTGTATTCACCTTCAATTTTTACTGAATCTTCTTTAAATGACCACAAATATTTCCCGGTTCCTGCATCCAGTCCCATCAGATAATTATGCGACACAGTGACCAGAATATTGATATCCCGGAGTTTGATCAGTATTGGAGAAACGTACGAAGCCGGATCATTGAGAGCTTCACTCTTCCAGACCACTTTCCCGGTAAATCTATCAAGAGCTACAATGCTTCCTTTGCTGCCACCCGGATAACAAAACACATATTTCTCATTCACAAGAAGTGATTCAGAAAAACCAAACATATTCACTTTTCCACCCAGATCGCGAACAATGTCAACTACCCATCGAACTCTTCCTGATTCAGCCTGCAGGCAGGCAATTCTTCCATTTCCTGAAGACACGTAAACCAAATCGTTGCAGACAGTTGGTGTCGACCTGGAACCTGCAAAACTGCTGGAAAATCCTTCGCCAAAGAATTCACGGCCATTCGGTGTTTTCCACAAAAGCCTGCCATTCAGATCAAGAGCAAAAACATGGCTGATACTGTCAATTTCTCCATTGATGAATAGCTTTCCATTAGCAATAACAGGAGAACCATATCCACCGCCAATTTTATCATTCATCCAAAGAAGTTTTGGTCCTGCTGCAGGCCAGGTCTGCAACAGATTTCTGTCAGAATAAATTCCGTCACGACGGACTCCTCTCCATTGCGAAATAGTCTGACTTTGACCAGATAAGCACTCCGCGAACAGGAATAGAATTATATAGAACCGATATGCATTCATAAACTGTTTTTAAGTCAGGTTAATTTTCTGATTCAGAATTACAAGTATATGGAATTTACAGTATTTAAAATGGCAAAGACAACATAAAAATCAAGCCCTGCTTCTCATATATATTACTGCCATATTTCTTGTATAGGTTCATGAAAGCTGTATTCATCAAAGAATGATGCACTGATCAGTCATCTTAAGCTATCAGATAACCTTCCGGGTCATTTCATCTATCAGCTTTACTGTCCATATATTGATGGTAAAATTTACAAGGACATTTATGTAAATTAAAATACACAGTCCTGCTTTTATGGCTTCTCAAACAACCGGTCGCTCGTCGAAAAAGCAGGCTTTCAATTCATGAAGAAGCTTTTTGAGTAGGCGATATGCCTGGATGGAATTTTACAACAACATATATCCGGAGAATAACATAGTATAACTTCTGATCTTTTACGCAAGTATAATAAGACAAAATTCCACTATCTGAAATCTATAAATGATGTAAATATTTTACTAAATAGTGTAATGCTTTAAGCAATTAAAGAACTCACCTTTATACTGTAAAGATTAGCTCGAAATTTAAAATAAACCAAGATGAATACAACAGAATTAAAAGGAACATGGAATGAGCAGAAGGCCAAACTGAAACAAAAATTCGCGGTCTTAACGGACAATGACCTTATGTTTGAAGAAAGCAGGAAAGATGAGATGTATGCAAAACTTCAAATCAAACTTGGAAAGACAAAAGATGAATTGCATAAAATCCTCTCTTCTCTTTAATCATTTTATTTCAATAAAAGGAATATCAGGGTTTTTCAGTTTATAAACTAAATTATGCATTAATTATGAAAAAAGTATTAATCGTCCTGGTACTGATCATGGCAGTCATGGTAGTCAATGCACAGGTAATCAATTCAGCCGATTCAACCCGTACTATTGTTAAAGTAGTTGATCTTAAGAAAGCTATAACAGACAACATCGCAAAAGACTATGTCGGCTATACCATAAAAGAAGCAACAAGCGTCACAGAAAATAACATTATCACCTTTGAAGTGGTTATAGTCAAAGGGGCTATCACTGAAACACTTGTTTACGACAAAGATGGAGCATTCATTAAAAAGTGTCCACCGCCTCCAATGAAATAACCGACATAACAGGAAGTCTCCCCGATCTTTTAAACCTGTGTTCAAAATATATAGAAACAAAAACGAAACAACCTCTAAGTATCTGTAGATTAAAGATTAGTCATTTTTTAATCTATATATATGCCAGCCTCCGGAAATCATCTCCGGAGACTTTTTACTAACCTGTATCCCCAGTCTGCGACTTAAAACGGAGTAGCTATCAATAGCTCCAGTTCCATGGGATAATTCAGGCCTGACATCGTTTAGCAGTTCATCCCTGGATTTATTAGCTGTTGAAGTGCCATCCTACCGGTTTTATGTACAATTAGAGGATGGAAACTGAAACTATTGACATGGGTTCACTGCACCGTTAAATAATCTATTTTTGCAATAAATTTTCCTGACGTGAAACATAAAGTAGTAAGAAAGCAGCACATTTCAAAGATGTGTTTTGTATGCGGAGAAAAAAATGATTTCGGTCTGCATGCCAGATTTTTCGAAACCGGGAACAACGAACTGGTTGCTATAATCAGGCCTTCAGAGAAGCACCAGGGTTATCCCGGACGGATGCATGGAGGTATTGCAACAACCATTCTTGACGAGACAATAGCAAGGTCAATCTGCAACGGGAAACATGAACAAATATGGGGAGTTACCCTGGAATTGAAAACAAAGTTCAGGAAACCTGTTCCTCTTGACCAGGAGCTTAAGATTGTGGGACGCGTCATTTCTGAAGGAAGCCGGACTTTTGAAGGTACAGGAGAAATTGTTCTGCCAAATGGAGAAATTGCAGTTACGGCAGAAGGGAAATACATTAAGATGAAGATAGAAAATATAGCCAATGATCAGCTTACAAACGATGACTGGTATTATTCAGAAAATCAGGATGATCTGACGGAAATTGAAATTCCTTAATATGATCATCTTAACTTGAATTATGACAAATGTCTGCAGTCGTGGAAGTAACTAATAATTGAGAAGACCGGTGCTTTTAGTTTTCATTAACCGATCGAAGTTCATTTATCACTTCATTACCTATAAGGAATAACCCAAGCCATATCGAATTTCTTTTTCTGAGATTTTCCATATTGTCCTGTCCGGAGTACATCCCTTTGTTAGTTAACAGGTAGAACACTACTTTATTCTCATCAGGTAAGGGTGTCTGGTCGGTTTTTGTTGCATTTCCGAGCATCTGCTGAGCTTCTTCGACAAATTGTTTTGCTATTATTTTAACGTTCTCATGGGTACCTCCTCCAACAATACCTCCTCCGGAACTAAAATAGATACTTGCATCTCCGGAAAGGAATGATATGATCGAAGCTGTTCCATTTTTGACATCCCAATCCATAACGACTCCATAAACAACAGTCTTATCGGACGCTATAGAAAGTCCGAGTTGCCCGGGTTTTGTCCCGATCGCCATTTCCCTTAATTCATTGTAAGAACCTGCTGTTTGCATCACTCCCTGTGCAGTTAATTCTGTTGCTAATATTAAAGATTCTAAACGAATATAGTGAATAAGAGATTTATTGAGCGAATTGCTTAAATCGAGGCATTAAAAACTTTCTCGGGAATATTGTCGATCAGATCACCTATAGCTTCCCTCCTGTGCATTCTTCTTACCACCTCCGCGAATAATGGTGCAACTGATATTACTTTTATTTTGGGACAGCTTTTTACCCTGGGATTATTTATGCTATCGGTTGCAATGACCATACTTATATCACTCTTTTCGATAGATTCAACACCTTTAAGGCTGAGTGGAATATGTGAAAGGCAAGCTATTATACTCTTTGCGCCTCTTATCTTTAACATTCTGGCAGTTTCAACTATTGTCCCTGCCGAGATGCTGAAATCATCAATGATTACTGCATCTTTGCCGGCAACCTCTCCTATTATTTCGATGATTTCTGCCTTTTCATCATGAGCGATCCTGGTTTTATCTCCGACAGCAAAATCTGCTCCCAGTTTTCCTGCAAATTTCCTGGCATTTTTTGCAAATCCTGCATCAGGAGACACCACCACAAAATTTCCTGACATAACCGATTTAACATATTTTGCCAGGAGAGGACTGGCATATAAATGATCCACAGGTTTTTTAAAGAAACCCTGAATCTGGGCTGCATGCAGGTCCATTGTTATTAACCTGTCCGCTCCTGCAAGTTCTATGCACTCGGCACATACCCGCGCTCTGATCGATACTCTTGACTCGTCTTTTTTATCGCCTTTTGCATAGCTGAAATAAGGGACTATTGCAGTTACATATCTGGCCCCGGATCTTTTAAAGGCATCCATCCAGAATAACAGTTCAACAAACTCATTATTGGGATCTATACCAATCGGTAAAACCAGATAAACATCCTCATCACGAACATGTTCCTCAATCCTCACATAGGTATTTCCCTCTGAGAATGTTCTGACGGAGGTTTTTCCAAGAGAAATTCCAAGATACCGGCACATGCGCTCTGCAAACTCTTTCCCGGAGCTTCCGGCGAAAATTTTAATATCCGAATTCATCTCACTTCAATTATCAGGTTTAACAGACTATTTAAAGGTTGAAATCAGATTCCGGGGCATCGTCTGTCACAACCAGTCAGACCGCTGCAAGATACTTCATACCTTGAACTTATCCTAAAGAGAATCAGAAAATGTGTCCGATTTGATCCAAATGAGATTTCCTGACAAAGTTTAAAAATTCCATTGGGATCACGGAGGCAGATTCTGACGGATGAGACAAGGTGTGAATTGCTGACTATTTGATGGACAAAGTGCTGAAAATAAACATGTCAATAATGCAGGACTTTATAAATAAGCAGAGTCAGAGCAGATGCTTTTGTCAGTTTTCAGACCCATACGGCGACACTGGGCTATTGCCGATACACACTGAAATCCACGATGAAATTTATTACCTTAGACATCAAAATGTTTTCATAGTCTCTGATATAAAAGAAAACTGATTTTATTAATTAAGATTTAATTATCGCATCAAATGGTATTCTCAATGTGTCCTAGATCAAAACATTACCCGGTAGTTATCAAAATGACTGCAATTGTTTTTGTACTTTTCATCTTCTTACTGTTCATATCTTCGTGTAACCATGAATCTAACGGAAAACTGGTGAACAGTAGTACAGTACATAAGATCCCGGAATGGTTTAAAGACGGTAAATTTGGAATGTTCATTCATTGGGGCCCCTATTCAGTACTAGGAGGCGAATGGAATGGTAAAAAATTAAAACAGGGGGAGAATGCAGAATGGATCATGAATACTTTCCAAATACCTGTAAATGAATATCGTAAAATAGCAAAAACATTTAATCCAACCGGTTTCAATGCTAGGCAGTGGGTCAGGCTGGCAAAACAAACGGGAATGAAATATTTAGTCATAACATCAAAACACCATGATGGATTTGCCATGTATCATTCTCATGTAAGCGACTACAATATAGTCGATTACACTCCATTCAAGAGAGACCCTCTGAAAGAAATTGCTGAAGCCTGCGCCGAAGAGGGTATAAAGTTTTGCGTCTATTATTCTCATCGTGAAGACTGGGAACAACCCTATGCGTATGGCAATACCTGGGATTTTGATTCATCCCAGACGAACCTTGATGTTATGGATCATCCGGAACTTTTTCGAAAATATCTTGATCGCAAGGTTATACCTCAGTTGAAGGAATTGTTAACCGGCTATGGTCCGGTCGGACTTGTCTGGTTCGATCGCGGAATGTACACCCAGGAGCAGGGCATGGAATTTGTAAATCTTGTGCATTCCCTTCAGCCTGAGTGTCTGGTAAACGGACGTGTAGGACACTATGACAAGGAACTGCTGGGGGACTACCAGAGCATGACTGATAACGGAATGCCGATCGGAGGAATTGAAGAGTATTGGGAAACGCCACAGACCCTCAATGACACTTGGGGTTACAGCAAAAATGACCAACACTGGAAGAGGCCGGAAGATATAATAAAAAGGCTTGTATCAATCGTGAGCAATGGAGGTAATTATCTGTTAAATATCGGACCAACAGGAGAAGGTATCATTCCTGATTCATCATTAAGCATACTGGCTGAGGTGGGAAAATGGATGCAAAAAAACAGTGAAAGCATCTACGGCGCCTCTCCTTCTCCATTCCCTTATGAAATGCCATGGGGATATTGCACACGAAAAGACAACCTTCTGTATCTTCATATCTTCAACTGGCCCAAGGACGGAACAATCAAACTTAAGGGGCTCAATAACAAAATCAAAAGATCATACATGCTGGTTAAACCCTCTGAGGAGCTGTCCTTCAATAAACAGGATGGCTGGCTGATCAGATTGCCAAAGGAAGCTGTGGATCCGGTAAACTCCGTCCTGGTGGTAGAAACAGATGGCGAACCTGATGTTGATCCCATGATCGTTAAACAACTGAAAAATGAACCTGTTTTGCTGGATTATTTATCAGCTTCTACACATGGAAGAGCCGTTAAACGTTTCAACCGGAAAGGAGAAACAGGTAATTTTCATATTTCGAAAATGCAGGGTCCGGATGACTACATTGAATGGCATGTTGAAGTGACAACTCCCGGTATATACAAAGTAGACATAACCTATGCTGCAATCCCCGGATGGGAAAATGCAGATTACCTGGTCGATTCCGGAAAAGAGAAAATAAAGGCTTCTGTTAAGTCCACCACTGGATGGTATGAATACAAGACAGAAAGGATTGGGGAATTCACATTAAAGAAAACCGGGGAATATGTATTCAGGATCTATCCAGGCCATGAAACCGATCATTACCTTATGTACTTTAATTCAATAAAATTAGTTCCGGCTCCATAAATACATCTTCCAATCTCCTGTACTGATAAACAATAAACACCATCAACGCCATGTCTGATGCTGAAAAGAATTAACTAAAAGCATGAAAAATGCTGCAAATTCTGATTACCTGTTTTGCCGGGAGTTTATATACTGATAATCTTTTGATTCAGTCTGTAAATCCCATATGATCATATGAACCAATAACATCTGCATGTTTTAAGTATCCGGATGCGGCGCATTTGAAAAATTTTCAAATTCCCAATTATTCTTATCAAGTGAAAACAGTCCTGAAAATAGCTACATTGTTTATCATAATAACCTGAATTTAAAGATCATGTCTCATACAAGAATACAACAGATAATCCTTGTTTCAGGAATCCTTATATTCACAATTCCAGATTGTGTGAAACAATCTGATAATATTACTCTGAGACAATCGTTTATAACACCGCCTGATTCGGTGAAGCCCAGAGTCTACTGGTGGTGGTTATACAACCGCATTGACAAGCAGAGCATTACACGTGATCTTGAGGAATTCAGATCGAAAGGAATAAGCGGAGTCAACCTGATATGCACAGGTGGTTATGCCGGGCAGGCTCCGCTTCCCGGAGTGCCTTTCCTGAGTAAGGAATGGAAGGAGCTCTTCCGGCATGCCATTACTGAGGCAAAACGTCTGAATATCGAAATTGGTTTTAATATGGCAGGAGGATGGACGATGATGGGACCATGGGTCACACCTGAGAATGCTATGAAAAAAGTTGTTTTTTCAGAACTGGTAGTCTCAGGACCTAAAGCTTATTCTGGTAATCTGCCTCAGCCTGAGAAAGTCGGGAAGTATTATAAAGATATACTTGTCCAGGCTTTCAGGCTTCAGGAGGACGGGAAGAAGAAAGTTTTCGGTTCACTAACTGATCTGACGGGCAGAATGAAGCCCGATGGGGAATTTGAATGGGATGTTCCGGAGGGCAAGTGGGTGATCCTCCGTTCCGGTTACACCCTCACAGGGCATCAGTGGAGCAGGTGGTATGCATATCCAAAGGGTGACACATTTGAAGGAGGGGATGGCTACGAGATTGATTATTTAAGTACGACGGCACTTGAAGATCATTTTAACCACCTTGGAAAGCTTGTCATTGAAGAAACACATAAAGCAGGCGGTACTCTGGCATATCTGTGGTCTGACAGCTGGGAGTGTGGCAAGCTTACATGGACGCAGGATTTTCCAGAGCAGTTCATACGGTTCCGGAATTATGACCTAACTTCGTTTATACCGGTTCTGGCAGGTTACACTGTGATCGATTCAATTGTGTCATCGCGGTTTCTTGATGATTTTAACCGTACAATACAGGATTGTATTGCAGAGAATTATTACGGCCATTTTGCCGATCTGTGCCACAAAAATGGCATAAAAGCAGGTAATGAAGCCGGAGGGCCTAATGACATTCCTCCTCAGGATGTTCTGAAAAATCTTGGAAGATGTGATATTCCTGCCGGAGAATTCTGGGTGAATTACAGTGCACCCGATAAGTACAACCCCGACAGGTTCCTGAGGCTTAACCTGAAGCAAACAGCAACCGCCTCTCATATCTATGGCAAAAAGGAAGCTATGGCTGAGTCTTTCACTCAGATGGAATTTGACAGAACACACTGGTCGATGGGGCCTTCTGATCTTAAACCTTATGCAAACCAGGCATTTTGTGATGGCATTAACCGGATAATGCTTCACCAGGCGACATGTCAGTTGCCATCTGACGGCAAACCAGGGTATGAGTTCTGTGCAGGACAACACTTTACTCCAAACCTCACATGGTGGGAACAGTCACCTTCTTTTTTCACATGGCTTTCACGTTGTCAGTTTATGTTACAACAGGGAAAATTTGTTGCCGATGTCTGCTTTTACCTTGGTGATAGACCTCCTGCCCTTGTGCCACCTAAATACAATGTCCCTTCACTCGGCCCCGGCTATGATTCCGATTACATCAACAATGAAGTACTCCTCACCAGGATGTCGGCAAAAGGAGGGAAGATAGTGCTTCCTGATGGCATGAGCTACAGGTTGCTGGTGTTGCAGGGCTGCACCTCTCCTTCTGAAGAAATATGCCGCGAAGTGGGAAATTACCAGAAGCTTGATGTGTCTCCTCTTCCATATAAAGGAATGTCAGTTGATGCGATAGAAAAGATTAGGGAACTGGCGCGCAACGGAGCAACTGTAGTCGGTCCTCCGCCAGCTATGTCATCTGTTTTGAAGAACTATCCTACCTGTGATGACCAGGTAAGGAAAATAGCGTCAGAGATCTGGGGAGATCTGGATGGCAGGACACGAACTGAGAGAAAGTACGGAAAGGGACGGGTTATATGGGGTAAAACACCCCGGGAGATCCTGATGAATGATGGAGTCAAACAAGACTTCACCTATACCGGACAGGACATCCAACCTGATCAATTCGATTATATTCACCGCACGTCAGGTAATACTGAAATCTATTTTGTCAATAACCCTGAAAAGCATCACAGGATTATTGACTTCACTTTCCGTGTTGCCGGTAAACAACCGGAAATATGGGATCCTGTAAAAGGTGAAATGCGCGATGCAGCTGCTTTCAGCCAGAAAGACGGATACACAACCGTACCTCTGGAACTGGAAGAATTTGGCTCAATGTTCATTATTTTCAGCAGGAATATATCAGTTCAGACACAAGGCAAATCGGGAAGCAATTTCCCCGGGCTCAAAGAACTGGCTGTATTGAATGGGCCGTGGAAGGTGGAATTCGATCCGCGCTGGGGAGGACCTGAAATGGCAGAGTTTGATTCCCTTACAAGCTGGACCAGAAACACTGACGACAGAATCAGGTATTATTCGGGCAAGGCTACCTACAGAAAAACCTTTGATGCCGGAAACATTCCTGATAAACGGATTATACTTGACCTTGGTAATCTCAGTAATATTGCTGAGGTACGCCTTAACGGCAAGGATCTCGGAATACTCTGGTGCTATCCATGGCGGGTTGATGTTACAAAGGCCGTCAAATCATCCGACAATCTGCTTGAAATAGACATTATCAATTTATGGGCAAATCGTGTTATTGGCGATCTGAACCTTCCCAAAGATAAACGACTCACAGCAACACATAATGTTTTCCGGTTTGATGAACTCAGGAAAAACACTCAGCTGATTGAATCAGGATTATTCGGACCGGTAAGGATTTCTGTTGCCGATTAAGCTCTATTGTTCATTCCCTTCAGCACTTTATAAAATAGCCACATCGGGAAGGTCATTTTAACTGAGTTCTGTAATATCATAACCAAGATAGCGGATGCACGCCTCCCTGAAGGCTACTTCAAAATGTCCCGGAGAAACGCTTACATGATGTCGGTAGCCGTTATAGCCGATCTTGTATAGTTTGTCCTGCAGGTGATCAATTTCAGCCACCCCGCCGCATCCGAAGAATCCTTCCTGAATGGGATCATTGGTAAATTCTCCTTCACCCACGTATACGAATAGTTTTCCATCCTGGGTTTTTGAACTTGCAAATGTCATCGGGTTGGGAGCAATACGTCCCACATTACAGCCGAAGCCACAACCGGCGCCAAACGACTTGGCAAACATGGGGTGTTCAATAACCTTTCCTTTAGCATTCATAAGGCTTTGCGGTACCGGTCCGCAATGGAACAATATGCATTTGTCCGGATCGTCTCCGTAATTGTTGTTCCAGTCGAGACAAGTTGCCGCTTTACCCGAAGCAAGTCTGAGGGCATACATGGTAACGGCATTGCAGACATCTAGTTCACAGGAAGCCGGAATTCCACGGTCATTGATCTCGCTCAGCAGCACACAAGGAGAAATACCAAATTCTTTTTCTATTTCGATCCAGCATCTCAGGGCAAGGGCATCAAGGCCATATTCATTGATAATCTCATCGATTACAACGCCAAAGCTCACAAGGTTATTAAAAGGTTTTTCTGGGACATTCAGAAAGTTTGTATAATTCCTCAGCCTTTCAGCTTTTTCTTTTACCGTGACAGAATTCAGATCCAGTTTACGTACCCTGCTGAATACATCTGACATATCGAGCGTTTCAGTGGTGATTCCATATTTCTGCAGCGCCAGCTCATCGAAGCGGACTGTTTTAAACGCAGTAGTCCTCGCTCCTAATGCCCCCACGGTTATTCGTTTCATACCATTAGCAATTTTACACACTTTGTCGAAAGCATCGATCTGCTTCTTAAACTCTTCTGAAAAAGGGTGCACCGTATGAGGAGGAAAAACAGTAAATGGTATCCTGTATTGACAAAATACATCCATAATTGAGAATTTCCCGCAGAAAGCATCACGACGCTGTTGAAAATCGAGTTTATTCAGCTCATCAGGATAAGCAACTATATATATCGGCACTCCAGCATCCTGTAAAGCAGCTGCTGCTCCGTTTTCATCTCCGAAGTTCGGAAGTATCAGTATTACTCCATCAAACTTACCCCGGTTTTCTTCGAGAAATCCGGCATATTTTCTGCCCTCTTCAACAGTTTCAACAGCACCGAAGCGTGTAAGGTTACTGTCCATCATAATGCTTCCATACCCGAGTTTTTCAAGAGTTTCACTGACCTCCTCGCGGGCTATGGCAATTAATGATTCCGGAAAAAATCCCCTGTTTCCGAAAAAAAGTGCAAAGGTTGATCCCTGATTTTTCATACAAGTGAGATTTAAAGACTACTAAGGATAAGATAAAAGATAAAAGGAAAAAGATAAAAGGAAAAAGATAAAAGGAAAAAACAATAACAAGCTGAAATGAAATATTTTAATAAATATAACCTAGTTTATTTCACGATTAACCTGACACCAGTTGTAAAAGGTGAAGTATCTTCTGATTCCAACTATAAATAAATCACTGACCCTTTATCTCAACCTCATAATCCGGAATATCCATCATTTCACGACAGCCTGATATTTCACTCTCCAGGGCGCAGTGTTGCCAGGGAAGGATCAAGTACCATGTATCCATTTTTGTGAACAATCCCGAGAGCGCTATCAATCTGGATTTCAACCTCATCAGGTCCCTTAAGTCCAAGGCTGTTCCGTATTTCACGGCGCAACCACCAGTACCCCGAATTCCAGGAATAAAGGTGATGACCATATGGTTTACCTGTAACTGTGCTAATTGATTCATGAAAAGCAGGCATGAAAGCAAGCTCTTTTTTCAATCTCCAGACGAGCTTATTATCAACCCAATCAGGCGCCATGCCATGGATCAATCCATCCAGATAGTTTGCAGCATCGTTTAGAAACCAGGACCCCCCGTTTGTATACACACCAGTATGTCCATCCAGTAAATCACCGTTAGCTTTAGAGATAATCCGCATTCCGTAAGGAGATTGAATTTTCATCGTTGTCTCCAGATGCTTTTTAACTATGTCATCAGTCAACAATTTCTTTCCAAAGACAATGTAGGTCAGCACCTCTCCATACAAGGCATCCTGTCCCACATTCTCCTGTTGTTTCAGGCTTGTGGCCATGTATCCTCCCAGCTTGTTAAACATCATGTTGTAACCGGCAACAGCTTTCTCAATTTCTGTGTCTGTGACAGGAAATCCAAGCTCCCGTGCTGCCATCAGCGCTCCACAATGAAACCCCTGATCGGATGACGGAGGATCGTCATCCTCATAGTTCAACTGATCGTGATATGTTCTGAAACATTTCAGTTCAGGGGATAACCGGGGAGGATAATATAATCCATCATTTTCATGTTCGCGAATAAAATTATATGCACGTTTCACCATTCTCATGTCCGGAGTACCACCGGCACGTTTGACCAGAACCGACCAAATCAGATAGTATTGTGCATTGTCTTCATAATCTACACGTTCAAAAAAGATCGCGGCATAAGCAGCTCTGTCAAATATGATATCACCAAGACCGCGGCTCATATAAAAACCATCCGAAACCCATTGTTTCCATCCATATCCGACACCTGAGATAAAAATATAGTCGCTCTCTGGTCGCGATAAATTTTGTCTCAATAACAGATATGAAGTGTTTCTCAGGATAGCCTCAATACCTGACCCATTAAACCTTTTAGCATTTGCCAGGGCAAGGTGTGCAGCCAGCTGAATATCATATAAAGATTTAACTTCCGATGAAAAAATCCAGGTTTTCCATATTTGCGTTTCTCCCTGTTCGATATGTTGCCAACCATCAAATTGTGTTCTGTAAACACTTGTAGCATCCAAATTTGAAGGAATTGCAATCATTCTTTTTTCAGAACCATCACCATTGCAAAGAGACAGGATTTTACCCTCTTTATTGAAATTCATAAAACTCCTGTTTGTCCACATTCCGGGAGTATCACCCATCAATCCATAAAGTTTGCCTCCAATACGATAACCAAGAAACGGGAAAGTCTGACCGCTTATATTTTCCCCGAATTCAGGTCCGGCGCAACCGGGAGAATACTTAACAGATTCATTTTCTTCCTTTAAGAATGAATAATATTTACCTCCATCGATAACTTTCCAGCCAAAATCCAGGTAATAGCGCTGATCAGATTCAGCTTTAACAATTACGGTTCTTTCAATCAGATCAGGGGTGATTGATTTATACGATTCCGAAATCTGAAGGTTGGGCGCCTGACCACCGGTCAGTGTCAGAATCCCGTCAGATTCATTTCTGCTCTTATAAGTTAGCCTCGTTGCTCCGGATGGTTGAATTACCAGAAGGCCGGAATTATTATCCATTGATGAAAATATAACCTGTCTGTCGTCCATTATCCGGACAATCAGGCAGCCATGTGATGAAAGGACTTCAGGATGAATACCTGCGCGAGCATAAGAGGTTACAAGAAAAAGAAACACTAAACCTGATATTCTGAACTTTGATAATAACATAACCAATTCCTTTTATTTTATTGATCCTTAATAATTAACGTCTTTTCTGTTTCTGTACATTTTTCCTTGGACTATGACCAGAGCAAAGCAGCCGTTAATTGCATAACAAATAATCCCCTAAACATAACCGTCAAACTAGTTCTTCTGTAATCTTTGACCATGTTTCAATTGAGACATAAGTCTTTCAATGCATGGACTATAACACATATTGATCTCTACTCAATTAGTAATTAAAGCAGGGTAATGACGAAATTTAATCAAAATCCATCAATACTGTCCGACTAAAATTAAATAAATATTAGGAATTCACGGACCTCAGTTCACCGGAAACCAATACAGTACCTTGGTTTTCGTAATAACAAGATATAGCCGGGTAAGATTGCAGAAAATGCATTGGCCAGACAGCCCTGTCTATGGTTTGAGTTTAAAAAGGACACTTCAGACAGGCTCACTGATGAGATGGGTGTTCAGTAAAGAAACAAAGAAGGTCCGGCATAATCCCGGGTGAAACAGGAAGCACTATGGAGCAATGAGAATGCATATACCTATGTCTGAGCTGACTGAGATAATTATGGAGCTTATTTGCGTGGCACTTTACTACGCTCTCAATGAGCTTACTGTCACAGGTAGTGACATCGACTAAGGTGCGACCCTCAAATAAGTCATAATCAGGCAAGTCTGCATTTCGTGGTAATTACCTCAGAGCCTGCAATATCTTCAGTGCATCATCGACATGTTTTTTCGTTTGTGTCTGGGAATCGAAAATGAAAACCACCTTACCTGTCTTATCTATCACATATGTTACTCTGCCCGGCAGGAGACCAAACAGATCAGTAGGGACGCCGAAGAGCTTCCTGACTTTATTTCCTTCGTCGCTTAACAAGGTATAGCTTAGTCGGTACTTCTCTGCAAATTTTTTATGACTTTGGACAGATTGGCCGCTTATACCAATAATAATGGCATCTGCTTCCGCAAAAACCTCAAACTGATCGCGGAAATAACAAGCTTCTTTTGTACATCCCGGGCTGTCGTCCTTTGGATAAAAATAAATCACAAGCTTACTTCTTCCCAATACGGAATCGATGGGAAACAAATTGCCATTCTGGTCTTTTAAAGTGAATCGCGGAATAATACTCCCGACTTCAATTTTTTTCATTTTCTGATCTGAGTTAAAAAAAGTAAAAAAGGCAAACAACACAACATAGATGGACAAGTACATACGATAAAAATTTCTGGTTTTCAGATAATTACTATTATCAGGATAGAGATTTCCGAATAATGCTTTAAGTTCCTTCCAAAATAGTGGTTTGATATTGATCACCCAGTTGTCAGTCTGGTAAACTATTTTCCGAAACCGGCTACGATAGAACGTAAGTGGCAAACCCCAAATAATGAATAGAATAAGCCATATTTCCCGTGCCATAGGAGAATTATTTTTTGGGGAACCAGGGGATGAAGGCACTGGTTTTTTCGATATAAACTTTGTATTCCGGTTTGGTTTCTTTTAATGTTTTTTCCAGGAGCGCCACTCCGGATACTTTAATAATTAACGCTACCATTAATACAGAACCTAAGACCGGGAAATAGCTGCCAGTTGAGATGCAAATCAGAGAATAGCCGCACCAGACAGCTGCGTCGCCAAAATAGTTTGGGTGGCGAGTATAATGCCAAAAGCCTTTGTCCAGTACTTTTCCCTTGTTTGCAGGATCTGCTTTAAATGCTGACAATTGAATATCTCCACCGGCTTCAAAAACAAAACCTATAAGCCAGACGAATAAACCAAGATAATCCAGAACTCCAAGAGCATTAAATCCTTTATAATATTGTGCTCCTAACAAGGGCGCCGAAATGAGCCACATTAATATCCCCTGCAAGAGAAAAGTCTGAAAAAAGCTTATCCACCAGTAACGATGTTCGCCATAATCCTTTCGAAATTTTCTGTACCGGTAATCTTCACTTTTCCCAATGTTGCGCCATGCAAGATATAATGACAGGCGTAGTCCCCAGACAGTAACCATTGTCAGCAGCAGAATTTTACGAAATTCGAAACCATCTGCCTTAAAAAAGTAAATGAAGCAGACAACAACAAAACCTGCACCCCAGAAAAGGTCAACTATACTTACATTCTTTATCATGATACTTATGATCCACAGCATTGACATCATAATCATGATTGCAAGTAAAGCAGTGAGGTAAATCTGAATAAATGTCATATTCGCGTGTTTTACTTCAACATTAAAGCGACAGAAACAGCACCAATGCCGGCATTACTGCCAATTACCGGAGAAATATTAACTATTGCTGCCGGTTTCTTACCTGTGAATTCATCCATTTTTTGTGCGTACCATCCGGCAGCAGCATCATTTTGGGCATGCAGAACGATATAATTCCACACTTCGCGATCTTTATATGTATTACGGATATGGGCCATAACCTTCTCCATATTACCCTTCTGACTAAACGCTTTCCCAAAAACGAAAGAATTCCCGTTTTTGTCCATCGACACAATAGGATTAATATTAAGCAAATCTGCAATAAACCCCTTGGTATGTGAAACCCTGCCACCGCAAACCATATATTTAAGTGTTTTCACGCTCACGAAAATGCTGGTATCTTCTATCCACTTTTCAGCCTTTATAACAATTTCGTCATGAGAGAGCCCTGATTCAATGGCCTGAGCCACCCGTAAAACTATTAATCCGAGTGATCCTGAAAGGCTCCTGGAATTCAGGACGGTTATTGGTTTATTAACCTCTTTACTTACCGTTTGCGCGGCTTTCTGACTGTTAAAAAAAGTTCCACTGAACCTGTCGGTTAAATGGATCGCTATTATTGAATCGTACTGATCAGCCAGTTTGGAATATAGACTTGTGAATGCTTTTTCATTAATCTGAGATGTTTTAGGAAAATCGGCAAGCTGATTAAGCAGTACATAAAACTGCCCGGGTTGAAGGGTAATTTTATCAAGGTAATGCCTTTCACCAAAGTTAATATTGAGTGGCAGCATATTGATCTGGTACTGATCGATAATCTCCTGTGGCAAATCGCAGGTTGAATCTGTGACAATTGCTATCTTCCACTTTCGTTTGTATATAATCTCACTCTGCCGCAACATATCATCGGCTTTTTGAAAAGTAACCAGGCTCACATCTTTTAGCTGATGAAACAATGTTGCAGGATTATTGGTATGTACATGAATATGCTTAACCTTTTCATCGCCACCAATCACAACCGAATCTCCATTTTGCTGAAGTATTCCGGAGAGTGTCTTCTGATCGATTATCAGATTTTTCAAAATGCCTTCTGTGCAATATCTGAATTTAACTTCTTCAGAAACATGTTCATTATTTGCCGGCAGAACAAGAGGTTCCACTTTTGCGCGTAATAACTTTTTAATGTTATCTGTATTTATGAATTCTATGATCCCTTCAATAAACAAAACAAATGCATTTGCTCCTGCATCAAAAACATTGGCTTTCGCAAGTACAAGAAGTTTCTGTTTTGTATCACCCAGAGATTTTATCATTGTCTCTTTCGAACGAAGTAAAAGCTGACTGAAATCAGTAATTATTTCTCTCTGGGTAAAGATGAATTCGGACCATTCTCTTATCACTGTAAGCATAGTGCCCTCAACAGGATTGGCAACTGCTTCATAAATATACGGGATGGAATTCTTAATACATGCTGCAAATTGCGGTATTGTCAGACTCTCATTCTCTCCTGCCTCCTTGCTTACTCCATACAGAAACTGAGCGAATATTATTCCTGAATTACCACGGGCATTCACTACGGTAGATTTTGCAATACGGTTTGCCGTAATTGCAAATGACTTACTGGGGAGTATCGATTCAATAACCGAACGTACGGTTACAGCCATATTACTACCCGTATCGCCGTCGTTTACCGGAAAAACGTTTATTTTATTGAGATAATGCTGCTGCTCAAGGATTTTCTTCCCTCCTGCAATAAAAGAATAATATAACTGACGTCCATCAATTTTATTAACCGAAATAGCCTTCATTGGTTTTTTTCATAATGTTTCCCAAGCCAAAACCATTGATAATTTTCACCTGATCTGAATAACATCATCGTAACATACAAAGAGGTTATAAAGTTGCCCAGGAGCATAATCAGAACAATCCATAAGAGAGCAAGAGAGAGTCTTTCTTCACGATAAAGCACCCAACCTGAAAACAAAAAGAATCCAACATACACATCAATCAAGCTAACCCGTCCCCAGGCCAGAGATATCAGGATGCTGCCTTCCCTGAAAAAATCACCGACTATAAAACCATAAAGCAAAGTAAGTAACATAATTACTGTACCCGCAATTGCAAAGATTTTTATCAATCTCATAATTAGCTCCTTAAATGTATGAAATAAACACCAGACGGGTACATAAAAAGAATAAAAACATAATATACCACAATACAAACATACGAGACAACCAATTGTTTATCCAATACAGAATATACAGAGTTTCCCGTGCCATGATTATCAGGCAGATTCCTAATCAGGAAGGATCAGGTTATTCTTCAAGATCATTGCCATGACGACCGGAAGTTCTTCATGGGATCACGGAAGTAATTTAAGGACTCAATGATTGCCGCTAATCAATTGTTCACCGATGTAACTTCCATAACTAGTGATGCAAAACGACATAATCAGAACTAACAGGCCGGCAATCAATAAGATATAAGTCCGCGATTTGACATTTTTCCATTCCTTCATCAGCACTCCTACAATATAACTGAAGAAGATTAGCATCGACATATGTAAAACCCAGCTGGTAAACTGAAAATTACCCATTTTAACATGCCCCAATCCATAGAAGAAAAACTGGGCACACCACATGGTTCCGGCAAGGGCGGACCACATCCAATTTCGGATTATAAGATTTCCTGACAATCCATTATGAGGCAGAAACTCTTTCAATGTTCCGTTCCTGACACCAGCAACAAGAAACCATATCAGGTTAACCCCAAAACAGCCGGAAGTTGAAATAAACAGCTTGGCATTTCCTTCAAACTGACCTGCCCCGTTTTGTGCAGCCATATCGGAAATGGGTTTCCCGTATTCGAGCGAAAGGTTAAAAATGCCAGAAAGTACTCCGGCAACAATAGTAAGGAGCAATCCGACAGTCATATTAAACCCGGCTTTCCCCACATTCGAGGCTTTCAGATCTTTTTCCTTTTTGAAACCTGCCCAGCCACAAATAATAACACCCAACATTGAAAGTATCATCCCGACAAGGACAATTCCGCCACCTGGTTTATTAAAAAAATCACTGAGTCCACCAAAGATCATCAACGGAAAAATAGTTCCCAAAACGGCTGATATTCCAATGGCCAAAGTATAAGTAAGAGAATATCCAATGTGTCTGATGGCTTTCCCGAACGACATACCGCCAAATCCATACACTGCCCCGAGTGAGAACGCGATCCAGAATGGTTTTGAGGGAGCATCAATCAGAATCCTGAAGAAACCCGGAACGGTAAGCCAGCCAATCAGCAAAGGCATAATTATCCAGGCGAAGAGTGCCTGCACCAGCCAGAAAGTTCCCCACGACCATTTCTGTGTTTTGGTATTGGGCAGATAACAACTTGATGCCGAAATGCCGCCAATGGCATGCAGACCGGTCCCGATTATTGGATTAGGTGTGATCATATTTAGTCAGGTCGTTCGTTCTGGTTAAAATTAAACAAATTGGACTATTTTTCACATATCTGCCCGGAATTCATCGGGAATCAATTGTTGTAAGAAGTTCTATCAAGGATTTCACAACAGCCCGTTGCCTGAATATTTACAGGATGTTATCTTCTGAATGTCTGATCTTTAGATTGCAGTTTGGACTTGTGATAAAACAGTATGGCAGTCTCGAATTTATACTTATCTTTAAGCTGCAAACCTTAAAATGTAGCGTTTAATAATGTGGTATATTTCATCACTTTACGTTAACCCTGTTGAAAAACCTTCCGCATTACAGCAGTCATGGCCCGAAAACCTCAGAACCGGAAAACATCACCCTGTTTAAATTCTTACCGGGGATATTGTGGAGCAAAGGGTTTCCCAGTTCTGATAAGTAAATTATAACTTCCATCATATGAATATTTCAACAACTAGATTCATCATTGTTCTCACCTTGTTGTGTTTCCTTTCTCAACATGGTAATTGTCAGGACTCTGTTTTCATTTCTCAGTTAAAACAAAGCCATAATCTTCAGACCTTGTTGAAACCAGATTCAGCAACGATGGGATTTACAAGCTGGAAAAAGAAAGAAGTGATCCACTCATTGGCCCTGCCTCTGGTATCGCAATTTAATGACCTAAAGATCAAGGGCCCCGGCACTCTCAAAATTGCAGAAAACATAACGGTTTCAGGAGAAGGAAGTATCCTGCTTGAAACACCCGCATCGCTGGCTATAAAAAATTCAGCCAACAGATCCTATGCATCTGCCGAGATGATAAGAACTCTTGACAGCATAAATCTGGAGAACTATAACCGGATCTCTGTTTGGGTTAAACTGGAAGCCCCAGGTTTTTATTCCGCATTTATCGGAGTAACACTTTACAACCAGGGGAAGAAAATCACACCGACTCCCGGAAGGTTTGAAGGGCAACATTTTACTGCTGTTTATCCAGGCAAGTGGCAACAGATCATATGGGAGATACCGGATCTTTACCGTGATAAGGTTACAGGGATTTCAGTTAATATCATGCTGAGCGGCTCACCCCAAGGAGCAAGCGACAATTTCAAGCTATATATTGATAAACTTAGTGTAGACGAGGTAATACCTGAGAGAAGCCGTGGATTTGATCTTAAAATGAATTCGTTTGCATATTGTCACAGCGGGTATACAACCGGAGCAAGGAAACAGGCTCTGATCCAAAATTCCCGTGAAATTCATTTTCAGGTTCTGAATGAAAAAGGGCAGGTTGCTTTTGAGGGTGATGGCAAGAAACTTGAAAACGGGTTCATGCTATTGGATTTCAGTTCACTTAACACTTCAGGTTTCTATAGCATAAAAATGGGGAATATATCGTCCGGCAAATTCCCCATCGGTGAAAACGCGTATTTGTCAACCGCCTGGCGTACGCTCAATTTCTTTTATGCCGAGCGTTGCGGCTGGGATCAGCCCGGGATACACCAGGTCTGCCATAAGGATATCTTTTGTGTTCACCCCGATGGCAGGCGCATTGCAGTAAATGGAGGCTGGCATGATGCAGCTGACCTTACCCAGGGTGTTGGCAATACCGCCAGGGGAATAATATCTATGCTTGAGCTGGCAAATACTGTTAAAACTACCCATCCGGATCTCTATGCACGGCTGCTTGAAGAAGCAAGGTGGGGTCTTAACTGGGTGCTTGGCACCCGGTTTGGTGACGGGTACCGCGATGGAGGCATGATTGTGGGTATATGGACAGATAATATCATCGGCACAAAAGACGATATGCAGACCACTGCAACCAATGATCCGTTTGATAATTATATTTCGTCAATAGCAACTGCCCAGGCAGTACCGTACTATGAATCTGATGATCCTGTCTTCTCTGCATGGTGCCGTAAAGCAGCAGTTGAGGATTATGCCTTCGCGACAGAAAATATTGGACAGGTGATTAATCAGAAAAACGAAACAGAATTGTATTCCATAGCAACAATAGCTGCAATACAACTCTACCAGCTTACCAATGAGCAGGAATACCTCGAAAACGCTGTTCGCTATGCCAGGGTAATTATGGAATGCCAGCAACTCCAGAGACGTAATGACTGGAGCATCGCCCTTCATGGATTCTTCTATGAGTCGCGGGATAAAAAACGGCCCCTGGAATTCTTCCACCGGAGCAATGAAGAATTGATGATCCAGGCTCTATGCATGTTACTGAAAAATGCACCGAATCATCCGGATTCACCCAAATGGATGGCTTCCTGCAGGGCATATGCCGACTATATCCGCGGTATCTCCAAAACTATAGAGCCCTATGGGATCTTACCGGCGGCAGTTTATCAGCTTAACAATGCAGATTTCGGCGGAATTTACCATGAGGGAGCCAAAATAGGCCTGCCATCGATGGAAGAATATAATGCCCAGGTTAAAAACGGCATTCCTCTTGGGAAGGATTTCTACCTGCGACGTTTCCCTGTAGCATATCAGTTCCGCGGCTTTCATGCAGTATTGATGGGGAAAGCAAAGGCCGCATTCCTTCTGTCTGAATTACTGAATGACAAAGAGTTAAAGGATATAGCCACCCGACAGCTGGAATACATAGTAGGATTTAATCCATTCGCCATAAGCACAATCTATGGTGAAGGATACGATTATCCAGGCTTATACGGAGGCTACCTGGGTGATGTCGTCGGAGCTGTTCCTGTGGGGATCGAGACTTTCGAAAATGAAGACAAACCTTATATGCCTATGCAGGTGAATGCAACCTATAAGGAGGTGTGGACACACACTACTGCTTCAGTTATGTGGCTCCTGGCACATCTGGTAGCCCACTGAAAACAGGGTTATTTGCGATTAGCAGAAATATCAGGAATCAGGTATAAGCCATAGTCCATGCCAAGGATCGTTTCCGGATAAATATTCCGGTACGGGAGTTGTGCTTAACCTACAGATTACTGCTAAATGCTCAGTGCATAAACGGCAAAGCTTGCAAGCCAGTGTTCGCCGCCATAGTTGCCACTTAGAACATTTGGAAGTGCCTGGTCAAGAAATGACTGCGATGTTCTTTCAAAAAGCAACCTGGTTTTATTGCCATCGGGAAGTATTCGTGCCAGACCTTTCATGCACCATGCCCTGCTCAGGGTTAGTCCATCGAGATGAACTATCTGGTAATCCGAACGGTCACTGATAACCGGCAGTTTCACGATATTATCGATACTCCTCCGCTCATAGAATTTTCTAAACCATTTATTGAATTCTTTCTCAGAAAGTATCCTGCTCATAAGATCGGCAATCTCAAGGCTCGGACTGAGAAAATCTGTTCCGTCAGGTTCAAGATAAGCCGGAGTTGCCACATTTCCAATGTAGAATTCCTTTGACTTGCTGATGATCGCCGATTCGAATGCCGTATCTTTCACGGTCCTCGCCCAGTCCAGTGCAAAGACCAGCCCGAACGCAGTATTCGGATGTACTCCGGTCCTGTTCGGATAAGTTTGTTTTTTGAGATAATCTTTCCAGAGCTCTACCACCTTTTCAGTCAGCGGCTGAAGTATTGTATGCCACTGATGGGCCAGGGGATCATCGAAAGTAACCAGTTCCTGATCCAGTTTGAGAAGCCATGCCCAGCCATAGGTTCTTTCGAAGGTATTACTGTTTTTGAACTTCATATAATAACCGGCTTCAGCTTTAATTTTCTCAGCCATGAAACTATTCTGCAGAACGGAGACAATGCTGTCCCTGTTAGATATGCCTGGAAATTGTTTGAGGATCCTGACCAGCATCCAGTGACCATGAACACTGCTGTGCCAGTCGAGACAGCCATAGAACGAAGGATGCAGCTGGCTGGGAAGCAGAACAGCCTCAGATGTGTCATTTATAAGGTGGCTGGTCTTATTGGGATATTCATTGTTTATACAATGCAACGGGAGCCTTGCCAGTCGGACAGCCTGCTCCATGGTAAGTTGCTGCGAAAAGGAAATGAGCGGAAATACGCTGATAAGTAAAATCAGAAGATACCTGTTCATTATAAGATTATTAGGTTCAAATGTTCTCAACTGACAAACGAAAACTATATTACAGTAAAATTAGCAATTATGCAGCTACATCCTTCTGCCAAAGCCGTGGAAGAATTCCGAATCTCCGCCATGCTCTGATTATCACGGTAGGGCTCTCCCTACCGCCTTTTGTAAAAAGATATTAAATAGTCACTGATTACTCTGATTTACATGCGCGAAGAATCAAAAATGATAACTAAATTTATTCCTGCCTTTTTTAAAATTGTTGACATAATAACAGCTATGAATATTTCTCATTTTATATTGACTGCAGTATTTCTCGTTGTATGCCTCCCTTTATCTGCTCAACCGAACGCACTTAACGGAAAAGAAGTATTCAAAAATGATGATGTTGTCTTCCATCAGATAGATGAACACACATGGGTGGGTACCGGAAATCTCATGTTCAATGAGAGTCTTTATCTTGTTGAAGGAAACAAAAAAGCTGTTTTAATTGATGCCGGTACAAAGATCAGAGATCTGGACAAGATTGTCTCATCCATAACCAGGAAACCTGTTATGCTGGTAGCCACACATGTCCACCCGGATCATACAGGAGAAGCAATCAACTGTTTCTCTGAAATTTACATTAATCAGGCAGACACAGTATTAATTCCTCAGATAATGCCCGATTATAAGGGAGTTGTAAAATACCTTAAAGACGGCGAGATAATTGATCTTGGAGACAGAAAGCTGGAAGTTGTTTTCACTCCGGCTCATACTCCCGGTTCCACAACATTTATTGACAAAGCAGCCGGTTATGGATTCAGTGGTGATGCATTTGGCTCCGGCAACCTGCTTCTGGGTCTCGACTTTTCAACACTTATTGCAACTTGTGAAAAGACCCGCTCTATTATGAAAAAAAATGAGATCCGATATTTCTATCCCGGACACTACTATGGAAATAATGTTGAAACACAGCAACGAATTGAGGATATGATTACTCTCGGTAAAGATGTTCTTTCGGGCAAAGTAAAAGGCAAGGAGAACCCTGACGGTTTCAAGGGACTTAACCTTGTGGTAAGCGATTATGGCGTCCGTATCAACTTCAATGAGAATTCCATTAAGTAATGGATAATTTGTATGTTAAGTATATCATCTTTCACGACAAAAAATAAAGTCTTATCATATTTTCAACAGCATGAATTCCAATAATAAAGAGTAATTGCAGCATTAAATTCATTAAAAAAACTCTAAAAAATGAAGAACAAGGCATTTCCCAGAAAAACTTTACCAAAAGGATTCCTACTGGTAGTTCTTTTTACAGTCTGTTATTTCCCTGTTGGCAATGCACAGGCAAGTCAGACGGCAGAAATCCTGAAAAAGAAACAACATGAGTTTCTGAGCTGGAAATTCGGGATGTTCCTGCATTTCAACATGGCAACATATTACAATGAGGAATGGGCGAACGGCTATGAAGATCCCGCAGGGTTTAATCCGTCGAAGCTGGATTGCGGCCAGTGGGCCGATGTTGCAAAGGCTGCCGGAATGAAATATGGCATTTTAACTGTCAAGCACACGGGGGGCTGGTGCTTATGGGACAGTAAATACACAACACACGATATTACCAGCTTCAAAAACTTCAGGAACGGGAATGGAGATATAGTAAGGGAATATGTTGATGCATTCCGGTCAAGGGGACTTAAGGTAGGACTCTACTATTGTCTGCCCGGTGATTATGCCAATATCTGGGGGAATAAACTTGATGCCGGAAAGAATGACCTGCATGGGATGGTTCCTGAAGCAACGGGTGATTATGAATGGTACATTGAGAAACAGGTTGAAGAGTTGCTGACAAGCTATGGGAAAATAGATCTTTTCTGGTTCGATCAATATGCCAATCCATATACAGGGAAATACTGGAAGCAACTCAAAGCGCTTGTTCACAGACTGCAGCCTGAATGTATTGTAATTGCGAACAATTCACATTCTTTCGATGAGACTGACATTGTCGGTTTCGAGTATCCCTATCTGAAATCAGCAAAACCCGGAGAAGAGCTTCCGAAAGCAGGGAACGCCAGTCCGGCAGAAGTATGCGACTGTATCGATGACAAGGGGTGGTTCTGGCATCCCGGAACAGAGAAGATGAGATCCGGTGAAGAAATTGCAGGTCTGGTAAAACTTTGCAATGAACGAAATGCCAATTACCTGCTTGATGTTCCACCTGACACAAGCGGAATCATACCTGAAACTTATGTCATAAAACTAAAGGAGATAGGTGCAAAACAAAAATAATCATTGATTCAGCCTCAGATTAAAGAAAAGATACAAGAGCGGGTTTTAAATTCCCGCTCTTATTGTTTTAATTATCAATCCTGTCACAGCCTTCCGGTTTCTCTCCACATTTTCAGCTCTTCAGCATATCTGTCGTTGATTACCTCACATTTTGCATCTATGCGCATTGCAGGACGGTTAACAAGGTCATATGCCGGCCACACCGGAGCATTCTTTGCGGCTGGTTTTCCGGCTCGTGCAAAGGTGGTCCACAACTCAGCCATATTGTGTGAAGCCGTAAATCTTCCCGGTCTTTTTCCTCCCCAGTAACTGCTGCCATTGGTCCCATCTTTTGGCGGCACTTCATTGTTGAATTTGAAAGAAATATCCATAGCGTGAGGTGTTCCGAGAGGATAATCAGTACCGGGAATAATAACTTCCGACTTATACCCGAAATTATAAAGATAAGCCGGCGCTCCATTCATTTTTGTCTTCTTTTCGGCGATGTCTATTGAACCCAGTCCCATCATGTTTATTGAGAGCACAGCTACCATTATGTCGACTGCCGAAGCTTTCGGCCGGGTCTTCCTGTAAGTCTCGATTATCATTTTGCTATCCTCTCCGAACTGCGGTTTCATTTTTTCAATCAGCTCATTAAAATCCACTTTAAAGATGCCGGGATCTTTGGAGATCATTCCGAAAAATGTAAATTCATCTTCATTCCATCCTATCATGAGAGGTTTATCTTTGGAGATCTGCGGAGCGACCGGATCAAACGGATGGGATGGAAGCTCGTTCCCGTCCACGACAGGACCAAAACCACCAGGCCCAGACTCCATGATCCCTTTCTTCTTATTACCATTACTTTCTCTGGGCGCCAGAGAAGGAAGTGTAAGCTGCAGGTTGAGAAGATCTGCAACCGGAACCTCCAGGAGTCTTTTCCAGTTATTTGGCTCTATGTTTAACTGCTTCATAACCATAGCTGTTGTTTGAGCAGCTATTTCACGTGGTGTCACGCGGACACCGGGCCCGCTTTCAATGGAAGCTTTGTTAAAAAAAGGAGCGGCAGATGGCATGGCATACAGGCACGATGTCTTAGCTCCTCCCCCCGATTCACCGAAAATCATAACGTTGGCAGGATCGCCACCGAAAGAGGAGATATTCTGATTCACCCATTCCAATCCGGCAACTATATCAAGCATTCCCATCACCCCGGAACCAGCATAATCGGAGCCTGCGATCTCATCGAGATAGAGATAGCCCATTATTCCGAGACGATGGTTGGTCTCCACCACAACAACATCAAAAAATCGTGCCAGGTTAGCCCCATCCTGCGAAACCGATCCTCCTGAGCCGGTCGAGAATCCTCCACCATGATTATAGAACATTACAGGTCGTTTTTTATAATCATTAGCAGGTGTCCAGATATTCAGGAACAGGCAGTCCTCAGCCGGTTTTGGTTCGTTAATACCGTAAGTCTGGTTGGCTGGCTGAATAGCCGGAGATCCAAGCTGTAGTGCATCGCGCACACCGGACCACGGTTCAAGTGGCGCCGGTCGGCGGAAACGTCTGTCACCTGAAATCCGACCTGCGTACGGAACACCTTTGAAAATGCTCACTCCCTCACTCCTGATCCCTCGCAGTTTTCCATACCTGGTCTCGACTGTAACAAATTCTTCTTTTATCTGAAAACCTGAAGCATAAACATATCCAGGTAATATTGCCGCACCTGCCGCTGTAAGCGACATTCTGGTCACAAATTGTCTCCGGTTTAACATGATTTTGATTTTTAATCTTAATTAAGCCAATTCAAATACAGGAACACTATAATCGTTCTCTTTCCAACTGCCTCTTGTAAAATGATTCTGATGCATCACGCACACATCATCCGGAACACTGGCAACCATTCATTTTTCATAAGCAGAAAAGGAAATTTAAAAACACAGCTCAGGTTTAATGGAAATCAGCCGGAAGAAAACATTTCAATACGGGTTGGATAACTGGCTGGTTCCTGAATATAATACTTCAAAAACCACTTGCAGCTTATCTCACGATCCCGGTGAATCCCATAAATGCCATTGCCAGAATACCAGCAATAACCAGTGAAATTGAAACACCTTTCATTCCTTTTGGAATATCTACAAGTTCTAGTTGTTCTCTTATCCCGGCAAGGATTATCAGAGCGAGTCCGAATCCGATAGCAGTGGAAGCGCCGAAAACCACTCCCTCAAGAAGATTATAATTTTTCTTGATCACCAGTATTGCAACACCTAGTACTGCGCAGTTTGTCGTGATGAGAGGCAGGTAAATACCCAGAGCCAGATAGAGCGGTTTGCTGACTTTTTTAAGGATTATCTCTACCATCTGCACCAGGGTGGCAATAACAAGGATAAAGGTAATAGTTTGCATGAACCCGATTCCCAGCTTATCGAGCACATAAACCTGAATAAGATAGGTGACCATTGTAGACAGTGTAATTACAAAGACTACGGCGCCGGCCATTCCAAGCGCTGTACTCACCCTGTTCGAAACGCCCAGGAAAGGACAGATACCTATGCATTGCGCGAGCACAACATTATTGATCAGAACGGCTGTAATAATGATAAGTATATATTCCATTTCTATTTTGATTTAACCCTGTTGACAAGTGCAATAAGATACCCGAGAGCCCAGAATGCACCGGGAGAGAGGACAAAAATCAATATGCCGTCACCTGGCAGGAATTTATGACCGAAAATCGCTCCGCTCCCGACTATTTCCCGGAATGCACCAAGGATACCAAGAGCCGCCGTGAATCCAAGGCCCATACCCAGACCGTCGATGAAAGATGAATAGACCGTATTCTTGCAGGCAAACGCTTCAGCCCTGCCCAGTACAATACAGTTTACCACGATCAATGGAATAAATATCCCTAGAGTCCGGTATAATCCGGGTACATAAGCCTGCATCAGAAGATCGACAATGGTGACGAACGATGCTATGATCACAACAAATGCAGGTATTCTTACCTTATCCGGGATTACATTAGCAAGCAAAGAGATGACAACGTTCGAACCGACCAGCACAAATGTGGTGGCAATTCCCATTCCCATTCCGTTAAGTGATGAAGTTGTAGTCGCAAGTGTAGGGCAGGTGCCCAGCACAAGCACGAGTATCGGGTTTTCCGTAATGAAACCCTTGGTAAAATTTTTTAACTGGTTCATTTCCTGACTCCTTTCTCTAAGGTATTATATGCTCTCTGGACTGCATCACAAAAAGCCCGAGAGCTTATTGTGGCTGATGTTATTGCGTCCACCTGGCCCCCGTCCTTCTTTACTTTCAGCTTGTAACTCCCCGGATTCCTGCCCATAAACTGATCCTTGAATTTTGGCTCGAGCATTTTAGTTCCAAGTCCTGGTGTTTCTTTCTGATCAAGTACGGAAATATTTATTATTGAACCATCAGGTTTAAATCCAACCATTAGGTTTATATCTCCTGCGAATCCAAGCCTGGAATAGGTATTTATCGCATAGCCCACAACAGCGCTGTCAAGCCGGGCCGGGTACACATCGAGGCTGTCTCCGCTGCCGTCTGAAATCCTGAATCTGTCACCATTAGGGTTATTGTTGAATTCAGGGACAACTTGTTTTACAGCATCTACCTTTCTTTTCATCGAGGCGATCTCAATTGGTTCCTTTGTCATTTTATAAACGAATGCCAGGCAGGCTGCTGCACCCATTGTGATAAGTGTCAGCGAAAGAACCATGTTTCTGAAGGTTGATTCGGTTTTAGCCATTTCGTTTCTCCTCCCCAAATCGTTTTGGTTTAATATAGGCGTTCATAAGGGGAACAAATGCATTCATTATCAGTATGGCAAAGGAAACCCCTTCGGGATATGCTCCCCATACACGTATAATCACTGTGAGCACACCTATGCCACAGCCATAAATGATCATTGATCCGGGATTCATAGGTGAAGTAACATAGTCGGTAGCCATAAAAATCGCACCCAACAGGACGCCTCCAGCCAGTAGATGAAACATCGGGTTTGCAAATTTCTCAGGATTGATCAGCCAGAGAACAGCTGTAAAGACAGCCACACTACCAATTACTGAAACAGGAATATGCCATGTAATTATTTTTTTATAAAGAAGATATGCGAATCCGATAAGTAAAGCCAGGGCTGAAACCTCACCCATGGAACCGCCAATATGTCCAATAAACAGCTGGATTGCTGATGGGATTTTATCTGCAAGACTGCTTACCGATTCCCCGTTTTTTAAACCCTCTTTTATTATTGCCAGAGGAGTAGCTCCGGTGACCGAATCAGTATACAAGGTATGGAAGCCATTCGGTACCGGCCAGCTGGTCATCTGTACAGGGAAAGAGATCAGCATGAATACGCGACCAACAAGCGCAGGGTTGAATGGGTTGTTACCCAGTCCGCCGAAGGTCATTTTGGCGATCCCTATTGCTACGAAACTGCCAATCACTATCAGATGCACCGGTATATTGGAAGGCAGGTTAAATGCCAGTAAAAAACCTGTAACAAAAGCTGATCCGTCAGTTATGGAAACCGGTTTTTTCAGCATGAACCTCTGTATCAGATATTCGAACAAAAGGCATGATACCACAGATGTCAGAGTTACTATTATCGCACCGATTCCAAAATAAAGAACTGAAGTCAGGAATGCAGGAATAAGCGCTATCACCACTCCTGACATCAGCTTTTTTGTAGTTAACGTTCCATGCGCGTGTGGCGATGGAGATACATTAAGTAAAGTACCCATGAGCTTAATAATATAGCATGTTATTTGTTGGTTCTTTCACGTACCATTTTCAGTACTGTCGACTTGGCAAGCCTTACATAATCGAGTATAGGACGGCCACCGGGACAGGAAAAAGTACAGCAGCCGCATTCCATACAATCAGTCACCCTTTCTTTTTCTGCTCTTTCAAACATCCCGTTTTCCGAAAGGGCCATAATAAGATAAGGTTCGAGCCCAAGCGGACAAACTGACACGCACTTTCCGCATCTTATGCACCGGCCAACAGCAACCCTCTCCGATTCACCTGCAGGAAGCACTACTATCCCTGAAGTACCCTTTGTTACGGGGATTTCAGAATTCTGTACTGCTTTCCCCATCATTGGCCCACCACTTATTATTTTGCCGGTATCATCAGGAAGCCCTCCGGCTTCTTCAATAAGGAAGCTTACAGGTGTACCAATTCTTACAAAAAAGTTACCAGGATCAGCTAATGATGGTCCTGTCACTGTCACGACCCTTTCGAATAGCGGTTTATTTTTCTGAACTGCCTCATAGACCGCAAAAGCCGTTCCCGCATTCTGAACAACTATTCCGACGTCTATCGGAAGTCGTCCCGAAGGAACCTCCCGGTTCGTAAGAGCTTTGATAAGCTGTTTCTCAGCGCCTTGAGGATACTTGACTTTCAACGGATTTACTGAAATCCCGTCAAATCCGGCTGCCAGCTTTGTCAGATGCTGAATGGCATCAATTTTATTGTTCTCAATACCTATCAATGCCGTGTCAACCTTCAAAGCTTTCATCAGGGCAGTGACTCCGGTAAACATCTCTTCTCCCTTTTCAAGCATCAGGCGGTGATCGGATGTAAGATATGGCTCACATTCCACACCGTTTATAATCAGGATATCGCAATTCTTGCCTTCCGGAATTTTCAGTTTGACATGCGAAGGAAATGTTGCACCGCCAAGTCCCACGATTCCACATTCCTGGCATCTCCTAATAATTTCATCGGATGAAAGCACGATCTCCTTCCTTAGTCCCGTACTCCTGTCAATAGTTTCGACCCAGTCATCTCCTTCAACATCCACGAAAACAGCAGTATGCTTATAACCGGTTGTATCCGCAACCGTGTCAATTTTTGCGACTTTCCCGGTAACAGAAGAATGAATATTTGAGGAAACAAAACCTTTACTCACTGCAATGACCTGACCTGTCTTTACAGTATCACCTTTACTGACGGTTATCTCTGAAGGTGCGCCAATATGCTGGGAAACAGGAATGGCTACACTTTTTGGCAAAGGCAGGTATCTGATTGGCTTGCCGGCAGTCAGTTTGTTATCGGGCAGATGTATGCCTCCCAGTGGAAATGTTTTCAGCACTTTGTAATATATTAAGTATAACTTTCATAGAAGTTCATCAATTAGTTCACCGATTCGGCGACAGATTCAGACAACTGTTTCTTTTGCGGGAAATTTATCTCCATGATTGCGTTAGTCGGGCATTCGGCGACACACTTTCTGCAGAAGATACATTTATATGAATCGATATAAGCAAGGTTATTTTCAAGCTTTATAGCGCCAAATTCACACACTTTAAGGCATTTGCCGCAGCCGATACATGCAACGCTGCAGGCTCTTTTTGCAGGTCCGCCCTTATCACAGTTAGAACAGGCAACATAGATCTTCCGGTCTTTTTTCCCCTTTTTACGTAGTTCAATAAGATCCCTGGGGCAGGCTTTTACGCACGATCCGCAGCCCACGCATTTTTCTGACGAAATTACAGGCAGCTCAGTCTCCTTATCAATAGAAATACCTCCGAATGAACAGGCTTTTACACAATCGCCGTATCCAAGACATCCATAGCTGCATTCTGTTTCACCCATATACAAACTGTTTGCAATCCTGCAATCCGAAGCGCCTGAATACCTGGATGTCCTGGGACGATGCTGAGGAGTTCCGTTGCAGAGAAGAACAGCCACCTGTGGATCAACCACCGGAGCTGTCTTTCCAAGAATTTCAGCGGCTATGTTCATTACAGCACTTCCACCTACCGGACAATTCAGCCCTTCGAATGATTCTGCTTTTACCAGCGCCTCAGCAAAATTCCGGCAACCGGCAAAACCGCATCCTCCACAATTTGCCGAAGGAAGAATTGCCTGTATCTCATCTATCCGCGGATCTTCGGAAATTTTGAATTTCTGTGCCACAAAATAAAGAATGATAGCGGCTATCAAAGCCAACAGACTAACACTTACAATAGTTATTGTTATTATTGAATTCATCCTTTTAAACTTTTAAAGTGAAATTGAATCTTCTGCTGATTCTCTTCCTGAACAGAAAAAGCAACGCGTAATAAGGAACAAGAGAGGATATAGCTACCAGGCCTGAAACAAGTTCAGTAATTCCCACAGAGATCAGAAGTACGAGAAGTGCTGTCACAATGATAAACGGGACAAAGTAGGCAAGCAGTACCGCATCATAACCGCTTGACTGTTTCATGGTCACAATAACCCGGTCTCCTGGTCCCAGGTCATAATTTCCGGGGATCTCAATAACCTTTTCTTCGCTTCCTGAGAGCACACAAGAACTCTCTGCATGACACCCGCTACAGGCTGATACAGAAGTAATTTTAACTGTTATACCGTCAATTCCCTTCCTCTGAACTATTGCTTCATGATCTATAATTGACACAGAATCAATCCCATCCATTTTAAATTTTGGAAATTATTACCTTTTAAAAATTAACAAAAAAAATTGAAACTGGAAATGTTTTATAACATATACGCATTTTTCTTCCTGAATTATCAGTCATTCCTTTTCACAAGATGTTACTCAAAAACAAAATGACCATCAATGATAACTAAAATACAAGAGAATATCTCCTTTGATAACAAATCAATTAATGAACTGAAACGTGAGTTATGTTCAGTAAAAGAGAATAATTATGTGCGTTGCATATTATTCAGTCAATATATCAGCATCTCCCTGCCGTTACAGGTCACAATCCAGATCAAATTCAATACGAAGGAGAGGTGTAGATAATTTGTATATATAAAATTAAATTTGAAATCACATGGTATCTGATAATAGAATAAAACCTGATGTATTAGCTGCCAGGGAGTGAAATAATAATATATACAGGATCTTTTGAAATTTCTTGATCATTTATTGCTGACTGCACCCGTCAATAAAGAAGAATACAATCACAGCAATATTGGAAATATATCAGAATACCATGTGAACTCAATCAAATTTGAATAATTGTACTTCTATTTTATTCTGTTATTTGGTGCTTCCGGAATCCTCCCCTTTTTGAGAAAATGATTGAACCAATAATTATACCCAGACAAAACAGGCTGGTTACTATCATTCCAATGGATATATTCCCTGGTTTCTGGAATGTTATAATCACAGGAGCTGCTAAAAGAGATACCAGGTTTATAACCTTAATCATTGGATTAAGTGCGGGACCGGCAGTATCCTTTAAGGGATCGCCGACAGTATCTCCGACAACAGCGGCTTTATGGGCATCTGATCCTTTTCCGCCGTAAAGGCCATCCTCAATGGTTTTCTTGGCATTATCCCATGATCCACCGGCTCCTGCCATAAAAACTGCAAGTAACTGACCGGAGAGAATTACACCTGCAAGGAAACCTCCCAAGGCTTCCACACCAAGCAGGCAACCGATCAAGATCGGAGATGTTACAGCAATCAAAGCAAGTGGCACCAATTCTCTCTGTGCCGAGATAGTACAAATATCAACAGCTCTTTGATAATCGGGTTTAACCTTTCTTTCAATAATACCCGGTATTCTGAACTGTCTGCGAACTTCTTCAACTATTTGTGCAGCGGCGCGTGTTACCGCATTTATTGTTAGCGATGAGAAAAGCCAGGGAATAACTCCTCCGATTAGCAAACCCACAAAGACCATTGGAATAGATATACGGATACCAGTTTCAAGAAGTTGCGTTGATTTTTCGAAGCCGAGTTGGAGTTGGACTTTAGTCACATCTGTAATAAATGAGCCGAAAAGCGCTACTGCCGCAATTACTGCAGATCCTATTGCAACACCTTTTGTGATTGCCTTAGTTGTGTTACCAGTAGCATCGAGAGAGTCCATAATTTTCCTGGCCTTAGGTTCAAGGCGAGCCAGTTCGCCGACACCGTTTGCATTATCTGCAATAGGGCCAAATGCGTCCATGGCTACGTTATTTCCGGTCAGGGTAAGCATTCCAATACCTGTCAAAGCGACTCCATAAAGAACATAAACTATTGGCTGGCCCCAATAGATCATCAGGGAGGCAATTATTGTTATCGCGATTACAAGAGTCTGCCAGACAGCAACCTCGAAACCATAGCTTAATCCTTTCAGCAATAGTGTTGCCGACCCTGTTCTGGCATTACTTGCAATATCCTTTACAGGTCCATAATGCCCGTCTGTAAAATGTTTTGTTATCTCGTCCAGTACAATTGCAAGCATAATCCCGGCAACTACAGACAGGAATGATCTCCAGTCATGAAGATAAAATACTGAAAGCAATCCGAACGCAAAAATGCTGATGATAGCTGATGAATAAAAACCCTTGTTTATCATTTTAAGAGCGTTGTGATCATTATCATTCTTTTTCCCTTTGACAAGATAAGTTCCAATAATGGAGGAAAGAACCCCTATTCCCCTGACAAGAAGCGGAAAGATGATCCAGGAAAGTTCATGTGTCTGCGTAAACAATACAACTCCTAGTATAAGGGTCGATACTATTGTCACCTCATATGACTCAAAGATGTCGGCAGCCATCCCGGCACAATCGCCAACGTTATCACCAACAAGATCTGCCACAACAGCAGCATTTCTCTCATCATCCTCGGGAAGTCCGGCTTCGACTTTACCAACAAGATCAGCACCGACATCAGCGGCCTTAGTATATATTCCTCCTCCTACTCTCATAAAAAGAGCAAGCAAAGTACCTCCAAATCCGAACCCAAGTAACGTATCAGGAGAAGCAACACCAAAAATAATAAAAATCAATGTGCCGCCCAGAAGCCCCAAACCATCTGTAAGCATTCCGGTAACGGTTCCTGCACGGTAAGCTATTTTCAACGCCTCTCCGAAACTTCTCCTTGAAGCCGATGCAACACGAACATTTGCCTGCACTGCCATTCTCATACCAAACTGCCCGACCATTAACGAAAAAACTGCTCCCATAATAAATGCTACGGCACGGCCAATTCCTATTATAAGCTTTAAAGATTCATCACTAACCCCTGCAAAACGAAGCTTTGATTCTTCTGTTGGAGGTACAATATAAACAGATAGAAAAAGGATTATTGTAAAAATAAAAATCAAAGGGACTATAGTCTTTAACTGCCTTTTCAGATATGCATTTGCACCTAATCTAATCCCGTCCCAGACATACTGCATCTCTGCTGTTCCTTTGTCACACTGCATCACCTGCTTCCTTAAAAACAAGGCGTAAGCAAGACCAAAAAAAGCGATGACAAGGACACTCCATATGGCAACTATTTCGAAGGGGGTTGCCCCCGGTAAACTGATCATGATAATACTTAATTAAGATTAATTTTTGTTGATTAGAGAATTTACTTCAATCTATACCAGTAGCATAACACCATGTATATCTGAATCACTGTTTTTTACGATAACAGACATCTATAGGATTCCCAGACAGATAACAACTAATCTGGTTACTGGAAGAATATTAAAATCTTAATCAATAGAATCAAATCCTCAGTATATTGACCAGAGGACTAAACCTGAGGTTAGTTGAACAAAACCGGTTATTATGCGCAATTAAAGAGGAGCTCTTTTTCGAGACGACAAAAAATTGAAGACTATAGAAGTCTGGTTGCCAATACTTTGAATAATTCAGTACAGGAATGGGAATTATTGATGTATCTGCCTGTTCTCCATTATTAGATGGTCTGGTGTCATCAAGGTCAAATTGCAGGTTTTCAGTCCGAATGTCGGAAAAATCATATGAAACAGAATATCTGCTTCCTGATTCAGATGTTCTCAGACCCGTAATTCCTCTATTCCCTCCAGAAATATCATCCGGAAGAAGAAACAACATGAATATCAATGAAATACTTAAAGACAAAAGTCTCATTCTGATATAATAATGGAAGTTGCAAATATAAAAGAATTTAAATTCCCACGCGGCCATTGAAAAAATTTAAATTAAAATGATCAAAAAGTTATTCCTTCACATAAAAGAATGAGACATATCCTCGTCAGCCCGGATTACAAGAAAATACAGATGAATCATATCCTCTCGCCGGATCACTGTCTCCCGCTATGTCAACTGAATCAGTTCACCAGAAGATACCGGATGCGGCAAACCGTTCCCCTGCTTGCCGCATTTTTATTATTGCTCAGACGTATCTTCAGGACATGTGATCCTCTCTTAAGGTCATCGCCCAGCGTGAGGAACCATGGAAGATGAAGCCATTCGCTCCATTGGGTAAAAAGATCAATACTCTTCCATTCCCTGCCGTCTATACTGTATTCAATTATTCCGGCATCCGGTCCGGATGCAACTGCTATTCCGGCTGCGGATCCCCTGAAAGTGAATTTCAGAATTTTCCCCGGCTGATCACCTACCAGCATCGGAACGTTGGTGTATCCATCCCTTGTTGAAGCTTTATCTTCAGGTATCCACTTTGTTTTATATATCCAACCGTCAGCTTCATTCTCTTTCTTCACTTCCACCAGCCTTCCTTTCTCGTAGTTAAACTGATCGGTTGCTGCCGGAAGAGGGTGCCGGGCAGAATTATATTTAAAATCGCTATTCCAGGAATGTGAAAGCAAGTCAGCAATAGATGCAAAATACACATGCTGTCCGAAAGGAGATGGATGCAGATCGAGAAAATCACCCTCCCATGTAAATTCCATATTGTTAATTCTGGCTGCAACTTCTTTTGCAAGATTTACAGAAGGAATTCCGTAATGCGCTGCTACTATTTCGTGATTTAATATTTCCATGGGAACAAGCCCATGATTATAGTCATTAGTCTTATCCGGATCTGCAAAATACATAAAGACAATGTCTGTCAGCGGATTAGCGTGTTTAACCTGCCGTACTATCCCTTCCATAGCCCTGATCTGTTGCACAGCAGGATAAGCATTTGTCCTGTCGTTTACCGCTGCTTCGACAAACAGCAGATCTATTTTACCCATGGCAAGAACATCCCGGGATACTCTGAACGCATCAGGAAATGACCCCAGAGAGGGAATGCCGGCATTAATAAATTCAAATTCCGTTTCAGGAAATCTTTTACTGATAAAGCTGATTACAGAATCCCTCCAACCGGGATTATAAGTAATCGAACCACCCAGGAATGCTACCCTGCCCCTTTTTTCTTTTGTAAACACAGCCTTCGAGGTTGCCAGTCCATCCCTGTAATCAAGAAACTGCGCAGTGGTGAGCTTTGTCCTGAATGCCCTGGTATTCTGAGTTACAAAATCTGCAACCAGTAAAGGTGTCTCTATATCAAAGTGATGCCCATTAAGATCCTGTTTTGTTCTGGTACAGGGGACAACAGTTGCAATTCCTCCAAGCCTTATATATCTGTTGATAAGCAAATATGAATTCTCCTCAGGAGGCACAATTTCATCATTAAGTCCGATCATGTGCAGAACAGGGACCTTTGCTAAAGCCAGCCCTTCCAGGTTATCAACCGGATTATCCCTGAAAGCTTTAGCTTCCACATCATCTTTAAAACCGTAAGACTGAAGGACCAGTTGCCAGTCGGACGGACTGCCCTTACCTTTACCGAAACCTCCGGGCCAGCTCTTAATATCGCAAACCGGCGCCTCTGCATATATACAGCTGATCCTCCATGGAAATTTCTTAGCAAAGTTATAAACGTACAATCCACCTCTGCTTATTCCTTCAAGTGCAACCCGTTTCTCAAGTCCGAAGGTCGTTGTCAGATATTTAAAATACTCATCCCACACAGCTACTCCACCCGGGCTCCCATTGAACTCATCCGTATTTATATTCGTAACGAAAAAACCACGGGAAAGAAGTATACTGTCAATATCTGTGTGCCAGTCAGGGAAACGGGCATTCCATATCCATGGATTCTCTGGTGCAGGTTTGTCGGGGCATACGATCCGGCATGCCCTGCCATTGAATTCAAAATCATATCTTGTAAATCCTTTCCAGACTGTCTTTTTTCCTGGGAATTGCGGTATGGAATCCTGAAATGGTTCACCATAACTGATAGCTGAAGATGCAAAACAGTAAAATAAAGTCAGAAGAATACTGAATATCCGGGTTTTCATAAATACTTGCTTGTAAATGTCAGACCAAGGTACGAAAAAGGAAGGAAGAGCAAAACTGCTTCCAGTTTATGAAATATATAATTAATGAGGCCAATTGTCCATTTCCGGAAACTATCCGGTATTAAAAAGTATACACCTGTTGACTTTTCATAGTTAAATTTTGGAGGTACAATTGTATCTGAGAGAGGAATTTTATAAGTAATTTTAGGTTAACAAAAACCGACTACACTTATAATATTCATTTACACCAGAATGACAAATCAGAACAGGAGAGATTTCATTAAAAAGACAGCAGTCTTCTCAGCATTCACTATCATTTCTTCAAAGGCAGCTTTATCCGGGAATCACGATGAAAGTCAGCTGGATAAGCTTCAGCATATGTTGAAGGACCCCGTCTATGATATGATAAAGGGCAAACCCGATCTGGATCAGATTCTGAAGCTTTTTCCGAGGCCGGAAGGAATTCCGGCATTTGATCCGACATTGATACAGGAGAACATAAAAAATCTCAAAACGGTGCCGGTAATCAACACCGGGCATCCTTTCCTGGACCTGTCAGTCAGAACCGCTCTTGCCCATATAGATGCCACTTTTCAGGGGAATCATCCAAAGTATGGAGTCGGAACTTATGCCGGAAATGAGCATGACGGATTCCCTCCGGTAATTATTGCCACAGTTGACGCACTTTCTGCCTGGGGTTTAAATGAGCGGGCTGCCCGGTTATTTAATTACTGGCTTACAAATTTTGTTAAAGAGGACGGCACCTTCAATTATTATGGGCCATCAATAAGCGAGTATGGTCAGATGTTACATACAGCGACGATACTTGAAGAGAGGGCCGGCACTGACGGATGGTTTAAAGATGGGTTCAAAAAACTCGACTCGATCGCGGAATTACTTTTGCGTCTGTTGTCGTCAGCGTCATCAGCAAACGGACTGGTAGCAGGTATCCCGGAAGCTGACACCAGGGACCAGATTGACGTCTACTTCCACAACAACGCATGGATTGTAAAAGGGCTGGAACAATGGTCAGCTCTTTGCACAAAGACCCGTTCTGCTCCTTCTACCTCAGTTGAAGCCATCCGGAAAAGTGCTTCAGGTCTGAAAGAAAAAACCATTTCTGCAATAATTAAAACATGGCCCCGTGATCAATCGGACTGGTGGTTACCCGGACAGACAGGAAATATTGCCAGACCAAAATTTATCACTGAAACTAACGAAGGAAGCTATACAAATTACAGGTACTGGCCCGAATTGCTTTCCAGCGGTATCCTCCCCCGTGATATGGCAACCAGACTTATTAATGCACGACTTACCGGGGGCGGTCAGTTCTGCGGCACAACCCGCTTTTTGGGATGGATAGACGACTGGCCCCTGACAGATTACCTTTACTCCTTGTGGTCATACGGCAGAAGAAACGATTTCCTCATAAGCTTATACGGTCATGTAGCTTATGCCCAGTGTGAAGGGCATCTGACAGCATATGAACAAATGAGTTTCCCTGGTGATCCTCATGGCAGCAAGAGGGCTGATTACTGCCTTCCATGTCAACTTGTGGCTGCCAGAGCCGCCAGATTAATAAACAGGTCATAACCACACACATAACCAGGAACAGAATCTTCAATCAATCAAAATAGTTAAAAAAATGAATTTTCCCATGAAACATCTTTTTCCCATAGTCACCATTTTACTAATACTGTCCTTCTCCTGTAAAGATCAAAATAACCATCATGGGTATAGTGTGAACTTCATCAGGGACAACAATATTTCCATCGACGGGTCCGATGATGAAAAATGTTGGAGTGAAGCCCCATTGTTAGCTGATTTTTGTTCTCCCTGGGAATCAACAACTCCTTTACCAACGAGGTTCAGATCATTTTACGACAAGGATAACTGGTACTTGTTTTATAAGGCAGATGAAAAGACACTATTAATGAAGGACCTTTTTACTGAAGAAATGGACGTAGCCTATGGGGACAGGGTTGAGATGTTTTTCTCGAAAGACCCGTCAATGAAGGAATATTACTGCCTCGAGATCGATCCAGCCGGCCATATCCTCGATTACAAAGCATCATATTACCGGAAATTTGACAACAACTGGAATATTGAGGGCATAAAAATTGCAGGCAAAACAGATGCCGGAAGTTTTCAGATCGAAGTTGCAATTCCGTTAAGAACGATTTCCGGACTTGGAATCGATATTTCTCATGATGTGTTTGCAGGACTTTACAGGGCTGATTTCGTTAAAACAGGCACTGATATTAAAGAGAGCTGGATCAGTTGGGTTGATCCAAAAACACCAAAGCCTGACTTTCATGTACCGGCTTCACTGGGGATCTTTCATTTTGCAGGAAAATAGCACAGGTGACTTGCAGATCATCAGGAAAATCAGATTTTTCCAGCCTTTACAATCCTGATACATGCCGCCGGACAGGCTACTTCACAAGCTCCGCATCCAACACATTTATCTCTGTCTATAACAGGGACTACATGCAGGATGCTCCCATCTGCAGCAAACCTGATCGCATGATATTTGCAGGATTCATTACACTTTACACATTCCTTATTATTCAATATAAGACAATTGTCAAGTTGTAATTTTGCAGTACCTATAAATATATGGCTTTTTGCGCCGGTGCTGAAGAGAGTAATTGAACCTGTGGGGCACACCGTTCCGCAAAGATTGCAGGATTCCAGGCAGTAGCCGCCTTTGTAGCTTATTGTCGGTGTCATCCACGATATAAGGTAATCAGGATCTGTATGTGCATAGAGGATGCCGGTCGGACAAGCCTTTATACAACTGCCACACCGGCAGCACAGGCTGCTAAATAAATTCTGATTAACTGAAGCCGGGGGTCTGAGGACACTTACAGTTTCAGGCTTAATTATCCGGGGGATAGCTGCTCCCGCAAGAAGCCCAATTCCCGACATAATGAAATATCTTCTTCCTCGATCTCCCTCTGCCGGAACCTCTTTCCCTGAGGGGATCAGACGTCCGATACTGCACTTCAGATCATGAGCCAGCAACTGCAAGCCCCCAAGAGGACAAAGCTTCAGGCACCAGATCCCGGGAAAGAAAAAGCTCAGAATTATGATCAAAGGGAAGACAATAATCCACAGGAAGCCGGGAAAGCTCAGGTTTCCCTGAAAGACGGTAAAAAAACCATTGAATACAGCAAGAGGATCTAAGATAGCCAGCAATGGAAAACCTGTTACCGATGCTCCCAGGGAGATTACTGCAATCCATTTTCCGATTTCAGGTAGTTTGTTGCATCTGCAGGTTTTCCTTCTTCCGGGACCGGAAACTTTATCGCAGCACCACCCTACCGGGCAAAGATGACTGCAAAACCATCTTTTGCGGATAACAACTATCAGGAGTACTATTGCTCCAGCAAGGTTAAGGATGACAAATGATCTCAGAGCCAGGACCGAATTAAGCATCAGGTATGGGCTCAACCAGTTATAGATGCCTGTTAAACCCTTCCAGGAAACGGGCAGGGCAAGTATAAACGCGATTAACGTGGAAATTGTCCTGATCCGGGATGGAACAGGGAATCTTTCTATCCAAGCCATGCCCCCTGTTTAATAAGCTCTTTTTTCAGATTTTGAATATTTACCTTTCTGGGATATACATTCTGCCTGACAGCAAGACCTGCAGCTGTTCCTGCTCCGTGTCCTGTAACAAGGCAGGTACCTATGATCCTGGCATCTTCCACGAGCTCACGTTCAAAGCTGAAACAACGACCGGCAACCAGCAGATTTTCTGTAATTTTCGGAACAAGCGAACGAAAAGGTATCTGCCACAACGGACGTTCGTTTCTAGTCACTTTTTTCCCTTTGTACAGAACTGACGTCCAGGCACCACTTACCCCAATTACATCATCAAATGAGCTGAAATTCATTGTATCGGCAAGTGTCAGCCTGTATTCACCGTCAAGAATTCTTGACATCCGAACCCCGAGTTGTGAGGCAGTATCGAGGAGGTAAACGTTCTCATACCCCGGAGTCCCTCGGAGCTTCTGAAAATTCTCCCATATTTCCTGGCGATAATCCATCTGGAGCCTGGAAAGATTAACGATATCGAGAGCATTCTGATCTTCTTTTCCCCACATATTGACCCAGTTAACTCCCTTTAAAGGGGTTTCATTACCAATATCCATTTTAATGTAGCCGGGTTTCGTTGCATCAATACTGTCTATATTACCTAACCTGTGGTTCAGACCAATTGCATAATTCATAACATCATATTTATCGCCGGCCATATGGAAAATATCACCATCACCGGTACAGTCGATCACAACCCTTGCAAGAATTGCCATTCGTCCCGATTTACTTTCAATAAACACACCTTTAATGGTATTCCCATCCATTATTACATTGGAGCCCCAGGTATGATAAAGCACTTTGACGCCAGCTTCACGGATCATTTTATCCAGAACATATTTTGCCGCTTCAGGATCAACGGTCGGATTTTCAATATTAACAGCCATTCCCATATCTGCCAGGCTTTTTGACATTTCACCGCCAATCCCGAAAATTACCTGTTTCCGCTGTTTATTCCTGTCTGTGGCATGGGTTGAAAGAAGTGGCAATACCAGTCCTCCTGTCCAAAGACCACCGAGATGATTATAACGTTCAACCAGGTAAGTCTCTGCCCCTGTCCTGCTTGCTGCGATTGCCGCTGCAGTTCCGGCAGGACCGCCACCTATCACAAGGACATCAGTTTCAGCAAGTACCGGCACTTGTCTTTCCGGTTCCCTGATTGTCTTTCGTGCTGATTGTTCTGATATAACAGATTCCTTTTCTGTATCTTCAGTAACCCCCGGAACAGGTAATATCCTCCTCCGACAGTCTGTGGCAAGTCCAAGAGCACTCCCTGCAATAAGGACCCTTGTAACAAAATCTCTGCGTCTCATCTGGATAATGGTTAATCTTGAATTTATGATCAATAAATAATATAGCGATTGGGGGATTTCCGGCTACCTGGCTCCGGCATATTTCAGTGCATCTGCCTTATTCCATGTAATTGTTGCGGTTCCATACCTGAAATTAGTATCCAGATATTTGTTATATGTTGTTTTTTCTTCAATCGCATTGCCCTCTCCTATTTTTCCGATCAGTGTCTGCATATCGAAAATATACTGCGAGGAAAGTTTTGCTTTATTCCCTTTCTGCCAGTAATGACCTCCGTAAATGATCAGCTTTTCCTTATCAATCTTATTCGCCGGATCGTTAAGGTAATTTACCAGTTTGTCTATGCTTTTCTTATATGAAAGGAAACTGTCGTAAGAGAACAACCATACCCCGTTCCCGGAGCCGATGGCATCGCCTGTGAAGACCAGGTTCCGGCTTTTCAGGAAGAAAATAGTCGAGTGGGCGGTATGGCCGGGGATTTCAAGCGTGGTTATAACATACCTGTCTCCCAGGTCGCATGATGCATTTTCCGGGAATTTTACAGTTCTTTCCGCAGGGAATATATCGATACCTTTGAATTCTTCAGAAGGGATCCAGAAAGAAGCGGCCGGGTAATCCCTGAATGCCGGAAGCATCCCCAGATGATCGCCATGATTATGAGTTACTGTTATCAAAAGTTTTCTGCCTCCTATGGAAGAAGTAACAATTTCCCTCAGTGATCTGACCGCTGAAGTATCCCAGTTTATAAAGTTCGACAGGTCAATGAGAAGTGCCTTGTCTTTTCCTATCACCAGGTACATGTCGGAGCAGTTATTCAGTCCGGTTGCCTTTCCATCGGGCCCTGTATGCACACCGGCAGGGTTACTCTTGTTTCCGTCCTCTATATGTAGCACTCCAGGGGCAAGCATAGAAATAGTATAGGGTCCCTTCTCAGTAGTCTGAGCTTTCAACCCGGGACATAATAACAATAAAAAAGCTGCAATAAATATTTTCCAGTGTTTCATAGTTAGAATAATTATGCTAAACTCAGTATTAAAGATAGTAATAATTGAAAGAATGTTTCTATAAAGGAAAGCAGGGATGATATTCCCGTAGTATCTGCATCTTAACGTATCTCCAGTTAAGTCTTACGTCTGTAACTCGTAGGAGTCAGACCGGTATGCCTCCTGAAATACTGGGTAAAGAACGACTGGTTTGGGAAATTAAGATAATCAGCCACTTCCTGAATATTCATTGCCGAATATTTCAGCAAATGTTTTGCTTCCAGTATAACAAGTCCGTTTATCCAGTCTGCAGCCGATCTTCCGGTCAGTCTTTTGACTAGTGAGGTAAGGTATTTAGGGGTAATGCAAATCTGGGAGGCGTAAAATCCAATATTACGCTCTTTTTTAAAGTTCCGCTCCACCAGCTGAATGAACTTATTATAGTGATCCTCCTTTCGGCTTTCGCCTTTACCCGAATAGTCTTGAACGGCAGCCCTGTATTTCCCGGTAAGTGAGAAAAATTTATATGCTGCCAGATTCAGTGAAGTATGTACGATTTCACTTGAGTATTCAGATCCCCGGAAACTCAATATATCACCTGACAGATTAAGAAAAATAGCCGCCAGAGTATCAGTCTCTGCCTTTGAAAGCACAATCAACGGGAGTCTGTTCATCCCAAGATAAATCGACAAAGCCTTTCTGTAATCAATTTTGATCTGTTTGGCAAAATCGTCATTCAGCGCGGTGATATATATTTCACAATCGCCCCAGTGTTCCACCTGAATAATATTATTAGGAGTGCTGAGGAAAAGGCAGTTCTCCGAGATAGTATATTTCTTCATATTCAGGATGATCTTTGAGCTGCCTTTAACGCAAAGTATAGTAATGAAAGCGTTTATCCTGCATGGATATTTGAACATTTCAAGATGTTTGAGCTGTGAGGAATTACGATGCGCGGAATAAAATCCTTCATATTGCACATCAGCATCCTCTATCAGGAAATCTAAATTCCCAAGTGTCTCGATCGAATAGCTTTTAATGCCTTTTTTGTCCATTTCCCGTGATACGTTTCGACAGAAAGAATAAAAAATCAAACAAATTCAGGTTAAAATTAATGCATTTTTCGACTATCTGAACAATTCTTAGGATGATTCGGACATTTTATAATCTTTTATATGGCCAATTTTGCAGCACGATAAATTTAAAATCGCCATGATGAAATGTTTCAATCCTGTGAGAATTTTGCATTTGACAATCTGCATTCCATGCATTCTTTTGTCGTGTTCTTCCCGGGAGAGCGCCGGACCGGTTAATAACCGGATCACTATTGTCAGAACTGAAACCGTAAAGGAATCAGAGTACTTGAGCACGATGTCCTATGTAGGAGTGGTGCAGGAGAATTCCTCAGTAGCCCTGAGTTTTTCATCATTGGGAACGATTGACAGGATACTTGTTTCGGAAGGGGATCACGTAAAAAAGGGACAAGTTGTCTCCAGACTCAATACAACCTCTGCAAAAAATATTTATGATGCGGCTGAATCAGCATTGAAACAGGCTCAGGATGGTTATGACCGTTTAAAATCGATCCATGATAACGGCAGTCTTCCGGAAATACAAATGGTTGACATAGATACCAAACTCCATCAGGCGCAGTCGACCTTCAACCTTGCAAAAAAAGGCCTTGAGGATTGTATTCTTTACTCGCCTGTAACAGGTGTGGTTGGGAAAAAAATGGCTGAAGCAGGTGAATATGCCATTATCGGAAAGCCGATAATGACAATCATGGAAATTGGTTCTGTCAGGATCAGTTTTTCGGTACCGGAAAACGAGATATCAGGCATAACTTCAGGCTGCCGGAGCGAAATAACGGTGTCTGCCTTAGGAGATAAAATATTCACCGGAACCAAAGTGGAAAAGAATGTTATAGCAAACATCATATCTCATACTTATCCTGTATTTGTAACATTGCCTAATCCTCAGGGAGATCTTCTGCCAGGAATGGTATGCAAGGTCAGCATAGCATCCCGGAACAGCACAAAAAGTATTGTGATCCCCATTGAAGTAGTTATGAGCTCACCGGATGGTCAGAAATTTGTCTGGTGCAACGATAGTGGTAATGCCAGGAAAAAGGTCATTGTCACAGGAAAGGCAAAGGGTAACGGTATAGAGATAAAGAGCGGACTCAGTTCAGGTGATCAGATCATTACCGAAGGTTACCAGAAAATAAGTGATGGAGACAAAATCGAAGTAAGATGAAACGCAAATACGATCTTATTGACTGGTCGATGAGGCATGTCGCCATCATTTTCCTCATAGTTGGGTTGTTGGTCATATTTGGTATAATTGCTCTTGTTGTGATGCCCAAACAGGAATTTCCGGGGTATACCATAAGACAGGGAGTGATCGTGGGGGTCTACCCGGGTGCTACATCTGAAGAAATCGAGAAACAGCTGGCCGAACCTCTTGAAAAATTCCTGTTCACCTTTGCTGAAGTTAAAAGGAGTCACACGACCACTACATCTCAAAACGGGATCTGTTATACAATGGTCGAACTGAACGACAATGTTAAGAATAAAGATGAAGTCTGGTCGAAGATAAAACATGGTTTGACTCTTGTCAAACAGCAATTGCCGGCAGGAGTACTGGCCCTGATTGCCCAGGACGACTTTGGCGACACATCAGCGCTGCTTATCGCTATTGAATCCAAAGACCATTCTTACAAGGAGTTGAAGGATTATGCAGATAATCTTTGCAACGATCTGCGACGTATTGAGTCGGTATCGAATCTGCGGCTGCATGGTGAAAAGAAAGAACAAATAACTGTATATGCCGACAGGGACAAGCTTTCAACATATGCAATAAGCGACAAGCTGATAATGGCCGGCTTTTTCTCGCAATCCCTTGCACCAGGGGGATTGATCAGGAATGAGCGGATGAATGTTCCTGTACATCTGGTCCCCGCCTACAGCACCATCCAGGAAGTTGAGGATCAGATAGTTTACAGCGACCATGATGGAAACATGATAAGGATGAAGGACGTTGCAGATGTTGTAAGGGAATATCCTGAAAATGAAAGCTACATTAAGTTCAACGGGAATCCTTGTCTTGTCCTCTCAGTTGAAATGCGGGAGGGGTATAACATTGTCAGATTCGGGAATGATGTCCGGAATTCAATAGATGCCTTCCGTAAGACAGATCTGCCCGGTGATGTGTCGATCAATATAATTACAGATCAGGCCAAAGTAGTGAATAGTTCAGTAGTTTCCTTTTTACGGGACCTGATGATCGCTATACTGGTTATTATTGTGGTAATGATCCTGTTCTTTCCACTTCGTTCAGCCCTGGTTACCGCGATTGTCATACCTCTGAATACATTCATTTCAATCGGAATAATGTATATGTTCGGGATACCTCTCAATACAGTGACCTTTGCTGCTCTGGTAGTTGTACTTGGTATGACTGTAGATAATTCTATTGTGATCATTGACGGATATATCTTCAATCTGAAGAATAGCATGAAGCCACGGGATGCCGCCCTGGAAAGTGCCCATAAATACTTTATGCCAATGTTCCTGGCAACCTCATGCATTTGCCTGATCTTCTATCCCATCCTGATACTTTTCAACGGACAGCTTGCCGAGTTCATATATTTCTTCCCATTCACCTTTACCATCAACATGATGATGTCGTTGGTACTGGCCGTAATCCTGTTGCCGATTCTTGAGGTAGCGCTGATTAAACCGGATTTGAAGGGAGAAGAAGAATCCGGCAAAAAAAGAGCTACCGAGAAGGTTCATGATGTGTACGTAAAGGTTCTCGAATGGAATTTCCGGCACGGGTGGCTTACAATATCCATAGGGATCTTGTCAATTTTGGTCTCAGTACTTATTGCACCCCATATTAAGTTCAGGATGATGCCTACAGCAGAGCGGGATCAGTTTGCGGTAGAGATAAGCCTGCCTGATGGTACGCCAATCAGGCAGACTGGTCAGCTGGCCGATTCATTCAGATTAATACTTAGTCAGGACAACCGGATAAGATCAATTACCCAGTTTGTAGGCATGTCATCGCCCAGGTTTCATATTTCCTATGCCCCCAAGATGCCATCTGACAGTTATGCCCAGTTTATTGTGAATACCGGTTCAGCAGCTGAAACGGAAGCAGTGCTGAATGATTACACAGACAAGTATGCTCATTATTTTGAGAATGCATATATAAAATTCAAACAGATTGACTTCCAGTATGTCCCATCGTTTGAGTTCCGGTTCTATGGAGACAACTCAGAAGATCTGAAAAAAGCGGCTAAGGTTTTGTCTGATAGAATGCGTCAGATTCCGGAGCTAACCAATGTCCATACAGACTGGGGAGATATGTTGCCGGTAATGGATGTCAGGCTTGATCCTTTTGCCTCATCGCAGCTTGGAGTAACCAGGTCGGTTGCAGCCGCCAACCTGATGCTTGCCACGGGAGACTTTAATATGGGCACCTTATCAGAAAACAATGAGACCATTCCTGTTGTTCTGAAAACAAAAGGCAGAGATAAAGCTTCTCTTGAGGATCTTTCTGACACTTATATCTCAACACTTATTCCCTCTGTTAATATTCCATTACGCCAGATCGCGGTAGTAACGCCGGTCTGGAGTGAAAATAAAATCGTTCATCGCAACGGGATAAGGACTCTGACAGTTTCTGCAGATACAAAAAGAAATGTCATTCCTACAAAACTACTCTCACATCTGCAAGATGATATCAGTAAAGAGATCGTTCCGACCTTGCCTGCCGGCACCAAATATCAGGTGGGTGGAGAACCTGAATATAACAAGGAAAATCTTACTCCGGTATTCTACGCGATAATCGCATGCTTTGTGGTGATATTCTTTTTCCTCCTATTCATTTACGGGAAATTCGGACTCACCTTTATTTCATTGTTCACATTGCTATTATTCATATTCGGAGCTGTTTTCGGTTTATGGGTATCAGGGTTGACTATTGGGCTGACTGCAGTCCTTGGACTTATCGGGTTATTCGGACTGACTGTCAGGAATGTGATTTTACTGTTCCAGCATGCTGAACAAAGGTTTATTGATGAAGGCTGGTCAGCAAAAGAAGCAGCTTTCGACGCAGGGAAGAGAAGAATGATCCCGATCTTTCTTACATCGGCTGCTGCCTCAGTAGGTGTAGTGCCTATGATCATATCTGGAAGCTCTTTCTGGGCTCCAGTCGGAATTGTTATCTTTGCAGGCGGAGTATGTTTGCTTATTATGACGATAACAATTCTTCCGGTTCTGTATTGGAAATTAAATGAAACCAGAAGATGAGAAAATATTTGTCACTGCTGATTCTCCTGTTCCCTGCCATTGTTAATGCACAGGTATATACCCTGGAGGAATGCATTAATATGGCTTTGAAGAACAACTATGAGATCAGGAATAGCCAGCTGGATTTTGAGATGGCTGACCAGACAAAAAAGGAGCTGTTTACCAGATACTTCCCGACAGTATCAGCGTCTGGTATGACATTTAAGGCAAATGAATACATGATCGATGAAAAAATCGATCTCACAAAGGTCAACCAGATTCTGACCGGAATGGGAATGGACCCGGCAGCGCTCGGAATTCCAGCTTCCCTCCCTCTCCAGATGATCAATAACGGTACCATAGGGTTTGTTTCTGCGACTCAGCCTGTATTTGCAGGAGGACAGATAATAAATGGCAACAAGCTCGCAAAAGTTGGCAAAGAAGTCAGTGAGCTGAAGATCAGATTGACACAAAATGAGGTTATATCCAAAACCGAAGAATATTACTGGCAGATTGTGGCGCTCAAAGAAAAAGTAAAAACCCTTGACGTAGTTGCTTCACAGCTGGCAGAATTGGACAAAACCGTCAATGCTTCAGTAAATGCCGGAGTCAGGATGCGTAATGACCTGCTGAGAATAGAATTGCAGCAACAGAAGATTGAGAGCAACAGGATCAAGGTTGAAAACGGCATCAAAGTATACAAACTGATGCTGTGCAATATTACCGGCGCTGATTCAAAGAGTTTTGACATTAATCTTCCGGAATTTCCCGAGATTATCCCACCTGTATCCAAATATATAAATGCTGAGGATGGTTTGAACATCAGGAATGAAAACATGCTGCTCGACAAAAGTGTGAGTGCGGCATCTCTTCAGCACAAGATGGCTGTTGGCAAAAATATGCCAACAATAGCTGCAGGGGCCGGATACATGTATCATAACATGCTTGACAAGAACGTGGATTTCGGTATGGTGTTCGCAACGGTATCGGTTCCCATCAGTGGCTGGTGGTCAGGATCACATGAAATAAAACGCAGCCGGCTGGGTGAGATCAAGGCCATGAATGAAAAACAGAACATGAGGCAGATGATGACAGTCGAAATAGAATCCAAATGGAACCAGTTGCAGGAGGCTTACCTGCAGATAGGCATAGCCAGGAAATCGGTGGAGTCCGCAACTGAAAACCTGCGTATAAGCAAGGATTATTTTGAGGCAGGCACTGTTTCACTTACCGATCTTCTGGAAGCTCAGACATTGCTCCAGCAAAGCCGGGATCAGTACACGGATGCAAGAACTTCATATAACCTGAGCATGACAGCATATCTTCAGGCGACTGGAAGATACCAGGAATCAGGCAAACCCTAAGGAATTATCCGGAATTGGGAATAATAGTTGCGCTTGCCGGTCAAAAACACTGACCGGCCGTAGGTTTTTAAAATTACTGGATTTATGATCAAGCTATCGGGCAACATGTACCTGAAAACTTGTTTTTATAATAAATAAATGGATTAATAATTAATACTTAAATGAAAACTGATCAGATTTTTAAAACTAGAATTGAAAAATCTTCCGATTTTAAGTTTGATGCTGCCGTTGTAAACGTATTTGACGACATGGTAGTACGTTCGGTCCCAATGTACCTTGAATTTCAGAGAATGATAGCCGAACTCGCCAATGATTATGCAAAGGCCGGCACCTCAGTTTATGACCTCGGATGTTCCACAGGAACTACACTTCTGTCGATGAATACTGTTCTTGACCCCTCGGTTAGCATTGTCGGGGTGGATGAATCAGTAGAGATGCTCAAAAGTTGCAGAAAAAACCTTGAGAATAACGGCGTTAAACGGCCGTTCGATTTCATGGCTGCAGACCTGAACAAAGGGGTTCAGATAAAAAATGCATCAGTCGTTGTCCTTTGCCTGACATTGCAGTTCGTAAGACCAATCAACAGGCTGGCCCTGCTGAAATCGATCCACGACCAGATCAATAACGGAGGATGTATTATTCTGATTGAAAAAGTACTATCGGAAGCTCCTGAATTTAACAGGAAGTTCATCAATTTCTATTATGCCTTTAAAAAAAGGAACAACTACGATGAGATGGAGATCGCCCAGAAAAGGGAGGCGCTTGAAAACGTTCTCATCCCTTATAAAGTAAGTGAGAACTGCCAGCTCCTTCACGATGCAGGTTTCCATTCATGTGAAACATTCTTCAGATGGTATAATTTTGCAGGTCTCATTGCAGTAAAATAAACAGAGCCATTTATTCAAATTCTAACTACTTGCTAAATGTTTACCAAATCAGGAAATATACTTTTTCACTACCGGAATATATTGTTCCCGGTATTTTATGCTGCACTGTTCATCCCTTCAGGAGTAATTTTCCAGAACAGCACATGGGCAATTATTACAGGTTCGTTTGTTATCGCAGCAGGAATTATTACGAGATGTCTTACCATAGGGCTGGTCTATATTATCAGGGGAGGTCGTAACAGAACCATATACGCTGAAGACCTTGTTACCGACGGGATGTATAAAGTTTGCAGAAACCCCATGTATCTTGGGAATATACTTCTTATTGCAGGGTTTGGTCTTTTTGCCAACTCACTGCTTTTCACCCTGATATTTTCCCCTCTTTTCATATTCTTTTACTACCTCATAATATGTGCTGAGGAGGATTTCCTCAGACAGAAGTTCGGAACCCGGTTCGATGCATTCACATCATCAACAAATGCAATCATACCAAAACTGAATAAACTGAAAGAGGCATTCGAGGGTCATACCTTCAGATTCAGCACTGTTATCTGGAAGGAATACAACTCGCTCTTTCTCTATTTCACAGGTATCCTATTGCTCCTGATATATAAACACCACCTGTGCCTGCTCATCTTCGCCATTCTTGAAACCATTCTTGTGATACTTTATCTCGTAATAAGAGGATTGAAACATGGGAAAATTCCTGTAAAGAACAGCTGAAAACAGAAATGAAGACGCAATGGAGATTGATAAAAAACTAAAATAAACCATAATTATGGTGAATACCCGGAAATGATGTTTTCCGGGTATCGCATAAATGGGCACAACAATTTACTCCGCGACGGTGGTTTTTTTATTGTCTGTTTGTCCGGTTTTACAAGCCGGCCCCATGCCGAAAAGAAATCTTATAAGATTGAACGGTCTGATGCCGAAATTGTAAATGATCAGTATAATAAAAAGAGATGAAACCATTATAAAACCGAATTTTCCCCATGCATTCCAATGCCACTGCACAACAACATATCCTACAAGTAACAGGACAGTCTGGTGAAGTATATAAAACGGAAGCACCGCTTCATTAAGAGGCCGTCTGTATTTTGATTCAAAATCGAGGTATTTCATCCCGGCCGAAATGATTACTATTATCCATGACCATGTAGCAATAGCCCCTGCTGTTTCCTGAAAAGCATAACAGTAATAGACTTTACTATTCTGAAATAAATCATACAGAAATGTTCCCTTGAAGATGAAGGAGATCATATAAAAAATATACAACACTGACCCTGTTAACAAGCTCATCCAAAATGATGCCGGAAGAGTTTTTCTAAGATTTTCCTGGCTTAAATAATAATACCCGTATACGAAATACATTGAATAAGTGGCCAGATCAGCCCAGCCGGTATATTCCGGGAAATGTATTTTAAGCAGAACTCTTACTACTGCGACAGGGATGAACATTAGCAATGCTCCTCCCGCGAAGGATGTATATCTGCTAACGGCATTGCTTATTGTTTTAACCTTACTTTTCAGAATACGAAGCAGGGGGTAGAATACAACTGAAATGATGAAAAGGTGACCTAGAAACCAAAGGTGATATGAGATGACACCAATCCATGCTACATTAAATCCCATCTTGTAGTTAAACATGCCTCCACCAAAGTAGCTTTTAAGGAATTCAAAGAAACCTCCGGAGAACCTGTTATTTGACAACGCCTCAACATATTTCTGAGGAGGGATAAGGAAGAGAATACCGAACACCAACGGTACAAGCAAACGCAGAGTTTTTCCTGAAATAAATCCTTTGAACGGTTTATCCATACTGAAATAGCCGGCTGCTCCGGACAGGAAGAAAAATAATGGCATGATCCAGGTGTTCACGAATCCCAGAAAAACCAGGACAAGCTGAGATTGCTCAGGGTTTTTAACATGCCAGTAAATAGGATCGAAAAAATGTGAAGTATGAAAAATGAATACAGTGGCGATTGCCAGTATTCTAAGCCAGTCAACAAAAAACATTCTTTTCATGGTTCAGATATTTTTACGGACAAAGCTAATTCGCAGGAAAGGCTATGTAAGAATGCATATCTGACTGAGGAGGATCTGATCGCGAGGCAGGTGCGCGTATTCGCAAACGGATACGACCTAAGCAAATGATTACATGACGTTTCTGAATTCGGAAGGTGTGGTGCCTGTAAACTTCTTGAACGCTTTATTAAAGGCCGACTTTGAATTGTATCCTACTTCCTCAGCTATCTGTTCGATAGTAAAATTCCTTGCAGGACCATCCGTGAGAAGCCTCTTGGCCTCTTCAACCCTTAAATATGCGATCCAGTCAAAGAATGTATACCCGCTTTTTTCATTAATGACTTTTGAAACGATATATCCTGGCTCGCCAACCGATTTAGCCAGTTTCTGTAATGAAATCAGATTATCCCTGTAAAGGTGATCCGACTCCATCAACCGGAGGAGCTTTTGAAATATTTCCGACATTCTGATCTCATCCAAACCTGAGGATGAGGACTCCGACCTTGCCACCCTTGACAATTCCTCTTTCCTGGCACTTTTAAATGCGGCAGGTCCGATCATCTCTGCAATACTGCTCATATACAGGATAAATGTAAGAAAAAAAGCAATAATATGGTCACCCAGATCTCTGACAAACAATATTTTAACCGCTATAACCACAACAACGAGCAATGCAATAAGTATGCTGAAAATGAACCACCAGCCGATTGCCAGAGAATGCACCTGGCTCAGCTTCTGAGCAGATAATTTCAGATTTCGAATCCTCTGAAAAGTGAAGATCAGGTAGATGGTTGTCTGGATATAAAAGATCTGCATCTGGAAATTTCTGAAGCTCCCATACCTCAGATAAAAACGATACTCAGACTGAAAATGTATATCCTTAAGGTGATGCGTGAAATAATAACTTTCAAACTTATAGTCTGCCGGTGCAAAATAAAAAGGAAGAAAATAAATCAGATAAAGGATAAAGGGAATGAAATGAAACTGCCAACCTTTTAAATCAGCTTCACTGTCGAGGCTCAGCACTCCAAGGTAGACAAGCGGAGGTATGGCGAACTGTAAAGGCTCAGAAAAATCAACAAGGGCAATAACCCGGTACATGTATCCCGACCTGTTCAGGAAGAACTCGGTCATGATACAGGTTATCAGAAAAAACAACACCCCCCGGATCCTGCCCGACACTTTTTTACTTGCTAACCCGGTAAAGCTTAACAGTATTCCCTGGACAACTCCTAGCAGAATAATGAAGTTGGTAAAGTTCAGGTTAATCTGTCCTGGCTCGGGAATCATGCTCAAGGTTATTTTAGTGGATCTTTCGGACCTATCAAAATTCAAATATAGTTATTGATTAAGTCATGCGGAATTATGAAATGAATTTTCCATATTCGCAACCAGAGAGCATATTGAAAAGAGACATCAGAAAGGAACCGAATCCGTGCAGATTTCTGAGAATACAATTTTTCCTGACTTCAAATTAAGTATTTGGTTTACATTTATATTTAAATCCATAAATCTCCCGGAACTGAAATTATTAATGAATTTTTCCTGAAATAAATTACAACCTATGGCCTACTATTTTGTTGCACAGATCAGGATCAATGATCAGGCAGAGTATGAACAGTATCTTGACCAGATTGATGAAGTATTTTCCCTGTACAACGGTGAATACCTTGCAGTTGACGAAAAACCGGTTGTTCTGGAAGGACATTGGAACTACACAAAATCCGTTCTTATCAGATTTAACAGCAAACAGGAATTTGAAGACTGGTATTTCTCAGAGGCATATCAGAAGATTCTCAGATACAGGTTAAACTCTTCAACCTGTGATACGATCCTTATTAAGGGTCTGGACGATACTCCTGTCGTGACTGGATGAACCATCAGGACCAAACCAGCAAAGATTTTCCATTAAATGTACCCGGAATACTTTTTTCAGAAAAAAGAGGGCCGGGGATAATTCAGAAAATCAAATTTTTTGAACATGGGAAAAGTCATTTTATTTATAGCCAGCTCATTAGACGGATTTATTGCAAGACCCGATGGCAACATAGACTGGCTTACCATGCTGCCGGATAGTGATAATACTGATTACGGATACTCTGAATTTCTGTCAGGAATTTCATCGATTGTAATGGGCAGAAGGACATATTCAGAGGTCCTGGGATTCGGGATCCAATGACCTTATAAGGGGACTAAAACATACGTCATCACTGCCAACAGTTCTTTCAGACCCGAGACTCCTGACACTCTTGCCATTTATGAAGACCCGGAATTATTTGTCAGACGTATGGCAGAAACTGAGGATAAAGATATTTGGCTGGTGGGAGGAGGAGTCCTGATCAGACACTTTCTGAATAAAGATCTCATTGACCGGATGATAATCAGCCTTATCCCGGTAATTCTTGGAGAAGGGATCAGACTCTTTCCGGAAATATCAAAGGGAAGCAATTGGAGCTTTTCCGGATCACAAAGTTACTCGTCCGGTGTCATAAGCATTTCTTATGATAAGATCAATCAATGAAGTATCTGAAAACCAGTTTACAGGAAAGACACTAACATTCCTTTACTGTCATAATTGATTAATTTATAAGTATTAAAAGAGTGAGGTTTCAGAACTGCCTTTAGATCTTTACTGCCGATTCTTATATTTTCATTTAATATGTCATCAGAGGAATTACAGATAAAAAGGATAAGGCTTTTATCAGGATTAATGAACGCGAGTATCCCGGGATTTTTTCCCTCACTCTTCACTTTTCTTGCTCCGGGATGAACATAATAACTGAAATGTCTCAGGAGATAATATTCTGGATTATACTCTGTCTTTCCAGTGGCGCTATTAACTGTTATCAGCGAATTCTGTTTCCAGCCCCACATGCTTTTCCCTGTTTCATCAAGAACGCTGTTCCAGAAGGTATAAGTGCTTATTCCATTCTCAAAATAATGTTTCATAAGTGAGAATGTATATTCGGCAGCTTTCCAGTCGTTACTCCCATCGCCACATTCGGTTTCAGATTGCATCAGCTTCAGTGCCGGATATTTTGAATGAACAGCATGGATAGCGTCTTTACCCGCCCACTGAAAACTCACCCCGCTGATATACCTTGAGACAAGAGGATCCTGCATAATAGTATCAATTTTCTCGACCAGGGGTCTTTCATAGGTTCCGTACCATATTTCTGCATCAGGTATCTCCTTTCTCAGCAGAGGGCCAAGATATTCTCCAATGAATATTCCCAGATCCCTGGCAGTCCATATGCATGAAGGGAAGCTCTGGCAGGAATTCATTTCGTTCTGCACATGTATGCCTGTTACATAAATACCTTCACTCCTGTAGGACAGGATGTATTTTGCAAAATAAAGGGCATAGGCATTCAGGTATTCGGGTTGCATCCTGAATTGAGTATTATTTTCACTCCCTTGTTTTTCAGGAGGGAGCCCGTTACTTTCTCCTGTACGACAGGCGTAATGATCATTTACCTTCATCCAGTATGGAGGACACCATGGTGATCCCCATATGCGAAGGTCTGGCTTATATTTCATAGCCGCCCGGATAAACGGGATAAGCATCTCCCTGTCTCTTTTGAGGGAAAAATACCTCATGCTGAAATCTTTTACCGAATCATCCAGGGAATAATAGTTTCTGGAATAATCATTTGAACCGACCGGCATCCTGCAGATATTAAGCTTAAGTCCATCGACAGGATCGAAAAGTTTTCTGATAACTGCTTCACGTTCTTTGCTGTCAAGTACCGAGAGGGCCTTCCATCCAAGTTCATTAAAGCAGATTCCGAACCCTTCCACAGTTTGTTCCTGTACTGACGGATCGATAACGATATCAGGAACGGTATTGCCGGCCCGCGAGGTTTTCACCTGTTTCTCATTCCATCTTTCTTCATTGGTAGAAGATCTCCAGATTGCACTGTTTTGGGCATAAAGAAACGATGCAGCCGGATAAATGATAAGTAAAACGGCCGAAAGACACAACCTTTTCATATTCAAACTATTAATTTTATGACATGCTCAAAACCAGAAGTACCTGTGAAAATAAAATTCTGACAGGCAATAAGAATATAAACCTTTACCGGAACAATATACTAAATATTTCAGCTGTTCATCTACGGCTTTTCATGGCATAATAAAAGGAGGATACTAACCAAATATTTTAATGCGTAAGAAATCCGGAATCTCAAAATCAGTATCTAAAAAATATTTCATGAAGACATCCGCTCCTGAAAACAAAATTTTGCTATCTTTTAGTTTCATTGTTTAAAAATTTTTGATTACTATGGAAATTATCAGGAGTCATGTTATGTAGTGTAAAAGTGATAATGATTAGTTTTAAACTTTATTCTGCTTGATATAAAAATACTTACTTTGGCAAAAAGTACTGATGGAAAATGAATGGTAATAACAAAAAGAGATACCTGTTCACCAAGGAGATCGATAACTTCCTGACTGAGACCTACAACGGGTTTAAATTTACGACTCGTTTCTTCAAGGAGGCGTTCGGGAAGCCATTTTATTTCCGCGAGATGATCAACCAATGTTTTGAGATCGGACTTAGGTCGCTGGGGTTGATAACCATTACTGGTTTTATAATCGGTTTCGTGTTTGTTAAGCAATCCCGTCCTTCTCTTGAGTCGTTTGGGGCCACATCATGGCTGCCGTCACTTATGGGAATCGCATCAGTGAGAGCTCTCGGCCCGCTGGTAACTGCCCTGATTACGGCAGGGAAAGTTGGTTCAGGTATAGGCGCCGAGCTCGGATCAATGAAAGTAACGGAACAGATTGACGCAATGGAAGTTTCGGCTATTAATCCTTTCAAATACCTTGTGGTAACAAGGGTTGTTGCAGCTACTCTGTCAATATTTGTTCTGACTCTTTACTGCGATTTTGTCGAATTGTTTGGATCTTATGTCAATATCAATTCCATCGAAGGAATCAGTGTTCAGACTTTTCTCCGTAATGCTTTCAGTTCTCTTACATTCCTTGACCTGTTCACAAATGTGATTAAAGCAGTTACTTATGGTTTCACAATCGGAATAGTTGGATGTTATAAAGGGTTTAATGCAAACCAGGGAACAAGAGGTGTGGGTGTGGCAGCCAACCAGGCTGTAGTACTGTCTATCTTTCTTATTTTTCTTGAGGAATTTGTGATCGTTCAGATTGTGAACTGGATAAGATATCTTTGAAGAATGAAATCATACGACCCGGATAATATAATTGACAGAACTGAAACCGTTATAAGCATCGAGGGGTTGCATAAGTCTTTTGAGGATCTCTCAGTTTTGAACGGTATAGATCTACATCTTCATAAGCGTGAGAATCTGACTGTTCTGGGCAAGTCAGGCTCAGGAAAGTCTGTTCTCCTTAAAATCATTGTCGGCCTTCTGAAACCTGACCAGGGAAAAGTAATTGTTCTCGGGAAACAGATCGACAGACTCAAAACAGCCGAACTGAATGCGTTGCGGTTACGGATAGGTTTCTCTTTCCAGAGCAGCGCCTTATATGACAGCATGAATGTTTTTCAGAACCTGGCGTTTCCGTTAACCATGAACCTAAAAGGATTAAGCAAGCAGAATGTCCGTGATTCAGTGGAGGAAGTACTCAATGCAGTGGCCCTTTCTGAGAAAATATACCAGATGCCGGCTGAATTGTCCGGCGGACAGCGGAAAAGAATAGGAATAGCCCGTGCACTCATTACCAAACCCGAAATCATGCTATACGATGAACCCACATCGGGGCTTGACCCAATCACCAGCGTGGAGATAATTGAACTGATAAATCAGGTACAGCAGAGGTTTAACACCAGTTCAATTATTATTACACATGATCTTACATGTGCTAAAAACGCCGGCGACCGTATTGCCATGCTCGAAGAGGGTAGATTTTTGAAAGTTGGCAGCTTCGACGAGGTCTTTGCCAGTGAAGATGAAAGAATAAAAGGATTCTACAATTACAACTTTATACAATAAAACATGAACGATTCTTCTCATAGACATTCTGTTATTGTTGGAATATTTGTCCTTATCGGACTGGCTATCCTGGTTACAGGCATCCTTCTTATAGGAAACCTGAACAAGTCTCTTCAGAACAGGATCAAGATAGTAGCGTGCATTGATGATGTCAACGGTCTCCAGAAAGGCAATTACATCTGGTTCTCTGGAGTACGGATCGGGACTGTCAAAAGCCTGCATCTGGGTGGAGTCAACGGGGTGGTAGTAGTAATGGACATTGATTCCAAAGTGAAGCAATATATTAGCAAAGATGCCAGGGTAAAGCTGGGCAGCGACGGCTTAATAGGAAACAGGATTCTTATCATATTTGGCGGCACTCAGGCAGCAGGTCATGTTGAAGAGGGGGATAAACTCCAGTTTGAGAAAACCCTTTCAGCCGATGAGATGATCAGTACACTCCAACAGAATAATGAGAACCTGAAAGCAATAACCGGTGATTTCAGAATATTAAGCAGAAAACTTGCCGAAGGCGATGGGACAATAGGCAAGCTGCTGAATGATAATTCCGTTTATACAAACATAAATGAGGCCACAGCTTCTCTCAGGGATGCCTCGGAAAAAGCCCGGGAAATGATTAGTTCCCTTTCGGAACTGAGTTCAGGGCTGAACAAGAAAGGTACCCTTGCTAATGGACTGATAACCGACACTGCAGTTTTTGGCTCATTAAAAACATCCGTGTTCAGGTTAAGACAAATTGCAGATACAGCTACTTTATTAATCAACAACCTGAAAAGCGCTGAAAGCAATCCAAAAACACCTGTTGGCACCATCCTGCATGACGAAGGCACAGGGGCTGAACTGAAGGTTATCATTAGCAACCTGAAATCAAGTACCGAAAAATTGGATGTTGACCTGGAAGCCCTGCAGCACTCTTTCCTACTTAAAGGTTACTTCAAACATAAGAAGGACAATCCCAGGTAAAACAGGAAAACAAACCGTTTCATAGCTGATTCATAATATTTTAAAGGGCTCTTTTTCAGCTTGGGGACTCATCGTTTCAGATTACATTCAGAAGGGTCTGCTTTGAAAATACTCATACTGAAATGATTACGAGGTCAGTGCACGCAGGAATGTGTATATAAATCAATTGGATGGCAAAATACAATCTTCAAAAACGATAGTTATGAAAACCTGTCTATGTGCTATTCTGATCCTTTCCGCGATGATCGCCGGAGCCAGCGGCGCTGGAAATAACCTTTTACGTTCGGGCTTTACAGACCAGACTGACGGGCAGATCAGGCATGTTCAAAAGGTTTACAAATCTGTAGACACTTTCAGATTAAAAGTCGACATCTTCTACACCGATCAGTCATTGAAAAATGAAAACAATACAGCTATCGTGTTCTTTCACGGGGGTGGCTGGGCGTTTGGTTCCCCTTCTGAATTCTTTACAACCTGTGAAAGATATGCCGTGATGGGGATTATATGTTTTTCAGTCGACTACCGACTTTCAATTGAGAACGGGGTTACTCCTCATCAATCCATAGGTCCAATTGAATGTGTAATGGACGCCAGGTCTGCGTTGCGCTGGGTCAGGAAAAATGCCGGAGAATATCACATCAGCAAAGATAAGATAATAGCCGCAGGGCAGTCAGCCGGAGGGCAACTTGCCTTATCAACTGCCATGATAGATTCTTACAATGAAAAAACAGATGATCTTTCTGTGAGCTGCGTTCCTGATGCAATACTGCTTTTTTCTTCCTGCGTGAATACCCTCGAAGGCTGGTGTGACAGACTTCTCGGACAGCGCAGAACCCTTATCTGGAGCATCTCTCCTACCCATAACATAAAGGGAGGTCTGCCTCCAATGATCGAATTTCACGGAACCTTTGATGAACAGGTACCCATCTGGACTGTTCAGTACTTCGCTGAAGGAATGAAAAAAGAAGGGAACTATTTTGAATTGCACCAGTTTGCCGGACGAAGGCATTACCTTGGTGAGGGTAACCAAAAATATTCGCGGTATTTTGATGATGACATACTTGCTACAACAGATGAATTCCTGAAGAAATTCAATTTTCTCAAATAGTTCTCCGGCTTTTCATCCCCTGACAGGTCTCAGTAATCTGACCTTACCAGATCTTTCAGAGTGGTCCTGTTCAGAATACTGTAAGTTGTGTCTCTTATCTCCTTGAAGACTTTCCTGATTTCGCAATTTGTTTCATCCTTGCAGAACTCGCATGGCTGGTAGGCTTTCTCCGACACGCAATACATCAGGGCTATTGTTCCCTCAAAGTGTCTGATAATCTCAGCCAGGCTGACGTCTTCCGGTTTGCGTAACAGAAAATAGCCTCCGGATTTGCCGAGCCTGCTGCCCAGTATTCCCATCTTTTTCAGTTCCAGAAGGATATTCTCCAGGAAACTTCTCGGGATCTTCTCAGATTCAGCGATATCCTTTATCTGAATGGGGCCTTCCCCATATCCACGGGCAAGCATGGTAAGTGCCACCATTGCATATCTTGTCTTCTTGGAAAGTGTCATACAGGTAAGTAAAAATGCTACTGTAAATTTAAGTAAATAAACCCTGAACTGGCAGGCTCAATGTTTTTATCATGAAATAACTTGTGGAATATTCAGCAACCATACGATCTGTCTGAGCTGCAACTATTATAATTACCCAATCAGATACATTTTCCGATAATTAAGCGGAAACATGGCCCAGCAATTCTTCACAGTGAATTCAACCGGGGATTATAATACAGTTAGTTATTCCGGAGACAGGTTTATTTTAATGCATGTCCCTTCAGATCAGGCGTAATAAGTTCATTAAGGAAACTGAATCTCCTTGACACTGAGATTTTGTCACCCTCAAAGGTACAGGATAGTGTTTCTGTATGAGGACTTTCAATATATCGCAGTATAAGATCCAGTTTATTACCTTCTTTCCATCTGTAAACTGCGGCTACCTTTACTGGTGGGATACCTGCAAAGTGACCTATTGCTTTAAACAGAAGATTCGGACCTGGGAGGGAGGTCTGGTTGGCTATCCAATTGTTGTTTCCGAGAGTGAAATCAAAATCTTTTCCTCTCTTTTTAATTGTAAGATGACAATCTTCGTCATTGAATTTGAATGACATGGATTCGATGTCCCAGTCATTCTTATCCATTTTAAATGTTCTCCCGGTTACTGCTGGAGCAATACCTTCTGCCTTGCTCTTTTCCGGTAATGTTAATGTCAGTGTAGCAAGACGCTGTTTCAGTGCATCTGCGGTAGATTTATTTTCAGGAAGCGGAGCATCCTTTACAGATGGAAGCAGATATTCCCAGACAAGGTTCAGCTCTCCCTGCATATTAAGTGATTCACAGGTTATTGCAATAACTGCATCTTTTTCCGGCAGAACAATTATAAATTGTCCGAATGCGCCATCGCAGCGGAAAGCATTGTGTGTACTTCTCCAGAACTGATAGCAGTATCCCTGGAGCCAGTCATCCTTCTTCCTTAAAGAATCGGGAAGGCCCGGTGCCTGATCGATCTTGAATGAAGTGGCCTCATTGATCCATTCTTCCGGAACAATCTGCTTCCCGTTCCAATTTCCTTTCTGAAGCAGCATCTGACCGAACCTGGCCATATCTTCGGTTTTAAGACGGAGCCCCCACCCTCCTGTATTTATTCCCTTCGGATCAGTTTCCCAGTCCATCCCTTCGATCCCCAGAGGCTTGAATAGCCTGGTTGTCAGGTAATCTATGATCTTTTCACCGGTAACTTTCTGGACTATAGCCGATAACATATATGTTGCCAGTGAGTTATACAGAAACTTAGTCCCGGGTGCATTCACAACAGGCCGTGCAAGAAATGATTTTACCCAGTTGGAGTCGGCAGGAACTATCAATGATGTAGGCTCCGGATCCTGTCCGGCCGACATTGTGAGCAAATCCTTGACTTCCATGTTTGCAAGGTTGGGACTGATTGTGTCCGGCAGCATACCAGGAAAGAAAGAAGTGACCTTATCAGTAACCTTCAGCCTTTTTTCCGAAACAGCAAAGCCCACAGCAGTTGAGGTAAAGCTTTTGCTCGTTGAATAGAGTGTATGTTTCAGAACCGGAGAATATGGCGACCACCAACCTTCAGCTACAACTTTACCATGTCTGATGAACATGATACTATGAAATTCATGATTGCTCTTTTCAGCAGCATCGAGAAATGCCATAATACCCCTGGAATCCACACCTTCAGCTTCAGGGGTCCTCCTCAACAGGTTCCCGGTTGAGTTTTCCTTAGAATTATTAGCGCATGAAGAAATTAGCAGCGTGATCAATAATAGCGCTGTCCTGAGCTGTTTGCCGGTTAGTGTCATGATTCCGAGTTTTAATTGAGAGATGAACAATTGCAATAATTTTTTAAAAAATTTATCTGTTTTATGTCAGACAACTTCATCTGTCAGAACAGTTAATGATACCATTACCTCTGAACTGTCCGGATGTTTATGCAATTTCAGAAAAAAAACGGTACCTGCGAACAATGAAATTATATTTTTCTTTCAAACAGTTGTAAGCAGTCCGGCTTCACATTTTCAGATCTAGTTCATTTATACTCAGACAATTGCAATTATCTCTGAGAAGCAACAAAGATGCATCACCTCCAGGTATGAGTTGCATATCAGTTCACAGTAACATCACAGGTAACTGGTTAGAAACTAAGGATCTCATGAAAAACTTCAGATATGCAAATCATCTTCTTCCGATTCGGAATGGGCATCATCGCTAAAGGCCTTCCCGGCTAAACGAGAAAAATGTTATCAATTGTTAAGCAGCCTGATCCTCGAAACAATAAGGGATATTCCAATTCCAAAAATACCAATAACGGCAAAGGACGATCGCAAACCGGCTACCTGTGAAATATATCCGATCATGGGCGGGCCCATGAGGAACCCTAAGAAACTTACGCTGGCTACCGTTGCCAGTGCAATTCCGGGGGGAACTCCTGTATGCCTTCCCGCTGCGCTGTAAACAGAGGGTATCACGCTTGAAACACCAAGACCCACGACCATAAATGCAATAGTGCAGACCACAAGATCAGGGAATAAAACAGCGGTATACAACCCGGTCGAAATCATTACACCACTGATCTGCAGCAACTTTTTTCTGCCGATCTTTGCAGTAAAATAGTCGGCCATGAATCGACCGGTAGCCATCATTATCATGAATGAGGTGTAACCAAGAATCACCAGTGAAGGATGGACTTTTACGACGTCCCTGAAATACAATCCACTCCAGTCGAACATACATCCCTCACTTGCCATGCTGAAAAACGCGACTATCCCCAGTTGAAGAAGGGCTGAGTCAGGTTTGTTAAAAAATTTCCGCTTTGTTTCCTCCTCTGCTACCTGAGGTTTTCCTCTCACAAGAAACGGGCTGTTAATACCGATGATGAGCCACACAGGAATAATTACCATCAGGAAATGCCAGTAAGGCTGTATTTTAAAATTGATCATTGCCAGACCGATAAGGGCGCCTGTAAAACCGGCCAGACTCCATCCTCCGTGAAACGATGCCATAATGGGTCTGTCATACAACTTCTCAGCCCCTACTCCCTGGGTATTGATCGAAATATTGCACAGGTTTGCCGAAAGACCGAACAAAAACAGAGCTATGGCCAGTTGCCAACCATGTTGTACAAGACCAACATTACTAAGGCATATAGAATACGCGGGAAGAGCAAAAAGTACAATTTTACGACTCCCGTAACGGGTTACCAGCCTTCCTGAAAAGGTCATCATAATGAACTGTGCAGCAGGCATTGCGAACAGGATTGTCCCGAAAACAGCATCATTAAGATGCAGTTTCGTTTTAATATCAGGAATCCTGCTTGCCCAGGATGAAAAAACAAGCCCCATGCAGAAATAATATAATGTGACCGCTATCCGGGTCCTTCTCCTGTCGGGAAAAGCTACTGATTGTTCCACATCCTGTTCCTGGATCTCTGTCATCCGATTCACCTGTTTTTTCCAGACCGCGAATTTACCAAATTCCGGGAATTCTTCTGACTAACCGGGCAGCTTGATTTTCACGTTCTCCGGTAATTTTCACGACCGGTATTAAATCAAATAGTGTTAAATCGCCCGATTTACGGAATATATTGCAACATCTGGTTGTCTATAAGTTAAGATATCCCTGATAATATCATCGGATATTGGGACAAATTAAAAGTATAATTTAAATAATGCATCTATGAATAGGTTAATTACAGTATCTGTTATTGTACTGGTCGTCGCTATGACCGGTACCGGATGCCGCAGGAGCTGCGGAAGGATGTGTGACAGGGAAGACCATTTTATGGCGAAAAGACATAATAGTGAAATGGAACCCATACACAGGGGAATGCCAGGCATGGAAGGCAACATCAGACCTGAAGGATTTCATGACCAGAATAATGATGAAATGATGCCAGGAGGCCCCGGCCCCGGATTCATGCAACCTGACAAATTGCCCGGACTTACCGACAAACAACGGCAGGCTCTTTCCGATCTCAGGTTGAAGAATATGGAGGAAATGGATAAATTCAGGGAAGAATCATTTGCCAAACTGCAGAACATTCGCGAATCACAGCGAAAAGCATTCATGAACATTCTCACAGAGGAACAGAAGAAATTCCTTGAATCAGGTGCTCATCAGGACGGACCGGCACAACCGCAGCCATCCAAATAACAAGCTCATGAAAGTCCAGTTTCTCTGTACTGGCAACCACCCCATCCCCGCAGTTGCCATGTTAACAGATCATCGTGGACTTTATGAATGATCCTTTAATTCATTCCAGGAACCTCTGCAAACTATGCAAAGATAAAAGCTGCCACTGCATCAGGCATTAAAAAGATACTGATGTCTTTCAGTTATAATTCAAAGATTTCGGTTATTCATTTTAGGGTTTGTTATGCCAAGGCATCTCAGGGGATGGGAAGTATATTGAGGTGGGATGCACAGCAGTGGTAGCTATACTCTATAAAGATAATGTTATCCGTGTCAGGGAGATGATTCAGAACGGATAACCTGGATAAAAATCGGACCTGAAGAAGGGTATAGGAATAAGAAGCCCATTTAATGGCGGCCATAACACAGGCCCGGAGAATGACTGGAGAGGCATTAAAATGACATGGGCTGTTTAATGGAGATGTCAGATCTATTCTGTTGACTGCATTTTTATTAAATTGCAGTCAATATTTCTTCCTCTATTAATGCTCAGACGACAAGCTAACTATGGATGGGTTTTTTCAGCAGGAATTTTCCTGATATCCCTGCTCTATTTCGGATTATTCAACAGGTTTCATATCATATCCCAGGAGAAACATCAGCTTTTCAGATTCAGCTTAAGCTACTTTGCGGAAACGCTCAAAGAGCCTGGAGGGTTTATTGTTTACACAGGCAGCTTTTTTACTCAATTCTTTATTTTGCCATGGATTGGGGCATTTATAATCTCAGCCGGAATTACTCTTGTATTCCAACTTTCAGATTATATAAACAAACAGCACAGAATAAACAGTGTTGTACCTGCTCTTCTTACGTCCTGGTTTCTTATCATTCTCCAGGGTAACGAACTATTCACTTTCAGCCAGTGTACCGGTCTGATTATTTCATTCCTGTTTTTCGCAGTCTATATTTCGCTAAAGACGACATCGCGCAGGTACACTATGTTTATGATCGGCTGGCCTGTTCTCTACCTGCTTACAGGTGGTTTTTCGCTACCCGTGACTATCATGTGCATCATACATGAACTTCTATACAGGAAACAAGAGAGATATTTAACAATAGCCATATTTTATCTTACAGAAAGTCTGCTTATCCCGGTCCTATTCTCAGAATTTCTGTTCTATATGCCCATCTCAGGGATATTTCTGCATCCTGTTATTACGGAACTAAGGTCTCTCCCTCTTGTCATATTAATCCTACTGATCGCATGGACACCAATGTTACTTTTAACAAACCGTGTTTCAGACAAATATCTGAATAATAATCCTTTTCAGCATAAAGAAAGATTATTCAGACAGGCAGCAAGTGGTATCCTTTACTTAATCCTGACCGGGAGTATATTGCTGATTGGATACAACAAAAATGCAGAGAAGCTTCTTGGCTTAGTTCATTATTCACAGGAGCAGGAATGGGATAAAGTGATAAAGCTTTCATCCGGATTTGACCATCCAAACCGGCTTATTATTTACTATACCAATCTTGCGCTTTATAAATCAGGAATGCTCCTTGACAAGATGTTCGGATATCCCCAGACCGGATCAGATGGTCTCCGGTTGAAATGGGAACATAGCACAAACCTGGTGTTCGGCGGGGATGTCTTCTATCACCTTGGCTATACCAGCGAAGCCACAAGGTGGGCCTTTGAGGCTATGGAGGCCGAAGGAATGAATCCGGTTTTAATGAAAAGGCTTGCTGCCACTGCTATAATCAATAATGAATATAAGCTTGCAGGGAAATATCTGCATTACCTTGATCAGACTCTTTTTTATCATAGGTTTGCCCAGGAACAGATTAAATGGCTCAATAATCCTGATACTCCTCCCGGAGATCCTGACATTTTGAGAAACAGGTCGCTTCTAATCAAAAAGGATATCGTTGCTAACCCGGTTGATCTCAACCTTATTAGTCTGATGGCAAACCATGATGAAAACAGGATGGCGTATGAATATCTGCTCGCATCTCTGCTCCTTGACCAACAATTGAAAACTCTGATAAGCGTGTTGCCGGCTCTCCATGATTTCAGATATACTTCTGTTCCGGTTCACATTGAAGAGGCCTTGCTGCTTTATAGTCTGATCGACAACAGAAACCCTTTACCTGCAGGGTTCTCAATCAGGGCTGAAACTATAAAACGATTCAGGGATTACAGTTCTGTCTATGCTACTTACAGGAATAACCATGCACAGGCGGCGAAAGCCCTGAAGTCTGAATTCGGCAATACATATTGGTATTATGTTCAATTTGTCACAAACCCATGACATTTTCAAAGCTCACCGAGATGAAAAGAAATATCAATTACCTGTTTATTTTAATGGTACAATTGGTATTCTTAGCGGGATGTGACAAAAAACTTCCCATATACACTGGTAATGGTCAAGATGCAAATATCAACCCCGACTACAGCTCTGTCTTCATACCTCCGAATATTGCTCCGCTTAACTTTAAAGTACTTTCCGGTGGGGATGCGTACCTTGTCAGGATATCAAACAGGAGTGGTGATGAGATCATAATTAAGTCAGGCAATGGGAACATAATAATCCCCGAAAACCGGTGGCACAAACTTCTCCGTCAATCCGGAGCAGGAGAACTTATGACAGACATCTTCATTAAAAAAGATGGCAGATGGGAAAAATTCAACACCATCAAAAACTTCATTACCCGTGATTCAATAGACAGATTCCTGGCCTACAGACTTATAGAACCAGGTTATGTGATATGGAAAAAAATGGGCATATACCAGAGAGATCTCGAAGATTTTACAGAATCTCCGGTCATGCTGAACAGTTTGAGCGGCAACAACTGCATGAATTGCCATAACTTCTGCATGAATAATGGCAATACAATGATGTTCCATATGAGGGGCAGCAACAGTGGCACGATAATCTTCAAAAACGATACACTCAGAAAGGTCAATACCCGGACTGAAAAAACAATTTCTGCCGGAGTGTATCCGGCGTGGCACCCTTCAGGCAACTATATCGCATTCTCAGTTAATAATATATCTCAGACATTTCACTCACTTCCCGGAAAAAGAATAGAAGTTTATGACACTCTATCTGACATTATTATATATGATGTCAGGAAGAACGCGATTTTCACCTCAGCAATAATTTCAGATCCTGATATGCTTGAGACCTTTCCGTCCTGGTCTCCGGGGGGTGATGAACTGTATTTTTGCAGAGCCAAGAGGCTTCCTTCCGGTCAGTATCAGCAGGTCCGGTATGATTTGTACAGGATTGCATTTAACCAGGTTAATTGCACTTTTGGGACAAAAATCGATACAGTGATCAGTATTGCAGATAAAGGGAAAAGCATTTCTTTTCCAAGGGTTTCCCCCGATGGAAAATTTATTCTTTATTGTCTGTCTGACTATGGAAGCTTTTCCATCTGGCATCCTGAAAGTGATCTGTGGCTGGCGGACCTGATCAATGGGAAAATATCCAAACCTGAAATAAACAGCAACACATCGGAAAGTTATCATTCCTGGTCTTCGGATGGAAGATGGATAGTATTTAGCAGCAGACGCGATGATGGTTTGTACACCAGACCGTATTTTTCATGGTTCGATTCACTCGGAGTTGCACATAAACCATTCCTGCTCCCCCAGAAAGATCCGGATTTCTACTCCGAGATCACAAAATCATTTAATGTTCCTGAAATGGTCAGATCGAAGATCGGGCTTAATCCGCGAAAAATAGCCCGTCAGATTCAAAGGATCCAACCAATGACAACTTTTGGCGGCAACAGATAAACCTGGCACCACTGAAAGCAGAATCAATTGTTGAAGATAATTGCTTCATTTTGAAAAACCATATTCACAAATAAGCTTTAATACTTTGAATTTTAGACTCCGCATTAACCTATCTTACTGCTTAGGTAATAACAATGATGCAAATAATACATGAGCAAATAATCTGCCAAACGAAACATTCCTGTCCGCTCTCCGGATAAAAAAGCCTAAAGTTGTCTGGCAAAAATGATTCCCACGGGATTACTCCACTTAATCTGGAATATTTATATACCTTTATAACTGAATTACCAACCTGAGGTGAAGGCTATGAAAAGATCACTGAATCCCGGTTATGGATTCCTTTATCTGGTTTTCCTATTCACTTTATCTGGCTTTAACACATTATCCGCGCAATCAGGAAGCAAGGATAAGCAGGCGCCTATTCCAGGGAATATCAAAAAAATACTCTGGAATTCATGCATGCCCTGTCATGGCGAAAATGGAGGAAGGCTTCCTACTTCAAAGTTTAAATTTTCGAGATGGAAGGCATATGGACAAAACAAACAAGCCGAAAAAGCCGCACAGATCTGCTCAGTGATCACCGCAGGCAAGATGCCTCCAAAAGCTGAAAGGATCAGACATCCTGAACGCATACCTACACAAGAACAGACAGATATGATATGCAAATGGGCAGATTCAATAAAACCTTATAAAACAAAAAAATAAATCGATATCTGAAGAGAACTCGGATAGGCCGGGATATAGAAGAGACTCACTGCATATCTGCGATTTGGAAATTTGAAATAATCGTAAACCCTTTCAAGAATCCCCGGGTAATTTTACAATCCTGTATATCTTCTGACTTTTAACATTTGAAGTTAGAAAAATTATGTCAACTTTTGCTGTTTCCTTTCTGTCATGGACCCGGTGTTGAGATCCGGCACAACAGAAGAGGGATTGTCTTAGAGTGATTTAGCATGACAGTCAGGCAGGTAATATTAAAATACAAGAGATCGATCGCGCTGATCCTGATGTTCGTGTTCATCGAGAATCTGGCATGGATCATTGAACCAACCTTTTTCGGAAAACTTCTGGATGCTCTCATCGGCCATTTTTATGACCATGAGACTCTTGATTATTTTATACCGCTGATGGTATGGATACTGGTCTACTTTATAAATGTAATTGGCGGTTCATTGCACAGATTGTTCAGTGGGGGCACTTACGCGAAGATGTATGCCGATGTGGCAACAGAAGTTATAGATGAATCTAAACTAAGAAAGGATAAATACTCCAAGATGCTTGTCAGATCAGAGCTTGTCAAGGAGTACATTGTCTTCTTCAAGGAAAGGCTTCCGGAGATACTCTGGCAGTTATCAGCATCATGCGGTGCAGTTATAGCGCTGTTCTTCTATGATTACCGGATCGGTCTTGTCTGTCTTCTTATCATCCCTCCCGTCCTCTATATAAATAACCTTAGCAGAAAAAAAATAACCATCCTCCAGAAAGATATCCATGACAACCAGGAAGAGCTTTACAAACTTATAGAAGACAGAGACATTTCAAGTATCCACAAGTTTTTTGACAACATGATCTCTCCTCGGACAAAGATAGCCCGATGGAGTTCATTCAGCTTCACAACGGTTAAAACATTGCTGGTTGGTATTTTCATTGTAGTCCTCTTCATCTGTGTTGATGTGGACAATTTTTCAACCGGGAAGATTTACTCGATAGTTGCTTATTTATGGACCTTTATTGGTCAGACCGACTATCTTCCTGAGCTGATGGAGAGCCTGGGATCTATCAGGGACCTTAACATGAGATTTGAACAGGACAGGGTAATGGCGCTTGAAGTTCATCCCAAGCTCTGAGATCCCCTTGGAAAAGATAACAACTCATTTGATCGTTAGAAAGGTGAGACAAATTTTATTTGGCAACTCGTCAAAATAAATTCCAGATCCTCACAAAAAGTATTAGCTTTGGTCCATTCTTGATAATGGAAAAAGAGTTCTTAAATTGTATATGAAGCAAATCCTGGCTACAGCAATATTTATATTTGCCAGCCTATCAGCTTTCCCCCAAAACATTTTTTATCACAACTCATTTACAGAGGATTTCGACAAGCCCTCATGCTTGTATTTCAGCCCAAACAGTGAAGGCAGAGGGGCTGAATTTACTTGCAGGTCAGGCGTCTGGACGCTTCTTCATCCATGGAAAAAGGTTCTGTCTCTGAAGATCGATCCGGAGGAAAAGCCTGGCGCCGGTCAGGGTCCGGAGATGATTTCCAGGGGTTATACTCATTTCGGAACCTATTCGGCCAGGATTAAGATTCCCAATGTAAAGAGAAAACAACCTGATGTTGGTGCTGTTGTAGGATATTTTACCTATAATGTCGACAGCATTCCAGGACTCAGTGAGATCGATTTCGAATGGTTGATCGCTGATCCGGCAATAATATATATCGGGACATGGACAGGACAGAGAGCTGATCTGAAAAGGATCGGCAGAACTATTAATCTGGCAAGCGGAACCATTTATAACACAGCATACAGGGAACGTCTCAGCGGATACAGCGAGCCATTCAAAGGTCTTCAGAATCAACCTGAGAAAATACCAGTCATGAAGGACTATGATGCTTCGGCAAGATTCTACACCTACGGTTTTGACTGGTATCCCGACAGAATAAGATGGTGGCTGATTAATCCGTCAAACAGGGATACTGTGGTGATCTGGGATTACAGCGGATCGACTCTTGGCATTCCTCAGAACCGCAGCCGGTACCGTATAAACTTCTGGCACACCAACAACTGGACTGTCGAGACCAATCCAAATTCGGTTGAAAGACCTAAGCACCGTTACAGGACTGAAGTAGACTGGATGTCCTACCGTCCATTCAGCAGTCCACATTCTACTGATTCCCATAACAAGTAAGACTTCTTAAAACCGGGATCCCATCAGATTTCAGTATTTCCAGCCTGATACCTGACAGCAATTTCCCGTCTGCCGGAATAATCCTTTTATGTCCGACATTTGTTCCCTTGCCGAGCGGGATCCATTTGTTGCCGGCAAGACCCGACAACCTGTATTCCCGTATCCTCTCCCCTTTTGATATATCTTCCATGATCACGATATAACCTGGAGTGACCGGTGTGTTGAACATGAGGTTGAATTCATTTCCTGTGCCGGATGTACTGCCAAGGGGTTGTGAGAATTTTTTCCTGATCAGATCCCCGAACTCGCTTAGTCTCTTAACGTCAGCGTCCGGTACCAGTCCCCTGTCGTCGACAACAATCCCCAGAAGCATATTGGTGTTCCTTCCAACGCTTTTGCAATACCTGTCGAGAAGTTCGTCTGTTTTGCGGAGAGCATCGTCCTGATCTTTGTGCCAGAACCAGCCACCCTGAAAGGATGAATTTTCCCTTAAAGGAAAGTCAGACTCTCCCGGGCACCAGAAAAGTCCATTCGGATTGCCATTAAGGCCTTTAATTTCAATTACCCCTGAAGATGATGTAACAGAATCAGCTCTTGACCAGCATGGATATGGCGCGACACCTTCTTCATTACCCACCCACCGGATATTATTCGCATAACCAAATGGCCCCTGAAAGGCAATAGCATCAGGCTGGTACTTTTTTAACAGTCCCAGTACATCGAACCCGCCCTTTTCAGGAGGGAGAACGCCGCCGTCGAACCATACTTCAAATAATGCTCCATATTCCGACCATAGTTCTAATAGCTGCGTCCTGACTATCCTATTATATTTTTTCTGCTCCTCCTGATTTCCCGAAACGACTTTTCCCGGATTATCCACCTTCAGATATCCGTTGGCAGTTGTACTGGCATAAATGCCCGGCCTCAGACCATATTTCCTGCACGATGCAATGAAATCCTTCACAATATCACCCTTTCCTTTCTTCCAGGGAGTATTACTTATGTTGTAATCATGCGCCTTTGTAGGCCAGAGGCTGAATCCGCTGCAATGCTTTGCCACAAGGATGGCATATGTAGCTCCGGCCGCTTTTGCCGAGCGGATCCACTGATCAGTATCAAGAGCCCCGGGATTGAAAATCGAAAGATCCGGATGATAATTCCAGTCTTTTCTGAAATCATAGGAAGGTTCAAATACTGGCATATCAAAGTGTATAAGAACACCTATTTCTGCATTGGCCCATCTCAACTGTGCCATGGAAGGCAGAGTTTGCTGCCCCTCTGCGATCATTATAAACCCCGGAAAAATAACCAGGACAAACAGTATCAGTTTGCGCATCATCATGGTAGTAAATGTATTTGTATCAGTTTTTAAAAATTTCAACTTATAGTACCGGTAAAAATCTGAAATAACCTAATCTTCCTTAAGCCAGCCCTGTTCAAACTCTGTTCTTTCTACATGGTGAAAGCGAATATTGCAGGGAGCCTGGAGAGAAACACTTATATATGATTCGCCGATCCTTGCAGAGTAGATGTAACAATTATCAGGTACATGCACTTTTTCAAGACCCGAATATGAATTCCTGTCAATAAAGTTAACACGACTGAAAACCTCTATATGTGTAAGATCTTCTGACAAACCGGTCCCCAGAAGTTTTAGAAGAGACTCCTTCCGTGTCCAGAGGAGGAAGAACCTACTGGCAGACAGCTGCTTTTTTCTTTCAATGTATGCTGCTTCCCTGCAACCAAAAAACCTTCTGATAATTGGTTCAAAATTGATTTTCCTGTTCATTTCCTCAAGGTCGATCCCAACTCCGGCATCTCGTGTAACTGCGAAAGCAAAGCCGTTCCTGGAATGAGAGACATTGAAGAAAAAAGGATTTCCGGAGATCAATGGTTTCCCTCCAGCGTCTGTCTCAAATTTTATTTCGGAATTCCTGCATCCAAGCTCAACAGCCAGGACATTGCGTAAAGCGGTATACCCAGCCAGTATAAGATTTCGATAGTTTATATTCTGCAACCTTTCAACCCTCAGCAGGTCGCAATTACAGATAAGATGGCGCGGAACTGAAAATCTTTCTCCCAGACCAGCTGAACAGAGATAGTAAACATCCGCAACTGAATGAATTGCAGCTCTTGGCTTTTCTTGACGAGGAATAAAGCTGCATCTGACATACCGGGGAAAAATATTTTCAACCACAATCTTATCGGGTGGATCTATAGACTTTTGCAAGGTGGTTAAGGAACTCTGTCCCTACCATTTCCGCATATTCCTTTTCACGGGCAATTTTAAGGTGACCACCCCTGAATCCAACAACGTTAACTTTATCACAGAATGCTTCCCATCCATTGTATGGAAAATCCGGATTAGCCTCTTCTGATCTGAATAACAACACTTCTCCATGAAATTTACCGGGCCTGTATCCGGATATCAGGAGCCTGTACATTTCAACTATATATAAACTCCGAAATTTCAATGGTATGGGCTGGTTAAAGAACAGGAACAGTCTGCATAAAATGAACTTAAATTTCTCAACCGATCTCCTCTTCAAAGGTCCGAGAATATTTCTTCTTAAATATAATAAGAAATTGCCATTATTTCCGGGCAATTTTAATGCCAGGTAATTTTTACTGTCTAGTAACGCAAGGAACGGAACTTCATATCCTGCCTTTTGCAGCTGAATGGCCATTTCGAAAGCGAGGACCCCACCGAACGAGAACCCACCGAGAAAATACGGTCCTTCAGGAATAATCTTCTGAAGTTGAATAACATAATCGCGAGCATAGGATTCGACATCCTTATATTTTATCTTTTCACCTCTTGACCCATAGTGAAGAAATCCATAAAATGGCTGCTCCTTGCCGAAAAACGCACTGAGTGGATAATTCATCACCTCAAAATAGATCATCACGAACGGGATTTTGCTTCCGACCGGGTTGATAGGCATCATATTGACACATTCAGCGGGCCAGTAGTATTTTATTAGGTTCGTCTTGAATTTTTTCAGATTTTCAATCAGTTCGGGTGTAATATTTTCTTCCGGTCCCTCGAATGTCAGTTTACCATCTTTATATGCAATTTTTACCGACTTCTCATCCAACTCCTTCAAAAACTTATTGAACATTATATCTCTCCTTTAATGATAACAGATTCCGAATCGGTATCAGATCTGCGATTTGTTGTTTTATAATTGGTATAATCGACTACATCTGCCAGGTCTTTGACACATGGTCCATCAAAAAACGTTCTCAGGCTTAACTTTATTTCAAATAAGGACTCTATTTTAGAAAATACAGAAATAGCCAGCAATGAGTTTCCTCCGATATCGAAAAAATTTTCTGTAAGCCGGATATTCCCGTGTTTCAGAACATCTCTGAATATTCCGATGATCTTTTCCTGTGTTTCAGTAAGTTTCAGGACTTCTTCCGTCGCCGGTGATGAATCAAATATATCCAGTATCAGACCGTTCCTGTTGATTTTACCATTAGGCATTCGTGGAAAGCTGTCTGATTTCCGGTAGAACGAGGGGATCATATAAGCCGGAAGGCTTTTCCCAAGATGCCTTCTTATTTCCTCATCGTTCAAAATAAACTCAGGTGCTGCATTAAGGAATGCTACAAGTCTCTGATCACCAGGGGAAAATTCATGTATCTTAACCACGGCTTCCCGCACCCCTTCGAGCTGCATAAGCAACGATTCAATTTCTCCTGCTTCAATCCTGAATCCTCTTACTTTCAGCTGATTATCCATTCTGCCAAAAAGCTCAAGATTTCCGTCAGGATGCAGACGGCCAAGATCGCCGGTTCTATAGACCATTGAGCCATCAGGGAACCGGATGAATCTTTCAGAAGTAAGTTCCGGCAGGTTGTTATAGCCCATGGTTACTCCCATTCCCCCTATGCATACTTCTCCAACACAGCCCACGGGAAGGATCAGCTTGTTTTTATCAAGTACATAAAGCCGCGTATTTCTTATAGGACGTCCCACCAGTATCCGAGAGGAAGGATTATCTATCCTGAAGATGGTCGACCAGACGGTAGTTTCAGTCGGTCCGTAAAAGTTCCACAATTCTTTAACCTTAGGACAGAGGTCGTGGGCCAGTGACGGAGGTATCGCTTCACCTCCGGAAAAAGCATGCAGGTTCAACTTTCCTCTCCAGCCGCTTCCAATAAGGAGTGCCCATGTTACCGGTGTGGCCTGAAGAACAGTTATATCATGTTTTTCAATCAGTTTAGCCAGCTTTTGCCCATCAGTAAGATCTCCAGATCCGGCAACGACTATCTGCGCTCCGCATATAAGAGGCAGAAAGATTTCCAGAACAGAAATATCGAAAGAAAGAGTGGTAACAGCCAATAGCTTGTCGGATGATGTTATTCCGGGTAACACTTTCATGCTCTCCAGAAAATTCACTACTGCCTGGTGATGTACCTTAACTCCCTTTGGTTTTCCTGTAGAACCTGATGTGTATATGATATATGCCAGATCATCCGGATTTAATGTTATACCAGGTCTTTCTTCAGGCTGACCTGAGATTACTGTTGCATCACCATCGATAAATATTGCAGTTTTTTTAAACGCCTGAAACATACCTTTAAGGGAAGTCTGTGAAATAAGGTATCCGGCTCCGGAATCTTCCAGCATATAGTTGAGACGATCCGCTGGCAGTAACGGATCGAGAGGCACATAGCAGCTCCCTGTTTTAAGAATGGCAAGTTGTGCCACAACCATTTCGGCTGATCTTTCCAGTGACAATCCTATACGACAGCCAGACCTAACTCCTTTGTAAATAAGGTAATTTGCCAGGCGGTTGGATTTGTGTTCCAGTTCCCTGTATGTATAGCTGTTTTCACCGAAAATAACAGCAATATTATCCGGCGTCATCCTAACCTGAGATGAAAACAGTTCATGCACAGGAATGTCCGGAACAGGAGCCTCATTGCTGTTAAGTTCCTCAATAAGTTTCAATTCATTCTTTGAGAGTACAGTCAAAGACGAGACTTCCCTATCAGGACACTCAACCAGCTGACCCAGAAGATCTATGAAATTCTCTTTAAGACGTAATATTGTCTCATGTTCAAACAGGTCTGTACTGTACTCAATTTCGCCCTGTATAAAATCTCCGTTCTCCCAGATAAGAAATGTCATATCAAACGGAGCTACACCCTCACTCACGTTAACCCTTTCGCCCACTATTCCGCCAAGCTCCATCGGGACTGTAAAATTGGTGAACCATGATAATGACACCTGGAACAAAGGATTAAGTCCGGGGATTCTTTGAGGTTTCACAGCATCCACAATTTTTTCAAATGGGAGGTTTGAATTTACGACAGCATCTTTTGCCGCTTTACCCGTTGATTTAAGCAATTCTCTGAAACTCTTAGCCTCATCGATTAAAATCCTGACGACTCCTGTATTTACGAAGTATCCAAATATTTTCCAGAGCTTTGGGTTCCTGAGCCTGGTCGAAACCGGAATGCCTATACAGATATCATCCTCTCCGGTGTACTTGTTCAGCAGTAATCCGACTGTGGAAAGAACAGTTTCGAAAGGTGATGTTCCCTCCTCCCTCGCGAGACGTTTCAATTTCTGGCTGATATCCGCAGATACTGAAAAGCTCTCGCGATATCCATATCCCGAAGGAATGTTTTTCCTTGGATGATCGTATGGAAATTTTATCTCCAAGGGACTGTCTTTCAGATTCTGTTTCCAGAAACTTATCATTGTATCTTCGTTCTGGTCAACGGCAGTCTGAGTCTCCCAGGCTGCAAAATCATAACTCTGACTAATATTAAGATCAATACCTTCCGTATTGCTCTTCATCAGTCCATTGTAGATCCTGCTAAGTTCCTGAACAAAAACTCTCCTGGAAAATCCATCGAAAACTATGTGATGAATCGTTCCATGAAAATAATGATCATCAGTTCCGGCTTTAAGTATGTAGAGCCTGAGCAATGGTCCTGTTTCGAGATCAAATGGTTTACGTGAATCAGTTGCAACAAATTCATAAACCTTCTCTTTGGAAGTGGCAGCGTCACCGGAAGAGAAGTCAATGGACATTATTTCAAAATCGGATGGATGTATTTCAACATGAGGTACGCCATCCATCTGTCTGAACACCGAAAACACGCTGTGGTGTTGATGAAATAACAGGGATATGCTTCGTTTTAAAATTTCAATATCAAGAGAACCCTGAAGATGATATGTCAGTTTCAGGTTGTAGGAAGGATTGCCTTTATCCTGCAAATATGATATCCACAACCTTCGTTGATTCTTCGTCAAAGGCAGATTATTTAGATCACCCATTGCTGTTTTTTTTCCCATTTAAAGATACTCCTTATGCTCTTCAAACCATAATTGTGATAATTAACATATTTTTGCATTTTTCAACACATGTTAATTTTACGGTACATTTTGCCCGTCTCTTGATTATCAATACTTTGTTACACATCTGATAGGCACAATAATGATCCGGCTCAACAAATAAAACTCATTAGAACTATGAAAAACGGAAAAACAGGGATCAACCGGCGTTCCTTTCTTGAAAGGACAGGAATGGTTATTGCAGGGATGACAATCATTCCCTCTCATTTTCCGGACGGTTCAGAAAAAGGGGAAGCATCAGTTTCCTCGGATAATTTTGCCCGTAAAATCCTTTCGGGATCTGATTCTGTAAATGCCGGCGTTGTTACCGGTTGGGATAACAAGTGGTGGGAGAGCGAACCATTGAGGATAGTTGAATTTGAAAAAGGGTATGAGTTCCGGGAGAAATTCGCGCTGTTAGATGACCTCGGCGCCAATGTTGAGCATGCGACCCGTTTTACTGACACAGCGCCCGGAACATCTTTCCTCGATGCACATAACCTCTTCAGTGGGAAAAAAGTAAATTTTGGTTCTCTTGAAGATTATCTTGCTGAAGCCCATATGAAAGGAATAAAGGTTATTATCTATTTCAATGTGCATGCTATCGAAATAAACTATGCAAGAAAGCATCCCGACTGGCAGCAGATCAAGGATGATGGAAGGCCAATTGAGGATGTCTATAGTGTAGACTCATCCTTCTGTATCAACAGTCCTTGGAGAGAAGAAGTTTTTAAAACTCTCCGGACACTCTCAGCATATAATATAGATGGGATCTTCTATGATGGTCCTATATTCTTTGCCGGCACCTGTCATTGTGGATCATGCGGAAGCCTTTATCACGACAGGTATGGTCGTGATCTCCCTTCAAAGACAAAACTGTCAACGGGCAGTGATAATTCTTCATGGCATGATCTGCTTGAATTTCAATCAGACAGCATAGAAACATTTCTGAGGGAATCTAACCGTATTTTAAAAAATGCGAGGTCATCTATCTTGTTGTATATGAATGGCAATACCCTTGCGCCATCGTGGCCGACCGGAAGAGTTAACAGGAAAATTATCCGGGAAACCGATATTCTCGGAGCTGAAGGAGGGTTTTTATATGGATCACTTAAGGAACCAATATACAAACCTGGTGCGATGGCCAAGTTGCTCGAAACACAGGCCGGAGGTAAACCTACAGTGGTTTTCGATGCTGCCAAGCAGGGGCCATGGTCATTTTCCACGCTGCCGGCAGGAGAAATAAGCCTTTTATACAGCCAGACAATCACGCATCAGGCCAATGTTTGGCTCGCCATAAGCGCGGTTGATAATCTGCACGACAATGAGATCAGTACAATTAAAAAGTTCAACAGGTTCATAGCTAAAAATCCGGATCCGTTTTTCAGGACCAGGTCCATGGCAGGCACAGCCCTTGTCTGGCCCCAGGAATCAGGCAATTATTACCAGGGGTCATCAGTACCACTGACCGATTTCACGAGGGAGATAAAACCTGAGAAAGCCGGAAATACTGAAGAGGAGTTTTACGGATTCTATAAGGGTCTCTCAGCAAATCATGTCCCTTTCGATGTACTTGACGAGGAAGCTTTAACGAGCGATCTTTCACGCTATGAACTGCTGGTACTGCCAAATGTCACCTGCCTCAGCCGGGAACAAGCGGCAAAAATCAGGGATTTTGTAAACAAAGGTGGCAATATTATTTCTTCATTTGAAATTTCAGCTTATGACGAAACCGGGAATAAACGTGCTGAACCATGGCTCTCCGATGTTTTGGGAATAGAAAAGGCAGGGGACCTTTTCGGTCCGCTTGCATGGGACTATGTTGCTCCGGCTGACAGGGATCATTTTATTCTTAAGGGTATAAAGAACCAATTTCTAATAGCCCCGGGTTACGGACTGAAGGTCAGAGCAACCGGAAGAACACCTGTTGTTTTCTGTAAGCCGCTTCCAGGAAGCTATTCAGGAAGTCCGCAAATAACCGACACTCCTTTCATAGTGGAAAACACTTTCGGAAAAGGCAAATCTCTCTATTTCGCCGGCACCTTCGGAGGATCACTTTTCAGGTACAACTTTCCGGAATACTACAGTATGCTGGAAAATATGGTGAATGAGTATACTGCTCCTTTTGTCAGGCTTTTCAATGCACCATCATCAGTTGAAGTGAATATCAGGAAGAAAGAGAACTATATATATGTCTATCTTGTGAATTTTACTTCGGAAATGAAAAGGCCGATCAGGAAGATCATTCCATGTCAAAATATTGGAATTGAGGTACCGGTAACGCAAAAAATCAGGGAAGTAAGATCTCTCTGGCAGTCGAAAAAGCTGAAGTACACGGAAAGCAATGGCAAAGTGACATTCAGACTGGATCAGATCGAGGATTATGATGTGATCAGGATAATCACTTGAGATCCTTTGAATAGATGCGAAATCTTTTAACAACCCTTCCTCCTATCCGTTCGCATTCCCCACGCATGGGATAATTATCTTCCAGAACAAGGTGAAAATCCATAAGCTCCATATTGTGAATTTTGCATGACTGTAGCATTTTTATTCCCATCAGCACATCAATTCCTTTGCCCCGGTAATCCTTCTTTATTCCGCCAAGGAGCAAAAGAAGCTTTTTAGAATTCCTGAATCCATTGATTATTCTTAGAAATCCAAAAGGAAATATTCTACCTCCCGACTTCCGGACACCTTCGCTCATATCACGCATCCCGACTGCAAATCCAACCAGTCCATCATTGGTCTCAACCACCTTGATGAACCGGGGATCGATAAGCATCATATAACGCGAGATAAAATCCTTTTTCTCATCATCATCCAGGGGAACGAAACCATATATTTCCGAGAATGACTGATTAAGAAGATCGAGGATAGGCGTAAAATACGGTCTGATTTCTTTCCTGCTTTTAAACTCAACTATTCTATAGACGGAATTACGGGAAATACGCGCGAGGACAGACTTATAGATTACAGGTATATCAGGTTTAATTTTAGCAACATAGTTTACGAGATCATGGTACTTTGTATAACCTTCAACAGTGATCATTTCCGGTAGAAAAGGAGCATTAGCCGGGCTAAAAATGAATTTCGGACATTCAAAACCTTCTATCTGGAAGCCCTGCGGATCTTTATCTGAAAATGCGAAAGGACCAACCAGTTTTATCATTCCCTTTTCCCTTGCCCATTCTTCAACTTTTGTAATCAACACATGGACAACCTCCTGATCGGCAAAGCTTTCTAGAAAACAAAAACGTCCATGTTTCTCATTATGTATCTCGTTGTAACGATGACTGATTATGCCCATTATCCTTCCTACAGGCTTATCATCGCGGTATGCCAGATAACGAACAGTTTCGGCATATCTGAATGAAATATTCTTCCTCTCATCAAAGAATTTTCTTTCATCCAGATAGACCGGAGGAAGCCAACCTGTATCACTCCTGTGTATCTTTTCAGGAAGAAATATAAAGGTTTGTTTATCCTTCTTTGTAAGCACCTCCTTCAGAACAACATTTCCCATAAAGTTTCTGTCTGTTATTATTCAACCATTTATGAATTCTGCTCAGGCCAGTAAGGGCCAGTGGCCCAACCCATCTGACTTCTGGTAATATTGTATAATGCAATGTAACGAAATAGCACCGTGGGATCTTACGGTAAATACTTCCTCATGATGCCGGAGGATAACCTCCATGAGTCTGCATTCCGCTTAACTTAATATAAATTCAAAATAGTGATAGCAAGATTGAACTGATTTATCACTAGATTTTTATCACCTTAATTGTTTTCCTGAATCCGGTTCCATAAACTTCCATCAGATAAACACCTGTGGCCAGGCCTGAAGCACTGACAGTTGTCTTGAACTGACAATTCCGGAGATCCTTCATTCGCTCTCCTGCAACAGTGAAGAGGGAAATGTTATATGTATCATCGGTACTAAGTGCCACATTGAATTCTGTACCGGAAACAGTTGGCCAGACAGACACTTCCTTGCCTGCATTATCATTCGCATCAGTAACATATACATAGATATTACTGCTTTGTACATCACCGCAGGTTCCTGAGATATCGACCCTATAGAGTCCGGTATTGGAAGCATTCACGCCTGTCATTACATATTGCGGAGCGACAGCGTCACTGATCATGTTGCCGTCTTTGAACCATTGATATATAAGATCATGGCCGTCTGATGTAACGTCCAGGTTAACATTATCACCGAATGCGGCTTCAGTATCCGGACTTAAGTTTTGTATTGCCGTTACAGGAAGGACTGTCAATCCAATTTGAGTCGATAACGGATTCCCGCATGAGCCAGCGATATCGCACCTGTAAGTAGCTGTGGAAGATACTGTTGTACTTGACAGTAAAAGGGAGGCAGAGCTCCCTGAGGTTACCAGGGTCCCATTCTTATACCACGAGTAGTTCAGATTATAACCTTCGGAACTAACTGCAAGAGTCACCGGCTTGCCGGCGCAGATCACTGTATCTTCAGACTGGCCAAGCAGATTATTAGATTTTGCCAAATGAATGGTCAGGTATGACCAGTAAGAATCGAAGCCATACCGGGTAACCCTGAGCTTAAGATATGCTGCACCTGTATATCCCTGAGTCCAGCTTACGGTTGCCTGGGAAGCATTGGCGGATACTGAGCCCGCCTCTGTTGGCAACAGGACCCATTCGTATGCTGTTGTCCCGTCTGCTACAGGAATACTATAAGTGCTTTCAGTTGTTCCCGGACAGATAATTGAGTCTCCTGCTGGAACAGGAGGAACATAGGAAATTTCGATACCGGTATTCGAGGATATCCATTTTTCAAAAATGGAAACACGCGTATATGCTCCATATGTATCACAATTGCTGCTGCCCCAGCTCACGAGCCCTGCAAGCTTATATCCATCATCTACAGGTACGATCAGGGGCCCTCCGCTGTCGCCGTTACAGGCATCCTTATTTCCTGAGAGGTAGCCAGCCATCAAGTCGGTCTTCGCAATATCGTCCCAGACTGTAGCAGCTTCTGTGTTTGAGACAATCGGAAGCTGAACTTTCTGCAGTACAACCGGATAAGTGGCAGGTGTAGCTTTGATGAGCCCGTATCCCGTAACCCATGACATAACTCCAGGATCGGTAGCCCCGGCAGCTGAGTCTATTTTTGAGATCAGTCTGATGGGAGTCGCATTGGTGTAACTGATAGTACTGCTCAACTGAAGAAGCGCTATATCATTTTCGAGGGTTTGAGAATTATAGTTCTCATGCCGTATCACTTTGGAGACATAATATGTCTTTCCATCCCCTGTTCTTGGGTTATTAGCTCCGACTACAACGTACATCTTCGATGCAGAAATCAGATTGCCTGACTCATCTTCAGTACAATGTGCAGCTGTGATAATCCAGTTACCTGCGATGATTGAACCACCACAGGAATAATTGGCAGCTACTAAATAGACCTGCCAGGGGTAATTAGCGATGTCGGCTGCTGTTCCTCCGCTTATCTTAGCAACTGGTTCTCTGACACCGGTCACAAATGAATAAAAATGATCACCTGCAGGCTGGTCACTTCTGATTAGAAGCACAGCCTCACTGTTTATATAAAGCCGGTAAAGCCAATTGTCGGATGTATATGCATTTGGAACGGATACCTGGAGGTAGTATCTTTTGTTTTCCTCAAGAGCAACAGAAACAGAATCAAGCCCGGGAAAATCGCTCCCCGCGGCAACAGGAAGGGATTGGGAATCAAGTATCTGCCAGTCGGTACCGGCAGCGTATGATGACTTAGATATTCCAACCGTAACTTTCTGTGAGAATAAAGGTATAGTTGTCAGTAAGAAAAATAAGAATGTGTATATTTTTACCATACGCCAAAATTACAATAATACTATAATACAGCTTATGCGCATATAATCCCTACCATTTCCGGCAAATATTTTTCAGACAAGCATACCAGTAGATGAAAAGACATATTCTCACTTAAACGCTGCAGTGAAAAAAGCCGATAGTTATCCTGCTGGTACCGGATTACACAAACCATGATAGAATAACATTCTGATCCTACACTAAAGAGACACTTGCTTCTTAGCGCTATGTTAATGAAAGTGCAGCAATGAATCTGTGATATGCAGTGTAAAATACCACACAGTATCTGTAAATAGAGTTTAAAAATCCACTTCAATTCTCTTCTGGTGGTAATTTTCTTAAAACAAAGTATTAATTTTCAGAAAAAACTTTCATGCTTGATCATAAATTCAAGATTCCCGGATATGTTCTGGTCATCACCGGGATAGTATTTCTAATACTCTATTTTACCATTAAGTTCAGGTTCGAGATGCCTGTATTTGCTTTAGCCTCGACCTATCTGAAAACCAAGTACCTGACAACCTTCAGTACCAACTTTGCTGATGAATCAATCTTCCTACTGCTGCTGACAGGACTCAGCCTGATAGTCTTTTCAAGGGAAAGAAATGAGAAGGAATCATTTTCCGCCCTGAGATACAAAGCCCTGGTGCGGACAATCATTACTGACATTGTTTTTCTCCTGTTGTCTGTTATCTTTATATATGGTGCAGGATTTCTCGTGATACTGCTGGTAAATGTATTTTTCCCTTTTATTGTCTATCAGATCATTTTCCAGATTATGAAAATAATTTCACTCCGGAAAGAACAGCAGTAATTTGAATTTCTGCCATTTTTATGCTGCCGGTTCTTTTGTAAAAATGGCATTCCGGAAGCAAAACAATATTAAATTTACGTTATTCTACTCTGAAAACTTAACTCAAACCTTACAAGAGATGTCTAGCAAAGCAATTTTAAAATGTTCATTGCCGGTTGTTGCGGCATGTTTTCTTTTTGTCTCCTCGTCATGCAGGAGTTCCTCATCTGCAGGGTGGCATGACCTGTTTGACGGGAAAACCCTCTCTGGATGGAAAGTGCTTAATCAGGACTGGACCCATCCTGACAGCAAACCGGATTTTAGTGTTCAGGACAATATGATTGTCTGCAATACAGTTTTGGGAAATGAAGGGGGCTATCTGGTAACTGAGAAAAGCTACTCTAATTTCATTCTGGAACTCGATGTAAAAATCGACACTTCCCTTAATTCGGGGATTCAGTGCAGAGGCAGGTTATGGGACAAGGACACTTCAAGTATTTATGTAGCAGGTGATGCGAATCTGACTAAGCGTGATTCGAAATGGCGCACCGGGGAAGCCTGGGGCTATCAGATAGAAATAGACCCTTCACCGAGGGCATGGTCAGGAGGATTATATGAGCCCTGCAACCGCGGCTGGCTGGTACCGCTCAAGGAAATGGAGACAGCGCGCAAAGCTTTCCGCCCTTTGGAATGGAATCATTACAAAGTGATAATGAACGGTAACAGGATACAGACCTGGGTCAACGGGATACCGGTGGTCGATACAACTGATAATATGACCGCATCAGGCTTTATTGGCCTCCAATTCCATGGAGCTTATCATGATTGGCAGAAAGATAAGAAATCACTCTGGAAGAACATCCGGATCAGAGAGATATGAATGCCATAAAAAACAAAGTCCGTAAGATAATATCTCTACGGACTTTGCTGTTAAGGTATTAAACCCCTGTTATTCTTCTCTTGTACTCTGCAAGCGCCTCATCCAGACGCTGACGTGATGTGGTATCACCCGGCACATTATGGGAAGGATGAATATAAAGCTTGACCCCTCTGTCAGCAAGGATCTCTGCTACTGTTGTCACAGTCATCCATACACATGTAATGAAAGCCATTGTTGAAACCGGACCAATTTTGTCCTGGTGGTTTTTCAGTGGCACTGAAGCATCCTGAAGTGGGGCACAGGTATCTACAATGATATCAGCAAGATCAAAGATGGTCTTACCGCATGAATGCCTGGTCTGTTTGCCCTTTGCTTCCGCTGCTGAGCCAAAGACCACAACTTTCATACCCTTCTTACGGGCCTCGATGGCAATGTCTATGTTAACATTGTTGATTCCAGTGTGTGAGAAAAGCCACATTGTATCGCGCGGATCAAAATCATAGCCTTTCATTATCTCAACTCCGTAACCTTCCACTCTTTCAAGGAAGAGGAACTGATGTACACCCATTTCACCGGTAATACGGGTAAAGAATGTAAGTGGCAGTTCGACCATAGGATGAAAACCGACAAATCCGCCGATTCTAGGGTACATTTCCTCAATAGGAATTGTGGCATGGCCGCATCCGAATGTATGGACCCATCGTCCGCATTCTATCGTATCAGCCATTTTTTCAGCAGCTTTTCTGATATTGTCGAGCTGCGTTTCCTCAATACGGGACATGATCGTCCGTGCATTATTAAGCCATTCAAGTGCTAACATAAAAATATGAATTTAAAGTATTTAACTAATATGTCTGGTCCTTCTGACAATAATAAATGCCAACAGGATCATAATAACAGATTCAGCGAAGGCAAAAGTAATTAAATGATCAATACCATATTTCTGCGCTACAAAACCCATAAGAAGATTTATCAGAGTATTACCTATCAGAGCCAGGAAGAAAACCAGACTGAAAGCTGTTCCCGACAGTCCGGCATAGAGATGCCCGACGAAGCCCAGCATTATTGGAAAACCTCCCGATAGTCCGGCACCCAGTAAGATCAGACCGCAAACCGCTGTTATGAAGCTAATATCCAGCTTAAGCAATAATAATCCGGCAAGAATCAGGATAAACGATATTTGCAGTAACCGTCCGGCTTTCAACATTCTGAAAACACTTCCGATCAGCAGGCGCATAACAACCATTCCAGCCACAAATAAAGAAAGGGCATACAGGGCTTTGCTCTGTCCAATCGCGAGCTGGTTTGTAAGATATGTTGTTGTCCAATTGTTTATTATTCCCTCAAAGCCACTCTGAAAACCCAGGAAAAGTGCGATTGTGAGCAGCAGTCTGTCGCCTGTAAGCTTAATTCCTTCCGCAACCGGAACACCGGCTGCATGTTTAGGGGGTGGGTATTTAATAAGAAGATACCAAACTCCGGTAGCTAATGAGATAAAACCTATTCCACCAACAATAAATTCGTAACTGACATGGTTTTTCAGAAGTCCGAGTACAAGTGGCATTCCAAGAGCCCCAAGCCCATAGAATACCCCGAGAAGGCTTATGTTCGCACCTTTCTTTGTGTCGCTTATGTCCGACACGAGGGCATTAGTTGCCCCATTCACAGCGCCGCCGCCAATTCCTATCATCAGGATGAACAGCTTAAGGGTGGTTGTTGAATCGCTTAAGGCCAGACCTTCGAAACCGGCAAACAGGAATAATGATGATATGACAAGTAGGAGCCTGTATCCAAACCTGTCGGCAACTGGACCGAAAAAAAACGATCCGGCAATAATACCAAGCGGTAGTATTGAGAAAAGAGTTCCGGAAGACAGATCATCGAGATTCAGTTTCGTTCTAAGATCTCCTGCAACTGATCCGAGAGATATCATGCAGACTCCGAAAAGAAGCATTCCTGCACAAGAGGCCCAGAAGAGCAATTTTCTGCTGTAATTCATATCGGGTGATAAGTTATAAGAAAAAAGGAAAAAGAAAAAAGCTGCAACAAGTAGTTACAAGTTGAATATAAATATCTTTACAAATGCATCAAAGTCAAATCCCTGATAACTTAACACTAGCTTACTGACTATGAATTTTTCAATTTCCTCATGGCCAGAAAGGCAGCGCCTGTTACACCGGCGTCGCCTCCGAGTGCAGAAACGTCGAGGGTAACCATGCTCATGCCGACCGGCTGAGCCCATTTTTCAGCTTCCAACCGTATTGCAGCAATAAGCCTTGTAGCCGGGCCAAAGACACCACCTCCGAAAATAATCTTTTCAGGATTAAAAAGACTGACAAGGTTTGCAACCGCCATACCCCAGAAATTAATACAATCATTTATCACCTTGACAGCTACCGGATCACCCTGCTCGTAAGCCTCAAAGACATCGGACGTATTCATTGAATCCGTGTCAGTATGCTTTAATGGTCTATGATTTTCTTGATTCGCGATATACTCCTTTGCAACCTTTGTGATCCCCTCGCCCGAGGCATGATATTCGAAGCATCCACAGCTCCTGTATTTTTCATCATATGGCCTTTGCAACGCCATCCATCCTATGCAGCCTGCAATATCATACCGCCCGCGAAGTATCTCACCGTTAACCAGTATCCCTGCTCCTATCCCTGTACCTACCGAGAGATAGATCGCATCACTGCATCCTTTCGCGTTCCCCAGCCATGCTTCACCGAGAATGTAACAAGCCCTGTCACTGTCGATTGTGACGGGAATCTCACCGCAAACTGATTTGACCTGATCAAGAAGAGGATAATCTTCCCAATCGGGTATATTGGGTGCCCAGACCGTTCTGGTAGCAACATGACTGATACCGGGGACAGATATACCGATCGAAAATATCTTATCCGTACCGGACTTATATCTTTCAACAACAGCGCCTGTAGTTTCGCTTATGAGTCTGCCCACTTCGGCACCCTTCCGGCCTTCAAGCCTGACTACCTCCTTTTCCAGTATATTTCCTTCTTCTGAGAGAACAGCCAAAGCCAGTTTGGTCCCCCCCAGATCAACACCCAAAAGAGCCATATTTAACCTGTTTAAATATTACCCCACACAGTTACATGTTATTAATTGTCAGGTTCCATGTACCCGGAGAAGTAATAGTGAATTCGAACAGAACATCATACTGAACAGAATGTAACTGGTTCCATGTCCGGTATCTCACTGTTACATCATATGGAACAGAACAGTTCTGAATCCCATAGACTCCCACGTTCTTATATTCCGAGCCACTTGAGTATGCCAGAGAAAAGTCTTCAATTTCAGAATTATCCCTTCCTCCAAGCAACACCTTTATTCTAACGCCGCTTTCAGACTCTACAGACTTGGTAAAAACATAGCGTGCAACATTCCGACTTGAGATTATCTTGAATGAAGGTTCCGGCTTTTTACCCTGATAGCGATCATCCTTCCATATTCCGGTAATGACACTGTCACCTTTAACAAGCTTGCCTTCTCCATCCTTATGACCGTTCTTCCAATCTCCGTCATAAAAGGAACCATCAGCCCAGGTGTAAACTCCTTTCCCATTTGGCAATCCTTTTGAAAAATGACCTTTGTAGAAGTCAACTCCCTGTGCCTCACCAACACCATTAGCAAGTCCTTTTTTACAATCACCGGAGTATTTACCTGATATCTGCGGCATTAACACCTTGCATTCAGAAGTCTGACCTGAGACATATCCTCCCATAATCAGAAGCATTACAATTAAAACCAGTCTTGACATAATTAATCTGTTATGCCCGGGAAGGGCTGAATAACTACTCACTACAATTTAAGTTCCTTTGAGGGAACATTCCATCCAGATACTTTCAGCACCGGTTTGGATGAACCAACCTTAACTGCCGGGCAGCTAACGGTAATATCCCTGCTTTCTCCCGGTACCAGTGTAAAGTATCCGGCTGACCAGAAGCTGGGGAGAACTTCGTCACCTCCTGAGATAACCTGCGGACGGATAAAGAATGCTATCTGTTGGGATGAATTGGACACCCTCACAGTCAGGGTCATATCGTTGTTGTTCCCGGCCGAATTCACAACCTGGATACCAACCTCTGCCTCGGGCATACCGGACATAGCTTTATAATCATCATTTTTCTCAAGCCAGTAGACATTTGATGAAAGGATCTTTCCGGACTTATCCTTCAGCTTGAGAATTACGAGGCTCACACCGTTCGCTTTCTGCAGAGCATCGGCCAGTGAAATTGTGCTTTTTACATCTGCTGCAGAAAGGCTGAGAGGTTTTTCTTCATGGAATACTGACTTCGAGTCAAGACTGTAGATATCAGCCTGGACTGTGATATTATCCACCGGTCTGTAAGTTTTATTTACTGCCAGCACCTGGTGATTCAGCAGATCGAGCTGAACATGAACCGGCTCAACTGCATTCTGCATGAAATAATACCCTGCATTAGGCATGAGATACCAGTCATAAACCTGCCAGATCACACTTGGGAATGCGGCATTCAGTTTCCAGAGCATTACTCCCGAAATATCGTTAAGCTTATGTGAAGCTGCTTCAAATATTCCCTGATATCCGACTGCATTCATCAGCTGCATTTTGTTACAGAAATCCTCCATACTTACAGGTTCTCCATATCTCTTTACCATCTGTTCATAATACTGATCGTATCTTCCGTTCCCGGTTGCTGCATCATGGTAGCCCCAGGTATGATTAAAAGGGAATGGAAGTTTTTTGTCCCATACAAGGTTAGGGATGATCTTTGGCATTATGTTATAAGGATTCTGCGAGGGGATGCCGGTTTCATCCTTGAAAACCCAGTCTTTTGCTGCAACGGCTCTCTGATAATAGTCTTTAGGATCCTGCCATGTATAGGGGCCACCGCTATATGCACCTGAAGGAAGATTATCAGGATAAGAAGCCTGCCATCCTTCCGGCAGGTGAGCAAAACCTGAGGAACATGGAATGTATGGTCTTGTACCGTCCATTTCAATTATACTGCTTCTCATTGCATCATATAGTTCCTTCCTGGCATGGCCTTCATTACCACCAGTCCATAGCATCAGGCTTGGGTGATTTCTTATTCGCAGGATGGTACTTTTCACATTTTTGACAAATACAGACCCTTCAATGGGCCAATCGGGTGAACCTTTGAATTCCCCCTGTGTATCTCCGGTCACCCAGAAATCGGACCAGACGAGTAAACCGAATCTGTCGGCGGAATCCCAGAATTCATCTTTAGGAGTCACGCCACCGCCCCAAATCCTGACAAGGTTAATATTTGAATTACGGCACAGCCGGAATTCATAGTCATATCTGACCGAATCACGGTTAAGCATCATATCCGGAACCCAGGCTCCGCCGGTAATATGTATCCTCTCACCGTTAACAAAGAAATCCCTTCTCCATGATCCGTTAACCTCTACCGCTTTTGAGGAAACAGTCCTGATCCCAAAGAGGAAAGTAGTATCATCAGAAATCACGGAACCTGATTCATACTGGAGCCTGATTCTGTAAAGATTTGGTTTTCCATAGCCATTTGGCCACCAGAGCTGGGGATTTGAGATATTTAAACCAGGGGTGTTTGAAGGATTCAAGTCGACAATTGTCTGGGTATTCTTTTTCACAGACACTTCTTTGGTAAACTGAACCGGTATACCTGTGAAGTTTTCAGGAGAAATTGTAACATTCAGCTTTCCCTGTTCATCCGTGCTTCCATGGTTAAGAAGTTTAAAGTTAAGCGATATAGCAGCTGCTGTAGTATCAGGAAGCTTAGGAAGCCCGGTAACGAGTTTTGGTTCGGCGATTGTAACTCCTCCTGTTGTTCTGAGGAAAACGGGAGCCCATATCCCGATGTTCCTGTCCCTGACAGGGGGCATCCAGTCCCATCCAACGGAACAGAGCATTGTCACATTCTTGCCGATATCGCCTGTAGGCCCTCCGTTGGCAAAAAAGTCACCGAATGCTTTCATCTGTTCTTCAGAAGGCAATCCCGGATAATCGAGCGGGAATATCCTGACGGCCATCACATTTGTACCGCCCGGCACAAGCGCACTGGTCACATCCAGACTGTATTCAGCGAACATTCCCGACATCCGGGAAGAATCTGCTATTTGTATCCCGTTTACCCATACAGCCGCACGGTAATTGATGCCCTTGAAGATGATCTGGAAATGTTTTCCCTTATCCTCTGCAGGAATGCTGAACTCAGTCCTGTACCAGTAAGGCTTCTTCCATGGATTGGGATCATTTGGAAGGTGACTGAATTTTTCCAGATCATACTTTTTATTGAACTCGTCCGATGCATCAGGTATAAGCATATTATTCATACCTGCATACGGATCAGGATAAACTCCGTTGGCTACAAGTCCGGTGAGTACTGTTGATGGAACACAGACAGGGAACCAGTAGACATCCTTTTTATATCCGGTTTTGGATATCTCCTCTCCCTTTGCAGTTACAAGAGACGAAGACTGCAGTTCAAATTTTGTAAGTTTTACCTGACTTACAGATCCTTTCGGGATCTTAGCCGTGCTTGTGCAGCCGGCACCCAGAAAAAACAGGCAAATGAGAATTCCTATGCCCGAACGATAGTAATTTGGCTTCATGGTTGTCGTATTAAGCTGTTTTAAATATTATTGTCTCGCTTTGTAACCTTTATCTGAGAAACTTCTTAATACTGTATAACTTATTAAGTGCTTCAACAGGGGTAAGGTTATCAATATCAATTCCAAGAATCTCATCCCGTATTTGTTTCAATACCGGGTCATCAAGCTGGAAGAAGCTTAGCTGCATTCCTTCTCGGTGTTCGGCAATACCGGCAATCGGTTTGGACAGTTCCTTTTTATCATGGCTCTGTTCGAGCTCCTTAAGAATCTCATCCGCTCTGTTCACAACACTTCTTGGCATGCCGGCCATCCGTGCAACATGAATACCGAAGCTATGTTCACTTCCTCCGCGTTTCAGTTTCCTGAGAAAGATCATCTTATTATTCAGTTCTTTGATGGAGACATTGAAGTTCCTGACCCTGTGAAAAGTATTCTCCATTTCATTCAGTTCGTGATAATGCGTGGCAAAGAGCGTTTTAGCCCGGAGTTTGCTTTCATGAAGAAATTCAACCATTGCCCAGGCAATGGAGATCCCGTCGTAGGTACTGGTACCTCTGCCTATCTCATCCAGCAATACAAGACTCCTGTCTGACAGGTTGTTCAGGATACTTGCTGTTTCATTCATCTCCACCATGAAAGTCGATTCGCCCAGACTAATATTATCTGAAGCTCCGACCCTGGTAAATATTTTATCTATAAGTCCGATTTCAGCCGATCCGGCGGGAACAAAACAACCTGTCTGCGCCATTAAAACTATAAGTGCAGTCTGGCGTAACAAGGCTGATTTTCCCGACATATTAGGCCCCGTAAGGATGATGATCTGCTGGTCATCGGTATCCAGATAAAGATCATTAGGTACAAATGCTTCGCCTGCCGGCAGCTGTTTCTCGATCACGGGGTGTCTGCCATCAGTTATGTTAAGCACCTTCGAATCATTCAGAACCGGTCTGACATAATTGTTTTCTTCCGATATACAAGCAAATGACTGAAGACAGTCTAGCCTGGCAATCAGTGTTGAGTTATGCTGAACCGGAGGAATATACTCGATAATTGCAAAAACAAGATCGGAGAAGAGCTTTGTTTCCAGCGAAATTATTTTTTCCTCCGCTCCAAGAATCTTGCTTTCATATTCCTTCAGCTCTTCGGTGATGTACCTTTCTGCTCCTACCAGTGTCTGCTTACGGATCCATTCAGGAGGTACTTTATCCTTATGGGTATTCCTTACCTCGATATAATAGCCGAAAACATTATTAAAACTTACTTTCAGCGAGGTTATGCCGGTTCTTTCGCTTTCCCGTGTCTGGAGATCAGCCAGGTAATCCTTTCCGCTATAGAGTATTTTTCTGAGATCATCCAGTTCGGCTGATACCCCGCTGGCAATTGCATTGCCTCTCTGGATCTGAACCGGAGGATCATTGTTCAGCTCTTTTTCAATTCTGTCGGCGATCGTTTTACAGGGATTAAGTTGTTCCGCAAGCTGTATCAGGGGAACGCATCCGCTTTTGGTGCATATTTCCTGTATCGGAACTATTGCCTTGAGAGCTCGTCTGAGCTGGACCACTTCTCTTGGATTGATCCTTCCAACCGCGACCTTGGAAATCAGCCTTTCAAGATCTCCCACCTGTCTTACCTGGTCGGCTATCTCCCCGCGCGCGGTTTTATTCTCAAGCAGATATTGAACAACATCGAGCCTTTCATTAATGGGCTGAATATCTTTCAGAGGAAGAGAAAGCCATCTTTTCAGAAGCCTCCCTCCCATTGGCGAGATCGATTTATCCAGAACATCGAGGAGTGTTTTGGCTCCCTCATACGGAGAGTGAAAAAGTTCAAGATTCCTGATAGTGAACTTGTCGAGCCAGACATATCTGTCTTCCTCTATTCTCGACAGACTGGATATATGACCGAGATGTTCATGCTGGGTAAGGTCAAGGTAATACAGTATCGCACCTGCTGCAATAATGCCATACTGCATGTTATGCACCCCGAAGCCTTTCAGCGATGTGGTTTCAAATTGTTTAAGCAACCTGTCGTTGGCTGCTTCAGAAGTAAAGATCCAGTCATCAAGCTTGAAAGTGTAATATTTTGATCCGAAACATTCAATGAAAATATCTTTCTTCCCCTTCTCAAAAAGCACTTCCTTCGGCTGGAAATTACTTAGAAGCTGGTCGATATATTCAATTGTGCCTTCGGAAGTCAGAAATTCGCCTGTAGAGATATCAAGGAATGCAACCCCGGCAATCTTCTTGTCGACATGTACAGCAGCAAGAAAATTATTCTCCTTATGATTGAGCACGTTCTCATCAAGTGAAACACCCGGAGTGACCAGTTCGATAATGCCTCTTTTGACTATCTTTTTTGTCAGTTTAGGATCCTCCAGCTGTTCACAGATCGCGACACGCTGGCCAGCCCGGACCAGCCTCGGGAGATAATTATCGAGTGCGTGATAAGGAAAACCTGCAAGTTCAACAAACTGCGCCGAACCATTGGCTCTCCTTGTCAGGGTGATACCCAGGATATCCGAGGCTTTGATGGCATCCTCACCGAAGGTTTCATAAAAATCGCCGACCCTGAACAGCAGAATCGCATCAGGATGTTTTGCCTTGATGCTGTAATATTGCTTCATCAGCGGGGTTTCCACGTACTTCGGAAAATCAGACATCGGGTGCTTATCAGTATTTATCTTATTACAGATTATTAGGTTTTAACAAAGATACATTTGCAGTATTATTAATGAAAGGTTTTTTAAAATTTAATGTCATACCGGAAAACTGATTTTCTCCTTTTTGAACTTCATTGGCTGTTGTACGTTTTTCGTATATGATAATGGAAGTAACTCAGCATATCATTCAGACTGACAAGTCCGGAAATAATGCGAATCATAATAAAAATCATATAATCTCTCGGATGGAATTTTTAAATTGCCATTAATTACTGTTAGATCAATATTCATCCCTCATGAAAAAAGTTCTCGTACTAGGAGCAGGAATGGTTGCAAAACCGTTGGTGGAATATCTTCTGGAAAAGGGTTATGGTTTGATGATCGCCTCTCCAGTGAAGGACAGGGCCGATGGGATGATAAATGGTAATCCGCTTGGATCATCGGTTGACTGGTCGATGCATGATCTTCCCGCTCTCGACAGGCTGGTGTCGGAACACGATATTACAGTGAGCCTTCTGCCTTATAAATTTCATGCCGACGTCGCAAAAATATGCCTGAAACATAAAAAGAACCTGGTTACCACTTCATATGTTCAGCCACAGATGATGGCGCTTGACGAAGATGCAAGGGAAAGCAGGGTCCTTTTTCTGAATGAGGTTGGGCTTGATCCCGGGGTTGATCATATGACCGCGATGAAAATAATCGACTATGTCCATCTGAACGGAGGCAAGGTGGAAGGCTTTTATTCTTTATGCGGCGCTCTGCCGGCTCCTGAAGCCGCAGATAATCCGCTGGGATATAAATTCACCTGGAGCCCAAGGGGAGTCATCCTCGCAGGCAAAAACAGCGCCATTTACCTACGAGACGGAAAAGAAACATTCATAGAATCGGAAAATCTCTTCAGAGACAGGTTAAACTATGACTTCCCAGGAGTGGGAAAGCTGGAGGTTTATCCAAACCGCGATTCATTAAGCTATAAAGATATCTACGGGATAAATGAAACCCGGACAATGTACAGGGGAACACTCCGTTACACAGGATGGTGCGAATCACTCGATGTCATGAAGAGACTGGGTATGCTGGACGAAAAGATAGCCGACTATGATGGGAAGACTTATGCTGATTTTCTATCTAAGCTTGCAGGAATAAACAAAAAGAATCTTAAAACAAATCTGGCATTGAAGCTCGGTATTGACGAGACATCCGCTGCCATGAGATCCCTTGAATTTCTGGGGTTCTTTGAAGAGGAAAAATTAAATTACAGGGATACGACTCCGTCTGAGATCACTTCCGACAGGATGATATCAAGAATGATGCTTGGTGATAATGAGAGGGATGTGGTACTGCTCAGACATATTGTAAAAGCCACCTATCCGAACGGGACAGGAGAAGTTATCAGATCAACAATGGTTGATTACGGCACCCCTTCAACTAACACAGCCATTTCAAGGACTGTTGCACTACCTGCAGCTATCGCCGCAAGGCTGATACTTGAAGGGAAGATCATGTTTAGTGGTGTCTGCAGACCTGTAATACCTCAGATATATACTCCTATCCTGACGGAACTCAGGCGTCTTGGGATTGAGATGAATGAAGAATACGGACTGCCTGAAAGTGAAATGGGTGTCTGATTTTTCCAGCCCCGGCTGCTCTTATATGGCTGATGTGTTCAATTTTTTATGTGATTCATGGAAATTTCAGATAAAAATCCCTTGTCAGATTAATATAATCCTGAGTGAATTCATGCCTTTTCCCATGTTCTATGGTGAGGAATTTCTCTGTGGATATGCTTTTCTTCCTTGAAAATGAAATTATCAACCTTCTGAGCTCTCCTGACGGCGTTGGTCTGATCTTCAGGACTCCGTTACAATAAAGCCCATGTCCTGATGCAGCAGCTATCAGCAGGTTCCCTTCCACCCAGGGCATGATGACCTGGAATTTCCCGTCATCTTTAAGCAACCTCTTTACACTTTCAAGTAACTCTTCGTTAGACAGCGAGTCAGTATGTCGTGTTGCTGACTTTACAGGATCCGGATTTCTCAAAGAGTCTGTAAAATATGGAGGATTTGAAACAATCAGATCAAATTTTACATCCGGGAAATAATTCTGCAATCTACTGTTTACCAAAGCTATTCTGGCTTTCCACGGACAGTTATTTACATTCCCGACAGCCTGAAGAAATGAATTGTTGTCCGGTTCAATGGCAACAATCTCTGCCCCGCATCTCTGTGCAAGCATTATTGCAATCAGCCCGGTCCCTGTGCCGATATCCAGTATCCGCGACGCACCTTCAACCTCAGATGCAGCACCCAGAAGAACCGCATCGGTACCAACTTTGAATGCCGACTGATCCTGATTTATAGTGAACTGTTTGAAAGTGAAATAACTGTTTGCCATTCTCAGCTTTTTGATAATTTACCAGATATATGGCACCAACCGGTAATGGATCTTAGCTGCATACCCCGAATAACCTTCAAGCTCGTTTAATAATGTCTTATCCTCAAGACAGGTTCGCGTTATTAAGAGAATTACAGCTATCCCGACAGGTATAATGCTCCATAAGGAACCAAATAACAAAGGGAATCCGATTGCCTGGATAAAGCTGCCTGCATAAGCCGGATGTCTCACAATCTTATATAAACCAGACTCACAAACTGTATGTCCACGGTCAGTCTGTATCCTGACTGTACTTGAAAAAAACCTGTTCTGTTTCTGTGCAATCAGAAAAATAAGCTGCCCGGATATCGTAAGTAATATTCCGATGGCATATAAACTCCAGGAAAAGTCCGGTGTCCAGCGATAACGCCCCGAATCAAGGCCTGCCACCATATACATTGTAATTGTTGCCAGAAATGACAATCCCAAAATTAATTTATCCCAGTTTTTTGCACCAGCACCCGGCTTTGAACGCTCTTTCATAAGATCCTGATCCAGTCTCAAAACCGTATAATTCAATACTACCATAACAATCCCGATAATGACATAAACCAATCCCTGCCAGTAAATGAAACGACCCGCACTGATAAAAATTACCGTAAAGAACAGTAATGCACCAAATACCTGTTTCAAAAAAAGACTTGACTTCATAGCTGACTGTTTTATTATTTCTTCACTGGTTCAAATTAAACCACAAACCGGATGATAAAAAACATCCAATATCAGCTTATATTTACCCAACCAATTCCAATAAAAATGCTGCTTACTATTAACAGAAATAGTAAAATTACGCTATTTGAACAGATTTTTGATCAGATCACCAGATTGATAAAAAGCGGTACCCTCGAGGTAGGAACCAGGTTACCATCCACACGGGAACTGGCCAGAATTACCGGTGTAAACAGGACCACAGTAGTCCACGTATATGAAGAATTATGGGCGCAGGGATATATAGAAAGCTCTCCGGGATCATATACAACAGTAAGGCACAGGCAGCCTGTAATTTCCATCGCAACCCCGGATGCCGGAGATCATGCATCTCAACAAAGAGTCTACAGGGATAATCTTGATCTGCAATATGATCCGATAATGCATTATCTTGAAAACGGAGAGTCGATTGAAAAAGGGAAAATCAATTTTCTTCAGCTTGCACCCGACACGAGGCTGCTCGACCGGAAGCAGATAAAAACAAGCATGAAAGAGATCTTTAAGGATAAAGATCATGATCCATTTGATTTCACTCATGCAAGGGGATATCAACCACTCAGGCAGGAGATTGTCAGACACATGAATCTGCACAACATAAATACTGAAGACAAAAATGTTCTGATCACAAACGGATCATTACAATCCCTGCAATTGATTTTTCAGGTGTTCTCGAAACCAGGAGACAATATTGTTGTTGAAAATCCAACCTACTCGATAATTCTGCATTTTATTAAAATCTACAGGCTGAACAGGATTGTTGTTCCGATGACAAACGAAGGAATGGACCTGATGGTTCTGGAACAAGTATTAACACGGAAGAAAGTAAGGTTCATCTATACCATGCCGACCTATCAGAATCCCACCGGGTTGTCTATGCCTCAGAATAAAAGGGAGGAATTCCTTCAGTTATGCAAGGATAAGGATTGCATCATTATTGAAGACAGTACCGAGGAAGAAATGAAGTATTCAGGTAAAACGTTTTTGCCCGTCAAATCAATAGACCGCATAGGACAGGTGATTTACCTTGGCACTTTTACAAAAGTATTGGCGCCGGGATTGAGAATAGGTTGGATAATTGCCACCACAGAATGTATCAAAAAACTCACTGTTTTAAAATCAATATATGAAATTTCTTCAAGCACCATAAACCAGGTATTCCTCTGCAATTTTATCCAGAACGGTGCGTATGAATTACACCTCCGGAAGACAATGAGGATCTTCAGAAAGAGAATGAGAACAGCGATTTCATGTATAAAAAGGTTTATTCCGCCTGAGAAAATTGAATGGACCGAGCCACATGGTGGTTACATGATCTGGTTAAAACTGCTTACCAAACCTCTGAAAGACATTGAGAATTACTTCTCGGATTTCGGAGTGATGGTACATAACGGGAAATATTTCTTCGCGGATGAGCAATCCAATGATTATATCAGGATATGTATAGCACAGGTGGATGAAACAGAGATAGAGGAAGGTATTAAAAAAACAGGTGAAGCGATAAAAGCCCTTGAATAATTGAGAAGGTAAAAACGGACCATTTATATGCACATATACAACATCCCACAGCTTACCCAGTAACGATTGCAACAGTCAATAACCGCACTTTCCTGCCATTTCAGCAAATTATTGAAAGAATCGGGCAAGAAACCGGCAATTACAGGAATTCATAAATTGATGATCAACGGCCCTCCGGAAGAATCATCCATTTTAAAGCAAACATTTACCTCTGATAAAATGTAAAAATAGCGGGTAATTTATAATGTCACAACTATGATATTCAGACTATATTATTAAGCCAGGAATGAATCAGGGATATCCCGGATTTTCTCTGGCTTCTGCAATGAAAAATTAATTTTCTTGTAATCTTTCATCTGTGCAGCAAAGCTAATTTATCATAATTTTAAAAACCAAAAGTCAAAGCAAAAAACCATGAAAAATTCTGTTCTTATACGAGTTGCAGGTAGTCTGACAACCGTGGCTATGCTGTTTTTCTTGTCCGGATGCAAAGTAGAAAAGCAAAATGGCGATTCATTTGGAATAGCATTTCTGACTGACATTCATATACAGCCTGAAAAAAATGCTGTTAAGGGATTTTCATTGGCGCTGGACTCGGTTAACAAGCTGAACCCGGACTTTATTTTAACCGGAGGCGATCTGATAATGGATGCACTGGAACAATCTTACGGACGTGCGGATTCGCTGTACGAACTGTATGAGCAAGTGGTTAAAAAGGCAAATTGCAAAGTCTATAATACCATGGGTAATCATGAGATCTATGGCATTTTCAAAAACAGCAAAGCCGATCCGTCAAATCCGGAATACGGAGAAAAAATGTTTGAGAAAAGGATTGGCAGATCATACTATTCCTTTGACCATAAAGGATGGAAATTTATTATTATCAATTCAATAGAAGACACTCACAAAGGCAGCTACGTAGGAGAAGTTGACAGCACTCAACTTGCCTGGATCAGACAGGAATTGTTAAAAACCGATCATGCAACTCCAATTGTTTTAAGTACACATATCCCATTTATAACAGCATATTCACAGAAATACCAGGGTTCCACTGTTGCAAACGACTCATCTATAGTGGTCTGTAATTCCAGGGAAGTCATTAACCTTTTCAAGGGCTATAATCTCAAACTGGTATTGCAGGGACATCTTCATACAGTAGAGGATGTCTATATCGATGGTATTCACTTTATTACAGGAGGAGCCGTCTCAGGAGGATGGTGGGAAGGCCCGAATCTGGGATTCGAGGAAGGCTTCCTGTACCTTACATTTTATCATGATCAGTTTAAATGGAGATATGTTGATTATGGCTGGACAATACAAAAGTAATCCCTGCTACTTTTTCAGGCGGTAATACCTGAACAGCTTGTTTTTATTCTCATTGTGGGTTCTCAGGCCTCGAGGTATGAATTGCAATGCATCAATTTAAATTCATTACCATTCGCCTTCCCAGGCAATACAACTAGGAAATTACCAAAAGGACATTACCCCAGAAGTTGATTTTTAAAATTCCTTCTGTAACTTTAACATCATTTCCCTTGATACACCGGTTACTATTACCGATCTTGAAGAGCTGTACCCTGACTTTTGGATTAAAGGCCTGAAGCAGACTTCGGGAGATCAATCAGATTGTTTGTGTCCGGTGTGTTTACGGAAGGATACGTAAGCAGGCTTGTGATAGACTTTGAAGATTAATACAGATATTTATCCAGACAGATTATCCAGGCTATTCTTACATGCACAGAAGGATTCATGCCCTGTGCCTGATTAACAATATTGAATTTCAACTTGTACCTGACCTATGAAACAGCTGATTTTCCGGATTAAAAAGATCAAGAAATTCACCATTCCTGCAACTATTTTCATGTTCAACATCTTCCTGGCAACTGCACAGCAGGATCAGATAATCATTGAGAAGATAGCTCCGGGAGTAATGAAATTGTCCATGGGGAAACCTGACCAGTTCTCTCCTTACAGGTTTTGTCCTGAAAAGCCCAGGATAAATGAGATGAAGGAATTAAGTGATAAAGAGCTTCCCTTCGATATAAAATCAGTAAAAATTATCAAAAACAGCAGAGGTATTCAAATCTCTTTACCTCTCTCCAGGGATGAACAGTTGTATGGTTTTGGCATGCAGATCGGCTCATTCGGACAAAGAGGCTTGAAAAAAAGACCGATTGTGAACGATGCTCCGGTTTTCCTGAACAACAATCCAATTTCCAATCCCGGTTTCACCCATGCTCCGCAACCTTTTTATGTATCTACTGATGGCTATGGCATATTGATCAACACCTCGCGATTTGTGACCTTTCTATGCGGCACAAACGAAGAAAAAGAGGAGAGTGACACGTCAGAAGGCAATAGCAACAGTCTGAAAACCTCAGCAATACAACTATATGAAAACAAGCCGGAATCTTCCTGGAAAACGTGGATTGATGTTCCTAATGCAGAAGGAATAGAGGTTTTAATATTTCAGGGTGAAAATATTAAGGAATGTGTTCAACGGTACAATCTTTTTGCAGGAGGCGGAGCCATGCCTCCGATCTGGGGTTTAGGAATAAAGTACAGGGTGAAGGGAGACTATACCCAGGAAAAAGTGATGAAGATGGCGTCTTATTTTCGCGACAATGATATTCCATGTGATGTAATTGGTCTTGAACCCGGCTGGCACACAAAAGCCTATTCCTGTTCATACGTATGGTCGGATAAGTTTCCTGATCCCCAGGAAATGATCAATAGGCTGAAGGATCAGAACTTCAGGCTGAACTTGTGGGAACATGCCTATGTGAATCCTGCTGCTCCATTTTTCAATGAGATGAAACCCTGTTCAGGAAATTTTCTTGTGTGGAAAGGGCTAGTTCCTGATTTTGCGGATCCCAAAGCCAGAGCGATTTATGCAAATTACCATGAAAAAGAGCTGGTATCAAAAGGGATCGCATCATTTAAGCTCGATGAATGCGATGCCGGCAATTATTCAGATGCCACCTCTACCTGGGGATTTCCTGAAATGTCACAGTTTCCTTCCGGTATTGACGGAGAGCAAATGCGTCAGATCTTTGGTTATCTGTATACGAATACACTATATTCTGTTTACAAAAAAAGGAATCAACGAACCTTGTTTGATTACAGGGCTTCAGCTGTTTTTGCATCGCCGCTCCCGGCTGTACTTTACAGTGACAACTACGGACACAATGAGTATATAAGTCAGGTCGCAACCTCCTCATTTGGCGGACTGCTCTGGTCGCCGGAATTACGTGATGCAATCTCAGATAACGATATGGTCCGGCGCCTTCAGACAGCCTTGCTTGCATCGCAGACAGTCGTCAACGCCTGGTATCTTGAGCATGTTCCCTGGTATCAGATCAATACTGAACAAAACAATAACAATGTGCAATCAGAAAGTTTCCCTGAACTTGAAGCAATTGTACGCCAGCTTTTCAAACAACGGATGTCGCTGATACCTTACCTCTACTCCGCTTTTGCAGATTATCATTACAAGGGAATTCCGCCCTTCCGCGCCCTGGTTCTGGATTTTCCCGATGATATTAAAGTCCGGAACATATCAAACCAGTATATGGTCGGACAAAGTTTAATGGCAGCACCCACAACAGCTGACAGTACAACAAGAACCGTTTACTTTCCAGATGGCATCTGGTATGATTTGTACAGCGAGAAAAAATATCAGGGAGGAAAATCTTATAAAATTGAAATTCCAACCGATAAACTTCCGCTCTTTGTAAAGGCAGGATCTATTATTCCTGTTGCCCAACCACTTAATTATGTGACAAGCTACACTGTTTTCCGGATCTCCTGTAAAGTTTTTGGTGACAATCCTGCTTCTTTTATCCTATGGGAAGACGACGGAGAAAGTTACGATTTTGAAAATGGGAAATCCAACAGGATAACCTTAAGTGTTGCTAATAATAAGGAGGCAATAAAAAAAGAGGGTAAGTATGCCGGTAAACGATATGATGTCATTGAATGGAAATTCATAAAATAGTTGAAGCTGATAAAGATTGATTTTATGAAAAAGATACTTTTATTATTTTCCCTTCTTTTTAGTCTGGCATTCAGTCTGAATGCCGTGGATTTAGATCTTTCCCCTGCAAAATGGATTTGGTATCCATCGGGAAGAACACTACAAAACACATTCATACTGTTCCGTAAAGAAATAAACCTCGACAATGACAAGGTCAGTGCAAAAGGCTGGATCATTGCCGACAGCCGTTACCAGCTCTTTGTAAACGGGGAACGTGTCCAGTGGGGGCCGGCACCATCTGATCCCAGATGGCAGGAGGCTGATCCTGTCGACATCAGCCACTATCTCAAACAAGGGAAAAATGTGATAGCCTGTCAGGTACTCTTCTATGGAACAGGAGATGGAACAGACCCTTTTGGAATCCCCGGTTTCCTGATGAAGATTAATATCGGAGGAAAAGAAGTAATTACAGATAAATCATGGAAAGCTTTTCTTGCAAGAAGCTGGGATCCTGGCCAATATAAGCGATGGTATCTCAGATCCCTGCAGGAAAATTTCGATGCCAGACTCTTTCCTTACGGCTGGGATGCGCCTGGCTTTACCGAAAACAATGAATGGATCGCCGCGGCAGAGCTTCAGGGATCAGCAAGTAAATCATCTTCATCCAATGGTAATTCGAACTATCAGCTTGATATCTCGGGAAATACGGAGTCACAGCTCAGGGAAAGATCAATCCCGTTAATGAAGGAGAACAAAGTGGGGATAAAACAACTTACTGAAGCTTTCTGGATTGAATGGAAACAACCGTCGGAAAACTATTTTGACATGATAGTACCGGATGCCTATGTTGCTTCACCGATGTCTCCCCTGCCGGACTTTACCAGTAAAACCATTACACTTAAACCTGATGGCAACAAAGCTGCAGTACTTACTTTTGAATTCAATGAACAGTCAGTAGGATGGCCGTATTTTTCGATCGATGCTCCCGAAGGAACCGTCATAGAATTATTGGTTCATGAGGCCCATAAACCCGGTACCGATGTTATAATAAACAGTCATTTCAATTCATGGTCAAGGTTCATCTGCAGGGAAGGCGTCAATACTTTTTCGCCATTTGATTATGAAAGTCTCCGCTGGCTGCAGTTGCATATCCATAATTTCAGCCGTCCGGTAACAATTTCAAATATAGGCCTTTTAAGAAGGCAATACGACTATAAGACCGATCCGCATATTGTAGTCTCTGATAAGATCATTCAGAAATTAATGGATGCTTCAGTCAATACTCTATATAACTCGGCCCAGGACATAGTTGTAGACGGAATGGCGCGTGAGAGGCAGCAATACAGCGGAGATGGATCCCAGCAACTGTATCCTCTTTACCAGGTCTTCGGAGAGACCAGGTTACCAGCCCGGTTTGTAACCACTTTCAGTCAGGGAATTACTGTAAATAATTACTTTCTTGATTCATGGCCTGCATACGACCGTCTTGCACGTCTTCAGGTGCGTAACCTGGGATGGAACACCTGGGGGCCGATCCTCGATCATGGTATCGGGTTTATTATGGACTCATATAATTATTACCTCTATTCCGGCGATATGACCCCGCTGAAGGAAGTTTATCCCCGCCTCATAAGGTTCTTCAGATACCTGGAGTCGGTGGTGGATCCCGGAGACGGACTGCTCAAAACAGAGGATACAGGTATCCCTTATGTATGGATTGATCATATTGCTTACAAACAACAGAAGCACAAGCAGCTTGCCTATAACCTTTATGCTTCCGCGGTCACAGGCAACTGTCTCTATCAGCTCGCCGGTCTTTTCAACGACAAGAAAACAGCCGGAGAGATTAAGGAATTTTCAGATAATCTGCTGGCAAACTGTGTTTCAAAATTCTGGAGCAGTGAAGAAAAGGTGTTTATTGATAATAAACCCTGGATAGCAGAGGAAAAAGAAGAACGATATAGCGACAGGGCGCTGGCGACTGCACTTCTGTTTCATCAATGCCCCGGTAATAATGAAAAAAGATCTCTTGAAATTCTAAAATCATTCCCTGAAAACATGGGCATTTCATATCCGTGCAATGCAATATGGCGATATTGGGCCCTGGCTGAAAACGGGGAAATGGAAACCTTCATGTCAGATCTTAGGACAAAATGGGGTCAGATGCCTTCCGTATGGGAAAATAATACCCTGCAGGAAGACTGGAATGCAACACATGATAGCGGATCGCAGTGGAGTCATTCCGCTGTAGCGCCTGTTGTGATGCTTTATCAGGGAATTGCCGGAGCCAGGCCGCTTACCCCGGGAGGGACAAGGTACAGGATCTGGCCCAAACCTTGTGATCTCAGCCTCATAGACCTTGACATTCACACTGTATCAGGAGCGATTAAATTCAAAACAGAAGGTCTGAAAGGAAAACGGATTTTTTCGCTGGAGGTCCCTTCCGGAACAGAGGTGGAACTCTGGCTGGATAGCCGGGAAAAAATCAGTCTGCCAAAACTTGCTGATCAGGGTAATGGCATTGCAAAGTACAGGGTAGCTGGTGGAACAAAAATTTCAGTCAAACTCAGGTATATGTAGTAACTATCAATGATATGAATGTACTCCTGCAAACGATTATTCCTATCCCCGGTTATGCAAAACCTGGGCAATTCCGCTAATTATACCATTACGAAGGAACAATATCTCTGATCTATTTGGTTAGTTTTGCAAATTGATATTACAGGATATGAAATTAACCCGAGCCGAGTTGAAGGAGTTTCTTGACGAAAATGTTGAAAAATATAACCGACCTGCATTCATTGAAGCTGATCCGATCAGCATTCCGCATCAGTATACGGGCAGGGAAGATATTGAGATCTCAGGGTTCCTTGCTGCTACTATAGCCTGGGGCAACCGTAAAATGATTCTCAGGAATGCAAACCGTATGATGGAGATCCTGGAGAATAAACCATACGAATTCATTATGAATTCAAGCAATGAAGAGATGGGAATGATCGACAGATTTGTCCACAGAACGTTCAATTCTACCGATCTTGTTTATTTTCTGAAAGCTCTGCGGAACATTTACAGGGAAAAAGGAGGTCTTGAGAATATTTTCCGTACCTATCAGGCACCCGATTCACTCCAGCCGGCCATCCATGAATTTCACCGGATATTCTTCGAACCAGATCATGAGAAAAGAACGGAACGGCACGTCTCCGATCCATTTAAAGGTTCTGCAGCAAAAAAGATCAACATGTTCCTGCGGTGGATGATCCGGAATGACGACAGGGGAGTTGATTTCGGAATCTGGGAATCAATATCCCCATCGGTCCTATCATGTCCGCTTGATATTCATAGTGGCAATATTGCCCGTAAATTAGGATTGCTCAACCGGAAACAGAATGATGCCAAAGCAGTAAAGGAACTGGATGACGTATTAAGGCAATTCGACTCCAGTGACCCTGTAAAATATGATTTCGCTCTGTTCGGGCTAGGCGTCTCGAAAGATTTTTAGGCATGGTTGTTACTTTCTTAAAATGAATAACGCGTATTAACAACACCATATACCATGTGGTACCGGCGTCTGACATATCTTCAGGACCATCATGGTCAGGCAGCTTGAATAGCTATATGTCGGGATCTTTGCTAAATGACACTAATAGAGAGGACTGTGATACAATATTTCTGCCCCGGTTGTATGCATGCATTACTATAGGTATATTTACCGGTCGTAGAATTATAAACTGAAGCTCTTTTAAAACATAAAATACTTTGGTTGATAAAATAACAAACAATACAAGAGATATTATATTCTGCAACTGCAGGGAAGGTATAATCAGTGAGGATGTTTTTAACACCATAAATGCTTATATAACCGGTTTGCCTGTGACTGTTGCCAGAATCTCCGATCTGTGCGGGGTTATGGCATTGAAAAGAAATGATCTCGCGGAATTGTTTACAAATAATACTGAACACCTGGTAATAGGTTGTCATTCCCGCACGATGCATCTGCTTCTTGATCAGCTCTCAGAAACTACTGGACACAAGCCCGTTTTCAGCCATATAGATCTGATTGACAGATCACTTGACGAAGCAAAGGAACAGATAAAAACATTTCTTGACAACAGTGAAGAAAAGGCTGTAATTAATGACCTTGAAAATGATTCCGGGTGGCCTTCATGGTATCCTGTAATTGACTATGCGAGATGTACGGCATGCGGTCAATGTGCTGATTTCTGTCTGTTTGGGGTTTATGAAAAAACCGGTACCCAGATAAAGGTTGTAAAACCGCAGGGATGCAAAAATAACTGCCCTGCCTGTGCCAGGATATGCCCTTCAGTTGCAATCATCTTTCCGAAGTATAAAAACGGAGGCGCTATAAGCGGTACAGATAATATTGATGAACAGACTGAAATGCGTAGACAATCTGAGGATATAAGGACGAATGTTGGCAATGATATCTACCAGGTTCTGCAGGAGAGAAAGAAAAAAAGGGAATCGCTGATTAAAGCAGAATCCATGAAACAAGCCATAGCTGAAAGAGAGAAAGCTTTAAGGAATAAAAACGGTAATTTAAATAACTGATATGTCCATATTAAGAAATTTCATAAGGACAGATAAAAGATGCAGAAGAAAATTCCTGATCAATATGGGATGGAAAGGTTTTCTGGGTTTTTTAAAATTCCGGAAACGAATCCGAAAAGGTAAAATATTCCCTGCTTTTCAGTTCATATCAGTTACAAATGACTGCAATCTCAGCTGTCAGGGGTGCTGGGTTTCATCAGGTAATTCTAAAGATTATCTGAAAGTTGAAGATATTAATTCAGTCATCGTGGCAGGAAAACGGCAGGGATCATTTTTCTTTGGTATTCTTGGAGGAGAGCCGCTGATATATAAGGACCTGCCTGAGATCTTTATAAGTCACCCTGATTCGTATTTCCAGCTTTTCACCAACGGCACCTTATTAACCCCTTCATATGCTTCCAGGCTTCGTCTTGCCGGTAATGTAACACCCCTGATAAGCTTTGAGGGCGACGAGGACGTTGCTGATATAAGGCGATCTGGCTATGGAGTATACTCACGTACCATTGAAGCAATAAGAACAGCCACTTCTGAAGGATTAATAACAGGAGTAGCAGTAAGTGTCTGCAAATCAAACATAGAAATGGCACTCTCCGATGAATTTATAAATATGCTGCATGGACTCGGGGTGCTCTATGTCTGGTATTATATTTACCGTCCCGCGGGCAGTAAGCCCTGTTATGAGCTTGCACTTGACAGTGATGATATCCTCCGTTTGAGAAGATTCATGGTAGATGGAAGGACAAGATTCCCTGTAGTACTCATTGATTCTTACTGGCATGCCAACGGGATCCCCTTCTGTCCGGCTGCAGACGGGTTGAGCCATCACATCAATTCTGCAGGATACATTGAACCTTGTCCTGTAATCCAGTTTGCCGGAGAAAGCATTGCTGACGGAGAATTGGTTAGCATCTATGAGAACTCATTGCTCCTGAAAGACTTCAGGTACGAGATTAAAAACAAAACTCAGGGATGTGTTTTTATGGAAGATCCCCGGTGGCTGAAATATTTTGCAGAAAAGCATAAAGCGCTGAATACTTCAAACCGTACCGGCTATTTTACTGATCTTGAAAAGGCTCCTTCAATTGCAAGTCACGGCTCCTGCCCTGTAATTCCTGAAAAGAGTTTTATTTACAGATTGGCGAAAAAAATTGTTTTCTTTGGGATGGGAGCTTATGGTTGATATCAAACGGCAGATGAAGTCTGAAAATCCTCTATCCTTAGCTGTACCTGCTGACGGAAAGTTGCGCGATGACATCCGCAAAAGAGTGGATGCCCATTTCTCTGTAAACTTGGCCACGCCTCCGGTCTCATATGTTAAGCTTGCCGGGTATGCTGATAATTTGCTGGCTCTTCACAACTGGGACATCAGCTTTAAGGCCTTTGTTATGGTATGCTGTGGGAATGCTATCTGGCGTCCTGTAGTCGGAGCAATTCCCTTTAACCGCAGAATGTTATTGCTTCCGCAATGTCTCAGAAACAGTAAAAAGTGCAAAGGCGAGCTTGATGAACTCGGATTACTGTGCAGCGAATGCGGCAACTGCAATATTCAGGGGTTTTTACAGGAAGCTGAAAAGCTAGGTTATCTGACTATTGTTACCGAGGGAACCGTGATAGCCTCAAGCCTGGTTGAAAGCAATCAGGTAGATGCTATTATAGGTGTAAGCTGTCTGGAGGTCCTGCAGAAAATGTTCGATTCAGTAAGAAAATACTGTGTACCTTCAATAGGGATCCCACTCGTCACATGCGGATGTTCTGACACCACAGCCGATGCCGGATGGATCAGCGAGGAGATCAACCATATTGATCTTAATTCCGGATTCAGATCACTGAATATTAACGGCCTTTCGGCAAAAACAAACGCGTTATTCACTGAACCGATGATTGCCGGTCTTCTGGAGTTATCCGACTCTTCTACTTCTGCTGCGGTTAAGGAGATACTTCTTACAGGAGGCAAAAGGATCCGTCCCCTGCTTACCCTGCTGGCTTATGAAGCCTTTAACGAAAATCCCGACGAGGATATTCTAAAACACCTGGTAATGTCAGTTGAATGTTTTCACAAAGCCTCGCTGATACACGATGACATTGAAGACAACGATTCAGAAAGATATGGGAAGGAGACCATGCACGCCCGTTATGGAATACCGGTAGCCATAAACCTCGGTGACCTTCTGCTAGGAGAAGGTTACAGGTTGATTGCCGAATGTAATCTTGAAAAAGGAATTTCCGGAGAGATCTTTAAAATTGTTGCCGGGGGGCATAGGTCAATGTGCATCGGACAGGGAGCAGAACTTATGACACGTCATAAAGGAGTAATATTGCCGGTGGACGACATCCTGATCATCTTCGCCAACAAAACATCGTCAGCATTTAAAGTTGCACTGCTTACAGGTGCGATAGCAGGAGGCGCAGATGAAGCCAGCATCCGTCTGCTCGATCAGTTCAGCTATCTCCTGGGGCTGGCATATCAGCTCAAAGATGACCTCGAAGATCTGACTGGTAATAATTTTAATAACTTCCCGAATCTTTCGGTTCTGGTTGCAATGCTGAATGAAAAAGCAAACGATACAGACAGGATAAGCCTTCAGGAGATTATACTTCAAGACAAAACTGAGGATCTCCTCAGGATGTTTGAAAAATATGCCGTGAAAGATAAAATTACGGACCTGCTAAAGGAATACCTCGCGAAAACAGAATTATGCATTGAAAACTTTCAGAATATCAGATTAAAACTTGCTCTGAATGAAATTATGGGAAAAGCTTTCCGTGACTTTTTATAGGTTACAGATTCTGAACACTCTTAAGATCCTGGAAGATAAAAGTCTGGAAAAGGTTTTGAAAAGATCCCTGGAAGTTTTGGAACCTGCTGCCCTGGTTAAGATCAAAACATACATTATTCACTCGTGTACCCCATCGGGAGGATTCGCGGATAAATCCGGAAGGCCTGATCTGTATTACACTTTTTTCGGCTATTTTATTGCAGAGGCACTGGACATTAACAGCTTATTCCCTGCTATCGACAGATACAACGAACTCGCGATCAGGCTTGACAACCTGGATGAAATTCATCTCCATTGTGCTGCTATACTCGCATCCAGACTGCATTCCGACAGGAAGACTCTGAAACAGCTACGCAAAAGGATTCTGAAAATTGCGGTAACGCAACCATCAATACATCTTGAATATTCAGCATATTTAAGATTTCTCTCGGCCTATTATCTCCGCGATTTCAGGTTCATACCAAAAATTCAAAGGCAGGTTGAGACACTTAAAAAATACGATCTTCTGCCAGCTCCATCCGTTGCAGCGCTACTGGTTGCCACTCTTTGCTCCGGGAAACCCGCCGATGAATTAATAAGTAAGTTACTCTCCTTTTATCAGGAAGAAGGTGGATTCAAGGCGCTTTATGAATCGCCGGAGCCTGATCTTTTGTCCACTGCCGTTTCATTATACGCCCTGAATCTTGCAGGTTATGACATGAGAATAATCAGGCCATCATGTCTTGAGTTTGTTGAATCTTTGTACATTGAAGGAGGTTTCGGAGGAAACCGACTTGATCCCGATCCTGATATTGAATTCACATTTTACGGATTACTGGCACTCGGATCACTTGCTTATTGAAATGGAAAATTCCGGTATAGTTGATAAATATCTGCAGCTCAGAGACCAGCTTATAAATGAGCGTAATCAGAATGGATTCTGGACTGGTGAACTGGCGACAAGCGCTTTATCCACGGCTGTTGCTGTCGTAGCGCTTAAAGTAGCCGGTCATGAGTCTGACATAGAAAGAGTTCACCTGGGTTTTGAATGGTTGCTGGGAAATATAAATGCAGACGGAGGATATGGAGATACAACAGAATCTGTCAGTAATGTAAGCACCACCCTTTTGGTTTACAGTGCATTAAAATTTTGTCAGACCGGACAGGAAGGAGTTTCCGCAATGAAAGCAATTGAAAGATGGCTGTCTGATAGAGGAATAGATTTCGGATCTGATACAATCACAAAATCAATTCTGAAGTTCTACGGCAACGATTATACCTTTTCAGTGCCAATAATTTCAATGCTTTCGCTCTGTGGCGCTATCCCTTCCTCTTCAATGGAAAAGATTCCGCAGCTTCCATTTGAGCTCGCTCTTCTACCCTCTTCATTTTACCGTTTTTTAAACCTTCGGGTTGTCAGTTATGCATTGCCCGCACTTATCGGAGTGGGCATTTACGAGCACATGTATCACAAAAGCAGCTTTGCAGGTCCTCTCCGTGATCTCTTCATTAAACCATCTATCAGGAAACTGATCAGGCTCGTCCCTTCCAGCGGAGGCTTTCTTGAAGCTATCCCGCTTACCGGATTTGTCTCGATGTGCCTTATTTCAAGTGGCATAAAAGATAATACCGCCGTCCAAAAAGGTATTGAATTCCTGCGCGTGCAGCAGCGGAAAAACGGAGGATGGCCAATCGACACCGATTTGTCTACCTGGGTCACGACACTCTCGATAAAAGCGCTTGGCACAGGCATTTACCAGGTATTGAATGAACAGGAGATCAGAACAATAAGAAATCATATTATTGGTTTGCAACTAAAGGAAATACATCCATTCAATGGTGCAAAACCGGGTGGTTGGGGCTGGACCAATTATTCAGGTTCGGTTCCTGATGCAGATGATACAGCCGGCGCAATAATTGCGCTTCTCGGTTTATATTCAGGATCGGAAGAAGAACTTTCAGCAATATCAAACGGCTGCCGATGGCTCACGGAGCTTCAGAACAGAGACGGTGGATTTCCTACATTCTGTAAAGGATGGAGCAAGCTTCCATTTGACAAAAGCTGCGCAGATCTGACAGGGCATGCTCTGCTTGCATTGCTGATGACTATTGAAAAGCTCGGGAGATCCATTCCTCATAAATTATGTAAACAAATCAGGAGAAGTACTGTCAGGGCTGTTGCATACCTGAATGCAAATCAATCGGATGAAGGCGCGTGGCTGCCTCTCTGGTTTGGTAATCAGCTTACTGATGATCAGTCAAATCCGACTTACGGCACTGCAAAGGTCTGTACCTATCTTACAGATTGTCTGAAATTTAAACAGCTTAACACAGGAATACGCGGCCGGCTGGCCATAATGACAGCTAAAGCCCGGCAATATCTTCTTAATCAGCAAAACAGCGATGGCAGCTGGGGAGGAAAGAAAGGTACAAGAGGTACTATTGAAGAAACATCGCTTGCTGTCTGCGCCCTGGCTGATGGCAACAGAGACGCTTGTTTAAAAGGCATCAGTTGGCTTGAAAAACAGGAAAAGATAACAGCAGCTCCGATAGGACTATATTTCGCACTATTGTGGTATGATGAAAAAATGTATCCGCTCATCTACCAAACTGAAGCGTTACGGAGATTTCTTGAATTCAGTTGAAAATAAAGGAAAGACAGAGATGATCTCCCGGAATGAGGGGGAGATTAAATGATCCCGTCCGGACAAGCTGACAATTAACTAAGTCTGACAAGCTCGCTCTCCCCAAAGATCGGGCAATCTTTACATCTTGTATGATTTTCAATTCCCTGAATAAGCTTGAAACATTTTCTGCAACGGTACCACTCCTTATCCAGCTCATAATTACCTCCCTCTATCTCAATTACCTTGCCTTCCGCAAAAGACTTTGCGATCACCTTAAGTGCACAGTTATATATCCTGGTAAATGTAGGACGGGAGATATTCATTTGTTTTGCAGCATCTTCCTGCGAAAGCATTTCATAATTAACAAGCTTCACACTCTCGTATTCCTCATATTTCAATCTGACAGACTCTTTCGGACATGACTGCATTCCGAAAGGTTTGAATCCTTTCATTTTCGGAGGATTAATTATCCTTCTTGTTTTCTGAGGCCTTGACATTCCTTTTCGGGTTGCTTAATTTCTTAATATCCGTATAAATGATGTTTCCTAAAAACACGAGCAATAAAGCTAAGACTATTTTTTCACAGGGGAAAACAGACGGTAATAATATTCATACTCCGGATCGAAACATGAAAGAAGGACATTTCGTTTTCACCAAATGTCGTTATTCGATCACAAGACAGTACGGATCAGCAGATATAATGAATTTAACCGGATTTTCCTGTATATAACAGTTCAAAAACCATCAATAACAATTCATTTTCATTATTTTACATCTCTTCTTCCGGATTCCTGAAAATATCATGTACTGGAAGTTACTGGAAGAAGACAATACTTGTAACAATATTATATTCAATCAGATGAAAATTTCAATACTTGCGGATAATTATGCAGGAACAAAAACTCCGGCTGAGCATGGTTTATCATACCTGATCGAAAATAAAGGGAAGAAGATCCTTTTTGACACGGGACAGAGTGATCTTTTCATGCAGAATGCACGCGGGCTTGATATTAGTCTCGCCGATATAGATGCAATTGTCTTAAGCCATGGTCACTTCGACCACGGCAACGGATTGGGTAATCTGACCGGTGGCCTGCTGATTTGTCATCCGGGCTGTTTTGACCTGCATTACAGAAAGACAGATCATTCATATGTCGGGCTGAAATACTCGAGGGAGGAGCTGGCAGACAAATTCAATCTGGTTACAACATCACAGCCATATCATATTACAGGAGAGGTAGTTTTTCTGGGTGAAATTCCGAGACTCACCGACTTTGAATCGAAAACCACAGGATTTACTTATAAAGATGGAACACCTGATTTTGTAAAAGATGACAGCGGCATAGCCATCCTCTCTGAGGAGGGAATGTTTGTTGTTACAGGATGTGGTCATGCAGGTATTGTGAACACAATAGAATATGCAAAACTGGTTACCGGCACGGATAAGGTCTGCGGTATCATCGGGGGATTTCATCTGAAATCAGAAAATCAGCAATTGAGACAAACTATCTCATATCTCAGGACGAACAATTTAAAATATATATTCCCGTCACATTGTACTGAACTTCCAGCATTGACATGTTTCTATGAGAACTTCAGGATCAGGATGATCAGGACAGGAGATTGTTTGAATTTTCCGCAGTGATCGCTGATCCTGGCTTATTGGGTAATATTTTCTCATTAGGTATTTCAGGAATCAGGAAGATCCAGGTTATAAAACCTTCGCTTTTGCAGCAAGAGAATCTGCAATCTTCTCAAATGCTTCGATTACCGATCTGTTTTTCTGGTTAAAAACGCTCAGCCCTTTTTCAGCAGCCTCTCCTACTTCCATGACAAGTGGAATCTGCCCAAGTAAATCGGTATTAAATTCGTCGGCCAACATTTTTCCACCTCCTTTTCCAAAGATAAAGTAAGCCTCTTCCGGATGTTTTCCGGGTGTGAACCACGACATATTTTCTATCACTCCCAGTATGGGTACAGTGAGATCGGGATTGTTGAACATATAAGCCGCTTTCCTGGCATCATTCAGTGAAATTTCCTGCGGTGTTGTTACAATAACTGCTCCGGTAAGTTTAAGCTTCTGAACTGTTGTCAGCTGGATATCACTTGTTCCTGGAGGGAAGTCAATAAACATGTAATCTACATCGCCCCACTGAGTATCGTTAAACAACTGTGTGACAGCGCTTCCTGCCATCGGTCCCCTCCAAATCAGCGACTGACTCCGGTCAATAAAAAAGCCGATTGAAATGATTTTAACTCCGTATCTTTCAACAGGGAAGATCACTTCTTTTTCCCCTAGTGTTGTAACTTCGGGCCTTGCATCCTCAATGCCGAACATTCTGGGGATCGTCGGACCGAAAATATCCGCATCCACCAGAGCCGTACTATATCCGTTCCTTGCAAATGCCACAGCAAGATTGGAAGCAACAGTCGATTTACCAACACCACCTTTTCCCGATGCGATAACAATTATATTTCTGACCCCTTCCATGGGCAATTTTTCAAATATGTCACTCATAATTATTTGTAGTTTAAAAAATCAGTTAAGGTCCTGTTTATTAAGTCTCAATATGATTCACGTGTTGTACATCACATTTTCTTCCGTAAAAAACACAAGGTTGACCTGAAACCTTACCCTTCTTTTATTATTATTGCCCGACAAATTCCACTATCTGCTAAAAAGATCTCAGGTTGACAGGGCATTCAGGTTTTCCGGTATCTTCTCCGTTAAACCCCAGGTATTTTTTCTTCGGATCGTAGGGGATCCCAAGCTTAGAGAGTAAAGGTTCCACTGCCACCTGATGGGTCTGCAGCCCAATATCCCACGGATCGTAGCCCAAAAGAAGACCGGCGATCTCCTCGTATGTAAGCACGGGAATTCCGTATCCATTTTCACCGTAAGTTGTTCCTTCCTGTTCTGCTATCACATATTGCCATCTGTCGAGAAAAAAGTACATCCAGGGCAATTGGCAATTATCAGATCTGGTTTGAAAGGATGCATTGAATCAAATTTCTTTTTCGAGTTTGAAACGGAGTATCCCCTGTTTGACTTCAGAAGATATTGCCTGAAACCAAATCCACAGCAATGTCTTCTTTCCGGATAATCCACCTGACTGCCTCCCCACTCATCTATTAATCCTGCCAGGACATAAGGGTATTCGGCTCCGCCTATCCCGTGAGCCGGGAAAATCCTGGCATAATGACAACCGATATGATCAACCACCTTAAGTGGCACTCCAGTCGTATAATTTACCAGTCTGTATTTTATTTTAGACGCTATCTCCTTTCTGAATCTGTAAATAATATCGCTGGCATGAACAATATTCGCCGGTATCCTGAATGTCATACCTGTGGCTCTCCTCAAAGCTTCCCTGGTATTCTCCTCAGTTTCAGGATAATGTTTCCATGTCTCCAGTATCTCAATATAGATTCCAAAAGATGTAACACATGAAACCACAAAATTCTTATAGCCTGAATCTGTCATCAGGGCAAATTGTCTGGCCACAACAGTCATTATTGTTTCCATCGGTATTAATCCCGAATGATATGCAATTCCGGTACAGGTAGTCTGTCGCGCATCGTCGCAAATATCCCTGCCCAGAACCTTACGGAGAATCTCCAGGTAAAGATTTTCCGCTGCGGGGAACAGATTCTGCCTGATACAGCTTCTCGCAAAATAATATTTGTCATCTGCTATCTCCTTCTGGTAAGCTGACCATGTCTCTTTTTTCAAAACTTTCACTGGTTTTTCTCGCGTATTTATTGTCACCTTTCTGAGATTATCCTCCCAATCTTTTGTCTGAGGATGATGCCTTTTCAATCAAAATAAAGTAATCTCCAGTATTCATCCCTCCCTCCGGAGAATTCCTTTTTCATTTCCCTTGCTTTCTCTGAAGAAAATTTTTCTATCTTTTCAAACCGATCCGTCGCTCCTGTTTCATCAAAAATTTTTCGGAGATCTTCAAGCGATTGTTCCGTTGTATTCCGCAATGTTCCAGCTCTGTTTTGCCTATAGCTGGTTCCAAGTCTTTTCAGAACCGACTCCCTGTTTTTTCTCAGCCAATCCCATACAGGCCCCTGTTCAGGATACAGCTCAAGATCCACCTCATCTATATAAATACAATAGCCGTATTTCAGAATATGATCACCGATGGTCCTCTTTATGGCAAGCTGTTTCCGCCCCTGTTCACTCCAGGTAAAAAAACCTTGGTCAATAGATAATGCTCTCAGTGATTGTATTATATAACAGGGAGTATTTCCTCTTGGGCATCGGGTTTTGCAGGACAGGCATTCTCCGCATCTCCAGATTGTATCACTTTTCAGAAGGCTTTCCAGTTCGGTCTCATCCCTCTGCTGAACAATGTTCATTACAATACGAGGATCATAATCACTCATTTCAGCAGCAGGACATATTGCAGTACATACACCGCAGTTGAAACATGCTTTCAACCCTTCCCTGAAACGTATGTCCTTTTCAAGCTCATTATATAGAAAAGCCATAATTGGTCAAATAGGTCATTCAAGTTCACAAAAAATCTCTCTTTGCCGTGATTTTTCGTTTTAATCATTAATGAACAACATATTGGATGTCGGTCCACCGCAGGATAAATCACATTGCCTGCATTCAGTTGCCATTCTGAATAAAGACTCTAGTCCATCACGAAGATAATGAACATGTGTTCATAATGCAAATATTTTGCACTGTTTAGGAAATGAATAGGGAGATTACTTAAAATACTACCAGGTCAAGAAGTCTGTTGACAACACCTGCGAGTACTATGGCAAACAATATTTCAAGAGAACAGATGAGCATTGCTCTTTTCCATCCATAGTCTTTCCAAAGGACTGAAATTGTAGCAACACATGGCACATAAAACATACTGACCACTGCCAGAGTGATCATTTGCTGGGAAGTTAAAGCTTCGGCAAAATTGGCAGTTCCGAGGTATGTTGCCATCATTACCAGTATCAGTTCCTTGCGCAGTACTCCAAAGATGAGAAGTATGCCTGTGATAGCGGGCAATCCGAGCCATGTCACGGTGACCGGACTAAGGAAAGAAGAAATTGCAGGCATCCATCCGGCCAGGTTCAAAGCCTGAATAAGAACACCTGATATAATTACAATCGGAGCCGCGATGTAAATAAATTCCTTCAGTTCATCCCATGTCTGAGAAATGATAACATTCAGGCTGGGCATCTTATAATCAGGCATTGGCATAATAAGTTCTACCGGTTCACCGGCAAACAGACGGGAAAAAATCCTGCCGGCAAGAAAAATGAGTATCATTGCAAACAGATAAAGTCCGAGCGCCCATAAGATTCCGACATATTTACCGACGAGACCGAATACTATTACCGAAACTGCAGAACAGGGAACAAGGGTAACCAGCACAGCTGTGATGAATCGCTCTCTTTTTGATTCCATTATCCTGCAGGAAAGACAACCTGGAACATTGCATCCAAAACCAATGATGAAAGATATGCAACCTTTACCATGAATTCCCATTTTATGCATCAGGTTATCCATCAGAAAGGAGATCCTCGAGATGTAGCCCGAGTCTTCCAGGGTGAAAATGATGACATAAAAAGGAAGGATATAGGGTAATGCTATCTGAACTAATGCCAGAATGCTTTCAACAGCAGCCCATCCGAGGGCAGCTGCAAATGTTGTCCCTATATTAATGTTCCACCAGGCATTGAAGTCTCTGAAAATGGCATCAAGCCAGCCAGAAAACCAGTTACCAAATTTAAAGACAGTGAAAAACATTCCTCCAAGGATCAGGATCATTATCAAATATCCTGCGAACCTGTGTGTAGTTATAGCATCCAGTCTGTCATTATTTATGATCTGCTTATGAGGGACCATTTTCACTATTTCCCTGGTAATCCTAGAAGCGAGATGACTCCGCTCGTCAGCTATCACTAATGATGAATCATGACCATGAATCTCTTCCAGTCTGGCATTTATCAGATCAGTTTTTTCAATGATATCAGTTCGTTGACTGTTAACTAGTTGGGTAATATCCTTATCCTTCTCGATCAGTTTTATTGCGATCCATCGTGCAGGATAGAGAAAGTCACATTTATCAAGTATGCTGCTCAGTTCCTCTATGTGACCTTCAATTTCCTTTCCGTATACCGGAAGCCGGGGCTCGGCTTTTTTATCTTTTATCTCAATGATCTTATCTATAATGTCCGTCAACCCTGACCCGCGGGAAGCGATTGTCGGAAGAACAGGTATATTCAGTATCTCCTGGAGTTTCCTGGAATCAATGTTTACACCCTTCTTCCTTGCAAGGTCGATCATATTCAGTGCGACGATCACCGGACACTCAAGTTCGATAAGCTGAAGAGTAAAGATCAGATTCCTTTCAAGGTTGGTCGAATCAACTATATTGACTACATAATCCGGTCGCTGTCTTATAATATACTCCCTTGAGATGACCTCTTCCACCGAGTATGTTGTGAGTGAGTAGATTCCGGGAAGGTCGAGCACATCAACCGTAAAGTCCTTGTAAAAGAGAGTCCCTTCCCTTTTCTCAATTGTTTTCCCGGCCCAGTTTCCAATATGCTGGTGTAGACCCGTAAGGAAATTAAAAACAGCTGATTTCCCGGAATTACCCTGACCTGCCAGAACGATATTTATCTTATCATTCATCCCCTTATTTCGACAACTATCTTCGATGCCAATCCTCTCCCAAGCACCAGTTTGGAACCGCAAATCTCTGTTTGTATCGGTCCCGAGAATAATGTCTTCCTTAGCATCCTTATCTCCGTGCCGGGGCTTAACCCGAGGTCGGCCAGTCTTTTTGAGACTCCATTGCCACCGTCAATCGCCAGGATAATTCCCTTCTGGCCCTCATCAAGATCTGCCAGACACCTGGCTTCCTTATTGTTGTAAATCATTCGGAGCTAAAGTTAATATATGAGCATATGTTCAACTAATTCATCAAAAAAATTATCGTTCTTCCACGTGTTTCAATCCTTCAGCAAAAAGGTTGTTTATATGCACATCATCGAGAGAATAATATGCCAGCCTTCCGACTTTCTTGTACCTTACAAGCTGCATGTTCCGGAGAGTTCTGAGCTGATGAGAGATAGCTGAATTGGTTGTCTCGATTACAGCAGCTATGTCATGTACACATAATTCATTTTCCTGACACAGAGCGTAAATTATCTTGGCTCTGGTAGGGTCGCTCAGGGCCTTGAATGTCTCAGCAAGGTAATGAAAGAATTTTTCCGATTTCATCCTTTGCTTCACTGACTTCACCTTTTCCTTTTCAATGAAGTTATTGCCAGATGTAATTGAGCTGTCAGGTTTCATTTAAATATGTGAACAATTGAGCAAATATCTCTGCAAATATAATCTTAAAAAGGAAATTTGGAAACTCTCATAAACTTTTATGCCACATAATTGTTACAGGTCCCTGATAAATTGCAATATGCAAGTTATCAACCCGGTCTGATAGTTTAACCACATCGTGCAAATAAAACATCCCGGCTTCCAGGGAAGCAGACTAAAAAAAGAACAAAGACACTTGAAAATACTGAGATAATTAAAGTGCCAGGTATGCTCAGGCATTAAGGATCAACCCGTCTCTGATATTAAGTATCCGGTCAGACATTCCGGCAAGCTGATGATCGTGGGTTACGATAATTATTGTCTGGCCAAATGTATCCCGGAGTCTGAAGAAAAGACGGTGAAGCTCGTTTTTATTTTCCGTATCCAGATTCCCTGAAGGTTCATCCGCAAGGATAACCGAAGGATTATTGACCAGAGCTCTGGCTACAGCCACGCGTTGCTGCTCTCCTCCGCTGAGTTCTGAAGGTTTATGATGAATCCTTTCTGTGAGATTAAGAAATCCAAGCAGTTCTCTGGCATGTTCTTCAGCTTCATCTCTGTTTTTACCGGCAATATAGGCAGGTATGCAAACATTTTCAAGTGCTGTGAACTCGGGAAGTAACTGATGGAACTGGAAAACAAAGCCAATGTTTGTATTCCTGAAGGATGAAAGAGCTCTGCCTTTTAGCTTGGCTATATCCCGGTCATCAAAAAATACCGATCCATTATCAGGCCTGTCGAGAGTGCCGATAATCTGAAGAAGAGTTGTTTTTCCGGCTCCACTGGCTCCGACTATTGATACAACTTCCCTGTCTGCAATTGTAATGTCGATCCCTTTCAGGACCCGAAGATCGCCGTATGATTTTGTGATTCCGGATGTCTTAATCATGACTCTTTTTGAACGTTGTCCTTAGCCTCGTTCACGTTCTTATTAAGATTATCATTTACTTCACTGACATCCTTATTGACAGTCTCAGTCACATTATTTATCTCCTTACTAACGTCTGATGTCACCTCATTGACGTCGCTCTTGATCGATTCAGAGACATCATTAATATCCCGTGTGACTTTATCAGTGTATTCAGTAACATCCTTTTTTATCGAATCCGTAACATCATTAAGGTCCTTTCTGAAATCGGAAGTACTGGTTTCCAGCTCTCTTCTGATATCATCAGTTGCTTTCCTGAAATCGCGCATTCCTTTTCCTATGGTTTTGGCAATATCCGGAAGTTTTTCAGCTCCGAAGAGCAGCAACGCCACTAAGATGATGACAAAAATTTCCTGTCCGCTCATATTGATTTATTATAATCCGTTCTCCAATACAGAAAAACAAAGGTAGAAAAGTTTAATAATATTGTTCACATTACGAGATCAAAGAGAACAATTTTAACTTATTACAGGAATAGCATTTACCTTAAAAAAGGTTAAGTCTGATTAATATTTACAAAAACCTGGTAAAAAAACACCCGCTATTAACTAATTTCGCAAAAACATAAAACCGGAACAAAATGAGCATCGACAATGCCACGGCTTTAGTGCTGCAGCCACACCTGAGGGATACCAATTCTGTTGACAATGTGGCTGAGCTGCTGATGAAAGGTGGTTATATCATGATCCCAATCATCCTTCTTTCCATAATAAGTATTTATCTGTTCATTGAAAGATATCTTTATATTAAAAGAAGTTCTTTAATAGATGAGAACCTGGTAGGTAATATCATAAATGAGCTACGGACTAAGAAGAATGACGAGGCGTTAAATCAGGCAAGATACAGTAATACGGCTCTTGGAAGGATACTTGAAAGCGGTCTTGAAAACCCTGGACTGGCTGCAAAAGAGGCTGAGAATACAATGGAGGCCACAGCCAATCTCGAGATATCAGTCATGGAAAAAGACACAGGCTATCTTGGTATTATAGCGGGTATTGCACCGATGTTGGGCTTTATTGGGACTATATCGGGAATAATCAAGATATTTTACAATATTTCACTCGCGGATAATATCAGCATCGGAATAATCTCAGGAGGCTTGTACCAAAAGATGATATGCAGCGGAGCAGGTCTGATCGTTGGTGTTATTGCATATGCTGCCTATCATTATCTCCAGATGATGATAGACAGGTTTTCTATCGACATGCAAAGACAGGTTAACATGGTTATAAAAGCATTATAAGATGATCATTAAGAGAAAAAGACACTTCAAGGCAGAAGTGAGCACTTCTTCGCTCAATGATATCATGTTTTTCCTTCTGCTTTTCTTCCTCATTGTTTCATCGCTGGCTAATCCCAATGTGATCAAGCTGATGCTTCCTAATTCCAAATCAGCACAGAATATAAATAAACAGCAGATCACCATTTCAATAACAAAGGATAAACGCTATTTTATCGATAATAAGCAGATCAGCTTCGATGACATAGAGCCGCTTCTGAAGTCAAGGATAGGGTCCCTTGATGAACCCACTGTAATTCTGCGTCTTGAGAACACTCTCACAGTTCAGGATCTTGTTGATGTACTTGAAATCGGCAACAGGCTCCAGGTTAAAATGCTCATGGCCACAAACAAAAAGACTGAGTAATCTTTCCCGGCTGTTTCCGGTATAAACCTACTGAAATAAAATATTCTGCTTTCTTGTTTGCCCGGCGTTTTAAGGGCAGGGATTTCCTGTATCTGCATCCCCTCACCATTCTGCGATTATTGGATCATGGCAGGCACTGGATTTTATCAGGATAAATGGTTTTGTTCAGTGCAGACAGAGCAAAACTCCGTATAATATAAAAAAGATCCCGGAAACATTAGATATATTGTCATGAATTGCATTTCCCGGAAACATTTTCTTCCAGGTCATATAAAAAAACAAACCGTAAAACCAGCAGATTTCTCAAAGGACTTACCGGCAGATGGAATTGCCTCGCCTGAAAGATCAGCTGACTTTACGGTCAGTTTTTAAGTAAGAACATGGTTCCTGTCTAAATAATCAGACAGGAACACCATGTAATCTATTTCTTTGTTTCCTCTCCAAGTTCCTTTTTGGGAGTAGTATCGTACATGAGTGCTGTAGCAACGAATACAGATGAATAAACACCTGTTCCGATACCTACAAGCAGTGCAAACATGAATCCCCGGATTACCTCTCCACCGAATATGAACATCGCCACAATGGTAAGTATAACCGTAAGAGTGGTGTTGATTGTTCGGCTAAGGGTTGAGTTGATTGCCATGTTAAGGACTTCCTTGAGAGGTCTCTTCCTGTACAGAGGAATATATTCCCTGAGCCTGTCGAATACGATCACTGTATCGTTCACAGAAAATCCGATAACGGTCAGGATCGCGGCAATGAATGCCTGGTCAATTTCCATAGAGAATGGCATTATTCCCCAGAAGATAGAATATACGCCCATTACCAGGAGGGTATCATGTGCCAGAGACATCACAGCTCCAAAGCCATACTGCCAGTATCTGAACCTCATAAAGATATAGAGGAAGATAAGTATAAGGGCTACTCCGACAGCAAAGAATGCATTGATTTTTAAATCAGCTGCCACAACCGGTCCTACTGTTTCAGAACTGACTCGGTATTTGTTCAGGAAATCGTCTTTAGATATTGATCCTCCCACAACGTCCTTCAGGCCGTCATACAGTTTGGTATCCACCTCATCATCTACTCCTGTCTCATTAATCCTGTATTTGGTAGTGATCTTTACCTGGTTGGTATTACCGAATGTTACAACCTGCGGAAGATCCCCGAAAGATGCATTTAATCTGCTTGCAATATCTTCGGTTTCGACCGGTTTGTCAAATCTGATAACAAATGTACGGCCACCTGTGAAATCTATGCCAGGATTCAGTCCGCGAACAAAAAGGCTCACGGTTCCGGCGAGCAGTATAACACCTGATATCACATAAAAATACTTTCTCATACCGATAAAATCGATCTTGGTATGTTTAAAGACCTCAGCAGTAACGGGTATTGAGAAAGTAAGGTTTTTATTCCTCTTAAGAAGGCTGTCATAGATAATTCTGGTCACAAAGATCGCCGTGAACATTGATGTAAGAATACCAATCACGAGTGTTGTAGCAAAACCTTTGATCGGGCCCTGTCCGAAGATATACAGAACTACACCTGTCAGGATAGTAGTAACGTTCGAGTCGATAATTGCAGAATATGCATGTTTGTAACCGTCAGCAACCGCGAGCTTCAGTCCTTTCCCGGCACGCAATTCTTCCCTGATCCTTTCAAATATCAGCACGTTCGCATCGACAGCCATACCCATAGTAAGGACAATACCCGCTATACCGGGCAGGGTCAGTACCGCGTTCAGGGACGCCAGTACTCCGAAAAGGAGGAAAACGTTGGTCAGAAGAGCGAAGTTGGCAATTGATCCTGCACTAACGCTATAGTAGAAGATCATGAATGCAAGAACAAGGGTAAATGCTATGACGAACGAGAGGAAACCTGATTGAATCGCCTCTTTACCAAGTGTAGGACCTACAATAGTATCTGAAATAATATGTGCAGGTGCGGGAAGTTTTCCTGATTTCAGGATGTTAGCCAGGTCATCGGCTTCCTCTATGGTGAAGTCACCCGTAATTTCAGTATTACCACCCGTAATTTCATTCTGAACCCTCGGATATGATCTCACATAACCGTCGAGAACAACCACCAGGCAGCGGTCGATATTTTCGCGGGTCATTCTGGCCCAGGTCTTGGCGCCTTCGGCATTCATTGTCATATCAACCTTAATGTCAGAACCTCTTGCTCCAGAGGAAGTCCTTGCAGAAGTAATGGCATCTCCGTCGAGCGGTGGACGGCCGTCACGTGTAGTTATCTTTATCGCATGAAGCTCATAGTAAGTTTTTGTCTGGTCATATTTATAAGGGTTCTGGCTCCAGAGGAATTTAAGATCACGCGGGAAAAGCGCGCGAACCTGGTTCAGTTTAAGATATCCATTTATCCTTGCCGTATCCTTGAAACTGGCCAGACCAACCATACATGAAGGCAGTGGTTGTCCCTGCTGTGTGACCCTGGGATTAAGCATTCCGAAGAGCGGATTCTGCGAATTAAACTCTTCGCGTGTATTTGATTCTTTAGTTTTGGTAGTATCTTTATCAATGAGATCAAGCAGTGACTTATCTTTCTTTGTTGTATCGGTTGCTGCTTTTTCATTTGAAGGTCTTGACAGCGAATCAGTCTTATGTGCATTTGTCTGGATTTCTCTCAGCAGAGTGTTCGCAGCCGAAAGATAACCTATAACCTCGCTGTTCTCGTATGTTTCCCAGAATTCGAGGTTGGCAGTTCCCTGCAGAAGTTCCCTCACCCTTTTGGGGTTATTCTGGCCAGGCAATTCGATCAATATACGGCCTTTTGTTGCCAGGTTGGTAATATTTGGCTGAACAACACCAAAACGGTCGATCCTGGTACGAAGAATATTAAAAGCGTTGGTAATGGCAGCAGAAACTTCACCGTCGAGTACTTTAAGGACCTGATCATTGGATGAGTTGAAATTGATTTTATCCCTGAGTTCAACAGTACCAAAGATTGATGCCAGCTTGGCATTGGGATCCAACTCCTGAAATGCCCTTCCGAAAAGAGTAAGGTAATCAGCCTGGCTCTGTTTCTGAAGCTGCTTCGCTCTGAGAAGAGCATCGTTAAAGTTCTTGTCATTGTTGTAGTTTGAGAGTGCTCTCAAAATGTCCTCAACAGAGACCTCAAGGATAACGTTCATCCCGCCTTTAAGGTCAAGACCAAGGTTAAGCTCTTTTTTCTGACAATCCTTGAATGTATTGCCCAGAAAACTCCATTTTTCTTTAGGGAGTGTGGAGATTGAATCTAGGTATTGGGTTTCCTTCACGAGGCTTCCCTTTGCATAATCTTTGGCAGATTTTTTGACTCTATATGTAGCACCTGTAAACGACAACTGATAAATCGATACAAGTGCAAGTGCAAGTGCCAGAAAGATTATGGCTGTTTTATTCTGCATCATTGGTCGTTACTTTTGGAATTATTATGTCTTTTCTTACTCGTTTCTACTCAATCGAGGCGCAAAGATATTAAAATTTTAGAAAAACTCTCAATTAATTTTAATACTTGTCTTTACGCTGTACAGGCAGTTACAGTTACTCCCGGCACATGAATACTTCTTTCAATAACATCAGGCAGGGAAGTCGTTTCCCCCGGGTTGTATGTGAAGTTGCAGAGCGGTCTGTCTGTTTCTGCCCCTGGCAGGAAATATTTCTTTCGTTTTTTCAGCTATCTGAGCAGCTTTTCGAAATCCGTTTCGAGTGGTTTACGGTTAACGAAATCGAATAGCGTCAGGCTCCTTATCGTGTAGAAATAGATCCAGTAATCCTGAAGCGATTGCAGATAGGCTCTTCTGTTCTGATCTTTCCTTGTATCGGCATCATTAAGATCGAGCACTGCGATTTTTCCTATCAGGAATCTTTGTTTGGTCACATCATAACGCTTTTTTGCGACAGTATCGGCTTTTGCAGCTATTTCGACCTGGCTTTTCTGGAGGTTGAACTGCTCAACCTCGAGGAGAAGATTCTGCTGAAAATCGACAATTGCCTGGTTTGCCTGAACCTGTGCAAGCTCGAGGCTCGACTGTGCCATTCTGTATTTGCCCTGGCCGAGGCCCCAGTCCAGGATAGGCAGAGTAAATCCGATCCTTATCCTTTGCTGCTTATTCGGATCATTATAGGCCTGTCGGAAGACCGGATCCTGATCCCTCAACCCGTAAGATGCAGTCAGGTTGGCATTAAGTCCCTTTTCCGCCTTTGCCTGCGCCACATTGCTCTCGGCAGTGATTACTGCAAGCTGTTGATTCAGGATATCAGGATTATTCTGCATAGCCAGATCAAAAACTTCTTTTGACGACACCTGCAGATCCGGCAGCTCGCTTGGTATCAGCAGTTCAAGTCTGACGTTATCGTTAAAACCGAGGAAAGATCTCAGCCTTATTTCACGGTCCCGCAGGTTCATATCGGCCTGTTTCTTGGCTGTTTCCGCATTCAGATATGAAAGCTTCATCTGAAGCAGCTCATCTTCGGAAATTGTACCAAGATTATATCTCCCCTGCGCTATCATGAACAGTGTATCTGCATTTGAATAGTTCATCTCAGCGATCTGCTTATTGATCTGAGCCAGGGCCAGGGAGAAGAAATTCAGCACAGCCTGCTGATGCACTGATTCGATATTGGCAAGGAAGGTTTTTTTTGCTGATGCATATTTGAGAGGTTCAGTTTTCTTCTGCCACTTAAGTGCATTGTATCTGAACAGGGGTTGGGTAAGACCAATACCTATCGGGGTAGAAATAAATCTTCGCGTATCATTTTCAAAATCATTGAATACTGTCAGATCGGAATTCAGATATACTGTTCCTCCGGTCAGACCAATGTTTTGCGACAGTGACAGGGAGCCGAGGTTACTCAGGGTATTGGTTGCAATATAATCATAACTCCCGCTTTCTGAGTCCCACACCTTATCAAAGGCGTAGCTGTAATCGGGAGTGGTTCCGGTCAGCACCAGCGAAGGGCGGTACTGGGCTACGAAGGTTCTGTATTGCCAGTAACTGGCCCTGAACCTGTGTTTTGCCATAAGGGCGTTTGGAGACTGTTCCTCAGACAGTTTGATTACTTCTCTGAATGTCAGTTTTTTCAGTTCCTGACCAGCGGCCATGGATGTCAAAAAAAGAAAACAGCTCACAAATGGCAATAAAAAAGACTTATTCATCATCGAAAAGGTTTATTCGTATCTCAATGATTCAATCGGATCTCTTTCTGATGCTCTTTTAGCCGGAGAATATCCGAATGCGACACCAACGGCAGCAGAAACCCCAAAGGCAACGAGGATGGAAAAGAATGATACGACTGTCATTATTCCTGCTATTTTTTCTATCAGTTTGGCCATAATTACACCTAGGAATATCCCGATAAATCCACCTGTAACGCTGATCAGGACAGCTTCAGCCAGGAACTGTACAACTATATCCATTTTTTTTGCACCGATGGCCATCCTGGTTCCTATTTCCTTTATCCTCTCCATGACCGAAGCGAACATGATGTTCATTATTCCTATCCCGCCAACTATAAGAGAGATGCTTGCAATTGCGCCAAGCACTATATTGAAGATATCTTTGGTGCGTTGTTGCTGTTTCAGAAGCAGTTCCGGTACAGTGATCTCAAAATCCTTCACGCCGGTATGTCTACGCAGGAGCATTCTGCTCAGAATTTCAGTAGTAGCGCGTATCTGTTCAGTCTCATTCACCTGCACAACGATCCTGTCGAGCTGGTTATAATTTGTTTCCGAATTACTGCCGGCATCTGATCCGCTCACAACTACCCGTGCCATTTCATGTCCACCGAAAAAAGAGATTGAACTGGCTTCAGAGACCAGCTTAGTTGTAATCAGGGCTCTGTTCTGGTATCTCAGGAGCATAGTCTGGACAGGGATATATATGTTATCATTGTAAACGTTCACTCCTTTTTCCTCAAACCCTGTAAGATTGACGTTAGTCTTCTGGAGAACCCCTATCACTTTGAGCCAGATGCCATTGAATTTGATATATTGCCCGATAGGATCAATTTTGCTGAAGAACTTTGCCCGTATATTTGCTCCGATAATGCAGACCTGGATACCATTTTCCTCCTGGTAGCTGTTAAAATAAACACCTGATACCATGGGAAGATTATACAGTTTGAAATAATCATTTGACACACCCACAAGTTTTGCAGTATACTTGACGCCGTTCATCATCGCGATTGAATTGAAAGAGATCTCCGGACTGATCCGCTTAACTGAAGGCAGGGTTTCCCTGATTGCATCAACATCCAGCATATTCAATCCTCTGGAGAACTTTTTCTGTTGTTTGTCTCCTTCCTCGGTTGAATTCGATTTTTCCGGTATTACAGGATTGATCAGGATATTATTCACCCCGACCATTTTCATTTGTTCCATGATCTCCGTCTTTGCACCCTTACCTATTGCGAGCATTGCAATTACAGCAGCGACCCCGAAGATTATTCCAAGAGCAGTCAACATCGATTTCAGCTTGTTGGACACGATTGACTCAACAGCTATTTCGATATCGTGGAAATACCTGAAAAAGAACTTAATCATATTATTTATCGGGTTAGGTGATTAATTGCGCCTGACTTCCTTACCTGTTTTGGTTTTGCTGCCTGATCCGGATGCAGTGTCTCTCCTAGGTGGACCATCCTGCCCCGGAGCCGAGGGTCTGTCACGCATCATCATCATCCGCTTCATTCCGGTTGTATCTCCCGGGCGGAACTGACCGCCCCTGTTCCCTCCGAACTGATGCATGGCAGGATTCACTTCCATCCTGTTCCTGGCTTCTGCATCGCGCTGCAGCCTCAGCCGCTCAGCCTCATCTCTGATCCTCTTTTCCTCTGCCTTTTTCAACCTGGCTTTTTCCCTGATCACCGGAATAAGATCCTGTCCTGCAAGCCTGAAATTTTCCGATTTTGTGGGTGTACTAAGATATATCTGGGCCCCTGGATCGATGCCCTGTTCAACTATCACATTGTTCTCATTTGATTCACCAAGCACCACAACCTGCCTTGTTCCTCCCTTAAGGTAAACAAAAGGAATACTATCTGCGCCTGCCTGAACACTCTCGAGAGGAACAAACACCACATCGTTAATAGTTTTAGTTACGATCTTGTTTCCTGTAGTCATCGATGGTCTCAGGATCGGATCCGACCCGTCAATTTTAATAAGCACCTCGAAGACTTTAGCATCTGCATTGGGAAGCTGTTCCCCTATATTTGCCACTGTGCTCACTACTCCAGTATATGATTTTTCAGGGAAAGCATCGACAAAAATATCCACCTTCTGCCGTGGCTTAACTTTACTCACATCTATCTCATTCACATAAGTTTTAGAGATCATTGAAGACAGATCGGGCAGGGTAGCAACCACATTGTCCCAGGGATTAATGGAAGATCCTATTTTTCTCTTGCTCCCCATCCTGTCTCTTTTGTAGATCACCATTCCGGGAGAAGGAGCTTTTATATCAAAACCGGCCAGCAGAGTCTGAAGGTCAGCAATCCTCCTTTTCTGATCATCAACATTCTTCTGGTTTGTCCTCATATCGGACTTTGCCTGTTCTACTCTCAACCCGTATCCTTTTATTGCCTGATCAAGAGCTCTTTCTGCTTTGTCGAGTGCAATCTCTGCCTGTCTGATAGTGGTAGGCGGTTCATATTTTGACTGCTGAAGCACAATTTTAGCTTCCTCAACAGTGAAGGTCAGATTCTTGATATTGTCGCGCAGACCACTCAGGTTAACAGCTGTATCAAGGGTTTTCATTTCGAGGCTATTCTGGTAAGTCTGAAGCTTGTCAAGCTCGTCCTTCAATGAATTGTCAAATGAGGTTCTGTCGAGCGTAGCAATAAAATCGCCAGTTTGAACCTCTGTTCCTTCCGGTACAAGGTCCTGTATCTTTATATCCATCCCCCTGATATTCCTCAGTTGGGAAAATTCCGGACCTCTTATATCAGTGGAATTCTCTGCCTGAAGCTCTCCGGTTGTTGTGACAATAATATCAAACTGGCCTTTTCTGGCCCGCGAATAGAGATTGGCAATATCCTTTTTGGAAGTAACCTTGCTGAATATTATCAGGACTATAATTGCTACCGCTGCAACAATACCAGTGATAATGATCGTTCGCTTCATCTGACTTTTTTGTTATAAAATACAACACAATTTCTAAGAATCAGGAAGGCTGTATATCTATTTATTTTAAACGCGACAGATCCACTCCTGCCCCACCCGGAACCAATGGTTTTCATACCAAATGACCCAGGTGGAGTAAACTTCTGAACCCTGATACTCTTAAAAAAAACAAGATCAGAATAAAAATATTAAAAGGATATTCGTCCGATGTTGCTTTAACATTATTTAACATCGGGGAAATGACGTGCAAAACCCTGAAATAAACCGAGAACCATGGATTAATGGCACCCTGATAATTTTAGAATATCAGACTTTTTTTACAATGCCAATTACGGCATCAGCAAGTTCATTTGCTGCCTCTTCAGATTTATCTTCAGCGTAAATACGGATAACAGGTTCCGTATTAGATTTTCTGATCTGTACCCATCCGTTCCCATGTTCGAACCAGAGACCGTCCCGCTCATCAAAGTTATGCCCCGGATAGCCCGATTTAACTGCTGTTTTTATCTGTCCGAAGTCGATTGCAGGCGAGAGGGTCAGCTTTTTCTTTGCTATAACATATTCAGGGTAAGTTTTGCGAAGCCTGGAACAGCTCAGTTTGCTCTTGGCCAAATGAGTAAGAAATAGTGCCACGCCGACCAGCGCGTCCCTGCCGTAATGAACTGCAGGGTAAATCACTCCCCCGTTGCCTTCGCCGCCAATTATAGCACCTCGTCTCTTCATTTCCTCCACAACATTTACTTCGCCCACTGCTGCCTTGAAATGGCTGCACCCGTATTTTTCAGTCACATCCCGCAAAGCCTTGCTCGAAGAAAGGTTCGATACAGTTGAACCGGGGGTGGATTTCAGAATAAAATCAGAAACGGCAACCAGTGTGTATTCTTCACCAAACATGCTTCCATCCTCACATATTACAGCGAGCCTGTCCACATCCGGGTCTACCACGAATCCCAGATCAGCACCCGACTTTTTCACAAGCGTGGCAATATCCTTTAAATTTTCAGGAAGCGGTTCAGGAGTATGAGCAAAATTCCCATCTGGAGTGGTATTCAGTTCTATGATTTTCCTTACCCCGAGCGCTCTGAGCAGTTCAGGAATAACAATTCCTCCGACAGAATTGATACAATCGACAGCAACTGTAAAATCAGCAGCTTTTATATCAGGAATGGAGACAAGGTCCAGCTTTTTGACTATATCTATATGCTTTCCGGTCCATGATTCATCAAGAACAAGGGATCCGTATGAATTGACATCCCCGAAAGTAAAATCTTCGGTGGCAGCTATATCGAGTACAATATTTCCATCAGCGGCAGAGAGGAACTCCCCATCTTCGTTCAGAAGCTTAAGAGCGTTCCAATCTCCTGGATTATGGCTTGCGGTTATAATAATTCCTCCTGCTGATCCTGTCCCGGTCACTGCAATCTCCACGGTCGGAGTTGTTGCCAGTCCAAGATCCGTAACGTCAATACCAAGGCTCCTTAGAGTAGTGACAACGAAATTGTTCACCATAGCTCCGGAACGACGTGCATCACGGCCTACAACGACGTGCAGATCCTTTTTGCCCAGCCGTCGCGTCAGCCAGGTTCCGTATGCTGCTGTGAATTTAACAATATCAACAGGAGAAAGCGACTCCCCCGGAATACCGCCGATGGTACCCCTGATGCCGGAAATAGATTTGATAAGTGACATAAGCAGTAGATTTTCAGAATAACAAAGGTGCAAAAAAAAGATCAAATAATATATCGCCGGAAAATTGTACCTTTGCAGCCTGATAAATACCTGATATGGAGAATCAAAAACCTTTCGGACGATATAAAAACAGAAATGAAGGAAGCCCCCGGAAGGAAAAACCGTACCATAAAGAAGAGCCTGCCCGGAAAGAGGGTTACAGGGGATCCGTAACGAAAGGCGGATCGCGGAAACCAAAGACTCAGCCGGGAGACAAGATGAAAGATCCTGAACTGATCAGGCTCAACAGGTTCATCGCGAACAGCGGTGTATGTTCACGTCGCGACGCCGATGAGCTTATTACTAACGGAAAAGTTCAGGTCAACGGAAAGATAGTTACAGAACTGGGGACCAAAGTATCCAGGAGTGATGATGTGAGGCTGAAGAATAAAAAACTCACAGCTGAGAAAAAGGTTTACATCCTCATGAACAAGCCCAAGGATTATGTGACAACCGTTGAAGATCCGCATGCAGACAAGACAGTTCTTGATCTGATCGGGGATGCCTGTCCGGAACGTGTTTATCCGGTAGGAAGGCTCGACAAGGCAACCACCGGAGTGCTACTACTGACAAATGATGGTGATCTTACAGGAAAGCTGACACATCCGAAATTCAAGAGGAAAAAGATCTATAATGTTTTTCTCGACAGGCCGGTGAACAGGAACGATTTATTTGCCCTTACCGAAGGCATTGAGATAGAAGGAGAGGTAGTGGCTGCTGATGCAGTAGCTTATGCTGATCCGGAAGACAGGACCAATTTAGGCATAGAGCTGCACTCAGGACAGAACAGGGTGGTAAGGAAGATGTTTGAAGCTATCGGATACAAGGTCAAAAAGCTCGACAGGGTCTACTTTGCCGGTCTGACAAAAAAGAATCTTCCCCGTGGTAAATGGCGCTTTCTGAACGACAAGGAAGTGAGCATGCTGAAAAGGGGAATATCATAATTCGTAAAATGGGCCATAAAGCAGGTTTTGTAAATATCCTCGGGAATCCTAACGTGGGCAAGTCAACTATCATGAATGCCCTGGTCGGGGAAAAGCTTTCCATTATTACACCTAAAGCCCAGACCACAAGGCACCGGATAATGGGTATTGTAAATGGTGAAGATTTCCAGATAGTTTATTCCGATACTCCAGGCATATTAAAGCCGAAGTATAAGCTGCAGGAGACTATGATGCATTCTGTAGATTCAGCCCTCTCCGATGCAGATCTTATACTTTTTGTTACTGATGCAACAGAAAAAATTGAAGATCAGAATGAATATACAGAAAAAATTAAAGTATCCGGAATACCTTTGATTGTTGTTATCAACAAGATCGACCTCACCAACCAGCAGGAACTTGAACGCCTTGTGGAAAAATGGTCAGGGATATTCACTGAATCACCGGTTATTCCACTTTCAGCTCTTGAAAAATTCAATCTTGAAACGCTGCTAAATACAATAATCAGCCGTTTACCCGAATCACCTCCGTATTTTCCCAAAGACCAGCTCACAGATAAGATTGATAGGTTCTTCGCATCGGAGATAATAAGGGAAAAGATCCTTTTTAATTACAAAAAAGAAATCCCCTATTCTGTTGAGATTGAAATAGAAAGCTTCATTGAAGAGGAGAAAATAAACAAGATCAGGGCTCTAATCCATGTAACCCGGGAAAGCCAGAAAGGTATAATTATAGGACATAAAGGCTCAATGCTTAAGAGAGTAGGATCGGAAGCAAGGAAAGACATGGAGGATTTTTTCAGGAAGAAAGTTTTTCTGGAACTTTATGTAAAGGTTACAAAGGACTGGAGAGATAAACCAGCTGCATTGAAGCGTTTCGGATACAGATAAGCTAATTAAACATAAAATTAATGGGCAGAATTGTTGCCATTGTAGGCAGGCCAAATGTAGGTAAATCGACTCTTTTCAACCGTTTGACTGATTCGAGGGATGCAATTGTAGATGAGGTCAGTGGTGTCACCCGTGATCGCAATTACGGTCTGGTATCATGGAACGGCATGGACTTTTCCATTATTGATACCGGCGGATATGTAATGAATTCAGACGACATATTTGAAGAGGAAATAAATAAACAGGTTCATCTGGCAATGGAAGAAGCTGATCTTATTCTCTTCATGGTAGATGTCACAATCGGAGTTCACGATCTCGACAGTTCAGTCGCTTTGATGCTAAGGAAACAGCCCAAAAAGGTACTTCTTGTGGTAAATAAAGTTGACAATAATGAGAGGCTTCTCGATGCAGCAGAGTTCTACAGTTTAGGACTTGGGGACTATTTCCCGCTGAGTTCAATTAACGGAAGCGGAACAGGTGACTTACTCGACATGGTAGTAAAGAACCTCACTTCAGAAGGTCAGTCCGAAACTCCTGATCTTCCCAGGATAGCAATAGTAGGAAGACCAAATGTGGGTAAATCATCGCTTCTTAACTCATTAATGGGAGAAGAAAGAAATATTGTTACTCCACTGGCCGGAACAACACGTGATTCAATATTTGCTCGCTACAATAAGTTTCAGCATGATTTCCTGCTTGTTGATACGGCAGGTTTAAGGAAAAAGACCAAGGTAAGCGAGGACATTGAGTTCTATTCAGTTATGAGGGCAGTAAGATCGATTGAGAATTCCGACATCTGCCTTCTGCTCCTCGATGCAGAAAGAGGACTCGAAGCTCAGGATCTTAATATCATGTCGCTGATCCTTAAGAATAATAAAGGTGTGATCATCCTAGTCAACAAGTGGGACCTTATTGATAAAGCAGATAATATAACTGTAAAGTTCGAGAAGGAGATCAGGGAAAAGACAGCTCCTTTCACCGATTATCCCATTCTTTTCATCTCTGCAACCAACAAACAGAGGATACACAAGATCCTTGAGGTTATTGAGATGGTCAATACGAACAGGACGAGAAAGATCAATACATCCGAACTGAATGAGGTTATGCTCGAAATAGTAGCGAAAAATCCACCTCCGGCGCTGAAAGGGAAATATGTTAAAATTAAATATGTTACGCAGCTCCCGGTTTACGTGCCTTCATTCGCTTTCTTCTGCAATCTGCCCCAGTATGTTAAGGAATCTTACAGACGGTATATTGAGAACAGGATGCGTGAAAAATTTGAATTCACTGGTGTTCCTATAAGGATATTTTTCAGAAAAAAATGATCAAATTTGGTGTGGTTTTTGATCATAAGGACTTATTAACCTGGAGAAGCATGAAAATTAGCAAGATTACGATTCTGGTTTTGCCGGCATTTTTACTGGCAGCTTCATGCCATAAGATCGAAAAAATATCTGAGATCCCAAGTATAAAGTTTACCAGTTTCACAATATTCGATACTACTGATATTCTTGGAAATGATCTGAAGGGCGGCAGACTCAGGTTCACTTTTGAGGACGGAGATGGGAATGTGGGTTTGAAAACACCTTCAAATGATTTTGCCGATTCCACTAACCTCTTCTTTACACTTTACAGGAAGACGAATGGCGTTTTAGTTACTGCCCCCGATGATGATCCTCTTTACCCATCGGCTTACAGGATACCATATATGGAACGTGACGGACAGGATAAAGTTCTCAAGGGTACAATTTCGGTAACATTTCTTTATCTGTTCTATGAATCCACCGATACTATCAAGTATGACTTTTATATCAAGGACCGGGATGAAAACGAAAGTAATGTTGCCTCTACCAATGAGATAGTAATTGCCCGCGATGGCATATACAAAAAATGATTTTTCAGACCCGTACTCCCATTATCAGAATATCGTCCACCTGTTCGTAACTGCCTTTCCACTCTCCATAGAAATCACATATTTTCTCCTTTTGTTTCTCCATGGGAAGGCTGACTATTTCCTCTATGATCTTGCGGAGCCTGGCTATTTTCATCTTTTTACCCTCCGGGCCGCCGAACTGGTCAGAAAGTCCGTCTGAGAACAGGTACAAGGAGTCGTTTTCACCAAGATAATATTCCTGATCGTCAAAGAATTTCTCGGTAAGGGATTCTCCCCCTATCGATGACCGGTTACCTTTTATATAGTACGATTCCTGCCCAATAAAAAGAATTACCGGACGCATCGCGGAAGCGAACCTGAGATGCCTGGTCTTAAGATCAAATTCGCAGATTACCATATCCATCCCGTCATTTGAAACTCCAAGTTCCAGATTCTGATTAAGTGTTGAAAAGATCTGTTTATCGAGCAGATGGAGTATTTCTGATGGTTTGGTTATCCGCTGTCTGGTAACTATATCCTGAAGGAGTGTCGAACCGATCATCGACATGAATGCTCCGGGCACTCCATGACCTGTTGAGTCGGCGCAGACAAGTATGAACCTGTTATCCTCAATTTTATCGAACCAGAAAAAGTCCCCGCTGACAATATCTCTTGGCTGAAAGAGAATGAATGCGTCCCTGAATGCCTCTTTAAGTTTAGTCAGATCAGGAAGGATACTTGACTGTATCCTCTTGGCATAATTTATACTGTCGGTGATCTCTATATTCTGCAGTTCAATCTCGCTTTTTTGCTTAAGGACAACCTCTGTTCGTGCTGCGAGTTCCTTCTCCAGATACTCCTGGATCTTTTTCTGGGCTTTTTCCCTCTGTTTGAAGATAGCGGCAACAATTATTCCGGCGGATGAAAACATAAGAAGGATGAACCACCAAGTTCTCCAGAAAGGATGACGTATAGTGATATTGAATGAAACCTCCTTTTCCTGTGAAACCCCGTCGGCATTCACGGAAATCAGCCTTAATTTGTATTCCCCGTCGCGGAGATTATAGGTAACTTCCCTTGATGTACCTAGTTTGCTCCAATCGTTATCAAAGTTTTCAAGAAAGGTGCTGTAATAGACCTTTCCAGGGTTGCTGAAACTGATACCCACATAGTTCACCCTTATCACATTTCTTTTACTGTAAGGGATAGTGAAGGAAGGCTGATAGTTATACCTTACATCATTGATAGAGATATAGTTTATATTGGTAAAAGGAGCTGATTCATTGTTGTGGTCTTTCATCCTGTCATAAACAATGAGCCCGTCGGTGGTTCCGATGAATATTTTCTTGTCGGCCGATTCATACATTGCCCCGGGGTTGCATGCTCCTGCTTTAATCATGTCCGCACCGAATACTCTCATTGAACTCTTTGAAGGATTATACCTGGAAAATCCTTTATCATGTCCCACCCAGATATTATTCTCAGAATCTGTAAGAATTCCGTAGCAATAGTTTGACAACAGTGCATCCGATCGGTTTATTATTGTTACGGAATCATTTCTGAACCTGAACAGCCCGTTACTTAAAGTGGCTACCCAAATGACCCCATCGCTGCTCTGAGTAAATGAGAGGACTTTATTAATCGTGTTTCCTGTCATTATTGCATTTCCCTGTATAACATTGAAATCTTTATCAATGCTGTACAGCCTGTCGCATTCTGTGCCGATGTACATTTTCCCGTCAATCCCTTTCATTATGGCATTGATGCTGTTATGAGGCAATCCGTTACTAATATCAAACCTGTGCTTTTCTGTCCCGTTTTTGCGGTCAATAACCACTACACCGTTCGTTGTTGCCAGCCAGATATCTTCACCATACGATTCAATATCCTTGATAAAGTCCAGACCTGAATCTCCTGAACGGTAAAATCGTCTGGTAGTCCCAGCATTATCTCTCAAAAAAAGACCGTTGCCTCCTGTTCCAATCCAAAGATTCCCATCTTTATCAAGAAGATAGGAAGTGATCTCAGTATTTCCTGCTATATTACGCAGATCGGTAAATGACACGGACTTCCCGGATAAAGGATCAAACTGATGAAAACCGGAGGGGGTTCCGAGAAGATATTTATCGTGGTAAGCGGAAATATAAAGGATATTGTTTCTGGCAGGATTATCTCCAAGCGAATAGTATCCGAATGCATAAGATGTCAGCATCGAGATTCCCTTGCCGTAAGTGGCGAACCAGAAATTACCTTCAATATCCCGGAATACCGTTTTGATCTGGTCTGTTCCAAGACCTGAATTAAGATTGAAATTCCTTATGAAACCAGGGTCTGAATCAAGTCCTGCCGGTCCCAGTTCAAGCACTCCATTTCCGAAGGTCGATATCCAAATATTATTTTCATCGTCCTGGATCATCGATTGTACGCTGAGCGCATCCAGATCCTGATGATTATGAAATCGTGTAACTGCGCCGGATATCCCAGACAAGTGGATTTTGAACAGACCATCGCCTTCGGTTCCGGCGATGAATTTTGTGCTGTCGCCTGTTCTCAGAAGCGTCGACACTGTAGCTTCATTAAAACCATCAATTATTCCTGCAACTGTCATTGAATCAGCTGTAAAATGGCAGATCTGAACATTCTCCTGGGTCCCGATCAGTAGCCTGTGTTTTCCTGCTGGTGCGGCTGAATGCATTATCTGATCTTCAGCAACGGGATATTTCTTAACCAGGGCTTTAGTTTCCGGATTTATTATAAAAACCGCCTTGCTCTGCGGGATTATATATATCAGACCATCATCACCGGTGATGATATCGCTTATATTCTTCTCATTTTGAAGTTTCAACTGTACCAATGAATGTCCCTTTGTAAAATAAACTGTTCCGTCATTGCATCCGAACCAGATTGTTCCAGTTTTATCTTTCAGGCAAGCATTAGTAATACGGACGGTTGACGAATCAGGGAATGGCACTATTTCAAAAGAATAGCCATCGAACCTGGCAATACCTGACCCGGTTCCTACCCAGAGATATCCATCATCAGCCTGTTGAAGCACATATACAAAGCCATTCGGAATATTGTTATCAGCACCATAGTTTCTGAAACTAAACGTCTGACCTTTGGTGAACTGTAAAAAAACTGACAGGCAGAATGCAATGCTTATCAATGCTTTCAGTTTCAGAAAATATTTCATCCGGTGTTCCTTTTATTTTTTTGGAGCAATCTTGCTTATATTTGTTTTTGGCACGTAGACAGGAACCCCTCCGATAGGTGAACTGTAGAATTTAAGAGCATCGCCTCTCTGGTTTTTCAGGGTAATGACTACATTATTATTCTTTACCAGTTCATCCTGTCTCTTATGAAACTGGAAATCAAGAGATGAGTTTATCTCAGCAGGTTCGATGGGAATATTTGATGAAGCCCAGTCATCTTCGTTAGATACCGGAACAACAATACCTTGTTTATATCTTGACACAACCAGTATCTTCCCGTCTTTGTCCCAGTCGAAGTTGGATTGTTTTATAAATACAACGCCGGTATCAACGAAAGGATAGATATGAGCAACGCTTTTGAAGTCATTCCACATTCTGAAAGTATATTTATAAGTAAAGGCATTGGCACCTTCGACAGGCACATTAGCATTGGGATCCTTACTCAGGAAATACCTGTAAAGGTTCCCATCGTCGCCGCTTATGCCTTCACAGACTACTTTGAAAATATAGCTGTTCCATCTTTCATTATAGTCGCCTTCGGAGGGGTTAAAAGGTCCAAAGGTATAGTACTTATTATCCCATCTGGGTTCAGAACCGAATACCTTTGATGCAAGGAGGTTTCCCTTTTTTACATCTGATGATTTATCCAGCCCGCGTGACTCTTCATATTTATCCGGGTCAACACCTTTTCCTCCGTAAACTGAATAGAGGAATTTCGAATCAAATTCACCCTGGATTTCATCATTGGCACCTCCGCATTCAGGATCGAACACTCTGATATAGAAAGGTTTGTTGAAATCCTTCAGAATTGAAAAGAAAAAAATCTCTCTGAAATCATTATCTCCCCACGAAGTTTTACCATATTTTCCGAATGTAACCAGAAACGGTATGTTTTCATCCTTCCCCGGAACAGCCTGAGCAAAAATGTCTGAGCTGTATAAAAATCCCAGAAGAATTGTGAGCAGAATAAATTTGTAATCCCGTTGTTTAACTTTCATTAATCTTCAAATTTAATCTAATCAGGTATCATGGTTTCTTAAATACTTTAATGTTTTTCGACACGCATGTTTCTCTGGCCGCTTCTCCCGGTTTTGGTGCATCGGTAACAATCAGCTGCACATTATATTGACCGGGTTTGTTAAAGATTTTTTCAACGCTGGGGCCAACCGCGATGGTCTCATCTCCGAAATTCCAGTAGTATCTGGCTATATTCCAGCCGGGCAGGTTTGTTTCACCTGCGTCAAGAATTAATCGTTGCCCTGCAGCAATACTGTCGGGTCCTGCAAAATAAGCCTGTTCAACCTGTGTAACGACTAGTGTATCCGATTTTTCATTCACTGACAGTTCATTTGTAACCAGGTTAAGTACGTCAAGTTGAACTATGTAAGTTCCCGGTTTTTCAAAACAGTGTTCAACCATTACTCCCGATGCTTTCTGTCCGTCCCCGAATCTCCAGTCATAACGAAACGGAACGGAATCAAGCTTAACAGAATTCTCCTCAACAAATCTGTAACAATAACTGTTCTCCTCTTTCGTATCACACTTGGTCTTTCGCAAAATTGTTGATACAAAGCTGTAAATATCGTCACTGTTCATCCTGTCCGACACGAAATAGCCAGTCTGAAGGTCTTTATCTGCAACAAAAGAAAAATCATCCGATCCGGAATTGATTGGTTCCGGCAGGAGGACCGGATCATCCCATTTTCCATATGTCAGAACTGTTGTATAAATATCCATTTTCCCGATCCCGCCGGGTCTGTCTGAAGCAAAAAACAGTTTCCCTGACCAGTGATAATACGGGAAGTTTTCAGATGCTTGTGAATTCACAGTAGCGCCTAAATTTACCGGTGCTGACCATTCTCCTTTGACCTTAACACAGTACCAGATATCCGATCCTCCAAGTCCCCCGGGCATATTTGAAGCGAATATCAACATCTTACCATCATTGCTAAGTGTTGGCTGTCCAACATCATAATCCTTGCTGTTGTATCTGAAAGCGCTGATTGAATCAAGGTTATTACCGATGAGCCTGCCAATAAATATACCGCTGTGATTCCTGAAATTTTTTCGCTTTGCAGCTGTTCCGGTTTCGATTTCACTTGTAAAATAAACAGTCCGTCCATCAGGAGAAATGCTTAAGGGACCGCTGTTGAACATCCTGTTGCGATCGCTTTTTACTTCTGCCGGTTTGCTCCAGCCGGAGGAATCTTCCTTTTCCGAGAAGTAGAGATTATAGAGACGCCTTCCATCGTAAGAAATCCTGTCTTTTATGATACTGAAGCGTTTATCTGAGCAATAGATAAGCCCGTCTCTGCTAATGACAGGGGAAATTTCACTGAATGCCGGCGTATTGAATGGCAATTTTTCAATCTGGAAGACAGAAGGCTGCTGACCTTTGGTTGCAAGGGGTACAACCAACGATACTGTAAGCATCAAAACTAATATCACTTTTCCTCTGTCCATACAATCAGAAATACTTTGGGTTTGCAGCGCTGATCCTGGACCCGAATTCATATCTTATAATAAATTCACTCGAACCTTTGGAAAAGGAATTCATTGCCCCGATAGGATAATCGTATGAGAATCCTATCATGAGCTGAGTGTTTAACTGGAGCTGCAGTATCCCGACTATTACCTTTTCAGTAGTTCGCCAGGAACCTCCAACCCAAATCAGGTCATTAAGGATAAAATTGCCATTCAGGTCAAGCTGAATAAGCCGTTTTGTTTCCTGAAGCGAGTAATTGACAAGCGCGGATGGTTTGAATTTCAGAAGGTCGGAAAGAGTAAGAAGCCCTCCGGCGGTAAAAAGGAAATCATAGTTATTGAAACTGTGATAGGACTGGACTTCACTGGACGAATTCTTTCTGTAGCTAAGAAATTGAGGGACCGAGACCCCTGCAAAGAATTTTTCATTATAATAATAGATCCCTGCTCCTACGTTTGGCAGGATATATGACTTGCTGTTTCCGGTGAAGACCGGGTCGCCGGGTGTGGTAAGATCGATCCCGCTGTAATCGGTGTTTGAAATATCCAAACCGCCTTTAAGGCCGAATGAAAGCCTTCCTCCGGCTATTCTCACATTGTACGCGTAACTGGCATAAATGCTTTTCGATCGTGTAAAGCCGTAGTGCATAAACTGGCCCATAATACCAAGTGAAACCCGATCGTTTTTCATCGGGGCATGGAAAGAGACAGTTTGAAAAACAGGAGCATCAGAAATTCCCATCCATTGCATCCTGTATGAAACGAATCCGCTAAGAGCGCCACGGGTACCGGCATAGGCCGGGTTAATAAGCAGTCCATTCTGAAGATACTGGCTGTACACAGGATAGCCAAGACTTATCCCGGTTGAATCCGACTCAGCTTTGCAGGTATTATAAGCAACAAATTGAATGAACAATATCAGTATCGCTTGCTTAACCTTTTTCATTTTCAATAATAGTTCCGAGGCACGTATTCCACTCACGTTCATCAGTATCTTTTTAATACAACAAATCCGCTTTTTTTAACAACGCCCCTGTCTTTAGTACTTACTTTCAGAAGGTAATAATAAGTTCCTTCCTGAAGTTCGATGCCTTTATTGTTTCGTCCGTCCCAGTTGGTCCATTTCTGACCGTCCCTGTTTGAGGTGGAGAATACAATAGTGCCTGCTCCATTAAGTATTTTAAGCTCGGCTGTTTCTTCATCAAGGTTAAGGCCTTCGATTATGAACTCATTATTAAAGGCATCGTTGTTTGGGGAGAACCCCTGTGGTATGAAATCTCTCATTACCTGAATAATCACGGAGTCGCTTAAACTGCATACTCCGTTTGTGATAGTCCAGGTAAAGAAATTCTGTCCTCTGGAGAGATTCCTGACTTCTGTTTCCGGATCCGAAACAGTTGTGATTGAAGCCGTTCCCGGATCGAGCACGGTCCAGTAGCCTGATTCTCCCTGTACCACTGCAGGAAGAGCTTTCATTGTATAGCTTCTGTCTATGGAATATATAGCAGTATCACTTCCAGCAGAAACAGGGCTCTCAGGAGCAGATTTTACGACTATCTCCACGGCAGATGATGTCACAGTGCAACAACCTGCAAGCCCGGAAGTAACGCTTCGTCTGTAGACCATTGTCTTATCCAGCGCCGGAGGTGAATAATTTACAGATGTATTATCGCCTTCTGCTGCACCCCAGTTTGATCCGTTATTGGAACTTTGCTCCCAAAGATAAAGGTAAGAACCTGATCCACCGGCAGGCAGATCACCTGTTATCTGTCCTGGAATTGAATTCTCACATATCAGTGATTGGGTTGCCTCAATTTCAAAATTGCTTAAAGGAGGCAATACGTTTACTGTAACAGGTATATCTGAAGTATCGACACAGGCTCCCAGAGTTACCTGCCTCCAGTAATTTGTGGTCGTACTCAGAGCGGGCAGATTGGAGTAGCCCGACAATGTAGCTCCTGATATAACCGATGGAGTCACTGTTCCGGTAGAATAAAGCCACTGGTAAGTTGCTCCGGAGATAACCGTTCCTGTAAGCAGTGACGAATGTTGACCGCTGCAAACTGTTGTATCTGTCGATCCGCCAAGCTTCTTCAGGTAGATATTGTTATTGGTTATCAGCGGCTGTACAATGATTTTAATAGAGTTACTGACACTGTCGCAAGGATATGAAATAGTGATCCTTCTGTAACTGGTTGTAGAAGTCAGAACAGGAGGCTGAAAATCTTTGCTGGTAACGTTTACATAACCTGATATATTCTGCCACTGAGTCGTGGAATTGGTACTGTCCTGCCAAGTATAGGTGAAGACGCCGTTCCCATTGGCAGGTGTGCTGCCCGTAATAGCTGCAGGTGTGTATCCGTAACAAACTGTCCGGCTCGCAATTGAAATTGAATTATTAGTAATCCCGGGAAAATCGCGCAGGTGAACAACCGTGCTTGTATCAGCACAGACATTATTATCGCCTGAAAAGACAATACGCCTGTAATCATATTCATTTGAGGGGAGCCGTTGAGGTTGTTCCACCGGGTTATAGTTTTTCTGATCGCTCGTACCTGATGCGATGGACCAGGTGGTAGTATTGATCCTGTTTTCCCATTTAAAGATAAAAGCACCATCTCCCCCGGTAAGAACAGGAGTGTCTGTTCCGGTGAGGTTATTAAAAGACGATCCGTTGCAAATATCCTGTGCAGTACCTATTGAATTATTCGATATAAGAGGGAGCACGGTCACTTTTACTTTAGCAGAAGAATCGACACAACTACCTGATCTGACTGTCCTCCTGTACCATTTTGTCATAGTTAATGGCGAGGGTGGATCATACACCTTGGTAGAAGCGAGAGATGCGCCCCAACCGGCAGTTGATGAACTGTCCTGCCATGTAAAGAACGTATATGATGTTGGTACAACAATATCGGGAAATAGTTGCTGGATGACAGCCGGGTTTCCATTATAACAGATCTCATCAGGATTGATAAGATGGTTGTTGGTTATAGCCTGATGAACGATTATCCTGACAGGTTTGCTGATATCAGTAATCGTGGTTGCTCCTGCAGAATAAACGATTCTTCTGAAGCTGGTTGTAACTGCAAGGACAGACGGCCTGTAGTCCTGGGCATCTGATCTTCCTACCCAGCCTGAAATATTTGTCCACCCAGATGTAAGGCTGGAACTATCCTGCCATGTGAATGTATAACTTCCACTGCCGCCGACAGGTTTTGTACCCAGTATTATCGGAGGCTGCATATTTGAACAGACCGAATCTGATTTATTGTTTGTAAGGGAATCGACTATTGAATTAAACAGGAAACCGTTCAGTACAGGGACGAAAGAAGTCAGTATCTTTCCTTCCTGTCCGGCTGTTGCACCCAGCGATCCGCCTGTCCTGCTGCCGGCAGAACCCGATTTATAAGTTGTATGAAGGTTTGCCGGCAATGAAATATCATTTGAAAGTATGAAACCGCCACCTCCGCCGCCACCTTCACCAAACTGATTCGAAGCATCTCCCCCGTTTCCACCGTTGGCTGAAATATAAAGTTCTGACAGAGACAGGTCTGTCGAAAACGTTCTCTGGCAAAGGGCAATAGTTCCTCCGCCGCCACCACCACCGGCGCCTGCATTCCCCGATGAGTTGCCGGATGGTTTTTCGCCATCTGCCAGTACTGATTTGCTGTTTCCGATAAGTGTATCACAAACAATTATAACGACTCCACCTCCTTTTCCTCCCTGGGTTGCGGTTCCTCCTGATAGGTAGGTTGAAGCTCCGCCGCCACTGCCCATCATTATGTTTCCATCAAGATCGGTGTATTTGACCTGTCTGCCTCCGACACCGCTTCCTCCCTGGTTCCCGGCTCCGCAGTAGCTGATCTCAACACCTCCGTTTCCTCCTGCTCCGTATCCTGCTCCACCACCACCACCGGCAAATCTTCCGTTACCCCCACCGCCACTTGTAAAATTTGCTCCCTTCCCCTTTGCGTATTGCGGGAAAACAGAAGGTTCGTCTCCAACCCCCACATAAGCCCTGTCTGCAATACCTTCCCCCTTGAAGCCTGAATTCAACCAGCTGTTGTTATAGCTGAATTTATCGTAAGTCAGCTGATCGGTTACTGTACAAATTGCATTTCCTGTAAACGGTGTACCTCCCCTGAATCCCAGACCTGCAACGTCAATATTTGCATTGAGAGACAGACGACCTCCCACAATCACAGCAAGAACTCCTCCTGTCTTTGTCGTGCTGTCCCATGCCTGGCAGGTAAGCTTTGCAGTCACATTGGCCTGACCATAGGATGGCACCCTAATGAGCTGCACCATCCCGGATACATCGTAGGTATTTATTATATCCCGTGTGAAGGCAATAATATTTGAACCATAGTTGACTGAAGCAACAATAAGAAATTCATAGGCTCCGGGTGTACCCGAACTCTCCCTGTAACCTCCGTATGAACCGCTCTCAGTAACATTGATCACCGCGCCTTTCATCTGTATCAGCAGTACAGTATCATTCTGATGAAAAACTGATGCGTCAGTTACAGTAACATTTGTTGTGCCTCCTATTGCAGTGACATGTCTGTACTGGTTAACGACACCGCTGATGGATGTTCCCTGCGGGTAAACATATATTGATACTCCCTGGCAGAACAGAAAGAAAACGATAATTTTTCCTATGTTTTTGGGTAATATCCTTATCATCAGAATGACAAATTTTCCGCTAAGATAATCAACAAATATCTCAAAATCCTGATCGCAGATTCTCAGAAGTCTAAAATAACCAAAATTGGCCAGCTGAATTTTGGATTTTTCCAATAACTTAAAGAATTTATTAACCGTCAAAGGTTAAAAAAGTTCCTAAATGTTAACGGGAGTGTCAGAAGAGGTATTTCTGATGACTAAAGGGAGTTCAACAAAAAAAACAGATCCAGTATCTTCCTCTGACTCGAACCAAATTCTTCCCCCCGCATTTTCAACATATTTCTTTGAAATGGAAAGGCCCAGTCCCATCCCTGAAGATTTGGTAGTAAAATTCGGAGTAAAGAGCTTCTTCCTCAACTCTCCGGGTATCCCGCTCCCGTTATCATGTATGGCAACAACTACTTTTCCGTTTTCAGTCGAAAGACTCACTGTTAAAAGTCCGTCCTTTCCAGGTGGAATTGATTGTATACCGTTTTTGATCAGATTGCCGAATACGCTGTTAAGATGCTCTCTGTCGGCATAAACCAGCACTTCCTTTTCAGAAGGCCAGTCAATATTGAATACAACGTTTTCAGTGTTCTTGAAAAGTTCGAGAGTGGAGCGAATCTGATCGAGAAGATTCAATGTTACAGGATTATTCCCTGGCATTTTTGCGAATGAAGAAAAAGCCGTTGCAATATTAGAAAGATTATCAATATATTCAATCTGATTCCGGGTAAAACGCTCAATGAGCTTGTCAAAATTCGGAGCGCTGTCGTTCCAGGATTTAAAAAGCTGCTGAATATTGAGTTTCATTGGTGTAAGCGGATTTTTAATCTCATGCGCAATTTGTTTGGCCATTTCTCTCCATGCATATTCACGTTCGGAATTTGCAAGTTTCTGTGCACTGTCCTCGATCTCGTCCACCATCCTGTTATATTGTCTTACAAGTTCTCCGATCTCATCACTTCCACCGTAAACAAGATGTTCACTTTTCTTGCCAACCTCCACTGACGCCAGACCTTCGCCAAGCATCTTCAGCGGAGATGTAAGTCTTCCGCTGATGAAAACTGCAAGACTCATTGTGATCACAATCAGAAGAAGAGTGAAATTAATAATGGCAACTATAACATTGGATATCTCCCTGGCCAGTATACTCTGCATTCTGAAATAAGGCAGATTAAGATAGGCGATCACCTTTTTATCGTTATCGATATACGGAAGATATGCTGAAATATAATCCAGAGATCCAATCCTTTCAGTCTGGATATATTCGCTACGGGTAAGATCAGCAAGATTGATGAATGCAATATTATTAATCCTGCTGCTGGTAAGGTTCCTGTAAAATATTTCAGGCCTGGATGTCGCCAGCATGAAGCCGTTGAGATCATATAGATTGATATCGGTATTGAAAGTATTGGAAAGCCTGATAAGAAGCTTATTCAGGGATGTGTAATTGTTATTTGCCAGATCAGTGGCAATCTGCCGGTCGGCAGACAATCTGCTGTCGAGTTCGAGATAAACAGAATTCAGCTTTTCCCTTATATTTTCATAATGTTTAGTATGAAACTGGTTGATCGTAAGATAAGCCACAACGACTCCAATAAGGAGAAATGAAAAAAATAAGATCCCTATGAATGAAAGCTGCAGTTTCTGCCTGAAGTTCATCATTGCTGGTTTTCTTATCGAAGGCAGTCTGACGAACAGGATAAAGAGATTCGAAAAGACCAGGATGTAAACGAAGATATACGCAAATGAGATAAGCATGTCTCCAACTGAGAGCTCCGGCCTGGTAATCATAATGGTCGCGTTGCCATTCCTATATAGGACATGGTTATAACCACCTGCCTTGAATATCCTATAATCCACAACCTTGTCAACATACTCGGCATCGTTTTTATCATATGCGAAATCACCCGTGCTTATGACAAGATCTCCATTTATATATCGTGCAAAGGAAAAATCCTCCAACCCGGTATAGGCATGGTATTTTTTATCGAGCAGGAGTTCTGAATAACCTGGCTGGAATACGTTTATATCGCTATAAAGCTCGATGAACAGTCCATTCGTGATGTCTTTCGCGGTGTGATAATGTATTTGTCCAATGTAATATGGCCTTCCGCCCTGATTATCAATGAAGTAAAAATCCGTTCCGGTTATACGATGACCGTTCATCTTTATCCGCTCATTGAAGAAACTGAAACAGTTCTCATACACATCACTGTTCGGACCTATATTCAGTGACTCATCATTCCTGCATATAACTATGTTGAAATTGAAGTTACTCCAGTAACCGGTAAGATATGTTTCCTGTACATACCGGGTTATTCTTTCAACATCCTCCTTGTCGAAATAATCCATCATCATCATTGGCCTGAGAATAGGATCTTTGGTCATTTCCGGCCACTCATCCAGTATAAGCTGTTCAGCATCGGGATCATTCTCCGTTGACATAGAAACCGTTCTGACCTTAAGATTCTCATTAATCTTATCTTCAGACAGTGTTGTAACAAAATACAGCAAATAGACTCCGAGTATGAGGGAAAACAAGACCGTCATGTTCCAGAATCCCACGTTCATGCTGAAAGAACTCCTTGTAAAGATCACAATCGCCAGATAGAAGAGAGACAGAGCGAATATATCCCCGGTTCGTTTCCGGCACACTATCAGCAGGAACAACATGGAAGCAGCAATTGCAAGGTAAACGACCTTTCTCCTGAACTGACTGGTTGCAGAAAAGACCTTTGCCAGGTATACGAGAGGGACAACCAGCAGGAGAATAACCGAAGTATAACCGGCAATGCTGAAAAAATCGATCTTCAGCACCTTGAAGGTCTCAAAATTGATATTTGAGGTAGAGATGAGCCTTGTCAGGAATATATGATAGATCCCTACAAGTAAAATACCGGGAATCAGAAGCAGAAGAGAGATCATGAATTCGGTCCATGCACCTTGAGGCTTCAGTTTCCCAACACGAAAGTTAATATGAAAGAATCCGGAAAAGGCAGCTGCCAGTACGCTAAGCAGTATAAGATGCCCAAGTGAAGGAAGCAATGAATTTAAAGTGAACCTGTAAGGAGAAAAGATCTCCGTCTGGAAAAGGATATGAGGCTTTTCTGTGATGAGCACTGAAAAATAAATTATCAGGAAAGCCGTCAGAACAACCATATTTGCAGCCTTTCCATTTCCCATTTGGGAAATTTTCTTCCCGATTTCAACCACAAGAATGATAAGCAGAACGAAGGTGAGTATCCACAAAAAAAGCGGAATGTATATAAATGAAGTTTTTACTTTAACCTCTGGGAATAATAAGGAGAAGAGGAACTCACCGCCCAGGTCTGTTACATGATAGACCGACGCATTTTTATCGGTGCTGAGACCGACATTATCAGGAATTCCATATTCTTTTTCGAAACCACTTTTTATAATATCATTCTCAAAATTATAACCTGTTCTTACCCGAAGAAGACCTACTATCTTTTCACTGCCGGCTTTGATAACCTTTGGCAGGAACCATCCGTTCTGAAAGAAGACAAGATTTCTGCTGAAGATGGTATCGTTGATGAAAGGAGGTACCTCAAAATCATTATCCGACCAGTAAACAAGCTTGTTGTCAATATATTCCAATATTGTGATCTTATTCTGTTCAGCAACAGAAAACAGATTATTCTCAGTTATTGACCCATGTCGGTCTTCCTTGGCCAGAATTGGCTTCATGGCATCAAGGCATTGCTGCATTATCCGCTCTTTTTCCGAAAGTATACGGTTAAATCTTTTTGCCCTGTAGCGGTATTCAAAATTACCGAAGTATATCGATTCCGATACCAGAGCTGCCAGGAATATAAATATTGTCAGGAAGCCGGAGAGATATATGTACTGCCGTTTCTTCATTCGCCGGATCTATTCATGATGGTATGGTTCTCCACGGAGTATAGTAAAGGCTCTGTACATCTGTTCGAGGAACAATAATCGTACCAGTTGATGAGGAAATGTCATCTTCGATAACGAGATTTTAAGATCGGCCCGATCGTACACTTCATCAGAAAAACCCCAGGCCCCTCCTATAACAAATAATAAACGTTTACGAGAGGTCATCAGACATTTCCCAAGCCACTCTGCAAACTCTGAAGTCCTGAATTCCCGGCCCTTTTCATCGAGAAGGATTACAAAGTCCTCTTTCTCTGCAGTATCAAGGATCTTTCTCCCTTCCTTCAGCCTGATATCTGTAACCGGCATAGTTCCTGCATTCTTAATATCCGGCAGGGTAATCATTTCAAAAGAGTTGTAATGCCTGATCCTGTTAAAATAGAGATCTGCTATTTCTGAAATGCTTTTGTCAGATGTCCTGCCAGTCTGAAGAAGAGCTATCTTCATCGGGGAAAATTAAAAATAGTTTTGTACCTCATTTGCAAAAATAGTAATTTAACTGATCGTTAAACCAGATCATAAAACAGGATACTCAGCCTGTTGTAGTGGTTTCATATCAAATTAGTATTAAATTTGCAGAACTTTGATCGTAATCGTCGGCAATATAAAAACTAGAATGAAATGATTTCTCTGAAAATTTTACCGGTGGTACTGATTATACTGAGTTCTTCTGGAACAGCAGGTCAGGAACAGGCCAGCATTCCGGCAGGAATATCAGTTGCGATTAAAACGGGCAACGCATCTGAGCTGGCAAAATATATGAATTCGACCATTGAATTGCTTCTGCTTGACAAGGAGGATTTCTATAAAAAAAATGTCGCGGAAACTATTCTGAAGGACTTTTTCAATGAGTATCCTGCAAAGGATTTTACAATACGTCACCAGGGGGCAAAAAATGATGCCCAGTATGCTATTGGTAATCTCCGGACTGAAAAAGGTGATTTCCGTGTCTACTTTCTGCTCAAGAAAGTCGATCAGGAACTGCTGATCCATCAGATAAGAATTGAAGCTGATAATGGAAGATAGTCAGCTTAGGGAATTCATCCTGAACAGCATTGCTGAAGATGTCGGTGAAGGTGATCATTCATCACTTGCCTGTATTCCCTTCGACGCAACTGGGAAAGCCAGATTGCTGGTCAAAGCAAAAGGTGTACTGGCCGGTGTCAGGATCGCAAAAGAAGTTTTCACGACCATTGATAGTGAGCTTGAGACAGAAATTTTTCTCTCTGACGGCGCACCTGTAATTCCCGGGGACATCGCATTTCATATTTCCGGGAAACAGCAGTCCATCCTCAAGGCCGAAAGGCTTGTCCTGAATATAATGCAACGGATGAGCGGCATCGCGACCAATACCAACAGGTATGTGACAAAGCTGGCAGGTCTGAAAACCAGAATACTTGATACCAGAAAGACCACTCCCGGTTTCAGGATGCTGGAAAAGGAAGCTGTCAGAATCGGCGGCGGCGAAAATCACCGGATGGGACTTTATGATATGATAATGTTGAAAGACAACCATATCGATTATTCAGGAGGCATTGAAAAAGCCATTAAGCGAGTAAGAACCTACCTTGACGTCAACGGGCTCCTACTCAAGGTAGAGATCGAGGCAAGAAGTCTGGAGGATATTAAAAAGATACTTGCTACAGGGATGATCGACCGGATCATGCTTGATAATTTCACAGTAAGCGATACACGTGATGCTGTCAGACTGATAGCCGGGAAATATGAGACCGAATCCTCGGGAGGTATTACCCTAGACACTATAAGGTCATATGCCGAATGCGGAGTCGATTATATTTCAGTTGGAGCTCTTACGCATCAGATCGAAAGCCTTGACATGAGCCTCAAAGCTATCTGATGAATATACCGGCCCCGATCTCCACTGGTCATTGATAGACTTAGATGCAGCATTCAGATTATGATTCAGCATTCTCCGGTTACTGGGAGGTCACGGACTGAAAGCTCGGAAGATATGCCGGAAATCCGGAGTTTTATACAGCTGATCTGGTTGCACATTAATCTTTAACAGTCCGTTTACTGAACAGTCTCATCAATTAAATTGAGGAACAATATTTTGTATTCGATACAACGCGGACAGGCCATATTTGTTGTTATATTTTTTTTTGGTACTTTGGTGCCGGCAAACTCGGACAAATGAAGTTCAGGATTTATTTCCTAATTATATTTTCTCTTGTGGGCTGCAAGGGAGAAAAATCTGTCAGTTATCTTTCATCCGGTAAAGCGCTCTACTATTTCAGGGAGATAAAAGAGCTTTGTGACAAAGACAACGGCGCCCTTTGGGGAAAAAATCTCTATGGCCCTTTGATGTTCGTGGACAGGGCGAGCCGCAGGATAATAGCCAATATGCCTGATAAAGAGGGATACCTGAAAGGAAAAGATGGAGTATTTACAGGTATTTTCCCAAAAGAAATGCTCATAAGCAATACCCCGGCTACTATCGGACGCACTCTTTTTGCTGTAGCCCCTATTCCTTCAGAAGAAAATGATTACCGCATTAAAACTCAGGCATTCCACAGTCTTTTTCATCTGTATCAGATGACCAACGGTATAAACTCGACAGGGTTCAATACCAATAATATGGATGAAAAGGAGGCGCGCCTGTGGATAAAACTTGAATGGAAAGCACTACGGAAAGCCCTGACAACCGAGGGGGAGGAACAGAAGATCGCTATCCGGGACGCACTTATTTTCAGGGGCGTCAACAGGGAGCTTTACAGAAAATATGCAAAGGATGAGAATCTGTTTGAGAACTATGAGGGATTGGCAACCTTCACCTATACCTATCTGTGTTCACAATCACCTGATGAATTCCGGGCAAGGTTATTCGAGAATCTCGACCGTATATACTCCATGCAGTCATATTCAAGGACGTACGGTTTCATCCACGGAGCTCTCTATGCCGCGCTGCTGAAAAACAAAGGTTATAATTTCTCAAGTATACGAACAAAGGACGTTGACCTGGGAAATGAGACAATGGAGACTTATGGTATTGAGCTACCAATCATTTGCAGGGATGTTGCCGGCAGTATAACGATGAGTTACAATCTTGCAGAGATCAATCTTGAGGAAGAGCAACGTCTTGCCGAACTTAAGGAAAACCTTCACAGAGAGATCAGCTCATTTACTGACAGACCAGTGGTTTTCATTGAACTTGAAAGCCCGTATTTTGATTTTGAACCGGAGGATGTCCATTCGCTGGACTCCCTTGGCACCTTATACAAATCGATCCGTGTCTCTGATAACTGGGGAAAACTGACTGTCAACAAAAGCGGATGCCTCGTATCCAATAATTTTAAACTCCTAAGGATTACTGCAAAGGATTTCAAAGCAGACCACAGGCATGTTTCAGGCGAAGACTGGACCCTGATACTCAATGATGAATACGAGATTGTCGCCGTGAATCAGAATTACTTTATCAGAAGGCTGATGCCCTGAAGCGCAGGTTTTATTAACAGACAGATCCCTACTCAAGCTCCTTTATCCTTTCCTCCAGAGTAATTATCTTAGCCTCGGTATCACTTTTCTTTTTGCGTTCCAGATCAAGAACATTAGCCGGTGCATTCTGTACAAATCGTTCATTTCCAAGCTTTTTCATAACCGAAGCAAGAAAACCTTTGTTATAACTGAGTTCTTCTCTTAGTTTCTTTAACTCGGCTTCAACATCTATACTCCCCGCGAGAGGAATATAAAGTTCATTTGTGCCCACCCTGAATGAGACGGCGCCTGGTTTCTTATCCTGAATAAATGAAATTCCCGACAGGTTGCCAAGTTTCACAATGACAGGCAAAAGTTCCTGATTCCATTTTTCTGAACCCTGCCGTATGAAAAGTTCAAGCATGTCCTTATTGGGAATTCCCTTTTCTTTCCTGATAGTCCTGATTGAGCTTACTGTTTCCTTTACCAGCTCAAAACCAGTTATAAGTTCTTTGTTGAACTTTTTCGCTTCCGGAAGATGAGATATCATAATGCTTTCCCCTTCTTTCCTTTCTGCGATATTCTGCCAGAGCTCCTCCGTGATGAAAGGCATGAAAGGATGGATAAGCTTGAGGAGTTTGTCGAAAATACCAAGGGTTGCATCTATTGTAAGTCTGTCAACAGGCTTCTGGTATGCCGGTTTGATAATTTCAAGATACCATGCTGAAAATTCATCCCAGAAAAGCTTATATGTCAGCATAAGGGCTTCGGAGATTCTGAATTTTCTGAAGTCAGCGTCAATTTCAGCAATCGATTTTTTAAGCACTTCCTCCATCCAGCTGATTGCAGCTGAAGCATGATCAGGCTGGCTTATAGTCTCATCCACCTCCCAGCTTTTAACGAGCCTGAATGCATTCCATATTTTATTTGCAAAATTACGCCCCTGTTCCGGCAGACTATCATCATAAAGAAGGTCATTTCCCGCGGGAGAACAAAGCAGCATGCCGACCCTGACTCCATCTGCCCCGTATTTCTTTATCAGATCAAGAGGTTCAGGAGAGTTTCCGAGCGACTTCGACATTTTTCTCCTTTTCTGGTCCCTGACAAGCCCGGTCAGATAGACATTCCCAAACGGTTTATCTCCTCTGTATTCATATCCTGCTATGATCATCCTTGCAACCCAGAAGAACAGGATCTCCGGAGCGGTAATAAGGTCATTGGTTGGATAGTAATATCTGATGTCTTCATTATCAGGCTTATTGATGCCGTCGAAAGATGTCATGGGCCATAGCCAGGATGAAAACCATGTATCGAGCACGTCCTCATCCTGCCGCAGATCTGAGACAGAGAGGGAGTTGTTACCGCTTTTCTGCTTTGCAAGAAGGAGAGCTTCCTTTTCGTCTTCAGCAACGACAAATTCATTATCATCATAATACCAGGCCGGAATCCGGTGGCCCCACCAAAGCTGGCGGCTTATACACCAATCTCTTACATTCTCCATCCAGTGACGGTAAAGATTCCTGAACTTAGCTGGATGAAGCTGAATATCCCCGTTCATAACAGCATCGAGAGCCGGTCTGGAAAGATCATTCATCTTCAGGAACCACTGTACCGATAATCTTGGTTCAATGACTGCATCTGTACGTTCGGATCTTCCAACTTTATTGTTGTAATTCTCGATTTTGACAAGATCTCCGGTTCTTCGCAATTCGCTTTCAGCAAGATCACGGGCTTTGAATCTGTCTGTTCCGGTAAAAAGACCAGCTCTTTCGCTTATGGTGCCGTCCTCATTAAAGACGTCAATAAGCTGAAGTTTATGTCTTAGTCCGATCTCATAGTCATTAATATCATGAGCAGGCGTTATTTTAAGGCAGCCCGTTCCGAATTCAGGATCAACATATGAATCAAAGATAAACGGCACCTCTCTTCCGACCATCGGTACAATCACTTTTTTGCCCTTAAGCCGGGAATATCTTTCGTCTCCGGGATTTGCACAAACTGCAGTGTCTCCCAGGATTGTTTCCGGACGTGTAGTTGCAACAGTAATATAGTCATCTTCTCCTACTATCCTGTACCTGACATAATAGAGTTTGGATTTTTCCTCGGTATAATTAACCTCCTCATCCGACACGGCAGTCTGTGCCTGGGGATCCCAGTTAACCATCCTGATCCCCCTGTATATATATCCTTTGTTGTAAAGATCAACAAAAACCTTTATCACAGACATGTAACGGGTATCATCCATTGTGAAAAGCGTTCTGTCCCAGTCGCAGGAAGCGCCGAGTTTCTTAAGCTGTTCAAGAATAATCCCCCCATGTTTATTTGTCCAGGTCCAGGCATGTTCAAGAAATTGCTCCCTGGAAAGATCCCTTTTCTCTATACCTTCCGACTTGAGCTTGGCAACAACCTTTGCCTCGGTAGCAATGGATGCATGATCTGTTCCCGGCACCCAGCATGCATTTTTACCCTGCATCCTAGCCCTTCGGATCAGTACATCCTGAATGGTGTTGTTAAGCATATGCCCCATATGAAGCACACCTGTCACATTAGGCGGCGGTATTACAATTGTAAATGGGTCCCTGTCATCAGGAGTACTCTTGAAAAAATTGTGCTTCATCCAGTAAGCATACCATTTATCCTCTGCCCTGCCGGGTTCATATTTTGCCGGAATGTCCATAATCTGCCTGTTAGGTCTTTGAAATTCGCGAATTGCAAAATTATAAAATTTCGCAACATAAGCTGACGATAAAAACAAAAAGGTCTGGTACTTCCGGAACGAGCTTCTCCTGTACTTCCATACATTAAGAAATAATATGGTATTATCCCGTTTCCCGGGTAATTCCACCCGTCTGGTCAGAGATACTTATAATCAATAGCTGCAATTTCATAACAGCCTAAAACGATATGGTAAATCATCCATAATAGCTAAAATTCATTAAATTTGTGACCTGGTTTTTGAAAATCAATATTTTAATAAATATGCCAACAATTTCGGAAAAAGGCAGGAACATGCCTGTTTCACCCATCAGGAGACTTGGACCGCTCGCGGAGGAAGCCAAGAAAAGAGGGATCAGGGTTTATCATCTTAACATCGGACAGCCAGACATACCCACTCCGGCAGTGGCCTTTGAGGCCCTGCGCAACATCGATCTGAAAGTACTGGAGTACAGCAATTCAGCAGGCAATGAGTCATACAGGCGTAAACTGGCAGAATATTACAGGGGCCTGGGGATCAATGTTTCACATACTGATATGATCATCACCACAGGGGGATCAGAAGCGGTGATGTTTGCATTATGGTCGTGCCTCGATCCCGGAGACGAAATCATTACACCAGAACCGTTCTATGCAAATTACAACAGTTTTGCCACAGTTTCAGGAATAAAAATTGTTACTGTTACATCGAGTATTGAAAAAGATTTTGCACTGCCTCCCATAAGTGAAATTGAGAAGAAGATCACTCCCCGCACCAAAGGGATTATAATCTGCAACCCTAATAATCCGACCGGCTATCTTTACTCCAGGGATGAGATTATACAACTCAGGGAAATCGTCGGGAAACACAATCTATTCCTGTTTTCTGACGAAGCTTACAGGGATTTCTGTTACGACGGTTCAACCCACTTCTCCCCGATGGAAGTTGAAGGTTTGGAAGAAAACATCATCCTCCTCGACTCCGTGTCAAAAAGATACAGTGAATGTGGTGTCAGGATTGGGGCGCTTGTGACGAAAAACAAACAGGTTCTTGCAACCGCGCTCAAGTTTGGACAGGCAAGGCTCTCTCCTCCAGGACTTGGACAGATTGCTGCTGAAGCATCGATCGATACCCCCTCCGACTATTTTCTGGAAGTCAACAGGGAATATACGGCAAGGAGAAATTTCATGGTCGACTCCCTGAACAGCATACCGGGTGTTTATTGCCCGAAACCCATGGGAGCTTTTTATTCCATCGTCAGACTACCGGTAGACGACAGCGATGATTTCGCTCAATGGCTTCTACGTGATTTCAACTATAAAAATGAGACTGTCATGATTGCTCCTGCATCCGGATTCTATAAGACACCAGGACTCGGGAAAAATGAAGCCAGAATAGCATATGTGCTTAAGATCGAAGATCTCCGGAAAGCAATGACAATACTTGAGGAAGCTCTTAAGATCTACCCCGGCAGGACTCACAGGTAACAAACCGGGGTTCATCACGCAGAAATATAAACAACGCTGCTGTGACCCAAAAGATAAAGAAAACCATTTTAAGTATCAGCATCCATGCTACTATCTGGCTGCTGATACTTCTTTTCAATTTTGTCTTCCTCAGGAATAATGTGATCAATTTCGATCTAAGGTTTCATATACTGACCTGGATCGTATACATAACATTCTTTTATTTGAACTATTTGTTCCTTATTCCTTATTTCCTCCTCAGGAAACGGATCCTGATTTTTATCTTCTTCGCTCTTGTTTCAATCGGTTCTGCATATTTCATTAACGAGGAGACAGCAAAATATCAGTCTATTACAGTATTCAGGCAGGACAACCTGGCAAGGCAATGGCTCAATCCAGATCCGGAGCAATTAAAACCAACACCGCCGGAATTCGGAGATTCTTCTCCTTTATTTAACAGGGAAGTAATGAAAAGGGCTGAATCCGGGAGGATGATAAATGATGGCAGTCCATTCAGGCACAGACCCGATCTTTTGAGAATAATTATCTCTGTTTCCGGACTTCTGTTATTATTTTTTGCCGGCATTTCTGTAAAGGTTTTTCTGCGCTTCAGTGATGATGAAAAGAAGAGAGATGCAATGGAGAAAGAGAGAATCGCTACCGAACTTTCCTACCTGAAACAGCAGATCAATCCCCATTTTCTCTTCAATACATTGAATAATATCTATGCCTTGTCGCTGAAATCTCCGGAACTCACACAAGTGGCATTACTGAAGGTATCATCCATTCTCAGATACACTCTTTACAAGACGGATAACCTTCCCGCTTCTCTGCAGGAAGAGATTGAAATTATAAATGTTTATATTGAATTTCAGAATATGAGACTGAAGAACAATCTTCCTGTGGAGTTTAAGCTCGAAGGGGAAGTTGGCAGTCATAAGATTGAACCATTCATAATACTTCCTCTTGTTGAAAATGCCTTTAAATACGGAATGATTGACATTAATGATTCATTCATCAGGATTCATGTAACAATAAAAGAGACCCTGATTCAGTTTTATGTTGAGAACAAGAAAACCGGTGTAATAGCAAATGATCCTGAACATTCAGGGATTGGATTGAAGAACATACAAAGAAGACTTTATCTTGTTTATCCTGAAGATCATTTATTCAGGATTAATGACACAGAAGGAACATTCTCTGTGTTTGTGGAACTGCCGCTTGAAACCTGAAATAATATAAAATGAATTGTATAGCCATTGACGACGAACCACTTGCACTTGATATAATAAGCGAATTCTGTTCGCGGATAAGCTATATCAACCTTATAAGCACTTTCACAAACCCGGCAGAAGCGGCAAAGGTACTGAACAGTATTGAGGTTGACCTGCTGTTCCTCGATATTCACATGCCAAGGATTAACGGAATAGATTTTCTAAAATCTCTCTATTCGCCTCCACTTGTTATTTTCACTACAGCCTATAAGGAACATGCCTTTCAGGGCTTTGAACATGATGCTGTCGATTTTCTTGTGAAGCCTTTCGGATCAGATCGCTTCAACAAGGCTGTGAATAAAGCATACCAAATGATGATCATGAAAAAGCTCGGGACCCAGGTGCCTGATGAAAAGCATTCCGGACCATGTGGCTTTATTATGGTTAAGGTCGAATACAGCACAATCAGAATAGGCATTGATGAAATACTTTATATAGAAGGCCTGAAGGATTATGTAAAGATCTATACCACAGGAAAAGTGGTCCTGACCAAGACAACAATGAAGAATATTGCAGACAAACTGCCGTCAGACAAATTCCTTAGGGTTCATAAATCGTTTATCGTAGCTCTCGACAGGATCGAGATAATTGAAAATAACAGGATAGTGATTGGCAGGGAAAGGATCCCTATCGGGGATTCATATAAATCCGAGTTCACGAGTATTATTAATCGTAATCTTATCTGAGACTAATAGTATTTAGTTTTCCTGAACCACAGGTCTTTCAGTGAAAGGTCCAAATGAATAGAGAAGAAGGTTTCCTTGAATAATCCACCCTTGGTTGTTCCATTCTGTCCTGCTTCCAGCGATAAGTTGACAACATTGAGATAACCCTTGAAAGGAATACCGGCTCCGGCTGAAACTGATCTGTAGTTGATCGGATTGCCGTCGATTACCATATATGACTCACAATACTGAGCACCGAACCGGTAAAAAATCATTTTGGTTGTTCCACGGCTGTTTCCACTAGCAGGCATTTCAAGACCTACTGAGAACCTGTTACTGTTCCTTGCCCTCAGGAGCGGATTGGAAAACTTAAGATCAGACCACCTGCTTGTCTGGTAGTCTAATGCCCCTCTGACAAATTCTTTCTGGAATGCTACCCCGATTCCGTAAGACCTTGGAACTCTAAGATCGTCAACCGTACTTTTTGTGGTTTCGGTCGAATTTGAAGTAATCAGAGTTGTAGCCTTGCTTGTCTTGAGTGTCTGGCCGTTGTTGTATGTAATTCCCAGGAAATAATGCGTCTCATTGATCTTTATTCTGTAATTGAGACCATAATCGAGGTTTATATTGGATATATATATCTTGTCAATAAGTGAATACTTGTAATCGGTCGACAATTCCGAATGAGTTATTGTTCCGAATAGATATGACGCGTTGATCCCTAATGATAGTTTGTCAGTGATTTTGAATGCATTGGCAAGAAAGACTTTATTAACACCTCCATCTCCGGTGAAAGTTTTTGTATACTTGGCATCAATACCTTCTATATCAGTTACTACGTTTATATTATAGCCAATCGAGCTGTAGGGAGTCAACCCTCCTGAGAAAGCCCACCTTTTTGACAATCTGAAGGCAAGGTTGATGTACCTGAAATTTGCATCAAAAAGAGACTGATGTTTTCTATAGTTGGTATACCATGTATATTTACCCGAGAAACCGAACTCGAAGATCGACAAAAGGCTGTCGAGTCCGGCTGCTGATGCCGGATTCTGAAGATTACTCATCGAACCTGAGAGCAATGCAATGCCTGTTCCTCCCATGGAACTGTTTACTCCGCAAGTATTGCCTTCGGTGGTTCCAAGTCCAAAAATTGAATATGGGGAGGAAGTGATCTGTGCACTGAGGCTTACTTCACCAAGAATAAAGAAAAGGAGCAGCAGCTTCCAGCTATTATTTATTTTCTTCATATACATGTCAATAGGAAAGGACATAGAGCCTCAGTTTAACCGCCGGATTCTTACATTCTATCATAAGTCGTGAAAGAGACTTATTCATGTCACTGGATACAAGGCTGACAAACAAACCGTTTTTGGAATCAAAATATTTGGTCGCCAGCTCATCCTCAAGGTAAGAAGTAATATCTACTGTATAACTGGTTGTTTCGTTATACATTTCATCAGTAACCAGTGTTGCATAAATCACCGATCCGTCAGTAGATGAAAGCACCTTTCCTACATTATTATAATTATCAGTCCTGTAAAAACAGAGTTGTGAAGGCAGAGAGAAATCATTGTAACTGCCAATTACTGGATTAAAGACAAGTTCAGCCTTGAGCAATTTCCACTTATCCTGAAAAGTTATATCATTAAGCGTGGGAAAAGTGAACTTGGGGAAGAGACCAACCAGTGTCTGCATATAGGCAGTATTTCCTGTTTGAGAAGAAGGCACGGCAGTAAAGCTGGGAGTAACAGTTGCAAGATTTGTATTTGAAAAATCCGTATGCACGCTATTGAATTGTTGTCCGGAAGTTCCGTATGGAAGTGATACAGTTGCTTTGTAAAGCAGTTCACCTTCTGTATGATAATGCATTATGAGCATTACCTGACTTGAACTGGCTTTGAATCCAACAATCGCATTTCCAAAATCCTGAGTTATAACAAAACCTTTAAGATAATTGATAATCTGCTCGGAAGTGCCTACATCAGGATCCTTATCCATGAATAAATTAAACATTTTTTCTCCGAAAGCATTAACCGGAATAAAAACTGTATCGGTGCTGTGTGGATACGGATAAAACTCCCTAGAGCCTAAAAGCTTATCAGAATAAGCAACATCCTCATTATTATAAAGGTAATCATTTTCATTTGTCTTGATAGCTTCATCGAGCTGATAAACGCTCAATTTGCACAGCTGGTTTGTATCCCCATAGCTGTAACCTGAATAAATCAGCGCTATTGAAGCCGAATCAAAGATTGCCGTAGTTTGAAGATCAATGCTGCTATATCCCGGTTCAAAATAACTCTTCAATTCTACTTTTCCGAAATTGTCATCCTGATATTTTCCTACAAGTATCGTCTCAGTGCCTGATGTGTAAAGTGAATCGGCCATGACTGTCGACATGTCCACTCTGAAAGTGTCAACTATCATCAGATGTGTCTGATCTTCCGTGAAATTGCTACCTATCGAAAAACTATCCTTGCGGGTACATGAAGCAAAAACAATAGCAGTAACTACAAGCAGGACCAACCAGCTTCTTAAAAAAATGTCCCTGATCCTAATAATGATCATAATATATCATTGCCCCTCTTTAAATCCTCGATTCTCATAAGGTACAAATTAAGAGTCTTAATAACTACCTGCCTAATAACTTCTGCCAGTCGCCATAATGTGTAGACCTTCTCTGAAAGTAAGAAGATATTATGGAAATATTTAACAGTTTTTGGATTCTTGCTTAACTGTAGATAAAATAACGGTTCTTTATCGATATATTTTCCCCACATGTCTACCATAGAAGCTGATATATCTACTATAGTTCAAATTAATAAATCATTCCGATAGGTTTGCATTATAATTAACCAAAGTGTCGCATGATGAAAAATGTATTTTCGACTAATCATAAATTGTTGATGCTGATAGCGCTGGCAATGGTACTCATGACTTCCTGCGAGTCGTCTGATGATGATGAGCTGATAGGTAACTGGGTTAGACTCTCCGATTTTGACGGACATGCCCGTACCGATGCGGTTGGATTTGTTATCGGCAGTAAAGGATATATTGGAACCGGCTATGACGGGGATGAAAGACTGAACGACTTCTGGGAATATGATCCGGTAAAAAACTCATGGACAAAAAAAACAGATTTTCCCGGCGTAGCGAGAAATGGTGCTATAGGTTTCGGTACAGACACTAAAGGATATATTGGCACAGGTTTCGATGGGAAAAACAAGCTCAATGACTTCTGGGAATACGATCCTTTATCAGATACATGGACACAAAAACCGGATTTCCCTGGCAGCGCGAGGTATTCGGCTATTGCTATGACAATTGACAATATCGGATATGTCGGAACAGGTTATGATGGAAATTATCTGAAGGATTTTTATAAATACAATCCCCAGGAAGACAAATGGACACAGGTAACAAGTTATGGTGGTGCTAAGAGAAAGGATGGCGCCTGCTTTGTTATCGACGGAAAGGGATATGTTACCTCAGGTATAGATAACGGCACCTATGAATCAGATTTTTATGTATATGATCCTTCATTAGATACATGGACAAAAAAGCTTCCAATTTCGAATCTTTCTGACGATTCATATGACAATGATTACACGTCAATTATTGGTGTATCAAAAGTAGGCTTTGCATTAAACGGGAAAGGTTATCTTGCAACAGGAGGTCAGAGTATAGGGGTTAAAGTATGGGAATACAATCCTGTTACCGATCGCTGGAAAGAAAGGCATTCATTTGAAGGAACCTCAAGGGGTGATGCAGTGGGCTTCGCTATTGGCAACCTAGGCTATGTCACTGCTGGGAAAAGCGGATCGTACTATTTTGATGACTTGTGGTCATTTGATCCTACAGCGACTTACGATAAAGATGATAAGTAAGGAAAATATTGAAAGCCGGAGCTGATCTCCGGCTTTTTTGTTTATTATCCGGCTACTCCTTATACAGCAGATATCTGCTCCTTATCTTTGAGAACCTCTCCAATCCAGCTTTCCAGCTTTCGCGGATTTGCCTGGAGTTCATACCAGCCCTGATCTGCTTCTGCAGCGCCGGACCGCCGGCAAGAACATCAAAATATGGAGTGAAGAATTTATCCTTATCAGGAAAATCATTATAAGCACCAATTATCCAGTCAAGGTTAAGTTCCGGCTTTGGTACGATATTTCTTGAGATAGCATCCCTGAGATCAGTCCCATAACATTTCTTCCCTTTAAGCGGAGGATTCTTTGACCCGGAAACGCTATCCGGAGTAAAACTGAATCCCTTGTCCGGCATCTCGGGTGAGCCGAAAACCTGAAAGGGGAATGAGGTTCCTCTTCCAAGAGACAGACAGGTCCCCTCGAAAAAACAGATTGAAGGATAAAGGTAAACCGAGTTCTGATTAGGAAGATTGGGAGAAGGTTTTACAGGTAAGGTATAAAATGTCCTGTGGTCATAGTCCTTCACAGTTATCACACTGATGTCGCATTTAACATTTTTCCTAAGCCATCCTTCGCCGTTTATCATCAGGGCATACTCTCCCACCGTCATCCCATGAACAACAGGAACAGGATCCATCCCTACGAAGGATTTGTATGCTGAATCCGGAATATTCCCGTCAAAATAGAAACCATTGGGATTTGGTCTGTCGAGTATCAGACACTTTACTTTATTTTCGGCACAGGCTTCAACCACATAATGCAAAGTAGAAATATAGGTATAGAACCTTGCTCCCACATCCTGAACATCAAAGATCACAATATCAATGCCGTTCAGATCCTCACTGGTAGGCTTCAGATGACTCCCGTACAAGCTTATAACCTGAACTCCTGTTTGCAGATCTCTCCCATTCTGCACCGTTTCCCCTGCATCTGCCATATTTCTGAAACCATGTTCAGGTGAGAAGATCCGCTTCAGGTTGAAGCCCAGCGAAACAAGCGTATCGGCAAGATGCCTGTCCCCTACCATTGATGTCTGATTGGTTACCAGAGCTATAGTCTTTCCTTCAATAATACTCCTGTACCTTTCTATCTGCCAAGCTCCCGGAACGGGAACTCTTTTACCTGCAGCAAAACCCGGCAGATTAATAAAAAATAGAAAAACAGCGAATGAAAGTAAAGATCTCATGATGATTTATTTTATTGCAAAACTATTATAATTTCCGGTTCCTGATGAACTGTCATAACAAACAAACGGAGCATCAGATTCAGGCAACATTTCTTTCCATCACTTTTCATCCACAGATACTTTTATATTTGAAGAGAGCATAAAAGCTGCCGGCCCCTTCTTAATTTTAATTTGTTAAATTTGAGCCTTTGTTTTCTGATGAATCTGCCATATTTCATAGCACAAAGACTCATAAAGGGAAGAAAGGAAGGAGCTTCCTTTTCACGCCCTATAAATGTGATAGCCATTATCGGGATTGCGATGGGTCTTGCAGTCATGATCCTGGCGGTATCAACTCTTACAGGATTCAAAAAAGCTATCAGGGAAAAAGTTGTCGGATTCGGATCCAACATCCAGATTATGCATTATGATTCCAATCTGTCATTTGAAACTGTCCCGGTAAGCGATTCCCAGGAATTTATACCGAAGATAAAAAATATGCCGGGAATCAGTCATGTACAGGTGTTTGCCACGAAAGCAGGCATTATCAAGACCGATGAAGAAATACAGGGAGTTGTACTGAAGGGTATCGGTCCCGACTATGACTGGAGTTATTTTAAAAGCAATCTCGTGGAAGGGAATATTTTCACCGTGACCGATACATCCCGTACAGACAAGGTTTTAATTTCGAAGAAGATCTCTGGTATGCTTAAGCTCAGATTGGGTGATTCTTTTGTCATGCATTTTGTGCAGGATCCTCCAAGGATGAGAAAGTTCACGATCTGCGGAATATATGAGACGAGCCTGGAGGAGTTTGACAAGATATATATCTTCTGTGATATCGGACATATCAGGAAGCTTAATGGATGGGCCGATGACATGGTCAGCGGTTTCGAGGTCTTTATCAACGATTTCGATAATCTTGATGCCATGACGTCCATGGTAAGGGATACTGTAGGTTACAGGCTGGTTGAAGATGAGATAAGATTCAAGGTAACAAGTATCAGGATGAAATATCCGCAGATTTTTGACTGGCTGAACTTTCAGGATATTAACGTCATAATCATAATTGTACTGATGCTGATCGTCTCCGGATTCAATATGGTGTCAGGTTTGCTTATTCTGATCCTTGAAAAGACCAATATGATCGGAGTACTGAAAGCTGTTGGTTCAGACGATTCGACAATCAGGAAAATATTCCTTTATCAGGCTGCATATCTGATTGGGAAAGGTCTCCTGTGGGGCAATATCATCGGACTGGGAATTTCATTTTTACAGCTTAAAACAGGAATTCTGACTCTGGATCCCAGCTCGTACTATATTAAAAGTGTACCTGTAAACCTTGTATTTTCCCATATATTGCTGCTGAATGCAGGGACGATGCTGGCAATTATTCTCATGCTCCTGATCCCTTCACAGCTCATCAGCAGAATATCACCAGTAAAAGCGATAAGGTATGATTAAAATGACATACAGAATGTTGTTTCCCTTCCGGGGACTGATCTAACCTTGAGGTTCCCTCCATGTATCCTCATTATTTGTCTTGAGATGCTTAATCCTATTCCCGATCCGTTCTTCCTGGTCGTATAAAAAGGCACAAATATCTCATCGATTCTTTCTTCTGGAATTCCCTGACCGTTGTCAGTTATACATATTTGTGGTCTTCCATTGTCATTAAGTCCTGCCTGAATTACAATTCTGGCTTCGGGATTCTCTTCGTTTGACTCAATTGCATTCTTGATCAGATTGACCATTACCTGCGATATCATGTTCTGATCAGCGAAAAGCTGGAGGTTCTGATCCCTGACTGTTGCCGACAGTCCGATATTCAGTCCCTGCGACATTGATCCGAAAAGGATGGTTATCCGGTCAATCAGTTCGCTGACCGGGAAAAGCTTTTTGTCGGGTTCCGGGATACGTGTCAGTTGCCTGTAGGATTCAACGAACGATCTGAGCCCTTTCCCCTGTTCTTTAATAACATCCAGTCCCTGAAGCGTAGTGGCAATAGTCTTCTCCGTTATTTCTTCGGGTCTCACCCGTCGACCGTCTCTGATATAAAAATTCGTAAGACTTTCCGACAATGAGGTTATTGGGGTAATACTGTTCATTATTTCATGCGTAAGAACACGGATTAGCTTCATCCACGATTCAAGCTCTTTTTCCTCGAGTTCGTTTTTGATATCTTCGATCGAAAGCAGAACCAGACTGGTAGAACCGGTCCTGAAGGCAGCGGCTTTAAGTGCCAGTTGCTGCTCTCCGCTGAGGGTCTTTATTGATACAAGCCTTCTCTCTGAAGGTTTGATCGTCTTAATCGAATGATACAGTTTATGGTCAATATTTTCTATCTGCTGAAGGTGGGTCAGGACACTGGCAGAGAAAAGTCTTCTGGCTGATGAATTAGCATGTATAATATGTCCTTTTTCGTCATATGTTATGATGCCTGTGGCTATATGTTCAAGCAGTATCTGGAAGAATTGTTCCTGGCTCCTGTTTTCCAGCTTAAGGTTTTTAATCTGCTGGTTCACCCTGTTCATGCTCAGATTAAGTTCCCGCAGCGTACCTCTTGTTCCTTCCGTAGGGAATAACAGGCTCGAATCGTCATTACGGACCGAGTCAAAGAAGAATTTAATATTCCGGTTTGTGATATTCAGATACGATATCAGGCTGGTAGTAAGCAGTATAACAACGATAAGGTCAATTATCAAAAAGCGTAGTGAATGATCTCTGGTCACAAGATATCCGAGCAATAATGAGAAAACCACAATCAGGAATACCCTGACTGCAATGTTCAGATAAATGCGCCTGCTTATCATTTCTCATTTTTTTTAATCCTGTTGTAGAGGGTCTGCCTGGTAATTCCCAACTGATCGGCAGCTGCGGTAAAATTTCCGTTATGTTTTTCGAGCGCCTGCCTTATCATATGGGTTTCCATTTCCTCAAGGGTAGTAAAAGGCTGCCCTGACGAGAAAAGGCTGCCTGATCTGAGATTGAGATCAGCGGGTGAGATAATATCCGTTTCGGTAAGGATAACAGCCTTCTCGATCGTATGCTGCAATTCCCTTACATTTCCTGGCCAGGGATAGCCCGTCAGTCTTTCAACCGACTGTTGATTGAACCTAAGACCTGGCTTATTGTATTTACCCGCAAACCTTCCCAGGAAGAATTCAGCCATGATTATGATATCCCTTCCCCTTTCGCGAAGCGGGGGGAGTTCAATATGTATTGTATTGATCCTGTAAAGAAGATCTTCACGGAAAAGCCCTGATGAGACCATCTCCCCAACATTTTTATTGGTGGCACAAATGAGCCGTATATCGACCGGGATCACCTGGTTCGATCCTATTCTTGTAATAGCCCTGTTTTCCAGTGCAGCCAGCAGTTTTGCCTGAAGGTGAAAAGAAAGGTTGCCGATCTCATCAAGGAATAAAGTGCCCTTATGTGCAATCTCAAATTTCCCCTGACGGTTTTCACGTGCATCGGTGAAAGCTCCTTTAATGTGACCAAATAATTCGCTTTCAAAAAGTGTTTCAGTCACAGCTCCCATATCGACACTTACCATTACCTCTTCAGATCTCTGCGACAGCTTGTGTATCTCCTGGGCAACCAGTTCTTTTCCTGTTCCGTTCTCTCCTGTGATAAGAACATTTGCATCGGTTCTGGCAACTTTCTTTACCATCCCCAGCACTTCCATCCATTTAGGGGAGGATCCCAGGATAGATTTCTGCTCCCTGCCAATCTCCCTTTTCAGAACACTCTCCCTTTCCTTCAGCTTCTTTACCTCTTCCTTCGACTGATTAAGCTGAAGAGCAAGCTTTAGCGTTGAAAGAAGCTTGCTGTTATCCCAGGGCTTCAAAATAAAATCAGAAGCGCCTGCCTTAACTGCTTTGACGGCAAGATCAACATCCCCGTATGCTGTAATCATTACTACCGATATCTCCGGATTGGATTCCTTTATCCTTCCCAGCCAGTATATACCTTCATTACCACTATTGATCCCTGCACTGAAATTCATGTCAAGAATGACAAGGTTATATTTATTTCTTCGCAGCTCTGACAGGATCTGATTAGGGTTGGTAATCGCAGTCACTGTCTGAAACTCAGATGAAAGCAGTATATCGAGGGTACTCAGTATACTCTTGTTGTCATCAACTATCAGAATATTCCCTTTTTGCATTTTTGTCCAGATTAACTACAATTCACAAAAATACTCCAGTATATTGGTAATTCAAGAGGCACGTTAAATATTTTTACGCTGTTTTGTAAAATTAATTTACCTATAAAATAACAGACCAAGAAATACTGTCTGTATATCATACACTTAAAGTCTGGCACTATTCTGGTACTGTTATAGAGCAAAGAAATATTTAACCTATAAGGATTACAGATATGATCAGAATGATCTTCAGGATTTCATTAAGGAACATGATAAAGCAACGAGTCTATTCACTCATTAACATCACAGGTCTTGCACTGGGTTTTACTGCATTTATCCTTATCAGCCTGTTCGTCAGATACGAACTGAACTGGGACAGATCAAACGCAGAATATGATAACATATACAGGATACAACGGCATTATAAAAAGACGATGTTCGCTATGGACGGGAACGATATTTCGCCTCATTCGAGAGCAATAACTGCTCAGCTCGTTGAAAAACAGTATCCTGAAATAAGGAAAGCAACTGTAACCCGGGAGCTTGGAGGAAAATTTCTGGCAACCGATCCTGCGAGACAGATATACAACACAAAGGGTTTATGTGCCGATAGTTGCTATTTTGATATTTTTTCCTACAGATTCACAGAAGGCAGTCAGAAAGGAGCACTTGACGAACCCTTCAGTGTAGTGCTTTCAAGAACCATGGCTGACAGGCTCTTTGGAGGGAAAAAAGCGCTAGGCGAATCAGTGGTGCTTGAAAAGAAGTACGCTCTCAATGTAAGGGGAGTTTACGAGGATCTGCCAGAAAATTCCAGCCAGCGCCCCGATTTCATCATTTCATTCTCCACTCTGGCAAAGACAGAACAATTAACCAGAAGTAATATCCGCAGCGGTGACTGCATGACCTATCTCCTGCTCGCTCCAGGTGCAGATTATAAACAGCTGGAAGGGAAGATAAAGAATGCATTCTCAGGTTTCAAAGGTCTGGAACTAGAGGAGCTGCAGCTTTGCCCGCTGAAAGATATTTATCTGAATTTCAATGGCAGGAATGATTATATAATTGTCCTTCTTCTGTATGGCCTGATCGGAATTTTCATTCTTGCAATGTCGGCATTCAACTATATCAACCTAACAACAGCCAATGCTTCAATAAGGGGAAAGGAAGTAGCCCTGAAAAAAGTTTGTGGCAGCAGCAGGATGGCATTAATCGTACAATTTCTCGGAGAAACAGTGTTTACATCATTAATTGCAGTTATCATCGCTTTTCAGCTGGCGAGCAGCTTTCTTCCGGTATTCTCCGATATTGTGTTTAAGCATCTTACCATGAGCCTGAGACATGACACAGGTTTTATGCTGCTGACTCTCCTTGCAGCAGTACTTTCCGGTCTGGTATCCGGTCTATATCCCGCATTCGTTATGACTTCCAATGATATCATCACTCTTTTTAAGAAACAGACAAGCTCAGGTGTACCGAAAAAGCTTAGCCTGAAGAATATACTTGTAAGCTTTCAGTTTGCAATATCCATTTTCCTTATAATCATAACATTATCCTTCTCTCAGCAAATCAAATATCTGTTCAGCAAGAATCCGGGATTTACAAAGGAACAGATCCTCTTCACGAAAATGACAGTTACTGATCAGGAGATCACTTTCGGCCAGTTGCGTGAAAGAATATTGCAGCATCCTGAAATCAAGGATGCCACTATGTGTAAGCACCTGCCATTCGTAACATTCGGCGGAGGAATGACTAACTGGGAAGGAGGTGATCCCAACGAGAAAATCAGTTGCAGGTTCAATACTGTTAGCTATGACTTTATTAAAACACTTGGGATTGACATTATCGCCGGACGTGATTTTTCAAGGGAGTTCACCGGAGACGCGGGCGTTTCCTGCCTTATAAATGAGACTGCTGCAAGGTGTTTTGGCTGGGATGATCCCATCGGGAAAAAACTGAACGATAACAGACTTACTGTTGTCGGTGTTGTAAGGAATTATATCTTTAAGGATATGCATAACGGTATTGAACCGGCAATACTTGTTCTGGCTCCTGAAAAAGTCAATGGAGAATGGACTTTCGCCTTCAGGGTCGGACCTGGAGCAGAACACAATGCCAAAGACATCCTGACAGAAGAATTCAACAGAACATTCCCGAATGATCCTTTTGAGTTTAATGATCTTCCCACTGCTTTTTCATCAGAAAATACATTCAGGGTCTATCATTCGGTCAACCGTACCATCATGTTTTTTACCGTATTAAATATTTTCCTGGCAATTATTGGTCTGCTTGGCCTTGTATCCTTTACAGTTCTCAGGAGGACAAAGGAAATAGGCATCAGGAAAATCAACGGGTGTTCCACCCCTGACATTTTCATGCTGCTGAGCAGAGACTATTATCTGATGCTGCTGGCTGCCATGCTGGCAGGAATTCCTGCAGCATGGAAAATTTATGACGGGTTCCCGGGAGCGAATAAGCTTCCTGCTCAACCCTGGATCTTTGCCCTGGCAACCGGTATCATAATACTGATAATTCTGCTGACCACCAGCTATCAGACTCTGAGGGCTGCTTCAAGAAATCCTGTTGATACCCTCCGGTATGAATAATTCTATCTGTAATTTCTTAATCTGTTAACCTGCATATGATAAATACCAATCTCATCAGAAGAAGCTTTACCTTCAGGAAGAATCATTCATTATTGAATATTACCGGGTTAGCCATAGGCATGGCGTGTACATTGGTGATCATTGCCAAGGTAGAGGAAGAACTTAGCTACGACAAATACCTGCCTGATGCAGACAGGATATACAGGCTGACCTTTCAGACTACTAATAACGGTAATACATTCCACTTCGCACGATGTTGGGAGAATTGGGTCTCACGGCTCCCTGCCAGATTTCCGCAGATTGCGGAACTGGTAAGACTGGCTCCTTACAGGCATACTGTAATCAAGGCCGGAGATCAGAAATATTATACCGACAGGGTATTTGCAACCGACTCAAATTTTTTCGATGTATTCAATATCAAACTGATCCGGGGAAATGCAGGACAGGCCCTGAGGGAACCATTCGCTGCAGTTCTGTCAGAATCATATGCAAAAAAGTTCTTCGGTGATTCGGATCCTGTCGGCAAGACTATTCAGGTCAGCGGGGAACAGGATGAGAAGCTTGTAACTTTCAACATAAAAGGAATAATGACGGATTCTCCCGTCAATTCGCATATACATTTTGATGTTCTGACTTCATTTGAGAAACCGGCTGAAGCTCCTGAATGGGCGTATGTTTATCTTCTCCTGAAAAAGAAGAACTTTGATTCCGATCTTCTGAGGCAATTGCCTGCTTTTATCAGGGAAGTTGAAGCAGATAGCGCCAAGACAGTGTTCGAACCATTTCTGCAGAAGATCACTGATATTCATCTCCATTCGGATAAAGACAGGGAGGTTGAACCCAATGGGAATATAGCTGCGATCTATCTCTTCATTCTCGTCGCAGTTATCCTCCTGACTGTGTCATGGACCAACTATTTCAACCTTGGAAAGGCCAGGTTGATATTGCAGGGAAAAACGATAGACATACAGAGGATGCACGGAGCAAGGAATCTGCACCTCATCCTGCAATCTGTAGCCGAATCATCACTGTGTACACTGGCGGCACTGCTTATGGCAATAATAATAATTGATTTTAGCGGAGCAATCATCAGGTCGTTCTTCGGTTTTAACCTGATGAATGGACTTTCAGGCGATCTTGCCGGTATAATTCCATTTCTAATTCTCATATCTGTTATTACCGTAATTGCCGGGAGCCTGCCGGTGATCATTTACATTACGGTGAATAAGGTCTCATCCATGAAGAAGGAGGGCCTGAGAAGGCATTCTGCCACTCGAATTTCATCGTATGGAATATTACTTGCCGTTCAGTTCTTCCTCGCTGCAGGACTGATTATTTCTGCCATTACAATATTCAGACAGAAGGAGCTTATACTTTCCACCAGCATCGGGAAACAGGAAAAAACCGTTATGGTTTTCAAGAATCTGAACTGGCATGTGCGATCCAAATACAGGGATTTCCGTGTTAAGGCGCTGCAGAATCCTTTTGTCAGGGAATTTACTGCATCGCTGGAAGAGCCAACAGGAGAAACTCTTGACGCGATGAAAGTTGAGTCTTCAGGAATCGATCCCGCATACAGGGATAGATCGCTCTATCTGATGTCGGTTGAGGATAATTTTGTGGACTTCTTTAATATCCCGCTGGTAGCAGGTAATAATTTCAGGCCATATGATCCTGACCGTAAAGGAGAAGATTACATTCTGAATGAAAGAGCGGTAAAGGAGTTAGGATGGACCCCTGCACAAGCTATAGGCAAGCCTTTCAAAATAGTTTTCAATTATCCCGATATTTTTTACGGAGGGACTGTAGTCGGAGTAGTAAAAGATTTTCACTTCAATACTCTGCGGCAGGAAATCAAACCCTATGTATTATTCCAGAAACCCATCTTCTACCTCTGCTTTATTATCGAGGTTGACGGGCTTCACAGAAAGGAAGCTATCGAATATCTCAGAGGGCTATGGGAGAATATGCTGCCTGATTATCCTTTCGAATTTGAATATATTGATGACCTTTACGGGTCGGCTTACCGCAAGGAATTCACCCAGGCTATGATGACTGGCTTCTTTTCCATACTGGCAGTCATAATCATCTGTATGGGCCTGTATGCAATCACATCTTTGCTTGTAGCCAGGATGACAAAGGAAATAGGCATAAGAAAAGCATGCGGTGCAGGAGTCTCCGGGATCATCCGGTTACTTACGGCAGACTTTACCTGCTGGTTCACAGTCGCTTTTCTCCTCTCCTGCCCTGTCGCATTCCTTATAATGAACCGCTGGTTATCAAATTTTGCTTACCATGTGAAAATCACCTGGTGGACTTTTGTATTATCCGGAATTATTGTACTTTCAGTCAGCCTTATAACGGTTATTTTTAAGAGCTTTAAGGCTGCGACGATAAATCCGGTCGAAGCTCTGAGATATGAATAAGAATGATCCGGTTTACAGATCGGGTTTTCAAAATAAACTAGGGTATTTTTGATTACAGAATCATGAAAATAAAACTTTTTCTTGCCTCCCTGCTGATCATATCGAGCGTCACCCTGTCAGCTCAGGAAGGGTATATAATGAAGGCTGACTCGCTGCATTCTGACATATTGGGACAGAGCCGCAAACTAAACATTTTCATACCGGAAGGATACGATACATGCAAAACCCGGTTTCCTGTCATATATGTACTCGATGCCGACTGGAGGGATCAGCACGTCATCCCGACGATCCGTTTCCTGAATCAGAACAGGAAAATGCCACAGGCATTAATTGTCGGGGTAAGAAACATTGACAGGGAACATGATTTTCTTCCGGATTCAACCAAAGGAAATCCAACAGGAGGAGGCGCCGGTAATTTTATCAGATTCTTTAATGAAGAGTTGTTCCCTTATATTGAAAAACGCTATAAAGCCGAACCATATAAAGTCCTGATCGGCCATTCATTTGGCGGATTATTCGCCCTGTACGCCATCTTCAGTCAACCTGATCTTTTTAATGCATACATAGCCATGGATCCAAGCGTATGGTATAACAACAGGAAAATAGTTGATTATGCCCGTGGCGAGTCAGTAAAATCAAAGAACTGGGATAAACTTCTTTTTATCACAGGCAGAGAAGGCCAGGGGATGACCGAGATGGGCATTCCTCCGATGGATGATCTCCTTAAAAAGAACTCGCCAACTGCTTTGAGATGGAAACTTGTTGCTTATCCTTTCGAGGATCATGGGTCTGTCACTTTCAAGAGCGTGTATGACGGTCTGCGGTTTATCTTCGATACCGGAGGCAACATCATTTATTATCCACAGTCCGGAATAGTACCCCGTAAAAAGGAATTTCTTCTTTACATTTCAGGATTAAATTCTGATCTGCACTATACAACTGATGGTACTGAACCATCGGATAAGACAGACAGATGCACTGAGAAACTTCTTCTCAAAGGAGCATGTACAGTGAAAATCAGCGATACAGGGAATAAATACAAAAGAAAGCCTTCAACTACTGTGAATTTCACGGAGGGAGATTATTTTTCCAGCGTTCAATCAGGCAGCGGGCTTATACCCGGACTGAAATATTTACTCTATGAAGGCAAATGGGATTCTATTCCTGATCTCAGCAGATTAAGTCCTGCTAAAAGTGGAATTTGTCCGAATATAGAACTAAGCATGTCTGATAAGAAAGAGAACTATGCCCTCAGGTTCGAGGGCTTTATAAAGATCACTTCGAAGGATATGTATTATCCATGGATAATGTCGGATGAAAATGCAAGAATGTATATCAACGGGATTCTGCTTCTTGACACGAGGAAACTTGTGAACACAGGAATACCTGCTGTATCAGTCATCCCTCTAAAGCCAGGATATTATCCGGTGGTTTTGGAATATTTCGGAAAAACAGGGAAGCCCTTATCATCCGGGATGGTACATGGGATGAAAGATTCCACCCCTGCTCCATTTTCAGCGGATATATTGTTTCACAAAGAATAAGCTGGAACATTACCTATCAATTATCAATGACTGGATTTCCTGAGCTTCTGGCTTCTGAGATAAAAAAAGGCTTACCCGGTACTGAGGTTCAGTGGCAAATGGGCTCTTCCGACAGGTTTGCCCGGAATTTTCCACGGGTACCCGGGCCGGACGCCAGACCCGCTTCAGTGCTGATACTTCTTTTTCCTGATAATGGGTCAATATCAACCGTTTTTATGCAGCGTCCTGAATATGATGGCGTTCACAGCGGACAGATCAGTTTTCCGGGAGGGAAACAGGAAGCTGCTGACCCAGATTCTGTGGCGACTGCATTAAGGGAAGCCCGGGAGGAAACCGGGGTTAATATTTCAGATATCAAAATTATCGGTACGCTTACCCCGCTGTTTATTCCTGTAAGCAACATGATCGTTACTCCCGTGGCAGGATGGACAGGCAGTAAACCTCTTTTCAGACACGACCGGAAAGAAGTTATGTTTTTATTTGAAGCAGATATTGCAAAATTCTTTGAGCCCTCCATTATTAAATACAAGGACATAAATATCAAAGGGGAGAAGATCGGGATCAGGTACTTTGATTATGAAGGGAATATGATCTGGGGTGCAACGGCAATGATCATGAATGAGCTATTGTTCATTCTCCGTAGGGGCGGCTTTTTTCTTCCGGGATGATATTCCTGTAGTGTCCGAAACGGCCCATGACCTCTGTCACAAACCTGACTGATTCCAATCCCCTGAAGTATCCATTTCTCACAACAGCATCATTGTAGTATTGTGGTTCTGACTTTCTTGCAAGCCACAGGGCGACGTTTCCCTCCCACTTCATAGGGTCCATCCCATTTTTTTCAGCAAGCCTCATAGCATCAAAGACATGACCAGGACCGGCATTGTAGGAAGCAAGGATAAAATTAAGTCTCTCCCTCCTGTCGGGTATCTTCGGTGTAAACAATGCATTCAGCCATTCTATATAGAGAATTCCTGCCTTTATATTGTTTTCAGGAGATGATTTGATATCAATCCCGAAAGTTCTGCCGGTAACCGGCATCACCTGCATGAGTCCGTAAGCTCCTGTCCCGGAAACAACATCCGGATGAAACTGCGATTCCTGACATATAAGCGATGCGAGTAAACGCCAGTCCCAGTTTATATGAGAGCTGAACTTTCTTATCAGATCGTCATATTTTGAAACCTTTCCTGTACGTAAGGAATAAAAATCGCTTTTTACAATTACGCTTGACCACGAGTTATTGAAGTACTTTGCATGAAGCATCGCATAGGAATCTGATAACCTGTAGCTATTTATCCATCTGTTGAGCTCAGAAATAAGCAGTCCTGAATTCTCCTTTCGTACGCACCATGACAGATCGAATGGTTCACCAATAATGGTTTTGACATCAATACAGGGATAGTATGTTGAATTTACCTGCGCCACATTACCGTCGCATACTGCATAATCAATCTCTCCTGAGGCGACCAGTTTGATAAGTTTCTCCGAATCAAACGGCACTTTGATAATGGTTATATCCCCACCAATCTCCTTATTTATACTGAATATACCGGTCCCTGCTGATGAGTTTTCTCCTGTATATACAAGCTTACCTTTTAGGAGCCGGAGGTCGCGTATCACAGATTTTTCAAGAGATGAATCCGTCTGATTCTTCCAGTCAGAAGGTTTCCTCTGCACAAGTACATTATTGCTGCGGTCAACAGGAGAACTGAGCAAGAGAGCTCTGTTCCCGTCATGATCACTGACCAGTCCTGAAGCAAGCAGATCTGCCTCCCCTGTCCTGACCATTTCCTGTGCCCTGTATATATTATTTTCACCTACGATCTCCAGATCAAGACCTAAAAAGTCAGAAAAAGAGTTCAGAAGTTCATAGTTGAACCCCATCGGAGTGCCTTTATAGATAAAATAATCGGTGGAATTGAAATCTGTAACAGCAATCAGCTTCCCTCTCTCCCTGATCTTATCCAGATCCATTGTTTTTATGTCAGGTTCTCTGTTCGTCAGGGATTTGTTATAGATCCATGCAGCACAAGCTGCGGTTACAATGATGGCGGATAATAGTAGTTTCTTTATCAAATTATGAAACAGTTATATCTTAAAAATTGAGGGCGCAAAGATATAACTAAAATTCTAATTATAAAATGTCCAGGCCAGACCGAAACGGAACATTCTGATATTCATCGGATAATCAGGCACCATGAAATACTTTTTATCTAACGATTGACCCATCATTCCGTAGTTTAGATGATCGAACATAACGAATACCCTGGTACGCTGAAGTTTGAAGTTAATAAAAACGTTCACGAACGGATAATTGCCAGCCTCCATATCATATTGTCTGTAAAATCTACCGGTCGCGGGCATATACGCGTAAGGATGATAAGGAGTATTATATGTAACATCAATTCCGATCTGAGTATTAAGTTTGCCGTTGGTTTTCCTGAATCTGAGCATATGCTCAAAATATGCTGCTGCCCTGGCCGTTGCAAGAGGAAGATCGAGGATATTACTATTTGAACTTTTCTGGATCAGGATTTCAGGATCAAGATGGAACTTCCAGGCTTTCATTCCCTTACTGAACAGAAGTGATGCAACCGATAAACCGCCTGAGTACTGTGAAGGCATGGCAGTTGAATCAAAATCGGTATAATTCTTAATAACTGCATAGTTGAATTTCAGGTTGAGTTTTCTTGCCGGATAGGATAATACAGATCCGACATCAATCCTGAATTCCTTCTTCATATCCTTATGCCATTCAAAATTATTCCCTCCCCATTGTTCATACCAGAATGAAGGTTGGCGATTCATCATTCCACCGGTTATTTCCATGAATCCTCTGCCTTTCTTCAGATCGAAGGCTTTGGTGATAGCGCCGTTAAGAGAGAAATCTCCTGCCCTGTAACCTGTCAGGTATAATTCGCCCGTAGCGGTCCACCTGAACTTCTCACCTATACTGTTGAACAACCTGCCTACAACAGCATTATTCCCACGACGCCAACTGGTGAATACGGAATCCGGGGTACTATGGGTTGGAACCAGCTGTCCATATTTAATTATTTCATTTCTGAATCCGAATCCTCCGCCGAGTCTGAATTTCCTGGTCTCACTTGTTTCGAAATCAAATCGCACAGTATTCTTAAGCACATTAGAGGTCAGCGTATCAAAGGTTGAAGTGGAGCTTACATATAAGCTGTCATAAAACCCCGACTCCGGATAGTCGTCAGTGTAACTACGCCTGGTTCTGTCGATCATCAGTATATGTGAAAAGGTACCGCTAATGCCGCCCCCTTTACTTCCTGCAATACCTTTTGCTGAATCGGGTTTTACTACTTTGTTACCTCCTACCTTATATTTTTGAATCAGCAAAATATTCCAGTTTTTCAATGTGCTTGTTGCATTGTCGACGCCACCCAGTTTTACAGGAAGATCCCTGGTATCAGCACTTCCCAGATCGCTGATATCAGAAATGCCTCCGTTCTCGAGGTTAATGATATTATTGATGCCCGCGGAAAAGTAAAGTTTGTATTTTTCGCGTGTATAAGATGTGTACAGAGTTGCAGTTTTGTCTTCCGCCCGTTGATAGCTGTACTGTCCGAGAGAATAAGCTATATCATATATAAGTCCGAAATTGAAGTACCTGTTAACATTCTGTGAATGTCTAACCCTGAAAGTCTGTTCGGAAGTTTCTTTCTGTCCGCCCACAGTCCATATAAGTTCTGTATATGGGACCTGAGTGTTCATAAAGACAGCTTTGTCGGGTACATACATCAGAGGATAGTAGCTGCTGTAGAGAAACTGATCCGGATCAGTAATCCTGTCAAAGAAGTTGATCTGGTAGAAAGGCAGTCCATAATTGCCCAGCATGGCATTGAATGGGGAATATTTATCGGCAAATCTGAATCTGTGAAACAAAGAGAATACCGTATCGATGGGGTTCTTTATCTCTTCGGTATAGTCTGATGAGAGTTTTATCTGACGGACTGATCTGTGTTTAGTTGTATCCTGTTTCTGGGCAAACAACCCAGTGGATAGTGTAAGAAAAAGCAGTATTGATATCTGTCTGATCATCGACAGCAAATATAGAAATTCTCACAGAGATTGTAACTACTGCCAAATAACAGGCATGTCAGCCTTCCGGAAAGGATGGAAAAAAGCATGAAGAAGCAATAGCGTTGCCCTATGGATACAGCCATTCATGACCAAGTACGAGGCCCGCTAATCTACATTGTCATTCAGGTATGCGTTGTTTTCCCTCAGCACCGGTTCATCATTGTCGCCGGATGAAAGCGTGAATTTAGACAACTTGCTTTCCGATTTTGAATCCGGGACACCGAGTGAAAGATTTTTTCTTACATAAGCCGGCACATCCTCGAATGTGTCAATATTTTCCTTCATGACCTTATTGGACAGACCTTCCCGTTTAAGAAGGTTTTGCATATGTTTAACTTTTCTGAGTGTCGTTTCAGGCTTTTCCTTTGCTTCGCCGTCGTCCTCATTTCTTCTGCTTCTGAACCCGGTAAGATTTTCAGCTTTTTCAAGATTGAAATCGAATACCCCCTGTGATTCTTCCTCAAAATCGGTGATTATTGATTTTCTGTCCTTTTCATGAACGGTAAATACGTCATCTCCCTTATCGGAAATTACGCGTTTTGGAACGACATCGTTGCCCGGCATGAGTTCTACCTTGCTTGGTTCTTTCCTTTTATATGGCTGGAAAATGCTGTTCGCTTCAAAACCGGTAGCAATAACGGTAACATTTATTTCATCGTTAAGACTTTCATCTCTCGAGAGGCCTCTGATAATAAGCGCTTCTTCGGAAGCACAATCATACATGAAGTCAGTTATATCTCCAAGTTCATCCATTGTGATCTCGTGTTCACCTATACCCGAAGATATATTCAGCAGTATACTGTTGGCGCCGGTTACATCATTTGAATTCAGTAGCGGTGATGATAGTGCATTTTCTATCGCTTTGATTGCACGGTTTTCACCTGCTGCGCGTCCCATGCCCATGATAGACACGCCGGAATTTTTCATTACTGTTTCAACATCGGCAAAATCGACATTTATATAGCCTGTGACAGTAATTATTTCGGCAATTCCTTTGACGGCAGTCGTAAGAATGTCGTCAGCTTTGGCAAATGCAGTTGACACCGGCTGATTGCCATATATCTCCCGGAGTTTTTCATTATTGATTACAAGAAGGGAATCGACATTATCTTTCAATTCGGTAACTCCTTCTATAGCCTGGCGTATTCGTACTTTTCCCTCCGATTTGAACGGGATAGTTACCACAGCTATGGTAAGAAGGCCGGCGTCCTTGCATGCCTTGGCAATGACAGGAGTTGCACCGGTCCCTGTGCCTCCGCCCATTCCGGTGGTAATGAATACCATTTTTGTATTGCCCGACAAAGCTTCCATCACATCGTCAAGGTTTTCGAGGGCAGCTTCTTTGCCCACTTCAGGTTTGCTTCCGGCGCCTCTTCCCTCGGTCAGAGCTTCTCCGATCTGTACTTTGATCGGCACCTGGCTCTTGGCCAGAGCCTGGTGGTCGGTATTGCAGACCACGAAATTGACATCCTTAATCCCCTTCTCAAACATATGATTGACAGCATTATTGCCGCCACCTCCTATTCCCAGGACCTTTATTATAGAGGAACGCTCAACAGGAAGGTCGAAGTTCATAATATCGTCTGACATAGAGTTTATTATTTATTGATTACGAACAGTATACAGTTTCACGGATAATCAGAAAAATCATTATTACTTTATCGGTTGATCTTCAACCTCGAACATTTTGGATAGGATCGACTTGATCTTTTCAGTCAGAGGAACTCTCTCTTCTGTTTGCAACGGTTCGGAAGCAGCATTCTCTGCCTGTAACTGATCCTCTTCTACCGGAACGCTGACAGGAGGTTTAGGTTTGCTATACTCCTCTTTTGTTCCCGCGTTGAAGGGTTTTTTATATGTTTCCAGGAAGTCGAACCCACGCATAATGAGTCCGACACTTGTGGCATACATAGGCTGGTTGATTTCATTCCTTGATGAACCGGCAAGATGTTCATTAGGCAAACCAATCCTTACATCCATAGCGGTTTTGAACTTCATCAACTGAGGAAGGTGTTTCAACATGGCGCCACCTCCGGTAATAACAACCCCGGCTGCAAGCTTATCCGCGTATCCGGAATTCTGAATTTCAAAATTCACTGCGTCGATGATCTCTTCCATCCTTGACTGGATTATGTATGCAAGGCTTTTGAAAGAAATCTCCTTGGGTTCTCTTCCGCTTATCCCGGGGATTGTGACCACTTTATCTTCCGGCGCGATATCACCTAGAGCTGATCCATACTGTATCTTAAGCAGTTCGGCATGTCTCTGAAGAATGGCACATCCCTCCTTTATATCTTTGGTAACGACATTACCACCGAATGGGATAACTGCAGTATGGCGGATTATATTATCATAATATACAGCCACATCCGTTGTACCTCCTCCGATATCGACAAGAATAACACCTGCTTCCTTTTCGTCTTCAGTAAGCACTGCATCCGACGATGCAAGGGGTTCAAGGATCATATCCTTGACACTCAGATTGGCTTTTCTGATACATTTTTCAATATTCTTGGCAGCAGCTACCTGTCCGATCACGATATGGAAATTGGCTTCCAGCCTTCGTCCGCACATCCCAATAGGACTTTTCACTCCGGTTTCATTATCTACGATGAAGTTCTGGGGTATAACATGGATGATCTCCTCTCCGATATCGACATGGATCTTATGCATATCCTCAATAAGCCGGAAGACCTCCTCCTTCTTTATCTCATCGTCATAAGCATCGCGTGTTATATACCCCCTGTTTTTCATGCTTTTTATGTGCTGACCCGCGATACCGACGAATACCTCGGAAAAGATTATTCCCGATCTCCTCTGAACATCCTCAACAGTAGTCTCTATAGCGGTTACTGTTTCCTCAATATTAAGGACAACACCCCGCTTCACACCCCTGGATGGAGCTTTACTCAGTCCGAGAATTTCAATCCTCCCATTCTCGTTTTTCTTACCGACAATTGCCACGATCTTCGTGGTGCCAATGTCAATAGCTGCTACGTACTGTTCCTTTTTATTCATGATTCATTATTATTTTCTGATTATCTCCTTTTACAAACTATCTGATCCTTGTACTCAAGGTTGATTACCGAATATTTATTCCAGCCCACCTCCGGGAGCACTTTATCATAGAAAGCGGCAAGGTTCCTCAGTTTCCCTTTATAGTTTTCAATTGTACCAAGATGAACCTTCATATTTCCCACTCTTGGCACAAGGTCTATCTCATCATTATTATCTACGTATATCTGATCGATCTGAGCCGACCAGAAATCATCATCATTTATATAATTTACAAACTCATACAAATCCCTCAGGATCGTCTGTTTTATTGTTGTATCCAGTACGCTTGTCCCGTTGAGCATTGTTTTGCTGATCGTAATATTTCCGCCTGCCACATGCAGTCTCGGCGTGTAAAGATTTCTGCTCCTGACAACTACCCCGTCTTCATCAAGGAAATAGTCTCCCCCGTCGTCTGGCATGATCCTCATTATTGGCCGGCGCTGGGCGGCATAGATATGCAGGATCCCGTCGATGGTACCATATACTTCTGCTGTCCGGAGCTCCTTCAGAACGCTGATCCTGTTTTCAATTGCAGGGATATTGATCTTGTTCATTGGCTGTCCGATAATCTTTGCCGAGTTTCCATAAGCCAGGTTCAGAAGCTGCCGTCTGGTGACAAAATGGTAAACCGATGAATCTCTCAGATCGACACTGATTCCCCTGCATGGCACGGTGCTCGCCGAGCCTGCAAAGTAAACCGGCAGCGCCAGAAGGTACAGTACCGGGATCAGTATCACTATCATGAGTATCTTTTTCATTTTACCCTTGACTTTTTAAGCGCTGTCTCAATCGGCTCAGCAAGAGTATCTATATCTCCTGCTCCGATTGTCACGAGTACATCAATCTTATCTATATCAAGTAAAGCAGGAATATCCTCTTTCTTCATAATTCTTTTATTCCTGCATTTCATCCTCTCCAGTATCATTTCTGACGACACACCCTCAATAGGTAGTTCCCTTGCCGGATATATAGGAAGCAGAATTACCTCGTCAAGTTCGTCGAGTATTCCTGCAAATCCGTCAGCATGGTCTCTTGTGCGTGAATAGAGATGTGGCTGGAATATTCCGGTTATCCTTCTTCCCCTGAAAAACTCTTTAACAGACCTTATGCAGGCTTTGATCTCCTCAGGATGATGAGCATAATCGTCAATATAAGCCAGTCCCGGGACGTTCACCCTTATATCAAATCGTCTGCGTACTCCCTGGAACAGCATCACACCTCTTCTCAATTCTTCTTCCTCAACCCCGCATTTCAAAGCCAATGCAGCAGCGGCTGTCATATTTTCCACATTTATTATCCCCGGGTAGATCAGATGAAGATCTTTTATCACTCCTCCGGGAGTTTTAATACTGAAGCTGTAATAACCTGACTGATGAATGATATCCAGCGCCTGGAAATCGGAAGCAGGATCGGTTCCATAGGTGAGGCATTCTACACCCTGTGGTGCAATAATTTTATCTCTGATCCTGCTGTTCACGATAATGGATCCACCTTGTCGTACTTTGGTCAGGAAGATATTATATCCCTCGATCATGGCTTCATGGGTGCCGTAAATATCCAGATGATCTGCATCCAGGGATGTCACAACTGCCATCAGTGGCGTTAACCTGTGGAAAGACCGGTCGAACTCATCAGCTTCGATCACAGTGTACCTGCTTTCTCCGAGGATAAGGTTCGAATTATAGTTTTTAGATATGCCGCCAAGAAATGCGGAACAATCGATATGCGATTGTTTAAGCAGGTGGGCGGTCATTGTGGTTACAGTGGTCTTCCCATGTGTACCTGCAACTGCCAGTGTGTCGGTATGCCTGGAAATCTCACCCAGCACTTCCGATCTTTTAACAACGTCATACCCGTTATTTCTGAAAAAGGAGAGAATATTACCGGAAGCCGGGATAGCAGGTGTATATACAACAAGTATCTTATCACAGGCCACCTTGTCTCTGAATAGCTCAGGTATGGCGGATACGTTGTCATCCGTAGTAAATGCGCAACCTTCAGATTCAAGAGAAGAAGTAATTCCTGATGCGGATCTGTCGTAACCGGCAACAGTAAATCCCCCCTTCCTGAAATAGAGTGCCAGGGCGCTCATTCCGATCCCGCCAATGCCTACAAAATAAATTCCTTCCGTATTTCGTAAATCAACCATTTTCAGTAAGTCTGATCACTTCGTTTGCTATTCTTACATCAGCATCCCTTATGGCCAGTCTGGCAATATTGGATGAGAGAGATCTTCTCTTTTCTATATCTGCAACAAGCTTCAACGTTTCATCTGCAATATTTCCTGAAGCTCTGCTGTCGGGAATCAGGATTGCAGCATCCTTCTCCTCAAGAGCTCTGGCATTCATGGTCTGATGATCCTCAGCCACATTGGGAGATGGCACAAGAATCACCGGTTTACCGACGATACAGAGTTCCGAAATCGTTCCTGCACCGGCTCTTGAAACAATAATATCGGCTGCAGAGTAGGCAAGATCCATCCGGTTGATGAATGACAGCAGATGAATATTATCATACCCTGAGGCCGAGACAAGCCGGTTCACACGGTCATAGTAGTATTTACCTGTCTGCCATAGCCACTGGCATGAAGAAGCGCCCAGTTTTCCTATATCGTCGGAGAAATTTCTGTTAATGCTTTCTGCTCCCAGCGAACCTCCCAGCACGAGTACAACGGGGAGATCCCTTTTAAGTCCGAAGTATCCGGCTGCTTCATCTCTGAGTTCGCGGATTCCGTCTAGATCATTGCGGACCGGATTTCCGGTATAAATGATCCTTTCCCCGGGGAAATATTTATCCATACCTTCGTAAGCAACACAGATTGCAGAAGCCTTTCGTGCAAGCAATTTATTAGTCACTCCCGCGTAGCTGTTCTGTTCCTGAATCAGTACAGGTATATCCATCCTTCCGGCCTGCCACAGTACTGGTCCGCTTGCATATCCGCCGACTCCTACCACCACGTCCGGTTTGAAATCATCGAGGATTTTCTTCGCTTTAGAAAGGCTCTTAAAAAATTTGAACAGTACATTGAAATTTCTGAGCGTCAGTTTTCTTTTCAGTCCTTCTACCGGGAGCCCTACTATTTTGTAACCGGCGTCAGGCACTTTCTCCATCTCCATTCTCCCTTCAGCGCCTACAAAAAGGATATCTGTCTCCGGATCCAGTCTCCGGAGGGCATTGGCAATTGAGATGGCCGGAAAGATATGTCCGCCAGTGCCACCGCCGCTGATAATTATCCTTTTATGTTTTTGCAGGTTCATATATTTTTTCACCTTCATCGCTTAACTCATCTTCAGGAAGATCTTCTTTTTTCAGCCTGGCATTTACCACTCTGCTCACGCTGAGGATGGCTCCTATTGAAAAGCTCATCATCAGGACAGATGTTCTCCCCCAACTCACCATTGGCAGGGTTTGCCCTGTTACGGGGAACAGTCCGACCGCCACCATCATATTCAGCATCGCCTGTACGACGATCATCACAATCAACCCCATCACCATGTAGGCAGGGAATGCTGTATCGCATTTTTTAGATATAGTTATCCCACGGAACAGCAGTATCATATAGGCCAGGATCAACGGGACCGCTCCGAAGAGCAATCCATATTCCTCTATAATTATTGCAAAAATGAAATCGGAGTTTGACTGAGGAAGCATGTTCCTCTGCACGCTTTTTCCCGGAGCTTTTCCGAACAGTCCACCGGTTGATATAGCTATCTTGGCCTGATTTGCCTGATAAGCATCGTCATCATCTGCAGATCCTGAGAAGAAATTTTCAATCCTGTTCTTCCAGACCTGCACCCTGTTGTCCTTCGAGAACATTGTAAGAAGGAAGGCCGCCAGAATAGCCATGGCAACGCCTATTCCTATGTAAGTAATAAGAAACCTGAACGGTACCCTTCCGATGAACATTATAATAAGACATATCATGAAGATCATTGCTGCGGTGGAAAGGTTTTCCTTCATAATAAGTCCGCAGATCACAGCGACCGGCAGCATAAAATTCCTTGACACCAGCATGAAGTTATTCAGTTCTTTCTGATAAAGAGCAAGTGATCTGGCAAGGTATAATACCAGGACGACCTTTGCCACATCAGAAGTCTGCAGACTGAATCCGATACCGGGTATCACCAGCCATCGGCTTGCAGAATTCACCCTGGACCCGAATGCAAGGGTAAGCAAAAGCAGGCCTGCCGCTACAATCAGAAAGACGCCGGCAAGCTGGAAATATATTCTGTATGGGAGTAAATGGACAACTACTATGATTATCAGACTGAAAACCAACATCAGCAGCTGAGTTCTGAGGAAATACGTGGTATTACCGCCATATTTCGTGAACGCCACACCTACCGAAGAACTATACACGGCCAGCAGGGAATAGATCATAAAGAGTACTACAAGACCCCAAATGACCCTGTCGCCCTTGAATGTTTTTGTCAGCCAGCCCTGTTGCATCTGATACGTGGTTTACAGATTTCTGACAGCGGCTTTGAACTGACGGCCTCTGTCCTCATAATTTCTGAAAAGGTCAAAACTTGCACATGCAGGTGAAAGCAGGACCGTGTCTCCCTTTTTAGCCAGATAATAAGCCGACCTTACAGCCTCCTCCATCGAAGTTGTTTCAACTATGGTCTTAATCTTGTCATTGAAGGACTCGATGATCTTCTTATTATCCTTACCCAGGCATACAATGGCTTTCACCTTTTTCCTGACGAGGGGGAAAAGCTCTGAATAATCATTTCCTTTATCAATCCCTCCTACGATCCATATTATGTCATTCTCCATGCATTCCAGAGCATACCAGGTTGAGTTGACATTTGTCGCCTTTGAGTCATTGATAAAGTTGATGCCGCAGACAGTGATGACTGGTTCAAGCCGGTGTTCCACCCCCTGGAAATCGGCGAGACTTTCCCGGATTATTTCTTTCCGGATGTTCAACACCTTTGCGGCAATGGCGGCTGCCATTGAATTATAGGTGTTATGGCGGCCTTTCAGAGCCAATTCATGAATAGTCATAAGCTTGGTTTTATTCGGGTAATCAAGTATCAGTTCATTGTTTTCCAGATAAGCGGTCATCCCTTCACTTTTTTCATCGGAGAAGGGGAGCATCGTCATGCCGTAGCTTTTCTTTCCCAGTTCTGCTTTCACGATGGGATCGCCATCCCAGTAAATAAGAAAATCAGAAATCGTCTGATTGCGGGTGATCCTGAACTTGGAGTCAATATAATTCTGCAGTTTATACCCATATCTGTCGAGATGGTCGGGTGTTATATTCATGATGATGGCCAGATCAGCTTTGAAATCATACATTCCGTCGAGCTGGAAGCTGCTGAGCTCGATCACGTAATAATCGTATGATCCGGTAGCAACAGCCATTGCAAAACTGTTCCCCACATTACCAGTCATCGCCACATTCAGCCCTGCTTTTTTGAGAATATGATATATCAGGTTTGTAGTTGTGGTTTTGCCGTTGCTGCCTGTGATGCAGATCTTTTTCCCCTGAGCATATCTTCCGGCAAATTCAATCTCTGAAATGACAGGGATTCCTTTTTCTCTGATCAGTCCCACCAAAGGCGCCTTTTCAGGGATACCGGGGCTCTTGATCACCTCATCGGCAGAGAGAATGATTTCGTTACCGTGGCTTCCCTCCTCCCATTTAATACCATGGCTGTTGAGCAAATCACGATACTGATCTTTAATTATACCGGAATCCGAGACAAAGACATCGAATCCCTTCATCTTAGCCAGAACTGCCGATCCAGTACCGCTCTCCCCAGCTCCCAGAATTACAATTTTCCTTCCCATCACTCTATCTGATCTTTAATGTTACAATGCTTATCACAGCAAGCACCAATGCGACTATCCAGAACCTGGTGACGATCTTTGGTTCAGGGTAGCCCTTTTTCTGATAATGGTGGTGCAGAGGAGCCATAAGGAATATCCTTCTGCCCACACCATATTTCTTTTTTGTCCTTTTAAACCATCCAACCTGCAGGATAACCGACAGGTTTTCAATAATGAATATTCCGCATAGCACAGGTATCAGGAGCTCTTTTCTGATCACAATCGCGAAAACGGCGATTATCCCTCCAAGAGCCAGGCTACCGGTATCACCCATGAATACCTGAGCCGGATATGAATTATACCATAGGAAGCCGACCGTTGCACCGATAAAGGCGCTGGCGAAAATAACAAGCTCCTGGGTATGTGGTATATACATTATATTCAGATAATTCGCGTAAATAAGGTTACTGGAAACATAGGCAAGAATCCCCAGTGCGCTTCCTATTATCGCAGATGTGCCAGTAGCCAGACCATCTAGCCCGTCAGTAAGATTGGCGCCATTGGAAATTGCCGTCACGATGAAGATCACAACCATAACAAATGCGAACCATGTCCACGGGCGGCGGTATCTCTCCGGAATGAAAGCAACAAGCCATGCATAATCGAACTCGTTGTTCTTCACAAAGGGGATGGTGGTTTTAGTCGATTTGTGCTCCATGGAGATCACTCTCTGCATTGGTTCAGGAGCAACCGGATCGAGCAGTTCAATTTTTTCCCTGGAAGAGAGATTTGCTATGCTCACCTTTTCTTCTATCATCACATCGTCGCTGAGGAAAAGTGTGAGTCCGACAATAAGACCAAGACCGACCTGTCCAACGATCTTGAATTTACCTGCAAGTCCCTCTTTGTGTTTCCTGAATATTTTGATGTAATCGTCTATAAACCCTATAACCCCAAGCCAGACAGTGGTCAGGAGCAAAAGAAGCACATAGACATTGTTAAGCTTCGCGAACAGGAGCGTAGGAATAATAATGGATGCCAGGATAATTACCCCCCCCATTGAAGGTGTTCCCTTTTTCTGATACTGACCTTCAAGTCCAAGATCCCTGACCACTTCCCCAACCTGCTTTTTCTGAAGGTATAATATTATCCTCTTGCCGATAAGCATTGAAATAATAAGTGAAGTTATGATGGCACACGCCGATCTGAAGGAAATGAACTGGAAGACCCCTGCTCCGGGAATATTAAGTTTATCAAGATATTTAAATAAGTATACCAACATATCAAATCAATTTATTTCAGCATCAATGCATCTCTCAGTTCTTCCCTGTCATCGAAATGATGCTTTACTCCGTTTATTTCCTGATAGGTTTCGTGTCCCTTCCCTGCAACAAGTATGATATCTCCTTTTTCCGCCATCATCACGGCTGTACGGATAGCCATGTGTCTGTCGGGGATCCTGAGAGTCTTTCTCTTCAGATCTGCAGGAATCCCGGCTTCCATTTCGTCGATTATTGCTTCAGGTTCCTCACTCCTCGGGTTATCGGAAGTAAGGATGATCCTTGAGCTTCCTTCTGCTGATATTGCCGCCATTTTAGGGCGTTTGGTCCTGTCCCTGTCACCACCGGCTCCAACTACCGTGATCAGCTTCGCGCTGGCATCCCGTATTTTATTTATGGTTTCTATCACGTTCTTAAGTGCATCGGGAGTATGCGCATAATCGACTATGCCCGAAATATCGCCTGTCGATTTTACAACTTCAAGCCGCCCGGATACCGGATGAAGGTCGCTGAGAACAGTCAGTATTTCTCCCTTTTCTGCTCCAAGCAACACCGAAGCTGCATATACTGCAAGAAGATTAGAAGCATTAAAATCGCCGATAAATCGTGTCCAAACTTCATCGCCCTGGATCCTGAGAAGCATTCCATCGAAGTTTTGCTCAACGATTGTGCAACGGAAATCCGCCATTCCCTTTACTGAAAATGTATATTTCCCGGCATTGCAATTCTGGATCATTACCCTCCCGTTCCTGTCGTCTGTATTTACCAGTGCGAATGAATCTGAGTCAAGCGAATCGAAAAAGCTTTTCTTAGCCTGCAGGTAATTGTCGAAGGTTTTATGATAGTCCAGATGATCATGGGTAAGGTTAGTAAATATGCCCCCGTCGAACTGCAGGCCTGCAATCCTTTTCTGGGCAGCTGAGTGCGAGCTGACTTCCATAAAAGCGTAGCTGCATCCTTCGCTTACCATCCGTGCCAAAAGGTTGTTCAGCTGGACAGGATCGGGCGTGGTATGCGTTGCAGGATACTCGCGGTCATTTATATAATTGCAGACAGTGGAGAAAAGGCCACATTTGTAGCCCAGGTTTGTGAACATATTATATAAAAGGGTTGCGATTGTCGTTTTACCGTTTGTCCCGGTTACGCCAACCAGTTTGAGTGAGGAAGATGGTTTGCCGAAAAAGTTGGATGCAGCCTGCCCTAACGCGAGAGCCGAATCGGTTGTCTGTACCCAGCAAACATCATTTTTAATATTTGAAGGAAGCTGTTCACAGATAATCGCAGCAGCGCCTGATTCCAGAGCTGCCTCAATATAATCATGACCATCAGTTTTATATCCCCTGACAGCCACGAACAGTGATCCTCCGGCAACCATTCTAGAGTCAAATCCGACACCAGTAACCGTAATTCCGGTGTCACCTTTTACCGATATCACATTAATGCCATCCAGTATGTCGACCAGTTTCATCATATCACATATTCATATCGAGCGAAACAACAGTACCTATTGAATACCGGGCGCCGTGCTCCGGCGATTGGTTGAGCACTCTTCCCTTTCCGCTATATCTTACTCTTAATCCGGAATTTTCAAGAACATAGATTGCATCTCTGAGGCTCATTCCCCTCACATCCGGAACTAATCCCTTCTGAATTTTCACACCTGCAAGCCGGATAGTATCGCCGCTTTCTCTTGTTGCCACCCAGTCTTCATCGGATGTTCTTCTATATTTTACGTCCAGTTTCCTGAGCACTTCATTGATATCTTCCCTGTACCCGTTTCCGACTTCAGGAGCAGCAACTATCTTTTCATCATCATCCTTGTGAACATAATCCCTGAAAAATCTTTTGGCGTATACTCTGTCAGAAATTTCCTTGAATACATTCCCGGCGACAATATTGCCATAATAGACACCGTTGGAAGGTGCATTAACGACCACGATACATGAATAAAGAGGGTTTTCGGCAGGGAAATAACCCACAAACGATGCCTGATATGAGACTGCATCATCCTGCTTGTACCCCGATTTACCCCTGGCTATCTGAGCTGTTCCCGTTTTGCCGGCAATACGGTAATTCGGGTTTTTCAGGTTCTCCGCGGTTCCGTGCTCAACGACACCTTCCATCATCTTCTGAGCTTTCCGGATCGTCGATCGCGACGCGATTGAATTAATGATTATCTCAGGTTCATATCTTTTGACCACTGATCCGTTGCGAAGTACAGATGTAACAAATCTTGGCTTCATCATTCTCCCGTCGTTGGCGACGGAATTATAAAATGTAAGTATCTGAAGCGGTGTCATCTGTACCTCATAACCATGCGACATCATTGGCAGGGATACACCCGACCACAATTTATCACCCGGGTACCTGATAAGCGGCGTCCCTTCTCCTTTGAGCTGGAGATCAAGCTTTTTATTCAGTCTGAATGCGCGCAGCCGATCAACCCATTTTTTGGGATTATCCTTATAATGTTCGTAGATTATTTTAGATGTTCCCACGTTGGAGGACTTTTCGAATACCTGCTTTACTGTTATCTTGCCGTATCCATCCTCCTTGGTGTCCCTGATTACCTTATTATAGAATTTAACGCTGCCGTTACCGGTATCGACAATATCGCCGGTATCGACAACTCCATCTTCAATAGCCGCCATCAGTGACGGAAGTTTGAATGTGGAACCGGGCTCAGTACTTTCGCCCAGGGCGAAATTATACGATTCATGGTAATTGCCGTCATCTCCTATCTCCAGGTTGGCAATAGCCTTCACATCACCGGTTCTCACCTCCATCAGAACAGCGCAGCCATGGTTGGCATTATGTTTGCGCAGCTGATTGAGAAGGGCGGTGGATGCTACATCCTGGAAATCGACATCAATGGTTGTTTCAACATCATCACCATCAACCGTTTCGACAGTATTTGTATTATCGACAGTGATCCAGTCACCCCCGGTAAGACGCTGCTTTACAGCTATCCCGTTCCGGCCGGCCAGTTCTTTATTGAATGATCCTTCGATACCCACTTCAGTCCCTTCGGTTCCCAGATTCAGGTACCCAATAGTCCTGGCGGCAAGATCATTGTTTGGAAGGATACGTCGATTCTCAGCCTGGGCCACCATGCCGCCTTTGAACTGACCTTCCCTGAAAATAGGCAGCTCTCTTATGGCCATGAGAGTCGCATAATCCACCTTTCTCCTTATAAGAAGATATCTGTCACCTTTCTTCCGGGCATCAATAATCATCTCTTTCCATCCTGCTGCCGATCTTTCGCCGAGCAGTCTGGCCAGACCGGCAGAGAGTCCGTTAATCCCGTTTGAAAAAGTCGCGGAGGTCATTCCTGAACTCCGGGTATCCATATAGATTGTATAGTATGGGATTGAGCTGGCAAGAAGCCTTCCATCGCTTGAGATGATATCACCCCTGTTAGCTTCAACCTCACCCGTCTTGAAAACATATTTCTCGCTCATTGCAGCCCACTTGTTGTGCTGAACATACTGCAGAATGAGAATTTTTACCAGTATGCTGACAGCAAGAAGGGCCAGTGCAAAATACACAACGCCGCTTCTCCATACTATTTCATCTCTTACTGCCATTCTCTACTTCTTGCTAACAATGAGTTTGTAAGGAGGTGTTTTAAGTTCTTCAAGGTTTAACCCTTTATCCTTCACTTCCCTGTACACTTCCGACTGACGTGATATATCCATCAGATCTGCCGACGTTGACAGGGATTCTGCCTTCATATCTCTGACCTCTCTCTGCAGCCTTGTCATCTCGCGGGTTACCTTCTCCGCATGGAACCTGTTCCCGATATAAATTGCTGCCAGAAAGGTGACGAGGAACACATAACCAAGATTTTTAAGAATGATCTTCTCGGAAATGGTACTTCCGCTAAGCAGATCCTTCAGAAATGCCGAACTCTTCGTCTGTTTTGCCTCTGTATTTTTGTCTTCCTCCATCTTTCAGATCTTTTCCGCGATTCTCAGCCGTGCGCTTCGTGACCTCCTGTTCGCTTCAATTTCGTCATCAGAAGGTGTAATCCCTTTTCTGGATATGACCCTGAATGGTGTCGATACATTACCGTAAAAATCTTTGTTCTCTTCTCCTTCAAAATTGCCGGTACGCATGAAATTTTTCACAATCCGGTCCTCAAGAGAATGATAACTTATCACCACCAGTCGGCCTCCGGAATTGAGAAGCTCCTGAGCCTGCAGCAGCATTTCCCTGAGATAATCCATCTCATGATTGACCGCGATTCTCAGACCCTGAAACAGTTTTGCATAGAACTTATGCTCCTGTCGCGGAGGGACCAGGCGCCCGACCGCCAGGGTAATATCGTTCACGGTTGATATTCTTTTTCTGTTCCGCATGGCTACTATCTCCCTCGCAATCCTTCGTGATCCCTGCAGCTCCGCATAATTGAAGAATATATCCGCCAGTTTGTCTTCTTCCAGTGAATTAAGAAGATGTTCCGCCGTAATGTCACCGCTTTTGTTCATCCGCATGTCAAGCGGGGCATCCGACCGGAAAGTGAAACCTCTTGATGGTTCATCAAACTGATGGAAGGATACTCCCAGGTCGGCTATAAGACCATCGATTGAATTTATCCCGGCAAACCGCAGATTATTCCGCAGGAATCTGAAATTCTGACAAAGAAAGAGTATGCGGTCATCTGAAGGTATATTAGCCTCAGCATCCTCATCCTGGTCAAACGCGATCAGTCTGCCCTTCTCCAGTCTTTTCAGAATCTCCATCGAGTGACCTCCTCCTCCGAATGTTACATCAACATAAACCCCGTCGGGCCTGATATTCAGCCCATCAATACTCTCTCTGAGCAAAGCGGGGATATGGTAAACCATTAGTCAGGATCATTAATATTACTACCCAACAATTTTTCAGCAAGGTTTGCAAAGTCATCGGGTGCCATGTCAATTCCGTTATACGCATCCTCTGCCCAGATCTCTATCCTGTCTGGCTGACCTGCAAGAACCACATCACGATCCGCTCCAATAAGATCCATCAGTCGCTTTGGAATCAGAAGTCGGTTATTATTATCGAGGGTGATTTCCGCGGTACCTTTGAAAAAGTTCCTGAAGAAAGCATTATGCTCACGGTTATATCTGTTAAGCCTGCTCCTGATCTTCGCGACCATCTGGTCCCAGTCTTCGATCGAATAAAGCACCAGGCACTTGTCAAAAACATCTTTCCTGACCACAAAGTGATCCTGTGCATCAGCAGGCATCTGCTTCTTGAACGCGCTGGGAAGAAGTATCCTTCCTTTTGCATCCACCTTGCACGGGTAATCGCCTATAAATGTGGCCATCCTGGTCGGTTAGATTAAAAGGCTAAAAATAAGCAAAAAATCTCCACTTATCTCCACTATTACCCACTTTTTTCCATTTTTGTTAATAACTTTAAAAAAGTCTTAAACAGAACAGATTCCTGCCCGGAGCAGACAATCCTAATATCACTGATTTTAAGATGATCAGCCAATGTCCGGAAGCCTGATAAAACAAATCGCAAAAGGGTATCGTTTTTTTTGTAATTTTCGCCTTTACAAGCGTAATACTGTACGTGATATGGCAGGAGAATCAGCATCAGGGGAATCTTCCGGGGCGAGGATAGGAATAATTGATGTGGACAAGGTCATCAGGGATAAGAATCCGGGGTTATTCAGAGCAATTCCCCGTTTCATTATAAGCTATCTGAAGAGGATAGTGCATCAGGATGAGTTGAACATATTTCTCGAAAAATACGGTGATCTCAGGGATCTGGAATTAATCAGGGCTTGGCTCAGATATTTCGGAATCAGGACCAAGGCGTATGGCAAGGAAAATATTCCTCGATCAGGAAGATATATTTTTGTTTCCAATCATCCGCTGGGAGGTCTTGACGGAGTGGTCTTTATCGACGAGGTATCGAAGCTGTATCCGGATGTTAAATTTCCTGTAAATGATATCCTGCTGAACATTAATAATCTCTCAGGGATCTTCCTCCCTGTAAATAAGCACGGGGCACAGGGAAGGGATGCCGCCCTGAGCATTGAGAGAGCGTATACTTCGGATGCACAGATACTCTATTTCCCGGCAGGTTTATGTTCCAGGAAAAGGAAGGGAATTATTAAGGATCTTCAATGGCATAAAAGTTTCATTACAAAATCAGTACAGCATAAACGGGACATTATACCCGCCTATTTTGCGGGCAGGAATTCCGGATTTTTCTATAACCTGGCGAATTTTAGAAAGTTCATCGGGCTGAAGTCGAATATTGAGATGATTTATCTCCCTGATGAGATGTTCAGGCAGAAGGGGAAAGAAATCAGACTGGTTTTTGGACAAAGGATACCATGGCAGACTTTTGACTCATCCCGGACTGCAAATGAATGGGCTGAGTGGGTTAAGTCAAAGTGCTATGACCTTGAATCAGTGGGATCGGAGTAAGCCTGTATGAAAAAAAAGAGTAACTTGCGCCAGAATTTTTATTGAATTAATCCGGAATTCATCACTCAATTAGTGCTTAATGAAACCAATAGTCGAACCGCTGCCTAAAGATCAGATAATTGCCGAGCTTACTCCAGACAAGCTGCTGAGAAAAACGAATAACGGCAATAACGAGGTTTACGTGTTCGATTATCAGAGTGCTCCTTCATTGATGCATGAGGTGGGCAGAGTAAGGGAGATCACCTTCAGACATGCAGGTGGTGGCACAGGCAAGGAGATAGACATTGACGAATTTGACACCACTGAAATAGATCCTCAGAAGCAGCTTATTGTTTGGGATCCGGAGAATCAGGAGATAATTGGTGGATACAGGTTCTATTTCCCTCAAAAGGGAGCAACAGATTTTGATATCAGTAAACTGGCTTCTTCCTCCTATTTTAATTTCTCCGACAAGTTCATGAAGAAATATTTTCCTCATATGATGGAACTTGGAAGGTCATTCGTGCATCCCGATTACCAGTCGCGGACAAGAGGACGTAAAAGTCTATATTCACTTGACAACCTGTGGGATGGTCTTGGAGCGATAATCATTGACAATCACCATCTCAAATACCTTTTCGGTAAAGTCACAATGTACACTCACTTCAACCAGAAAGCGAGGAACATGATATTGTATTTTCTTAAAAAGCATTTCAACGATCCTGACGGGCTCGTGATTCCGAAAGATCCTGCCAACATTGAGATTCCCGTTGAGGAAATGAAAAAGCTGTTCACCGGATGGAGATACAAGGAAAACTATAAAATTCTCTCAAGGGAGGTCAGGAATCTTAACGAGAATATTCCTCCCCTCATCAATGCTTATATGAATCTGTCACCTACAATGAGAACATTCGGGACCTTCATCAACCACAAGTTCGGCAATGTTGAAGAGACCGGGATCATGATCACTCTCAGGGACATGTATGTGGAAAAGATCAACAGGCACATGTCATCATATAAAAAGGATTTTCAGATTACCTGGTTCTCCCATGATGTTCAGTAAGCTCTGATATTTCTTCCTTCAATAAAATTGATAAATGACTGGTTTGCGACCTTGTTGCCACCAGGGGTGGGATAATCGCCGGTAAAGTACCAGTCGCCGGTGTGACCCGGACAGGCCTGATGTAATCCTTCTATCGATTGGAATACTATTTCCACATTCGCTTTTATCTCCTTTGTTTTCAGCAGTTCTGATATTTTAGAGGAAACTTCTTCCGGGCTGAACGGGTTATAGACCTCTTTCACCAGGTTCCTGATCTCTCCTATCGGTTTGGTATTCTCTTTGACAGCTTCATGATAAACTTCCTGCAGAAGGCTTTCACGTCCGGTATCCTTCAGAAGTTCAATAGCTGCCCTGAATGCCACAAAATCGCTCAGCTTGGCCATATCAATACCGTAGCAGTCGGGGTATCTGAGTTGTGGTGAAGATGATACCACTACTATTTTTTTGGGATCAAGTCTGTCAAGTATCCTTATAATACTGCGTTTGAGTGTTGTCCCCCTGACAATGGAATCATCGATCACGACAAGGTTATCTATACCAGCACGGATGACGCCATAAGTAACATCGTAGACATGACCGACAAGATCATCTCTCCCTTTGTCCTCGGTAATGAATGTTCTGAGCTTGGCATCTTTGACAGCGATCTTCTCTACCCTGGGTCGCTGGCTGACAATCTGTTCCAGCAATTCCCTGGTAAGATTGCTTCCAAGATCTGAAATTCTTTCAATTTTCGATTGGTTGAGATAAGTCTCTACACCCTTGACCAGTCCATAGAATGCGCTTTCTGCAGTATTCGGGATATAAGAGAACACAGTATTGTCAATATCATATCCGACTGATTTCAGAACAGGCAGTGTCAGCAGTTCACCGAGTTTTTTCCTTTCCCTGTAGATTGTTTCGTCGGTTCCCCTTGAGAAATATATACGCTCAAATGAGCATTTTCTGGGTTCTGCAAGTTCCCTTATATTCTCGATCTTCGTTTCTCCTGAAGCTTTAATGATTATTGCGCTTGCAGGGGGCAGTTCGAAAACGTCCGATGTTTTAACATCAAAAATAGTCTGAATAACAGGTCGTTCGGAAGCGACTACAACAACTTCGTCGTCGATATAATAGAATGCCGGTCTAATGCCTGCAGGGTCTCTCATCACGAAAGCATCGCCATGGCCTATCATTCCGGTCATTGCATACCCTCCGTCCCAGTTACGGCTTGCCTTCCTGAGTATATGGGCCACATCCATATTTTCTTCGATCAGGGGTGATATTTCCTGTTTTGTATGGCCCAGTTCCTTGAATTTTCTGAAGAGTCGCTCGTTCTCCTCATCCAACCTGTGGCCTATATTCTCGAGTATTGTTACTGTATCTGAGAAATCCACCGGAGTCTGTCCAAGCTTAATAAGGCTTCCGAAAACTTCACCCACATTTGTAAGATTAAAATTTCCAGCCAGCACCAGGTTTTTCGATCTCCAGTTATTTTCACGGCTGACGGGGTGCACGTAGTCGATATTGTAGCTGCCATAGGTGCCATACCTGAGGTGTCCCAGATAGATATCACATGCAAAAGGCACTTTGTCGCGGATAAAATCAGGATTGTTGAAATCGGCTCCCGGAACTCTGCGTATAACATCTATATCCTGATATATTGCCTCGAAAATTTCCTTTATAGGATTAGCCTGATTTGATCGTTGTCTGAAGATATATTTCTTTCCGGGAGGAAGGTTCATTTTTATCCCCGCTATGCCTGCTCCGTCCTGTCCCCTGTTATGTTGTTTTTCCATCATCAGGTACATCTTCTGCAGGCCATAATTCCAGGCGCCGTATTTATCAATATAGAATTCCAGCGGTTTTCGCAATCTGAGCATCGCTATACCGCATTCATGTTTGATATTGTCACTCATAGTTATTTGTTGTTCACATCCGGGAAGTTAATTATATCCGGGACGAGATATGCATCAGGGAATTCCCTGCTTACCTGAACGAAAACTTTCATTGCTTCTGTTTTGGTCCGGAAATCACCAACCCGGATCTTAAAGTATCCCGGATCGGCATAGAGCTGATAAGAAACAATATCAGGGAAACGGTTCATAAAAGCAGCTCTGGCCTTATTTGATTCATCTCTTGCATTACGGTTTGAACTGCTGTAGATCTGTATCCTGAACCCTTTCATTCCGAACCCTCCCTGATCGTGGTAAGTTGCCTCATTGGCCATGATGTACCTGCTGATCAGAGTATCGATGGAAGGGTCCTGTATTATTTTTAAACGTCCTGCATGGTTTTCCTCTCCTGATCCTCCGAAAAGATCAGCCGTATTGATAAAGGCCTGGGAAGATACAATCCTGACTGAAAGAATAAAGATAAGGAAGAGCGAAAACGAATGTTTAATCATGCCGCAAATATAATAATTCCTTTCAATCAAGTTCAGCCGCAAGTTCTTCGGTCATCTCCAGATTATGATAAACCGACTGTATATCGTCGTCATCTTCAAGAGTATCAACCAGTCTGAGAACTTTCTTAGCTGAATCGACATCCAGTTTCTTGGTATCATTTGGAATGCGTTTCAGGCCTGCTTCCTGTGGTTCAATGCCAAGTCCGTTGAGTTTTCTGTTAATACTGCCGAAATCTTCCTTGGCGCATGTTATAGTGAGAGTGTCTCCATCAACCTCGAAGTCTTCAGCTCCGGCGTCTATCATCTCAAGCTGGAGTTCGTCAAGCGACAGGTCTTCAACCTCAATGGAAAAGATTCCCTTTCTCTCGAAAAGGAAGCTCAAGGAGCCGTTGGTTCCAAGGTTTCCACCATGTTTATTAAACGCGGATCGAACGGACGCCACCGTACGGTTATTATTATCGGTAAGGCATTCAACGAAAATCGCTATACCTCCAGGACCGTATCCTTCAAAAGTTGTCTCTATGAAGTTTTCTGCTTCCGAACCCGTAGCTTTCTTGATAGCCCTTTCGATATTGTCTTTCGGCATATTCGCCCCTTTGGCATTCTGAATGGCTAGCCTGAGTCTGGAATTTGTATCGGGATCGGGGCCCCCTTCTTTGACAGCAATTATTATTTCCTTGATGATCTTGGTGAAGATCTTACCTCTTTTGGCATCAATAGCGCCCTTTTTACGCTTTATTGTTGACCATTTATTGTGACCTGACATACCTAAAAGTATTGATGGAATTGATGCAAATTTAAATATTTCTTTCATACCTCATTCATACTTTATAGATTTGTCCCGGTTTACTCAGAGTAAGTTTCCTGAATACCTGACGGGGGCCTGAAACAGATTCAGACAGAGGGAACATGGCTGCTTGCGGAATGCCTGCCGGTTTCAGAATCTGCAGTGGTTCAAGCAGCAAAAAGCTTAACAAAAAAATTTCTTATGGCAAAAAAAGTATATATAGAGACCTACGGTTGTCAGATGAATGTGGCAGACAGTGAAGTTGTGGTCTCAATACTCAGGGAAGCCGGTTACGAACCCACCGGCGATATAGGTGATGCCGGTCTAATCCTTATAAATACCTGTTCAATACGGGACAACGCTGAACAACGCATCTGGGGACGTCTTAAGGCTCTCGGAACATCTGAAAAAAAAGAAACAGGGATCTTAAGATCGGTATTATCGGCTGTATGGCGGAAAGACTGAAGGAAAAACTCCTTGAATCGGAACAACTGGTCGATATCGTAGTCGGACCCGATGCATACAGGGAACTCCCGCTATTGATCACAGAAGCTGAATCCGGGCACAAAGCAGTGAATGTTCTTTTATCGAGAGAAGAGACATATGCTGATATTTCGCCTGTCAGAATGGACAAAAACGGCGTTTCATCATTTGTCTCCATAATGAGAGGCTGTAATAATATGTGTGCGTATTGTGTGGTCCCTTATGTTCGGGGAGGGGAAAGAAGCCGTGATCCAGAATCAATTATTCGCGAGGCCAGAGAACTTTTTTATAACGGATACAGGGAAGTTACCCTGCTCGGACAGAATGTCGATTCATATAACTGGAAAAATGATGACATATCTGCCGGATTTCCGGAACTACTTGTAAGAGTTGCATCGATTGATCCCACTTTACGTATCAGATTCTCCACATCTCACCCCAAGGATATCTCCGACGAGTTGTTACATGTAATTGCCTCCCACGAAAATATCTGCAGGCACATTCATCTTCCCGCCCAGAGCGGAAGCACCAGGATACTCAGCCTGATGAACAGGGAATATACGAGGGAATGGTATCTCGGAAGAGTTGATTCGATCAGGAAAATTATTCCTGATTGTGCTCTTTCAACCGATATGATAACAGGTTTCTGTACCGAAACTGAAGAGGACCACAAAGCCTCTCTTTCCTTGATGGAAGAAGTAGGATTCGAATTTGCCTATATGTTCAGGTATAGTGAAAGACCAGGTACAAAAGCTGCCAGGAAATATAAGGATGATGTTCCGGAAGAAATCAAGGCAGCAAGGGCTGAGCGAGATGATCACACTTCAGAACAGACTATCCGGAAAATCAAAAAAACACGATGTCGGAAAAATCCTGCAGGTACTAATAGAAGGTAAGTCAAAACGTTCTGAAGATTATCTTTCAGGCCGTTCTTCCCAGAATAAGGTTGTAGTGTTTCCCGGAGAAGGACAGAGGAAAGGAGAATATGTGAATGTGCAGATCGAACGATGCACGTCTGCAACACTGCTGGGCAGAATAGTCTGACCAGCTATTTCTTTTCCCTTGTATCAACAGAGATCTGTAGCTCCTTAAGCTGTTTGTCAGAGATCTTTGCTGGTGTTTCAAGCATAACATCCCTTCCTGAATTGTTTTTCGGGAATGCCATGAAATCACGGATAGAATCCTGGCCTCCCATAATAGCCACCCACCTGTCGAGTCCGAATGCTATACCTCCGTGGGGAGGAGCGCCATATCTGAATGCATTCAGAAGGAAACCGAACTGCTCCTCAGCTTCTTCATCTGAGAATCCGAGAGCCTTGAACATCATCTTCTGAACAGTTGCATCGTGTATCCTTATCGATCCGCCGCCTATCTCAACACCATTTATCACCAGGTCATAAGCATTGGCTCTGACCGAAGCAGGATCATTTTCCAGAAGCGGAATATCTTCAGGCACGGGAGAGGTGAACGGATGGTGCATTGCGAAAAACCTCTTTTCTTCCTCATCCCATTCAAGAAGAGGGAAATCGATAACCCAGAGAGGTTTGTATATTGCCCTGTTCCGCAAATTGAGCCTTGAACCCATTTCAAGACGCAATTCTGACAGAGCAGTAAGTGTCTTTCTTTTATTTCCTGCCAGGATCATGATCATATCTCCCGGAACTGCATCCGTCAGCTGCGCCCAAACCTTCAGATCGCTTTCAGAATAGAATTTATCGACCGAGGACTTTAATGTACCGTCATTATTATACCGGACATAAATAAGGCCCTTCGCCCCTATCTGTGGTTTTTTGACAAATTCAGTCAGTTCGTCTACCTGTTTCCTCGTGTATTCCGAACAACCCGGAACAGCTATTGCACCTACATATTCAGCCGAATCAAATACAACGAACCCTTTTCCCCGGGCAGCTGAAGTAATATCGCTGAATTTCATTCCAAAACGCAGGTCCGGCTTATCAGAACCATATGACTCCATTGCTTCCTTATAGCTCATCCTCTGGAATGGCTCAGTAAATTCCAGTCCTTTTACCTGTTTGAAAAGGTACCTGGCAAGACCTTCAAATGTCTGAAGTATATCATCTCTTTCAATGAACGACATTTCACAATCGATCTGTGAAAACTCCGGCTGTCTGTCGGCCCTGAGATCTTCATCCCTGAAGCACTTTACAATCTGGAAATATTTATCGAACCCTGCCACCATCAGAAGCTGTTTCATTGTCTGAGGTGACTGGGGCAGAGCATAAAATGTACCGGGCTGCAGTCTGGAAGGAACGACAAAGTCGCGCGCTCCTTCAGGAGTTGATTTGATAAGTACAGGTGTCTCAACTTCTATAAAGTCAATTGAGTCCATGTATCTACGAACTTCCTGGACGAATTTATGACGCAGGATAATATTTTCTTTTACAGGAGCCCTTCTGAGGTCGAGATACCTGTATTTCATCCTTAGCTCTTCACCGCCGTCGGTATCTTCTTCAATTGTAAACGGGGGCAATTCACTCTTGTTAAGTATATTGATTTCAGTGACATCAATTTCAATTTCGCCGGTAGGCATCTTAGGATTTTTATTACTCCTTTCCTTCACAGCTCCCTTTATCTGAACCACAAACTCCCTTCCGAGTTTCCTGGCCTTTTCACAAAGTTCCTTATTGGTCTCCATGTTAAAGACCAGCTGGGTAATTCCATATCGGTCGCGGAGATCGACAAAAGTCATACCACCAAGATCTCTGGATTTTTGCACCCAGCCTGCCAGGGTGACCTGTTTGCCTTCATGGTTAAGATTCAGCTCCCCGCATGTATGTGTCCTGTACATTTTGATATTTTATAATTTCAGCAAAAATAAGAAAATTATCAGACCGGGAAGGAAGGCTAAATCCCGAATTTCTTTATATTTCAGCCTGAAATATACGAAGGCATGGTTGAGAACAGGGATGAGCAATTCATGAAGGCAGCATTGGCTGAGGCATATAAAGCCTTTGAAAAACAGGAAATTCCTGTTGGCGCTGTGGTGGTATGCGACGGGACAATTATTGCCAGGGCACATAACCTTACAGAAATGCTCAGAGATCCGACAGCCCACGCGGAGATGCAGGCTATTACCGCTGCCACGTCATGGCTCGGGGGTAAGTATCTCACGGACTGCACTTTGTACGTAACGCTGGAACCGTGCGGTATGTGCGCCGGAGCGATCGGATGGAGCCAGGCAACAGAGCTGGTTTACGGCGCCCCGGATGAGAAAAAAGGTTACAGGACAATCTCAGATTCCCTGCTTCACCCTAAAACGGTCGTTCGATCCGGGGTTCTTGAAAAGGAATGCAGGGAACTCCTGCTGAAGTTTTTCAGAGGAAAAAGGCAATAATGAACAGATAAAAAAAATGAATCCCCCGTTTTTCCGTAAATTCGAAGAATTATTTAAAATGCCACTGCATGACATTCGACAACAGTAAAGCAATTATTAGTCTCAGGCTTAAACTATTTGCAGCAACCGTAATACTGCTGACGTTCATAGTACTGACCTATGTTGCCGGAATGATAAAATATCCGTTGCTCGGCATGAGCGATACAGCGTGGACACTCATTCTTGTCACATTGTATTTCATGTATGCCTTCATGCCATTGATGATTAACTATCAGTACATTTATTTTTCAGATGAAGGTGATACGATAGATTTCCGGTATTTCGTATCCGGGATTACAGGAGGACGGAAAAATTCCATAAAGATCAAAAAGGAGGAATTTACCGGATATCGCACCGATAAACGGTTTTTTGGAATAATTATAAGCATAACACTATATCAGAAGATCAACAACAAAGCAGCAAAATACCCGCCGGTCTATATCACCGCACTTACCCGCGAAGAACGTGAAAAACTGTTCAGGGCGCTGGACACCTGTCTTCCGGGAAATTGAAGGTTATCATCCGGTAATATGAGTTTAATCATTTTTAATCAGCTCCAACAATATCAAATTTGAAAGAAATATTCAGTCAGGATCAGTAACTTAAAATTTTAGATCATGAACGTAGAAAAGATCATGAACAACCTCGAAAAAAAACATCCCGGAGAGGTTGAATATTTACAGGCAGTAAGGGAAGTGCTTGATTCAATAGAAGAAGTTTATAATGAGAATCCTCAGTTTGAATCGGCAAATATCATTGAAAGAATCGTTGAGCCCGACAGGGTTATAATGTTCAAGGTTCCATGGGTTGATGATGAAGGTAATGTCAGGGTCAATCTTGGATACAGGATCCAGTTCAATAATGCAATAGGTCCGTACAAGGGAGGTCTTCGCTTCCACCCCAGTGTTAATCTGTCAATACTCAAGTTTCTCGGATTCGAGCAGATTTTTAAGAATGCACTCACCACTCTTCCTATGGGCGGAGCAAAGGGAGGTTCGGATTTCGATCCAAAAGGCAAATCAAATGCTGAAGTAATGAGATTCTGTCAGTCATTCATGCTTGAACTGTGGAAATATATCGGTCCGGAAACTGACGTTCCTGCAGGTGATATCGGTGTCGGGGGCAGGGAAATAGGATTTCTGTATGGCATGTACAAACGACTGGCAGGTGAACATACCGGAGTGCTTACCGGAAAGGGAAGCAACTGGGGAGGATCGCTCATACGTCCGGAAGCCACCGGATATGGCTGTGTTTACTTTGCAAAGGAGATGCTTGCAACCAGGGGTGAGACCTTTGCAGGCAAACGAGTAGCGATCAGCGGATTCGGAAACGTTGCATGGGGCGCTGCTCTGAAAGCGACCGAGCTTGGCGGAAAAGTAGTTACCATCTCAGGTCCGGACGGGTATGCATATGACCCGCAGGGTATTTCCGGAAAGAAGATCGAATATATGCTCGAGCTGCGTGCTTCGAACGAAGATATTGTCAGTCCCTACGCCAAAGTATTCGAAGGCTCTGAGTTCCACGAGAACAGGCATCCATGGGAAGTCAAGGTAGACATAGCGCTCCCTTGCGCCACGCAGAACGAACTGAATGCCGAAGATGCTGAAAATCTCATAAAGAACGGCTGTATTTGTGTCTGTGAAGGAGCCAATATGCCATGTACCCCTGAAGCAATTGAGATCATTCAGAAAAACGGATTGCTCTTCTCTCCCGGCAAGGCATCCAATGCAGGCGGTGTGGCTACATCCGGTCTTGAAATGACCCAGAATGCCATGAAACTCCGCTGGGGCAGCCAGGAAGTTGACAACAGACTGCATGAGATAATGAGCAACATCCACAGTCAGTGTGTCAAATACGGAAAAAGAGAAGACGGCTATGTAGACTATGTCAAGGGAGCCAATATTGCAGGATTCCTCAAGGTCGCGAATTCCATGCTCGACATGGGTGTGATCTGATTACCAACGTACAGGCAGAACATATTTCTTAAATAATAAGGAGGGCGTCTCTATGGGACGCCCTTCTTTTTTGTATATTTACCTGTCTCATGCTATCGTGCTATGTCGGAAACAACCCTGCAACATAAAATTGCACTGGGCCTGATTCCCCGTATCGGAGATATCAATGCCCGAAAACTGGTCTCCCATTTCGGTTGCGTGGAAGCCATATTCCATGAACCTTACAGGAACCTTATAAGGATACCCGGAATAGGATCCGGTCTGGCAAAATCAATAACTGACAGATCATACCTTGAAATTGCAGCAAAAGAAGCAGATTATGTCTCAAGGAATAGTGTCAGGACCTATTTCTATCTCGATAACGACTACCCTTACAGGCTGAGACAATGTGACGACTCGCCTGTCGCATTTTTCTTCAGGGGAAAGAGTGATCTTGACTCGGCCAAAATACTCAGCGTTGTAGGCACAAGAAATGCAACCACACGTGGCAGAGAGATATGTGATAAGATCATAGGGGAACTGGCAGAGAGTCACCCTGATCTGATTATAGTAAGCGGCCTCGCTTACGGGATAGACATAGCATCCCACAAAGCTGCCATTGCAAATAACCTTCAGACCATCGCTGTGCTTGCCCATGGACTTAAAACCGTCTACCCTGCCGCTCATGCTTCAGTAGCAAGATCTATAGCACTGAACGGAGGATTACTGACTGATTTTCTTTCAGACACACTCCCGGAACGGAATAATTTTCTCCGGCGCAACCGTATCATTGCCGGATTATCCGATGCTACCCTGGTTGTGGAATCAGGCTTCAAGGGAGGGGCGCTCATTACAGCCGATATAGCCAATTCCTATAACCGCGACGTATTTGCTGTCCCAGGAAGGCCAGACGATCAGTGGTCAGCCGGATGTAACAACCTTATCAAAAACAACAAAGCCTCTCTTGTGGAAAATGCAGGCGACATTGAATATCTCCTCGGGTGGAAAACTGAAAAATCCAGGCAGCCTGTTCAGAGATCTCTCTTTTCAGAACTTGATGATACGGAAAAGATCATTTATGAGCTTCTTGTGAAACAGGGAGAGATGGATATTGACTCCATCTGCAGGACTACAGGTATTGCAGTGTATATACTATCGTCATTGCTGCTTCAGATGGAGTTCAAGGGTGTGGTAAGGTGTTACCCGGGGAATATTTACGTAACTGTCTGACAGGAGTTAACCCTGACATATCAAAGATCCTTCTTTCAATATTTCCTTACTGCCGGCCTTTCATATGTCCGATTTTCCTTAAATTTGGCTCACTTTAGTCAGGAATGCCAAACGAGTCATTTGCACAAACAATCAGGAAGCTGTTCAATGAAATTCATTGATACCCATACACACATATATCTTCCTGAGTTCGATGCAGACAGGGATGCTGCTGTTGAACGAGCCATCCGGAACGGTATTGAGAAACTCCTGATGCCGAATATTGACATTACTTCCATAGCTCCCATGCTTTCATCAGAAGCCAGGTTTCCAGGCATTTGTATACCGATGATGGGGCTTCATCCCACCTCTGTAAAAGAAGATTACCCTGAACAGCTCAGTCAGATGGAAGAGCTCTGGGCAAGCCGCGGTTTTATTGCTGTGGGGGAAATTGGGATTGATCTGTACTGGGATAAAAGTTTTGTAAGGGAACAGCAGACAGCCTTCAGAAGACAGATAGCTTTTGCTGTCAGCCGGGAAGTACCTGTTGTGATCCACTCACGGGATGCTTTTTCTGAGGTCTTCGCAGTTCTTGAGGAGTTTAACGGGAAAGGGCTCAGAGGCGTAATGCATGCCTTTACAGGAAACAGCGAACATGCAATGCATGCGATTAATCTGGGGTTGATGCTTGGTATCGGCGGGATAGTGACATTCAAAAATTCAGGTCTTGATTACGCCCTGAAAGAGATAAGTCCTGAAAACCTTATCCTGGAAACCGACTCTCCCTATCTGGCCCCTGTTCCAAACAGGGGAAAACGGAATGAAAGTTCATATATACCACTGGTAAACAAAAAACTGGCAGAAATTTACAGCATTGAAGAAGCTGAATTGGCGGGTATTTTGCATGATAATACTACCAGGCTATTCAAGTTATAAAAAACCTGATGAAACAAAAAAGTGATATTTCAATACTGATCATATATACCGGGGGGACTATCGGCATGGTTCAGGATAGAGAAACCGGAGCGCTTGTACCGATTGATTTCCGGCACATTTCGGATCATGTACCTGAACTGAAAAAATTCGGATATCACCTGCATTCGGTATCATTTGATCCGGTTAAGGATTCGTCGAATATGGATCCGTCGGTATGGATCAAGATGGCTGAAATAATAGAGCATGGTTATGACGATTTCGATGGATTTGTGATCCTGCATGGTACTGACACAATGGCTTACAGCGCTTCTGCTTTAAGCTTCATGCTTGAAAATCTGGCCAGACCGGTTATATTTACCGGATCGCAGTTGCCGATCGGTCTTCTCCGTACTGACGGCAGGGATAATCTGATTACAGCCATTGAGATTGCAGCAGCGGGGGGAAAGAAAGGGCCATCGGTGCCGGAGGTTTGTATCTATTTCGACAATAAGCTCACCAGGGGTAACCGGACCACAAAGCTCAGCGCCGAACACTTCGATGCATTTTCAACTCCCAACTATCCTTCGCTTGCTGAAGTCGGACTGCATCTCAGATATAACACGCACTCAATAAGGCATATAGATCCAGGGGCAAAACTTGTTATTCATAAGAAATTCGACACTAATGTTGCTATTCTGAAGCTTTTCCCTGGTATCAACAGGAAACTGGTGCAATCTATCATGAACACGGAAGGACTGAGAGGTCTGATAGTGGAAACCTACGGATCGGGAAATGCTCCTACTTACGACTGGTTCCTGGAGGACATGAAGAATTTCATCGATTCCGGTAAAATTATTCTGAATGTTACCCAGTGTCATGGAGGAAGCGTAGAGATGGGGCTGTATGAAACCAGCAGACAGATGCTTGAGGCGGGCGTGGTAAGCGGAAAAGATATTACCTCGGAGGCCTCTGTGACCAAGCTCATGCATCTTCTCGGGAGATATGAATCTGTGGATAAGGTTGTTGAATCGCTGAAAATTTCTCTGGCCGGAGAAATTTCATAATCGGTTTTTTATAAAAATATTTTCGTAATTTGCGCCGCCAATATAATGACCAGTTTTATTATGCAATCCTCCGCTAAAACTACGGAGTACAGAGGGAGAGATGCAGGAGTGGTTTAACTGGCACGCCTGGAAAGCGTGTGTACCTCAAAAGGGTACCGGGGGTTCGAATCCCCCTCTCTCCGCGACCACAAATTATACCCGTACGATGCCAATCGTACGGGTTTTTATTTCCGGCAGATACGACCAGGTTTTGCCGGTAGCCGGGTTTGCCGGAAATAAAATCATTCGTCCGGGCCCTGAAAAAAACTGGAGCCTGACTTCTCAAATTCTAAAATAATTATGTAATTTAGTAAAGATCGTGAAAGTTGGAAAGTCAGCAAATAATCCTGCATTTATTTATTATTCAGATTATTGCACGGATTTACTCATGTGACTGACGGGGCGGAAGCATGCCTGAGGCAAGGCATTAGGCGCTTGTTCGGTAGTTAGTATTCTTTGTAAAGTATTCAATAAGTTGATGCATAGTCATGCCTGACCGGATCTCTTCACTGGGAAGACTGCATCGCGCTATATGGGATTCGGGGTAAGCAATTCGGAACAGGAGGTGAAGACTGGAAGCCGGCTGTAAATCAAAGCACAGGTTGAAATTATGGCTGAGCTGGTCATTTGGTTGGCGCGGCGGGGAATTAATATCAGGATAACTGACAGGGACAGGAACAGTGGCATCCTATTATTAAGGAAAGGGAAATGCAGGAAAGGCAGGATTGTTCCGGTTTCAAAGAAAGTATATGAGAAGGCAGATGATTACAGGAGTAGTTATCATCCGGCATGTTGGTTTATTGAAGGACATACAGGACGTCAGTATTTTTCGGAGAGAGTATTCCGGGTTTTCAAACAGGCGTTAAAAATGCCGGAATAAGGAAAAAGGTTAGTTTCCAGGGTTTAAGGCATAGTTATGCAACACATCTTCATGAGGATGGAGTTGACATTAGTACATTCCGGAGTTATTGAGGTAAAAAAGTTCTCGCATCACTGAGATATATACACATGTAAGCCGCAGGAATCCGGCTGCAGTCAGTAGTGCGATTTACGTTGTGGATTTTAAATAAGAGGATTAAGTTAATAAAAATCTTAGGTCAGGAAAGTTACAGGACATAACTTTATCCATCATTTTTGGTAAATATTCAGTAATTTTCATAACGTAATAAGTAAGTTATAAACAAGCGTACTGAAACCTTAAAAAAATGGATTATTTCGTGACAATCCGGTTTGATATGGACACTGACTCATTTTTCATGTCGTGTCGTGGTAAGATGGCCGGATTGAATAAAATTTAAGGATAACAATGAACGCCTGTTTATAACATCGCATATGGCCAATGGCTTGCATGTAGGCTATACGAAGATTTGTAAAACGAAGATAAATACGATTTACACGACAGGAAAGTTAACGCACCTCGCCACATGGCCCTATGCGTAACTGTTATGCAGCATTTTAAAAAAACAGTCCAACATATGAAAAGATTACCTAAAAAATTAAAATTTAGCTTGTTGATAGGATTATTGCTGACAGGATGTGTGGTGAGTAATCCGAAATTTTTCTCAAAGATTGAATCGACAACTGATTTAAGTTATGGTTATACAGCGGAAAATCCCGTTGCGATTAAAAATGCGGATTTGAATAACAGTATTGGTTCATCTTACTATTATTTGTCTCGATTGAGAACTGAAAAAGGTAATAAACTTAAATTGGTTCAAAGATTCTCAGTTGAAAATCCAAACTATAAAAAACCTGCTATTGTTTTGCAGAATAGATATACGGGAGAACCTATGAGTTATGGGACTGGACCTATTCTTGATTTGTATATTCTAAAACCAGAAAACGAATCAGATACAATTAAGATTTATATTAATCCATATTTAAAGGGGACTGTAAAGATACCGGGCGGATTAAAATTTGAGAAAGAATAAATAAAAAACGCTGCATAATAAATAGGAATATGAGCGGTCTGCAAGACCCAGCGATTATTACGTGTTGAACTACATCGTCCGGGCCTGGACCTATGCACTTATTGAAGGTTTTAATGGATTTATTTGAGAATGCCGGGATAAAATCTCTGAAGTTTACGACTATTTTTCGTCTGAAAATCCCTCCTCGTATGATAAATTGACCGGGCAGAAGGCCATTTACACTCTTCACTGAGGCTCTCGGACATAACTCTCCCGTTTGCACAGAATGCAATTTAAAAAAAACTATTCAGGATTATGACGAAGATTGTACAGAATCGAGCCATGAAGGTGACCTTATTCGGGGCAGTTCCCTTACCCTTACCATTATTCCTGATTTGCACACAGGACAGATGCATGGGTTTATTCCGGTGAGCCTTGTAAACCTTTCTAACCGGGTCTCTGCCGGTTGCTTATTTTTGATTATTACATCAATGGTCGGTTTTACAAGCTCGGCAAAATTCAGCCTGAGATGACGCTTTACAGTGTGATTATATATTCCATAATGCCTGATCTTCACAAAACGCTTTGGCAGGATATGCATGGTAAACCTGCGCAGGAACTCGATACCATCAAGGGTAACCGGTTTTCTTTTGGCCCTGTCACGATAATCTTTGGCAATGAAGGTCACTTTTCCTTCAGCAATATTTAAAATACGCTGATTGTTTATAGCTACACGGTGGGTGTATTGTCCAAGATATTTAACCACATGTTCAGATCCTGCAAGCGATGGTTCACAGTTTACCACCCACTGCGTTTTGTAAGAAGCCTGTATCTGATAGTTAAACAGCGACAACTCGTTCAGTTTTCGAAGAGCTCGTTTAAGGCTGTCAAGGAACCTGCCCTTGAAGGCTTCGCTCAGCTGATGAACAGGGTAGAGATATTTACCCGAATGACCGATTTCTTTCCACTTACCATCAAGAGTGTAGCCAACGGCAGGAACAATACAATGGATATGTGGATGCAATGTAAGATTCTGCCCCCAGGTATGAAGCATTGCCACGGCGCCGGTTTCAGAGCCGTAGTGAGTGTATCCAAAAGAATGCAGCGTCGCACTGACAGAGGAAAACAGCAGTTCAAAGTATAATCTGCGGTTATGCAGACATACTGTATTGAGATTATGAGGAACTGTAAAGACTATATGGTAATGCTTTACCGGAAGTGTATTTTGAAGAAGATCATCAATCCAGAAGGCTTGTTTTGCAGCCTGGCACTTGGGACAGTGACGGTTTCCGCAGCTATTGTAACTATAGCGAACCGACCCGCAGCTATGGCATATCTCTTCGTGCCCCCCAAGAGAGGCAGTACGACAGGTCGTTATCTTGTCAAGAACATTTAATTGGAAAACTGTAAGATTTGTGTTGGCAAGCAGACCTGCGCCAAATTCATTTATCACTCTTCCCAGATCAAAGCTTGTCCGCATTTTTCTGATAGTTATAGAGTGTATCCAGAGGACTGTGAGGTTTTATAAGCGGACATTGTGCAACATGCAGGTAAAGCATGGTGGTAGTGATATCTGCATGACCCAGGAGCTCTTTAAGGGTTACTATATTGAGGCCCTGTTCCAGCAAGTGTGTTGCATATGTATGACGTAATGAATGCAGATTTACATCTTTTTTGATGGAAGTCTTTTTCAGGTTTTCACGCATAACCCACGAAAGGCCCCTGACGCTGTACCTCCCATCAACCTCTTTACCATTAAAAAGCCAGATGTGCGGGTTTTCAGCCCTGAGGTATTTCTTCAGTCCTGCTGACATGCTTTCTGCCAGGGGTACTATACGATCCTTCTTGTATTTGCTCTGGCGGATATGGATGACTTTACGGTCAAAATCTATGTCCGATATCTTCAGGTTAATTACCTCCTGTCCTCGCAAACCTGCTGAGTATATCAATGCAAGTAAAATCCTTTGTTTAAGAAGGGTCGGCGCCAGGAACAGCTCCTTCAGCTCTCTCTGGTTGAGGATAACGGGTAGTTTTGTCTCTTTCTTAAGTGATGGAAGCGCTATGGCATTCTTATTCATTCCAAGAAGACGGTAGTAATAGCGAAGACCATAAACCATGTGTTTAAAGCTGCTCCGGGATGGCGATTTTGGATCACGCGCAAGGGCAACAAGATATTCATTGATCTCTTCGCAGTCGATTTGTTCGGGCAGTCTTCCGAAATGTACAACGCAGAGTGCTACGCGACGGATATAATTATTTAATGTACTTTTACTCTGACCCCGAAGGGTAACCTGTTGTTCCAGTTTACGAACAACTGAATCAAACTCCGGAACATGCATAATGGCCTGTTCTACAATGGTAAAACCCGATTTCTTTCTCATAACTTGATTTTTTAGTTGTTAATGATTTCAATTTATGGAAAGAATCGGGTTATTACTGATAGATATCCCGCAGGGATTTAGTTCAACATCATGTATAAAAAATTGCCGGTTCATCGGTTATTTAAAGGGTTTCTCCCGCAGCAAGTTCATTGTATCTTGATAGGGAATTGCCCCGCAAACGGCAACTTTTCATACATGTACCGTTAGCGGTAAGCAGAAGAATAACAGCACATTTGGTACATTATTTGTACGTTAAGACTAAAATTATACTCTAACCATGAAAAGAACAATCCTACTATTAGGTCTGACTTTTTTCTTACAAACTGCATGTAATAAAAGTAATAATGATACTCCAGAAAGTCATGTACATTGGAATGTCAGTAAAGTCGAAGGACCAACATCTGGATTAGTAAATGAGACCATCTCATTAACTGTATATTGTCCAGCTTCAAGTGGATGCGATTACATATCCAAATTCGAATCAGATAAAAATGGAAATACCATTTCGATCAAAGCTTTTGGTGGTACAACAAAAGATTCATTTTGCACACAGGCTGCTGTGCCAATCCAGACCACTTATGAATTTACTTCAAATGCAACTGGACAATTTGTTTTGCAGTTTATTAATCCGGACAATTCCATCCTAAAGCACTATTTGACTATTCAATAACAAATTGAAAAAAATGCCTACCGCTAACAGTTAAGGCTTCGTGTGGTCTTTTTCAGACCCAACATGAAGCCGAGTTGCACGACATCCCTGCTGATGCTCATTAGAAAGAACTTATTACTATGGGGATTCAATATTTTGTGTCTCTTTCAGAAGAGTTGGCGGCGGATCATTTACTTGCCACCGATGGCTCGACAAATAGTACGACCCTTATTTTACAAGGATAAGAGGAACAGCCTGATCAGGATTTCCTGACTTATATGCAATAATTTATCATGTCCTTCTTAGAACGGTTTCAATGATTATCTACGATTTAAAAAAACTTCAATTCGTGCTATCGCAGGTGGCGGCGGTGGACGTGGGCCAAAAAACATCTCGATAGTTGACATATGACCTTTGCCACACTGCGGACATATATCAGGGTCGTACTTAAGGTGCTGCCTGCAAACTTCTTTCCAGTGCTTCTTTTCTCTGACCATTGGGGTATTGATCCCAAAGGCCTGTTGAAGTTCCCGAAGCTCCTGGCGTCGTGCAGTGGAAAGTAGTCCATAATGCCGGATACGAACAAATCTTTTAGGAAGTATGTGCATGCAAAAACGTCTCAGGAACTCTGTACCAACAAGAGACATGACCTTTTCTTCATTGTCACGGTAATCGCGCCAGCTAAAACGCACGCCCGATTCATCCACGTTTAATAGTCGATGATTGCCTATAGCTACTTTGTGAGTGTATCTGCCCAAATATTCAATTACCTGTTCCGGCCCCGCGAAGGGCGCTTTGGAGTAAACAACCCAATCGTCTTTGTACAGGCCATCAATAAACTTCTGCATTTGTGGCATCTTCTTTTGCAGGGCTTCTATAAACTTACCCCTGAAGACTTTGGAAAGGCTTTTGACACTGAACAAAAATACCTTGCCATTCTCAGAGGTACTTACCTGTTTCCACTTCCCTCTGAAGTTGATTCCCCCGCCAGGAACAACACAATGGATATGCGGGTGCAGGCTCAGATTTTGCCCCCAGGTATGCAATATGGCTACCATGCCTGTTTCTGCATGCAACTGAGTGTAAGAGAACTGAGCTATTGTTTCCCATACACAGGCAAACAGAAGGTTGTAAAGATCTGCCGGATGCTCAATAAACAGACCGTTGAGTTTATCGGGTACAGTAAAAACAACATGAAAGTATGGGACCGGAAGCAAATCCTGCTTACGATCTTCCACCCATGCTTCCCGCTGGGTATTCTGACACTTGGGACAATGACGGTTACGGCAAGAGTTGTAACTAATGCGGATATGACCGCACTCATCGCATTTATCAACATGTCCGCCCAATGACGATGTACGACAACGCTTTAGTGCACTCAAGGTTCGCTTCACATAGCTATTCGGTGAATGCTTTGTTTCAAAATCCTCCTCAAACCGATCAATTACCTCAGCCAGTTCATGCTTTGGCTTCAACCTTTTTTATACAACCTGTCGATAGGGCTGAACAGGTTGCTCCGTGTAGGTTTTGCTACATGCAGATAAATCATAGTGGTTTCTATGCTCCCATGACCAAGCAGTTCCTTGATCGATACGATATCCATACCATATTCCAAAAGATGTGTAGCATAACTATGCCTGAGTGAGTGTACGCTGATACCTTTCTGTAACTTACACTTTTTTGCAGCTTCACGAAGAACCCATTGTATGCCGCGTTCCCTAAGTGGGGAGCCTGGTTTGCTTCCGTTGAACAAATAATCTACCGGGCGACACTTTTGACAATACTTACGTAATCCTTTAAGCATCAGTGGAGACAATGGAACATACCGGTCCTTATTGAACTTACTTTGACGGATGTGTATCATCATACGGCCCGAGTCGATGTCAGATAAACGTAAACGGCTAGCTTCTCGTACACGCAGTCCGGCTGAATATATCAGGGCAAGCAGAACCCGGTGCTTGAGTAGCTCAGGCGCTTTAAACAATGCCTTGCACTCTTCATAATTGAGTACGACAGGTAATTTCTTATCATGTTTTAAACTAGGCAACTCGACAACTCTCTCGTCAAGTCCCAGCAGACGAAAAAAATAACGTAGTCCATACACTGTAAACTTGAAGTTACTAAACGAAGGTACTTTACTCTGTCGAGTCAGGTCAGCAAGATACTTGTTCAATTCCTTCTCACTGATGTCTTGTGGCAACTTACCGAAATGTATACAAGTCTGGGCTACTTTCCTTGCATAATTCTTTAATGTACTAGATGATTGTCCTGATATCCGGATCTTATCATCAAAATCCTGGTAAAGTTCTTCGAAGCCCTTTACCTGCAAAATGGCTTGTTCTACGATTGTGAACGACTTTTTTCTTAGCTTTGTTCGTGTTTCCATAATTTTAAATTGTTTGTGTAAATAAAATTAATACGGAAACACAAAACTATCCCGCCCCATTTCCGGGGTGGGATTTAGTGCAACAAGCGGGTATAGGCAATAAGTTTGTCACAATTTTTGCACCACACCTAGGCAACTTTATCGTGATAGATAAATCTCGTCCATTTACGGGCATCGTGATTCCGGCTCTGGACAGATCCGTGCTAAAGAGACAGTTAAATCTTTCGCCGGGACTTGCAAAAATTGCGCCATACCTTCCTTGCCACCGGGACAGCTTTTCGGCTAAAGTACCAGGACTGGTGGCCGGATGGCTGCGTCAGGTAACACTTACTGCCCATACCCGCTGGCCGTTAGCCATAATTAACGCCTCCGACTAGAAAAGTTTAGTCCACAAAATAACCTTTAAATGAAGCTGAATCTACTTAAATAGGGTTTGCTGATAAAGTGAATTCGGATGCATATAATGTTAATAATCAGCCTAATATGTTCATATCTTGAGCTCGGCAAAATTGTAAAAGTGCAAATTAAAACATAAATTCCGTTATAAACATTTGCACTTATGGTAAAATATGATTCAGATCGCCAGTTGACAATAGAAGAGTTCAAAACCCCTTTTCAAAGCTCCTTAATGGCTGATAATAGGTGGGTTAAGCTTAGTCAGCTAGTTCCATGGGATAAATTTGCTTCAGCCTATATGTCCCTGATGACTGCTGATTTTGGGCGCCCGGCTATTTCCCCTCGTATAGTCCTTGGGGCTATAATCATTAAGCACCTCGAAAAGCTTGATGACAGAGGAGTTATCCTGGCCATACAGGAAAATATTTACATGCAGTATTTTGTCGGGCTGAAGGAATTTACTACACAACCTGTGTTTGATCCATCATTATTTGTAGATATCAGAAAACGGGTTGGGCACAAAGTATTTGATTCTCTCAATGTTGAGTTGATAAAATCGGTCAATCAGAAGGAATATAAAAAGGACAAGGGGAAAAAGAAAGATTCCGGCAACACATCAGCAAAGAACAAGGGAAAAATGCAGGCAGACGCTACGGTTGCTGATCAGTATATTACCTACCCTACCGATAACGGGATCTTAAACCAAAGTCGCAAGCAGTGTGAGAAAATTATCGACAAGCTGTATAATAAGAGTGGCAAAACAGGTGTAAAACCCAGGACTTACCGTCGTGAAATCGATAAGGCATACCTGGAGTACTCAAAGAAAAAAAAGAAGAGAGAGACCACGCACCGGAAGATGACAAGGAAACTACTGGAATGCGTGAATCGTGATATCAGGCATGTAAACAATATGTTGGATATTTTTGAATCGAATAGGGCAGGATTTCCTTTAAAGCACCATGATCAAATAATGTTTTGGGTAATCAATACAGCTTATGACCAGCAGAAACTCATGTATGATACAAAGACGCATAGTTGCCCTGACAGAATTGTAAGCATATTCCAGCCACATGTCAGGCCAATCCCAAGAGGCAAAACGAAGGCACAGATAGAGTTCGGTTCAAAATTGGGAGTAAGTCTTGATAATGGCTTCGCGAGGATAAATACCTTCAGCTGGGATGCTTATCATGAAGGGGGAGATTTGATTAGCCAGGTTGAATCATATAAGGAGTTACATGGTCATTATCCGGAACTGGTTCAGGTAGACAAGATTTATGCCACTCGCGAAAACCGAACATGGTTAGCAGCAAGGGGCATAAGAATAACGGCTGTTCCACTTGGCCGAAGAAAAGGCAAAGAGCAAGAGACCTATTACCAGAAACGTAAGCGCAGGAAAGAAGCTGCGGAGCGAAATCATATTGAAGGTAAGTTTGGGCAAGGCAAGAACGGCTACAATCTGAATGAGATAAGGGCCAGACTAAGAAGCACCTCAGAGAGCTGGGTAGCATGTATCTTTTTCATAATGAACCTGATACTCTATGAAAAGGAGACTTTTTTTGGCTCTATTCTGGCGCGGGTTAATAGATTGCAGGCAAGCATACAGGAATATGTGAATGAAATTATGACCACAATTTCCCTGGGAGAAGGTAACCTGGCCATAGAACAAGAGTCAGGCTATTCGAAAATCTACTTTAACAGCAAACCCTAATTAATTCCTATCGTCAACCTCAGACCGAATCAGAAAAACAAATGGCTAAAGAAGCATATAACTTTTTCGTCTCTGGTTTCATAACAGACTTAAAGTTTCGAATAAAGGGAAATAGACTTTATACCTTTGATTTTGAAAAGAATCAAATCAGTAACAAAAGATTCCTTAAGAAAACTTCAGCTATTAACAAAAAATTCAGTATCCCTCGACAAAACAGCTAATGTCAGATAACCTACCAAAAATAAAACTACGCATAACTCGGACGGTTTAATTAATTGCCTTCCGCAGCCCGGACAGCATCCCGATCAGCCCTCAAAGTCTATGAGAGAAAAATTTAACCGTTTATTAAATTCTGTGTACCACGACTGTTTCGTCTCCCGGGACAAAGTCTATGTGGGCTGCGGGCCGACGCACTGGTGCCTTGTTTTTTGCTCGCCACCTAGACTATTTTATCGTGACCCAAAATTCACAGCCGTTTCCCGGACTTGTTACCATTTAGCAATCTCATCGTGACAAAAAACTATTCGTCCGTCTACCGGGACTGGCAAAAAACACGTCACCGCGACCACGGACGGCAACTAATTAAACCGCCGGGCCATTATAAACAAGCGTACTGAAACCTTAAAAAAATGGATTATTACGTGACAATCCGGTTCGATATGAACACTGACTCATTTTTCATGTCGTGTCGTGGCACGATGGCCGGATTGAATAAAATTTAAGGATAACAATGAACGCCTGTTTATAACATCGCATATGGCCAATGGCTTGCATGTAGGTTATACGAAGAGTTGTAAAACGAAGATAAATACGTTTAACACGACAGGAAAGTTTACGCACCTCGCCACATGGCCCTATGCGTAACCGTTAGCGTTCATGCATCGGACTTCGTGACACAAATTAAATCTCTATGCCAGTAAATCACTAACACTTAAACCTCTAACCCTAAATCAGAAAACTATGAACCGTACACAGCCTCAAAGGGTATTAATCTTAATTACCTATATAGTATTATTATTCGTAATTAACTACGTAGCTTTTGGTAAACTTTTGCCAGAAAAAGATTTTAAGGGATTATGGTTCTATGCAGGAATGGCGAGTCTACTCCTTGGGAATCTTCTCGTCACACCTTTTTTTACAAAACCTGTTGATGCAATCTCTTACACAGTGGTAAGTATTATATCAATATTCCTTGTAAATAATTGGGAAAATTGGCTTTCCACGGATAAAATTATTTTTTGTGTTACAAATGGAATTCTAGGCCTAACGTTAATTGTCTCATTCTTAAGTATCTTAACAAAAGATAGTTCAAAAGTTTCAAATCAGAAATTTTCAAAATCATGTTTGATTATTTCAGAATTTTTAGGAAATCAACGAGTAGTTTTCAGCTTGGTTATCATCTTTGCTTTGATTGTATTCCATAGAAATAATGTAAAGGAAATGTTTTCCATAACTATAGCATGGGTATTAATTGTATTAGTCGAACCAGATAAACACATATTTTCTATTATAAAAAGAATACGTTCTATTTGGGAAATAAAGCTTTCTGGAACTCATTTGGGAATTATTAACGCATATCAAACACCAAGTTTGATGTTAATCTCTCAACCAGAAAATTCTTTTACAGATTTTGGAACACCCATTCTTTTTAAAAATTCGCACAATTCAATAAAAACTGGACTTACGCTTAACTATATTGGACTTGATGAACAATTGCTTTTAAGAGCTATGGAATTTTCGACACCAGATGAAATTATTCCAGATCTTATGGATGTAAGTAAACTATTATCATCAAATTCGGTAATTAAATTGGACCTAACAAATACTAAACCAGAGGTTGTTGCAAAAATCCCATTATTGAATAAACTTGACGATATGATAGGGATAGTTGATGATCAAACAAACATTGAAACACTTCAATTTGAAATTCTAAAAGACCAGGAAATCGAAGAAGGTAGAATTGTTGAAGTTGACATCAATAATATTCCAGTACTGTATCAAATAATAGATGGACTTACTAAAGAAGATATTGTGGCCCAAAAAAACAAATATGGTTACGCAAAAGGAGAGGCAAAAAAAATCGGAGTTTGGAATGAAAGGTCAAAAAAATTTGAACCTGCTAAATGGTTACCACAGATTAATTCTCCTGTTTATTTAAAGAAACCCGATAACTATACACCTGATTATTTAACTGTTGGTCACTTCCCAAAAACCAATTTTACGGTTAATATAAAAAATATCCACGAATTGGTAACTCATAATACAGCAATCCTTGGAATACTTGGAATTGGAAAATCAATGTTATCAATTGAATTGGTAGAACGGATGATTGCTGAGAAAATTAAAATTATCTGCCTTGATTTGACTAATCAGTATGCAGAGTTATTAAAGGACTTTTATAACACCACCAAGGAAAATGAACATTTAGAGACTCTATATGCATTAGGGGCAAGAGGGAAAAATAATGTGTCACTAAACGTTGAAGAAGGAGGTAGTATAAATCAGATTCATTCTGAAATCAAGAAAGAACTTACTCTTTTTCTCGATGATAAATGTGAAGAATACTTAAAAATTTATAATCCGTCTAGATTTGAAGTATGGCGTCAAGATAGTAGGCCGTTCCAAGGTAATGCCTCTATGGCTACTCTTACGCCAACAGAGATAACACAAATGATTTCTGAATGCGCATTAGAAATTTGCCAGCAACTAGGAATGACAACAAGAGCTAGGGTTTGTTTAGTATATGAAGAGGCCCATTCTCTAATTCCAGAGTGGAATTCGGTTGCAAATGAGGGAGACAAGGCCGCAACAAATGGGACGGCAAGAGCAATTCTTCAAGGACGAAAGTATGGTTTAGGATGCCTTCTAATCACACAGAGAACAGCAAACGTAACAAAAACTATTCTTAATCAATGTAATTCTATCTTCGCAATGAGAACCTTTGATGACACTGGCAAGGCATTCATCGCTAATTACATAGGTTCAGATTATTCACAGAGACTTTCTAGTCTTCAAGAAAGACATGCTGTTTTTTATGGCAAGTCTTCATCTTGTGAAAATCCTGTTTTAATCAGATTAAATGATAGGGAGGAATTTTTAGATGCATTCAGAAAACAATATCCCATTAGGGAATTGAAAGTCTAAATCACTAAATGGACAAAAGATACCCTCAATCAAAGGAACCTGACATTCTTAAACAGGGAAATATTTTCCAAAGGATTGTCCAACTTGACTATCAAAAAAACTCAATTGGAGGTGGTGTAAATATTGAAGAAAATGTTTCATTTGATTACCTCGCCAATGATAAAAAGAAAAAAGGTCGAATGGACATTATTATTCACGACGACTCAAATAACTCGGTAACTATAATTGAAATAAAATCAACAAACTGGGATAAAATAAAGTCAAAGAATATTAAAAAGAACCTTTACCGACATTCAAGACAGCTTTTTAATTATATTGATAAATTCATTACCGTTGATAATAGAACGGTAGGACTTGCTATAATTTACCCCGCCCCACCCAAGTCGAAAGAATTTCAGGAATTTATTGAGACTTGTGCTCTTGAACAATATTCTATTCCTGTTTACTGGTATACTGAAGTTATGACAAAATAATCAGATTTCATTTTATAAAATTGCACGAAACGCTAACACGGACAATATGGGTAAGTTGTTTGTCACACTTTTTGCTTTTACTCCTGCTCTCAAGACAAATTTGTAATGGTTCTTGCACCCGGACACGCTCATCTGCCTACAACTAAAATCCTGCATCGTGACAGATTTCTGGCTTCGAGATAGTTTGTACCGCGACACTGCGCCAGTGCCCCTAACAAACATTCTGTACTGTGATAGTTTACCGGCTCCGACTAAACTTGTACCGCGACACGCATAAAGCTCAATAAAATTTGTACCCGGACGGCAAAAAGTGCGCCATACCCTCCTTGCATCGTGACAGTTTTCTGGCCCCGCTGGCGCGGGGTATCAGGATTCTGCCCGGATGCTGCGTCGGGTAACGCTTACTAAGCCCTACCGCCGGGCCGTTAGTGTCCATGCCCAAAAAAATGGCAATCATCGTTAACATGACAATTTTCTACCTGTACCAGGACTTGTTACTAGCTTCGGGCTAAAGCAACAGATTCTGGCAGAGATTTAAAAGCACGAAACACTAACACGGACGGTTTGGTTAATTGGCTTCGCCAGCCCGGACAGTTTCTTAATCGGTTCCCAAAGTCTATGAGAGAAAACATAAACCCGCTTTTTAAAATTCTGCCATCCGGACTGTTTCGTACGTCCGGGACAAAGTCAATGGGGCTGTCGGCTGACGCTCAAGTGCCTTGTTTTTTGCTCGCCATCTGGACAATTTTATCATGACAGAACAATTCGCGTTCATCTATCGGGACATCAAAAAACAAGGCACCCTGACACAGACGCCAACTCACCAAACCGCCGGGCCGTTATAGGCAAGCGGATTACAACTTGATAAATTCTATTATCGAGATAGCAGTTTAGATTTTAATTGTTTACATGCTTTAATAATGAGTGCTAGGTTCCATTCACCCTAGTCAATTCTTCGGTGAGTGGAAATTTATTTGACTTGTATTATTGTATTTCTTAACTTCATTAATATTAAATAATCTTACCTTATCCCTGGAACCTCACAAATGAAAAGACTTATATTCTTATTGTTTGTTTTTTTACTTATTTCAAATAGCTGTAAAAAAGATTCTCATATTGTACCTCATAAAAGATTTCCAAGTACTTCAACAGAGATAGAAGAATCCGTTAAGAATACTCAACGTATAGGTAAAGAAAGCGGAGTTATAGTTGAGAGTGCTATCTCCGAAGCATATAATAATAATAGTTTAATTGATCCAAATGAAATTGCCAGAAAGATAGGATTAATTGAAGGTGTGCAATCGGCGACTCCTACTACATCAGGAACAGGAATTGTTATAGAACAAGATGATAGCACTTTCAGTAACATTCTTATAGCCACAGAGGATGACGAAAGATTATACAAACTAAGTGCGAAAAAAACTAATCGAGGAATTAATATTATTTCTAAAAATTCTAATGATATTTCTTATTTCCCTAATGGACATGGAAGAGCATTAATTCTAGCTCCTTTTCAGGTATCTTTTAAATCTGACTTAGATAAAATTGTCGAACTTCTAGAATCGGCCGGTTATGCAGTTGACTCCTTATTAAACAGCCATGCAACACTAGAAAAATTTAGAGGTAATTTCTTAAATAATTATGATATAATTTTTATTCGGACACATGGGGTTGCTGATATTATGACTTGGGGAGGTACAAAGTCAACTGCTTTATTAACTGGAGAGGAATTTAATTTGAATACTTTTCGTTCACTTTCATTAGATGAAAAGAAGTCATTGTTGGAGGGTTATCACGAAGGATCTGACATTGAATATTTCGGAATATCAGTTCCTTGGTTAAACCTTACAACCATTGATGGAAATTTTACAAATACCTGGGTATATGCTGGTGCTTGTGAAAGTGCACTTGGAGATGATAATTCGTCATTATCAAAAGCATTTTTGAATAAAGGTGCCGGAGGTTATAATGGCTGGGATGTTTCAGTTACAAAGGAGTTGGATAATCCTGTTTCAGTTGCAATGACTGCTATATTTTCATCAGGACTATCTTTTCAGGAATCTTCAAATGCAGTTCGCAGCGATCCGACATTACAAGAAAGTTATTGGAATAGACTGTTATTGGGCCAAGAAGCTAATATTGAATTTTTTCGAAATATACAATTAAATATAGAACCATTTTTTCTCATCAAATCTAATCTGCCAACTCTTACAACTATAGAAATATCAATGGTTTCAAGCACTACTGCTCTTGGAGGAGGTCTTATTACAAGTGATGGAGGAGCATCAGTATTCGAACGCGGAGCTTGTTGGAGCACATCACCAAATCCAACAATTGAAAATAGTAAAACCTTAGATGGAAGAGGAATAGGAGAATATAATTCCAATTTATCAGGGCTTAATCCTAATACAGCCTATTATGTTAGAGCTTTTGCTATGAATAGTTCAGGTATTGCCTATGGCAATCAAGTAAGTTTTACTACATTGTCTAGTAGTCAAACTGGCAATCCTACGGATATTGATGGCAATAACTATAATACTATCACCATTGGTAGCCAAGTTTGGATGGTAGAAAATCTAAAAAGCACACATTATAATGACGGATCCAAAATACCCCTCAACACTGATAATTATTCATGGTATACATTAACGACACCTGCCTATTGCTGGTATAATAACGATTCAATACAATATAAAAGTACATACGGAGCTTTATATAACTGGTATTCAATAGATAATGCAAGCAATGGTGGAAAGAATGTCTGTCCAACAGGTTGGCATGTACCTTTGGATACCGAATGGGCCAGCCTTATAGCATATCTTGGTGGTGAAAATAATGCTGGAAGTAAACTCAAGGAAGAAGGGACAGCACATTGGTTACTTCCTAATGATGCTACAAACGAAAGTGGATTTACAGCTCTTCCTGGGGGTAGACGCGAGAACCTAGGAGCATTTTCCCTTCTTGGAATGAATGGGGACTGGTGGTCAGCAACAGAGAATAATGCTACTACCTCCTGGTATCTTGATTTGTACTATGGTGGTAATAGGGCAGGAATAAGTACCAACTATAAATTAAATGGCTGTTCTATTCGCTGCTTAAGGGATAATTAATTTTATAACCAAGACATTTTGAGTTCAAATTACTTGTTTAATACTGCATAAAAACTATTGTTTACAACAATGCTATACAAAGGCAATATTATTAATAATACGTGTCAAAAAAGGTTGACAACCTAGAATGATTTATGAGACTAGATGGAGACCAGAAACCATTTTAAAACGGGGCGTAATCTGAAAAGCCTAACGAGTAGGAAAAATTATACTAATGCTATGAAATTTGACTTTATTGAGAGTTCCGGGGATATCCTTTGCTCATTTAAAAAGTTATTCCTTTGTTCAAGTGTAATGATATTGTGCTTCCAAATTACTGACGGACAATGTAAATTGGAAAGATTAAAAGACGATTTTTCATCGTCTAAAACAGCTTATACAAAAGATGTAACTATTGCAAGTGTATTTCCGCTAATTGGAAGTAAGAAACCATGGGATTTAGATATGAGTTTCTTGCTTATTGATAGTACTTGTACATTAATGGTTATTCACAAAGATCAGGCTCGTTCTAGTCATCTGGATTATGTATACTTTAAATTTAAAGATGGGACAATAATCAAAAAGGAAAACCCTCTAGACGCAGGAACATACAATACTGGCTTAGGCAACAGGTATGCAACAACTGGGTTCTTACTTACTAAAGAGGAACTGACTAAATTGGGGACAGTAGAATTGTCAAAGTTTCAAGCAAGTTTAAAGAATAACATAGATTACCCACTAGTTGAAGAGGAAATCAAACAGAAAAATGCGGAAAAAATTAGAATAAATGCATCTTGTATTCTTGAAGAACTTAATACTATTCCTACTGTTAAAAATGCTGTCAAAAAGGATATTGCTAAAGATATTGAATATACATGTAAATACTCAATAGATGAAATAGATGGTTTTACAAAAAAGAGGACCGTATTTACAAATGGGGGCCCATTACTTGATGTAACTGAAGGTGTTAAAAGAATATGGATAAATGCTGTTGGAAACAATACAAACGGAGTAAATGGCGTTCGATTTGAGTGGGGTTTTATGAGCTCAGGAACTTATGATAAGAATGAAGTTCAAAATGTTCTAAAATTTGATCAGGTCGATTTATTATTAGATAATGAAAAGATAATAACTTTAACGAACAAAGAAGTATCCAAATTTTTTTCCGGAGATTATTGTATTAGTTATAAGTTGTTTACAATGAATGATTCATTATGGACAGAATTAAAATCCGTTCCCTTAAAGAAATTAAAATTTTCGTTTAACAATGAAGATGTATTTTCACCAGATATAGAGAGAAAATATTCCAAGTCAATTATGAATGTTATAAATTGTATTGACGTTTTGGGAATACTAAAATCCAAATAAAATACAATTTGAAACAGTTCAATACAAAAATTCAGTGTTTAATTAAAATAATTAATAAGGTGTTATAGGTGTTCGGGTTGCTCTTTTTATGTTGCATGGCATAAAACGTTATGTAAAGGGTATGCAACATAAATCGCAACCCTCACATGGGTTAATGCGAGCCTGCAGCATCCAATTTTAATCGGCATTCGTGGGTTTGCGAAAAGCAATATTTCATGACGCATCAAGGCCAAGCCCTATGGGTTATTGCATAAGCCTTGCTTTAGTCATTCAATAACCCCACTTTACATGCTGAAAATTGTCTGCTACTCGCGACGGCTCGCACTTTATAATATCGAGACAGATTACTTGTAACGAGACAATAATAAAAGCCTGCCTATAACTCGGACGGTTTAATTAAGTGCCTTCGCCAGCGCCAGGACAGATTTGTAATCAATCCCCAATTCTATGCCCTTAAATTCTTTATCATCTATTAAATCCTGTGGCACCGGACAGTTTCATCTACCTGGACAGCATCATTGGCGCTGTCAGCCGACGCGCTGGTGCCTTGTTTTTTGCTCAGCACCGAGACTATTTCATCGTGACACGAAACTTCACTTCCGTCTAACGGGACTTGGTACCTTTTAACAGCTTCACCGTGACCCAAAGCTCACTACCGTCTACCGGGACTGGCAAAAAACAAGTCACCGCGACGCAGACGGCACCTAATCAAACCGCCGGGCCGTTATGGGCAATTCACTGCATGAAAGATAATTACCAAAAATAAGATAAATCACCAAACTTCTAAATATGAAAAACCTATTACTTGCAAGTTTACTCTTATTGATTGCACATTCAGTAAAAGCTCAGACTATCCTAGAGATTAAAAATGGATCACAATTTATAGATGGTCGAGTAAGCAATACCTACTTTCGACAGGAGGCAGATCAATACAAATTTTTTATCAATGTTATGACCTTAGATTTATTTAAGTATTATGATTTGCAAAATCAATATGATAGTGATTTGAAGAAGAAAGTATACTCAAATACAGAAGATTACAAGTCAAAGCTTTCCGAGCTACAAAAGAAAAGAAACGAATTAAAAAATACTTCATTCTATTTAGATTTTGAACCTGAATATTATGAACGTAATAGGTTAATCAAATATGATCTAAATAATAAAACATTTACTGTAACAAATGAAGTCTATCAACACGATTTCTACAACAAACCTGCCTTCATCCAATTTGATTCTTTTGTTTTCAAATGTCCAATTGGATTCTCTGTGACACGAAGTCAATATCAAGCTGGAGGAGTTGATTTTATTAAACAAAGTATTTCATTCAAAATTGAAGACGAATCACAAGCTTTAAAAATTGAAGAAAACAAAATGAATTTGAGATTACTCTTTGTATTTAGGTTAACTGAGGCAACACCATATTCTGGCTTAGATATTTTTGGAAACAAGAGTACATTGTATGCCTTTTCAAATGCACTAGAAAAAATTATTCTATACAATTCGAATACAAATGAAATATATCAGACTTATAAATAAGTCATGCTGAATAAAGTTCAACGATTAAAAGCAGAATTAATTACCAAAGGGCAATTGTATGGTTTTGAAGAGATTATCGAAAAACTAATACGAACTATCTCTGATGCAAATTGTGACATTTCCTGCTGTGATATTTGTACAAACTCAAGCATTGAACAATCAACCGATGATTCAAATAAACCACATATTAGAATTGGATTTAAAACATCAAGAAAAAAGCCGATACATGTTATTTGGGATATTCTCCATGAATTCGGACATTTTTTATCTGGCAAAGCAAATGGAAAGGAAAGTAAATTATTTCGAGAAATCGCTGCTTGGGATTTAGGAATGAAACACTTACAATGTTACCCAAAATTGATTATCTATTTGGATGATTATAAAGATTATAGAGACAATTGCTTAAGAAGTTATCAAAATAAAGTTTAATAAAATAACTGCCCATAACACTATTCTAAGGCAAAATCAAATTTCTGATAAAAAATTAAGCGGCAAATTTGGTTAAATCAACATAGGGGGTTTTTCGTTTTACTACTGCAAATACTCTGAATACTAATTTATTGCGGATAATATTCAATGTGCTCATCTTGTTTTTTCCTTCCTGGGTACGCCGTTGATAATATGTTTTATATTCACCGTTAATCCGAATTGCTCCCATGGCAGCTGTGTTTAATAATGATTTTAATAGTTTATTTGCAAACGGGTGCACCCTAGTTCTTCCTTTTATTGAGGTGCCAGATGAATACTCAAAAGGAGCTATTCCTGCGTAACATGCAAAACTTTTAGCATTATCTATCCGGGTGAAATTTTCAGTGTAAATTATCAGGTATTTCCCCAAAACCGGACCAATTCCCTTTACGCTTTGGATTAATTTATAATTTGTCAGCCATTGCTCAGAACTTTCTATTATAGTTTCTATTTCTTTTTCGACCAATGAAATTTCATGGTTAAGATATTCAATCATCCTATGATGGGATTCGTTGAGGAAAGAGGTTTCTCCTTCGAAAAATGTGTCCCTGAGATCTTTTATTGAATTCTTGTATGCTGTCCTGTGTCGTACCAGTTTATCCCTTAGCGTTAATAATTGCCTTAATTGAGCAACCATTCCGGAATTAAGAACTGTAGGCCGGATCTCATCTCTCTTTTGCCAGGCATATAGAGCTATGGCTTTAGAATCAATTCGATCCGATTTTCCCCTTTTCATGCCCATGGACTTTTTTATGTCCATTGCCGGAGCCATTGTAAAGATTATACCTGATTCTGTTAAAAATACCGCCAGTAAACGACTGTACCGACCTGTATTTTCGAAACAAAAGTACAGTTCTCTGACCCGACATTTTAACTGGATACAACATGTTTCCAGTAATTTAGTGAAACCATGTGTGTCATTACTTACAACAAAGTAATACTGAACAGATTGGATGTAAACATCCAAACTCCCTTTTGAAACATCAATACCAATAATCCATTTGTTTTCCATAACTTTAAGCTTAAGTGTTTATAAATGTTGCTGTAACTAGTAGCTTTCAAAGGCCTGATGCCTGCTATTCTAAATGGTTCCCAGCAACTAAAAAGGGATAGGGACTAATAGTGTTGATAGGTATATTCCTTGGACAATATATAAGTTCACCCTATCCCTTTCATAATATTAACAATTTAACAACTTTCAACAAGAAAAGAAAAAGTAGCAAAAAGAAAAGAATTTCAATTACTTACATAATAATTAAGAATAAAATGTTAGAAACTTGAGGTAAATATAAAGCGGACAATATGGGTAAGTTGTTTGTCACGGTTTTTGCTTTGCTCCTGCACCCAAGACAAATTTGTAATGGTTGCTGCACCCGGATGCACTCATCTGCACGCAACTTAAATCCTGCACCGGGATAAATTTCCGGCTCCGGGATAGCTTGTACTGCGACACTGCGCCGGTGTCGCCATCTAACTTTGTAATCTGGGATTTATTAGCGGCTTCGAGACAAATTGTACCGCGATCGCGCCAGCCCTTAATAACCTTTGTACCATGATTGCAAAAAGTGCGCCATACCCTCCTTATCCGGCCAAGGATAAATTATTCCCCGATTTTGGGATTCTGCTTTGGCCGGAATTGCGTCGGGTAACACAACCTCCCCATATTGCCGGGCCGTTAGGCTTAAGCTGGGTGCGACACGAAGTCGCTCTATATAACTGTTAACAAATGTATTATGACAACATTCTACAACACGAGTTAACCTTCTGTTCCATCAGAAGTAGCCTACCGACACATGCATGGAGAGTGATTTCCTTGTGTGAAGCTGTCGGGACAAGATTACCCAAAACATTTTCCGAGAGGAGAATGATTCCGGTAGCAACGACCGGAGGGTGTCGGCTTGGATGGTATGGTGAACACATGTGAATTGACGTAAGCGCCGTCAGAAGCAAAAGCGAAAGTTGTTGACACGCTTTGACCAAAAGGTATAAGGGCAAGATATGAATCTCTGGCTATTCATACATGGACGCAGACCCTTCGGCGTAGAGGCAGCACCTAACCCATCCTGTTATTAGAGCGGAACGTGGTAAGCCTGATTAGTTCCTGATGCAACAGCAGGTAGGCTCTCGGTGACGACAGCACAATACTGAGCAGGTAAAGGAGGATAAAGTAAGCGAAGGCTATCTTGTAATGAGGTAGACAGGAGTTCCAAATTTGCTCTACTGCGAAAGCAGGCTGACTTTTATCTGGTGCTCTGTTGCATGAAAGCTTTGGTAAGATCCTTTATTCAAGGAAGCAAATGTATCCTTTCGGATGTGCTCTTGATTCTTTTCTTGTGCAGGAAAGACTGGATCATCTCTGTTCGGTAATGCAAAGGTGGTTCAACGCACCACCGGGTAACATTCACTTGAAGCCTTTAGAGTGCTTGAGCCGTATGCGGTGAAAGTCGCACGTAGGGTTCTTAGGAGGGAAAGGCGGGGTAACCCGCCTGACCTATCCGACCTTCCAGCCTTATATCTAAACAGATTAGCCTGACATTTTGATCTTGTTCATCTAGACAAAACAGCCAAAGCTAACTCATCATTCATAATTTATTTAAGAAATGTTAATAATTGGAATTTAGTTTACAGTGTTTAAATAATGAATATTTTTGATTTTAAAATAACATAGTATTTCATGATCATAAAGGATATTGAAGCTTTAATACCTCATAGAAATCCATTTTTGTTTGTTGACGAGATAACTTCTGCAAATTTAAATGAAATTGTTGCTCATCGAACTTTTAATAACTCAGAACAAATATTAAAAGGGAGCTTTCCAGATTTTAATTTTGTCCCCGGTATGATAATTATTGAATCAATGGCTCAGTGTGGTGGTGCTGGAGTTAAAATGCTTGGAATTACAAATGGATTATTTGGATTGGCAAGTATTGAAAATGCTAATTTTTATAAAGGTGTAAACTTTGGTGATAAAGTAAGATATGAAATTAAAAATATCAGGTTGAGCAATAATATAATAAAACAATCTGGAATAGCTTATGTGGATGAAACGGTTGTTGTAAGTGCAACATGGATGTGTATTCGAATGGACTAGAGTTTAAGTTAAGAATCTTTTCTGTCCGATTATATAAGAAATAGTGCTATTCATTGGAGTCTTATTGAAAAAATCATTATTCTAGATTAAAAAAAGCCTAAGCCTAACTCGGACGGTTTAATTAAGTGCCTTCGCCAGCGCCAGGACAGATTTGTTTCAATCCCCAATTCTATGCCCTTAAACTCTTTACCATTTATTAAATCCTGTGGCACCCAGACAGTTTCGTCTACCGGGACGGTATCATTGGCGCTGTCGGCCGACGCTCTGGTGCCTTGTTTTTTGCTCTTCACCGAGACTATTTCGCCGTGACACGAAACTTCACAGCCATCTATCTGGACTTGGTATCGTTTAACAGTTTTACCGTGACCCGAAACTCTCTACCATCTACCGGGACTGGCAAAAAACAAGGCACCGCGACACTGACGGCACCTAATTAAACCGCCGGGCCGTTAGCACAAATATTTAGTGCTGAGCGTATTAACCCTTAGCGCCGTGTTATTAAAGTTTCGTCTTGACAAAATAAATACAGCACTTTTACCTGGACTTGCCCATAGCGCTATAAACAATTGGCCCTCCCGCCGTAATCTATCAGTTTCTGTTATTAAATTAACAATTCTGTCTTTTACCGGGACTCGTCCATCGCGCGACAGTAAACAAATACTTGTGCTAACAACTTAATGCTAATTCAAAATGAAAAGCCGGATTGCTTAATAATAATTACACAAGAAACGAGTTAACACTTAAATAACCCGAATCAATTCATGACTAGAATATTTCTGCCTTATAACAAGTCAATTCTGAAGACAAGCATCATATTCTCAATTTTTCTAACAATTTTTTCCAGTTTATTTTTTATTGAGGAGTTCACATCAGACAACATAATAAATTTTTTGACATATAGTTTCATAATCTGGCTCATGACAGGTGGATTCCTGATTTCTATTTTCTATTTCGAACTCTCTAGGAAAAATGAATACTATTTCTATTACAATCTTGGAATTAGTAAAATTAAGCTACTCTTGTTTGCATACGTTTTACACTTAGTGTTTATTATCCCAATTTTATTTATCCCGTTATTATGTCAAACCTTCTTGAGGTAGATAGCATACGCAAAGAATTCGGGACTGATCAGGTATTGACTGATATCTCTCTAAGATGCCAACCAGGAGATATTATCGGTCTCCTGGGTAGAAATGGCTCTGGAAAATCAACATTACTTAGAATAATGTTTGGGACACTTTATACTGACCACAAATTTATCAGAATCAATGATAAAAGAATTGATCAACCGTTTAAGACAAAAAACAAAATCGCATATCTTAATCAAGATAATTTCTTACCTAAAAATATAACTGTAAAACAAGTTGTTGAGATTTACTTTGGTAATATAGATCACAAAAAATTTCTTGAGGATGAAGTTTTTGCAAAAGTTACTGATACAAAAATTCAAGATTTGTCCGGTGGAGAATCAAGATATCTGGAAGTTAAACTATTGTTAAACCTGGATACTCAGTTTGTATTATTAGATGAACCATTTAATGGTATTTCTCCCCTACATGTTGAGCTACTAAAAAAAATAATTCTTGACCAGTCATTAAAAAAGGGAATTATCCTGACTGACCACGATTATAGAAGTGTTCTTGATGTTGCTAATAGGTATTATGTACTTTTCGATGGAGGACTTAAAAAAGTAGAGACTAAAAAAGATCTGATTAATTGGGGATATGTGCCTGACACTAAAGAAGCAATTAAACAACCTCAAGACAACATCATGCCATTTGATATTGACAAACAGACACTTAAAGACCTCGAAATCTTTCCGGATAGAAAAAATGACAATTCAATATATTCTTTCTATAAGCGAACAACCACCGTTGGCGGACAAGAATTACTGCATGAAATGTTTAATACTCCTGTTTCTGATTTTGAATTTCTACAAAATCGCAAAAACGAGATTGATTTCTTCTTCGAAAATAATTTGTGTTTGGAACTTAATTCCGATCAACTGGATTTCATAGAATACTATCTTAGAAACCAAAGAGTTCCGTTAAAAGGTAACATCATTGATGCAACGTTTGATGGTGTAAAAAACAAACTTAAGCTAGATCGTGACTATTATACTATTTCAAAGGGAATCTTACATATAATTCAATTACTGTGTAAACTCAAATTGCTTTTAGCAGAATTACAATCATTTCCTCTACATCTTACACTGAATGAAGATCTTGATAGAATTAGGAAATTCATAGCCTCAAAAACATTAAAGAAAGTCTTAAGTCAAACAAAAGATTTAAGCTTTTCTCAAATCAACAGACTTGACCAATTTTTTAGAGTTAGTAGTAAAATCTCGTTCAGAGAATTATTAGATATAGTTTACAAAATTGATGTTCTGCAAACATTAAGCAAAATAATGAAGAATGATGGATTCACGTTACCAGATTATAGATCGGGATCACAACCTTTGTTTGAAGTTGTAGGTGCTTTTCATCCACTTCTTTCTACACCAATTCCAAATAGTTTTATGTTTAACCTTGGCTCAAACTTGTGTTTTCTTACTGGACCGAATATGTCAGGAAAATCAACATTTCTTAAAACCATAGGATTACATATCTACCTGGCGCATTTGGGATTTCCTGTTCCAGCAAAGAATCTTAAGATATCTATATTTGATGGATTGTTCACAACAATTAACCTGACAGATAATCTTAATCTGGGATATAGTCATTTCTATTCTGAAGTAAAAAGAGTCAAGGATATAGTTCTTAAAATAAATTCTAAAAAAAACCTAATCGTAATATTTGACGAGTTGTTTCGAGGAACAAATGTAAAAGATGCTTATGATGCTTCCTTAATGATTATTTCCGCTTTAGCTAAAATTCACGATAACCTCTTCTTCATTTCGACTCACATATTAGAAGTGGCAGAAAATCTTGACAATAAAGATTCAATAATGTTCAACTGTTTTGAATCAGATCTTCATGATCAAAAACCTGTTTATGATTTCAAACTCAAAGAAGGAATATCTAAAGAACGAGTTGGAATGTTAATTATTAGAAATGAGAATATTATAGAGATACTCGATGAGATTGTTAGAAAACAAAAAAGCCAGCCATAAATAAATTCTCAGATTAAAAAATCAATTTGAGTTTAATATAAAACTTTGACCACTATTTTTGATAAATGAAGACTATAAAAGATCAAGAAAATGTAATTAAATCAGGACTTTATAATTTAAAACAATTATTTATTGCCAGTATCATTGGAGGTCCGGCAATTGCTGGAATTATAGTTGCCTGTAATCTTTGGGCTAGAGGGAAAAAATCATTATCTATTATTCCTGTACTATCAGGCTTACTTCTGGAATTTTTTCTGATCTTTTCATTAGACAATAACGCTCACTATATCATGTCATTCGCTTTAAGACTTATATTAGTCTTTGCATTACTTTATCTTTTACAGACAGGATTTGCTTTCTTGATCCGATTTATCTTAAAGAATAATAAAAATATCGGCACATTCATTTTCCCAGAAACTGATGAGAATATTTATCATCGCAGAAAGATATTTCCAGTGATAATCATAAGCATTGTTTATTTTCTTACAATTGCCACATTTAATGTCTATTTGTGGGCAGTTCTGAGCTTCTACTTGTTTATGCATATATATGGCTATATCTTCATTCATAGATCATTTCGTAAAAGCAAACTCGTAAACACAGTTCTTTCATTTATTGTATTTCTTGCCTGTCTTTTACCATTTGTTGACACAACCGGTCAAATAGTGTTCCTCTTTACAAGAAAAGTATTTTTATCATACACATACTTGAACTTAATTATCGGATATTATGTAATTCTTGTATTCTATATATTCCTTATTATATTTGGCCTACATATCCTGTTATTAATTAACAGGTTAATCAAGATAGTTCCTTCTAAAATTCTTAAGAACAAAACCTTAGTACTTGCTGCAATACTTTTTTCTATAGTCATTGGAGTGATTATTTTGGTAATTGGGACCCATATCAATAACAATCCGGTTATTAACAAATATTCTATAACCATCCCCAAAAAATCCTGCACACTTAATTCGCTAAAAGTTATTAGTGTTTCTGATCTTCATTTAAAAAACATTACAAGTACTGTCTTTCTTAAAAAGCTTGCGGATATAGTTCGTTCGGAAAATCCGGACATTATTTTTTTGCCGGGAGATATTGTTGAGACGGATGGAAATACCAGCGAGAGAAAACTTAATGAGTTTATTGGAATATTGAAAGATATAAAGTCAGAGTATGGAATATATGCAATTAGAGGAAACCATGATTCGCCACAAGTCAATGTGGCGGATAAAATTGATTTTAACAGGCGATTGGGCATAACAATGCTGGCAGATTCATTGATAGAATTAGATAATAAGATTTATATAATTGGACTAAAATATCGTGGCAATAATGAAAAAAGGCCAATTGATTCTCTTTTAAGGTCTCGGACAAAAGATCTACCTGTAATACTCTTGGATCATGCTCCATATCGCCTCGAAGAGGCTTACAAAAACAAAATCGATGTTCAGTTATCAGGGCATACGCATTACGGACAAATTTGGCCACTTAATTATGTTACTGATGCAGTATACGATATTGCATGGGGGTATAAAAAAACCAATAATACACATCTTTTTGTATCCTGCGGCGTTCAGGATGCAATAATGCCTGGATATCAGGATCTGAGTATTCCTATTCGAACAGGAAGTGTCTCGGAGATTCTGGAAATAAACATTGAGTTCAGGTAAGATATTCTTAACGATCCTAAGATTAAACTAAGCTGATTGCCACAATATTAAGCTGACTTGAAAATAATCCCAATTCTTGGACCAAGACTAAAATAAAATAATACTTGTGCTAACACTATTCTAAGGCAAAATCAAATTTCTGATAAAAAATTAAGCGGCAAATTTGGTTAAATCAACATAGGGGGTTTTTCGTTTTACTACTGCAAATACTCTGAATACTAATTTATTGCGGATAATATTCAATGTGCTCATCTTGTTTTTTCCTTCCTGGGTACGCCGTTGATAATATGTTTTATATTCACCGTTAATCCGAATTGCTCCCATGGCAGCTGTGTTTAATAATGATTTTAATAGTTTATTTGCAAACGGGTGCACCCTAGTTCTTCCTTTTATTGAGGTGCCAGATGAATACTCAAAAGGAGCTATTCCTGCGTAACATGCAAAACTTTTAGCATTATCTATCCGGGTGAAATTTTCAGTGTAAATTATCAGGTATTTCCCCAAAACCGGACCAATTCCCTTTACGCTTTGGATTAATTTATAATTTGTCAGCCATTGCTCAGAACTTTCTATTATAGTTTCTATTTCTTTTTCGACCAATGAAATTTCATGGTTAAGATATTCAATCATCCTATGATGGGATTCGTTGAGGAAAGAGGTTTCTCCTTCGAAAAATGTGTCCCTGAGATCTTTTATTGAATTCTTGTATGCTGTCCTGTGTCGTACCAGTTTATCCCTTAGCGTTAATAATTGCCTTAATTGAGCAACCATTCCGGAATTAAGAACTGTAGGCCGGATCTCATCTCTCTTTTGCCAGGCATATAGAGCTATGGCTTTAGAATCAATTCGATCCGATTTTCCCCTTTTCATGCCCATGGACTTTTTTATGTCCATTGCCGGAGCCATTGTAAAGATTATACCTGATTCTGTTAAAAATACCGCCAGTAAACGACTGTACCGACCTGTATTTTCGAAACAAAAGTACAGTTCTCTGACCCGACATTTTAACTGGATACAACATGTTTCCAGTAATTTAGTGAAACCATGTGTGTCATTACTTACAACAAAGTAATACTGAACAGATTGGATGTAAACATCCAAACTCCCTTTTGAAACATCAATACCAATAATCCATTTGTTTTCCATAACTTTAAGCTTAAGTGTTTATAAATGTTGCTGTAACTAGTAGCTTTCAAAGGCCTGATGCCTGCTATTCTAAATGGTTCCCAGCAACTAAAAAGGGATAGGGACTAATAGTGTTGATAGGTATATTCCTTGGACAATATATAAGTTCACCCTATCCCTTTCATAATATTAACAATTTAACAACTTTCAACAAGAAAAGAAAAAGTAGCAAAAAGAAAAGAATTTCAATTACTTACATAATAATTAAGAATAAAATGTTAGAAACTTGAGGTAAATATAAAGCGGACAATAAAGTCAATAAGTTCGTCACGCTTTTTGCGTGACTCTGAGCCGCCAACCGGGATTCGTAACTGGTGATAAACCCGGACCGCTCCACTGCCCATTTACCAGTTTTCTGTACCGTGAGAAATAACCAATCACTTATAAAGTTTATACCGCGACACTCAACCTGCTCAATCAAGTTGCGCCTGGATTTGCAAAAAGCGCGCCGTACCCTCCTTGCCACCGGGATAGTTTACCGGCTAAAGCATCGGGACGCGTTAACGGTTGGCCGCGTCGGGTAACACTTACTTACTTTATTGCCGGGCCGTCAGACTGTCTAAAAACCTTCAATTACTCTTTTGTCAAATTTTCATTATACTGATTATCTGTGTATTAATATTTTCAGAATAGTAAAAACAGAGGTTATTAGACAGACTGCCGTTAGCGGCAAACCTTAGTGCGACACGAAGTCGCTCTATATAACTGTTAACCAATGTACTATGATATCATTCTACAATTCGAGTTAACCTTCTGTTCCATCAGATGAGCCTACCGGCACATGCGTAGGGAGTGATCCCCGGGTGTGAAGCTGCCGGGACAAAGTTACCTCTTCGATAACAACAATTGAAAGGTGCTGGCTTGAATGGTATGGTGAAAACATTTGAATTGCTGTAAGCGTCGTCATGCGCAAAAGCGAAAGTTGTTGTTACGCTTTGACCAAAAGGTACAAGGGCAGGATATGAACTTTTTGGACTTCATACATTGGACGTTGACCCTTCGGCGTAGTAGGCAGCACCTAACCCATTCTGTTATTAGTGCGAAACGTGGTAAGCCTGAATGGTTCCCGGCACGGGGTAGGCCTCTGGTGACGGAGGCACAATACCATGCAGGTAAAGGAGGATAAAGAAAGCGAAGGCTATCACGTAATTTGGTAGATAGGGGTTCAGAATTTGCCCCCATGTGAAAGCATGGCTGAATTTTATCTGGTGCTCTGTTGCAAGAAATCTGTAGTAAAACCTTAGCTTGAGGAAGCAAATGAACCCTTCAAAAAGGTGTGCTCTTAAGACCTTAGCCGTAGCTTGGAATTTCATCCAATGGGATAAAGTGTGCGAGAAGGTAAGATCACTGCAGAGACGTATTGCAAAGGCAATCAGCGAAGTTAAACCAGGCAAGGCAAAAGCCCTGCAATGGATAATAACGCACTCTTACGCAGCCAAGCTATTGGCCGTGAAAAGAGTAACAGAAAACAAAGGAAAGAACACTCCCGGCGTGGACGGGGTGTTATGGAAAACCTCTAAAGACAAACTTAAAGCCGCTCTCTCACTCGGCAGACATGGATATACTGTTAAACCTCTGAGAAGGGTTTATATCGAAAAGAAAAACGGTAAGAAAAGACCACTCGGAATACCTACAATGAAAGACAGGGCTATGCAGGCTCTATTCCTTTCTGCCCTTGATCCTGTATCGGAAACTACCGCTGACTTCTCCTCTTACGGCTTTCGCCGAAAAAGAAGTTGCCATGACGCTATTGAAAGATGTTACATTCATCTCTCAAGAAACGATAGCGCAACAGCCATACTGGAAGGTGACATTACAGGATGCTTCGACAATATCAGTCATGACTGGATTAGAGATAACATCTTAATTGACAAACAAGTTGTCACAAAGTGGCTCAAAGCTGGATATATTGACAAGAACAAACTTTTCCCTACAAAGGCAGGAACCCCACAAGGTGGTATTATCTCCCCTACTCTTGCAAATATGGTACTGGATGGACTTGAAGAAGCCATTTATAAATGTGTTAATACTCGTATACGTGAACACGATGGCTACCGAAGGAACTACCACAAAATCCATTTTATAAGATATGCCGATGACTTCATCGTCACAGGAACTAGCAAAGAGGTCTTAATGAACGTCGTTAAACCTGTTTTTGCTGATTTCCTTGCCGAGCGTGGTCTGACACTATCGGAGACAAAAACCAAAATCACAGACGTGTATGAAGGGTTCGACTTCCTTGGTCAGAATATCAGTAAGTTCTCTAACGGAAAATTGCTGATCAGACCTTCAAAGGAGAACTTTAAATCTGTTTTGTCAAAGATCAAGCTGATAATAATTAGGCATAGAGGCACTCTTACTGTTGAACTCATTCGCAGACTCAACTCTGTGATTACCGGTTGGGCGAACTATCATAAACACATCGTTGCCTCAAAATACTTTGTCGCCCTCGATAGGTTCATATGGTTCTACCTCTGGAAATGGGCTAAACGTAGACATTCCAATAAGGGTCTCTGCTGGATTGCTAACAAATACTTTAAAAAGGTTGGCACCCGCAAATGGACCTTCTTTGGTACTTTTGATAATCGGTCAGTGATCTTTTTAAAATATGCCTCTGATACAATCATCAAACGACATGTCCTCATCAATGGTAAAGCTAACCCATACTGTACAAATTGGGACAAGTACTACCGTCGTAGATTCGCCATGAGTAAAGCAGCCTGATGTTGTATTGCCGGGTAACTTCGGTTACCTTTAGAGTGCTTGAGCCGTATGCGGTGAAAGTCGCACGTACGGTTCTTAGGAGGGAAAGGCGGGGTAACCCGCCCGACCTATCCGACACTAGAAGAACTGAGAGGACTGAAATTAAAAACTATTCATTTAGAAACATTATTATAGAGTAGAATTTACAACTAACCGAAAAATAATGATTACTCGGAAAATACATAAACCTCTGACAGACACAGTGAAAGAAATTACTAATAAAGACCTATTTCCAGAATTGAAAAGCAAACAACTTCAAGTAAGAACTATTTTTTCAGAAGTTGAGAATCATTTTAAATCTGGCGTTTTTTATGTCGATGGAAAAATTCAATGTCAAGTTTATACAAATCCCCATGGATATTGGGATGCACAAGCCTGCGGACACGTCGTTACAACGCAATCTGATACCTTTTTATTGGCACTAGGATCTGCTCGAATAGGTAAAAAATCCATAATTTCTGACATTCACGGAAATGGAAAACTAATTTTGAGTCGCGACCGTTTTGAAGTTCAAGCGGAAAGCGGTGAATTCGCTAGTTATGGTAGCCGTAAATTAAACCTTCAGTTTGATCAGCTTTTTCTCGATACATTTTCTGTTGTTGAAAATGAAGAACCCAGAAAACGTACTACCAGAGATATTTCCTTGTCTATATCGGAAAAAGCCCTGATCGATATTTTAAGTGAAAATCCAAATCATTTCCACGGATTAGATCCTCGAAGTTTCGAGGTAGCAATTGCCATAAGCCTTAAAGAAATTGGATTTCGAAAAGTACGTTTATCACGCTTCGTTAGAGACAAGGGTGTTGATATTTATGCAATTTTTTGTGAAGGTAAAACAGAATAAACTGTGGTTATTGAGGTTAAGCACAGAAATGGAAGATCAGTGGGTCTAAGTGTAGTTGATCGACTAAATGGTGTACGTGATAGGGAAAAAGTGGATAAGGGAATTGTTTTTACAAATTCATCGTTTAGTAATTCTGTTCGAAAGGAGTATCATCATAAATCATCTGTCATTGCGCTAATTGACTTTGAAAAACTCACAGAATTACTCAAAGCTAGCAAGGCTAATTGGACTGTAACCCAATCGGGTCTCTGGACTACGCCTCGAAAATATAATTGAAATAATATTTTTTACGTTTAACCTTTAATGAGCATAGAAATTTGTAAAAGAAGAATATTGTTAAAATCTTGTTTTAATTCAATGTATAAAATGTGTCTAACATACACTAGGACAGATGCAAAATTGGGAGAACAGAGAATATGGAAAATATTGAATACTCGGAGAAAACATCAGCCCCTAACAAAGCGTAGCGGTCAATAAGGGTTTCCGTGGTATTCGGGCATTCCAGCCCGCATCAAATTTTGCGTAGCTTGACAGTGACGAAGCCCGCAATCCCTTACTGCCGCTACACTCAAACGTTATCGGCAAGGTGATGGACTCCTGCCACTTAGATAAAAATGCTAGAGATTAGGAATAACTTTACTAAATTTGAGATGTTTAAAAATCATGAGTGTAAATAATCAAATAATAAGAATTGAACCGTCCATCTTAGTTTGGGCAAGGGAAAGTCTTGGCCTGTCCCTTGCTGAAGTTGCCTTAAAATTAGACAAAGATCGGGAGACAATTCAACAATGGGAGTTTGGAAATTCATTCCCGACCCTTGCTCAACTTGAAACACTTGCATATAATATTTATAAAAGGCCTTTAGCAGTTTTCTTCTTACCAAGACCACCGAAAGAGTCAACTCCAAAACAAGATTTCAGAACACTACCTGAAAATGAAATATCCAATTTATCTCCTGAATTAAGATTAATCATTAGAAAAGCAAAACACAATCAGCTTGTTCTTAAACAAATCAACGATAATAAAAATCCTGTTAATAAACCCCTCCATAGGGTATTCAACCTTGAAAAATCAAAGCTAAATGTCAACTTTGCTAATAAAATAAGAGAGTATCTTGGAATTACTAGATCTCTTCAGCAAAACTTTAGAACTCCTGATATTGCTTTTAATTATTATCGGAACTTGATTGAAAAGAATGGGGTATATGTCTTTCAATATCCATTAAAAGAAGTAAGAGGGTTTTCATTAATGGATAATGAATTTCCAGTAATTGTAATAAATAGTGGGGATTATCCAAATGGCAAAATCTTTAGCCTGTTTCATGAATTATGTCACATATTATTTAATGTTGGAGGTATATTCAGAGACTATTATTCAGAAGAGCTAAGAGAAAATCCAAATAGGATTGAGGTTTTATGTAACAAATTTGCATCTGACATTCTCTTACCTAACGATGAATTACTCAATGATATCCTTGTATTGGAGAATAAAAATAATAAAGTATGGTCGGAAGAGATACTGAGCGCAATTGCATTCAACTATAAGGTTTCAAAAGAGGTTGTGCTTAGGAAACTGCTTGACACTGGAAAAACAACCCAGACTTTCTATACTAAGACAAGAATTAAGTGGAGCGAATTGTACAAGCACGATTTAGCAAAGAAGCCAAAAACACAAAAAGGTGGACCATCTTATCACGTGACAAATCTGAGCCACCTCGGAAAAAATTTTGTTACTCAAGTTCTTACAAATTATCATTCCGGGAAACTGACTGCTTCCCAAGTGTCTGATTTTTTAGATATAAAATTAAACCGAATTCCTGATTACGAGAAAAAAGTCTTTTAGCGATTAATGGAACTTTCCCACCCTAAATACATTTTCGAAAGCGGACCGTTTATTGATTTAAAAAACTATCCTGGAGACGTATTTTCTTCCCTGTGGGAAAACTTTACACAAATGATTAATGACGGAGAAATAATATCGTCAAGTGAAGTATTTAGAGAGCTTGAAGATTATGATGATGAAATTGCAGCTTGGGCTAAACAGAATAAGAGTGTATTTATCAAACCTTCACTAGATGATCAGGCTCAAGTCCTAAAAATCTTAGAAAAGCATCCAGATTTGGTTAAAGAGGAGGCAATTCTTCTGGGAAAACCTTATGCTGATCCATTCGTAATTGCTCAAGCTCTGCAACATAATTGCGTTCTAGTTCATAGTGAAAAGTTCAAGCCAAATGCCCATAAGATTCCTAATGTTTGTAAGACTTTCAATGTTGAGGAGACGAATCTTTTTGAGTTTTTCCGGAGAGAGAAATGGAAATTCTAACCTGGACTTTAATTAACCCTGCCGATAACACGGACGATTTAATTAATTGGCTTCGGCAACCCGGACAGCTTCAGAGTTAACCCTTAAAGTCAATGAGAGATATATTTGCGCCGTTTATCAGCTTCACTGCACCCCGACTGTTTCATCGCCCGGGACAAAGTCTACGTGGGCTGCCGGCCACCGCGCTGGCGCCAAATTTTTTGCTCTTCACCGAGACTATTTCGTCGTGACACGAAACTTCGCAGCCATCTACCGGGACTGGTGGCGTCTCGCAACTTCACCGTGACCCTTGGCTTCACCGCCGTCTACCGGGACTGGCAAAAAACAAGTCACCGCGACACAGACGGCACCTAATCAAACCGCCGGGCCGTTATAGCTAATGTGCAGCATAATAACTAGTTAGACTTTACATTGACATCTCTTTTAGATAACGCGACCGTGCATTTGGCACATTTGCTTTTGCGCGACACAAGACCCGTCGCTCATGCAAAAGCAAAAGAGCCAAATCCCTTCGCTCCTTTTGTTTAATTTCGCATATCGATTATTAATAGAAGTATATATAAACAAGTAATCATGACTAGGTTTGTAACCATAATTTTACTGCTTTCAACAATTTCCCTTCAGGCACAGCAAATACAAAACACTGAAAAGTACGTAAGGGATTTTGATTCTTTAATTGTAAACCTCATATCAACACACCCTGATCCCTATACCGCTTTTGGGGATGTAATCGGATTTTATCGCGAGAAGCAGAAAGCAAGGGAGGAAATTATCAATGTCAAATCTGATGAAGAGTTTGTATTCTTATTGAATAAGTTTGTTTCTAGATTGGCAGATGGACATACCTTCATCAATAAACCAAGTATTGCAGGGAATGACGAAACTAAGTATTTGCCCTTAAAATTTAGGGTCGCATCGGATAAACTTTTTATCCAAAACACAACAGAAGAGTTTAAAGCAATCATTGGAAAGCCTATTGCCTCAATAAATGGTATCAAGATAGACTCCCTTCTTAATTTGGTCAAGTTGTATTATCCAACAGAGAACATCTCAGGAAGTTATTCCAACTTGATAAATATATTGAGAAATGACATATCTGAGAGGGAGTTCTTTGGGGACACTGGCAATAAAGTTAAACTCATTTTTGAGGAAACATCTGCGACCATATCAATTGACATTCCTTACCTGAAAGAAATAAAATGGCTTGTACAAGCACCTTCCATTATTCTTCCGAATGAAAACGGTTGGATAAACTGGGCTATGATTGGTAAAGAGAAGAAAATAGCATATTTTCAATGGAACAGCACTATAAGTAGGGAGTACCTGGACCAGGTTTACAGAGATAGTCCTCAAAACATAGAAGGGAGTCTTCAATGGATATATAGTGGAATATTAAAAGACAAAAGAACCAGTGATTTAAAGCGTAACATAGAGCAGGTCCCGGCATTATATGAGCAATTTTATTTAATGCTTCGTGAAATGAAAACTAAAAGTTCAAAATTTCTTATTATTGACCTACGCAACAACTCTGGAGGTATGACACCATTAATAAAACCATTGCTTTATATTTTGTATGGTGACAAGTATATTAATTTTGATTTTCATGCAGAATATTTCGTGAAATTATCACCACTTTTATTGCACAAATATAATATTACAATAAACCAATACAACAACGGAAATAAAACTGATTATGTTGTTGGAGATTACAATTCTTATGCGTTTGGTAACATTGAGGGAGATTCTTACTTAGATAAGGTAAAACAAGTGGAAAACGGCTATCAGGGATTCGGAACTGAGTTTGTAAAAAAATCTATCGAGTTAAATATTAAGCCACATATAATTGTACTTACTTCCATCAATACTTTTAGTGCTGCATTTCATTTCACCTACTTCCTTAAAAAACTGGGAAATACATCAATTATCGGAGTTGCTCCAAAGCAGGCAGGAAACTCTTTTATGGAAAGCACTCAATTTGAACTCCCGGAGACAAAAATAAAAGGAAGTATATCAAACTCCATGCAAGTACTGTTTAAAAATGACAGTCAGACAGGAAAGTTGTTACATCCTGATTTCGAAATGAATTGGAATGTTTTTTTCAAGTATAAATTTGACAATGAAGCAGAAGTATTAAACGCAATTGACTTAATTGAAACAGGAAAGATTATTACTCCATAATGATAGTTTTAAACATTTGCATGCACATTTAAAAGCCGCGTATGCCAGCGCGACGCCAAAGCTTTTAAAAGAGCTTGCAAAGAGACGGCTCCGTAAATCCATAATCCAAAGTTTGTTACATCATGACAATTTAAAAAAACACTAGCTATAACTCGGACGGTTTAATTAAGTGCCTTCCGCCAACCCAGGACAGCTTTGTAACCAGCCCCAAAATCTATGTTCGTAAACTCTGTTCCATTTATAAAACACTGTGGCATCTCGACGGTTTCGTCTCCCGGGACAGCATCTTTGGGTTGGCGGGCCGACGCGCTGGTGCCTTGTTTTTTGCTCTTCACCGAGACTATTTCATCGTGACACGAAACTTCACTGCCATCTATCTGGACTTGGTACTGTTTAACAGATTCACCGTGACCCGGGGTTTCTCAGCCGTCTACCGGGACTGGCAAAAAACACGTCACCGCGACGCAGACGGCACCTAATTAAACCGCCGGGCCGTCAGACTGTCTAAAAACCTTCAATTACTATATTGTCAAATTTTCATTGTATTGATTATCTGTGTATTAATATTTTCAGAATAGTAAAACCAGAGGTTATTAGACAGACTGCCGTTATGTTTAAGCCACCCGCGAATCTACAACCCAACAAATTCTGCAACCCAGTAAAATAAACTCACAATTAGTTCCCAATTTGGGAATTAATTCCTATCTTTGCTGCAGATAATAAATTAATGGAGCGAATTTTTGCAAAGAGTACTCTTAGACAGTTTTGGGAAAAACACTCTGACTCTGAACAATACTTAAAAACATGGTATGACACTGCCATGAACTCAGATTGGAAAACGCCTAATGATGTCAAAAAGACTTATGCAAATGCCAGCGTACTAAAGGATAGTAGGATTGTGTTCAACATAAAAGGCAATTCTTACAGGCTGGTAGCAAAATTCAACTTTGAAAAACAATGGATCTTTGTCAGATTCATTGGGTCTCATGCAGACTATGAGAAAATTGATGCAAACACGATTTAAAAAGGAAAGCAATGAATATTAAACTGATTAAGACCGAGGAAGATTACCAGAAAGCACTTAGAAGACTCGAGAAAATCTTTGATGCTAAGACTGGTACAATGGAAAGTGACGAGGCAGATATTCTTGGATTAATGATTGACGAATACGAAAAGAAACATTACCATATTGATGCCCCAGATCCTATTGAGGCAATTAAGATCAGAATGGAAGAAATGCAACTTAAACAGGTTGACCTTGCCGATGTAATTGGAGGTAAGAATAGGGTTTCCGAAGTACTCAATCGCAAACGAAAGTTAACCGTTGAGATGATTCGTAATCTCACTATAAGATTAAATCTTTCCCCAGGACTCTTAATCCGAGACTACAAACTCGCTGGATAAAATAGAGCCTGATTTGCTACTACCTTGACAATTAATTAGGCCTAAACATAACTCGGACGGTTTAATTAAGTGCCTTCGGCAGCCCGGACAGCTTCAAAGTCAGCCCTAAAAGTCTATGAGAGAAAATTCACAGCCGTTTATTAACTTCTGTGCACCACGACAGTTTCGTCTCCCGGGACAAAGTCTACGTCGGGCTGCCGGCCACCGCGCTGGTGCCTTGTTTTTTGCTCGCACCAAGACTATTTCTTGACACGAAACTTCACTGCCATCTACCTGGACTTGGTACTGTCTCGTAGCTTCACCGTGACCCGAAACTTTGCACCGTCTACCGGGACTTGCAAAAAACGCGGCACCCCGACACGGACGCCAACTAATTAAATCGCCGGGCCGTTATGGGCAATTGCGCTCGTACCCTGACAGTTATCGTGATTAATGAAATTAGGTTTGAAACAAAAATTGAGTGATCTACAATTCAGCTCAACTACCTATAACGGATTTGATCAGATTATAAAAATTATTACTTTCAATTAACAATTAAATATCATTTTCATGCATTATCTCAAATGCTCCAATTGCGGTCATTTTAATGAATTAAAGACCGAGTACTTAACCTTTTGTAAGAACTGCAACAAGGTTCTAAAGAATAACTTCACTGATTGGAAGAAAGACAATCCTAATAACACGTTTGAGGACTTTAAACAATTAATTTGCACAACAAATCCTGTTGAACACTCAAAGGAGGATTCAAATAAGAAGAAATCAAAAGGATTAAAGTACTGGATTGGGTTTGCACTGGCTTTTGCAATATTCTATGCAATTGGACAACTTGGTGGTGAAAAGCTTGTCTCATTTGTTAGAAAACCTGCATTCGATAAAAATCTAATGGAAATTGCAAGTGAGTTAAATAAGACCTGTCCGATAATGGTCGATAGCCTTACTAGACTTGATAATACTATTGCTTTACCAAACAAAGTATTTCAATATAATTATTCATTAATTTCTGGTAGCAAACAATATATAGATACTGAAGGACTTAAATCATTCTTAACACCTAGAATTATTAACGAAGTAAAGACAAATCCTGGAATGAAGTTCGTTCGCGATAATAATGCAACAGTCAACTACAGTTATAAGGATTTAAATGGGGAATTTCTATTTCTTATTACTGTTAGACCAGAAGATTATGAATAATTTAAAGACCTAGAACCTGTCAATTTTAAATGATAAAAATACAGCAACAGCCCATAACACGGACAATAAAGGGCATATCAATATGGACAACTTCAATATCGACTAAAGACACTCTCATGGTTTTTGCATCGCCACTTGGACAGTTTTATCGTGACGTAACAACTTCGTACCATCTACCGGGATTAAGCAATCTGGACAAATCTGCCTGGACAAGATAAACTCCTACTCATCTATCGGGACTTTGCAAAAACCACATCAGAGGTTGAGAGCGGCTACAACTGTATATAAATCCGGACCCCTACCAACAAAATTGATTACTTCTCATCATTGAGGATACTAGCAGATTCGTTGAGCTTTGCATATAGATTTTTGTACCTCTGATTATGTTGATATTTAATAACCCAAGGAATAAATAGAAGCATTAAAATTAAAATTACTAACAGTGGTACCGGGAGAATTTCATTACTCCATGACAAATTCTTAATTCCCCTAATATCAGTTATGTAGTTAATTATTATCAAGATTGCCAACATGTAGAAAAATATAAGATAAGTTAGAAAATCAGATATTTTTATTCTATCCAATTTCTTTCGAAAAAATAACATAGATTCTTTTACTGACATATTATCAGCTGTTTTGGTAAGGATTTTATATCTGTGTATTTCTGAGGTTGTTTTTATTGCAAGAAATATACCAACTATAGCCAGTGGAATTATTGAATTCATTGATAAACTCAACCCAAGATATCCTAAAGCATAGATCATTAAGCCAATAAAAATCATCAAGACGGATAAATAAAGAAGGATTTTCAATTTTACGTCTGATAAAACTTTAGAGATTGATTTACTATGATTCATGCTTAACGATTTTGGGATACTTACTTTATCGAAAACATTTTCCTTATTTGAAGCATGTGCATCATTCCACAGTTTTTTTAAATCATTGTTTTCCATTTGTCATTATTTTAATTAGTTGACTCTTTATTCTGTTGATTTTGACACCAGTATTGCTTTCTGAAATTCCTATTATTTCTGCAATTTCCTTATAACTATAATCTTCCAAATACAAAATGATTATCGCTTTCTCTACATCGGATAACTGACTTATTGCTTGATAAAGTGTTTCCTTTTTTTCAGATTCGATGTTGTGTTCTTGATCTGGTATATTATATTCAATTTTTGAAAGTTCAGTGTGTACAGGTTGGAGATTTTCCTTACGAATTATGTCAATCGCTGTATTTAGAGCAACTCTATAAAGCCATGTAGAAAAAGCTGATTGGTTTCTAAAACTTGGATAGGATTTCCAAAGCCTGATCAGAATTTCTTGATAATAGTCCTCTTTGTATGGATTTCGAATGAAATAGACGCTACAAATCTTATGTAATATCCCTTGATGATTTTTAATTAATTCTATGAATTCCTTTTCCACCATTAGATAGATTGTTTTTTCTTATGTTAGTCGTATTCCTCGACTAGATTATTACAAAATAAGAAAATAAAATTCAGCTGTATCTAGTGTTAAGTTAAAAGTAAAAAGACGAAAGATAAAAGTCATAATACACTATATATATGCATGTTATTAAACGAAATAGTTCCTATCTCATCCTTAACATGACACTAGATTTGCAAAGTTGGTTCCCTCAGCAAACTAGATGACTTATCCCTTTTGGACAAATTACAAATGGACTCAAAACTTTAAAATTTCGCCTAAACATAACACGGATGGTATAGTTAATTGCCTTCTGCAGCCCGGACAGCTTGATAATCAGCCCTTAAAGTCTATGCTCCCAACTTCAATTCACTTATTAAATTTGGTGTACCCTGACTTATCCTGCTGCCGAGACAAAGTCAGTAGGGCTGCAGGCCGACGCTCAGTTGGCAGCGTTTTTTGCTCTCCGTTTATAAAAATTACCTTGACAAGTAAATGGCGTTTTCATTACCGGGACTCATACGTAATCAAGTTTTCTGTGACGGGACAACTTAGATCCGTTTACCGGGACTGGCAAAAAACTCGCCAACCCTGACACGGACGGCAACTTACTATACCACCGGGCCGTTATGGTTAATGCCTCACAACCTGCACGTTAGATAACTTCAAAACACTAACCATAACTGAAAAAGCAATATCCTTCACCGAGAAAACCTCATCTACCAGGATTGGATATCTTGACAAAATTCGCATGACAAGACAATCTTTCACGTCTATTGGGATTAGTAGAAAACCATATCCTAATGACACTGTAAGAACCTAATTCTCTAAAAGTATGTTTCAAGACTATTCACTATCTTTGAAAGAAAATTAATGACGGCGAGCAAACTTAATATATTATCGAATAGTCTTTTAACTGAGTATTCAATGTTGATTGATTTCGATATTGAGGAAACAATTACTTTAATTGAAGACGATTCTGTCCCTGTAGACTATTTTCAGTTTTATAATTCAATTTCATCCGTATATTCTTCAAAAATAGAAGGCGAAAACATCGATTTTGACTCTTACTATAAACACAAATTTCTGAATGTTAAATATAAACCTGATTATACTAAAAAATCTGATGACTTATTACTGGCATATGAATTTACACTTGAGAACAATCTCAGTTTTGAGAATGTCCTAAAGACTCATTCTATACTCAGTAGAAATCTTCTCCCAAAGAATCAGAGAGGCTTAATTAGGAATAATCCAATGTTCGTTTTAAATAGTGATGATAGAATAGAATATGTTGCTGCTGAACCAAATATTGTTAAGTCAGAGCTAGAAAAACTGTTTTTAGATATTTCAATCCTGCTAAATGACAAACAATCTCTTCCCGCTATTTTCTATTATGCAGCCTATATTCATTTGGTTTTTGTTAAGATTCATCCATTTCAAGATGGTAACGGAAGAACTGCAAGACTCATTGAGAAATGGTTTCTTATTGAGAAATTAAGTAAGAAAATTGTATCTATTGAATTGGAAAAAAATTATTATAAAAATCTAAGTGATTATTATAAAAGCATTAGAAAACTCGGACTCGAATATTCTGAACTTGATTACTCTCAGAGTCTTGATTTTCTTACCATGACAATTTCTGGACTAAAGACTCAAACAAAAAATCACTAACCATAACTCGGACGGTTTAATTAATTGCCTTCGGCAGCCCGGACAGCTTCATAGTCAGCCCTTAAAGTCTATGAGAGAAAAATTTCTACCGTTTATGAATTCACTCAATCCAAAACATCGACGAGCTGTTACCCTGTCGGCAGGTTTGATACGAACTGCCGTTAGCTGCCAACTTTCTGCCTCCGCACTTGGTTAATACGTACATATTCCTTATTTTTGCACGGACAAAATTGACTATGGATACCAAACTCACAATAAAACTCGACAACGATGTAATCTCCCGGGCAAAGAGATATGCTCAACATCGTAAGACAAGTCTGTCAAAAATGATCGAATCATATCTTGACACTGTTACAAAACCAGACTCTGACGATATTGAGATAACTCCTTTGGTTAAAAGTCTTAGTGGAGTAATTTCCCTACCTGAAGACTATGACTATAAAAAGGATCGTACAGATTACTTGATAAAAAAGCACTCATGAAAAATCTCTTTCTTGACACTAACATCATTCTTGATTTGCTGGCTAATAGAATGCCTTTTTATACTGAGGCTGCAAAACTTTTTTCATTGGCAGACAAGAAAAAAATAAAGCTTTCAATCTCTTCTCTCTGTATAGCTGATGCCCACTACATTCTATCAAGACAGAACCCAGAGATTGAGGTCAGAAGCATATTAAGAAAATTCAAAGTCCTTGTCAATGTTCTTCCCCTTGATGATAAAATAACTGATTTAGCACTTAATTCAGATTTGCGTGATTTTGAAGATGCTATACAGTATTATACAGCAATTGAAAACGACCAGAACTTAATAATTACGAGAAATCAGCAAGATTTTAAAGAAAGTAAGTTACCTGTTATGTCCGCGGGAGAGTTCATCAAGACCATAAAAAAATAAGTCAGCAGCTAACTCGGAGCTAGTCACAACCAGGCAATTGGGACTTGGCTTTTGCTGTATCATCTGGACAACTTCGTCATGACAAGTAACTTATCATTCGCTTATAAGGACTTAGTCCATTTAACAACTTCATCGTGACCCGAAATTTCTTGAACATCTACCAGGACTGGCAAAAACCAAACGAAAATACCAGATATTTTGAATTACAGAATAAAGTACGTATATTTGTACTTGATTAAATACTTAAACAAATTCAAATGATAGTAGCAAATTACACAGAATTCAGAACCGGACTTAAAAACTATCTAGATAATGTTGAAAATAACAATGAGACTTTGATTATCAAGAGAGGTTCAGGGAAGGGGACAGTATTAATATCCCTCGACGAATATAATTCCATCATGGAGACTTTGCATTTATTAAGTTCTAAGAAAAATGCAAAAAGACTCTTTGAATCAATTGAGCAGATGAAAACCGGGAAGAAGGTTAAACATAGCTTGATTGAGGAATGATGAAAATTACATTTTCAAAAAATGCTTGGGAAGATTATGTCTACTGGCAAACAGAGGACAAAAAGACCCTCAAGAAGATAAACGCATTAATTAAGGACATTCAGAGAACTCCTTATGAGGGTATTGGAAAACCCGAGCCTTTAAAATTTGACCTAACTGGATACTGGTCTAGACGAATAGACTTAGAACACAGATTAGTTTACCAAGTTGAGGATTCGGATATCTTGATCTATGCATGTCGGTTTCACTATGACAAAAAATAAAAAGCACAAGCTAACTCGGACGGTTTAATTAACGCAGACGGCACCTAATTAAACCACCGGGCCGTCAGACTGTCTAAAAACCCCCTTTCACTGTTGATAACTCCAGAGGTTCAGGCAACTGAGATTCAAATGAGTTTTGTAACTTCTATCCATGAAATTCATACAAGGACAAGACAGAACCCAGATTAATCTCTTTCCTGTCTCCCTGGATCAGACAATCGACCCGGAAAATGAAGTGCGGATAATAGACCTGTTTGTCGATAGCCTTTCTGCAAAAGATTATGGATTCAGAACCGACTTTATCGAAAACGGTCGCCCGGCTTATCATCCTTCAGATATACACAAACTATTCATCTGCGGGTATCTGAATAAAGTGCGGTCATCAGTATCCGACTGGGGAAGTGCATATTTGACATCTGGAAGCACATGCTGATCTTTCGGGAAAAAGAAGATGAGTACGAAAGAGATGAATTGCGGGAATTTAATCATAGCACAGCAGTGGAGATCATCAGGTATGACACAGACCGATTACGCGAGTGCAAACAGGGTATCCATACATACTCTGCGTTACTGGTTGTATAAACACAAAGACACAGTATCTGAAGAAGGAAGATTTCTGCGACTGACAGATCTTTCATCCGTTAATGAAATAGTACTGCGTTATCCAGGAGGAGTTGAGCTTAGATTACCAGTAGGAACACCGATATCAGTAATAAAGCAACTGGTCATCCTTTAGGGTTATGTTCTCAATAACATCGCCCAGGTATTTTCTCTATAACGTATCCACCGACATGCGTATGGGTTTTGACGGGCTTAGTGGATTAGTAAGTAGCAAGCTTGGAGAAGATCCTCGCAGTGGGGATTTATTTATCTTCATCAACAAACCGCGTAACCGGATAAAGATGCTTCGCTGGGAACCTGGTGGCTATGTCCTGTTCTATAAAAGACTCGAAAGGGGGACTCTTGAACTTCCATCTGGAACAAAGGCAGGGTTATCACAACCTTTGGAATATGGTCAGCTTGCTATGATGATCACTGGTTTTTCGATGAAACATACAAGAAAAAGGCCGCGTTTTTAAGAACAATTTTTGTTTGATTTGTTAAAAATAACAGGTTCAAAATAAGTAGATTCAATGCTTTCATGATGTAATTTTATGTCATGACAAGCGAAGAGACCATAACTATATCGAAAGCGGAATACCAACGATTTTTGGATCAGGAATCAGAGGTTGTATGGCTCAAACACCAGCTCGCGGAACTTCAGAGATTAATATACGGATCAAAACGGGAACGTTTTATCACTCCGGATCCTCTTCAGTGCACTTTATTTGATTTGCCATTACAAGCTGACCCGGAACCTGAGAAGGAAACGATTACCTATACAAGGACAAAGCCGGAAACCCCGGAGAAAAAACAACCTCTCAGGGCAGAACTCCCGGCACATCTGCCTCGCGAGACAGAAGTCATTGAACCAGATAACCTTCCTGAAGGGGCAAAACTTATCGGCAAAGAAATCACCGAAATACTTGAGTACGATCCTGCCAATATTTATGTTCGCCAGATCATCAGGCCGAAGTACATTATTGAATCCAGCGATGAATCCACACGTATTGAGATAGCAGATCTTCCTTCACTGCCTATACCAAAGGGTAATGCAGGAGCTTCAATGATTGCGCAAATATTAGTCAGCAAGTTTGTTGACCATCTTCCTTATTACCGGCAGAGTAAAATTTTTAAACGTCAGAACCTTCATATACCTGATTCCACGATAGGTGGCTGGGCTAATATGGCAATAGAGAGATGGTTGGTACCGGTATATGACGTTGAAAAAAGGATAATAGTAACATCAGATTACCTTCAGGCAGATGAAACTCCCATAGCTGTGCTCACGGAAGATAAGCCGGGAGCAACACACCGGGGTTACTACTGGGTATATTATGATCCTGTAAAACGGCTGGTGTGTTTTGATTACAGGAAGACCAGGGGCCGTGAAGGGCCAAAAAACTTTCTACAGGATTTTTCGGGAGATCTTCAGAGTGATGGATATAGTGCATACGCTGATCTGGGAGTTCAGGGAAAGATAAAACATCTTGCCTGCTGGGCTCATGCCAGACGTAAATTTGAACATGCTAAGGACAATGATCCCGTGAGATCCTCACAGGCCTTAACGATGATCGGTAGGCTGTATGATATCGAACGTGAGGCAAGGAATAAAGCGTTAACATATGATGAAATAAAGGCTATCAGGCAGGAACATTCACTGGGAATAATAGCTGAAATAGAACAGTGGCTTACCATGCAGGCGAGGGATGTATTGCCAAAAAGTGCCATAGGAATGGCAATACATTACACCCGGAACCTTTGGCCCCGGTTGATAAGGTACACTGAAGATGGACGGTTTAATATTGACAATAATCTTATTGAAAACAGCATACGTCCCGTGGCTCTGGGAAGGAAGAATTATCTCTTTGCAGGATCACATGAAGCAGCACAGCGGGGAGCAGTTATCTATTCGCTGCTTGCCACCTGCCAGATCAGAGGAGTGGACCCATTTACATGGTTAAAGAATGCTCTGGAAACCATCCCGGATTACCCGGCAAACCAGTTGGAAAAACTACTCCCCAACAAATAATACCAAAATCCAATCACTTCAAAGGTGTATTTCCCCAGTCGGATACGGTCATCACGGGATCTGGAAAAAGAATGTGCGCGGAACATTGAAGTGATGTGGCTCTTAAGGTGCCTCAGACCTGATCATAACAAGATTGCCAATTTCAGGAGAGACAATCCAAAGGCCATAAAGAAAGTCTTCAGAGCAACAGTTCAGATTGCAAAGCATTTTGAAATTATCGGAGGAAAACTGATTGCCGGTGACAGCACCAATCTAAGGGCGCAAAACAGCAAGAAGAATAACTACAAGCAGGCCAAAATAGAAAGACATCTGGCATACAATCTCCGGCGGATTGGTAATATTTTGACCAGGGATCGGCTGAAGGAGTATCTCCGGATGCTTGTCTTATTGTTTTTGAGCAAAACAGGCCTCTCCTGGTCAAAAATCAGACTTTTTAAGCCATCTCTTTCAATAGTGTCAGTACTGAACAAAAATTTCTTCGGACGTTGGGTAGCGGCTTAAATCAGGTAATAATTGCCGGAATAAACAGGTTTTAGACAAACTGCTGTTATGGGCAACGCTAAGTGCGACACGAAGTCGCTCAAATAACTGTTAAACGTTCTTTTTTAAATTGATTTAACCTCGTGTTCCATCACGAGTAGCATACCGGCACATGCGTGGAGAGCGATTTCCGGGTGTGAAGCTGCCGGGAAAAGATTCCCTGACGGATAACAACATTCCGAAAGGTGTCGGCTTGGTTGGTATGGTGAAGATATCTGAACTGTCGTTGACGTACCGTCATGCGCGAAAGTGTGAAAGTTGTTGACACACACTGGCCAAAACGGCAATAAGACAAGATGCAAGTACATTAGCTATAAGCACATGGATGTTGATCTTCCGGTATATAGACAGCGCCTAACCCATCCTGTTATTTGAGCGGAACGTGGTAAGCCTGTATAACTCCATCGTTGTAAATGGTAGGTTTGTCGTGAGACAATCACAATGTAATACAGGTATGGGATGATGGAAAAAGCTAATGCCAACTTGTAATAAGTAGGATATGCCAACTTCCATCAGGTTCTCGATTGCAAGAACATTGAAATAAGACTCTAATTCAGGAAAAGCAAATGAAGTCCGATAAACCGGATTGTGCACTTGAAACTATGTCAGTAGACTGGAACTCTATTAACTGGAAAAAGGTTGAGAAGGTAGTAAAGTCATTTCAACTACGTATTGCAAAGGCAACAAGGGAAGGCAAACCAAATAAAGTCAAAGCTTTACAATGGATGCTTACCCACTCGTTTACAGCCAAATTGCTGGCCGTAAAACGGGTTACTGAAAATTCAGGAAAACGAACATCGGGTGTTGACGGTATTCGATGGAAGACTCCTGCACAAAAATATCTGGCTGCCAGATCACTATCACGAAAGGACTACAAAGCAATGCCTCTACGTCGTCTTTATATCCTTAAAAAGAATGGGAAACAACGTCCATTAGGAATTCCTACCATGAAAGACCGGGCATTTCAGTCTTTACACCTTTTAGCACTCCAACCAGTAGCCGAGACCAAAGCAGATAAAGGCTCTTATGGCTTCCGTCCATATAGAAGCTGTCATGATGCTATCGAAAGATGCTACATACATCTTTCCAGAAAAGATAGTGCAACATGGGTAATGGAAGGAGACATCAAAGGATGTTTCGACAATATCAGCCATCAATGGCTTATCGAAAACATCCCGATGGATAGTAAGATACTGCAACAATGGCTCAAAGCCGGATTTATTGAAAACAAACGATTGTTTCCAACAGAAAAAGGTACACCGCAGGGTGGTATAATTTCTCCAACTCTCGCCAACATGACCCTCGACGGGCTTGAAGCAGTCATTGACAATGCATTCGGAATCACGATCCGACCTGATGGCTGCCGCAAGAACAATCCTCACAAGATCCACCTTATCCGGTATGCCGATGACTTTGTCGTTACTGCCACAGATAAGGAGACACTGGAAAACAAGATCAAGCCAATAATAGAACATTTTCTTGAAGAAAGAGGGCTACAGTTATCTCAGGAGAAAACAAAAATCACTCACATCTTCGATGGGTTCGACTTTCTGGGACAGAATATCAGGATGTACAACAAAGGCAACCTGCTTATCCGCCCTTCGAGCGACAGCATTAAAGCGGTGAAAACAAAACTGAAAGAGATAATCGTCAAACACAGGGGTTCACAAGCAGCTGTCCTTATCAGCAATCTTAACCCAATTATCACAGGATGGGCCAATTATCACAGAAATGTGTGTTCTAAAAGTACGTTCTTCAAGTTGGACCGTATCTTATGGCGCAACATCTGGAACTGGGCAAGGAGAAGACACAACAATCTGGGGTATCGTAAAATCGTCTCCCTCCTATTCATGCGTATTGGCAACCGTAAGTGGCAATTCTTCGGCAAATTTAACGATCACAAGACTATTCTTCTACGTATGTTTGCCGCCTTCCGAATTGTCCGCCACAAGCTTATTGCCGGTGAAGCCAATCCTTTCGATTCCTTCTGGAATAAGTATTTCTTTCATAGAAAACTTTACAGATTTTTAAACTGATTTTTAGTATTTTACCGGGTGGTTTATTCCGCCTTACGAGAGCTTGAGCCGGATGAGTCGAAAGGTTCAAGGGAGTTTATCCCGCTTTAAGCGGGAGTTCTTAGGGGACAAGGGAGGGGTAACCCGCCTGAGTTACCCGACAAAGACTCACAGCTGCATATTTGCTTGGATTTTTGATTGATTGAATAATGGTTTATATTTGAGAAATAATAGTAATTGACGAATTGTGGAACTAAATAAAGTTATACTTTACAGAATCACTCACATAGAGAATATTCCACATATTCTTCAGTATGGCATTACGCACAAAGACTCCATTAATAAAAATCCAGATTATAAAAATATTGGCGACTTAAGCTTGATTGATACTAGAAGTAAGAAAAAAGTAAATATAGATAATGGAGAGTTAAACCCTACTAATGGTGTTGTATCTATAACTTTAGGAGATTTTATTCCTTTCTATTTTGGGGCAAAAATGCCGATGCTCTATGTAGCTCAACATGGCGGAAATTTTGTGGAAAAGGCTACTTCACCTGCTGATATAATTTATTTGGGATGCGCTGTAAGTAAGATAATTTCTTCAAAACTCAATTTTTACTTCTCAGATGGTCATGCGACAGACATGCTTACCACATTTTACGACAAATCAAAAATTAATGAACTTGTAAATATTGTTGATTGGGAAGCAGTAAAATCTTCATATTGGGGAGGAGCTGAAAACTTAAATATAAAAAGAAAAAAGCAAGCTGAATTCTTAGTTTGTGGAGATTTATCCCCAGATTTTATAACAGCTTTAGGATGTTACAACGAAAAGGCTAAGGACAAATTAATTTCTTTTGGTGTATCAAATGATAAAATTAAGATTATACCTCAAGCATACTATTAAAACTAAAGACTATGATAAAATATATAACAGGAGATATCTTGGAAAGTAATGCTGACGCATTAATTAACACCGTAAATACTGTTGGTGTAATGGGAAAGGGTATTGCACTGCAATTTAAAAAAGCATTTCAAAATAATTATAAAGCTTACGTTGAGGCCTGTAAAAGAAATGAAATTTTAATTGGTAAATTATTCATTGTCAAAGATTCAAACCTTAGTTCAGGAACAAAGTATATTATTAATTTTCCAACCAAAAAAGATTGGAGAAAACCTTCTGAATATAGTTTTATTGACGCAGGTTTAGATGATTTAGTTCGTGTTTTAAAAGAATACGAAATAAAAAGTGTTGCTATACCTCCATTAGGTGCTGGGAATGGTGGATTAGAATGGGAGAGAGTAAAAAAAATCATCGAACAGAAACTCGGTAATCTCGATGTTGAAATAATAGTTTTTGAACCAACTCAACATATAAAAGAACAATTAAAAAAAGAAAGAGTGAAATTGACAGATGCAAGAGCATTACTTCTTTATGTTTTATATGATTTAGTAAAAAACGGAGAGTATGTTTCGGAATTTTCTAGTGAAAAAGTCTGTTATTTCTTACAAAGATTTGGAGCTAAGAAATATTTTAACCTTGATTTTAGTCCAAACTTTTACGGACCATATTCTGGTAAGGTTAGATTTGTATTAAATGTACTGAATGGTAGTTATATAATGGGATATAGCGATATGAATAAAAAACCATTTGAACCTCTAACTTTAATATCAGATGGCTATAATATGGTAAAAGCTCATGTTGAAAGTAATTCTGAGTTAAATAGTATTGCAAAAAAAACGATTGATTTCTTAACTGGTTTTTATTCAGATTTTGCACTTGAACTATTATCATCAATTGATTTTATTACAACAAATCAGAACTCGTTTGAAAAAGAGTTAATCAGTAAACAATTGGATAATTGGAGTGATAGAAAAAGAAGTATGTTTTCAAATCCAAGATATATTGATATCTCCGTAAGGCAATTACAACAAGCTAATTTTGTGTAAAAAACACGATTGCCCACACGCGGTCATAAAACATAGCGGTTTCAGTGCAGTTTGCAAGCTCAGATCCCGCTGGCAAGGTCAGTAACGTGGGATAGGTTCGCAGCCACGCAATCCGCTACGTTTCATACCGCCAAACGTTAGGCTTAAGCGGACACCGGATCAGATGAGTATAAACAAATAAATTAACAGATATGATCCTTGACAGATTCATAAAGATTTACAGTATCAATGCTGATATGTCTTCGTTTACTATTTTGAGAGAGATTGAGGAAAGATCAAAAAAACAATCTAGAAATATACTCCTACTAGCTACTGATTCAATAAATTACAGAAAATAAAACGGTAAGAAAAGACCCCTCGGAATACCTACAATGAAAGACAGGGCAATGCAGGCTCTATTCCTTTCTGCCCTTGATCCTGTATCGGAAACTACCGCTGACTTCTCCTCTTACGGCTTTCGCCGAAAAAGAAGTTGCCATGACGCTATTGAAAGATGTTACATTCATCTCTCAAGAAACGATAGCGCAACAGCCATACTGGAAGGTGACACTACAGGATGCTTCGACAATATCAGTCATGACTGGATTAGAGATAACTCCTTAACAGGCGGCACCTAACCATACCACCGGGCCGTCAGACTGTCTAAAAACCTTTAATTATTATATTTTGAAATTTTTATCATATTGAATATCTATGCATTAAAATTTCCAGAATCGTAAAAACGGAGGTTATTAGACAGACTGCCGTTATGGGAAATTGCGCTCGAATCCAGGCAGATACTATACTCAGACAATTTTCTCATATATGCGTTAACTTTAAATCAGCGATTCTAACCTAACGGCCACTGATTAAAAATAAACTATGAACATGAAGGTAAAAGCATCACTAATCTTTGTCCTATTGTTTTTTTTCAACAATTATGGATGTAATTCTATTGAAGAAAAATATCCTTATGATTTTGCTTTTAAAAAGGAATCCATAAATGAAATAATAAATTCTTATGATTCCACTTATCAACGAAGCTACTCTGTGGGAGATTCAATTGTAAAAATTCAGTTTAGTAGCACTGAATTAAAAAAAAAATATAATTCGATAATTAAAAATGAATTAGATACATATCCTGACAATTACTCATTTACTTGCGAAAGTTATATAATGCCAAGCTTTGAAACAAAATTACAATTCAGGATCAACGGGGAATTTAAAAATCTGACTTACAAGGATGATTGCCAATTTCCTTTAATAGCTGGCTTCTTTAAAAACAGAAAATACGCTAAGTTTTATAAAACCATAAAAATGATTGACAAAATAGTTGGCTCAAAGCCTGAAGTACAACGACTATCAAACACAAACATAATATTTCGTTAACATAAACTGCCCATAACTCGGACGGTTTAATTAGTGTCTGTCCATAATGTCCCCGCTTTTATTATTAACCTGTATGTTTTTTGATGCGCAGGGGGATTTAACGCAAAAAATCATCTCTCAGTAAAATGAGGACAAAATCCGGTTAATATCTCCGCCAAATTTGTTAATATCCGCCGGATTTTGATTTTTTTTACATATCTTTTTTGTTCCGTTTATAGGTTTATTACTTAAAACACCTGTTTTTGCTGGTCGTTCCGACAATCAGCAGACCTTTGTAACGGGTTTGATCCGGGCAAGAATTAATCCGGTCATCACCCTGAAGTTATATGCCAAAATACTCCAAAAAACCTTTGCCTGAAAATGAATCCATCCTTTCCAATTACAGGTAAAGATGTTGAACCCCCGTTTTATATTTGAGATAATAGCCTCCATTGTGCTACGCCATTTTTTTAGCCGAGTTTCCATGTTCGAACTACTGGCAATATTCTGCATGCTGCCAACAACCTTATTAAACACAATATTTGCAATGCCTGCTTCCTGTGCATGCCCCAGATTGGCTAAACTGGCATATCCCCCATCAGTAGCGCTGTCGCGCGGGATGATGTCGTAATTTTGAATAACATTGTCAATGGTTGGTTTAAACAAGGATTTATCCGAGGGATTACCCCTTAAAACCTGGCAATCCAGAACAAGATTGCTCTTCCCTGCTGCAAGGTTTATTTTGTGGCCAAAAAGTACTTCTCGTTGACCTTTCACAATGATATCAGTGTGCTGTTCATAAATCGAAAATATTTTATCCTCATTGACAACTTTTTCACCGGCAATTTCTTTGCGCCAGGTCACATCATATACTTGTTCCATCAGTTCAAACAATTTATCCAGTTCATGCTGAATAACCATGGCGATAATACTCGTGGACTTTTTTTTTATCGCATTTGAGGTTTGATTGATCACTTTTGTAAAAAGAATCAGTTGTTTATGAAAAAGGGGGATCCGTTTAGCTTCTCCTCGTGTAATGTTGATTTCATAGAAGGTCTTCTTTGCTGATTTTGTATAATCAATAAAATCAAGAGTATCAATCTCTTCCTTCAATTGGGCCAATAACCGGGTACTCGTTTTTACACAATCCCATACCAGGGAATTATTGGTAGGGTAATGAATATTGGTTTTTACTACGGTAGAATCCTGCGAAACACTTTTCACGTCTTCCAATCCTTCACTTATGGCAATTTTATTAATCTCCACCAGTACACGGTGCAGAGATTCAGGTTTAATACGAGAGATGTATTTTTGAAACATCTGAAAACTGTATGGATCACGACCTTCCAGTTTTATAAAAGTCCCACAGATCCTGGAATCGTTTTGTGAATATTCCAATTCCCGGTAATCCATTCCACGCATTTCCTTGAAAATGGCTGCTCGTACAATTTGTTCAACACTGGGGGTATCTTGCCGCCCAAAAGTTGAAGCTCTTTCAATACCGATAATGTCTGATTTCAACATCAAAATAATATCAGGCCTCGATTCCAAAATAGTGTCAATTACACAAAACTCCGGATTTGCTGACCAATCAGGCTTTTCAAATTTCAAAAGTAACTCATTAAAGATTTTCATGGATTCATTATCTTTGATTCCAAGATACTTGGAACTTTCTTGATATTTTCTCGCAAACCTCAGTATTTATTAACACTTGAAGTTAAAAGACAGACACTAATTAATTGCCTCGGCAGCCCGGACAGCTTCAGAGTCAGCCATTAAAGTCTATGAGAGAAAATTCACTACCGTTTATTGAATTCACTGCACCTCGACTGTTTCGTCTCCCGGGACAAAGTCTAAGTCGGGCTGCCGGCCACCGCGACAGCCTCTGATGCTGCCAAACACATGCTTTTTTGCCATCCCTGGGCTATAATTTGACAACAATTTTGTTATTTAAAGAATCTGACCTAACATCACTTTTTGATTCCATTGCACTTCTTTTTCCACTTGTAATCAAAAATATCGTCACTAATTTGTATAATATTTTTACGATGATTTGTAAATGATTTTTACTTCTTGTAGTTACAGTGAATTTTAAATAATTATATATCATGCACATACATTTATGGCATCATTATCGTATCAGTCCTTTTAGACATTTGAAAAATGATAAACAACAATCTTTCAGAATTGTAAAATTTTCCATTAGGAGGATATATGCGTCTAGCATTGTCCTTTGAATTAATATGATTCAATGCATTAGAAATAGTAATAAAAATTAAAAAGATGTTAAAACAATTAGGTAGAACAATATATAGAACCCTGGATAAAAATAAAAGATTTTCAATAATAAGTATTGGTGGTCTCGCAATCGGTATTGTCGTGGTTTTACTTATTGTTTTGTGGATACATGATGAGTTGTCATTTAATAAATGCTATAAAAACTACGATACAGTTGCCGAAGTTATGCGCAATGATTTTGAAAATGGACAAATATATACTAGTCCCATTCTCCCAATAGGTTTGGGGACACTTCTGAAATCCTCGTATGGAAATTACTTTGAAAAGGTCGCAATTGTAAGGTCTCAAGTCGAGAGTCGTATAATTGCTTCTGGAGAGGCAAAATTTACTGAAAACGGTTTCTTTATGCAACCCGATGGACCCACCATATTCAGTTTTGAAATGGTATATGGTTCTCAGAATGGACTTAAAGACATAAATTCAATAATGCTATCAGAGTCGCTGGCTAAAAAGCTATTCGGAGTCGCTGACCCGGTTAACCAGCTAGTAAAAATGGACGCTACTTGGGATCTGAGGGTAACTGGAGTATATAAAGATATGCCAAATAATTCTGAATTTCGGGAAGCATCCTACCTTATACCACTAGATCAATACATTAATGGCTGGTTAACACTCGATAGCTGGAACAATTACAACATGAAAATATATGTCCAGCTTCATTCCAAAGCAGAGTATGAACATATTTCTGTTTCTATTAAGGACGTAATGAAACCATATTCTGATATTTCTAAACCTGATATTTTCTTACATCCAATGAGTAGATGGCATTTATACTCACAATTCGAAAATGGTTTAAACATTACAAGTGAACAATTGAAATATGTATGGATGTACGGTATTATCGGCTTCATTGTTTTGTTATTGGCATGTATTAATTTTATGAATCTATATACAGCCAGATCTGAAAAGTACGCTAAAGAAATAGGTATACGAAAAACAATAGGTTCAACACGTCAACAATTGATTAGAAAATTTTTAGGGGAAACATTTCTTATGACTGTGGTTTCTTTTGCTTTGGCACTTTTTTTAACAGGTCTAGTAATCCCTTGGTTTAGCGAAGTTACTGGAAAGGAATTATCTATGCAATGGAATAATCAATGGTATTGGATATTTTCTTTGGCATTTATTATCGTTACAACCTTTTTGGCCGGAAGTTATCCAGCCTTCTATTTATCTTCATTCGACCCTATTATTGCTATAAGAGGCGGAAGTCGTACAGGAGTTTATAGAGCATTTCCACGAAAACTCCTTGTTATTTTTCAATTTGCAATTTCTATTTCATTAATAATAAGCACACTAACTGTGAATAAGCAGATTCAGTTTGCAAAGGAACGGCCTGTTGGTTATACTCGTGAGGGGCTAATTTCACTTCGTCCGGGCTCATCGGAATTTTATGGCAAATATGATCTAATTAGAAATGAACTTATAAACACTGGTGTCGTTGAAGATATGGCAACTTCAAACTATCCTGTTACCAATACTTTAGGTAATAACAGAGGTTTTGAATGGGATGGCAAAGACCCCGAATTTAATCCAACTTTTAATACTATAGACGTTTCATACGAATATGGCAAGACAATTGGTCTGCAATTTATTGAAGGAAGAGACTTTTCTCGGGAATTTCATACCGATTTATCCGGAGTCCTAATAAACGAATCTGCATTGAACTTGATGGGATTAAAAAACCCAATTAACAAGATCATCTGGAAACCATCCAATAATCAGGAAATCAAGTATTATACGATTATAGGTGTAGTTAAGGATATGGTAAAAGGATCTCCCTTTGAACCGGCAAGGCCATCAATAATTTTTCCTTCTGAAAATAATATGAGCTGGCTCTACGTTCGAATCAAACCCTCGATAAGTGCCAATGCGGCACTACCGAAGATAGAAGCAGCTTTGAGCAAAATAATGCCTTCAACTCCTTTCAATTACAAATTTGCAGATCAAGAATATAATGCAAAATTCAAAGAAAAGGAGCAAATTGGTAAGATGGCTGCTTTCTTTACAATTTTCGCAATTATTATTAGTTGCTTAGGGTTGTTTGGCCTTGCAATATTTCTTGCTGAAAATCGTACCAAAGAAATCGGGATACGCAAAATTAATGGAGCTAAGGAAATAGAAATAATTTTAATGCTTAACAAAGACTTTATAAAATGGGTTGCTATTGCTTTCGCGATAGCCAGCCCAATTGCATGGTATGCTATGAATAAATGGCTCGAAAGCTTTGTGTACAAAACGGAACTGAGTTGGTGGCTCTTTATAGGGGCAGGAATTATTTCTATGGCAGTGGCATTACTTACAGTGAGCTGGCAAAGTTGGAGGGCAGCCACAAGGAACCCAGTGGAGGCATTACGATATGAATGATCTACAGTTATCATGGCCTATCTGAATGACGAGATTAAGAACTGCATGAGATAGTTCTCGTACATCTGGACAGTTTTAAAATAACCCTACACATAACACTATTCTAAGGCAAAATCAAATTTCTGATAAAAAATTAAGCGGCAAATTTGGTTAAATCAACATAGGGGGTTTTTCGTTTTACTACTGCAAATACTCTGAATACTAATTTATTGCGGATAATATTCAATGTGCTCATCTTGTTTTTTCCTTCCTGGGTACGCCGTTGATAATATGTTTTATATTCACCGTTAATCCGAATTGCTCCCATGGCAGCTGTGTTTAATAATGATTTTAATAGTTTATTTGCAAACGGGTGCACCCTAGTTCTTCCTTTTATTGAGGTGCCAGATGAATACTCAAAAGGAGCTATTCCTGCGTAACATGCAAAACTTTTAGCATTATCTATCCGGGTGAAATTTTCAGTGTAAATTATCAGGTATTTCCCCAAAACCGGACCAATTCCCTTTACGCTTTGGATTAATTTATAATTTGTCAGCCATTGCTCAGAACTTTCTATTATAGTTTCTATTTCTTTTTCGACCAATGAAATTTCATGGTTAAGATATTCAATCATCCTATGATGGGATTCGTTGAGGAAAGAGGTTTCTCCTTCGAAAAATGTGTCCCTGAGATCTTTTATTGAATTCTTGTATGCTGTCCTGTGTCGTACCAGTTTATCCCTTAGCGTTAATAATTGCCTTAATTGAGCAACCATTCCGGAATTAAGAACTGTAGGCCGGATCTCATCTCTCTTTTGCCAGGCATATAGAGCTATGGCTTTAGAATCAATTCGATCCGATTTTCCCCTTTTCATGCCCATGGACTTTTTTATGTCCATTGCCGGAGCCATTGTAAAGATTATACCTGATTCTGTTAAAAATACCGCCAGTAAACGACTGTACCGACCTGTATTTTCGAAACAAAAGTACAGTTCTCTGACCCGACATTTTAACTGGATACAACATGTTTCCAGTAATTTAGTGAAACCATGTGTGTCATTACTTACAACAAAGTAATACTGAACAGATTGGATGTAAACATCCAAACTCCCTTTTGAAACATCAATACCAATAATCCATTTGTTTTCCATAACTTTAAGCTTAAGTGTTTATAAATGTTGCTGTAACTAGTAGCTTTCAAAGGCCTGATGCCTGCTATTCTAAATGGTTCCCAGCAACTAAAAAGGGATAGGGACTAATAGTGTTGATAGGTATATTCCTTGGACAATATATAAGTTCACCCTATCCCTTTCATAATATTAACAATTTAACAACTTTCAACAAGAAAAGAAAAAGTAGCAAAAAGAAAAGAATTTCAATTACTTACATAATAATTAAGAATAAAATGTTAGAAACTTGAGGTAAATATAAAGCGGACAATATGGGTAAGTTGTTTGTCACGGTTTTTGCTTGGCTCCTGCACCCAAGACAAATTTGTTATGCCCGCGGCACCCGGACACGCTCATCTGATCGCAAATAAGTTTCTGCACTTTGACAAATTTCTGGCTCCGATCAAAGTTGTATCGCGACACTGCGCCAGTGCCCGCAACCAACTTCTTAATCGGGGGTAAACTCACGGCTCTGTTCAAACTTGTACCGCGACACTCGTATTGCTTAATAAAATTTGTGCCATGACGGCAAAAACACGTGCCATACCCTCCTTGCACCGTGACAATCTTGTGGCTAAAGTACCAGGACTCTGCCCGGATGCTGCGTCGGGTAACACAACCTCCCCATATTGCCGGGCCGTTAGCAGTCACATAGAAAAACACCTCAACCATGGACACAATAATTGAAATATTAGTTGATTTATCAAATAGTATGGGAAGTATTAGTAATGGAAAATATCTTCTTCCGGATGGAACAACTCGAATGTCTGCACAAAAACGAATCTTGATCGAGGAGGTTCTGCCAACTATAGATTATGCAAAAAAAGTTACCATACGGACTTTCTACTCTGGTAAAGAAGATATTCTAATTGCAAAAATTATTTACCACGGACCTTCTCACTTAAGATCACTACAAAATGTTATATCAAGACTACCTAGTGATCCTCAGAATACTGGTGGCACACCGATAACTGACGCCATTACTTTATCAATTAGTGAATTAAGCAAAGTAGCAGCTACAGATAAAAAAATAATTTTGGTGACTGATGGTCAAGAAACAGGGAAGGGAAATTATATAGTCAAAGCTAAAGAGGCAATGGAAAAGTACAATATTCCATGTAAAATTTTCATCATAGGGATTGCGCAAACAAAAGAATACGAAGAGAAGGCTAAGGATTTGGCCGAATTCACGAAAGGAGCATACATTAATGTTAATTCAAACAGTTATGACGTAAACAATGTAAGAGCCCAATTGGCTCCTCTTAAAGTTGCCATTATTAAAGATACAATTGACATTAAAGATCAGATCAAGGATTCCAGAGTAGAATTAGATCATAAAAGTGCAAATAAGCTTGAAAAAAAGTTAATCGAAATTCAGCAGGATTCAGACAAGTCGATATTTTTAAATAAAATTGAAGAATTAAGTTCAAAACTGACCAACCAACTAAATTATACACAAGGTTTAATTGAGGAGTTAAATGCCCTAAAAAATCAAATCGATCAGTCTGATTTTCATAAAATAAGGTCAACAACTTTGACGATTGATTCAGAATATAGTGAAGAGATCCGGCAAAAAAGTGAAAAATTTGTTTACGAACTACTCCAAACAAAATATCCTGATAAGAAAATCATTTGGTTGAATGCAGAAGGCGAAAGTTATTCAAACCATGATTTCGAAATTCTAAATGAATCAGGAGATATTGAAATTGTTATTGAATGCAAAGGCACGCCAAGAAATAAGGAAACCTTCTATTTGACAGATTATGAATGGGATTATTTTAGGGAAGCAAAAGATATCTATCAAATAATTAGAGTGTCAAATTTAGATAACATCCCTGACTACAAGATAATTGACAACCTCTATGATTATCTTATGAATGGTAAGGTTGTACCATATCTTCTTGAACCAGAAATCCTAAAAGAAAAAAGAGTCTTCTTGACTATAATTGAATAAAATGCAACTGCTAACACGGACGGTAGGGTTAATAAGCTTGTCACACTTTTTGCTTTTGCTCCTGCATGTAAGACAAATTCGTAATGATTCCTGCACCCGGACACGCTCATCTGCACACAATTATAATCCTTCACCGTGACTAATTTCTGGCTTCGAGACAGTTTGTACCGCGATCGCGCCAGTACTCAATAAAATTTGTACCATGATGGCAAAAACCACGCCATACCCTCCTTGCACCGTGACAGCTTTCTGGCCCCGCTGGCGCGGGGTACCAGGATTCTACCCGGTGCTTGCGTCGGGTAACACAACCTCCCCATATTGCCGGGCCGTTAGGCTTAAGCTGGGTGCGACACGAAGTCGCTCTATATAACTGTTAACCAATGTATTATGACAACATTCTACAACACGAGTTAACCTTCTGTTCCATCAGAAGTAGCCTACCGACACATGCATGGAGAGTGATTTCCTTGTGTGAAGCTGTCGGGACAAGATTACCCAAAACATTTTCCGAGAGGAGAATGATTCCGGTAGCAACGACCGGAGGGTGTCGGCTTGGATGGTATGGTGAACACATGTGAATTGACGTAAGCGCCGTCAGAAGCAAAAGCGAAAGTTGTTGACACGCTTTGACCAAAAGGTATAAGGGCAAGATATGAATCTCTGGCTATTCATACATGGACGCAGACCCTTCGGCGTAGAGGCAGCACCTAACCCATCCTGTTATTAGAGCGGAACGTGGTAAGCCTGATTAGTTCCTGATGCAACAGCAGGTAGGCTCTCGGTGACGACAGCACAATACTGAGCAGGTAAAGGAGGATAAAGTAAGCGAAGGCTATCTTGTAATGAGGTAGACAGGAGTTCCAAATTTGCTCTACTGCGAAAGCAGGCTGACTTTTATCTGGTGCTCTGTTGCATGAAAGCTTTGGTAAGATCCTTTATTCAAGTGAATAATCTTGACCAAACTGAGCCACTCATTCCTGAGTAAACTGAGCCACTTATTCCTGAGCAAACTGAGCCACCTGTTCCTGAGGAAAGTGAGCCACTTTGTTAGAGGATAATCCGGCTGACATTCCGGCATAAACTGAGCCACCCGCTGACGGCGGATTTGTAACGAAAAGCTGTGTTATTTTGGCTGCAAAATCAAATAACATGGCCAATAAAACAAAAAGTATGTTACAAGTACGTCGGATATTACAGTTATTATCAGATGGTCACAGCAAGCGGGAGGTCAGTCGTCAGATCGGAGCCAGCCGTAATACCATTGATTCTTATGAAACACGTTTTAATCTCTCGGGCAAGAGTTACGATGAGTTACGACAACTCTCCGATACTGATCTGGCGGCAGTTGTTTACCCACAGAAGACTGTCAAAGAGCCCGATTCTAAGCGAAAACATATTGATGAGCACCTCGATTATTTTTCAAATGAGTTAAAAAGAACCGGAGTAACCAGGGAGCTGTTGTGGGATGAGTACCGAAAAACAGTTACTGAAAGCTACAGCTACTCAAGGTTTTGTGATATTCTTTCAAGGCACAGAGGTAAAAAGAACCCTGCATACCATAATACATATACTCCCGGTGAGTTGACCGAGTTCGATTTTGCGGGTAAAAAGATGAGCTATGTTGACCGATCAACCGGCGAGATAGTAGAGTGTCCTGTACTTGTATTTACACTGCCATATAGTTCCTTTAGTTATATAGAGCCGCTTAGTTCATCCAGGCTAGAGCACCTGGTACCCGCCATGAACCGTGCAGTTGAGTACTTTGGCGGAACGACTAAAGTAACCCTCACAGATAATATGAAGCAGATAGTGAGCCAAACAAACCGTTATGAACCGTCATTTACACTGCTGGCTGACCAATGGTCGGTTCACTACAATACTGCTCTGAAAGCCGCCAGGCCTGCAAAACCAAAAGATAAACCATCTGTGGAAAAAAGCGTGCACCTTTCATACCAGCGGATATATGCACGAATGCGTAATGAGACGTTCTACAGCCTTGCGGAGCTCATGGCGAGAGTCCGGGAGCTTCTGGAAGAGTTTAATGATCGTGAGATGTTTAAACAAGGTGTAAGCCGTAGAGAGAAGTTTATTAGTGAAGAAAAGCATTTGCTAAAGGAGTTACCCACAGAGCCATTTATGCTTAAGTCCCTCACCAAAGCAAAGGTCAAACCAAATTACCATGTTATCCTTGGAGAAGACTGGCACCAGTACAGTGTGCCGCATCAATACGTTGGACAGAAAGTTACTATTGTTTATGATGAGCAGGTAGTGGAGGTGTTTATCGATAATATGAAGCGCATAGCGGTCCATAGAAGAGACTGCCGGCGTAATGGATACACAACCCTGCCTGAACATATGCCGGAGTCGCACCTTAAATACAAAGAGCAGAAAGGATGGAACGAAGATGACTTCATTTACAAAGCTGAACGAATCGGGGAACAAACAAAGATTGCAATTAATAAGCTACTGGGGGCAAAAGCATTTATCGAGCAGACATATGATGGCTGCCTTGGAGTCCTCAGGCTTGCCGATAAATATGGTAATGACAGGCTTGAAGCTGCCTGCAAACGTGCAAATACAGGCAGTAGGATCAACTATAAAATACTCCATAACATACTTAAAAATAATCTTGATAAAATACAGATAGAAGAAAATGAATTAACCCTTTTTATCCCTGAGCATGAAAATATCAGGGGAGCAGAAGCATACAATTAAACCAATAAAACCAAAATATTTATGAACGTCCAGACAACAGTTGACCAATTACGAAGATTAAAGCTGCATGGCATGGTCAGAGCCTACGAGGCGGCACTAACGGTTCCGGTGCATGAGCAGATCTCTGCTGATATGCTTGTTGCCCGATTGGCAGAATCGGAACTGCAACACAGAGTTAATCAGAAGACTCAACTTTATCTTAAACAAAGTAAGCTACGGTACAATGCTATCCTTGAGCAGGTGTACTGTAATCCGGCCCGTAACATAACATCTGATCAGCTTATGACGCTTGCTGATGGACTGTTCATTGACAGAGCTGAAAACATACTTATAACTGGAGCTACCGGTTGTGGTAAGAGTTACCTAGCTTGTGCTATTGGGAGGCAGGTCTGTTCTCTTGGTTACAGGGTCATTTACTTTGGAATGAATCGCTTCCTTGAGAAAGTATCTCAATCCAAACTTGACGGAACCTTCATTAAAATGCTTAATCAGATCGAAAAAACACATTTACTGATATTTGATGACTTCGGGTTAACACCTCTTGACAATATATCAAGGCTGGCATTACTGCAGATACTTGAGGACAGGTATGGTAAAAAGTCAATTATAATAACTTCACAGCTTCCGGTGGTTAAATGGTATGATTTTATTGCAGAACCCACACTGGCTGATGCAATAATGGACAGATTGGCAGGAAATGCACACAGAATAGAGTTAAAAGGAGAATCTCTAAGAAAGAAAAAGTCAGAAAAAAAAGAATAAATTTACACATCGAATCCACCGTCAAACCGGGTGGCTCACTTTGAGCAAGAACGGTGGCCCACTTTAGTCAGGAATAATCATTCAAGGAAGCAAATGTATCCTTTCGGATGTGCTCTTGATTCTTTTCTTGTGCAGGAAAGACTGGATCATCTCTGTTCGGTAATGCAAAGGTGGTTCAATGCGCCACCGGGTAACATTCACTTGAAGCCTTTAGAGTGCTTGAGCCGTATGCGGTGAAAGTCGCACGTAGGGTTCTTAGGAGGGAAAGGCGGGGTAACCCGCCTGACCTATCCGACCGCAGTTCTGAGAACAAACTTAAACTCTAAATTTGTGTTATATTTGTAAAAAAATTGAGCATGACAGTTTCAGATTTAAAACTTAAAATTTTCAGACAAATAGACTCCCTCGAAAAGAGTCGGCTTGAGGAGTTTTACGGATTGCTGATGAATTATGTCAACGGTAAAAAAGATATCTCTGACTGGGACAAACTTTCAGAACTCCAAAAACAAGGCATTTTAAATGCGATTGATGATTTAGATTCCAAGAAAGGGGTTGCGAATAAAGCTGTCATTGATAAGTTCCGCAAGAAATATTCTGATGCCTAAGCAAATTATTTGGTCAACATTTGCTGAAAATGACTTTGCAAATATCCTAGACTATCTTGATAAAAATTGGGATAGAAAAGTTGCTTCAAATTTTATAGACCTGACTGAAAATACTTTAAATCAGATTTCTATAAATCCAAAACAATTCCCTATCTGTTACAATAAGAAAAAAGTAAGGAAGCGCGTTCTAACCAAGCATAATTCTTTGTTTTATCGCGACTCGAGATCCAGTATTCAAATATTAAGAATCTACGACACCCGACAGGACCCTGACACCCTGACCTTTAAATAATTAACCCGACCAACTAACTCGGACGGTTTAATTAATTGCCTTCGGCAGCCCGGACAGCTTCAGAGTCAGCCTTTAAAGTCTATGAGAGAGAAATTTCTTCCGTTTATTAGCTTCACTGCACCTCGACAGTTTCGTCTCCCGGGACAAAGTCTATGTCGGGCTGCCGGCCACCGCGCTGGCGCCTTGTTTTTTGCTCTACACCGAGACTGTTTCATCATGACACGAAACTACACTGCCGTCTATCTGGACTTGATACCGTTTAACAGTTCACCGTGACCATTGGCTCGCTGCCATTTACCAGGACTCCCTGACGCTCGCTTCACTCGGTCAGGGCAGGAGCAAAAAACACGTCACCGCGATGTAGACGGCAATTAAACCGCCGGGCCGTTATAAGCAACGGGCAACAGATCAGGACTTTAGACAGTTTCGTAACAATAATCAGGACAAAACCGCTATCGAAATTTATCCGGACAACTGATTTCGCAGTCTACTACCTGGACTTAAAACATGGGACAATTATCTTCTCCGAGACAGGTTCGTAATTCAATTATAAGTTATAACGAGACAACTTTCGGGTACCAAGAGTTTAAAAGCTGCTTATAAGCAAAAAAAGCTTTCAGCTCATACCCGCAACCGTTAGTGGCCATAATATTCACAGTTCCGAGAATTAATATTCCTATGATATGAAAATAAGAATACTCATATTCCTTGCAAGTGTGCTAATATCTATCCGATTAAATGCACAAGATTCCATAAAATATGTTTTGGCTCAGGCTATTGACAATATTGGTGCTAATGACATTATCTTAGCTAATTTCAATAACGATGATAATATGGATGCTTTTATTGTTAATGGGTGTTATGATAAACCCTTACCATCCAAATTATGGACTAATGACGGAACAGGTCATTTTGTTAATTCAAAACAAGATATTGGAAATGCCAAATCATGGAGTATAGCATCAGGAGATTTAAATGGTGATGGCTTTCTTGATGTGTTTATTACAAATGGGGACTGGACCTATGGCGATTCAAGTCATTTATGGGTAAACGATGGGCATGGTAAATTTGCTTGTTCCGTGAGTAAATTTGGAAAAGCAAATAGCAGCTGTGCAGGCATTGGAGATTTGAATGGAGATAGTAAACTGGATATTTTTGTTGCAAATCATCCATATAGTAATGGTCAATATGGAGAAGATGAAGTTTGGCTCAATGAAGGGAACGGCAATTTTATTAATAGCGGGCAGAAATTAGGTGGTTCAGATGCTGCAAGACATATAAAATTGGCTGACATTAATGGCGATGGCAACTTAGATGCAATTGTACTTAACGCGGACACAAATAGGATATGGCTAAATAATGGGAAAGGGCAATTTTTGGTAAGTAAACAAAACATTGGCGCAGGCGAAAATATTGATTTAGCAGTTGGCGATATTGATAATGACGGAGATTTGGATATAATTATTGCAAAAGGAGCTTGGGGCAAAACACCTAAAGGTATTGAAGTATGGACAAATGATGGAAAAGGAAATTTTACCAAGACACAAAATATTGGTGATTATGACGGTTATGGACTTGCATCAGGTGATTTTAATTATGATGGTTATCTTGACCTTGTGTTAGTAAATGGCACAGACCAACCAAACCAGATTTTTTTAAACAACAAGCATGGACATTTCTATGACTCTAAAATTAAGATTGGAAATGGTGGAAATAAAGTAGCGATTTGTGATATAAACCATGATAATCTTTTAGACATAATAATTATAGGAAATGAATCTACAAGAGTATATTTACAGACAAATAAGTAAAAAAATTACGGCTACTAACTCGGACGGTTTAATTAAGTGCCTTCCACCAGCCCAAGATAAATTTGTACCTAGCCCCAACATCTATGCTCCTAAATTCTGTATCTTTTATTATATACTGTGCCACCCAGACAGTTTCACCGCCCGGGACAGCACGATTGGGCTGGTGGGCCGACGCGCTGGCGCCTTTTTTTTGCTCGGCACCGAGACTATTTCATCGTGACACGTAACTTCACTGGCGTCATCTGGACTTAGTACCTTCACGCAGCTTCACCGTGACCCCAAGAAATCTGCCATCTACCGGGACTCCCTGACACGTGCTTCACTCGGTCAGGGCAGGACCAAAAAATGCGGCACTCCGACACGGATGCCAACTCATTAAACCGCCGCGACGTCAGACTCCCATTAGCAACAAGATACCCCGTGACATGAGCTTTTTGAACTTTAATAGAAAATTATCTTATTTAAGTTTATGTCAATATATTTAAATGTCAAGCGTTATTATTTAATTTATATTGATTTATCTTAAATAATATTTACCTTTGTTTAAAATTCTATTTATGAAAGATTTCACAGCTGGAACCTATGTAAGTCAAGGCTACTACAAAAGCTTCCAACCATCACTTATCAATAGACAATGGCATCTGGATAATATGGAGGTTATTCAACTGTTAAGCAAAGCTGATAGGGATCTTGGGAGATTGGATATGTATTCAAATTACATTCCAAATATCGATTTATTCATCAGCATGCTTGTTTTGAAAGAGGCGACCCAAAGTAGTAAAATAGAAGGGACTCAAACAAACATAGAAGAAGCATTACGCGAAAAAGAAGACGTTCCTCTTGATAAACGAGACGACTGGGAGGAAGTTCAAAATTACATACAGGCAATGGAAGTGGCTATTAAGGAATTGGATAAACTCCCATTCTCATCCAGACTTATTAGGAATACTCATAAATCATTGCTGCAAGGAGTTAGGGGAGAAAAGAGACAACCAGGTGAATTTAGACGTAGTCAAAATTGGATTGGAGGAGCAACAATAAATGACGCTACGTTTATACCACCAATACATACTTCTATTCCTGAATTAATTGGTGACTTAGAAAATTTTGTTCACAATCAAGAAATATTCTTCCCAGAGCTTTTAAAAATAGCTTTAATTCATTATCAGTTTGAAACTATCCACCCTTTCTTAGATGGAAATGGAAGAGTAGGAAGATTGATGATAACATTATACTTGGTCAACAAGGGTATTTTAAAAAAACCGATACTGTACCTTTCAGATTTTTTAGAAACCCATCGGCGTCATTATTACGAAAATTTAATGCTTGTTAGAGAAAAAAATGATATAAGCCAATGGTTTAAATTTTTTCTTGTTGGAATTATTGAAACTGCAAATAAAGGTATTCAGACATTCGATAGTATATTACAATTGCAGAAGCAAGTAGACTTTGATATACAGAAACTTGGAAGTCGAGCAGCAAATGCACAAAAGATTACAAATTATCTATACCAGAAACCATTAATCAATGCTGAAAAAATTGTAGAAGTCGCCAGTATATCTTATCCATCTGCATATAAATTATTAGAGGATCTCGAGAAATTGGAAATTTTAAAGGAAATTACAGGAGGACAACGAAGCCGAGAATATATATTTGAAAAATATATAGATTTGTTTCAATAACTATAACAAAAATAATCCCTGTTGCTAACTCGGTCGGTGCTTTAATTAAGTGCTTTCCGTCAACCCAGGACAGCCTAGTGCAGGGACCTGAAGGTCACCTTACGAAACTGTCTGGTAATTTATGGGCCCGAACGCTTCTTTTTCATTTCGATCATTTCATCAAAACGAAATGCTTTTCACATTTACAAAATTCCGTCGCCTCCCCTCCTGCCATTTACCGGGACTGATATTGGGTTGGCGGGCCGACGCTCTGGTGCCTTAACTCGATACAAACCAGATAGTTTAGAAGCCAGCAAGACTTTTTGTGATAAATATCAGGGATTTTTAAAATCGTCCAGATCCAGACCACCCAATTTTCGATAAATATTTGATTAAACTTGATTGGATTATCAAAATATGTGCTAACTTTGTAATTACATTTTGCAAATAATGTTAACCATGGAAGTATCTATAGTAAAGATTGGAAATTCGAGGGGGATAAGGTTTAGCAAGACCATTATCGAAAGATATAATTTAAGAGATAGCGTTGATTTAATTTTGGAAAAGGGTCAGATTATAATTAAACCCCTTTCTAAGCCTAGGAATGGATGGGACAAAGCTTTTATGGAGATGCACGCAAATGGAGATGACAATCTAATTATTCCTGACATATTTGAGGACGAAAATCCAGAAGAATGGAAATAAAGCAATATCAAATCATTCTTGCCGACCTAGATCTAACTATCGGGAGCGAAATTAAGAAAACAAGACCTTGCGTGGTGATATCTCCAGATGAGATGAACAATTATTTAAGGACTGTCATCATAGCTCCCATGACAACAAGTTCGAAACATTATCCAACCAGAGTTGAGGTAAAGCATGATAATAAAATGGGCTGGATAGTTTTGGATCAAATCAGAACCATAGACAAACAAAGGATTATCAAGGACCTTGGAAAACTTTCAAGACCCGAGATAAAGGAGGTTAAAGCAGTCATAAAAGAGACTTTCGTTGACTGATAAAAAATAAAAGCTAAGGCTAACTCGGTTGTTGCTTTAATCAAGTGCCTTCCGCCAACCCAGGACAGCTTTGTAACCAGCCCCAAAATCTATGGGAGTAACCTCTGTTCCATTTATAAAATACTCTGGCACCCGAACAGTTTCGTCTCCAGGGACAACATCTCACTGGGTTGGCGGGCCGACGCTATGGAGCCTTGTTTTTGCTCTTCATCTCGACAGTTTCATCGTGACACGGAACTTCACTGCCGTCTATCTGGACTTGGTACCGTCTCGCAGCTTCACCGTTACCCCAAGAAATCTGCCATCTGCCGGGGCTCCCTGACACGCGCTTCACTCGGTCAGGGCAGGACCAAAAAACGCGGCACTCCGACACGGATGCCAACTCATTAAACCGCCGGGACGTTAGGCATATAATAAAGGCGATACTGACAGCAATTAACTTAATAAATATGAGAAAAATAATATCAGGACTTTCACTTTTAATTTCGCTAACTGGATTTAGCCAAAAGAATCAAATTCAAGTATTGAACAATGAGAAAATATTAGGGAAAAGCCTTGTTGATAGCTCTGATATTAAAGGATTTGAATATATATTTTCTGATAGAATCCATGAAACTTTCCTTGACACAACAACAGGATTTTTAACTGCTCAACTAAGAGGGTTAAGCAAAAATGGGAAATGGCTTAACAATACTGGAAATATTGTCCAATATGATATCAAAAATCAAAAGGTATTATGGAGCAAAATGATTGCTTATCAATCTAGCAATTTACAGCAATTCAGTAATACAATGATTTATACCATTACCAATAAGAGTTACTGTCTTGATATTAATACAGGAAATGAACTTTGGGAAGTAAAAAACAATATATATTTCGTTGACCCTATTGATAATATTGGTGTTGGATATAAATTTAAAAGCTCAACTGGATATTCGAATGAGCTTGAAGGAATTGATTTAAAAAATGGCAATGTCGTTTGGAGAAGAGATTTAAATAGGGATTTTGGTTGGAACGATGTTTTTTACGCAAATGATTCAACTGTGATTGTGGTTGCTGCTGGATTACATGCAATAAATATAAAAACCGGAAAAGGTTGGGATTACAATACGAATACAGGTAAAAAAGATTATACAGGAACGGCAGCTGCAAATGCGGTTGGAGTTGCTGCAGGATTACTTACAGGGACATTTGTAATGACCACAGGACACAATTTAGTAAGAGATTTGGTGTCAAACACGATAACTGACAGTTCCAATATTTATTTTGCTTCAAAAGAACAACTTGTAAAAGTCGACAAGCAATCAGGTGAAATAGTTTGGAAGTTTCCATTTGCAGATGACTTAGCAAGTAAATCTTCAATCTTCATGAATGACAGTGTAATATTTATGATTAATAAAGGAATGGCATTCATGGGTTACAGACAACTGGATTTTGGCAAGCCATTCATTGCTGCATTTGACAGACAGTCAGGTAAACAAATATTCTTTTCATTAATAAATGTAAAAGAGGACCCGATTTTAAGTTATCAGATAAAAAAAAGAGAAATCTTTTTGGCATTTAAAAACAGAATTTCAAGATATTCAATGGAAACTGGGAATATGATTACAGAAAAAGACTTCCCGAAAGACAATTTCGGAGAACTAAAATATTTTGTAAGTAATCAAGTATTTATCACAAATCTAAATGGAGATTTAATGAGTCTTCCTCAATCTGATTCCACCAAAGTATTTGTTTTTACAAGTCAATGTAAAACACTATCCATCGACAGCGAATTAAATATTTCAAAAACAATAGAATACGATGATTTAAGTATTTATTATCTGAGAACAAAGGATTTTAAGTTTATTGCAAAGGACAAAAAGACTTTGATTGTTAATAATGTAGGACAAAGAATTGCCGAAATTGATGCGACCTCAAAAGCGTTTATGATTGGCAATACTCTATATGACACTCAAGACAAAAGTTTTATAACAATTGATTTGAGTAAAATGATTAAAAATGAATAAAATTCGTGCCTGAAAAGACACTTAATAGCGGGGTAAGGTAGACATAGAAACATACAACAATGCAATAGATTTTCAGGTACCCGGACTGTTCCATCTAATGCTGTCCCTAACGATACTTAACATCAACTGATAGGCAAAATACCAGGACACCTGTACAAAAAATAATAAGAATCAACTCTGAAAAAAAGATATGGCAAGCCTTGTATCAGAGACACAAGAATTTCTGTCTCTCACATCCTTGAATGGCTAGGATCTGGTATGACTTTCGAAGAAGTAATTTCAGACTATCCCGAACTCACAAGGGAAGATATTCAGGCAAGTTTAATGTTTGCTACTGATAGAGAACGTAGACTTCAAACAACCTGATGAAATTACTTTTCGATCAAAATATTTCTTTCAGAATTACCAAAAATCCAGGACATTTTCCCCGGATCAAAGCAGTTTAGAGATCTTGATCCTGAAGACTCAAAGGATTCCTTTCTCTGGGAATATGCTAAAAATCATGATTTTTGCATAGTACCATTTGATGGGGATTTTTATGACTTAGGGCTTATTAATGGGTCCTCTCCAAAAGTCATCTGGTAAAAAATCGGCAATACTTCCACTAAAAACATTGAGGTTGTCTTGAGAAAAACTACAACTTGATTAAGACGTTCCTTACAGATCCAAACTTCATTGAGATTGGGTGCCTTGATAAAATACTTAATAACACTTCACCTGGCACGGGAAATGCTATGGAATATTTACCACGCCTTGGCGCGGACTTGTCCTCCAATGTGGAAGCAATCGCACCTGCTTAGTCAAATTTATGAAAAAAGCATCTGAAACATAAAATCACACTGCTGTCTGTGGTCAGGTATAATTACTGCCGCAATCAGTAGCTTGTTAAGTCAAACAATAATTACTCAAATAAAATGAGTATTAGACTAGCTGTACCACTTAGCGGGAGACAGCCGCTAGCAATGAGTGTTCGTCATAATCAGAGAGATTCATAAAAAGATTATCTTTGCCATATGAGAATCAAGGACGAGATATCTAAGAAGCAAAAAGATTTTACAGTTTTGTGTAAAACACACAAAGTAAAATACCTATATGCATTCGGCTCATCTATATCTGAAAGATTTGATCCCAGCAAAAGCAATATTGATCTTCTAGTCGAAATCGATTCAAAAGACCCCATTGATAAAGGAGAAAAACTATTGTCCCTGTGGGACTTGTTTGAGACCTTCTTTAATCGGAAAGTTGACCTCCTTACAGACTCATCTATCCGAAATCCATTTTTAAGAAAAAGTATTGACTCAACAAAAGTTTTAATCTATGATGGAACAGGACAAAAAATTCTTATCTGATATACTCCAGGCGATAGAATTGATTGAGTCCTTTACCCATGATACAAAAGATTTTGATTTATATATGTCTGATTTAAAGACTCAAAGCGCGGTTGAGAGATAACTTGGGATTATTGGAGAGGCGGTCAATAAATTTGATAAACTCAATCAAGATTCTCCCCTGACAAATGCTCGTAATATTGTCGGATTTCGAAACTGATTGATTCATACTTATGATGCAATAGATCAATCGATAGTTTGGGTAATAATTGCCGGGAAAAAGGTTATCAGGCAGTAGCAGGAATTTTCAAAGGGAAAATGATTTCAGTATCAGCGTAATATTTTACTTTTAATAACTTAACAAAAGACTAAATGCATAATATGCTTTCCAACAAATACTTCAGGTTTTATATAGCAACAGCTATTTATCTACTTCTAATAATCTGGATTGGAAATTATTGGTTACTAATTGGATTAGCTGTATTATTTGATATTTATATTTCAAAAAGGATAAATTGGGCATTCTGGAAAAAAAGAAATGGGAAAAACAGCACTTTCATTGAATGGCTGGATGCATTAATATTTGCTGTTATCGCGGTATCCTTAATTAATATTTTTTTATTTCAGAACTACAAGATACCCACTGGATCAATGGAAAAATCATTGCTCATTGGAGATCACCTGTTCGTTAGTAAAATTGCATATGGTCCAAGGATGCCAAATACTCCAATAGCTTTCCCTTTTACCCAACATACAATGCCGATAACAAAAGGCAAATCATGGTCTGATATAATTTATTGGCCTTATAAGAGACTTGCTGGTATAGGAAAGGTAAAAAACAATGACCCAATTGTTTTTAATTTCCCTGCAGGAGATACGGTCGTTATTGAAGATCAGACTCCCAGCTATTACGAGATAATCAAAAGAACTGCACTGGATCTTAAAGAACAGGACTCTCATAATGTCCAGGTCCTTAAAAATGATATATACTATACGACACTTGCCAGGAAAGAAATATGGAGTAGATTTCATATCATTTACAGGCCTGTAGACAGAAGAGACAATTATGTTAAAAGATGTATAGGTATCCCGGGTGACACTATCCTTGTCAAGGAGGGGACAGTATTTGTCAACGGCAAACAACTTTTAGAAAACGATACGCAACAGACAACCTACGCTATAAGTACAAATGGGACAACAATAAATCCCAAGGCATTTGAGAGACTTCATATTTCAATTTCAGATCAACAGCAATTAACTAAAGGCTATATACTTCCTCTGACAGAGGGAAATTCTGAAAAAATTTCAAAATTTTCCAATGTAACTGATGTAAAACCTATTTATGCAAACTCAGGCGAATTCGATCCTTTTATTTTTCCTTATAGCAAAACTTTAAAATGGAATCGTGATAACTTAGGTCCTATCTGGGTTCCGGCGAAAGGGATTACAGTTAAAATTGACACCTCAAATATCTGTCTTTACGAAAGAATCATTGATGTTTATGAAAATAACGACCTTCGGGTTGAAGGAGATAAAATCATAATAAATGGAACGCCTTCCAATAGTTATACTTTTAAAATGGATTACTACTGGATGATGGGTGATAACAGGCACAGTTCGGCTGATTCAAGATATTGGGGCTTTGTTCCTGAAGATCATATTGTAGGAAAACCAAAATTTATCTGGTTATCAATTGACAAGGAATCCAACGGGCTTAAGAAAATAAGATTTGACAGAATGTTTATGAAAGTAAGATAATACCAGTCAATTGGAACATATCCTGAAAATGAAATTATTCCCATAAGGTATCTTGATCTTATCTGAGGAAATCTGATTACTGGTGACAGCACCGGATTACATGATCAAAACAGCAAGGTGAATAATTGCCCCAGGCCAAAACAGACAGATATCCGGCTTCTATCGGTAACTGGTCGGAAGAATACGCCGGGGCGCCTGCAGAAAACGATGAAAACATACAACAGAAGAATACGAATATAGCATAGGAGAAGGATACTCATAATAATTAAGCTACCTGAATTTCTTGAAGATCACTGTTATACCAATCCGGCAAGACAGTTTTCATTGAATTTTATGATTATGATCTCTTAGCGGTTAAGGGAAAACAGCTTCCAATTTCTTTATATTATTTCAGTCGGACATAAGTGCAACCCAGCCTCGACTTTAAACATTTGCCTTTTTACATTTTTTTCACCACACCGGTTCTTTTAAAAATATCCTCACAACTGCGAGTAAATAATTTAATTTTAAGTCTGCAGTGCGAGATAGTCATTCTACAACTGGAATGAGTAAATCCTGTATCAATTTCAAAAACCAAATAATAAGGATCCACTATGTTAAAGAATTATTTGAAATCAGCCATTCGATTTTTGAAGCAAAACAAAGTATTCGCTGCTATTAATGCTTTAGGCCTATCTATAGCACTGGCTGCTTCATTCATTATATTGTTATTTGTTATTAATGAGTTAAGCTATAATCACTTTCACAAAAAAAGGGATAGAGTTTTCAGAGTCCTAAATTACAACATCGATTTAAAGACTATAGAGTCTGGCACTCCATATATCTTGGCGTCTGCACTAAAAGAGCAATTTCCACAAATTGAAAAAGCTATTATGGCCAGGTCCTTGAGAGGGTTTAAATTAAAACTTCAAGACGAATATCTAGATGTCTATAATGCTATCTCAACTGAATCTGATGTTTTTGACATATTCACAATTCAAATGATTTCGGGTAAATCAAATCAAAATTTGCTGGAAGATCAGAGTTCTCTCATTCTCTCAAGGGATTTGGCAAATAAATTTTTCCCTGGTCAGGATCCTACAGGAAAGGAAATTATCGGATTAGTAGATAACGAAGAACATGTTTTTAAAGTAAAAGGAGTTTTTGAAAATATTCCGGAAAACTCAACTTTCAAGGCACAATGTTTTATAAATAGCAGATGGACGCTTGCTGGCATCAGTAAAACTTTCAATACGAATGCTGATAAAGATTGGAATATGAACTTCTGGAATACATGGGTTCTAGTGTCAAAAAACAGCAATATAAAGTCTATTGAAAATCAATTCAGGGCATTTGAAGTCAAAAATATAAGTGAAAAACCACCTTGCAATTATTCTCTTCAGAGTTTATCGGATGTTTACCTAAAATCAGATCAGGTAGCAAATACCGGTATCAAGGGTAATATGAGTAATATAAGGCTATTTTCAACTATAGCCCTAGTTATTTTGATAGTAGCAGCTATCAATTACATTATCCTGTCAACAGCGGTTTCGTCGGTGAGGGCAAAAGAGATTGGAATACGAAAAACCTTTGGTGCCGGAATCAGAAGCATCAAAAATCAGTTGTTTATTGAATCCATATCGCTTGCTATACTTGTGCTGCCCATAGCTTTAATTCTTATGTGGTTTGCTATGCCCTATGCAGGGAAACTGTTCCAGACACAGCTTCATATCATAAGCTCAAATATCCTGTTATATATTCTGGTCTATCTCATGGTGACAATAGTAATAGGTATTGCAGCAGGAATATATACCTCCAACTATTTATCGAAGCTGAAAGTATCTGATGTGTTGAAAAACACAACTTTTTTAGGGAAGAAAAGAACTTATATTCGTTCTGCACTCATAATTATTCAATTAATCATCTTCTGTTTATTTGTGTCAAGTACACTAATAATTCGCTCACAATATCAATATGCTCTTAAAAAGGATCCGGGTTATTACAATAAAGATATTGTACTTGTTGACCTTGGTAGAGATTTTAAAGGATATTCAGCATTTATAAACAATATTAAATCAAACCCTAATATAATTATGGCTGGCGGAGTTATGGAAGGCCTTCCCATGGAGAGTATGATGTCTTCAATGCACTCTAATTTTCAGGATAACAGTGTGAAAGTACAGGTTGAAGGAATGGCAATTGATTATAATTTTCTGAAGACGATGGGCATTCAATTTATTGATGGCAGGGATTTTTCGGAGGAATTTGGCACGGACCTTAAAGAATCTGTGGTTCTAAATCAAAGAGCTGTTAAGCAGTTGGGAATAAAAGATCCATTAGGAAAGAAACTTGGGAATCAGACTATCATTGGAGTCGTCAAAGACTTTAATTTACATTCCATTCATTCAGATATTCCGCCATTAAGTATAGATATGACTGATCGTTATATACAACAAGTTGCTGTTCACTTCAAACCAGGTGTACTTAAAAGTATACTTCCATTTCTTGAGTCGGAATGGAAGAAAGCTGCTCCAGACAGACCATTTAGTTATTCGACTATTGAAGACCTAATTAAAGAGCTTTATTCCTCAGAGAAGAATCTAACTACCATTGTTTCAATATTTGCTCTTTTTACTCTCATAATTGCTGCGCTTGGACTTTTCGGTTTAACTCTATTTGTCGGAAAGAGCAGAACTAAAGAAATTGGTTTAAAAAAGGTTTTTGGAAGTTCCGAGAGAAAAATAGTTTATTCTTTCCTGATTGAGAACTTTATTTTGACATCATTAGCCGTTTTAATTTCAGTTCCATTAACTATCTATTTTATGTCAAAGTGGTTAAATAATTTTGCATACAAGACTAACATTAAATGGTGGGTATTTTTAATTTCATTTACAATTGCAGCAACTGTGGTACTTATAACAGTTTTCTACCATTCTTACAAAGCTTCGCATATAAATCCGATAACAGCCTTAAGACATGAGTAATCATATAGAGCTCCGGTTTCTGACTTTTATTATACTCACTAAACGGACCGCTACATCGGATCATAAAACTGCCCGTTCACCCAATGGAACCGGAAATAGTCGAGACAAATTACATGACCATTTACCTTGAAGTGTCAGCCGCAACTTACTAAATAGTACGACATTCGCGCAGTTATACTGCCAATGGCAGGCCTTTAAGGAGATTTTAACTTAAATTTAAATTAAATAACTTATATTTAAGTTGCATAACTGATTTATAAGTTAAAGCTTTACCCGAAATTAATAAACATAGCCATGACTAATCCGATTATTTATTATGTTCTGGAAAGCACCTTCTGCTTATTCATCTTTCTGTTGGTATACAGATTGCTGATTGAAAACCTTACTCATTTCTCCTGGATGAGGATCTATTTATTGAGTAGTATAACTCTGAGCTTAATTCTTCCGCTTCTGGTCATCCCTGTCCATTGGAACTCTTCAATTATCCCTCCGGCACTGTTTAATAATTTCGACTTTCTTCCAGGAAACAGGCCCGGGGAATATTCTGGCACCCAATTTCCTGATGATGGTGTAATAAACATTCGTCAAAGATTAATAATCTTATTCACAATAGTATATATAACCGGATTATTTTACAATATGTACAAATTTCCCGGGAACCTCAGAAGCATACAAAACTGCATAAAACAGAATCCAAAAGAAAGAGATGGGGTTTTTTGGCTTGTTTATCCGGATAAGACTGTGCCTCCATTCTCCTTCTTCAATTATATTTTCATTGCCGATTCTTACCAAAGCCTGTCTTCTGACGAATTACAAAGGATCAAGGATCATGAGAAAATACATGCAAAGCAGTTGCATTCACTGGATGTTTTAATTATTGAGTTCATTTCGGCAGTTTTTTGGTTCAACCCATTATGGATAGATCTGAAGAAATCAGTTCAGGAAGTACATGAATACATTGTGGATGAAAAAATTGCCGAAAGAGGTACATGGAAAAAAGACTATGCCAGGCTGCTTCTGGTAAATATGATGCTGAAAAGATCGTTCCGAAGCCAGTCCCACATGAAACCTCTGATGAGTTTGACAGCGTAGACCTTATATTTGAACTTACGAAAATCAGTAACAAAAAATAGTATGGAAGAATTAACAAAAGCGGAAGAGAAAATAATGATGATATTCTGGAAGCTGAAAAAAGCATTTGTAAAAGATATTCTTGCAGAACTGCCAGACGATCCTAAGCCTCCATACAATACAATATCGTCAGTGACCAGAATACTTACCGGTAAGGGATATCTCAAATTCAAAGCATATGGAAAAACATATGAATATTATCCGGCAGTTTCCCAGGCATATTATCGAAAACTGAAAGTAAAAAAAATGCTGGCAGCACAGTTTGGTAATTCACCTTCTTCTCTCCTTTCGTTTATTATCAAAGAAGAAAAACTGAGCAGGGAGGAAATAAACAAGCTCAAAGAGATTATAAATGAAATTGATTAAGATAAAATCTTTATATAGCCACATGTATAGATACCGCCATGGTGATATGGAAAACATTCAGCCTTGTATTTGATAACTTACTGCCCGTATAAACGGTTTAAGGAATTGTCTTAGTTATCCTTGCAAATCTGATATGGAACAGCAGGTCAATGAGAATAATATATGTCAAATATTTAGTCATGCATCATCCGGAAGAATCAGACAAAACTTCTGTACATGCTTAAAGAACTGCCGGTACCATGCCTCAAACAGCCATTAATTCTAGTAAAATGAAAAACATATTTATTGAGCTTACCGATACAAATGATGAAAAAGTCCTTTTAAATGTAATGCACATAGCCTGGATTGAACCTGATAAAAAAGGTGTCAGCATAAAATCCAATTTCGTGCACTACTCCTTTCCTAAAAGGTTCAAAGAATCATATGAAGAGGTTAAATCTCTGATCGCCTCCCTGAATATTTAAAGAAACAAAATTCAGGTAATCGCCGAATCTGCATTGTCAAAGCAATGAAACGATATTTCCGGTCCCGCGCGTACCAGTAATTCAAAACATGAGAAATGCGGCCGGATGAAGACGAGCTTCGAAAGGAACTGAACAAACTTTCAAAGACCGGATAATCAATTTTTTCCGCGTCATACGCTATGTGGTTTGAGTATAAAGCTAATGATGTGCAGATTAAGGTTCAAAAAGGCAAGCAGTTCAGCCGGACAGGGCCGGGAAGCTTCAGACCCGACTATCACGGTAATTCTTAAACCTATGATTTGTATCTTTGTTCTATCTTTATGCTTAAAACAATTGGATACATATTATTCTTAATCTCATGTCTCGCATTTATGATGATTCTGATAGTTCCCTGGATTGGTTTTTCGAAAATTCAGATTGCAGTGATCATGACAGGATTAGTAATTGTAAGTGAGGCGTGTTTTTATATAAGTCTGATTATCCTTGGTAAAACTTTTTGGATCAAAATAAAAAGCAAATTCAGATTCCTGAAAGTAAAAAACGATAACCCTGAACCACCGGATCAAAGTAGTTAAAGTGAGTATAATAAAAGTGACTGAAAAACCGGGAAATAATGACCATAATCTTTTTCCGGACCAAAATTCCGAGCCCACACCCCAAAATCATGATACCTGATTATCATCCGAATGCCAGTTTCAACAACAATAGCGCTGTATTAAACCTCAGGGGAATTCTCTGTGCCCCTATCATTTCCAAATTAATATTGGTGTTTAGAGCCCGGTTAAAAGAATCCCGGCTCATACAATTTTATAACAAATGGAAACAAGAAAATTTACTCAATTTGGGACATTCTCGGTAGCAATACTGTTGCCGTTATCATTACTGTTCAGCGGATTAATGATCAGATCAGGACTGACAAACAGTCCGGATTTTTATATCCTTATTTTCCTTGCACTGACCTTTTTAGTCTGCTTGCTGATCTTTTATAAACTGACAATAATAATAGATGATAAGAGTGTTTCATTTAAATTGGGAATCGGATTGGTAGGTAAAACATATAAAATTACCGATCTAAGATCCTGCAGACCAGTTACCAACACTGCATTGGCCGGGGTTGGTATCCGGATGTTACCTAATGGCTGGCTCTATAATGTAACAGGATTAGACGCCATTGAGCTTCAGTTCAGGAACAAAAATTCGGTAATCAGGATCGGAACAAACCGTCCTGAGGAAATCAGCGAAATAATACAAACGCTTATAGGTGGAAGAGCAGTTACCGGTGAAAGCATAGAAGAACATTCAAAAAAACGGATAAACCCTGTCTGGGTTATTACTCTCCTGCTGGTCTCAGGATTGGTCATTATCCCAAACTATGTTGAAACCAGAGTGAGCATCGGATCAAATGAGTTTTTGTCCCTATCTTCACCTCTGTCGTATTACTGATTCCGGGAATCTGGATTCTACTAAGATACAAAGCTTTACTAAAACATAACATTGAATTTCACAAGGCATAATCTTTGCGGTTTTCAGTGGCATTTAAAAATTTAATCCCTATAAAAGCATTTATAAACCGGATTTGAAAATTCCTGAAGTTGGCTGCATTTAATCTCCCGGAATACGCTCTTCAACCCTGAGCGGCATTTTCCCCTTTAATTTGACAACAAATTGATGAACTGTGTCATACGATTATGAAAGAAATAATAGAAAAACAAAGACTGTTCTTTAATTCAGACCTGACAAAAAATACTGACTTCAGGATTGAGCAACTAAAGAAGCTAAAGAGAATCATATCGGCCAATGAAACAAATCTTCATAAAGCAATTTACGAGGATTTCGGGAAATCTGCATTTGATAATTACACGTGCGAGCTGGCACTTTTATATACGGAGATTGACTATGCAATTAAGAAACTTAAAAAATGGGCCCGGCGAAAACGGGTAAATTCCAACATGGTTAACTTCCCTGCCAAAAGTTATATTATCCCGGAACCTTTAGGAGTTTCACTTATTATCGGCGCATGGAATTATCCATACCAATTGTCATTGGGCCCGGCTATAGCTGCCATAACCGCTGGCAATACAGTTATTGTCAAGCCGAGTGAAATTCCTCAGCAAACAAGCCATGTAATAGCCGGCATTATTAACCAGAACTTTAATTCAGAGTTTTTTACAGTTATTGAAGGAGGCATCCCCGAGACAGAAGAATTGCTCAAACAACGATTTGATAAGATTTTCTTTACAGGCAGCGTTGCAGTGGGTAAGATTATATATAAGGCTGCAGCACAACATTTAACTCCGGTAACACTGGAATTAGGAGGCAAAAGTCCGGCTTTCATCCTCGATGACAAGAATATGGATATGTATGTTAAACGATTGGTCTGGGCCAAATTTCTAAATGCAGGGCAGACCTGCATCGCTCCTGACTATGTTTTGATACAAGACTCACTAAAAGACAGATTCATTCAACTGGCGATTGCTGAAATCAAAAAGGAACAGTTATCAATTGAGAATCAGAATTTCGTCAGGATAATAAACGCGAAAAATATTATCAGGCTCAGTAAATTAATTGAAGGTGGGAAAATTGTATACGGGGGTAAATTTGACATAGAAAAACGATTGTTTGAGCCAACCATCCTGGATAATGTCAGTTTTAACGACAGGGTAATGAAGGAAGAGATCTTTGGGCCGATCATGCCGATAATATCTTTTGAATCATTAGATGAGGTTATTGGAACAATCAGAAATAACGAAAAGCCATTATCTTGTTATATTTTTACAAAAAACAGGCAACTTAAAGACAAGATACTGCGAGAAATATCATTTGGCGGAGGATGCATAAAGGACGCCATAATGCATATTACAAACAGCAAACTTCCATTTGGCGGTGTAGGTGAAAGCGGCATTGGTTCGTATCACGGAGAACATGGGTTCAGAGCATTTTCACATTATAAAAGTATTCTGGAAAAGCCAACGTGGTTTGAATCCAACCTGAAGTATTTTCCTCACAACGCATTTAAACTAAATCTGATGAAAAGAATGTTAAAACTTGGCTGACGTAAAAAAATTCCTTTAGTTTACCCTTTTACTATTCAGATAAAGATTTATACTACAAACATGAAAAAAATTATATATGCTCTGGCATTTGGATTTCTGTCAGTTAATTATTGTTTCCCGCAACAGACACCAACAGGACAAAATATGAAGACTGCATTATTAATCATTGACATTCAGAATGACTACTTTGAAAAAGGGGCAATGCCTCTTACCGGTTCAGATGAAGCGGGGAGGAATGCAGGATTTATTCTTGAAAAATGCAGAAAAGATAATCTGACGATAGTTCATATTCAACATATTTCAATAAGGCCAGGATCGACATTCTTTCTGCCGGATACAAAAGGAGCTTTGATTAATGATTATGTAAAGCCCTTAATACAGGAAAAAATAATTGTCAAGCATTATCCCAACAGTTTCAGGGAGACAGAATTACTTGATTATCTGAAAAACAAAAACATAACTGACCTGGTTATCTGCGGTATGATGACTCACATGTGTGTTGATGCAACCGTAAGAGCGGCGAAAGATTTGGGATTTAATATCACATTGATCGGCGACGCCTGTGCAACAAGAGATCTGACAATAAACGGGCAGACAGTTAAAGCAGCAGACGTACATAATAGTTTTCTGGCTGCGTTGAGTTCCACTTATGCAACTATTAAAACTACCAGACAATATCTGGATGGAAAGTAAGCGGTGTAAATAAAATTTCGCGAGTCCATGATGGTTTATGGATCTTGTCTTAATTTTCCCCCCTTCAAGATCATAAATTTAGGCTCACTAAGGAATTATTGAGAATTCTTTTTTAATGGCAGAAATAAGTCAGAGTTGCAGCTGAGAAACGCGAGCCGCAACATCTTTCAAAATTTAAAGTCCGATCTATATCCGGAGATCGGCTGAGGCAATCTTTTTCATTACTTTTCATTTCTGTTAAAAACTATTAAATTCAGCACAGTATCCGTTTGTGAATGACAATTATTATTTATTTAGCTGCCTGTAATTTATTAAGACACAAAAAAATCGCCTTATGCGAAAGTTTCTTTTAGCCACACACGGTTCATTTTCAGCAGGAATAAAAACTTCACTTGAAATGATCACCGGTTCAAATGACAACATCTTCATTATTGAAGCTTATACCGGGGGAAATAAATCGATTGAAGGTGACCTTGAAAAGACGCTTAAGAACTTCAATGCTGATGATGAGCTCATCGTATTCACCGATCTTGCAGGCGGCAGCATCACAAGCGAAATTATGCGCTTGCTCAGAAGTGAACGGGTACATGTGGTTGCAGGAATGAACCTTCCGTTGCTGCTGGAAATAGTTCTTGCCGATCCCGGATCAGATACGGCTGAAGTAATTGAAAATGGCATCAACAGTGCCAGGGAGCAGATAATGTATGTAAGTAAATTATTAAAAACGGTCAATAACGAATAAGATGATCAAGCTCACACGAATCGATGACAGGCTTGTCCACGGGCAGGTAGCATTCACGTGGGTTCCCGCGGTGGGAGCCGACTGTCTTCTTGTTGCGAATGATAAGGCTGCCGGGGATGAATTCCTCAAAATGACAATGGGTCTTGCCAAACCACCCAATGCCAGGTTGCTGGTTCTGACCACCGAAAAGGCAATTACTTTCCTCAACGATCCTAAAAGCAAAAGTCTGAAGATCCTCTTAATTGTTTCAGGAATTGCTGATGCTCTCAAGATGACAGAAGGCGTACATGAGATTGTGTCGGTCAATTTCGGTGGCATCAGGATGCGTGATGGCGCACGACTCATTTCAAAGGCGGTAGCCATTACAGAAGATGATATTCCGCTGATAGAAAAGATGGCTGACAAGGGGATCGAACTGGAGATAAGGCAGGTTCCGACAGACAAAAAGACTACGGTAAAAGAACTGTTGAAATGATCCTGACATATATCCTTATCACGCTTATTGTGATGTTCGGCCACATGGAGGATTTCCTCGGGGCCGCCCTGTTCAGCAGACCGATAGTTCTGGGGCCGCTTGTCGGGCTTGTCCTTGGGGATGTAACCCAGGGAGTCATGATAGGCGCCAGCCTGGAACTGATATTTATGGGGAATATTAAAGTTGGCGCTGCAATTCCACCTGACGTAATTACCGGAGGTGTACTGGGCACGGCATTTGCCATAATGTCCGGGAAAGGCGCTTCCATTGCACTTGCTCTAGCAATTCCGATCTCTATACTTGCAGAGATGGTCATCAGCGGACTTTTCATAATTCGTCCTATCTTCAACAGCAGGTTCAATTCACTCGCTGAAAAAGGAGAATACAGGAAGATGGAAATACTGCATGTTTCTTCGGGATTACTTAAGCCTCTTCTCATGGGGCTTCTGACCTTCCTGGCGTTAATGCTTGGTGATAGTACCATGAAATCCTTTCTCGACTCTATCCCGGCCTGGGTACAGTCGGGACTTCAGGTAGCCGGTAACATGCTTCCGGCAGTGGGGTTTGCACTTCTGATGAACATGATGTTCAACCCGAAAGTGGCAGCCTGGTATTTCCTGGGATTCATCCTGGCAAGCTATCTAAAGCTTCCCATGATAGCAATCGGAGGTCTGGGTGTGATATTTGCTCTGATAATAAACAATCTTACCTATAAAAAGCCACCTGTCGATGAATTTGGGCTGGAGGATCTTCCTGAAGAACAGCCGGAACCGGCGAAAGGTATGATTTCCAGAAAAGTACTGAGAAAGGTATTCTTCCGTTCACTCGCACTCGAAGCCAATTTCAACTTTGAGTCATGGCAGAATACAGGATTCGCTTTTGCCATGATACCTGTCCTGAGAAAAGTATACAATACAAAGGAAAAAATGGCAACTGCCCTAAAAAGACATCTGCAGTTCTTCAATACAACTGCACACGGATCGACTCTGATAATGGGCATCACAGCAGCCATGGAGGAACAGAACAGTATGAGGGAGGACTTTGATCCGGAATCTATAAATACCGTAAAGACAGGGTTGATGGGCCCTCTGGCAGGAGTTTTCGACTCTTTGTTCTGGGGAACCATGAAAGTGATAGCTGCCGGAGTAGGCATATCTCTGTCAATCAACGGTAATATTCTGGGACCAATATTGTTCCTGCTGGTATTCAATATCCCTCACATCCTTTTAAGGTACAATCTTACTTTCATCGGATATGAGACAGGTAACAAATTCCTTCAGGACCTGGCAAAGAGCAATATAATGGATAAGCTGACAACAGGGGCATCAATACTTGGCCTCATGGTGATCGGCGCAATGCCGGCCACACTGATGCCGGTAAAAACCCCGATAATGATAGGGACTGCCGGATCGCAGGTAGCCCTGCAGGGCATCTTTGATCAGCTTGCTCCCGGACTGATACCACTTGGACTTACTTTCCTGGCATTCTGGATGGTAAGAAAGAATGTCAAGACAACATGGCTGCTGTTAGGTACGCTTGCCGTTGGATTTTTAGGAAGTATTATTCATCTTTTCTCATGATCATCTGAACAGAATGTACGGAACAGGAGTTTCACCGGGAATATCAATAGGAACAGCTTCCCTTGTAAGGAAGAAAACCGGCAAGGTATCGGGAATTATTACAGCCGGCGATGAAGAAAGGATCAGTGAGGTTAAAAAATTCACAAACGCTGTCAGTAATGCCGTTGCGGAAATAGAGGCTATGATGAATAACAGATCCGGCGAGCTTCAGAAAACAGAGATTGATCTGCTGGATACTCACATCGAATTTCTCAACGATCCGCAGATCAGGACCGATATCCTGGAGAAGATCAACGTAGAACATAAAACAGCAGCCGATTCGGTAATCGAGGTAATAAATGCCGCAGCCTCAATGTTTGACAGCATGGAGGATGATTACCTGAGAGAACGTTCAGCTGATATCAGGGATATCGGTTCAAGAATTCTCTCACATATTGACGATGTGGATGGAAACACCATAAATACTCTTCCGGAAAACACCATTCTGATTGCCGATGACATAACACCTTCAGATATTATTTCCATAGATATTACAAGAATTGCCGGATTCGCTACCAGGAAGGGAGGGAAAACCTCTCATGCGGCAATCATAGCCAGATCAAGAGGTATCCCGGCCGTTGTGGGCTGCGGTGACGGGCTGACAGGAATAGCAAATAATGATCTCATCCTTCTTGATGGCACTGCAGGAGAAGTAATAATAAACCCTGACAACGTAACTGAAGAAGCATTCAGGATACGACAAAAGGAGTTCAGACTCGGGATAGCCTCCCTCTCTGATCTTAGGGATAAACCTGCCGTAACCGGTGACGGTCACAGGCTCAAGCTCTATGCAAATATAGGAGGGCCATCCGATATGGATAAGGTCATAGAGTCAGGTGGAGAAGGAGTAGGTCTGCTTCGGACAGAAATTCTGTTCATGGACCGTGATTCTATGCCCGGAGAGGAAGAACAGTTTCTCTTTTACAGGGAAATTGCTGAAAAAGCAGGAAAAATGCCTGTGACAGTTAGGACTATGGATATCGGTGGTGATAAAAAACTTTCCTACCTGCAGATACCTGAAGAAGAAAATCCTTTCATGGGATACAGAGCTATCAGACTTTGCCTTGACAGGGAGGAGCTTTTTATCACACAGCTCAAAGCCATACTCAGGGCCGGTTATTACGGAAACCTGAGGATTATGTTTCCCATGATCAGTTCAGCAGGAGAGATCCGTAAAGCGAAGAAATGCGTGGCAATGGCCAAAGAAGAACTTAGCTCAAAGGGTCTTCCATTTCCTGGCAAAATAGATATTGGTATAATGATCGAGATCCCTTCTGCAGCGATAATGGCCGGGGAACTGGCCAGGGAGGTCGATTTTTTCAGCATCGGGACCAATGATCTATGTCAGTATACGTTGGCTGTAGACAGAATGAATGAGAAGGTATCGCCATTATATAACCATTTTAATCCGGCGGTCCTCAGACTTATTGCCTACACCATTGAACAGGGAAGTAAGAACAACATTCATGTCGGACTCTGCGGAGAAATGGCTGGTGATCCATTAGCCACCAGGGTTTTGATGGGAATGGGTCTGGAGGAATTCTCGATGGCATCATCATCTATTCCGGTCATAAAAAAAATAATAAGGGACACGGATATGACAGCTGCTGTAAAAATCTGGAATACTGCCAGGTCTATGACTGACCCTGATGAGATAACAGGCTATTTAAAAGAAAGATAAATGACCAGAAACGAATATGTAATTATAGACCCGCATGGAATGCATGCTCGTCCGGCTGCAGCGCTTCTTAAGCTCTCGCGGCAATTCACTTCTGAAATCTCAATAAGCAAGGCCGATAAAAAGGTTCAGCTTAAAAGCATGCTTAACATTCTGGCGCTCGCTCTCAAATACAATGACACTATTACGTTGGAAATAAACGGGGAAGATGAGGGTCTAGCATCTGTAGCGCTTGATCACTTTTTCAGGGAAGAAATGAAAAAATTCTGAGAAGTTTAAATAGACATCCAAAAAAGGCAATATGAAAATAACAATCACTTTCAGTGAACATGAATTTGATCTGGTTGCTGCCTGGCGGATCATAGGCCAGATGCTATCCAAACCGGATTCAGTGATAGGACTTTCAACAGGAGAGACAACCAAGGGGATGCATGATATTGTTTCAAAGATACATTCCCAGTATTCTTTCGATGTTTCCGGAATAACCCTGTTCAATGTGGATGAGCTGACTAACCTTTCAAGAGATTATGCCGGCAGCTGCTACACCATGATCCTGAACCAGCTGGCAGCTCCTCTCAGAATCCCTGAAGAAAATTTCATTATGCCTCCTACCCTGTCGGATGATTTTGAGGCAGAATGCAGGCTTTTTGAGAAAAGGCTTGCTGAAAGAGGAGGAGCCGATCTGCAGATCCTGGGGATAGGTAAGAACGGCCATATTGGCATTAACCAGCCAGGCACCCCTTTTGAGAGCGAAACATGGGTATCTCCCATGGATCCCGAATTTGAGGCAAGAGTAAGAAGAGAAACCAAAGTACCACCTGATACTATTCTTGGAGGTCTGACCAGAGGTATAAAAAATATAATGCATACCAGGAAGATAATTCTTGTGGCCAAAGGAGCCCATAAGGCAGAGATAATTGAGAAAGCAATACTGGGGCCGGTCACAACTGACATACCAGCATCTGTGATACAGCTCCATCCCGACTGCGAGGTACTTCTCGACCCTGCCGCAGCCTCAAGAATTAAGGACAAAATATAAATTTTAATAGATATCCAAGTGAATTACAGTCGATTAATTTCCATACTGTTTGCTATTATTTCAGGGCTGACCGTATCTGGTCAGGAACCCCATCCTAATCCAAAAACACTGGAACCAGGTTCAAAAGCTCCTGATTTCAGTCTCATGGGGACTGATGACAAGATCCATAAATTATCAGATTTCGCCTCATCGAAACTATTACTGGTAGTGTTTACCTGTAATCATTGCCCCACAGCCCAGGCGTATCAGGACAGGTTAATTTCCATATATAATGATTATAACGCAAAGGGGTTGGCATTGGTAATGATCTCTCCGAACAGTTCCAAATCACTGAATCTCTGGGAACAGGGATGGTCGGATCTCGGTGACAGCTTTGAGGAAATGAAAATCAGGGCAAAGGACAAGGGATTTAAGTTCCCCTATCTGTATGACGGGGACGATCAGAAAGTGTCGATTGCCTATGGCCCTGTGGCAACACCTCATGCTTTCCTCTTCGATTCAGAACGGAAACTCAGATATGTGGGATGTATCGACAAATCGATGGAAAACGGGAAAGCAGAGACCCTCAGAAAAGCTATAGACGACCTTCTTTCAGGAAGAGTAATCGAAACGCCTGCTACTAAAGTTTTCGGCTGTTCTACCAAATGGGCATGGAAAACATCAGAAACTGCAAAACTTTACAAAGAATGGTCGGAACTACCTGTTACACTGGAAAATATCGATGCAGAAGGAATAAAGGAACTTGTCAGGAACAAGTCAGATAAAATCAGGTTGGTCAATGTCTGGGCCAGCTGGTGCGGGCCTTGCGTTGCTGAATTTCCTGAGCTGGTAAATATTGACAGGATCTACAGAAGCAGAAACTTTGAATTTATATCGATAAATGCAGACAAGCTTTCGAGGAAGGACAATGTTCTTAAATTTCTGCAGAAACATGAGGCTTCAAACCGGAATTATATCTTCAGCAGCGACAATAACAGTGATCTGGTGGAGGCTGTTGATCCCAAGTGGGATGGAGCCCTGCCCTATACTATGCTGATCGGGCAGGGCGGTAATGTTATTTATCGCATCCAGGGGACAATAGATATAGTTGCAGTGCGCAAGCTTATCGCCGGCAACAGGTATATCGACGGAGTTCCTAAATAATTCAGGTTTTCATTAAGATTACTTCTTAAATACATCGCCTTTTTTATCTGTTGCAACAATCCATCTGAGCGCTGCAATTATCAGCTTGTTCTGGGATGCATCGCTGAAGATGCCTTTGCCATGCCCCATATTTAGATATATCATCCTATAATCGGTGTTTGTCCAGACTACAGGAAAATCTCCGTCAGGAACAATATCTTTCAGACCGAGAGGGTAATTATCCGGAGACAGAGTAACAAGAACCTTGATGTTTTTCCTTTCCCTTGGGCTGGGTTTCCATTGATACCATTCATTGATCGGAGAAATGAACGATTCAGGCAGCCCTTTTGTAACCGGATGATTTGGATCATCGACTACTACCTTGGCAGGCAGCGGGGGCCAGTTGTTCCTGTAAAATACTCCACCCCCTAGAAAATCGAGGAGCCATGGCCATTTTGTTGTCTTGTCATTATAGGCTGCAACATGAAAACCATACCATCCGCCTCCGTTCTCCATATAGTTTCTGAAGGCATCTCTTTCTTCCTGGCTGTGAGGAAAGTCATTTATCATCATAACGACCGAGTAGCTTTTCAGGTCGGGTCTCAGAAGGTCATGCATATTGCTCGTAGTATCGAAAACCAGACCGTTGCCAGCAGTGAGCACTTTGAAGAATCTGATTGCTTCGAAGGCAAATTCCACATGGTCCGATTCTACCTGAGTGGAATAGAATGCAAGTACTTTGAATCTGGGGAACTGAGCATACGCCTTCCCTGCTGTGAAGAATAGGGATAGTGCTGCGATAAGCAGTACCACACTTAATTTACGCATCATGATTTAGTTATTGAAAATTCAGGTTTCTAAAGAATTATTTAAAATAATCGAGGTATTGTGGAAGATTATATGAATTGCAGAGGTCTCTGAACTCTTCGAGCAGCTTATCTGTGAATGTAACACCTTTTCTGGTACGGAGGTTATCAGCTTCTTTTTCCCCGGCAGTATAGATTCTTGTATGTCCGGGCATTTTTTTTGAAGCACGTAGTTCGCGAAGGATATCCCCCGTGGTTTTTCGGAAGTCGGCGGGTTCGGTAAAGGCGCTGATATCTATTGCAATGAAAAAATGTCCTAATCTGTAGGGAGATGGTTTTCCGTTCTGTTCACCGGTCAGCATTTTCATAAATGCCCCCTGCTGCAATGCTGAAGAGAGGATTTCCACAACAGTTGCATAACCATAGCCTTTATAGCCTGCGGTTTCCTCACCTATCCCTCCGAGAGGTGCCAGTGAAGCATGTCCGGCAAGAAGGTCGCCCAGTACTTCAACTGAATTGGTTTTACTTTCACCATTTTCGCCGATCACCAAACCGGAAGGCATCTCCTTGCCCTCTCTTGCATAGAGTTCAACTTTGCCTCTCTGGATTATTGATGTTGCACAATCGAGCAGGAAGGGAAAATCCTCGTCTGTAGGCATTGCAAATGTAAGAGGGTTTGTGCCCAGCATATTCTCCACTCCGAAAGTAGGAGCGATAGCAGGTCTTGCATTCGTGCCTGTTATTCCTATCATATTCTCACTCGCGGCCATAAGCGGATAATAACCGGCAAACCCGTAGTGTGTCGAATTTCTGACCGCGACCATTCCCATACCATACTGGTGAGCCTTATCGATTGCCATCTGCATTGAACGGCGGGCAATCACATGGCCCATACCATTATGACCATCAACAACAGCTGTTGTAGGGCCCTGACGCACTATCTCAAATTGAGTAACCGGATTAAGGATCCCTTTTTTTATGCGATCCAGATAAATCGGTTTAAGTCGGTTTACTCCATGGGAGTCAAAACCGAGCCTGTCGGCCTTTAAAAGGACATCGGCCACAATTGCCGAATCCTCTTCCGGTATGCCGGCTTGAACAAGAATATCCTTCATGAATTGACCGGCTACCTCAAATGAGATGGTTTTCATTATCATCCCGCTTAAAAATCACTTTATTTTCCTGCTGCCCACAAAATGGCATTTCTGAACATAGTTGTGAAGTTAGTACTTTTAAGCAGGATTTTGTCATGCCCCATTAGGAAATATACATTTCTGGCTTTCTTATGCTCATTTATCCATACAACGGGATGATCTCCCATTTTGACATCGGATGCAGGCTTATAAGCTGATTCATCGACAGTTGCAAGCACATGCACATTAGGTCGCGGATTTTTATCGAAGGTATACCATTCATCTCCGTCGATAACAAAAGAAGGATCGACTCCTTTCATAACCGGATGTTTCGCATCTTCAATATTAACCTTTCCGGAAGCAGTTGCAGCTATATAACTGCCAAATCTGATGCCACCCATGAAATCAGAGAACCAGTTCCACATCGGATATCCATCAAATTCACCGAGAAGGGTGGCATGATGAAATCCAACCCATCCTCCCCTGCCCTCATCAATATACCTGATAAAAGCTGCCTGTGATGTTTCGTTCCATGTGTATGGAGGATAATTCAGCTGAATAACAACTTTATAATCCTTCAGCATATTCTCATTAATGTCATTAGCATGATTTATCACAGTAACTGTGAAGTTCTTCTCAGCAGCCAGCTTGTTTAGCCAGTCAAGCGCTGCAACAACGAACCCTTCATGCAGTCCGCCTCTTTCAGTCAGCACCAGTACTTTAAAATCAGGCTTTCCGGCATAGCAAGTTCTGCTGCCAGAGAACAGAAGGGAAAAGGCCATAATGACCAATACAATCCCGTAACTTAATTTTTTCATGTTTTTAAAGGTTTTATAATACAAATTATCTGTGAATAATAAAAAACAGGTCCCGGTTTCACGAAATGATCTATATTCAGGTATCAAATTCCCAGTCTACTTATCCGACGACATGGCAGCCACAGCCTGAAGGAACCAACCAGTATGAGGTATCCACTGTTCGCTCCATCTCCATTCGTTTCCATTATCCTCCATTTTGAAATCTATCCCTGAACCATCACCGTTGCCGTCTCTGCCTGTAATTCCGTTTGATATCCCTCCTCTGCCTGAACCATGGCCATACATGGCAGCCATATACGGAACATTATTCTGACCATATCCGTACATCATACAGATATCGTATGGATTACATCCCAGAACCCAGGAAACGAGATGTGAAGCATAATCAGCCAGTTCTTTTTTTACGCCGAATGGTCCGTCACCCGGATAGACCAGTCTGCCTCCGAAAATAGCCGCAGCTGCAAGTGATCCAAGGCGTGCATCTTCTCCCTGCCACCACCAGCCGCTCTCATTTTCGTGAGGAATAAAAAATCCGTCCAATACTTTACCTTTATACAGGAAGCTCTGCCGCGGATATCCGAAGGGATTGGAGACTTCTGAGGTAACCATGAGATTATAATCCAGAGCTTTTTTTATTGTCGCCATTGCGGATTGTCTGAAGGCAGGGTCTTTTTCAGCATCTAGATAGCGTACCAGTGCGATCACAGGTAATCCTGCATCTGCTGCATGCCAGAAGGGACGATTGGAGTCATTGGAAATAAAATAGCCTTTCCCGGATAATCGTCTGGCAAGATTGCCGGCTCTTTTACGGGCTTCTTCCCGGTAAAGTGATTTTCCTGTGGCGGTCCACAATTCTGAAGAGGCCATTAATGCGCTGTAATCATCGATAACATTATCTTTCCCGTCATCTGCATATTTTGTACTGTTCTTAAGCAGGTGATCAAAGGCTCTCTCAGCTGCATCGAGATATTGTTTTGAAGTATAATCCCTGTCCCTGTGCCACATAGATACCCTCGCGAGGGCAGCAACGCCCATGCCGCCACCCTCTCGCCATGCGCACTGATAATCTGATGTGGTCTTGCTGTCAGCCAGCAGACCTACAACCCTTCTAGCTTTCGGATCCTTATTGAAATATGTGAACACTGTCATATAAAAATAGCCTTCAGGTGAAAGTGAACGCATTATGTAATCTGCTCCATAAAGAGCTTCCTCCATCATTGCCTCCTTTGAGTCGACGGAGGCCAGAAGAGCGGAGGCTTTATCCACGGCATTTGCCATCGACCATGTTACCATGGGTGTTTGCTGGGGAAGCATGAAATTGGTATAAGCCAGATGAGAAAAATACTTGCTTATATCTCCGGAAGCATCACACCATCCTCCGTGCAGGTCGACACTTTTATTGCTTCCGTAAAGAAGTATGCTCTTGTCGGCTTCCTGCTCCTGTGGTGAACTGGCACGCTGGTGATGAAAAAAGTTTATAATAGCTGGAAAGGCTAACTTTCCGAGTGATTTATCTCCAATCCTGAAATCACAGGAAGTAAAAGTTTCGCCGTCAGACTTCAATACAATCCGGTAATATCCTTCCTTACTGAAGCCTGTGAAATCAGCAGGAGCATACCACTTATCAGGTGACCATTCTTTTATCTGGGTACTGTGAGATACTTTTCCTTTGAATACCCTTGAAAAGGTCAGTGCATCCTGAATCTCGAAAGAAGTAGTATCAGGTAAGGGTGAGTTGCTTTTTATCACGGCCATTTTTGGGCTCCCGGCGTCGTAGGCGACCTGGTTTGCCAGAACAGTGATCTTTTTGTTCAGTGATTTGTCGAGGTCGTGCTGCTCCTTCCCCGGCACAGGAGATGCAGCCCAAAGGATGGCATCCTTAAGTAGGGAAGTGAAGTTCGGATCCTTACATGCCGTAGTATCATGACCAATCCCAATATAAACAACCCTGTCATAATCAGGATTTACCCATATCAGGGGATGATCTCCCATCGGCTTTTCCTGATGATATGATGATTCATCGGCTGTCGCGAGGACATGAACATTCTGCCTCGGGCTCCTGTCAAATTCATACCATTCGTCCCAGAAGCTGAAGGATGCAGGCAGATCTTTAGTTACAGGGTGATTTCGATCCTCAACTATTATCGTTCCTCTCTGCTGTTTGGGATGAGGTGAATAGATTATATCGCCCATCAGTTTCTGGAACCACATCCAGTAGGGCACACCTTCCTTGAGAAACTGAGTACCTGTCAGTCCTGCAGCATGAACACCTACCCATCCGTTACCGCGTGCAATGAAATGCTGCAAGGCCTCCTGCTGTGATCTTGTCATATCGAACGGAGCCAGATGAAGCTGAACAAAGACCTTGTATCCTGAGAGGTTTTCATCATTTATTGTTGTCGCATCGCGTGTATAGGTAACTTCGAAATTATTCTCAGCACCCATATTCTCAAGGTATTGCTTCGACTTTTTTATCATCGGATCATGATCAGGATCGGCCGATGCGACCACAAGTATCCTGAACGGGGTCTTCTGTGAAAATCCTGTTGAAGCCGGTAATATAACCAGCAAAACGACCAGATACAAAAGGAACCTGGATGTAAAAATCATTTTCATATCAATCCTTATTAAAAAGCTTGTGATATTGGGTTAATAAACTAATATTTCCAGAATCGACTTCAGAACCTGCTTAAATCATCGGTACAGAAAAGCATGCTTCTGCCTGTAATAAAAAGTGTATTCCCGTTTTCTCCTCCGAAAGCAAGGCCTGAAGGTCTTTCCGGGACACTGATCATGCCTTTCTGTTTGCCGTCTTTGCCGAACACATAAATGTCGCCGTCAGCAATATATACATTCCCATTTTTGTCCTGAACAGCGCTGAATTCGCCTTTTTCAGCAAAAAACTTCAGTCCGGAGAGGTGTCCTTCCCCGTCGACCTCTATCCTGACAGTCCGTTTATCATACTCATCACAGGTATACACAGGTTTTCCGGGATACGCTTCAACAAGTGAACACGATCTGGCAAGGTCATAACATACTGGAATGATTGTCAGACCATCGGGAGCAATGAAGCATTTTTCATTATTGCTGACCGATACCTGATTGAAATCGTGGTAATCTCTCCATCTGTTACTGGGATACAATGCCTTATGCACAGTCTTCAGTGAATCCATTGAAACAATCCTCATAGGTTTAAGTGTCTCATCCGGATTTTCAGGATTGATCGAGAATGCCCTGGTAGTGAAGCCTGAATTTCCCCACATACTAAAGGATGTGCCTGAAGCATCCGGTGGATTGCTGAACTTTTCCTGTTCTCCATTGATCAGATAGCCGGGCTGGGGGTTATACCGGCATACAACCAGAAGGTTGTCCTTTGAATCGCATGCAAGGGAAAGCGCCTCCCATGGATAGTCGGCAAAAAGCTTCAGTGAATTATCTGCAGCCGACCATTTGTATATCCTTTTCATCCTTTGTTCACAGAAGTAGATATTTCCTCTTGAATCGCTGCACATGCCTTCTGCAAATTCGAATCCTCTGGCCAGTGTTTTGATCCGGTCCGGTGTTTTCTGATAAAAATTCTTTTGTGTCTTTCCGGAAATAAACAGTCTTGCAAATTCCACCGGGCGAACCTCTATATTGGTATTAATATCAAAGAGAGGATTATCAGTTGTATATTTTATCTGGCTGTAATTATGTACGTTAAGAAGCTCCAGGTTCTTACAGTCCCAGGTTCGTGCCGACCAGGGATAAGGTGTTTTCATCCGGATTACCCTGAACATATAAAGATTTGCAAAAGTCAAATCAGAACAGCCGGAGATCTCCAGAGGCTGGCAATCAGCTCCTTCCCTGCTTTCCTCTTCAAGCTGAAGAGCATAAATCTTCCAGTTGGAAACATTGCTGAAGCGCACTTCATTCCGTACATGATGTTCAACCGACATAGCGTAAATCTTTGAAGGCTCAGAACTATTTGAAACAAAGCATCCGGATGTGGCGTATGAACTGGCTGTCCAGATATTTTTAAAGACACCGCCCCCTGATATCCACAGGCTCCAGTACTGGGTATCCCAGGCTGGATCAGGCCCGGGTATTGGCAATGGTTTTTTCGAACCGTCGCCATAACCTCTCCAGGGAACATACGGACCCTTGGTCATTGTGCCGTGTCCTCCGACGAATTTTACATCTTCAATAAGAGAATTCTTTCCAGCCATCCACTTGCAGGCTACAGCCCTGAAGTTGTATTCGCCGGTTGATAAACCGATACCTGAAATAATATTTTTCCCACCTGCAGGAGCTGTAACCATTGCTGCCGGAGCCCCGAATCCGCTGAAGGCAGGTGTACATTCGCCAAGCATCAGTTGTGTGGCCATCGGGTGAAGACCTATAAGAACAGTTGCAGGCTTAAGCTGAAGTTCTTCGCTGATCCTGTATAATCCCTGCGGAAAGTAAATAACATCATACTGAGCTATAGCATCCTTTATAATCTTTGTGTCGTCAGTTGCTCCATCTCCTCTGGCGCCAAGCTTTTTGATATTTACCCATGACTGAACAGAAGGAAGGGCTGGATAATCAGGGAGGAACTTGTCAGGGAACTGATCAAGCTTCGCCGCATTGAAGGTTGCTGTAACCCGTGCAACAGAGTCGATATCATTCATCTGCAGGCCATAAATGAATTTATCGATCTTATATACCGGGGCATCATATATAATGTCTCGGCCTGATTTCAGGAATTTTACCACAACAGGAACCTTTCTGCAGATTACATTCCTGAAGTTAATCTGCATATTGGCGTTTTCCTCATTATCAAATGACACAACAGGACCAGGCACATTATCGATCCTGCAGTCTTCCATGTAAAGCTTTTCCCAGTAGTTTTTATCAACCTGGATAACGGAGGGCACATTTTTCACGTCCATTCTGACAATCGTCAGTCCTGCCTGCTGGGTTTTTATTGCCGCTTTCCTCTGTCCTTCAAAATAAGTATCAAGCATCATAAACTGCCAGCCCGGGGAGGCTTTGGTTGTCATAATTCCATAATCACCTCCGAAAAACCTTATGTCCTCCATCACATTTCCGACATCAAACATTCCGGCTTTTCCCTTGCTGGTGTAAATATCACAATGAGCTAGAAAGCTGTGTTGCGCATAGTGAGTCCGAAGGGCAACAGCTTCAGGATTCCCGTCATCAATTTTCAGATCAATATTTATCATTGCACTGTAGAAAGTCCCGGCGCCGGCATCGCTTACAGGCTTACCCTGTTCGCGTACACTGCTTGTAAACCAGAACATATAATTTGATTTTCCCTTATCGTCAGGAACCGGAAGCTGGTATCCCGGAGAATTCTTCCTTAAGACGATGAGCGGCCTTTTTTTCCCATATCCTATTATTCTTATTGCACCCGGAATATATATTGTCCGTGAAATAGTATAGGTTCCTTCAGGAATAAAAATTACACCTAAATTGTTTTCGAGCTTCATCTTGTCGATTACATTTTGCAGCTCTTCAGAAATATCGGTTTTCCCGTCATTTGTGATTTTAAAATAAGACGGGGAAAAATCCACCGCATCGCCATCATCAGGACGCTGTAAAAAATACGACCGGCCGGCGGGCGTGTTCCTGCTTTCTGCAGACAGAACTGCAGCTATCAGGGAGAAAAAGATCAGAAGTTTTAAGAATTTCATGAATAATATGGAATTTGAAAATTATATATACGGAACACTATAGAAGTTCAATCTGCCTTTACAAGCATCTTACCGTAATTCATCCCGTTAAAAAGACCAATAAATGCCTGTGGCAGGTTATTAAATCCTTCGATGACCGTTTCAGTGTATTTCAGACTGCCGTTACTGACCCATCCTGTCAGTTCGCTCATGGCTTCATCAAACCTGTCGCTAAAATTACTCACAATGAAACCCTGTAATGTCACACTTCTTGTAAGAAGAACGGGAAGAAGAGCAGGACCTGTAGAGATCCTTGTGTTGTTATATTGAGATATTTGGCCGCATAGGACAAATCTGGACCGGAAATTAAGATTGGCGACTGCAGCATCAGTGATCTCTCCACCTACATTATCGAAATAGATGTCTACTCCTTTCGGACATTCAGCCGCGATTTCTTTTCTCAGAGCTTTGGTTGCTTTATAGTTTATTGCGGAATCGAATCCGAATTGTTCCCTTAACATCCGGCATTTTTCATCACTGCCTGTAATACCTGTCACAATTGCTCCCCGGATCTTTGCAATCTGGCCAGCTACAATTCCGACTGCGCCGGCCGCTCCTGAAATAAGAACTGTATCTCCCTTCACAGGCCGGCCAATATCCATCATGCCAAAATAAGCTGTCAATCCGGGCATTCTCAGAACTCCAAGATAATAGGGTGCAGGAAACAAATCTGTATTAATTTTCTTTAGATTTTTAGGCCTTTCGATACAGCAGGTTGCCCATGGCAATGTTCCAACAACTGAATCTCCTTCAGAGAGATCGGGGCTTTTGCTTTCTATCACTTTTGCCACAGTTCCACCTAATATAGGTTTATCCACTTCATAACCTGCTGCATATGATTTTACACTGCTCATCCTGCCTCTCATATAAGGATCGACTGAGAAGTAAAGTGGTTTGAGCAGAACCTCTCCTTCAGTTATCTTTTCAAGCACTTTCCTCTCCGGCCTGAAATTGTCTGATGACGGTAATCCTACAGGTCTTGAAGCCAAAACAATCTCCTGAATTTCCATGCTGACGGGAATGAATCATGTCAAAAATAAATAAAGTTTTTTCAAATTTGATCCAACTCCACAACCCAATGCAATTCCCCTAAAGCAATTGTTTATTAGAAACTTGATATATAGTTTTTTACACCCATGTTAAAAAAAGTGAATTGATCTGATCCCCTTCCGGAGTACATATTTACAGTTGATCAAAATGCCGGTTACGCTCACCTTTTCTGCACAGGATGCGATGATGCAATATAGCCTGAGGAGTTCCTAAAAATAACCTAAATTTTCCCCTAAAACAGGTAAAAAACGGCAGGATTTATCTGAGATAAGCTTGGATGTGTTTATATTTTCAAATCTGTAAATATCATCAATACATAAGGGGCCTGGCAACATACTTCATGCTATTCCTATTATCAGGAAAGCCTGTAACCGGCTTGGAAATTTAGAATAAAGCGTTCCGGCAAACTGAGGACGAGAAGGTCCGATCTCTGTTCACCGGACGTGGTGTTAACTATTCAGATATTCAGGGGTCACAACGGAATATCGTATTTCCCCAGTTTAAGTGGATATTTACCATATTCCCTGACCAGTTTTACAATATAATCATAGGTTTTACCAGATACTCCACTGGATACTGAATGGTCTGACATGAAAACAAATCCTCCGTGTTTTCCGGCATTCAGTTTCCTGATGGTTTCTTCCCTAATAAGATCAGTGTCATTTGTTTCCCAGAGCTGGATATTGTTATTTCCGCAGTAGCTTATGCTATTTCCGTACTGCGTCTTAAGCTTTAAGGCATCCATATCGGCTTTTACCTCCAGAGGATTATAGCCGTCGAGGCCTATTTCAATGAAATCGCCGAAGATATCATTCACATTTCCACAACCATGGTAAATAACCGGAAGGCCGTGCTTATGGCATTCTTCAATCATAGCTTTCACCCATGGTTTAAAATACTCTCTCCAGTATTCGGGATCGAAGAGCATCGACCTGGTATAGGCTACATCTCCCCAGATCACGAATCCGTCGAGGAGTCCGTCGGCAGCCTTTATTTCAGCTCTGACCGCGTCGAGATAGAACTGACCTATTTTGTTAATACAGGCGCCAAGCCTGTCAGGATCCATTCCCATCCACAGAAGTGAATTCTCCTGCCCTACAAGGCGGGTGAGACATTCCGAACACTCTATCATGCTTCCGTACACCGGAAAATCCGGATGCAGATTCTTTATCGTTTCGTACCAGGCGGGTGAGTTTCTTTCAAATCCATCGCCTACACCTGCTATCTGATTATCACCTGGTGAGAAGTACCGCCGGGGATCAGCAGGATCATCGAATACCAGATTTTCAAGCTTTTCGATTGTGTCCGTATCAAATTTAATGAATTCGGGCATGGGAAAATCAAAACGCTTTCTGAGTGTAGCCAGGAAACCTGTCTTTATGACTACCTCCTGCTCATTTTCCCTTACAGTTTCAAAAGAACGGATCAGCGGATCCATGTTGGGAGTTGTCACAATAAAATCAAGATCATAGTAAGTATAGGGATTCGCATCTGCAGGAAGATTGAGCTCTTCTCTCCATCTTTTCACAAATCCGCCCCAGAAGAAATCGCTGATGGGTATTCTGTCTGGCTCTTCATGTCGAAGAGCTTTATTCAGCCGGTTCAGCTTGGCAAGACAGTTTTCTGTTCGGTTCATATTGAATGCTATTTGGGATTAATAAAGATAGTTTCTCCTTTTCTTGTATTGGTTTCGAAAAAATTCGTGTCTACTTTCCTACGGTCAGAGCCATCCCGGACAACTGCCCCATTTTTCCATGGAAGGATGATCCTCAGTTTTGATCCCGCTTCGCTTTTTATCCTGATCTCCTTAACTTTCCCTTCAGACAGTACAGCGCTGACAAGAAAGGCTCCTGCTGCTCTCAGATCGCGGAATGTTGCGTCTTTGCCTGCCGGCCAGTCAGGAAAAAGCCTGATTGTTCCGTCATAACTCTGCAAAAGGCATTCATCGATCACAGCCGGCAATGCGAAATTCTCGAACCACACTCCCATCTTATCCATGAAACCATAATTACCGGAATCATCATACCTCCCATGCACCTGGATAGCCCTGTCGGATGCGGTACCGTTTGGCAGCAGACAGTAATTGATCTGTCTTTTAAATTTTTCGAGATCCAGCATTCCGATTCTTGCAGCCTGAAGATTTTTAAATACCAAATCATTACCACCCTCATTCTGCTGATTAAGAAATGTATTCCTGAGCATGGTCATGGTTGCAGAATCAGAATGAAGACCATGGTCTTCGCCCGGGAAGACAGTAATAAGGGCATTTGGCACATTATATACAACCTGATCATGCTCTCCTGGTACAGAAACAATTATACGGCCGGATTTTTCCGACACTGCTGTCGGATAATCCGGATAATTGGACAAAATATCATTTACATCGGCTAAAAGTTGCTTCTCAGATTCTTCTTTCCCCAGTACGCCTGCCGCTTCACGGAATGCTTTAAAAATGAACTTGACCAGTGTAAGGTCGACTGTGCAATCATAATTATACCGGAAACCGGGCCGCAGGGCATATAGTTCAGGCGGGATTGTCGGGAAAATATGATATTTATTGTCTTTCCACTCAGCGCCTCTGGCTTCGGGTCTCTTCATATAGGCAGCAAGAAATTCCGTAGCTGCCTTGATAGGCTCCCATGCCCTTTTTTCAAGAAAATCCCTGTCACAGGAATAAAGATAATGCCACCATAATCCCTGTACAGCCCATGGAGTTTCACAAACCTCCCAGCCCCAATGCGGAACCGGATATGAATTCATTGTCATATCGACAGGATAAGCGCTGTGAGGGAAATAAGCTCCGGGAAGGTTGTAATATTCCTTTGCCCACTTTCTGCTGAGAGGAAGCAGGAACTCGATCATGTTGACATAAGAAAGGTTCTTTTCGAGATGATTACTGGAAAAAGTCAGCCAGAAAGGCTGCTCAGTATTATAATTCATGTGGTAATCACCATGCCATGCTGTCCCTATATTATCAAAACTCCAGTTGGCAAATAGTCCTGGCGTATTAACCCCCTCCTTTACAGAACAGTTGAAGAAATAAAGGTTTCTGTACCATGTACTCTCGAGCAGTGTATCGTTAAGCAGGACTCCGGATTTCTCCCAGAAGGATTTCCAGATTTTGCCCGAATTATCCAACGATCTGTCAAAATCATCGGCTGCCGGCATGGGTGAAGGTAAAAGTTTAGAAGAAACGTTAGAATTCATTCCCTCCTCAATGGAAATACAGGCATAAAAATCTTTTCTGTTAACAATGCTTTCCTCAAGAAACCTCATCTTCTCAGGAATACCGTCCCAGTTTATCCTGGTTGTTTTGACAAGAGCAGAATTTATCTGTGCAGTAAGCCGGAATGCTTTATCCCCCGGATGCCCTTTTCCGGGGTCGTATTTTCCGGGTTCAAGATACGGAAGCACCTGTCGGAAAGACAATATCCCAGCATCAGGCAATTCTTCTCCACGAGATGGAGGAAAGTCTTTTGGGGAAGGATCCGGCATAATACGGATACGATCAAAAATATTAGCTGCCGGATTTTCGTTTTCATCGACAAGCCTCATCCGGAGTTTGTCTTCAGTCATATCAGTAAAAACCTGAAGCCTGATCCTCTTTTTTTCAGAGGTCAGGAGGTACACTTCGCACAATCCGTCAGAGATATTCAGCTTATGACCGAGGAGTTCAGCGTTGCGAAGGTCAAAACCGAGTAGAACTGATCCGCAGGGGAAAGGACGAGGATATGGCTTGCTGTAATTTTCTGCAGCCATCCGGCTGTATTCCCGGTACCATGGGTCATCTGTAAGAAGAGGAAGGTTATCGGGTATAGATTTCACCCTGTTAAATACGTAATTGAATGTGCCTATCTTCTCCTTGTTGTTCTCAGCTATCCTGATATCCCAGACATTGTTATGTCCGAAATATATAACAATGGCATCGGGACGGGTAGTTACGACCGCTCCCATGCCACCGTTTCCAAGGAGAGCGCCTTCAAAAAAGTCGATAGCGGGTTTATCAAATGAAATTGAATGTTGCCCTGCCCTTTGATATGAGGAGAATTCAACTTTTTGCTTATTCCCTGAAGAGCATGCGAAAAGAATTAAGAAAGGCAGAAACAAAAAAAATGTCCTTTTTACCATGGCGAAGTTCATTTGGATTCAGTTCAAAAGCCGTGAATAAAATACTCAGTTTCAGGTATCACTTCACCATCAGTCCCTTCACATCATCGACACCAAGTTCGTTTACCGGATTAAATTCATTGCTATTCATATATTTGAGCATAGAGAGCAGAAGCTGTTTGGATGATGGCCTGTCATCAAGTTTGCTTTTGAGATCAATGCTGCATACCATAAGTTTTCCTCCAGCTGTTCTTGATTCAAATGCAAGGGCGAGCCCGCGGTTCTCAAACCATGTGTCAATTGGCTGAATCAGGGGCCGGAGGCCGGCAGGAAGGTTATCTATAATCATTGCCTGCGAATGAGTAACCGGATCCCACCATTGCCAGTTGCTGTGATATTCAGTAGGGAATGACCTGAAAACAGCTTTTCGGGGATCACACAAGATGCCGAGGGTATGTGGCGGCTGATTATGCGTCCATGCTGTATTCCAGAAAACCGGCGAGAATCCGATTGCCACCTGGGGGCCTTTGTCGCCTGCCAGTTTTCCATAAGTCAGGAGCAAAACAGATCCGCCATTTTTAAGGTAAGTCACAGCATTACGATCAAGCCTTTCGGTTATCAACACACTTCCCTTATCAATAGTCTGATTAGCAGGATAAACCCAGAAATCCCAGCTGTTCCTGAAAGGAGTATTTGAAATAATTACCTCGAATATCAGTCTTGATGGTTCTGTAACAGTAGACAGGCTGAATGAGAAATCCGAAAGTTTAATACAATTACCTGTTTCAATCCTGTCTCTTGTAAAAGTCTCGCTATGCAGTACTTTCCCGGCAGTATCGGTCACTCTGCAGATAAATTGCTGTTTGACAAGAGGTTTGTCCCCGAAGTGAGCCAGTTCAACCCGGGCATCAAAAGTCTCATCATTTGTATAAACAAGTTTATTAATTCTGGCAAGCGGAACGGTCTGATTGCAAAACATCCTGAATTCATCGGGTGTTACGTATCCCTTTGATTCAAAGAATGGGTTCAGGATGCCGACAAGGGCGGTTCCCTGCCCGGGAAAATCATGGAGCTGAAGCAGGTGAAATCCTCCGAAACCAGGGGTTCTCAGGGCGGCTTCTATCTCTGCTTTGTAACATATTTCCTGGAGCTTTCCGGAAGCCATCAGGAAGTCATTGGCCTGATCACCCATATGATTTTCCTCGAGTGTCTCCCTGAAGATTTCCAGGTTGGTAGGTTTCAAAACCCCGGTATATTTTGCTATTTCCCTAAAATCCGGGAATACACACCATTGTCCGATCTCGTGACCTACGACAGGTATGGTGAATTTGGAAACGTAATCATGGTAATCAAAGCTGGTGGAAGGTGGTTTTCCGTTGATAACACTATTCAGTCCTTCACCCCATCTCTGTATTCTTGGTTCCGGTGAAAGATTATAGTCATTTTCAGAGATGAAAGGCCATCCTGCCGCCGAGGTATATATTCTCCTGTTGTCCTTTGACTTCCAGTAAGAAAGCAGTTTCCCCAGATATTCATTCTGTTTGTCGCCTGCAGGCTCATTCCCATAGGCCATCATACAGAATGAAGGATGACTGCCGTATGCTTCCACAATCCGGTCGCTCTCATCATAAATGAATCTATCCACATCCCTCCCGTCGCCTATCGTAGTACCCTGATTTGCCCACGAAGAGCACTCTATATGTAAGTACATACCCAGTCTGTCGGCTTCAATAAAAGCAGCTTCCGGGGGGCAATACGAGTGAAATCTTATGGTGTTCAGACCATAATCCTTGCATGTCTGAAGAACTTTATGCCACGACTTCAGGTCGGTGGGAGGATATCCTGTAAGAGGGAATATGCAGCACTCGACAGTTCCTCTCAGGAAGGTTTTCTTTCCGTTTATAGAAAAATTAGTTCCGTCTGTCCTGAATTCCCGCATACCGAATTCCTGAAGAGCCTGATCGACAAGATCGCCATGATGTCCTTTCAGATTTACTATGAGCCTGTACATGGATGGGGTGAATTCACTCCATTCTTTTATTTTATTGCCCATGGGATATTCAATCTCAGCCAACTGCTCACCAGGAGCCAGGACGATATCGCGTAATCTGCTCTGAATCTTATCAGATATCCCGGAGTTGTAACTCTCGGCTTCAACAACGATCTTCCCCTTGAAGGCTGAACCGGTAAGATTCACAAGTTTAAGCACCACCAAAGCCTTTTTGCCAGACAGATCAGGAAATACATCCACATGTTTGATAAAGACCTTTGACGTGGCTTTCAGACTTATTTCGCCCGCGATACCGTTCCAGTTTGACTGAGTGTGGTCGCTTATGCTATGTGAATTGACACCGACCGCAACAATTACCCGGTTATCTATCCTGATTGAAATTATGTTTTTACCTGGGTTGATAAGTGATGTGATGTCAAATTCATGAGGGGCAGCAAGGCTAATACCTGATCCTGCCTGCTTTCCGTTTACGAAGACTGTTGAGCCCCAATGTGGTCTTTCAAGGAATAATGTAAAGGACTTGTCTTTCCAGGCTGCGGGTACTTCAAATTCCTTCTGGTACCAGGCAACACCCTTATAGTATTTCAACGGTTTAAGCCAGAAAGGGATCTTAATATTTCCCGGCTGACGGTATTTTTCATACCTGCTGTCGGTGAAGTAAGACTTATCCACGATATCACCCGTCCAGTCGGTCTTCAGTGTGACATCATTTCCTTTACCGTTCTCTGCCATTGAACCCGGCAGCCGTATGTTCTCCGTAAATGTTGTATTGTACCATTCTTCCTGCAGTCCCTGGTCGAGCGAATCGATTTTGAATTTCCATTCTCCGGCCAGTGACAAGCTCTTTCTAAGTTCAAATTTCTGGGTGGTACAGCCTGTAAGTAATAGCAGAACGATCAGAATGTTTCTCATAAGGAAATAATAATCAAAGAGTTGCACAATACCATAAAGGGAAAACCGGAAATTAAACTATTATCTGCCTTTCATCTGGCATCACTCCCGGAATCGATAACCCTCACCATGTGGTCGTTCAACAATTCATTTCTACCTTACAATTCCCGGAGAGCTTCCAACAATGCTACCACATTCTGAAAAGGAACATTGGCCTGTATGTTGTGAACGGTATTGAACACAAATCCCCCGTTATCATTCAGAATTTCACACTGCAGCTTAACCTGATCCTTTACCTGCTGAGGATTACCAAATGCAAAGGCGCCCTGGGTATCCACTCCTCCTCCCCAGAATACTACCCGGTCTCCATACTTTTTCTTCAGCTCCCGCGGGTTCATCCCTGCCGCATTTATCTGCACCGGATTGATTATATCGAAACCCGAATCAATCAGGTTCTCAAGCAAAGTGCCAATAGCACCGCAGGAATGTTTAAAGGTTTTCCACCTGGTATTCTCATGGATCCAGTCATTTACTTTTCTGTAATATGGTTTCCAGACCCTGTCGTATGTCTCGGATGAGCAGAATGTGGAATTCTGAGTCCCGAAATCGGTTCCGCATGTAAAAACAGCATCCACAACATCTCCTACCTGTTCTTTAATAAGCTTCAGGTTTTCAATAGCCAGATCAGTTTGTCTGTCGAAAATCTCTTTCACAAAGTCTTCCCTGATAAGTGTTGACATATACCACTCCTCAACACCTCTAATCCCTTTTGGATTTTTCAACCCCATGGCCGGAACAAGAGCTATGTCACCCAGAGCTGTTCCCCCGAAGCTTGCCACTACTCCTTTGGAAGTCATTCTTTCGCCTGAAGCCTGGTTTTTCCAGTATGCCAGCTCTTCCTTTGACACAGGGCTAAATTCTTCAAGGTTATCTTCAATTTTAAGTGTAGAATCGTCGATTGGTCCTTGTCTGTTAAGAGCGTCAAAGAAGAAACCTGTTTTTGGCATCATTGCACTCGGAGGTTCTGATGTGTCGCCCTCGGGGTACATGAGGATATCACCACCTGTTGTATAAGTATAATTGAATTCTCCCGGGAACATTACTTCCTGTCCCCACAAGGTTTTATGAACTTTCCAGTTCTCATTAGCCACACTGAACATATTTTTCGGACCATACAGGCCCACAACATCAATATTCATTGCACTGAGGAGATCATCTTCTATCTCTCCCAGCATCTGATAAGGTTCAAAAACTTTTATGGGTTTCTTTTCAAGCCCGTAATATTCCCTTAATTTCTCCACCACGCGAACATGTATTCCTGTGACAGCAGTTGAGCCAAAGTCGACCACTACCCTGTCAGGTTGTTGATGATTTAAGGTTTTCAGCAGATTCTGTTTTGAAGAGTTCATCACAACATAATTTTAAAGTTTGTTTGATACGAATCGCAATTTACACTTTTTATAATCATTTTCTTCACATGATTTATCTTTGTGCTATGATATCGGAGATCAATATCCCGGAGCCTGTGCTGTTCAACCCGCTGAAGCATCATCTTGGCTTCATCAGAGAATTTATAAGCTCAAGATCAGAAGATAATTCCCGGGATAATCCTGGCTCCCTTCTATTAGAGCTTAAGCATCTGGGAACGTCAGTAATGGATGTTTATACCGGGAATATGTCAGTATTTCATATTTGCACCGAAATCATTCAGTTCCTGTATGAAAGCGGACCGACAGGCAAAAAGGAATTCGCCGGCTGGGCAGGCAGGGATAAAAATGAGTTCAGGGTTATACACTTGTCTGACGGAGCCCAGTGGACAATAAAATATAATGATAATCTTCAGAGATGGGTCCATGTATTCCCCTCACGAGGAAGCCTGCACAGCTTCCGGGTCAAATCGAATACGATGAAATCGGCATTGCTTTATTATATCCTCATCGGAAAGGATTATATCACAGGGTCGGATCTGAACAGAGTCAGGCCGCTTCTGGGTCTTTCTCCGGTTAAAAGCGCCAATGACACTGATGCCATCACCGGAATGATCGAGATTCTCAGAGGGCTGGAGTGATGATTAAGTATCTGTTTTAATCAGGTACAAATAACGGAAATCAATAAGGTTTACTAAATTTGATTCCTTAATCGACAATACATAAAAACCAACCCCATGAACAACACTGATCGCATTGGAAAATATATCTCCAGGAGGAAGATGATTAAGGTTACAGGAGCAGGGATGGCTGCAGGATTGATGTCAGGTACTTTGGGGCAATCGCTTGCATCTTCCTTACCGGATTCGCAAGTCATAAATTCTTCTTCTCCGGTTAAAGGGAAGATACCTGTATCTCTTATTATTGATGACGGTTCTCCTGTGGATCCGCTATTCTATGAGCTGCCTGGATATGAGACACCGTTTCTTGTTCCGGCCGGATTTACAAAAAAAGTCGCAGACACTTTCGACATGCATGATATCAGAGGAAAATTCACACTGATCCCGATGCCAAGCTGTCTTGGAAGGATCGACCAGTCGCTTAAGAGGGTTCCACAGGAACATCTGCAGGAATTTCTGAAAATTGTGCGCGAAAGGATCAGTACAAGGTTTGATATCACACCTGAATTTCTCACCCACTTGTGTGCGTATGATCTTAAAACAGGCGAATACCGGAGACACATGTTTGAAGATACATGGATCACCCAGGCATCACCGGAAGAAATTGTTGCATACTTTACTCTTGCATTTCAGATATACAAAAATGTAGGGCTTGAAGCAACAGGAATAACTTCTCCATGGGTATCTGGTATCGATGTGGAAAAGAAATATGCCAAAGCCCTTGGTGATGCCCAATGGAACTTTTACAAACGTAAACTAACCTGGTATTTCCTGCATGCTGCCTCTGATAATGAGAAGCCCATCCCCTGTTCAATCGAATATAAAGATCAGGAAAGAGATCAGGTGGTCGTCAGCGTGCCATCAAATGCAGGCGATATATTCTGGTCCATGGATCTGCCTGATAAAAATGACAGGGTTAAAATGATCAGGGATGGGATCGACAGACTTGTCCCCGCCGATGGCAAATCGGGAAGGATAAGACAATTGATCGATACCGGCATGCCGGTTGTTGTAGTCACTCACTGGCAATCTCTTTACACCCAGGGTACTTCGCTCGGCCTTGAAGGCCTTGACGAACTTGCCACCAGGATAAACAAACATTTCGGTAAAGAGCTGGAATGGACCAACTGTTCAGAACTGGCACAGAGATACGCTGATTCACAAAAATAAAACCTGCACCATCCTTTTTATCCTTTCCTGATAAATGGCATGAGCTTACCGGTTGATATAGGGATCTGTTCATTTAAACTTATCATTGTATCCTGAAAAATAAAATTATCCAAAAAAATAATCGCAGATGAAGATAATCTCAATGATAGCAGCTCTGGTGGTCACAACTGCCCTGGTTTTCTACTCTCTAGGTTTTTTTAACGAAAACAGAAAAAAGCTGGTCACTCACAAAGTGTTGCTTTTATATAGCCTTGGGGTTTTCTTTGATATTACTGCAACAATTATGATGATCATCGGATCGAGCCAGGGTTTAATCACTCCCCACGGGATGATCGGTTATTCATCGCTTTTGATAATGCTGATCGATACTGCCCTCCTGTGGAAACATAATATCAGGTCAGGAAATGATACTGAAGTCAGTAAAGCTCTTTATACCTATTCGCGGATCGCTTTTACATGGTGGGTAATCGCATATATTACAGGGGGCCTGCTTGTAGCTATCAGCAAAATGAACGGCTGATCAGAAGAATTTTCTGATCAGGTACATTATCAGCGAAAATACCACGCTGATCAAAATCATAGTGGTCACAGGAATAAAGATCCTGACATTCTCCCTGACGATGTTTATGTCTCCGGGTAAATGTCCGAACCAACTCAGTTTATTGCCGGCGAAGTAAACAATGAGCCCCGCAATCACAAGAATCATTCCGGCAACAATCAGGATCTTACCAATATTTTCCATTCCGGGTCACATTATAAAATAACAGTAAGCAAAACTATCGCATTTTTTTGAAACGGGCATTTTGTAATTAACTGAATTTGCCCATACTGGTCTATAGTAAAACATCCGATGCAGGCATCACAAAAACAAGTCAGTACTTGTTCCGGTTTATTCCCTGGCAATTCTTATGACATCGATCCTTTTATAAGGACAGGCAGTCCTGTCATTCAGTTTCCAGTCGAGTCTGACACTAAATGGCTTTTGCTGAATGTGCGCGCAGACTATGCTGTTCCATCTCCCTGAAACTTTTCCAATATTATCTTTCTGAGCAACACAGAGACTGTCAGTCCGGATGATTCTGTGTCAAAGATCGCAGAGAAAATGACAGATCAGCCGAAGGAGAACATGACTGAAGAAAATGAATCGTAACAAAAATATTTCTCTAGATCTTTGACAGTTAATGTCTTTGTATTATCTTGAACTCCCGTTCTCTGGCAAAAGAGCCTTTAAATTACTATTACTACCTCCATGAAATATTTACTGATTGCAGCCTCTCTACTCTTGTTCGCCGGATGTTCTGTCAGGAATACAAAAAGTCTGGTTCTTAATAATGCCGGTGTCGATCCCGGCAATATAGTCTATACCGATTATAATGACCGGAAGCTATTCCCATTCCAAGGGGAAAATGATAATTTGATAAAAGTTGATACTATAAACAGTGGGCTCTTTCATGTAGGGTTAACCCTTCTTCCGTGTCATGAACTGCAACTGAAAGACATCAGTATACCAGTACGGTTTATTTCAGTGGGTGGCATAAAGCAGGACATCCTTGGAAAATGGTTCCACTGGGTTCCGAATATCAAAAGCGAAAATGACCAGATCATATCACAGCATGTTTTCCGTTCTCCCGCCATAATTGTGACCAGGGAGAAATCTGGCCTTGCTCTGATACCGGATCTCGACCTGCTTCCTGCCAACTCACCGGCTCCCTATTATCTTGATCTTCAGGAATCTGATACTTGTGTTACCATTACATACGGGATTTCAGAGTATAAAGTGGTGCCTCATCAATATTATACAAGGGCTGATACCGTTTTCACATTGCTGCGAAAGACAGAGATCGGTTTTTATCTTATTACCTCGGATGACACTTCACCGTCAGGAATCCTTGAAAAGGTGAATGATTTCCTTTGGGATAAATTCGCATCGTCATATACAAACTCCATGCTTCCCCAGGTGATCAGGTTTGAAGATTATGCAGACAGGGGATACTCCATGGCTCTGGAAAAACTCTGGATAGATGGTCCTGAAAAAAACACCGGAGGGATCTCCCTGTCAATATTTTATGATAAGTCTACTCAGAGGTACAGGGGAAGAATGTTTAAGGATGATCTCTGGTATCACAGCTGGTTCAATAACATGCGGACAGCATACGGACTTTCCTACTGGGGCAGGAAGACCGGCAATCAGGATTGGAGCAATAAAGCGCTGTCGATGGTGAATCTGATCTTTGATGCCCCTGTGAAAGATGGCTTCTTCCCCATAATATGGATACCAGGTACAGGGAAATGGCATCTGTCGGGTGAAGGCGGTGGAGATGGCATCTATCATACACCCGACCAGAGCTGGACTGCCATTTGGCTTATGAGGTTTAATGATGAACTGAAAACAATACCCCGATGTGATGCATTTGTTAACCGGTTTGCAGAGGGCCTGTTGAAGACCCAGCTTGCATGCGGGAGTTTTCCGGAGCGGGTCAGGGAAAGCGATATGTCGGCCGACCCTGTTTTATCGATGTCTGCATCAGGAGGATTGGCAACATGGTTCCTTGAAGAAATGATCCTTCGGAACAAATTACCGGAAAACAGGAAACAGACAGTGAAGGATGCAGTTGCCAGATCTCTCAGATTTCTCAAAGATTCTGTACTTTCCAATCAGAGATTTGAAGATTTCGAAGTCTATTTTTCATGTTCTCCAAAACCTCGCACTGGATATTTTGATTCGGTAACTAAGACTTATCCTCAAAACACCCTCGCTATACAGTGGTGTGCAGAAGCATTTCTTAAGGCATACCAAATCTTCAAGGACCCGGAATATCTTTCGGATGGCGAGTTTTGCCTGAATATCCTTTCAATGTATCAGCAGGTATGGAATCCTCCGTTTATCAGTCTTTATGCTTTCGGTGGATTCGGGGTTCAGAATTCAGATGCCGAATGGAATGATGCACGTCAGGCTCAGTTTGCCGAAACCTTTCTTAATTATTACTATACGACCGGGAAGACCATTTATCTCGAAAGAGCCGTATATGCGTGCCGGTCGGCATTTGCGCTGATGGCTATCCCGGAGAACAAGGAAATCAGTCCGCTTAACTATATGGGGGCAGAATTCGACGATGAGTTTCAGGGAGCCATGGCTGAAAATTTCGGGCACGAAGGGATTAACCGCAGATCATACCAGTCAGGATTTCACTGGGGAACAGGAAGCGCATTAACAACAGCTGCCATATTTCAGAACAAACTTGGCGACATATTCATTGATAATCCGTCAAAAAAAGCTTTCGGCATTAATGGAGTTGTGGTAAAAAGAACAACATGGGATAAAGATATCGGCATCGAGACTTCAGGACTTGCCGGAAAAGAAATTCTGATAATTAAATCACTTACCGGGATCAATGAACCTGTGACAGTCGATAATAAACCCTGTAAAGTGGAATGAAACGGATTGCCTGAATTAACAGCATCATATTCCATGGCCTTTTCTGAATACAAGTAAAGCTCCTCCATCAGAGGGGATGGTTGTTCCCTGATTTTTCTGTCATAACAGATGTCAGAAGACTACGATCGGCCATTATAGTTAAAATGTGAGTAAGGTTGACAGATTATTTAAGATAGTGATGCAAACAGGATGAAACTTCTATAATCATAAGGTTCCCGATAATTATAAAGGGATATAATTCAGAATCATCCTTTATCACTGATTTGTTTCAGCAGTTCATAATTGAGAATTGTTACCTTTTTAGCGACAAGGTCAATAATCCTGTCGTGATGTAATTCGGTAAGTATACGGCTGGCGCTCTCGCGTGTAGTACCGGCCATATCGCCTAAGTCCTGTCGTGAGATGGGAAGAGTAAACTGTTTGCTCTGGTAAATTTCATCAGAGAAGAACAACAGTACATCTGCAATTTTACCCTGACTATGTTTCTGTGCATTGCTGACACATTTGTGAAAGCTCTGCAGCTGGCTCTTGCTCAGATCAAGCAATATCTGATATGCAAAATCGCCATTCGCGGTAATAAATTGCTTAAACGTTTGCAAATCAATGAAACAGATTGATGTCGGCGCCAGTGCAGTTGCTGAAAAGTGATTCACTTTATCACCGAAGGTACTTGGTAAACACAGGTAAGCCGGCGCTTTTACAATGCGCATGATCATTTCCTTGATAGGTCCCCTTATATGCAGCTTTACCAACCCTGTTTTAACATATACGATATTTGTCGAAAACGAGTCCTGCTTTATAATTACATCGCCTGTCATAAACGAAGTCTGGGCACAATTATTCACCAACAGTTCGAGTTCGCTGTCATTGAGTTTCTTCGCTGCAGATGATTTATAAATACAGATCCGGCATTCTCCTTTTTGCATCAGATTGATTCTAAATGATGATATAAATATACTAACTAAAATGTGACGTATTTCACATTTATGTATGCAATACTGCACACAACAATTCTCTCAACATCCAAAATCAAGCCATACTTTTGCTGTTAAATAAATAACACGAGGATATGGCAAACGAAATAGAACAAAAAGTAGCAGAGCTTGAGGCAAAAATCAGGGATATGCAGAATCAGCAGGCTAAGGACCAGATATCCATCATAGCTTTCTCGGGCGATCTGGACAAGATGCTTGCAGCCTTGATTATTGCAACAGGCGCCCGTGCAATGGACACTGAAGTCAGGATGTTTTTTACTTTCTGGGCCACTGCTATGCTGCGCGACCCCCGTAAATCAGCCACAGGTAAAGACTTCATGTCAAAAATGTTCGGATTCATGCTGCCGAAGGGCAGTACAAAGCTTAAGCTATCCAGGATGAACATGGGAGGAATGGGAACATCAATGCTGAAGAGCCTCATGAAAAAGAAACGGGTTGCTTCGCTTGAAGAGCTTCTTAAAACTGCAGGTGAGCTGGGGGTTGAAATAAATGTTTGCGAAATGAGCATGGACCTGATGGGATTCAAGCGTTCAGAGATGATCGATTATCCGAATCTGAAATATGTTGGTGTGGGAAGTTACCTCTCCGATGCAAATGAAAGCAGGATACAATTATTCATATAACTGAAGAACATATTTAAATCAAAATTGAATATCTCATTAAAAAGATAAAATCATGACAACAGATGAACTGAAAGCATTAAAGAGCGACAAAGTTGTGGATGCACGGGGAACCGCATGTCCAGGCCCGTTATTGGCAGCAAAAAAAGCAATTGGAGATGTACAGGCCGGACAGATAATGGAAATCCTGTCATCAGATGAAGGCACCAAAAACGATATTCCCAAATGGTGTAAAAAAATGAACTTTGAATATTTTGGTTCCATTGATGAGGATGGCATGTACAGGCTGTTTTTAAAAAAATAGTTTATGGAAATGGGTCTGCAACCTAAGTTACTGGTATTCTCTACTGAAAAAATATCTGATCCCGCTATTGACTTAGCGGGATTACTTAAAAAGCATTATCCTTTCAATGTTTATACTATAAGTGTCCCCTGCTCAAGTTGTATTAAACCACGCTGGATAATGAGGGCATATGAAAAAGGCTTTTCCGGGGTATTCATTGCAGCAGATGGCACAGATTGTTCTTATGGAGAATCGTGCGTCGAGAAAACATCGGCAATAATAGCTGCCACGCACGAGATAATGAAATCAAAAGGTTTGAAACCTTCGCAGCTGAAAATGGCTGCAATCTGTTCGGTGTGCGCTGAACCTTTCGTTAAACAGGTTACCTCCTTCATGAAAGAATTAACGGCTTCATAATATCGGCAGGAACCTCTGATTTAATCATCCCCAGTTCAAATTTATCGACTAAACATGTCAGAATATATTCAAGACTACGATGTACTTGTAGCAGGTGCAGGCATTGCCGGTGAAGAATCGGCTTTAAAACTGGCAGATATGGGTTACAGAGTACTGCTGGTAGAGAAGGAAGCCTCCATCGGCGGGAAGATGATCCTCCTCAGCAAGGTTTTCCCCACTCTCGATTGTGCAGCCTGCATCACAACCCCGAAGGTATCTGAAACGTCACGCCATCCAAATATAACAATACACACTCTTACAGAACCTGAAGAGATCACCCGTGTCAACGGTTCATTTTCTGTAATTCTAAAGAAAAAGCCCAGGTATGTGACTGAGAAAGACTGCACCGGGTGTCAGGAATGTGAAAAAGCATGCCCGGTGATCACGGAGGATCAGTATCAGTTCGGGCTGGTTGCCCGTAAAGCCGTACATATTCCTTTCAGCATAGCCAGTCCGAGAGTCGCGCTTATCGACATTGACAGCTGCAGTTTGTGCGGAGCCTGTGAAAAAGCCTGCCCCTCGGAATGTATAGATTTCACCCAGGAAGAAGAACACATTAAGGTAAAAGTAAAATCAGTCGTACTTGCGACCGGATTTAAGCTTTTCGATCCTGTAGTCATAGAAAGATATGGATACGGGAAGTTCAGGAATGTGATCACTTCCATGCAGATGGAAAGGTTGCTGGCCCCTACCCGACCGTATAATAACATTCTTCGACCTTCAGATGGAAAAACACCCGACAAAATAGCATATGTTTTTTGTACCGGTTCACGCGATCATACCATCGGCAACCCGGTATGTTCGCAGGTATGCTGCATGTATTCAACCAAACAGGCTCAGCTGTTGATGGGTGCATTACCAATGGCTGACGTCTCAATGTACTATATCAACATAAGGGCATTCGGTAAGGGATATAACGAATTCTACAGGCAGGCAATAGATATGGGAGCCAGGTATATCAAAGGTAAAATTGCCGGGATCACCGAAAAAGATAATGGAAATCTGATATTACGCTATGAAGATATCTCCACCGGTATGGTAACCGAAAACGAACATGATCTGGTTGTGCTTTCGGTCGGGCTGCTGGCTAATCCGGAAATTTCAAAGGCGTTCAGGAATGAAGACCTGCAACTCGATGCGCTTAATTATATCGGGCAGACCAATATTCTCCAAAATCCTTCAAGAACATCCATCGAAGGTGTTTTTGCTGCAGGAACAGCCACGGCGCCGATGGATATTCCTGACACAATCATGTCGGCCGGGGCAGCTGTCAGCGAAACTTCAGGATATCTAAAATCACTGTTATGACAAAGAAGAAAATAGGTGTTTATGTTTGTCATTGTGGTGGCAACATCTCCGATTACGTTGATATAGAAAAAGTAAAGGCTTCAGTCAAAGATGAGGCTGATGTTTACCTGGTCAAAAACACCCTGTTTGCCTGTGCCGACTCTTCCCAGAAGGAAATGGTTGCCGACATCATGACCGAACAGCTCGATGCTATAGTGGTTGCATCATGCTCACCCAAGCTCCATCTGAATACTTTCCGGGGGGTTGCGCAGCGTTCCGGGCTTAACCCGTATAACTATATTCAGGCAAATATCCGCGAACAAAGTTCATGGGCTCATTCCGACAATAAATCAGGCGCTACTGAAAAGGCGATCCACCTTGTTAAAGCTGCCATCGCCAAAGCGCGGGAATCAGAACCTTTGTTCTCCAAAAAAATACCTGCCGAAAATATTGTCGCAGTAATCGGAGCCGGGATCGGAGGAATGCGCAGCGCCATATCACTGGCTGACATGGGAACTGATGTTTATCTGATAGAAAAGGACAGCAGGGTTGGAGGACATGTGGCAGATTATGGCAAGGTATTTCCCGATAATTCGGACGGAAGCGAGCTTATCAAAAAACTCTTCAATGAGATCAAAAAACGGAGTAACATCAAACTATTCACCAATGCGGAACTGGTTGAGAAAAAAGGCAGCATTGGCAACTTTGAGATCAAAGTAAAAACAGGAGAAGAAGTGCTTCCGCTGACAGTCGGGGCATTTATTGTCAATACAGGATTTGAGAGTTATCAGCCCGGCAAAGGGGAATACGGTTTCAGAGCTGTCGATAATGTCATAACCATAGACGAATTCAGGCATATGGTCGACAAATCCGACAAACTGGTCTTCGGAGGTAGGGAAGTAAGGACCATAGCCTATATTTACTGCGTGGGCAGCCGCCAGGACGATGAAGGAGATAACAAATACTGTTCACGATATTGCTGCACTGCTGCATCACATATTGCTATCCTTGCAAAACAAAAGTTTGGAGATATAATCAATATTCATTACAGCCGTGGGATCCGGACTTATGGCAAGCAGGAACTTATATATGAACAAGCATCAAAACAGGGAGATCTTTTCCTTCAATTCAGTCTTGACAGTATTCCTGAGATAATACAGAAAGGCTCGAAAACAATTGTACGGGTTAAAGATATACTTACCGCCGGCAAAACCATTGAAACAGAAGCTGATCTTGTAGTACTGGTCACCGGAATGGTTCCAAGGGAAAACAAGGCATTGGAGCACATGCTGAAAATACCGATGGGCAGAGATAATTTCTTTAATGAGATTCACATGAAACTGCGCCCGGTTGAGACAGTAATAGATGGTGTCCTGATTGCAGGCGCCTGCCAATCTCCAAAGAACATCATTGAAACTCTTAACTCGTCTCAGGCTGCTGCCGCCAAAGCAAATTCCGTACTTATAAAAGGAGAGCTTTCACTCGAACCTGTTCTGGCAAAAATTAATCCTGCCGCCTGTACATGGTGCGGTAAATGCGCGGAAGCATGCTCGTTTGACGCTATAGAATCAGTTTTGTACCAGGAAAGGAATGTTGCCGGAATATTGGAGTCAAACTGCAAAGGCTGCGGGATGTGCACCCCTGTCTGTCCTTCCGATGCCATAGATCTGGCAGGATTCACCAATTCACAGGTTGAAGCTATGATTGATGCTCTGGCGGAGGAGTAATAAAAATTGTCTTAACCCATTTCAAAATGGCAACAAAACAAAGAACAATAGATATAATAAAACAAAAAAGATCTGTGCCTGAAAGTGTTACTGAAGGCAGGAAAAAGTATACAGGATTCAGAAAAGCGATTAAGGATGCGCTTAAGGACGAACCCAAAACAATCCCTCAGATCGCTGCACAAATCAATATGCCGGTACATGAAACCACATATTATCTGATGGCAATGCAAAAATTCGGAGAGGTAGTTGTCGACAGCCTTGATGACATGGATGAATACTATTTATATAAACTGAAATGAACATGGCAAGTATTAATCCTGCATTCAGTAAGGAACTCCGTAAATACGGTGCGTTCGATTTCAATGCATGCTATAATTGCGGAACATGCACTGCAATATGCTCGTTATCAACCAGTGACGACTCCTTCCCCCGTGAAATGGTTCGATTCAGTTCATTAGGACTCACTAATGACATTAAATCATCATTGAAACCCTGGATGTGCTATTACTGCGGTGAATGCAGCAGTAACTGTCCCCGCGAAGCCGGTCCGGGCGAACTTATGATGTCGCTGAGGAGATGGTTAACGTCAGTATACGACTGGACAGGCTTATCCGGGCTGTTATACAAATCTCTTTACCTGAGCCTGGCATTGTTTATTCTCTCTGCTGCAGGAGTTTACATGTACAGCGCTCATCTGGGACATCAACTGGCTTCCATCATGCACGCCGGCCATATTTTTGAAATGGCTGCCATCACGATTGTATTTACAATTATCCTTCTGCCAAATCTGATCCGAATGTGGTGGTTTGTTATTGGAAGGAATAAAGACATAATTCATGTAAAAGTATACTTTGAAAGCCTGAGTGAACTGTTCATACATATGTTCACACAAAAACGTACACTTGGCTGCGATGATAGTCAGGTGAGATGGTTTGAACATCTTATTCTGGTATTCGGTTATCTTTCATTATTATTTACCACTGTATTCCTCGACTGGCTTGATACCGGAAACCTGTTCATAATTGCATTGGGATACCTGGAAAGCGCAGTGGTGTTTATTGTAACATTAGATTTTGTACGCCGCCGTGCTATTAAAGAAAAAGAGGTAAGCAAGCATTCTCAGCCATCAGACTGGTTTTTTGTTATCTGGCTCTTCTTTATGGGGATCACAGCGTTTCTTGTACGCCTTTTTATCGACCTCAACCTTCTGGAACAGAATGTCTGGTTGTATATTGTCCACATGATCATACTTGTTCAATGGTCGGTTATAATAGTACCCTTCGGGAAATGGACACATTTCCTGTATCGTTCATTTGCGATGTATCTTGCCTCAGTAAAGGGAATAAAACATTAATAATATCGCGGGCTGAACTGTCATTTGATTCAGTATCCTGAATAAGGATAAAGGACTGCCCCAAAGAACGGGGCAATCCTTTCTGACAGATCAATCAGATCTTCTTTCCGATATAGAATACATAGCCATAATAATCGCTATATTTCTGATACAATTGCGCTTCATGCCTCATGTTTGTCACAAGCTCCCGTGCAGTCGGATTATTCGCATATTTCACCAGGAATGATTCCTGTACCTTAGCCTGTGGCATATAAAAATGTTCAGTCCAGCAGTTTTCAGGCAGAATGAAAGAGGCAACCGCAACATAACCGGCTCTTTCCATCTGTGCTAACTTGTTTGAAACTATGTCAATTTCAGGATAAGCATCCACCCAGAATATTTCAATCTCTTCAGGACGCTCAATTGTGAACCATGACGCTTCAGACACAGCTATATAGCCACCCTTCTTCAGAAATCTCCTCCATTCGTTTATTCCACGGTTAAAACCGATATTATAAATCGCTCCTTCCGACCAGATAAGATCCAGCTCTTCATCCTGGAATGGCAGGTTTTCCATCGAACCGGTAATGCCCTTCAGCCTCTTACCAAGATCCTTTTTCCCCGCGTTTCGATTGAGCTTATCTATAAATGACGGAAATAAGTCAATACCGGAAATATTACCTGGCAGGTTCTGTGCTAAAACAATTGTCTGACCTCCTGTCCCGCAACCTATATCGGCTATCCGGGATTTGTTTGTTAGGTTATCAATAAAGCTCAGCGCCCTGATGGTAACTTCAGGACTTCCCGGTCCCTGACGTTCCATTTCTGAAAAATACTCGCAGATCAGATTAAAGTCGAATTCATGAATTGATTTATTATCGTTACTCATTGCTTTTACATTTAAATAGTCGTAATTAAAATCCGCCAGGTGCATAAACTTACCTGCAGAATTGAAATATCAATAATGAAATAAAGATTTCCCTGACAAGAAAATGTCCGGGTTCAAATGATTCCTGAGCTCCGTTAATGTAACAGACTCAGTTTAAATTGCAAGATCCTTCATAAATCCGAATAACCGAAATAAAACTATCCAAATATAGATATTTTATTTTTTATTAATCCAGCAGAAAATGAAACTACAGAATTATAAAAAACTTTGTAGCGCGTAGCAGAATCGAACTGCTATTTTCGGATTGAGAATCCGACCTCCTAACCATTAGAGGAACGCGCCGAATGATGAGGCAAAAGTAAAGATTTTCCGGAAATGATATTCTCAGGTGATCAGAATTTCAGAATTGTTTATCTTGTATTGAATATCATATTGAAAAGTCCGGGCATGGTTTCAGGACAAATACCCTTTTGTATCTGAAACAGATAATTGTTGAGGAAAGTATGGAATAAATTGTATCTGCTGCTTTTATTTTCCTATGATATTACCAGACTGTATAACCTGATATTCATACAAACCCGTGGCATATCAATTTTAAAATACTGGTCGGAGAATACAGGAACAGTAAATATTTGTTAATGACATGAAAAACAATCAATTAATCACAAATAGGACATTTGGTTGGAAATATTACATTCCGGCAACTATCATTATTGTTTCCACTCAGTTGACGGGCAACAGATAGCATATCAAAATAAATATTTTACACTGTTTCTCCTTAAATGACAGAAGATATGCCATTTACACACAATATGCTTTATCTGCCTGCCAGGCAGAAAGTATTGTTTTTTAGATAACTTTATACTCCCGATGGATCTTTTGTCTGAAACATTCATGAGGCTCTCGTAAAATCTGTCAATGATAAGATGACCAAATTCATCAACAAGATATTGCAAATGCCCAAAAAAAGAAAATACTGGCAAAACACAACACGATATGAGTAGCAATTTTAATTACAGAAGCTTTTTCAGAAGCCTGGAAGTGAAAATTCTTCCTACCGGAGTTGAAGTGATAAAACGATCATTTTTCAACTATGATGAATTTCAAATTGATTTTGATCAGTTCACAACAAAAAAGACTATAAGAAGAGAAGTTAATCATGGAGTATTATTTCTGGTTGCCGCATTCTCTTTAGTTACTTTTTTCAATTTTATAAGTGGAATTGGAAATCCCTCAAAATCATTTGGTTCAGCAATAATATTCTTAATAATAACCCTATTCTTATCAATGATAGCTTATCTATCCAGAAAACAGGTAGTGTCGTTATTAACATTGTATGATCAACAAACGCTGGAATTGCCGTACAGTAAAAAAAATGAACAGGAAGTCAGAGAATTTGCAGATGGAATTATAGAAAAGACTAAAGAATTCCTTATTTCAAAATACGCTAATGTCGATAAAGATCTTCCCCGGGAAAGTCAGTTGGAGAACTTAATATCACTTAAGGACAGGAGTATAATAACCGAACGGGAGTTTGAACGTCTGAAAAATATGTTGTTAGACAAAGATCCTGAAAAGAAAATTGGATTTTGACCCGATATCCATCCTTGCAGCGTATTCATTTAGGATTTCAGGTACGTAAGACTGATCTCTTCCTGATTCTCAAGGTATGCCAAAGGAAAGCGAATCAAATAGTTAATAAATCCAAAGAATCATCCTCAAAATAATACATCTTCAGTTAAACATAGATTTGCTTTTCAGATTCAGATCATTAACCACTGCAAATTAACATGTTTGTTTTAAACAGTTTATTAAGTAACTCTGTAGCCGGCGCTAAAATAGTACAGTGCGTGATTATAGCAATTTTGGGAAAGCTGATTTGTATCAATCTGCCTTATTTTTGTAAGAAAACCATATGAGATATAAGAGCATCAATATTTACTACTTCTCAGGTACAGGTAATTCAAAAAATGTTGCATGCTGGTTGTCCAAAGTGGCTGCTGAAAACTCCGTTGAATGCCGGTTATTCAATATTGCCATGATTGACAGGATAAATATTGAAAAGCCCGACCCAGAAGCTTTGATTGTGTTTGTTTCGCCAATACACGGGTTTAATTACCCTCCCGTTATGCTTCATTTTATCATACGTTTTCCAAAAGGAAAGAATAAGGTAGTTCTGATGAATACCAGAGCAGGTATGCTTATCGGCAAATTTATTACACCTGGAATAACCGGAATTGCTTTTTATCTTTCTTCACTTCTTCTGAAAATCAAAGGGTATTCCATTCAGGCGATTTTCCCGGTCAACCTGCCATCAAACTGGATTTCAGTCCACCCCGGGCTCAATAGCAGGACCGTGAAATTTATTCAAGAGAAAGAGAAGGCAAGGGTATTAAAATTCGGGAATAAAATTCTGCATGGGAAATATGATTTTAAAGCGCTAATTGAAATATTCGACATTCTTCTATCTCCTATTGCAATACTTTATTACTTCATCGGAAGATTCTTTTTCGCAAAAACCTACTTTGCATCATCCGACTGTAATAATTGTGACTTATGTATAAGAAACTGCCCTGTCAAGGCTATAAGAAAGGTCGACAACAGACCTTTCTGGACATTCAAATGCGAGAGTTGCATGAGATGTATGAGCAATTGTCCGGTAAAAGCTATTGAAACAGGCCATGGATATGTAACAGGATTTCTTTTTGTTTTCTACATGGTTTTACTCAGGATTTTTTACAAATTCTTTGGTATGTATATTCCTGAAATTGAAAATGATCTTGTAAAATCAATAGTTGAAACTATTTTATTCCTGGCAATATTTGCACTCTGGTACAGAATTGTACATTATCTGAACCGGTTTAGGATATTTGAACGATTAATGGTCTATACCTCTCTGACAAAGTACAAATTCTGGGGCCGCCGATATAAAGCATTAAAAAACAATGATTCAGAATAAAACAATTACTTATTATCAAAAAAAGACAGCTGATGTTCTTCAATATATAAATAATAATGTAGGAGAGAATCTGAGTATAAGATTATTGTCGGAGCTTTTTGGCATTTCATTCTATCATTTCCATCGAATAATGAAAGCCGCACTTAATGAGCCATTGGGTGAATACATTAACAGGGTGAGACTCGAAACTGCCCTTAAGCTTTTAAGATATTCAACTGAACAACTGACTGAAATAGCACAAAATATTGGTTATTCCGATCTGTCCTCATTTTCCAAAGCTTTCACTAAAGAGTTTGGCATTTCACCGCTGGAATACAGAAATGATAAATCTATAATTCTGAACACCAACATAGATTACCGGATTAGTGACGAGAGAAAGATCATTGTTAATCTTAAACCAAAGATCATTACGGTTCCGGATAAGAAAGTGTGTTACATTACGGTCAAGGGAAAATATGGTTCTGATGTGGTCAGCAAAGCATGGGACGAGCTGGCTGGCTTTGCAGCAGAAAACAAGATCATCGGATGGAAACCTGATATATTTTCAATATACTATGATGATCCCGACATTACCGATATTGATTTATGTTCGTCAGATATCTGCATTGCTACCTCAAAAATTCTCAGGGAAGAAGGCAGAATCAGATTTAAAACAGTTCCAGGAGCAAAGTATTTGGTATTCAGATATAAAGGCTCATACGACTATTTATGGGATATTTACAATTGCATTTATAAAGACTGGATACTTCAATCCGATTATAAGCTGTTGGATATGCCTTCGGTTGAGAAGTATCTGACTTATTCTCACAACACAAAAGAGGAAGATCAGCTGACCGAAATCTATATCCCGATCGAATAAAATTATACGGTCCTTGCTGTCAATTATAATGCAAATAACCAAGTCGGTAGGTAAAGATTAAATTGTATTAAACTTTTTTAAAAAATTAATTACTGGAAGAAGCATATTTAGTACTGATTTGGCTGTTAAGACGGAAGCATAAAAAGTCACTATCCAGAAATCTTCTCAAGTCGTCCGGAATTATCATCCGGAAAACATAATTCGGAATAACCTAACAATAAAGTCTTTATGAAAACTGAATTAAGATATTTCACCGGCACAGGAAATTCTTTAAAAATCCTGGATTCGTGTAAACATGTTTTTACCAGATCCGGTCACACTACAAATATTTCAGAGATCTCAAAAAATGAAATAAACAATCCCGAGGCGGATTTGCTCGGGTTTTGTTTCCCTGTATATGCATTTGGCATACCAAGAATATGCTCGAATTACCTGAAGAGATTAGACCGTTTTACAGTAAAGCAGAAGGTATTTATTTTGATAACAGCAGGTGATAAAGATGAATCAGGATTTGCAATTAAAGAGTGTGAAAACGTTCTGACCAAAAAAAATTGTGACATCATTTATTCAGGAGTGATCCAGATGCCTGTAAACTGGACGACATCATCAAAACCACCCTTTCCTCCTTCAAGCGAAGAAGCAAGTGAAATTATCAGAAAAGGTGAAATACTCGCTCGAACAATAGGCGCAGAGATATTGAACGGCACCAGAAAATATCACTCATTTAATTACCCGGAAAGATATTCAAGGTTCAGATTTTACTGGGAATACTGGCTTTTCAAATACCTTGGTGTGCAAAACATGTGGAGACTGTTCAATGTATATGACACCTGTAACGGATGCCGGCTTTGTGCAGGAATCTGTCCGACAAACAGTATTGAGATAATTAATAATAAACCTGTCTGGACAAAGAGCTGTGAACAATGCATGAGATGTGTCAATTTTTGTCCTACAGGATCTGTTTACCAATCACATGGAGGCGGTACAATTGGGAAGAATAAATATCATGAGCCAACATTTCATCCAGAATTTTATGACCGCCCAAGGGTAACAGCTCCTGCGAAATAGAAAATACGAACTAAGGTACCGGCACAAGATTACATTACGGGGACGCCTGGACACCCGACTCTAGAAAAGCCCGTAAGTTTTGAAATAAGTTTTTTTCATTCTGTGATTTTCCTGACCCTTATGCGAATAATTGGTGTATCGGGTGAAAAAACAATCAATTAAAATGAAAGAAATTGAACAAAAACAACATTTTCAAAAAATCACTGAGCAACATAAAGGCATTTTGCACAAAGTTGCCCGCATTTACTGTCCGAACGAAGAGGACAGACAGGACCTTATACAGGAAATAATGATACAGATATGGAAATCCATGCCACGGTACAATAATGAATTCAAAATATCAACCTGGCTGTATCGTATTTCAATAAACGTGGCGATTTCATTTTACAGAAAAAACACAACATTAACTGGGAAATTTACCCGTCTTGATGAGCAAACGGAACAGATACCAAATGATGACAAGACGGAAGAGGAGCTTCAATTGTCATTGCTTGAACAATTTATCAATGAACTGAAAGAAATGGACAAGGCTCTCATGCTATTGTACCTGGAGGATAAGAGTCATGCTGACATATCTGAGATACTTGGAATATCCGTAAGCAATGTAGGAACAAAAATAAGCCGGATCAAGGAGAAAATAAAAACAAAATTTTCACAAATCAAATCATAATACCATGAATGATAACGAATTAAAAAATATCTGGCAAACAACCAATGAAAGATTGGAAAAAAGCCTTACTCTCATCACGAACAACACTGATGATATCAGCCGGATGAAGGCCGGAAATTTCTTACATTCAATCAGATCTGTAAAATTTCTTGCGTTACTGGCGGGTGTGGCCTGGGTCGGTATTGGAGTAACTTTTTTAAGCAGAATTTATATGAACGGATATTCCGGATGCAATAAGTTTTTCCTTTTTTCGGCTACCTTTCAGATCTTACTCACAGCAATCTCACTGTTCCTGTATCTCTATCAGCTGATTAAAATTCATCAGACAGATGTTTTTGGTCCGATTCTGCAAACACAGGAAAAATTGGCACAGATTAAAATTTCCACACTCTGGGTAGTAAGAATTTTGTTTTTGCAGCTACCCCTCTGGACAATCTTCTGGTGGAACAACACTATGCTTCAGGAATGGAATGCATTACAATGGGCAATAGTTCTGACAGTAACAGGTTCATTAACCTTCATTGCAATCTGGTTATTCTTCAATGTAAAATACGAAAACAGAGATAAAAAATGGTTTAAGCTTATTTTCAGCGGAAAAGAATGGACCGCATTAATGAAGTCTATTGAACTATTAGGACAGGTAAATGAGTTTAAGGAAAAGTAATAAGCACCCGAACACTTGCAATAGAAATTCTACATATTGGAGACAGCATGTAAAGCATTTTTATTCGGTATTTATTAAACTGGCTGGATTAACAATTCAATTCTGACCGGTCTATACCGGCTAAGCCTGAACATCAGGAGTTTTTCTTATCGGCAGGAGTAGACAGCATGGGAAAAGCAAGGCAGTATTTGGAATGTAGGATATTTCGTCAAGGCTCAGATTACCTAAAGAAATAATGACATTGGTATTACCTTTATGGTATGCGTCTTGAAATTATGGATGAAATAGATATAAGTTTTGTAAGAACAGAAAATTGGAGGAGGATTAAGGAACGAAATGGATCTTCGGAAAAAATCCGGTTAGTATTACAGAATGAAATCGGTGAAATTCTGACTTTCCGTACAGATAATTTCAAATTATTGCTACCTGTTCATCCGGAAAATTGATTCATATCCAGGTTTTTGTCTAGAGATCAATTCCCTTTATAGCATGTAAAAGTTAAAAACATTTCTGCTATACTGCTTCAACCCGCTCCGGGGTTGAAGAAAATGCGCTGCCATTACCCCGGATGTTACCGGGGATATTGGACTTCAAAGCCTCCGGCTTTTTTCTCCGGTCAGATTATTGCAGGATAGTTTACGCGTCAAAGATCCTGAGGATTTACTTGTCCGATTGAGATATACAATCTATATATGCCAGAGGCAGAAAAAGTCCAAGATCTATGGTTATGGATAGAAGATGGCAGGGGTTATTGGAATGCAAAGCCTTCGGACTTTTCTCTGGTCAGTTTTTTTCAGGATCGGTAATGCGTCAAATATATTAAGGATAAACTTGTCCGATTGAGATCATGCACTCTCCAGATGCCGGAGGCATCAAAGTCCAATATCCATGGTTATAGATAATAACTGGCAAGGATATTGGAATGCAAAGCCTCCGTCTTTTTTCTCCGGTCAGATTATTGCGGGATAGTTAACACGTCAAAGATCCTGAGGATTTACTTGTCCGTTTGATATCATGCTCTTTTTAGATGCCGGAGGCATCAAAGTCCAATATCCATGGTTATAGATAATAACTGGCAAGGATATTGGAATGCAAAGCCCACGGACTTTTCTCTGGTCAGTTTTTTTCAGGATCGGTAATGCGTCAAATATATTAAGGATAAACTTGTCCGTTTGATATCATGCTCTTTTTAGATGCCGGAGGCATCAAAGTCCAATATCCATGGTTATAGATAATAACTGGCAAGGATATTGGAATGCAAAGCCCACGGCTTTTTTCTCTGATCAGTTTATTGCAGGATAGTTTACGCGTCAAAGATCCTGAGGATTTACTTGTCCGTTTGATATCATGCTCTTTTTAGATGCCGGAGGCATCAAAGTCCAATATCCATGGTTATAGATAATAACTGGCAAGGATATTGGAATGCAAAGCCTCCGGCTTTTTCTCCGGTCAGATTATTGCGGGATAGTTAACACGTCAAAGATCCTGAGGATTTACTTGTCCGTTTGATATCATGCTCTTTTTAGATGCCGGAGGCATCAAAGTCCAATATCCATGGTTACACCCATGGTAAGGAGCGAAGATGATCTGCAACACCAGCGGTGTTGAAGAAAATTCAGGAGAACAAATACTCCTCGTTAAAATCAACTTTATGCTCATCCAAAAGGCTGATAAGTTCATCTTTGAATGAGATCATTTTATGATGTTCCATCTGATGTGAAACATAAGCAATCAAGGAGTCCTTGCTGGAGATATGATATGTAAAGGCACTGAAACCAACCTGCCATCCAGGGAAATAAGGGAATAGCAGTTTTTCTCTTAAAATAAGTTCATGAGTGGCTCTCTTTATATCCTTGACAAGAGAAGACAGACAAACTGAAGGATGAATATGGGAAATGATATGGATGTGATTACTGGCTCCTCCTACGATATATGAATGGCAGGATTTATTTTTCAACACACCTGCAATATAGCTAAAAAGAATATCCTGATTTTTTTGTGATAAAAATGGCAAATGATTTTTACTCCCAAATACCAACTGATACAATATCTGTGTATAGGTTGACATATTATTCCATTCTTTAGCACATGATAAAGTTAATAATATTTCTGCTATACTGCTTCAACCCGCTCCGGGGTTGAAGAAAATGCGCTACCATTACCCCGGATGTTACCGGGGATATTGGACTTCAAAGCCCACGGCTTTTTTCTCCGGTCAGATTATTGCGGGATAGTTAACACGTCAAAGGTCTTGAGGATTAACTTGTCCGATTGAGATCATGCTCTTTTTAGATGCCGGAGGCATCAAAGTCCAATATCCATGGTTACACCCATGGTAAGGAGCGAAGATGATCTTCAACACCAGCGGTGTTGAAGAAAATTCAGGAGAACAAATACTCCTCGTTAAAATCAACTTTATGCTCATCCAAAAGGCTGATAAGTTCATCTTTGAATGAGATCATTTTATGATGTTCCATCTGATGTGAAACATAAGCAATCAAGGAGTCCTTGCTGGAGATATGATATGTAAAGGCACTGAAACCAACCTGCCATCCAGGGAAATAAGGGAATAGCAGTTTTTCTCTTAAAATAAGTTCATGAGTGGCTCTCTTTATATCCTTGACAAGAGAAGACAGACAAACTGAAGGATGAATATGGGAAATGATATGGATGTGATTACTGGCTCCTCCTACGATATATGAATGGCAGGATTTATTTTTCAACACACCTGCAATATAGCTAAAAAGAATATCCTGATTTTTTTGTGATAAAAATGGCAAATGATTTTTACTCCCAAATACCAACTGATACAATATCTGTGTATAGGTTGACATATTATTCCATTCTTTAGCACATGATAAAGTTAATAATATTTCTGCTATACTGCTTCAACCCGCTCCGGGGTTGAAGAATATGCGCTACCATTACCCCGGATGTTACCGGGGATATTGGACTTCAAAGCCTCCGGCTTTTTTCTCCGGTCAGATTATTGCGGGATAGTTAACACGTCAAAGATCCTGAGGATTAACTTGTCCGATTGAGATCATACAATCTATATATGCCAGAGGCAGAAAAAGTCCAAGATCTATGGTTTTGGATAGAAGATGGCAGGGGTTATTGGAATGCAAAGTCCACGGACTTTTCTCCGATCATAATTCGGGGGATCATCAGAAAGCACAACAAATAAAAGGAGAATCTGCAAAAAAAGCTCTCCTCCATGATCCCGGGGCGATGTGAATGCTGACCGGCAGTGAAGTACAAAAAAAGGAGAACCTGTATCAAAGTTCTCCTCTGTGATCCCGGGGCGACTCGAACGCCCAACCAACAGAACCGGAATCTGTCATTCTATCCATTGAACTACGGGACCGTAAATCTCTGCAAAAATATAACCATTAGGCTAGTTTTACAAGTCATTGTAAAAAATTACTATCATAAATCAACTCTTGTCCCTCTGTTGCAGCATATTTTTGCCAAAGATTTTCTAATTTCGCAGGCTTGTTCGGAAGGCTGAAAAAGGCAGCCAAAAGGCTAAAACGGAATACCTGGCTCATTAAAAACCACTGATTGGATAAATCCGGTGGCCATCAGGTCCTGATCTCCGCATTTCAGACTTCCTGACAGCAACAACTTAAGAAATTTTACATCTGACTACAATGGAATATAATTTTCACGAAATAGAAAAAAAGTGGCAGAAATACTGGGAGGAAAATAAAACTTTTAAAACTCCAGAGGACCTTACAAATCCAAAAAAATGCTATGTACTGGATATGTTTCCTTATCCCTCCGGGGCTGGTCTGCATGTTGGCCATCCGGAAGGCTACACTGCAACTGATATATTCAGCCGGTACAAGAGAATGAAAGGTTTCAACGTCCTGCATCCGATGGGATGGGACGCCTTCGGGCTCCCGGCAGAGCAATACGCCATCCAGACCGGCACACATCCTTCTGTCACGACAAGGAACAACTGCGACACCTTCAGACGTCAGATAAAGGAACTGGGACTGAGCTACGACTGGGACAAGGAAATCAACACCACCGATCCGAAGTATTTCAGGTGGACCCAGTGGATCTTTATACGGCTCTATAACACATGGTTTGATGACAAGCTCCAGAAAGGCAGACCAATATCTGAACTTCCAATTCCGGAAGACATTAAGAAACAAGGTGCGGAGGAAGTCAGGAAATATACTGACTCTAAAAGACTCGCTTATTATGACAATGCCCATGTATGGTGGTGTCCGAACTGCAGGATAGTATGTGCGAATGAAGAAGTTCTAACCGACGGATCGCATGAAAAATGCGGGAACAGGGTCGAGAAAAAGAACCTGAAACAATGGATGCTTCGTATCCAGCTCTACGCTGAGAGACTTCTGAAAGGGATAGATGACCTCGACTGGCCGGAAGGTATCAAGGATATGCAGCGCAACTGGATAGGACGGTCCACAGGTGCAGAAGTAGATTTCAGCATTGAAGGCATGTATGAAAAACTAACCGTGTTCACAACCCGACCCGACACCTTATTCGGTGCGACTTATATGGTTCTTGCCCCTGAACATCCTCTGATGGATTTAATCACAACAGATGAAAAAAGATCAGAAGTGGATGATTATGTCCGGGCTTCCGCGCTTAAGTCGGACCTCGACCGGACAGATCTTGCAAAAGATAAGACAGGTGTCTTCACAGGAAGATATGCAATCAACCCTGTAAATAAAACGAAGATCCCGATCTGGATCGCCGATTATGTGCTCACAGGTTACGGAACAGGAGCAATCATGGCTGTACCGGCACATGACACCAGGGACTTTGAATTTGCAGAAAAGTTCGGTTTGCCGGTGATCTGTATCCAGGACCCTGCTGTGACAGATGCAGAACAGAGACAGAGAATCCTGAACGGGGAAGAATGCTGGACAGAGGACGGGAAGTACATAAATTCATCCAACGTCTCGACCGGTCTTGACATCAATGGGATGAACAAGGAGGCAGGAATTGCTTATATTATAAAATGGCTTGGAGACAACAAGCTTGGGACTGCCAGGATAAACTACAAGCTCCGCGACTGGCTTTTCAGCCGTCAGCGTTACTGGGGGGAACCGTTCCCGGTAATCCACTGGGAAGACGGAGAAATAAGCCTGCTTGGCGATAATGATCTCCCGCTGAAACTTCCGCAGATGGAGAAATATCTCCCGGGTGAATCAGGCGAATCGCCACTGTCAAATGCCACCGAATGGATCAGCATCACCGACGGCAAAGGCCGGAAAGGAAGAAGAGAAACCAATACAATGCCCCAGTGGGCAGGTTCATGCTGGTATTATCTCAGATTTATCGATCCGGATAATAATGAGGTGATCTTCGACAGCAAAAAAGAAAAATACTGGATGCCTGTTGATTTATATATAGGCGGAGCAGAGCATGCAGTGCTGCATCTTCTCTACAGCCGTTTCTGGCACAAGGTATTGTTCGATCTAGGCATTGTATCGACCGATGAGCCCTACCAGAGGCTCTTCAATCAGGGAATGATCCTGGCATTTGCCTACGAGACTGAAAAAGGAGCCAAAGTATCGAGCGATCTCGTAAAAGAAAAAGAGGGCCGGTTTTATCATACCGAAACTGGTGAGGAATTGAGGCAGATAGTTGCCAAAATGTCAAAGACCCTTAAGAATGTAGTAAACCCTGATGATGTGACATCGAGGTATGGCGCTGATTCACTCCGTCTATATGAAATGTTCATGGGACCACTCGATGTTACCAAACCATGGGATGATAAAGGGGTAAAGGGTGTTCACGGATTCCTTAGCAGAGCATTCCGTTTCTTTTCAGAACCGGAAAACAGAAATGCCGGTCAGGAAGATCCGGAGATCCTCAAAGGCCTTCATCAGACAATAAAGAAAGTAGGAGGAGATATAGAGAACCTCAGGTTCAATACTGCCATCTCCGCTATGATGATCTTTCTTAACCTTTCAACAAAGAAAGGGAAAGTCACTCCCGGGACAGCCGGTATTTTCACAAGGATACTCTCTCCTTTCGCACCACATGTCGCGGAAGAACTTTGGCAGATGCTCGGGAATAATAAGACACTTGCCTATGAGCCATGGCCTGAATTCAATGAAGAATTCCTTAAGGAAGATAATTTTAATTATCCCGTTTCTTTCAACGGTAAAATGAGATTCAACATTGAACTTCCCGTGAGCCTGACTAAAGAAGAAATAACTGAGAAAGTCCTGTCCGATGAAAGATCGAAGAAATGGCTTGGGAACGACAAGCCATCCAATATTATTATTGTTCCTAACCGGATTGTCAATATAGTAATAAAGAAATAGCAGAAAATGTTGAGGATGATCCGGATCAGGTTACTATTAGTCATAATTTTCAGCGCCCTGCTTTTCTCATGTGGTAATCATGGAAATGTTAACACAGGTACTCAGAAATCAGTGTCCGACACATCTGCAAAAAAGGAAACAGCTAATCTTCTTTACGGGATTCCGGCTGATTCATTTGAACAGATCTCTGGTCATATAAAGCCCAATAATTTTCTTTCCGACATCCTTAAAAAGCATGGCGTTTCGATGAAGGAGATTGACCAGGTATTGAAGAATTCGAAGTCGGTATTCAATGTAAGGAACATGAGGTCGGGTAATGATTACATCCTTTTCTGCGACAGGGATAGTCTGGAAAGAGCCCGTTATATGGTTTATGAGCACGATCCCAAGACGTTTTATGTCTTCAGCTTTAATGATTCCCTTAACATCACACTGTTTAAGAAGGAGATCAGAAGTCAGATCAGGTTTGCTTCAGGCACTATTGAGACATCGATGTGGGATGCGCTTATCGGAGGAGGATTCCACGCTTCTCTTGCCAGAGGTCTGGAGGATATCTTTGCCTGGACAGTCGATTTCTTCGGATTGCAGAAGGGTGACAACTTCAAAGTTATTTATGAAGAGCTTTATATAGGAGACAAGCTTCTGGGTACAGGTCGTATTTACGGAGCTCAGTTTACGAGGTCAGGAACAACAGTTGATGCCATTCCATTTACACAGGACGGCAAAGAGTCGTATTTTGATGTAGAAGGCAAAAGTCTAAAGAAAGCTTTTCTCAAGGCGCCGCTGGAATTTTCCCGGATCACTTCAAGGTTCTCATCAAGCAGGATGCATCCGGTACTCAGAATACGCAGGCCACATTTTGGAGTTGATTATGCTGCGCCCGTTGGCACACCTGTACATTCTGTCGGCGATGGCAGGGTTGTTGCGGTAACAACTGATGCAGGAGCAGGAAGAATGGTTAAGATTCAGCATAACAGCGTCTATGCAACTGCCTATCTACATCTCAGCAGGTTCGGGGAAGGAATTGCTCCGGGTGTATTGGTCAAACAAAACGACATAGTAGGATTTGTGGGAAGCAGCGGTCTCGCGACGGGCCCGCATCTTGATTTCAGATTTTACATGAACGGAACACCTGTCGATCCTCTTAAAGTAGATGCTCCGCCTGTGGAACCTGTCACCCAGGAAAACATGACCCGCTTTGATATAAATAAGAAGGTAGTTCTGGATATGCTCGGGACTATAGAATGAATCAGGGCACCTTAAGTATTTCCTCTTCTATTACTTTAGGGAAGAATTTATATTCCAGACTGTGCACCTTTGCAGCAAGAGACTCAGGGGTATCACCGGGTTCAACAATACACTTCGCCTGAAAGATAATATCTCCATCATCGTATTTTGTATTGACATGGTGAATCGTAATACCCGATTCCGTGTCTTTATTTGCAATAACTGCCCTGTGGACGACATCGCCATACATCCCTTTTCCTCCGTATGAGGGAAGAAGTGCGGGATGAATGTTAATTATTCTCCCTTTGTAGCGGTTAATAATCGCAACGGGAACCAGCCATAAAAATCCGGCAAGGACTACATAATCGATATTGTAAGATATAAGTATCTCCGAGACCTTCCCCGACTCATAAAAATCATCATGGTCGAAAAATTCAGAAGGAATCCCGAGAGCTTCTGCCCTGTTCAATACGAGAGCCTGACGCTTATTTGACAATACTAAACTTACTTTGGCATTTGAATTGGTCGAAAAGTAACGTATAATATTTTCTGCATTGGTGCCTGAGCCTGAAGCCAAAATTGCTATATGCTTCATAATGTGATATTTAGCAAAATCATCATTTGGTGATGAAATCAATTTAAAACAAATTTATTTTAATGATTATCTGAATATTAATGTGTCTGACACATAAAAAAACAGCAAATCTCTTGAAAAATATAGTACAAATATATTTCTTTGCATGGTTCAAAAATTAATATTAATTAAAATTTATTATTATGTCGGACATTGCCACAAGAGTAAAGGAAATTATAGTTGACAAGCTCGGAGTTGATGAATCAGAGGTAACTCCTGAAGCCAGCTTCACCAACGATTTGGGTGCAGATTCTCTCGACACAGTTGAATTAATAATGGAATTCGAAAAAGAATTCAACATAGGGATTCCCGACGATCAGGCTGAAACCATCGCTACTGTTGGTGATGCAATTAAGTATATTGAAGAAAATGCAAAATAGTTTGCATTTTTAAAATCCTATTTATGAGAAGAGTTGTAGTAACTGGCATTGGAGCATTAACTCCAGTGGGAAACAATTTGCATGAATTTTGGGAATCACTTGTTAACGGTGTCAGCGGAGCCAATCTGATCACCAAGTTTGACACAGAGAAATACAAGACAAAATTTGCCTGTGAATTAAAAAACTATGACTCGTCAAAGTATTTTGACAGGAAAGAGGTTAACAAGCTTGATCTGTATTCACAGTATGCGCTGATTACAACGAATGAAGCGCTGATTGATTCAGGTCTCGACCTTGAATCAGTGAATAAGGACAGGGTTGGGGTTATCTGGGCTTCGGGTATCGGGGGACTGGAGACATTCTTTCTTGCGATAAAAAATCATGTTCTGGGAGACGGGACGCCACGGTTCAGTCCGTTTTTTATTCCGAAAATGATCGGAGACATCGCAGCAGGGGTGATATCGATCAAGTACGGCTTCAGGGGGCCAAATTTCGGAACAGTCTCAGCCTGCGCATCATCGACCAATGCTATAATTGATGCAGTTAATTATATTCGCTGGGGTAAAGCTGATATGTTTGTCACCGGTGGATCCGAAGCATGTGTCAATGAACCTGGAATAGGAGGATTTAATGCTCTGCAGGCGCTTTCAACGAATAATGAGGAATACCTGACGGCATCAAGACCCTTCGACAAAACCCGCGACGGATTTGTCCTCGGAGAAGGTGCCGGATCTCTCATAGTTGAGGAATACGAACATGCCAGAGCCAGAGGCGCCAGGATTTATGCTGAACTGGTTGGGACTGGTCTGACAGCCGATGCATACCATATGACCGCTCCTCATCCTGAAGGTCTTGGTGCAAGAAATGTGATGAAGCTTGCAATAGAAGACGCCGGGCTCAAGCCTGAAGACATCGATTATATTAATGTCCATGGCACTGCCACTCCTCTTGGAGATGTATCCGAAACCAAAGCTATTAAATATGTTTTCGGAGAACATGCCTATAAACTGAATATCAGCTCCACCAAGTCAATGACAGGACACTTACTTGGAGCTGCCGGTGCAATTGAAGCGATTACAACCATTATGGCAATAGTTCATGATATTGTTCCGCCGACGATCAATTACAAGGTCCCTGATCCGGATATTGACCAGAACCTGAATCTTACACTCAATAAGTCTCAAAAACGGAAAGTGAATGCCGCCTTAAGCAATACATTCGGTTTTGGTGGCCATAATGCTTCCATGGTAATTAAAAAATTCGAGGTTTAGTGTCGTTCTTCCTCAGAAGAGTTAATGGTACTTATATTTTACCCAGACGTGAATTTTCTGCACGCCTGAAAAAAATTCTTGGCTTCAAACCGGGAAACCTTAAACTCTACGAGGTTGCTTTTATACACCGGTCTGCCACATTCACAATGCCCGATGGTAACAAGGTCAATAATGAACGACTTGAATACCTAGGTGATGCTGTGCTTGATGCCATCCTATCTGACTTTCTGTTCGAAAAGTTCCCCGATGCCACCGAAGGTTTTATGACCAAGATACGGGCCAGGATTGTTAACAGGGATATCCTTAATCAACTGGCTGTCTCAATGGGGATTAACGATATTCTCATAAGTAATATAAGCTCTGTACAGCCTACCAGAAATCTCTATGGCGATGCCCTTGAAGCTCTGATTGGATCAGTCTTTCTTGATAAAGGGTTCAGAAGAACAAAAAACCTTTTTATCAAAAACGTTCTGAATAAATATCTTGACCTTCAGAATATAATCAAAACAGATACTGATTATAAAAGCCTTGTATTCGAATGGGTTCAGAAACATAAATCGAATATTATCTTCACCTATAATGAAGAATACGATTTCAACAGGAAAAAATCTGTTTTTTCCACTACTCTCATAATCGACAAAGAAGAAATGGGAGAAGGACATGGCTCTTCAAAAAAGGAAGCTGAACAGGAAGCTGCCGGAATGGCATGGAAACGTATCAAAGATAATTCCTTCCGTAAGCAGATGTCGATCTGATTTTTTCCTACCTTTATCGTTCACCGCTGCGAACGATGAAAAACCAGAAAAAGATCACCAGGGTAAAGCTGCAGATCGATGAGGCAGATGAGTTCCTGATTTTTGGACTCGTTTCATCAGAACCTGATTACAGGCTGTCGCTTCAGCTGAAACAAAACCTGGGCCTCACTTTTAAAAACATCCCTCCTGTTTCAATATCCGGAGATGACAATGATGAAATCCAGTTCAGCAGATTCAAGGCAATAGATAACCATTCAGACAGGATATATATCCTTGTCTCCAACAGGACAGGCAAACAATTCCTGATAAGGAGGATGAAGAACATCGATTATCTGTTTCTGATACACGATCCGGATGAAACCGCCGACAGCGGTAAGGTGATTGCCAGTCTCAAAGCAGTACCTGGAATAACCGCTGTTTTTAATGCTGATGCAGATATGATCAGGGAAAGAAAACCTGAATTTCTGATCCAATGAAATGTGACTGCTCTGACAATCGTACTATAATGAGACTCCCTTGGTTTTATATATATAAAAGTCTTATTATATTCATTTGAATACAAAACTGTTATGAAACCTTTGATCATTCACTCCCGTATTGAACTTAATTTTCTCAGATTGAGAATGACTGCATTCTAAAAACAACTTCGTTGAGATAATATAAAAGAGAAGAGCCGCTACAAGAGCGGCTCTCATTTTGATAACCCTAAAACTAACCTAACCTATGAAAAAAACCTCTGCATATATAGTTCCAAATATCGTGCCAAAAACAAAGAATCAAACTATCAGTTATAATTTTAAATAACATTACTAATCATATATTATTGTTTATCTATACGTTAGCAAAGTCTCACAGATATTGAATTGTACAAGGGTATCGCATTCAGTCGGGCAGTCCTTACGCCGGGCGGCAAGTTAAAGAACGTTAAAGAATTAAAATGTAAAAGAATACAAGTACTTTTGTACCAGTATGAAGCAGAAAACGGTTGTTCTACTCGCGATCTTCTTTTTCCTGGCTATTTCGGGATTGATCTTAATACAGCTGAACTGGATAGAGAATGCAATAAACATTACAGATCAGCAATTCCGTTATCTTGCCAACAAGGCTCTGGAATCGGTTGTATTGGATCTTGAGGAGAAAGAGCTCATCAAGAATATCGTTAATGATATAGATCCGGCATCGACAGATTCGATAACTGCCATTGTCCCGGCAAACTCGCCACTGGCAAAAAAGCTGCACGGATATCAGCCCAATTCAACCGTACTGGAAATATACGGTTTCAAACGGCCAAATGATCCGATTGCTATAACAAGTGCCGGACATAAGATATTTATTTCATCCGAGGATACATCGCCCTATTCTGCTGAAGATTTGGTTGAACCTTCGCGTCAGATAATGAATACCGAGATTTCCGGAAGGGTTAGCAACAAGATCGTTTTTCTGGAGAATATCATGGAAAAGATCCTCCGGAACACTCCTGATATAAGAGACAGAATCGATCCCGAAATCATACACAATCAGATCAGAACAGCTCTCAACAATGTTGGCATTTATCTCGATTTTGAGTTTGCCATAAGATCAGGCAGACTGGGCAATATATGGAGCACACCCGGATTCACGGATAAGCCAGGGACAAACAAATTTATCATTCAGCTTTTCCCTAATGACCCCGTACCAAGCCAGAATCAGATAGTATTATACTGTCTGCAGGAGAGACAGTATAAATTTGAAAAGATCGGGAGCCTTGGATTTCTTTCCATATTGTTTACATTGATCATACTTTTGCTGGCCGCGGGAACCTTTGTTTTTATCTTCAGACAGAAAAAGATATCGGAAATAAGGAGCGATTTCATCAACAACATGACGCATGAATTAAAAACTCCCATCTCCACCATTTCGCTTGCAGCCCAGATGATAGCTGACAAAACAATTGCAGACGAGGATAAAAACATTGACAATCTCGCCCAGATTATCACGGACGAAAGTATGAGGCTGAAATTCCAGGTGGAAAGAGTGCTTCAGATGGCAATTTTTGAAAGGGTTAAGATGAAGCTAAACTTTGTTGATCATGATCTGCATAGGCTTATTGATATGGCGGTGGATAATTTCAACCTGCAGGTTTGCATCCGCCAGGGAATGATATCGAAAGATTATCAGGCGACAGATCCGGTAATAGCTGTTGACGAGGTTCATTTACTGAATGCCATCTCAAATCTGATCGACAACGCGCTGAAATACTCAAATGATAAACCGGTGATCAAGATCTCGACACGTAACAGCAGGAATGGGATAACTGTCACAATTGAAGATAAAGGTATTGGTATCTCCGGAGATGACCTTCGGAGAGTGTTTGACAAATTTTACCGCGTTCCATCAGGCAATCTGCAGAAAGTACGGGGTTTTGGCCTAGGGCTGAGCTATGTAAAAAAGATCATTGATGAGCACAATGGCACCATAAAAGCCGAGAGCCAGATCAATAAGGGCACAAAATTTATAATTTACCTCCCCAAGAATGCTGAGAGATGAAAAAAAGTGTAATTGCTATAATTATTAAAATGTTTTTGCCGGATGATTTAAGTACAATCTGGCATCTTACCTTATGGTGTAGTAATTTTGTAAGTAAATTCAGAGCCAATGAGTAATCAAAGAATTCTTCTTGCCGAGGATGACAGCAACCTGGGCATCCTCTTAAAAAACTATCTGACTGCAAAGAATTATGAAACATTGCTTTGCATAAACGGGATACTTGCGCTTGAGGCATTTAGGAACAAATCGTTCGGCCTGTGCATCCTTGATATCATGATGCCGGAAATGGACGGTATCACTCTGGCAAAAGAGATCAGGCAGGCAAGTCCCGAGATCCCAATCATCTTTCTTACCGCAAGGAATCAACAGGAAGATATTCTTGAAGGATTCAGAACCGGGGCTGATGATTATATAACCAAGCCATTTTCTATGGAGGAATTGCTTTTCAGAATTGAGGCGATTTTAAGGAGAACAACTGGGACGACTGTGCCCAAAAAAGAGGATATCTATCAGATAGGGCATTATAATTTTGATCCGCTGAAACAGATACTCAGCTACAAAGAACAACAGATCAAGCTGACTACCAAAGAATCGGAGCTTCTGGAACTTTTATGCAGGAATGAGAATCTCATTCTTGAAAGGAACTTTGCTCTCAAGACAATCTGGATAGACGATAATTATTTCAATGCCAGGAGTATGGATGTATATATTTCAAGACTAAGAAAATATCTCAGCAAAGATCCGTCAGTCAAGATCGTGAATGTACATGGCAGGGGTTACAAGTTGATTTGCTGAAAGAATACCACAGCATGTGCAGTACCGGCCAGAGTATTTATGCAGGATAATTAGGGGTCAGTCAAGTTTTAGGACTGCCAGAAAGGCCTGTTGAGGTACTTCAACATTCCCTATCTGCCTCATTCTTTTTTTACCCTTCTTCTGTTTCTCCAGAAGTTTTCGTTTTCGTGTTATATCTCCTCCATAACATTTAGCGGTAACATCCTTCCTTACAGCCTTGACCGTTTCCCGGGAAATTATCTTTGCACCAATTGCTGCCTGTATGGCGATATCGAATTGCTGACGAGGTATCAGTTCCTTGAGCTTAACACACATTTTCCTGCCGAAGTCGGATGCATGTCCCCTGTAGATAAGAGTGGAAAGGGCATCAACCATTTCACCGTTAAGAAGAATATCGAGTCTTACGAGATCAGCTTTCTGGTAATTAGTGTAGTAATAATCGAATGAAGCGTAACCTTTGGATATGCTTTTCAGCTTATCGTAGAAATCAAAAACGATCTCTGAAAGAGGCATTTCAAATGTCAGCTCCACTCTATCGCGGGTGAGGTAGATCTGGTTCTTAAGAGTTCCCCGTTTATCGATACAAAGGTTCATAATTGCTCCTACAAACTCGGAAAGAGTAATCACCTGGGCGATAATATAAGGTTCGTCAATCCTTTCTATATGGTTTATAGGAGGAAGACCAGACGGATTATGCACATCGATTTCTTCTCCTTTTGTTGAATAGACTTTATATGAAACGTTAGGGACTGTTGTGATCACATCCATATCAAACTCCCGGTCGAGACGTTCCTGGATTATTTCCATATGAAGGAGACCAAGGAAACCGCACCTGAATCCGAAACCCAGAGCTGCTGAAGATTCAGGGATAAAGGAAAGGGATGCATCATTTAGCTGAAGCTTCTCGATAGAGATTCTGAGGTCTTCATAATCATCGGCATCTACCGGGTAGATCCCGGCAAAAACCATGGGTTTGACATCTTCAAACCCGGAAATAGCAGCTTCACATGGTTCACTGACATGAGTGATGGTATCCCCTACCTTCACTTCTGAAGACGTTTTAATACCGGAAATGATATAACCCACATCACCGGCATACATTGTATTCCTGGGATCCTGCTTGAGCTTCAGCACTCCTATTTCTTCCGCATTATATTCATGGCCGGTATTTACGAATTTTACCCTGTCTCCTTTGGAAACAGTACCGTTCATGATCTTTATATATGCAATTATTCCTCTGAATGAGTTGAATATTGAATCAAAAACCAGAGCCTGCAGCGGTGCGTCGGGGCTTCCTGAGGGAGGGGGTATCCGGCTGACTATTTCGCTAAGTATCAGATCCACACCCATTCCCGTCTTCGCGCTGGCTTCAATGATATCTTCTCTTTTGCAGCCCACCAGATCGACAATCTGATCTTTAACCTCTTCAGGCATTGCAGCAGGCATATCCATCTTGTTCAGAACAGGGATGATCTCGAGATTATGGTCGATCGCCATGTACAGGTTGGAAATTGTCTGGGCCTGGATGCCTTGAGTTGCATCAATAACCAGCAGTGCTCCCTCGCAGGCTGCAATTGATCTTGACACCTCATATGAAAAATCGACATGCCCCGGAGTATCGATAAGGTTCAGGTAATATTTTCTGCCATTGTCCATGTATTCCATCTGAATTGCATGGCTCTTTATAGTTATTCCCCTCTCCCTCTCAAGGTCCATATCATCAAGTACCTGGGCCTGAAAATCTCTTTCGTTAATGGTATTTGTTCTTTCCAAAAGGCGGTCGGCCAGTGTGCTTTTTCCGTGGTCAATATGAGCTATTATGCAGAAATTCCGGATATTGTCCATCAGCAGGTTTGAAGTTATTAAGCTGCAAATATATAAAAATAAGCTTTCACAGATAAAAAGAGAGCCCCTCATCAAAAGGCTGAAGGGCTCTCGTATAAATCATCAGATTATTACATCATTCCGGGCATACCGCCACCCATTCCTGCTGGAGGACCTGCGGGACGATCTTCTTTTTCATCAACAATCACAGCTTCTGTTGTCAGGAACATACCTGCTACTGAAGCGGCATTCTCGAGTGCAACCCTGGTAACTTTAGCAGGATCGATAACTCCTGAAGCGTAAAGTTTTTCAAAAGTATCGGTTTGTGCATTATATCCATAGTCGCCTTTACCGGCTTTAACAGCCTGAACTATTACTGCACCTTCTTTTCCGGCGTTAACGGCAATCTGGCGCAGAGGCTCTTCAATTGCACGTTTAATGATTTCTATACCAGTTGTCTGGTCTTCGTTATCACCTTTCAGTCCTTCGAGTGCGCTGATAGCACGGATATAAGCCACGCCACCACCGGGAACAATACCTTCCTCAATTGCAGCACGTGTTGCATGAAGTGAGTCATCGACACGGTCCTTCTTATTCTTCATTTCAACTTCAGAAGCTGCACCGATATAGAGAACTGCAACTCCGCCTGCGAGTTTTGCAAGACGTTCCTGCAGTTTTTCCTTGTCATAGTCAGAGGTGGTGGTTGTCATCTGCTGTTTGATCTGGCCAACACGGGCTTTGATCATATCCTTGTCACCTGCTCCGTTAACTATTGTTGTATTTTCCTTGCTTACGGTAATCTTTTCAGATGTACCAAGCATATCAAGTGTTGTATGTTCAAGTTTAAGGCCTTTTTCTTCCGAAATAACCGTACCACCTGTCAGGATAGCAATATCTTCGAGCATATCTTTTCTTCTGTCGCCAAAGCCTGGAGCTTTAACAGCACAAACCCTGAGTGAACCTCTGAGCCTGTTTACTACGAGAGTTGCAAGAGCTTCACCTTCAACATCTTCTGAGATAATAAGAAGCGGACGGCCTGTCTGTGCAGTAGCCTCGAGTACAGGAAGCATATCCTTCATCGTGGAGATTTTCTTGTCATATATAAGGACAAAAGGATTTTCGAGTTCAGCTTCCATCTTCTCTGTATCAGTTACAAAGTAGGCAGAAATATAGCCACGGTCGAACTGCATACCTTCGACAACCTCAACATGAGTGGTAGTGCCTTTTGATTCCTCAACAGTAATGACACCTTCCTTTTTAACTTTACTCATTGCTTCAGCGATGAGTTTCCCGATCTCTTCGTCATCATTTGCAGAGATCCTGGCAACCTGCTCGATCTTGCTCAGATCATCGCCAACAACTTTAGCCTGTGACGCGATGTTTTTAATAACCTGTTCAACAGCTTTGTCAATACCTCTTTTGATATCCATAGGGTTAGCACCTGCGGTGATATTTTTGAGGCCGACATTGATTATCGATTGGGCAAGAACAGTAGCGGTAGTGGTACCATCACCAGCGATGTCTCCTGTTTTTGATGCAACTTCTTTAACCATCTGGGCGCCCATATTCTTATAAGGATCTGACAGCTCGATATCCTTTGCAACTGTCACTCCGTCTTTCGTTACATGGGGAGCTCCGAATTTTTTTTCGAGAACCACATTACGTCCTTTCGGACCAAGGGTAACCTTTACGGCGTCAGCCAGCTGATCTACACCCTCTTTCAGAAGCGCGCGTGCATCAATATTAAATTTAATTTCTTTTGACATATCGTTTAGTTTTTAAGTTGTTTCACAATTAATCTATGAACAGAATGTCTGTCTGGGAAATAAGCAGGTAATCCTCACCATCAACAGAAAGTTCCTGTCCGGAGTATTTGCCATAAAGAACGACATCGCCTTTTTTTACTTCCATTTCCTCATCCTTTTTGGCTGCACCGACTAATACAACTTTCCCCTGGCGTGGTTTTTCTTTAGCTGATTCGGGTATGATGATACCACTAGCAGTTTTTTCCTCAGCTTCATTTGGTTTCACAAGAACCTTTCCTGCAAGAATTTTTCCTTTAAGTTGTGCCATTTTTATTTAGTTTTAAAGTTAAACATCAAATATTGACTTCATCTCTGATCATATTCCATGCCAAACGGGAAAAAGTGTCATTTTGGAACGTTATCCAATGTTTTCCGGACATTCTTCTGCCATCAAAAGTCAGCAATCGACCTTTTAATTCAACAACACGCTGAGATACAGGATGTTTAAATAAAACAAAAAAGTGTCAGTATGTGACAAACTGACACTTTGAGTTTATTTCCGGATTCTCGTTATTTACTTTTTCGGTTGTCCCTTGTTATCTCCCTGAGTTGTGGAAGACTGGGGAACAGCTGTCGGAAGAGTTGGGATTGCATTCGGGTCAACAGCATTCTGGATCTGGTTTTCAAGCCTTGAGTGTCCTACTGTACCTCCTCTGGGGATGGTAGCTGTCGCAACCACACTAAGAATAAGGATTGCAGCAGCGAGAGTCCATGTTGATTTTTCAAGAAAATCTGCAGTTTTCCGTACTCCCATTGTCTGACCGGCAGATGTAAAATTAGCGGCCAAGCCTCCTCCTTTTGAGTTCTGAACAAGAACGATCATAACCTGGAGAATACAGGCAATTATAACCAGTACTGAAATAAAAATATAAATTCCCATCTCTCTATTTTTTTAAATTCTCTTTAATCTGTTCTATTTGGGTTGCAAAGTAACTACTTTTTTCCGGAAATTTCAAACTTAATTTCTCATAAACATCTATCGCCTTTGAGTAATAACCCTGGCTGACATATATTTTTGCCAGGGTTTCGGTGAAAAAACCTCCTGAATTATCGTCAAATTTCTTTGAAATATCAGTTACCGGTAACTGAGCCGGATCCCTGATCGGCTCAATCCTTGGATTTTCAAGTATGAACTTTTCAATCAGCTCCGCTTGTGACAGTTTCCGTTCACCATTTTCGGACCTTGGATGACCACTTCCCTGAAGCTTATTTGCGGGTTCTTCAGGTTCCCCGTTTATATCAGTGTCAATTTCGAGCAGTTCGCTCACGGCAGGTTGTGAAAAACCCGGATCCATGAAGAATATCTTCTCTTCTCCAGGTTCCTCATCCTCATCCAGGACTACCATGACATCATCCGGTTCAATGGTTTCTTCACTGGTGGAAACGAGTATTGAATGGCTGTGCTGTTCAGGTGTAACCTGATCAGAACATTTAATCCCGTCGTCCTTTTCGATTTCTTTAATCAGTTGTTCGCTATTCCCGGCGGTTTCGATCACAGTCTGACTCTGATCTGTAATCTCCTGCATGACATGTTGACCATTCCGGAGTTCAGAACCGGTTACTGGCTCAGGGACTGATTCAGTTACTATTTCCAGAGCCGGTTCAGAAACCGGCTTATGGCCGGGACCGGAACCTGCAGTATCGACAAATGATCCGATCTTACATTTATTCATAAGATGATAAAGCACTTCCCTGTCTGCTACATGTATGGAGGATATCTTAAGTTGTTTATCCAATTTTACGTCATCATTGTCATTGAGTCCTTTCAGTAACAACAGATGAGCGCTCTGAAAGTATGGAAAAAGATCAATAAGCTCACCGATTTCACCAAGCATCCGGCGGTCGACCTGAATCTTACCTTCAAGCAGATTTATGAAATCGGTCCTGTTCATCAGGGTTACCAGTTTACAAAGGCCTGGTTGAATATATCCTCAACAAGCGCTTCAACTATCTTTTCGGACAGATCCTGTTCGACCTGGCTGAGGTCGAGACTGCTGTTATAATCCTCGTAACGGGTAAAAGTTTGTTCATAGCTGAGATCCGGGTTAACCGCATTGGTGAATTTGACTTTCACACTAATGGTGAATTTGTTCATTGAAGCCTGGTTATCTGCACCAACAGCTCCCGGTCTTGTGGAATATTCAGATATTTCACCCTCGAAATTAGCATCTCCTACTCCATTCACGATCCTAAGGCTTGTCTGCGCCTTGCACTTGTCAATAAGTGCGTCAGTAATTGTCTGACTCAGACCAGGTTGAACGATGGAAGCTCTGTTCTGAAAATACTGGATGCTTAAAGTCTTTAAACCCTGCGTACTAGCCCCTGTAAAGGAATAAGAAATTTTGCATGCCACAGCAAGCAGGATCATTATAAGCAGGAGTGCAATTCTTGCCGGCAGGGCCGGTACCTTACGAATCGATGCCATATTCCTTGATTTTCCTGTAAAGTGTCCGTTCCGATATTCCAAGTTCATTGGCCGCAAGTTTACGTTTGCCGTTAAATTTGTCCAATGCCTTCTTTATCATTTCAACCTCTTTATCAGAGAGAGACAAGGATTCCTCGATAATTTCCTCTGTATCCTGAATGTTATTCCTGGCAGGATGAGGAATGAAAGTAGCTGAAGGAGCTTCGGCACGGTGAGCCTGTGGATCAGCCATATTTTCATCCCTGAACAGGTTATTTATTATTCCTGAATTAGTGCTGTCGTGAATCGTGCCATCGAGATCTCCCCTCCTGATAAAGTCGAAGACCAGTTTTTTAAGATCATTCATATCACTCTTCATGTCGAAGAGTATTTTGTAAAGCAGTTCTCTTTCCGAAGCAAATGATTTATCATCATCTTTTTTTATTACTGCAGGCAGTTTGGCGCTTCCGTGATCAGGGAGGTAATGTCTTAAAATTGCAGCAGTTATCTCACGTTCACCTTCGATTATCGAGATCTGCTCTGTGATATTTTTTAGCTGTCTGACATTTCCTGGCCAGGAATAGTTAAGCAGGACATTTTTAGCTTCCTGGTCGAGCCTGATAGAAGGCATCCTGTATTTTTCCGCGAAATCTACAGAGAATTTTCTGAAAAGAAGGAAAATATCCTCTCCCCTCTCTCTAAGAGCAGGTATTCTGATAGGCACGGTATTTAGCCTGTAGAACAGGTCTTCCCTGAATTTTCCGTTATCGATGGCTATTGGAATATCTACATTGCTGGCTGCGATTACCCGTACATTTGTCTTCTGGACCTTCGAAGAACCAACCCTTATGAATTCACCGGTTTCCAGTACTCTTAGAAGTCTGACCTGTGTGGAAAGAGGCAGTTCAGCTACCTCATCAAGAAAAATAGTACCTCCGTCGGCCACTTCAAAATACCCCTTACGGCTTTCAGTGGCGCCGGTAAATGATCCTTTCTCATGGCCGAACAGTTCGGAGTCTATCGTACCTTCAGGTATCGCGCCGCAGTTGACCGCGATGTACTGTCCGTGTTTTCTGGAACTGTAATTATGGATCACTTGCGGGAATATCTCTTTCCCGGTTCCGCTCTCCCCAGTAATAACCACAGAGAGATCCGTAGGAGCAACCTGGGCAGCAATGTCGATAGCCCTGTTTAGTCCATCATGATTACCGATAATACCGAATCTTTGCTTAATGTTCTGCAGATCCCTCATAGGCTGTTAAAACAATGTGCGAAATTAAGATAATTTTGAAACAATGGGAAATCCAATTTTCGTAAATTCGCAGTATGAAGCCGAATTCCAGACTGCAATTTGCCGGCATAATACCGGCAAGATACGCCTCCACCAGATTCCCTGGCAAGCCTCTTGCTCTTATAGGGAACAAAAAAATGATAGAAAGAGTATATGAACAGGCATCGAAAACTCTCGATCTTGTATATGTTGCTACCGACGACCAGAGAATATATGACGCTGTTCAGCATTTCGGAGGCAGGGTGGTCATGACATCAGCCCTGCATCAGAGCGGGACTGATCGTGTCGCAGAAGCTGCCGGACTGATCGGTGATGTATCAGGTACATCAATTGATGTTGTTGTCAATATACAGGGTGATGAACCCTTTATTAAACCTGAAATGATCGACCTGTTAACTGAATGTTTCAGTGATAAGGACGTTGAGATTGCCACTCTTATCAGGAAAACTGAACCCGGAGAAGACATTATCAACCCAAACCAGCCTAAAGTAATAATCAATAAATCAGGAGACGCCATATATTTCAGCAGATCAGTGATCCCTTATATTAGGGGAGTGGAGCAGAGTGAATGGTCTCACAAACACACATTTTACAAACACATCGGGCTTTATGCCTACCGTACAGAAACGTTAAAAAAGCTGACCTCACTCGAAAGAAGTCCACTCGAAATTGCCGAATCGCTGGAACAAAACCGGTGGATAGAAAACGGTTACAGAATCCGGACGGCAGTGACGTTTTGGGAGAGTATCGGGATTGATACCCCTGAAGATCTTGAGAGGGCAAGAATATTTCTGGAACAATCGTAGCTGTTTTTTAAACTTTTGCACAGTTTTTGCAGGTAAATAGACAAAAGGTATATATGAGGAAGCTTTTACACCTTTTGATTTTTATGATTTTCACCACTTGTCTCTACGCTCAGAAGGACTCGATAAATTATCTCGGAGCCCTTCCTCAGAGAGATGCAGGGCAGGCTTTGACTACTGCCAATGTTACCATTTACCCTGTACCTGTGAAGGATAATAGTTTTACTATCAGGGCCGACAAGGAGATTTCATACGTACGTATAACGAATATCATCGGCCAGGACATTTATAAAACCAGGTTTGAAAGTCCCGATCCCCAACTCAGGATCGTTCTCGATAATCCAAAGAGAGGTATGTATCTTGTAACGATCATGTTCAGCGATGGAACAAGGATTGTCAAAAAAATTCTTGTTGAGCAGTCAGAATAGAAAAAAAGTATTACTTTCGTTGCCATCGCGGTTATTCGGGGAACAATTCCGCGAAATTAATTTTAATCATTTGTTAGTTGGGTGAAGTTTACAGCAATCTGTTAAGATTTAGGCTTAAATTGTTGTGTAGTTGATTGGTCGTGAAGAACTGAAATTATTTAGGCATCATGGAAGAGGGACTGAACGTTTTTTCCATAAAGGATCTTGAGAATTTTTCCGGGATCAAAGCTCATACTATAAGGATATGGGAGAAAAGGTATAATATTCTTGAGCCAGACAGGACTGATTCTAATATCAGAACTTACAGCGAGGCTGAGCTAAAGAAAATCATGAATGTTTCCTATCTCAACAGGCATGGGCTAAAAATATCTAAAATTGCAAAGCTCGACGAAGATGAGCTGACACAACAGGTGATGACAATCAGCAGCCGTCATGATAATCCGGATCAGGATTTTCAGCCCGGAAAGATATTAATGTCTGCCATCAGGTTTAACGAGAACCTTTTCAAGGAAACCATTATTCCGTTTGTTAATTACCAGGGAATTGAGGAAGCATACTGCAGATATTTATTTCCCTTACTCGAAAAGGCAAGAATATTATGGCAAACAGGCAGTCTTTCAAGGGCTCAGGAACAGTTTGTCAGGAATACAATAAAGCAGATAATAATCATTGAGGACGATCATCTGAAAATTTCACCTGGAAAACCGCGGGCAACGTTTGCAATGATCAACACTTCAGACAACCTGACAGACAATAATTTTCTGTTCTACAAATATGCTCTCAAAAAAAGAGGTTTTGATGTTATCTTCACCGGAGGGATCCTCCCTGCATCGGAAGTCGTGGAGATTTATAAGATCAAACAATTCGATTACCTGATTGTCAATTCAAGCGCTTTCGACTTTGCTGAAAAAAAGATTGCATATTTCAGCAATCTTGGAAAATCTCTATTGATAAGGAAAATCATTTTTACCGACTCTCCTGAGGAATTCAGCGGTAAATCCTACGAAAAGCTGATACTAATAAAAGATCCAGCAGAATTCCTTTCAACTATCGATTCAATTTCCTGATTTACTGTGCATTTTCACTCAAAGATAAATTGCCTGAATTATTCTGATCTCTACCATACCTGATCATTGAGGGTTATTAAATCCCTGAATTTCAGAATTCGACTATTATCCCGATAGTTGGCAAGACTGTTCCTGCCTGGGATGCCAGGTATTTCAGAGAATATTTCGCCGGATCTGAAGGATCGGTTACAGGTTTTCCGCTGCTATCTGTTACTCTTACCAGAATAGGCGGCTCATCGGCTTTAAAGTTGTAAACATTCTGTATATCAGCATAAAGCATAAGCGACCATCCACGAAGAAAATACTGTTTGTCGATCCTGATATCAAGCTGATGAAAAGCCTTAAGTCTGCTGGTATTAAATTTCGAATAATCCAGGTAACCTTTACCCTGAAGATCCCAGGCAGTTTTTATAGCTGATTTTTCAAGATCATATGGAGTATAAGGAGCGCCGCCCACGAATCTCCATTTTAATCCGAGATCCCAGTTCCGGTTGAAACGCTTTGTCGCAGTAAGATTAAAGAGGTGTTTGTTATCCCATGAGGAAGGAACATAAACTGAATTCATACCAATGAACTCACTTCTTACAAAAGTATAAGCAAATACCAGGCTGATCTGTCTGAATTCCTTAAGTCGCCCAAGGACTTCAATACCATAGGCTCTTCCCCTGGCAGTGGATGTAAGAGCCTCATCTCCAAAAATGCCATAATCGGCGCTTTTGGTAGATAATGGCACCGAATCATGCAGAGAGAAAGGATAATTTGAATATTTTTTGTAAAACCCTTCAACCGTAAACTGAGAATTTTCATTGGGAAGAAACTCCAGTCCGGCCGAATAATGATCTGCCTGTATATACCTTAAGTTGTCCTTATTGAGAAGCTGTCCGGTTGTATTGGAGTAACCAAGCGCAGTATATGGGGGAAGCTGAAAATATCTTCCTGCACTGGCATTGAAGTTCAATCGTCCCGTTATTGAATAGGATGCTGAAAGTCGCGGCGAGATTTGCTTCAATGGATTGCTCATGTCGTCTGAATATGAGGAGGCATCTGTTCTTACTCCCAGAGAGAGATTCAGCTTTTTACCGAATGACTTGCTTATCTGACCAAAACCGTTGAATTTTCCAAGTTTCAGATTAGTGTCATAGCTAATGATGTCATCAGCAGCAGACGGTGAATAGACGAGCCTGTATGTGGAGTTCCGGTAATGTGCGTATTCATAGCCCGCACCCCAGCTGATTTTAAGACCGTTGGCGCCGATAAAAGTTCTTTCATATCTGGCTTTGATCTCTCCCTCTCCTGAAGCATAGTTAAGCAGCCTGTTGGAATCCACTTTAATATTGTTCCTGTATTTATACTGGTCATTATTAAGATAATTTCTGCTCACTACCCAGGTATCGTAGCCTGTCTTCCTGAAATGCTTCAGAACAACGCCAAAAATATAGCTGTATTGTTCCTGTACAGGCAGGTAATCAAGTATATATCGTTGATATTCAGTTTTATTGGCATCAAGATTAAGACTGAAATCATCCTTGGCTCCCAGGCCTATAATTGTCAGTTCGTTTTTAGGACTGATCCGTAGCTTATATTTAAGCTGAAAGTCGGTATAAACAGGAAGAAAAGGAAGACCAAGGACATTGAATAACAGACCGAGATAAGATCTTCTGGCAGAGAAAAGCAATGTTCCGTTCTTACCTGCCGGTCCGTTAAGTGTCAGTCCAAGATCAGAAGCTCCGAGAGTTGCCCTGTATTTCATCTTATCCGGGTTGCCATCGATGAATGAGAAGTTCAGGATCGAGCTTAGAGCATTGCCACGCGATGCAGGAAAAGCACCTGAAAGAAAATCTACCGACTGCACGAAGTCTACGTTGATTATACTTACAGGTCCGCCTGAGGATCCCTGTGTTGAGAAATGGTTAAGATAAGGGATTTCAACATTATCAACATAGAACCTGTTCTCATTCGGACCACCTCCCCTCACAATAACATCATTTCTGAAAGCCGGTGTTGAAGCAACACCCGGATATGACTGAAGGACCTTTAATATATCACGGTTGCCGCCAGGATTCCTTTCTATCTCATCAATATCAATTACCCTGGCAGAGAGAGGGGTTTCAATTTTCCGGGCAAAGGGAGAAGCCCTTACCACGACCTCGCCAATGCTGATTTCAGACTCCTCTATGGGGAGATCCAGACTCACCTGAACGCTGTTGGTTACCATTATGGCTGAGGAAACAAATGGTTTAAATCCCACCGACGATACTCCTAACTCAACAAATCCAGGTTTTATACCTGTCAACTTAAAATTGCCATCCGCGTCTGTAACAGTGCCTGTATTGGTTCCCCAAATCCTGACAGTTGCAAATGGTACCCCTTCATTCGTTTTAGAATTGTAGATCCTGCCTTTGATAACACCAGAATTCTGCTGGGAAAAACCAGGCTGAAATATCAACATTAAAATAGCTGACAGAAAAAGATGCTTCATCTTAAATTGTTTCCTGCCTTAACAATGAGGAGGAGCAATTGTTCATACTGCGTCAGTCAGCCCCTGATTTTCAATTATCGAGTTGAAATATTTCTTCTCGTCTGTGAAATCAATCCCTGGCGCTATATTTTCCAGTCTGCCTATCTTACCGAGCATATTTCCGGCAAAAAGCAAACGGCCTTTTTTGTTGCCGGAATTAAACCGGTGTTTAACCCCTGCAGTAATTCTGGAAGCTTCTTCCCATATCCTGGCAGTTTCAGGAGTGAGCCAGCAACCGGAGAAAAGATTCCAGATATAATTTACAGCGGTGGAAGACGGATGAAGCATATCATCGTCATAAAACCTGTAATCCCGCAGATCATCCATCATGATCTCATAGGCGGGGAAGTAAAAAGGTGCCGATCTGTGACCAAGCAACTCCTCAACAGCCAGGAACAGGATCGATTTACTGATCTGATTACCATGAGCGCCGTCCTTGAAATGTCTGACCGGACTGATGGTAAAGATTATTTTGACAGACGGATATTCAGAGGAGATAGTATCAAGCAGGTTCATCCAGAGATCAGTAATCTGCTGAACTGACAATAATTCACGTTGAAACATTCCCGAAGGCATTTTATGGCAGTTCGAAACAATCTCTCCTGAACTAAGAAACCTGTAGATCCTTGCAGTCCCGAATGTAATAAACAGAAAGCCGGCTTTCTTCAGAAATTCTGAAGCCTCCCTGTTTCGTCTGTTAATCTTTTCCAGCACAACAACAGGATCATCTGAAGAAAAGTCGGTATAATGAGAGAAACTGAACCATGTATCCCCATGATGGTTCAGATCATCAAATGTAAATGTCTTCCCTGAAATGATTTGTTCCAGAGTAGTGGCTACTGAAGCTGGATTATAAACTGTCCCTGCAGGATTGATCATTACCGGGATCTTTCCTTTCTCCATCATTGAGCCAACAGAAGAAGCAAAACATGACCCAACGAACATTACCCCATCAGCATGACTGATACAGCAGGGAGCCTTTTCTATATGGAAAGTAGTACGCAGATCCATTTTCCGGGACTGTCAATATCAACCTTGTTGCTTTTTGATCCAACCGGCAATGTACATGAAAACTTCATCACTGAAAGGCTCGTTGTGTAGTTCATGATAACCTCCTTCCCAGATCTTCAGATCAACAACACCTGATTTCCCGGCAAATTCTCTGCTCCCTCCCGGAGATGTGATCTGATCATCACTACCATGCATCAGCAACGTGGGGATCCCGAGGTCAGCTGCATGAATCAGCGTCCAGGAAGCGGATTCCATAGCTGAAGAAAAAAGACTAACCGAGACCCTGTCATGTACCAGAGGATCTGTTTTGTACTTTTCGACAACTGCTGAATCGTGGGAGATATGGTTTACATTCAAACCAGAAGGCTGAACAAGTCCGGGAAGAAAATTCTTCATAACTGAAGCAAGGAACACCTTCCCTTTTGAAGGTTCAAAGGACAGTTTCAGCCAGGGAGAGGTCACTATTGCACCTTTCACATGAGGATTCTTTCTCAGGAGATAGTTAAGCACAATTCCACCGCCAAGACTGTGGCCATAAATATAAACCGGAATATTACTGAATGTTTTCCTGCAGGAATAAATAAGTACATCCAGCATCTCATCAAGCGCGCGGAAACTCTTTATGTAGCCTTTTCGTCCGTCAGACCTGCCATGCCCCGGAAGATCAACTCCTGTAAAAGCAATCCCATCCCCGAGGAATCTGTCAGACCATGCATCATACCTCTGTATATGCTCTCCTAAACCGTGCACCATAACCACCACTGCTCGTGCATGTTCTCCCGGACTTCTGATCACTCCCTGTAAAAGCTGTCCGTTTTTCAGCTTAATGTTGAAATCCATAAAATTTCCTTTTACCGATAAAGTTCACAAATTAAAACATAATTACAATCGTCTGCACAGGTAAATAATCTTTTTGCCATCAGTAACCCGGGATAAAGATCTCTCTTTTCTGTATCCAAAAATAAGCCAAATATCACAGTTTATTCAAGATAAATAATTTATACAATATTTAGACCGGCGAAGAATAAACAACCTTATATTACTGATTATTAAGTTATTTAATTCCGACCTTATTTAAACATGTCTAAGAATACAAGTATTTTAAGATATTAGGATTTGTATATCTTTTTTTATTTATGGAACTTTGTTTCGGTAAAAAAACATAAGAGCAATGACACAATATGAATTCAACAACAGTCTCCTTGAAATGAAGTCCAATCTTCATAGGTTTGCTATGAGTCTGACATCAGACCGTGACACTGCGCTTGACCTTGTCCAGGATACATATCTCAAGGCTATTACATATAAAGACAAATTCGTTGATTACACGAATCTCAAAGCGTGGGTATTTACGATCATGAAGAACACCTTCATCAATAACTACAGGCGCAATATTAAAGAGAACACGATAATCGACGGAACTCAGGATCTTTATTACATTAATCAGCCTCATGATAAAGGTTTTATTTCTCCCGAATCATCCTATTCCCAGAATGAGATTGAGAAGGCTATTGATTCACTCTCCGATGAGTTCAGGATTCCTTTCAGGATGCATGTCGACGGCTACAAGTACAAAGAGATAGCTGACAAGCTCGGGTTGAAGATAGGTACGGTAAAAAGCAGGATTTTCTTCACCCGTCAGAAGCTGATGCTCATTTTAAAAGATTACGTCAAATAGTTCCAGGTTTATTTAGTTTGGTCAGGTTATGGTTTTAAGTCCCGCCCCGTGTGGGACTTATTACTTATTACCATACCTGTAAAGACGAATACCACGAAGATGAATGATATTACCCAGGCCCAGATGTTTGTTGTTTTGGATTCTGCCCACATTTCATACTGATCAGTCATGAACAGGTCGGAGCTTACCGGCCAGATCAGGGTCTTTGTGCTGTCGATAAAGCCGTTTGTAGCTGTAAGTTTTCCAGGCATCACTATTCTGACCGTATAGTTCCTGAAATCAACAAGAAACCTGTTGACAGCAATATCAAGTGCAGAATCCGCTTCATGTCTGAATAATTTGCTGTTTTCCTCTCCGAGTATTCGTTGCTGAAAAAACCCTTTTTTCCACAGGCTATCGAATTTTTCCTTATTACTGTCAAGAAGCCCGATGATACTTTTCTCTTTTTTTCTGAGGGATTCAGCTGACAATTCAGGGGCGGAACGTCCGTCAGTAAATCTGGCAAATTCACTTATCCACAGATCGGTAATGTTTTTCAGGCTCCAGTGCCATACCTTTTCATTGATTGAATCTGAAAGTGCTTTATATTTAAGACTGTCGGTGCCATGTTCCATATTGTATTTCAGGTTTTCTGGAGAATAGAAATACCGTAGTTCCCGTTCATTCAGGAATTCTTTAATAGAAATTCCTGTTAAAATATTTTTATCTATTGTTTCAGAAAACCGGTACTTGGTATTGAACCATCTGAATTCTTTTCTGAAACCTGCATGTCTCCGGAATTTACCATTGGCAGTAGTGTCGTTCAGATAGCTGCTGTTAATTTCAGAAATATTATCAAAATCCTTTTCAGCCTTTCTGAACCATGTGGTATCATTATCTCCACTGACTGAAAGGGAGTCGGTGATTTTCCATGTTGAGTCGAAAGGTACCTGGTATGAAGGTTTATCCAGCTTTTTACCCTGACTTTTCATTTCTATCCTTCTCAGAACCGATCCGTCGGGTCTGACAAAATCCGTTACAGTAGTCTCAGGTTCATCGCATGATACAGAAAGCACGATTAGAACCAATACGAGTATCCGAATCTTATTATTTCTCATAATTCTAAATTTACCGGTGATTATCAGTTCCCTGCAATTTTATCCACAGAAATCTTTTCACATCGGGATCGGTTCCAATTACGGCACCCAGGTCTGAATAGCTGTATCCCGATTTATCGAAAGCTTCCAGAAGTTCATCAATACTCCTGTCTGACAGTTTTCTCATTTGTAGTTTCTCAATTTTTGATGACAGTCCGACAGGAATTCTTGCAACTCCATTCCTGTACTGTTTAGAAATTGAATTACCGGCACCTGAAGGCACCTTCATTTTTTCAATCCTGGACATTTCGCTCATAAATATTCCCTGTTGCACAGTGAATACCACCACCAGGGTCATTGAGGCTGTAAGCAGGCTCCTCCTCATCCAGGCAAATGAAGTCCAGCCAAAAAGCAGCTTCATTATTTCAGTAAGGATACTTGATTTATCCTTACTTTCAATGATCTCAGACATTACCCGTTGTTCAATCGCATCAATTGAACCCGGTTTGGGTTGTGAACATTTCAGCAGTTCCAGTACCCTCTCGTATTTTTCTTCATTCTTTTCCATCATCACAGATATCTGGTAATCATTTCAGAAATATTTTTCCTAGCATGGCATAAAGTGGATTTAATCACCGATTTTTTCATTCCTGTCACAGCGGCGATCTCATCAGGGGTCAATTCCTCAATTTCAGACAATATGAAAACAGTTTTTCTGGCGGGGCTGAGACCTGATGTCAGCATTTTAATGACATCCGAAATCTCCCTGTTCTCAAGTTCTGCTGAAGGTTGCTGTCCAACTTTTTCACTGAGTCTCTGCCAGCCCGCTTCATCAAATCGAATTTCCGGATTTCGCTTTCGTTTTCTCAGAAAGTCATAGCATCTGTTTACTACAATCCTGTACATCCAGGTTTTAAATGTTTCCGGAGATCTGAGTGTCGTAACCTTTTTCCAGACAGTAACCATTACATCCTGTACTACATCACCGGCCTGATCTTCATCGCCCAGGATGCGGAAAGCAACGGTAAATGCCGCAGGTGAAGCAAGATGAACAAGCTGTCTGAAACTGTTCAGATCACCTGCCCTGCATTCCTCTATGAGTTTTGTGTCTATCAATTTAGTGTGTTTCTGCAATTATGACGATGAAACTATTCCAAGGTAAAAAACATATTGTATTTTTATTAAAAAACTAACCCTGTATGCAGAAGATAATTTCAATCAGGACAGACAAGAAGAACGGGTTATACAATATAACCCGGGAAGTTAATGACACAATCAGGGAGAGCGGTGTACAGAGCGGTATATGCTCGGTATATGTCAGGGGTGCTACAGCTGCCATTATGGTCCAGGAGAACTGGGATCAGTCGGTGCAGAATGATGTCATAAGTTTCCTCAACGGGCTTATCCCTGCAGGTATCTGGGAACACGATTACCAGGATGACAATGGGGACTCACATCTTAAGGCTGGCATAATAGGCCCTTCCCAAACAATTCCCATTATTGATTCCAGCTCAGGTTTATCGACATGGCAGAATATTTTCCTATGTGAATTTGATGGTCCAAGGGAAAAACGTGAAGTTGTCATAACCATCATAAGTGACAACTGACAGCCGGTTCAGGTATCAGTTCCGGTAACCAACCTGATATTCTCCATCAGCACTTTGTATTTCTTTCTACCCAGAGGAGTCCCGCCGAACATTTTCTCAAATTCATCTTCCCTAAGATTGAGCCAGTCATCTTCATTCATGGAAAGCATTTCCGGATCCGGTCTGAACTCCGGTACAATGTTGTTTACTGCCATTTTGTTCCATGGACAGACCTCCTGACATCTGTCACATCCGAATACTCTTCTGCCGAATCTGTCAGCCATTTCCACGGGCACCGGAACTTTGCTTTCGATGGTAAGATAGGCGATGCATTTCCTTGTATCGATGGTATTATTTTCATTGATGGCCTGAACCGGGCAGCTATCGATACAAATCCGGCAATTCCCGCATAGGGCCTCCTCATAAGGTTTGTCATATGCAAGTTCAATATCCAGTAAAAGGACTCCGAGAAAGAAAAATGATCCTATTCTGTCATTGATAAGTACAGAATGTTTACCAGGCCAGCCGAGACCAGCTTCCCTGGCCCAGGCTTTTTCAAGCACCGGACCGGTATCAGAAAAGACTCTCCCGTCAGTATCCGGGCAAAGGGACCTGACATAATCAAGAAGCCTGGTCAGTCTTTCCTTTATAACAGGCTGATACTGCTTTCCGAATGCATAACGTGACAGTACAGGAGCCTTTTTGTCTGACTGGCTGATACCGGTATAATAATTCAGGGCAGTGACGATAACAGATCTGGCTCCTGGAAGAAGCTGTTCAGGATCACTTCGTTTTCCAATATCCCTGCAGAGGTAATCCATTCCACTATGCATACCTGACGAACACCATTCCTTGACGCGGGGAATATGCTCCTCAAGCGGTCGTGATCCCGCGATTCCGCAGAGGTCAAACCCAAGTTCCAGAGCCCTTGTTTTTATCAGGGTAGAGAGGTGAATATGATCCTTGCTGACCATCCTTGATTTTCATCACAAAAATCCCAGCTCCAGTTTTGCTTCCTCGCTCAGCATACTTTTATCCCATGGTGGGTTGAATGTGAGTTTAAGGTCACATTCCTTCACTCCTCTTGTTCCGCCTACCTTGTACCTGACTTCCTCCAGAAGCTCGTCTGCAAGCGGACAGTTTGGGGCAGTAAGTGTCATGGTGATGTGAGCAACCTGGTCATCATCCAGATTGATTTCATAAATAAGTCCGAGATCATAAATATTTACCGGGATCTCCGGATCAAATATACTTTTAAGAACCTCGCCTATACGGGTTTCTGTTTCAAGACGTTCTGACGGATCCATTTTCTGAGATTTTATTGTTTCTTAGTTTGAGCAATTCGATCCTCAGCATCAGGAGAAGAAGAATGCTTACGCAGATGATCGCCCGTACAGAATAGATTGTTGCCAATGTTCCCTTACTGGAGATTAGTGCAACGAGTGGGGCTATCAGCATACCTATCCACACCGAAAAAGGCTCGGTGTTTTCCCTGGATTCAAGAAGTCGTTTTACAACAGGGAAGTAAGCAATCACCAGTATAGCCTGAATAAGAAGATTAGTAACCCTGTGATTCCCGGAAAACAGCCAGAAGATCACTATCATCAACACCGCTATCAGGCATGTTTTATCGAATCCGGTAAACCTGGAACTCCGGTCTCCAAACAGGAGGATAGCCACCGAAATCGTCACCACATAGACAATATCCACTGTATTCATAATATTGTCAAGCAGTCCGAAACCTCCGTCCAGTCTGTAAGTGACAAGACTCATAATAACCGCGACCGAGAAGAAGACCCACATTGCCAGAGCTGGTTTGATCTCCTTCCGGATCAGAAGCATTATGTACCTGATCATTATTGTCATCACGACTATAATGACGATATATATTGAAAGGTCTTTCATTTATCTGTCTCCTTGTATTCGCCTCGGGCTTTGTAAGCCATGGAATATAGCTTCATCTGTCTGACCATTGCAAGCAATCCGTTCGATCTTGTAGGAGAGAGATTCTGTCTGAGTCCTATGGTATCTATGAAATAAAGGTCAGCTGAAATAATTTCTTCCGGTGTACGGCCTGAAAGCACTTTTATAAGCAATGCTACGATTCCTCTTGTAATTATGGCATCACTATCGGCGGTGAACGTAATTATTTTGCCGTCAAAATCGGGATGGAGCCATACCTTTGACTGGCATCCTTCAATAAGAAAATCTTTTACCTTAAACCTTGGATCGATGACAGGCAGATCCTTCCCGATATCGATGAGCAGGTTATATTTATCCATCCAGTCATCGAAGTCAGAAAAATCCTCTATTATCCTATCCTGAACTTCCTGAATTGTCATGTCATTAAATTAAGCAAACATCTTTTTAACTTTTTCGATGCCTTCAGCCAGGCTGTCAATCTCACCGACCGTATTATAAAAGCAAATCGAAGCTCTCACTGTACCATCTACACCATAGCGATCCATGATGGGTTGAGCACAGTGTGTACCTGTCCGGACCGCAATTCCCATTTTATCGAGGATCATACCTGTATCGTACTGGTGTATCCCGTCGATCAGGAAGGAAAATGTCGGTATTTTATGGGACGTATTTCCGAAGATCCTGAGACCTTTGATCCGATTAAGGCGTTCTGCTGCATATTCAGTCAGTTCTCGTTCTCTTGCTTCTATCCCGGATCTTCCAATATCAGTCACATAGTCAAGTGCTGCAGCCAGCCCGATAGCTCCGGGATAGTTGGTTGTCCCGGCTTCGAACCTGAACGGCAGCTCATTATATGTAGTTTTTTCAAAAGTCACTCTGTCCACCATGTCACCGCCTCCCTGAAAAGGAGGAAGTTCGCTTAGCCATTTTTCTTTGCCATACAGACATCCTATCCCGTTGGGGCCATAGACCTTATGTCCGGAGAAAGCATAAAAATCACAATCCATGTCTTGTACATCCACCGTTCCATGTTGAATACCCTGGGCTCCGTCGATCATCACAGGGATGCCGAGTGAGTGTGCTGAAGCGATAATTTCCCTGACCGGAAGTATTGTCCCCAGTGCATTTGAGACTTGTGTCACGGAGACCAGTTTTGTTTTTGGAGACAGCAGTTTAAGATATTCACCGAATATTATCTCTCCGCTTTCATCAACTGGTATGACTTTCAGAATGGCACCTTTTCGTTCACATAACATTTGCCAGGGAACGATATTTGCATGGTGTTCGAGGTGACTGAGAACGATCTCATCGCCTTCTTCTATATACCTTTCCCCGAACGAGAAAGCGAGTCCGTTTATTGAACCGGTAGTTCCGGAAGTGAAGATCACTTCTTCTTTCTTTTCTGCATTTATGAAAGCCCTGACTGTTTCCCTGGCGCTTTCATAAGCTTCCGAAGACATATCGCTAAGGTAATGAACCCCCCGGTGAATATTCCCGTTGTAACTGGTATATACTTCTTTAACCTTGTCTAATACGATCTGAGGTTTCTGTGAGGTTGCACCGTTATCGAAATAGACGAGTCGCTTGCCGTAGACCATTCTGCTGAGAATCGGGAAATCGGCTCTGATATCATTGATACTTTTCACTTTTTTTAAAAATTATCCGCACTTAACCATACAGGTCGCGCATCTCGACAATTCACCTTTGAGCCGTTGCATGACAAGATTATCCATCCTGTCGCGAAGCGGTTCGATCCGGATATTCTGGATCACTTCATGTGCAAATCCGAACATCAGCATAAGCCTTGCTTCTCTTTTATTTATACCTCTCGACTGAAGGTAGAACAGTGCATCACTATCAAGCTGTCCGATAGTTGCCCCATGGCTGCATTTAACGTCATCAGCAAAGATTTCGAGCTGAGGTCTGGTGTCCATTTTGGCATCGTCGGTCAGAAGTATGTTGTTATTCTTCTGATATGCGATTGTATGTTGCGCATCGGGTCTAACAAGTATTCTTCCGTTAAATGCCCCTGTGGACATTTCATCCAGGACTCCCTTAAAGAGCTGGTTACTTGTGCAATTTGGGAATGCATGATCGACATTGACAAAATTGTCAATATGCTGCCATTTGTCAGCAAGGAAAAGGCCGTATGAATAATTCGCGGCACCTTCACCTCCGAGATAATTATACGTATTGTTCCGGATCAGTCCGCCATGAAGGGTCATATTATTGGTGGTTGCAACACTATTCCTCTCCTGATGTATAAAAGTATGTGTTATTTTGCAGGCGGCATTATGTTCATTCTGAACCCTGATCAGGTCAAATTTTGCATTTTCACCTACATAAACTTCAGTAACGGCATTGGTAAGAAATTTTTTCGGAGAAAGAGTATGATCACAGATGAGCATTGAAAAATCTGCACCTTTTTCCACCACTATAAGGTTCCTGAATTGGTTGAAGGAATCAACCTCCGAATCCACCAGGTTAACTATCTGTACCGGTTTTGACAAGGTCGCCTTTTCCGGAACATAAATAAATATTCCGTCGGAGGCAAGGGCTGAATTCAGGGCGACCAGGCCGTCTGTTTCGCTCTTGGCATACTTCCCGTAGTGTTTTTTGATAATCTCGGGATATTCTCTTGCAGCTTCATTAAGACTTCCAATCATCACGCCACCCTGTAACTGGCGAAGTTTCCCGTTGAGTGCCGGATAGAAACCGTTCATCAGGACAACTCCATGGGCATCCAGTTCTTCTATATCGCATCTGAACTCTTCAGCCTTGGCAAAATCCGATTCACCCGGGATAAAATAGCTGGCATAGTCATGATCAAAGAACAGATTCAGATTAGTGTATTTATATGCCTCATCCTTCTTTGTGGGAATGCCCAGACCGGTGAATTTCCTGTATGCCTCATTCCTGAATGCATTTAATAAAGGAGATGAGACCGAGGATACCCTGCTGATGTTCTCAGAATAGATCTTCAGATACTTTTCGTTTACCTCAGACTGTCCGTTCATGCCAGTATACTGTTTTCAACCTCTTTTTTAATCCAGTCATAACCCTTTTCCTCAAGTTCGAGAGCAAGTTCCTTTCCGGCTGTTTTTACTATCCTTCCATCGTAAAGGACATGAACGATGTCAGGCACAATGTAATCAAGAAGACGCTGGTAATGGGTAATAACTATGAAAGAATTATCGGGACGTTTGATCTTATTAACCCCGTTTGCAACGATCCGGAGTGCATCAATATCCAGACCTGAATCTGTTTCATCGAGAATCGCCAGTCTGGGTTCAAGCATTGCCATCTGAAAGATCTCATTCTTCTTCTTTTCTCCACCCGAAAATCCTTCATTTACTGATCTGTTGGCAAGTTTTGAATCTATCTCGACCATCTCCTTCTTTTCTCTCATTAGCCTGAGGAAATCAGAAGCAGAAAGAGGTTCAAGTCCTTTATGCTTTCTCTGTTCATTAACTGCTGTCTTCATAAAATTAACCATGCTCACGCCCGGGATCTCGATCGGATACTGAAACCCCAGGAATATGCCTTCCTTGGCGCGATCTTCCGGAGTCATTTTAAGCAGATCCATTCCCAGATAGGTCACCGATCCTCCTGTAACTTCCACAATTTCCCTTCCTGCAAGCACAGCTGCCAGGGTACTCTTTCCCGAACCGTTAGGGCCCATAATTGCATGAATCTCTCCGGGTTTTACTTCAAGACTGATACCTTTAAGAATAGCTTTGCCGTTAATTCCGGCTTTCAGATTATTGATAGTTAACATGATATATAAATAACAATAAAAATCTCCGTTTATCCTACGCTGCCTTCCAGGCTGATCTGAAGAAGCTTCTGAGCTTCAACAGCAAACTCCATTGGCAGCTTGTTTATTACCTCACGTGCATATCCGTTCACAATCAGGCCTATGGCATCCTCGGTTGATATCCCACGCTGATTACAGTAAAAGATCTGGTCCTCTCCTATCTTTGAAGTTGTAGCCTCATGCTCCACAACTGCAGTCTGGTTATCTACTTCGAGGTATGGGAAAGTGTGAGCCCCGCATTTGTCACCGAGCAGTAAGGAATCACACTGTGAAAAATTCCGTGCATTTGTTGCATTCCTCAGAACCTTTACAAGGCCCCTGTAGCTATTCTGACCTCTTCCTGCAGAAATACCTTTGGACACTATCGTGCTGCGGGTATTCTTTCCAATATGGATCATCTTTGTGCCGGTATCTGCCTGCTGATAATTGTTTGTCACAGCAACCGAATAGAATTCTCCAACCGAATTGTCACCCCTGAGAATGCATGACGGGTATTTCCATGTTATTGCTGATCCGGTTTCCACCTGAGTCCATGAGATCTTGGAACTTTCGCCGCGGCACATGCCTCTCTTGGTAACGAAATTGAACACTCCTCCCAGACCATCCCTGTTACCGGGATACCAGTTCTGCACAGTGGAATATTTGACTTCAGAATTTTTTTCCGCGATAATCTCCACAATAGCTGCATGCAGCTGGTTTTCATCTCTCATGGGAGCAGTGCATCCTTCCAGATAACTTACATATGCCTCTTCATCGGCCACAAGAAGTGTTCTTTCGAATTGCCCCGTGTTGGCAGAGTTTATCCTGAAGTAAGTTGACAGTTCCATGGGGCATCTTACTCCCTTCGGTATGTAGCAGAATGATCCGTCGCTGAATACTGCCGAATTCAGGCATGCAAAAAAGTTGTCCGTATAAGGAACAACAGTGCCCATATACCTTCTGACAAGCTCGGGATATTCCTTAACAGCCTCGCTGAAGGAGCAGAAAATAATGCCCATCTCCGCGAGAGTCTCCTTGAAGGTGGTCTTAACAGAAACACTGTCGAGCACCGCGTCAACGGCAACACCTGTCAGATGCTTCTGCTCTTCGAGCGGAATACCTAGTTTATCAAAGGTTTTCCTGAGTTCGGGGTCCACATCATCCAGGCTGCTGAGTTCTTTCTTCCGTGGTGCTGCATAGTAGATAATATCATTGAAATCTATATCTGGGATTCTCAGGTTTGGCCATTTCGGCATTTTCATAGTCAGCCAGTGACGGTATGCTTTCAACCTGAAATCGAGAAGCCATTCAGGTTCATTCTTCTTTTTCGAAATGATCCTGACTACCTCTTCGTTTAATCCTCTCGGAATAGTTTCTGTATCAATATCCGAATAGAATCCGTATTTATATTCACCTGAGGTAACGTCATCCAGTATTTTATCCTGAGCTTTTTCCATAATTTTCTCTTTCTGCCTCCATTGCCCGTTTTAATGTAAACAAGCTGTGAGAAAAAATGTTGACTTTCCGTAATAATTGGTTTTCCAGCGATCGAAGGCCATTGTTGCAGGATAATAAGTCAGAAAATATCCCTGGTGTCTTCAGTCCTGACTAATTTCTATTTAATCTAAATAAAGGCACAAAAATACAAAAAAATGCTGATTTGTCATAAGATAAGCTGCAATAATTGCTTACTGTAAGAAACTACTCCAGGCAGATGGGGCATTGAACATTTTCACCTTGTTTTGGTTTGAAATCTGATAGCTGGTAACGTTATAAGAGGCAGGTCATACCTGAACAGACATGTCTCACATCAAAAATGAGTATCTTTATAGTCCATTTAACCGAAATTTATGAAAAAACCATTTCTGACCTCTTTGGCGCTGATACTTGGGTTTGCAGCAGTTGCAGGCCAGGAGACAAAAACAATAAAGGCTGATATCAGGCATATCACAGTATATCCTGACAGGGCTCAGGTGAATCAGGAGACAGATGTGAGTATACAGCCGGGAAAAACCATACTCAGGCTTACTTCCTTATCGCCTTACATAGACATGCAGAGCATTCAGGTAAAGGGGACTGGCGACTTTACTATCCTGTCAGTTAATCAGGAGAATAACTATCTGAAGAATCTTGAAGAGGCTCCTGAGATCAGGGAGATAAAAAAACAGATAGGTGATTTACAGACCAGGATAGAAGATGAAAAGACAGCAATCGGAATACTGGCCGAGAAGGAAACATTTCTCACCAACAACAGGCAGATTCTTGAGAAGCAGACAACCTTCAACCTGGAACAATTCAAAAATGTTCTGGATCTGTATATGAAAAATATTGAACAGGTGAGGGTTACTTCGGTTATGAAGCAAAGGCTCATAAAGGATTATGAGAAGCAGATATCTGCCCTGCAGAAACAGCTTGCCGAGAAAGTTGGCAGGATGCAGCTTCCTTCGGGGGAGATTGCCATAGCTGTTACTGCCGGCAGGCAGGTACAGGGGAAACTTTATTTCAGCTATGTAGTCTCTAATGCCGGATGGTATCCTTCATATGATATCCGTGTTGACGATATTAAAAATCCGGTCAGCATTATCTATAAGGCGAATGTTTTCCAGAGTACCGGCACCGACTGGAAGGATGTCATGATCAGTTTCTCGAATGCCACGCCATGGGTTGCCGGAGATCTGCCCGTACTCGACACCTGGTTCATTGACTATTATTTTCAGACACCTCAGCCAGCCTTTAAAGTCAGGGGCGCCCGGTCTGTAGAAGCTGAAATGGTTAATGATGCAGTCGCTTTAAAGTCAGCAGATACATCGGCAGCACCTCCTCCGGTTGAAAAAAGGACAGGAGAAACGACTATTACTTATGACGTGAATATACCATGTACGATCCCATCCGACGGAAAACAACAGTCGATTGAGATACAAAGGCTTTCCGCGCCTGCAGAATACAGGTATATCGCAACTCCGAAATTATCTGCACTGGCTTTTCTCACAGCCAACATTTCCGACTGGGCCAGGCTTAGCCTTCAGAGTGGCGAGGCAATGCTCTACTTTGAGAATTCTTTTGTGGGAAAATCGAATATCAACACTCAGCAGGTTACCGACACTCTTGCACTGTCGCTCGGGACCGATAACGGGATCATTGTAAAAAGGGATAAGCGTATCGATTTCACAAATAAAAGAAGTATTGGTTCCAATAAAACGGAAACCTATTCATATCTGATATCGGTAAGAAATAACAAGACTGTTCCTGTCAGGATCAGCGTCAAGGACCAGATCCCGGTTTCATCCAACAGCGGAATTTCTGTTGAGGCTCTGGAACTCAGCGGAGGAAAGCTCAACCAGATAACAGGAGAAGTGCGCTGGGATATGGAAATAAGCAGGCAGGAGACAAAACAGATTATACTCACCTATTCTGTGAAATATCCCAAGGATAAGACGGTCATACTTGAATAATTTATCATAATCATGCAATGAGACTACTGGGCAATCTGATCTGGCTGATTTTCGGTGGCATTATTGTAGCCATTGAATATTTTATCGGGAGCATGGTGCTGATCATAACCATTATAGGCATACCTTTTGGTCTTCAGACATTGAAAATGGCTTCTCTGGCAATATGGCCTTTCGGAAGGGATACTGTTGTCCATTCAAGGGCTTCCGGCTGTCTGTACATTATAATGAATATCATTTGGCTTCTTGCAGGAGGATTGTGCATAGCAATAACACATTTGATATTCGGTGCAATACTCTGCATCACCATCATTGGGATCCCGTTCGGACTTCAGCACTTTAAACTATCTGCAGTGGCATTGAATCCGTTCGGCAGGGATATTGTCAGGTCATGAGGGGCAACCTGAATCGAAATTAATTAATACCTTTTTTAATGGATACCGGGGAAAACAGAAAGACTCCAATAAGTGAATATGGAAAGTTCAGGTTGATTGATCATCTCGTGAAGAAGGAGATTCCGAAGAACAGATCAACTGTGGAAGGACCGGGGGATGATGCGGCCGTTCTGGATATGGAAGGAAGACTGACCCTTGTTTCGACCGATCTCCTGCTTGAAGGCATCCACTTCAACCTGATCTATACACCTCTCAGACATCTCGGTTATAAGGCTGTAATAAGAGCTATATCTGATATTTACGCCATGAACGGAAAACCTGAGCAAGTATTGATTTCCATCGGTTTGAGTTCAAGATTTTCAGTTGAGCAGGTTGAAGATATTTTCGAAGGAATTTATCTCGCATGTGATAATTATGATATAGATCTTGCCGGTGGAGATACGACCAGTTCGCTCACAGGTCTTACGATAGGAGTTACCGCAGTCGGTTCCGGGAAGAAGGATCAGATAGTCAGGCGGAATGGAGCAAGGTCAAATGATCTGATCTGTGTTACCGGTGATTTTGGAGCAGCATTCATGGGGCTGCAGTTGCTTGAGAGGGAAAGAAAGCTTTTCGTGAAGGACAAGGTTTCGCAGCCTGATCTATCGGGCTACGAATATATTGTCAGGCGACAGCTCAAGCCTGAAATACCGGTCAAAGCGCTCGATGAACTTCTTGCGGCAGAAATCAGACCGACGGCAATGATCGATGTAACTGACGGACTGGCTTCAGATCTGATTCATGTATGCAGATTGTCCGGAACGGGCTGCAGGATATTTTACAGTAAAGTACCTGTTGATTATGAGACCTCGAAGCTTGCTGAGGAATTCAATATTGATCCAATGACACCTGCACTTAACGGTGGTGAGGATTATGAGATGCTTTTTACTGTCCCTCTTGAAAATATAGAAAGGATAAATTCTATCGCAAGCATAAAGGTCATAGGTCATATGACTCCGGCAGAGACTCCCTGTCTGATCGTTGGAGATGACGGATCGGAAGTAGAGATCACCTCTATGGGCTGGAAATAAAAGCTTATCTTGCCCTAATTACTCCCCGTTCAGAACCACGTATAAAAGAGAGAATATAATCACGTTCCTCCGAAGGCTGGAAGTTATTTTCAACATATTCCAGGGCCTGGGTCATATTCATATTGCTCAGGTAGATATACCGATAGATGTTATGAATTTCATCGATCTTTTCTTTCTGGAAGCCACGGCGGGTGAGGCCTATTGAATTGATTCCCATGAAGGTGAGAGGATCGCGGTCTGCCTTGACAAAGGGAGGCACATCAGTCCTCACCTTTCCTCCACCGCCGATCATGACGTGTGCTCCAATCCTGCTAAACTGGTGAGCAAGTGTGCCGCCGCTTATTATGGCCCAGTCGTCAACCACCACCTCACCGGCCAGACCGGAAGCATTCCCGAGGATAATATGATTCCCAAGAACACAGTCGTGGGCGACATGACTGTAAGCCATAAGGAGGCAGTTGCTGCCCACAATGGTTTTGCCCTTGGATGCCGTTCCCCTGTTAACGGTAACACCTTCCCTGACGGTTGTTTCGTCACCAACCTCGGCAGTTGATTCCTCACCTACGAATTTCAGATCCTGAGGAATACCGGAGATAACGGCGGAAGGAAATATTTTACATTTTTTACCGACCCGTGCACCATCCATAATGGTCGCATTCGGACCGATCCATGTACCATCGCCTATGACAACATTACCCGCGACATATGCAAACGGTTCGATTGTTACATCCTTGCCAATCTGAGCATCCGGATGGACAAAAGATAAATTAGAGATCATCGCTCAGCTATTTGTTTTTTATTACCTGTGCAGTCATTTCTCCCTCTAAGACAAGTTTATTCCCGACAAATGCTTGTCCGAACATTGTTACAATACCCCTTCTGATAAGGTCGGTCAGTTCGAGTTTGAGTATTACGGTATCGCCCGGAACCACTTTATGCTTGAACTTAACCTTGTCTATTTTGAGGAAGTAGGTTGAATATTTTTCGGGCTCATCCACGCTGTTAAGCACCAGTAAACCGCCAGTCTGCGCCATAGCCTCAACAAGAAGCACGCCGGGCATGACCGGCTCTCCCGGGAAATGTCCCTGGAAAAAGCCTTCATTGAAAGTAACATTCTTTATACCCACGATTGAAGTTTCATCGAGAGCAATTATTTTGTCAATAAGAAGGAACGGAAACCGGTGAGGCAGTCTTTTTCTTATATCATCAATAGTAAATACCGGAGGCAGGGACGGATCATAAACAGGTATATCCTTTTTCATCAGAGCCTTCTTCATTTCCTGCCTGACGATCTTTGCCAGACGTGTATTGGCATAATGGCCGGGTCTGGTAGCTACAACCTTACCTTTGATTGGATGGCCCACAAGTGCTATATCGCCCAAAATATCAAGTAATTTGTGGCGGGCAGGTTCATTAGGATGGAGCAATTCAGTATTATTGAGTACTCCGGCAGTATGTGTGCTGATACCCGGACGGTTAAAAAGTTTTGCTATCCGGTCGATCTCCTCCTGGGATACTTCCTTTTCAAGAATTACCACCGCATTGTCAAGATCACCTCCTTTTATCCTTCCTGCTTTAAAAAGTGGTTCAAGCTCATGGAAAAATACAAAAGTTCTGTTTCGGCAAATCTCACTCTCAAAATCATCAATCGAATCGAGAATGGCGTATTGGTTGCCAAGTATCTTTGAATTGTAATCGATGAGTACATTTATGCTCAAATGATCGTCAGGATAGATGATCAGGTCCACACCATGTTCCTCATCGGAGAATGTAATTTTCTGCTTTACAACAAAATAGTTCCGTTCTTCCTTGAGTTCCACCACCCCTGCCTCCTTAATTGCTTCAACGAACTTCAGGGAAGAACCTCCCATTATCGGCGCTTCCGGACCATTCATCTCGATAAGTGCATTATCAACACGAAGACCATGAAAGGCGGCAAGAACATGTTCTATAGTCTGTACGGAGGCATTGTTCTGTTCAAGTGTTGTTCCCCTTGAGGTTTCAGTAACATGCTCTGCAAGTGCATCGATGATCGGACTTCCGGGCAAATCCACCCTGCAGAATTTATACCCATGATTTGCAGGGGCCGGCTTGAAGGTCATTGTAACTTCAATTCCTGTATGCAACCCTTTCCCCGTCACACTGATCTCCCGGGCCAGAGTCCTTTGCTTTTCACTCATCAGATGAATAAGTTTTTAAAATTCAGGGTACAAAACAAATAAAAATTTCCGGAACAATCCAGAAAAACACAGTATAACTGAATCAAAATCTTCCGGATCAGTTTTGAATGATAGAAAAACTACTTATTTTTCAATGAATCAACATCCTTTTCAAGACTGTTTATCCTTGAATTAAGTTCAGGAAGCTTTTTAAAATATATGAAGGATTTCATGAATTGCTTATGGTCCAGTGTAGGAGATCCGAGAAGAATCTTATTCTCTTCCCTGACATCATTAGTAACACCCGACTGAGCGGCAATCTTTGTCCCGTCAGCGATTTTAATATGGCCTGTAATACCCACCTGGCCAGCAAACATGCAGTTCTTTCCAACCTTAGTTGAACCGGCAATTCCTGTTAATGCTGCCATTACGGTATTTTCACCGATTTCAACATTATGACCAATCTGAATAAGGTTATCAAGCTTGACGCCCTTTCTTATGAAAGTTGAGCCCATAGTCGCTCTGTCAATTGTGACATTTGCTCCGATCTCCACAAAATCCTCCAGCACGACATTCCCAAGCTGTGGTATCTTCAGATATTCGTTCTCCGACTGTGGTGCAAAACCGAACCCATCAGAACCGATCACCGATCCGGCATGGATAATGCATCCCTGTCCGATAATACATTCGCGGTAGATCGTAACTCCGGGATTAAGAGTGCAGTTAATTCCAAGATGAACGTCATCACCGATATAGACATGAGGATAAAGAGCACATCCGTCTCCAACAACGGCATTTTCACCAATATATGTATAAGCTCCGATATATACATCCGATCCTACCTTTGCCGAAGATTCAATAACAGATGTCGGATGAATACCTGTTTTCCTCGGTCTGGCCTGGTCCACCAGTCGGAGCAATGAAGCAAAAGCCTCATAAGCATTATCAACCCTGATAAGTGTTGCAGAAATACTTTCTGATGGGACGAAACTTCTATTGACCAACACGATTGATGAAGCAGTCGTATAAATATGGTGTTCATATTTAGGGTTTGCAAGGAAAGAAAGAGCGCCTGCATGACCTTCTTCAATCTTTGCTACCGTATTTACCTTTATTTCCGGATTTCCTTCCACATCTCCATGTAAAAAGCCGGCAATTGTGGCAGCTGTAAATTCCATAATTAATTAAATGTTAGTTATCTGCATTCCTTTGGATAGCATAAAAAATATTTTGTAATCCGTTCCGAAAGAAAACGGTGATCAAACATATCTGAAACTGTCGATATTTCTGCAATGGAACCGTTCTTTAGCAGGATTTTTATCTCCGTTCCGTCGGGGGCATAGGCAGTATTTGAGATACTGCTGGAAAAGACAAAGTACCCTGTGTCTTCATTCCCGGTTCCCATCAGGCCGGAAGCATTCAGAGTTAGATCAGCCACTTTAGACTCCTCAAATGGTTCGTTTTGCAGTTCAACGGCAAACAGATCTCTTGTCATGAGTCGTTTTGAAAGATTAGCCAGGACTTTATCGCTGCTGTCTGCCCAGTATTTGGCAGAGATAAGGACATCACTGTCATCAAGTCGTGTGAAATTGTCAGCTATAAGGCCGGGGGTAAATCTGTTTTCCTGCTCCAGATCATCCTTCACAAACTTATTGTAAAGGAAGAATCTGAGCGCCGGAGTCGCGTAGAGATCAATTCCTTCTGTGGCGAGCTGTCTTGCTCTTTTAAGGATATTCACAAGAAGGCTTTCGGATGAAAGAACCGTCTTATGCATATAAACCTGCCAGTACATCAGTCTGCGCGCGATAAGAAATTTTTCCAGTGAATAGATCCCTTTTTCTTCGGCCACGAGTGAATTGCCCACTACGTTCAGCATCCTGATAATCCTTTCGGAGCCAACCGATCCTTCTATAACTCCTGTAAAGAAGCTGTCTCTTCTGAGGTAATCGAGCCTGTCCATATCCATCTGACCTGATATAAGCTCATGAAGGAACCTTCTCGGGTATGTATCCCTGAAGATACTTATAGCAATACTTAGTCTACCTTCATACTCACCATTAAGCTTACGCATAAGAAGAAGGGATATATCCTCATGGTTTATTCCGCTTATTATGGAACTTTCAAGAGCGTGAGAAAAGGGGCCGTGACCTATGTCATGAAGCAGGATAGCGATATATGTTGCCTCCTCTTCTTCCGGTGAAATATCCACCCCTTTGCCTCTGAGAGTGGTAATTGCCATTTCCATCAGGTGTAATGCACCAAGACAATGCTGAAAACGGGTATGATTAGCTCCCGGATAGACAAAACTGGTGAGTCCCAGCTGTTTTATGTTCCTGAGTCTCTGATACCATGGATGTTCAATCAGGTCAAAAACAAATTCGCCGGGGATACTGATAAACCCGTACACCGGATCATTAATGATTTTTCGCTTATTAATCTGGTAACCCAACTGCGAAAATTTCTGCAAAAATAGAAATTAGTTTATTAATACGCCAGAATGATTCTCCATAAGTCACTTTAATAGTTACAACTTCAATGTTCAAACGGATGATCTCTGGTGAAGTCAGGCCGGTAACACAGATTACTGACTGTATCCTGTGTCCAGCCATTCCTGAATCCCAGCCGTTCCATTTCCCTCGCAACCATATCATATTCCTCTTTTACCAGAAGACGGTTGATCTCAGGATATTTATCTGCCATGAATACTGGGTTAAACTGGGACATGAGTGAGATATGAACGCCGGTGGATAATTCATCAGCAATAGTTTTCAGCACCTTTATGCTTTCATCCACATGTCCGGGAAGGACGAGATGTCTGATCATCAGACCATATTCAGCCCTGCCCTCACTGTCAAGCTGCAGGACAGAACCTTTCTGCCAGTACATTTCCTTAAGGGCCCGGAGGGCTACTACGGGATAATCAGCTGCCCCTGAATACCTGGATGACATTTCCCGGGTAATATACTTCATGTCAGGGAGATAGACATCGATGATATCTGCCAGGCTCCTCAGTGTTTCAGGCTTGTCATATCCATTTGTATTATAGACAGTAACAGGTTGTAGTCCGCGTTGGTGGAGGCCTTTGACTATTGCCTTAACCTGCGGCACAACATGAGAGGGAGTCACAAATCCGACTGCATTTATTCCCTCAGAAAGTATTTCCTGAATCTGGTCAAGCAGCTCTTCAAGTGAATAATCCTGGCGACTGACCCGGAAGTCCGGCTGACTGATTTCATGGTTCTGACAAAAAACACATTTCAGATTACATCCGGTGAAAAAAATATTGCAGATTCCATTTGGCCCGCTTACAGGAGGCTCTTCTCCCCTGTGTATGCACACTGAAGCGACACTGAATCCGGCGCCTGTTCCGCAGACACCTGTTGCCCCTATCAGGCGGTTCACACCACATTCACGGGGACACAGAGTACAGCGTTGAAGCTGTTCCAGATCAGAATCCTGATATATCGCATTAATATTCATATTATTAATAAAATATTCTGTAATATTTGCCTTAAAAGTTAAAAAGGCTGACAAATATCGTAATGTTTGATAAATAATGCCCTACTTATTTGACCTACAATGATAAAAGTACAACTTAATCATCAATTATTTTGGTGATTCAATTTTAAGTTGTAATTTTGCATCCGAAATGAGGGTGGTTGATACCTAGGGGACCAGAGTCCCCTATTTTGTTATCGGTTTTCGAAAAAATGGCAGATAAGGAATTTATACAAAGGCTTATCGGGGAATATGTGAAAGGTACCGGGCTTTTCCTGGTTGCAGTCAGGATCAGCAGCGCAAACAGGATCACGGTGCTTGCCGACAGGAAGGAAGGGATTTCAATTGATGATTGTGTGGCCCTTCACAGGTATATTGAAGACCATCTTGACCGCGACAAAGAGGATTTTGAATTGCAGGTATCTTCTCCAGGGCTTGACTCGCCTTTTCTGGTAATTGAGCAATACCAGAAAAATGAAGGCAGGAAGATAGAGGTGACAGATAATGATGGGACAAGATGCAGCGGTATCCTGAAAAATGTAACTGCCGGGGGATTTGAGCTTGAGGCTGAAGTGAAGATTAAGGGCAGACCGAAAGAGACTAAGGAACTTTCTTTCAACTTCGACCAGGTAAAAACGGCCAGAGTAATTTTAACTATTAAATAAATAATAACGAGGTTAGCACCAGATGGAAAACGTTAATTTATTCGACACTTTTTCGGAATTCAAGGAGCTGAAAAATATTGACCGTCCGACGATGATGAGCGTTCTTGAGGATGTATTCAGGAGCATGCTGGCAAAGAGATACGGATCAGCCGATAATTTTGACATTATTGTAAACATAGATAAAGGTGACTTTGAGATCTGGAGGAACAGGGTAGTGGTTGAAGATGACGAATTAACTGATCCTGTTGTTCAGATACCTCTGTCGAAAGCAAAGGAGATAGATGCCGATTATGAAGTTGGTGAAGAAGTCTCCGATGAGGTCAAATTTTTCGATTTCGGGAGAAGGGCCATACTGTCGTTAAGGCAGAATCTCACTGCCCGCATTCTAGATCTTGAAAAGAACAATATTTATATAAAATATAAGGACAGAATTGGAGAAATAGTAACCGGAGAAGTATATCAGGTTTGGAAAAGGGAGATTCTTGTTCTGGATGATGACGGTAATGAACTTATCCTTCCGAAGAGTGAACAAATACCTTCCGATCATTTCAGGAAGGGAGATTCGATCAGGGCGGTTGTCATCAAGGTTGAAATGAGAAACAACACTCCTTTTATTATTCTCAGCCGTACATCTCCTGTATTCCTGGAGAGGCTCTTCGAGCTTGAGGTACCCGAGATCTTCGACGGTCTTATCACGATCAAAAAGATAGTAAGGGTTCCAGGGGAACGTGCTAAGGTTGCTGTTGAATCATACGATGAAAGGATCGATCCTGTCGGTGCCTGTGTTGGCATGAAAGGGTCGAGGATACATGGTATCGTCAGAGAACTCAGAAATGAGAATATTGATGTTATCAACTATACTTCCAACAACCAGCTGTTCATTCAAAGAGCGCTTAGTCCGGCTAAGATAACATCGATAAAGCTGATTGAAGAGACGAAGAGGGCTGAGATCTATCTGAAGCCCAATGAAGTTTCACTGGCTATCGGAAAAGGAGGTTTGAATATCAAGCTTGCAAGCCAGCTTACCGGATATGAAATAGATGTTTACAGAGAACCGGGAGGCGAGGATGAAGAAGATGTGAATCTCGAAGAATTCTCGGATGAAATAGATGAGTGGATCATCGAAGAATTTAAATCGATTGGTTGTGATACTGCACGCAGCGTATTAAACCTTTCAATCAGTGACCTGGTTAAACGGACCGATCTGGAGGAAGAGACAGTGAAAGAAGTTGTCAATATTCTCAGAGCGGAGTTTGAATAAAATAACATTCGTTCACAATCAGGTTATTTGAAGTTTACAATAAAGGCAAGGCAGATATATGACAGATGATATTAAGGCCACGAGATTAAGTAAGGCAGCCCGGGAATTCAATGTAGGGATTTCTACTATTATTGAGTTCCTGCATAAAAAGGGATTTGATCTCGACCCAAACCCAAACACCAAACTTCCCCAGGAGGCTTATAACCTTCTTGTGAAAGAATATAGTTCTGACATTAGTGTAAAGAAAGAATCTGAAAAGCTGGTACTCAAGGATCTGCACAGAAAAAAAGAGTCCGTATCTATTGATGACTTCGGTGAAAAGCATGAAATTGAAGATTCCGAGAAAGAGGAGGATGTACTTGTTAAAGATTCATCAGGCAAAATGACTATTGACATTAAAACAGAGGTCAAAAAGCCTGATATCAAGCTTGTTGGTAAAATAGATCTCGAAAAAACACTTAGACCTAAAACCGAGCCGGCACCTGTAAAGGAAGAACCTGCTCCGAAGCCGGTAAAACAGGAAAAAAATGAAAAACCGGAAAACCCGGTTATTGAAAAAGCAGTTGCCGAAAAGGAAAAAGCTCCAACGCCTCCTCCTGTAATAGAAGACAAACCAAAGGCAAACATAGATCTTCGCATCGTAGGCAAGATTGATCTTGATTCAATAAGCAAAGAGACAAAACCGGCAGAAAAGGAAGAACCAAAACCCAAGGAAGATCCAAAACCAAAAGAACAGGATAAGGTCGAAATTGAAGTACCACAACCTGAGAAGTCTCCTGTAGCTGAAGTTAAAGAACCTGAAGCTCCTGCAAAAATTGAAATGAAAGAGCAACCGGTTGAGAAGGAAATAATTGTCAAAGAAGAACCAAAAGCGCCGGTAATAAAAGAACCTGAAGAGGAAGTGGTATCAGTATATAAAACCGATTTCAAAAAACTCTCAGGGCCACGGGTTGTAGGAAGAATAGAACTCCCGGTTGAAGAAAAGAAAAAAACTCCCGCGTATCAACCTGTAAAAGTAACCGGAGATTCTGATTTCCGTAAGAAGAAAAAGAGAAAGAGGATACCGATCGAGAAGGAAGTTAACACTGCTGTTAAGCCTGTTATTCCCGACAAGAAGGAAAAAACTGTTCCGAAGAAAAATCTGAAGAAAAGACCTGTCAGAGCGGAAGTCAATGAGGAGGAAGTTCAGAAACAGATCAAGGAAACACTGGCCAGACTTACCACCAAAGGTAAATCTAAGGGATCAAGGTACAGGAGAGACAAAAGAGAAGCCATCAGTCAGAAACAGAAAGAGTTTGATGACAGGATGGAACAGGAAAAGAATATCCTCAAGGTCACTGAATTTGTTTCGGTCAATGAGCTTGCCTCAATGATGAATATTGCTGTTACCGAGATCATCTCAACGTGTATGAGCCTTGGGTTGTTTGTTTCGATCAACCAGCGTCTGGACGCGGAAACTATGGCATTACTTGCCGACGAATTCGGTTTCAAGGTTGAATTTGTCAGCGCCGAGCTGCAGGAAGCGGTAAAAGAAATTGAGGATGAAGCCGATGATCTTAAGCCGAGACCGCCGATAGTAACTGTCATGGGACATGTCGACCACGGGAAAACAAAACTTCTTGACTATATCCGCAATACGAATGTTGTGGCTGGCGAGGCAGGAGGTATAACACAGCACATCGGAGCTTATTCCGTTGTATTGCAGGGTGGCCGCCAGATAACTTTCCTCGACACTCCTGGCCACGAAGCATTTACTGCTATGCGTGCCCGTGGTGCTCAGATTACAGACATTGCAATTATTGTGGTTGCAGCAGACGACGGAGTGATGCCACAAACAAGGGAAGCAATAAACCATGCTTCCGCCGCAGGCGTTCCTATAGTCTTTGCCATCAACAAGATAGATAAACCAACATCGAACCCCGACAAGATCAAGGAGGCGCTTGCCAATCTGAATTACCTTGTCGAGGACTGGGGTGGAAAATACCAGTCGCAGGAGATCTCTGCCAAGACGGGGCTCAACATTGACGTTCTTCTTGAAAAAGTCCTGCTTGAAGCTGAGATGCTGGATCTAAAAGCAAATCCCGATAAACCTGCAATAGGCACAGTGATAGAATCATCGCTCGATAAAGGGCGCGGATTCACTGCTACAGTCCTTGTAAAAGCAGGGACACTCCGGATAGGCGACGTGATGCTTGCCGGCAGCTGTTTCGGCCATGTCAAAGCCATGTATAATGAAAGGGGTAACAAGATAGACATAGTTGGCCCTGCCACTCCGGTTCTTATTCTGGGTCTTAACGGAGCTCCCCAGGCAGGTGATAAATTCAATGTCATGGAGAGCGACAAAGAAGCCAAGGATATTGCAACCAAAAGAGCACAGCTGCAGAGAGAACAGGGATTGCGTACCCAGAAACATATAACTCTCGACGAAATCGGAAGAAGGATCGCTATTGGCAATTTCCAGGAGCTTAACATTATCGTCAAAGGTGATGTCGACGGATCTGTGGAAGCTCTCAGTGACTCACTCATTAAACTTTCAACTCCTGAGATTCAGCTCAATATCATTCACAAAGCCGTAGGACAAATATCTGAATCCGATATCCTGCTTGCCGCTGCCTCCAATGCCATCATTGTTGGTTTCCAGGTCAGACCGTCACTAAGTGCCAGAAAGCTCGCAGAGAAGGAGGAAATAGATATACGTCTTTACTCAATCATCTACAATGCCATTGAAGAGATCAAGTCTGCGATGGAGGGTATGTTATTGCCTGAATTGAAAGAAGAGATTATTGCCACCCTTGAGATAAGAGAAACGTTCAAAGTCACAAAGGTCGGTACTATCGCCGGTTGTTATGTAAAAGAAGGAAAGATTACAAGAAATACCAGGGTCCGTGTCATCAGGGATGGTATTGTAATATATACAGGAGAACTCGGGTCTCTCAAAAGGTTCAAAGATGATGTCAAAGAGGTTGTCGGAGGCTACGAATGTGGTCTCAATATATCCAACTTCAACGATGTCAAGGTTGGTGATATAGTAGAAGGTTACCAGGAAATTGAAATCCGGAAAACCCTTTAAAGGAGTTCCGAATACTTTTCTGCGGTAAGGAGGGCGTCAGCTTCAGACGGATCAGTAATTTTGATCTTTACCATCCAGCCTTTTCCATATGGATCTTTATTGACAACATCAGGTGATTCCTCAAGAAGCGGATTGACTTCGAGAATCTCTCCTCCAACAGGCATGAAGAGGTCTGATACAGTCTTGACAGCTTCAATCGTTCCGAATACCTCCTCTTTAGCGAGAGTATCACCGAGAGTTTCTATTTCAACAAATACAACATCACCAAGTTCCCCCTGTGCAAAATCGGTTACTCCGATATATGCAAATTCTCCTTCAAAACGGATCCACTCGTGATCCCTGGTGTACTTTAAATCTCCCGGAACATTCATAATCTATTTAGTTTTTGGTAGTTAGTTATAAGCCAGATTTATTTTCAATCAATCCAAAATTAATCCTTTTTTTAAATTTCAAAAGTGACAAATCTCATTATTCATTTCATCTGCTGATTATCAGCCTATTGAGCCAAAGTGAACTTCAGACTAAAACCGAAGTTGGTATTAGAAGTCGGGTATGTAGTTGCAACAAAGGGATTAGTCCGGCTATGGTCAGAAAAAATCTGAAGGCTGAACCGGTCGCTCAGGACATAGTCGGCAGTTATTCCGATAGAGAATACCTGCTGGCCCACAACTGGCTGATTTACATCTTCGACCAGTTTACGGGCGATAGTTTTATTATCTCTGACAGACAGATCCAATCTGACATTCAAATCGCTTTTAAGAGCCCGTTGTTTCCCTCCTGTTTTAAGTATTATCTGTACATTATCAAAACGATACCCAGCTCCTATTAAGAGCTCATTTACACGTGCATCGGCAATCTGGTTACTTGTGAGATTAAGTGCAACGGTTCTTGATTTTTTCCATTCGAACCTGGTAGAGAGGCTGTTTTTCCAGTTCATGTCAACATTAATAAGCGGGCTGAACTGTTCGTTTATTGATACCACATTTATCTCATACTTTTGAATGTAATTATTCTGAAGATCGCGCAAACGGTTAATTCCATCCTCATCCGGATAATAGTTCAAATTTGTCGTATATGAACCTATCTGGTAAGTACTCCTGTACTGATGCGAAAGAGTGACAGATCTGAATATTTTCTGGATAAAATCGAATTTTGACAAGCCGTCGAAGCTGATTCTCCAGTTTGGCATCATACGAGATGTCGCTGGGAAAGGATTAAGCCCTACCTTATACGCACTGGATTTTGTATAGGCAGCAACAAATGCAGGTATGAGAACTTCACCTGATGTCTGTCCATAGCCGCTTTTATATAACCCGGTCACCGCTTCTCCGGTATTGGGATCTATATTAGGATCATAACCAGGATCGATCTTCTGTCGTTCTTTTGCTCTTCTTCCAGAGATAATGACAATGTTCTTTTTGAATGCCTCAAAGGTTGGTGATACATAATCATTGTCTTTAGTAATCTTTTCGAAAGCTGTTCCCCAGGAAATGACTGTAATGGAGTAGCTGCCTGAAATGATCCTGTTGCGAGTGCTGTCAGGGAAATTGCCGTATCTGTTAGCAATAAAATATGCGTTTTCAGACTCAAGGAATCGTCTGTCGGCATTCAGATCAATGCGAAGTCCCGGAACAGGTTCTATAAGGGCCCTGAAAGAAAGATCCTGCTTACTATACTGTGTTGCAGCAGTATTAAGGAGTGTATCTTTTGATATCCATCCCCGAGACAGGGCCTTTTCAAAAAATTTCCTGTCATAATATCCGAAAACGAATGGCAGACCGGGGGCAGAGTTTTTTGACGCCGACATCCCCATGAAGCCGGTACCAGGCATAAATCCGGGAAGATATTGCCCCTGCGATGTTGTCCTCGACACGCTAATGGATCTGACACCCATCAGGAACCGTAGAAAGTATGCTCCCAGGACTTCCCCGGCATCTCTCGTTTGAGCCGCTTTTCCTTCCACTACCACCTTCGCCCCGTCGACACGTTCAGAGGCAGTAAAAGAGATCCTATTCTCATTCACCACGTCCATCTTGCCTGCAACATCTTTCCCATTCTTCCCAATTACCCTGACCTTCACCTCTTTTGTGCCAAGGTTATGTACAATAGACTTAACCGAATTTGCCTTGAAATCAACATTCTCTTTGGAGTAGGTCACAGTCTTCTTGTTCGCCTTCATCCTTTGCGCTGCATCCGGCTTTGTATTGGTATCAATACGTTTAAGGTATTTTGATTTGCTATACAGGGTAGCAAGGTTTGCCATTCCTGTAACAGTCATTTCGTTATGGTTCTTGATAGTGTTACCAAGGTTAATATTCAGACTGTCGGGATACAGGGCTCCTGCCTGCCATGTATAATCAGAGCTGTAACGGATATTCGCATTTGTCCATGCAAGACCGGGCAGCTTATTGACAGGAACGTTATAGGTCAGGGTCATGAAGTGATTGTAATCAGTGGTCCTTCCAAGATGACGAAGGTTGTACAATACCGAATCCTTCCAGGTCTTGTATGTATCACTGTATCTCTTCCGGTCCACTCCTCCCTCAGGCTCATCGATCCTGGCGATGTTATTTGAAGTAAAGTCGAATTTTAATTGCCGGGTTATGTCATACTTCACATCAAACATTCTGGTCCATTCAAAATCCTTTAGAAAAGAAGGTTCTACAAGCAGATATGGATTGCTTATATTCCTGGTTTTGATCTCATTATAGTCTCTTGTAATCTCTGTCCGGAAAGCCAGGCTTTTAGGGTATGGATAAAAATTAAAATCTTTGATCAGCCTAAGGAACGGATTATTAAGGAATTTAACATTTTTGAAGGGTTGAATGTTCTTGGGCTGGGCTTCGTAATTATAATTAATACCTCCCAGGTAATTTTTCTCCAGATCAAGAGCAGTAGTCGTATTCGTTTTAAATGTTTCATTGTAAGAATAGTTCACTGTAAAATTAGCCAGATCCCAGACATGGGGTTTCTCTTTTCTTGCAGTAATCCCGGCATTGCTTATTGTAAATGTTTTTCTTCTTGACACTTCCACTGCAAGATTTTTAATAGAGTCCCTCTCAGCCTCAGTGCTTGCTGCATTCAGAGCATCTTTCAGAAGGACATCCGGATCCAAGGGGTTATATTGAGGAGTAATTCGGGTTTCAGAGTATCCCGCGTATACCGGTATTCGCACTCCCAGTTTTTCCGGGAAAAATTTACCGAGATCAAGGCTGGAAGAAATATTATAGCTCAAGGTTTGATCCTTGCTCCTCTCGTTTACCTTCTTCTCAATACTTCCCCAACCGGGAGTACTCATCTGTCCGACCATATCAACAGTGCCAAGGTCAGCCAGTTTTGTCTGAAGGTGCCCATTTGCCGCCCAACCTCCATTCTCAATAAAATCATTAAGTCTCAATTCATTTACCCAGATTTCACCTGATTTCGGAGATCCGTCATCTGTACTGGGGTTCCGGGTTTTGATCGGGTTTCTAACGCCGATCATTATTACTTTTATATTGCTAAGGTTTGGATTACCACAAACCGAGATTCTGGCACTATCCACAGTACTCACATAAATGTCGGAGGCAGTAAGTGTTGATCCAGTCTCCTGAATTTTCTCATTTCGTTCCAGCTTGACGTCTTTAAGGAGGGAGAGATCGATAATCATACTGTTTGCCTCCGGCCAAACTTTCAGTCTTTGCGCCTCAACATCGTTGTCATAGTGACCCGGCTTTGTAAGTTTCAGCGGGATTTCATATTCATAAAAGTTCGCCTTATAGTCCGACCCGATCCTGATAAAAGCCGTGAGGTCATCATCCTTCAGAGTCTGATCGATCAAAGCTTCAGCATGGATTTCCATTCTGAGTTTTCTGTACTGCCGCATATCCAGATCCACGGTCTTATATGCAGCCCTGGCATCACCATCATCCAGGTTTTCAACCTTAAGCACCATGGATTGCTCATTCAATTGCCTCAATTGCGGATTCTGCGGATCGGTCACCCTGTCGAATCCCGGAGGGAGAACATAGTTCACCGGCGTTTTACCGGCATTTTCCTCGATACTTACAGAACTGATATCAAAGCTGCCGTCGGTGGCTTCAGGCACTGTAATCCTCTCGCCTCCTTCCATGAATGCGATATTGTATTTTCTCCACTCAGCCTTTACCAGATCAAGTTCAGCAAAACGCATAATTACAGGCTTGGTGAATCCTTTGAGAAACATCCTTATGAAACGGATCGATTTAAAATCACTTATCGAACCGACCACCTTCTGGTAATCAGTGATAGGGATCTTGAACTCATACCATTTCACCTTTGATTTATCACCATTGGCAAACGTTGCCTCATATTCCCTTTCATCCGCAACAAAATTGGAGCCAACGCTTATGTCTCCCGGCCTGATACTTACTTTGTACTGATAATAACTTTCTGTTTCACTAAGGGTGTTATCCCTGTTGATGTCTTCCATATCAGGAAGCGTGGAGCCGGTTGTGGGATAAGACTCTTTTGACATTTCCGAAGTAGGCGAGTTTCCATCCGGACCGTTATAGTTTTTATATCTGTCAAGAATACCAAGATGTTCTGCGTCATAATCTGAGCCCCTGAAATAATGAAAATCATCGCTCGATGGATCCTTTTGGATCTCCTGGGCAACCTCCGGAGTTAAAATCGCATCGGCCTTCTGCAGATAATTACTGAAAAAGGTCTGTTCATCGGTATCTCCCAGACCGTCAAAGCCTATATCCTGATATTTTCTCGACTCGGCCGAATTATCGAAGGCATTTACAACAGACTGCACTGTTGGCACACGTCCCCAGGCGGTTGTATCAACATTCTTTACCTCAGAAGTACTGGGTAGTCCATTTTCGAAGCTTTTTCTTGAATCTTTCAGAATATCCTCGGAAATTGAACCAAGGTCAAAATAGAGATCACCGCCAGGATTATCCTGATCCTCCACAAAAGGATCCATAAGCCAGAACTTAATGTATTGGATATTGGCCGCTTCAAAATCGCTGGTTATAACTTCTCTCATCATGCCGCCCCATCTGGTCTCAGGATCAATAAGTAAACCCTTTGAATCAATTCCTCTGGAATAGGAACCTGGGTCTGTATCATAATTATATGGTCCTTTCTCATCAGGGTAAAAAGCCACATTCAGAACAGAGATATTCTGAGGGATCCCCGTTGTGCTTTCCCTGTCGGGGAATATCTCGGTTTCATATATCTCCCTGACATAGTGGCTTGATTGTTCATCCGGATGATTTTTAATATATTCAGGTGTGGATGAACCATTCCTGAGGAACAACGGATCGATAGTGTACCAGGCCAATTTAGCTCTGTTAAACCCGCTCGCCAGGTTATTATACAGTTTTGCTTCGGGGAAAAGCAGATCCTGCCCCTGGGGTACACTTGACAGGCTCCATGCAGTGAATGATTTCAGATCAAGAGGTATTTCGCTGGCTTCAAAATCGTCAATATATGAATTCCCACTACTTGATATAGCCTTGGAATGACCGGGTATAAGATTAGCAAATTCTCCAAAAAATGAGATTGATGATGGCGCTTTTGTATTAAGAAGCGGTATTTTGTCGATCATTTTTGTCAGGAATTGTGATTCCGACTTGTAGGAAGTGTTTAATCCCCACATAGTGTTTGAAATAGGTTCTTCGCCGTAATTCACCTTCTGGGTATATGGCCGTTCGGTAAGGTGAAGAATTGTTCCACCGATATTGAAGTTATTGGATACTTTATAATCGAGATGGGTACCGACAAGGGTTTTTGTCTGGAATCCGAAGAATTGGTTATTCTCAAGTGACACCTGAATAGGTGTTTGAGATTCGATAAGCGCAGAGTTAATAAGCAGCACTGTCCCAAGGTTATAGTCGACTGTATAGTCAACATTCTCCGTTAATGTCACCCCTCCTGCTGTAACTTTCACCGAGCCTTTGGGAATATTTGTTGCATTCAGCCTGATCTCCGAACCTGATTCGGATGTATACTGGCCGGATATTTTAAACTTGTTCTTTTCAGCCATTTGCTTGGCCACAGTCTGGGTCGAATCGTACAATTCCTGGAAGATATACTTACTGGCAAGCTTGGAGTCGTCTATCTTCGTTTTCAAATGGCTTCCAAACGGTTCAACGACAGGGAAAATAATTTTGCCGCGATCTGTCATGACAGTTATCCCATCGATATAATCAAAGAAACCGTCGGATTCTCTGTCGAGTTGTGAATTAAGATTATCAAGTCCCATTACCTGAAGAAGAATTTTATTTGCAAGTTTTCCTTTAGGGAGGTAATTAATTGCATTACCGGTTTCGTCATCCTCGTAAAGGACATTAAGTACAAAATCCTTTGAGTCCAGTTTTCCGGACCCAAGTGAATAAACGTTCTTCATCATGAGCTTCCAGGTAGGAAGCTTCGGGCTCAGGGTAGTTCCCTTTAACAGTTTTAGAATCAGAGTCTGGGGTGCAGCAATTCCATCGGTCGAGAATTCTCCCACTTTATACAGTTTCCCATTATAGGTATATTCGTAAGCGACTGCAAGAACCTCATCTGTATTCAGGGCAGTATTCAGTGAAATATATCCCAGCTGTTTGTTTAAAGTATATTGACGCTCATCGAGCTTTCTGGCATTCTCGATCTTTTCATAATCTCTTCCGACCTGAAAGCTGGGGTAGAGTGGTTCAAACGTGTTAGTAACCTTATCAACATCTCGTAGGTTAGCATAGCTTCCGGTTAGAGCATCGTACATTTTATTTGCATCATTATCTGGGTAAGAAGCAGTTCCGGCAGATGACTGGAATGCAGGGACCTTGTTATAGATATGTCCTGAGTTCTCTGCAAGATCCATGAATGCAACTATGTTCCTGTTGCTCCCCTCTTCAAAACTGCTGGTTTTATTGGTAACCCACACTTCTATCTTTTCAATATTTACACCCGAACCGATTGCTGGAAGGTTTTTAAGTGAAGCATCATAAGTATCTCTGAAATATTGAGACAAAAAGAAATGCCTGTTTGCCTCGTATTCATCTGCATAGATCTCATAATCTGTCACCTGTGCTCCTCCTTTAACGTTAATCACTGACGATTGTCCTTTTTGCTGAGACAGGACTGTAGTTACGGTCATTTTTCCGAACTGCATTTCGGTCTTCAGTCCGAAAAGGCTGTAACTGCCAGTGATAAGTGTACCGGTCAGAGGTAAAGTAACATCTCCGGCTTCAACCTTCTTCAGTATTTCATCTTCCTTGCCTGAATACTGAAGTTTGGTTCTGTTCTCAAATTCGAACATCGCGTCGGTGTTGTAGTTGATGCCCAGTTCCATCTTGTCGCCGATTGTACCGGTGACGTTCATCTGGATCTTTTCTTTGAAGTCGAAGGTAGGGATCGTCCGGAGCTTTTCTGAGAGAGTTGGATTTTCAGTGTGGGAAATATTTATCCCGAAAATCAGTTCTGCAGAACCCTGGGGAACAATATTAATCACATTACTTCCGAAGATTTTATCGAAAGTTTCACCCCCTACCTGTATCTGAGGGATAAGGCTTGAGTGGGATCCAATCTCTTTTCCTGAGATTCTGGAATCCCAGTACTCCCTCATAGCCTTTGTATAGGCGTATTTCCGGTATTCTTCAGGAGACATATGGACAGGAGGTCTGTAGTCGAGGGCTCCTATCTTTTCATAAAGGACATATTCATTTTTGTCGGGATCATAAACCACGGTGGATTTGAAATCCGATGGTTTATTGAGGAACAGGGGGGATTTATATGTTGGTTCCCAAGGTATACCTGTGTCATCCCTCAGTTTAAGAACTGATTTCCTGGTTGTATCGGAAACGTTCTCATTCCGTGGGGTATCCTGTCCACTAGTTTCTACTGATCGAAAGACAAGCGAGGCTAATAGCAAAAGGTACGAAAATCCCAGAAGATTTCTATATGATATCCCTGATCTCAATCCGGCGTATATTCAGAATTACAAGTTCTTGAGCGCTCTCTTTATCATTTCCTCGACAGTCAGGTTTTTTTCTTCTCTGACAATTTTTTCAAGGACTTTAGAGACGGCGCTTTTAGCAAAGCCGAGCATTACTAAAGCTGATAACGCCTCTTCCCTGCTTGTATTGTCTGAAGGGGCAAATATTTCGCCGGAGCTGGCCTGCCTGCCAAGCTTGTCTTTAAGATCAACGATGATTCTCTGGGCGGTTTTTAATCCGATTCCTTTAACACTTTTCAGAAGGTTAACGTCTGATGCCAGAATAGCGCGTTCAATATCATCAGGGTTAACAGAAGAAAGCATCATTCTGGCAGTATTTGCTCCGACACCTGTAACTGAGATAAGGTGGCGGAAAATATCACGTTCAGAAGAATCAGCGAATCCGAAGAGATTGTGACTGTCCTCCCTTATTACTTCATGTACCAGTATTTTTGCTTCCGATTTTCCTTCAAGTCCGGAATATGTGTTTAAAGAGATATTGATAAAATAACCTATACCACCTGATTCAAGAGTAATGAACGTTGGATTGACCTGTACCAGAATTCCTTTGATATAGTCTATCATATTTATTATTCGGCATTAAAGATATCGGGAGGAAGTTCATCAATTCTATCGTTATGGATCTCAATATCCTGATGTTTCAGTGGATTTTTACTGATCTCGGCATAAAGCTGTCTGTTTTTCAATATTTCACATGCAAGGAAAATGGCTTGCCTGAAGGAATTTTCAGAAGCCTCGCCTTTGCCCGCGATCTGGAAAGCAGTTCCATGCACTGGAGAGGTTCTGATGAATGGCAATCCGGCTGTGAAATTCACCCCTGACTCAAATGATATTGCCTTAAAAGGAGTAAGGCCCTGATCATGATACATTGCCAGTATACCATCGAACTTGGCAAACGATCCTGCGCCAAAGAATCCGTCGCATGGGAATGGACCAAATGCCAATATCCCTTCTTTTCTTGCCTGTTGAATTGCCGGTGTAATAATCTGTTCCTCCTCACTGCCCAGAAGCGAATTATCTCCGGCATGCGGATTAAGTCCAAGGACAGCGATCTTAGGCTTTCTTACAGCGAAGTCATAAGACAGAGACTGGTTCATCAGTCTAAGCTTTTTCATAAGAAGATCGATGGTAATAAGCCCTGGCACATCTTTCAGAGGCACATGCCCTGTGGCTATCCCGATCCGCATTGTATCGCCTATCATGAACATCAGTACTTCATCGGCACGGGCTTTTGATTTCAGATATTCAGTATGCCCGCTGAAATGAAAATTATCCGATTGAATATTATGTTTATCAATCGGAGCTGTAACAAGCACATCCACTTTACCACTCAGCACATCGGTCATAGCTCTTTCGAGCGAGATCAATGCAGCTTCACCTCCATGCTGTGTAGATTTTCCAAGTTCCACACGTGTATTATCATCCAGGCAGTTTATCATATTTGCCTTTTTTGGATGAGCCTCCTCTATTGAGCGGATATTATTAAAGCTGAAATTAGAGATATTAAGGGCTTTTCTGTGATAGGCTGCAACCTTAGGTGAGCCATAGACAACAGGGGTACAAAAATCAGTGATCATCGGGTCGGAAAGAGCCTTGATTATGACTTCATAACCGATCCCGTTTATATCTCCATGAGATATTCCTGCAATTATTGTTTTCTTTTCCATAAAGTTATTTCAGTTGAGAATACCCGGCAGCATATCGCCTGAGGAATGTGGCAAGCAACCTGAGACCAGAACCAAGTCCGTTCTTCATCCTGTAATAATCATCTTTCTTTAACATCTCCGTTCCTGCAATATCGAGATGGAACAGGGGGTATTCGGCAAACTTCTCAAGGAATTTACCTGCGGTTATGGCCCCGGCTTCACGTCCCCCTACATTCTTTATATCTGCAACATCCGATTTGATAAGTTCTCCGTATTCATCCCAGAGAGGAAGCTCTCCAAGACGCTCATAAACATCATCTCCGCACTGTTTAAGGAGATCGACCAACTTCCTGTCGGCATTTGTCATCAGAGCGATTGCCTGGTTCCCGAAAGTCATTGCAGCCGATCCGGTAAGAGTTGCAATATCGATAATGAACTCAGGAGAATACTTGGATGCGTAGCTGATTGCATCGGCAAGAATAAGGCGTCCTTCAGCATCTGTATTCCCGATCTCAACAGTCATTTTATTGTACATCCGGATAATATCTCCCTGAGTATAGGCATTACCTCCGGGACGGTTGTCAGTAGATGGAACCAGAGCGATCACATGAAGCGGGACATTGCTTTTTGCCAGCGTATGCATAACACCTGTAACAATTGCCGCACCGGCCATATCACCATGCATCCCGGCCATATGTTCACCCGATTTCAGATTCAGCCCGCCGGTATCATAAACAATACCTTTACCGACGAGTATGACAGGATGTTTGTTAACACTGTTCGCCGGGTTCCATTCAAGTATTGAAAAAACCGGTGGATCAACGCTTCCTTTGTTCACTGCGAGTAATCCACCCATTTTGAGAGTCTCGATTTTCCCTTTTGAAAGGATCTCTACAGAAAACCCAGCGGATTCACCTATCTTTTTAATTTCACCTGCGAGTCCTGTAGCATTCAGATGATTGACTGGTTCATTGATCAGGTCGCGGACGAAATATGCCGCATCCGTCAGATTTGTGAGCCAATGCAGATCTTCATCCTTTGTATCATTGTGAAGAAGGAGCCTGGATGGATATTTAGTCTCCTGTGTTTCGTCAGTTCTGGATTTGTACTTGTTGAAAGAATACATACAAAGTAGCAGGCCTTCAGCAAAATCTTCAATTGCTCCTTCATAAGCACCGGCAGATGCAATTACAAGCTCCCTGTGATTGTTAATCTTAAGGGTATTACGAAGATTATAGGCCATTCTCCTAATCTCTTCCCTTTTCCTGTGAAGGCTTAGTTTGTCTTTTTCCCTCACAATATATACAAAACGTTCATAGGAGTTAATAACAACCGACTCCTCTCCGGCTTTCAACTGTTTGCGGACAAAACTCTCCTCCGGTCCGGTCAGACCAAGCCATGAGGGAGCCTGGTTTCCTCCGACAATACAAACAATTGACTGATCAGGAGATATTTCAGCAATCTTTTTAACCTGAGCCTTCATAATTTGGTAGTGATCAATTTTGAAGATGTAAAGTTAATCAAATTATTCAATGTTTAGGCTGCAAAGAGTTACCTTTGCCGCTCTATAAGAGTTAACAATTTAAGTTCTGAAATGTCAGAATGATCCTCAATTTTCGTAAGCATTGATGAAGATTGGCAAGATATATGAAAAAGCATTAAGGCTTGAACCGGTTGATGCGCAGGAAGGCACAGAGTTGTACCTGAAAGCTCCTCTTGAAGAGCTGATGTTTATAGCGACTACCCTGCGACAGTTGCATGTTCCCGGGAACAAGGCCGGTTGGATGATAGACAGGAATGTGAATATAACCAACATCTGTTTTTCCCAGTGTACATTCTGCAATTTTTGCAGGAAGAAGAATTCCTGTGACGCCTATGTTACAACTATTGGGGAATACATCAGGAAGATTGATGAGCTGTACTCACTTGGAGGAGACCAGCTTTTGCTTCAGGGAGGAATGAATCCCGGTCTTGGACTTGACTTTTATACTTCTCTTTTCAGGAGTCTCAAGGAGCATTATCCTTCGCTTAAGCTTCATGCACTGGGGCCGCCGGAGATAGTTTTCCTGGCGAAGAAAGAAAAAACTACCAGCAGGGAAGTTCTTTCGAAGCTGATAGATGCCGGCTTAGACAGTCTGCCCGGAGCCGGAGCAGAAATTCTTTCCGACCGCGTCAGACTCATCCTGTCTCCCGCGAAAGCCACTACAGAAGAATGGCTGGAAGTTATGAAAGAGGCTCATATTCTCAATCTGCCTACTTCAGCGACGATGATGTATGGCCACATTGAGACTGTAAATGAACGGATCGGACATCTGATAAAATTAAGGGATCTTCAGGCGCAAAAACCTGAAAGCAGCTTCGGTTTCATAACATTCATCCCATGGCCCTTCCAGGACGAAGGGACAATTCTGAGAATGAAGCATGGAGTTAAGAGCGCTTACAATGGACCCGACTATCTGAGGATGATAGCTATTAGCCGGATAATTCTTAATAATATACCAAATATCCAGGCGTCCATCCTGACTGTTGGTAAAGAAATCGGCATGCTGTCGTTGCACTCGGGAGCAAATGATCTTGGCTCAATTATGATTGAGGAGAATGTTGTCAGCTCCGCCGGTGCGCGAAACAGGTTTAATGCTGAGGAAATGCAATCGGTTATAAAGGAAGCCGGATTTGTACCACGGCGGAGAAATCAGAAATACGAGGATATGCTATTGACAAAAAATCCCGCCTGAGCGGGATTTTTCACAGTATCTATTTTTCAGAATCTATCCTTTTCAGAAACTTGTTTTTCATCGGTAGCAGGATCATATTTGGATGCCTTCTTAAACTCCTTCATGCCCTGACCAATGCCCTTCATCAGTTCCGGGATCTTACGACCACCGAAAAGAAGCACAATAACTACAAGAATCAAAAGAATCTCAGTTAAACCTATCTTTCCCATTTCTTTACGTATTTGAGTTTTTACAAAGATAAAAATACTTTAAACAAATGCAATTTAAAAAGAACTAACTATTTCCTGAACAACCTTAGGATATCATTACCGTTTGCGAATATCAGCAGTGACAACAAGATTATCATACCTGCTATCTGGGCATATTCGAGGAATTTGTCACTTGGCTTTCTTCCAGTTATCACCTCAAAAAGCAGGAACATCACATGGCCTCCATCGAGGGCCGGAATTGGGAGAATGTTCATAACAGCGAGTATTATAGAAAGAAAAGCTGTCAGGTTCCAGAACGCCTGCCAATCCCATACGCCAGGAAATATTTTCCCTATTGTGATAAATCCGCCCAGTGATTCGTATGCTTTAGTATGCCGTGAGAAAAGGAGTCTGAATTGTTTGAGGTAATCACCAATGGTTTTAAAGCCCTTATCTATACCAGCCGGGACAGACTCAAGAAATCCGTACTTAACCGTTTTCAGGTCGAAGATCTCATTGAGCGCTCTTCCTGTATAGCCCACTCCCAGCAGGCCTGATTTATTAGGTGTTACAGAAAGATTCAGTTCATTTCCGTTCCTCTCAAGATTCACAATCACCAGCCTGCCCCTGTTTTCCTGCAAATACTTCTGGAATTCATCAGCATAATTAAACTTAACACTATCGAGCCCTGTTACCTTATCTCCTGCCATTATACCTGCCGCCTGTGCCGGGGAATTTTTTTCAACCGACTGAATATGCATCGTCTGAAAAGGTATCCTGTAACTGATCTGTCCCTTCCCTTTAAGCATTTTAGGTACGTATTCCATCGGGATATCAATATCTACCTTCGCGCCATCCCTTTCCACCTGTATAGTTTTCCTGTTATTCAGAACTATATCAGGAGTAATTTGCATGAAATTGTCAATATACTCATTATCAACGGTCAGAATTTTATCGCCATTCCTGAGGCCTATTGCATAACCAACCGAATCTGTTACGATCCCGTATTTTGCATTGGAAGTAGGCAGGTATGTTTCGCCCCAGGCATAAAGTACCATGACATAGATCAGCATTGCTGAAATGAAGTTAAAAATCACCCCACCTGTCATTATCAGCAATCTCTGCCATGAGGTTTTTGATCTGAATTCGTAAGGCTGTGGAGGCAGTTTCATCTGTTCGCGGTCCATCGATTCGTCTATCATGCCCGATATCTTCACATATCCGCCAAGAGGCAGCCATCCTATTCCATATTCGGTTTCCCCTTTTTTAAATTTGAACAGGGAAAACCAGGGATCAAAAAAGAGATAGAATTTTTCAACTCTGGTCTTAAAAAGTTTTGCAAGTATGAAATGGCCAAATTCATGTATGATCACGAGGATCGACAGGCTCATTACAAACTGAAGGATTTTGATCAGTATAGTCATTTTCAGTTACATATTTTATCAATATAAGCAGAGGCAATTCCTCTGGCCCTTTTATCGGTCAACTCCAGGTTTTCCAGATCAGGGTCTTTCATGTAGAGGCCGCTTTCCATAGTAAACCTGACAACATCAGGCATTCTGAGGAATCCGATCATTTCAGAAAGAAAAGCTTGAACAGCAACTTCATTTGCAGCATTAAGGATGCAGCACATATTCCCTCCTTCCCTGAGTGCTTCGAATGCAAGTGAAAGATTCCTGAACCTTTTAAGGTCGGGTTCTTCGAAAGTCAGAGAAGGATAATCGGTAAAATTCAGACGCGGCAGATCGGAGCCGAATCTTCCAGGGTATGAAAGGGCATAGAGGATTGGTATTCTCATATCCGGAACACCCAACTGGGCTTTCACCGAGCCGTCCCGGAAGTGAACCATTGAATGTATAACAGACTGGGGATGGACAATTACGTTTATCTGTTCAGGATCAAGACCGAAGAGCCATTTTGCTTCAATAACCTCGAGCCCTTTATTCATCAGTGAGGCTGAATCAATTGTGACTTTACAGCCCATGTCCCAGTTTGGATGTTTTAATGCCTCCACCGGTCTGACATTTTCAAGTTCCTCAAGTGACCTGTTAAGGAATGGTCCTCCGGAAGCAGTAAGTGTTATCTTTTCAACATCTTCATGCCGTTCACCGGACAGGCATTGAAAAATAGCAGAATGTTCGGAATCAACAGGTAATATCACACTGCCTGATTCAGCAGCAAGTTTCCCGATAAGTTCACCTGCAACAACGAGGGTTTCCTTGTTTGCTAGCGCCACCTTTTTTCCCGCTTTGACAGCAGCAACTGTCGGACGCAGTCCTGAATATCCCACTATTGATGCAACAACAGTGTCTACAACATGGGAGGCAACTGCATGTTCAACTTCTTCCGGCCCCGACAAAACTTCTATTCCCAGACCACTAAGGTTATCTCTCAGCTTATTATATTGCCTGCTATTTCCTATAACGACGGCAGAAGGCCTGAACTGCTTTGCCTGCATAGTCAGGAGATCGACATTGTTGCCGGCAATGAGCACTTCCACTTTAAATTTGTCCGGATACCTGGCAACTATATCGAGCGTCTGTGAGCCGATAGACCCTGTGGAACCCAAGATAGCCAGTCTTTCCTGCATAACGGGATTTATCAGAATAGGATGTGTTTTTCAGGATCGAGAGGACTTCCCTTGTACCATATTTCAAAATGGAGATGCGGCCCTGATGTGTACATCTCGCCGGAATCACCGACAATGGAAATAGCTTCTCCTGCCCTGACAAGGTCTCCGGTCTCTTTCAGCAGACTGGAGTTATGTTTATAAACAGAAACAATATTATTGGAATGCTGAATCTCGATCACAAAACCCGTCTCCATTGTCCAGCCTGTAAAGATGATTGTACCATCGAGTGCAGATGAAACTATCGCCTTTGGCTTGGTTACGATATCAGTTCCAAAGTGTTTGGTTCTGATATCAAATCGTCCGGAGATAATTCCTTTGACCGGAGGGAAGAAATGAAGACTGGCAAGGCTTGTAACACTCTCACCGGAAGTCGGCCCAAGGTTGAGATTGTATCTTTCCTCATTTTCCACTTTGGCTCTGAGTGATGAATCCCGCTGAGAGCTGGGGAAGCTGATCTTCTTATAGTTTCTTGCTGTATCCTGTATTGCAAACTTTTCAAGTGGCTGCGCACCTCTGATGATTGCATTAAGATCGGAAAAATATCTGTCCCGAAGCGCCAGTTCCCGATCCAGAGAATCAAGTCTGATGGCACTAAGGAGAATATTTTTACGCATGTTAATATCCGGATATCCGGGCATAAGTTCCCTGAGGTTGGTGAAAGCGATTAATGAAGTTGTCGCGCCAACGATGAAAAGGATAAGGAAAGTAAACAGAAGAAATGCGTTATACCGCGTCAGAGTAATGCGCCACACCTCCTCGAAGGTATGGTCGTTAGTTATCGCAAATCGGTACTTCTCACGCCAGTTTGCTTTTTTCTTTTCGCTTTTTGGCATAGAACAAATAATAATGGCCTGCAAAGATAATAATCCTACAGCATCATTCTATTTAAAATGAAGCAAAAAGACTATTTTGTTGTTTTATACTACTTTAACAGCTTTATCCTCACTCTGCCAGAGTCCATGTTTCGTGCATACAGCAAGCGCTGAAAGATTCATGGAAACCTCAGGAGCCACAATATGGAAATCTATCTCTACATGTGACGGTTTATTACCATAAACGCCCGCAGTATACCTGGCTTCAGCAAGAAGTGTTTCACGGTTCCATAGCTGGACAACACTTATAAAATGATCAGGATCGTCAGGGTGAGGATATTCGTCACCCAGTTTCACTTTTACTGAGAATTTTTCACCCCGTTTCACATTATCCTGACAGATCACGTGTGGCATATGTCTGTCCAGATAATCACGTTTTACCTCCTTATCTTCTTTTTCGATCTCAAGCGCTTTGAATACTCGTGGCATGGCAGTAAGATTTATTTCATATTAATACACCGTTCAAATAGCTTTTGTTCAGACAAACATAGCAATTATATTTAAAAAGACCGGAAGCCATCGCCCATCGGCTGTCATTCATGGATAAATGCATTTAAGGCGCATTACCATCCGGTGCTACAGCGTTGGTTCATTCACAGAAACAACCGAATCCAAACTGTATTTCAACTTCTTCACAACCGAATGTCAATTGAACTACAACCGAATGACAATCGAATGACAATTGAATGACAACTGAATTTCCGTAGAATCTTATCATTAAAAAATAGTATCTGAAAATAATCGTCTAATTGTTTTGGAAATAACTACAGATACACTACATTTGCCCCTCGATATTGCGGGGTGGAGCAGTGGTAGCTCGTTGGGCTCATAACCCAAAGGTCGGAGGTTCGAATCCTCCCTCCGCTACAAAGAAAAAGCCTTGGTGCGCAGCACCGGGGCTTTATTATTTTCAGACCGAGCCGAGCTTGCTCAGGCGAGGGATAAAAGCAAAAAGACCCTACAGACGCCGTAGGCGGATGCAGGGCTTTTTCTTTGGGCTGTTACCCATAAACGGATCATTAAATAATCCTTCCCCGGCAACAAAAATACATACCCCAGAATACCGGATTACTGTTGAATGAGTTATCCGTGGGAACTGACTAGAATACTCTCATTTTTTTCAATGAATCAGTTTTCATTTCTTTAAAAGCTCTTTCACAGCTGCCTCTATCTGCTGATCATGCCCTGAAGAAATGATATCCGGCTCATTTTGTACTTTAACATCAGGTTCAAGCTGATTATTCTCACAGAATTTGCCATCCGGAGTTCTCCATCCACCCATTGGTATTCCAAAAACCAGGGTCGGATCAATCTGGGCTTCCCACCACACAAAGGTACCTGTCCCGGGAACCGGCATTCCAAGTGTCTTGCCTGTACCTTTTAACTTATAGGCTACAGGGAAAAGATGTGCATCTGAATAGTTGCTTTCTCCAATAAGTACAATAGAAGGCTTTACCCATTTGTCATACGGCTCGGATCCTACGTACTGTCCATGTGGGATTATATCCATATATTTTTTACCACTCAAAAAGTCAGACAATTGTTCATGAATATTCCCTCCCCCATTGAACCGTGTGTCAATAATTAGAGCATCTTTCCCGATATTTCTTCCCAGTGCTTCTTCAAATGCTGTACGCATACTGGCATCATTCATTGCCCTGATATGAATATATCCTATCTTTCCTTCACTTAGTTTTGAAACTTCTTCCCGTCTGTTGTTTACCCAACGTTTGTACAGCAATTCATTCTCCTGTCCCGAGGTTATTGGTTTCGCAGTTTCTTCCCAACGTGTTTTTGTTGATGGATCAAAGACTGACAGCAGTACGGGATTTCCAACTTTGCGATTTAACAGAATATAGAAATCTATTGAATCAGTTACAGATTTACCGTCTATCTTTTCAATTACCACCCCTGGTCTGATCTTTGATGATGCTTTATCCAATGGCCCTCCCTGAATCACTTCTGCAACCCTGAGGCCGTCATCAGCTGTATATCCGTAATCGTAAAACAGACCCAGATATGATGTCTGATCACTACCCTTAAAATTTGTCCTATACCCGCATCCAGTGTGAGATGCATTCATCTCACCAAGCATTTCACTTAGCATCTCGGCAAAATCATAATTATTATTTATGAAAGGAAGAAACTTCTTATATTCTTTATAATAAAAGTCCCAGCCAACACCATGCATATCCTCAACATAGAATTTTTCTTTAAACTGTCGCCAGGCATGATCAAATATATAGTTTCTCTCATCACCCTGTTTCAGCACCATTTCACCATTAACTTTTAATGGTTCAGATTTTCCGCTTTCAGTTTCCACCTTCATAGCTTTTCCATCAGCCAGAATGAAAATGAATTTGCCGTCAGTGCTTAATTCCATTCCTGCAGTTTTTAACCCAAGTTTTGATAAAAGTTTTGTCTCTTTAGTTCTTGTTTCAGTAACCCACAGGTCATTGTCTTTGTCAAAACTTGTAAGAAAGTAAAGCTTTTCTCCATCTTTTGAAAGAGCCCAATCGCTGGCAGGCGAAGTATATACAGTGAGCCTGAGTTTCCTTTCAGTAAGATTGTTCCAGTCAATAGTAATATCTTTTACAGTCGAATCATTATCGGTTTTGGTCTCTACAGATTCTTTTGTTTTCTTACCGGAAGATTTTTGCTTTTCCGTCGCATCTTTTTTCTCTTTCTTCTGTTTGTCTTCCTGTTCTTTTACAAGAGCGAAATCCTCTTTTGACAGTGTAAACCTGTCGAATGCTTCCCTTGAGAAGAACATTCCATAAACATTACAGCTGGTGAGGTCACCCCCCTGCTGACGCATTCCTTCCCGATCAGAACCCCAAATCATCATTTTTCCATCCATGCCCCATTTTGGATAATAATCATTATACCCGCTTAAAGTCAGATTATGGATCTCACTTTTCCCGTCAACTGCAACCAGGCCTATTTCCGGAGACATTACCCTTTCAGGATATCCAAATTGCACAAGAAACCATTTATTGTCGGGAGACCATTTATAATATTGGTCACCATCGGCATAGGAATAATTTTTATCTGCAGTCATTATTGTACGACTCACACCCGAAGCAAGATTAATCACTCTAAGAGTAACCCTGTTTTCAAGATATGCTACCTCCTTTCCATCCGGAGAAAACTCCGGCTGGTATTCCTCAGCAATGGTAGCAACAACAGGTTCTTCTTTTAGTACTGTTGAAACATAAAAATAAGGTTCCTCTTTTCGATTAATTGATATTTTATAAATGTTCCAGTTGTTATCTTTCTCGGCAGCATATACCAGGGAACGTCCGTCAGGACTGAAACTGACACTTCGTTCCTGCCATGGGGTATTTGTAATCCGTTTTGTAATTCCTCCTTCCATGCTTGTCACAAATATTTCACCACGGAAAATATAAACAAACTCCTTGCCCTTGGGAGATAAGCGGGCTTCAGTAAAACCCTCATTTACCGGATCAATCTTATCAATTGTTGAACGACCATCAGCTAATATGGTTATATTGACCTTTGCTGGCTCTTCCCCTGGTTTAAGAGTATAAACTTCGCCGTTAAAACTGAAGCATAAAGTATTATTATCAGAACGGGTCAGGAATCGTACAGGATTTTTACTTAAACCCGACAAAGCAATACTTTTTGAAGGATCAGTTAAAGAACTTTTATAAATATTAAATGAACCATTTTGCTCGCTGAGATAATAATAATCGTTGTCATTTGAGTCCCACACCGGATTTCTGTCTTCTCCGGAAAATTGAGTAAGCTGACTATATTTATGATTAACAAGGTCATAAATCCAAATATCGCGGGTAACAGATGAAGTATGATGCTTACGCCAGTTATCTTCATAACCTTTATAGTCATGGAATATAATTTTATCGCCTTTGCTATTCATTTTAGCATCGATTGCCGGCACTGGAAGAACCAGAGAAACTTTCCCTCCCTTTGCCGGAACACTGTAAAGTTCTGTCATCCCAGAAGTAGGAAATTGAACACTGGTCACCAGGTCTTGCCTGTAAGCACTAAACAGAACTGATTTATCATCGCTAGTAAAGCCGGAGGGTATTTCCTTATTTGAATTATAAGTCAATCGTTTTGCTTCTCCTCCTTTTAAAGGCATAATAAAAATATCATAATTACCGTAACGATCTGAAGAGAACGCAATGCTCTTGCCATCATTACTCCAAACAGGGTTACTCTCATACGATTCACTGATAGTCATTGGTACAGCTAATCCTCCCCTTGATGAAACAGAATAAATATCTCCTTTGAAAGTGAACAGGATTGTCTGACCATCAGGTGAAATTGCGGTATAACGTAGCCACAGAGGATTTTCCTGACCAAGAGCTAAAGATGTAGCCAGAATACTAAAAAATACAAATAATAGTTTTTTCATAGTGCTCCCTATTTTAAAGTTATAATTACTATTCAGATAAAATATTGAATATCAAACCACTGAATCAAAGTTATGAAAATAATCCTATTCAGTCAAATTTCTTTTTGTCCGATTTCAGCGGAAGTTGGACTGATATCCCCTCTTCAAGATTAATAATGATCTCAAGGTCTCGAATAAGCTCAAGGTTAGATATTTCAAACCTCTTGTCTACATGGAAAAAGCCCGTAGCAGCGCATCAGCGCTGCAAGGCTTTTTCCCTGGGCTATTAGGATGGCTATTTTCTTTGTAAACTGCGTAAATAAATGACAAACAGACATTATTATTGTCTGCCAATCTTTCTTTGGTGTACTCGAAAGCCTTACATACTCCTGTTTCGTCGCAGATAGAAACGAAATGGGGATCCTGACTTACTCTTTTATTTCTGTTACAATATCAATCATTGCATCAGATCTTGATGATGCAAAATTGGTAATGCTCAAAAAAACAGGACTTGATCTATATCTAGAAATAAATCTGACTATATTGAAAATGAATTAGGTTATTTTTGCGCCCTCAACCGGCTTAGGGTTTCAGGAGTAATACCAAGATATGAAGCAATATAAATAAGCGGTGCTCGCTGAAAAATCGATGGGTAATCATGTAAAAGTGTTTTGAAGCGTTCCTCTGCGGTTTGAAACTTAATACTTACAATAAATTCTGTCACTTTGTGGGTTAACTCATACAAGGCATGAAATGCCAGGCGTGAGCCCTGCTCTATTTTTTAAAAGTCCTTCCAAATCGGAACTACTAAATGCATAAACAACTGTATCCTCAAGTGCCTCGCAATTATCTCGTGTTGGATTTTGATAAAAAAAACTATCAATCGCCGTGAGAAAAGAATTTTCGGCAAAAAACCATGCAGTAACTTCCTTCCCACTATTGGAATAATAAAAATTTCGAAGAAGGCCCTTTTCTACAAAATATATTTCTTGGCATATTTCGCCCTGCCTGAACAAGAAATCTCCCTTAGGTAGCTCTTTTCTGACAAGAATTGGTTTTAATTCCTGTTCAAAAAATTCTGAAAGCTTTTCAATGTTTTTTAAGTAAACAGGAATTTCCATATGCTACATTTTAATTAAAATAGTCAAAATTTCCGATATGCACAACCCTTCAGAAATCATAGAGGAATATTCGGAAAATCAGCTCTAGATTAGATATTTGTCTCGATTTAGTAATGTTGAGTCGGGAAACAACTGATTTTCTAAAACAAAGGTTTGCGCGTTGACAAGTAGGGTTTTTATATGTGCTGTTTTTCGCGGCAGAGTTTTCAGGATTTTTGCGATGTGTAAAAATAAATTAAAACACATTTGGGACGGCAATATGTGTAGGGTTATTTGTCTGTCAGTTTCTTTTTTCATTCCAAGTTTAATATCCAATTTTCATTGTCAATTTGCTGTGTCGTTGTCTTTCTCCGCTCGTGCATAACATTTATGTAAAACTTCTATGGTTGTCATTTCCCAGATAGAATTATACAATGGATTTTAAAAACTGAGTGCTTCCTTCGTTTGGTTTAGGATTAAGTATTACTTTCCTCCAATCAGGTACATAAGCTAGATTTTTCAACTCGCGGAATTATTGCATCCTACATTTCTTAACCCGGGCTTTCAACCTTCACTGGCACTAAGTTAAAGAAACTTTGAATCTTGTTGATCAATTATGATGCTCTTTTTGTGGATATTATACTTTCCCAATATCGAATTAAACCTTTGATCCCAATAAAACGCGGAGCCGAATTGCAGGTACTTACAGTTCATATGAATGAAAAAAGCAGTTACTATAGGTCTGGAAAACCGAGGGGCACAATCGTGAATGTTTTTGTCGGTTCAGCTATTAAATAACTGGTTTAGTTTCATTCAATATCAGGCGATTACAAAGAAATGACCAACATAATGACAGGAGCCGGATAAACATAGAAAATTTAGCTTAAAACCAAGAGAACTGAAAGTGCCCTGAAATCCCTTATAGTAACTTCCATAGGCATATCAGCCAGGATTGTCACGAGAGAGCTGGCGCCTCAGAACCCGGAGGATGAACCGGCTAGTGTGTTGATGAACTTGTGCCATGCAATTTATGCTTGTCGTGATCCTTGCAGGAACTGCGCTGCCACTTACTGGGCTAGTGTGTACAATGAATAGATTGAAAGAATTGTAAAACGGGATAAAACAACAGACAGGTAATCCAATAAGCCCGAGACATGAAATAATTACAGCGAGAACAATAATATATCCCATAATGAAGGATGCAACCGGATTAGCAGCATTTCCGCTAAAAGAATACTGATCAATCATCAGCAAATTAGACGAAAGCCACACTTCCGATCATTAAGCCATTCAACAGGCTGAAACATAATCAACATCACTATTGATACCAATAGAGCCCAATGCACATTCAGCCGGAAAATCGTTCAGGAAGGAATTTCCGTCAAAATCAAATTAATATTGTATCAATTAACCAAATGCTGTCCAAACGACAAGGTCAGTCAGTTTTTTTGACAAACCAGCATTAGTACAGATGATGATGGCAGGTTTTCTGAAAATTCCAAGAGTGTACCATGGATATTATATTCATTTATTTTCGCGAGATCGTGAGTCTCGTCAATAATGTAAACCGCGACCTTAATTGAGTTCCCCAGACTATTATCCGGTAATTTGAAATTAATTTTTCTGGCCTTTGAGCTAAAATTACTCGCCAAAATTGTCAACCTGCTTCTTTCTGAATTTACACCCGAACACACAACAACACTATCTGCTTTATTATAATTTGTTTCAACCCGAACCGGTGTTTTCAAAAGCTCAGCAAAAGCTTTAAATGCATAATAGGATTTACGCGGTTCGCCATATTCTGAAAAAACGCCAAACAGACCGGCGGTTGTGGTATAATAATTTGCCATATCAACAGGTGCATCCTGTAAAAGCATCAGCACGTTTGCAATAAATGACGCTCCTTTGCACCCATATTGTCCGGCATAAGCCTCACTCCGCAGGCGACCCTGAAATTCTTTGTCCATAAGTAAGTCCCACTTTTCACCTGGAATATAATTCCATTCATTCATATGGTTTTCAGTTTTTTTAAAGCCAAACTTATCCAGCAAATCACGTACAAGGGAAGCCCTGTTTACTGCTGCCCACGGATTGGCATCGTAACTGTGCCATGAGAAAAAATCTAAAGGGATTGATTTGTCCCTGCAGTATGATAAAAAGCTTGTCGCCATGTTAGATGGCACATATTTCCCATCCTGAAATAAAAACGGATGCGAAAAAGCAGGGCCTCCAACCATTACATCCGGAAATTCTGCCTTTATTCTTTTAGCCGCAACCGCATAAAAATCTATAAACTGCTTCTCGGTGCCTGTCCACATTTTACCCTGTTCATCAGGCTCGTTCCATACCTCCCAGAATTTGATATTATGATGGAAACCATTGGCCCATCCGTTATTATAATGTCTGATAATGCCACAGCAGATCTCAGCCCATTTTTTAAAATCAGCAGGAGGATTCACATAATAATTTACCTCTGTATGCTCAATACTTTCTCCAAGGCGGAATACAATACCGGTTCCGGTTTTAATGATCGATTTAATATAATCATCTGTTTTCCGGAAATCGTAGTTTTGTTCATCTGCAGGATCCCGCCTGAAATCGCTGAAAATAGTATGTATATCGACCACATTATCATTGAACCAGGGAGCGTCATGCAAACGAATCAATGGTATATGCAATTCTTTAAATTCTTCAGACAGGTCAAGCAGTTTTAAATTACACACCGGACTGAGAGCTCCTCCATTTAATGCACGTATCCTGCCGGTCTCCCTGCCAGATTTTATTTCAACATTTACCCCTCCCTGTGCTAATGCATTACCATTAGAATACATGTAAATTGAAAAGCATAAAATAATACTCTTCACAAATATCACATTACCAGTTTTCATCTTATCATGTTTTATATATAATACTTCGTCAGATCTTTTACCACCTTTTGAAACCAAGTTAATTATCTGGAGGGGGTCTACCCTGTATATAATTCGCTGGGATGACCGTGTCAGAAAAGCTTTGACATGTTTATTTCACCGGCTTTCTTCCCTTCGCTGACTGACAGGATTGACTCATCGATATTTTCATTAAGGCTTCCCGCTGTTTTATAAAAGGCAATGATATTTTCGAGAGGGGAACCAACCTGGATAGCATGTGAAGGACCCAGAAAGAGTCCGCCATCAGGGAAGAGCACTTTTCGTCGTTCCACTTCTTTTTTCACATCCAGTGTTGTCCCGAATGCGAGTGTACTTTGAACGCAAACACTTCCGCAGAAAGTCAGTTTGTCTCCGAAATCTTTTTTCAGAACAGCAATATCCATATCTGGTGTTGTAGGTTGCACCACATCATAGACATCGAGGCCAAGTTCAATCAACCGGGGTAAGAATGCCCTGACACAGCCGCACATGTGCATCATGGCTCTGGCGCCAAAACTGTGAACCATATCAAAATACTTCCCGAATTTCGGGGCAAAATGTTTATCAAATATGTCAAATCCGATTACCTGCGCGGTCTGAGTTCCAAGATCTTCCCCTATATGAGTAAAATCTATCATTCCTTCTGCAGCCTTAAGCACACGTTCATGCATTTCATAATAGAACCTGAAGCGGGCATCCATTATTTCAAGGTAAACAGGGTCGTCCGTGATCAGGTCAACAAGCACCTGCTCAGTTCCCCGAGCCCGGGCAATACTATTTATAAAATCCATGTCGCCTGCAGTTCCGTAGCATACTGCATAACCCTTGTCTGACAATTCAGCACACTGCTTCTTAACCGTGGAATAATCGAACCAGTCGGCTGAGGGAAAATGAGACCTGTCAAGATCTTTAACCGAATGAATGTCTGCAAATGGCAGATAACACGACTCGAGATATTTTCCTCCATTAAACTCAGCATATCTGTAGTGTTCACCCCAGTAACCTTCGACACTACCGTCAGAAAATTTCCGTAATCCCGGACCAATATAAACTGGTTCCACATACCGGAAGTCGTCCCCTACCACACGTAATACCTGCTCCATGTTTGAAAGGCCGTAATGATCCATTATCAACTGATTAATTTCAGGTGTCCCTTCATGTTTTACCGGGATCCTGTCGAAACCGGTGCGGTTGAAAGCTCCAAGAACTCTTTCTCTTGAATTCATATACTGAAAAATTTAATAAGACAATATTCAGGTTCTCTTAATGAATTACCAGGGATGAATATTACACAACTATTATATGCGGATCTCTCTTCACTGGCAAAATGATTAATCATAAATCATTTTTTCGATATCCCTGAAATAGCTACCGGTCCTATCAGCCCTGATGGCAACAGAGGAGTGCCGGATGAATAATAAGCCGCTGAAGTATAAGATATCTTTTTAGTCACTCCCGGTTGCTGATCGCCGATGAGCCTGTTCACCCAGAGATTCGTGACTTTTATTTCAAGTTTGTTTTCACCTTGCTTAATATCCTGTGTAATATTTATCCTGAAGGGTTTTTTCCAGATTATTCCAAGAGATTTACCATTAACAATCACTTCGGCAATATTTTTCACGTCGCCAAGGTCCACCCATATTTCAAGGTCTTTTTTAAACCAGCTATCAGGAGCCTGTATCACTTTGGAATACGTACCTGTCCCGGAGAAATATTTAATCCCCGGCTCAATGTTTTCGCTCCAGGAAATCAGTTTGTCAACCACGATCTCTGAAGGGGCGCCTCTGCCGGGCTGGAAACCAAGGTTCCACGGACCGTCGATTATTGCCAGTTGTGTCTCCTCCGGGTGTTTCAGAGTTTCTGATGATTTATTGGTTTTATTTCTGAAGACCACAAATATGGCATCGTCAGGCACAAGTCTGAGAGGTACAATTGTTCTACCTTCTGCCATGCTATAGGAGGCATTTTCAATTTCTCCGGTTTCCGGATGCCATATTTCAGGAATCCTGCCGGTTACCCTGAAATTTGCCGTTATGTCCTCATTCCTGCCATTCCGGTTGTTGATCCAGTAGAAATCGATATCATCAAGCTTATGATGTACAAATAATACCTCTGTGTCATCGTGAGGTTTTGTGAATCCGAAATCAGGATCAACCTTTAATAATTTAAGAGCGTCATTAACAGAACAGCCTTCATAAACCTTGCCTTTTCCAACTATATTTTCACTTTTCGCGTTTGCCCACAGCTCATTGACAATAGTATTAAACTCACCCTGATCGTCACTCAGGCTGGGCGTATTTAAAGGTTTCTCACCAACGACAACTGCACCGGCTTTGACCATACCGCTGATTTTTCTGAGAACGGGTAATGTCATATAGCTGCAATTTGGATCAAGAGCCAGGAGTTTATATCTGGCTCCGCCCGGAGTAATTATCTGACCTTTTTCTACCGAAATGACATTAACGATCGCATCACTGTTTACAAAGTCGTAGTTATAGCCACATGGAATGTCAGGCAATTTATTTGCAAAAAGGGCAGTAATATTATTATCGTCTCCGTAATAATAAATGATATCAGCAATATTCCTCCCCTGCTGAAGCATGAATGAACTTCGTGTAAGGTACATCATCCAGGGGTTAGCCTGCTCAGCCCAGGTTTCGTGCCTGTTCAGCCATGGTCCGAAAGGTCCGAGGCTGAGGCCCGGAAGTTTAACCTCAGATGGAGAATGAACCGAAACTGATTGAACAAAGCGGTTGGCTCCATTCGCCAATTCTATGTCGGCAGTTGGTTTCAGGAACTCCGGCGACCAGGCCCAGGGACTGCCATAAGATGTCATAGATTCGACAGCCACAAAGTTCTGCCCGTAGATATGTGACACGGAAGCCGATTCACGCACATCTGCTTTGTACCCGGTACTCAGCTTGCCACCTACGTTGTTGGGTGTCCACATGGCGCTCATAGGGATATCTGCTTTGCGTTTGACTTCCATCCCATCCGCGATAAAGGAACGTCCATACTCATGTGATTCGGTATAACGTTCCATATTCCGGTTGTGAAGAATAGTTGTCAGCTGGTCGTAATGATTTTCGGTGGTCAGATCAGAAATGGTTTTTCTGAAATCCCACAGGAATCTGTCACTTTCTTCTGCACTTCCTACGATTTGTCCGGTCAGTACCGGCATCCAGTGCAACATATCATATCCCCGACGCTTTGAGAACTCAGTCATCATACTGTCGGTCCAGTTTTGAACACCGGCCTCCCAGCTGTCGGTAATAATGTAATGAAGTCCTTTTTCCCCCATCATACCCCCTGTTGCATTTATATATTGATCCAGGTAATTTTCGAAATAAGATTTCACATAACCCGCGTTAAGTTTATCTACCTCAAGTCCTGTTGCTTCCGGTGAAGCCGGTGCATTCCGGTGGCCGGTCAATGTATAACCGAACCGGATCACCTCCCAGCGGCCTTCCCCCGGAGTCCAGTCGAGCGTACCATCAGGGTGCATTTTTGATGTAAGATCAATAACCTCAGACTTGTCAACAGCATCTCCGGAAGGCACAGGGGCTGAAGCATAAGCATATAGACCTGATGCAGGTGTATAACCTGCCTTATCTTCAAAACGGTTTACCCTTGAAATGGTATGCAAAACGATTTCCGCAATTTTGATCCCTTTATCAGATGCCCTGACTGGAGCAGCAGCATTTCCTGATGACACTCCCATTTGTGCAGGGTTTATGAATGCGATACGAAAAAATCTTGCAGATACCGGTTCAAAAGAGAAGGTATGCTCCATCGCATCTGCCTGCGGGATGACAAATACCGGTTTGAATATTATGTTGTCGTCTGAGATTTCCAACTCTTTTTCCACCTCAGATTCATGGCCATTGAAACCTGTTGGAATGCAAACCAGTGTCAGCGAGGATACCTTCATCGGTTCTTTAAATTCGAATTTGATCCATGCTTTTTCATTCCCTGTCGCAGCCGGCAGAAAAACGGTGCGGGCAAGATCACCATCTGTTAACTGTGAGAGTTCGGGTTTTCCGGCACTGGATGTAACCGCAGGATCCAGCTCAGAAAGAGTCAGATCATTGGCAGGAATTTTATAGGCAATAACCGCTGCATCGGCATAATATTCCGGAAGCTTTTCCGGTGAGGGATCCAGAAAGTTACCGAGTGCGATATTCTGAAAAATCCCGGTAGTTGTTGGTGGTACAGGCAGTTTCCCGGTAAATGATCTTCCTCCATCCAGTCTTATCCGGCTCCATACAAGTTTTTTCATCGCCCGTTCAGGAGTCACCCACGGTCCACCACTCTCACTCCAGCCCGGCGATCCGGCAATTGCCATCTCCAGACCCAACGAATCAGCCAGTTTTGTAGAATAAAGAAAAGCATCCTTCCATTCAGGGGTCATATATATTAATCGTTTGTCAACGATCTGAGGCGTAGTGATATTAGCATCAAAGCTCTGGAATCCCCCAAATCCTACACGTTTCATCCATTCGAGATCAGCCTTAATCCCTGCCTTTGTGATATTTCCATTCATCCAGTGCCACCATACACGAGGTTTTGCATTTCCGGGAGGATTTTTAAATCCGGCTTCAAGCCTTGAACCATGATCGGTTGGATTACCGGAACAACCCATAATGGCAAATGTGATAATTATAAGCAAATGAAAAATCCCATGCTTAGTCGGGGATTTTCCTCTTCCAGCTGAAGTTTCCATAATGAATAAAACCAGGTTAATTATCTGAAATTTGAATAAAGATAGCCATTAATCACATCATCTGATGGGCCACCGGTAAATTTTGACAGTCCACAGTAGAATCTTTTTGCCGGCTGTTCAGATTTTATAAACCGCATCAAATAACCTAAGAGACCGGAATATATTCATTGAACCGCTAAAAGCTTTACTTTTAACGTCTGAATTCACTGCAGAGGAGAAATTCGTATAAATCAAATATTGTAAAAATGGAACTGGTCCGGGAATCAGATTTTGCGGTAATAGGTGCTGGGTTTGCAGGATGCTCTGCTGCACTGGAACTTGCTGACAATGATAGAAACGTTGACCTTTACTTAAAAGGATCGTTTTTTGATGAGAACAACAGCTGGCTTACGGCAGGAGGGTTTGCAGCCGTTCCGTCTCCGAATGGTATTCCCATGGGAGATGATTCATTTGACCTTCATATATGTGATACCCTTAAAGCCGGCAAAGGGTTGAATGATCCGGCGATCGTAGAATATTGCGTGAAGCATTTTTATCCGGATGTTATCGTCTGGCTGGAAAAACTCGGTGTAAAATTCGACAGGAACGGCTCAGAATTTAATCTCCATAAAGAGGGAGGACATTCAAGATCCAGGATCTTTCACTATGAGGACATTACCGGACGGTGCATAATGAAAGTCCTGACAGACAGGGTAAAATCCAGTAAGAACATAAGGATACATGAACATCACACGCTTATTGACCTGATCACAGCAAACCGGCTGACCGGCAAAAAAGGAAATGACTCGATCCTCGGACTTTACATCTACAATGACGAAAGAAAATGTGTCGAAACAATTTCAACTAACGGAGTCTTTCTTGCAACCGGTGGACTAGGGAAGGTTTTCAAGTATACCAGTAATCCTGATGCGGCTACCGGCGACGGATATGCGGCATGCTGGAGAGCCGGATTGAATCTAATAAACATGGAATTTGTTCAATTTCACCCTACAGTTTATTACAATCCATCAGCCAAAAATGAATTCGGCAGAAGATTTCTCTTTACTGAGGCACTCCGTGGTTCTGGTGCCTTTCTGAAGCTGACAAGGGAAGGAAATACCGACTTCGTTCTTAAGTATGATCCTCAGGGATCCAAATCAACAAGGGATATTGTCACGAAAGCTGAGGACGTGGAAATGAGAAAGAACGGGCTTGAATGTGTCTGGCTCGATGTAACCGGGGTTCCTAAAGAAATATTGAAAAATGAATTCCGGAACTCTTATGAGTTCTGTCTCACCAAAGGCATAGATATGTCCAAAGAGCCAGTGCCTGTGGTCTATGCTGAACACTACAGCAATGGCGGCGTAGAATGCGGGAAATCGGGCGAAACAGCTATTGCCGGCCTTCATGTTCTCGGCGAGACTGCATATACCGGACTGCATGGTGCAACCCGGCTAGCAAGCAACTCTGGACCCGAATGTATATTATTCGGAAGGCTGGCAGTTCAGCATATGTTACAGACAGACCATTCCTCATCCGATAATAAGATCCCTGTCTGGGACAATGGCAAGGCAGAACAAGTTAAAGATAAAATCTCGATCAATTTTTACTGGGAGATCGTAAGACGGACAATGACCCAGCTATGCGGCATTTCGAGGAACATGGAACGGCTTAATGCCGCGAAAGAAGTCATGGATGCTCTGAATCATAACATCCGCAAGTTCTACTGGAACTACCATGTTACAAAGGAATTCCTTGAAGTCAGGAACATAGCAACAGTAGCTTCCATTATCATCGAAAGTGCTTTATCAAGAAAAGAGAGCCGCGCCTGTCATTTCATGGAAGATTTTCCGTGCGAAAACGATGATTTTAAAAGAGTTACTTCACTCAATAAATTCAGATAAATAGCGGGCAACGAATCCGGATATAGGAAAGAATTAATTTATGATTGTTTTCTTATTATAAACTTCCCGCGACTCCCTGATCCTTCCCATGTTGCTCTGAGCCCAGCTTACCAGCCCATGAAGATGAGGAAGCAGAGATCTTCCGCTGGCAGTTAATTTATATTCCACCTTAGGCGGAATCTGAGGATATACTTTCCGGTTAACCAGTCCGTCAGCTTCCAGTGTTTTCAATGTAACAGCAAGCATCTTCTGAGATATCGTCTTGATGGATCCATAAATCTCATTGAATCTTAGCACTTCTCCTTCTTCCAGGATCAGAAGTACAAGAACCGACCATTTATCTCCTATCCTGTCTATGACATTCCTTACAGGACAATGTTCTGCATCACCATATTTTTTTAAAATTTCTGATACCATATCTGACTGATTTTTAATAATACTAACCATGAGGTAAGTTATTCCCTTTTTCGTAAGCTCTTGTTTTTCTTAAACTTCCTGTTTAATTTTAACTCTCCAAACGTAAGTATATTTCCAATAGAAAGCAAATATACAATAACAACTAAGATAACATTAAAAAGAAAGGAGTTAAAAATGAAAATCGGAATAACCGGAGCGACAGGACAATTAGGTCGCATAGCAGTGCAGAAGCTTAAAGAAGGAACTTCGCCGTCAAATTTAGTAGCGCTGGTCCGTTCACCTCAGAAGGCTGCTGATCAGGGGATTGAAACCAGAGAATTTGATTACAACAAACCGGACAATCTGGAAAATACTCTCAGAGGAATTGATCTTCTGTTGCTAATATCGGGCAACGAAATCGGACAACGTGCGAGGCAGCATGAAAATGTCATATTAGCAGCAAAGAAAGCAGGTGTAAAATCGATCGTTTACACCAGCATCCTTCATGCTGACACCTCTTCTATCAGTCTTGCCAAAGAACATCTGGCAACTGAAGCGTCGCTGAAAGAATCCGGAATCCCTTTTACGGTGTTGCGTAACAGCTGGTATACGGAAAACTACACGGGATCAGTTAAGGGTGCAATTGCAGGAGGAGCTTTTGTGGGAAGCGCCGGTGAAGGGAAGATTTCTTCTGCTGCGAGAGAAGACTTTGCTGAAGCAGCAGCCGTTGTTCTGACATCGAAAGGCCATCAGGGCAAAGTATATGAACTGGCAGGTGATAAAGCATATACGCTGGCAGAACTTGCAGCTGAAATCTCACTACAGACAGGAAAAGATATACCATATAAAAATCTCCCAGAGAAAGAGTATGCCGGGATATTGCAAACTTTCGGATTACCACCGGCGATTGCAGAGGCGATAGCTGGATGGGATATATCTGCCTCAAGAGGGGATTTGTTCGACGATAAGCGTCAGCTCTCAAAGCTTTTAGGAAGACCGACCACCTCCCTGGCTCAGTCAGTGAAAGCAGCTCTGGAATTTTTAAAATAAGTCATCCACTAAAGGATGATAAGGACATAAATTAATTTTTTTACCAATATCATTTCTGACGATCTGCTGCATTTGGGATAATGTCAGAACAGAGAAACAGGAAAGCGTCAATAAGGGCGCTTTTCCTGTATTATTGTTGTTATCGGAGTTCAATATCCGGGAGCTCTTTTCAGTATGACCGCGTTTACCTTTTGACCCTCTATTTTTCTATACAGGATCCAGGTATTTCTATCATTTCCGGATTCAAGTGTCCAGTCTCGAGAAGGATCAGCAAGTAGTTTCCTGATTTTCCGGGGAAAAGCATCGGCGGCCCTGGCATCTTCCCATGTCCGTATGGCTCTGAATATAGCATCTTTCTGAGGGCAGCTTTCCACGTCCTTCTGATCCATTATCAGCGAATATGTCACCCCAACGCCTACTGAGATTGCCTCGATATGTTCATATTGTTCGACCGTTGACTCTTTTTTAATATCAAAATTACCGCCGAATGTTGCAGGGAAAAAATTTGAGAATGCAGCATCCCTGATATCCTTTCCCTCGCTTGTCGTACTTCCCCATTCGCGTGTTCTGAGATCATACATATTGGTTCCACCACCCACATTCCATATACTCTGGTAATGCCATGAGCCCTCAGAAAGGCCTGCGCCTGTAAAGCGGATATATGGGATCCGGTGATAATCTGCTCTTTCTGTGAATTTTCTGAAGAACCGTTTCACTGAATAATTTCCATGACCGCCATCATAAAGAAATTCCTGCCCGTCCTGGTCGAGATAATAAATTCCGTTAAGAGCGCAAACATCAGCATAGTATTCGGCGATCCGGTCTTGCAGATACATGTCGGGTATAATGCCATCATATCCGTAATTAAGGGTTACCTGAAGTTTAAATATTGTATCACCTTCATCATGTGCCGAAGCCGTGGTACCCCAGTATCCCCTGGTAACATGGGCAAGTATATAAGGTTTGGTGAAAGAAACTCCTTCGTAGTGGATAAGCTCTTTCCCGATCTTTATCATATTAAGGTTTCTGGCATGTCCCTCCCAGCTGGCAATCTCATCGAGATACATGGGATTATCCACGCAGATAAGAGAATCGGAAGAATTGATTTTCCGGGCAAGAATTCTTTTTTGCTGATAACAAAGGCTATCGCCCGGAACAGGACTGGCATCCCTGGTACCCGGGGCCAGAGCTGTTGTAATGGTATGTCTCCCGATAAAGATTCCAAGCGGATTGGACAAATTGGAAAATTCCTTGTGGGATTTATCACCGTTGGTAAAATGAAACGGTTTAGTATCATTATTCTTTCCATCGATATACCCTGCATTGGCCCGGTCGGGTTTGAAGAAAGGAAGATCATTGGCATATATTGTTTTGAAGCCCAGTCTGGCGGCATAGGATACAGCACTGTCGTACAGGTTTCCTTTGGTAATAATATCGGGAACATATCTTGCCGGATCTTTGATCCATTTGCCATTCAGAACGGGATAAGGCAGACCTTCTGCAAGTACAATATCATTGATTACAACCTTCAGAGCAATACTATCGGGACTGCCCCATAAAGCTATCGACGAACCAATAAAATCCACACCCCTGAGCGCCTGCACTTCCAGGTGATTCGGTTTGTCGGCTTCCATAAACGGGATGAGTGAGAAGAGGATGTTTCTCGGTTTTGTCCTGTCCATGGCATGATAAGTGATATAGATCCTGCCGAGGCTGTCAACCATCGCGGAATGACCGCACAGCATCCTGTAATATGTTTCTTTATGGGAATAGAAAGCTACATCACTTATCCCGTCACCTCCAATTGAAAATAACTGTCCTTCATGCAATCCGGAGGGAACCGGAAACTTTATCCTGTCAGGACTATGGATCACGTATTGCATTGGCGGAGTATCGCCCTGGGTACGGGAGTCGCCTCCGGTAGTAATATCATCAAGGGCAAGTATTCCTATGGCATAATTCACAGATTCGGATGTATCTCTGGCGACCCCGATAATCTCGCCAGCCAGATTTGTAATATTTGTCTGGTATGGGCCCCATTGAATATCTGCAATCCCGTTACGCGGTGAAAGGGATTGCAGGGTAATTCTGATATACTTCCCCTTTGGATTGATTTTCAGAGTTGCTACCGATCCGTTAGCATAATCCAGTGTAAGTGATTGACTGGTGCTATTAAAAGAGGCCCTGACCGGTTGATAATAAACATCTCTGACGTTGTCGTAAAGCGACATCAGAGGTGAAGGCCTGTCAGCCGGACTAAACTCCTTTGCAGGATTAACGGTTGTATTCCTCATGCTTGTGATCCAGCCTTTCCCGTTTACTGAAATACTGAAGTAACCGGTGCTGAAAGTTCTTTGCGCATCAGCGTTATAGACAAGAAAAATCAATGACAGCACGACTGCCGTTCTTACCGGGGTTTTATAACCAGTTTTTACCATTCAAGTGAATTTTTTCAGATATATCAATAATAACAGATATCTGTAAATTGACCAAACTTTCTCTGATACATTCCTTTCCTGACACTGAGTTTAGCCGGATATTTAAAGAAGCGCGAGGTCTCGGATATCACAGTTCACCTTCAATCTGCGAGACAACAAGCGAATTAAGAAGAACAGATTATTTTCCTTTCAGCGACAACCGGATCTCATTGACTGACCATGCGGGAACAACAAATGATGGTTTTCCCGATTTTCCGATGGCTACTGACCGGTTTATGCTTTTAATTTCTCCGGGGTAAGAAACGGTATTTGAGCTCAAGGGGCCGGCAGCGTATAAAGATCTCATTGTTGCGGGGGCAGCTGAGATATGCCATTTGCCGGGATCAATCTTCAGGTGTTTATCGTCCGGATTATAATTAAGTACATAAATTGTCATTTCAGCTGAGCTGGAATCTATTCCTGCCTGCATGAGGATGCCAGGATTCTCCGTATCCGTCTTAGCTTTCAGAACATACGAAAGACTGCTATTGCTCATCAGTTCAAATACCCTTCCTGCTGCTGAGATGAACACGGTATCTTTTGTGCATTCAATAATGTTCTGACCCCAGGTATTTGCCATGTTATTAAAATTGGCAAAACTGAAATCACCTCCCAGCCATACCGGCGATAAGTCTCATTATCCAATTCCCAGTATCTGACATTGAAAGGTTCGGAAAAACCGTGTGATTCACGTACAGCCCCCATTAGTGTCGACCGGTTTCCGTTACAGTACTGTACCCATTCAGCTGCGTGGATCGCGTTACCTGTAAGCATGTTAACGCAAAGGAAAGGTCTTGAACCTGTCATTCTGCACAATTGGATGAATTCTGCTGTTCCGGCCTGATTTTCCTCAAGCCCGCCCCAGTATTCCGGAACCTTTGGCTTTCTGTCGATCCTTGGTCCGACACCATCAGTCCAGTCATAGAATGAAGCAAAACAACCGCCAGGATACCGTATGATTGGAACTTTTATTTGCTTAAGCACCTCTACTGCCTGAGGCCTCCAACCAGAATACCCATCCACAGGCATAAGTGAGAAACCGTCAAAAGCGGCTGTCTGTCCGGGTCCGATTGATATTGCAAATGTCATCCTTCCCCTGTAATTCAAAGGAGGAATTTTAATATCAGCTTCCAGTTCATTACCGTACCTGGAGATTAATTCAGATCCATGCTTTTCTCCCGGCTCAGACAGATCGTGGCCGAAAGATCTGACATCACCCGGAGGCTGTCTTACAGATAATCTTTCCCATCGGGGAATGAGGATCTTTAATGGATTTTTCGGTTCACCCGATTCATTTAAACTTTGAGATCTGAACGCATTTATGGTTCTGTATAGCAGAAATTTCATCAATTCTGAGAACAAGCCAGAAATGCTTACCGGTTTAATAAGAAGGCCTGCAAAATCCTTTGTGAATATCTTCTCTTTCTGTCCTTTAAGAACAGAGGCAGAATAAGCGATGACCGGTATTTTACTGGTAATCTCATCAGAATTAAGTTATTCAGGAAAACCTGATGTCATGAGCTGTAATATTTTTACATGTAGAATGAAGCCGCATCTATCTGCCTGATGCTGAATATTCATATACCTTTTATTGGCCCCCTCTCTCTTCACAAGTGTGTATCATTAATGTTTTAGGAAGTGGGGTTGATTTCTTTGTCCATTTCACCTTCTCACTCAAAGCCAATCATGCAATCACACGGGGTTTCGGCTTTATGTTTTATTGATCAGCTATCATGAATGCCCTGTCATTCTGAAGGAAAGTGAAAAACAGGTGGTTGAATCATATTTACTTTCATGTACGGTGAACAGTTTGAAAATCTTAGTCTCCGTGTCAAGAATATTACTTTAAGTTTGAGGTATCTCACAGACTGAAAAAGAAAAAATATATATAACTTGTAAGCAGCTGTGAAAGTATCAACAGTAGAAAAATCTCAGTGTAGGGTTCAAATCCCCTGGACATGAAGAAGCTGATCAATATTATTCTATTTTCCTTATGTCTGCAGTCATATGGCCAGAATCTGATTTCATCAAGACAATCAGGATTATATAATTACATATACCGCATTACTAATACCGAGGCTGCAAGGATATACAGATCATCCGGCAACAGATGGATGCGGAATGAAGCATATTTTCACACACTGTCAGATTCATTTCCATTGTATGAAAAATACACAGGCAAATTACAGCCTGGTCACTATCTTAAGGTGAATGTTCAGGGTAATGAGCTCAGGGCTAAAATCTTTTCGGTTCTGAATGTAAATGTTCAGGAACTTAACAATAACACTGATCTCTGCATCCAGGTTTATGATACAACCGGGCATGTGGTGCATGATGCCATAGTGAAAGTTAAAGGCAGGAAGCTCGGCTATGACGGGGAACTTAAAGCATACCTGCTTTTTAAATCGAATAGTAAGGGAGTTCTGGAGGTCCGTTACAAAGGAGTCTCATCATATTTCAATCTGTCAGGGGAATTCGACTATTCTCCTTTGAGAAGATTCAAATCGTTGTTCCTCTACAGGACACCATTCAGGTACGTATGGATACCTTTAAAATTCATAGTCACAGCTCCGGTTATTACAGTTAGGGATTTTATCCGGGGTGAACCATATGAAATCGGGAATAATCTGAGTTCGTTCTGGTCCAGGAACAGATTTTTCCAGAGACGATATAATAATTATACCAAAATTGGATATTTCGTCTTCAACAAGCCCAAATATCTGCCGGGAGATACAGTAAAATTCAAGGCATATATTGTAAATGACCATGGAAGGCCAATCAATAAAACTCTGGATGTAAAGCTGCGCAAAGACCGGGACAAACAGATTGATATTGAGAAGATAACACCAGCGCGTCCGGGTAGTTACTCTGGGAATTTTGTCCTTGCCGATTCCCTGGGCCTGAACCTGGACACCAGCTATGAGATCATGCTTAAACATGGCAAGAGGCGTACCTATGCTTCCGGATCTTTCAGGTATGAGGATTATGAGTTGAAAAGCATTGTTCTGACAGTAAGACCTGATTCAGGCACCCAGATAAGAGGCAGAAAATTTGCGTTCCACATAAGGGCCACCGATGAGAATGGTCTCAATATTCAGGATGGAACAATTGATTTTGCTTTGTTGAGCAGGGAAATGCACAACCAGTTCGGGAACAATGTTTTTGTGAAAGATACTCTCTTTTATAAAAAGACCGGACTCGAACAAACAGGAGAAACAATGATCCCTGTTCCTGATTCACTCTTTCCATCCGCGGATATCTCCTATACTGCAATAGTCAAAGTCCGCATGACAGACAATGAATATAAGGATAAGGCAATAGATGTTAATTTCCTTGATCGCTCTGAGGATATGAAATATGAGCTCAACAATGATTCAATCCTTTTCACTCCTACAATAAATGGACGACCCTTCAGCTGCAGTGCGACAATTTCAGGGACTGACAGGTTCGGATATCAATCTGTTCCCAGAAATGTCAGCCTTCCGCTGAAAGAGAAAATAAATCCATACTATTCATCCTACAGGATTATCACCGAAAGACTTTCGAGATCAATATCCGTTAATAATGAAACATCACTCATAAGCTGCGATTCGGAGGTTAAGAATGACTCTCTGAAAATAAACATTCTGAATCCGAGGAAACTGCCTTTTGCCTGGTTCCTTTACAAAGCAAACACCCTGGAAAGCAAAGGCTATGGAAATAGTTACGACTATTACGGCCGGATTAAAAAAGGATCGAGATATTTCCTGTCGTTAGTTTACCTGTGGTCAGGCAAAACTACTACTGAAACATATGATCTCACAGGTAATTCAAATGATCTGAAGATACAAGTCAGCCAGCCAGCCCTGGTCTACCCGGGACAAAAAGTCAGAATGGATATAAAGGTAACTGATAGTCACGGAAAGCCGGTGGAGAATGTCGACCTTACAGCATTCTCGTATACGGGAAAATTCAATGAAGATCCACAGAGAGCACCCATCTTCCCGGATAAGCGCAAGGGCAGGCAGCTCAGGAATAATTTTCACATTAATGGCCAGTCAGAAAAGGGTGAATCGGCAACAGGATTGGATTATCCTTACTGGAATAGTATCTTTAAACTGGATACAATCGGGTATTACAGATTTCTTTACCACAAAGATGAGATAAGGTTTTTTTCCTACGCACCGGAAGATGGTATAACCCAGTTTGCTCCATTTGTTATCGATAAGGGTGATCCTGTTCAGATAAGATGCATTTATATCGACCGGGTTCCTGTTTATTTTAACTGGGTAAGGAATATTCAGCAGCCTTATTCATTCAGAATAGACAGTGGATTTCATCATATCGGGATACGAACCCAAACCAGGATATTTGAGATCGACAGCGTTCACTTTGAATCCGGTAAAAAGCTGATAATAAGCATCAACGATCTCAGGAAGGCTAAAAGTTTCAAAGTCAGGCAAACAAAACTTTATTTCAGCAACGATGAAAAGGAAACGATTTCAAGATACCTGTTCCCTTTCAGGAACAATTTCGGTGATAATTTTGCATATTTAAAACAGGGAGAACAGGTTACACTCTTAAATGCGCCTCCTTTAAGGAATACATACCAGGAAACAAATTATCAGTCATATCAGTGGAATAACGTTCTGAAACAAGTAGGGCCCGTAAGGCCTGTCGGTGCAACTCTCAAGGTACCGGGATCTTACGAACACACCTTCAATATTGACTTTGGTTTTGAATTTGATTTTTCCCCCTCTGTCATTAAAATGAGATGTACAGATAAAGAAAGATTGGTCTCGCGTTATGGCTTTAATCCGGCTTCATTGAGATTTTCCGATCTTCCCCTGTCTGAAAAAAGGATTCTTGACAGTTACAATGAATACCTTTTCCTGAAAAAAGCAGATTCTGCCAGATTCAATCTGCCAAAGACCACACTGCCGCATCATGGAAGACTAATGCTTAAAATAGATTCTGCAGGAAGCTCATTCGGCCTGGGTCCGATGTTTATTATGCTTATGTCACAGGATGATGCGGAGAAGACTATTGTGTACCCCGGCAATATAATGAAAATGGAGAATCTTGATCCGGGTATATGGTCGGTAATCCTGTTCTTCCGAGGGGAAAAATATTACAGATATGATTCAATTCCAGTTAAGCCTGACGGCTGGAATTATTCAAGATTGAATAAGCCTTTCAAACTGAAACATGACGATTTCAGTGTACAATTGAACAGAATTATTGAACAACAGGTGTACAGATCAAATGATCAGTCTGATATCAATTTCAGGAATTACATGATGCAGGTTCAGAGGCAACGCTCCCTAACAATGTATTCAGGAGAAGGAAGAACAGTTACCGGCACAGTTGTAAGTGAAGATGGCCCATTACCCGGAGTATCAGTAATGATAAAAGGAACGACCATTGGCACAATTACCGATCTTAACGGATATTATTCACTAATTGTACCTTATGGAAGCAAGGAACTAATTTTCAGTTTTATAGGCTACAAAACTGCTGAAGTTTTGGTAGGTTCAGGTGTCGTCAATGTGTCTTTGGAACCTGAAATGATGGCCCTTCAGGAAGTGGTGGTCACGGCTATGGGGATTCAGAATACACTGATGGGAAGAGTTGCCGGTGTTTCGGTTGTACAGGGAGCCAGTAACATGATCCGGATAAGGGGTAGCAGGTCCCTTAGTGCAGGTAATGAACCTTTATACATTATCGATGGAGTCCCATTCAATGGAGATCCTTCAATCCTCGATCCTGAGATGCTGAAAGACATAAGAGTCGTCAAAGACGAAAGCCTGATTTCCATTTACGGATCGAGGGCAGCCAACGGAGTTATTATGATCAGTACAAATGGAATGCACATAACGAATCCTAAGCTTAAGTCATTACTCAAAGGAGCAGACTATGACAGTACCTTCCTCAGTGAATCCGAAGCATCTGGGGGGACTGTGAGGAAATATTTCCGGGACTACGCGTACTGGAAGCCTGATCTTGTAACAGATAAAAACGGCGAGGTATCATTCGAAATTCATTATCCTGATGATGTGACAAACTGGTCTTCCTACGTTCTGGCAATGAACGGGAAAAAGAAATCGGGGTACTTAAAAGGATCAGTTAAATCCTACAAACCGCTGATGGCCAGACTTTATACCCCCAGATTCCTTATAGAGGGAGACTCTTCAAACCTTATCGGAAAGATGCTGAATTACACAGCAGACACAGTTGCGGCAGATATCCGTTTCGATGTCAATGACAAAATCAGGAAGTCGCATATTTTCAGAAGTGAAAAAACAGACGCAGATACGCTTCCCCTTTCTGCAATGAGTAATGATACCATCAAAGTGAAATATTTTTTAAGGAGAAATGACGGATATATAGACGGAGAGGAGAAACAGATCCCTGTATTCAGGAAGGGAATAGAAATGACAAACGGCAGATTTTTCGTCCTGAACCACGACACAATTGTGAATATTTCCTGCAATACACTTCCGGGGGAAGGGAAACTATATATTCAGTCAGATCAGATAGAACTTATCGAAGATGAACTGGGAAGGATTATTGCATATTCTTATCAATGTAATGAGCAACTGGCATCTAAACTTTCAGCTTTGCTTGACCATGAGACTATTTTAAAATTCAATGGCAAACCCTTCTACCAAAAGATGAAGGTGAACAAGATTATAAGGGCGCTGGAAAAAAACCAGAATGCTGATGGATGCTGGGGATGGTGGGATCGATCAGAAACATCATCCTGGGTGACAATACATGCCCTGGGCGCCCTGACAAGAGCCGGCAAAATGGGGTATAATGTGAGGTTGAAGGAGAACGCCCTTAAAGATTATATTATTTGGAAACTTGAATCGAATACAGACAATATTGAAAGGTTAAATCTTCTCTACCTGATGAGTCTTACTGATGAGAAAATAGATTACCGGAAGTATATATCCAAAATAAATGAAAGTAAACTCACGGATCTCCAGGATAAATTCAGACTGATAGAACTAAAACAACGGACAGGGACAGAATTCAGCACGGACTCTGTATTTAAGTACGAGAAGACAACCATATTTGGAAATATATATTTCGGCGATCAGGATGCAGTAAACTCATTATACAAAAATACTGTACAGACAACTCTTTCTGCATACAGGATACTTAAGAAAAGCAGCAAAACGGATCCGGCATACCTGGAAAGGATCAGGAATTTTCTGTATGAGAAAAAAAGGCTGGGATATTGGACCAACACTTATGAATCTGCATCAATAGTTGAAACCATTCTTCCTGATCTTATCAATCAGGCGGGAGGAAAAGCGTCTAAAACTGAGGTTATACTTTCCGGATCGATCAACAGGAAAGTGACCAAATTCCCGTTTCAGATACAAACACATCCTGACGATTCGGTAATAGTTACAAAAAAAGGCAGCTACCCGGTCTATCTTACATATTATCAGGAATTCTGGAGAAAGGATCCTGTAGCAGACTCCACCAGTTTTGCAGTTGAATCAAGATTTGAAAACACCCAGTCGCTTCTTCAGACCGGCAAGCCTGTAAAAATGTTCGTTACTCTCAAAGTCATAAAGGACGCCCGGTTTGTAATGATGGAAATACCTATCCCAGCCGGTTGCACGTATGATTCAAAAAACGGCTATTTTCTGAATTCATGTCATACCGAATTCTTTCGTGACCATGTCGCGGTATTTTTCGATCATATTAATCCGGGAGTATATACTTATACTATTGAGCTGCTGCCAAGATTTGCCGGCAGGTATACACTAAACCCGGTAAAAGCTTCTCTTATGTATTTCCCAACATTCAGTTCAAATAATGCTGTCAAAATGATCGACCTCAGATGAAACTGAAGATCATTTTGCCTTAGCCATCCTTATTCGCAGGACAGTTGCCGAATAAGCGGGGAAAGTGTAATCGAAGCCTGATCCGGCTCTGAATTTTCCTTCCGACGGATAGATTTTCTTCGGATCAGCAATGGTATTTTCATCTTCGGGATGACCTTTCATGGTTTCGGAAACTCCTTCAATGTTGATATTTATTGCGCCCTTGAGATTTATTTTTACTGTTTCCGCCTTATTCCCGTTATTCACAACTTTTATAAGTATATCGTTCTTCCCAGGCCTGGTATCAAGCGAGGCAGACCAGTAACAACCGGTAGAGCTTTTTTCGAATGGAAGAAGCTTTGTTCCGGCATTATCGGTAAATAACATTTTCTGCATATAATATGAAGGTGTGGCAAAACATGAAACCGCATCATTCCATACAATACACGGACCAAAATTCCCATGTCCGAGAAGGCCGGCATAATTTCCATAGCCTGTCCACCATATCCTTTCAGAGTTTTTCTCACATCCGAGCATAAAAACTGCATCTCCGAGTGCATCTCCATAATTACCTATGACATTGCCCCCGTTACCGTTAACAGAAGAAGCATATTCAGCAACGCAGACCTTCTTCCAAGCCGGATTAATACTGTCATATTTATTATACATGTGTGCAAGATTTTTCTCATAGTAGTGATCATCGACATAATCAAGGAATCCGGCTGAAGCAGATTCCGGCACATTTGAGCTGTTGAACATAATCTTAAGATCCGGATACTTAGCCATTATAGCATCATGGATCATAGTATAGCGCGGGATATATTCCTTGATTGTCTGCCAGCCGTTCTCATTCCCGATCTCGATATACTTCAGGCCGTAAGGAGACGGATGTCCGTTGGCGGCTCTTTTAGCTCCCCATTTTGATGTTACAGGGCCCTTGCAATATTCAAGCAGATCCAGAATATCATCTATTATCGGCTGCATTTTATCGATAGGGCATAGTCCATATGGTCCCCACTGAGGTGTTTCACTGATACCGGCTGATGTAACATATACAGGCTCTGCGCCGAGGTCTTCGGATAATTGAAGATACTCATCAAGACCAAAAAACAGATCATTCTTATACGCCCATCTGCTTCTTGTCGAACCAGCCCGTTCCTCGATCGGACCGACTGAATTTTTCCAGTTCCAGCAGGTATCCATTGTATATGATTCAGCAGTACATCCTCCGGGGAACTGGATGAATTTCATCTCCAGCGCGGCGAGCATTTCAGCAAGATCCGGACGTAACCCGTTTGGTCGGTTCTTCCACGTGGGAGGCATCAGTGTAATGACATCAAAGTATACATCTCCGGCAGAAGTAGCATATAATACCAAACGGTTTTCACCTGACACTTTAGTAATACCGCCTGCAGTCAGATCGCATGTGAAATGCTGCCAGTTCCCTGTTGGTCTTAATTCCGCCGATCGCGCATAAACTTTGCCGTCATTGCCTTCCAGCCTGGCAATTATTGACCCTTTGAAATTCTCTCCTCTCCTTGCCCAAAATGACACCTTATATTTTGTACCGTTCACCAGTTTTATTCCCCAGTAACCACTATTTGCCAGACCAACATTCCCTGATGATAAGGATAAAACTTCCAGCTTCATACAATGTCTCTGGTAAGCGTTGAGCATGATGGTCTGCTTAGCTGTCTGTGCAGAAAATTTTCCATCAGAATTACCGCTCTTCACAAGTGTCCAGTATGCGGCAGGATTATCATTCAGCTTAGTATCTATTTCTTCAAAGGATGGATTGTTGATGAGTTGTGCATATAATCCGCCCTCTATCTGGTAATTGAACTCCTCTATCTGCTGGCCCCGGCATACCGGAGCAACTGGAACTCCCGGTTTTGAAACATCTACAGTAAACGACGGACCGGACTGCTGTGCAATTGCATTGCCGGTACCGGCGCACCAAAGTATCAAAGCTGCAATTGTCATCATGTACATTCTGACAATACCGGATCCAGTAACGGATTCCTGGTTGAATTGGTTTTTCATACTTTTCTTTTTTAAATGTTTTTACAATAACGTCAGGATCTTTCCTGAGTGGAATGAGGATATTACGGTTATTCCAGAAGGTTTAAATCTGTATTAAGAGTTTTTCCCATTGCCATTTCCTTCAACTTCATTTCCTGTTGAAATAAGTCAGTTCATTTCTTTCCATTCTGATATCATGAGTAAGCTCCTCCCAGTTACCCGGATCGTCAGAATTATTTTTGGTATAGAGGCTGTTTCGTCCGGCCATGGCTGCATACCTAACAGAACTTTCCGGATCTTGACTATTCAGGATGGCAGACAAAAATGCGGCAGCAGCAGTATCCCCTGCCCCGGAAGAGTTTTTTATCAGTGCTGTATCGGCTTTGTAAGCGCTACACCAGAGTTCACAGTTATTCCATTTCTTCTCATCCATACTGAGGTCAGCCTTAGTGTTGATTGAAGTAATATCACCGGTGAGAAGATAGGCTCCGCGGTGACCGGCTTTAATAAGCAGAATCCTGACCCCTGAATCGATTATCTGTCTGCCCAGCTGTCTTATAATATTGACAGGAATCATATCCAGAATATCACCTTTTCCGGAGGATTCAATTTCGTCAAATTGATCAGGCATCATGATTTTCAAAACCTCATCCAGGCTTGGGATGAAAATATCCACATGTGGCAGAACCTTATTCATTATCGCTGACCAGTTAACTTTTCCTGATTCACTTGAAGGGTCGGGCCAGCTAAGATCAAGAGAAGTTACAACCTCCAGGTCCTGAACCTTTGTAAATACCTCTGCAAGCTGCTTACCATCATTAATATAAAACTGTCTGAGAAGAGGTGGATATCCGAAGTGAAACACTTTGCTTTCAGATACGGCAGTATAGTTAATATTTCCGGTATTGAAAATCCGGTTACATCCGGGTGATTCGAGAAAGATCCGGTCGACTCCCGGAGGTGCAATAACTATGCTGAATGCCGTGCCGGCTTCCCTGGTTGTCTCAATTCCATCGGAGACCTGATATTTTCCTAACCATTCCTTCGCGATCCTTCCAACAAAATCATCACCGACCAGCCCATTAAGAAATACATGTTTCCCGAATTTTCTCATAGCCAGACCTGTATTCGGGACTATGCCTCCCGGAACAAAATTCAATCCTTCTATTTCGATCAGCTTACCTGGTGTCAGAAGATCAGACAAACCAGCTGATATCCCTTCATTTTTGAAATCCGGGATCAGGTCAACACAAGTGTATCCTGAAATTACAGCATCATACTTTTTCATAAAACCCATTTCATTCAACTTTAATTCCCTTTAAGTAGCAGAAGTCCTTCAAAACTCCCGTGTGATCGCCGTAAACTAATATATAATGCTGACCTGAGATCTTCTGAGCGAAATCCTCAACCGGAACGTCGAGGAATATTTCTAGACTTGGCAGCTGGGGAGCAGGAAAGGTCCATCCTGCCTCCTCCCATGATTTAAGTCTCCCTTCCCCGCTACAGATATGCATCGTATATTCAGAACCCGAATTTGATAACCGGGCCAATGTCAGTTTTCCTGTTTTCAGAGTTGAAATATTAAGAAGACCTCCGCTGATATTCCCGAAAGCTGCAGATGTTACTCTAACTCCACCATCGACAACTTCTCCCGGGACAAAGTCGGGTACACCAAGAAGGACGCTATCTTCGAAGAACTCATAAAACTCGAGGTAAGCGGCACACTGCCCGGTAACAGATTTAAGAATAAGCTGAGTAACCGCCCCCATGGCATCATTTTCAGGAATAGTGCAAAGGCCAGCCTCATCTGAGAGTAACATGAATATCATTGCCGGAGGTAAATTAAGAAGCTTTTTCATACCGTCAACATCCTTCAATGAGATTGCATCGAAGCCATATCTTTCTGCAATTTTTTTCACCGCCAGGAAATAGGTTACACCTCTGGCCAGGAAATCTCCATCCACAGGTTTCTCAAATATCCATTCTCTTTTAATTTTATCGAGGATAAGATTAACTTCATCTCTTCCGACCAATTCAGATTGCTGGACCAGTTCCAGCATTTCAAAAAATTCAACTTCAGTTCCTATTAATGATTTCAATGAGAGTCCTTCATACAATGTGTTATATAGCTTCATGTCACGAAATCCCATCATGCCTATCCTGGTCTTTCTGACCGATCTCACAGCCTTTGCAGCAATGGCAAAGCTCAGTATTTTTTCCGAAGGGGAAGGCTTTCCTATTATATTAAATACATATCTGAATTTGTAGCCCAGATCACTGAATACTTTTCTCAGAGCTGTAGTTCCGGCCTGAGGAGCAGCGGTAACAAGCCGGCCATCCTCGATATCACCGCAGAGGCCCCATAAGATCATTGGTAAATGCTTAAATTCCTCGGTTATTGAGATCACGGCATGCGAAGGGATCCAGCCAGCCAGGCAAATGATCAGAAGATCAAAATCGGCCGACTTCAGATCATTAATTGCCCGTCTGACGTCCGCACCTTCCAGATCATCTGTGACATGTTCAGTAGTAATAAGTTCAATACCAAGAGTCTCAAGTTCTTTCCCGGCCTGCAGACACTTATCCCTGATCAGCTGTTGCGGAGAATTTACTTCACCAAATCCAACAAAACCAGCTCTGACTGAGTTTTCTTTAATTTTCATCATCAATAATTTTAGTAATTAAGCATTCATAGTTACTTCACAATAGTTGATCAGGCAATACCTCACCTGTATTGGCATCTGTAACGGTCCCGGTGATTTTGCGTTGTCGCTCCATATCCATCACCACTGAGGTTGATGTCGCAAGGGAGGCCTTCAGATCCATGACAGGGTCTTTCTCATCCAAAACATTTGGGCCGGCATTCAGTATTCCCGGGGAAATTAGGACAAAAGCCAAACCCAGAATCAAAAACATTTTTTTCAGAGATTGATCAAGAAATTCTCCAATCAACGTGATTTGTTTCATAAGTAGTTAAGTTAACAGGGTTAAAAACCAGTCTAAGTCAGAGATTAACTGTGATCTGAATATGAAAGTCAAATTAGAATTAAGCGGAGGCAAAAAAAACTACATGATTTTCAATAAATGACACTATATTGTCACATATTTCGTACAATACTATAGTTTTATAACAATAAGTGTCGAATATTATGAAAGCCAAACTCGAAAAGGTAATTCCAAACCTGGCTTCCTCGATCTTTGTTAAGAGAGAGATCGTCCCTTTTATGGATTATCCGTGGCATTATCATCCGGAAGCCGAAATTATATTTGTCGAGAAGAGCTATGGCATCCGTTTCATGGGCAGCCACGTCGGACCATTCGAAGACGGAGATCTTATGTTTATTAGTCCCAATCTGCCACATCTGTGGAGAAACGATCACGACTTTTATAAGGGAAATAAAGACATGTACGTGGATGTCTATGTCATACAATTCCTCATTAATGCTCTGGGAGATAATTTCTTCGACCATCACGAACTATCTGATATCAGGAAACTGTTCCTCAGGGGCCAGCAGGGGATACTGATAAACGGGAAAGAACATTCAAAAATCTCATCACTGATTAAATCTGTATATAATTCATCCGGATTTGACAGGCTCATACTGTTTCTTCAGACTCTTGATGCATTTGCAAAGGCAGAGTCATATACACTCCTTTCAAGCCCCGGGTTCATAAGTTCGGTAGACGCTTCAGAGTATGAGAGGATAAACAAGATAATGAGCTATCTGATGGATAATTACAGGAAAGAATTCCTGCTGGATGAGATTGCAGATATGGTGAATCTCAGCAAGACATCTTTCTGCAGATATTTCAAAAAAAGGACCCACAAGACATGCAATCAGTTCGTCAATGAGATAAGAATTGCACATGCATGCAAGATGCTGATCAACTCAGAAAGATCCATTACCGAAATATGTTATTCAACCGGATACAATAATATCAGCCACTTTAACAGGACCTTCAAGGAAGTTACAGGACTGACTGCCAGAGAGTACAAGAAGCAGTATATCAGGCATGCCAACCAGTAAGGCCGGCAGTAAGAGAAAATAATCAGGATCATGATATTCAGTATGCCACTCTCTTATTCTTGAAGTGTCCCGGCGACTCCGGATGAATCGGGGTGTATGAAGTTTTGATTTCCTTCAGAATTACTTAATAAGATATTGTCTGTAATTACGACAGTAGTAGTAGATTCTCCGGTATTGAAGCGGGGTAAATACACATTTGCACTTGTCTGGGGCATCGGACATGAAATTGGCAACAGATGGCAGATAATATTTCCCGTTGAGATCTTTCAGAGTGCCCTGGTAGCGACAGCTGTCATCAACCATGCCGTAGATATTTGGATCGGCATAGGTATCGCATATAAAATCTCCGGAAGCAGCGCAGTTAGTACCTGCTACCAGTTCATTTCCTCCGGTTGTTTCATGTGTAGACAGAAGTCCCATAAAATGACCAAGCAAAGTAGTCAGAGAATTTCCTCCGGTATATTTTTTATCAAGGTAGATCTGATTACTGTCCGGCTGATCAGGGAAATAGGTAAATCCATATACCCTCGCTGAACCCAGAATTATTGAATCAACCACAAAAAGATTCACACTGTTTTTGACGGAATAAAGAGTTAGAACCTCTTTTTTAAGATAGTTATTGGTTATGAAGGAATAGTTATAATCGCCTATATAATCGAATTTATCGATATAAAACACAATTCCAGCATTTTTAAAGACACTGTTTGCTGTTGATACACTGTTATAAATATCCGATTTGTTTATTCCCGATAAACCTTCTATGTTCATAACAACATGAACATTGATGGGGATTTTTGCGCTGATGTTTATGCCGGCCGGATCAAATGTCAGAGCATTTTCAGCCTTGTAATTATTTGCAATCAGCTTTATGAAAGACTGTGTGCCAACAACTCCGTCAGGCAGTTGTGCAATGGCAACTGACCGCATCAGGCATAACAGAATGACCAGAAAACTTTGCTTTATTTTAAACATAATCTGACCTGTTTTCACAATTATAAATTACTCATCATTTGATGTTGAATTTATTTCACCCACCACATAAATCTCTGTCCGTCTGTTCATCTGCCTGCCTGCAGGGTTATCCGATCCGTCGGAGTTGGTATTTGGTGCAACAGGAACCTGGCTGCCAAATCCTCTGGCGACAATACGGCTCACCGGAATTCCTCGTGAAATGATATAATCCACAACACTTTCTGAGCGTTTCTGTGATAATTTCACATTGTACAAATCAGTCCCTACATTGTCGGTATGGGATCCTATCTCGAATATCCCTTTCGGAAACAGATCAAACAAAGGCATTACCATGTCGTCAATAACCTTTCTTGCAGAATCTGACAGTTTATAGCTGTCAAATTCATAATAGATATTCAGATTAATCCTGATTTTTGGCAGATATTCTATTAAAGCAGTCCCGAAATGAATTGTATCATTACAGTTTTTGCCCATTGTATTGAGCTGAATTTTTTTCTCGGAAAAACCATAATTCCTGATCAGAATTGAATAATGCTTATCCCTGTCAAGATCAAAATGATAGCTGCCATTTTTATCAGTGGTTGTTTTAAGGAAAAGCATTTCGATTTTTCCATTTTCGTCGGTCAGGTAGAGTTCTACAGGCACTTCACTTAAAGGGGAATTGGGTTCAGGAGTAACCAGCCCCAGATGATATTTTTCATCGATTGACTTATAGAAATTATTACTGCCGGAATTTCTGACAATTCCGACTGAGTTGATAAGAACGCATTCAGTAATATTAAAGGCAAATATGTCATCACAGCAGGTTCCGTTATCCAACGACAGGGAACCGGGACGATTAGAGGAAAAGAATCCTTCCCTGTTATCTCTGAAGATAGTGAAGTAATAATCGTCATAGGAAGAATTCACAGGAGCAGGGAGAGGCAATACTTCTGCCCATTTTCTTTCGGAACCTGTCGTTTTATAAATATCAAAACCGCCAAGGCCATTCTTTCGTCCTTTGGAACTGAAGTATAAAGTCCGGGTTGAGATATCATAAAACGGGCTGCATTCATCGGCAAAAGTATTTATGGTACCTGGCAGGTTGACCACATCTGTATACTTGCCTGTTTTGATGTTAAACTCTGTGAACCAGATGTCATATCCGCCTCTGCCACCAGGACGGTCGGACAGAAAATAAAGTATATCATTACCGTTTTTCAGGTTTTTCCCAAGAGCCGGTTGAGTAGACGAATAATTTTCGCTGTTTACCGGATAAGGAAGCTTTTCCGGGATAAGCCATTTTCTGCCGTCAAAACTACTGACAAAAATTTCACTTACATATTTATCCAACCAGTTTTTATGCGATCGGGTGAAATAGAGTCTCCGACCGTCTTCTGACACCGCTGCATTTCCCGTATTGAAAGCCGGATCATTTATTTCACCTTCGAACAAACCGGCGCTTTCCCATTTTCCATTTATTTTTTTTGCTTTAAATATCTGACGTATAGGTTCTATCCCTTTACCAGGATCGCTGTAAACAGCTCCGTATAAAATTGTTCCGTCATTAACCGGGAAAGGGGCAAAATCGATATCGGAATGATTCAATGCATTTCCCTGATGGGTTATTATAAATTTATTATCGGGGACACTGTTATTTAGCGCCCATTCGGAACTTGCAGCATAGATTGTTGCCAGCTTTTTATAATTATTCTTATCGTGCTTAGCCCTGTAGTTCTTCTTAAACTTTTGAAATAACTCGATCGCATCCTTATAATTACCAGTATTCATACATGCCAGACCCTTAAAATAGTACGCAAGGGCGATCTTCTTCGGATTCAGTGCTATCACAGCATCGTAATACTGACTGGCTTTTGTATAATTTCTTGTAAGAAAATACAATGATGCCAGCCTGTAAGTCAGATCAATATCCTTATTCTGACAGGCCAGATAACGACTGTAATATTCAATGGCGTTGAATACCTCGTTTTTTTTATCAAATCTGATAGCCTTTTCCCTGAGGTCTCTGATAAACTTTTCCGTGGAATCACTTTGGGCAGTCACAGAATACAAATCAGCTGAGAAAATGAGAATGCCCGCCAGAAGCAATATTACATGCTTCACATGTTTATCATATAATTCATATTTCTTTTTCGTATCATCCATTTTACCAGCTTATTTTCAATAAAGGAAATAACATGGCCTGTTTGCACCCTCCTGTTTCCGTCTGCCCCCGGTATAAATAAACGACAGTTCGAATGCACCGTTGAAATTTGTAACTGTTCGCAAAGGCGAGATATTGAAATCGTAGGTAAGCTCCAGACTGAACTTTTCAAGTTCTGATCCTCCTCCGACAATAAACGCATCAATATTACGTGCAGGATTGACTCTTACCATTGCTACGGCAAACAATTTCTTCACCGGAAAATCAAAACTTCCTATCTTATAGCTCCCGCTGCTCCCCATAAGAAGCTCATTTGCCCCTGCCATGTAACTGTACAGCATACGGGGTGTAAGCCCGATCTTGTTGCTGAGAGTTATTGTAACATCTCCCGTGAGAGTCATCTTCAAAGGCAGTTTTACTCCGTTTGCAGATGTAGTGAATTGTTCAACAGGAAGGTTAACGTGACTGATTGAAAGTCCTGCCGACGGCATTAAATATTTAATGAAAGTCCGCCAGTATATACCAACGTTCAGATCAAAATAATTCACTCTTCCAGCCATTCCGCTTTCAAGATTCGGTAATGCTGAATTGAATAGTTCAAGTGACTGATCGAATTGTGATCCAAAGGTCAGTCCGTCAGGGTTGAATGACTTCATTACAAAGCCAGGTTGAATACCAAAAACCAATTGCTGATTTTTAATTATCCTTGAATAACTCAATGAGAAGAAGAAATCATTTGCCGAAAGGTTGAATGAAGATGACTGATCGTGCAGGATCACAGCTCCTATTCCAAAGGCCTGATCATTTATAACCATCCTTTTTTCGATAGATGTACTGGTGGTCTCGTATGGGGAACCAATCTTTGCCCACTGGTTTCTGTAATTAGCTGTTATTCTCAAATCCTCTTCTGCCATTCCTGTATTCGCGGGGTTTAGCAAAAGTGGTGCAGCATAGAATTGTGAAAAATGAACATCCTGCGACCGGATAGTCTCTGATTGCAGACACATCACAAAGCAAAGCACCTGCATTATTAAAGGATGCTTCAGGCGGGATCTGATCTGGACGATAGCTGACTTCATCAGGGCAATTTGATTAATAATATCTGACAATATCCTGGCATCTTATTTCAGTAACAGTAACTCACCTCGCTTTTCAAAACTATAGCCATGTATCGACGTGGCTTCGAGCATATATTTATACGTATCAACATTCTGAAGATGGCCATTAAAACTTCCATCCCATCCTGCATTGACATCAGTCGTTGAGAAAACCAATTCACCCCACCGGTTAAATATTTTCAGGTTGAAATAAGTGATGTTCTTTGACTCAAATCTGAGGACATCATTATTACCGTCTCCGTTGGGAGTGAAAGCTGAAGGCGCTTCCAGATAGAAATCGGCAATTACATTTACATTGAATTTTTCGGTCAGGTCGAAACAATCGTTCGTCACTCGTGCAGTATATGTTGTTGTTGATACAGGGGAAACCCAGGGGTTGTTGCAATGAGTGCACGATATACGGGTCTCCGGCGCCCAGGTATATTTTATGCTCTCAGCAGAGGTTTGAATTATCAGCTGAGCTTTCTGTCCCAGATAAATTGTTGTGTCACCTGACGGGTAACGGATAAGATCAAAAGGCTGGTTCACAAGAATTGTCTTCTCACTTTGTGAAGAACAGCCTGCCGCGTTTGTAACAGTGGCGGTATAGGTAGTTGTAACCTCAGGGGCTGCCGTGGTAACGAAGGCTGAAGAACTGCTCAATCCGGTCGCAGGCGTCCAGCTAATAGTTGATCCTGTTTCTTTTACAACACTGAGTGTAATTGAGTTGTTACCTGAGCACAATATTGAATCACCTGAAATGGTAAATGAAGGTTTTTCAGCAACGGTGAATATTTTTGTTATTGAATCCGAACAACCGTAATTGTCCATCGCTTTCAGTCTTATGGAATATTCTCCGGCAGTAGTGAGTGAAATATTGTTATAATTAAAATCAGTCGAGCTCTGTACGCTATTAATCTCCCATACCCATGTATCAGAATTCAAAGAACTGTTGATAAGATTAAGTTTATTCCCGATACATACTGTAAGACTGCTGTCGCTGCTGTTGAAATCAGCCTTAACATCAGAGACATAAAGAGTATCAAGAATATACAGAGCATTACAGGTACCATGGATGAGCTGGATTGTGGGAATGATCTTCCCCCGTGATGTATATATATGGGAAACCGGATTCTCAGTTGAAGAACTGCCATCCCCGAACAGAAGTTTCCATTGATCGACATTTACCAGAGAATCAACCTTAAAACTAACAGATTCGTTATAGCAGATATGTTGTGGTGAAAAGGTCACCCTTGCAGTTGGTCCCGTTACGGATATTTTACCAGTTTTTTCCGCCTTGCATCCATTGAGAGTTTTAACGGTAAGACTGACCGGGAAAGTTCCCGGTTTGATGAATGTATATTGAACACTGTCAGAAGTCAGATTGCTCAGTTCATAAGAATCAAACACCCATTCCAGGCTGACGGCCGGACTGTCTATTGTATTGTCATGCAGAAATATGACACTCTGAGGGTAACAAGTCAGGACACTGTCACTGACTGTAAAATTTGCATTTGCCTCTTCGACAGAAACATAATCTTTCTTAACCAGGGTATCGCTACAGCCATCTTTAGTCGCTGCCAGAGATACGCTGAAGCTTCCCGACTTAAGATAAGTGTGCTGATTGGTGCTTGCTGAAGAAGACCCGTCACCGAAAGTCCAGTAGAGATTTGTAAGACTGGAATCAACTGGTGTAAAAGTGATCTTCTGTCCGAGGCAAACGGAGTTATCATTAGCCTGAAAATCGCCATTGATACTGATAAGCTGGGTAGGGATGGAATAGGTGCTTGAGCATTGATGTGAATCATAAACTGTCAGAGCAGGATAATATGTCTGCTGAATTTTGCTCTCATAAGTATGAGATACTGAGGTGGTTTTAGTGCTGTCTGATTTTCCATCGCCAAAATTCCAGACCCAGCTGATAATTGAAGTATCTGTTGAAGTATTTACGAAATTAACTGTCAGTGAAGGCAGGCAACCTGATTTTTTATCTGAGGTGAAGCTTCCTGATGGCCGGAAAATACTGACAACTTTGCTCAATGAATCCGTGCAGCCGTTATCAGCTTTCACAACCAGGGAAATGGTATCTGTTCCCTTTGACGTGTAAGTATGATCCCAACTGGTCAGATATGTTCTGCGCGGTGCGGAACCATCACCAAAATACCATAAAAAGCCCTCATTATAGCATGTTTTAATGTAATCTTGTGAAGCAGATGCATCGAGATGCACTTTTTCACCAACGCAGGTAATTGTATCACTAAGGGTAAATGAAGCATTCACACTTCTGACCTTGATCGTTTTTGTTCTTGTCAGGGAACAGCCCGACAAATTGTCAACTGCGGTAAGGGTTGCAGTATAATCACCTGATGAAGGGAAAACATATCTGACTGAATCTGTATTACTGTAAACAACTGAATTTATATTCCAGCTTAGTGAAGTATACGGGGTCACAGCTGATTTAAAATAATATACATATGAACTGTCGCAGGTAAAGGATTGTGTAAAATTCCCGACTGATCCTTTAACCTTTAAAATATTTTTCTGAGTTGTTTCAGAAAGGCAACCGTTATAGTCAACCTGAAGTGAAATTGTCTTATATCCGACAGTATCAGCAGATATATTAATTGTTGTATCCGGCAGGGAATTGAAATTCAGATCAAGCAGGCCATAGGAATAGAAGTGCCATTTCTGTACAAGTGAGCTGATACCGGCATCTCCCTTAAGACTTATACTTCCTCCGTTGCATACTTCATCCGGTGTTACAGAGAACCCGGCTGTCAGCTTGTCCCCCACTGAAATAGTTACTATCTGAGAAGTATCTGTGCATGTGCCGCTTTTAATCACTTCCATTACCTTATAAACACCCGGTCTGGTAAATGTGTACCGGGTTGTACGGGTAGCCGATGAGATCAGCAAACTGTCTGACGTTCTGAACATATAAGTATCAATTCCCGATACCGCCTTACTACTGTCTGAAAATGTAACTACCAGAGGAATACAACCAGATATCTTATCAGGGACAAAACGAGCAACCGGCTTTGATATGGTTATGTCTTTTGTAACTGAATCATAGCATGCACCTCCATTGGAAGCGACCAGTTTCAGAGGTAATGTTACATTGGTAATATCATGGCTGTAAAGTTGCTTATAGGTTTCTGCGGGCAGATCAGCATATGTTATCGTATATGAAGAAATATTCTGACTCGATATCAGCTTGTCAGAAAGATACCAGGAAAAGCTGTCAGCATTTTGAGAAGAGTTAACAATATTTATCAGTGAAGGTAATGAACAGAACGAATTGTTATCTGCAGTGAATGCTGCATCAATATAGCTTTTAGAGTAAATAACTGTAGTACTGTCGGTGCAGTTCAGCTTATCGCCATAAATCAGCTTAACAGTCAGTTTCCCTGAACCTGCAACCGTATATATCAAAGTATCAGTCCCTGCAATCCGGGTAGTTTTATCATTATCTGTTATAGCCCAGATGTAATCAGGCAGGTCAGGTACAGAACTGACGAATCTGTAAATTCCGTCGCACAGGTATCCTTTGTCTGACAGGTTGCCTTTCGCATCAAAGACTGAGATGGCAGCTTTGCTATAACCGATATTTATATAGGATTTTTTTTCAAGTGAATCGGTACAACCATATTGATCGGTTGCCTTCAATTTAACAGAGTAATTACCGGTTGAGCTATATACTGATGAACCGCTTAAATCTTCCGAAGTCTTTGCATTGCCAAAATCCCACTTAAATGTAAGCGCTGATGAACCGGTGGTCAGATTATTGAAAGTTACATTGAGCGGTGGAGCACAGGCAAATGTATCGGATGCGGCAAAATTCACTGCAGGTTTATCGGCAACAGAAATAAGGTTCTCAGATGTAAGTGTGCTGGCACAACCGTTTTTGTCAGTTACTTTTAATACCAAACTGAAAGTCCCCGCGCTATTATATGTATACTGAACGGATGAGCCTTCTTTATAATCTCCGTTTCTGAAATCCCATGATATGTCCGATATTTGTGATCCTCCGGTTGTAGAATTACTTGTAAATGTAACCGTTAAAGGAGGGCAGCCATACAGTTTATCTGCTTTGAAAGCCGCGGAAGGACCTTTGTAGATAGTAACAGATGTGCTGGTGGTTGCCGTGCTTGTACCGTCCGTAACCTTCAGAGTAATCTGAAAGGTTCCAGGATTAGAATATACACATTCCCTGGCTGAAGGATCCGTGGTATTCACTTCTGCACCAAGTCCGAAGTTCCAGGAATATTGAATTCCTGATCCCTGAGTAGAGTTATTGGTAAACACCAGAACAGCCGGGGCACATTCGGAAGATTTGGACACACTGAATTTAGCAGTGATCGCATGAACCTGCGTCAGGCTTATCAGCTGACACAGAAGGATGAACCAGTATTTTAATTTGTCTCTTTTCATCAGACCATATCAATAACTTCAATGGTACCAGAACTCCTTAGATCCGCATCTTCTTGTTGTTGCTGCCGCTCTGGCCGGTATTCGGTACTCAATCATGATCTCATGGGTACCGTTTTTATAATACCCTGAAAAAAGACTCTGATCGTACGCATACCCCAGTCTCAGGTATGGTGATGCCATTATCCCCAACAAAGCGATCAACTGCCTGGAAGAACGATATGTCAATCCTAGATCAATAGTTTCCTGAGAGCCCTTTATTACAGGCGATTTGATCAATCTGGTAAGATGCTTAAGCTGGAAGGTAAAATTCCCTTCCAGTATCGTCAGATTGCTCCTGTTTATCACCTGCATTCCAACCGTATATGACCATAATTTCTTATTGTCATTTTTGTATATGGCATATGCATAACGGTGATTTGTATTCAGATAAGAATCCGGAGATTTATATAAAGACAGGATGTGTGTTGAAGCTAATCCGTAGATAAAATGGGAATTCTGAAATTCAAAGCCTATATTTATATCAGGGCTCACGTTGTTTTCGGAATCATAGCTAATGGCAGGATCATTTGTAGTTTCAGCTTCGAGAAGTGAACCATCAATAACCCTGGCAAAAACACCTGCCGACAGCCCCATAGAGAATGACCATTTTTGCTTCCTGGCTATTCTGAATGCATAATCGAACATAGGATTATAGGCCCTGGTAGCGCCTATTTTGTCACTAATTAGCGATAATCCTACTGCTGAGCTGTAATTATCGAGATATTCAGAAATCTGTGCATTATAGACCACCGGAGCTCCATTGACATCAAGCCATTGATGCCTCGCGTTGAAGAAGAGATAAAGGTAATCGGTCCTTGCAATAAACGCCGGATTAAATGAAGCCCTGTTATTCCAGAATGAAGCCAGGCATATATCTGATTGTCCGGATATTGAAAATTCCGGTATTATCACAAGAATTGTCAGAAAATATAAATATTTCCTTTTCATGCTTCTTTTATCGCATCAGGGTGATATAACCTTTCCGTGTACGTGTTGTCTGACGACTGTCTTTATAGTAAACCAGGTAGAAATAGGTATCCGGATCAGCCGGCCTTCCATTAATCATCCCGTTCCAGCCTGCACTACCCTCATATATCTTCAATCCATTCCTGTCCACTATTTCCTGTTTATAGCCTTCCATAAACACATCGTTTATTCCATCGCCATTAGGGGTGAAGACATTAGGGACAAACGGAGTTACCTCGATGTACTTCGAAGCACTGTCGGTGCAACCATGAGATGAAGTTGCCATCAGAGTGACCAGGTAATAAAGGACATTATTTGAAATCGTGTATTCATGTTCAACTGTGGAGCCCGATTCAGTAGCGTTATCGCCCATGTCCCATATATACTGCACTCCGGATTCTCCGCTGCTGATACATTTGAGAATATCATGTTTACTATCAAGAGCTTCCGGAGAGACGGAGAAAACGGCATCCGGAACAGGATACCCTTTTTCACTGAAAAAAAGTGACTTCTTACATCCCCTTGTATTTGTCCCTTCCACAGAATAAACTCCGGGTACTGATGTAATAATTGAATCATTTACAGACCCGCTGCTCCACAAGTAGGTATCAGCGCCAACTGCCCAGAGAACCACATTCCTGCTACCACATATTATACTATCGCCATACCCCTGAAACGCCCAGTCGGGCTCTTCGGAGATAGTTTTATAGATTGTATCCGAAACGCATCCGGTACTGGATCGCCCTATCATCCAGAATGTTCCTCCAGGAGCCTTAACTTCTATTGAATCGGCCTTTGAACCGGTACTCCATGTATAATCCCATGCTCCATATGCTCGGATATAGGTTCCAAGTCCGGGACAGTAGGTGGAATATCCGCTGATACCAACCAGCGGAGGTGAAAACGATTCAACATCTTTCGTGAGTGTATCGGTACATGCAGAAGGCGGATTGGTGAGAATCAGGGTTACTTTGTGTATCCCTGAGGTACTGAAAGTATACATCGGGCTCTGCTGTGAGGATGTATTACCATCATCAAAAATCCAGTTATACGATAAAGTACCGAAGTTCGTCGAGGAGTTGTTTATAAACTGAACAGTATTTGAATTGCAATCAATCATGAAGGAAGAAAATTCAGCATCCGGTATATATTTCATCACCCAGCTGTTCAGTGTCACAACACATCCTGTTGCAGAGGTCATAGTACATGAAAAAAGGGCCTTTTCTGTGGGCATGCTTATTATCAGGTTCTGGACCGTATCCACAACATTCCCGTTACTATCTTTCCAGATATAAGAATCGAATCCCTCTGGCGCTTCCAGAGTAGCATAATTATCGGCTCCACAATATTTTACTGTGATGTATAACGGATGGCACTCAGCCACAAAATAAGCATATCCAAAATGGTATTTCTGCGTGCAATCGGTAGACATGAATTCAATGGTTATTGTCTGACCAATATATTTCAGCAGATTAGCGCCAACGGCAGTCCAGTCGCGCCATTCCACAGGATCTTGAGATCCCGGAGGAGTGTATGTAGTAAACCCTTTAATATTCTTATTTGAAGAGTAAACATCATAGTTTGAACAATCCTCCAACACGTTTCCGTTACTGTCATACAGGTTAAGTCTGAAACGTGGTTCATTCAGGGCTGTATGATCGCTTGCATACTGCAAAACGAGTGCAAATCTGAGAATAAGAAGGGCATTGGTGGAATCAATTGTCATAGTATATCTCAGACTCTGCTGCCAGCATCTTGGATTTGCATCCGAAGAAACAATTTCATCTCCGAGACGTGCCGAATACATATAACCCTGCGGTATCTTCCTCAGCGCATATCCGGTATTGGCGTCATATTCCGATGTATCAGACATGATGGTCTGCCTTCGGTTAACTATACCTTCCGCCGGACTTGAATTGATAGATGTGACAATTGTACTGTATCTCCAGGTATAACCCGTCCAGTTGGTAAAATTGCCCAACCCGAAGTTGAGATTGGTACAATTAGAAGTCTGCCCGAATGATGAGGTCAATATCATCAGACCTGTCAGTAATAATAATATATTTCCGATTGATCTCATCTTATCTGGAAATTTGAATTCAGCTGAAGTTTTTAAGGAAAGTAATATTGTACTATAGGCAGGTTTGGTATATTAAACTTTGATTGCTCTGATATTATCTTTGCTAGTTAAATACAGTCAAAATCAATTTCACCCTAAGAAATTTCACATATTTTTTAGACCATCTGCATTGCCTGTAGGAGTACAAAGAGATAATAACTTCAAAAACATGTACGATGCTTTCAATTCCGAAAGATCTCCTGCAGAATTTTTATTTCAACAGGACACAACAATATCAATGTGAATAACGGCAGCTTTGGGAAAGCTTCCTTACTTATTGTATGAGAATTCAATAAGCAATATGCAGATAATGCCGGTCAGATCATCATTTTGTAAATAGGCTACATGGAATCCTAAGCGCAGGTTAATCAGGCCTGACAATAATGGTCCAACCTTTCAGAAAGATCCATCCGGAAACAGATTAAGCGGAAGTTTACTGCCTGAAACCAGTACTGCGTGCAGTCGCGACTCTCGCCACAGTCTCAATAGCTGTCGCTGCCAGAGCGGCGCCGTAGTCGAGGTCAATATTTTCCATAGTGTCCCTTGTATCATGGTATCCAGTTCTGTTAATATCATAATTTTCCATGAACAGGACGACAGGAATCCCGGTATCAGAAAAAATCTGCCCGTCGGTGTTGAAGATTGAACTGTGGGGATTATATTTTGTTCTGACCTCTCCTTCCATATGCAAAAATGCAGCAGTTTCGGGAATCTTTTCTGTTCCTGACACTCGTTTCCCTTTGCCTTTATGTTTCCTTTCCGCCGATTTATTTAATTCAGAGACATATTTGTTCCAGATCCGGTTAGCAAGATGAGCCTGATAAGCCAGGTACAGAGATGCAGCGCTCTTTCCAGGCGATATCTGGAAAACATCCTGATCATCATCCCTGTTATGACCAATCATGTCCATAATATACACCCCTTTAATTTTGATATCCGAAAGGTCAGTAAAAGATCCTTCTCCGGTCTTCAGTCCGAGTCTTTTCTCAACAACTGACTGACAGAGGTTACGTGCACCCATACAATCTGACGGAAATTCCTCCCCGGTCAGATGCACGAGCCAGATATCGCGTTCAAGCTTTCCCTCCTTTGACATTTTCAGAAATACAGGAGCTGCCTGCAGGAGTGTCGAGCTTGCAGAATAATTATCATCTGCCCCGTTGGCAGACAGACGTGCACCGTATCCACCCCGATCATGATCATAAATATCCTCCATGTATGCTGTGTCGTAGTGATCTCCAAGGATAACAGCTTCTTTCCTGTTTTTACCAGGGATGATAACCAGTATATTTCTCTCTGCTGTGAAATTTTCCTGATTGTTCTTCCATCCTCCGAAGAAAGGAAATTCAAAATCAGTATTCCATCTGAATGACAATTCTCCGCATACTGCCCGGGTTTCCATACCGCTGCCGGTTATTGCTTTACGGTGCCGCATCATCAGATAATCACCCAGATCCTCGAGATCACGTTTATTCTTCCTCGCATGGGCAAGAGTAATATCATCAAGAACCACATCCGCATTATCCTTATTTATGAATTCCCCGTGAGCGAGGAATCTAATATCATTCCACCAGTTTTCTTCAAATTGCCGGGTGGCAGTTTCAATATAAGTAAGTGGTTCCGGGAGATCATGATTATCTGTCTTCCGGAATATCCCTGAAATGATCTTTTGCATTTCAACACCGGCCACACAGGTATCAGAATGAAGGACAAGTCCATCGAGCCATAGCTCAAGGCTCATCTGCTTCGGGATATTAATTATACTCCTTGCATATGATTTTTCAAGCGGTTTCTGATCCTGCATCTGCCAGGAATCTAGCAGAGAAATAATATTCAGCGAAGTCTGATGGTTATAGTGATCTTTTGCATTATTAAAATCATTCAGTGCAGACATGTATGGCCCCCGGTTCAGAAAGCGGGGCCACAGTTCGATCGGCTTTTTCATTTCCGGATCATTATTGCTATATCCTGTGAAATAACCTGTCAGCCTTTTTGGAATGATAACAGGTTTGTCGCTTTTTTCAGGAAGAAAGGCAATTAGAGGTCTATGCCAATAGATATCATGGACACCCACTTTCATAGGGGGATAGAAGATCCTGTATCCAAAAAGTCCTCCGTCAAGAATGATCTTTTCAGCATTAAGTATCTGCTTGCGGTCAGCAACCGGACCATCAAGCACCAGGTTGAATTCGTGGTCCCAGATCTGACTGTTACGTGCTAAAGGTTTATCGTAAAGTCCTATAGTAGCTGGTTCCGTGCTGAAAAGAATATTGACGAGCTTCACTACAGACGGAGTCTCATTCAGTTCATCATCATACTTGTGCAGCTTCTGCCAGCGATGTGTCCTGTGAATGATGTTGCGCATAAGAGCCTCATTCACTTTATGCTCTTTCCCAGGCCGTGGTTCATGAATCCATCCTGACTGAATAACCTTGAGGCCACCCAGTCCTCTGTTATGCTTAACAAGGTTCAGCAAAGGGATCTGACCGGCAACAGGCAGTTCTTTTTTTAGCTTAATATAGCCAGGCATTCCCCAGAAAACCAGGCTGCCCGGAAACGGTACAATTGACAATTTCCCCGACAGATAACGTCGTTTTATTTCAGGAGGCAGGGAACCGAATGGTCTGAAAGAAAGCAGATACCTGACTTCATCGGGGGAAGTATCTTCTTCCATTATATACTGTCTTGTCCATTCCGGCTTTTCAGCTTCTGACCTTAAAATCCTGAAACCAGCTTTATAAAGTGATCTGCCGTCTGATATATTCTCGTTATATGCCTGCGAGATAATGCTTGTAAAAAACGAAACTGCTTCGTCAGTTCCCGTTTCTTTATCAGGTGAAATGTAGAAGTTTTTCCAGAAAGCCACTTCCGGATCATGAATACTGTTTCCGAAGAAAGTCCAGATAATCCTTCCTTTATCATCCTGTGTTCTTGAAAGCATCATTGGAAGGAGAATGACAAATCTTTCATGATCAAGTCTGCCGGCTTCAGCTGAAAGCTCTTCCGGCCAGTAAGGGTTTCCTCTTAGATTTTCTCCATTATGACCATGTATAAAAACAGCTTCCTCTCCCCTTCCAAGTTTTATTATACTGTTCATTATCTGCTGTCCGACATGTCCGATACCGGGAACAAGCTCATATTCTTCTTCCATCTCGGTAATATGCAAGCCGTAAGGATCGTCATCAGTAAAAAGAGTATTATCGGTCTCTCCCACCGCTTTTCTTCCGATCCTCGGAGAGGGCATAAACTCCGAATATGCAGGGATGGGATAGCTGTCTTCACCTACAAACCACGGATAACCCCTCATCAAACTTTTCCATCCTTCAGACCCCATATTACTCATATTGTTTCTTTTAGTGACCTAACCAAAGTAATTAACCTATAATATTGTCCATATACGGCTACAGCGGTTCCAGATCAGACAGCTGAATTTGAAAACATAATATGTGTCCCGGTTTCTTTCTTTACTTCAAAAACCCGGGAAATAGTATCTCAGACCTTCTTCAGTACTTTAATCAGATCCTGGATCTCACTGGCCATATTAGTCAGCAATCTGTGATTCTGATCTGTAAAGCGTGCTGTAACATATTGAATATACAGCTCCATATTTGCCTCGGCAGCTAATCCGGTATCTTTCCTGAAATCGTCCCTGAATTCATTGAACCTGTTATGTACTCCTATAAATCCCATGATTATGAATATTTTATGTTGACCAGAAACTTAATATTTTAAGAACTTAGTTCCCCATCGTAAGTAATTAAATAGCCTCAGACAATTAATCCAATAAGGCTGTCATTTCATCCTATAGTATTATTTCCGGCAGGCATGAATGTCACATCCATGTAATATTTGCCGGAGTTTTTGAGATCAATATAAACATCCAGATATTGTCTGCCCTCAATGTATGGAGCCGGATCAATTGTGTAATCGCGGCTGTAAAAGAGTAATTCCCTGTCAGAATACGGATCTTTCCACCTGCACTTAATTACCCATGGATTATTGGGGCCCATCCTGAATTTTTCATTTCGTTCAACAGCAGCTATCTCAGCCTGCACCTTTCTGCCCGATTTCATGAGAAGTTTTTTAGTCCTGTCAGTCAGAGAAAATCTGATGAAATAACCAGCCAGGAATAAGAAAACTATGGAAATCAAAACCACCCCTTTCAAATTGTAGCCAGTGGTATCACCTAATGTAATTTTATCAGGTCTGGCCGGATCATACCACAGTTCCACTTTTTCTCCTGTTACAACCCTGTTGCGCTTTGATGCGGTCGATGTGAACTGTCTGCCTTCATCATCTGAGAAGGAGACTGTTACCCTGGGAAGACCGCGCCTTTGTGCCGAAACAGTCTGAACAGTTCCGACTGCTGCTTTTCCTTTGGATTTCAGCCTGAAAGAATTAATAATGCTGGTCACCGGTATTAGCAGCAGGATCAGGGTAAAAATAGCACCAGCAAGGGTGACGGTTTTCCGATTCATAATACTTCAATTTTGTCCAAAGAGACCAATATTATATTTTTATCATTTCTGAAACCGGTCCTGTCGGACTAACATGATCTATTCATATTTATTGTTTCACTTTATTAATGAGTTGTGACATCTGACCGAAGGACTTTAATTTATAAGTATTTTGCAAAGGATTTCTCCTTATTGAACTCTATTCACTAATTTAGTAAATATTAGGTTAGTAATTCATCTTTTACAGGATATTTTGATAAGAGAATATGAGAACACGATGTAAATTTCTCCGGATACCTTTGATTGTCATCACATTTACAGGGTTGGTGCTTTCGTGCAGCCAGGTTAAAACAGAAAATAAAGAAGATAACAGGAAAGAGGCATTCCTTCAGACCTCCAAACCATATGCCAGGTATTGGTGGTTTGCATCCGTAATTAAGAAGGAAGATGTCAGGTATAATCTTGACTGGCTCCGGAAACATGGATTCGGAGGGGTTGAGCTGGCATGGGTATACCCTCTGAACAGGTTCAATCCGGCCGACACCAGTTATACTCCAAGGCAGGAATGGCTTAGTCGGGAATGGCAGGAGATAGTGAGATATACTATACGGTATGCCGATTCGATAGGTCTGGGCTGCGACCTTACTCTCGGCACCCTCTGGCCATTTGGTGATAGTCATGTAACATTCGCTCAGGCATCGCGGAAGTTCGGCGACCCTGGATGGAGGCAGACCATAACGCGATCATGGGAACATCCCAGGACCGGTTATGTCATTGATCATCTTAAACCGAAAAATTATCTGCCGTATTTTTCAAGACTTCTTGATTCTTTCCCCAGACCAGCCACAAAGATCAGACAATCATATTTCATTGACAGCTGGGAAGTTGAGACATCACATCTCTGGACTGAGGGATTTGACAGGGATTTTTACAACATTTACGGATATGATATTTCCCCGTTCATGGACTCTCTTTATTCTCCGGTGAACCGTGATCATCTTTTTGACTATATGTCCATGATCTCCAAAAAGGTGTTGAAATTCTATGCCGATTTTGATTCATCGGTCAATTCGGTTGGTATTACTTCGAGGGGTCAGGTGGCAGGAGCGCCTTGCGATCTGATCTCAGGTTATTCAAAGCTTGATATTCCCGAAGGGGAATCGATGTTATTCGAGCCGGAATACAATTCAATACCGGCATCGGCAGCGCTTTTATCCGGCAAACAATTTGTATCATCCGAAACATTCACCTGCCTCTATGGCTGGCCACGGGATTATATAAGGGAGGAACAGTCAGCGGATATGAAACTTGTCGCGGACGCGCTTTTCGCCAATGGTATCAATCATATCGTCTGGCATGGGAAAGCACATAACCCGGATGGCCTGGATACTGTAAGTTTTTATGCCACCACGCATATTGGAGACAAGAGTAAGCTGGCTCCTGAGATTGCAGATTTCAACAGGTACCTTGAAACCGTTTCCGGGTATATGAAACGAGGGCATACATCTTCGGATATAGCTGTATATCTGCCGACTGAAGATTCATGGTGTAAAGGGATCATGCCTAAAGAAAAACAGTTTATCTGGGCATGGGGCTGGTATGAAATGAGATACGTTTATTTTCCGGATGAGCTGAAAGGGTTCAATCCAAGCTGGATTAACGGGGAATTTATCTCCAAAGCAAAGGTGGAAGATGGAGTACTCAGAGTTGGAGATGCCGCATTCAAAGCGGTCTATCTGGATGTCAGATTCCTTGATTATGAAGTTCTGAAAAAACTGACTGAACTAGCATCTAAAGGATTGAAAGTAATTATAAAGAACAGACCTTCTGAACCAGGGACAATACATCATCCGGATTATGCAAGACTGACCGACAGATTGTTCAGCTCCGGCAATGTGACATCTGGCATCCCCGTGGACCTCAGACCATGGATGTCAGGGAAAGATATTCCGGATCACTGGTGCAGAAAGGACGGTCAGACAATATATTGTTTCTTCTCAAATCCAGGTTCTCACAGTTTGAAATTCCCCATTGAATACGGACAATCATTTAACGCTGACACCATCAGAAGGAATGTCACAATCAATAATGGAACCAGTAAGACGGTTTTGGATCTTGCATTCGCTCCTTATCAGTCGTTACTTTACAGGATAGAGAGCGGTAAGGCAGAGAAAATTGATATTACTTTCATCCCTGCAACACCGGCAAGGAAATCACGCCCGGCAGGATATAAGGCGCCATGGCTGGTCAATGACAGTCAATAATGTTTAAACGATGAGTGTGTGTAGAAAACCTTCAGGAAAGGCAATTCAGAATTTCATTCCGATGACAAGGATATCGTCAGTCTGTTCTGCATCAGATTTCCAATTGTTAAGTGTTTCAAGAAGTATTTCCTTTTGCTTCTCCAGAGGGAGTCTGTGATTCTCATGAAGCAGTTCCTTGAATCGCTTCAGAAAGAAACGTTTGGATGATGGTCCTCCTTGCTGGTCAATAAATCCGTCTGAAAAGAGATACACCAGATCATTTTTTTCAATATTGATAGTCTGGCTGGTGAATTCTCCCGCTCTTTCGTAATAGCCAATCGGTATCCTGTCGGCCTTAATCTCATGCATAATATCCCCTTTGATCAGGATCATCGGGTTGAATGATGCTGAGAACTCGAGAATATCTTTTCCAGGATTGATACAGATTACAGAGCCTTCAATTCCATCTTTTACAATTCTTGAATTCCCCTGCTGGCTTAGGGATTTTATGAGCCTGACACGTAGACTCTCCAGTATCCTGTTGGGTTTAATTACCCTTTCTCCCAGCACTATTTCGTTAAGATATGTTATCCCCAGAGTGCTCATCAGCGCGCCGGGAACACCATGGCCGGTACAATCCATAACTGCGATCACCAGGACGTCATCGACACATGTAAACCAGTAGAAATCACCGCTCACAATATCTTTAGGCAGAAAAAAGATAAAGTTTTCAGGAAGCTTTTCCATGCATGGTTCAGAAGTACGGAGGAGGGCATTCTGAATATTCCTGGCATATTCAATGCTGGCAGTAATACTTTTATTCTTTTCCTCTATCTCGTGAAGAAAAGCAGCCATCCGGTCGCGCGATCTTTTTATTTCGATGTGGGTCCTGACACGTGCAAGCAATTCACTTTTAATGAATGGTTTGGTTACATAATCCACTGCTCCTGCCCGGAAGCCACGAATAATACTCTCATGATCCGCCTTTGCAGTGATAAATATAACCGGCAGATCTTTTGTATTCTTCTCTTCCTTTAACAGGGAGCATACCTCGTAACCATCCATTTCCGGCATCATAATATCGAGAAGAACGAGGTCAAATTCCTGTTTTCTGATCCAACTGAGGGCAGAATTTCCCTCCAGGGCGAATTCCACTTCAAATCCCTCATTCTGCAGGAAACCTCCAAGAACCTGAACATTTCTGAGATTATCATCAACGATCAGGACTTTTGCTTTCTGTGTCTGGGTCTCAATCATAATATGAGAGTTAGGATCAGTTAATTCAGCTAAGTAAACCGGAACTATTCCGTCTCACATGCAGTGATTTCTGCTAAATCAGACCTCTGTTTCAGAGCATGGTTCCTGCCTGATATTTCTTATAAGGCCGGGATACTCCATCAGCAGTTTAATGATCATTTCAATTTTGAATCCATTGGCAGCATTGACAAGCTCTTCTCCATAGCGGCAAACAAAACTGCAGTTATGCTTAAATGTCAGAGCTTTGAGCGCCTTTCCGAAAGTTATTACCTGGCCTATAGGCTGCCTTTTCTCTAATTGTTTCCGGGTATTGAAAAATGGTTCCTTAATTTTTCTCAGAAGGATCTCAATATCATTAACCTCACTCCTGTTGAACAGCCTGCCATTTTCATATTTATTACTGCCAGAAAATTTCCTTTCGTATGAAAGATTTTTCATAAGTACAGCATATAGACCTGAGTTAATATTGATTTCCTGGTAGCAAAAACCACTGGTTAATCTGACTATGGATAATAAAAATCGGGAAAGAACAATTCCTGGTGTTAATTTAAGCGTGGAACAGACTCTGTTAAATTATTTAAGATATTTTTATTCAGTTTGTTGCCTTTCTACCATTTTACTTATCGCCAGCATCAGGAGGATTTAAGGATATCTCCTGAAGGGAATTGCATCATAACAACCGCACCTGCTCCAGGCTTGTTCTTCAGCTCAATCGAACCTCCATGGGCTTCAGCTATCAATCTTGCCAGCGGTATGCCAATCCCGGTGGATCTGTCATCGTATGCTTTTCCTCTGCTGAATAATTCCGCTCCCTGTTCAATAATATCAGGTGGTAATCCTGGACCATCATCCCCAATTTCGATAATTGTTTTACTCTGATCATTCATCATTTTTATCTCTATATTCCCCCCGTTTGGTGAATATCTGACAGCGTTTTCAAGTATGCTTGCTAAACATTTTGAGATAAGTTCAGTATCTCCCATGATCCCTGATTTTTTCATTCCGGCAATCCTTGATACGGTGAGTTGTTTACCCACGATACTTTTTTCTTCTTTCGCGATCAGAATATCCACTATGGCCTCAATATTGACCTCTTTCTTCATGATCTCCTCTCTTCTGGTCTTCAGCCTGGTGATCAGGAGAGCATTTATTGAAAAATTCTCCAGCCTGCGTACTGATGAATCAAGTATGTCGACCAGATCCCTGATCTCTGATGGCGAGACAGAATCTTTAAGCATCTCGACAGGCAGGATTATACCATTCAGAGGTGTTCGTATCTCATGGCTTATCAGATTCAGGAATTCGGCCTTTGCATTATCCAGCTCGGTAAGTTTTAAATTGATTTTTTCGAGGTTTGCATTTGCGATCTGAAGCTCTTTTGTCCTTTCCATCACCTTTTCCTCGAGCAATCTGTTGATATTCCCCAGTTTTTCAAGGGAGTCCTTAAGGGAAATGTGGGTACGGACCCTCACAATAAGCTCTCTGCTGTCGAATGGTTTGGTGACAAAATCCTGTCCTCCCAGTTCAAAACCTTTCAATATGCTTTCCCTGTCGTTATCGGCTGAAAGGAATATCACCGGAAGTGTATCGAATCGTGAATCTGCCCTTATTCTCCTGCAGACTTCAAATCCATCCATATCCGGCATGTTGATATCAAGGAGGACAAGATCAAATTTCTTTGTTTCCAGCCAGTCTAATGCAGCTATTCCGTTGGTTGCGAATTCGATCTCGCACTTCTGTTCCTGTAGCAACCTTCCCAGAACCTGCAGATTCTGCGGATTATCATCCACAATCAGAATTGAGGTTCCGCTCAGTATTTCGGAGTTCAAAGTATCCATGGCTCTTTCAGTATTTTTTTAAACTGTCAATGAGTGATACATACTCACGCAGCAACCGCAGTATGATCTCGATGTTGAAGCTCAAAGAGGCATCATAAAGATCCCTGCCATAGGTAACTAATAAACCGCAATTGTGCTCATTACCTAATTTGATGAGCTCTGAAGCAAAGGCTTTCACCTCACCGATCGGTTGCCTGATTCCGAAACCTCTCCATTTCTGCATAAGTTCACCCTCAAGTTCAGAGATTAATCCCGGAAGATCAATAATACTGCTTTCGGTCTTGGGGTTTATTGAAACAGAAGTTGAATCCGACTTCCGTTTAAACGGGAGAATATTGGACAGTTCAATAAACAGGTCGCTGATCGATACAGGTTTTATCAGAAGGCAGGCAAAATCGCTGTTAAAGATCCGTTCTTTTTGTTCTTTCATAACTGAGGCTGAATATGCGATTACCGGTATATGTTTAAATCTGTCCATGCTTTTGACAGACTTCAGGACTTCAAATCCGTCCATTCCCGGCATCCGGATATCTGTGATAATAACATCAGGCACCAGGTTGTTCATCATTTCGATCGCGGATTCCCCGCTCACTGCTTCAAGTATGGTAAGCTCAGTTGTTCTGAGAGCATCACAGATAAATTTACGGTTCTCTCCTAGATCGTCAATAACAAGAATTGTTGCCTTTTCAAAAATTATTTCATCAGGATTTATCTCTGCTTTGCTTCTAACCGATTCATAGCTTCTCATATAGGGGATATCAGGTATTCTTACAATGAAAGTACTTCCTTCACCAGATTTTGATCTGACAGAAATTGATCCCTTCATCAGGTTCACCAGTCTTTTCGTGATAGCCAGGCCCAGGCCAGTTCCTCCCTGGCTCATTTTGTTCCTGATCTGCATGAATGATCCGAAGATTTCATCCAGATACTCTTCCGGGATTCCAATTCCGGTATCAGTGACTTCAATAATCAGATCAATAACCTCGTCAGACCTGGATTGGGAATAGGTTATTATATGTGGATTTTCGCAATAGGCTTTTAATGAAACACTGCCACTTTTGGTGAATTTCACTGCGTTTCCGATCAGATTCAGGATCACCTGTCTTAACCTAATTCCGTCAATATAAACATGAGCGGGAGTTCCGGAAGCAATATCTGTAATGAACCGTATCCCATTTTCCATTGTCTTGAATGAAAAGATCCGTTCAAATTCGGAAAAGAATGGTTGCGTTTCCACAAAATCCATTTCCAGTTCGAGTCTTCCGGCTTCAATTTTCGACAGGTCGAGTATGTCATTAATAAGGGTAAGCAGTGTTCTTCCGCTTGATTTGATGGAGTTCAGATAGTCTTTTTGGATCTCATCATGTACGAGGGAAGACAGTAATTCCGAATAACCCATTATTGCATTCATTGGGGTCCGGATCTCATGGCTCATGTTGGCAAGAAAATCACTTTTGGTTTTATTCGCCTGTTCCGCTTCCAATCTTGCTTTATATAACTCTTCTTCATCCCGTTTACGATCGGTGATATCAACTGTGACAGTGAGGAGGCAGCGGTTTTCTCCGATATATATCAGATCGGCCGAGAGAAGGCCTGTTCTGATGTTTCCGTCTTTCGGTCTCATTAATATCTCAATGTCCTGCACAGGTATATTCCTGTTGAGGCTGTCAAGAATCCTTGCTCTCAGATCCTTATCTGCATATAAGCCCAATTCCTTGTTTGTGTGGCCGATCATTTCCTCTCTCGAATAGCCAAGAATTTCCAGAAACTTCTGATTAACATCGATCATTTCGCCTGAATCGAAAAAGGAAATAGCCATCATTGCGGCGCTCGACTGGAATGCTTTGGAAAACTTCTGCTCGGAGTACTGAAGCTGGGAAATATCCTTGCTTACCCCAAAAATAGAAGGTTTGCCATCCCAGAAGCCTTTCATGAGTTTTGTTTCAACAGGAATGAGTTTTTTGTCCCTGGTAACCAGTGGAATACTACAGAAATTTTTTCTGTCTGCGAGTATCTCTCCCACAACAAATTCTGTCTCAGCCGTCCTGTCTTCGGGATGAATGTTCAGAACAGACCTATTGATCAGTTCTTCACGGGAAAATGCGAGTCGTTCCTCAACAGTTCTATTGTAATGAATTATGTTTCCTTTCATGTCAAAAACCCAGAGAAAATCTTCGATCGTGTTAAAGAAGGTCTCAAAATTCTGCCGGGCCTGTTCCAACAGCTTTCCCGACCTCAGATTGTTTATAAGTCCAGCAAGCATACTACTCCATATCTTGAGTACATTAATCTCGGATGCTGAATATTCTTTAAGTCTGTCGACCGTAACAAGACCGCTAATTCCGGTCAGTGTTTTCTCCGAGAACATAGGTATTGCAAGAAATGTTTTATCATGTAACCCTTTAAGTAACTCCTGTTCTCTTTTCCACGATGCAGGCATAGCGTCGACATCAGGGATAAAGATATGTTCATGTCTTTGGAGCGTCTCAATTCTGAGAGGAAAATCACTGAACGGGATGTCCTGAGTCATGTCCAGGATTGAATTAACTCCGGTTCTGCACCATTCATAAGTAGTGTTGCCGGTCCCTGAATCGATGTCAAGTTCCATGATAAATGCCCTGTCGGCATCGAGGAACCTTCCGATCTTTTCGAGAGCCATGTTCAGTGCATTCTTTATCTCAGACACCGGCATACCTGTAAGTTTGGTTGAAAGCTGAAGCAATTCGAATTCAAACTCTTCTGTCCTTTTCCTGTCGGTTATATCCCTTGCAGCGGCATAAACAAACTTTCCCACAGGCACACTGTGCCATTCAATATATCTGTATGTTCCGTCAGCGCATCTGTATCTGTTAACAAATTCCAGCACCACCTGCTGTTCATTCAGTCTCATCATAGCTTCGATAGTCGGCTGGACATCATCCGGATGAACAAAGTTGATATATTCAGCTCCTACCAGATCAGGCAAATCATAACCCAGGATATCTTCCCATGCTTTATTGAGTTTCAGAAAGTGGCCTGAGATATCTGCGATACATAGCAGGTCAAGTGTTACATTGAAGAAATTTTCAAGTTCAGTGGTTTTTACATGAAGAGCTTCTTCGATTTTTTTCCGGACCTCAATTTCATTCTGCAGTCTTGTATTTTTTTCGGCAATTTCAGCAGTTCTTTCCCTGATCTTTTGCTCCAGGTTGGCATTAAGCTCTTTTATCTCTTTCTCGATCTCTTTCTGTTTTGTAATATCATGTTTGACAGCAAGGAATTGAATTAATTTTCCTGAACTGTCAAAAATCGGAGAGATGGCTGCTCGCTCCCAGAATAGTTCACCGTTCTTCTTTTTATTCAGCAGTTCTCCTGTCCATGTGCTCCCTGACCTTATTAGCAGCCACAGTTCGTCATATACTTTATGCGGCGTCAGTCCTGATTGCAGAATCCGTGGATTTTTCCCGACGACATCCTCTTTAGTGTAACCGGTGGCAGCAGTAAATGCTGAATTAACATATTCAATTTCCCCGTTAATATTTGTAATCACGGTTATAACAGAGCTCTGTTCGAGGGCAACCGACAGTGACCTGATCTCAAGATCTCTTTGGTGTTTTTCGGTCAGGTCGCGGACAAAGCTCAGAACCCGGTTACCGCTGAGAGGGATCAGGCGCGCTTCAAAATAATTCGATTCTTCAGAAATAAAATATTCATACTCATATGTTACAGGCGTATTATTATCAATGCATTTGTGGATTTTTTCGAGATGGATGGCAGCTGTTTCATTATCAAAAAGATCGGTCAGTTTCGATCCTATCATCCGGGCTTCATTGGCTAACAGTTTTGAGATATCGTTGGTAAAGAAATTTATATTTACCCCATCCCTGTCAAGGATAAATATAAGATCAGGAATAGCTTTCACAATTGCGTTAAGCCTCTCATTTTGAATGCGAATCTGTTCTTCTGCAAGTTTTTTTTCAGTAATATCTATATTAACTCCTTTAAGTCCGGTAATGGAATCGTTTTCAATTACAGGAGCAATATTGTTTTGAATCCATATCGTCCGGCCGTTTTTAAGGTTAAGCCGCATATCAACGGAAACGTTTATTCTGTCAGCCATAATCTCATGAAGCTTTTCATCCAGAAGGTGAAAATCATCAGGATGGACAATGGAATTGAAGTAGTTTTGAGGGATGTCAGTTGGCGCCTGGTCCCAGCCAAACATTTTGTACAGGTTTTCAGACCATTTAAATTTACCGGTTGCAAAATCCAGTTCCCAGCTTCCCATTCCCGCCATTTCCTGGGCAACATTCAGGCTTTCCTCGCTCTCTCTCAGCCTGACTTCAGTAAGTTTTTTTTCATGGATATCTGTTAGTGTGCCTATGCCACCGGTTACAGTCCCATTTGTAAAAATCGGTGCGGTTGACGATCGTACCCATCTGATAGTACCATCCTTCCTGTAGTACCTGTATTCGAGATGTGATGAATCCTCTTCCCCGAGATGTTTCAGGGCTTCCCCGATTACCGGCTTATCAGCGGGATACATAAAGCTGAAGAAATTCATCCCATATAAATCTTCAGGCAAATAACCAAGTATCCTTGTAATAGCTGGGCTAACATAGATAATTGTACCGTCGGTAGTTATTTCAAAAACAACATCGTTAATCCTCTCGACCATTTTACGGTAGGTCTCTTCGCTTTTGCGGAGCCGTTCCTCCATTTGCTTTCGTGCAGTAATATCTCGAGTAACAAAAATCATATAGATAGAATTGCCCCCGGAATCTCTAATTACATCTCCGTTTACATCTATATCAAATCTCTCACCGCCCGCTTTTACCCCCTTGTATTCATCCTGCCCCTGAAATCCGTCAATCATCCTTCTTCCAATTCTGTCCATTGCCCTTTCATGGTCTGCAGGATCGACAAATTCAGATATAGATCTGCCTGAAAAATCATAGGGCGGTTCATATCCAAACATCCTGAAAGCGCTCGGAGACGTAAAAACAATATTGCCGTTAAGGTCTGTAATTGTGATAGTATCGGGTACGGAGTTCAGAATAGAACGGTAAAGCAGCTCACTTCTCTGAAGCTCCAGTTCCATTATCTTTTTGTCTGTTATATCAGTAAGTATTCCTGCGCCACCTGTAAAAATCCCATCTTCAAATACCGGACTTGTTGATAATCTTGCCCAGTGAGGTTTCCCGTCCTTTGACAATAACTTGTATTCCTTTTGTGACTTTCTCCCGTTTTTAAGATCCTCCAGCACCTTTCCGGCAAATCTTTCGTCTCCTCCGATAAAGACCAGGAAGCTTTTTCCGATAACATCCTCCAATGAATATCCGTATAAAGTTTCGACAAGCGGGCTTGCATAAGTTATTATCCCTTTTTCGTCATACTCATATATTACATCGCTGATCTTTTCAATCAGGCTTCTGAACATTTTTTCACTTTTACTCAGGGAGGCTTCATTCTCAAATTTTTCCACAAAACTCGCAACTCTGCCTGCAATGGAAAAAAGCAGGTCGGACTCTTCAGGTAAAAAGAGCAAGCCTGTAACGGGTAGTTTTTTCACAGGATAACATACCTCGATCTTCCCGACCGTATTTCTTTCAATGAGTATATCCTGTTTTTGTGAATTTGTTGTTTTTTTATATCCCTTGGTTTTGAATTCCCGATCCCTGATAACGATACATGCTTCTGCCTGTTCAGCAAACTGCCAGGCAGGAGGAATAGCCCGAACGATTTTCTCCAGAACTTCATCATAACCGAGATCAGGATTACTGAGTATCTCCGATACTGTATTATGGCATCTCAGCTCTTTTATCCTTTCATTTAAAACAATCTCAAGACCTATCTCTGCAGCTTGCTGATCGGGAAAATATCTTTTCAGAGATTCATTCTCCTGTTGCATATCCCGGATCATTTTCACAAGTTCATCCCTGGATAAATCAGAGTAATTCATATTTAGTTGGTATTATTCTGTTCAGGTTTTAAATGATAGTATCAACTCTTCATATTTTCCCAGGAGGATCAGTATCTTTTCAACATTGAAACTAGAAGCAGCCGCAGTCAGATCTTCTCCATATTTTATAATAATACGGCTATTATGCTCAGCGCCCAGTGCGATCAGTTTTTGTCCGAATTCAATTATTGCCCCTATAGGCTGCCTCACCTGGAAAGATCTCCATGTTTCTGAAAATGGACCTTCGAGAGTTCTCAGAAGTGACTGCAGATCCCTGATCTCATCAAGATTGTCATTTCTGATCTCATCCGGTCCCTGATCTATAGTAACTGACTTATACGGCAGAAATCGGATAAGATTTTCATAAAGATCCGTTTTCATTACAGGTTTTGTCAGAAGTCCTGCGAATTTGCTTTGCAATATTCTGGCTTTCTGCTCCTTCATTACCGATGCTGAATATGCGATTACCGGAATATGATTCAGATCAGGATCTGAGATGATCTTCTCTAGCAACTCAAAACCGTTAAGCCCGGGCATTCTTATATCTGAAATTATCAGATCAGGATTAAAGCTTGAAATCATTGAAAAGGCATCAAGTCCGTTATCAGCCTCTATAACTTTCAGTGGAGTGCCCTGAATCATGTCTCTGATCAGGTACCTGTTTTGAGCGACATCATCTGCAACAAGAATAGTGCCTTTTTCAAAGAGGATCAGGGCAGGATTGAATCCCGAATCTGAATCTATATGCTCAATATTCGTTTCCCCCTGTACATTCGGGATTATAAAAGCAAATTTGCTGCCGGCCCCAGGTAACGAATTGACAGTCAGGATACCATTCATCAATCGTATGAGTTTGCGGGAAATTGCCAGTCCAAGACCTGTTCCACTATGGCTGGATCTGCTTTTCACCTGCATAAACGACTCAAAGATTATCGGCAGGAACTCATCAGGGATACCAATACCTGTATCCTCAACTTCCACAATCAGATCTATCCTCTGTCCTTCTGGCCCACCAGGATGTCCGGTATCTTTTTTCAATTCGGAGAAGACACGTAGTATAATAGTCCCATTTTCGGTGAATTTAACCGCGTTGCCGCAAAGGTTGAGTAAAACCTGCCTGACTCTAGGACCGTCAATATAAAGGTATGAAGGAAGATCGGGTGAAATTTCAGTAATAAATATGAGTCTCTTTTCCTTAACTTTAAATGAGAATATTTTTTCAAATTCCTGGAAAAAGGACTGAGAATCAACATATTCATACTCCAACTCAAGCTTGCCTGCCTCGATTTTAGAGATATCAAGGATATCATTTATCAGAGTTAGAAGCATTCGTCCGCTTGACTTGATAGATGAAATATAATCAATCTGTATCTGTTCCGTGAGCAGCCCGCCAAGAAGCTCGGAATAACCAAGGATTGCATTCATTGGTGTTCTGATCTCGTGGCTCATATTGGCAAGGAAATCGCTCTTTGCTTTATTGGCGGCTTCAAGCTGAGAAGTTCTTTCACTAACCTTCTGTTCAAGCAATTCATTCATTTTCCGTATTTCTTCCTCAGCAGTGATTTTGATGGTTACATCATTGATCAGGACAAATCTGACTGTTCTCCCTTTAATAATCAGAGGATGTTCAAATAATTCAACATAAATTACTTCTCCGTTCTTTTTCTTGTGTTTTACTATTGATTTCCGCGGATAGTCACCTGTTTTATTTTCAAGATGGCCGATAAGATCCGAGGCGTCCTCCGGCAGCCTGAGATCATTTATTATCATTGAACAGAATTCCTGCTGTGTATAGCCGTAAAGTTTTTCAGCTGCTTCATTAACCTCAATAACCGAATGGGTCCTTTTGTCAAAAATAAGCATAGGGAGAGGGTTGTTTTCAAAGAGATATTTGTATTTGTTTTCGCTCTCCTCAAGGAGCATCGTTCGTTCTTTTATTCGTAGTTCCAGACTTTCATTTATCTTTCTTATTTCTTCCAGTGAACTCCGTCTTTCCCTGAGATAGCTTACGATCATCCTGAATATAAGGATCATCATAAGGAACTGGATGATAAGATTTGCGAAAATCACCGATCGGGCTTTCTTTGCACGTTCAACTTCAACAATATTGCGGACTTCAAGTAACTTATTCTCCGATTTAATCATTTCATTTATGACTACGCGTATGGAATCGGTAAGGCTTGACCCGGTCATAATATCAATATCCTTCAGCTTCATATCAGGCCCGGCTGACCGCCTTTTACTGATAATGATCCTTGCCTGCCGTATCCTGCTTTCCACAAGTTTGCTCAGATGAGTGAAGCTCTGTCGCTGACTTGGACTGAAAACAAGAAGAGAATCAAGGTGCGAGAGCGCTCCGGATAGTGATCTGATCGCTTTCTCAGGGTCTTCGAGAAATCTTTTATCGTTACTGATCACATAGCCTCTGACACCAGATTGCAAATCCAGAATATGTCCCTGTACATCCCTGAGCGACTCTTTGAATTGGATCGAGCTCTTTATCATACGGTTTATATCCTGGATATTTTTTATTCTTGCTCCCGAATTGGCAGCAATAAAAACTATCATTACAGTAATGAAAGTCACTCCTATCAGAAGTTGCTGCTCTGGTCCCAGACGCATGTCATTATCAGTCAGATTACGGCAAATGATTCCGGCTGGCAGGAAAATGAAAGCAAGCCAGACAGCGTCAGCAATATCGATAAAGGTCCTTGACTCAACTATCTCGGTGAGACCAAAAAGGGATGAGGCATACCCTATAAGTCCGATTGAAAAGATCAGTACGGCAATTATATTGACAACATAAAGGTTAAAGAACCTGTCAGAATTTCTTATCAGGATCAAGACGCCCAAAAAGATTAAAGTCAGAATTGCAACGGGAGATAGTTTTTGGAGGTCATTTTTCTGAAGAAAATCATAGAACAGGTTATCAAGAAGAACACGGGATCCTAAGAAGCATTCGGCCAGTGATATTGTTCCAACAAGCATTGCAATTGCTGAGAATATATTGATGAGAATAGAAGAAAGATATGTCCTGCGGTAAAAAAGAGCAACTGCAGCTCCGGCAAATACCAGACCGAATGCAAGATTAGGCTGAATATAATGTTCCCCTAATCCAAATCTCTTAAGCGCTGCTGAATCAATCAGCCAGCCGGTAAGTGCTGCCGTACCTGTGATTAAAACGAAGATACCTGTCAGCAGAGGAACTACTTTAAAAATCCTTCTCAGGTAAGAGGTTGTCTCATTCATATCTGGATATAACAGGTCTGCAGTATTTTAAACTGTCGGGAGACACAAAGACCTTTATATGTTGTTTTCAAATCAATTCATGACATAATCCCTGAACTGAAAAAGCAACAACAAATTCAAGTTATCTTTACAGAAAGGTTACCACATACATCAAGGTGGCCGGTTTTCAAATTTAATCAATATTTGTTTAATATTCAAGCGTTTTAAAGTTTTTCGGATTCCAGCTATAGTATTATCTGCACGAATGTCAGCTGATCGTTCTCATCCTATAAAAGACTCAGCAGTATTTAATAAAGGTCGCCGGGAATACCTGGATAAGAAACATTGATCTTCGTCGGTTAACTCCTGCCCGGACTTTTTGAAGAATTAATGTAACAGACTCTGAAAGAATAGAAGCAGACATATAAGTTCCGGCTCAGATGAAAGGCAATTTTAGGTATCAAGCAATGAAAATATCCAACTCCGGCAATCGATGAACAGCCACAGCGGAAAGGCTTTTCTTATTCCCCGGTTTTTACTATTTTTGGATAAAGTTGCCTGAATCGGTCAGCATCCTTATGTTTATTAGGATTAAGCATGCGGATGTAATAAATATCATACTCCCGGAAGTGCATGACTACCCGGGATATGTTTACATTTGCTGTCGATAATCTCTCCGGGGCGACCTCCCTGTTAAAGCTGATCTGAGTATGCTTTTAAAGATTAAGCAATGATCGACAATACAAGTGTTAACATATTGATTGTTGACGATAGCTATGATAATCTCAGGGTTGTTGGGAACATCCTTCTTGAGATTGGATACAATATCTTCGTTGCAAATGACGGAGAAAGCGCGCTCAGAACTATTTCTCTAAACAAAATCGATCTGATACTGCTTGACATTATGATGCCGGGCACAGACGGATTCGAAGTTTGTACCAAAATCAAGGCAGATCTTAAAACAGAATATATCCCGGTTATTTTTCTTTCGGCAAAGGCTGATCCTGATGATATCGTCAAAGGATTTGAAAACGGAGGAGTGGACTATATTACCAAACCATTTCATAAACCTGAGCTTCTCGCCCGGGTAGATACTCATGTCAGGATGAAGAAAACATATGATCTCCTTGATGAATGGAGAAAGGAAGCCGTCAAATCGCGGGATCACTATATGAAGGTACTTTTCGATCTCAGCAAGGTCATTTTTCCCGACGAATAAACAAGAATACAGTCAATTAAGACAGACTCATCTTAAATAAAATCTGTTACCGGCTGACGGATATATTAACATTTTGAATGAAAAAATCGGTCTAAAATGCTTAAATAACATCATAATCTGATAAAAATGATAAGGCCTGCGAGATAAATCTGCTTTATTTTTACGCTGGTTATTTAACTTCAGTAAATTTTACCTGCTTAATCTGTTAATAGAGTTTTGGCACGCAAAAACATCCTGACTGATGATTCCCTACAAAAATACCTACATAAGAAATGCCCTGGTCAGCGAGAATGTGTTCCGTATGAGAAACCCGGAGCAGGAAGATCTTCCTCAATTCGCCGCGAGCAGGAATGAGCTTCCACAGCCCAGTTGGGAAAATCATCAGAGCGCAATTGACTGTTACTGGAAGGTATGGGAGCTGGCTTTCAGAAACCTGAGAAAGCCTACTGCAGAGAATGGGTTTATCTCGAACTATATAGATACGGCGTATAATGATAACATATTCATGTGGGATTCTGCATTCATCTGTATGTTTGCCAGATACGGAAGCCGTGTATTCAATTTCCAGAAGACATTTGACAACTTCTATGTGAAACAGCATCCCGATGGGTTTATATGCAGAGAGATAAGGGGAGCAGATGGTTCTGATTGTTTTCACAGGTACGATCCGGTCAGCACCGGACCGAATGTTATGCCATGGAGCGAGTGGGAATATTTCCGGAATATTGGTGACATGGAAAGGCTCGATCAGATCTTTCCGGTACTTGCTGCCTATTACCAGTGGCTCAAGCTGAACAGGACCTGGCAGGATGGTTCATACTGGTCGAGCGGTTGGGGCACCGGCATGGATAACATGCCCAGGGTAGAACCGAAGTACAGTATGATATTCAGCCACGGGCATATGGTCTGGCTCGACGCCTGTCTTCAACAGATATTCTCAGCCAGAATACTTCTTAAAATGGGGCTTGTCCTTGAAAGATGGCAGGAGATAGAGGAAATAGAGGACGACATAAATCTGCTCACCAGATTTGTCAATGAAAAAATGTGGGACGACCGGACGAATTTTTATTACGACAGATATGCTTCCGGCAAGCTTTCCGAAGTCAGGAGCATAGGAGCATACTGGGCATTGATAGCCGACATAGTCCCCGAAGACAGAATTGAAGCGTTTATAGCTCACCTGAGTGACCCGAATGATTTTAAACGGCCTCACCGGATCCCTTCATTGTCATTCTCACACTCAGGATACAGAAATAACGGAAGGTACTGGCAGGGAGGTGTCTGGAACCCGACAAACTATATGGTGCTGAGAGGTCTTGAGGCCTGTGGCAGGAATGACCTTGCACACGAGATTGCACTTAATCATCATAGTATCATAACCGAGGTATTTGAAAAGACCGGAACTGTCTGGGAATATTATGCCCCGGAATCGGCTGAGCCCGGTTTCATGGCCAGACCGGATTTCGTTGGATGGGGAGGACTGCCACCGGTAGCCGTACTTCTGGAATTCATTTTTGGCATAAGGGCAAATGTCCCCGAAAAAACACTCACATGGGAAATCAATCTTACAGAAGCTCATTCGGTAGAGAAATATCCGTTCGGCAAGGAAGGTCTGGTGAGCCTGAAATGCAAAGGCCGGAGCTCTGCAGATGAAGCTCCAATATTTGAAGTCAGTTCAGACATCCATCTTAAACTTGAAGTGATCTGTAACGGAGAAACAAAAAGATACATTCTCGAACCAGGTAAAACCGTAAAAAACAAATAAGTATTATGCAGCTTGCAGGCATCGATTATTTCATCGTCATACTTTACCTCATCGGTATTGTTTTGCTTGGATTATATTTTACAAAACATTCCGATTCGCAAAGCGGATATTTTCTGGCAGCCAAATCATTACCCTTCTGGGCAATCGGAATGTCTATCGTGGCTTCTGATATCGGCGTTACCGAATTTATCGGCTTATCCGGACAAGGATACAGGTATGGGATAGTGGCGGCAAATTATGACTGGATCGGATCGGTTCCCGCAATGATCCTTGCAGGACTTGTATTTATTCCCTATTACTGGAGGAACGGGATCTTCACAATTCCAGAATATCTGGGAAGAAGATACAATGAATCTGTACGGACTATCAATGCGATTGTGTGGTTGGTGATCATCTCGCTGGGCCTTGGTGTAACATTCTGGGTTGCAGGAGGTATGCTCAGTAATCTTGTAGGGCTGAAGGTCAATACCTCAATCATAATTGTGGCTATTATAATCGGAATTTATACTACTGCGGGAGGACTTTCAGCTGTTGTAATGACAGAAGTAGTAAACCTTTCGATAATGATTATAGGCAGCATTGCTATTCTTATGCTGGGTTTCTGGGAAATCGGAGGGTGGCACGCCCTTACCCAGAAAATCGCATCACTTGGACCGGAATACAGTAATCATCTGTCGCTTGTTCTACCTGCCGACTCCAAGACTCCATATCCCTGGCCTGGAATATTGTTCGGCCTTACCTTCGTCCTTGCTCCGGCGTATTACATAGGCAATCAGACCATAGTACAGCGGTGCCTCGGGGCACAAAATGAGTGGAATGCCAAGGCAGGTATGATCTTTGGGGCATTTCTTAAAATGTCAATTCCTGTACTGGTAGTGTTTCCGGGACTCATTGCACTGGCACTTTATCCTGGAATATCGGACGGGGATACAGTGTTTTCCAAACTGATAAAAGAATTATTGCCTCCCGGCCTTTCAGGACTTGTTTTCGTTGCGCTTATCGCAGCCCTGATGTCGACTATGAGTTCAGTACTGAATTCCTGCTCAACAATTTTTACAAAGGATGTATATGAGAAATATATCCACCGTAATGGAAGTGACAAACATTACCTCGTGGTAGGCAGGATCATTACTGTTGTTATCCTGGTACTGGGGGTTATATCATCTCCCCTGACTCAGAAATTCCATGGCATATACATTTATCTTCAAACCCTTAACGCATTTATCCAGGGTCCGATCTTTGCAATACTTCTTCTTGGTATGTTCTGGCCAAAGGCAACCCAGTGGGGTGGACTTGCTGGATTACTTGGAGGCATATGTCTTTCTGCCCTTATGTATGTTTTCAAGGGAGAACTGTTCACTATAGAGGAACCCTTTCTTTACATAGCGTGGTGGAGTTTCCTTGGTGCCATGATCATTACATATGTCGTAAGCAAATTCACCACTCCCTTTCCAATGGAAAAGATCAGGGGTCTTGTTTACAGGCAGATACTTGATGATGATGAGATCCAGAATGCCATAAACCAACGTGTTAATGATTGATTTCAACCGTAAATAATTTATAAGAATAATATAAAACTCGGTATATGCTTAACTTCAATTGGGCCAGCCATGTTTCGGAGCTTTGGGCAAGGGTATTCATTATCACGGCTTTTTTCATACCATTCATCTTTGCCCTCACCATGAAGAAAGGATACATATTCAGGGGTGCCGGAGACAAAAAAAGATGGAGGGATCTGAAACTTTGGATACTTGTGCTGGTTATAATCCAGACTTTTATATATGCCTATTTTTAAAAACATATCTGAAAACAAATGGAGGGAACAAACAATAATACCGGTTCACATTTTGCCAAGGGTCCGCTTACAGCTATAGGCATCTTTCTAAGTGTATTCGGTGTCGCGGTCATTTCTGGTATATTCTTTACCCACACCATGCACGGCAAGGTTATCAATCTGGTCTGTGGCGGTATACTTCTCGCCATTGGCTTTGTTGCAATATATAACGATCAGTCGGGTAAAAAGAATAAAGAAACAAAATAAAGCAGACAGGAATGTTTGTAGAAGCCCTGATAGGACAACGGGAAGCTGAGGTGATGATGTCCGGAAAGAAGGGGTTTCTTCTTAAAACCGGAAGAAATATCCTGAGAACGGAACTCCTGTTTCTGCCTGTTTACATTTTCACCATCAGGATCTCCGATACAAAAGGCAAAATCAATACTGAAATGGTATCTGTTGATGGTATTCGTGGTGAGTTTGCCGCATATAAGGGAACAATGGATACCCTCAGGTGCGGAGATGAAGAAAACCAGGCCACATTCAGGATCACTGAATCCGAAGCCAGAAAGACAGCCGGATCTGAGTACGGACGTTTGGTCTTCCGTCACAACCTCAGACATCCGGATAAACTCAGGATAGAGGAGTGCAGCGATGGGAGAAGAATTTACTATCCCTACTGGATCGGCTATTTCAGACGAAGAAGGGGATTTGATTTTGTAGCTGTTGATGCAGTTGGAGGAGCTGTTCAGGGTGCAAGGATGAAACCTGCCATGATTGATATTATACTTCAGAAGGCAGGGAATCAAAAAACCTCCTGATTATTCCACCAGTTTAGGAACTGGATTACTTCATTTAAAGGTATAAATAATCAATCCAAAGGGGAATATTTCATACAATATTGTTTATCAACCGATTGTTAATAAAATAACAAAAAGTGATAATCAGCATATTGGCCATTTTTAACAATTTTTTAATCAATTATGCTAAAATAATATCACAATTGGTAAAAAACAGTGCAGGTGAACAATGAAAATTGTCATATGTTTATTAGGGAAAATCAGATCTAAAACTACCAAGAGTCGAAATTTATTAATTGGTTGATTACATGAATGATCATCATTATGAATGGAGGCGTTTGATACCCTGATTCCGGGCAAGAAGATACCCGGGGTAATACAATGAATTATATTATTAACTAACCTATCTAAATTATGAGAAAACTAGGGTTTTGTTTCCCGGACAGTCGGCTTCGGACTGTCTCAAGAAGAGGGTTGATAGTAATGAAGTTTGCATTACTGGTCATCCTGACTTCCTCGCTGAGCCTGTTTGCATCAGGTGCAGCCGGAGGACCGGCTTATGGATCGCCTGGAGCCGATAACCCACAGGCGCAGAAAAAGGTTTCAGGGACGGTAACCGATGCAAAAGGAGGAGCGCTCCCTGGCGTAACCGTCACTGTCAAGGGAACCTCTACCGGGACCCTCACTGACGGTAATGGCAAGTTTGAGATAAACGTTTCCGGCGCTGCCGATATTCTTGCCTTTTCTTTTGTCGGTATGAAGCCGAAAGAAGTCACAGTTGGAAGCGGCAATGTAATAAGTGTTATTCTTGAGGAAGAAATGGTTGGCCTCAATGAAGTTGTGGTAATCGGTTACGGTACCCAGAAAAAGGCTGACCTTACAGGTGCAGTTTCCACTGTTACACCGGAGCGTATCCAGGGTATAAATCAGACGGTTTCCCATGCAATACAGGGTCAACTATCTGGTGTTACTGTTATTCAGAACGCGGGAGACCCCGGTAGCGGAGTAGAAATAAGGGTCAGGGGCTCGGGATCAATAAACGATAACAGTCCTCTCTATGTTGTTGATGGTATAATCACATCCAACATCAATAACCTCAACCCCGCCGATATTGAGAGCATGTCGGTTCTTAAGGATGCCGCGTCAGCAGCTATCTATGGATCAAGAGGGGCCAACGGTGTTGTGATTGTCACTACCAAGAAAGGTAAAAGAGGCGAAAAGGCAACCATATCTTTCAATACCAGCCAGGGTGTTCAGCAGGTCTGGAAGATGCCCAACTCTCTCAATGCTACACAGATGAACACGATACATACCGAAGCTCTGACCAACGACAATATTGCTGAAGATCAGACCATCTGGGATTTCTATAAAGACCCGGACAATGCTGTTACACGGACAGACTGGTTTAAGCAGATATTCAGACCCGGATATATCTCAACCAATGATCTCAGCATCCAGGGAGGTACCAAAAACTCAAATTATATGTTCAGTTTTGGAACCTTCAATGATAATGGTATAGTAAAAGGGTCTGATTTCTCAAGATACAACATGAGGTTCAACAGTCAGACTGACATTGTCAAAAACCTCACATTCGGAGAGAACCTTTCACTTGTTTATTCTGACCAGCAACTGGTTGAGGACAAGGGTGACTATGACGGCATTCTAAGTGCAACCATGTTCTCATTCCGGACCACTCCTGTATGGGCAGATAAAGCCAACCACATTTACGGTACGCCCTCAGGCGACTTCCCGAACCCTGTAGCATCCATCAACAGCAGGGACAATCACCAGAAACAGCTGGGCTTTCAGGGCAATGCTTATCTCGAATACAAGGCGTTTGACATTTTCACCCTTAAAAGTGATTTCGGTTACAGCATGAGCTATGGAAAGAACAAGAACTTTATTGCTTCGGCTGAAGGAGGCGGACGTGGTCTTTATCAGAACAGCCTTTCCGAAACATTCGCCGACAGTTATGTGTGGATCTGGAATAATACCATCAACTTTGACAAAAGATTCAATAATCATCATATCTCAGGAGTTGCCGGTATGTCAATGGAATCAGGTTTATCAGAATCCACATATGCCGGTACGGCAAAGCAGTTCAGCAACCAGGATCCTGCATTGAGATATTACAGTAATGCCGGTTCGTTCCCTGATCATGCAACAGGTGTAGCCGACGACTATGCTCTTATGAGTTACTTCGGTCGTGTCGGTTACGAATTTGCTGACAAGTATCTTTTTGCTGCCAACATCAGGGCAGATGGTTCATCTAAATTCCCGTCGAACAATCGCTGGGGAGTATTCCCATCAGTATCCGGTGGTTGGAGAATATCAAAGGAACCGTTCTTTGACGGGCTCACAGATGTGGTTTCGGAATTAAAACTCCGTGCCAGCTGGGGCCAGCTCGGGAACGACAAAATTCCGAACTACCAGTATTACAGTACAATATCCTCAACAGATTCACCTACTCTCAATGGTGCGGCTTATGCAGCTCTTGCTCAGAATACCATACCTAATATGAAGATCAAATGGGAATTCACAACCCAGACCAACGTAGGTATCGACCTCGGACTTCTGAAGGATAAACTATTCATCACTGCTGATTATTTCGACAAGGAAACATCAGACATACTTGTACAGGTTCCTCTTGTTTCTTCACTTGGTGTCGGGGTAGCTCCTTACAAGAATTCCGGCCAGGTATCCAATAAAGGATTTGATCTGGGATTAAGCTGGAGGAAAAAGGATAGTGAGTTTAAGTATGAGATCAGCGCAAACATATCCCACGTTAAGAACGAACTTGTTACCCTTGGTATCGAAGGAAGCAAGGAGATATTCACATCGAATTACAAGAACGTTCAGGTTGGAAGGATAGCTGAAGGACTGCCGATCGGGCACTTCTGGGTTCTGAATGCTCTCGGGATCTTCCAGGATGAAGATGAGATAAACAGCTATACGAAAGACGGCGTGCTGATCCAGCCAAATGCAGTTCCCGGCGACGTGAAATTTGAAGACAGGAATCATGACGGCATGATAAGCAATGATGACAGGTTCAATGCCGGGAACAGCTTCCCGACACTCACCTACTCACTCAACTTCAATGCCGAGTATAAAGGTTTCGATCTGAGCATGCTGCTGATCGGCAGCCAGGGTAACAAGATCTTCAATGGTCTTACTCTCGGCGGCACCATCATGCAGGGTGTTACCTACAACAACAGTACTGCTATTCTTGACCGCTGGACATCCACTCATCATTCCAACAGCGTTCCGAGGGTAACTGTCCTTGATCCTAATAATAACAAGCAGTATAGCACCCTCTACGTACAGGATGGCAGTTACGCGCGTTTGAAATATCTGACTGTCGGTTATACTTTCGATCCGAAGGTACTTGGACCTTCAATTTCAAGGCTCAGAGTCTATGCAACGTTACAGAACCTGTTCACTCTGACCAAATACAAAGGATACGATCCTGAGGTCGGAGCTGACCCCGGAGGACTTAACAACAATATGTATGGTGTAGACAGAGGGACATATCCTCAGGCCAGGTCCTACGTATTCGGATTAAACGTAACCTTTTAACCATTAAAACGAAGACACCATGAAAAAATATATTTCACTTTTAATGATTTTAGTGGCTGCTACTTCATGTGCAAAATTTCTGGATAAAGAACCCCATGTTTTTACAAGCGCCATATTCTGGCAGACAGCTGATCAGGCTGATGCTGCCCTGGCAGGTGCATATGGAGCACTTCAGGGTGAGGAATGCCTTGGTGGAGAAGACTGGGTTGGCATGGAGTGCTGGAGCGACAATGCTTATCTGAATGATACCGGTTATCCTGACTATCTTTCAATGACCGAGTTCAGGGCCACACAGAACCTTATGGAAGGAGACCTTTGCGGTCTTGCCTATGGTGAATATTATCAGTCGATCAAAAGGTGCGGAGATGTTCTCTACAACGTACCGGGAATGGATATAGACGAATCCACCAAGAACAGGATCCTTGGAGAAGCCAACTTTGTACAGGCATTCGACTACTTTCAGCTTGCAGCCCGATACGGAGGACTTCCTCTCTATGATCCAAATGATGCCTCAAAGGCATTGGTAAGGGCTACAGCCGATGAAACCTGGGCCAAGATAGAATCAAACCTTCTTGCTGCGACCACTCAGCTTGCATGGGATCACCAGGAAGGTCGTCCGGGCCGTGGCGCTGCATGGGGTTTCCTTGCAAAAGTTTACGCATACGAGAAAAAGTGGGCAGAAGCAAAAGCCGCAGCTGAAATGGTTATCAGTTCAGGCACTGCATCACTTTACCCCGATTACGGACAACTGTTCACAATGGATAATCTTAAGAGTTCATCTGAACTTCTTTGGGTTCTGGGTGCAAGGCTCAACTCCTACCCTATCACTCCCGTTCTTCTGCTGCCAAACAACGTCTGGAACGGCCGTCACAGCGAACCTGTAGGTGAAGGATGGAGGCTCGTCAGTCCTACCCTTTCATTTTATAATGCTTACCAGGACAATGACCTCAGGAAACATGCAACATTAGCAAGAAGATATGTTGATGTTATCAGGTACAACGGTGACACAGACACTCTGCAGGCTCCCAACAACCAGTCACCTGTAGTCTGTATCAAGTATATGACTGCATATGCTGACGGGTATACCAGCTGGGCTGCAGGACTTGATGTACCGGCTTTCAGATATGCTGATGTACTTCTCATAGATGCCGAGGCAATAATGATGCTTAACGGAGGCGGTCCTGAAAACAGGGAAGCCGGTATAGCTGCCGCTGCAGGTCCGTTCAACGAGGTAAGGACACGCGCAGGATTAACGGCAATCGCTGCCCCTACATTCAACGACCTCATGTATGAAAGAAGAATGGAACTTGCCTTCGAAGGTGGCGACCGCCACTTTGATCTGGTAAGATGGGGACTTGCTGAAGGAGTATACAACAGCCTTCCTGCAGAAGGAAGCTACAAACCAGCCCGTACATTCAATCCGTCCATAAATAACCTCCTGCCTTATCCTCAGAGAGAGATTGACAACAGCGGCGGATCTATCAAACAGAATCCGGGATATGCAGGTGGAAGTTAACATTCCTGATCCTGCGATCAGCCTGTTTAATCACAATACCGGCTGAATCCAATGATCAATATAACCAGGAGGGAGGACTGCAAACATAGAATCAGTTCCTCCCTTCTTAATTAGATTACAACATGAATCATAGATCTGAGAAATATCTCCTGATTTTTATACTGGTCAGTATATTCAGCACGAACATCCCGGCTCAGAAAATCAGTCTCACTGACCTTGTAAACCCCTTCATCGGAACCGGTAGATCAGAATATCCTTCATTCTGGGGCGCCGAGGGTGGTACCTACCCCGGAGCCGTGGCTCCGTTCGGATCAGTACAAATCACGCCTGAAACCAATATCACATCCGAAAAGGGATATAACTACAGAGATAGTTTAATATATTTCTTTTCATGCACAGGTCATATGAGTGGTTATCCCAACGGCTCTTCAGGAAGCATCCACATTATGCCAATCGACGCTTCCCTCCGGAATACATCAGGTAACTTTTGCAGACAGTTCCGGCATGAAGATGAAAAAGCTACCCCTGGCTACTACTCGGTGCTATTCCCGGACAACGGCACCAGGGTAGAGGCCTCAGCATCAGTCAGAACAGGAATGATACGCATGAGATTTCCGAAAGGTGTTTTACCGGCAATTCTGCTGGGAGATATCAGAGATATGAAAGTGATCTCTCAAAGAATAATCTATGGAAACAACCCGTATTCCGTCATCAGCTTCAGCCGGGATATTTTAAAAATCACAAAACAGGACAGTAAACCCGGTTATCCTACCTCCTCCATTCTGACTTTCAGGGCTGACAAAGAATCAACCACTGAAATAATTGTAAAAATTGCTGTTTCAGGTGTAAGCCCTAACAGCGCCCTGGCAGCAATGGAAAAGGAAGCCGGAGATAAAAGCTTTGACGCATATACAGAAGAAAACAGAAGCAAATGGGAGGATGTTCTTTCGGCAATTGAGATCGGGGATCCTTCAATGGTTAATAAGATCAAGACCTACACGGCCCTTTATCACTCAATGCTCCTCCCCTGGGTCATCTCAGACACAGAAGGAAATTATATGGGAGTTGATCGTAAAATCCACAAAACATCCGGGGAAAATGAATATGCCGGGTTCTCACCCTGGGATACTTTCCGCTCTCTTCATCCTCTGCTGTGTCTTTTGCAACCGCAGAGACAGAAAGATATGATTTTGTCGGCTCTCGACTTTTTCAATCAGACAGGAAGACTTCCCGGAGGACCTATGACCGGTAACCATATAGTTGCAATAATTGCGGATTCCTGGATGAAAGGGATCAGGCCGGCTGACGGGAACTTTATTTTTAAAGCTATGAAAACCACCATTGATGCCGCTTCATCGGCACCGGATATGAAGGCCTGTTTAAGACTCGGATATGTGCCTTCATCATACCCTGAATCGGTTACCAGAACTGTCGAATATGCATACAATGACTGGGTAATGGCTCATTTTGCAGACTCAGTGCTTACGGATAAAAATATTTCAGAAGAATATCTGAAAAGAAGCTTTAATTACAGGAATCTTTCCGATACAACCACTTTATACCTGGTGCCCAGGCAGGGGAATATTCTGATGCGTGAGCCGGGATATTTCGGATATAAGGAAGGAGACAAGCACAGCTATTCTCTTTTTGTACCGCATAACCCGGTCGATCTGGTGAATTTTTCAGGAGGCCCTGCAGAATTTGCTGGAAAGCTCGATTCGGAACTTACAGACGGGAAAATTTATTTTGATAACGAACCGGTGCTACACATCCCATACCTTTTCAATTATTCAGAAGACCCATGGCTTACACAAAAATGGGTAAAATCGGTTATGAAAACCCGTTACCTGAATTCCCCTGGCGGACTACCCGGAAATGATGACCTGGGTGCCATGTCAAGCTGGTTTGTATTCAGCGCCATAGGTTTATATCCTCTCTGCCCCGGGAAAGCAGTTTATGATATTGGCTCCCCTCTGTTTGCGAAAGTCACACTGCATCTGACTGACGGTAAAAAGTTTATCATCAGATCGGTCAACAACAGCGATGAAAATATTTATGTCCAATCGGCTTCACTCAACGGACAAGAACTCGACAGGTCTCAGATCACCCATTCTGAACTAATGGCAGGCCGGGAAATGGTTTTCATGATGGGTCCCCGACCACAAAAAAATATCTTCAGACATCTGCTTACATCAAATGGCATGACTGAAAATTACTCTGATTTCAGGGTAACTGATTTCAGCCTGTCTGCCACAAGGGTCAAACCCGATGAGGAGTTCAGGGTCAGGTACACAGCATCAAACATGGGAAGTCCGGGGATCGGGATAATAAGGATTTTTGCTGACGGAAGAGAAATAGCGGCAGGTACAATCCTTGCAGATAGCGGCCGGACAGAGACAGGGTATCTATCATGCAGACTTTACGCTTCCGGTATCAGAAAAATAAAGGTCGGAGATCTTAATGAAAAAGAAATTGAGGTTTATGAGCCCTCAGAACATGGACCGGCGGAAATTAAGGCAAAAGAGATCACCGGTCCGTCTGTTCTCAGAGCAGATTCAACAGGTAAATATTCCGTAACCCTTAAGAACATCTCCGGACATAAAAGCTCTTATGTTACTGAAATTTATTCAAATGACCACCTTGTCCGAAGAGAAAGCATCAGTCCCGAGCCGGGTGAGGAGATAAAAATGTTATTTGATTTTACTCCCGGCAAATCCGGAATATTTGAACTTCATGTTCTGGATTGCAAAATGACTGTTAAAGCTTACATAACAAATTCAGAGGCTGTCATTGCCAGTTTGAAAACTCCACAGAAAGGAGACACCATTTATGATTATTCCGGATTCAAAAACAACGGCATCATCACCAGGTTAAATAATACTTGCAATAACCTTTCCCCAATGTTAAGAACAGGAGACAGTTGTTTTCTAAACTTAAATAATTCCCCGTCGCTTGATTTAATGGGCAACTCGGTCACAGTGATGGCATGGATCTGTCCGGGAAACGGGAACCATGGGCTAACAGATATTATTACTAAAGGCGACTTTCTGGCCATTCAATCGTCAGGCAACAGAACTATATCTTTCTTTGCCGGAGGATGGGGAAGGGGAAGTTGCGAGGCCAGCCTTCCCGAGAACTGGTTGAATAACTGGCATCATATAACCGGTGTAAGCGATGGCCGTTTTCTCAGGATCTATATCGATGGAAAAGAATCGGGAAACTTCGATGCCGGTTCCCCTGCCAACCTGTCTTACGATGGGAAATGGATGATCGGACGTAACGAGGAATTCCCGGGAGAAAGGATCTTCCACGGAGCAATCAGGAATTTCAAGATCTTCAGCGTGGCTTTAACTTCATCTGAAATCAAAAAGGAAATGGAGGAAAAATGAAAAAAATCCTGCTTTTTACAATACTGGTTACAGGTCTGTTTTCAACTCCGGAGCTCCGGGCGCAGTTTCAGCACCATCTAAAAGGGACCAGTCTGCCATGGACAATAACTCCTGAAATCAATGGCAACACCTTCCGATTTATTATAATATCCGATCTTACAGGTGGTGAAAAGGAAGGAGTATTCGCATCAGTCGTTGACAAGATAAACCAGCTTGCCCCTGACTTCGTAATGTGCGTTGGTGACCTGATCGATGGTTATACCATAGATTCCGCGGTAATGAACAGACAGTGGAAAAGCTTCCATGAAAGGATCTCAAAACTGAAGGCTCCATTCTTTTACATGCCGGGGAATCATGATGTTGCCAACAGGATGCTGTATGACGATTGGATCATACAATACGGATATGACTTTTACAGCTTTTACATCTCCGGTTCACTATTCATTATTCTCGATTGTTATGAAGGTGAAAAAGGAGTGCTGTCAGACAGACAGGTAAAATATATAAAGGAAGTCCTCCGGAACCACGACCCTGAAAAGCCGGTGTATGTTTTTTCTCATCCTCCGCTCTGGGATCTGTATGGTAAAAAGGGACTTAACGAGCTTGAAACAGACTTGTACAGGTACAAGACCACATTTTTCTGTGGAGATGATCATCATTACGTAAAGAAAAACTTTAATAACCGGATCCATTTTATGCTTTCAAATTCCGGTGGCGGATTTACCAGGGAAAATATCAGCCTGGGAATATTTAATCATATCCTGTGGGTCACAGCTGTAGGAGACAGCCTTACAATTGCGAATATCCTGACCGATGGCATTATTCCTTCAGATATTGTCAGCAACGAGAATGAAAAGCAGGTTTATTCACTGTTACAGGACGACTGGCTTATGATCGATCCGACATTTATAACGGAAGGCACCGCCGGAAGATTCAATACAATGATAACTGTTCGCAATAAAGGAGATTTCCCACTGGAAATCAAGGGCAGGTTCCCCTGCAGAGAAAGCATTTCTTTCGTTCCCGATTCATTATCCTTTATAGTTCCTGAAAGAAAAACTGTTTCGATCCCGGTCGGGCTGATCAATAAAAAACACATAAACGTGGAAGATCTTCCGGAAGCAGCTGCAGATATTACTGCCAGATATCTCCAGCCAGGGAAAATCACGGAAAATTCGTACCGGAAGAAATGGACCATCGACAACCTTAAATATTGCGGAGCCTTTGACAGGAAAGCAAAACCTTTCAGATGCGAGAGCCCTTCTTTCATTGAAGAGTCATGGAGCTGGTCAGGTCCGCCTGACGGAAGTTTCAGCTTCAGCTGCACTCACGATAAGGAAAATATTATACTCGAAATAACCACTTCTGATGATATCCTTGTGACCGATTCTGTCAGGATCAATATGCCGCAGGACAAGCTGATACTGAATTTCTCTGCAGATACATCCATGAACAGCAGAGATCAGGTTGTAATTGAGTTGACTGCAGGTCAGGAGCTGGTTGTCTCCGACACATCCAGATTTCCGGGAACGGGAATTAAGGGCATTTGTACAGTCAGAAACAAAGCGCTTTTTGCCAGGATTTCAATACCTCTTAAAAACCTTAAAAGCGATTATTTCTGGCTGAATATCGGATTCAGGGACCAGGATGACAGGACCAGCAGCGATCAGTCAATCCTCTGGTGGAGGCCGCCAATTGGTTCCGGTCATGATTATCCGGGATCGGGAACTTTTAAAATTGCAGACAGATAAGCAGCTCAATGCCGGACATCAGACTACAGCACAAACCGGTTCACTTTACTAGAGACAATCACCTCAAGCCGGAGATAAAGGCTCAGTCGTTCCTTGCAATGATACCGACCTTGGAATATTCTTTGATCGATTTTGCATTTATGGAATAAGCCTTCAGGTAATCGGTGGGACTGAGATTAAATATTCGTTTAAAGAGTTTATTGAAATGGGCCAGATTATTGAATCCGCTCTCAGCACATGCTATTGAGACCGGCAGATTCTCTTCTACCATCAGTTTACAGGCATAACCGACCCTGATTTCATTCAGGAAGGAAATGAATGTCCTTCCTGTATGCTGCTTGAAGTACCTGCAGAAAGCAGTGGGACAAATATTTGCCTTTTCAGAAATATCCTTAAGCTTTATGGGTTTGGTGAAATTTCTGATTATATATTCCTGAACTATGTTGAATCTGAAGAAATCGTAAGAATTTATAATCTTGGAATACCCAAGGCTGGAGTGATATTCATATTCTTCGGCCTTTGCCATCATATCCAGAAGAATAATAAGCTCGGTCAGTCTTCTTATTCCTTTCAACCGGAATATTTTCTGTATCTGAGTCCCTAGCGATTTCCGGCACTCTCCCATGAACTGTATACCTCTTTGCGACTTCTCGATCAATACCTTTATAGCGCTCATTTCATGGAGATTGATAAAATTATCATGAAAAATATCCTTATTGAATTGAATAATAAGAGCTTTGATCGATAGCTTATTATCCGGATCAAGGAATTTGCTGTCGCTTTTCCACCAGTGCGGAACATTCTCTCCGATAATACTGATCTCACCTTCGGTAAAACGATGTATGCCGTCACCCACATAACAGATGCCGGAACTCTTTACTACAAAGAGGATTTCTATCTCAGGATGGAAGTGCCAGGGCACAGTAAAATGAGGCTTTTCTTCATTATTAAAAATCACCGACTGTGTCGGATGGGTTGTAAGCTTCTGGTAGAAAGGTTTCATTGTCTGTTCCTGATATGAAATATATTTGCAATTCTGCAATGATAACGGGCAAATATAGCTAAATATGCATTATATTCTGATAAAAATGAGGGCAGATAAATTACATCTTATATTTAAATTTAACCCTTACCTGGAAGAGTGATTTTATCGACCCAAAACACCGGCTATGAGAAACATATCCAATTATGAAATCGCATTTATTCCTGCAGTGTTTTCACTGAATGAATCACCGGATAGTCCGGTTAGGTCTTCCGGAGATCTGATCGCGTGTCTCAAGCAAAAAAGGATACAAGCTGAACAAGGAAAGAAAGAATGGATCACTGGAAATAAGGCTGTGACATGTACTCTTGCCGGCTCACGCACAGTAGCTGAGCTTGAAGCCAATGTAAAAGCTGCGACAGGGACGATAACCAATGACATCACAGACTCACTTAACAGAATAACACGTCCCCTGACGGAAAAACAGGGTAACCATATCGATTACTGTGAAAGTGCTGAACATGACAGAACTATTTGATTATCATTAACTCAGTTCATGCGGGTAAGGATGTATAAAAATGATCAAAATCTTTAATGAATATAATCTCAATCAAAATGAAAGAGCAAGTGACAAAGAAGAATGAATATAACAGCAAGCTTCTGCAGATGGGTCTTACAACGCCCACGAAGCTATGGAATGACTCCTGCTCGATTGCAGAGTTGACCGAATCAATGAAACACGGAGCTGTCGGAGCCACCTGCAATCCGTCAATTGTCGAAACTGTTCTCAAACAGGAATGGAACTTCTGGAAAGACAAGATCCCAGAAATAATAAATGCCAATCCAACTGCCAATGAGGATGAAATAGCCTGGTATGTTATAGAGGAAATGTCCGAAAAAGCGAGCAGATTACTCCTTCCCGTATTCGAAAAGGAGAAGGGAAAAAACGGACGGCTGTCAATCCAGACCGATCCCAGAAACTACAGAAGTACCGAAAAGCTTCTTGAACAGGCTGAGAGGTTCAACAATCTGGCGCCAAACATCATAGTCAAAATACCGGTTACTAAAGCCGGAGTAGCGGCAATTGAGGAAGCAACATACCGGGGAATAAGCATCAATGCAACCGTAAGCTTCACGCTGCCTCAGTCGATCGCTGTGGCAGAAGCTGTTGAAAGAGGACTCTCAAGGCGAGAAAAAGAAGGGAAGGATATCTCCACGATGGGCCCGGTATGTACAATCATGGTCGGTCGTCTTGATGACTGGCTGAAAATCGTTGCAGAAAAGGAAAACATCATCGCCGACCCGGCTGTTCTCGATTGGGCGGGGGTTGCGGTAATGAAGAAAGCCTACCAGATTTACAGGGAAAGAGGATACAGGCTCAGGCTTCTCAGTGCTGCATTCAGAAATCACAGACACTGGTCGGAATTCATCGGAGGTGATGTCGTCATTTCTCCACCCTGGCTGTGGCAGCAACGTTATAATGCTTCCGATGTAGTTGTAAAAGAGAGGATGAATGACCCGGTTGATCCTGTGATTGTTGATGAACTTGAAAGAAAATTCAACGACTTCAGAAAGGCTTACTATGAAGATGGTCTGACACCAGGTGAATTTGACTCATTCGGAGCCACACGGAGAACACTTCAGCAATTCTGCCAGGCAACAACAAATGTTATTCACATGATAAGGGAAATACTGATATAAAGCTCCTGGTCGGGTATATGATTCAGGTACATACCGGTGATCATGACATGCTGTAATTCAGACTTTGTGAATTTTCCATGTATGACAAACTGATTAGCTGAGAGTATTCGCGACTATGGTAGTATCAACAATTAAGACAGAGTATAAGGGATAATGAAATTAGCTTCTAAATACTTAGCAATGAGAAAAAAGCTAAAATAGTATTACAGATTGGTAATAAAGCTAAAATGCAGTAAGCTATTTCTGGCTAATTTTATAATTGTCTTGAACTTGGATTAATCATTAAATATCAGTTTGAAAACATTCACGCTCACCGACTGGTCAGTCAGTATAGCATATGTGCTGATTATAATTACATTGGGGCTATGGGTCTCAAGGGGAAAGAAGGGGACTGAAAAAACTTCAGATGACTATTTCCTTGCCAGCCGATCCTTACCATGGTGGGCAGTAGGATCAACATTACTTGCTGCCAATATTTCTGCAGAACATTTTATAGCCATGTCAGGTTCAGGATATGCTATCGGTCTCGCTATTGCTGCATACGAATGGATAGCTGCTGTTTCACTTATACTGGTAGCTAAATTTTTCCTGCCTGTATTCATTGAGAAGGGAATCTTTACCATGCCGCAGTTCTTATCCCAAAGGTATGACAGAAGAGTTAGTGCATGTTTTGCCGTTTTCTGGATACTGGTATACATCTTCGTCAACATGACCGCGGTAATTTACCTTGGAGCTCTGGCAATGGAAAGGATAATCGGGGTCCCGCTGGTTTACGGTGTAATTGGCTTTTCAGCATTCTCAGCGCTATATTCTCTCTGGGGCGGGATGAAGGCCGTTGCCTGGACGGATGTTGTAAATGTAGTGGTTCTGATATGCGGTGGACTGATCACTACAGCTTTTGCATTAAACACTTTGAGTGATGGCCATGGTATTATTTCAGGGTTCCAGCTATTGATGGACAAGGCTCCTCAGAAGTTTCACATGATAATTGAAAAAGGCACTTTGTTTGCACCCGACGGGAAGGGCGGTTTAAAGGATGCTTTTTCCGATTTGCCTGGGCTTGGCGTGGTTCTGGGATCGATGTGGCTCACCAACCTGAGTTTCTGGGGATTCAACCAGTTCATCATCCAGAGGGGTCTCGCAGGTAAAAGTCTGAAAGAGGCACAACTGGGCGTAGTCTTCGCAGGATATCTGAAACTGCTGATTCCTCTTCTTGTAGTTATTCCGGGAATAACCGTCTTTGCTCTTGGTGTAAAACTGGGCAAATCCGATGAAGCTTACCCATGGCTTATCAGGAACATTATACCTGCCGGCATTACTGGTCTGTCGTTTGCCGCGATTGCCGCGGCTGCCGTATCATCCATTAGTTCAATAGTAAACAGCACTTCAACAATCTTCACAATTGATATCTATAAAGGTTTCATAAACAAAAATGCGAATGAGAAACAGCTTGTAAGGACTGGAATGCTGGTGGCTTTCGTAGCGCTGCTGATCGCAACAGTAATTGCTCCGCAGCTCCGGACTCTCGACCAGGCCTACCAGTATATTCAGGAATATACCGGGTTTATTTACCCGGGGGAGTTCCTGATCTTCTTCTGTGGTCTTTTCTGGAAACAGGCAACATCCAAAGCTGCATTATGGACTGCCATTCTGACAATCCCTCTGGGGCTTGCAATGAAGTTTCTGTTTCCCGGAATGCCTTTTGTCCTGAGGATCGGATATGTATTCATCATTCTCTCTTTTGTGATGGTCGGGTTGAGTCTTACCGACAGAAAACTTAAGGATGGTAACCAGGTTGATCCTCACATGGGGCCGGTTCTTACAAGTCTGGGTGTCAGAATAATAACAGTGGCATTGCTTGCAAGCATTGCTGCTTCTTTCTTTGTGTACCAGATGAGAAACCTTGCTCTGGAAGCAATTTATGTTCCGGTTGTGGGTCTAATCCTCACCGGTCTGATACTTATACTCAATAACAGATTCATGAAGACCGATGCTAAAGCTGTTATTATCGGGAAGGATCTTTTCAGGACTTCAGCGACCTTTAATATGGCGTCAGTAGGAATCTGCGGAATACTTGCAGCATTGTACTATTTATTCTGGTAAAATAATATGAATAGAGATAAAAAATGTAAGCTACTTGCAAAATCTTCCGCGAATGCGGGAACATACCAGCATATAACTTCCAGGGAAGCCGGCTGGGAATATCTGAATTTTTGTGCAAGGACTCTCGGTGAAGGAGAAAAATGGTCAGGGGAAACAGGAGAGAATGAATATCTTTTTGTCCTTCTTGGCGGAAATTTTACTGCACGGACAAACAGTGGGAACTGGAAAACCGTGAATGGAAGAAAGGATGTTTTCAGCGGCCTCCCTCATGCACTGTTTCTTCCCCGTAACAGTGAATTCGAGATAACCTCTGACGGGGAGACAGCAGATATTGCCGCCGGGTGGTGCCTGACACGACAGGACAATCCTGCAAGGTTTGTGACCCCTGCCGATGTTGTTGCAATGGAGATCGAATACAGGGGCGGTGATAATGCAAGCCGACAGATAAACAGGATTCTTCCTCCGGGTTCGCGATGCGAACGACTGGTTTGCGTTGAAGTTTATTCGCCGTCAGGTAACTGGAGTTCCTTTCCTGCCCATAAGCATGATACCAGAAAACTGGATACTTCCACTGGTAAGCTGATTGAAGCCGATCTCGAGGAAATTTATTTTTATAAGATCAGCAAGCCGCAGGGATTTGCGATCCAGAAAGTTTATAACGACGACAGATCTCTCGATGAAATTGCGGAGGCACGGCACAATGATGTGGTACTGGTCCCTGAGGGTTACCATCCGGTAATTGCCGGCCATGGGTATAATGTCTATTACCTCAACTTCCTTGCCGGCAGTGATCAAAGCCTGGCCAGCAGTGATGATCCTGACCATAAGTGGATCTATGGTACATGGAAAGGTATGGACCCCAGAGTGCCTCTGGTCACAATTGACATGAACAATAAATAACTCAAAACAGGAAGATATACGATGAAAACAAGATTAACTGTCGGGCAGGCTGTTGTCAGGTATCTGAAGAACCAGTACGTGGAACGGGATGGAGTTGAGAACAGGTTTTTTGCCGGCTGCCTCGGGATTTTTGGCCATGGGATAGTGGCAGGAGTCGGAGAAGGACTGATGGAAAACCCTGACTTCCGGTATATAATGACAAGGAATGAACAGGCATCAGTACATATAGCAATAGCCTATGCCAAAATGAAGAACAGGCTGGGAGCCTTTACCTGTATATCATCGATTGGGCCGGGTGCTACAAATATGGTTACCGGCGCCGCATGTGCAACAATAAACCGGATCCCTGTACTGCTCATACCAGGCGATATCTTTGTAAGGAGAAATGTTGCACCTGTGCTTCAGCAACTTGAATCACCTGCAACACAGGATATCTCAGTTAATGATTGTTTTAAACCTGTTTCCAGGTATTGGGACCGGATCAGCAGACCGGAACAACTGGTAACTGCGTTGCCTGAAGTTATGAGGGTACTCACCTCCCCTGCCGACACAGGTGCGGTAACTCTGTCTCTTCCGCAGGATTTACAGGCAGAGGCATGGGAATTTCCTGAAGAGATGTTCAGAAAAAGAATTTGGAGAATTGCCAGACCAAGACCTGATTCATCTTTGCTCAGGAAAGCTGCTGATCTTATAAAATCTGCATCAAAACCGGTTATCGTTGCAGGAGGAGGCGTGATCTACAGCGAGGCGACAGGAATCCTCAGGGAATTAGCTGAAAGAACAGGAATACCAGTGACAGAAACTTTTGCAGGCAAAGGCTCGCTTCCTTTTGATCACCCCTCAAATCTCGGTGCTGTTGGTGCAACAGGCACTCCGGGAGCAAATGAATTTACAGCTGACGCAGATCTTGTAATAGGTATAGGAACAAGATACAGCGATTTTACTACTGCTTCAAAGACCGCTTTTCAGAATCCTGACGTCAGGTTCGTAAATATCAATATAGCCGAATTTGATTCATATAAACATTCAGCCCTGCCCCTGACCTGCGATGCAAAAGCATGTCTTGAGGAACTGGCTGTTATCCTTGACGGGTTTACAGTTTCAGATGAATATCGTCAGAAAGCTGCCAGAAGAGTTAAGGAATGGGATAAGAAAGTGGGTGAATTCTATAAGCCTTCAGGTGAAAAACCGGTTAAACAGGCTGAAGTAGTAGGTGCTGTAAATGAATTTGCAGGACCAAGGGATGTAGTGCTCTGCGCTGCAGGCAGTCTCCCCGGGGATCTTCATAAACTCTGGAGGACTACCGATCCGAAAGCGTTTCATCTCGAATACGGTTATTCGACAATGGGGTATGAATGCGCCGCCGGAATTGGCGCTAAACTCGCATGCCCCGACCGTGAAATATATGTTATGGTTGGTGATGGCAACTACCTGATGATGAATAACGAGATTGTGACTGCCATTCAGGAGGGAGTGAGATTCACGATTGTCCTCCTTAACAACAATGGATTCGGAAGTATCGGAGGGCTGTCAGAATCAATCGGATCCCAGCGCTTCGGCACCAGATACCGGTTCAGAGATACAAAGACCGGACAGCTCGACGGAGATACTCTGCCTGTCGATTTCACGCTTAATGCCAGGAGCCTTGGAGCACATGTAATTGAAGCGACTGATATAGCTTCGCTGAAGGAAGCTCTCGAAAAAGCCCGTAACAACGACAGAACCACAGTGATCACAATAGAAACCGATCTTTACAAAGGAATACCAGGCTATGCATGGTGGGATGTTGCCATATCTGAAGTGGCAGAGATCGATACAGTTAAAGAAGCATACAAGATCTATTCTGAAAATAAAAAACGGGAGAGATATTTTCTGAACGGAGGAAAATAAGTTACGGGTTAACTATGACCGGACAAACGAAGAAGAAATACAATACTGGATTTTTAAATAATATATCATGTCAGAAAAACTAAAGAATTACATTGACGGGGAATGGATTGAAAGCTCAGGTCAGGAATATCTGGATGTGGTGGATCCTGCGAGCAGACAGGTTCTTGCCAGAGTACCAGCCGGATCGGAGGAAGATGTGGCGCTGGCTGCTGAGAAAGCTCATAAAGCATGGCCGGCATGGAGGAATACCCCTGCCACTCACAGGATACAATATCTCTTCAGAATGAAGGTTCTGCTTGAGAATCATGCTGATGAGATAGCGGCGATATGCACTGCTGAAAGCGGAAAGACCATTGGCGAATCAAAGGCTGAAATTGTGAGAGCAGTGGAAAACATCGAAGTGGCCTGTGGAATACCGAAGCTTATGCAGAGTGAATTCTCTGAAGATATAGCAACGGGCATAGATGAATACTATATCCGTCAGCCTCTGGGAGCGGGCGCCTGCATAGCGCCTTTCAACTTTCCTGTAATGATCCCGTTCTGGTTTATGCCCTATGCCATTGCATGCGGGAATACTTTCATCGTCAAACCTTCTGAAAAAGTTCCGATGACTATGACCAGGATCTTCGAACTCTTTACTGAGCTGAAGCTTCCTGCAGGTGTTCTTAACATGGTGCATGGGGGTAAAAAAACGGTGGATGCCATTTTAAAAAATCCTCTTATCCCGGCAATTAGTTTTGTGGGATCATCACCTGTTGCCAGATACATTTACCAGACAGGGGTGGCCAACGGAAAACGGGTACAGGCACAGGGTGGAGCAAAAAATCCTGTAGTGATAATGCCTGATGCCGATGTTGACACAACCGTCAGAATAATAGCCGACAGCGCCTTCGGATGTGCCGGACAAAGATGCCTTGCTGCATCAATAATTATTACAGTCGGAACAGCGAAGGACTCTTTTACCGAAAAGATCATAACCTCAGCCAGGGGGAAAAAAACAGGCAACGGGAAGGATCCGTCGGTCGATATGGGACCTGTAATTACTCCGGAAAGCAGGCAGCGTATTGAAAAGATCATTCAGAATGGCATTGAAAACGGGGCAGAGCTTGTACTTGACGGAAGGAACATAGAGGTTCCAGGATTCGGAAATGGAAACTTTGTTGGTCCGACCGTTTTTAGAAATGTTAATCCTGAAAGTGAATTGTATAAAACTGAAATTTTCGGACCCGTACTAAGTATTGTACATGCTGAAACACTTGATGATGCCATAAAGCTTATCAACGGCAGCAAGTATGGCAATTCGGCCTGCATCTTCACGCGAAGCGGAGCAGCAGCAAGGAAGTTCAGACACGATGCAATGGCAGGAAATATAGGAGTCAATATCGGAATTGCCGCTCCAATGGCATTTTTCCCTTTCAGTGGCTGGAAAGAAAGTTTCTTTGGAGATCTTCACGGACAATCACTGCATGCGATTGAGTTTTATACCCAGACAAAGGTTGTGATTGAGCGATGGCACGATGAATGGACAAGAAAATTCTGAATTATCCAATAACCCCTAAAAGCTTAAAATATGATAAAAATAGCTAATGCACCCTGTTCATGGGGTGTCCTGGAGTTTGATCTGGAAGGCAAGGCTGCCGGATTTGAACAGGTTCTCGACGAGATACACGAAACCGGTTATGAAGGAACAGAACTGGGCGACTGGGGATTTATGCCTGTGGTTCCGGCTGAACTAAGAAAAGAGCTGGATAAACGTTATCTGGCTATGGTTGGGGCATTTGTACCCGTATTCCTGAAAGACAAATCAAGTCATGAGGCAGGAGCACAGGTGGCAGTCCGTACAGCCCGACTGATGGCAGACGCAGGTTTCCCTGAAGCCTTCATAGTTCTTGCAGATGATAACGGGAAAATAAAGGAAAGAACAGCAAATGCAGGGAGGGTAAAACCTGATATGGGATTAACATCCGGGGAATGGAAAATTTTTGCCGCGGGGGCTGAATATGTTGCCAAGGAAGTCAGATCAAAAACCGGTCTTCGTACAGTATTTCATCATCACTGCGCCGGATATGTCGAAACACCATCAGAAATAGACAGTCTGATGGCAAACACAGACCCTTCTCTGCTCGGGCTTGTTCTGGATATGGGACATAATATGTTCGGAGGAGGAGATCCGCTTGCAACGCTGAAAAAACACAGGGACCGTATCTGGCACGTTCATTTTAAGGATTGTCACCATGATATTGCAGCCAGGTCAGCAAAAGAAGGGTGGGATTATTTCAAATCCGTCGGCAACGGAGTTTTCTGTGAGCTGGGTAAAGGGGCAGTTGACTTCCCTTCAATTGTCAAAGAGCTCAGAGATTCAGGATATTCAGGCTGGATAGTTGTTGAACAGGATGTACTTCCAGGCATGGGTAATCCTAAAGTCTGTGCTGAAAGAAACAGGAATTATATCAAGTCACTGGGACTGTAATGAAAAAATATTATTCAATTATATGTCTTTCCGGCATCCTGACGCTTGCTTTTGCTTTGGGAAATGAACCAGCAGCATTTTCTTCCGGGAATACGGCTGTCAATCCGCAAACGCCTGAAGGTATATTCTCTGCAAAGGATTTTGGTGCGAAAGGAGACGGAAAAACAGATGATCTTAAAGCCATTCAACGGGCTCTGGATGCCGCCGGGAAAACAGGGGGCAGAATGTATCTGCCACCATGCCGGTATCTGGTTTCAGGAAGTCTGAAAGTACCGCCGGGAGTTTCGGTAATAGACTCTTCAGGGATGCCACAGTACAGCGATCCTCTTGCAGGTACAGTAATTCTGGCTACCGGAGACAGGGACAATGAACAGGGCCCCGCGGTTCAGAACGTAGTTTCTCATTCAAAGAGTTATTTGTCGCTTTCAGACTGTTACTTCAGCAGTGATCATAAATCGGATGCGCCACTTGTAGAAGCTGACGGAGGGAAGATCCAGATCAGAGGTTGCAGCTTTGATGGGAAAAAGCCTTCAATCGCCCTGAGAAAGGGACTGAAACATGCAATAATTACTGAGAATAACGGTGCAAATGGAGTCAGGATAATAAATGAGACAGGTAATACTGCAATAATCCAGAATAATGAGCCATTTCAGGAAAACAAACAATAATTCATCAAAAATCATCACACTCAGGAAAAACAGGTATTTATATTAAACTAACGCATAGTAAACCTTTTATATGAAAAAGCTTAAACTCGGAGTCATCGGAACAGGCCGTATAGGCAAGGTGCATATTGCAACTCTGGTACAAGCGGTCCCACAGGCCGACGTGGTTGCAATAGCCGATATCAATGAAGCCAGCGCGAGGGAGGTGGCAGAAACTTTCGGAATTGCGGAATATTCTAAAAGTCACGCCGGCATAATCAACAATCCCGACATTGAAGGTGTAATTATCTGTTCATCGACAGATACTCACGCCAGGTACATAATTGAGGCAGCAAAGGCAGGCAAGCATATCTTCTGTGAAAAACCCGTTGATCTTTCACTGGATGTGATCCGGGGTGCAATTGATGCGGCAAAAGCAGCAGGTGTGAAACTAATGGTCGGATTCAACCGCCGTTTTGATCCCAATTTCATGAAGATCAGGCAACTGGTCACTGAAGGCAAGATCGGACAACCGCACATCATAAAAATAACTTCCAGGGATCCGGCTCCTCCTCCTGCAGAATACAGTGCTGTTTCCGGAGGGATGTTCCTCGACATGACTATTCATGATTTTGATATGGCCAGGTATATTGCAGGCCATGAAGTAACTGAAGTTTATACAAATGCAGCTGTACTTGTAGATCCTGCAATCGGGGAAGCAGGTGATGTTGATACTGCGGTTATCAGTCTGAAATTTGCCAATGGTGCGCTCGGGGTAATTGATAATAGCCGGAAGGCAGTTTACGGGTATGATCAGAGAGTCGAAATTTTCGGATCGAAAGGGATGATAAATGCCGATAACAATTATCCGGAAAACCACAGATATTATTCAATAGACGGAGTACATGGATCTTTACCTCTCAATTTCTTTATGGAAAGATATCTTGATTCGTATGCAAATGAGATGAAGATCTTCTGTGACGCCGTTATTAACGACCTTCCGATGCCTGTTGGTGGAGAAGACGGGTTACACTCAGTTGCCATTGCTGTAGCCGCTAAAAAATCATGGCTGGAGCACAGACCTGTCAAAATAAGCGAGATAATATAATCACATATTACCCTGAACAAATAATCTTACTGCATCTTCGTATTCCATTATTGTGTTTGATGCGGAGATGCAGCTAAGGTTTTTTAATGTGCTCCGTCCGGGCATACATATTATTTGAATCAGATACTGATCTTCACTATACGGATTTCTCAGAATCTGAATGCCATGCCAATATTCACATAGGTCATTCCTACGCCGACCTCCGCGTGGCCGGCAAGTTTATCTGTAAAGTAATATTTCGCACCGACAAACCATCCGAAGATCAAGCCGTCATTCGATTTGAAATCGTATGGGGGATCACCATATGAGCCAGTATTTGAGAAGTCAAAACCCAGAATCATCCCGGTATACGTATCCAACCCTGGGATAAAAGGATAATGAAATGTTCCACGTCCAGCCATAATAAGATCATTATAAGTGAATCCTCCTAAGGCATCTCCCCTTCTGTACGAACAAAATCCGAGCACACCTCCTGCACCAATGCTTCCTTTTCCTGCAATGTTATCTATAATTCCGGCTTCATAACTGAATGATAACAGCGGAGATTGTTTTGTAAAATACCGGTCTCTGAATTTATCAGACCCAAATCCGATATTTATAGAGATATTTTTATCACCAGCATGAAATTCAGAATCCTGAGCTTCAGCTTGTCCCGCGATCAGAAGACTAATAATAAATGGGAAGGCACAAAATATGGTTTTAACGTATCTCACAAAATCATCAAATATTAAATATCTGATTTCACATCTAAAAACTTAAGGAAGCCTCTTCAGAGGATAAAACGAAATTATGTGCACCAAAGTATATGGAAATAAAAAAACCAACAACCTAAAATCGGATCAGCTTTTTACCGGAAACAAAAGTGACCTTAGCAGAAGTCAAAATGCCTTTTTTGGTCCAATATTCAAAAAAAAGAAGCAGTCCCCATAAAAGGCTGCTTCTTTTTATATGTCACTTGAATTATCTCCTCTTTTCTCAGTCCAAACCGGACATCGACTAAAACTTAAAGGATACTCCCAATGTAAGGTAAGGATAATAATTACCAAGTCCTAGCTCTGCCAATCCCGCAATACTATTAGTAAAGTAGTATCTACCGCCTGCAAACCATGCATAGGCTACCCCACTTGAGGCCGTAGAATAATATCCAGAATAGCTTCCATAGGTTTTTGTATTGAAGACATTATAACCAAGCAGCAATCCAGCATAAGTGTCAAGATTCTTAACTAATGCATAATGGAAACTTCCTCTTCCACCAATCAGGAAATTCGATGTTTTCCAGTATTGATCATACTTTGCGGATGAATATCCTACGTACCCACCAACTCCGATTCCTCCTTTATCTGAAATGACATTCTTAATACAATAATCGAGGGATCCAGTTATTGTTGGCGTTTGAGAGGTATACCAGCTTGCATAGAAAGAGGATCCAAGACCGATGCCAAGGTTTACCACTTTATCTCCTTGTTTAAAAGTAGATTCCTGCGCAAGCAACTGTGAAAGAGAAAGCAAAACAGCACAAGAAAGTAAAAGAAACTTTTTCATAGTCATTGTTTTTAGTTACAAGTTTATTTACATAACAGAATTTCGACGATTTTGTTTATTCAACGCTAGTATTTTTGATCATACTATATGTCCTTACCATCACCCACACCATGGCCGATGTTATTATCACATTATATGCCAAATTTCTTCGAGTCAGGAGTACCTAATACTTTCTGCGAAGATAACAATCAATACTTAAGTGGCAGCGAAAAAAGTTTCAGTTTGATGATAAAAAAAAATAAACAAATATGCAGTCTAAATAATCTAGCTACCGAAAAAAACATACATAGCTGCAGAGAGTATTGCTCCTATCACAGGTCCGACTATTGGCACCCATGAGTACTTCCAGTCACTATCGCGTTTAAATGGAATTGGAAGAATAGAATGCATAAGCCGGGGTCCGAGGTCTCTGGCTGGATTTGTTGCATAACCTGTTGGTCCGCCTAGCGACAGGCCAAGTCCGAGAACAACAATTGAGACCGGAAGAGCATTAAGAGAACCAAGCCCCACATCAGGTTTAGCCATATACAATACGGCAAGCGTAAGTACATATGTGCCTATAACCTCAGTAACAACATTATACCAGTAACTTCTAATGTTGGGAGATGTACAGAAAACAGCCAGTTTAAGATCGGCGTCATCAGTTGCATCGAAATGTTTTTTATAGGCCAGCCAGACCAGGATTGCTCCGAACATTGATCCAAGCAACTGAGCACATATATACATAGGTAGTAGTGAAAACGAAAATTTACCTGCCAGAGTAAGAGCTATTGTGACAGCAGGGTTCAGGTGAGCGCCGCTGACCGGAGCTGCTATGAGGACTCCTGTGAAAACTCCCACCGCCCATCCGAAAGTTATCACGATCCAGCCGCTGTTATTACCCTTGGTTTTGTTCAGCAAGACATTAGCAACCACCCCGCCACCGAAGACTATGATCATTGCCGTACCGAAGAATTCTGCAAAAAAAGCATTCATAATGTTATTGTTAATATTTTATTGTACATCTCTGATTTATGTCAGTAAAGCATGCAGGCTGCAGGTTCAGGAGAAATCAATTCCCATCACCGGCCCATGCTGAAACAGCTCTGACAGCCCTGCACCAACCTTTCACCCTGTCCTGTATAACTGCAGGATCTTCCATTGCAGAAAATGTACGTTCGATCTTCCACTGTTTTTCCAGCTCGGTGGTATTTTTCCAAAAGCCGGCAGCCAATCCGGCAAGATAAGCGGCTCCCAGAGCTGTGGTCTCAGTTATTTTTGGTCTGACTACTTTCGTCTGCAGCAAATCAGCCTGGAATTGCATCAGGTCATTATTCACTGTTGCACCGCCATCCACCCTCAGCTCACTTATATGTATTCCTGAGTCTTTCTGCATTGCAAGCAACACTTCCAAAGTCTGGAAAGCTATACTTTCAAGAGCAGCCCTGGCTATATGCGAAGCAGTAGAACCTCTTGTAAGTCCGAAAATCGTACCTCTGGCATGCTGGTTCCAGTGAGGAGCTCCCAGGCCTGCAAATGCCGGGACAAAATATACTCCCTCGCTTCCGGAGACGCGGGAGGCAAGTTCTTCAACATCGGACGAATTCCGGATGATACCAAGGCTGTCCCTCAGCCACTGAACTACGGCTCCGGCAATAAAAATACTTCCTTCGAGTGCATAATGAGTATCATTCCCGATTTTCCAGGCTACGGTTGTAAGTAATCTGCTTGCCGACTCAATGGGTTTGCTGCCGATATTCATCATCATGAAGCAACCTGTACCATAAGTATTCTTCACCATTCCCGGTTCGATACACATCTGACCGAAGAGTGCGGCCTGCTGGTCTCCGGCTATCCCTGCAACCTGCATCCCCGATATGAACTTCCCAGAGGTATGCCCATAGATCTCACTTGATGATCTGACTTCAGGCAGCATACTCTCCGGAATACCAAAAAGCTGAAGCAGCTCAATATCCCAACTCAATGAATGTATATTGAACAGCATAGTCCGGGATGCATTTGATACGTCGGTGATGTGAAGTTCCCCGCCGGTCAGGTTCCATACAAGCCAGGTATCTATTGTCCCGAAAGCAAGCTGTCCCTTATCTGCAAGCTGCCGGGCTCCCTCAACATTTTCCAGAATCCATTTTACCTTGGTTGCTGAAAAATATGCATCGATTATAAGACCCGTTTTCTCCAGGATCATCCTGCTCTTTCCATTTTCCTTCAGGGAATCACAGTAAGCGGCCGTACGGCGGTCCTGCCACACAATTGCGTTATAGACAGGTTTACCGGTATTCCGGTTCCATACAACAGTGGTTTCACGCTGATTGGTAATTCCTATGGAGGCAATATCCGAGCTTCCGAGGCCCGCTTTAGTAATTGCCTCAAGCGCTACTCCTGCCTGGGTTGACCATATCTCTTCCGGATCATGTTCAACCCAGCCCGGCTGAGGATAATACTGTCTGAATTCTTTCTGTGCCACAGCACAAGGCTGTCCGTTGTGATCAAAAACTATTGCCCGCGAACTGGTTGTTCCCTGATCGAGAGACAAGACGAACTCCTTCATAGCTGATTATTTGAATTGACAAACTAAATATAATTACCGGCAAGCTCCCTGAAAGCTTTGATTTGGGACTGTTCCCATTCCAGGTTCAAGCCCAGTTCCCCAGCCATGATACCCGCGGCCACCGGAGCTATTTCTATGCTTGCATTGGCGTTTAGAAACAGAGACCTGGTCCTTCTGGCCAGAAGATCCTCAAGATACTGTGGCATTTCATTTCTGCATATCCAGATCAGTTCGGCTTTTGTATATGGCAGTCTTGAGTCTATCAGGATCCCGGTTTCAGGATATTGTTTTATAATCTCTTCTATTTCCCCTGAATGGTCGCCGTAGATCCTTATTCTGCCACCTGCCAGGTCGGCTCCGGAGATCAGTTTAAGGCCGGAGGTCACGCACTTTCGTTTCTCCAGCATCCCTGTTTTTATGGCTTTGTTTATGGTTTCCTCAGCCATTTTTCTATATGTTGTCCATTTTCCTCCTATGATGGTAAGGAGTCCTGAACGGGACAAAGTGATCTTGTGGCGTCGCGACACCTCCCTGGTCGCATGAGGATTGTCAGGGTCAGCTGCAAGGGGTCTTAACCCTGCATATACGGAGAGTACATCATTTCTGCCGGGAGGCATAGTAAGATATTTCCCGGCAGTATTCAGAATAAAATCTATTTCAATGTCAAGAGCTTTTGGCTCGCGGCTTATCACATCAAGGGGTGTATCGGTGGTGCCTACAACAACTTCATTATACCATGGAATGGCAAACAGGACCCTTCCGTCTTCAGTCTTTGGAATCATAATGGCTGAATTTCCCTGAAGGAAGGATTTATCGAGGACCACATGAACTCCCTGGCTCGGTCTGATTGTCGGCAGGGAATAAGGATCATCAAGCTTATGGATCTCATCAGCAAATACCCCGGCAGCATTTATTACAACTTTCCCGCTGATTCTGAATAATTCTCCCGAAACGACATCAGTGGCAGAAACACCCGAGATCCTTCCCTGATCATCTCTCAGGAATCCGGTAACATTAAAATAATTGAGAACAATACCTCCACGGGAAGTACATGCTTCAGCCAGAGCTATGGCCATCCTTGAATCATCGAACTGACCATCATGATAAACAACTCCTCCTTTAAGGCCTGAAGAAACCAGATTTGGTAATCTGCCTATAGTTTCTTCTCTGCCTATAAAATACGATTTGCCCAGGCTGAGATGGCCTGAGAGCAGATCATAAAATTTAAGGCCGACGGTATAAAGGATCATATCCCACAATGTATACACAGGGATAATAAATTCCTGGTCCGATGTAAGGTGAGGTGCATTTTTCAGCATTATTCCGCGTTCGAGGAGCGCTTCCCGTACCAGAAAGAGATCACCCTGAGCCATATATCGTACACCACCGTGCACAAGTTTTGTGCTTCTCGAAGAAGTAGCCCCAGCGAAATCCGAACGTTCAAGAAGCAGGGTGGAATAGCCGCGCGAAGTGGCATCGAGTGCAATTCCAAGACCCGTTGCCCCTCCGCCGATAACAATAACGTCCCAGATAAAACCGGACTTTTTTCGCAGCTCTTCAATAAAAGATTTGCGGTTCATACCCCTCGGAAAACTTTGTATCGGTGGAAACAGTATTTATACAGTCTATTTAACAGGCAGGAATTTAAGGCAAACCGGAGAAGCTATCTTATAGTCCTTTGACGGACCGACTGGTAATCCGGATTTTTCGTCTATCCTGAACATAGAAATATTGCCGGAATTCTGATTCCCGACCAGCAGGAATTTGCCGGAATGATCTATTACAAAATTCCTTGGCCAGTCGCCGCCGCAAGGAATGCGTCCGGCCAGAGTAAGCCTGCCATCAGTTCCCACGCTGAATACCACAATTGTGTTTTCACCCCTGTTTGAGCCGTACAGGAACTTGCCATTCTTCCCGAGATGTATATCAGCACAGTAGCTTTTCCCTTTAAAATCTGCAGCAAGTGTCGAAACAGTCTGAATCTCTTTCAGTTCGCCGGTAGAAGCTACATCGAAGCTGGTGAGTGTTGAATTCAGTTCGCTGATGACATAAAGCTTGTTTCCGCTTTCGTTGAAAACAAAATGTCTCGGGCCTGACCCTTTTGCCAGGGATACCACTCCATTAGGTATCTGTTTCAGTTTACCTGTTGAAGCATCAAAATTATAAATCATAACCCTGTCGAGTCCGAGATCAGTCACATAAACCCTTTTACCTGAAGGGTCGAATGAAACCATGTGTGCATGGGAGACTTTTCCTGCTTCGGCCTTATAGACAATTGTATCGGTAACACTGACAGGAATACCTTTTGCATCAAGTTTGACAACAGATACTGAACCTCCTCCGTAATTTGCGAGGAAGACATAATCGTCTTTAGGAGAAATGGCTATATAAGCCGGACCGCCGTTTGGAACAGCAAGATCGCCGATCTTTGTTGTTTTTCCAGTTGCGGCATCATAGCTTAGAGCTGTAACACCGCCGCCTTTAACACCTTTGAATTTACCAACTTCATTAGCTGCATAAATCAGCTTGCCATTGCCGGAGATACAGAAATATGAAGGATTAGGGCCCGCGTCGTTTTGTGAAATAACGGAATATGTACCTGCATCCCGGTTCAGATCAAAGATATAAAAGCCATTCTGAGTGCCTTCGGTATAAATACCGGTAAAAAGGCGAATGGTATCATTTGATATTGAAAATGATGACATGATAATAAGTGTGATTGTGCAGATTGCAATAATAGTTTTTTTCATTTCGTAATATATTTTTGAGTGCAAAGGTCGAAGTGGGTTTCAGATCAGACAGGAATCAGAAATTATCACATTCCCGGTAAGCTTCTATCAGTCTGATTTCACCCTCTTTGGTCCGGTTACTAAGGCCGTGTTCCATGCAGATCACTCCGTCGTATTGTTTTTCATATATGTGTTTAAAAACATTTTTATAATTGATTTCGCCTGTAGTAGGCTCATTCCTGCCAGGGTTATCACCGCAATGGAATGCAGCGATTTCCTTCCATGCCATATCTATATTGGGAATCAGATTCCCTTCAGTGATCTGCTGATGATACAGGTCGTTATTGATTTTGCATGATTGTCTGTTTACTGCCCTGCATATTGCATAGGACTGGGGAATGCCATTCAGGAACAAACCAGGGTGGTCATGAAGTGTATTAAGAGGTTCGAGAACGATTGTCAGACCGGATGGTTCAACTATATCGCAGCAAAATCTAAGGTTATCGATTACATTAGCTGTCTGAACATCCCTGTGAAGACGTTCATCGTATCTGCCTGGAACAACCAGCGCCCATTTAACACCTGTCCGTTTAGCAACTTCGATCCCCTCCTTCATTTTTGCAGCCAGCATTTGCCGTACATCATCGCTGTTTATTACGAATGATGTAACCGAAAAATCTGCATAAAGGACAAACGGTCCCATGTCCATTCCGAGCCTGTTTCGTTCAGAAGTAATTTTATTCTGGTCTTCAATTGAACGCCCCATAAGCCCATTGTCGAACATAGCGCGGAAACCCATCTCATGGCAAAACCTGATATTATCCACCAAATCTTCTCCTGCATGTTCCCTGAACATACCGAAATAAGGTGCATATTTCAGTTTAAAGGGTTTAACAGGTTCCGGTGCCTTTTGTTTCTTTTTATCGGCAACCGCACCAAAAACTGCAGGAGCAGCTATGATAGCGGCTCCTGTAGTTGTGGCTTTCTTTATGAAACTCCTTCGTGAGTTGTCCATAATGAATATTTCGTTTTTCTGTTTAGTCTTTTCCGGGAACGTATGCCAGACCTGCAATCGGAACTTCCTTCGGTACGTCGACAGGGCCGAATGTGAATACTTTCGGGCCGAGTTTCAGATCGGAGTTCATCATTTCCTCATATGTTGTCTCCTTTCCAGTGTAAGCTGATAGCCTACCCATAATTGCAACCATAGTTGAAATGGCAGTATTTTCCAGTTCGTTGAATGTTTTACCGGTACGGATTGCAGTAACCAGGTCGATATGTTCCTGAACATAAGGGTCAACGCTTACATTATCGGTTGGTTTACCGTCTTTATCGAGAGGATACTGGTATTTCCATACTTCAGTTCCTTTAAGGTCGAGAATAGTGTTCCGGCAGTTGGTCGAACCTTTGGAACCCTGGATTCTTTCCGAGACATTATTAACGCAACCGTTTATCTGACGGCACATACTATGAATATGTATCCCATTTTCAAAGGTGTAATCGATGCTGAAATTATCATACTGGTCACCGGTAACACGGCGCAGTCTTGAACCGAAACCGACAGCTTTGACAGGATGGCTTCCGGTAAACCAGTTTATCACATCGAGGTTATGAACATGCTGCTCAACAATATGATCACCTGAAAGCCAGCTCCAGTTAACCCAGTTACGGATCATGTATTCCATTTCGCTCCAGCTCGCATTCGGATCGCGGTGCCATAGTTTACCACCGTTCCACCATGCGTTTCCTCCTACTATATCCCCTATTTCACCCTGTGCGATCTGCTGCCATGTAGAAACATAATCACGCTGGTGACGACGCTGGGTACCTGTAGCGATGTTAAGTTCCATCCCTTTTGCCTTAAGGGCTGTTGCCATTACCGATCTTGCTCCGACCGGGTCAACACAGACAGGTTTTTCTGCAAATATGTGTTTCTTTGCCTGTACTGCTGCTGCAAGATGATCTGGTCTGAAGAAAGGAGGAGTAGCAAGAATAACGATATCCACTCCCGAGTCCAGCACCTTCTGATAAGCATCAAATCCTACAAAACAGTTTTCTTCCGGGACATCCTGCCCTTTTTGGTTCTTAATGGCAGCACGGCACTGGTCGACGCGATCTTTAAAAGTATCTCCCAAAGCAACGATCTGAAGATTTGGTCCGGCACTTAAGAAGTTAATTGCAGCTCCGGTTCCACGTCCTCCGCAGCCGATTACACCTGCTTTAAGAACAGGGCCATCGGGTGCCTGATCAAGCATTGTCGGTACTGCTACGACCTTCTTGGTCTCACGGGCGCAACTGGTTATGATAGCTGGTGCTACAACACCGGCAACCCCTGCAGCAGCTGCTTTACCGAGAAAATTACGTCTCGAAATACTGGAATTTTTCATGATGGTAAGGTTAATTTTGAATGATTGATTTCGTCATTTATTAGTAATATGCGGTTCTTCACGTAAATATATGCAATTAAAGATAACGTTTTTCAGGTGCTTTTCATTGTTTTGCTTAAGCTGCTGGTTTCTCTTCTCTGACAAAAATGGCAAACGCAGCCAGTAACAGTACAGAAAAGACAGTTGTTATTCCCCAGATACTATTCCAGTCATAAACATTGCTTCCTCCGTTGCTCTGCTTGAACAGTGATATTATTCCGCCATCTATAAGATTGCCTGCAAGTAATCCAACCCCGAAAGTCATCAGGAAAATGAATCCCTGAGCCTGAGCTTTCAATTCGTCAGGAGCCTTCCTGTCTATATAGATCTGACCTCCGACATAAAAGAAACCGAAGATAAGACCATGCACCAGTATACCGATATAATAAAGCCATTTCTGATCAACTGTTACACCGATATACAGGGAAAGATACCTTACTACCATGGCTGTAAGACCAAGAAGCATCACTTTTCTAAGTCCGAACTTCTTTATTGCAGGAGGAACAAGCAGCATGAATCCCATTTCCGCAAGTATTCCCCAGTTAATTGTGATGGCAATGAATTGTGTATTGATATTCAGGAGAAACTCTGAAAAATACGAGAAATACATCGCAAACGGAATCAGGGAAAGGAATGAAAGAATGATAAACAATGCAAAATTCCTGTCTTTCATCAGCCTCAGGGTTCCGAGACCAAAGGCATCGATAAGTGATCCTTTCTTACCCTTTGCTTTGGGAGGAGTTTCAGGAAGCATAAGGTTAAAGCCAGCAGCTATTATTCCGATTCCTGCTCCACAGTAGAATGGAAGGTTGGTGCCGTCGAACTTAAGATGAAGGAGGTTCACTGCAACCAGGCTGCAAATTCCTGAAGTGACATGGCCGACCGAACCAAAGACCCTGATCCGCGGGAATTCCTCGGACGGGGAATGAGCCATCGCGATAGCGCTGGTAAGGCTCCAGGTTGGCATGTAGAAAAGCATTGTTAAAAGCAGGAAGACAAACAACAGATCCGGATTACTGGTCTTTGCAGCGCAATAAAGAAGTACACTGTTCAGCAGGTTAAGTACGAAAAGAAGTTTCTGGCCTTCGAAATACCTGTCGGCAATCATTCCTACCACAGGAGAGAACATACAGCCGATAGCCATCGAGCTAAGAATGAATGCTTTCTGTGCGGAAGGCACTTCAAGGTTGGTCAGATATGCTGCCAGTGGCACCCACCACACGGCATACATCATGTACTGGAAGAACATCATTACATACAGGCGGATTCTTGACATAGGTCTTATGAGGTTTTAATTAAACAGCCTGCCTGAACATGACAAAATCAGTTACTCTTGTTCCCTGTTTTCTGATCAAATTCGCATACCACCCTGAATCCAACATGGAAACAATCGGAGTACCACCATATACTCTTGGGCATCTGGGGATCAGTTTTGAGCCATGCATCTGTTCTGGAATGATCCCTGGCGGCGCTTCTGAGCATATCAGCCGGGTTCTGGAAAGAACCTCCTCTCACCACATGTTCTGTTCCTTCTGCCGGACCTTTCGGATCTTTAAGCAATCCACCGGAATATTTAGCATAGGTATCGGTCTGATACCAGTCCGAGCAGAACTCCGCCACATTGCCTGCCATATTCTTCAACCCGAACGGATTCGGTTTTACTTTGTCGGGAAGTTGTGTTTTCGTCGGACTGTTGCCCTTATATGTCACATAGGTATTGATAACTGCAGTATCATTTTTTGAAAAACGGGCCCTCAGACCTGTCTTAAGAAAATCAGTTGGCTTACCCGGGAAGAAATAAGGGGTGGTAGTACCTGCCCTGCAGGCGTATTCCCACTCAGCCTCCGTCGGCAGACGGTATGTTTTTCCGGTGGCTGAGCTAAGCCATTTACAATAAGTTTCCGCAGCATGGTACGAAAATGAAATAGCTGGTCTCTGTCCAAGGCCCCAACCCTGATCTGGTTGTCCATATGGAGGAGTTGCACCAGTGATTGCATCAGGTTTATCAGTTTTCTTATTTCTCAGCCCCTCGGTATCTGTCGATCTTCCTTCGGCGGCTGTCTGCACATAGAAAGTAAGATATTCATCCCAGCTCACCTCGATCTCGGCCATAAAGAACGGACTGATCTCGACATCCCGAACCGGACCTTCATCTTCCCGACGGAAAGGTTCTTTCCCCGGGCTTCCCATCTTGAATTTACCTCCGGGAACAGCAACCATATTAAATGACACCGATGAATTCGGGATCCGTTCAGTGTAGTTCTTGAATTCAGTAACCTGAACCGGTTCCCTGTATATCTCTTTAGCAGCCGAAGAAACTTTTCCAAAGGTTGAATTGCTGCCATGCGTATACCCGTTTATATAATGACCGGCATTAAGATGACAGTTTATACAGTGAAGCTCTTCTTTCTTTTTGGTCTGGTTATAGTAAAGATGAGCATCCTCACCGGCCTTTGAAAGTTTGGGAGGGAAAAGGTTCTCATGGCATTTCACGCAGCTACTGTTATAAACATATTCTCTTGCAACTTCAAGTCTTTTCCGGTCTTCCCAGTTGAATGATGCGGAATCTTTTGTCCAGTAACTCCACAGATCTCTGAGCCCGGTCCGGGCTTTTGCCAGAAGGTAACCATGCCCCTGAGGAGGAAGATGACAATCGACACATGCAACCCTGTACCCGGATGCTGTCTCATAATGTACCGACTTTTTCCAGGCAGCATCAGCCATTGGATGAATATGACACGACATGCAATATTCATTGGTGGAAGTTTTATGTACAGCCATCCCGCCACCCAGAATAACAAGAGCTCCGATCACCAAACCAGGAACAAACCAAATGAAAAACCTCTTCATAAATCGAAAATTATGAGGTCTAAGATAAAGAAATATATTTCACGGGTGTCTCCCGCAATCTGTTTTGGAAGCAAAAAAACGTTAAAATAATCGGCCGGCGTATTTAACTATGAAATCTCTATTGGTTGTATTCATCGAAGAAATCATTGCCTTTGTCGTCAGTAATGATAAATGCCGGCATGTTTTCGACTCTGATTTTTCTTACAGCTTCCATCCCAAGGTCCTCAAAATCCACTATTTCCACCGACCTGATGTTCTCTGCAGCAAGAATGGCAGCAGGGCCGCCGATCGATCCGAGATAGAATCCTCCATGTTTCCTGCAGGCATCAATTACCTGTCTGTTCCGGTTTCCTTTTGCAAGCATAATCATCGACCCGCCGAGGCTCTGAAACTGATCCACATACAAGTCCATTCTTCCTGCAGTAGTAGGTCCGAAACTGCCGGACGGCATTCCTTCCGGCGTTTTTGCCGGACCGGCATAATAAACAGGATGATCCATAAAATACCGTGGCATCGGTTTCCCTTCATCGATCATCTTTTTTATCCTTGCATGGGCAATATCTCTCGCAACGATGAGGGTTCCGGAAAGGTTGAGCCTGGTCTTCACGGGATATCCGGTGAGTTCGGCCAGTATCTCCTTCATCGGGCGATCCAGATCAATATTCACTGGTTTTTCCAGCTCAGGCGCTTTTTCAGGCATGAATCTTTCAGGGTTTCGTTCAAGCTCTTCAAGAAAAATACCGTCGCGGGTGATTTTCGCCCTGATGTTCCTGTCGGCGCTGCAACTTACTCCGAGGCCTACAGGACATGATGCCGCATGCCTGGGAAGACGGATCACCCTGACATCATGAACAAAATATTTCCCACCAAACTGGGCTCCGACTCCATATTCCTGACAAATCTTTTCTATCTTTTTTTCCCATTCCAGATCCCTGAAAGCTCTTCCTCCTTTATTTCCTGTCACGGGCAGGTTGTCTAGGTAGCCGGCAGATGCTTCCTTCACTGTTTTAAGTGTGGCTTCGGCAGATGTGCCGCCTATCACCAGTGCCAGATGATAAGGCGGACAGGCGGATGTGCCAAGATCCATGATCTTTTCCTTAATAAATTTAGTCAGAGCTTCCTCATTGAGCAGCGATTTGGTCTGCTGATACAGGAATGTTTTATTGGCCGATCCACCGCCTTTGGTTATAAACAGGAATTCATATGTATCTCCTTCCCCGGAATAGATATCAATCTGTGCAGGGAGGTTGGTCCCTGTATTCTTTTCTTCGAACATATCGATCGCGACGATCTGAGAATACCTGAGATTTTTGTCATGAAAAGTCTCAAAGATCCCTTTTGAAAGATATTCAGCATCATTAGCGCCGGTCCACACACGCTCCCCTTTCTTCGCGATAACTATGGCTGTTCCGGTATCCTGGCACCATGGAAGATCGCCTTTTGCCGAAATGACAGAATTGCGAAGCATAATGTACGCAACAAAACGATCATTATCCGTAGCTTCCGGATCTCTGAGGATAGCTGCCAGCTTTTCAAGATGAGAGGTACGGAGATAAAATGAAACATCAGAAACTGCCTCTTTAGCAAGCAGTTCCAGTCCCTGTGGATCTACTTTAAGTATCCATGTCCCGTTTGCATCCTGCTTCTCAATGAAATCCTTTGTCAGCAACCTGTATCTGGTTGTATCTCCGGAAGGCTGAAATGGTGGTTCATATCTGAATTCCTGCATAATGGAGAATAATTAAATTTTATGGTCTGACTGAAATCTTCAACTTTTCAATAAAATTACATTTTTTAACTCATAACCTTCTCAATTGCAGGCAAATTTGGCATCCAATCCCCGATTTATCCGGCAGTCGCCAGCTTAAGCCTTACGCTTCCTGTAAACTTATCACCCTTATGAAGTGGTTTGCGTTCAGATTCAGTATGGGAGCTGAAAAAGATTTCTGCTCCGCTGTTTGAATAATCCGCTACCAGGAAGCATATCTGCCTGCCATCAACCCATGCCCTGAAAGCCTGCTTCCCTCCGGAGACAGCAACTATCCCGTTACCATCGCTATGTGTAAGGGAAGCCCAGTAAATATCAGATTTAGTCGATCTGAAATCACTAGTTCCCAGAGCATTGGCATCGTATTTCCATAACCCCACCGGAGCCCGCCAGGGCTTGCCAGGGAAATATGCCTCATCCGGAAACGGAACAGCATGTCCCGAAGTTCTGCCTATATCCCAGTCCGGATAAGTGGACCAGTAGCCCTTCCTGTACCATGACAAATTCTTCTGCGAACCGGGAACTGTAAAAACAAGACCAACCTGACGAGGATTAATATCCCGGGAAGCGGTGAAACTGTATTTCACCAGAAGCTCTCCAACTTCTGTAAAACAATAATCGACAGTAACTTCAGCTTCAAGGTAAGTACCCTCAACGGATACCTTTATTGTATCATCCGACTGCAGAACATGAACTGATTTAGCATTCCAGTCAGTGCACGATGAATTGATAAACGGAATATTAAGGCTGTGCTCGGTTTTACATTCTTCGCTATGAAGCGGCAGGACCATCAGACCGGCGCCACCGGAAAGAACTGTGTCTCCCTTCATCGTTGCCAGTGCAAGTCTGCCTTTTCCCCTGTCAAAAATCCATTCCGCATCTCCGGTTGTAATTATGATCATGGAACCGTTCTCAGATTTTGTTACCCTCTGTTTTGACAAAGATGTAAACGGAAAATAATCGTGATTGACCTCCCCGATTTCGATAACGGATTCGTCTATCAGCCTGTTATAAGGAGAATACACCCTTACAGTCAGGAGTTTACCACTGATGTTTTCCCTGAAAGGCCCCACCTTAAGGACGGCCGAATTATGAGGAGCGGCATTTACTGAAACATTGCCTTTCTCACTTCCCAGTTCCCATTCGAACCTGCAATCTTTGAGATCGGTGAAATCGAACCTGTTTTCGACCTGAAGCTTAATTGCCCCCTCCTCATCCGGTATCACCTTTTTGTTTCCAATGATGACAGGGGAATATGTTTTCATTATATGATAATATTCCGGTTTCATTCTGCGCCATCCATCCACAGGTCCCCATTCCCCATAGCCCACCAGTTTTCCATCGGGCAGCATAAATGCGTCATCTATTCCTGACCAGATTGCCCCGCCAAGGCATCCTTTTGATCTGTACATTTTTTCCCACATCCTGTGGAATCCTGAACCCCAGGCTTCCCTGACTCCGGGATCAGTGGCTATTTCCTGCCTGTTATATGTATTAAGATGACAATATTCACCAAACAGCAGGGGTCTGGGAAATGTATCTGCAATATCAGGTCCCTGAGGACCCGGATAATGAACGTTTGCTATCTGCATCACAACACTTCCGTAATTATTGTAAGCGCCATATGCCTGATCGTGAAAAGATTTTGGTCTGGTAGGATCAAAAATATCCGCAGAATCTTTGGTTGCATGCCAGTTTTCAGTCCAGGCCGATTCATTTGCCAACGACCAGATAATTATAGCCGGATGATCACGGTAAAAAGTAATAGTTTCTTTTGTGGTCTTTATCAATTCATTGCGTATACGAAGATCCCAGGCTTCTCTCACATCAAGCTTCTGATTTGCCCCATGGCCTATCCAGACAAGAGGATTTTCGAGTTCAACATATAAGCCGATGGAATCGCACAGGTCGATGAACTCCTCAGCCGGAGGATAGTGAGATGTTCTGATATAGTTTACATTAGCTTCCTTATAAAGTCTGGCATCCTTTCTCCACAGATCAATGTTCAGGCATCTCCCTGACAGAGGATGAACTTCATGACGGTCAACACCATGGAGCTTAAGCGGAGAGCCATTCAGGAAGAGCTGGTTGCCGGCTACCACCAGTTGTCTGAATCCAACTTTTTTTTCTATTTTTTCATTCCCATACGCTGAAGAAAATGACAGGACCAACCGGTAAAGATTAGGATATTCAGCATTCCATTTTAAAGGGTTACTGACATCCACTTTAACCTTAACCGGCCAGTCGCGGACGCCGGCGACTGAGATCCTTTGTGATTTTGTTACAGCTAGGACGCCATCGGGTGCATACAGGTCCAGTTTCAATTCGCCGTCAGCCGGATTTATTTTGCTATTATTGAATTCCAGATCAAGCTGAAGGGTGGAATTCTCGTATTTTTCATCAAAAGTGGTCCGGATGTACAGGTCGCTTATATGCAGTGATGGGACACAGAACAGAGTTACTTTCCGTGGGATACCCCCAAGAGGATGGGCAGCATACTGTGACCCGCATGACAAAGAATCGGCTATTGATTCATTCATTACACCCACTGTGAGGAGGTTGGATCCTTTATTAAGGAATGAAGAAATGTCACATTCAAAGACATTAAAACCACCGATATGGGAGCAGATCCTGTTGCCGTTGAGCCAGACTATAGCATCGCTGTATACCGCATCAAACCGCAGGATTACACTTTTACCATTCCATTCACGGGGGATAACAAAACGGGTCTGATATGCCCCTCTGGTCTCTTTCCCTACATCAAAACCCTGCATGGTCCATTCACCCGGAACTTTAATATCCTTCCAGGAAGATTGATACCGGGTTGATGAGAAGGAATTAATGTCGGGTGACGGATTGAATTTCCAGATCCCGTTAAGCGAAATCGATGACGCTGAAGGAACAGGAATATACTGGGCAAGGGATCCCTGAAAAACAAACAGAAATGTAAATAAGAGAATTAAGGTTGTTCTCATTTCGTGGGTTTTTGTAAATGCCAATTTATCAATTTAACGGACATGTCACAAATATTGACTTAACATTTGGCGCCACTTTTCTGAGAACCAGGTTACCGGCGGAGAACTGTGCAGACTTTTTTCCATCTCCCCGTGCTGCCGTTTTCACTGTAAGATTCTATAAGGATTATGTAAATGCCTGTCCCGACCATCGATCCGTCATCAGCCTTCCCGTCCCATATTAAGGTATTACCCTGACCGACCGGCATATTTGCTGTAACAGTTCTGACATAACTCCCGGCCTCATCAAAAATTCTTACCGATACAATATTACCGGATCCTTTCAGATTGAAAGTGATCATGAGTAAATCATCCACCCCGTCATCATCTGGGGAGATACGGGATGATGAAAGAATAACCTCCTGGACCGGGTCCTGATTTTCAATGACGACTGAATTTGGAGCTCCCGGAGTTCCCCATCCCGAGGCACCGGTTGCAGAATGCCAGTTAGCCCTGGCCTGTGATGACAAATCCGGATTTAATTTCTCAAGGGCCACGCCTGTATTATCCGAAAGCAGTGATGACTGCATATCATCATCATAAACGACTTCATCAATTTTCTCCAGTTCCCTGCTGAATAGAATAAGATGACCTTTATCGTCGGGCATTGAAGGCATGGAAGAAACCTCGAAAATATTCTCCTGACAGGCAGAAAAATATCTTTCAGCCACTTTCTCCGGATCTGTTGTCAAAACATAAAATGCGCCCGGCAAGAAGCAACGTTGATCATCTGATGCTATATAAATCTGTGATGTATCTCCGGAAGCATCACTGACTGATACGAGCTCCAGCCTGGATATATCTATCACTTTATCTGAAACATTGCAAAACTCAATGTAATCCGGATCTCCCGGATATGGATTGAAGAGAAGTTCGTTGAATCTGATATCCCCTTGTCCGGCAGGTTCTGCCAGCCCGAAACTGTACTTCGACTGTGAAGGCCGGTTGCCCGCGAAATCAGTAATCCCTCCGGGAAGAGCAGCGTGATATAATGTATTTCTTTTTAGCGGTTTAGCTGTCAGGAGTATAAACTTCCTGAAAAGGGGATCTTCAACAGATACCGAAGATACGGAAATATCATCCCCGAGAAGACTGTCTTTCATGTCAGGTAACGTGAACAATGGTTCCGCGGCGCTTACAGAAATATGTCCGCTGTCGACAGGGAAGAAATTAAGATTCCCATAAAATGACTGATCGGAATTGGTAGCTGAAACCGAGTTTGCCAAGCCGGGAGTTCCTCCTTTTGCCGACAATGATGAGTTCCAGTTACCTCTTCCATAGAACGGATAACCGGTATCGATCATCTCCAACGACCAACCTCCCTGCGATCTGAGTTCATCCTTATACCACTCCCGTGAATATTCCACCCCATTGATGAGCTCCCGTGAATTATTATACAGAAGCAGAAGTCTTCCGTTGTCAGTAAGGGAAGGAAAGGGTTTCAGTCCGATAGTCCTGGAAAAGACAGAGAACAAAGCAGTATCCTGTTGGGAGCAGATCGTAACAGCTTCATAAGGATTTAGGTTTATATCAGGAAGTGAATAATCCTGGGTTCCTGTCGAAAGAAACCAGCCATTCAGACTGACAGAATGATCCTGCGTGTTGGTGATCTCCAGATATTCAGAGGCCGGCAGTGACACAACCGGATCGGGGTCTGCCATTATTTCTGTTATCGCAACATCACCTGAAGAAGGCCAGGATGATATGAAAGGAAATTCATAATCAGCAATACACTGGCCGTTAACATTACAGATCTCTGATATACTTAATGTATGCGATTCATTTTTCACAAATTCATGAGAGAACCCCAGTATACAGGTAACCTTATTCACCATGGTCGCTGTCAGCGGAGTCTCTCCAGAGGGAAACAAACGGAAATTGCCGGGAACCGCAAAATTTTCATCAGGCTTGCTGTCAAGTGTTATCGTAAGGGTTTTAGGATCAGTTGAGATGCATGACTTTATGATCGGGATATTATTATCTGCCCGAAAAACTCCGGTAATATTAAGATCATCGAACCATATCAGTCTGTCGCGACTTGAAGAATACTTATAGCTCAACACGAACCATGCGCAACTGAACAATTCATTATCACCACCGGTTGCAGTGCAGAGCAGTTCATCATCCTGATCTCTCACAGTGACGTTCCATTGCCCTGCATTATCGCGTGCAACAGTTATTTCTGCAGCTTTTGCATTCCCTATGGCGCTCTGCCAGTTCAGATGTGTATTTACAACAGCGCTCAAAGCGGCACCTTTCACTTTCCATAGCCTCAGAGTATCGTCATAACCTGTCAGATTGACCCCGATAGCATACCCGTTTGTTCCACCGTCGCTATAAACAATGGATGGGTCGGTATCTGACATCAGGAATACGGACCAGTTGTTTGAAGAAGACGGATCATATCCATGACGTAACCTGAAGCTCCAGACAGTAAGGCCTTCTGAAGGATGAAGACTGTCGGTTTTTATTCCTGCCTGGTCAGTTCCGGCCTCAGGGTTATCATAAATATGATGGAGTGAAAAACCTCCGTTAATGCTTTCAGAGGTATCTGCTTTCCAGTGACCGTTAACAGATTGTTGCCACAGGGTTAGTGTTCCCTGTTCAAAATTATCAGAGATCTGTCCTTTAACCAGGTATGGCAAAAGACACATTATCAAAATAACTTTTTTCATGCAGCGAGACGAAAAGAAAAAAAGTTAATTTTGTCATTTTTATTGATAGTAAATTTAATTAATGCGCTTTTAAATTCCAAACAAAACAATTATGAAAACAGCTGTGGTGGGGGCCACCGGAATGGTAGGCCAGACAATGATCAAGGTCCTGGAAGAAAGGAACTTCCCTGTAACCGAACTTATCCCGGCCGCATCGGAGAAATCTGTCGGCAAGGAGATCATATTCAGGGGAAAAGCTGTTAAAGTAGTAAGCGTAGCAGATGCGGTTGCTGCAAAACCTGTTTTTGCCATTTTCTCAGCCGGAGCCAGTACCTCCAGAGACTGGGCACCGGAGTTTGCGAAGAATGGAACTGTTGTCATCGACAATTCATCTTTCTGGCGTATGTATGAGAACGTTCCTCTTATTGTGCCAGAAATAAACAGTCATGTAATAAAGAAAGGTGATAAGATCATTGCCAATCCAAACTGCTCGACCATACAGATGGTTATGGCTCTGGCTCCTCTTCACCGGAAATATAAAATACACAGACTTGTAGTTGCCACGTATCAGTCGGTAACCGGAACCGGAGTCAAGGCTGTTAAGCAGATGGAGAATGAAAGAAAAGGCATCAGGGGAGAAATGGCTTATGCACATCAGATAGATATGAACTGTTTTCCTCACGGAGGATCTTTTCAGGATGACGGATATACAACTGAAGAGCAGAAACTGATCGATGAAACAAGAAAGATACTCGAAGATCAGACAATTCAAGTTACTGCTACCGTCGTAAGGATCCCGGTAGTTGGCGGTCACTCGGAAGCGGTGAATATTGAATTTGAGAATGATTTCGATATAGAGGATGTTAAGCAACTGATCAGTGGTTTCCCGGGTGTTGTCATCTATGATAATCCTGCGGCCAACGAGTATCCTATGCCTCTGATGGCCCACAACAGGGATGAAGTCTTTGTCGGAAGGATCAGACGTGATCTCTCGAAAGAAAAATGTCTTAACCTGTGGATAGTATCTGACAATATCAGGAAAGGCGCTGCGACAAACGCTGTTCAGATTGCCGAATATATGGCAGCCAATAAGCTTTATTAAGTTACGGCTGTTTTTCTGCAAGACCTGAACAAGTTCCGGGGAAATATCATTTGAAGGATTTATCCCGGGAACCTGTGTGACAGCAGAAGAATATCCGGGAGAATCCGGGATTATTCTCCCGGATTGAAAAGGAAATCATTATATGGATATCTTTTAACGTGGATCGCTTTGACCTCCTCATATAGAAGATTTCTCAGGTCCTCAATGTTCTCCCTGTTCTTTGCTGAGATGAAAACAGTCTTATTTCCGTTATCGCCTGCCATCCATGATTTCTTCAGGTCATCCAGTGAGTAGTTTTCACGGGTTGCGGGAGTAAGATCATATTCATCCTTCATGACAAATGTAAAAGCATCTATTTTATTAAAGATGACAACCGTAGGCTTATCAGCCGATTGGATATCCCTGAGTGTTTCATTGACAATTTTTATCTGATCCTCAAAACTGGGATGGGAGATATCGACTACATGAAGAAGAAGATCAGACTCCCTCACTTCGTCAAGAGTCGATTTGAACGATTCAACGAGATCATGAGGAAGCTTCCTTATAAATCCGACAGTATCGGATAGCAGAAACGGCAGATTACCTATGACAACTTTCCTCACGGTAGTATCAAGGGTTGCAAAAAGCTTGTTTTCTGCAAACACGTCCGATTTGCTTAGCAGGTTCATCACTGTCGACTTTCCCACGTTTGTATAGCCGACAAGGGCAACCCTGACCATTTTCCCACGGCTCTTGCGCTGGACGGACATCTGGGTATCGATCTTTTTCAGCTGTTCCTTCAGGAGAGATATCTTATCGCGGATTATCCGGCGGTCAGTTTCAATCTCTGTTTCACCAGGGCCTCTCAGACCAATTCCTCCCCTTTGCCGTTCGAGGTGAGTCCACATACCGGTAAGTCTTGGAAGGAGATACTGGTACTGGGCCAGTTCCACCTGGGTCCGTGCATGGGATGTTCTCGCCCGTTTTGCAAATATATCAAGGATAAGATTGGTACGGTCAAGTATCCGGCAGCCAAGAGCTTTTTCAATATTACGGATCTGGCTTGGAGAGAGTTCATCATCAAAGATGGCAATATCGATTTCATTTTCACTCACAAAAGCGCTGATCTCCTCAATTTTACCGGAACCTACAAATGTTCTCGGATTAGGAAAGTCGAGTCGCTGATTAAATTTTCTGACCGTTTCCGCGCCGGCAGTTTCGGTCAGGAAGGCAAGTTCATCCAGGAAATCATCTGCTTCCCTCTCATCCTGACCCGGATATAAGATGCCGATAAGTATAGCCCTTTCAAGCGGTTTTTGAGTTTCAATCATAATATAAAAAGACACAAAAGTGCATTATAGGGAAACGTTCACCAGGAGACGTGGCTCTGGAGAATATCACCGGTATTCTGATGCAGAAGCCGGATGATTGTATATAAAATCCCTAAGCAGTTACCCCTTTTAATAAATAAATCTTCTGTTGTTCTGAATACCACCTCTGATCGCCATTTTGAGAGATTCTGAACAACGCAGAACCATCTCTATATCCGTCGGAAACGGAACGACCTCAGTTTTAGTCCTATCAAGCTGTTGCTGGTTAAGAGCTCCAACATCACCAATGGCACGGGAAGAGATGTTTTCGAAATTTGACTGAGCACCAATCGGATCCTTTTTCAGTAATTTATCCGGGTTGACCTGGATCACCTCAATATCGCCGTTAATCCTGCATGTTTTTGTCTGAATTGTCTCCACAAGTGCACACTGAAGAGTCTTGTATTTCTTCAGCCTGATATCATTACCAAGAGAGTCTTTCATTACATTGCCCCTGCTGTCGAGCTTATACTGGAATCCATCTTCAACCTGCTTTTTAACGACAGAATCAACCTGAATGGTCCTGTCAGGACTTACAACAATATTCTTCACTGTTACATTCACGAAGTAATCGTACTTTGTATTCTGGTCCAGATCCTGAACATAGTATTCCACCCACTCGGAATTCAGTCTGGGAAGATCCAGAGCCAGTAGATCCTGTTCAAACTCGGGAGGGAATCTTAGCACTGAAGTGTTTTTGATTGTGATAAAAACCCTGCTCATTCCGAAGTATTTTGCATCCTGAATTTTATTGTCGATGCCCTCGTAATCCCCGACATAGTGCTTAGCTCTGACAAATTCATTAAATGCCTGCCTGTAAGAATCTTTCAGTCCATTTTTCATCAGTTCATTCCCATGGGCAAAATAGAAGTCAGCAGCCTTCCGTTTGGCCCCAACCATTTCAGGCATATAATCAATATAGGGAAAATCGATAGTACGGCCATTACTTTTGAGCGGGGTTACAGTCCTGACGAGCGATTGTCTGTCGTTAAGCGCCTTATATGCAAGGAAGATTTCATCCCAGCTGTCTGGTCTTCCTTCCATTTTCAGCATACGTATTTTTTCATTATCCTGCTCATTCGCGATCTTATATGATTGAGATAGAATACCGATTTGTTTTGAATCATCCGGATCTTTTCTCAGGTTCTTAACAGCCTTATCTATGGCAGCATCATAATTGCCTTTCTGTAACTGTTTTTTTGCTGAACCGCATCCTGAAAGGAGTATGATCAGGATGAAAAGAAATGATAGGGGTTTTTTCATGGTCAATTTTCGTTAGCGGCTATATATAAATAAATCTTATATTAAAACATTAACCATCGTCAGTGGTTCATGGATAATCAAAGAGTGAAACTCAGCGGCATAGCAAATCTGACACGCACAGCTTTTCCTCTCTGAAATCCCGGGGTCCACTTAGGTGAAGACTGAATTGTTCTGACAGCCTCATTGTCTATCAGCGGATTAACTCCTTTAACTATATTGACATTGCTTACGGTACCATCTGTTTCCACAATAAATGTGATAAATACCTTACCCTGGATCTTATTATCAATAGCTGCCTGAGGATAATTTGTCCTCTTCATCACCCACTCCCTGAATTTATTGAGGTCTCCACCCTTAAATGTCGGCATTACCTCAACAATGTAAAAAGCGTTATCAGTGGTCACACCATCCTGTCCGGTAATGATATCATCTCCATTTCCTGTTCCTCCGGCAGTGAACTTCTCTTCAACAGCAGGCTGTGCCAATACTTCATCTGTAGTAACAGGTTCTTTTTCCAATGGATTAACTGTATCAACAACCTCAGGTGGCACATATTTAACGATTTCTTCAATATGTTCAACGCCCCGTGGAGCCGGAGGCGGAGGTACAATAATTTCATCAACAGGGGGCTGTAAATTCTCCATATTGACCTGTACAAAACTTATTGCTCCAGATATTGGTTTATCTTCACGAGGTGAAATAACAAAAGGTAGGATAACAACAGAAGCTGCAAGAATAGTAGCCATTAAAATCCCAGCAACAACAACGCCGTTGTATCTTTTTCGCAATTGGTAAGCTCCATAGTGTTTATTCCTGTTTTCGAAAAGCAGGTCATCGAAATCAAGAGTATCCCGTAAGTTATCGAACATTGCCAGACAGTTCAATTTCGCATAATGAGCGGTGCTAAGTTACAAAATACTGTCTTTATGCCAAAACCAACATCAGTAATGATTAAGTATGTTTCATAATTTTTATTTTTTTCTTACATTTGCCCACGCTTCATTAAGTTCGTTCCGGCTCACTGATATGCCGGATGATGAGGGACACGATGAAAGCAGATTAGACAATCAGGGGGTTTAGCTCAGTTGGCTAGAGCGTTTGACTGGCAGTCAAAAGGTCAGGGGTTCGATTCCCCTAATCTCCACGTGAAACATTAAACCCTCCCGAGCTATTGCGAAGGAGGGTTTTTCTATTCCCTTCCCATTCTAAAGGTCAGGGGTCCTGACGTACCTCACAGCCAAAGATTCTTTTAAAACATTTATTTTGGGACACCCCTAAATCCCCCAGGGGGGGGACTTGTGGATACTACTCGATATAAAGACAAAAGACAAAAGGAAAAAGATAAAAGGAAAGAACTCGTAAACTTACTGTGCCCTGTGCTCTGAGCCCTATGCCCTATGCCCTGTGCCTTTTTAGACTTCTTCGGCGATGAAGAGCATACCATTTTAATCCCTTCCCATTCTAAAGGTCAGGGGTCCTGACGTACCTCACAAACATATAGTATTTCAAAAACATGACCAGGAAGGTGAGGTAGTCAGGATGCTGACTGAAATCGTCAGCATTCGATTCCCCTAATCTCCACTTAAGCCCTCCTTTGCAGTTACGCTTCGCTGTCTCATATGCCTGAAGATAGACCTTGCTTTTGTTTTGGGACACCCCTAAATCCCCCAAAAGGGACTTTCCAGATACTGCTCACGCAAAAGACAAAAGATAAAAGGCTGAAGATATGTTGTGAAAAACTCGTAATCTTACTGTGCCCTGTGCTCTGTGCCCTGTGCCCTGTTTAACACATTCTGCGATGGTACCGTTATATTTTAATCTCTTTCCTACCAATGATTATAAATGACAGGTGAAAATATAATACAGAAGTTTTATACACTTATGCCCAATCTAATTAGCTCCATCCTTCAATCCTTCTTTTGATTTCAGCCATGAGCTCCATATTGTTCCGGTAAACAACGTTATTTTCTACAAGTTTCTGAATTTTCAGGATCGCTTCTTGTTTATTAATTAGGTTATAATCAACCAACCGGTCGAAAATCCATAACATTCCATGATATTCGATTGCCTTGGCTTTTGCAAAATTCCTAATAACTTTGTCACTACTAAGGATCATGGCATCCTTCTTTAATGCCAAAAATATTACTGTTTTGTCTATTTCAGAAAGTGATCTTGGGAAGGAGAATGATTGCAATTCTGTCCTATCATCCTCGGTAAGATTATGAACTACCAGTTTATCTATGGACTGATATGCCTTCAGCAACTCCTGCTGATCACTGTACAGTTCGTTATAAACATCCAGAGAAGTATGTATTTCAATCTTTAGTCCAAAAAAATGCGAACTGAGCTGTAGACCAATCAAATCTATGAAGATACACGCATCAGTAATCGCAATTTTCATTCTACTATCATTGTTTTGGTTCTGAACTCGGCAAGTTTCATGTTTTTAAGTGCAGCTGCCTTACTTATCGATATACAATCCTCTGACAAGGCTCTGAAAAGAAGTTGATCAAATCTTCCAGAGGTCTCTTTTCCCAGAAATTCATAAGGTTCATCTGCCTTCCATCCCATCTGTATAATATATTTATAATAATAATTCTTGTAGAAGGTGGATATTATTTTAAGATCATTCAGTCTGTAAATAAGAGCCTGCAGCGAAATCCCATATTGTTGTTTTATGAGGCCAAGTTCCTGAATTGATATTTTAGTCCTCTTATCCCCAAGTTCCTTCTTTGCAGCCGATCTTGGGAATAGCATAGCTCCGGCGAAAGTATGACAATATTTCTCTGCCATAATTTCAGGTACATCCTCAAGTGGCAGTAATAAGTGGCCGAGCTCATGGAAAGCAGAAAATCTTTTTCTGTCATTGGATTTTAGCCTTCCTATATTAAGGACAATTACCGGTATGTTTCTCCCGTTAACCCAGGTTTGAAGTGCATCAAAATTATCATCTGCGTCTACTTCTATGACTTTGATGTTATTATCTTCAAGTAGTTCAATAACATTCGAAATCGGATTATCACAAAGATTCCAGGCCTCCCGTACTTTATTAGCAGCCATTTCAATATCTTCAAATGAAGTAATATCTGACACTATTGGCGGTTGTTCAAATGGTTTACTGATTCCTATTATTTCTTCAAGTTCGAGGTATCTTTCCAGTACTTCCCTGGTCCTCTCGATTATTCTGCTCTGCTCTTTTGATGGTAGTTTCTCAATCTTTCTGAAATTGATCGATCCCAGTTCGACCAGCGTTTCCCTGGTAAAGTAATCTGGTCTCACACCGAATATTTCACAGAGATAGTTCAACATTTCACTGTCGGGAACTACTTCTCCTTTTTCATATTTATGAAGAGCCTGCTTGGATATTTTACGTTCCAACCTGTCTGAAAGGTCTTGTAATGAAAACCCGTTCATCATCCTTGCAGACTTGAATCGTTCGGCAAATAGCTGGTTCATTGGTTTCAAATTTTATTAATGCTTTTGGGGCAGTTTACAAATCCCATTGACAAAGGTATTCAATTTTCTAAACAGGCAATACTTTAAATGATTATTTAACAATTTTTTAACAACATTTGTTAATAATTATTGTTCATGCCATGCTGACATATTTGATTGATTCGGCATGTTATTTATAGCTTGCTTGTCAACCAAATCATGTATTTGGAGATTATTATTAACAATTATAATTAGTAAGAAAAATGGCAATTAATAAACCTTATGGAGATGGACACCGGCACGGTGCCGTTAAAACGAGAAGTCAGGTGTTCAATGACAAAATTGGAAGATTTGTTAAGAGAGACAAAGCAACCGGAAAATTCATGGATGTAAAATCGGATAACAATCCTTTCAAGGGTGTAAGCAAGGAAAAATAAAGCCAGATTGATGGACAATCCGGCTTTAGTGTTTTGAAATACCAGGGTTAGCAACCTCGGTTAATTAGTTTCTCTGAAGATGAACCTCAGAATTCTTCCGAAACACCCCTAAATCTCTCGGGGGGAGTTATGGATATTACCCGAAATAGAGACAAAAGACAAAAGGAAAAAGATAAAAAAAACCTCGTAATCTTACTGTGCCCTGTGCTCTGTGCTCTGTGCTCTGTGCCCTGTGCCCTTTAAACTTCTTTCAATTTTCTGCCTATAACTACATCACCCAGTGAGGAACTTGCAGATGCAGCCCTTGACCAGGATTGCTGCAAAGCTTCCCGGAGATTTAAATAAAACCAACATCCTGAAAGTTCTATACGCCTGAAGACTGATACACTCAAAAATAACTAACTTTGATTGAACAAGGTAAAAACAGGCAACCTGGTATCTCTGTGATATACTGTTTATATTGACGAAGTTTCCGAAACCTCAAGGATGAAAAGAATCAGTATCATAGTTCTCTGTCTGACGATCTTTGCATTGAATGGTACAAGTAAGACCAGAAAACTGGTTTTTGTGATAGCCGATGGAATACCCTATGAACAATTGATCAGGCTCCCAATGACACAACTCCATGAAATTAGCATGACAGGGGGATTAAGACCTGCATATGTTGGAGGTGAAAATGGGGCTTATTCTGAGTCTCCTACAATTTCTGCCGTAGGGTATAACGACCTTTTGACCGGTACCTGGGCCAACAAACACAATGTATGGGATAACAGTATCAGCAATCCTAATTATCATTACTATAATATTTTCAGGTTCTTCAGTGCAACGAACCCAAAAGGGTCAACAGCTGTCTTTTCTTCATGGCTCGACAACAGGACTAAGCTTGTGGGAAGCGCGGCCAGTAAAGCTGGGTATTTACAACCTGATTTTCATTATGACGGGCTGGAGTCCGATACAGTCAGATTTCCTAATGACAGCAAGGGGTTTCGTTTTCAGCATATTGATGATGCAATTATAGATTCTGCTGCCGCAACAATACGGATCAACGGCCCCGATCTTACATGGATCTACCTTGAGAATACCGATGAAGTGGGACACAAATACGGATTCGGGAAGGAGTTCAGTCAGGCGGTGGAGATCGTTGATGATCAGGTTGGAAGAATCTGGAAGGCACTAAAATACAGAGAGAATAAATATGATGAAGAATGGGCAATAATTGTCACATCCGATCATGGTCGTAACCGGAATGGACTTTATCATTCCTGGCAGACACCGGGTGAAAGAAGCATATGGATCGCTACAAACCTTTCAGGACTAAACGCACATTTCACACATGAGACTCCGTCAATAGTTGACATCCTGCCAACTATTGCAACTTTTCTCAGCATTGATATCCCCTGGAAACAAGCCATAGAACTCGATGGGGTGTCAATTATCGGACAGCTATCAGGTACAGAGGCCAGAGCATTGATTCAGAACGACAGTATAGCAGTCAGATGGAACGTTCTGAACGAAACAGGTGAAGCTAAGATCTTGGTCAGCACATCAGACAACTTCAGAACAGGTGGTGAGGACAGATATTTACAGGTAGATGGAATGCCTGTAACAAATGGATTTGCGAAATTCAGCATTAAACTGTTGCCGTCCGATTTCTATAAAATAGTCATTGAGATGCCATACAACAGACTTAACAGATGGATCGTAAAGGAACATTGCAATCCCCATCAATGAATATGAAAATGAAGTCAGCTTTAACTATCATTCTCTTTATGATCACGTTGTATCCTGCTTTTTCACAGCCGGAATATTTTACTCCACGAGCGTTGGTTACAATGACAGGGAAAGATCTGGCCACTATTCACGGACAGAAGCATACTGTCACCATCAATACATCCGATCTTTCTTTCTCAGTCCGTGATAGTGCAACCCTGTGGCGGTTTACACATCCTGACACCTCCGATCTTGAAATTCAGGTCAGTGAAAAGATTTTCCATCTGAAATTATCGGAGGCTAAACATAAATCTGTAACCGAATTAAGTACAGGTTATAAAACCGGTGTGAAAATTGAATTGCGCGGTTATAAAGATTTTCCTGATGCAGCTATGAATATCCTCCTTTCTCTTGACGGCAGTGATGAAGATCTTACGTGCGAAATAGTCCCATTCGAAACCGGGAACTTCAGAATAAAACGATGCGGGTATCCAGGAATGATCATGCCGGGAGAAAGTGATTTTTCACTTTTGCCTGTTATGCAGGGAATGCTGCTTCCTGACAAATGGCCAAAAAATATTTCACTGTGGAACCAGGAATACTGGAACTGTTATAGTAAGGGAATGAACTTACCAATCTGGGGACATATCCGGGGCAAATCAGCCATTCTTGCTTTGATAGAAACTCCTTTCGATGCAGGGTACAGATTCAAACATCCGGCAGGTGGGCCGACAGAGATCGGAGCAGAATGGTATCATTCACTAGGAAAACTTGGGTATAACAGGATCATCAGGTTTTGTCTCATCCGGAACGGGAACTATGTTGAAATTGCTAAACGGTATCGAAATTACCTGATTTCAAACGGTCAGTTTGTTTCATTGAAAGAGAAAATTACGAGATCTCCCGTTCTCGAAAACCTGATAGGCGCTTCAGTTGTGCACACCAGTATACTTCATTATATCAAAAACAGTTCGGAATATTTTGACCGGAAGGATCCTGCAAAAAATAATGAGATGTCAACATTTCAGCAAAGAGCCGGTCAGATTAAAAAGCTTTACAGTAAAGGAGTACGGAGGCTCTATATACATCTTGATGGCTGGGAGAAAAGAGGTCATGATAATCTTTATCCGGATATCCTACCTCCGTGCCCACAGGCCGGAGGCTGGTCGGGGATGAAAGAATTATCCCTAACATGCGAAAATGTCGGTTATATTCTTGCATTACTTGATAATTACCATGACTACTATATGGACGCCCCTTCGTATGATCCGGATCGTACGATTACGAATGAATACGGTGAAAAGCCGGTAACCAGCACCAAGTTTGGCGGAGAACAATCTGTATTATGCGGGCAGTTTATTCGCGGATATCTTCAGAGAAACTTCGACGAGATACTTAGACAGGGGATTATGATCCGGGGAGCATATCTTGATGCATGCTCCTATGTTGCACCTGATGAATGTTATAATCCTGAACACCTGATGAACAGGGAACAATGCGTCAAATACAGAACTGATTGTTTCTCTTATATCATATCACTGGGAATGGTGATCAGTTCAGACGAGGCCATTGGGTGGGCGATGCCTTATATTGATCTGACACATATTACCACATACTTACCTGATCCTGATAATGAAAATGGCACATCTTTGGCATTACCTGTTCCACTTATAAACCTGATATATCACGATGCAGTTATAATGCCCTGGGCCTATGGAAGAGTCAGTCCTGGAACAGACCGGGTAATGCAGATGAATGACACTGATTTTTACAATGGGCTTCTCAATGGAGGAATACCTTATATCCCTGTTGATGCCACATCTGAAGAAATAAGCAGAAGCCGGGAAATGAGCTCGCTGCACAGGCGTATCGGTCTGCTGGAAATGACAAAGCATGAATTCCTTGATAAAAATTACAAAATACAACGTACAACCTTTGCCGATGGAACAACTGTAACTGTTGACTTCAACAAAAAAAGCTTCATAATTGATTCAACAAACATAAATAGGTAAATCAGTGTTCTATGCTGCCTATGTTACAGCTTTAGCCGTTCAATAAAAATCCCGTAAAAATTATCCAATATCCCTTCTAAAAAGTCCCCGGTATATTTTAATTTCCCATTGTAATAATGAATATGTCTCACCTGGGAATTTCACCATCTGGAGAAATGCCGATGGCTTTATGATCAGGTGAATATCGCTGCCGGGAATTGGTTAAACAAGATCAACTCTGTCTCCGTCATGAAACCGGGGATTAGATTTCTAATAGCATGTTATTTGTGCTGTTTCGACAGTTCATTGATAATGAGCTACGGACAGCCCCTCTGTCTTATATCAGGCGGCGAGGATAATATTTGCATCTCAGGTTCAACTTCATGGAGCGCACCCGAAAATATGATCCTGTACTCCTGGACCGGTCCGGCAGGATTCAGTTCAACCAACAGGGAAATAACTATAAGTACTGAAGGCGAATATCTGCTTACGGTTATGGATGCTACAGGAACAAGCAGTTGCTCAAGACGTCTGTCAGTATTTAGCGAATTGAAGCCAGGATCGATTAATACAACTCTCAAGCAGTTCTGTACAGGAGGGACAGCTGCGATCGGAGGGACAACTTCACCTTATGGCCCCGCGACCGGAGGTTCCGGATCTTACACCTATACATGGCAATTTCAACAGGAATGCACAGGTGACTGGATTGATATTCCGGAAACGAATGTTACAAGCTATACTCCTGTTGGACCTGCTGTAACAACCTGCTACAGGAGAAAGGTTACCGATGATATTTGCGGTACAGAAACATTCACCGGATCAAAGATGTTCATGATCTTCAGCGACCCTGTCTCCCAGGATATTGACGTCATACCTTCAACCTTAACAGTATGTGCCGGTACAGCGGTCTATGCAACCTTCTCAGGTGGTTCCGGCGGTTTCCCGGGAGGTGTGACTGACATTTATGAATACAGCATCAGTAGCGGAACATCATGGGAGCAATATATGCCAGGACAGAGTATTTCCACTTCGGGCCTGTCAGGAACCGGCATCATTAGGTTCAGGACACGCAGGATATCGACAGGAGTTAACGGCTGTAATTACGGTGCATATGTTACCCGAACTGTCAGTGTCAATCCTATACCCGTAACATCACCAATCTTTCACAGATAAATACTCGCAGAATCAGACAATCAAATGGAAAAGTAAAATACAGTTCGAACTTAAATCAGAAACGTATGAAAACAAAATGTCTCAGAATTAACTTCGATGATGAACATTACGGAGTCAGACAGACTCTTAAAGCAGGCATCCTTACGGTGTTATGTCTCACTTCCTGTTTATTCATTGGATCACCTCTTGATGCACAGACAAATCAAAATCCTGTACAGATTGTCTGTATAGGGAATGAACCTTACATGGTTACAGCAACTGCGGGATCAGCTTATACATGGTCGGTGAGCCCCGGGACATCAGGCATAAACTGGCTGATAAATGGAACAGGAAATTCAGTCACTGTTGACTGGAATGTTCCCGGAGAATACACCTTGTCAGTAACCGAAACCAATTCATCCGGTTGCACAGGGGAGGCGGTTTCAGTTTCTGTCACAGTACTTCCCACACCTGATATCACACTGCTTTCAGATCTGGCTGTGAGCAATGGGGCATTAGTCAACCCAATAAGTTTTTCAGGCACGGTATCCGGCACCACATTTACCTGGACCAATGATACGCCATCTATCGGGCTTGGGGCAGGCGGAAGCGGAGACATCGGATCATTCACTGCCACTAACAGCGGAAATACGCCTGTGGTAGCCACTATAACTGTAACTCCGACCTATACCTATTCGGGAACAGTATGTACAGGTACTCCACGTACTTTCACGATCACAGTCAATCCGTCAACAACCATTGATCCGGTTTCAAGTGTGGCTTACTGCAGCGGTACTCTCACATCGCAGATAGTATTCAGCAGCTCTGTCCCTGGTACAACTTTCAGCTGGATCAATAATAACACGGTGACCGGACTTGGAGCAGCAGGAACGGGAAATATCCCTCCGTTTACTGCTGTAAATACAGGAACTGCACCAGTAGTATCCACGATAACTGTTACACCATATCTGAACGGTCAGCCCGGAAACCCTGTCTCATTTACAATTACAGTAAATCCATTGCCATCAACATCCCCAATATTCCATAATTAGTGAAGAGACCGGATTTGCGCAGACAGTCCTGACTTCAGGGTCCCTGCTGTTATTCATTGACAGCATGGACCCATAATAAATTCTATGTTGCAGCTTGTCACTTTGATTTTTTCTACTGTGGAAAGGTATATTATCAGGATTTTGTTTTCATGTTATCTTACTGCGGGAACAATTTCAGTTTCCGGACAATTGCCTATGCCCGATGATGTATGTACCGGACAGACAAGGATCTATTCTGTTGAACCAGGTATAGGATCATTTTATATATGGCGTATTGACGGAGTGCTTCAGAACGATTTTTCCACCAATGAGATTATACATACCTGGGTTGAAGCAGGATCATATACTATTTCTGTTCAGGAAGTATCTGCAGCAGGCTGCATTGGGCCTTTGATGACCGGTCTGGTAAATGTGAGATCAGATAATGAAATCCGATTAATAATCTATAAGGCATTCTCTCCCAACGGAGATCTTATAAATGATGAATGGAGGATTGAAAATTCAATTCTATATCCTGCGATGGAAGTAATAATTTTTAACAGGTGGGGACAGCTTGTGTGGAAGTCACGTAGAGGCTATCCAAAACCATGGGATGGTACCAGTAACGGTTCTCCACTTCCTGTTGATTCTTATCATTTTATTATCGATCTTCATAATGGGGACAGACCGGTTATAGGGTCCGTCACTCTTGTGAGATGAAAGAAGAGAGATTACTTGAATCCCTGATTGGATCAAAGTGAAATCTTTAAATATCAGGATGGGTAAAAATAAAAAGGATTTAATCCCTATGTCAGATTATCATCAGATATTTCCGCCGGACTAAATCCATTTTTTCGGCCAACCGCCTCGCGCAAGTTATCTTCTGGCAGGGGTCAGGTTTACTGACATAAGCATTGTATCTTCAATATGTGGGATTGCTTTGGTGTTGTTATTTCTTGCGATCACCTTATCACTGATAACCTGAATATTATATACTCCAGGTTCAGGAACGTAAAATGATCCCACATATGAATCAGCTCTGAAATATGAGCTGGGAACATCATCGGCATTCTGAACAATCTTGTCGATTGCCGGCCGTATTTCCATATGATCATCCATAATATTCACCTTCACACTGTTTGAATACCTTAAGTTGGATGTATCTCTGGTTGCACTGGACAGCCATACTTTGAAACGACCAGGTTTTGAAATCACCACGTTCCAGTCAGCTGTATTATTGGAAGGATTAGCTGCATCATTATAGCATACTGCCTTCTCCAGTTTCAGTGAAACTGATCCGTCTGCCTGTTGAACAATACTGTTCCCGGCTTCCTGCGCATTATTCGTTGTGCCCTGCCGGCCACATGACCAGACAAGTACTAACAACAGCCCGTAAACGATTGATACAAATTTTCTGATCATATAACTTTCTCCTATAATTTCAAATTCGAACGAAAGATATATCAAAAAAACTATAGGTAAAAAGTGGTTTTGATCAATCCCGACAAGATTTTGACCAACGGCTATTAAGCTGCATATAAGCAGTTTTCATATTGTTATCAAAGGATCAGAATTTAAAACAAAGCTGCCCCTGAAAACAGAGGCAGCTTATGATATTAATGTTATCTCAGGAAATCCTGATCACGCTTTTTGTCATTTCTTATGAACTGCTTTTCCAACTGCCACAGTCTTCCCATCGATAGTAAGCCGGTAGATTATTATTCCCTCACTCAGGTAATCCGGGGCATAATCGAATATATAGTGATCCTGTGTAAGGTTACCTGTAAAGACAGTTGCGAGTCTTATACCGTTAAGATTGAAGATCTCCAGTTTTACATCGGAATCCTTATTCAGATCAAATTCAAGATATAAGTGATCTGAGAATGGATTCGGGTATCCTTTAAGTTCGAACCCAGGTGTGATCTCAAGTGTCCCGGAAATAAAAGTAAGATCATAATTACTGCTGAGAGCGAGGGTACCTTGTGTTATGTTATAGGTACCAACTGATTCACCTGCATCTCTTGTGAGTGATCCGGTAAATGCATCACCATTCGCCGCAAGTGATCCGGATGTGATCTCATAGGTAAGATCCGGATCGGAAGTCCCTTTAGGCTTGGTTTTATTATCAGCAGTTACTGTGATTGGTCTGACGGTAATAGTAAAGGTGCCGCCCTGGAAGACAAGATCGTAGTTTATACCAAGAGCCAGTGTTCCCTGAGTAATATTGTATGTTCCCACGTTCTCTCCTGCTTCACGGGTCAATTGACCGGTAAATGTATCCGATCCGACAAGTGTACCGGAAATGATCTGGAATGTAAGTTCCGGATCCGGGTCACCATAGACCTTCCCGAGATCATCAGCTTTAACTGTAACAGCAACCGATGATCTGGTAATTGTCAGTAATGCACCGATATATGTTAGATTATAGTTACCGGTCAGTGCAAGAGTTCCCTGAACGATAGAATATTCACCTACATTCTCTCCCGGATCGCGGCTCAGAGATCCTGTGAATGCATCGCCGTTGCCTGCAAGTGAACCGGATGTGATCTGATAGGTTAATGCCGGATCTGCTTCACCATAGACCTTGGTCTGCGGATCAGCAGTAACAGTAATATCCCTTCTGATAATATGGAGACTGTCTCCAATAAATGTCAGAGCATAATTGTCAGTCAGAGCCAGAGTAGCCTGACTGATAGCATATACTCCAACATCTTCACCAGGAGTTCTTTCAAGCGACCCTGTAAAGACATCGCTGAATGCAAGGCTTCCTGAAGTAATGACGTATGAAAGTACAGGATCGGGTTCGCCGTAGACCTTGGTCTGGGCCACCGCGTTCACAGTAATTGGTCTCTGTACTATTGTCAATGTGCCTCCAATGAAGGTGACAATATAGTTGCTGTTCAGGGTGAGAGTCCCAATTGTGATATTGTATACTCCTACATCCTCACCCGGATCCCTTGTAAGCGAGCCGGTTATTACATCTCCGTTAGTTGCGAGGAAACCTGATGTGATCTGGTAGGTCAGGTTATCCGGATCACCATAGAATTTTGTCTTGGTATCTGCGGTGATCGTAATCGCTCTCTGAGTGATCGTCAGGTCAGCTCCCACATAGGTAACAAGATAGTTAGGTCCTGGAGTGAGCGTCCCCTGAGTAATATGATAGGCCCCTACACTTTCACCAGGATCCCTTGACAAGCTTCCACTGAAGGTGTCGGTTCCGGACAGTGATCCTGAAGTTATCTGATAGGTAAATACCGGATCAGCATCCCCATATATCTTCGTTTTGGGATCAGCGGCCACAGTAATTGGTCTGCCTGTAATGGAAAGGGTTGACTCAATAAAGGTAAGAGCATAGTTTGTACTAAGGGCAAGGGTTCCCTGCCTTATAGTATAATCTCCAACATTTTCACCCGGATCTCTTGCAATATTTCCGGTAAAGACGTCAGAACCTGCCAGGCTTCCTGAGGTAATTTCGTAAGTCAGGACCGGATCTGAAGTACCATATACCTTGGTCTGAGGATCAGCTGTAACTGTTAATGCTCTGCTGACAATTGTGAAGTTGCTGGTAACAAAAGTGATCGCATAATTGCTGTTAGCCAGGGTACCTATCTGAATTGCATATGTGCCGACATTCTGACCGGCTACTCGCGTCAACGCTCCTGCGAAAGTATCACTGCCATATAATGCAGGGGATACAGTGTACGCGAATACAGGATCAGGATCACCATATATTTTAGACTGTCCGGCTGTCGCGGAAACAGTAACATGTTTGGCGGTGATTGTAAATGGATCACTGTCGCTGCTGTTATCATAGGTACCGTCCCCGGCGAATGCCGACTGAACTGAATAGTTGCCGGGAGCCTGTGTCAGCACAAGTGTGGCGCTGGCAATACCGCTTGCGTTAGTTGTTGCAACAACTGACTGAGTGCCTATCGTGAAGGTAATAGTCCTTCCTGGCAGTGGCGAGCTGGTGCTGTTGTCAGTAAGCGTTGCCGTAAGAGTGGCGGCGTCAGAGTAAGCAGCTGTGACATCTCCCGAGTATACAACAGTTGTGGCTCTGGTGTTTACTGTAATGGTGGTGGTGCAGGTCGAATGACGGCCATTGATATCATTTGCTGTCCACACTACAGTATTTATACCGATATTCAATGCTACACCAGCGAGACTTGTTCCGGATCCTGTAGTGGCACCACTGAGAGCATAGGTCAATGAAGACATGCCGCAATTGTCGGTAGCAGTTGCATCAAACTCAGTACCAACCACCGTGTAAGTGGTATGCCCGACATCGACAAACCGCGGAGCCGAAGGCTGACAGGTCAATGCCGGATCTTCGCCATCTGTTACAGTTACCGTGAAGTCACAGGTTGCCGTATTGGTACTGATAAGATCACTGACAAGATAGGTTATTGTTGTAACACCTCTGTTGAAGGTAAAGGTGCCAATCTGTCCGGTGCCTAATGTAGCGGTTGCTCCAGTCATCGTCCATGAAAGAACAGCTGTAGGCCAGTTGGTATTAAAGACCTGAGTTGGTATGGATACTGCAGCTGTACATATTCCAGGATCAGTATTCTGCGTGATCGGTCCGGGACATGTTATTGATGCCACATCATCACTGTGAATTGTGCCTGTTGCCTGTGCATCGGATATCGTGACAGCCTGGTTCCCGTCTGATAGTCCACTGAGACTGACAGTGAAAATTTCATCCGGTTCAATAGTCAGATCATTGATAACCGGTACTGAAATTGTCTGTGTCAGAGGATTAGTTCCACCAAAAGTAAGTGTACCACTTTCTGAAGTATAGTCTCCCGGCTGAAGTGCAGTCCCATCACTGGTACTGTAATTTACAGTAACCGGATTCTGCACCTGACCACTTATAGTAACATTGAAAACCGCATTTCCGCCATTTTCATTTACTGATACATCTGCCACAGAGATTGTGACTGCATCATCATCGGTGATCGTGCCTGTGCCTGTGCCTGTGGTTATCGAGGCCGAGCCGGTGCTCAGGGCATTGCTCAGGGTGACGGTAAAGGTCTCCGTTGGTTCTGTGATAACATCTCCAAGTATCGGGATAGTGATCGTCTGTGTTGCTCCGTCAGATGAGCCTGCCGGGAACGTGACCGTGCCGCTTTCAGAAGTGTAATCACTTCCTGACAGCGCTGTTACATCTCCCGTCGTATAATCTACAGTCAGTGCATCCTGGATCGAGCCTGTAAGGGTGACCGTGAACGAGGCCGTGCCTGCCGATTCACTTACTGTGACATCGCCTATCGCCACACTCGATGCATCATTATCCAGTATGGTGCCCGTGCCTGTGCCTGTACCGATGGTAGCCGTGCCTGTGCTGACCGGGTTGCTCAGCGCGACGGAGAAAGTCTCTGTCGGCTCTGTCAGTCCATCATCAGCGATATCTACACTGATTGTCTCTGTTGCTCCGTCTGATGATCCCGCAGGGAACGTGACCGTACCTGTGGCGACGGTGAAGTCGCTGCCTGCAACTGCTGTTATGTCTCCTGTCGTGTAATCTACTGACAAGGCATCCTGGATCGCACCTGTCAGAGTGACTGTGAACACTGCACTCCCGTCTGATTCATTAACCGTAACATCTCCTATGGAGACGCTCGATGCATCATTATCGGTGATCGTGCCTGTGCCTGTGCCGTCACTTATTGTTACATCCCCGCCTCCCAAGATATTGCTCAGGTTGACATCGAAGGTCTCAGTGGCTTCCGTTACTGCATCATCGCTGACCGCTACTGTGATGGCTCGTGTTGCTCCATCTGCCGAACCTGCCGGGAACGTGACTGTGCCGCTTTCCGAAGTGTAATCGCTACCCGCTTCAGCGCTGACATCTGCCGTTGTGTAACTGACCGTCAGTGCATCCTGGATAGCCCCAGTGAGGGTGACAGTGAACATTGCATTACCATCGCTTTCACTTACTGTGACATTATCTATTGCTACACTCGATGCATCATCATCGGTGATCGTGCCTGTGCCGGTGCCTGTGGTTATCGAGGCCGAGCCGGTGCTCAGGGCATTGCTCAGGGTGACGGTAAAGGTCTCCGTTGGTTCTGTGATAACATCCCCAAGTATCGGGATAGTGATCGTCTGTGTTGCTCCGTCAGATGAGCCTGCAGGGAACGTGACCGTGCCGCTTTCAGAAGTGTAATCACTTCCTGACAGCGCTGTTACATCTCCCGTCGTATAATCTACAGTCAGTGCATCCTGGATCGAGCCTGTAAGGGTGACCGTGAACGAGGCCGTGCCTGCCGATTCACTTACTGTGACATCGCCTATCGCCACACTCGATGCATCATTATCCAGTATGGTGCCCGTGCCTGTGCCTGTACCGATGGTAGCCGTGCCTGTGCTGACCGGGTTGCTCAGCGCGACGGAGAAAGTCTCTGTCGGCTCTGTCAGTCCATCATCAGCGATATCTACGCTGATTGTCTCTGTTGCTCCGTCTGATGATCCCGCAGGGAACGTGACCGTACCTGTGGCGACGGTGAAGTCGCTGCCTGCAACTGCTGTTATGTCTCCTGTCGTGTAATCTACTGACAAGGCATCCTGGATCGCACCTGTCAGAGTGACTGTGAACACTGCACTCCCGTCTGATTCATTAACCGTAACATCTCCTATGGAGACGCTCGATGCATCATTATCAGTGATCGTGCCTGTGCCTGTGCCGTCACTTATTGTTACATCCCCGCCTCCCAAGATATTGCTCAGGTTGACATCGAAGGTCTCAGTGGCTTCCGTTACTGCATCATCGCTGACCGCTACTGTGATGGCTCGTGTTGCTCCATCTGCCGAACCTGCCGGGAATGTGACTGTGCCGCTTTCCGAAGTGTAATCGCTACCCGCTTCAGCGCTGACATCTGCCGTTGTGTAACTGACCGTCAGTGCATCCTGGATAGCCCCAGTGAGGGTGACAGTGAACATTGCATTACCATCGCTTTCACTTACTGTGACATTATCTATTGCTACACTCGATGCATCATCATCTGTGATCGTGCCTGTGCCTGTGCCTGTGGTTATCGAGGCCGAGCCGGTGCTCAGGGCATTGCTCAGGGTGACGGTAAAGGTCTCCGTTGGTTCTGTGATAACATCCCCAAGTATCGGGATAGTGATCGTCTGTGTTGCTCCGTCAGATGAGCCTGCAGGGAACGTGACCGTGCCGCTTTCAGAAGTGTAATCACTTCCTGACAGCGCTGTTACATCTCCCGTCGTATAATCTACAGTCAGTGCATCCTGGATCGAGCCTGTAAGGGTGACCGTGAACGAGGCCGTGCCTGCCGATTCACTTACTGTGACATCGCCTATCGCCACACTCGATGCATCATTATCCAGTATGGTGCCCGTGCCGGTGCCTGTACCGATGGTAGCCGTGCCTGTGCTGACCGGGTTGCTCAACGCGACGGAGAACGTCTCTGTCGGCTCTGTCAGTCCATCATCAGCGATATCTACGCTGATTGTCTCTGTTGCTCCGTCTGATGATCCCGCAGGGAACGTTACCGTACCTGTGGCGACGGTGAAGTCGCTGCCTGCAACTGCTGTTATGTCTCCTGTCGTGTAATCTACTGACAAGGCATCCTGGATCGCACCTGTCAGAGTGACTGTGAACACTGCACTCCCGTCCGATTCATTAACCGTAACATCTCCTATGGAGACGCTCGATGCATCATTATCGGTGATCGTGCCTGTGCCTGTGCCGTCACTTATTGTTACATCCCCGCCTCCCAAGATATTGCTCAGGTTGACATCGAAGGTCTCAGTGGCTTCCGTTACTGCATCATCGCTGACCGCTACTGTGATGGCTCGTGTTGCTCCATCTGCCGAACCTGCCGGGAATGTGACTGTGCCGCTTTCCGAAGTGTAATCGCTACCCGCTTCAGCGCTGACATCTGCCGTTGTGTAACTGACCGTCAGTGCATCCTGGATAGCCCCAGTGAGGGTGACAGTGAACATTGCATTACCATCGCTTTCACTTACTGTGACATTATCTATTGCTACACTCGATGCATCATCATCTGTGATCGTGCCTGTGCCTGTGCCTGTGGTTATCGAGGCCGAGCCGGTGCTCAGGGCATTGCTCAGGGTGACGGTAAAGGTCTCCGTTGGTTCTGTGATAACATCCCCAAGTATCGGGATAGTGATCGTCTGTGTTGCTCCGTCAGATGAGCCTGCAGGGAACGTGACCGTGCCGCTTTCAGAAGTGTAATCACTTCCTGACAGCGCTGTTACATCTCCCGTCGTATAATCTACAGTCAGTGCATCCTGGATCGAGCCTGTAAGGGTGACCGTGAACGAGGCCGTGCCTGCCGATTCACTTACTGTGACATCGCCTATCGCCACACTCGATGCATCATTATCCAGTATGGTGCCCGTGCCTGTGCCTGTACCGATGGTAGCCGTGCCTGTGCTGACCGGGTTGCTCAGCGCGACGGAGAAAGTCTCTGTCGGCTCTGTCAGTCCATCATCAGCGATATCTACGCTGATTGTCTCTGTTGCTCCGTCTGATGATCCCGCAGGGAACGTTACCGTACCTGTGGCGACGGTGAAGTCGCTGCCTGCAACTGCTGTTATGTCTCCTGTCGTGTAATCTACTGACAAGGCATCCTGGATCGCACCTGTCAGAGTGACTGTGAACACTGCACTCCCGTCTGATTCATTAACCGTAACATCTCCTATGGAGACGCTCGATGCATCATTATCGGTGATCGTGCCTGTGCCTGTGCCGTCACTTATTGTTACATCCCCGCCTCCCAAGATATTGCTCAGGTTGACATCGAAGGTCTCAGTGGCTTCCGTTACTGCATCATCGCTGACCGCTACTGTGATGGCTCGTGTTGCTCCATCTGCCGAACCTGCCGGGAACGTGACTGTGCCGCTTTCCGAAGTGTAATCGCTACCCGCTTCAGCGCTGACATCTGCCGTTGTGTAACTGACCGTCAGTGCATCCTGGATAGCCCCAGTGAGGGTGACAGTGAACATTGCATTACCATCGCTTTCACTTACTGTGACATTATCTATTGCTACACTCGATGCATCATCATCGGTGATCGTGCCTGTGCCGGTGCCTGTGGTTATCGAGGCCGAGCCGGTGCTCAGGGCATTGCTCAGGGTGACGGTAAAGGTCTCCGTTGGTTCTGTGATAACATCCCCAAGTATCGGGATAGTGATCGTCTGTGTTGCTCCGTCAGATGAGCCTGCCGGGAACGTGACCGTGCCGCTTTCAGAAGTGTAATCACTCCCTGACAGCGCTGTTACATCTCCCGTCGTATAATCTACAGTCAGTGCATCCTGGATCGAGCCTGTAAGGGTGACCGTGAACGAGGCCGTGCCTGCCGATTCACTTACTGTGACATCGCCTATCGCCACACTCGATGCATCATTATCCAGTATGGTGCCCGTGCCTGTGCCTGTACCGATGGTAGCCGTGCCTGTGCTGACCGGGTTGCTCAGCGCGACGGAGAAAGTCTCTGTCGGCTCTGTCAGTCCATCATCAGCGATATCTACGCTGATTGTCTCTGTTGCTCCGTCTGATGATCCCGCAGGGAACGTGACCGTACCTGTGGCGACGGTGAAGTCACTCCCTGCAACTGCTGTTATGTCTCCTGTCGTGTAATCTACTGACAAGGCATCCTGGATCGCACCTGTCAGAGTGACTGTGAACACTGCACTCCCGTCTGATTCATTAACCGTAACATCTCCTATGGAGACGCTCGATGCATCATTATCGGTGATCGTGCCTGTGCCTGTGCCGTCACTTATTGTAGCATTTACTGCATTAGAAATATCCAGGTGGAAAGTTTCGGAAGGTTCTGTCAGATTATCATCAGATACTGGCACTGAAACTGTTACAGAAGTATTTCCTGCAGTTATAGTATAAGGTGCAGATATAAGAGCCGTATAATCGCTTCCAGCGGTTGCAGTTACGTTTGCTGTTGAAGCATCGAATGTAACATCGCATACTGCAGTTGTTGAAAGTGATACAGTAAAGTCTGCCGTTCCCGCGCTTTCGTTAACAGTAACATCACTTACAGATAAGGAAGGAGCCGGTTGTACAGTAGCTGTAACCAGGGTTCTCTGGCCCTCACATCCATGATCGCTGATAACCGATACCCAGTAATTTTTCGTGGCTGTAAGAGAAGGTGTGGTATATGTACTGTCGGAATTATTTGTACTCGTTTTTTCAAGGGTCCCTCCGGTTGCAGCATCATACCATTTATATTGGTCACCCGTGGTTGCACCTGACGCTCTCAGGGTTGCTGAATAATTCTCACAAATTGTTTCTCCTGTTACAGTGGGAGCATCGGGCACAGCGTTAATTGTAAATGTTGCTGCTGTCCGGCATGTTCCCAAGGTAGAGGTCGAACATACGGCATAATATGTATAAGTTCCGACGCTGCTGGAATTTGCCGGACCTCCTGCTTTTCCGACCGGGTCAAAGGACGTACCTGTTCCTGCCAGTGTTCCTCCTGATGATGCTGTATACCAGTTTATCGATCCCGGTAAAGCATAGGTCACCGTAACCTGAACATAATCTACATTAGCTGATATTGGGATCATCGTACCGGTATTTGATACAGAAAGTATTACTCCAAAATTGGAAGCATTTATATCTGAACCGGACCATGACGATCCCCAGGTATCAGACAAACCACCATATGTAACAACTGTAGAATTACTGGTTACCCATAGCCCTGATACCGCTTTATTATCACCGGTTGCGGCACCTGCTTTCAACAATCTTATTGATACATCCTGAATACCGGCTCCAAGGCCGTTAAATGAACCCCATCTGTTAATTGCAACAGAAACACCAATAATACTTGCATCGGAAGGAAGACTGAATCCATAACCTGTTGCAAGAAGGTTCTGACTTGTTGCACCGGCATTAATGGAGACTGAAGCGTTACCATTACCATCTGAAACAATCGATCCTGTATTTGTCCATGCAGTACCTGATCCGCTTGAAGCTCCTGAAGTTGCATTGGTTGCTCCCGTAGAAATTGAGCTACCTGCAGCACATGCAGCAGTAGCCGTAAGGGATCCAGAACCACCGGCGCAAATACTGGCATTAGTAGTCACAGGAGGAGTATTAACCTCCGTTATAACTTCACTGGTTTCGACTCCCCAGCATCCATCAGCCGATAATGCCCTGAAATAATATGTTCCGGCGATCTTAATAACTTTTGTTGTTGAAGGATCAGAGGTTGATGTTCCACCTGAGGTTGTTCCCTGGAAGTATATTGTGCCACTGTTCCCGTTCGAAGCGACAAGAACGGCGCTGTCGCAGACCTGGCCGCCTCCTGTAACAGTTATTGCAGTTGGCAAAGGATTTACAAGTATGCGGATAACAGAGGAGGTATCAGAGCAGCCTCCTGAAGTAACAACCCTCCTGTACCAGGTTGTCTGGGTAAGGGAAGGAGTTATATAATTCTGTGTATTGCTGGTTCCGGTAGCTGCTGCAAATTCAGAGGTTTCGCTTGCAGTATTGCTCTGCCACAGATATCCGTATGAAGTGCCATTCCCCCCTGCAGGTAATGAACCGGTTAATGTACCTGCAGTAGACTGGGCGCATATAGTCTGACCGGAACTTATAGTATTACTTAAGATGGGTGAATTAATAGTGACTGAGTTGGAGATGCTGCTGGTAATGTTACAGCTTTGGTTATCGCTAACTACACAATAATAATATAGTGTCCCGGCAGTTGTAGTCAGAGGTGTGTAAGATGATGACATCGCACCGGAAATCTCAGAGCCTCCGGTATTAGAAGCTATTGTATTGCTGTACCACTGGTAACCGGTAATTGTTCCTGTGCTGCTAATGGTCAGAGGCGCAGGAGCAATTTCGTTTAGACAGTAATTTGCAGCTGTTGCCGGACTTAGAGTAATTACTGTTGGATCAACTGTCACAGCTAATGTGGTAGTCAAAGGAGCGGTATATGTAATCTCCAGTTCAGGAACCGTTGTACCATTGTATCCATAAAAATAATAACTACTGTTGTTTGATCCTCCTCTCATCAGACCAAGCGCCAAATAACCAGGAGATGAAGCTCTGTTGCTGATATCTGAAATTGCACTGGAATTCAATGTAAGTGAGATTGTTCCGGTACTGCTCCAAACTGCCGAACTATATGAAGTTCCATTTCCAATAGCAGTGTATAAGGCGCTCCCTGTTGTTGAGGTGGGATCATTATTCCCAATTCCCATTACTGTACTTACATCAGATACTGAGGTACTTCCAGTGTTAGTTAATTTTAGGACGGCAGTTGATATTGTTGCATTACCTGGAATTGAAGAGAGTAAAAATTTAAGATAACCTCTGTATGTACTACTGCCACGGCCTACCCTTATTTGTCCGTCATTCAGATTTCCTCCACTAGAAACATATCCGGTATTATTTGTTGCCGCAGTTGGGTTTATCTGAATGGTTTGAGTAGATCCGGACTGGGATCCGCAACCATTGCTTGTAATAACTGAAATATTGCCGTTCTGGGCAGCTGAGCCTGAAGTAACAGTAATGCTTGCTGTGCCGTCACCAGAAGTGATTGACCATCCGGTTGGGAGTGTCCAGGAATAATTCAGTGCGCCGGCGACAGGATCCACATGATAAGTCAGGGATGTACCAGCGCAAACCGGTGAAGCAGGTCCAATGATGGAACCTGCAGCTGCCGGAACACCGGCGCTCACTGTAATATCAAACGTTGATGCCTCTCCGTTACCGCAGGAATTTGTTCCTGTTACCGAGAGTGTTCCGCTTGTTGCATTGGCTGCAAAATTTATTGTAATGCTGGCCGTGGTACCACTAATACTTGCACCGGTACCGGAGTAGGTCCAGGTATAGCTTGTGGCATTTGTTATACTGCCTGTCGAAAAGGAAATACCTGTTGAGCCCTGGCATACTGTAGAGGTTCCTGTTATAGTACCCGCTGCAGCCGGCAAAGGACTTATTGTAATTCCACTTGTTGCAGCTGTCCCGGGACCGCACATATTGGTCGGAGTAACTGTCCAGGTTCCTGAGGTTGCAGAAGTAGAATAACTTACTGAAATGCTGCTGGTTCCGGCGCCGCTGTCAATTGTAGCACCTGTTCCGCTATAACTCCAGGCGTAGGTCGAATAAGGATCACTTGTGACACTGTAAACCTGACCGGATGAGCCCTGGCATGGTGTTGCCGGACCGCTAATTGTTGGCTGGTCAGGCACGGTGAGCACATCTACAGTCATGACCGTAGCAATGGCTCCTTCGCAACCATTGGCAAAATAGTTGACTGATACTGATTCACTTCCAAGAGTATTCCAGTTGACAGTAACAAAATCATCTGTTGAATTTCCACCGTCGGTAATAACACCGCCGCTGGAAACTGTCCAGTTATAATTGCTCTTGCCTGCATCGGTATGATAGGTCACTGTAGAATTGACGCATACTGCCGTATCGCCTGTTATTACCGGGACCGGAGCAAGTGAAGGAGTTATTGTTACAGGAATTGTTGTGAAAGAACATGCAGCCGTAATGGTAACATTATAGATGACAGGAGTACCTGCCGAAGAAGGCACTGTTACCTGTGGTTCCCTGTCTGTGGATGACAGGCCAGGACCTGACCAGCTGTAGGTATATTCAGGGTCATTGGTTGCAGTCAGGGTTATCACAGCTCCTTCGCAGGGGGTGGTATTACCACCCTGAACACCGGCAGTAGCTCCTGTGGTGTTCTTTGTTGTAATCCTGACATTGGTCGAAACTGTATTTGAACATGTTCCGTTCGAGAAAGTATAATAGACTGTATAACTGCCGGTAGGAGAAGCTGAATTAAGGTTAATATCTCCGTTAGCGTCAAAAACTATACCTGCAGGATCAGAGCTGAAAGTACCACCGGTGGTTCCGGTAATTGTTACAATACCTTTGGTTCCTGAAGTATAGCAAAGCGGAGAGCCGCTATATGAAATTGTAGCAGTCGGAAGTGTATTGACATTTGTTGTGGAAGAAGCAGCGCTCACACCGTAACATCCGGTTACATCGGAATAGTTGACTGTTACCGTCTTACTTCCTGCTGTGAGCCATTTGACTGTTAATGTATTGCTTGTTGTTCCTGTTCCACCTGAGGAAATACTATAATCAGTATTCAGAGTTCCGGGTAAAATCCATGTATAGTTTGATTGCCCCGGCTCGGTTGTATATGCAACATCGCTTCCGATACAACTGTTGACCCCCGGGGCTGTTGTAAATGACGGAACCGGAGCCGCGCTTACCGTGATTTCATTTGATGCAGCGCTCTGGCATTTACCAGGCGCTTTGGCTTTCGCGGTAATTTTATCACCTGCTACAAGGGTGGTCAGACCTGTTTTTGTCCAGGCGTTTCCGGTAACTATAGTTGTGCCCTGGGTTGTTCCATTAACAAAAACCTCTATTACAGCACCATCTGCCTCGGTACTTGTACCGCTTGCAGATGTTTCTCCCGCGCAGGCAGGAGCGCTTACGACCGGTTCGGCAGAACTTGTAAGTCCAACCCAGGATATCGATACTTTACCATCAGCGCCATCGCCCCCAAAGAAGTTTGTACCCCCGTTTCTCACAGCACCTCCACCTCCACCACCGGGACCTGAACCAGTAGTTCCATTGCCATCACTGCTGTATCTTCCATTTCCACCACTCCCTCCTCCTGTCGGAGCAGTTGCACCGGTAGATCCCTGAGTAGTGGTATTTGTATAATTTCCCATGGCATCAGTACCCGCAGAGGATCCTCCTCCTCCACCGTAATCAGTTCCGGTACCGAAATAAGCATTAGCTCCGTTACCCCCATCAAATTTTACATCTCCAACTCCGCCGGAGGCAGCCCCTCCTGCCCCTCCCTGAGTAGAAGTATTGACACTGCTACCTCCTTTAGCCAATGCGAGTGCATTACTAACAGTACCAGGGGAAAACCAAGTATCCCCTCCTGCAGAGGTTGAACTACTGCCCTGTCCAATATTGACAGTATAGGAACTTCCAGGAGTAACTGTAACAATAGATCTGGAATAGGCTCCACCGCCGCCACCACCAGCTGCTCCATCACCTGAAGTATTACCTCCTCTTCCGCCTCCCCCCCAGGCTTCAACCTGGATACAGTAAATACCTGCGGGAACAGTAAAAGTATATGTTCCTGATGAAGAATAACTCGATACAGAAATTGCGAAAGCTGATGAAACAGTTCCGCTGCATCCCGAGCCGGTACCCTGAACAGTCAGATTTCCGGAAGTTGCAGATGATGAAAAATCCACTGTAATACTGTTAGTGGTTCCGGTAATAGTTGCTCCTGTACCGGAATAATTCCATAAATAACTTGTTGCGCCGGATATTTCCGGGACACTGTAAGTTACACCTGTCTGCCCCGGATATACAGTCGCGGATCCAGAGATTGATCCTGCAGCGGCAGGGGAAGAATTGATTGTAATGCTGTTTGAAACGTTATTCGCACTTATCGCCGTGGAACAAACACCTGATTCAAGATTTGTGACTGTAACTGTTGAAGACCCGGGGCTTGTCAGACCAGAAGCAGTAAAAGTTCCCGACCCGGCAGTTGTAACAGTCATGGATGCTGTAAGATCTGTAGCAGATGGATTACTTCTGTTGTAAGTTACAGTATAAGTTCCAACCGGCAGGTTCGCTGCCGCGGAAGCAAGAGTAACAGTTGATGTCCCGGTTGATGCACAAATTGGAGATGTTGCAGATGTGCCTGTTAAGCTGAATGTTGCACAGGTTGTATACTGGATTGTTGAATTACTATTACCTGTATTTACGACTATAGTCCTTCCACCGCCGCCACCTGTTCTTGACAGCTCAACTGAAAGCTTAAGACGATCTGTTGAAGCCCATGTTTGATAGCTCAAAAAGCTTAAATTCGCTGTTTTCGTTCCATTGGTTGAAAAAGATGTTGAATAGCCAGTATTATCAAGGACGGTGCCAGTTGTATTTACATGTTGTATCCTGAAACGGGCTGAAGCGTTACTGCTTATATTATTCACGCTGACAGAGACTGAAAATTGGGTTCCTGCTATTACTGATGCAAGATTGCTTATATCAATAGTAAATGACAACGCCTCAGTAAAAGATGAACTTATACTTTGAGAGGTAACCGTCCCTGAAGATCCAATCGCTGTAGCGAGATCACGGACATACGAACCGGTACCCGATTGAGTTTGCGTATTCTGCAGATATACAGTGGCAGTCTGTCCGCTGACAGTACCGGCAACAAACATAAATAGTAAAACAATGCCGGCCAGACGTGCCGCTAAAAGTTTTCCCGACAATGTTATGCCGGGAAGACTATTTATAAAAATTGCCGCATGCTCTTGTGATCTCCGGAAAAGCCCGGGGAAGAAATGATTTTTCTTCAATAAACCTTGGAGAGTGACGGTTTTCATATGATCAGTTTTAGGATTTACTAAATCGGGTTATTATTCTGCCTGTGAAATCTAATATAAACGGGAAAACGGTTCAGGCCAAAGACCAGAACACCTGAACAAAGTGTAGGAATCGGAAATAAACTGGAATATAGAATAAAGGGGTAGAGTTATATCCATCCGCACTAGTTTTCGTTAATAATCAATTACGAATTTTGCATTTTATCTTGTTCTGTATTGGATCAATTATTAAAACCAGTTTTACTTTAGATATATTATTCCAATATTACAACAATTTTCTCCTTATTCCAGATCATTTTCCTCCTTTTTGACTACTATAACTCTACTTTTGACAAATGATCTATTCGTCAGGATAAAACAACGACATCAAAATCTGACAAAATTTAGCTGCCCAATCTCAAATGTTAAAATCAATCAATATCTTATTTTTCAGGTATTTAGACTGGTTTATCTGCATCCCTCTAAACAATTATCCCTTGTTATTTATACCGAGTATAAATATAATTACTTTCGGAATTGAATGGCCTAAAAATGATGAAAACATTATATCATGGATATTTAAATAAAATACACCTCAGTTAAACCGAGGTGTATGAAAATCATCCAGAATCCACATTGGTATATTATATGTCTGGATATCAACAGATAAATATATTTATCCGGCTAAAAAGACCTGAATGTTAAAAATGGGAATACGGTATGGATCTTGGCAGTTTACTGATCCGGTAAAGGCTTTTTCAGATATAATGAAACTGCTTTACCAATTGAGGTTAGCAGAAACAAAAAGAGGGTCACTGAAAGTTGACCCTCTTTTGTAAATTTTACGGCAGATGATTATGCCAGACTATTCACGTGTTTTACAAGCGACGATTTCAGGTTTGAAGCTTTTTTCTTGTGAATAACATTATTCTTGGCCAGTTTGTCGAGCAGTGAGGTAAGCTTGGGCAGCATTACAGAAGCTTCTTCCTTGTTGGTTGAGGTACGGAGAGTTTTAATTGCATTACGTGCTGTCTTGGCGTAATATTTATTACTGTCCTTTCTTGTTTCGGTCTGTCTTATCCTCTTTTCTGATGACTTATGATTTGCCATTTTTCTTTCTAATTTTTTCTTGTTTCCAAATTTTGTAGTCCATAGGGGAATCGAACCCCTGTTACCAGGATGAAAACCTGACGTCCTAGCCACTAGACGAATGGACCATGCAAAGAACTTAAAAATGCGGATGCAAAGAAAAGAGCTTTTTTTATATCTGCAAAATTTTTCCGTGTAAAAAATCCAAATTCAGCAAATTACTTGTAGTTATAAGGTTTTTCTGTTAATCCCGGGCATGCAATTATGCTTATTTCAGATCATGTCATGCTAAGAAGCAGATTCTGGTTTTCAGACATCGCAGATATGTATACACTGTTTAAGTGATGCCAGTTTATCTTTCCGGGCAGGAACGAATTCCTGTCCAACATAGCCTTTATACCCCGTTTTCAGAAGGGCTTTCATTATTGCCGGGTAATAGAGTTCCTGAGTCTCATCAAGCTCGTTCCTTCCCGGCACTCCTCCTGTATGGATATGGCCAATATATTTGCTGTAATTGCTTATTGTCTCAATGATATTCCCTTCCATGATCTGCATATGGAAGATATCGTACAGGAGCTTGAATCTTTCTGAGCCCACCATCTCGCACAAACCAGCGCCCCATGTAGTGTGATCGCACTGGTAATCGGCGTGTCCGTAGCTGTTCAGAAGCTCCATAATGATGGTCACTCCGTGTTTTTCGGCCGCCGGCATTAACTGCCTTAATCCTTTGGCGCAATTGATCATCCCTTCGTTATCATTCTGTCCTTCACGGTTACCCGAGAAACAGATAAGGTTTGGGACACCTGCTTCAGCTGCCTTTGGTATCATCGTCAGATAATCCTGAATCAGCTTTTCATGATTTGCCACCCGGTTAAATCCTTTCGGAATACCCCAGTCGGTCCCATAGCCAACTGCACATTTAAGTCCGGCCTTTTTAACTGCCGGCCAGTCATCCTTCCCTAGAAGCTCTATTGATTCGATACCCATCTCCTTGCATGCTTTCGCAAATTCATCAAACGGGATATCGTCATAACACCATCTGCTTACAGAATGGTGAATATTTCCCTTCAGCGGAGTATCCCCGCTGCCAGCTTCTCCGAAAACGCTGCCTACTGGAGTGGCTGCTGTAACTATTGCTGCACCGGCCATGTTTCTGATCATTTTTCTCCTGTTCATATAATGTTTCTTTTCATATTTCTGTAAAAATCCGACTACCTCAATTGTCAAATTTAGCAATTTATCTTTATCAATATTCTGAAACCTCGTCTGAAAGGTTATGCCACCATCATCGGGGATCACAATTAATAATTACCCGGATCATGGAAAACTACTTCTGCAGCGCCATCATTTATTAACTCTATGAAAGATAAGTATTCACGCGTCAACCAAATACTGCAATTATTATCTTTGCATATTTAAAGAGGATGGAATTGCCATTATGAAACTTATTTCAAAGCGGGATTATAAGGGCGGCCATAAAGTTGAGTTGCTCAGAAGCGGCAAACAGTATTTTACTGAATGTATAAAGGAAATTGATAAAGCGGTTCACTACATCCACTTTCAGACATATATAGTTGATGATGATGAAACCGGGAGAAGATTTGTCAACGCACTCATAAGGGCAGCAAAACGGGGAGTAAGAGTTTATTTCCTTCTCGATGCTTTTGGAGGTGGCAGCTTCTCAGAAAACCTCATCGACGAGGTAAATGAGGCCGGTATCCTGTTCAGAAAATTCTCCCCTGCTTTTATTACAAATGATTTTCAGCTAAGTCTGAGACTTCATCACAAGGTTCTGCTTGTTGACGGCGAAGTGGCCATTGTAGGCGGAATGAATGTGGCTAACCGGTATCGTGGAACGAAGGAATTAAAGGAATGGCTCGATTTTGCCATACTTGTAAGGGGACCGGAATGCGGACATGTACTTTTCATCCTTAAGCGGCTTTGGAACAAAGCTTTCATAACAAGGAGAGAACGTTCAACAGAGAGAATACAAACGCCTGTTCTCTATGAGGAAGATATCTACCTGAGGGTTCTTCAGAACAACTGGTACAGGAACAAGATCGAGATCCTGAAAAGCTACAGATCGTCAATAAAACACTCGAAAGACAGGATGATTATCATGGCCAGCTACTTCCTTCCGGGCAGGAACGAGCGAAGGCTTCTGAGACTGGCGAGCAGGCGGGGTGTTGATATAAGAATCGTCCTGGCTTCAGAATCTGACGCGCATGTCTTTAAACGAGCGACCAATTTTCTGTACGACTTTATCCTTTCGAACAACATCAGGATCTATGAATACATTCCATCCAACCTTCATGCCAAGGTTGCAACTGTTGACGGCCAGTGGTGCACTATCGGAAGCTATAACCTGAACCACCTGAGCGATTACGGAAGTGTTGAGATGAATGTGGACATTCTCTCTCCCGGCTTCGTGGCCGACTTTGAAAAACTGCTGCTCAGGATAATTGACAAAGACTGCCGCCAGATTAAACTACATGAGTACAGCCTCAGAAGGACAAAACTTTCACGCTTTAAAGACTGGCTGTCATACCAGATGATAAGATTCCTGATGAGAATAATGTTCTTACTTACCGGAAAGCAGAAGTAAAGGCAGTCTGCATCAGCCCGGTCATAGAAGACAAAACCCGGCTGCCATTAATCTGACGCCGGGTTATCATAGTTTAATCCATGATGTAGCACATTGCTGTCTTAGTCCTGTGTCAGCCTGATAATTAGTTAATCTGTCTGATTTTTGCAGGTTACCATAAGGTTATCTGAGATTAACCGGCAGTTAATACTGATGAAATGCCATTGAAACAAAACCCAGTACTGTTGGCAGAGCAGCCCTCCAGTAAACCCAGCTGTGACTTCCGTCCCTGACCCTGAATTCATGAGGTATATCATTCTTTCTCATAGCTATATGCGCCAGCTCATTACCCTCGAAAAGAAAATCGTCATCACCGCAGTCGATATACCAGCGGACGGCATTCTTCTGATCTGCAGGCATATTTTCTATAAGGCTTAAAACGGAATACTTCTTATAATAAGCCTCTTTTGCCGCATCTGAAATTCCCTCGGTGATCTGTTTCCATCTTCCGGTATTCAAATCTTCAAGGCTTTTGGGACCTGTTGCTGCACTCATGGGACATGCTGATGAAAATAACTCAGGATGATGAAGGGCATAGATGAAGGTACCTTCTCCTCCCATGGAGAGTCCGGAAACAGCTCTGTAGTGCTTATCCGGCTTGATATGATAGGTTTTCTCAATGAAAGGCATGAATTCCTGAAAGAAAAAATCTTCGTAAAGCCATTCCCCCTTTATATCATTGGTATATCCGCGCCGGCCCGTATTAGCATCCGGCATCACAATGATCATAGGAGTTGCAAGCCCCGACCTGATTGCCTCGTCCGCTATATGCTGAACTTCTCCGAACTGAACCCATCCTGTCTGGTCATCGCCACCTCCGTGCAATAAATAGAGCACAGGGTAGTTTCTCTGTGAAACATCATAGTCGGGAGGCAGATAGATTGCGTATTTCCGATCCATTTTCAGGATCTTGCTTTGCATCGAAAGATCATCATAAACCTTTCCGGTCTGGGCAGCCAGAGCTGCTGATGCTGAAAGTATTGCAACTGCAAAAAATAATTTCTTCATTTTTGATAATTAGGAAGTTATAAGTAGTCCTTACACTTTATTGATTATATTACCTTTATAGCTTCAGACTGGAACGACAGTCCGAAGACTAAAGTGTCATTTTAAAACTGATGGAACGCCATTGATACATATTCGAGTACAACAGGAAGAGCAGTTCTCCAGTATACCCAGTTGTGTACTCCATCCCTGACCCGGTATTCATGAGGGATATCTTTTTTGCGCATCGCGATATGAACAAGCGAATTTCCCTCATAAAGGAAATCATCGTCACCGCAATCGATATACCATCTGACGGCTTTTTTCTGATCTTCCGGCATTCGGTCAATAAGTGAGAGCACGTTGTAGTTCTTATAAAATTCATTCTTGGCTGTCTCCCTGACACCTTTGCTATATTTGAAATTGTGAAGGGAATCGATCAGTCTTATATCAGTTGCAGCGCTCAATGGGCATGCAGATGAGAAAAGTTCCGGATGATGAAGGGCATAATAGAAACTTCCTCCACCTCCCATTGACAGACCTGCAATTGCCCTGTAATGTTTGTCAGGTTTAATTCTGTAAGTCTTTTCAATATAGGGCATAAACTCCTGAAAGAAAAAGTCTTCATACCTCCAGGTGCCTGCGGCGTCATTTACATATCCGATTGTGCCGGTGTTGGCATCAGGCATCACAATGATCATCGGAGTCGCATGCCCCGAATTGATTGCCTCATCGGCAATATGCTGAACCTCACCGAACTGCACCCATCCGGTCTGATCATCACCGTACCCGTGAAGCAGGTAAAGAACCGGATAGCTCCTCTGTGATGCCTCATAATCAGGCGGCAGATAAAGTGCATATTTCCGGTCCATTTTCAGGATCTTGCTTGGCATGGAAAGATTGTCAAAAACTTTACCCGATTGCGCCAGCATAGCTGTACAGATCAAGGAAAGCAACAGTGTGATTTTAAGTTGTTTCATGTTTATAAGATATTATTTTCATAAGGTTTTATGTTTAAAAAGCCGATAGTCTGATGCAGATTGTAAGGTTTCCCGCGACTGTCCGTTTTCAAACTCCTGCTTTCCACTTCCTGCTTCAGCCTTATTCCATTTTTTCCGTTACATCAGAACTTAAAGATACTAAATTTCCTATTATTGCATAAACAGAATACATCATGAAACTGAACCTCTTTAATATAGTAAATTTCAGGACCGACGGAGGGGCGATGTTCGGCGTTGTGCCGAAAGTCCTGTGGTCCAGGGTTTATCCATCAGACAGCATGAACCTGATAGTGCTCGCGCTCAGATCGCTGGTAGTTGAAACCGGAGACCGGGTGATCCTTGTTGATACCGGTTGGGGAGACAAGCAGGATGAAAAATTCTTCAGACATGTATATCTTCATGGGGGTGAAGGTCTGGCAGGAGGTCTTTCGGCAAGGGGGTACAGTACAAACGACATAACCGATGTATTTTTAACACATCTGCATGCCGATCACTGTGGAGGTGGAGTAAGATGGAATACCAGGCATGATGGCTTTGAGCTTACTTTCTCACGGGCTACATATCATGTAAGTCGTGTACAGTGGGAATGGGCCGTAAGGAATAATCTCAGGGAAGCTGATTCGTTTCCTGAAGAGAATATTCTTCCTTTGGGCGAAAACGGGCGCTTACATCTGGTGGACAATGATTGTGAGCTGTTTCCCTGTTTTTCAGCAAGGTTGTGCTACGGACACACTCCCGGGCTTATGATCCCCATCATCGATTACAAAGGCAGGAAAATAGTATATGCAGGTGATCTTATTCCAACCGCTGCTCATCTGCCGCTGATATGGAATATGAGTTATGATATTGAATCATTGAAAACCATCGAAGAAAAGGACAGGCTTCTCAGGGAAGCAGTTGAAGGAGATTATATTCTCATTTTCCAGCACGATGAAAAAACGGAATGCTGCACATTGAAAAATACTTCAGGAGGAATCAGGGTCAAAGATATTTTCGGCTTTGATTCCTGGAATGTATAGCTCTGATTTTTTGAGCTTCCACTTGCGTTGAAGCAGTTTTATAAAGTTGAGATAAGTCCGGTAATCAGCTCTGAAACTTTCTCTTCGGCTTTTGCAGCTTCCGCCTGGACCATTTCATGTGTAATATATTCTATCTTACCTTCAACACCGAGATCAGTTATTACACTAACGGCAAAGCATTTCAGATTCATATGTCTGGCCACAATAACTTCAGGAGTTGTAGACATCCCCACTGCATCTGCCCCTATTATCCTGAAGTGGCGATACTCTGCAGGTGTTTCATAGGTTGGTCCGGTTGAAGCGAGATAGACTCCTTTCTGAAGTTCAATATTTCTGCTCCTGGCAAACGAAAAAGCCTTTTCAATCAGCTCACGATCATAAGCTTCCCCCATATCAGGGAATCTCACACCAATTCTCTCGTCGTTTCTGCCAATAAGGGGATTGGGAAGCAGGTTAATATGGTCACTTATAACCATAATATCTCCGATCCTGAATGCAGGGTTTACACCACCGGCTGCATTTGACAGAAAGAGAGTACTGATTCCAAGGAACTTCAGGACCCTTACCGGAAGAGCGATCATCTCCGGGCCATAGCCTTCATAATAATGGAAGCGTCCACTCAACGCTATGATTTTCCTGCCTGCTAGATCGCCATATATAAGTTTTCCGTCATGACCATCAACTGTAGGAACCGGGAAGCCGGGGATCTGATCATAACCGATTTCAATCCTGTTCCCTATTGAAAGTGCAAATCCACCAAGACCCGTGCCGAGGATTACACCGGCAACAGGATCTGTTATACCTCTTTTCCGCAGAAAATCAGTTATGCCTGCAATTTTTTCCCACATATCCGGTGATTATTTTATCGAACTTCATCTTATCATCATCAAGGAAACTTACCTCTATCGGAACATAATAAATTACAGGTCTGAGATATTCATCTATATCCATTTCCGTGAGCCTGACAGCGTCTTTCTCGGTTGTGATGATATACTTCTCAGGGGATTTCAGTGAGCTGTAAGCTTCTCTGATCGTAATCAGATCTCTGGCAGTAAATGAATGATGATCAGTAAACTCCAGTCTGGTTATCTCCCCGAAGAATTTTTCAAGATATCTTCTTAAAGGCATAGGGTTAGCAATGCCGGTCAGGAGCACAGCGCCGCAACCGGAACATTTCCTGGGGTCGAACTTCACAGATTCCTTCCCTTCAACAGGGAAAACTTTCAGTGGGGTACCATATGACAAAGTGGAAAAGAACAGGCTCTGGAAAGGAGCCTTATCCATTTCTTTCCTGACAAGTCTGCGGTCGAATGGTTTCAATTCTACCGGACATTTGGTGACTACAATTACATCCGCCCTGGCAGAATTTGATTTCCATTCCCTCAGATTTCCGAATGGCAGCATATGATCCCTGTAAAACGGTCTGCTGAAATCGGTCAGGAGTATTGATAATCCGGGTTTTACTCTTCTGTGCTGGAATCCGTCATCGAGTATGATCACATCAGTTCCTGGCGCATATTCGAGGATTCTATTTATGCCGTTCACCCTGTCACTGTCAACTGCAACTGTTATCCCAGGGAATTTTCTGCTTATCTGTGATGGTTCATCACCTATATGTGCCGGTGATGATGACCATCCGGCAAGCCTGAATCCGGTAGTACTTCTTTTATAACCCCTGCTCAGAACGGCCACGCTGAAGCTGCTTTTGAGCAATTTTGCAAGGTATTCGGTATGAGGAGTTTTCCCTGTTCCCCCGACAGTAATATTGCCGACACAGATAACAGGAACTGGAAATGAAGTAACATGCAGAACTCCTGAATTGTAAAGGTAATTACGCAATCCTGTGATAAGGCCGTATATGACCGAAACCGGGTAAAGCAGTATGTTCCTGGTCATAATCATTGGTCAGCGGATCTCAAGGAAATATGGCATTCTTGCCTGGATGCCTGACATATCTTTAATTTCTTTTATCATTTTCACCAAAGGCGCTGCTTCCCCCAGCTCATTCTTAAGCAAACGCGATCTGATCTCACCGCCAAGCTGTGAAATAATTCTTGAATAAGGATCCTCTGCAGCAGGTAGTTCGCGGACAGAATAATTATCCAGACTTGCAAGCTCTGCTGCTCCCTTTACTGCCGCATTAAGTCCTCCGAGTTCATCAACAAGTCCGATACCAATGGCGCGCGACCCGCTCCAAACTCTTCCCTGTCCTATGCTGTCGACTGATTCGAAACTTTTTTTCCTTCCTTCGGAGACTTTTGTGACGAAATCCTTATATATACTCTCTATGCTTTGTTGCATTACCATCTTTTCATAAGGATTCATCGGTCTGACAACTGACGGAAAATCTGAATTTTCATTCGTTTTAACGATATCGGTTGAAAGACCCAGCTTTTTTTCAAGCAATTCACCTGCATTTGGCAGAAGCCCGAAGACCCCGATTGAGCCGGAAACAGTGGTCGGACTTGCATATATTTTTGTAGCAGGAGCTGAAATAAAATATCCGCCTGAAGCTGCGTAGTTACCCATTGAAACCACAACTGGTTTCACTTTAGCAGAGAGTTCGAGTTCCTTCCACATTATATCAGAGGCTATTGCATTTCCTCCTGGAGAATTGACCCTCAGCACTATTGCCTTCACATTGGAATCAAGCCTCTGCTTCCTGATGATATCTGCAAACCGGTTACCTCCGATATTATCATAATCTCCTTTGCCCATCACAATATCTCCCGAAGCGTAGATGACAGCTATCTTGTTTTTATAGGAACCGATTTTAGATTCATCCGGAACTTTGCTATACTTTGTCATCGAAACCAGATTAAGATCCTTCTTTAAGCCCACCCCGGAGAGTGTTTTCAGAGTATCGATCAGTTGATTCCTGTAAATAAGTCCGTCTATCAGCCCGCTGTTCAGGGCATCAGAAGCCTGATTGCCTGTCAGATTGTCTGCAAGCTTGTTCAGTCTGGCCGCAGGAATACTTCTTGATTCCGCGATCGAACCAACAACGGTTTCCCAGATGGAACCAACGTAATCCTTTATCTGTTCCCTGTTCGCGTCACTCAATTTATCAAGGATATATGGTTCAACCGCACCCTTGAACTTACCGTGTCTGGTTACCTGCACCTCTACTCCCAGTTTATCTAGCGCTTTCTTGTAGAACATGATCTCACCGTGCAGACCCTTGAACTCAATTATTGCGCCCGGATTGACATAGATCTTCCCGGCAGCCGAGGAAAGATAATAACACTGTTGTGTAAGCAGGTAATCAGAATATGAGATAACGAACTTACCTGATTCCCTGAATTTAACCAGAGCATTCCTAATTTCTGTCGTTGTCGCCCATCCTGAAGGCATGAGACCGTTCTCAATAAGTATTCCTTTTATCTTTGGATCCCGTGCAGCTTTATTGATGTCTTTCAGTATCTCATTAAGACCGGCAACAGGCGTGAAGGTCATATTAACAAAGTCGATGCCCGATAAAATATCATCTGAACCCTGATCGGGAATTTCAGTTCCGGCCTTCAGAACGAGAATGGAATTATCATGAATGGAAACAGGCTTGTCACCTGACGCGACCATAGCGCTGATACTCGCCAGGAGAATTACAAAGAAAATAACCGTGGTAATTATAATTCCTGTTACTGTTGCAAGAAGATATTTCAGGAAACTTTTCATTTTCGGATTTTTTTATTAAGTGATAATTAATGGGATGAATTCCACCCTTTTAATTTGATTCACAAATCTAAAGAAAAATGTCAGATCTCTGTGTACTCACACCATCCTTTATTCTTACCTTTGAATCTATTAAATCATTTCTGATGTGTCTGATCTTGCGTTTCAGGAAGACACTTCTCTGATAATCCTGTTGTATTTATATGAATTCCGTTTTTCTCGGCATCGGATCGAATTCAGGCGACAGAGGGAAAAACCTGTCTGATACACTGATGATGATAAATGAGCTGGTGGGCAATGTAATGCGGTGTTCATCCTTATATGAGACAGAGCCATGGGGGTTCAATTCCGATAACTACTTCCTTAACATGGCTGTTCTCGTTCTCACAGGGCTTGATCAGCATGAAGTACTTAAAAATAGCCAGCACATTGAAAAGCAGCTCGGCCGGATCAGGACCGGCGACGGATACTCCGACCGGATTATTGATATCGATATCCTTCTTTTTAATAATCTGGTTATTCAGGAAAGAAACCTGGTTATACCCCATCCGCTGATGCACGAACGTAAGTTTGTCATGGCTCCTATTGCCGAGATCGCACCTGACTTTATTCACCCGGGTTTCAATCTAACCATGCTGGCTTTACTTGAATCATGCCCGGACAACCATAAGCTAAAGAAGTTACCCTCCGATCTCAAATAAGACCATTATCGGCAAAACTATAATAATCCTTGTCGGAAATGATGAGATGATCAAGCAGCTGGATATCCAGAAGGCTGCCGGCATCCCTTATCTTCTTCGTAATATTACTGTCCGATTCGCTGGGGTTCAGGTTACCTGAGGGATGATTATGACATACGATTATTCCGGAAGCAAGATACTCGACTGCTTTTTTCATGACCAGCCGCACATCGGTAACAGTTCCGCTTATGCCTCCCTGGCTCAGCTTCATTCTGTTTATCACCCGGTTTGAACGGTTCAGAAAGAGGATCCAGAATTCTTCATGACTGAGATCGGCAAGGATAGGCTGAAAGATATCGGCAACGTCTTTCGAGCATCTGATCTGAGACACATCAGGAATTTCGGAAAGCTTCCGTCTCCTGCCCAGCTCAAGGGCGGCTGCAATCGTCACTGCCCTGGCATTTCCTATCCCGCTGATGCGTGTCAGATCAGCAATGGTCAGCTTACCTAATGCGTTGAGGTTGTTATTAACCATTAAGAGAAGTTCACGGCCCAGATCGACAGCCGATCTTTCCCTGGTACCGGAGCTGATTAGAATTCCAAGCAGTTCGGCATCACTAAGGGCCATAGTGCCGTACTGGATCATTTTTTCCCTTGGTCTGTCCTCGACAGCCCAGTCGGTTATCTTAAGAGACATGCAGCGATGAATTAGAGGTTCAGGTACAAATTATTGATTTGCGGGGACATAATTATAATTAAATGATCAATTTTATGTGCCTTATAAATTTTACTTATTATAACTAAGTAAAATACCTCTGTCATCAAAGACCAACAGACATAGCCGCATACTTGAATATGATAATTCCGGATGGAGATTATTCAACACCTTCGGAACTGTTAAGTTTCATTTCATTTGTTCTCCTGGTTGTGAACCAGGGGTTAAGCAGATCAGTCGGTCTTCAGAGCCAGTTCTTTGAATAGTTTTCGGTTTCAAAAACCGGTAGAAAGCATAAAATAATGATAAACATCTTCAAAAAACTTTAGTGCACGTAAAAATTTAATAATGGATCCTGACGGTTTACCGGAGAGAGAATCTTTCCGACCTGCTTCGGATCTGCCCCGGGAGGGGCAATATATGAACAACCCCGGACCAACAGCCCGGGGTCATAACAGAACTAAACCGATCATCTCCGAAGGAGGTGAATAAAATCAAATTGTGTCCCCGAAATTGATCATGATCAAAATTCCGAAGCTATCAAAGTTCAATTTCCATGGTCTCACCTAAAACAAAAACCTGATCTGACTACCAACTCCTGCGGTACTGAACAGGTATATTCTGCCCGTGTAGTCGCCATAGACAATGGAAAGAAATACCAGACATTTTAAATTTCTTCGACCTGAAATCCCATCATATCTGCAAGCAGGTTGATATCGTCAGAATAATTACCATAAACCAATGAAATGTGATGGCCATAATTCTGTATACTTCTGAAGAATTTTTTTGTATCAGGGATACTCAGGGTAACATTCTGTGCACACCCGCAACCATACATGCCTCCCCCGGATTTAATTTTACCGACGGTCATCAGCATTTTTTTTGCAGTCGGGTCGAATCGTCCGACAGTCATTTCCGCTCCTGCATCTTTTTCAAAATCGACCCGAAGCGTAGCTCCAAAACCTGATTCCGTAAAGCTCTGGATTCCATATTTCATAGCAGGTTCAGTTATTCCTTTCATTTTCACGGAAGCTACCGAATGATGCACATTCAGCGTGTTGCCTGGTATATCAAAATCAGGATTACCCATATAAACAGCCTTTTTGGAGACATACATTTCAACAATCATCGCCATTAACGCGTTCAGATCATTTTCGCAGGCAGAAGGATAACCGCAATCTTTATTTAGAGCGTGGGTCAGACAGGGAGTAAAACGCCTTTTCCAGGGATTCATCGAACTGCACAATTCAAAACATTCGGTTGTGAAAGCGTTGCATTTGTTCATCTTCATCTGATCTTCAACCATCATGTAATACATGACCGATTTAGCAACATCTTCTTCCTTCATGTTATTCTCAGAAGACTCTTTAATTAAAGCTTTTGCTATTTCAACAGAAGCTTTTATATTGGCTGAGGTATTCTGAAAATGATCCATTTCTCCAAAGAAATCATTATAATTAATGAATACTGTTCCAATGCCGTATTGAGATTTCAGATATTTATAGTCGGAGATTTTGCTGACAACTCCACGCGGCAATTCATCAGGGAAATTGGTAACGATCAGAATATTGGTTTCTGCAATAGCTTTTCGTACCTGCATTAATTTTAACAACTGAATGGTTTGTTCCCAGTTTTGTGTAAAATAACCTTCAAGTCCTTTTATTCTTAAGGAAGGAGGAAAGTCAACACCCCAGCCCCCTGTTTTTGTCAAGATAACAGGCTTTTTATAACGTTCACCCAGCTTCATAGCGGTGAACTGAGAGCAGCCTCCGCCGCAAACAACATATACATCAGTTTCACCCGCGTCTGTATCAAACTGTTTTATCTGGTCATCATTTAACATTATGTCAGGATTCCCTGCTTCAACATAAAGATTGGCTTTCCCTGTGTTTTTCAGGATTATCCCTTCGGGAAAAGCAACTTCCTGTAATTCCTTAATAAGGTCACCGAACATCGATTCAAACGATTTCTTCTCGGCCTCATAGGTTAAACCCTTAAGATCGCCTGTGCGGCATGAGCCTTCGTATGCTTTCTGATGCAGCAACCCATTTTGAATAAACTTCACATTCAATGGCGTTGAAAGTACCGGATTGATCTTGAAAAGACCGGAATAGGGAGTAGCTGCCAGGGAAGGGATGGGCATTAATGCTAACCCGGCAACAGCAAAAGCTGATTTTTCGACAAATTCTCTTCTGTTCATAGTCTGGTTTTTATTTTATTAACTCTGCTTTTTACCTGATCCCTGTTCAGAAAACATGCAGATGATTGTCTGGAGCCAGGTTCAGATTCGGTTTCTTACTATTTCAATCATTCAGTTTCTTACCTGAATATATTTTAAACATGCGCAGGATTTTAAAAAAAATTACCTGGCTTTGCTTAATTTCAGGAAACGATAAATTTCTGCATTTGTCAGGCGAAAGGGTAAATCCTTATCAGTAATGGTTCTGCCCGTTTTTTTATCAAGAATTTCAAAAGCTTTTATTATAAGAGGATGATCACTGCTGTTTTCAATCCTGAGGTAATAAAAACCTTTATCCCAGTTTTTGCAGATATCTGTAAGATCGAATACAAAACTTCCGTCGCATGGATTCTTTCCCCCGTCAAAAGCAAAACTGCCACCTTCAATAAGAGATACACCTGAAGTACCAGCATTAAATCCCAGACCACTGGGGTCGAAGACCAAAAAATTATTTTCAGATATAGCTTCCCGTTTGTTTACAGGTGACCATCCAAATTGCAGTCTGATTTTGTCTCTCAGGTTCGTATTCAAAGTAATTTTACAGACTAACTCAGGATGGTAGTTGTTACGAATAATCATCCGGTTTACCCTATGCTGATATATTGAGGACTCAACAATGCAATATGGCATCCAGAAAAAACCTTTATTCCTGTGTGGGATCAGGCCAATTCCAAAGCTGTCGGTAATCTTCAAAGCTCCTTTTTCATTCTCCTGAACCTTCCCGTCCCCGTTCATATCTATCCAGATATGATCGTTATAGCCTGCCATTGCCATAGTATGATCGGGGCCATTGGTGCCTTTGAACATTATGTGCTCCCCGACAAATGCATCATCTTCTAAAGTTTCCGGATCGTCAGACACGAGTTTATATTCACACAATTCAGGATTTGTATCACTCTGGATTACCAGCACCTCGCCGCCTGCAATCAGCTTTTTGATTTCCGTGAAATAATCCTGAAAACTGTCGAAAGAATAGTTGGCGCCTGGAGCAACATTTCTGAGAGTAAAAAAACTATAACCTTCAATCCGGAATTGCAAAGCGTTTTCCCATACGCCGGCGTCCGAACACCACTTTGTATAGCCCGTTCCTGCGGCCATATCATATACCCAGGAAGCCATTGTTGCCGAACCATGCTTCTGCACGAACTTATATACATCGTCGAGCCTGATATTGTATGGGAATTTCCCGGCATTGTTAAGCATATTGTATCCGAATTTCGGTGAAAAGGTATTTTCAGGTGAAGCAGCCCTGTTATATTGCCTGTTATACAAATAGGTCATCTGGTAGTAAACTGCAGCAAACCAGTCGCAAGCGCCAATATCTCCCTGGTTTCCGATCGGTGGAAAGAATTTTGCGCTGCTCAGGTCGATCTTGTCCGGTATCGCAACTTCTGCTGATTTGTAAGACGAGTTGTTTGCATTCGCAAATAATGAAAGGATCAAAACAATTGATAGTTTCATGGCTGATAAAATTTAATGATTATCTGAGATCGAACATTACCTGAAAAACATTATCCATTTAAAAATGAAGACAATAAACTGTTAAGCGCTGAAACTTCCGGTTACATTCATTATCAATATGAACCCCTGTCAATAAACATCACCGGGTTTATGATGCAGTCCTTTTTTTTCTGCATAATCAGCCGGGAAATATCTCTCCCCATTTGTCCAAAATCTGTGGAGACAACAGATACTCCGCCTTCAGCAATCATTTTAAGGGCAGTATCATTGTATGATATGATCCCTACATCAGTACCGGGTTTCAATTTAGCGGCTCTTGCCTGTAATACCAGGTCAACGAGGTGTTCATCTTCAAGCACCAGATAAGCATTGCCTCTCTCAATTTCAGGACATTTAATACCATCATTGAATGTGAATTCAACTTCCTGCTCCTCACAGTACTTTTTCAATCCGGACATTATGCTCGATACAACATAATTACAATCGCCATGGTAAACAAAATTGAATCTCCTGTATTTCTCTCCCGGAAAACGGACTGAGGATAAGGCATTGTATGGATCATTCTTAAAGTCCTGGAAAACACCACGGCAGGGAAAATCGTGAAGAAAACAATCGATCAGATAAAGTTGCTCCTCCGGGATATGTTTAAGCACAGATTTTACTCTTTTGTCGTAAAATGGCAGGATGACGTACTCTGTATACTTACCTGCTGCTTCTTTTATCAGAGACTCAAATGTGTGAAAATTAAAATGGTGAAAATATACATCCAGAACCGCTCCTGCATTCAATTCATCAAACATCGAATTGTAAAGGGTTTCCTTATATGAAGTAAAAGCATCGAACAGAACGAAGATATTCCGCTTAACCGAGAAGTCAGTTTTGGTAATATAAAACCCTTTCCCCCGGATGGAAGATATAATACCAAGTTCCTTCAATCTGTTATATGCCTTGACAACAGTTTCGTTTGCTACATGAAATTTTCTGGCCGTCTGTATTATCGAAGGCATCCTGGAGTTTTGTTTAAGCTCTCCTTTCTTTACAGATTCCTGCACTGACTGTATAATTTGTTCTGTTTTTAAAACTCCGGAGATATCAATCATATTTAATTATCAATGCATTAACAACTATACTATTCTATACTATACTACTTTCAAATATTTGCAAATAAAATTTGAAAAGCAAGAAAATCAACATTTATTTTTAAAATCCTTTCATTGAAGCCGGATCAGGATATTTTTCAACGCAATTTTGCTGAAAAGATGATTTATAAACAACCTCTGGTCCGGCAAGGTTAAGACGTTCGCGGCGCCATTATGCCGGAGACATAAAAGTCCAATATCCAAGGTTGCACCCATGAAAAAGAGATTATCTTACTCCCGGTGACGGCAGTGCTAAAAAGGCTTCTTCAGCCCTTTCCTGGCAAATCGGAATCAAAAGCATCCGGCTTTCACTTTACAACCTCCTCCGGATATTGCATGAACTGATAAGCATTGGACCAAAGGCGGGATCAATATCCGGTAGGTAACAAGTCAGATCCTTAAAGATTTAAATATGTTTACCGTGCATATATTATATCCTGATATATCTGTTTGTATGTGCTACGACAGAATTTTTACAAATATTTTGTTTCTTCTACAGCTAAAAAGGGAAAAACCCTACTTTTATTTGACGATTTATCTGTTTGTATATCTGTATTTTAACACTGTATCTCCATTTTTGCTCATAACTTTTTTGCCTTAAACAGAACAAAACATCCGTTTTATGTAATATTTTTATCTGTTTGTCAAAATGAAGCCTGACCTTGTAAATACGTATGTTAAAGAGGTATACCTTTAACCTCGGAATTGGACCATCATATAAGACATAAACTGATTGAGGTTAGCTGAATAATATATATGAGGGATGATCCATCCCTGACAAATAAATAACGGGCAATTGTTTTTTCAGATCCGGTTTTAGATTTAAAAGAGACCGGATGTGATCATTACTCACTTAACTGAGGGACAAGATTAATGAAGTCGACAGGAAAGATCACCGGTCACAATATTCCTTCAAAGGGACAAAGTCATTCTGACATGAAGTGGCATCCATTGTTTTATAAGTGTATCACACTTGCTTTAATATTAATTACTTTTGAATTTAATGCCCTTTCTCAGGCAAGAATTCAATCCGTTACAGGGAGTACCGGCAGCAATGCAGCAATGAACTTCAATGTTACTCCTGCTGCAACAATTACGGGGAACACATTGATAGCGGTGGTCGCGACTCGTGGTAACTCTGCCAACAGAGTAGCGTCTATTACATCGACCGGAGCAACATGGTTCAGAGCTGGTCAGGGAACCAATGCTTCAAATACTACAACAGAAATATGGTATGCATCAAATATAACCAGCAGCAGTTCTGCAGTAACAATCAACCTTGCAAGTTCCTTAAGAGCGGCAGCCGTGGTGACGGAATATCGAGGAATCATTGCCGCCAGTCCGCTGGACAGAAGTACAGGCAATTCCGGGAATGGTACCAGTGCCAGCACAGGCACCACTACTGCAACCACTCAGGCAAATGAACTTTGGGTTGGCGGTATAGGATTGGTAAACAGCAGTTATACACTTGGAACCTTAACTAATGGATTTTCTTCCCCTGCAAATTATGCATCAACTAATGGAACTGCAGGAAATAATGCAAAGGTTTACGCTCTTGAAAGATTTGTTACAGCAACTACTACTGCATTTTCCGGTGGAGCAATCAGCAATTTTTCTCAGTGGTCGGGTGCAATCGCTACATTCAAGCTTGTTTCGCCGACGATTGTAGATCCTGTTACTTCAGTTTGTATAGGTTCATCCCTGACAATCAACGGTACGAACCTCTGGGATGCATCCTCCGTCACAATAAACGGTACAGCTCAGACCATTACAGGAAAAACAGCAACTTCTGTTACCATTACGCTGGCTGCAGGGACAACATCAGGTCTTGTAGTTATTACGACTCCAGGAGGAACTGCAACAAGCACTGCTGCTTACACTCCTCTTTCAGCACCAGGTGCTGCAGGTGCTATTTCAGGCAGCGCTTCAGTCTGCCCGAATACATCTGGTCTTACATACACCATTGATCCGGTGGCCGGTGCAACATCTTATACATGGAGTGTTTCAGGTACAGGATTGACTATGACCGGGACACAGGGAACAACATCTATGACAGTGACATCGGGAACAGCAGGAACATCCGGCAGTATTTCAGTAACTCCTGCAAACGGTTGTGGATCAGGAACTCCTGCATCTTTATCTGTAAGTGTGAAATCCAACCCTTCGCAACCAGTACAGAATCCTGCATGGAACACCACTCCATGTCAGGGTAATACTTTGAGTTATAGTGTTACAAATACAACTGGTATTACCTATACATGGACTGTTCCTTCCGGTTGGATGATAAACAGCGGGCAGGGAACAAACTCGATAAATGTTACAGTCAGTTCTGCATCCGGTACTGTCTCTGTTAGACCCAATAATGGTTGCGTTGATGGTTCTGCAAGAAGTGTATCTGTTACTACCTCTGCAGGGTCTCCGGCACAGCCGAGCGAAATTTCCGGACCAACAACCTCTTGTTCCGGCTCAAGTAATATTACTTATTCCGTAACAGGCGTTGCTGGTGTATCATATAACTGGGTCTACAGTGATGCCGGATCGGTAGTATTTAATAGTGGACAGGGCTCTAATTCAATCTCTGTCAACTACACTTCCAGCATGGTAAGCGGTACCTGGACTGTCACTCCTTCCAATGCATGCGGAACAGGGACTCCCAGAACTCTGGATGTGACAGTCGGATCGGGATCGGTGGCTGCCATATTTGGTCCGGTTGATGTCTGCCAGGGATCGACTTATTCATATTCGACTGATCCAGGGATGACAGGTTATTCCTGGGCAATATCGATCGGAGGAGGAACAGGTAGCAACAATATGGCACAAATAAATAATATCACCTGGGAAACTGCAGGTATTCAAACTGTTCAAGTTTCTTACAATAGCGGATCAGGCTGTACCAGCTATTCAGAAATCCTGCAGGTCAATGTACATCCCATGCCCGTCCCTTCAATTACCGGGCCTGCATCAATGTGCGCCGGAACAGGCGGCCATGTTTATACTACCGAAACAGGCATGTCCAACTATGTCTGGGTTGTATCATCCGGAGGAACTATCACATCAGGCGGCGAATCGACCGACAATACTGCGACAGTCACATGGAACACTGCCGGTGCGCAGTATGTTACCATCAATTATGAGAATTCATACGGTTGCACCAGGCCGATTGCAATAATGCAGACTGTTACTGTCAATCCTTTGCCATCACCTACCATTACTGGTCCGACATCTGTATGTGAAGGGTCGTCTGGTAACGTTTACATTACCGAAAGCGGGATGACTGAGTATGCCTGGAGCGTTCCGACTGGAGGTATTATAACAGCCGGTGGATTATCTACAGACAGTTATGTGACTGTTACATGGACCACACCGGGGGCTCATTCAGTTATTGTCAGCTACAAGAACTCCTATGGTTGTACAATGAGTTCGCCATTTGTTTATAACGTCGCCGTTCATGGAATAACCACAGCTTCGATAACAGGTCTTAATGCAGTCTGCACCGGCGCTACAGGTAACTTGTATTCAACAGCTTCGGGTATGAGCGGCTATGTATGGACAGTTTCAGGAGGGGCATCCATAACTGCAGGAGGCGGATCCTCAGATAACACCGTTACAGTAACCTGGAATACAGCCGGACCTCAGAGCGTAAGTGTCAGATACACCGACAGCTATGGCTGTCCTGCCACACAGTATAATCTTCCTGTAACGGTTACTCAGTTCTCATCGGCAGCCATTGTTTATGCGGGATCACCCTACTGCCTTACCCAGACAACCGAGTCGCCGGTGTATATTACTGGTACTGCCAGCTATCTGGGTGGAACTTACAGTGCATCATCTGCAGGATTAAGTTTAAACCCTACTACCGGCGCGATAACTCCATCATTGAGTTCAGCCGGGACATACACAGTAACATATTATAAAGCAGCTGCAGGAGGTTGCGCACCTATTAATGCCACTACAACTGTTACCCTGACTGCACCGCCTTATGCAACCTTCTATTATGCCGGGAATCCGTTCTGTTCCAACCCGGGCGCTATCAATGTAACTCTTACAGGGTCAGGAGGAGGAACATTCAGTGCGACTCCTGCAGGTCTGTCCATTAATGCTGCCACAGGAGCTGTCAACTATACTTCGAGCACTCCGGGTGATTATCTCGTAACCTACAGTATACCATCAGGCAGCGGCTGCGGAACTTTTCTGACAACAGCACATATCTCGATAAACAAGCTCGCGGTTCCTAACTTCCATTACAATTCCAATTCATATTGCCAAAGCGGAGCGGATCCGTCTCCGGTCTTCACAGACGGGGGAGTTGCAGGAACTTTCACTGCGGTACCAGCAGGTCTATCGATCAATCCGTCTACCGGGGTCATTGATTTGTCGGCAAGTACGGCAGGTATATATTATGTGACCAACTCAATAACAGGAACAGGACCATGTCCTCCTGTTACTTCAACCTTCCAGGTAGGTATATCGGCAACTTCGAATGCAACAATTACATATTCCCCAGGCACTTACTGTTCTGATGCCGGCACTATAAGCGTCATACGTACAGGAACGATCGGAGGGACCTATTCGGCAACCCCCTCAGGGCTATCCATCGATGCCCAGACCGGTGCGGTGAATATTTCCGCCAGCGCCCCAAATACATATACCGTTACTTATTCAGTAACAGGAGGTTGTGGTAATTTCTCGACATCCACACAACTTATTATTAACCAGGCAGCCCTTGCAATTACCGGAGTCAGCGGCGGACAGTGCGACGGAGCCAGCACTCAGCTGGGAGTAGCGCCGATAGCCGGTCATACATATAGCTGGACATCGAATCCGGCAGGATTTACATCGAATATTGCCAATCCTGTTGTCACTCCAACGGTCACCACGACATATTACCTTACTGAGACTGTCACAGCCACGTTATGTACCAAAACCAACAGTGTGACTATATCTCCAGGCCAGACCCCTTCAGTGAGCGCTAATCCGTCATCACAATCTGTCTGTTCAGGTTCTGCAACGAGCATACAGATACTCGGAAGTATTACAGGCTCAACTTTCTCCTGGACGGCGGCCCTGGTATCCGGATCCTCGACCTCAGGGTTCAGCTCAGGAACGGGTCCGCTTATTGCTCAGACCCTCACGAATACATCAGGCAGTACAGCTGTTGTAAGATATACCATCACGGCAGCCACAGCCGGATGCACAGGGGCAGGCACAACTGTCGATATTACTGTCAATCCGGTACCATCTGTTCCTGCAATAAGCGCCGGCGGGCCTGCTACTTTCTGTTCCGGAGGGAATGTTACACTTACATCTTCCAGCGCAACGGGAAACCAGTGGCTTCTTAACGGATCTCCGATCGGAAGCGCTGTAAACCAGAGTCTTCTGACCAATCTTGCCGGCGATTATTCAGTTCGTGTAACCAATGGTTCTGGATGCTCTGCTACTTCCAATGAAATTACTGTTGTTGTCAATGATGCGCCTGTTCTGGCAAATACAGGATCGTCATCAATATGCATCGGTGAGACCTCTGTATTAACCCCATCAGAAGGAGGTACATGGACAAGCAATAATACATCCATAGCTACCATAACAAATGCCGGTATGGTTACCGGTATGGGACCAGGTTCAACGACATTCGTATTCACTACCACTGACGGTTGTAGCCGGACATCCAACCCGGTTACTGTATATCCTTTGCCTGTTGTCACAGGCGGATCAAATATTTGTGTTAATGGAACGACTAATCTGTCTCCGTCAACAGGAGGAACTTGGGTAAGTAACAATTCGGTTGTTGCCTCTGTTACAAACAGTGGACTGGTTACAGGTTTGACAGCGGGTACCTCTTCATTCACTTTTACAAGTAGTGTTACCGGCTGTAGTCAGACAACTTCATCGATCACTGTAACTGCCCTTCCCGTTGTTACTATTGTCGGGAGTACTTCGGTATGTGTTGGTCAGCCATCTGTTCTTTCTCCTTCAACAGGAGGCACATGGGTCAGTAACAACCCCGCGGTAGCCACTGTTACCAATACGGGAGCTGTTACCACATTATCAGCCGGGCTTGTTACTTTCACTTTTACTGCAACAGGTGGCTGCAGCAATACTACTGATCCGTTAACAGTAATGGAAACCCCTGTTGCAACAATTGTAGGGAGCCATGCCATATGCGGGAATGGAATAGCCACTCTGTCTCCCTCTTCGGGAGGAACATGGGTCAGCAGTAATCCTTTGGTAGCGTCAGTAACTGATAATGGAGTGGTAACCGGTGTTTCAGCAGGCACTGCAACATTCACATTTACGCTCACATCAACAGGTTGTTCCAGCACAACAGCTGCTGTGACAGTAAACAGTGTACCCACTGTCAGCTCGAACACCTATATAATCTGCGGTAACGGAACCGCTACCCTGTCACCATCGTCAGGAGGTACATGGGTAAGCAACAATCCTGCTGTTGCAACAGTATCAGGAAATGTCGTGACAGGCGTGTCCATCGGAGCTACCACATTTACTTTCACCGCCACTGCAACTGGTTGCAGTAGTACCACACTGCCAGTTACAGTAAGTGTTGGTCCGGCAATAACCAGTATGACTGCCACTACATGTAGCGGAACCGCATTTACAAGTACTCCGGTTAACGGAACTAACGGAGTTGTCCCGACAGGTACAACTTATTCCTGGTCAGCCCCCACAATGGGATCCGGCATTTCAGGAGGAGCTGCTGGCAGTGGTAGCAGCATAACCGGAACATTGATCAACTCATCCACAACTACACCGGGAACGGCAACCTATCTTGTCACTGCATCAACGCCCGGGTGTACGGGTAACACATTTACCCTCACAGTAACAGTAAATCCTACTCCTCCTTCTTACAATATCAGTTTCTACCAGTACGGGGATGTTAATGATAGGACATTTTGCGGAGGACAAAACGTATATACACAGAATGATATTGACATATTACTTCAACCAGGTAATACACAACCGACACAGAACTATTTCTCAGGCTCCACAGTACAATATCAATATGCAACTGATCCGGCAGGCACATGGAACCCTGCATCTGGCTCATTAACTATCTTTTATCAATTCGTTTTGCCAACTCCTCCATCTGTTTACAGTAGCCAGGGAAATCATTATTTCCGGATGATGGTAACTAATTCCTATGGTTGTTCAAACAACAGCGACGTAATTGAGTTGACCATCACATCCGGTCTGACTGCTGATGCCGGGCCGGACATACCTGCATGTCAGCAATCAACTGCCCAGACTGTTGCACTCACTGGTGCATCAATAACAGGAGTATCGAGTACCACCTTGGGAGGAACATGGTCAGTTGTTACCGGACCGGCAGGATTGAGTTCAACCGCATTTACAACTAATCCGGCAGGTGTCACCTACACGATTCCGGCAAATTATTCCGGAGTGATTACGTTATTGCTTACAACAAATGATCCAGATGGAAACGGTTCAGATTGCACACCCGTTACTGATACAAGAATAATAACAATCGGGTCGTCGAATGTTGTAGCAGGATCGGCATTAAGTACATGCTCGTCACCAACTCCGTCTGCAATAACCTTGAGTGGCGCCACCATTGCCACCGGAACGACTGCTACCTGGTCGTTCTCTCCTGCAGGAGCAGGAACTCTCAGCAATACAGTGGCTACGACCACTCCTGCAACCGTAACATTTACTCCGACAGCAGGTTGGTCCGGATCAGTAACGCTTACATTGAGCGGCACCTGCGACACCGATACCAGAACACTTACTGTCAATGCATCTCCTCCCTGCACAATCAGTGGAACCACCTCGGTCTGCCCGGGCACAACTAATGTATATTCAGCTCCGGCAGGTGCGGCATCTTATCTCTGGTATGTAACAGGAGGCGCAGCAACAATAGTAGGTTCTTCATCAGGTCAGAGTGTAAGCATCTCCGTACCTATAACCTGTGGAAGCTATACTCTTAATTCCAGGGTTACAAGTGCCTCAGGATGTATTAGTACCTGCAGTCAGCTTATAAATTATACGGACTCCCAGCAACCAGCTATCACATGCAACGGCCCAGCCTCCAATGTAAATGCAAATAATGGTACTCAATACATTCAATCGGGTACTTCCTGGGATGCAGTTGCAACAGATAACTGTACAGTCTCATCACTTACCTACACCCTTTCGGGAGCAACATCAGGAGTCGGAACATCTCTCGCCAATGTTGCTTTTAATACCGGGACAACAACAGTAACCTGGAAAGCAACCGATTATTGCGGTAATTCAGCCCAGTGTTCTTATTCTGTTACTGTGAACTACCGAAGTGATCTCAGGGTCACAAAAACGGCATCACCCGATCCGGTCAATGCCGGATCACAGCTTACTTATACAATACTTGTTAGGAATGTCGGAGCTTCTGCTGCCAATGGAGTAGTAATAACTGATGCAATAACTTCAGTTACCTCACCTCAGTATGCAATTTCCCTGTCCGGGCCCTGGAATACCTGGACGGGTTCATATAATGCCGGAAATATTAATTCAGGAGGCTCTGTAACTCTCTATATAAGAGGAACAGCCATATGTTCTGCCACAGGACTTACAAATACCGTTACTGCAACCTCAAGTCCTGATAATGAAGCTAATCCATCCGATAATACTGCAACAATTACTACCCAGGTAATTGACGAGATATTACCTGTATTTTCATTCTGCCCAACATTAAAAACGGTTTGTAACCCTCCAAGCGGGACATATACACATAGTGGTACTGACTGGGACGCTACAGTTACTGATAACTGCGGACTGGCCAGCTTCGTTTACCTGCTATCAGGCGCAACAACCGGCGGTGGTACAAACACACTAAACGGACAAGCCTTTAATCCCGGAGTTACCTATGTTACATGGTGCGCAAAAGACAATGCCGGCAATACCGCTGAATGCGGTTTTATGGTAACAGTCATAAACAATGAGCCTTGTCTTGTTACAGGTGCTTCAAGTTTCTGTCCCAATATAGTGAATACATACACCGCTCCTGAAAGCCAGTACGATTATAATCCTTATACCTATAACTGGACTGTAACACCTGCATCAGGAACCGCATACATTGTTGGTTCCAGCCACAATGAATCAGTACAGGTTATTGCGTCTCCCGAATGTACTTTTTATACTCTTGAACTTACAATTCCAAATCTTTGTGTTACCGGCATTTGCTCTGTCACTGTCACAAACGGGTTACCGGCGCTCAACCTGCCGGCAGCAGGACCTTTCTGTGTAGATGCTTCTGCTGTACAGCTTAATGCAACTCCTGCCGGCGGAACTTACACCGGAACCGGAGTAAGCACAACTGGGCTTTTCAATCCCGCTTCTGCGGGAGTGGGAACACATCAGATAACATATACCTACATTACGTCAACAAGTTGCATTTCCTCTGTAAGTACAATGATAACAGTAAACAGCAAACCTGTTGTCACCATAAATCCCTCCGGACCATTCTGTTCCAATGATACACCATATCAACTTCTGGGATCACCTTCGGGAGGAACATTCTCAGGAACAGGAGTAGCTTCAGACGGCCTGTTCAATCCGGGAGTGGCAGGTGCAGGAACTCACGTAATAACATATAATTACACTGATGCAAATGGTTGTAGCGGAACTGCAACCACCTCAATAACAGTATTCAGCGCACCAACTGTGACTCTTGCTGACGCCGGACCATTATGTACCGGCTCTGTCTCAGTTCAATTCACCGGAACACCATCAGGAGGTACTTATTCAGGTACAGGAGTCAGTCTGACCGGTTTGTTCAACCCCTCTGTTGCAGGTGCTGGTTCTCATCTGATAACATATTCCTATACAGATGGGAATAATTGTACCTCAACCGCATCAATTACAATTACTGTAAATGACCTGCCTGCACTTCCAGAGGTTACTACTCCTGTAATCTATTGTTTTAATGCCACTGCTTCTCAACTGACTGCCACAGGTACGGGATTACTTTGGTACACTGCTTCAACGGGCGGTACCGGAAGTGCTACTGCTCCTACTCCATCAACAGCTACAACAGGAAACACATCATTCTGGGTAAGCCAGACCAGCACTCAGGGATGCGAAGGTCCCAGGGCTGAGATAGTGGTAACGATCCTCCCATTACCCGCGATTGTTGCAACAGGAACTAACCCTGCATTATGTGGTAATAACGGAACCATTAACTTCACTTTTACAAATGTTACTGACGGCACTTATACAATATATTACGACGGCGGATCATTCACCAATGTGGTTGTAACCGGTGGAACAGCTTCTGTCACAACTCCGGCAGGAACGTACAATAATCTCACAATTACTTCAGGAACATGTACTTCGGTAACCGGAGTAAATGTCACCATCACTTCGCCGGCTGTTCCTGTGCTGGGAGCATCAGGCGTAAATCCTGCATTATGCGGTAATGATGGAACCATCAATTTCACATTAACCAATGTTCCTAACGGGTCATATACAATAAACTACGATGGCGGGTCATTCACCAATGTTGCTGTAACCGGTGGAACTGCTTCAGTCACGACTCCGGCAGGAACTTACAATAATCTCACAATTACTTCAGGAACATGTACTTCGGGAACTGGAGTTAATGTTACCATCACTTCGCCGGCTGTTCCCGTGCTGGGAGCATCAGGCGTAAATCCTGCATTATGCGGTAATGATGGAACCATCAATTTCACATTAACCAATGTTCCTAACGGGTCATATACAATAAACTACGATGGCGGGTCATTCACCAATGTTGCTGTAACCGGTGGAACTGCTTCTGCCACCACTCCGGCAGGAACGTACAATAATCTCACAATTACTTCAGGAACATGTACTTCGGTAACCGGAGTAAATGTCACCATCACTTCGCCGGCTGTTCCCGTGCTGGGTGCATCAGGCGTCAATCCTGCATTATGCGGTAATGACGGAACCATAAACTTCACATTAACCAACGTTCCCAACGGGACATACACAATTAACTACGACGGCGGGTCATTCACTAATGTTGTTGTTGCAGGTGGAACCGCTTCTGTGACTACTCCGGCAGGAACGTACAATAATCTCACAATTACTTCAGGAACATGTACTTCGGTAACCGGAGTAAATGTCACCATCACTTCGCCGGCTGTTCCTGTGCTGGGAGCATCAGGTGTTAATCCTGCATTATGCGGTAATGACGGAACCATAAACTTCACATTAACCAATATTCCCAACGGGACATACACAATTAACTTCGACGGCGGGTCATTCACCAATGTTGTTGTTACAGGTGGAACAGCGTCTGTCACGACTCCGGCAGGAACGTACAATAATCTCACAATTACTTCAGGAACATGTACTTCAGTAATCGGAGTAAATGTTACCATCACTTCACCGGCAACGCCAATTTTGGCAGCAACAGGAGTCAATCCTGCATTATGCGGAAATGATGGAACCATCAATTTCACATTAACCAATGTTCCTAACGGGTCATATACAATAAACTACGATGGCGGGTCATTTACCAATGTCGTTGTAACCGGTGGAACAGCTTCTGCCACGGCTCCGGCAGGAACTTACAATAATCTCACAATTACTTCAGGAACATGTACTTCGGCAACCGGAGTAAATGTTACCATCACTTCGCCGGCTGTTCCCGTGCTGGGTGCATCAGGAGTCAATCCTGCTTTATGCGGTAATGACGGAACCATCAACTTCACATTAACAAATGTTCCCAACGGGACATATACGATAAGTTACGATGGCGGATCATTCACCAATGTCACTGTAACCGGTGGAACTGCTTCTGCCACGGCTCCGGCAGGAACGTACAATAATCTCACAATTACTTCAGGAACATGTACTTCGGTAACAGGAGTAAATGTTACCATCACTTCGCCGGCTGTTCCCGTGCTGGGTGCATCAGGTGTCAATCCTGCTTTATGCGGCAATGACGGGACCATCAACTTCATATTAACAAATGTTCCCAACGGGACATATACGATAAGTTACGATGGCGGATCATTCACCAATGTCACTGTAACCGGTGGAACTGCTTCAGTCACGACTCCGGCAGGAACGTACAATAATCTCACAATTACTTCAGGAACATGTACTTCGGCAACCGGAGTAAATGTTACCATCACTTCGCCGGCTGTTCCCGTGCTGGGTGCATCAGGAGTCAATCCTGCTTTATGCGGTAATGACGGAACCATCAACTTCACATTAACAAATGTTCCCAACGGGACATATACGATAAGTTACGATGGCGGATCATTCACCAATGTCACTGTAACCGGTGGAACTGCTTCAGTCACGACTCCGGCAGGAACGTACAATAATCTCACAATTACTTCAGGAACCTGTACTTCGGCAACAGGAGTAAATGTTACCATCACTTCGCCGGCTGTTCCCGTGCTGAGTGCATCAGGAGTCAATCCTGCTTTATGCGGTAATGATGGAACCATCAATTTCACATTAACCAATGTTCCTAACGGGTCATATACAATAAACTACGATGGCGGGTCATTCACCAATGTTGCTGTAACCGGTGGAACAGCTTCTGCCACGGCTCCGGCAGGAACTTACAATAATCTCACAATTACTTCAGGAACATGTACTTCGGTAACAGGAGTAAATGTTACCATCACTTCGCCGGCTGTTCCCGTGCTGGGTGCATCAGGTGTCAATCCTGCTTTATGCGGCAATGACGGGACCATCAACTTCATATTAACAAATGTTCCCAACGGGACATACACGATAAACTATGACGGTGGGTCATTCACCAATGTCGTTGTAACCGGTGGAACTGCTTCTGCCACCACTCCGGCAGGAACGTACAATAATCTCACAATTACTTCAGGAACATGTACTTCGGTAACCGGAGTAAATGTCACCATCACTTCGCCGGCTGTTCCCGTGCTGGGTGCATCAGGCGTCAATCCTGCATTATGCGGTAATGACGGAACCATAAACTTCACATTAACCAACGTTCCCAACGGGACATACACAATTAACTACGACGGCGGGTCATTCACTAATGTTGTTGTTGCAGGTGGAACCGCTTCTGTGACTACTCCGGCAGGAACGTACAATAATCTCACAATTACTTCAGGAACATGTACTTCGGTAACCGGAGTAAATGTCACCATCACTTCGCCGGCTGTTCCTGTGCTGGGAGCATCAGGTGTTAATCCTGCATTATGCGGTAATGACGGGACCATAAACTTCACATTAACCAATGTTCCCAACGGGACATACACAATTAACTTCGACGGCGGGTCATTCACCAATGTTGTTGTTACAGGTGGAACAGCGTCTGTCACGACTCCGGCAGGAACTTACAATAATCTCACAATTACTTCAGGAACATGTACTTCGGTAACAGGAGTAAATGTTACCATCACTTCGCCAGCTGTTCCCGTGCTGGGTGCATCAGGTGTCAATCCTGCTTTATGCGGCAATGACGGGACCATCAACTTCATATTAACAAATGTTCCCAACGGGACATACACGATAAACTATGACGGTGGGTCATTCACCAATGTCGTTGTAACCGGTGGAACTGCTTCTGCCACCACTCCGGCAGGAACTTACAATAATCTCACAATTACTTCAGGAACATGTACTTCGGCAACCGGAGTAAATGTTACCATCACTTCGCCGGCTGTTCCCGTGCTGGGTGCATCAGGCGTCAATCCTGCTTTATGCGGCAATGACGGGACCATCAACTTCATATTAACAAATGTTCCCAACGGGACATACACGATAAACTATGACGGTGGGTCATTCACCAATGTCGTTGTAACCGGTGGAACTGCTTCTGCCACCACTCCGGCAGGAACTTACAATAATCTCACAATTACTTCAGGAACATGTACTTCGGCAACCGGAGTAAATGTTACCATCACTTCGCCGGCTGTTCCCGTGCTGGGTGCATCAGGCGTCAATCCTGCATTATGTGGGAATGACGGAACGATCAATTTCACATTAACCAACGTTCCTAACGGGTCATATACAATAAACTACGATGGCGGGTCATTCACCAATGTTGCTGTAACCGGTGGAACAGCTTCTGCCACGGCTCCGGCAGGAACTTACAATAATCTCACAATTACTTCAGGAACATGTACTTCGGTAACAGGAGTAAATGTTACCATCACTTCGCCGGCTGTTCCCGTGCTGAGTGCATCAGGTGTCAATCCTGCTTTATGCGGCAATGACGGGACCATCAACTTCACATTAACAAATGTTCCCAACGGGACATACACGATAAACTATGACGGTGGGTCATTCACCAATGTAGCTGTTTCCGGTGGAACCGCTTCTGTGACAGCGCCCGAAGGAAATTATGACAACCTCACAATCACCCTGGGAACTTGTACCTCTGCTTCCGGAGTAAGTGTTACTATCACCGCTCCTGCTTCGCCTACTCTTGCTGCAACAGGTAATAATCCTGCAACTTGCGGCGCTGACGGAAGCATTGACCTCACATTCACCAATGTTCCCAACGGTACATATACTATAAACTACGATGGCGGATCATTCACGAACGTAGTCGTAACCGGAGGAACAACATCTGTCACGGCTACGGATGGTAATTACGATAACCTCACTATCACTCTTGGAACTTGTACTTCTTCTACTGGTGTAAGTGTTACTATCACCGCTCCTGCTTCGCCAACACTCGATGCAACAGGTAATAATCCTGCAACTTGCGGCGCTGACGGAAGCATTGACCTCACATTCACCAATGTTCCCAACGGTACATATACTATAAACTACGATGGCGGATCATTCACGAACGTAGTCGTAACCGGAGGAACAACATCTGTCACGGCTACGGATGGTAATTACGACAACCTCACAATTACTCTTGGAACTTGTACTTCTTCTACTGGTGTAAGTGTTACTATCACCGCTCCTGCTTCGCCAACACTCGATGCAACAGGTAATAATCCTGCAACTTGCGGCGCTGACGGAAGCATTGACTTCACATTCACCAATGTTCCCAACGGTACATATACTATAAACTACGATGGCGGATCATTCACGAACGTAGTCGTAACCGGAGGAACAGCATCTGTCACGGCTACGGATGGTAATTACGACAACCTCACAATTACTCTTGGAACTTGTACTTCTGCTTCCGGAGTAAGTGTTACTATAACCGCTCCTGCTACGCCAACACTCGATGCAACAGGTAATAATCCTGCAACTTGCGGCGCTGACGGAAGCATTGACCTCACATTCACCAATGTTCCCAACGGTACATATACTATAAACTACGATGGCGGATCATTCACGAACGTAGTCGTAACCGGAGGAACAACATCTGTCACGGCTACGGATGGTAATTACGACAACCTCACAATTACTCTTGGAACTTGTACTTCTGCATCCGGAGTAAGTGTTACTATCACCGCTCCTGCTTCGCCTACTCTTGCTGCAACAGGTAATAATCCTGCAACTTGCGGCGCTGATGGCAGCATCAACTTCACATTAACAAATGTTCCCGACGGGACATATACAATAAATTACGACGGAGGGTCATTCACTAATGTAGCTGTTTCCGGTGGAACCGCTTCTGTGACAGCGCCCGAAGGAAATTATGACAACCTTACTATCACCCTGGGAACTTGTACCTCTGCTTCCGGAGTAAGTGTTACTATCACCGCTCCTGCTTCGCCTACTCTTGCTGCAACAGGTAATAATCCTGCAACTTGCGGCGCTGACGGAAGCATCAACTTCACATTAACAAATGTTCCCGACGGGACATATACAATAAATTACGACGGCGGGTCATTCACTAATGTAGCTGTTTCCGGAGGAACAGCATCTGTCACGGCTACGGACGGTAATTACGACAACCTTACAATCACCCTGGGAACTTGTACTTCTGCTACTGCTGTAAGTGTTACTATCACCGCTCCTGCTTCGCCTACTCTTGCTGCAACAGGTAATAATCCTGCAACTTGCGGCGCTGACGGAAGCATCAACTTCACATTAACAAATGTTCCCGACGGGACATATACAATAAATTACGACGGCGGATCATTCACCAATGTAGTTGTTTCCGGTGGAGCAGCTTCAGTGACTGCCCCGGAAGGAACTTACAACAACCTTTCAATCGCTCTCGGAACTTGTACCTCCGCCTCTGGAGTGAACGTAACGATAGCGGCTCCGGCTGCTCCGGTTCTTGCTGCATCCGGAAATAATCCGGCTACATGTGGAGCTGACGGGAGTATTGATTTTACATTTACCAATGTGCCGGATGGGACCTATACAATAACATATGTTGGTGGGTCACTTACAGGAGTTGTTGTTGTTTCAGATGCCGCAAGTGTCACTCTTGCAGAAGGAATTTATAACAATCTCACAATTAATCTGAATGGCTGCGTTAGTGGTTCAGGTATAAATGTAAGTATTACTGCACCTTCCTCCCCTGCTCTCACTGCAGTCGGAAATAATCCTGCAACTTGCAGCGCTGATGGCAGCATCAACTTCACTTTCACCAATGTACCCAACGGAACTTATTCAATAAATTACGACGGTGGGTCATTCACCAATGTAGCTGTTACCAGTGGAGCAGCCTCTGTGACTGCTCCGGAAGGAACTTACAACAACCTTTCAATCACTGCCGGAACCTGTACTTCAGCTACCGGAGTAAATGTAACACTAACTGCTCCGGCTGCTCCGGTCCTTGCTGCTTCAGGAAATAATCCGGCTATATGCGGAACTAATGGAAGTATTGTCTTTACACTAACCAATGTTCCCAACGGGACTTATACAATCAGCTATGACGGTGGATCATTCAACAATGTTGCTGTTTCCGGTGGAACTGCTTCTGTGACAGCGCCCGAAGGAAATTATGACAACCTCACTATCACCCTGGGAACTTGTACCTCTGCTTCCGGAGTAAGTGTTACTATCACCGCTCCCGCTTCGCCAACCCTCGCTGCAACAGGTAATAATCCTGCAACTTGCAGCGCTGATGGCAGCATCAACTTCACATTCACCAACGTTCCCAACGGGACTTATACAATAAACTACGACGGCGGGTCATTCACCAATGTCGTTGTAACAGGTGGAACCGCTTCTGTCACCACTCCGGCAGGAACGTACAATAATCTCACAATTACATCAGGAACATGTATTTCTTCAACAGGAATAAATATAATACTGGCAGCGCCTCTCTCTCCTGCACTGACAGCAACTGGGAATAACCCTGCAACATGTAGTGCCGACGGAAGTATTGATTTCACATTTACCAATGTAGCTGACGGGACATACACAATTAATAACAATGGTGGTTCGTTCTCAAATGTTACTGTAACTGCAGGATCAGCATCCGTTTCTGCTCCTGCCGGTGACTACAATAATCTGACGATAACCAGTAATGGCTGTAGTTCAGCGACAGGTATTAATGTGACTATAACTGCTCCGGATTCTCCTATTCTCAATGCAACGAGTGTCAATCCTTTAACCTGCAGCACTGACGGCACCATTGATTTCACCTTATCAAATGTCGCTGATGGCACGTATACAATTGCTTACGATGGAGGATCATTCGCAGGAGTTGTAGTCAGCTCAGGTACTGCATCCGTTCCAGCAGCAGAAGGTACTTATGATAATCTGCTCATTACCGCAGCAGGATGTACCTCAGCGCCGGGGGTCAATGTTACAATAACTGCACCTGATTCCCCCTCAATTAACATAACTGGGAACAATCCGCTTACATGTGGTGCAGAAGGAAGCCTTGACTTCAATTTCACTAATGTTCCCGATGGAACTTATACGATCAGTTACGATGGAGGATCATTTACAGGAGTTGTGGTAAATGCCGGAACTGCTTCTGTTACTGCAGCAGAAGGTATTTACAATAATCTGACAATTACTTCAGGAGGCTGCAATTCATCCCCCGGTGTCAATGCGACTATTACTGCACCCGGAAGTCCGACTCTTGCTGTGGCAATTAACAATCCCGCTCTGTGTGGCAACAATGGCAGCATTGACTTTACATTCACTAATGTCCCTGATGGAAATTATACCATTAATTATGACGGAGGTTCATTTTCAAATATTCCGGTCTCCGGAGGAACAGCTTCAGTTATTGCAGCAGCCGGAACATATAATAACCTTGAAATAACTTCAGGAACCTGTACCTCTGCATCAGGAGTGAATGCCATGGTTGTTGCTCCATCAGCTCCGGTCCTCATTGCGACCGGTAACAATCCCTCTGCTTGTGGCGATGACGGAACCATAGACTTTACATTCACCAACATACCTGACGGAACCTATACGATTTCTTATAACGGAGGAACGTTCAGCAATGTGGTAGTTTCGGGAGGAACTGCATTTGTAACCGCACCTTCAGGAACCTATAACAATCTCAGGATAACATCGGGAAGCTGTACTTCTGCAACAGGTGTAAATGTAACCATTGATGCAGTCGCTACACCAACTCTGGCAGTAACCGGTCATAATCCTTTAATTTGTGGCGATGATGGAAGCATAGACTTCACATTCACGAATGTACCTGATGGTATATATAATATTGCGTACAATGGAGGCACTTTCACTAATGTGACCGTTTCAGGAGGAACTGCATCTGTTACTGCCTCTGCGGCTTCCTATAACAACATTACCATAACATCCGGGACCTGCACTTCTGCTAACGGGGTAAATGTAACCATCACAACTGCTGACTCTCCCGCTCTTTCTGCAACCGGTCATAATCCCTTAACTTGTGGTAATAACGGAAGCATCGATTTCATATTCACTAATGTTCCTGACGGAACCTATCCCATCGCATACAATGGAGGCTCATTTAACAATGTAAATATAACAGGGGGCACTGCATCTGTTATTGCACCCACAGGCAGTTATGACAACCTGACCATTATTATAGGTAGTTGTTATTCAGGAGCAGGTGTCAGTATATCGATCACCGCTCCTGAACCTACCATCGTTGCAACAGGCGCCAATCCTGCTACATGCGGAGCTGACGGTTCAATCAATTTCACATTCACCAATGTACCGAACGGAACTTACACTATAGATTATGACGGAGGCTCATTCGACGGTGTGGTCGTGAACGCAGGAGCAGCCACTGTAACTGCTGCAGAAGGTGTTTATGACAATCTGATCATCACTGCCGGTGGTTGCACTTCCGGAGCAGGTGTAAGCGTGACTATTACTGCACCCGGAGCTCCGGCTCTCACTGTAACAGGCACCAATCCTGCTACATGCGGTGCTGACGGTTCAATCCATTTCACATTCACCAATGTACCGGACGGAACTTACACTATAGATTACGACGGAGGCTCATTCGACGGTGTGGTCGTGAACGCAGGAGCAGCCACTGTAACTGCTGCAGAAGGTGTTTATGATAATCTGATAATCACTGCCGGCGGTTGTACTTCCGGGGCAGGTGTGAGCGTGACCATTACAGCACCGGGAGCTCCGGCTCTCGCTGCAACAGCTACCAATCCTGCTACATGCGGAGCTGATGGTTCAATCAATTTCACATTCACCAATGTACCGGACGGAACTTACACTATAGATTACGACGGAGGCTCATTCGACGGTGTGGTCGTGAACGCCGGAGCAGCCACTGTAACTGCTGCCGAAGGTGTTTATGATAATCTGATGATAACTGCCGGCGGATGTACTTCCGGGGCAGGTGTAAGCGTGACTATTACTGCTCCGGGAGCTCCGGCTCTCGCTGCAACAGCCTCCAATCCTGCTACATGCGGTGCTGATGGTTCAATTAATTTCACATTCACCAACGTGCCAAACGGAACTTATACTATAGATTACGATGGAGGTTCTTTCAACGGTGTGGTCGTGAACGCCGGAGCAGCCACTGTAACTGCTGCCGAAGGTGTTTATGATAATCTGATGATAACTGCCGGCGGATGTACTTCCGGGGCAGGTGTAAGCGTGACCATTACAGCACCGGGAGCTCCGGCTCTCGCTGCAACAGCTACCAATCCTGCTACATGCGGCGCTGATGGTTCGATCCATTTCACATTCACCAACGTACCAAACGGAACTTATACTATAGATTACGATGGAGGTTCACTTACCGGAGTAATAGTCAATGCAGGTGCTGCCACAGTAGCTGCCTCTACAGGTGTATACAATAACCTCACTGTTTCGGCAGGCGGATGCTCCTCCGGATCAGGTTTAAATATTTCAATTACTGCTCCTGACATGCCGGTTCTGGCTGCAGTTGGTATCGATCCCCTTACCTGCGGCGCTTCCGGAAGTATTAATTTCACATTAGTAAATGTTCCTGACGGCACCTATGTAATATCATACGATGGCGGCACATTCTCATCAGTTGCAGTGACTTCAGGTTCTGCAAGTGTTATTGCTCCTGCAGGAACCTATAATAATCTTACCATAAGTTCCGGAGGTTGTACCTCAGTTGCAGGAGTTAATGTTACTATAACCGACAGTGAAGCTGTTTCAGCTCCGTTAATCGGGGCGACAGTTCAACCTTCATGTAGTGTTGCAACAGGAAGTATTACTCTGACCGGTTTGCCTGCCAGTGGAAGCTGGACCATTAATCCAGGATCAATCCCCGGTACAGGAACAACCACAACCATCACCAATCTTGTTCCCGGTAGCTACAGTTATACTGTCACTAATTCATCCGGATGCACGTCAGTTGTCAGTGCAACAGTCGAAATTACTCAGCAACCTTCCACTCCCTCGGCTCCGGCAATATCGATCACACAGCCGACCTGTACTGTACCAACCGGAACAATAAATGTGACGGTTCAAAATGCAGGAGATAGCTACAGTTTCGACAATGGAGCAACATTCGTGTCAGGTAACAGCAGAACGGGACTTACCCCGGGGACTTACAATATTATTATCAGAAGTCAGGGTGGATGTAATTCCGTTTCTTCGGAAGCAGTTCTCATTTCTGCACCGGATGCACCTGCAGTACCTGTTCAGTCTGTTGATTGTACAGGAGGGGCAGGTGAAGCAGTAGTCACAGTCACTTCCCCGACAGGGACAGGATTTGCATACAGTCTTGACGGAGGCACCTATCAGACCTCTACTATGTTCAACAATGTAGTCAACGGGAGTCATGCAATATCTGTCAGAAATGCAACAGGATGTACAACCAATGGAGATATGTTCACGGTTTCCTGCGGATGTGCCAACGGACCTACCGTATTATTAGGCAGCACTGAGGGAAGTACTTGCGGACTAAATCCTGTTACAATAAGTGGAAATACATTCAGCTATGCTACGTCCGTAGCCATTATCACAAATGGTGCAGGTACTCTTTCGCAGGCGTCATCAACCGTATCTCCATTCAGCTTTACATATACACCCGCTGCTGCAGATGCAGGCAGGCAGATTATAATCACATTGACTACTGATAATCCGTTAGGGGTACCATGTTCTTCAGCGTATGCCATCTACACATTATCAGTCAATGCTGTTCCTGCTGCTCCTCTCATTGGGGGAATAACACAGCCTGTTTCCTGTACCACCCAGTCGGGTGCGGTAATTCTTAATGGCCTCCCGGCAGCAGGTACGTGGACACTCAATCCGGGCGATGTTACCGGATCAGGGATTTCAACAACCGTTACAGGACTGGGCGGGGGCACCTATACTTTCACAATTACTGATGCATCAGGTTGCACATCCCCGGCATCAGATCCTGTGACCATCAACAGCGCTCCAAACACTCCTGCCAAACCTGAAGTCATAGTTACCAATCCCAACTGTCTTGTTCCTTCAGGCAAGATAGAAATATCATCGCCAGTAACTGGTCTCACATTCAGCTTCGACGGCGGCACATTTACATCATATCCTGTCAGCGGTTATGCCTCACTTGCATCTGGTCAGCATACACTGGTTGCTCAGAACGCAAACAACTGTCTGTCAGAAGTAGCCACAATTACTGTCAGGGAACTTCCGGACCTGAAGAATGAATATACAATTGACAGCAGTAACTATCATGGATTTGGGATAAGCTGTTCAGGGCGTACAGATGGATATATTAATATTGTTATCGATGGCACATCCGGGCCTTACACATATTCCTGGACAGGTCCGATGGGATTCAGTTCATCGCAACAGAATATCTCAGGGCTGGCTCCCGGTGAATATACAGTCACCATTAATGATAATAATTTCTGTACTGTCACCGACAGGGTCACCCTCAGGGAACCGTTACCGATGTCTATCGATGTCAGCACTTCTGTAAGCCTCGATGGTGCATATAATGTTAACTGCTGGGGTGAAAAGACCGGATCAATTACAGTAACCGCAATTAATGGAACGGGGACAATTGACTATCTCTGGAACGATGGTTACGGGAACAATATCAAGTCAAATCTTGGTTCAGGAAGCTACACTGTTATTGTAACTGATGCGAACGGTTGCAGTGTCGACACATCATTAGTCCTCACTGAACCCGAACCACTGGCTGTATCATATACTGTTGTTGATCCATTCTGTCCGGATATGCCCGATGGGCAGATCACCCTCTCTGTCTCAGGAGGAGTAAGTTCAGGTGATTATTCATTCCTGTGGTCTGACAATACGACTCAGCAAAATCTGACAAATATTCCTGCCGGGACATACTATGTAATTGTGACTGATGCAAACAGTTGTTCGGTCAGGCAGGCAATCGAACTCCATTCGGAACAGGAAACATGTCTGATCCTGAATGAGGCAATCTCACCGAACGGTGATCTTATCAATGATGTATGGAATATTGGAAATTCTTATCTCTATCCTGAAATGGATGTGACTATTTATAACAGATGGGGTCAGCAGCTCTGGAAATCAGCCAGGGGTTATCCGGTGCCATGGGACGGAAAGTATAACGGGACCGTTTTACCGATTGATTCATACCATTATGTCATCAATCTGCACAACGGATCTAAGCTGATAATCGGGAACATTACAATTGTCAGGTGAAAAAACCAGGAGCTATGAAAAAACTGACATTTATATTATTTCTGGTAATCTCCTGGCAAATAGTTACTGCCCAGCAGTTACCTATTTACAGCCAATACCTGTATAATAAATTTCTCATCGACCCTGCACATGCAGGTAGTGATGGGTATACCTCAGTAAATCTAACCACCCGGGAGCAATGGGTTGGATATTCAGGTGCTCCCAGAACTTATTCTCTCAGCTGGCAGACAAGGATGCTCAAGAAGCCTTTCAGCTTAAAGCATAAGTCAGGGAAGAACAGATTCAGGCCCAAATCTGACGGAAGAGTAGGTTTAGGTGCTTATGTATTCAGCGATCATAACGGATTGATCCAGAGGACAGGAGTCCAGACAACATATGCCTACCACATGTGGATTGATCCTACCACCCAGGTATCTCTGGGACTCGCATTCACAGGATATCATTTTTCAATAAATGCGAATGATAAGAGTTTTGAGGATCCCAGTGAACCATGGCTGACTGACAACCTCAGGAAAGGAGTATTCGTACCTGATGCCGATTTTGGGATTTATATTCTGAACAAAAAATTTGATTTTGGTTTCTCCGCGCAGCAGCTCTTTGGCGCAGCAGTTAAAATCGGCGACTATGCATACAAGAACTTCCATATGGACAGACACTTCTACACGTTTGGCTCATATTATGTTCCAATAGGATACAAGCAGGAGCTGGAACCTGCAGTATTGGTTAAGATATCAGAAGAGCTGATGCCTCAGGCCGATATTGGTCTTACATATATCTATGATCAAAGCGTATGGAGCGGCCTGACCTACAGGACAGGAGGTGGAGTGATTGCCAATATCCGGTTCAAATATGCACCAAAACACAGCAATAATGCCACTTACTTTTTCGGATACGCAGTTGACTTCACTCTGAACCAGATCCAGAGGGTCACTTATGGAACACATGAACTGACGCTGGCCGTCAAGTTTGGGGATAGTGCACGAAAATACAGGTGGCTCGACAGATACTGAATTGATTCAGAGACGGTAAATAGCTGTCATACCCTATGCACATGATCATATCTGTTTAAAAATTAGCGCCGTACATGTTGGTGGTGTCACGGGAATTGATTATAATTACCCTTTTTCAGGCCATCATCACCGGGTGATTTATATGAAAAAACTGGTATTTACTGTAATTTTATTCATTGTATGGCAATTTTCTTCTGCCCAGCAATTACCTATTTACAGTCAGTATCTGTACAACAAATTTCTTATTGATCCTGCGCATGCAGGGAGTGACGGGTATACTTCTGTCAATCTGACTGCCAGGGAACAATGGGTAGGTTATTCAGGAGCTCCAAGGACTTACTCTCTCAGCTGGCAGACCCGAATACTTAAAAGGCCCTTCGAAATAACTCATAAAGGAGGGAAAAGCAAATTCCGTCCCAAGACCGACGGCAGGGTCGGATTTGGCGCCTATGTCTTTAGTGATCACAACGGGCTGATCCAGAGGACAGGCGTTCAGGCTGCCTACTCTTACCACATGTGGGTAGATCCGAATACACAGGTTTCATTAGGTCTGGCTTTCACAGGCTATCACTTTTCAGTCAATGCCAACGAAACAAGTTTTGAGGATCCCAGTGAACCATGGCTGACAGATAACCTGAGAAAAGGAGTTTTTGTCCCGGATGCAGATTTCGGGATCTATCTTCTTAACAAGAAATTCGATTTTGGCTTTTCTGCCCAGCAACTCTTTGGCGCCGCGGTCAAGATAGGTGACTATGCCTACAAGAACTTCCATATGGACAGACACTTCTACACGTTTGGCTCATACTATGTTCCAATAGGATACAAGCAGGAGCTTGAACCTGCGGTATTGGTAAAAATTTCTGAAGAGCTGATGCCTCAGGCCGATATCGGATTGACATATATCTATGATCAAAGTATATGGAGCGGACTGACATACAGGACAGGAGGGGGTGTAATAGCAAACATCCGGTTCAAATACGTGCCAAAGCATTCAGAGAGTACTGCATTCTTCTTCGGTTATGCCGTTGACTTTACCCTTAATCAGATACAGAGGGTAACGTATGGTACACACGAGCTTACTCTGGCAGTCAAGTTCGGGGACAGTGCCAGAAAATACAGGTGGCTTGACAGATATTGATGAATTCCGGGTTTGCTTATCCGCAGGATTCTTGTAATTTTCAGTACTGAAATCAATCCTTAAACAGACAAATATGAAGTATAGGGTATTTGGCAGGACTAACTGGAATATCAGCGAGATAGGTTATGGAATGTGGGGACTCGCAGGATGGACCGGCTCTGATGATGATGAAACATTCAAAGCCCTTCAGCTTGCTGTGGAAATGGGATGCAACTTTTTCGATACTGCCTGGGGATACGGTAATGGTAAGAGTGAAAGGATCCTGGGGGAACTGATCAGGGCAAACAGGGAGAAAAAGATTTATACAGCGACCAAAATGCCTCCCAGGAACTTCAAATGGCCAAGCAGAAGGGAATACTCCCTTGATGATTGTTTCCCTCCCGACCACATTCAGAGATATGTAGAGAAAAGTCTTTTCAATGCAGGATTAGACTCATTTGATCTCATGCAGTTTCACACCTGGGAAGATCACTGGCTGGATGATGAAAGGGGAATGAACAAAATGATGGACCTTAAGGAAAAAGGACTTTTCCATGCAATAGGGATCAGTATCAACAGATGGGAACCTTGGAATGGGATCAGGGCAGTCAGAAGCGGCCTTATCGATTCAGTTCAGTTAATCTATAATATCTTCGATCAGAATCCAAAGGACGAGCTATTTCCGGCATGCCGGGAAAAAAACGTTGCTGTCATAGCCAGAGTTCCTTTCGATGAAGGTTCACTGACAGGAACTCTGACAAAAGACAGTAAATGGGAACAGGGAGACTGGCGCAATACATATTTTGTTCCGGAAAATCTGATCCCTTCTGTCGAACACGCTGATGCACTCAGGCCACTTATCCCTGATGGAACAACAATGGCCGAGATGGCCCTGAGGTTCATCCTGGGAGAACCTACCGTTTGTACTATTATTCCGGGTATGAGAAAAACCTCCCATGTCAGAACTAATCTTGCGGCAAGTGATGCAGGACCGCTTGGACAGTCGCTGATGACTGAGCTTGGGAAACACCGGTGGGACCGGATCCCTCAGAAATGGTCTCAGTAGATCGGAACCGAATAAACACATGATTATCCTGAACCGGATGACCCGAAAGTACTAACCATTTTTTTTGCTATTTTTGAACTGAATCTGAACTAAGCCGAAAAATGCAGCGATATATGAGAAGAATTATCCCGATCCTTGTATTGCTTACCACCTTAAACATTATGACTTTCGGCCAGAAAAGTGATCCGGGAATAAACCAGTGCATGGCTGATGCGGGTTCTCCCCGGATAAAATACCTGAAGGATTTCAGGATCCAATTAGGCAAGGCGGCAATACCCGGTGAGCTGCGATTCAAGGCCCGGATTTCACTCTGGAAAAATACGAAGTACCGTTTCACCCTCTGCAACTCGTCAGGCTCACAGGGGCAACTGATCTTCAGAATGACAGACAATACCAACAATATAGTTGTTTCCTCATTCGACAAAAAAACCGGTCAAACATCCCGCTATGTGGATTATCTATGCCTGAAAAGCGGAATCTATCAGCTTAACTATGATTTTGCAGAAGGGCAGCAGGGATCGGGTGTCGGTGTCATTTCCCTGATAAAATAGAAGTCTACTTTAAATAGAAAAATTGAATAAAAAATACTGACAGCAGCAGTATTGAAAGAAATATGTCAGGCACGAACTTACGTTTATTGAATACAAAGTAATGTGTCAGAAAATAGCTGACCGGAATGCCTGATATCCATGCCATCTCGACCGAAACTGATGGCAGAATATAATAAACAGCCACAGATATAAGAAATGTCCATATGAGAAGTGAAAAAGTCTGTCTTGACTTGACTTTTTTATTGCTCAGATGTGAAAGCAGATAACCTATAGAGATGACAGCAATAACTGAAGAGAGAATCAAAACAGCAATGGTCAGCCTGGAAAACTGATAGGCATCAGTCCTGTCCATAAGATTCTCCACAATTACATTATAAAGCTCCTGAAGGTCCATTCCAAGCACATAATAGGCTCCAAACAGGAGGAAATACGGAGTAATGAAGCCTACCACAGCGATGGTGATTTCAGAAAGGTTAACCGTTCGTATCAGAACCATCCCAATAATAACCAGTAATCCGAACCAGATAAGGTTTGCATAAAAAAGACTTCCTATACTTATAAAGATCCCTGCATCAAAAAAATTGTTAGCCAGCCCAGGCTTTCTGTAGCTGTCGATTATCCTCATAACCGCAATCATCAGGAAAACTGCTGCAGGAATAACAGGATTGAGCGTCTGATATTCCGGGAACAGGCCCTGGATAAGTGCATACATCAAAGCAGGGAGATAAGTCCTTTCATTGATAAAGAAGTTCGTGGTATTAAAATTCATTATCAGAAAAATAAGGACTACTGAAAGGATGAAGGCTACTATCGTCCTTATCAGGTAAGTTGTTCCTGTTGCTTTCAGAAGAAATCCGTACAAAGGCATCGGGGAATTATCAAACCGTACCGAGGCTTCTCCTGACGGATGGATGAAAGCGCTTACCCAAATCGCAATAATAATAAGAGTAATAAGGACTATAGCACCCGGATTGTTGCCTTTGAAAATTTTAAGGAGCATTTATTTACAGATCAAAACCAATATCTTTCCTGAAATAGATCCCTGTGAAATTAATTCTGGAAGCATTTTTATACGATTTTACAAGAGCTTCCTTTTTTGATTCTCCCCAGGCGCTCACCGCCATGACTCTTCCCCCGGAAGTAACCACCTTATCGCCGTCCAGCTTTGTTCCTGCATGAAAAACAACACAATCATCCGTCTTATCCAATCCTGACACATGGAATCCTTTCCTGAATTCTCCTGGGTAGCCTCCCGATACAAGCATTACTGTCGTGACGATCCTGTCATCGATCTCAATATTTCTATTCTCCAGATCGCCCTTTGCGACTCCTTCAAACAATTCAAAAAGATCTGATTTTATTCTGGGAATTATGACTTCTGTTTCAGGGTCACCGAGTCTGGCGTTATATTCAATAACATAAGGATCACCACCTGTTTTGATGAGTCCGAAAAAAATAAATCCCTTGTAAGAGATCCCGTCTTCAGCAAGTCCCTTCATTGTCGGCTCAATAATACGTATCCTTACTTTGTCCATGAATGCCTTATCAGCGAACGGGACAGGAGACACTGCTCCCATTCCTCCTGTATTGAGGCCAGTATCTCCCTCTCCTACTCTCTTGTAGTCTTTGGCCTCAGGAAGCAGCTTATATGATTTGCCGTCAGTAATTATAAACACAGAAAGTTCAATGCCTTTCAGGAATTGTTCGATTACTACTTTTTTCCCGGCTGCACCGAATTTACCGTTAAGCATTGACCTGACCTCGAGCAAAGCTTCATCCAGATTATTCAGTATAAGTACGCCTTTCCCGGCCGCAAGACCATCTGCCTTTATTACATAAGGAGGTTCGAGCGTTTTCAGGAAGTCGCCTGCCTGATCGAGAGATGAACTGTCGAAGCTTCTGTATTTTGCAGTTGGGATATCATGTCTCACCATGAAATCCTTTGCAAAATCCTTACTCCCTTCGAGCCTTGCGGCCGCTCCGACCGGACCAATCACCGGGATCTTTTTCAGAGCATCATCTCCCAGAAAATAATCATGGATCCCGTCAACCAAAGGAGCTTCCGGCCCGACAACTACCATATCTATTTTATTGGCAAGAACGGCATTCTTAACCTCCAGGAAATTTCCGGGTTCAAGTTTTAAGTTGACAGCAATGCCGGCTGTTCCTGCATTTCCTGGCCCTACAAATACTTTACTTACCTTCTTACTCCGTGCAAGATTCCACGTAATTGCATGCTCCCTGCCGCCTGACCCCAGTATTAGAATATTCATCCTGAAAAAAATATATAAACAGATTAAAATTAACCAATATTATGAAACCCCGTCATTCTTCAAAGAAAAAGGTCAGGAAAGTTCAATTGTCTGATAATACTTTGAAAACGTTTCCATAACAGGATTGACATAAGTCTTTGAAACAGGAATATCACCTACCAGCGGATTATCGAATCCCAGATTCAGTCCGTCCCTGTCGCGTCTTATCACTTTGACCTTCTCAAAATTTACCATATACGACCTGTGACATCTTATGATCTCAGTCCCGGCAAATGTCTCTTCAAATTTTTTGAGGGTATCCCGGAGAAGATATTTTGAAACCTTATCCTTATTTACATAGCAGATACTGACATAATTTTCCGCCGATTCCAGATAAAGAAGGTTTTCCTTTTTAACTGACAGTTTGAGTATCCCCTTATCATCATAAAAAGAGATCATATTTCTCGAGTTGGCAGGATAATTCTGAGTATCGGCCATTCTCTCAATAAGCTCATTCTTATCTTTCCAGGAAAAGTATAACCAGAGAACGGAATACGGGAGAAGCAGGACAAGCGCCGTATTCCTGGACGATATTTTCACAAGATCGGTGAAAACACGTACATCCTTCAGGAGAAACTTTTCAAAAACAGCATAGCAAAAAGCCATTGACAGTATCTCAGCCAGTATCCACAACAGATATTGCCAGATCAGTATCTGATGTCTTCTGGTCACCTTGTACATGATTATCCTGCTTATTACAACAACCAGTACCCCGGTCAGTATAATAAGACTCGAATAAGTAAAAAACTGCAACCTGGTAACATTGAACCATTTATCTGAACCAAACGGAGAATAAATGTTAATGAAAACCAGTGCAAACAAGGATGTGAAAATGATCAGCCTTAAAATATTCTGCTTTTCATTTAGATATGATGGTATGGGTTTCTGAAAATCAATCATGAATATCCTGATAACCGATATGTAAAAACTGATAATCGATATGTAAAAGTAAAAAAAATCTGATTTTGAAACCTCTTTATTGACTTTCGTAAATAATTTTCAATTCTGAATTCTGTCACAGATAACCAATTTATATCCCAAATCCGGGCTTTTTATCACAGCTTTCCACCAGCCGGCACAAAAATTTGTATGAGGTTTCTGTGGTGCTTAATTTCGTCAGAAAAGTCAGCAGAAGAAACAATGGGATACACATCAGAATTTAAAGATCTAAAAGAAGTATTCAACGAAGGGAACACAGAATCTACTTTGATTGACAATGGAATACAGATTTTCAATGTCAATTTTACTTCAACCCTTCCATCTGGCGATTTCATCAGCCAGCATGACAGAATGATCTCAGAAAACCACTCGTTTTCTTACCCTGTCTTTACCCCTGCCGACACCAAAAGTGACAGGGTTATCCTGCTTTTTCATGGTTTGAATGAAAGAAGCTGGATTAAATATCTTCCATGGGCGAAGAATCTGGCATCCATGACAGGAAGTTATGTGGTTCTGTTCCCTATTTCCTTCCATATTAACAGATCTCCTTCTACGTGGAAGGATCCGCGGGCAATGAGGGATCTTCTGAATAATCGTAATTCAGAATCCGGGCAGTCTGACATGTCAAGTTTTGCAAATGTTGCTCTCAGTAACAGGCTGACTGAAGATCCAATGAGATTTTTCAAATCCGGCTATCAGACCGTTGAGGATATTATCAGACTTACTTCTGATATCAGCACGGGTAATCATCCTGTTATACCCAGGACCAGCAAGATTGATATCTTCGCTTATTCAATCGGGGCATTCATGTCCCAGATAATCATGCTGGGTAATCCTGACAATATTTTCACAGACAGCCGTCTTTTTATTTTTTGCGGAGGTTCCGTATTTAGTAATATGAAAGGCGCGTCTAAATTTATTATGGACAAACTGGCATTTGATAAAGTATATGATTTTTACATGCAGGAATTTGAAGGAAAAATAGCAGGGAAAAGCGCTCTTTCTGATTTTCTTCATACCAGTCCGGTCGGAATGGCATTCCGTTCGATGATTGATCTGGCCAGGTTCAGGTCTTTCAGGGAAGCAAGATTAAAAAAGCTGAGAGATCAGATTTCTGCCATCGGGCTTTTAAAAGATAAAATTATTCCCGTTGACGGTATCCGTGAAACTCTGACCGGTCATACCGGGAGATGTCGTTATAAGGAACTTGATTTCCCATTCAGCTATTCTCATGAGAATCCTTTCCCTGTGGTCGAAACGCCTTTGTCAAAAGTTGTTGATCACTGGTTTGAGACAATTTTCAGGGAAGCAGCTTTGTTCCTGGCTTAAGATTTCGTCATTCAGTAAGGTTGCACAAAGCAATAGCCTTGTTCCAGCGCATAGCCGATAAATTCCGGAAGGATCCGGAGAACGGATGAAGACGGTGAATCGTGCAGAACGATCACAGATCCGGGTCTTATTCTTTTCTTCATTATCTTAAGTGAATTTTCAGGACCAAAGTCTGCATCAAAATCATAGGGCATTAAATCCCAAATGAAAATTACGTAATTCTCCCTGAGCATTTTGAACTGGCTGGGCTTCATTCGTCCGTAAGGAGGTCTGAAAACAGTTCCGGAGGTAAAGCAGGCAGCTTTCTCAACATCATCAAGATACCTGTCACTGCTGATCTTCCATCCGTTTATATGCGAATAGGTATGATTACCTGTCAGGTGACCTCCTGAACGGATCATATCCATAAGTCCGGGATTTCTTTCTGCCTGTTTTCCGTTACAGAAAAAAATTCCTTTTATGCTGTAGTGTCCCAGCAGCTTCAGTATTTCAGGAGTAGATAACGGATCAGGTCCATCGTCGAAGGTCAGGCAAATCTCCTTCCCCGGAGTATCAATTCTTGATATCACCCCGGGATAGATGAATCCTGTGATCCAGCCTGGCCTGAAAAGCCGCATTTTAACTATTTCGTTGAATATAGCTTGGAATAATAGTTATTTATATCAGGTTCAACCATTGCTGTCAGTGAATCGAGCTTCAGCTTAACCGACATATTGTAAATATCGAGCATTGCCTGCATGTTGATCCCTATCGGGTAATCAAGGCCGAACCTCTGATCAGACCTGATATTGATAGCATATTCAAGGTAGCTTTTCGTATAATTATGGATATCTGTCAGCAGTTTTATTCCTTCGTCTTTCCTGCCGGCCAGAATAAGTACTTCTCCAAGACCGATAGAGAAAAAGTCATCTGGCATTTTACTTGCCGGGACAATGTCAAGAGCTTTGTGAACCACCTCCACAGCCCTGGATGAATCACCTTTTTGCACCAGGTTCTTTCCAAGTGTCGCGAAGATCCTTCTGAAGTTACTGAACATCCTTCTGTTATTCTCATCAAGATAAACCTTGGGATCACCTGCGTTACCCCACGAGAATTTATGCATCAGATTATCGTACATGGTCTCCACATCAACCATACCAAACTCACCTTTTTCCGGCTGATCGATTTTTATCGGGGTCACTCTGTATGAAAGACCTTCCTGAACAAAATATTTCTCTAGCCCCTTGTATTGATCATTAGGCACTGTAGTGGAGAAATAGACAGGTCGCTTCCAGTTATTAGTTGCCAGGAGATCCATAATAGCCAGATCGCCTTTAAATGCATCGGTTTCGCTATAATTCCAGATCATAGGTGACATAATACGGTTCCGGAAATAATCTTTCACAGCTCCGTCGGCAAGTACGGCTGCAGAATCGACATCTATGATGAATTTGTCGGCAGGCAGATAATTCATATAATCTCCGTGTCCGCTCAGGTCGACCATGTACTTCCGGTCGTCCATTCCTGCGAACTGCACCACCTCTTTAATATCAACCGGCTTGTCCACCCTGTTGTTCACGGGAAGCTGTTCACGGATACCGTCACGATACTTATCGGGTCCGAGGCTAAGAGGCATTGGATCGGAACCATACGCTTTCTGTCTCATCATATCGATATACCAGCCTGCCTGAATGTAGCTGAGATTAGCCACCCTTATGTCGGTTCTCACATTCTCCACATCCTGGGCATACCATACGGGGAATGAATCATTGTCACCATAAGTGAACAGGATGCTGTTCGGCGCACACGATTTCAGATAATTCTCCCCAATGTCTCTGGCAGTATATCTTCCTGCCCTGCTGTGATCGTCCCAGTTCTGTGCTCCCATCAGTACAGGTACCGCGGCAATGAGAACAATAAAAGTAACAATTGCGGAAAGCTTTTCCCCTATCCTGTCTATAAGCTTCTCATAAACAAGCATGAACCCCATGCCTACCCAGATGGCAAATGCATAGAACGAACCCGCATAGGCATAATCCCTTTCCCTTGGCTGGTTGGGATACTGGTTGAGGTATAATATTATTGCCAGTCCGGTCATTAAAAAAAACAAAAGGACCAGCCAGAAACCATTTCTTTCTCTGTTATATTGCCAGAAGAGGCCCAGAAGACCAACAATCAGCGGCAGAAAATAATATTTATTATTTCCGGGATTATTCCTCAGATCATCCGGCAGCTTATCAAGGTTTCCCAGCCGGGCTTCATCTATGAATTTAATCCCGCTGATCCAGTTGCCATGCATAGGATTCCCATTCCCTTCAATATCATTTTGTCTTCCGGCAAAATTCCACATGAAATACCTCATATACATGAAGCCGATCTGATATTTGAAGAAGTATGTCAGGTTTTCTCCGAATGTCGGACAAACGACCGGATCCTTTGAATCTCCCACAGAATATTTTCTTCCAACTACACCTCCCCAGTACTTATATGAGCTTTCATGATCGGGGTCAGATGAATACATCCTTGGGAAGATAGTTTCGAACTGGCTGCTGTATTCATATTCGGGATGATAATATGGCTGGTATTTGCCTTTAACTTTGTTGTATCCGGCAATCACCTTGTGCACACCGACAACAGGCGCACTGTAATAGTTCCCGAAAAATTTAGGAGAACTGCCATACTGTTTCATATTAATGTAATACGACAGGGAGAATACATCGGAAGGGTTATTCTGGTTCATTGGCGGCCGTGCCGACGATCTGATCATGATCATCGCATAGGATGAGTAGCCTATCATTATTACAAGAAGAGACGTCAGTGCATAATTCAGAATAACTCTCTTTTTCTGCAACGAGAACCAGATTCCCCAGGCAAGACCTCCGAACAACAGTATAATAAAGATAAGAAGACCTGTGTTGTATGGCATACCAAGTACATTAATGAAAAAGAGTTCAAACCAGCCTGCAGCCTCGGGTATTCCCGGAATCAGAATAAACACCATCAGCCATAGCAGGACCACTGCCACACATAAGGTTTTAAGCATTCCAACGGTCGAGACCTTGTATTTCCTGAAATAGAATACGAAAACCAGTACCGGTATGACCAGCAGGTTTAGTCTGTGTACGCCAAGACCAAGACCCATAATATATGATATAAGGATGATCCACCTTCCCGAGTTGGGTTGGTCTGCCTCATCCTCCCATTTCAGCATAGCCCAGAACACCAGTCCGGTAATCAGGGAAGAAAGAGCATAAAGCTCGCCTTCAACAGCCGAAAACCAGAATGTGTCAGAGAACGTATATGTAAGAGCACCAAGAATACCGCTGCCGATAATTGCCGGTATGTGACGTGATTCCAGCTCACCTCCGTTGAGATAAACTTTACGTACAAGGTGAGTTATTGTCCAATACAGGAACATTATAGCAAACCCGCTCTCAATCGCGGAGAATGTATTTACCATAACTGCCACTTTTGAAAGATTACCACCGGCAAACAGGGTGGCAACTCTTCCCAACATCAGGAATAGCGGAGCTCCTGGCGGGTGTCCTACCTGAAGCTTGAATGCGGCAAGTATAAACTCTCCGCAGTCCCAGAAACTTACAGTAGGCTCCAGAGTAAGAATATATACAATTGTGGAAAGACCAAACATTAACCAGCCTGTCAGGTTGTTCAACCGGCGATAATTGCCCTGGATGGAATTCATAAGCGAAATATTTTCTTAAACTGACAACAAAGAACGGAAAAATATCAAATATGTTATCAATATTTCATGTTAACATACGTTTAGCATTTATAAAAGTGTTAGTTTTGACAGATCCCTCAATAAATTATCCCAATGAAATATTTGACTACCTGGCTTGTAATTCTTCTACTTGTCTCTTCCGGCACATATGGTAATCCCGGTGAAGAGACCGGAAAGGAGAAGGATAATCAGAACGGGGAGTTGTCTTTAAGGTTAAGAAGTGTGAGCTTCATCGAGGACAATGAATTTTTCAATCCTATAATTGAAGGTTACACACTTCTGGGATTCTTCGTTCAGCCCGAAATTGTTTACATACCGGATTCACGATTCTCCATCAGTGGAGGCGTGAATGCACTGAAATATTCAGGGTTGAATAATTTCACTCAGGTCAGGCCAGTTTTCTCAACAACGCTGAAATTTACTGAAAAAACTTCTCTCACTCTGGGAACTCTTGCCGGGCCAGACAAACACCGGATGTTTGATCAGCACTTTTACAGTGAAAGACTATATAATCAGTATGTGGAAGACGGGATTGAACTTACTCATTCGGGCGATCACTTCTTTTCTGACGCATGGATAAGCTGGGAGCATTTTATTTTCAAGGGAGATTCAACACGGGAACAATTCACTTCCGGAGAATCTTTCAGATACACCTCCTCCCCGATTGCAGGTTGTATGACTGTTGAGGTTCCGTTGCAGTTCCAGGCCAAACACTTCGGAGGGCAGATTAGTGATTATTCGGCAAAAATGCAATCCTTCTTTTCTGCCACCGGCGGAGTAAGGCTTACTTTTGATATTAACGGGAAAAAAGGAGGTCAGGCAGGGATCGAATATCTTCAGTTTGCGAATTGGATGCGCAGCGGAGACTCTATTGCAGGAATCAATCATGGCCATGCCTCTCAGATAAATGTTTTTTACAATTACAGCATTGCCAGGATCGAAGCCGGTTACTGGAATGCTCACGATTTTTTTGCACCTAACGGAAATCCTATGTATAGCAGTGTTTCCACACGCACACCCGATCTGGCACTGCATAACAGGAAGATACTGACCACGCATGGTGTTGTCAGGTTTTTTCCTGCTGCTCCGGTTGAGTTTTTTCTGGGAGTGGATCTTTATTATGACACCGATACTAAAAAATTCGATCAGGCATATACGCTGCATCTCAGTTTTGACAAGCTCATCCACATCGTTTCCCTGAAGAATGATCGAGAACAGAGCCAATGAAAGGACTTAAATAAAAAATCTCCAGGGCCTGCTCCTCCAGTACTCGCCGGCATAATCAACGCCTATTCTTTCGCCTGTCAATATATCGGGACGGAAACCAACATCTTCAAACCATACTCTGTCTGAAACAGTCAGGTCTTCGCCATAATAAGAACCGTTTATACCTAATGCCTTTGTCAGTCTGCCCGGACCGGGCAGGCTTTGAACACCTCTGATCAGTACTGCCTGGGGGGCATTCTCCTGCCCGGTTACAATATTCAACATCCAGTACATCCCATATATGAAATAAACATACAGGCTACCACCCTGATGGAACATAATTTCAGTCCTGACCGTCCGGCCTTTGGATGCATGGCAGGCCTTGTCTTCAAGGCCCCTGTAAGCCTCAACTTCGGTCACCATAAACCTGCCATAAGTACCGTCATGAAGCTTTATTATCATATCTTTTCCAACAAGCTCCGGAGCCACTATGAGCACATCATGCAAATAAAATTCAGCCGGCAGTCTAAACCCTTTCATTCTGGTTTTCAGAAAAGCTAAATATAACCTTCTTTTACCTGTGCAGGAATATTTTATATGCAATATCCTTTTTTTTTTGGAAATATATTGTATTTTTGCAGTCCCCAAAATCAGGGTTTTGTATTAAAGAAATATATCAATTTAAAAAAATACACAGTGGACACTTTAAGCTACAGAACGGTATCGGCAAACAAAGCTACCGTAAACAAGGAGTGGGTTCTTATTGATGCAGAAGGAATGATACTCGGAAGGCTTGCTTCTCTGGCAGCCTCGATGCTGAGAGGGAAGCACAAGACTAACTTTACGCCTCACGTTGATTGCGGAGACAATGTTATTGTGATAAACGCTGAGAAAGTTGAGCTGTCCGGCGCCAAATGGTCAGATAAGTTATATGTACGCCACACTGGTTACCCGGGGGGACAAAGGTTTACTTCTGCAGAAGATATGCTGAAGAAGAAACCTATAAGTCTTATCGAGATTGCCGTGAAGGGAATGTTGCCTAAGAATCGTCTTGGCAGTGTACTTTACAGCAATCTGCATGTATACACAGGTACATCACATCCTCACGAAGCACAGAAACCGAAAAAAATTGAACTTTAAAACAGATAAACAACAGATATGGAACCAATCAATGCTCTTGGAAGACGTAAGGCAGCTGTAGCCAGAGTATATTTAAGCGACGGCAAGGGTAAGATCACCGTGAACGGAAGGGATTTCAAGGAATATTTCAGTACTGAAGGTCTTCAGTATGTTGTTACGCAGCCTCTCATTAAATTGAATGCTGCTGACAAGTACGATATTAATGTCAATCTTACCGGCGGTGGTGTTAAAGGACAGGCTGAAGCTCTTCGTCTTGGTATCACCAGGGCACTGGTTTCGGTAGATGCCGAATCAAAATCTGCTCTTAAGTCGGAAGGTTTTGTTACACGCGATCCACGCGAGGTTGAAAGGAAAAAACCAGGACGTCCGAAAGCACGTAAGAGATTCCAGTTCAGTAAACGTTAGTTCCTGACCGGCCTGACGGTCTAGATGGAAGTTTAGTATCTAAATTGCATGGACTCCGGTTAACCGGACTACTTTGTGATTGACAAAACGGAATGTAAACTTAATTTAACAGATAATGCCAAGAACAAATTTCAAAGAACTGCTTGACGCAGGTGTTCACTTCGGACACCTAAAAAGAAAATGGAACCCTGCCATGGCTCCCTATATTTTCATGGAGCGTAATGGTATTCATATCATTGACCTTGAGAAGACAGCTGCCAAGATTGAAGAAGCTGCCTCAGCAATGAAGCATATTGCACGATCAGGTAAAAAGATCCTGTTTGTTGCAACAAAGAAACAGGCCAAGGAGATTGTCGCCGAAAAAGTCAAGGCGGTCAACATGCCTTATGTAGTGGAACGCTGGCCAGGTGGAATGCTTACAAATTTCCCCACAATCCGTAAAGCCGTTAAAAAGATGTCATCTATCGATAAAATGGCTACCGACGGAACATTCGCCAACCTTTCCAAACGTGAGAAACTTCAGGTAACAAGGCAGAGAGCCAAACTTGAAAAAAACCTTGGCAGTATTGCCGATCTTACGAGACTTCCTTCAGCACTTTTTATTGTTGACGTGAGCAAGGAGCATATCGCAGTAAGAGAAGCTAAAAGACTTGGGATCCCGGTATTTGCGATGGTTGATACCAATTCAGACCCCAGTGAGATCGAATTCCCGATTCCTGCCAATGACGATGCTTCAAAATCTATTTCTCTTATCATAGGTCTGCTTTGCCAGGCCATAGAAGAAGGGCTGAGTGAAAGAAAGATTGAAAAAGACAAGGAGCCTCAGGCTAAGGACAAAAAGATCATCAGGAAAGAACTTGAAACAAAAGATATTCCTTCATCAATCATTGAAGTAATTGTTGACGAGGATGAGGAAGAAGCCGAAGCCGAGGAGGAAGAAGATGATACCGTCGTTGAACTTGAAGAGGAGGATGACGATCACTCCAAGGGCATAGATGAAACTGACGAAGAAATAGAGTAATCTTATTACAAAATATAAATTTTACAAAATGGCTGTAATTAGTTCTGCAGATGTTGCCAAACTGAGGAGAGTGACCCTTGCCGGAATGATGGATTGCAAGAAGGCGCTTGAAGAGGCTGAAGGCAACTTTGACAAAGCGATCGAAATAATCCGGAAAAAAGGTCAGGCTGTTGCAAACAAGCGCGCCGACAGGGAAGCAACAGAAGGTGTTGTTCTTTCCAAGACTTCAAATGATAACAAATTCGGGGCAATAATAGTGCTTAACAGCGAAACTGATTTTGTTGCCAAAAATGCTGATTTTATTTCTCTGGCCACTAAGATTCTTGATATTGCTATCGCTAACAAGCCTGCAACACTTGATGATCTTAAATCTCTTTCACTTGAAGGTGGAAAGATCGGCGACAAGGTTGTTGAATACGTCGGGATTATAGGTGAGAAACTTGCTCTTTCATATTATGAGAAGATAGAGGCAGAATATGTTCAGGCTTATATACATCCGGGAAACAGGCTTGCCACTATTGCCGGTTTTACAAAAGCTGGTCTTAACATACAGGTTTATAAAGATATAGCGATGCAGATCGCTGCCATGAGCCCTGTTGCAGTAGATAAAGAGTCCGTTCCGGAATCTGTCATCGCGCAGGAATTGGAAATTGGCAGGGAACAGGCCAAACGAGAAGGGAAGCCCGAAGAAATGCTTGATAAAATCGCTCAGGGAAAATTGTCAAAATTCTTCAAGGAAAGTACTCTCCTGAACCAGGATTTCGTTAAAGACAACAAAATGACAATCAAACAGTATCTCCAGTCGGTCGACAAAAGTCTGACCGTCACTGATTTCAAGAGATACACTCTTAACCTGTAATACGTAAGTTCATAATTCAATTTCACGAGGGGGTGCTTTTCTTAAGGCACCCTCTTTTATTTTTTATAAATTAAGCCAAAATTTTATCTTTACGTTAAATACCCGGGTCAATGAAATACAACAGGATATTACTGAAACTTAGCGGGGAATCGCTAGCAGGAAACGAAAATCACGGAATTGATGACATAATATTATCGGAATATGCCAGTCAGGTTACCGATGTGGTCGGCAACGGCTGTGAAGTTGCAATAGTCATTGGCGGAGGTAATATTTTCCGCGGTCTGAGCGGAACTGAATCAGGTTTCGACAGGGTAAAAGGCGACCAGATGGGGATGCTGGCAACAGTGATCAACAGCCTGGCTCTGGAGAGCGCCATTAACCGGCTCGGAGGAAAAGCCAAAGTCTTCACCTCTATCAGAATGGAACCCGTTGGCGAATTATATAACCGCGACAGGGTGGTTGACGCAATGAAAAAGGGTATTGTCGCCATACTGGCAGGAGGCACCGGTAACCCATTCTTTACTACCGATACAGCATCAGCTTTGAGAGCTGTTGAGACAGGATCCAACGTGCTGCTTAAGGGTACACGTGTCGATGGAGTTTATTCTGCGGATCCTGAAAAGGACCCGGCAGCAGTAAGATTCGGTAAAATCTCTTTCGATGAAGTGATCACCAAAAGACTGAAGGTGATGGACTCTACAGCATTTACCATGTGCAGGGATAATAAGATGCCTGTAATTGTATTCGATATGAATAAAAAAGGGAACCTCATCAGGATAGTCAATGGTGAAAACATAGGCACTATTGTCTCCGATTGAATTAGTATTGCTGTTTCAGCTAAATTATTATTTTTGTTTTTCCTTTATAGTCAAGTAAGAAAACCGGAAATAAAACTCAACCCAAACCATTTAACCTAAGACCTATGAACGAAGATATTGAACTGATTATAGAAGAGACAAAAGACAGGATGCAGAAAGCTGTTGACCATCTTGAACATGAGCTGGCAAGGCTCAGGGCAGGAAGGTCGAACCCTGCCCTTCTGGATGGTATCACAGTCGATTACTACGGAGTGATCTCTCCTCTTTCGCAGGTTTCGAACATCAACACCCCTGACGCAAAAACCATACTCATCCAACCATGGGAAAAAAACATGCTCGGGACCATTGAAAAAGCAATAATGGCTGCAAATATCGGCCTGACACCTGTAAATAACGGAGAAGTTATAAGAATAAACATTCCCCCGCTCACAGAGGAAAGGCGCCATCAGCTCGTTAAGCAGGTACGTAATGAATCCGAAACTGCCAAAATCAGCCTCAGAAATGCACGTAAATGGGCAAATGATGAGCTTAAGCAGCTCCTCAAAAACGGCCTTCCGGAAGATGTCGAAAAGATCACTGCAGACCAGATCCAGGATTTTACCCGCGATTTCAGCAATAAGGTGGATAAGGTAACTTTAGCAAAGGAAAAGGACGTCATGACTGTATGATCATGGCGAATCGTTCTATGCCCTCTAAATCTGCTGATATCCTTCTAAAACGTGAATACAGATCCCTGTCTGAACAATATCATTCTCAGCTCAGGGTCGATGATTATACCTGTTGATAAACTTATCTGCTTATTGTAAGAAGAAAGTCAGTATTTCACTCCTTTCATGCCGGAGGTACAATTACAACAAATACCAATTGCCTTCCTGTCTTTCAGAAGTAGCCTTCTGAACAGCATATACCGGGAACCATTCCAGATATCCGAAAATCTCTCCTGATTAATATTACCCATTATGTGATCAGCATCCTTGTCGAAGCAGCATGGCAAAACATTTCCATCCCAGGTGATCACAGGATTGAACCACAATCGGGCACATCTGTCAGGAAAAGTGCTCCTTATAACTCTTACCCCATCTTTTATATCATATCTCCTGTACTCCGGATCATCAGGCAGCCATGACAAGGAACTGTTGCCTGAAATGATCTGCATAGATTTAAGTCTGAGAGGTATACCGACAGATCTGCAAAACTTTTTCAGCTCCGGGACATCATTTTCGTTGTACCTGTTAACCAGAGTCTGCACTTCCAGATCAATAGATGATTTTTTATTCTTCTTTAAAGTTGAAATTGTTTTTATCCCCCCGATCACAGTCTCCACATTGCCACCTGCCCTGTATTTTGAATATGAATCCTGATCAATGCCGTCAAGTGAGATAATTAATTTGTCAAGCCCCGATTTCAGGATTTTCTCACAGTTCTCTGAAGTAAGGAAATGTCCGTTTGTAGACATTATTGTCCTGGCCCTTCCCGAACCGGAAATAAATAGAGGAAATTCAGGATGCATGAGGGGTTCTCCCTGAAAATAAAGACTAATCCAGTAAAGATATGGTTCCATTTCTCTGATCACCCTTTTATAAAGACCGGTATCCATGAATCCTTTTGGCCGGGTCATCAATCCTGAACCTGTTGTACATTCACTGCAATGAAGGTTACAATGATTGGTCAGCTCAATACTGATTGCGGGAGGCATTGCAGAAACGGCAGGATGTCGTGTCATTGAGCTTTTAACGTATGATGCTCCGGACATAAAAAGATTAATGGCCCGTCTGTAGTGTTTATACATGCCTGTATTAAATATTGAAGTAAGATAATAAATTATTTTCCACCTTGCAGATAGGGTATTAATACATAATGAAGGTCATATGTCTGAAAAGGAAAGAATACCGTATTCGAATTTCACTTGAATTAAATATTAATTTTAAGAAAGTGCAGCCATGAAATCATTAAGAAACATTTCGATTTTAACAGTGCTCCTGCTGGCAGCTCTTGCCCTGCAGGATACTGTTACAGCCGGATCACCGGCAAGGAAACGAAACGACCAGCAGGAAATGATTACCATTAAAGGGAAAATAGTCGATGCCGAAACAAGAAACCCTCTGGTGTTCGCAACTGTGGCAGTAAAAGAATCAAATGTAGCCATAGTAACCAATATTGACGGAGAATTTACCCTGAAGATCGGTGAAACAGTCACATCAAAAAATCTTGAGGTATCATTTCTCGGGTATAAGAATAAAATTGTGCCACTCAGCGAGCTCAAGGAGAATGGTGGTAAAAATGTGATAATGCTTGAAGCAGCTCCGATTCCTATTAAAGAGATCATAGTTAAACCTCTTGATCCGACAGAAATAGTAAATAAAGCTATCCAGAACATTAGTGTAAACTATGAAACACAACCCAACCTGATGACAGCATTCTACAGGGAGACTATCAAGAAGAACAGGACATATGTTTCAATTGGTGAAGCAGTTGTCGAGATCTTTAAAGCCCCTTATAACAGTGATGCACGATTCGATGGAGCCAGAATATACAAGGGCCGTAAAAGCGCCGATGTTCAGAAAATGGATACCGTATTATTCAAATTGCAGGGCGGCCCAACAAGTGTCCTTCAGCTTGATATCGTCAAGAATACTGAATCCGTCCTCACGAGGGAAGCCATGGAATACTACAACTACACCATCGGAGGAGTAATCGAGATTGACAATAAGCCTCACTATATTATCGATTTCGTTCAGAAACCTTCAGTCGACATTCCTCTCTTCATGGGAAGTTTTTATATAAACATGGAAACTTATGCCATAACTGAGGCCGAATTCGGATTCAACCTCGATGACAAGGACGCTGTATCCTCAATCTTTATAAGGAAGAAACCATTAGGCATGAAGGTTACCCCGGAAATTGCAACCTACAGGACAAAATATCGTGAACAGAATGGCAAGCTCCATTTCGAGTATTCGAGAGCCGAAGTAAAATTCAAGGTAAACTGGGCTAAGAGGTTATTCCATACATACTACACCACTATGTCTGAAGTTGCAGTAACAGACAGAACTGACAAAGAAGTTATTAAATTTGCAGGTAAGGATAAGCTCAGGTACTCAGACGTATTTACAGATAAAGTCAATGCCTTTGCTGATACTAAATTCTGGGGTGACAACAATGTAATCGAACCGGATCAGAGCATCGAAACAGCTATACGTAAGTTAAGCAGGAAGGTCAAGTTCAGTGATATAGACGACAAATAGTAATTTGAAGGTTCGAAATGACCAGTGACAGTGAAATAATAGGAAGGATCCGGCAGGGAGACATTAAACAGTTTGAGTCGCTCTTCAGATCCTCCTATGCTTCCCTGGTAAAATATGCAAAAACCCTGATCAGGGACCATGATACTGCAGAAGAGATCGTACAGGATCTCTTCTGCAGGTTATGGAAAGACAGGGATAAGATTGAGATAGAAAGTTCATTGAATGGTTACCTCTTCAGATCAGTACACAACAGATGCCTGCACCATATCGAACATGTCAGGGTAGTTGAGAAACACGCGGAAGAGATGTCCTACAGAATTTCAGAAAGCCCTGAAAGCCCTTCCGACATTCTCAGTTACAGGGAGCTTCAGGAGAGGATCGTGGTTATACTCGAAAAGCTGCCTGAAAGATGCGGAAGGATCTTTTGCATGAACAGGTTTGAAGGGCTAAAATATAACGAGATCGCTGAAAAACTATCAGTATCGGTCAAAACGGTTGAAGCCAATATGGGAAAAGCGCTTAAGGAATTCAGGAAAGAATTAATGAAATCTTAATCATGAAGAGGAATAAAAGATATAGTGACAGGGAATGGTCAGAAATTGCTTCCTCACTTTCCGGAGAAAATCAGGGGATCAGCGATCTGACTGAACGCTTCATCTCAGAAGATGGAAGTGATGCCGTTACTAAATGGAAAGAAATAAAGATGATGGGAGACGACAGGGTAATAGATGTTGACAAAGCTTGGAACAATGTTCACACCAGGATAGTGACTGAGGAAACAGCAACTGAAAAACCGACCGGGAAAGTGATATTCCTCAGAAGAACATTGCTCAGGGTCGCAGCTGTTGCAGCTGTAATTGTAACGCTTGGTATCGCATCATTGTGGCTGGCAGAACCCAATACATTCAGCCGGAAGATCACAATTGCAACCAGTAGCGAACAGAAAAACATTAAAATAGATCTGCCCGATGGGAGTTCTATTGTCCTTAACCGTAACTCAGAATTAAGTTACAGGAAGAATTTCGGGACAAGGGATAGAAAAGTGAATCTTAAAGGTGAAGCATTCTTCGATATAGCTCCCGACAAAGCTAAACCTTTCGTTATCGATGCCGGCAAGGCAAATATTAAAGTGGTTGGCACATCATTCAATGTTATAAGCAATAACGATGAATCGGCCGTAGAGGTATTTGTGAAAACAGGCCGGGTGATGCTTTCAAATTCATCAGGCAATAAATCCATCGCTCTTGAACCAGGTTATATCGGAACAATGGGAACAAAATCGTCGGATAAAAAGCTTAACGCGAATCCTAATTACCTCGCATGGAAAACCGGTTTTCTGGTTTATAACGGTCAGAAACTCGATATTGTCTTTAATGACCTTAAAAAGGTCTTTAATATGGCTATTATTGCTGATGATCCTTCCATACTTGAAGACCGGTGGACTACCTCTCCTATTGACAATCAGTCACAGGATACAATTATCAAACTTATATGCAAAAGCTTTAATCTCAACTATACCAGAGATGGTAACTTGTATCATCTTTCAAGGAAATAGTTCAAGCACTAAAACATGACACTGGGAAATGGCTTTATCTCCAGAATATTACAGGCCATTATATTTCTCCTCCTGTATCTCTTTCCGCAGACCTTGTCCGGACAGGAGGGTATTCTTGATTCAATATTCACATTCAGCAAAGCGAAGGTAAGCACCGGAGCCGCTCTTGAAATCATAACCGGCCGGACCGGTTACAATTTTACTTACGACAGCCGCCTCATCGATAAAGATAAGGTGACTTTGCTAAATTTTAAAAATATCAAACTCTCCTCCGCACTCGACAGTCTGTTTCATGACAATACCCTCACGTATTCGGTAATAGATAAATTTATAATAATCTCCCGCGATCAGAAAAAGAATACACCCTTCATCGATTCTATACCGAGGCAGGAGACCAGGTATATTACAGGGATCATCATAGACGAGGAGACTTCTGAACCACTCCCATTTGCAACAGTGGGGCTCAGGAACAAAGGAATAGGTACAGTCACAAACAACAACGGCCAGTTTGGTCTTAAAATCACCCCTGATTTGTCCCATGATACGCTGGTAATTTCGTATCTGGGATACGTAAGAACTGAGAAGCCGGTTGCCATGGTAACGGAAGATAATCTGGCTATCCAGATGAGGAGAGAGTACATCTCTATACCCGAGATCATAATCAGAAACCAGATTCCCCAGGAAATAATCAACAAGACGGTACTCTCAATAAAACAAAATTACAGCAGGGAACCAGCCTATCTTACCGGTTTCTACAGGGAAGGGGTTATGAAGAAGCGTGAGCTTCAGAATTATTCCGAGGCGGTAGTGAACATATTCAAAACTGCCTATTCTGGCTCCATCCAGGGCGACCAGATGAAAATCTACAAAAGCAGAAAAATTGATAACATTCGAAAGGCTGATACTCTCGCTGTCAGGCTCAAGGCCGGACTAAACACCTGCCTTCAGCTCGATGGGGCAAGAAATCTTTTCGATTTTCTGAATCATGACAATATCCCGGATTACAGGTACAGACTGGCTGATATTGTGACATGGGAGGATGAATCAGCTTTCCAGATTGAATTTGAACAGAGGGAAGATATCGATCAGCCGCTTTACAAGGGAGTCGTGTATATTAATACTTACGATTATGCCATCCTGCATGCTGATTTTGAACTGAACCCTGCTTTTTTGCATAATTTGAAAACATCCTTCATTGCCAGTACCACCAGAGGATTCAATACATGGCCTGTTTCGGTGAAATACTCTGTCAGCTACAGAAAAATAAACGGTATATATTTTCTCAGCCATGTAAGGGGTGATCTTCAGTTCACTTCAAAAAAGAAGAAAAAGCTTTTCAGCAGCCAGTTCAATGTATTCTTCGAAATCGCAATCACCGATGTCGATCTCCGGAATGTCAGGCGGTTTGAAAAGGAGGAACTTGCACCCGTTCATTCCGTATTTTCAAAAACCATAAACAGCTATGATCCGGAGTTCTGGGGAAACCAGAACTTCCTCAGACCCGAAGATAATCTTCTCAAAGCCCTCACGAATATGAAGGTTAAACTTCAGGAATTCACTGATGAATAACATCAATTTTTTGAGGTAATCCTGGCCTTCCTCCGGGTTCTTTGCAGTAATAAACTAACCCTGAAAATACAAACGACCCGTGCATCCAGGAAAATGATACACAGTGTAAGGACCGGCAAAAATTATCTTTAATACTTATTTATAAGATTATATAATTCCGAAAGGTCGGGTGTCAGAATGATCTCAGTTCTCCTGTTCTTCTGTCGCGCGTCGGAGGTATTCCGGTTATCGATGGGGAGATATTCGCTCCTTCCTGCAGCCGTAAGTCTGTCGGGTTTGATCTTTGAGCCTTCCAGAAGGGTTCTCACAACTGTGGTGGCTCTTTTTACACTCAGGTCCCAATTATCCTTCAGCTGACTCTTTTCCGGCGTGTACGGGACATTATCGGTGTGACCCTCTATGGTGATCTGAATCCCGGGATTTTTTTCAAGAACAACCGCAAGCTTTCTGAGTGCGTTTCTCCCATTGGCGTCAATATCCCAGCTGGCTGATTTAAAAAGAAGCTTTTCATCCAGTGATATATAGACCTTACCATCTTTCTGGGTAACTGTCAGACCGTTATTCTCAAATCCCAGCAATGCTTCAGAAACCCTGGCTTTCAGATCCTGTACAATCTTTTTTTGACCATCCAGAATTTTCTCGAGCTCTGCAAGCTTCTGGTTCCTCTTTTCAAGCTCAAAGCTGAGCTCATCAAGAGAGGTTTTCTTGGCGTCAAGATTCTGGCTCAGCTGTTTCAAAAGGTCTTCTTTCTTCTGAAGCTTATCCTGTGCTGCATTCAGATCAGCCAGTAGTCTTTGGGTTTCCTTCGAGTTTCCCTTAATAAGGTCTTCCTGAGCATTCTGCAGATCGTTAAATTTCTCAGATAGTTTATTGAGCTCTGCAACAGCCTTATTCCTCTCCCCCTCCGTCTTTTCTATCTCCTGTCTGACAGTTCCCATTTCTTTTTCAATGGAGGCCATTTTGGACTCAAGTTCCCTGTTTGTCATCCCGAGTTTGATATTCTCAGTTTTCAGAGTATCTCTTTCGTTCATGAACCGCCGGCTTGTTGATTCAATTCCGGCATATTTTTTCATAGAAACACATGAAGCAAGGAAGACGACCATCAGGATTGAACCCACAAAGTTAAATGGTGATTTAGTCATGACATGAAACTGATTATTGTTATAACATTCAAATTTTCAAAATATTAGAATCTATATAGAGAAATACCAAACAAAATTAAAAAAATTGCGTATAAGCAGTCCCAAACACTGGGGAATAATAATTGTTATATTTGCAGGTTGTTAATTTTTGCGATTTGGAATGGAGAATGACGAGACTCTGCTCTCTAAGATAACGACACCGGAAGACCTGAGGAAACTCGACCCCACAGACCTTATTAAATTAAGCGCTGAACTTCGTCAATTCATCATTGATGAGGTGTGCAATAATCCGGGGCATTTCGGTGCCAGTCTTGGTGTTGTTGAACTCACCATCGCTCTTCATTATGTCTTCAATACTCCAAACGATAAAATAATCTGGGATGTAGGTCACCAGGCCTATGGCCACAAGATACTTACAGGCCGGAGAAAACAGTTTCACACCAACAGAAAATACAAAGGGATAAGTGGTTTCCCCAGGATGGCGGAAAGCGAATTTGATGCATTCGGAACAGGTCATTCATCAACCTCAATCTCGGCAGCCCTGGGAATGGACATGGCATCACAGCTGAAAGGTGAATCCAGACAAGTGGTTGCAGTCATCGGAGATGGTGCAATGACGGCAGGACAGGCATTTGAAGCACTGAACAATGCCGGTATAGGGAAATCGAATATTATTGTTATCCTCAACGACAATAATATGGCGATCGATCCGAACGTGGGAGCCCTTAAGGAATACCTTCTTGATATTACCACCAGCAAAACCTATAACAGTTTCAAGGATAAGATCTGGAAAATGCTCGGTATTTTCGGAAGACACAGTCCTCACGCCAGAACACTGGCAGCACAGATAGAATCAGGATTCAAGAGTACAATCCTCGACAGGAGCAACCTTTTCGAGGGACTGAACTTCAGATATTTCGGTCCGATCGACGGCCACGATATTCTCCACCTGATAAAGATCCTGGATGATCTGAAAAGAATACGAGGTCCCAAAATCCTGCATTGTGTTACCGTTAAGGGGAAAGGATTCAAACAGGCGGAAGAGCACCAGACAACTTTCCATGCACCCGGCAGATTTGACAAAGAGACCGGGAAGCTAATTGAGCCTGTTAAAAAGGACAAGCTCCCTACGTTTCAGGAAGTTTTCGGTTCAACCATCGCCGAACTGGCCAGGATGAACGACAGGATAGCTGCCGTCACCCCTGCCATGCCGACCGGAAGTTTTCTTACCGAGATGATGCACGAGATGCCATCGAGAACCTATGATGTCGGAATAGCCGAACAACATGCCGTCACCTTTGCTGCAGGCCTTGCTACTCAGGGTATCATTCCATACTGCTGTATCTATTCCTCCTTTCTTCAGAGGTCATTCGATCAGATCATCCATGATGTGGCGCTGCAGAATATTCCTGTCATTTTCTGTGTTGATCGTGCAGGACTGGTCGGAGCCGACGGGGCAACTCACCACGGTTTCTTCGACATTTCCTTTATGAGGAGCATTCCCAATATGGTGGTATCAGCTCCAATGGATGAGATTGAGCTGAGAAACCTGCTTTATACAGCTCAACTCGAAAAAAACAAATCGCCTTTTTCCATACGATATCCGAGAGGAAAAGGTTTCAATGCCGACTGGAAAAGGACGTTCGTGGAGATCGAAATTGGCAGGGGAAGAATGCTGAGGGACGGAGATGATATGGCTGTTCTTACCTTAGGACTTCCCGGAAACACTGCCGCAGCAGTGATTGCAAAACTTACAGCTGATGTTTCCATAGCGCATTATGACATGAGGTTTGCCGCTCCGGTCGATAAAGAGATACTTCATAAAGTGTTCAGAAATTTTAATCATATCATCACAATAGAAGACGGTATGCTGAGCGGAGGATTTGGCAGCAGTGTTCTCGAATTCATGAGTGATAATGGTTACAGCGCCGATGTAAGACGACTTGGGATACCGGATTATTTCGTGGAGCACGGGACCCAGGATGAACTATACAGGGAATGCGGATATGATGCTGAAGGCATTGAGATAGCAATCAGTGAAATGGTCGTTAAGATAGAAGGAGAGAAAAGCATCAGTGAAGTGCAGCAAAGCCACAGGATTGAAGGATAAAGCTTTAGTCGGGGAGAAAAAGAAATAATCAAAAAGGAGAAAGTTCGAAAAAAAGTAATATTTTCGCGGACCCGATCAGGATGATGAAATAATAATCCTTTTCCTGCCCGGATGGCAGGGCCGAGCGTTAAAAATAGCCCGGATGGCGGAATTGGTAGACGCGCTGGTCTCAAACACCAGTGGCAGCAATGCTGTGCCGGTTCGATCCCGGCTCCGGGTACTGAAAAAGAGTGAGAGTGAGAGCGAGAGCGAGCACTCTCATCTCTTTTTCCTCACTCTCGTCCTCACACTCACTTCCCTTTAGAATTTAAGATTAATACCCTGAGGGTAGGGTCGAGCGTTAAAAAATAACCTCGGATGGCTATTTTAGCGAGGAGCCAGGATGAGCGCTGGCAGCAATGCTGTGCGGGTCCTGACGTTCTGCAATACCTTCTTCTCATGTCTTAGATTCTGGCAGAAGTCAGGATGCCTACACCTGACGTTCTGCAATAATTTCTACTCATATCATGGATACTGGCTGAAGTCAGGATGTGCTGACTTCTGACTTTCAGAGTAAATTCCAATTCGTCCATTAGGATTTAACGGAAAGTCAGAACGTCAGCATTCGATCCCGGCTCCGGGTACCTTGACAAAAATGTCGTAACTGATATTCAAACAGTTACGGCTTTTTACTTTGAGAGATGCACCACCCTTGCACCACAATTAGATATTTCTCCTGTCAGTTCATTTCAATCAAGTATCAATTTTACACTGGCGTTAATCAATTTATCAATTATTATCCTCATCGTAAAACACCTCTTCTATAAATTTCAAAGATGGTATTAATAAAGACAACCTTGAAAGGTATGCGAGTTCCATTCAGCAGAAACACTGAAGGAAACAACGAATAAAAAGAGTGGAGGCATCTTTAATACAAAGTGGAGGAAATACCCTAATTTGCTCTTATAGTTACGTTATCTTGTAATATAATATCCGGGCTGATGAAGTTCCTACTACTCAAAAGTGAAGAAACAGATTGATAAATATTACTATTAACATTTCTACTATCTCTAATCGTTACTATTAAACAAAAATCTTGATTGGGAATTGAATCTCTTGCCTCTGAAAAATCTCGGTACAGTCCAGTTAATTTTAAATACCAATGTTTTGGTGGTTTAAGGAATCTATTCTTTGGTGAAGTGTATTAAGATGATACGTTAATAAACTGCATATCTGCACATCACACAGAATATACTTAAACAATACAGCTAAGTTTCAGCTTTTTCTATGTTATTTTACTTTATTAAATTATTAAGTGGGATTTTCGTCTTCATAGGGTATATTTATAACCCTATCAGTTTCCAATAATTCTTTAATTCGCTGAATAGTAAATTTAAAGGTTTTACCGTTCTCTTCGCAATATGCTGTAATCGGATATTTTGGACGCGAGCTGACAAACTGGGTAATTTTAAAAACGGAGCCGTTAAAAAGAAACTCACTTCCTATAAAGTTGGAAGGTAAGCCGTGTCTGCTGGCAAAAAACATTGCTGCGTTTTTTTCAAAGTTTTCCGTCACAGTATTATGTACTTTACCAAGTACTTTTGCAGAAAACGATGATAAGTTAAAATTTATCGTGCCAAGTGAGAGTTCAGATAGCCCATGTTTTAATTTGATCTCATCAAGCGATGATTGAATTTCCTTTCTTAATCCTTCCAGCTCTTTTGGTCCGAAACATTCTATTTTGTTCTGCATAAATTTATCTTAATTCAAACAACAATTTTTATATTTTTTCCCACTTCCACAAGGACAGGGTTCATTACGACCAACGGTTATCACTTTAGTGACCGGCTTAGGGGGATTTAATAAACGTTCAATATCTGAAATATCTTCAGGCTTATCTGGTTCAATACCCACAATAACCTGCCAATTATTTTTATTGCACAAGGACATGATTTCATTAGCGCGTTCCATAGTTTCAACATGAACTACCGCGGGTTTTTCTTTTGATCCTAGTTTTGACATTTTACCAAGTTTTAATAAGGTCAAATATTATAAGGATTTACTGTATTTCAAAACATTAATCGAATAATCCCCGCTCTTATTACGCTTCCGCTCCGTAAGTTACGCAATCTTAATCAACCAACACACAAATTAACAACACGCTATACTGCTTAAGGCTAACTTTTAACTTTCAGTATCACTAATTTAAATATTAGAAATAATTCAAGGAACCTATCATGATTTTTTTTCTGATATATAAGACCTGGTGTTAAGTTAATCGAGGAATTAACTCTGCTATATCGGTTAGAATATTCTTCTTTAATTTGTCAAAGCTCCCATTTTTACTTTTGCCTTACTTATCCCAGTCTGATTCACTGATCATCTCTAAAGAATCCTGCACGTAATCTCAAATATCTCAAAACACTCCTCATAATCATTTACTGCACTCCTGTCAATGTTCCCTCAGACATGAGTTCCCTGATCTGACAGAACTGATATAAAAATCCCTGCTAATCGCAAAACTTTTCAATCGCGACACGGGCCTCTTCATACCCGTCCTTCAGCAGCGTTTCCAATTCCTGCCTTCCGGTCTCCTTATCTCCCATTTTGACCCTGACAATGGCCCTGTTCATCTTAAAGTCACGCCTGTCAGGACGACATTCAACAGCCTTATCAAGATGCTCCAGCGCCTTATTAAAATCAGGCGTATCAAAATGTTCAAGAGTAAACCAGATAGCTAAATCATTATGCGCTATACCGTTTGCCGGATTATACTCAACAGAATGTAAAAGATCGGAAGAAGAGAGATTCGCTTCACCCCTGGCAAGGTAGATTTCACCTCTCAACAGATAGATATAAGACAGAAAATTTTTATCAGGATTGTCTTTCTCCTTTTCAATCCTAAGTGCTTCGGAAAATAATCTTACAGCCTTTTCAGGATTTTTGGTGCGGGTTGCCTCTGATGCCAGCTTCCTGGGATCTTTGCTTTTTTTGAACAGATTGAACATCTCAGTATTTTGGTTTTAAAAGATCTTTTTAAGAAGGAGAATACGATTATACGGGAAAATCCGGATTCCTGAGAGTAGATTGTTGATCACGGATTGTTAATTTTGGTCTACTGCCTTCCGGCTTTCTGCACCTGCCAGCTTAGGTTTCGACCTCCGGCCCTTTCACTTCCCTGTCAATCCACTTTTCAGCAAAGCTCATTTACATCCGTGTCTGTAAAGTTGAGATCCGACTGCAGCTTTTTTACTGTAGGAAAATGAAAGGCCATTACTAAAAGAGCGATTGCTATCAGAAATGCATAAACCAGGTTTGCCGACAGCAGTAAACAGACAACTGCAAATAAACCGCTTCCTTCACAGGTAGCTAACCTGACCAGCATAACTGTCTGATATTTCAGGATCCTGTCTTTAAGATTAGCTCCCTGATCAATTTTTGTGAGGAACTTACCCGAGAGATAAAATCCAGACGGAATGGCAATTAATGTGAGTAATATAGCCGACAGAACAAGAATATCCGACAGATCGGTTTTAAACGTGTATTTCCCTTCATTAAGATAAAAGGTTATCAGGGCAAATAGGACCATACCTCCGATTATGGCGGAAGCGATCGTCCTGAGAAGCCTGAATGCAGCCCGGGGACCTGACTGAGTTATTTCATTCATACCTGACATTTATAAAATGATATCAGTGACAAGTTTAATTATGATATTTAAGTAACCGCTTTCAAGTTAAGCAAAACAGGCGAAATCATAAATAATCGCCAGGTATAATAATACATGTTCTCGTTGTCTGAAATCCTCTTCTCTTAGACAGTGTTCTCTGTGGTATCCGGAATAAAAAACCGCAGGAAGCATCCCGGCAACCCGCGGTTTGTGAAAATACTTATTATTAACTCAGCTATTGGTGATCAGTAAGTTTGCTGCCCCTTGAAGGATCTTGATTTATTGAGCGCCACGATCGTTCCCCTCCAGGTGAGTCTTCCGGAAGTCGTACCGGTAATTGTTGCCGAGGCAGTATTATCGGCCCCCACATGCATATTAATATCGAATGTGCCAAGGTTAGTCATCAGCTGGTATGTAACAGAGAATGAGAGACTATTCAAATTCCTTTCAATCTTGTAATTGTTTACTGAACCTTCTGCGGTGACACCGCCAAGGCCATTATAACCTTGTCTGAAATCACTTCCGGTCTGAAGAACACCTTTTGGTCCGTCTATCCTGATAAAATTCAGGTTTGATGATACAGATACCATCGTTCCATATTTGTTCTGCAGGTAATTGGCTTCCAGAACATACCTTCCCGAGCTCATCAAAGAATCAAGGGAGCGAAAATCCCTTTCCGAACGGGCTCTTCTCGCCTCCTTTTTGCTCTTCCTGTCAGGCTTTGTATCCTGTGAACTTACGGTCAGAGAAACACCTGTCAGACCGATAAAAAGTAAAAGAGCAACCAGATATAATTTTCTTGTCTTCATTAGTCCGGAATTTAAATTTTCATATCAGATTCAAAATACATGCCAAGTGATTAATTATTGACACAAAACCTTGTCTTTTAACAATTTGTTAAGTTTTTCTCTCTTGCAACCCTTAAATCTGTCCATAAGTTTTGTCGCAAAAAAGAAGATTGAAAACACAAGCAATTTACTTATACAAAGGAAGAGAAAGAGAAAGAAAAAAGCAACCTCTTACCGGCAGTAAAATCGGTCTTAATAAGGGAAAATCAGGAATTTGAATCAGTCAGATGTTCATATTTACGGCGACTGCAGGGGTGTTAAATCCTGTTTTTAATTGAAAGTTTCCTGAGCGGACTGTTCATTTTTATAGTGGTTATCACGACTGCCAGTGTCATACAACCGCCGAATATCACGGAGGATACGAGTCCCATGATCTTCGCTGCCACACCCGACTCAAATGCTCCAAGCTCGTTTGAAGAACCGATGAATATGCTGTTGACTGAAGCCACGCGTCCCCTCATATTATCAGGTGTAAAGAGCTGCAGAATAGTGCCCCGTATCACAACACTGACGTTATCGAAAGCGCCGCTGAGAATGAGCAGGAAGGCTGAAAGCAGAAAGTTTTTTGATATGGCAAAACCGATCATGCACAGTCCGAAACCTGTGACTGCAAAAAAGAGCTTCTTCCCGGAATCTTTAACCGGAGGGTGAAACATCAGAATCACAGCCATCAGGATGGCGCCGATAGCCGGGCAGGCTCTGAGAGCTCCCAGGCCCTGTGGTCCGACGTGCAGTATATCAGAGGCGAACACAGGCAGCATTGCAACTGCGCCTCCGAAGAGTACAGCGAACATATCAAGGGTGAATGCTCCGAGCAGTTCGGGAGTCTGAAATACAAAACTTATCCCACTTTGTATTCTTGTGAACACTCCCTCATTTGTTGTAACAACTTCATGCTTTCCGGCCCTGATCAGCAATATGAGCAGAAACGACAGGGTATAAAGTATCAGAACGAGGGCATATGCGGGGACTATTCCGAAGAAACCGTAAACCATTCCTCCTATTGCCGGTCCCATAACTGCTGCAAGCTGCCAGTTGGCGCTGTTCCATGTGGCGGCATTTGCATAAAGCGTTCTGGGTACAAGCTGCCCCATGAGAGCTACCTGTGCCGGACTGAGTATTCCACGCGCCAGTCCGGTAAGAAAGATAGTAACAAAGAGAGGATAGATCCCGAATCTGGCGGAGAAATATGCAGAATCAGCACTGTAAACCAGTAAAATGACCGCACCGAGTATCAGAAGCAGGGAAGTGTACTTAATGATTTTGTGGCGGTCCCAGATATCACTGTAATGACCTGCAAAAAGTGAAACAGTGACCTGGGGGATCACTTCAACAAGTCCGATAAATCCTAACCATAGAACATTTCGGGTAATATCATAGATCTGCCAGCCGACGATCACCGACTGCATAAGAGCAGCCATTGTCATGAAAACCCTGTAGAACAAAAACAGACGGAAGTTCTTTACTCTTATAACTGCAAAAGCCTCCCCTTCGAACCAACGTTTCATATCAGACATTTTCAGGCGCAAAAATAACTAATTAGGCTGAAAATGCCCGTTTTATTTTTCTCAGTTAGCCCACGCTGGCCGCCTGTACTGAATATTTTTTGATTTAAGATATTTCAGATGACTGATAAGACGTATTCTGAAAGTTGTCCAGTCTTTTCCTGAAGCCCACTCTGTCTCTGCCAATGCTTCCAGTCTGGGATAAACCATATATTCAAACATCAGTTCCGAAGGGATCTCTTCTGTCCACAGACAGCCCTGCAAACCGATAACCATAGCATTTACGCCGGCAGGGAATACTTTATCCGGATCATATTCATAAATATCCTGCAGGGCTTTGTCAGTATGATCGTTGCTCAGGTAGAATGGGGACCACGGTGTAAGAACGATCTTATTGCCGTTAGCGGCACATCGTGCGGGGGAATCTGTTACCCAGTCGCGCCAGTACATCATCACAAGATCTTTTCCGGCAGTTCCGTCAATGACATCATCCCAGACAACGACAGTCTTTCCTTTTGCCTCAAGATATTTCTGCATATCACTTACAAACCAGCTTTGAATGCCGCTGACCTGCTGAATATGATTATTTTCCATAAAACTCCGGCATGCATCGGAACCTGTCCAGGTATCCTGTTCTACTTCATCACTGCCCAAATGAATATATCCTGATGGAAAAAGACCGGCAATTTCATCATATACCTGGTGGCAAAAGTCCATAACATCCTGATTGCATGGACAGACAGGATATGAAAATTCTTTTCCCCACCCGGGAGTTCCCGTGCACGACAGGTAGGGATAGGAATTTATAGCTGCCGACATGTGTCCTGGCATATCAATCTCAGGGATAATTTCTATAAATCTGTTGCCTGCATATTCGATTATCTCTCTGAGATCCTGTTTTGTAAAGAATCCGCCATATAATGTTTTTCCTCCGCTGGTACTGATAAACCTGCTGTCGATCTCATACTTTGCATCTGATGCCGACCTGGCTAAACAGGTTGAATCCTGGCTGTTGAACTCTCTCCATGCACTCTTCGTGGTTAGAAGCGGAAACCGGTCAATTTCAACTCTCCAGCCTTCATCATCGCTAAGGTGAAGATGCAGTTTATTCAGTTTGTAGTAGGCCAGCTCATCGATTACATTTTCAAGAAACTGTTTGGTGAATAAATGTCTTGACAGGTCAATATGGAATCCTCTCCAGGAATATTTGGGAGCGTCTTCCACATCTATGCATCTTAACTGAAATGATTTCGATTTTCCTCCGTCGGTTGCAGCCCATATAAGCTGCTTTAAGGTTTGTGCGGCATAAAAGGCCCCATTTCCTGTTTTTGCAGTTATTTTTATACTCCTCCTGGTTATTTTGAGGGTATAGCCTTCAACTTTCAATGAGTTGTCAGGGGTGAATATGATGAGCTGTTTTCCCGTGGTATCTCCTTCCGTTTTCAGCTGCTGACCCAATATTTCCTGAAATGCATCAGAAGTGCAACTGACTGCCCGGCTGAACAATTCGTCACCGGAAATAATCACTGAACCATCGGCAGTAAAACTTCCCGACATAAGATCTGCCCTTACAGGAAGAGGAATAATCCCATGAGTTTCTGAGGTATTCTGCCCTTGTGACGTGGAATTTTTATTACAGCTGCCTGAAATGACAAGCAGCACCATCAGTGGCAGCATTTTAAAAATTTCCGACATTTTGTTTTAGTTTAAAAGAATCCCTTCTTCGGGAAAACCGAAGAAGGGATCTTTCAGAAGAATATTAATCAGATATCGTAACCCGGATTCTGTTCAAGGTTTGGATTAGCGTCAATTTCTGACTGAGGTATCGGCATCAGCCAATGATTCTGATCGCAGTTGTAATTGATTCTTACAGCAGAGCCAGGAGTGCCATCGCTGCAGGAATACTTATATTCTACAAGTGAAGTCATTACATCCGTTGCAACACCAGCTCTGACAAGGTCGTCCCATCTCTGAGCTTCAAATGCAAGTTCCAGCCGTCTCTCGAGAAGTATTTTGGATTTCATCTCTTCCTTCGTGGATGCGACGACATCGGGAAGGTTAACCCTATGTCGTATGAGGTCCAGGGTAGTCTTTGCGCCTTCAAGGTCATTCAGCTCATTCTGAGCTTCAGCCTTAAGAGTGATTATATCGCCCAACCTCAGAAGATAATAATTATCTCCGCTGGACCAGCCGGCAGGATGCTTCTGTTTATAATTGAACGGAACGGAATCTGCCGCATCACCGCAAGGGCTCCAGTTTTCATCAGCCCATGGGATGTTCTTCCAGAATACTATATTGGATCTCATTCTGATATCATCTCCTTCATTTTTATATGCAGCCACAAGGTCCTTTGAAGGAACGCAGTATTTCTGCCAGCCGTCTTCCGGAGCAAGGAAAAGTTCAACTCCCCAGTTGGATGCTGATCCGTTCCCTTCGATATACGGAATTACCAGGATTGCCTCGTCATTGATATAATGAGATCCGTCGAAAAGCATTTCGTAGTCAGGTTCAAGATCATAACCGGCGGTACTTGAAATGACTGCATTGCAATACTCAAGAACTTTACTGTAGTCTCTGTCGCTTCGTTGTGCCCATATCTTTGCAAGAAGAGCATTGGCAGCACCTTTTGTGGCTCTGACTTTATCAATCGATGATTCGCCGAAGGAATCGGGCAAATCTTCCAGAGCAACTTCCAGATCTTTTACGATCTGATCATAGACCTCTTTTTCAGTGGCTCTTGCCTTTCTGGTCACAGCAGGATCGGCAGTATTTGACTGCAGTTCGATCGGCACACCACCAAAAAGCTTCACCAGCTGATAATAATGGAATGCACGCAGGAAACTTGCTTCTCCGATAACCTGTTTTCTTCTGTTATTGATATCAAGCTTTGAATCAGTTACAGCATCTATCTTTTCAAGAAGGATATTGCATCTTGCTATTCCCTGATATGGTTGTCCCCACCAGAAATTATAGCAGTGACTGTTGCTGGGCGGTACTTTGAACTGATCTTCATTCACGAATGTATCTTCACCGCCGCCGCCCGGATAGGCATTATCGGAACGGTTATCGCTGAGCATAACATTCTCCCACACATAATAGTCGGTATAGAATATATTATAGCAACCAGCCAGAGCGTTTTCGATATCGCTGGCTGACTTATAGGCATTTCCCGATGTCAGGCTTGATTGCGGAGCATCCGTCAGGAACTTCTGACATGAGATGAACATAGTTGATGACAGGATCAACGCTGAGACCGTATATATTAAACTCTTTTTCATTTCTCATCAATTAAGTTTTGTAAATCAGAATGTGACATTCAGTCCGATGATAAAATCGCGTGACTGGGGATATGTACCATAATCCACACCGGGTGCGGTATTCTTGCTGGTATTATCCTGTCCGGATGCGTTGAAAGCGCTGACTTCCGGGTCAAAACCCGAGTAGCCGGTGAATGTCAGCAGGTTCTCTGCTGTTGCAAATACCTGCAATCGGCTGATCTTAAATTTATCCAGAAGGTTTTTCGGAAGATTGTAAGAAAGCGTCAGCGATTTGAGCCTCAGGTATGATCCGTTTTCAATATACCGGGTAGAAGGCTGAGAATTGGTCACATCGTCCTTTACAGCTTTTGGTATATCTGTCACATCTCCTGCCTGCTTCCATCTGTTCAGCACATCAGCAGACTGGTTCATTCCAAGTCTCATTGATTCGGTCAGCATCTTGGTTGCGTTAAAGATGTCATTCCCCTGGACTCCCTGAAGGAAAATATCGAGTGTGAAATTTTTATATGAGAAAGAGTTGGTAAGACCGTAGGTAAAATCCGGATTTGCATTACCGATAATGGTTTTATCGCCATCTGAAATACCCGAACTTCCGTCATTATCCTTATAGACTATCATTCCTGTCTGGGGATCAACACCTTCTGATATATAGCCATAGAACAGGCCGAGAGGTTGTCCTTGCTTAACGATCGAAAGGTTGTAGGTAGTACCTGCAGGGTTGATTGCTCCGGAATGAATAACTGTTCCGACAACATCAAGGACTTTGTTTTTATTGAAGTTGATATTGAAATCTGTAGTCCAGGTGAAGTCTCCCTTCACGATATTCCGCGAGGTGATCTGAAATTCGAATCCGCTGTTCTGCAGACTGCCGGCATTCTGAAGTGCAACGTTTCCGGGGATCCCGACGCTTGCCGGTACAGGGACATACAGTAACAGATCGGTGGTTTTCTTTTTATAATAGTCGGCGCTGAATGCAATCCGGCTTTGCAGAAAAGCAATATCGAGTCCGATATTATACTGCGCGGTCTTCTCCCATTTGAGCGCTGTATTTTCGAGCGTTCCAGGAACATAGGCATTGATGACCGTGCCTCCGGTAATATATGCTGCCGGATTAACAAGACCGTACCATGCATAAGGATTTGCACGGTCGTTACCTACTATACCCCAGCCTGCTCTCAGTTTCAAATCATTAATAAACGTGATATTTTCAAAGAAACTTTCCCTGGAGATTCTCCATCCCAAAGAAAATGACGGGAAATATCCCCATCTGTTTTTTGAAGAGAACTGGCCCGAGCCGTCTGCCCTGAAGTTGGAAGTAAGAAGGTATTTATCCTTGTAAGCATAATTCAGACGTCCGATAAAGGCGGCATGTGATTTTTCATATATAGAGATCTGGGGAACACTCTGAACTGTTCCGGCAGTCACCGTTGTTATTGCAGTACTTCCGCCAAATCCGTGCGAACCTATGCTCAGATCACGGTTGCTTTCACGGGATGCAATGAATCCACCCAACACTGAAAAATCGTGGTCCCCAAATTTCTGATTGAAATTAAGGGTGTTCTCAGATACCCAGTAATTGTAGTCGTCATGACTTTCTGATGCAAGGCCGTCCATTGACCGTCCGTAGCTTGTCTGGGTAGGATTCTGGAATGAAGTATAGATACCGTTGCTATGCTCATAACCCAGCAGGCTTTTAAACTTGAGATTTTTAAGCAAGCTCAGTTCCCCGAATGCATTGCCATGGAACCTGTTGTGATCATAGTTCTGCTCAGGCTGATAAGCTGTCGAAACCGGATTCTCAAGGTCAGGAATGAAGGGGTTTACGGCATACTGATTTGGATATTGTTTATCCCAAACTCCAACAATCGGTACATAATCGAGCATTCTCATTATAATACCGTTCCTGTCATTCTCCGGAACTGAAACATCAGTCCATCTGTCATACGCGATACTTGTGCCTATTTTGAAGAAATCACTTACCTTATGGTCGAGATTTACCTTGAAAGTCGCCCTCTTTACACTGTTATTAATAATGATCCCTTCCTGGTTTACAACAGAGCCTGAAACATAGAAATCGGTTTTCTCGTTTCCTCCCTGTACCGAAAGCTGGTAGTTCTGGGTGAAAGCATTCCGGAAAGAAAGGTCCTGCCAGTCGGTATTTGCATTATAATAATTCCAGTCTATTGAAGGTAATCCGAGTTCAAGAGCCAGATCTTTGAACTGTGAACTGTTGAGGACCTTAAGCTTTTTCCAGGCCCGCGACGACATCATCGAGGTACTGAAATTTACCTGGGTATTCTGATTTTTTCCTCTCTTGGTTGTAATCAGAACTACTCCGTTCGCACCACTGCTTCCGTAAATAGCTGCGGAAGAGGCATCCTTGAGGACGGTGAAGCTTTCTATATCGTTTGGGTTTATCTCGTTAACGTTATAGGTTTGTACCCCGTCAACGATGTAAAGAGGATCGCTTCCTGAGGTGATGGAGGAAGTTCCACGGATCTTAATTGAGAAGCCTGCCTGTGGCTGGCCCGAAGGACGTATGACCTGGATCCCGGCAGCTTTTCCCTCAAGGGCGCTTCCAAACTGCATTGCAGGTCTTGAATCAAGCTCTTTGGCCGAGATAACGGCAATCGCACCTGTAACATCCTTTTTCTTCTGTGAACCATAACCTGTGACAACCACTTCCTCCAGTCTTGCAACATCGGAGTTCAGGCTGACAGTAATAAACTGCTGGTTCTCAACAGGGATCCTTTGTGTTATCATCCCGATAAATGAAACAACAAGGACAGCATCAGCTTTTGTGGCGACAATTGTAAATCCGCCGTCTGATCCCGATATAGTACCGGTAACAGTGCCTTCAATCACAATATTCGCCCCTGCTACAGGTTCTCCCGTTGCGGCATCCACAACCTTCCCTTTTATAGTTCCTGCCTGAGGCAATGTCTCTTCAATCGGTGTAATGACGATCAAATTGTTATCCAGTATCCTGTAGGTGACCTCAGATCTGTCAAGCATGGCAGTAAGAATATCATCTATCTTGCTGTCGGTAACATCGATGTTCACCTTTTTATTAAGTTCATTAAACTCGTCATTATAAAAGAACCTGAAATTACTCTCCTGTTCAATGAGCTTGAAAACTTCACGCATTGATTTGTCTTCAACGGACAGACTAAGCCGTGTGTTTTGGGAGTACACCGATCCGAAAACCTGCACAGCAGTCAGAAAGGTGATCAGGAATATCAGTTTCATAGTTAGTAGTAGTTTTTGGAAAGTCCTGACAGAGACAGAACTATTCCTGTCTGGTTTTTTTTTCATAGTTTTGTAATGGTTTAATTATACATTAATCAGATATTCTTTCGCAGAGAATATCGCATTAAACTTGCCGGGGCTTTCAAAGTCCCGGTTTTGTTAATTATATGTCTTCAGATGTTCCATAGGCATTATGTTTTTTGGGTAGTCAGACTTTGTGAAATATTCTTTTATCTTTTTAGTATCCTGCTATAGTTTTTCTCAAGGTTCCTGTTCAGCTTCCAGGTTACATTGCCTTTCCCGATGCTGTATTCAAGAGGTGTTGTAAGACTTAGAATTACCAGTACCTGCTCAAGCGTTTCATTCTGGATTGTACCGGTAAATTTGTATTGTTTAATAGCGTTGTCCTCTATGTCTATCCTGCTGTTATATCTTCGTCCCATCATAATAGCCAGTTCGTCAAGCGGTACCCCCTCAATTACCCAGTTCTCGTCTTTCCATGAAGTGTAAAGCTCGGGCTTGATATTGCTCATTACCATTACCTTCTTTTCAGGAATATCAGTTTTGACTGGCTTACCGGAAGAAGTTGCATCAGGAGTTTCTGTCTTCTGCTCCGCGATGCCGGAATCAATATGATAGATAATGTTCTGTTTAGGCTTCAGGGTATATCTGTAATTCCCGTCAGGTTTGGATTTATCATTGGCTTCTATCTCAACAATACCTTCAACCAGCGTTGCCTCGACTGTTTTCTCATCAGGGTAAGCCTTAACATTGAAAACGGTTCCGTATGCTTTAACCTTGAGGTAGGGCGTCTGCACGATAAATGGTTTGGCTTTATTGGATGTTACATCGAAATATCCTTCTCCTTCAAGTTGTACAATCCTCTGTGAAATATTGAAGTCTCCCCTGTAAGACAATTTACTGCCAGCATTTATCCATGCCTTGCTACCGTCTGGGAGTGTTATCTGCGATCTTGATCCGGGAGGGGCAATGATCTCGCAATAGCTGTCTGTGACCTTCACTTTACCAGGCAGGAAGAACAGCCATGATCCCACAGCGCCTGTCGAAACAAGAAGAATGACCATTGCGGCAACCCTAATGGCTTTTTTCAGAGCGATTGAACTCATCAGCCTTTTATATAAACCCAGATTTCGTTCATTCTCCTCTATTCCTGACATGATCTTTTTCCATGCTTCAGATTCGTTGAATTTTCCATCCGGAATATTCACAGCAGTAGCCAGCCAGATATTCCTGACTGAATTAAACAGCTCCTTATTTTCCGGGGAGGATCTTATCCAGTTATCCAGCTCTCTCATTTCTTCCTTGTCACAGCTGCCATTCAGAAAGCGGACAATAAATTCCTCAGAAATTTTACTCATTACATTGATTTTGAATGCGTACAATCAATCACACAGATAATAAATCACGATCGTATTCATTAAATTGTGCGCCGTTTATTTCTCTTTTACTACGATAAGACAAGAAACAGGGATACCAGGGGTGACAGACCCGGGATAAAAAAACAATTATTTGTTCAGGAGAATTATTTGCTTTCTCCGATAATCTCTTTTAACCGTGCAAGAGTCCGTTTCATCTGCGTCTTGACAGTGTTTACCGAGATCCTCAGAATATCGGCTATCTCATCATAGCTCTTCGAATCAAACCGGCTCAGAAGAAAAATCTTCCTTGCCTGAAGAGGGAGTTCGTCAATTGCATGACTAATTTTCTGTTCAGTCTCAGCCGCAATAAGTTCATCAATTATTGTGGTATCGTAATTTCTTATTATCAGTTCATTATAATATATGACATCATCCGCGATTTCCTTATACTGCCGTTTCAGCACTTCACTTTTTTTTAGGTAGTTAATGCAGTTATTATGGACGCTTCTGAAGATATATGATCTGACTGAATGAGCTATTTTAATTTCTTCCCTGTATTCCCAGAATTTTATAAAAGTTTCCTGCACAATGTCCTCAGCCAGATCCCTGTCTTTCACAAGAGTAAGGGCATATGAGCACAGGCGGCTATAATAAAGCCTGAAAAGAATTTTAAGAAATTCTTCATCATTGCTCCCGGCAATACGAAATAATTCCTGATCAGGAAATTCAGGTTTATCCATTCTCCACAAATTTAGTGGCGTCTTACAGGCAACTGCAAAATTGCATAAATATACCCAATTCGGAATAGACTATTTGAAAAAGTATGGTATCCGCTCTTTCGCTGAAGTATAGATGGCCAGTATTATTTCAACAGCTTTCCGGGCTTCAGATGCATCCACCTCAAATGGGTTGCCAGTCTCAACGGCATATAAGAAAGCCGCCAGATTACGGGCGTGAGGTTCAAAAGGGATAGCGGCAGGATCGGAGACTCCACCCCCGCCAGTGATAGTCGAAAAATTCTTCCGTACTTTATCATCATCAGTGCTTTTATCGGCGAACTGCCAAACCGGAAAACTATTCTCAACCTGGATAACTGTCCCTTTGGTTCCGGTGATCTCCAGTCGTCTGAACTGTCCGGGGAATGATGCAGTAGTCCCATAAATTGCGCCCAGGGCTTGATTTCTGAATTTGAGTACAGCAACACCTGTGTCCTCAGCTTCTATTTTATGCCCAATGTTTGCCGTGTAGCCCTGGAGTGATTCAATAGGTCCGATCAGGTACTGAAGCATATCCACCATATGAATGGCCTGATTCATCAATGCGCCTCCTCCGTCCAATTTCATTGTTCCATGCCAGCTGTTCGCGTAATAAGATTCATTTCGCCACCAGGGCACATGTACTGCGGCATATGTCATGATTCCGAATCGTCCGCCGGCGATAGATTTTCTGAGCAGATTAGTTGTTTCATTGAATCTGAAATTAAAAAACCCTCCCAGCCTTGTACCTGCCCTGTCATGTTCCATTATCATCCGGTCAATCCTGTCAAGCGTGATCTCCAGGGGTTTTTCACAGATAACATGTTTCCGGTATCTGGCGCCCAGCAATGCTGGTTCCATATGCGCCCCGCTGGGGGTTGCAATTGTGATAATATCGATCTCATCAGAAGCAATCATGGCCTCATCACTCTCATAAGTTTTACAGCCATACTTTTCTGCAAGCGCCTTTACTTTCTGCAAATTGGTCCCGGAAATTCCTGCAAGTCTGGCATTTCCCAGGCTCCGGATCGCCTTTGCATGAAAATCAGCGATCAATCCGGCACCCACAATTCCTATATTCCAGATCCTCATTATATTGAAGTAATTATTGATTTATTCTTAAGAGCCGATTTTAGAGTATTTCCATTTAGTTTTCCTCTTCGTTATCTGATTCTTCTCTATGAGATCACCTGATGATCTACAATCTCCTCTCTTGTCCTGTCCCAGTAGAGTTTTTTCCCTTCCCTGTAGGCCCTGGTCGCCATGATTGTAGCAACCGAGTGCCAGAAACCTGTATGGATATTTCCGTTTGGCATCAGGTTCCTTGACCTGATACAATCGATCCAGTTGTCGAGATGGAATTTGCTGTCATCGCTTAGAGTTACGGGAGCCATTTTATTCCCGTACTCGGGAACGGTAATTAATTCTGCCTTACCATTTTTCACAGCTTCTTTCATACCCTCGAAGAAGTCAAATCCCCCGGGGAGGTCCAGATGTTCAGGGATAAAGAACCATCTTGGACTTCCTTCTCCTCCGTGGGCAAAGAGAGTTCCATCCTTCCCCCTTATGCAGGTATAATCTCCGAACTTGTTTGCATAGTTTGATGTATAGGAATAAAGCATTTTGGCATCATTGAAAGTAGCCAGAGCCTGAAATGTATCAGGGTTCTGCCGTATATCAGGCCATCCGAATATTCCTCCGTTTGCCACCATAGAATCCGGAATGGCAGTATCTGTATAGAAATGAACGAGTCCAGCGGCATGGCTCATCCATTGCGATGTAATTCCTCCAGAATATTCCCTGAATATTCTGAATTCAAAATATTTCCATGGATCGAAAGGTTCGTATGGTTTTCCCAGGAGCCATCTGCTCCAGTCGGTATCTGCTTCGCGTATTGAAGCCACATCCGGGTCGTTCGGATCGTGCCATCGCGGGCCATTGTCGTTCCATACCTGTTCGATCTTTGTTATCTGTCCGAGTTTACCGGAACGGATTATTTCTCTGATCTTAATCTGGACAGGGTCGCTAACCCATTGTGATCCCATCTGTGCAACCTGTTTGGATCCCAGGACTGTTTTCCGGGCCAGTTTAGCATCTTCAATATCGGTGGCCATAGGTTTCTCACAATAGCAATCCTTTCCGGCTTCCACAACCTCAGCAAGTAACCTGGCATGCTGAAAATCGCCTGTTCCAAGCATCACGGCGTCCAGCTCCGGCATATTCAGCATCTCCTCTGAATATTTGAATTGCTTTACATCATATCCGAAGAGTTGTTTACAGTTAGCAGCCGTTTTCTCCCTGTTCAGTTTCCAGATATCACAGACAGCTGCAACGGCAAGGTTTTTATCCTTTTCTGATCCCTTCACCATATTCTGGTGGCCTCTGCTTCTTGCTCCGCATCCCAGAAATCCGATGTTGATCCTGTCGTTTGAGCCTGCTACCCTGTTATATGATGCTGCAGATAATGTTGTTCCTCCTGAAAGAGCAGCCATTCCGGCTATCCCGGCAGCAGTTCTCCCGATAAATTTCCTTCGTGACAAATCTTTCTTTTCCATTTGTTTATTTTTAAAAATTATTTTCTTTCAGCTTATCTGAACATGCTCAAGGTTATCATTGAGCGGAGTCATGCGAGGCATGAGAAGATGTACAAATCCCAGAATGATGATATATGAAAAGCCTGCAATAGTAAATGCCCAGAAATAGCCCGAATTATCTGCTTTGTCTAGGACAGCTCCGAGAGCAAGATCGGCAATGACGGCAAATGCCACGCCCACCATTTTTCCTATTCCTATCACTGATGCCGTTGCTTTTCTGGGAAAAACATCCGGCACCAGCGTATAGCTGTTTATGGACCATGACTGATGGCCGGCTGCTCCAAGTCCGATCAGGAAAACTGCCAGCCATTTACTGGCTGTAACAGGGACAAGTGCAACAGGTAGAATGATGATGGCATTGATCAGAAGAGTAATCTTCCTCGCTTTGTTTACCGACCAGCCTTTCCTTATCAGGGCTCCTGATCCGAGCCCCCCGAGAAGACTGCCCGCATCGGCCATCAAGAAGATTATCAGAAAAGGAAGTCCAATATTCTTTATATCAACGCCAAACTGTACGGCAAGGAATTTGGCGCCCCAGAAGAGATAAAACCACCATACGCCGTCAGTAATGGTCGTAATGGCAAATGCCCATGTCTCCTTTCTGGGGAATAGCTTAATCCAGGGGATCCTTCCCTCAGTCTCCTCTATGCCATCGCTGTTTATATAGGCAAGCTCTTCTCTGGAAAGTCGCGGATGGAATTCAGGTTTTCGGTAATTTTTTACCCACAGAAGAACCCACAAGCCACTGAGCGCCCCTGTGAAAAGGAACGGGATCTGCCATCTGTCGCCATTGACCGAGACTACTGCACCTACAATGAAGGGTGCAAGTATCGCGCCAAGGCTGGTTGATGCATCAAATATGCCTGTTGCAAAAGCCCTGTCTTTCTTAGGGAACCATTCCGCAACTGTCTTTATTGCAGCGGGAAAATTACCCGATTCTCCAATCCCGAGGCCAAACCTTGCAATTATAAATCCTATCAGGCTGAAGGCAGGTTGTATGGCGGCATGCAGCATCCCGAAGAAGCTCCAGATTGCTATCGAAATGGTATATCCAATCCGGGTCCCCAGTCTGTCAATGATCCCTCCCATAAACAGGAGGCCAATGCCATAGGCAATCTTGAAAGATACCATCACAGCGGCATAGTCCTTGTTGGTCCAGCTGAAAAGAGACTGTAGTGTAGGAGCCATTACCCCGACTATACTCCTGTCGAAATAATTTATGGTAGTGGCCATGAATACCAGGGCCAGTATCCGGTAACGGTAATGTCCTGTTTTACCTTGAGATGTCGCCATCCGGCATGGTTTATATATTTAATGTCTCTTCCTGTAATTAAACCTTATCAGGAAGCAGATATGGCTTCCTGTATTCCTTCCTTGTAATGAGATAGTCGGCATCCGGGTCATTCACAAACTTTTCGGAAGCTCCGTCAAAATGGAGCTCTCTGCCTATCCGGTATGAAATATTTGCAAGATGAGGAAGATCTGAGGACATTACTCCTTCACGAACATCGCAATTCAGAAGGTCATCTTTACCTTCCCTTACAGCTCCGATAAAATTTATATAATGATTCTCGGGCGGAGAAACAGTATTCTCCTGCGACTGCATGAATGGTTCCTTTTCCCTGTGTCTGAACGCTCTCCAGGCGTCTCCCAGAATTTCGAGATATCCTTCGGTTCCGTAAAAAATATTACCAGCCTCATTCCCCTTGTAACCCTCCTGGTTTGTATACCATCCTCTGGTTTCGAATTCCATAATAGTACCATCTCCGTATCTGAAAATGGAAGTCTGGGTATTCGGTGTTTCCTGTGCAGACATCTCATTCCCATAAGTCAGAACATCCCCATAAGCCTGTTTGCCTGGTGTCATCTTTTCAGGCGGAGAAAGTTCTTTTTTTAGACCGAATATCCCTCCGGTTGAATAAACTGTCAGGGGATGCTCATTCTTTTTCAGTCCCCAGCGTGCAATATCGAGCTGGTGAGGACCTGTATTTCCTGTATCACCATTCCCGGTATCCCAATACCAGTGCCAGCAATAATGGCTCCGTTTTTCATTATAAGGTCTCATTGGAGCCGGACCGAGCCAGCGGTCATAATGAAATCCTGCCGGGGGTTCGCTGTCTTTTCCCACACCATAAGAGTCCCGCGCCTTATAACATAAGCCCCTAGCCATATAAAGATCACCGATCCCTCCTTCATGAAGGAATTTAATCGCTTCCCTCACGTTCACAGAAGATCTGTTATTAAGTCCCACCTGAACCCTCCGGTGGTATTTTCTGGCAGCTTCGATCATTTTATGTCCTTCCAGGATATTATAAGAAGCCGGTTTTTCAACATAAACATGTTTTCCTGCCTGGCAGGCTGCTATTGTGGCCAGAGCATGCCAGTGGTTTGGAGTTACTATTGATACCGCATCGATGCCTTTATCATCCAGGACTTTGAACATGTCCCATTCAAGGAGAGGTTTTTCACCTGTAAGATCCTCCACCATTTTCGATCGGGAACTGAAGAGCCGTTCGTCTGCATCGCAAAGAGTCTTTAGTCTCACATTATGGCTCTTGTTGAGTGCACACCAGCGCCCGATATGAAAGCTTCCCTGATTTCTTATTCCGATAAGAGCAACGTTAATCCTGTCGTTAGCCCCTATCACCGACCGGTATGAACTGGCGCTGAAGCCAATCCCTCCAATTGCAAGTCCTGCAGTGCCTGTGATACCTGTCTTAATAAATTCACGTCTCTTTGTCATGTTGATATGTTGTTTGGTTTATTCTCAGTATTTCTCAGAAAATTCTTTAGCCAGTTTGTTTATTTCATCATCTGCAAGATACTCTCCTGAACTTACAATGACCCTGTATTTGAAGACAGCAGATCTGCCGGCCGGAATAAAGAAATTCACAATTTCTTTTCCTTTCGTAAAATCCCTGGCTCCAAGAGGATTTGCAGAAAAGAGTCCATAGCCACGGGCATGCCAGTAAGTCGGGTAGCTCTGGTTTTTAGGATGATCACAAACGACCAGGGATATTTTTTCTCCTTTTATGACGCCGTAAAGATCCATCCACTTTGCTCTTGTCCCCCAGACTTCATCGCCGGTCAGTCCCTCACTGCTACGGTAATTGCCATTAATATCAGAATCGGGTATCGCTTTTCCAGTTGCCGGCCTGCCATTTTTTTCCTTTATCACCACATCTTCCACAGATGGAAGCTGAAGCTGCCGGGCAACCCTGATGCCGAACATTCCCTCCTTGGTATCAGGGAATCTGACAGTGTCCATTACAGTTGTAAGCGTGGTGATACGGTCTATGATCCTCAACCTCCCTGAAGCATGGAAATGGTATTCGGTTTTCTCCGAGAGCAATTGGGTTCCGACTGAATCCACCCAGCTTTCATGTGATATAAATGCAGCATCCCCGGCGTCTCCGGATACATCCACAACATCCACATGTTTTATCTGACCGCTTCTTACTCCCCATTTCCCTTCTGAACCATTCCCCCAGAAATCAAGTCCATTCACATTCCCGTAATTAAGCCAGATCCCAACCTGATGTCTGTGATCAGTGCTTTCCCCTTCCCTTGGATGGAGAGGGAAACCCCTTGTTATTTCAGTACCTTCACTGGTAAAGACAGGATACAGTATCGGTTTATATACATTATCATACCAGCAGAACGAAGTGAAAAGCTTTCCGTCTGCAATAATATCTATCTTTTTCTCTTCCGGTTTGTTAAGGATCTCAATTCCCTTGTTTGTTTTGCCCGGGTTAGCGGAGCATGACGTTATAATAATGATAACCAATAAAAACAATGATGATGGGATTGATTTCATTTTAAGCAGGATTAGTGACTGAAATAAGTATTTAGCAGTTAACAAGATCCGGCCATCTTATGGCGCCGAAAAGCGAGTATGCCTGAGGGATAAAGCTATCAGTCCGGACATTTCACTGTTTGATAACAGGAAAGAGTTTCAGTATTTCCTGATGATCAGGCTTTCTACTGTAATCAGCGATTTTGAATGATTCTGAATACCCGATCCTGGATGCCTGAGGTTCATTATACCACTGTTTCAGACATTGTCTGACCGCCTCATTGGGCGCAGACAGCCAGACTCTCATGAATTTTAGTCTTTCTTCTTTTCCCTGAGGTACTTTATCAAGTGTTCCGTCGAGCCATGGAAGCCATTCAAAGAATTGTGATTCGTGGGCCGATGCGGCGAATAATTTCTGATCGGCTACATCATCAATATCGACAGCAATATCCGGATCGGTTGAGTTTGTCCACAGAAAAACAGGATTCTTTTTAAGTGGAGGAGTATCAGGAGCCACGTTAGGCACCAGTACCATGAATGAGGCATCCTGAACCAGCAGGCTGGTATAACGGTGATCGGGATGATAGTCGTTAGAGGGATGAGTAATGACAACATCTGCCTTCCAGCTTCTTATCTCCCTGATAACTTTAAGCCTGTTTTCCAGAGTTGGCATAAGTTCTCCGTCATGATTATCCATCACGGTATACTCGACCCCGAACCTTCTGCCGGCTTCCTGAGCCTCAGCCATTCTTCTTTTAGCCAGGGTTCCGCCGCCCATTGACTGATGTCCGGCGTCTCCGTTTGTCATCGAAACAAATTTAACCTTATGTCCCATTTTAGCATACTTGATGGCGGTGCCACCTGCTTCCAGATCACAATCATCCGGATGGGCCCCGAAAACGATAATCCTTAACTGATTGCTCTGTCCGTTTACATACAAGCCTAAGGCAAGGACAAGGGAAATAATAAATAATTTTCTTTTCATGGCTCTTATGAGATTAGTTTCATTTCCATTCCGACTTAACAAAACCTTTTGCTGAAAACTGACCGGTTCAGGTCAATCACCTGACAAATGGTCAATAATCATCCGTCACCTCTAAACAAATGTATCGAATAGGATAGAGATTTCAAAATCTTGCGAAAGAACATCAAAATGTAAGATTAAGAAAATGGGAACAGAGAAGGAAGTTAAGATTGTCAGGTATTCGGATATCTCTGATCGATACCGAAAAAATACATTACATCATTCTCATAACTTCCACCCACGGGAAGGATATGCTGACCTATGCTAATTGTCCTGTTCCGGTAAGACAGATCCGCATCGGTATTCACAATATATGACCTGTGTATTCGGAGGAATGAAAATGGCAACCTTGATGATATTTCCCGCATTGAAATTTTCGAGACGACTGGTTTACTGCCAGCAGTTATTATACGAACATAATTATCCAGACCCTGAATATACAGAATATCAGCAAAGGCGAGCCTTATAAGCCGATATTCACTCCTCACAAACAGCCATTTTTCATTGCCTGCACCTTTGTTGTTAAGATAGTCGAAATAATCTCTGATTTTTTTCACTGCCTGCTCAAACCGTATCAGTCTGATTGGTTTCAGAAGATAATCCACAGCATTAAGATTGAACCCTTCAACAGCATATTCACTAAAGGCTGTAGTGAAGATCACCGGTTTTTCGGATTTCAGCGATTTATAGAATTCAATGCCTGAAATGTCGGGCATCAGAATATCTAGGAACAGGAGATCAATGGGATATTTTGTAAGATAAGCCTTTGCCTCAGAAGGTTTTGTGAAAGTTTTCTTCAGATCAAGAAATGGGATCCTGGCGCAATAGTTTGCTAAGAGCTCAAGAGCCAGAGGTTCGTCATCGATAGCGATACAGGTAATCATTTCAGTCTGAGTCGCAGATAAACATTATACTCGAGCAAAGCATCATCGATCTTTATTTCATATTTACCCGGGTAGAGGTAGCCAAGTCTCTTTAAGGTATTTTCGATGCCTACCTGAGAAGCATCATGGTTTAATTCTCTTCCGGTCTTTGAATTCCTGACAGACAATTCCAGGTCGTTTTCTCCTATTATAAGTTCTATGTGGATATAGCATTCCTTTTCCGTGCTCACGCCGTATTTGAAAGCGTTCTCAATGAAGGGGAAAAGAGTTAGCGGAGCGACCTTCAGATCGCCGCTCTCTCCCCTTTTTTCGTATTTAACATTTACATTGGAAGGAAGCCTCATTTTCTGAAGACTGATATATGTATCGATATAGCCAAGCTTCTTATCAAGGGGTATAAAATCATGGTTCGATTCGTAGAGCACATAGCGCATCAGGTCAGAGAAAAACTCGATGGCTTCAGGAGTCTTCTTATCGCCGGTCACCGCCAGAGCATGAATACTGTTAAGGGTATTGAACAGAAAATGGGGATTGATCTGAGCTTTCAGCAGTGACAGTTTAGCCTGCATCTTCTCTTTTTCTGCAGCCTGCCATTCAAAAAGTATTCTTATAGCTGTTGAAAGGGCCAGGATAAAAAGAAATACAATAATAGTATAACTGAATTCCGGGATGAAGAACTTTATTCTGAACGGAGGTTTTCTGAAGTCGGGTGGGAACCTGTCCTGGTCGCGGGGGCTGTGCATGGCCATTCCCGCGGGAGGAAGAGGTCTGGCTTCTGACTCCATCCGGTCTGGCGGTTCTTTTAATTCAGGTATGCCATACGATCCGGAAAATGATGACGGGATTGCTATTGTAATAGCCAGATACAATCCACAAAATGTGCTGAACAGAAAATATCTTCCCGTCACAAATAAACGGGGTACAAATATGTAATAATTGATATAAAAAAAGGAAATGAAAAGGAGGTCCGGTATAACTATCGATAGAACCGGGTTCATATTAGGTGGTTTCGGCACCAGTGATGTAAGAAGCGACAGGAAGAACAACCATGCGATAACATGGATAAAAACCCGAATGATTGTCTTTCCTGTCGATTTCTTCATCTCCAGATTATCAAAACTAAAGAGTGTCCTGATTATCTGCTAAATTAAGAATTTCAGAAAGAAACGCCTGTCACTTTACCGGACAATGTAAATTCCTTTTTAAGAGTTCCTCCTGAATAGGTTCCTCCGCTGTAATATCCGTTTGCAAAGGTACCTGAATAACTGCCTCCCGTGTAGATACGGTAGGTTGAACCACTTTGAAGATCAGAGGAAGAGAACACAACGTAGTATATTGATCTTACCGGTTTATACGTGATAAGTTCTTTCCCTTCAGAATCTTCAATATGAAACAGGGAGGATGATGACAGAGTTGACTGAATAGTTGCCATCACAGCATACTGCGATGATGATGAGCTTGTCGCCTCTATCATATTCCCGGAATTAGGGCCGGTTGCCAGGAGCATCCCCCCTGAAATATTGAATGTACCATTAACATCTATACCTACTTCCGGTGATGACTGCGGACCATTCGCGATAAGTGTTCCTCCGGTCATGGTAGCGCTACCATTGCTGTCAATGGCATCACCTGTTGAAGAGTTGATTACAATTTTTCCTCCCTCAATTTTGAGGATGCTGCCATCATTACTTTCGTTAGCGCTGCCCATAGTCGCATTGAACCCATCATCCGTTGACACCAGGCTCATCTGGCCGCTAACAAAATCAATGCTGGCGCTTTCAATTCCTTCGTAGCAGGTAAGTATGTTCAGGTTGTCAGCCTTGAGAACGATAGACTCATCTGCATGTATTCCGTCATCACCTGAGCTGATTGTAATATCACCTCCGTTGAGAACAACTGCATTATTTGAATGCAGTCCGTCATCAGCAGCGTTTATTATATATGTACCTTTCTGCAATTCAACTCTGGTCAACCCTTTTATACCTTTTGCGGAGACTGTTCCTGTATAACCTCCGGAAGTTCCGCCACCGCCGCCACCTCCACCGGGGGTGTTTCCTCCTTTGGCTGTAGCGCCTCCGCCTGTTTCAATATTAAAAGTCCCGTCATCTACCAATACTTTGGTAATAGCACTTATTCCATCTCCTTCCGATACAATGTTATAAGTCCCACTTTCAATGGTTACATAGCCCAGGCTTGTGTCCTCCTCATTATCAGACTTCATCCCGTCACCTCCCGAGGAGACAGTTATCTTTCCTTCATGTATAAACAGATAATCCTTTCCACTTATACCATCGTCCGTGGCAGTGACATTGAATGTCCCGGCATTGATTACCAGCCCGTCCTTACCTGTTATTCCGTCATTATAGCTGGCTTTGACTGTAAGTGACCCATTCCCGGAAAAAGCCAGATAAGATTTGCTGAACAGGGCTGCATTAGGATCACCATCTGAATCAAGAACATATGAAGATCCGTCAGTAAGATAGTTTGCAGTGCCGTCTTCAAGGATAATTATTGCTTTTTCAGCTTTCTGAATAAATACAGGTGCATTGTTGGAACAGGTAATGTTCACTCCATGGAGAAGCAGTTTTACAGTTTTACCCTTGGCTTCCACTATGATCTGTCCATTAGTCAGACTGCCGGAAATCCTGTATGTCCCGGCTCCGATTATGGTTACTTTCTCTCCGTCGACAGTAACACTGTCAGAATTCTCGGTAACTGATGTTCCGTTAAGCACTATTGAGACAACATCCGATTCATTCCATTCATAATCTCCGACAGCTTCACTGCCGTCGCCACCTGATCCACCATCATCCTTGGCGTCCTCAGCATAGTATTTCTTACATCCGTAAAAAGCTGCTATAATGATTCCGGTAACCATCAGAAAATTCAATCTGAATCTTTTCATTTTTCCTTCAATTTTTTAGAATTTGATCTTATAGTTGACTGAAAGGATGCTTTCATCTGCCAAATGAGGAAGGTAGTCGCGCTGGAAGATATATTCCAGCTCAACACTGTTTCTCCTGTTTATTTTCAGTTCAGCTCCTCCTGAAAACCTGTTTTTCCCCACCGTACGATCAGCACCCGAAGTGAGTCTGCAAAAGGTCTCATAACTGACATACGGATTGACCGGAAATCTTGGAATGTTATAATATGCTTTCAGTTTGACGCGTCCGTCACAAACGGCAGAGAGGTCAGAATCATCCTCAATATAGGTCTTGGTAGCACGCTGGTACATTAACCTCCCGGAGAAAGTGAAATTACCTGCAGAGACCGATGATCTGACAGCAAAATAGATCTTGTGCCTAAGATAATAATCCCCGTTATCTTCCTGTCTGTCTGTCAGTCTGTATGATGCTGACACTCCCAGAAATTTGGAAATTTTATAATTAAGTCCGCCCTCTGCAAATACCTCATCTATTTTGGAACTATTATTATAAGTCCTGAGAGAACCAGTCACATCCATGCTCAACTTTCTGGATAACCCGAACCTGGTTTCCAGACTGGTCCATATCCCGAAATCGTCATCCTGAGCCTTAAGGGCTAATGGAAGAAACAAAAGGGAAAAAATAATAACTGATTTTCTAATCATCGTCATCTGAGTCATTTCTATAATTCATACCTGTATTCCGGTGCTTCATCGGGTTCTCTGTCTCATAAAAGATAGTCAGAGTGCATATTTCTCTCAGGAAATCTATCTTGGAAGATTCCACATGATGGATCTCCTTAATACCTGTCCTTTCGCGAAGATCCTTTAAAAGAGCATTTCTGTTTTCAGGCTTTATGAGTTCCAGTTTTTCATAGATAATAGTTTTGGATGCCTCATGTTTCAGTAGCCAGAGCTTTTCCATACTGTAAGTGATGAAGATAAGCACGGCATTGGTGAAGAGAAGATCAACCAGACTGGTTTTTGTACTGGTTAAGGCATTGATCACAGAAATCCCGATAACCAGAAAAAGATAGGTCATTTCTTTAATGGGGATCGAATCAGTCCGATATCTGAGAATCCCGAATATGGCAAAAAGACCAAGAGCGAAACCTATCTGGAGTTTAACGCTTTCAAGGAGAAAACAAAGAAGAAAAATAAGGCTTGAAATAAGCAGGAAGGTAAACAGGTAATCCTTTCTCCTTGTGGAAGGATAATAAAGCCATCTTACAAGCAGAAGAACTACACATGTATTCAGCAGGAACCTTAAAACCAATTCCAGAAAATCCGGAACATTAATAATATCAATACCTGCAAAATTGATATTCTCAGGAGATACAATGTCTGTCATAATCATTTTCTATTCGTTTTATTTGCAGGAATTTTTCATTAAGCAACTTTTTTAGAGGGATATCGTTTAATGCTGAAACTCCTATACAGTATTTACTGAATCCGGTGGGGTTTATCTGAAGTTTTTTTATCGACCCTGCAATTGGCGACCAGCTTCCCGGACCCTGTTTTTTAAGCTCAACAATTGCAATATGGGGGTAGCTGATGTTATTCCCATTCAGGTCTTCAAAGGAGAGGTTAAGATCAACTGTTACGCGTTCGGTGAATCCGGTTCCCACAAGTGTCATTCTGCAGAATCTGTTCACAAGGACAGGAGTAAGAAACTCTGACGTCACATGAAGATGCTGCCCGAGGAATCTTGTTTCGTCATTCCCAAACCTGCCATCACCGGAAGGTTTTCCCCCTATCCTCCATTTATACGTTTTCCATCTTCCTATCCGCTTTTTAACTTCCAGAAAGGAAACTCCTGTTGATTCATATTCCCTGAAGCGGACTTTGAATCTAACAGGACAACCAACCAGATGCTGTCTGTAGAAGTAATACGCCGGAGTATCAAGATAGACGGTCTTATAAGGCATAATCTTCAGTTCGTTTATTTCCAGAACGTTGTAATATACTGAAAGACCATCCAGAATATCAGGAATTCTGTAAGCCGGTACAACATACTTCACATCAAACCTGTTCATCAGTTTTGCACTGTCTGCTGAAACCAGGTCAATGGGCCTGAAAAGGGAAGCGCTGCTATTCAGTTCAGGAGTCAGCATTCTCAGAATTTTGTATATGCATACGTTTTTTTCACCTTAACCCTGTGGTTCTGATCATAAACGATCTTGGATACCCTGAACCCGTTCTCGAAACGATATTCAGAAGATTCCTTCAGCCGTCCGGACGGATCATATTCCTCCTCAAGAATTTTATTACCTTCCTGATCATACTGATATTTGAAATGCTTTAATATTTTCCCTTCCCGGTATTTGATCTCTTCCACAATATTCCCTTTCTGATCATACCAGGTTTCCGATTCTTTGTACTGTTTTCCGACCAGGGTATTGCTTTTCTCAACATAGACAGTCACGCTTTTTATTTTTTCTCCCGGCGTTACCACCTGAGAAAGGGCAGTCAAACTTGTACCACCCAGAAGCAGGAACAAAACAATAGTCTTTACCTTTTTCATATTTTAAATTATTCTGTACATATGACTCAAAACTTGGTCTTTTATGCTTTATTTCCTAAAAAAGTTGGTCAATCACCGGAAACAGGATGTGAATTTTAATGATCTGACACGACTATACATAGTACAGGAATTGTAAAAGTTACCCTACCCAGAGTATAATTTTTTTGAATTGATAATCAGATTCCGTTACCTGAATGAAAAGTCCGGGCCTAAATACCCCTGTATGACAGATGGCGAATTGCTGCCTGAAGTATTTTATAAGGAATACTCTATAAAAATCCATTGATCAGAAAAAGGATGCAAATAACTTCCATTGCAACCTTGAGGGCCACTATTTCCAAATATTGAGCCTGACGTAGAATTTAAAATAATTAATCCTTTGCCAATCCAAAGGATGCCGGTGCCGGTTTTATAATCCCCTGCTAAATATCTCTGATCATCCAGATTGTACAGTTGAAATGGCCCGAGTTTCCCAGACGTTCCGGTAAGAATCTGAAACCTGTCTTCTCATATATTCCGATTGCCCTGTTCAATTCAGGCATCGACTCAAGGTATAACCTGGAATAGCCTAATTCCCGGGCCGATTCAAAGGTCTTTTCCATCAACATTTTCCCAATTCCTTTTCCTCTGAGTCCCGGAAGAAGATAAAGCTTTACCAGTTCTGCACAACCTTCAGGCAGATCTGCAGTTGGATAAACTCCGCAACCTCCTACGATCTTATTTTCTGACTCAGCAATCCAGTAAAAAGATCCGGAGACACTAAACATTTTATAAAGATTGTCTGTTTCCGGATCATAATAAACAGTGCCTGGTCTGTCAATTCCGAATTCCCTGAAAACAGTCCGGATAACCTCAGCAATTGCCGTGTTATCCTTTTTCTCTATCCTGCGGAGGGTAATATCCTGGCTCATCTTTTAATTACAGATTAATTTACTCTTTCAAAAATAATCAATTCTTGCCTCTTACAGATATTCTGTGGACATCTCGTGGATTTTCCCGGTATTGTCAAAAAAAAAGCCATTTTGTTAGTAACAACACATCAGCAGGAGTAGGTTTTATTTAACTTTGACTTCGAACCTGACCTTATATGTTAAGAACTGCTTCTGAGACAAAACTGATCAATATGTTCAACTTCAGAAGAATGCTGCCTGTGATCTGTATATGGATCGCAAGTATGGGTTTTGCCCAGGGGAAAGATTATATAGTAAGTGGTACAATAACTGATCCATCCGGGATGGCTGTGCCCAATGCCAGGGTCACCATGTTGAACGGCGTTGTTCAATATAGTGGTGTTTCAGGTGCGGACGGATCATATTCACTCAGGATATCAGGTGTTTATTCAGATCAGTCAGATCAGCTAGTATTGGGAAAACCTCATCCCAATCCATTTACTTTCGCAGTAAACGTGCCATTCAGCATTAATGCAAGCGGAGATGTAAAGTTTACTGTCTTCAATTTTCTGGGACAGAAGATCAAAGACATCACATTCAAGGATATAGTTCCCGGGAGCTACAGGATCATCTGGGATGGGAACGGAGACAACGGAGCGCCGGTAAAGCAGGGTATTTATATCTATGCCATCACCTTTAAGGGAAATATATACTCATCAAAAATAATCAAGTCGATCGGGTATTCATCCTTCGCGTCATCCACCACTCTTGAGACAATTATGCTTCCTCCTGTGACGCCGGTCGACAACGGATCAGGTGAAATAAAGGTACCGGTTATCACAAATGTTGATTGCCAGTCTTACTATCCGACAAGGATCACTGATATAACTGTCAGAAAAGATACCGTAATCGATTTTGTAATAGCGAGGATAGAAGAAGTGCCCTTCAAGACACAGGAAAATCATATTGCAATGTTCACTGAATCAGGATACAGACCTGTTCTGCTTAAAGGGGTTAACCTGGGTTCTTCGCCTCCAGGCACTTTTCCGGGAGAAATTGGATATGCAATATCAGCCGAGATTTATGAAGACTGGATCAGGAAGATCGGAGAGGCAGGATTTAACAGCATAAGGATTTATACTCTTCATCCACCGGTATTTTATGAAAAGCTGGCCAATTACAATTGCCGTCATCCTTCTGATCCGATACTGCTCTTCCAGGGTATTTGGCTCGATGAGGTTGATACTCCTTCCGATCCAACTCAATGGGATCTGATTCTCAGGGAACCGGCATTCAAATCGGAGATGCACGACCTTATAGATTGTATCCATGGTAACAAATCCATCGCACTGCGTCCGGGAAGAGCATATGGGAATTATAAGACCGATATGTCGAGATGGACGGCCGGTTATATTATAGGCAGGGAAATAAGTCCCAGAGAAATAGAGGTCACGAATGCCTCCAACAGCTCGGTTACCTCATACAACGGCGATCAGTTCAGTATTACAGGAGCTTCAGCATCGGATGTTTTTGCAGCAACTATGCTTGATGAAACAGCAGCATACGAATATAAGAATTACAATATACTCCGGCCTGTAAGCATTTCAAGCTGGCCGACGCTCGATCCTCTGACTCATTCCACTGAGACCCATACCGATGAGGATAAGGAGCAGATCGATATTGAAAAAATAAACAGGGATAATTCCAGGGCCGGACTGTTTGCAACTTACCATGCCTATCCTTACTATCCGAATTTTATTAGCGACCAGCCTTCTTACCGTTCTTACAGCGATGATTACGGACCTGACAGCTACCTTGGTTATCTTACTGACCTGAAGAGCCACTACTCAGGAGTACCGCTTATCATTGGCGAATTCGGTGTGCCATCGAGCTGGGGAAGCGCTCACCAGTCATACAGCAATATGGATCATGGCGGGTATTCCGAGGTGCAGCAGGGAGAAAAGGACATGCGACTCATGCACAACATTATAGATGCAGGATGCGGAGGAGGATTCATGTTTGCCTGGATGGATGAATGGTTCAAACCAACCTGGATAGTACAATATCTTGAAGCCTACGGATTCGTATCAGATGGGGTAACCATCGCTACAAGACAGCTCTGGCACAACCTCACGTCACCTGAACAGAATTTCGGCTTAATCAAGTTTGCACAGTCTGACATCTTACCTTTTGTAGGATACGGTCTCGCTAATACAGAAGGACCTGTAAATAAGATCGAGGCTACAAATGACAACAGTTACTTCTTCCTGAATATTGAAACTGGCTCGCCTCTGGCAGAAGGGGATACCATCATTGTAGCTTTTGATACTTATCTGTCTTCAGTCGGGGAATCAAAACTTCCCAATGGCAAAACTCTTAGTAACAGATCGGAATTCTTATTCCAGGCAGTCATTGGTAACGATACGGCGCTGCATTTTGTAACCCAGGCATATAATCTGAACGGACTCACTCCACGATTCAATCTTACTGATCCGGCGATCAGGAAGTACAGGAGCACTACTACTGATGGCGCTCCGTGGGAAGTCATGCAATGGACCAATGATGAGTATGAGAAGACAACCCAGGATATAGGCCGTATGCCTATGGAACATTCCGCCGATTTTACAGCCGGATTGAGAACGGCAGTTGCATGGAACGGAAACACCGTAAAAATAAGGATCCCATGGACGATGTTATATTTTTACGATCCTACCAGGATGTCGGTTATTGATGGCGCCATTTCATATGACGGAGGATATACCTTCACCATGCAGCCTACGCAATCTGACGGTATAGCAATCTCAGTATATTTTCAGGGGAAGCTTGTTTCTACAACCGACAGGTATAACTGGGACAGCTGGCTTGTGGTTCCGCAGACGGTACCGGTTGAAAAGGAATCTTATAAGATAGTTAAGGAGGGGTTACAGTCGATCCCGTGGTTTGCTGATTAGTCCAAAATTTATTTCGGGTTCTTCTTCGATTTCTTCTTTTTATCGAATCCGCTTCTGGTTGCCTTGCCCCATCCTTGCTTGCCTCCAAGCGCTTCAATGTTTCCTATAAGCGCAAATAATGTGTGCATAGGATAGAAGAATGGCTCTACAAACGCAGCAGCAATAAGGCGAAGAACATCCCGTTTTCTGCCATATTTGTGAAAAGTTATCTCTTCAAAAAGGACAGCCCATATCGATAAACTGACAGCAAAGGTATAAACGAACAGGTAGAGAAGAAGGAAGAACGGAAGATTCAGTTTCTGGAAAATAGCAAGATAAATTGTATAAACAATTCCTGAAAAAGCGATCAGAGGAGAGAGCCACTCGAAGAACAGCCAGTAGGGATAGCCAAGAAGGCCCAGCCTTTTGTATTTCGGGTTCATAAGTATCCGTTTGTGCCTCCACAACGATTCAATCAATCCTCTTGTCCAGCGTGTACGTTGTTTCCTCATCGATTTGAAATCCGCGGGGGCTTCGGTCCAGCACAGGGGATCAGGAATATAAGTCACCTCATACTTCTCATTTCTTTCGGCTTTGTATCGTCGCATCCTGAGAACCAGCTCCATATCCTCCCCTACGGTTTTTGTACTGTAGCCTCCTGCAAGAATGACAGTTTCCCTGTCGAACATACCCATTGCCCCGGAGATAAGCATAAGACCGTCGAGCTGGCTCCAAGCCATTCTTCCGAGCAGAAAGGCGCGGGTATACTCCAGTACCTGAAGTCTTGGAAGGATCTGCTTGGGCAGTCTGATATCCCGGATATGACCGCTTTCGACCTCACATGAATTTACAATCCTTATGACTCCTCCGGTACCGATCACCTTACGTTCTTTCTCTTCAAGGAAAGGTTTGACCAGTTTAAGCACAGAATCAGATTCAATAATAGAATCTGCATCTATTGTCACAATCAGGCTGTTTCTGCTTATGTTAATCCCGGCGTTGAGAGAGTCAGCCTTTCCCCCGTTATTCTTGTCTATCACCGTAAGTCTGTTGAAGGATGGATTATCCGATTTGTATACCCCTTTTATCCTTTCACAGGGAATACGGTAATCGAAATAGTAATTTACCCTTACCAGTTCAAACGCTTCAACAACCTTCTGGAAAGAATCGTCAGTAGAACCGTCATTTACAATAATGACCTCAAAATTATTATAGTACAGAGACAGGAGAGTCCTCACATTGTCAATGATCGACTTGCTCTCATTAAATGCAGGCGCAATAATGGTAATCCTTGGTACGAGAGGCGAAAGTACAAGGGCATTATAGTTGATATAGCTGTTCTTCCTCAGGTATTTTCTGAGAGCCATTGCTGAGAAAATACCAAGCATCAGGTAAGATGTGAATATTACCAGAGTAAGGATAAAAATAAGATTCGCAAAAACAATTCCCATACCCGTCAGTTTATTCGCTTGTCAAGAACATGCCTTACTACAATATTATAGTTTTTATATTCGGACTTCATTATCTTAACCAGGGCTTTAACTCCTTCTTCTCCCATTTTTTCAATAGACTTGGTAGCTTCGATCTGCAACTGAACATCCTCCTCCTTATCCAGTACCAGTTTAAGGAAATTGAGCATGGAGCCATCCGGCATCTTGCCCATCGATTTAACGATTTCCAGGCAGGTTTTATAATCCTGATCCTTATACATTTTCTTTAAAGCATCAAGAGTCGACCTCATGCCAAGATCTCCTGCAACCTGAACGGCAAGAGTTCTCACGTCAGCCGATTTATGCCCGAGAGCATTTGTAATCCCCTCTTCCGCATCAGTCTGTTTGAATTCCCTTATCATCCGCAGTGCAAACATGACAACTGTATCATTAGGTGAAGTCAGCCATTGACTAAATGGTGGTACCGGTATATCATGCTGGATGATAAGATCATGCAGTGTTATTTGTTCCCAGAGTGAAAATGGTCGTGCCAGGTGTGATAAGAAATCAAAATGATTATCGTCACTAAGCCTGACAAGGGCAATCTGGGCTTCCATCCTGAGAATTTCATTCGAAGAATTGAGAGCTTTGAATATCGAACCATTGGCCTCCTTGATGTTCATGAAGGCCAGTTCCCTGAATCCCTTTACTTTCTTATGCCAGCGAAAAGCCCTTGCACGTGCCAGTGAATCTCTGTCAAGTCCGAGGTGCTTATACAAACCTATCAGTTTATGGCTCTCCTCTCCTTTGAGGTTTATGCTTACATCAATCATCTGGTCGATCAAAACCTGCCGGCTGAATCTATCCGATGCGATGGGCTTGAATTCTTTCACGGAGGCGCTTCCATAGAGATAATCGACAATCAGGCTCTGATATTTCTCCATCAGGAATTGTTGTCTTTTCTCATCTTTCTCGAGTTTTCTCCTGTGAAGAAGGATTATTATGAGCAGGACGATCATGCTCATTATCGAAAGGAGTATTGTAGATATAAGGGCATTTACGAGAGTGAAGGATTCACCAAAATATCTGACGCGCTTAAGCCATGGACTTTTAATCCCGAAGAATAAAATTTCACCGTACATCGCGACAGTATCAACTGCAGCTGTCTGAACGACTTTATTCGATGTTGCAGGAATCCTTGAAACAGTATCATGCCTGTGACCAATTGTATCAGCTTTCCCAGGTTCTTTTTGGGCTTCTGCCGCCAAAGATGAGCTTACAGTATCTACATCTGCCTCTGGGGTTTCTTCAGGTGTATTAGCTACCCTTACCTTGTACAACCCGTCTTCAACAACTATTTTGACTTTTATTTTTGAATTGCCTTTGAGCCTGTTTTTAACTCTGTCGGCGTTTGACCTGTGCTTATAAGCTCCGATCTGGTAGGAGAAAGAATCCTGCGGAGCCGCAACATATCCTCCATTCAGAACAGCGCCTGAACTGTCATTTTTTATGCGCAGGGTATCCTGCTGCACTAAAGGTATATCTTCGTTTTCTTTTATGATACAGGATGAGAACAGATCGCGGCCGGAGATTTCGTAAGAAATGCCTGGGTTTCCTTTACCGGTAGGACAGATAAACAGGGGCAGTATCAGAAATATCAGAAATCTCATTATTTCATTTTGATTGCATAAACGAAATTTATATTGCCATCTAACCTGTTTCTCCATGTGTTTTCCTGATATTCTTCATAAGAATAGCCTGTACCTACTCTCATTATCAGTTTTTTTGAAAGACTTACATTATAGGTAAGTCTCGCGCTGTAAGCGCTGTACCGGCTAGTCCATATATTGTAAGGCTCATCGGGAGCCGTACCTGCACCAAGTCCCAATTGCAGATAATTGACGTCATTAAAATATCGCCTGATGTTCAGATATCCCGATAAAGTCTCTTTCTTAACATTGTACCCCGATGTAGTATCTGAACTTTCCTTAAAGTGAAGGTAGCCTTTTAATGAAATCCAGTATCTCCCGACATATTTTTCAACAGATGCATGAGCAATATAGATATTTCTCTTATCATTAAGAGAGTCAGCAATTCTGTCGAAATAATAAAAATTCATACCAGCCGACACTCCCCATCCTGCCGGTAGTACCTGCCAGAATTCAGCTGCCGCTCTATGCGTGGGGAAATATTTCCCGGGACTATAGGCATATTCAAGGTAAGCATAGTTTTTAGCGGAGAATTTCGGATAGGCTTCGACTTCTGCCTGCCACTCAGTGGCATGGTCAGTATTTGGAGCTCCAATGTTGGCATCTCCGATATTTACGCCACCCGCCAACAGGCCCCAGTTGAACCTGTGTTCAACACCTGCATTGAATACCTGCCAGAATCTGCTGTAAGGTTCCCTGAATGAATCGAACAGGTAACCTGCCCTCAGCCCTGTAGACTCTGAGCGGTTTTCCTTCGACCACTGTACAATATCACGTTTCAGTGAAAGAGCTTCGGAATTGCCAGGCTCAGTCATCAGAAGAGTGTCAACTACTGCGGATGCATTTTTATAGTCCTTCTTCCAGGCCAGTATCCGGCCAAGAAGAATTCTTGCATCTCCATATGAAGGAAAACTGTTTACCAGCTTTCTGCCGGCAATGGCTGCTGAATCGAGTTTTCCCTCGAAAGCCATAGACCTGATCCTGCTGTATTCGGCTTCAGGATCCTGTATCTCCTGCCCTGACAGTGTAACAGGAAGAAATAAAACTGCGAACAGAGATACTATAATGATAAGAACAGCCGGTTTATTCATACATCCAGTTTGAGTATGGATCTGATCTTTTTTACCAGATCAGATGGATTAAAAGGCTTAACCATATAACCGTCAATATCCAGTTCACCTGCCTGACGCTGCACCTCCTGATCACTGAAGGCTGAAAGCACCAAAACATGAGACTTCTGGTTCAGATCTGATCTGAGATGCTTTATGATCTCAAGACCACTGTGAAACGGCAAATGGATGTCAACTAAAACCAAATCGTAAATGTTCCTTTGAATAAGATCAAAAGCTTTGTTGCCATCTTCCGCCAGGTCAACCTTAAAACCATCCCTTTCCAGAATAACGGAAAGGGTTTTCATTACGAGCTTATTATCTTCGCATACCAGCAATTTCATCTCAGAATAACGAACCCCCCTTATTATCCAAGAAAAAGTTACAGAGACAAATTACAACATTTGTTAGGTCGACATAAAGATAAAAAGATAAAAATTAGTTTTAACAATTAATTATGAGTAATTGGTAGTATTTTGATAAAAGTTATTAAACGTTTTTACAAACGTATGTGGAAAAAATCAGAACAAGCTTATCGGCAATTAGTGCACAACTAACTGTATTCAAAAGGAATAATCCTGAATTATTTCCTGTTGATCTTCATAGCCCTGTATCAGAGTGAAAACCAGTAATTGAATTTTACCAGGAAAATATTTTTCGAAGCAGTATTTTTAAGTTCTCTCAGCGACTGATTCATCGTGGCATCTGAAGAGCCTGAAATCCCTGTCATATCACTCGACCATACAAAATAAATATAAGAGCCGAGCCTGTATTCCCATTTTGCAACAAGATTTGACCTGAACTGATGAAAATTAAAATCAGGATTATCTATAGTGTAATAGGAATTAACTCCCCCGTCCTCATAGAGCCTGTATCCTCCGTCATAAGGCTCAACCCTGTCATAGAGTGCAAACCTGTCTGAGTAAGAATCCGCCTCAGGATCTGTCACATGTTTGAAATTATTGTATTTCCCTTTTGAGATAAAAGGACTACCGTAATACAATATTGAAAATTCAGGAGTAAGGTTGAGATCAAGTCTGAGGGTAAGGCCATAGTTCTTTTGGGTTATTGTTCCCAGAATATATTTCATGTCCGGCAGATTATCACCGGATACAACATCCACGTACTGCAAATCATCATTATTATCAAGATAGTCGGCAGTGAGTCCGATCTTGAATCTTCTGAATGGCCGGTAAGTGATACCTGGTTTGAGTTCATAGTACATTGAAGAATTATTGCCTCTTCTTTGCCATGTATAATCAACACCGAGGACGACATTTTTGGAATAATCTGTATGTAAGCCTCCGAATGAATAAAGATAATAAGGCATCATCATGTCGTATCCGCCTCTGAGTATTTTGGTATCTGTCGCGTCTGAATGGTAGATCATATTCAGGCTAAGGCTCCACTGGTTCCTGAATTCGGAGGTAAAAGCCAGATGGCTCCCGGAGCCAAGAAAGCTGCCGTTAAAGTTCCAGTTGTTGAATTGTTCCAGATCAATCTTGTATGTTCTGAAGATGGAAACCGGTTTATTGACAAAATAGGCTATCTCATTTACCTGATTGATTGCATCGGCAGTTTTCATGTATCCGAGATCATTCAGCTCAACACCCGGAGAGAACCAGGAAACCTGGGTAGAGTATCTCCATAATCCCTTTGATCCTTTGCCTATTTTTATTTTACCTCCGTAACCGCTGAGGGATGTACGGGTAGTATCATAATTAAGGTAATCGGCGCCAGGTCTCTGGAAATATCTGGCGGAAGATTCCTGCAGGGTTTTCATGGCCCCGGTGGATCCGTTAAGGTAACTTCCTATCAGCCTGCCATCGACATAAAATTCCTTATCACGCCAGTGGTGAAGAAGATCGAGTCCTCCTGTATATGCATTTGAAGGAAGGAAGTTGAGTTCTTCATCATGTATTGACCTATTAACAGAAGTGATCATTCCTCCCACGACGGTGTTTGCACCGTTGTAATTTTGTTGAACCCTGGCAACCATATAATTCGTAAGCGGTTCAACCTTGGTAGTACTTCTCTTTCCGTACTGGTCGCTCAGTCTCGCGAATTCATTAGCGGTAACGCTCTGTATCAATCCGACGGATAAACCTTTTGATGTGGTACCGCTCAGTTTCAGAGCGCTGAGGATAGTGGTCATTGAAGGAGAGTCGACATGGAGTGTATCGCTTTCTGTGAGTGACACCGAGGGAGCATGGCCTATCCTTCTTGAATAAAAAAGGCTCTGGTCGTCGAACTTGTAGTCAAAAATTGTGAGTCCTTCAAGAAAGAATGGTCTTTTCTCCTCATAAAATGTCTCGAATGCTGTAAGGTTCATCACGGAAGGATCGGATTCCACCTGTCCAAAATCGGGATTGACAGTCATATCGAGTGTGAAATTGCTTGATATTCCAATCTTGGCGTCAAGTCCGGCATTTCCTCCCCAGTTTCTTCCCTTTGAAGTGAATGGATTCGAGGGATCACGTTTCATTGTTTTCAGATTTCCGAGGGCGTAGGGCATCACTTCAAGCCTCTGGGATCGTTTCAGACCTTTTATTCCGTGAAGCTCCCCGAAATTGAACATTACACCCGGGCCGGTTCTGGTCTGATATTCCCAGTCGCTCTCCTCCATCTTTCTGTTGATCCACCTCCAAGAATGAAGACCCCACACCTGCTCATCCTTACTGCTGTATCGCAGCTGACTGAGCGGTATCTCTATTTCAGCTACCCATGCTGAATCCTCCAGACCTGTTTTCCCCCTCCAGACAGCGTTCCAGTTGAAATCCCAGTTTTCAGGGTTAAAGAGAATCAAATCTACTTTCTGGCCCCAGGCAGAAAGGTTGAATTCAAAACCTGTCCGGAAATCGTGGTAACTGTCGAAATTCACACCAATCATATCACCGGCAAACTCATCACGGGCTCCGGCCAGCCGCTGGATTTTATCAGGTTCTCCGTCAAACGCTCTCAGAGCAACATAAATATACTTATCATCGTATTGCAGATTGAACTGAGTCGGGTATGAAGGTTCTGCGCCTTCAGCGGGAATATACTGATGGTAATTGCCGGCCCATGAGCCATGCTTCCAGCACTCGTCATCAAGTTTTCCATCTATAACCGGCCTCGGAGTCTCCAGCCTGGTGGTAGTATAAACCGGTTGTTTCAGTTTGGTTTTGCCAGGGATCGTGTCCTGCCCTTCTGTACTATACAAAAGATTTGTTGAAGAATACAATGGTCCGGAAACCAACAGGCAGACAGCCAGCACAAGAAGGTTAATCTTGCAGTTCGAAAAAATTCTCATGAAAGATGCGCAAAAGTTCAGGTAAGCAATTAGTAGCTTTCAGTGATTTTGCGTCAAATTTAACAGAATAACTTAGTTCAGGTAATGTTTTAACATTTATTGACAAATCATGCTATCCCGTAAACAGACCGGATCTTAATTCCCGCTCCATCCGGCGAGTCTTGCCCAAAGCCACCAGGCAGCATATGCTTTCATGTTGGCATTAACAGGCTGTGAGTGTGCCGCTCCGCAATTGTACCAATCGGTTCCCTCGGTATGGCTTTCCTGCCATTCCAGTGCCCAGTTGGAATCGTTCGAACCGTTTCCATCCGAATCATAATTACAGCCGTCATCAGGAGTTTTATCCCCGAAATAGACACCATCTGGATTATAGCTTTCAATATCCTCAAAATCATAAAGGATCTTTTTGTTTTCCTTGCAATATTCCCTTATCTGATTATTTCTGAGGTGAAGTGAGCCGCTAAGCCCTGTTCCGTCAAGATGGCCTGTCATATATACGAATCTGACATCAGTGAAATCATTTTCAAGGCCATTCATAAGACTCAGGTAGGTCTCAATCTCTTCTGAAGTGGATCCGGATACCTCTCCACACCACGACCAGATAACCACATTGATATCCGGATGAGCAGCGAGATAATCTCTTGTTTCGGATTCCCAGGTTGTCCTGTCGGGACTACCCAGATCACCAGGCATTGCGTAATCGCGAATGTCGAGAGCACCTCCTGTCCCCCCTTCATTCCATTCATACTGAGATCCTTTAAAATCAATCAATCCGCTCATCCCGTCAATAAGCTGGCTTCCGTGAGAGGTATGGCTGTAGGCAATATGCAGTTCCTGTTTTGCTTTGGTTATATATTCTGAAGGGATTGTTGAGAGTGTGGTACTTTTGTGATCCACAATCACAGCCGAAGAAGAATTATCCTGGCCTGATTTATCCGATTTGCTGCAACCCTGAAATGCAAAAATAATAAGCAGGAGGCTGATAATTCCTGTGAATGAACGTTTTAATTTCATATCAGATCTCTATTTATGTTAAACAAGATTGAAAGTTCTATTGCGACAACAAGATAACGCCGGAAAGATAAATCAAGTATCCGTCACTTCAAATTAATATGACCGGAACCCTCATTACCTCAATGAATAATATGAAAAATAAACAGTAACAGAATAGTGATTATAGTAACAGAAGAAACTCCCACCGGAAACCAGACAGGCGCTATCCAGGGTTTGGGGATGAGAAAAAGGACATCGATGGAAGTGAGACGGGGTGGCCATTTAATTAACAGGAACAAAGACAGATAATAGAAAAGGTCCCAGAAAGCAAATGTCCATAAAAAGAAAATACCCTTCTCTGTCCAGGTGTTTCCGGAAATATAAGCGATGACCATCAACATAACGATCGTAGCGACTTCTCTTGTCATTTCAATGTGCAGATACCAGTCGGGGAACCTCTCAAGTGAAACTTTGTTTGATTCCAAATCGGTCAATCCGAGCGCTTTTCGCAGATATACAACGACAACTCCTTCCAGATGAGCCATTGCAATACCGAACACTGAAAGTAAAATTAGCTTTATACCCATAACCGATTAATGATGTTAGAATGTAACTATCCTCCGAATATCCTCATAATGGCCGGGATGAAGATCATGAGGCCGATCGCAACAGAAGCAGCTGCGGCGATAAGCACTCCTGCCGCGGCAATATCTTTGGCTTTTTTAATATTCTCACTAAATTCAGTGGTAATCTGGTCTGATAGATACTCCACCGCGCTGTTCAGGCATTCACAGGCCAGAACGAGACCAGCAGCAAACGTGACTGCAAGCCACTGATTCATAGATATCTTCAGCAGGAACCCAAAAATAATCACCAGAACAAAAATCACCAGGTGTATCCTGGCATTATGCTCATACTTTATCAGCAATCTGATCCCATTAGCAGCTGCCCTGAAACTGTTCAATCTCTTCCTGAGACTGAAAGACTCGTTTTTTCCTGTTGGAGATATTTTCATATATGTCCGGTTTATCCTCCTGACCCGGTTACTGCCTTTCAGTGATTATTCACCCTTCCAGCAGTCTTTTCCTGACTTTCTGAAGCTTATCTTCAGGAAAACCGGATGCTGCCAGATAGCCTTCTATTCCGCCATACTTATTGGTTACACTGTCGATAACAGATTCAATATTCTTCTGTTTGACAGAAACGGCAAACATAAGTCTCCTGTAGGGATAAATCCCTAATGTAAGTATTGCTCTTGTCAGGAAATATTTCCTGAATGATTTGTAAAGAGCCTGGTTGGATTTCATGAAATCACTTACAATCACTTCTTTTTCTACTCCCAGTGCCATCAGAAGAAGTGCAACTATTATCCCGGTCCTGTCTTTTCCTACATGGCAATGGATCAGGATCGGAACCCTCACTTCATCAGAAAGGATTTCCATCACCTGCCTGAATACCGGAACAGAGGCATCAAGAATTTCAAGATAAATATCATTTGAAATATCCTCGATAAGTTTTTCGGAATTTCTCTTCCTGATCACAGGCTGCATTCTTTCCCTTGTAACCTGTTGAAAATCGAGAGGGAGCGAAACTCGTTCAGAATGGTCGATGGCATATCCTTCCCGGAACTCTTCCGGGCCCCTCAGATCAATATAGGTTTTTATTCCAAGGTTTTCCAGAATCTTCAGATCACCAGCCGGCAATCCTACAGGATTTGCCGATCTGTATATGATCCCGCTTCTGACAAACCGGCCGTCACCGGCAGGTATTCCCCCTAAATCCCTGAAATTGCGCAGGGACCTGAATTTATTCTCTTTTAAAATCATTTCTTATATTATTCCGCATCTGCCAAAATTAACACGATTAGCTTAAAGCAGGATCAAACATCCCAAAATAAAAATAATTGCTACTTTCGTAATGTACAATATTGACTGATCAAAGATACCGTGGATCCATTTGTTGAATTATACCCGGAGCTACGGATATTCTGATTCCGACCACAATGTTTAAAACCTTAATGATAGTAGGAACGGGCGGATTTCTTGGGAGCATTTCAAGATTCCTTGCCTCGAGGGTGATACAGCAGAATCTGCAGATGGCATTCCCTTTCGGTACTTTTATTGTGAACATAACGGGTTGTTTTCTCATTGGTCTGATCTATGGATTTTCAGACAAAGGCACACTTCTGAGCGCGGAATGGAAAATGTTTCTTGCCGTAGGTTTCTGCGGAGGATTCACAACTTTTTCCACTTTTGCCAATGAGAACCTGGCTTTTCTGCGTGATGGCAACTTCTTTCATTTCATGCTCTATACCACTTCAAGTGTCTTTTTGGGAATAGCTGCAACTTTTATCGGTGTGATTGTAACCAGAATATTCTGAAAATATGGATCAGGGTGATATTGTAAAAAGATTGAGGATCTATATCAGTTCAACTGATAAATACGATCACTCTCCTCTCTACGAGGTGATAGTCTATCTTGCCAGGAAACAGGGTCTGGCCGGTGCCACCGTATTAAAGGGAATAATGGGATACGGCGCCAGCAGTGAAGTTTATACCAATAAACTATGGGAAATTACTGAAAAGGTTCCTCTGGTTGTTGAGATAATTGACGAACCAGATAAGGTAGATGCATTTTACATCGTTCTGAAGCCAATATTCGAAAAAGCCGGAAAGGGGCATATTGTGACCGTTGATGTGACAAATATCCTGTTGCACAGCTCAGGCAGAAAAAAATAATCAATAACTGAAAAATTTGACAACTGAAGATATGAATTCGAGGGAAAGGGTTTTAAGGGCATTCAGAAAAACAGAAGGCAATCCTGACAGGGTGCCGGTTCAGTTCGATCTCTGCCGGCAACATACCGAGACATTCGGGAAAAGACTGGGGATAGAACCTGATTATGCTCTGTCCTATTATGAAGACCTTACATACCGTATTTCGGCCAATGAGATAAGGACAAAAATGGGCAGCGACATAGTTGTTGTAGGCGGCACTGTACCAACCGGCTACAGACCGGAAACAATCAAAGAAAACATAACAAAAAATGAATTCGGGATGCACATGCAACCTACCAGTCTCTATGTTGAAGTGATCAGATGCCCGCTCGAAAATGCTTCCACAGCAGGTGACATTGAAAACTATCAATTCCCCGATCCATATGCTCCCGGAAGGTTCGACAAGGCGAAGCGCGATATTGACAGGTTCGGAAAAGACTATTTTGTTATCGGGGATGTTGAGATATCTCTGTTCGAAATGGCATGGCACCTGACCGGTCTCGAGAAATACATGATCGGTATGCTTTGTGAAGAGCCATGGATTGAAGCACTTAATGACCAGGTTGAGTACTGGAGCACCGGGCTGGCGCTTCAGCTGATCAGGGCCGGTGCAGACGCCATCTGGTTCGGAGAGGACCTTGGAAGTCAAACCTCAACACTCATCTCTCCTGACGACTGGAGAGTCAGGTTCAAACCTCGTCATAAAAGGATGATTGAAAAGCTGCGGGCCGAAAAGCCCGACGTGACAGTTATAATGCATTCCGACGGTGCAGTAGCGCCACTAATCGACGACTTTGCAGAACTTGGCGTTGATGTTTATAATCCGGTTCAGCCGAACGTCCCTGGTTCTGATCCCAAAGAACTGAAAGACAGGTATGGCGATAAAATCTGTTTTTTCGGCGGGATAGACCAGCAATCTCTTCTTCCTTCCGGCGATATTAAAAAGATAAGGTCCGAAATAAAAGAGAGAATATCTATACTCGGCAGGAACAGGGGATATCTTCTGGCACCCGCACATATCCTCCAACCCGATGTCGATCCGGATATAATAGAAGAAATGATCAGGGCTGCCGTTGATTACGGTAAATACTGAGGTGTAACGGAATAGACGTCAATACTGGAAACCGGTGAACACGGACTTCATATAATTTCTATTCCGGTTTATAGTCTCCCATGGCAGACTTTATCATTGCTATGCAGATACGTAAATTCCTGACCCGTCTGCCTCTGAAGCTCCTTTTTATAGAAGGTCAGCCTTTATATAAATGAATTGCTAAACCAAAACCTGAACAGGAGGTCAGCTGCCTGCTTAAGTGTTCCAATCCAATTTTAATTCTTACTTTATTGTGTAAGGTGTTTTTCAATCATTAAGCTTTTTATCACTACTGGCGTTTTTTATTCTTTTCTTATTGTTGTAAGTACTGATTATCAGGTTTCAACCTCCAGCGGTTATAAAACAAGCTATCTTACCCATGCTGACTTAAGTGAATGAATCTCCGCCATTATAACCTTTATCTCTCCTTTTGAAGTCAGTGAATATGAAAGATCGTCATCTTTGGGAAGGAAACAGGATGTTATAACTATTCTGCCGTCATTACAAAAAATTTCCACGGTTGTGCGGTCAACCAGTATCCTTAGTTTTATCCTGCCATTATCAGGAGATAAAGGTGCTTCTCCAAGGTTATTAAAGAAATTTACATCCGGTTTTTTATCTGATCTCAAGTTTTCAGGGATGATATTATTCTCAACCAAGGGTCCCCCGCACGAGATAATCTTCCTGGCGGCATCAAAATGAATTGTTGCGCCCCTTATCCCGATTTCAAAAGATGCTGATCTAATAGGATCAATATCAATGTTGAAATCAAAAAGATCTCCTTTAATGTCACTGAAAAGGTTATCTCCGTTTTTAAGAAGCACATTGTTCCATTTAAATTCCTGGTTATAAAGGCTTTTTATTTCACTAACCGGCATCCTGAAAACTCTGGGACCTTCTGATGTTGATCTGAGGGTAAGATCGGTCGGGAAATTCATCTGCTGTTCAAAAGGCATACCAGGGTATCTCTTTGTTGGCATCCAGGCAAGATGAATACATCTTCCATCAGGAGCGTCACTCCAGGTTTGGGCGGCGTAGAAATTCTTACCGTAATCGGCCCTGACGACTTTTGTCTCAGGTTTAAAGTTTTTGCCATCAAACCTGCCTATCATATAGTTGCCGTTTGCACCATAGAATAGCCATCGCTTATCGTTAGTATTACCATCAAGAGGCAATGGCAGAAATCCGGGACATTCGGCAACACCATCGAGCGATACGGTTGTCAGATATTCCCATTTTTTTAAATCAGTTGATGCAAACAATCCGAAATCGTTATTCTTGTCCATGTACAGTGACAAAATCCATTTTTTGGAATCTTCATCCCACACGACTTTAGGATCACGGTTATAATTATAGATATTGGGTATTACAGGATTCTGATCATAATAGGTAAATTTCTTACCGCCGTCGGTACTATAGGCGATGCACTGGGTATTTTTTGTTCCGTTACCTTCATCCGGATTTCCGCCGTTCGTTATAAAGGCAATAATTGATTTGTCATTTCCTGTCTGGAAGCCGGCGCAATTGTTGATATCCACAACAGCTGATCCGGACCAGCACCCTGCCCATACTTTATGGGGGGTAATATGATAAGGGGTCTGTTCCCAGTGAACAAGATCAGTGCTTATTGCATGACCCCAGTCTTTGAAAGCGCCCGGCCTGTGAGGAGGCATATATTGGAAAAACATATGATATGTTCCATTGTAATACACAAGCCCGTTAGGATCATTTATCCAGTTTTTCTTTGCGGAAAAGTGAAATTGCGGCCGGTATTTTTCACTATAGTACTGAGGTTTCCCGTCTTTCAACTCCCTTACTCCGGACAATTCTGCTACTTCTTTATCAGACAAAAAGCGGTTAAATAATGCAATATGATCAATTAGACCGCTGAATTTTGATGCAACATGATCTTCTGAAACCTCTGCATACCCGTAAGGCTGTTTGTATTGTGCTCCTATCAGTAACGGCCGCCTGTTCCAATCCCTTATTTCCCCAACCGTAACTTCATCATCACGTAAAACCCCATCCACCAACAACTCCGATTTTTTACCATTGAAACGGAACATAATATCGTGCCATTTTGTAAGTTCATCATCCTGAAGCTTATAACTTAAAAGATATGCTCCGCCAATATCATCGCTTCCTATTTCACCCTCAATATAAACATCATCGCCTTCTTTATTTATTGAAATGCTGTATGCAATATTCTGATCCGATCCGGCTTTATTAATTATCGGAACATTACCATTGACCATATCAGCTTTTACTCTTACAAGAATGGAAATATTTTTACCTGTCAGATTTAATTCATCATTTGCTCCCTGACCGGCATCAAGCCAGTTGCCGTTGAATTGTGCTGCAATTCCATCTCCCCCTCTCAGCTTTGACTCTCTTGCATCCTGCCCGTTCAAGCTGACAAATTTAACGGCCCCATGTTCTTTCAGACTGCTGTTTTCTGTTGTTTTATCATTCAGGTCGGACAATGACCAGACAGCTACTGCGTTTTTAAAGTAATCATGATGATGGCAGCCAGATAGTAGCAGTGCGATACAGAAGGTGCCAATCAGTGCTTCTTTTTTCATGAGCAATAAATACTTTACCGGTTTTTAAATATTTTTCTAAGATCCCAATAATATCTTTGTTTTCACAATCATCCTCCAGCTTTATTCACAACTCTTTTCCTCCTTACAGATATTCAGATATTCAAAGAATCCATCGCCAATTCGGCTTGATTTCGAAGCAGCATACGGTCTTTCAGATTTGCTCCTGGAGGTGAAGTTAAATTATTAAGTACCATGAATGAAACTTTTGAGTCCAATGATTTGTCTATTTATGAATATTCCAGTTTAGTGTCCCAACGCGAGAATCTTACATTTGAATTATGCCTTATATTGCCAGGCTCCTGAAGGATTACCCGCAAAAAGGCGATGTTCATATTTCAATGAATCAAACAGATGTGTCATATTGCAGCGAATGCGGTCAGGTATTTTTCTATAAAAATATCTTTTGTTTTTGTCCTGTACTGCATTATGAACCTTGGATGCTCAAGAGGGATCACTGAACCGAATATTCCAGTCTCATCGTTGAGTTTTTTCAGGTATTCATAGTTTTTTCCTGTTCCGAGACAGAAACACCTTTCTCTTTCAATACCAAAATCAAGCTGTGTGTTCAGGCCGTCAATGATAAAATCCCGGAGGAGAGCTGTAAGTTCCCTGCTATCATAGTAATTATAATTAACTTCCTTACTGGTATTCTTCGTTATGGTAAATCCGAGCGGGCTTACTGCAGTAATATAAAACCTTGAGTAGAACTTTTCAGGACCCCCGTATGCGTCAATCATATCATAAACAAAAACAGAAGATGTTTCGAAAGTCGAGGTTCCCTTCATCTCAATCCCGCATTTTTCAATCAGTCTCTTTGTGTCGGTGAATGGTATTCCGGTGACGCCGGCGCCGAAGCGGCCCGGATTAATCCCCAGTATCATATATCTTCTGCGGCTGTCGCTGTAATACTTACGGTAGAATTGTGACGCAACTTCTTTAACCAGAGGATTTTTTCTGAATGGATTCATCACTGATATTCCATCGGGTAACTGACCCGTATACTCCAGCTCCGAAAGAAAACTAATAATATAATCTGCAAAAGTCATTTCATTTATTCCGGTTTCAGGGATTTTCACAGAACATTTATATTGGCAAATCCCGCATACAAAGATCATGTTTTTCATGATTATCCCTGACAATCCGGTTGAAAAATCAATAAGGGCATCTCAACGGGTTAAGAATGTTTCCGTTGAACTGCCCTTATAACAATTAAGTCCGTAACCTTTGTCCCTTCAGAACTTCAGGTATTTTTCCCTGGGGGTCATACAGAAGTCACAAGCTTCTGAAACTGATATTCCGTCATAGGTATTACCGCAAACCGGGCAAACGAACCAGATATCCGGCAAGCTTCTTTCTCCTCCCGCATTCAGGGCTTCAAGGGCTCTTTTGTAAAATTCCTGATGCTTCTTTTCAGTATCAAGCGCCCATGTAAAAGATTTAACTGCATCAGCTGTTTTTTCTCCCTCAGCATCCTTGATAAATCCGGGATACATTGTTTCAACTTCATATGTTTCACCCTTAATGGCATCCTCAAGGTTATCAGCAGTAGTTTTAACATCAAAATTTCCGAGTTGCGGACCTTCAATCTTTACTCCCAGTTTTTCCATTACCTTCCGGTGATTTCCTGCATGGATAGCCTCAGCTTTAGATGTTGCCAGGAACATTACCGCAACGGTATCAAAACCTTCTTCCTTTGCCTTTTGAGCAAAAGCCGCGTATTTCGCGCTTGCTGTTGACTCTCCATTGAAGGCAGCTTTCAGATCTTCAACTGATTTTACAGGTTTGGAAGAGCAGCTGAAAAGGATTAACGCTGCAAACAAGGGCATAATCATTTTTACTAAAGTTTTCATAACAGTTAATTTAGGTTTATAAACAAGATCTGGTTAAAAACAGGAACTGACTTTAAAGCGCCATCATATAGTTGTATACCATCGTGCCCCCCATAAAACCTGTAAAAGTCACAGCAAGGAAAGCAAGACAATAAACACCTAATGCAATCCATCTAAGAGAAGACTCTTCTTTCTTCGCAACAACAAGATAAAGCCTGAAGGCCGCGGCAGCAACTGCGAGGATCATTGTAACAAGAGCCCCGGTCTCATGTCTTTTGAAGATTTCAAGTATTGCTCCCTGGGTTGGCTCATTAGTGAAAAGCTGGCCTGTCGACCATGCTGCTATTGCGGCAACAGCTCCTGTGATCAGAAGGTAGAATCCGGTTTTTGAAAGATATTTCCCGTCATGGTAAAAAAGTACGCTCACTTCTGCAAAGAATCCGACTGTAAGAAGGGCAATCGGAAAATGCACGATCATGGGATGAAGGTGGGCTGTATTGAACATATTAAACAATATTAATCTGACTCAATTATGATTAGGGAATTTCTCAACTTACTTTTACAAAATTACGCATATTAATAGTAAATCTGGGTGCTTGAAAAAGTGATATTTACAATATATCTGAATTCCACAACAAGATATTAAGACAGTCAAAGTTACTTTCACACCAACGCTTGCTAAAACAATATTTAATTTTTTACCTTTGGACCGTTTAAAAGTCTGGTTGTAACAATAAGTAAGCATAATGCAGGACAGTAAAACCCTGAGGCCATACGGTGAAAAACAGAAGGCTTTCGACAGGCGCTATTTGCAGATGGCGCTAATCTGGGCACAGAATTCCTATTGTGTCAGAAGGCAGGTAGGAGCGCTGATTGTCAAGGGTAAAATGATCATTTCTGACGGATATAACGGGACACCTGCAGGATTTGAAAATATCTGCGAGGATGAGAACAATGTTACCAAACCGTATGTTCTTCATGCTGAAGCAAACGCGATAACCAAAGTAGCTAAATCGAACAACTCAAGTGATAATTCAACTCTGTATGTAACCACCTCTCCATGCCTTGAATGTGCGAAACTGATCATACAATCAGGCATAAAAAGGGTAGTATTTTGCGACCGGTACCATAAGACCGATGGTCTTGATCTTCTTAAGCGCGCAGAGATTGAACTTGTTTTTATTGATCTGGAAAACGATATTTATGAAATACAATAACACCGGAAGATCCATTATCCTTCCCATTTTACTGGGAGTTACACTTGCCATTGGAATACTGCTTGGAAAATTTCTGCCTGTCGGGGAAGAGATCCCGCAGCACTCAAATATCAGGTCGAGAAATGATAAAATAAACAGTATCCTGAACATAGTGGAATCGAACTATGTCGATTCGGTTAACCGTGAAGATCTTGTTGAAGCGGCCATTCCGGCGATACTGAAGAAACTCGACCCACACTCGGTATATATCCCGGCAAAAGAGCTGGCTCGGGCCAATGAACCATTGCAGGGTAATTTTGAAGGAATAGGCATTTCTTTCAATATGCTTACCGACACCATTCTTGTTATCAGCACTATCCCTGGCGGACCATCAGAAAAAATGGGGCTTCTTCCCGGAGACAAGATCCTGTATGTTAATGACTCCCTTGTAGCCGGAAAACATATCAGCGATGAAAAAGTGATGGGTATGCTGAAAGGGCCCAAAGGAACTGTTGTCAGGATCCGTGTATTCAGGAACGGACAGAAAGAGCTAATCCCTTTTGAGATCACGCGCGACAAGATCCCTATTTACAGTATCGATGTTAGCTACATGGTAAATGCGACTACGGGTTATATCAAGATCAACAGTTTCGCCATGACCACCTTTGATGAATTCCTGAAAGGTCTGAGAGAACTTAAGGCACAGGGAATGAAAAGCCTGATCGTGGATCTGAGGGGAAATGCCGGAGGGATCATGGAAGCTGCTGTTCAAATCGCTGATCAGTTCCTGAAAGAAGGACAGCTCATTGTTTATACCAAAGGAAGAGCGCAGCCTAGAAATGAGGCCAAAGCAACCGGAAAAGGAGAATTTGAGACAGGCGATCTTGTAATGCTCATTGATGAATGGAGTGCCTCTGCAAGTGAGATTCTGGCAGGAGCTATCCAGGATAACGACCGCGGTACCATTATTGGGCGGCGTTCATTCGGGAAAGGCCTGGTGCAGGAACCAATTTCTTTTGCTGACGGTTCCGGACTCAGACTCACTATTGCAAGATATTACACCCCAACCGGCAGATCAATACAGAAGCCTTACAACCATGGATTCGACGAGTACTTTGATGACCTCTCGACAAGATATCACCATAAAGAATTCGAAGTATCCGACAGTATACATTTTTCGGATTCCCTCAGGTTCACTACTCCGGGAGGAAAGACAGTATACGGCGGAGGCGGGATAATGCCTGACAAATTCGTGCCGGTTGACACATCAGGAGTATCCCCATATTTTGTGAAAACAAGATCTCTGATCTACAGGTTTGCCCTAAAGTATACTGAGAATAACAGGGAAACACTCAAACAATTCAACAGCCCGGAAGAGCTGAAACAGTATCTCGATAAGCAGCCTCTGATCTCACAGTTTGTTCAGTATGCCGCTTCCGACAAGATCAAACCTGATCCTGCCGGTCTGAAGATTTCCGGAGATGTTATGAGCACTCAGATAAAAGCCTATATTGCACGTAATATGCTCGACAACAAAGGTTTTTATCCGATCTGGGAGAAGATCGACAATACTCTGTTATACTCAATAGATTTTTTGAAGAAACAGAAAAACTGATCTCCTACTGTCTATGCGTCCCGGTCTGTTCCTTTGAAAGTAATTATTCCAGGCCGGCTGCAAATCCGGCAAGAATTTTCATTGAGAGATCTTCCTCTTCAATGAATCCCATGTGCCCTGAATTTTCAAGTACAACCACAGTAACATTGGCAGGAAGCCTGACTTTTTCCCTTATGGTAATGTAAGGAATATAATTATCGGCTGCACCAAGTATCCAGAGGCATGGGACGTTTCCTTTTTCCATTACCTCCAGCCTCGACGGGCGCTCCATCATCCCCTTTAAAACAGCCCTGATCCCTGCTCCACCTATGCCTGTTGCAATTTCACGGGAACGTTCGACAGCATAACTAAACTTCCCAAGGTTGAAAGCGGCATACATCTGGTTTATATCTTCCGGTATGAATACCTCTTTCTTTCCTTCATCCACGAGCGCTATTTCCCTCATCCTCTTTTCCTTTGCTACCGGTGTATCAGGAAAAGGTTGTGAATGGAAAAGACAGTAACCTGATAATGATCCTGGGAAAAGATCCGCCAGCGCAAGAGCTACATATCCTCCCATGGAATGACCTGCTGCAATGAACCGCTCAATCCCCAGGTGATCTGCCAGTTCCCTCACTGCAGAAGCCATAAAATCCATCGAATGCGTTTCACCGAAACAATCAGATCCGCCATGCCCGGGGAGATCTACCGAAATAACCCTGTTGGTTGCCGCCAGTCCGACAGCAAAAGATTCCCAGATGGCTGATGTTTCCAGATACCCGTGGAGAAGAACCACCGGCATTCCTTTTCCACTGTCATTATAGGAGATACTCCCGTTCCTGAATTTGAATATCATAAAAATCTTTTTTAGAAAGGTAAAGTTAACCAATTAGCCATGAGGAGGAAAATATTTCTGAATACAGCCTGATTGTGATAATTAGCATAGTGAGTAAATAATAATTCTTACCTTTAAAAGCTACATTTGATGATCCACCCGATCTTTACATACAGACAAACTTAATATTTCATATCCGATGAATAAGATCCTGTTTGCCTCAATTTCAAAGAAATTCATAATGGCGCTGGCAGGTTTGTTTCTCCTGACATTTCTGCCCGTTCACCTGGCGATCAATCTGTATCTTCTGAAGGATGATCCTGCCCCATTCAATAATGCGGCTCACTTTATGGCAACATTTCCGGTAATAAAAATATTCGAGGTTGTCCTTTTCGGAGCCATTCTTATCCATGTGACATGGGGCATCATGCTGCAGATACAGAACTGGTTTGCGAGGCCGGTCGGCTATGTAAGCGGGAACAGATCTGATACATCTTTCTTCTCTAGATATATGATATGGACAGGAGCAGTGATCCTAATATTTTTCGTTATCCACCTGTCGAATTTTTATTTTGTGAAGCTTGGCCTTGTAAAAGGGAATGCAGATGATTTTTATGCACTTGCCCACAACCTTTTTAAAATCCCGGCCTACAACTATATTTATCTGACATGCTTTGTTTTTCTTGGATTCCACCTTCATCACGCCTTTTCATCGGCTTTCCAGACCCTCGGACTGAATCACAGGATATGGACCCCGGTAATAAAGGTGGTTGCACTGTTATACTCGGTTGCGATACCTGCTTCATTTGCTCTCATATCAATCATTTTGTGGCGTTTCAGGTAGAAACTGAAAATCTCAATCATCATGGAAAAACTGAATTCAAAAATACCTGAAGGTCCGCTCTCACAGAAGTGGACAAAGTTCAAATCGTCGGCGAAACTGGTCAATCCGGCAAACAGGAAGAAGCTTGAAATAATAGTTATAGGGACTGGTCTGTCCGGGGCAGGCGCCTCGTCTTCGCTTGGTGAGCTTGGCTACAGTGTCAAGACTTTCTGTTATCAGGATTCTCCGAGAAGGGCGCACTCAGTTGCTGCACAGGGAGGTATAAATGCTGCAAAGAATTATCAGAGTGACGGAGACAGCACCTTCCGGCTGTTTTATGATATGATTAAGGGAGGTGATTTTCGTGCGCGGGAGGCTAATGTCTACAGGGCTGCCGAGGTAAGCAACCAGGTGATAGATCACTATACGGCTATTGGAGTTCCATTTGCCCGCGATTATGGTGGCACTCTTGATACGAGGTCATTTGGTGGAGTTCAGGTTTCCAGAACATTCTATGCCAAAGGGCAGACAGGTCAGCAATGTCTGCTTGGCGCTTATTCATCACTGAACAGGCAGATCATGAAGGGCAATGTAAAGATCTTTCCCAGGCGCGAAATGCTTGATCTCGTCATCATCGATGGCAAGGCCAGGGGAATAATTGCCCGCAATCTTATAACAGGTGAAATTGAAAGGCATGGTGCACATGCTGTTGTGCTTGCTACAGGAGGATACGGGACCATTTATTATCTTTCGACCCTGGCTGTCAACTCCAACGCATCAGCCGCCTGGAAAGCCCATAAGAAAGGCGCCCTGTTTGCCAATCCAAGTTTTATCCAGATCCATCCTACCTGCGTGCCTCAGCTCAACGAATTCCAGTCAAAACTCACACTTATGTCAGAGTCACTCAGGAATGACGGACGCGTATGGGTTCCCAAAGCACAAGGGGATAAAAGACCGCCTGACAATATTCCGGAAGACGAACGTGATTATTTCCTAGAAAGAAGATACCCTGCATTCGGAAACCTTGTGCCCAGAGATGTGGCATCACGCGCTGCAAAAGAAAGGTGCGATGCCGGATTCGGAGTCAGTGAAACCGGACTTGCCGTCTATCTCGATTTCAGGGATGCCATGAAAAAACAGGGAAGAAAAGTGATAGAAGGCAAATACGGGAACCTCTTTGATATGTATTCAACAATCACAGGGATTGATCCTTATGCAGAACCAATGCGAATATACCCGGCAGGTCATTATACAATGGGAGGACTGTGGGTCGATTACGAACTGATGACAACCGTTCCCGGCCTTTATTCAATCGGGGAATCCAATTTTTCCGACCACGGGGCTAACCGGCTTGGAGCAAGCTCTCTGATGCAGGCTGCAGGCGATGGTTATTTTATACTTCCCAATACAATCAATAATTATCTTGCTGGTGAAATAAAAGTTCCTGCAATTCAGACAGATAGTCCGGAGTTTGAGGAAGCCGAAAAAACAGCCAGGGAACGGATCAGCAAATTGCTTGCGATTAAAGGAAGCAAAACAGCAACCTCATTCCACAGGCGACTAGGGAAAATTATGTGGGATCATTGTGGCATGGTCAGAAATGAAGCCGGACTTAAAAAAGCTCTTATTCTTATTAACGAACTGAAGGAGGAATTCTGGAAGGATTTAAATATTCCCGGGTCTGACCGGCAGGTAAACCAGGAGCTGGAAAAAGCCGGAAGAGTAGCGGATTATATTGAGCTTGCCGAACTCCTGGTTACAGATGCACTCAACAGGGAGGAATCCTGCGGGGCACATTTCAGGGAAGAATTTCAGACCCCCGACGGAGAAGCCAGAAGGAATGATGAAAAGTTCGCATATGTTGCAGCATGGGAATATGCAGGTGAGGATAAGCCGCATATCCTTCACAGGGAAGAGCTTAAATTCGAAGAAGTTGAACTTAAGGAAAGAAGTTATAAATAGGGCATCATGAAACTTACACTCAAAATTTGGCGTCAGAAAGATGCCGTATCAAAAGGAGATTTTGTCACTTACAGAATGGATAACATCTCTCCCGAAATGGCTTTTCTGGAAATGCTCGATGCATTGAACAAGAAGCTTGTTGAAGAGGACAAGGATCCGGTTGCCTTTGATCACGACTGCAGGGAGGGGATATGCGGATCATGCGGGATGTATATAAACGGGCATCCTCACGGACCGGTGCCGGCAATAACAACCTGCCATCTTTCCATGAGATATTTCAGGGATGGAGAAACAATCTGGATTGAACCATGGAGAGCAAAACCCTTTCCTGTCATAAAAGATCTGATAGTAGACAGAACTGCTTTCGATAAAATTCAGATCGCAGGCGGATTCATCTCAGTCAATGCCGGAGCAGCACCTGATGCCAATGCTATCCTGATCCCTAAAAAAAATTCCGATCAGGCGTTCGACTCTGCAATTTGTATCGGTTGCGGTGCATGTGTGGCAGCATGTAAAAATGCGTCCGCCATGCTTTTCATTTCGGCAAAGATCTCCCAGTTTGCCCTCCTGCCACAGGGTAAGATAGAAGCAAAAGACAGGGTAAGATCCATGGTGAGGGTGATGGACGAGGCAGGATTTGGTAATTGCTCAAACACAGGCGCTTGCGAAGCCGAATGCCCTAAGGAAATAAAGATTACAAATATAGCCAGACTAAACAGGGAATTTTTCAAGGCATATTAAAACTCCCCGATACAGGAACCATCACATCATGAAAAGAAGAAATTTTATCCGGATCACCGCACTCACCGGCGGAGCGCTCACCACTGCATCATTCAAAGGTATTAACGAGAATATCCTGGTAAACAACGGGAAGGGTATCAGTAATAAGGGCGGACATGAAATTAAAGCTGATCTGGTAATAGCCGGCGGTGGACTTGGAGGATGTGCAGCCGCACTTGCTGCCCTCCGCAACGGACTCACCGTAATAATGACCGAGGAAACCGACTGGATAGGAGGGCAGCTCACTTCACAGGGTGTTCCTCCCGATGAACATGAATGGATTGAATCTCATGGGTCAACAAAACTCTTCCGTGAACTGAGGACAGCTATCCGGCAGTATTATGTAAGGAACTATCCGCTGACGGATGAAGCCCGCAATAATAAAACCCTTAATCCCGGAGACGGTTCAGTCTCACGCCTCTGTCATGAACCAAGAGTGGCGCTGGCAGTTCTTACCGGATTGATGGCTCCTTACATCAGCTCCGGCAGGCTGACCCTTCTTACCGATACTGTTATCGAGGGAGCAGATGTTACAGGCAATTCAATCAGAGCTTTTAAAGCAGTCAGCAAACCAGACGGCACTTCCACCATACTCGTTGCACCTTATTTTATTGATGCGACAGAACTTGGAGACCTTTTGCCACTTACTGGCGCCGAATTTGTTACAGGGACAGAATCAAAGAAAGAAACCGGGGAACTTCACGCCCCTGAGAAGGCGGATCCATCAAATATGCAGGCTTTCACAGTCTGCTTTGCAATGGATTATGTTCCCGGAGAAGATCACACAATTGAAAAACCACGTGACTATGATTTCTGGAAGAACTATGTTCCCAAACTTACTCCACCATGGTCAGGTAAACTGCTCGACCTGGCTCATACTGATCCGATAACGCTCAAACCCGTTTACCCAGGATTCAGTCCGGAAGGAATCGATGATCCGTCGATCTTTAACCTGTGGAATTACCGAAGGATAATCAGCCGTCAGAATTTTGTCCCCGGTACCTATCGTGGTGATATAACAATAGTCAACTGGCCGCAGAATGATTATCTCCAGGGGAATATTATCGGTGTAAGCAAGGAAGAAGCAAGCAGACATTTAAATGGCGCCAGACAGCTAAGTCTTTCCCTGCTCTACTGGCTGCAAACTGAAGTTCCGCGTCGCGGAGGCGGTTACGGATGGGCAGGTATCAGACCTCGCGGTGATGTTATGGGTACGACCGACGGTCTCGCAAAATATCCTTACATCAGGGAATCAAGAAGAATCAAAGCCCAGTTCACCATTCTTGAGGAACATATCGGATTCGACCACAGATCAAAGATCCTTGGAAAAAAAGAAGGAATAAAGGCTGAACCATTCAAAGACAGTATTGGCGTAGGTTATTACCGGATCGATCTGCACCCTTCAAGCGCAGGGACGAACTATATAGATGTAAGCTCTCTGCCTTTCCGCATCCCGCTTGGAGCGCTGTTGCCTGTAAGGGTCGAGAACCTGCTAGCGGCTGGAAAGAACATCGGAACCACTCATATTACCAACGGATGTTACAGGCTTCACCCTGTGGAATGGAACATCGGGGAATCGGCCGGATCACTGGTTGCATTTGTATTAAAAAGAAAATTACCACCGCGTGCAGTCAGGGAAAAGGAAAATCTGCTTGCGGAATTTCAGGACTTCATCAGGTCGCAGGGAATTGAGACACAATGGCCGGACTGATTAAGGAAATAGTATCTTTGTATGATACCATTACCTTTAACCTGAAATTTAACAGTGATGAAATCAAATCAGACGAGGCGTGATTTTCTTGCAAAATCCACCCTGGCAGGAGTTGCTGCAATAACTGTTCCGGCTGCAGCATGTGCTGCAGGCGCGCGACCTGAACCTGAAAAGGAACAAATCGAATCAAAACTTATTGTCCCGAAAAATAATGCCATTCCGATAACCGGAACATTTCTTGATGAGATATCCCATGATATCCCTCATCAGAACTGGGGAGAAAAAGAATGGGATGCCGATTTTGCCTATATGAAGGCAATAGGTATCGATACTGTCATCATGATCAGATCAGGATACCGGAAATTCGTAACCTTCCCATCAAAATATCTTCTCAAAAAAGGCTGCTATATGCCTTCGGTAGATCTCCTCGATATGTATCTCCGACTTGCTGAAAAACATAATATGAAGTTCTACTTTGGACTTTATGATTCAGGAAGATACTGGGATACCGGTGATCTCTCATGGGAAATTGAAGATAACAGGTATGTTATTGATGAGGTATGGCACGATTACGGAAGCAAATACAAAAGTTTTCAGGGTTGGTATATAAGCGGGGAGATAAGCCGTAAAACAAAAGGAGCTATCGGAGCTTTCCATGCTATGGGGAAGCAGTGTAAGGATGTATCCGGAGGACTTCCCACATTCATATCACCATGGATAGATGGGAAAAAGGCTGTTGAAGCTGCCGGAGCCGACCTGACGAAGGCCAATTCAGTTTCTGTTCTGGAGCATGAAAAGGAATGGGGTGAAATATTCGATGGTATTCACGATGTTGTAGACGCCTGTGCTTTTCAGGATGGACATATCGATTATGATGAGCTGGATGCATTCTTCAGTGTCAACAAGAAACTGGCTGATAAATACGGGATGAAGTGCTGGACCAACGCCGAGACTTTCGACAGGGATATGCCAATAAGGTTCCTTCCCATCAAATTCGACAAGCTCAGACTCAAACTGGAAGCTGCAAAAAGAGCTGGTTATGATAAAGCGATCACATTCGAGTTCTCTCATTTTCTGAGCCCTCAGTCAGCATATGTCCAGGCAGGCCATCTTTATAACAGGTACAGGGAATACTTCAATATCAGGTGATCATGAGAGAACAGAACAATCAGCTTGCCTATGTTATCTGGCTCTCCCTTGTAGCATCACTGGGAGGATTTCTTTTCGGATACGATACTGCTGTTATCTCTGGTACGGTTGACCAAGTGTCGAAACAGTTCAACCTTGACGATATAACAAAAGGGTGGTATGTTGGATGCGCCCTTGCCGGTTCAATAGCCGGAGTAGTTGTCGCAGGATCATTGAGCGACCGGTTCGGCCGGAAAATTGTACTTATCATCTCTGCAGTTCTGTTTTCCCTTTCCGGAATAGGATGCATGATTGCTGCCGACCAGATGCAACTGGTGATGGCACGCATACTTGGGGGAATAGGTATAGGGGTAGCCTCGGTTATTTCTCCTTTGTACATTGCAGAGATATCCATCCCTTCCATCCGTGGAAGGCTGGTTTCAATGTATCAGCTGGCAATAACTGTCGGATTCCTGGGAGCTTATCTGGCAAATTTCGGATTACTCCGGTATTCTGTTGCATTGATTGACCAGGGAGCTACCCAGGGACTTCATGGCAAAATTTTTGCCACTGAGGCCTGGAGAGGAATGCTCGGTATGGAAGCTGTTCCTGCCGTCCTCTTTTTCATAGTGCTTTTCTTTATCCCGGAAAGCCCGAGATGGCTCGTGGTAAAAGGGAAGGAAACCAGAGCAACCGGTATTCTCAACAGAATTTATGGAAAGGATGAAGCCAACATACAGATTGAAAACCTGAGGAACCTGATAAATAATGAAACAGGCACTAATTGGAAAATGCTCCTGCAGCCGGGCTTCAGACTGGCTCTCTTCATAGGAGTTGCACTTGCAATGCTGGGTCAGCTTATGGGAGTGAATGCCGTACTATATTATGGCCCTTCAATATTCGCCGAAAGCGGTCTTTCAAGTGGAGACTCGCTCTTCTACCAGGTACTCGTTGGCCTTGTGAACATGCTCACTACGGTGCTCGCCCTTGTGATCATTGATAAGGTTGGAAGAAAACAGCTGGTCTATTGGGGCGTATCTGGTATGATAATCGCTCTTCTTCTTATAGGTTTTTACTTCGCATTCGGAACAAGTTTTGGGATACCTCATGTATTCCTTCTGATCTTCTTCCTGTTCTATATCTTCTGCTGCGCGATTTCGATATGTGCTGTAATCTTTGTTCTTCTCTCGGAAATGTACCCGGTAAAGGTGCGTGGAGCAGCAATGTCAATAGCCGGACTCTCACTATGGATTGGTACATATCTTATAGGCCAGCTGACACCTGTCATGCTGAGTCTGCTTAAGCCGGCCGGTACATTCTGGTTCTTCGCGGTGATGTGTGTACCATATATCCTGATTGTCTGGAAACTACTTCCTGAAACAACCGGCAAATCACTCGAGGAGATCGAGGAAATGTGGATTAAGCGCGGACAAAAATAGAGTTTAACAATTTTATATGATTTAATATGGATCCTAAAGCTCTGGCTAAACTTTACAGGGACGAGCTCCTTGACAATGTAATGCCATTCTGGCTCGATAAATCGCAGGACCAGGAATTTGGCGGCTATTTCACCTGCCTAGACAGGCAGGGCAATGTTTTCGATACAGACAAGTTCATCTGGTTACAGGGACGTGAGGTCTGGATGTTCTCGATGCTTCACAACAGCCTCGGGAAAAATGATGAATGGCTCCGCTGTGCAATACAGGGAGGCGAATTCCTTAAAAAATATGGTCATGACGGAAACCTTAACTGGTATTTTTCAGTTACCAGGGAAGGAAAACCGATTATCGAGCCATATAATATTTTCTCCTATACATTCGCCACCATGGCATTCGGACAACTCAGCAAGGCCACCGGGAACAGTGAATATGCAGAGATCGCCCGGAAAACATTCGATATAATTATTTCCCGGATGGATAACCCAAAGGGAAAGTGGAACAAGACATATCCCGGAACCAGGAATCTGAAGAATTTCGCGCTCCCTATGATCCTTTGCAACCTGTCACTCGAGATCGAACATCTTGTCGAAAAAGATTTTCTGCAGAGGACTATTGACACGTGTATTCATGAGGTCCTGGATAATTTTTACAGACCCGAGCTTGGTATTGTTGTAGAAAGCGTAACTGTAGATAATCAGTTGTCTGACAGTTTTGAAGGGAGAGTTCTCAATCCCGGCCATGCGATCGAGGCCATGTGGTTCTTAATGGACCTGGGAGTTCGGTTGAAAAGAAAGGAACTGATCGAAAAAGCGGCAAAGATTGCTGTGCAAATGGTAGAATATGGTTGGGACAAGGAGTACGGAGGGATATTCTATTTCATGGACAGAAAAGGATATCCGCCGCAGCAGCTTGAATGGGACCAGAAGCTCTGGTGGGTCCATATCGAAACACTGATCTCGATGGCAAAAGGCTACCTCCTGACTGGCTCTGAAGACTGCCTGAAATGGTTTGAAATCATACATGAATACACATGGAAGAATTTCAAAGATCATGAGTATCCTGAATGGTATGGCTATCTCAACAGGAGAGGGGAAGTTCTGCTCCCGCTGAAGGGAGGAAAATGGAAAGGTTGTTTCCATGTGCCAAGGGGACTCTTTCAGGTCTGGAAAACCCTTGAAAAAATCAGCTAGCAGTCAGAAAAGACACGGGAATATTATGTTTCAATGACTAACTCTGTGACAGAAGAAACTTTTACAGAATCTTCTTTCACAGAGTTGCCGGAGAAATAATCTGCTATTCCGGGAAAATCAAGAACAGATAGCTTCAACGTCCTTCACTGTTTTGGGGATTGGTTTACCCATCAGTTTATGACCTTTCTCGGTAATGAGGACATTGTCTTCTATCCTGATCCCTCCTACCTGCATAAATTTACCTATCCTGCTGTAATTGATGAACTGACCGAATTTGTTTTCAGCCTTCCACTGATCGATAAGTTCAGGTATAAAATAGCAGCCAGGCTCAACAGTGACCACATGACCCGGTACAAATTTAAGTGCAAAGCGGAGGAAGGCAAGTCCGAACTGTGAACTCCTCTTCACCTCCTCATTATAGCCAACATAGTTCTCACCCAGTGATTCCATATCATGAACTTCCAGTCCGAGCATATGTCCGATGCCATGAGGCATGAAGAGGGCATGTGCTCCCTGGGCCACGGCTTCATCAATGTCACCCTGCATGAGGCCCAGTTCTTTGAGACCCGATGCAATTATCCGGCATGCATGCATGTGAAGGTCCAGGTTTGAGACAGATGGACTAGCAGCAGCAATTGTTTCAATATTAGCCTTAAGTACAATTTCATAAATATCTTTCTGAAGCTGGCTGAATTTGCCACCCACCGGTGTTGTTCTGGTGATATCCGAGGCATAATGAAGCTTCGTTTCGGCGCCGGCGTCGGCAACCATCATCCTGCCTTTTTCAAGAATATTATTATGAGTATGATTATGAAGTGTCTGTCCGTCGATGCTGAGTATTGTTGGAAAAGCCGGACCTGCACCTTTGGCGTATGCAATGCCTTCCATGGTTCCGAAGATCTCCTGCTCCCTTACTCCTCTTTTGCACATCTGCATTGCCGTCACATGCATTTCATATGCAATCTCCAGCGCTTTTTCAATTTCGTCAATTTCGATTTTTTCCTTTACCAGCCTAAGTGAAGCAACCGCCCTGATCAGCTCCGGCGATGCAAGTGTCTTCATCTGACACGGGTTCTCCCTAAGAAGTGACCCAAGCATCATCTTCGTCTCACCACGGTAAGGAGCAATAAAATGAACCTTCCTTTTCTTCGATAAAGCCGAAGTTATAGTCTCCGAAAGTTTTGACAAGGGAGCAGTATTTTCAATACCGCATCTGGAAGCGAGTTCTTTGACAGTTGGCTGAGGACCCATCCAGATTATATCGTCCATTTCGATATCATTCCCGAAGATCCATTCCTTGCCTGAATCGAAGTCTATCAACCCGGTAAATCCGGGGAGATCGAGCCCGAAGAAATAAAGGAAAGTATTATCCTGCCTGAAATGATATGGATTGTCAGTATAATTCATCGGCGCTTCATTATTACCAATGAACAATGCAATACCTGTACTGATTTTCTTCTGGAGTTCCGCTCTCCTTTTGATATAAACTTCACTCTTAAACATGGCTGTAATATTTAATCTGAAACCTGATCACTAAGGTAGGAATAATTCGAAGAACCCCTTTCCCGTCGGTAATAAGATCTGTTAAGGACAACTTAAAACTTCATCTGCCTGTACTCCGATCATTCGCAGGTAATAATTAAATGGTCCAAAACATATACAATTGTTAATAACGATGGAGCCCTGACCTATATCTGCAAATAGTTAATAACTCAAACATACCGGATATGGACCCGTCCGGCATAGATTCAGACAACATCCGACCGGACAGGTTCAGTAAGAATACATATAGGGATAAGCCGGACCCTTATCCGGAAATCCGAATATTTTCCTGAAAAACAAATATTTCAAGAAAAACAAATTCATTTCTCTTATGGTCTTAAGAAGTCTGGCTGTGGACATTTCATTGCAGGATGTATTATCATAACTTTAGGAATACAATATTTTGTCCTGATGCGAATAGTTTTGCTTATTAACAAATTATTAATATATTCGCATGGGGTTTCTGACATTTTATCAACAGCTTAATAACAGCCTGATGCCATACAGAAGATTACCCAATACCGACAGATCAAGGGTCCGTGCCATGAAGAAGGCATTTGATAAGGGGAAAGAGTTGCCTACCAACAAACTTGCTTACTCAGCAAAAACACTTATCAGGCTTGAGAAATTTCTGCCTCAATTCGAACATAGTGTTCATCAGCATCGCGACTCGATAACTTCCCGGAACAGGAAAAACAGGGATTATAATGATACGGTTAAGAAGGCAAAGATCTACCTGACACATTTTATCAAGGTCATGAACATGGCTATCTTCAGGGGAGAACTTCCGGCTGAAACCAGGGCGTTTTATGGTCTTGCAACTGACAATGCTGCAGTGCCACTGATGAACACCGAGACTGAACTGCTCAACTGGGGAAGAAGGATTATAGAAGGAGAGGAATACAGGATCAGGAAATCGGGCAGTCCGATCACTAATCCTACAATAGCTGTGGTGAAGGTAAGGTTCGGGAGTTTTCTGGATGCACTCAACAATCAGAAGATCCTCACCCGGAAAACACAGGATTTCGGACAGAAGATCGTACGACTGAGAGAGGAAGCCGACGAAATAATCCTTCAGATATGGAACGATGTGGAAAAAACATTCAGCGTTTCACCTGAAGAGCAGAGGAAAGAACTCCGCGAAAGCTATGGCCTGATATATTTTTACAGGAAGAATGAGATCCTTAAGATGAGATCTCTAAAGGCTGAAAGCTCCGAAGAGACCAAATCATAACAAACCATTTTCTCCTTCGCCGGAATTAATGATCGCTGAATTGACCACTTGCTTTGTTATTCTCCTCAGATAACACATTATTCCCAGCATCAGAATAAAGCAGATCACAGCCATAATTGTCTCCGGCATTGTAATCCGGGTTGTTGTTTCAGTCATTGTTTCACCTTTGCCGGATAATAAACCGGCCACGGGTATTGCATTGTTCAGAAAATGAGCAGCTACAGACAGCCAGAGGTTTCCGCTCCAAAGGAAAAGATAACCGAAGATAAGTCCCAATATGAACCTCGGGAGAAATCCGTAGAATTGAAAATGCAAGGCACTGAATATGAAGGCTGTCACCCATACTGCTAATCCTCCTGATCTGAAAAGGTCACTGAAATTCCTCAGCAGAACGCCCCTGAAAACAAGCTCCTCGCTGATGGCCGGCAGTACTGCTATAATAAGCATATTGATAAATATCCCTGAAAAAGAATCACTGTGCGAGATCACGGAGAATATATTATCGGCTTTATCTTCCCTCATCCTGATCCACTCCTCTAGTCCCGACATAAAGGAAGGGAGTTTCATCTTTGCGTTCAGTTCTCCAGACAGACCTGTAACAGGGAAAGTAATCAGTATAAGGACAATCACAAGCATGATCTGGTTCAAATCAATTCTGCTGACTGAGAATATCCCAAAACCGTTGCTGCCTTCGAACAGGAAAATAATAATGATTGATGGGATAATGAAATATGAAAGGTCCTGAGCTATGATCAGGAACCTGAGTGAAGCGGCTGCACTATCCATCAGCCCGCCTCCGGTTCCCGTTAACCCTCCGGTATCAATTCCAAACAGAGCTTTTCCTCCGAACAGGATAAGTATAAATACGGCAGATCCTCCTGCCAAAATGATCAGGATGTTAATAATCAACTGTTTTAAAGGAGATTTTTCATCAACAAACCCCGGATTTGGAATGTTTTCCATTTTATTAATTTTGTGCCGGATATCCTGAATTTACCACAAAGATAAATCTATTGAAAATAGCAGGCGTAGAACTTCCCGAATTTCCCTTATTCCTCGCTCCGATGGAAGATATTACAGATCCCTCTTTCAGGAGGATCTGCAAGATGAACAGGGCTGATGTCATGTACACGGAGTTTATCTCATCCGACGGTCTTATCAGGGATGGTGAAAAGAGCGTCAGAAAGCTCGGCATTTATGATATTGAGCGGCCTATCGGCATACAGCTTTACGGCCATATAACCGGGGCGATGGTTGAAGCAGCGCTGATGGCTGAAGAAGCAAGGCCTGAGCTGATCGATATTAATTTCGGTTGTCCGGTCAGAAAGATTGCCAACCGTGGCGCCGGGGCAGGGATGCTGAAAAACATTCCGCTGATGATTTCCATGACGGAAGCAATTGTGAAGGCAGTGAAGCTTCCGGTTACTGTAAAGACGCGTCTCGGATGGGATGATGACAGCAAAAACATCGTCGAGGTGGCAGAAATGCTGCAGGATGCCGGTATAAAAGTTCTTACGATTCATGGTCGTACAAGGGCCCAGATGTACAAGGGAACGGCCGATTGGACCCTTATCGGTGAAGTGAAAAACAATCCAAGGATGAAGATCCCGGTAATTGGCAACGGGGATATAGACGGCCCCCAAAAAGCCAGGGAAATGTTTGGCAGATATGGTGTTGACGGAATAATGATAGGCCGTGCAACCGTTGGCAGACCATGGATTTTCAGGGAAATCAGACATTATCTTAACACTGGGGAACTGCTGCCGGAACCTACAGTGAGCGAAAAAGCAGATATCGCTCTTCTGCATCTTGAGAAGTCACTTGAATATAAAGATGGCAAGCGGGCTATCTTCGAAATGCGCCGTCATTTTTCAAACTATTTCAAAGGGCTGCCTCACTTCAGGGAGACCAGGCTTAAACTGCTTACAGCCTCTGAAGTGGAAGACATAAAAACCACCATCAACGAAATAAGAGATAAATGGGGTGAATTCAGATCAGAAGACCGGACATCAGTTTACGGTCTCTGATATAATCTCCCGCTCTACCCTGCCTGTAAGGACTTTAAATCCTTTCCACCTGAATACAAAACTTAGGATAAGGATAAAAAGCAAGCCTGTAATAACCAGGACAAGGAGTTCGGTCCAGGGATATATCTTTATCTGCTCATATATTGCAGCTGTCTGAAGTGCGGATGATTTGTTGGTCACCATGATGCACAGGAAAGTATTGTTAGCGGTATGTGCACCCATTGCAGCTTCGGCTCCATCGTCCATGATGGTAATTATCCCGAATATAATACCAAAGATGAAGTATTGGGGCATCATAGTCAGGAAACCGTACTCCCTGACTTCAGGATTCAGAGAGTGAAGCAGTGCGAACAACAGAGAAGTGGTAATAAGAGGAAACCATCGTCTGTTAAAAACTGAAGTAAAACCCTGCATGAGATATCCCCTGAAAAGGACTTCCTCCAGTCCGGACTGAAACGGGATAAGGACTATTGAAATGATCGTAAGGATAAGAACTGTCATCCCGGTATTTGCGACAGAAAAATTGCCCGGGTCGAGTTTTAGATTTATAATGAAATATCCGGCAGACAAGGCGTACCATATTATCATGGAAGTAAAAAACCTGTTCCATCTAATCTTCGATGTTCCATTGATTGTCTGCGCAAATGTTCTGGAATGCAGAGGTTTGACCAGGAAGAAGAAAGCTGCGAGAGCAGCCATAAAAGGAAACAGCATGAAGGCCAGAAGTGTATTTGAATCGAGTCCGATAAAGCTCAGATCACCTGAGGTTTTTGCCAGCCCTGACAAAGTCTGAGGGTCAGACATAGATTTGATCAGAAAGCTGATAAGTAACGGTATTGAGCCGATGGTATTTGATGCAAGAAAAACGGCGGCTATCATCACCAGATAACGCCAGAAATTGTTTTTCCCTTTGTAGGTTGCTTCAAGGTGGTTCATGAGGATATTTTTGATCAGAATTCGGTAATTGCTCTTTTGGGATGGTCAATCGAATAATGAAGGCCCCGGCTCTCCTGCCTGTTCTTGGCCATTTTGATGATTATATATCCCACATTGATCAGGTTCCGCAGTTCGCAGATCTTCTTTGAAATAAGTGATCGTTTATAAAGGCTTTCTGTTTCCTTGTAAATAATTTCGAGTCTCACCAGTGCCCGTTCCAAACGGAGATCGGATCTCACAATACCAACGTAATTACTCATTATCATCTGAACTTCCTTGTAATTCTGGGTTACAAGCACCATTTCCTCGAGGTGAGTGGTTCCCTTGTAGTCCCAATCCGGAATTCTCTCCTCGAAGGTAAGTTCGCCAAGCCTTGTTCCTGCATGAAGGGCTGCCCTGTGAGAATAGACTACTGCTTCGATAAGCGAGTTTGAAGCCAGCCTGTTTGCACCGTGAAGACCGGTGGAAGACACCTCTCCAAGCGCATATAACCTGCTTATATTACTCTGCCCATCGAGATCAACCTTTATTCCTCCGCAGGAATAATGAGCCGCTGGTACCACCGGTATGAAATCTTTTGTGATATCAATCCCTCTTGCGAGACAATGTTCATACACATTAGGGAAATGATCTTTCAGCCCTTCAGGTTCCAGGTGAGTGCAATCAAGCCAGACATGGTCGTCACCCCAGATCTTCATTTCATTATCAATTGCCCTCGCAACAATATCACGGGGAGCAAGAGAACCTCTGCTGTCATATCTGTTCATGAACTTCTCACCGGCCATGTTCTTCAGTACCGCACCGTATCCCCGCAAGGCTTCAGTTATCAGGAATGAAGGACGCCTGTTAGGATCATAAAGCGAAGTAGGATGGAACTGTACGAACTCCATATTCTCTATTGTGCCTTTCGCCCTGTAAACCATTGCAACACCATCACCAGTAGCTATTTCAGGGTTAGTGGTAGTCATGTATACATTACCCATACCGCCTGTAGCCATGACAGTGATCTTTGAAAGAAACGTGATCACCTTCTGGTTCACCAGATCAGCGACATAAGCTCCGAAACACTTTATGTCCGGGTAATTCTTTTTCAGAATATCGCCCAGATGATGCTGGGTCAGGATCTCTATCGCGAAATGATGCTCGTAAATGGTGATATTCGGATTCTTCTTAACCTGCTCAACCAGTGCATTCTCTATTGCCTCTCCGGTTTTGTCCTTATGGTGAAAAATCCTGAATTCAGTATGTCCACCCTCCTTTGCAAGATCATAAGACCCATCTTCACGTCTGTCGAATGAAACTCCAAGTGAAATAAGATCCTTGATCCGTTCCGGAGCCTCCTGTACCACCATTCGCACAACCTCTTCATTGCAGAATCCGTCTCCCGCGATGAGGGTATCCCTGATATGTTTTTCAAAATTATCAGGCTCGCTGAATACTGCAGCAATACCACCCTGTGCAAACTTTGTGTTCGAGTCTTCAAGCGCTGCTTTTGTCACCACAGCCACTTTCCCAAACTGTGCAGCCTTTAGCGCAAATGTGAGACCAGCAATACCTGAACCGATCACCAGAAAATCCGTCCTCTTCTTCATCTTTCATAAGTAATACCCGCGGGTAAAGATATAACAGATTTGCGGACAAAAACATGCTGAGTCAAAGATGAAGCCCAAACACGTTGTAAAACAAAAGATTTTGGATTAATTTTGCCTTCCTTAAAAGTAAAAGAGAAATTATGGCCCAGGAGGATGTTTTCAAAAAGTTGGTAGCTCACTGCAAAGAATACGGGTATGTATTCCCGTCAAGTGAGATATATGATGGTTTGAGTGCAGTTTACGATTACGGACAATATGGTGTTGAACTGAAAAACAATATCAAAAAATACTGGTGGGACAGTATGGTCCTTCTTAATGAAAATATTGTAGGTATCGACTCTGCCATCTTCATGCATCCTACAATCTGGAAAGCATCGGGACATGTTGATGCGTTCAATGATCCGCTCATCGATAACAGGGATTCAAAAAAGAGATACAGGGCTGATGTTCTGATTGAGGAACATCTTGCCAAACTGGAAGATAAAGTTACCAAAGAGATAGAAAAAGCCAGGGAAAAATTCGGGGACACATTCGATGAGACCAAATTCAGGCAGACTAATCAGAGAGTTCTGGCCAACCAGGCAAAAATAGATGAGCTCAATGCCAGATTCTCAAAGGCTTTAAATGATACAGATCTCGCAGAACTTAAGCAGATAATAATCGACAATGAGATCGTTTGCCCCATTTCAGGGACACGGAACTGGACAGACGTGAGGCAGTTCAATCTGATGTTCTCTACCGAGATGGGATCGACAGCTGAAGGGACAAACAAGATCTATCTCAGACCTGAAACAGCGCAGGGAATATTTGTGAATTTTCTCAATGTTCAGAAAACCGGAAGGATGAAGCTTCCATTCGGGATCGCACAGATTGGAAAAGCTTTCCGTAACGAGATAGTGGCAAGACAGTTCATCTTCAGGATGAGAGAGTTCGAGCAGATGGAAATGCAGTATTTTGTTCAGCCTGGTACAGAGCTAAGCTGGTTCGCAAAGTGGAAAGAAACAAGGATGAAATGGCACCAGGCTCTGGGATTCGGAAGCGGGAACTACAGGTTTCATGACCATACCAAGCTTGCACATTACGCCAATGCAGCTACAGATATAGAATATAAGTTCCCGTTCGGATTTAAAGAGGTTGAAGGCATTCACTCAAGGACAGATTTCGACCTCAAACAGCATCAGGAATACAGCGGGAAAAAGATGCAGTATTTCGATCCTGAAAAAGGTGAATCTTATGTGCCATTTGTTATAGAGACCTCCATAGGTGTCGACAGAATGTTCCTTCAGGTTATCTCAGCATCATATGCAGAGGAAGAACTCACCAAAGAAGACGGAAGCAAAGATACACGTGTGGTAATGAGATTGCCTTCATTCCTTGCTCCGGTGAAACTTGCCGTTATGCCGCTCGTCAAAAAAGACGGACTTCCCGAGATAGCAGAAAAAATTGTGACCGACCTAAGATTTGATTTTAACTGCCAGTACGATGACAAAGATTCCATCGGTAGACGTTACAGAAGGCAGGATGCTATCGGTACACCTTATTGCATCACCATTGATCACCAGACCCTCGAAGATAACTCTGTTACCATCAGGTATCGCGACGACATGAAACAGGAAAGGGTCGGTATCGGGCAGCTCAGGGACATCATTAAGGAAAAAGTTTCGATCCAGACCCTGTTGAAAAAGTTGTGATGACTTTGAAAGCCGCCCTGGCATAAAAAGAATGCGATGAGAAAGCTTCTCATTATCACCTACTACTGGCCTCCGGGCTCCGGTGCAGGTGTTCAGCGCTGGCTTAAATTCGCGAAATATCTGCCGGCTGAGGGATGGGAACCGGTTATACTCACCGTGGATGAGGCTTTTGCCGCCTATCCGGCAATCGATAATTCATTGCAGCATGAAATATCTGACAATCTGAGGGTGATCAGAACGAAAGCCACAGACTGGTTCAGGATTTACAGGAAAGATAAGTCTAAAATACCTTCTGCAGGTTTTGCCTCTGATGGAGGTAAAAGCATAGCAGGAAAAATAGCCCGGTTTATCCGGGGCAATTTCTTTATTCCTGATCCCAGGAGAGGATGGAACAGATATGCACTTAAGGCTGCCACAGAGCTTATCCTCACAGAAGGAATAAATCATGTAATCACTACGAGTCCGCCCCATTCCACCCAGCTGATCGGTCTCAGACTCAGGAAAAGATTCCCGGCAATTAGATGGATTGCTGATCTGAGGGATCCATGGACGGATATATATTATTATTCTGGTTTCTGTCATACTCCTCTTGCCAGGATGATTGACAAAACTTATGAGATCAATGTCCTGCGAAAAGCTGACAGGATCATTACCGTTGGAAAATCGCTTAAGGAGACATTTTCAAAAAAGCTGCCCGGCCTTGATGAAAAGATCACAGTGATTACCAATGGGTATGATATGGCTGATTTTGAAGGAGATGCTCCTGCCCTGCCGGAAACATTTACAATCTCTTATATCGGCACTCTAAGTGAATCGTATCCACTCGGCGGATTCATTACTGCTGTAAGCTCTCTTGCCCGGGAAGGATTGGAAATCTCACTCCGTTTTACAGGCATGGTAGCCGCTGAACAGAAGCGAAGACTTGCCGGTCTGCCGGATGAGATCAGGGTTGAATTCATACCTTATGTCGACCACGGCAAAGCCATAGCCACAATGCGGTCAGCGTCCATGCTGCTGCTTGTTATACCCGATCACTATAGTAACAGGAGTATAATTACAGGGAAGCTTTTCGAATATCTTGCTTCAGGAAGACCAGTGCTCTGCCTGGGACCGGACGACGGAGATGCTGCAGAAATACTTGAAAGCAGCGGACACGGGAAATGTGCCGGGTATAACGATGCAGGTGAAATCGCTGATTTCATCATGAAAAACTACGAATCATCAAGCTCATCAGCGAAACCACCTGTTCTTTATGACAGGTACGTTCTGACCGGCAAACTGGCTGACATTCTGGAACCGGATAACTGAGCGCCGGAATGTATAACTGACACCGGACTTAATACTCAATCCTGTCTGGTCACAAATTCAGCAATCAGGTATGCTTTTTCCGGATGAACAAAGAAACAGTTGCTCACCCCATCATCAGTCTTCCTGATAATACTTTTTACCTTCTTCAGTCCGTCCCTGGTGTGATTATAAAATTCATACCCGTAAGAGGCTATTATTTTTTCCAGGTCAGGTTCTATGGTATTAAACAGAGTCTCACAGATTATCACCGGTTTCATATCACGAAGAACATGAACTGCACTCCCCAGGATCAGGTTTTCTGTTCCCTCAGTATCCATCTTTATCAGATCAATCTTTTTTTCTCCGGTTGCTTCCACATACCTGTCGAGGGTTGTTGTTCTGACCCTGTTAAGGACAAAATTTCTGCCCGTCGTCTTGCTTCCAGTATTTCCTTCACCCCCGAGATTATGATCCAGATATCTGTATTTTTTATTTCTTATCTCATAAAACTCTATCTCTCCCTCCCTATCTGAAAGAGCAACATCTTCAGCGTGAATATTAGTAAATCCATTAAGTTCAATGTTCTTCCTGAAGAAGTGCAGGGGACCTGCTGCCGGTTCAAAACCAATAACTTTCAGCTCCGGGTTTTCCATGGTACCTATCAGAGAGTAATACCCGATGTTTGCACCTATATCGTAAAAGGTTTCTACCTTGCGTATCAATCTTATAAAGATATTCGTATACTCAAAATTCCTGTATCCTCCTTCCCAGAAGACGAGGTAAGTAAGATAATTGGTCTGGTTTGTTGCTATCTTAAGAACCTGTCCGGAAGAATTCTTCAATTTTAAAATCCCTGATGGAGGCAGTTTAATTTTCAAGGGGAACACCGGCAGAATTAATCTGTTAATATTTCTAAGCAGGAAATTAATATGCCGGTTATATATGAACCTGTAAAAGATCTGGATCATATTTTCAACTATTTCGTTTTTGAATAAAGTTATTTAACAGCGCCAGGAGTCTGGTTTTCCGTTCTTCCAGAGTAAAACATTCCGTAATCCTCACTCTTGCTTTTACTGAAAGGTATTCCTTATCAGAAGCTGTTGCAGTTTCGATCACCGATCTCAGCATATCCGGATCACATTTATCGAGTATAAAACCTGAATCACCGGCAATAAAGTCCATTATCCCGACCCTGCTGACTATCGGGATGCATCCGCAGGACATTGCTTCAGCAAGGGCAACTCCGAATCCTTCAGATCTGGAGAGCTGACAATAAAATGTATGACCCGACATTACATCAGGGAGCAGACTATTTTCAACAAAACTCATCAATCTGACATTAACCGGATGTTTAAAAGTAAATCCTGGCGCTAGGCTACCGATAATGGTGAATTCATATCCGGGAAAACACCGGGCAGCTTCAACAAAAAGGTCTATTCCCTTAAGTTTGAAATTTCGTCCGTCAATCATTGCACAAATAGTCAGGAAAGAGTTTTCATTGCGATTAATATCCTGATTCCTGATAAAATGATCAGTATCGATTCCGTTGTGGATTATGCTGCAAGGAGTAGCTATTGAACTGTCGAAATACCTGTAACCCTGATATGGATAATCTTCATTGCAAAATGTATATGCAGCTTCGATAAGTGCCTGTCCCGGAGCAACAATATGCGTTGCATACCTGAGGCTTTTAAGGGTGAACCATTTCAATAACGGTTTTCTCAGATTGCCGTAATTAATAGACGGCATTGAAACACAGTCAGTCCCTCCCACCACAATAACACACGCACGCTTGAAGATCTTTGCTATGATAACAGGAATAAGCGACTGATAACCGGCGAATTGACAGATAATAAGTGATGATCTCAGTATATGTCTCAGAAGAAAAAGTTTCTCTTTTATGAGTACAACAGGCAGAAGTGCTTTATTCTTGGGATGAAAGGTGAAAGCTCTGATGGAAAATGATTCCTCCAGAATAAGAATGTCATTCTTTACGAATGATGATGGCCCTGTGGATATATGCAATACAACAGGCTTTAACATCCTATCGGATACCAGATCTTCATTTCTGTCTTTCATCTCCATAAACCGGATCTACAATATTTATTTCCTGAAGAAAACAGCATCGAACTGGAGCATCTCAGCTGTCGACCTGTTTACAAAGCCCGGTATGATCCTGACCAGACGGAATCCTTTATCCTCCACATAACGGCATATGGTATAGTACAGTTCCTCACCTTCATAAAGCATGGCAGCCGATAGTTCGAGCTGAAGTCCGGATAGTGACGGGAATACTCTCTCCGAACCTTTCAATACGAGCATCTCATAACCCTGGGTATCAACCTTCATAAAGATCCTCATACCGGTAATTCCAAGCTCAGAGAATAATGAATCCAGACTTCTTGTCTCGATCTTTTCTTCGCTGAGATATTCCGATCCCGGAGCCGCATCATTATGCAGGCGAGTCATCGGCAAAAGTGAACTGCTCGGCGAGTGTTTCGAAACATGGATAATATCAGAACCATTTCTCTCACCCAAAGCATAATTCAATACTGTCCAGTTTCCATCTTTAGCAGCTTTTTTACTGGTTGAATCAAAAGCCTCTTTCAGTGGTTCAAATGATATGATCTTACCTTTATAGCCTGCCTTTCGAAGCTCCGCACTATACTGGCCCTCATTTGCGCCCACATCGAGAACTGCCTCTATTCTGTTCCTCTCAAGCTGGTCTCTGATAACATGAGCAGGGTATGTAGTTTTAAACTTCACAATATCGTAACCGGCTGGGTTAAGAACCGATCTGGTGATTTTAAGGAGTTGATTTTTAATTGTCATTGTAATTCATGTTTGTCATCATCCTGTACGTCTGATATATCCGCAAATCTTCCCGCGGAGCTTTAAAAAACCCTCTTTAGTCTTTTGTATCTCAACAGGCTCGAATAGCCTGCATTTGTAAAGTATCAGAGGATATAGCATCAGTAACAGAATTCGTATACCGGCGAGAATAAATTTATTATCCGGATTGGCTTTTGTCCCTGCAATAAAAAACAGAAGAGCAAGACCGAGCACCGTGAAAATTTTCCTCCACTCAAATTCAATCGGCATGAACCTGTCGGCCAGAATTGTGATCAGAACGGTATTCAGAGTCTGTGAAATAAGTGCAGAGTAGGCTGCCCCGATGAATCCGTATCGACGAATGAAGAGGAAATTCAATCCGATATTTACCGCTGCCGAAATAAAGGTAGGTATTATGTAATATCTTGTCTTGTTCTTCAGGGTAAGACCGATATTCACAAAATAGTTCATACCCATAATTAGAAAAGCCATCGACATTACCGGAACAATCATCACACCATTCCAGTACTCTTTATTATGGACAACCGGCCAGAGCAGAATCTTGTAAAAGAAAAGGAAGAACAATATTACATAAGACATCAGGAAGGTATAATAGAAAAGCATCTTCCTGTAAAATCTAATATTATCTGCCTGTTTTTCCTGTTGGTACATTGATGGCAGGTATCCTATGCCTATAGATTGAACGATGAGCATTACAATGTTTGCAATTTTGTAACCGAATCCGTACATCCCGGTCTGCCTCTCATCGAGAAGCCAGTTGATCATGTATCTGTCACTGGTGGCAAATATAAGATAACCTATAAGCGAAATTGTCAGAGGAAGACCATAATGCATAGTCTGCCAGATTTTACTAAGATCAAATCTGACAACAGCCCTGGGAGCTATTACTGTTATCATCTGTACTGCCATCGTAAGACCCGAACCAAGAAGTCTCCCGTAAAGGATCCCTTCCACTCCAAGTTTTTTTGAAAGAACGAAATATATTGTTGCCAGGACGCTGATGACCAGCCTTATAAGATTTGTTACAACATAGTTTAGCGGTTTACCCTCATATTGAAGTATCTGGAAGGGGATGATATTATTTATTTCAACAAAAGTTATAATTATAACAAACAGCACCAGGTATGAATTATCCCTTGTCCCCCATAGCAAAAATGATATCTGTGGTCTGAAAATGCTCAGGACAACAAGGGAAAGGAATGAAAACAGGAATAACCCGGCTACATTGCTGAAAAGGAACCTGCCATACTCGTTTTTATCTTTCTCAATAAAAAAGAATCTTTCATGCCCCGAGGTGATGCCAAAAGTGAGCAGTGCCAGCAACAGGAGAATAATGAGCTCAAGAATTGCCAGTACGCCATATTGTTCGATCGGAATGACCCTTGAATATATCGGTATCAGGATGAATCCCAGGCTTTTATTCAGGATATTCCCTATACCGTAATAAGCAGTGTTCGTCCCTATTTCTCTGATTTTCTTCAGCATGAAAAACCAATTTATCTTCCGGCAATCTTTTTCTTGGTATCTACTAAAAAGCCTGTAAGATTATCGATCAATCTATACAGCCGTTTCTTTTTCTTAATCAATGACAGCATCCGTCCGGTATTAGAATTATAAAAATCCCTGTATTCCATCAGGTCGTCTGCCAGAGTTGGAAACAGTTTCTTCAGAACATCAAATGATTCCTCCCTGCTCAGATTATAATTATCACGATTACTGCTGATTCCTCCTATGCTGAAAAAACTGACATCCAGCTCAACATGCATATAGCTTTTGCTTCCCAGAATAAGAGCTTTCAGGAAGAATTCCCAGTCAGATGCTATTCTGTAGGTTTCAGAATAGTATCCTGAAATTTCGAATAAAGATCTCCTTATCAGAGTTGCCTGATGCGGTAGGCTGTGGATGCAAAGCTTATGTAGGGAAACTTTTTCAGGTGACTTAACCAGTCTGTATTTATTGTTTTTACGGATCTTCAGCACATTGCCTGAAACTATATCAGCCGACGGGGACAGTCTGAAAAGCTGCTCTAATATCCTGCTTCCGGTAAGATAATCGCCTGAATTAAGAAAGAGGCAATATTCTCCTGTCGCAACATGGATACCTTTGTTCATCGCCTGATAGGTTCCTTTATCAGGTTCGCTTACCCAGTATGAAATATGATCGCTGTGCTCATTTATGATCCCGACACTGTCGTCATCAGATGCTCCGTCAATTATAATAAATTCAAAATCAGTAAATGTCTGACATATCACGCTGGCTATTGTCTTTTTAAGTCCGCCCGCATTATTCCTGTTAACTGTGATTATTGAAAGCTTCCTGGTCATTTTTCTTTCTCCGGCATCTGATGGTTTAAATTTCTGAAACAGGTTAGGAGCACCTGCAAAGATATATCAGCCGTTTGAACTGACTTCCTAACTTTCTGAAAATTATCACATGGTGCATATGACAGCCTATTTTGGTTAAAATTAACTGATAATTACCTACTTTTGTCTACGGTTTAGAAAACAAATAAATTTCTCCAAATGAAATTAAAAAACGGGTTCCGGCTGGCGCTGCCTCATCTTCTGGCAGTATTAATCTTCACAGTTGTTTCGGTAGCCTATTTTTATCCGATACTGGAAGGAAAGATCCTGCATACCAACGACGGTACAGTAGCTTCCAACTCCTCTCGAGAAATTGGTGAATTCAGGGCTAAATACGGCAAAGAACCTCTCTGGACCAACTCAATGTTCAGCGGGATGCCTGCCTATCTTATATCTGTTCTTTACAAAGGCAATATTATAAAATATGCCGATTATGTTCTCAGGTTTCTTAAGCATCCGGCAGCTTCCATCTTTCTGACTATGCTCGGGTTCTATATACTTCTTCTTTTGTTCAAATCAGACCCCTGGCTGGCTATCGCAGGAGCCCTGGCTTACGGTTTTTCAACATATTTCTTTTTCATACTCACAGCAGGACATAATACCAAGGCTATAGCCATAGCATATATGGCTCCAATGATAGGAAGCATTTATTACACTTACAGGAAAGATGCAATCAAAGGCGCATTGCTTACAACGTTTTTCCTTGCATTGGAGATTTTTGCAAATCATCCTCAGATTACCTATTACTCGATGATCTGTGTACTCATATTCATTATCACTGAGTTTATATTTGCCCTCAGGACCAGCGAAATAAAACAGTTTGTCAGGAGTTCACTTTTCTTAATTGTGCCACTGCTGCTGGCAGTTGGTATGAATTTCAATTCCCTGTATTCAACCTACGAATACGGGAAATATTCTACCAGGGGTAAATCCGATCTTGCTTTAAAGACCACAACACAGACAAGCGGGCTTGACAAGGATTACATCACTCAATGGAGCTATGGTGTAGATGAGACATTTACCTTCTTTATTCCTAATTTCAGGGGTGGGGCATGTCAGCCATTCAGCAGTACTTCAAATACTGTCGGAGCGCTAAGACAAAACAATGCGGCGCAGTATGCAAGGCAGTTCCAGCAGTACTGGGGTTCGCAGCCCTGGGTTGACGGACCGGTGTATGTCGGGGCAATAATCTTCTTCCTCTTCATCCTTGGTCTTTTGATTGTTAAAGGCCGGATAAAATGGTGGCTCCTTGCAGCTACTTTGCTATCGGTTATGCTGGCATGGGGTAAAAATTTCATGCCCCTCACCAACCTCTTCCTCGATTTCTTCCCCGGATACAATAAATTCAGGGCGGTAACCATGACACTGGTAATCGCCGAATTTTGCATACCACTCCTGGGTATTCTTGCATTAAAAGAATTTCTCAGTGGTGAAACAAACAGAAAAGAACTGCTGAGAGGACTCCAGATAGCTTTTGGAATTACCGGAGGTCTGACCCTGCTGTTCGTAATACTTCCCGGACTTGCCGGCTCATATCTTTCACATATGGAAAAGCAGTCAAATTTCCCCGCCTGGCTTTCAACGGCTATAATTGCCGACAGGAAGATTCTACTACGGAGCGATTCCCTCAGGTCCTTTATCCTGATATTGCTGGCTGCAGCTTCTTTAGCTGCTTTCTACTACGAAAAAATTAAGAAGGGACATGTTATTGCTGCATTGGCACTGTTAATTGTTTTCGATATGTGGTTTGTTGATAAGAGGTACCTCAATGCAGATAATTTTGTAAGAAAAGAGGTCAGAGCAAAAATGCTTGCACCATCTGCAGCAGATAAAAACATAATGAAGGATACAACATTCTACAGGGTCCTTAACCTTAGCGTCTCTCCTTTCAACGATGCTTCCACATCCCTCTATCATAATTCCATTGGGGGTTATCATGGAGCCAAACTCAAACGTTATCAGGAACTTATCGACAGCTCAATCAATCATGATATAACTTTAATTCAGACAGTAGGGGGATCTGCTAAGACTATCGAGGAGGTACATTCAGTATTCAGCAGCACAAATGCACTTAACATGCTGAACACCAAATTTGTGATTTACAACCCTGACGAAGCACCCCTTGGAAATACAAATGCTCTTGGAAATGTTTGGCTTGCAGAAACTCCCAAATTGGTAGCAAATGCAAATGAAGAGCTTTCTTCAATAAACATGACCGATCTTTCTAATATTGCTGTTATTGACAAAAGTTTCAGCAACCAGATCAGGAACAATACATATCCTGTAGAAAAGGGTGATACAATATATCTTGTCTCTCATAAAGCCAACGAGCTTGTTTATCATAGCAAAGCCAACGGGGAAAGACTTGCTGTCTTTTCAGAGATCTATTACCCGGCAGGATGGAAGAGCTTTCTGGATGGAAAAGAAACCAACTATTTCCGTGCCGATTATGTGCTCAGAGGAATGATTATTCCTGCAGGTGAGCACGATATCAGGTTCTCATTTGAGCCATCCTCCTTCAGTACAGGAAACATGGTCTCAACAATGAGCTCTGTTATATTCATTCTACTGATAGCCGGCTACATCGGAATGCAGATCAGAAACAAGCGCAGGACCATATAGGATGATCAGCAACAGTCAGTGTCCTCTCTGCTATTCCCGGAATATAGCTGACCGGTTGATCTGCACGGACCATTTTGTGAGCGGGGAAAATTTCCCTGTTTCGGAATGTCGTGATTGCGGTTTTATATTCACCCGGCAACACCCGGGAGAGGATGAGATAGGGCGTTATTATGAATCTGATGATTATATCTCGCATTCAGACACTTCTGAGGGTCTGATCAACAAAGCTTACAGGATCGTAAGAAAAATGATGCTCATCCGTAAAAGGAAGCTTGTAACTAATCTCACAGGTCTTGATAATGGATGCATTCTTGACATTGGGAGTGGAACAGGCTATTTTGGTGCTGAAATGAAGGCAGCCAACTGGAATGTGAGTGGCATTGAGATCAGTGAAAAAGCACGGGAGTTCTCCAGAGGTTTATTCAATCTTGATGTTCGGACTCCTGATGAAATAAGATCTTTTGAAAACAATAGCTTTGATTGCATAACACTCTGGCATGTACTTGAACATTCTCAGGACCCTGATAAATACATAGCTGATATTTCTTCTCTCCTTAAACCTGAAGGAATATGCATAATTGCTCTTCCAAACTGCACTTCGGCAGATGCTGATTATTATGGAAGGTATTGGGCAGCGTATGATGTTCCAAGGCATCTCTGGCACTTTTCGCCACAAACATTCAGAATGTTTGCTGAAAAAAACGGGATGGAGCTAATCAGACTGATGAACCTTCCATTTGATGTGTTTTACATCTCTATATTAAGTGAAAAATACCGTGGATCAAAAATACCAGCAATAGCCGGAGGGTTCCGGGCTCTGATCTTTTCCCTGCAAACCCTTTTTAACAGACATAAAAGCAGTTCTATAATCTACATCCTCAAGAAACACTGAGCTATCTTTTACTAATCTGCAGGTTCCTGACCCCACTTTGTCTGATTTAAATAACTTTGAAAAATTGCCTGCTTAACCCCCATCGTAAAGGTGTGCACTTTGATATTTCTGCTTTCTCCCTTCTGGCGAAGAGGCAAAAAAAATAATTACCAGACCAGAAGGTAAACTGTCAAAGTGGAATTGACTTCCGGAATAAAGCATTATAATCCCGGATTTCAGGTAATGAAACTTACCTTACAATTGTAACATTGCCGATCATCAGTTTCGACCCGTTGTGCAGATCTATTATGTAATGATAGGAATCCATCGGAAGCGGTCTGCCTTTGCTCCTGCCGTCCCAGGGTACAGAATATCCTCTTGCTGATTTCCAGACCACCTCTCCCCACCGGTTAAATACTGTCACCTCAACCTCCGGATACAGATCAATCAGCCCAATGTTCCAGTGATCATTGATCAGGTCTCCGTTTGGTGAAAATGCCTCAGGAATAACCAGGCAAATATCATTCAAAGGTCTGACATTCATCGACGGTGTCACTGTGCATCCGTTGCCGTCCGAAATAGTCACACTGTATCTTCCGGCATTGATCCCGGTCAGGTTACGGTTCGTAGAATTATCTGACCAGAGATAAGTGTATGTTCCATCAGGTACTCCTCCACCAACAGAATCAATTACTACCTGTCCGTCAGTCATATCAGGACAGAACGGACTGACAATATGGTATGTAAATCGGATGGAATCCGGTTCGGTGAGAGTAAGTAGCGAATCGGCGTGACAGTTGTTGCCGTCGGTCATGATGATCTGGTAGGTTCCCGCGCCAAGGTCTGACCGTGAATCACCAGTAGCCCCGTCTGACCACAGATAAGAGGCTGCACCTGCTGCATTGACCGGTTCAACAGAAATGGAACCTGTCTTCGCTCCTGCACAATTAATATTATATCCGCCTGAAATGCTTTCTGAAACCGTGAATATCATTCCCAGTCTCAGGGGCTGCATTAAATGGAATGTATCTGTAACTGAACAGTAATTCTTATCAGTGATCTGAAGTATATAGTCACCTGCCTTTAATCCTGAGATCTCATTCGAGGCCGAGACAAATCCATCAGGTCCGGTCCATGCGATCAAATATGGAGCTTCACCGCTTGTGGGCTGTATGGAAATGCTTCCGTCAGACATTCCGAAGCAACTGATCTGATAAGTATTATACTCTGAGATAGTTTTGTTGTACGTCAGAGGTGGGGGCAGGTTCACCATGGTGGAGTCGGTAATGGTACAACCATTAAGATCGGTTACCGTCACACTGTAACTTCCCTCTGTGAGTCCGGCAATATCCTCCGAAGAACTTCCGGTCGACCAGCTGAAGGAGTAGGGTGAAACACCGCCGGAAGCTGTCAGGTCGACCGATCCGTTATCAAACGTCGAAGACTGGCAGGTAATGTTTGTGACAGTAAATTTCAGATCAATAGCAGAAGGCTCGGTAAGGGGAAGATCATAATTATCTACGCATAGGTTACGGTCAGTTACCTTGAGGTGATAGGTTCCCGCAGTAAGAGAATCCTGGTCTTCATTTCCGGATCTAATACCCGAACCATCGGTTGTAGTCCATTCATATATGTAAGTACCCGGAATACCCCCTGTAATTGTTATATCAACAAAGCCTGTGCCTCCATGGCAATTGATATTATATGCACCGTCGCCTGAAATTGAAGGCAGACTGGATATTTCCATTGGATCGGGCTCAGTCAGTACAAACTGGGGCTGAGGCATGAGGATGCATCCGCTGATATCTCTGACAGTAAGTGTGTACGTCCCTGCCTTAAGTCCGGCAATATCCTTTGTGGTTGCAGTGAATGTTCCCGGTCCTGTCCATGAATAAGTGTAATTTCCTGAACCTCCTGAAATGGTGATTTTAATATATCCGTCACTTCCGCCATTGCACGAAATGTTATAGAAACCATCAGGGGCGACATAAATATCACTTGATGCCAGTACCATCCCATCAGGCTCCTTTATCTTCACACTATCGAGGCTGGTACAACCCTTCCTGTCTGTAACCCGCAGATAATATGTCCCTGCCGGAAGATTGTCAATCCTGTCAAGAGAATCTGGTCCCGTAATGATTCCATCGTATGTGAACCATTTGAACCTGTAATTTCCGTTCCCCCCTGTTGGAGATGCAGTCATCCATGCTGATCCGTCACTGTAACCTTTGCAGGATACATTATTATCTCCCGAGTAGACCTTTTTATCAAGAGTAACTTGTATCGGATCCGGCTCTGTGATAACAGCTTCAGGATAATTGAGGTTATAACAACCGTTTGAGTCTCGTATGAATAATTTATAATTTCCAGGCATCAGATCGTACCATTTCTGTTGAGGGAGACCCACAGTCGGAAGAGATCCGTGAATAACAGTATCCTGTGAATTCCTTACTATCCAGTATTCGAACGGAGGTATGCCTGTCGAGGATGTCTTTTCATATATCCATATCTCTCCATTGTTTAAACCATGGCATGTAGTTCCATAACCACTCGTATCTACAACATACATGTATGAATCAAGGAATGCCCCTTCCACGAAAACATAACCGGAACTTGTGCAACCCAGATTATCTGTTACTTTGACATCCCAGCGCCCCCCCTTTCTGTTAACCAGATCGGTGATGCCATAACCATGTACCTGATCCGTCGAAGTTCTGATCCAGTCATAGTAGTAAAGACCTGCTCCTTTTGATGGAACAGCTCTGATAGCGGCATCAGAACCTCCATCACAGGTGAGAGGTGTAGTTATGAGAAGATTCTGCAGCGTTTTTGCGTGGATCTTCACCTCGCTTATAACCCGATTACCGGGAACACAGATAGCATTATCAACTTTGGGAATAATGTTATAGTAAACAGACTGAATAGTATCAGAACTGTTTTGGTATGGATAGTTAATTGTGTAACCTTGTATCCTGCCAGTTTGAGAACTGGTATTACCTGTGACCACACCGGCCGCCCCTGAAACGGATACTGAGTAATCAAATATAATTGTACCAGAAGTCATTACTGTAGGCGATGTAAGAACCACTCTGGTACTTCCTCCGGTACAGATAGATGAATCTCGCATAAGATTTGGATTAACAGGAATTACCCGTGGTGTCGGATTCACCGTTACCGAAATATCTACGGGAACACCGTTTGCGCAACCTGTCGGACTGACAGGGACTATCCTGTAAGTTATCGAATTATATGAATCAGTATGGTTTATCAGCCTGTCAGCTATAATATGAGCATTGGGTAAACCTGTTACAGAAGTGGTCGGATAGCCTGTTATTGAGCCATCTCCTGAAACGGTCTGATCAAAGGTTATAACTCCGCTGCTGAAAATATTCGGGCTTTGCAGGACGATATCTGTCAGAGTACTGTCACACTGTATTGTATTCGGCGGAACCGGGAAAAGACTTGGCTGCGGATTTATCTGCAGATTTATTATGAAAGGTATCCCATTCGTACACTCAGCTCCTCCGTCTCCCGGTTTGATATGAGGAGTGAAAGTATAAACGATTGTCTGTACAACATCTGTACTGTTATTCAGATTGTCCGTCAGGGTCGGATCTGTCTGATTATTAAGGCCCGATGCCCAGGATCCTGTAACTCCTGCCGGATAAACAACATTGACATCATATCTCCAGAGGCTGCCCGTATAAACCGGAACATTGACAGTGCTTATGTTAAAGACAGCATTATCATTGTAACAAACTGCAGTTGAAGTTGCAACTGTTATCTTAGGCTGGGGATCCAGATCAACCCTTATGACAATAGCGGTACCATCTCCGCATTCAGTACCTCCGTCACCTGGCCTGATATGAGGTGTGAATGTATAATAGACAGTCTGGACAGTGTTTGTGGTGTTCGTCAGATCATCGGTTAATGTAGTTCCATTCTGATTTAATAATCCAGCGCCCCAGTTACCAGTTACTCCGGCAGGATAAGTAACTGTAACATCGTACAACCACTGGCTCCCGCTGTGAAGTGTCGTATTTGGCGTGCTGATCGTGAAGACAGCATTACCGTCATAGCATAACAGCTGATCGGTAGTAACACTAATCTTCGGCCGTGGATCCAGATCTACTGTTATTGTAACCGGAGTAGCTCCTGTACATTCCGTGCCGCCATCGCCCGGTTTGATATGCGGGGTGAAGACATAGGTAACTGTCTGGACTACATCTGTGTTATTCGTCAGATCATCGGTCAGGGAAGTTGAGATCTGGTTAACAAGACCTGTCGGCCAGCTGCCTGTTACCCCAGCAGGGTAGGTAACTGTAACATCGTACAACCACTGGCTCCCGCTGTGAAGTGTCGTATTTGGCGTGCTGATCGTGAAGACGGCATTACCGTCATAGCACAACAGCTGATCGGCAGTAACGCTGATCTTCGGTCGTGGATCAAGATCTACTGTTATTGTAACCGGAGTAGCTCCTGTACATTCCGTGCCGCCATCGCCCGGTTTGATCTGCGGGGTGAAGACATATGTTATTGTCTGGACTACATCTGTGTTATTCGTCAGATCATCGGTCAGGGAAGTTGACGTCTGGTTAACAAGGCCTGTCGGCCAGCTGCCTGTTACCCCAGCAGGGTAGGTAACTGTAACATCGTACAGCCACTGGCTCCCGCTGTGAAGTGTCGTATTTGGCGTGCTGATCGTGAAGACGGCATTACCGTCATAGCACAACAGCTGATCGGCAGTAACGCTGATCTTCGGTCGTGGATCAAGATCTACTGTTATTGTAACCGGAGTAGCTCCTGTACATTCCGTGCCGCCATCGCCCGGTTTGATATGCGGGGTGAAGACATAGGTAACTGTCTGGACTACATCTGTGTTATTCGTCAGATCATCGGTCAGGGAAGTTGAGATCTGGTTAACAAGACCTGTCGGCCAGCTGCCTGTCACGCCTGCCGGGTAAGTAACTGTAACATCATACAGCCACAGGCTGCCGCTGTGAAGTATCGTATTTGGCGTGCTGATCGTGAAGACGGCATTTCCGTCATAGCACAACAGCTGATCGGCAGTAACACTGATCTTCGGTCGTGGATCAAGATCTACCGTGATTGTAACCGGAGTAGCTCCTGTACAGGTCGTTCCTCCATTCTCTGGTTTGATATGCGGAGTGAAGACATAGGTGACTGTCTGCACAACATCGGTGTTGTTCACCGGGCTATCTGTAATACTTGCCGAGGTTTGGTTGGTCAGTCCCGCTGTCAGATTGCCAGAAACCCCAGCCGGGTAACTCACACTCACGTCGTATTGCCATATATTACCCGGAACCATGGAATTGGTTGTCCCTATGGTAAACACAAGGCTCTGACCCGAATAACAAAGCAGCTGATCATCGGGAGTAACTGTAATAGCTGGTACCGGATTGATATAAATAGTCTGGATTTTAGCAGGGGCGCTGTTGCCGCATTTGTCTGTCAATGACCATGTTCTGAGAACGACGCCTGCTTTACTGCAATCAGAAGCGCCACTCAGATTGTCGGTATAGTTAGCATTCAATCCGGTTGAGCAATTATCTTTTTCATCAGTTACATCACCTGTTACAGGTGTACTGATATCGAAAGTACAATCTGCATTTCTGCAAACATAAACATCCGGAGGTACAGTGAATGTCGGAGGTGTATTATCAGCTACAGTAATGGTCTGATAATGCACTGTACTGTTTCCACAATCATCAGTCAGGCTCCAGACTCTGGTAACGACAAGCTGCCCTTCGCAGAGTCCGTTGGTTATTGCGTCTGAATATGTTGCATTAAGCGTATTATCACAGTTATCCGCTTCATCGGTAACATCTCCTGTAATAGATGTAGAAGAATTATATCCGCATGAGGCATCTTTATAGATTGTGATGTCAGGTGGCACAGTAAAGGTTGGAGGAGTATTATCTTTTACGTTGATTGTCTGAATATGTGTGGTAACATTTCCGCAGGCATCCGATAGCTTCCATGTCCTTGTAACGATCTGTTCCCCGGCGCGGGCTCCATTAACAACAACATCAGTAAATGCAGCATCCAGTCCTGAAGAACAGTTGTCCGCTTCATCATTCACATCTCCTGTGACAGAGACAGAGGCATTATAGTTGCATGAGGCATCCTTGTATATGGTAATATCGGGAGGAACGGTAAAGGTAGGAGGTGTTGTATCCTGTATATTTATGATTTGTGTTACTTCTGATGAATTTCCACACTGGTCAGTGATGATATATTTCCTGGTCACGACGATGGGACAATATCCAGTTGATTGATCAGTATGGGTTACAGTCAGCTGTGCAGCGTTGCTGCATGCATCTGATGTACTAATTCCTCCTGGCAGAGCCTCGAGATCAGTGACAGTCATAGCTGCAGGGGGGGCAGATGCGATATTACAACCTGCCACATTTACAGGACTCAGGGTACCTGATATAACAGGAGGTGTTGAATCGGTGATATTGATGGTTTGTTCCAGACTAAGAAGATTACCGCACTGATCAGATATTTCATAAGTTCTTGTAATAACTAACGGGCAGGAACCTGAAACCGCATCGGAACTTGTCACAGTCAACATGATATCAGGTGAGCAGCTATCTGTAATGTTCAATCCTCCCGGGAATGCCTCAAGAGCTGCAACGGAGGTCACAGCGGCCGGAGCGGCTCCTGCAATGCAACCCTCGGCAGTCAGTGGCGATAATGTTCCTGAATACACCGGAGCCTGTGTATCCTCAATATTGATCGTCTGAGTTACTGTAGACTGGTTGCCGCAGTTATCTGTAATTACATATGTTCTGGTGACAACTACCGGACAACTGCCCGCAGAATCATCATGACTGGTTACGGTAAGGGAAGCATCCGGAGTACAGGCGTCGTTTACCAGGATGCTGCCATTTAATGCTTCAAGCTCGGTTACTGTTGATACGGGAGATGGTGCATCAGCTGCTTTGCATCCTTCAACATTAACAGGATCCAACGTTCCGCTAATAACAGCAGCCTGAGTATCGGCAACATATATTTTCTGTCTGATATTCCCGGAATTACCGCATCCGTCTGTCACTTCATAGGTCCTTGTTATCAGAAGAGGACAAGAACCGGTCTGAACATCTGCAGAGCTAACAGTCAGCAAAGCATCCGCAGTACATGCATCATGCACTGTAATTCCTCCCGACAGTGAAAGCAAAGCGCCTATTGTTGCAACAGGCGCTGGCACATCTCCCGAAGTACAACCTTCAACAGTTATGTCGTTCAATGTCCCGGAGATAAGCGGAGGCTGAGTATCATCGACATCAATAATCTGAACAACAGTCGCAGAATTCCCGCAGTTATCGGTGACAGTATACGTCCTGGTCACAACCACAGGACATACACCGGTATATGAATCCGAACTGGTAACTACAAGAGATGCAGCCGGAGTACAAAGATCTGTAATGCTTATTCCACCTGAAAGCGCTTCCAGATCTGCAACTGAGGCAACGGCAGCCGGAGCATCACTTGCACTACATCCCTCAACGTTAATTGTGGAAAGAGCACCGGTTATAACAGGAGGTTTGGTATCCTGAACATAGATAATCTGATTTGTGGTCGAGGCATTTCCGCAGACATCTTTAAGAGTGTAAGTTCTGGTAACAATAACAGGACATGTTCCTGATGAAACATCAGAGTTGGTAACGGTTATCAGAGAATTAGCAGTGCAGATATCATGTACTGTAAACCCTACACCCAGAGCCTCAAGAGCCGCGACCGTGGTTACAGGAGCGGGAACATCGGAAGCACTGCATCCCTCCATCGTAAGAGGATCAAGTACCCCTGTGATTACAGGCGGCTGGGTATCATCAATGTTTATGGTTTGTACGATTGTGGCAATATTGTTGCAGCCGTCTTTTACCGAATAGGTCCTGGTAACAACATGAGGACACTGACCCGATACGACATCCGAGTTTGTGACGATAAGTGATGCGTCCGGAGTACAGGCATCCGCTATAGAGATATATCCAGGTAAACCTTCAAGACCAGCAACTGTCATTACAGGAGCAGGCGTACTTCCTACATTACAACCTTCAACTGTTACAACAGAAAGTGACCCTGTTACAACAGGAGCCTGGGTATCCCCGATCCTGATGATCTGTACAATCTGAGATTCGTTACCGCAGATATCAGACACTTGATAGGTTCTGGTAATTATCGTAGGACAACTCCCTGCAGTGACATCTGAATAGCTGACATTAAGTGAGCCTGAAGGAGTACAGTTATCGGTTATAGTAACTCCGCCTGCCATTGTCTCAAGATCTGCAACTGTAACAGCAGCTGCAGGGGCATCTGTAGTACCGCATCCCTCAACCACTGCATCAGATAATGACCCTGATATTTCAGGTGATTGAGTATCATTTATGTTGATTGTCTGTGAGATTGATGATGAATTACCACATGCATCTTTTACAGTATAGGTTCTTGTCACCACAGCAGGACATGAACCACTTGAAACATCAGAATATGTTACTTCCATAGCTGAAGCTGCCGTACATGCATCGGCGATGGTTATTCCTCCCGGAAGAGCTTCAAGCTGGGCTACCGATCCAGCTGCTGTTGGGACATCAGCAATACTGCACCCCTGAATATTTACTGGTGAGAATGATCCTGCTATTACAGGAGCATTGGTATCATTAATGTTTATCGTCTGATTTACCTCCACATAGTTTGAACATGCATCGGTAATCCTGTACGTCCTCGTGATGACCAGAGGACACTGACCAGATTCTGAATCAGTATGAGTAATAATAAGCCCTGATGAAGCAGTACATCCGTCAATAACATTTATTCCTCCCGGAAGGGCTTCAAGTTCAGCAAGCGATGATGCCGCTGCAGGAGCATCTGCAATAGTGCACCCATTAACTGAGAAAGGAGAAAGTGCACCGGTCACAACAGGAGGCTGAGTATCATTAACTTCAATAACATGAGTGAGCGAAGATGCATTGCCGCAGACGTCGGTGATCGTATATATACGTGATACTCTTATGGGACAAGGACTTGTAATAGTCTGCGAGCTTGAAACCGTCAGTGAAGGATCTGAGGTGCACGCGTCTGCTATGGATAAACTGCCGGGAAGCGCCTCAAGATCTGCCACTGTGGTCAGAGGCAAAGGAACAGCTCCTACTGTGCATCCCTCAATTTGTGTTGTAGAGAGAGATCCTGTAATAACAGGCGGCTGCGAATCATCTATGTAAATTATCTGATCATAAGAACTATTGTTTCCCCCAGGATCAGAAACCACATAATGACGTGTAATTACAATTGGACACTGACCGGTACTATTGTCCGTATGATTAACAGTAAGTAAATCATCAGCGGTACACAAATCTGAAATACTCAGCCCGAGAGTTTCAAGCTCAGCCACAGTCGTAGCAGCAGCCGGAACAGCGGCAACCGAACAACCTTCGACAGTAGAAGGAGTTATCAACCCAGTGATTACGGGAGGTATTAAGCAGGGATCGTGCACACACAGCCTGAATTTTCCGTTGTCATTATTATCATATTCCCACATTCTCAGGAACAGTGTATCTCCGGCTGTAAGTCCGTTGACCGTCAGGTTAACATCCGACGGAGGTACCTGTGAAACGGGTGATATCTGACAATTTATCTGTGTCAGAGCTGAGCAGGTTCCTGTGTAAACAGCTATTCCGATACGAAAAGCCCATTCCAGATTTGTCTGTGAGGCAGACTCTGTATCAGTGTTTATAATTACCGTTCCTGAAGCCGGAACAACAACTTTAAACCAGACATCTCCCCCATTGTAACCACTGGACCCTGTACCATCACAGTTTCCCGGATTACCGATTCCTGAATCATTCGCTCCTTCATTTGAAAAAAGCTGGAAATTACAGGCTGCCTGTGGTGTTATGGAGTAAGCGCTGCAAGGAGTCTCATTGCTGATCCTGCATGTTGTAAAGGTGATATAATCTCCATCATTCAGAGTAACATTAGGAACCTGAAATTTATTCGATCCTATGTCGGTCAGGGGATATTCAACAGCACCTGAAGTAAAATCACCATCACTGTCCACGAGTAATGCATGGACAGAATATCCCGCAGGCGGTGCAGGAAGACCGGAATAATCTCCGGTTATGGTAACAGTCCCCGCATCTCCAGTTTTGTCTACTCTCCATTCCCTGGCAATCCTCCGGAAGCTCATGTTCAGGATATCTGACGGCACATTGGTAGTTATCCAGGAAGAAACCGGACCACCGTTATGCCCGTAGAGCATATAATCGCCGTTATCCAGACTTGATGGAGTAGAAACATTAAGAATACCTGCAGAAGTCGCATCAGAGTTGATATTGGAAGCATCTACTCTCCCTATTCCGGCGACATCACTTCCATACCCGGAAGCACCATCATAAGAATATTTCTCCGCGGATACAGGGATTGAAATCCCGTATTTCGAACTCAGATAATTATCGACAATTATCTTCTGAGCGCTATTTATCAGATAATTATAAATAATAATTTCAGCAACTTCGCCATCCATATCACCATAACCCCAGCTATCTCGTCCGATGTAGTTGTCTGTACGTAGCACGTTTCTTGGCAGATTAATATTGGTAGGTCCTGAAATAAGGCTTGAATTTTTGTAGAGTCTTGTCGGCGTTGTAACCGGAGGAACTCCAGCGTTCTGCCTGACAGAAACCATCTGATAGATAGCATTACTTATAGAGTTCCCGGTCATATAAAGGTCGCTGCCATTCGATACTACCTGGTACCAGAAATTATTTGAATTATTATCCCTTGAAAATGTTATCGCATCATCGTACAGGTTGGGAGAACCTCCCCCAAAATTGAAAAAATTCGACCATGTGGTGACCGAATTTGGTTTCATTACAACATAGGCTGTTAAACCTGCTGCAAAATTGCTGAAACCCGAAGGTAGAAAAAAGTAATCGTAAGTGGCATCTCCCTGGTTGTTTAATAGTATTGCCGGCCGGCCGGATGAACTCACTGCCATATATTTAGGCTGGAGAATGGCAGTTGGTTGTGTTGCATTCATGCCGTTCCCCGACTGGTCAGCCCAGGTGGATACTGCAGCACCATTGACCACAGTTGATGTTCCTGCATCTGCTTTCAGCCAGAGTAAATTGTTAGAGGAGTTTCCGACACCACCAGGACCGGTCTGTCCAAATACGGATCCGGACAATGCCAGGAATGCAGAAGACAGAAAAAAGAAAAAAAGAAGCCGTTGTTCCAGTCTGACTGAAACCTTCTTCAGGGAAAAAGCGATATCGGATGTATAAGATATCAAACGTTCAGGCTCAGTATTATAAAAAAAAATCATTCCGGCTCTATCAGAATTTTTTAAAGCCGATCCTCAATTATTTTAATATTTAATACCCGTTCTATCAAGATAAAACGGAAACATCAATTCACTTATTTCAAGACCAGTAGCATTTAATATTAGTCGCACCGGATGAAACATATATTGATATTTTAAAGATATACATATTTTAGAATACGCCCGGTGTATTTTTTCAACGATAAAGTTTAAGAAATTAACTGTCGGATACTAATTTACCGGTTCAGGATATGCAAAAAGTTAAAAGGATCAGGTAAGCATTAACAAATTCCGACGAGAATCCAGGGTCTTCAGTCCTTGAAGAAGTAAAGCTTTCTGATGTTAATCCCTGGAAAACAAATAAAAACAGACATGTCAAAAGCTTAAATGCCTTGTTATCAGCACCGCTTCCGACCGGACAGAAAAAATATCCCGTGCAAATTCTACAGGTTTGCCCGGGATACGGAAAAAGTCTTGTATTAGCTGACTATCGGCAGAAAATACGAGTGACCGGATCTGATCAATGGATCAGCATCGCATCACCATAAGTGCCAAACCTGTATTTTTCCTTTACTGCCACCTTGTATGCTTCAAAAAGAAGGTCATAGCCCGTAAAGGCAGAAACCATCATCAGTAACGTTGAATAAGGAAGATGGAAGTTGCTAATCATCATATCAGGTACCTTAAACTCATAGGGAGGGAATATGAATTTATTCGTCCATCCGTCAAATGGTTTAAGGTAACCGTCGGTAGATACTGAGCTCTCCAGTGTTCTTACAACTGTTGTACCCACCGCACAAATCCTGGATTTATTATCTTTGGCCTTGTTAACAATTTCGACTGACTCATCAGTGATCCTGATCCTTTCTGAATCAACCTTATGCTTTGTAAGGTCTTCAACATCGACACTCCTGAAGTTACCAAGCCCGACATGCAGAGTAATCTCGGCAAATTCCACTCCGACAATCTCAAGCTTTTTCAGCAATTCGCGGCTGAAATGCAATCCTGCAGTGGGAGCAGCAACAGCGCCTTCATATTTTGCAAAGATGGTCTGATACCTTTCATTATCTTCCGGTTCGACAGGCCGGTTTATAAATTTCGGCAGCGGGGTTTCGCCAAGACTATACAAAGTCTGTTTGAATTCTTCATACGTGCCATCAAAAAGGAACCTGAGAGTCCTGCCTCTTGAAGTCGTATTATCAATAACTTCTGCCACCAGAAGATCATCTTCCCCGAAATAGAGCTTATTGCCAATCCTGATCTTCCTTGCCGGATCTACCAGAACATCCCAGAGACGTTGCTCCCTGTTCAGTTCCCTGAGCAGGAAAACCTCTATTTCAGCTCCGGTTTTTTCCTTATTCCCATATAACCTTGCAGGAAATACTTTGGTGTTATTGAAGACAAGTACATCATTTTCATTAAAATACTCTATAATATCCTTGAATATCCTGTGTTCAAACTCCCCTGTCTTTTTGTTTACAACCAACAACCTCGACTCGTCCCTGTTTTCTGCCGGGTAAAGAGCAATAAGCTCCGGCGGCAGATTGTACCTGAATTGTGATAATTTCATAATTTAAAAACGACCATTTTAATTTAAAGAATTCCTTTATACGGAATATTATCAGATTTGTTTCATCATATTTACTTTATATTTAAAATATATTAATAAAACCTATCTTAAGCAGTTAAATTCACTTTGACAAAGAACAGCCGGAAAGCATTAAAGTTTAGCAGAACTGAGAGATAATCTATAGTCATTTTTGTATTTGACCTTCCTCATTGATTTGCGTTACATACCTGTTGAATTTTTCCAAATCAAAAGCATTCTCCACTCTGAACTGACCTATTGCACTTCTCTCAAGCGCCGAAAGATAGGCTCCGCTTCCAAGAGCTGCTCCCAGATCACGGGCAAAAGATCGTATATATGTACCCTTACTGCAAACCAATCTTACTCTGACAGAAGGTAAATCATACGACAATAGTTCTATTTCCCTGAAAACTACAGCCACCGGTTCGAGTTTCTTTTCAATTCCCTTTCGTGCATATTCGTATGCTCTTTTGCCGTTGATCAGTTTGGCGGAATATAATGGAGGCATCTGCAACTGCTCACCGATAAAACCAATAAGGATGCTCCTGACAAGATCTTCCGTAATATGATCTACAGGATATAAATGATCGGTTTCGGTCTCAAGATCGAATGAAGGGGTTGTTGATCCAAGATGAATCGCAGCAATATATTCCTTGTCAAGATCTCTGAATTCATCTATTCTTTTTGTATCCCTTCCGGTACAGATTATCATCAGACCTGTTGCAAGCGGATCGAGGGTGCCGGCGTGCCCTACTTTCAACTTCTTCAGTCCAAGATTGCTTTTAAGGATTATCCTTATCTTATTGACAAGATCGAATGAAGTCCAGTAAATGGGCTTATTGAAAAGAAGTACCTTACCCTGTTCAAAAACAGAGAGTGTTTCAGAAGACATGTGATCCGAGCATGATTGAAAAGATGCCGACCAGGATACAATAGACTGCAAACCAGACAAGATTCCCTTTCTGCACAAGTTTTATCATCCATTTGCAGGCGAAATATCCCGATATGAAGGCAGTCAGAAATCCTGCAAATATTACCATTAATGATGTTCCCACTGCTGAAAATCCACCCGACTTAATTTCAAGGATATTTGCACCAATCACAGGCGCCAAAACCATCAGAAAGGAAAATTTTGCTATATCTGCTTTTTTATTCCCAAGCATCATCCCTGTAGCGATTGTAGCGCCTGATCTTGAGACAGCTGGCAGGATTGCAAAAGCCTGGGCTATTCCGATTAAAAATGAATCAACATATCCTATTGGTCTCTCTTTTGGTTTGATAACAAGTGTCATCAGCAGTAGCACGGCAGTAATGATGAACTGGATACCGAGTGAAGTCATATTCCCGGTGAAATAGCTCTCAGCAATTTCCTTGAGGAAAAACCCGGCAATAATTGTCGGTATCATGGATATAACGATCTTAACAATATAGATCATCTCATCATTCCATGTGAATTTGAAAAAGCCCTTCAGCAGGTCTAGTATCTCTTTCCTCAATACAACGAGGGTGCTTAGCACGGTTGCACCATGAACGGCTATAGAGAAATAGAAATTAGTTTCAGGATCTACCCCGAAAAGATACTTCCCCAACTCAAGGTGCCCTGAGCTGCTTACAGGCAGGAATTCTGTCAATCCCTGGATAAGTCCAAGGATAATCGCTTCAAACCAGGTCATATGTTCAATGTTTTTGAGTCAAAATGAATAAAATGATTCAGGATCAGATATGGCAGATAACTAAAAAGAACAGTATTATTGTTCCTTTTTGCTATCCTTAGGCCGTTTCATTATTGCCCATATCTCGAAAGCGAATCCGGCAAGAACAATTATTGGGGCTAAAGTTATTCTCCTGAAGCTGAATATATCATTATTGAATTTCGAGGGATCAGTTGATTTACCTCCCAGCATGAGAATAAATCCCAGAACTATAATGGCAAACCCAATTGCCAGCAGTTTATAATTCTCGCGGGTAAGTGCGAAATTCAATCTTTCCTTATTTTCGTTTTTGCTGCTCATTTTTTCAATAATAAAGTTTGTCTTCAGAAATACTAAGGTATTTGTTAACTGAAAAATATGTAGAGATAATACTAATAAGTACTCCTATAACAACAAGCGATATGCCAAGAAATATAAGCAGATCGGTGCTTTCAAAAGTAAACATCAGGAAAAACTCCTTTTCCATCAGATAGAGCATTCCCATAAGAAGTCCCATAGCAAGCAAGGCTGCCAGTAATCCATGAAATGCACTTTGAAGGATAAATGGTCTTCTGATGAATGACCGGGTTGCTCCCACAAGTTGCATCGTTCGTATGAGAAACCGTTTTGAATAGATTGTTAATCTGATGGTATTATTGATTATAGTAAGTGCAATGAGGAAAAGGAAAGAACTCAGGATGAGAAGGAAAATGCTGATTTTCCTGATATTTTCATTTATCAGGAAAAGCAGTGGTTTCAGATAATAAACCTCTTTTACAAAAGGATATTGCATCACGTACTTCTCAATTTTTGCCACACTGTCGGGACCGGTATAACGTGCATGGAGATAAACATCTATTGAAGGCGAGAGTGGATTGTCGCCGAGGAAATTGATAAAGTCCTCTCCAAGATCATCTTTCAGCTTGGTTGCTGCTTCCTCCCTGGAAATATATTTAGTCTCTTTAACATACTGTTTACCATCAAGATCTTTCTGGAGCATCCGTATATCCGCTTCCTTGGCATCATCTTTCAGCATTACTGAAAAAGAGAGGCTTTCCCTGAAATAATCAGACAGTTCTTTTGCGTTTATCAGGACCATGCCCAGAACTCCAAGGAGGAAAAGAACCAGAGAGACACTTACAACCAGAGTCACCTGAGAACTTCTAAGCCTTGTCTTGGATAATCCTGTCTCTTTATTTTTCAACAGACTGACAACTTAAATTACGAAACTCGACAATTCTTTAAACAATTGAGATCCATCCATGTGTATCGGGTTCATCCCCGTTCTGAATATTGACAAGTTTATTGTAAAGTTTCAAAGAATACTTGCCCGGCTGGCCGTCCTTGCAATACTCGTAAATCTTATTAATATCCGGATCAACGATTTTGGCAATCGGACTAATAACAGCTGCGGTTCCGCAGGCGCCGGCTTCCTCGAATGTAGCTAATTCCTCAACCGGGATCTTTCTGCGTTCAGCTTTCATCCCGAGATCTTTGGCAAGTTCGAAGAGGCTCATATTTGTTATTGAGTTAAGGATTGATCCCGACTTTGGTGTGATATAAGTGTTATCCTTAATCCCGAAAAAATTTGCCGGACCGCATTCATCGATATATTTCTTCTCTCTTGCATCGAGGAAGATCATGCTGGCAAATCCGCCATCATGAGCAGCGATAACAGCCCTGAGGCTTGCTGCATAGTTGCCACCAACTTTATACTGACCGGTTCCAAGGGGAGCAGCCCTGTCAAATTCTCTGCATATAAGCATATTAACCGGCTTGATACCTTCTTTGAAATAAGGGCCGACAGGCATCACAAAAACGATAAAGGTATATTCGTTTGCCGGTTTTACTCCAATTTCTGCACCACTACCGTACAAAAGCGGTCGTATGTATAATGATGCGCCTGAACCATAGGGAGGAATGAATTTTCTGTTCAGATCGACAACTTTAAAGACAGCTTCTTTGAATAATTCCATTGGCACAGGAGCCAGTTTTATTCCGTCAGCTGTTGCAAGAAGCCTCTTTGCATTCTCTTCCCACCTGAAGATCCTGACCTTTCCATCTTTTCCTGTAAATGCCTTAAGTCCTTCAAAAGCTTCCTGTCCGTAGTGAAGACCTGTAGCTGCAATATGAATATCGATATATTCTGATGTAGATACTTCAAGCTTGCCCCATTTCCCGTTGCTGTAAACACACCTGACATTATAGTCTGTCTTAAGATACCCGAACGGAAGGTTTTTCCAATCGAAAAGTTCCATGACAATAGTAATTTAAAATATCTGGTAAAAATACATTTTTAAAATGTATTTTGGATATTATTTAACCGGGAAATTGGTTCAGCCTTTGTGTGATTGAAGGCCGGAGATCTGATCTTCCGCTAAAACACTTCGCAGCAGCTTACCCGTTTTTGTCATGAACTGATGACCTCTGAGCAATTTCTTTTGTGTTTCTATCCACTCTTTGTGCTCAACATGATTCCCATACTCTGTAAGTTCCCTGTAAAGTCGGTCTGTAAGCTTCTGGTAATCAACTCTCCCAAGGTAATCAAATCTGGAATCATGCAGGATCTGGTCGGAAAATGTGTCCGGGGTATTCATATAAGAATTCCTTATAATCCTGTCAACACGCGATATGTTTTCAACAGGGAATCCGTACGCAGGTATGATCTCTTCAGCATGTCGTATTGATCCCTCCATCGGATTTCCGTAATCAGTCAGATAACCTGTCAGGAGAAAAATCGCCGCCAGCTTAAGATCGACATACTCTTCTTCCGGGAGCTTTTCAGCAGTTGAGATCAGGTCCACCTGCGAACAGATATTCTTTACATGAGCAGCATTATGGAAGTACAGATCAGGTGGCGCAGTATCTTCAAACATCTTCACAACTGCTTCCTCAATATCCTGTAATTTAATAACCTGAAGCTTAACCGTAAAACTTTTGTTTGGGCCTCCTGATTCATCGCAAAGTTCAGGTCTAATAGATGTCACAAAGTACATTTCCAGTTCACCCTTATATTTGACCGGCATTTTACCCCTGTATACACAAGTAAAAAAGTCTTTCACAAATTCGTAGGTTGTTCCCGAAATGTTAATCTTTCCTGCCTCTCCTGAAGATTCCATCCTGCTGGCTGTATTGACAGTGTCGCCCCAGATATCATACGACAGCTTCTTCTGACCAATAACACCTGCCACAACGGTCCCGGTATGGATGCCAATCCTTATGTCCCAGTATTGCATCCCTTCAACCTGTGAGGTTTCCTTAAGCTTGTCCATATAAGTCCTCATTTCGAGTGCAGCCAGGATTACTTCAACCGGGTTGGTCCTGTTTTTCTCAGGTATTCCTCCGGCACACATGTAAGCATCTCCGATTGTTTTGATCTTCTCTATCCGGTATTTCTCAACAACCGAATCAAAATAGAAAAAAAACCTGTCAAGTTCATCTATCAGGTTTTCCGGATTTGTCTCTTCAGCAATTTTTGTAAATCCCTGTATGTCTGAAAATAAAACTGTAACAAAATTATATTTTATTTTAGCAGCTTTACCCTTGGCTGCAATTTCATCAGCTGCATTTTTTGGCAGGACATTCGCCAGCAGGGAAGCTGATTTTGACTTTTCGGCCCGAAGTTCCTCGGTCTTTTGATTCAGCAAAATCTGTAGCTGGCTGAGCCTGACAGAATAGTATCGTTTTGTAAGCAGAAAAACAATCAGAAGGGCAGATACAAGAACCAAAAGAAATATTGAAAGTGTTACAGCAACCGGAATTCTGGCCTGAATAAAACCTGAAAACTGAAGAATATCCAGACCAAAACGATTTATTCCTGTGAAAAAAGGCATATAGATAGATATCGCCATTAATTTTCCAAATGTAGCATTTAAAAAAGTCAGCTCAAAAAGGAACTTCATTTTTAGTACTTTTGAAAACTGACGAAAAGCCAAAAGATGGAATTGATTTTTGCCTCTGGAAATAAACATAAGGTCAGGGAAATAAGCCATATCCTCGATAACAGGTTCACCCTGCTCAGCCTTGCTGATGTAAATATACTTGAAGACATCCCTGAAGATGAACCACGGATAGAAGGGAATGCAATGTTCAAGGCCAGGTATGTTCATAAAGCCACTGGCAGAGATGTTTTCGCAGATGATACAGGTCTGGAGATCGAAGCTCTTGACGGATTACCCGGAGTCCACTCGGCCAGATTTGCTGGAGAGAACAAGGATTCTTCCGCTAACATGGAAAAGGTACTTTCGATGCTCAGAGGTAAGAAAAACCGGAATGCAAGGTTCAGAACTGTCATTGCCCTTATCTGCAAAAACAGGGAATATCTTTTCGAGGGCACTGTTTCAGGAAGGATAATTGAAGAAAGAAGAGGCTCTGAAGGTTTTGGTTATGATCCTGTCTTTATTCCTGCCGGATATGAAGTGACTTTTGCCGAAATGCCTCTTCATGAAAAGAACAAAATCTCCCACCGGGCTAAAGCATTCGGTAAACTCAAAGCATTTCTTGACAATCTGCATGAGGGCAGCAATAAATTGACCACCTGAAAGTTATATCTGTATGCGCGGAATACAGGTAATATTCCTTTTTCTGCTTCCGGGAGCAGTTTTAAGTGCACAGACTCCTGTCGGCGCCTGGACTGATCATCTCGGTTGCAACAATGCACAAAGCATAGCTATTAGTTCAGCAAAAGTCTTTGTATCGACTTTGCAGTCAATAGTAACTTATGACAGGCAGACGGCTGAGCTAAAAAAAATCTCGAGGACTGAAGGACTTAACGATACTGGGATAAATTCCATAGCATGGTCAGAAGAAGGAAATTGTCTCATTATAGGTTATCTGAATACTGACATCGACCTGCTACAGAAGAATGCTATATTCAATCTTCCTCAAATACTCAATACGTATATTTCTGGTGAAAAGACCATCAACCGGATACGTACCGGAGGAAGATATGCATACATCGCATGCAGTTTCGGCATTGTGATCCTGGATGTTATAAAAAAAGAGATCCGTGATACCTGGAATCCTTCATCCGGGAATGAAAAGAATGAAGTGTGGGATGTGGTCCTGCAAGGCAGTACAATATATGCTGCAACTGCAACAGGTATTTTTTCCGCTGATATCAACGATCAGGGCCTCTCCTATTCCGGCAACTGGGTCAGAAATAATTCTCTTCCGGATCCTTCCGGAAATTACACAACTCTTGCCTGCACCGTGGAAAAGATCTTTGTCAATAAATCGGATCCTCTTGCCATGGGCGATTCAATATTCGCAATCGCGCCTGCAACAGCATTTATCAGCACATCTCCCGGTGTGATCAATTACTCGATGGACGTTTCATCGGACGGGTTCACAGTATCATCAGGATCGATCATAAAATACTACAGTAATTCGGGGGCATTAAAAAAGACGATCACTGGTTACGGATTCGGAATTCCTTCAGCCATGCAATCGGTGGTTGACAATGGAGATATCTGGATTGCTGATAAAAACCACGGACTGGTTAAAGGATCTGGTATGTCGGTATTTTCTGCTCTCAATATACCCGGGCCACTCTCATCGAACACATTTTTTATCACTGCATCGAATGGAAATACGGTCGTTTGCGGAGGGGGAACAGACAATAGCTGGAATGGGCTGAGCCGGACATATGAAGTATCAGGGTTTTATCAAAATCAGTGGACCAATTTTACTTCAGGCAGTGCTAAAGACGCTGTCAGAGCGCTTATAGATCCCGGCGATGTAAATCATGTATTTGTATCTTCATGGGGAGCCGGTCTTTTTGAATACAGTGGAAATTCGCTGATAAAGCAGTATGACAACTCAAATTCCCCTCTTCAGACGGCAACTGCGGGTAGTCAGGCAGTTAAAGTCTTCGGGCTGGCGATGGACAAGAACAGATACCTTTGGCTAACCCAGTCGGGCGTTTCTGGAAACATCAAAGTGCTCAAACCTGACGGAAACTGGATCAGTAACTTCACATCCATCAACGTTCCATTAGCCGGTGATATCATCATTACCAAATCCGGCTATAAATGGATCACTCTTCCGGGCGGATACGGGATTTACATCCTCGATGACAATGAGACACCTTCAGTTACAAGCGATGACAGGAACAAAAGGATACTGATAAAGGACACAGATAGCCAGATAATCACTTCAGTTTATTCGATTGCCGAAGATCTTGACGGGAACATCTGGATCGGAACCGATCAGGGACCTCTGGTATATTATGAACCTGAAAGGATTTTTGACGAGGACCTTAATGCCAGCCGGATCAAAGTTCCAAGAAACGATGGTTCAGGTCTTTCGGATTATCTCCTCAGGACAGAAAAAATTATGTCAATTGCTGTCGACGGTTCCAACAATAAGTGGTTAGGCACATCAGGATCAGGAGCATATTATGTGTCTTCAGACGGAACCACGCAGATAAAAAGCTTTAATGTTCTCAACAGCCCTATACTGTCGGATACGATTAACAGCATCGCAATTGATAATAAAACGGGGAACATCTGGTTTGGAACCCCGGAAGGGCTTCAGTCATACCGAGGCCTGGCAACAGAGGGTGGCGAAAAATTCAGCCATGTGTATGCATTTCCGAATCCGGTAAGGGAAGATTATACCGGCAGTGTTACAATAACCGGGTTGATCAAAGACACAAATATAAAAATTACAGATATAAGTGGCAACCTGGTCTTTGAGACTACATCGGAAGGAGGACAGGCAGCCTGGGATCTCAGGACCTATAACGGGAAATATGTGACTACCGGCGTTTACCTGATCTTCTGTGCCAGCAGTGATGGTTCGCAATCATGCGTCACCAAGATGCTGGTAATCAGGAAATGATCAACCCGTGATCAATCCCTGTATCCTTTCAATCTGCAGTTGCTTGTTTACCTCTCTCAGGCTCCTTGCCGTGCTGGTGAAGTACTGATGCCCGGAAATGAATTTTACCTGCATTTTGTTCCATTCATTCAGCGAGTTCATCTTATTGGTAGCCTTGAGTTCCTCGAAAAGAGAATTTGATACGGGAATAAAATCACTTCTCCCTAGGTAATCCAGATCCGAATCGCAAATTATACTCTCAAGAAGGTCTGAAGGTCTGGGAGGTAATTTTGTGGCCATGATTATCGAACAAATCCTGTCGATCTGTTCTGGTGTATAATTGAATTCCGGAAGAATCTCACGGGCAATTTTCGTACCATGGTATTCATGGTCTTCATAAGAATAAATATGACCCGTATCATGGAACAGTCCTGCAGTCTTCAGAAGCAGTATCTCCTCATCAGAACAGCCTTCACCCCAGCCGATAAGCTCTGCCTCCGTGACCACATCTACAGTATGTTTTACATTATGATAGTGCAGATGTGCAGGCAGCTCTTTCTCGAGCCTGTCAAGAATTAGCTCCTGCAGGTCGTTGAACCGGATCAATCCAAATTTTGTCCGGAATGCATTATTGGCTTGTGTACCCTTTCCGTCGGCTGAAAATTCGGGCTTCAGACCTTTAACCCTGTATATCTCAAGATCGCCTTTATATTTTACCGGTAGTTTTCCGTAAAACTCACAGTCAAAAAATTCTTTCACAAGTTCATACGTCATTACCGAGATCAGAATACAACCATAGTCAGAAACTGTTTCTATCCTTTTTGCATTGTTTACAGTATCTCCTTTAATGTCGTAGTTTATTTTCTTCCTTCCGGAGACATTCGCAACAACCGGGCCGGTGTGTATTCCGGTCTTAATCTCCCATATCTTTCCGGAACCGCGTCTCTTTGCTTCAAAATCTTCAAGATAATCTCTCATCCTGATGGCAGCCATCACAACATCTATCGGGTTAGTTATATTCTTTACCGGAATACCTCCTGCACACATCAGGGTATCACCGATGGTTTTTATTTTAATTATCTTCAGTTCCCCGATTATTGAATCGAATTTGAAGAGTATTTCATCCAGTTCATCGATTACTTCGGATGAATTAATGTCGCCGATCAGCTTTGAGAAACCGCGGATATCAGCATGAAGTACTGTTGCCATGCTGAACCGGAGGGATTTGTCTTTCTTTTCTGTACCGGACAATTCTGCCGGCGCTTCCTCTAACAGCCGGTGCTGCGATTTGAATTTTTCATTCTCGACGGTAAGCTTTTCGTTCAGTCTTTCCAGTACTTTTATGTTCTCTTCAAGCTCCTGGTTTTCCTTTACGAGCCTGGCAATCCGCTTTAAAAGTTCTTCGTAATTGTTCGCTGCCATTCAACAGGTCATTTCCATGTAAAGATAATGATTTGGAAAAATAAACTTCTACGGATGGCAACTGTTCATAAATTCAGGATGCAAATCAATATCATCGTCAATAATTGTAATTTTACATAGAATTGCAGCATCATGCTTGAAAAGACCAAAGGGGTTGTTCTGCACCAGATAAAATACACCGATTCCGGCATTGTGGCACAGTTATACACACGGAAATTCGGAAGACAGTCATTTCTTGTCCATGGCATGAGGAAAAAGAAATCTGGCAGACAAAATATTCTCTTCCAGCCGCTGTCTGTTCTTGATCTTGAGATCAGTTACAAGGAATCCAGGGAAATGAATGTATTAAAAGAGACTTCTGTATCGTACTCCCCACATACTCTTTACTCAGATGTAAGGAAAAGCTGTGTTGCCATATTTCTCGGTGAAGTTCTGACCTCCGTCCTAAGAGAAGAAAGCGCCCACGAAGAACTGTATGATTATATTGAAGGTTCGGTGATTTACTTCGACAAAAGCACTGATAATTTTTCCAATTTCCATATTGCATTCCTTGCCAGCCTGAGCAGTTACCTGGGTTTTGAGCCAGGAATGAGGAGAGACCCAGATGACAGTTTCTTCGATCTGATCAACGGTGTTTTTGTCAGAATACCTCCGCTTCACGGGACTTATGCCAATGAGGACATATCTGACATACTTGCCAGAGTTTTCAACTCATCATTTGACAGTGCCGGTAAAATTCCCCTGACAGGTCAGTTCAGAAATGAAGTTCTTGACACTTTGATAAGGTACTATTCCCTGCATTTGTCAGGCCTGAGAAAAATAAATTCGCTAAATGTGCTGAAGGAGGTTTTTGGATAATGAAATTTATCCCGCCTGATTTTTAACTATCTTTGGTCGCAATTTGATTATTTATGGCTATTATTCCATCCATTGTCAACTGGCTTAATGCCAAACGCATAAATCAGATAGAGCTTTTTAAGAAACATCCCATTGAAACGCAGAAAGAAACCCTGTACCGCCTTCTTGCCATGTCAGCTGCAACTGAATGGGGTGTTAAACATGGCTTTGCAACGATTAACTCAATAAAAGATTTTCAGTCCAGAATACAGGTTCAGACCTATGAAGAGCTGATACCTTATGTTGAGCGTCTGAAAAAAGGTGAAACAAATCTTCTCTGGCCAGGAGAGATAAGATGGTTTTCCAAATCATCCGGAACCACTTCCACAAAAAGTAAATTCATCCCGGTAAGCCGCGAAGCTCTTGAAGAATGTCACTACAAGGCAGTAAAAGATTTAATGGCTTTGTACTCCTGTCAACATCCTGATACCAAACTGTTCACAGGGAAAAACCTGACACTTGGAGGGAGCCACAAAATCAATCAGTTCAACAACGACCAGCTTTACGGGGATCTCTCTGCAATCCTTATAGAGAATGCACCTTACTGGGTTGAATTAATCAGGACTCCGAAATCAAAAATTGCTCTTCTGGAGAACTTTCAGGAAAAGCTTGATCTGATTACCAGAACAACGATAAATGAAAATGTCACAAGTATTTCAGGCGTGCCTTCATGGTATCTTGTACTCATAAAGCAGATCCTCGAATACACAGGGAAGTCAAATCTTCTGGAGGTCTGGCCGAATCTGGAGGTATTCTTCCACGGAGGCATAAGCTTCACTCCATACAGGGATCAGTACAGGAAACTGATTGCAGGAGACCAGATGAATTACATGGAGACATACAATGCATCAGAAGGGTTTTTCGGGATACAGGATGATCCGGAACGTAACGACATGCTGCTGATGCTTGATTATGGAATTTTTTATGAGTTTATTCCCGCAGACAAAATTTCATCCGACTCAGCTCCTGCATATATGCTTGGAGAGGTTGAAGAAGGAGTAAATTATGCTATTATCATTTCGACCAATGCAGGATTGTGGCGATACATGATGGGTGACACTATAGTTTTTACTTGTCTTAATCCATTCAGGTTCAGGATCTCAGGAAGAACCAAACATTTCATTAACGTCTTCGGGGAAGAAGTGATCGTCGACAATGCAGATAAGGCGCTGGACTCAGCCTGCAGGCAGACTGGAGCACTTATTTCTGAATACACTGCCGGACCTGTTTTTATGAATTCACAATCAAAAGGATTTCATGAATGGATTATTGAATTTGAAAAAGAACCTGAGAATCTTGATGCCTTCATTGACGCCATGGATTCAGCCCTGAAGAATGTCAATTCGGATTATGAAGCCAAGCGATTCAAGGATCTCAACCTGGGAAGGCCAATTTGCTGGTCAGTACCAAGAGGGACATTTAATAACTGGCTTAAAATAAAGAATAAGTTCGGTGGACAAAACAAAGTTCCCAGACTGTCCAATTCAAGGGAGTATATTGAGGATCTTTACGAGATTGCCGGACTGAGGAATTTACAGCCAAAATGAGATGCTTATTTTTTCACCGGTTTTACTGGTAAAATTAAGACATAAAGCCCCGCTTTTATTGAAGATCAGACTAAATATTTTCATGCAAATTTTAGTATTTTTATCCGCAGTTATTAATAAACAGAATTTGGTATGCATATAGCGATTGCCGGAAATATCGGATCAGGAAAGACTACTCTGGCAGGCTTGCTTGCCAAGCATTACGGCTGGACCCCAAATTACGAGGACATAGACGATAATCCCTACCTGAACGACTTCTATGAAGATATGCAAAGATGGTCATTCAATCTTCAGATCTACTTTCTTAATTCGAGGTTCAGAAATATTCTTGAGATTCACAATTCAGATCAGACAATAGTGCAGGACCGCACTATATATGAAGATGCGTATATCTTCGCGCCCAACCTTCATTCAATGGGCCTTATGTCGACCCGCGACTTTGAAAACTATACTACTCTTTTCAAGCTGATGATCTCGCTGATCAAACCACCGGATCTTTTACTCTATCTTAGGGCATCAGTACCTACACTTGTAAACCAGATCCAGAAAAGAGGAAGGGAATATGAAAGTTCTATAAGGCTCGACTATCTGAAGCGCCTTAATGAAAGATATGAAGCATGGATGGAGTCATATGACCTCGGCAAGGTGCTTATTATTGAGGCAGATCATTACAATTTCCCCAATAATAAAGACCACCTTAGCGAGGTCATTGACAAGATCAACGCAGAGCTTCACGGTCTGTTCTGAATCTTTATTTGGCTTCCACTCCGGGAGCCGGTGTCAGCTCTGCCTGTACATAATTTTTAGTGTCTAGGTATTTGCCGGCAATCTCTCTGATATCTGCAGCGGAAATTGAATTCACAAATGCCTTGTATTCATCGAGAGACCGAAGCTTATCTCCAAGATTATAATGGTTTTGCAGAATAGCGAGCCAGAAACTGTTCTCCCTGGTCCTCGTCTCACGCTCCCGTATCATAGTCTCTTTGACCTTTCCCAGATCGATGTCCTGAGGACCTTCCTGCTTAATCTTATCCATCTCCCCGATAAGTGTTTCGGTCAGCTTCCCGATATTTGCCGGATTACATCCCCAGGTAGCCTGAATTGAGTATTTGGGTTTTGGAAGTTTTGAAACGCTGCCATTGATACTAACTCCATACACTCCGCCCTGATCCTCACGCATAGATTCTCTGCACCTTATTGACAGAATACTCATCAACATTGAAAAGCCCAGCCTGTCTCTGTCGTTCCAGTTGAAACTTCCCTTCCAGATCATTGCAACACTGCCCTGAGGTTCAGAATTTCTCGGAACATCTATTTTTATCAGACCAGTCGGAAATCCAGGTGTTACATCTTTCCATGATTCCTTCCTTTTTATTGAAGGCAGTCCTCCGATATATTTGCTTAAGAGCGGAAGGATGCTGTCAACCTTGAAATTACCCGCCATAATGTACGTGAAGTCACTGGCATCGGCAAACCTGTCACGGAAAATACTTACCGACCTGTCCAGATTGATCTGATCGAGCTGGGCATCTGAAGGCACTGATATAACCCTGGGGGAATTCATGGAAATGACTTTTGCAAGCGTATCCTGAAAAATGACCTGTGGATTGACCCTCATCGGCTTTATCATGTTCCTGATCTTGGAAACAAAAGAATTATACGCATTTTCATCGCGTCTTATCCTTGTAAAATAGAGATAATTAAGTTGAAGCATTGTTTCAATATCCTTTGGAGCGCATGCCCCGCTTACACCTTCAGTCAGATCGGTCAAATAAGGCGTAAGCTTTGCAGTATTACCAGAAAGTTTTTTCTGCAATGCAGTGAAATCATAATCTCCCAGACCGCTCTGAATTATTATCGAAGTTGCCAGGCTTGCAGACATAATATCTTTATCAGGGACGAGAGATGTTCCTCCAGGACTATAAGCCGACAAAAGGATCTCATCATTTTTAAAGTCGGTCGGTTTCAGAATAATCCTGGTCCCGTTGCTGAATATGATTTCGGTAATGCCAAAAACAGAGTCGTCTGTCCTTTTTATAATTTTTGTCCCGGCAGGAATTTCGGTCAAAAGCGGAGAGTCGGTCACTGCATCCACATATGCATCAAGTTTCTTGGCATGTACCGACCGGATAATATCCTTCACTTCATTTTCCGAAGGTATTTTTATCTGATCCTTTTCCTGGGCAGTGATCAGCACTACAACGTTCTCGTCGGTCGTCCACTTCTTTCCCAGACTATTAACATCCTCAAGCGTTATAGATGGCAGATATTCCTTTGTAATTTCAAACTCTGTTTTTATGCCCGGGATGCATTCGCCGGTGAGATAGTTTCTGACATATTCGTCTGCATATGAAGCGGATTCTGTTTTGTCGGATTCCTTCGCCATACTCTCGTATTCAGTGAGAATATTCTTCTTCTCTCTTTCCAATTCGGTTGAAGTAAAGCCAAAGCTTTTCACTCTTTCATTTTCAGTAAGTACAAGATCGAGGCTCTTTTCAATCTGATTCTCCTTCGCTCCAACAGAAAGGGAATAAACATCTGATGAACGGCTGATGAATTGTCCGTATCCTGCTCCGGCATACATGAAAGGAGCTTCAGGTTTCTGAGATATCTCCTGAAGGCGGTTATTCAGCATGTTTGTAAACAGTATTCTCATCAGTTGATTCCGGTAATCTCCATAAGTAATATCTTTCGAACGCGGATGTTTAAAGAAGACGGTAGCGTCAAACCCTGTGGCTTCTTTATCTGTGACAATACTGATAAGAGGTTCTTTATTTCCCGGCACCGAGTATTCAACTCTTGCAGGCGCATTAACAGCTTTGGGTATTCTCCCAAAATATTCTTTTACCTTTTTCTCGGCCAGGTCAGGATTAATATCCCCAACCACCACCACTGCCATCAGATCAGGACGATACCATGATTTGTAGAATGCCCTCAGGGTATCATCCGGAAAACTCCTGATTACATCCACTTTGCCGATAGGCAGCCTTTCGGCATATTTGGATCCTTTCAGCACGACAGGAATATATTTTTCCTGCATTCTGTCATCAGCTCCGAGACCCAGCCGCCATTCCTCAATTATTACTCCTCTTTCCTTGCTTATCTCTGAATCATCAAGGCTTACCTGGTGAGCCCAGTCTTCCAATACCTGAAACCCCCTGTTGATCCATTCGATACTATCGGTCGGGACTTTAAGCATATAAACTGTTTGATCGAAGCTTGTGGAAGCATTAAGTTCAGCACCAAACTTTACTCCCATTTCTTCCAGCATACTGATCATTTTGTTACTCGGAAAATTTTTGGTTCCATTGAAACACATATGTTCGCAGAAATGTGCAAGTCCCTGCTGATTGTCAGTCTCACAGATTGATCCGGCATTAATTGCCAGTCTCAGCTCCATCCGCTGCTCAGGTTTCTTATTCTGCTTAATATAATAAGTCAGACCATTATCAAGTTTCCCGATCCTGATAGAAGGGTCGGGAGGAATTGGTTTATCATGATCCTGTATCCCTGAGGCTATCCCGACGGATGTAACCGCCAGAAAAATGAAGATAATTAACAACTTAATGGTTTTCATGCTCTTATCATTTGAATTAACTACGGTTTAGGTATCCGGATTTTCCGTAAGATTTAGATAATCTATAAAAGAAATGAACTTTATAACAACTACTAACGAAGAAGTGAGGCATTTGTTTCAGGATTTTGGTCACATCAGGCTTAATTCAAAAACATTTATAAGAGTATTTTTTGAATAGGAATCGAACAATCTACTTTCTAACTAACTGAATATGTATGCAATATAGATGATAATCATTATATAACCTAAAATCAGTTATGAGATCAGGGTAATTTGCTCCTTAATCTGGTTCCATATTTCTTTATGCATTCTCGCTCCAAGAATTTCTATCACCTTGCCGGCCACGAGAGATCCGTATTTTCCACATATTTCAAGGTTCCTGCCGCAAGCATAACCATAAAGGAATCCGGATGCATAGAGGTCACCTGCACCTGTTGTATCAATAACATTTAACGTGTCTGTCCCAATCCTGTAAAATTCCTTTCCGCTTTTTACAAGAGATCCATCTTTTCCTGTTTTGACAACTGCAATTTCCGATATCTCCGATAATTTCTTTATTGCATTCTCAGGATCCAGACCTGTGAATGCCCTTGCTTCTTCTTCATTCGCGAACAGGATATCAATATAATTCTCCGTTATTTCCCGAAAATCAGCCAGCTTCGCCTCCACTACATTATAACTTGCCAGATCCAGAGCAACTTTAATATTATTGCTTTTTGCAAAATTGCAGGCAGTTACAACCAGCTCTTTGTTAAAAATCTGATATCCTTCTATGTATATGAGGTCATAATTTTTAAAATCATCTTCTTTCAGATCACCTGCTGACAGTTCAACAGCAGCTCCAAGATGTGTGGCGAAAGTCCTCTCAGAATCAGGAGAGATAAGCGTTATCGCGGTACCAGTAACATTATCTCTGCGTGATAGAATGGTTTCAATCCCTGCACTCTGCAAATCATGCTCGAAGAAGTCACCGGTCCGGTCATTCCCTATGGACCCGATATATCCGGTTTTGAGACCAAGCATTGCAAGACCATGTATCGTATTGGCAGCCGATCCGCCTGAAGAAAAGCTTCTTTTTAATCCTCCCGTTTCATTTTTAATCATTTCTGATTTATGTCGATCTACCATCTGCATGCTCCCTTTTGGCAGTCCGAATTTTACCAGAAGTTCTTCATCAGTCAAAATGGTTAAGACATCAACAAGTGCGTTGCCAATACCCAGTATTTCCGCCATGTTAAAATTTTTTTCCAAAGATATTGGTTTATTCACCAAAAGCCTTTAATTTTGCCATGCGAAAAAACAAAAGTTCTTTTTTTAATATAACGATCATTCAGCCTCAAGAAGCTTCACGCGTTGCAGAGGATTCAGACAGGCAGAAAATATAAAACAAAGTATTTCCTTTGTAGCTTTGTTGGTCAGAGCAATCCCGATGATTCGGGATTAATCCGTGGCCAGCTTTGCGCGAAGGAGAAAATAAATTCCTCAGTAGCTCAGTTGGTTAGAGCAACGGACTGTTAATCCGTGGGTCGTAAGTTCGAGTCTTACCTGGGGAGCAAGATAGAAGGAGGTATGTCACCTCCTTTTTTTGTCTCAGCTGATGCGATCTCATGTTTTACGTTTATATTATATACTCTGCCTCTGTTGACAGGGTATTATATTGGACACGCTTATTTCCATAACAAAATCTGTCAGGGGTGGACAACCTTTTAAGATGCCGGAGGCATCAAAGCCCAATATCCATGGTGAAACCCATGGTAAGGTGTTGTTCGGATCCCCAACGCCGGAGGTGTTGAAGAAGGTACTTCAACCTCCTCCGGGGTTGACGGCATATCTGTGCCGTCAACCCCGGATGATACCGGGGACATTGGACTTCAAAGCCTCCGGCTTTTAGCTGAATCAACAAAGCTATCTGATATTTGTTTGTCCTTTTCACTCTCCCTATCACCAAATTATTAAAAGACAGAACTTGACAGAACCAATTCTTCCTTGATTTTAATGAAACTGAATTCTTGAATCGCTCTTTTTCCCTAATGATAGAAATAATATAAGGCGATATTTCAGAATTATTCATATCGTAATGCTTCAACCGGATTCCTGGTAGCCGCTCTAAAGCTATGCCAAGATACTGTTAATAAAACAATAATAAGAGCGATCAATCCGGCCAAAACGAAAACCCACCAGCTCAGGGCTGTCCTGTAAGCAAAGTTTTCCAGCCATTTTTGCATAAAATACCCTGCAACAGGGGCGGCTATTATGAACGAAATTAAGATCCATCCTAGAAGATCTTTATTAATTATATGCAAGACTTCCAGTACTGTGGCTCCGATTATTTTATAAATCCCGATTGTCTTGGTGCATTTTTTTACCGTAATATATGAGATAGCAAATAATCCAATCATCGATAAGAAGAAACTGATTATGCAACAACTGCCAATCAACCTGGCATAATTCTCATCTTCTCGATGAAACAATTCGAACAATTCACCTACAGTCTCAAGCCTGTATGGATAGTCAGGTATGATCTTTCCCCAGGTTTCTTCGATCCTTTTCATCAACATCTTGTTGGCCCCCGGTGAAGCTTTAATTAAAATATGACTCCCTGTGTTACTGAATTTAATTTCACAGGGTTCAATCAGATTTGTTAAACCTGAATAATTGAAGTCTTTCACAATCCCTATGATTACCATACTGTCATCTCCAGGCAACTTTTTTCCAATAAGATCAGGATCATCCAATAATTTCTGAAGTGATTCATTAATCAAACAGTTATGTTTATCAGCATGAGCATTGCCTGTAAAGTTCCTGCCGGTCAACAATTTGATTCCAAGCGTGCTGATATAATTCTCATCTCCATAAAACAGGGAGGTTACATATTCCTTATCCTGTCCGTCCTTGGAGTAGTGAAGCTGTGTTGACCAATGTTGCCGTAGCGGAGATGCATCGGAGATGGAAACTTGCTCAACAGAAGGACTTTTAAGGATCTCTTCTTTTAGTATCAGGCCTTTCTCAGAATACTCATCGGGTAATACCAGTTCCATCACCTGTCTTTCAAGACCTATGTCTCGGCTTTTGGTATATTTGATTTGTTTAATGATGATCAGGGAGCAGATCAATAGCACAAGAGTTACTGTAAGCTGAAAAATTCTCAAAGCAGGGAATTGAATGACTTTGTTCCTGTAAGTTGATAACACTTTCCCGGGAGCTAATGAAGTCTGGATTTGTATCTTTGAATCAGAAAACAAAAAAGTAATGAGTAGCAGAAGTATAATTACTCCAGCCTCGAACAACAGATAATCCCTTCCTCCAAATAACCCGAAAGAAATATCAGATTTTAAAATTGTATTGAAAAAAGGGATAGCTAGGGGCAATAATACAATACTCAGTATCACAGCAAATGCAACTACAAATGAATGTTCAATCATGAAAACCATTAAGATCTTTTGTTTGGATGCTCCAGTAACCCGGCGGATGTAAAACTCATGCATCTTATCTATTACGTTGCTGCTCAGCAGGTTCAGATAGTTAAAGACAGCGATGCACATAATCAATATACCGATTGAAAGTGCAATCCATATCCGTGATTTTTCTCTGACTGGTCCCAGAGGATTCTTCTGAGTTGTGTCGAAATAGGCTTGCTTTAGATTTTCAAGGTAATATCTGCCCGATATCCCAGCATTGATATTTGGAATTTTATCTTTATCCTGTGAAAAAGTTTTTTCGAGAGTCCCGGGATCAGCGCCCTTATCCAATAATATAAACGCATAGTATTCAGACTCATTATCGAGTGTAACCATGTCGCAATTAAGCAATGAATTGCTATCAGGTTTCCTAAAAACGCCCTTAACAACAAACTCGCTCTTTTGATCATCAATCCTTAACTTCAGAGTCTTGCCGATTGGTGTAAGATTTCCGAAATATCTCATTGCCAGATCTCTGGAAATTACAATATCCTTCCTGGTCGCCAAAATCGGATCAGGAGTTTTTGTGAGCAGCCTGAAATTAAAAAAGGAAAAGAAATTAGATGATGTTTTATATAAGGTGGGACTGTCATAGAAGAGTGTCCCGTCTGCATCCGCAAATTGGACTTTAGTCTTGCTAATTCTGCAAAAATCTTTAACCTGTGGATAGTTTTTCTTCATGTATTCGACAGCACCTGCACGGCATATAAACATCTTTTCACCGTGTTTAAAAGGGTCATCGCATTTAACAAGAAAAATACGATTCACATTTGTCTCAAAACTGTCAGTCCCAAGCTCTCTGTCAACAAAGAGCATGATCAGGCTCACACATGTTAACCCGATGGTAAGGCTGAGAACAATTATTGATGTGATCAATCCTTGCCGGAAAATACTTCGAAGAATTTGGTTCAATCTCATTTTCACTAATGGCTTGTTAGGAACTTCTCCGGGGTCCAGACGGATGATATCCTTATGATCTCGTGTTGGTATAATCTGAACGAAATCTTATACCTGCTTGTTAAAAATATTTAGCGTAAGAAGAATCACTTAAAGATAGAAATGACAAAATCCACATAATCATCGGATCAGCTTTATAAAAATAACTAAAAACCTTTATGGATAGTGATATGTGTCGTTGCTTTTTTTACAACTAATTTCTCTGATCCTACCCTCTAAAGAGAATCTCTGAAATTTCAGGTACAAATACCCTGATGAGATGTTTTATTTAACCGACACTTGAGAGGATACCTCCTTCGGATTTAAACTCATCTCACAAATCGCGTAAAGAAAAAACTTACTTTATCTTAAAAAAAAATTTATCATTCTGAGGCATACTTTTCAGATGCCGGAGGCATCAAAGCCCAATATCCATGGTGAAACCCATGGTAAGGTGTTGTTCGGATCCCCAACGCCGGAGGTGTTGAAGAAGGTACTTCAACCTCCTCCGGGGTTGACGGCACATCTGTGCCGGTTACCCCGGATGATACCGGGGACATTGGAATTCAAAGCCTCCGGCTTTTAGCTGAATCAATGAATACTATAAATGAGAAGTTCAATTATCAAAGTCTATTGTTTCATCAAAACCCGAATGGATATATATGGTCATGAAACAAAGTCATCCGGCTATAGCCCCTTATGATCACCTCTCAATGCATGTGAATAAATGGTAAAAATCATTGCTCCATCTGCAATCGAGCTTGTGCTGCATGATAGTAAGCTCCGATATTATATACTCTGCCTCTGCCAAAATGTATTATATCGGACACGCTTATTTCCATAACAAAATCTGTCAGGGGTGGACAACCTTTTCAGATGCCGGAGGCATCAAAGCCCAAAATCCATGGTGAAACCCATGGTAAGGTGTTGTTCGGATCCCCAACGCCGGAGGTGTTGAAGAAGGTACTTCAACCTCATCCGGGGTTGACGGCACATCTGTGCTGGTTACCCCGGAGGATACCGGGGACAGTGGAATTCAAAGCCTCCGGCTTTTGACTGAATCACTAAATTCAATATAAGAAGGTACGTTATCAAAATCCATTGTTTCATCAAAACCCGAAAAGTTAAATTTGATCTGCAATAAAATCATCAGGCTATTTTTTCTTTGTGAGTATCTCTTAATGCAATTGTTAAACTTATAAAATTCGTTGCTGCATTTATGAACGAGCTTGTGCTTCATGCTGATAAGTCCCAATATTAAACACTCTCACTCTGCCAAAATGTATTATATCGGACACGCTTATTTCCATAACAAAATCTGTCAGGGGTGGACAACCTTTTAAGATGCCGGAGGCATCAAAGCCCAATATCCATGGTTATACCCATGGTAAGGTGTTGTTCGGATCCCCAACGCCGGAGGTGTTGAAGAAGGTACTTCAACCTCCTCCGGGGTTGACGGCATATCTGTGCCGGTTACCCCGGATGATACCGGGGACATTGGAATTCAAAGCCTCCGGCTTTTGACTGAATCAATGAATACTATAAATGAGAAGTTCAATTATCAAAGTCTATTGTTACATCAAAACCCGAATGGATATATATGATCATGAAACAAAGTCAATCCGGCTATAGTCCCTTATGATCACCTCTCAATGCATGTGAATAAATGGTAAAAATCATTGCTCCATCTGCAATCGAGCTTGTGCTGCATGATAGTAAGCTCCGATATTATATACT
>CAXXWV010000006.1:0-74288 GCA_963676175.2 Bacteroidales bacterium
AGATTGTAATAAACAATAATAACATGAATGGCAGTGGATATGAATATTATGATGATTCATACACCAACAGGCTGCACATGTTCTACGGTAATTATTTTGACCCATACTGGAACGATCCGTGGTATTATGGTTCGGGATATGGATATGGGTTCGGATATGGTTATGGTTATCCATATTCGGGTTTCGGCTTCAGTTTTGGTTATCCTTATTTTGGTCTTGGTATGCGTTTCGGTTATCCGTATTATGGATATGGATGGGATCCGTTCTGGGATTCTTACTACTACGGAAGTTATGGTTACTGGGGCTATCCTTATTACGGTAATGGCTACTATGGATCTGACGGTCATTCATCAGCGCAGTATGGCAGAAGAGAAAGGCCGAGCAATCTTTCCTCAAGGTATAATTCCTCGATGGGAGTATCAGGAAGCAGAAGAGATTACAGTGCGACATCCAGATCAAATAGCAGCACCGGCAGACGATCAAATAGCGGTAATCAGTTATCGACAGCTACAGAATCAAGACGTGGAACTTCTGTCGGTGCAACCACTGCCCGCAGCCTTAACCAGAATGGAACAAGATCAGCTTCCTCCACTGCCAGAACACAAAGCAGTGCAGCAAGGCCTGAGTACAGGAGCGCAAACAGAACATATACTCCAAGCTATAGCAGCCCAAGGATGAGTACTCGACCATCATATAATAACAGCCGCGTATCCGAGTCTGGTTCCGGAAGCAGTAATGCAGGCGAAAGCAGGAGCTATGGAAACACAGGCGCTATGAGAAGCACACAGAGCCGGTTCTATAATCAGAATTCAGGCTCCGGTTCCGGTACAATGCAGAGAAGATACAGTTCTCCCTCAACAACTACCAGGAGCTACTCAGTGCCTTCAAGAAGCCGTACTGAAAGCAGCAGAAGTTATTCTTCCGGATCATCCGGCAGATCATCCGGAGGCAGTTCTTCAGGTTCATTCTCCAGAAGCTCTTCTTCAGGCAGTTCTTCTTTCGGAGGAGGTGGAAGGTCATCATCATCATCATCATCATCAAGCCATTCCTCTGGAGGCAGAAGATAACAGATATCATTTCTCCGATAGATTTCTTCTATATAGTTCATTCTTAATAAGGAGTGCAGATATAGTCATTGTTAAATTCAGACAGTTATGAAGCGAATCATTTTTTCAATATTAGCAGGTGTGGCCATATCAGGCATGATATCTGCACAGACCATCGATGACGCACTTAGATATTCACAGGTCTTTTATGGTGGTACTGCAAGGTTTATGTCAATGGGCGGAGCTTTTACCGCTCTTGGTGGTGATATTTCCACGTTGAGTCAGAACCCGGCAGGTATCGGTGTTTTCAGATCATCCGAATTCTCAATTTCTCCCCAGATGAATTATATCAACACGAATTCCACATTCCGGGGAACAGGAACATCTGATTATATCTATAATTTCAACCTTAGTCAGGCAGGCTTTGTAGTAAGCAATATAAATTCGAATGAAGGTCGCAACGGCTTGCTGAAGCTTAATTTCGGATACAACTTTAATAAAACGAATAATCTTCATCAGAATGCTGTTATCCAGGGTGTCAATAATTCCAGCTCAATGGCCGACTACTGGGCCGGGATCAGTCAGGGAACATCATATCATGAGCTGTCTGGACCTGCAGGAATTGCTTTTGATACATGGGTAATAGATACGATTACAGGATCAGGAGGCAAAGGATTTGAGACAACTTTTTCGAATTACGGAGATAATTACCCTTCAAAATACGGACAGACCGTCCGGAGGGTGATCGCTAATGATGGTTTCATAGGTGAGCATGCAATATCATTCGGTGGTAATTATTCCGATAAGGTTTATTTCGGAGCAACTTTCGGAATAAGCCAGCTCAGATATACAAGCCAGTTCCAGCATACAGAAACGGCTGATTACGATCTTGATTCCAAATTCAGTAATTTCAGCTATCTCGATTATTATGAAGATCGCGGTACCGGGTATTCATTTAAACTAGGTGCCATAATCAAACCGGTGGAATCAGTCCGTATCGGTCTGGCATTCCATTCTCCCACCTGGTATCATATAAACGAGTATTTTTTTGAGAATATTACCTCAAATTTTACCGATGGAGGTCATTATGAATCATCTAATGATCCGCTCAGGTACTCTTATGCTTTGAGCACTCCATTCCGGATACTTGCCGGCGTGGCAGTTCAGGTGCAGAAAATTGCACTGATCAGCGCTGATTATGAATTTGTTGACTACAGTACTGCAAAATTCTCTCAGACAGGTGATGGCTATGATTACACCGACAAGAACGAGAGCATCAGAACAACGCTTCGTCCGGTAAGCAATTTCAGGATTGGAGGTGAACTTCGTTTCGATAAACTCTATTTCAGATCAGGGTATGGATACTATGGTGCGCCTTTCCGTTCAGGAGATACCAATGCGGAAATGAACTATAATGCCATATCCGGTGGAATCGGTTTCAGAGACAGTGGCTTTTCACTCGATTTCGGATATACACACCTGAACTCAACAAAGAATGAAATACTGTATCCTCTCGACACTTCATTCGAGGTAGCCAGCGCAAGTATGACTACAAATCAGAACATGTTCACTCTTACGATGGCATTCAGGTTCGGTCAATAAGCTGATAAGACAGGATGAAGTATCTGACTGAACAAAGGTGTAAGAAGCCCAACAGGCTTGACCTTGCAGTAATGTTTCTGATACTTCAGCTTATTATTTTTGCTACAGGCTGTCAAAAGTCTGCCGGTCTTTACAATGTTCTGGATTTTGGTGCAAAAGGTGACTCAGGAAGTCTTAATACCAAATCAATAAATACTGCAATCGAAGTATGCCACAAAAATGGTGGAGGAACTGTAGTTTTTCCTGCCGGAAGATACCTTAGCGGATCAATTCATCTTCTTTCAAATGTGACATTGAGATTTGAAAACGGGGCTATATTGGAAGGAAGCAAGGCTGTCAGGGATTATTTTCATTCCGACACAGCTGTTTTCAATGAAGGCTATGCCAGCTATGGTCTCATTTATGCTTTAGATGCCACTAATATAGGTATTGAGGGGCAGGGAGAGATTAATGGTAACGGAACCTCATTTATGAGTCCCGGTGATAAACCTCATGTTGGAGGGGATTTTAACCGTAAATTCACCAGGCAGGGCGAAAAATTCATGCCTGATGGTGCAACTTTTGATGATGGCCCGATCCTGTGCCCTCAGCGACCGGAAGTACTTATACTGTTTGAACGTTGTGGAAACATTCATATTTCTGATATCACCATCAGGGATGCTCCGTTCTGGACAGTTAGAATTGGAAATAGTGACAATGCAACAGTGAGGGGTATCAGTATTCTGAATAATATGCTGATTCCAAACAACGACGGCATCCATTGTGCTGATTCAAGAAATATCAGGATATCTGACTGCAATATTATCGCCGGAGATGATGCTGTAATCGTGAGCGGACTTGGTAACGAACCAGCGCCGGGCGACCCTGCATTTGCTTCAATAAGAAATATTAACGGTAACAGAACCGGTATCGCTGAGTTTGTAACAGTAACAAATTGTGTGCTTGCATCCCGTTCTGCCGGCATACGTGTTGGTTATGGTAAGCGACCAATCAGAAATTGTGTTTTTTCCAATCTTGTTATACATGATTCGAACAGGGGCATAGGCATATTTGCAAGGGAAAACAGCGTCATAGAAAATATGCGGTTTTCAAATATTGTGATGCACACCCGGCTTCACTCAGGACATTGGTGGGGTAAGGGTGAACCTATTCATATATCAGCGATGCCAAATGCAGCGGGTGGCAATTCAGGCAGGGTTTCCAATATCTGTTTCTCAGATATTACAGCTTTTGCAGAAACCGGCATACTGATCTATGGAAATTCACGATCGGTTATTGAGAATATTACACTTGATAAAATCTGGTTACGAATCGATCAGGGAAAGTATACAAATGATTATGGCGGGAATATTGATCTGAGACCTGCATATCCTCTTTCTGAAGCCCTTTTCAAACATGATATTCCTGCACTGTTTGCCAGGTATGTAAAGAATCTTTCCTTGAGGAACCTCGATCTCACATGGGGAACAGGCTTGCCTGATTTTTTTACAAATGGCATCGAAGCTACAGAATTTGAAAATATTACCATCGATAATTTTTGTGGTAATGCAAATGGCAGTTCAGTGGATAACGCTGCAATAAAGCTGATAAACGGAAATGGGGCCCTGATTTCAGGCATAAGGAATACTTCAGGCAAATCTTTAATGAAAATTAACGTCAGATAATTCTTTCTTAATCAGAATATTCTGTGAAAATTTCAAGTCTGATGAACTTGACGAATTATATTCAGAAAACAATAGGCTTAACTGATCATAAAGGTCATCTTCTTAAAGAAAACCAGAAGCTTCCGGTCCAAGATTAAATATCAAATCCAATATACTGATCCCTATGTTTTTAGGAACAGTGTAGTTAAATACTTTATTATATTCAACCGGCTTATAGTCTGAGTATTTTTTTGGAGATAAAGCATATCTGAAGTCTTCCCCTTCTTTCAGGGAAAGCTCGAACGAACTGGTAAATTCGACTGCCGGATCTATCGACAGGTATTTCATCATTGTCAGTATCAGTTCGGTATTGAGATCGATCAGGAACTTATGGTTTTTGAGTAGGATTGTCTCAATTTCATCCAGATAGAATTGTCCGAACGGGGATGACATATAAGAGGCTTTCAATGCCCTGATATGTACTTGCTGCCATCGTTTGGAATAATCGATACGCGCATCAGTGATTGGCACTTTATGTAAACTGCCCAATAGGACAGGAACTGACAGAAGCTGGATGCTATTTGCAGAAACAATATAGCATCTGTTCCTGTAGCTCTGTTTAACATAATTCTCCCTTTTTTCTATGAGCACTTCATCAGCACCGGCAATTTTTGCAAAGTATTCTGCAGGCGGGAAGTATGCTGTTGACAGGAGTATTTTTCGGGCCATCAGAAGCTGATCATCACATTTTATTGATCTGACTGGCAGAGAAGCCCGCGCCGAAACCATTATCAATATTTACAACAGTTACTCCTGTTGAGCAACTGGTGAGCATCGCGAGGAGAGCAGATATGCCTCCGAAATTAGCGCCATACCCTACACTTGTTGGCACTGCTATCACCGGTTTGTCGACGAGGCCGCCTACGACACTTGCCAGTGCGCCTTCCATTCCTGCAATTACGATCACTACTCTGCAGGTCCTAATTTCCGCAAGTTTGTCGACCAGCCTGTGAATTCCAGCTACTCCAGCATCATAGATCCTGAGAACATTATTCCCTAGAAGTTCGGCAGTTATTGCTGCTTCCTCGGCAACAGGCATGTCAGACGTTCCGGCAGTAATAACGGCGATTCTGGTATCAGGAGTGACCGGTTTTTTCTTTTGTACTGATATTATTCTGGCAACAGGGTAATAGACAGCTTCAGGCAATACACCTTTTACTTCGTCATACATTTCCTTGTTTGCCCGTGTACCTATGACATTGTTTTCCCTGCTGGCCATTACACGGAATATTTCCCTGACCTGTTCAACTGTTTTGCCGGCACAATAGATGATTTCCGGATATCCGGTCCTCATTTCGCGGTGATGATCGAGTCTTGCAAACCCAAGATCCGTATACGGGAAGTCTTTAAGAACAGAGAGAGCATTTTCAACACTGATCTGGCCTGATTTGACATCATTTAATAATTTCTCTACCTCTTTCGAATTCATTGTGCAATTATATGGAATTTTCAGTCATTATTTTGTCCATTGCCGGAATGCAGAATCCTTGCATGGTCGTTGCTTCCTGTCCTGTATCCTTCAAGATCCAAAGATATATATCCGAAGCCTATTTTTTTCATTTGACTTATAATATATTCTCTTTCAGGGTTATGTATTATTCTTTCCAGGTAACCAGGGAGGCATTCTATTCTGGCAAGGTTCCCGTGTACCCTTACTCTGACTCCCGGAAATCCTTTTTCAAACAGCATCGCTTCAGCCTCTTCTATCATTCTGAGTACTCCCTCACTTATCTCTGTATCATATGGTATTCTTGTGAGCAGGCAAGCCATGGCAGGTTTATCCCAGAATTCAAGTTTTTCATTCCTTGCAAGCTCTCTTATCTCGCTTTTGGTAAGGCCGGCTTCAAGAAGAGGACTTCTGACGCCCATTTCCCTCAAAGCTTTCAGGCCAGGTCTGTATTCGCCTGTATCGTCAAAATTACTGCCGTCAGCAATATGTCTTGTCTTATGTGCAGTGGCATATGCAACAATTTCAGAAAATAAAATTTTCTTGCAGAGATAGCATCTGTCAACCGGATTATTTCTGATAGTTTCAGGTAGAGGAAGATCCAGAATAACGTGTTTTATTCCGAAGGATCTGGTAAATTCCGAAGCTTCCGCGATTTCCCTGGCAGGAATATATGGAGTCCGGACAGTTATGGCAGTTACGCCTGTTTTTAAGATCCGGGAAGCCCGGTGAAGAAGGAAAGAACTGTCAACTCCCCCGGAGAAGGCAACCAAAAATGAACCCATTTCAATGAGGATGGAGTTGAGGATCTGGGATTTATCTTTTATCATTGAGCTTTTAAATAAATAAGCCGGTACTGACAGTACCTCCTGCAAGCCTTGAATGGAATGCGCTTATTCTGCCGGTTCCCGGCTTATGACATATTCCAGTCATTTTCCTGTAAGGTGAGCCATAATGTTGTTATAGACCTCTTTGACAGGAATTCCTTTCCCGGCGGCAATCCTTCTGCAATCCTCGTATTCCGGCTTAAATGATACTTCAGAATTATTATAGAAGGAACGTTTGACAGTCACTTCTCCGTAAATGGTATTTATCGTTTCAACTTTTCTGGCAAGTGTATCTTTCCTGAACGGAAAAGCACGGATTCCGAGCGATGTTGATTCGGTGAAAATTATTCCCTTAAGCACATCGGCTCTGTCTGTTTCGCAAATTACATTCAGTACCACACCCGGTCTTCCCTTTTTCATAAGAATATTCGAGAGATAGACATCTGATGCGCCTGCACTGAACAGTCTGTCCGAGATATATTCATAAAACTCAGGGTTCATGTCATCTATGTTGCATTCGAGTTGCAATGCGTTGTGACCTTCTCCCGCATTTGGGGATGCTTCGCCAAGGAAAACCCTCAGGAGATTAGGAACGTCAGGATGTTCTTTATGTCCAATGCCATAAGCGGTTTTTTCTATCTTCAGAGTCGCTTCTCCTCCAAATTCTGTACCCAGGGCAGCAATGATGGCAGCGCCCGTGGGTGTTGTTGCCTCAAAGTCGACGCCCCCTTTTTTTACTGGTATTCCCTGTATGATCTCTGCTGTGGCAGGAGCGGGAACCGGAAGTTTTCCGTGGTCGCATCTTACGAAACCTCCTCCAAGTTCCACGGGGGAAACATGGACAGAATCAACTTTAAGCGCGTTGAAGCAGATAGCTGCACCAACCACATCGATGATGGAATCAATAGCGCCCACCTCATGGAAATGTACTTTCCCGACAGGAATACCATGAACTGATGCTTCAGCAAGAGCCACTTTCATGAATATCTTCATGCTCAAATCCTTTGTCCGGCTGTCAAGTGCGGATTCGGAGACGATCTCCTCAATATCGGATAAATGTCTGTGGGCATGCTCATGTCTGGTTTGTCTGACTGTTACCTTGGTACCGTGTATCCCATGCCTCTGATCTTTTTCTGCAATTATTTCCCATCCCTTGAGGTTGAGTTTGTTCAATTCGCCAATGAGAAACTCTTTTTCAATTCCAAGATCAAGCATTGCACCGAGATTCATATCTCCGCTTATCCCGGAAAAACAGTCATAATAAAGGATTTTCATCAGAAGAACTTTTTACTTTCATTATACAAACAATTGATATCGGTCATGGTTCAGAAATTTTTAAAAGCGCCATTGCCCCGATCTTGCTGCTAATATACTACTTCCAATCTTTACGGAATAATAAAAAAAAGTTGTAATTTTCGTGGCTATAACCGAAAAATGGTAATTGTTTAATAAACAGTGACACATGAAGAGACGAGCCTTTCTGAAAACATCTGCGGGGGCAGGGCTGGCGGCTGGCGCATTATTCGCGACTGGTGGATATAATAAATTGCTGGCAACAGATCCCTTACCGCAGAAACCGGCGGAGAAGTATGATATGGTAGCTCTGATGGGTGGAAATCCTGATGCCATGTTTGATCTTGGAATCCAGGAGCTGGGAGGAATGGGTGCATTCGTAAAGAAGGGTCAGAAAGTTCTGGTAAAGCCTAACATGGCCTGGGATGTTATCCCTGAAATGGCAGCAAATACAAATCCTGCACTTATAAAACGGATTGTTGAGCATTGCTTCAAGGCTGGCGCCAGGGAAGTTTATGTTCTTGATCATACTATGGATAACTGGGAGAATTGCTATAAACACTCTGGTATTGAGCATGCCGCCAGGTCAGCAGGTGCAAAGGTCGTTCCTGCCAACTCTGAAAGTTATTACCATGAAGTACAGATACCCGGAGGAGTGAAGCTGAAGAGTACAAAGGTTCATGAAGTGCTTTTAGAAACAGATGTGTTTATCAATGTTCCGGTTCTGAAAGATCATAATTCGGTTCGGATGACAGGCTGTCTTAAGAATACCATGGGGCTGGTCTGGAACAGAGGATACTGGCATTCCAATAATCTTCCCCAGTGTATTGCTGATTATGCATTGTATGAAAAGAAACCGGTACTGAACGTTGTCGATTGTTATAATGTTATGGTCAAGCATGGACCTCAGGGTGTATCAAAAGAGGATATTGTTCAGATGAAATCCCAGATAATAAGTACCGACTGGGTGGCTGCTGATGCTGCAGCGGCCAAAATGCTCGGACGCCAGGTGGAAATGATCGAGTACATCCCCATCGCACATAAGATGGGGCTTGGAAATATGAACCTGGAATCATTGAATATCAAAAGAATTAAAATGTAATTTTTGATGACCTCCACTGTACTCAGAAGAATCCGCATAGTTGTAGCAGCAGTAATGCTCGTCTGCTTTTTATTTACCTTTACGGATCTCGGACGTATCATACCATCTGTCTATATTGACCGGTTAATGTTTCTGCAGTTTGTGCCTTCTATGGTTCAGTTCTTTTCACTCAGGTCTGTTGTTGCTATAGGATTTATTTCGATCATTTTGCTTACTCTTATTACCGGTCGTACATATTGCTCATTCCTGTGCCCTCTCGGAATTGGCCAGGATGTATTAAGCAGAATAGGCGGACGGATTAAGAAAAAATTCAGGAGGTATGGTTACAGAAAATCTTTTACCATAACCAGGTATTGTATTCTTGCTGTTACCGTGGGTGCAACTGTTTTATGGGGAATATCTGCACTGGTTGTTCTGGATCCCTACAGTATTTTTGCCAGGTTCATGACATATCTTGCCAAACCGGTTGTAATAGTTGTAAATAATGCAGCTGCTCATATTCTCGGTAAATTCAGCATATACTCGTTAAGCATAATACCTGTGAGCGGATATCCGATGCTGGCTTATATATTACCGGTCGCTTTCTTATTGCTGGTTGGTACTTTTTCTCTCGCCAGGGGGAGGCTCTACTGTAATATGATATGCCCGGTAGGAACATTGCTCGGATTTTTATCAAAGATCTCGTTATTCCGTATCAGGTTTGACGAATCGGCGTGCACCAGGTGCGGAAGATGCGCAATCGGGTGTAAATCATCATGCATCGATTTTCTCAGGCACGATATTGATGTATCCAGATGCGTTGATTGTTTTAATTGTATCAACACATGCCCCGATAAGGCATTGTCTTACAGAAGTGTTCTTACAAAACCCAAACAGATTGAAACTGATGAAGATAAACGGAAGTTTGTAGTCAGTTCGCTTCTGCTGTTACTTGGCATGCCGCAGTTGGTTTCAGGTCAGGAAAAACAGGCTCCCAAACCAAAAAGGGAATCGACTGTAAAGGAGCCCCGGACGTTTCCTGTTACCCCACCCGGAGCAGTTTCAATTCAGGATCTTAATAAGTTATGTACAGCGTGCTCTTTATGTATAAATGTTTGTCCTAACGGTGTCTTGCAACCGGCTGTCAGTCAATATGGATTGGCAGGGTTTATGCAACCTGTTATGAACTATCATAAGAATTTTTGTAATTATAACTGCACATCATGCATGGAAGTTTGTCCTACCTATGCACTGAAACCACTTTTGCCGGAAGCAAAAAAACTTACTCAGTTAGGACGGGCAATATTTATCAAGGATAACTGTATCGTAAAAACAGAGAAAACATCCTGTGGCGCATGTTCAGAGAGCTGTCCCACAAAGGCTGTTTACATGATCCCTTACGAAGGGAAACTTTTAATACCGGAAGTTAACACTGAAATTTGTATTGGATGCGGCCATTGTGAATTCTCCTGTCCTACAACTCCTTATAAGGCGATCTTTATTGATGGCAATGAGATTCATAAGGCAGCTAAGAAACCGGAAAACAAGGAATCGGATGTAAAAACACCGGTTGAATTTCCATTCTGATGATCCTTGTTCCGTTTCTGTAAACGCTTTTGTTTATATTTAAAACATGATATTTGTCTGGAACTGGTCCGGCCAAATGCTTAAATTTGTTATTAAATTTTCTAATTGTAATGAAACCTTCACATATTGAACATATTGGGATAGCCGTTTCCAATCTTGAGAACGCTATAGAATTCTATGAAAAGATCCTTGGTCTGAAGTGCTATAAGATAGAGGAAGTGAGTGATCAGAAAGTAAGGACCGCCTTTCTGGAAGTTGGTGAGACCAAGATTGAGCTGCTTGAATCAACAGATCCGGAAGGGCCCGTGGCAAAGTTCATTGAGAAAAAAGGTGAGGGGATACATCATATTGCCTTTGCTGTTCAGGAGTTACAGGAGTCTCTTGATTATGCCCGTAGCAACCACATTAGGCTGATTGACCAGAAGCCCCGGAAAGGAGCTGATGAACTGGATATTGCCTTTCTTCATCCGAAATCTGCATCAGGTGTTCTGATTGAATTATGTGAAAGAAATAAAAATGGCTAAAACTCTTGCAAAGGCAGGTAATGCAGGACCAAAAGTAAGATCAGACTGTGAGATCAGTATTGAACTTGTTTCAGGAGGCGGACTGACCATAGATCTGGTATCAAAGGTAAAAGCCCTTTATGGTGAATCCATTACAAGTCTTGTAAAGGATATACTTGTTGTTTTTGGTATCAGTGATGCCAGGGTTTCTATAAATGACTCAGGAGCTCTTCCATTTGTAATTGCCGCACGAGCGGAAGCCGCTGTTAAGCAGTTGATACAGGCTGATCAGGAATATCTTCCACCACTGAACCCGGAAAACATCTTTTCTACGGAACGTGACAGATTCCGTTTCGCAAGGCTTTATCTTCCGGGGAATAACCCAGGTCTGATGATAAATGCCGGTTTACATTCTGCTGACGGGCTTATTCTTGATCTTGAGGATTCGGTAGCGCCTGAGAAGAAAGATGAGGCGAGGCTGCTGGTGAGGAATGCTTTAAGACAGCTTAGTTTTTTCGGAGCTGAAAAGATGGTAAGGATTAACCAGGGAGATCAGGGCATCCGGGATCTTAATCATGTGATTCCACATTATGTAAACCTTATTCTGATACCGAAGTGTGAAAATGGCGATCAGGTAAAGAAAGTAGACAATGAGATTGATGTTCTGAGGAAGAAATACAATATTGAGACCCCTGTTTATCTCATGCCGATAATAGAGTCGGCTCTTGGTGTGGAAAATGCCTTCGATATTGCCAGATCGTCGCCAGGGATCGTATCACTTGCGCTCGGTCTTGAGGATTATACTTCTGATCTGGGAGTTCAACGAAGTGCAGAAGGCGCTGAGTCTTTCTATGCCCGGACGAGGATTGTTGTTGCAGCTAAAGCAGCCGGCATACAGCCTATCGATTCTGTTTTCTCAGATGTAGGTGATATGGAAGGTCTCGAAGCCAATGTTCGGATTTCAAAATCACTTGGTTTTGAAGGAATGGGTTGCATCCATCCGAGACAGGTACCTGTAATAAGGCATGGATTTGCCCCGGAACCAGGGGAAATACAAAAATCGAAAAAAATTATAATCGCCTTTGAGACTGCACGAAAGAATGGCCTTGGTGTAGTTGCTCTTGGCTCCAAAATGATAGATCCTCCTGTAGTTGCGAGGGCTCAGAAGTCGCTTGATCTGGCAATCAAGCTGGGTCTTCTTCAGGCTGACTGGATGGATGAGGTTGTGATCGGACAGAATAATGAATCCTGATCGGATATGGCTGCAGATACTATTATCAATGCTGTGGGAAGAAGTGTGCCGCTACAGGTCAATGGCAAAGCGGTAACCCCATTCAAAGGGCTGGGGAAACATAGGCCTGAAGGCCGGAAATATGCACCTCCGGCACCTACATGTTCCGATTATCCGGATGACGGCAATAAGCTTGCCGGCTCGCTTGAAGAAGCGTTAAGCAATTGTGGGCTTTCCGACGGGATGACTATTTCAACCCATCATCATCTCAGGGATGGTGATCTTATCAGCAATAAAATATTCGAAATAGCTTCCCTGATGGGAATTAAAGACCTGGTTTGGTTCCCGTCAGCCTCTTTTCCGTGTAACGATCCCCTGATCAGATTTCTGGATGACGGAACAATAAACAGGATAGAAGGAAGCATGAATGGTCCTCTGGGAAGATATGTTTCCGAGGGCAAAATGAAGGGCACTGCGGTATTGCGATCTCATGGCGGACGAGTCCAGGCAATACAGGATGGTGAAGTGAAGATTGACATTGCTGTTATTGCAGCGCCATCAGCTGATGCATTTGGTAACGCAAGAGGAACAGGTGGCATGTCTGCATGTGGCGTCCTGGGTTATGCCAAAGCTGATTACCTGTATGCCGATAAGGTGATCGTAGTTACTGATAACCTTGTTGATATACCCTGTTTCCCAATGGAAATTGAGGGTAATTATGTAGATTATGTGGTTGTTGTCGACAGAATAGGTATTCCTGAAAAAATTGTATCCGGAACTACACAGATTACAAAAAGTCCTGACAGACTGCTTATTGCTGAGCTAACTGCTTCGTTCCTTCAGAAATCAGGCATACTGAAAGATGGAGCCGCCATTCAGGCCGGGGCAGGAGGGACATCTCTGGCAATTGCAGTTTTCCTTCATCAGATCATGAAGAAAAATGGATGGAAATCAAGGTTCGGTTTTGGTGGCAGCACGAAATATATGGTGAAAATGCTGGAAGAGGGCCAGATGGGTTATATCCTGGATGCGCAGGTATTTGATCTTGATTCTGTCCGTTCGATAGAAAATAACCGCAATCATGTTCCATACCCGGTATTCAATGCCTATAACTACCATTCAAAAGGGAATATCACAAGTATGATGGACATCATGATACTTGGGGCGACTGAAATAGATCTTAATTTCAATGGTAATGTTGTCACGCATTCAGATGGATATCTGTTGCATGGAATAGGAGGATGGCAGAACTGTCTTCATGCCAGGAATGTCATTATACCGCTTCCTTTGTTCCGCGACAGGATACCTGTTATTGTCGACAGTGTAACCACTCTTTGCGGACCGGGGGAGCTGATAGATGTTGTGATCACTGAAAGAGGAATTGCCATTAATCCGCGGCGGCAGGATCTGATTGAAAGTGTTAAGGGCAGCGGTTTGCCAATCAGACCCATAGCTGAGCTGAAGGAAGAAGCTGAAAGAATTTGTGGAAAACCGCAGAAGCCTTTCTTTAGGGATGATATCGTTGCAGCAATAAAGTGGGTCGATGGAACAGTGATAGATGTTGTAAGAAAACTTCAATTATAATATGGATAAGTATAAATGTACTGTCTGCGGGTATATATATGATCCCGCTGAAGGTGATCCCTCGGACGGAATTCGTCAGGGTACACCGTTTAATGATCTTCCTGCTGATTATATCTGTCCTGTTTGCGGAGCTGGAAAAGACGAATTCATGAAGTATTCGTGACGTTATATCCGCAGCAGTCGGTACTGATTACTCAGCTTCAGGGATATTCTGCACTATATCAACGAGCAGATCCCAGAATCTGACTGTACTTTCGATCTCTATCATCTCTTCTGGTGTATGAGCCCCTCTGATGGTAGGTCCAATCGAGATCATATCTATCCCCGCGATTTTTTCATAGATCAATCCGCATTCAAGGCCGGCATGAATTGCGCGTACAAGCGGTTCTTTGCCGAATAGTCTGACATACGAATTTCTGGCTAGTTGAAGGATTTCTGACGACAGGTTTGGTTTCCATCCAGGATAACCGTTTGATTGTTCAACTTTTGCTCCAGCTTTTTCTAGGCATGAAGCCACCATTGACGCAGCTTCCAGCTTTGACTGATCAACAGAGCTTCTCTGTGAGGTAATTATACTGAGTATATTCCCGGGTTCAATCCTGGCTATGGCCAGGTTGGTTGACGTTTCCACCAGATCATCCATATCCTTTGACCAGGCAAGTGCTCCATGAGGACAGCATAAGATGGCTTTCAGGAAGTCCGACTGACTTGCCCTGTCAATTGTAACGGCAGGCAGCCTGATTTCCCTTGCGATAACAGAAATCTCCTTTTCCTGCCCGGCGAATTCTTCAGAAACTGCTCTCTGGAAAACATCAACATATGAGAGAATCTGTTCCTTAAACTTTCTTTCGGCAACTATGGTAGCAAAAGCTTCGCGTGGAATGGCGTTCCTTAGATTTCCGGCATCGAAATTACTTAAAAGTGACTGAAACCTTTCGGAAAGTTCAGTAACAAGCCTGGTAATAATCTTTACAGAGTTAGCATAGCCCTTGTGAATCTCGTCACCTGAATGGCCTCCATGCAATCCGGTTACTGATATTTCAAGAGCTACAGCACCTTCCTGCACAGGAACAGGACTGTATGTCATTTTTCCGACTGTCTCCATCCCTCCGGCACAGCCGATATATATTATCCCTTCGTCTTCTGAATCAAGATTAAGAAGAGTCTTGCCTTTGAAGAAATCAGATTCAAGATTAATAGCGCCAGTCATCCCTGATTCTTCATCGACTGTGAAGAGACATTCTATCCTGCCTGATTTGATATTCTTGTCAGTGAGTATTGCAAGCTGTGCTGAAATACCAATTCCGTCATCGGCTCCGAGCGTTGTACCGCTTGCAGTCACCCATTCACCTTTTAAAACCGGAATGATCGGATCGATAGCCCAGTTATGCAGATGATCGGCATTTTTTTCACCGACCATGTCCATGTGGCTTTGAAGCACAATAGTCTTTTTCTTTTCCAAACCAGGAAAAGCTGGTTTGATGATTAAAATATTCCCAACTCCGTCTTCACGTGATTCCAGTCCATTCTTCCCTGCGAAATCAAGGAGATATCTCCTTATTCTACTCTCATTCTTGGAGATCCGTGGGATTCTGCAGATCTCCTCGAAATAAATCCAAACAGGGGCTGGATTCAATCTTCCTAATATGCTCATGCCCGTTAATTTTTCCCTGAAAAGTGTCAAAATTACAATTAATTTAATTCGTTTTTTAAGATTGTTGTTAATTAAAGTATGTTTTCCAACAGATAATTTGACTAAATTTACCTTAGTGAAACGTTTTTCTAAAAAGTAAAATTTTAGATTTTATGGCTAAACATACCATAGTCACACTTCCCGGAGACGGGATTGGAAAGATAGTTCTGGAAGAGGCACTGAGGGTACTTGATGCCGCAGGGTTCGATGCAGAATATATTCATGGTGATATTGGATGGGACCTCTGGTGCAATGAAGGCAATCCCTTGCCACAACGAACCCTTGACCTACTGGCAAAGCACAGGATAGCCTTGTTCGGAGCGATCACATCAAAACCTATTGATGAAGCCAAAGCTGAACTTAACCCTGAACTACAGGGAAAAGGTTTTATCTATTCAAGTCCGATTGTCGGCCTTAGGCAATATTTTAACCTTGATATATGTGTCAGACCCTGTAAATCTTACAGGGGAAATCCTCTTAATTTTATCCGGCGTGGCAGGGGAGGTGTGGTTGAGGAACCGATGGTAGATGCAGTTATTTTCAGGCAGAACACGGAATGCCTTTACTCAGGAGTGGAATGGACTAACCCTCCTTCAGTTGTGCACCAGGCCCTGATGACACATCCCAGGTTCAAAAGCAATTTTGGCAATGTTCCTGTTGAAGAGCTCTCATTATCAACACGTATTTTTACCAGGAAAGCAACAACCAGGATACTGATGGCTGCATTCGAATATGCAAGGAAGTATGGATATCCGTCGGTTACTGTATGTGAGAAGCCAAATGTGATAAGGGAAACATCCGGATTGATGTGGAGACTTGCAAAGGAAATGCAGAAAGACTCATTTCCGGAAATTGCGCTTCATAACACTAATATTGATGCTCAGATGATGTGGCTGACAAAGAATCCTGAAGATTATGGGGTGATTGTTGCAGGGAATATGTTCGGCGATATTGTATCCGATGCATTTGCAGGGCTGATAGGGGGCTTGGGTTTTGCATGCAGTGCACAGTTCTCTGCTGATGGTATTGCAGTATTTGAACCCACGCATGGATCAGCCCCCAAGTATGCTGGATATGGAACTTCAATTGTGAATCCGATCGCAATGATCGAATCTGCCTGCATGATGCTTGATTATATAGATGAAAAAGATATTTCAGCAGTTATTCGCGGGGCAGTTGCCAGGGTTATTTCTGAAGGGAAGGTAAAGACCTACGATATGATGAAGATGACTGGAAGCCGGGAGGTGATAAGCCAGGGAGCTGCCTCTACTGTTCAGATGACAGATACAATTATAAATAACCTGTAATATCAAGGCAAAAATGACTGAAGAGATCCTTAAATTATGGCCTGAGCTTGATTGGATAAGTGATATGGTTCTCAGGGAAAAAACCGCAAGGACATGGGAAGTTGCTCTTCAGAAGAGCGCACTCAGCGCTGACGATCTGGAAAAGATTCCATTTACGTTGCTTTGCGGACCAGACCTTAAGGTAAGTTTCATGGCGCATAAAAGGTGTGTTGTCCATGTTGCCAGGGAGGCCGGTCTGAAGATGAATGAATTTTTCAGGGACGATCTTCCTGTGAATATGGACGTTCTTGTTTCAGGAGCCATACTTGCAGATGTCGGTAAATTGCTGGAATATGAGCTTGATCATACCGGCAAGGCCGTACAGGGCCGTTATGGACTGTATCTCAGGCATCCTTTCTCCGGCGTTTCGCTTGCAGAAGAATGTGGAATACCTCCGGAGGTATGTCACATAATAGCTGCTCATGCGCATGAGGGGGATCTCATTAAAAGGACAACCGAGGCATATATTGTGCATCATGCCGATTTCATGACCTTTCTTCCGTTTAAAAGCAGGCTGGTGGTCAGCTGATCAGGTATGCACAGGCAAGTCTATAAAGGGAGAACGAAGACTGGCTTTCAGCCAAGTTTCATCTTTTCTACCTCCTCGATGTTCCTCTCGTTTGTCACTACCTTGGCATCCGGGGTGTACAGATAATCGATAAGATCCTGATACCTGTCCATCACTTTTCCCCTGACAATCTTCATGGTCGAGTTCATCAGTCCGTTGTCTTCAGAGAAGCCTTCTTCCAGTATCCCGATTGCCACAGGAAGCCATCTTTGAGGGAACATTGAACCATACTTACCATTTGTTCTGTATTCGTTCAGTTCATTCTCTATAAGGTTTATCACAGCACGTTTTCCTTCATCAGAATCTGCGGTAAGGTCTTTTTCCTCGAGAAACAGCTTTAGAGCGTGCTGGTTAGGTACTATGAGGGCCACAGTGTAGGGTTTCTGGTTATTGTATAGCATGCACTGGTCGACATATTTTGATTGTTCAGTGATGGCTTCCTCTATTCCTTCCGGGCTGAATTTTTCCCCGTCATCCGCAATGAGAAGACTCTTGAACCGGCCAAGTACATAAAGGAACCCTTCTTCAGTCATATATCCCATATCTCCGGTATAGAGCCACCCGTCTCTCACAGTATCCCTGGTGGCAACATCGTTTTTCCAGTATCCGTACATCACGTTTCCTCCCCTGATAACAATTTCGCCCTTTTCTCCGATCGAAAGATCCTTCCCTTCCTCGTCGCAGATTCTGAGGTCCATATTATTGACTAAAGTTCCTGATGAGCCAAGCCTGTGCTTACTGGCTGAGTTGGAGGAAATGACAGGAGAAGCTTCGCTCAATCCGTAACCCTGGAACATTGGCATGCCCAGAGCGTAGAAAAATCTTTGAAGTTCGATCTCCAGAAGAGCTCCTCCACCTATGAAGTAATCGAGTTCTCCACCATAACCTTCACGGATCTTGCTGAACAGAATCTTATCATAAAATCGGAGCAGCGGCTTTTTGAACTTCTGTATTCCTGTTCCTTTATTCCATCCTTCCTTATTATATGAATACGATACTTTCAGTGCATGGTTGAAAAGAATTTCAATCAGACGACCTTTCTCCTTGATGCCTTTTTCAATATTTTTTCTGAAGTTTTTTGCGATTGCAGGAACGCTCATGAGCAGGCTCGGCTTGATTTCTCTGAGACATACGGGGAGGTTCCTGAGTGTTTCCATAGGAGTTTTGCCTGTTTTTATAGAGGCAATGCTGGCCCCTTTGCCCATGAAAGCAAATATCCCGCATGTATGTCCAAACGAGTGGTCCCAGGGCAGAATCAGCAGTGTTTTATAGAATGAGGGAATGTCGATCAGGCTATAAGACTGGTAAACATTCGAAACATAGTTGCCATGAGTGAGTATGATCCCTTTAGGATCGGCTGTTGTTCCTGATGTATAGCAGATGTTAGCAAAGTCAGAAGGTGTTAAGCTTCGGTATAGTTCTTCAAACTGAGTCATGTTTTCCTTTGATTCGAGCCATTCCCTTCCAAATTTTCTGACTTCATTGAAGTGGATCTCGTTTGGAAGATATTCCTCCTGTGTGTCGAAGTGTATGATTTTTTCCAGTGTAGGGCATTCGGCAATTACATTTTTCAGCTTAGCCGCCTGAATTGACGACACTAGTAACATTCTGGAACCTGAATGGTTGATCCTGAACTTTATCTCATCGGGGTTAAGCTTAACTGAGAGAGGAACGTTCATGGCGCCTGTGTACAGAATTCCAAGTTCCCCGATCACCCAGTTATTGCGTCCCTCTGATATAAGGCTCAACCTGTCGCCTTTTTTAATTCCCAGTTTTATAAGTCCGGCAGCAAATTCATAAACCTGTTTCCTGGTTTCTCCGTAGGTAGTACCCTCATATTTATCTGCAGGTTTTTCCCATAAGTATACATTATTACTGAATTTTTCCACACTTTCTTCGAAGAATTGTATCAAGGATTTCATCAGATAAGCTTTTTAGTTTTAGTTAATCATTACCCGAATATACAAAATCGGAACATTTAATTCAATGGGTGTTAATTTTTATGATTTTGGCAGATATTCAATAGTTTAAAGATTTGTCAGGAGTGTTTCTTTGTTGGCTAACAGTACTTTTTAGTAATTAAAAACGATTTCCAGATAAAATATACGGCTGTATTGTGGATATAGCAAGACATTTTTAGTTTGTACTCCTGTGATTTCCTGAGTGAAAAAGTAATTCCGGGAAGAGAGGATAAAAGATTGGGTTTTACTAAAGTTGAGTCATATTGAGAAATGATGTCAGATTCACAGAAAGAAGAAGTAATTCTCATTGAAGCGCTTACGAAAGACAGGCATAATTCTGTTTGGCTGTCCGGGTAGAAACACGTTTTATGAGAAGCGGGAACAAAATTTAATATCATTATTGGCAGTTTCTTAACACAAAAATATCCCGATACTATTGCTGTATGTTATCGGAAAGAAAGCTATGGTTCAATTATACAGACCGATTGAGTAAATAAATCCGAATCAGTTGCCGTTGGATACTATCAGAGCCTGAATCAATCATTCAACTGCAGCAACAATTGTATGAAACGGTTCAGATTGAAAGGTCAATATATCTCAGGCACTGAGGTGGGGCATACTCTGATTACCTGAATATAGTTTCTTCACGGTCGGGACCTACAGACACCATGGTAACCGGAACACCTGTGTTGGTTTCGATGAATGAGATAAATTCCTTAATCTGAGCGGGAAGCGAATCGAAATCACGTATCGACGAGATATCGCGATTCCAGCCAGACAGTTCTGTATAGACAGGCTGAATTTCAGTATCGGTATTTAATGGTATTTCTGTTGTTTCCCTGCCATCAATACTATATGCTGTACATATTTTGATGGTATCGAAATCAGACATTACATCTGCCTTTGTCATGAGAAGCTTAGTAACGCCATTGATCATTATCGAGTATTTCAGGGCAGGCAGATCAAGCCATCCGCATCGTCTTGCCCTTCCGGTTGTGGATCCGAACTCTTTTCCCACATTTCGGAGTTCGTTTCCGGTGTCATCGTGCAGTTCGGTAGGGAAAGGTCCGCTTCCAACTCTTGTGCAGTATGCCTTGAAAATTCCGAGTATATCTCCGATACGTTTAGGAGAGATGCCAAGGCCGGTACAGGCGCCCGCGCTTATCGTGTTCGATGAAGTTACAAAGGGATATGTTCCGAAATCCACGTCAAGCATAGTTCCCTGGGCTCCTTCTGCAAGGACCTTTCTGCCTTTGGCGGCCAGTTCATTTATAAGATATTCGGTGTTTGTGATTTTGAATTCCTTGAGCAGTCTGATACCATCAAACCATCCTTTTTCATATTCTGCCAGGTTGTAACTGAATTCATAGCTCTTCAGGATCATGAGATGATTTTTCTGACGATCAGTGTAAAGATCCCTGAAGTCAGGCCTCAAAATGTCTCCAACCCTGAGACCGTTACGACTTATTTTGTCTGTATATGCGGGTCCGATGCCTTTTAACGTGGAACCGATCTTGGTATTGCCCTTGTGGAATTCATAAGCTGCATCAAGAATCCTGTGACTTGGAAGTATCAGGTTCGCCCTGTTTGAAATGATCAGCCTGTCCTTTAGTTCCGAAATGGGAATACCGAGTTCATCTATTTCCTTTTTAAAGACACCAGGATCAATTACCACACCATTACCTATAATATTTATCTTCTCAGGATGAAAAATACCCGATGGAATCAGATGAAGTACATGTTTAATGTTGTTGAATTCAAGCGAGTGTCCGGCATTTGGTCCTCCCTGAAATCGCGCTACAATATCGTATTCAGGGCTTAGTACATCCACGATCTTTCCTTTCCCCTCATCACCCCATTGAAGGCCTAACAGTATGTCAATGTTCATGTTAACAGAGTATCAGATATAACAAAATGGTCTGCAAGATACGAAATATTTTACGAAAATTTCCGCCATGGATTTCTATAAAATATAACCAGTTTTCAATATACGGGAGAACTGTTTTTATACTTATTTCTCGATATCCTTTTCCTTAATTGAACCATAAATATATAAGGAATGGTACAGCGGGGAAAAACTATGAAGATCACTTGCAGTTTTTATGATTTCATGGATCCGGGGATCGCAGAATTCTATGACCTTGCCGGAATCAATATCAATAAGGTGGTCGTGCTGACCGCACTGATATGCCCTTTCAAACTGGGCTATGTTCTTTCCAAACTGATGTTTCACCACAAGGTTACAGTCGAGGAGCAGCTCTATGGTATTATACAGGGTCGCACGACTTACCCTGTAATTCTTGTTTTTCATGAAAATATACAGCGATTCTATATCGAAATGTCCCGACCGTGAATAAATTTCATCGAGTATTGCATATCTTTCAGGTGTTTTCCTGTGGCCTTTCTTCTCAAGATATTCAGTGAAGATCTTTTTGACCGTAAGTTTTGTATCATCACTAATCATATCTGGTCTAATTTAAAACAACAACAAAAATAAGCATTTTCAGCCAATTACCGGAATGAGCCCTGAAAGTTAGTTGGAGAAGTCCTCAACTCTTCTTACGTTTTCAATTCCTTTAATATTTGAAATCTTGAGGATCAGGTTGTTGAGGTCCTTGGTGTGGTGAACATACAGGTCAATAGTGCCCTGAAAAATGCCGTTCTGTACAGATACATTTATGTTGGTTATGTTGACTTTGAGCTCAGATGAAATGATGTTAGTGATATCATTGACAAGTCCTATCCTGTCTATACCAGTCATACTGATTCTTGCGATGAATGAGACTAGTTTATGGATGGCCCACCTGACTGATATGATTCTGTTGCCTTCATTGGACATTATTCTGATAGCTACCGGGCATTTGGGTTTATGTATTATAATAGCTCCTTCCGGAGAATAGTATCCGATTACCTCATCTCCCGGAATCGGATTACAGCATTTGGCAATCTCATATGATTGTTCTGAGTTCTCTACATTCTCCCTGAGAAGAAATGGTGTTGAGTTGTCTATTCTTTTTTTAGGATCGGCATCGGGCTTTTTTTGTTTTTTTGAACCGGTAAGTTTTAGTTCCCAGTATTTGATGACATTGGTGGCCGGTCCCTTTTTCAGGATTTTCTTCAGATCTTCAAGGATTATCTTGCCTGAACCGATACCGATATACAGATCATCCTTGTTCAGGAGTTCATAATGCTGGGTAAGTTTCCGTATAATTTCCTGATTTGAGGTAATCCCTATCTCTTTTAACTTTGCATCCAGTATTTCGATACCTTGTTGAAGGCTGTCCCTTGAATCGGTTTTCAGTGCATTTTTAATGGCAGCTTTAGCTTTTGAAGTCCTGACGAATGAGAGCCATTCTCTTTCAGGTTTGGCAATGTCGGATGTTATAATTTCTACCTGGTCACCACTCATCAGAATGGCGTTGATCGGGTTCAGTTTATAATTTATTTTTGCACCGATGGCCTTGTTTCCTACCTCCGTGTGTATTTCATATGCAAAATCGAGAGCTGATGCACCTTTGGGAAGGCTGACCAGTGTACCTTTAGGTGTAAACACCATTATCTCGCTTGAGAACAGGTTCATTTTAAATTCATCCAGGAATTCTATCGGGTCCTCAAGCGGATTTTCAAGCATCTGACGGATCGTTTTGATCCATTTGTCGAGTTCTGTCTCCGGAGCAACGTCCCCTTTATACTTCCAGTGTGCAGCATAGCCTCTTTCTGCAATCTCATCCATTCTCTTGCTCCTGACCTGTATCTCGACCCATTTGCCTTCGGGTCCCATGACGGTAAGATGGAGAGCTTCATAGCCATTGGGCTTGGGTCTGCTGATCCAGTCGCGTAATCTGTCAGGTTTTGGCAGATATACGTCGGTAATCATGGAATAAATACTCCAGCAAAGGGTTTTTTCCGGTATGTTTGGCTGAGGTTCAAAGACAATTCTTACGGCAAGAACATCATATATCTCTTCGAATGGAACATTCTTGGCCTGCATCTTCTTCCAGATAGAGAAGATAGATTTCGGTCTTCCGCTTATATCGAATTTGAGCCCGGTTTCAGTGAGTTTATTTATAATTGGAAGTGAGAACTTATTGATCAGAGATATATATTTTCTTTCGCTGTGTTTCAGTTTGGCTGAGATTTCACTATATATCTGTGGCTGCCGGAACTTAAAGCTCAGATCTTCCAGTTCACTCTTTATTGCATAGAGCCCAAGTCTGTTGGCGAGAGGTGCATAAAGGAAGATGGTCTCTCCGGCCACCTTCATTTTCTTATGTTCCGGCATTGAATCGAGAGTCCTCATATTATGAAGACGATCAGCGATCTTGATCAGGATTACTCTGAGATCGTCAGACAAAGTGAGCAACATTTTCCTGAAGTTCTCAGCCTGCATTGAAGCAGTGTTTTCCTTGTTATAGGTTCCGGATATTTTTGTTAATCCGTCAATAAGGGAAGCTATTTTCGGATCGAATTCCTTCTCGATATCCTCGAGTGTATAGTCGGTATCCTCCACTACATCGTGAAGAAGGGAAACAGCGATGGATTTTGCACCCAGGCCAATTTCCTGATTCACTATCCTGGCAACAGAAATAGGATGTATTATATATGGTTCACCGGATTTCCTTCTCATATTCCAGTGAGCTTCATTGGCTATTTTGAAAGCCTTATCTATAAGCTCCCTGTCGCCAGGTTTTTTGCACCTGACAAGATTATTAACAAGCGAATCATATTCCGCCTGAATCCGGGTTTTATCCTCCTCGTCAAATATATCCTTACTACCCATAAAAACAACTACTGCTCTCTTTTGACAAAACTACAAAGATAACTTTTCCACCTAAAAATTGATTCCGGTAATACATGCGATATACCAGTTTTTCTAATTATTCCTCAATAAAGTTACAGTGCCGGATTTTGTCAGATTCCTGCCGGAAGGTGTTGTAACTTTAAGGAACCACAGGCAGATTCCGTCAGGCTGTGGTTTACCGACTGTTTTTCCGTCCCATGTCTCGCTCTGATCCCTTGTTTCAAAGAGAACGGTACCATGCTGATCGCTGATCACAAGATGGTACGATACAGCGGTAAAAGAAAGAACTGGTCTGAAAAGATCATTTTTAAGATCATTATTGGGGGTAAAGATATTAGGAACTGTAATTACCTCACGTGGTTCCAGGCATACCTCCTGCGAGGTGCTCTGCCCGTTAACTGAATGAGGATTAGATGTTTCATCAGCGACTACATAAAAGCAGACCTGTTTTCCGGTAATGTCATACATAATATACTTATAAGCAGCCGACCATGTGGTATCCGAAGAGGGAATTGATGTCTTTTCGTAATAACTGTCACCTGTATTTATAAAGATACGATATTCCCCGATAGTTCCAAGCCAATCCCTGTAGGGGTTCCATAACAGCTTTAGTAAATTCCCGTCAAGTTTAAGGTCGAGCATGATGTTGGAAGCTAAATTTGAGATAGTTACCGGGTTATTGCAACTATTGATTGCCGAGAGCCTGTAAAAATTCACTATACCTGCATCTGCATTTCCATCCGTATATGCGACAGCTCCATCAGCTGAATTAATAAATGCCACCTGTTCAAATGGTTCAGATGTACCGGCTTTCTTTTCCAGAAGAAATCTGGTTATCCCGGAAGCCGGATCCACTGTGAAACTGAGGGCAATTTTGTTATCCTGAGTAACTGTGGCAAAATCAGCATTTATCCAGTCGGGAGGTCTTGGCATTTCTGTCTGTACACAGACTTTGTTGGAAGCAGAGTTGTAGCCTCCTTCAAGATTTGCCTTTACATAGAAGCAGTATTCATCATCTGTTATGAAATTATCGTAAGTATAGGTGAGGGCGCCAGTGTCTGTAATGACCTGTTCCGAATATGCACCGCCATTTACCGACATCATAATACTATAACTGATAACTGCCCTTGGCACAGAAGGATAGCTGTTCCATTTTACTATAAGTTTTCTGTAGCAGGTATCCATACTGACCTGACAGAAAATTGTGGTAAGTACATTGGAAAGCTTGCTTGTGCAGCCTGGCATTCCAGCCACTACGGATAACCTGTGGGCGGCAACAACATATGATACACTGGAATATTTGGGTGCGGTATTTGTTATCATGTCACTGGTTGCAGCAGGATTCCATATTGTATCGATGGCCTGTCCATCACCGTCACTGAAGGAATAAACAATATATGCAGCTATATCTGTAGATTCACTCGGGAGCCATGTAAACTCAGTCTGGCTTGTCTCAGGCCTGACTGATACTGATGTCAGTACCGGTGGCAGGGGTACGGTACAGTTTACCTGCGCGGATGCTTCACCTGCAACAAGTAACGAGATACAAAACGTGATATGGAACAGAATATGTTTCATTCAGGTCCGACTGTGACCCTGTAAAGTTCATCAATTTTATAATACGTGCGGGTCAGTTCTTTTATTTCATCAGGATCTGCATTAATTATTTTTTCCGAGAGACTGTGATAGTAAGTATTATCCAGCCCGAATTCCCACACTGATCTGAAACTTTCGGCAGTCGCAAATGGTCCGTCAAACATTCTGACAATCTCGCCCGACATGTAATTTCTTACCGCTTCAAGTTCCTCTTTCCCGATGCTGACTTCCTGCAGCATTCTGATCTCTTTCAGAATTTCATCGATGGTCTCATTCCTGTTATCAGGGTTCACTTCAGCAGAAATGAGCTTGTATCCTGACAGGTCGAGAGACGTGAGAGATGATTGAATTCCGTATGTAAATCCTTTATCCTCACGGATATTCTTCATGAGCCGAGAACCGAAATAACCTCCAAGTATAGTGTTCACAATTTTCAGCCCGGGGTAGTCAGGATGCCGTTTATTAATGGCACGTGATCCGATTCTGACTGCAGTCTGGACTGCTCCTGGCTTTTTTATGGTCGATTCGCGGACCCCGCTGCCCGATAATTCAATTCTGGGAGACGATCCGGTATTTTCACCCGAGACAATGTTCCCGAGATGCTGGTTCAGCAGTCCTCTTGTTTCTGGTTTGATTTTTCCTGACACTATCAGAGCTATCTCTGACGGGATGTAATTTTTTTTATGAAAACTCTCTATCATTTCAGTAGTGATCATCCTGAAATGTTCCGGTTTTATCTGCCATCCGTAGGGATTATTCCCGAATATTGATTCAAAGAATTTATCCAACGCCATATTGGCAACTTTTTCCCTGTTGACCATGAACCAGTTAAGTCTTTTATTCATCAGAGAATCAAATTCGTCTTCGCGGAAAGCCGGATGAAAGATAATCTCTCCTGCAAGTTCAATTACTTTAGCCATGTGCTTGTTCAGGAAGAAAAAGGTAATCGCGGAAAGATCTTTCTCAGGCGATATATTCATGAATGCGCCGTAAAAATCAAGCAACCTGTTGAGTTCTTCCGCTGAATATCTTAATGTTCCTTCACTGAGCATCAAAAGTGTGGTCGATGACAATAAAGGAATATCTTCCCTGATATGACCGGCCCTTACTATAATTTCAAGTCTCATGACATCCTCATCCCCGGAATTAATGGTATAGACAGGAATGCCATTGTTGAGCCTGTAAAAAGTTGCTTCAGGAATATTGACTTTCTGCACAGGGAAAACCGGCGGCTGAATCCTTTCTGGAGAATTTGTCATGAATCGGTTCTGGATGATTTATAATATAGAGTGCTGCAGTTTTCAGGTCTGAAATATTGCCTTGCTGCTTCGATGACCCTGGTCTGGGTCACTTTCATGTATGCTTCAGTTTCAGTATTTATCATATCAGGATTACCCAGCAGCTCAAATTGGGCAAGGCTTATCGCTTTATTGAGGATATTGGTACGGGCAAAAATGTTTGACGCTTCGAATCTGTTTTTCACTTTTTCCATTTCATCTTCTGCAATGGTTTCAGTAGTAAGTTTTCTAATAACATTTGTAACTGCTTCATCTGCAATGTGTATATCGATATTGTTCATCAGTTTGCCATGGAGTATTATAAGGCCTGGATCAAGATCTGCAGACAGGTAGGCGTTTATTTCACTGAATAGTTTCATTTCTCTTACGAGGCAGGTATGCAGTCTGCCAGACTCGCCACCGGCAAGAAGATCTGTGAGCAGGTCGAGCGTGTAAAAATCCTCACTTTTTCTGGGACCAATATGCCATACTTTGTAGATTGCGTTTGCAGGCACATCAGAAATGATTTCAGTGAACCTGGCTTCTTTCTGAGGCGGTTCCATGGGTATGTTCCTTAATGCAATATTCCGCGAAGGTATATGGCTGAACCATTTTTCACAAAGTCTTCGCACAGTATCCGGTGTTATCCTGCCGCAAAGGGTAAGTATAGCATTGTTAGGAGCATAATGAGAATAATAGAAATCTCGGATATTACCTAAACTTACATTTACAGCGTGAGATGTATTCATCCCTATTGCAGGCCACCTGTAGGGATGAACCTTATAGGCAAGAGGACGTATTTTCAGCATCGAATCACCGTAGGGCTGGTTCAGATATCTCTGGTTAAATTCTTCGATGACGACGTTTTTCTGAGTATTCAGGTTTTTCAGTGAAAAATCAAGGTCTGTCATCCTGTCGGATTCGAGCCAGAATGCAGTTTCAACATTCTGTTCAGGTACTGTAATGTAATAGTTTGTGATATCGTTATTGGTGAAAGCGTTGTTTTCTCCGCCAGCTATTTGAAGCGGTCTGTCAAAATCGGGAATGAGAGCGGTACCGCTGAACATAAGGTGTTCAAAAAGATGTGCCAGACCTGTCATCTCCGGATCCTCATCTTTCGCCCCGACATCATAGAGAATATTCATTGCAACAAGAGGAGTTGAATTATCCTCATGAACAATGACCCGGAGACCGTTTTCCAGAACGAACCTGTGAAAATCAATCATATTTGATAGTCAGATTTTTAAGTGTGTCTGCCAGCAGCATCTTTATATTTTGCGACCGACAAACTTAATTAAAAAAAGGTGAAGCATTGGTATTGTTTTTATATTTGCATAATTATGTTTCGAAATCGGTTGCTAAGAAAACTTTATGTTAACAGGCTGGCTGATATTGATGAAGTGAAGCTTGTTTACTTCCTCAGCCTTATAGTTGGTTTATTAAGCGCTCTGGCTGCTGCTTTCCTTAAATATTCTATCCATTATACTGACCGGGTACTGCATAGTTTGGCAACAGGAGATTCTTTTAACCTGTTGATCCTGATTTACCCTATCTGTGGAATGCTGCTCACAGTGCTATTTGTAAAATATGTTGTTAAGGATAATATTGGCCATGGGATAAGCAGGATACTTTATGCTATTTCAAAGAAAAAAGGTCAGCTGAAAGTGCATAATACATGGACTTCCCTGGTAGCTTCCACTCTGACAATCGGCTTTGGTGGTTCGGTAGGAGCAGAGGCTCCTATTGTTCTTACCGGTTCATCCATAGGGTCGGCAATCGGCAGATTTTTCCGGTTAAATTACAAGAACATTACCCTTCTTGTTGGTTGCGGAGCGGCAGGTGCAGTGGCAGGGATCTTCAAGGCTCCCATCACGGGCATAGTTTTCACGCTTGAGATTCTTATGCTTGATCTGACAATATCATCTATCGTACCACTGCTCATTTCGTCAGTGACAGCTGCAACTGTGGCGTATTTTCTTATGGGTGACAGGCTGCTTTTCTCATTCGATGTCACGGAATCCTTTATTATCTCAAACATTCCTTGGTATATAGGTCTCGGGATAATATCAGGTCTTATTTCTTTATATTTTTCAAAAATGTCTCTTATGCTGGAGGGTGGTTACGGACGGATCAAGAATCCCTATGTAAGGCTTCTTCTGGGTGGTTCACTTTTAGGTATTATCATCTATTGTTTTCCTCCTTTTTTTGGTGAGGGTTACAGCGTTATCATGTCGCTGCTTCAGGGTAATACAGATCAGGTATTCACCGGAGCTGTATTCGATGCCCTACCGCAAAGTTTTTTTTCAGTCCTGATTTTTCTGGCAGCATTGATTTTGCTGAAAGTAGTCGCCAGTAGTTCGACAAATGGAGCCGGCGGGATAGGGGGGATTTTTGCTCCCACATTATTCATCGGTGGTATTAATGGATATCTTGTTGCTATCCTGTTGAAGAAATATCTAAATATTGCAATGCCTGACAACAGGTTTGTTCTTGTTGGTATGGCGGGTATGATGGCCGGTGTGATGCATGCTCCGCTGACTGCGATCTTTCTTATTGCTGAGATAACCGGTGGCTACAGACTTCTTATCCCGCTTATTATTACCTCCACTGTTGCATATATTACCACCAGAAGCTTTGAAAAACATTCTATATATCATGTACAGCTTGCTGAAAAAGGAGAGCTCATCACCCATGATAAAAACAAAGCGGTTCTTGTAAGAATGGACTGGAAGAAAGAAATTGAAAGGGATCTTGTTACAGTCAGGATGACGGATAAGCTGGGTGATCTTGTCAAGGTTATTGCAAGGTCCAAACGAAATATCTTTCCAGTGGTTGATGAATACAATATTCTCGACGGAGTAGTCTTGCTGGATGATGTAAGAGAAATAATGTTCCAGCATGATCTTTATGAGACTACCCTTGTCAGGGACCTGATGTCGATTCCTCCTTCATACCTTGACATCAGAGAAAATATTGACGCTGTCATGGAGACTTTCAGCAAGACGGGAGCATGGAACCTGCCGGTTCTTGATAACGGCTACTATGTTGGGTTTATATCCAAATCAAGGATTTATTCAACATACCGCGACCTGCTTGTTGAATTTTCACAGGAATAATATCTGTTAAACTGAATAATATGAAACGAGACACAGTAATTTTTGACCTAATTGAGAAAGAACGACAGCGTCAGATCAACGGAATTGAACTGATTGCATCTGAAAATTTTGTCAGCCCCCAGGTGCTTGAGGCAATGGGATCTGTAATGACTAATAAATATGCTGAGGGGTATCCTGGTGCAAGATATTACGGAGGCTGTGAAGTGGTTGACCAGTCGGAGCAGATTGCAATAGATCGGCTTAAAAAGCTTTTTAATGCTGGATTTGCAAATGTGCAGCCGCATTCAGGCGCCCAGGCTAACATGGCGGTATTCCTCACGGTCTTGAAGCCCGGGGATACTTTCATGGGATTGAACCTGGCTCACGGTGGCCATCTGTCGCATGGATCGCCAGTTAATTTTTCCGGTCTGTTCTATAATACGGTTTCTTATGGTGTCAGAGAGGATAACGGGCTTGTAGATTATGATGCAATGGAGGAAATAGCTGTCAGGGAAAAACCGAAACTGATCATCGGTGGTGCATCAGCCTACTCGCGGGAATGGGACTATGAGAGGATGCGCAACATTGCCGACAAGATAGGTGCATTATTGATGGTTGACATGGCACATCCGGCAGGTCTGATCGCTGCTGGTCTGCTCAGTAATCCGCTAAAATATGCTCATATAGTTACTTCCACAACGCATAAGACACTACGCGGACCCAGAGGTGGAATTATCCTTATGGGGAAAGACTTTGAGAATCCATGGGGATTGACAAATCCGAAGGGCGAGATAAAGATGATGTCGGCTCTTCTGAATTCTGCCGTATTTCCTGGAACACAAGGTGGACCACTTGAGCATGTGATTGCATCAAAGGCTGTTTCCTTCGGTGAGGCGCTTGATCCGTTATTCGGGGAATATCAGAAGAATGTAAGAAACAATGCTTTAGCCATGTCTAAGGCATTCATTGATAAGGGTTATAAGGTAATATCCGGAGGTACGGATAACCACCTTATGCTTATCGATCTCCGGACAAAATTTCCTGATCTGACCGGTAAAAAAGCAGAAAACGTACTTGTCCGTTCTCATATCACAGTTAACAAGAATATGGTACCATTCGACAGCCGTTCACCTTTTTTGACTTCAGGTCTCAGGGTCGGAACACCGGCTATTACTACCAGAGGGCTGAAAGAAGCAGAGATGGGAGTAATTGTCGATCTGATAGATGAGGTTATTTCTCACGTGGATGATGAGGCTGTAATCAGCAGAGTAGGGGAGAAAGTCATCTCTATAATGAGATCATATCCCCTCTTCACAATGTGATCCGGGGACGCAGGAAATCTATTATTATTCCTCTATCAAAGATACCCCGGGGTAGCCGAGTCCGGCGAGCTCGGGGTAATATTTATATGTATCTTCCCTGTGATGGAATCCACGGATGAGGACGATGTAAGTATTCCATTTTTCCACTACCTCAACATTTAAATGCAGTTTTGAAATGATCCTTCTCCTTGCTTTCATGGCCAGGGATTTCTTTTCAAAAACGCCGACCCGTATCGCTATGTTCACAGCCGGTGTGAAACCGGGGCTGCGAAGCCTTGATCTCATAAGAACTGAAGGCATTTCTTTCCTTACAAGTTCAGGCAAAGGAGGAAATACAGTTATCTTCCCGATTTTCACTTCTGTCCTTACGGGCTGAACAATCTCTTCCTCTTCCCTGGCTACCGGCGGATTCATCCAGATATCCTTGAATTTGATCATCCCGAGGCCTTTGTTGTATTTATTCAGCTCTTCAAGAACAGTCTGCTTAACCGGTGACATTCCTGCAAGTCTCAGTCTGTAGAAGCCATTTTCGAAAACGATCTTAAGCCGGTCTCCGTATTTTGACTTGAGTTGCCTGAGGAGGGCCAAAGCATTTGACTTATCCCTGAATGCTCCAAGCTGGACAGTAATATTGGGCTCTTTTGTAAGATGTTGCTGAATCTTCGATTCTTTTATCTGCCTGACAGTATCCTGTTTTACAACTTCAACTTCAATTTTCTTTGCTTTAAGACTTATAACCCATACTTCTTCTATGCCATTCTTCTGAAACTGAACCAGTATTGAATCTACATCGCGGCGAGTGGCAAGGTCAGGTATCCGTACTTTAAAGAATCCATTTTCCGAGAAAATAGTCACAGTCTTCCCGGTAAGCTGGTGAATTCTGTTCTGCATTTTCTCGGCATAGTCCCTCAGCTTGAATGCCCCCATCTGAATGGCATAACTGTCTTTATCAATGGTGACAAGCTCCTTGACAATTTCATGAACGATCATCAAGGTAGTATCTTTCCTTACATAAGGACTTTCGGAGATTTTAACAGATCCTACAGGTTTGAGTCTGAATTCCAGACCACTGGCTATATCCCCGTCCAACCCAGGTTTAATTTTGAAAAGTAATGAATCGGGGTGTGATTCCAATCCAATCTTCCTGAGCTGAGCTGTATCAATACGCGCAGTGTAAAGTCCGGGCTTGAGTCCGAAATAGCTGAAGTATCCGTCAGGTTCGGTGAGAACTTTGCCTGCAGGTTTATGATCATTAGTATAGATTCCGATGATAATCCGTCCCATTCCTTTGACAACTTTATCATTTTCATTCAGCACATAACCGGTTGCCTCGCCATAAACACTGATCGGTATTTCTATGTTTTTAATTATCTCAGGATCGACATTTACCTTAAGAGTTTTCTTCTCCAGTTTCCAGGATATATTTTCAAAGCTGTTAGGATCAAGTTCGACGTAACAGATTGTATAGGGCTCAAGTCCAAGTATTCTGATCGTTGAATCCCTGTCGCTCTTTTCTATCCGTCCTCCGGTCGCATGGAGATTAAGTCCTGCTGCTTTTGGTTCACCCTTATCCCTTATTCCGTTACCATTGACATCAACAAAAGCGGTAATGGCAATACCTCCTCTTCCTACATTTGTCCTGTTGTTCAGTCCAAAGTATCCGCTCTTTGAATCATTTATAAGGCTTCCTCTTGCATACTGGACCATAGAGGTTCTCTTGTTAGCCTGACGTACAGATGCTCCAACCTGGGCGAATGAGAAATCGTACCTGAAACCCAGCTCTGCATAGGTGTATTTTTTCTCAAAATATCTTTCTACGGACATATTTACAAATGCAAGATCGCCGATATGTTTCTCAAGAGCAATTCTTCCGGATAATATCTCCTTCTTTGTAAATCCAACCTGAGTCTGAGGCATTATTACAAGCTGTGCAGGGAGTCTGAATGCAAGTGCAATGGTACTGTAGACATTCGCATCTGTATTTTCTGAGAACAAAGCGTATGTGGTGATATTGGTATTTACGCCGCCTATCGAACCAGAGAAAAGCCATTCGCCCGTAGTGTATTTATACTTGGGGAGAATAATCTGGTAAACTGACAATCTCTGATAAGTCGCGAATTTACCGAATTTGACAGGCGCCGAAAACATGGCTTTTCTTTCCTGCCTGTAATTATAGTTTATTGCTTTCTGATCCTTATCGTACCATGTATAGTTTACATCAAACTGCATGTTTGACGGCAGGTGGTAAGTAAGTGTACCCTTGGTACGAACACCGTAGGCATATTCTCCGGAAACAAGCAGATTGTTGGTAACTCTTACAGATGTATTTACGAAAGGCATAAGAGGCTTTTCGGGAATCGAAGAGAGATACTCGGCGCCGCCTCCAATTGTAATAGACCGGGTAAGACCGTAATTGACATTGGCTTTTGTAAACCTGCTCAGGCTGGAATCCTCAACTACTCCCATGCTTGCAGTGTATTCGAGAGTCTTTTCAGGGAGAAAATTGAACGGTATGTTTATATTTTGTTCCTTGACTCTTTCCTCTCCCCATGGCCCATAGAATTTAAGTTTGACTGAGCTGTTCCCATATACCATAGGCACCTGGAAAGTGAAGAAACCGGATGCATCTGCCTTGACATAATCGACGAGTACATTATTGACATAAAGCTCGACAATCCATCCAGGTTCAGTTTTATCGCTGAGAGTATAGGAGCCGAACGACCTTCTGTAGGTAGTAGGAGTATTGGTGATCTGAACCCCGATAACGGGATTATAAATTGTAGAGATAGCATTTGTCGATATCTTTCCGGCCATAACCTGGCGTAAGGGGCTGAAATCGTTGTTGACGTATCTCCATTGATAGTATTGTTGCTTTTCACTGAAAGGTTCCAGAGTGTTATAGTAGAGGTTTGCAGTAGCTTCCCCTCCTGCTACCATTGCTCCGAGAGCCATATTTAGTCTTGCATATGACTGACCGTTGATCTCTTCCGTTGCAATGGCAGACCAGTCGGCCATTCCAAATTTAAAGAGGGGATAACTTCTTCCTATGGTTGTATCAGCTTTAGCTTCACCCTTGAGCTTGTTTAAATTCTGCCTCATTTCTTCAAGCCTCATCTCCCTGATCATGGGAAGCTCAAGCTTGCTCGTCATCCTTGCTGAGAGACTTCTGAAATCAAAGGCACAATTAAGGCCGAACACGGTACCGAATAATCCGGATCTCATATACAGGCCTGATTCTGTCCTTATCAGATCCGCAGAAGCGAGATCAAAGACCTTTCCCTGATAGGTTATTTTTTTATCGGACCGGCTGATGTGGTATGGAGCTTCCGGATTTATAAAAAAGCCTGATACCGTTTCCATGTCCTGATCAATACTATTTCTGATCTTGAGGAAATCAAACAGATCGGAAACAGAAAGATACAAGTCGTTGTCCTTCACGACTGCACCGATTTCACTGCCACCAATCTGCGGAACTTCGACATAAATGGAAATCTCATTGTAATCATCCTGAGCCTTGAGGGAGACCGATACAAAAGAGAAAAACAGGATCAATATCAGGATAATAGTGCATGGCGGCCTGACAAACATACAACGCGAATAAATAAAATTCATGTATGTCTTTCTTTCTGCCATTAAACTATACCTCCTGATTTTCAATTTTTTACTCCTGGATGAATGTTATATAAAATGATCCGGAATATGCTCCTGGCGGATTGGCTGCCACATTTCCGACCGTAAGGGTAGCGCCAACAGTCAACTGAGTGTAATTAGGTGGTGTTGTATTGATAACAAACGGTGATACAGGACTTGATGTACCTATGTGAAGTGTCATTGATCCTCCGTTGCTCCCGGTAAGAGAGATGTCGGACCCATTCAGGATAGAGACCACAGTGCCTGTATTACCTACGATCCTGAATACAGCTGCATAATATGCATATCCAAGATTGAGAAGTATAACATCTCCGGTTGAAGTTCGGGCTCCGGATACATCTATTACAACAGTTCCACCTGAAATGCCGGCAGTGAAAGCACCGAATCCAAGATTCTGGGATACTGTAACCTGTACTGGTCTTGGAGGTGGTTCCTGTGCGAGCACATCCGCTGCAATGATAAACAGGAATACCATAGTCAGTAAACCTGCCCGGAATTTATCATTGTGATAATGTTTATTTAATATCCCTTTCATCTCTTATCAATGAATAATTTCTTTGATCTGGCGAAAGTCCCTGTTATATAATTCACTATATAAATACCTTCTTTCAGATCAGTACTGAATTCATGAAATCCGGTTGTATATACCTTATCAATGAACATCAGCTGACCGGAAAGGCTGTAAACTTTCAATGTTCCGCTTTTTCCGCTGACTACACCTATCTCAGCCCTGAGAAGACCATTTGTACTGTAAACGCTGAACTGATTATCATCCTGCGGATTTTCAGTATCCCCGGTTGTTATTGTGGCAAAATTGAGATAGAACCTGCTATCGTATTCGCCTGTCTCAAGAGCGACCTTATATTCCTTTCCGGGGACCATATCCTGTTCAGTTCCCGCTATGACATCTGTGAGATAAATCCTCTTTTTAAAAAGAGTCTGATCAGCATCTGAGAGACGGAACACAATCGTACCTTGCTTATTTAGTTTTAAGCCAAGAGGAATACTGCAAAGATCGCCACTGAGTTCGGGTAGTGCATTTATGGAGAGTTTTGCTCCTTCAGGGGTCAGTGTATACAGGTTTGGTACTGAAAGGTCAGTGTTGAAGAGTTTAAGTGCATCCAGGTCTGTGTCATACCCCGCTGATGCCTTATCCTGGAAATAAATGACCACAGGATCGGCAGAGAGAGTATCTCCGTCAAACCTTGTTGACAGTCTGAGGAGCGGCAGGTTGCTACCTGAAGATTTTGTGATCGGGTGCGACTGGTCAATTATTCTGACACTGTTATCCAGAGTGATGGAACCTGATACAGGATAAGTCCCATCCGAAACATGTACAAAGAAGGCCTGCATTGAGGGAATAATACTGCTGACGGTACCGTCACTTGATATCCCGTTTATATACGTGGCATAGGTGCCACCATACTGGTCAGTCTCGCTTGCCTTGAAATAGTATAAGGCATTATCAATATTGACCTTGGACCATCCGGAAGGAGAGTCCCAGTCGATCGGAGAGGGATATGGATTGCCGATCAGGTTGAATCCTTTAGTATACTGATTATTATGATTGTACAGAGTTACTGAAAGACTGCCGGTGTTCACGATCCCTGAAAGATCTATAGTATTGGGATTGTCAGATGACCCCAGATTGACTGCATATCCCTGAAGAGGATTTAGAAGGTTGGCAGTACTGCTGTAACCTACCCATCCCGATGCTGTTCTGCTTTCATCATATCTGTAAAGGGTATATGATCCAAGCGTGATATCATCAGCGAAGCCGGATACAGTTGAATTAGTGAAAGGAGAGCTGAGGTATTTATATCCGAAACCAGATGGCAAAAATCTTTGCATAGTTACGGTTCCTGAAACGGATCCTGACGCTGAACCGTCAATCAGTGCAGTTTGCGCAGCATCTGAAAGCAGTGTCAGGTTTCCATTGGACGCGAGGCTTCCTGATACCACACTTACCACTCCTGATACATTCAGTGGCCCTGCAAGAGTGACGCCTGAAGAATTATTGACAGTAAGATTGGTGATCAGGTCTCCAGTGAACGATCCGCTGTTTACGGTCTGTGTGGTCGTTCCGTTAAACTCGATGGTAGTATTGGAGGTATTGAAAACGCCGTTATTTGTTATTGTTCCGGCAATCATTAATGTGTTGGCGTTTACAGTCATAGTTGCACCACTGTTGATTACAAGGTCGTTTATAGTTCCATAGGGACCTGACTCCAGGACCGGCTCGTTTGCGACAACCGGTATGACAACTGAAGTTGTTCCGGCAGGGATATATCCGCATGACCAGTTACCGGTGTTATTCCAGTCGCTGCTGATAGCTCCTGTCCATGTCTCGTCAGATCTTATTGTAATGGTATTCGACGCAGTTACCAATGCACAGGACGATGTGGCTGAAATTGTATTGGTAACTGTATAAGTGCCGGGCGTACTGGCAGCCAGATTGATCTGGCCTGTTGCAGTACTTACAAACACGAGACCGGCAGTTGATAAGAACGTACCTGCTATTCCTGACCCTGAAAATGTTGGAAGAGGATTAATATCGGTCGGACAATAGGGAGAGCCTGCATAACTGAAACTGGCTACAGGGAGAGGATTAACAGTAATGTTAATGTTTCTCGGCGAACTTGTGCCACAGGAGTTTGTAGCGGTGACACTTAGTATACCACTGGTAGCAGCCGGACCAAAATCACAAGTCACAGAACTTCCTGTCCCGTTTATAGTGCAACCTGTTCCGCTGTATGACCAATTGTAGGTATAGCCTGCAACATTTGGTACTGTATAGGTTATTCCTGAGGTCATCTGGCAGACTGTTGAGGATCCGGAGGTAAAGTTACCCGGCCTTGATGCGGCAACAGGGAATGATACAACTACCTCATCATATGATGTGCAGGAACTGTTGCTGATGGTCCACCTGAGTGTATATGTTCCGCCAAGAATACCAGTGAAAGTGGTATTAAATTGTGTGCTGTTTACTAAAGTTCCTCCTGAGCCACTTGTAATCGTCCACTGACCGCTATAGGGTGAAGGATCATTTCCACTGAGAACTGTTCCTGAGATTCCGCAGAGCGACTGATCAATACCTGCGTTGGCCTGTGTTGGCGATGCATATACATTGAATGTTGAAGGGTCAACAACCCCTGTGTTCGCACCACTGTTATATGTAAACCCTGTGAGTTGGTAAATACCGGGAGTTGGAGTTGGCAAAACATATGGCAGTGAAGTTATCATAACCGGTGTCTGGGCAACTCCATTGATGGTATAGTTCAGAACATAATTGAAAGGAATTGACAGGAATGCCGTAAAATTAACAGGGATGCCACTGGTTCCGCAAACAGGGCCGGTTGGTGCCAGTGATGCCCTTGGAATAACAGTTGTTGCGGAGCCAATGGTAAAATTGGTCGAAGTAGAAGAGAGATTTACCTGGTTGCTTGTAGTAACGGTACCAGCGTTGTTATCCCCGGTTACCGTTGATGCAAGCTCCTGCCAGCTGCCTCCCGAATAATTCACTGCCCTCATATCAGAAATACCGTTCTGGGTCATCAGTGGAGTAAGGGCGCTATATGAATCCCATGCCATCTGTACATAACCTGTTCTTGCTGAAGCTGAACTGAGTTTCCAGTATTCTTCGGTGTTGACAGCATCAAGCGGATCAGTGATCGAATAGGCTGTGGAATTCGGTGACAGATATTCTGCTGTCCATAAAACAGCGCTTCCCGATCCTGATGTGACAGTAAAGTTATGACCGTGTTTGGTACTTGTACCTATTGGATAAATGAATGAATTACCAGATGTAATATTTTTGGAGAGCGGTCCCGCTACATATGATGTACTGCTTCCTCCTGAAGGAATAACACAGGATGTAAGGTTGTTGGTTATTACAAGACCTGAGGCATCAGTTGTTGTAATTATTCCGTTCGTGAGGAGCAGATTTCCGGTTACTTCAATCGATCCGGAAGGTATTGACAATCCATTACTGTTGTTTATTTCAAGATTATTAAGTGCATCTGATCCACTGAAACTGCCTGTGCTGCCTCCGATTGTCTGTACGGACGAGCCCTGGAATGAAATGGTAGCTCCTGATCCTGACCCGGAACGGAAAGCGCCTGAATTATATTTCTCCATTGTACCCCTGAGAACTAATCCTCTGTTATTTACGGAGTTATCTACTACAGGCCCGTCTATTATAAACCGGTTGCAAATACTCAGATCCTTGTTAGGAAGTATTCTTACTCCGGTTCCGGTGAAGGAAAGATTAGGTACAGTGCTGAATTGACTTGCAATGATCGTGTAACTACCGTCCCCTCCGTATTCAAGGGTGCCATTATTTGAGCATGTAAGGAACGAATTATAGTTCCCGGCAGGGAGGTTTCCCCCGGAAAGAGACAGTTTTCCATTACCATCAACCAGTCCCAGATTATGTCCGTAAGTTGAGTTTAAAATATTCAGAGTATTATTGATGGTAGTAGCATAGGCGAAGCAATAATTAACATCCGTATTTACCTCATGATCAATGATTACTATAAAACCATTTGGTCCGCCTACTGGGCATTCCGGAAAAGCGCCAACAGGAGCCCACGTAGATTGATCTGACCAGTCTCCATCCTTTACTGATACGTATGTTGGAACATCATCAGGGATAGCAGAATCAGTTCCTGCAGTATAATCTCCGTTCAGATTATTTGTTCCAGCCGGCATGGTAAAAGTAATTATCTGGGTGGCCTCATTAACATTGTCTGTTGATGCCCCCGGAGTGGCCTTGCTCCATGAGGTGCCAGGCGTAAGTAATCTGGCAGCAATATAGCTGCTTTCTGTTCCCATCACATCGCTGGACAGGTATTTTAGAGATATTACACCGTTAAAATTCGTAATTCCCGAACTTTCTATATTCCAGTAATATTTCAGAACATTGTTGGGATCCAGCACTGCCGGATGATTACTGTTTACAGGTTTGACATTTATATATCCAACAGCTCCGTTAGCATTTATCGAGAAAGTTGCAGGGGTATATTTTCCTGAAACCCCTATCGGATAGGTAAAGGAGGTAGCGGATGAAATTACACTGAAGAATTTTTTTACTCCCTGACTGCTGGTAACACCGTCAGACACGATCATGTTATTTAACCCGAATGTGCTTCCTGTGATGCTGCTGCCAGTTCCAAGTGTAAGACTGTAGGTATTTATATCAAACCGTCCGTTGGTCAGTACCAGATTATTCTGAAGTGCAATATCGCTTGTGAGCTTTGCCCCTGAGCCATTATTCAGTTCGAATCGGCCAAATGATCCGGTACCGGAGACACTTTGCTGACTGCTGCCGTTGAGACTTACTCCTCCTGTATTGTTATCGTCTGTATATGTGCCGTTGTTTAAAAGATTCCCGTATAGAGTAAGTTTCCTGTTAGCAAGCGCAAGAGTTCCGGAATTTACAGTCAGATTTCCATTGACAGTGAAATTGTTATTAACAGTCAGGGAAGTAGATGATGAAACGCTAAGGTTATAGAAGTTAGTTACTGTTGATCCCAGAATTAATTGAGTTCCTCCATTGAAAAGAGTTGTATTTGTTCCGTAAGTGTAGGTTCCTGAATTTGAAAAATTTCCACCGATTCTTACATCGAGGCTATTTGTTGTCAGAGAACTGTATCCGTTTGAAATTACTAGATCGCCGGTAAGTATCAGAGGGTTTACCAGAAGCGAGACAGACGCGGCATCAGATGATCCATTGCCAGTTATAGTAAGATTTCTGAGAGGAACACTCGCATCTATTTTGAAGGATTCTTCGGATGATGTAATACCTGATACTGGTTTGATAAGTATTGTACCGCCTGTGACTGATGAGGTCTGTGGTCGCAGGTATAAATCGCCAAATGCACTTGTTCCTCCACCTCTGACAATTGTAAGAGTGCTGGTGCCAGACATATTGAAAGTACTTCCGTTATTCAGGATCTCAAGTTTAGCATTTGATACAAGGCTTCCGCGTCCGTTAATGGTAACAGATCCGGATCCGCTTTGTGAATATTTGAGAATACCACCGGATGTTCCGGAACGTCTTATATTACCATTGACTATCAGAGTACCTCCCTGAACATCGATTTCAGATGCTCCGCTTCCTGAATATTCAATATCATTATTATTGTCCGGATAAGTTGTGGAGCCGATATAAACGTTACCCGATATAATAGTCAGTTTTCCGCTCAGAAGCAGATCACCGTTATTATTGGAGGCATTACCTATCAGAACATTAACATTATTGGCATTTGAATAGTTTATGTAAAGTCCTGCTGTAGAGGGAATACTGAAAGGAGTTGTTGTAGATATGGTAAAATGAGCTCCCGCAGGAGGGTTATTGATTGTATACATGAAAGTCCCGTTTTGCAGGTTAAGCCATGCATTGGTAGGGGTCGAAAGGACATTGGCAACATTGAGAGTGAGAGTTGTAGCCTGTGAATTTCCTTTGTTGACCGTTACAGTGCCAAGAACTGTTCTGGGGGTACCTGTAGTATTTGTGATAGAAGCATTTTTATTCCCAAAGAAAGTCACGGGCACGAGGCTCAGGTTAACGTAACTCAAAGTGGTCGTTCCTGATGCTGTAGTGTTGGTAGAGTTGTTGATAAGACTGCCTCCTATCATCATGCTCTGGCTGGTATTGCTTCCCCATACGTCTATACCTGCTCCCGGCGCTACTATCACATCACCGTTCACGATAATATCCTGAGATCCTCCTCCGCTTCCTCCGTACCATCCGAATGATCCGCCCTGGATATCAAAATTTCCCATCACCGTGATAGTTTTGGAGACTCTGGTTGTGGGATTTGTGGGATAATTACTGCTCCATGTCGGACAGAACCAGGAGTCGGCATTTTGACCCTTCATAACCAGGTTGCCAAGTACCATGAGGTTGTTGTTAGGGAAAATGATGTTGGATCCTCCGAGCGGGGAAATAATAAGATTACCATATGAGTCGATCCCGTTTGGGAGCCAATAGGTTGTACCTGCTGTTGAGTTAGTTGAGTACAGTTCGGTAGTACCGAGATTCTGGTTGAAATCAGAAAAGTCGCCTCCGGGGAATGCGAAGGTGCTTCCGTCGTTATAGTTTGCAGCGATTCTTATTGTCCCATTGCCGTTAGGGTGTGATTGTACCATGCTGAAAACGCTGGACGGGTTATACCTGATATCCAGCACGGCACCTGCTTCGATCTGGAGGCTCGCGCAACTGTGAGGATCGGTATTGGCAGATGTGCGATAGTTGGCCGGAGTGCCGAATGTTACAGCATGCCCGTTGCCAATAATAACAATATCGCTTGCTCCGGGCGCTGATGCCGGTGGATTGGTAACAGTATGACTGGTCAGCGACCATGTGCCTGCAGTTCCCCAGTTACCGGATTGCCGGCTGTAATATGTTGTTGGCGATCCGAACGGATTCGTTGGATTGTCATCACCCGCAGTATAATCTCCGTCAAGTACAGAGGCATTTTTGAGAAGAGTTCCGGTTCCCGGCTCTCCAATGATATTATTCGTTTCATCAACATCTGCTGTAGTGCCTCTGGTCCATGTGTGCGTGCTTAGGTTGTATATGGCAGCAACATATCCCGCTTCAGTTATCCCTGATCCGGTTACCACATTTGCGTCAGCATAGTTAAAGCCGGAAGTAACAGTGGCACTTCCCAGACTGATACCATTGCTTCGTACTCTCCAGAAATAGGAAAGACTTCTTCCGGTTGATGTGACATTGGGATGTGCGTAATTAACCGGTACAACAGTAATTGAACCATAGGATGCAGGAGTCCCGTTAATGGTAATTGTTGCCGGAGTGTAATTTGACACTCCGACAGGGAAAGTAAATGAAGATGAAGTTGAAATAACTTTCGTCAGACCACCATTGCCAAGGGCCCCCGATGTCTGGATATACCTGGATGCTCCTGAACCTGAAATAGTTGCAGATGAATTCAGCTGAAGGTTATATGTGCTTATATTAAGCAATCTGTTCTGTGAAAATGTCAGAGTCCCATTTATGTCTATGTTGTTTAGAAGGGCAACAGCAGTTGCGTTGGTATTATTCAACTCCAGATTCTGAAATATACCTGAGCCATTGCCGTCGATCGTCTGGGCACTTGTGCCATTGAGCGATAACTTGCCTGTGCCGGTATGCTGACCTGAATTATAAATATTCCCGGCAATATTTACAGAAGTTCCGTTATCATTCAGAGTTGCATTATAGAGTGAAAATGTTCCGTTCACGGTAAGGGTTGTCTGGCTTCCTCCAAGAGTAAGTGCACTGCCTGCCGGTTTATCTATTTTCAAACTGCTTAAGGCGAGGGGAGTGGCAAGATTGTCAGTAAGTGTCTGGGCAGATGATCCGTTGAATGTGGTTGTGTTAGTCCCGGTTGCAAAAGTTGTTCCTGACGCGATACTGAAATTGCCTCCAATTGTAAGATCTAAACTGTTTGCACTGAAAGATCCGGACAAAAGGTTAAAATTATTCGAAACTTCTAGTGCTGAAAGCAGCTGAACTACAGCTGCACTGCTTGTCCGGTTAATCGTGAGATTAGCGACAGGTGCAGTGCTGGTAAGCAACCATGGGGTTGCATCAGCGGTACCTCCTGTTCCGGTAACTGGTGCAAGAACAATAGTACCCCCGGAAACGTTATAGTTGGCAGATGATGTGAGTATCTCATAAGTTCTGCTGGACGCTCCCGGCGCAGGAGCGTCATAAATATTTATAGTACCGCCTGACATAGTAAACACGTCGGAAGTATTCTCAATACTGAATGAACCTGCAGTTGATAAAAGTGCGGCATCATTCAGACGTGAAGTATTGATAAGAGCTGCCGACAGGTCGGTGGCAGAAGAATATGCTGAAGGAATAAGCTGGAATCTGCCCCGGACATTAATTGTACCTCCCGTCTGGGTAAGGTCAACAAGCCCCGATCCGGCATTCAGAGACCTGAACTGTTTGGTGTCAACAGTTCCTCCGCTTATCAGAATTTTCCCTGAATTTACAGAACTGTAAAGCAATCCCCTTGATTCCTTTGTTGTCAGAAATCCGTTAGCGACTTCAAGTCTGCCGTAAACCAGCATCCCTGATTCATTTGGGGCGCCAATAACTCCGTTTACAGTTCCACTGCCTCCGGATACACCGTAAGCAGCATTTACTTCCTGATAAACATCAGCAGTGGTCTGAACGATGACATCTATCCCGTTAAGTTTCAGTGCGGCATTCGCAGGTATAATGAAATTCAGAGCTGATGCGCCCGATTCATTGCCTTCCGATAGTGAAGGTATGGCGACATACCCTTCAAGTGTAAGGGTTCCTGTTCTGATCCAAAGCGTTTTCTTGAGGTTTGGATTTGCAGTAGTTGCAGGCGATGTTACATCACCTCCGGCTATGTTAGCACCGAACAGTCTGAAATTGGAATATGAGGATGAACTGACTGTCAGGCTGAAAGACTGATCAGTTCCTTTGTCGACAACAAGGTTATAAAAATCGGTTATCCCGTTGCATGTCAGCTTGTTACTCGATGATCCGGTAAAATATACAGTTGCAAAACCTGTGGTTGCACCTGTTGTTGTTGGTGGAAAGGAGTTATATACCGGGAATGAAAGGTTGGTGAACCTGACAGTCCCGTTATTGGTAAAATCTCCCTTTATAACAACTCTATGTGATTGGGCGTCGTAATAATCAATAAAAGGTGCAGTAAGAGTGGTTGAGATACCTGTCGGTGTTGACGTGGTATTTGTAACACCTGTACCAACTCCAATTGTTGCACCGTTGGCAACTGTCACATTTCCGTTAATTGTAAGTTGCCTGCGGGCTGTTGTATTGTCGTTTATCTGGAATCGGCCCTGAACAACATCAAGATTACCATTAAGGGTAAGGTTATTCATTTGGACCACTGTTCCCGATGTGTTGATCCTTAGATTATTGTAAGTTGTCTGTCCTGCCGGAAGTGTTACTGCAGCGTTATATTCAGTTGTTCCTCCGCCTGAGTTGATGAAGGTATTGGTTGTTACTGAAGGAAAACTGGCAGACGAGAGTTGAAGATTACCCTGACCGCGCAGTGCAAGAAGGCCGCTGCTAAATTTATAAGAGGCCATATTAAGCGATCCTCCATCATTTATTGTCAGATCGATGTTTGTACCTGAAACATCAGAAGAAAGGGTGACCGTCCTTCCTGCAAGAATGACAACGTAATCATTAACTCCCGGACTGGTGTTCCCTATCTGAAGAGTACCGCTTGGATCTGAAGTCCATGTGGATGCATCAGACCAGTTGCCTGTCTGGTATGAATAATAGGTGCGATACCCCATCGTCCACCATCCGTTAAAAGGATTTGCACCAGTAATAGTGAAAGAGTTTGTTCCAAACGACGAAGTGCCATTGGATGGAGGATTCTGCCATGATGTGCCGCCGTCGGGCGAATAGGATATGCTGCTCGAAGCGCTGTTAGATTCTGCAGCATCATACTGGAACGTTGCGGTAACGTTGTTGAGCGATGTACTTGAAGCAACATCCCAGTATTTAAGTATATAGCCTGGGTTGATTGCAGTTGGCACAGCCCTGACTCTTATATATGTCGGGGTCACTGATCCTGCTGAGGTGATTGTTATCGGGGAATAGTATCCTCCCGAACCAACCGGATAGGTTATCTGAAAGCTTGATGCGGCATTCCCGTTTTTCTGCAGATAACCTGTCCCGCTGGTAGAGATCATATTCGTTGAACTGTAGGTTATTACAGGAATGATTGAGGCAGCGGCGTTATTTGAAATGGTTAGGTTGTAAGCCCCCAGGTCAAGTATACCACCGTTCAGTCTGAGCGTGCCTGAGCTTCCTATTGTAACACTTGCGGAAAGTGATTTGGCGCTTTCCCCCGATACTGTTATTATATTATAAGAGGTACTTCCAAGGGCGGGCACTGTTTGTGCCGATGTACCTGCAAATTCGATCGTGTTATTGGTTGTAACGTAATTTCCCGAACCGAAGGTAGCGGATGGGGTGAATAGCCCGTATATCCTTATCGTTCCACCATTGGCGAGGGTTATGCTGTTGTTTGATCTGGCTCCGCTGAGCATCAGATCATAAAAATCCCTTGCTGCAATTGTCTGTGCTGCAGTCGAATTGAAATTGACCACATTGGGATTTGATGAAAAATCTGTTGAACCTGTTAACGTAAGCGGATTTCCGCTGCCTGAAAGGTTTAGAACCGCATCATTTGATGGAGTACCGTTGGTAATGTTACCGTTACCTGATATTGTTCCTGAGATTGTCAGACCGTTGACATTTGCATTTGTCAGAGTAATCCCAGTAATAACAATATTTGGCATGGAGATGGCCGAGGAACCATCGATTGTCTGGCTATTTGTTAAAAATGTCTGGTTCGCTGTACCTGAAGTAAAAGTTCCGTTGTTTGTAAGACCTCCTGCAAAGCTGACCGGGGCATTGATATTATTTGTCCAGCTTCCACTGGAAGCTATTGTAACTCTTCCTGAAAATAATTTAGCACCAGATGCATTGTTGGAAAACCTGATGGTTCCGCTGGCAGTGGTAGTTCCGGAAACAGTAAAACTAATACCTCTGATTGAAAGTGTAGAACCAGAGGCAACTGATAGGTTTGAACATGCAGCATTAGCTGTAACATTTACAGTATAGCCTCCTTCAATATAAACATTGTCACCTGCAACAGGGACACTTGCACCGCTTGAGCCTCCGGATGTTGCGGACCATGTGGACGTCTGGTTCCAGTTGTTCCCGGCGACTGAATACCTGTCAGCTGCTGTCAGGTTTACCGGAAGGAAAACCATTACTGTCGTTACAAGCAATAATGCCAGTATATGGCCTGGTCTTGTCATACAATGAAGATTGAAAGCAGGTTTTTTGATTTTGTTTTCTATTTGTTAAGTATAAATTCAGTCTCTGAATTGAGTGGTCTTTTAATGTCTGAAGAGACGTTATAGGTTATCTTGAGCTTTCCTTTGCTAAAGTCGATTCCAGCAACCCTGTTCAGGCTGAATGCAAATTTTCTTACTGTGTTTGGAGAATAAACAGCTACTCCATTGGCCGTTCCTACTCTTGTTGTATGACCGTCGGACGCAATATGATCGACCACAATGTCCCCGTATACAGACATTGTTCCTGTACGGTTCAGATTCATTCTAATGACGGGAATTGTATCCTGTACAAATGAGAACGACGGATCAGTGATTGAGATACCGGCATTATATTCGCCAACCCTTATTATTACCGGTATTGTAATACCGAAAATGGGAGTGAGCTTAATCGAAATGGCTGCAGAATCTTGTCCGGAGTTTTCATTACCGAGGGGTTTTAACCTTGGAATTGATCTGAAATAGAAATGAGATCTGTATTCACCGGGAGTTAGCTCCTCGGTCTTGATAAGCTGAACCTTGACAACCTGGGCTTCTTTTGGACCAAGGGTAACCATTCTGGGAAAGTACCTTATATTTTTATCAGCGAAACGCTGCCCGGGATCTGGAGTTTCGATGGGATCAAATCCTCCATCTTCCCTCATCCTGATCTGAACAACAGATATTGCATAGGTAGCGCTGTCCTGCCCGGTATTGGCAAGGTTCAGATCCGCAGATCTTTTTGATCCTTCAAATACCACCCTTCGGGGGGTGATGAGCAGGTTTCCCTGCGCCTTCGCACAGACAGCAACTGAACTTAATATTGTTATTGCCAGTAATAATCGGACAATTTTTCGCTGATGGGATGAAATAGCTGATGACATTTTCAGATTTGTTTACCTAACTTGCTAATTAAAGTCAAATGTTATTGTATAAGACCCGGTATATACACCGACAGGATTGTCATCTATAGAACCAACTTTCAGAGTTGCACCTAAATAGACTATCTGGTATCCATTTGAAAGTTTACCGGCTCCGTAACCCGGAGCCGGTGTGGATACCCAGTTTTCAACTCTCATAGTTTTTGCACTTGATGTATGTGTAAGTATGACCGGGGATGATGGCAGTGTAATGGTAAAGGAGGCATCAGAGTCTCCAGATACATAAAAACTTGCTGCATTATACGGACCGAGTCCCCTGTAAACGCTGCCAAGAACCATGATAGAACTTTCGGGTGTTAGAATAATTTCACCACCCTGAGGGCCTGGTGAAAACCTTCCGAAATTCATCTGGGCTGTTTCGCTGGCAGAAAATACTGGAATAACTTCAGCAAAGACATGTCCTGTGGCTGAAGCCGGGGCAATCGGCTGGGAATAAACACTCCCGGCGATCATAAATAAACATACTAGGCTGTACAAAATTTTTCCAAGCCTTCTCATCATGCTTCTGTAAGAGAGATTCAAGTAGACAGAATTAGTTGTAGTTGACTGTTACCGTGAATGAGCCTGTATAGTTACCAGGTGTCTGGGCTGCGCCTACATGCAGTGTTCCTCCTACTGTGACAGTCTGAGTACCTGCAGCCAGAGTTCCAGTTCCGCTGGGTGTGCTGGTAAATGTATCAACAGTCATTGTGCCGCCGCCGCCACCGGTAAGTGTAACAGCTGTAGCCGGCAGTGTGATGGCATAAGAAGAAGTGCCTTCACCTGTGACGGTGAATGTCGCGGCCCCAACTGTACCGGCAACTACAGGTAAAGTGGCCCCGTTCAAAGCTGTACGGGTACCATCCGGAGCTACAGTAACAGTTCCGGGGTTTGTTGCACTGACAGCAATATTACCAAAAGCCAAAGCACTGCTGTTGGTAATTGCAATCGGCGCAATAATTGTAGCGGTCGCATTTGCTGTCGCTGAAGCCTGCCCGTAGGTGTTGACAGCAAAAAACAAGGCTACTGCTACAAGAGCAAAAACTTTCATTAATTGTTTCATGTTTGTAAAAAATTAAGGTTAAAGATACTTGTGGGTAATTTTCATACTTGTCCACGATATGTCCACACAAATGTATATCTCAAACATTTTTAACACTGTGTTTTATTTTTGAAGAAACTAACAATTCCGACTACTTTTCAACAATTTTGTAATGATTTAATATAGAGAACATTATTCAAGAGTGAGTTATTTCATTAACAGTTATCCACAATTTTTGGGCAGGGTTAATAATCTGTATTTTTTATTTTACCTTTGTGGAAAGCAAGACAAGTACATGCCCATGACATCCCAGAGGCTTATTTTTGTTGTAGACGATGATCCCATGATAAACAACCTAGTAGCAAAGAGATTTTCTGCTGAGGGGTATAAGGTTATGTCATTTGAGAGCGGGGAATCGTGTCTTAACGCCCTTGACATGCATCCGGATCTGATAATTCTTGATTATTTTTTTCTCATTAACAGCAAGGAACTAATGAATGGGATGGAGATCTTCGAACAAATTAAAAAGTCGCACCTTGAAATACCGGTCATCATGCTCTCAGGGCAGGATAAGGGAGAGATAGTTCTTGAACTTGCAAGAAAGGGAATAGACGATTATGTGATCAAGGATAATAATCTGATAGATAACCTCAGCACTGCAATCAGTGAATTTTTCAATAAGAAGCAGGATATTGCCTGAATCTTTCCTATTTAAGTTTAAAAATATAGGTAATTGATCCTTTCTGAAGGGGAGCGTCAGGTTTAGCGTCGAAACTTGCATTCATTGCCGCCTCTTTAGCAACCCTGAGAAGATATTCGTCGAGTGTTGTGGAGCCTTTGATTCCAGGAACTGCTTGTATTACTTTTCCATTTTTATCGACAGTTACCTCTACAACCACTATCCCGTCGCCCTGGTAATCATAATTTGGTTTTGGAAGTTTCTGGAAATTCCTTCCTTGCAGCTTATATGAAACACCTTCTTTACCATTGCCTGTATTTCCTCCTACACCGTGAACATTTGAGTCGACCGATCCTCTCGGATCTCCCTGGTTACCTGTTCCTCCTGCAACACCTTCACTGGTGGAACCAGTTCCCGTGTTTCTTGCATTAGCCAGCGCATTCTTTGTTTTGTTCAAGATATCCGATTGACGCTGCTGCTCAGCCTCAGCCTTCTTTCTTTCGTCATCTTCCTGCTTTTTCCTGATCCGGTCGGCTTCAAGTTCTTCCTTTATTTTTTTGTCGGCCTCGATCTTCTCATTTCTTTTTTTCTCAGCAGCAGGATCAGCCTTTTTAACTTCCGGTCCATCTTCTTTATCCTGTGAAAGAAGCGGCGTTTCTCCTGATGATCGTTTGGGAGATGATTTCACATGTGGTGCTGAAGCTTCTTTCTGTGCAGGAAGGAGGGGTGTTGTGTTTGGAGGACCGGGAGGTGGAGAAGGCTCGATATTCCCAAAACCGGTTTCGTCTGTTCCAAAATTAACAATAATACCTTCCTGTTGTTCCGGTGGCGGAGGAACTGAAAAACTTACCAGTACAAGCAACACAATAACAGCACAATGGATAACTAGTGTTCCCACAATACCCTTACCTTTTTCAGAAGGCAAATGAAGCGGTTCTCTGTATTGAAATTCCTGCAAGTACCTGTTCCTTAGTGATTTTTATGTCTGTCTTAAATAAATCTGCTTTGTATTTACAGGCAGTATTATAATTATGCAAATCTATAAAAAAACGCAGCAAATGGCGCTTCTATTACGCGGTGTTAATAACAATGATATTAAAATTATTAACTTTAATCGTCATTCAATCTATTTAATAGTTTTCTTATCGGCTTTTTTGGGATCCTTTTTTACCTTTTTCCGGAAAAGATCGCTTAGCCTGTCAAAGTCCTGTTTATAGAAAATTCCAATCCCCTGTGTATAATCTACACCTTTGCCGGTATAAGGGTTATTATACCTGTTGAATACTTTAAAATTAAGTTTGTTTGTAAGTTTGATATCAGCATCGAAATCTCCGGTGATCTGGTTGGTCCCGCTGCTGGTGCTTCCACTGCTGCCGCTTCCTGAAAGAGGCACATCGAAGTTGCCGTTAATAACAACCTTTTCATTGAATATTTGCGTCGAAAGAGCAACCTGAACTTCCTGAGGATTTATCTCCTTATTGCCGCTGCCTGGTCTGTATACAACCCCGATATCGAAATCATTGCTTATCTGCGACAACCAGTTACTTAGCTGATTCGAAAGCATTTCGAATGTTGTGACCGCCATAGCAGAGGTGCCTGACGGAGAAGATCCTGTTGATGCAACTCCCATAGATGGATCTGCATAGAAACTGTTCATAACCAGAAGATAGAGAATCTGCCTGCTGAGCTCTTCCTCTGTTGAAATAGCATTTCTGACATAAGTTCTGGTTTTTTCATCAGCAGTTGGCAGGTAGATATTGAATCCCACTACAGGGTTCCACAGATTACCGGAAAGATTAAGCTGGCATTCGACCGGGATCCTTTCCTTGTAATTCTCATCCTGAAGTATCGGGAAAAGAGATGCTTTGAGTTTATAGATCGCTTTCATGTCGATCTCGGCGTTGTTAATATCACCATTGAACATTATCTTCCCGCCATTTTCTACCCTGAATGACTTGTTGAGAATATTCCCAAGCGTAAAAAGGTAATCCCCGTCTTCGACAATATAATCACCTGTAATCTTGAAATTTCCTTGAGGATCAAGTTTTATATTGAGGTTTCCGGAACCATGGCCTTTCATTATATCTCCCACCTTTGAATCAAACACAAGCTGAGCCTCAGCTTCAGGGGTTACCTCGAGGTCGAAGTTCATATCCAGTCCTGTTGATGATGAAACGGGTTTGCTATGGCTTTCGTCAGTATCATTGGTACCGGCTTTCTTAATTTTTGAATTGGCAAAGGTGATAAATGAATATTCAGATACTGACAGGCTGGAATTCAGTGGCATAATAAACTTGGTATTCTTATCTGTTCGGCCGGATATATCAAATGACAGGATATCATCCTTGCTCTTTATCGTAGTTACACCAGTCGCGTAAGCCGTTCCGTAGAAGAGATCGTTATCCCTTTGTTTTGTATTCAATACAAGTGCATTCTTGGTGTTTATTGCCAGATCGACGCTGAAGTCTTTGAAATTCTTATGGTTGACCCTTCCGTTTACGGAAACAGGATTTCCTTTTTCATCTGCTACCTTCAGATTTGCGAAACTGATACCGTTCTTGTCGAACCTGATCGAGTCGTTTAATTTGAAACGTGCCTGTAGATAATCGATCTTAAGATTTGCATTCTCGGCAAATACTGAACCGGTGAGAATAACATTGCCATGTGGAAGGGACAGGTTTACTTTGCCTGAAGCCGTCCCTGAGATGCCAGATGCAAATGTTTTAAGGAGGGGGTTCAGGAATGTTATAGGAAGTTTATTGGTCACACCTGTCAGATTTGCCACCTTTGATGACGGATCATAATAACCGTTAATATCAATCATTTTTAAGCCATTAAGGTCATTACTGACTCTGATATTAAGCAGGTTTTTGGAGATATCAAGTTCAGAAGCCACAGATAAGGTTCCCAGATCATCGCCAAGGACAGAAAAATTATCAATATTTATGTTACTCTCCATCAGGAGATTTTTATAAATATTTGACAGCTGGATCTTCCCGTTAAGTTTTCCCTTGAAATCAAATGAGGTTTTGTCAGAGTCATTGGAAGTTTCCTGGTTTCCGATATAGTTAATTGGCGATATATCTATCCCTTTGAATTCAAGCTTCAGAGTATCTGAGGGGTTGGCTGATACAGATCCATCCACCAGATAATAATTTTCCTGATTCCTGAGATAGAATTTTTTAATCGCAACTGCATTTGAATCAATTATTATTGTTGATTTCCCGATTTTCCAGAGATTGTTTCTTGCATAGATATTGGACGAATCAATTCCTATCGTCAGTATAGAGGTCCCTTTCTTCAGGGGATTTGGCAACAGGTTGCCGCGGGCTGTGAAATTTCCGCTATTAAGTATTTTTTCGTTGTTGTCCCAGTCTACAGCGAATACAAAATTGTCGGGTTTTGTATTAAAATCGATGGAAAAATCTTTCAATTCAGACTGCATGAGAAGATTGAGGGACGAACTTCTGAGTTTGAAAGCAAGACGTGGCCCTGAGATTGTGCTGTAAATCGCCAGGTCGCTGAAAATATTGTTTTTCAGGTTAACGGAGGAAGATCGCATTTCAACATTCATAAGTGTATCCTGGCTAACATTTCCTTTGATATAGCTTTTATCAGCAATCAGAATTCCTGTGTGCAGAAAACTATTTAGTTTGTTTGTATTTTTAAAATTGATATTGAAGGTAAAATTATTCTTCTTCAGATCCGACTTCAGCATAGACGTTCTGGAACCGGGAGGCAGGATTACTGATACTGACGATTTAAGAAGTTTCCCTAGTACAGCAAAATTATAATTTCCTTTTAAATCGGCGTCAACATAATCTGTCCTCAGTCTGAGAGCAGGAACATTATTTTCTTTAAAGGATTTGACAGAAAAGTTATATAACTCCAGGGTATTTCCGAATTTCACAAAGCTGGAGTTAAGAAGCTTTATCTCCCCATCGAGATTGTCGATGTTATTGCCTTTAAAATTAGCGGTCATCAGCATCGAGGCTGATGATGTGCTGTCTACCTTGTCGATATTAAGATTAAAAAGATTCGCATGGGCAAGGTTGAGCGTGAAATCAAATTCAGGGAGCTTATTGCTGAAATCGAACATCCCGAGAAGATCCATCTTAATATTCCTGTCGGAGATATTTATGCTTCCATCCCAGGTCTTATCTGTAAAGATCCCATTCAGGGATACATCCCTGTATAAATATTTATTGAACCCGATGCTGTCTATGTTTCCTGTCAGGTTGGCGGAAAACTTCCTGAGAGAATAGACATATCCGTCAACTGAAGTATGAAAGCTCAGATTCCCGAATATTCCCGGTTCAGCGGTCAGTTCTCCCAGTTTGATATCGCTTCCTATCAGAGTTCCTTTGAAGGTGTACCTATTCGATTTTTCGGGTCGCAGCGAAATATCCGTTCTTATTCTTCCCTGGCTGGTGCTTAATTCACCGTAAGTCACGAAATCAGTGGTGAATCCACTGAAACTTCCACCAAATGATATTGTCCCCAGCTTATAGGCAGCATCAGGCATTAAGACCGCCTGTTTTCCGTTCACACTTATTTTTTCAATATCTGTTGCATTGGTTGTAAAGCTGTTGACGCCTATGTAGATGAAAGTATTGTCAATGTTCGGCAATCCGGATAGATCAAAATCACAATCCAGTACTGTATTGTTTCTGTATGATAAAAGGATGTTTCTACCCCTGAGTTCTGAAACTGTACCAAGGAATTTACCAGACAACCATAGCGATTCATTCACGCCTTTCAAAGGTGGCAGGAAATATCCTATGTCTGAAGTAGCGACGAGCGATTTATCCATCACTACATCAAGTTTGACTCCAGTTGTGAAATTTTTGAAAGATCCTGAAGAATCAGCTTTGAGAGCTATTTTTGAGAAATTCAGAACACTGCTGTCCGTATTCAGTGAAAGGGAGCCAACTTCAATATTCCCCGGAGCAAATTTGACTGAGCTGCTCAGTCGTTTCACGGCAAAACCAGATGCTTCCATGAAACCCAGCTTGTAAATGTCAAAAGTTATGGTATCATCCCTGACCCTGAAGTCTTCAATTATCGTATTAATGTCAGAAAAATGCAGATTGGTGAAATCTATCTGCGATTTTCCCTTTTTTTCAGATTTGTCTGTAAATGATAACCTTGCATCATTAAGTTCGATCTGCTCTATTGACAGGGAAAATGTTTTTTTGCTGGCAGTATCCCCAGGGTTCTGCAGCTGTTTCAGAAAGTAATCAAGATTCATTACTCCAGCCGAATCTGTGATCAACCCAATCACAGGTTTAACTATACTGATCTTTCCGAGCCTTATAATCTTATTGTCAAGATCAAACCTTCTGATGCCTGCTACAATTTCGGCAGTATATAAAAGCGTGTCATTATGCTGATCCCTGATGAGAATATCATTAACTGCAAGCTTATTAAAGAATCTGTAATCTATTTTTCCGATGGAAATGGATGAATTAAGTCCTTTAAAAATATGACTTGAAACTCTGTTTACAAGATAAGTCTGCACGGCCGATAACTGCAGAAGGGGATACAGTACCCCGGGAAGCATTAAAAGCACACCAAGAGCAATGATTAAATACTTAAATGATTTTTTAATACTTTTGGCCATTGCAGTGATTCAGAATCAACGATCAAAATAACCGAAAATATACCGAATAAAAAAGTATGTCAGTTACCATTCTTGCTATAGAGTCTTCCTGTGATGACACGTCAGTTGCCGTGATCAGGGATGGTTATGTCCTTTCAAACCTGATTGCCAACCAGGATGTCCACATGTCGTACGGCGGAGTGGTCCCTGAGCTTGCCTCAAGGGCACATCAGGCAAATATCGTGCCTGTAACACATGAAGCTATGGCGAGAGCAGGCATAACCGCCGGAGATGTGACCGCAGTTGCATTTACACGGGGCCCGGGATTGCTGGGTTCATTGCTTGTAGGTACATCATTCGCGAAAGGTTTTGCCCTTGCCCGCAACATTCCTCTGATAGAGGTCAATCATCTGCAGGCTCATGTCCTTTCTCATTTTATTCTTGAACATGGACAGGAGCACAGAATACCATCCTTCCCGTTCCTTTGTCTACTGGTATCAGGAGGTCATACCCGGATCATTGTTCTCAATAGCCATATGGACATGGAAATGATAGGTAATACCATCGATGATGCTGCCGGAGAAGCATTTGATAAATGCGGAAAAGTGATGGGGCTTCCGTATCCTGCCGGACCACTTATTGATAAAATTGCCGCGACCGGTAACAGTGAAGCTTTCAGGTTTGCAAAACCGCATGTAAGGGGGCTCGATTTCAGCTTCAGCGGACTTAAAACAAGTTTTCTGTACTTCCTGCGAGACAGGGTAAAGGAGGATCCTGATTTCATAGGAAAGAACAAAGCCGATTTGTGTGCATCTCTCCAGAATGTGATTGTAAATATTCTGGTATCGAAGCTTGCCAGGGCTTCAGTCCTGACTGGGATAAATGAAATTGGCATAGCCGGCGGGGTCTCTGCCAATTCGGGGTTACGGAATGGTGTCACGGCAGAGGCAGCAAAGAAAGGCTGGAACCTCTTTCTGCCGGCATTCAGATATACAACTGATAATGCAGCAATGATAGGTATTACAGGATATTACAAATATCTTCGTGATGAATTTACAGACCAAAGTGTTATTCCTCTTGCAAGATATTGATAAATAGTTAGCTGACTTATGGGAAAATCTGACAGGGTCTGTGATGATTACCTGAATTCTGTGGCTGAAGCGCTTTCTTCCATTGTCCCTGTGCGGACTACGGAGAACATCATGGGGCATCTATATTCAAAACTTATAATATATTCATGTATTACCTCTCTTGGGGCAATATCAGGCCTTTACCTTGGAAATATGCTATTGAGGAACCGGATAAGAAAGCTTTTTATGCGGATTATCAGGGAGGCAATGGAAGTTGCCGCGAAAATGGATCTGAGAGTTGAGAAATTTGGTGGAAAGCTTGATTTCAGAATATTCATGTCTCCGGAAGGTTGGCTTGCCAGGACTAAGTGTCACCTCATTCTACTGTTCATAGGTTACCGCTACCGGAGACTTAAATCGAGTAGCCTTCAATCGTTGGAACGTGGAAAACCAACGGAGGTGAATTACCTTAATGGCTATATTGCAGACAACGGGATTAAAAATGGGGCGGACGTCTCTCTGAATATCCTGATAGTAAAGACTATTCATGAGATCGAACAACATAAACGGGCCATTGGTTTGCAAAATTTCATGAATCATGAATTTGATATATTCTGATTCTTCAGTTGGTATTTAGCTGGAAATTAATTTATTGTGATAAAGCTGAAGCCATGGAACCTTTGCAGACCGAACAAATGAAAAACATTCTGGCAATTCTTCCCGATCCTACGCGTCATATAAGTTTAACATGCCTTGCAATTAATGAATTAGCGGTCCATTAGGAAAGCAAGAAATAAACTTTACATCGGTGATTCTCAGATTTCAGAAAGACAGAACGGCGCTGTTCTCTCGTCCGTAACCAACAATTTCAAGCCTGTTACGGAAGACTTTTATCACGGCATAACTGTTGCTTTTTTGAGTCTCAACCATTCCCCTGAAAGTCAGAAAGTGAACTTTATTGTGATAGGAGTAATTTCCTTCATGATTGTGGCCTGAAAGCCATGCGACTACATTTGGGAATTGAATAATTTCAGCAAGAATTTCTCTGTAATTAAGAAGGTTATGCATATTCTCCGGCTCAACAGGGAAATGACACAGAATAATAACTTTCTCAGATGCTGCTTCAGCTTCCATGCACTGTTTTACGATCCATGCCTTTTGTTTCTGACTAATGCCACCGTTCCAGGTCATTGCGTTGATAGCTCCATGTGCAGCAAGTTCCCTGATATAGTTAGCAGCGGCCAGGCTGTCTGATTCATTTGCAGAAGCATATACGCTTATTTCATTTCCGTCAAGGAACAGAAGTCTGAAATTGTTACGGGTAACTGCAAAATATCCTTCGTCCGACCCATATCTGACAGGTATGTTTTCCTTCAGATCCGGTCTGACAGAATAGTCATGATTCCCTGTGACATGAAAGAAGCGGATCTCCGATTTCCCGAGAATATCCATGACAGGCTGATATGACCCAAAATCTCTGTCAATCAGATCTCCAAGATTAACGGCAAAATCAACGGAATCCTTTCTGAATATTCCGACAGCTTCCTGGATTTTAACCGGAGCTGACCGGTAATATCTGCTTCCTGAAGGTTCATCGTCAGCGTATTGGGCATCGGCAATGAGGCCGAATGAAAATAATTGTTTGTCCTGAGTCGTATCTGTCTCATGGGTATATGATCCGGTATTTCGTTCTGCAGATGCTGTATGCATAGATATAATCAATATACCGATAACAGCGGATGAATGCAGACTGTTCATTCAGACGGATTCATTACAATACCCATGAAAAGTATGGAATTTGTCGAAGTCTCCCTGATTATATATGCGAAAGGATGGTCAAGTCGGAGATTTACTTCATCCGTATTTACTGAAGTATTCACAAAAACCACCACAGTAGCCGCGGCAGCCTCGGTTCCGTCCTCTTTCGTCTCAATGAATGCCTGGTGGATTACATCTTTTATTTTGAGACCGGTATCTGAAATGCTGGTAAAATCAGCGCTGTCGGTGAATGCGATTCCCATTCCCATATTAGTCAGAATATCTTTGAGTCCGGTTTTATAGCTGAATTTAAATCTTGGAAGGTAAAGATTTGTCTTCTTAACACTCATTTTACCGATGGCATTATTGAAACCGGAGGTCGTCAGAACAGGACTCAGCTCCGATATTCCGCCCCGTTCTGAAGGCACAAGTACATCCATTACATAGTTACCCTGTCCATAGGGAAATTCTGCAAGTATGAATCCATTTCCCTGATATATGTTGTAATTTCTGGTTTGTTTCATCATCGGGACCTGTGTAGTATTACCGTCGGCCAGGTAGAACGTTTCCTGAGACGTATTGGCAGTTTCAAACTGGTATTTCCATTTTGCCTTGAAATAAATGGCATTCATGAGCAGCATGGCAGTATTATCGTCAAGTCCGTTGAGCATGTTTTTAATAAGTCCGTTAGTTTTGTCCTCAATCCATGAGTTAATCTGTTTATATGCGAGAGGATCCGATCCGTCGAAAGGTTTCGCTTCAGCTTTATAGTATGAGGTAAGAGATTTTTTAAAAGGTTCCTTTATGCTGAAGTTCTTTTCTGTCCACATCGAATTGGCTATTGTCATTTTTACTCTCTGATCGGCTTCAAGAAGAGCCGGTGAAAGGTCTCCGTAGCCGGTGTTGATGGCATCGGAAGACAGACTACCCGCTCTGAGGGCTGCAAGTATAGCATCCTTTGTGTTACCTGCAGCTCCGTTGACGGTCATGGACAGGGCTGTCGAGATACTGAACGGAGAAATTATAATATTATCCGTGTCCTTTGATCCGGCAAGAACTTCCCTGAACAGATCGAAGGCAAACGTATTCTCTGAACTTATGAGTGAAACCTGTTCGGTTGTGAGGGGAATGGCGACAGGGTCAGAAGGTAAATTCTGGTCTGTTGTTTTACTGCAGGAGACTGCGCTCAGGCACAATATGGCGGAAATCAGTAATACCGACGAAAGAAAATTGCTTTTCATAGGCAGAGGGATTGGTTATTATTCCCGATTCATATTTCAGAGTCAATAAAACGTAACCCAAAAAGTATGCCAGGAGCTATTGGTTTTTTCTGTTTTTTTTGCTTATTTCGATATATGCCTTAAGATAGATAGAGGAAACAGTCAGAAAAACCAGCCCGGGCAACAGCAGCAGGAGAAAACTGAATACAGAGGGTTTTTCCAACCCCTGAACGGGATTTTTTAACCGGTAAATATATCCGTAAACTGTATATGACAGGACGAGCAGGGATATGATGAAGCTAAAGACAATTGCAGTTCTGTCGAGTATTCTTGTTGAGCGATAAATCCGCGAATTTTTGAATTTAGTGTAAGGTTTTCCCGCATAACTTCTGGCCCGGCTCTGAGCACGATGCTGCCGGTATTTGCGCCAGTCTTCAACGGCCTGGTCGAAAGCAACGCTGTCAGAACTGATTCTTTTATGGTAGGAGAGAAGGAATTCATAAGCCTCAGTTACATATATAAATGAATCCATTGCATCCGGAGAATGGTTTATATCCGGATGATAGAGCCTCGCCTTTTTTCTGTAGGCTATTTTAATCTCTTTCACCGAGGCGTCAGGTGACAGCCCCAGAATCTGATAGTAATCAGAGACTGTGTAGGTATTTTGCACTCTCCTTGAAAGTATCCGGGTCCATTTCCACGAAGATATTCTTCACTCCGCCTTTGCCTAAAGCTGCGAAGAACTCTTTCCAGTCGACCACTCCCTGACCAATAGGTTTTTGTTTCTTTTCTGTTTCTGACCAATCGGCAAGATGAGCGGATATGAATCTTCCCGGATATTTATTAAAATAAGTGACTGCTTTATATCCGATACTAATGACAGCCACCTGGAACTGCATCTTCACAACTCCCGGATCAAGTTCCTTCATGAGTTCATCATAAATAAGCTTACCATCTATTTCAGCAAATTCCATATGATGGTTGTGATAGCCCATCTGCAACCCGGCTTTTTTTGTCTTTTCTCCTATTTTGTTAAGCTCATCGGCTGCTTTGAGCCAGTCGCTCATGGTTGCTTTTTCAGGCATCCAGAAGCTGGAAAGGATCATTTGTTTCTGTCCGGATTCCAACGCGAAATCGATCCTTTCACTGAGATTCTTTCTCAACTCGTCGAAAACATAGTGTGAGCTTTCGCAAATCAGGCCTGCATCGTTAATAATCTTCTTCATCTCTTTCGCTTTCAGGCTTTTCAGGGGTCCAAAACCTGAGGATTCATATCCTGGAGGTGAACACATTTCAAGGCTTTGATATCCCAGGCCTGCCATCATTTTCAAGGTTCCGGGGAAATCTTTGACAAGCTGATCCTTTATAGTCCAGGTTTGAAATCCGATTGGCATCCTGACCGTTCCTGCAGGTGCTTCGGCGGCGAGCAGAGACGGAAATTTCGAAAGGAGTAAGGCTGATCCCAGCCCCAAGGTGCTTTTTCCGAGAAATTCTCTTCTTGTTAGTTGGTTCATAGCGGTAAGTTTTATGGAATGTCAGGTAATTTGACCGGGTTCATTTGAAAGAACTGAAAGCTGTGCCATTGAATGAGTTTACACCATCGTCTGTTCCAATCCATACTATTCCATCGCTATCAACGGTAAGGCACAGGATATTATTGCTGTTGAGCCCGTTTGCAATTGTATAGGTCGTCCATTTTGAACCGTCAAATACCGATATTCCGCCATCCCGCGTACCAAACCACATATTTCCTTTCTTGTCGGCTGTAATCGCTTGTACAAAATTATTAGCCAGTCCTTCGGCTGTTGTATAAACTGTCCAGTTATCAAGAGTATTGTTCCCGGTATGCGAAGCAACGCCCTGATCGGTACCAAACCATTTGGTTCCTGCCGGGGTAATATAAACACTGTAAACTTTATCTGACGGAAGAATGATAGGACCCCATTGCGCGTAAACGGAAGCGCCGGAGATGACATCCACATCATTTTTGAAAACCCTTGCAATCCCTGCTCCGTCGGTGGCAACATACAAGGTATCACCTGACGGACTGGTCGCGATGGAAGTTACAGGGAATTCCTTGAACATGGCAAAAGGATATGTATCATCATATGAAAGTGTAAGCCATTTGTTCCCGCTGAAAGCTGCCACCCCTTTGTCGGTTGCAAACCAGCGCAGTGGGCCTTTCCCGAATGCAACTTTTGCAACATTACTGCTTATCATCGACCCGTTGTCGGCGGTAAAGGTTTTCGCGTCACTTTTTGCATCGAAAGGCAGCGTCGAAACTGTAGCACCTGCCTGAGAGACAACCCAAAGTTCAGGTCCTGACTCGGTATTCCTGAATGCAAAATCCTTCAGATTAGCAGATCCTATCTTGCTGTTTTCATTATGGAGTATCCACTTGCTTCCATCGAAACTTATTATTCCCAGTTCACTGAGAAACCACTTCTTGTTTGTATTGTCAACAAATACGGTGTAGAATGATCTGGCTCCGGTCCCGGTCTTCACTGTCGCATTTTGCTGCATACCGGATGACATGCCCGGGCTGGTAGCTGTTAATAATAAGAAACATCCTGCTGCGACGAAGTATCTGCATATTACGCTCTTGTTCATGTTTATTTGGGGTTTATTTTAGAAGTAAATGTATGAAATTATGATCCAAAACTATCGATTTTGAATCTCATTTTCCCATCCGGGCCGCTTTTTAACATTATTAACACACCAGGAAATAAGTGCCGGTCATGAATTTTACTACTTTTACATCCATACCTGGTTTCTGAATATTTAATTATTACATTATTACTTTGTTATACAAATACTTAACTTTTTTCAATATGTTCTCAACTTTATACAGAAAAGGACTGGCCGGAATGATTAAGTTCATCCTGCCTGTCTTTCTAATCGTTTCAGGTCCTTTAGCCTATGCCCAGAATAAAACAATAGACCTGCTTCTTAAGGGAGGTCATGTTATCGATCCGAAAAACAATATCGATAAAAAGCTGGATGTAGCTGTTGCTGATGGCAAAATCCTGCAGGTTGCAGCCGATATCGACACGAAGAATGCAAAGAAAGTTATTGATGTTAGCGGGATGTATATTACACCGGGGCTCATCGACATGCATACGCATGTATTTTATGGTACTGATAAAGGATCATATATAGCGAATGGCTGGGACGCTGTGCCTCCGGACGGGTTTACTTTCAGGTCAGGAGTTACAACTGTAGTTGATGCAGGATCTGCCGGTTGGAGAAATTTTCGCGCGTTTAAGGAACAGACGATAGACAGGGCCCAGACAAGGGTCTTGGCATTCCTTAATATTGTTGGAGCTGGAATGTATGGCAGGTTTGAGGAACAGGATGTAAACGATATGAATCCTGTGATGGCCTCCTATATGATTACAAGATTATTCCCTGATATAATAGTTGGCATCAAATCAGCTCATTACTGGGGACCTGACTTTACCCAGGTGGATAAGGCTGTGGAAGCAGGCAAGCTTGCAAATGTTCCGGTTATGGTGGATATGGGGGAACATCATCCTCCTCTCCCGATCGAGGAGTTGTTTATGAAACATTTGCGGCCTGGAGATATATGGACACATACTTATGCTAACGCACCTCAGGACAGGGAAGTTCCTGTTGATGAGAACGGAAAGGTCAAACCATTCATCTTTGAAGCACAGAAACGAGGTATTATATTTGACGTAGGGCATGGAGGTGGCGCTTTCTATTTCGCACAGGCTGTACCATCAATCCGCCAGGGATTTATTGTTGATGTGATCAGTTCTGATCTTCATGTGGGCAGTATGAACAGTGGTATGAAAGACATGTCAAACCTTCTTTCCAAGTTCATGGCAATGGGACTGTCAATTCAGGATGTCATAGCCAGGGCTACATGGAAACCTGCCCAGGTGATTAAACATCCGGAACTTGGTAATCTCAGCGAAGGGAGCGTAGCTGACATAGCTGTGTTTAGTATCAGAAAAGGCGATTTCGGATTTCTTGATGTGAAAGGGAACAGGTTAAATGGTTCACAGAAACTTGAAACCGAACTTACCCTCAGAGCTGGAAAAATCGTCTGGAACTTAAATGGTATCGGGTCGCCTGTATGGGATGCCAGGTAGTTCTTTAAACATCGCATAATACGGAATTAATTCACACTTAAGCTTTTTTAATACAGCAGGCCATGTCATTTCCTATTTATACTTTATTTAAGGCACATGATAAGCTGCCGTCTATGAGACTGGTAGTGATGGTTGCAGTCCTGCTTGTTCTTCAGGCACGCTTTCCGATCGGAGCCCAGGATATTGATATTCTGATAAAGGGCGGACATGTGATCGATCCGAAGAACAATATTGATTCGAAGATGGATATTGCGGTTGCAGGAGGTAAGATACTGAAAGTGGCCAAAGATATTCCAGATGCAGGAGCAAAAAAAGTCATTGATGCAAATGGGTATTATGTTACTCCAGGGTTGATCGATCTGCATACTCACGTTTTCGTGGGAAGCAAGGATGGCTTTGCCGACGGCTTCTCATGCCTTTCACCGGATGATATAACATTCAAGGCCGGCATTACAACAGTTGTTGATGCCGGAACTTCAGGATGGAGGAATTTTACTCTGTTCAAAAAACAGGTCATTGACCGCTCGCAGACACGTATTCTTGCTTTTCTGAACATAGCCGGTTCAGGAATGACAGGTTTTCCTTCGGAGGAGGACCTGAATGATATGGATGCACGTATGACATCGCTGGTTATTCAACAGTATCCTGAAATAATTGTCGGGGTCAAGGTCGGGCATTACAGGGGAACAGAATGGACCCCTCTTGACAGGGCGATCGAAGCCGGTACTATTGCCAATGTGCCTCTGATCCTGGAATGTCATCTTCCGAATTTACCTCTTGAAGGAATTCTGCAACGATTACGTCCAGGAGACATCTACACTCACACATATTGTACTGCTGTTGACAGAACCTGTATTCTCGATGATAATGGAAAGCTTCGGCAGTGTGTTATCGATGCCAGGGACAAGGGCGTAAGGTTCGATGTTGGACATGGAGGGGCTATGTTCCATTTTGCAGTAGCTGTGCCTGCACTTCAGCAGGGGTTACTTCCGAATTCTTTCGGATCCGATCTGCACCGGTTCAGCATGAATTCAGGCATGAAAAATATGCTTGATATTATGTCTAAGTTCCTTAATATGGGTATGACAGTTCAGGATATAATATTCAGGGCTACATGGAATTCTGCAAATTCTGTAAAGAGGCCCGATCTTGGGAACCTCAGCGAAGGATCTGAAGCTGATATTGCAATACTCAATGTCAGAAAAGGTACATTCGGATTTGTTGATGCGGGTGGTTCAAAACTTATAGGCGACAGAAAATTTGAGGCAGAGATGACAATCCGTGATGGAAAGATTGTCTGGGATCTGGATGGCCTGGCTGCCCGTGAATGGACCAGAAACAAGAGTAAAGGAAACTAATCTGAATCATGAATAAATAAACTACATTATGGAACGAAGAGACATACTCAAGAGTCTTACACTTTTACCCTTTGCAGGAAGTTTTCTTCCTCTTGAGTCCATTATGGGGGGGGCCGAAAGGGCCTCTCACATCCGGACAGAATATTTATCAGTCGATAGGAGTGGAACCGGTTATTAACTGTGTCGGCACTTATACTATCATCGGAGGATCAGTTGAACGGCCGGAAGTAGTCGCAGCCATGCATTCGGCCGCGGGCTTTTTTGTGCAGTATGATGAACTTGCCTTTGGGGTAGGGAGGAGACTCGCTGAACTTACAGGCGCTGAATGGGGAATGGTTTCGGCGGGTTGTGCTGCCGGTATCAAACATGTAACTGCTGCATGTGTTACAGGAGGCAATCCGGAGAAATTGATAAGGATTCCTGATCTTACAGGATTCGAAAAGACGGAAGTGGTCATCCCACGAAGTTCAAGGAATGCGTACGATCATGGCATCAGGAATATCGGCGTAAGAATTCTGACTGTGGACACTATTGAGGAACTTGAAAGATCACTCAATTCGCGTACAGCTATGGTCTACCTAATGGCCAGTGATGAAACTGAACCAGGTAAACCATTCTCACTGGAAGATGTTACAGCAATTGCCAGGAAAAAAGGCGTCCCTGTTCTTATTGATGCCGCAGCAGAAGATCTTACTATTCCAAATATTCACTTGAAAAGAGGTGCTGATATTGTGGCATACAGTGGAGGAAAAGCGCTCTGCGGACCACAGTGCGCCGGATTGGTTCTCGGAAAGAAGGATATTCTCATGTCGGCATGGCAGGCAAGCTCACCTCATCACGGACCGGGCCGCGACAATAAAGTGGGAAAGGAAGAAATGCTCGGAATGCTGGCAGCAGTGGAATCATGGGTAACCAGGGATCATGTTGAAAAGATGAAGACCTGGCACGCATATCTGGATAGCATCGCCAAAAAAGTCACAACTGTTAAAGGGGTAAAATGCGAGATTGAAGAACCAAAAGGTCTCTCCAATCACAGCCCTTCACTCATAATATCATGGAACCCTGAAGTCATTAAGATAACTGGTCCTGATGTACAGGAGCTCCTTGCAACCATGCAACCGAGAATAGCTGTTCATAGTGAATTTACTGATGATAGCGGCAATACAGCGGTAATCATTTCATCCGGACAGATGCAACCCGGGAATGATAAGGTAGTGGCTGACAGAATCTCTGAGATTCTGAACCAACCGCCGGCTAAATCGCCCGAGATGGCTTCTCCTGCCGCCAATCTGACCGGCCGCTGGGATGTAAATATCGAGTTCTATAGCAGCAAAAGCCAGCATACATTTTTCCTCGAACAGGATGGGAACTGGATCAAAGGATCTCATCAGGGAGAATTCTCGGTGCGCGACATGGCAGGTTATCTCGATGGCAACCAGTTGAAGCTTGGCAGTTCCGACAGACTTGTGGCAGACAATCTGAGATTTGTTTTTTTCGGGACAACCGGAAATGATAAAATGACAGGAGAAATATTCATGGGAGAATATATCCGGGCCAAATTCTCAGCCACCAGGCACGAACAAAAGGCAGCTCACGCAAAGATCAGGATACCGAAAGGTCAGCCTCTGGCTACGTAACAGCCTTTTAAAAATATATGTGAGGGCACAATGATTTTATATATTATATCGTGCCCTTTTTTGTCCACAATTAAGTTTGTACAATGTATTAGGACTTGCAGTAAATCTGGCTGTAATACCCAAATGATGGTAATTTCAGACCTGTCTATTTTTAACAAAAATTAAGTTTTATAACAACAAAAGGAGTGTTTTATTGTTTAATTTTGAATTGGATATGAGGTCAGAATTGCTGGACTGAAGCAGATGTATTTTACTTATAAAGTTTGGGACACAATCTGAATTGCGGCATGACACAGCATTGGATACTGGCTTAAAAATGAGATAATAAAAAACACATGAAAAGGCGTGATTTTATAAAGGTTTCTTCAGCAGCGGGTATAGCCGGGCTGGTTGGTCCCCGACTTGATGTATCTGGAGGTGCAGCAACAGGAGGGTCAGCAGGATTTGATCTTCATCCTTTTATTAAGGAGCACCCGGAAGCCGTCTTTATCAACCTTACCTCAGTCAAGGAGAAGGGCGAAACAAAAGCTATCTATGATTCAGCATATAAGCTTGCCAATGAGATGTTTGTAAAGACATCAAAAGGAGGGATAGCGAATTCGACAAAGATTACCTGCAAACCGAACTGGACCTGCAGCGGATATAACAAGGATCATCTGGCTCAGATTGGCATCAATACCGATCTCAATTTTATTGAAGGTTACCTTAACGGGGTTAGGGACAAGGGGCCTCAGCAGTTTTATCTCAGGGAATGTGCCTGTCCCCAGATGTGGGAATCCAATGGCTGGACCGGTATGGCCAAACGCAACGGGTTTGATCTCAGGGATCTTTCCTCTGATGACTATTGGGAGCTTGGAGATAATATTATCTTCAAAAAGGTTGAAAACGGGACTGTTTTCAAGGAAGTAGGTTATATGGCTCCAATGAATGGAGATGGAACCTTCCTTATCAATATTGCCAAATTCAAGGCTCATCAGATGGGGATCACTGCTTCTATAAAAAATCTCCAGGGGATTACAGGGAAGAAATTCCATCAGTTCTGTGGAGGACATATGGATATTTTCAAATCCTATGACAAACGCTATCATCAGTTCTTCCATGAAGACTATATGGAGAAAACCACTGCTCTTCATAAGAAACATCTTGAAATGGGGATCCCGCGCTGGGACACGAAAATGGACAGGCCTCCGTATGGCGGCGGGCTTTTTATGGAGTTCTGGGTGCAGAGGATGATAGATTCTTTCAGCGTGACTCCTACCGGTATTAATATTGTAGAAGGTATATATGGCCGTGATGGTGATGGTTTTTCCGGAGGCCCTCATGCAGGAAAGGCAATGGATTTTATGAGCAATAATATCATATTCGGTAAGGATGCCTTCCGTGTGGATATAATCACCCACTGGCTGGCAGGTCACGAACCCGGTAACTTTGGACTTTTTCACATAGGCATTGAACGCGGTGTGTCCAATGTACTCGATCCGTTCGATATACCACTGTACCTCTGGGAAAACGGGAAAGCAAGACTTATAAAACTTGATACCCTGAAGAGGACACCTCTTGTGACCTATTACCTTCGCAGGAACAATAATGGGCTGAATGAAGATAAATATCATATGGTTGATGAACCATTCAATTATTCAGCCTGGAAGTCCGGCAAGATTACCCGCGTGGAATCACCTGAGATCAGGGCTCTTGGAACTGATTCAAACAATAACGTTGTGATGGAAGTCAGCGTTCCTGAGAAAGGCGATGTCTTTGTCGATATTCTCAATCGTCACGGTGAAGTAGTCTGGCGTCTTCACGCTGACGATATGGAACCCGGCAAGCATCAGGTTGTTTGGGATGGATTTTCCTCGCCGGGTCTGTATAACGTTTATGTAAAAGGTATGGGCTGGGATGCAGAACGTGAAATGGTGATCTTTACCTAGGCAATCGCCTTGGTAAGGATCTCCCTGATGCGTTTTGCAACTATTTCCACCTGATCGGTTCTAAGCAGCACTACTCCTATATTGAGGGTAGTGCCTCTCTCCCCTGCGACAATACATGGCGTACCGTCGAAAAGAGCTTTTACTACTTCCTTTGGAGTGATCTTTATTTTTGCCTGGTCCCAGGTTATCGTCATTCCTGGCAAGGCATTGGCCGGACCAGGATTCACGTGTGTTTCACTTTTAACAGTCGGCAGTTTTTCCACTATCCCCGAAATCTTCCGGATACTGTCTAGCCATTCCTGCCATTCCTTATCATGATCTCTTTCAATATAGGATTTGACCGCAGCATACATGCCGAAAATCTCCTCTTTGTTGACCTTCATTGGCCTGCCAATGGGGCATTCATATGGGCTGTTGTTGAGTTTTGCAGCTTCAATAAGATCTTTTCTTCCGAAAAGGAGTCCTGCACTTTGTGGCCCGCGAATCATCTTTCCGCCTGAAAAGGTTACCAGGTCGAATCCAATCCTCTGAAAGCGGAATAGATTATCTACAGGAGGGACATCGGCTGCAGCGTCGATGAAAGCAGGAACATTATGTTTTTTTGCAATACGTACGAAATCCTCATGGTTAATGCTGTCAGGGATGCCGTACCATGAAAGGGCTCCATTAAAGAACAATGCCATTACCGTGTTTTCATTGATTGCCTTTTCCATCTCCGCTGGTCCTTCAACCTCGACAAATTTTATTCCAGTGGTTCTTACAGCCTGATCAAATACATATCTGTGAGATTTCTGAATAATCACTTCACGTTTTGGTCCTGGCAGTTCGGGAAGCTGTTTAATCTTCTCAGGATCGGAACCGGTCAGGCAGGCTGCTGTGCCAAGAAGGAGAGCTGCTGCTGCCCCTGAAGTGACCATAGCAGCTTCGCATTTGAGCAATTGGGCAATCTTTTCTCCAGCCTTGTCCTGCAACTCATACATGTTTGCAAAGTCGTGAGCTGTAGAATTTATAGCTTCGAGCACTTCAGGCATCATCAGAGAACCAGACAGATAAGTCATTGTTGCCGCAGCATTTATTACCGGTTTTACTCCCAATTCATCGAAAAAATTCCTTTTTGGCGACGCAGGTGTCAGAGGTTGTATCAGTGAGCCGACAGGCAAGGCGCTTCCGAGAGCAGCTCCCGCCGGCAGTATGGTCAGATTCTTTATTACTTCCCTTCTTTTCATTTAAGCATTATTGTTAGAACGTTAAATTTTCGTTTACCGGTGGAACTACCGGGATAATGATATGACTTGGGTATTTTCCACCGTGATAGATGGTCTGCTGTGCAACTCTCACTTTGGCGCTGGAGCCTAGAGGATCTCCGGTATTGGGGTTCCTGTCGAACTGGGGAAAGTCGCTCGATGTGATATCAACTCTTAACCGGTGTCCGGGTTTGAACGCATTTGCAGTACCGGTCATTTCGATATCGAATTCGTATACCTGATTCGGTGTAAGCAATTTTATCTTATCAAGTCCTTCATGGAACCTTGCCCTGAGTATTCCCTCCGATACAGGCATTGCATTACCGTCGGGATATACATCGATCAGCTTGATCATCCAGTCGGTATCGGGGCCATCAGTTGAAGCGAAAAGCTTTATTTTTACAGGTCCAGCAACAGTGATCTGTTCTTTAAGATAATCGCTGGTATAAACGAGTATATCTTCTCTTCTTTCGATTGGCCGTTGGTCAGCTGGTCCAGCAGCAGTCGGGGTGCCACAGCAGTTATTTCCACCGGTTGTCGGGACCGGATTGTTCGGATCATACCTGTAAGTGTCGGTTCCAGCTTTATCAGGTTTCGAGAATGATAAAGAACCGTTTCCACGTACTGAATTGGCAGATCCCTGGCTTGACAGATATATTTCACGGTATTCGGTTCCTGGAACAGGCCAGTCTGTTTCTCCGTGCCATTTATTAATACCCATATAGAATAGCTGAACAGGCTTTTCCCTGTCAAGTCCGTTATCTATGCCCTTAACATAAAAATCATAAAATCTGAGCTGTGTTTCGAACATATCTATATTGGCAGGAGGAGTGAAATCGACGCCACCAAAGCTTTGTGTAGAACCGTGTCCCCATGGCCCTATGATCATTCTGGCGCCTGCTTTTGCCTCAGGAGTGGCGCCGTGGTTTTTCATCCCGACATAGCCGTTTATTGTTCCCATAAGGAAAATATCGAACCATCCTCCCAGAGTATGGACCGGCACATTTATGTCGCTGAAATGTTCTTCGTCGCTTATGCTTTTCCAATATGAGTCATAGCTTTCGTGCTTAAGCCAGTCGCGGTAGTGCTGGACCGGGGAGCCTTCGAATGTGACATCCATATCGTTGAGAGGCAGGTGCATGAGCACATTATCATATTTTAAATTTTCAGGCATGTAGTTCTCTGTGCGCCAGTACTGAGGGAGCATGATCCTGTTGGGCATGCGGACAACCCCCCAGCCGTAATTGAAACTGAGTCTGAAAGCGCCCCCCATAGTGAGCCAGTTGGCATAGATATTGGTAGATGCCAGTACAGGAAATGCAGCAACCAGATGCGGCGGATGAATACTTGCTGTAGCCCATTGATTATGACCAACATAACTTCCTCCGTTAGTTGCAACCCGTCCGTTTGAAAAGGACTGAACGGCTGCCCATTCAATGATATCATACCCGTCTTTGGCCTCATACCTGAAAGGTTCCCATTTACCTTCACTTTCATATCTTCCTCTTACATCTACTGCAACAACTGCATAACCATGCTGGGCGAATCTCACGAGAGTTTCATGCATTCCGTCTCGTTGAACTCCATATGGGGTTCTCGTAACCAGTGTAGGGTATTTGCCCGGAGTTGCAGGAAGGTAAACATCCCCATACAATATCACGCCGTCACTCATCCTGATAGGTTTATGACGTTCTATCCTGATATCATTCTGCGGCGACTTGCTGTCTGTTTTATCAGTAAATGAGAATAATCCTGTTACCAGGACAAGCAGTATAATTTTCAGGGAGGTATTTCTTACTTTATGAAGAATGCCGCTTAGATTGTTCCCGTTGGACTGATGAAAGTACCGGTAGGGTATTTTTTCCATTTTAAAGGGTATGAAATATTACTGTTAAGACAATCAAAACCGGATATGATATAAAAAAATAACCGCAAAGATCACAAAGCTGGTATTAAGGATACCATTTATAAGTAAATGAAACTATTCTTTGCGTTCTTTGCGGTCAAGTTATTCAGGCTGAAATTCAGTCTGAATATTGTTATGGATAATAACCAGTGTTAAGCTAAACAAAGGATCGGCTTTGTAATGGTTAATAAGTTGCTTAGATAAAGTATCTTATAACTCTTCCTTTTTCCTTTTAACTTTAAACTTGTCACTAGATGTAAGCAATGCAATCCATTTCAACGAGTGAATCTCCGGGAACACCGCCTTTTGCCACTGCTACGGTTGTACGCACGGGAGGTTTGCTGCCGAAACGTCCTTTGAAGACTTCGTTCATCCCCTTATAATCGGCGATATCATTAAGATAAACATTTACTTTCAGAACTTTTTCCATTGAAGAACCTGCTGCAGCAAGCTCTTTTTCCAGTTCTTTGAGAACTATTTCGGTATGAGCTTTAATTTCAAATGGGGCAACATGTGCTCCTTTACCGGCTATGAATATCAGGTTTCCGTATTTGGTATTACCTGAGAAGAGAGGAACATCCTGCATGGTCGTTACATTGCCTGCTTCCTTTTCCGGTGAACCGCTTGCTGCCCTGGCTGCAAGGGAGAGTCCTGCGAGGCCTGCCACAGAGGCAAACATTTTCTTTAATGCTGATCTTCTTTCAGTTTTCATAATTGAGTCTGTTTAATTTAACTATTGATTTGTTTGTGAGTGCTTTATGTTATGCAATTATTTTCTTACAGATGTAGCAGCCAGTCCGTTCAGATCCCACACCACCTTACCTGCGCGCATTGTAAGTTCGGCGGTCAGTTTCTGTGAGCCGTTCATCTTTTCACCTGTGATATCCAGGAACCCGAAATTTCCTTTTTCAAGGCTGAAAACAGCCACGTCGGCATCCGATCCGATGCTCAGATTGCCTAGATCAGGTCTTTTTATGATTTGTGCCGGTTTCCAGGTTGAGCGAAGTATCACGTCCTGTAGGGAAAGGCCAAGATTAAGAAATTTTGACATCAGATTACACATATCTTTCATTCCTGAGTTCATGCTGCCTGTATGCAGATCGGAGCTGATAGCATCGGCGATGAAACCTTGTTTGATTGCTGGTACTGCCTGGCTCCAGAAGAATGATCCGCCTCCGTGACCTACATCAAATATTCTACCGCTTTTCTGAGCCTCCAGCACGAATGGTTTTACTTTTCCGTTCTCATCAACCATGGGTTCACGGGTATTTGGCCATTGTGCATAACAGTGAGTATAGATGTCACCTGGCCTTAAATGTTTCATCAGAAGCTCTTCCAGCGGCAGAGGAGGTGTGCTTTGCCCGAAATCTATCATGACAGGCATATTTGCAATTCTGCCGGCCAAAACAGTACTGTCGGTTGGTGACCAGTCGTGCCCGTCATAATGCGCGAGCTTGAATCCAATAATATCTTTTGAGTTGGCCTTTGCAAACTCCGCTGCCTTGTGAGCATCCATATCCTTTATATTCTGCTCAAAGGGCCCGCCACGCATGCCTTCTCCGACAATATTCAGGAAGGCAAGAACTCTCGTCTGTGATACATCTATAATGTTTTTCCTGAATTCAGAAAAATGTCTCCATCCGGAGCTTCCTGCATCAACAAACGTGGTAACGCCGGCGCGGAATGAAAAGGCATCGGGAGTTACGGCACTTTCTCCATCCATGATCGCCTGTTCATTTTTTGTACCATAAAAGACATGAACATGCAGATCTATCAGGCCGGGAGTAACAAACATGTTTTTTGCATCGATAACCTGTTTGCCTTCAGCCGGGTCAATATTTGGGGCAACAAGAGCTATCTTCCCATCTTTAACGGCGATATCCAGAACCGCGTCAATTTTATTTTTTGGATCAATTACATGCCCGCCCTTGATTATAGTGGAATAGGTCTGCCCTGTAACCATGGCTGATAATGCTGCAAGGACGGCTGTAAGAACATAATATCTGATTTTCATCATCTGTTCTGTTTGAGAGTTAATCGGTTCTTTCGCTCATGCGCCTTTGGTGAGAACTTCAAAGACCCTGGCAGCGACAATCTTTTCTTCTCCAGGCTTAAGCATCCAGGCAGTAATGTTGACGCTGTCTTCCTTGCCTCCGATTACTTCTATGGAAGGATCTCCTTTTCTTAGTTTATCCTGAAACTCGTCACGGGTCATCTTAACAATGTTTTTATCCCATGTAAAATTAAGGGTTGGAGTGTGATTTGCGATAGGCGGAACAGTCACGGTTGTTGTCACACCCTTGACCCTCTTAACCGAGTTTTCAATAGTGGTAATCTGAGCCTGCCATCCTTTGAATTCAGCCTCATGATCAATATTAATAAATTTATCCAGAGCCACATACATTCCGATGATCTCTTCCTTATTAACCTTCATTCCCCGTCCGATATTACCGGCCCTTGGAGGAGCATTAAGCCTTGCGGCGGCTATCAGATCTTTTTTACCCATAAGGATACCAGCACTCTGTGGTCCACGCAGGTCTTTTCCTCCTGATATGCAAACCAGATCGAAGCCCATATCGTTATATTTCCACAGATTCTCAACAGGAGGAACATCGGCTGCCATATCGATCATGGTGGGGATTTTGAATTTTTTTCCAAGTGCTACCCAATCCTCGTGGCTAATCTTTCCTGATGGTGCTGCATAATTGAGGAACCACATCA
>CAXXWV010000007.1:0-240510 GCA_963676175.2 Bacteroidales bacterium
CGGAAACGTACCTGGACATATCGAAACCGGATGTGCGATCAGTCTGTGTTGTTGACGTTGAATGAATCGAGTGCCACTCGTTCCCTGTCCTGATTTGTAATTCAGATGATACAGGATCATATAGGGCTTTTTCAATCTGATCCGGCATTATCATTTTATCGCCGGCAAAAATTTCCTTCATCCCGGTCTCCTCGTTAATCTTTTTCCTCATCCTGTCGGTGTCCAGCAGAAATCTGCCCGAATGGTCAGTCCTGAATCTGATCCCGCGTCCATTTTCGTCAAGAATATATTCTGGCTTATAATTAATAGTATTCTCAAACATCTGGACAGGCGCCGGATCAAGCGCCGAATTGACCCGGCCCCATTTGCCAACCGCGGTTTCGACTTCAGGTATTGATTCAAGCCGCCTGTCAAGCGTTCTTGCATAATCAATGTTTTTTTCCACGCCTGTATGTGGCATACTGGTTGGCATCAGCAGGAAGGAGCCTTCGTTGAGAGCAGGCATAAATTCCTTTCCCGTATGTCTCCAGATAAGTAATCCGGCTATGATCGTTGCTGAAGGGAGGGCCAGGAATTTCAATTTGTTATCGAGAGCCCACCTTATAATAAGCTCATAATATTTCACCAGTAGGATCAATAAACCCAGAATGAGGGATATTATACCTGTTACGAAAATGAAATTGATGAAATTTCCCTTATGGGCGCCCATAGGAAGCCATTCTTCAGACAGAAACCAGACTGCAAACAACAGGGTAATTGCAATGTTGATTCTGTCATGAAGTTTTCCACCCTGAAAACTGAACCTATCTTCCAGGAGATTATTGATTCCGATTGCCGTGAGAAACAAAGCCGGAAATGAATGCCAGATCAGAAATAATCCCAGTCCCGAGGTGATCAGCAGGAAGTTCCATAATCTGCTTACAGTTTTTCTTCCTGGTTTGATGTTGAAAACGATATATACAATCGTAGGAAGAGCAACTATCCCAAGTGTAAATGCAGTAATCAGTGCAAATGTTTTGGTAAAGGCAAGTGGTCTGAAAAGTTTTCCTTCAGCAGCCTCCATGGCAAATACAGGGATGAAGCTTACAATTGTGGTGGCAACTGATGTTACGACTGCTGATCTCACTTCCGTTGTTGCGAGGTATATGACATCCAGCAGCTTTCTTCCTCGTATTCCCTTATTCTCCGGAAACTCCAGGTGTCTCAGTATGTTTTCAACATCCACTATGCCTATATCAACCATTACACCGATGGCTATGGCGATACCCGAAAGTGCTACAATGTTTGCGTCAATACCGAAGACATGCATCAGGATGAAGGTCATCAGCACTCCTGCAGGAAGCAATCCTGCAACAATCATTGATGCTCTGAAGTTGAGGAGAAGGACAATGATGACTATCACGCTTATCAGTATTTCGTGGGTTAGAGCGGATTCAAGTGTCCCGATTGTTTCCCTGATCAGATCTGATCTGTCATAGAAAGGTACAATAGTAACCTTTGAAATTGTACCGTCAGGAAGTGTTTTACGAGGAAGGCCGGCATCTATTTCCTTTATTTTTTCCTTAACATTCCTTATTACTTCTAAAGGATTGGATCCGTACCTTGCGACGACGACAGCTCCCACAGCCTCGGCGCCTCCTTTATCCAGTCCCCCTCTTCGGGGAGCTGGTCCGAATGATGTGACTGCAATATCCTTGATCCTCACCGGAACGTTATTCCTCACAGCTACAACAGATAGATCAAGATCTTCAAGGTTTTTTATATAGCCAAGCCCTCTTATCAGATACTCTGCACTGTTAATTTCAACCGTCCCGGCACCGATATCCAGGTTGCTTTTACCTACTGCAGTCATAACGTCCATAACTGAAACATTATATGCCCTGAGTGCAGCCGGATCGACATCAACCTGGTACTCCTTTACAAATCCGCCCACGGAAGCCACTTCTGATACGCCCTGAGCTGCTGATAGCGGATATTTTACATAAAAATCCTGTAAGGTTCTGAGTTCCTGTGGATCCCAGCCTCCGGCGGGCTGTCCGGTGACCGGATCACGGCCTTCAAGAGTGTACCAGTAGACCTGACCAAGTGCTGTTGCATCCGGTCCCAGGACAGGAACAACACCCTGCGGCAGTATACCGGGCTGGAGCGAATTAAGCTTTTCAATTATTCTTGATCTGCTCTGGTAAAAATCGGCTTTGTCATTGAAGATAATGTAGATGAAAGACATGCCGAACATCGATGTGCTTCTTATTGTCTTTACGTCAGGGATACCTAGAAGGGCTGTTGAGAGCGGATAAGTGACCTGATCCTGTATGTCTCTCGGCGATCTTCCCATCCATTCAGTTGCAATGATCTGCTGATTCTCACCAATATCGGGAATAGCATCCACGGGTATCGGATCACGGGGGAGGAGCCAGGTATTCCAGTTAAACGGGGAATAAACCATTCCGAATGCAATGGCGCAACCCAGTATAAGGAAGGTGACCAGGCGGTTTTCAAGGAAATATCGTACGAGACGGTTGAACATATTTATGCAGAGTAATTCTCAGATGCTATTTTGCCCTTTCATAATGACAGCAACCGGGAAGTTTGTTATATACATCATCGGGCGCTTTGAATTTTTCGGTATCATGACCTGCCGCTGCAATCTTCTTACAGATTACATCTTTGCTCGTTACGGATGGATCAAAGGTCACAGTAAGCATCAGTGTCTTGTCCGACCACTTTGCACCGGAAGCGCCGGCCGCCTTTGCAGCAGCTTCAATACGTTCTTTACACATGTCGCATTTGCCCCAGACCTTGAAGGTCTCAGTCTTAACCTGTCCTGCGGATACTGTTGTGGCCCTGGCTGGGATGTTTAACGCAATGAAGGTTAGCATCAGCACCAATGAAAAATAGTAATGTGTTTTCATAATACATCAGATATTAAGTGGATTATAAGTAAAACAGAATTGCAGGCACGATATAATGTTATCGGCCTGTCAGCGGAGTGAGAGAAGGATCAGATCCTGTAGACGCAAATGATATTCTGTTCGACACTTGTCGGATTACAGCTCCCGGGAGGACTCTCTTCGATAGCGAGCCTGTTGCACGGATGATCCTCCCAAGGGGAGAGGCTGATCATCAAAGCTGAAAAATCCGGTATTTCCTGAGTCAGAACTGCAGGAGCAGAATAGTATGTTGGTATATAGTTGTTACCAAGAAGAATTGGAGTTGCAATATTATCACAGCAGTGTTTCCTGAAAACCTCATTATCCTGAGCTGCAGGATTTGCCTCCTGCATCCCGCACGAGGCATTGGCGCCTGATAAGGAAACCTTCGATCCGATATAATTGCCGCAACAATAATGACTTGACACAGTAATATTGATACCGGTAATCAGGATCATTATTAAAAGGGGTATGGCAGCAAATTTCCTCATACTGAGGATAACAATTGAGTATTTATTAAGTTTTGTAAATTTAGTAAAATTACATTATCATACCTGCCGCGACCGTTTCATTGGTTCCTTCATCAATAAAAATCATACTGCCTGTTATATTATTCTTTTTATACTGATCGTAGAAAACATTTTTTACAGTTTTTATAGAAATACTCGCAATGTCATTCATATTAACATTGAGATTATTATGATCCTGTTCCAGCGTGTTGATATTCATCCTGTAATGTACATTTTTAATTGTACACACAGTATCCGTTGTGTTCATTTTAATCAGGTATTTTCCATTGTTTTTCATCGGTTTTTCATTGAACCAGCAGATCATAAGGTTTATATCCTGACCTGCTTCAGGGAGATTATCGATACCGGCAATCATATCTCCTCTGCTTATATCTATCTGGTCCTCAAGAGATATTGCAACAGAGTCTCCGCTTATCGATTCTGACAGAGTTTTTCCGAACATATCTATACTTTTGATTCTGGATTTGATGTATGAGGGAAGTATGGTAACTTCATCTCCCGGTCTGAAGACGCCACCGGCAATCCTTCCTGCATAGCCTCTGTAATCATGAAATTCAGATGAGACAGGGCGTATGATTGTCTGAACCGGAAATCTTTTTTGTTCAGGATTTTTATTTCTGCTTATGTTTATGGTTTCGATAAAATTCAGGAAAGTATTACCATTATACCATTTCATATTATCCGACCTGGTAACAACATTATCGCCATACTTTGCACTTATCGGGATGTAGCTGACATCCGTGATCCCCAGTTTTTCAACAAGTGCTGAGAGCCCGGACCTGATACCTGTGAAAATATTTTCGGCCCAGTTTACCATATCCATTTTATTGATGGCAAAAATGATATGGCGTATATCGAGCAGTGATGCAATATATGAATGTCTTATTGTCTGCTCGAGCACTCCTTTTCTGGCATCGATCAGGATTACCGCAAGATCGGCAGTGCTGGCGCCGGTTACCATGTTTCTGGTATACTGGATGTGCCCGGGAGTATCGGCAATAATGAATTTTCTCGCTGGTGTTGCAAAATACCTGTAGGCCACGTCGATTGTTATGCCCTGTTCTCTTTCTGCCCGTAATCCGTCAGTAAGGAGGGAAAGGTCGAGCTCTTCTCTTCCGAGTCGCTTGCCGGACCGGAGGATGTGCTCCATCTGGTCTTCGAATATCGATTTACTGTCATAAAGCAACCTGCCGATAAGGGTACTTTTACCATCATCCACACTTCCTGCTGTAGTGAACCTCAAAAGGCTCTTGTACTTTCTCTTCCCGTTGAGCATTTGTTCTTCGTGTATTCTTATTTTCTTCCCTGATAAAGGAGCTGAAACTAAACTGTGATCATTGTTTTTAGTTATGGGATATTCTGGAATGCTGTTATTTCATATTGATCCGTTCCTGCCGCTATCCGATCATCCCGGAAAATATTAAAAATATCCTTCTTTTTTTCTGTCCTCCATTGCAGCTTCAGAACGTTGATCATCATATCGTCCTCCTCTTTCAGTTATCCTGGTAGCTGCTATCTCAGCAATGATCTCTTCCAGAGAAGCGGCTTTCGAAAGAGTTACCCCGGTACAAGTTATATCCCCGATGGTCCTGCACCTGACATCGGCTTCAAATACTTTTTCAGTTGGTTTCAGTTGCATGAATGGCGCCCAGGCAAGGTATACTCCGTTCCTTTTGAATATTTTCCTTTTATGTGTATAATACAGCTCGGGCAGCCTGATGTTTTCAGTCATAATATACTGCCATACATCAAGTTCTGTCCAGTTACTGATAGGAAATACCCTGAAGTGTTCACCCATCTGTTTTTTACCGTTGAAGATATTCCAGAGCTCGGGTCTCTGGTTTTTCGGATCCCACTGACCTGATTCGTTCCGGTGAGAGAAGAAGCGTTCCTTGGCTCTTGCTTTTTCCTCATCGCGTCTTCCTCCGCCAACAGCGACATCGATCCGGAGTTCTTCTATTGCGTCGAGGAGAGTCACTGACTGAGCCTTATTGCGGCTCGCATTGAACCCGGTCTCTTCAGTAACACGTCCCTGATCGATAGAATCCTGCACATACCTTACAATGAGATCAACCCCGAATTCTTTTCCCAGCTCATCTCTGAATCGGAGTGTTTCAACAAAGTTATGACCCGTGTCGATATGCAATAATGAAAACGGTATCCTGGCAGGCCAGAAGGCTTTACGGGCAAGATGAACCAAAACAATGGAATCTTTTCCTCCCGAGAACAGGATCACCTTATTCTCGAACTGGGCAGCAACTTCCCTCATTATAAAAACTGCCTCATTTTCCAGTTCCCTGAGATGTTCGGAATTTATTTCAAGCATTGATGAATGATTTAACTCTTATTATTCTTTCACATGACAGCCGCATTCCTTATTACCTTCAGTTTCCCACCACCATCTTCCTGAACGGAAATCTCCTCCCTTCAACACCGGTCTGGTGCAGGGCTCACAGCCAATGCTGAGATAACCTTTGTCATAAAGTGAATTATATGGAATATTGTTTTCCCTGACATACTTTTCCACCTGCTCCAGTGACCAGCCGAACAATGGATTAAAGGTGTAAAGATTTCTATCCTTATCATATTCAAGATCGCTCATAGAACTCCTGTTGTCAGATTGTTCAGACCTTATCCCGGAAATCCATACTTCCATTTCTCCTAACGCCCGTTGTAAAGGAATGACTTTCCTTATCCTGCAGCATTCCTTCCTTCTATCAACCGAATCATAGAAGCTGAAAGGACCTTTTTCGGTTACCATTTTCTCCACCGACAGGTAATCGGGGAAAAAGACTTCAATCTTTTTTCCGTACCTGATCAATGTCTGTGAAAAAACTTCATATGTCTCAGGAAATAATCTGCCTGTGTCGAGTGTGATTACCCTGACAGGAATATTATTTGAGAATATTATCTGTGTAAGCGCCTGGTCTTCAATGCCAAAACTCGAAGTAAAGACCACTTTCCCGGGGAATGTGTTTGCCAGAACCTGCAGCTGTTCTTCAATTGTCTTGCCCGACAGATGATTTTTCAACTCCTTTAACTTCATACTTTGTGTTTTCGTATTTCTTGTCTTTTTTATTAAATATTCCTTTCATTCTGATCTTATGAATATGAGCCCAGAGTCTTTCGTGGAGGTAATAAAGCAGGATTTTTGTAAAAACTTCTATTCCGCCAATTGAAACTGCCACTGTCACTCTTCCGGTGATGATGTAGCTGATTACCATAGTATCTATGGTTCCAACTATTCTCCATGAAACAGCTTTCATGATGCTCTTTACAGGTTTATCTGCCCTGTCGCTGACCTTAAATATTTTCCTGTCTCCTGGTTTTTCTTCGGGCTGATTGACTAACACATCAAGCATAGCAGATATTTTTGTCAAAAGTATGTCATACAATAACATGAATCAGTGGCAATTATGCGGGAAAGATCTCAGTATTTATGCATATCGTTTCATGTGTAAATAGAAGTATAGGAAATGATTACCTCGGGCATTTATCTCAGAAAAAATGATTTGGAACTAGACTCGAGTGTCCGGAACTACTTATAGAAGTTACAGATTCCTTACTGATTGGGTTTCCTGACTATTTCCGCGATAAATGATCCTGGGGTCTGCACTTGGTCAGATTTCTATTCAAGAGTATTTCCTTATATATGATGATGTTATAAATGCAACAGAAGGTACAGGCAATAGTAATTAGTTCAGAATTGTCGCTGGTTGATCCACCAGCCATCAGAAACTCAGTTCTGATCTCAATCCGGAGAAGAAACGGTTTATGATAACATCACCGGAATATTCATCGGAAAGGCACAGCAGCTTTTGGAGGGGCATCTTTTCACTTACCATTTTCATGATAAGGCTGATTACACCGCAATAACCTTCAGGTTCAGCCATACTGAAATCATATCCTGGTATCTGGTTTTGCAGTTGTATGAAAAAATCGTTCAGAATGTTGAATCTTATTTCATGGAGACACACGAAACTGTCAGCACACCCGAATTGTTCCTGCAGATACCGGAATCTGTTCAGTGAGTTAGATAATATTTTGTCAGCCAGTAATGCCGGTTCAATTCCCCTTTTCAGGTAGATCTCGGAATATCTGTATATGCCAGTGTATCCGAAAGCGTCAAGATCGTCGGCTACGGATAAAAATATAAAAAGGGCGGGAGCGGAAGGATGGTTAGTATAATCCTTTCTGTCATGGTACTCGATTGTTTCAGGAAGAAGTCTGGATTGTTTTTTTTCGGGGCAGTAAAGACTGAGAAACCTGTCGCATATCTCACGGCTTTTTTTCCCGTGCGATGGTCCCGGATCATCTGCCATACCAATATCATGGAGGAAGCAGGCTATGATGAGATCTTCAGGGTCTGTTTCCGTTGCAAGATCCTGTCTGCAGGGAAGAGCGACAAGCTGTCTTGCATATTGCCATACTCTCTGGTGATGACTTAATCCATGCGAAGGTAGCGTATCCTCATCGTAGGAGGATACAAAAAAACTCTCAAGAATCCGCCTGAGTCGTCTTTCGGCAGATTCTGAAGTCACAGTCAGATTCATTCTAAGGTCAGAAAAGCTGAAGAGTTGTTTTTGTTTAAACGGAGTCAGTCAGCTGTTCAGCGGCTGATAATCTGCTTTGCCAGATCAAGTATCGTTGTGTCATCAATAGTAACAATACCACCATCCGGACCCTGTTCGAAATGTATTCCCACGCTCTGGCCCTTGTCAAAGTTTCTCCCTCCGAAGTAGTTTCTGACTGTCTCTTCATGCAGATCCAGCTTCTCTGCAATCTCTCTTATACTACCGGAGGGTAACTGGTCTTTTATCTTCCGGAGCTCATTAAAGGTGATTGTTTGTGACATATTATTTGTTAATTAGGTTGTATATGGTTCTTCATTAGAAGTCAAAGTTAAGCATAAAATAGTTTCACTTGAACTTCTTCCTGGGCATTTTCAGAGTTGAATCGTGTTTTGGTTAAAAAATGTAATATCCGGATTTTTATCCGGCAATGGCCTTATGTTAAAGTTTAGCGAGGTATTCAAGGAATAATTTAACCGCCTTCTGCTTCTGAAGGTCGAAAATGAAATCAATATTCTCAGTAAGATATGTTTTCAGCGTATCTCCGGTTATAGATCCTGATCTTCCGTATTTCCTTACCACCTTGTCAATATTATTCACACCCAATTTCAGAGCTTCATTGAACTCATCAGTAAACGTCTTTTCAATTTTCCTGTTAGATGTCCAGCATGCAAATACAAAAGGAAGTCCGGTAAAGCTTTTCCACTCACCTGCAAGGTCGAGTTTGTATCTGAAACTTTTCTCAAACTCGAAGCATTGGTCTCCAATGAGAATAACAGCTTCATTGAGACCTATATTCCTGAAATCAAAACCTTTTGAAGTGTTCATCCACCTGTATTCTCTCTGCCATGCAAATTTTGCCAGAACCTTTGAGAGGTTCACAGACGATCGTGACCGGTAATCCAGGAAAATAGTTTCAATATCTTCAAAGGAACAATTGCTGAGCAGCAGGACAGTCCTGACATTTCCATTGGCACCGATGCAATAATCACCGATAATGTTATATTCCTCAAGAAGCGGAAGGGAAGCCACGGGAATGAGTCCAATATCAGATCTTCCAGTTATAAGTTTATCCGCGCAATCCGCGGGATGATCGGTCTCAAGCACTGCTTTTTTGTCAAATCCACACTCAGTCAGACCATAGATAAACGGGTAAGTATTAGCATATCTGACAGCGGAAATCCTGATTTTGTCCATACCTTTTTTTTACATTACCTAAATTACTACTTTTGTACATATTCTAATAACAACGGACGAACCAATCTGATTGATAATGGATTTAAATTTTCTAACAGCAATATCACCTCTCGACGGGAGATACAGGCAGAAGGTTGATGAGCTCGACCGGTATTTTTCCGAGTTCGGACTGATCCGTTACCGCCTGATGGTAGAAATAGAGTATTTCATTGCGCTTTGTGAAATCCCGCTTCCCCAACTGGCGGATTTCAAGAAGGATAATTACAAAGTCCTCAGAGCATTTTACGAGGATTTTGAGGTTATTGATGCCGAGAAAATAAAAGAAAGGGAAAAGATTACCAACCATGATATCAAAGCAGTTGAGTATTTCCTTAAGGAAAGGTTTTTGCAGCAGGGTTGGGGGAAGTGGAGTGAATTCATACATTTCGGACTTACCTCGCAGGATATCAATAATACTGCCATCCCGCTTTCAATAAAGGATGCTTTGATAGATGTCTACTTTCCTATCCTTTATGAGCTCAGGGAAACGCTGGCAATATTTGCCGATGAATGGAAAGATATACCGATGCTGGCCAGAACCCATGGTCAGCCTGCTACCCCTACCCGTCTCGGGAAGGAGATAGCAGTGTTTGTTGCAAGACTGGACGGACAGATAAAATACTTCGGACAGATACCTTATTCGGCCAAATTCGGAGGTGCAACAGGTAATTTCAATGCTCATAAAGTCGCATTTCCCGAAATCGACTGGATAAGTTTTGCGAACAACTTCGTTAATGAAGAACTTGGACTGCAGCGTTCAGAACCTACCACCCAGATCGAACATTATGATAATCTTGCCGCGCTGTTCGATAATATGAGACGTATCAATGTAATACTAATAGATCTTGCCCGGGATATCTGGACTTATATCTCACTCGAATATTTCAGACAGAAGATTAAAAAAGGTGAAATAGGTTCATCTGCAATGCCTCATAAAGTGAATCCCATTGATTTTGAGAACGGAGAGGGTAACCTGGGTTATGCAAATGCAATATTCGAGCATCTTTCAATGAAACTGCCGATTTCACGGCTGCAACGGGACCTTACCGATTCCACTGTCTTAAGGAATGTGGGAGTTCCGATCGGACATTCAATTCTTGCATTCAATTCCATACTTAAAGGCCTTAATAAGCTGATAGTAAATGCTGATAAAATACATAGTGATCTTGAGAACAACTGGGCAGTCGTTTCCGAAGCTATTCAGACAATATTAAGAAGAGAAGGTTATCCGAAGCCATATGAAGCGCTGCTTGATCTTACCAGAACAAATGAAAAGATAACAGGGGAGTCCATTTCCAGATTTATCGACGGCCTTGAGATCGGCGATAATGTGAAAGCGGAACTTAAAGCAATTACTCCGTTTAATTACACAGGTTTTTAACTGATTTAATCACCGATGAAAAATTTTAAGGTTCTTATAAAGTACCTTGCACCGTACAAATGGTCTGCTATAAAGAATATCATTTTCAATGTCCTTAGCGCGTTGTTTGCCTTGTTTTCTTTCACCCTTGCTGTCCCTTTCCTCAACATCCTCTTTGACAGAGTAGAGACTGTAACCGATCCGGGTCCTTTCCAGCTCACTGCAACCTATCTTTCTGCATTTGGAAAATACTGCCTTTCCAATTTCATAGCCGTGCACGGGCAGGGAAATTCTCTGATACTTATTGTAATTGTTGTCATAATAGCAAGCCTCTTTAAGAATGGCTTTATTTTCCTGGCTTCAAGCAGCATGGCTTATATCAGGTCATGTACTGTGAGGGATATCAGGAAGAAAATGTACGAAAAACTGCTGAGGCTTCCTCTTTCATATTTCACTGAAGCCAGAAAAGGTGATGTAATGACAAGGATATCAAATGATGTTCAGGAAATTGAAGTTTCGGTTATGGCTTCCCTGAATATTTTTTTCAAGGATCCTATGTATATCCTGATCTATGTAGTCTATCTTACTATAACAAGTTATAAGCTTACCCTGTTCGCGCTTCTGCTTCTTCCCATAAGCGGATGGCTGATCGGAAGGGCAAGCAGGACTCTGAGATCATCCGCCTTCCTGAGCCAGCAATATCTCGGGCGGCTCCTTTCAGTAGTTGAAGAAACCCTTACCGGATTACGGATTGTTAAAGGATTCAATGCTGAGGAGAAAATGAAAGTTCAGTTTGGAGATTCCAATACAAAATATTCTAAGATATTCAAAAGAGTGACACGGAAAGCATACCTGGCTTCTCCTTTAAGTGAGTTTCTGGGCACGATCGTCGTTATGGTCCTCATGTACGTTGGAGGTAAACTTGCCCTGAGTGGAACAGGGTCCCTTACACCTGATAAACTGATTGCTTACCTTGTTGTTTTTTCACAGATCCTTCCTCCTGCCAAAAATATAACCACAGGCTGGTACGCCGTTCAAAAAGGAATGGCCTCAATAGACAGAATTGACATTATCCTGAACGCTGAGGAGAAAATCGTTGAGAAAAAAGATGCACTACCGGTCAGTGAATTCAGAGATTCAGTAGAGTTCAGGGGTGTCTGGTTTGCATATAATAATGAACCCGTACTCAGGGATATCAATCTTAAGATCAGGAAAGGTCAGACAGTGGCGGTAGTGGGTAAATCAGGAGCGGGAAAATCAACCCTTGCAGATCTTCTGCCCCGGTTCATGGATGTGGATAATGGAAGTATACTTATCGATGGAACAGATATCAGAGATCTGAAGATAAAGGATCTGCGTTCTTTAATGGGCATCGTTAACCAGCAGCCATTGTTGTTCAATACCTCTTTCGTGCAGAACATCGCTTTCGGGGTGGATACATTTGAACAGATTCAGGTGGAAAATGCTGCACGGATAGCCAATGCACATGAATTCATCACGGAGAATGATGAGGGATATGAATATCTGGTAGGAGAATCGGGGAACAAACTTAGCGGTGGACAGAGGCAACGTATCAGCATTGCCAGGGCAATAATGGCAAATCCGCCCATCCTGATCCTCGATGAAGCCACTTCAGCTCTCGATACAGAGTCTGAAAGGCTGGTTCAGGATTCGATAATAAAACTTATGAAAAACAGAACATCCATCGTAATCGCGCATCGCCTGTCAACAATCCTAAATGCCGACCTGATAGTGGTAATTGACGAAGGCCGGATAGTTGAGATGGGTACTCATGTGGAGCTGATGGGGAAAACAGACGGATTTTACAGGAAACTGCATAGCTTTCAGGCTATTTAAGCACACGTTGATAAAATTTATTTCTATGAATAACCTTTTGAAAATTTCCTTTCTCTTATTGCTCTTTTGTGGCATTAATGCTCATGCCCAAACATCAAGACATTCGTTTAAAATTTCAGAATCTGATTTTTTATTGGATGGACAGCCTTTTCAATTAATCAGCGGGGAGATGCATCCTGCAAGGATTCCGGAAGAATACTGGAGAAACAGGATACAGATGGCCAAGGCAATGGGCTGCAATACTATAGCTGCTTATATATTCTGGAATTACCACGAATCAGAGCCGGGTGTTTACGATTTTTCAACGGGTAATCATAACCTGAAGGAGTTTTTCAGGATTGTTCAGGAAGAAGGTCTGTACCTGATAGTAAGACCAGGGCCTTATGTCTGCGCTGAATGGGAATTCGGGGGGATTCCTCCTTACCTTCTCCGGACTCCGGATATCAAGCTAAGATGCATGGATCCGGTTTATATGAGCGCCGTCGAGAAATACATAACCAAACTGGCTGAAGAAATAAAACCATTTATGGTCACAAAGGGAGGTCCCATTCTTATGCTGCAGATCGAGAATGAGTATGGCAGCTTCGGAAACGACAGGGCATATATTGAAAGGTTAAGGGAAATATGGAAGAATGCAGGAGTCGATATTGCAACTTTCACCGGCGACGGAGCCACTCAATATATGCTTGAAGCCGGAAGTTTGCCGGGAAGCGTTGTGGGACTGGATCCTGGAATTGCACGGGAAGATTTTGACATTGCAAAAAAAATGAACCCCGGAGTACCGGTATTCAGCAGTGAAACATATCCGGGATGGCTGACTCACTGGGGAGAACCATGGGCACGACAGGATACAACCACCTTTTTAAAGAACCTTAGATTTTTAATGGACAATAAAAAATCATTTAATATTTATGTTTTTCATGGTGGAACTAATTTTGGATTCACGGCCGGAGCTAATTTCAGCGAGAAAGGCTATGAGCCTGATGTGACAAGCTATGACTACGATGCCCCGCTGAACGAAGCAGGTCAGCCTACTGAGAAATATATGGCCATCAGGAGACTGCTCGAGTCATACCTCGTCAAAGAAAAAAAGAAGCTGCCTCCTGTTCCTGCAGCAGTTCCAATGATGGAAATACCTGCAATCCAGGTTTCGGTATTCACCAGTATCTGGGACAAACTCCCGCAGCCTGTTAATTCTATCCAGCCAAAACCCATGGAAGCATATAACCAGGACTATGGCTTCATTCTTTACAAAACTGAACTGGTTGGACGAAAATCAGGCAAGCTGGTGGTTACAGATATTCACGACTATGCCACTGTATTCCTGAACGGTTCGTATATTGGCTATCTCGACAGGAGAGAGGGTAAAAATTCAATCGATATCCCGGCTTCCACGGTGAAGAACCCTGTCCTCGAAATACTTGTTGAAGCAATGGGCCGAATAAACTTTGGTCAGAATCTTATCGACCGGAAAGGTATTACCGACAGGGTTACCCTGGAAGGAATGACCCTGATGAACTGGAAGGTATACAATATTCCGATGGATAGAAAATATATCTATGATCTGAGATCATCGGGTAAGGTTATTTCCAGACCCGGAATATTCTTCCGGGGTACTTTCTTCATCAACAGAACCGGAGATACCTATTTTGACATGTCAAACTACACCAAGGGTATTCTCTGGGTCAATGGACATAATCTTGGCCGTTACTGGAATATCGGTCCGCAGAAGAGACTTTACTGTCCGGAATCGTGGCTTTTTGAGGGTCCCAATGAAATACTGATCTTTGATCTCCATGATGTAGAACCAAAAACTGTTCTCGGCAGGAAGACCCTCGAATAGTATTGAATAAACCTACGGGCGTCCAAACATGTCGAGATGTAATACTGCAGCCAGAGTTAACTGGACAGTAACAGCAGCATTCCTGTAATCAACCTTATCCGGGGTATCACCTTCCTGATGATAATTGGGATCGCCGTAAGGCATGGATCCTATATTAAGAACTGCCCATGGGAAGCCGGCTTTAATGAATGAGCCATCATCATCACCGGGAGAGTCGCTTTTATATTTCGACTGACTGAGTCCAATTTTATGGTGCTCATTGAGCAACGCCATAAGATCAGCAACTCTTTCACCCTCCGGCGTTGTATACCTGGTTACATTTATTAGCTGGCCATTTTCAGCAGGCGCTTTAACTCCGATGCCGTCTAAATTTATCAGTGCAAGTACTTTCTGCCCGGCTTTTTTTATCGATTCCGCAGCAATTACACTGGTCCATGGGAAGTGCTCTTCATTACAGAAAATGAACCTGATTGTATGTTTCGGATTATACTTCTTAAGTGCCAGAGCAAGCTCTACTGCTCCAACGGTGCCTATCGCATTATCGTTTGCCCCTGGTGACTCGATCCAGCTTTGGGAGTCTTTGTGGGCAATGATAATTATTAACTCATCTGGATGCTCGGATCCCTTTTTATCGGCCAGAACATTATGAGCTGTATAAAATGGAGCGCCATCAGGTGGAAGTGCATACTGCTGCTCAATTGGTTTAGTCCGGTCCCTTCCGAAAGCCTGTACGCGTGTGTCATCGGTTTTAGGCTTATAACCGGCAGATTTCAGCTGCTTCATGATCCACTGATCCGCTTCATCAAGTGTCGACATGGTATGGCCCGGCACTGTGTAGTTGAGTACTCTCCGGGGAAGAGGATCCTTCGAAATATAAAATACTCCCTGACGTATCCTTTCAGCGCTGACAGAATTTTTTACTGATGAAAATGCCGATTCATAATTCTTGCCGGTCTTAAGTTCTGCCGTCTGTGAATTCACATTGGCTGAGATGAGCAATATTCCTGATGCCATCAAAACACAGACAATATGTTTGTGACTTTTCATTTAATTCTTCTTTTAAGTGTTGCAATATCTAAAGTTGTGAAGGGCTGTTCCATTTGAGTGTGGTGATAGAATGGCTTTTCAGTTTGGTTGTTGTCATTTTCCCTTTCCACTGAACCTTACACTCGGTTGCATCGCCATTATTGATAATATTGAGTATGATACTGCCGTCGTTATTCCGGAAACCTGCAAAATTCAGTTTTTCTGTTCCTCCTGAAGTATTTACCCTGTATGCTCCTGGTCTGATGAATTTGCTGAAATGAGCCAGGTAATAATATAAACCTGTATATGTTACCTTCCCATTAGTCCGGTCGATAATAACAACCGGATGCTGCTGGTTCGGGTCAGGATCGCCGTGAGGAACTGATATCAGCCATGGACCACCGTTCTGATCGAGGATCATATTCCAATATATCCATCCGGAGATCCAGTTTTTCATGTCATTCATTATCATGTTTCCCCAACGCTCCCCATCAGAGAATTCATATACCGGCGATTTTCTTGGTCCACCGAACGGAAAGAGAGTTCCTGTAACGTAGCATACTTCGGTCATCCAGATGGGCAAATCGGGGTACCTGTTGTGCAAATCCGATATTGAGCTGAATTTGTCCCAGTCATATCCATGGACCGTAAGCGAATGAATATTCTTTCTGACATCAGGATCATTCAGTACTGGTGGAAACTTCTCCATTGCCTCCGGCCTGTTTGATGTTTCACCCAGCTGTATCCTGGTTGAAAGTCCGTCGGCCTTTATTCTTGGGGCAACAAATTTTTTGATCATTTCCCCCATTTCCTCATAGGTGACATTGGAATACCATTTGTTATGGGCCTCATTGAACAGGTTGAGATAGTTGATAATTATACCCTGGGCAGCATAAGCCTGGATATATTTGGAATAATATTTTGCCAGAGTTTTATAGTATTCGGGTCTGATATGTTTCTTTCCATCTTCAATGGCAAAATACATCCAGTCTGGTGCAAAATCCATCGGCGATTCAATTTCGAATTTTCCGTATTTTGCAGCTGCCTTGATGAAGGAAACCTGTCCGTCAGGAGCCAGATCCCTCTCAATGCTGAAGTGAGTTAGCGCAGTGTCTCCCGGAGTATCATCGAATGTGTACCATGGTCCGGCAGACGCAAAATCGCAGGAAGTGATCGGTGATTTCATAAGTGTGTAGCCGGCTCCGGCATTTACATCGAAAAGATTTTTCAAAACATTTTCCCTTTCTGCTTCCTTAAGAGAATTGAGACAGATCATACCTGCCTCATTGAAAGTGGCGCCAAAGCCGTCGATTTTCTGATAGCGGGAGGCTGTATCCAGTTTAATAACAGGTATTTTTATCTCCTTGTCGTCCGAAAAATAGATATTTCTCTGCTTATTAAGCCTGTCCCCTTCCTGTGAGGATGTCCAGACAGAGATTTCCTGACCCCTGGGGCCGGAACATCCTGCAAGAATCATCAGGCTGGTTATCAAAGTTACCAGACCTGTTAGCCTGCAAAGAATTGACCTGTCGCTTCTTTTCATGATATTTTCCTTTATGTGTGAATTTAATGATCGCTCAGTACTTTTCCTGAGTTCAACGAATTTCAATTATTGTTCCTGCTATATGGCGTGTTCCGTCAGCTTTGTTAAAATAATATATTACCAGAACACGGTTCTTATCCATTAATACCGGCCAGGTGTATCCCAGATCGACGGTTCCTCCGTCGTCCCTGAGGATTATTTCCTTTGAGGTGGCAAAGTCCGTGCATTCAGCATTTAATATTCTTGCTCTGATACCAAAAGGTTTATGCCTGTATCCATAAGTAAGAAGCACCCTCTTGTCGGGTAATCTGATTGCATTGAGCGGATGCCCCTGGAAGCCCATGGACTGCCATTTCCCGAATGTCTTTCCTCCGTCGGTCGAACGCGCTATGCAGGCCTGGTCGTCGAAATTGGCGGTTCTTATAAATGCAACGATGTCCCCACCCGGTGTTTCATATACCGATGTCTCATTAAATGTAACTTTAGGATCCATAGCAACCACAGAGGAGTATTTCCACGTGATTCCTTTATCTGTTGAGACAATAAGGTGAACAGATGATTTGCCGATTGTGTCTCCTGCTGCAACCACCCATAATATCCGGCCATCTGAAGCTTCATACAGGGCTCCCCTGTTATATGCCGGAAGAGGATTGCCATCGGGACCAAGGAAAAACTCGGGAGCTATATGCGGAGGATAGTAGGGTCCTTTCCAGTTCTTTCCTCCGTTGTCAGATCGTAACAGGTAGCCGCCAAGGAAAAAAGCGTCTCCGGCCCTGGAAAATGGTTTCTTGAGCAACGGGACCCCATCGGGTCTTACGAAGGCCCAGCCGTAACTTGTGCAGAGTAGTGATCCATCACGCAACTGCAGAAGGCAAGGGTCCTGTGACCCTCCGAATGGATGGGCATATATCAGCTCCGGATCCCTGGTCCATACTTCCCCGTCTTTCGACCTCACAAGTACCAGATAACTGTTGGGATCAACATGACTCGTCCCTTTTTCTTTGAAGATCTTCCTGTCGGGCGCTCTTCTGAAAGCTGCTATGTATTCTCCGTCGGGACGCCTGATAACAGAAGGGAAAGTGGAATAGAAGAGAGTATCTTCGTAGATCAATACGTCTTTTATCTTTTTTATCTGCTGAGCCACAATTGCACCTTCCGTAAGCTGGCATGCAATCAGAAGGAGCAAAAGATAAATAAAATTAATCTTTTTGATCTTAACAACCTGATATTTCATATTATCTGTATTTAATCCGTGATCTGATCCGTAAATCAGGAATTCGAGCTGAGATACAATGATATTATCTTTTCACTCTTGCGTTCCCTTTCCAAATACTCCATATCTGTTCTTCATCGGCAGGTTGTGCATAATCTGTAGCGGATGTAGTAGCGAGAGCTCCGCAAGCCCAGCCAAACTCAAGCCATCTGGATGGTTCCCATCCCCGAAGGATGGCATAGAGCATTCCACCAACAAATCCGTCACCGCCACCGATCCTGTCGAGCACATTTATTTCCCGAGGTTCAGCAATATGCCATTCTGATCCTTCAAGCATAATCGCTCCCCACAGATGCGAATTTGTACTTATAACCTCTCTCAGTGTAGTGGCAAATACAGAAGCAGACGGATAGGCGATTTTTATCCTTGAAATCATTTCCCTGAAGCTGTCAATTTTCCCTGAAAGATCCTTTCCTCCTTCTTCTGGTCCCTTTATTCCTAGGCAAAGCTGAAAATCTTCCTCATTGCCGACAAGGATATCTGAAGAACCGGCTATTTCCCTGAAGATCCCGCTTAGTTCCTTTTCCCTGTTCTTCCAGAATGATGCCCTGTAGTTAAGATCAAAGGAAATAACTGTTCCGTATTTCTTTGCGGTTCTGGCAAGTCCGAGGCAGAATTCTCCTGTTTCAGGAGAAAGCGCCGCAATAAGTCCCGACAGATGGAGTATCTGCACTCCTTCGGAACCAAATAGTTTTACCAGGTCAAAGTCCTTTACATTCAGTGTTCTTCCAACTTCTCCGGCCCTGTCGTTATGTACTCTGGGTCCTCTGACTCCGTAGCCGCTGTCGGCGATATTGAACTGGTGTCTGTATCCCCAGGGACCTCCCTGATCTACTTCAATTCCTTCATACGACATGTGCCTTCCGGCCAGATTATCCTTGATCAACCTGGCTATGGGGCTCCCTTTCACAAAGGTGGTAAGTACCTTGACAGGCAGTCCAAGATATGAAGATATGCTCGCTACATTGGTCTCCGCGCTGGTGGCATGCATAATAAAGGTGTCGCTGCTATGGACCGGCTGCCCGTTGACCGGAGTAATTCTGATCCCCATGCTCGTCGGCACTACCAGTGACCACTTGAAATTTTCTCTTAGGTTCATATCGTTAAGATATTCAGATATATAATTACAACTATTGACTGGCTTCGTTAAATGCATCAGCTGCCTTCCTGATATCCGTATCTGATGAATTGATATTTATTCCCCAACCGGCTCCAAGCCCGCCATCGACCACACCTACACTTATATTCATGCTGCGGCTAAGGATATCGTCAGTTTTAGGATAGGATCCTTTGGTATGTGGCTGACCGGTTTCCCTGAGGTAGGCCAGCACATGCTCCATATTAGCATACACGTGCCAGCCGCTCTGATCGACAGTTTTGGATCCGAGAGTACCTGATACTTTTGCTGCTTTTTCCCTGGTATTGAAAATTATGGTGCAAAGTGTTCCGCAATCGCCGTCCGGGTCATTCAGCTTTCTGAAACTGAAACCACCAGTTCCGGAAATATGATCTTTTAGGATGCTCCTCTTTTCCCGCAGCACCTTTACTATACGATCCAGCTTCCCCAGTTGGGCGAGAGCTACAGCTGCACTCAGTTCATTTGACCTGAAGTTGAGTCCCAGAAGGATCCTGTTTCCCACCTCAACGCCTGTCCTGTTGGGTTTATGCCCCTGATCATGCATGCCGAAAGCAATTTCGTAGAGTTCCGGATCATCAGTTATCACCAGACCTCCGTCACCACTGTTGATAGTCTTGAATATGTTGAGTGAAAAGGCTCCAATATTACCAATTGAGCCCACTTTCTTTCCCTTGTATGACGCCCCTGCGGCCTGACAGCAATCTTCAATCACAGGCAGATTGTATTTTTCGGCGATTGACATTATGCGGTCCATGTCGCATGGATTTCCAAGCATGTGCACAGGCATGATGGCCTTTGTTCTTGGAGTAATCCGGTGTTCAATATCATCAGGATCGATGCATAGACTTTCATCAATTTCAGTCAGTACCGGGATCAGTCCGAGGAAAATCAGCGCCGAATAGCTGGCGACAAAAGTGTAGGCAGGTACAATAACCTCGTCTCCGGGTTTTAAACCCAGAGCGACTGCCGATACAAGTAAAGAAGATGTTCCTGAAGAAGTTGCAAGAGCATATCTTGATCCGCAATACTCTGAGAATTTCTTTTCAAGCGTGTACACTTTTCTTAGGAACTTAGGATCCTTATCGTCTCCGTATCTGAACAGATAACCTCCGCTTACAACCTCCATTGCAGCATCAATCTCTTCTTTCCCAAACCAGTAATATCCGGGTCCTGGCATATTTACCTCCTTTTAATAACTGTGTATGAATAAAATTCCGGGTATTTCAAATTTAACCATTTATCTGATTCCGAACAGCCGGCTTATATGCCTGTCGAAAATATTCTCGTAGACAGACTGGGAGACCTGATTCTCAAATTTTCCAAGCAGACGATAGAAATCTTCCATCCTGTGAGCAGCTAATTTGTACGCGACATGCATGAGCTGACGCATATCCTGATTGTAATCAGGGCAATCCTGAACATGTCTGAGCGAAGAAGACAGCTTCTCAGGTGTCCAGCCGGAAATTTCAGCCGCAGAAGGCAGCTTTTCAGTCCTGATATCTATGACATCGGCATAGGGAGCACAAAGCTCATCCGACTTCATCAGAGCCTGGGCATAGATCTCTTTTACAAATATCAGGCCTTCTCCTCCTGAAGCAGCAAGACCAATTATTTCTTCCAGCCAGGTAGTTCCTGCAGTCTTGATATGAACTCCTTTACCGTGTTTCCTGATTATTTCGCCAATGGAGGGATAGATGGAAAATTTATCAGAACCTGAATGAATACTCATTTTAAGATTCACAGGAAGCCCGAATTCCTTTATTGCAAATGATATGACCATGAGATCGGTCTCAAACTCTATGGCGAAGTCCGCTTTGTTTCCGACATAATCAACACCCTTGTTGAACCGTCCGGAGAACCTGGGAGCTATTGTCTGAAGAGGAATTTTCTCCTGAGCCAGCATCTTTAGAATGAAAAAGAGCTCTGTCGGACTCTGAGGATCCGGAACTTCATCCATTGATACCTCAGTGATGAAGTTTCCACTTCCCTTTTCTGCTTCTATTCTTGAAAAAATCTCACGCGCTTTCTTCGCGGCAAAGAGGTATTTCTCCGCTATCTTTCTCTTCTGCTCATTTGATATTTTCAGGATATTGTCAATCCCGGGGATAGTTATTTCGTCGTATGAGGAAACCATCTCCATAAATAGCTCAATATCTTCGTCAGTCGCTTTCTTTCCTATGTATGAGGCAACATCGATGGTGAAAAAATCGGAACTGCTGATGAACCTGTCAACGTTATCAAGATTAATATGATCGGCATCGACGAAATAATCTCCTTTGTAACCGGCTTCACGCGTAACCGTATCAGCTTCATTCCTGACATCTGACGGTTCTGTTCCTATTGTTACATGTTCCCGGTTTGATTTGTTCCATACAGGTGTGATTTCATAACCATGTCCGGAAGCTTCAATTATCGCTTTCAACTGTGCGGCTCCCTGATGACCAAACCTGTCTCCAAGGCCGAATGAATATTTTCCTAACGTCTTCATGTCTTTTTATTTAATTCTTAATGTTTTACCATTCAGTGGTTCAGAAAAAAATCGACATTTTCTGATGTGACTATATCTATGGGAAGATATTCCTTTTCTTCAGGAATCCGGTTAAATGAGAGAAAATCAAATAATTTTCTGACAGCTTTATATGTCTGTTCCTCCGGTCGCTGACCAATCAGGAATCGTATTCTTCCGGATCTCAGATAAGCTACATTCCTGTCGAGGAGATCGTAGCCGATAAGGTGCACAGTATCCAATCCTTTTTTCTCCAGGTAAGAAGCTATCAGAAATGATTTTGACCCCGACATATAAACTGTACCTATCCCGGGATCTGCTGCAAATGCCCTGTCAAGCGCATTTGCAACTATCCCCGGTGACGGATCGGTTATACTGATGCGCCTGATCCTTTCTGCCGATGAAGGAGTTTTGTCAAAATAGCTAAGGAATCCGTTGATACGATTATTAAGATGTTGAACATTCATTATGTTCCTGGCAATACTTACTATAGCAATCTTCCGGGCTCCCTGAGTAACAAGATCAGCCAGCTGGCCGGCAACCCTTCCGCTTCTGAAAGCATCTTCCCCGATAAATGCCAGATAATCCGCACTGTCAATGAAGCCATCGACAAACACATAAGGTATTTGTAGTTTGCTAAGCTTTCTGCAAAAATCAACCGACTCTGACTTAAAGAGAGGAGCAAGCAATACCCCATCGGGATTTAATTTCAGTATTTCCCCGGCCTTTTGCTGATAATCCTCTTCATTCTGCATATCAAAAGTGACAGAGTTAATATTGATCCTGAAGAGGTCGAGTTCATTGATGGCTTTTTTCATCCCTGAAGGATGTTTTTTCCAGAAGGCATTCTCATCGGATGGCTCGGGCAGGAGTGAAGCGATGCAGATGGTCTTTCTTGATTTAAGTACCTGGGCCGTGATATCAGGAGAATAGTTTGTATCAAGAAGGATCTTCTTTACCTTTTCTTTTGTTTTTGCTGCGACTTCCCCACGCTCATGCAGAACACGGTCGACAGTACCTATAGATACTCCGGCAAGCATGGCGATGTCCTTTAGTCTTGTCTTTCCTGCTGTCATTTCAACCGGATGTAGGTGAATGGTTTAATCCATCCTGACGACCTTGTTCTTTGGAGCAAATATGTTCATTATGATCCAGGCGATAAGATAGGAACAGGAGGCAATGGTGAACATGATCGTATAGCCGGTTTCAACATGTCCTGCTGATTTATAGAATGCCAGCAGTTCTCCGGCCAGAATAGACACAAATGCTCCTCCCAAAGCTCCGGCCATGCCGCCGAAGCCGATAACCGAGCTTACAGCTTTTTTGGGGAACGCGTCAGATACAGTGGTGTAAATATTTGCTGACCATGCCTGATGTGCCGATGCTGCAAGGCTGATTAATCCTATTGCTTCCCAGGTACTAATACCTGATGATTGTGCAAAAAAGACAGGTGTTACCAGAAACGCGAAGAGAAGCATTGTATATTTTCTTGCATTGAAAGGAGACATCCCTTTCCGGATCATGAATGAAGAGAGCCATCCGCCGGCTATACTACCGACGGTTGTCGAAGTGTAGATCACAACCAGGGGCAATCCGAAAGTTTTGATGTTTAGTCCGGCCCCCCTTACTTCTGATAACCACCCGGGGATCCAGAAAAGATAGAACCACCAGATAGGGTCGGTCAATGCTTTTCCGATGAAGAATGTCCAGGTCTGACGATATTTCAAAAGGCTGATCCACTTAACATGTGTATCCTTTTCGTTAGTTTCCTCAGAATCGCTCCTGATAATTGCCAACTCACTCTCAGAAACGCGCTTATGTTTTTCGGGGACCTCGTACAGAAGAAACCAGAAGATGAGCCAGATGAATCCGAGCGATCCGGTAACAATGAATGCAGATTGCCAGCCCCATGCCTGTGCCATCAGAGGAACAACAAGAGGCGCTATGATGGCTCCAATATTTGTCCCCGAATTGAATATCCCGGTAGCGAAGGCCCGTTCCTTTTTCGGAAACCATTCAGCAACAGTTTTTATGGCTGCAGGGAAGTTGCCTGATTCACTTACCCCCAGTAGCGCTCTCCAGAATCCGAATCCGAATGCTCCTCTGGCAAAGGCGTGCCCTATGGCTGCAATACTCCAGAAAATAACGGACACTCCATATCCGATTTTGGTGCCGTATTTGTCTACCAGCCTTCCTGCAATGACCATTCCTACAGCATAGGCCAGCTGAAAGCAGGTTACAATAAATCCGTACTGTGCTTCACCGATATTCAGATCGCTTTCAAGCGTTGTCTTCAGGATGCCAATAACCTGCCTGTCGAGGTAGTTTATTGTCGTGGCAAAGAAAATAAGTGCGCATATCGTCCAGCGGTAACTGGTTGTTTTATTCAATGCAGGCATAATATAGGGCTTAAAGTTTATCAGACATTGTATGTTGAAGAAGCAGTGGATCCGCCGCGGCCGGTCCAGTTAGTATGGAAGAATTCTCCTCTTGGCTTGTCGGTCCGCTCATAGGTATGTGCCCCGAAATAGTCACGCTGTGCCTGAAGGAGATTGGCAGGGAGCTTTTCACAGCGGTATCCGTCATAGTAACCAAGGGCGGCTGAAATTGCCGGAACAGGTATCCCATTTGTTACTGCAGTGGCAACAACCCTTCTCCATCCCTGCTGGGCTTTTTCTATCTTGTCCCTGAAAAATGGATCAAGCATAAGGTTAGTCAGCGACGGATCTTTTTCGAAAGCTTCCTTTATCTTACCGAGAAAGACAGATCTGATAATGCATCCACCTCTCCACATCAGTGCAATGCCGCCATAGTTGAGATCCCATTTGTATTCTGCTGCTGCAGCCTTCATCAGAGCATAACCCTGGGCATAAGAAACAATTTTCGAAGCATACAGAGCATCCCTGATATCATCTATGAAGTGTTTCCTGTCACCTGTAAATGAAGTTGCCGGACCATGAAGTATTCCTGAAGCATGAACTCTTTCTTCCTTCACCGCCGAAAGACATCTCGAAAAAACAGCTTCACCTATCAGGGTAAGCGGAATACCAAGATCAAGCGCGGCAATTCCGGTCCATTTGCCGGTACCTTTCTGTCCTGCCGTGTCGAGTATTTTGTCTACCAGAGGTTTCCCGTCGGTGTCTTTGTACGCAAGTATATCCCTTGTAATCTCGATGAGATAGCTGTTAAGATCGCCATTATTCCATTTTTCAAAACTTTCGTGCATTTCATCCGCGTTCATACGCAGAAGATCCCTCATGATCTGGTATGCTTCCGTGATGAGCTGCATATCACCGTATTCGATCCCGTTATGAACCATTTTTACGAAATGACCAGCACCGTTTTCCCCGACCCATTCACAGCAGGGAGATCCATCTTCAACTTTTGCAGCTATGGCCTGAAAGATAGGTTTGAGGAATGGCCATGCAGCCTTTGATCCGCCCGGCATTATTGACGGCCCGAGAAGAGCTCCTTCCTCACCTCCGGAAACACCGGTGCCGATATATAACAATCCTTTACTTTCCACCATGGCAGTCCTTCTGTTGGTGTCAGGGAAATGAGTGTTTCCTCCGTCAATGATAATATCGCCGGGTGAAAGGTAGGGAAGAATAGTTTCAATCATCTCATCAACAGCATTGCCTGCCTTGATCATTAGCATCACCTTCCGGGGACTGGAAAGCGAGGCGACAAATTCACTAATGGAATGAGTGCCCTTGATATTAAGGCCTTTAGCTCTTCCTTTGATAAAATCATCAACTTTCTGGGAAGATCTGTTATAAACCGAGACATGGAATCCCTTACTTTCCATATTGAGCACGAGATTCTCACCCATAACTGCTAGGCCGATAAGGCCGATATCCGATTTTCCATTCATAATTATATTTTTTTTGGATTTTTTATTTAAGGTTCCTGTAATATTCTTCAACCACCAGATCCATCACTTTACCGGTTCTGGCTGCGGTAATCCCTGTGCTCGGCGATTTGTCTGTCCCGCTCAACTCGCTGACTATCTTTTTTATGAGATAATACTGAACATGTTCTGGTCTTTCATTTATATATTCTTTTATGCCCGACAGGTTTTTAAGTATTATCGGTTCAAAGGAAAATGTTGAAAACCGGATTGAGCCATCAGAACCGGTTATCTCGATTACGTCCTTCGACGATTCCCTGGAAACGCTGAAACACCAGGTACCATTGCATACAACATCATCAGGGAAAAGAATTGTGGCTGACACATAATCCTCCGCTTTATACAGGTTACCCTGATTGAGAACGAATGATCCGACATTTTGTGCCGGTCCGAAAAGGTAATCCATATAATCCAGCTGATGGCAGGCAAGATCGAAAAAATGTCCTCCTCCCGACAAAGCCGGATCTACTCTCCAAGGCAGTTTCCCTGCTTTTTCGTCATCAGAAGGAGCTTTGAACAATTCAATCCTTACAGTCCGTACTTTTCCGATGGCGCCATTCTTAATCAGGTCCTTTACAAGCAGGAATCCTGGTAGCGCACGCCTGTAGTAAGCAACAAAAACAGGGACTTTGTATTTTTCAGCTTCTTCATTTATCCTGCTGCATTCCTCATAATTAAGCGCCATTGGTTTCTCAATGTATACAGGTTTACCTGCTCTGACAGACTCAAGTGCATACTTCATATGACTACCAGGAGGGGTAGCGACATAGACCGCGTTTACTTCATCATCGTTAATTAGGTCTGTTGCATCGCTATAAACCTTTGACACTCCATGTCTGGCTGCATAGTCCTCAGCCAGCTGCCTGTTCCTTCTCATCACTGCCATAAGCCTGGAACCTTCAACCTTATTGAAGGCCGGCCCGCTTTTTACCTCTGTCACACTTCCGCAACCTATCATTCCCCAGCTGATCATAGTACTGATTTTATTTTTATTTGCTTATTCTTTCCCTTGATGTCCACAGGCCGAGTGCAGGATTGGAAATATAATAGACTTCTTCTCCGTCAGACATAATATTTATACCATCTTTCATGGTTGCAGGATCGTATTTTTTAAGCATCTCAGCCAGGTCGGCAAATCTGAAATTAACCGATTCAATCTCATTTCTTGTCAGATGTCCGGGGCAATAGGTTATCCCAAACCTTCCCTCCGAGCTTCCATGGATGAGATGAGCCGCAGCGCTGAGATTGTTCCTGAGTTCTTCATTCTCTTTTAGTGAGTTCAGCGTTGAAGGGGTTCCTCTGTAGCCGTATTTTCTTATCAGCCTGTCTATTTCGGTATCCTCTCCGAATTCCTTCAGTCCTGGAGCCAGTACAATCAGTTCACCGTCATCGGCCATTGCCATTCTGGTGCGATAGATACTCTTATTTCCCAGCCAGGTGCTTCTGAATTCCGATGGGTCAAGATAAACGATCACTTTTTTTAACGGTTTTTCCAGGACTGAAAAATTAACCTTCAGGGATAATTCTGAAGCCAGCCTGAATACTTCCTCGTCATCGCCTATATATAATCCCCTGATGACCAGTTGTCCGGATTCGGTACGACCTATTACCGTATGTATGTATATTACAGGCAGCTGCCCCATGAATTCTTTTGCGGCATGGTTCAGAAGGTTTCTGACAGGGTTGTCGAACCTGCCCATTATTCTTTCCATCCCGTATACAGCACCCACGAAATGGCTCTTGTTGATACCTTCCTGGCCTCCGGTTCCCACCAGCAGGTTCTTTGTGTAGTTAGCCATGCCGATGACTTCATGCGGAACGACCTGCCCGACAGAAAGTATCAGATCATGTCCTCCGTTGCAGACGAGACGGTTAAGCTGAGCAGGCCAGGGGTATGTGACAGCCCCGCCGGTAATCTCTGATACATATTCTCCTGGTACTGTACCTATGGTTACAACATCTCTTCGCCAGTCATGTATCCTGAATAATTCCGGAGGGATACCGGAAAACATTGCGGAGATTTGCTGGTCACTCATAGGAGCATGAGTTCCAAGAGCTGGTAATATATCTTTAAGGGAATCCCTATAATACCTGTAAATCAGTGACGTAATATCTCCTGCCCTGGAATGAAACCTTGTGAAATCCGGTGGAACCACAAGTACTTTATTTCTCTTCCCAAGCTTATCCAAAGCTGAATGCAGACCTTCTTGCAGGTCCTTTGTCCCGATAACTGTTGTTTCCGATCCGGTCTGATATAGGATCATAGTCCCATAATGTATTTTTGATGATTTTTCATATATTTCTTCTTACAGGTATGTTTACTGCCTGTTATGGTATCATCAGACACCGCTGTAAGCGCTGAACCCTCCGTCGACAGGAATTACTATACCGGTAACGAATTTTGAAAGATCTGAGATCAGATACAATAATGTCCCGGTCAGTTCTTCCGGTTCACAGTATCTTTCCATTGGCGTTCCGCTGAGGACTTTGAGGCCCCTTGGCGTTGGTCCTCCCGTTTTCTCATCAATCATCAGGAACCGGTTCTGATTGGTCAGAAGGAATCCGGGGGCAATTGCATTGACCCTGATCCCGGTCTTTGCAAAATGCACTGCAAGCCATTGGGTGAAATTATTTATTGCAGCTTTTGCAGCGGAATATGCAGCTATCTTGGTAAGTGGTCTGTACGAATTCATCGAGGAGATATTGACTATTACCCCGGATCTCTTTTTTACCAGATCAGTTGCAAAGATCATTGTAGGAATTATCGTTCCCTTGAAGTTGATATCGAACACCCTGTCAAAGCCTTCAGTCTGCAGACCAAAGAATGTGTCTTCCGGGTTTTCCGTGCCATCCATTTTCTCTATTTTGGTGGTACCTGCAGGAGAATTGCCACCTGCTCCGTTAATAAGGATATCAATCTGGCCAAGCTTCTCATTGATCAATGTCTTCGCTGCCGATAGTGAAGCTTTATCAAGAACATTGGCTGAGATGCCCAGAGCTGGCGTTCCATATTCTTTTTCTATCTCCTGAGCAACTCTGAGTGCTGCATCAGGATTAAGATCCAGAACAGCGCATTTCACTCCCTGCGCGGCAAGCGCTTTGGCCATAACAGAACAGATTACGCCTCCACCGCCGGTTATGACAGCTATTTTTCCTTTCAGGTTAAATTCATTCATTTTTATATTTTTTTTTGAAAACCGAAATAATTCATGGCATTCTTGTATGAGATATTCTCGATCAGGGATTTCAGCAATCCCTCATCGTTGGGCATCAGCCCTTTTTCGACCTGCTCTCCGATAAAATTGCAGACCAGGCGTCTGAAGTATTCATGCCTTGGGTAAGAGAGGAAGCTTCTGGAGTCGGTAACCATGCCTACAAACCTGCTGAGCAGACTCAACGACGACAGGTTGCGCAGATGTTTCTCCATACCGTTCATCTGATCGAGGAACCACCAGGCAGCACCGTACTGTACCTTCATGGGAGATGAGCCATCATTGAAATTTCCGGCCATTGTTATCATCATCTCGTTATCTGCTGGATTAAGATTGTAAAGTATTGTCCTCGATAGCTGATCCGTGTTGTCGAGAGAATCCAGAAACCTCGACATCCTGTATGCATCAAGGGGACTTCCGATGGAATCCCAGCCTGTATCCGGGCCCATCTGACGGAATTTCCTTGAAGAGTTATTTCTTAATGCGCCAACATGGAATTGCTGAGTCCAACCTTTTTCGTGGTTCATCTTGCAAAGCTCGGTCATAACTGCGGACCTGTATTTCTCCGTTTCCTCCGCTGACAAAGAATTTCCTTTCATGAGCTTCCTGAAGATGGAATTCATCTCATATGGCGTCCCTTCAGCATAGTAAAACCTGTCGAGGCCATGATCGGACAAACGGCAGCCATGTTCATGAAAATATGTGTGCCGCCTATGTAGCGCTTCTGTAAGATTATAGAAAGTCTTTATTTGTAAACCAGCAGATTGTGCAAGGCTTCCGATGTACTTCCTGAATTTGTCGGGATTATCTGTCTTTATCACATTATCAGGCCGGAATGTCGGAAGTACTGTAATTTCAAACCGTCCGTTCATCTTAATATGATGCTCGAGAGAATCAACCGGATCGTCGGTCGTGCAGATAATCTCAACTTTCATCTTTCTGAGCATCGATCTTATTGTAAATTCCTTGGTTCTGAGCATAGCCGAAGCTTTTTCATAGATATCTTCTCCGGTTGATGACGATAGCAGCTCATAAATCCCGAAATACCTTGCCAGTTCAAGATGAGTCCAGTGATAAAGCGGATTACCCAGAGTTGCAGGAACAGTTTCAGCCCATTTCCTGAACTTTTCAATATCCGGAGCATTTCCTGTACAGTATCTTTCACTTATCCCGTTGCCCCTCATGGCTCTCCATTTATAATGATCACCGTCGAGCCAAGCCTTGGTTAAATTCGAAAAATGCCTGTCCTCAGATATCATAGCCGGAGAAAGATGACAATGGAAATCTATAATCGGTTGATTCTCTGCATAACTATGATACAGTTTCTGAGCAGTTTTGCTGCCAAGAAGGAAGTTTTCGTGAATAAATGATTTCATATCTTTCGCACTGTTTCGCAATTTATGTATTTTTATGGTGAAACCATTTTCGTTAACGATCACGAAATTATAAAATTCAATTCAATTATTCAAAAATAAAGATGGTTCCCTGTGATCGTGATTGACGGACATGGAGTTCAAACAAATTAATAGTCAAAACATTTCAGCAGATGAAAATTGAAATAAGATACGCGTCTCATCCGGATGACGCGGCTAAGTATGATACCCGAAGATTACGCCAGGAATTTCTGATTGAAAAGATCTTTTTTGAGGACGAGATCTTTATGGTCTACTCCCTCTATGACCGTTTTATGGCAGGTGGCGCTATGCCGGTTAAGGAAGAGCTCGTGCTCAATTCACCCGAGATCCTTAAGTCTTCTTTTTTTCTGGAACGGCGTGAGCTGGGATTGATAAATGTTGGTGGTGTTGCGGAAGTGGTTGCAGATGGGAATATCATGAGGCTTGGTTATAAGGATGCTCTCTATCTGGGAAATGATACATGTACTGTGATCTTCAGATCTGTAGATCCTTCTAAGCCGGCAAAACTCTACATCAATTCAGCGCCTGCACATCATGCCTTTCCTTCGCATAAGCTAACACTCGAGGATGCTGTGAAAGCCAACCTGGGCAGTCACGAATCATCCAACATGCGTACACTGAACAAAATTATGGTAAACGGTACCATGGAAACATGCCAGCTTCAGATGGGAATGACAGAACTTAAGTCAGGAAGCGTATGGAACACCATGCCTGCTCATATTCATCTCAGAAGAATGGAGACGTATTTCTATTTTGAAGTACCTGAAAATCAGTCTGTATGTCATTTCATGGGTCGGCCTGAGGAAACAAGGCATATCTGGATGACAAATGAACAAGCGGTAATTTCTCCTCCCTGGAGCATCCATAGTGCAGCCGGTACTTCCAACTACACCTTTATATGGGGCATGGCAGGAGAAAATCTGGATTACGGTGATATGGAAGCGTGGTTGCCTGGTTCTCTGAGATAATTGTTTTTCAGTTCTTCTCAAGAGAAGGATTGATAATTGCCTGAAGAAAAATGTTGTTTATAATTTTGTATATGAATGATTTGTTTGATCTGACAGGGAAGATAGCTCTTGTGACAGGAGGGAGTCAGGGTATCGGACTGGCTATTGGTACTGTTCTTGGAAAAGCAGGTGCGAAGGTCTGCATCAACGGACGAAATACCGAAAAGCTTGACTTGAGCCGAAAGATATGCAGGGAGAAGGGCATTGAGATTATTACTGCAGAATTCGATGTGACGGATGAAGCAGATGTGGAAAGGGGGATCTCTTCTATTGAAGCTGAATATGGAGAGGTGGATATTCTGGTGAACAATGCTGGATTGATAAAACGGGTGCCAATCCTTGATATGCCGGTGAAGGATTTCAGACAGGTTATCGATACCGACCTGGTGTCTCCGATGATCGTCTCCAAAAGGGTAGTCCCGGGAATGATAAGAAAACATTCCGGGAAGATCATTAATATCTGTTCGATGATGAGTGAGTATGGCAGAAATACAGTTGCTGCTTATGCTGCAGCCAAGGGTGGTCTCAAATTACTTACCAGAAGCATGACCTGCGAGTGGGCAAAATATAATATCCAGATAAACGGATTGGGTCCGGGATATATTGCTACTGATCAGACGGCTCCTCTCAGGGAAAAGGGAAATCCTTTCAATGACCTGGTAATGACACGTACACCTGCAGGAAGATGGGGCACTCCTGAAGATGTGGCTAATGCTGCTTTGTTCCTGGCTTCAAAAGCAAGCGATTTTGTGAATGGTCATATCCTCTATGTCGATGGCGGCATATTGGCAAATTTCGGATATGTTAAAGGGGAAAATGAACCTCTTCAGGATCCCTGAAGCTCTTTTTTTTCAGGATTATCAGGATGATCATCAGAGTAAGGCTTGGCATACAGATCCTCAACCCTTAAGGGTCTGTTTTCCTGATCCTCATTTTCAATGTGAGGTGTAACATCCTCTCTCGCTTTCCCATTGAAATACAAAATGCAGGAAAACACCGGAACCAGAGGCAGTGTTACCGCGCCTGCAAGAGCTGATAATACAATGAAAAGGGGCCGGTGAGCAAGATCGGTCAGGTTTGCGGTGTCAGCCGGATTCATAATCCCTTTGACAAAACTCCCTGTAAATGGTATCAGAACAATTCCGGAGGTGATAACCGAAAGGACAAGAACGATCGTAAAGAAGACCGCCACCCAGCCAATGTTAGGCCAGAAATTTTTGTGAACCAGCGTAAATGTTCTGCCGATAGTATTACTTATATCCGTTCCTTCAACCATCATCACAGGCAGAATGAACATGTAAATACTCATCACATAGATCATTGCGAAAACAGCTCCGACTACAAGCAGTAAAATTCCCAGAACAAGGGCGACTGATGCGAAAATAGCCAGAAGTACGATGAGGATCAGATATGGGATCATGTAACGCATAGTCTGCAAAGCAGCATCAAATATGTTTTTTGAACCACCGATAGGATTGAAGATAACATAATATTGCAGAATAGCATTCAGCAGAAGGTTGATAAGTGATATACCTATAATCGGAACAATCATGCCCTGTAATTTTGCTAATAACACATCCTGATCGGTGATTTCAGCCAGTTCCTGTATGTTAATAAATGACGATACATATTGTGTAATAATCGAAATTACGAATGATATGAAGAACAGCGTCAGAAACCTTTTACGGTAGAATTCCCACAAAGAACCCATAGCACTGTCGAGATTATGCTTCATGTAAAGAGGGTGATTGCTTATCTGCTCCATGTTAAAATTAATTTTTGTCAAAGCTAATTATAATCTTCAAAATTCCTCCTCCATAAAACAGCGATCATCCCTGTTCATCTTACCTTGATACAGTGCAAATACATCATTACCCGAACTTTTTTTGATGAGTACTGTTTTTCTCTTGTTCAATATAACAGTTAATCTGATTCAGTTTTTAAATTTGTATAGCTGACTAACCATAAAACCAACACGATATGAGAATCGGAAAGATCATCACGCAGTTTGCACTTATAATTACAGCTGGGATAATTCTCTCGTCCTGTAATTCAGGGAATGGTAAAAAAAACGCACATTCGGGAGTAGAGTATTACAGGCTTCTTCAATTCAGTGAGACTCCATACGATATTGAGAAAGGCACGCATCAGATTACTCCTGAAGACGCCAAAACAGCAAATAATTACAAATTCACTTACGATAATGGAGGCAGACTGATATCGGTGGAATTTAACCGTAATGATGCTCTTCTTGATTACGGTTCACTTGGAGGCGCAGCCAGGATAACTTATGAGTATGAAGGGAACCGGCAGATAAAAAAATATTTCGACAGGAATGCTGCCAGAATTGAATCTTCAGGAGTATTTGAAGCAGAATATTCGCTCGATGATAAAGGCAGGCGAACAGCTCTGAAATTCACAGGAAAGGATGGCTCCCCTGTCGAGAACAGGAATAAAATCAATTCATATAAATGGTCAGTTCTTGATAATGGAATGGTAAGGGAATTGAGATATAACCTGGCCGGAGAGGAAGTGGTGCTTAACCCGTTTTGTCCTTTCTATGAGCTGAGATTCAGTTATAATGATAAGGGATTCATGACCAGAATGGCAAACTACAAGGCAGATACATTATATAACTGCACAGCAGAAAACTGCGGAGATATCGGTGTCTCATATTTTACTTTCATTCCTGATGACAACGGGGATGTAACTCAATTTTCCGTTTTCAATGTATTCGGTCAAATGTCAAATCTGTATTGGGGGTGGTCGAAACGGATAACCAAATTCGACAGGAACGGCTATGCCCTGGAAACAGAGGTTTTTGATCAGGATAATGAGTATGTGAGCGGTAAACTTATTCCGATCGTGCAAAATGATTATGACAGCCATGGAGCTATTACCGAGTCGAGGAATCTTGATAATAACAGGAACCTTATAAACGATTCAGGTGATGGTACGGCAATAACCAGGTTTACTTACGACGATAAAGGAAACCGTACCACGACTGTCAGATATGATAAGGACAGGACAGAATTAAAGAATTGAAAAATATTATGAGGAAAAATATTTTGTTATTGTTCGTTGCAACCCTGGTCATGGGAAGTATTTTCCTGGGGTGTTCAGGAAATCACAGAGTTGAAAATAAAGCAGCCCGGGAACCTGAGAAAACAGTGGTAAAACCCGTCATAGGTAATGAGACTGCTTTACTGCTTAAAGATCTTAAGTCAAATGGCGAATATGTTAACAGCAAGGAGTATCCCTCACTGATCAAGGCTTCAATAGTTCATGAAAATATTGGCAGGAACATTCTGATAATCGATCTCAGATCTCCGGAACAGTATGCAGCCGGACATATCAGGACTGCAGTTAACAGGAAATTCGAGTCGCTTCCTGAATATTTCCAGACAGGTATAAAGCCGTTTCAATATGATAAAATTGTTATGGTATGTAATGACGGGCAGCTTTCCGCGTATACAACCTGCCTGCTGCGACTTATGGGATACGGAAATGTTTTCGCCATGAGATGGGGCATGAGTGCATGGAACAAAAAAGCAGCATCTGAAAACTGGCTGAAAGGCGTCTCCGGTAAATATGAAGCAAATCTTGAAACTCGGGATAACCTAAAACCTGATCCCGGGAAAATGCCTGACCCTGGTACTATGAAATCAACAGGTGCGGAGGTAAGTAATGCCAGATTCACAAAACTATTTGCTGAAGGAACCAGTGGCTTATTTGTAACAGCCGATGAAGTCTTTTCAGATCCCGGAAAATATTTTATTATTAACCTTGAGCGAAAAGATAAATATGAGGATGGACATTTACCTGGTTCCATCCGGTATAAACCTGAAGCAACTCTGGGATATGCTGAGGAGATGGCTACTATCCCAGCCGGTAAAACAGTTGTGGTATATTGCGGTACAGGGCATAATTCAGCTTTTGCCACAGCATATCTCAGACTTTTCGGATATGATGCGCGTACTCTTAAGTACGGTAACAACAGTTTTATGTACAATAAAATGGGAAAGGAAAGAGTCAGCCTCTCCTGGCTTCCATTTTCCGGGACTGATGTGAATGATTTTGAAACGGTGCAATAGTGATTATTCCCTTCTATTACTATTCCGGCCTCGATATATTGTCTGTCCTGAATTTGTATTTAAAAACTTCATTCTCCTTATCTGAAGGAAGAATGTAAATGTTTTTCAATCCTGTCTGGCTGAGTATCATCCATATTCTTGCAGCAAGTCCGTCATCTGACGAGCTGAGCAAAACCGGTCCGTCATGATCTCTGATCAGGGTTATATACTTACCGGACATTATTGAATCAGCAGTGATGGGAATAGTATTATTCTCCTGATCAGCAATTTTGTTCATTTCCCCATCAAGGCTGATAATCAGTTCTTTGTCAGTTGTATTTACTGCTTTGTCCCGGATGTTTGAATTGTCGAATGAGCTCCGGGCCCATTTTTCTGCATCATATCTGAATAAGGAGTGACTCGTTGTTCTTATAATTATCAGTACTAGCAGAGGTAGAATAATTAAAGGAATGATTATATGTTTTTTTACCGGTTTCATGTCTTTGCGTTTTGGATCCTATTATTCACATCCACCGTCAAGTTTTCTGGCAGCTAAATGCCTCGATTCAATATACTTCAGTTTTAGGCTGTCGGGAAGACTGTTGAGTTCGGTGAACATCTTCCTGGCTTTCATCCTTGCTTCAAATACTGCATTTTCCCTGGCAGTTATCCTGTCTCCGGAAAAATTTGAGTTCATGACTGTCCGGAACCATTCGTTTATGCCGCCTTTTAATGCAAATGTATTGTCATATTTCAGGCCTCTGGAGATCATTAGTGCATATCCTGAGTGGATATCCCCGTTCGAATAAAAAATATATTTAAGATCATGGTTGTTAAGTATCCTGTCTGGATCGTTTTCGAGAAAATGTGTATATGGTATATTTACTGATCCGGGTATATTGAATTGCCTGAATTCTTCAGGGCTTCTGAGATCGATGAACTGAACTGATTTGTCTTCCGAGGCAACCATTCTGGCTGCCTGGTCGGCTGAAATATTCAGAGCGCTGTCAGTTGCCTCGGAGATTAATTTTGAGGGCAGGGTGCAAAATGATCTGTTGGATGTGAGGGGAAGGAAGGCAAGGATCAGACCCATGCATAAGAGGATGACAGACAGATTTATTCGTGTATTCATTATCAGATTGGTTAAATTTCTGAGGTAATATCAGGTCTTGCGAACTTTTTCTCCGCTTTTTCCCCTAACCAGAACATAATTACTGCAGCAAGTATCAGGAGAAGGGTAAATATCCCGGTTGGGAGTCCCAACGCATTGTCAATCCTGACAGGGCCTTTATATGAGCCGTTTGCCAGATCGGTTATGTAAGGATATGTTTCTCCAAAAAGGAATGCACCTGTTAATCCTCCCGCCACGTACACAATGGCGTCTATCTTCCCGACTGACATAGCGCAGAGTCCTGTTCCAGGGCAGAAGCCCCCCATGATAAAACCGGCTCCCATTATTATTCCCCCAATAATAGACGCATTGACATAGAATTCATTTACATAGACCTGGTTAAGATTGAGCAATCCGAAAAAACTGAGGAACTGTGATCCGGTTAATGCCACAATTGCTGCAGTGAAGAATACTTTAATGACGGTGGTATCATATCCGTAGAACATCCCTGCGAGCTTCCTGCTTGAGGAAAATCCGGCCTGTTCAAGAGAAAAGCCGAACCCGGCTCCAATGAGCAGGGCGATTAGCGTGTCGGCCCAGCCGGGTATTGTAAACATCGATGTAACAGGTCCCATTTGTGAAAAATTAATTTGTCTTAATTCAAAAATTCAAAAAAAGATAAACTCCGGCAGGCATATACCCTGTTCTCTATATCCAGTTTTTTCTGAAGAACCATGCAAAAGCATAGGCGGAGCCGAAGATCGTTATCATTGTAACAAACCCGGCCACAGACAATACCGCCATTCCGGATAATGCTGCACCACTTGTACATCCTCTTGCCAGTTGCGCCCCATAGACAAAGAACACTCCTCCCAGAAATGCAAAAAGCAGTCTTCTTGCTGAAGAGATCCGTTGCGATTTTTCAATTCTGAATTTTAGCCTGCCAGAAACGGCACCTGAGAGAAAACCTCCGGCAACAACTCCAAGTATTTCATAAGTAAGCCAGTTGTTAAGAGGCTTGTTCCCGTTCCCGAAATACTTGCCGTAATAGGCCGATTTTTCAGCATGGGGCCTGTCTGCAGCGCCGACTATCGATACGACACAGTACTTGAAACCTCCGCTTGCTCCAAGACCCCTGCCTGAAATAAACATCGCAAGCAGCAAAACCATTCCGAGCATTATGCCTGCAATGTATGGATTGAGATATTTCGTTTTCATGCTGACTTATATATTAATATTGCCTTTATATCAAATTTAGTCAATTTGTACCAACTGGTAACAGCATAACTACGACAATTGTTTACTCTGACTGTCCTGCCATGCTGACGGCACGAGTCGCTTGCCTGGCTCCAATATGAGACATACGGATTTATAATAATAAACATCCGGCAAATCAGAGCTGTTGCTGTTTCTGGTGGGAAAGCAGCACTGTGATAAAACAAGTTATTTATTTCTGCGCTACAGGTGCATGTTGAACATTCATTAATGCCTGTATCATCACTGCATAAATTCAGAAACATACTCTTAATACATCCACGATTTAATTCTACCTTTGACATTCAAATATGATAAAATGAGCAGATTCAAACTGACATTGGAATATGACGGGACACGTTACTCCGGCTGGCAGATACAAAAAGGGGGAAAGAGTATACAGGGAGAGGTGCTTGACGCCTGCAAGGATCTTTTTGGGACTGATGAAATTGACTTTTTCGGAGCGGGAAGGACAGATAGCGGGGTTCATGCAATCGGACAGGTCGCGCATCTGGATGTCAAAACAGATATTCTGCCACTAAGACTGAAGTATGGTCTTAATGACAGGTTGCCATTTGATATCAGTATTCTGAATGTGGAAGAAGCTGATCCGCATTTTCATGCGCGACACGATGCCGTGGCCCGAAGTTACATTTACCAGATTAGCCGCAGAAGAAGCGCTTTCGGGAAAAAATATCTCTGGTGGATAAAAGATCAGCTTGATGCTGAGAAAATGAATGAAGCTGCCAGGATATTTGTCGGTCTTAAAAACTTCAGATCATTCACCGATGATGAACAGGAACAGTCTTCAACCAAGACAGAAATTCTCCACGCACAGGTGCATGAGTTTGGGGATTTAATTATCTTTCACGTTATAGGAACACATTTTCTTTGGAAACAGGTAAGGAGAATGACAGGTACGCTCATTGAATCGGGACGAGGTAATCTGTCAAATACGGAACTGTCATCATATTTCAGATTAAAATCGGATAATCCTGCAAAATTAACGGCACCTCCCAGCGGCCTGTTTCTGGAGAAAGTATATTATAAGGGCGAAAAGATCAATTACAGGGTGAGACCGGTAATAAATCTCTGAAGACGAAGGGCTGATACCTCAGGGAGATAATAATTATCAGCTTGTAAATGTGGATAAAACAGAAAGCTTAAGTTAGCAGTCTGATAATTAATATCACAAACCTTTCCTTTTTCGGAACAAAATGTTAAATTTTCGGTTTAACAAAAAAACCGGCATGAGAAGACGTGAATTTATCAAAACAAGTTCATTATCAGTTTCTGCGTTGAGTCTCTTCAGTCCAGATCTTTCATCATTGATGAGGCTCACCTCTCCGGGCAGGATTGAGAAAAGATCTCTTGGCAGGACAGGAGAAATGCTTTCCATGATAGGTTTCGGAGGAATAATTGTCATGGATGCAACACCGGAAGAGGCTTCCAATGCAGTTAAGCTGGCTATTGACGCGGGCATAAATTATTTTGATGTAGCCCCGACCTACGGAGATGCAGAAATAAAGCTTGGTCCCGCTCTTGAGCCATACCGTAAAAATGTGTTTCTTGCCTGCAAAACAACCGAGAGAGGCCGGGATGGATCCAGAAAAGAGCTGGAACAATCGTTGAAGCACCTGAGGACAGACCATCTGGACCTGTATCAGTTTCACGCGGTAACCACCCCTGAGGATGTTGAGAATATTTTCGCCCCGGGCGGAGCCTTGGAAACTTACCTTGAAGCGAAGAAAGAGGGAAAGATTAGGTTTATTGGCTTTTCTGCACATTCTGTGGAAGCAGCCATGGCTATGATGGACCGGTTTGAATTTGATACAATCCTGTTCCCTGTGAACTGGGTAACCTGGAATGCCGGCAATTTTGGGTCGCAGGTACTTGAGAAAGCTCACCGGAAAAAAATAGGCATTCTGGCGTTGAAAGCCATGGCAAGAGGTCCGTGGCCCAAGGGTGTGGAAAACACCAAATATCCGAAATGCTGGTATGAACCACTGACCTCCCCGGAAGATATAAAAATGGGTCTTGGCTTTACACTTTCACACCCGGTGACTGCTGCTCTTACCCCGGGAGATATCAGGCTCTTTAAGACTGCACTTAGTGTCGTGGATAAGATAAAACCTCTTAAACAGACTGAGATAGAGAAGATCAAAGAAAAAGCTGCCAGTGGTGTTCCTCTGTTCAAATACCCCAGGGTAACAGGTTGATACTGCTAAGGGTTGTAATGCAACTTTAAATTCACCTTCTTGTCATAAATGAAATAGCATGGCTCATCACACTGCGATTTCTCGTATTTAACATGAGGTGTTGCAGAGTCGACAGCTATTACTTCACTTCCCCCCAGAGTATAAGCAGCGGTGATGGTATATTTTTTATTCAATACAACCTCCTCTGAAACTGTTTCTCCATATGCCGGAAAACTTGTGATTAATAAACTATCCTCCAGGTTTCCATCCCATATGCTGATAACAGCTGATGTGTAATGGTCCGGATCAAGTTGCGCGGTAAGATCGGTACTAACAGGTTCTTCAGCTGTACAATCAGAGCACCGGACTATGAATCCTTTATCCTCACATGAGAAAATTATGATTAATAAGGGAAACAGTATTATTCGTATAATTTTTAGCATGTTTTCAATACCATTTTATCGGTTTGATCTGTGTTCTGACTTTGTCGAGGAACAGGGTATATGAGAATCCGGCTCTGAACCAAACCGGCCCGTTATGATAAAACTGTGATTTGTTGTATTCAGCCCCGACAGTTGATGTAATATTCCTGAAATTCCATTTCAATGCCAGAGCAGGAACCATTCTGAACGCATCCTCCGGGGCAAAGTATGTCCCCTTAAGTGTATGCCCGAATGAATACCCTCCTAAAAGTGAGCCGGAAACAGTAATATTTGAGCCGAACGGATTTTCATAGACAGGAAAGTCCTTAAACAATCCGGCGTAAACAAAATAACCTTTGTCCCAATATTGATAATAAAGGTTTTCAGACTGCCTGTCCAGTACCCTTGTGTACCATATTTTCATGTCACAACCGGCAACTATACCTCCGTTAATGTATGGCTCCTTGAATGATACCGCCAATCCTGAATAGATGTCTTTTGCAGTGAACCGGGCAGTCAATGAGAAAGCCATCTGGTCTATCGAATATTTTAGCTGGCCGGGAACATTATGATCCTTCAGTATTCTGACCATCTCCTTCCTTCTGTACTTTTCTGCAACACTGTAAGGATCGACCGCCTTACCCTTCATTTCGCCCCATTTGTCTCCCTTTTTCAGCAAATACTGTACTGAAGTGGTCTGGTTTGCTGCTATCGCAATATCTAGTGCCGTATAATGAGAATTGTTGAAGGAATAAATATCTACTCCGTTCTTTCGAAGGAGGTCCATGATCAGTGTATCACCATTTACGGCCGCCATTAGAAACGGGGTATTGCCATCTTTATTCCTGGCTTCCATATTGGCCCCATTCTGGATCAGCAGATCGGAGACATCGGCAAAGCCGGCAGATATTGCAGCCAGAAGCGGAGTTGTGCCGTCATCCGATTTTTCATCAATTGAAGCTTTATAATAAAGCAGAAGATCTGTAAGGTCAAAATACCCGTTTATTGTTGCATAATGGAGAGGAGTGGCTCCGTTCCTGTCTGGCAGATCAATATCTGCTCCGGCTCTGATCAGGGCTTCGGTAATGTCGGGCAGATTGTTTTTAACTGCCATGATCAATGGAGTCTCCGAGGTTAAAGTCTGCTTGTCAAGTGCAGGATTAAAACTGAGAATTGTGTTGACTGCATCAGGATGGTTATTTAAAATGGCAAACATCAGTGCAGAAACTCCTTCATCAGTGGTGGCATTAATATCTGCCCCCAGATTAATAAGCCTGGTCACTTCCGACGTATAGCCCTTCGATGCGGCAATCATCAGATTATAATTCAACGCATCCTCGATGAGCGAAGAAATATAGCCTGATGTATCGATTTCTGTCGTGCTGTTCTGCTGGCCTGTAACAACAGGTGTAAAGCAGTAAATCTGCGTAAGCATGAGGAGGACGATCAGGTATTTTTTTTGGTTGCCCATGTTGCAAAGTTAAGTATTTGATCTTTGTCCTGTTACATTCCTGACTTTACTTTAGTCAAAAAATATTTCAGGTTTGTCTTATTCCACAATGCAAATTTTATAAAATGTATTCGTTCATCGAAAGAAATACTTTTTATTTTTGCCGTAGAAAATAATTTCTTTTGATCAGACTGTTTAAAATACTTCCCATCGCAGGATTGCTTTTACTGGTGAGCGTTAAACCCGGAGCACAGGAAAATGATATAAATTTTTCTGACAAGCTTACTCCTAATAATATACGTATCACAAATAATAATCCGATCGCTTCTGAATTCCCTGAAGCCGAAAAGATTATAAATTCTTTCATGCATCACTGGTCGATAGAAGGAGCGTCGGTAGCTATTGCCAGGAACGGGAAACTTATATTTGCCAGGGGATTTGGATTCTCAGATACAATTGCCAGGACAGAAACACAGCCTTACAATCAGTTTCGTATTGCGAGTATTTCAAAGCTTGTCACTGCTATCGCGATCATGAAATTGCATGAAGAAGGGAAACTAGCCCTTGATGCCAGGGTCTTTGGACCTGACGGCATACTTAACGATTCCTATTTTGAGGATCCGCGAGACAAAAGAGTCTTTGATATCACAGTGGAGCAGCTTCTCGGGCATGAAGGCGGATGGTCGCAACGTTATGGCGATCAGATGTTCATGCCCATCGTGGTGGCTGAGAAAATGAATATTAAACCTCCTGTGGATACCAAAACAATTGTCAAGTTTGCTCTCGATAAAAAACTTCAGTATACTCCGGGGCAGGGCAGGGCATACTCAAATCTTGGGTACAGCATTCTTGGTCTGGTCGTCGAAAAGGTCGCAGGAATGCCTTATGAACAATATTGCAGGAAAGAGATATTCGAGCCCCTCGGTATTTATGATATGGCTATTGCAGGTAACCTTCAGAGCGAAAAGGCTCCCAATGAAGTCACTTACTATGAAAATTCGGCGCCGATATATAAGCCTTCCATTTACGGAACAGGCGAGATGCTTCCGCCAAGATACGGAGGTAATGATATCAGGGCACTTGGAGGCGCTGGCGCCTGGATTGCCACATCTCCTGATCTGATGCGTCTGTTGCTTTCTGTTGATGGATTTTCCTCGAAACCCGATATACTTACACCTGCCAGCATTAAGTTCATGACTGATAATGCCAATGGATTTGCACCCGTAGGATGGAAAGCCACTGTTATGGACGGTAACTGGTGGAGGACAGGTTCATTTCCCGGAACTGCAGGAATGCTGAAAAGACAACCTGACGGAATTGCCTGGGTAGTGCTCCTGAATACAAGCGCCTGGAACGGCCCTGAAATATATTCCTATATCAGCAACATGATGAACAGGGTAGTCCCGAATGTGACCACAGACAGGGATTATGATCTTCTGCAATATTCCCTTCCTCTTCCATTGAACACTTCCTTGTCAGAATATTCAGGCAGGTAGCAATGTGTTTCACAGTAAACGTCAATCTGATAAAAGAAGAACTTGAAAACAGGTTTGATGCAACACTGATTGACCGTGATAAATACAGACCAAGTTATTATTACCACGCATTTGGACTTCCTGAATTACCTGCTGTCTGCTCCTCTGATCCTTCTGTAATAAGACTGCTTCGCTGGGGCCTGATTCCATCCTGGACGAGATCAGCTGATGATGCTCAGGAAATAAGATATAAGACCTTCAATGCCCGTTCTGAAGGTATTGACAAAAAACGTTCCTTTTCAAGGTCAGTTAAATTCAGAAGATGTATCATTCCTGTAAGAGGTTTTTACGAATGGCAGCATGTGGGCAAAGAGAAAGTCCCCTGGTATATTTACAGCGCCGATGGTGGAATTATGTCCATTGCAGGTCTGTTCGACGAATGGACAGACAACAGTACCGGAGAGAGTCTTTCTACTTTTTCAGTTGTAACAACAGATGCAAATGAACTCATGGCAGAGATACATAATTCTGCCAGAAGGATGCCGGTTATCCTTGATATAAACTCCGGGGGAAAGTGGATAGATAAGAACCTGAGTGCAGAAGATGCTTTAAATCTGCTTCAACCATGTCCGTCAGATATTCTGAAAGCACATACTATCAGTCCACTCATAAGCAGCAGAACAGCTGAAAAGAATACTCCTGATATTATCAAACCGTACACCTATTTCAAAAATAATACATTATTCTGAAGGCTGATTCCTGCTTCAAATGCTTTGATATGAAGGATGTGAGTTCAGCCTTAGTTAGATAATTTCAGATATATCTGCAGGAGGCTTGAAGGTAAAATCGGCTATTGAGCTACAAAGTGATAGGTGAGTGTGCCTGTCTGCACTTTCGCGGCATTGACATCGGAGTTGAACCGGCTGATAAGCGCTGTTGATACCGCAGTATCTATAAGACACTGGTCGGATGTGCTGCTTTCAGATGCAACTACCTCGGCTTTTTCCACTATCCCTTTCTGACTGACCTCTATCGACAAAACAACTTTACCTTCACCCTGGCATTTGTAAATCGGTAAAGGCAGATAGGTATGTGTTCTTCCGGGAAGATTATAGTAGATTCTTGTCGGACCCTGGAATCTGGACGCCAGTTCCTGCGATTTGTCCGGCTTATTATCTTTGCCAGCTGCCTGATCATCATCCTTCTCTGTTATCTGTTCCTGACCCTTCATGGCAGCCAGCTTTTTCTGTTCATCTATATAATTATCCTTCCCGAGCTTTCCGCTTTTAATAAGCTCTTCCTTCACCTTATCGATATATTCTTCCTTATTGATCTTTGGATCGGCCTTGTTAGCCAGATTTTTTGCAATATTCATCATTTCCTGATCGCCCTGCAGTACTTTCTCAACACTTGAAGGCTGTTCTTCCGTTTTCTTTTCCCTGATTTCAGGGGGGAGGGTCTCTTCCGGCGTATATTGTACTTCGACCAGATCGTGCATTTCGTTATGAACCGAAGTTAGCCTGAAAGACATAAATACGATGCCGGCAAGCAGATGCAAAATGATCGTGCCAAGTACTGCGGCTATCTTGCCCTGAAAAGTTTTCATGAGTGCGAAATTATAAATTATTACCTTTGATAACTAACTCCAATGAGTAATATTGGCCGTTGACTGTCTGTGTTTCCTTCATTACAGGATTATTGTGATTAATAAAGTATACTGATGAAAACCGAACTTATTCTTGAAATAATTCAGGAACGTTGGAGCCCATATTCCTTCTCAGCTGCTCCGATTGAGGAATTCAGGCTCAAAGCAATATTTGAAGCTGCACGCTTTGCCCCATCAAGTTTGAATGAACAACCATGGATGTTTGTATATACGACACGAGAGGACCCTGATGTTTTCGGATCTTATCTCGATTTCATGGCTGATTCAAATAAAATCTGGGCAAAGAATGCCTATGCACTAATCATCAGTATGGCCAGGACCCGGTTTAAAAGAAATGATGTTGTTAACAGGTTTGCATTTCACGATACAGGAATGGCTGTAATGAACATGCTGCTTCAGGCTCTGACTTTTGATATTTATATTCATCAGATGGGGGGATTCTCTGTTGAAAAGGTTAAAGAACATTTCAGGCTTGATGATTCTGTTGAACCTGTTGCAATGATGGCTGCAGGTTATCTGGGAAACGGAGAGGCTCTGACACCTGAACTTCTTAAAAGAGATGAACAACGCCGGCCAAGAAAGGGTGTTGATGAATATACATTCAGAAATTCATTGATGAATCCGGCATTTCATGTGAAGTAAGAAATATTATTTCTTCTTTTCCTTCAACGCCTTGTTCTTAACCTTCTTTCTTATCTTGGCTTCTGCAGGCCTGTCAAATTTCTGGTTTTTGAAAAGACCATGCTTTATCCCGTCCACAAATTTTGCCCAGGCCCAGGGATTAAGAAGATTATTCACAGGATACTGCTCTTTGGTGGTTAGTGCATTGAAATTCTGGTTCATTGCGTACCTGTATCCCGCTTCTGGTGTGACCATCACCCCGACCTGATTTGATATTGCAACATAAATCGAGGCCAGATTGTCATTCATGTTCTCAATTATGGGATCCGGAAGTTTTTCTTTGGTCATCTCCTTGAGAAAATCATTATACGTTTTCCATGGGAGTATAGTCACTTCCTTAATTGAAATAGTATCGAGTGCAAGAACAATATCCACATTACACTGTTTCCCGTCAAAGGTCTCCGGAATAATCGTGTGATACCGTTTAAAACCAAGAGCCCTGTAGAAAATAGTATCTCCGGGTGTGCTGGTGATAGAATATATACCTGATTTTTCGCTGACGGTCCCTCGTCTCAGTTTTCTTGATATGACAGCAACTCCCTGAACAGGCTTATAGGATTCGTCAACAATAAGACCACTTACCTGTACATACGTACGAAAATCCTTTGTCTGGCCCTGAGCAGCAATAAAAGTTACAGCTAGTAGAAGGATAGTATAGAAGCCCCGGTTCAATTAGAATCCTGTTTCTTTTGATAAATAATGTGTGCAAAGTAAACATTATTGAGCTTATTGTTAAAATATTTAACCAATTTTTAACTTCCGGGCATTTTATAGTTAAACTGAACCAGATACTGACTTTGAGAAATTAGAATAATAATCGTGAGATAATATTGAAAATATTCCAATATTTGTCACCTTAACATGCCGGATCGTTTTTGGTTATTTTGATCTGATCTGGTTATTCTTTTTCATCTTAATCTTTGTCCATGAAAAAGCTTTTACTTTTAGGTGATGAGGCAATTGCCCAGGCCGCACTTGATGCCGGGCTTAGCGGTATGTATGCCTACCCCGGAACGCCTTCGACCGAGATAATGGAATATATCCAGTCTTCTGACGAAGCAATCGCCGGAAATGTTCACAGGGAATGGTCCTCAAATGAAAAAACAGCTATAGAAGCGGCGCTTGGTATGTCCTATGCCGGTAAAAGAGCTATGGCTGCTATGAAGCATGTGGGGCTGAATGTTGCAGCCGACGGATTCATAAACGCAACGGTTACCGGTGTTCATGGAGGCCTTGTTGTGGTTTCGGCTGATGATCCATCAATGCATTCTTCACAGAATGAGCAGGATTCACGATTCTATGCGAAATTTGCTTTAGCTCCATGCTACGAGCCATCAAACCAGCAGGAAGCTTATGATATGATATTTGACGCATTTGAACTTTCTGAAAAATACCGTACACCGGTACTTTTCAGAATAACCACACGACTGGCTCACTCACGGTCGAGCGTGGAACGAAAACAACAAATACCAAGGAAGAACCTTAACCTTCCACCTGATCTCAGACAGTTTATACTACTGCCCGCCATCGCGAGGAAGAAATACAAGGCGCTTCTGACAAGCTTTGAAAACATAAGGTATGATATAAGACTGTCAAAATACAATACTTTCAGTGATGGTCCCAAAAGAGAGCTGGGGATCATTACCAGCGGTATAGCCTATAATTACCTTATGGAAAACCTGGGTGATAAGGCGAAAGATTATCCGGTTCTTAAAATATCTGCGTATCCCATTCAGAAAGAGTTGATTGAGGATATAACATCAAGATGCGAAGAGATACTTGTTCTGGAAGAGGGAGCGCCTTTTATCGAAGAATCTCTCCGGGGAATTCTTGACAACGGGATAAAAATCTATGGACGACTTGACGGATCGGTTCCCCGGGACGGTGAACTTAACCCTTCCATAGTTGCCAAAGCTCTTGGTATAGAGGTAAATTTCGGAGCTCCTGTTCCGGATGTCGTCAGGATGCGTCCTCCTTTGTTCTGTAAAGGCTGTGGTCATGCTGATATGTTCTCGGCCCTGAACAACGCTATCGAACCGTTTGGACCAGGTCGTGTTTTCTCTGATATAGGATGTTACACCCTTGGGGCTCTGCCTCCTTATTGTTCCATCAACTCCTGTGTAGATATGGGCGCATCTGTTACCATGGCTATCGGAGCTGCCGATGCGGGCCTTTTTCCTTCAGTCGCAGTGATTGGCGATTCAACATTTACCCACTCGGGAATGACCGGACTTCTTGATGCTGTGATCAAACAGTCTCCTGTTACAATTATTATTTCAGATAATTCCACTACAGGGATGACTGGCGGACAAAAATCACAGGCTACCGGCAGGCTGCGACAGATATGTGAAGGGATAGGGGTTGATACCACACATGTTGCGGAATTAATTCCTCTGAAAAAGAACCATGACGAAAATGTGGCTGCTATCCGTAAAGAACTTGAATATAAGGGTGTTTCAGTAATCATATCTGCCCGGGAATGCATCCAGACAGCATCCAGACGTAAACGTTCAGAAGCATCTGAGGAACAAAATCCTACTGCATAATTATGAAAAATGATATAATCTTATCAGGAGTGGGAGGACAGGGAATTCTCTCAATAGCAGCAGCAATCGGACTGGCTGCCGTCGATAATAATCTGTGCCTGAAACAGGCAGAAGTTCACGGAATGAGCCAGAGAGGTGGCGATGTCCAGTCTCATCTGCGTCTTTCGGACAAGCCGATAGCTTCAGATCTTATACCTCATGGCAAAGCCGATCTGATAATTTCTGTAGAACCCATGGAAGCCTTAAGATATCTGCCCTGGCTTTCTGCCGATGGCTGGCTGGTCACAAATTCAAATCCTTATATAAACATACCTGATTATCCTCCTGTGGAAGATATTCTGGCTGAGATACGTAAGATCAGGAATCATGTCATTGTCGATGCCGATGCAATTGCCCGTGAAGCTGGATCGGCCAAAGCCGGGAACATGGTAATTCTCGGTGCAGCCTCTCCATATATTGATATGTCTGCAGAATCAGTAGGGGAAGCAATAAGAAAATTGTTTGGAAGAAAAGGAGAAGATATTGTGAATGCCAACCTTAAAGCTTTCGGTGAGGGAAGAAAATTTACCCTAGGATTCAAAGCTTGAAAAGAGCGTTTATATAAATGAAACAGGAAGCTGGCAACTCGCTCTGATAAGGAATATTATCCTGAATATCCAAGGCAAGTTTACAATTTTCACTCAGATTTTTCTCCAATCCGAATACTATCAGGTGAGCATCATTCAAATAGTTCCATGGTCTTGAAACACTGGATAGTTTCACCGATCCACTATAATCATAGCGTCCTGCTATTTCGAAATTGTTCCTCAGTTTAAGCGATCCCGTTGATGATATTCCCCATCTGTCGTGTCCTATTATCCTGTCCCAATTGGATTTGTAATGGAATGAAGCTCCGAAATTCACCATACTGTTGTCTATACCTGCAAACGCAGACGCTGTGTATTGATTGACCCCGTTATCCCTGTTTATATCATTATAGAACCGCAGAACGTAGTGATTATCAGGCCTCCAGGTTATGCCTCCGGCTGTTTTCAGACTGTGGTCAAGCTGTAATTCAGAATAGCCTTCACCATTAGTAACAGCAAAGTCAACACTCACCTTATCGCTGAATATATAATCCATTACCACTCCCAGGTCGGCAATATACCCATACTTATTCCTGATCTCAAATTCATTGCAAATAAACCTCTTACCCCAGAATTTCTGGAGAATATCAAAATGCCTGGTCGTTGGCATGCCGACCGAGATATGCAGCCTGTCCTTTACATAGTTAACTGAAGCTTCCCTGAAAAACGAATATCTCCTTGGTGTGGCGGCATCGGGAATATCTTCCGGCGAACCAATATTCAGAATAATTTTGCATGAAATATTCCTGTCAGCCTGGTAATCATACCCAATATAGGCCCTGCTCAGGGCAAATCCTGTAGTTTTTGATGTATCGTTAAGATCAAGATGGAAATCTGATATTATCTGCATTATAGGCCTGCCCGTACCTGGCTGTACTTGCGCCATGGATATAAAGCCGTTCCAGAACAGGAGAATTACAAATAAAATTTTTTTCATGAAAAATCAGGATGTCAGAGTATGTCTGTAATGGTGGGCAAATATACTATTCATAAATAGTACCTCTCAGCCTGGTTTGAAAATTTAAATATATCATATTTCAGGATATCTGAACACCTGTTTTAAATTGGTTCTGTTGCAGATGGGACTAATGCCAGAGATTAGTCTGAGATTATATGGTTGAAATACCTGCATATACTTTTAATCCGTAACTTTCGGCGCTAAATTTTATAGAAAATGTCAGAAAATTCAAACAGAAAAGCAGAAGAATTCTTATCTATTTCATCGCGATATAAACTTGGTAGTCTTGTTACCGAATCACCTCATCCCCTGACTCACAATCTGTCATCACTGGCAACCGGTGATCTTATGGAAGGAATAAGAGTTTTGAAGGAACTGGACAATCATACAATTGATGTTCTTGTTACCAGTATTCCTGAAATATGCAGACTCAGGGAGGAGGTAAAAGCGACTCTGGATGCCGGAAATAATGTTTATTTCTGTGGCTGCGGCGCTACCGGCCGGCTCTCACTTACCATCGAAACCCTCTGGAGACAGGTTCACAAAAATGATAACCTGAAGGATCGGGTATTCAGTTTTATGGCTGGCGGCGATGTTGCTCTGATCAGGTCTATCGAGAATTTTGAAGATTTTACTCAGTATGGCGCACATCAGCTCGTGGAATCAGGATTTAAAAATGGTGATCTGCTGATAGGAACGACAGAAGGAGGAGAGACACCTTTTGTGATCGGCGCCGTCGAAAAGGCTTCTGTGACATCATCGAGGCACCCGTTTTTTCTTTATTGTAACCCCGACGACCTCCTGGAAAGCGCTGCCGAAAGATCAAAAAGGGTAATCAGCAACGACAGTATCGAAAAGATCAATCTCACTGTTGGTCCGATGGCAGTGACCGGAAGTACACGGATGCAGGCATCGACGATACTGCTGGCAGCTGCCGGTTGTGCCCTGCTGTGGTTTAATGAAACCGATGAAATCCTCAGGAAGGACATTAAGGAATTTGCCGGAATATGGAAGAATACGGACATCGGGTTTATCGGAAGATTTACAATACTTGAATCTGACTTATATAAGCTAGGTGAATATATTCTTTATGAGACTGATAATAATCTCGGTATAACCATAATTACTGATACGACTGAGCGGTCTCCGACATTCAGCCTTTATCCGTTTGAAAATGAAAATGAGCCAGGACAACCTTCATCACTATGCTATATTTACATGCCGGAAGCAAAAGACAGCCGGACTGCATGGGAAAACCTTTTATGGCGTTCTCCCCGGACACTCGAATGGGCTGATATTAATGGCATAGCGTCGATGGACCGGCTCCTTGGATTCGATTTCAGCGCGGAACTGATCAACAGGAGGAAGAGAACACTGCCCGGAGCTGTACACCACAAATTCCGGATTTCAGTCAATAAAAATATTATATCATTCAACCTTGATAAGGAAGAATTCAGATTTCATTCAAATGTAAATAATCCTCTCTTTCTCCATCTGATGCTTAAGATGATCCTGAATACGCATTCAACACTGGTTATGGGCAGACTTGGCAGATATGAGGGAAATGTGATGACGTTTGTCAGGGCAAGCAACAATAAGCTGATTGACAGGGCTATAAGATATATTGACCTCATTCTGAAAAAGAGAGGTATATCTCTGGCATACAGCGAGCTTGCCTGCCTGCTTTTTGAAAGGATGGAAGAATCGCCATTTGATCGGGCTATTGTACTCGATACTGTTGAGGAAGCAGAAAGGAGATATAGATGAACAGGGGATACGGTCAGGCGTATCCCCTCATCAGAAAATGCAGCGATCCGGTTCAGAAAGCGGATTCTCAGATTTCTCCTTCTTCGTCCTTTCCATTCGCGCTTCCTTTCCCCGATCCAAGCAGAACCAGGTCATTGAGAACGATCTCGGTTATATTCCTTGTAGCCCCATTCTTGTCCTCGTAACTGCGATAACTGATCCGTCCTTCCACTGCAACCTGTTTCCCTTTTTTTAGAAACCTGCCTGCAACATCAGCAAGCCCGTTCCATGCCACTATGTTGTGCCATGTTGCTTCGCTGATCTTCTGACCCTCCGAGTTCTTATAACTGTCATCCGTAGCAAGGGTGAAGTGAGTTACTTTTTTCCCGTTCTCAATGGTTTTTGTCTCCGGGTTCTGTCCCAGACGTCCGACTAAAATGACCTTGTTCTTAAGTGAGTTCATGACCTGAAATTTTTGTTTGACATCATGTTAATTACATACCAAAATTAAAAGCGGCTCATGAACCGTACCGGTTAATAATCAATTATACCCGGTTCTGAATCATTTAGATCCGGTTGTAAACGTTTGAAAACGTTTTTTTGTATCTTTATCAAAACATTAGTGCTGTGGAAAGAAAATGTCTCGATTGCGGCGATATTATTCGTGGCCGCACCGATAAGAAATTCTGTTCTGATCAGTGCCGTAATAATTACAATAACAGGCTGAACCGCGACACTAACAACTATGTCAGAAACGTACACGGACTACTAAGAAAGAACAGGAGGATCCTTGCCGACCTTTATGCCGAGCAAAAAGTTAAGGTACACCGTGATGCCTTAATAGCGTTGGGATATAATTTCAGCTTTTATACCCATGTGATCGAAACAGCCAATGGCCGGAAATATCATTTTTGTTTCGAATATGGGTATATGGAGATGGAAAATGATTTCCTCGAACTCAGTCAGAACAGCAGGTATCTCGATTATCAGTAAGTACTGCGGACAGATCAGAGAGACATAGCGTCAACATCAGGGCTCTTTTCGTCTGATGTACCTGGTTTATCTTTATCCTCGTTGACATTCCTCTGTCTCATAGGAACAAAATCGCCTGTATATCTGACCCGATCAATCCTGTAGTTAGCAAGAGATGCATCGCAGTTACCATTTGCTCCGATTGTGAGGTACACGTTGAAGGTGTTCTGATCGTTGCTTACTTTGAGATTTATCTGGTAGATCCCTTTGTCAACCTTGTCCTTCAATTCGAATGATACTACTTTCCCGGTCATATTAATACCACTGATCGGTCTGAAACTGTATTGCCTTCCCATATAAGCTGCGTTGATAGTAGCTCTGTCACCATCGAGAATTATGTAATTTGCCTTGGGAATAAGGTCAATCCTTTGCCCTCTTGCCATGTATAACCTGTCGAATTTAATAAGAAACCTCCTTGTTTCAACTGCCTGCCTGATATCTTCCCTCCTGGCGTACTTTTTCTCATCTGCCGATGCTTTGGCGTCTGTCTTTTCCTGCACCTTACTGGTAGCACAGGATGACAGTATCAATAATCCTGCAAACACAAATACTATTTCTTTCATGGCGAAATATTTTACTAATAAGGTTCAAAATTCATGCCATTCGGATCGGAAGACAGGATTTATGGTTTAAGAAACCTAAAATAGTATGTGAAATTATCTCTATTGGGCCTGGTCCCGGAACCTGAATCATGGAAAGTTTATCAGTATTTAATTTTGGAAGCTTTCCTTCTCCCTGGATTTCCATAAGCCTGGCAAGGTATTGTGTTTCAATATTGGTGGACTTTCTGGTCTCGCACAGCAAGTTTCTCATGTCTCCATCAGAAGCAGGAACATTGAAGAGGTTCACACTGCCATATGACTGGCATAATGATTATGTATTTCCGGGGAGAATATGAACTTTTTCATAATAATAAAAGCTGTTGTCAGTTATCCATGAGTCATATCATCACTTCTTCCACTTCCGGTTTGCAAGATTCCACGTATCTGCGAAGCCAATCCTGACAATTTTCTCCATTATGTCCCAGTTGACAGTGGATATTTCATCTTTCGGTGTGTGATATTCCTCCCTGTGCCCTGGTTTTATCCTTATGACCGGTATCTTTGCTTCCACAAAAGCCCTGTGGTCAGTTCCGCCTGGTGGATTATCCGATGGTTTATAATCAACTGTGAGATCAATCCCGTAATTCTTCAGGTTGTCTGCTGTTATATCCCTGAACCACGGGTATGAATCGGTATAGGTCATAGTTACCCTTTTCCTGTCATCGTCAGCTATATATCGTGAGACCATATCAAAATTTATGTTCAGAAGTATGTTTTCTGAAGGAAAATCCAGATTTCTGACCCAATGTCTTGAACCAAGCAGCCCTTCTTCTTCTGCAGTCCACAGCGCAAAAATTATGCTGTTCTCGGGTTTTTTCCCGATGGAAGCAACTGCCTTGGCGATTGTCATGACACAAACAGTTCCGGATCCGTTATCATCTGCTCCGTTCCAGATGTATCCGTTTCCCATCCCGATATGATCATAATGGGCTCCGGCAACAATATATTTATCCGGATTCTGACCTTCAATAATGCCAAGGATATTCCTTACCGCAACCTGTGATGTTGTAACTGTGGTCTTAAGATATAGCGATTTGCCTTTGAGTTCGGGAATAATTGTTCGTTCATTACGATCAGCTTTTTTTATGTAATCTTCCAGATTAATACCCGACCCTTTGAGCAGGTCACTTGCAACCCGTGCCGATACCTGGTAATGCAGGAATGCATCAGGAAAATTTTTACCCGGAATAGAATACCTGGCGTATGGCTTTCCCTGCCATGCATTTCCTTCTGAAGGCGACATGTTCATGAATTCCTTCAAAGAAGGTTTGCCGATAATAGTTGCTTCCGGATCAAATTCCAGTACTCCTATGGCTCCTGCTTCCTTATACTTGTTTTCAAGCCTGTTGCGAATATCGTAAGATCTTTCCCGGTTGTCATATCCTTTCACAAATCTTGGCAATCCTGCTATTTTTAATATGATCCTGCCTTCTAAATTGAGTTTTGCAAGATCGTTATAACCGGTGCTGTCGTCTGTAAACCCATACCCTGCAAAGACAACGGGAACCTCGGTTTCAATTCCCTGGTCACCAGGCCTGACTATAAAATCGACATTGGATGTAAGGTCTGTCCACAGGGTATTATTATCTGTCCTGGTACCGATTCTCAGCAGCTGAATATCCCCGGGCTGCGTTTTAATAAGTGTAAAATTCTGAAAATAACTTTTTACTTTGTCCCCGGTCATACCTGCCCGGTTCTGGGTATCGCCAAATGGAGCTATCCCATAAAGCATCAGCATACTCGCAATATAGTCGGAGGCCAGAAATGCTCCCTTTTCATATGCTTCACGTCCTTCCATCCAGTCGGAGGAAAGAAATCCCAACTGCGCCCTGATTACATCTGTTGTTATCTCTTTCATTCCCCTTTCGGTATCCGTGTCCTGGCCAAAGGCTTCCGTGGATTCTAATGCAAAAAATATCAGGAATAGTGCAAGATATTGTTTCATGGCTTGTTATGATTGTCAATGGTTCACAGCTTGTTGATTTTACTAAGGTAAATATTAATTGTAATTTGATTTACAATTCTATCTTTGAAAAATTAACTGATTATAAAATGAGTAGAATTGAAATTTTGTTGTTCATGTTACTGGTCCCTGTTCTCGCCTCTTTTGGGCAGGAAAAGAAAGTATATGAAAACGGATATCTGGTAAAAGTCGGAGATATTGCACCTGATTTTACTATCAGGGAAGCAGGGGGAAAGACATACAAACTATCAGACCTCCGGGGGAAGGTGGTTATGCTCCAGTTTACTGCAAGCTGGTGCAGTGTATGTCGCAAGGAGATGCCATTCATTGAGAAGGAAATCTGGAAGGAGAAAAAAAGTGCTGGTCTGCTGGTCATAGGAATTGACAGGGATGAGCCGGCGGAGACTGTAAACAAGTTCCATAAGGATATAGCTATTTCGTATCCTCTTGCCCTTGATCCGGGAGCTGATATATTCGGGCTTTATGCACTCAAGGAAGCAGGAGTTACCCGGAATGTTATTATCGATCGGACTGGGAAAATTATCTTTCTTACAAGGCTTTTCGAAAGAAAAGAGTTCGATGATATGAGAAAGGCGATTTTTGCTGAACTGGAGAAGAAGTAAACCTCCTACGAATTAAATCCTTTGTTTTTATTTAAAAGTTAAAAGAGGAAGTCACTTTTCGGGTGCTTCCTCCAATTTATATTACAAATTTCAGATACCTGAATTATTTGGCTCCGAACAGAGTCCATCCGACATATATCTGAAGCGTACGGTTTTTTACAGTCTCGCTTGAAACGTCAGATATATTGGTAAATCCGAGTACATATCTTGCTCCGACATTGAGGCCCAGAGGAAAATGCAGCCCAGCGCCGAAAGCAACACCGAAATCGTTGTTTTTAAGCTGATCCTTGACATCACCTATATCCTCAACATGTGCTTTTGTCAGAAATCCGAACTGAGGACCGGCTTCCAGGCTGAGAAGGTCTATCGGCTTGATCCTTAGCATTACAGGAATTGAAATGTAATCCAGATCGACTTTGGTGTCATCCCATTTACTTCCGTACGCATTGTACAGTACTTCAGGAGTAATACCGAATTTGCTCGATAAGTTCAGGTTAAGGTATGCTCCGATATGAAAATCTGTAGCAGATTTAATGCTTACATCCTTTACATCCGGGTTGGAAAAGTTAGCTCCGCCCTTGATACCCAGTCCGATACCCTGAGCGCTGAGGACCATAGGTGTCAGTACGATTGCTAAAATCAATATTGATTTTTTCATTTTTCCCCATTTTTTGGTTAGACATAAACGTAAAGGTACGATTTTTAGATGAAAGTCACATGTATTATTCAGAATAATCCGGCAGTTTATAATATCAGGTTATGCCTGGAAGCATCTTTTATTGAATGACTTTCACTAATAAAGTGTTTCTGGATCTAACCAGAAGAGGACGTCCGGTTTATATCATTTGAAGTTGATTTACAAGATGGATCCCGCGTAGTAGTATTTTATTTATTAAAGCTATATAATAAATCTTTATCCCGTGAATTTCTCACCTGGGGAGCAACATTTTAACAGCTACGATAATTAGAAGAACCGCGAAAATCTTTTTAAGGGTTTCCTGGGAAATATTAAGTGCAAGCTTTGAACCGAAATATGAACCAATAAGGAAGGCACCGGCCAGAATAAGTGCGAACTTAATATTCACTTGCCCTGCCTTATAATAGTTATATGCTGCAATAATTCCAACCGGAGGGAGCATTACGGCCAGGCTGGTACCCTGTGCTGTCTGCTGGCTGAAGCCCATGATATACACCAGGGCAGGTATCATTATTATAGCTCCGCCAATACCAAGCATTCCCGCCATAGCTCCGGTGATTATACCTATTCCCAGAAGGATAATAAGAGTTGAAACTGTCATTTTTTTTGTGATTTTGAGGTTAATACAGAGGCAAATTTAGAAAAAAGGTATAAAATCAGCGACTTAAAGCTATTTTGCAGTTATAACATTATCCTTAAATTTGCATCCTGTCCTTTACTGTGTGAGAAAAAAATTTTTGATATATGGTGTTCTGCCGGCTGTAATCCTGATTCTGTCAGCTTTGTTTTTATTATACAGGATTGTTTTCGGACCGGAGATCCATGGCGAAAAACCGGGGAGGATTATTATTATCCCCACCGGAGCCACCTATAATCAGGTGATGGACTCCATTACATCGGAGGTGAAAATCAATTATCCTGTTGTATTCGGATGGATAGCAAGACAGAAGAACTATCCGTCACTGATAAAGCCGGGACGATATGTCATCGACCGGGATATTAGCTACAATGCACTGTTGAATATTCTCAGATCAGGAAGACAATCTCCTGTCCAGGTGACATTTTCCAATATACGGACACTGAATCAGCTTGCCGGAAGAATAGGGAAACAGCTTGAAGCTGATTCTGCAAGCATCATGGATTACCTTTCAGATGAAGCAAATTATTCTGCCGATGGCTTCAGCAGGGAGACTATCATTTCTGTTTTTATACCAAATACATACGAGATTTACAGAAATACTGATGCAAAGGGATTTTACAACAGGATGCTCAGGGAGTTCAGAAGTTTCTGGAATGAAGGAAGAATATCCAGGGCAAAGGCTAAAGGGCTGACTCCCATTCAGGTTTCCATACTTGCATCAATAATAGATGACGAGGTTGTTAAGCCGGATGAAAAACCCAGGATTGCAGGGGTGTACCTGAACAGACTTAAAATGGGCATCCCTCTACAGGCCTGTCCTACAATTAAATTTGCACTCAACGATTTTACAATAACCAGGGTACTGACCAAATATCTTGAAACAGAGTCTCCTTACAATACCTACAAACATACAGGTTTTCCTCCCGGACCAATAGGTTGTCCGTCGATCGAAGGACTGGAAGCAGTACTGAATGCGGAGGACCATGACTTCCTTTTTTTTGTTGCCCGGGCTGATTTTTCAGGATATCATCATTTTTCAAGGACGCTTCCCGAACATAACCACTACGCGTCACTTTACCAGAAAGAACTTGACAGGAGAAGGATATTTAAATAGAGCCGATAATCTCAACTTCTCTTTCGAGTCCGACGCCGAATCTTTCCATAACCGATTTTTTTATTTCTTCCGACAGAAAGTATATTTCCTTGCCTGTCGCATCTCCGGGATTTATGATGACAAGCGATTGCTGGTCATGAACTGCAGCTCTTCCGCTGATTTTCCCCTTCCAGCCGCATTTTTCAATCAGCCAGCCTGCTGCCAGTTTTTTCCCGCCGGATGGATCGTCATAAACCGGCATCCCCTTGAATTCAGCCAGGAGCTTCTCCGCTTTTTCCCTGTCAACGACCGGATTCTTGAAAAAACTACCTGCATTGCCGGTCTCCTGTGGATCCGGTAATTTGCTTCTTCTTATCTTAATGACTGCGTTACGGACATTACGGATCGATACACTACCCATCAATTCAACCTCCTGCCTCAGAGAACCATATGACAAACTGAACTCGGGTCTCAGACTCAGAGTAAAATATACCCTGCTGATCAGATATTTGCCCCTGAGCTGGTTTTTAAAAATACTCGTTCTGTATCCGAACCTGCATTCATCTTTTGTGAATTCCATTATCGATCCGTCTTCAACCGAGACTGCCCTTACCCTGTCAATGATATCGGCAGCTTCAACTCCATAGGCTCCTATATTTTGCACCGGTACAGCTCCGCAATTACCAGGGATGAAAGACAGATTCTCTGTTCCGGCAAATCCATTTTCTGCGCACCACTCCGCAAATTCGTCCCAGATAACGCCTGCTCCGGCAGATACAGTGACAGTATCTGATTTCTTTTCCTCAACAGATATTCCCATGATTTCAGGAGAAAGTATGGTTCCTTTAAAATCCTCTGTGAACAGCAGGTTACTCCCTCCCCCGATAATAAGATGTGGTTGACTGATCTGTATCCGGTTCTGAAACAGTTTCTTTGCTTCATTTTCACTGCCTATTGTTATAAACGTGTCGGCATGATAATCCAGTCCGAACGTGTTGCGCTTCCTGAGGGAATAATTCCTGAAAATCATATCAAATTTTTGTCAGTAAAAGTATAAATTAGATTATAATATGACACAAATATCTGACCTTTGCCCTTATAGGGATTGCTTTAACATGATTTGATCTTTTTCTGATATGCTTGTGTCTGATAAAACTGAAATGATTTTGCAAGCCTTTCCGTCTCTGGAGAGGGATCTTATCGCCGAAATCGGAAGGGTGTCGTCTGTACATAATCCTGACAGCGGAACCGGCATCCTGGAAGAAGGGGAATACATTAAATTCTTCCCGATGGTAATCAGTGGGTGCCTCAGAGTTGTGAGACTCTCCGAAAATGGCAATGAACTTCTGCTTTACTATCTCAACGGCGGAGAAATATGCAGCATGGCCCTGACCTGTTGTATTGGAGTCCGGAAGAGCAATATCAGAATAATTGCTGAAGAAAAATCTATAATACTTTTAGTTCCGGCAGGAGTAACAGATAAATGGATTTCTGAATACAGAACCTGGAAAGAATTTATAATGAATTCCTATAAGCGCCGGTTTGATGAGCTGCTTGAAACAATAGACTCCATAGCTTATATGAAACTTGATGAGAGAATTGAAAAATTCTTTCGCGACAGGTACAGTTCGACAGGGAAGACCATTTTCGCCGGTACGCATCAGGAGATTGCTATTCGCCTGAATACCTCGCGAGAGGTTGTTTCCCGTCTTCTGAAGAATCTTGAGCTCAAAGGGAAAGTTAAACTTGGCAGAAATTCAGTAGAATATCCCGATCTTGTATTGGATAATCGGAGTATGTGACTTTGGTCACTGCTGTTTTTACATATACTTCCGTTCTTTATGAAAAAAAAAGACATGAAGACATTTCTGAAAAAGCATATTCTGACTTTGATTTTTACCGTCACCGGCGCTGCAGGAGGCTTTTTGTACTGGAGATATATTGGTTGTGCTTCCGGTACGTGTTTTATAAAGTCAGTCTGGTATATGAGCACTCTTTATGGAATGTTGCTGGGCTATATTACCGGAGGGCTTGTTGAGGACATCGCGGGAAGACGCAAGAACTCAGTGAAATCTGAAGGTAAAGCCCGGTGATATGATCGGATGAAGGCCTCCAATCAATATTTTTTCAGTGCACTTCGCTCTGTTTGTCTCTCTGAAAGTAAATACGTAACTTCGGGTTATAATTGACTAAATCCTAATCCCGAAAAACTGACAAACAATGACGACAAATCGCCGCGATTTTCTTAAGACAGCTACAATAGCAGGCGCCGGAGCTGTGACCGGAAGCCTTATTAACAGCTGTTCTCCTGCAAAGCCAGCTTCTAACCTGAATCAGATACTCGATGCAGTAAATAAAGAGCATTCACAACGGTTCAATATGTGCGGATATGCTGCACCTCCAATTCCTGTTGTCAGGATCGGTGTCATTGGTCTCGGAGACAGAGGAAGTGAAGCTGTCAAGAGGTTGTCGCATATCGATGGCGTTGAAATAAGCGCTATCTGTGATATCAGAAAAGCTGCCCTTGATGGCACCCAGAAGTTCCTGAATGTAGCAGGACGGCCTGCGGCGCGTGAATTTACGGGAGACGATCTTGCTTGGAAAAAACTTGCAGAACTTAAAGATCTTGATCTGATCTATATTGTAACACCATGGATCTGGCATACCCCGATGGCTGTCTACTCAATGGAAAACGGGAAACATGTATGCTGTGAAGTGCCTATTGCACGCAGTGTTGAAGAAGCCTGGCAACTTGTTGAAACTTCCGAAAAGACAAGAAAGCACTGTATGATGCTTGAAAACTGTTGTTATGATTTCTTTGAGCTTCTGACCCTTAATATGGCCCGTCAGGGAATGTTCGGGGATATCATTCACGGAGAAGGTGCATATATTCATAACCTTCTTGAAATGAATTTCAGAAAGCCACAGGATGACAAGCAGGTGGATGATGCCTATACAAATATGTGGAGATTGCGGGAAAATGCAACAAGGAATGGAAACGTATATCCGACACATGGTCTGGGTCCGGTCTGCCAGGCCCTGAACATCAACAGGGGCGATAAGATGGAGCATCTCAGCTCGGTTTCTACAAATGATTTTTCAATGGCGGCAAAGGAAAAAGAACTTGATGCCAATGATCCGTTCTATAACGAATGGAAAAATTCTTCATTCAGGGGAAACCTGAATACGTCAATAATACGTACAGCTCTTGGAAAAACGATGATGATCCAGCACGACACTTCCTCTACCCAGCCCTATTCAAGGATACACCTGATAAAAGGTACAAAAGGAATGGTTGTCAAATATCCGTTGGAACATATTGCAATCGGTGAAGAATGGGCGGATGAAAAAACGATGAAGGAATACTATGAGAAATTCACTCCCGGGATAGTTATAAGGGTGGGAGAAATGGCAAAACTGGTCGGCGGACATGGAGGAATGGACTTTATCATGGACTGGCGTACCATAGACTGTCTCAGGAACGGACTGCCGCTTGATCAGAATGTTTACGACGGCGCCTTGTGGAGCTCTGTTGCTCCACTGAGTGAGTGGTCAGTTTCTAACAAAGGCCAGTCGATACAGGTTCCTGATTTCACCTGCGGAGCATGGAAAACTAATAAGCCTCACGATATCAACCTGTCAGAAGGCGGAACAACCAAAGTGCTGGCAGTAAAGGAAGCAGCAATTTAAAAACAAATGAATATTTACCCGGGCACCCCCCGGGTTTTTTATTAATAACACTTTAGTCACTCCTGTCAATTATAAGTTAAAGATAATTTGATACTTTTGCGATTTTTAATTTGCTCTTCTGTTAAGGAAATATGTATATGATTATTTATGAATTGAATATGATTCGTAAATGCATTGTTGTGTGCCCGGAGTTTTTCTAAAGACGGAAAGTAAATTTAAAGTTTAAATTATTTGCCACCTGAAATGGATGCTGTACTGTTTCTCATTATTTTGTCTCTGACGTTCCTGGTTTTTTTGATACCTAAGAATTATAAATTCCACTATACCTTATTCCTGTTAAGTGGCGCCATTGTTTTAAGTTCAGTATGGTGTTACAAAGTTTTAGCTGGAAACTTGCAGGTTCTTCAAATTAATCTTGACTTTCCTTTTTTCGGAAACAGTCTGATACTGACAATCGACAGACTTTCTGCATTCTTTACAGTTGTTATTAATATTACCGTTTTAGTTGGACTGCTTTATGCCAGAGGATATCTCAGACCTTATCATCAGACAAAAAACTCCCTTTCATTTTCGATACATTTTTTTTCATACCTGTGGTTATATCTCTCGATGATACTGGTGGTGATGATTCGCGATGGTCTTACCTTTCTCATTGTTTGGGAGGTAATGGCAATATCGTCTTTTCTTCTGGTCATATTCGAAGCAGAGAACCGCATTATACTGAAAACCGGAATAAGTTATCTGATACAGATGCATGTTGGCATGTTTTTCATCCTTGTTGCCTTTCTGCTGTTAGGAAAAGTAACAGGGCAGATGAGCTTTGATTCGCTCAAGCTTTATTTTTCAAATCACTCCAATTACTTCCTTTTTGTCCTGTTTTTTATCGGTTTTGGCATTAAGGCTGGGTTCGTTCCGATGCACACATGGTTGCCTGAGGCTCATCCTGCAGCGCCTTCTCATGTTTCAGGAGTGATGTCGGGCGTGATGATTAAAATGGGTATTTATGGAATTCTGAGAGTCCTGATGTCTGTTCAGAATAATCTTCTTCTGATTGGCGTCACCATACTTCTTATCTCATTGATAACCGGGATTTTTGGTATTATGATGGCAATAATGCAGCGCGATCTGAAACGTTTGCTTGCCTACTCCAGCATTGAGAATATCGGCATTATTGGTATCGGCATGGGATCAGGCGTAATTGGTATGGCGACTCATAATCCTTACCTGAGCCTGATCGGTTTCAGCGGAGGTTTGCTTCATGTACTGAATCATTCCCTGTTCAAATCGCTTTTGTTCTTCAATTCAGGTTCTGTGTATCATGCAATGCATACAAGGAATATAGAGCAGATGGGAGGGTTAATGAAAAAAATGCCCCATACGGCAATCCTGTTTCTGATTGGCGCTCTTGCAATCAGCGGACTGCCTCCCTTCAATGGTTTTATTTCAGAGTACCTTATCTATATCGGGATGTTTAAGAGCCTGTCTGCGGCAAATTTAATACAGTCTATAATTGTTCTGGGCAGTATTGTCGGATTAGCTCTTATCGGAGGGTTGGCAATATTTTGTTTCACAAAGGCTTTTGGGATTGTATTTCTTGGTGAAGCCCGTTCCGAACGGGCAAAAATGGTCCGGGAAGTGAGCAGGGACATGCTCTTCCCTCAATTAATTACTGTTACTTTTATTGTTACAATTGGATTGGCCTCGGTTCTTTTTGTGAAACCAGTGTCAGGAATAATCAGCCAGGCATTTAATCTTACAAATATTACCGGTATTTCAGCCTCTTCTTTGAACAGCCTTAATCAGATTAGCCTGATTTGCGGAGTATTTATTGTTTCCCTCGTATCATTGCTGGTTTACAGGCATTATCATATAAAGAAACGGCAAATATCTTATGGCCCGACATGGGGCTGTGGATATTCGGCCGGCACTTTTAAACAACAGTATACCGCGACATCTTACACATATAATTATAATCATCTTGCAAAACCAATTCTACAGACAAAGAAGATCATGCGAGACATCAGGGAGGATGAGATTTTCCCTGATGAAAGAACTTTTGAGTCTCACAGTACTGATATTTTCAAAAAATATTTGATTAACAGGCCGATCAATTGGTTTTCGGACCTTCTGAAAAAAATTGCCGTGATGCAGACGGGACAGATACAGCACTATATTCTGTACGCGTTCATATATATGCTGGTTGTATTCATTTTGACCTATTTCAATATCATCTGACATGATCGGATTAGTTTTAATCATATTAGCATCCCTTTTCTTCCCCGGCATGATTGTAAGAACAAAAAGTCTTGCATCAGGACGAAAAGGACCTGGAATATTTCAACCTATAAAAGAAATAGGTGTGCTTATGAGAAAAGGCAGCGTGTTCAGTAACACAACGGGGCTAATATTCCAGATTGCTCCCGCTGTTTCATTGTCTTGTATAATCTGTGTCATGCTTGTTATTCCATTTGGAAACCAGTCTGCAATTATTTCATTTGATGGCGATTTTGTATTCTTCTCTTACCTCCTGGCGCTTGGTAAATTCTTTTCAATTATAGCAGCACTTGATACCGGAAGTAGTTTTGAGGGAATGGGAGCCAACCGTGAAGCATTTTTTTCAATGCTTGTCGAACCGGCGTTTTTTATACTGTTGGCAACGTTCGCTATGTTTACAGGTTATACCTCTTTCTCAGATATATTCAGCCATTTCTTCGTTACAAAGAATGATTATGTGCTGATATATAGCGCTATAGGATTCTATTTGTTTATTCAGATAATAATGGTCGAAAATAGCAGGCTCCCTGTAGATGATCCGAAAACACATCTGGAACTGACTATGATCCACGAAGTAATGATACTCGACAACAGTGGTTTTGATAAGGGCTTAATTCATATCGGTTCCTATCTGAAGTTTGCAATTTATGGGGCTTTAATGTATAATATTGTTGTCCCGGCAGGATGGGATATTTTTTTACAGATTGGTCTGTTCGTGGCAGTTCAGATAATTTGTGCAATAATCATCGGACTTATTGAATCCTTCAGGGCACGGAACAAAATGAATCTTAATCCCAAGTTCATTCTGACAATATCTTCGATCGGATTGATAGCATTTTTGATAGTATTAATATTGACTGAAAAAATTATTTAGAATCAGTGTATGGTTAATTACCTGATAGTATTATTTGCAGTGACACTGGTCTACTTTGCTTCCGCGGAGAGGCTGATTGTATACGTAAAACTTATCGCGCTTCAGGGTTTATTGCTTAGTGGAATAGCGGTTTTTGAACTAAAGGAAGTTAATACTGCCAACCTGATTTTTGTCGCTTGCGAATCATTGATCTTTAAAGCCATTGTGACTCCTTTCTTATTGACAAAAATTATTAATCGTTCAGGTGTGACTAAAGTTCATAGTCTTGCTTTGCCAGGGTTTTATTCGCTGTTGTTTTCTATTTGTGCTTTGCTTATAAGCGTTGTTCTGGCTAATTCCTTATTAAACTCTTTCGTTAACACAATTTACATGACAATAGCTCTGTTCACACTTTTTACCGGACTGCTTCTTATTGTCACTCATAAGTTGATAATATCTCATCTCATCGGATTCCTTATTGTTGAAAATGCCATTTTCCTGTTTTCACTCGCAATAGGGAATGAAATGCCTATGATGATAAATATCGGAATTTTGCTTGATATTTTTGTCGGAGTTCTGATCCTTGGCTTCTTCGGATTAAAACTCAGACCACATATTAACGAAATAACAAGATTAAAAGATTAATAAATGACATTGTTATTGTTTTTTGTCATATCGGTTTTAATGAGCATCCTTGTAATTCTGTTTAAGAATAAGGCTATTACTAAAGGAATTACGATAGGATATGCTATCATGCATATAAGTTTTACATTTTATTGCTGGATCAATTTAGGAAAAACGCAGCTGGGTTATTTCACTTATAGCAGTATTGCCGTATTACTTCTTTCAGTATTATCATTATTGACGATCCCGACTATTTACCATGGATTTATCTATGCCTCAAAAGATGAAACAAAAAAATTCAACATATACCATTCTGCCCTGATAGCGCTGATGACATTCATGACAGGAGCCTACCTGGCAAATGGAATGACTGTTCTCTGGATCTTTGTTGAGGCAACTACTCTGGCTGTGGCAGCCCTTATTTATCATGACCGGACCGAAATGGCCCTGGAGGCTACATGGAAATATGTATTTATATGCTCTGTCGGAATCTCAATTGCCTATTTGGGCATATTGTTTTTAAGCTTTATTTATGGACGTGGCGATGCTGCAAATCTTTCCTTTACAATGTTGTCAAATATTATAAATCAGGCAAATCCATTGTATCTGAAAACAGCTTTCGTGTTTGTTCTGATAGGTTTCAGTACAAAAATGGGTCTTTTCCCGATGCATACTGTTACAATCGATGCTCACTCAGTAGCCCCTCCGCCCATCAGCGCTCTGATCTCCACAACTTTGATGAATGTAGGATTTCTTGCAATTTTTCGTGTTTATAAATTGTTCTCGTCATCGGTTATTCTGCCTTTCATGAACAATGTCCTGATCCTTTCCGGATTATTATCGCTACTGGTGGCAGCAGGTTATATGCTTAAAGCTAAACATCTGAAAAGGATGCTGGCTTATTCAAGTCTTGAAAATATGGGGTTGGTAGCGATTGCGATAGGAGTGGGAGGACCCGGTTATTATGCTGCATTGCTTCTTATAATCCTGCATTCCTTTACTAAATCAAGCCTTTTCTTTCAGATGGGCCAGCTTTCAAGAGTGCTTCATACTTTCAAACTTGACGAGTGTGGAAAATATTTTCAGCTGTATCCGGCAGGAGCACTGGTTCTTCTCCTTGGAATGGTATGTATCCTTGCTATTCCGCCTTCCGGGTTGTTTATTTCAGAATTTATGATTTTTGAAGGCATGGTATTAAAAAGTAAATGGATAGTGCTGATTATTGCCGTTATCCTGCTTTGCTTTGTGATTTATGCAATGAGCACAAGATTTATGCATATTCTCTTTTCAAACTCAAGAATTGAAGATAATTCAAGAATTCCGGACGTCATTAGCCCTGTTGAATCCCTGACCCAGTTCATCCTTCTGGGAATAGTAATTGTAATGTGTTTTTACAAGCCTGCTTTCATGGTGGATCTTATAAATCAAAGTATTGCCGTATTGCCAAAATAGAAATAATAATGAATCAAAAGCTGTATTCGGAAATATGTAATAATTCACTCCCGCTTGATATTAAGGAGATACCGGCTTTAAAATACGATGTTTTTTTTGAACTGGCATGTAATTTTCTTAAAGATGAAGATAAACATTGTCTAGCCTATTATGGAGTGCCGGACTCAGACACCCTAAGGTTTTATTGTTATATAGCTGACGACAGGAACAATATTATTTATCTGCTCTCATACTTTCCGGAGAAAAATACCACTGTGCTGAAATCGTTGACTCCGGTTTGTTCTCAGATGCAGATTTTTGAACGCGAGATACACGAAAATTACAATATAATATTTGAAGGTCACCCATGGCTGAAACCGGTAAGATATCCGCATGATCGTTCTGACAAATCCGGAATTATAAACAATTATCCTTTTTATTCTATTGAGAGCGAAGAATTACATGAAGTAGGGGTGGGCCCAATTCATGCAGGAGTAATTGAACCGGGACATTTCAGATTTATCTGCAATGGCGAAAAGGTATTGCATCTCGAAATCCAGCTTGGATATCAGCATAGAGGAATCGAAGGATTATTCATTGAGAAAAATGATCCGCTTCAAAGATGTATCCTCTCTGAAAGTATCGCCGGAGATACTTCAATCGGGCATGGGCTCTCTCATTCGCAGCTTATTGAATCGTTATCCGGAATTGAGGTCAGCGAGACATTACAGATTGAACGTTGCATAGCGCTGGAGATGGAAAGAATCGCAGTTCATATTGGAGATACGGCTGCTTTATGCGGTGATGTTGCCTATCAGCTTGGTCAGGCAGTCTGCGAGGCTTTGAGAACTATGATAATAAACACAACCCAATTATGGTGTGGAAACCGTTTCGGGAAAGGGCTGATACGCCCCGGAGGCAGTAATTTCCCTCTCACGGAGGATGTTGCGGATGGAATACTGAAAATCCTTGATGACGCGGGAAGACGGTTTAGTGAGGTTGCAGATCGCATTTACACTTTGCCGAGCATTCTGGCCCGGTTTGAAGATATAGGAATAGTAACCCGGAAACAGGCTCTGAGCGTTGGCGCTGTGGGGATGGCTGCACGCACATGTGGCATTCCCCGGGATTCACGCGTGACACATCCGTTTCAGTATTTCGGAAAATTCAATGTTCATCAGGTCATTCTGGATACAGGTGATGTTCTGGCTCGCGGTATGCTGCGCACTCTGGAAGTACAGGAATCGGTGAAAATTATTCGGGCTCTCCTGGAAATATGGAAAAACAGCGCCAGGGATATCTGTAAACCTGTTTATAAATATAAATTACAACCAGAACGCATTGGAATCTCAATCGTGGAAGGATGGAGAGGTGAGATATGCCATGCAGCCATTACCGACAGGAGTGGAAAGATCGGACATTATAAAGTGAAAGATCCTTCCATGCATAACTGGATGGCTCTTGCACTGGCAGTACGAAATCAGGAAATTTCAGATTTTCCGATTTGCAACAAAAGTTTCAACCTGTCATATTGTGGTAACGATTTGTAATTAGTTTTTGATCATTTCTATATGCTGAAAGAATTCAGGATCCTGAAAAGTCATGGCAGACAGTATATCAAAGATCTGCGTACTCAACCCGTATCAGGGCTGTTCAGAGGCAGACCAGTTATCTCGGAAGATATAACTGACAGTGAAATTGCGTCTGTCTGCTCGCTGTGCCCGGTTAAGGCGATCGATAAAAATTCCGGTTCAATAGATCTCGGAAAATGTGTTTTTTGCAGAGAATGTTCATTCCTCCTGCCTGACATAATAAAATTCACAAATGACTATAGGATAGCTTCTAATGTCAGAGATAAGTTGATTATAAAACCTGGTTATGATAAACCTGTCCGGCTTGATTCAGATATAGTAAGGAAAGATGTCAGGAAGCTTTTCAGAAATTCATTGAAACTTCGCCAGGTATCTGCCGGCGGTGATAATTCATGCGAAATGGAGCTTAATGCATCTGGGAATGTGAATTTTGATTTTGGCAGATATGGGATTGAATTTGTTGCATCGCCCCGTCATGCCGATGGTATTGTCATAACAGGTCCTGTGAGTGAAAACATGGCTGAAGCTCTGAATATATGCTATGATTCGGTTCCTGATCCGAAAATAATTATTCTTGCCGGTACTGATGCAATAAGTGGGGGAATTTTTGAGGGAAGTTCTGCTCTGGGCAGGAAGTTTATTGAAGAGCGTCACATCGATTTGTATGTACCGGGTAACCCGATCCACCCTCTTACATACATAAATGGTATTATGGATTTGCTGGGCATTAAATAGTAAAGTCTCAATCCGCTGTTTGCGGATTATATCAGCCGGTTTTCTTTAATATCCAGCCGCCTGCCCGTCTTTTCTGGATTCAGAAGCTCCGAACCAGACTTTGTTCTTCTGATCCCACAAAATTGCCTGATACCCTCCATACCCGCCCAGATCCCATTGTACTTTATATCCCATGCTGAGCAGTTTTTGAATGACCTCCCATCTGAACCCGTTTTCAAGAAGAAGTGTACCTCCGTCGGTCATGAGCTGACCTGTCGGTTCTGATGAACCTATATGATGAATTCTGGGAGCATCGCCAGCTTCCTGAAGGTTCATCCTGAAATCTATGAGATTAATAATTATCTGTACCTGTCCCTGTGGCTGCATATCACCACCCATCACACCGAAACTGACCCATGGCTTCCCGTTTTTTGTTATGAACCCCGGGATTATTGTGTGAAACGGCCGTTTGCCGGGTGCGTAGGCATTATTATGACCATCTTCCAGAGCAAATAATTCCCCCCGGTCCTGAAGGACAAATCCTAAACCCGTAGGGCACATACCGGAACCCATTCCACGGTAATTGCTCTGGATCAGAGACACCATATTACCAAACCTGTCTGCAACGGTCAGATAAACCGTGTTTCCTGCTTCAGGTTTCCCGCTTTCATAAATGCTGGCAGCTTTGAGGGGACTTATCAGTCTGCGTCTTGTCGCAGCATATCGTTTGGAGATGAGCTGGTTCACAGGAATGTTATTGAATACAGGATCAGAATAGTATTTAGCCCTGTCTTCAAATGCAAGCTTCTTCGCTTCAGTAAATACATGAATGTACTCTGCCGATCCGAATCCCATGGAAGAGATATCAAATCCCTCCAGTATATTGAGCATCTGAAGGGTTGCTATTCCCTGTCCGTTGGGAGGCAGTTCCCATACCTCATATCCTCTGTAAGTTGTACTGACCGGCTCAACCCACTCCGAATGATGTCTTGCGAGGTCTTCATATGAAAGGAATCCACCTTGTTTTTTCATGAAGAAATCGATATCCCTTGCGATACTGCCCTTGTAGAATTCATTACGGCCGCCACGGGCTATTTTATCGAGCGTATTTGCCAGTTGTGGATTTTTGAAGACTTCTCCCTTTTCAGGAGCTTTGCCATTAGGCATAAACACCTCCCTGATATTAGGATAGTCTTTCAGTATCTCTGTGTTTTTCTGAAGGCTGTTGGCAATAACCTCTGTTACCGGGAAACCTTCTCTGGCATAATTGATTGCAGGTTGAAGGAGATCCTTCATTGCCATGCGCCCGAACAATTCGTTCATTTCATACCATCCGTCCACACAACCTGGCACTGTTACAGGCAGCGGACCGTACTTTGGAATAAGGTCCATTCCATTATCCCTGAAATAATCCGATTTGAGAGATCTTGGCGATCTGCCGCTTCCATTCAGACCGAATAATTTCTGTTTGTCTGCGCTCCAGATGATAGCGAAAATGTCTCCGCCAATTCCAGCTCCGGTTGGTTCAACCACACATAATACTGCATTTGCTGCAATGGCGGCATCAATTGCATTTCCACCTTTTTTCAGAATGTCAAGCGCCACCTGTGTCGCGAGTGGCTGACTGGTTGCAGCCATCCCATTTCTTGCTATCACCTCGGACCTTGTAGCAAAATCATGACCCGTCACCCTGTCCTGTGAATATGAAAATGATGACGTAAGAAGTAAAATGAATACGGAAAATTGTTTGCCCATTACATGAAAAATTCGATCTGTAAAGGTAACAATCCCGGCAGACTATTTGGCCATAGCCCTGGCTTTAAATTCTGCCGGCATTTTTTCTATGGAGTATCTCAACGCTGTTCTGGGCATGGTTGCCTTCACTGACATGACATATCTGAAAACCTCGTCCATATGTGCCTGACTGGCCGCTTTCAGCATCCACCCGTATCCTTTCTGAACCATATCATCCGTATCAGAATGCAATATACCTGCTATTTCAAAGATATCGTCAAGGAATTTTCCCTCCCTGGCAGGTATGATAAGAGATACTGAAGATGCCCTCTTAACCCAGCGGTTGCCTGACCTTGCCCATTCCTTTAGCTTGTCAATAAGCTCCGGGTACATCGTGACGATCATTCCTACCGAATGGTTGCATAATGTGTCGCAGGCGGCCCAGTTGGTTACATATGAATTTACCCATTTATCGAATATCTTAAAGTCCTCTGATTTGTATTCTTTATGGATGTATTCAGACCAGTTGCATGCTATACCTGTCTCCTCCAGGATACCGGATTTCCAGAGTTCCTCACATAGATCAAAGATTTCTCCTTTTTCTCTTCCTTTCAGTAATTTGAAGTATTCCTTTCCAATCCTCTTTACAATCTCCGATTTAATGCCATAAAGCCTGACCTCCTCTTTGAAAAACCTTTCTCCCGTTTGCCTTACAGTATCATCCGATAATGTAACAAGTTCATTCCTGATCTTTTCAATAATACTATCCATGTTGTTCCTCTGTTATGCTGATCCTCTAAAGATAAAACAATTTATTCCATACATAAAAATACAGAGTCGCTGACCAGTCACTGTTACTGCATGAAGGGTTGAAGTATACTTAGCCGGTTCCCTTCGGTATCTATGAATGACACGTATAACCCGACGCCTGGGATTTCGACCGGCTCACCAAGTAACCTGCCACCTGAGCTGACAACAGCTTCAGCAGATTCTTTGATGTTCTCAACACCTATGACCAGTGAGGGATGCTGAGTATTATCTTCCGGTTTGACCGGGTAAAATCCTCCGTTAATAGCGCCCGGGGTAAGTGGTCTGTTTCTCTCGCCTGTGGGCGTTGTTGTTACTGTAACATAATTTCCCATGTCCTCACCAAGCAGGTCAGATTTCCAGCCGAATGCCCTGGAATAGAAATCAGCCATCCGGATCCTGTCTTTTGCAGGCATCTCGAAATGTACAACAGGATTCATTTTCTTCATAATGCAAGATTTTAATGGTTGATATAAATCATGAAATTATCATATTTTCAAACAATAGATCGTTTAATATGTTCACAGGCATTGAGGGTAAACCGGTAGTCTTTTTGTAAATTGCCGCAACTGAAAAACCAGACGCTCCAATCGTCTTTGCAGGGAGTTATATATTGATTATGAATACAATGATGACATCAGATCCGATATCTTACAGCAGTAAGCAGGATAAAGAGGGAGACAATACCGATGATTTCAGATATTTCGTTGAGAAGTTTGAGGATATTCGTGTTCTTAAATACAGGTTACCGGGTTTTGAGGAACTTACTCTTCAGCAGAAGAAATTTATTTATTATCTGAGCCAGGCTGCTCTTTCCGGTCGTGATATTCTCTGGGATCAGAATTTCAAATATAACCTTAAGATCCGTAAATCAATTGAAGCGGTTATTGAAGGCTATAAAGGAGATAAGGATTCACCTGAATATAAAGCCTTCCTGACATACGCGAAAAGAGTATTTTTTGCAAACGGGATACATCATCACTATTCAAGAGATAAGTTCATTCCTGGCTTCAGCAGTGATTATTTTAAAAAGATCGTCAGTGAAACTCCCGCTGATTTGTTACCCCTGGAAAAGGGAGAGACAGCGGATCAGCTCATCAGTCTGCTGAATCAGATCATTTTCGATGAAAAGCTGTACGCGCGAAAATCAGAACAGAAGGCAGGTATGGATATTGTTTCCGGATCATCATCCAATTTTTATTCGGAAGTTACACAGAATGAAGTTGAGGATTTTTATTCCCGGCTGATTGATCCTGAAGATCCTCATCCTGTATCCACAGGGCTGAATTCGCGTGTAGTCAAACGCGACGGGAAAATATCTGAAGAGGTTTATAGATCGGGTGGTAAATATGGAGAAGCAATCGATGTCATCATATTCTGGCTGAATAAGGCTGCTGAAACTGCTGAAACTGATGCACAGAGGAAGGAGATCAGCCTTCTGACGGATTACTACAGGACAGGCGATCTTAGAACATGGGATGACTATAATGTCGCATGGGCGAGAAACTGTGATCAGGTTGTTGATTATATAAATGGTTTCATTGAAACGTATGAAGATCCTCTGGGTATGAAAGCTACCTGGGAATCGATTGTTGAGTATACCGATCCGGAAGCAACAAAGAGGACGAAGATTATAACTGCCAATGCACAGTGGTTCGAGGATAATTCACCTATTGATCCCCGGTACCGCAAAGAAAGGGTTACCGGTGTGGCTGCAAAGGTGATTAATATCGCTATGCTGGGAGGAGACTGTTACCCTGCTTCTCCACTGGGTATTAATCTGCCAAACACTAACTGGATACGTACTGAGATAGGCTCAAAATCAGTAACTCTTGCCAATATTACCAGCGCCTATGAAATATCTTCGCTTGGTAACGGTTTTCTTGAGGAGTTTGCTTTCGATGAGGCCGAGATGGCGAGGATCAGAAAATTTGAAAGCATTGCAGATTCTCTGCATACTGATCTGCATGAATGTGTCGGACATGCAAGTGGTAAACTTGCCGAAGGAACCGATCCCAATGTACTAAAGAATTATTACTCTGCTCTTGAAGAGGCAAGGGCCGATCTTTTTGCCCTTTATTTCATGATGGATGAAAAAATGACCGGGCTGGGATTGCTTCCCTGTATTGATGCAGCAAAAGCTGAGTACGATATATACTTAAGGAACGGACTGATAACTCAGCTGGGAAGAATAAAACCCGGAAAAGATATCGAGGAGGCGCACATGCGTTGCCGGGCAATCATATCACACTGGGCGTACGAGCATGGGAAGAAGGATAATGTCATTCGTTTTCTGATTCGCGGGGGAAAGACATTTGTAAAGATCAATGACTATGAAAAGCTGAGGAATCTTTTCGGTGAATTGCTCAGAGAGATACAGCGAATTAAATCCGAAGGAGACTTTAATGCGGGAAAAGAATTGGTTGAAAATTATGGAGTTAAGGTCGATCAGGGGTTACATGCTGAAGTGCTGGAACGTTATGCAAAGCTTGACCTTGCTCCTTACAGTGGTTTTGTCAATCCCAACCTTACACCTGTCCTCGACAGGGACGGGGCGATAACCGATGTCAGGGTTGAATATACAGATGATTACTTAGGTCAGATGATGTATTACGGGAAGAATTATTCTTTTCTCCGTTTGAGTGAACAGTAAAACATATTTTGAATTCTGGCGGATTGAAGCGGATCTTGCCGGTCCTTTCCTGGCAGGGTAGTCTTCCGAATTTACAAAGGCTTTTGAGGTCAATCGCGGAATATCTTACTTCATATTCTGCCAGAACCTTGTCTCAGATTTTTGCATTTCCCGTTTTTTCCTGCTTTCCAGGAGTGCATAAAACAAAATGCCAATTATTCCGAATATTATGATACCGAAGATAAGGTACTCCATTATTCCTGAGATATCTGCCGGTGTATTTATTTGATGGCCGGCAATTGAGGAAGGGCTGCCGTTGACTGTGCCTACATCCAGGCTGAAGATGTTTTTTACAAAAAACAGCATCAGAAATGCCAGAAGACCAGATGCCACAGGGGAGATGATCCATGCAAGTCCTATCTCTCCAAGTACCCTGAAGTTGATGTTTCGTGCCCCCTTGTAAAGTCCTATGCCGATTATACAGCCGACTATTACCTGGGAACTGGAGACAGGGACCATTGGAATAGCAGGAAGTCCGAGACTAACGGAGAATTCAGACAGGCTGGATGATGAGAATATGAATAACACAAGCGCCTGGGCAAGCACTACCACGAGCGCAGCTTCCGCAGATAATTCCAGAATATTATTGCCCAGAGTCTCCATCACTCTCTTCGAGTAAGTCAAAATCCCTGCGGCCACGGATATACCGCCCAGAAGGAATAGCTGTTGGGATGAATCTAGAGTAAACAGTCCGAGATCAAGATCTTTAAGGTGAAAGGCAGGCAGGAAAACTCCCATCACGTTGGCAATATTATTGGCTCCAAGGCTATAGGATCCAAATGCTCCGACTATAAGCAGCCCTGTCCGGATATATGATTCAAACCTTATCAGATGAATATTTACCGATTTTTTTATTTTCTTCAGCGGAAGGTAGAGCAGAACTGCGAAAACTGCGCCTATTAGCGGTCCGGCAAGCCATGACGAAACGATGGTGGAAAGTGTCTTGCTGTCTGTGTGACTTCCTGTAAAAAAATTCCAGCCGATTATGGCGCCGACTATTGCCTGAGTTGTTGAAATCGGGAGCGCCAGTTTTGTCATCATATAGATCGTGATGGCCGCTGAAAGCGCGACTGTAAATGAACCGGCAACAGCATTAACGGCTCCCAGCCTGCTGAGGGTATTGGATGTTCCCGAACCCTGGATGACTGCGCCAAGAATAAAAAAGACCGATGCAATTATTGCAGCTTTCCTGAAGGAGACCATTCTGGATCCAACAGCTGATCCGAAAACATGTGAAGCATCATTTGCTCCCAGTGACCATCCAAGAAATAATCCGCTGGTAAGGAAAATCAGGATCATAATTGCCGGAATATTTTGTTTGTCATTTTCTCAGTTTGTCTGACTCCGCTTTGTACCTATTACCGGTACTGAAACAGAATTCAATGTATACCAGGAATGATCATCCCTGAAGGACAATTCAACCTGCATATCACATGAGTATCTTTATTGCCATTCCCGATAACAAGTCAGCTGCTTTCTGCGCGAGGTCTGATATGTTCTCAATATGATTGATAATATATCTCAGATGCGACTTATGGGCCAGATCAAGCTCCTTCATGTCCTGGAATATAACCTTTTTGATACTTACAGAGATCTTGTCAGTTTCGGTTTCAAAATAATACACCTTCAATAATTTTTCCCGCACAGTGTAAGGGGCTTTGAAATAAGCCCTGGCTGCAGGTATAAGCTCTTCCGCTGCACTTACGGAGGTTTCAGTGAGACTCGTAAAACTTTTGTTGAGTGAGGAAGGAATATCAGGTATCTCAATTCTGATCTCATTCAGTGTGCCTTTTACGGCATCCATTATTTCGTCGAGCTGATCTATGAGGGTGCTTACCTCAGCCCGGTGCTGCGGCAGTATGGAATTAGTGATCATCTCATTTTCGATAGCTCTTTGCAATCTGTCCGCGTTCCCTTCGAGTGAATCGACTTTCAGGATATGTCTTTCAAAGGCTTCATTGTCCTTTTCAAGGTATGCCTTCATTCCTTCCCTGAAAACAAGCAGACCAAGATCGACATTGTCGAAGAACTCCTCTATTTTGAGTATGAGGTTTTTGGTTGTCCTTGTGAATACGGCCACAAATGTATTTGTAAGATTATTAATTCACTCTGCCTTTATTTTAACGGATTTGTCCTGATAATGTTATAGTTTCAGAAATCTATTATCCGTTCGACACGGTTATGCTTCAGGTATTGTTTGAGGATGACCTGAATATCCCTGTTGTCCTGGGCGGAGTGAATGCATTCATGTATTGCATTCAGTCCGAACCCCATCTCATTAATGTTGAAATAACCATAACCGGCGTATTTACCATTCAGTATCTTAACGGCACATCTTTCCTCTGTACTTCTTCCCTTGTCAATCACGAAAAAATTTCGTCTGGTAAAAATGAATTCCTCAATGGCTTTTGATGCCCTCTCATTATATTCCTCGGGCGACTCTTTCCCGCAGCATGCTCCTTTGCATAATCCAACCTGATGATGGAAACAAGCTCCGTCTGTCTCATAAAGGCCTGTCAGTTTCTGGCATAATCCGAAGGTTTCAATCATCGAATTCAGTTTTGCCCTGGCTTTCTCCTTCGATGAAAATACTAACAGTGGTACCTCATCATCTTTCAGATTGCCGTAAGTGTAATTAATGAATCCTTCGGAATCAGTGAAACAGTAAATACCCCACCGGAAACTCGTTCTTCTCTGGGCCCTGTTGTAAACCGGTTTATTCTGTTTTATCTCAAATGATTCTTTCAGCAATGCAATAAGCTCACTTCCCGTTTCTTCCCAGCTAATGTCGGCTATCAGATCACGCATCTCCATAGCCCTGTTGGTTGTGTTGTTCGAGAGATGGGTGCTGATCCTCTGATGGAGATTACGGCTTTTGCCAATATATATCAGATTCCCTTTCTCATTATAGAAATAATATATTCCAGGTTCTTCCGGGATGTTTTCAATCTTGTTGAGATCGAGAGCCGGATTGAGTTTAGATGATCTTTTATTCATTGCGATAACCGGCTTCAACCCGTTCATCTCCCTGTCTTTTTCCATCAGCATCTCAAACAGTTTTGCAGTGGCCAGTGCATCACCTGCGGCCCTGTGCCTGTCACGGATATCTATCCTCAGGTCATTACAGAGATTGCCCAGGCTGTATGAGCTTAAGCCAGGAAAGAATTTCCTGCTGAGGGTAACCGTGTCCAGAATGCTCCTTTTGAAATTATAGCCGAGCGATTTGAATTCTTCCCTGATAAAGGAATAATCGAATCTGGCATTATGAGCAACGAAGATCCTGCCTTCAGTCATTTCCACGATTGTCCTGGCAATCTCAAAAAAACGGGGAGCATCTTCAACCATTTCATTTGTTATACCTGTGAGATTTGTGATGTAATAAGGAATGTTCCTTTCCGGGTTCACAAGAGTAGAGTATTCTCCGGTTACCTGGTGCCCGTCATGAAGATAAATGGCTATCTCTGTGATCCTTTCAAGCCTTGAGCTGCCTCCAGTTGTCTCAATGTCAATAATTGCATACATCACCCGGTCAATCACTTCGTTCCGGGTACGAATATACTCAGATTACTCTTCGGTAATATCTTTAAGTTTGTACTTTTGTCCTGTAAATCTTTAAATGATGAACGAGTGTTTTGGAAGAAGTTTTATCCTGAATGGCGAACTCAGAAGCGCTGAGGAATTTAATAATTCACTTGTCTATGAAGGAGATTCGATCTATGAAGTAGTCAGGATAGTAAGGGGGAACCCTGTGTTCTTCAGGGATCATGTGGAGAGACTGGCTATCAGTGCAAATGCTGAAGGAAAGGAAATGCTTGCCGGTCTTCCTCAGCTCAGGAAAGCAATTATTACACTTTCACGGTCAGACAAACAGAAGGAGATCAACCTTAAAATTGTCTTTAATTATAATAACGGTTCATGTAATTATCTTGTTTACTTTATCGAAGCAGCATATCCCACCTCAGGACAATACCGTAATGGTGTCAGGGGGATACTGTTTAATGCCGAGAGGAAGAACCCTGAATCAAAGGTAATTAATCATAAGCTGCGATCTTCTATTTATCACAGGCTCATAATCGAAGGCGCTTATGAAGCCCTTCTTGTAAATGAAAACGATCTGATCACGGAAGGGAGCCGCTCAAACATCTTCTTTGCAAAGGATGGGATTCTCATGACCGCACCCGATAATCTGGTTCTTGGGGGTATAACCCGCAAATATATTCTGGATATCTGCAGGGAACAGAATATCAGGGTCGATTTCCGTTGTTTGAATACCAGTGAGATAGGTTCCTGCCAGTCTGTATTTATGACTGGCACGTCGCCCATGGTGCTGCCATTCAATCATATCGGCAATATCGCCTTTGATACTTCATTGCCTCTGATAAAAACTCTCAGAGATCTGTATATTTCCAAAGCTGAGGAAAGTATCAAAGGTTTCATTGTTGAATATTAGACAGGCCTGATCAGTCTGAAATATAATTTAATATCTTTGCACTCATATTTATTTAAAACCAGGCTTATGGCAAGTGTTAGAGAACTGAAGAAGGATATCGATTATCTGATATATGAGGTTATCTCAGATTGTTTCACATTTTCGACCCTTCATCCTGATGTGAAGACTGATGAGCTGTCAGCCCTGATATCGGAAGCAGTTGATTTTCGGAATGACCTTATTGCAAGGGTAAACAATCCTGACGGAAAATCTAATCCGAAAATAGTCAGGGCTTATTACAGGAAAGTGGCTCAGGATCTCTTTGCAGGCGCTGATAAATTCTTCAGCAAACTCAGTGATCTCAGCGCCGGGAAAGCCTGAAATATCTGTATATAGTCGTCCCGCATCCTTTGCATTTTCCATCTTTATCCAGATCCTGGGTCCGGATGTGATATCCTGATCTCGTGGTAACAGTCAGACCACAGACAGGACAAATTGTATTCTGACGGTTACCTGAATCAAGGTTGCCGACATAAACATAATCGAGATACTCCGAGGCGATTGCTGAAAGTTTTTCCAGAGATTCCAGTGTAGTTTGAGGATCGTTTCTTCTGTTCATCGGAAAATATCTGCTCAGGTGGAAAGGTACTCCTCTTCCCAGCTTATTTGATATCCAATCCGATTGAGCCCTCATTTCATCTTCACCGTCGTTCTGACCGGGAATTACAAGAGTGGTTATTTCAAGGTGTTTTCCTGCTTCTGTAATCTGTATCAGAGTGTTTCTGACCGGATCAGGTGAAGCTCCGCAAACCTGACGGTAGAACTTGGTATTGAATGCCTTAAGGTCAATGTTGAATGCATCAATGAAACCGAGGATCTCCTTAAGAGGACCGGGATTTACATAGCCGTTACTTACCATCACTGTATATAATCCGGCTTCTTTTGCTATCGTGCAGGTATCTCTCATGAACTCAAAGGAGATAACCGGCTCATTATAGGTAAAAGCTATGCCGACGTTTCCCGGCAATCTGATGGCCTCAGCAACAAGCTTATCAGGAGTGACCATGCGACCTGAATGCTCCGGGAAATACTGGGAAATCTGATAATTCTGACAGAAATCACATTTCATGTTGCAACCAAATGATCCTACGGAAAGGATCTTACTTCCCGGGGAAAAATGATATAGCGGCTTTTTTTCAACCGGATCAACAGCGTATCCGGATAAGATCCCGTAGGTGTTCAATACAATTTTATCTCCGGTATTGATCCGGACGCCGCAAAGTCCACTCCTGCCTTTTGCAATCACGCAGTTATGAGGGCAAAGCAGACATTGCATCTTATCTCCGGCTGATTTGCAAAGTGTTGTCATTAATCTGGATATGTGACTGTAAAGTTACATAATATGCCTAAGTTATATTTAACAGGAGGCAGTATAGGACGGAATTCTTATTCTGCCGCGGAATGCATTTGCAAATGAAGTCATGACTAGATAAATTTGTACATCATTGCTAAGAAGAAGGGATGAAAACCGATCATAATGTTTTAAGGATTCCGGCAGATCAGATGAAAGCTGAATTTTTCCGGATACTTATCAGGCTTGGATTTGCTACCGAAAGGGCTTACAGGTGCGCGGAGATATTTACCCAGAACAGTGTAGATGGAGTGTATTCTCATGGAGTATACCGTTTTCCGCGGTTTGTTACAAATGTAAGGGAAGGCCGGGTCAAACCGGAAGGAGTACCCGTGCTGATACATCGGGCAGGAAGTATTGAACAGTGGGATGGAAGACTTGGTCCTGGTCCGTTGAATGCCGTGTTTGCAACCGGCAGAGCCATGGAGCTCGCAAACGAAAATGGTATTGGAATGGTTGCACTGGCACACACGAACCACTGGATGCGCGGAGGAACGTATGGATGGCAGGCTGCAAGAGATGGCTTTGTTCTTGTCAGCTGGACAAATACCTGTCCCAACATGCCGGCATGGGGAGCAAAGGATCACAGACTCGGTAATAATCCTCTTGTAATTGCTGTTCCTTACAGTGATGAGGCTATTGTTCTTGATATGGCAATGTCGCAGTTCTCGTACGGCAGGATGGAAACCTACAGGAAGGAGGGGAGAAAGCTACCGTTTGCAGGAGGATATTCAACCGGCGGAAAGCTTACGGATGATCCGGGTGAGATACTCGAATCATGGCGTCCGTTGCCTGCAGGATTGTGGAAAGGTTCGGGTCTTTCCCTGTTGCTTGATATTCTGGCTGCTGTCCTTTCCGGAGGCCTTTCCACCACAGAAATAAGCGGATGTGATGAAGAGACAGATCTGTCACAGATATTTATTGCGATACAGCTCAGAGCGCTTCATAATTTCCCGTCAGTTCAGCAGACAATAGAACGGATTATTGACAACCTGAAAGAATCGGTTCAGGAAGATGGAGCTGATCCTGTACGCTATCCTGGTGAAAATGTAGTGATCACCAGAAATGAAAATCTGAAAAATGGAGTTCCTGTAATAGCGGAAATATGGGAGCGAATAAGGAATATCTGACCTCAACCGGAATACTTGTGAAAAGTGAAAAATGAAAAGGCAAAAAGATAAGGTTGTAATAAGTTCACTATAAATTCATTCGACAATACAACCAAGCCAATATCAAGTTTAGCTTACTCCGGTTCATCAGGAGTACTGACTTTTATATTGTTAGATTCAGCAAATTCGATAACAGCATCCTTGGCAGGATTTATAAATTCTGAATATTCAGTGCCGAAACGGAGTATTGTCTTCTTTCCGTTCTTTTTAAAAAAGACGATGCTCATCGCATAAAGAGCTATTGCATCGAGATTATCCCGGCTGAATTTTTGTGCAGGCAATATTGAGCTTTTTCTCAGCAAGATTAAGCTCTCGTCCACATTGATAAATCTGGCAGACCGACCGATGCCAGCCCAAATCTGGAAAAGGCCGAAGCCAAAAAGAAACAATATGGTGATCCATAATGAAAATTCCGGTCCGGAGTTTCTTATATTGAAGATGAGCCAGATGAGACCCAGTACTATACAACCGGCTCCAAACAGGACTTTTATGATCATCACCGGGCGGTTTGTCTCTGCCGGACCAAGCGGAAAATGTTTCATTGCTGAGATTTTTATGCTGATGCAAGATATCCTTTTCCCGGAAAATACTTATTTCAAATCTGCTAAAATGATATCGCTTCAGTTTAAATAAAAGCTTTGATATCTGAAATGAAATATTGTCTGTATATTGGCAATTAGTTTTGTTCTAATTTTAAAAATCTATATGGAAATGAAAAAGCTATTCTCAATCAGTCTGGTACTGCTTTTTATGGCAGGCAGTTGGCTGAAGGCTCAGCAGGCAGTACTCAAGCCTGTGGATGAGAAAATAACACCCGGCATGACGGAGGTTTGGGATCCTGAAGTAAAAATAATCCAGCCCGGTGATAAACCCGGTGATTCGCCTTCGGATGCCATTGTTCTTTTTAACGGAACAGATGCCGGCAAAGAATGGACCGACATGGATGGTAATCCTTCAAAATGGATCGTAAAGGAAGGAGCTCTTTACAGTGTCAAAGGGGCAGGTATGATAAAAACGAAGCGTAAATTTGCAAATTTTCAGCTTCATATTGAATGGAAGACCCCTTCAGATGTTGTTGGTGAAAGTCAGGGCAGAGGCAACAGCGGTGTTTTTCTCCAGGAACAGTATGAAGTCCAGGTTCTCGACAGCTACGACAACAGAACTTACCGTAATGGTCAGGCCGGCGCTATGTACAAACAGTACGCGCCGCTTGTTAATGTCTGCAGAAAACCGGGCGAATGGCAGTCTTATGATATTATATATACTGCACCTACTTTCAATAATGATACTGTTACTTACCTCATTCCTCCGCGTGTGACCGTACTCCAGAACGGCGTTCTTGTTCAGAATAATGTCAGTCTCAGGGGACCAACAGTTTATATCGGAGTTCCTGAGTATTTTGTTAAGAAACATGGTCCGGGAAGCATACTCCTTCAGGATCATGGCAACCCCGTTGCTTACAGGAATATCTGGGTAAGGGAACTGTAGATTTGCCTTGAATGCACTGATAACGTCACTGTTAAATGTGACGGACTTCAGGCTATAATAACATTTAAATTATTAATTTTAACACACTAACCAATTTTAATCTACTTTACAATGAAAGAAGATAAACAAAAGATTTCAAGGAGGTCATTTATCGGTACGACTGGCGCTGTTGCAGCCGGAATAACCATTCTTCCAAAGACAGTGATAAGCGGCCTTGGATATAAGGCTCCCAGCGACAAGCTGAACATTGCAGGAATAGGTGTCGGTGGTATGGGTAATGCTAACCTTAAGCACCTGGTATCGGAAAATATAATTGCTCTCTGCGATGTTGACTGGGGATATTGCAAACAGAATGGCGTCTTCGATGAGTTTCCGAAAGCCAAATGGTACTGGGACTGGCGTAAGCTATTTGATGAAATGGGTAAATCGATTGATGCCGTGCTTGTTGCAACTGCCGACCATAGCCACGCCGTAATTGCTTCCAATGCAATTGCCATGGGAAAACATGCCTATGTGCAGAAACCTCTGACCCATACTGTTTATGAATCAAGATTACTTACCAAACTTGCTGCCAAATACAAGGTAGCTACCCAGATGGGTAACCAGGGATCATCCGATGAGGGTGTAAACCAGACCATCGAATGGATACAGAACGGGGAGATTGGTGAAGTTAAAAAGATCGAAGTCTTTACCGACAGACCTATATGGCCACAGGGACTCAACCGTCCCGCCAAAGGTGAATGGGTTCCTGACACACTCAACTGGGATCTCTTCGTTGGTACTGCTCCAATGCGTCCCTACAACAGTATATACCATCCATGGAACTGGAGAGGTTGGTGGGATTTCGGAACAGGCGCTCTTGGTGATATGGCTTGCCATCTTATGCATCCGATATTCAAGGCAATGAGGCTGCAATACCCGGTTAAAGCCCAGGGCAGCTCAACTCTGCTTCTTACCGACTGCGCTCCGAACGCGCAGATGGTAACCCTGAAGTTCCCGGAAAGAGTGGCTCCGAAAGGTGCAAAAATCAAATATCCTGCTGTAGAAGTAATATGGTACGACGGTGGTCTGCAGCCACAGAAACCAATCGGATGGCCGGCAGGTAAAGACATGAATGATTCCGGTGGCGGAGTAATCTTCCACGGTTCAAAAGATACTCTTATCTGTGGTTGCTATGGCGTTCGTCCATGGCTCATTTCAGGACGTACTCCTGTTGTTCCGAAAACAGAAAGAAGGATCGAAAAAGCAATGGACGGCGGTCACGAAATGGACTGGGTACGCGCCTGCAAGGAAAATCCTGAATCAAGAGTCAAAAGTAAATCCGATTTCTCGGAAGCAGGTCCATTCAATGAAATGGTTGTTATGGGTGTACTTGCTGTCAGACTCCAGGGACTCAATAAAGAACTTGAATGGGACGGACAAAAAATGGAATTCACCAATATCGGCGATAATGAGGAACTGAAGATATGTGTCGAAGATGCTTTCTCAATTCACGACGGACATCCTACATTCAATAAGAAATGGACAGATCCTATTAATGCAAAAGCTTTCGCCAAGGAAATGATCAAACACAACTATCGTGCTGGTTATTCACTTCCTGAAATGCCTGCATAATGATAATTAGATTATAGTTATCTGACCATGTAATTATAAGCCGTCCCGGACTAAAAGCCAGGACGGCTTTTTTTCTCTTCAACCTGTTCTATATACCACCGCTAAGGCCTGTTTCCCTGGCAACCGTTCTCATTCCCATTATGCAGTCTGTGATCAGCTGATCGAGCGTTACTCCAAGCATAGCTGCACCTTTTTCGATCACAGACCTGTCGACTCCGGCTGCAAACCTTTTATCTGTCCATTTCTTTCTTACAGACCGCGCCTCCATATCCAGAACACTCTTCGAGGGACGTACAAGAGCGCTGGTCATAACCAGACCGGTTAGCTCATCCATGGCAAAGAGTGTTTTCTCAAGTTGTGTCAAGGGTTCCACATCGTTTACAATTCCCCAGCCATGGCTCACAACAGCACGGACATATTCCTCAGGCCAGTTATTTTCCTCGAGTATTTTCTTCGTCATTGCACAATGCTGATCGGGATACATCTCATAGTCGAGATCGTGAACGAGGCCGATTATTCCCCACTTCTCCTGATCCTCCCCAGCTTTAATCGCCATGTATCTCATTACTCCCTCAACAGACAAAGCATGTTTTGTGAGACTTTCAGTTTTGTTATATTTTCTGAATAATGACAGGGCTGATTCCCTGTCAGGTATAAAAGTTGTGTCCATAACAGTTTTGATTTGGATTAATGGCCAAAAGTTAGCCATTATTTGCGCAACCTGATCAATTTAAGTGTTCTTTCAAATGCAAGACCTTTCATTCTCAGAAGATAGATCCCTGGAGGAAGACCGGGGCAGTTAAGTTCAATGTTATTACTGCCTGGAATGATCTCCCTCTCAAATTCATATTCCGTTTCTCCGGTAATACTTATTAGTGAAATGATGATCCTGTCGGATGTGCCGGCACGGATATAAACGTTAAACTTATCAGTGAACGGATTGGGATATACGCCGGATGAATCACTCATATGACTATTCTCTATTCTGACACTGAGAGAGTCATTATACAGATAATCATCAGGATTATTATATGAGTATGTGAGTATGTCATACTTGCCGTATCTGGAAAGATTGGTCCTGGTGGAAAATGAGACTGTGACGGAATCGCCCAGAGGAAGAATAGTCTTGTCAAATTTCTGAGTGACAGGGCTACCTGAATTCACTAAATACGCGAGGTTGAATTCCTTGATAGTATCCCTGCCAAGATTCAGAACCCTGACTGTAACAATTTCCTGACCATATCTGTTTTTTTCAATAGGGGATACTATTCTGGCAACTTCCAGATCGTTCTGTATGTAGCTGATGAACCCTGATTCTGCAAAATCTATCAGATCGATCCATGCAGCGTCATATCCGTTTGAAACAGACTGATCTTTCCTGTAGGTCCATTCCATTCTGTTGATGCCCTCCGGGACCTTGAAAGCTGCCCGTGTCCACGAAATCTCTCCGGAGGCTTTAAGCATTTCCGCATCGTTCAGTTTAAATGTAAAATTGTCATAGTTTGGCTCAGACGACACCTTGTAATAAAACTTCACAGAGTCGTCACTTTTGTATAATGTTCTGATAATAAGAGACGTGCTGTTGCTGTGCGAAATGGCTCCCGATCGTGCTGATTCTGTTCCTTCATAAGCTTCCTTGCTGGTAATAATCCACGGGACTTTACTGATATTTATCCAGGGAAAGGCTTTAAAGTTCATGGACTCGAAACTTTCTCTCAGCTTCCCGACTCTGAAAGTGAAATTACCAAGGAAACCGTAAGGTGAACAATCGAGATTGGCTGTGACATTTATATATTCCCCGTTTGAGGGCGAATCATCAAGTTTTACTTTCACAGGTACAGAGGTAATTATGCCGATCGGAACAGTTGTTGTTACCTCAGGTTCCAGAATTGTAAACGCGGGGTTGTTGCTGGTAATAGTAAGATGACCTGTTGTATTGCTGCTGCCGTTGTTCATCACCTTGAATATAAGGTAAAATGTTTCTCCGGGGTCTGCACTGTTATTCCTGTTGCCGATGATGGAATCATTTACCATGCAGTTGGTAATCAAAGGGTCAGGTGCATGAATGCAAAGATCAATTTTAAAATGCTTTTCTGTCTTGTTATCTTTCAGCATGAGGTCAAATGTTATTACGCTCAGATCAGGGATATCACCGGAAACAGTCATACGGAACTGTCTTTGTATTTTTTTGTCTGTTCTGGCCTGTAAAGCGCCTATGTTCACAGAATCGGTGATTATAGATAGATAATCAGATGAGCCCGTTATCTTGGCATATAGTCCGCTGGCGTCAGTCAGACCCAGATTACTGACAGTCAGATCGAGAAAAAATGTTTCTCCGGAATCGACTTTTTTGTCATTGTTGCCGGAGCTGTCATTAATACTGTTTGCTGCAAGACTCACATATTCTCCTTTAACATTGGCTATTCTGATGGTTTTTATCACGGGGATCCTGTTCTGTCCTGTGATTACCATCAGGCATGAGTCATTTGATAATCCTGGCATAGTCAGCTCCACTGATCCTGATTTGCTCGCGTTTGTTGCATCCCAGAGCGTGTCTGCCCTTGAGAGAGCTACGTATGAGAACGGTTCAGCAGTCATTGACAGCAATTTCATCCCATTCGGCAGGGTATCAGGTACTACCGTTGAGAATTTTGAAGGTTTACCCAGAATAGGAATGACACTGGGATCACCTAACAGATTGTATGTTTCCCAGTAGTATTGTTTCCTTGTTGATGTACTTGCGCTCACGGCCATGTTCCCTGCATAATTTATCTGACCCATGGTAAAATACCAGTCAGAAGGTAATTCTCCATGTGTATGAAACAACCTGTCATATGCGCCAAGACCGGTAGACTGGTAAGTCGGGTTAATAGAAACGGTTCCGGCTCCTACCGCCCAGAAGAAATCCTCATCCCAGTAGGAATCATTGGAGCACCCGATATAACCTATCGCACCTTTATCCTTTGCCAGTATCATCCTGTTCCCAAGTGAAGCTGAGCTGCTGAACTGACTGGTACGGCAGGCATTGGTGATTATAAACGGATACATGTTACTGTTCTTCAAAGAATCAACATCTTTATTCTTAAGCACAGGATCAAGCCATCCCGTTACATCACCATGTCCGGTATAATTGACAAAGGAAATTCCTTTTTTGAAGAGGAATTTTATAGAATCCTCTACTCCGGCGTCACCGGACTGAGGATAATAAAAATGATATTCATTGATCTTGTTTGAACTGTTGAGATAATTGCTCAGGACATAGTTCAACTGACCGTTCATGGTAGTTTGATATACTGCATCATTTCCGGCGCTTATCAATGCCCTTGAATAAAACGAGTTAGTGTCGGCAAATTCAAATCTTTCATACTGTATCAGCTTGCTCACCATGGCCTTGACATCATTGGTGTCTGAAACAGGCAACCTGCCAATATACATTTCAGGGATGTAATCGCCTCCGCCATCAAATTCTCCATAATACATGTCTGATACATTTGATATTACATCGCATCGTGGTATCCGGTTAACATCTCCGATAATTAGAAGGTATTCAGGAGCAGGATCGTCTGAGGTTGCCGACTTGTAAATCTTTGTGAGAGTATCTTTCAGCTGAGTATACGTTGTACCCGCAAATTTTGCCCCTTTATACAATATCTTAAGGTTGAAGCCTTTATCCGTCTTCCATTTAAAGAACGGCAGAAGCTGCTTTTTGAAAGCCGTATCAGTGATGATGACCATTTTTACCGGCTTTGTGGAAAAGCCCGGGATAACTTTGCCCTGATCGTAATCAGATATTGCTCTTTTGCTCAACTGTTGTGAAATCGCTGTTTCTGCCGATACCAATGATAAACTTCCTTTACCCCCCGCGGTGTAAATAATCTCGATTTTCATTGAAGTTATTACCTCAATATAGTTGTCAACCGGGTTGTATCTGACAGGATAAATATATAATCCTGCCAGCTTCTGCCCCCTGGAAGTTCCAATTCGCTCAATAGTAACCGTATCTGATGCAATGATCCCTTTTGTTGAGTAAATGCTTTTGTCAATGAAGAGTTGTTTGCCTGCCTGCAACAAGCTTTTTGTAGCTCCTTCCTGAGCAGGATAGAGGAGACCCTTGATTTTTTTCCGTGAGGGGATTATCTTTTCTTTCCTTATATCAGTGATCCTGATCTTATATTCAAAAGCATCAGGAAGAGTGATCATCCGGCAGAAAACAGGGACCTCAGGTCTCCCAGCATCTGTGGAAGGAATATGACCCGGGATGGAAAGCCGGTAGTAAGTGCCGTTATCATTCACCATGCTCAGGATATCAAGTTCGCCAGGAGCATAATCAATTATCATCGACTGACTACCTTCTGTTGCAGCAAATTTTGCGGGAAATCCATCAAAAACATAATTGCAGGTCACTGCATCCTGGCTCAGGGCCGAAGCCGACATAAGCAGGAATACTGAAAATAAAATACCATGTTTATCTTTCCCTAAACTCATCAATGTTAACTGGTTAACATCAGGACCTAAATTCCATTGCCAATTTATCAGAAAAATCGATAGCTGGTTATTTAAACAGCAATATATTTGACAAAGGATAACGGTCTTTCACATTGTACTGTAGTATATACTTTTCCTCTGATAGTTTCTGCAATCTTGGTGATTATAATGGGGATAGGCAAAAGACCCGTTAAGTAATGCACATATCCGGGAGGTGTTGAAACAAATAATTATGATAACTTCGATAGACTAAAAAGGAAGATAGTTAATATAGATAGAACAAGTTATTCAACATCTATTGGTTATGACACCTGTAGCAGAGTTAAAGAAATAATCTATCCTTCAACTTTTGGTATTAAGTATTCATATTCCAACGGTTATTTGAGTGAAGTTCGAAGAAAAGATAATAATTCTTTGATTTGGCAGGGATCAGCCGTTAATGAATATGGGATTTTTACTCAAAGCGCTCTGGGGAATAGTTTGACTACCTCTAAGGCTTTTGATTGCTTAGGATCATTAAAAAACATCAGAACAGGTACAATTCAGAATCTTCTTTATAGTTTTGATGAGAGAAGCGGGAATATGCTTAGTAGTAAGGATAATAATAGAAACCTGATGGATGTTTATGTATATGATAACCTGAACAGACTAACAGGTGTTAGTGGTCCAGGCTCTATGACAATGACCTATGCAGCAAATGGAAATATATCGTCAAATACACTGGTTGGGAATTACACTTATGGAGGCTCCGGACCTCACGCGGTTACAAGCGTGACAAATCCAGGTGGGCTTATCTCGACAACTACTCAACGGGTGACTTATACATCATTCAATAAAGCTGACTCAATAATTCAGGCTAATCTGGTTTATACTGTTGCTTACGGGAAAGACGATCAGAGGACTATCTCTAAGCTTTTCGACAATGGTACTCTGCAGAAAACTGTATATTATATTGGCGATTATGAGAAAGAGGTCAAACCGGGAAACCATATCAGGCAAATCCACTATATAATTGGAGGAGATGGCCTAACAGCTATATTTGTAAGGAATGATGGGGTAGATACTATGTATTATGTCCACCCCGATTATTTAGGCTCCTTAAATGTAATTACCAATCAAAGTGGATCAATCAGTTGTTAAAACATATTGCTTTGATGCGTGGGGGCGAAGAAGAAATCCAACTGATTGGAGTTACAGTAGCATTCCCTCAACGTTTTTATTTTCGAGAGGATATACGGGACATGAGATGCTGGATCAATTCTCCTTGATTAATATGAATGGGAGAATATATGATCCTCTGTTGGCACGGTTTTTAAATCCGGATAATTTTGTTCAGTCATCAAATAGTCCGCAAAACTATAACAGATATTCATATTGCTGGAATAATCCTCTTAAATATTCAGATCCAAGCGGAGAGCGGACAATTCTGGGTAGATTTTTCCATTGGATTGGGGCGCAAAAACCATTGTTCAGAGCTTTTGTGGCATTGCCAACTATGTTATCCATAGTTCCAAATGAATTATTATCACTGGATGCAATGAGCGGCGGAGGCTTTGTGACAAATTATGTTCAGGGAGGATTCAGTAAAGGATTTCAGGGGGTAGGAAATTATTTCACTATAAACGGTCAGATGTTTGATACCGGTACAGAAACCAAAGGCTGGGGGGGGAGACTGATTGCCAGGTTCACCTATGAAGGCTTAAATACTCTGATTGGGAATGTAGCCGCTACTTTGACAAATTCCTCGGGAGTTGTAGAAGATGTTCAGTATTATCGAGGGGCAACTGTGTTAAAGACACGTGGAGATTATGGAGCTATTACATTTGGCAATAATATCATAGGAGATCTAAATATTAGTGCTTCACCGGATAATTATTTATTTCAGCATGAGTATGGGCATTACTTGAGAAGTATAGAATCAGGGTCAGGTTATTTTTTTAAATATGGAATACCAAGTTTGTGGTACGCAGCATGGCACACATCTGAAGATCACAAGTATTATTGGACGGAGATAGATGCAAACGAAACGGCATTTTATTATTTTACGGATCAAAACAATAATTTCAATTCTTGGGATTATTCTAGTAATCCTCTATATAAAAAAGATGACCCTCGGAACGACATCTATCCAGTTTATAATTATGGACACAGAGAAAGGCCTTAGGCTTTAGCTATTTACTAAAACTGAATAAATTAATTATACAACTCATATGAATAAATTTAGTTTTGTAATAAATATATTTATATGTTTTATCTTGATTCTCATTATTCAATGTGATAAATGGGATTTTAAAATAAAAATAGTAAATATTTGTAAATCAAATATTTACTATTTTTTTTATAACTTTGCTTATCCTTATGCTACTCTGCGAAATGAATATAATCCGGCTAATTCACTTGAAACGCATTCTGTAAAATCAGGAGACACCGAGTTAAATCCTGTAAGGGGTTCATGGGAAGGGGGATTTGATATTCATGGAACTATTGTGATTTTTATTTTTGATGAAACAAAATTGAAGGCTGTTCCCTGCAATACGATCCGAAAAGGCATAACTAAATATGAACTCAAACTTGAAAATTTCGGATTCTCTAACTTGCTGATTATTAATAATGAAATTTTGTGTTAGTCAGAACCAAACGAAAAATTCCTAAAACATGAAAAATGTAATGACTATTAAAAAAATGACAATATCATTTCTATTGTTTAGCATATTTAATCTTTACGTTGAGAGTCAAACATCAAAAAATAAACTAAATCGATTTACATTTTCTATTAGTATACCTATAGTGCATAATGATGTATTTACAATGCCTGACTCCATAATAAATAATACCAAGTATCTAGGTTTAACAGTTGAAACTGGTTATTATCTATCTAAAAAGGATTATATTGGTATAACACTTGGCTCTATCATTTCGAACGGTTTTCCTTTTCCAATTGCCGTTTATCCAAGGGGTATTAGTTATTACTGGTATAATTCAAGATTTATTGAATTGTCTAACAATCATGTCATCCATTCATTTCTGGAAAACAAACTACATTATCTGTTAGGGATAAATTATGCATATCATGATGTGACATACCATCCAGATATTCCTGATGCACAAATCCTCTCATTTGCTAAAAGTACTATTGGAGTGTCTGTAGGTCTAAAGTATCATGCTTTCAAGCACTGGATGGTTGGTTTAAAATTGAATTCTTCTTTATATAATTTTACAGCAAAAAGTCTTGAATACAATCACATAGCTTACATTGATTTTATTTATAGATTCGGTTCTAAAAAAGATTAATTTGGAAGCACACAACATTCGATCATAAGCAATTGCCGTATGTTGCGGTTGCGATTGTTGGTTCTCCGTAATCCTACGGCCTGATGCATATTGTTACTCTGTTGATCGCTGAATAATTTTGTGGGTCAAGGTTACTCGCATGAAAAAGCAGGAACGGATCACCAGACAGGAGGCAATGCTGACATTGATCCGTTGAGACTTTTGATTGCTTAGGATCATTAAAAAACATCAGAACAGGTACAATTCAGAATCTTCTTTATAGCTTTGATGAGAGAAGCGGGAATATGCTTAGTAGTAAGGACAATAATAGAAACCTGATGGATGTTTATGTATATGATAACCTGAACAGACTAACAGGTGTTAGTGGTCCAGGCTCCATGACAATGACCTATGCAGCAAATGGAAATATATCGTCAAAAACCCTGGTTGGGAATTACACTTATGGAGGCTCCAGACCTCACGCGGTTACAAGCGTGACAAATCCCGGTGGGCTTATCTCAACAACTACTCAACGGGTGACTTATACATCATTCAATAAAGTCGACTCAATAATTCAGGCGAATCTGGTTTATACTGTTGCTTACGGGAAAGACGATCAGAGGACTATCTCTAAGCTTTTCGACAATGGTACTCTGCAGAAAACTGTATATTATATTGGCGATTATGAGAAAGAGGTCAAACCGGGAAACCATACAAGGCAAATCCACTATATAAGTGGAGGAGATGGCCTAACAGCTATATTTGTAAGGAATGATGGGGCAGATACTATGTATTATGTCCACCCCGATTATTTAGGTTCCTTAAATGTAATTACCAATCAAAGTGGATCAGTTGTTAAAACCTATTGCTATGATGCGTGGGGACGAAGGAGAAACCCTACAGATTGGACATATAGCAGTATCCCTTCGACATTCCTGTTTACAAGAGGATATACAGGGCATGAGATGCTGGATGAATTCTCCTTGATTAATATGAATGGGAGAATATATGATCCTCTGTTGGCTAGATTTTTAAATCCGGATAATTTTGTTCAGTCACCAACTAGTCCGCAAAACTATAACAGATATTCATATTGCCTGAATAACCCTCTCAAGTATACCGACCCTGATGGCGAGTTCTTTATTCCAATGCTAATTGGAGCAGCTATTAGTGTAATTACTAACGGTATCAATAATGTAGTGCATGACCAGGCATTTTTCCAAGGTGTGGGGAAAGCAGCCTTGATCGGTGGAATTGGTGGTGCATTTTCGTTTGGGATAGGACAAGCAGCAATGGGGATGTCTGGATTTGGGAAAGTAGCTTTCCAAACTCTTGCACATGGACACTTGGGGGGAATGATGTCAGGCTTTAATGGAGGTAGTTATGGCTCAGGGTTCTTGTCTGGGGCATTTGGTTCATTGGCAGCTACAGGAACAGGTTCTTTATTGCAGAATGTAAATAGTAAAGCAATTCAGGGAATAGGCATGATTGGTGGTGGAGCAGTGTCGGGAGGCATAGGTTCCGAGCTTGCTGGAGGAAATTTCTGGGATGGCTTTAGGAATGGAGCAATAAGCTCTGGGTTGAATCATGGCATACATTCTGGTCTATTTGGAGAAGGCCTAATGATGGCTTCAATAACAGGCAGAACAAGACATTTGTTTGGACCTGATGCAATATCTATGGAAGCGGTAGGAGATGTTTCATCTGGGATTGGTATTAATTTAGAGAAAGGTGGACTTTTTATAATGAGAGGGAAAGACCAAGGCTTATATTCATTAAATGATTTGGGAGTAGGAATTGGTGGAATATCTGTATCCGGAGGAGTCGAAGTAATGAAATACTATGATTCTGCAGCGAATGTTTTGAAAAGTCATTTCTATGGTAATCGCTACGAGGGGAACTTGTCTTTAACAGTCTATGGTGCAAATGTTGGTGTGACAGGAGTTGTTGCCAGGCATAGTGATGGCTTCACAATTGGCTATGGATCTACGTTTGCACTTGACGCAATACCATTCAACATTGGATTTAGTCTTAACAAAGGTGTCACAACTCAATCTTTTTATCAATTAAATACTATTAGTAATATTTTTAACTCATGGTGGTAAAATGTGGAAAAGAGAGCTAATAAGAATCCCTGTTAAAACAGTGATCACAATAATCATAATATTTATAATAGTCTTTAGTGTTGTAATAATAATTGGTAATAAAAAAGTAAAAAATTACGCAGAAGCCACATTAACAACTGAAATCTCTCTAACGCAAATAACAGGAAATGAGGGATATGGTTATTTGCGAGGTGCAATTTTTTATGAAAGGAATAGCTACATAAATACTTCGGTAAGACTTTTTGGTAACGATTCTTTGAGTAAGGATATTTGGAAATCTAATGGCCCAATAATTGATTTTGATGCTTCACCACACAGATTTACTCTTGATGACTTAGAAATGCCATATTCATTGTATAAGAAAAAGAACAGTGATACCATCAATGTTATAAAAGACGGTTTTGAACTAAAATTTTTGATGACTGGATCTCGTAAGTAAGTTAAGGCCCGGTAAGTTCCGGGCTTTTTACTTATAATGCTGCTACATTTTTAGCGAAGAAATCTTTAAACTTTTTATTGGTCAGCATTTTTTCGATTAACCGGAAAATTGTTTGCTTATCTTCATCATCGAGCTGCTGGATGAGCCTCATTTGTTCGGTCGCTGTTTTATCCTCGATAACAACGTATCCGACTGGGGAAATACACCTTTGAAGTGATTGGATTTTGATGTTATTTTTTGGGGAGTAGTTTTTCAAACTGGTTTGCCGTGTAATCCGGGATAGTTTCCGGAGCGTTCTTTAACCATGTAAATGGGTCCACTCCTCTGATCTGGCAGGTGACAAGCAGCGAATAGATTGCTGCTCCGCGCTGTGCTGCCTCATGTGATCCTGCAAAGAGATAGTTCTTCCTTCCCGGAGCCATGGAAAGTATGCTGTTTTCAATAAGGTTATTGTCAATATTAAACCGTCCATCTTCAGTGTACCTTATCAACCGGGGCCAAAGGTTCCGGGTATAATTTATTGCCCTTCCTATGGCACTTTTTGGCAATACATCCCTCTCCTGTATGGTAAGCCACTGTTCTATTTCAGCTATTATTCCCAGAGAAACTCACAAATGAAAAATATCCGGAAGATATTGTTTCAGGTCCATATATATCCATTCGGGTTTTGATGAAACAATAGATTTTGATAAATGAACTTCTTATTTATGGTATTCATTGATTCAGCTAAAAGCCGGAGGCTTTGAATTCCAATGTCCCCGGTATCATCCGGGGTACCCAGCACAGATATGCCGTCAACCCCGGAGGAGGTTGAAGTACCTTCTTCAACACCTCCGGCGTTGAGGATCCTAACAACAACTTACCATGGGTTCACCATGGATATTGGGCTTTGATGCCTCCGGCATCTGAAAAGGCTGTCCACACATATCCGACTTGGGAAATACACCTTTGAAGTGATTGGATTTTGATGTTGTTTTTTTGGGGGAGTAGTTTTTCAAACTGGTTTGCCGGGTAATCCGGGATCCTACGGCCTGATGCATATTGTTACTGTGTTGATAGCTGAATAATTTTGTGGGTCAAAGTTACTCGCATGAAAAAGCAGGAACGGATCACCAGACAGGAGGCAATGCTGACATTGATCCGTTAAGGCTTTTGATTGCTTCGGATCATTAAAAAACATCAGAACTGGTACAATTCAGAATCTTCTTTATAGTTTTGATGAGAGAAGCGGGAATATGCTTAGTAGTAAGGATAATAATAGAAACCTGATGGATGTTTATGTATATGATAACCTGAACAGACTAACAGGTGTTAGTGGTCCAGGCTCTATGACAATGACCTATGCAGCAAATGGAAATATATCGTCAAAAACCCTGGTTGGGAATTACACTTATGGAGGCTCCGGACCTCACGCGGTTACAAGCGTGACAAATCCCGGTGGGCTTATCTCAACAACTACTCAACGGGTGACTTATACATCATTCAATAAAGTCGACTCAATAATTCAGGCGAATCTGGTTTATACTGTTGCTTACGGGAAAGACGATCAGAGGACTATCTCTAAGCTTTTCGACAATGGTACTCTGCAGAAAACTGTATATTATATTGGCGATTATGAGAAAGAGGTCAAACCGGGAAACCATACAAGGCAAATCCACTATATAAGTGGAGGAGATGGCCTAACAGCTATATTTGTAAGGAATGATGGGGCAGATACTATGTATTATGTCCACCCCGATTATTTAGGTTCCTTAAATGTAATTACCAATCAAAGTGGATCAGTTGTTAAAACCTATTGCTATGATGCGTGGGGACGAAGGAGAAACCCTACAGATTGGACATATAGCAGTATCCCTTCGACATTCCTGTTTACAAGAGGATATACAGGGCATGAGATGCTGGATCAATTCTCCTTGATTAATATGAATGGGAGAATATATGATCCTCTGTTGGCTAGATTTTTAAATCCGGATAATTTTGTTCAGTCACCAACTAGTCCGCAAAACTATAACAGATATTCATATTGCGTAAACAATCCACTGAAGTATACTGACCCGACAGGACAAACATGGTGGAGCCATTTCAAAGGCTGGTGGGGGGAACATAATATAGGCGAGACATTGTTTGGCTTTGCTGCGCCTGAAGCTGGAATTTCCCTGATATCAAGTGCAATAAAAGGAGACTGGGATATTACAAAACCTGGTTCCACATTTAACAATATGTCTCGCATATATTTGGGAGCTTTTGCTGCCGACACAAAACAAGCTGGTTGGGGATGGCAGATAGTATCAAGATTTACCTGGGAAGGTATACAATCAAGTATGGGATTGATTGCAGCAAATCAAGCAAACATTTTTTGGAATGCTGATTACGTTAATTATTATGCCGGAGCTACAGCAATAAGTTTACATAATAAATTTGGTGGAGCTTTTACATTAGGGTCATATATTATGGGAGGTCCTACGTTAAGAGCCGATCCTAGTAATCCCTATTTTCAACACGAGTATGGACATTATCTCCAAAGCCGTATATATGGCTTTGCTTATATGACAACGTTTGCTACACCAAGTTTGGTAAGTGCATGGCTAGATGATGGAACTTCAACTAGTAAATGGGAGCATGATTATTTTGATGTTGAGCAGGATGCCAGCCAACGCGCTTTAAGATTTTTGAGAAAACGTGATCCTGATTATGACGATTGGAATTTTTCTCAAAATCCTATATTAAAAGAGTCTTTTAAAATTCATCCGGGATGGATGGATTATATTCTATCAATACCATTTTTTGGCGCATCTTACGTTCTATCGACAAATACAATTAATGATGGAAATAGGACTTATTGTGAAAATAATTATGGTTTAATCCTAAATATGAGCGATTATGCGAACTTTTTTGAATAAAATAGTTTTATCAGGTGTAATAATAATGCTACTTGCAGTAAGATGTGGGGAAAGAAGCCCCTTTGGAGGCGAGGATGACAAATTGATTATTGATAACAATTCAAGTATAAGATTGTATATCTATCCACAGTTAAATTATCCTGATACAACTATTAGTAGTTATAATCCTTCACATTCTAAAATAATGTACGAAGTACTGGCAAATAGTGAGAAGAGAATAACATCTCGTTCTTGGGAACAATTAGTAACAGCTTCATTATCTGATACATTAATGATGTTTATTTATGACGCTGATCAAGTCGATACAACTGCCTGGGATGTAGTAGTAAGTGATTATTTGATACTTAAGAGATATGATTTAAGTTTGAAGGATTTGCAGGGCATGAATTGGACGTTAACATATCCCTGATGTGAAAAAGACCCGGTTCTCCGGTATCCGCCTGGGGAAATACACCTTTGAAGTGATTGGATTTTGATGTTATTTTTTGGGGAGTAGTTTTTCAAACTGGTTTGCCGGGTAATCCGGGATTGTTTCCGGAGCGTTCTTTAACCACGTAAATGGGTCCACTCCTCTGATCTGGCAGGTGGCAAGCAGCGAATAGATTGCTGCTCCGCGCTGTGCCGCCTCAAGTGATCCTGCAAAGAGATAGTTCTTCCTTCCCGGAGCCATGGGACGTATGCTGTTTTCAATAAGATTATTGGCAATATTAAACCGTCCATCTTCAGTGTACCTTATCAACCGGGGCCAAAGGTTCCGGGTATAATTTATTGTCCTTCCTACGGCACTTTTTGGCAATACATCCCTCTCCTGTATGGTAAGCCACTGTTCTATTTCAGCTATTATTCCCAGAGAAACTCACAAATGAAAAATATCCGGAAGATATTGTTTCAGGGCCATATATATCCATTCGGGTTTTGATGAAACAATAGATTTTGATAAATGAACTTCTTATTTATAGTATTCATTGATTCAGCTAAAAGCCGGAGGCTTTGAATTCCAATGTCCCCGGTATCATCCGGGGTACCCAACACAGATATGCCGTCAACCCCGGAGGAGGTTGAAGTACCTTCTTCAACACCTCCGGCGTTGAGGATCCAGACAACAACTTACCATGGGTTCACCATGGATATTGGGCTTTGATGCCTCCGGCATCTGAAAAGGCTGTTTACACGTATCCGACTGGGGAAATACACCTTTGAGGTGATTGGATTTTGATATTATTTTTTGGGGAGTAGATTTTTAGCTGTTGATAAGATCAGGTATTTTTTTTACGATGCTCAGATTTTGGAGACAACACCATGGGATACTATAGTGAAGAACCATCTGGTATTAAAAAGGTATGATCTTAGTTTGGAGGTTTACGAAAAATGAATTGGACTATATCAATCATATCCATAAGATAAGAAAAACCTCAGTTCACATGGGCTTTTTCGTTATAAGGCGTAATCCTAAGGTTTCCGGAAGATCACCCAACAGGCTACAAATTTTATGACACCTTGAAAAAAATAGATCAGGAGACTCTTTAGTAGTATTTAGCGTAGACCGATTGGGACGAACTACTCAATAGAGCTGATAATCCTTTTAAATAACTTTAAAGAAAAGGGAATGACATTTAAATGTTTATCGGAAGGTATTTTTGACAAGTCAAGTCCAATGGGAGAGGCAATATTCCAAATTATTGCTATACTGAAAACGATGGAGGTAAATGTACTCAGGGAAAGAACAATAAAAGGAATTGAAGCAGCCAGAGCAAGAGGTATTAATGGAGGAAAGCCGGTAGGATCATATGACAAAAGAAAGCTTCTGCAGTTGTTGCGCTTTTAATCAAAAAAATACAATCAACTTTATTGAGGATAATTTATATATAAGCAGATCAAATAATTTATCAATACCTTAGAAAAGAGGGTGTGACGGTTAAAGGTTTTAAAAAATCAAAATGATTATAAAATTACCTGACACATTAGGGACAATGTAAATAAATATGTATACTTTTGTAGATACATTGTATAAACTTATATTATGAAAACAACAATTCAAAAATGGGGAAATAGCCTTGCAATCAGAATTCCTAAAAATATCAGTAAAGATACGAGGGTATCTGAGGGCAGTAACATTGACATAATTGTCGACAATGGGAAAATAATTATTAGTCCATCACCAAGAGAATACTCATTAAAAGAGCTTTTAAAAAATGTAACTAGTGAAAACATTCATTCCGAGATATCAACAGGAGATTATGTAGGAGGCGAAATATGGTAACATATATTCCTGATAGAGGAGATCTTGTTTGGCTTCAATTTAACCCTCAATCCGGGCATGAACAAGCTGGAAGACGACCTGCATTAACTCTTTCTCCAAAAGCTTATAATCAAAAGGTTGGATTAGCAATTTTTTGCCCAGTTACAAGCCAGGAAAAGGGTTATCCTTTTGAAGTGGAAATCAAAGAAGGAAAAATTCAAGGGGCTATCCTGGCTGATCAGGTTAAAAGCCTTGATTGGAGAAAAAGAGAAGTAGAATTTATAACTAAAGCCCCTTCAAAGGTTATTAATGACGTAATTGAATTACTAAGCACTTTAGTGTTTTGATGTAATTTATTATATGCAGTGACAAATCTGGAAGATCTCCTGAATAAGATTTTGATGTAAAGGAAGACAGGAAACATTTATCTCATAATTATGAAAAGAACTAAGCTGTGTAAAAAAGAATTCTGGTTTATAAGCTGAAGAAGTAGCTGCGGGGAAAAAGGTAACTAAGAAAAAACTTATACTTTACCCGGTACCGGAAGAAGATAGTTTCATCGCACTTCAGGAAGATTCAGAGGAGATAAAATATATCGGCAAGAAAAATAAAATTTAGCATTAGCAATGAAAAGGAGTATATTAATCTTATCGATATCTTTTATTCAATAGCTCAGACTTATAGTCAAAAGTTCAAAATGTCAGAATCACAGAGCCGGAGTTTTCCGAGACTGCTGTTTTTGTAAATGATTCTATTGGTTGCGGTATTTTACTTGAACACCAGACAGCAGTAAGTTAGAAGATTAAATATATGACAACCCAACTAGTGTTAAGTTAAAAGTAAAAGACGAAAGATAAAAATCATAATACACTATATTTAAGCATGTTATTAAACGAAGTAGTTCACTATCTCATCCTTAACATGACACTAGTTTTAGAAGTAAAAATGTGTTGCTCCACTGTTTCTGTAGATTCTTTAAATTCACAGTTTATTGGTCGGGTCTCAGATAATTCCATTAACCCATACGACCTGATTAGCATTGTTAAAATGAAAAGTGAAAACACCAAAAGAATCTGCAATACATCGAAATCTGAAAAAATAGAATTCAAAGCAAATAAGTATGGTCCTTTTCGGCATTTTATTATTGGTTCAAACGATACCGCCGGGGGATTGAAGAAAACAGCTTCCTTCCTGTTGAAGTAAGTTCAGGCTCGTATATTGAGATCCGTTAAGACTTTTGATTGCTTAGGATCATTAAAAAGTATCAGAACTGGTACAGTTCAGAATCTTCTTTATAGTTTTGATGAGAGAAGTGGGAATATGCTTAGTAGTAAGGACAATAATAGAAACCTGATGGATGTTTATGTATATGATAACCTGAACAGACTAACAGGTGTTAGTGGTCCAGGCTCCATGACAATGACCTATGCAGCAAATGGAAATATATCGTCTAAAACACTGGTTGGGAATTACACTTATGGAGGCTCCGGACCTCACGCGGTTACAAGCGTGACAAATCCAGGTGGGCTTATCTCGACAACTACTCAACGGGTGACTTATACATCATTCAATAAAGTTGACTCATTAAATCAGGCGAATCTGGTTTATACTGTTGCTTACGGGAAAGACGATCAGAGGACTATCTCGAAGCTTTTCGACAATGGTACCCTGCAGAAAACTGTATATTACATTGGCGATTATGAGAAAGAGGTCAAACCAGGAAACCATATCAGGCAAATCCATTATATAGGTGGAGGAGATGGACTTACAGCTATATTTGTAAGGAATGATGGGGTAGATACTATGTATTTTGTCCACCCCGATTATTTAGGTTCCTTAAATGTAATTACCAATCAAAGTGGATCAGTTGTTAAAACATATTGCTTTGATGCGTGGGGGCGAAGAAGAAATCCAACTGATTGGAGTTACAGTAGCATTCCCTCAACGTTTTTATTTACAAGAGGATATACGGGACATTAGGTGCTGGATCAATTCTCCTTGACTAATATGAATGGGAGAATATATGATCTTCTGTTAGCTAGGTTCTTAAATCCGGATAATTTTGTTCAGTCATCAACTAGTCCACAAAACTATAACAGATATTTATATTGCGTAAACAATCCACTGAAATACACTGACCCTGACGGTGAGATTTTTTGGTTGATACCGGTAGGAATTGGTGCACTTATTGGCGGTTGGACCGGCCATAAAATAGGTGAGGCTAATGGTGCCACAGGTTGGAATATGTTTGGCTATATAGCAGGAGGTGCTTTAATCGGTGGTGCATCAGGAGGTGCGGCACTTGGTGTAAGCGCTGCCGGAGGAGGGGCCATGCTTGCCGGAGCGGCGGCGGGAGCTGTCGGAGGAGGAGGATTTAGCGGATTGGCGGGTAACAATGTTTTAACAGGAGCTGTAAATGGGGCATTAGCCGGATTGGTTGGTGGTGGAGTTGGGGCTGCTATTGGCGGGGGCTTGGGAGCTTTAGCTGGTGGAACTGCATCAAGCATGACTGGTCAATTACTTTCTACAGGCGAGGTAAATTGGGCACAAGCTGGAGTAAGTGGTGCATTATCATTTGGTATGTATTATGGAATGTCGTATGCTGGCTATAAATGGGGAGGTGGAGATAATTTAGCAGGTAAGCATATCAGTTTTAGACAGTATTGTGGCATGAACGCAGATTATCAAAGATCTAGATTTTGGCAAAAAGAGAATGGTGGATATTTAATGACAGATGGTTCAATAAGTAGAGTTCCATCTGCTAATGAGCATTACATGGGTGTCGAATTTAATAATCCACCAAGTGGTGCTTGGGCTAGTTATCATACTCATTGGGCGAATCCTGGTACAACGTATCAAGTTTCCTTGCCAAATTATGATAGAGCTACTAATTTAGATATATTACTTGGTAACTCTGTTAATGGTGTCGCTTCTCAATATCATGATACACAGGACCTTACCGTAAGCGGGAATACATATGTTATTAATCGATTTGACGGTTCTTTTCATCCTTATGGAGCAGCTAACTATAATGTTATTGCCCCTGATCCATTTGTCAGATTTTTTATGTTCAACTGGTGGTAGTAAATTTTAGAATATGAAAATTAAAATTATTTTATTGTTTTTTCTCTTATTTTCTTCTATAATGCTTTATGCACAATGTGAGAGCTCATTAAAAGGCAAAACGGGACCTACTATTGTTGCAGCAACAGGCAAAGATCCGATTATAGTATTGGACGGGTTGATTTTAAGCAAATCTGATTACCTTAAACTCAATATTAATGAGTCTTATAGCAAAAAATTTAGGATTAGATCTTTAAATGAAATAAAAGCTAAAAAGAAATATGAGATAACAAATGAAGATGGGGTAGTAGAAATTAAAACTAACCTATTGTATGTTCTGAATAATGAGTGTCTTACTTTGGAGAATAGAGTAAAACTAATCAAATTAACAGATGCTGATATTTTGGATATGGAGCTACTTTCAAAAGAAGATGCCAAAAAAAATTATGGTAATCTTGGGAGAAATGGAGCTATAATAATAAAAACTAAGCAGTAAAAATAAAGCCTCGGTTCTCCGGGGCTTTTTACTTATAATACATAAGCCTGCCTTGCATTGAAATCTCTGATCAGGGCATTAAGCACTTTCAGGATAGATTTTTTCTCATCCTCCGGCAGCTTGTCAAGTTGCTTAAACTGTTTTATCAGCTCGGCATCTTTCAGGGTTTGTTCCACCTTATCGGATTTATAGCCGTTTACCAGGTAATCAATAGAAACACTGAATATACCAGCAGCTCTGCAGTGATAAAAATGAAACAGTAAATGGATATAAATGGATACAAAATGGATATATTTGTAATTCCGTGTTTTAATAAATGGATAAAAATGGATACATAATGGATATATCTAATAACATGAAGATAAAACTGGACTTCACCAGTTCGGTTTATCAGCAAATAAGCCAGCAGTTTAGTGTTATTGACACGTTTAAAGGCAATTGGAAAGCCATTGAAGGCCAGCAAAGCAAATACCTGAAAGAACTCAGGAAAATAGCTACGATAGAAAGTATTGGTTCTTCGACCCGTATTGAAGGAGCAGCCCTTACTGATGAAGAAGTAGAAAAGCTTTTGAAGTCGGTTAAAATAACCAGGCTGCAAAGCCGGGACGAGCAGAAAGTGGTTGGCTATTATGAAGCATTGGAAATTATCCTGGAGAGTTATGCCGATATTGCATTGGAAGAACGTTATATCCATCAGATGCACGGCATTCTTTTAAAGTATAGCAATAAAGACCAGACACACAAAGGAAAATACAAAAACCTTTCAAACCAGGTAGTGGCCAATTATCCCGATGGTACACAAAGAACTATTTTCAGAACTACTGAACCACATTTAACACATGGTGAGATGCGAGGTTTAATCGAATGGTTAAACGAAAGGCTGGTAAAGAAAGATATGCACCCATTACTGATAACAACAGCGTTTGTTTACGAATTTTTGTCTATACATCCTTATCAGGATGGGAATGGCCGTTTGTCAAGGCTTTTAAACTCGCTGTTGCTAATGAAACAGGATTACAAATTTATACAATACGTGTCGTTTGAAAATGTGATAGAAACCAGGAAAGAAGGTTATTACAGGGCATTAATGGAAGGGCAGAAGAACCGGGGTAAAGAAAATGAACGTATTGATACCTGGATAATGTTTTTTTTAGAATGCCTGATTGTATTGACCCAAAGACTGGAAGCCAAATACGAAACATACAACAAGCTGAAGACAGTATTAAATGAACGTCAACAGGCTGTTTTAGACTTTATAAAAGAACGGAAAACCGCACAGGTTGGCGACATAGAGAGCCAGCTAAAAGTATACTCCCGGAATACGCTAAAAAAAGACCTTGTTTATTTAGTTAAAGAAGGGTTATTGATGAAAACAGGCGAAGGAAGAGGTGTCCGGTACCATATAAAGGAATAAATGAAAATTCCTGGCTGAGCGAAGTCGCAGACTTAGTTCTTCTTATAAGATAGACATACACGGTAGTGCAAAATATGTTCATTAATCTTCAAAGATCAATGATCATCCGTGACTATATTCGTTGTTACAACAATTATTGACCTGTGCGGTTCCGCCTCTGAAAAAAGCGTTAAAAAATCAATTTGTTGCAGGCTAGCCTGCGCGCACAGAGTAAATAAAAAAAACTGTCTGAGCGCCGATTCCTGCGGTGCGAGTTATTTTCTTTGAGACAGATTCAAATTGATTTTTAGCCATTTTTCAGCAGCGGCGGCCTTTTTGGTAACTTTTTGGGCTGTTGCAAAAAGTTACAAAAGCCAATTCTTCCCCCCTGCTGGGCTGAATTGCAAGTTCAGCCGTTTTGAAAGTGTAGCTTATAGCTATATATAATTATAACATTACTGAAGGCACAAAAATATATGAAAGAGAAATAGGTAGTATTTTTGCCGATATAAAAGTTGAATCTAATTCAGTTCCTTCGAAAATAAATTATGTACCTAATGACACATGGTCTTATAATAAGAAATCTAATACACGTGCAGTTTATTATTTGGAGGTAGATAAGCATTTTGAGCAAAAATAATCCTTCAGCCTGATGCCTTCCGATACCCGGTTGGGGCGATTCGTATCAAACCTGCCGACAGGGTAACAGCTCGTCGATGTTTTGGATTGATCGCTGAATAAATTTGTGAATAAAGATCCTCACATGAAAAAGCAAGAACGGTTCCATCGACACTGAAAAACAATTGCGGAACTTTTTGGCTTCAGGCAAATCAAATACTGCCCATTGAAAAATATATAGAGTCTCCGCGGCCAATGGTTAGTTGAAGCCTGTGCCGGCCAAAAAGCCCTTCGTGTTCCGGGGAACCTTGCTTTTGTCATAAAATAGCCACACTACATTTACCGAAAATTGCCGCTGCCCGCGGGCGGTGAGCCACAAAAAGGAGCTTTTTGGACGTTATCCTATTATTAACAGAGGTTTGCTGCTGAAGTCAATAATATATGTATTTTTATGTCTGATAGTTAATGATGTAATTATGATAAAGATTAGTCTTTCCGCCAAACGGGTTATCTTATTAACTTTAATACTGAATGTCATGGTTTTTCACGCTAAATCCCAAACTCCCCCTTCATCCGATATCATCGTGACAGGAACGGGAAATGTTGAAATTACTTTCATCGGACATGGTTCTCTGATATTCAGGATGGATAATATGAATATCTATATAGACCCTGTTTCAGGCTTTGGCGATTATTCCGGATTCCCTAAAGCCGATCTGATCCTTGTCACACATGAGCATTCCGATCATCTGGACACAGACCTGATAGGTCAGTTAAGAAAGGAAAATACAGTTATAATTTGTAATGGAACCGCGGCATCAAAGGTAAAAGGCGCCCGGGTGTTACAGGCCGGAGAAAGTCAATTAATCAAAGATGTAAAAGTTGAAGGAGTGGCAGCATATAATATTGTCAATATGCGTTCGCCCGGACAACCTTTCCATCCTAAAGGAGTTGGTGTCGGTTACATTCTGGACTTCGGAGGGAAAAAATTCTATATTGCAGGTGATACGGAGAATACTCCGGAAATGAAAGCGCTGAAGAATATTGATGTCGCGTTCCTTCCTATGAACCTGCCTTATACAATGACCCCGGAGATGGTGGCAGATGCCGCCCTGGCTTTCAGACCAAAAATTCTTTATCCCTATCATTATGGCGAAACAAATACCGACAGGATAGTTCAGCTTCTGAAAGATTCGGGGATAGATGTCAGGATAAGAAACCTGAAATAATTTCGTTCCCGATTACGCGTGAATAGCGACATGGGCAGGATTGACAGGAGAGATTTTATAAGGAAGGGAATTGCCGGTACTGCAGGGATCATGGCATTATCAGGAACACTGTTTCCTGTTCCGGGACAGGATTCGGGAAAGCCGGTAATTTACAGGACGCTTGGACGGACAGGATTGAAAATACCGCTCATCAGCTTCAGCGTGATGAGGGCCGACAATCCGGGTCTGTGCAAGGCTGCTTATGAAAAGGGCATAAAGCTTTTCGATACTGCTCATTTATATCAGAATGGGAACAATGAATTAATGCTCGGGAATGTTCTGAAAAACTATCCCCGTGATTCATTTTACCTGGCTACTAAGATTAAACCTGCAGGGCTTGATAAGGATGGTAAGCCGACCAGACAGACAACAACTGATGATTTTCTGGAAAAGTTTTACCTGAGCCTTTCGCACCTGAAGATGGATTATGTCGATATACTCTATATTCACAGCGTGGATAATACGGAAATTATTAACTATAAGCCTGTTCTCACTGCACTTAAAAGACTCAGGAAGGAAGGCAAGATCCGGTTTGCAGGTTTTTCAACACAAAGGAATGAGACAAATGTCATCAATGCAGCTGCTGATACAGGAAGATGGGATGTAATTCTGACATCATATAATTTCAACCAGACCTATGTGGCTGATCTTAAAGCTGCGATTCACATGGCCAGCGCTGCCGGCATTGGGATAATGGCAATGAAAACGCTCGCGGGCGGGGGATTTTTTGACCAGGGAAAGACTAAACCCATAAATACTGCCGCCGCGCTGAAATGGGTGCTCTCAAATGAGGATATTACCTCTGCCATGCCGGAAATGACCGACTTCGATCAGCTTGAAATCAATGTAAAAATGCTGACCGATATAACCCTGACGGAAAATGAAAAGAATAACTTCGAAAGAGAACTGTAAAATAATGGCAATTAAAATATTTTGGATATGAAAAGACGATTAGTTATATGCTTTATGTTTAGCTTGTTCATCGGAACGACATTTGCTCAGGATATTGCATTTCCGGATCTGCCGGGGTATAAAAGGAACACCGGCTTTCAGGTCTTCGGCCCTGATAACCTGTGGGATTACATCAACGGAGCAGCAGAGAATTATCTTACCTATGGCTTCGCGGATCTGCATATCGCTGAATATACCAAAGGAAAGAATGTGATCAAGGCCGAAATTTACCGTCATGGTGATCACCTGCTGGCTTTTGGGATTTATTCAACTGAGAGATCTTCATCATTCAGTTTCTTTAAAATTGGATCACAGGGCTATTCATCAGAGGGTGTGGTTAATTTTTACAAGGGGAACTACTATGTAAAGATCCGGACATTTTCAAAAAATGAAAAGGTTCTTCAGTCGCTGAACGCTCTGGCAACCAGTATTGAACAGGTTCTGGACGGGAAGACCGATATGCCTTCAGCTCTCAGTCTCTTCCCTGCAGAAGGAAAAAAGCAGAATGAAGAGATGTATATCAATGAAAGTGTTCTTGGGCATAAATTTCTTAACGGAGCATTCAAAGCCAACTATGAAGTAGGCCCTGATATCTTCTCGTTATTCATATTTGAATTCAGGACTCCCGATGATACCTGGAAGGCTGCGCGGACATGGCTGACATCTGCCGGAATTGAGCCTCAGGAATCAGCTTCGGGCAAATATGTCATCACGGACGGTTATAACGGAACCATTTTCCTGGTCTGGAAGGAAAACAGATTAGTGGCAATCTCCGGCCTCTCAAAGGATCAGGCTTCGATTGCAGACCGTTACACGTCTGAAGTTATCAGATAGGCGACAATCACGAATGCCACTGACGTTCCCTGTGGTTCAGTGATGAGAGTACCTCACATGCCGTGTTGATATTGTCTATAACCTGGAAATCGAACATTCCGACACAGATGAAGTCAGCTCCGTTCTCGAACGCGAACCTGAACCCTTCCTTTGGCTCTATTGCCCCGGCAGCAAGTACCTTAAAGGCAAACCATGGTTTATTAATGCCCTGCATATACTCTATTGTCTTCTGGGGGAACAGATCCCACATATTCTCATGGAAATGGTTGTGATCCAATGATCCCTGTCCTATAACACTGTATTCCACCCTGTTCTCCAGAGGATGAGCCGACCAGTACTTGTCGTGATGAAGGGTTTTAACATAGAAATCGACCGGTATTCCTGCATTTTCCACACTCTTTACCGATTCAATGGAATGGGCTCCGAATCCTGCCATGAATCCGTTTTTATGAATGTATTCTATTGCCTTGTTAATCTCATCAATCCTTCCGGCGCTGCAATACCTGTCACCTTCGCCACCCTGGATATAGATTGCTGTTGCACCGGCATCAATCGCCATATTAATGTTTGACAGGAAATCCTTGTCAGGGAGCATGGCCTGGCAGATCGACTGCATCTTACTGTTATATATACTCCTGTATTTATTAAAAGTGGCATAATATTGAGTAACCATGAAGCAGGTGTTTATTCCTGCCTGCTCGGCAAGTCCGAATGTTTCAATGATCTTCTTCTCACTGTTGTAAGCCCTGAAAAGTTTGTCTCCGTATATAAGATCTCTTGCATGCGACCATCCTCCGATAAGATTACAGCCCATAACCATCCTGCTTACGGAAAAATTCCCGAGTTTTCCTTTGGGAAGTACTCCCTTGAGATCTCCCTTCTGTTTGAAATCGACCTTGACGGTTGCTCCTGACATAGCGTCCGGTCCAAGCTCAACCATGTTCTTTGCAAGAGCTCCTGAAAATACTGCAAGTACCGGAATTCCCGCGAGGCCTTTCAATAGTTCTCTTCTCCTGTTCGGCTCCTCAGGAACAGGTTCCTCAATTATCACTCTTTCAGCCGCAGCATTCCTGCTCCGTTTAAGAATGGCTTCAATACCATAATATTTTCCGGATTTTGTAAGCGCCAGTACTATGAGCGCTACAAGCTCAATCATATTTTTATTGATAATAAGGTAGCTGCCTTCCGAAGGGAATCCATAGCTGTAACCACCGAACGGAGGATAAGCAATATAATAAAGTGCAAGCAATGCAACGCCGCCCCATGCTGCCAGCCGCGTGAACAGGCCAAGTATCAGCGCCAGTCCGATAAGGGTGAGACCGTATGCATTCAGGTTATTAACCAGCCACATTCCTGTGTTTCCGGAAATCATCCAGCGGAACAGATCACCAAAAATCCATCTGGAGTTCTCCAGAAACGGTCTTGCAGTCCATGCCGGATTTGCTATCTTTATTATTCCCTCATAAAGGAATTGCCAGCCAATAATGATTCTTAAAATTGCCAGGAACACCGGCAGAATCTTTGATTTTAATGATCCGTATTTCATGATTTCGACTTTATGTATTGAGCTAATATATTTTCAAGTTTAGCGAATTCCTCCTTTGTATAGTTGTAACTCTGGAAAAGAATTTTTCCGTCTCTGCCTATAATTACATTCCTGGGGATATTCTGGGTCGCGTACTGCCTGAATATCTCTCTCCCCGGATCAGGTGCAAACGGCATTGTAAATTTGTGTTTGATGACAAATTCCCTTACTTCCTGTTCACTGTGTTCACGTCCAAGAATTATCAGTACAAAATCATTGTTGTTCCTGTATTTATTCCAGATATTCTCCTGGAGTACCGGAAGCTCCTGATTACACGGACCGCACCAGGTGGCAAAGAAATTGACCATAACGATCTTTCCTTTGCATTTGCTGAGATCAAAATCTTTCCCGTCAATTGTTCTGCACCTGAACGTCGGTGCAATGTCTCCGGTCCTGAGCAGGGTCGACTGATCTTCCTGTGCATTCATTATGGTAAAGAAAAATACTGCTGTAAGTAAAAACAGATAACGAATATTCATATTATATAAGTATTTGGTAGTAAGCTGCTGTGTATGCAATATCGGGTAACACGATGTTAAACTGAGTGCAGAGCATGGTTATATTTCCGGAAGTCCGGATAATTCCGGGATTCATTAATATCATTAATTCTTTTTCGATTATTAATAAAGATAACGATGACATTCAGAACAGTTTGATTCCTTCCATGCTGTTCCTACGTCAACCGGATGTTCAAATTCGAGATTGTCTCTCAGCGTAGAATATTTCATCTTGTCAGGAGTGCCCTGGCCAACGATCGAGTGACATAAATTGCAGTCTCTGGATATCACTTTACCTTCATCTGATTTGAATGAGCCGTTATGACATCTGAAACAACCGTCCGATTCGAGATGGCCAATGTGTTCAGGGTACCTGTCATACCTGACTTTCATGTACGGGAAGGTATTCTGGCTGAAGGCTGTCTCCAATGCCTTGACAGAGCTGTCAATCAATGCAGTATTTTGTTCGTAATAATCTTTGTGTTCAGATTTGTAGAAGTTTTTAATGCTATTTTCAATTTTCATGTATGCAGTATCCTTGTCGGTAAAATCTTCCTTCAGGATATCCATTGATGCTTTTTTAAAGTAGGGGATGTTCCGGGAAATTGCTCCTGTAAGCATCGCTTTATTGAAGTAAACCGAGGGTGAATTGTAGTTGTGCGAGGGTCTGTTGTGACAGTCGATACAATCCATGGTTCTTGACGAGGAGGCCTGAAGAAGGCTGTCGGATATGGGATTGTCAGCGTTCCTGTAAACAATAACATTTCCATTCGATCTGTTTGTATATTTCACATACTTTATATTCTCTCTCTTGTCATTTTCGGAAATATATTCGATGCTGACATCCGGATTTATATGCCAGTGTATTCCTTCCCTGAGACCCAGACCGCTGTATTCCGGCCCTGTCTTCATCTGGAGCATTATGTCCCACTCGGTATTGGATGAATCAGCGAGGAAGTATTTATTGGTCCACAGCGACCTGGCATAGAATTTCTGGGGCCAGTGACACTTTTCACATGTTTCCCTTGCAGGACGAAGGTCATGGATAGGGGTTTCTATGGGCCTTGGATAGTTCTTTGCGATGACTGCATAGACCTGATGCAAACCTGAAAGCTTTGACTTTACGTACCATGATGCACCTGATCCTACATGACATTCAACACAGGCAACGTTGGCATGAGGTGATTTAAGGTATGCAGTGTGCTCCGGTTCCATGACCTTGTGGCATAATGTTCCGCAAAATTCAACCGATTCAGTGATATGATATGCCTTGAAACTTCCCAGAGATGTAAGAAAAAGTATTACAATGGTAGAAACTGTGAAAATTAAGAAGGCATTCATGTGTGCCGGATCATTGAGATCGATATACGGAAGCCTGGCAGTTTCATGAGAGAGGCTCTTAATCAGTCTTTTCCGTTCAATGTACATCCCTACAGGTATCAGAATGAGCCCGAATACCAGAAAACCTGGAAGGATTATATAGATAAACAATCCCAGATTTGTGCTCCCTTTGTCAAAGACAGATGAAATTGCAAAGAGCAGCAGGATCAGCAGCAGGTTAATCGACGCGATTATCGAACCAATGATGGTAAGCCAGTTTCTTGACGATGGAGGTAATTTCATTTTAGTCAGGCTTTTAGTTCACTTAGGGTAAAAATATAAAATTATTGTATCAAACCTAAGCCTGAAGCTTAAAATGATCTGCAAATATGATAATTATGATGGATGAAACATTAGAAATTCTGAGCAGTCGTCAGTTTTCCAGCAGCCCGGCGATTATCTCCTTGAGTTGATCGTAGGTTTTGACAGAGGTAAGATCGCTGTTTTCATTGATAATGTTTTCAGGTGCATTAAACAGGATTCCTTTCTCAGCCTGCCTCAGCATTTTGAGGTCATTATATGAGTCTCCTATGGAAATCACCTTGAAATTAAGGCTCTGAAGCGCTTCCACAACCTTTTTCTTGCCATCTTTTTGTCTGAGATTGTAGTTCGTTATTGCTCCTTCGCTGTCGGTTGTAAGACTATGGCAAAAGAGCGTTGGTCTGCCCAGCTGCTTCATGAGAGGTGATGCGAATTCAGTGAAGGTATCCGATACCACTATAAGCTGTGCCCGTGATCTCATCCATTCTACAAATTCAGCAGCTCCCGGCAATGGTTTCAGGGTGGCAATAACACTTTGAACATCCTGAAGCTTTAGATTATGCAGCTTCAGCAATTCAAGCCTCCTTTTCATGAGCACATCATAATCGCTGATGTCGCGTGTTGTAAGCTTCAGCTCATCGATTCCGGTCTGCCTGGAAACATTGATCCAGATCTCGGGAACAAATACACCTTCAAGGTCGGAACAAATAATATACATATCAGACTATTTTGCTTATTAATTATTTTCCAGAATAAATTCCTTCAGCTGCTCATATACGTTCTCAAGGACTGTAAATTTCTCCTGCTTGTTTTCCAGTCCCTGGAGAGAGCAGGGAAGCGGTGGCTGAACCCCGTTTATTTTCTGCAGCTCTTCCGGGAATTTTGCCGGATGAGCAGTCTCCAATGCTACAAATAAGGTTTTTTCTCTTTCATTACCATCAATAAGCCTGCTATAATCCGACAGGCCTTTCCATGCTACGGCTCCGTGGGGTTCGAGGAGAACCTGGTATCTTCTGGCCATGTCGTAGATAACTTTACTGGTGTCTTCATCAGTCACACTGATACCGTAAAGCTCATCCTGCATCTTTTCCATATCGGGGAGGCTATGTATTTCGCCTTTCTCATCCATCATTCCGCCATACAGTGAAACAATTCTTGCCAGATTGCTCGGGTGTCCTACATTCATGGCGCTGGAAATGCAATTAAGTGAGGGTTCGATTTTTCGGTAAATACCGGTTCTGAGAAATTCAGGCACTTCATTGTTTTCATTTGTGGAAATAACGAACTTTTCGACGGGAAGTCCCATTTTCATTGCGAGAAGGCCGCCCATAAGGTTCCCGAAATTACCGGAAGGAACACTGAATACAATTTTTTCGTTTGCATTTAATGCAAGCTTCGACCATGCATAGAAATAATATACAGATTGGGGAAGCAGTCTGCCTATGTTTATTGAATTGGCAGATGAAAGCGGAACAGCTCCAAGGTCAGGATCGGTGAAAGCCTGTTTTACCAGCCTCTGACAATCATCAAACTTGCCTTTCAGTGAAATTATCCTGACATTTCCGTCAAGTGTGGTCATCTGCTTCCTTTGCATTACCGATACTTCGTCGGCCGGATAAAGAATGATTACATTTATGTTGCTGAGACCATAGAATGCACTGGCAACAGCGCTGCCTGTATCTCCGGAAGTGGCGGTCAGAATAGTCAGGTTCTTTCCCGATTGTGAGAGGAAGTACTGCATCATCCGGCTCATCATCCTTGCCGCAAAATCCTTGAAAGATGCAGTTGGTCCCTGGTCAAGCCTCATTATGTACTTTCTGCCTTCAACCTTTTCCAAAGGGACATTGAAATGATAGGCCTCTTTGCAAATGGAAGCTAGATTTTCGGAAGGCATTTCATCTCCTATCAGGGCGGACAAGACTGTATATGCTACTTCCGGATAGCTCATTCTGTGAAGTTCATTGAGAGCTTCTTTGGCTAACACCGGAATATGTTCAGGCACGTATAGTCCTCCATCGGGTGCAAGCCCTTTCAGAAGAGCCTCATTGAACGGTATCCCTTCTGAACGGAGATTGGTGGAAAAATATAATCTTTTACTCAAACCGCGTATATTTAGACGTTAACAACACGCATCAGATCTGCGAAAACTCCTGCGGCAGTTACTTCCGCGCCTGCTCCGTAACCCTTTATTACCATGGGAAGTTCATTATATCTGTTCGTGGTAATCAGGATAATATTGTTGCTTCCTTCAAGATTAAATGAAGGATGATCTGCACCGATTGTCAGCAGTTCGACACGCGCCTTGCCTTTATCAAGAGTTGCGAAGAACCGCCACTTTTTATTCTGCCTGGCAAGTTCCTTTCTTTTCGCTTCAAATTCCTCATCGTATTTTTTCACCTTTTCAAAGAAGTTGTTCAGGTCACCTTCAAAGCAGTCATCCGGCAGGAATTTATTGACCTGAACTTCACTCTGTTCAATCGGGTAACCTGCTTCGCGGGCGAGAATAAGTATCTTTCTTACAACGTCTGTTCCGCTGAGGTCTACACGTGGATCGGGTTCGGAATATCCCTTCTCGCGCGCTTTCCGTATGGCGCTGCTAATTGGAGTGTCGGGACCGATCTCATTGAAGATAAAATTCATTGTCCCTGACAGCACAGCTTCTATTTTCAGTATTCTGTCTCCGCTGAGAACAAGGTCGTTTATTGTTTTGATTATTGGCAGTCCGGCTCCGACTGTTGTTTCATACATGAATCTCAGTCCTCTCTCGCTGGCCAGCGTTTTAAGCTTGTGATAATACTCATATTCTGACGAGCATGCAATTTTGTTAGCTGCAACGATGGAGACGTATTTTGAAAGGATATCTGCATATTTTGATGCTACATCTCCGTCAGCAGTACAGTCGATGAACACTGAGTTTCTGAGATTCATCTTTGTCATCTGCTGAATGAAAGCGTTGATATCGCTTTTTTCTCCGAATTCCTTAAGCGTATCCATGTAGGTTTCAAGAGAGATACCTTTCTTGTCGAGATACATTTCAACCGAGTTGGCAACTCCCATCAGATTTACTTTCAGACCGTGCTCGGAAAGCAGCTTGGAATGTTGATTCTGCAACTGCCTCAGGAGACTCGATCCGACCAGACCTGTTCCGGCTATAAAGAAATGCAATTCTTTTGTCCTTGAAAGAAAAAAACCATCATGAATAACATTCAGAGCTTTCTTGAGACTGTCATATTTAATGACTACTGATATATTCAGCTCGGATGACCCCTGAGCTGTAGCGATAACATTAATACCATTCCTCCCCAGAGCCTTGAAAAGAGTTGCCGATATTCCGGGTGTATTTTTCATTTTTTCCCCGACAATAGCAATTATCGACAGGTTTTTCTCAATAAGGATCTTGATCTCCTTGTTGAAATCAATCTCATTTCTGAATTCATCGTGAATAGCTGTGGCAGCATCTGCAGTATATGCGGGGCTCACAGCAAATGATATCGAATATTCTGACGATGCCTGGGTGATAAGAATTATATTGACATTCTTCCTGGCCAGGGCGCTGAACAGCCTCATCGAAACCCCGGTCACACCTACCATCCCTGTGCCCTGAATAGTTATAAGATCAATATGATCAATTGAAGAGATCCCCTTGATAGCACTCGCATTGTCATCGGAATGTCTGTTGCTGATGATGGTGCCTTTTGATCCCGGATTAAATGTATTCAGTACTTTAATTGGTATATCCTTGCTATAAACAGGACGAAGGGTAGGAGTGTAGATAACCTTGGCTCCGAAGTGGGAGAGTTCAATTGCTTCGCTGTATGTTAGACTTTCAATCGCGTACGCCTTTTCGACTTTTTTAGGATCAGCTGTCATAAAGCCGTCAACATCTGTCCATATTTCCAGAATTTCAGCATTTAGGACAGCGGCTATTATTGCTGCAGAGTAGTCTGAACCTCCTCTTCCGAGGGTTGTAGTCTCATTGTTCAGGTTACTGGCAATAAATCCCGGGATGATAATATGTTTATCCGGTTTGTGAATATAATCATTAACCAGCTTTTCAGTTAATGAAAAATCAACGCTTGCATGACCGAAACTGCTGTCGGTCTTGATGAAATTCCTTGCATCAAGACGGACGCTTCCTTCGATACAATTGCTGATAATAATTGACGACAACATTTCCCCGGCGCTGAGCACATGATCCAATGAATGCCTGCTGAGCTCTTTTAAAAGATATATACCATTCAATATCAGTTTGATATCAGCGAAGATATTCCCTGTCTCATCCAGCACTCCGGATAATTTATCTGCCGGAACCAGCTGTCTGGCATAATCACTATGTCTCTGTATAACCTTGTCAAGAAGCACCTTATATTCATCGTTCCTGGATGAAGCCATTTCACTGATGAGCTTGAGCTCATCTGTAATCCCCTGAAATGCCGATACAACAACAACACACGGTTCGGATTGCGATTCAATGATCTTCCTAACCCCCTTTATCCGTTCGGGAGATCCGACAGATGTACCTCCAAATTTTAGGACCTTCATTATTTTAAAAGATAATTAGTGATAATCAGTCTGCCTGAGGCATATTTTTAAGTAGGCAAAAATAGTAATATTCAGCTGATTTCACTTTGTAATTACAGATTATTAATTAGAATAGGTTTTGAGATATCAAAATTTGATAAAAAAGTAATAATAAATTAATGAATATTCATTCCGGTTTCAGATATGGAACCTGAACCGGATGAAGTAAGATTTTAACAGGAACCGGCAATTATTCGTTCCCTGCCTTTTCCAGTCTTTTCAGAATGGAGAAGATAAAGGCGGCAGATATGAGGCAGCAAATGATGAATACAGACCATAATGCTCCCAACGACACCTTATTCCACAGGTTTGACCCGACAAAAAGAAGCTTGTTCCCGACGGCAGTGGCAAGAAGCCAGCCTCCCTGCATCAGTCCCTGAAATCTCGAAGGGGCAACCCGTGAGACAAAGGATAATCCCATGGGACTGAGGAATAGTTCAGCGACGGTAAGGACAAGATAACTGCTTATAAGCCAGTATGGAGATACGCGCTGAGCTTCATCCACCGGTGCGCCATTCAGTGAAGCAGGGGAGGGGAGATGAGCTGAGGCAATAAGCACAATGGAAAAACCTACTGCGGCAATTATCATACCTATCCCTATCTTTTTCGGAGTGGAAGGTTCGATACCTTTTTTTAGCATCCAGGCGAATGCTCCCATAACCGGAAAGGTCAGAGAAACAATAAACAGAGGATTGAACGATTGAAATACTTCGGGAGAAATGGAGTTTTGGGAACCGAATGGGGTGAGCCATCTACCCAGCAGATGACCGGGGTCAAAACCGGTAAGAAGGAAAACTGAATAAATAAGTGAGATTGCCAGCAGAATACCGCCGGTTACCCTGTATTTCGATACGACCTCTTTCCTGACAAGCAGCACTAATCCGGCAATAGCGCCAACCACTGCAAGCATAGACGGAAGGGTAAAGAAAATATTAGTGAACGGGCCTACCTGCTTGGCTGTGTAGTCGCGGGCAAACCATGTGAGGGTAAGTCCGTTCTGATGAAACGACATCCAGAAAAATATCACAACAATAAATACAAGGACCAGTGCAACTATCCTCGACATTTCTTCCTTTTTGGAGCTTAGAACGATCCATGTTATAAATCCGGCAAAGAGTCCAAATGCAAATCCGGAGGTCCAGCCGACATTGTTTATAAAATGAAGCGCCCAGGCTGTAACAGTCATGGCGACTGCTGAGTATAACAGGACCAATGGCTTGAAACCAACTTTTTCCGTAACCTCAGCAACTTTTTTCTCCTTGTTGGGAAGAAGCCTGCTGAAGAAAATATATACCAGGAGCGACAATATCATTGCTCCGGCAGCGATGCCAAATGCATAGTTGTAACCTCTTGCAAAAACATCAAGATATTTTGATGCAAAAGCCGGCAGATCGGTGACCGGACCGTTCAGGCTCACCTTATCTGCAAGACCTTGCAGGGTGGAACTGTCGGTCAATGTCCCGTTTAAAAGCTGATGACAAAGTGCGGGTACGCTTCCGTCGTGAGAAAATCCGTTTACCTTAAGCCACCAGTTTCGCATGCCGGTAGCTGCAAAAGGAGCGAAAAATGCGCCTACATTTATACCCATATAGAAGATCATGAATGCTGAATCCCTGTATTTTGAATATGCCGGGTTATCATACATCTGACCGACAACAGCCTGAAGATTACCTTTGAAGAGTCCGTTACCCAGAGCAATTGTGAATAGACTAATGATCGTTACCGTCAGATTCATCCCTGGTATGGACATTAAAACATAGCCCCCGAACATTATTATAATTCCTGTCAGTATTACAAGCTTATATTTTCTGGTAGCATCGGCAACAATGCCTCCGAGCAGAGCCAGTGCATAAATGCTGAAATAAAACCATGAATAAATTGTCCCGGCATTTTCGGCTGAAAGTCCGTATTTAGCCTGCAGGAAAAGGACCAGAATGGCCATCATTGTATAGAACCCGAAACGTTCTCCCATGTTAGAGAAGAATGCTACGAGCAAACCTTTTGGATGATTTTTCAGCATAAACTTAAGTGTTCGTTAATATATGATGCAATGTTTATCGGGTAAGTCAGTTACTCTGCGTTCCGGTACAGGCTGTGTGAAACTCATTTCTGCCAGAAACAAATATATTAAATAATAATCAACCTAAGTTTATTTCCGCACACCTGTGCGTTTTTTTGCCGATGTCCTGCCGGTTTTCACACACTATTTCAATCTGTTACCGGAATTTTTCTGAAATTATTGATATTTAAATATCAGCAGGATAGGAATATAACCGTCTTCAGCTCTGGCTGTCTGTTTCCTGAGGCATTTCTGGCACATGGTTTGGCTCTGTGGGGCAAAGAGGTAAACCGTCCCTCATATAGAGTACGGAATTATTAACTAAATCAAGGAACAGGAACAGGAGACATTCTTTACAGGTTAGGTTAGGTTGTGAATAGTGGAGTTGCTGAAACAGCTCCACTATTTCAATCAGATTGTTTGAATAACCATTTTCCTTTTAAAGAAGATTAAGCGGGATGAATAGATGAGTGACTGGCAAAAGAAGAAGGAGAAACTGAAAAAGAAGTTCAGGATCCTCACAGATAAGGACCTGAATTGCTGCATTGGTAAGGAAGATGAGATGGTGGACCTGATCGGCTGTAAACTGGGAATGAGCAGGCAGGAATTGCTTACAATAATCCTCGACCTGTGACCTGAGCGTTCCATTTCTGTTTCACCGCCTAGAAGCTGATATCCACTATGAAAAAATTATCAATGATTTTGACATTGTTGTGTATTGCCTGTTCCGGGTACAGCCAGATAAAGACAGTGATAAAAGGCCCCGATTCCTTGTGTGTTGGTCAGAACTCAGAGTATTTTTTAAATATAGAGCGCTATCCGAACAAGTATCTTCAGTCTGATGGATCTGTTGCGGGTATGCTTGATGCAGGATATTCCCCTGATGTTATCTCAGGAACATTTACCTACGATTTCCGGATAAACCCCCAAAAAGTCATTGATATAAGGTCGGTAAAGTGTGAACCCCCGGAAGATGATCCAAACCTGCTGAATAATACAAGCCAGAACTGGGCCGTTTTTCCTTCAGTCTCAGCAGATGGTAATGCCGTGACAGGAGTGACCGTCGGGACCAATGGCATTATTGTCGCTGAACGTAGCGGGGGAAACATTTCTGCGATATTATATTATCCTGTGCAGACCACCGGATGGATACATGTTGCCATAGCCTTCAGGACCGACAGCCTGTTCCTGTTTCTCGACGGAAAGCAGGTCAAATCAGTCGAACTGTCACAGGATGTGGTCAGATGTGTCTCGCCCTTGCTATCAGGCGGTTCTGAGCCTGATAATTTTACTGGTGATTTTGATGAATTCCGTTTATGGGACAGGGCTCTGACCGGAGAAGAAGTAGAACTGGTGAGAGAGAAGAAACTACTGGGGCATGTTTATGGACTCAGGTTTTATGCCGGATTTGATTCCGGTGATTTTCAGAAGACATCTGGTGATCTTGGGAATGCCTGGCTGTCAGTTACCAGTTACACAACATCTCAGATGAAGAACAGTGCCTGGGATATTGACATGTACAGCGGACCAGATATTAAAAACCTGATTGTTTTCGATATTCACAACCTGAGCTACTTATGGTCAACTGGTTCGACAAATGCAAGCATCGATTATTCTCCACTTGCAGGAAAGAATACGATTTATGTCAAGATTTACAATCCTTTAACCGCCAAGAATGCACTGTTCTCATTTATTGACAGTATATCGGTCACAGGCACACTGTGCGCAAATACTCCGGAGGAAGGACTGGTCGCATATTATCCGTTCAGCGGAAATGCGAAAGATGAGAGTGTTTATAGAAACGACGGGACTGTTATGGGAGCTGAAGCCTGCACAGACATGCACGGAGCAGCGAACGGGGCATTGTTTTTTGACGGGGAGAACGATCTTGTCAGGATCAATGGAGCCTTGCCGGTTGCCGGTACTCTTACGATCTCATTTCTTACTCTGTCTCTCAGAGAATCAGGTTATTCTGTTATCCTTAATGACGGAGGTTCCGGTTCTTCAGGAAGCAGCTTTGTCCTCGATTTCCAGGGGAATGATATTGGAATAAAAGCCGATAAAGATGCCATTCTGAACCACGATGAAGTAGTGATGCCTGAACTTCAGAACCTTGACCTTGTAAATAAATGGACTCACGTAGTATGGGTGATGACTCCTTCATTCTCCAAAATGTATGTTGATGGAGTACTGAAGGTGAGCATATTTGAAAGTGGCTCCAACACAGGATATCATAATGAATACTCGTATATTGGTGCCAGACAGGGTGTTAATTCTCCTGAAGACTATTTCAATGGGAAACTTGACGAACTGAAAATATATAACCGGCAACTGACTGATGATGAAATTCAGGCTCTGTATCAATCATACAACACCGGAACTGTGAAAAGCGCCCACTCTCCTGAAGAGCCGAAATTGGTAAACTTGTATGTCTATCCGAATCCTGCAACGGAATATGTTGTAATCGATGCTTCCGGACTGAGTGATTTTGAAGAAGATGGTGTCAGGGTCATAAGCATGTCGGGCACAACATTATTCACCGGCCGTATCTCGTCCTGCAGAAACCAGATAAATGTTCCGTCACTTAAAGGCCAGGGTATGTGCATTATCCAGGTCCTGAGTCCTGAAGGAGTTGTCAGAGCTTCAACGAAGATTATTTTTAAGTAAAACACGCTATTCCTGATCGGGATACTCTTTCTTTTCAGCCGTTAACAGTGTAAATTTGCTTCTCATTAAATGACAGGCAATGAAATTATTTACATGCGGGCAGATTCGTGAGATTGATAAGCTGACCATTACCAGTGAACCGGTTTCTTCTGCAGATCTGATGGAAAGGGCTTCCCGGCAGCTTTTTAACTGGATCACTGCAAGGTTTGACAGGTCACACAGGCTGATAGTGTTTGCCGGCTCCGGCAATAATGGTGGAGACGGACTGGCTCTGGCGAGAATGCTGTCCGAAGAGAGGTATTCCGCTGAAATATTCCATATCAGGTTCACTGATAAAGTATCAGCCGACTGGCAGATTAACAGGGACAGGCTTTCGGAGCTACAGAATATCAGGTTTAATACGGTTGATTCAATTGATCAGTTTCCTTTAATATCAGAAAATGACATTATTGTTGATGCCATTTTCGGATCGGGCCTGGCCAGACCGGTTGAAGGGCTGGCAGCTCAGGTTATCGCGGCCATTAATTCCTCAGAATGTCTGAAGATTGCAGTGGACATGCCATCAGGTCTTTTCGGGGAGGATAACAGTGGGAATGATCAGGGATGTATTGTCAGAGCAGATTATACCCTTAGTTTCCAGTTTCCTAAATTATCCTTCTTATTTGCAGATAATTATTCCTATACCGGAGAGTGGCATGTTCTGCCGATCGGACTGGACCGCGATGCTGTTCAAAAGATGGCGTCACCTTTCATTTTAACTGAAAGAGCGGATGTTGCACGGCTTCTCAAAAAACGGGGAAAGTTTGACCATAAGGGTATTTATGGACATGGCTTGCTTGTTGCAGGTTCTTCGGGAAAATTCGGGGCTGCAATACTGGGAGCAAAAGCCGCACTCCGGACAGGCATAGGTCTCCTTACCTGCCAGGTTCCCGGAAGGGCTGACCTCATTATGCATGCCGGCGTTCCTGAAGCAATGGTCAGAAAGGACCAGAACGACGATCTTATATCAGATATAAACCATACTGACATCTTCTCAGCAGTAGCCACCGGCCCTGGTCTTGGTACCGACAGAGAAACTTCAAATGCTCTGTATCGTTTTTTTCATGATTACAGAAAAGCGATGGTTGTGGATGCTGATGCCCTTAATATTCTCTCTCAAAATGAAGACTGGTTTACCTTTCTGCATCAGGATATGATACTGACTCCCCATCCGCGGGAATTTGAAAGGCTCGCGGGGAGCAGCGCAAATGGTTACATGAGACTCGAAAAACAGATGGAATTCAGCAGGAAGCACAGATGTATTATAGTTCTTAAAGGCGCTTATACCTCCGTGACAATGCCTGACGGCAGAGTGTTCTTCAATACCACCGGTAATCCTGGTATGGCAACTGCCGGCAGCGGAGATGTTCTTACAGGAATCTTGCTATCTTTGCTTGCCCAGGGATATCCGGCAGAGGATGCAGCCATAACAGGTGTTTATCTGCATGGACTTGCAGGTGATATTGCTGCTGAAGAATCCTGTATGGAATCAATTATTGGCTCAGATATAATTAATTGCATTGGGAAAGCTTTTAACAGAATCAGGGAATCTGAACTTTGAAATAAACTAACTATCATGAGAAAAATACTGAAGCTTACTACTTGTCTGACCCTGGCGGTCTTTCTGGTCTCCTGTTCATCGTCAAGGATGGCTGAACCGCAAAGGGTAATCTTACCCTTGTCTGATCCAAATGTAATACGTGAAGGATCAATAGTATATGGTCTGCCAAGAACTGTTTTTACCTTTACTGTGGAATTTGAACGGACCATTGAAAAACCAGGTCCCTATGCCCGCTATGCCAGTGAACTTCTTGGACTGGAGAAAGTAATCACTGAGGAGACAGAAAGCTGGAGCATACATGGTATTTCCGTATGTACACGCGAGGAACTGGATCCTTCTGAATTTTATGTGATCCAGAGTAATACTCTTTTCCAAAACAATGTGCTGGCTCTCAGAAAAGAGGGTCTGATCCTTGATCTGAATCCTGAACTGTTCACCTCAGGTGGAAATATAAGACTTGCAAATGAGCAGGATATAAGCCGGCTTCAGAATCTCGACCTGGGATCGGATGAATACTATCAGATACAGAGTGATACTGCATACAAAAGACTCGCTATCGATTCTTCTTTTGTAAGAGTACCTTATGTAGTGGAGAAGAAGAAGAGGCTATCCACCGATCAGCTTGCTGAAAAAGCAGCTAAAAGGCTCATGGAAATGAGAGAAGGAAAACATATGATACTTACAGGAGAGGCCAACGTCTTTCCGCAGAGCGATGCTGCAATACAGGAGATAAACCGGCTTGAAAAAGAATATATGGAGCTTTTCACCGGCAAAACTATCAGCCAGAAAGTGATCCGCACCTATCATATCATCCCCAATAAAGACAGCGAAAACAAACAGATCGTCCTTTTCCAGTTCTCAGATCAGACCGGACCGGTCAATGGTTCTGCAAAAGGTGGTACCTCCGTTGTGCTTGATATTCTCCCTGAGCAGAAAACCAAGGATCTGGCCATGATTTTGAAACCTCAGGCAGAACAGGCCGTCGTTTATGATAAACTTTATTACAGGGTGCCGGATATGGTCAATCTGAAAATCAGCATGGGAAACGAAGTATTCCTCAATGCAAGAAAACTTGTATACCAGTTCGGTGAAGTTGTACAGCTGCCGGCAAATTATATCATAGGAAAATAATTCCGGTTACTTCCCTGGAATTTCTCGGTCCCGGCATGATGAAAGTAATGCCGGGAAGCCCGGGAAGCAGATGACTCTTCCCGATTCTGACCTTGTGAATATTGAGATATCTTGCAGTTCCGGCAGAGTTTGTTCTGCAATGAAACAGATTGAGCTCTACGCAATTTGAAAAGTGAGAGTGAAATTTTTCTGCCGGCTTTTCAGCTATTGTATTCTGCTTTTGAAGCTTTTCTGGAATTCATCATATTTCTGGGTTTCATAAGCCTTGTCAGCGAAGAAGCTGAGAACGACCTCCATGTCTTTGGGTGGTCTGTAACCGGGAATAGGAGAGGCTGAGAATTTCCCATTGGCAGGAGTAAGGATGACTACAGTCGGGTATGAGAGCTGCCCCTGCAACAATGCTATTGCCAGCTGATGCGCGTTTCCTGATTTGCCGTCATTAATGTATTTCTGTCCCATGAAGGTGACCTCTTCCTTGCCTTCAGCATTGAATTTCACCGGATAGAACTTATTATTAAGAATATCTGCAATGACGGAATTGGTAAAGGTATCCCTGTCCATTTTTTTACACCAACCGCACCAGTCGGTATAGGTATCAATGAAGATAGGTCGTGGTGATTTTTTGATCAGGTCTTCAGCTTCCTGAATTGTATACCATTTAACCGGTGCTGCCTCTGTCTGAGGCGTACCCTGCGCTTTCCCAGTGAGTGAGATCAGGCACAGAAAAACTGCCGGCAGTATCTTTTTCATATTCTTGCGTATTATTGTAATTATTCTGTTATATGACCGCTCTGTCAAGAACCGGAACAAATTAAATGAAAATATTACTATTTGTTTCGGATGATGTATTTTAATTTAACAGACGTAAATTATTTTAGTTCAGTATAACCCGCGTTTTAAGAATTTCCATTCAATATATTTTTTACATTTACCGGCATAATCTTCTAAACTTGATTTATGGAAACAATAACAAATACCCTGCGTGACTCAAAAGTTGCACGATGGACCTCGCTGGCTGTGGTCTCGTTCACGATGCTTTGCGGTTATTATATGACTGATGTAATGGCTCCCCTTAAGCCGATGCTTGAAGGCCAGCTCTTATGGAACAGCACCGAGTACGGATTTTTCACCAGCGCTTACGGATGGTTCAACGTGTTCCTTCTGATGCTGATTCTCGGTGGAATTATCCTAGATAAAAAAGGTGTCCGTTTCACCGGGAAGATGGCAACTATTACCATGGTAGCCGGTACTGCACTGAAATATTGGGCTATATCTACCCATTCACTTGATGGGGCAACGCTTCTGGGGATGAAAGCCCAGGTAGTTGTTGCAGCCCTGGGATATGCAGTCTTCGGAGTAGGAGTGGAAGTAGCAGGGATTACAGTTTCCAAAATCATCGTAAAATGGTTCAAAGGAAAGGAGATGGCGCTCGCAATGGGATTGGAGATGGCTTCTGCCCGTCTGGGTACCGGTTTAGCTTTATTTGCATCATATCCCCTGGCCAGATGGATGGGTGGAGTATCCAAACCTGTTCTTCTGGGATTGATCCTGCTATGCGTCGGACTGATTTCGTTCTTTCTTTATACAATTCAGGATAAAAAGCTCGACAAATCGGTTGCAGTTAATGATGCAAAGGAAGGAAATGTAGTTGAGGAAGAATCATTCAGAATGTCTGATATATTGTTTATTATTAAAAACAAAGGATGGTGGTATATAGCAATTCTTTGCGTTCTGTTCTATTCAGCTGTTTTTCCGTTCCTGAAATATGCATCCGACCTTATGGTCAATAAATTCGGTGTTGATCCACTGATAGCCGGCAGTATTCCTGCTCTTCTGCCATTCGGAACCATCCTTCTTACCCCTCTTTTCGGCAATGTTTATGACAGAAAGGGCAAAGGCGCCAGCATCATGATAATAGGAGCAATCCTGCTTATTATTGTACATACATTGTTCTCTGTCCCGTTCCTGAATTTCAAGCCGGTAGCAATAATCCTAATCATTATCCTCGGTATAGGATTTTCTCTCGTTCCTTCTGCTATGTGGCCATCTGTTCCGAAAATTATACCGGAAAAACAACTGGGAACGGCTTATGCACTCATATTCTGGGTACAGAACTGGGGACTCATGGGGGTTCCTGCTCTTATCGGCTGGGTCCTCGACAAATATTGCAAAACCGGAACAAGGATTGCTGATGGAGTGACTGTGCCTACCTACAATTATACAATCCCGATGATAATTTTCACGGCATTCGGCATTCTGGCCCTTGTTTTTGCTTTCCTTCTGAAAGCTGAAGATAAGAAGAAAGGATACGGGCTTGAACTGCCTAATATTAAGTGATAAGATGCTATTTAGCATACCGGGGTGATAAATACTATCCCGGTTCATAATATGGATCCGGAAAGACCTGCTGTAATTAATTGATTAACAATGCTTATGGTCTTTCCGGATTTGTTTTGCCTTTTCCCACTTGATCAGCTTGATATTTTACCCTTGCAGGGAATGGATTGAATATTCTGTTTTTTGACTATTTTTATCAGGAATATTAATGATAATTTATTATGAAACGTATACTTACTGTTATATCGATTATTGTTTTAGCTTCTGCTACTGTCCTTATCAGCGTAAATGCACAGAATGCGCAGCAGGATAAAAAGAAGTGCACTACTGAGGTCTCTTCATCTTGCTGTAAGAAAGATTCTGACAAGGGTGCCTGTTGCCACATGAAGTATGGCACCTCAGGTAATGCCACCACTGCAGACGGGAAAAAATGCGCGAAAAAGGACTGCTGTAACAACAAGTGTGCTGACAAAGATGGTAAGCAGGCTTGTGATACATTATCAGCAGCAAAGAAATAATTATTAGAGCAGGGAGAAGGAGAACCAGACTGCGTTTTCCTCTGACCTGTATCATCCGGATTTTTTGATGAGACAGTAACCCTATAAAGTGACTGTTAAGCCTGAATCTCCCGGAAGTTATCTTTTCCGGGCATATGTTTGTATTTGAACTCTGGAAGTCCTATTCAGCGGCGCTGCTGAAGTAAGATCATCTAAAGATTAGTCCTATGTCATCAAATGAATTTGAAAAAGCAAAGATCTTCAGTTTCCCTGATTGTGTTGAATATGCAAATGGCGGGGTAGTCAGCAAAACAGTGCTTAAGAAGGACACAGGAAACATTTCACTCTTTGCCTTTGCGAAGGGAGAAGCTCTCAGTGAACATACTGCTCCATATGATGCGCTTATTCAGGTAGTTGACGGGAAAGGAGAAATTGTTATTGGTGGTCAGTCCTATTTTCTTGAAGCAGGAGAGAGTATTATTATGCCTGCAGGCATTCCCCACGCTGTAAAAGCTTCTGAGAATTTCAAGATGTTGCTTACCATGATCAGGAGTAACTGATCTTCCTGGGAAAGTAGTGCTAAGGCTGCTTTCAGATAGCATATGCCATCTGCACTGAATTCTTTATTGATTCCTGTGTCTCTTTTATCAGATCGTATTTCAGTGTTTCGGTGTCAAGAAGAATACCCTGAAACCTGCCCATCGAACAGGCTCCGCAATTAAGATACCTTTTCTTTTTATTGAGATAATAGGTGTGATGAGATTCGAGCTTGTGCGTATGGGCAAGGATGACCACATCATATTTTCTCAGCAGTTTCAGCGCGTATGTCAGATATTTTAATGTGTTATAATTCTTCGGTATATGATTGATCTGATCTTCGAAGGCAACAATCCTGAAATAGATATCCATCATAAATTTTGAATAAGACATCCTTTTCAGAAAGGATAATCCTAATTTTCCTATTGATCTGCCAAGTTTTGATCCATTGAACCAGTCTCCCCTGTGTCCGTGTTCAATGTGAATGATCTGTCCGGAAGAGTTTGTTATCTGGAAATAATCCAGTCCGTTTGGCGCCATCATATCATGATTGCCTTTGATGAAGATGAAATCATTATCCCTGAAATATCTTATCAGGATAGGATTAGCCTTTGCAATATCTTCGTACCTGTATTTGAAAAGCTCAAAAACATCGCCATTGAATATTACTTTGTCAATATTATGGATATCACGCAAAGCTTCTATTTGCATAATAAGATCCATCTCATCCCACCTGAAGGTCCCGAAATTATCCCTTGGATCAATATGTAAATCAGAAATAACAAGTATTTTCATCGTCTGTGAGTTATTGAAAATTCAGTATATAGTCTGAAACGTGATCCACTCCGTTTCTCAGACCTGCATTCTTTATATTGTTCTGGAAAGACCTGTATATTGAGTTGTCGCGCAGGAGAAGGTCTATCACTTCAGGCAGATTGCGGGTGTTCTTTTCCATCAGGCCCATCTTCCCGTTACATACAAATTCCATGTTACCTTTCTCCTGTTCCCATATATAGTCGTTTATGACCGGCACTTTCCCCATCAGTAGTATCTCCATCGATGTGGATGCACCACATTTTGTCACTACTATATCGGATATGCTGATAAGTGAATGGATGAAGTCAACAAAGCCATAAATCTTCAGGGTGTCTAAGGCATATTTGTCCCTGAGCTTGCAGGCATCTTTGAATAACTTTTTATTCCTGCCGCATACTATTGCTATTTCAGCATCGAGATTTTTTCTGAGTATCTTTTTAAGGATACTTTTACCTTTTGGGATTCCTTCCCCGCCTCCAAGGATGAGTATTACTTTGGATCTTTCAGCGAATCCCAGGTTTTCTCTGATCCTAACCTGTCTCTTTTCCCCTATCTTCCTGGAAAATCTTCGGTCAAGAACAAACGGAAAGACCTTGAGATGGTCTTCACTTATCCCTTTTGAAATACATTTTTCCCTTAAAATATCGCTGAATACTATGAAATTCTGATCCTTATTAAGGAACCAGATCGGGTGCGCGGTAAATGGATCGGTTACCACCGTAATTACCGGGATTTTCAGACCAAGAGCCTTAATTACTTCATTAACTGGTCTGATCAGGAAAAAATGGAAGACTATTATTTTATCAGGTCTGATTTCCCTGATGTATTTTTCCACACTGCTTTTCATAAAACAGGAGCATACCATTGAAGTAAGTACAGATATAAATCTGAGCTTATGAATAAGATAGAGAAACTCATAGATCCATGTTGCTCCGTTTATTGAGGTTTTATAGCCATCCTCTATGACAGTCCTTACAAAACCTGCAGCCTGAGATAGTCCGTCTGCAAGAGTGATGTCAACATCTGAGCCGTGACTTGTTTTTATCCTTTCTGCTACTGCTTTGGCTGGTGCAAGATGTCCGCCACCGGTTCTGAGATATAAAAACAAGTATTTTTCCACCGATATAAACATTTAACAATAACATTACGAAGGTATAATAACGTTATTATTAATATGTTACAATATTGTGAAGAAGATGTTAAGTATTGATCGCGGCTAAATGACTACGATTCCGGTAAAAATTGTCCGGAATTGAGATATTCTGCAATATTGAAAGTGCCAAGTTTTCTTCCTTTAAGGTAGCCGTTCCATGCAGCTTCAGCAAGCCTTCCCTTGTTGAGCAGATCGTTGAGCCACTGGACTGTGTAATCCGGATACATTTGTTTTATTCCCGCTCCGATCTCGTATAGCCATTTCCTGTTGCATTTTTCCTGGGGCCCGATGGCATCGGAAATTATTACAGGCAAGCCAAGCGCGCAATAAAACGATAGCTCACTTGGTTTGGTCCAGAGTATGTCAGTGGTCTGCAGGCAGTTATTGAAGCTGTGGTAATAGGATTCGAAATCCTCACCCCAGATAATATTTATCCCATCGTTCCTGCCTGCTGTTTCGTCTTTGACCGACAAGAAGTATTTTCTCAGTTCAGGCCTGGTTCCCGCAACAAGGTTCAAAATGATAGTCCCTTTACCAATCTCGCCGGCCAGGCTTCTTGCAATTTTCATTCCGATCTCTTTCTGGGCTCCTGCGCCACCTACGGCATAAGTGATGGTTACTGCATTGCTTCCCTGAAATTCCGGCTTGTCTGTGCCCAGGTATGCTTTCATACTATGTGAGTACCGCTGTCGAAATATCCCTGAGGGATCGAGATGATCCAATCTCCTGATCAGATTTGATTTTAATACGGACAGATCCTTCCCACCAAGGAGTTCTGCAGGAAGAGGAAAACCTGAGAGAATAATATTCTTTTCCGGAACCCCATAAGAAAGGAGTCTTTGTACCGCGGTAGTTCCCGGAGCAAAGTAAATGATTCCTGATGCTTCGGGATTTTCGGAAACCCATATCCGGTTCAGATCGGTGTCGCAGATGATGCAGTAAACGGGGGCTAACCCATTCAGATCTGCGGCAACGGCTGGTACATAAAATGATGAGATTACAGGTTGACCGGCTCTTCTGGAGTAGTCTATGAATCCGCTGCAAAGGCCCTTGTTTATACGGTCGCGAAGATACCTGACCGGGAAAGTCGATCCTGACAGATTTTTTCTCGGGTAAAAATCAGGTATCATCAACAGTTTATTCAGCATCCTGGTTGCAATCCCTCCTATAACCGGGATTCTTCCTGCACGCGACATGAATTCATACGATCGGAGGGAATCTCTCCAGAGACGTTTTTCCTTCAGTGTGGAATCCGGCGAATCGTTTATGTTGATAATCCTGCCTTCAGCTGCAAGTTTTTGCAAGGGAAAGATAGCGCGATTATGACCATATCCCATATCAGCTGATACCAGAATGTATTTACCACTATTGGTATCGGGGAACAGCATGTCTGTTTTCTCAGTTTCCATCTGTTGAACAGGAGGTCTTAAACTATTCTCAGAAAAACAAGTGTGATAAGAATTATGAGCACTGGGATGATAGCTGCCGGTTTAAGAAAAAATCTGAAAAGCTTTGCAGCCTGAGGCTCCATTTTTGCAGCCAGAAATCCGAGGAAGGAAAACTTTATAATATTGCCAGCAAGGGTAACCATAAGGAAGGTGAGCAGGTTGATATTAAAAACACCGGCCGATACGGCCAGTATCCCGTAAGGAAGGGGAGTGGCAATGGCTGCAAGAAGTATCCACCATCCACGACTGGAATAAAGGCTGTGTATTCTGGAATATGATTCCTCAGAGAAACCAGGTATGTGATCCATAAAGAACTTTGCAACTCCGGTAAACCCTGAGACAGGATTGATCCATGCGTAATGCCCTACCAGATAAACAACCAGCGACCCTGTCACTAGTCCGGAGATGAGGAAAAGAGAATACCTGAAAATATTCCTGGGATATATCAGACAGAGCCCGAGAAACAGAGTGGTTACAGGAAAAGGAAGGATTGATGCATCGGCAATACCAAAAATGAATATGAGCCACAAACCCGTTTTGGTATCTGCAAATTTTATACCCGTCGTGTAAATCCTTCTTATAATTCCTTTCATCTGACAGATTTTCCGGGTGCAAAGGTACTCAACAATACCCATTGATTGTCAATCTGTTTACATGTTTTTTGTTAAAAGTATGTTAAGAGGCATTTTGTGAACTGAGAGGTCCATGCATTTCCCATAGGTTACTGCTTTTGGCTGAACCAGTTGCACGTCATGGAACAGCAGTGCATAGCAATTCCTTGTTCTGAAATAATCATTTTTAAAGTGCAGTAACCTGATCGACGATTGACGATCTGCCATTAAGATTCTTACATTAAAGACCTTGAAGCGGTCTCCCAGACAATGCCGGAGATAATCAGGCCATCTTTATGAGAATAGCTTTCATTGTGTCTGTGACGTCTTCAGCTTCATCGACACATCTTTCAAGAATCTCAAGTATCTTGTTGTTTTTCATGAGTTCTTTAGGATCGCCCTCTTTTTCAAACAATTCAGCTACTCCTTTGAAATAAAGTTCATCTGCTTCATGCTCTATCGCTTTAACCCGGTCGCATGCAATAGTGATTTTCTTTTTATTGGTAACAGGGTCCTTGAGGCATTCAGTGGCTTTCTCAATTTCGGTGGCAGCATCATAAATAAGCTGCGCCATTCTGGCGTAAGCAGGAAGAAGCTTTATTGGTTTGTATAAACACACCCTTCTGCTGATCCCGTTCACAGAGTCCAGGACATCGTCGATATTTGCCGTGAGTTCGTGAATATCTTCCCTGTCAAAAGGTGTTATGAAAGATTTGTTCAGTTGTTCGTATGTTTTATTTGTGATGTCATCACCGATATGTTCAAGCGCCTGGATTTCACTATAAATCCGGCTGTGTTCTGCTGCATCTGCATTTGACATCAGTTCTTTCAACAAACCTGTTGCTTTCACAAGGTTTGTTGAGGCATGTTCGAAAAGTGGAAAGAAAGAATGGTCTTTGGGAACAAAAAATTTCAGGATGCTATCTATATTCATGACTGCTAATATTATGATAGTGTGAATTTATACAAATTATTACAGAACTAAGTTAAGCAACAGAAAAACACCGGCTCCTATAAGCGCCGACACAGGAATGGTCAGTAACCAGGCCCAGAAGATACTGGTTGTAACTCCCCACTTGACTGCTGATACACCTTTTCTTGCTCCGGCTCCTATTATCGCACCTGTGATAGTATGTGTAGTACTTACCGGTATTCCGAAATGAGTGGCTCCGAACAAAGTTATTGCACCAGCCGTTTCAGCGCAGAAACCTTCAAATGGTTTCAGCTTTGTGATCTTCTGCCCCATCGTTTTTACGATCCTCCATCCTCCAAGCAAAGTGCCCATGGCGATGGCAGACTGGCATGAAAGCACGATCCAGAGAGCTATTTTATCATGTTTTGTAGCCAGACCAGAGACTATCAGTGCAACCCAGATAATCCCCATCGATTTCTGTGCGTCATTTCCGCCATGCCCGAGACTGAAAGATGCAGCTGAAAGCAGCTGTAGCCTTCTGAAATGTTTGTCGACATTCCCGGGCGAACTTTTTCTGGACAACCATATAACTATAGCAGAGATGAAGAACGATATTATCATTCCCATAAATGGCGCAACGACAATAAATACTACAATCTTTAAAACTCCTCCCATCAGCACTGCACTCCAGCCAGTCCCTGCAACAGCAGCGCCAACCAGTCCGCCTACCAGAGTATGGGATGAACTTGAAGGCAGACCGAGCCACCAGGTGATAAGATTCCATGTGATGGCAGCCACAAGCGCTGAAGCAATAATTGAAAGATTTATAACGTCAGGATTCACAACATCTTTACCGATGGTCGTAGCAACCTTAAGAGGAAAAATAAGAAATGCCACAAAATTGAAAAAAGCAGCCATGGCTACAGCAGCTACCGGTGACAGAACTTTAGTCGAAACTACAGTCGCAATTGAATTCGCCGAATCATGAAAACCATTTATAAAATCAAAGATCAGAACCAGCGCTACTACAATATATAAAAATGTCATCGTCCTGTTATTTGAAGTTTAACCAGCCAATTCAATGGAAAATATATAAAATTGCAACATAAATCACAGATTAATAGATAGTTGGCAAGTCTTTTTTTCCACGTTCACCGTGTCACAAAATAACAAAATCAAGTTGATATTAAAAATAGGGGATTATTACGTTTTTGTTACATTTTTCACAATTGAATTATTCTGCAAGGTAATAATATGCATCATGACATGATGGTACAAAATTGTTTATATTGGGGAAATGTTTTAAATTTAATAAATAAATTTTCTTTAACCAAATAAGTTTGAAAATGAGTGATATACGCAAACTCGAGCCGAGGGCGCTCTGGAATTTCTTTTATGATATTACCCAGATCCCGCATCCTTCAAAATACGAAATGAAACTGGTTGATTACGTTGTTGAATTCGGAAAGGCCCATAAACTGGAGACCATTAAGGATAAAGTAGGCAACGTGATTATCCGCAAACCGGCAACTAAAGGAATGGAAAAAAAGGCAGGTGTTATTCTGCAGTCTCATCTTGATATGGTTCCCCAGAAGAACAACAATAAAAATCATAATTTCGAAAAGGATCCTATTGAAACAATCATTGACGGTGAATGGGTGAAGGCTAACGGAACTACACTCGGTTCGGATAATGGTATCGGCGTAGCAGCTACACTGGCACTGCTTGCAGCAAATGATATTTCCCATGGACCGGTAGAAGCACTTTTTACCATCGATGAAGAAACAGGCATGACCGGAGTATTCGGACTAAAAAAAGGTGTGCTTAAAGGAGATATCCTTCTGAACCTTGATTCTGAAGATGAAAATGAGATCTGTGTAGGTTGTGCGGGGGGAATAGATGTAAGTGCAACACTCAGTTTCGGACGGGAGAACTCTCCTGAAGGTTTTGTAGCCTATAAAATTGTCGCATCTGGCCTTAAAGGCGGGCACTCAGGAGTAGATATAGCACTGGGCAGAGCAAACTCAAATAAACTAATGTTCAGGTTCCTGATGCAGGCGGAATCTGATTTTGGTATTCGTCTGGCTGAAGCCGGTGGCGGAAATATGAGAAATGCGATACCCCGTGAATCATTCGCAATACTCCTCGTTCCTGCCGGAAAATCAAAGGAATTTGAGAAATTTGTCAAAGGGTATGAAAAGATGTACCGGGCAGAATTTGCTGAGACCGAGCCGGATCTTCAGTTCCGGGCAACCGGAACGGATGTTCCTTCAAAAGTTATGAAACAAAAGGATCAGTACCGGATCATCAGGGCAGTGTTCATCTGTCCGAACGGCGTTCAGAGAATGAGCCAGGCTATGAAGGGACTGGTAGAAACATCGAATAATATGGCGATCATTAAATGCGCAGGCGGTAAATTCGAATGCCATTGTCTTGCCCGCAGTTCTGTTGATAGCGCCAAGGAATCTACCTCTTGGAGAATTGCCGCCGGATTCCACCTCATTGGAGCTGAAGTAACTATGTCGGGTGGTTATCCCGGATGGAACCCCAATATGAATTCCCCGATACTGAAAGTTGTTACCGGAATTTACGGCAAATTATTTGGTAAAGACCCTGATGTAAAAGCTATTCATGCCGGTCTGGAATGTGCAATAATCGGAGGAACATATCCCAATCTTGATATGATATCTTTCGGACCGACAATCAGACATCCGCATTCACCTGATGAAAAAGTATTAGTTTCTTCAGTTTCAAATTTCTACAGGTTTATTGTCGAAATACTGAAAAATGTTCCTTCAAAGGCTTAACATAGACGGAAGAACGGAATAATTTAATTTTCAACCGCGGAGTGCGCAGACATTTGGAAGAACGAGGCAAAAATTCCTTTATGGAAAAGGGTTTTATGTTTTATAATTCCGGTTCCCGCGGACTTTGCGGTTTTTTTCTGCGTTCTCTGATATTCCCTGCAGCAGCCTCAGTCTTTCTTACTCTTGTATTTCCGCTGATATGTGACCGTTTTGGAAGCTGTCTGAGTTATTACACTTTTATTGCAGTCTCTTTGGTGTTTTTCGTCCCTTGGGTCAACTGGTTGCTTACAGAATCAAATGGGACAGTTGCCGGAAATGAAGAAGCTGCAAACAGACGATATGGATTTTTATGGTTGCCCGGCAGGTATGTGTCTGAAATTGGATTGCAGGCCGGTATTAATATCGCCGGCATACTGCCCATGATACTTGTCACCAATGCGGTTGCTTCCGAAGGCTGGATCAGATCATTTTATATTACTCTCCTTCTGGGTTGCTCGGGTCCGATGGTTTTCAGCTTGTTGAACCGTATTATGCTCCTGACCGGACATAGACGGACCATTCTTCTGTTTTCTGTAATAGTCCCTCTTTCAGTACCACTTGGCCTTGTTCTGCACCATCCATTCAATTACCTGGATTTTGTTTCCCCGTTTTACTGGATAAGCTGGTCCTGGATTGTCACACCAGCCAATGAAAGCCTCTTCTATGGACTTAACGGTGGTTTCATCTCCGTTATATGCTCATTGATTTCGATGAGGATGAAATGACATCCGGATGAGATCCTGATTTATCCTGAATACCTTGACATGTGTGCAAGGAACAGATCTCTACGATTTCTCGAAATGGGTATCTGGGCCCCGTCTGTCATCTCTATGTAACCTCCGTCGTGACGGATAAATTTTTTAACGTAATCGAGGTTGATCAGATGGGAATTATGTGGTCTGAAAAAATTCCTGTCATTAAGAAGATCCTGGAATTCCTTCAGATGTTTGGAGACAAGTATCTTTCTTTTATCGACAAGAAAAAACCAGGAATAGCTCCTGTCGGCTTCTATCCGTATTATTTCTCTGGGATTCAGATATTCCCTGCCGTCTGAGGTGGGAATAACCAGCCTTGTCGGGTTTGCGGTACGCAGATTTTCAAGCAAGGCTTCAAAATTCTCCGATGTTGGTAAAGTGTTGGTTGTGCGTTTATGGATGACTTTATTTACCGATTCAATGAATTCACTGATGTTTATCGGTTTCAGAATATAATCAACGGCGCTGAATTTGATTGCCTTGATCGCGTAATGGTTGAATGCTGTAATGAAAACAACATCAAAATCTTTTTCAGGAAAATGGGTAAGCAGGTCAAAGCCTGTTCCGTTAGGCATTTCAACATCGAGAAATACGAGCTCGGGTTTCACTTCCTTGATCAGCTTTACGCCGTCCTTAACATTATGAGCCGTACCGGTTACTTCGAGCCCCGGACAGTATTCGTTTATGATAGTTGAAATAAAATCAACTGCGTCCTGTTCATCGTCAATGATCACCGTAATCAATCTGTGTTTCATGACAGTATCGGGATTTGAATCTCAACTCGTGTTCCGGCAGGTTCCCCTTCCTCGTTTTTAAGATCTGTATAGACTGTTTTCAGACTTGTACCGTAAAGGGCATTGACGAGTTCAAGTCTTGATGATATAATCTGCGTACCCAGAGAATTGTGATTGTCCTCTTTCTGATTTTTCCTCTCAAGTGCAGCTTTTCTTCCGATACCGTTATCCTCGATGGTGCATAACAGAAAATCCTCATTCAGTTTGAGATCAATTTTCACATAGCCTTTTCTGTCGCGAGGCAGCAGTCCGTGAGTGATGGAATTTTCCACATATGGCTGGATCAGCATTGTAGGCACTTTATAGAGGAGTGTATCTATTTCTTCATCAACATTTATTCTGTACTCAAATTTATCCTTAAACCTGATCATTTCCAACTCAAGGTAAAGTTTTAGTGCGTCAAGTTCATCTCTCAGAGGGACCGATGTATGCTGTGAGTTTTCCAGCACCTTTCGCATGAGGCTGGAGAACTTTGTCAGGTAGTTATTTGTAGCCAGCTTATCGTGTTGATACATATAATACTGGATAGAGTTAAGGGTATTGAAGATGAAGTGAGGATTCATCTGTTGTCTGAAATTGGCCTGGGTCACTTCAGCTATTTTCCTGTTCATCTCGCTGATCTTTCTTTTGGCATTAATCTTCGACCTGCTTAGAAGCAGAATAAGCACAGCCACACTCAGACCGAACAGTCCGAGAGATCCGTAAATCAGGAGTCTTTGATTATACAGTTTAAGCGATAGTAATTCCACTTCCTTGTTGTGGCTTTCAGCTTCATATCTGAGCCTTTCATCTGCAAGAACCTGTGAATTGTTCTTGCCGATAAACATATCATCATATTTTTTGAAAAGAACGAAACTGAGGTATGCATTTCCAGTATCCTTCCTGTTCAGGTACATTGTACTCATATCCTTGTTGATCCATCTCAACGCATAAAGGTCATCTGCAAGCTTCGCCTGTTCAATGGCTTTCTCGTAATATTTAAGGGCGCGGTCATTGTCGCCCAGATCACGGTATATAGTTCCCAGGTTGCCGTATGCATTATCGGAGTTTCCGTACAACCTCGCCGGTATGCTGTATGTCAGTGCCTTGTTGTAGTATTTAATTGCAGAGTCATATACATGTTGATTACAGAACTTCCAACCCAGGTTCAGAATGGCCCTGGACATATATATGGAATCTTTTCTCAGATAAGCAAGGTACAGGCATTTTCTGAGCAGAGAGTCTGCCCTGTTGAATTCCGGTTCATTCCCCGTTAGTGAAGAACCAAGAAACCATAGTCCAAGGATCATTAAAGTGGTGTCCTTCTCAGAGTAGGATGCCTCGATCATTGATTCCATGGTCTTTCTGAATTCAGCGAGTTTATTCAGAGCCGTGGAATCATAAACTGTGGCAAGTCTGAAATACGTTCTCGGAAGAATTCCCCTCATCCTGTCTTTCCTGGCTACCTGAATACAATTCTCAAAATACGAGATGCTCTCCATGTAAAAGTGAGTGCGTATGCTGTAACGACCCATGAAGTTCAATACCAGAGCGGTAACATAATTGTCATTTTCTGTCTTTGCTTTATTCAGGGCCATTGACCCTTCCTGTGATGCACTGCGGATATCATTTGTCAGCAGGAAATATTCAGCCCTGGCAAGGTAAAGGAGTGAGGGAAATTCAATATTTCTGTCCAGACAGATCTGTTCCGCCGTATCTATGTTTGCCTTAAAATACTCGGGATCTTTCTCTAAATATTTGTATGGAAGCGCCTTGCGTATATAGCTGTTCAGGATGGAAGTGTCTTCAGTACTTCCTGAATGTTTCCGGAATAACACCTCTTTGGAAAGAGGCCGGTTTGCAAAGGTTTCGAAATTTATCTTTACAAAAAGAAGTAAAATGATTACCGTAAACTTCAGACACTGCATGGTACTGCCGAAAAATGACTCTGTCAAACAAATCTGAACGGGAAACCTGACCCGTTCCGGAAAATTTTGCTAAATATAGGTTGTCCTGAGCAAAAATGGCATTTTCAGTTTACGGATTGCTGATCTGAGTTGACAATTGGTAAACCACGTACTGATCTCAAAGTTTTATTTCAACAAGAAGGTCGTCTTTCATTACATTACTGTTAGGTTTGGCGTCAACCCTGACAACTGTGCCATTAACCGGAGACAGGATCTCATTCTGCATCTTCATGGCCTCGAGGATCACGACAGGTTCGCCCCTGAGGACAGTGGCGCCTTCACGGACCATAACATCAATGATCTTCCCTGGCATCGGAGCCTTGATAAGTTCCTGTTCAGCTTTACCTCTCTGAGAACTCAGCACCTTCATCCTCTGAAGCGAGAATGGAGTCTCAACTGTAAATGTATAGCTTATATCGTTGAAAAGAATTTCGTATTTGTTCTGACGTGAACTGATAATCTCAACCGGATATTTCCGGTTTTTCCAGAGGATATAGGTTCCGTGTTTTTCGTCAGATTTGAGTTTGACTTCATAATTCCTTTTTCCTATCCTGATGGTTTCCTTCAGGGGGAGGGAAAATCTGAATTTGCGGTTTTCCGAAGAAAGGGCGTAAAGTTTTTTCATAGATGATACTTCCTAAATCGTTGCCTCCTGCACTGACTAAAACTGATTGATTCTTTTATTGAGCAGCCATGGACTCATATCCTTGCCATGTTTAAAATCTATATTCTTGCTGTTATCGTTCAGGTTCTCCTCCACGAACAGCTTCGTTGCCAGCCATGCAGCAAGCATCTCTTCATATTCGCTGTTAAGATAGTATCTGTCAAGATCCTTTTCAATGAAGGCAGTGGTAAATGTACCGTCCAGGAACTTTTGATTTCGTACAAGCATTCTGAAGAATGGGAGAGTAGTCTTGGTGCCTTTGATCCAGACTTTATCGAGGGCAATTTTACAGTGTTTGATGGCTTCCTTTCTGTCTTTACCTGTGACTATCAGTTTTGCGATCATGGAATCATAACTTGAAACGATGAATGATCCCTGCTGTATCCCGGTATCAACCCTGATATATTGATCTGAGGGCATGCTGAGACTCTCAATTTTTCCCGGATCGGGAGCAAAGCCTGCCTGAACATCCTCAGCATTGATACGGCATTCAATAGCCCATCCGCTTAGTTTGATATCCTGCTGTTTCAGCTTGAGTTTTTCATCATTAGCAACCCTTATCTGCTGTTCAATAAGGTCTATCCCGGTGATCATTTCCGTGACAGGATGCTCGACCTGTATCCTGGTGTTCATTTCCATGAAATAGAAATTTCTGTCCGAATCGAGAAGAAATTCCACTGTACCGGCAGAATGGTAATTGACGGCCTTTGCAATCTGCACTGCCATCGCGCCCATCTTTTTTCTGAGGTTGTCATCCAGAGCACAAGATGGCGCTTCCTCCAACAGCTTCTGGTGTTTTCTCTGAATGGAACATTCCCTTTCGCCCAGATGCAGTACATTTCCGTGTTTGTCGCCAAGAATCTGGAATTCGATGTGTTTCGGGTTTTCAATATATTTTTCGATGAATACTGAAGGATCATTAAACGCCTTTTCTGCTTCCTTGCTGGCGATTATGAACATTTTCTCCATTTCTTCTGACTTCCTGACGATCCTCATTCCTCTTCCGCCTCCGCCTGAAGCTGCTTTGATAATCACCGGATAACCGATCTTCTCTGCGATTTTAACAGCCTCCATTTCATCGGAAATATTTCCTTCGCTTCCTGTTGCCATTGGTATGCCATGCGACAGGGCTATCTTTCTGGCAATGGTCTTATTCCCCATCTTATATATCGCGTCAGGGGACGGCCCTATGAATATTATGTTGTTATCCAGACATTTTTGTGCAAAATAGGCATTCTCGGCCAGGAAGCCGTATCCCGGATGCAGCGAATCGGCTCCTGTGCTGAGTGCTATTTTGATTAGCTTTTCAATATCGAGGAATACAGGTATTTCCGATAAATCTTCTGTGTTGTCAAAGATTACGTCAGCTGAAGCCAGGTACATCGCATTTGGTTCTATTGCAGTTCTTATCGCGACCGTTTCAATGTTCATAATCTTGGCGGTCTTCATTATTCTTACTGCAATCTCTCCTCTGTTTGCTACGAGAATCCTTTTGATTTTCATCATTCCACTTTATCTTGTATCGAGACTTAAATTCTTTTGTCGGTATAACAAACACCGTGATGTTTGTTAAGTTCAGCCGGAAGCCGTATTTCCTTTGCCTGTAATCTTCACAGTGGCGTAAGGATAGTGCCTCTACAGTGGCATATTGCCATGTCTTCTTGCCGGTACCTTAACCCATTTATTGCTCAGGGCTTCAAGCGCCGAGATCACTTTCTTCCTGGTCATTGCAGGATCAATTACCTCATCAATGTAACCACTTTCATCGGCGATGAAAGGATTAGCAATTTTATCACGGTACTTCTTCACCAGTTCCTTCTTGAGTTCCGCCGGATTTTCAGCTTCAGCAAGCTCTTTCCGGTAAAGAATCGCAACGGCTCCGTCGGGTCCCATGACCGCAATTTCTGCTGTGGGCCAAGCAAAACTGAAGTCGCCTCCGAGGAATTTGCTGTTCATCACAATAAAGGCTCCTCCGTATGCTTTTCTTAAGATTATCGTGATCTTGGGAACTGTTGCTTCACTGTATGCAAACAATAGTTTGGCTCCGTGCCTGATGATCCCTGCATGTTCCTGATCCACCCCGGGAAGAAAACCGGGAACATCCTCGAAAGTAAGGATGGGTATATTGAAAGCATCACAAAAGCGGATGAATCTTGCACCCTTGACAGAAGAGTCTATATCGAGAACGCCGGCCAGCACCTTTGGCTGGTTGGCCACTATGCCGATAGTCTTGCCTTTGAGACGTGCAAAGCCTATGACAAGGTTTGGTCCGTAAAGTTCTGATATTTCGAAAAAACTGTTCCTGTCAGCCACCAGACTGATAACATCCTTGACATCGTATGCCTTGTTAGGATCGTCAGGTACAATATCCCTTAGTTTTTCATTATAATCGTTTCCGGGGTTCTCATCGAGAACAACTGGAGGATTTTCGACATTGTTTGACGGCAGGTAGGTGAGGAATTTTTTCAGCGCGAGGATGGTGTTCTCCTCATCGTCATAGATCATATGGGCAACACCGCTTTTCCTTGCGTGCACCTCAGCGCCGCCGAGCCCGTCAGATGTTACCTCCTCATTGAGCACTTCCTTCACAACATTGGGACCGGTGACAAACATATAGCTGGTGTGGTTCACCATGAAAACGAAATCGGTCAGGGCAGGGGAGTAGACAGCGCCACCCGCTGCAGGTCCCATGATCACAGAAATCTGTGGTATAATTCCTGATGAATTGATGATGTTATGAAAAATAGATGCATAACCGCTGAGGCTTGCAACGCCCTCCTGTATCCTCGCACCGCCGGAATCCATCATGGCAATAATAGGAGCTCCCATTTTGAGGGCCATCTCCTGGATCTTGGTGATCTTCTTCGAGTGAACAAGTCCCAGCGACCCGCCCATGATGGTGAAATCCTGAGCGTAGGCAAATACCAGGCGCCCGTTTATCTTGCCATGGCCTACAATAACTCCATCGCCATATGTTCTCTCTACTTTGCCAAATTCCACCGGCTGTGCTGCCGGAGTAACAAAAGTATCGATCTCTTCAAATGTGCCTGGATCAAAAAGGAGATTGATCCTTTCGTGAGCGGTTAGTTTTCCTTTTAAATGCTGTTTTTCGGCATTCTTGGAACTGTATTGTTTCTTTAATGCCTCCTGGCGGTCCAAAAACGCCTTGAAGTTTTTTCCAGATAAATCCATACCCTGAATTTTTTTCCAGTGCCAAAAGTAGTCAATATCGGGTTAATTCCAAAAAGTCTCTTCGACCGTATCTGATGGTATATTCCTATGCTTATGTAAATCAGTTCTTAAGCGTTTTTTATTTTTCGAACGTTTTAGTAATGTTCATTTTATGGGATCTAAAGGTTAGTTATTGCGGCTTGAACAGTCCGGCTTCATTGGAACCAAGCATTCCGGCTCTGAGCATCAGGTCACTGGCTCTTTTCAGATTGGCTATCATTTTTTCATTCGCTACCGGAAAGTGGTGCATACTTTCAAGTTTATCACCTATGAATTCCAGATCCTCATCAGTTGTTCTCCAGTTGCGTTGATCAAAAACAGACAGGTTAAGCGGTCGCGAGTAACCACGAAGTGATTTGTCTCCGTTCAGGTTGAAATAGAAATCGAAATATGACATTATGAGTTCCCTTATCGACCGGTAGACCGGTTCACGGTATCGCAGAGAGGTGAAATTTGATTTCGCTACAGCTCCCCAGTATCCGTTCTCAACAAATACTGCAATGACATGATCATCGTCGTTCCATGCTTTCATGTCAACGATCAGCGGTCTGTATCCAAGTGTTTCCAGTGCTGCAGCTGCAAACAAGGCGCCTTCGAAGCAATGAGCCGATCTTTTCTTAATTACCCATCGCGGCGACCGGCACTCATAAGCCGGATTATAGTCGACAGTGTCCAGAAAACCCTGAATATCGTAAGGGTTTGAAAATGTCTTGAATACATTTATCTCTTCGGCTGTCCAGGTCATAATTTTATTTACAGAGTGAATGCATATGCTCCGGGATAAATGGCAGAAAATTCTTCTGCTATTTATCCCGGAGCCTGTATAATAGTATATTTATACAAGTTCACGAATGATCTTCTGCATCTCTCCGTACTGTTCCTCCATGCTCATCACAAGCTTCAGCTGGGCCCTGGTTCTCTGGCGGTTGTGGAATTCATGATGGATCTTGAAATAATTGTCGCCATCAATGAAATCAGTAAGGAACCTTACTCCGATGGTATAGGTTATCAGTTTGGGAGCAAATGCCAGATAGTCTTTTTCAACATCATTCAGTGTCTTCCCGGTTTCTGAGAGATACCCCCTGGCGTAGGCCTTGAACAGGTTAATATCCATTCTTACCTTGTCGAGGTCCTTTTCATCTTCCGCGGCTGTATTTGTGACTGTCCTGATCGCATCCCCGAAGTCGTAATGGACATACCCGGGCATAACCGTGTCGAGATCAATGACGCACAGGGCTTTGTCATTTTCGTCGAGAAGGATGTTGTTGAATTTTGTATCATTGTGAGTAATACGGAGCGGAATTTTTCCTTCCCTTCCGAGCCTGAGAATAGTCTTCATCTCTTCCCCGCGCTTGAGATATTCATCGATTTCCCATCTGACTGAACTGACCCTACCTTTCGGATCCTCGCTTATTGTTTTCTCAAGGATAGCCAGCCTGTTTTCTATATCATGGAATTTCGGAATGGTCTCAGTAAGCGGCTCACCTGGCATATCCGCGAGCATAGCCTGGAAACGACCGATAGCCTTACCTCCTTCAAATGCCTTGTCATCACTGTCAACTATATTATACGACCTGTGGTTGGAAATGAAAATGTACATTCTCCAGTAGCTGCCATCTTTGTCTACTATCCAGCTTTTACCGTCTTTTGCAGGGATCAGGTTCAGACACTCTCTCTTTATATCGGAGCCTGGTATCTGGCTGAGCTTATTCCTCAGATGTATGGTAACTCTTTCAATATTGTGCTGGAGTGCAGGTATATTCTTGAAAATCCTGTTGTTCAGACGCTGGAGTATATAGTCATCCTTGTCCCTTTCAAGGGTTTCAACCCTGAATGTATCATGAATATGACCGCTACCGTACGGCTCGCCATGTAGAAAAGTCCCGTCAGGTGTAAAATTTTCAAATATTTCTTTCAGATCCCAGCTCATTTTTTTCCAACGTTATGTCCAATAAATGCATAATAGGCAATTATAAGGTATGATGGTACGCAGATCCAGTATGCCGATTGTGTTGAGAAAATAACTGCGAGTCTTCCATATACAAGAGGTAAAACAGCGCCTCCGGCGATTGCCATAACAAGAAGGGCTGAAGCTGTTTTGGTGAACCTGCCAAGACCTGTGATGCATAGGGGCCACATCGACGGCCAGACCATCGCATTGGCAAATCCCAGAAGAGCAACAAACAACGTTGTGACAGGAAGAACCATAACTATTGACTTGAAATTCATAATATCAACAAAAGGCATCTCAAATCTGAAACTTGCAGGAATTAAAATTGCGAACAGAGAAAAGATCAATCCCAGAATGGCGCTGATCTTAAGCGCTAATACCTGTGTCATGTGTTTCGGTATAAGAATTATGCCGCAAACATAGCCAATCACCATGCTGAGCAGAGTAAGCGATGTAAAATATTTTGCCGATTCCATTGGAATACCGATGGACTGTCCGTACCTGATAATACTGTCACCGGCGATAACTTCTACTCCTACATAGAAGAAAAGGGCAATCATTCCAAGAACAAGATGAGGGAACTGCCATACACTTGTTTTCCCTGCATTTGAATCACCAACATGCGGCTCTTCTTTGTCTGTGTCAATTTCAGGAAGATGTGCAAAGCGCAGAAGTAGACCCAGCAAAACCAAAGTTGCTGCCATGACAATATATGGCCCGATCACCCGGTTTGCAAGATTATCCAGAATGCCGGCACGTACTGCAAGATCAGTGACTTCATTTAATTTGGCTTCAAGTGCAGCCGAATCTTTAAGGATAAACTGTGCAAGAATGATCGGCGCTATTGCCCCGGCAAACTTATTTGCTATTCCCATTATGCTTATCCTTTTGGCAGCTGTTTCAGCCGGACCAAGAATTGTGATATACGGGTTCGAAGCAGTCTGAAGCAGAGCCATTCCGGTACCTTCTACAAACAATCCAAGCAGGAAAAGACCGAATGTTCTGGTCATAGCAGCAGGTATGAATATCAAAGCACCGGCAGCCATTATCCAGAGACCTATCGACATCCCGTTCTTGAAACCGGTCTTCTTGAGGAGAGATGACGATGGTAATGCCATTACGAGGTATGAAATATAAAAGGCTGTTGTGACAAAATAAGCTTCAAAATCAGAAAGCTCACATGCCGTTTTCAGGAACGGAATGAGTATCCCGTTAAGCCAGGTAACGAATCCAAACAGGAAAAAGAAAATACCAATAATGGCAATGGCAAAAACGTATTCCTTTCTGCTGATGCTTGTTGAAGAGCTGGAAGTTGTCATAATCTGCTGTTTTATTGTCTATAGTTATGGTTGAAGGTTTCAAAACTAATCTTTTTCTGTGATCATACAAAGAAAAAATAAATTTGTTTTTTTAGTTCTAAAGTTATAGAACTAAAAGCTTTTCATTAATTTTGTGATGTGAAGCGCTTAATGAGCCTGTATGGATGACAATACATTGAAAAGCAGAGAGGCGATAGAAGAAACAGGTAAACTGTTTGAGAAGTTCGGACTTACACCTATGCAGGGGCGTATAATGGCTTGTCTGACAGTGAGCGAGCCTCCTGAAAAGACATTTGATGATCTGGTCGCATATTTTAAGGCCAGCAAAAGTTCAGTAAGTATTGCCCTTAATTACCTTATGCAAATAAAGGTGATAGATTATAAAACCTTTGCATCTGACAGAAAACGATATTTTTTTCTTACCGATTCATTTCTGAAGGTATATATCAGACAGGTGCTGGAGAATGTATCAGGCCTGAGAGAATACGCATATAAAGCTGTGTCCGTCAGAACACCCGCATATCCTGTGGCAAATGAACGACTGCTTAAATGGGTAGAGAATGCCAACCGTTTGCAGGAGTCACTTGAGGATACAATTGACCAGCTCGAATCAGATCAGTAGATCTTATTCTCTTTGCCGTTATCTGTTCTGGAAATATGTCTGGAAACAGCTCCCAGATAACCTCCATGATGTCTTTTGGAATAATCGGTTGCAGTGAAGCCTATTTTTTCCATCATCATAACAACGAGCGCATCTCCGATTACAGTCATTACAGTAGTGGAGGTTGTGGGAGTAAGCCCGAGCGGACATACTTCAGACGGAGCTCCCGTAAGTATATAGCTGTCAGCTTTCTGGGCCAGAGGGCTGTCTCCGTTGCCAGTAATCACAATTACCGGTACGCCAGGAAACAGGTTGTTTTTCAGTTCGATAAGCTCAATGATCTCACGGGTTTTTCCTGAGTTGGAGATGGCGAGGAGAACATCGTTTTCCTGCAGGATACCCAGATCTCCGTGTTGTGCTTCACTCGGATGAAGATAAAATGCCGGGGTACCCGTTGAACTGAATGTCGTTGCAATATTGTGAGCGATTTGTCCGGCTTTTCCCATTCCGCTGAGTATGAGTTTACCCTTGCGCTTATGAACATGTTCATATATTAAGCTGACCGCACTATCAAAACCGCTGGTGACCGGGATATTCCTGATCGCCGTTGCTTCAGCATCTAATATTTTCTTTATCCTGTCAATCATATCTGAGATTAATTATGTTTGGATAAACGGCTGCAAAGTTATTAAAAATTATCTCCTGACAGAGGAACTTTATTTTTTCTCTCTCTTCCATTCTGTATATTTAAAGCTATTTTTGTGACTGAACGGTTAACTGAGCTGGAACAGATGTTTGATTTCACATCAGCCATAGGAGCAGATATCGGCAGGTATTCGATAAGGATTGCTGTCGTGAAGAATGATGGTGAAATACTTGCTGTACGTAGTTATCCTCTTGAAAATGAACAAACCCGTGAAAGTGTTACAGGCAGGCTATTTGAAGCGATCAGGGATATCAGGCAGGTTGTAGCCGCGGATCAGATCAATCCCATTTGCGTAGGGGTTTCTGCAAAGGGATTTGTTGATCACAGGACAGGTAAGATAATAGGTCCCGACCAGGGTATCATAGACTGGAATGATGTTCCTCTTGCGAAGATGATCAAGCAGGAGACCGGGCTGCCGGCCTGGGTTGACAATGATGCTAATATGATGACCATAGCGGAACATCGGTTCGGAGCTGCAAGAGGTTATCGTAATATTATTTTTGTCGCTCTGCGAACCGGGATAGGCGGAGGGATTATCATAGGAGGCAAACTCTACAGGGGCGCTGATAATGCGGGAGGTGAGATTGGACAGATGATTATCAGCTCGGCAAACGGAACAAGCGATAAAGGCATCAGAGGATCGTGGGAGTATGTTGCATCCGCGTCCTCAGTAGTACGAAGATATTATGAGGAAGCAGGCGCAGAAACACCTGTGGCAGGCATAACATGCAAGGAAATATTTGAGATGAGCAACCGCGATATATTGCCGGCGCGGAAAGTTGTGGACGAAAATGCCAGCCTGGTTGGAATTGGATTAGCCAATCTCATAACAATATTTGCACCTGAAATTATTGTCCTGGGCGGAGGAATGGCAGAAGCGGGCAAGAGTTATATTTCGCTCATCAGGAGATATGCTGAAACCAACTCCCTGGAAAACTGCAGGAAAGATCTTAAAATTGAGAAAGCCTGTCTGGGCGCTGCCGGATCACTTATCGGGAGCGCTTACTGGAGTATGCTGAGACTGGCTGGTCAGAATATCTGAACTAATAAATCCTGAATCATGGTTTTAAATAATCAGACTACAACAGCAGAACTGCCAAAGAAAAGTTCACAGGCATATATTGTGGCCACGGCCTTCCTTTCCCTGTTCGGACTGGTAGGGTTTGCGTATTATGGATTACCTTTCTTTTACGATTTCATGGTGAAGGAGTTCGGATGGTCAAGGGCGACGGTGACATCTGGCAATGCAATCGGGAAACTGGTTGTCGGACCGTTGTTCGGTTTCATTGCCGGCTGGCTGATAGATAAATATGGTCCAAGACGTCTGATGATGGCAGGCGCTCTTCTGATGGGAACTGCGCTTATAGGCCTGAGTGTCACAGGAGGTTCTCTGGCTTTGTTTTATATGTTCTATGTTTTCAATGCGCTTGGGTATGTCAGCGGTGGTCCGTTGCCATGTCAGGTATTAATATCCAGGTGGTTCGACAAGAACAGGGGGAAAGCAATGGGGATCGCGTACCTGGGAATAGGTACCGGAGGTGCACTTGTTCCTCAGATTGCTGCCGGACTTGAGAAGCATTTTGGCTGGCATATGGCACTTTCTTCTCTGGGTATCCTGATAATCCTTGTTGCATTCCCGATGGCCTTTTTTATCAAAGGATCATCGGCGAAAGACGCTGCGGAAGATGCTGTGGAAAAGCCTGTCGCTGTCAAAAACATCCTTACTAACAAAAATTTCTATCTGCTTGCGATTGGCAGTATGTGTTCAATCGGTGCGGTTGGTGGAATAGGGCAGCATCTTAAACTATATCTCAGGGATATTGATTTCACCCAGTCGCAGGCTGCCAATGTAATGTCATTCGTGTTGCTTTCAAGTCTTGCAGGCCGCTTGCTTATGGGTACACTGGCCGACATGATGAAACGTAAATACGTGATGATCCTTATTTACATGATCGTCGCAACGGCAATCCCTCTTCTCCTTGTGCCCGATTTTACGGGGAGGATATACATTTTTGCCATTATATTCGGAATCGGCCTCGGTGGAGATTATATGATCATTCCTCTGATGGCCGGCGATCTGTTCGGGATTAAAGCGCTCGGCAGAACGATGGGTATCATTCTTGTTGCCGATGGTATTGCAGAATCACTATTCCCTATGCTTGTGGGCGCTTTATACGATTCTGCAAAAAGCTATGCTCCAGGATTTATTGTGCTTATTTGCGTAGCACTGACAGGCGCCGTTATTGTGTCATTGTTGCCAAAAACAGGCACAAAATAAAAGATCCCTGCATCAGTCTGCATATAAGCAAACTATGAGGGATCCGTTATTTGTTCTGTTAAACGATTATTTATCGAACTGGCTCAGATTAAGCATCGGATCCAGTTTTAGATTAGAGTTCCAGAGTTCATCCCATCCGAGCCTTTCTCCTCCTATGGCTGCTTCTCTGCCAAGAATGGCTGTCAACGTCGAATTTACTCCTGATTTTGTCTCATTCAGGTAATTGCCTGTTTCAATGCTTTTGATGAATGATATTTCTTTATTTGGATCGGCATCCTCAAGAGCGGACTGGAAAGCGCCAGCCCGGCGCTGTTCATCCGAAATCTTTTCATTCGCGCATTTTGGCACTCCCGAATCCCAGGGTTTATCACCGCTTATGAACACGCCTCCTGAATAATGCGCTTCGGCTGTCCCCTTTGTTCCAATGAATTTGGCACAGACATCGCCAAAATAATTTCCGAACTGTGTTGCAAGAACGCTTACATTAATTCCGGGGTACTGATACATTACCTGAAAATGTTTCCAGGTATCACCGAATTTGTGAGACTCGTCTGTCCCGCCTGACCCTATTGCATAGAGCGGTACTTTTCCCAAAGCCCAGTTACACACATCAATCATATGGATAGCCTGATCAAGCATTACTCCTCCCGACAGGGCGTGAATATTGAACTGGTTTCGTATCCGGGCTTCATCATAGGACATCCCTTTAATATCTCCGACAGCCGATTCGGTGGCAAGATAGGAGAGGTGAACATTGAGGATCGTTCCAAGATCTCCCTGCTGTATCCTTTTTACCATTTCAACATACGGAGTAGAATGCCGGATCTGAAATCCTATGGCAATACTTATTTTTCCATCGACAACATTTCCGATATGTTCAACTTTACGGCATCCGGCAACATCCGGGGAAACTGGTTTCTCACAATAAATGTGTTTTCCGGCAAGAGCGGCTGCCTCAAGGAAATCGGCATGGGTATAGGCCGGAGATGATATCTGAACAGCATCAACATCTTTGTTCTCGATCAGCTTCATATATGCTTTTGATCCGGTATAGGTATACTCCTTGGCAATTGCACCGAATCCCTTTTTCGTATTCTGTTCATCCAGCGTCTTCTTTGCATTATCCAGTCTGTCTCTGAATAGATCGGCCAGTGCGATAATATTAATATTGGTATGGTTCGACATGGAGGTTATCACTGATGTGCCTCTCGGACCGCATCCAATCAGTCCTACCCTTATGGCAGAATTGGCTTTGGAGCCAAATGCCGTTGCCGGACTGATGATTGTAAAAGCAGAAACAGCTGCCGTACTCTGGATAAATTCCCTTCTTTTCATTTTAATCTGTTTGGTTGGTTTAAGGAATAAGAAATTTACAACTATTCAAGGTTATCTGGTTTTCTTCCATGCATAAACAGCAATATCTCCTGGGTCCAGTTCTGTTTCAGGTTCATACGCGGAAGCTGCAACCCTTCTTCCATCTTTCATGAACCTTTCGACTCCCTTTTCACATTCTATCCTGAAAGTCATGGGAGCCTTGAAGCTTCGATTGACTATTGCCAGATACTCTTCATCTCCGTTGGTAAGATGGGAAACAACAGCCCCTCCTGAAATGGTATTGAATACTTTTACCGGACGGGGAAGTTCCCCGAGTGGCTTAGTCCCGGCAGGCAATTCTCCCGTATGAGCAACTGAAAGCACCGTTGCTCCCTTAAATACAGGGGCAAGATCTGCAAGTTCGCAATTTATCTGCCTGACTCTCTCATAAACAGAGCTTCTTTTGCCATTAAGCGTTATTGGTGCATTATTAAAATTCCATGTTGTATCGTAAGGAGTCCAGTAAGTAAAGAACTGTATCCCCTGAGCTCCGTAGATGAGATCGCTGAAAGCTTCCAGCCTGAGCTGGGAGATTGTTGGAATCGGGTAAGGACCATGAGCCACCGAAAGTGCAAAGGCCCAGAACGGTTTGCCTGATTTCTTCGAAGCAGCAGCTATTATTTCCAGGTTCTCATACCAGTTGGTGCGTATCGAATCCCCCACGATAGGATAATGATCGAATGAAATGAAATCCACAGGTACTTCTTTCATGAACAAATCCACGTGCTCCTGATAGGTTTTGGTGCCAAGTTGTTGTTCACTGGCATAGTTGGGGAACAGATTCAGGTAACAGAAATGCCGCGGATCCGTTTTCTTTATCTTTTTCATCCAGGCAGCCAGATCAGCAAAGTCAGTCCTGTTAGGCTCGTCGCGAAGCATATATCCTGCAACCGCCGGGTGATTCATGAATTTTCTGACTGTTTTTTCGGGGGCGCTCTTAAGCTCAGGGCAGTACACGATCATCTTTATTCCTGCCGCCTGTGCGGTATCCAATGCCCGGGCCATCGATTCTGAATCATTGAAGACGCTGAGATTCAGGTTTATTCCTGCTTCCTTAAGTTCGAGATATCTAGACACTGTTGTTTCTTCAGGCGGAATACTGTACCAGGCAAGCACAGGCATAATATTCTTCTCCGGGCTGTTAACCTGTGCTAATGTCAGAACAGGAAACAAAAGCATGATAATTAATGATATATGGGATCTGGACATGATCTTTTCTTTAAAGTATTAATTATTTGAATTACCTCTGTGATAGATATCGATATCAGTTGTGACCGGAAGTACGGTCTGATTTGAATATTATTTCATGCGCATGCAATGCATCGGCAAGGCTGGTCAGCGACATTTCCTTACCATGTTCAACAGCCTGAAAAAAAGCTTCGAACTGGGTCTGGTAGGGGTGATCCGAAACATCGCCTGAATCGAGCATTTTCATCGACAATTCGCTCCATTTTCCCTTATTGAGCCCTTTTATTTTAGTAGAGTAAAACTTATTGTCGAGTATGCTCCCTTCGCTTCCGACAAGATGAACGTGAAAATAGTATGGTTGCAGGCAATCGATCACCGATGCGACCTTTCCAACACTTCCGTCACTGAATTTCAGCAAGGTAACCGAAGTGGTGGGGTATTCGTATCTGGCAAAATCGGTGTTTTTTGAGAATGTGGAAAAACTGTTTACCGTTTCGACCTCATTCCCCATGCATAAAAGAAGTGCATCAAGTGCGTGACACCCGGCGGATAAAAGGCTGCTGCCTGCGGCCTCTTTCTTTATGTTCCATCTGAACTGACCATACCATGGACCTATTCCATGATAGTAATCTATTTCACCGTAATGAATATGACCGAGTAGTCCCTGGTCGATCATCGATTTGACCGTAATAAACTGGCTTGAAAACCTGCATTCAAAACACACACAAGTCTTCACTCCGGCTTTGTCGACGGCTTCCTTAACTTTGAGGCAGTCACTCCAGTTCAGAGCAACAGGTTTTTCAATTATGAAATGTTTTCCGGCTTCAGCTGCCATTATAGCCTGTCTGGCATGATCGGCAGGATAGCTGCAGATTGAAACTATATCGATCGATTTGTCTGCAAGCATCACGGAAGGGTCGGTAAAACATTTTATTGCAACCCCATGCCTTGTTTTAAGTTCTGCCGGATCCAGCTGCCTGGATGAGCAGACAGCCGTAACCTGAGCGTATTCAGTCTTGTTTATCGCTTCAATATGGGCTCCTGCTGCCCAGCTGTACCCGATTATGCCAACGTTATACTTTTTCATATTTTGATGTTTTGTCTGTCAGAATTATCCGGTATTGTTTTTTTCAGAGAGCAGTTATGATCTTTTCGAGATATGCCTTGGTCTTCAGCAGGTAGTCTCTGCTCTGTTCGCCAAGCTCATATTCTATGGTTACATGTCCGCTGAAGCCCAGACCGTTAAGGTATGACAGTACCTTTGGAAAATCAACCTCTCCGGTCGGAATGGGCACTTCTTTACCCAGTTCCATAGGGTTTGTCGGATATAGTCCGTCTTTTGCATGTAATGCTCTCACATATTTTCCAATCACCTTTAGTCCGTCGAGAGGATTTGCTTTGCCGTACAGAACAAGGTTGGCAGTATCATAATTGACAAAAAGATTACCTGTTCCGATGTCGGTTATGGCCCTGAGGAGCGTGACAGGAGTTTCCTGTCCGGTTTCAAAATAAAGGTTAACACCTTTCTTTTTTGCAAATTCACCGATAGGTTTCATCGTGGAGATAAATTCCTTGTAAAGCACATCCGCCGGGTCTTCAGGTATAAATCCGAAATGAGCATGCACTGCTGGAATACCCGCAGCTGCACAGAAATCTATTCCCTGGTAAAGACGGTCAACCCTGGCCTGTCTGTTCTCCCTTGGTACAAGTCCGATTGTTGAAGGGCCTTCGGTAAAGTTCCATTTGTAAGTCCCCGGACCCATGCAGATCAGCGAGGAGGGTAGGATATCGTATTTCCTGAGAGTATCCGATACTCTTTTGGCCAGCTGGTCTGAATATTTATCAATACTAAGCTGGCAGGTAGGGAAGCCAAGATCTTTTACGAACCTGAGCTGTTCCTCAGGATTATCGGCCGAAGATATTACTCCTGTAAGCATTCTGCTTTTTCCGGCAGGAGCCGGCTCCATGTTTTTTGGTTGGCCTGTTAATTTTGTCATTCCCGGAAGGGCAGCGAGCATTGCAGAAGAGTAGAGAAAATTTCTGCGGTTGATCTTTTTCATATTGGTGATTTATATGACGAATTGAATTTGAAATTATTTATACCAAATATACTTTTTCGGGGTCATATCAGAAAGAAAAATCAATTCATTCGGGATTATGCTCCGGATTGCATCATTTTCCTGATCATGGATGGAAAGATTATTTGGCCGGGAAGCTTTTTCAACGATTATCCTAATTTATTTAACCGGCTTGCCGCTGGTTATTATTGTTACCGTTGCTCTCTGACTGACAGGGCCTTTATTGCCTGATTCATAAGAAATTTCATTTTCTCCGGAATGAATTTGCGGAATGTCCCCCGCGATCTGAACTTCCCTGATAAATTCTCCCTTAGGTCCATAGAGTTTGCAATCATCAGCTGAATTGAATTCCAGGTACATGCCTGATTCCATGTCGGTCAGAAAAGTTAATTTTTGTCCATTGACAATAACAACCGGATCCTTTACTGAATAAGGGACCATTTGCAGGGCTTTCACCTGTCCGATCCGGCAGGTTGTTTCCTTACCTGGCGGCAGATTGTTATACCAGATCTGAAGTTTGTCGATATTGTTGAACTGTACTGTATGTCTGTAAGAATCATATACATAAAATCCAGAATCGGGCCAGATATAGTTGCTGAATTCAGCAGATTCTATCTCTACCAGTTCAAAATACTTCCATCCTTTAAAATCAACAATAACGAAATGATCGCCTCTGGCTCCGCTAGACAGATGTTTAGGACTCTCAAGACGGAAATTCAGCAGTTCATTGTTGCCGTCACCATTTATCCATACACCCAGCGCCTGATTTTTTCCAAGGTCAAGCCACGGATCGAACTTTTTCACCATTTTGACATAGGCTCCTTCTCTTCCTGCAGCAGATGATACGGCCTGGAAAAGACCGGTCTGCCCCTGATGATCTTTGTCAGGAAGCAACGGGATGAGCTTTCCTGTTACATTGGCTGCACTGATTTCATTTACGAATTCGTTTTTATCATTGAACCCTGCAATTACAACTGATGACGCGTCGTAAAAACCTTTAACTGACATCAGAGGTTCGAGCCTCAGTCTGAGAGGCTGTTCTCCGAAACCGTTAACAATTTTCCAGTGGGATGAAGGGTGGTCAAGTCCCTCCACCTTATGCTTCTCATACGTCACTGGACGGAAGCGCCATGTGCTGTCGGCGTCGCGGAAAAGGGTAAACTCTTTGCCCGGCTGTCGAAGCATGGACCTTATACTGTCGTTGAAATAATTCCTGTGTCTTAGTTCCTCGTATTGTCTGATTATCGGAATCAGCCTTCTGAAGGCAGGATTTTCTTTTAGGGTTTTTTCATCAGTTCCCCCGAGCATAGACATTCCGGCATTATTCCCAATCATCCTGCAACAGAGGTATTCAATATCATCCGGGAACGTTGGCTCAACCTGCGGAGGATTCCATGTCTGATTTCCCCACCATCCAAGATGAAGAGGCAGGAGCAGGCTTCCGTTCTCCACGGCTGCATATTTGTCGATAAGCGGTGAATGACCTCGCCACAGTCCATGTTCATTTTCGTTCGACTTCATTTTTGTGGGATAAAATAGCCGGCCGGATTTAATTGCTGCTGAGTGAATATCCTCAAACCGCTTATATCCCCGAACAGGTCTGTCCCAGGCCTGCCACCTCGATCTGAAATGCCACCAGTGATGAGCCATTGAACTCATCTCCATACCGACAGGCCGTTTCAGACGTGAGGCAACTTCAAATATGAACTTAGTACCGTAGTACCAGAAATATTCATCACCGGCAAGTATATCGCTGCCGTCTATTGCGTCAAAATAGATTCCGTCAAATCCTGCCTCGTTGACTATTTCCGCTGTATGAGCTGCAATCTCGCTGAATAAGGCTGTTTCTGGTCCGGGCACAAACCTGCCGAACATTTCCCTTAAATGAAAAGCCTTCTCTCCCTCAGAATGAGCTGATGCTTTTGTGCCAGCCGCTCCTCGTTTACATCCCGTGAATTTATACGGTCTGTTTGTTGTAACTCCGGTGAACTCAATAATCTCTCCGCCGATTCGCAATGAGAGACTGTTTCTTACGAAGAAGCCGGTGATTGTGGAAATATGGTCTGTGGGCTCACTTACAGTTATTTCAGTGTCTGTTGGTCCGGCCGGTTTTGCCAGCGTGAACGAGCTGAAATAGCCCAGATCGGGGCTTGGAACAGGGGTTACATATTTTGTGTTTTTGTCAATAAAAAAGGCATAGGTATGGAATATCGAAGAGATCCCGGCTTCATGAAGATGATCATTGATTTTTTTATAGGTTTTCCAGCCCTCAGGCCATTTCTGCCTGTTCAGTTCGAAATCGCCGAATCTGAAAAAGTCACTGCCTCCGTGATTATCTATCTGGTTAAACCCGAGGCTCCTGCACATCCCGATCCATTCATCGACATTGGAAGTGGTCATGGTTCCGAAATTCATCAGATAGGATCCGTAGCCGTCTTTTGACAATTGGGCCCATGCACCTCCCTTATCCGAGTGCGGAATATCCTGTGCGCGCGACATGACATCGCGTATCACAGGAAGGATCTGCTTCTGAGGAACACCCACGATTGTTACTTCACCTCCCTTCATACCGAACTTTGAGTAACATGTAGCCCGGAGATTGCTCTGAAGGGCAGGCAATTCCCTTACCCTGGTGAACAGATTCATTGAAAGGGCACATGCTGCAAAAGGTTCATAGGGCATCCCCTCAAGTGAGAGCGGGACATTCAGGAAGGTAAGTTCATCTGCTTCTCCTTCAACTGATCCTACTTTCAGATTTATGAAATCATCTGACTGTGTTACTGTTAAGAAAACTCTTGTAGCTGCGCCACTGAACCCCAGCTCCAGGTTTCCCTGTTTAAATGTAACTTCAGCAACATCGTAGGATTTCCCTTTTAATACCATCCGGGCACAACAGGAAGAAGTGTCCTTCCTGAGATAGTCAGTTCCTGTTGCCTTATCAGTGAAATGAACATTAGTTCCATTTCCGGAAATCTCATAGCGGAAATGGCGGTTCTCAATGACAATATTCTTTCCGCTCTCACTGCAGCTGTTCACCAGCAGCAATCCGGGCAGGATAAAACTTAATAATTTTCTGAAATAAGATGCAGGCGATTGACTTCTCATAAACTGACATATTTATTTTATCAGGCCTGCAGAGCTGAGCCAGAAACATACTCTTCCGAACCATTCACTGAACGGAGGCTCCTTGAGGAAGCCATGTTCCCCTTTCTGATAGACATGCAGTTCGGTCCTGACTCCATTATTCCTGAGTGCATTCCATAAGTAAAGGCTATTTTCAGGTTTCACAACGGTGTCGTCACCCGCAAGTACAATGAACGTCGGCGGTGTGTTCCCTGAAACCATCTGCTCGTTGGAAAAAAGTCTGATCTTACTCTGCTCCGGTGTTTTTCCGAGCAGATATTCCCTTGATCCCATGTGTGTGATGCTGTCAGACATGCTTACTACAGGATAGACAAGAATCATAAAATCGGGTCTTAGATTTGTGCCCTTAGGATTATCAATATAGGCTTTGTCAAAATGAGTTCCTGCTGTCGATGCCAGGTGCCCACCTGCTGAGAAGCCCATTATGCCTATTCTGGAAGGGTCGATGTTCCATTCGGCAGATCTCTGCCGTACGATCTGTATCGCCCTCTGCGCATCCTGAAGCGGACCGATTGATTTATCCGGCATTATCCTGTCATCGGGCAGCCTGTACTTCAGTACGAATGCAGCAACACCGCGCTTGTTGAATTCACGTGCAACCTCCCTGCCTTCCCTGCCAATGACCAGAACGTGATAACCTCCGCCAGGGCAAATGATCACCGCAGTTCCGTTGGCTTTGTCCTTTTCGGGAAGGAAAACGGTCAGTGTAGGATCTGAAACGTTAAAGACAAGTTCGTCTTTCTCCCTGTTAAATTCAACTCCTTTTATTCCCGAGTGATCCTTTGAATTCGGAACCGGACCAGAGTACAGGGAAATTTCCTGTTGGGCATATATGTCTGCCAAACATGCAAACAGAAGCAGCGCCGGCAGAATTCTTTTAATTTTAAACATTTGATAAAAGTATTTAATTCTTGTTGGTTAATTTGTTATTGCATTTCTGATCCGCACGGACAACGTGTTTTAAGCTCAGCATATAGCCAGGTTTTTAAACCACAGGCAGGCTGATATTCAAAATATTTGTCAACGCGGTCGTGAGCCTTTCAGTAAGTCAGAATATGATTGCCTTCTTTTAGTTCAATAGAGTGACCGACAACGGCGGTATTATTTCTGATCCCTGATTCAGGATTCTCGCAGGTAATTGTTTTTATTGACTTATCGGGTATGATAAATACTGCGGACGAGCCCTTTGGAACTGATATTTCAAACCTGGTTAATTTACCTTTTTTCTCCCAGTCGGACCTGATTATTCCAAATGGGGATTGATAGCTGCATTTCACATATGTCAGTCCGGCTGGAAGAATCGGGCTGATGCGGAATCTTGAAAAACCCGGATGTTCGGGATCCGGCTGTATTCCTGCCAGCCATCTGTAAAACCATTCTGAAACCGATCCGAACATCGGATGGCAGTTGGAATAGACATTATCGCTCTCCTTCCAGGTTTCCCAAATGGTTGTGGCTCCTCTTTCGATCATAAATCCCCAGCCGGGGAATTCCCTGTTATTAACGATTTTAAAAACGTTATCACCGTTCCCGGACGCTGACAGCGATTCAAGACTGAATTTCGTGCCGAAAATGCCTGTATTAAAATGCCCTGAAGGACCTTTTTGAATGGCTTTTAGCAGTGAATCAACTGCTGTATTTTTCTCTTTCTCAGGCACAATATCATAATAAAGAAGAGTAGAAAAGAGAGTCTGTCTGTTAATTGTGTCAGGAACCGGTTTATCCCAGTATAATTTGAGTACAATTTTGCCAAGTTCCGACTCAATCTTTTTGAATTTTTCCTCATTTTCCCTGTCATTCATCATCGCAGCAAATCTTTTCATAATCCGTGCACATTCGAGATAATGAGTTGTCCCGATAAGCTTTACCGGCACTTTTATGAGTGATTCATGATCGCTGAGACCTTTATCCACCAAACCTGCCGGATGTAAACGTGCTGCTTTATCCATCCATTTGAGATCAAGCTTATATAACTCCTTAATGATTTCTGTGTCGTTATAATACAGAAGCAGTTTGTACTGTGTTATAATGAAGGCTGATTCCCAGCTCATGCCGCATCCTTTTAATCCGACAAAAGGCGCTGTATCTATAAAGGTTGTATCCTTCATCGCATCTACCCAGTCATAAAGAGTTTTACGGTAGAAGGAATGCATATCGAAATTATACAGGAATGCATCGGCTGTAGCATTCAGATCGCCTCCATAACCGAATCTCTCTCTTCCCGGACAATCAGACTGTACCGAGATCAGGTTATTCAAAAAAGTTTTTCTTGAAGCTGTCTGAATTTTATTGATCAGCTCTGATGAGCACGAAAAGCTGTTGCTGTTTTCAACATTCGAATGGAAAATCAAAGCCTTGATATCGGTTGTTTCCGGTTTATATTTCAAACCAGTTATTTCCATGTATCGGAAAATATGAAATGTAAACCTGGGTGTGTAGGTTATTTCAGTCTGATCTCCGAAAATATATTTGTCGGTCTGCCATGCCACGGCAGGACTGCCAGGTCCGTTATTTGTATTGAATACTGAAGAATTCCAGGTTGCTTCATTAGTTACACTACGGATATTAGCTCTTTTGATCTGTCCTGCAACAGTTGTCATCGGATTGAGTGACCCGTCATCATACAGTCTTTCGCCAAACCGGAAAGTTATGGTGTCGCCAGGCTTACCCCTGAGCTGAATGCTGTACAGGCCGGTCAGATTTTCACCCATGTCTGCAATGAAAGTATTTTGCACAGGTGATGTTATCGCAACCGGATTGAGTGTTCCCGTAACCTGGACAGGTTGAAAAAATGCCTTTTCAGGTTTTCCTCCGGGTCCCTCATTTTCAACAGAGTGTTTCCAGCCGGAGTCATCAAACCCCGGAAGATTCCAACCCCTGATCTCTTTTCCTCCATTATATACTTCACCAAGGTAAACACTGTTTCTGATCAAGGGGCCATAGGCATATTTCCAGTCTCTGTCAGTAATAATATCTTCTTCTTCTCCGGTGGAATACAAGATCTTAAGTCGGGCAATAAACATTGGTTTTCCAACCGGAAGGTAATCCCTGAGGTTGTATGTACTCCACATTTTCATAGGCAGCGGATTATAAAAGCCATTTCCTAAGGTGGTACCGAGGCAGTTTTTACCTTGATGAATATCTGATGTAATATCATACGCAGAATAATAAACCCTATGTGAAAAGTTGGTCCAGGCCGGATCAACATAGTTTTTACCAACAGCATTGCCGTTGATAAAAGCGCTATAATATCCTGCAGCAGTTATGAAGAGGGTTGCCGATTTTATTTCCTTATTTACCAGAAATTCTTTTCTGAAAAGCGGTGCAGGAAAGTCGCCGTACATCAATGAATCGGATGTAGGCAACTTCCTTGCATCGGTTATCCAAACAGCCCCTTTCAGGTCGGGGCTGTTTTCTTTATTTTGATTGGTTGTGCAACCCTGAAGCAGTATGGACCATAGTGGTATTAATATGTAGAGTAGTTGGTTTTGTTTACGAAAATTTATATTCATGATCGTACTGATAATTGATTCAAACTGCTTCAGGGTGCTGTTTTTAAAGTTTTATTTGTGGGTATCTCTACCTTCCCATCCGGTTTTACCTTTATCCATGAAAACTTCCTGTAATGTTCTGGCTACCCTTTCATCAACCTCTTCCACTATCTGGACCCTCAGAGGGTTGGTGAGTCTTTTTTGCCAGTCGATAACAGCCTTGCACGGATCACTGTTTTTATCAAACTGATAGACCAGATATGCCCATTTTTCTGAGAAGACATTCCCTTTCAGAACAGGCACAACCTGTTGCATATTGGAAGACAGGTAGGGGTGAGATAGTCCTCTCGCCCAGTACAACCATGGTCCGGCTGTGATATAGAAATATGGATTAAGCAGTCTTACCGGCGATTCCACACCAGTGTTGGAATAATTCAGCTGAATACCTGCAAATCCTACTCCCTTTTCCTTGTTGAAGAATATTATCCAGGGGATATCTGCTTCCATTTTAAGGTCTGTAAGATCGGGCATGTTTGCAACATCATAGATAATCACAGAGTCAGAGATAACATCATACCATGCCGCGTTTGTGATCAGTTCGCGTTTAAAGACCATCTCGGCATTTCTGAGGGCCAGCGCCTGTACATTTTCTTTTATCCTCATACTTGTAGAGCTGATAAAATAGGGTACTCCGGGATAGAATTCATATCTGACAGATGCATCGACCTGAGGGACCTCCCTCATATTGTCATAGACCTCACTTTTTGCGACAATAGGACCGTTGACCGATTTTCCGATTTTCGGACTTTTCCAGTCAGCAGTATGTGTCCATGCCATCGGAGGCACATAGATGTCGGGGTTCCAGTGTACAGCTCCGTTGGTCTCGAGTCTGTGGAAAAAAGGAAAGTCAGGTCTGCTCTTGAGTGTAATCTGATCGAGATGTCCCGAATTTGGGAGCAGGGCTGCTGAGAACTCGCTGTTTTCAATCTGCAGTCCGGGGGCTTCTCCATATACCTTCAGATCGGTATCATATACCTTCACCATAGCATTTGGATTATTGTAATATACGAGGAAGACCCGGCTGGATTTAGGAGCCACGTCTGCAAGAAATGCAACTCTGATGGTCACTGTTGGCATCCAGAGTGGCACTGTGCGGGTAGGTTTTCCATCTTTATCCGGACCAAGGTCGTCTTCCTTTAAATAATCCATCTGGTCGTAGGCCTGGCTTGGAACTTCTGTCAGGGCATGTGTCGCAGGATCAACTGCAACAACACGAATATCCCTTGCAAGCTGCTGTGCTTCATCGGGGTAGAAGGCAAGCAATACTTCCACAGGTTCCTTTTTCCTCTGTATACCTGCTGTTTCACTGACAATCACTGACTTATAGCTCTTCCAGTCCTTGCTGAACACAGCTACTCCTGACGGAGCTGTCACTGATTTTGATGCACTGGCCAGCGTTTCCTCGGTAGCGTGGAGACTCTTCTTCATCTTTACCGAGATCTTAATGTTGTATGTCTGTCCGGGTTCCCATTTTACCCATCCAACAACACTAAGCTCCTTATAGAGAGTTGCGTCGTGCGATACACTGTATCCTGACGGGGGTCTTTCCGATATTGGAGGTCTGTTAGTGTTCTCAATATCTGACTCCCGCCTTAAATCTGTAGCTCTGAGTACTTTCCCGTCGACTGATGCCTCAACATCAACAATTGAAGGCTGAGGCAATTCCAGATCAGCCTTGAAATGATAGAAGGGAATTCCCGGGCTGGGATACGCGAGTTCTATGTGTTTAATATTCAGTTCTTTTGTGTCTCTCGATTTTTGTGCACCTGCTGAGGCCAGAAAGCCTGCAAACAGCGCCACTATCAAGGTCAGTCTGATCATATTTAACTTCGATTTGATCATAATTATCTGAATTTATATTGTTATTGTATCACTGCTGGGTAATAAGGTTCCTGTCGCGCAGTTCTTTAACACCATTCTGCCATGGACCGCCTGAACCCCATATGTAATATGAGAAATACATTGTACTCTTCTGGTAGATAGGAACCCAGGGCTGGAATTCCACATAATAGTAATGAGCCTCACTGTTCGACGGATGGTTCATCCACATGTGGAGGAACAAAGGTTCGGTAACAGGGAACGCGCCAACAAATGTTATATCCTGCTCAGTATCATATCCTGCATTCCATCCCTCTTTCAGGAAGAAGGCTCTTCCGTAATATTTTTCAGGTTTCATCCGGTACTCATGCTGTCCGTCTTTTTCAGGCACTGTGAAGACATCTTCAGTCCAGTGCCGCTGACCCAGCTGGAGAATAGGCTGAGGTCCTATTACATTTGCTTCAGGATTGTGGAAGGTAAGCGCGAACTGTACTTCCAGCAGAGGCGAATTGCCATAAAGAGTGAAGATCTTTTCAAGCTTGTTGCCATAATAATCGGCTGTCATTTTTACTCTTACATAGTCGCCTTCTTTCTTCAGAACTTCTGCAGTATAGACCTTATGAGTTTCCATACTTCCCTGACCAAGGAAATCCTCGAAGCCTCCATATGGGTAATATCCTCTTTTTCTGAAAAGCCTCTTGTCGTCGCTTGCCTTGTCGGGCCATAGCTTAAAGAGAACATTGTCGTTTCTTGACTTGACATTATATTCAATCACCCTGGCGCCGGTTGTGAGCAGAGTTATCTGGACACTGTCATTTTCCATCCTGTATTCGGGTATCCCGTCACTGTTCAGGTCAACCTCATACAGATATGGCTTTCCTGTGGAAGCTCCAACTCCAAGCTGGCTGATATTTTCAAGCCCCAGGGCAGAAACCTTTACATTATAGCCACCTGCAGGCACTTCCAGATCGAATGACATATTCCTGAATGTTGCAGTTGGGGTTGTGCATGTCTGGGTTGCAGTATAAACAACCTTTTTCGGATTATTTTTATCAATTACTTCAACTTTAACAGGGAATGAAGCTTTGTCTGTGAAGTTGTGAATTGTAACGGGGTAAGTCACCTTAGGAGTATTTCCATAGAGCAGCTGCTGAACGGAGATTGCTCTTGGAAGATCCAGAATGGCCATTGTGCCTTTGGTGCCGGTATTCCATTTGTAGTAAACCACTACAGGGTTGGTCTTTTTCATGGCGCTTGCCTGTGGTGTCAGCGCGAACTGCAGGGTCTTGGTACTGTTTGCCGGAAGGCTCAGCTGGGTTGCAGAAGAACCTTTTAGTTTCAGCTCGGGAGGGAGTACAATTTCAAGGTTACCTGTAACAGGATGACCGTAAGTGTTGGCAATATTTACATTAAGGTTATAATCCGTTGTGGTAGCTTCCAGACTGATCCTGTCGCCGAAGTATTCTTCCAGGAATACACGGTCGAGAAGCAGCAGTTCAAGTGCATTCCTGTAAAGAGCAGGCCCCATCATTTTACCTGAGCCAAGCACACCGACTTCACGACGCGCCATTATGCTCTGCCATAGCAATTGTTTGGTAAACTGTTCCCCTTTGGGAGTAAAGACGACCATGCATGGTATTGCATCGTTGTCGAGAGTTCCTGTCGTAGTCACGAACGGAACATTCTCGTTGTCGATCTGTTCCTTGTTGCCTTCACCTGCTATATATCCGTCATAATGATAAGGATCGGCGGTAGTATCCCATACCTGTCTGAAAGCATAGCCTTCTTTTTCTTTCGCGAACTTGACCCAGGAATCCACTGTGAACATGCTCTGCACCTGCAGACCATCATAATTCTTGCATCCGTAAATCTGACCAAAACCGTAATCGGCAACAACCGGATTCTTGACTTTTGCCAGCCATTCGTCCATCTCTTTCTGCGTCAGGAAATCCATATAACCACTGAATGTGAACCAGCTGTTCCCTTCGCTCATTCCCTTTCCTATAACTTCGAGGGGATGTCCGGCGGTGCAGGTCACACTTTTCAGAAGAGTTTCTGTTCCGAACCAGCCACGTTTCAGATCATATTTTTCGAGCAGTGATTTTGTGTTGTCAATAAGCCCGAATACTTTATCTCTCAGTTCTTTGCTGGAGGAGGCTATGACGAAGATCTTTTTTGATCCGTTCTCAAGATAGAATGCTTTTACCTCAGTGAAATTCTTGGCATTAAACTGGTGGCTCTTAAGTTTCTCTTTCCAAAGGTCTTCAGCCGGAACTTTTGATGTAAGCATCTTCCCGGCATCACTCTGAGTGTCGGTGAGAACCAGTACATTGCCGCCTGCAAGAGCCTCATTCAGCTTCTGAACAGTCGGGTCCTCAAGTTTTGTGAATTTGCCGGCAAGAAGTTCGTTCAGAAATCCTTCCTGAAGTGACAATCCGGGGATCGTAATATCGTCAGCAATGTCGATCTTACTCTGGGCAATGGTATAATCAATCCTGGGCACAGCTATCTTGAAGAGATTTCCATAACTGATCCAGTCACGGTAAATATCATGCCAGTAGTTTGTATAACCATTGAATTGAAAATGCGTGGTAACTGCATTTTCAGAAGGATTGAAATTTCCGCTGTATTTAAATCCGTCGAGTCCCTGCCCATGTGCCATACCGCACACCAACAAGCCCGACATCACAGCCATGATGCATCGATTTCTGATAAAATTTCTCATAGTTTAAAAATAAATTATTGTTTTGCTTAATTATTATTACTGTTTTATAATGAGCTGAAATATTGGCTTTTAAGCTTTTTCCGATCAGCCTTCAGCAAACTATATCACCTTCCCTTTATAGTAATCAGGTTACGATCCCTTAGTTCTTTCAATCCGTTCTGCCACTTTCCTCCTGCACCCCAAAGATAATAACTGAAATAAGAAGTCGTCTTCTGAATTATAGGTACCCATGGCTGAAATTCGTTGAAATCGTAATGAGCGTCTCCGTTTGTTGCAAGATTCTGGAACATATGAAGAAAATTAGGTCTTCCTACAGGGAATGCTCCGACAAAGCAGATATCTTCAAACGGATCGTATCCGGAATCCCAGCCTTCCTGAGGAAAGATCACCTGACCAACATAGAATTCCGGTCTCATCCTGTATTCCTTCAGACCATTCTTTTCAGGTACCGTAAAAATATCCTCGGTACCATGTTTCCGGCCCAGAACAAGTATTGGTACCGGAGCTATGACATTCGCTTCAGGATTTATAAAGTCAAATGCATATCTTACTTCCAGCAGAGGGGAATTCCCATATAATGTAAATGTCTTTTCAAGCTTGTTCCCAAAATAATCAGTAGTCATCCTTACGCTGACATAATCACCTTCTTTTTTTAGTACCTCGGCCTTGTAGACCTTATGTGTCTCCATGCTGGCCTGACCAAGAAAGTCCTCGAAACCTCCGAAAGGATAATAATTTCTTTTGCGATATTCCCTCTTGTCATCAACCGGATTTTCGGGCCATAGCTTGAAAAGAACATTATCATTTCTGGATTTTACATAATACTCAATCACCCTGGCGCCGGTAGTCAGTAACGTAACCTTGACGCTGTCGTTCTCCATAATGTATTCATTAACTCCGTCATTATTAAGGTCCGCCTCAGTCAGTTTCGGAGTTCCTTCCTGTTTGCCTACGCCCAGCTGGCTGACAGTTGAGGTTCCAAGAGCCGTAATTTTGACATCATAATTACCTGCCGGCACTTTAAGATCAAAGATAGCGTCAGTATAATTTCCTGTTGCTGCATGGCATTTTTTTGTTTCGGTATAAACAGATTTCCCCGTTGTCTGGCTGAGGACATCGACACTAACCGGAAAATCCTTTTCTGATGTATAGTTGTGAACAGCGACCGGATAAGAAACAGATGGAGCATGTCCATAAAGGAGCTGATGCTCTGAAATTACAGGAGGAAGGTCAAGCATCGTGACAGTACTTTTTTTGCTGCTGGCCCATTGATAAGTGACAGCCAGAGGATTTGTCTTTCCCATGGCATTCAGCGCCGGAACCAGATCCATGATGATGGTCTGATCGGAGTTTGCCGGCAGGTTAAGAGGTAATACCGTTTTTCCTGATAATCTGATTTCTTCGGGCAGAACGATCCTGAGCTCACCTGACACAGGATGATCATAGGTATTGGAGATATTCAGATTCAGCTTATATCCGTTGACCTTAGCATCAATGATAACCCTGTCGCCGAAATATTCTTCGAGGAAGATCCTGTCGAGGAGAAGAAGCTCCAGCGTGTTCCTGTATGTGGCAGGTCCCATCATTTTACCTGTTCCAAGTACTCCGACAGCGCGGCGATCCATTATTGCTCCCCACATTGATGTTTTAGAGAAAGGCACATCCCTGGGAGTGAATAATACCATGCAGGAGCCTGCATCATCCTCCATGTAGCCTGTTGTAGTGACAAACGGAACATTCTCATCGTCTATCTGCTCCTTGTTTCCTTCACCTGCAATATAGCCGTCGTAGTGATAAAGATCAGATGCAGGATCATAAACCGACCGGAAAGTATATCCATTGCGTTTGTGTGCGAAGTTCAGCCATGAATCAATTGTCCACATGTTCTGCGGCTGAAGTCCGTCATAATTGCTGCATCCGAAAATTGCCTGTGTCTGGATATCATGTACATACCCAACATAGGCCCCAACATCTGCAATTACAGGATAGCCAATCCGTGAAAGCCATGATTCCAGTTCATCCTTTATCAGGTAATCCATATAACCGCTGAAAGTGAACCAGCTGTTGCCTTCATTCATGCCTTTGCCGATTACATCAAGAGGATGTCCCGGAGCTATTGTCACACTTTTCAGGAGTGTTGAAGCTCCAAACCAGCCTCTCTTCAGATCATATTTTCTGAGGATTGTCCTGGCATCATTGATCTTTGAAAGCAATAGACCGCGCTGAACCTTGTCGGAGGATGCTATGACAAAAATCTTCCTTTGTCCGTTTTCCAGACAGAAAGCGTTTACCGCACAAAAGCCTGCTGCATTCAGCTGATGGCTTTTAAGCGACTTCAGAATATTATCCGGAGGCAGCAGTGACATCAGACGTTTTCCTGCTTCATCTGCCGGATCTGTAAGAACAATGATATCGTTCTTCTTTAGAGCCTCTTCAATCTGTTTTAACGATGGCTGGTCGAGTAATTCACATTCTGCCGACATGAATTCATTCATGAAACCTTCCTGCATCGAGAGCCCTGGAATTTTGATGTCATCAGCAATGTCTCTTTTACTCTGGGCTATGGTATAATCTACATCAGACAGGGCTGTCCTGAAAAGATTACCGTATCTGATCCAGTTATGCCTGATGTCATGCCAGTAATTGGTGTAGCCATTGAATTGAAAGCCTGAGATTATTTCATGTTTTGCAATTTCCGAGTTTCCTTTATAGACGAAGTCCTCTGCTTTCTGGGCATTCACGCTTGTGAAAAGCGATAGGGCAGCTATGGAAAACAGTAGATATGAACGATTTTTGTTTCTCATTATCTGGTAGTGATTAGGTTTCTTGATCTTAATTCTCTTAAGCCATCTTTCCAGTTGCCCCCGGTACCCCACATATAGAAAGTGAAATAGGTGGTGGTTTTTGTGCGGATAGGTACCCATGGCTGGAATTCATGGCAATAGAAATGCGCATCAGCGTTGCTTGGGTGATTGAGGAACATATGAAGATACAACGGCTGTTTTACCGGGAATGCGCTTACAAACGCTATATCTTCCTTTGTATCATATCCGGCATCCCAACCTTCCGTGGGGAAGAATATTCCTCCGTAATATCTTTCAGGCAGCATCCTGAATTCTTTTATGCCATCCTTGTCGGGCACAATGAATTCGTCTTCCGTACCGTGTTTTTTCCCAAGCTCAAGCACAGGTACCGGAGCTATCATATTTGCTTCAGGGTTTTTGAATGTCAGGGCAAAACGGCACTCCAGAAGCGGTGAATTGCCATAAAGGGTGTAGGTCTTTTCAAGTTTATTGCCAAAATATTCGGCTGTCATTCTCACCTGCACATAATCACCTTTCTTTCTCAGGATTTCTGCACTATATACTTTATGTGTCTCCATACTTGCCTGACCCAGAAAATCCTCGAATCCTCCATAAGGATAATAGCCTCTTTTTCTGTAAGGTCTTTTATCGTCCACAGGTTTTACCGGCCATATTTTGTAAAGGGCATTGTCATCTCTTGATTTGATGAAATACTCAATCACTCTTCCTCCGGTAGTCAGAAGGGTTATTCTGACACTGTCATTCTCCATGATATATTCATCTGTTCCGTCTCCGTCAAGATCTTTTGCTGTCAGAGTGGGAGTCCCTTCTGCTTTGCCTACGCCAAGTTGTGTAACCGATTCGGCTCCAAGAGCGCTGACTTTAACTTCATATGAACCTTCGGTCAGGTTTAAATTGCAACTGAGATCTTTAAAAGTTGCTTTTTGAGTTGAACAGCTGATTGTAGTTGAGAATACGGTTTTCCCGGGATTTGATTTTCCGGTTACCGTAATATTTACCGGAAATGAATCATTGTCAGTGAAATTATATATTGTAAATGGGAAGGAAACAGCAGGAGAGTGGCCATATAAAAGTTCATGAGCGGAAATGACCGGAGGAAGGTCAGTCATGGTAACAATACTCTTATTGCCGGTTTTCCAGTTGAACCTGATACCAACCGGATTTGTCCGGCCCAATGCATCTGCAGAAGGCCTGAATGGTATATGGAATGTCTGGGTTGCACTGGAGGGGAGGGTAATTTCGCTTTTCAAAGTACCGGCAGGTTCCATCTCCGGAGGGAGGGTCAGCTCGAGAGTCCCGGCAACAGGATGCTGGTATGTATTTGTGATGTTAACATCAACAGTGTAGTTATTTACAGCGGCTTCCATATCTATCCTGCTTCCGAAATATTCCTCGAGCCATACCCTGTCAAGCAGGAGAAGCTCAAGTGCGTTCCTGTATGGTGCCGGTCCCATCATTTTTCCACTTCCAAGGACTGATACTTCACGTCGCTCCATTATTGCATTCCACATCAGCTCCCTGTTCATCTTCTGACCTTTTTGTACGAACAATACCATGCATGGAACGGCATCGGTATCAAGCTCCCCGGTGGGAGTTACAAATGGAACATTTTCGTTATCAATCTGTTCCTTGTTGCCTTCGCCGGCGATGTAACCGTCATAATGGAACATATCTGCAGCCGGATCGTAAACCGACCTGAAAGCATATCCTCCCCGGTCGTGAGCAAATTTCAGCATGAAGTCAAGGGTAGAGGTGCTTTGCAACAGCAGACCGTCATAATTCCTGCAACCAAATATAGCTTGTGTGTAGGGAGTGGGTATATAATTAATATATGTACCGACATCGGCAGAAACAGGATTATCAATTTTACCGAGCCATTCATCAAGTTCCTTCGCGGCAAAAATATCCATATAACCACTGAATGTGAACCAACTGTTGCCTTCATTCATTCCCCTGCCGATTACCTCAAGGGGATGCCCTGCAGTACATGTTACACTTTTGAGCAGGGTTTCGGCGCCGAACCATCCTCGGCGCAGATCATATTCATCAAGGATTCTGCGAGTCTTATCAATTAATGATGAAACCTTATCCCTCAGGATTTTGCTTTTTGAAGAAACTATAAAGATCTTCCTGTTACCATTCTCAAGGTAATATACATTTACCATAGTAAAATCGACGGCATTGAACTGGTGGCTCTTCAGTATTTCCTTTTGTTTTTTCCGGGAAGGAAGTTTGGCGAGCAGTATTCGGCCTGTTGACGAAGTATCGTTAGTAAATACAAGTACATCGGATACGGCTGCAGCTTTTACCAGCTCTGTCAGGGATGGATCATCAAGTGAAATATATTTGCTTTTCAGAAGATTATACATGAATCCCTCTTCAACCGTAAGACCCGGGATCTGAACATCATCAGCAATATCCACCCTGCTCTGGCTGATCGTATACTCAGCATCCGGCAGTGCAATCTTGAAAAGGTTCCCATATCTTATCCATCTGTCGCGGACGTCGTGCCAGTAATTGGTATAGCCATTAAACTGAAATGAATTTTCAGTATATACCTGTTCATTATTGCCTTTCCCATGAAACGTGAAAGCTTCTATGTTTTGAGCTATTAGACCGGTATTGAGAAATGTAAAAACCAGGATGACAAGCAAGTGATCTTTTTTCACAGGATGAATTGTTGGTTATGTTTTGCAAGGGATTAATTTTCCTTAACTCGTAAAAACAAGTTAGGTAAATTTAATAATACTAATTTGAAAGGAGCGGTCATGAATAATGATATTTTTATCTATTATTACAATAAATTATGGCTTATTATGGAAGGAAATAAAAGATTACTTGCCCTCGATGTCTTCCGGGGAATAACTGTTGCATTCATGATCATTGTAAATAATCCGGGATCGTGGAATACGACATACTCTCTTCTGAAACATTCCGAATGGAACGGATGCACTCCGACTGATCTTGTGTTTCCTTTCTTTATGTTCATTGTCGGAGCTGCAATGTGGTATTCTCACAAAAAATTCGGACATAGACTCAGCACCGCGCTGACATTGAAAATTCTGAAACGTGCCCTCATTATTTATCTTATAGGTCTTTCACTTACAGCATATTCTGTTACCAGTTTAGATATAACAAAACTGAGGCTGATGGGCGTGCTTCCCCGGATTGCACTTGCATATGGCATCGTAGCATTTATTGTCCTTCTTGCTGATATAAAATGGATACCGGCAATTACAGGCATGATTCTTTTACTATACTGGGGTATTCTGATCTATTTTGGTGGTGATGCACCGCTAACCCTTGAAGGTAACTTTGTAAGAAAATTTGATATTGCTGTCCTGGGAATTAACCATATCCCCGTGTTCCATGGAGTTACATACGACCAGACTGGCTTGCTGAGTACCTTGCCATCCCTTGCGAATGTGCTTCTGGGATTCCTGGCCGGAAGGCTTATTGATGTTACAGAAAAGAAGACTAAAGCGGCTGTCAGGCTTATTCTTTGGGGAATTGCCGGAATAGTTGCCGCGCTTCTGTGGGATAGATTTTTCCCGATAAACAAACCTTTATGGACAAGTTCATTCGTCCTTTACACCTGTGGCTTTGCTTCGGCATTCTTCGGATCCCTGCTGTGGATCATTGATGTTAAAGGTTTGTCTGTCTGGTCAAAACCATTCATGATTTTCGGATTGAATCCTTTGTTCCTGTATGTTGTCGCAGGAGTACTTTCGACTACTCTTTCCCTGATATCAGTCAATATGAGTTCAGGAGAGAGCATCACACTGGGAAACCTTATATTTTCAAAATGCTTCACTCCAATTGCCGGACCCTATATGGCTTCACTGCTGTATGCAATAGTATTCATGCTAATATGCTGGATGGTCGGCTGGATACTTTACAGAAAGAATGTAATAATTAAAATATGACCTTACTTACATAATTGACAGGCATAGCAATGAAGTTATTATATTCAGAAATCGTGAACCGGTAAAAAGTAACCTGTATATCCATAATCGAAAACACTCCGCTATGAAAAAAGACCTTATCCTTCCGGTTTTATTTATCCTGCTTATGACAGGATGCAGGAACAATAAAGTCACTGTTACAGATGAAGTGTTTTGTGGTCACCGTGTTGCACTTGATGAAATGCAAAAGATAGTTCCGTGGTATTTACCAAGGGAGAAGGCTTTTGATCATTTCCTTCATCTAAGGTGGAATTTTATCTTAAACAGGGTACCTCTGTCACCCGGACCTGCACCGCGTTCATCATATCCCCTGTATTATTTTTACAGCGCCTTCACAATGAAGGATGGAATACCCGTACAGGATGCCTGGATGAATGATATAGGAGAAAAGATACCGAACTGGTTTGAATCAGCAAGACTGTACTACGCTTATACAGGCGATTCAACTGTTATGAACATTATTAAAAAGTTTGCTGCTTACACACTTGAGCATGGCACCGGTTCAGCTTCATTTGCATGGCCGTCATTCCCCTACACCACGACAAACTCGGGAGATACTCTTTTCAGGGGATTCACATCTGCCGGCAGGCTCGCTTTGCATGAAGTTCATGTTGATCATGCCGGGGAAGTGGGACTGACATGGTTCAGATTATATCAATATACAGGTGACAAGAAATATCTCGATGCAGCAATCAGCATTGCGGATATTATTTCGAAGCATGCGAAAAAAGGTTCAGCCAGAGAATCGGTGTTGCCCTACAGGGTTAAAATAGATAGTGGGAGAGTGACTGCACCTTATGGGGCAAACTGGACGGGATGTTATACCCTTCTTGAAACACTCGTTCGTGCTGATAAGGGTGATACGGAAAAATACAAACAAGCTGCCGGACTGATCCGTGAATTTCTGCTTGAATATCCCATGAAGACGGGTTACTGGACTGACGGTCACACTGATACTGATGTGAATAGTTGTACATACAAGAGCAATCTGAGTGCAAGCAATATGGTATTGTGCCTTTTCGATTTTCCGGAACTGGATCCGGAATGGAGAAAAGATGTGCCGGATCTTATCAAATGGACAGAGAAAAATTTTATTTTCAGATCGGCTCCCGATGAACCTTCAACCATGTGGGGCGCAAACATAGTCGGGGAACAGGATACATTCAATTTTAAAATGGACTATCAGACTGCCCGTTATGCTGCTGAATGCGCCAGGTGGTATGCAGCGTCAGGAGATGAAGCGTATCGTGATGAGGCATTGAGGTCACTGACCTGGGTTACTTATTGTAATGACTCAACCGGTGTAGCTTTCGAGAGTCCCGTCAGCAAGGGTATACTGAGCTGGTGGTCTGATTGCTATGGAGAATGCCCCAGAATGTTTTATCAGGCATTTGCCGGAATCCCTGAATTAGCCCCTCCGCATGAAAATCATATTCTGTACTCATTCGCGGTTCTTACAGATGTTTTATATTCAGATAATTCCGTGAAATTTTCAGCCTCCTCCGGTGACGCAACAGAATATCTCAGACTGAAATTCAAGCCCCGCTCAATAACTGTTACCGGAAAAGAATTAAAAAGGACCAGGGATCTGCAGACAGACTCCTATACGGTTAAAAGCCTTGGCGGAGGTGATTATGCTGTGGTGATCAGGCATAAACAGCCAGGGAAAGTGACTGTTTCATAAGATAAAATAGTTTTTATATTATCTTTTCCGTACCGATTAATATCTGTTGCTGTTTAGACTAAACAAAGAAAAACATATGAGACAAAATAAGCTGATTCTGAATCATTTATCTTGTATTCTGCTGGTTGTTTTACTGTTACCAGAGACGTTGTATTCACAAAACGGGTCATCCTCCATCAAGGTTGATGGTTCTGTAAAGTATCAGACTATTGATGGTTTTGGAGTTAATATTAATCCTGCCTGGTGGTTTAAAGGTGAGTATGGAAATGCCTCGGTGATAAAACCTGCAATAGATATGCTCATAGATTCACTGGGCGCAACAATATTCAGGGTTGTCATTGAAGAGCTGGACTGGGAAACCGTCAACGATGATGCTGATCCTGCTCATTTCAACTGGGACTATTTCAATAAGGTCTTTTCAGGTAAAAGATTCAGAGGTACCTGGGATGCTTTGAAATATCTGAACAGCAGGGGAATCACCGGAAACCTGATGATAAGTTTCATGGGTGCTCCGCCTTCTCCGGCACCATTGTCTCCGGATGATCAGACAAAAAGCTGGATGGGAGAGACAATTTACGGAATCAGTCCTGCCGGAGAGGATGAGTTTGTTGAATCACTGGCTGCATTTCTCTGGTATATGAAGAATACTGAAAAGATCAGCTTTGGTCTTGTATCTCCAATGAATGAAACTGATATCGTTTCCTGGAGCAAAAATGCAGAACACCCCAATGGGTTGGTTGAAGGTCCTGACATACCTGATCCGGTTCAGTATGTAAGGGTGGTAAGGAAACTGGCGAAGAAACTTGATTCTGAAGGAATGGGCGATATACGTCTTGTGATGCCGGATGCAGCCGGTGATAAGCTTTTCAGGGGAGTGTTTGATGAAACTGTCAGGGATCCATATCTGATGAGTAAACTGGCAAGCTGGGGAGTTCATCAGTATGGAGATGATGCTGCAAATTACCGTAATATAGTTACTGCACCGGCCAATACCAACAAGTCTTTCTGGGTAACAGAAACTGCAGGTATTGCAAATATGCTTGGGCAACTGGATGATGATGCACGTGCATATATTTTCTGGGATGGCTTTGACTGTGTATATCAGCATGGAAGAAGGAACGTATATGGAGATATGCCTCCCAATGACTGGGCATTCTGGATGACACCGGAGAACGGTAAGCCTCTGATAGAGTATGATCAGGCTGATGGTAGTTGGAAGCCCAGGAAACAATTCTATCAGCATGAACAGATAATGAAATTTATCAGACCCGGAGCCACGAGGATCGGTGTTGCAGTCACTGACACTAGCATAATGGCGAATGCATTCATTAATGCCGGTGGCACGCTTGTCATAGTGGGTCGCAACAAGGCCGCCTTCAATGTAAATACAGATCTCCTGATACCAGATATTAAAGCAGGAGAAAAGATTGAAACATTTTTCACTGATTCAGGACACGATTTTGCCAGGAGTTCCGATCTGAATCCCATCGGTGACAAATGCAGTGTGACAATCCCTGGCGATTGCATCTTCACTTTTGTTGCCGGTTCCATGGAAAGAGTGTCTTCTGTTTCCGGACCTGAGCCTGATGGTTGGTATGCAGGTGATATTCATGTCCATAGAAATTGCGGGGAGGTTACCCCTGTAACTCAGGAGAGCGACCTGCCCCTGATGATGGAAACGAATAATCTCTCCGTTATATCCTTACTTGCCGATATGGGCAATGGAGAAGTGCAGGACAGCAAAGCCGATCTTCCCAAAGTAAACGGATCGGATGCCCCCTGTTCAAAGCCCGGGCGAATTGTCCACTGGGATGCAGAATGGCACTTTGATCCTGCAGGTGTTACATTTGAGAACAAAGCTCTTGGAGGACATATTGTACTGCTTGGTCTCAGGGAAGCGCACCGCATCTGGGATGAATCTCCTTATAAGATTCTTGCCTGGGCAAGGGACCAACAGGCGGTGACCGGTTTCTGCCACATGGAATATCTTGATGATAAGATCCCCGGCGAACTGACCTGTTGCATTCCCATCGACTATCCTGTTGAAGCAGCTCTTGGCACAATAGATTTCCTGTCGGAGGATGTCTGGCTGAACGATGCCGGGGTAAATGGTTATTATAAAATACTTAACTGTGGTTTCAGACTGGGTTGGACTGCAGGAACTGACTTTCCCTGCAATGGAAGCAAACCTCTCGGTTCTCTACTTACATATGTACGGATAAAAGATAAGCCGCTGACTTATTCAGGCTGGATCGATGGAATAAAAAAAGGAAGAACAGTGGTCTGCACTGATTCGCATACCGAGTTCATTGATCTCAAAATAAATGGAGATGCCGGTCCCGGAGATGTGATTCAATCTGATCGCCCGGTAAAGATCTGTGCTGATGCAGTGTGGAGTACCTCAATTGAAAAGAAGGGAAGAATTGAGATAGTGTGTAACGGAAAAGTTGTGGGATCTCTGGAGGGAAGTGCAGAACCTGGACATCCTTTGCATTACAGCACTAATCTGGAGATACCTGAAAGCAGCTGGGTATGTGCAAGAAGAATGGACGAGAATGGTCATCGCTCTCATACATCCCCGGTTTATGTTACTGTAAAACATAAACCCGTAAGAGCCAGTGCAGAAGATGCCAGATTCTTTATCGCCTGGATCGATAATATTCTGGCCAGGATTGAACCGGGAGGGACATGGAACAGTTATTTCCAAAACGACTTGAGTACTGTCAGGAACAGATACCTGAAGGCCAGGGCAGTATATGAGAAAATAGCCGATGAATCGACTATTAACAGAAAGAAATGATGATATGAAATACCTGAAACTTCTTCCTGGTTTCAAGTCTTTGTCCTTTGTAATACTTATTCTTGTCTGGTTCTCTTTGCCTGGATGCACACCTTCGGTTCAGCATTCAGGTTTGCTTTTAATAAGCTCTTCAAGAAATTTTGGCAACTACACAGGCGAGATTCTGAAAGCGGAAGGATTGAATGAATTCGATACTGCCGGTGTTGAAAAAATCCTCAGCGGGCATGTTTCTCTGAAAGATTATTCCACCATCATTCTGTCCGCCGGGAATCCGGATCCGGCCTTGTGGCAAAAACTTCAGGAATATGTTCATGAAGGCGGCAATCTGATATCTGTCATCCCTGGTAATTTGCCCGGATCTCTTTTGGGATTTGGTAAATCTGAAAACGACACCATTCATCGATATATCTTTCCCGGGTCTCCCTTTTTTTCAGAAGCTGGCATTACCTCGCACCGGATACAGATCCATTCCGAAAGAACGAGTCTCGTCTCCGGCAATCCGGAAGAATTAGCATGGTTCGGCACGTTCGATGGTCCTGCAAAGGACATGCCGGCTGTTGTTATTTATACCCATGGAAAAGGGAAAGCCGCTGCATTTCTTTATAACCTTCCGGCCAATATCGTGCTTACGCGACAGGGAAATCCTGAAGCCGCAGGCATGGAAATGGATGGCATTCCGGGGCTCAGGGCTATGGACCTGTTCACGAAAGGATGGGTGGATACCACGTGCAATACGATTAACCAGGCAGATCAGCAGATGCGCATGCTGTCGTGGCTGATTGAAAAGGTGAACATGATACCGTTGCCCAAAATATGGTATTTCCCCGATTCATTAAGATGTATGGTGACTCTTACAAATGACGGAGAATACAGTAATCAGAATGACTTTGAACATCAATTCATGGATATTGATTCCATGGGGGCTAAAATGACTCTTTATGTGATGGGAACAGGAAAGGTGGCAAAGTCATGGACGGATAAATGGTCGCTGAAAGAATTTGAATTATCCGGTCATCCTGATGATACGAAGGAGGCCTCTTCTCCGTCATGGGTACGTATGGACAGCGTCCTTTCTTCAAAAATATCTGACATTGATAGACTGTTCGGACTGAAAATGAAGACCGTGGTAAATCACTGGTTTGTATGGTGTGGCAATGATGTTTCAGGGCGGCAAGAATTTGCGGCCCAGGCCACGATCGAGGCTAACCGCGGAATTGCTCTTGATGCCAATTATGCACATTATGACAATAATTCGTCCTTTGGTCATTTTCTGGGAGTGTCAGGTACAGAACAGGGCAATTTTAATGGCAGCGGATTCTCTATGAAATTTGCGACTTCAGGCGGGGATATTCTGAATATCCGGCAACACCTTAATAATGTTTATGACCAGCAATACAATGAAAACCATGATCCTGAAGGGTTCTTTATGTGTTTCAGGGGAATTGTTGACAGGAGTCTGAATGAGGGCATATATTCATACGTCAGCATAAAGTCACATAACGATGAATACGGTTTTTCAAAGTTGCCATTGCTGAGAATGATAGCTTATGCCAACGGGAAAAGTGTGCCGGTTACTACTGTGGCAGCTCTGAGTGATTTTCTCCTTTCCAGGGATGATATACGGTTCACGTCGGTACGTATGTCAGGGAGAACGCTCCGTTTCAGGATCGAATCAGGCATTAAAAGTAAATTGCGCCCTTCCTTCATAATTCCGTGGAGCTATTCCGGCTCTTCTGTGAGTAAGGTACGAATTGAAGGAAAGGACGTACCTTTCGGTAAGTTTGTGAGCAGAGGGTTGGAATATGCCTTATGCGTAACAGAATCAGGCAGTAATTTAAATATTGAAGTTGAATATGGTCAATGATTTAACAAAAACAGATTCTTCATTCTTTGAATTTATTTCAAAGAATCTATATGTGGCTGCGGTATGCGATATACTCGATTCTATTGGTCTCAGGAACCAGGCGATGCATCAGCGGCTGAGACCTTTGCTTCCGGATCCTGAAAAATGTGGTTTCATAGGCAGGGCAAGAACCATGCGATGGATGGAAACGGATTATGTCATAGAAGCGAATCCCTACGGTCTGGAAATAGAGGCGATGGATTCACTCAGAGCCGGTGATGTGGTGGTCCATTCAACCGACTATGGCGGGACAAATGCTCCATGGGGTGAGCTAATGAGTACCTTGTCAAAGAAAAAGGGAGTAGCCGGCTGTGTATGCGACAGCCAGATTAGAGATTGTGTCAAGATCATGCGCATGGGATTTCCCGTTTTTTATGCCGGTATACGGCCGCTCGATTCAAAAGGAAGAGCAATAGTCCAGGCGTATGACGTGCCTGTAAGATGTGGAGAAGTAATAGTTAATCCCGGAGACATTGTGTATGCCGATTTTGACGGGATTGTTGTCGTTCCTCAGGCAGTGGAGGATCAGGTATTCAACCTTGCTGCAGAAAAGGTGGAACATGAGAATCTGTCGCGAAAAGAACTGCTTGAAGGCAGAAGTCTTCGGGAGGTATATGATAAATATAAAGCGCTCTGAAAAATTACCGGTATGAAAATGAAGGATCGTATTGTTGTTGTGACTGGCGCCGGTTCCGGCATCGGTAAAGCCTGTGCAAAAGAATTTGCAAAAGCGGGTGCAATAGTGGTCGTTGCTGATATTAACCTTTCAGGGGCGAAGGAGAGTGTAGCAGAAATTGAAAATGCAGGTGGTACCGCATATGCAGTAAAGGTTGATGTTTCGGATACTGCCTCGGTTAAAAGCCTTGTAGGCTTCACCATTGATAAATTTGGAAGGATCGACGCTTTGATAAATAATGCAGCTGTTCAGGTGAATAAGACTGTCGAAGATATTTCCATTGAGGAATGGAACCGGCAGATGTCTGTAAATGTGGGCGGCATATTTCTATGCTCGAAGTATTTTCTTCCGTTTCTGAAAAAGAGCAAGGGGAATATTGTGAATATGTCGTCTGTGAACGGCTTTTTTGTTGAGCCTATGTGTGCAGGATATTGCACCACCAAGGCCGCAATAATAGGCCTTACAAAGGCCATGGCTATTGATCACGGGCATGAAGGAGTCAGGGTTAATTGCATCTGCCCGGGATATATAGATGCCGGACTTGCTGAAGGTTATTTCCAGGCGCAGCCAGATCCTGCTCTGGCCAGAGAGGAGGCAGGAAAGTTGCATGCTCTGTGGCGTATTGGCAAACCGGAAGAGGTTGGCCGTGTTGCCGTCTTCCTGGCAAGCGATGAAGCTTCATTTATAACAGGAGCATCAGTGGTTGTTGATGGGGGCTTCGGATCAGGTCTTCCTCCCAGATAATTAAAATCAGGAAATTTGTATTTGATATGATTATAACAGATGTTAAAGCAATTGTACTGCGGTTGCCGGAAATATCCACCGCTGCCGACGGCACGCAGGATGACCTTATAATTGTTGTAGAAACCGATGAAGGTATTACCGGATATGGTGAGGTTGACACTGCACCTTTTGTAGGGAAAGCTGTCGTTGATGCCTATATGTCACACGGAACCTGCTATGGCCTGCGGGAAGTGGTGGTTGGATCAGATCCATTCGATTATGAGCAGATATGGAGTGAAATGTGGGCGCGGACATATTATTATGGAAGAAGCGGCCCTGTACTGCATGTTATGAGCGGCATTGACATGGCTATCTGGGATATTATGGGAAAAGCAACAGGTAAGCCTGTTCATAAACTGTTGGGAGGAAGCTACTCCGACAGGGTTATCCCATATGCCAGCGCTCTTATGCCTGATACCCCCGACGAGGTGAAAAGAATGGTCGGAAAATATTCTTCCCAGGGTTTCAAAGCCATCAAATTCGGCTGGGGTCCTCTCGGTTATGATGTGAAATATGATCTTAAGCTCATTGAAACTGCAAGAGAAACAGCTCCTGAGAATATGGATCTGATGATAGATATAGGTAAAAGATACAGCTTCAAACAGGCAGTGCAGGCAGCCAGAGCGTTGGAAAAAATAAATATTTTCTGGTTGGAGGAGCCTCTGCCTGCAGAAGATTTTAACGGATACAGGAGACTGTCAGATTCTACTGAAATGAATATTGCAACAGGCGAAGAGGAAAGCGGCAGACTGGCATTCGGAAGACTGATGACAGAATCGCATCCCGATATTGTCCAGCCTGATCTTTCAAGGTGCGGTGGCCTGACTGAAGCAAAAAAAATTGCTGCTACGGCATCCGATTCAAATGTTATTCTTGTACCTCATGCTTTTAAAACCGGAGTACTGGTCGCAGCAACCATCCAGTTCATTGCCTCTCTGAGACATAAGCCTTATCTGGAATTTTCAGTTACTGAATCTGCAATAAGGAGGGAATTACTGGCTAAACCTTTCATTCAGAAGGATGGATACGTGGATGTGCCCCAGTTGCCCGGACTTGGTATAGATCTTAATCCTGAAGTAATCAGGAAATATGGCGTTGAGATAAAATGACCTCCTGAAGCTGGCTGGTTTCAGGTATTAAATTCAAAGAATATGAGGAGATCATACCCCTCCGGATTAAAGTTGCCGGCGCTTCTTGTCCTGATGATTTTGTCAGGTCAGGGAACTGTATTTGCCCAGAAAGAATATGATTTTATTAAGGATGACTGGCTGCAGTTCACAGACGCTCCGAATTTTCTCTATCATTACATTGCACAACAGGCTTATGCGTATCTCGGCAAAAGGCAGTCAGAGCTGGAAAAGATAAAGTCTCCTGCGGCATGGAGAGAACGACAGGCTTTTGTACGGCAGACTCTGACTGATATCGTCGGCCCCTTTCCGGCACGCACCCCCCTTAATGCCAGGATTGTCAGGATTATCCGGCGCGACAGTATCCGTATAGAACATATCATCTTTGAATCTCAGCCTGGCTTCTACGTAACTTCATCATTATTCATTCCCGGAAATCTCAAAAAAGGGAGGAAGGCTCCGGCGATAATTTATTGCAGCGGACATTCTGAAGATGGCTACCGTTCACCTGTGTATCAGCATGTAATCCTTAACCTGGTAAGAAAAGGTTTTATTGTGTTTGCCTTTGATCCGGTGGGACAGGGAGAAAGATTGGAGTATCCCGGTGCTGAGGCAGGCAAATCGCTTGTCGGAGGGCCTACAAATGAACATTCATATCCTGGGACTCAGGCTTTTATTACCGGCAGTTCGCAGGCAAGGTATATGATATGGGATGGCATAAGGGCTGTTGATTATCTGATCACCAGAAAAGAAGTTGATTCGGCCAGGATTGGAATTACAGGGCGATCGGGAGGAGGGACTCAGTCGGCATATATTGCCGCGATGGATAGCAGAATTTATGCTGCTGCACCAGAATGCTATTTAACGAATTTTACACGCCTGTTCCAGACAATGGGGAATCAGGATGCAGAACAGAACCTTTTCAATGAAATTTCCAGAGGGATTGACCTCGGCGATCTTATTGAAGTCAGGGCTCCGAAACCTGCACTCATGATAACAACCACAAGAGATATTTTTAATATTCAGGGCGCTGTTGAAACAGAAAAAGAGGCTTCGGCAATCTACAGAGCATTTGGTTGTGATAGTTGTTTCTCCAGGGCGGAAGATGATACCACGCATGCTTCCACGCGCAAAAACAGGGAAGCAATGTTCGCTTTCTTCCAGAAATTCCTTCGAAATCCAGGCGACCATCTTGACCACGCTGTACAGATTCTTACATCCGATGAGACGAAGGTTACACAGACAGGACAGGTTGCAACTTCACTTGGAGGTGAAACAGTATTCAGCCTGAACAGGAAGGAAGCGCTGAAGCTCAAAGATTCGCTCGGAAAAAGAAGAACATCTCAGAAATTTGATATTAGTGCTACAGTTGAAGCTGCAAAAAGACTTTCAGGTTACAGGCCCCCTTCAATCTATGATGAGCCAGTTTTCGCCGGACGTCATAGAAAAGATGGATATTCCGTCGAAAAGTATTTCGTAAAAGGAGAGGGAGACTATATAGTGCCTTACCTTCTTCTGAAACCCGACAAACCGATCGCCGGCGGGATACTGTACCTTCATCCGGAAGGTAAATCAGCTGATGCATCATCGGGAGGGTCTATTGAATGGTTTGTCAGAAAAGGATATTCAGTACTGACTCCTGATATTATCGGAACCGGAGAGACCGGCCCGGGTATATTTCACGGAGACGCCTATATCGAAGGTGGTTCACATAATCTTTTCTATGGAACAGTCCTAATCGGCAGGAGCATCGTCGGCATAAGGGCATCTGATGTTGTTAAGCTTGGGAATATTCTCAAGTCGGAATGCGGGCTGCCAGTAATATACGGAGTGGCCAGACGGGAGATGTCACCAGTGCTCGTTTATGCGGCTGCATTCGACCGGTCAATAGGCGGTATTGCCCTTATCGAACCATATTCTTCCTATATGTCAATGGTTCTGAACAGATTCTATATTTCAGCCTTTGTGCCGGGAGCAGTTCCCGGTGCGATAAGGGAATATGATCTGCCGGACCTTGAAGCTTCCCTGGCTCCCGGAAAACTGCTTCTGGAAGGGGTGACTGACGGTAATGGCAAAAGATCTGATACTGATTCAATAAATGCTGATTTGGATGTGATCAGGAAAGTCTATTCTGATAATGGAACACCTGATAACCTGATGATAAGAGATCTTCCGGATGTGCAGAACCCGGAAAATTTATTCGGGGAATGGATAAGGCGAATTTCCGGTAAGTAGTATTTTATTAAAACGATTTATAATGAGACTGTGTCCGCGTCTGTGCGTGCTGTTTCTTCCTTTCTGGCTGGCATCTGTAGCCTCACTGGCTCAAACTCCGGAAAAGATGAATATCAGATTTGTTGATTATTTTTTTGAGAACGGTTCGCCTCTTTGCTGGGAAATTTCAGGGGATACTCTGCTCATAGTCAGGCTTTTTCCTGACTATGAACGAGATACTTACAACCGGCAGACCACCCACTGGCATTTTAAAGTGGAGGCCGACAGCGGAACGCACCTCCGGCTTTCTGTCTCCAAAATACTCAATGAAGTATATAACAAAACTCCGGCATCAGGCTGGTGGAGCCGGACTCATCCCATTTCCTGCTATATTTCTTATGATCATATAAACTGGCAACCAGTAATGACTTCATTTCCTGGGGAGAGGGAGATACTGGTCGATTTTATAATGCAAAAACCTGCGGTCTGGGTCGCCAGACTTCCGGTATATTCGGTTTCCGATCTGGAAAAGCTTAAATCTGAATTTCATGGTAACAATATGTTCACTGTCATCCCGGTTGGCCATACAGTTGAGGGACGCCCCCTGGAGATAATCAGGCTTGGCAATAAGACAGCAAGGCATGCCGTTATTTTAAGAGCAAGGGCTCATCCTTGGGAACCAGGAGGTAATTGGGTCGTGGAGGGACTAGTCAGAAAATTTCTTGCAGAAAATTCGGAAACCTGGAAGAAAAATTTCTGTGTATACATAATGCCTATGGCCAACAAGGACGGTGTATTTCGTGGAATGACAAGGTTCAATGTCAGAGGAATGGACACTAACAGGAACTGGGACAGTATGTCTGATCCGTATCTCTGTCCTGAAAAATACGCACTCGAAAAATTCATCGAAGATATGATCAGTGACGGCACTAAACCTGAACTGGGGATTGATATTCATAATGATGATTCGGGCGGGATTGATTTTTCAATGCACCCAGGGTCAGATACTCTTTTCAGATTTAAGGCAGATCTGTTAGAAAAGCTGATGAGAGCGCATACCTGTTTCACGGAAAAAGCCGGTATTACCTGGGAAACACCCGGAGTGACCAATCAGTTTGTAATGTTCGAAGATGGGCTCTTCAGACGATTCGGAATCGAATCATTTGTATGGGAACTAAATGCCAACTGGGTCGGAACCAGAAAAACGATGCCGGTTGCTGCTGATTGGATTAACTCTGGCAAAGGACTGAATGAGGTCTTCTTCGGGTATTTCAGCAGAATCGATTTGAATCAGGCTGGTCAAAGGAAGAAATGATGGCAACAACGATCTGAAGAAAATTCCGGTAATATATTTACCTCTCTCTTTTTGGAGATGATCTTTTTTTTAGGGACCTTGGTATGTGAATATACAGATCAAATATTCTTCAAAGGAAGTCTTATGAAAACAAATACTCTTTTGCTGGTTATCCTTGCTATCTCTCTGTGTCTGCCTGTTGCAGGGCAGTCAGTCAAGTCATCCGGTGACAATGGTGTACTTAAAGCAGGCATGGCAAAGATTGACATAACGCCTGATTATTCTGTGAGGCTGTATGGGTACGCGGCCAGGAAAATTCCTTCTCAGGGTATTCATGATCATATTTATGCAAGAGCCGTGGCATTCGAAAATAACGGGAAAAGGCTTCTTATGATCTCTTCCGATATAGGTTCAATTACCGATTCAGTATATTCTGTTGTAAAGAAAAGTCTGATCGGGAAATATAAAATAGGGGAGTCTGATATTTTCCTTGCAGCCATTCATTCTCACAGCGCTCCTGTGGTCACCCTTGATCCTTCCAAAACCTATCCGGTTAATATTCAATACACCATGGAATTGATCCCAAAACTGGTTACTCTGGCCGGAGAGGCGTTTAAAAACCTCAGGCCTGTGAAGACAGGAGCAGGGATAGGTTATTCATCTGTTGGTGCCAACAGGCGTGAGACAGCAGCTGACGGATCAGTAATTCTTGGAAGAAACCCTTATGGTACAACCGATAAACAGGTTCTTGTATTCAAAATAACCGATACTGAAGGCAAACCGGCCGGTGTAATTTATGATTATGCCACACATGCAACTTCAATGGGCCCTGGTAACCTGCTCATCAGCGGCGATCTGCTGGGACTTTCCGAACAGTTTGTGGAACAGATACTCGGGAATAATGCGGTTGCTCCAATATTTGTCGGAGCTTCAGGAAATATTGATCCCTGGTACAGAGTCCTTCCGACATTCAACACTGAAAAGGGCTGGATTCCTGAAACTATCCTGCTGGGGACCTTGCTGGGCGAAGAGGTTGTTCACGTGTTCAATGATATTAAGGAACCTGTTCAGGGGGGAAAGATCGTGACTTCCGTCGAAACACTTCAATGCCACAGGAAAGCTACTGATGAAAAGGGTCAGGAATTACCGGCTTCTGAATTGCAGAAACCCGTTCCTGTCACCATAACAGCCGCCAGAATAGGCGACGATGTTGCATTCATCTCCTTCAGCGTTGAAATGCTGACAGAGATCGGTATGGCTGTTAAGACGGGTTCTCCGTTCAAGTATACCTTTGTTATCTCACATTGTAACGGGACCAGCGGATATCTGCCTCTTTCGGAACTCTACAAAGAGGGCGGTTATGAAATCAACTCAACACATTTTGCCATCGGATCGGATAAAATGGTAATCAACAAAGCGCTGAGAATGCTTTATGATCTGAAATGAACATGTCTGTAATGTCCTTTAAAAACGACATTATTTACACTCCATATATACAGTTATTTATCTATTTCTTCCTGTCTTTTTTTGGAGGTTTTGGTATGAAAAATTTCTCGGGTTGGAACAGTTTGGAATAAATGCCTTCTCTTTTACCAGAGAAATAAATACCCGGATTAAGGCTTGAATTGAGTATAAACTCGCTTTCATTTTCCCCTTTGTAGCATTTTACAGAGGCATTAAGAAGATTATTTCCTTCAACTGTAAGAATGCTTACCGGATCGGCAGAAGGTTTGTAATTATCCCTGAATTCCTGACCGTTCAAAAATGCCAGTCCGTTGAGATAGCCTGCCACCGCGACAGAATCAGTTGTTTTGCCTCCTATCAGCCATATCTTGCCTTTTTTCTCAAGCACAAAGCTGCTGTCTCCAGGCATCTTTAAGCTGATCTTCGTTATATCCTCCTTATTGATCTTCAAAAATGATTTATCACGGTAATCATTGAATTTGCCGCTGAATGAAAGTGCGAGGAATCCATCAATACCGTATATCTTCTTTTCATTGCAGAGCCTTACATAGGAAGTGCCTACAATTCCTCCGCCTCCGGATCTGCCGTAAGTATTACCGGTCTGGTTGTAGCTGAATCTTCCAACCATAAGATCAGCTAGTGATTTATTATTTTCATCCCTGAGAATGACCCTTATGGCCAGGCTGTCGGTCACGCTGAATTCCTTCCATCTTGATTTATCCACGGCTTCAAGACTTTTAGGCTTTAGATCTCTCATCTCTGCAAGAATATTCTGAACCACATCTTTCTCAGGAGCTGATGTTATGTCGCCTTGTTTCACGATCCACCGGCCGCTGTTTTTTGTGAAATCAAACGGAGCTCCTTCACCAATTCTGGGTATGATTGTTATTGAACTTACTCTCGAAGTATCAAGGTTTATAAGATTTTCCTTTAAAGTAGCCTGTCTCTTTGGTATTCTGATCAGAACAGTGAGTCCCAGCAGTATCACAAGGGCTCCGAGTATATACAGATTCTTTTTGTTATCAAATCGTTTACTCATAGCTAACCTCCTTTCTTTTGTTACGTTTGTCGTGATTCTGTTTCATTCTGAACAGGCCATAAGCAATGATCAGGGCAACAGGAAGCAGAAAGTTGATCCATTTGATCAGGGCTTTGGTACCTGCATCAAGCTCTTTAATCGGCCTTGATGTAGTCCCTTTTGTTCTGAGTTCAATCAGTCCTGTATCATCCGATAACCAGTCTATTGAGTTTACAATTAGATTGATATTGTCGGCTTGAGGTTTGATACCGGAATGCGGGCCTCCCACTGCAAAATCGCCGTCTGATACCAGAACTATCCTTGAATTGACAGATCCGGAGATCTTACCCTCAAAAATAGCCGCGACCACGAGGTTTGACGCGGGGAAATCACTCAGTTCCCATTGTTTCTGAATGTCGAAGTACAGAGGAGTTTTCAGGCTTCCCGATTTTTCGGAAGTAAAAGCTATAGGAGTGAATTTGATAGTATTGTCGCCTGAATAGGTTATCGGACTTGCAAACTGCAGGCTGACCGATTCGAGACCCTTTGTGATTGGATTGTCTGCAAATTTATGTATAATAGGGAGATATGGGAACTGAACTGAAGAAGACATCGTGAAATCACCCTGTTGCTGCTGGAGAGTAACCGAATTGCAGCTGGCGTCAATAATAAAATCATCTGCAATATTGATTCCTTTCCTGCCAAGCCATTCCTCAATTCCTGTCCTGACGGAGGTGCCCATGGCACGTGAGAAGTTGCCTTCGACCCTGTTTATAGCCAGGAAAAGATTACCTCCTTTTGCCAGAAAATTATCCAGAATGGCAAGCTGTGCAGGCGGGATGCTGTCGGTTGGCCTGACAACGGCAATAGTCCGTACTTTGTCCGGTATCCTGGTTGTGTCGGTGAGTTTCAGAGGTTCAACATCATACAATACGCCGAGTTCTCTGTAAAACTGCATCATTTCATTCATTTCTGGTTCGCCATGGCCTTGAATGAGGGCAATTGACGGTTTCTCCACTACGGAAAGTTTCTTAATAGCTGTTGATAGTGCGTATTCCATCGCGGCCCCAGGCTGGAAAAAAGGAATTTTTTCCTTTGCACTGCCCATTGCTACGATTGCTCCCATGTAGGCTTTCTGCTGCTTGATCTGGTCCTTGTTCCGGACATTTATCATTATCGGCTGTATTCCGTTCTGTACGGCTTCTCTTTCCGATGTTTCGTTTGCACCCGGATTGACAAATTTATAAACAACCATTCCACCTGACCTGTTGCTGTACTCAACAAGCATATCTTTGAGATTACCAACAATGTTCCCGATATTTGGCGGAAGATCCTTTGAAAAATAGGCAGTAATGGTTACCGGTTTTTCAAGCTTTCTCAGAATATCTTTAGTGGCTTTGCTTAGTGTATATTCTTTGCTTTCGGTCAGATCGATCCTGAAATTATAGTTTTCCGAAAGGATGTTTATGATAATCACAATCGCGGTCATAATGATTATCGCTGAAGATATTTTAGCTGTATTCCTCATCTTTCAGTCCGTTTAGTTGTATGCATTTCTTTTAGCAAGGGAAACTTCAGTAAAGAATAACCCCAGAAAGATTATGGATCCGAAATAAATCAGGTCCTTGGAGTCGACGACACCTCTTGAGAGACTTTCAAAATGCTCTGACACGGAAAGGGAATTGATTATTTCGGCAGTAAGACCTGTCATACCTCCGGCGAGCATCCCGAATATAATATGGAAGAACAGGCCTATGAAGAGTGCGGAAAGAAATGCCACTATCTGGTTCCCTGTTATGCTGCTGGTGAAGATCCCGATGCTGGTATAAGCGGCACTCATGAGCAGCAATGCAAGATACCCGCAGACTGTTCCGCCCATATCGATGTTCCCCAGTTTTGAGATACTGATGACGTAAGGGATGGTGAAAGCGAGTGCTATTGCTATCAGGAGAACGGTGGCAAGGTATTTACCCAGAATGACCTGCCTGTCGGTAACGGCTTTGGTAAGTATCATCTCAATTGTGCCGGATTTTTTTTCCTCGGCTATCAATCTCATTGTGAGGGCCGGAATAAAGAAGAACAGTGTCCAGTAAGCGATGGAAAAGAAGGAACGCAGACTGGCCTGTCCGATAAGGAAAATATCTGATCCGGAGATCCAGGTGAAAAAGCCGCTGAAACCCAGGAACAGAACTATCATTACAAAGGCGATAAGCGAATCAAAAAATGAATTCAGCTCGCGTTTGGTGATCAGCCAGATTGTTTTCATTGAAAATATATTTAATTCATTGTTAAATCTCTGAAAATGTCTTCGAGCTTTGTCTCGAAGGGCGTCATTTCTGTAAGGACCCAGTGTTTTTCCACGCACAAATTGAAGATATCCCGTTTTACCCCCGGGGATGACGAATGTATGTCGAACCTGTTCAGATTTCTGTCGGCGAAATCTACCATAGAAACCGATTTTACTGACTGTATGGCCCTGAATATTTCATTGGGTTCACCGTCTTCTATTTTTATTCTGATGATATCCGATCCCTGTGCCTTTCTTCTTAGAGATTCAGCTGTTCCGTCAGCAACGATCTTCCCTTTATTGATTATGAATATCCTGTCGCATGTTGCTTCGACCTCCGGAAGAATATGGGTGCTGAGGATCACTGTTTTGTCATGTCCCAGCTCCCTGATAAGTTTTCTGATCTCCACGATCTGGTTGGGATCCAGTCCGGATGTTGGCTCGTCGAGGATCAGAATCTTCGGATCGTGTATTATTGCCTGGGCAAGTCCGACACGTTGCTGATAACCTTTCGAAAGCTCATTGATTTTTTTATGCTTTTCCCTGTTTAGACCGGTCAGCCTGATCATTTCTGCCACCCTCCCGGGAATTACCTTTTTCTCTATCCCCTGGATGGCTGCACAGAATTCAAGGTAATCCATAACGAACATATCATCGTACAACGGATTATCCTCGGCCAGATAGCCAATGTTCCTTTTAATTTCAAGCGGATCATCGGATAACGACCTGCCGCCAATAAGTATCCGCCCCTCGTCAGGCGCTATGAAGTTTGTAATCATCTTCATGGTTGTTGTCTTGCCGGCGCCGTTTGGTCCGAGAAATCCCAGGATCTCACCTGTAGCCACTTTAAGAGAAATATTATCCACTGCTTTCTGGCTACCGTATCGTTTGGTCAGATTTTCAATAATTATATCCATGGATTATAATTTAACAGGTTTTCTGTTGAAAAAAGCGGGATGAATTTACATGTGGCGCTCATATCTTGTTAAGTTCCAAGAGTTAAAAATTTGTTAAATGTTATTATTCAACGGCAGTAATTCTGCTTTCCCGTTTTGTCTCTGTTGTGCGATCAACCTTATTCTGACCGGTTTCAATCCGCATTTTGGCAATATCTTATCAGTAATAGCCAAAACATAATAGTTCTTACCGGAACTATTTTATACTTTTGATATATGTCATAATATTCCGGAATATTTTCCGGGCGAAATTGTAACTAATCAAAAAAACTACTGGAAATGAAAAAGGTAGCAGTTGTGGGGTTCGGATTCATGGGTATCACACATGCTGTGAATATTCTCAGAAATCCGGATCTCTGTCTTAAAGCGATCGTGGATATCTTTCCTGACCAGATCGGGGAGAAGCTTCGTTCAGGAATAGGAAATATTGCAACGGGAAATATTGATCCGTCAGTTATTGAAGGTATAAATAAGTACAGGAGCCTCAGCGACTGTCTTTCATCAGAGGATATAGATGCGGTAAATATATGCACACATGCAAATCTTCATTACGAAATGACAATGGCCGCCCTTACGGCTGGGAAGCACGTGTTTCTTGAAAAGCCATTTTGCATCGATCCCCTGCAGGCAGAAGAATTGGTGATTCTTGCTGAAAAGATGAAGAAGAAACTGATGATAGGTCACGTTGTCCGGTTCATGCCACCATACAGGCAACTAAAAAACTGGATTGACAGCAAAGAATTCGGGGAGATTAAATTTCTCTCATTCTCCAGGTTCTGTGGACTGCCTTCCTGGGGACAGTGGAAAGATAAAAATGTAAGGGAATTGTCAGGAGGAGCATTATTCGATCTTGCTATACATGATATCGATTTCGCACAAAACACGGTTGGTGTTCCATCGGAGGTAAAATCAAACTGTCTTCCGGGAGATTATTCACCTTACGACTATATCAGTGCAATGTGGAATTATCACGGGAAAGATCTGCATGTTAAAATTGAAGGTGGTTTTACTTTCCATTCTTTCTTCCCGTTCCAGGCATCATTTATGGGAAGGTTTGAGAATGCAAGCATACATTTTTCATCATTGAGAGGGGATATAATACAGATTGCCGGTAATAATGAAGTGAAAGAAATACCTGCAGGCGATGGCACTGATGGATACTATAACGAGATAGCTTATTTCGCCGACTGTCTGAAGAACGATTCAGATCCCCTGGAATGTATGCCGGGGTCTTCACTGGAGACAATTAAATTATGTCATAATCATATCTAAAAAATTATAAGATGAACCAGGAATTAGCAATTAATGGCGGACCAAAGACAATCAATAAGGATTTTGTCTGGCCTATTTTTGATCAGACTGAAATAGATGCGGTTACTGATGTAGTAAGTTCCGGTAAATGGGGAAATCCCGACTGTGGAGATATTGTTGCTGAGTTTGAAAGGGATTATGCAGCATTCTGCGGTGCAAAATATGCACTGACCTGTGTCAATGGTTCGGTTGCTCTTCGAATCGCACTGATTGCATCCGGGGTCAAACCGGGTGACGAGGTCATTATTCCTCCATATACTTTCATTGCAACTTCAACTATAGTGCTTGAAGCTAACTGTGTTCCCGTGTTTGTCGATATAGATCCGGATACATACAACCTCGATCCTGCAAAGATTGATGCAGCTATCACTCCACGCACCAAAGCTATAATCCCGGTTCATTTTGCCGGACAGGCTTGCGAAATGGACAGGATTATGGAAATAGCGGCCAAACACAACCTCAGGGTTATAGAGGATGCCTGTCATGGACATGGAGCTGAATATAAAGGAAAAAAACTGGGAAGTATCGGTGATGCCGGTTGTTTCAGTTTTCAGTCATCCAAGAATCTTACCTGTGGGGAAGGAGGGATGATCATCACCGATAATGAGGAACTTTATGATATGATGAATTCCCTGAGGAATGTCGGTCGTGTCAAAGACGGACAATGGTATGAGCATCATTATCTGGGATGTAACTACCGTATGACCCAGCTGCAGGCAGTGATTCTCAGCAGGCAGTTGAGACGGCTCGATGAACAGACTCGCAAACGTCACGAAAACGGCACCTATCTGAATTCGCTTCTTTCAAAGATTCCCGGTATTACTCCCCTTGCAAGGGGAAAGGGGGAATCTGTCCATAGCTATCATATCTATATTTTTAAATATAACAAATCGAAATTCAATAACCTGTCCAAACCTGAATTTGCCAAAATGCTGGCTGCTGAAGGAGTTCCCTGTTTTATAGGCTATCCTCAGCCTCTCTACAAACAGCCTTTGTTTCAGGAGAAGAACTTTATGTGTTATGCCATCCCTGAAGAAGTGAGCTACAGGAACGTTTTCTGTCCTGAGACTGAAAAAGCATGCTACGAAGAGGCTGTCTGGATTTTTCAGAATGCTATGCTTGGACCTAAGGAAGACATGCAGAAATTTGCAGAAGCAATAATCAAGATCAGGAATGCTGTTATAAGCTGAAAAGATTTAAATAATTATGATATCCGGCACATCGGGTCTGACCTGATGTGCCTTTTTATTTAGCGAATATCCCGGAATATTATTCTGCTTTCTGTTTCTGAGCTGTTCCCGGCGATTTGATTCTGATTTTATGTCCTTTCAGGGCAAAAAACAGTACATACAGGTATATCGGTATGACGATCCAGTATGCGGTTCGAGGTGAAAAGTCATCTGCGAGCTTACCATAAAAGAGAGGAAGTACTGCGGCTCCGGATATTGCCATTACCATCATAGATGAGCCAATCTTTGTGAACCTGCCAAGTTCAGTTATCGCGAGCGGCCATATTGACGGCCACATCAGAGAATTCGCAAGCCCGAGCAAAGCTATGAACATGACTGATGTAAATCCTTTTGTACAGAGGGCAAAGGCCGCAAAAATTACCCCAAGTACTGCTGATACAACAAGAGCATCCTTCTGCCTCGCATATCTGGGGATAATGATTATACCGATAACGTACCCCACCAACATGGCAAAAATCGTGAAAGAGGAGAAAAATTTAGCTGTCGCGATGGGTATCTTAAGAAATACACCATAGCTGATGATAGTATTTCCAGCTATCACTTCCACTCCCGTATAAAGGAAGATCGCGAGAACACCCAGGAGAAGATGCGGGAACTGAAAAATGTTGGTTTTGTTCGCAGATCCTTCATCTGTTATTGCATTCTCTTCCTCAGGATTTATATCAGGAAGATTTGACAGATAGAGTAACACTGCCAGCAGCAGCAGTGAGACCATGATAAGGATATAAGGCAATATCACCCTTGCAGCAAGCGCATCAAGCTCGATACCTTTATCATGAGGTGTCATGGTGCTTACTCTGGCCACAATCTCATCCGCTCCCTGAAGTGTGATGAAACCCAGAAGAGCTGGTGCAATGACTCCTGCAACCCCGTTGCAGATTCCCATTATACTGATCCTTTTAGCCGCACTCTCAATTGGGCCGATTATAGTTACATATGGATTGGATGCAGTCTGAAGCAGCGCCATACCGGCGCCCTGAATGAACAAACCGGTAAGGAAAAGCCCGTAAGTCCTGGTTAAGGCAGCAGGTACAAAGAAAAGTGAACCGATTGCCATTATTACAAGTCCGGCAGTCATCCCTTTTTTATATCCTGTATATTCAAGAAACCAGCCTGATGGTACCGACATGAAGAAATAAGCTATATAGAAAGAAAAAGCGACGAGGTATGACTGAAAATTGCTTAACTCACAGGCTATCTTCAGGTATGGGACCAGCACGGCGCTTAGCCATGTGATGAATCCGAATACAAAGAACAAGGCACCTATGATAAAAATTGGACTTGAGATATCCTTTATGATTTTCCTGATCGCAGCCATTATAATTGATTTAACTTTTCTGACGGATTGTATTACACGACAACCAAATTACAATAATAATATCAATGTGCAAGTGTACTGATCCTTTCAAGGATAATAGTATCTACATCCATCGGGAAAACGTTTGCCATCCCATACCAGAAGAAGGAATCAAGCCCTTCATAATTTCTTGCTTCCAGGTGCATATGTGTGGGCAGATAGCTGGAAACGTCGTTCGTATAACCGGCAACTGAGACCAGTTTTCCCGGCCACATCTGTTTTACTCCAAGGCCATATCCTGTAGTCGTTTCCCTTGAAAAGCCGACTAATTTCCAGTTCCCAATGTTTATTGTCTGAACATATACCGGCATCTGATCCGGCATGGTTCCTTTATTGTAATTTTCAATCATGAGATCGGCCCATTTGATATTCTTTTCAGCATACACGTCACCTGTTTTGCTTTCATTTTCTTTCCTGAAAGCCAGTATTGCATCCTTACTCCATGGTGTTACGGGCAATTTGATAGTGTCGAGGAAGCATGATATCGTTCCTTCTATTCTGGTCATCGGTTTTCTGAGCGTGCCTATGACTTCATTTGCCAGTTTTTCTCCAGAGATATATTCGCCGTTATCGCGTGGGTTAATGTCGCCGGCTGTACCCTGCAGGAACAGAGAATTTACAGTTCCTGTTCTGTCTTCGACCAGTTTTCTTGCCACTCCGGGGTAGTTGGCGCTGATAGTGAAATGGAGTGTCCCTGCAGTACTGAATACCGGGTGGCATGCAGTCATAAACAGATAACTTTCGGCGTCCCTGTTCGCGTATTTAATTCTGAGTACATCAACATCACCGTCATAAAGTTCCGGATGATCCTTCAGACTCCTGTTATATCCGATATCTGTCTTTCCCCGACCAAACCAGATTTCAGCCGGTTCCAGACCCGATAGAGCCCTATCAACCGCACCGAGAATCCCGTTCCTGACTTCTGAATTCAGAAAAATACTGTCGGGTCGCTGATTGGCTTCCTGCCATGTCAGCCACCTCTGGCTGACCGGTGCAAAGTGGGTATGAGAGCAGTTTATAAATACAGCTGTTGTCGGCAGACCGTATTTCACCAGTAGTTCCTTCTTTATACTTCCGGTAAAATCGTCGTTCAGTCCGCATACATCAACGTTCACTATAATTGCTGTCTGTGAACCGCTTCTGACAGCCAGAGCCCTTGCAGTCAGATTCCCCTCAGTCCTGTGCTCTCCAAGGTAGAGGACCATGTTATTTCCGGTTCCGTATATTCTGTTTCCTGCAAAAGCAATCTGTCGTATATCTTCCCTGATCGTTTCATTGTTCCTGTATGCTGCCATCAGCCACCGGTGATCGCCTGATGACAGATCTTTTCGGTAGATTCGGTCATCGGAGGTAAGTGCATACAACTTATTCCTGTATGATGAAAAACTTATTACACCGGCGATCATATCACTTTTTGCAAAAACAGGGGTTTTCCCGGCTATTTCCGACATCCATAGGCTGCCTTTGCCATCTGTTACGAACAAATTTCCCGCTGTGCTGGTGATAAACCTCGCCGCAGGATCAGATTCAGCGATCTTTTTCCATTTAATCCTGCCTGAAGTACTGCTCTCAAATATACTTCCTTTGCCGTCAATGGCATACAACCTGCTACCGGATACAGTAAAGGAGACCATCCCTGATGATTTTCCGACGGGTTGCCATCCGTTTTCGTTTACCGGCAGGCCGCTTTTTAGTATATTCCCATCAGTGATAATAAACAGGTTGTCTTCGGTTCCTGTAATTGCTTCAACTGCAGGGATCTTTGTCAGCGTTTTCCACTGCAGTGAAAAACGGCCTTCGCGTGGAGCTCCGTACCCTCCGAGGTGCAGGGATATCAGCGATTCATCAGGCTCTATGCTTATCTGACCTGTACCTGCCAGATAGCCAGACTGGCCGGCGGCTGTCCTGATCGTCATGAATGTCAGAGCAATTAATCCTGTAATAAAAATTCGCATATCAGGTAGATTTTATGAGTTGGAACCAGAGTGGGACTTTCCCTGTAACCAGTATTAATAATGTTTTCAGTATTTATTATCAGCTGTTTGCCATATTCAGAAGCCGTTTTACTGTGCTGTTCGGGCTGGAGATCTCTTCAGCGGAACTGATCGTGATAGTCGGGATGGCTCCATGATCAAGATGTATTTTAATCCTGAGCTCCTCATCCTTTGTTTTTCCGTTTAATCCCGAATAGCCTATTGTCCGGCAAAGTTTACCAAAAAGATGATGGTTGAGATCGCAACCGCCTGTTCTTTCAAGTCCGCTGACAGATGTCTGCCAGCTTTTAAAAAGATGTGCCTGGGCAAACGAAAGCCCCTGCATGGTTATTTCATTAAGCCCTTCACCTCCAACAGCGAGTCCTTTGTTGAGTTCACCGATATGTGCAATCAGCTTTTTCATCCCTTCAGTGGATGTTGTGGATTCGACAAGGCAGTTATAGAGGTTCTGGCTGACCAGTGTCACATCGATGAACACAGTATCGAGCCCGAGCTCTGTACTCGCTTTCCGAATGTTATCCCCAAGTATGGATCTCCACATGCTCAACCCCGGATGAACTTTTACCATCACGTTGCTGCTCCTGTTTTCAATGCGGCTCTGGTTTGATTCAGGGACACCAATAGCTTTTCCATCGACCCAGCTCCAGCCCATCAGTTGTTTGGATTCAAGATTCCGGTACTGGAAATCCCTTATCCATGTGTATGCAGGATTTGATGGATCCATGTCTATCGAATTGAAGTGCGGCATGACATGAAACCCCATCTTCTTGCTCTTTTCAATAAATCCCTTTGCTTTTTCACTGGCGTTATAAGTCGGATAATTCTGATCATATATATCAGTTCTCCAGTCAGGAAAGTGAAGCAATACTTTTGAAGGATCTGTTTTCGACGCCAATGCATCGAGTACTGCAGGATCGCCCGGGCACCATGATATGGCAAATTTTACATCATGAATCCATGTCTGGCGTTTTTCCTCCTCCTTTTTGAGCTCGTAGGCATTCCACAGCCATTCCCTGTATCTTTCGGCAGCTACCTGCCAGCCACCTTTGAACACGTTTATTCTCCAGGCCAGGCCACCTGCAGAAAGGTTATTATCAATCGGACCGTATGCTTCAGTGTCGAAACAAAGAGCAAACGGATCATTCTTTGTTCCTGTCTTTAATGCTTTGTACCTGTAGCCTGTATCCTGAGTGTGTATGAAGAATCCGCCTGTCTGCGACTGAAGGATTGCCAATGCTGCTTCCCATGAGTAGGGCCATATCCATCTCGAATTGTGTATAAGAGGATCGTCAAGATTCATTTTTATTCCCTGGAAAAAAGGAGCCACCAGCTTGAGCTCGTGTTTGACTCCTTCAAGATTCCACCTGCAGGCTACCACTCCTGGTCTCGATGAGTAAGCCGACGGTTCAATAAGAAGATCTCCTGTCAGATCGTCGGTGTATACCGATATCACCCCGTCTCCGTTCCAGCTGTGAAAAATTATTTCTGCCCGCTGATCCGAGACCTGATTAATGGAAACGGATCCGAAATTTGAGCCTGTGACATCAGTAAGCTCAGAATTGGGATACAACAACTGGAGGGCTGCATTATTATTTATATCGGTTCCTGCCATAAACTCCTCACCAGTAAGCTTGCTCTTAAGCGAAACCAGCAATCCGTTGCTTAAAGTTGCCGTAAGTGTTGATGTTGATATGTATATGGTCTTATCCTTTACCTGAACAACCGACTTTCCCGATTCAGGCGTATTGTTGCTTTTATTTCCTGATGGTAAAAAGCTTCCCTTTCCAAGAACAGGTAGAACGGGGGTAAGAAGCGTCGCTTCTCCTGCTGTTTTAATAAAATCCCTGCGTTTCATTTCATCTGTTAAATAAGGATAAAGATATATATATTTTAGAGCTGGTCGGACGGTCTTATTACATAATCAAAACGCTACTTTTTCATTCCTTTTATGCTCAGCAGGTTAAAAGTAAGATATCGGATGACTCCAATTCTATCACTGCCATGGTGAATTTTACATCATGAAGAGTGAAATGAAGTTAAAACTGGAACATTGCAACAACAAATTAATATTATTCTTATTACATTTAGCGGAAATAAATATTACCTGAACAAAAACTTAAAGAGTGATCAGATGAAAGAGACGACAGATTATACTCCAATGCAACGATATACGCTTCTTGCACTGAGGTTGTTGATAGGCTGGCATATATTGTATGAAGGTTTTTCCAAATTACTTATTCCCAATTGGTCATCAGTCGGTTTTCTGAGTGAATCCAAATGGATTCTTTCAGGTTTCTCTCAGTGGATAATATCACACCCCGGGGTATTGCATACTGTTGATTTTCTGAATACATGGGGATTGATAGCGATAGGACTGGGGCTTATCCTGGGATTGTTCACAAAAACCGCAGCCATCTCCGGGGCCGTTCTCCTTTTTGTCTATTACCTCAATAATCCACCTCTCGTCGGACTTGAATACACTCTTCCGAGTGAGGGTAGTTATCTCGTAATAAGTAAAACACTGATAGAAGCCATAGCTCTTGTTGTTCTGGCTGTCTTTCCCACAGGCCGGTTTGCCGGTCTGGACGAGTATCTGGGAAAATTCAGGAATGGTAATAATTAAAATGAGTATTAAGATCATGGAAAAAGATAATAAACCGACTGCAGGTAACGCTAATGAATTACAGCCATCTGGCATGAAGAGGAGAACTTTGTTGAAAGCCCTCGTAGGCATACCGGTCCTCGGTATTTTTGCTGTTGAGCTCTTCAAAAAATGGACCTATGATCAGGAAAAAAGGAGTCGTGTTATTAAAGAGCTTGGTCTCGACAATATCAAAGCTCCGGTGATAGCAAAGAGCTCAGCATCCAAATCTGATCTTATACGTGTTGGTATTATTGGTTTCGGCAGCAGGGCTGTTTCGCACGCCAATGGACTGGGCTATATGCATCCCGCTGACGTGGACGCTCATAAAAATGAGAATTCTCTGAAAGACTGGCTTGCACAGGAAGATCTGAATGTAGCCATTACGGGAATTTGTGATGTTTATGACGCTCATGCCGAAAACGGACTGGCGACCGCAAGAAATGAATTCAGGGCAGGTGGCGCTGCACCGTCAAAACTGCCTGTTAAACGTTACAGGTCGTATCAGGAAATGCTTGATGATAAGGAAATTGACGCAGTAATGATTGCTACCCCTGACCATCATCATGCTCCGATAACTACTGCAGCAGCCCTGGCAGGAAAACATGTCTACTGCGAAAAATCACCTGCACATGCAGAAGATGAACTTTATGAAATGTATGATACTGTCAGGAACAGTAAAATTGTCTATCAGCTTGGCCACCAGATAACGCAGAGTGTTGTGTTTCAGCAGGCAAAGGATATCATCAGCAAGGATATTCTCGGTAAAATCTCGCTCATTGAGACAACAACAAACCGTAACACTGCAGATGGCGCATGGATAAGGCATCTTGATAAGAACGGAAAACCGAAACCGGGCGATGAAAAGAGCATCGACTGGGCTCAGTGGCTCGGCAAGGCTCCAAAGGTTCCTTTCGATATTGAAAGATATTATAACTGGACAAAATATTTCGATTATGATATCGGTCTGATCGGACAGCTCTTTACTCATGAGTTCGACTCGGTGAACCAGCTTCTGAGGATCGGTATCCCGAAATCGGTTGTTTCATCCGGTGGTATCTATTACTGGAAAGATAACCGTGATATGCCTGATGTACTTAATTGTGTATTTGAATATCCCGACAAGGACCTTACCCTCCTTTACAGCGCTACTCTGGGAAACAGCCGTAGCCGAGGACGTGTTTTCATGGGCCATGATGCGTCTATGGAAATCGGTAACGCAATAAGTATTACTGCCGATGGTGATTCAACAAGATATAAGAAACAAATTGAATCAGGGCTTATCGATCCTTCAGTACCAATGGTGTCATTCAATCCGAACAAAGGAAGCATCGATGCTGTTACTTCGGCAACCGAAAAATACTATGCCGCCAGAGGACTTACTACTACCACAATCAATGGGGTAAACGTCGATGTAACTTACCTCCATATCAAGGAATGGATAGATTGTATCCGCAACGGTAAACCTACCAGCGCGAATATTGAGAAAGCATTTGAAGAAGGAGTGGCTTGCCTTATGGCACATAAATCCTATGTTGAAAAAAGACGTGCTGAGTGGGACCCGGTTAAAAGAAGGATAATCTGAAAACAGAAAACACCCGCCCAGACCTGTCGGGCTTATAATGATATATGAAAAATATTTTTATCATGCCGGCATTGTCCGTGCTGATTATTACCGGTTTAAATTCGTGCACTTCCAAGACCAGATCGACTTTCTCTATTGTAGATAATAATCAGTCAATTGAGCTTAGAGAAGACGGCAAACCTGTCTTTTTATATCATCATAAACCCGCTTCACTGACAGGCAGGTATATTTGTAATAACTATATCCATCCTTTATTTGATCTGAAGGGAAATATTCTGACAGAAGAATTTCCTGCTGATCACCCTTATCACCGGGGAGTATTCTGGGCCTGGCATCAGCTATTTGCAGGTGGTACTAGACTTGGTGACGGCTGGACCAATGATAGTATTTCCCAGGATGTGACCGGTTTGAAAATTGAGAAGGAGATAGAAAAGGCTGTTTTCCGGATTAAAGTGGACTGGATCTCTTCAGTTTACAACCCTGGAAAACCATTTATGCAGGAAAATACTGTAATTACTGTCCATAAACTTGACCAGGATGTAAGGAAAATTGATTTTGATATTTCACTCGCGGCATTGACAGTAGGATTGCAGCTCGGTGGTTCACCTGATCAGAAAGGGTATGGAGGTTTTTGTGTTAGGCTGAGAATGCCTGATAGTCTGATTTTTACTTCGGAAGGAGGAAGGGTTCAACCTCAGGAACTTCAGGTAAAGGCAGGTCCCTGGATGGATATGTCTGCACCATTTGGTACCGGTAATAATTTCTCGGGGCTAACAATACTTTGCAGTCCATCCATGCCCGATTATCCTGAGAATTGGATACTCAGGCAGAAAGGGAGCATGCAGAATGTCGTTTTTCCCGGGAACGAAAGAATAGACATTGTTCCTGGTAAACCAATGATACTTAGATACAGATTACTTATTCATGATGGAAGGAGTGAAAGTATTGACGCCGGCTCATTCCTGAAAGAATACCTGCATTCTGATAAATAACTTCAGCTCAACCTGATTAACCAAATTCCGGCCCGCTTATGAGATATTGTTCTTCAGGAATTCCGGGGAACAGATTTCTTTTAAGGTACATTCGTGTAAAATAGCGCTGTTTCTCAAATCCTGCTTTCTCCAGCCATAAAATAATCTCCGGCTTTGATTCAGGGATGTCAAGCGCGATCGGTTTGCCGGCATGAAATCTCAGTGATTCCGAGAGGAGGCTTATGGCAATGTCGTCGGATAAAGCTGTCAGCGGACCAATATAAACGAACCTCGCCCCATCTCTTCCCTGAATGAATCCGTCAGTTCCTGTTCCGGTCGAAATATAAAAGCCTTTTTCCTGATAGTTCCTTGCAAGGTAGTCGATAACTCCCTGCCGGTTAACTCCGAAACGAGTGGAATCAAATTCAGCTATACTTTCAATTTTTCCGTGATTTATTTTTTGAATGCAAGCAACATTTTCTGTTAGTTTACCGGTGTTCAGCTTCCGGCAGGTCATCCGGAATAATCTGTATTCAGGCAGGAAGCCAAGGCTTGAATACAATGGTTCTCCGGCCCGCGTTGCATCAAGCTTGATGACCTGTATTCCTGAGAGCTCTGATATTATTTGTTCCAGGATTTTTCTTCCTGCTCCGCGTCCGCGCAATGATTTATTGACCAGCACCATACCGATCCATGCCACCCTGCCGTCGTGAAGAATGGCAGTTGCCGTACCTGCTGTTTTATTCTCATGTTCAGCGACAATGCAGGTATTACTCTTGTTGCTCATAAGGAAGTTCCAGTCATCGATAGTCTGGTTCCATCCTTCAGAAAATGAAAGGTTGAACGCGCTATCAATATCGGTCTCCCGCATTGGTCGGATTGAAAATCCGGGAATAATATCCATGTGAGGGATATTAAATTATTTCATGAAAGCCATCTGTCGAGGTTCTCTGCTACAAAGTCGTCATCGTTAAGTTCGGGATAGGCTGCATATACCCTGTCAATTTCCTCAATCTGTCCGGGAGAAAGCGCCTCGTCCGGATCAAGTGTCCATAATCCCTCGATAAGTCCCTGTCTTCGCAGTACCTCGTGAAGACCAACTATGCAACCGGCAAAATTGTTTGCAGTATCAAAAAAAGCGGAATTGCTGTCAGTGATTTTGTTTGCCAGAACGAGCGCCTCCCTGATATTATTGTCATACAATCCGCTGTGCACATCCTTTAGCAGCTTGACTGCCCTGTGGGTCCATACGGCCCAGTGACCCAGAAGACCGCCGGCAATCCTTTTTTCAATCATTTCGCCGTTGACAGGTATCTGATAGCTGGTAAGGAGATCGACGAGAATATTATCGTCGTTACCAGTGTAAAGTACGATCTGTGATGACCTGCCGGATTCAGCCACTCCTCTTACGACATCAAAAGTCTGATATCTGTTGAATGGAGCCATCTTGATGGCAATAACATTCTGGATTGCCGCGAATTCCCTCCAGAAACTGACATCCAGTTTGCGGCCGCCGACTGCCGGCTGAAGGTAAAACCCGATAACCGGCATAATCTCAGCTATTTCCCGGCAGTGATCCAGTATCTTCTTATTTGGTGCATCAGCGAATGCCGCGAGGCTCAGGAGTACAGCATGATATCCTGTTTCAAACGCGAGCGCCGCTTCATTTATAGCCTGTTCCGTATTTCCAATGACACCGGCGACACGAATGACATGTTTCCCTGTTCTGGATGTGAACCTTACGAATTCTTCTGCTGCAAGTTCGAGAAGAGGTTCATATAATCCTATCTCAGGTTTCCTGATGGCAAACTGAGTGGTATGCACAGCCACTGCAACTCCACCGGCTCCGGAATCCAGATAATATCTTATCAGTGCGATCTGGCGTCGTACATCCAGTTTCCTTTTTTCATTGAGAGCGAGAGGAAGGGCAGGAATAACAGTGCCTTCATTCAGCAGTCTCAGCACGTCTGCAGGTATTTCCGAGAATTTCATGATTAATCTGGATATGGTTAATATTTGCCGTCGCGTACTTCAAAATGAGTCGGTTTGCCAAGAAGCGCTTTGTCATCCTTCAGCCAGCAGGCAATCCATTTGATTATCTGTCTTACCGGTGTTTTCGGTTTTCCGAAAAGACTGAACAATTCTTCAGAATTATTGAGAAGAGCTGTAGGAGCCTCATCATTCTCAAACCTTGGTTCGGTCCCGAAGAATTCTCCGAACTCTGAGGCGATCTCTTTTACCGACAGAATTTCTTCCCCGGTGACATTCAGTATCTTTGCCGGGCTTTTCGCGAGTTCGACCGATCTCAGGACATAATTGTTCATATCTCCCTGCCATATTACATTGAAATGGCCCATCGTAAGATCGACAGGGAGGTTGTTCTTCACTTTCAATGCAATATCGACGAGTACTCCATAACGCATCTCAACGGAATAGTTCAGCCTTATCAGAATGACTTCAGTATTGTTTCTCAGACTGCCATACTCAAACATACGTTCCCTTCCGAGGCACGATTGTGCGTATTCACCTACAGCTTCAGGCGGATCAGTCTCCTTTGAGCCTCCGGATATCACAGGAACAAGAGGATAAACACATCCTGTCGAAAATGCGACAATCCGTGACTGACCGAAGTGGTCGGCAATTATTGCGGGTAGCCAGGTATTTACTGCCCATGTCTGTGCAAGGTTCTCAGTAGAACCGAACTTCATCCCTGCAAGGTAAAAGACATTCCTGACTGCCGGCAATGTGCGTGTGAATCTGGTATCAAGCAGATCTCCGCTGATTGTTTCGATCCCGAATCTGCTGATCTTTTTCTGATAATCCTTATTGCTGAATGTTGAAACTCCTATTATACGTTTCCTGATTCCCGCATTCTCACAGGCCCGCTTTGCCATATGAGCAAGCGAAATACCGATCTTACCCGCAACTCCGAGAAAAATAATATCTCCATCCAGTCTGGAGAACATTTCTGTCACTTCTGCATCAGGCCTTGACAGGATTTCCTCGAGTTGGTCCTCATTCTCAATTTTATCAGGAAATGTGTTCATATTCATATTTTCCATTCTTGTAAAATTTTTCTGTAAATACCTACCGATTCTTCCAGTTTGTCAAGGTAAATAAATTCATCGGTCCGATGAGCCATTTCCGGTTGTCCAGGTCCAAGTATAATGGTCGGCACTCCGTTGTATAAGAGTTGAAGGACCGAACCGTCTGTCAGATAAGGCAGTGCTTTTGGCATGTCGTCTTTACCGGCGCCGATGCCACAAATTTTATAAACAAGCTTTACAAAAGGATGCTCTTCATCAGTTCTGACCGGACCTTTGCTGACCAGCACTTCGAGTTCAATCTCTTTCCCGAATTCCTTTCCCAGCCTTTCAATCAGCTCGTTATGATCAACAGTACCCGTAGATCGTATGTCAATCGAAAACTCAGCTTTGTCAGGCACAGAATTTACATTCATACCTCCGGTCATTCTTCCCACATTGAGTGTTGGCAGACCCAGGAGAGGATCCTGTATTTTGCCCGGAATGAAATCCCTGGCCTTAAGGATCGCTTCTGAAATTTTGTAAATGGCATTGTCTCCAAGCTGTGGCATAGAGGAGTGCGCTGTTTTACCCGTCGCTTTTGCGTTAAGATAAAGCGCTCCCTTGTGTCCGGTATATGGATGATTTGAGGTCGGTTCTCCCACAATTACAGCGCTTGCATTCCCCGGATCTGCCCAGGTTGCGGCTAACTGCTCAATTCCCTTGCAACCTAATTCCTCGGCCGCTGAAAAAATCATCCTTATGCCTCCGCATGGTACATTTTCATTAAAAGCTTCTACAGCAGCGACTATCATCGCGGCAAGACCTCCTTTCATGTCACTTGATCCTCTTCCGAATAATCTATTGTCGTCTATAGAACTGCCTGAAGGATCAACACTCCATTCCTTTGCCCCAAGTGGTACCGTATCAAAATGACCTGAAAATACAACAGGCGCCTGCCGGGTGGTTAATCCCCGTTCTGCAACCATGTGCAGTCTTCCTTCTGAAAAAGGGAAGAGTCTGACATTGAATTTATTATCAGAGAGTATCTTCCCGGCAAAACGGGCGATTCCCTCTTCATTCCCGGGAGGATTTATATTATCGAAAGCCAGAAGTTCTCTTGTCAGTGAAATTACATCCATAAAGCAGATAATATCAGAACATGTTACATAGCAAAATCAGCGCTATGTTATTAGTAGATTCAAATATACTAATTGATAAATTTCTTTATCGGGTTTATGACCAAAATAACCTTATTTATTATAATTTGCATATCCCATTTAACTACCGAATATGATCCCAACCCGCCTCAGAAAGCTCCTGCTGTTTTGTGTTACCGGACTGATATTTCATTCCCTCAATTCATTTGCGGGGGATGTTACCATCATCGATTCCAGACATTACAGTAATGTATTTGGCGAAATCAGAAATTTCAGGATTTTTCTTCCTCCCGGATATTTCGAGAATCCTGAAAAACGTTATCCCGTGATATATTTTTATCATGGCTGGTCTCAGCGCTACTTCGGAAGCGGGCCTGATTCATATAATTCATTTGAAAAGGGAGATGATAATGGGGGCGACAATATTGCAAATTTTGTTGCCGGTCATGATGTGATTGTGGTTACACCGGATGGTTATAACCGCCGGCCCGATGAAGAATACTATCTGCGTCCGTACAACGTGTTGCCTGTGGAAACCTTCAGGCAATATCCTGTCTATTTCCCTGAACTTGTTGCATTTATTGATGCCACTTACAAGACTATTCCTGACAGGGAACACCGAGCTGTCAGCGGATTATCCATGGGTGGTTTTATGTCGTTCTGGATAGGAGGTAAATATCCTCAGCTGATATCTGCTATTGGCAATTTCTGCGGATCAGACGAGTTTGTTGTCGGACCGAGGGATTTCCCGGCTGAATACAGACATATGGATATGTTTAATAATTATGACGGAATAAAGGTCCGGCTTAATTATGGCAATGAGGATTTTATAAGGTTCTATCACCGCGATCTGAATAATATCTGGACCATGGTTATGGATAACTATGAATGCAAGATTTATCCGGCTGCACATTCCACCTGCGGTATGGGGGAAATGTTCAGTTTTCTTTTGAGAGCATTTGAAAACCCTCTGCCCAGACCTGAAATATGGAGCCATACAGATGTCTATCCTGATTTTTCGGTTTGGGGCTGGGATGTGCGAACAGATCGCGACATATCGGGGTTTACTGTGTTGGATAATGTAGGTAAAAAGGGTTTCTGCAGTTCAGTGAGAGAATTCCTCCCGGACGGCGAACTCATGCCATTTGTGAATGTAAGTATTGTTTCTCATTCGATATATGAACCAAACTCAGAATATACCGTGAGCGATCTCGATCTGAGAGTGATGAAGAACAGTAGCAGTGTCATTAAAAGCGATGACAAAGGCAGACTCAGGTTCACTATCGATGGAAGCCGGCATGAAATAGGCATAAGCAAAAAAGATGATACTCCGGACCTTGTCATTCTTTCTGTTGCCGCCGGTACGGATAATATTGCAAGGTGCGGCAGGGATGTTCAGCTGTCACTTACTCTTCTTAACAGGGGCAATAAAGCAGCTGAAGGCGTACACGCAGTCCTTACTCCATTCAGAAAAAGCGCTGCCGTGCTGAAGGGTCTCACTGATCCCGGGAAAATAGCTGCCAATGGTACTTCTGTCATAAAATCATTTGTATTCAGAGTAGATAACGACAGCATTCAGATTGAAAAATTCAAGCTTACCCTTTCCGACAAAAACGGGAATTTGTGGACTGGTTACTTTGAGGTTCCATTATTCAGCGGAAAATTACCTGAGTTTAAAGATTTTGAAATTGCTGATGGGAGAGTGGTTACAGTAGTAAAGGAAGGGGTCCGTGAAGAAACAACTATTCTAGGAACGGGTAATGGAGATGGCATTGCGAATCCAGGAGAATCAATAGTCGTGCTGATCAGGGATAAAGGGAAAATCCGGAGATCATACATTACCTGCCACGATCAGTTCATAAATCCTGATGGTTACAATGCCAGGGCATCCGATAACTGGGGCGGATATGATCATGTCGGGGGTTCAGTGAAATATTCAATACCTCTGATATCTTCAGAATGTCCTGATAAACAAATAATAAACATGATTGCCGAATACTGGCTTCCGGACAATCCGGATCATATCATTGTAAAAGGTATTGTCAGGGTAGAAGTGACCGGAAAAGATAATACGCCGCCGGTTATGAAATGGTGCCGGGCGACAGGCGATAATACCATTCAGGTAAGGCTGATCGATGGTTCTAATATCACAAAAACAAGCGTGAAACTGATAAACAAAGCATCGCCTGATAAGGTACTTGAATTCGTGCTGAAGGATGACGGATTGAACGAAGACAGGGCTGTATCTGATAATGTTTTCAGCGTCATGGTGCCGGAGCAGAAGTTCGGTATCTACACTATTGAAATAAATGCATCCGACAGTTTTGGAAATATGTTATCAACCATTGCGCCGGGTACCTTTGTGCTGCACTGATCTCAGGTTCGCACCTGATTTTATTCATAAGAAGCTAAATCAATGGCAGATCGTGATTTAGCGGCAAGACCGGATAGCAACAACCGGATCCCGGTAAATCCTGATTAGGGCGAAACCTCTTTTTTTATTATTTTAGTAGGCAATAATCATTTTCTATAAATATCCTAACTGCCAAACAATGAAAATCTCACAAGGAAATAAAATTCTGGCATTATCAGGCCATCTGATATTGTTCCTGATTGCGATAGCGATAAGCCTTACAGTAGCCGGTCAGGGCTCTGTTACTGTAAAAAAATGCAATGACTTTAAGGTTACCGGTGATGGCAGCTCGCCTGAATGGTCAAAAACCGGATGGCTTGCATTGGCACAGCAGGGTGCTGGTCCGTCTGTATATACCACCAAAGTAAAGGTTCTGTATTCCGGCACAGGTATTTATTTTTTATTTAATTGTGAAGACAAGAAGCTGACATGCTCACTGCAGGGTGATTTTCTGGATCTGTATAATGAAGATGTGGCTGAAGTATTTTTGTGGCCTGATGAATCTTTTCCTGTTTATTTTGAATATGAAGTTTCTCCTCTAAACTATGAGTTGCCCATAATTATACCGAATTACCAGGGTAAATTTTTTGGATGGAAACCCTGGCATTACGAAGGTGACAGGCTGACAGGGCATGCAACTTCCACTACCGGAGGTGAAAAGAAGAGCGGTGCAGCAGTAACAGGATGGATGGCTGAGATATTTATACCATATAAGCTTCTTGCCCCTCTGAACCAGGTGCCACCGGTATCAGGCACAAAGTGGAAGGCAAATATATACAGGATCGATTACGATAATGGTACTAAGTATTTCGCATGGCAGAAGATCGATAAAGGCTTTCATGAATACAATCATTTCGGGACACTGATTTTTGAATGATCATTTGATTATTCACTCCGGATTATTATCATTCATTGCTATATAGGATACTTCCTCCAAGGATCGTCATAACGGCTTTTATATTACGGATGCTGTCCTCAGGACATGTAAGGATATCGTTACTGAGAACGGCCATGTCTGCAAGCTTGCCGGGCTCGATAGATCCTTTTACCGATTCCTCTGAAGTTGCTCTGGTATTGTTGATGGTGTATGCTTTGATAGCCTCCTCGCGGGTGAGCGCCTCCTCAGGATGAAAAACAGAACCCCTGTCTGTTTTCCGGGTCACCATTGCATACATTGCAAGGAAAGGATTGTACGGATTGATGGATGTATTTGCATCCCATCCCACCATATGATCGGAGCCTCCGCTAATCAGAACCCCGGCATCTGCAAGACTCCTGTAAGGATGGAATATAGCTGTTTTACCGTGTCCGAGTATCGAATCCATTGCTTCCACATCTTTAAAGACCATGCGGGCTGAAGATTGGCACAGATTCCCAGGTCAGCCATTTCTTTTATGGCATTCCGGCTGCCTCATTTCCGTGAGTCTCGTAGGAAAAAACTTGGGCAGGATGATCCATGTACCTTTTCCCTTTCCGGTAGCTTCTTTCCGTATCCATCCGAGCAGTTGACTTAAATTCCTGATATCCGGAAGGCTTTCACCAAGTTCGCTGAGTGATGCCGTTTCAGGATGCAAATGCGCATCTATCAGCCCTGGTATAACGCACTTCCCTTTCAGATCAATAATCAGAGTTCCCGGTCATGAAAATTTTGATATTTCCCTGCTGCTTCCTGTAGCGGTTATCCGGTCGCCCGAAACTGCTACAGCTTCATGGATCGAGAATTTGCTGTCGGCAGTTATTATCCTGCCGTTAAGTAATATAATGCCGGTTTCCTTCATTGAATTGCATGATTGAAAAGTCAGATAAAGCATGAAAAGGACAATAGTTGTTGCTGTATCTTTCATTTTACATTAACTTTAATAAGGTTTTATAGCCATCTGGTTTTCCTTTATTTAGGCTCCAGTATAGAGTACAGTTATTATTTGAATCAACTTAATGAACGATATTGTATGAAAAAACACATTTATTCAATCAGGTGCAGATATTTTTCTGCATTGATGGCGATTTTTACTTTTTCCCCGGTTTTAAATTCGGCCGGACAATATCGTCCTTCATTATTTCTAAGGGAGGATTGGAAGGAGCTTCCGGCAGCGATTCCGGTAACCCAGTTGCATGTGGTAAACAAAGAGCTTCTCCTGGGGCTATATGGACCTGGTTGCGATTCCGTTAAGAAAAGTCATCATGACACACCTGCTGATGATCCGTATTATATCTGGTCAGGATTGTGTACAGGCAACTGGGTGGTAACACTCAGGAATGCAAAATCTTTTGCCGATCTCAGCAGCTTCGGTAAAATCATCTGGCGGTCAAAGCAGGCAGGTTTGAGATGTCTGCATCCTGTGCTTAAACTGGCTGATGGTACATGGCTGGTAGGTAACATCGGGGACTGTTCTTCAAAGGACTGGCGAATTACAGAATTCAATATTTCAGATATTGCCTGGTATTCCCTGAATATTAAGACAGTGATTGAAGGCAAACCGGTATTGAATCCTGATCTGTCAAAGGTGGATGAGATCGGATTCACCGATCTTATGACAGGGGGAGCGAGCGATGCATGTTCAAGGCTTGACTGGATTGAGGTTTACGGGAAGGCAGTGAAGAGGTGACACTCATTTTTTCTCCTCATGCTGATAATAATGATATGACTCACCCCAGACCAGAACGATAACTGGGTAGTTTGATTTTTTTAATTCAGGATATCCGGACCCCTGAAATTCATTGTCTCCCCAGAAAGGAACCTTGTCGTGGACCGAATGCCCCAGCTCCAGCTCATGCCCGGGCATAATTACCCGTGGGTTGAATCCCCTGGCTATTCTGACAATATCATTGGTCCAGCAGTTCGGGATCATTATGTCGACTTTGTTTGTTTTGGCTACATTATCGATCCATTCAAAATCTTCCATGAAATCCCCTTCATTGATCTGATCGCCAAGATGAGCTACAGATATCCCTTCAGGAGTCCGGACAAGTACCACATTTACATCTACAGGCTTAAGCTGATGGCCGGGGAATACAGTATAATCCAGACTTTTTCCTGATTTTAATGCTATCCTGTTTGTTTTGTTACCGTTTCTCTCAGGGTGGATAATCCTGTCAGAAATCTTTTCATCTTTCCATACCTGTTCAGGCGCTATAACTGGCAGTCCAAGCTCAAGAAATCTCTCAGCAATGTCTTTTTCTGCATGATCCTCATGCCTGTGGCTAATGAATAAAATATCGCACTGTTTTACCAGCCTGTCCATTTGTGACTGGTTCATCTCAAATCCCTTTGAGCCGGATGATGCTCCGGATACGAGGTCGAAGGCAATGGTAACGGATTTTGTGCGAAGGATAAAGCCCATATTATAAACCTTCCAGATCACCGCGCCTTTTGTCACATGTGACTTCTCAAGATCATTTATTACCAGATCGACCCTTTCATGGAAAAATCTTCTGACAGGTTTTCTGAAGGCGGCGTACTGATCGTGAGCAACCGCATCCATCAGAAGCTTGGCATGGGATCTCTCAGATCCGTCACGAGCAACAGGCGGGTATTTCCTTAGTATTGCGGTTATTGTATCAAGAAAAACCAGATCCTGCCTGTCAATGTAATCGTTATCCTTCTGACTGATGTTGGGATCAGGTTCCGGATCATCTTTAGATCCCTTTTTCTGCGAAAATGATGCGTTAGCTGTCGTGATAAGCAATAATATAATTAAATAGTATCTGTTCATTCCCAAAATTCTTAATATCTCGTGCAGTCAGGTTTCCTGACTATTCGTGTGTTTTTTTCAGGAACCGTATCAGTTCTTCAGGTTTGTCTGTCTGGATACCATCGGTATTCCATCCGGCCATCTTCATCCATTCGGTTTCATCCGCACTTTTATCATCGGAGAAGACCAATGATTTGCGTTCATGAGCGGCTTTTACGAATGACTCGTCGAGATGTTCCATATCTGTGGCAAAGATACAGTTTTTCAGAGTATCTGAGATGGCAGCAATATTTGAACCGGCACAGGGATCAGGCATTAGAAGACATTCAGGACAATTGGTTTTTAGACTGGTGATCTTTTTTGTATCGGTAGCCGGTATATACCATACGACTTCCTTTTCCATTCCGTATTTTTTAATTACTCCTGCAAGATCAGCGACATGCGCTTTTTTGAGATCAAGACAGATGCCTATTTTCCCTTTGCAGAGCTTGAGTATCTCCTCAAGTTCAGGAATTCTTGTACCTTTCCATTGAGGTCCGACGCGTTTCCCGATATCGAACGATTGCAGCTTTTTCAGAGTGTAATCATGAACTTTTCCCCTGACCCCTTTGACATAACTATCTAAACTGGCGTCGTGCATGCTCACGAATTTGCCGTCACTTGTGGTGCGAACATCTATCTCAACAAAATCGCAGCCAAGTTCAATAGCTTTTTCATATGCAGGAAGCGAATTTTCCGGGATTCCAATATGTGCGCCCCGATGAGCTATCACATAAACCCCGTTAAGCGGAGGTTTTGAGATACATTCTCTATTACTGTGCTGGCCTCCTGACGGAAGAGAAACAGTTAACAGTAGGATTGCTGCAGTCACATTATAAATAGCACTTTTCGGCATAGCTAAAATTATTTTATCTAATTTTATATATGAATCATCCCGGAATAATGATACTGAACCGGCTAACAAAAATAGTGAAAGAATATCTTATTGTTTAAATATTTATCCCGATGTAAGTTCACTAAAAACCAATATTGAGTTAAACGTCGGATTGATTTCGTAATATTAGTAAATGCATTTATATTCAACTTGTTGTGACTTTGCTTTTTCGCCTTTTTACTTATAGCTTATCGGTAATGAAGGCATATGGTAACAAAAATGTAATGGAATATTAACTTTATTTGGCGTTTTATTATCCTTTTATCATTATAGGTGTTAATATTTATTGTGCTTGGTTAATATTTGATGCAAGAAGACTAAAATTCCATAGGCTTGGTCAACCTTTTAGATCTATTTTTGATTCAGTATTTATGCAATTGTGTGCAAATCCTTTACAAACCTTAGATTAAGAAATGCGTTCTAATTACTAATTAATCTGTTATCCTATGAAAAAAAAGGTATTGCAACTGTTCCTGATGGGACTATTTATGCTGTTATCAGTCAGCTTATTTGCCCAGATCAAAGTGAGCGGTGTAGTAAAAAGTTCTACAGGAGAGGTTCTCCCGGGAGCTACAGTTATTGTTAAGGGTACCTCAACTGGCGCCATTGCCGGTCCGGATGGGAAATTTACCATTACAGTACCTAATGGGCAGGCAACACTTATATTTTCCTATATTGGAATGGGAAACATGGAAGTTCCGGTTGAGGGTCGGTCAGTTCTGGATGTGACAATGGCTCAGCAGGGAATTGCTATGGATGAGGTTGTTGTTACGGCTTTGGGTATTGCTAAAGGCAAAAAATCTCTGGCTTATTCAGTCGGTGAAGTAAAATCGGATGAAATGGTGAGAGCAGGTAACCAGAATGTTATAAAATCGCTTGATGGCAAGATCAGTGGTGTTAACCTGACAAGTCTCAGTAGTGATCCCACCTCTTCAGTTCTGGTTAACATTCGTGGTACGACCGCCATGCCTTCGACAGATGCCAATCAGGGCGGCGCCAACGTATCTCTTAAAGGGCAGCCGCTCTATGTAATTGATGGCATTCCGGTGGGAAGCCAGACATTCACATCCAAGGGTGGGGTCGATTTCGGAAACATTCTTTCACAGCTTAACCCTGAAGATATTGAGAATGTTACTGTCCTGAAAGGTGGAAGCGCCGGTGCACTTTACGGTTCTGAAGGTGGTAACGGAGTCATCATGATAACCACCAAATCAGGGCGGGGTGGCAGGAAAGGACTTGGAGTTTCGTTCTCTTCTGCAATGACCTGGGACAAGGCATATCAGTTCATTGAGGAACAGCAACAGTTCGGACAAGGCGAACGTGCGTACGAATGGCAGTATGACAATACAGATACATGGGGACCAGTACTTGACGGAACATATTCGGATAATTACTGGAACGCGAAGGATCAGGCCTGGGAAACCGGCCCACAGTATTCATCCCATGAAAACAGGATGAAAGCCTATCTTCAGACAGGATTCACTTCAACAACCAGCCTGAATATCACCGGTAACTATGATAAAGGCGCCTTCCGTCTGTCTTTCGGAAATATGGGAAATGAGGGCGTTATGCCCAATACAAAAACAAACCAGAAATCTATATCTCTGAATTCAGTGTATAAACTGGATAATAATCTGAAAGTTTCAGCTACAGTGAATTATGTAAGAACATTTTCACCCAATAAAGCGAATGTGACAGGTTCAAACAGTATAATAAATAACCTCCTTTTCAACTTTCCTACGAACCTTCAGCCTCTTTCCGACATGAGAAATTACTGGCTCACCGGTTTTGATGGGATTCTGGAGAACGGAGCTATCATGAAGGATAACGGGATTGATGTCGAAACAGAGAACCCCTGGTGGTCAACTTATGAAAAGATTAACCGGTTCACGCGTGATAATTTCTTTGGTAAGATTCAGCTCGACTGGCAGATAAACAAGGATTTCTCGTTCATGGTCAGGACCGGTATTGACAATGTGGTTGAGAACTATGAATACCGCCAGTCTTTCGGAAAGAAGGCCCTGTCCCAGAGGGCTAAGTCAGGTGACGGTCAGTTCACAACATATAACGGGAACAACCTCATGGCTAACTCCGACGCTATTCTTACATTCAATAAAACCCTTGGGAAATTCAGTGTAAATGCAAGTGCCGGTGGTAACTACGCGTATACCAACACAACACAGTATGATGAGAGTGCGGGAGCGCTTACAACACCGAATCTGTTCCTCATGTCAAATGCTTTCCCCGGAACCCTGACAGCGGCATACACATGGACCACTACGCCTTCATACAGCGCTTACGGAACAGCTGATGTCAGCTGGAACAATCAGTTGTTCCTTGGTGTGACCGGACGTAATGACTGGAAAGGGAACCTGGCTGAAGAAAAGATACATTACTTCTATCCTTCAGTCTCTGCTTCCTGGGTTGCCTCCGAAACCTTTCACCTGCCTACGATTATCGATCTCCTGAAATTCCGTGTAGGTCTCGCCGATGTCGGTAACGGCCTCACCAGACAAAGATCGGTTGATACATTTACCTTTGATTCTCCCGACTGGTCAGGAACAGTAAAAACAGCAAGCCTCAATGCAACACTTGTCGACCCTGACATAAAAACGATGCATTCCATAACTAAGGAAGGCGGGCTCGACCTGTGGTTGCTTAAAAGAAGGATCATGTTGGATTTCACATACTTCGTGAAGGATCAGAATGATCAGCTTGGCAACATTCCTCTTGTACCAGGAACAGGATATTCATATATGACTACCAACGTCGGTGATGTCAGAAGCACAGGTTATGAGTCAGGACTGACACTTACTCCTGTCAGGACTCAGGATTGGGAATGGAACATATCCGCGTCTTTCACACATTACAAGGCAAAGATCACGAGACTGTCGCCGAAATTTGCACCAAAGGGTTACGTGTTTGCCGATTATGACGGAAAGACACGAGTAAAGATTGCCAAAGGTGAAGAAATCGGAAACGTCTATGAACAGAACCCCATCCTTAGAGTCAAATCAGGACAGTATAAGGGTATGCCTCTGCTTGATGGAGAAGCCGGAGAATTTCAGACCTCATCCGACGAAACAGACAGGGCTAAGCTCGGTAATTATAACCCCGACTACATCCTTGGAGGTAATACCACCATCAGGTACAAAGCCTTCACACTGAACATTGTTGGCAGCTTCCGTAAGGGGGGAAAGTATATCTCCGTCAACCAGCAGTATCTTGAATCAAACGGAAGAGCATTTACCACTCTCAGTTCAGGTTCCAATAATCCATGGTGGAGTGGCGGTCGTACAGCTGCCCTTGGTGGCCATCCGTGGCCGGATGCAGGATCGAGCGATTATGAAGCGATCAATAACAATAATGATGGGCAGCGCTCCGATTTTCAGGATGCAAGTTATGCAAAAGGCGTATTCCTGAATCCAAATTATACAGGTGATCCTGCTGCAGCCACAGATGCTGATTATATCGTAAACGGCGCAGATCCGAATAATACCTTCTATCAGATCCCATACAACAGCTATGGCGATGTTATCTGGAATTTTGCTGCAACAAGGGTTTATGATGCAACCAACTTCAAGCTGAGAGAGGTTTCTCTGACCTATACATTACCGAATTCTCTGACAAAAAAGATCAGCGTGAGCAATGTCAACCTTTCGTTCATTGCAAGAAACGTGTTTCAGTGGAACGCTTCCGGTCGTCATGAAGATCCTGAATCAGCATTTACCGGCGTCGGCCAGAACCAGGGCGTTCTCAGAGCTACACTGCCGAGTATACGCTCTCTGGGATTCAAGGTCGCATTTGACTTTTAATGGCTGACTATCATTTAAAAAATTACGACATATGAAATCATATATCTCAATATTTTTCGTACTCTCCTTACTGATAGCATTTTCTTCATGCAGTAAGGACGCATTACGGCAGGATGATCTCCTAAAACAGAAGAATGCTATCGAGAATCTGAACGATCCATTCCTCCTGTCGTCGATAATCAAGAAAACAACTCTTTTCTATGAGGAAAGAGGATGGGGCGATACCCGTCTGCCCGGCGCTGTACAGTATACAATGCGTAACTACCAGGGGGGAGATAATTATTATACTTCATTCAAAACGCTTGGCACTGACCTTTATTCAGCAATGGATATTCTCAAATTCATTGATACGGCTATCGGTCTGTCAAAAGAAAGAGGCTCCGATACCCATGTCGGTATTTTTACAACCTTCAGGGTCCTTTTGTTCTCATTCATGACTGACTTCTATGGGGATATTTACTATACTCAGGCGCTCAAAGCCCGTGAGGGTATTCTATATCCCACGTATGATAAACAGTCAGATATCTATGCTGGTCTGCTGGCTGAACTTGATGAGGCAGGATCCCTTATCTCCGGTGGCGCCGATATTATCAGTCCGACTTATGACCTGATGTTCGGAGGCGACAAAACACAGTGGTTAAAATTCAATAACTCACTTAAGCTTCGGCTTCTGATGCGGGAATCTTCTAAAATTTCCGATGCGGCTGTAAAGATCAGCGCGGTTGCATCTTCCCCGCTGTTAACAGAGGACGATGATATGAACGCTGCTATGTTGTATGTCGGTACCAGTGCAGTGAATTCATGGATAGGAGGTTCCAATAACTGGTCAAATTCAGGAGATTTTGAAAAGAGAAGACCTTGCAAGACCCTCGTCGACCTTCTTATGTCCCTTAACGACCCACGTCTGAATGTTTGGATTGCACCTATCGAACAGCCGTGGACCAGTGATCCTCTACTCAATGGAGTTACTTTTACAACCACTGATCCAAACGGATATACCTATACATCAACATGGGAATATATTGACAGGACAAACTCCGACATTGCCGCGTGGGCGAGTCAGATAATCGACTCAAATAAGGTTTATGCCGGTTTCCTTGCCGGTATAAATGGTGATTTCAAGAACGGGAATGGTCATTATAATACCTCCGACGGCGGTGCATACGGAAACTTTAAAGTCTCAAAGTACTCGAAGCTTTTCCAGGAAAATGCACATCCTCTTCTTCAGGCTCAGATACTTGATAAGGCAGAACTTGAATTCCTCCTGGCTGAGGCTGCTGTAAAAGGATATATTACCGGCGCCCCCGATACATATTACAGGAAGGGAATTACTTTTTCAATGCTGCGCTGGGGCATTAGTCAGACCGATATCGACAGCTATCTCGCCCAACCGGCTGTTGCCCTGCCCGGTGACAATCAGGGAAATCTGACACAGATAGCTACCCAGAAATGGATAGCTCTTTTCTCAAACGCAACGGAAACCTATCTGGAACTCCGCAGAACTTTGCTTCCTGATATCTTTAACAACGGGAACCTGAGCACTTACGAGTTTCCTGTAAGATTCAGGTATCCGGGTAATGAATCAGGACAGAACAGAGAGGCTTATGATCTCGGAGTGGCTACCCTTGTACCGGCCGTCGATGACCAGTACTCAAAGATCTGGCTCCTCCAGTAGATGCGCTGATTTAGTCAGCTTTAACATACGGGTGCTGTAACTTCGGTAAAACAGCACCTTTTTTTCTGTGTCTGCAGATATATTACTTGACTTGTTAAAATTCAGATTATCATTGAGTTAATATGAAGATATTCCCGATTCTGCTTGCATCGCTGTTGTTAATGTCTAAAACCGGATTATCTGCCGGCAATATTAAAGGTGATCAACAATTATCTGTCTGGCCTGATGTCCAGTTTATCCAGAATTTTAGCATCAGATTCTTAAGTGCTGATACTTCAGCAAAACTGATAAAAGTTTTTTCCGACAGGAATGGATATATTCAGATACTGTCGTCAAAAGGATTGTTGAGGCTAAGAAACGGCCGGTTTCTTTACCCAGGTACTCTTGTCAGGGACAATCAGGACAGGCAGACTTCCGACAAAAATATCTCAGGGCTCGGTCTTTATCATAATCAGTTTGTATATCTTGATAACCGCGCAGTATTGAGCAACGCCTGGGCAGGAAAGCTTTATGCACACCATGGTTTGGGGCATGCAAGTCTCCTGGCAGGAGGAAGGAATTTCAGCTTTCTCATATCTGACGGACAGAATCTTACGTTAATCAGAGACTCAGTACGTGTCTGGTCAGGGCGGCTTGACAGGGATAAAGTATTGGATATCAAATTTGACGAAAGTGAGAATGTTTTCTGGATACTCGGGCAGGAAAGCATTTATAAAATGGATACGGTTCAACTCAGACCTGAAAAAAGATATTCCGGAAGCGGGATGACTTGCTTTGAACTGGTTCCCGGGAATATTGTCATCGGCACCGGCAACGGATATTTTGTGCTTGACCGCTCCTCAGGTAAGCCTGTCGGACAGGTAATAAGCAGGATGCCTTGCCCGGATATCACTTCTGTGAATTTGATCGGCAGCAGTCTCTGGTTCGGATCATCCCGTGGAGCGATGAAACTCCGTGAAGACGGAAAATTCGATTACTATGCCTCTGAAAGATGGCTCCCGTCCGATAAAGTTGTTAGTATAGCCGCCGGACCTGAGAACTCAGTCCTTGTGCTCACAGACAAAGGACTTGGAAAGATCTGCTTCACTGAAATGACCCTTTATGACAAAGCCATCTTCTTTGAAAAGCAGGTGCGTGAAAGACATATCAGAACAGGATTCAACGCAACTGTATCCGGTATTGTCAATGGTGATGTTACCACTGGAAGCATGGAGGATTCTGACAATGACGGGTTGTGGACCTCTATGTATCTTGCCGCTGAGACTTTCAGATATGCGGTGACACGCTCATCTGAAGCTTTACAGAATATCAGGGAATCTCTCGATGCAATGGACAGGCTATATTCGATTAATCCTGTCCCGGGATTTCCTGCCCGTTCGTTTCTGAGACGGGGATACAAATACGATGATAAACCGTGGAGACGGGCAGACGATCCGGAATGGGACTGGAAATCCACGACCAGCAGCGATGAGGTGATCGGACATATCTTTGCTTTCGGTGCCATAGCAGAGTTGGTTGATAATAATGAAATCCGCAATCAGGCGGTTGCTCTCATCGATACCCTCATGTCACATATCCTTAAAAGTGATTTTTATCTTATCGATTGGGATGGTGAACCTACTCTCTGGGGAAAATGGAATCCGGATTATGTGAATTCCCTTCACGATAGTTCCGGCGACAGGAAGCTTAACTCTTCAAATATCATCGCAATGTTGCAGACTGCTTACCATTTTACCGGGAAAGAGAAATACAGTGATGCTGCTTTGACGCTCATGAAAGATCATCATTATCTTGAAAATCTCAGGATACCGATGAAAGTCATAGGCAGGGCACCTGCAGGAGCCAGCGACTGGAACAAGATGCTTTCCGGAGGATGGAACCACTCCGATGACGAAATGTATTATGTCGGTTACTGGGGTCTGTACCGGTATGCACTGAATGATACCCTGAAAACTTATTATAGAGATGCGATAATTGATCACTGGAAGGCTGAGCGACCTGAAAAGGAGGGATTGTGGAATATTATGACGGCGATAGCAGATACCCGGGTCATTGACCTTAATGATGCAGTCTGGTACCTGCAGAAATTTCCGCTTGATCTTATCGACTGGTCGGTCAGTAACAGCCACAGGAAGGATATCGATCTTATAACACCTGATTTCAGGGAACAGACCACAGAGGAAGTCCTGCCTCCTGACGAACTAAGGGTGTCAAGACATAATGCAAATCGCTTTGATCTTGATAGCAACGGTGGTGGAAGAGAGGAAATGAGCGCCGGAGATATCTGGCTTCTTCCTTATTGGATCGGAAGGTACCTGGGTGTCATCTCAGGTCCTGTTTCATCTGCCGGCAATGATTCATCCATTGGTAAACAAAATCTGCAGGATACGGACAAATAATAAAACGTTTATAAGACAGACTCCCTGTTTGTGCGGGAATTTAAAGTTTAATTTATATGCCGATCTTATATATTTATAGAAAAATTTTGCAATCACAGCATTCCTCATTCTGTCCCAGGTGTCTTTGTTGGGTTGCTCCGTGAAATAATAATCAATGCATGAAATGAATAGAAGCAGAATTGTTCCGAATATAAATTGCCTCCCTTTGATACTGCTATTGACGATCCCTCTTTCGTGCAGTAATGACCACAGGACCGTAAAGGAAGTCATGGATAGTAAATTTGTATTTCTTTATAGTCATCTGAATGTTAATGAACTGACTTCACTTAATTACGAGAAGGTAATTTCCCTGTTTACTCCGGGCGAAAAGGAGATTCTATCCACACATCACTGGATGTTTGACGTTAATGTTCCGGTTGTTGTTTCGGTGATGCGTAGCAAAGAACAGAAGATTGTACCGTTCTGGCTCCCGGGGAAAGGATTTAAACTTACTTCTCTTACCATGAAAAATGAGCAGACCATATATGAGGTCTGGCAGAAAAAATTCAAACCAGGAAGGATAGGTCTCGGAATAAACGGATTTGAAAATTATCCTTTACATTATTTTGTTTCGGTTTCTCCGCGGAATTCGAAAGATAAGCTCATCCTTGGAAATTTTTTTCCATCAGGACAATATGTAGGTTCTCTTGACAATGGAGCATTTACATACCACGATTGGGATGAGCTTGTACTTACAGATGTGCCTGATGAAATGAAGGGACAGAAACTACTGACCACAATACGCGGAAGAGGAACTGAAAGCCAGTTGATTGGTGTGTTCAGAACAACCCGTTTCCAATCTTCGGACAAACCTGATCAGGTCATGCTGACTTGGAGTTCTGATCCTTCATCAGGGGTCGATATCCAATGGCGTTCGGATACCATTCCGATCTCAGGTAAAGTTATTTACAGGGAATCAGGTAAAACAGATGAAGCAACTGTTTCTGCTGATGTATGCAGGATCACCGACAGAGCTCTGATGAATGACCGCGTGATCAACCGTTTCACGGCAAAACTCAGAAATATGAAGGCTGGAACGAGTTATGAGTACAGGATTTCCCCTCAGGAAAATTACATTCCACAGCAGGTTTTTACGACTGCATCGGAAGATAGCACTTTTACATTCATCTGGTTCGGTGATACACATCATTCCCCTGAATTCGGGAAACTTCTAAAGGCAGCTGATAAGAGGCACCCTGAAGCTGCATTTTTCTCAATTGCCGGAGATATTGTGAGTGAGGGGCTCTTTCGAGATCAGTGGGATGATATCTTTGAATTCACTGCAGGAATTGTCAGCCGGAAGCCTCTTATGTCTGTCCCTGGGAACCATGATAACAGGAGCGGCCTTGGCGCAGCGATGTACAGGGAAATGTTCAGTTATCCCATGAATGCCCCGGCAGGTGTTGAAAAGGAGCAGACCTATTCATTTATATACAAGAATGCTCTTTTTCTTATGATTGACGCAACATCACCGATCGATTCACAGACTGTATGGATAGAAAACCAACTGGCTCATAGCACTTCCAGGTGGAAATTTGCGATGTTTCATTTTCCTCCGTACTCTTCAGATGGTGGTTATCCGGAAATTCGCCGGGAATGGGGTCCGTTATTTGATAAATATCATGTTGATATGGTAATGTCGGGGCATGTACATAACTATCTGCGTACTAAGCCAATGTATGCAGAGCACGTGGTTGGTACTCCGGGTAAGGGTACTGTTTATCTTGTTTCAATAGCTATTCCTGACAACGATCCGCAGCCACGGCTTCCTTTTGCCGATTCCCAGGTGAGCGGAGAGATGCTTTACCAAAAGGTGTCGGTTGAAAGCGGAAAACTTGACTATAGTTCAATGAATATTGATGGACAGGTAAAGGATAAAATGACTATCAGGAAACGGGACAAATGATCAAATCTTTGATGTTATGAAAAAAAAAGTACGGAATTTTGTCGTTTCATCTCTTCTGGCATCCTTTTTTTTCTTAAGGTTATCTGCAGCGAAGGCCGATATTCCGGAGGATAAATGCTGGAATCCACAGCCTGATGCCGTTTACCTTCAGGAAACAGCTGACAGGATTATGACCGGTCAGCCAGTTACAGGGATAGGTACCGACGGCACATCATGTTATGCTATCCTCGGCGGTTCATTGTACATTATCGACGGGAGCTCTTTGAAAGAAGAGAAAGGATCTCCTGACGGTGTTAGAAGACTGGTGTCGGCAGGTGGAAGCCTGTGGGCTCTTGCAACAGGAGGTGTTTACAGACACTTAAGTGGAATGTGGCAAAAAACAGACAACAGGGAATTCGTTGATCTGTGCGTGCATAATGGAATTGTTCATGGGGCAACCAGGGATGATATTTTAAAGCTGGAAAATGGGAGATTTGTCTCGGTAAAACCAGCGGGAGGATATAATTCTAGTGATGTGACTGTTATGATGGAAGACGGGACCCAGGTACATGCGGAACCTGTCAGACCGGGTCCGATACTCAGGATCGCATCGCATACCGGTTGTCTGTATATTCTTGAGCCAGGCAGGCTTGTTCAGTTTGACGGTCTTATGCTTAACCGTGACTTTATTGACTGGGGCACGCTGCCTTCAAAACAGACAAAGGATATGATAAATGCCGGAAGCAGGCTATTTGTAGCAACAGAGAAAGGCCTCGCTTTCCTTCGGGGTGCATCTCTTTCATCTGTAAGAGGAGTCAATGGACTGCCGGTAGAAAATACGACTTGTCTGACCCAGGGCTTTGAGGATGATCTCTGGATTGGTACAACAAGAGGCGCTGTCAGGATGCTCAGGAGCGGATGGCAGTATTTTGGCAAAGACCTGTGGCTCCCAGGCGACCATGTCAATGCAATCGCCACCGGAGACAAAACGGTCTGTATTGCTACAGACAAAGGCATTACCAGACTCAGATATGAACCTTACACACTCCTGAAGAAAGCGTCTTTTTTCGAGAGACACATGGAGGAATGGGGACACAAGAGGCTGGGCTTCATTCATATGCTTTCCCGGAAAGGCGATAAGTGGATCCGTAAGATATCCGACAATGATGGCGGCAATACTGCAACTTATCTTGCTGCCATGTGCTATAAGTATGCTGTTACAAAAGATGAAACAGCCGGAAAGGAGGCGGTGGAGTCATTCAAGGCAATGATGTGGCTTGAAAGGATCACAGGAACGGATGGTTTCTTTGCCAGGGCTATATGGTCTCCCGAAGGCGATGACGATGAAATGGATAAGGAAGGTTCAGGAGGTTTGCCTGCAAAATGGTATCGCACCAAAGATGGTAAATGGTACTGGAAAGGCGATACTTCAAGCGATGAAGTGACCTCGCATTTTTATGCAGTCTCGTTATTCTATGATCTTGTCGCTGAAGGAAAAGATAAAGAGGCTGCAGGAAAACATCTTGAACGGATTGCTTCCTTTATTTTAAAAAACGGCTGGATGCTGAAAGATATGGATGGAAAACCTACGAGATGGGGCCACTGGGAACCTGAATATCTTTTAAGACCATATGGATATACAGACAGAGGATTGAACGGACTGGAGGCGCTGAACTTCATGGAAACCGCTTTTCATGTGACCGGTGACAATAAGTTTATAAAAGGGAAAGATGTGCTGATATCCTGGGGGTATGATGAGAATACTATCAGACAAAAAAATGTCTTTCCTCCTGAAGCAATCGCCCCATGGGATGACAATCTCGCTTTCGAAAGCTATAACACTATCCTCAGGTATGCCACTGATCCTGGATTACGATCCATCCTTCTGCGAAGTCTTGAACGGACATGGGAGATAAAGAGGATTGACCATAATCCGTGGTATAATTTCACCTATGGACTTTTTACGGGAAACGATTGCGAACCTGATCAGGCCGTAAAGTACCTTAAAGACTACAGGCTCGATTGTACGGAGTATAACTTCAGCAACTCTGAAAGGGACGATCTCTATCCTGAACCTGGATATACTTCGTACGAAGGTTCACCGAGGACATTCTCTCCGGGAGAATCGGGAGCTCCTTCACAGTCTGACGGTGGACATAACGGATTGACTGTGAAGGAACCTACTGATTTCCTTCGCGATTATTGGATGGCCCGTTACTATGGCTTTATTCTTCCACCTGTTGTCTCAGATCCGGATCTTACATCTGTGAAACCGGGAACTTATGGCAACCAGGGTGCGAATCCATACACAGGGCCGCTGAGACCTGTTTTATATTAGAAATTATTTTCAGGTTAAGAATCTGCTATGCGACGTATTTCAGTTATCAGCATGTTAGTTCTGTTTTTGCTGTTTTCTCAGTCAGTACATATGTTCTCTCAGGACAAGGATCCTGCCAGGTATGTTGATCCGTTTACAGGTACTGATTTTTTCGGTCATACCTTTCCAGGAGCTTCAATGCCCTTCGGAATGGTGCATCTGAGTCCTGATGTGAATGACCAGGGCTGGACTTATGCAGCAGGCTATTCATATTCATCCAATTCAATAATGGGTTTCAGCCATACTCACTGGAGCGGTGTGGGGATGGTTAATGGTGGCGATATTCTGATTATGCCCCAGACAGGGCTTAAACTTAAGACTATTCCTGGCTCTCCTGATACACCAGGCGATGGTTACCGGTCACGTTTCGATCATGCTGACGAAAAGGCATCACCTGGCTATTATTCCGTTCTGCTTAAGGATTGCGGGGTCAGGGCTGAGCTTACATGTACCAGACGTGCCGGATTTCACAGGTATACATTCCCGGAATCAGAAAACTCCAGAATCATCCTTGACCTTGGACACCAGCTTGGGTCTGGTAATTCCGGTGGATTATCGGAACTTGCTATCAAAGGTGACGATACTATTGAAGGTGTAAAAAGCTCCGGGTTTGGGAAAATTTGGTTCATAGCCGTGTTCAGCAAACCTTTCTTTTATTACGGAACATTTGACAATGAATACACGACTCCTGAGTCGGGAGGAAGTATCTGGCCATATAAGAACGGAGAAAAAGGAAATGCCATCGGCGCTTTTGTAACATACAGGACAAAACAGGATGAACAGATACTTATCAAAGTCGGGCTCTCGTATACAGGGATCGAAGGAGCCAGGAAGAACCTTGAGGCTGAGATTCCCGACTGGGACTTTGACCGTATCAGGCTTTTAGCATACGATACATGGAACAGAGAGCTTTCCAGAATCCGGATCACCGATCATGATTCCTCGAAAAAAGTGATTTTTTATTCAGCTTTATATCACTCGTTTCTTGCTCAGTATATTTCCCAGGATGAAGATGGAAGCTATATGGGTGCAGACAGGATAGTACACACAGCCAGAGGATTTGATTATTACGGATCATTTTCTTGCTGGGATACATACAGGAGTCAGCATCCGCTTCTGACGATCACAGCTCCGGGCCATGTAAATGATTTTATTCGTTCCATAGAGGCCAAGACAAGGGAATATGGCTGGCTCCCGGCCCAACATTTTCAGAATGTTTTCGGTGAATCCATGGTAGGTGATCACCTTGTTCCTGTGATAGTTGATGCCTATATAAAAGGCTACAGAGATTTTGATGTCAGTTTCCTGTATAATGCTATGAGAACAAAGGCTCTTGAAGAGCCTGAGCCGCCGGTTCCTTCAGGTGCAGGCAGATCGGGTCTGCGTTTCTACATTGACCTTGGTTATACCCCTGTGGATAAAATCAATGAGTCAGTTCCTAACACTCTGGAACTTGCTTATGATGACTGGTGTATTGCCCGTATGGCGCTGGCGCTTGGAAAAAATGCCGACTATGGGATGTTCATGAAAAGAGCTGCATATTATAAAAACCTCTGGGATACCTTAACTCAGTTTATGCGTCCCAGAAAATCTGACGGGTCATGGCTGGAAGAGATAGGTAATCATGAACAGGAGATCATCACTGATGGCGCCCATAGCTATTACAAATACTTTGATCCTCTCCTTGTGGGCCGCAGACCGAACCGCTATTATACTGAATCAAATGCGTGGCAGTATATCTGGTCCGTCCAGCATGATATTCAGGGCCTGATAAACCTGTTCGGCGGAAGAGACCAGTTCATAAAAAAGCTGGATGCCTTCTTTAGCATGAGTCCTGATATCTCAGCTCCCAAATATGTGGGTGTTGTGGGTACGATAGGACAGTATGTTCATGGGAACCAGCCTTCACATCATGTTGCCTATCTTTATGATTATGCCGGGCAGCCATGGAAGACACAACTCAGGGTAAGGGAAATTTGCAGGACGCTTTACAGAACAGGACCGGGGGGAATTTGCGGAAATGAAGACATGGGTTCACTGTCTTCATGGTATGTTCTTAGCTCCATCGGCTTTTATCCGGTTACACCAGGAAGCGACTGCTATTCAATAGGAAGTCCTTCCTTCGATGAAGTGCGAATTGATGCAGGCACCGGGAAAGTTTTTATTATAAGAACAGTAAATAATTCAGACCGTAACATTTATATTCAATCAGCTTCATTGAACGGAAAGGTCTTTTCCCGGACATGGATTACCCAGAAAGAAATTACAGACGGAGGTACCCTTGTCTTTCACATGGGTCCGGAACCCGAAAAGAAATGGGGATCAGGAAAAGGAGCTGCTCCTCCTTCAACGAGCAGCGATCAGTGAATCAGTCTTTTTCGATCAGCAGGCCATGATATCGTCCCATCCAGTATGGAAGAAGAAAAAATGCCCCGTCGTCTTCACTGCTCCCGTCTGTGCCGGAATCATATATGTATGTATTGCTGTTCCATTTGGAAATAGCCCTTTCAGGTGTTGGGATCGGTCTCACCGATTGTTTGAATCCGAACCGGTCAGTAAGCTGATCTTCAGGGAAATCCCATCTGTGGCTGTTCTCCATTCTCCAGGAAATAAGATCCATGGGTATCAGCTGCAATTCATCGAGTGCGTTATTAAGTCCACAATCTTTTTTAAGTGAGATGCTTGCAATAAGATTCCAAATTGGTATCCTGTCAGCGCGTTCAATTTCCCAGCTGCGCTGAATGCTCTTTCTGTAAATGTCAACTGGATCAGTATCGTTTATGTACCTGAACAGAATATAGTAGGGAAGGAATGCCAGCTCATCGTCGGAATGATTGATATCGAATGGGCCGTACATCTTTTGTTGTATCATATTCCTGTCAAAATGAAATTCAGAGATCAGATTCTGATAAGAATCCATGAATTTCTGTTCGCCTGTAACATGATATGCTGCTTTCAGGAAAGAGAGCATCTGAAGTGAGTTGATCCCTCTCTCATAAGACCATTGTGAAGAACTATTCAGAGAGTCCGGATTCCAAATTCCCCAGCGTGTCGGTTTGCCATCTGCATCGGTAAGGGTATAATTGTGTGATACAATGTTGTTCATTATTCTTGATACAAGGCCCCTGACCCTGTCTTTATATTCACCATCTGCAACCAGATCATAGAATAACGGATAGGCAAACATATGGCCAACTATCTCGTCGGAACTTGTATCTCCTTTCCATTTCCATTTACCGTCTTTCGACAGGTGCCATTCACCGTCATTCCCTGTATTCTCACTGACGGGAACAAACGACCTGGCCGGAAACCCGGGAATCCCGGTCACAGATTCAAGCTTTTCCATTGCTTCATATGCCCTGATGGCATTCTTCTTAGCTTCGGGATCTTTTGTAACTGCAAATCTGAAACATTCGGCAGCCATGTAAATGGAAGTCCATAGTCCGTCATTGTCGTTTGCAACTGTTTCATTGGTAGAAAGATCTCCCGGGATCTTCAGGTGCGAATCACTAACCAGTCCATATCTGTCATGCCGCTGCCTGACACGTTGTTCGAATAAACCGGCTTTTGACTGAAGCATCATCTTTGTCTGCCTGATCTGGCTTATCCCTGCAGGAGTTGCTATCCAGACAGTACTGTCATCCAGAGGAAGAATATCATTTATCTTGTTATCAGGCAACCAGCGTTTCCCATTATAGTAATGCCAGGTTTTATCTTTCCTGATGGCTCCTTTCTTTGTTCCAATCCATATCATATCACCAGAAGTCCTGATTGTAGTGACAGGTCCGTAGGGAAGTCCGTCAGCACCCCGGTAGAGCCAATGGGTTCCGTCTTCCATAATACATCCTATTGCAAAGATGCCGCCAAACAGCAAACCTTGCTTATTTCCTGTGTTAGCAAGTGAATAATATGTGCGTTTCAGGCCGAAAGCCATAATATTGTCGTCGAGATTAGTCCAGTTGCCATCACTGTATCTCAGCAGACCGTCATTTGTCGCTACCCAGATGTTGCCTCTGCTGTCCCTGAGTATGGAGTTTATCCTTATTCCATTGGCAAACTGAACCGTCGACCATTGACCGTTATAACTGAGGAGGCCGGCATTTGTTCCTACAAGAAGACTGTCTTCGTGAATACAGAATAAGCAAGTAATAGTATCCCTCCTGAATGATTCAGGCAATGAATCTGTTTTTTGTACTCCTTCTTTACTGATGGTTGATAGTTGAGCCGTCCATATCTTTCCCGATGGTGCAACTGCCGCATCCCTTACTCCTGGGATAACAGGTTCAGTTGACCATTTCCCGTTTATATACTTGTGCAGTCCTGATGAAGAAACCACCGTAATAGTATCTCCGTTCCTGAACATCCTGAATACCTCTGCGCCTGGCTTGGATGGCAGAGAAACATCAGTTTTGATCTCCTGAACATAACTGCCGTAACTTATCCCTTCCGGCGTTTGTCCTGAAATTTTCGGAATGATCAGAAATATTCCGGCAAAACCAGAGAACAGCAGAAAGATCAGTTTTTCCTTTAATCCGGATATCATTTAAGTAAAGTTAAGTTGTATGAACCAGTTTTCCGTAACTTCTTACCGGCAAACCAACGATATGTTGAGCATTCTGCCTGATCTGGTTGCGGATGATAAAAGAATGCAAATATACTATTCAAATCCAAACAAAAACTGTTTAGATGATATGGTTTTAGGGAGATACTTGCCTGAAATTGCTGGTCAGGGCAACAATAGAGGACATTCAGAATAATAAAGGATAAATGGGTTATTTCTGGGGCCATGAATTTTTTAATATTGCTTAAATAAAAGAATCGGAAGCAAGATCCGGAAATGACTCACAACAGAGGATGCTATTTTATCAGGATATGATTTATTCTGGCTGCGGGAATGAGGGATACACGACTTAAATGATTACTTTTATTACTTGATTATCCAAAACAATTTATTTATGAGGAAAGCGCTCATAATGATGATATTTCTGATATCCTGGCCTTGTTTTGCACAGGATCAGACCAGTTGCCTGATGCCTGTGCCTTTATCATTGAAGACAGCAGGTGGAAAATTCAGGATCATGAAGAGCTTTACTGTCGGAATAACCGGAAATCCGGGTGACAGGGTGTACAGGGAAGCTTCCCGCGATCTGAGACGTCTCGATAACCGTACAGGTCTCTTCTTCCGCCAGGGAAATATCACCTTGAAGAATAATCCTGTTACATCAGGACTTGTTCTTGATGTTAAACGGCCAGCCGTGCTGAAATTATATGAGGATGAGAGCTATCATCTGGAAGTTGGAACAGAGCAGATAAAGATAACTGCAAATACTGACCTTGGAGCGATAAGAGGGATGGAAACATTGCTGCAGTTACTGAGTTCCGATGATCAGGGATATTATTTCCCGGGTGTTGAGATTGATGATGCGCCGCGTTTCCCATGGAGAGGACTACTGCTCGATATTACACTTCACTGGATGCCAATGGATGTTATCAGGAGAAATCTTGATTGCATGGCCTCGGTTAAGATGAATGTGCTTCATCTTCATCTTACAGAGGATCAGATGTTCGGGATCGAATCGAAGGTCTATCCCCGTCTTCACCAGGTTGGAGCAGAAGGCAATTATTTCACTCAGGAGGATATTAAGGAAATTATAGCCTATGCCGATCAGCGGGGCATCAGGATTGTTCCTGAATTCGATATCCCCGGACATTGCACTTCATGGCTTAAAGCGTATCCTGAACTGGCCGCGGTGAAGCGCGATTATGAACTTCAGAGATATTTCGGTGTCTTTGATCCGGCACTCGATGTTACAAAAGATTATACTTACCGTTTCCTTGACAGTCTTTTCACCGAGATGGCTCATTTGTTTCCGGATGATTATTTTCATATCGGAGGAGATGAGAATACCGGTAAAGATTGGGACATGAACCCTGAGATCAGAGCATATATGCAGACAAAAGGAATGACGACCTACCGTGAGCTGGAAACGGAGTTCATGACCAGGCTTCTGCCCATAATAAAAAAGAACGGAAAAAAGATGATGGGTTGGGACGAAATTCTCAGACCGGGTGTTCCGCACGATATCATGATTCAGTCATGGAGAGGCACTGAGTCTCTGGTTGAAGCTGCCAGGAATGGTTATACAGGATTGCTTTCCACAGGTTATTATATCGATCTCATCCAGCCAACTGATTATCATTATCTGGTCGATCCGGTACCGGAGGATACAAGTCTTACCCCGGAACAGCAGAAGTTAATTGTGGGGGGAGAGGCGACTATGTGGACAGAGCTGGTGACTCCGGAGACTGTTGATTCACGGATCTGGCCGAGGACTGCTGCAATAGCTGAACGATTCTGGTCCCCGGGCACTGTCAGGGATGTTGACGATATGTATCGCAGACTTGATCGGATCAGTCTGCTGCTCGACGGACTCGGATCGACACATCTGAAAAATAAGGGTGTGCTTCTGCGCAGACTGGCAAATTCCGGTGATACAAAAACGCTCGAAACGCTCGTGGATGTTATTGAACCTCTGAAAATATATGAGAGAAATGCCGGAGATACAATGTACAATGTGTTTTCTCCTTTTACCAAAATTGCAGATGTCGCAACTCCCGACCAGAAGGTAGCTAGGGAATTCAGAAAACATGTTACAACCTACTGCACTACAGGTGACAAATCGCTTGAAAAAGATATCATGAGCCATCTGAAAGAATGGAAGGAAAATGATGCCGCATTCAGGGAACTGGTAAAACGGTCACCAATCCTTTGCGAGGCTTCCGTGTTGTCGGAGAACCTTGCAAGGATCTCTGAAAAAGGACTTGAAGCTATGGAATTTTTGCATATGGGATATTCACCACCTCCGGGATGGAAAGATAAGTGCATGGACATTATCGCGAAAGCCCGCGAACAGGGAGGGAGATGTGAAATTCAAGTAGTTACGGCAATTGAGGAGCTGGTTGAGACGGCGGCCAGATGAACAGGTAACCCCGTCTTTGAATTAATATTTATTAAACCTGCAGTCAATATTTTACTATCATCAGGATGACAACTTCAGGCAAAGTAAAAACAGGAGATAGGCTTGTGTCTCTCGATATGTTCCGGGGTATTACCATCGCGGCAATGATACTTGTAAATTTTCCCGGTAATGAGGAATATGTATATGCCCCTTTAAATCATACCCGCTGGAACGGAATATCTCCCACAGATCTCATTGCTCCTTTCTTCCTCTTTATTGTTGGAGTATCAATTGCCTTCTCGTATACGAAGAGGCTTGAAGCTGGGGTACCGGCATCTGACCTGTATCCAAAGCTCATCTGGCGGGCTGTGAAAATTTACCTTGTCGGTATGTTCCTGAATGTCCTCGGACTTTTCCCTGATTTCAATTTTTCAGATATCCGGTATACCGGTACTCTTCACAGGATAGCCATCGTTTTTCTTGTGTGCGGTATTGTTTTTCTGAACACTGGATGGCGCACGCAATCATTGATTGCTTTCATCATACTTATCGGTTACTGGCTTGCAATGACCATGATCCCTACACCGGGGTATGGAAGGGTAATGCTGGAGCGTGATGTAAATCTTGCACAATGGGTGGATCAGCATTTCATGCCAGGTCACCTGTATCAGGGAGTCTGGGACCCCGAAGGTATACTCAGTACCTTCCCGTCTGTTGCCACCGGGATAACCGGAATGCTGGCAGGCCGGTTCCTGATAAATGTGAAATCGATGGAATACAGGGTTATGTGGCTCTTTCTGGTTGGTTTTATATCAACAATTGCCGGTGTTGCATGGAACTGGACATTCCCGCTCAATGAGAATATATGGACAAGCTCGTTTGTTCTTTTTACCTCAGGACTTGCCTCTATGACCCTGGCCTCATGCATTTTTCTTGTTGACCTGCTTAATTACAGAAAATCAGCAACGTTTGGTGTAATTTATGGCATGAATGCTATTGCTGTTTATGTTCTTGCAGATATTTTTTCGCTGATATTTTATCTCATTAAATTCGGAGGATACAGCCTTAATGAGCACTTTTGCAATGTCTGCACATCCCTGGGCGCTGCTCCGAAGTTTACAAGCATGATATATGCGATTATTTATGTTGGCATTCTTTTTATCCCGGCATATTTGCTTTACAGAAAAAAGATATTTATCCGGCTTTGATCTAATTAATTTCAGAAGTATGACAGGCAGGTGGAAAATTTCTAATCCGTCGGGGAGCAGGAGAATCCTTGTAACGCGCTCTCTTCCCGGCACAGAATGGTTAAGCTTGCTTACCATTGAAGGTTACAGAGTCGAAGTCTGGGTTGAAGACAGACACCTTACTTATGAAGAAATAACTGAGGCAATAGGGACACGATGCACAGCTGTAATTGGTCAGCTGACTGAAAAATGGGATGCGGCATTGTTTGAACGTCTGAAAAAAGCCGGAGGAATTGCATATAGTAATTATGCCGTAGGTTTTGATAATGTTGATATTGAATCAGCAACCAGGAATAGGATCGCTGTCGGAAATACCCCCGGTGTACTCACGGAGGCAACAGCTGAAATGGCAGTTGCACTAACAATGTCCTGTGCCAGAAGAATCTGTGAATCTGACGTATTTACCCGTCAGGGAAACTATAAAGGATGGCTTCCGGATCTCTTCCTAGGTAAGCGTTTATGGAAAGGAACTCTGGGGATAATTGGTACAGGCCGGATAGGTTCGACATACGCCAGGATGATGGTACGGGCATTCCAGATGGATCTTATTTATTTTGACAGCAGGAGAAATGCAGCTCTGGAGAACGAAATAGAACTTTTCAACCAGTATCTGTCAAAAAGCGGAAACGACCCGGTAAAGGCGGCTTTTGCCGGAAGAATTGATGAAGTCCTCAAAAGATCGGATGTGATAAGTATACATGTTCCTCTTACCGGACAGACACATCATCTGATCGCCGGTCCTCAGCTGCTCCTCATGAAGCCTGATGCTATTCTGATCAATACATGCCGTGGAGCCGTCATCAGGGAAGCTGATCTTGCAATACACTGCAGCAATAATCCCGGATTTTCAGCGGGACTGGATGTCTATGAATTTGAACCTGATATAAACGAAGATCTCAAAAAACTGCCTAATGTTATTCTGGTTCCTCATATAGCATCTTCCACCAAATGGACGAGGGAAAATATGTCCAAACTGGCTGCCCTGAATGTTAAAGGTGCAATCGAAGGCTATCCTGTTTGGGATAAGGGAGGAATAGATCCGTTTCTTTCAGATGATCCGCCTGGTGCAATCCCAAGTATTCTGAACAGCTCGGTTCTTTCAGGTAACTGATTTCAGTGCCAGATTGTGGTTTTAACAGCTGAATAGAATACAGCCACACGAGTAGTCTATGGGTATGGTATGTTCATTTGGGTTTAACACTATTTCGTATGAGCCAGATCTCAGAAACCTGGGCGCCGCGTTCGCCTTCTCCATCCCTGTCCGGTCCGCATGTCCATGTAAAATGGATTATTCCGTTGGAGGTCACTTCCTTCGGGATATGAAACTCATATACAGGTTTATTCCCTGTCTGGATATAGTCGTGGATCTTCACTCCATTGGCAGTGAGTTTCATATTTGATCTGAATCGTCCGGTATATGAGATTCTGAGTATATAGTACGCGGAGGTGTCAAGATGATCGTATTCAATCTCAAGTGGCGTATCATAAAGAGTATTGATCTGGTTCATCCATGCAAGTGGTGTTGATTGTCCCTCAAATCCCTTTGCCACAACTTCATGTACCCAGTCTTCACCTTTAAGACCAACTCCGAAGCTTACTCTCGGAGATTCAAGGCTTCCAGGATCTTCGGCCCATGTTTTTTCAGATTTCACCCTTTTCCATGCTGAAGGCTGACCGAAATTATCATAAAAGCCTCCCGGGCCGGGATCGGTTCTGTGAAGTATCCTGTAGATAGCATCAAGTCTTTGTGTTTCTTCATTGTACTTTTCAGCTTCGTTCAGCTGATCTAAGATCCATAGTGCATCATTGAGCGGAATATCTATGTTGTCGATAAAATTACCTCTCCCTTCCGCTGCATGATGTCTGCCAACCGTGAGTTGTTCTCCGAATGATCTGTAAAGAGAATCAGCCAGCGCCAGACATCTGAGCTTCAGTTCCTGTGCAACAGGTTTGGTCCTTGAAAAAGTGAGTATTTCCCTGGCTTGCCGGATGGCGTCGGCAGAGCCTGTTTTTTTGGCATTCTCAAGAACTTCCTTTGCCTGCATTTCCAGAGAGTTTTCATATCTGAGCCTTCTCTGCACATACGCATCAAAGCATGCTCTAAGAAGGCCGCTCTGAAATCTGGGGTTCGATAGTACTTCCTGCGGAGCATTCCGTTCCATATCCCTCCACTGAAAAAGCGTTTTTTCTACCTGATCGTTTGATATCAGAGGCCCTCTGAAGTCAAGTTCCAGTGAAAGCAATCCCTGCGCAATATTCTCGGTGTAATCCGGTCCTATAAAATACCTCCCGTAATCGCGCAGCGTTTCAATCACCGGTGTCGATGGATCCCAGTCCTGTCCGGTCCATACAAACTTATTGACATCATCGTTTGTTCCTTCCGAATAACTTATGCTTCCGCTTGCGAGCGGAGCATAAAAATTGTGAATATATTGCTCATCAACCGGTCTGGGATTGATACATTCTCTCCCAAGGGTCATGGCATATGCCAGATCCCAGTCAGGTACAGGGTACTGACAGCTCAGACTATGCGTAATATCCGGATAAAGTCTGATAGGAACAGACGGACCTATCAGTTCACGGACCTCAGGCAACGGGGTTCTGATCCATGGTCCGTAAACAACTCCGCCCAGCCAGTTATACTTTTTGTTGATGTTGCGGTAAAAATCGTCATACCAGTTTGGAGTTGGCTTAAATGCCTGTGGTGATACCCATATTTTGGCTTTTGGATGATATTTCCGAAGTACTGCAGCCACTTTTCCGAGCCATTCGAACAACTGATCGGGTTCCAACTCACCCGGATCACCCCCTGGAACAAAGAGCGCATCAAGCTTAGGGAGAACACGGAAAATCTGCTCCCTTTCCGCCAGTTCTTTCCTGACAGAGTCGGGTGTAGTATAATCACTACCCATATTCGGATACCACATCCAGACATTGAGCCGGTAATCCCTGCAAATCCGCGATTGTTCAGCGATCATCCGGATAGCCGGCATTTTCATGTTTGCACTGGTAGGATCATCATCTGTCCGTGGTGGCATGATCTCTATACTGTTGGCTCCGAAAACCGCCAGATCCCTTATGTACGAATCAAACTGTTTCACAGTCCATGCATCATACGCATTTGTCTTCGGCCTGTATCCGAGCTGGTGACCACGTATTGGATAAATGGGAGTAGATGAAATACTGATCTTCCCTGGTATTATGATCCTGTGATCCAGTAAAGTAATCTTCCTTAAAAGCCACCCCATACCATAAAATGCACCAGCTTCATCGTGTCCGGCAATTATAACCGATCCTTCCTTCCCGGTTACTATTTTGAAACCTTCTTTCCCGGTTGGGTTCATTGCCTGAAGTGCATTTATGGTCTCCCTGTCAAGTTTGCCCATTTGTCCTTCAATCCCAATAATTACCAGATTTTTCCGCTTTTCATTGATGTTGAAAATAACAGGTATATCCAGGTGAGTACGTTTCCCTGCTTCCTCTTTGAAAACCTGTGCTGCCCTGAGCAACATCCTGCTGTTCCTGTCAGCAACCACAATTGCCAGTTGATCAGGTTTAGCAGCGCCTATAGGCATGAGGAAGGAACTCATCATGCATATTATTGCTGCCAGGATAATTCTTCCTCTGATTTTCATAAGCCTGGTTGTTTTGAAATGATTAAATATTTTCTTCCTGAGTGTTTTCCAGTCCGGATTCTCCCTTTATCGACCGTAATAGATTTATGTCCCTGGAATAGTTATCTGCAAACAGGAAAATATCAGAACTGTTCATTATTATTGTAGCGCCTGCCTTTACCCATCCCTTCTGAAGATCCAAACTTTCTCGTGATCCATTATGGCCGCCTGCCGCGAATCCGTTTTCTCTGGCTTTCCTGATTATTCCGTTGCTCAGAGCGATAAAATCCCTTCCGGCATATTGTTCCGGCATATCATGAGATACAGACAGATCATGAGGGCCGATGATAAATCCATCCACGCCGGGTCCGTCAATCGTATTCAAAGACATCATATCTTCCATGGAAGCAACGCCTGAGGGGCTTTCAATGTTGATCAGCAGTGAATTGTCCCTGTTGTAGTTTTTCAGGTAATCCACCATCTCCTGTTCAGGAGTTACAAGTCCGGAAAGTATATCCCTGAGCCTCTTTCCTTTCAGTGGTCTGTATCTGACTGCTCCAATCAGCTCAGTTATCTGCGCTGGATCCTCCACATATGGTGCGAGCACTGCACAGGCGCCTGAGTCAAGCGCCTGAGTCGCGAACGCGGGATCAGATTTTAGTATCCTTACTACCGGTACAATACCGGCTGCCCTGTATGCCCGGCACATCCATCCGAGTGATTCAGGATTATAAAACACATGTTCGTTACACAGAAAAACAAAGTCGCACTTAAGGTTCACTATAGTATCAAACATCTTAGGCGATGGTGAAGTCACAAGTGTGCCGTAGACTGTCTTACCAGATCGCAGAGAGTTCCGGAATTCGTTTCCTGTCATCATGATAATCAGCAGATTCTTTGCTACTTTCGGTTTGTTTCAGCCGGAATAATAATTCCTTCATTCTTGTCAGCTTACTATGCTGTAGTATCTGAAGAAAATTAATCCAACGTAAATATCCGCATTTGTCAGCTTTTTAAAAAGCCGGAAGGTATTTTATTTTGTGATCATTACCGGATCAACAACAACATGCTTTATTGTTTTTTTCCCTTCACCTTCAGAATAGGAGTAGGAAATATGGACCAGTCCATCAGCCGATTGTATCATACAGGGATAAGAAAAGCTTCCTTTCCTGTCTTTGTCGTACTCTATGCATTCTTTCCACTTCCATGTCAGACCTTCATCATCAGAAAGATAAAGCGAGAGCTGATATCGGCCATCGTTGATATCATTACCGAAATATGCCCATTTACCATCATTCAGTGAGCAAAGTTCAACACTGGCTTCATTTGGAATATCAGTTTTTACCGATGCACTCCATGATTCACCCTGATCGGTGGACGTACTCATATGTATCATTGCGGGAGCATCGCCACTGTCGCGCATATATGCAACGATCGTCCCGTCTTTTCTTTCTGCCAGGGCCGGTTGTATGGGGCCCCTGCCAACAATCGGCAGGCTTGACCTCCATGTGGTTCCGTCATCGTCAGAAATTGCCACGAGAGAGAAATTGAAACCGTCGGAGTAAAGCGGCAACAGTATCCTTCCGCTGTGTAAGATGAGCGGATGTATCCTTGTCATCCAACCGAAACTTCTCTTAGAGAGATCCTTACTCGCTTCAATGATCATATCGTCATATTTCGGCGCATAACCTGACCATCCTGCTTCATTTTTTGGCATTTCTGCGAACCGTTTTTCCACTTCATCCGCAAAACTTTCACCGGGTTTGAAAAGAATATCGTCCTGCCATTGCCAGACAGGCGCCCCATTTCCTCCAAAATCAGTGGTGGTTCTGTACCTAATGATGGAATTTTCCCATTTGTTGGCCATCACTGCTATCCAGAAAATAAAGAGCTTACCCTTTTTATTGAGAAACAATACAGGATTACAATCAGGAATCCCTTTTGTATCAGCCATGAGGAAAGGATTTGTCCAGGCCTGGCTCCCTTTCTTCTTCCGGGCCCCCATTATCCTTACATCATTAGCCGTCCTTTCTCCGGAGCCCTGGAACCAGCAGGCAAGAAGATCCCCGTTCGGCAGAAACACCATACTGCTTCCATGTACATGTTCATTCTGGAACGGAAAAACATACTCCTCTCCGATAATTGAATGGTGTTCATCGCGGATTTGTGCCGTTATTCCTGACACCGCCTGGACCAGGAGAAGGGCGACCATTATTGCTTTTAAATTCTCCATCGCAGCTAAGTTAGTTATTATCCGGGAATTATCCTGTTAAGATCCTCAAGATGCTGTTCTATCTTCTTCCTGTCTTCAGGACGGAATTTATGTAAAGGCCATGCAACATAGTCGTCACAAATACCCATTACAGATAAGGCGCATTTGATTCCTTTGATGTATCTCGATTTATGCCTGCCTACACTGAAGATAGTCTTTTCGATCATCATGACTTTATCTCTGAGCAGGGCGATTTTCTCAAGGTCCTTATCAACTGAAGCATTATAAAGATCCACGAAAAGCCGGGGAAAAATATTTGCTCCTCCGGCAACAGCTCCATGTCCTCCCTGAAGGATGGTGTCAGGTAAAAAGAGCTCTGTACCGGCTATGATGGAAAAATCGGGGAAATCCCTGAATTCCTGAATAAGTGCGAAAAGATATGACATATCACCCGAACTGTCTTTTATTCCGACAGCTCCCAGCTCTTTAGCTTTCTTTACCGTCTCAACCGACATATGGATTTTGGTGCAGCTGGGCATGTCGTACATAAGGAAGGGCAGAGGTAAACGTGGTGCCAGATTCTCAAGGTATTCCCTCATCTCTTCCTGAGAAATTGGTACATAGTATGGTGGAGCTACCACCAGACCATCCAATCCTGCATCTTTAGCATATTCGGCAATTTCAAGAGAACCGTGAAGTGATGTATCGGTTATACCTGCTACTACTGGAATTCTTCCATTTACAAATTCGCTGGTCCTTTTTATGAGCTCCTTCCTGAGATTGTAATTCAGGCTTGTTGCTTCACCTGTAGTACCTAAAATAAATAAACCATGAACACCTCCCGCCAGCAAATGGGATATCAGCCTTTCAAGCCCATCTACATCAAGCCTGTTATTGTCAAGCAAAGGAGTGACAACAGGCGGAATAATTCCTCTTAATGGTAGTCTCATAGATTATAGTCTAAAAATCATTTACTTGCCTGTCTGAATAATGTTTCCTTCTGTGAGTCTTTCCTGAATGTACTGTTGTTGATGCAAAGTAACCCTTTAATGAGCTTTGGTACTTCTGTAATCTTGTTCGGTTTGCATTGATTTTTAACTCAACTATCAGGAAAATTCATGTA
>CAXXWV010000008.1:0-331742 GCA_963676175.2 Bacteroidales bacterium
GGATGTTTACGGCAATCCTGTTTCCAGGCAGGTTGATAATATCCTTCAACGGGGTTCTGCCACTTTGCTGATCGATAATCCTAACAACAAATCAGGATTGAAGAACTTCAAACAATATCCTGTAATCAGCACCGAAAACTACTCATATATCTACTACGACAAGATACCCGGACTGGAAGGCATTTACAAACAAAAAGAATTCTATTTCAGGGTAGACCCGTATACCTACAACAATATCGACCATTTTAATTCAGAGGACATGAATATGACGGGTGAGTTTTTTGGCGGAATATTCTAAAACCCTCAAAGCAGCACCTTATCATTCTGGAAAACAACTCTCTCGGGTTTAACATGAAAATACCAACTGAGGGACTTGATCTTTATAGTGGAAAAGCCAGGCTCTTCGACACTATAAACATGAGCAGCAAGGGAATGATCGGCAGCGGGAAACTTACTCATCTTTCATCCACTTCCACCTCACATGAATATAGGTTCTTCCCTGACTCCATGACCACAGAAGCGGTATCGTTCGATATTAACAAAGACAAAGAGGAGATTTTTCCTGTCTTATCGGGTCAGAATGTGAATATCAAATGGCTCATTCAGAAAGATGAGTGGACGGCGAGTAACAGTCAGGGCAAAGCGTTTACAATGTTCGCCAACGGAACCATGCTGGACGGATCAGTCAAACTCACACCTGATAAGTTAAGAGGATCGGGAGTTATTGACATGACTAATTCGAGGATCACCTCCAGACAATTCAGTTTTTCTGCAAATGCCATCAAAGCCGATACAGCGGATTATAATCTTAAATCCCTGACCACAAACGGCTATTCATTCATTGCTGACAATGCAAACACCTATATCAACTTCGATCAGAAGATGAGCACCTTCCATCTTAACACGGACTCATCAATGGTCAAATTCCCGGAACTGGAATATATCTGCAAGATGACAGATTTCTCCTACAATATGGATAGTCATATCCTCAACATGGAACAAAAAGGAAAATCAGGCGCTCAGCTTCTTACCAGTGACAAACTGCTAAGGGTCAGCATGAACAAACTGGATAAGCCAACCTTCTTTGCAACCAACAGTCTTAAAGATACTCTGAGTTTTTTATCGTTGAAGGGCACCTATAATCTGGACAAGGAATATGCAGAAGCTGAAGGCATAAATTACATTCATGTGGCTGATGCACTTATCCAACCAAAGAACGGGAAGATTGTGATCACAAGGAGAGCCCAGATCCAACCGCTCGACAGCGCTATAATCGCTGTAAATAACAAACATTTGCTCCATTCGGCTAACATTACGATCGAATCGACCAAAAGATATTCCGGTAGCGCCGTGTTTGACTATGTAAATGATAATAATGAGATCGAGCAGATCAGCTTCCCGAAACTACTGGTCGATACAATGACCACGACAGCCTCCGGGTACATCCCCCCTGAACAGAAATTCAAGCTCAGTTCTGCCTTTACATTTGGCGGAGATGTTATGCTCTCCGCAAGAAATGATCTTCTTACATTCACCGGATCGGCCGGTATAATAAGTGAGTGCAGTAACATCCAGAGTTATAGCATCAGGTTCAAATCAAAGATCGACCCGAAAAATGTAATGATACCCATTACCGATAAACCCAGGGATACAAATGACAATCTGTTATTTTCAGGTTCGGTTATTAATACTGATTCTACACATATCTACCCGGCATTCCTCTCAGCAAAGAAAGCCTGGAGCGATGTTGCACTTGTGAGCGCTCAGGGCTATCTCAGGTTCGATAAAACAAAAGGGAAATATACTATAGCGTCACTTGAAAAACTGGCCGATCCCAAACTTAATGGAAATCAGATTGCTCTTGACAAGAATTATTGCATTCTGACCAGTGAAGGATCACTTGATTTCGGAGCCAACTTCGACCTTATGAAAATGAAAAGTGCAGGTAAGGTAATTCATGTGACCGACTCGGGAAAGATAAACATACAGGCTATCATTGCCCTTGACTTTCACTTTTCATCTGAAGGACTGAAGATGATGGCTGAAGATTTCCGAATGAAACCCTCATTGAAACCGGTCAGCCTGAATTCGGAATTCATGATAAAAGGCATGAAGGATTTGTTCGGTACCGATCTTGCTAACCAGCTTAAGGAAGAGATGAACCTCTTCGGAAGCGCCAGAAACATACCCAAAGAGTTTGTTTATGAGCTCGTACTTAACGATGTGAATCTGTATTGGAATGAATCAACATCCTCATTCAGGTCAACAGGTAAGATCGGGATCGGTTTTATCGGCCCCCAGCCTGTAAACCTTTATGTGGAAGGCTTTATCGAACTTCAGCGAAGACGGACAGGCGACCTCATTGATATATATCTTAAAGCAGATCAGTCGACATGGTATTACTTCTCCTACTTCAGGGGAGTGATGATGACACAGTCGGCTAACATTACATACAACACGCTGATTGCCAATACCAAACAAAACGAACGTAAACATCCTGAATCAACAACAAGAACTCCATACACGTATATGATCTCAGTTGAAAACAGGGTTGAAAAATTCCTGAGCAGAATGGCAGGAGATACCGGTGAAGAGGAAGCTCCTCTTAAATGATTTTGACTTTTCCCCGTTCCCCAAGCTCAATTAATTCCATGTCGTGGATATCTTTCCCATCGATGCAGAACCTGAGAGCAGTCATATATTTATGGAATCCATTATAACCGGCTGCCCCCGGATTTATGTAAAGCATCCCCACTTTCCTGTCGTACTGGACTTTTGCAATATGTGAATGTCCGCAGATAAAAATATCAGGAGTATTCTCCATGATGTCTTGTCTCACACGTCTGTCGTAATTATTGGGCACTCCCCCTATATGAGTCATCCAGACGCGTTTCTCGCCGGTATTAAACCTTAATTGCTCAGGGAAACAACGTCTTACAACATCATTATCAATATTGCCGTAAACCGCTTTAAAAGGTTTAAAAGAAGCCAGCTCATCAGCTGTTTCAATATTTCCGATATCTCCTGCATGCCATAATTCATCGACCGATGAAAAATAATCATAAAGTGCAGGGTGTATCCAACCGTGCGTGTCGGAAATAAGGCCTATTTTCATATACTGATCCTTTATGAATGAAGCTTGGTAGAATAGCCTGTATCAAATAGCCAAGAAGCCATCTATCTTACGCGAAGGTTATAAATAAGTCCGGGTTTCAAATATAATATTGGCTAAATTTGTACAAACCATTTAAGATGCAGATATTTTATGCTCCTGATATAACAGGTGATGAATATATCCTCGACGAGAATGAATCATCACATTGTATACGTGTACTTAGGATGAAGACGGGTCATCCGCTCAGACTGATCGACGGGAAAGGCGGATTGTATGAAGGTGTCATCCGCGGTGCTGATCCAAAAAAGTGCATTGTGGATATTACAGGTGTTGACAGGGAATTTGAAAAACGCGATTACAGGCTGCATATGGCAATCTCTCCGCTCAAAAATCCCGATCGCTTTGAATGGTTCATAGAGAAAAGCGTAGAGTTGGGAATAGACGAGATCACTCCACTTATATGCAGTAACACTGAAAAACCAGGTATTAAGAAGGACAGGCTGAAAAATCTGATCGTCTCAGCCATGAAGCAATCACTGAAAGCCAGGCTTACACAACTCAATGAGGTATGTGGGTTCTCAGACTTTATCAGCAAAGACAATACCGGAACATGTATGATAGCACATTGCGATCCGGCGGGTCAGCGAAAAGGCATAAGTGAAATCTACAGGAAAGGCTCTGATGCAGTAATACTAATAGGTCCGGAGGGAGATTTCTCTTCTGAAGAGATCAGTTACGCTACTGAACATGGATTCATCCCGGTCCATCTGGGTAAAAGCAGACTCAGGACAGAGACTGCCGGAGTTGCGGCATGCCATTCTATCTATTTCCTCAACCAGTAATAATTGAGAACTCTCTTCTGAATTCAGGATAAACTTAAAGATCCCTGGCCAGTACGAAGTTCAGAAAAAAGCAGAAACGCATATCATGACTGCCGTAACAAAGAAATAACCGGTCGGAATATTGAATCTTCCTGCCGGAAATTTACGGTATCGTAACTTAATAAAAAGTTATCAGTGTTCCCTTATCTTTCTGATCAGTTTGTCAGTAAGATCCTGCCCGGGGATTATCTCAGAGGATCCGAGCAGTCCTATCACGTCATGAAAGGTTGAATTGAATCCCCATGCATCATCAACCAGATCAATATCGTATACTCTTATGTCGTGATATGAAATAAAGTGAGTAGAATTAATTCCCATAGGCATCATATTTTCCGGTTTATGGGAAAACGGCTGCCGCAGAATAATATTGTAACAATTCCGAAATATCAGTACAACTGCCCGAAAATCTCTTCTGCCATCAGCTTATGGTAAGGCTGATCTTTTTCTCATCCATAATCTTTCTGAGATTGATCAGGGCATACCGCATTCTGCCGAGGGCAGTATTGATACTAACTTCAGTTATTTCAGAAATTTCCTTAAAGCTAAGGCCGGCATAATGCCTCAGAATAACAACTTCTCTCTGATCATCAGGGAGTTGCGAGATCATCTTCCGGATATCCTTCTGGACCTGTCGTTTGATCATATCGTCTTCTATGTTATTTTCGGCAAATTTCTTTGAATTGAAGATATCAGACTCATAGTCATCATTCGATACGGTATTCATCTGTTTGATTCTCCTGAAATGGTCAATGATAAGATTATGGGCAATCCGCATCACCCAGGAAATGAATTTCCCATTATCATAATACCTTCCGGATTTGACAGACTGGATTACTTTCAGGAAAGTGTCCTGAAAGATATCTTCAGCTAAAGCCTGATCACGTATATAAAGATTTATATACGCGAATACCTTGTTCTTATGGCGGTGGATTAGTTCTTCAAAACAAGACTGCTCCCCTTTTATGAATCTGTTAATCAGTTCATAATCGGAATTAAATTCACTCATAACTCTTTCATTTATTGATCAGAGTAGAGATTTTATATAGGCAGTCCTCCTTTTTATTAATTGGTTTGTAATGCAAAGAAAGCATTTTTTTCAATATGAAAGTATTACTTTTAGATTTTTACCGGAAATTACGGATAATTAACAAACAGGAGACCATCGGAAATGGCGGGGAATATTGAAATCAGAGGGGCAAGGGTTCATAATCTTAAAAATACAAGTCTTGATATACCCAGGGACAAGCTTGTGGTAATAACCGGTGTTTCAGGTTCCGGCAAGTCATCACTTGCATTCGATACAATATACGCGGAAGGTCAGAGGCGCTATGTTGAGAGTCTTTCCTCATATGCTAGGCAGTTTCTAGGAAGGATGAACAAACCGGAGGTCGACTTCATCAATGGAATTCCTCCGGCGATAGCTATTGAACAAAAAGTAAACACCAGGAATCCACGTTCGACAGTAGGAACATCGACTGAGATATATGATTATCTTCGGCTCCTTTTTGCAAGGATCGGCCGTACTTACTCTCCAATTTCAGGGAAGGAAGTAAAAAAGCATAGTGTGGATGACATAGTTGATTTTCTTGCTGCCCTTCCTCTTGAAACCAAAGTAATCATTACATCGTGTGGAATCATACCGGAGAATCTCAGCATAAAGGAATATTTTGCCTTCCTTATCAAACAGGGATTCAGTCGCATTGAACGTGACGGGGAACTTTTAAAGCTTGACGGGATTGACAATTTTGATGACTTTATTCCGGGAAACTGTGTGAATATAGTCATCGACAGGCTGGTAATAAGCCATTCAGCCGACAATTTCAGCAGGGCTGCAGATTCGGCGCAAACTGCTTTCCAGACAGGAAAAGGTTATTGTCAGATAGTTATACTGGAAGAGAGTGGAGTCAGAAGGGAGAATTTTTCAAATGTTTTTGAAGCTGACGGGATAATGTTCGAGGAACCGACCGAACACCTTTTCAGTTTCAATAATCCCATCGGAGCCTGTCCTGTTTGTGAAGGATATAGCAAGGTTATCGGGATAGATGCGAACCTTGTGATCCCCAATCAGAATCTTTCGGTTTATGAAGATGCCATTGTTTGCTGGAAAGGTGAAACGATGAAAAAATGGAAAGAGAGGCTGATTACTAATGCTGATCTCTTTGGATTCCCGATACATAAGCCATATTACCAGCTGACTAATGAACAGAAAAAATTGCTCTGGCACGGGAATAAATATTTTTATGGCATAGACAAATTCTTCGAGCACCTTGAAGAGAAGAAATACAAGATCCAGTACAGGGTCCTTCTGAGCCGATACCGCGGTAAAACCACATGTCCTGAGTGCAAAGGATCGCGGCTCAGAAAGGAAGCCGGATATGTAAAAGTAAATGGCTATTCAATTTTCGATATGGTTAGCATGCCGGTCGGCAGGCTATATGATGTATTCAGTGATTTTAAACTTTCTGAAGAGGATTCCAGGATCGCGGAAAGACTGCTTAAAGAGATTACAGTAAGACTACGTTTTCTGATTGATGTTGGATTGCCTTATCTGACGCTCGACAGGCTTTCAGCAACTTTATCCGGAGGAGAATCTCAGAGGATCAATCTCTCCACATCACTCGGATCAAATCTTGTCGGATCAATGTACATTCTTGACGAGCCAAGCATTGGCCTGCATCCCCGTGACACAAACCTCCTGATAAAAGTTCTGAGGGAGCTCAGGGATATGGGTAACTCAGTATTGGTCGTGGAACATGAGGAGGAGATTATCCGTGCAGCCGATCAGATCATCGATATGGGACCTGAAGCAGGAAGGCTCGGCGGCGAGGTAGTTTACCAGGGGGGGCTCAATCTCAGCACTTCCAATAAATCACTGACTGCAGGTTACCTCAGCGGAAGACTGTCGGTGCCGGTTCCAGGCAGCAGGAGGAAATGGAACAGCTACGTTGGAATCAATGGTGCAAGGGAGAACAATTTAAAAAACATTGATGTCAAATTCCCCCTTCATGTTATAACAGCTGTCACGGGAGTCAGCGGATCCGGGAAATCAAGTCTGGTATCTGACATACTCTACAGGGTGCTTGCCGGAAGGTTGAACATTAATAATACCCGTCCGGGCCAGTTCAGCGATCTGACAGGTGATATATCAAGGCTGACAGGCATTGAGTTGGTTGACCAGAACCCTATAGGTAAATCGAGCCGTTCTAATCCGGTGACTTATCTCAAAGCTTACGATGAGATACGGAAGCTCTTTGCAGAACAACAGGCCTCAGTGCAGAATAATTTCAAGGCATCGCATTTTTCATTCAATATAGATGGAGGCAGATGTGATGAATGTCAGGGAGAAGGCGTGATAAGAGTTGAAATGCAATTCATGGCCGATGTTGAGCTGACCTGCGAAAGCTGCAAGGGCATGAGATTCAAAAAAGAGATACTTGACGTGAGATATCATGGCAAGAATATCTATGATGTACTGGAAATGACTATCACCGAAGCCATTGAATTCTTCAGCCAGCATCCCGGCCGCAATGAAAAACGGATCATTGAAAAGCTGCGCCCACTGTCTGATGTAGGTCTTGGATATATAAAGATGGGGCAATCGTCCAGTACACTTTCGGGTGGAGAAAGCCAAAGAGTCAAGCTGGCTTACTTCCTTAGCCAGGAAAAAGGAAGCGGACATATACTGTTCATTTTTGATGAACCAACCACAGGATTACATTTCCACGATATAAACAAACTTCTTAAATCGATAAATGCCCTTGTCGATCATGGTCATTCCGTGATTGTGATAGAACACAATATGGAAGTCATCAAGTGTGCAGACTGGGTAATAGATCTGGGACCGGAAGGCGGTGAAGAAGGAGGATATATCGTCTTCGAAGGTAAACCTGAAGATCTTGTTAAATGCAGTGCATCTCACACGGGAAGGTTTCTCTCAGAAAAACTAATACAAGGAAGGAAGATTACTTCTTAACCTTAAATCCGAACATTATTGCCACGCATCCGGTTGCAGGAGTTTCGCCCGGCTTGTTTGCCGAATTGACCTTAATAACAAGCTTCAGCTGCTGGCTCGATTGGAGCTTGAAATCCCAGGTACGGGCATAATTGGCATCTTTATTCGAATAGAGGACATTCCTGTTTGCATCCAGAACTTTGAATTCGATATTTGGAAGTTTTTCCTCTCCGCAGACAGCCAATCTGTAATCCATATCCGAATAGAACGTTTTATAAAGTTCAGCTTCTTCCCCCTCGACCAGAACAGCAGCATGATAATTGCCGTCGTGAGTATAGTTCCCCAGTTCCGGCAGACAGACCTTCTTGGCAAAAGCCTTGCACTGGGCCCCTGCATCAGGAGAGGCTATGAAAATCAACAATGCGAGGATCGGGATTATTCTGTGTATTCTCATGGCTAACCTTTATTTTACAAATGACATTCTTATCTCTGCTACCTCTGCCGCAAGTTCTTTGAATATTGCCGGCGTCATATCACTCTTAACATTAGACCTCAGGTAGGTAGTATTTGACGACTTATCATAGTCAGGTCTGATCGGCGATGTCGTTAATGTGATCTTATCAAAGACCAGCTTCAGCTTCTCCACCTTTGGAATAAGTTCATCAATTGCGGGATCACCCTTATGAGCATTAAGAAGGTTAAGCAGAATATCAATTGAGAGTTTCTGGTCAATTATTCTACCTACCAGCTTATTCTGATTAAAATCTTTCATATCAACAAGCTGGGTTGAGATATACAGACCTTCAAACCATCCGCCTACAAGGACCACAGCAGCCGTTGAAGCCTGACCATTGTCTTCCAGGTAAGCATTCGAATTCAGGAAAGTCTCGCTGACAATCTGCATTATCACTTCACTGTTGTTTATATTCTGTTCAAGTTTATCCATCGTTTCCTGATCAATAACCTTGAGTATTCCAAGACCATCTGCCATTTTCTTCGCGGCGTTCATATAGTCTATAATCAGCTGGGTCTGTTCGTAAAGGCTGGCAAAGCTAAGGTCGCAGGTATAAATGCCAAGGTTCAGCGCCAGGCTCCTGTTAGTAACATAATTGTTCTTGTTAGCCAGTGGATTCAGAAGGCTCATATCGAACCTGGCTCCGACAGATTTTATCAGCATGGCTGATTCCAACGGTGAAGGCAGGGAATTAAATACTTTTTGGGCCTGTTTCAAATCCTCCACAGCTGCCGGATTGGCTTTTGGAACCTCAACAGGAACCCCTTCCTTGGGTTCTTTACTTCCTCCAGACTTGCAGCAGGTAAGCACACTTGCCAGAAGCAAGACTCCGGCCAAGAGCCCCGTCCAAATGCCATAGTTTTTATTCATGATCGAAGATTTTAGGTGTCAAAAGATATTTCGGACTAAATTAGCACATTATTTTTATTTTTCAAAAACCGTCTAAAGTTAATAATGCTATTTGTAACTTCGCGCAAATTATCACTAAATGATTCAATCAGACAAGAAACTGAAGGAACTAAAGGCCATTCTCTCCGGTGCGGAAAGCCCTGTAATAAGAGCCGCCATCAAGTCTCTGAGAGATGAAGAACCATTTGAAGGAGCCATCGGACTTCTTGCCGGACTTTATGATGTAACCGAAGATATATCTGTTCAAAATGCGATCCGTGATTTTCTGAATGATCTTAAAGATCAATCTGTAAGCACTGAGGTTATACAGGAGATCAGGAAACCTTTCAGGCAGGAGACTCTAAGCATGCTGGTTTCTTCCTGCTGGCAGTCAAGGTTAGACTATTCTGAATTTTCAGATGACATAATTAATACCTTCCTTACCTCAGACTATATTGTTGCATTAGAATGCCTTACAGTGATAGAAGAATCAGCTTTCAGGCTCAGCAGGGAAAAGAAAAATGAAATGATCGAGTATATAGGTAAGTATGCAGGCAAATTTTCTTCCGAAAAGGAAGATCTTACAAAGGAGCTTATTTATATACTCAGGTGAAAAGCCGTTTGGTCATCCCACCCCTACTGATCAATGAATTTCAGGTCGTTTTATCCGCTCCCCGAATATGGAGCTTCCTACTCTGATCATAGTACTTCCTTCCTCGATGGCAATCATATAGTCGCCCGACATGCCCATGGATATTTCGCGGAAGTGGTAATCATCAGAAAAATATCTGAATTTCAGTTTTTTGAACAGCTCCGACAGTGATCTGAACTCTGCTCTTACCTGATCTGTTTTCGGTGTAAAAGTGGCCATTCCCATAACCCCGCAGATCCTGATATGGTCCATACCGCTGAATTCAGGAGATATAAGCAGATTCCTGATCTCTTCCATGTTAAATCCGAATTTGGTCTCTTCAGTGGCGATATGGACTTGAAGAAGTACATTAATCCTTCTTCCGGCCTTTGAAGCTTCAGCATTTATAACTTCGAGGAGTTTCGCAGAATCCACAGACTCTATCATATTGACAAACGAAACTATATGCTTGACCTTATTCCGTTGAAGATGACCTATCATATGCCATTCGATATCGGAAGGCAAAAGATCCTTTTTACTCAAAAGCTCCTGCACTCTGTTTTCGCCAAAAAGGCGTTGCCCGGTATTATAGGCTTCCATGATTTCGAAAGCTGATTTCGTTTTGGAAACAGCAATAAGTTTTACATGCTCAGGAAGCGATTGCCTGAGAGAATTGATATTTGAAGCAATAATTGACATCGGCGCTGTAAAATTCCCCCTTTACTCCAATGGGTTCAGTCTATAAGTATTTGAATAAACAAATAACACTCCGGGTCTCATTATGAATAAAAACTCTTTTACAAGGAGACTCAGAGGAACACAGAGAAACGCAAAGTTAAAAATATATAATCAGTACAATCAATCAAGAAGGTGAATCACCAGGCCTGATCTAAGTTTAGGTTCGAACCATGTTGTTTTCGGAGGCATTATACTACCTGAATCAGCAATTGTTATAAGCTGTTTCATTGAAACAGGATAAAGAGCAAATGCAATCTTCATCTCTCCGCTATCGACCCGTCTTCTAAGTTCCCCTAATCCTCTGATACCACCCACGAAATCTATCCGTTTTGATCTGCGAAGGTCCTGAATATCCAAAACAGGGGTCAGTACCTGCTCAGTAAGGATAGTGACATCAAGTCCACCGATAGGATCATCATCGTTGTAGGTACCTTCTCTGGCAGTGAGGCTGTACCATTTACCTTCGAGGTACATCGAAAAGTTATGAAGTTTCCCGGGTCTGTAAGCCCTGTTACCTTTTTCAGCAACGATGAATCCTTGCTCAAGCTTCTCAAGCATCTGAGCGGTTGTGAGTCCGTTAAGGTCTTTCACAACCCTGTTGTAATCACAAATCTGAAGCTGGGTATCGGGAAAGTGAACAGCCATAAAATAGTTATATTCTTCTGTTCCTTTATGAGCAGTGTTCATATCCCGTTTTTCCTTGCCCACAAGTGCTGCTGCTGCTGTTCTGTGGTGACCATCGGCAACATAGGTGAAAGGGACCTTTTCTGCAAATAGTTTCTCAATGCGCCTGTTAGTCTCCGGATCTTTAATGAGCCAGAAATGGTGTCCGAATCCGTCATCTGCCCGGAAATCATATTCCGGCTGCTCATTTGAGACAATACCACTTACTATTTCATCGATCTCTTTAACTGCAGGATAAGCAATAAATACGGGTTCAATGTTCGCGTCGCACATTTTAATATGCACCATGCGATCGTGCTCCTTATCAGGACGAGTAAGCTCGTGTTTCTTAATCATTCCGTTAAGGTAATCGTCAACCGATGCACATCCTACAATTCCATACTGTGTTCTGTCTTTCATTGTCTGTGCATAGATGTAGAACTGTGGCACGTCATCCTGTACCAGCCATCCTTTTTTCTGCCAGATTTTGAAATTGTCGATAGCTCTGTGATAAACCTCCTCTGAGTGAACGTCAGTGTCGGGGGGGAAATCTATTTCCGACCGTGTAATGTGAAGAAGAGAACATTCCTTGCCTTTTGCCATCTCCCTGGCTTCCTCTGTATTCATTACATCATACGGAAGACAAGCCAGATCCTTAACAATTGCACGAGGGGGCCGAAGCCCCCTGAATGGTTTGACTACTGTCATCTAGATACCGTTTGGTTTCTACTTATTTACTCTGAATCTTTCGTTGCCTGTTTCAAAATAATCAACGATCTGATGGGCAGCTGCAACACCGGCATTTATATTTGCCTCTTCGGTCTGGGCTCCCATCTTTTTGGCTGTGAAGATAAACCTTCCTTTGAATTTTTCCTCAAATTGTGCCTTGGAATCTGGTTCCACATCCGAAAGATATTTGAAATCGGTTCTTTCTGCGAAAATTTTCAGCAAGCCTTCCTCGTCGATGACTTCTTTTCTGGCAGTATTGACCAGAACCGCGTCTGCAGGCATTTTTTTCAACAGATCATAGCCTATCGATTTTTTGGTTTTATCGTTTGCCGGCATATGAAGTGAAACATACTGACATACAGAATACAGGTCATCGACACTATTGCAGACCTTAACTCCGTATTTTTCAATATCGGCAGCACTGACAAACGGATCTAATGCAAATACATCCATTCCGAAACCTCTGGCTATTTCAGCTACATATTTCCCAACATTACCGAAAGCATGAAGCCCAATTTTCTTTCCTCTGAGTTCTGTCCCTGATTTCCCGTTGAATCCGTTTCTTGCCTGATAGAGCATCATTTCAAAAGCAAGTTCGGCAACTGCATTGGCATTCTGTCCGGGGGTATTCATAGCTACAACCTTATGTGCTGTACATGCAGGAAGATCAAGATTATCGTATCCTGCACCAGCCCTGACAACTATCCTGAGTTTTTTTGCAGCATCCAGAACAGCAGCAGTAATCAGATCGCTTCTGACAATCAGTGCATCAGCATCGACAACTGCCTTCAGCAGGTCAGACACGTCTTTATAGTTTTCGAGCAGAGCCAGCTCATGCCCTGCAGATTCAACTACTTCACGAATCTGCTTAACCGCGACCGGTACAAAAGCTTTTTCTGTGGCAACTAGGATTTTCATTGTTGTATGTATTTTAATTTTTCGATTCAAATTCCTTCATAGCGCTTACCAGAACTTCAACGCTTTCTTTTGGAAGGGCATTATAGGTAGAAGCTCTGAAACCACCCACTGAACGGTGACCTTCAATACCTATCAGGCCTTTCGATTTTGCAAATTCAGCAAATGGTTTTTCAAGTTCCTTGTACTCGGGTGCCATAACGAAACAGATATTCATGATCGATCTGTCTTCAGGATCGGCGATGGTGGGGACGAACAATTTATTCCTGTCAATTTCATCATAGAGAATTCCGGCTTTTTCGATATTTTTCTTATTAATGGCTTTAATTCCGCCCAGTTCCTTGAGCCATACCAGCGTCTGCTGTGCAGCAAAAACCGCAAATACAGGAGGGGTATTGTACATCGATTCAGCCTTTATATGTACCCTGTAGTCAAACATCGAAGGTATTGGCCGGGTCACCTTTCCCAGAACATCTTCCCTGACAATGATAAGAGCAACACCTGCAGGGGCAAGGTTCTTTTGAGCTCCGGCATATATTACTGAATATTTGGAAACATCTACTGGTCGGCTGAATATATCTGAAGACATATCAGCAACAACCGGGACTTTAACATCCGGATCTTTTTTAAGCTCAGTACCAAATATCGTATTGTTCGTAGTGATATGGAAATAATCGACATCAGCCGGTACGGTATATTTTTTTGGGATATAGTTGAAATTTTTGTCCTTTGATGAAGCAACTTCAATTACTTCTCCGAACAATTTAGCTTCCTTGATAGCTTTGCTTGACCACTCACCGGTGTTAAGATAGGCGGCCTTGCTTATCATGAGGTTCATAGGCACCATTGCAAACTGAGTGCTTGCACCTCCACCCAGGAAGAATATCTTGTAACCTGACGGTACTTCAAGAAGCTCTTTAACGAGAGCAATCGTGTCATTCATACAGGCAATAAACTCCTTGCTCCTGTGTGATATCTCAAGAATAGACAAACCTGTTCCTGCAAAATCTTTTATCCCTTCTATTGACCTGTCAAGAGTGTATTGCGGCAGGATCGAAGGACCGGCATAAAAATTATGTTTTTTCATAATGTAGCATTTATGATTAATAACTAAGATTAAATCTTACTTGTCGATTACAAAAATATACAAAAAAGCATTTCTTGTGTTAAATTATTAACACAGGTCTCTCATTTTTATAAAATGTTATTAACAAGAATTCCATCATCCAGTACAGGGATTTTATCGGTATAGTCCATTGTAAGACAGAAATCTATACAGTCATCAAGATTCTTTTCCCGCAAACGGTTGCGCTGGGCGGCTTTTTCTATGTAGCCTCTGAGGTCGTGTGAAGCGAGTTCCCAGAGATCCATTGCAGCAATAGTAGAATCACAGACAGTCGAATATTTACCGGAGTTTATCAGACGTAAGGCAAAAGCGCCGGCACAGACAGTATCTTCGATATTAAACCGGTTCTTCCATCCTGCACAGAAGAGGAGAATATCTCTCTCCTGCCTTACCAGCCAGTCGCTCAGAGTACCTATATTCAGAAATGAGCCAATGGCGACCCCATACGCAGAGGAAGCCATGTTTATGATAGCTGTTCCATTTGTTGTACTGTACACTATCGTTTTGCCTTCCACCTTATCTCTTGTGAAATTGAATGGGGAATTGCCAAAATCGGCAAAACCTAGCACAATGCCGTCTCGTTCAGCTGCAATAAGGAACCCTTCATCCTTGTATTTCCGCGCTGTTTCGATGTCAGTGACAGGTCTGATCGCGGCGGCTCCGCAGGCGAAGGCAGTACAGATTGCTGATGATGCCCTGAGTACGTCCAGGACAACCACTATGGACTCCGCATACCTTTCAGCTTCAAAAAGAGACGGTGAGAAACATGTTTCCAGCCGGTGTTTAATAAGAGTCATGCTCAGACTTTATAGAATGGAAGACTGACGACTTTGGCTTTCAGATCCTTGTTCCTGATCCGAATAAAGATTTCACTATCCTCTTTCCAGTATCCTTTATTAAGATATGCCATCCCTATTCCCTGCTTAAGTGTGGGAGACATGGTCCCGGAAGTAACTTCACCAATCACATTCCCTGCACTGTTTACAACCTCGTAATGTTGTCTCGGTATCCCCCTGTCGATCATCACAAAACCTTTTAGCATTCTCTCCACCCCATGCTCTTTCTGGCTCAGTAAAAGCTCCCTGTCTATGAAATTCTTCCCACCTTTAAATTTAGTGATCCATCCCAGGCCTGCTTCGATCGGAGACGTAATATCATTAATATCATTACCGTACAAACAATAGCCCATCTCCAGACGAAGAGTATCCCTGGCTCCTAAGCCTGCAGGCATGATTCCAAACTCTTTACCTGCTTCAAAAACAGCATCCCACAGAGCAGTTGCATCTGCATTCCTGATATAAATCTCACAACCTCCCGAACCGGTGTAACCGGTAGTCGAAAAGATGGCATCTTTTATGCCTGCAAATTCCAGAACCTTGAATGTGTAATACTCCATATTTGTCACTGGCTCAGAGGTGAGTTTCTGCATTGCTTTCAGGGCAAATGGTCCCTGAACAGCAAGCTGAGCGATACTGTCTGAAACATTTATCAGATCCTTACCCGGGACGAGACCAAATTTCCCGGCATGGCTCAGGCACCAGTCAAAGTCCTTCTCAATATTTGAAGCATTGATTACCAGAAAATATTTTTCTGGGCCGAACCGGTATACAAGCAGGTCATCAACAATTCCGCCCTTTCCATTAGGAAAACAGCTGTATTGAATTTTGCCATTGAAAAGCGAAGTGACATCATTTGAAGTGATGTATTGAAGGAACGGAAGGGCAGACGGTCCTGTTACCCATAATTCGCCCATATGCGACACATCAAATACACCAACTGCTTCCCTGACAGCAAGATGTTCCGCGGTGATCCCTGTAAATTCAACAGGCATGTTATATCCGGCAAAAGGGACCATCCGGGCCCCTGCACTAATATGAAACTGTGTGAATGGAGTATTTTTCATTTTATCATTCTTAAATTCTTATTTGACCGGTTCATTTGCCAGAACTGGTTCCGTTACCTTATCCTGCCTGACATACTGACCCTTATATATATCAAGTCCGCCCAGGCCTCCCGGACGGTTAGAAACAAAATAGAAAGCTCCTGGTTCTCCTGGAGCTGGAACATAAAACAGATCATCCCACTGGGAATTAAGCGGATAACCGGCATTTTTCACATCTTTCCAGTCGCTCCCATTTTCACGAAGAGCATAGAAAATATCAAACCCTCCCATCGAGTCATGTCCTCTTGAACTGAACCAGAGCGTATCTCCTGATGCTGACAACCTCACTGACTCCTCATCGAACGCAGTATTGATGATATTCCCTGCATTCCTGGCCTCAGACCACTTGCCATGTCCGATCTTCCTGATCATGTAAATATCTTTTCTGCCGATATTATCCTTTTTCCGGTCTGAAACGAAGTAGATTTCATTCCCGTCAGGACTGATACAGAATGAGGATTCTTTATGTTTTGAATTAAACCCCGGCTTAATATTTCCTGGCAGGCTCCACCTGCTTTTTTTTCTGACAGACAACGCGACATCCCCTCCGTTCCTGTATCCCGAATAAACATATAATGAATCACTCGATTTATTAAGATAAAGAGGTGTTTCACAATATTTTGTTGTCAGTTCTCCTGTAAGTAATCCAGCCGGTCCCCATGAATCGTCCTGAACAGAGGCAACGAAAATGTTCTCGTCTGATTTTCCGTCGGGGTAATGATCACTCGATCCTTCAAGAGGCCGTCGTGATGCAAAACAGATAAAATTACCGTCATCGGAAAGGACTTCCGAATAATCATCTTCTTCTGAATTGATATTCTTTCCCTCATTAACGATCGAAATTTTCATAGTATCAGAAAGTATATGCATTGCTGCAATACATTCCTCCACGTATTGTTTCGCCAGCTCTGTCTGGTGAGTGGATTTTTCAATATCTGAATCCAGATATTTATTCAGTAATTCCATGGCCCTGGAATATTCACCTTTATACTGAAGTGAGTGACCGGCAAGCAGCAGAATATCACCTGCCACATCGCTACGTATATCCAATGCTTTTTTCAGGTAGTTCCATGCTTTTTCCTTCTTTCCTGAAAAAAGGGCTGAAGCTCCTGTCTTATAATTCAGTTCCGGATTGGCATCATTATAGCCTGATGCTTTGACATAATCTTCAAAGGCGTAAGCGTACGCTATACCACCCAGAGCATACTGTTCATCTCCGCTTTTGACATTTTTCCAGGCATCATCTAATCCAACCTTTCCTTTACGGAAATCCTGCATTCTGACCTGTACATCCTCCTGTGAATAAAGGGTAGCAGAGAGGCACAAGAAGAGTGCTGATAAGTAACAGAAGTGGTAATTCATGTTCTATTCTTTTCCTTCTGCAAAAATAGTACTTATTTCACGTAAGCGGAAAAGTATGCTGTATTATAGGTTAATATTAGGTAGCGACCATAGGCAAAACCTGGCAGAAAAACACTATATTTGGCAATAAATCGTTCCATTCCTTCGAACAGGGATTAACATATCTGGCATGGATTACAAGCTAATTAACACTGAATATCTTGAATCTGTATCCGGTGGGGATCCGGAGATAATTACCGAACTCGTAGGTCTGTTCAGGGAACAGTCGGTGGAGATCCTGGAAGAGATGAAAACCCTTTACAGCGACAAGAACTTCAAACTGCTTGGTTTGCTGGCCCATAAAGCCAAGTCATCTGTATCAATAATGGGAATGAACGATCTGGCAGCCATGCTGAAAGCTTTTGAACTCCAGGCTAAGGAAGGAAAAGAACAACACCTTTATGAATCTTATATTTCAAGGTTCCAGTCAGAGACTGAAGCAGCTATCACCGAGCTTGAGGACCTGGTGGAGAGAAGCAAAAAACAGAATTAAATGGTAAATATTGAAAGAAGGGATAAGATTGATATCATATCCTTCACTGTCAAGAAAATAGACGCGCTGGTCACTGATGAGATCAGGCAAACTGTCAATAAGGTTTTTGACAATGCTCATTCTAAGGCTATATTAGACCTTAAAGGAGTAGAATATATTGACAGCTCAGGATTCAGCTGTTTCCTTTCCGCTCACCGTGCTGCACGAAACAGTTTCGGTACCCTGAAAATAGCTAATCCCGAGCCGCAAATACTTGAGCTTTTTCAATCGCTCCATCTGAATAATGTATTCCAGATCTATGATGATCTTGAAGCATGTATAAGGACATTAAGATGACACTCGTGATTTTCAGGCAGTCCTGAAGATCAGATGATCTCCATCAGTATCTATCTTTATTTTATCTCCTGATTTTACTGTACCACCGATGACCTTTTTTGAGAGCTCATTGATAATCTCTTTTTGTATAAGCCGTTTAACAGGTCGTGCTCCGAGCTGAGGATCATAACCTTTCTCAGTTAGCCAGTTGATGGCAGTATCTGTCAGTTGCATAGTAAGATGGTAGCTTTCAAGAAGAGATTCAACCTCGCGGAGCTGGATCTTCACCACCTCGCGTATCTGATCTATATCAAGAGGTTTGAACATAACTATTTCATCGACACGGTTCAGGAATTCGGGTCTGAATGATCTCCTCAGCAGTTGCATGATCTCATTTCTGAGCTTATCCGATTCGCTTTCCGGCATTTTGTTCATCCATTTTTCCATCCTTTCCCTGATAATTTCGGAGCCGAGGTTTGAGGTCATAATCACAATGACGTTCCTGAAATTGACAGTTCTTCCCTTGTTATCGGTAAGTCGTCCTTCATCAAGCACCTGAAGGAGAAGGTTGAAGATGTCGGGATGAGCTTTTTCTATCTCATCGAGGAGCACCACAGAATATGGTTTATGTCTGACCGCCTCTGTAAGCTGTCCGCCTTCGTCATATCCAACATATCCTGGAGGAGCGCCGATAAGCCTTGAGACCGTATGCCGTTCCTGGTACTCAGACATATCGATACGGGTCAGCATATTCTCATCGTTGAAGAGTAACCCGGCCAGCGCTCGTGCAAGTTCAGTTTTACCTACTCCTGTGGTACCAATGAATATAAACGATCCCAGCGGTTTGTTCTGGTCCTGAAGACCAGCGCGGGATCTTCTTACAGCATCAGCCACTGCAGTGATGGCGTCATCCTGTCCTACAACTGTCTTATGAAGCTCATCTTCCAGTCTCAGCAGCTTTTCCTTTTCGCTTTCCAGCATTCGTGAAACAGGAATACCTGTCCATTTCGATACAATTGCAGCTATGTCTTCCGACCGCACCTCTTCCTGTACCAGAGTTCCTTTGCTCCTGTGCTGCCCGATTGAGAGCTTGATCTCTTCAATCTCTTTTTCCAGCAGATTAATCTTACCATATCTTATTTCAGCAACCTTTCCATAATCACCGGCTCTTTCTGCCTGATCGGCTTCAATGCGTAAGGTTTCAACTTCTTCTTTCCTGGAGTGTACCTTTTCTATCAATTCCTTTTCTGCCCTCCAGCCGGCCTTGAGTTCATCTCTTCTTGCCTGGGTATCGGCAAGTTCCCTCGCTACCTTGTCTGCCTTCACTGTGTCGCCATCGCGTCTGAGAGCTTCTTTTTCAATTTCAAGCCTGGTAATTGTACGTTCAGCCTCGTCAATTTCTTCCGGGACAGAGTTCATTTCAAGTCTCAGTCTGGAAGCTGCTTCATCAATCAGGTCAATGGCTTTGTCCGGGAGAAACCTGTCGGTTATATACCTTGTAGAAAGATCGACAGCCGCAATAATAGCCTCATCCCTGATTATAACCTTATGATGTGCCTCATATCGTTCCCTGATACCACGGAGAATGGAGATTGAATCCTCCCTGTCAGGCTCCTCAACCATAACTACCTGGAACCTTCGTTCGAGAGCCTTGTCTTTTTCGAAATATTTCTGATATTCATTCAGTGTAGTAGCCCCGATCGCTCTTAATTCCCCTCTTGCAAGGGCCGGTTTAAGAATATTGGCGGCATCCATGGCTCCTTCCGATTTACCAGCGCCCACAAGGGTATGTATTTCGTCAATGAACAGGACGATATCGCCATTCGATCCAATCACTTCATTAACGACCGACTTAAGTCTTTCTTCAAATTCCCCTTTGTATTTTGCACCTGCAATGAGCGCTCCCATGTCAAGTGAATATATTATTTTTGACTTTATATCCTCAGGAACATCACCTCTGATGATCCTGTGAGCCAAACCTTCTGCAATTGCAGTTTTTCCAACACCGGGCTCTCCTATCAGCAAAGGATTATTCTTGGTCCTTCGGGTCAGTATCTGAAGTATTCTTCGTATTTCGTCATCCCTTCCTATTACAGGATCAAGCTTGCCTGATCTAGCACGTTCATTAAGATTTATAGCATACCTGTTCAGCGAATCATAGGTATCATCGGATGTCTGGCTGTCGACAGTCGAACCCTTTCTTAATTCGGCTACGGTAGCTTTAAGCTCTTTCATGGTCACACCCTGATCCTTCAGTATTCCTGCCATCCTGTCCGATGTATCCAGAATACCCATTATCAGGTGTTCTGATGAGACATATTTGTCCTTCATCTTTGAAGCATGTTCTCCAGCTTTCCTCAATGCCTCGGATGCCGTGGATGAAATATATGATTCCGCACCTGAAACCTTCGGATATGTATTTATAAGATTATCAATCTCCCTCATCAGGATTCCGTTATTGACACCAAGCTTTCCGAACAGAAATCCCGAAATATTCTCAGCTTCATTCATCACACCCTTCATCAGGTGAGCACATTCAACCGACTGCTGCCCTTTTGAAGAAGCAATGTTAAAAGCGTTCTGAACAGATTCCTGTGCTTTTAATGTGAAATTATTAAGATTCATATGACTGTTTTTAACGATTCACGGTAATCCGGACCAATACTTTCCAGACTTCCGAAAATCAATGTTTATATGTTTGTTATTCCCAAAATTCAATCAATTCTTCCCACTAACATCAAAATTGCTGCCATAAGGAGAAAGTCTGATTTAGCTGTCAGAATGTCATTATTTTTCTTATAATCAAGCCAATACGTCATCCTGAATTTTCTCAGTCGAGTCATTGGAGCAATGACTAACAGAAAAAAGGCTCACTGGCAAGAACTTAAGCTGATGCAGATATGTCAGTCGGGATCTTTATGAACAGTACACTAAAGGAATTCCTATCTTAGTGGCAAAAAGCGCAACATGGGCAAAGTGATATGGAAACCCGGCACAATGATATATCCGCTACCTGCTGTAATGGTAAGCTGCGGAGCTGATCCGGAAGAATACAATATAATAACCATTTCCTGGACCGGCACAATATGTACCGATCCGGCAATGTGTTACATATCGGTCCGGCCTGAGCGTCATTCCTACAAAATAATAAAGGAAAATGGCGGATTTGTTATCAATCTTACCACTAAGGATCTTGCATTTGCCACCGACTGGTGCGGTGTGCGATCGGGAAGCCGCTACCGGAAATTCGAAGAGATGCATCTTACTCCGGTCGCGGCAACCAGGGTAAAAGCTCCGATGATTGCAGAATCTCCTGTTAATATCGAATGTTCCGTCAGGAATATAATCGAATTGGGATCGCATCATATGTTTATTTCAGAAGTTCTGGCTATCCATGCTGATGAAAGGTATATCGACAAGGAAACAGGGCAGTTCAGATTAAGTGATTCAACGCCTGTATGCTATTCCCATGGCAAATATTATGAGACTGGCAACCTGATTGGCAAATTCGGTTATTCCGTAGAAAAGAAACGAAAGAAAAGCCCCGGACAGTCATCGAACGGCATCAAACATTGATTAGGATAATTTGGATCAATTTACTAATTTCATGCCTTCAATGTCGGAATCTAAAGTAGTGCTATAATGAGTGAGAAGATCCTGGAAACCCTGATGCAGCTTTTTGCAATAATCGGCGTGCATCAAAGTAATGCCAGTGAGAGGAGGGTCGTTGTTGAGGCTTTTCTCAGGAGGATGCTCAACCAGGAAAAAGTAAAGGAATATATTGAGATATACGACAGGGAATACGAAGAGGCAAGAAAGAAGCTTGAGAAAAGCACCACTGAAAGGCGCGAAGGTGCTATCGCTATAAGGATCACCAAACTCTGCATGGACATCAATGAGCAGGGGCAACTGGATAAGTCCCAGAGAATCGTTGTAGTCATGCGGCTCCTCGAATTATGCAAATCAGGAAATCAGGAAGTGAGCCAGCTCGAACTGGGATTTGTCAGTACACTTGCAGATGGTCTTAATATTTCCCAGGAAGAGTACACATCGATAGAGAAATTCGTTCTAAATCCGTTCACCGACATACCAGAAATCTCTAATTTACTGATAATAAACAGTATCAGAGATTTTTTCACGAAGGAAGCCAAACACCTTTTAAAAGAGGGTCTGCACAGGAACATCTGGATACTCTATGTCCCTTCTGTCAGGATGTACTTTGTCAGATACACGGGAGCCGGGGAACTTTCGATGAACGGTCAGCTTCTGCATGAAGATAAAGTGTACGCTCTGGGACAGGGTGCTTCCATCAAAGGGTACAAAATTGCTCCTATATATTACTGGGACATAACCAAACAGTTCTTCAAGGATGAATTCGAAGCGTCCCGTGTAGTATATGAAGTCAATAATCTGGAATACAGGTTTGCCAGTGGAGAGGTTGGTATTCACCATATGAGTTTCAGGGAAGAATCAGGCCGCATGGTTGGCATAATGGGCGCCAGCGGTGCAGGCAAATCAACACTACTGAGTGTACTTAATGGAATAAATCCACCATATGACGGAGAAGTCCTGATAAACGGAATAAGCATTCATAAGGAAAAGGAGAAGATCAAGGGACTGATAGGATACGTGTCCCAGGATGATCTCCTGATTGAGGAGCTTACTGTTTTTGAGAACCTTTACTTCAACGCGAGGCTCTGTTTCGACAACCTTTCCGAGGAGGAGATCATATCAAAGGTTGACGGAGTACTGAAAAACCTCGGACTTTACGAAATAAGAAATATACAGGTTGGCAGCCCTCTTAACAAGAAGATCAGCGGAGGTCAGAGAAAACGACTGAACATTTCGCTTGAGCTGATAAGGGAACCAGCCATTATGTTCCTTGATGAACCGACTTCAGGGCTTTCATCCAGAGACTCAGAAAATATACTCGACCTGCTGCAGGAGCTCGCCAGAAAGGGAAAGCTTCTCTTCATTGTAATTCATCAGCCTTCATCTGAGATATTCAAGATGTTCGACAAGCTGATAATACTCGATACGGGAGGTTATCTGATTTATAACGGGAATCCGGTTGATTCGATTGAGTATTTCAAACGCAAGATCGAGCAGGCAAATTATAATGACAGTGAATGCTATGTCTGCGGCAATGTCAATCCGGAACAGATCTTCAACATTGTAGAGACCAGGGTATTCACGGAAAGCGGACAGCCAACTGAGACCAGGCGTATATCTCCTGCCGAATGGAGTAATCTGTACAAGGCCGGCATGAAGGAAGATAAAAAGGAACCTGGCAGTGTCATCCCCGATATTCATTTTAAGACTCCCGGGAGATTCAGGCAGTTCACAATTTTTGCATGGAGAGATATCCGTGCCAAGCTGTCAGATGCTCAGTACATGCTCATTACCTTGTTGGAAGCGCCGGTCCTGGCATTTTTTCTTTCTTATTTAATAAGATACTTTGATGTGAGTTCCAGGGGTGCAAAATATGATCTGTTCAATAACAGTAATCTCCCGATTTACATCTTCATGTCTGTCATTGTCGCCATTTTTATGGGTCTGACTGTAAGCGCTGAAGAGATCATCAAGGACAGGAAGATACTTAAAAGGGAAGCATTTCTCAACCTGAGTTGGAACAGTTATCTCATGTCAAAAGTATTTGTCCAGTTTGGCATTTCTGCCATTCAGGCAATAACCTTTGTCCTTGTCGGGAACAGCATAACCGGCATAAAGGGAATGTTTTTTGAGTACTGGCTCGTTCTTTTCTCATGCTGGGCGGGGGCCAATGTTCTTGGTCTCCTTATATCAGACAGCTTCAAGACAGTTGTAACCATCTATATACTGATCCCTTTTCTTGTCATTCCCCAGATCATACTCAGCGGAGTTCTGGTTAAGTTTGAAAAGCTCAATCCCGAAATTTCGTCTCCCAATGTAATCCCTTTCTATGGTGAGTTCATTGCTGCAAGGTGGGGATATGAAGCGCTTGCAGTTAAACAGTACAAAGACAACAAGTTCGAAGCACAGTTCTATGCCTATGATAAACTGAAGAGCCATGCCAATTATAAGAGGAATTTCTGGTGTGGTGAACTGAAAATGAGGATCGACAATATTTCTACAGCACTTAAAGGTTCCACTCGCGGGAAAGATTTTGAGAATGACCTGCTGGTGGTTTCCAATGAAATCAATAAAGAACTCCGGGAGCTGCCCAGGCTTACTTTCGGGTATGCAAACGATCTGACACCTTCCGGAGTCACTCCAAATATCATTGCAGCTGCGGATGCCTTTATTGAAAGCCTCAGAAAATATTACATAGAGATATACAATTATGCCGACAATAAAAAAAATGCGCTGGTAGAAGAGTTGCAGAGGCAGGAAAAAGATAGCTATGCATACCTGAGGAGCAATTACCACAACACCTCGCTTGAAGAATTTGTTGTTAATAAGAATGAGTCTACAAAGATAATGGAGTACGGAGGGAAGCTGGTTCAGAAGATGGATCCTATCTTTATGGATCCGGAGTATCCATTCATCAAGGCTCATTTTTATTCCCCGTCCAAACACATCTTCAGCGCCGACATTGATACATATTACATCAATGTAATGATACTATGGATGATGATTATAATTCTCTACATATCATTGTATTACCGTGTTCTGAAAAAAATAATTGAATCCGGGGATAAGCGGAACCGGAAAAATCATTCTGACAACTAAACGCTGAGCCTTCCTCTAACTGTGTAAATAACCGTTTCCAAGGATTACCCTTCACTCCTTCAGATCTTACTGCATTTTAACTCAATGGAACATTCATATATTTTGTTGAAGGAACGCAGCGAATAATACAGATTTTGCTGATACGAATCCTTAATCCTCGAATCCGGCCACCGGCAATCATGCAAAGACCGGACAATACAAACCAGTTTAAATCAAAATTCCGGATAAACCAGGAATTCAACATTTTACCAAATCTGTGCAGGGATCAGGAAGGGCTTAGCAAAGACTGACAGGGTTTCTCGACAGATGTAGTAAGAATTTTGCAGGCTATAATTCAAGTAAAAAGGGTGCCATATACAGACACCCTTCTGAGTTAAGGCAGAGAAAACACTTAATTGTAGTATACTTTCTGTAATAGCTATTCGTCCAGTTCAATCATCTTGAAAGGGACTCTGATAATAGACTCATAGTCCTCACCTGCTTCCAGCATATCTTCATCATCCTCCTCATAGTACCAGTTGACTTCAACAGCATTTTTGGCCTTATGGATGGCCTCAAGCTTTTTAAAGACATCAAGAATACATTTGGAAGAGCTTGTATTAAAATATTCCAGCTTTATGCTGACAACAGTTTTAGCAAGCGGAGCTTCCTTATAAACATCAAGCCAGTCTATAAGAGGCTTATAGAATTCAACCGAGTTTTCAGGAATTGACCGTCCCTTGATCTCAAAAATTCCCTTTGATGCGTCAAACCTGATTGAGGGTGTTTTAGGTGTTCCTTCGATAATGATCGGTTCCATATAGATTAGTTATTAAAGGTTCTCGGATTATTATTCTTCAGTTACCAGTATATCAAGATAAAAGAACGAATAGTTCTCGTCATATTTTTTAAAATAGTAATCAAGCTTATTTCCTGTTTTCCGGGCAATATCAACAAGACCAAGGCCTCCTCCGCCCTTGGCGGATATTCTCTGATGATTCAAAATGAATTTATAGAGTTCCTTTATCTCATCATGACTCGACCTGTTGATCCGTTTGATCTTCTCTTCCAGTTTTTCAACATTGTCGGATAGTACAAAATTACCGGTTATTATCCTGTAACCATTCTCAACCTTCCTTACATCAAGAATACCGAATTTTTCCGAGCTTTGATCCTCGAAGTCAGACGGTACTTTATCAACGTGGTGATACAGATTCTGAAGGCTTTCAACAAGGACATTATAGACTTTCTTACGCAACCTGGACTGATCATTGGTTTCCACCATCTTTGCTTCTACAGAATCAAGAATGTTGTTGATAATGTCAGAATCAACGTTTCCCTTGTAAAAAAGCACACTGTTACCGTCCGGTTTCTCAAATAAGTAATTTTCGATATTAAAGCTCATTTAAGCTTCTTTTTTGTAACGCCAGGTTTTGCCTGAACAAATATAATAAAAAAATGAAGTTAACAAATTTATCGAATTTGCCTTGAGATAATTAAATTTGAAATGGCTTTTTGATCAAGGTACCTAAATACTGTGATCAATAACCGGAAAATGTAGATTTTAGATACTATGTGTTTTCTTTGATCCCTCGTACATTTCGAACCGGAGGAGTAAACATTCGAGGGATCCGTTAAATAACGTATGCTTACCTGCAGGTTTAAGTCCGACATGTTTCAGAGCTTCGCGGTGGGAACTGATAATCATTGCTGAGGATCCGGTAAACTTCCTTTTCAGGGTATTTCCAATCATTTTGTAGAGATCAAGTATCTCATCAGGCTGAAGGCGCTCACCATACGGAGGGTTCATAACAAGCAGAAGGTTTTCCCCTGCCCCGTCAAAATCGGCAAAATCAGAAATCCCCAGTGATACAATGTCTGAAAGTCCGGCATTACCAACATTTGTTCCGGCTTTTTCAATTACTCCCGGGGATAAATCGCTTCCGGATATTTTTACAGTTGATTTTATTATTTCCGAATCGGCTTCATTTCTGACTCTGTTGAACAGTTCAGGGTCAAAATCTTTCCATTTTCTGAAACCATATGAAGAACGGAACTTTCCAGGTGGAATTTTACAGGCAATCATAGCGGCCTCGATCGGGATGGTCCCTGATCCGCACATCGGATCGATCAGTGGAACAGATGCATCCCATCCTGACAGCTTCAGTATACCTGCCGCAAGAACCTCATTAAGCGGTGCCTCTGACTGTTCCGTCCGATATCCCCTTTTAAAAAGAGGAACGACCGACGAATCAAGTGACACGGAAACAGAATCATTACTGATATGCAGATTAACCACAATCGTTGGGTCGGTTGTATCGACAGATGGCCGTCTGCCGTATCTTTTCCTGAAATGATCGGCAATAGCGTCCTTAAGAATGAGCGCCGGGTATCCTGTATGGGGAAAGATCTTTGAGTTGACCACAGGTACAACAGAAAAAGTATCATCGGCATCGAGATACTTTGTCCAATCGATCTTAAGACCGCGGTTGTACAGGTCTTCTTTGCTCCTGATCCTGAAATCGGCGATATTAACCAATACAGAGAGTGCAGTTCTGGAACAATAATTCACCCTGTAGACCAGTTCCTTGTTACCGGTAAATGAAACTGCCCTGTTCATTCTGATCACATCAGAAGCTCCGAGGGCTATAAGCTCATCCTCCAGAACAGCCTCCAGGCCATAAAGCGACTTGGCAATACATTTCATGAATGAATGGCTAACAGTTTCATATTATTTAATTCCCAGTATAGAATTATATTCCTTAGAGTCTGAGATAACCGACATAGCTTTGTCAATCACTTTATCATTCTCGTTAACTATCTGATAGTATTCATTAACCTGCCAGATATTTGATGCAATCAATCCTTTGAGCACCAGAAGCATCTCAACCCTGGAGACGTCAAATTGTTTTTCATCGAATTGCACACCTTCACTTTCCCCCTTTGCAATAAATGATTTAATTTCATCAGGTGTAAAGGAAAATTTGTTTCTGAAATCGGCTGCAGTTTTATATCGGCCAGTAAGGTTTGACCTGTTTGCATCACAATACTCAAGCGCGAAGATATTCATCACGTTTTTGCTCGCTATTCTTCTGAAATACTGAGAATTATACGATGTGTCGATTGCAATGAAAACATCAGGCATGATGCCTCCTCCTCCATAAACCTCACGTTTTGTAACGAGTGTTTTATACTTCAGCGAATCAGGGAAATGGACACTGTCAGCACTCACCATTTCTCCGTCAGTGAATCGTTTGTAGAAATTCTCAATATACTTGTCATAACCTTCCTGATACGGACTTTGGATCGACCTTCCTGATGGGGTATAATACCGGGCAATTGTGAGACGGATCATGGAACCATCATTAAGGTAGAATCCATTTTGTACAAGTCCTTTTCCGAAAGTCCTGCGGCCTATCACCACAGCACGGTCCCAGTCCTGAAGAGCACCGGTAAGTATCTCGCTCGCGGAAGCGGATCCTTCGTCTGTAAGGATGACAACTCTTGCTGAAGACAGGACGCCGTCTCCCGATGAATTATGATCCTGCCGGGGTGTTTTTCTTCCTTTGATATAAACGATAAGTTTCTGATCGTTGAAAAATTTATCGGCAAGAGCTGTTGCAGCCTGCATGTATCCGCCCCCGTTCCCTCTAAGGTCGAGGACAAGATTCTTCATATTGCTTTTTTTAAGTTTCACAACCGCGTCGGAAAACTCCTTATCTGTTGTGGCTGAAAACCTGTTCAGCTTTATATAGCCGGTTTCCTTGTTCAGCATATATGATGCATCGACGCTATAAATAGGAATTTTATCGCGGATGATAGTAAATTCAAGCTGGTCTTTTTCTCCTTTTCTGAAAACAGTGAGATTCACCTTTGTGCCTTTAGAACCCATAAGGCGTGTTCTGACCCCGGCTGTACCAATACCTATTCCGAAAACTTTCTCCTTGTCAATAGTCAGTATCCTGTCTCCGGGATGAATTCCGACTTTTTCAGAGGGGCCTCCTGCAACCGGTTCCACGACTATAATTGTATCATGAAGAATATTGAACTGAACGCCAATTCCCTCAAAATTGCCATAAAGCGGCTCGTTCATCTCCTTTACATCCTTGGCCGAGATATAGGTCGAATGAGGATCAAGATTTTTGAGTATTTCAACAATAGCTTTTTCGGTGAGTGAGGCAAGATTAGTTGAATCGACATAGTAGGTATCAATAAGTCCGAGTGTCCTTCCAACCTTGATAGCCTGATCGTTGAAATCCTGGGACCATGCATATATAGTAAAAAGGGAGAAGACAAAACCTGCTGCTGCCCTGTATTTTAGTGATCTCTTCATCATATCTGAATTTTGTATTATTTTCACTTTAATGCCACTGTCCATTACAGGCATCCTATAATCAATAATGAATACTACGGGATTCTTTTATAACGCACAATATATGTATTTGTTTCGCAGTGGCCCGATAAGCATCGTGTGTATTTAAGGAATTTGTCTTCGCTCACTCCCACTCTATCGTTGATGGAGGTTTTGAGCTTATGTCATATACAACCCTGTTGATACCCTTGACCCTGTTTATTATTTCATTTGAAACAATCCCGAGAAAATCATAAGGCAGATGTGACCAGTCTGCCGTCATGCCATCTGTGGAAGTTACAGCTCTGAGTACTACAGCATTTTCATAGGTTCTTTCATCTCCCATAACCCCTACCGACTGGACGGGAAGCAATATAACTCCTGCCTGCCATACCGAATCATAAAGTCCGTGTTTTTTCAGGTTCTCAATAAAAATGTCATCAGCTTCCTTAAGGATCTCCAGTTTTTCTCTTGTCATTTTTCCAAGGAGCCTGATAGCGAGACCAGGGCCCGGGAAGGGATGACGTTTGAGAATGAAATCAGGCAGACCTACAGCCTGTCCTACCCGTCTCACCTCATCTTTGAACAGGAGCCTGAGCGGTTCTATGACTTTCAGATGCATTTTTTCAGGCAGTCCGCCGACATTATGATGCGATTTAATCGTAGCTGAAGGACCTTTGACTGAGACAGACTCTATCACATCTGGATAGATTGTACCCTGGGCAAGCCATTTGACGTCCTGTACTTTATGGGCCTCCGCATCAAACACTTCTATAAAAACACGACCGATGATCTTTCTTTTCTTCTCAGGCTCGCTTACCCCTTCAAGCTGATCAAGGAAGCGGTCGGAAGCGTCAACGCCTTTCACATTAAGACCAAGTCCGAGATATGAATCCAGTACTTTTCCGAATTCATTTTTTCGTAACAGTCCGTTATCTACAAAAATACAAGTAAGGTTCTTTCCTATAGCTTTATGAAGCAGGAAGGCGGCAACGGAACTATCTACGCCTCCTGATAAGCCAAGAATGACTTTATCGTCGCCAAGCTGTGCCTTCAGGTCTCTGATTGTCGATTCAGCAAATGAATCGGGTGTCCAGTTCTGAGCACAGCCACATATTCCCACCACAAAGTTGGCAAGCATCGCTTTTCCATCGGTTGTATGATAGACTTCCGGATGAAACTGTATCCCCCATGTTTTTTCTCCATTAATATGATATGCACCGGCCATGACATCAGCTGTTGAACCGGTGATCTCGTATCCCTCAGGAACAGAAGTTATTGTATCTGCATGAGACATCCATACCTGGGTTCCGGGTTTTATTCCTTTAAACAGAGGATCCGTGATGTCAATAGTTTTAAGGTTTGCTCTTCCGTATTCACGGGTATTTGATGCTGAAACCACTCCGCCATAGTGATGAACGAGGTGTTGCGCCCCGTAACAGACACCGAGGAGCGGTATCTTTCCCTTTATCGGATCCAGATCGGGCACAGGAGCATTACTGTCGCGGACAGAAGCCGGGCTTCCTGATAAAATAACCCCTTTCACCGATGAATCCGGTACCGGATAATGATTGTAAGGGAAAATTTCACAATAAACGTTGAGTTCTCGTATCCTTCTGGCTATTAATTGAGTATACTGAGATCCGAAATCGAGAATTAAAATCTTTTCCTGCAAAATCTGAAGATTAAGGTTGAATGGGGTCAAAGATAATTATTCTTTTCCAATGGTGGACCTGAAGACTCTATATCATAGGTTTTCCCGTCAATAGCGGGAATTGTTGCAGGGAACACAGAGCGTGCCTCCTCAACCAGTGGAGTTATATTTCTGTATCTGGCAGAGAAATGACCGATGATAAGCGTTCCAGCTCCTGCTTCCAGCGCTGTTCTGGCAGCATCTTTTGTGGTTGAATGACCTGTGAGCGCCGCGAGCTCTTTAAGGTCCTCATTAAAAGTAGCTTCATGAAAAAGAACTGTCACTCCTTTAAAAAAGGCAGGCAGTCTGCTGAAATACCTTGTGTCGCTGCAATAGGCGTATGAGAGAGGTTCAGGAGGATCAGTGGTAATGTCTCTGTTATTGATCAGCTCCCCATCCATGGTTAAAAAATCCGCACCTAGTTTTATGGCTGGTATTCTTACAGTGGGGATCTTATATTTTGTTATTGCCTCCTTAATTATGTTTCTTTCTGACTTTCTTCCGTTGAAGAGGAAGCCGAATGACTGAATCCTGTGCTGGAGAGGGAATGCTGTAACTGTGACATATTTATCTTCAAAGATTTTCACAGGATCCTTTCCGGAAAGAGAAACGAAATTGATCTCGTAATTAAGGTGGATATCAAAATCGGCAAGATGAGAAAAAAGTATATGTTGATAGGATTCAGGAGCATAGAGTGCAAGAGGCGTTTTCCTGCCCATAAGGCTTAAGGTGGAAAGAAGTCCGTACAATCCGAAAACGTGATCACCGTGGAGGTGGCTCAGAAAGATATTATTTATCCTTGAGAATTTAATCCGGTTTCGCCTGAGCTGCATCTGAGTTCCTTCACCGCAGTCTATTAAAAACAACCGCTCATGTACATTAAGCACATGAGCGGATGGGAATCTTTCTGATGTCGGCAATGCAGAACTGCTACCAAGTATAGTGAGCTTCATTTCATTCTGCAAAGCGAATTTTTCAGGAAATCAATTTCTCAGCATCTTCAACTGAACCAGTTATTGTCAGAACAGTATCGAGCTGTGAAATGGTGATCAGTCGTTCAACCGCCTCATTGAGGCCGCAGAGAACAAATGTACCACCTGCATTCTTGCATAACCTGTTGGCTACCAATATGGCACTTAATCCGGAAGAGTCGCAGTACTGACACTTCTCAAGATCAAGGATGATATTCTTTTCACCCTTGCCTGAGACAAGCACAAGCTCCGATTTAAGAGCTGGAGCAATGTGAGTATCAAGCTTTTCCGACTGTATCTGAATAACTGTGCTGTTATTCCGGCTCTCAATATTAAAATACATACCTTTTAAGTTTTGATAGCCTAAATTTAATCAATTTTTCTATTTCAAGGAAGCTTTGTTCTCTTTTTCTTCCATTTCTTCCTTCAGGGCTGCAAGCTGTGTAATGTCGCCGAGAGTTGTCTTCTCAGAAGCCGGTTTTGCCTTTTTGGTTGAAGCTTTTTTCTGAGTTGCCGGTTCTGCTTTTTTGACAGGAGTTTCAGTGGCTTTCTTCTCATCCTCATATACCCTGCTGTGGGAGAGAATGATCTTCTTCGCGGACTTATTAAACTCAATCACTTTGAAGAGAAGCTTTTCATCAACTTTTGCCATCATACCGTCTTCCTTGACAAGATGTTTCGGTGAGACGAAACCCTCAACTCCATAAGGGAGAGCAATAACAGCGCCTTTGTCGAATACTTCCACCACTGTTCCTTCATGAACTGAATCAAGAGTAAACAGGGTTTCAAATACATCCCACGGATTTTCTTCAAGTTGTTTGTGACCAAGGCTGAGACGTCTGTTTTCCTTGTCGATCTCCAGAACAACAACTTCGATTTCAGCATCAATAGAAGTAAATTCTGCAGGATGCTTGATCTTCTTTGTCCATGAAAGGTCTGAAATATGAATAAGCCCGTCTACACCTTCTTCTATTTCAACAAATACTCCGAAGTTGGTGAAGTTTCTGACTTTTGCCAGATGCTTTGAACCAATGGTATATTTTTCATCAATATTCTGCCATGGATCCGGTTTAAGCTGTTTGATACCTAGCGACATTTTTCTTTCATTCCTGTCGAGGGTAAGGATAACAGCTTCAATTTCGTCTCCAACCTTAAGAAATTCCTGAGCGCTACGCAGATGTTGCGACCATGACATTTCCGATACATGTATAAGGCCTTCGACTCCAGGAGCGATCTCGACGAATGCGCCGTAATCTGCCATAACAACCACTTTTCCTTTGACTTTATCGCCGATGCTGAGATTAGGATCAACAGAATCCCACGGATGCGGAGTCAGCTGCTTCAAACCGAGAGCGATCCTCTTCTTGTCATCATCAAAATCGAGGATAACAACATTGAGTTTCTGATCAAGTTTAACGATCTCTTCAGGATGATTGACACGTCCCCATGAGAGGTCTGTAATGTGAATAAGTCCGTCTACACCACCGAGGTCGATGAATACACCGTATGAGGTGATGTTCTTAACAGTACCTTCAAGTACCTGTCCTTTTTCAAGTTTGGCAATAATCTCTTTCTTCTGCTGTTCAAGTTCAGCTTCAATAAGAGCTTTGTGAGAAACCACTACGTTCTTGAATTCCTGGTTGATCTTTACAACCTTGAATTCCATGGTTTTTCCAACAAATACATCGTAGTCTCTGATCGGTTTGACATCGATCTGTGAGCCAGGAAGGAATGCTTCAATCCCAAATACATCAACGATCATACCACCCTTGGTACGGCACTTGATGTAACCTGTAATGATCTCGTCCTTCTCAAGCGATGTATTGACCCTGTCCCATGAATTAATCGCACGGGCTTTCTTATGTGAAAGAAGGAGCTGACCTTTTTTGTCTTCCTGACTTTCAACATAAACTTCAACCTTATCACCAACCTTAAGATTAGGATTATAACGGAATTCGTTAAGGCTGACAACACCTTCTGATTTGTATCCGATATTGATGACAACTTCACGTGATGTCATCTGAATTACGGTACCAATGACTACCTCATCGACTGCTACGGTCGAGAGAGTTTCATCATACTGGGATTCATACTCTTTGTATTTCGGAGAATTCTTAAGTTCTTCATCCTCAAATGCTTCCCAGTCAAATTCTTCGGGAGAGACCGGCGCTTTTCTTTCAGCCTTCACCCTAATTTCTTCATGAGCCTCATTATCCGATTCAGCATGTTTTTTCGCGGATCTCAGCTCTTTTCTGGCATCAGGTTCAAAACCGTATGCCGCTGCAGTTAATTTCTCAGCAGGTTGTTCAGTTGTTTCAGCTTGTACCTCATCATTTCCATCGACAGCATCGATTTCATTAACATCAGACCCTTCCTCAGTCGTGATTTTACCAACAGGTTTTACAGAACTTTCATCTTCAGCAACCTCGTTCTTTGGTGTCTTTTTCTTTTCAGTCATAATTCAGTTAAAATAGCTAATAATTAATAAGTTAGACATTATTTTGTTTAAAATCAGGTTGCAAAGATATGATAATTTTACAAATCTCTGAAATAAATAATAGATTTTCATGCTGTTAAAGGGATGATGCTGAAGGTGAAGTAAAGGTCACATGAAGGAGCAAAGCATGTAAGGGAGTTTATCTCCTCAAATACCTTTTCGTATTTCCCAGTTTGTTTTGTTATATTATCTTTGCACATAACACGATCTGACAGGATTCAAACAACTCCGAAATGAAAGGGATAATACTTGCAGGCGGTTCGGGTACGAGGCTTTACCCGATAACAAATTCCGTTTCGAAACAGCTTCTGCCTGTTTATGACAAGCCTATGATATATTATCCTTTATCGGTTCTGATGCTGGCAGGAATAAGGGAAATACTCATTATTTCAACCCCGCGCGACCTTCCGGCGTTCAGACACCTTCTTGGTGACGGTAAGGGTCTGGGACTGGAATTCAGCTATCTCGAACAGCCATCACCCGACGGTCTGGCCCAGGCATTCATACTGGGCGAGGAATTTATCGGTGATGGACCGGTCTGCATGATCCTGGGCGATAATATTTTTTATGGCGTTGGATTTGGTGATACGCTGCTTCAGACAGCGAGCCTTACCAGCGGAGCATATGTATTCGGATATTTCGTGAACGATCCTGAAAGATACGGAGTTGTGGAATTCGACAATAACAGGAAAGTCATAAGTATAGAAGAAAAGCCATCAAATCCGAAATCCAATTATGCTGTCACAGGCCTTTATTTTTATGACAACAGTGTGGTTAAAAAGGCAAAAGCATTGAAACCTTCAGCCCGTGGAGAACTGGAGATAACAGATCTGAACAGGGAATATCTCAGGGAAGGCACACTTGAGATAAAACTGATGGGGCGTGGAATGGCATGGCTCGATACCGGCACATACGAAAGTCTTCTTCAGGCTTCCAACTTTATCGCCACCCTGGAACAGAGGCAGGGACTGAAAGCTTCCTGTATTGAGGAAATAGCGCTGAACAGGGGATTTATTACAAAAGATCAGCTTAAGAAGCTGGCTACGCCCTATAAGAACAGTCAGTATGGAAAATACCTGCTCAGGCTTGCAAGTGAAGAGATTAATTTATTTTAGTTACGCCTGAAAAGCATTTAAGATGAAAATTATTGAAACCGGATTCAGTGGATTGGTTGTGATTAAGCCAAATATTTTCCCTGATGCAAGGGGTTATTTTTTTGAAAGTTTCAACCAGGAAATTCTCAGGAAAGCAGGAATTGAATTCATTCCTGTCCAGGATAATGAATCAAGATCTGTAAGGGGAGTCATCAGAGGACTGCATTACCAGCTCGCACCTTGTGCCCAGGCCAAGATGATCAGGGTTGTGGAAGGAAAAATCTTTGATGTTGCCCTGGATCTCAGAAAAAAATCGCTGACCTATGGTAAATGGTTCGGCATCGATCTGGATTCGGAAACAAAGGAACTGGTGCTGATTCCAAGAGGATTTGCGCATGGGTTTTCCGTCCTAAGCGATTTTGCTGTAATCCAGTACAAATGCGACAATATTTACAACAAACAACAGGAAAGGGGAATCTACGTTAATGATCCTATGCTTGATATTAACTGGAAAACAGGTTCTCTTGCCCAGATCATAAGTGAGAAAGATCTGGGGCAACCGCTTTTCAGTGATGCAGAAAATAACTTTTAAACTGTTCACAGATGGCAGTCATTTTGGTTACAGGTGCAAACGGACAGTTAGGCAATGAGATAAAAGCTGCTTCCGTGATGTTTCATGGTTATGATTTCATCTTCACCGACGTTGACACACTTGATCTGACAAACGGAAGCCAGGTCGCCAATCTCACCGGTTCGATAAAACCCGATTGGATAATTAATTGTGCAGCATACACTCAGGTCGACAGATCCGAAACAGAACCTGATTTGGCAATGCAGATAAATGCCATTGCTGTTAAAAACATTGTGGATTCCATTAAGGGATCCGACATCAGGCTTATCCATATCTCTTCCGATTATGTTTATGAAGGAACCGGATGCACCCCTTATGATGAATCATCACCGGTCAATCCCCAGTCATCATACGGCAGATCAAAACTGGCAGGAGAAAGGTACGCCTTACTCCATCCGTCCTCGATGGTGATCAGAACATCATGGCTCTATTCAGTTTACGGTAACAATTTCGTAAAGACAATTATCAGGAATGCGAGGGAGAAAGGTCACCTGAATGTGGTTTATGATCAGACCGGAACACCTACCTGGGCCGCGGATCTCGCAGCTGCAATAATGTCGATCCTCTCGGGTGTCATCAGGAACCATTTTGCGATGACAGCAGGTATTTACAATTATTCCGATGAAGGAGTATGCTCATGGTACGATTTTGCATGTGAAATCATCTTGGAAACCGGAATCTCATGCACCATTGATCCGGTACTGACAGCAGGCTTCCACCAGGTAGCCAGAAGACCTTCGTATTCTGTATTGAATAAATCAAAAATCAAAGAGACTTACGGAATCAATATCCCGCATTGGCGGAACAGTCTCGGGAAATGCCTTAAACTAATGATCTAAAGCTATGGACATACTGACAAAAGATGCTATCAGAAAAAGAGCCGGGAGCTGGCTGAGTGATGAATTCAACGAGGAAACACGTACCGAGGTCAGGCAATTGCTTGAAGGAGATGAAAAAAAGCTCATTGACGCATTTTATCAGGATCTGGAATTCGGTACAGGCGGGCTGAGAGGGATAATGGGCGCCGGTACAAACAGGATGAACATATATACAGTGGGTATGGCGACCCAGGGACTGGCGAATTATATAATAAAACAATGCGGCAACAAGGGAATAAAGGTTGCCATAGCTTACGATTGCCGGAACAACAGCAGATATTTTGCGGAAACCACCGCGAATATTTTTTCAGCCAATGATTTTGAAGTATATCTGTTTGAATCGCTAAGGCCAACACCCGAACTGTCATTCGCAATAAGGCAGTACAAATGCCAGAGCGGAGTAGTTATAACAGCATCGCATAATCCGCCTGAATACAATGGATACAAGGCTTACTGGAATGATGGAGGACAGGTTGTTGCGCCTCACGATACAGCCATAATAGATGAAGTCAGGAAGATAAAATCTGTAAGTGAGATAAAGTTTGACAAGAAATCTGAAAAGATTAAGATCATCGGAAAGGAAACAGACGACCTGTTCCTCAGGGAAGCGCTTAAAATGAGCATTAATCCGGAGGTTATTGCCAGTCACAGTAATATCGGGATAGTCTATACTCCTATTCATGGAACCGGTATCAGGCTTGTGCCTCCTGCATTAAAACTGCTGGGCTTCACTAATATCATAAATGTTCCGGAACAGGATATCAGTGACGGAAATTTTCCGACAGTCAAATCGCCTAACCCCGAGGAACCTGAGGCTCTTAAAATGGCTATCGACACTGCAGTTGCAAAAGGAGCCGACCTGGTGATGGCCACAGACCCTGATGCTGACAGGCTTGGCGTCGCGGTGCGTAATATCAGTGGGGATTTCGTGCTCCTGAATGGTAATCAGACAGCTACTATCCTGATATGGTATATCCTTTCTCAATTTGCTGAAAAAAAGAAATATCATGGTAATGAGTATATTGTAAAAACGATTGTAACCACTGATCTGCTTGAAAGGATCGCCGACAGCTTTGGGGTTGAATACTTCAATGTACTTACAGGATTCAAGTTCATTGCCGAAGTGATCAGGGAAAATGAAGGTGTCAAAAAATATATCGGAGGCGGGGAAGAAAGCTACGGCTTCCTGCCTGGGGATTATGTCAGGGACAAAGACGCTGTTGCATCCTGCATGCTTGTAGCTGAAGCTGCCGCCTGGGCTGAGAGCAAAGGCAAATCACTCTATAAACTACTGATTGACATCTATATAAGGTACGGATATTTCAAGGAAAAACTGGTGAACATAACCAGAAAAGGAAAAGAAGGTGCAGATGAGATCAAAAACATGATGAACGGATACAGGAGCAATCCGCCGGAGAAAATAAACAACAGCCGTATTATCATGATCAATGATTATGAAAAGCAGATATCCCACGACATACTCACTGGGACGAAAAATGCGATAGGTCTGCTAAAATCAGATGTACTTCAGTTCTTTCTTGAAGACGGATCGAAGATATCGGTCAGACCTTCAGGTACAGAGCCGAAAATCAAATACTATATCAGCGTTAACACCAGACTGACCTCTGCCGAGAAATTTAATGAAACCGAAACCATCCTAGATCAGAGGATAAAAGACATTACAGGAAGTCTCGGGATCTTATAATAAAAAGCCACGGAGCCGGATCGGCTCCGTGGTTATAATCAAAGTATAAAGACCTATTTTCCTCCAAAAAGATAAATCAGCGAAACAGATAATACTCTGTTCTTCTGTTCAGCATCTCCTTCTGTTGTAGTTGCAAGATTTATCAGTCCGAGACTATATTGTGCCTGAACCTGAAAATGTGAAATCTCAACACCACCGCCAAAATTAATTCCGGCATCAATAGGTTTCATATCATCCTCATCTCCTGATCCGAATTTTATTGATTCTTCATACGATTCTGAGCCGGAAGTATATTTGTATTTACCACCTATTCCATAGCTTACATAAGGGCCTGCCAGAAGAAGGACATGAATGGGACCTGCTCCGATCTTATAAACAGCATTTACGGGCACCTCAATATAACTAGGAGTAATCTTCATACTGACGTCAGCACTCGAAATATCATATTTCGATCCTTTCATAGCAAAGAGGAATGCAGGCTGAATAGCAAAGTTACCCAGACTAATCTCAGCCTGGATACCTGCATTCATTCCGACAAGACTATTCGGATCAATAGAGAGGCCACTATACTTAAGTGTCATGGTTGAAAAGTTTGCCCCAATCCTGGGTCCAAACTTTACTTGAGCTTGAGCGCTAATTGATACAATCGCCAGTAAGAGAACGATTGCAAGTGATTTTGTAACTTTTTTCATAGTTGCTTTCAGTTTTGTTAGTAGTAAAGAAAAAATATATTGCAAAAAATACAATATTCTTATCATTTCAGGTAGGTGTATGGCATTGACGTGGATCATCTGTGCAAAATAAACAAAAACCCTCGGATATCCGACATTCCAGTATAAAAACTCAATCTCCGATTATCTTTACAAGAACCCGTTTTTTTCGTTTTCCATCAAATTCACCATAAAAGATCTGTTCCCACGGACCAAAATCCAGTCTGCCGTTTGTTACAGCTACAACGACTTCTCTTCCCATGATGGTCCGTTTGATATGTGCATCAGCATTGTCCTCATAACCATTATGTTGATACTGATTATAAGGCTTTTCGGGAGCCAGTTTTTCGAGCCAGACTTCAAAATCATGGTGAAGGCCCGATTCATCGTCATTAATAAAAACGCTTGCAGTAATATGCATGGCGTTTACAAGCACAAGTCCTTCCTTTATGCCTGATTCACCGAGGCATCTTTCCACCTGTCCGGTGATGTTAATGAATGCCCTCCTGGACGGGGCTTCAAACCAAAGTTCCTTTCTGTACGATTTCATGATCAGAATATTAAAGAGTTATTAATATGACAGAGTCTAGCTAAAACGGAATCTACTGTCCCAAATCAAAAAAATATATTCATATTCAACTTCTTACAACCGTATCTTTTCCCTTTTATCTGTCCACTATTGCCTTTCCCCTTTTATCTTTTTCCTTTTATCTTTTGTCTTTTATCTTTTATCTTTTATCTTTTATCTTTTGTCTTTTATCTTTTGTCTTTCCCTTAAATAAACCTTATTCACCAAACCACTCTTTTGCAAAGTTGACCAGGTAAACTTTGTCGGTTGAGCGGGTCATCGCCGTATAGAACCATCGAAGGTAATCGATTGATATCTCGTTCCTGTTGAACATCCCCTGGTCTATGAATACCCTCTCCCACTGGCCTCCCTGTGCCTTATGACAGGTAACTGCATAGGCAAACTTGATCTGCAGTGCATTGAAATAAGGGTCGTTCCTGACAGCTTCGTACTGTTTACTCCGGGTCTTGAGACTGATGTAATCCTCAAGTACATTCTGGAACAGCTCCCTGTTCCTGTCGGCAGGTAAAGCAGGAGAATCAAGGCTCAGCACGTCAAGCATAACCTTCGATTCAAGTTCCAGATCATAATCAGGAAATTTAAGGGTCATATCAGCGAAACGGAAACCAAAGCGCTCCTCGTACTTTCTTACGCGCCTTACCTCGGCTATATCTCCATTGGCGATAAATCCGGTTCCCTCCTCCCCTTCTTCGATAATAAAGTAATTATTCTTCACCACCATTACCATATCTCCGGGACTGATCTCTTCCTCCCTGAAGAATATTCTGTTCCGGATACCCTGGTTATACCTGTTGGCCATTTTATTTGAATTCACCACAATTATAGTCCCATCCATACCACAGGCGCCATACGCTGAGGATATTTCCTCAATCAGCTCTTCCCCGTTGATCCTTACAATATCCCTGTAATTAGTACAATCTATGCTTGGGTACACGAGATCGGTTTCTTCCACCTGATGTCTTAGCCGTGTGGCATTCATGAGTACACCCGAAGTCTCGCTCTGCCTTACAACCTGCTTAAGTTCACTGGTAATGAGCCCGAAACCATATTCTCCCAATGCGACAGGATCAAGTGCAGGACTGAGATACGATCCTACCGGAGGAAGCTGAGCCGTGTCTCCTACCAGTATAAGCTTGCAATCAATACCCGAATAAACATATTCGACAAGATCATCCAGAAGCTTTCCGCTACCGAATACGGAGGAGTCATTCGATGAATTTGACACCATTGATGCTTCATCCACAATGAAGAAAGTGTCCTTATACAGGTTCCGGTCAAGAGAGAATTTCCCCATTCCATCCTTCATTGATTTTTGCCGGTAGATCTTTTTATGTACAGTGAAAGCCTGCTTACCGGAATAGGAAGAAAGCACCTTAGCCGCTCTTCCTGTCGGAGCCAGAAGAACAGATCTCATTCTGAGGAGATCAAGAGTTTTCACAACACTGCTGATAACACTTGTTTTCCCGGTACCTGCATATCCAGTAAGCAGAAAAATAACATCATTTGAATTATCACAGATGTAAGCCGCAAGTTTCTTCATAGCCTCCGACTGGTCCTCCGTTGGAGTATTCCCCAGGTTAGTGCACAGGCTATTATATATTATTGTATCTCGTATCACACCCTGATAAATCAATCTGTGTTTGGAATCTTTTACTACTTTTGATGTAAACTTAAGAAATCTGGTAAAAAAACCGGACTCCGGGGAAGTGATAATTTGAACCGGCAATACCTGTTTAACTCAGTGTTACACATTTCGCCGGTTGATAAAGTTTTTAACAAGTTGTTTCGGCCCGGTAAAGATTATATACAGAGTTGATCCGGGTTGATTAAATTTGCAAAAAAATACAGGATGCCATTTCTTGAACTGTTTGACGAAACTCTCGATATAAACTCATCTGAGAATTATGCAATGACTGTCCAGGTCAGCCAGGATGGTCTGGCATTTTGTATTCTGGATACCATCAGGAACAAGTTTATTCTTCTCCGCTCCTTCGAGCCAGACAACGGGAAGTATTTTAATCAGGATATGATAAGGGATATTCTTATCAAGGATGATTTTCTTACACGCAAATACAGGAAGGTAAAGGTTGTCATGCCTGCTCAGAAATTCACTGTTGTACCTGCCCAACTTTATGACCCTGGTAAAAAGGATGCATATTTCTCTTTCAATCATATTCAGGGTGAAGGGAATACAATATTATCGAACAGAGTATCCGATCCTGATTCATATCTTTTATTCCAGGTTCAGAAATCGCTGGCAGATATTATGGATAGTTATTACCCTGATTACCTTGTACTTCATCAGATTAAACCGCTGCTCAACCATATTGCACATAGCAGAAAAAGCGTTACCGGGAATTATATTCATCTGCACACCGAGAGGGAGTTCTTCAATCTGATCATATTCGATCAGAACCTTATGAAACTCTGCAATGCATACAAATACAGGAATACTACAGACATCATGTACTTCACACTTAATGCGTTGCGCACTCTTGGAATCGGGCAGGAAGAGACTATTCATCTCAGTGGTAATACGGAAAAGTTTGATAGTCTCTACTCCAGTCTTTCGATGTATATCAGGGATTTAAAATATTCTGTCCCGGCAGGAAATTTTACTTTCAGCTACGTTTTCGATGACTCGTCGCGTCACAGGTTTCTAAATCTCTTCACATCAGCAAATTGCGAATAATAGGAGGAAAATACAAAGGCAGGAGGATAGATCCCCCATCGGATCTGAAAGCAAGACCAACAACAGATTTTGCAAGGGAAGGACTTTTCAATATTCTTGTGAACAGGATCGATTTTGAGGACTCCAATGTTCTGGATCTTTTTTCCGGAACAGGCTGTATAAGCTATGAATTTTCATCGCGCGGAACTGCAATGGTCCACCTGGTTGAAAAGGATTTCAGGCATATAACAGGAATCAGAAAGATAATCAGGGAGATCGGATTTGAAAATATCAGGCCGATCCATATAGATGTAAAGGCATACCTTAAAACATGTTCTATTCATTATGACCTTGTATTTGCCGACCCTCCTTATGATCTGCCATGGCTGAAAGAACTGCCCGATCTTGTAGCTTCGTCCGGCGTTGTTGCTCCCGAAGGTTTTTTCATCCTGGAACATCCAAAAACAATGACATTCAATGTTCATCCTGATTTTTTTGAACACAGAAACTACGGAGGAGTCAACTTCAGCTTTTTCCATTCAGGGGCAGGAATAAGCTCAGGTAAAATTCCGGAGGAAGGAGAATAAAGCTCAACCCGTACAAATCAATTTAAAGGCTAAACCCTGAAAAGGTTCTAGTCCTTGATGATCTTCCTGAGAATATTTTTTCCCTGGGTAACAGTTCTTATAATGAACATTCCTGAGGGAAAAGAACTGATATTTATGCTGCAGGAATTTGAGCTGACATTTATATTCCTTAGCCTTGTTCCTGATATATTACATATCTCAACAGAAATAATCCGGGTATCTGATTCAATATAAACTACATCCCTTACGGGTGACGGATATATTTTCAGATCAGGCTCTGTTTCAATATCATGAACAGTCACAGGTGTCGATCTGTCGGCTATCCAGTTTGAGCCGACATTATTATCAGAATAATTATCAATCAGTCTGATGTAGTATCCGTTGAAACTTGCATCGGGCCATGGCGGCTGATCGGTATAGTCAACTTCGTCAATAACATTTCCGAATCCGTCAGCCAGCACAAGGTTTTCTCCTGTATCTGAAAGGTTTCTGTTAAACTGGCCGAAAGGAATGAATCCATATTTTGTAATGAAGGTTTCAGATTTTCCTGCCAGAATTATGGATTCGCCTGCATTGATACTACTATTCGGCAAAAAGTCATATACAAATCCAGTGCCCATGAAATAAACGCCGGTAAGATCGGCCTTACTGTAACCTGTATTTGTTATCTCAAGGAATTCAAGATCCTTACTGACGGTGTAGGCAGCCGAAGTATCCGGGGCATACATTATTTTTGTAATTACAAGAGAAGGAAGGACCGGATCTGAACAACCCGAATAGGATCCGATGTTATTGGTTATCCATGTTATGCGCTCTTGCAGCCATGATTTTAACGCGGAGATTTGGAAAGCATGGTCCCCAACTGTTCCCCATTTTTGATTTTCTCTTACAACAGCTTCTTTAATCACGGCAACAGTCTGATCGATAAGAGTTTCAATAGTGTTGTAATTAAATGGCTGACCAGGCGCAATGAGACTGTTCCATCTTCTTGAAAGATAACATCTGAACTTAGCGTTACGAAAAAGATCCGTCCAGTATCTCGGACCGTCATTTCCCCCGTCGGAGAACTGCCAGACATAAGTTTTACTTCTGTCATATCCCCAAATGAACAGATCATTTCCATAGGTCAGGTCCATATCCCAAATCGGTCCGGCCCTCAGTTTTGCCATTTTGTCCTTGTGATAATAAGTACTCAGGGAATATGCATCGGCGTTGGAAGCCAGCTCATTTATGATCAGGTAATCGATGAAAGACGGCACATCAATAACTGAAGGGTATCCGGTAAGCAGAGACTGATCATTAGCTGAAGCAGCATCGCTAAGTTTGAAAAAACAGGACTTGATATAATAGTTCTGTGCAGCGGTTACTTCATCCGGTTCCGGTTTATCGTGAATGAATGCTATATCGTTGGTCCAGTTATAGCTCGACATATACCAGGCAACAGGATCACCTCCCGTGGTTTTATCGGATTTTGTAATATAGCCGCCTGTGACATCGGGAAATGAGTTATCGTCTGTTCCTATTTTATGTATATCGACCCTGTCCTTTCCGGGTTTTATCTTTTCCAGTAGGAGGTAAAGGCCCATATACTCTCCGTTAATTACAAGTTCACAGAAAACGGTACGGCTTGCATACTGACCGATCATTCTTGAAAGGGTATAACTAAGGTAGTTTCTTATCATTGAAGGATCGAAGACATTATTATTCAGTATCCAGTCGTTATCAGCAGGCAGGCCCAGAACACTCACGTTGTTGTTTGTTATACCATCGGCCATTTTGGTTGACAGTCCATAAGCCTTCTTATCCATGGCCTGGGAGCTTGACCCTCTGAGTTCGATATCAATTCTTCCGTTATAGTTGAGATATTCCGGTGCATTCTGATCGCTGACATAATTTCTTAATCCTTCTCCCCTGTAAATGATCTTCATTGTTGCCAATATCCTTGGATCATCAGGGATTTCCGCGCCTCCGTCGGTGTTTATTATGATAATAGGAAGGTTACTGTCGGTAAAGGTTTGGGCAGTTATCAACCGGAAGGATGCAACCAGAAAGAATATAATGAGAAAATATTTTCTAAGCATTTTTTGGCTATTGAGCAAATTTACTATTTCTCTGATCAATTCAAAATGAAATACTTTGAACAACGGGCTTCATGTTAAAATATGCATCATGCAAAGGAGGGAGAAGTTTTTAATCAAATTGTTTTGTAGAGAAAAAAATTCGCTTAATTTTGCAGCGCAATTCTGGTGCGGTAGTTCAGTTGGTTAGAATATCGGCCTGTCACGCCGAGGGTCGCGGGTTCGAGTCCCGTCCGCACCGCGATTAAAAACATGAAAGCCATCCGACAGGGTGGCTTTAGTGTTTTAAGCCAGAAGCGTTGATCACGCCTGAGCGGGAGCAGCATCGCATTTTCCTCCCTGACCATGATGACTATTTCTCTAACTGGTTATGTAAATACATTATAAATGAAGCTTATAAATCTAGTGTCCCTGTCATACTTCATGCATGTTTTGAATCAAAAAATCCTTTTTTAAACCAATTATAAGGATCACATCAATTATTCCAGATATAAGACGATTTTTATGTTTTATAAGATAAAAAAAGGCGTTCATAGGATCTGAATTAATTTCCCGATAGATCAAAGTACATTCAATAAAAAATAGACCTTAATTCTATCCATTACTCAGTTACAAGCTTTGATTAAAATTATACACTTCATTTATGATGTTTGATCTCTTGCCGGCCGAACAACTTATTGGCTAAAAATTGAGTCGAAGCCTGATTTATAACAGGACTGTGGGATAATCCTTTAAGATACGTTAAGCAATTAAAATCCTGAAAGATGAAAGAGGAGAAGAATAATGAAACAAAGGCAAAAGACAGCCAAATTTTCGACGATTCTTTAAAGACATTAAGTGATAAAACTGAGGAACCTCCGAAAATTTACAAGATAGGCAAACGGGGGCTTTCCATTGACAGAAAAGATTTTCTAAAATCGATAGCTACGCTGGGAGGCTTGGCTGCGCTGGGAAATACATTGCAGAGTTGCGAAGAATCATACCTCGACATTCAGAATGATGGCAAAACATGTACTTGTCATGCAGTATGCACTTGCAATACCGATTGGGACAATAAAATGTCAGACTCAGGAAATTCATTTTCGAGCATTTATGATGTGAATAACACATGCACATGTGATACAGTATGTACATGTAACAGCGTATGTTCCTGTGACTTGGTCTGCTCGTGCGACACGGAAGGTGGTGGCACTTATTATGGTGGCGGTTATTATACTTACTGGTATCCGAACTGAATAAATTTTGTTCAAATGAGAAAATTCATTACATTTTTCATACTGATATCTGCTCTATTTCCAAAATGTTTTGGACAATACGATAAAAATGGACTCGTAATTTCCGGAGGAATAAACTATTCTAAATACATAGGACATGGCAAAGGAGATAATTATTTTGAAAATGAGACTCCAGGATATCAACTCGAAATTACAGTGAATAATGGCAGAGGATTTGAATGGGTTTTATGGGGGGTTGATTATCGTAAGGCAGCTAATCGAGTGATAAATAATTCAGTTCCTGTAACATTCTGGACACCATATTATACGGAATTTCTGTTTTATCAGAAAGCGAAAAAACATCCTCTGTTCTGGTTCTTCGGATACGACTATGTCAGAATGAAATTCCCTGAGATGGAAAAGCCTGACGGTCACTATAATATTACATTCGGCACCGGATGGAATTTAAAGTTGTCAGACAGACTCTTTCTGCAGTTTAAGATTAAACCCTATATCATTATCGGTAATTCTATCGGACAATGGTTTGGTGCAAATTCTATGGTTAATCTTCACTTTAACAAAACCAATTAGAATGGATGCGACTGGTTTAAAAAATATTTTTATTATACCTCATTCTGATGGGCAATATATTGTTTATTTACCGCTAAGCGGAATTATTTTCTCCGGAAATTCATCTGCGATCAATCTCTTTCACAATGCTCTGAACGGTGATAAATCTGCGTGTGAAAAATTCGGACTTACTGAAAGTATTATCGCGGGAATTTTAAAAAGCGACCAATCATTGTCTGGCGAAATTAACAGGGATTGCACATTCAGACCCACTGAATTATCATTGTTTCTTACTACCGGTTGTACTATGAAATGTGCTTATTGTTACGCCAGTTCAGGTGAAAAAGAAAGTCAGATAAGTTGGGAATATATAGAAGTCGCTGTTAATGAAATAATCAAAAATGCTACTGAAACAAAAAATAAAAAAATAACTGTTAATTATCATGGAGGAGGCGATATTGGAGCTGTATGGCCTTTAGTTGAGGAGACAACAGAATACATCAAAAAACTCGCAAAAGAAAATGGATTAAAAGTAATATTCACTTCCGGTTTAAACGGAGTATTATCTGATTATCAGAGAGAGTGGATTGTCTGTAATTTTAATTCGGCCACAGTATCACTAGATGGCTACAGTGATATTCAAAATATGCTTCGTCCACTTAGAAATGGAGGGAAATCTTTTGACATTGTTCATGAAACATTGAAATATTTTGATTCCAGAGATTTTAATTATGGATTACGATCCACTGTTACAAATTACAGTGTAAAATACTTGGAAGATATTGTCACTTTTTTTTGCTGTAATTACAATGCAAAAAAAATAAAGATGGAACCTGTTTTTATCCAGGGAAGAGCCATACGTAACAGTGTCTGCATGCCTTTGGTAAGCGATTTTGTGGAGCATTTCTTAAAAGGAAGAGAAATCGCTTCATGTCACAACCGGGAATTACTGTACTCAGGCGCTCGTTTCGATTTACTGACAAATATTTTTTGCATGGCGGCAGGCAGCTCCTTCGGGGTTACCCCTGAAGGCTATTTAACAAGCTGTTACGAAGTGCTCGAAAAATCAAACCCGGCTTCAGAGACGTTTTTTTATGGGAAAATAGAAAATGGGACAATTATTGTAGATTATGAAAGGATCCGGAAGTTAAAGAATCTGACAGTTATGAAGAAGGCAAAGTGTGAAAAATGTTTTGCAAAGTTCCATTGCGCAGGAGACTGCCCGGTAAAATCAATCCTATCTGAAAACAATGAGTTTGTCCGGGATTACAGATGTACAATTAACCGGGAACTGACTAAAGATCAACTTCTAAGATCGATTCAATGAATTCAAGACGAGATTTTTTAAAAAAGGTAACCGGTCAACCTTCAACAATTCGGGAAGAGATAAGGAGAGAAGAAAAAATACCATTAAACAGGCTTAACGAACTTCCCGACAATATAATCGAAATGATTGAACCTGTTCTTTTTCCTCAGGGTAGCTGGAAAATAGTGAGAAATACTTTTTATCAAACAGAAAGGAATACGGAGCATGAAAGACACAAGTATGTTCTTGGAGAATATGAAGATGAGATATTCAGAAGTTTCAAAGAACATAAATGTTTAAAAATCATAGCAAAGGAGATTACTATTAAATACAACTTGCCATATTCTCTTTCTTATGAGAAAGTTACTTCATTGTTTTTCAATCTTGCAGCAATGAGGATATGCCATCCCAGGGAAGCATATAATATCGATAAATTATCTACCAAAATCATTAACCCGGGTCATGGACAAATTTGAAATCAATAGTTCTGTTTCATATGTAATTGACACGACAGGGGTTTCATTATTAAATAACGAAACTGGAAAAAGTTATTTTCTGGAATACCCCGAAGCTGCTGTCTGGTTAGTCTTTGCAGAAGGTCACAATTCAAAGAAAGCTCTGCAAATGTTGGAATCGATACTTGACAGGCCAGCGAAGGAAATAGGCAGTATGGTAAAACAGAATTTTAACTTCTGGCATAATGAATTTATAATAAACCGGAATGGCTAATCTCTCCATCACCAATATTTGTAACAAGAAATGTGTCTACTGCTTCGCCTATGACACACGCAGTGAATATGGAACATCATATATGGATGAAGAGACTTTCGACAGTGCATTGGATTATCTTGAACGTTCTCACATAAAACAGGTCCGGCTTTTAGGAGGAGAGCCTACCTTGCATCCTGACTTTATCTCCTTTGTACAAAAATCGCTTAATAAAAATCTGGACATCATGGTTTTCACTAACGGATTGATGTCTGACAGAGTTCTCGATTTCCTAAGTGAAATTCCACGTGGAAGGCTTACTGTCCTGCTTAACACTATTCATCCAAATGAGAAAAATCATTCCGGCATTTTAAGGCAGCGTGAAGTCATGTCCAGAATTGGAAACACCATAATACCAGGGGTTAATATTTATTCCAGACTTTTCGACCTGACCTATTTAAGTGATTATTTCCCTGATTTTGATTTAAAGAAGGAAATTCGCCTTGGGATTGCTCATAGTGTTTTAAGCCGGAACAATCGTTTTCTGCATCCTAAGGAATATTCAGAAGTCGGACTGAAAATAGTTGAATTTAAAATGGAGATGGATAAAATTGGAGTGAAGATTGGCTTCGATTGTGGATTCGTCCCTTGCATGTTCCCTCATGATTCGTTCGAATTCTTGAACGAGGAACTAAAAAAAGCAGGCAATTGCTGTCATCCTCTGATTGATATGCTTTCTGACGGATCGTTTATCCCGTGCTACCCATTAAATAATCTTATTAAAATAAAGCTAAACAATCAGATAGATGCTCCTGTTTTGATAAAAAGATTTAGTGACAGGCTAAAACCATATCAGGACATTGGTATTTATCCGCACTGCAGTATCTGTCCGCTTTTTAAGAGCAGATGTAACGGAGGTTGCATGGCCTTCAAGATCCAACGGTATATAGATCAAAGCCGGTGACATGGAAAAATCTTTGCAACGCCACAAACCTTACAAAACCCTGGCTCCTGTTAAAACAATTGAACTTATCAGCGGGATCTTTCAAAATCTGGGAATTTCTCCCATAGAACATCCGGTAAGCAGCAAGGGCTTGTTTCATGCCTGTTCTTTATCGATAGTTGATCCGCGGAGTAAACAGGTTCTTTTCAGCTCCTATGGTAAAGGAATGTATTCCGAATATGCCAGGGCAAGCGCATACGCGGAGATGGCAGAACGTTTTCAGAATCTTGCTTTCTATATGATGCTCAAATATTCAAGCGACCCTGAAACGGATGGCGATACCTATAAGCAATTCAAGTATTATCCCGATGAAAAGTTACTGCCATTTAAAACCTTTTCTGACAAGGTATCAATGCTTTTTCGTGGATCATCAGCCGTATTTTTGCATAAAACCATTAATAACGGATCTGCAATCTGCATACCTTTTTGGAATGTCTTTGACCGGGTAATAGACTATTTCCCATTCAGGATGATGCAGGTTGTTGTGGGCAGCAACGGTATGTGCAGCGGCAATACTAAAGAAGAAGCTATAATCCAGGGAATCAGTGAAATATTTGAACGACACGTTCTTAAGCAAATGTACACACATCCATTCTGCCCACCAGAAATCCCTTTAAGTTTTTTTGAAGGTTATGAAATTCATGACAAAATTTCTTCCCTAATAAATAACAATGGCTGGGAAGTTCATATTAAAGATTGTTCCCTGGGTAAAAATCTGCCTGTGGTAGGTGTCTTGGTCATGAAAGGCTCGAATGAATATCTGTTCCACCTTGGAGCTGATCCAAGTCCGGTGACAGCGCTGGAACGTTGTTTCACCGAGATGCATCAGGGCGGTAGACCCTTTTTCAAATCGCTAAAGGAATTGTTTGAAAATTTGCCCTATAATAAATTCACACCATTCTGGAAATCCAGCATTAATATGTCCATAGCGTCATATCAAGGTCATTGGCCTGACAGGCTCCTGAGTAATGATGCGGATTATGAGTTTAAGAAATTCCGGCACCCCGATTCAATTTCAGATGCAGAGGATTTGCAATATCTCTTACAGCTTATACAGGAAAATAACATGGACCTATTTATTAGAGATAATTCATATTTAGGTTTCCCTTCTTACTATGTCTACATTCCTGGCATGAGTGAAATATCGACAATGATTGATGAGTCATTCGCAATTGAGCACATAGCATTTGATCAAAATATTCGCAGTCTGACCAATTTACCGGAAGCAACAGCAGATCAAAAAGAATTGTTGGCCGGCGCCATCAGAAGATATATTAAGGTCTCTCCCGGGAATGATTTCAGAACCGGTGACTATTTCAAATACTTTAATGATCATCCGCTCGCCAGGCTTAGCCATAAACACCTTCTGGCTTTACTGGAATCAGGATCGATTAACCACTTCCTTCCAGATAATTTTTCCGTATTTGATATTAATCCAAATAATCATTCCCCATCCAAAGAAACGGGGTTCCAAGCTGAATCCAGGTTCGACGGCATTATTCAAAATTTAAGACTACCGGCATGTTTTAAATGTAAAGAGTGTGACATTAACCCTGATTGCAGTTTCGGGTTTATTACCTCAATATGCCTGAAGATGAAAACAATTATGAATAACAGGGCAATCACCCAGCAGCATATCATATAAAAACTGATTAAAAGCACTTCACCTACCTGACTATGAAGAATAAAGTTAGCCATAAGAAAAATAAAAAAGAGAAACCTGTGAGTAATGAAGAACCGGAAATTTATGCCATTAAGAAAAGCTCAGACGGTTTCTCCTTTTCAAGAAAAGATTTTATAGGCACTCTTGGCACAGCCGGTGCAGCTATTGTATTAAATCCTTTATTTTCAGGATGTAAGAAAGAAGATGATGAAGCAATTCATAAAAGTATAATGGGAATTGAAACCCAGTACTGGTATGCAGGATTCGCGTTTAGTAATGATGGACAGTTTCTTGCAACTTACGGCTCGGCCGAATCATCAGTACATTTATGGTCTATTCAGGAAAAGAAGCATTTGAAAACTCTTGAAAATGCAGAAAAATATCCTGGCATTAAAGGAGTTGAATTTAGTCCCGACGGTCAATTTCTTATTATTAATACTTATACTACCTTAAATATATGGTCGATTCCCGACGGAACTTTGATAAATCAATTAGCTTATGACGGCGATTTTGATTACTATCAGGTTACTGAATTCAGTATAAGTTCCGATAGCAAATATGTGGCATATAATAAGTATCCGGAATATTCGATCAGAATTTGTTCAATTCCGGATGGAACTTCGCTGAAGACATTGGATAATTGTCGGGGTTATGAGAATAATTTCCAGCTTAGTCCTGATAGCAATTTCCTGGTATCAGGATATGAAAACAGGTTGTTGATATATTCATTTCCGGAAGGAGAGCTGATCAGGTCAATAGATACTGGAACGGCATCGGTCATTTTCAGGTTCAGCCCCGACGGGAAATTTATTGCAACCAGAGAGGCCAGTCAGGCTGGAATAATAAAATTATGGTCCTTCCCTGAAGGCGATCTTCGGAATATTATTTTAGCAAGCGAAGATCAATTCTATTATTCATTCCGCCAGGATGGGAAAATTCTTGTGACATGGGGGCCAAGCTGTACTAATGCAATTTGGTCAGTTCCCGACGGAACTTTATTATACAGCATGGCGCCAAATTCCGAGAATCTTCGGTCTCTTTGCTTTTGCCCGGATAGCAATATCATGGCAGAAGGTTATGCTGATACAATTTGGCTTCTTTCATTGGACAGTCAAGGTATTCAGTTGCTCTCTCCCACCATTTATGAAAATGTGGATAATGATTCTCTGTATAAAGTACTCGGCTTCAGTCCAGACGGAAAGGTTCTTGCTTCAGCCTATGGAAAGAAGATAAATCTGTGGTCAATACCTGACTGCGAGCCTATTAAGACAGATGCCTGCATCTGTAATAAAGTCTGTACCTGCGATACAGTTACTAATAACAACACTGATGATGTTTGCACATGCAATACAGTAGAAATCTGTACATGCAATGCAATATGCACATGCAATGCAGTTGTATCTTGCTCCTGTGACAATAATAGTGGAGGCGGAGGAGGTTACTATACATATTGGTATCCCAATTGAAATTAGGTTATGATAGAAAGGAAAACTTCAGTATATACAATCCCGATAGGCGATAAATTTCTGATTTACGCACCATTGAAACACATGGCATTTATTGGCAATGAAGCTTTGGCAAAAGCTGTTGGCTATCATTTAGAGAATAAAAAGGATAATTCTTATTCAAAGCATGAACTGATTGTATCGCTTCATAAAACAGGTCTTTTCGAACCTGATATTGTAAAATCTTCGCGATGCACAGATAATCAACAGTTTCATCCAACACTTTGCATATTAATGCCGACAACTGCCTGTAATCTGTCCTGCACTTACTGCTATGCTGCATACAAAGGTAAAAAAGAAAGTGCGCTGAAATGGCAGGTGGCAAAAAAGGCAATCGATACTGCCTATAACAATTCAGTAACTTTCAGTAAAAGAAAATTTGCACTTAGTTTTCATGGAGGAGGAGAACCAACATTGCCACAGGATCTATTTTTTACGGCCTCACTATATGCAAAGAGCCTGGATCCTGATTGCTCCATTTCTGTAACAACCAATGCGGTATGGGATAAAGAATTCAGGGAGAGGGCGCTTAATTTGCTCAGCGAGATCAGTATTTCATTCGATGGTAACGAAGCAACCCAAAACCATCAACGCCCTCACAAATCAGGAGATGGAACCTTTTTGAGGGTTATGAAAACCATAGATGATATCGAAAAACGAAAGATACCATATGGTATACGAATGACTGTTACAAAAACGAGTCTTGCAAAACTCCGGTCCAATGTAGAATTTCTCATCGACCGGACATCATGTAAATCTTTTCAGGTAGAAGCTGTCTATGATCAGGGACGGGCAGCCGGAGCCGGATTGAAAATTGATGATGTTGATGCATTTACTGAAGCTTTTTTGGATGTATATCATTTTGCCAGAGATAAAGGAAGGTCTGTATATTATTCATCTGTGCGACCTCATCTCATTACCGACACATTCTGCACTGCAACCTCTGATGCTCTCATTGTTACGTCTGCAGGGGAACTTACTGCCTGCTATGAAGTATTTGACCGGTCGCATATTCTGTCGGATGATTTTATTACTGGTTATATTGATTTAAAGGAAGGTATTGTCCTCTATCCCGGAAAAAGAGAAGCCCTGCTTAAGAAAATTTCAGACAACAGGGATCGGTGTCAAAATTGTTTTTGCTATTATCATTGTGCAGGTGATTGCCCTCCAAAAGCTTTCATGTCGCACTTAAGCAACGATAAATTTCGTTGCCTTGTAACGCAGTCAATAACCCGTGAAATACTTCTTGACAAAATCATGGAAAGCGACGGGTTCTGGCAAGGAAATATTAAAACAAATCAATCTTCCGGTTATCGTTCACCCAAAATAAAATCCATTACAAGAAATATTCAGTCTATATGATTCCACAGGGAGATAACATCTTTATTATACCAATTAATGACAAATCCCTTGTTTATTCACCCCTCAACGGGATTTCAGCTCTGATCAATTTCAGCGGGGCTATTGAATTAAAACAACAACTGTCATTAAGAGTCAAAAAACAAGAAAACCCTTCTTCCAGATTATTTGATTTAGCCGGAGATATTTTGCAAAGCCCTTTTCATACACCGCTGAAAAAAGCAGGTGAGCTTACACCTGAATTTATGGGAGTTATTCCGACAAGAGATTGTAACGGGGCCTGCATCTACTGCGACTTCAGACTTAACAATGCTCCTTCTGTGAAAATGTCGTATCAGATGGCTTCCAAGGCTACTGACTGGTATATTGACCTGTTGGAAAAGCAGAAAAGAAAAAATATTGAAATCCATTTTTTCGGAGGGGAACCTATGATGGCGGAAGATGTTATCGAAATAGTTGTGCACAGGGCCAGGATTATGGCTGCTGAAAAAAAAATGATGACTTATTTCGAAATTTCGACCAATGGTCTTTACGCTGAGAAGAAAGCATTTTTTCTTGGTAATTATTTTCAAAAAGTAATCCTTTCGCTTGACGGAACTCGGGAGGCACATAATTTCCAAAGGCCTATGCGAGGCGAGGACAATAGCTTTGAAAACAGTGTCAGAACAGCTCATATTTTGAGTAAATCACAAGCCGAATTATGTCTGAGAGCGTGTATAAGCACAAAAAACATAAAAGAGATGGAACAAATAACCGGATGGTTTTGCGAGACATTCAATCCTTCAGCCATTAATTTTGAGATCCTTAGCCCAACAGTTAATACCGGGCTCCTGGATTTGTTCCCACCTGATCCGTATGATTTCGCCTCAGGTTTTATCCGGTCAAAAGAAATAGGAAAACAATACGGTATACAGGTAGTGTATGCATCTGATATAGGGGCATATCCGGTAACCAGCTCATGTCCCGTAGGGAAAGACGCTGCTATATTTTCACCCGATGGACGAATCAGTAATTGCTATCTTTTGCCCGACAGGTGGCAAGATATTGGACTTGATCTTGATTTTGGAAATATAAATGACAAAGGTGTGGTTGAAATAAAAAATCACAAGGTAGATTCCATCAGAGAGATGGTGCTAAATAAACCTCGATGCTCTAAATGTTTTTGTAAATGGCATTGCGCAGGAGGCTGCCATGTTGGAAACACTTTCCCCGGCAGCTCAACAACGTATGACAATTTTTGCATACAGACCCGCATAATAAGTGCAAATACTCTTTTATCTGCGCTGGACATGAGCGATGAAACAGATCAGCTTATAAATAATCCTAAGAATATGAAAAAACTGGCATTAAACAGATCTGATTTATTATCTGATTTTAATGATCCGGAGCATGACTGACAGAATATGGATCGCCCTGATAATATATTTGTTATTCCCTATGTGGATCATCCGCTCGATTTCTGGGAGACGCTAAAAACCAGGTTTCAACCGCATATTAAGGAAATCTATTTTCCCTTTATTCATGAAAAGGTTGGTACCGGAAGACCTGCTCTGCCTGACAGACACCTGATCCCGTTTCTTGAATCAAAAATTTTACCGGTAGGGTTATTGCTGAATCCCATTATACTCTATAAGCCGGTGGAAGAGTTTATTAAAACAGTATTCCCTGCCCTGGAAAACCTGATCACGAAATACGATATCAAAGAGCTTACTCTGTCGAATCTATTACTGGCACAAGCGGTTAAAAAACATTTCCCATCTTTGACCCTGACGGCATCTACACTGATGGAAATTTGCTGTGAGCAGCAACTAAGTGTGATCGGCGATGTCTTTAGCACTATTGTTCCGTCTGGTAAAATACTGAGAAACATAAATCAACTCATGATTTTAAGACAAGCCTTCGAAGGAAAGATCCGCTTATTAGTGAATGAATCCTGCCTGACCAATTGCATCTTCAGGACACAACATTTTTACGAGATGTCCGTACCTGAGATAAAATTTCCACATTCTCTGTGCGCACGAATGTTATCTGAAAAGCCATGGATGAGATTAGCCGGAAGCTGGATATTACCGCAGCACCTGCACTTCTTCGAAGGAATTTTCGACGAAATCAAAATAGATGGAAGAATTTCATTGCAACAGCCGGAAAGGTATTTTGAAGTACTGAAAAGTTATATCGATCAAACTCCACTGCAACCTCATCAGATTGGAGGAGGTCCAGCTTCTATTTATTCCCCGGTAAATATTGAAAGTGATTTTTATAAGTACACTTTGTTTTGCAGGAAAAATTGTGATTCCTGTAATGTATGCAAGGATTACTGGACTTCTAAAATATTTAAATATGAATGACTTATTTAAAAAAGTCCATCCATTACTGCCGGTCTTTGAAATAAAGCAGAGATTATTTGACATTCTCTATACTCCAGGATTTATCGTAAAGATTGATAAAAGCATTTCGGCAAATCTATCCTCCATATTAACATACCCAAACCTCATTAAAGATACAACAAAAAAAAAATCTATTATTAATCTGCTTAATACAGCAGAGCTTGCACTTATAAAATGGGAATCAATTGAAAAGGCTCCTTTCAGACCTGAATGCCTGACAATTCACGTAGGCAATAATTGTAATTTGGCATGCAGTTACTGTTATGCAAAGAATGAAAAAACAGGCAATAAAAATATTGTCGGATATCCCGCAAAAGAATCGATAGAAATATTGCTCAGCCATATAATTAGACAAATCGATAGAAAAACTAACAGGTTATCTGTAGTATATCACGGATCAGGTGAACCAACGCTGCATTGGCGCAGGCTGGTGGACACTCATGAATACATCACGACGGTGGCCAGAATGAATAAGCTTGAAATCTTCTCATATATTGCTACCAATGGATCGATATCTGAAATTCAGACAGACTGGCTGATAAAAAATATTAATTTGATTGGAGTATCATGCGATGGTCCCCGCATTATTCAGGACAAACAGCGCCATTCGGAAGATAACAAGACAATCCCGATCGACAAAATATGCAAAAGAATTAAGGAAAAGGGTGGACATTTTAATATCAGGGTTACTGTCACAAAAGAAACTATGCTATATCAGACTGAAATTGCTGAATATTTAATAGATAAGTGCCAGGCAACAAATATCAGGTTCGAACCTGTTTATCTAGCTGAAGAAAACAGCCTGAATTTAGATGATGCTGATCTATATTTCACCCATTTTTCAGCCGCGCAGAAGTATTCGGAAAAACGTGGCGTCAGGTTAGACTATTCTGGTGTCAGGTTAGAAGAACTTCATGGATCATATTGCGATATATTGCGAAATACATTACGGCTTACGCCCGATAACCTGACCCGCAATTGCTTTTGCTTTTTGACTAATAGGGAGGAATTCATAACCGGCAAAATAAACCAGGAATTATCTTGTTATATACCTGTTACCGGTTTATCACAATTGAAAGCTAACGGATCACGAATTCCAGATCAGTGCATGTCATGCATCAATGTCCTGCATTGTTCCCGTGGATGTCCTGATTTTTGCACATTTGATGAAGCTAATATGAACAATCAGCAGCTCAATAAATTCCGGTGCCGCTTTCATCAATTATTAGCTACAGATAAAATTAAAACTCTGGCTGGTAATCTTTTATAATAAAAAATCCTTAAAAGGATGGAAAAGAATCCGGAAAGATTGTCAAAAGGGTGTCAGCTGTGTCAGCAGGGGAAATGGCTCTGTATTTTTCTTACGTTTAAATGCAGCGCCAGTTGCCACTTTTGCGCTTCTCCATTCAAGTATGATAACGTTCATTCTGCCTTTGGTAATGAGAAGGAAATGATTCTGTCATATTTAATCAATTCTGATTTTGAAGGTATCAGTTTTTCGGGCGGTGATCCGTTTCTTGTATATGAAAGGCTATTAGAGTGGCTGGTATTTTTTAAAAAGCATTTACCTCATTATTATTATTGGGTGTATACCAACGGTTTACATTCAAACTCTCAAAGATTAAAAAAACTGGCTGACGAAGGAATGAATGAAATTAGATTTAATATCGCAGCAACAGGATATCTCTCATCTGCAATTCATAACCAGATTGCCCTTGCACGAAAATACTTCCCTTATGTTTCTGTTGAAATACCATCCATTGCAATGGATTATGATTTGTTGGCAAAAGCATGCGAAAGGCTTGACAAAACCGGCATTGACTACCTGAATCTTCATGATTATATAATTTCGGAAGGAGATATGGCAGGAGTCTCAGAACATACTGAAGTCTTCGTTTTAAATAAGTCAATCCCATTGAAGTATGCGCCCTCAAGCCATCAGAATACCAATATGATTGTCAACTTAAGTTCTCTGAACAAGTATGCGTTTCACATTAACCATTGCAGTATGGAACGCAAAGAGAATCAAATGCTCCAACGAAGGCTAAAAGTCGGAGCAATCTTATCTGATCCCGATCATGACTTTATCGGTAAAGATGGTTTGTTGTACAACTTTTACAATGTCCCAAGAGAAATATATTTGAATAATCAGTGCAATAATATTCTGTCCCGGAACCCTATTCAATGCTTTTCGTCATACCTGGTGCAAAAAAACAAAATCAATGATACAATTCGATCCGAAAATATAATAATTATGGTACGATATGTCCCAAAAATTGAAATTAATCAGGAAAGGATATTTTTAAACATGAAAATAATCAGCAACCATGAATTGACCGCTTATATAATTCAACATTAATGTGAGTTATAGTTCCGACTATTGGGACCGTTCTCGAAATTAAGCGTAATAAACTGCCGGATATATTTTGCAATCCAATTTAATTGACAGATTAGATTTCTTCCAATAATACCGGTTAATGTCTTTTTGCCGGATGGTATGCCGCTTATTGATTCTATTCAACATTTGATCCTGTGTCATCTGTTCATATAACTCACATATTACCATTTCTTTAACATCCATGGCCGATAACAAAGGCATTTCCTCAAACAACTCAAGTTTTTCCTTGAGGATAAATGATGACACTAAAAAGTTCAGAGCAATTTGATGCTGCCAAGCCACCCATTTTCTTGTCTGGAACTGGTCCAGTCCAGGGATTTGTTTTGATTCCTTTATGTTGTGTTCTATAAAATACCTCCCGGACTGCATGCAGGCTATACCTTCTGGTTCGTATTGCTCCAGGTTTGCATTTGTAAATGAATACTTTATCTCAACTGTTCCTTTGCCTGAGGTTGTGTTGCGTATAACAAGCAGCCGCCGTTCTGGCTCTGCCGTACTTTTATCCCAGATCCAGCCCTTTGCAAAATGGTATTCACCCCGGAGAACATCTTTGGTTGTGTTTTGAACATCCAATATTTGCCAGTGTACAGCCTTCAACATGGTAAGATACGCATTCACCTTAATACCAGGTATTGATGCCATAAACCTCTTAGGTTTTCGTCCTCTGACACTTTTCTTCCTGGGCAGGATTAACTCCGGCTTCTCCAGGTATATCTCCTGATCAGAATGAATATCCAGCATATATACAGACCCCAAATTCTCTATTTCCCTTGCCAATGAAGCATCGTTTCCATAATAGTCGTCTGCTGTTACAAAATCGAATGCAATTCCTTGTTCTTTTTGATGGCGGACTATTGCTGATGCAAGTTCCAGTTTGCTCCTGAATGCCATTTTCTTCTCAGGAATGCCTGCCTTCTGACAGCGTTTAACGTCATTGCACCAATCCTTTGGAAGAAATAACCTGGCATCACTCATAGAAGCAAAATCCCCATTACTCAGGCAGGCAAAAACCGCTACCTTGTCAATCAGCTTACGCGCATCCCAGTTCGATTCCGTAATAAAATGCTGCATCTGAAAATAGTCTACGCCTGTATCTTCACTTATCCTTTCAATATTCCGCATATCAATCTTTACAACACCTTCCGTGTACTTTTTTGCCTTAACAAAAAATCGCTCTGTCCGATTGCGGAAAATACTCTCATAATCAGAGATATGACATCTCATCCTCTTCAGTGAAGTGGCAAGTGTTTTTCCATATTCTTTACTTTTTTTAACTCGTTTTGACATTTTTTGTAACGAAAGGTTTGTTTTTCAATGTATTGAATGTAGGGAAACTATTTGAATGTCATTTAACTTACCGCCAACTTTTTAATCTGTCAAAGTAGAATTAAAATAAATCAAAATTACCTTTCAAGGTTCATTTCTTCATTGTAAGAATGAATTTAAGGATGACCAATTTTTGTGATAAACAAGTGACAAACCCATAAAGCCATCATTGTTTTATCATAAGATTCACGAATCCAAAAGAAGGGAAAAGTGGATCAAGTAGAATATTTGGCGGATGATAGAAAGGATTATTCATATGTCAGCGCTTTTACCGGATTTTGAGCAGCTGCTTTCCACGACTGAAAAGAAACTGTAAAAAGCGCAATTCCCAGCGCCATCGCACCGGCCATGGCAAAAATCCACCAGCTGAGCGTGGTTTTATAGGCGAAGTTTTCAAGCCACTTATGCATCGCGTAGTATGCAACCGGGGTTGCAGTTACAAAGGCAATGGCCACCCATTTTACAAAATCGCGGTTCAGCATGGTCAGTATCTCGGATTCACGTGCACCGTTTACTTTTCTAATCCCGATTTCCCTGGTCCGTTTGTTTACCGTATAGGATGATATGGAATATAGACCCAGACAGGCAATAATTATTGCAAACAGGGAACCGACACCTGCCAACTGGCCCAGTTGTTTGTATGACAGATATTGTGAATTGAAGTAATCATCGAGAAAGAAATACTCGAATTGCGCATCCGGGTAATGCTTTTTCCAAATCTCACCCGCAATTTTTACAGCTTCTGAAACATTCGTTGTAGATATTAAAGCCGGGTAATACCCAAATTCTCCAGGATGTTCAAATGTATACAAATAGGGTTCAATTTCTTTTTGAAGAGATTCATGGTGGAAGTTCCGTACCACACCAATTATCTGTCTCTCACGACCTTCAAACTCTATCTTTTGACTTATAGCCTGACCAGGCGATTCAAAGCCCAAGGCGTATACTGCCCTTTCATTGACGATAACCTTGTCGCGCTCGTTTTCAATTTTACTATAAAAGGTCCTTCCTTCGATTAACGGAACCTGATAAGTTTGAAAATACTGATCATCAGCTTGTGAAATATTAAATGACTTATCAATTTTTTTCGAATGCCGTGAAACAATCACATTTGAAAACCGGTTGATCTGCCCTGGCACATTCATGGTAGCTGTCAGGCTTTTAAAATATGAAGAGCGAAGAAGATCGTCCCTGAATGAGCAGAATTCGATATACCTCTTATTACCGGAAGTGTTGTTTGTTGCCGGGCCCCTCATCACCAGCACCTGGCTGGGTTTCATCCCGAGGTCGCTTTTCTGGAGAAAATTTATCTGTTTGATGATCAGGATTGTTGCAACTATCAGCAGGATAGCCAGTGAAAACTGAAAAACAGAAAGAGAGGCACGAAAAACATTTAAGCTTGTCTTTTGTCCGATTTGTTTTTTCAACACCATTATTGGGTTGAATGAAACCTGGATAACGGAAGGTAAAATGCCTGTAAAAATCACGCCGGATACAATTACTAACCCTATTGACTTCCAAAACCATGGCTTAAGCATAAAATTATCGATCATTTCACCGCCTGTAATTACCTTGAAAAAAGGCAGAGCAATAAGGATTATCAGCAACGACAATACTACTGCCGTCAGATTGACAAACAACGTTTCGGTGATAAAATAGGTAAACAGCTCTTTATTCCCCGCTCCGTTCAGCTTTCGTATGCCTGATTCTTTGGCCCGTTCAAAAGCAAAAGAGGTCGAGATGTTCACATTGTTAGCCCAGGCAACCACCATGATAAATAAGGCGATAATCCCAATCAATGCAACTTTTTTCGCGTTTCCCATAGGTCTGAACTCGCCTTCGAAATCCGAATGGAGGTATATGTCTTTTACCGGGGTCAGTGAATAACCGGCCTCTGTTCCTGCATGTCTTTCGCTCACTAAATATTTCCTTGCAATCCCGGCAAGGTCAGTTTCAAGCTGCTGCTGAGTAGCATTGTCCTTTTTTCTAATATAGGTCGAAGGAAACTGATCATCCCAGCTGCCCCGAATCGGTATCCCATAATCTTCAAACGTGATGAAACTGGTAATAAAATCATAACCCAGATGACTATTCTGCGGAATGGACTTAAAAACCCCGGTTACCGTAAAGGTCATCCCTTCATTCAACCTTATGGTTTTACCAACAGGGTCGGATTTTCCGAAATATATTTGAGCTGTTTTATCGGATATTACCACAGAATATTTGTTTTCAAGAGCTGTTGCCTGATCGCCAATAAGCATTTCATTCTGAAAAACCTTCAGAAAATCTTTATCGGCCCACACCACCTTCTGGTTATACAATTTCACGTTGTCGGTGTACATGTAACAATTTTCGTAATAGGCCCTGCAACTGGCTTCCACAAGTTGACTCTCGCCTGGAAGCGCCCAGCTTAAAGCCGACTGGGTACGGCAACTATGTACAATTTGCCGTCCGCCCTGCCTGACATTATAATTGACCCTGAATAAATTACCGGTTTCTTTATAAAAGCTGTCGTAACTCCTCTCATACATTACATGGACGAACAATAAACCTGCTATGGCTATCCCAAAGGCGAGGCTCAGCATATTTACCATAAAAACTCTCTTGTGCTTTTTCGTATTTCTAAGGACCTGCTTTAAATAGTATATTATCATTGTTACAGTAATTTGTTATTCGATAATTTGAAACATATCACCTTCAGAGATAAAGGTAAATAATCCGGGAACTCAAACCAGACCAGAACAATGAAAAATTCCGGATCACCCATTTTAAGGTAGGTAACGATCCTGAAGATTTGATTTGCATTAAACGAGAGTCATTGCAATTTATTCCGTCATAATTTACAACTGTTCGTTTAAAATGATATTAAATCTCCAAAACCTTCTGTTTTCCTGGTCCATGTAATGATTGTATGTCAGCTGCCAACGGATAATGTCATCTATCTCCACAAGACGCAAAAGATTACTTGATTCAGATATATCTGCAACGATGATATTATTTACCATTCACAGACTTCTCTTTTTCCGATAGCCCTTATGCACTCCTTCCGATTTGATTGAAGTGGAGTGAATTTACCAGGCTTCAGTGGAATATCTTGCTCTTTGACATTTTTCAGGTAGAACTTCTGATAAACCAACTCAAAAAGACCGGAAAAATGATTTTATCTTTTTAACTTCATACGACACATTTGTAAATTTTTCAGAAATGGTAAAACAGATACATTTTTTCGTAACGCTCATTTCATTTCTGGTTCTTGCAACAGGATGCAGCAGAGATGACAACAGTACCCGCCACAGGTTGATATACAACAATGACGGCACCGATATTCTTGGAAACTATATGTTTAACCGGCCGTTGACGGTTATGGACGTCAAAGACTATGTTGATATGGTTGCCAATACTCAGGTTACGACCTTCATGATTTGCAGCGGGAGTGATTTCATGTACTACCGTTCTGCTTACGGAAGGATACTCGGAGACGACAAAAAAGGCGCTCTTGATTGCGGTAAGGATACAGCGACATGCAGAGCACTGACAAATTACTACAGGAACCATCTGAATCTTGAAAAAGCAGGGACTGATATCATTGAAACTACATTAAAAAGGGCTAAAGAGAAAGGAATGGAAGCCTTTATCTCCTACAGGATGAATGATCTTCATTTCAGCGACACGTCGATGCATTGTCCTGTTGCATATACAGATTTCTGGTTCGCTCATCCCGAATACTGGATTAATGAAAATACCGGATGGCACAGCGCCGGTGCATTGGACTTTGCATTTAAACAAGTGCGTGAACATAAGCTGAATATTATAAAAGAGCAATTAAACAAATATGAAGAACTGCTGGACGGATATGATCTGGACTTTATGAGGTTCATAGTTTATTTCAGAAGCGGTGACGGAGAAAAAAATGCGCCTCTGATGACTGAACTGCTAAAACAAATCAAAGCTGAGGTTGACAGGATTTCAGCAAAAAGGGGAAAGAAGATACTTTTATCTGCCAGAGTCCCAGTCAGTCTGGATTTCTGCCTGCAAAAAGGCCTGGATGTCAGGGAATGGGTAAGACTTGGCCTGATCGATTTTGTAAGTATCGGAGTTCATTATATCGGAAATCCTGTAATCCCGGTTGCTGAATTTAAGCACGATCTGGAAGCACCGTCTGTACCTGTTTATGCCTCCATCGAGGACGGAGGTTATAGTCCGAGAGAAACCTATTCCAACGGTATGTACAGGGGAATGGCTTCGCATATCCTTTCTCAGGGAGGAGACGGAATATATCTCTTCAACTATTTTTTCGACAGATATAAAACTCAGGGAATCAACACGGCTGACAGCGCCTTGTTCTGCCGCGTAATCGTGCCGGACTTACTCAGGGAAATAGGTTCTCTCCGGACTCTCCGGGGACGTAACAAGATTTATTGTCTCGACGATGGAGGTTCAGCAGCTTATGGATATGAGCCTGAAACTGCACTTCCCCTCACTGTCGCTCCGCGGGAATCTGCTCAGGTGAGTATTGCCGTCGGAGATGATCTTTCCGATGTCAGACCTGAAGAATCGATACTCTTCATCCGGACCGATAAACCTGCAAAATGCTCCATCAGCATAAACAATGAAAACATTACAATTCAAAAACCGGAATATGTTCACCTGTTTGACAGGGACAGGAACCTTGCAAACGGAGAAATGGTTTACGCCTATACTCTTCCTCTATCCTGTCTGAAACAAGGGAATAACGATATTTCATTTCAGATTACCGGAAGCGATACCATTAAGATCAGGAGAGTCGAAATCGCTCTTAAATACGGAGATGTGAAATCACGCGGTTATTTTTAGACACAGAGACTATATTTGAAATCCGTGGGAACATTTAAAAAACAAAATGAACAAATAATGACATTTCTGACTGGTTTGATCCAGATCATCCACAGATTAAAGACAACAAGGCTGAATCGTCAGTAAGAAAAAATAATTATTCATAAAAGTTCCGGAACACGCATTCCTGAGCGATAAATCAATAAACATGAAATTCAATCATTTTCTTCAGCTTATATTAACATGCAGCGTTTTCGCCGTAGCATGTTCCCAAAAATCATTTTATAATGAAAGCGCCGGCAATCTTCGTCTTGTCATAGATGAAACAGGGAAAATCACCACGCTCGAAGATGTTTCCAAAGGGATAAATTACCTGGACCGGGAAGAGCCGGTGTATTTACTGGAATGTCTGAAATACGGAACCGACAGCAGCAAGCCGATGTTGCATCCGGAATCAATGAAAATCGTTGAAAGGAATAAATCAAATACAAAAATAGAACTGGATTATAAAGACGGAATATCGCTTACAGTCCTCATTACACCGAAAAAGGAATATTTCCGGATGGAACTCATTGATTACAAACCAGATCAGAACCTCAGCATGATTTCATGGGGTCCTTATTATACAACTATGAAAGGGCAGGCGGCAGAATGGCTGGGTCTGAACAGAAGCAATGATTTTACAATCGGATTGCTTACACTGGAGCCTCATACCGACGGGGAAGCAGCGCGCTTCACCAAAAACGGATCTTCACTGCAGCTTCTTTGTTATGATAATACCCGCGAACGATTCGTCGGGACAGAACATGCAGCTCTCAGGAAATCTGTTCCTGTGCCCGGACTGACAATCGCGGGTTCCGCGGTAGCGCTGTTCGGTTGTCCGTCAGGAAAGGAGAATGAGCTTGGTATAATTGAGAAAATTGAATTGAATGAAGGCCTGCCTCATCCTATGTTCGCGGGAAAATGGAATAAAGTTACGAAGGAAGGCCAGAAGCTCTGCATCTGGACAGATCCTTCAGATCCTTATGGCGCCGGAGAGAAAAATTTCAGTGAATGCCTCAAAGTCTCAAAAGAGATGGGCGCTAGAATTCTATGCAGAATGCATGGCTTTTCTAAAAACTGGGGACATTTTGACATTGATCCTGACATCTATCCCGGAGGCATTAATTCAGTACTGAAGAACAGCACGGAAGCCAAAGAAAACGGTATGGGGCTTACTCTCTATACACTCACTACTTTCATCAAACCTCATCCTGATGCCGAACCATATCTGGCTCCTGTTCCTGATGACAGGCTCCAGACCTGGAAATTCGGCGCTACGCTGAAAAGGAACCTGTCTGAAAACAGTTCAGTTATATCCCTGCATGACGGAGAGAATATAGTCAATACTTTAAATGCCGCATCATCAAGGGTGATCAGGATCGGCAATGAACTGATTGAATTCAAGGACTACAGCGCCGCAGGCGACAGCATAATAATCAGAAATTGCGAGCGAGGCGCATTCTTTTCAGGCAAATCATACCACCCGGAAGGAAGTGAAGTGACTTTCATGTACGTGGCCGGCTTTCATAACTTTTATCCCGGGACACTTGAGATGAGCAACGAGATCGCTGATAAAATGGGGGATATTCTCCTTGGCGCTGACCTGGATAATTTTGTTGTTGACGGTTTTGAGAGTTGTCTTGAAGCCGGTTACGGAAACTACACAGGCAATGTGTTCCTGAAGCGCATTTATGACCGGTGCATACAAAACAAAAAAGAACTGCTTGTTACGGGAAGCGGTATATCGCAGTATACATGGCATATTTTATCACATTTAAGCTGGGGCGAGTATGACTGGGAAAAAGGATTCAGAGGGACGATGTTGGATTACCGTCTTCACAGGCAGTTGCAGTTAAAACGGAATCTGGTGCCAAACAAACTCGGACAATATTATCCTGACAAAGCAACTGCTGAAGATATCTCATGGTTGATGGCCCTGGCCGCCGGATGGGATTCAGGTATTGATTTTAACCTGAACGTGAAGAATATTCAGAAAAATCCCGAATACAATAAGATTACGGAAACTCTCCATCTCTGGCAGGAAGCAATCTCCGCGGGCGCATTTTCAGAAGAGCAAAAAATGGCTTTGCGGCAAACTGATGTATTGTACGATCTGTCGCGCAAAACGGATGGAACTTGGGACTTGAAATTTAACCGTTTCTGGAAAAATGAGAAGCTGAAGATACTACCGTCTTCAGTGATGCCGGCAAGTCCGGTTAACGGAGGTGAAGGATCGGTCAAACCGTGCAGCATTGACTGGACCAGTACCCATAATCCGGGCTTTTACAATGAGGCCGCCTTGTCTGATGATCTTGTTCATAAAACCGGCTCTATGTCAACTTCATGGAAAGTGTACTACCCGGCTTATAAACAGCCGGCCGGATCATGGAATACATCATCCGACAGGTATTTCCAGTTTGTGATCCGCCTGGCAAAAGATGCTCCATGCGCGGTCAGCAATCTGAAAGTATCGGTAAATGATCAGCTGGTTGAGATTCCTGTTACATTACAACCGGGGCAGTATATTGCTATTCCGTATACACTGGAAATGGCTTGCATTTATGATGAGAACAATAATGTCATCGGTGAAATATATCTGCATGGTTCGCTTCCGGTAATTAAAGACGGCACAGAAGCTGTTATCACAATTTCCTGTGAACCGGCCGATCAGGCAAAACAACCGGATCTGATCCTCAACTTAATGCTGGAGAATGGGTTCTTTTATGTCTGATCTTGAAATCCTACTGACGAGAGAAAATAAATTAATTAAAATATATTCAAGCTGACAAGCCGGAAATTTAAGGATTGATATCAACCTTAATTTCTTTTTAACGTTCTTTAACACTTCGTTTACATCCGTCAGGTATCTCTGTTAAATAACTTATTATCAGTTATGAAAAAAACAGGAATCAATAATATTATATTTTCCCCTAATAATAACACTGACAAAAAGTAGGGTAAATAAATTTTCATTCGGTATTAGTATGTTTATCAGTAGGAGAAATTAAAACTATATGCCAACTAATAAAGCTTTAAATTGAGCAAGGAAAATTTTAAATTACTGTTTGACAATTACTTTAATTCTGTTCGCAGTTATTTGTTTTACCGCGGTGCAGACAGGGAGCAAGCTTCAGACATTGCCCAGGACGTTTTTTTAAAGGTATGGGAGAAGCAACTGGATATTGATATGAAGACAGCATTAAGATTATTATACAAAATTGCAGGTGATATGTTTATTACTCACTACCGGAGAGAAAAGCTGGATATGAATTACAAAACGATCATATTCAGCCATCAGGTTGCCGATTCTCCGGAAGAACAATTACAGTATAAGGAACTGTCGGAAACCTACACCAAAGCTCTTTCGGTGATGAATGAAAAGCAACGAATAGTTTTTTTAATGGCCCGCATGGAAGGGCTGAAGTATCATGAAATTGCTGACAGACTAGAGCTTAGCGTCAAAGCCGTTGAAAAACGTATGAGTTTAGCATTGAATTTTCTGAAAAAAGCATTAGAGACCTGAAAATGAAAAATAAAGAAAACGACAAATTGCCTCATGAGATTGAATCTGTCATAAGCAATTCTCATATTCAATGGGCTGAAAGCAAAGACCAGGTCTGGTCTGAATTGGAAAAACGGATGACATACAATAGGTCTCCTGAAACAGGTATAGAAAGAACCATGTTCACAAAATATCTTGCTATTGCAGCAGGATTTGCAGTACTCATCGGGATATCGTTTTTCATAATATTTTACACAAAATCTATCACAGTACCTTCGGGCCGGCATGCTGAAATATTCCTTCCTGACAAATCAGTCATAAATGTAAATGCTCAGTCAACTCTATCCTATAAACCATATTTATGGAAATTCTCACGAACCCTGAAGTTTGAGGGTGAAGCATATTTTAATGTGAAAAAAGGTAATCAATTTGAAGTAATATCCGGCAGAGGAAAAACAATTGTGCTTGGCACTTCATTTAATATATATTCGAGGGATAATGATTACGAAGTAACCTGTATAACAGGAAAGGTAAAGGTCCTTGATAATAAAGAAGAGCAAAATATCACACTCAATCCTGGTCAGCGGACATCGCTGGATATTCATGGGAGATTTGAGAGCAGGACAAACATTGATTCACAGCAGGCAGTATCATGGATGAAAGACAAATTCAGCTTTACCTCGGCGCCGTTAAAGAAAGTGTATGAGGAGATAGGCCGGCAATATGGTATTACTATTGATATTCCTTCAGAACTTGAAAACACCTACACAGGTGAGTTTTTTAAAGATAATTCAGCCAGATTTGTATTGAATCTGGTATCCAGACCTTTTGACCTGATAGTTGTCCAAAAATCAGACAATGAATATATTATTTCAAAACAACAATAGTAAGACATTATATTTAAAATTTCTTCTCTTCATACCATTATTGTACCTTTTCAATCCGGCCAGCCCGCAGGAAATAAAGATTAAAGGAACACGGGAACCATTAAATACTGTTCTGATTAACCTTAGAACGGAATATGGTGTTATGTTGTCTTTTGATGATGCTTGCCTTTCTTCGTTTACGGTTACAGCCGATACAGCCTTCCATTCAGTTGAGAGCGCTCTTGATTTTCTAATGGCCGGACTACCGCTTAAATATGAAAATAATAACGGAGTTTTTGTTATCTACAGATTCCAGACAAAAAAAAAACTTAAGAAGTTTATTTTATCCGGACAAGTAACAGACATAACCAGTCATGAGACATTGCCATTTACCGGGCTACAAATAAATGGCGTCCTCAGTGGCTCTGACGTGAAAGGTAACTTTTCAGTCACCTCAACAAATGACAGTGTTTTTAAGATCAGGATCTCTCATATTGGATATTATTATCTGGATACCATAGTCAGAGCAGGAACTGACTATGATTTCAGACTTATGCCTTCGGTTATCGGACTGAAGGAAATTATTGTAAAAGGATCGATGGTGGCAAGAACAATCCAGACCGGCAATTCTCCCGGAATAATAAGCCTCAACCATAAAATAGCATATTATCTCCCTGGTAACGGAGATAACTCAGTTTTCAATTTGTTACGGCTGCAACCTGGTATACTGGCATCCGGAGAACAATCATCTGATCTTATCATATGGGGTAGTTACGAAGGCCAGAGTCAGATTCTGTTTGATGGATTCACGATCTACGGCATGAAAAATTTCAATGATAACATAAGCGCTGTAAATCCATATATGGCCAAAGATATTAAAGTAATGAAAGGAGGATTCGGGGCCGAATATGGAGAAAGAGTCGGGGGTATTGTCGATATAACCGGGAGCGATGGCAACCTGCTGGTACCTTCCTTCAGATTTTGCATCAACAACATGACTATTAACGGAATGGCAAGCATCCCGGTTAACAAAAATTCATCATTTCTGCTTGCTTACAGACAGACATATTATGACCTGTATAATCCGGTAAACTTCTCAACCTCCGGATTCGGCAGAGGCAGTCAGAATTCAAACGCGGATTACTATCTGACTCCGGACTATTTTTTCAGGGATCTGAATCTGAAATATTCTTTAAACAGGGATAAAAGCAATTTTTATGTAAGCTTTTACGGAGGAAACGACCGGTTTTCATATAATTTCAATCAGGAAACGATGCAAAAAGATATCAACCTGGCTCATTCAGAGAAGGATTTGCAGATCGGAGGGACAATTTTCTATGGATTGAGATGGAAAAACAAAAACACAACGAATTTTATAACCAGTTTTTCATCTCTTCTTAACGACTGGACACATATAGAAGATATTTCGCGAACTTCAGGCTCTCACCAGAGTACCGTTAATAATTATAACCAGGCTTCAATAAATGAGATAAACGGAAGGATTGAAAACACTTTCAACATATCTGAAAAGCACCGGATCAATGCCGGGACAGGACTACTCTATTATACAGCCGGCAGAAATAAACAATCATTTCAGCAGGTTGTTTCAGATCTGACCAGCTATTTGTCAGTACCGTACCTGTATCTTCAGGAAAATTACACAATAAATAAAAAGCTCATTGTCAGACCCGGGCTCAGACTGGATTATCACTCTACATCAGGTAAAATATTTATGCAACCCCGGTTTTCATTCCTTTACAGGATAAATGAGCATCTTGAATTTAGTTCCGCTGCAGGAACATATAACCAGTTTGTTGCGAAGAACATGCATATTGAAACATCAGGGAATTACTGGCTGGAATGGGCCGTCTGCAATAGCAAAGATGTTTCTGTTTTAAATTCAAAAATACTCTCGGCAGGATTCACATATAAAAGGAATGGCTTTACATTCAATTCAGAATGTTATTTAAAAACAATTGGGAACGTTACAAGACATATTGAAACCGTCACATCAACCGGGACATTTACAGGTGATTGCAAAATAAAAGGATTGGATGTATTTATTAAAAAGGATTTCAGAGATCAGACTTTCTGGATCTCATATACTCTGAGCAAAACCGTGGAGCGTTTTCCTTATTTTCCCGACGAAGGCTATGTTGTAGCAATCCAGGACCAGCGTCATGAGCTTAAACTGGCAGCGCTTACTAAGTTTAAATCCCTGCATTTTTCTGTCAATTATGTCTATGGTTCAGGATTGCCTGATCCTGATAAGCTGCCTGAGGTGGCCGAATATGCGCAACCATACAGCAGGCTTGATGCCGCATTGATTTTTTTAATCTCAAAAAAGAAAATAAATGTAGATGCAGGAGTCTCTGTGCTGAACGTCCTGAACAAAGAGAATATCAGATATTCCAACTATACCCGTATCCCAACCGATGAAACCACTACCATCAGTTTATATACTGAAACGGTCCCTTTTACTCCCACAATATTTCTGAATATATATTTTTAAAACACAGCATTAAAAAGAATCGACCCTGATTTAGTGCACTTTATAAAATTTCTCAATAAAAATCAATATGGAAGTAGGGTAAATTGCTTTTCATGCGGTTTAATGACGAAAGAAGCAGTGAGAATAAATACAGTCACTTGTTTCAATTTGTTAAATTAAACTATATTATCATGAAAACCAAATTATTCAAAATTTCCGTATCAGGATTTCTTTTCCTGTTTTTTTCAGTTGCATCTTATTCTCAGGGTAACGGTACATGTTCCGGAACTCAGGATAGAATCCAGGCTACTGATCAGACACTTCTCCAGACAATGACACTGACGCAGCTCCAGACCAGGACTCAAAGCCAGATTAAAGATCCGACCCAGGCGGTAAACAGTTGCCAGAACCAGGCTCAGAATCAGACAGGTGATCAGACCTCAGCAATGACAATGACGCAGGCTCAGTCCAGGTCTCAATCCGGACAAACAAATGACCGGACTGTCCGGAACCAGAACAAATACCAGAAAATGGTAAGTTCTGCAAATCTCTCAAACAACAAAAACCTGGAGAGATTTAAAAACTCCCTTACGGAGGAACAGATTGAAACCCTGGAAAACACTACCATGACGAGAATTCAAAAAAGAGAAGCATTCAAACGGTCTCTAACAGATGAACAAAAGGCCATGCTTACTGATAACTAATTTGTATCAATATGGCAAATAACCTGAATTAACAAAGGGAATAAGCCAGAGTTATGAGTAAAGAGACCCGGAGCAATAAATTAATCTCCGGGTTCTTTCTGATCATCAGGAATAATTCAAATCACACAATTCAAAGATGAGAAAGATATTTGTTTCGATTGCAATGATTTTTTCAAGCATGTCTCTTCTGGCTCAGAATGACCGGATTGATTCCCTTTTATCAGATGTTTTTGGAAATGACAAGCTGATGAGCCATTTATTTGATCAGTATTCAAAACAGAGTTTTATCTTCAGTGGCCTAACCATGGAAAACAGAACTTTTTATGCCGGGAGAGAGATCGGGGATAACATGTTTTCACTGACTGGGCATATATACATGTTCCATTCCGGAGGAATTTACTTCGGGGCTTCAGGTTCCTGGTTCAGCCAGATTGATCCGCGATATAATGCAACAGCTGCAACTATCGGTATCAGGAAACCACTTAATCGTAAAAACACTCTTAATTTCAGGGCATCATTCAGCAGGTTCTTCTTCAACTCAGATGATTCAGTTACATATGGTCCAAACTCCAATAATCTGGGACTTGGGTTAATGTTCAATAAAACCCATATAGGTTCAAGGTTGTCTTTTAATCTCCTTTTCGGTAATGAGACAAAAATGATAATAACTCCTTCAGTGTTTTCAAAGATCAATATTGCACGGTTTAAAAGATCAGGTAAAATTCTTTTATCACCTGAGATATCTGCATTTATCGGACCTGAGATTGTTTATGAGGCAACCAACTCTGACAACGCACAGAATTCAACATTTATCACAACAGAAAAATATGGACTGATAAACATCCAGCTGTCAGTACCAATAGCCTTCCAAATTTCTGGTTTTGGCATTGAAGCAGGATATTCTGTAAATATTCCCATGACACAAGACAGCTATGTCAGCTATCCGGCTAATTCCTATTTTTCAGTTTCAATCGGCCATACATTATCGTTAAACAAAAAGTATCGCCAGTGACTGCATACTGACATTACCGCATCAGAAAGAAATAAGGAGCTGTCGGTTCCTGATTATTGCATTTCTTATTCTGCCTCAATTAGCAGCGCTGAATGAGGTTCCAGTTTTTCGACGACATACCTGCCGGAAAATGATCCCAGCAACTTGCCTGTCCATTTATCGGTAAGCCTGTATCTTCCATCGGGCAGGCTGATCACCCTTTTAACCGGAGTATCTCCCCAGTTAAAAACGGAATAGACTGTCTTGTTTTTGAGTTGCTGTACCCCTATCTCAAATTTCTCACTCCCGAACCGAGCAGGTATTCCTGTCGGAGGAAGAAGTTTTTTCAACACATCAAGCCGTTCTGGTGTCATTTTCGTGAGGTCATCACCGCTCAGCAGCATTCCTCCTGATGCATATACTATTGCCGCGTGGAACAGGAATTCATTTTCCGTCAACGTGTTTGAGGCGCTTGTCTGTTTTGATTTATCGTCAAGCAGCAGTATGCAATCCGGGTCGTTCCACCACAGGCGGCCGTTTTGCCAGCCGCGAAGCATGTTTTCCCTTCCGATATCTCTGAATGAAGTCCATTTTCTTTCTATATCCATTGAACTGCGTGAACCATGTATAAGTCCGAGGGAAGGCCATACCGGATGATTGCATCCAAGTAAAAACGCATCACCGGCGCCTTTCCTGATTGCTTCCATCCCACGCCGGTAAGCTTCTATACGGCTTGCATTTTTGTCGTAATGAACCCCATCAAAAATAGCTCCCCAGTAATTTGCATCAAGTTTAAAATAAGTTACCCCCCATTGTTCATGCATTGTTTTAAACAGGTGAATAAAGTATTGCTGCACCTGAGGATTCGTGCCGTCGAGAACATACCACGGGCCAAGCCGCCAGCCGCCAAACCCTCTTTTATCGGCCCGCAGAGGCTGTCCGTTTTCGTCTTTAACCATCCAGTCGGGATGTTCCCTGAAAAGCTTTGATTCAGGACTGGCCACGAATGGGGCCACCCAGATAGCCGGTTCAAGCTTTTTACTTTTTATCTGCTTCAGCACCTTTGAAACATCTCCGCCAAATGCTGTTCCTGCATCGAGCCAGTCTCCCATCCATGGCTGGTAGCCATCATCGATCTGGATATATTTCAGTTCGGGCATGTTCGCGGCAATCCAGTCGGTATTATCTTTTACATTCCCGGCTGTTACTTCGGGACCGAAACAATACCATGAACACCAGCCAACCGGTACCGGATCATGCTTAAGCCGGGGATGATGCAGGTTAATGGCAGCAGTAAGCTTATCATATAACACTTCCCTGTTATCGCCGGCAATGGCGATAAATTCCTCTAACTGCCATGTTTCACCGGGCCGGAGTGTGAGGTTCTCACAATCCATTGATACGCGCAGTCGTTTCGCATCGAACGAAAAACGGGAAATAAAGCGATTGCATGATGTGGTTGCCAGTAACACTCTGTCATTTTCATTTATCTTCAAGGTAAGCATACCATAGGAAGTACGCATTCCTTCAGGTTCAGGTATTTTATAATGCGCCCTGTCGGACAGGCTTCCCCAGTCCTCAGGATTTGCCAGTGTGCCTCCGTTCTGACATAGTTTCTGAAATCCTTCGCCATAGATGGGGGTATTGGCATCGAGTCCGTGACTGAAGTCAAACACGATAACTTCTCTGATCTGAACCGGTTTAGCGGAAGTATTCCTTACAGACATACGGCATTTATCACCCTCCCATTTCCTTTCAACAATTGTTGTATTGCGGGAAGCTTTTGACCCGTCAGAAAGGATAACGACAGCCTCCGTTTTTTTAAGCTTTTCAATGAAAGCTGAGGACGACTGTTGAGCATTTACAGTCTGGAATGAAATGATAATGACAATTATCAGCAGCGCCCGTGTTGAAATGAATTTTTTCATGTTCTGATGAGAAGAATTAGATCTTGTTATTGGCTAAAGTAGTAAAAAGAATCAGAAGTTCTCATTTCCCGGTATTGAGGAGTATGCAACCATGATCAGTTAAACGTAAAAGGTATCAGAATTCTCAATATGGTATCAGACGACTGGTTCTGCTTTGACAGATTAGTTTTTAATCTGATTTATCTGTTTTTTCACCTCTTACACTAAAGGCTAAAGTTGAAAAACAGACCTGCGCTCACGGTCTACAGGAGTAAAACAGAGTGATTTTAAATATTTACTGAATCCGTCAAAGCAGAACCAGTATTAACCCTGAAATTGCTAATTGTTTATTATTCCTTTAACGATTCAATGGAATGACTTACTCTGTTTTTAAGTATTTCCGGATATACACAGATCCTATATTCCCGTATAATTATTCAGAAAAAGTTGCAATCCTCCTATTTATTTATGATGCAGACAGCTCTTAAAAAGCCATTGTTTGAAGAGATGAAGATACAATCAAAATTATTGTAGTAAAAACTGCAATTCACTGATATTCTTTCAATATAATTAAATAACTTTAATCGTTTCCCCGTCGGAAGAAACGTCTGCAAAAACGATTTCTGCTTCTTACATCTTTAATTACCAGCTTATGGAAAAGCTACGCTCCAGATTCCTTCTGGGTGGTCATGATCTCGAAATGGCCGAAATCCGGAATATTCTCGAAACACAGGGAATACCTTATCATGATCGCGACCTTGGTTGGAACAATGCCAAACTCAGCGCTTACGCGGATGTTCTGAACGATGAAGAGGAATTTGTCGGTATCGAATTGGAAAGCGATATTGCTCCTCCGACCCGTTATAAACTTATTGACCATCACAATGAGAATTCCGAGAAGGCCTCATCCATTGAACAGGTTGCTGAAATGCTGGGTATTGAGTTGTCGCGTGAGCAACAATTGATCGCGGCTAATGACAAAGGGTTTATTGCAGCCATGAAGGATATCGGGGCGACAACGGAAGAAATAAAGAAGACATTGATATTCATAAATAATAGTAAAAGAAATGTATAAAGACCATCCCAATTATAAAAATAATTCGGCTAAAGTGGAGATTGGAGTAAATGGCATACTTTCCACTAAAATCTGGATGAAGATTAAAAAAAACGTAACTAATCAGTGCCTATATTTTGGAGTGCCATAAGTTAATAATAGAAAGAATCAGTTCCTTTTATAGTCAGCGATGACACTTAAAGCTCCAACCACGTTTTGATTATTTTTTATGGCGGTATCGATTATGGATCTCAGGATGGCGAAGTTTTCAGCAGCACTTAATATTTTGAACTGTCCGGATATTTTTTGTTTGACCTTTAGATTTCGGATGGCTCTTTCCGAAGCATTATTATCAGGGGGTACATCCGGATGATAGAGAAAGGTAAAGATATGATCACGATATTTGATGATTCGCTTTTGAAAAGAGATCATCTCTTTGTGTTTTGGGTCAAGAGGTTCCTGCAAAAGACCCTCCAACTCATTTTCCAGGTCAGCTCGGGGTTGATTTGGATAGTAATAAAGTTCAGGAGCAAGTTGTTTTTTAAGAGTATATGCTTTTTTAAGCAGTATCCGGAATCTAACCGGCCAGTCCACTTTGTAACGTTCCTCAAGATATTTGGTCTCCCGTTCCAGATGAGCCGTGCAAAGCTGATGACTGCCTACCGGGGTTTGAAAATGAGCCTTCCAGCAATCATGAACAAGGACAGCATCTTTGGAGATTCCGCTCATATTTTCATTGATTGTGGTTGTGCCCCGGTTGCCAGAAGCAGCAATATAAGTAGCCCGATCGTTTTGCCATGTCCAAAACCAATGTTTCTTCCCATTGATTTTAACGCCCGTTTCGTCAGTACCTATAACTCCACTGTTCAATACGTTCTTGCGTATCATCTCATAGGCATCAACACCTTTGGATGCAAGCCGTTTCAGCAAGCAATGAAGGCCCCCTTCACTTATCTGAACAGCAAAGATGTCACTGAGCATTTCCTGAAGCCTCTTGAAGGGAAGGTATTGCCTGACGCTAAGATAACCTATGAGAGATTCAATACTCTTTCCATATTTGACAGGACTATCAACATGGGCAGGAAAATCACTTTCGACAACCTTTCCACAAGTGCAGGTACACCTGTAAACACGGTGTTCAGTAACTATCTGTTTAATCACGGGGATATCAATCACTTGTCTCTTTCCAATAAACTCAAAAGCCTGACTGCTCACGTCCTTCCCGCACTCAGGACAAAAACATGCACGATGTTCAACAATCTCATCCGGGGTATCTGTCATCTTAAGAGTGTTGCCATCATGTCCTGGTTGACCTCCTGCTTTACGACCACCTTTCTCCCTGAGACTGCTGGTACGCGAAGGCCTATTCTCATCTTTCGAAGGAGGCACAGAGCTATTGTTACTGTCTTTCCTGGTTTTGTATCGTGCCAATTCCCGTTCAAGAGCTTCTATTCGTGCAATCAACAATGGAATTTTGGCAAGTTCCTGCGCCTGCATCAAAATGATGCGCTGGAGATCGTCTATTATGTTATCAGATTTTTCCATAGTTTTCACTACGAAACTAATCCTGAAATCCAATATATCAAAGAACGTAACCGCCTATTTATCAAATATTAAAATAATAATTGTTCATATGTACTCATTTTTACAAAATATCTCATACCTGCACCTAAATATGTTCACTTCAAAGAATAAATTGTTAATAACCACTAATTTTACACAAACTGATTAGTTACTGTCTTTTAAATATTAGTATCTGACGTGTCAGCTATCCCGCAGGGATTTAGTTCAACATCGCATAAAGCCAATGGCTGGCATTTCAGGCAAACGAAGCATTTTAAAACGCGGATAGACCTGTTCAGCACGAAAGGAAATCTTACGCAGCCTGCCACTGGTCTTATGCCTTTCCGTTATAAAGTTGAAGTGTACACTTCTGATTTCGAGCACTTTTGGGAGAAAGACAAAAGATAAAAGGCAAAAGAAAAAAGTCGGGTGAACCACTCTGTCAAATTTCAACCACGATTAAGGGAAGGCACAGGGCACAGGGCGCAGGGCACAGAGCTAAGGGAGAAGAACAGAATGCGGAACTTATCGGAACCACCTGACCTGACAACTCAACGACTAAACAAATCGACAACTCAACCAAAAAATAGCCGTGGCCGCTTCTGATTTCGATCACGGGGAAAGCGTTTAGCGTTCAGGGGTTAGCGTTTAGCGTTCAGTCTGAACATGGTAAACGACTCAACGACTCAACGACTCAACAACTCAACCATAAACAGTCGTGTCCGCTTCTGATTTCGATCACTGAAACTATTTCACAGATGTGTTGTTAGCCACATGTTAGCATTTATGCGGGCTGCCCATCTTCGAGACAGTTTGTTTATAACTAGACAGTTACGTAACTATGACAAATCGCACAAATGCTAACATGGCAAGGTTTAACTAACACACAATATCAAAAAATCTTGAATATGCAAATTCTAAATACGAGTTGGCTTCTAGGATACCACCATAAAACGGAAATAGTTGCAAATTCCAAAAAATCTTTAACTTTACATAAAAACTGCATATGCCTATCATTACACCACATCATCAGTTCGAAATCAGATATACTGCTATCCTTGATTTTCCGAACATTATAAGGAAGCCTATCTCACCCTTTGTAAAATTTGCCAAAAAGATCACTGTTGATAATGAAGGCTCACATAATGAAAGAATTACTCTATCATATGATGATGAATATTTTCAAATTATTATAAATTGGGATAGAATTATTTTCAGGTTTGAAGGTGACAAAGAGAATCTGGGAAAAAATAATTCGATTATCGAAGAACCATTCTTTAACATATTTAAGAAAATCCGTGAACAAGAAAATTTTGGAGAAGTAAATAATATTCTTTACTATTCTTTTATAATTAATCCGATCAAAATAGATCATGATAATTTGTTAAAGAAGTTTCTTGGTAAATATTTAACAAACTACCAAGGGATTGTTGAACAACCTGACGATATTGCTGTTACTCTTGAAAAGAAAATTGATAATAAACAGATTAATATTACATTTGGACCGTATTTTGGAGATGAAGATTTAAAAAAACGGAATATATTTGTTAAGAATCCGGTTGTGACTGATATATCAAACGATTTAGGAATATGCTTGGATTTTAAAATCCTGAATATAACTAAAACAATTAATTTTTCTGATTATAAGGAAATTACAAAATTGGAAAGAAATTACGTAGACAGGGTATGGGAAATATAGTTGAAGAAATAACGACTAATCAGCCTACTGAAATTAAACCTTCGACCTCTTATGATGTTACTGAATTGGAAGAGAAGGTTGAAAAAGTAGAGACTTTTGAAATTCCAACAGTTCGAGAATTCAGTTTAAGTGATTTTGACTTTAAACAACATGGTTTTGTCAGCAGCGAAATATGGACTAAATCGTTCAATCTTCATGCACGCATTTCTAAAATTGCTAAAACAAAAGTAACTTGTGAATGCGTTATTGATAAGGAAAATAAATTATTTGAATCAAGAACATTCCCAATTATACTTTTCGATCATCTACAGAATAGAGAAATTCATCATCCTGTCATTGTTTCTATTAAAACAAGGCCTGGTTCAACCAGGATAGATATAAGGGATGGCAAAAATATTGTTGATTTATCAATTTTTGATTTGAGTGATGGTTGGAAAGAACTTTATAATTCCGGTCTAGATAAGCCTCTGTCTTCCGCCCATGATTCAGTTGACATTTAAGAACGTTGGCCAAGGCGATTCGATAATCCTTGAATGGGTAGAAAATGATTTAGCCAAAATATGCATCATTGATTGTAATTTAGTAAACGGGGATAATCCTATACTGGATTATATAATTTCTAATGGATATAAAACAATCGATTATCTAATTCTATCACATCCTCATTTTGATCATTTCTCTGGTTTCTTACAGCTACTTGAATATTGCAAATCAAATTCCATAAAAGTTAAATATTTTCTACACACTTGCAGCCAGGTTCCGACCTTCCTAATCTCAGCATCCAAATCAGCCGTTACAAAAAGAGAATTACAACGATTGTTTGCTTTTCTGTTTAAAAATTTTAAAGATATGAATATGAAGGTTGCACCTATTCAAGGTGATACACCTAATTCAGAATTTCTTTTGAATGAAGATTTTAGCCTAAAAATTCTTTCTCCTACAATAACAGAATCTAATAATTACGTAAGGAATTCAATCTATCCATTCCATGATGAAGAATCTCAGGATAATCCGAAAGCCAATTTATTATCTACAATACTTAAGCTAGAATGTGACAAATGGTATGTTTTATTGACTTCTGATGCGGATAAATCATCTCTCATAAGAATTGATAGGCAAAGGTCTGAAGAATTAGATAAGATTTTGACTCTTGGACAAATACCACATCATGGAGCATTTGGGAATCATAATAATACTTTTTGGAAGAAAAGGAAGAGATTCAATAGAACAGCTATGATTGTATCTGCTGGTGTAAATTCGTATGATCATCCCTCGCCAAAAGTAATAGATTTTTTTCTAGAGAACAGTTTTGTTTTATACTCGACTTCTGATACATCTAATTACCCAAGAGACCTTATTGAAACTCTTGATGTTTTCTCATATTCTGACCCTGATTACAATTCAACTAGAATTGGGGATCAGACTTTTATCTTTAATAGCAAAGATCTTGATTATAAACATCAAACTTGATTGATAAACTCCCGGCAGCTAACACAAAATTATACACACTTTTATCGATGGCTTTTGTAACCAGTTCCGATCCTTGTGACATTTTTGTTATCAGGGATAAATCGAGTCTGCCCCAATGCTGTTAACAAAAATCACTATCTTGCAAATCCTGCTCCACAGCCAGGACTGAAAACCTTGACAAATATCTGTAATCGTGACAAATTCGTTTCATCGAGATAGTTTTAAATATGCACAAATGCTAACACGGACAATAAAGGTAAGTTGTTTGTCATGCTTTTTGCTGATTCTGAGCCGTTTGCCGGGATCAGTCTTAACCTTATACCCGGATACGCTCATCTGCAAGCAATAAAGCTCTCTTTACCAAGACAAATTCTAGCTCCGGGATAGTTTGTACCGCGACACTGCGCCACTGGCCGTTTGCCAGTTTTCGTATACCTGGATAAATACTCGTCCACTTGAAAACTTATACCGCGATCGCGCCTGAATGCAATAAAACTTATGCCTGGATCGGCAAAAAGCACGCCATACCTATCTTGCCACCGGGATAACCTCGCGGCTAAAGTATCAGGATTGGTGGCCGGATGGCTGCGCCAGGTAACACAACCTCCCTTTATTGCCGGGCCGTTAGGGCCAAGCGGATGAGAATCACCGATGAGCATAAATAGATTAAATTCAATATCTTTGTTACATGAGCAGAAAAGAAAAGATACTCCAACTAATCATTCAGGTCGTTGATAAAAACGCCCCTGACTCAGAAGTCTATTTGTACGGTTCTCAGGCCAGAGGAAATGCAAGAAAACTGTCTGATTGGGATCTTTTAATCCTTCTAAACCGACCAACTATCTCTTTTGACCTTGAAACCAAATTTATGAATGAGTTTTACGATTTGGAATTAGAAACGGGTGAGGTTATTTCTCCACTTATTTATTCAAAGAGTGATTGGAATAAAAATTATTCCATCACTCCATTATATGAGAATATTGTAAATGAAGGAATTAAACTAAAATGAGTAGCACAAAAGAAGACCTGATTAAATATAGAATCACCAGAGCGAAAGATACACTGGATGATGCTCAAATTTTAGCAGATAAAGGGAAATGGAACTCAACAATCAATCGCCTTTATTATGCTGCTTATTATGCTGTTATAGCTCTATTACTAAGTGCAGATCTTAAACCAAACACTCATAATGGAGCTAAGTCTAATTTTTCAGAATACTTCATTAAAACCGGCAAGATTGACAAAGAATTAGGGAAAATCTTTTCCCAGTTATTTACCTGGAGACAAAAAGGCGATTATGATGATTTATTTGATTTTAGTCAAGATAAAGTACTCCCTTATTTTGAACCGGTAAAAAAGCTGATATCAGAGGCAGAAAAATTAATTTCTGAAAATTCCGCCAGGCCCTAATAAATAGGAATATGAGCGGTCTGCAAGACCCAGCGATGATTACGTGTTGAACTACAACCCGGTCAGAAGCGGAATTTCTTTGTTTATGTACTTAATGGCGGTTTTTAATTGACCCCAATTGAATATCAGGCAATTGCCGGAGCGGATAAATTACTCGGAAGTGAGTTCTAAAGTCAAATATACGCTTGTATTTCAAACTAATCAAAATAATGTCTTTTAAATATTAGTATCTGACGTGTCAGCTATCCCGCAGGGATTTAGTTCAACATCGCATAAAGCCAATGGCTGGCATTTCAGGCAAACGAAGCATTTTAAAACGCGGATAGACCTGTTCAGCACGAAAGGAAATCTTACGCAGCCTGCCACTGGTCTTATGCCTTTCCGTTATAAAGTTGAAGTGTACACTTCTGATTTCGAGCACTTTTGGGAGAAAGACAAAAGATAAAAGGCAAAAGAAAAAAGTCGGCTGAACTGGTCGTAAATAATCATATCTCATGCAGGCTTTTTAAGTCCCCCTTGGGGGATTTAGGGGTAAAAGACCGGCAGAAAGCAATAGGATTGAATTGTCGCTGTATTTCCTCCCTCCTCTCTTCACTTGCACCTCAGTTGATCCAGACAACTCAACGACTCAACAACTCAACGACTCAACAACTCAACAACCATACAACTCAACCTGAGCTACTACATCGCTACACCAGAATGCCTGGCTATCTTGATATCCTTGCTATTTTAAACCTCTGCACCATTGATCCTTAACGCCTACGCCTTAATAAAAACGTCTGAAACTGATTTTACAACTGGAGAGATTTTCCGGAAATATTCTAATCATTATTCTTATATTTGATTTAGGCGCATGTAAAACTGATCAACTGATCAACCAAACCTTTAATAATTATGTTGACGTGTAAAGTATACAGCACAGCTAATGAAGCGAATTTTGACACTTGCTGGTGATTTACCTTGGACATGTATAACATATAATCTGATAATTAACGAATGAAAAAGACAGGTAACCGCTAATTGATATAATAATCAGATTATCATGAAAAATGGATTCATTGTTTGCCTCCTGCTTTCTGGTTTATATCTATGCTCATGCAGGAATAAAGAAAGGAATCATCCTGGCAGGACCATTAATGACATGCCTGCAGCCAGCGACATATCTGTTGGCATTCCTGACAGTGATCTTATCCGCTTCAGAACTAAAATGTTCAAAAATGTCGAAACTGCAAAGCTCGTAACAGATCTCGACCTGGGAGCTGCACAGGGAGTTGATCTTCCCCTGAAAGCAGATGTCATCAGGCTGCTCGGATATGCCGGGATACAGGAAAATGATTCTTCTTATGACATGACTATGCTTGTTAAAATGACCGGGGAAGCGCTGGATTATGAGTACAGGGAAAAGAATTCAAATGGTATTTCAGGGAAACATTACACGGCAGCAAAATTCTCTGTCGAGGTTACATTTGAATTGCCCTCAGGCTACAGGATTACAGGGAAATCTGAATTCCGTTCCATCCCTCCCGAAAAGATTTATGAGAAACATCTTTCTCCGGGAACTGCTCCTTTTGCTCAGGTTTACAGTATTCCGCTAGCCAGAGCTTTTTATCAGTGTACGTATTCCTCATTTGGAATATTGCCTGTTATTGAGGTTGCCGAAGCTAACACATGGGATCATTACGGAGAACAAGCCGATTCCTTTTTGCTCAGTTTGAAGGATGATCAGGTGGTAACGCCCATGATCCTTGCTCTTCAGCGTCAGGCTGCCGTTGAATCTAAGGTAAACAGATCGCTTCTGAAAGCTCTTGGAAGACATAGAGATACAAGTGCGATAAAACCTCTGTTCCTGATTTTGAAGAGCCACATTGAGGAAAACAGGCTCGCTGCAGAAAAAGCGTTGGATAATATTGACCCTAACTGGACTTCATCATCTCAGGTACTGGGGTTGCTGCCCTCATTATTTTCAACCCTCAGCGACCAGGACAGGTTCTTAAGGTTATCTACTGTTCATATAATAAGCAGGATTAAAGACAGACAGTCATTATGGTACCTGATACTTCTCTCCACTGACGAATATTTGAATGTAAGGACTGCGGCACGGGAAATTATGAATGTGAATTTTCCTCATTGGGCCTCCAGTGAAGAAGCAAGACGGAGCATACCATATCTGGTTCATTTCTGCTGTAGCAAGGATGCTGGTGTCCGGCAAAACGTCGAAGAAACGCTTAATAAAATCGATCCGGATTGGAACAGGTCGCCGGAAGCTTTGAGTGTTGTCCCGGAACTGATAAAATTGCTGGAGAATCCTGATCGGGAGATAAAAGGGAATGCAGCTGAGATTCTGGGAAGAATAAAAGATCCGGGAGCAATAAAACCACTGATAGCATTACTGGCAGATGACAGCAGATATTCAAAGGAAAGAGCAATAAGGGCTCTTGGTGAACTCGGAGATAAATCGGCTATTGAACCGTTGATCAAATTGACAAAATCTGATTCTGAAGCTTATGTGGTTGAAGCTGTGAGGGACGCACTTATCATGATCACAGGGAAAGACCCAGGCGGCGATTACAAAACCTGGCATAAATAATTCAGGAAAAATTATTGACAAAAGAACAGAATAGATAACATGACGCTTTTTTACCAGCGAAGATAAAACAAGCTTTAATTGATTTAGCAAAGCCAATTCCACGTTTAACTTTACATAAATTTCTCTTCTATCCGGAATTCCAAAGTCCCCCCTGGGGGATTTAGGGGTAAAAAGTTGGTACAAGAAAGACAAAAGATAAAAGGCAAAAGATAAAAGTATGGTGAACCAGAGGGTGGGGAAAGGCAAAGTGTAACAAACTTAACAGGAATGTTTTAACAAATTAACAGGGTCTGTTCCAGGTTAACTTAACACCATGTATGATATAATCACAAAAAGAACCAGAATTAGCTCCTGGAATTCCATCTGTTATGTAATTTAGTGATAGTGAAAGATAGAAGTTAGGCATAAGCGGCTCATTGCATTGTTATTCTGGGTTTTGTTTTATTCTGCTTATGTGGCTGATGAGGCGTAAGCTTTATTGATCTCAAGAAACTGACCTGATTAACTATATTTATTAAGGTTAATATATGGTTATTACACAAATGTTACCGCCAAGACTGAGCCTGAAGTGCATTTAAAGTTTTACTTTTGTATCTTTGCTAAAACATCCAGATATGGACTTAACAACAAGGAAACTCATTGCGATTGAGTATATAGCAGGATTAAAGGATGAAAATGCATTCAACAACATTGAAATGGCTATTCTTGAAAACAAAGCTCGTTATGGGAGAAAACTCAAGCGATTAACAGAAAAGCAATTATTAAGCAGAGCTGAAAAATCAAATAAAGATTATCATACCGGAAAATTTAAAACACAAGAGGTTTTAGAAAAAGAATCCGAAAACTGGTAAGATAATGAAAGTGATTTGGTCTGACTTTGCCACCAGTTCTCTTTATGATATTTACAAATATTATAAAGAGACAGCGGGTGAGAATGTGGCCAAGAGAATTAAATCCAGAATATTTGCTGCTACCAGGCAACTTTATCGGCATCATGAATCCGGACAAATAGAACCAATTCTCAAACAACTTGGTGAGAATCATCGCTATCTTGTTGAAGGCAATTACAAGATAATTTATAAGAAAGTAGTTGATGGAATACTAATTACTGATGTTTTTGACACTCGTCAGGACCCGACTAAGATGATAAATATAAAACATAAGCCCAGGCGGTAATAAATAGGAATATGAGCGGTCTGCAAGACCCGGCGATTATTACGTGTTGAACTACAACCCTCTCAGAAGTGGAATTTCTTTGTCTATGTACTTAATGACGGTTTTTAATTGGCACCCTACTGAATATCAGGCAATTGCTGGAGCGAATAAACAACTCTGAAGTGAGTTCTAAAATCAAATATACGCGTGTATTTCAAACAAAGCATAATAATGTCATTTAAATATTAATATCTGACGTGTCAGCTATCCCGCAGGGATTTAGTTCAACAGCCGGTATACGCAATTGCCGGGCCGAGGGGTTGCTAAAGTCAGTTCACTTGGCCAACTTTCAGGTAACACGACAAGCGAGAGCCCATGAATCGGCAACTGCGCATACCGGTGAACGTTAGGCATAAGGCGATACAGTCCTACACACTGAGTTTAAAATAATTAACAATTTATTTGCACATATGATAACTATAGACTACTTTTGCATTAACAGTACTCGCCACGCTACCCATAAGAACAGCGTCCCAGGGCGGGTCTTTTGCTTTTATATACTTGCTTATTAATTGCTTAACAATCATTTCTTGATCTACTCAAAACCGGCTCTTACCATTCCAGATCAAATAGTAAAGCTGCAGCAGCGCGGGCTTATAATAAATGATTTAAAACTCGCAGAACACTTCTTAATTAACGTTGGTTATTACAGATTATCAGGATACTGGATTACAATGCAGTCTGATAAAGTAAACCACATTTTTAAACCAAATAGTACATTTGAAAATGTAATAGCAATTTACCAGTTTGATAGAGAACTTAGAATACTATTATTTGATATAATTGAAAGGATCGAGATTGCTCTCAGAACCAGAATGGTTTATCACCTTTCACATGAAGTTAGTCCTTGGTGGTTTGAGAATAGCACTATTTTTAAAAATACAGTAGCCCATACAGACACATTGATCTCAATTGACCGTGAACTCCAGCAGACAAAGGAAGAATTTATAAAAGAACACTATCTAAAATATCATACTGACACAAGACGCCCCCCGGCTTGGAAAACATTGAATATTTGTTCCTTTGGGACAATATCTAAATTATATGGAAACCTTGCAGATGCTTTACTATCAAAGGATTCAATCGCCAAAGAGTTTGGCACAGTAAACAAGAGTTATCTACCAAGTTGGCTACAAGCCGTTTCTCAAATCAGAAATATTTGTGCTCACCATGGCAGGATTTGGAACAGGAACCTACCTAGTAAACCTAAATTAATGCCAAAACCTCCAAATAAGTGGATTACAAACCTGCCCGTAGGAAATGATTTGAATAAGCTTTACATTCAAATCTGTTGTATGAAATATTTATTCGATACAATAGAATCCGGTAATCATATTTCGCAAAGAATCCAACAATTATTTAAAAAGTATCCAAATATTGACCAAACTGCTATGGGCTTCCAATCTGGATGGGAAAATGAGCCATTATGGAAATAAAAATGGCCCAATGCCTAAAGGTCGGTATAATTAATAAGCTCGTCACACCTGTCCCGACCGAAGCGTCGGGAGTTTTTGTGAACACACCCCATGTACACCATGACAAAGATGTTTCCTGGCTTCGTCCAAAATTTTGGGCCGGTCTGGACTGGTAAACTCAAAAGTGGGATATATTAAGCTTGGGCGGTCCCGATAGCTATCGGGATGCAAAAACTGCGCCGTACTCTCCTCGCACCGCGACAACCTTCTAGCTAAAGAACCAACCCTCAGGCCGGATGCTTCATCGGGTCACGCTTCCTAATTATACCACCGGGCCGTTGAAGATTATGTTAAAAAACAGACAGTCAATCAATAACATATAATTTAACGTGATTCGATTTTTCGTAACTTTGAAATAAAAAATGCCAACAATATTACTTATAGCTGAGTGTAGCCCCTATTTCTGGACTAATGAAAATAATGAGCCAATTCACATTCATGCGGAAAAGGGTGATATGGAATGCAAGTATTGGCTTGACGTCGAAAATTTTGATATTAAATCAGCTTTGGAATGCAATTTGACACCTCAGGCCAGGAGAGAAATCAAGAAGATTATTTATGAGCATTTTGATTATATCGTGAATGAGTGGCATAAATATTTTAAAAGATAAAGATCATGGAAAAGGCATATAACATAACGAGTATACAATTTGAGTCCGATTATATGATTTTAACCATAGACAATCAGAATATCAGGTTAAAACTAGCAGATATTTCAGAAAGACTTCAAAATGCCACTGAAAAGGAAAGAAATGACTATAAAATTTCGCCATCAGGATACGGCATACATTGGAAAACGTTAGATGAAGATTTATCAATAAATGGACTATTGAAGTCATCAAAATAAAACACAACCTACAATAAATAGGAATATGAGCGATCTGCAAGACCCAGCGATTATTACGTGTTGAACTACAACCCGCTCAGAAGCGGAATTTCTTTGTCTATGTACTTAATGACGGTTTTTAATTGACACCCTACTGAATATCAGGCAATTGCTGGAGCGAATAAACAACTCTGAAGTGAGTTCTAAAATCAAATATACGCGTGTATTTCAAACAAAGCATAATAATGTCATTTAAATATTAATATCTGACGTGTCAGCTATCCCGCAGGGATTTAGTTCAACACAGTGTATACATCATGCGTGTTTCAGAGCAATTTGCAAGTTCAGAGCTCGCTGGCAAGGGCTGTAACGGTGGATAATGAAGTGGTCACGAACTCCCGCACGCTGCATACACTCAACGTTGGCGTTCATTGTGAGTACCACTGTAGACATCAACTACATGACAAAATTATCATAACTTTACACAGATATTTACATAGAGACAGAGTAGTTGACATCAATATTATGAGTAATGCTAAAATATCCATACGTTTTTTTGATGACCGTGAGGTACGAGCCGTTTGGGACGAGCAAAACTCTAAGTGGTGGTTTAGTGTATTAGATATTGTAGCTGTGCTTACCGACCAAGATGACTACATTAGAACTCGCAACTATTGGAAATATCTTAAAGCTAAGTTGAAGAAAGAAAACAGTCAAGTGGTTAGTGTCACTACCCAGTTGAAACTTATGGCCCCAGATGGCAAAAAGCGTTTGGCTGATATGCTTGATTACAACGGAATTATTGCGCTGGGCAAAGAATTTCCTGGAAAAAAGGCAAACCGATTTATAGAATGGTTTACATACAGCGATGAAAGTATTGACGGAAAAAGTAAAACTAAAGCATATGCCTTGTTTGAGAGTTCTTTTATCAAAAGCATAGAAGTTGGCACAACCAAAGGTTTTCAACAAATACACGCTTATTTATTTGGTGGATTGTATGATTTTGCCGGACAAATCAGACAAAAGAATATTTCAAAAGGAGGTTTTCAATTTGCCGTATCACGTTTTTTAGGTGACACATTAAAGCAAATAGAAGCAATGCCTGAAACTACATTTGACGAAATTGTAAACAAATATGTAGAAATGAACATTGCACACCCTTTTATGGAAGGCAACGGCAGAAGTTCCAGAATTTGGTTGGATTTGATGCTAAAAAAAAGTATCAAAAAATGCATGGATTGGAGTAAAATAAGCAAGCGAGACTATATGAATGCAATGATACTAAGTCCAACAAAAAGTAGTATTCTAAAAACGCTTTTGAATAATGCTCTTACATCCAAAATTAATGACAGAGAAACGTTTATGAAAGGGATTGACTACTCATACTACTACGAAGAAAATGACTAAGAAAGCGACAAAAAAGAAAACAACGAAACGCCAATAAATAGGAATATGAGCGGTCTGCAAGACCCGGCGATTATTACGTGTTGAACTACAACCCTCTCAGAAGTGGAATTTCGTTGTCTATGTACTTAATGACGGTTTTTAATTGACACCCTACTGAATATCAGGCAATTGCTGGAGCGAAAAAATTGCTCAGAAGTGAGTTCTAAAATCGAATATACGCGTGTATTTCAAACAGATCATAATAATGTCATTTAAATATTAATATCTGATGTGTCAGCTATCCCGCAGGAATTTAGTTCAACATAGACAAAAATATGTCAGGACATAAAGAACAGGAAGTAATAATTTTCTTAAAGTTCTATGTCCTGACAATCGTAACCGACCTAGACTGCGGCCGTTTTATTATATCGCAACCGACTGAGAACAATCTCTTTTTTGCCGGTGCTGTGCCCCAGTAATTTCAACATCCTGATATGCTCCCTGACTGCATCAACAAAATTTCTGTTGACATGATAAGGCAATCCATATTTCCTGGCGGTACTGCTTACAATCGGGGCCAGCTTTTTATAATGGATGTGACTGATATCCGGAAACAGATGGTGTACAACCTGATAATTGAGACCTCCTATGAACCACGAAAATATATTGCTTTCAGGTGAAAAATCGCTTGTTGTATAAAGTTGGTGAACTGCCCAGTTATTGCTCATTTCATTATTTCCATCCGGGAGGGGGAATGCCGAAGTCGGAACGACATGAGCACTTTGAAAAATTGTGCTCAGGATCAATCCGCCGGTAAAATGCATAAGAATGAAACCTGCAACGATCCAGTACCATGCTGCCGGCAAAAACACCAGGGGAACAATCAGAAATATACTGTAATAAACCACCTTGGACAATATCAGAACAGCCAGATTGACTGAATAATTTTTCAGGGAGCCCGGAGCAGCCTGCATCCTGCTGTAGTTTGACAGTCTTTTAAAATCCTTCACAGTTATCCATGAGATTGTCATCAGGCAATAGAAAAACCAGGCATAGAGGTATTGGTACCTGTGGAAGCTTTTCACAGGCTGATGCGGCGAAAACCTCAGTATGCCCACAGGTGCAATGTCCTCATCATGTCCTTCTATATTGGTGTAGCCGTGATGGAGGGTATTGTGCTGAAAGCGCCAGTTCGGAGGAAAGCCGCCCAATAGGTATAATGATTTGCTGAAGAAATCATTCACCATCTTGTGTTGTGAAAATGAACCATGATTCGCATCATGCATGGTAGACATTCCCAGCCCTGCCATGCCCAATCCCATGATGAAGTAACATAGCAGAACCGCCGGTCCGAATGAAAGCGATCCGGTCATCATTATCGCGTAAGGGACCAAATACAATGAAGCCATAAGGATTGTTTTCACGATGATCTGGTAGCTTCCGTACTGATTGATTTTATTCACAAGAAAATGCTCCTTCACCTTTGCCCTTAACTCTCTTGTAAAATTCATGTTATCTTTTGAATATCTTATTGTTCTCATGTTTCAGATTTAAAATTACCATGCTTTCTGTAATCCGTAGACTGTCCTGAAGTGATGGCCATAAACAGTCATTGTTACGGCATCGATAAATAACTTCGGCCGTTTGAAAATTGTCCATACAAGCAATTTCCAGTATTCATATCTTCCACTCCTGTAAACACCCAGAACAAACATAGATCTCAGGAAGGCTCTTACACTGGCAAAATTGATCGCGGTTTTCCCTGTTCTAACAGGAGTATAATTAGTCAGCAATTTTCTGACTCTCGCATAGTATGGTCTGGCTGAGTAAATACTATTGATAATGTATTTATAACCTTCAAGCAGTTCGCGGTTATCCATACTTGGGATGAAATTCATTGTAAAGTCGGTATTACTACCTGTCGCGTCTTTAGTAAGCCTGTTTTCCTCCTCCATCTGCCTGTACAAACGGGTGTTTTTTGGCGCGTTGAGTAAACCTACCATCGCTGATACGATGCCGCTTTTCTGTATAAAATCGATCTGCCGCTGGAACACGGAAGCTGTGTCACTGTCAAATCCGACAATAAATCCTCCGGAAACCTGTAATCCGGCTTTTTGGATTTGTTTCACATTTTCAAGCAGATCCCTGTTTTCGTTTTGCACTTTATTACAGCTCTGCAGTGATTCTTCTACCGGCGTTTCGATACCAATAAAGGTTGAATTAAAACCTGCCTTGCACATCATGTTTATAAGCTGCATGTCATCAGCCAGGTTTATTGAGGTCTGTGCATTGAATCTGAAAGGATACTGATGATTTTCCATCCATTCAATCATTGCAGGAAGAACACTTTGCTTAATAACCGGTCTATTCCCGATAAAATTATCATCAACCACAGATACTGATCCTCTCCAATTCAGATTATATAATGTTTCAAGCTCTGCCAGTATCTGATCTTTACTTTTCATTCTCACCTTATGTCCCAACAGAGCGGTAATTTCACAAAAATCACAGTCAAATGGGCAACCCCTCGAAATCTGCATATTCAGGAACGCGTAATCACCGATTTTAAGCAGATGATAATCGGGTACAGGAGTAAGCGACAAATCAGCATACTTGTCTGTACTGTACATTCTTTTTGCATGGCCGGAATCAAGGTCAGCCAGGAAGAGAGGCAATGTAATCTCTGCTTCATTTAAAATGAAATGGTCAATTTGCGGGTAATTATCATAGTCCTGGGTAAACAAAGGACCGCCGGCCACAACCTTTGCCGGATATTTTCTGCTGAGGTTCAGAACATAATTCACAGAGTCTTTCTGAACATACATAGCGCTCAAAAAGATATAATCGGCCCATTCGAGGTCCTTCCTGTCGAGAGCTTCGATATTCAGATCCACCAGCTTCTTCTTCCAGTCTGCCGGAAGCATTGCCGAAACAGTAATCAGTCCAAGCGGAGGAACTGCTGCCTTTTTTGAAATGAACTTCAAGGCATGTTTGAAGCTCCAATATGTATCCGGGTATTTCGGATAAATCAATAATACGTTCATCATTAAATAGTTAATTGAATTTTCAGGCAAAATTATGCCTAAATTCAACTCAATTGACAATAGAGGGATTAAAGTATCCTGATTTGGGATTAAAGACAAAACAGACGGCGAATAACACGAATTATTACTGAGTGTCATTCACCCCTGAACAATCAGAGCAGGTCCTTAACGGCCAGCAGGTATTGCCTTGATACAGGGATGGATTCCTTTGTATAATCCAGACTTAACCAATAGGAATTGAAGCCTTTGTTGAGTTTACTGATGAATTTAATATTAACCAGGCTTGTACGGTGAGTACGAATAAAAGCATGAAATTCCATGAGCTGCTGCTCAATATTCCTCAGGGTATTTCTTATCATTTGTTTCCTGACAACGGACCCGTCGTGATATCCTACTTCCACGTAATTATCCGCGGATTTTACATATACAATATCAGAAACCAATATCCGGAAATGGTCAGATTCATTCTCAGAAATCAATTCAATATATTTATTTTCAACACTTTCTGAAAACTGCTTCAGCTTTTCCTGCACTGACCTGGATTCATGCACCAGTTCATTCACGCGAATCTGAAAGGAATTAAGCCGGTTCCTAAGGTAAATTGTAACAGGCAGGCTACTGCAAATAAAGATTATCCTTACTTCAGTATTAAAAGTGATCCTGCTTTGCCCTACATACCTTATATAAAACGTAAAGGCAAGACTGGTTGTGACAACGAGAGTAATAAAATATAACGGCATAGACAGGTAATCATCCGAAGGTTCAATCTTTTCCTGTAACAAAGGCCGTTGAAACAAAATCTGCGCGATAAAAAGAAGCACAAGAATGATCAACCCGAATCCGGCGATAAACAATAGTTTGTTATCAAATTCAAACTTCTCAACTGTAAAAGGCTGGAAGAACAGTATAAACAAGAAGACCATAAAAGCTATCCCGAGATATACTTTAAAATATTCCCGTGTCAGGATAACAAATTTATCAATTCGCTTATTTGTTGCCAACATCTGATCATTTACCAGGGACAATACATATTCAGGTCATACTCTGTCAGCGAAATCAGGAATATACTCTTCTGAAACCATTGACAGAACTGCAAGATATACAACACTGTGCATGCTTGTGTTACAAATATTTCAATCATGCAGAGTAATTACACCTATCGCATCCTTCAGGCTTTCAGGTAATTACCAACAAAAAGATATTGGTTATTACGCGGGCCAATATTCATTGGTAAAATTACAGAAATAAAATTAATCGGACAGCAGGTTTTCAGGCAGATAGTTAAAGTACCTGTTTATTCATCACCAACAGTATCCAGATTGATATCATGACCAATTGCAATTGCCTCTTCAATAATGGAAACGGCTGAATTCAGACCTATACCGAACCTGTTGGCACCTGCTTTATACATTTTCAGAAGTGTATCAAGAGATCTGACGCCCCCCGCCACTTTCAGTCTGGCTCTTCCGTGAATGACCTTATAAATTAATTGCACATGATGCAAGGTTGTGGGAGAAGCGGAAAATCCGGTTCCTGTCTTAACATAATCAGCTCCGGCTTCAATACACAATTCACAGGCTTTGACTATTTCCTCATCAGTCAGAATCATTGCTTCAATGATAACCTTAAGGTCAGCTCCAACCGTAGCTTTACGTACAGCTTTAATATCCTCCGACACCTCGTCATATCTTTTTGATTTCAGCCAGCCGACATTCATCACCATATCAACTTCACCCGGATTCATTGTCATGAACCAGTTGGCCTGCTGGACTTTTGTCAGGGTGGATTCCTGCCCTGACGGGAAACTCAATGATGTGCCAAAAACCGTATTTGTGCCTTTAAGCAATTCGCTCAATAACGGATAATATCCGGGCCATGCGAAACATGAGCCGAAGTTATATTTCTTACATGCATCAACTAACGCATAAACATCTTCGTATGATGTATCCAGTTTTAAGACGCTTGGATCCATCATATATGCTATATCATCAACATTAAGTATTGTCTTTCTGTATTCTTTCATTATAATTTTCCCTTCTTTGAAATTGTAAAAACTGTTTTTTTAGTGTTCTGGTCAGGTATGCAATTCAGTCAGTTTGCCCATAGTCTTTCTGACTTCCTTAAAAAGTCCGGTATAGTATTTATTAAATGTAGGACAGCCGGTAGGTTTCTGTCTGATCATGAGTTCCTCGCAGTTCATGCACTGGGTGCAGTATTTTATTTCGTCTTCTCTCCCCTCCTGCAGTTTTAAAGGGGTCAGTGGATCAGCAAAGGATTGTCTCCCCAGGCCGATCATATCCATCATACCATCTTCAATGCAGCGGCTACCCATGGCAAACATGGAAGATTTCTCAGGGTCAACTGAGAGCAATTTGTTCTTTTTCCCTCTGAATGACGAAAAATGTGAACCTATAACCACAGTTTCCTTTCTCAGATTCTTTTTGATCAGATTGGCAAAATAGAAATGGAGATATGATAAATAAGGTTCATCTCCTATTGCTTCCATATAAGCCATGCTGGAATGGACATTCCCAAGCGACTCGATAAAATACTGAGCGCCCCGGGCTTCCAGTCCCTTAACCAGATCAAAAGATTCCGTCAGATCCATTAGTGGTGAATCAGGGCCGGCAGAACCGCATCCGCCGGGGAAGCCTTCCCAGACAGACAGTTTCGAACCGATAAGGAAATCCTTATCTCTGGTTGCCCTCTGTATCCTTTCCAATAAATCGAATGCAAATCCCGACCTGTTTTCCCATGACCCGCCGTATTTCCATTTCCGGTCGTTATATGGTCTTAAAATCTGGGATCCAAGGTAACCATGGCATAATTTCATATCAACTCCGTCGGCTCCGACATCCTGGGTAATTTTTGCAGCCAGTTCAAACTGGTCCATGATATGATCAACCTCTTCTTCAGTTAATAAATCGCCTTCCAGTCCTGGCATCTGCTTCACAGTCACTCTCCTGGAAAATTCAGGTTCGCTTATTTCGCCCGAATGAGTTAATTGAAATACAATCAGAACATTGGGGTTTACTTCCCGCAATCTTTTTATGAATTTTGCGAGAGCCTTCTCATTCCGGGGCATTATCTCAAGCTGAGTCTTTCTGGCGCGACTCTCATTTGTCACTGTAATTGCCTCGAGATCAACCAATCCGAAATTTCCCCGGAACAAGTTCTCATATCTTTTATAGGTAAGGTCCGTCGGGTTGCCTTCCAGATCGGAATCCACGCATTCCATCGACTGGGCAAAGAAACGATTTTCACATTTCCGGTTTCCGATCATAATCGGTTGCAACAGTATATTTTTATAGTCCATCCGGTTTTAACATGAATTATTTAAACATTCCTCCTTCTCAAATTTAAATTGTCTGAATTTCACACTTAGTTTAAAGGATTTTAGGGTCTGACAATCATTGATGTGAAATTCAATTATTGAAGTATTATTCTTTCCCTGATATCAGGGCAGACCAACACCTTGATCAGTTTCGGATTCTTTCTTATTTCATTGATAGCCAGCTCCAACTCTTCCAGCGGGACGATCATAGAGATCAGTGGCGTCGGGTCAATCCGGTTATATTTCAATAATGTAAGAGCATCAGCCCAGTCGTAGCCTATTCCGGCGCAACTGCCGCTGACTTTCTTTTCTTCGAGTACAAATTGCACCGGAGCAATGCGGGCATAGTCATCGTCTGAACAGATGCCGAATGCTTCCACAGTGCCACCCTTCCTGACCATTTTAAAAGCCTGTTCATAGGTTTTTGAGTTCCCCACAGCTTCAAGAACATAATCAGCTCCAATTCCGCCAGTCAGTCTCATGACCTCAGCAACAGGATCAGTTTCATTGATATTAATAACATAATCTGCAACCATCTTTTTAGCCATCGCCAGCCTGTCGGGATTAGAATCGATAACAATTACAGGCGCTGCACCCCTCAATTTCGCCAGTGTTGCATGAATAATACCAAGCCCCGCGCCGATCACAACAACGCTTCTGGCAATTTTACAGTTCATTTTTCTGGAAGCATTAAGGCAGGCGGTGAGAGGTTCAACAAATGCGGCTTTCTCATCAGAGACTTCATCGGGAACGACATAAACATTTTTCCATGGAACCTTGACATATTCGGCGAACGCGCCATCGAGATGGATGCCGATCTGCTTAAATCCGGAGCATAATAGCGGCTCCCCTATTCTGCAGTGATAGCAGGTACCACAAGGTTTGCAAATATCTGCAGCTACCCTGTCTCCCACCTTAAGTCCCTGAGAATTTGCACCTGATTCTGCAATAACGCCAAAGAACTCATGCCCTGTAATCAACGGGAGACAGGCAACCTCTTCCGCGTATTTCCCGGTATAGGACCCCCAGTCAGAACCGCAGATCCCGCAATACCTGATTTTAATCAGTACTTCATCATCTGTTATCGCCGGCACCGCTACCTCTGCCAATTCAAAATGGTAAGGCTTAGTGAGTATCTGTGCTCTCATTGTTTTTATTTTATTTTCCATTTATGCAAGTTGTTTCAATATCAAGACCAGTTTATTTTGTGAATAATTTATCCGAACGGCCCTCGTAAGGAGCATCGATCATCAGCGGACGAAGGAATTCAATTGTTTTCTTAACGCCATCAGCCCTGCTCATTATCACATCTTCATGCTCGTAATTAAATACGTAATCATAACCGGTAAGAAAGAGTTCACTGATCAGCCTCTTCCAGTCCACATCACCCCATCCAGGAACTCTGAACCTGAATGAGCGGTCGAGGCGTCCCCATCCATCCTGCATGTACATATTCAGCCCGCCTTTGGCAATGTTATGATGAACTATTTCGCAATCTTTGGCGTGAACAACAGCTATCCTGCCTTTCAGTTCATCAACAAAAGTCTGAATATTCACACCTGAAAATAAAATATTTGCCGGATCCAGATTAATGGCAAAGCTCGGATGGTAATTTGTGATTTCCAAACAACGTAGTGCAGACTGAGTATCATATATAATATTATTCGGATGCGGTTCAAATGCCAGCTTCACTCCATATTCCTTAAACCTGTCAAGGATGGGAACATACTTTTCCACAAATTGCTCCTCTTCATATTTCCATCCGTTCGGTTCAGGCCAGTCATTGATATGACCGTAATTCTCCATGCCGGAAAATGCCACTACAGCAGGGACTGCCAGTTCGCCAGCCAGTTGAGCGCTGCGAATCAGGCTATCTGTACCGAACTTAATTTTTTCTTCCCTGGTGCCGGGACAGATAGAGTCTGTACCCGCGCCATAGGGCCCCATCACAAGCAAAGAATCAGGATGATTACTGAGAGACGAGATGAACAAACCATGTTCGTGCACCATTTTTTTCAACCCTTTGGCTTTTTTCCCGTTTAACAGGTCCTTTGCATCAACCTGTCCATTTCCTTCATAAACAGGCAATTCCACACAATCATAGTCATTTTCAGATGCAATTTTAATAACCTCTTCAAGAGGTTTTTCCGAATAGTTTACTACACAAAAACCTATTTTCATTCTGCTTTTCTTCTATTATGATTGATACTATTTTAATTCTGTTCATTTAACCGAATTAATTTTTAAAAATATATTTTATATTTCATTTTACAAACACTATTTATCATTTAATTTTCTATTTTTATCATTTACATCTAATTTAATTTTCATTTTCTTTTATTTTATCATAATATTTCATTTTATCAGTTTAAATTTGCACATTCAAAAATGTTATGCTCAAATGACAATAAATGAAAAGCCACTAATAAATCAAGAGGTGTAATATGTTTAAGATTGAACGAAAGCGCAAGATTAAAGAACTCATACTTGATCGCAAGCAAATTGATGTAGATACGATTAGCGGGTTGCTGAATGTTTCCGGCGCAACTATCCGGAATGATTTTGCCGAATTGGAAAAAGAAGGATTTATTATCCGTTATCATGGTGGCGCAACATTGAATTCTGTCGGTGCGATGGAAGAAGATATCAATCATGTACTTTCCAGCAACATTGTCAAATATGACATAAACAAGGAAGAAATAGGCATGATCGCGTCAAGTCTGATTTCTGACAAGGAATGGATTTTTTTAGGTCCGGGATCCACTTCCTACTTTATTGCCAAGGCTCTGGTCTCGCGGAACAATTTAAAGATCTTTACAAATAACATACTGGTATCCAACGTACTTGTCAACAATACTACAATTCAGATTCATTTTCTGGGAGGAAAGCTTGACAACCAGGGGCTCTACTCAATTCCTAATGACATTAACAAAGACCTGAACAACATTTACATTAATAAATGTTTTTTTTCTGTTGACGGGGTCGATACTGATGCCGGATACACATTGTCCGACTCATATGTCCTGGAAATAATCAAAGCCATTTCATCCAGGTGTCAGGAGACTATCTTTGCCCTCGATATTTCAAAGTTCGGACAACGTTCTTTCATGAAAGTCGGCGATCTGGACTTTGCGCAAAGTGTGATCCTGAATGATTCAGTACCGGTCGCGTTCAAAAAATTCTATACAGAACATGGTATTCGCATTTACACCTCAAAAAACATCAAACCATTAACATTATAGGTCAAACCGCACTTTAAAAGGTTGTTCGCGCGCGTTGACCAGAAGCATAATGTCTGAGATCCGGATGATGCTTCATCCCTGAAGTACTGAAAACAAAAAGGAAGACAGATTGGGAAATATTATTGCATATGATCTGGGGACAGGCGGAATCAAGGCTTCACTTTTCAATGATAAAGGGGAGAGTCTGGCCGATGTTTTCATCCAATATGAGACATTCTATCCTGCGGTAAAATTCTTTGAACAGCGCCCCAATGACTGGTGGAACTGTGTTTGTGAATCGACAAAATTACTTCTCCGTAAATCGGATATATCTGCAGAAACGGTCTCGTGCGTGGCTGTTTCCGGCCAAAGCCTGGTTGCCGTACCACTGGATCATCAGGGAAAATTACTTTCGGATCAGGTACCAATATGGTGTGATACGCGTGCCACAGGCCAGATCAGAAATTTCTTCAGGAACATATCTTATGAGGACTGGTATCTGACTACTGGAAACGGCGACCCTGCAGAATGTTATACTATTTTAAAACTCATGTGGCTCAGGGAAAACCAGCCTGAACTTTTTAACAGAATCGATAAAATACTCGGTTCCAAGGACTATATAAATTACAGGTTCACCGGAAACATTGCTACTGATCCCTCTTATGCATCGGGTTTCGGAGTCTTTAATCTTGCAAAATGGGCCTATGAGGAGCGTTTCTTTCGGGCAGCAGAGATAAATCCATGCATCTTTCCACGCATTGTCCCATCAGATTCCGTTATAGGTTATGTTTCGAAGGAAGCTTCGGAGGAATCGGGTCTTCCGGAAGGCACACCTGTTGCATGCGGAGCAGTGGATAATACCTGTATGGCACTTGGGGCAACAGGTCTGAGAGAAGATTCGTTTTATACCTCCCTGGGATCTTCGAGCTGGATCGCCGTTACATCGGGGAAGCCAATAACAGATATCAAAACGCGGCCTTTCGTTTTCGCCCATGTAAAAAAGGGTTACTACACTTCAGCAGTATCTATATTTTCAGCCGGCAATTCTTTCAGGTGGGTAAGAGATCATTTATGCAGAGACTTAAGCTCCGACACTGATGCCTATAATTCGATGAACAGGATGGCACAATCGGTTCCTGCCGGCAGTAATGGCATTCTGTTCAACCCCAGTCTTGCCGGAGGCAGTTCCCAGGAGCCAGGCGTTAATCTCAGCGGCAGTTTTTTTGGTATTACGCTAAGGAACACCAGAGAAGACATGGTAAGGGCATCTATGGAAGGTATTGCAATGGCTCTGAGAAAAACACTCGACATTTTAATCAGCCAGGTGGCAGTTCACGGGAGTATGCTGATCTGCGGCGGAGGCAGTAAAAGCGCTGTATGGCGGCAGATCTTCGCCGATATATATAATCTTCCTATCGTTAAAACCAATATTGATCAGAATACTGCATCACTTGGAGCTGCCGCTCTGGCTGCGAATGCCTGCGGGATATGGAATGGTTATGAAAGGATAGAGAAGATTCACATAACAGAAAGTATTCTTTTCCCGGATAAAGAAAACAATCTTAAATATGAAAAGCTTTTGGAGATCTATTCCCGGTGGACAGATCACCTGTCCGGATTAGGCGATTTAATGAATTCAGTCCATACGGAACCGTATTAATCAGCATCTGTCACATCCAATTGTTCCACGGTTCTGTTTCTTTCTGTTTTCACCTTCGGGGATTTACTCAGAGAGATAGTCCTCTTGCGAACACTTCCTGTATTAAGCAGCAAATATGATATTTACGCAACAGGCCAACTCAATTTCCAGGTCTGTTGATACCATTCAAATAAAAATACAAGAGGAGATTGTATCAACCTCCTCTTGCAAAAAACCACAAATTACCTGGGTATTAACCCTAAAACTCAGGTCCTGAATGGCATGGAACATTCATCTGTTCCAATACCATTATTTAACAACATTTGCATCCCACCATATTCTTGTCATAAAGGAATTTGCTCCCTGGCGAGAGATTGCAATATCGAGCTGCTCCTTATTAAGATTCTGCTCAGACGGAGGATACAGCATTCTCCTGAAAATCTGCCCCCCGGTTGCATTACCAGGCACCACGTTAGGCTCTAACTGAGGGTAGCCGGTCCGTCTCCAGTTGGAAAATGCTTCGGTTGAGTTCGGGAAGAGGGCAATCCACATCTGGGTATGGATCTGATCCATTTGGTCTTCAAAAGTTCCGGATGAATTAAAAGGATGGGCGGAGATATATCCGTTTACCTTAGTCTGCGAAATCAAAGCAGCAGCGCCAAAAAGAGCCCACTGGTTAAGTCCGGCCCTTGTGCCTTTTTCATACAGGTCGGAAGCTGAGCCGTTATACCATCCTCTTATTGATGCTTCAGCCAGCAGAAGGTTAACCTCAGCACTTGTAAGAACGAGCATTGGTGCTTCATATTTAAGGAGGGTATTCGGATTCGGCTCGGAGTAATCACCGAAATCGGCAGGTTTATTAATAAAGTTTGCCGGCATACCTTTCTGCAGTGCAAATGATGTATCGGCAACATAACCGGTACCGTTTGGCACCCACACAACTGAGAAAACCCCAAGGCGAGGGTCATTATTATTTTTCAAAAAGTCAATAAATGTTTTCTGAAATTTACCCCCTTCCTGATTATCGCGGCCATTGGCAACAATAAAATCATTGTTGATCCAGTCGTTGGCAATCGGATTCTTATTAATAGTCTGTCCGTTGGAATAGCTTTTAATTACAGCCATATCGTCATCTTCAGTAATTACACCGCCGGCGATAGCTTTTTTCACCCATGTTTCAGCCAGACCAGCGTCGACCTTTGTTAGCCGGAATCCCAATCTCAGCATCAGCGAATTGGCAAATTTTGTCCATTTCGTGATATCGCCGTTGTAGATAAGGTCAGCTGTTCCGAAAGTTGGAAGATCAGCATTAAATGAAGCGACCGCTTCTTCAAGCTCTTTAAGCATATCTGCATAGATCGACTGCTGAGTGTCATATTTAGGTTTGAAGATTGATTCGGAATAACCTGCGCCTGCTTCAGCATAAGGTATTTCACCATATAGGTCGGTAATCTGATGAAAGCAGAAAACTCTCCATATTCTTGCAGCAGCCAGTTTGTTTATTTGCTGAGGATCATTTTTAACGCCCCTGATCACTTCTCCGATTTCATTAACCTCATTAATATACCCATTATTGAAAACCCTGTAGGGCATATCTGCCTGGTTGAAGATATATTTGGAACCAAAGCCTGCAATCTCGTTGAATGATGTTTTGTATTGCACTATTCCATCAGAGCTATATATATAATTACCAACAGCATCGTACTGTGCTTTGCTGAATACATACCCGGCATTTATTTTACTTGAAGCATCGGGATTGGTATTCAGATCCTGAAAACCCTTATCGCACGATTGCAGTGTAACAACAAGGAATACTATAAGAAATACTCCTAAATTATTTAGCTTTATTTTATACATTTTCATAGTGAGTTGCATTTAGAATTTTACCATCAGGTTGAAACCATAAGTTCTGGTTCTGGGAAGGCCGAATGACTCAAATCCCTGATTGGAATCGTTGGTATAACTTTGCTCAGGATCAAAATTCCTGGTCTTTCTATAGAGGATTGCCAGGTTACGTGCCACCAGGGAAAGGGATATCGACTGAACCTTGAGCGGGGTAAGATATTTACCCGGGACCTTGTATGTCAGGACAACCTGTCTCAGTTTAATAAAGCTTCCATCGTGCAAAAACAATTCTGAATATGATTTGAATCCATTGTAATAGATACGGAGATCTTCTTTTGCAACAGTTCTGTTATAAGCTGTCCCATCGGCAAGAACTCCGTTAAGAACCAATCCGTCCTCTCTGCCTGGCAGTGTCATTTTTGTAAGACCCATTCTGGTACCATAGACTTCCATCATTGAAAAGACTTTGTTTCCGAATTTCCCGTCGACCAAGAACTCTAGTGTCACATTCTTGTATGAGAATGAATTTGTAAGACCCATTGTCAAAGGAGCCACTCCGTTTCCAAGCGGCTGTAATCCTGTTGGGACCGGCATTCCTGAAGCGGAATCGTATACAGTATTACTGTTGGAATCTTTTGTTATTCTTGTTCCAACAATTTGCCCGTATGGTTTACCAACGATGTTATTAATATATGCATAGTTATTCACTGTGGTAGCCATTTGTATCTGGTCTAATCCTTCTGCCAGTTTCACGACCTCATTCTGATTATAGGCAATGTTATAGCTGGTATTCCAGGAGAATGAACCATTCTGAATTACAGTACCTCCTACCACTGCTTCCAGACCTCTGTTTCTTAATTCCCCTACGTTCAGGATCACGTTATTATAGCCGCTTGCCACGGAAATTGCAGTAGCAACGATATCGTCAGTTGTTTTCCTGTCATAATAGGTCAAATCGAGTCTGAGGCGGCTTTTAAAGAACTGCAAATCTGCACCCACCTCCACAGTAGTAGAAGTCAGCGGTTTCAGATTTGCATTGGTTATAGTATTACTGCTGACATTCTGTAGCGGAACACCTGAACTCGGGAGCATACTGTATGTAAGATTGATTACATAAGGACTCGGAGTAGCGCCACCAACCTGTGCCCATGAAGCTCTAAGTTTGGCAAAACTGATCACTTCAGGCAGTTTGAATGCCTGAGACAGGAGGAAGCTTCCTCCGACTGAAGGATAGAAGATATTGTTATGTTTCGGGCTAAGTGTCGAGAACCAGTCATTTCTTCCCGTAACGGTAAGGTAGACAATGCCTTTATAACCAGCATCGAGTGATCCGAATACGGAATTGGTTTTTGTTTGCTGATTATTGACACCAGGTGTCAGTGTTGTCAGGTTAGTCTGACTATAGAGGAAAGGTATTATAAACTGGGATCCTGTCATCGAGTTTTCATAGTACTCAAATGATCTGCTGTTTGCACCTGCGAAGGCAACAATATTGAGGTCTTTGCCAATATTGGTTTTATAGTTCAGATTGATCATCGAGTTGGTTTCCGCCACGTCGGTTTTAAGGGCGGAATACTCTCCCCGTATTGAATAAAGTGTCCCGGTGGGAACGACATAAGAGTAGTTATAATTGTAGAAATCTCTGCTCACCATAGCCTTAACCGACAGGTTCTTCATTATGTCATAAATAATGCTGGCCTGTCCGATAAACCGGTTACGATTATCTTTTTCCCGGAATTTATTAACCACAAAGTATCCGTTGGTGGCTACAGCGGCATCGTTCCATGGAATTTCATTCTTTTCGGAATCATAGCCTGGCGCTAACCATCTTACATCGGCGGTATTTGCAATCATATAAGGCATCCAGTTAGGGTTACCGGTTGCATCACCGGCAGTAGGTCTGTTTTTAGCATGCTCATAGGTATACTGGGCAAGGGTTTGTATTGTAAACCTTCCAAATTTGCCGTTAAGGCTAAGGTTGGCTGATTGTCTGTTGTAGGTTGAATTGGGTAAAATACTGCTGCTTGAGAGGTCAGACATTGAAAACCTGTAATTCAGGGCCTCGTTTCCACCAGTAAAAGCTAGCGTATTTGTGAAGTTTTTCCCAACCTGATAGAAGTTCTTTATGTTATTTTTCCGGGCAGAGTACGGGTGTGTAAGGCCGTCAGCTGCCACATAGTCGGAGCCGTCAATTCTGGAACCCCAGGAGCGGCGTCCCCAACCTATTGCTTCAGACTGTGTTGCTGGTTTTCTTGCAAGATCGCCCTGTCCATACTGGTATTGCCAGTCAGGGATTACGGAGACATGCTCCATCGTGAAAGTACTGTTATATTCCACCCCGATACCTTTCTGTGCTGCACCTTTTTTGGTAGTTATCAGAATGACACCGTTTGCTGCCCGTGATCCATAAAGAGCTGCCGCGGTACCACCTTTCAAAACACTTATTGATTCAATATCGTCGGGATTTATGCCTGCCATTCCATCTCCTCTGTCAACGTTGCCTGAACCTCCGTTGGTTGTTGCAGAACCTCCGGGTGTAGTGTTGTCCATTGGCATACCATTAATTACATACAAAGGCTGATTAGCGCCGGTAAGTGATCCGTTACCTCTGATAATTACACGGCTGGATCCTCCAGGACCAGTATTGAGGCCGGTGGCATTTACTCCCGCGATTTTACCAACCAGTGCGCTTGCAACATTATTTTCTTTTGCCTGCGTAAATTCATCCCCTTTCACCTCTGCAACCGCGTATGCAAGAGATTTTTTCTCCCTTTTGATACCGAGAGCTGTAACAACAACTTCGCTTATCTGGTTGACAGTCTCTAGCAAGGTTACATTGATAACTGTCTGATTACCTACCACTATTTCCTGGGAAGCGTAGCCGATAAATGAAAACACTAATGTCGCCTGATTACCCGGAACAGGTATTGAATAATTACCGGACATATCGGTATTAACTCCTGTTGTAGTTCCTTTTACAGTAACATTCACCCCGGGTAAAGGCTCTCCTGACTGGCTGACAATTTTACCCGAGACTCTAATTTGTTGAGGTTGTGCGGTTTCTGTAAGATATTCCGGGGCCAGAATGATCTTCCGGTCAATAATTGTATGCCTGATATCGGTCCCCCTGAATAAATCATCAAGTATAACGCTTATCAGCTGGTTTTCCTCATTAATGCTGACTTTGCGATCGGTGTCGAGCAATTTTTCATTATAAAGAAAGAAAAATTCGCTTTCTGTTTCAATCTCGTCTAAAACTTTGATAAGTTTTGTATCGGAGAAATTTACTGATAACCTTGTTCTCTGAGAATAGGCATCAATGGCATGTAATTCCATAATTCCAAGGAAGAACAGAACAATAGCAATCCGCATGATTAGTAGCGTTTTTTTCAGAGCATGAAGAGACAACTCTCTGAAATGGTTGAATTTTTTCATAGATTTGTAAGGTTTTTGTTAAAAAATATCGAAAGGTGTTTTTTAGGAAATCGCGCCAACGATTTCCTTTTTTTATTCCGGCTAAGGATCAGGGAAATATTTCATAAGTCAGGATTTTAGTTGGATTAATACTCCTATTTAAGATAAATAATAACCTTCTCCTTCTCACATATTCCATCAGCCATTACTTTTCCGGGAATAATTTTATATCTGACTGGTGAAGTCATGGCAATGTACCTGAGGACCTCTTCAAGTTTATCATCCTCAAAGGTTCCTCTGAATGAATATTTCATCAGACCAGGATCGGCAAGTTCAACTTTTACACTGTACCAGCGTTCTATCCGCCTGCACACTTCAGCCATCCGGTCACCTCTGAAAATTAACTTACCTCTTGTCCAGCCGCTGTATTTTGCCGGGTCCACAAGCGATTTCTGAATGGTATCATCCTGAAAAACAATCCTTTCACACGGACTCATGATCACCTTTTTATTTTCGTCCTTCCCGGAAAACTCAAGCTTCCCGGTCTGAAGCACCACTTCAATATAATTCTCTGACGGAAATGCATTCACATTGAAGCTGGTTCCCAGTACTTTTATGGTTGATTTACCTGCAGTAACATTAAAAGGATGCTCCGCGTCATGTTTCACTTCAAACCAAGCTTCACCTTCGAGATCAATCTGACGTTTACTGGAAAAAGGCATGGAATAGCTGAGTCTGGAACCGCTGTTAAGCATGCCACGCGTACCATCAGGAAGATTGAAAGAAACACGTGATCCGTAAGGCGCATATATCGTGGAACTGACAGTCTGATCAGCCAGTGGCTTGTTTTCCTTCTGCGAATTAAAAAAAATGATCCCGGCAGAAACAAGAATGGGTATCAACAGAACTGCTGCAACCTTCATATAAACTCTTATTACTTTTATGACAGGTCTCTCCTGATTCAAGCTCTCTTTAGTCCTGATAATGTGATGTATTCTGTCAAGTATCCTGGTAAGATCATCTGAAGTAAGTGAGGAATCCTCCATAAAAACATCCCAATCCCTCCGCAGTAATCTTCTTAAATCATTATTCTTATCACCATCCTGAAACACAGAATTCAGATAGTCATATTCAGTATCGTCAGTGTTGCCCTCAGTATACCTTTCAATTTTCCCGATATCTTCCTGATTAAGCATAGTCAAAATTTAAAGGCAAAGAAAAAATTTCCTCTCTGCCACATTATTATATCCACCAGAACAAAGAATCTCATATGAAAAATCCAACTTTTTTTTGTTTCACAAACAAAAAAATCCAATTGCCATTAAAACAAATACTTATAACACCACCCAGAGTACATCGATCCCTGTCATAAATTATATCCACGAGAGATTTCAGACCTGGTTCTTCACATTTTCAATAAATATTCTTTAAAAATATCCCGATCATTCTCCGTCTAGAACTTATCATACTCCCTGGAAAACGCAATCTCATATGCCTGATTCCAAAAATATCTTCAGGATAAGCGTATTCAGGCAAAACCGATGTACACTATTCCATTATTCTGTAAGTTCTTTTAACATTACAGTAAAAGAATATCCACACACGGCAGCTTAAGTTGAATATATTAAAGAATGAATAAAGAGATGAAGAGCGCCACAAACAAATTCTCCTTGTTCAACATGCTCCGGATAAATTTTAATGATTCAGAGATGTAATTGTCAACAGTTCCAGGGGAGAGACCAACTTCACCGGCGATCTCTTTTGATGATTTTCCGTCAATGCGGCTCATGAGAAAGATGCTTTTTTGTTTTGCAGGAAGTATGTTGATTATCTGATTTACCCTTTCCAGAACAGACTGATAAGTGATGCTCTCTTCTGCCTCGCTGGAGGAGAAATTATTATCATGCATAGTCTCCGTAACAAACTTTTTCCAGTAATTTCTTTTCCTGAAAAGCCTGCAAATTTCATTATATGCTATTGTAAAGAGATAAGATTTAAATGAAGATTCTGTATTAAGTCCTTTATAGTTTTCCCACAATTTAAGAAAAACTGACTGAACAAGCTCTTCTGCCTCGGCTGTCGATTTAAGATATTTTAAGCCAAAGCCATAAAGTTTTCCTGCATATTTGTCATACACAAGATCAAAAGCCTTTACATCACCCTTTTGCAGTCTGGCTACTAATTCAGTATCATCCGGGAATAACAACAAGATTACTTTTTTAAAATTTGCCTGAAAAGTAAAGATATTTAAATTTCACTTCAATCCAATATGATGCTTAAATCTCCATTGCAAACTGATTTTCGCAGGTGAAGATTGAATCCTGACAGATAAGGTTCAACCGATATTACGTCATATATATCCGGGAAAATAATGATTACCGGTAAAAACATGTCATTGGCCCCTGAAAGTGCGCAGCACACCGTTTTCTAAATCTTTCCGTATGCAGACAATCTTAATTTTGGATACTGAAACCTGGCAAAATATCAGATGATTTGCAGGAAAAAAAGTAATAATAAAATTGAATATGAATGTGACACATGCAAAAAAGGTATGCCCTGTGGAGAGATCAGGGTCACTTGACAGCTCATTCAGAAGACTGCTGCAGAATCCGCGCAGGATACTTGAACCATACATCAAACCTGGCGACAAGGTTCTGGATTTTGGCTGTGGTCCAGGCTTTTTCACTCTGGAAATCGCGAAACTCGCAGGCAGTTCCGGTCAGGTATACGCAGCTGACCTGCAGGAAGGCATGCTCGAGATAGTCAGGACCAAGATGGATACTGCAAGGTTCCAGGACAGGATTCATTTACATAAATGTGACGAATCGTCGATAAACCTCAATGATACAGTTGATCTTGTTTTTGCCTTTTATATGATCCATGAGCTTCCCGACCAGCTGATGACCTTCAGGGAATTTATGAAGATACTGAAACCTGGAGGAAAAGTATTTATCATTGAACCTGATTTTCACGTTACGCAGAGTGATTTTGACAATATGCTGATAAGGTTACAAAGCGCAGGTTTCAGGATATCCGAAAGACCTAAAGTTTTTCTGAGCAGGGCTGTTCTTCTTGAAAAAACCTCCTGACCAACTGGCATTCTTTAGTCATAAACTTCTCCGGAATATTCATATTGCAATACTTAAGTCATAAATATCCCATCGCTTCAGTAAGGACCCTGATGGCTGCCTTAATATGATTGAATTCAAAAATTTTACAGGAAGAAATTCCGACTCAGAATCTATCTGGTATTTAGGCTAAAATACAAGCTATTAAAATCTAATAAATTACGACAATCGGATCAGATTCCAAATTCCAAAAGGTTCTAAAGATTTTCAGAACCTGTCCAGAATAATCCGTTCCTAGTTTACATGTTCCTCAAGTTGAGAAGTATGTCTGCCACGTCCAAAAAGAGTAATTGGATAATCTGGGAACAAGTAGGTTAATAATATCAATGGAAATAAAAAAATACCGGTATTAATGTAACCATTTTTAACTTTAGCAGTAATCAATGTAGAAAAGCTAAAGAGGAAAGATGACAGACCTTACAGATGAAATAATAATGGAGCACGTGAAGGAGGGAAATCTGGCAGAAATGTCGGTCCTGTTCGAGCGATATCATCTGTGGATATATAATTTCTTCTTCCGACTAACATATGATATGGATGTAAGTCAGGATCTGACCCAGAATCTTTTTTACCGTATGATCAAATACAGGAACAGCTATAATGGTGATTATTCTTTAAAATCGTGGATGTTCCAGATTGCCCGCAATCTTCATCTTGATTATTGCAACAGTGAAAAAAAGACAGCTGAAGTAATGCGCAGGACAGAAAATAATCATACAGAAATCCCTGACGAGGATGCAATCTACGAAGAGGAAGACTACCAGAGGCTCGACAGGGCCCTTTCAAATCTTCCCCAGGCGCAGAGGGAGATGCTTATACTCAGCAGGTACCAGGGAATGAAGTATGAGGAAATATCGGTTGTAATGAATCAGTCGGTACCAGCAATCAAGGTAGCCATACACAGGGCAATCAGGCAATTAAGAAGTATCTATTTCAAACAACTATAAACCGGGATATCATGAAATGTGAAGATGCAGAAAAGCTGATGATCAGGTATCTGGATAATGAACTTGAAGAAGAAATACGTGAAGACATGGAGCGGCATCTCAGCTCATGCGAAAGATGTCTTGATGAAGTAAGGGAAACCAAGGAACTTTTCAGGCTCATGAGTGAAGAAGGCGACATTAAACCGGATGAATCGCTGAGGATCAATTTTTATCACTTGCTTCACAGTGAAATACGCAGGAAGTATCCTGTAAAAGAGATCAATACCGGACTGATGCATAAAATGCAGGCTACAAGACATTGGTATAATATTGCTGCAGGGATCGCGATCCTGGTGACCGGAACATTAATAGGGAGGTATATCCGGCCAGGTATCAGTTCCGAAGGGAAGAATGAAATAAGTCAGCTGAGATCGGAGGTATCAGAGCTTAAAAAAGTCACAATGTTAACTATGCTCAGACAGGAATCTTCATGCGACAGGATAGAGGCAGTAAGATACAGCGAAGATATTGACGCCGGAGATCAGAATGTAATAGAAGCCATGGTTAACACACTGAACACTGACAGAAATGTGAATGTAAGAATGGCTGCAGCCTATGCACTGGCGAAATACTCAGATCAGCGCCAGGTCTGTGACTCCCTTGTTAAATCACTGACACTTCAGACTGATCCTTTAATTCAGGTAACGCTTATCAACATCCTTGCGGAAAAAAGAGCTAAAAATGCTTTTGTGCCAATCCAGAGGATAATTGAAAATAAAAATACGATGAAAGAGGTCAGGTCGGTAGCTGAGAACAGCTTACGGATGCTGATCTGAAAAAATAATTGAATTCAATTTTAAACGGATACAGATACCGGGTCTGCATCTGATAGATGTAAACAATTAAACTATTAATATTATGAAACCAATTAAGTTAAGTATTCTGACAGCATTTCTTCTGATAACTGCCGGAGTTCTGTCAGCGCAGGAGTATAAAATTGCCGTCCAGAACCCGAAGGAAACACGCGTAATCCTTAAAGATTTCAGCGGAGAACTGCCTATTGAAGGTTATTCAGGTAGCGAGATAGTCATAACCTCAACATCAGGCAAATTTGAGATTCCTGAGAAAGCCAGAGGACTGAAACCTATATTTCCCGGAGGAACCGATAATACCGGTATAGGACTCGACATCTCAAAAACTGATAATACCATTACGATCAGTTGCCTGCTCCCATTTACCCGGAGAAGCGATTATAAGATCAGATTGCCGGAGGATGTCGCAGTTGAGCTTACAAGCGGTTGCGAAAGATCCAACAGTGTATCGGTAAAGGGAATGAAGAGCGAGCTTGACATCCAGACCTGTCACAACATTGACCTCACTGATGTATCAGGTCCGCTGGTCCTTTCAACCATCAGCGGGAATATAACCATTGTCTATGGGAAGATCAATGCGGCGAAATCAAGTTCTATCAGCTCCATAAGTGGCGATATAGATATTACCCTTCCCGCTAAAACTCCTATGGATATTGAGATGAACACGATATCAGGTTCAATATATTCCGATTTCGATTTTGATGATAGTAAAAAGGATCTCAAAAAGGTTGGCGGGAACGCTTTCAATCATACACTGAACGGAGGCGGAGCCAAGTATTCCATAAGTAGCATAAGCGGAGCCATATTTCTCAGAAAAGGCAAATGACAGCCTAATTTTCAAAAACTTAAAAAACTGCCAACATGAAAAGAAGTACAATATTTATTGTATTATGCCTGTGCTTTGTCTCAGCTAATGCCCAGAAGATAATAGAAAAACACATCAGTTTTTCAGGTAAGGAAATTACTTCGCTGAACATCCAGATTGCCGATTCAATAAGGATAATAACCTGGAACAAGAATGAAGTATACATCAGGGGATCGGTCAATGTCAATATAAATAAGGATAATGACAGTTATTTGGTAACTACCAGCGAAACCGGAAGAGTAGTGAATATCGATGCCAGATTCTCTGAGAATTATTTTAAGGGAAAAAAGAACTGCTGCAACGAATCGGAGATATATTGGGAGATATACCTTCCCGAAAATACAAAGTTCACTGTTGAGACTATTAACGGGAATATCACAGTGACCGGAAAAACAAAGGCAATGACTGTAAAATCGATCAGCGGATATATTGATCTGGCGATTCCATCAGACAGGCCGGCAGACGTTGAGCTTTCAACCATTTCCGGAAGAATGTATTCAGATCTCGATCTTGGTTCAAAAAAAGAACAGAGCGGAATGCCGATGAAAATCGTTCAAAGATTGAATAGTGGAGGAGATCCTATCAGGCTTGAAACGATCAGCGGTGACATCTTCTTCAGGAAAGCAGTACGATGAAATTCACAGCGAACCGATAAAAGAATCAATCATAATATTTTCCATGATGAAGAGCATGCAATAGCTTTTTGAGTCTGATTCCTGAGACTCAAATCATTCAGCTCTGTTCAAGCCCTGAAAGATTCCGGGGATGCTGATCCGCAAAGATCATATCCCTGACTGTCAGGGCTATTTTTTTAATAAGAAAGGAAAGCTCGATTCATAAAATTTCTGCATTTGTTACATTAAGGTAACATTATAAGCCACTTGCATATGAATATCAATTTCTTTTATACCTTTAAAAGTCCGGAACTGTATATATAATACATCAAAAAAACTATTATTAACCCGAAAATGAGGAGCCCAAATGAAAATTATCCTGAGAATCATTAATGCAGCATTGCTACTGATTATTATTCTGGTAGCAGGATTTGCCGGACTGATAACTTACGCTCTGATTACTGACTTTAAGCCACAGGAAAAGCTGACCATAAGTACCGCCGGAACATCCGCTATAAGTGATACATCGGAGTTCACGCTCCTCACATGGAATATAGGATATTGCGGACTCGACAGGGATATGGATTTTTTCTATGATGGGGGAACCAAAGTCATCACTACAAAGCCCAGATGTACCCAGAACCTGGAGGCAGTAAAAGATTTTCTGGGAGCTAACGCTGATGCAGATTTTATTTTCATTCAGGAGATCGACAAAAGATCAAAAAGAAGTTACCTGATGAATGAGTATGATTCAATCCTGAAAGTTCTGTCTTCGTATAAAGGATTCTTCGCTGTAAATTATGACGTATTTTTCGTTCCACTCCCATTCTCCTCACCAATGGGCAAAGTGTTTTCAGGGCTTGCGACACTCAGCAAATCAGAAGCATCATCATCCATAAGATATGCTTTCCCAGGGGAATACGGATTCCCAAAACAGCTCTTCATGCTCGACAGATGTTTCATTGTCAACCGTTATTCACTGAACAACGGGAAAGAATTGCTTATTATTAATACTCATAATGAGGCTTTCGACAAGGGAAATATCAGGAAAGCACAGATGGCTTACCTGAAGAAATTCATTGAAGCAGAGTTCAGCAAAGGAAATTATGTCATTACAGGAGGCGACTGGAACCAGACCCCTCCCGGGTTCAGGGCTGCATTTGATAAGAATGTTGCAGACAACACAAATATGAATATCCCTGAAGGGTTTATGCCTGAAGGATGGAAATGGTTATTTGACAATTCCAATCCGTCGGAACGGAATGTTGTGAAAGCTTATGATCAGGCTTCAACACCCACTACCATTTATGATTTTTTCCTCATCTCACCTAATATTGAAGCTATCTCCGTGAAATGTACTAACCTTGGATTCAAAAATTCGGATCATAATCCCGTGAAGATAAAAGTCAGGCTTATCAGATGAATGTTTCTGAAAGCCGCTGACTGTTTTATAGGGGCAGAGGTCAGATACTAAATATGAAACCGAGCATCAGATGAGGCATGAATTTCGGCTGATAGATGGCTTTATCTGCATCCCTGTATTTGAAAGGCTGATCATCATTCTGATAATCGTCTTTCGGATTTATATTGTCATTATCAGGACTATATGAACTGTCATGACCTGACAGTGTTGACGGAAAATAAAAATCCAGCCCATAATTAATAACAAATACAATGTCTTTCATCATTTTAAAATGATTCTCCAGTTCAGCGCCAAGCCCCCATTGATTTGACCTTACTTCAAAATCCTCATTGCCTCCGACATATCTGAAATCACCCAGGAAAGCAGAAAACCTCGGACCGAAGGTAAAATAAGAATCCTTCACGCCGAATACGGTTTTGGGTATCATGAAATCAAGCCGAAAATCAATCGAATGACCTTTTTTTTCCGGAGTACCGTTAGTTGCATTGTTCACGAATATCCTTCTCGCGTCCAAGGCATTTCCGGGATTAAGGATGTTCAACCCCACACCTAATCTGAGTTTGAAAGGGAAACCCTTGTCAAAATTACTGGCGGTAACACTCCCTTGTATCCCAAACCCTCTATTATAGCCAGTCATCAGGCTTTCTGTAAATTTCAGAGGAGATGCTGTTTTCTGCTGACCATATGCACCTGGGATCATAAGACAGACCATCACAACCGGGAAAACTAAAATTCTTTTTCTCATCATTCTCTATTTTAAGTTAGTATCTCGCTGATTTTTGCAGATATGTTTATAACGTCATAAACATAATAATTATTACAACACACTAAGACGTGTTATCTTTCTGCGCGTCAGCATGATAACCACCAGGCAGATTAATCGTTTTAAATAAACATACAGTAATTCGTCAAAATCTTCATACATCTAAAGCAAAAATGGAAATAATGTTTTCGAAATTTTAGTAATTTTAAGGTGAGATTCGTAGAAAAGCATAAGAAACTAAACACAAAATGGACAAAAAGGCTGGAACCTGGTATGTGAATGTTATCTGTTTACTTCTGGCTGTATTTGTAAGTAGTGTCGATGGTCTTTGTAGCTGCATCAATTATTATCAGCCTGAAACAAATATAAAGTACGTTTTTCCATTGAAAGAAGAAAGAGGAGAACGTTATCTCCGCGATAGCAATGGTCAGCCATTTTTCTGGCTAGGAGATGCAGCCTGGTCGATGATAGCCCAGTTAAATGACGAAGATGTTTCATATTATCTGAATGACAGGGCAGGAAAAGGATTCTCAGTGCTTCTTGTCAGCCTTATAGAACATAAATTCAGCTCTCATGCACCGGCAAACTATAATGGTGATCTTCCATTCACCGGCAGGCCGTTTGCAACTCCAAATGAAAAATATTTCACGCGTGCTGATTTTATTATCAGGGAAGCAGCAAAGTACAATATCATTATTCTTCTTGATCCTCTTTATCTTGGGTATGACTGTAAGGATGAAGGTTGGTGTGCTGAAGTCAGTCAGGCAACAACTGAGGAATTATATGCCTGGGGAAAATTCATCGGATCCAGGTATCGTAATTTTGATAACATAATATGGTGCATCGGAGGAGATACTGATCCGACAGCAGTAAGGGAAAAAGTACTCGAAACAGTAAGGGGAATCAGTGAATCTGATAAGGTCCATTTGTTTTCGGCTCACAACCAGCCTGGATCAACGGCTATTTCCCCCTGGAAAGGAGAAAAATGGCTTACAGTAAATAACGTTTACAGTTACGATTCTGTCATTTACAGGCATCATAAGGAGGCGTGGATGATTGAACCGGCGATGCCGTTCTTCCTCATTGAAACTGTATATGAAAATGAACACAACTCCACTCCTGTTCAGCTTCGTGCCCAGGCTTATCAGGCTGTCCTTTCCGGAGCAATGGGATATATTTTCGGTAACTGTCCAATCTGGCATTTCGGGTCCTTTCCTTCCTGGTGCAAGCCTGTAGAATGGAAAACAGAACTAAATAATGAAGGTTCGACCGATATGGCTCATTTTCAGAGGTTATTCAGATCCAGATCATGGTTTAAGCTTATCCCTGATTTTGATCACAAGGTAATTACCTCAGGATTTGGCACCTGGGGAACAAGGGATTATGTAACTTCTGCCTGCACCGGTGATGGGAATACCATTATTGCCTATCTCTCCTGTAAAACTGAAATCACTGCTGATCTCAGGAAAATAAAAGGAGACACAGCGGTATGCTGGTGGTTCAATCCATCCAATGGCGAAGTAACATCCGCCGGTAATTTTAAAACAGATGCGTTTCAACCATTTATACCACCGGGTGAAAACGACTGGGTACTTGTCATAGACAGTGATTTACCTGGCTTTCAGCCACCAGGACAAATTAAATGAATGAATAATAAAATGATCTGCAACATCTATACTCAATTTAAGCGCGATTACTGATCATTGGCTAACAGAATACTTAGTTTTTATGTTTTTAATGTAAACTTTTGACCGGTGGGTTTTGTTGTATGCAAAGTAAAAGAACAAAATGATCCTGCAGTCTGAATATCATCCTGAAATAAACTGATCAGAACAAAATGATGAAGTATACTATTCCCCCGTTTTGTTATATCAGTAAATGTCTGAGATCATCAGCCTTGTTGCTGACACTGATAGTTTTTATTGTGCCTGATGAAGCGATAGCCCAGATCAGATGTTCCAATCCTCCGGTAGTTATTCTCAGCGATACGCATGGTTCAACCTGTTATTCCACTCCGGTCACTGTGAACGGCAACACGTTCGGAGGAAGTGCAACGCTTGTAACGATTACCGAAAACGGAGCCGGTCATGTTGTTGCTTCTCAGGCAAACACTTCACCTTTTAGTTTTACTTATATTCCGGCACCAGACGATCAGGGAAAAACGATTACAATAACGATAAGAACAAATAACCCTTCAGGGAGCCCATGTAAAGCAGCCAGGGCAACCTATGCACTTGATGTGACATCGGTCCCGTCTCCTCCTCTGATTGGAAATATATTTCAGCCTACATGCTCCGTATCAACAGGAAGAGTTGAACTGAATGGACTTCCGGGAGGAACAGACTGGACCGTTACTATTCTTCCTGACGGACTATCGGTTACAGGAAATGAAACCTCTGCAACAATCGGATATCTTTCTACAGGAACCTATGCATTTACCGTCTCGACATCAGATCAATGTATCTCTTATGCTTCTCAGCCTGCCATAATCAACGATCAGCCTCTTTCACCACCTCCTCCTGTAGCTGATCATATTACTTCGCCAACATGTGCTGAAACGACAGGAACAGTAACCTTTACCGGTCTTCCTCCAAACGGGGTATGGACACTTATCAGATATCCCGGCACTGTAACACAAACCGGTAGCGGATCATCTTACTCTGTTTCATCCATACCGCCCGGAACATACAACTTTACGGTTAAAAATAATGCTGGGTGTCTATCTGGTCTTTCGTCTGATATCATTATGCCTGATGTGCAGTCGGGACCGCCGGCGCCTGTAATTGAGCATGTTTTTCAGCCTTTCGGGGGGAATATATATGGGGGAGTTTTGCTTACCGGTCTTCCATCTGAAGGCAAATGGAAACTAATACAGCTTCCTGATAATAAGACATACAAAGGAAGCGGATCTGCTTTTACGGTCAATGATCTTGCTCCAGGAACCTATACCTTTAAGGTCGTTGACTCCAACGGCTGTACCTCTGATGAATCAGACGCGGTAGTAATTGTAATTCCCTCGCCTCCTGCTGTGATAGTGAATGATCCTGCACCGGTATGTTTTCCTTCAACAGTAAATCTGACAGCGCAGTCTGTTACAGCAGGTTCAGATCCAGGACTTGTATATACATACTGGAGTGACGAATCGGCAACCGATGCGATTGAAGATCCATCCTCAGTTACTGCAGGAACATATTACATAAAGGGGACCTCCGGATCAGGGACTTTTGTTATTAAAGCTGTTACGGTTACGGTGAGCATGCCGTTGCATGCGGAAGCAGGACCTGATCAGATAATTGGTTACAGTCAGAATACTGTACTTTCGGCACAACTGGAAGACGGGGAAACTGGTGAATGGGTAGTTGAGAAGGGAACAGGCATAATATCAGATCAGTCTGATCCGCAATCCGATGTATCCAGGTTATCTGAGGGAGAGAACATTTTTTACTGGGTTATCAGTAACAATGTTTGTCCGGCAGACACTGATAAAGTTATCATTAAGACAGGGGAGCTCGAAATATCAACCCTTATAACTCCAAATGGCGATCACCGTAATGATTGTTTTGTAATCAGGGGTATTGAGTCGTTAAGACAAACCGAGTTAACAATATTCGACCGGAATGGGAATCTGATATTTAGAAAGAACAATTATGACAACTCCTGGAACGGAATTGATAAAAATGACAAGCCTGTAGTTAATGACACTTATTTTTTCGTCCTGAAATCCTCCGGACGAAATGTCATCAATGGATATGTAGTAGTACGGAGATGAATCTCTAAGCCTCTTTATTGGACCATACCAGGGAACTGGCACCAAGTACGGCTGCATTCTGAGTACTTAATTCTGAAGCAAGGAGTTTAACTTTACCCTTATAGATACTCAACAGGTTCTCCTCCATATATTCTTTTGCTGGTTCGAAGATAAGGTCTTTTGCCAGTGCAAGACCTCCGAACAGGAAAATAGCTTCGGGGTTTGTGTGTGCAACCACATCAGCCAGTTTATATCCAAGCATTCTCCCGGTATGGGTAAAGGCTCTTCTTGCGATATAATCGCCACGAACAGCTGCATCGTGGATGATCTTGGCATCCAGTTCTTCGAAGCTGTATTTTCTGAGTTCGCTTGGCGCCATACTATCGGCCATTATTTTGAGCAGAGATCTTTTCAGACCCGTGGCGGACACATAGGTTTCCAGGCATCCCTTGCGGCCGCATCCACAGTCACGGTTTGAGGGACCGGGTCTGATTGCAGTATGACCTATTTCACCAGCAAAGCCGTCATGTCCGTAAACAAGCTTCCCATCAATTACAAAACCGCTGCCGAGACCTGTTCCGAGAGTAATAACAACAAAATTCTTCATTCCCTTGGCTCCACCGTAGATCATTTCTCCTACTGCAGCCGCATTGGCATCATTGGTAACAATAACAGGAAGATTAGTGTATCGATGGAAAAGATCAGCAAGAGGAACAACACCTTTCCATTTCAGATCAGCCGCATGTTCGATAGTGCCCTTATTGATGTTTCCCATAGGAGCGCCAATACCGAAACCAACTACCTCTACCCCGTCACCGATCTTATTCTTGGTAATGTCAATCTTTTCATACAAAGCTGCAACAAAAACCTCAACTTCATCATAATGTGAAGTCTTCAGAGAATCCTCGCCAAGGATATTGCCTTCCCTGTCGACAAAACCAAATACAGTATTGGTGCCTCCGATATCAATGCCTACAGCTACTGGTTTCTTTTCCATATTACAGAATTTTGTTTATAGAAAGTAAATATAATAAATGAGAGGTTAGCTTCCATGCAATTCAGGTTAAAAATAAACGGACAAAAAACGATTCAGTGCAACCGGGAGGGGGAAAGATCAGGGAATATCAGGTATTGGCTCAGGAAATCATTAATTATGTTTGAATTCGAGCATCACGGAATCCATCGGATTCTGAAGAAACATGATATTACTGAAAGATGGTTTGAAATCACTTATCATTTTCCTGCATTCTGAAGTCAGTTCATCGGGCACATGCATAATGACAATATACTCAGGCTTCAACGTATTAAGTATCAGTTGCAGGTCGTCCTGTCCATCCTCAAAAAGGCTGTAACAAAGGATTGCCACATCGACCTTTTCTGTCCATTTGCCGTTGGCTTCAAGATAAGATTTCAATGAACTGGTCCTTATGTCGCCGGAATGAAACACCTTAATTCCGTCAAGATTGACAAGATACGACACGTTCAGCATGCTCTCATTCATATCAATACCTTCACGTATGTATGAATTATGTTTAAGTCCGAAAGCTTTGATCTCAATTCCGTTTGAGATAGCGGATTGACTTTTATCCATTTCGGGGGTCATCACTACGAATTGCTTCTTCCGAAGAATGAAATCATAGCATACACCGTTTATAAATGAGATGGCCGGCTTGCTTGCAACAAATTTTACATGCCGGTGCGCCGCCAGGTATTTATTAATTAGTCCCGGATCACAATGATCGGAGTGGTAGTGGGAAAGCAGGAGAAGATCGATATTATTGAATGGAGATCTCCCGTCTATGATCAGAGGAGTCATCATACCGATATACTTCGATCCATAGCTGAACAGAGCATCGAACAGTATCCTATGATTAGTTGAAGAGACTAGGAAACCTGCGTTTGAAATGTAGGTAATATTCAGGTTTCCTTTTTCAATGCTCTTCTGAGCCCTTGTGGTCCAGAAGGAAAAAATAAATAATAAAATAAATAAACTCGTTTTCACGCGCAAACAATTTAAGCCTTCAGTCCGTATCAGTACCGATCTTCTGCCAGAAGATCATCTGTCCGGCTCACCCAACAATCTTCTCTCGTAGATGAACGGACTTTCAGTTTTCATAATAAGTATACAGAGCCTTATCCCGTTCACTTTGCCACCTTCCGTTTTGACAACAATTCCACTTTTTTGGTTTTCAATACGACTTTCCGAGAGCACAGGAAAACGTCCATCATCAAAAAGGACTATTGAACTGTCGAGGATCGAATGCATACTTTTTACAATTGCATAACGCAGCTTCTTTTGTAATTTACGATCTGAAAGCGCCTCATCCATACACTGTCCCAACCATGAGAGAAATCCATCTTTACCCGCAGTTATTACCTCATAATTAGAGGTCTGTATTGCAAACTGACCATTTTCAGAGAGCAACTCAGCCACTTTAGCAATATTGAATCCCGATATCGCTTCAGCTAGCTCCTCTGTCAGTGATTTCTTCTCAGTTTTGGCTTTCCAACGCATGCCTTAAAGTTATTACATTCTTCAAAAAATCAAACGTTCGTAAGTAAATTTCACGGAAAGCTTTTTATTTTCAGAAACAGGCATCAAATAAGGACATTGATAAAATGAAAAAGGGGAAGATTTTTCAACTTCCCCCCTGAAACAGTCCTTTACAGTTTGGCAAGGACTCTGGATCACTATTCCTGATAATCAGAGCAATCAGGAACACCTAACTCTTTTTAACCCTAAAAACCTATCATGAAACTAATTTGCATGCACTCCCGGATTCTGAGCCCTGAAATAGGTCAGACCATTAATTTCTGTCATGTCTACAACCCTGAATCCATGTGATTCGAGAAGTTTTGAGACATCATTCTTGTCATAATCCACATCTATACGGGCATCAATGAAATTAATGAAACCCTTGAACATTCTTGAGGTAAAACCTGAACCCTTCTTCGATTTAAAATCATAGAAGCACCCGATAAAATTGCTCTCGGGAGATAATACATGACCTACAGACTGCAGAAAACTGTCAACATGCTTGATGAAATTAAGTCTTTTCACGTTTATAAGAGTTGTAATACTCTGCAGTTCATAAGGGTCATAATAATAATGATGCTTAGAAGATAATACAAGCATATTATCCTCCTTTACCAATCCATGACATTCAAGATAGTTATAGAAATTCTCTCCGTCTTCTGCTATCAGGTCATTAATGACCGGGTTTTCGATGTTTCTTACTTCATTCATGGTTGCTCCGTTTTTATTATTATATGATCCTTTTAAATCTTCTTTTTCTTACGTTCATTTTCTTCACCTGAACATGATGTAAAAGTATAGCACAGGAGCACGCATGTCAAGTGGCTAACGCCCATATAGTGGGCAAATGCTGCTAAAGAAAAACTCCTTTATCATACGATTTCCGACAATCAGACCGGATTATTATTCATTAACACATGAAAACAGTGAATTCGTCAAAACAGGGTTGAATTTTACCGGTTTTGTTATTTCAGTGAAGCGCAACCAGGAGTCAAACCAATATATAAGATTGTGTTTCAGGAAGTTTACCCATATCTTAAACTTTCAGTGATCAATTCTTTTACTACTCTCCGATTTTGACAAACAGTTTTGTACGATAGATGAAAATCTGCATATTTGGCAGAAAAATGGTAACCGGCTTTAGAAAAATTAACACAGTAACGCCGATTCTCTTCTCATTTTTTATTTACATTAGCAAATGAGCCAATATTTTCAAAATTCAAAAACTGGTTCCGACAAGCAATTTTAACTGGATAGCAAGACAATCAACAATAAAATTCATAATGCCGGTATGAAATACAATTTTCTTAAGTCATCTATTATAAGACTCATAGCTCTGACAATGATCGTTCTGCCCTTATTTTTCTGCCAGTGCAGAAATAGTGATTCCCCAACATTGAAGTTAAAGAACGCGGGATCACATTCCCTGACCACAGAGATCAGGGCATTGTATGATATCAGTCTGCTCCCCTCCTACCTTGAAGACACTAAAAATGCACAGATATCTACATATGATACCACATGGGGAAACGATGACGGCTTCAGCGGGAAGTATTCCTACCTGAGAAAAAACAGTGACGGCTGTCTTGTTCTATTTGATGTGAAGGGCAGTGGGGTGATAAACAGGATATGGACACCCACTCCTAATGAAGATACTCTGGATTTTTTTATCGATGATACGCAGAAAGCATCGTTTTCGATCTGTTACATGGATCTTTTCTCAGGAAAGAAATACCCTTTTATCGCACCACTGTGCGGTAATCAGTTAGGCGGATTCTATTGTTATCTTCCAATCCCTTTCAGCAGTTCGTGCAGGATCCAGTCGCGTGGGAAGCTGGAACAATTCCATCAGATAGGCTACCGGCTATATAAACCTGGTTCAGGAGTAAAACCTTTTAATATAACGCTCAATGACGAGGAAAGAAAAGAACTGGATAAGATCATCTCGCTGTGGGGAAAAAGCACCAGGAGTGTACATGACTTTTATCCGGGAAACATAAAACTTAAGGAAACAGGCATTGACCTTCTGCCGGGAAAAACAGGCATAGCCTTCGAAAAGAAAGGTGGAGGAAGGATCCTTGGTATAGAAATAACTCCTGCATCGGCGTTAGCCGGACTGAAAAAGAATACAGACATAAGAATTACCTGGAATGGAGAAGCAAAGCCAGCTGTATATTGTCCGGCAGGCGATTTTTTCGGATTCGCTTTCGGAGCTTCTGCCATGCAGAGCCTCCTTCTTGGTACAAAAACAGATACCGCCTATTCATACATACCGATGCCATTCGAAAGCTCGGCCAGGATTGAACTGATAAACAGGAACTCCGATAAATCCCCAGGCAGCCTAAATATAAAAGCAAGGGTATGGTATTCAGATGAAAAGAGGGACACTTCCGGTGAGGGGAAATTTTATGCAACATGGCAGAAAGAATCGCCCGTTAAAGACGGAGCTCCTCATACAATTGCAGACATCCATGGCAAAGGTCACTTCATAGGTACAATATTACAGGCCCAGGGCTTAAAGACCGGGATGACAATCTTCTTTGAAGGCGATGACTCGTTATCCATAGACGGAAATTTCAGGATGCATGGAACCGGATCAGAAGATTATTTTAATGGTGGCTGGTATGCAATGATGGACAGGTGGGATGACAGGATGAGCCTCCCTCTTCATGGATGCCTCGGTTATTCTCTTCCGTTCTGCAGAACCGGCGGTTACAGATTCTATATATCCGACAAACTCTCATTCAGCAAAAGTCTGTTCCTGAGCATTGAGCACGGACCGGTTGGAAACAGATTTCCGGCAGATTACTCCTCACTCGGATTATACTACAGCGATGCACCAGATGTTAACAATGTCCTTCCAAAAGCGGAAAACACAACTGTATTCATACCTGATACCTTATATATATATCCGCAGCTTACTGAGTTTACAATTTATGGTAAAGTGAATATTGAAACAACATGGAAATACGGCACTGGAGGCGAAAGTTATCTCTTCACACCAGGGCCTGACTCCTGGATCAGGATGTCTCTGAGGGATATCCCGGCAGGCAGTTATTCTATTTACTTCGACATACTTGGATCGCCGGAAGGATGTGAATTCTCCCTCTGGCACAGGCAGAAAAGACTATCAGAATGGATATCCTCCTTCAAAGGCCAGGATCTCAGGGAACCATTCGTCCATGTATGCGATTTTACAGTTCCTGAAACCAACAAGAGTATCTCGATCAGGTTCAGACAGGATAAGGAAAAACAAAAGCTACTCCTTAACCGTGTAATTTTCATAAAGAACTAATTCAGGTCCGATGAATGATTCAGATAGAAGACCGCTAAGAGTTGCGGTCATCGGAGCAGGTGTAAGGGGAACCAGTCTGGCCAGAAAAGCTGCTGATTCAGACTCTCCGGTACAGATCATTGCTGTTGCAGAACCTGATGAGACAAGGAAGCTTGCATTTGTATCAGAATTTTGTATTGAAAAAGACAATATCTACTCCGGATGGGAAGATCTGTGTGAAAATCTGCAAGCATGCGATGCTGTCATTATAGCCACGCTCGACAACCAGCATTCCGGGCCGGCAATTGCCGCGCTGGACAGAGGATGGCACATCCTTATAGAAAAACCTCTGGCCGACACTCTTCATGATTGCCGGCTCATCGCAGCTAAACAAAAAGAAAAAGGAAAAATCGTTGCAGTCTGCCATACCCTGAGATTCATGGAAGGTTATAGGAGGCTCAGGGAACTTGCAGGTAACGGAAACATCGGTGAAATAGTCCATATTGAGCATATGGAAGCAATAGGCAATCTGCGCTACACCCACAATTATGTAAGGGGAAGATGGGCAAAAGAGAGCAATAATACTTTCCTCCTTCTCCATAAATGCAGTCATGACATCGACTATTTAAACTGGCTGATTCCCGGGAGATGCACTAAAGTATCTTCTTTTGGATCATTACAGTACTTCACCAACGCAAATGCCCCTTCGGAAAGCATGATTAGATGCAGCGATGGTTGCGGGATTGCCGGCAGTTGTCAGTATTCGGCGGTCAGACTCTATGTCGATTCCGACCTCACAGCCTGGCCAGCCAGGGATATCTGCAGTGTTCCTACAAGGGATGCCCATCTGGCAGCAATAAAAAATGGTCCCTTTGGAAAATGTGTATGGCATGCTGATAATGATGTAGTCGATCATCAGACAGTAATGATGGAATTTGAAAGTGGAGCAACTGTAACTTGTACATTAACAGGATATTCCGCGACAAATGGCAGACGTATCAGAATTCAGGGTACCAGGGGTGAGATACTTTTCGATGAAGCTGCGGGCACTATAACTTCAATGAAATTTGAGGCCAGCAGTGAGATCGTTGAAAAACTTCCTTCGTCACAGGCATATCATCCTGAAGATAAAGACATTGTCAACGAATGGATATCCTCAATACTTCATTCCACATCTGTAACGGTTGATGCATCGGAGGCTCTCAGGACTCATGCAGTGGTCTTTGCAGCAGAGATATCCAGAAAAGAAAACAGGACGGTTCTGCTGGATGAGTTAACAGAGGATATTTAAATCTGTTCTTCGGTGAGAAATATGACATGAGGTATTTCCGTTTCCATGAATTAATAAGTCATTAACTTTACTATTAATCAAACTATTCCAGATATGAAAAATAACAAGATCAACCGACGCTTTTTTATAAAAAGTACATCTCTTGCCGCAACCGGACTGGCTGTTGCAGGAAGCAAAGCATTTGCCGCACCTCCGGCAACTAAGAACAAACTCCCGCGATGGAAAGGATTCAATCTTCTTGACTATTTCACTGCAGATCTTCCAACGGATAATTTCGAAAAAACTACTGATGACGATCTGAAATGGATGGCTGACTGGGGATTCAATTTTGTCAGGATACCAATGGCATATCCAAGATATATCTCTTTCGACAGATCCAAACCAATAACCAAAGATGGTGTTTACAAATATGATCCCAAGGCTCTGGCTGAAATTGACAAGCTGATAAACATGATCAACAGGCATGGCTTGCATGTGAGTCTGAACCTGCACAGGGGCCCTGGTTTTTGCATCAATGCAGGTTTCAATGAACCATTCAATCTGTGGAAGGATAAGGACGCGCTTGATGCTTTTACGGCACATTGGGGAATGTGGGCCGAAAGGTACAAGGGTATTTCTTCTGACAAACTCAGCTTCGACCTTCTTAATGAGCCGGCTTACAGGGAAGATATGAACGATCAGTTCTCCGCAAGCGGACCTGTTCCTGGTCAGACCTATCGGAAGGTTGCAGAAAGTGCGGTAAAGGCCATACGGGCAGTTAGTCCTGACCGGCTTATCATTGCCGATGGAAACAGCGGAGGCAGCAACGTAACTCCCGAACTTATTGATCTGAATATAGCACAAAGCTGCAGAGCTTATTATCCTCACTATGTATCACATTTCCAGGCTCCATGGGTATTCAAGGATCCGTCCACGGCTCCAAAACCTGTATGGCCCGGTGTAATTGACGGAAAACAATTCGGTAAAGCTCAGCTCGAAGAATTTTACAAACCATGGATAGAGCTTGCAGGCAAGGGCGTAGGTGTTCATTGTGGCGAGGGAGGATGCTGGAGGAACACTCCTCACGAAGTATTTCTGGCATGGTTCGGTGATTGTCTTGATATCCTCACTGCTGGCGGAATAGGTTATGCGCTCTGGAACTTCAGGGGAGATTTCGGAATCCTTGATTCAGGACGAAAGGATATCAAATATACTGACTGGCATGGCCATCAGCTCGACAGCAAGCTGCTTGACCTGTTGAAAAAACACTGACAGCCGGTCAAAAACTTACCGGCCGGAAATAGTTACCCATCCGGCCGGAAATCAAACAAAAAGTTCGCAAAACATTTACATGTAAATGACCTTGCGAACTTTTTCCTGTTTGCCGGTGCGGCTATGTTGTCTGTCTTTTCAAAGTTTCAGGCATCATTTGCCACAGGCGATTACGCCTCTGAAATAGCCTATTGATTCAGCTATACCCGGAAGATTATCCTTCATATCTTTTTCAAATTCCAGGCTGCATTTACCACTGTATTTAACCTTTCTGAGTGTGGCAATGAATTTTGGAATATCGATTATACCACGGCCTGTTTCGACTGTTTTCCCTGCTTTGGTGGCGCCATCAACATCCTTGGTATGGATATCGAAGATTCTGCTTATATATCTTTCCAGATCAACTGACGGATCCTGTCCGTCTCTGGTTGTATGGCCTATATCGAGGCAAATGCCCATCCGCGGATCCATATCTTTTATATGATTCCATATATCGGTCGCATTGGGGAATAAAGGATTATCCGGACCATGGTTATGAATTGCAACCCTGATGTCTTCTTTTTTCACTTTTTTCTCAACATAAGGCAGCAGAGCATAATCAGGCGCTCCAACTATCATTTTTACACCTGCCATCCGGGCATATTCGAAGGCCTGGTCGACTTCCTTTTCTGATTTCATATAGATAACTCCGACTGTGTAAACGGTAATACCCGCAGCCCTGAATTTGCCGATCACGCTGTTGATCTGCTCCTGCGTACTGTTGAGCGGCATATGAAAATCCTTGACCGAAAGGTAATTCACTCCGATATAATTCATTATTTCGATCGTCCTTTCGATCGAGAGACCTTTAAAGGTATAACCTGCCATTCCAAGGCTGAAAGTGTCATGGCTGGTCCATGCCGGTTTAAGTATAGGCGCTGATTCGTATACAGACGAAGCCCCGGCTGCCAGGATACCGGCACCTGCTAATTTGACAAACTGACGACGTGATTTCATAATAAAAAGGTATAAGTTCAATTATTTGAGCTCTTAACTGTCATGTTATTATCGAGAAGCCTGCTGCTATATGTCTGAATTATCGCCCTCAGTTTGTCCTCCATCTGTTTCTGTAATTCAGGATTGGTTCCTAGAAGGTTCTTTTCAAGGAACCGGTCAGTTTTGTAGTTAAAAAGGCCCAACGGCTTATTATCCATCATTTCCAGAATATGATCCTTCATATACAAATGATAAGTGCTTCCTACTGTATTGAAAGCAAATGGCTCATATGAATCATCAAAAAGATTATTTCCAAAAGCAATGTATTCACTGTCATAATTGAGGTAACTGAGTATAGAAGGCATGATATCTATCTGCTGCGCGATTCTGTTTCTCATTCCGTGCATATCACTCCCCGGTTTAAAGAATATTATCGGAACACAATAAGATCCGAATGCGTTCTGAAACTCAGGATGAATTGACTCGTTGGTATGATCTGCAGTAATCACGAAAAGAGTATTGGCGAACCAGGGGCTTTTTTCTATTTCATGAAAGAATTCTCTGAGTGAAAAATCAGTATATCCAACTACCTCGCAGATCGGAGCCGGACCTTTTTTAAACCTCCCTTTGTATTTCTCAGGCACCTTGAAGGGATGATGAGATGAAATCGAGAAAATTGCTGTCATGAATGGTTGTTTGAAAGTATTCATTTTCCCGGCATAGAATTTAAAGAACGGTTCATCCCAGACTCCCCACATTCCGTCAAAATCACTTTTGCCCGGATACTGATCGAGTCCGAAATAGTCATCAAACCCTGCCAGAAGGGCAAATGAATCAAAGCCCATTGAACCATTCGGAGCGCCATGAAAAAATGCCGTATAATAACCTTTCTCTTTTAGAAGCCCGGGCAACCCGTTTAGCCTGTTATTGGCATAATGAGAAATGATATATGGAGTCTCAAGAGACGGGACAGAAGCCAGGATGGAAGGCATGGCATCAATAGATTTCTTCCCGTTTGCAAGAGAGACGTCGAAGGTCATGCCTACACTTATAAGTGAGTCTATGAAAGGAGTATAGCCTTCATATTTACCTCCTTCAAGATCGTGGTTAAAGGATCCGACATATTCCCTAGCAAAACTTTCAAGAATAATAATAACTACATTGTCTGTTTTCCCTGGCCTGGTCGTATCCGGTTTATAATGCGGATTGTAGAGCGACTCCAGTTTGTCGTTATCAAAAAAATGGTATCGTGTCAGAACTTTCTTATCATAGGTCCTGAAAAAACTGAACGGAGTATTAAGAACTATTGCGGCATCTCTTGGTGTCTTTACATATCTGGCAGCATTGCTGATAGTTATCGGACGAGTGGAATGTTTGTATCCGCCACGCGCCCCTCCTATTACCAGTGCAATTACAACAGGGACCATAATGACATTGACAGCATAATATACAATTCTGCTCCGTGTTACCGGCTTTTTTACCTTAACCCGGTTGTATAGATAGACCATCAGAAACCAGAGCAGGATGGTGAACAACGTCACTCCCCAGTAATCAAGGAGAAATCTGAAAAACAATTTACCATTGTTATTCTCATTTTTAAAGGTCATAAAAACATCGGCGGTTGCCCTTTTATCGACAAAACGATAGTAGATGTAATCCATCGAGTTCATCATAATTGCAAGACCGTTTGTGATGAAATAGATGTATTTCAGAACTTTCTGGTATGTCTCGTTGTATCTGAATTCAAAGGGGAGGATGCACAGCAGGATCACTAATGAATTGATATAAACCAGGGCTGAGATATCAAACGAGAGACCTCCTTTCAGGATTGTCAGAAACTCTTCAGGAGAAACACCGGGAAACATTTTAAGGTTGAAAACAAAAAACCCTAATCTCGATAGGGTAAAAAGAAACATTATCAGTAGTATACGATATGCCAGAACAACGAAAATGTTTCTGGAACCAAGCCAGTTCTTCATAGTAAAAGATAATTAGCGCCAAAAGTAAGAACAGTAACCGCCCGGGCTGTTCGACCCACAAGTTTTTTAAAAGGCTAAAACTATAAAAACTACTGTTCAGATGCAAGGAATTACAGACAGATTAAGTATGACCACCGGATAACACTTCTCCAGGTAAGGTTCCTGGAAAAAATCAATAAAAAAACCGCAGAGAACCGGTCACCCTTCTCCGCGGTCAGCATATTCAGTTCAGGATAATTCCATTGGACTATCCCTGATATCATTTTGTCTGCTCCATCTGCTCTTTAAACTCCGAGCTGTTGAATTCATTCATAAACTGGTTTGCTCGTCTTTTGGCTCCCAGCCCGAGAAGAGTGAAAATAGCAAGAAGAGCTATAAGAATATACATTACTATTTTAGTTGTCTCTGGCTTAGCTTTAAGCGATTCGATAAGAGCATTATAAAGGAGCCATAGATAAAACAGGTTGACACATATCTGGACAAAGATGCCAAGATAGAAGTTGATATGTGGAAGAAACCCCAGAAGGGCGCTGATAGGCATTACCACCATTACAGCTGCTGTAACTCTGACATTTGCTTCGAAATCAGTGCTGCCCTTGCAGATTGATGAGATGACAAGCAGAATGACTGCTCCGATAAAAAGACCGATAACTGAACCCAGTATATAGGCAAAAAACATACCTATTCCGGCTACATCACCGAACAGACTTCCTCCGACAGAAAAATGGAGAATCCCCCAAATGAATGAGATAGCGCCCGCTATCGCTCCGTAAATAATAGCCTTGATCAATGGCTCGGTCATACCTCCCGAAGTTTTCATTGCAGAGAAATAAGACTTCGGGTTAACCAGCACCTCTTTAGATTCCTGAATGAACTCGTTAAAATCAAAGGTTCCGTTACTCATAGCTTAATAGTTTAAAGGGGTTATTACTTGACAGCCTGAAAACATAAAGAAAATCTAAATTAAGAAAAAAATCATTCATTTGAAAAAGTGAATGAAAATCATCTCTCCTCGTTATTCAAGATAAGTATACCCATATAAGCCTGAGCGGTAATTGGAAAGGAATTCTTTCCCCTCTTCAAGAGTGATGATCCCTGCCTTGACAGATGTTGTAACCCATGATTCGACGCTTCTGACCATTTTCTTGGCATTATACTGAACATAGTCGAGCACTTCTGCAACTGTCTCTCCATCAATTACCTGATCAATTTTATACCCATTCTCGTCAACAGAAACGTGAACGGCATTTGTATCCCCGAACAGGTTATGCAGATCACCAAGTATCTCCTGGTAAGCGCCCACGAGAAATACTCCGAGATAATACGGCTCTTTCCCCTTAAGAGGGTGAACAAGAAGATGGTGTGAAGAATTACTGGTTGCTATAAAGTTATCAATTTTACCATCAGAATCGCAGGTCATATCCTGAATGGTGGCCGTTCTGACAGGTTCTTCATTTAGTCTGTGAATAGGCATAATCGGAAAGATCTGGTCTATTGCCCAGGCATCCGGAAGCGACTGAAACAGAGAAAAATTACAGAAATATTTATCCGACAGGATCCGTGATATCTGCTTAAGTTCTTCGGGAACATGTTTTGTAACGTTTGCCATCTGGTATACCATCCTGGCGATCGACCAGAAAAGCCGTTCTATCTGAGCACGGGTCTTAAGGTCGACAAGCCCGAAACCAAATCTGTCAAGAGCTTCCTCCCTTATCTGCTGGGCATCATGCCAGGTTTCGAGCATCCTTGTCTGGTTAAAATTATCCCATAGTACATAAAGCTCCTTTACAAGCTCATGATCCTGTTCGGTTATCTTATCCTCGGGGTCCCACGATGGCAGGGTAGTAGTCTCGAGTACCTCAAAGATCAGCACAGAATGATGGGCAGTCAGCGATCTTCCCGATTCTGTAATTATATTCGGATGAGGAATATTGTTTTTGTTACTGGTGTCGACAAAAGTACTGATTGAGTCATTCACATACTCCTGAATGGTATAGTTAACGCTGCTCTCACTGTTTGATGAGCCTGTTCCGTCGTAATCGACACCCAGCCCTCCCCCAATATCTACAAATTCAACATCAAATCCCAGTTTGCGAAGCTGCACATAGAACTGCGAGGCTTCACGGAGAGCGATTTTAATCCTCCTGATCTTGGTTACCTGGCTGCCGATATGAAAATGTATCAGCTTAACGCAGTCACGCATCTTGTTCTTTTCAATATAATCGATAGCCTCCAGAAGCTCACTGGAAGTAAGTCCGAACTTACTTATATCTCCGCCCGAATCTTCCATTTTCCACTGCCTACACTTGCCAGTTTGATCCTGATACCAATATTCGGTTTGACCTTCAGCCGTTTTGAGATGCTTGTAATAAGCCGTAGCTCATTCAGTTTTTCAACTACAAGGAAAATCCTTTTACCCATTTTCTGGGCAAGAAGCGCTAATTCAATATAATCCTCATCCTTATAACCGTTGCAAATAATAAGAGATTCCGGATCAGTGTTAATTGCAATTACAGCATGTAATTCAGGTTTTGAACCCGCTTCCAGACCTATATTGAACTTTTTGCCATGGCTCACTATTTCCTCAACCACCGGCCTCATCTGGTTGACCTTAATAGGATAAATAATAAAGTTCTGGGCGCTGTATCCGTATTCTTCGGAAGCTGACTTAAAACATTTCGAAATATTGATTATCCGGTCATCCAGAATATCAGGGAATCTGATCAGCACAGGTGTTGAAACATCTGTGAGTATCAGTTCATCGAGAAGTTCCTTGAGATCTACCGCCACCCCGTTTTTCTGAGGCGTAACAACAACATTTCCTTTATCATTTATTGAAAAGTAATCAACTCCCCATCCGTTGATGTTGTAAAGCTCAGCTGAATCTTCAACACGCCATTTTCTCATGCTAGTAATTTTGCCAAAGTTAATGAGTCCGCAAATGTCTGAAAAAAAAGATAAAATACAAAGGCATTATAAAACTCTTAGATATTCATTATCTTCATTTTGCAATCGGTTCTGAATTCAGGGGGAAGGGCCTCATTAATCTGAATACCGGGTAGCTGTTATAACCCCTGCCCCATTGAGGCACAAGGTATCTGTCGAGAAAATTCCACACAAGCAGTCCGTCATTTGACTCAGGTTCAAGCAGGTAAGCTGCCAATGCCGACAATGGCTGGGCCATTCTTACAATAATAGTCCCTGCCGGAAAATCGACAGATGTCACCACGTACCTGCCCTTGACAGAATTAATATAATGCCCCTGCATAAGCCTTTGAGCGCCATGAATGTCACTTATCTCAAACTTCTCCACATCTGCCTTTATTCCCTCAGTGAGCCGTTCCATCATAATGCCATGGGCATGAAGGAGCCCTGTAACTTCAGGATCATTTATGGTAAGAAGATAGACAAAAGGAAGTTTTACGCTCCTGACCGGATAATAATCAACGAAATAAGGAACAGTAACATTCTTTTGCCTGTCAGTCTTCCTGTATTGCTTCCATCCATCATTATCTCCCTGCAATTCTGCCTCATAGGTCCTGATCAAAACTTTCTTTTCAGCAGCCCTGACAGCATATTCCACGGCAAATGAATCAGCCGACTGAACGTTTATAGCTCTCTGGATAGCCCGTCTGTCGGCATTGGCAACCAGGGTTCTGATCTCCGTTGAATGAGAGGAAGCATATTCGACCAGAGTACGTATAAGATTATAGCAGCCCAGCACCCTCGATTTAAAATCGGCATAAATGTAATTTTCATTGAGTATTCCAAACCTGTTCCTTAAACCATAATAATTGACCATATATCTCGGTTCACTGGCATCCATTGCCCATCCCTTTTCAGGATGGAGCATATCCTCAAATTCACCGTAAAAACAATTTTCAACCTTATACTTTGACAACAGCTGTGATGATATTGCAGGCATCATCTTGCTGCTCAAATACGAGATCAGGGAATTATCAGAGTTTGGGTTCACCATCCAGGTAAAGGTTACCGGTTCGACATGAAACGAGCCATCCGTTGTATGGCAATCCATAAAAATACTGGGATCCCACCTGTTGAAAACATTTTTCAGCAGCCCCTTCACCTCAGGAGACTCTGCTTTCATAGCATCCCTATTAAGATCCAGATTCAGACCGTTATACCTGACCCCTACTCCATTCACCGGACCGTTCTGATCCGGACGGTTCAGTGTACTTATCTTCTCATTTCCGTCAGGATTGAAGACCGGACAAATAAGTATTATCACATGATCAAGCAAAGATGATTTCTTCTCTTTGAGAATATCCCTGGCAAACATAAGACAGGCTTCCTTGCCTTCAACTTCCCCTGCATGAATATTTGCCTGTATATAAACAACAACTCTTTGATCATTTAGAAGTTCCTCCGGTGAAGAAAGCATAGGATGCGCGATGATCAGAAGAGGAATATCCCTCCCTTCGGCTGAAGTGGCTATCTTCTCAACCCTGATATCAGCTGAAATATTTTTCAGCTGATCAGTAAATCTCATAACATCGTCGTAGAGGGAAGTGGATTTGAAATCCGATTTCTCGGCAACAGTCCCGAGGTCTCCCTGAGCAATCACACAAATGTCTGTCATTAAAAGCATTACAGACGCAACGAATAACTTTCCAAACATAATTTATCAATTTAAAAGCGGGAAATAATACTAAAAATATTTTAAAATTCAGATGATTTTTACTGGTTTAAAATGCCTCTGATCAAATTTATATATATCAGTTTCTTACAAATTTATTTAGATCGTTTCAAAATAATTACTTATCTTTGCTCATTAATTTTCAAAATCACTTTACAATGAACAAAGGAACAGTCAAATTTTTTAATGTATCAAAAGGATTCGGATTTATCAAGGACGCAGATTCGAACAATGAGTATTTCGTTCATGTATCCGGTCTTAAAGATCAGATCAAGGAGAACGATGTGGTAACATTTGAACTCGCTGAAGGAAAGAAGGGAATCAATGCGGTAAATGTAAAACTCGCCTGATTAAATAAAAGTTCAGCTTACGAAGGGTGTTTACTGTAAAGGTTAACACCCTTTTGTTTTATGCACATTCTTAAAGGTAATTAATCCCATGGGATGCTCCATCTCCTGAGGTAATTGAAAATGCAGACAGATATAAATACCTTTTTTAACAGGGAATATTAATCTCAAGGCACACCGAACTTCCATTGTCAACCACTGCACTGATTTTTTGCAGGAGGGTAAACCCCGGGTGGTATGCCTTGCGATTACCGATTGTCGATTATGACCCTTGCAGGTAACTACTGCCTGCCTTTATCTTCTTTTTTCTGTTTTTTGGCAAGACGTTTTTCCTTGAGTGTCTTCGTCGGCTCCTTTTTATTCTTAGTCTGTTCTTTTGCTTTTTCGTGTGACATAGCGTTAAATTTTAAAGTTTATAAAAAGGTAGTTCAAAGATAATAAATTACTCAGAACTAAAGATACTCCAACAGAGTAAACTAATCAAGCCGGATACCGGCTGCAGCTGATTTATCGAGCAACCAGATAACCTTCCCGTTAGAAGGTGCAATTAATGATGCCGGCAGCTTTTCAGAGCCAGGCTCATTGTTAATGACCAATCTCACAACATCTGCCTTCTTCTCTCCGGTAACAAGGAACGCGACAATTGATGAATTATTCAGAACGTTACCGGTAATAGTAATCCTCCTCTGTCCGGAAGAAGGGTGATGTGTCACTTCACAGATTTCAGTTGAGCTGATCAGATGGGTCATACCGGGAAAAATTGAAGCCGTATGGCCGTCATCACCCAGTCCGAGAAGCACCAGATCGAACCAGGGAAGGCCATTCCTGATTTGAGTATTCGCGGTGATATCATCAGAGTAGCGGACCGCTTCCTTTATAGGATCATTCTCTCCCATAATCCTGTGGACATTCTTTGAACTTATGCTTATCTTCCTTATCAATGCTCTGAAAGCCATTCCGTAATTACTTTCAGGATTCCCGGGTGGAACACATCTTTCATCTCCCCAGAAAAATACTGATTTATCCCAGTCCACCTCATTAGCATAATGATCGCCAAGTACATTATACATAAGTTCAGGCGTTGAACCTCCGGCAAGGGCGATAGTAAAGGGCTTGTCCGGGCTGGCAGAAGATATCATCCCGGAAATATCGGCAGCAAAACTCTCTGCGAGTTCAAAGGGAGTAGGAAAAATCCTGATATTATTTTTACTGGTCATTTACTTGTGATAAGATAAAAGTTAAAAGTTAATTGCAACAAGTTGAAATATAAATATCTTTTCAAACACATCAAAGCCGATTCCATGTTTAGCTTAACACCAGATTCCAATTAACAAGGTATATTCTGTTCACCGCAGCGCACCAAACCAAACATACTGAAGAATTGCAACATTTCAAAGCTCGCAATAAAGCTCATCGTCGGCAAGGTTTTTACATGGGTATCTCCAGGTAAGATTCTCTCCTTCGATAAGATCATTTGCTATTTCAGGGCCCCAGGTACCGGCAGAGTATCCATACACCTTGATCTCAGGGTTGTTCGTCCATGCTTTTCTGATAGGTTCCAAAAACTTCCATGCTGTTTCAACCTCATCGTCACGTGAAAAGAGAGTCGAATCACCGATCATAACGTCATGCAGGAGACGCTCGTAGGCTGAAGGAACTCTCACATCAGCAAGGTCGGAATAATGAAAGTCCATATTAACATTTTTTACATTGAAACCTGCTCCGGGTTCCTTCATGTCAAATTTAAGAAGTATTCCTTCATCCGGTTGTATCCTTATTATCAGCTGATTTGCAGATGTTTTACCGGAGGTCCTCCTGAAAAGGTGATGAGGAGTAGCTTTAAAATGAATTACGATTTCAGTGACCCTCGTGGGTAACCTTTTACCTGTCCGTATATAAAAAGGTACGCCACCCCATCTCCAGTTGTTTATGAAGAATTTCATGGCAACATACGTTTCAGTTCTTGAATTTTCTGCCACACCCTTTTCATGCCGGTAACTTGTAACGCATTCTCCTCTAATCATTGATCCGGTATACTGGCCCCTGATCACAAGACGTGGAACATCCTCCTCTTTAATCGGTTGAAGTGACTGGAATACCTTTAATATTTCATTCCTGATAGCATCCGGGGCAAGTGAAGAGGGTGGCTCCATAGCTGTAAGCCCGACCATTTGAAGCAGATGGTTCTGGATCATATCCCTGAGAGCGCCTGCAGAATCATAATAACCACCGCGCTGTTCTACACCTATATTCTCGGCAGATGTAATCTCGATCCAGTCGACATAATTCCTGTTCCATAAAGGCTCAAACATACCGTTTGCAAATCTGGTGACCAGAAGGTTTTGCACAGTTTCTTTACCAAGATAATGATCGATCCTGTAAATCTGCTCCTCCGACATCAGGGAATGAAGAGTTGCATTAAGATTAATGGCCGATTCAAGATCATACCCGAATGGTTTTTCCACAATCAGTCGTCTGAAACCGGATTCCTGTTGTGCGAGGCCTGAGGCAGAGAGCTTTACAGCTATAATCTCATACAAACTCGGGGGAGTAGCCATATAAAATATGTAGTTCCCCCCTATTTTTTCACGAACATTGATCTCTTCCAGGAGATTTTTAAGTTCCAGAAAATTTTCGTCCTCATATTTATCCATTGAATGGTAATAAATATTACTAACAAATGAATAAATCTGCTTTTCATCAGGATTAATCTCTTCTGAAAAAGAAATAATTGACGACTGCATTTTCGCTCTGAATGCATCAGATGTCATTTCAGTACGGCTAACGCCAACGATCGCAAATCTTTCAGGAAGCATCTTCTGGGAAAGAAGGGAGAATAGTGCGGGAATAAGCTTTCGTGAAGTCAGATCGCCTGAAGCTCCGAATATTACAAGAATTAGATTTTCAGAATTTTCCATCATAATATGTCGCAACCGACAGAATTTTGTATAAATATAACTGTTTTATTAAATGCATGAAAAATTAACAATATTCATCAGTGATTGTTTCTTTTTTATAAATATTTTAAATTGAAGCACCCGGTTTTACTAATAAAATGATTAATCAAACCAAGGGTTTTAACGCTAATTTTATTTATTTTATCATAAGTTCATTTTAATTTGTAACAAAAGTAGTATATTTGCCGGCAAAACATTAAGAAAAATGTATCATAACAGGTCCGTTATATCACTTAGGCTCATCAGGAGGATTACCCCGGCTGACTGAGAATGGTGTGTTATTAATGGATTAAAAAATAGCCGTTCTCTGGAAGATGCAGGGAACGGTTTTTTTATAAAAGAATTATTCAGTAATAGATTATGAAAAAAGAACGGCCAAAACAACAGGGATTGTACCGCCAGGAATTTGAGCATGAAAACTGCGGGATCGGATTTGTGGCAAATATAAAAGGGAAAAAATCCTACTCCATAATCAGGCATGGACTTGACGTCCTGATCAATATGACCCACAGGGGTGCTGAAGGTGCTGACAGTAAGACAGGAGATGGGGCCGGAGTGCTAATTCAGGTGCCCCGCGATTTTTACCTGATCCAGGGTTATTCCCTCCCGCCGGAAGGACAATTTGGAACAGGCCTTATTTTCCTGCCGCAGGACAAGGATGAAGCTGAGAAGTGCAAGGAGATTTTCTCCAACATAATCATTGAAGAGGGTGTTGAAATAATTGGTTTCAGGGAAGTACCCAGGGATAATTCGGTGATCGGCGACATATCGAGGGCTGCAGAGCCTGAGATAACACAGATTTTGCTTGGATCCGACATACCGCAGGATGACCTTGAAAGAAAACTATATATTATAAGAAAACGGACAGAGAATGCAATAAGGAATTCTGACCTAACACAGAAGAACTTTTTTTATATACCAAGTCTTTCAACAAAAGTTCTTGTTTACAAAGGAATGCTCACATCCATTCAGCTCGAACAGTACTTCCTCGATCTGGTTGATGAGCGTCTTCAGAGTGCCATAGCGCTTGTTCATTCGAGGTTCAGTACCAACACCTTCCCCAGCTGGGATCTTGCTCAGCCTTTCAGAATGCTCGGGCACAACGGTGAAATAAATACGATCAAAGGGAACAGAATGTGGATGGAAGCTAGGGAGTCGATACTTAAATCTGAAAAACTTGGCGACCTGGCAAGATTATATCCGATCATTGAGCCCGACAAGAGTGATTCTGCGTCGCTTGACAATGTTCTTGAGTTTCTTGTGATGAGCGGTAAATCAATACCGTATGCGATGTCTATTCTCATCCCTGAATCGGCAAACGATAAAAACCCGTTATCACCGGAACTTAAGGCTTTCCTGAAATATCATGCACCCTTCATGGAGCCATGGGATGGACCTGCCTCGCTTATCTTCTCGGACGGAAGGTATATCGGAGGTATGCTCGACAGGAACGGACTCAGACCTTCACGATATGTGATAACAACCAACGATCTTATAGTGCTTGGTTCCGAAACAGGTGTTCAGACCTTTGCACCTGAAGAAGTCAAGGAAAAAGGAAGGCTCAAAGCCGGAAAGATGATACTTGTTGATACGAATGAAGGCAGGATATACTATGACGATGAGTTAAAGAGCCAGCTGGCTAAAGAGTATCCATATGAGAAATGGATACAGCAAAACATGGTCAAGCTCGAGAAGATCGAGATAGGCCATACTGAGCCCCCCACGATGGGTGATCTCTACAACAGGTATATTACAGCATTCAATTATTCTCTTGAGGATACAGACAGGATAATCAAGGAGATGGCGGCTACAGGGAAAGAACCTATCGGGTCGATGGGCAATGATGTTCCTGTAGCAGTTCTTTCAAGAAAACCATACAGACTTTTCAATTACTTCAAGCAGCTTTTTGCACAGGTCACCAATCCTCCGATCGATTCTATCAGGGAGGAGCTTGTTATGACGCTGGCAGGATATCTGGGATCGCTGCAGCAAAATCTTCTCGAGACATCACCCGATCATGTAAAGATGGTCAGGTTCAGGAATCCGGTTATCACGAACACATATTTTCAGGTAGTTAAAAACCTCAGGTATAAAGGCTTTTCCGCCGCAAACCTCCTGCTGCATTTTGATGCAAACAGAGGTTCGGAAGGTCTGGAACAAGCTGTAAACCAGCTGTGTATCAATGCCGAAAGGGCTGTGGATGAAGGTAAAAACTACATAATTCTTTCCGACAGGGGCATAGATAAGGACAAAGCCCCTATCCCCTCTCTGCTTGCCGTATCGGCAGTGCATCACCACCTGATAAAGACAAGGAAAAGAATGCAGATCGATATAGTTGTCGAATCGGCAGAACCCCGGGAAGTGATGCATTTTGCGCTGCTCTTCGGTTACGGGGCCAGTATCATCAATCCTTACATGTGCTTTGCCGTTATTGAAAAACTTGTTAAGGACAAAGCCATCCAGCTCGATTATCAGAAAGCTGAGGCGAATTATGTATACTCCATAAACAAGGGCATCCTGAAGATTATGTCCAAGATGGGAATAAGCACTCTCAGGAGCTACAGATCATCACAGATATTTGAAGCTGTCGGAATAAGCTCGGCAGTTATAAAGAAATATTTCGCGGGAACTGTTTCGAGGCTCGAGGGAATAGGCATGGCAGAAATAGCAGAGGAGGTACTTATCCCTCACAGGAAAGCCTTCAGCGACGAGCTGTTCATGCCCGACAAGCTGACCGAAGGAGTTTATTCATTCAGGAAACACGGGGAACACCATGCCTGGAACCCGGAAACCATATCGCTTCTGCAATGGAGCACCAGGACAGGTGATTATTCAAAATTCAAGGAATATACAAGCAGGGTTGACGCCGATACAATGAGCCCCGGATTCATAAGGGGCCTTCTCAGAATAAAGACAAATCCTATTCCTATTGAGGAGGTAGAACCGGCAGAGGCCATAATGAAGAGGTTTGTTACCGGTGCTATGTCCTTCGGCTCTATCAGCAGGGAAGCTCATGAGACCCTGGCCATTGCCATGAACAGGATCGGAGGGCGGAGCAATACCGGAGAAGGCGGAGAGGATCCTGAAAGGTTTATACCTCTGCCAAACGGCGACAGTACAAGAAGTGCCATCAAACAGGTTGCAAGCGGAAGGTTTGGCGTGACTGCCGAATATCTGGTCAACGCTGACGAACTTCAGATCAAGGTTGCTCAGGGCGCCAAGCCCGGTGAAGGCGGCCAGCTTCCTGGCCACAAGGTTGACAAGATAATTGCAAAGACCAGATATTCAATACCAGGCATAACCCTGATTTCACCCCCACCCCACCACGACATTTATTCCATTGAGGACCTCGCCCAGCTCATCTTTGACCTGAAGAATGTAAACCCAAAGGCCAGGATCAGTGTCAAACTTGTATCTGAAAGTGGTGTCGGTACGATTGCAGCCGGAGTAACGAAAGCTGGAGCCGATCTCATTACTATCAGCGGATATGAAGGAGGTACGGGTGCAAGCCCCTCATCATCAATCAAACATGCGGGGTTACCGCTCGAACTTGGGCTTTCTGAGACTCAGCAGACTCTTGTAATGAATAACCTGAGGCGGAAAGTAAAAATCCAGACCGACGGACAACTTAAGAGCGGAAAGGATATAATTATCACAGCACTTCTTGGCGCGGAGGAATTCGGATTTGCAACCAGCGCATTAATAGTCCTTGGATGCGTGATGATGCGGAAATGCCATCTTAATACCTGCCCTGTCGGAGTTGCAACACAAAACGAAGAACTCAGGAAAAGATTCCGTGGCAAAGCAGATAACCTGGTCACATTCTTCCGTTTCCTGGCAGAGGAAGTAAGAGAATACCTCGCTGAACTGGGGTTCAGAAGTCTGGATGAAGTGATAGGGAGAGTGGATCTTCTTGAAAGAAATCCGGAGGTAAACCACTGGAAAATAAAAAACCTCGATCTGACCCAGCTTCTTACGACTCCGTCAGAGGCATCACAAACTTCAGTTCACTGCAGCGTGGTTCAGGAACATAAAATTGACCATGTACTCGACAAGGAACTTATTACACTGGCAGAAAAGGCTATCAATTACAGACAGCCGGTTATTATAGAAAAACCGATTCATAATACAGACAGGACAACCGGGGCGATGCTTTCAGGCGTAATCGCCTCCAAATATGGCTCTGCCGGTCTGCCTGACAGCACCATCAAATGCAGATTCAAAGGTTCAGCCGGTCAGAGTTTCGGAGCTTTCATCTCACCAGGAATGGAGTTGTTCCTCGAAGGAGACTCCAACGACTACCTTGGCAAAGGTCTGTCTGGAGGTAGAATAATAGTTGTTCCTCCTGTCGGATCAATATTCCAGGCCGATAAAAATATTATTATCGGAAATACGGTCCTTTATGGAGCAACCAGCGGTGAAGCTTATATTTCAGGCGTAGCAGGAGAAAGATTTGCCGTCAGAAACAGCGGAGCGCTTGCAGTTGTTGAAGGTGTAGGTAACCACGGCTGCGAATATATGACAGGAGGCCGTGTTGTGGTACTTGGCACGACTGGTAACAACTTTGCAGCAGGTATGAGCGGCGGCGTTGCTTATGTGTTCAACGAAAATGGCGATTTTGACTACTTCTGCAATATGGGAATGGTGGAACTATCGCTTGTCGACGAACAGAGTGAGATGAATGAGCTGACCGATCTTATATCCCGACATTACAGCTATACCGGCAGCAAAAAAGCAAAAATGATACTCGACGATCTTAAAAGATATCTTCCCATGTTCATCAAGGTTGTACCTTATGATTATAAAAAAGTCCTGCAGGAACAGAAGCTGGAAGAGATAAGAAAAAAGATAGCTGATGTGGAACTGGACCTCGAAATAAGCGCCAGCAGTCTTTAACAGTTAACAGATTTATCATATATCAAGAATATTATCATGGCAGATACATACGGATTTCTAAAGATCAAAAGGAAAGAAGCCGGCAACAGACCAATAGTCGAAAGGATACGGGACCACAGTGAGGTTGAACAGGTGCTCAACAGTGAAGACAGGATGCTTCAGGCATCGAGATGCATGGATTGCGGGATACCTTTCTGTCACTGGGGTTGTCCGGTGGATAATCTTATCCCTGAATGGAACGATCTTCTGTACAAAGGAGAATGGAAAGATGCCTATGCAAGGCTTAATTCCACAAATAATTTTCCCGAGTTCACAGGAAGGATCTGCCCTGCTCCCTGTGAACATGCATGCGTTCTGAATATTAATCAGGAGCCTGTCACAATCCGTGAAAATGAGGTTGCAATAGTCGAAAAGGCATTCGCTGAAGGATATATCAAACCAAATATCCCAAGATCAAGATCGGGCAAGAAAGTTGCTGTCATAGGCAGCGGCCCTTCAGGAATGGCAGCTGCTGACCTTCTTAATCAGGCAGGCCATACGGTGACCATCTTTGAAAAGGATGACAAACCGGGAGGACTCCTCAGGTACGGCATACCCGATTTTAAGCTTACCAAAAACCTGATCGACAGACGGATTAATTTAATGATAGAGGAAGGCGTTCATCTCCAGACAGGTATTTCCATAGGCACCGATATTTCAGCACGAAAGCTTACCAATGAGTATGATGCTGTGTGTATTGCCATTGGCGCCAGACAATCGCGTGATCTGCAGATCGAAGGAAGGGAACTGGCAGGCGTCCACCATGCAATGGAATTTCTGACACTGCAGAACAGGGTAAATTCCGGAGCAATGAATCCGGCTGAGAACAAGATTACGGCAGAAGGTAAAAAAGTTCTGGTAATCGGTGGAGGTGACACTGGATCCGACTGTGTTGGAACTTCAACAAGACAAAGAGCAGAAAAGGTTACTCAGATCGAGATCTTACCCAAACCACCCGTATCAAGATCAGAAGATAATCCATGGCCGTACTATGGTAAAATACTTAAGACCTCAACTTCTCACGAAGAAGGGTGTGAAAGGCTATGGTGCATCTCAACCATCAGGTTCACAGGAGAGAACGGACACGTAAAGGGAGCTGAAATTGAAGATGTTACGTGGAAAAAGGAAAATGGAAAATTCATTATGGAACCGGTTCCTGGAAGCAGGAGAATAATTGAAGCCGATCTGGTTCTTCTCGCTTTAGGTTTTGTCCACCCTGTTCTGGACGGACTCGTTGCAGAACTGGATCTGGAACTAAACCTCAGAAAGAATATCAAGGTAGACAATATTAACAGGACGAGTCATGCCAAGATATTTGCCGCAGGCGACTCGGTGAGCGGTGCAAGCCTCGTAGTGAACGCTATTGCGTCAGGGAGAAGAGCTGCAAGAGATATTGACAAGTATCTCAGGCAGGACTGATAAACAACTGGTCAATCGTCTCGGCTTAAAAAGAAGATTTCATATTTCCGGAATACAACAGCTCCGGATTTTGCAGATAAAAACGCGCAGAACGCCGATATACCTTGTTCATTGGTATATCGGTTTTCATTTTTATATGGAGTCGTGTTAATTTTACCTCTGGTTATCATTATATCACATGCAATTCCCGATAAGATATAAGCCCTAATTTTATTAAGTTTGTTTCCCATCTGACTTTAATGAGCAGGAAGAAAATAAAATATATACACCTCTTCGTGTGGCTGTTTGCAATATTCGCAAACCTTCCGTATTCCAATATCGGTCAGAAAATACCTGTGCAGCAGGCTGTCACATACCTGTTTGCTTTTCTATACCTGATGGTTGTTTTCTATATTTTCTATCTTTTTATCGTTCCTGAATTCCTTGAAAAGAAGAAAATGACGATGTTCTTCGCAGTTTCATTTGGTGTGGTATTGGTCATGCCGTTTTTCGGATATACCATCCTGTTCTTCATAAAAGCTGTATTCGAACATTCATTCAGTCATTTTTACAAAGGATATTCACCTGCTATGCATATGAGCGGATTTTACCCTGTATTGACTGCTGCCGTATTCGGATCCTTCTTCAGGGTGATAATAAACTGGTTCTCCACAATGAACCAGAAAGCCGAACTGGACAGGCAGAAAATTGCAATGGAACTCGAGCTCTTAAAGAGCAGGATGAATCCTCATTTCCTTTTTAACACCCTAAACAATATAGATGCGCTTATTCGCACCGATCCTGAAAAAGCTTCTTCAGAGATCATTAGACTCTCCGATATTATGAGGTATCTCACATACGAGATAGCCTCCGAAAGAGTGGAACTCAGCAGGGAAATCGATAATCTCAGAAATCTTGTCGGGCTTTACAGGATCAGGATCAAAGACCCTGAATCAATAGAATTTGAGGCTACAGGTGATATGTCTGTTCTCATCGCTCCTGCATTATTTGTACCATTAACAGAAAATGCATTCAAATTTGCAAGGTTCCGGTCGAACAAACCAGCTATCAGCTTCAGGTTTGATTCATCAGGAGGAATTGTTACAGCAGAGATCTGGAATTATTATCAAAAAGGCTCCGGGAAAAATGGGGAATACTCAGGTCATGGAATATCGGGGCTCAGAAGAAGGCTTGAGCTCATCTATCCCACAAGATATCAGCTTGTCACAGGGGAAGAAGAATCAATATATCGTGTAAAGCTTACCATAGATACCAATGAAGATAAGATGCATCGCGATAGATGATGAACCGTTGGCTTTATCCAAGCTGGAGGTCTTCATATCGAAGATCCCGGACCTTGTGCTAATGCAGTCATTTGATAATGCTGTTGATGCTATTGCATGGATCAAAGGGAACAAGACCGATCTCATCTTTCTTGATATTCAGATGGAGCAGCTTACCGGAATACAGTTCATTGAGGCGTCCGGAACAAATGCAAAGATCATAATAACATCGGCTTATGATCAGTATGCTATTAAGGGATTCGACCTCAACGTTACCGATTATATTCTTAAACCCTACTCGTTTGAACGATTCATGAAGGCTGTAAGCAGAGTAATGGAGCTGCTCAGGACCGATCAGGATCAGACAACTCAGACAGAAACCTCCGGCAGTTATATCTTTGTTAAGACCGAATACCGGCTTGAAAGGTTGGATATCGATCAGATCTGTTATATCGAAGGTATGAAAGACTACCTGCGGATAGTCTGCAACGACAAGAAGATTATGACCCTGCAGAGTTTTTCAAAGCTGGAGGAGTTGCTGCCTCCTGGAAGATTCTGCAGAGTTCATAAATCTTATGTCGTAGCGCTTGACAAAATAAAATCGGTTGAACGTAATGTAATTGTTCTTGCCGGTCAAAGGATACCGGTGAGTAACACATACAGGGAGACTTTCTTTTCGATGATAAAGCATTGATTAACCTGTATGCAGACCGGTTTTGAGGTTATCCAATTACACTAAATATCTGGGGGAAAAAAATTCTGCAATTACCCTGGCAAATTCACGGTAAGGTAATCACACGGCTTTCAGCTTTTCAATCAATTCCCGATACGAATCGACCATAATTGCAACGTCAACACCACAAAGGATGAAAGTACATCCATCACTGATGTGAGTCGCCAGAACATCAGGACTCATTCCGAATATTCCCCAAGGCTTTCCTGCTTTTCTGCATTTGGTCTTAACAGTATTAATGGACGATACTACATCAGGATGGGTGAGCTGCCCGGTCAGCCCCATGCTGGCCGAAAGATCATAAGGGCCGATGAAAAAAGAGTCAATACCATCTACTTTAAGAATTTCATCCAGGTTACTTACGGCATCCCTGTGTTCAACCTGGACCATCAGAATAAGATCCTTGTTCGCATTTTTCACATAACCGTTAAAGCCAGGACCATAGGCATGTGCCCTGGATAATCCCACACTTCTTTTTCCCTGCGGAGGATATTTCGCAAAATTCACTGCCCTTATTGCTTCTGCCGCGCTATTCACCATCGGCACCAATATCCCGTCACAACCCGTATCCAGCACTCTTTTTATCCATATTTCATCATTCCCCGGCACCCTGACAATTTTCATCACGCGGTCCCCCATCACCTGAATAGCATTCTGAACATTTTCAAGGGAAATCGCCGAATGCTCCATATCTATCAGCACCCAGTCAAATCCTGCAGAGACAATAATTTCAGACACCTGCGGAGCGCTGACTGACAGCAGCGTCCCATTAAGTGGTGCGGTAAATGGTTTAAATGCTTTCATAACTTAGAATGATGGTTATCAGAATCAGGAATGAAAGATAATAAATTCCATGGGAGTTTTTTATTTCAGCTCTCCCGGAACAACCATAACAGACTGTTTCCTGCCACTTCGAAGTACACCTATAGTAACAGATTTACCTATTACATCCTCGCTGAGGTATTTATGCAGATTATCTACAGTGGCTACAGGTTTTCCTTCGAATTCAACGATTATGTCGCCGGCTTCAAGCTGTCTGTTACCATCATAGGCTGAAGCCGGGATTTCGTAAACATAAACACCGCTTCCTGATGAGAGGTGATTTGCCACAACTATCCTCCGTGTTAAGCTGACCGGTTGTGCCGCAATCCCAAGCATTGCCCTTTTAACCCGCCCATGCATCATTAATTGTCCTCCGGCATAGGCCGCCAGGTTGGAAGATACAGCAAAACATAAGCCCTGTGCAGCTGAAATCACTGCTGTATTAACTCCTATTACCTTCCCCCCGGAATCAACCAAAGGACCTCCGCTATTTCCAGGATTCAAAGCCGCATCGGTCTGAATGACATCATCTATCAGTCTGCCGTTGGTTGCTCTCAGACTTCTTCCCACAGCGCTTACCACTCCTGCCGTAACAGTATGCTGAAGTCCCATAGGATTACCGATTGCTATAGCTATCTGACCCGGCTCGATAAGATCCGAATTTGCAAACTGAAGAGTTTTAAGGTCCCCTCCATATACTTTGATGACTGCAATATCGGTAGAGGGATCAGCCCCGATAAGAGCCGCTGCAGTTTCCTCCCCGTCAGCAAAAGTTACCTTGATTGAAAAAGCATCTTCGATAACATGATTATTTGTAATAATGTAACCATCGGACGAGATTATAAAACCTGATCCTGCAGCTCCGCTTTCCGAAGGTTCCGCATTTTGCTTTGCTTTTACCTTCCTGGTAACACTGATATGAACCACAGCCTGGGAAATGCTCCTGACTACGCCTGTCACTGTCGATGAATAAGCGTCCAGAAGAAGATTGTCATTATTGACAACCAGATCGAACTGTAAAGCATTCTTTTCCATAATGACCGTGTTTCAAAAAATGAACCATAAATTCAGGTGTGAAATTTTGTCATAATTTTCAGCAACATCAGATTATCTGATTCCTTCAGAGAGACAGCACCAGATTCGCTGAAGGCCATCCCAATGAAATATTACAACCTGCATCATTCCGGCAAATGGAGAAAATAAGTACATTTATCGATATCGAAAATAAGATTTTACCAAATGAATAAAACTGCCATATATATATTAATAACTTTCATTTTAGCCTGCCACACGGTCACCGGGCAAACTGTTGACTCTTTAACATTCAGTATAGAGCCAAGAATAAGCTTTTATTCCAGTGAAAAGAAAGGTGAAATTCTGCTGAACACCTCGCGTGGAAATACTTCGGGCAGATTGTCAGTAAGTATTCACCTTGGGAGCAGGATAATCGGAACATGGGAAGGTATTCCTGACAAAAATATCACCAGGATCCCTGTAATACTTGACTTGCCACCTGCCAGTTACAGAATAACATGCAATATCAGATCATTGGCAAACACAAATGTATCGTATTTAGCAGCTACTGAACTGGTGGTTCTCAAGCATAAAGCGAATGAAGTCAAGACAGACCGTTTAACCGGCGGGCTGATTGCAAATAACCGGCCATTCTATCCTTTCGGGTTTTATTGTTATTCGCCTGTACCTGCCGCAATGCCTGAAGAGGAGGTTGTCAGAGGATTCAATATGATTTCACCCTATCAGACAATACTACCTGAAACATTCAAAGACAGGAAAGCCTATATGGACAGGTGTGCACAGATCGGAATGAAAGTGCATTACAATCTGCTTTCCCTTGCCGGAGGAGGAGGCATTGATTCCAGGATTAAAGGATTAAACGCTGAAGAGAAAAAGGAAAGACTTGTCAGTGAAATAAAAGCCTTCATGGATCATCCTGCTTTACTGGCATGGTATATATCCGATGAACCCAACGGTTATAAAATCCCGCCTGAGACTCTTGAAGAGCTGTACAGTATCATAAAAAAGACAGATCCATGGCATCCAGTTTCAATGGTCTTCATGGCTCCTTTCCTGTCATCCAGGAAATACTCAAAAGCATTTGACATAGTAATGGCCGATCCTTATCCTGTTCCCAGGTATCCGGTCACTATGGTCGGAGATGTGACCGGCCAGCTCAGGTCTGAGTTTGAAGGGAAGAAACCGGTCTGGATGGTTATCCAATCTTTCGGAGGAGGGGAATGGTGGGGCCGTGAACCGACTGCACAGGAAGTAAGATCGATGACATGGCAGGCTATTATAAACGGAGCCACAGCCATCCAGTATTTCGTGCGGCAGGGACCAAACTATTTCCCGAAATCGGTATCTGCATGGAACGAATGCTCCGGAATGGCAATCGAAGTGGCCGAATTGTCGCCATGGTTGCTTTCTGACGAGAAAGGATTAGCTGTTCAATCCTCATCTTCAGAGGTTTCAATTACAAGCAGGACACATAACGGCAAACTCCTCATCCTGGCAGTCAACAAACAAAATGTGCCGGCTCCCGTAAACATCAGGATAAAAGGATTTGGATCAGGAAAAGCGAATGTGATCTTCGAAAACCGATCCGTTGCAGTGACAGGCGGCCAGATAAATGACAGGATTGGCCCATACGGATCAGAGGCCTACATGGTCCCGTTGACTGTATCGGGAGAAAACAAACTGGAAGAAGTCACTAACCTTCTCCACGATCCGGGATTCGAAGAGACAGCTTCTCCAGGTGTGCCGTCTGCATGTTACGCACGCCCTGGCGGAGATTTGGGGGCAACTTACTTTACAGATACCAGGGAGGCCCATGAAGGAGATCATTCACTCAGGTTAATCACTCCCGTGCAGGATAAAGGTGTAACAATCAGAATGTTTCCCATTCAGGTCAGGCCCGGCTCAACATATGCAATTTCCGTATGGGCAAAAAATGATCCAGAGCAACAGTTCAGATCTGTAACATTTTCGGATAAGAAGCGTCTATTAAACAATGACGCGGAAAAACAATTTATTGAGATTAACCTGGGCTCTTTCGGATGTGCAAAATTTGCTCCTGAACAGGATTGGAAAAGATTTATGACCTTCATAACGATTCCAGGTGATTCTGTAAAAAATATGAGGACGAATCTCATTATAAGAATGCCGGGGCAAGGAGTGGCATGGCTTGACGATCTTAAGATATACGAGGAAAAACGTTAATGCATTTCTTAAGGGAAAGAACAGTAAGGTTGGTTCAGGTATATTGTTAACATTGTGTTAATGACAACATTTCGTAAAAGAAGTTTGAATTTTGTTATATTTTTCCTGTAAAATTCTGAACCTATGCTGAGAAACCTCTTTAAGACCGCTTTCAGGCATATCCTGAAGCATTTCGGATACAGCCTTCTGAATGTACTCGGACTGACACTCGGGATAACCAGTGCACTTTTCCTTATCGTATATGTTACTGATGAAGCGAGCTATGATCGCTATCACGAAAAGGCAGACAGGATATACAGGGTTTCATCAAAAATCTCAGAACCAGATGATCAGTTCACCTGGATAGTAGCCCAAATACCATTTGCCCCTCAGGCAGTCCAGGATTATCCTGAGATACAGTCCTGTGTAAGGTTTATCAGCATGCCAAGGGCATTGTATAAATTCGAAGACAAAGAATATAATGAAGAGAATTTCTATTTTGTCGACTCAACTCTGTTTGACATCTTCACCTGCAAGGTTGTAAAGGGAGATCCCCGCCGGGCTCTGCTGGAACCTAACAAGATAGCGCTGACTGAAAAAATAGCCGCCAGGTACTTCGGTAAAAGCGATCCGATAGGGAAGACACTTACAGCCGGGGATAAAAGTTATGAAGTGACAGGCGTCATTAAAGATGTGCCTCATAATTCACATTTCAGATTTGATGCAATATCAGCAAGGAATAATCTTCCAAAACAACTGGGCTCATGGGGTAATTTCGGAGTCTATACATATTTACTTTTCAGGGAGAATTTTGATGTCAAACCGTTTGAAGTTAAGCTTCAGGAGATGTATGGCAGATACATGCAGTCAATTTTCGGACCACTTAATATCAAGGTCGAGTATAAACTGGAACCGCTGACAAAAATACACCTGTACTCGACAAATGCAGGAGAGCCGGAACCGACAGGGAGCATAGTATACATTTATATTTTCGCAGTAGTTGCGGTTTTCCTGATCTTCATAGCTGCAATGAACTACATGAATCTGTCCACTGCCCGCTCGGCCAGGAGAGCAAGGGAAGTAGGAATGCGCAAGGTTGCAGGATCGCAGAGGATCCCTCTCATTTTGCAGTTCCTTTCTGAATCGGTGATCTTCACTGCCGTATCCATAGTAATAAGCTTAGTCCTTTTCATCGCGCTACTTCCGAAATTCAATCTTCTTGCAGGCAAGTCATTTGATCTCCATATCCTTTACAGTCCGGCAATGCTTATAAGTCTGCTCGCTATAATACTAGTAATCGGAATTCTGGGTGGAAGCTATCCGGCATTTTTTCTCTCACGATTCAGCCCTCTTACTGTTCTGAAAGGGGAAATAACACAGGGAGCTGCCGGAAGCAATTTCCGGAAGATACTGGTGATCATTCAGTTCACTGTCTCTGTTGTTATGATCATTTGTACAATGGTTGTATTCAGGCAATTGAACTATATGAAGAATATGGACCAGGGGTTCGATCAGAAAAATATTATTTCGCTTCAGCTCAATGGTCACATGTCTTCCAAATATCAGGTCTTTAAACAGTTGCTCCTTGACAATCCTGAGATCAAATCAGTAGCGGCAACCGATACTCCTATTGGTCAGGGATCGGGAAAGGTGATCTTTAATGTTGAGACAGACCAGGGCATGACAAAAAGGGGGATCAACTATGCAGTTGTAGATCATGATTTTATAAAGACGCTTGGTATTAAGCTACAGGATGGACGGGATTTTCAGAAAGACATGCCGTCGGATACAATAAGATCGGTAATCGTCAACGAGACTCTGATAAAACGAATGGGCTGGAATGATCCAGTCGGTAAGAAAATTGAGCTTTTCGGAGACACATCCGTGCTCAGGGGCAGAGTAGTCGGGGTGATGAAGGACTACCACCAGACCGGAATGTATAACCAGATAGAATCTCTGGTTCTGCTCTACAGGGTCTCAAACGGTATTGTTTATATCAAGATCGCCGATCAGAATGTAAAACAGACAATTGCATTCATTGAGAGCAAATGGCATGAGATATTTCACGATCAGCCATTCGTTTATGAGTTTCTGGCGAACAGGTTCAACATGCAGTTTGAAGCCGATGAGAAAAGAGGATTTATATTCACTCTGTTCACCATACTTGCAATATTGATTGCCTGCCTGGGTCTGTTTGGCCTCGCATCCTATACAGTTGAGCAGCGCACCAGGGAAGTCGGGATCAGAAAAGTATTCGGTGCGGGAAACATGGATGTGATCGGGCTGATATCCAAAGATTTTCTGATACTTATATCGATCTCCATTCTGATTGCCTTCCCGATAGCATGGTTCTTCATGAGTAAATGGCTTGCGCATTATGTTTACAGGTACGAGCTGGGCCCCTTACTTTTCATATTGTCAGCGCTACTTACTATAACTATTACTTTTCTGACTATCAGCGTAAAGGCATATCAGGCTTCGGTAATGAACCCTGCACAATCCATGAGGAACCAATGAACAATCTTCCGAAAACGTTCAATAGCGTAGCGGTGATAAGTTAAAAGCAATAAGGTAAGAGGATGAGGTTGCAACAAGTTGAATATAAACATCATTATCAACACAGAAAGTCTATTCCAGGCTTAACCTGACACTTGTTATCAGCCTTACAGATAACATGGAGTGGTACAGATGAATATTTTAGGATGGGGTCTATGGAGAAATATCCGGATGAAACGATAGCCGGAATATTTAAGTTTTATACATTTATATCAGTAATCCATAACCCTCATTCAGCATGAAGAAACTTCTTTACCTTATCGTCATCATGTCTTCAGTTTTGATTTCAGGATGTTCAGAAAAAGATGTCAATATAAATTACAGGGGCAATCCGGAACCACTGTACAAAAACGCATTCATCAGATTGCCTCTGGGCACAGTCAAACCTGCCGGCTGGCTTAAAAGGCAGCTGGAGATTGAGGCAGCAGGGCTTACCGGTCATCTTGATGATTTCTGGCCGGACCTTTCAGAATCGGCCTGGCATGGGGGAAATGGAGATGCGTGGGAACGTGGCCCATACTACCTCGATGGACTTGTACCCCTCGCCTACCTTACCGACGACGAACACCTTAAGGAAAAAGTAAAGAAATGGATTGAGCCGATAATTTCAAGCAGTACCGACTCAGGCTGGTACGGACCGGCCAAGAACAAGGACAGATGGCCAAGATCGGTCTCTAACAAGGTTTTGATGCAGTATTATGAGGCCACCGGAGATAATCGGGCATTCGATGTCCTGATGAAATATTTCAAATATATACATGAAACCAAACCCGACTGGCCTCATGAAACATGGAGAGGCGCAAGGGCTATGGAGAATTCTGTTACAGGATACTGGCTTTACCGACAGACCGGAGAAAAATGGATCCTTGAGACAATGAAGTCGATCCAGGAAAACGGAGTGGACTGGACGAGTTACTATGAAAAATTCCCCTGGGATTCAGCAGCGACAGCCGACCATAAGGTTCCCCATGATGGTTCTCCCGAAGGCATGACTGCGCATGGAGTAAATAATGCCATGGCTATAAAATATCCTGGTCTCTGGTTTCAGCAATCGAAAGACGAAAGGTTCAAAAATGCCGTTTACGCAGGATTGGCAAAATACGACAGCAATCATGGACAGGCCGGAGGAAGGTTCTCCAGCGATGAACACCTCGCAGGAACAAGTCCGGTTCAGGGAACAGAACTCTGCAATATAGTTGAATTCATGTATTCTCTTGAGGAACTGTATGCAATTTTCGGAGACGCTAAGCTTGCAGACAGGCTGGAACTGCTGGCTTATAACGGCCTGCCGGGAGAAACTACTCCTGATTACTGGGCACATCAGTATGACCAGCAGGCTAACCAGGTCCTGGTATCGGTGGCTAAAAGACACTGGAGCTCAAATGACGAATATTCCAATCTTTACGGCTTTATGCCAAATTTCGGATGCTGTCTTGCCAACATGCACCAGGGATGGCCTAAATTCGTTGAAACCATGTGGATGGCAACCAACGACAATGGATTGGCAATAGCGGCTTATGGACCAAGTATTGTAAAAGCTAAAGCCGGTAATGGAACCGATGTTACTATAACCGAAGAAACGGATTATCCTTTCAGGGGTAGCGTCAAACTTACAATAAACCCATCAAAAGCTGCAAGATTCCCGATATATCTTCGAAAACCAGCATGGGCAGACTCCCTTACGGTAAAAGTCAAGGATAAGACCCTGGTTTTCAAAGGCGATAAACCTGTCAGGTTAAATGAAAGATGGAGAAACGGAGACCAGGTGACGATTGAAATACCTATGGGTCTGCGGATTGAAAGAAGATACAATAACTCGGCAACAATCATGAGAGGGCCCCTGCTGTTATCATTGAAAATAGACAAGGAATACCGGAGCATCAAAGCCAATTATGATAATTATTCATATAAAGGAAGTATTGACTGGGAAATAGATCCAAAAAGTCCATGGAACTACGGACTCCTTTTGGATCCTGTCAACATTGGCAGAGGTTTGAATGTAACTGAGAACAAAGTGACTGATTACCCTTTTGCTGATAATGGAGATATGGTCTGGTCAGCAGAAACAGGGAAATATGTGACATTCAACGAGGATGCACCTCTTATTGTTACAGCCAGAGGAATACGTATCCCTGAATGGCAGCTGAAAGAAAATTCTGCTGATGTTCCACCCCTAAGCCCAGTAAAGCCCCAAGGAGACCCGGAAGTCATCACTCTTGTTCCATACGGTTGTGCAAAACTGAGAATTACGGAATTTCCTGTGATGGACGTAACCCTGATGGAGGATGTGATCAAACCATCGAAGAAATAATCAGGTGATACTATATCCCCAACCAGGTCACAGAGTGCAGCAAAAGCTCTGGTTGTTAAATCCGTATGACTATGACAGGTACAGGATATTGATCCTGGCGCGTGTTTCCTGCCAATAGAACCTGAAATTTCTAGTATTATAACGGGCTGGTTTTTTCAAGAAGCCAGTCGGTTTCTTCTTTTTCAAGGAAGGGGGTTAATTTCTCATAAACCACTTCATGGTACCTGTCCAGCCAGGCAATCTGCCTGCTATCCAAAAGAGTCTTGTCAATAAGCTTCTTATCAATAAAGCACAAGCTTATTGTTTCAAACTTAAGGAACGTGCCAAATGAAGTTTCCTCATCTTCATAGCAAAGCAAAAGGTTTTCTGTCCGGATACCATATTCAGCTTCCCTGTAAACAGCCGGTTCATCCGAGAAAACCATTCCTGGTTCAACAGGGCTCCGTGTTTCAGCAGTTTCGGACGGTGAGACGGAGGGAGGCGCTTCATGCACATTAAGGAAATATCCCACACCATGCCCGGTTCCATGTCCGAAATTCAAACCGTTTTCCCACAGAGCCTGCCTTGCGAGAATATCTATCTGAATTCCTCTGGTTCCTGCCGGAATTTTTGCCTTTGCCAGATCTATACAGCCTTTGAGAACCAGTGTAAAATCTTTAATCTGCCCTAAAGTTGGATTTCCAACTGAAACAGTACGGGTTATATCCGTTGTACCGGTCAGATACTGGCCACCTGAGTCTATCAGGAGAATACCCTTTTGACCAATTCCCGAGTCTGTTTCAGGCACAGCTGAATAATGAGGAAGGGCTGAATGACCGTTAAAAGCAACCACTGACCTGAAACTCGGACCGGCATAGTCATCCTGCTCAGCTCTGAAATGTTCCAGCATCTGCTCCAGCGACAATTCGCTCATTGGGACCGTACCAAGTTCTTTTTCGAAACGGTAAAAGAATTTTGACAGCGCTACCCCGTCTTTTATCATTGTTTTACCGAGGTTATCAATCTCTGTCTTGTTCTTGATAGCTTTCAGCCGGGAAGGAATGCTGGGAAGGTCGATTATCCTTACTCTCTTTGGCACTGCTCTGAAAAGGGATGCTGATGTTTTACCGCCTGATGCGATGAGGAAAGATCTCATGGGAAGAGCAGCCAGAACAGCCTCTGTATCCTCATAAGGGAGGAGGACTATTCCCTGTTTATCAAATTCGATTAACAGTCTGAAAGGTATCCGTTCCTCATCTGCAAAAAGGATTACCTGATCGCGACTTATCAGTGCAAAACACGACATCTGTGGCGAGTATCTTGCATCGTTTCCTCTAATATTGAGAAGCCACATTATATCTGCAGGTGAAGTCAGGAGCTGATAATCGGCATTGATTTTCTTCATCTCCGACCTGACCTCATTGATTTTTACCACGCGATCTTTTCCAGAATACAGAACAGGATAATCCATTGCCATTCCGGAGGGTAATGCCGGTCTGTCTGTCCATAGCTCAGGGAAGGGATCAAATCCAGTGTCGAAGCGGATCTTAAGAGGAGCGAGCAATTCTTCCAGCCGTCTCAGCTTCCTATCGGAAATCAGATGGCCGTCCAGACCTATAATACTCTCTTTTAAGCAGTTCTCCCTCAGCCATTCTGCAAAATCATTTTTTCCACCCTGAACAGGATGGATAAAAGAGAACCCCGATCCTTCGAGCTGTAAACCTGCCTGAATATAGTACCTTGAATCAGTCCAGAGTAAAGCGGCATCTTCTGATATGACCACTGTTGCTGCTGATCCCGTGAAACCAGTCAGCCATGCTATTATCTGCCAATGGTCCGGAATGTTTTCTTCCAGATGCGGATCCCCGGTTGAAATGATAAAATAATTGCATCCTCTGGTTTTCATTGCTTCACGAAGCAATGAAAGCCTCTCTTTACTTATATTCATGATTATCCGGTTTTCCTTCTGAAGAATTATCAACTGCCACTGTAATATTTTCAGAGGTCGGATGGATCAAGGCCGTAATTGTGTTTTCTGTCTATAAATTCTTCACCTCATTAACCAGGGTCTGAAGAGTATTTTTAGCATCTCCGAACAACATCCTGGTTTTGCTGTTGAAGAACAGCATATTTTCAATTGCTGCATAGCCTTTCCCCATGCCTCGTTTCATAACGATAATATTCCTGGCGTCGCGGGCTTTTATAATCGGCATTCCATAGATCGGACTTGCTTTATCATCTTCGGCAGCGGGATTCACGACGTCGTTTGCTCCGATCACAACCAGAACGTCGGTATTTGGAAGTTCAGGATTGATCTCATCGCTTTCGATCAGCTGCTCATAAGGCACATCGGCTTCGGCCAGAAGGACATTCATGTGTCCCGGCATTCTTCCGGCCACCGGGTGTATGGCATATTTCACCTCTACTCCCTTTTCTTCCAGCAACTTATCAAGCTCATGACAAATATGCTGGGCCTGGGCAACCGCAAGCCCGTATCCGGGAACAATGACTACTTTTTTAGAGTAACTCAGAAGAATTGCAGCATCGGAAAGAGATATTTCCCTTATCGTTCCTTCTTCGGATGATGATGCTTTTCCTCCTCCACCGAAAACGCCAACAATAACATTAAGCAGAGAACGGTTCATAGCCCTGCACATAAGGACTGTCAGGATAGTACCTGCAGATCCTACCAGGATACCTCCGGTCAGCATAGCCTGGTTGTTGTAAAGGAATCCACCCATGGCAGCCGCAACTCCGGTGAAGGAGTTAAGAAGTGAGATTACCACGGGCATATCGGCTCCTCCGATTGGCATAACAAAGAGGACCCCGTAAATGACCGATACTGTAAAAATAAGATATACAAGAGTTGTAAGCTCTGAGGCAGAAGTGACATTACTTGTCATAATTACCACAATAAGTCCAAGAATAACTGCCAGGATGCCAAGGTTAACATATCTCATCGCCCGGATTCTCAAGTCTCCTATCCATCCATCGAGTTTGCCGAAAGCGATCATACTGCCCGACCACGATACAGTCCCTATCACGAGACCCAGCAGAATAAGGAGCACCTTTCCGTTTGCCATTCCGCTTCTGGCAATAAGATCCGGACTGATATGAGCAAATTCCATGAGTGATATCAGGGCCGCAGCAGCTCCACCCATTCCATTGAAGAAAGATACCAGCTGGGGCATGGCAGTCATTTTGACTTTTTTTGCAATTATCCAGCCTATGATGGTCCCGATAATGATAGCCACAAGGATAAGGGGCAGATTGCGGATTGGTTCTCCGTCTTTCCTGTGTAAAAGGATGGTCGCGATGATCGCAGCGCCCATCCCCACGGCTGCAAGTATATTACCACGCCTTGCAGTAAGCGGGTGACTGAGCATCTTCAGACCAAGGATAAACAGCACTGAAGCGGCGACATAAGTGATCTCTAGCACTGAGATACCTGTAGAAAACTGTGATATAACATTCATCTGTCCGGTCTTTTAAATAGCTGACGGAAACTATTTCCTCTTTTTGAACATATCAAGCATCCTGTCAGTAACCATGAAACCACCAACAACATTGAGGGTTCCAAGAATGACTGCCAGGAAACCGAGGATCATTGAGCCGGTGGTATCTGCATGACCCAGAACGATTATGGCTCCTATAATAACCACCCCATGGATAGCATTAGCGCCTGACATCAAAGGAGTATGTAGAATCGCCGGAACATGACTGATGACCTCGATTCCCAGAAAAACCGAAAGGATGACGATGAAAATCGCCTCTCTGTGTATCAGAAAAAATTCCAGAATCTTTTCCATAGCAAAATCATTTTATATTCATCAGCTGTTTTATCCTATCTCCAACATACTCTCCATCGAGAACCGCGACTGTGCCCCGGACTATCTCATCATCCATATTGAGTACAAGTTGTCCTTCCCTGCTTATAAGTATTCTTAAAAGGCTTATGACATTATTGCCAAACATTTTACTGGCATCTGAAGCCATTTCGGAGGGATAATTGGTTTTCCCGATTATCTTTATTTCATGTGCCACTATATTATTGCCTGGAGAGGTCAGCTCACAGTTACCTCCTGATGATGCGGCAAGATCGATTATCACCGATCCCGGCTTCATAGCAGCTACAGTTTCCTTCAGAAGGAGAACCGGAGCTTTTTTCCCGGGTATCTGGGCAGTACATATGACAACATCGGATGCCGCAGCCCTCTGCTGAATAAGTTCCTGTTGCTTATTTTTGAAATCATCAGATTGTTCCACTGCATAACCACCGGCAGAAGAATCTTCCTTTGCACCCTCCACCCCGACAAATTTTGCACCAAGGCTTTTCACCTCTTCTCTGACAGCGGAACGTACATCAAATACCTCAACCACTGCTCCAAGTTTTCTTGCAACTGCAACAGCCTGCAGGCCAGCTACACCCGCTCCCAGAATAAGAACCTTCGCCGGCTTTATGGTGCCGGCAGCCGACATGAACATCGGAAAGAACTTCGGTAACCTGGATGCTGCCTCAAGAACAGCTCTGTATCCTGCAATAGTTGCCATTGATGAGAGCACATCCATTGACTGGGCACGGCTTATCCTGGGGATAAGATCGAGACCAATAAGTGTTAGCTTTCTTTTCCTGGCTGCTTCAATCCATCCGGCATTAAGGGCAGGATTCAGCACAGAACAAAGTACCTGTCGGTGACGAAAACTATCAGGGTTATCATGAAGAGGTGGATTAACAGACAACAGAAAATCAGATCCGGAAATGACTTCCTGCCGGCCGTCAGTCACTGCTCCGGATGAAACATATGAATTATCGGAAGCGAATGCCCTGACTCCGGCATTTTTTCAATTATCACTTCCACTCCCAGTTTTCTTAAAATGGCAACTTCACCTGGCAGCATAGCCACCCTGTTCTCAGTTTCCAGTTCTTTGAGGATACCTAAAATCATGATAACCAGTTTAGCAATTTCAAGTTAATTGTCAGTATTCCCTGAAGTTCCAACCGGCGCAATTTAATAAACAATACCCGATTATCTGACAGCAGGGTAAATCTTATTCACAGTCATTTCAAAAATGAGCTGGTCTCTCCGGTCCGATCATTAGTAATCATGAATTCCTGAGAAAGAAAAAATCCGGGAATACCTTATAAGCGTTTCACATTATTTTCCATAACAGGATAATTATTTACCGAAAAAATTTCTCAACCAGAACTTATAGGTTGCATTCCTTACATAAACTGCCTTAGGTCCACCCCATCCATGCCTTCCGTCAGGGTAAAGCATGAATTCGAAATCCTTGCCTTCGTCCTGCATTCTGGAAATAAAATAAATTGAATTCTGAAGGTGCACATTATCGTCAGTATCTGCGTGATAAAGGAGTAATTTACCTTTAAAATCCTTTACATAATTCTGTACGGCGCCATCTCTGTATCCGTCAGGATTATCCTTTGGCGTATCCATATACCTTTCAGTGTAGACATTGTCATACAGCCTGTAGTCTGTTACCGGCATACCGGAAACGCCATGTGTCCAGAAGTCAGCGCCCTTTGTCAGGGCCAGACAGGTCATGTATCCACCATATGATGTTCCTGTGATCCCTATCCTGGTGCTGTCGACAAATGATTTTTTGCGAAGCCATCTAACTGCATCGGAGTAATCCGAGATCTCCCATTTTCCAAGATTCCTGTACAACCAGTCCATACCTTTCATCCCGAACTGGCCCGAACCCCTGTGGTCAACAGTAAAGGTTATAATATCTTTCTGGGCGTACCATGAAGTTTTATTCCCCTGCCACACATTGCTGACATTTTTGAAACCTGGTCCTCCATAGATGGTAAATACGACCGGGTATTTCTTCGACGCATCAAAATTTTCCGGATAAGTTATAATAGCAGGCATATTGAACAGCCCGTCGGCAGTCATAATCCTTACCATTTCCGACCTGGCTCCGACTGATTTTTCCTTATCCTTATCCTCATAACTATAGATCTCCTTCAACACCTTCCCATTCCTGTCACGAATAATGATCGATCCCTTTTTTGCCACGCTGCTCCAGGTATCCGCGACATAATTTCCTTTTGGTGAAATACTGGCAATATGAGTCCCCTCCCCCCCTGTCATCTGAACAAGGTTTTTACCATCAAGGCCAACCCGGTATAGATGCCTGTCGGTGGATTGAGGTCCAGTGGCATAGAAATAGACTGTTTTTGAGTTTTCATCCACCCTTTCCACAGAAGTGACCATGAATTCAAGGCTGGTCAGCTGTTTAACCAGCTTCCCGTCCCAGCCCAAGAGATAAAGATTCTGCCAGTCATTCCTGTAACTTCTGATTATGAACCCGGATCCGTCTTTGAGTACATAAATATCCTCGAAGAATTCCACCCATGTTTTCCTGTTCTCATCATAAATCTGAGAAAAATCACCTGTAGAAGGATCCGCGATGATGAATTTTATTTCATCCTGATCCCTGTTCACTATCTGAACAGCAAGTTTTTTGCTGTCGGGTGTCCAGAATGGCCAGGCAATATACTGGTCAACGCTGTAATCTGTTTTTATCCAGGTTGTTTTGCCTGACTCCAGGTCAGCGATTCCCATTTTAACTTTCGGATTGGGATCACCCGGCAAGGGATAAGGTACAGCTTCTACGAGACCATGAATACCGTCAGGTTCGTCGAGCCGGTTAAGGGTGAATACGGGAACTTCAGTTTCATCAGTTCTCAGATAAGCTAACTTTTTACCATCAGGAGCCCACCAGAAAGCAGCATAATGACTGGGTCTTTCGAGTATTTCCTCATAATAAACCCAGGATGAATATCCGTTATAGATTCTTTCTGATGCATCTGATGTAAGACGTATTTCCCTGCCGGCGGCCAGATCATAAACAAAAAGATCCTTATTTCTTGTGTAAGCGATCTTTGATCCATCAGGTGAAAAACGCGTGTTTACTTCGGGTGCTTTATCATTTGTAAGGCGTTTCATCTTTTTGTCAGAAACGGTGAACAGGTAAAGGTCATTATCCTTCACCAGGACAGCACAATCTTCATCAGGACTGGTTACATCGTTAGCCGACATTGCAGTACCTTCCGGCAGAAGGGCTGCAATTTTATCCCTGCCTCTGACTTCAGGAGTTATAATTATTCCTTTCCCGGTTTTGACGTCAACGCTTCTTGTGACAAGGTTTTTGTTCTCATCGAATGATCTGAAGAGGTAATGCGAATCATCAGTCCAGCCGGTCACAGTTACCTGATTTTCACTGTGTCGAGGCATCTGACCATATGAAACATAGAATTCCGGAATAAATAAAAGACAGAAGAAAATTAAGACGGGTATAAAGTTGTATTTCATGAAAAGATGTGTTTAAATTTGTTATTTAATTAACGGGGAAACAAAAGTAAGAATTTTTAGTAACAAGTGTTTGTCACTACTTCAACAAACACGCTCATTACCATTTAATACCATATGTAATTTAGAATAAATTTAAACTCTTGTTAATTTATTCACAATGTTAATGATTTCACATAAAATTACTTATCTTTGTCGTGAAGAATTACAGGTCTTTTTATTGATGGGCAATAAAACAATACAAATCAGCCAATTAAAGTAAAATGACATTACAGGAGATAGTTGGATTAGTTGACGGGAAGGTTTGCTGTTGCGGGGAAAGTCTGGACAAAACCATTGAATATGCATTTGCATCAGATCTGATGAGTGATGTTCTGACTATCGAAAAGGAGAACATGATCTTAATTACCGGCCTGGCTAACATGCAGACGATAAGGACATCTGAAATGTCTGAGATCAGCTGTATAATTTTTGCAAGAGACAAGAAGATCGGGGAAGATATGATCTCGGTAGCCAGGGAAAACAGGATGACGCTAATATGCAGTCCTCATTCGCTATTCCATATTTCCGGTGTGTTGTTTAACGCTGGTGTCAAATCGGTTTACTGATAAGATGCAGTTCAGGCATAAAATAGCAGGCGGAGATTTCGCAAATGCAGGTAAGGTAGCAAGCTCGGTTAAAAAGATACTCAGGCAGCTGAACATTGACCACCAGATATCGAAGAGGGTGGTTATTGCCCTTTATGAAGGCGAAGTCAATGTTGTTGCTCATGCATATTCAGGAACTGTAGATGTAAACATTGACAAGGATGCCATCAGGATCAGGCTGGCTGATAAAGGTCCGGGAATAGAGGATATCGACAAAGCCATGGAGGAAGGCTATTCAACAGCTACTCCGCAGGTCAGAGAGATGGGATTTGGTGCAGGGATGGGCCTTTCAAATATGAAGAGGAATACCGATGAAATGAAGATCACAAGCACTCCGGGGGAAGGCACAGTTGTTGAACTTATAAATTATATCAGGACAGATGCATGACAGGAAGAATAAGGTCCATTTCCACCATGCGCTCGCAGTGATGAAAGATGTGTGCATCGGATGCACTCACTGCATGACGGTTTGTCCTACTCAGGCAATAAGGGTCAGAAACGGAAGGGCTATAATAATTGCCAACAGATGTGTTGATTGCGGAGAATGTTACAGAGCATGCCCGGTCTCTGCCATCAAGGTTGAACAGGACGACATCGATATGATACTGGGTTACAAGGCCAGAGTGATCCTGATTCCTAGTGTTCTCATTGGCCAGTTCCCGAGAAAGATAAGCACTTCGAGTATTTACAAGGCCTTGCGCGCTATTGGATTCACACATGTCTTCGAGGTTGAAAGCAGCGTCGACATGGTGGTGAATGCCGGAAGGCAATACATGCTTGAGAACAAGGAACGGCCTATGATCTCTTCATTCTGCCCGGCAATAATAAGGCTTATACAGGTTAAATTTCCTACACTGGTCGACAATATAATGAGGGTCAGTCCACCAATCGATCTGACCGCAAAATATTACAGGGAGAAGATAAGAAAAAGAGGGATCAGGGAAGATCAGATCGGTATTTTCTACGCGACACCTTGTGCAGCAAAAATAGCTGCTGTAAAAAGTCCGGTAGGTGAACCTAATTCGGCAATAACAGGAGTTATCAATATCAATTTTCTTTACAATGCCATCCTCAAGTTCCTGACGAGGAGATATACAGAAACCGACACTCCCGAGTCAGATGAAAGACTGACGTCCAGAGGAATACGCTGGAGTCTGACTCGCGGGGAAGTATCTCACTTCAGTGGCCGTGCACTTGCAATAGACGGGATAAAGAATGTGAATGAATTCCTCGAGAATATTGAAAACGAAAAGCTTGACCACATTGATTTTCTGGAGCTGCGTGCATGTGATGAAGGCTGTGCCGGCGGGATACTGATAAGCGGGAACAGGTTCCTGACTGTCGAACGTCTTCGTAACAGGGCCGATGAATACAAAGCAAGGGAAGAGGACAAAGGCCTAAGACTCGATGAGGATTATATTAATCTGGAAAAGGACGGTTTTTTCGGTCCGATCGAACCCAGGCCAATGGCCAAGCTTGACGAGGATTTTTCCCTGGCAATGAAGAAGATGGAAAGAAAACGCAGGTTAATGTGTTATCTGCCGGGGTTTGATTGTGCTGCATGCGGAGCTCCAGACTGTCAGACTCTGTCGGAAGACATTGTCAAGGGTGACGCACAACTGTCGCATTGTATATTCATGCAGCAGCAGATGATCAGGCAGAACCTGCTGGACCAGGACCATGCGTACCGGATCACTGAAAATATCTGGGGAACCGAAAGACTTGAAAAAAACTGCAATAAACTCGGAGCAGAAGATGAAAACAACTGAAATAATCGATTTACTGGAACTAAGGATCATATCCGGCGCTTCCGGCACGGATACTGCCGTTACCGGAGGTTATGTTTCCGACCTGCTCAGCGATGTCATGGGGAATGCAAAGGAGGGACAGGTCTGGATCACTCTTCAGACCCACCAGAATATTATCGCTGTCGCATCGCTCAAGGAGCTGGCGGCAATCATTATAGTAAAGGGTTTAAAACCCGATGCAGATACAATTGAGAAGAGCAATCAGGAGAATATCCCGGTCCTTTCAACCGACCTTGATACATTCACGGTTGCCGGACGTTTATTTGAACTATTGAAGATGGAATGAAAAATTTCCTGGCCGACCTGCATATTCATACCACCCTGTCCCCCTGCGGTGATCTTGATATGTCTCCGGCCAATATAGTTGACCTTGCTTCGGAGAGAGGACTGGACATTATCGGAATAACCGATCATAACTCCACCCGGCATTGTGCCATTATCAGATCAATGGCAGAAAAGAAAGGGATAATGGTCCTTTGCGGCGCTGAGGTCACAACAAAAGAAGAGGTGCATTGCCTCGCGTTCTTTGAAACTACTGATGCACTTAATGCATTTCAGGAATTCCTCGACGAAAATCTTCCGGATATCCTGAATGTACCTGAAATATTCGGATATCAGGTTCAGTGTGATGAGAATGAAAACATTATATATGAGGAGAAGAAACTCCTTATCAGCGCTATAAACAAATCGCTGGAGGAGGTTGAAACATTCGTCCATTCGCATTGCGGCTTATTTATCCCGGCACATTTTGACAAGCTAAAAAACAGCATTATCAGCCAGCTTGGATTCCTGCCTGCCGGATTGAAAGCTGATGCACTGGAAATTTCGGGAAAGACGCCTGTTGCAAAACTTGCCGAAACACATCGCGACCTGCTCAAATATACAATACTGAGGTCGAGCGATGCACACTTTCCTGATGCTATTGGTTCAGCAGCAACACAATTCTATATTTCAGCACCCTCCTTTTCAGAAGTGAGAATGGCTTTGAAGGGAGAAATGGGGAGGAGGGTGCTTATTTGATGAAAACACTGGCATTAAACATACTGGATATTGTGCAGAATTCTGTAAGGGCTGCTTCAGATCTGATTGTCATCGAGACTGATGAGTCGGCAGCCACCGACTGCTATGTGATCACAATTACTGACAATGGTTCCGGCATTCCGGAGAATATCCTCGCGAATATCACCGATCCGTTTGTCACGACACGGACAAAAAGAAGATTTGGACTAGGATTGTCGCTATTGAAATATCATGCAGAGCTTACCGGAGGCGGACTAGAGATAAGCTCTATAAAAGGAAAAGGGACAAAGGTTACTGCGCGCTTCTCGTACAGTCATATAGACAGGCAGCCAATGGGAGATATAGCAGGTGTTATCATCATACTGGTTGCTGCGAACCCTCATATCGACTTCAGCTACCGTCACCGGACTGATAAAGGAGAATATCTGTTCAGCACCCGGGAAGCAAGGGAAGTATTAGGTGAAAACGAACTGAATGACAGATCGTTGCTGACAGACCTCAGACAGATGATAAATGAGAATCTGATAAATATAAGTGCATCGGGGATACAACCTGAAGGAGAATGAAAGATTTTAAAGGCTGGTAAATTTGAACTAATTTCGAAGAGTAATAATAGAGTGAAATACTCTGAAATAATAAACAACTTAATTAAATAAAAGGCATGTCAAAAATCACATCGCTCGCGGATCTTAAAAAGAAACGCGAAGAAATGAAAAGCGGACTGGACTTGAGGGTCAGGGGTACTGATCCGGAGAGTTTGGTACAGATCAAGGTTGCTATGGCAACATGCGGTATTGCTGCTGGGGCAAAAGCTGTGATGGAATTTTTCCTGGAACAGCTCGAAAGAAGGAATATTGCTGCTGTTGTAACCCAGACAGGCTGCATGGGGTATTGTTATGCAGAACCTACAATTGAAGTGAAGCTCCCGGGGCAGGATCCAGTAGTTTATGGATTTGTCGACCTCAAAAGGGCTGATCAGATAATTGAAAAGTACATCAAGGCAGGTGAACTGGTTGACGGTATCATACCTGTTAATTATCAGACTATTGATTTAAAAGAATAAGGAGGATATATTATGTCAAGATACAGCATGCATCTTCTGGTTTGCGGTGGCACAGGCTGCCATGCTTCAGAAAGTGATGCAATTGTCTGCAATTTAAGGGATGAACTTGAAGCCAAGGGTATTCAGGATACCGTACAGGTAATCAAGACAGGTTGTTTCGGTTTCTGTGAAAAAGGACCGATCGTAAAAGTTATGCCTGACAATACATTCTATACGCAGGTTAAACCTGAAGATGCGCAGATAATTATTGAAGAACACGTTATAAAGGGAAGAAAAGTCCAGAGGCTCCTCTACCAGGATCCGGTCAGCAAGGAATCAGTTTCTGACTCCAAGCACATGGGCTTCTTCAAAAAACAGATGAGAATAGTCCTGAGAAACTGCGGATTCATCAATCCGGAGAATATCGACGAGTATATAGCCCGCGACGGCTACCAGGCTCTCGGAAAGGTTCTCACCGAAATGACACCGGAAGAGGTGATCAGGGAAGTGAAAGCCTCCGGTCAGAGAGGTCGTGGGGGTGGAGGTTTCCCGACAGGTCTGAAATGGGAGATTGCCAGCAGAAACAAAGCTGATCATAAGTATGTAGTATGCAACGCTGACGAAGGTGACCCCGGAGCATTCATGGACCGTTCTGTTCTTGAAGGCGACCCGCATTCAGTCCTCGAAGCCATGGCAATCTGCGGATACAGTATAGGTGCATCACACGGACTGATCTACATCAGGGCAGAATATCCGCTTGCAATTGACAGACTAAAAATAGCCATCAAACAGGCTCGTGAATACAACCTTCTGGGCAAAAATATTTTCGGAACAGGTTTTGATTTCGATATTGAGCTCAGGTACGGTGCAGGAGCATTTGTTTGCGGTGAAGAAACGGCGCTCATCCATTCAATGGAGGGATTACGCGGTGAACCGACTATCAAGCCCCCCTACCCTGCTGAATCGGGGTATCTTGGTAAACCGACCAATGTTAACAATGTTGAAACGTTTGCTGCTATCCCTGCTATAATACTTAAGGGTTCCAAATGGTTCAGCAGCATCGGAACGGAAAAATCCAAAGGGACCAAAGTATTCGCTCTGGCCGGTAAAATTAACAACGTGGGTCTCATCGAAGTACCGATGGGCACGACGCTTCGCGAAGTGATATTCGAAATCGGCGGAGGCATCAGATACGGGAAAAAATTCAAAGGTGTTCAGACCGGAGGACCTTCAGGAGGCTGTCTGTCTGAAAAACATCTCGACACCCCGATCGATTTTGACAACCTGATTGCAGCCGGATCCATGATGGGTTCAGGTGCAATGATAGTTCTGGATGAGGATGATTGTATGGTATCAATGGCCAAGTTCTTCCTCGAATTCACGGTTGAGGAATCATGCGGAAAATGTGCGCCATGCCGTATCGGCAACAAAAGACTTCACGAGCTCCTCGGCCAGATATGCGAAGGCAAAGGGACTATGGAAGACCTCGACAGGCTCAGGAACATGAGTCTTGTCATCAAGGATACAGCTCTTTGCGGATTGGGTCAGACCTCACCAAACCCTGTACTGTCGATGCTCGATAATTATCATGACGAGTATGTGGCTCACGTGAAAGACAAGAAATGTCCGGCAGGTAAATGCCGCAATCTCATGGAATATGTCATCAACCCTGAGAGTTGCGTCGGATGTACTGCCTGTGCAAGGGTTTGCCCGGTCAATGCTATTACAGGACAAAGGAAAGAGACCCATACAATCAATCCGTCAATCTGCATCAAGTGCGGTGCTTGTAAGGAAAAATGCAAGTTTGATGCAATATTCATCAGATAATCAGAAAAGAATGGAAACAGTAAAGCTTACTATAGATAACAAGGAGATTGAAGTGCCCAAGGGTACAACAATACTTAAAGCTGCAAAGGAACTTGGCATCGATATCCCAACCTTATGTTACATGGACCTGCATGATCTCAACATTGAGAACAAGCCGGGGGGATGTCGTATTTGTGTTGCCGAGGTTCAGGGAAGAAGAAATCTGGCGCCTACCTGTTCTACAACCTGTGAACAGGGAATGGTTGTTAAAACTCATACTACAAGGGTATTGAATGCAAGAAGGACCGTAATGGAATTTATCCTTTCGGACCATCCCAAGGACTGTCTCATCTGTGCCAAATCAGGCAACTGCGATCTGCAGAACATGGCGCACAGACTGGGTATCAGGGATATTCCCGGTTCCGAATATGCTGAAGTATCAACATACAGAAAAGACACATCGCCATCCATCATCAGGGATCTCGACAAATGCATCATGTGCCGCAGATGTGAAACAATGTGCAATACAGTTCAGACTGTAGGCGCCTTGTCAGCAATCAACAGGGGCTTCATGGCAACTGTTGCACCTGCATTTGAGCAGAACCTCGAGCATTCAACCTGTACCTACTGCGGACAGTGTGTTGCAGTTTGTCCCACCGGAGCGCTCACCGAGGTCAATCACGTACCTCAGGTACTCAGGGCTCTGGCTGATCCGACAAAAACAGTAATTGTACAGACAGCTCCTGCAGTACGTGCCGCTCTGGGTGAAGAATTCGGTCTTCCGGCCGGAACACTCGTTACAGGCAAAATGGCTGCTGCACTCAGGGCGCTGGGCTTTGACTACGTATTCGATACCGATTTTGCAGCCGACCTTACCATTATGGAAGAAGGTACCGAGCTTCTCGACAGGCTTCAGAAATACCTCAAGGGTGACAAGGATGTCAAGATCCCTATGCTCACATCATGCTGCCCCGGCTGGGTTAATTTCTTCGAATATTACTTCCCCGATCTTAAGGAAGTTCCTTCAACAGCTAAATCACCTCAGCAGATGTTTGGGGCAATAGCCAAATCATACTTTGCTGAAAAGATCGGCATCAACAGGAAAGATCTGGTAGTTGTATCAATAATGCCATGTCTTGCCAAAAAATATGAGTGCCAGCGCGATGAGTTCTCTGTTGACGGCAATCCCGATGTCGACTATTCGATCTCGACAAGAGAACTTGCATCATTCATCAAACAGGCAAACATCGACATCAAAACACTGCATGACGAAGAGTTTGACGCACCTCTTGGCGAATCGACCGGTGCTGCTGTAATTTTCGGCGCGACAGGTGGTGTTATCGAGGCAGCCTGCCGTACAGCATATGAATTGTATACGGGCAAGAAACTTGAAAGGATCGATTTCAATGAACTGAGAGGCATGGACGGAGTACGTTCCGCAACTATCGACTTCGATGGTCTTCCTCTGAACATTGGCATTGCTCACGGACTTGGAAATGCAAGAAAGCTTCTCGATGATGTCAGAGCAGGAAAATCACAGTTCCATGCCATTGAGGTCATGGCCTGCCCCGGTGGTTGTATCGGAGGAGGCGGTCAGCCGCTGCATCACGGCAACTCCGAAATAATTAAAGCGAGAGCCACAGCGATTTATGCCGAGGATAAGAAAAAACCGATAAGAAAATCGCATGAGAACCCGTTCATCATCAAGCTCTACAACGAATACCTGGGTAAACCGGGAAGTGAAAGAGCTCATCATCTGCTCCATACTCATTACTTTGACAGGCAGAAGAAGGTGTTCATTAAAAAATAGTAATTAGTTTTTAAAACAATAAAATTAAGGCCATGTCTCATATAAAAGTCGAATTAAGGAAAGAAGACATAGATTTTATAAATGGGGTATGCGACTCGTTCAATAAAGATCCTCAGGAGCTGATCAACGTGCTGCATACCTGTCAGGAGCATTTCGGATATCTTCCTGCAGAAGTGCAGGAAGTTATTTCAGAAGGTCTGGATGTTCCTGTTTCTAAGATCTACGGAGTTGTAACATTCTACTCCTTCTTCAGTATGACTCCTAAAGGCAAGCATCCGATAAGCATATGCCTCGGAACAGCCTGCTATGTAAGGGGAGCTGAAAAGGTTCTCGAGGAATTCAAAAAGGAACTCGGGATACAGGTAGGCCAGATAACAAAAGATAACAAGTTCTCTTTATCGAGTCTCAGATGCGTCGGTGCATGCGGTCTCGCTCCCGTGGTACTGGTAGGTGAAAAAACCTACGGCAGGGTTGCACCTGATGATGTCAGAAATATCATTAAAGAGTACGAAAACGAATAGCCTATAAGCAGTTAAGATTAGGATAGGTTAATATCATGAACGCAGGAGCCCGGGGAGTCATACTTCCCGGGCTCTATCTTTCTATACTTCAGTTATGTGGTCGGCACAAGGATGATCAGGCTCTGGTAAGCCTTTTTATGATCTCGGTATAATGAGGATATTCCGCAATCAGTTTTCGCCGTTCTGCAAGTTCAAAATCGGCAAAATCGAAGCCGGGCGAAACAGTACAGCCGACTAGAGAGTATCCTGCCTTTTCAATGACCTCAGCAGCCATCCATGTGCCTCCGGGAACCAACACCTGGGGAACTTCACCATGAACCAAATTCCTGCCTGTAACAGCAACTGCATATGTGCCGTCCTCAAATATCATATGCAGCTTGCATGCGGCCCCATCGTAAAAATGCCAGATCTCATCCTGCCATAGCCTGTGAAAGGATGAAAAGGTATCTCCTGTAAGCAGATAATATATGCAGGTCGACCATACTCTTTTCCTGCCGAGATTCAGGTCATCAGATTCCTTGGCCGGCGCTTCATCGCTTCTGTATGTTTCCCTGTAAAAACCTCCTTCAGGATGCGGGACCAGCGATAAACGCCGGATTATTTCTTCTATTGTGCTCATGATCTGTTCTCTGATAATCTTTGTACTACAGCATCTTTCTATGCTTTTTCAATCTCCGACCGGTCGCCAGGGAAGACATAACCTTATATTCTGCCACCGCCTCGTCCCTTGTTGATCATTAAAATTAATCAACATCTATTTCGATGCCAGCCAGTGATGTTCACGCCAGCAGTATTGGAGAACCTCCTGTCAACCTGTATTCTGTTTCCCGGATAACTTAATCCGGATTTCAGAAAAACTATCCGGTCGCCGCGGATTTCAATGATTTGAATCATCCTCCCCTGCTGAAAAGTTGCTAAAATTATGCTTTATCCTGAAGAGGTTCTCTGCATCACTATGGACATTTTATGGACACATGAGGCTGCCAGTAATTACACAGTACATGTATCAATCCTTCCTTTAAAAGCAAATTCGGTACCATAACCTGACTTAGCGCGCTTAAAAAAGTATTACAGCCCAAAATTTAAATTTTCTTCGTGCAAGGGAACAAAACTAAGATCCGGACGCGGGTACTATTGCGACTTAGTGCTTTTTATTCCCTGAAAAAATACAGACTATATCTCTTGTTAAATAATTGCAGATCAGAACACAAAAAACAATCATTCAATTATTGGATGTAAAAAATGCAATAAGCAGAAGATCCGATATCAAAAAACTGTTCTTCTGAATAGCATTGATAAATTATGAACTAATTTTACCTTGTTTAAAAGTGAAAGCAATTATGGAATACAGGAAATTTGCAAATACTGACATCATGATCTCAGCCATAGGACTTGGTTGCATGGGTATGAGCCATGCGTATACCGGCAGGGATGATGAGGAATCGATCAGAACTCTGAACGAGGCAATTGAACTCGGGATAAATTTCTGGGATACGGCAGACTTTTACGGATACGGAGAGAATGAGAAGCTGATATCGAAGGTACTGGTCCCCAACCGCGATAAGATCTTCATGGCAACCAAATTTGGCTTCACTCCCGTACCCGGTAATCCATTCCACCTAGATGCCTCTCCTGCCCATATGAAGGTTGCTGTGGAAGACAGTCTCCGAAGACTTCGCATTGAAACCATCGACCTGTATTATGCCCATCGTATCGATCCGGAAATACCTGTGGAGGAAATGGTCGGAGCAATGAGCAGGCTGGTGGAACAGGGAAAAGTCCGTTTCCTGGGGCTGTCAGAAGCTTCTGTTGCATCGATAAGAAAAGCTCATGCAGTGCATCCGGTATCAGCTCTTCAGAGTGAATATTCTCTTCTGACCAGAGATGTCGAAAACGAGATACTTCCACTATGTAATGAACTTAAAATAACCTTTGTACCCTTCAGTCCGCTTTCGAGAGGACTAATGACAAATACTCTTGACAGGGAAAAATTTGCCAACGATGATTTCCGCCACCAATTGCCAAGGTTTTCTACCGGACACTGGCAGAACAACAGCAGCCTGGCTTCCGCGTTCGGCGAACTCGGCGCATCAATAGGCTGTACGCCGGCCCAGCTTGCTCTTGCATGGATACTGGCCCAGGGGAACAATATTACACCTATCCCGGGAACAAGGCACAGCAAGTATCTGGCGGATAATGCCGGAGCCGCCGAGATAAAACTTTCCTCCGGAGATCTTCAGGATATAGAAGACCTTCTGAAACGCTACCCGGATACTGGCTCCAGGTACAGCGAGAACTTCGCCAAACAGGTAGATAAAAACTGATATTCTGCCCGATTGCCAATATTTCTATCTTCAGACCGATTTGAAACCCGATAAAACAATTGGATGAATTTAAATCAGGTCAGAATGAGGAAAACCATTGCTTTTGGAGAGCAGAACAAACGGTATCGTGTCTGCCGGGTATTTAAGAACTACCGCTTATTATATCTTTTCGCTTTGTCCCTAATATCTGCCCCTGGCTTGTACCAGAAAAAATATTCCTTCTGCCTTTTCTTTTCATCCGGGTTCCTGGCAACAAAAACCTTCCTGCCCGAAAACGGATCAAAACCGGTATAATAGATCAATGTGGACAAAGTCATTGGTGTCGGAGTGAAATCCTGAACCTGCTCAGGTCTGATACCCATGCTCTTGATTTCGGATGCAAGCTCCCTCATATCAGCATCGGTGCATCCTGGATGGGATGAAATGAAGTAGGGAATTAATTCGTAATTCAGTCCGTTACGATTCCTAATGTTATCGAACCTTGCCTTAAGTTTTCTGAACAGGTTAAAAGGGGTTTTCCGCATTAGTGTCAGGACGGATGGAGAGGTATGCTCCGGGGCTACTTTGAGCCTGCCTGAAACATGATTCTTTACCAGTTCTTCAAGGTACTCATCCTCTGCCTTTCCGGCATTTCCGTTCCATTCAGTGAACAGCAAATCATATCTTACACCGCTGCCTACGAATGATTTGATAACACCTGGCACCCTGTCGATCTTCCGGTATAACTCTGTAAGAGTCCTGTGATCGGTACCCAGGTTACGGCAGACCGATGGCCAGATACACGATGGTTTCGGACAGTTTAGGCATACGTTCATATCCTTCCCTTTCATGTCAAACATATTTGCCGATGGTCCGCCAACATCTGAAAGGTAGCCCTTGAAACCTTCCATTCCGGAAATCTTCCTTACCTCTTTGAGCACCGATTCTTCCGATCGCTTAACAATATATTTCCCCTGATGGGCTGCGATGGCACAGAAGCTGCAACCTCCAAAACAACCCCGGTGTATATTTACAGAAAATTTTATCATTTCCCATGCAGGGATATCTCCCTTCTTATTGTATCTGGGATGAGGAGAATACATGAAAGGCAGCTCATATGTTGCATCAGCCTCCACCTCTCCCATAGGAAGATATGGAGGATTAATGACCATTTTGAAATTACCGGCAGTCTCAGTGAGTCTGGCTGAAACCATTTTATTGGATTCTGTTTCAAACTTAATGAAGTTGTCTGCAAAGAGTTTTTTGTCAGAGAGGCATTCTTCATAAGAGTTTAATTCAATTGTTTTCCATAGTCCGTTCTCAGGAAGAATTTCATTCAAGCCGGTCATATAGGCTGTCTGAGGTATATTTTTGAGTGAATCGAACGAAGCTCCGCTCTTCAGTAAACGGGCTATTTCCCGCACTGGTTGTTCGCCCATCCCATACACGAGCAGATCGGCTCCGCTGCTATACAGGACAGACGGTTCAATCCGTTCTTTCCAATAATCGTAATGTGTAAGCCTTCGCATAGAGGCTTCTATCCCGCCTGCCAGAACAGGCACATCGGGGAACAGCTTTTTGAGGATCTTTGTGTAAACGATTGTAGGATAATCGGGTCTGAATCCGGCTTTTCCACCAGGAGTATAAGCATCATCGGATCTAAGTCGCCTGGCGGCGGTATAGTGATTGACCATCGAATCCATGTTGCCTGCAGTGACTCCGAAAAAATATCTGGGCTTACCAAGCTTTTTGAAATCTCTGAGGTCGTCCTGCCAGTTAGGTTGGGGCACTATGGCCACTTTCATGCCTTCCGACTCCAGCACCCGTCCTATAACTGAAGCTCCGAACGAAGGATGATCTACATAAGCATCACCTGTAAAAAGTATTACATCAAGCTCCGTCCAACCAAGCGCCTGCACCTCTTTGTTGGTTGTTGGCAGCCATTTAGCATTAAAAATAGATCGATCTTTCACTATGCAAATTTACCCAAATTTACTATCTTGCTTTAACATATGCTATTAATCACCGGCATAGCCAATGTTCAAGAACAATTCTCATAATTGCTTTATTTTCAAAAGCTTCAGCGGATACATTATCAGATATATTCTTCCTGTACTGTTTTGTTTTTGTATTCTGGTTGATTCCCAGGCGCAGGATAAGCCTTTACGGCCCAAGGTCGGACTGGTTCTCAGCGGAGGTGCGGCTCATGGGATTGCCCATCTCGGTGTTCTGAAAATGATGGAAGAAGTCGGTCTCAGGCCAGATTATATTACAGGTGTAAGCATGGGCAGCATCATCGGGGGATTATACTCCATCGGATATTCTGCCGATAGTCTGATAAAGATCTTCAAAACGACCGATTGGGATATGATGTTCTCGAACAAAATCCCGGAGAATAAGGTTACCTTCCTTGAGAAGGACAATTTTCACAACAGTATACTGACAATTCCCATTTCATCGAAGAAGCTTATTATCCCGTCAGGAGTTATAAACGGGCAGCAGATTGAGAATATGTTAAGTTACTATACATGGCAGGCTGCCGATGTAAGTGATTTTTCAGAGCTGCCTATCCCTTTTATGTGTGTTGCAACAGATATACTGGGCTACCGGAAAATAGACCTCAGAAAGGGTTATCTTCCTGATGCTATAAGAGCAAGCAGTGCTGTGCCTTCTATTTTTACACCAATAAAGATCGATTCCCTCCTGCTGGTTGACGGAGGCTTGCTGAGAAATTTTGCAGCAACTGAAGCAAAAGAAATGGGCGCTGATATTCTCATTGGTTCCTACACGGGATTTCAGCCTTTTACAGGAGAAGAACTTCAGAGTGTCTCCGATATAATAAAACAGATCGCATTTTACAGAAGCCTCCAAGATTTCAACGAGGAGAAAAAACTGGCCAGGATACTTATATCGCACAAGTTGAGAAATATTCCCAAAACAGGATTCGGTGATGTTGACTCTCTGGTCCGAAGGGGTTATGAAGCGGCTCTTCCTTACAGGGAAACAATGATGCAACTGGCCGACTCGCTGAACCTTCTTGGCAGCCAGGAACCGATAAAGAATATAATGGGTAACCGCACTTACAGATTTGACAGGATCGATATAATAGGTAATCATAATTATTCATACGAGCAGATCAGAGGGCTTCTTGACCTCAATGTTGGACAGGATGTGAGCAGGGAAGAGCTAAGGGACCAGATTGAACTGCTTTACGGAAAATCATTGTTTGAAAAGGTAAAATACAGGATCATCCCCAGGAATGATTCCCTGATCCTGATTATCGACTGTCAGGAAAAACCCAAGGGCAATCTTATCGGATCTATTTTTTACGACAATACCATCAAAGCCGGAATGGATCTTGGGATATCAGTAAAAAACCTGTTTACCAATAATTCCTCTGCCAGTGTTAAAGCACTTGTAGCACAATATTTCAGATTCAATATCAACACTATCCAGTTTATGAACATGCATCAGAAACTGGGTTTGTCAATTGATTTCGCAGGAGAGAATACCCTCCTGCCTGTACTTGAAATTAACAGGAACAAAGGAAGCGTGGTAAGCCGCAATTACATTACTACCATAGCAGTTAACAAGTATATTGGACTTAATCAGCTGATTGATGTCGCGTTCAGATTTGAGAATAAATATCTTTTGCCGCAATTCGACTTCGAAAGCCATATAAAGAAACTCTCCTATAACTATGCAACAGAAGCCCTTGATTACAGACTTAACACTCTTGATGCAAAATACTTCCCTAAAAAAGGAATAAAGTTAAATATCTCGGCCAGCTCCTCCCGACTGATATCTTCGGCCACACGTACGGATTCTTCAAAAACTATATTCAGGACCGGCCGTTCCGGCTCGTTCAAGGGAGAAAGATACAATTCCTTTGTCGCCGATGTCAGATATTATTTTCCACTGGCACATAAAGTCACCTTATCAATTGGAGGGAACGCTGTTTATGTCACTTCATCCGACTCACTCTCATCAAAGAACAACTTTCTCCTTCTGGGAGGAATGGAGCCTGTAACATACAGATCCATCCCTCTTGCAGGCTATCATCCTGACGAGATCCCGGTATGGAAAATGGCCTCAGTAACCGGGAACCTCGACTTTGAGTTGCTAAAGGATCTGCATATCGGAGTAATTGCCAATCAGGCTGTCATCAAAGGATATAAAAATTATGACGGCCTATCCAGGATCGGAGGCTACGGAATCTGCCTTGGTTATATGTCGATCATAGGCCCGATCAGACTTGGCATGATGTACGGAGACCGGACTAGTGAGGAGGCATTCAGCAGGGTAAAAGGATACATCAGTATCGGATTCCAGTTCTAAAACAATATCTCCATTTCTCAATTGGTCTGATTGTTGCAGATACGCTTTGGAACAAATGATATTTTGTCATTTTTATTTAAGCGGAAATAATGAACGCGGGAAAAATAATACAGCAACATAAGAAGCTCTGTACATATGTTTCAGAAAAGAAGATTAAGCAAAGTCTTGATCTCCTCTCGGATATGATCGATAAATCATCTTATGGAGAGCTTCGCGATGAGTATGACAATATTGTCATGACTTATCGCAACATGCTCACATACACTATTGAAGGAGTAAAGGACCCGGAAAGAAACAAAGTATATCTGAGGCTTATTCAATCGATATTAATGCTTGCCGACAGGTCAAGACAGGACATATTGTCACACAATTCAGGCTGGCATACTTACTGGATAAAGCAGCAGGCTGACAAAGAACTGAAACTGAGTGGCAAAACTATTGTTGAAACAGTCGATGATCTGCTGTTCAAATCGGAGTTGGATGAATGGCTGAAGCTTTCAGCGGAGATAAATACTGATCCCGATTCGGAGATGTCAGGCAAACACCGGCAGCTTATCAGCAAAATATTCAATCACCTCTGGCTTACAGACTATTACGGAGATGCCGAGAACAGCCTAATCGATATTATTCTCTCGTCGGAAAAATTCAGATGGTATGAATCAAGCATCTTCACCAGCGCCATCACACTGAGCGCGCTAAGGACGTGGCAGACAGAAAAGCTGTTTCACCTGATAAGAATATTCGAAACCGGCAGGGAACAGATAATGGAAAGAGCATTGGCCGGACTTATACTGAATCTGCACTATTATAATGTAAGGCTGAATTTATATCCGGAACTCACATCCAGACTCACCCGGATCAGCACAGACAAACGGTTCAGGGAATATTGCAGGATAATTGTATTGCAGATCATAAGATCAAGGGAGACAGAGAAGTTGAGCAGGAAACTGCAGGATGAAATTCTTCCTCATGTTGCAAAGCTGAAACCCCGGATTGAGGAAAAACTTGATCTTGATAATATACTTCCCAAAGACAAGAACGAGGAGCGCAACCCGGCATGGTCGGAGTTCTTCAATGACTCGGAGGAAATATTCAAAACCATGGAGGAACTCACCAAGCTTCAGATGGAAGGAGCAGATGTATATATGTCGGCATTCGCCAACATGAAGCAATTTGATTTTTTCAAGGACCTGCAGAACTGGTTTGAACCATACTATCCTGATCATGATATTATGAACGAAGTATATAGGGATGAGATCCTCGGCCCGGGAACAAATGATCTTGCAGAGGCATTATACAAGACCCCATTTATCTGCAACAGTGATAAATATTCGCTAATCCTTAACTTAAAATACCTGCCATCTTCGCAGAAGACCATGATGCTCAAGGTATTCCGAATGGAGCTGGAGGGTTTGCAACAGCTCAACGAAGATGAGTCGGCAACAGATCCTTACAGGAATTTCAGGATTAATGTTACACAGTATCTTCAGGACATTTACAGGTTCTTCAAGCTATCACCATATAAAAAAGAATTTGAAGATATCTTCATTGGCAGGATTGACATTTACAATTCTGCTTTCTTCCGCATGACATGCAATGCTCCTGAAGTTGAGGCGGGGCTTGCAGATTATTTCTTCTCAAAGAATTTTTACGAGGATGCTCTCGAACTCTTCCTTAAACAGGTCAGGGAGAGACCTGACGACGTCCAGTTATATGAAAAAATAGGATATTGCTACCAGGAGAATTCAGACTATGAGGATGCTCTGAAATACTACCGGCTGGCCGATGTGATTGAAAAGAAAGCATGGACTCTTAAAAAGATAGGTCTCTGTCTCCGTCGAATCGGAAAGAAGGAGGAAGCCCTCGATTATTATCTCCAGGCATCTGTACTGGAACCTGATAATATCCATACCGTCATAATGACTGCACACTGTTATCTTGATCTTAAGAATTATGAAACAGCTCTGAAATATTACTTCAGGATTGAGTATAATGACCCGGGTAACCTGAAGATACTAAAGCCAATAGCGTTCTGTTACTTTGCATTGGGAAGATTTGATGATTCTCAGAAATATTATGACAGACTCTCTGAAGGCAAACTGACAGCCCATGACGATATAAACATGGGACATCTGGAACTCTGCAAGGGGAACAAGAGGGAAGCCGTAGCACTTTATAGTCACGGTCTGAACAGTGGTGAACTGACCAGGGAACAGTTCATGACTATCTTTGCAGAAGATACGCCATTGCTGATATCGCTGGGAGTAAATCCCGACGATTTACCGATCCTTCTTGATTATCTTTTATTTCTTACCGATTGAATCGTCAGGTGGGATGCCTCCGTCGGGAGGAAATCCATGATGAAAATGAGGATCATCACCCGGGAATGGCCTGTCGTCAGGGAAAGGACGTCTGCCTCCAGGCATATGAGCGGTATCATCCTTATGAGGCATTCTGTTCCTGCGCGTCATCCTGTCTATCCTGGCATCCATTTCCCTGAGTCTGCTTCTCTGGTCTTTGGTCAGGTAAGAATCGATCTCCGAATGAAATGCCTTCATAGTGGAATCAAGCTGATTTCTGAATGATCTCTGTAGGTTCCCGTTTATTTTTGCATATTTTGCCAGGACAACATCAATTTTTGTCTTTTGTTGTTCGTCAGGCTGGATCGCATGGTAAAAACCTTCACGGAATCTGTCTTCCGAGAAAAAGACCCTGAACTGGTTGATCCGGTAATGTCTGATCTGCGCGGAAGTAAGCATTCCGAGAACAAAACCGATTATCAGGGTGGTAATAATTATCAGTACAGGTTTCTTTTTCATTGTAATCAGTTTCCTGTTAGAAGACATACAATACTTTCATCAAAGCTATCTTTCAGTCCCAGAAATGAGTTGACCGAGATATTCCCTTCCATTATGAAGATGGAAATCAGAAGCACAATTATTGCAGCCACACCGGATATTGCTATTCTCCGGAACACGAAATTAAGGTTCTTCAGGTACTCGGTTTCTCGCTTAAGCTTTATCCCGGCAGTAAATATTTTTTCAAGAACCTGATCTCTGAAATCATTACTGAAACTGAATGTCACACCCCCTTTTTCCAGCTGTCCGGCATATTCTCCGGTATCAGTTCCGGAATCGAGCGATGATATAATAAGTTTTTTTATATCAGAAGTTTTCATTCCTGTTATAGTTTTTTCAAAATTTCTCTCATCTGATCCTGCGCCCTTGACAGCCTTGAAAGAACTGTTCCAACCGGAAGGTTGAGTATTTCGGCTGTCTCCTTAGTTGAATATCCCTGGAGCAATCTCATCGTAACAACAATCCTGAAACCCGGTTCAAGTCTAATCAGAGCTTTTTCTACCAATTCCGCAGCATCTCTTTTCTCCAGATTGTCCTCTGCCGGAATATCAAGATCAGACATTTCATCATTTCCCTTCAGGGAGAAAAGGGAAAAAATCTTTTTCCTCCTCTTTAATTCATTCAGGGTCAGATTTACTGCGATCTTCTGAATATAGGTGGAAAGTTTGGAATCACCTCTGAACTCTGCAAGAGAGTTATAAAGCCTTATAAAAACTTCCTGCCCGATATCTTCCGCGTAGACAGTGTCTCCCAGCATACTTTTGACTGTTTTTGCAACCATTCTGCTGTATCTGTCAACAATCTCGCCAAAAGCCTTCTTGTCTCCCTGCCTGGAGGCTTCCACAAGATGCATCTCACGGTCATCGTTATAAGATTCCCTGACCATTCATTAATTAATAGACAACCGTACGTTCCGATATATTCCCAGCATCTTCACATTATGAAATTATTGTCTGTTCATGAATTTTTTTCATGTCAGAGAACAAGGCCTTTTACTTTCCCTCAGTATCAAGTCGGACTTCAAAATCCCTTGTAAAATTGATCAGGTACAGGTTATTGTTTTCGAAACCATCATCAGGTGATTTGCTGACAAAATCAAAATCTGTCTGGAGAAGTTCAGGATGATGGATCGACGGATTCCTGATAAATTCCTTCCCATGGACAGCAAGTCCGCTCAAAAAATAGTACGCAATATCATAACCTTCCCAGGCATAGCTTCTCTCGGGTGGTTCCGTAAGAAATTTCTGTCTGAACCGGGAATTAAATCCTGTAACAATGCTCCTGGAATAGTCTATCCAGTAAGGGGAGAACAACTTGAGATTCAGTTCAAAGAAATATCTCGGATCAAGGTTATCGAGGTCTCTCATTACAGGATAGCCGAAGACCTTTACATCATATCGTTTCGAGATGTTATGAATATCTATCATTGTTTCGCTGATCACCGGAAGGTCTTCTGAGGCTATGATGAATACATTTGTCAGGCGATCCGACATAGACCTTTCGAGTCTGTTCAGTGAATCGCTGTTGAACATTGATCTGCTGTAGAAAGGAAATTCCCTGAACCGGATCTTTTCTCCGTGCATTGCATCTCCGAGTTCCGAATGCAGCATCTTCCTGAACCTTTTCACATCAGAATCAACTCCCATGGTATCTGCATGGACGAATATGAAATTCTGTCCGGCATATGAACGCATTTCTCTGGCAAGAGCCTGTTGAGCCACCTCGAGCGTTGAACTAGCGAGAAAAATGTATGGATTATCTTTAAGGAGCGAATTATCGTACAGAGGAACCGGGGAAACGACAGGTATGCCTTCCTGTCTGGCATAATCGGCGAGGATGGCCAGGTTATCAGAATAAACCGGGCCAATAATAAGATCCATGTCCTTCAGTTTTCTGTCCCTGATAAGTCCGCAAAGCGCCAATGTGTCTTTGTTGATGTCGTATGCGTGTAAAGTAATATTAACGCCAAGCGACCTTAATGTGTCTGCAGCAAGCAAAATTCCCTCATACATCTCGACAAAATCAATGCTCGATGGGTAAATCCAGCCATCTTCCTTGACGGTGATCTGGTAGGACCTTTTGCCTTTGACGACCTTGGAGGAGTCAACCTCTGATCTGACCGAATTGTCGCGTAGGTAGAACGGCAGCAGAACAGCTATATTCAATGATCCTTTGAGCCTGCTTACATCGGTATAACCTTCTGTTTTTTTATGTACTACGACCGGAATTTCTTCATGAAGCTTAACCGTGTCTGGATTAACTGTTTTGACCTCACGCATGTTGGCGGGCATCTCTCCGGGAACTCTTACAAAATCTCCCACCTGTGGAAATCTAAGATCACGGTTGGCTTTCTTCAATTCGCGGAGAGTCACTCCATACAGTGCAGAAATAGACGACAGGGATTCCCCGCTTTTAACTTTATGGAAGAAGTATCCCTTTTCCTGAGGAGGCTCCTGAGTAGCAGGTGCAGTCGCAGCAGAAATTTGCTGCTGACTTGCCTGAGCGCGTGAGATTGATTCAGGCTTTTCACTATTCAGATCCGGTTTTTTATCAGTTGAAGATGGCAGTTCAGTATTTGTCACCTGCTGCACTGGTTTCTCCTGGATAGCAATGGACTGATGCCTCGGTATAGCAAGCTCTGTCCCTACCGACAGCTTTGTAATATCAATTCCCTGATTACTGTTGATTATATCACTTTCGGATACACTGAAGCTTTTGGAGAGGGAATAAACTGTTTCGCCAGGTTTCATTACATGATAAATATACCTGGCATCGTCATGAATAAGCGCAGGACTCTCGGTCTGAACCGGTTGGGCATCATGGACAAGACTTGCCGGAATCCTGATAGTCTGACCGGAATTTACTCCGCTTGCTGCAGGCGGATTCTCTTTCGTGATGTCTTCAACTGTTATTCCGTAAGCTTTTGCGATAGAATATACTGTCTCTCCTTTTTTTACCTGGTGCATATAATAGGTCACCCCGGCAATAACGACTTTATCCTTTGATCGTTCTACGACAACCTGACCGGCAGCCGTATGAACCATAAGCCACACGGCAAAAACTACGGCCACAGTCCTGAGCATGTTCTGTATCTTCATGTGTGGTTACTGTCTGTTCTGCTATCTGATTTTTTTAATGAAGGCAGTACAATTCTTTTCAATTCGCTCGGGCACATTAGAAATATCGGCCCTTACAAATTTTTCGCCTGTAATACCTTCATAAAGTTCAATGTATCTTTCAGAGACTTCTTCTATGAACTTATCTGTCATTTCAGGAACATGCTGTCCCTGTTTTCCCTGGAAGCCATTAGCCATCAGCCATTCCCTGACGAATTCCTTAGAAAGCTGTTTCTGGGGTAATCCTTTATCGAACCGTTCCTGGTACTCATCAGCATAGAAATATCTTGAGGAGTCAGGAGTATTGATCTCGTCAATCAGATATATTTTACCATCCTTTTTCCCGAATTCATATTTTGTATCAACAAGGATAAGTCCCTGTTTTGCTGCTATTTCTGAACCTCTAAGAAATACTTCCATAGTGTACTTTTCAATAAGAGCATATTCTTCCTGCGGGATCAGTCCGCTACGCAGGATCTCCTCACGCGATATATCTTCGTCATGTCTGCCCTGTTCGGCTTTGGTTGTTGGCGTTATGATTGGTTTATCAAATTTCTGGTGTTCCTTCATCCCATCGGGGATCTTTATACCACAGATTTCACGTTTGCCTTCCTTGTAAGTTCTCCATGAACTTCCTGTAAGGTAAGCTCTGACAATCATTTCCACCGGATAGGGCTCGCATTTGTGGCCAATAGTCACAGTGGGATCGGGAGTTGCTATTTTCCAGTTAGGTACTATATCGCTTGTAGCATCAAGGAATTTTGCAGCAATCTGGTTTAATACCTGCCCTTTATACGGGATACCACGTGGCAGAACTACATCGAACGCGGAAATCCTGTCGGAGACTATCATTACCAGATATTTATTATCGATATTATAGACATCCCTGACTTTTCCTTTATAAATACTCTTCTGACCAGGGAACGTGTAGTTTGAGCTCAAAATTGTCTTTACCATATGCTTAGATTTAAAATTCTCACATCAAATCAGGATCTTGTTTTACCGTTGTTTCTATCCATATCGTTTTCTTCCCCTTCGTAAGCCTTCACTATTTTTTTTACCAGTTTATGCCTTACTATGTCCCTCTCATCGAATTTAATGATAGAGATCCCTTCAATGCCATCGAGTATCCGGATCGCCTGAAGCAGTCCTGATTCATTCTTTCTAGGAAGATCGATCTGAGTGGTATCGCCGGTCATTATGAACTTTGAATTTACACCCATACGAGTCAGGAACATTTTCAACTGACTTATTGTAGCATTCTGAGCTTCATCAAGGATCACAAATGCATTTTCAAGTGTCCGTCCTCTCATGAAAGCCAGCGGAGCTATCTGTACTGTACCATCCTCAAGCCAGGTCTCGAGCTTCTTGAAAGGCAGCATATCATGCAAAGCATCATAAAGTGGCTGCAGATAAGGATCCAGCTTCTCCTTCATATCGCCCGGCAGGAATCCAAGTCTTTCACCAGCCTCGACAGCCGGACGGGTCAATATGATCTTCTTTACTTCTCTCTCTCTGAGCGACCTGACAGCCAATGCTATAGAGGTATATGTCTTGCCCGTACCGGCCGGACCTTCAGCAATTATCAGGTCATTTGATTTGTAATCATTGATCAGCTGCACCTGATTTATTGTTCTGGCTCTTACAGGCTTCCCACTGGTTCCGAAGACAATGACATTTTCAAAAGCTCCCTCCGAAGCTGATTTCATGTGGTCAGCATCAAAGAAATATTTTTCAATATCCTCCTCATCAAGCCTGTGGTACTTCTGGTAATACTCTACCAGCTCATTGAATTTTTCGGCAAACATTGTGATCTCAGCTTCTTCCCCAAGGCACTTGATCTCATTACCCCTGGCCATGATCTTTATCTTTGGAAAAAAACTGCGGATTTTATCGAGCAGTGAATTATTAGCGCCGAAAAAGACAACCGGATCAATATCTTCAAGAAATATCAGTATCTCTGTCATTCAGAATTAACAAATTATCGACCTAAATTATCATTATCAGGCATGCAGCCGGCATGACTATCAGATTAAAAAATAATCAACGAACATTGCAAAGTAAGGTTATTTTTTCCTTAGAAGATTATCTTTGCATGAAGTTTTTTCTTATGCCGGTAGTCACACTTACAACAGAGTGGAAACCAGATGATATATATAATGGTATCATCAAAGGGAAGCTCAGCAGCATGTGCCCTGGAGTAGTTATTGTAGATAATGCCGGGAATATCGCTCCTTTTAATATTTCGTTGGCGTCATTCATTGTCAGGAATACTTTCTACAACTACCCTGAAGGCTCTGTACATATTATTTGTGTGCACTCTGAAGCTGGTCTTGGTCAGGGACACCTGATCGTATCAGCCAGGGGACATTATTTCATTGGCACTGACAACGGGATATTCAATCTTATTTTAAATTCAGATCCTGATGAAATGGTGAAAATCGGGGATTCGGACAATTCTGATGAACTCGATGTTTTTGCAAGCGCCGCAGCAGCCTTGTTTTCAGGGAAGAAACCTTCTGAGCTCGGAAATCCGGTAAGTGCAATCAGTGAGAAGATCCCACTTAGAGCGACCATCGACAAGGATGTTATCATCGGCAGTATCATTTTCATAGACTCTTATGGCAATGCCATCTCAAATATAACAAGAGAGGTCTTCTTCAGGGTATTTGAAACGAGAAACTTCAGGATCCAGGTACAAAGCAACAAAAATTATACGGAACGTATCTCTGAGCGGTACAGTGATGTTCCTGTAGGTGATATGCTGGCTAAGTTCAACAGGTTAGATCTGCTTGAGATCTCCATCAACGGGGCGGATGTATCGGAGTTGCTCAGCCTGGATATAGGTTCTGCGGTCAGAATTGACCTGGCCCACAAAACCGCCTCCCCAAACCAGTTATTTTAATCAGGTAAAAAATGAACGACAGAAATAAAAGTCTCAGTGAGTTCAACAGGCTTCTGGATATTATCGACGAACTGAGGGTAAAATGCCCGTGGGATATGAAGCAAACCAATGAAAGCCTGAGGAAGCTGACCATCGAAGAAACCTATGAGCTTTCGGAGGCTGTCTTCTCTGGCAATACTGAAGGTATCAGGAACGAACTGGGTGATCTCATGCTGCATATCGTATTCTACGCCAGGTTAGGATCAGAAAACCAAACCTTCACGATGGCTGATGTACTCGAAGGGATAAACAATAAACTCATATACAGACATCCTCATGTATTCGGAGAAGTGAAAGTCTCCGGTGCAAGTGAGGTAGAGGAAAACTGGGAACAGCTAAAGATCAGGGAAAATAACGGTTACAAACCTGTTCTTTCAGGAGTACCGTCTTCATTACCTGCAATAATAAAAGCCAACAGGATACAGGAAAAGGTACGGGGAGTTGGTTTCGACTGGGATAAAAGGGAACAGATCTGGGATAAAGTTGAAGAAGAGATCTCTGAACTTAAGGAAGAGCTTGAAAACAACAACCCGGAAACTATTGAATCAGAACTGGGTGATGTTTTGTTCTCTATAATAAATGCCGCCAGGCTTTACGGGCTGGACCCTGAAGCAGCTCTTGAAAAAACCAACAGGAAATTCATCAAACGTTTCAATTATCTCGAAAAGGAAACGCTTCAGAAGGGCAGGTCGCTTAAGAGCATGACTTTGCAGGAGATGAACGAGATCTGGGAAGAAGCCAAACAGCACGACCAGGATTAACCGGCTGATCATCAGGTCTCAATCATTACCGCAGCGTCTGTTTCTTAAAAATAATGTATTCAAAGGCAGGTTATCAGGCTTTTGCAAACCTGTAGCTCAGAAGCTGGTAGATAATTTTGGCTGCAACAAAATCAGGAGCCTTATTGGTTGGCGAAGGGCAGAGCTCTACAACATCAAAGCCCACCACATTTTTCGATCCGATCACATCCTTAAGGAAATTCATCAGTTCAGAATATTCAGGGCCTCCGGGTTCTGGAGTTCCGGTGGAAGGCATTAACGACGGATCGAGGACATCGAGGTCGATAGTAATATAAACATTGTCAGTCAGAAGATCAATTGCCCTGGCATACAGACTTTTATCAAGATACAGCTGATGTGAAAAAAACATCCTCGACCGGTCGGCGTAAGGCAATTCCTCTGCCGACATACTTCTGATGCCGACCTGTACTACCGGAGCCATCTCTCTGGCTCTTGCCATGGCGCATGCATGATTAAAAACTGAACCTTCGTAAGTCTGTCTCAGATCGGCATGTGCATCAAGCTGAAGGACAGTCAGACTACCGACTCTCTCTGAAACAGCCCTTATGGCCCCGATTGAAACGGTATGATTGCCCCCGATTGTAACAGGGAATTTCCCATCTTCGAGCAACGTATTAACACGATCTCTGACAGCCTCAACCAGTTTGTCCGGTGAAGACTTCTCGGTTACCGGTGGTACTGTGTGTATACCATGAAGATGTGCCTCCGAATCAGTTTCAATGTCATAGAATTCCAGGTTAACTGAGGCATCGAGAATAGCATCGGGGCCTTTGTCGGCTCCTTTCATCCAGGTGCTGGTTTCATCGTATGGCACGGGAAGAATGATTATTTCCGATCGCGGATAATCATAAACAACTTCGTGGCCCCCGAAATTCATTCTCCTGGTTAGCTTAAATTGCGATTACTCGGCTTTTGGTTTCCTGGCGGCTTTTTTCTTTTTTTCAGGAGCCGGCTCAGCTGCAGCAACTTCATCGCTGGCTGCAGGAACATCAGGTGAAGCCGGTTTTTCCTTATCAGTTTCCTCCTTTTCAGGGTCTTCTTTTACCAGCAGGTCAAGTTTTTGAAGTATATTGTACCACGCGGCAATTTTCTTCATGTCACTTACATATACCTTGTTCCTTGAATAATCAGGAAGTATTTCGGAGAACCAATTTTTAATACTATCCGGGGCTGATTTGGCATCCAGGCAGGGGCCGCCTTCTGTTTTTTCATGAATAATATCAAATACTTTGCCCAGGGGAACATCTTCTTTTTCCGTGAAAATCGCTATATCCTCAAGCGAACTCACCTTTGCAGAACCATAAGCGCTGATTCTTTTCTTAGTTTCCAGGTGCTCCACAATAATGGAGTTCTTTCCCTGAGCAATGAACTTGAAAAGCCCAGGTTCACCCGATATAGCAAGAATATCCTTTAAAACCATATTATCTGTTTTTATTTGCAAATTTAATCCTTGAATCCCAATGTTCCGAATTATAATGTCATTTTCAGCAGGAAAAGTCATCAGACCATATTCCGTTCACGTTTTATACGTTCATAAGCCTCATTGACGCTCTTGAATTTTTCATCTGCAGTCTTCCTGAATTCCTCGCCAAGATGGCTCACCTTGTCAGGATGATATTTCATTGCCATTCTTCTGTAAGCTTTTTTGACTTCCTCATTGGTTGCGGAGGGTTCAATTTCCAGTATTTTGTATGCCGAATCGGTCTCGGGGATAAACATATTTTTTATAGACATGAAGTCATTGGAGGCTATTCCCATGGCTCCGGAAATCTTATCGAGAAGTTCAATTTCCTTCGGATGGATAAGACTGTCAGCCAGTGAGATATTGAACAGCAGGTGCATCAGCTGGAGTCTGGAGGAATAATCCATATTTCTTCCTATCTGAACACAGATATCGCGTACCGGAATATCCTGCTTTATTATATCCTTCAGCATATGAAGCGCTTCCCTGGCTGACTCTTCACCGAATTGCTGAACGAAAAACTTTTTGACATAATCAAGCTCCGACTTCACTACTTTCCCATCTGCTTTCATTACAGCAGCGACCAGAACGAGGAGGCTTACGCTGAAATCACCCTGGGTTGTACTTATATTACGTGAGGTTAATGAAGGGGCGCCGTCAGTTGTACTATCGATCACAGACCCGACAAGAAAACCAAGCAGACCGCCTATCGGTCCGCCCATTGCAAATCCCAGTCCTCCACCGAGCCATTTGGCAAACATTCCCATAATCAGTTGATAATTTTCAATTCAGTTAATATATCAGAGTGTATTTTAAGAACGGCAGGAATTATCAAATCGTTTTCCGAATTATGAATCAAGTAATCCGACCTGCTGATACGCTTATTATCATCCATCTGGTTTCGGATCCTTTCAGTCACCTGCACTTCCGACAGGTTACTTCTGAGCATCACTCTCTTTATCCTTTCCTTTTCCGGTGCGACAACTGTAATTATTTTGTCCATCATCTCTGAAGCGCCGCTTTCAAAGAGGATGGCTGCTTCCATTATCACATAGGATGATGTCTGTGCCAGTATCCATTTTTCAAAACCGGAGAAAACCGCAGGGTGGATAGCAGCGTTTACTTCTGTCAGGAGGGTCTGGTCACTGAAAATAATAGACGCGAGCTCCGTTCTGTCAAGTTTTCCGCTGTTGTAAAGATCCTTCCCGGCTATTTCAATAATTTTCTTTCTGACATCCGGATCATTATCCTGGACTTCCCTGGCAAAACTATCGGCAGAGAAGACAGGAATACCCAAGATGCTGAAAAGCGTACAAACGGTGCTTTTGCCACTTCCTATTCCTCCGGTTACTCCAACTTTCAATATTCTTTCTTCCCGTTTACTCATTTCAATGTTTTTACAGGAACCTGGTTCAGTGTGAACACGGAGATCATTTTGAAGAAGCCCTGGTTAAGCTAAAAGTGAGAGTATCAGGCTTAATCCCGATGATCTCGCAACCTGATCTGATCTGTACAGTAAAACTTTTCAGAAGAGCAGACGTGATAATAAAATAGTCGTTGTTCCTGCCTTCAGGAAGATGCTTGTAACTGATCTTCGACAGATCTATCATTACGGGAGGTCTGTCGCCCGACATTCTGAGTTTCAGAAGTGTGTAACCGGGGCCCTTCAGGGAGCAAACCAGTTTCAAAGGAGTAACTTCGGATATTTCCCTGTCCCTGGGCAGATTTATATATCTGAAAGGATATTTGATCTCAGTTTCTGCTTCTTTCCCAAGCGAATTAATATACCAAAGACCGAATGAAAGAAACAGGAAAAAGATGAAGACCGCAACATTCCTGTTGACATTCCGTTTAAGGGAGTCATCAGGCTCATCATTCCGGTTCCCATCTTTTCCTTTCACAAACCTAATGTACGAAAATACTATTCGTCAACCGACGGATCTTTAAGGACGGCGTTTTTATCAACCTTGATCCTTACATCACCACCGACATCCATCATGATAAAATTATCTTTGACTTCTGCAATTCTGCCATATATACCGCCAGTTGTAACAACTTTGTCGCCTTTTTTAAGTGCGCTTCTGTAATTGTTCATTTCTTTCTGCTTCCTCATCTGTGGTCTTATCATGAAGAAGTAGAAAACAACAAAAACGAGTATTAACGGGAGAAATGTTATAAACGCGTTGGGCTGCCCTGTTGCACCAGACGGCTGGCCCATTAAAAACAAATAAAGTAAATTGGTCATTGTCTGAATATTAAATAATTAATAACTGAATTACTATTTCTCTTCTTCCACTTCTGCCGTAATTTTCAAAAGCACGACCTGTGGTTTAGCATTTGACTTTACAGTAATAGTTTTAGTCTGCATTCCACTGCGTCCTTCAGTATTGAATACGACCTCTATATTACCGCTGTTTCCAGGGGTAACAGGTTTTCTGTCGTATTTCGGCACCGTGCATCCGCATGATGCAGTTACTGAGGCTATGATCAGAGAGCCGGTTCCCTGGTTCTCAAACCTGAAGACATACGCAAGTTTCTCTCCCTGGGAGACCTTCCCGAAATGGTGCTCATAATCATTGAAAATAATCTTTGCAGTACCAGTATCACCGGACGATTGAGCCTTCGAACCGAATCCACTGCTATGGACACAATCATAGAATACCACCGGTACAAGCAGGGTCATCATTAAGGGCAAAAGAAGTTGTTTAACAAATTTCATGGCGAAAATATTAATTGTTGTCCTCCAGCTTTTCACCGACAAGCCCTCTGCCGGATTTATTCAGCTGCCCGTCTTGCCTTATCTCTTTAACGATGTTATCAAGAATACCATTTACAAAAGTACTGCTTTTTGAAGTACAATAATATTTTGCGATTTCTATGTACTCATTCAGAGTCACCTTCACAGGAATCTCTGGAAATTCATGTATCTCCGTGATTGCCAGCTGCATGACAAGAATATCCATAAGAGCGATCCTGTCTACTTCCCAGTTCGTGGTATGTTTGTCGATCAGCTCTGAACAGCTTTTTGTATTCAGGATGGACTTCCTGAATAGAATTTTAACGAAATCCTCATCTTCCTTGTTTTTGTAAAGTGGCATGAGGGCAGTTTTTTCTCCGGACTCTGGCTTAAATTTCTTAAGCGTTTTTTCGATCATTGTGGAAACATATTCCAGATCATCATTCCAGAAAATACTTTGTTCTTCAAGATTTGACTGGAGATCTTCAGAATTCACAAAAAGATCGGTAATCAGGCTGATAACAAATTTTTTATCGGAAGGATAGTCATGTACATTATCTGTCATATAATTCAGATATACATCCCATGTAACCATTTTGTTGTACAGGTTTCTTGGAATATGGGGGAAGTTGGCCCATGAGAGTTTCTTCGAGGAGATATAGCTGTTGAACTGCTCATTCTTTCTTAACTGGGCAATAAGAACATTGTCCACAAAGCGCCGTTGAGGATTGAGATCTTCTTTTGTCGGCATTTTTTTCTGCAGTGCAAAATCAATTTTTTCATTGGCCACATCAGCCACTTCCAGAGCCAGCATCAGCAGATAATGATACAGATCGTAGGTCTTCCCTATGCTGAAAACCAGTTCTTTCTCAGCCTGAACCAGGTTATCCTCCTCCCTGCGGTTAAAAGCATAAACAGCCATCAAGGCCTTTATACGTAGTAATCTTCTGCTTATCATTAATAAAGGAACATCGATTTAACCGGTGCAAAATTACTCTTTTTCCGATACTCTCAAAGAAAGTTGACCGAAAATCGGAAGTATTCGATAGCTGGTAAACCATATTCCGATCACAACAATCTAATTGAATGAATATTAAATACCGTCTGTTTATTAAGGCATTATGCTTAATACACAAAAAGTTCGCCCTATTTTGATTTGCGAAAATATTTGTTACATTTGACAATACAATACAAACCAAACCCTAACTCTAACTGACTTGGAAATGGAAGAAGAAGCTGGCACCAATGAATTAATCAACGGGCATGAAGAAAAAAACTCGAAGGAAGAGATTTTTACCAGTATTGTAAGGGCTGGTAAAAGAACCTATTTTTTTGATGTGAAAGCTACCAGGAAAGATGATTATTACCTGACTATCACTGAAAGCAAGAAACGTGTTGGGAAAGAGGGAAAGGTCTTCTATGAAAAACACAAAATATTCCTTTATAAGGAGGATTTTGATAAGTTCAAGGAAGGCCTGTACGATGCAGTGAACTATATTGATAACAACAAAGACAATACAGTCATCCCCCTGCCTGAACCCGAGATGGAGATCGCGGAACAAAAAGAATCTCTTGTAGCCGCGGAATTTACTAATATTGAATTTGAAGATCTGGGTAAACATTAACACATCTTCTGCAGGTTCAATTGCCCATATACTTGTTAAATGTCAGACTATTTACTCCTCACGTCCGGAATAATTCTAATGATCCTGGGGATAATAGGCTGTTTGGTGCCTGTACTTCCGGGGCCGCCACTGAGCTATATAGGATTACTTTTTCTTCATTTTTCAAGGTTCGCCCAATTTCAGAGATCCACTCTTATCGTTCTCGGAATAATTGCAGTCGTTGTAACAATTATTGACTTCATCATCCCTGTTTGGGGAACAAAGAAATTCGGTGGTTCAAAATACGGAACAAGGGGGGCAACAGTCGGTGTCATTGTAGGAATATTCCTGGGCCCGGCTGGAATCATATTCGGTACTCTTATCGGCGCCTTTGTCGGAGAGATGATATTCAAAGACGATCTCAGGTATGCTGCCAGAGCAGGTTTCGGAAGTCTTCTGGGATTTCTTACCGGCATAGGGCTGAAACTTACGACAAGCATAGTGATGGTTTTCTACTTCATCAGAGCGTGGTTATTCAGTTAAGCGGAAGAGAGTATTCACTTCCGCCTTATCTGATTCACTCACTTAGCCACGGGATTCGAATATTGTTTCCCCCAAAAAACCCTGACATTGTATCCCGCACCAACAACCAGGCTATGGTAAGCCATTGTTATTGTCCCAGGGTGGCTACCATAATTGCTTTTATAGTATGAAGCCTGTTCTCTGCCTCGTCAAAGACTATTGAATATTCAGATTCGAACACATCTTCCGTTACCTCCACTCCATCGAGACCAAACTTTTTGTAGATCTCCTCGCCTACTTTTGTCTCACGGTTATGAAACGCCGGCAGGCAGTGCAGGAATTTGACTTTAGGATTTCCGGTTTTCCTGATCACATCCATATTGACCTGGTATGGTTTAAGAAGTCTTATACGTTCTTCCCATACAGCATCGGGCTCGCCCATGGAGACCCAAACATCGGTGTAAAGAAAATCGACACCCCTGACAGCTTCATCAACCGAGTCAGAAATAGTTATCTTAGCACCTGTTTCCTTAGCAATTTCTCTGCATGTGGCAACAAGTTCTTCTGAAGGCTGGCATGCTTTGGGTGCAGCAGCCCTGAAGTCCATTCCCATCTTGGCAGCCCCGACAAGTAGCGAATTCCCCATATTGTTTCTGGCATCACCCAGATAGCAGTATGATATTTTGTTAAGAGGCTTGTCAGAATGTTCCAGCATGGTCAGAAAATCAGCAAGTATCTGGGTAGGATGGAATTCATCAGTAAGACCGTTCCAAACCGGTACTCCGGAATATTTTGCGAGGTCCTCAACAATAGACTGTCCGAACCCCCTGTATTCTATTGCATCATATATCCTTCCAAGTACCCTTGCGGTATCTTTCATCGACTCTTTCTGTCCTATCTGCGTGCCGCTCGGGCCGAGATACGAAACATGAGCTCCCTGGTCAAGGGCAGCAACTTCAAAGGAGCACCTGGTTCTAGTAGAAGATTTTTCGAAGATCAGGGCGATATTCTTTCCCTTAAGGCGCTGTTGTTCAGTGCCGCTATACTTGGCTTTCTTGAGTTCGGCTGCCAGATCAAGCAGAAATCTGATCTCTTCCGGTTTGAAATCAAGAAGCTTAAGAAAATTCCGGTTGCGAAGATTGTACGGCATATTTTTTATTTTTAAAATGAAGATGCAAAGTTAAAAAAATTCCTCCTACCTCCTGTCATCTTCATATTCCATCGTTATTTTGGATCCAAACTTTTTATCAGCAAGCTTGAAAGCTTCTGTTATCACACTCATTCGACCCCCGTTCTTTACGAAGTTCAGGCATGCTTCAATCTTCGGAGCCATACTTCCTTTGGCAAACTGACCCTCCTGAAGATATTTAACCGTATCGGCATAATCAAGGAACTCACGCACCTGTTGCCCGGGAGTGTTGTAATTCAGATAGATGTATGGGACGTCAGTAAGAATGTAAAACTCATCTGCATCAATCTGAGTTGCGAGCAAAGCTGAAGCAAAATCTTTGTCTATGGTTATAGTAATTTTGTAAACATCTATGAAACAAGCATATTTAAAACATGTTAAATAACATTCAACACCGGAAACCCTAATTTAAGAGCAGTACCGGTTGCAGTTAAAAAAAATCGCTACATTTACGGCATTCAAAACACGATAAGTTAAGTGAGGCTCAACCTAACTCTGCCACTTGCAATCGTCTATTCGATTTTTAGTCTCTCCTGTGTACATAAGGATGGGAAGAATCTGAACCAGGGCGAAATACATTACTCAATAAATTACCTGGGTTCCATTGGTTCTACACCGAAAGAAGTACTTCCGAAAGACCTTGTTGTCTCATTTAAAAACAACAAGATACTTTTCGAAATGATTTCACCAATAGGCAATTCAGGTATCATGAACCTGACTAACCCTGATGAAGACATTTATGATACCTATTTCAGTCTCTTCACGATAAAATACTATTACGCGGCAGATAAAGGTGAGATTTATCCGGGATTTGAGTCAATGGAAGGCATGGAGATTACCAAGACAGACAGGAAAGCTGTGATCTGCGGATTCAACTGTATGAATGCAGAGCTTACATTTCCTGCAGACCGTAATAAGAAATACAACATCTGGTACACGACTGAAATAAATGTCAAGAATCCTAATGCGGCATCTCCATTCAACCAGATTGACGGTGTACTAATGAATTTTGTCTTCCTGATCGGTCACTCAGAACTTCAGTTTACCGCTGAAACAGTTTACAGGAAAAACATTTCAGATAAGGTATTCGAACGCAGGGAGAGATTTACCAGGGTATCAAGGGAGAACATCATCAGATTTATTAACAAGATGCTCCTTCTATAGGTATAAAGTGCATCAAAATTCAAAATCATCAGTCTCTTTTTTGTGTAAGGTCCAAATTTATTACCTTTGGGACTGCCTAATGAACATACTGAACTATAATGACCAAAGCGAAGGAAGAGTCTGGTAAAAAGAATATTAAAACTGCCAAAGGTTCGGGAAAATCCAAATCTTTCTTCACCGACGAGCGGATTAAATTTATTATTGGAATTCTCATTTGTGGATTTGCATTATACCTGTTACTGGCATGCGTTTCATTTCTGTTCTGGTGGAAAACTGATCAGAGCTTGTTACCGTCTGCAGTGGTTTCAGGTCCCGACATTGAGGTAAAGAACTGGTCCGGCAAAAGCGGAGAATTCCTTGCCAAAATGATCATAACCAACGGATTCGGATTCGGGGCTTTTTTCATCCCTCTGATATTTGGCGCTATCGGATTATATCTTTTGAGATTTCCAAAGATCAGACCTCTAAGTCTTGTACTGAAGTTCACTTTTGCAGCGATAATAGTATCTCTTCTGCTTGGTTTTTTATTTGGAAAATCAAATGTCTATCTGGGAAGCGGACCTGGAGGTGCACAGGGTTATATGGCATCAAGATGGCTGAATGCTTTCATGGGTAAGATAGGTACGGGAGTAGTATTAACGGTATTGACAGTAACATATCTGATCTTCGCTCTCAGAGTAAGGCCTGAGTCTTTTGCCGTAAAGGTCCCCGGCTTTTTAAAATTCCGACGTAACAGGACAAAAGAAGAACCTGTTCCTGAAATTATGGATCAGGAAGAATCTGATTCAATGATAAATGAAGAGACAGAGACCGGAGAAGCTGAACAAGATGATGAGGATGCACCTGTTGAATTCATTGTCAGGAACACAAATAACAGACATGAGGAAGCAGAGGAGGATAGAGAGACTGAAGAGGATAAGTCAGACAGGATCGTTGCCCAGGATGTCTATCCCAAGGCTTCCATAATCCACGATTTCACACAGGATAATTCTCATAGTTCAGACACATCTGAAGTTCCGCTTAATATAACACGACCCGAAACTAACGATACCATTGAAGATCATGAGGTTGACAAGATCATGGAGAATTATGATCCAAGACTGGATCTCTCTCACTATAAATTTCCGCCAGTATCGATACTGAAGGATCACAAGTCGGAAACTGCATTTGACAATACTGAAGTATTTGAGAATAAAGAGAATATTATAAAGACACTCGGTGATCACAAGATCAGTATCAAGAGTATTTCCGCGACAATAGGTCCGACAGTAACGCTTTACGAAATTGTACCCGAAAGAGGTGTCAGGCTGGCAAGAATAAAATCTCTCGAAGATGATATTGCTCTTAACCTGTCGGCGCTTGGCATCAGGATTATCGCACCGATACCTGGCAGAGGCACGGTAGGCATTGAGGTTCCGAACAAGAAACCTGAAATGGTTTCCATGAAATCGCTGATCACCTCAAAGGCATTTCAGGAAAGCAAATACGATCTGGCGCTTGCACTCGGTAGGACCATAACCAATGAGCCATTTATAATCGATCTTACCAAGATGCCTCACCTCCTTGTAGCAGGTGCGACCGGTCAGGGAAAATCGGTAGGAATCAATGCAATAATAACATCTATTCTCTACAAGAAACACCCTTCAGAGGTAAAGTTCGTCCTTATCGATCCCAAAAGAGTTGAACTGCCTCTTTACATGAAGATCGAACGCCACTTCCTTGCAAAACTTCCGGGAGAAGAAGATGCCATTATAACCGATACACAGAAAGTGATAAACACGCTTAACTCCCTGTGCATCGAGATGGACAACAGGCTTGAACTTCTGAAAGCAGCCCAGTCGAGAAATATTAAGGAATACAATGAGAAATTCATATCCCGTAAACTCAATCCTGAAAAAGGACACAAGTATCTGCCCTATATTGTTTTGATCATAGATGAGTTTGCCGATCTGATCATGACAGCAGGAAGAGAAATCGAAGGACCTATAGGCAGGCTGGCCCAGCTGGCAAGAGCGATAGGAATTCATCTGATCATCTCTACACAAAGACCATCTGCCAATATTATCACAGGGTTTATCAAAGCTAATTTCCCGACAAGAATTGCCTTCAGGGTTTTCTCCTCTATTGATTCGCGTACCATTCTCGACTCTACCGGAGCAGACAGGCTTGTAGGACGCGGCGATATGCTTGTTTCTTCTGGTAACGAGCCTGTCAGGGTGCAGTGTGCTTTTATTGACACTCCTGAAATTGAAGAACTTACCGAATTTATAGGATCTCAGCATGGCTATCCCGATGCCATGCATCTGCCTGAATATGTTGATGACAGTGAATCAGGTGTTGCTGAAGTGGATCTCAAGAAAAGAGATCCCATGTTTGATGACGCAGCCCGACTCGTTGTTCAGCATCAGCAGGGATCAACCTCTCTTATCCAGAGAAAACTGTCGATAGGTTATAACCGCGCAGGCAGGATAATAGACCAGCTTGAAGCGGCAGGTATTGTCGGCCCGTTTGAAGGCAGCAAGGCAAGAGATGTCCTGGTCAGTGATTTTATGTCTTTGGAACAGATTTTGAAGGGACTTGAATAAAAGAGACATGAAAAAATCATTGTTCTTCACTTTCTCCCTGTTTTGCAGCCTGATGCTTTCGGCACAGAATGATCCTCAGGCTATGCGTATTCTCGATGACTTTTCGGCCAGGGCCACCAAAGCACCATCAGTCTCAATGGAATTTACCATGATAACAAGCGATCTGGCAGAAAATACCGCCGACTCGGTACAAGGATCGCTGCTCCTGAAAAAAGATAATTATAAGCTTGCCCTGGGCGAAAATCAGGTATGGTTCGATGGTGAAACAACATGGAACTTTCTTGAAGCTGAAAATGAAGTCACAATCACGAAACCGGACAAGAAGGATCACTCTTTCCAGAACCATCCTTCAGATATTTTCACGATGTATAAATCCGGCTTTAAATCCAGGCTTGTAGAAGAAAATTCCTCTGCTTATACCGTTGATCTGTACCCCACCGACATTAAGAGCGATCTGGTAAGGGTACGTCTGAATATCAGGAAGACCGACCTTACCCTTCTTGATTTTGAGTATAAAAGACGCGACGGGGTTGTCATCAATATCCGGATCGGGAAATTTGATCTGGAGCATAAAGCTGATCCCTCGGAATTCGTGTTCCCTGCAGCCAGATTCAAAGGAGTGGAAATTAACGATATGCGCTGAGAATCCCATATTAGGGATAAGCTGCTTCCAACCCGGAATAAAGTCGTGCAGGACTTTGTACAAGTCACCTGCTATATTTGTAACTTTGGAAAAACAGCGTCAGATGGAAAAACTTATCTGTGGAAATGTATATATACCGCTCAGATTAGGACCGACACATAAATCTGAAATGCTGAGTCAGATTCTGTTTGGTGAGAAATACACAATTATTGATAAATGCGGCGCATGGCTCAGGATAAAGGATGACTTTGATGAGTTCAGCGGTTGGGTCGAAACGGAACATATGCTGTATGCTGATGACACAGGAAATACGGACAACCGTGTATTAAACCGGAGTTTACTATGTTACAGGGAAGACAATACCAGGCTTGTTCTTGAAGCCGGATGCGAGATATACAGTCCTGATTTCCGGGAAAAAACCTTTGTGGCCGGTAAGAACATATACCGGACTGAGCCTGAGTTTAATAAGAACTTTGTTTCAGGAGAATATCACCTTCAGGATGTGGCCATGAAATTCATCAACGCGCCTTTCCTATGGGGGGGACGTGTTCCTTCAGGTATTGATGGTTCCGGATTTACCCAGCTGGTTTTCAAGATCCGCGGGACAAAAATTCCGAGAGAAGTGGCAATACAGTCCCGTGAAGGCGTATCCATAGAATTTATTGATGAAGCTATCCCCGGAGATCTGGCTTTTTTTGGTGCGGAAAAGGACAAGATCACTCATACCGGGATGATTGTAGCTAAAGGACTGGTGATCCATTCATATGGAAGGGTCAGGATCGATCCGATAGATCACCAGGGAATATTCAGGTTTGAAACCGGAGATTATTCACATACGCTAAGGTTGATCAGGAGGATTGGCAAGTATTTATGAGAGATGAGCTCTGACGATCTTTTCCTCGACCAGACTGGAAATAGCCTCCTCTTCCATTTTTGATTTGGAATCTATATCACAAGCCTTCATCAGTACCTCCTTAATAAACTCTTTATCCTCCAGATCTGAAAGGTTGATCTTTACATTAAGATATGCTCCTTTAATACAGGCCCGTAAGGCGAGAGCTCCAACACCTGCATCCGTTATCGAATTAGGATTACCCTCTTCCACCATGTCTCTGACAAGTCCAAAGGCGGAGTATGCTGTTTCCATTACCTTCAGAGGAGCCAGAACGGCATTCTTTGTAGCAGCGTGAATCGCCTCATGCCTGATCTTCTGTTCTTCAACAGTTTTACCCGGAAGTCTGAAAGCTTCCAAAATACTGTTAAAAGCATCAGTATCCTTATCAACCAGGGAAAGCAGTTCATTCTGCAGAGTCTTGCCTTTTTCGGCCCAGCCGGAATAATTGGTCCATTTATCGTCCCAGCCTTTTTTATGACTTGACAGATTTGCGACCATTGTTCCAAGTGAGACACCAAGGGCTCCGATATATGCTGATACAGATCCGCCTCCAGGCGCCGGAGATTCTGAGGCAGTCTCATTCATGAATGCCTTGAGACTGAGATCGGCAAGCATTTTCCTGCTTTTGTCAGCCATGATATACTCAATAATTTTTTCTTCAGGTCTGAATGGTGTGATCTCGTCAAGACCCATTGTACGGATTGCAATTCTGATGAGTTCATCATCGGGGACACCGGCAGAACGCTGCTGCTTATACAGAAAATACCTTCCGGCTTCAAGCAGTGATCTGAGAGGAACGAGTCCTATTATTTCAGAACCTGTAACCCTTATTCCCCGTGCTTCAGCTTTCCTGCAAACTTCATCAAATGCCACATGAAGAGGAGTAACCGAAATATCTGTAAGGTTCATTGATATCTGGGCAAAACCGTATTCTTCTATAAACCAGCCGATAGCTTTGACAGCTTTGAGACTACCGGGGATCATAACTTTTTCATCGTTTTCGTCATATATGATCTTTCCGGTCAGGGAATCACCTTCTCTTTTTGGTCTTCCCTTCTCCCTTACATCGAAGGCGATCGCATTTGCCCTTCGTGTCGAAGTGGTATTGAGGTTTACATTATAAGCTACAAGGAAATCTCTTGCTCCGGCAACTGTTGCTCCTGCCTTCTCATTAAACACAGCTGGTCCGTAATCCGGTTTCCAGTGAGGATCAGCCAGTTTATTTCTAAGACCTTCGTATTCGCCAGCCCTGCAGCTGGCCAGGTTACGCCTCTCATCACTGAATGCTGCATTCTCATAACAATAGACAGGAATTCCAAGTTCCCTTCCGATCCTCTCAGCAACTCTTCTGGCAATAAACACTGTTTCTTCCATTGTAATCCCTGAAACCGGAACAAATGGAAGTACGTCAGTAGCGCCCATCCTCGGATGTTCTCCGTGATGTTTCGACATATCGATCACTTCCGAAGCTTTCCTCACGGCCAGGAATGCTGCCTCTGCCACCGAATCCGGATCACCCACAAAGGTAACAACCGTACGGTTTGTCGCCTTGCCCGGATCGACATTGAGCAGTTTTACACCTTCAACAGCCTCAATTTCAGCTACTATCTGGTGTATAACATTCATATCCCTTCCCTCACTGAAGTTCGGAACACATTCTAGAATTGGTTTTACCATGATAATTTCTTGTATTTTGTCTCATTCTTTCTCCTTTCAGACAGGCTCTGAATGTGATCAACAGAAGCAGACACTATCACAAACAGGCCAGTGGTGAAATGAGAGTCGCACAGATGACAGTTACCTTTTTATAATTTCACCTCTTAGTATAACAGTATCTATGAGATCGCTGCCATAGGAATAGGGCAGGAATTCATAGGATGGCATATCCCGCGTAATGAAAATATTTGCCACTTTCCCCCGGGCTATCGATCCATGAGTATCTGACAGCCCCATAGCATATGCAGCATTGATAGTCACTGCATTTATGGCTTCTTCAGGTAGCATTTTAAGTTTCAGACATGCGAGAGACATGACCATCTTCATATTTCCGGATGGGGAAGAGCCAGGGTTAAAATCGGATGCAAGAGCTACAGGAAGTCCCGCATCTATCATTTTTCTGGCAGGAGGATATTTCAGCCCAAGAAAAAAAGCGGCTCCCGGTAATAAGGTAGGCATTGTAGCAGATCCCAGCAGCGCCACTATCTCATCCTCTCCTGAACTTTCAAGATGATCGACAGACAGTGCATTGTATTTTACTCCGGTCTGTACACCGCCTGAAAAGTCAAGTTCATTGGCATGAATCTTAGGGATTAGTCCATACTTCATGCCTGCCATGAGTATTCTTTCTGTATCTTCCACAGAGAAAAAGCCCCTGTCGCAAAAAACATCAATATAATCGGCCAGTTCCTCAGCTGCTACAACCGGGATCATCTCATTAATAATCAAATCGACATATAAATCCCGTTTGCCTGCAAATTCCTCAGGTACCGCATGTGCTCCCAGGAATGTGGCCCTGACTTCAAGAGGAGATTTTTCTTTTATACGTCTGATAACCCTGAGCATTTTAAGTTCATCTTCTGTGTTCAGTCCATATCCGCTTTTTATCTCCACTGCTCCTGTTCCCTGCATGATTATTTCCTGTATCCTGACCATTGACTGCAGAAACAGATCATCTTCCGATGTATTATGAAGCAGCTCAGCTGAATTGAGTATTCCACCTCCCCTTCCGGCGATCTCTTCATATGACAAGCCTTTTATTCTGTCCCTGAATTCACCTTCGCGGCTTCCGGCATAAACGAGGTGAGTATGCGGGTCACAGAAAGAAGGGAAGACCATTCTGCCACCGGCATCTATCTTCATCAGGTCAGGATCATCAACAGGGATGTCGGTCAGTTCAAGATCAGTCATTTTCCCAAAATCTATGATAATCCCATTGCTGAAATACAGAAATGCATCCGTCTTCGTACTCAGTACAGACATTTCATTTCCGCAGATCCTTTGCCTGCATTCTTCTTCAACCTGAATCAGGCTTCCGATATTGGTAATCAAGAGACCTCTTCCCATGTAAAAACTATAATCAGCTTCTAAATTAGTAAATATCAGAAAATGCAGCTGAGATTATCATTTTTCTTTATCTTTAGCGACTGGAATCAAACCCTAAACCCATGAGAAAGACCATATTTCTGTTATTTACTATTTTATTAATGGACCCCGTTTCCGGTCAGGAAAAGAAGGTAAAGACCGGTTGGAGATTCGGAGGTGCACTGCCGACTATCACTTATGATTCGGATCTCGGTTTCCAGTATGGAGCGCTGGCTGAGTTCTTTAACTACGGAGACGGCAGTAAATACCCTGATTTTCTTGATCACACCTATACCGAGGTATCTAGGTACACAAAGGGAAGCGGAATTTACAGGTTCATGTTTGAGTCGAACCACATCATTCCTAATGTTCAATGGATCTGCGATCTGAGTTATCTTCCCGACCGGGCGTACAACTTCTTCGGCTACAACGGGTATGAGTCTGTTTATAATAAGGACTGGACCAACAGTGATCTTTCTCCACAGGTCTATAAATCGAGGATGTTTTATAACATTGAAAGGAACCAGTTCAGATTTAAAAATGACTTTCGGGGCAAGCTTGCCGGCAATCATTTGCTATGGTCGGCCGGCTTTGCATTCCAGGATTTCACCATTGATACAGTAAATGTACCCAAGCTCAATAAAGGAAAATCGGATAAGCTTCCATATAATGCTGATATGCCTGGTTTGTTTGAAAGGTATAAAGCTCTGGGGATTATCTCTGCCGACGAAAAATCAGGAGGATGGGTAAATACTCTCAAGGTAGGTGTTACCTGGGACAGCCGCGACAACAAACCCAATCCGATGAAGGGGCTCTGGACAGAGCTCGGACTGGAGTTAGCTCCTAAATTTATTGGCAATGACTGGAGCTTTACAAGACTGTACTTCATACATCGCCAGTATTTCACAATCATAGAGAATGATCTCTCATTTGTTTACAGGATAGGTTATCAGACAAGGCTTACAGGTGATGTACCTTTCTTCTATGAATCGCAGATCATAACATCACGACTTACCGGCGCCACCTCAGAAGGTCTCGGAGGCGCCAAAACACTCAGGGGCGTGCTGAGGAACAGAGTCATTGGAGATGCCTACGCGATGGGTAACTTTGAACTCAGATGGAAACCTCTGTATTTCAAATTCCTGAAACAGGATTGTTACCTTGGGCTAAACGGATTCTATGATGTTGGCCGGATAACAAAAAAGATACAGACGCCATCAAACCTTGAAACAAGATTCAACCTTTTGTATCCGGGTGAACAGTACTCAGATTACTTCAACCCCGGTGGAGAAAAATTCCATCAGAGTGCCGGAGCAAGTTTAATGCTTGTGATGAATCAGAACTTCGTGATTGCCATAGATATGGGCAAGGCATTTGACAAACAGGACGGGAATATAGGTTTCTCGATAGGATTAAACTACCTGTTTTAATATTGACTTTACTCCGAAAATAATCTATGGGCTGTGGGGATTTCTCTACAGCCCTTTTAATGCATAGGCCAGGATAATGCCGAAATAGTTGCCAAGAACAAATCCGATAATTCCTCCTGTTATTCCTGTTACGATCACATCCCTGTTTTTAAGTGAATTTGCTACGAGCGGCACAAAGGGAGGGGAAAAGACAAAGGCAGTTGCTGTGATAAGAAAATTATCCGCATCGACCTTGAATATCTTTGCAAGAATAAGATGTAGAGTCAGGGATCCAAAATAGCACCATGAAATAAACAGAATGAGATTCAGCATTCCAATATTGAAAATTGTCTTCAGATCCGCCATTGAAGCCAGGACGAGTGAAAAAACCAGGATGAAATACATTCCAAGCTGAAAAGTCTTCTCTATCTTATTAACTGACTCAATAAGCGATGCAAGGATCGCAAGAGTTGTTACTGAAAGTATTACTACGACCATTTGAGGCAATTTTGGAAGAAGTAGGCTGATCCCCCCGGAAACAGCAAAAATGATCACCGACAGACCCAGCGCCTTCATCAAAGGAATAAATGTCTTCTTTTTCAGCATACCGGAATAATCATCAAGATCTTCCGTCTCCTTTGCGATCATTTCATCATCGGGAGTTATTCCTTTTTCATTGGTATAGCTTGGCAAAATAAGTCGGAAGAGCTTCGGGGCAAGAGTTATAAAGAATAGAACCAGTACGGCACCTACAAGCATATCATAGGTATTAACCAGTATAAACAGGTTCGGATCGACATTCAGAGCTATTTTAAGAGCAACGAAATTAGCAGTAGCCCCCGTATATATACCCTCGAACATCCCTGCCAGTTTCCAGCTTTCAGGGATGGAGTTTTTCCATATGAAAAACCCTGCTGTCACCATTACAACACCTGAGACCAGTGCCAATGCTACTGATATAAATCCTTTACCTGCATATTTAAGCCATCTTTTAATATTCATTGAAAAGAGGAGTAACGGAAATGCCAGAGGAACAATAATTGAAGGAATCAAATCCTGAACCATTGCCACCTGATTAACGAACCTGTCTGATTCAGGCACCTTACCGTCTTTGATAAGCTGCTCCATCACGTTGGCAGCAATAGGGGGTTTCCCTTCTGATGCAATCTTGTATGCTTCACTGCTTTTGGGCAGAATTCCGCAGCTGCCAAGTAAAAGACCAAAAACGTACGCGAGTACAATTGTCCCAAGTTTCTGAAGGAAGTTCCATTTCTTGGAGAAGATAATTATCAGGATCGGTAATGTGAAGTAAAAGATGATCAGGAGTATAATATTAGTCATAATTAAGCGTGTATCTCGGGTCAAAAATAGAAAAAGCGGCAAACCATCTGGTATGCCGCTTTAAAAATAGGTTTTTATACTTATCACTTCTTCTCGTCACAATCGCATTCCTCAAAACTCTTCTTATACTGTTCAATTGCACGGAGGCTCATACCCATGTTAGAGAATCCTCCGTCGTGATACAGGTTCTGCATAGTCACTTTCCGTGTAAGATCGGAGAACAGCGCTATACAGTAATCGGCACATTCTTCGGCAGTTGCATTACCCAATGGAGACATTCTGTCTGAAAAATCCACCAGTGAGTCAAATCCATGGATACCCATCCCGGCGGTCGTCACTGTAGGGGACTGAGATACTGTGTTTATACGAACTTTTTTGTCGCGTCCATATATATAGCCAAAGCTTCTTGCAATTGATTCAAGAAGAGCCTTGGCATCTCCCATATCGTTATAGCCTGAAAGTGTTCTCTGGGCTGCAACATAAGAAAGAGCCACAACAGAACCCCATTCCTTCAACGCGTCAAGTTTATATGATGTCTGAAGTATCCTATGAAAACTCAAGGCTGAAATATCCAGGGTTTTGAGCATGTTCTCATAGCTGGTCTGTTCGTAGGGTATATCCTTTCTCACATTAGGGGACATTCCGATTGAATGAAGGATGAAATCAAACTGTCCGCCGAATATCTTCAGACTTTCACTCAATAAAGCATCAATATCTTCCATCTTTGTTGCATCGGCAGCGATTACCTTGCTTCCGGTTATACTGGCAAGTTCATTGATAGTCCCGAGCCTCATAGCCACCGGCGAATTGGTCAGAACAAGTTCTGCACCCTGTTCATGTGCCTTAAGAGCTACGTGCCAGGCAATAGATTTGTCATTCAGTGCTCCGAAGATCACACCTTTTTTCCCCTGTAAAAGTCCTTCTCTCATTTTGTTTTTAAGATTAATTAATTACGTCAGACAAGAGTTCTTTGGCATTTTTAATTGCTGCTTCAGTTATCTCGCTTCCGCTCAGTAATCTGGCTACTTCCAGAATTCTTTCATCCTTCGATAACAATTTAACCCGGGTAAATGTTGCATCATCGGTATCATCTTTATATATATGATAATGCATTTTCCCACGGGAGGCTACCTGCGGCAGATGTGTAATATTAATTACCTGCATATATTCACCCATACCCGAGAGTATCTGTCCGACTTTATCGGCAACCTCTCCTGATACACCCGAATCGATTTCATCAAAAATTATGGTAGGAAGGTTATTGTTCCGTGAAAGCAATGATTTCAGGCTCAGCATGACCCTTGACAGTTCTCCGCCTGACGCTATTTTAGCAAGATTTTCCGGTTGGATCTGTTTATTTGCCGAAAACAGAAAATCAGCCTGATCGACTCCATTGGGAGCAAAATCCCTGACGGTGTTCATTAATATCCTGAACCTGGCGTTGGGCATACCCAGTTGTTTAAGGGTGTCTGTCACCTTAGATTCGACATTGGCAAGAACAGCCTTTCTCATATCTGACATCTTTCCGGCAAGATCTGACAGCCGTTTTGTTTCTTTTACCAGAATGACTTCGAGCTCTGTAAGCCTTGCATCACTCCCTTCTATGGTACTAACCAGTCTGCCAATCTCGTCCTTCTTATCAATAAGTCCCGGCAGATCTTCAACCCTGTGCTTTCTGATAAGGGAATAAAGCAGGTCGAGTCGTTCGTTTACCCCTGCCAGTCTTCCTGGATCAGCTTCTATGGTATCCTCAAGTTTCCCGATGTCATGTGCGAGATCATCAAGTTCAATGATGGAAGCCTCCAGTCTTCTAACCATTTCCTGTCCATCAGGAAGGTATTCTCTGATCTTCACGAGGTTATTCTTCACCTCCTGAAGCATTGAAAGGACAGATGATTCATTCCTCTCGAGTAAAAGGGAAGAAGAGACAAGCGAAGTCTTAATATCTTCTGCATGCGTGAGCAGCTCCTGTTCAGCTTCGAGTTCCTCCTGTTCACCTTTTCTCAGACCGGCTTCTGTCAGTTGCCGGTACTGAAATTCGTAGTATTCCAGATCAGACCGGTTTCTGTCAGCCTTTACCTTAAGACCGGCATACTCCCGTTTAAGGGCAAGGAAATCAGTATAAATTTGCTTGTAGTCATTCTTCAGCTTTACTGTGCCGGCGAACGAATCGATAATGTTCATCTGGAACGAATTATCGCTCAGCATAAGTGTCTGATGCTGGGAATGAATATCTATCAGGCGATCTCCTAATTCTTTTAGATTATTTACTGTAACAGGAGTATCATTTACAAACGCCCTTGACTTACCTGCCGGACTTATTTCCCTTCGCAGTGTTGATGCCGGTGACCAGTCAAGTTCATTCAGACTGAAATATTCCTTCAAATCAGGATCTTCAATTCTGAATGTTCCTTCAACGATGCATTTTTCTTCTTTATTAAGGAGAACTCCGGTATCGGCCCTGTTACCAAGAATAAGAGATAGTGCACCCAGGAGAATAGATTTACCGGCACCTGTTTCACCTGTGATTATTGTGAGTCCGCCTTCAAACTCAACGTCCAGTTCCCTGATCAGAGCATAGTTTTGAACGAACAGCTTTGTTAACATAACGATATTATTGTGTTGAAGTGGCTGTTATCTTTTCATACTTGGTCTTGTTTGCAGGGTCTATTTCTGTAAGAATTTGTACAACCCGGCTCTTTTCTTCAGGGAATGCATCAGTATAAATGTTTATCAGCTCCTCTGATTTTGAATCTATTATTATGGAGAGGAAATACATGAAAGGATCTGGTTTTTTCCGATACACCTCCTGAAGCAGTTTAAGGCTTTCTGCAATATCGTTCCTGGCCTCAGTGATCTTTGATTCCAGCCGGTCAAGTCCGTTAATGTCGTATTCATAAATAAACAACCTAACCCCTTCATACTCCTTATTAAGGATATTTTTCACCAGCCAGTATCTGTTTCTGTTCCTTGAACCATCGTAGGGTTTCCATCCGGTCTCGACAGCGTTCTGGGCATTGGTGACAATTTTTTCCGCCATCTGAAAGAATTCAGTGCCCCCGAGCGGGGAATATGAATCGTAATCCACCCCAAGGATTATATAGACATAATAAGCCAGAACAGAAATCAGGTTTGACTTATGTATTGTCGGATCAAATTCGAGTGTCTGATATTCTACATATCTGAACTGAAAATTATTATCCACAAAATTCAGCATGGTAGAATTATAGGTTGTATTGAATGCAGGACGTCGTAACTGAATCTGAATAGTACCTTTGAACTCATCACCGGATATCTGGTCGGTAAGATTGATCAGAATATTGCAGTCGATGCGTTCTGCGTAACTGAATACATGATTAGACCAGACCGTATTATTGATGAACTCATAAATATCTTTCTGCATATTTGTGAATATCTCCCTGTTTGAGCCCTGGATCATCTGGGCAGAAACCTGGACATTGCAATTAAGTTCCTGTGATCTGACAGTCAAAGGAAAACAGAGAAGCAAAATCAGGAAACAATATTCAGAAAATCTCGCATATCTCATTTATACAGAATAATTTAGCAACGAAACCAATTTATCCAGAATGTCCCGAGCGACCTCTTCTTTAGATTTAAGATCAAAGTTATCAATATTATTGTACCTGTCGATTATAGTGACTTTGTTTGTAGGAAATCCGAAACCTGCGCCTGCTTCATTCAGTGAATTAAGGATTATCATATCCAGATTTTTCCTTACAAGCTTTTGTCTGGCATTCTCAAATTCATTATCTGTTTCGAGTGCAAATCCTGCTATGAACTGAGATGGTTTCTTCATTTTTCCCAGTCGCGCTGCGATATCAGTTGTAGGTTTAAGTTTAAGGATGAGTTCACCTCTGTCTTTTTTTATCTTTTTTCCTTCAGGTTCAAGAGGTGAAAAATCTGCAACAGCAGCTGAAAGGATAGCAATGTCGCATTCCTGGAATTTCGAGATGCATGCGGACGCCATTTCCGCAGCTGTGTTTACATTAGTTACATTCATTTCCCCGAAGTCGGGGCAGATGTTCACGGGACCAAGAATAAGTTCCACTGTTGCACCGTATTCAACCGCAGCATCAGCAATTGAGACACCCATTCGTCCGGAAGAGTAGTTGCTGATGAACCTTACCGGATCAATTGGTTCCCGGGTGGGTCCGGCATTTATCAGGATACGTTTCCCGATCAGAGGCTTATTTCTTTTTTTTTTTGAAAAGAAATCTCTGATCTCTTTCACAATGTCATCCGGTTCAGCCATTCGTCCTTTTCCTGATAGTCCGCTTGCAAGTTCACCTGTTTCGGGTTCGATGATTGTATTACCGAATGTTTTAAGAGTCTCTGTATTTTTTACAGTTGCTGGATGCTTTAGCATATCCAGATCCATTGACGGAGCAACAAATACAGGGCATCTTGCCGAAAAATACGTAGTAAGAAGAAGGTTATCGGCTATTCCATTGGCCATTTTGCCGAGAGTATTTGCTGTTGCCGGGGCAATAAGAAAAAGATCAGCCCACAGACCGAGATCCACGTGACTGTTCCAATCGCCGTTTTCAGGATTGAAGAATTCTGAGATCACCGGATTTTTGGAAAGAGTGGCTAAAGTCAGAGGTGTAATAAACTCTTTTGCATGAGGGGTCATAACAACTTTAACCTCAGCTCTGTCTCTGACCAGAAGTCTGATCACGGAAGCAGTCTTATAAGCGGCAATACCTCCGGTTACGCCTACCAGTATGTGTTTGCCTTCAAGCATTATCAGTAATGCTGGTTATTTCTGCTTTGCGTTGGTATCTGTATTCCTGTAGAATATTTTATTCTCCTCAAGTTCCTGAAGAGCAATAAGAGTAGGTTTAGGAAGCCTTTCGTAGAATTTGGATATTTCAATCTGCTCCCTGTTTTCAAAAACTTCCTCAAGGTTGTCGCTGTATGAAGCAAACTCCTCTAGTTTTTTGTTCAGTTCCTGTTTCATCTCCACTGAGATCTGATTGGCCCTTCTGGCAACAACAATCACGGTTTCATAGATATTTCCGTTACCCCTGGTCATCATATCCAGATTTCTGGTAACAGTTGTAACAGGTGCTACTGATTTTCTGTAATCCATATTATAGTTTTATTTCTTTTCTTCAACTGTCTGGACTCCTGTCTTCAGGAATCGGTTTGTTTTCTCAAAAATATCTGCAACATCTTTCGAATACTGGCTCGTGGGGAATTCTTCCATAAAGGAATAATAGTCGTCCATAGTATCCTGATAGCGGGATTTCTGTTTATCCGGCATGCTTTTATATGCATACATATAGAGAGAACTGAGCTTTAAATACATCATCTCCTCACGGTACTTGGAGTTGGCGTACTGTTTGAGGCTATTGTTGATAGCTACCACGCCGGCTTTGTATTGCTTCATATCATAATAAAGCTTGGCGCTTTTACGTGATTTTTCAACAAGCTTGTTCTGAAGTTCAGCCATCATCTTCTTGCAATCCTCTACCCTTGGACTGTAGGCATACCTGGTAACGAAAATATTAAATTCTTCAAGGGCGCTCTTTGTATACTCCTGATCAAGTTCCGGCCTTGGTGAAATATTATAGTCGCACTTACCCACCAGGAACTGAGCTTCCTCGGCATGTTTCCCAAAAGGAAACTGATCAACAAAAGCTTTAAAGTAAGTTCCAGCCGTAAAGTAATCCCTCATCCCATAAAAGCTTTGAGCCTGCATCCATCCAAGTTCCTCAGCTTCATCGGTAGCCCGGAACCGTGGGATGATCTGCCCAAGCAGTTCGGATGACTTGACATACTGCCCAGCCGTATAGAACTCCTTAGCCTTTTCTTTCTTCAGATCCGAATCAGAACTCTTAAGCAGTTTCTGATACTCACTGCATGAGCTGACTAGAATCATAACCATCAGTATTCCAAATATCCTGATCTTCATAGAAAAAAATGTTGCGCAAAAGTACTGATTTTTTTTCATATCATTGTGTAAACGGGATATTTTTAAGATTATTATGACTGTACAGTTCCAATCTTATATCAGCATGAATATAGCCAAACAAGATATAACAGACAGTACAGGCAACGAAATTGGGTATAAATAGGTATCCTGTTCTACCTCTTTATATTTAGATTTGTCGAAATTTCACAGAACTACATATAAAATGGACATTTTTGAAAAGTTTAAATCTAACAAAGGAGCTCTTGGGCAGTACTCCTATTTTGCTGACGGATATTTTATGTTCCCGAAGCTTGAAGGTGAGATTGGGCCAAGAATGAAGTTCAGAGGCAAGGAAGTGCTTAACTGGAGTCTGAATAATTATCTGGGACTGGCAAACCTGCCTGAAGTAATAAAAGCTGATGCCGATGCAACAGCACAGTATGGTCTTGCATATCCTATGGGAGCAAGGATGATGTCGGGTCAGACTACCACTCACGAGAAATTTGAGAAAATGGCAGCCGATTTCGTGGGAAAGGAATCTGCGTATCTGCTCAACTTCGGATATCAGGGTATGGTATCTATCATTGACTCGCTTGTTGACAGGCGGGATGTTATCGTATATGATTCCGAATCTCATGCCTGTATAATGGATGGATTAAGGTTGCATATAGGAAAACGGTTTGTTTACCATCACAATGATATGGAAAGCTGTGAAAAACAGCTTCAAAGAGCAACCAGACTGGTGGAGCAAACAGGAGGAGGCATTCTTGTGATAACTGAAGGGGTCTTCGGGATGGCAGGAGATCTTGGAAAGCTTGACCAGATCGCAAAACTGAAGGAAAAATACAGTTTCCGCTTCCTGGTTGATGATGCACACGGTTTTGGTACAATGGGAAAGACAGGAGCTGGAACAGGTGAACATTTCGGCGTACAGGACCAAATTGATGTATACTTTGCAACTTTTGCAAAATCTATGGCTGGCATAGGTGCATTTGTTGCCGGGAAAAAAGAAGTTATTACCTACCTGAGGTTTAATCTTCGTTCGCAGATATATGCAAAATCACTTCCCATGGCGATGACCATTGGCGCCATCAAAAGACTTGAACTTATCCAGGCACATCCTGAATACAGGGAAAAACTATGGACAATTGCCCATGCCCTGCAAAAAGGTTTCAGGGAAGCGGGGCTTGATCTTGGCAATACGGAATCTCCGGTTACCCCGGTGTTCATGAAATGTCCCCTTTCGCAGGTTACACAGATGATTTTTGACCTCCGTGAAAACTACGGTCTTTTCTGCTCGGTAGTTGTTTATCCGGTAGTGCCCAAGGATGTTGTAATGCTCAGGATTATTCCTACAGCAGCACATACTCTCGAAGATGTAGAGTATACGCTGAAGGCCTTTACAGAAATAAAGGAAAAAGTTGACAAGAACATCTATCCGCATGAAATGGCTGATTTCAGCAAAGTTTAGATTATTATTACCGGAAATAAACAGAGGGTGCCTTGAAAAGTCACCCTTTTTCAATTTAACCTGTCAATGGCTTTCTATCTTCTGAATAATGTGAATTTAGTCCATTGCCAATGCATGGTTCTGCAGTTTATAAATGATATAAGGAAATTGAACAGAACAATCAGCCCGAGACAGCTGATGTTCCAGAAAACACAAGAGGGATGCAGGCTTATGGACAGGAGAAGTCTCTAAGCCTCATTCCGAAATGTACGATTTGGATTGTTAATAAAATTATGCTCCCCCTGACAAAACTGATCTGCTGAACTGGATTGCAATTTACCGTTTACCTGAAATTGCTTCCGGTGCGTTGTTGAACATTTTAGTGTTGTCTTCGGTTATATGCATTGAATCCGTTTCGCGTGGCAGTTTACAAGGGATTATTCTCAATATTTCAGATACAGGTATAATTGTTTGCTTTGATATGGAAATAAGGAATCAGAGTCGGAATGTTCTTAAGGGCTATAATCTGCTGCTGTATTTTGCAGGGAGTATGATCATGTATGAACCTAATGAGGAGTGCATAGTGGATTTCTGGCAGCAAGGGATAATAAAAAAGCTCCCGGTTTCAAGTTCAAATCCCAACTTTTTACTTGCAGCGGCTCAGCTGAGGAATGCCTGTGGTGATAAGGAGCAATGCCTTAATGAACTCCGTAATGATTACAACAGGCTCTTCTCAGGAAATCAAGGTCTACTCGCCCCGCCATATTCTTCTTTTTACCATGAGGTGCCTGAAGGTGTCAAAAAACGAACTGTTTCCGAATTCTATGAGTCGTACGGCTGGGCATCAAAATTTAAAAATAAAGTAAGTGATGATCACATCGGGATTGAGCTTCTTTTCCTGACCATCCTGGTGGAAAAATATATTGCGCTTGATGATCCTGTCTGTCTTGTCGAGTTCAGAAATGAAATCAGGCGGTTCATTAAAACGCATTTGCTAACATGGATCAGGGAATGGGCAGGAAAAGTACAGGGACAGGCTGATTCCTTGTCATATAAAGGAATTGCGACCCTGATAGTTGCATGCATTGAAGACATATACTCTCTCTGTGACAACAACCAGAGAGCACCTGTTAATTCCCAGTTCCTCAAAAATTAGGATTGAAGAAGGTCTTTATTGCCCCGAAATAGTACTCTTTCCATCCTTCAGCGATATTATCATACTCCTCATCAGGGATATTCGTATGTTCAACCGTAACCAGTGAATTTTCACCCTCCTGTTTAATTGAAATAGTGACAACTGACTTCTCAATCTGTTCTCCAAAATACCATTCCTGAACTACTTTCCGGTCCTGAATAAACTCAACGTTCAGACCAGTTATATCTCCTTCCCATAATGAGAACTCAGATCCGGGTTCAGTACTCATCACTGCCGGATACCCTGACCATAATTCTATCGTATAAGGATTGGTTATTGCAGCATAAACATCTGAAGGTTCAGTATTAATCCTGAATGTTTTCTGAAAGGTTTTCATTTTAAGAATATAAGTCAGTTTTGTTTTTTTGTCATTTCAGGATACATGGTATCTCCTCTTCGGCAGAGCAGATCCTTAAATACTATTCCGACGGCAAGGTTATTCCAGTTCAGAAAGATAACGTTCGGCGTCGATTGCAGCCATACATCCTGATCCTGCGGCAGTAACTGCCTGCCTGTAAACCGGATCCTGAACGTCGCCCGCGGCAAAGACTCCGGGAACATTGGTTTTTGAGGACCCTGGGATAGTTTTGATATAGCCAACGCTGTCTGTTTCCAGATATTTACTGAAAACCTCAGAATTTGGCTTATGGCCAATTGCCAGGAAGAAGCCGTCAATTTTGATTTTGACTGTTTCCTCTTCCGGTGTGCCTTTTTTCTTAATGAGAGTGGCGCCTTCAACTCCGTTTTCCCCAAAAAGATCTACTGGCTGATGTTCCCAGAGCACCTCTATATTTGTGGTTTTCATCACCCGGTCCTGCATAGTCTTGGAAGCTCTCAAAACATTCCTTCTGACAATCAGGTAGACCTTATTGCAAAGTCCTGCAAGATAGGTTGCTTCTTCAGCGGCAGTATCTCCCCCTCCAACTACGGCAACATCTTTTCCCCTGTAAAAAAAGCCGTCACAGGTTGCACAGGCGGAAATGCCCTGTCCGGCATACTTCGTTTCAGCTTCGAGACCCAGATATTTTGCAGTGGCGCCGGTGGCGATAATTACCGCATCAGCAAAAATGACTTTATTATCGTCGATGGTAACTTTACGCGGATGACCTGAGAAATCTGCATCGGTAGCTATCCCGAACCGAACCTCAGCGCCGAATCTTTCAGATTGTTTCTTAAGCTGTTCCATCATTTCGGGTCCGGTTATTCCATCAGGATATCCTGGAAAATTGTCTACTTCAGTTGTGGTTGTAAGCTGTCCACCCATCTGAAGTCCGGTATATAATAAAGGTTTCAGATTTGCTCTGGAAGCATAGATAGCAGCGGTATAGCCTGCGGGCCCCGATCCGATTATAAGGCATTTCACCTTTTCAGAATTTTCAATATTCTGTGTCTGCGCTTCTTTTTGTATGTCAAGTGGTTTAAAGATCTCCATAAATGTCTTTTATTAAATATTATGCAAATATAAGGAACTTTGATCTTCCGGAAGTGACTAAAGTTACTGATATAAGATCACATTTTCTTTAACAACCGAACAACCTTTTTTGCTTAATCCGATTTGTTGATTATTTTTGCACTGTTTTTCGGGGTGTGGCGCAGTTGGCTAGCGCACTTGCATGGGGTGCAAGGGGTCGTCTGTTCGAGTCAGATCACCCCGACTAAGGAAGAGTGAGGATATAGTTATTCTCACTCTCTTTGTATTACAGATTGAAATATTGGTGTGGGATAGCGCCTGGCGCTTAAGGCGCCAGGGTCGTCTGACAAAGCCGATCTTCCACGACTTAAGAAAAAAGAGGCTTTCAGTTTTTCTGAAAGCCTCTTTTAATAGCTCTTAACCCAGATGAACTTTCAAATCCTCTTCAACCGTTCCGATACCCGCTATCCCGAATTTTTCAATCAGGACATTTGCAACGTTAGCAGATAAAAACGCCGGTAATGTAGGTCCGAGATGAATATTCTTCACTCCCAGATACAGGAGCGCCAGCAGAACAATGACTGCCTTTTGTTCATACCATGCAATATTATATGCAATTGGTAAATCATTGATATCATTAAGATTAAATACCTCTTTAAGCTTCAGAGCCGTAACGGCAAGCGAATAAGAATCATTGCATTGTCCGGCATCCAACACTCGTGGAATTCCATTTATTGAACCCAATTTCAACTTATTATACCTGTATTTTGCACATCCTGCAGTTAGGATAACCGTATCCTGAGGCAGCTGTTGTGCAAACTCCGTATAATACTCACGTCCTTTCATTCTTCCGTCACATCCTGCCATTACCACGAATTTCTTTATTGCCCCTGTCTTTACTGCTTCAACTATCTTATCAGCTAATTGCAGCACCTGATTGTGGGCAAATCCTCCAGTTATTTCACCGGTTTCAATTCCGGTTGGAGATGGTAATTTTTTTGCATGTTCAATTATTTTTGAAAAATCCTTGGGCTGGCCGTCCTTTCTGTCAGGTATATTAGTACAACCATCGAAACCTGATGAACCGGTAGTATAAATTCTGTTCTTGTAGCTGTCCCTGGGCGGAACTATACAGTTGGTTGTGAATAATATCGGGCCATTGAAGGTTTCGAATTCTTCTTTCTGCTTCCACCATGCGTTTCCATAATTGCCTGCAAAATGGCTGTATTTTTTAAAAGCGGGATAATAATGCGCCGGTAACATTTCGCAATGGGTATAGACATCAACTCCTGATCCTTCGGTTTGCTCAAGTAATTCTTCCAGATCTTTCAGGTCATGGCCGCTGATCAGAATAGCAGGGTTGTTCCTGACCCCAAGATTAACACTTGTAATTTCCGGATTACCATAAGATTCAGTATTTGCTTTATCCAGCAATGCCATAACATTTACACCATATTCACCGCATTCCAGTACCAGTGAGACAAGTTCGTCAGGCGAGATGTTAGCTCTGGTTGTTGCAATCAGCGCTTTGTGCATGAAAGCAAAGATTTTTTCATCTTTATATCCCAGATTAAACGCATGTTCTGTATAGGCTGCCATGCCTTTTAATCCACACATTAACAGCTGTTTGAGCGAACGGATATCTTCATCTTGTTCTGTCAGAACACCAACAATTTCACTTCTTTCCGTGATAGCCTCCTTGCTGTCGGCCACCCACGACGCATTAGCCAGCAGATCAGAAGGAATAACCACTCCCCTTTCTCTCAGTTCTTTCTTCAAAGTATCTCTGACCTGAATACCTCCGATAATCATGTCTGTTATTTTATTATTATCAAAGTTTGCATTGGTGATTGTCACGAATAAGGCCTCAAAAACGAATTTATCTGCCTTATCTACGGTTATGGAATTCTCCTTTGCAAGTACTGCAATCAGAGAAACTCCTTTGGCTACATAAACCAGTAAATCCTGAAGGTTTGCAGTTGAATCCTGTTTTCCGCAAACACCTGCCTTGGTACATCCTGTACCTTTTGCTGCTTCCTGGCATTGATAACAAAACATGCTCATAATTATAGTCTATTAAGTTTTCAAAATATAATAACAGGACAAATGTCAATCATTAAACACATTTAAATTGTCACATATGTTACATTTCGAAAATAGATTTTCAATTCAGAAGACAATCTTTAAAACAAGCACATAACCGATGCTGTTGTACTGTCAATTTTACCGGAATAAGGGAGTAAACTGAATAATTAACTGAGAATAATTCAGCATCGTTAAAACCAACTATGTTAAGCTATTAAGTCTTAAGCAGGAACTCATCACCTGCCCAATTTCAGAATTGTGTATGAGAAGGCAGGAAAAGTATAGATAAAAGTATTTCCGGAGATTGTCAATGTTGTCTCCGCAGGTTTTATTTCTTCAGGATTTTCAGGGGTATTTTCATCGCTAAGCTTTCCACTTAAAGATTCTATGTTCACTACTGTAGTCCCGGACCGGAAGTTCGTTAATTCGATCCTTGTATTTACCGGTTCATCTGTATAATTGACCACATGAATTGACAGGACAGAACCATCTTCACTCCTGGCAGCAGTGACATCAAGCTTGCCTGAGGTAATATCGCAGACTCTCAAAGGAAGCTGATTACGGGCAGCCATCTGCTGAACGTAGAAAGGTGGCATTCCCCAAACCTGAGTCGGAGTGAAAAATATCTGCCCCTGGTCCCAACCATTATCGTTTTGTTTATATGGTTGAAGAGCGTTTGCCGGGCAGGAAGTCAGCACCCAACTGCTGTGACGTCGCACCGCATTTAGTGTTGTTGCATGACCAAGGGCGCGTTGCATATTGTGCAAACCTCCGTTTTCTTCAAAAATGGTTATCTTTAGTTTTGTATCATGACTCCATTGCAGAAACAATTTCTCCATTTCCGTCAGTTCCTTATCCGTATTCAATCCGGCATCAGCAGCATCTGCTCCGGGGTGATAATCCCAATAAGCAGCCTTATCGTTAAGCCTGTCAAAAACCATTTTCATATTCGGTGATTCAGGACGCCACCACGCTGAAATTATCAGTCCGATGGAAGTATCCTTTCCATGAATTGCATTATACAAATCTTCAAACCTATCAATATAGTGCAGATAGTCTTCTCTGCTATCACCATTGAAAATAGCTTCCTCGTTGCCTATTTCGATATACCTTACATTATACGGCTCCGGATGTCCGTTCTCAGCCCGCTTCTTACCCCAGGTAGTAGTAACAGCGCCATTCAGATATTCTACCATATCAGCAGCATCCTGTGCTGTTTCTTCAATATTGATGGCAAATGCCGGAGTAAAATGCGCAGCTTCACAAAATTTCAGAAAATCTTCGATCCCAAAACCATTGGATGCATACCTGTAGTAATGACCGGTATACGGAGGCCGATGGTCGGCATCGCCGATCATCTTTTTGAACCGATATCCGGCTGCGTTTATCATTGTTCCCCCGTAACGCAGAAATGCAAGACCCTCAGAAACCATGGCATTCCCTATATCAGCCCTGTAAGGAAGTCCATTGAACAGTTTTTTGCCGGTTTCCATAAGCATCACCTGATCCACCCACAATTTTCCCGGACTCTCCATCAGGATAGCAAACCTCGCCTTTTCATCCTTTGCAGAGGATGTCAGGGTAAAAGAGTATTTTTTCCAGTCATCAGTGATACCTGTAAGATCCTGATTGGCGTAAGTTTTGCTACCATCAGCGCTCTGCAGAGCAACGGTAATCTTTCCTTTAACGTCTTCCCCTTTCAGGTATATACGGCCCTGAAACTCCTGACCATCCTCAACAGCAATGCCCCACCGGTTTAAACCGCGATTGGCAATTCCAACTTTTCCTATACCGCTTTTATAATGAATGATCTGAGAATTCTTTCCGCTAAACGGAGTTGAAGTATCTAAAGAATATGCCACATGGCAATTTTCGGTATTGATTGTATCCCACATCAGGCTCACCTCAGGCATCTCCTTAACCTTAAACGGAATAGCAGTAAGAATTTTACTCTGTTCAACCTTCAGATTCCGAAATGAAACATCTGCATTCCAGGTATGCAATCCAATCTTCCCGGAAGAAAACGGAGAATTAGTATCAGTATAAACAATGGCAGGCTTTTCCTGATAGTTAATATAAACCTTTATGAAGGCCCCGTCAAGCTGAACTTTGAGATGAGTCCATTGAAACCGGTCGAACGTAACTCCGGCCTCTGCCAGGGTTGTCCGGTTGAAATGATGTTTTCCCAGCCGAACCTTTTTCCCGTTCTGGGAAAGAGACACGTCGTAGCCTTCAAAATTATAAGCTCCATTGCCGGGGTTGACAACATAAAATAGCAATCCTGCATTTTCTCCAACCACTCCTGTAAACTTTATATCTACCTCAATGCTTCCATTTTCAGGAGCAGATATTTCTGAAACTAATTTTGCTCCTGGATCAGATTGAACATTAACACGATTGCCATCCAGATCCCATAATCCTCCATATCGTTTAAACCCTTCTAAATTCAGCCCACGCGGCGGTTCTTCAAAGCCTTCTCCAAAGATACGCTGACCGTACAGGCCTCCATATACCTCATGATTCACATCTTCCATACATGAACCATATATCAGCGGAGAGATCCTGTTCTCAACTTTGGAAACATCTACTCTGATACTGGCGTCCTGACCTGAAACAGAACCTGATAACAGAATTGTCGTCAATATAGCTGATCCGGTATATTTCATTATGATACGACTGGTTTTCATTGGATAATACAGGTTCTTTGAAAATTACACTAAAGATATTACTGATTGTACGATAGAAAACACATCTGCACAAACATCGACGCCTGTGATATTCATACCATCACACATCAGAAAAAAGCAGTTATAAATTTATGAATACCCAGGACTATTTTCACTGCTATCCCGTGACTATTTTTTGTAAAAAAACAGAGACATGCTTCAAAATGAGCATAGCATTTTGTATCCGTCCTCCATCCGGTGGACGGACACAAAGAATTCAGGCTTAATTACGGTCCTTAATATCAGATCAAACTGTTAAGCCGGAATCAAACTGCCTTAACACATACCAGATATTCCCGCTCCGGAGCATTAGAAGAATCTTAGCGCCAGCTTTGCTCCCAGCCAGGCCTTGTTATCAGTATTTTGTATCTTGTACTGAATAAGGTGATAAGGAGCGATATTCTGATAGGTTTCTGTATACTCTGAATGTTTTCTTGTAAGTGAAAGCAGGTTTGCTGTCAATCCCAGATAGATTGATGTTTTTGACGTAATCTTATGATCTATGCCGCAACCTGCCTGAGAAAGATAATTATCGGCCACATTGTCGCTTTTTACTACGTGAAGAAACATGACATCAAAACCAAGTCTGTTCTTTTCAGACAGACTGACAAGGCTGCCCAAACCTCCGCCATAATTCCAGATAGGGGACCCGAAATTGTCAGGTCGTATACCTGCCGTAACTATTCCATGAAGTCTTTCCATACCTGAACGATACGCCACATTGGTAAAGAATAACTCGTTCTCTGAAAGTTCAAGAACGTGATATCCGTTTTTATAGATATTGATAACACCAATCGGAGTGCCATGGCAGGAATCTGCAATATTCACCAATCCGATCTGTACCCCATGGACTGATCTGGCGATGTTAACCAATGCTGCCTGCATACCATTGGTTTTCCCTGCAATATTTACAATACCGCTAAGCTGCAATCCTGAAGCTCCCGACGGTATATTCCGGGATGAAGAAGCTCCTGCATTGTTAACAAGACCTGCTATCTGCACTCTGGTAACACAGGCATTGTTCATCAATCCTGATATCTGGCACGATCTGACTATTGCGCTCTGACTAAAAAGCCCTGACAACTGAACGTTCGCAGTATCGCGCACATAGTTTGCTATTCCTGAAATCTGACATATTCTACCTGACCGGGCAAAATTCGCGATCCCGGATATCTGCGCACCATCAGCATCACTTGTTAGGCCCAGTATTCCGGAAAGCTGGACTCCTTTAAGTTTCTCAGAAAGGTTGAAGAGACCGGCGCACTGAAATCCTGTAAATTTATTCCCGGTGATGTTCCCAAGGCCGGCAAGCTGTATATTCCCTGCATTATTTCCCACATAATTGACAAGACTGCCAAACTGGGCTCCGTTAACATTTCCTGACATGCCGGCAAGTATATTTATTGACACATTGCATGTAGTGACCGACGACAACGGACCGCTTGTGCTCAGAAAAGGCAGAAACGATATCTGTACAGGCTGATAAAGGGAATCACCGCGATTTGTTTTACTATCTTTTTCAGTAAAAGTTCCTGCAATTGAAGACGTGATTGAAACAATCATTATCACAGCAGATAAAAAACAGAATTTGAAAATTGATTTCATAGAACATTTTTTTTGGTTTGTTCTATGACAACCTCACGGAAGCACTCCCCTAGTCAGGCAATGAAAATTCAGAAAAATTTTATTGTAATCCTACTTCCGATCCATGTCTTAAAATTACCATTGCTTTCAGAATCAAGGTAATATGGGGCAAGTGATGTATATTCCGGATTAGTTTTTAATGACTTATTATCAATACCGAGGACATTGCATGTCAGACCAAAAGCCAATAATGCTTTTTCAGAAATCCTATGATTAACTCCAACATACAATGAATAAAGACTTCCGGCAAAATCAGTTCTTTTAAGATCCAGAAGGGTTCTTTTATGCAGCTCTATGTCGAAACCCGGTTTAGCTTCCTTTCCCAGAGTTGTGCCAATTCCATAATTCAGACTCCCCATATTTTGCTTCACCGACAGAAACCCTGCACCTGTGAATGTATGAAATAGTCTTGTCCCTGAGCAAAAAGATATATTGGCAGACAGAAGTTCATCAGTTGATAATTCAAGCTTATGGTATCCGTTCCTGATAAAAGAAAAAATTCCTATAGACAATCCGCTGCTGGCATTCGCAATATTTACCAGACCTACCTGCAGCCTCTTTAAAGAATCCGTCCTGTTCAATATTCCGGAAATCTGAATATCTGCTTTTCCCGAAGAGTTAATTAATCCGGATATCTGAATATGCGACTCTTTCGCAGAATTTATCATACCCGAAAGCTGATAACCCGAGGCTTCTGATTTATTGATAATTCCGGATACCTGAATCAGAGTATGCCCTGCATTGTTGATTATTCCGGCGATCTGGCAAATGACCGTATCTGCCGAAATATTAAGTATCCCGCCTGCCTGAACTCCTCTGACCGAAGCAGCGTAATTGAAGATCCCCGCGCCTTGAAATCCGGTAATATTATGGCCGACAATATTCCCCAGACCGGCCGCCTGAAAATATTTCACATTACTCAGGTCAATGTTCAGCAAGCCTCCGAATTCAGCAATATCAACACCATAAACATAACCTACAGTGGAGTTTAATGAGAATTTATTTCTCACATTACCCGACAAAAAATGATTTGTCGATACAGGAGGAAACAGGGAAACCTGAACAGCGCCCATTACCTTCTGGCTTATATTTACTGAGTTGACTATTGTCTTTCGGGACAACAACCATGTTGGAGTTAACTTAGGAAGTCTGAACAGGGATAACAATTTACTCTGCTGAAAATTCTCTCCTTTTTTTGAAACTACGCCAATATCCTGCACTCTGCTGCCAAAACTTTCTGATAATAGTATGGTGTCACTATATCCTGATTTACTGACACGCAATGAAGTAATGGAAGTTCCTGATGGAATTTTCAGGGCAAAAAAACCATACTCATTAGTTATTGCCGAAGTTAAGAGATCCTTATCATAAACGCTGGCATTAATCAGCTGCTTTCCCGTATTGGAATCGGAGACATAGCCTTCAATGGTATTCACCTTGCCGGAGGGTGAATCTGCCCTGCTTTTCAGGATAATATACTTCCCTCTGATTTTGAACGAAATACGTGGACCAAGAAGTCCGGACAATACCAGTCTCAAAGGCTTTCTGTTGTAGTCAGCAGATAGAATTATTTCTGTTTTGACAGTTGCCGGGTTATATGAAAAGACAGCGTCTGATTGCCTTGCTAATTCTGAAAGAACATTGTCCAAGGTCATGTCACTGACTTGCAGGGTTATAGTCCGTTCAAGCAATGGGATCTCCGGGTTTTGACCATCAGTTTGTTGCCGGAAGACCAGCATCAATACAACCAAAAAAGCTGACTTTACATATTTCATAATCTAATCCCGGAGGCATTTCCCTCCCATTATAAGGTACCCATCGGAGGTTTTAATGTAAGAGAGCTCAAGGGTTTCAGTAATAATTCCAAGCACTGACTCAATTGATTCATTACTGAATGATACAGTAATTGAACAGCCGGCGAGACGGGGATTATCAAGGCTTATATGAGTCTGGTAAACTTCATTCAACAATGTCACTACGTCAGACAACCCGGTCTCCCTGAATACGAATCTTTTTGTCTTGTATGCTATTTCATTAGGATCAGCCTGCATTCTTGTAAACTTACCGGAAATCTTGTCAAACCGGCCAAGATCTCCGGGCAGGAGATGTACACCATTACCGGCTGAATTATAGAACTCAACTTCCCCGCTTTCCACAGAAACATCGATATTATTCATGTTTTCATACGCTTTTACATTAAAGGAAGTACCAATATCCTTTATGAAGGTATGGCCTGCAATCACAACCATTGGAGTATCAATTCCATGGGTTACCTCAATGAATGCTTCTCCGGTAAGTTCAAGTTCCTTCTGCCGTTTAAGTTTATTGTAACTGTATCTGACTTTACTGTTTTTGTTTAGTGTTACCATGGTATTGTCAGGAAGTTTTTCTGCCACCGCCGAATCGGAAGCAACGATGGTGCAAATGCTGGCAGCTCTGCTTAAAGTCCGATAATTCTGGAAAATATATGCAATACCCAGAAGTATTGCAACGGATGCAGCTGTTGCGATCCACCATCGTCTGGAGATGGAAATACTACCTGTTTTCAGCCTGCCTGCATACACACTTTCAGGATGCATCCCCTTATGCAGCTTATCCCAGGCTTTTCCTGTATCCACCTGAATATATTTGCACGAAGCCTGGGATTTATAATAAATATACCGTACATCGCTGAAATACTTTGAGTTTACGGATGAGGACATTATCCAGGCATCCAGCTCAGTCTGCTCCTCCCGGCTTATATTTCCATCCAGGTATTTTGCTATCAGGAAGTCGATATGTGAATTATCTGCTATCAATTAAAGTTATTATAATTGTTATTGTTCAACATTAGTAATAATAACAGCAACGGGAGATATTCCTTAAGTTTATCCCGTAGAATATGCAATGCCTTCCCCATATGATTCTCTACTGTTTTTACTGAAACTCCAAGCTTCTTAGCTATTTCCGCGTAAGTCAGATTATCTGTTCTGCTCATTCTGAAGACAGTCTGACACTGGGGAGGCAATCCGGCTATAGCCGCTTCTATTCGAAGCTCGAGCTCACTGGCAATAATGTCTTCACTCGGAGAACCTACGATAGCTTCCGTTACGTACAGATAATATTCCTTATGGGCCTGTCGGACTTTATTATGCTTGATATAGTTCATACATTGGTTGAAAACAGCCTGATACAGGTATGATTTAACCGAAGTATGTATCTCGAAGCTCTCCTTCTTTTCCCAGATATTCAGGAATGTGTTCTGCACCATTTCTTCCGAATCCTCAATACTATCAAGAATTGTGTTGGCATAGTTGCATAAACGCTGATAATAGGCATTGAACATCTGTTCAAAAACCACTTCGTCACCAGCATGCAATGCTTCTGTCAATTCTCCAGTCGATAGCGTCACGATATCCAAAGCCTTTTCCCGAAAGATAAAAATTAAGTTGTTTAATCGAAAGGCTTCCTGATATAAAGACAACTCCACAACAATATACCCCTAGTTGGTCTAAGAATAATACCGGGGAAATTTTCCTGATACATTATAAACTGAGATGTCAGAATCTCATATCAACAGGAAAATATAATGGGAATCATTCAATTACATCAGGTGATCAACTGCCAGTTTGTCAATATTTAAATAAATTTGTATGTAACACCCTAAAAACTTCAGAAACATGGAAAAGAGCCTGACTGAAAGGAATGAAACCAGAAGATTATCTTCACTGGACGCATTAAGAGGATTTGACATGTTCTGGATCATTGGGGGAAGCGGATTGTTTATCGGTCTGGCCAAAGTATTCGGAGGTCTGTTGGAGGCATTAGTACCGCAATTTGATCATGTCAGGTGGGAAGGTTTTCACTTCTTTGATCTGATCTGGCCTCTTTTCATGTTTATAGCCGGAGTTTCACTTCCGCTGTCTATTGAACGAAGAAAAGCTGAAGGAGCACGGAGACGAAGCTTATATACTCATGCAATTAAGCGGGCATTGATAATGTTTGTTCTGGGGATGATCCTGCAGGGAGGTCTTCTGGAATGGGATCTATCCAGGCTTCATCCATGTTACAGTGTTCTCCATGGTATAGCAGCTGGCTACCTGATTGCGTTCATCGTGGTAATGGAACTCAGACCGCGGATGCAACTTGTCACCACAGCCGTATTCCTTCTCGCCTACTGGGCCGTCATTATGCTGATCCCTGTACCAGGAAGAGGAGCTGTTGTCCTTGAACCAGAGTACAACCTGGCGACATGGTTCGACCAACTCGTCCTCGGCCGGTTTCATCATGGAGAGAATACCTGGTTCCTGAGCTATCCGGGATTTGCATCCTCGGTACTGGCTGGCGTAATGGCCGGTAATATTTTAAGGCTTCAAAAGACAGAAATGAGGAAAGTTCTGCTACTCGTTCTTTCAGGGATAGGATGTATACTGACCGGACTGGTCTGGAGCATTTCATTCCCGGTCATCAAGCTCATGTGGACAAGTTCCTTTGTCATGATAACTGCAGGCATCAGCTTTCTCCTGTTTGCACTTTTTTACTGGATCATAGATATCAGGGGAGCAAACCGTTGGGCATTTTTCTTCAGAGTGATAGGGTTGAATTCATTAGCGGCATATACCGGCATGATGCTTATCAATTTCAGGCAGATAGGCAATATCTTTGTGGGTAGTCTGCTTCCCAGAATTGCACCATGGGATGATCTCATTTCATCAATGGCAGCAGTAACAGTTCTATGGCTGATACTTTACTGGATGTACAGAACCCGGACTTTCGTGAAGCTATGAACTATCTTTCTTCAGCTGTTATCTTTCAGGGCATCATTTAACAACAGAGCGGCACAGGCGGGAAATGGGATTTAAAATTTCCATAACCTCCGGTACCGCTCCGTTAACAGGATGGTTATCTGAAAGACAATCATTCTGAAAGGAATTCCATCAAATGCCTTCTGTGCATCCTGAATGCTTCAATGTTGTTGTCATACCCTGTAAATGAGAATATCACCTTATCAATAATCCCCTTAGCTTTGGAAGGATCTTTCTTTTCCAGCATTCTGAAGAGCTCGTAATCCACAATACCGTCTCTCATTGCGTCAAATCTTATTGAACTGAACAGTTTACCGTCCTTTGGATAGATTATCCAGCTGTCTCCTCCTGGAAGAATGTTTCCCCCTTCATACTGGATTCCGGACTGTTCCCCGAAAGGATCGCCCTCATTCCAATAATTCAATCCCCAGTGAAGATATCCAGGAATATCATATTTGAAATTCAGCCAATGTATGTATCTGGTTCTGAGGAGAGGCAATTCAATAAAACGGTTAGCATACTCAAACTTAGGATTGAGACAAGTATAGGTCCAGATTTCCTTTCCGCTTTCATGTTGTTTTTTGTAAAACTCATAATCCTGGTTCATATAGTCAAGCTGAGGCACCCAAACATCAAGCATACCATCAAGGTTCTTGCTGTGACAGGCGTCTATAAACCTGAAATCGGGAGCCAGTTTTCTGATGAAGGATGCTATCTCGATATAGCTTTTAACATTTTCCTGAATAGGCTCATCAGCTATATGTTGCAGATAAATACTATCCCATTTCTTTTCCTTTAGATGAGCCCTGAGAGAAGGGATGAAATCGCTATAGAATTTTTTTGCCCGCGGGTCAGAGATCGGCAGCAGTTCAAACCGGCTCACCGGATTTTTCGCCAGGCTTGGAACCTCTACCTCAAACTGGGAAGTCCAGTTGCCGGAACGACCTCCGATATGGCCGCCTTCAATTCTTCCGATGACCCCTTCTTCCATGAAGATCCCAACCATCTTATCGAATTTTGTGAAATCGGTTTTCCAGGTCCCGTTCTCAAGAGTAAAATCAGACAGGGCCAGAGGAGAGATGATTGCCACATTCTGCCTGTAATCAGCCATCTTTTTAGCCAGTGTTCTGATCAGTTCCCAGTGTTTGTCTGAAAATGGCAAAAACGATTTTCCACCATTAAGCCACTTCAGCTGTGTGGTATCGATCGAGAACCAGTTTGTGACCCACAGGCTTGTTTTACCGACAGTCACAGGATATACCTTCACACTGTAATCTTTGGATACGGAAAATGATCGTCCGTTTATCCTGCCTGAAATGGTAACCTTTCCTTTATAGACACCTTTTTCAGCATCCGCCGGAATAGGAATTGAAATCCAGATTGGTTGTGTATTTCCAAAATCAACATTTATGGATTCCTGTTCAAGGACCGGATCAGGATAGAAGCCTGAGGTTGAAACAATTCTGTCGCGGGAATAGTCCCATACCGATCTTCCCACCTTTACATATCCCACAAATCCAGCCTTCGCTGCAGGCAGGCTCTTATCTCCCGACTTTGCCTGAGAAACATTTACTTTAAGCCCCTGCATTGAATATTCCGATCTGACGACAAACTGAAGAGTTGCATTTTCACCTCTCACCACTTCACTTATTGCTTCTATATGAGGAAAATATGAAGCTTCAACGAGTACTTTTTCGAGAGGATCTACATACTCAAATTTAATGATCCGTGAGAGATCTCCGCCTCCCGGAAGAGTGCAGCCATGAAGAAGCATTAAGGAAAGAATAATGACTGGAAGCACCGCGGACAAAACTTTCTTAAAGAATGGGAACTTTTTCATTGCAGATAAGATTTAAGGATTATCAATTGATTAATGAGGATGAGACGAGCATCCTGAATTTCCATAAAATACTGTCAGGAAATTTAAAAATTAATCAGTCATCAAACAAGAGAAAAGCAGATCCGCAATAATATTAATGCGCTCCGCAGCAATTTCTTTTGTCCTGCCTGTAGGCAATTACCTCTTCAACAAATTTCATGGCAAGAGGTTTTGAAAGGCCAGGGTTGGCTTTCAGTCTTTCCGGATGCCACTGCAATCCCATTACAAAGGATTTCCCAACCGGCATTTCTCTTTCTATTGCTTCTGCTACTCCATTATCGCTTCTTGCCGTTACTTTCATTCCCGGAGCAACTTCATCCACAGCCTGATGATGAAAGCTGTTCACAGTTCCTTTTTCTACGCCGGTTATAGTGTAGAGTTCTGATCCCTTGTCGATACTGACTGAATGAAGACAGTCTTTCGAGCCAGCAGGGCATCTGTGGATGACCTGATTACCTGCATCTGTCGGGATATCAGTAAGCAAGGACCCTCCCATGGCTACATTTAGGATCTGTTCTCCACGGCAGATCCCAAAAACAGGCATTCTGAACATAAGAGCTTTCTGTATGAGCGCCATCTCAAGTGTATCTCGGTATCCGTCTATCTCTTCGCATTTGGACAGTTCATTAAGCTTCCCGTAATAAGCAGGATTAACATCTTCCCCTCCCGTGAGAAGCAAGCCCTGGCAGGAAGCGAGCACCAACATCGCAGAATCCACGCTCATGCCATACATATTGACTGTCACAATATCAGGATCTGCTCCATGAATCCAGCCAACATAATATTCTGAACTTTTGCTGACAGCAATTCTGGCTTGTCCTGAAACACTGAAAAATAGCCCTGTCAGAAAGAATAATAACAGGGCAAATGTTTTTACATTCGTATTCATAGGGAGCTTCATAGGGTTAATAAGAATAGCGAAGATCTACCGCTAAGATAATCGGGATTGCAACAGAAAAATCCGGTCAGCGTTAAAAATCCTTATTTTTTATATTAAGCCCTGACAAAAAAATCAGACGGAGAATCGGGCCATCAGCCCTTACTCTTGAGAATAGACTGAAGATCAGCAACTTCATCTCTGAATCTGGCAGCCTGGACAAAATCCAGCTCGGAGGCGGCTTTTTCCATGCTTTTGCGGGCTTTTTCAATTGCCTTTTCAAGCGCTTCCTTATTCATATAGCGAACGACAGGATCGGCGGCAACATCCATCTTTTCAGGTTCAATATAGGGTTTCGCTTCGGAACCTTTCTTTCCCAAACCGCTCAGAATAGTACCTGTTTTTTTAAATATCTGGGTAGGGGTGATACCCATCATTTCATTATATTTCAACTGTTTTTCCCTTCGCCGGTTTGTTTCATCTATAGTCTGCCGCATACTTCCTGTGATCACATCGGCGTACATAATAACTTTACCGTTGAGATTCCTGGCAGCCCTGCCTGCGGTTTGTGTAAGAGAACGGGAAGACCGCAGAAATCCTTCCTTATCAGCATCGAGAATAGCGACCAGGGAAACCTCGGGAAGATCCAGACCTTCCCTCAGCAGGTTCACTCCTACCAGAACATCAATAATTCCTGTACGCAATCCTTCCATTATATCGATTCTCTCCAGAGTATCTATGTCAGAATGTATATAGCTGCATTTGATGCCGTATCGGATGAGGTATGAAGACAGTTCCTCTGCCATCCTTTTGGTAATTGTTGTCACCAGGGTCCTTTCGCCTGCTGCCGCACGGGTCCTTATCTCCGACATCAGATCATCGATCTGGTTAAGGCTTGGTCTTATCTCTATCGGAGGATCGAGCAAACCGGTTGGTCTAATGACCTGGTCCACGAATACTCCTTCGCTCTTTTCAAGCTCATAATCAGCCGGTGTCGCACTGACAAAAATTGTCTGCCCTACAAGAGCTTCAAACTCCTCTATCCTCATGGGCCTGTTATCCAGGGCTGCGGGAAGCCTGAATCCATATTCAACAAGTGTCTGTTTCCTTGAATGATCGCCTCCATACATAGCCCTGATCTGAGGCACGCTAACATGGCTTTCATCGATGACAGTTATAAAATTATCCGGGAAATAGTCAAGAAGACAAAATGGTCTGGTTCCTGTTCTTCGGCCGTCAAAATATCTGGAATAGTTTTCAATGCCACTGCAGTAACCGAGTTCCTTTATCATCTCAAGATCATACATTACCCTTTGTTCAAGCCGTTTTGCCTCTTCTTTTTTGCCGATATCATTAAAATGGGTCACCTGTCGCATAAGATCATCCTGGATTTCATTTATAGCCAGATTTATTCTTTCGCGCGTGGTGACGAAGATATTTGCAGGGTAAATGACATACTCGGCAAGGCTTTCAAGTTTCTTCCCGTCAACCGGATCGAAAGTCAGTATCTCCTCTATCTGATCTCCGAAGAATTCAATCCTCACAGCAATATCGGCATAGGCAGGAAATATATCCACGGTATCGCCACGGACCCTGAAAGTCCCGTGCTTGAATTCTATTTCGTTTCTTGAATACAGACTGTCGACCAGTTTTCTGAGGAAGTTGTTCCTTGCAAAGTTCTGACCAGACTTAATATGTACAGTATTTGAATGAAAATCATCCGGGTTGCCTATGCCATAAATGCAGGAAACTGAAGATACCACAATAACATCCTTTCTGCCTGAAAGAAGGGCTGATGTTGCACTCAATCTCAGTTTCTCAATCTCCTCGTTTATTGACAGATCTTTTTCTATGTAAGTATCTGAAACAGGCAGGTAAGCTTCAGGCTGGTAATAATCGTAATATGAAACAAAATATTCGACCCTGTTTTCAGGGAAAAACTGTTTGAATTCACCGTAGAGCTGCGCTGCCAGAGTTTTATTATGGCTCAGAATAAGGGCCGGACGTTTAACCTGGTCCAGCACATTTGCAATTGTGAATGTTTTTCCGGAACCTGTTACGCCCAGAAGGGTCTGATAAGGAATACCTTTCTCAAGTCCGTTCACCAGTTGTTTAATGGCTTCGGGCTGGTCGCCTGTAGGTTGAAAATCTGAAACGAGCTTAAAGTCCATAATTAAGCCTGAATAAGTTACTTAGAGAGCAATACAAAAATTTAACCGCAGAGTGCGCGGGTTTAACTGTACGGATCACAGGGAGAGTTTCGAATGTCTTCCCCTGTTCGCCATACCATTACTTGCGTACTTTGCGGTCAATTGATGTTAAAGGATACCCTGTAATTTCAGGGTATTATCTTATCCGAGATAACCTTTCAGTAACCTGCTTCTCGAGGCGTGCCCTCAGCCTCCTGATAGCCTTTTCCTTGATCTGTCTTACTCTTTCACGAGTCAGACCGAATTTTTCGCCGATCTCTTCCAGTGTCATTTCCTGACAGCCAATTCCGAAGAAATATCTTATTATATCCCTCTCACGTTCGGTAAGAGTGGCCAGAGCCCTGTAAATCTCCCTTGAGAGTGATTCATCCATGAGCAGTTTATCTGCAACAGGGGAATCGGAATTAGTAAGGACATCCAGAAGACTGTTATCCTCTCCTTCAATGAAAGGAGCATCTACGGAGACATGCCTTCCCGACACTTTAAGAGTATCAGTTACCTTTTCCTTAGGGAGTTCAAGTACATCTGCCAGTTCTTCAGGAGATGGAGTTCTCTCATTTTCCTGTTCGAATTTTGAGAAAGCCTTGTTGATCTTATTGAGTGAACCTACCTGATTCAGAGGCAGCCTGACAATCCTGGACTGTTCAGCAAGAGCCTGAAGAATGGACTGTCTGATCCACCAGACAGCATAGGAAATGAATTTGAATCCTCTTGTTTCGTCAAATTTTTCTGCAGCCTTGATCAGACCGAGATTTCCCTCGTTAATCAGATCAGGCAGGCTCAAGCCCTGGTTCTGGTACTGTTTTGCCACAGAGACAACAAAACGCAAATTGGCTTTTGTCAATTTTTCAAGAGCAGCCCTGTCTCCCTTCTTTATACGCTGGGCTAATTCAACTTCTTCTTCTACAGATATCAACTCTTCTTTACCAATCTCCTGCAAGTACTTGTCAAGTGATGCACTTTCCCTGTTTGTAATGGATTTGGTAATTTTTAATTGTCTCATTATGCCTCCCAAAAAATTTCCGCAAAGATATTGCTTTATTGATTAATAACAAAATTAATCGCTTATTGTTGTGCAGAGGGGCTTGTTTTTACAAACCCCCTGTGCAACAATTATTTAAAAGACAATTTATTAATTACCGAATGTATAGCTGAATACGGTACCGTCAGTCTGTACGCCACCGATCGATTTAAGAATGCTTTCGTTATTTGTATATTGCCTTACATCGGCAGCTGACCTGACTTTTTTGCCATTGACAGATAGGATCACATATCCTTTCTTAATTCCAAGATCTTTGAATTTTCCTTCGTTAAGATCAAGAACTTTAACTCCATAATCAACAGCCAGGTCTTTCTTTTCAGCTGAGCTGAGTGTTCCGAGTCTCGCTCCGAAAACAGATTCCCCATTCATGCCAACTGTTACAACACTTGTATTTCCTGCCACATTCTTAAGAGTGATGGTTGAAGCTATCTCTTTTCCCTTACGCAGACAGGTTACCGTCGCCTTGTCTCCGGGACGATGTTTACCGACCTGTACCTGGAGTTCCGATGGAGTATTCACTTCAACTCCGTCAAACCTGACAATAACATCATTCTCCTTAAGACCTGCAGCTTCTGCAGCACCGTCAGTAACAACACCGGTGATAAGCACACCTTTCACTGCAGGGAGGCTCATTTTTTCCATATCCTCAGAAGTGATCTCCCTTATGTTCACGCCCATGATAGCTCTTTGAACTTCACCATATTCCCTCAGATCATCAACTACTTTTTTGACAATCGAAACAGGAATTGCGAATGAATTCCCGGCATAGGCGCCGCTTGGGGATATGATGGCGGACGTAATACCAACCAGCAACCCCCTGGTATTAACCAGTGCACCTCCACTGTTACCCATATTCAGCGCTGCATCGGTCTGGATGAAAGATTCAATTTTGTAAGCATCATCAAGTATACCGAGACTTCTTCCCTTGGCGCTGACAATACCAGCCGTAACTGTTGATGTTAAATTGAAGGGGTTACCCACTGCAAGCACCCACTCTCCAAGTTTAAGCGCTTCAGAATCACCATATTTTATGGTGGGCAGGTTATCAGCCTTTATCTTAAGAAGAGCAATATCCGTACTCGGATCTCTTCCTACAACCTTAGCGGTGAATGTCCTCTTATCGTTGAGTGTAACATCAACTGCATCGGCATTCTCTATTACATGATTATTGGTAATAATATATCCGTCAGAGGAGATAATAACACCCGATCCATATCCGCTGACCTCTCTTGGTTTGGAGTACTTGTCACCATAGAACCACTCAAGTATAGGATTATCAGGTTGCATACCCATTGTGGATTTTGTATGTACGTGTACCACTCCATGCACAGTCTGTTCCGCTGCATAGGTAAAATCCACAGGACCTTCCTGTGCCTGCATCGATGTCAGATATGTTTTCGCATCCCTGACATCAACTCCTGAACTGTCTCTGGTTATAACTTGAGTAGGCTTATCAATTAACTTTGTATAGGCGAAAAGCGCTATCACAGCTCCGAAAATTGCCATTGCCAATCCTCCTAATAAATACTTACCTTTCATAACTTCTGTTATTTGATAGTTTTAATCTTACGTTTTTACTGATTTTACAAGATACCACTCCATTAAAAGATTGATATCTTTACAACCGATTTTTTGGTTTAATGTTTTACAAAGATCGTACCTTTTTGGAATGAGGGTCAATAATTTAACAACATTTTAACACTGATGGTCGTTCCGTTTAACAAATACCAGGGAGCAGGTAATGATTTCATTATCATCGACAACAGGGCTGGAATCTTCAATCCGGCTGATCATTTACTGATAAGAAAGCTTTGTGACAGAAGATTCGGTATCGGCGCGGACGGACTTATGCTAATTTCATCCGGCAAAGGACTTGATTATGAGATGAAATATTTTAATGCCGACGGACTGGAAGGTTCAATGTGCGGCAACGGAGGCAGATGCTCTGCCGATTTTTCAATCAGATCAGGCATTGCGGGCAATAAGCTCTCTTTCCGGGCAGCTGACGGCATTCATCATGCCATCGCGGAAGATGGTATTATCAGGCTCAACATGAATGATGTAAATGATCATTCAATAGTTGACGGTAACTATTTCATAAATACAGGATCTCCTCATTATGTACTCTTCCGTGATAACATAGACGATACAGACGTGTTCACTGAGGGAAAAAAGCTGAGATGGTCAGAAGCGTTCGCACCTGGAGGGACAAATGTGAATTTTGTGCAGGTTGGCAAGGACGGGATTTATGTAAGAACATTCGAACGTGGCGTGGAAGATGAAACTCTTTCATGCGGAACAGGAGTCACAGCATCTGCCATTGTTTCAGTTCTTTCAGGACATTTTGACACTGCGGCAGTCCCGGTAAAGACGCGAGGTGGGAACCTGAGTGTATCTTTCACAATCTCAGGAAACAAAATTACAAATATATGGCTCTCAGGACCAGCCACTTTTGTATTCAAAGGAGAACTGGTGATCTGAGGATCTCAGCGTATGCCGCTTAATATTTAAGGAAAATAACAGACCATGACCATCAGGGTTGCTAAACAACCGGTCATGTAAAAGATTGAGCCATTGATTAGCCCGATAAATAAAATGGAGAAGGAAACGCTTTACGGAAAAACATTAAATGAGCTGATAGCTTTAACCCGGAAAGCAGGGCTGCCGGGTTTTGCTGCCAGGCAGATCGCTGACTGGCTTTACGCGAAGGAGATATCCACGATCGATGAGATGACTAATCTCTCAAAGAGAGCAAGAGAAGTACTTGCATCCGAATTTGAATTCGGCCTCACTCCTCCGGAAAAGTCATCGGAGAGCTCTGACGGAACGAAGAAATATCTTTACAAAGTACTTAATAATAAATACATTGAAACAGCATACATCCCTGAAAATGATCGCGCAACTATCTGTGTATCGTCGCAGTCAGGCTGCAAAATGGGCTGTATATTCTGCATGACCGGAAAGCAAGGCTTCCAGGGCAGTCTTTCTTCAAATGAAATCTTAAACCAGTTCAGAAGCCTGCCGGAATTCAGAAAGCTGACCAATATGGTATTCATGGGAATGGGCGAGCCTCTCGATAATATTGATGAGGTTCTGAAATCGCTTGAGATACTAACAGCTGAATGGGGATACGGCTGGAGCCCGACCAGGATAACCGTCAGTACAGTAGGAATACTCAGCTCCATCCGGGATTTTCTTGATAGAAGCAGATGTCATCTTGCCATCAGCCTGCATTCGCCATTTGACGAAGAGCGGAAAAAGCTTATGCCGGTCCAGAAATCAAATTCAATCAGGGAAATCCTCGAAATCATCAGAAATTTTGATTTCAACAGCCAGAGAAGGATCTCATTTGAATATATACTTTTCAACGGGCTTAATGATACTCCGGCACATGTTAAGGAACTGGCGAGAATCCTGAATGGCATTAAATGCCGTATAAACATCATCCGGTTTCATCCGGTACCGGGATCGGATTTCGTTAGTCCCGATGAAAAAACCACCATAGCATTTAAAGAAGCGCTCAATAAAAAAGGTATACTGACGACCATCAGAACAAGCCGGGGTATAGATATCCAGGCTGCATGCGGACTTCTTTCCACTCTTGAACAAAATAAAATATGAAGTATTCGCTTCCGTTATCAATCCTGAACCTTCTTCTATTCCTTCCCATCGTTATCAATGCCCAGGACAGAACCATGAAATTGTTTCTGTCCGATTCATCAATGGCACACGCATCTGTGTCTCTCTGCATAATTGATACCGATTCCGGTTCAATAGTTAAGGGGGTCGATGCAGACAGGAGCCTTACCCCCGCCTCTGTCATGAAACTGATTACTTCAGGTGCTGCTCTTGAAATGCTCGGGCCCGGCTACAGGTTCACAACTACACTGGGATACAGGGGAACAATAAACTTGCAGACCGGAATACTCAATGGAGACATCATCATTAAGGGAGGCGGGGATCCGGTACTTGGATCGGAATATTTCAAGGAACACTATAATGATTTTCTTCACAGATGGGTAAATGATATCAGGAGTCTCGGAATTAAAAAAATAGAAGGCAGGATCATCGCGGACGACTCATATTTCGATTTTCTTCCTTCACCGGCGGGATGGTTGTGGGAAGACATGGGGAACTATTACGGAGCCGGGGTTTTCGGACTTTCGGTCTACGACAACACTGTCAGGCTTCACTTCAGGACGGGTTCTGAAGGCACGGATGCGGTGTTTACCGGCACTGATCCTGCCGGGTACAAATCCGATTTTATAAACCTTCTTAAATCGGCCGGAAGCACTGACGAGGGATATATACTTGCAGCCCCTTACAGCAAAACAGGATGGATCACCGGAACAATCCCTGTTAATAACAACGATTTTGTACTTAAGGCATCCATTCAGGACCCTCCGCTGTTCTTAGCCGGCCAACTCACAGGATTACTTGAAAATGAAGGGATTACTGTGAACGAAAAACCATCATCCGCGAGACTTGAAAAAACATATTCCGCGGGCAGATTGATTACTATTTCCGAAATCCCTTCTCCCCCTCTTTCATCTGTTATTGAAGTGCTTAACCATGAAAGTGTGAACCTGATTGCAGAAACACTTCTTAAACAGTTGGGCAAAAACTTCAGGGACAGCGGGTCAACTGTATCCGGAATAAAGGTCATCAGGGATTATTTTGAACATAACGGACTTCAGAGCGAAGGCTTATTCATGGAAGATGGCAGCGGCCTGTCACCGAAAGATGGAGTGTCAGCACATGTGCTTGCCAGTTTTCTGGTTTTCATGAAAAACAAGGGAAAACATTTCAATGAATATTTCAATTCCCTTCCCGAAGCCGGAAGGAACGGAACACTGAAATACTGTTTCAGGGATAGTCTGTTTGCTTCACGGCTGCGTGCAAAAAGCGGATCGATGGAAAGAGTCAGGTGCTATGCCGGGTACTTCATCACACTGTCCGGAAGACAAATGGCGTTCGCTATTCTTATCAACAACTTCAATGGCGCATCCGGACATATCATCAAAGGGATCGAATCTGTCATCGGAGAGACAATAGCGGACAATTAAGACTTCAGGAAAAATCAGTAAGGGCAGACATTGCCATTTCATATCCAGTATTGCAAAACCATTCATCAGACCATATTGTTATGAACAACAGAGTATCAGTGAGACAGTGCGAGGATTATAATTTCGGGAAGATTCACGATCTCATCCGTGATATTTATGCTGTAACGGGAGGACCTGATGTTAAAGGGAAGAAGGTTCTGCTTAAGCCGAATATTCTCAGCGATGTGGATCCTGAAAAAAGCGTAAGTACGCACCCTGTCGTGCTGGAGGCAATGATAAGATTCATGCAGTCAGAGGGAGCAACAGTCTTTGTTGGAGATTCTCCTGCAGTTCACAGGAAAGGTTTCCGGCCTGAGAAATCAGGAATATCAGGGATTTGTGAGAGTACCGGGGTCAAATGGATCGACTTTCTTTCTGATCCGGATGAGAAGAAGGCAGGAAAAAGAAAAGTAAGGATAGCATCTATTGTAAATGCAGTTGATCTCATCATTTCGCTCCCCAAGCTTAAGACGCACGAACTGATGTATTTCTCAGGAGCTGTCAAAAATACTCTCGGACTTGTGCCTGGTTTCAGCAAAGCCATGCAACACGGTTACAACCGTGACCGGAACGGATTTGGTGAGTTCCTGGTTGATCTGACAGAGGCAGTCACTCCTGATTATTTTTTTATGGATGGAATAATGGGCATGGAAGGTCCCGGTCCTGGAATAAAAGGTATTCCGGTTGCTACCGGTGTACTTCTCGGCTCAACCAATCCGCTTGCCCTTGATATAACAGCCAGCCGGATTGCCGGTTACAATCCTCTTGTTATCCCTACCAGCAGAACAGCTATTTTCAGAAAGAAATGGCTCAGCGGAACAGACGATATTATTTATGACGGTCCGGAACTTAACACCATCATTAAAAGCAATTTCAAAAGAATCCCCATCTCCTCGAACAGCACCGCCGGTCTGCGATTCATCTCAGGCAGGACCTTTATTGGGAGAAGGATGGAAAGAAGGCCGGTATTTATTCGTAATGCATGCACCGGCTGCAGAAAATGTGTTGACATTTGTCCTGCAGAAGCTTTGAGACAGCATCCCAACAACAGGAAGCACATCATTCTTACTGATAAGAAATGCATACGGTGCTTCTGTTGCGCGGAGGCCTGCCTCGACAGCGCGATCGAGATAAAAGTCAGATTATTTGGTGATTAAACGTCGATCTTAGCGTATTTAGCGTGTGACTCAATGAATTCACGTCTTGGAGGCACTTCATCGCCCATGAGCATCGAGAAAATATGATCCGATTCTGCAGCATTCTCAATTGTCACCTGGCGCAATGTACGAGTCTCCGGGTTCATTGTCGTCGACCATAATTGTTCTGCGTTCATCTCGCCCAGACCTTTGTACCTCTGAACGCCTACGGCTGATTCTTTTCCCTGCCCCATCTCCAGAACAGCAGCTTCACGCTCTTCTTCTGTCCAGCAATATCTTTCCGCCTTCCCTTTCTTTATCAGGTACAAGGGAGGAGTCGCGATGAACAGGTTGCCTCCTCTGATCAGATCCTGCATATATCTGAAGAAGAAGGTCATAATAAGTGTGGTTATATGTGAACCGTCAACGTCGGCATCGGTCATTATTATAATCTTGTGGTACCTGAGGCCGGAAAGATTGAGAGCTTTACTGTCCTCGTCCGTGCCTATGTTTACTCCAAGGGCAGTGAAGATATTCTTTATTTCCTCGCTTTCAAATATCCTGTGCTGCATTGCTTTCTCAACATTGAGAATCTTACCTCTGAGTGGCAGTATTGCCTGGAAGCGTCTGTCTCTTCCCTGTTTTGCGGTTCCTCCTGCAGAATCGCCCTCAACGAGGTAAATCTCACAATGGGAAGGATCCCTGTCAGCACAGTCGGCGAGCTTGCCCGGCAGTCCCGATCCGCTCAGCACATTCTTGCGCTGCACCAGTTCTCTTGCCTTTCTTGCAGCGTGACGGGCTGTTGCAGCAAGAATAATCTTCTGAACAATGATCCTGGCATCTTTCGGGTTTTCTTCAAGGTAATTGGTAAGCATCATGCTTACAGCCTGGTCAACCGATCCCATCACCTCTGAGTTCCCAAGCTTTGTTTTAGTCTGACCTTCAAACTGAGGTTCGGCAACTTTAACAGAGATAACTGCTGTCAGCCCTTCCCTGAAATCATCGCCGCTGATGTCAAACTTTAGCTTGGATGTTGCACCCGAATCTTCAGCGTATTTCTTAAGTGTCCTGGTAAGACCTCGTCTGAACCCAGCAAGATGGGTTCCTCCTTCAATAGTATTTATATTATTTACATAGGAATGTACATTCTCAGAGAATGAGCTGTTGTATTGAAGCGCGATTTCGACCGGGATATCGGCCTTATCATAAGAAATGTGAATAATTTTATCAATGATACGTTCTCTGTTGGCATCCAGATACTCAACGAATTCCTTCAGCCCAAGTTCCGACTTGAATTCCTGGCATCTTGTTGTTCCTCCGTTACCATCTTCCACCAGCTCCCGCATATCCTTGATCGTCAGAAGTATTCCCCTGTTAAGGAATGCCAGCTCTCTCAGCCTTGCAGCCAGAATTTCAAAATTGAACTCAATAGTCTGGAAAATTGTCCCGTCAGGTTTAAATTTCACTGTAGTTCCTGATAGTTCAGATTCGCCTAGAACTTCTACCGGGGTAACAGGTTTTCCCTTTTCATATTTCTGCTGGAAAATCTTTCCTTCTCTCTGGATAGTTACAGTCAGGTGAGAAGAAAGGGCATTAACGCATGATACACCAACTCCGTGAAGGCCTCCGGATACCTTATATGAATCCTTATCGAACTTTCCGCCAGCATGAAGAACCGTCATAACGACTTCCAGAGCAGACTTCTGTTCTTTTTCCATTATTCCGGTAGGGATACCCCTTCCGTCGTCAGTCACAGTTATCGATCCATCTTCGTGTATGATTACGTCCACTCTGCTACAGAATCCTGCAAGAGCCTCGTCTATTGAGTTATCCACAACTTCATATACAAGATGATGAAGTCCCTTTATTCCGATATCGCCGATATACATTGCAGGCCTTTTTCTGACAGCCTCAAGTCCTTCCAGCACTTGTATATTATCCGCGGAATATTCAGCACTTTCCTGCAATCTTTTTTCAATTTCGTCCATTAATCTGTTTTTTTATTCTTAAAATATCATTCCAATATAATAGAAACTTACAATAAACATGCCGTCCCTCCGATTCAGGGAACATGGAAGAAATTACCTCTCTCCAACTGAAAAACAATGGATTCGCAGTGCCTCTCCATCCTCCCTGACCAGCTCCGCCCCTTCTTTAGTAACGTATTGATATTATGCATATTAATTATCCTGGCAAATATACGGATTATAATCCGTTTTTCAGAGAATATTCGTCAAAATTAATCCACAGTTTTGACCAAGAAATCAACAGCTAAACTTTGATTTTTAGGGTTCTGCCCAGGAAGGATGAAATAACGAAATATCCAACCTGTAACGGATGACAATTGGAAGAATATTACATTTCAATTCAGGTTGCAAGTGCCGGTGCGGATCTCTCTTCCAGCACTTCAATCCCAGGTATCGAGGATCAGAGACTGTATGTAAATCCAACCAGTCCAACGAACCTGTATGTAGGATAATAAGCCCACTCATTATAATGATCAAACGAGATATTACTGCATCTGATCCAGAATGAAAGTATCCTGGAATACCTGTACTCACCCATGAGATTCAGATTGAAATGTACAGGCATTTCCATTGTTTCAGCCAGCAATCCGGCTTGTTTTACCTGATAGGCCCCGTTGATGACCTCCCATCTTTTCCCAAGAGCCGTGAGGTCAAGTGAGGCAATTATTTTATCTCTGAGATTATATTTGAGTCCGAACTTCCCGTCCCATTCAGGCCTGTTCCATGGATGCTCTTCTGTATCAAGCGAATAATGGTAATAAGTTGCTTTCAGCCAATAAGATAATTTTCCTGTCAGCTTACCATTCATCTCAGCATGCAGACTTGTCAGCTCAGAGTGATCCGTAATCGGGAGAAAATAGTTACCCATTGCCCTTGGAGCAATTGTGTCTGGGAATAGAATATTGGTATAGAAGATTAAATTGTCTATTCTTGAATATGAAGCGGAAATAAGGTAATTTCCTTCCGCTCCGGTATTGCCTTTAAGCCCGGCTGTAACAATTAATTTATGATCGGTATCAGGAACCTTGAAAAGGTTGCCCCTGCTGATCATTGCAGGATACTGATTATTCACGAGATAAGGATTTTCCTCAGCGATTTTCAAAGGATCATTCCGTTCCATCTTTCCTGACAGTGCAGCGAAGAAGCTCAGGTAAGAAGGGACTATAGTGAATCCAAGCTCAAGATCAGGGTAGAGATGCAGGGTAGAGTTCCTGTCGAACAGAGCCTGGAAACCAAGTTTATAATTCCATTGATCCGTTCTTTTTTTCAGGAAAGGATTCAGAGCAAAAATATACTGGTTGCCCACACCTGTCGAATCAGAATTATGGTAGTCGACGAAGCTTATTCCTGATCCCACATAGAAGCCCTTGAACGATTTTGCCATGTATCCGTCAAGACCTCCGTTATTCTGGGAATAATCGGACAGGTGATAGAAATAATTATAAAACAGGCGAAAGTCGTAGCTGAAGCTTGATGAATCCAGGTTCAGAGATGTCAGAGAAGCTTTTGCGCCTGCATTTGAATAATTCATCCTGAGATCTTTTTTAGCGGGATTGTAATCAAAAATATCAGGGTTATACCCATAGGCATGCCTCACACGCTGGGTATAATTAAGGGAAGCTTCGAAGGTGTTTTTGGCAAAGAATGCTTTTCCGAATAGGGAGGCATCATTATCCATATAGCCGCCGTACACCTGTTTTGCATTTTCAAGGACAACGTCATCGGATGATGAAAAATGGTGTCCGTAAAATCCGAATGCTCCTTTTTTTGATCGTTCGTTGGTTATGCTGAGATCAGCAAACGGTGACAGGTGATTACCGTATCCCAGGCTGACATATCCTTTGTACAATTTCGGAAGAGCATCCGGCTGGAGAACTGCAGCTTTGATCGGGCTGAAAGAATAATCAGGAGAAAATGGTTTTGCTGAAACCGCATAATTAAATACAGGTCTGACACGAACGGTATCGTTCAGATCAGGTAGGAAGCTTATCTTCCTCACCTCATTCAGAGACGGCTTATACGGATTATAGAGGGTAACCTCTCTTTTAAGTGTGGTCTCCTGATTTTTGTCCTGGGCATAAGCGCCAAGAATACTCAGGAAAGCCAATAGGACCGTCAACTGGATCGGTTTTGCCATATATTTAACTGTTATTCTCATCTCCGGAAATTAAAATTGTCAATACTGAGGATTATTTGACGGCATCTCCCAGGGTAGCGAGTTTAGCCTTTACCTCATCAATTATTCCGTCGTTGTCGACACTGTAATTATCTTTCAGTCCCTGGAGTGTTGCCCGGGCCTGTAAAGTATCGCCTTTCTTTATGCTTATATCGGCGAGAAGCAGGAACATTCTTGCCATCCAGAACTGATGCGGTGTATTCTGATTAATAAATTCATTAACTATCTTTTCCGCGTCACCAACCTGATCTTTTTTATAAAGTATCTCTGCTACACGGTATTTCGATTCAGCTCCTTCGGCGCTGGTAACTTCTTTAGCAACTTTTCTGAAGTCTCCGAGAGCGTCATCGAAATTATTCAGGCTGTAATTAGCTTTGGCATTCATGAAAGTTGCTTCCCTTGTCAATTCCTCGGGAACATTTCCTGCAGAGATTATTTTAGATGATGCAGAGATTGTCTTCCGTGCATCGCCGGCCTGGTATGAAGATCTCAGCTCTCCCCTGAATGCGACAAGTTTTGTAGCCGGGTCATTTGCAGCCTGTTCAAGACGTTCATAGTAACTCAAGGAAGACTCATAATCCTCTTTTTCATACATCAGGGCAGCTGCCTGACCCAGGGACTGTTCAAGGAACTGACTGTTGGGCGCTGAAGCAACATCAGTATAGAGTTTCAGGGCTTCGTCCTTGCTGCCCGATGTTCTGAGTATTTCAGCCAGATAATACTGGGCATTCTGTCTGAAGCTTCCATCAGGAAATTCCGACAGGTAATCCTGAAAAGCAGACTTTGCCTTGTCGTATTGTGCTGTCATGTAAAGATTCTCTCCGGAAGTGTACATCAGGGAATCCTTCTGGCTCATGTCAACATTTTCCGAACCATCGACAGTTTTGAGATACGCGAAATAAGCCTGGACATCATTATTGTCGACATAGGCATTCTTGAGTCCGGTCATTGCATACCTGGCCTCAGGAGTTGATTTATATTTCTCAATGACCTTTTTATACTGGGCAATTGCTTTATCGTTCTGACCAAGGTTATAATACAGCAGTCCGAGTTGCACGTATGCCCTGGGTACAAACGGGCTTGACGGATAGTTAGAAATAACCGAGTTAAAATCGGCCTCTCCGTTCCTATGGTCCTCCAAAACCACATATGCCCTGCCTCTTTCAAAGATAGCACTTGGCACATAGGTTGATGACGGATATTTTCTTATAAGTGTGGTCAGTGCATCGACTTTGCTCCTGTTATTGTTTATTAGTCCGAGGGAGAATCCCTTCTGGTACATTGCATAATCAGCATCAAGCAAACTCTGATCAATGACTTTATCGTAGTATGCAATTGCATTCTGATAGTCTGTGGTGATATAATAGCAATCAGCGATACGGTTCCTGGCATCTGAGAGCAATTCAGGCTTTACTCCTTTTGCATCTGATTCGAAATTTCTGAAATGAGCAAGAGCAGCCTGGTAATCTTTCCGGTTATAGCAGACGGAGCCAAGGTTATATTCAATCAGTTTCGCTTCCTGGAGCGATCGGTAACCGGGCAGGGAAGAGAATGTTTCATAATCCTCCCTGGCTTTATCATATTGTCCCAGTCTGTAATATGCTTCTCCTCTCCAGTACAGTGTTCTTGCCCTCACAGGCATACTATAACTCTGATATTTGAGAGATTTGTCAAACATATCAAGTGACTCATCCAGCTCCATATTTTTAACAAGTTCCAGTCCCCTGTAAAATGCAACACGCTGATAAGCCTCCTGTAATCTTGGGTCTTTATTCTGGATCTTATCGAGAGAAGCAAGTGCGGCTTTGTAGTTTTTCAGCTGCATATATGTCGCGACCAGATAATCATAAACCTCCTGTACCCTTTTTGAACCGGGATAGCTCTCAATATAATTTTCAAAAGCAGCTATTGCCTCACCAAAAGGGGAATTACCTGTTTCATAAGTCAGCTTTGCAAAATTAAATAGAGCTTCCTCTCGAATTGTCTTGTCAAAATTCAGTTTTGAAGCTTCTCCGAAAGCAAACAGGGCACGTTTTTTATCCCCGTTTACTATATAACATTCGCCCAGCATATTCCAGACATTCTGACTCAGCTCATCATTCTGAGAGCTGATTGTGAGAAAGATCTTAATAGCTTTTTCAGTATTCCCTGTTTTATAATAACAGAACCCCAGCTGATATTTATCTTCTCTGCCTGATGCTTTAGCCCCGGCAGCATACTTTTCAAGAAATGGCAGAGCCTCCTGATAATTTTGCTTATTGTACCATGCATCTCCTATAAAACGATAGAGTTCCACTGACCGGTCCTTACCGGCTGATTTCAGAAGGTCGGGAGCCATGGCGAGGATCCCGTCATAATCTTTTTGTATATACAGAATCTGGACTATATAGAAAGGTACAATATTCCCGAATGTCTCATCATCTTTCAATCTTCTGAATCCTTCAAGAGCCGTCTGATACTTCTTCTGTTCATATGCGATCTGGGAATAATAATATACTGCCGGAGCAGTATAATCGGTATCTATGTCCTTTATCTCCGAGAACATCAGCAAAGCTCTATCCTGATCACCTTTTATGTAAAGTGAATAACCGTACCGAAAGAAATATTCTGAAAGTTTTGCACCTGTGATATGCTGCCTGTTCACCTGATCATAATAATTACAGGCCCTTTTGTAGTTCTTGATCTGGTAGAAATAATCCGCGAGGATCAGTCTTGCCTCGTTTAGTCTGGGACTTTCAGGATGGGTGGAAATATACTGGACCATCCTGTATTCTGCATCCTGATTGAACAGTTTTGTAGCAGCCACAGCGCTGAAATAAGATGCTTCAGAAACTTCGATTGAGTTGCTATTCCCTTCCTTCCTGATAAATGAATCAAAAAGGGCGATGGCAGAAGGATATTTCTCCTTATCATACAGTTCCATAGCCCTGTTGTATTCGGAACCCGTCTCTTTACCGATAAATGGCACCTGGGAATAGACCCGGACCATGAGCATCAGGAGAGAACCAAAAATCAGAATCAATTTCTTTCTGTTCATAACTTATTTTTTTGAGCCTGGCATATGATGGCCCTATTTTAGCATAAATTACGCGATGAAATCACATAGTGTTAATTTACAGCACGATATGACATAATTTACCCCTGTATGGGTTAAACGTAAAATTACAATTATAAAACGCCGGCAATCTTCCTTTATTACTGATTTTATCAACATATAAATGTTAATTATCAATTCTTTGTTTATTTTGTAAATAAAAACAGGCCATGCAGGAAATCCTTCCCCTGGATACAATTATTGAACTGACTGACTGCGCAATATGGCAGCAGGAACATCTTGTACTCACGGACGTGAATCTCAGGGTGAATAAAGGTGAATTTCTCTATCTGGTCGGAAAGGTCGGAAGCGGAAAATCGAGCCTTATCAAGACAATTAATGCTCAGCTTCCGCTGAGATCAGGAACCGGGCTTGTTGCAGGTTTCAATCTTTCAAAACTCAAAAGCAAGGATGTCCCTCATCTCAGGCTCAAGCTTGGAATTGTGTTTCAGGATTTTCAGCTGCTTATCGACAGATCGGTAAATGCAAATCTTGAATTTGTTCTCAGGGCTACCGGGTGGAAGAGCAGAAGCGAAATAGAGACCCGCATCGGTGAAGTTCTGAATAAAGTAGGGCTCGGAACACAAGGTTTTAAAATGCCACATCAGCTTTCCGGAGGAGAACAGCAACGGGTAGTGATCGGCAGGGCGTTGCTCAACGATCCTGATATTATTCTTGCTGATGAACCGACCGGAAATCTTGATCCGGAAACATCTGAAGGAATTCTCAGGCTCCTGATTGATATAAGTAAAACAGGGAGGGCCGTTGTAGTTGCGACTCATAACTATACTCTCCTCAAGAAATTTACAGCAAGGACAATCAAGTGCGAGAACGGAAAACTTGTTGAAATCAACAATGACGAGGAGATAGAGCTAATTTAGATCAATGCTGTCTGCAACAACCGTGGATGCCCGAGTTATTGAATAGGCAGCAAAATATCCTATTGCCCCGTTCGAGACATTTCCTTTCACATTAGCTGATGGTCCGCTGAAAAGAGGATTGGATCCGCTGATTTCTGCCTGAGCATCCCATATAAAATTTGCATAACCTTCACCTATACTGTTCACTTCAACAGTCACGACGTCTCCATGCTTTAATGTTTCGGTGCTCTTATTCTGTTTGAGATAGGCAACGGGCGCTCCATATGCATAATTGCCATTGAAGAACCTGTCATCGGTAACGAACCACTCGCTTAAAGAATCGGTAACTATCCTGTTTTCGTAGTAAACAAGAAACCTGTAATAATCATTTGTCGGCGGATCCTGGATATAGCACTTTACCTCCCATATACCTTCATCACCCCAGTCGCGATGAAAGTCAAGCTGTAATGAATCCAGGTTATTAACAGGGTAGAGCGTGGAGGTCGCGGAATAATCAGAGAAACCGCCCAACGGAGAAGCAAGATGGATATTTAAAGAATAGGTATTTCCTGGAACTCCTGCAATAGGGTACTCTGTCCTGTAGATCCCCGAAGAATCTTCCCTGAGGTCATAAACTGAGAATCCATCTGAAATCTGAACAGTAGCGCCGGTAACCGGAGGTGCAGTCTGGCTGTAATAGTAACTTGTAGTTTCTGTCAGCACCACCTTCTGCCGCACAGGATCAGTAGTAATTGATCCGTCGACCACAAGTCTGACATAGCTGCTGTCAAGCTTAATATCTATTCTCTCTGTGCATGAAGCAAGCATCTGTAGTGCGGCAAGCAAGAGTATTATCCTGTTTCTTCTCATTCTTCAGAATCTGATATTAAAGGTAATTGCAGGAATCATGGAAAACAGATAGGTCTTTTCCGCATAAGTGATATTCGGATTTGCAGTGTCGTTGACAAAGTTTATCGACCAGGCATTATGCCTGTTATAAGCATTATAAATAGACACATTTAGTTCATCGTGCCACTTTTTAGAAGGCTTTCCCTTGAAAGTGACCGACAGATCGAGCCTGTGATAGTCAGGCATCCTGTAGGCATTCCTGTCTGAGTAGATGGGGATTATTGAATTTCCCACAACTGCTCTTCCGGTAGGGAAGGTCACAGGAAGACCGGTGGCATAGACCCAGGTAGCAGAGGCTGCTATCCGGCCAGTGATTTCATAGCTTGCAACAATATTCACTGAATGTGGCTTGTCATATGGAGACCTGTATCTCTTTCCGTTATTCACCTCAGGCACCACCCTGAAGGATCTCGACCATGTATAGCTTATCCAGCCGGTAAACCTGCCCTCATTTTTTCTGACCAGCGTTTCGATCCCGTAAGAATATCCTCTTCCTATCCTCAATTCCCCTTCAAGGTACTGATTGAGAAATAAATTCGCATGATCACGATAATCTATCAGATCCTTAATATTCTTATAATAAATCTCACAGGAAGCCTCGTATAAATTCTTCCTGAAATTTCTGAAATATCCAACAGAAAACTGATCGCTGAGCTGTGGTTTCACATTCGGCGTAGCTGGAAACCAGATATCCAGTGGCGTACCTGCGGTTGAATTTTGTGCCAGTGTTATAAATTGTGCGGTATGTGCATAATTTCCCTTTACTGATGAACTTTCATCAACCAGAAAAGTTGCGGTAAATCTGGGTTCAGGCCGGAAATAGGTATTGAACAATCTCCATTTCCCGTAAACTGTGCTGTCGGAAGTATTATGGCTGCTGTCATAGTGGTACAATGTTGCAGGGCCAATATTCTGGAAAGCTGTAAACCGGAGTCCCAGAGAAAAGCTGAGTACGTCTGTTGCTTTATACTCATCCGACATATACAGGCTGTGTTCCAGGGCGTATTCGGAGGGAAGGACAAAATCGGAATACAGTGTGTTTGAACCGGTGCCCTTAACCGAACCCGGGTAAAACTGATGAAACATCGTAGATAATCCATATCGCAGCTTATGATTGCCCGAGAGGAAGTGCGTAAAATCATATCTGACTGAATAATCCCTGAGTGTTGATTTCCATATAAATGATGTCGGTTCATCATTGGGTGTGCCTATCTCGTAATTATAGCGTGAATAGATAAGGCTGAGATTAGAGAACAGTTTCTGATTGAAAAGATGATTCCACCTCAGGGAAGCCGTGGTGTTTCCGAACCCTATAAGCGAGAAATTATTTTTAAAGATATCTCTACCCAGATAACCCGAAAGGTATAACCTGTTCTTTTGATCGATTGTATGAGAGAGTTTAAAGTTGAGATCGTAAAAATAGAGTTTATTGTCCCTCACTGACTTGTCACTTGAAAATGGGAGGAACAGATCAGCATAGGTTCTCCTCCCGGCGACAAGAAAAGTGGTCTTATCCTTAATCAGCGGCCCCTCGACTGTCAATTTGCTTGAAATGGTTCCGATGCTTCCGCTTACTGCGATCTTCCTCATATTCCCGTCTTTCATCTGGACATCAAGAAGTGAGGATAATCTGCCTCCGTAAGCTGCGGGGATGTCGCCTTTATAAAGAGTTACATTCTTAACGGCATCGTTATTGAAAACTGAGAAAAATCCCATCAGATGTGAAGCATTGTAAACAGTAGCTTCATCCAGCAGTATAAGATTCTGATCAGCGCTGCCACCTCTGACACTATAGCCGGTCGATCCTTCGCTTGTGGGTTGGACCCCGGGCAACAGTTGTATCACCTTTACCAGGTCCACCTCACCAAGAAGAGACGGAACCGTCCGGATGGTCCTGATGTCAAGTTTTACTACGCTCATCTCCGTTGAACGCACATTCTCATTAGCCCTCTTACCTTCCACAACAACCTCGCCCAAAGCTTTATCTGAGGAGCTGAGTGAAACATTCAGAGACTGATCAACAGTTGATGAGCCACTCCTGTTCAATGCCTTATAACCGATGTATGAAAACTGAAGGTCATAATCACCGGCAGGTATTGAGAGGGAATAAAAGCCATATGAATTTGTTGAAGTACCGGTTCTTAGTCTGCTTTCATATATCGTAACACCGGCAAGTCTCTCGCCATTTTCACTGTCAGATACAAATCCGCTTATTATTATTTTTGCCTTAGATTGTGAATTCAAAGCAACAACACCAGGAAAAAAGGATAACAGGAATACTGTCAGGCATGAGTAAAGGGAGAGAAGTTTCATCTGCAGTCAACAACAATTATGATAAATAAACCTGTTTCAAGTCGCTTTATTATATGAACAAACCATTTATTGTAAAGTTAAATCATGATTTTGCAGGGAAAGATACACATTTGGATCACAGCCGGAAAATAAAAGGAATTTACTATCTGACAGAAATTCATATAAAATATTGCATGAAGCTGCCCATATCCGGTTTGTCAGACAAGCTGGCAACGCAGCATTGTTTCGAAGAGAATTCTGTTCTCCTGGCACTCAGGATTTAGCTGAAGGGATGTATTGTGCCAGGCGCTGACAAAAGTACCTCCAGCCTTTTTAGTCTCTTCTATCAGAGACTGAATAACAGAACCTGCCTTTTGCCTGTTTTCATCAATGAATGTATCCATTACCTGGAAAGGGACCAGTCTAAGCGAGGTCTGAGTGTCATGGATAAGGTCGTAAAATATGAAAGGACGGGCTATGCTGGCCCTGAAACCAGGTTCTTCAGGATATCCGAGGGAATAATCTTCTGTCAGACCAGAGCCTGAAAGATTGCGGTATGAATCAGGCAGGATGAATCTGACATGATGAAATCTGCTTATTGCAACAGGGCTACCTAAAACAGATCTGAGCCTTAAATATTCGGTTCCAAGAATCTTTATATTGGTTGCAGCGTTGGGTGAAAGATGAAGACCGGACATAAATTCCGATGAAATAGCCTTTATCAGTTTCCTGTATTCTTCATTTTTCCAGCTGGTATTCCTGCCAAACTTTGAATGATCTCCGACAGAAAAAAAGAATCTGCAATCGGAACGGAACTCTTTGGTTTTTTCTTTAATATATTCTAAACCCTCGTATGCATTCTTCTCATCCCTAAATGCAGTTTTTTCCTTATCCCCGGCATGACCATTGCCTGAAGCAAGATCACGTAACATTCCCCCTATCGAGCTGAATAGATTCTTTCCACGGTGAATCAATGGAATATCAACATCAAATGTAACAACTGAGCAGAAATCATTCCGTTTGAATGTAAGCGAAGGAAAATTTCTGAGCAATCCTCTCGCCAGCTCCTTCGCCCAGTGTTCAATTACAGGTTTACCCAGGAATCCGTTCCTGTAAGCAATGGAAGAAGAAGCGGAGAACCTGCCATTGTTATCGGTATCAGGTTCAAGATACTCCTCATATCTGCTAACCAGATAGAAAGATGCAGAGAAAATATCGAAGGGAAGATCAGCATCATTATCGGAAGGGAACAATACCGGAAGGTTTTTCCATTCCATGATCCGGATCTCTCTTGCAGAAATGCCGCGTTCAAATAACAGATCCGAGGGTTGTATCCTGTAACTGCCGGCAATTTTCTCTGAAGAATAATTAATAACAGGATGTTTACCAAGCTTCCTGCGGTCGGTCACTGCTTCCCAGCTTATACCGAGAATGTCACCAAGAATGAGGCTTATGGCATACCTTAATCTTGGTGAATCTTCAGAAGTGAATACCTTGACCGATTTAGATTCCATAACCACAAATTTACCTAAATACTTGTATAATAAGACATAAAGGTAAAATTTAATATTAATGGGTATTTAGTGTCAGCCAGATTGGATGTCCTATGGATCCTGATCATGCAGAAAGTCTTATCAGCTTGCAGCTACCGGCTCCTTTACCTTTACAGCCAGCAGGACCATTGACAGAAGTGCAATAATTCCTCCGAAACCAAAGGCGACTGTTCCGCCAAAACCAGGGAGTAACCTGTCGAAATGGCTATAGAGGAATCCAAAGATCAGACTTGCCGGTAAAGCGCCGAGTCCTATTGAAAAATTGAACAGTCCGAATGCGGTGCCTCTTTTCGCTGAGGGAACAAGATCAGCCACAAAAGCCTTCTCCGTTCCTTCAGTAAAAGCATAAAAGAAAGCATACACTGCAAAGAGGATAAAGGTTGCAATTACCTGGCCTGAAGGACTCAGATATACCAGAACGGCAAAGGAGAAATACACAAATGAATAGATACCCCAGCCAATATTAATCACCTTTTTTCTTCCTATCCTGTCTGAAAGAGATCCCAACGGTGTTGAGAAAACAGCTTTGATAACATGAAAAAATGACCATACCAGCGGGAGAAAGAGGATATTAATAACCATTGTCTGTTTTGCCGGATCTCCGAAAACAGAGATCATCGCGGATAATGGTTTAATATTGCTGACAATCCTTGTTACTGCCCCGCTGCTGCTTATTGCCTCTTCTACTCTGAATAGCAGGAATGCATCTGATGAGTTTCCGAGTGTGAAAAGGATCATGATCAGCAGATAGTTCCTGAAATTCGGGTCGATGTTCCTCAGCGAGAGTTTAAATGATTTTGAATTTCCGGAAGGAGGTGTTGATTCTCTGACAAAAAAGATGATCGTAAGAACTGCCAGTATACCCGGAATAACCGATAAAAGGAAAGTCAGGCGTAATCCCTTCAGAGGGTCAGTAATCCCGGCCCCTGTAAACACAATTACAAATGCAGCGATTGCCAGTAAAGGTCCGACAACTGCGCCGGAATGATCCATAGCTCTGTGGAATCCGTATGCCTTGCCTCTGATCCTGGCATCGGTCGCGGATGCAATTAAAGAATCCCTTGGCGCTGTCCGGAGGCCTTTGCCGATCCTGTCGAACATTCTTATTATTACTATTTCCCAGCCAGCCGATACTATTCCTGTCAGAGGTCTGACAAGGGATGAGAGGGAATATCCGATCAGAACCAGTGATCTTCGTTTTCCTGTTTTGTCGGCAATTATACCGCTGACCAGTTTGATCATTGCAGCTGTAGTTTCCGCTACACCCTCAATAATTCCCAGTACCACTGCGCCTGATCCGAAAAAGGTGACATACACCGGCACAAGAGGGTATATCATTTCAGATGCAGCATCTGTAAACAGGCTAACCAGGCCAAGGGTAAGGACAAGACCTGGAATTTTTATTCTGCTCTTTTTGGTCATTTTAAGATTTTCAGCCATCTGTTCCGGGAGGTTCACCGGCAACAGCCTTATTGAGGGTGAAGCTGAAAACGCAACCTTCCCCCGGCTTGTTTGAGCTTGATGCTGTTATTTCGCCGCCGAGCTTTTCAAAAATTCTTTTCACAATAGGTAATCCAAGACCATAGCCATCGGTATCTGTCACACCAAGCCTTTCAAAATCCTCGAAGATCTTCTTTAACGAGGAGGCAGGCAGACCATTCCCATTGTCCTGTATCCAGAACTTAACCGACGTACTACTCATCTGTTCATAGCCCATATTGATCACCGGAGGTATTCCTCCGTACTTAAGGGCATTACTTATCAGGTTTGACCACACTTCCTCGATCCATTGAGTATGCCCCAGAACCACCGGCCACTCAGCCGGCAGATTGATTACCGCATCCCGTTTAATGATCTCATTCTTCAGCCGTCTGAACACTTCATCCAGTATCTCACCGGTATTTACCGGAACTTTTACTATGTCATCTTTTCTGATTCGGGCAAGCATAAGAAGGCCTTCAATGATCCTCATCATTTTTCTGCTCTGTTCGCAGACAATATCCGCCATCTCGTCAATCTCGTCCAGATCATTATCCTCTATCTTCTCTCTTATGAGATCAGTAAGACTTACAAGTGATCCTAGAGGATTCTTCAGATCATGAGCGACTGACCTGGCATAGGCATCCAGATCCATGATCAGTTTTTCTTTTTCAATAAGCTCCTGTTTTCTTCTTTTATTTGAGTCTGTGATGGCATCAAGGATCATCTTTTTTGTTGTGATATTGGATAGCATATAAATTCCTCCAAGCATCTGTCTGTTGGAATCGGTGATGCTATGATATTTCACTTCAAAATCCACAATCTCCTGCCCGGCCAATATCTGGGTTTCGATCGTAAAATCATTTTCCGCGGAAAACTTCTCCTTATCTATTCCGGCAGCTACCAGGTAATCTTTTGCCTGTTGCCCGATCAACTGTGATGTTTTATGTCCGGTGAGGTCGTAAAATGCCGGGTTTGCATCGACAATTGTGCCCATCGAATCGACCACCATCATACCGTCGCGCAGGTTATCAATAGCCTGTTTCCTGGCGATCGGCATAATATTGAACATTCTGAACCAGAAAATTCCGAGAGTGATCAGGAATCCTGTCAGTATAAAAGATATTGGAGTTGGATCAAATCCCTTTATTGGCAATAATTTGAATACATATACTATACTTGAAAGGAAAGGGAACAAAGTTGCAAGTATTATGATCCGGAATTGGGCACGGTGCCTGGAGAATACTCTGAGTGCACCTATTATCAGCACGATAATTCCAGTGATCAGAATTAAATACTGATAAACCGCCTGTACCCAGAAATATGGACCATAGTAATAAACTACCTGGTGAGTATTCTCTGAAAAATCTATCCGAGACCATATAAGATGGTGGTAGGAATCTGTCAGGGCAACAATAAGGGTAAGAGCAGGTATGACAACGAGGATTCCGAACACTCTCCTGTTGTTAAACCGCTGTATATCCGCATAACAGATGGCAAACAACAGGAACATTGTAGCGTTTGTTGATATTCCTATATAGGAAACCCTGGCCCATCTGATCTTCTCTTCAAACCCGATGGCAGCAGATTCGAATCCATCACATATCGCCCATACTGCAGCAGCGACCTCGAAAAGCATCAGATAAATAACGCCGTTTGTATTTCTGTGCCTCCAGAGTACAACTGTCAGGAAGAGGGCGAATAATCCAGATACCAGACGGATATAACACAGCATCGTGAATTCATAACCCATAGGATGAAGAATTAACTGCAAGGAAATTACTTCATAACAGATTCATACCAATGATCCTAAATTCAAATATAATCTAAAAAAAGGAGAATACATTTGATATTGAAAACATGTTCAGAACTAATATTTTATCTTTTCAGGTAATCATCGAAAAGATATTGCAGGAAAGATTTGCCCTGAGACAATGCAAGAGCAGGATCTTTACCTTCCATCATCACAGGCTTTTTGAGTTTATGATCCCAGGCTGCTGCAGAGCTGTCTGCTATAAAACCAAAACCTTCATTAAAGGTATAAAAAGCAAACGGGACAGACTGATCAGAGAGGAGATCTTTTCCGAACGGGAATGCCTGGGCCAAACCCAACTGCCCTGCAATTGTTGCAGGTATATCGGTCTGACAACCAATCCTGTTTATCCTTATCCCCTTTTGAGCGATTGCACCACCTGTCCAAAGCATTGGAATCCTGAAGGCTTCCCTGGAATACATGGGCGGCTCCGAATATATCCTGCAGCAATGATCGGCAACAAGAATGACAAGAGTATTTTTCCACCATGCTTCTCCTGAAGCTTTGTCAAGGAACTCACCAAGTGACCTGTCAGCATAGAAAACCGAATTTTTATAACTGGTAAGGCGGCTGTCTCCTTTGAAAACAGGTTCCATAGGTACATCGAAAGGTTCATGGCTCGATAAGGTGAGCACAGTATTTACAAACGGTTCTTTGAGGTTCTTCATTGAATCGGCAAGCATTCTGAACATGATATGATCATGCACTCCCCACTTTGAATTATAGGTTGCCGGAGGAAAATTATCTTTTGTGATTATTTGTTTGAAGCCCGATCCGATAATAAACGAATTAAAATTCGCAAAATTTATTTCTCCGCCATACCAGAAGCTGCTGTTATAGCCCTGATCAATAAGCATTCTGACAATATTTGGCAACGTCTGGCTCTTTTTGGGTTCTTTAATAATTGAGAGAGTTGGCAAGGCAGGATAGCCAGAGAGGATAGCAGGGATTGCCTTGTCGGTCCGGTTACCTGAAGCGTAAAAATCAGTAAAAAGTATTCCCTGTCTGGCGTATCTGTTAAAACAAGGTGTTATAAGTGAATCGCCACCCAGTTCCCCTATCAGATAACCGCTGAAACTCTCCAGAATTATGAACATAACATTCGGATGATTAGTAGTCAGCAACTTGATGGTGGCTTTCTTCTTAACCGTGAGCGAATCTACTGTTTGCTTCGCTTTTGCCTGATCTGTAAAAGTATATGGATTCTTTACCGGCTTCTGGGTGAAAGCTGATGTTCCGACATTCCATACCGCATTTATTGATGCATGGTTAAGGAACATTTTATTACTGAAATAAACTGTACCTGCATTTATCGGAGCAATGCTGAATCCACCTCTGATTGGAATGATCAGTGAGCCGAACAAAATAAGGTAGAAAATAAGCCCAAACCGGTAAGTAATTTTTCCGTCATTAAAAAACAGCCTTGCAATCAATTCATTATATGAGATGATGAATATTGCTGAAATCGCAACGATCTCAAGAAAAAAGATTACTGTTCCAAAAGTGCTTACTGATGCTGCAGCTTCTCCGGGTGTTTTCAGGTAGAAAAACGGTGTATAATCCATCCTGAATCCCCAGTAACTGTAAAGAGTTGCGTCTGAAACAATAATGACAGCAGTAAAAATAATAAGCAGGTATGTGTACCATCTGATCAGCATTCCGAACCAGCGGCCTTTTATAAAAACCGAAGGAATAGTAAAAAAAACGGGGATCAGAAGATAGTATCCAAGGGTTGAGAGATCAAGCCTGGAGCCGTGTATAAATGTCTGGAGAAGTTCCCACAAAGAATTTGAAAATGCTGTTCTGTACTGGAAAACAATAAAATAAAGTCGTGCAAATACAAAGACTATCATCCAGAACAGGCTATACCATAACAATGCTGCGAGTCTTTTTTTCATCGGTTATAAATTACTTTACAGGTACAGAGTCATTATTATTCCTGAAGAACATAAAAAGGGATCCTGTTATAATCACCATACCGGAAATGGTCAGCCATTCCGGACTCTCACCAGGAACGGTCAGCCAGCTTATTACAGCCCCTGCCACCGGTATAATGAATTTCCATAGATTAAGTTCGGAAACCTTAACCCCAGGTCGTTTAAGCAGACCAAACCAGATAGAGAATGCAGCAGCAGCCATGAAACTCAGCCATGAGAGAATCATCCAGTAATCAGCCGGATACTGCCTGTGGTGAAGCCCTTCCACTGGGATCGATATCAGAAAGATAATCAGTCCCCCGGTAAACAAAGTGACTGAGCTGAGCACTGACGGATCTATATTCCCGCTTCTGAGTGAGACAAGAATATTACCCATAGTCAGTGAAATATTTGCCATCAGGATCATGACGACTCCAATCAGTTCAATGGAGCTTCCCATTTTAAGCGCCTGTCTTCCTGCACTTATCAGAATAACACCCGAGAGCCCGCTAACAATTGTAATTATTTTGGTTCTGGTCAGCCTGTCGCCTTCGTGCATCATGGATGCGATTATTGCAGTTACCAAAGGCTGAGAACCTGCGATTACCGCTCCTAACGCGCCTGGGACAATCCCAAGACCCAGGTAGAACAGCGAATAATTAACCACAATCTGCAAGACAGTAACCATGGAGATAAGCTTCCAGTAATCTCTTATCATTTTCAGAAAACCTCCCCGGGCGATGGCAAATGGCATAACCAGAAGACCTGAGATCATGAAACGGATCCCTGCAAAATGGAAAGGAGTATCATATTGCAGTCCCAGTTTGATACCCGCATAAGCGGTGGACCAGAGGAGACAGGCAACAATTGCCCAGATTATCGTATTTCCTTTAATTGTCAACTGAAAAATATAAGAAGGCAAATATCATAAAAAAACAGTCGTTTTCTGCACATGATAATTGAAAACTGATTTATTGCCAAAGGATCGATTATTTTGATAGTTTTGTTTCACAACAACCTATTTCATCCGATGAAGATTTCGGAATACATTGCAGGATGTTTATCCAGGCATGGGGTAAGATATGTTTTCGGGTTGCCGGGAGGGCCATCGATCCCTTTCATGGAAGCGCTGAAAGCCGCAGGTATTGAATTCTTCCTCACCTCGAACGAATCGGCCGCCGGGATAATGGCAGATGTGTCGGCGCGTATCACGGGCATTCCCGGAATATGCCATGCAACTTTCGGGCCTGGAGCCACCAATATCACCACAGGAATCGGAGGGGCTCTCCTTGACCGTTCTCCCGTAATTGTGTTTACGAGTGAAATGAATGATGCGATGATCAACCGGACCACGCAGATGAACATCGATCACCAGAAACTGTTCGGGCCGGTTACAAAAGCTACATTCAGGCTTTCACGGGAGAATTATCCTGAAGTTATCGAGTCTGCTTTTGGTATCTGTCAGGATGGTTATCCTGGTCCGGTGCATATCGGACTGCCGTCAGATATCTGCAGCTTTGAAGCGGATCAGCAGGCCATCAGAATATACCAGTCCAAAAATGCGATTTTTAACAACAATCCCCGGAGAATAATTAACATGCTGAAGATTGCCCGTCGTCCTGTATTGGCGCTCGGACTCACTGCAGCCAGACTTATCTCTAAAAAGCAGATAATGTCATTCCTTGAGGATTTTCCGATACCTGTTGTCATCACTCCCATGGCAAAGGGTCTTATACCGGAATCGCATCCATGCTACGCAGGGGTATTATTCCATTCTCTAAGCGACTATCTCGAGGATATCTGGAATGACTGCGATCTGGTCATCGGACTCGGGTATGACCCGGTGGAATTCAATTATGAATCATGGTTGCCCGGAGCGCCACTGATCCATTTTGACACCAAAGAAACGGATATGCCCCAAGACCATAGTTCAGAAACATATATCGGCCCACCTGAAGAATGGTTCAGTATAATGCGAAATCTGGAGAGGAATTCACTAAGACCGGGGCTGGAATCCGTCAGGGACACTCAGGCAGAAATGCTGTCGGTATTCAATGGGTTCACAAGTCATTTCGGACCTTCGGCTGCTTTGAGGATACTCATGGAGGAATTGCCCGGTGATACAATCCTTACGGCCGATGTTGGATCTCATCTTCATCTTATCGGACAGTTCTGGAAAACAGGAGGGCTTGGCAAAATAATTATGACCAACGGATGGTCAGGAATGGGATTCGGGTTGCCTGCGGCAATTGCAGCGCGGCTTATGAGAAGAAACCAGCCGGTGGTCTGCATCACGGGAGACGGAGGCTTTCTTATGAATGCAGGAGAAATGATTACTGCCCGACGGTATAATCTTCCGGTAATAATCGTCGTATTTTCCGATGGTGAACTGAACCTGATCAAGGTGAAACAGACATGGCAGAATATCGCTCCCTATTCCACTATGCTGTACCAGGGAGATTTGTTCGGATCAGACACCTTTCTTGGATGCAGGGTGCTCCCGGCATCAAACCACAGTGACATGCGTAAAGCCATCACGGCAGCCCTGGTCATAAACCAGCCGGTAATAATAAATGCCATTATCGACCCTGAAGAATACAAATGGCTCATAGTCAGGAGATGATTCGAAACTTTCCCGTCCATGTATTCAGGTTCAAAGGGTTGTATAGCCGAGAACCGGTCACTTACATGAAAGACCAGAGATCAACTATATTTCGGTTCGGGTCGGTTGCAGATCATACTTGAAATTCTCCCTGAGAATGGAATAAATACACTCATCCTTAGTCACCCCATTCTTTATAATATAATTCTTAAGGACAGCCTCCAGTCTGAATCCGGCTTTCTCAAGCGCCCGGGCGGAAGCATGATTACCGGCAAAGACCTCCGCATAGACACGAACTATATCAAAATTACAAAATGCAAATGTTGTTACAGCTCTGATAGCACATGTGGCAATACCCCTGCCCCAGAACTTTTCATCTATAAAATAACCGATTTCGATGTTCCTCCTGTAAACATCGTCTTTTGTTACTATACCAATATTCCCGGCAATGACATTATCATAAAGAATAGCAAAATTTTGCGGGGGATCAGCTGATAATACGGACCTGATCCATTTCCTTGCATCACTTATTAGATAAGGCGATGGAAATAAATCGCGCAGGTTATCTGCTATTTTTTTGTTATCTGCTATCCTGGCCAGAACCAGAGCATCACTGATGGTCCATGGTCTGAGAACTATTCCCTCAGAGACAATTTCCATGGCTGTTGTCAGCTCTTTTTCTCTTTTTTGGGCTTAGCCTCTGCTACAGAATCTGTTGCTTCCTTCTTTTCCCTTGAAGTTTTAGGTGTCCTGGGAGCAGCTTTTTCCTTTATCACCTTGTCTTTTACCTCTTCGACATGGCTGGTTTCTTTCACTTCAACCTTTGCCTTTACAGGCTTCTTCTCCCTGGCTTCCCTGACTGATGATGCGGATATTTTTTTCGCGGCAGGTTCAACTGTCTTTTTATGACGTCTTCTTACGCCAAATGTTCCAATTATAATCTTGCCTCTTCTGGTTTTTTTATCTCCTTTTCCCATAACAGTCAATTTAGATTAATTAATTTTCCTGACTTCAGGAAACAGACAAAGTTAACAAAAATCTTTACTTTTATTCAAATTTCTGTCAATCCGGTATCACGACAAGGCTTGAACGGGAAATCATGAAAATTATTAAAATACCTGCTGACACGATACAGACAACAGCATGACTACAGACATTTATCTGACTTATATGAATCAGTATCAACCGAAAACAGAGAGAACAAGTTAAGATGACATATTGTGAATACATCAATACGATCTCAGGAAAGAATCAGAAACTTCACAAGGAGTATCATGATAATCATTACGGTTTCCCTATCGAAAATGATGATGAACTGTTTGAGAGGCTTATGCTGGAAATCAACCAGGCAGGGCTCAACTGGATTCTGATCCTGAAAAAGGAGGAGAACTTCAGGAAAGCATTCTGCAATTTCAGTATCGGCAGGGTTGCAGAGTTCGGTGAAAAAGATTTCATTCGTCTCATGAATGATCCCGGAATCATCAGGAACAGGCTTAAAATAAATGCTGCGATCGAGAATGCGAAAATCATAAAGCGCATACAGGAACAGAATGGCTCTTTCCTGAACTGGCTGGAAGAACATTCTGAAACGAACACAACTCTCAGTGAATGGGCTAAACTATTCAAGAAAACCTTCCGCTTTACCGGCGGCGAAATAGTTAAGGAGTTCCTGATGAGCACAGGTTATCTGCAGGGCGCCCATTCCCCCGATTGCCCGGTATATGAAAAAATCAGATTAATAAAAGAAGAAAATGAGAAGAAAAGACAGGGAAATAAGTGACCGGACCGAACTGGAAAAGATAATTTTAAAATCGGATGTCTGCCGGTTGTCATTTGCAGATGAAGGTATACCGTATATTGTTACAATGAATTTCGGATACGTGGGAGGATCAAAACCTCACCTGTTCTTCCACTGCGCGAATGAGGGAAGGAAAATCGACCTCATGAAAAAGAATAATTTTGTCTGTTTCCAGATGGATACCGATCATGAATTATTCGGAGGACCAAACGGATGCGACTGGGGAATGAAATTCAGCAGCATTGTCGGTTATGGCAGATTATCCCAGGTAACTGACAGTAATGAAAAGCTTGAAGGTCTGAATTGTCTCATGCGACACTATACTAAGAAAAAATCTTTCAGTTACGATGAAAGCGTTATGATGAACACAACTGTTCTCAGACTGGATATCGAAGAAATGACAGGGAAAAGAAAAGTGTAAATGGAAATAAAAAGGCGGAATCATTCAGCCATCTGCAGAGGCTGGGAGTAAATAGCTGAAGAATATTTTTAAAAAAGCCAGATATGAAAAGAAATCTAATTATCAGTTCAATTATTTCCTGCATAGTGTTACTTGGATCCTCATCATGCAGCAGTACGAAAAATGAAACTTCTGATGATGGGAAAGTGATACTCACTCCAAAACCATCGGAGAAAGTAAGGATAAACGGCACCAGGATATTTGGAATCCGGCCCGGATCACCTTTCCTGTTCAAGATCGCGGCAACCGGGAAGAAGCCACTATCTTACGAGGTTTCCGGTCTGCCGGAAGGCCTGTCGTGTGACAAGACAACGGGGATGATCACCGGTACGCTTAAGACGAAAGGTGACTACACGGTAATATTCAGGGTGTCAAACGAACTCGGCTCGGCAGAGAGACCTTTCCGGATTGTTTGCCGGGAGACACTCGCCCTTACCCCTCACATGGGATGGAACAGCTGGTATGTCTGGGAAAACCATGTTACTGATAAGATCATGAGAGAGTCTGCCGATGCGATGGTAAATACCGGGATGATCGATCATGGTTATATGTATGTCAATATAGATGATTGCTGGTCAGTTAAGGAAAATTCGAAAGACTCCACTCTTCTTGGAGAGCCGAGGGACAGGAACGGGATGATCAATTCAAATAAACGTTTCCCCGACATGAAAGCCATGACTGACTATATCCATTCAAAGGGACTGAAGGCAGGAATTTATACCTCGCCAGGGAATGAAACATGTGCCGGTCATGTTGCAGCATATGGCCATGAAGAAAAGGATGCAGCAAGGTATGCTGAGTGGGGATTTGATTTTCTGAAATACGACTGGTGTTCCTATTCAAACTATGGAAAAACCGATGTGCTTGCTGATCTTCAGAAGCCATATATTCAGATAAGCGGGATTTTAAAAAAGCTGAACAGGGATATAATTCTCAATCTCTGCCAGTACGGTATGGGCGATGTCTGGAAGTGGGGAAAAGCGGCAGGTGGTCAGAGCTGGAGAACTGCAGGTGATCTGGGTGGTTCATTTGAAGGTATAGGGAAAGCGCTTTTCAGAGACGGTTTTGACGTATACAGCAAAGACAGTCTCCACCTCTATGGCGGTCCGGGCGGTTGGAATGATCCTGATTATCTGCTTCTGGGTTATCTCAGTAACTGGAAAGGAGCTACTGTTCCGACTCCTCTCACTCCTAATGAACAATATACCCAGGTCTCACTGTGGAGCCTGGTAGCTGCACCACTGATCTTCAGCGGGGATATAACCAGGCTTGACGATTTCACCCTCAGCCTGCTTACCAATGACGAGATCATTGAAGTTGATCAGGACCCACTCGGCAAACCCGGATTCAGGGTAGTAAAAAACGGTGATCTGGAGGTATGGAAAAGACAGCTTGAAGATGGTTCAATTGCTGTCGGACTATTCAACAGAGGTGAAAAAAGATCTGACGTCACAGCTGAATGGAAAGACCTGGGCATAACCGGAAACCAGAAGGTCAGGGATCTGTGGAGACAAACTGATCTGGGCAGTTTCAGGGATAAATTCACAACCACCGTAGGCAGACACGGAGTTGTGATGATCAATATCCGGCCTGAATAAATCAGGAGGCTTTCTGCCCGGCATAACAAGGCTCATGATCAGAAAGGTTCATCTGTGTGCAAACCTGATTTGAGCCATGAGATTGTGATTAATGCACCCTCTCTGAACGGTGTAATCACATATCCTAATTCCGAGACAGCCTTATTGCTGGAAATAACATAATTCCTGAGATATTTCTCGATCCAGGAGTCTGAGATAATGGCAGGTGTCCGGTTAATCGGCCTGATACCTGCCACTCTAATAATAATTTTCAGTGAGTTCCTGTTAATCCGGATCAATTTGCGCGTCTTTCCATACAGTTCACCCAGCGTACTGAAAAGTTCAGTATATGAAAGATTTTCTCCCCCGAGTATATAGGTCTCTCCTTCCCTTCCTTTTTCAGCTGCCAGAACAAGTCCCTCAACAACATCCCCGATAAAGACATAATTCCCCATTGCATATCCGTCACCAGGCATTATCCTCCAGAGCCCTTTTCCATAAAGGTCCATTATCCTTGTCATGGAGTTTGCCTGTGTCAGTTTCCCAGGACCATAAACCCTTGTCGGTTTAACAATTACCACCGCAGTCCTCCCTGTTTGTCCTGCCAGTAATTCCTCCTCTGCTTTTGCCTTGGTAATCTCATATTCAGTACCGGGGATTCCATACCTGGCCGAGCTCTCATCCAGAATTTCTCCGGATGGAGAATAGCCGAGCGTACCTGCTGTGGAACACATAATCATTTTTCTTACACCGCGCTCTTCCGCAGCTTTAAGAATATTCAGTGAACCTGTCACATTCACTCTGTATGGCAGTGAAGGATCTATGGAAACAGGACTGGTATAAGCCGCAAGGTGAAAGACCACATCACAGCTTTCCATCCCTATCCGTAGCCCCGAAGTATTCATCAGATCCCCGGTGATCACCCTGCAATTTTTAAACAGCGGTCTGTAAGCAGATGAAGGGTTTCTGAGCAGAACCGATACTGCATGGCCATCCCGGAGCAATCTGCGTGTAAGATTGGCTCCGATAAAACCCGTTGCTCCTGTAACAAAAGCTCTCATTTCACGTTAAAGACGGCTAATCCGAATGTGTAAATCAACAAAACATAGTCTGTAAACACCCTGCAAAATAAGCAAATTGCAGCTAAAACACCTGCGGCATCATAATTATGGATAATTCACCCGTATGAGATAAAAAGCGTAACTTGCATCCATAATTCAAATTACACAACACAAATTATGAACGATTTAAGACTTGCGGTTCTTATTGACGCTGATAATATTCCATCGGCAAACATTCGGGATATGCTGGAAGAGATAGCAAAATACGGAACGCCAACATTCAAGAGGATATATGGAGACTGGACCAGGCCAGGTCTTTCAGCCTGGAAGATTATTCTGCTTGAAAATGCGATAACTCCTATTCAGCAGTATGGATATACAAGGGGCAAGAATTCGACAGACTCAGCCATGATCATCGACGCGATGGATATACTCTATTCGGGTAAGGTTGACGGGTTCTGTATTGTATCGAGCGACAGTGATTTCACCCGTCTCGCAACAAGGCTGAGGGAAGCAGGCATGAAGGTTATCGGGATAGGAGAAAAGAAAACCCCGCAGCCATTTATTGTTTCATGCGACAAGTTCATCTATCTTGAGATACTTTCATCCTCATCGGTTCCACAGGAACAACCTGTTGTTCAGACAAAGCGGGATAAGCCGAGGGCAAAGAAGAAGAAAACTGAGGAACCAGGACCGGGAGTTGCCCTTTTGGCTGTCAGAAGATTGATTTCAAGCTCAATAACGGATATTGCAGATGAGAATGGCTGGGCTTTTCTGGGAGATGTCGGGAATCTAATACTGAAGAAGCAGCCGGACTTTGATCCCAGGAATTTTGGATTTCCGAAGCTTACTCCTCTGATCAGATCACTGGATTTTGAAATAGATGAGCGTGAATCAGGGCAGGATAAGATCAGGCATATATACATCAGGAACAGAAAGCAGGTTTAGAAAAATATCGGGATGAATCAAGATCTGTGGGACCGGACATAATTTCACATGAAACAGTGGATCGGATGGACATTGAAGTTTTGGTTCTAATAAAATAAAGCATTTAACTATTTTGCAAAAAAAACTTAAGCAAAATTTAATTCTGCCGAACAAATTAGTAACTTACCTGTTAATATGTAATCAAAAAAAATAATTTGAACAGGTGAAATTTGAGGCTAAAAAAAGTATGAAAAATGCCAAAAAGTGATTTAAATACAATATATTATAGGGGAATTATTTTTAGATGTCAAAAATTAATATGACCTTTGACACTGTTTTATAAATACTTTTAATATTTGAATTATGAACATTTACGTAGGAAGTCTTCATTTTAAAATGAGTGAAGCAGAATTAAGAGAAGTCTTTGAAGAGTACGGAGAAGTTGCATCTGCAAAGATCATTATTGACAAGTACTCAGGTAAGAGCAAAGGATTTGGATTTGTTGAAATGCCTAATGATGCCGAAGCAAAAAAGGCGATCGAAGAACTTAATGGTGCAGAAGTCAGTGGAAGAAAGATTATTGTTAATGAATCCATTGAAAGAACCGAAAGAAGGAGGGATTTCAGGGGAGGATCAGATCGCAGGGGCGGTGATTCAAGCAGACGTGACAACTACAGGTAGGAAACAATAAATCTGAAACTATGAAAGGAACTGTTAAATGGTATGACAGGGTAAAAGGATACGGATTTCTTCAGACTGAAGAAGAAAAAGATATCTTTATACACCGTTCAGGTTTGGAGGTTCCCAATACTGAACTTGAGGCAGGACAGGCTGTTGAGTTTGAGGTAGAACAGAGGGAGAAGGGGCCTGTTGCCGTCAGGGTTAAAAAAGTTTAACTGATCTTACTTTGCTGGTATAAAAAAAGGGTGTCTCATGCAGGCACCCTTTTTTTTTGGAGTTTATGGAATAATCAGACAAGTTTGTAACCTGCCCTGTATTCATAATGCATGAGTTTGGTAGCTGCACCATCGGTATCATCGATGAATTTTTCAGCAGCAGGGTCCCATTTGATGGTTCGTTTCAGATCGCAGGCAATATTTCCAAGGTTGCAAACAGTGCAGCTGCTGTGGCCAATTTCAACAGGAACAACAGGGTCCTCGTGTGCCCTTACCGATTCGATAAAGTTAACCTGATGAGGTATCTTTGTCTCGTATGGACCTTCTGTCTTGCTCGTTTCGGGTGCATAGAATTTTTTATCGGAGGCATTGAAGAAACCCCTGGCAACCTCTATCCATCCTTTTTCGCCCCAGAACTTCACCCCTTTTGTTTTATCATTGTCGAAAGGTTCTGAGGTCATCACGGTACCGCTTGCGTATTTAAAGGACATGAATTCTGTTCCGTCGCCAATTGGTGATATCTCCACCGGACCGTTTTTGTCCATGTTGAGACCCCATTGAGCTATATCGAACATGTGAGCGCCCCAGTCAGTTGTAAAGCCGCCTCCGGTTTCTTTGTACCAGCGCCATGCACCCCATATCTTCTCATCTTCATCCGGATCGAGTGTTATAGGAGGATCAAGCTCATTGTTGAAGTGAACAGGAATCGGAAGTGAACCCAGCCACCTATCCCAGTTCAGATCTGAAGGGATTGGTTCTTCCGGAAGGTTGTAAGGGGTTGGAGGAGCCCCGACATATGCGTTGACCTTCTCAATTTTACCAAGTTCTCCTGTCTGAACAAGCTTGACGGCATGCTGGAAGTTTGGATCAGAACGCTGCTGACTCCCGATACCAAGAATACGGTTTGTTTCTCGGACCACCTTTTTCAATTCCTGACCTTCCCTTATGGTGAAAGTCATTGGTTTTTCAAGATATACATCCTTGCCGGCCTTACATGCTGCAATTGCCACCCTTGCATGTGAATGATCGGGGACAGCAATTACTACTGCATCAATATCCTTTCGTGCAAGAAGATCCTCAAATTTTTCATATGTCTCAATCTTAGCCTCTTTGCCGGCCTGGGAATAAAAGGCTTTAACCCTTTTCTCAAAACGACGCCTTTTAATGCCGTATACATCACATCCGGCAACTACCGTAACTCCCGGGATCTTGATGAAACCTTCGAGAAGGAACATAGATTGTCTTCCCATACCTATAAAACCTAGACGAATCTCATATTTTGAAGCTGATCCTTTGCATCCGACAATGCCAGGAAGGATCAATGCCCCTGCAACACCGGCGACGGATGAGCCTATAAACCGACGCCTGCTCCAAGTAATTTTCTGATCTTTCATTATTGGTTAAGTTAATGTGTTGAAATCAATGATTGCCCTTAAGCAGTATAAAAATAAGACAATTTTCAAACATAAACGCTTATGGAGGATTAAAAGACAACCACCGCCCTAAAACCTACCAAAGATGGAATACCTTGCGGTGTTGCAGAAAATAGATGAATAAAGATAAAGTCCCGGCTTGTTGGTTTCCATTTTCCTGTCAAGGTGAAGCACCGGCTGATCCTTCTCAAGATTCAGAAACCGGCCTATCTTCCTTGATGCCGGGATTGCCTTCAACCTCTGATCTCCCCCCTTTATCTCAACCCCGTAATACTCTCTCAGTATCTGAAAAAGAGACCTGTTCTCGAACTTTCTGGCAGTGATCCTTGGTAAATTGATATTGGCAATATAACTGATATCATAAAAGATCGGATTGCCATCCAGGAACCTCAGCCTCTCCATGTAAATACATCCCGACTCCGTCTCAAGATCTGATAATGCGAACATAAACGGATCAGGCCATTTCATAAGCTTCGGTCGTACTATAATCTCTGTTTTAAGCTCCCTGTCACCGGCCGCGGATGTTGTACCTGAAACAGACAGGATGCCAATCTCCTTTGGCAGACGATGGACAATGCTCCCCTTTCCCTGATGCTTTCTGATATATCCCTCTCCCGATAGAGTCGCAAGAGCCTGACGGACCGTGGGACGGGTCATGCCGTATATCTGGCACAGCTCATTTTCAGATGGGAGTAGATCGCCTTCATGATACACTTCATCGAGGATGTGTTTCCTGAGTACCTCATACAATTTACGGTGCTGCGGGATATTTCTCTGTCCTGCCATAACGATGAATTTGTTCCTTCGTCCTTAAGCGGTCCTTCTTCAAGTTGACGATTAAGAACTTCTGCTAATTCATGTAAATATATCATTTTTTACTTGTAAATACAAGTTTAAACTTTTAATTTTGTATTGGCTGATATATAACAATATCGCTTAATTTAAATCCGGACTTTTACTAACTTATCATAACAAGTTAAGTGACAGCCAGAAAGGAATAGATGAAGAGAATAAGGTTGTCACAATCAGGAAATCGGAAGTTGAAGAAGCCGGAAGTTGAAGAAATTGAAAACCTGAAGCGTAAATCAGAAGTCAAAAACAAATCAAAGATATAAAATGGCCACAGCAGTAATAATGCCGAAGCAGGGACAGTCAGTCGAAACCTGTATAATAACAAAATGGTTCAAGGAAAAAGGAGAAAGTGTTTCCTCCGGAGATATTCTGTTCTCATATGAAACCGACAAAGCTGCCTTTGACCTCGAATCTCCTGTCGATGGTATCCTTCTTGAGATTTTCTATGGCGAAGGAGCTGAGGTCCCGGTGCTGTCAAATGTCGCAGTCATCGGGAAGAGCGGGGAATCGACAGAATCGTTCAGACAGGGCGACACGGCGCCGGTTCAGGATGCCTCAACAAAATCAGACAATTCTGCTCCTGTAATCGCTGCCGTAACATCAGTGATTAATGAACCTGTAACAGCGTCCACCGGCGAAAAGATCCGTATCTCTCCCAGGGCACGAAGGATAGCACAGGATAAGGGAATCGACTATTCCACCATAGCCGGATCGGGTCCAAACGGAAGAATAGTTTCAGCAGATATTGAAAGTGCATCGTCAAGCCCTAAAGTTGTGAAAAAAACTGTGGCAACGGACGGGAAGGATTACACCGAACAGCCTCTCAGCAATGTAAGAAAACTCATTGCCAGGGCAATGCATGCATCGCTGCAGAATTCCGCCCAGCTGACACACCACATGTCTGCTGATGTCAGAAAGCTCATGGATGCCCGTCAGAAGATCAAGAAAAAAATAGCTGCTGGTGAAAATCAACAGGATATTACCCTTAATGATATGATTTGCTGGTGCGTGATAAGGGCTCTTGAAAAATTCCCTGAAGCCAACAGTCATTTTCTCGATGACAGGATAAAAACATTTACCGGCGTTCATCTTGGTATTGCTGTAGACACTCCAAGAGGCCTGATGGTACCTGTGGTAAAGAATGCCGGCGACATGGATCTTGCCGGGCTTTCTGCCGCGCTGAAATCGGTAGCCGATTCCAGCAGAAAAGGGAGTATCAGTCCGGAACTGATCCAGAGCACAGCAGCATCCTTTACCGTCTCAAACCTCGGCAACTACGGGGTCGAGATTTTCACCCCGGTCATCAACATGCCGCAGGTTTGCATCCTCGGAGTTTGTACAATCATCAACCGTCCTGTCAACCTTGGAAGTAACACCTTCGGATTTGTTCCGTATATCGGTTTATCTCTCACCTATGATCACAGGGCAATTGACGGAGGACCGGCAACTCTCTTCCTAAAGGAGATTAAGGATCAGATAGAGAAATTCAGCTTCTGAAAATAAGATCGCGATAAAGGGGAACAACAGTCTTATGGCTTCCCTTCATTAAGATAAATTAGATTATTGATCATAAAAATATAAATCAAAGTTCAAACACCTGCAAAATGCCAAAGTCTCAGAATATTCAACCGGAAATGGTTCGCAAACCGAAATTCATCGAGTTCGGAAAGATTCCTGTAAACCAGTATAACAAGACCATTGAAGAGGAAAAAAGTAATTATTCCAATGAAGATTTTATCAGGATTTACCATGACATGGTAGTTATCAGGGAATTCGAGACCATGCTCAATCTGATCAAAACAACCAATGAGTATAATGGTGTTGCATATAACCATCCCGGGCCTGCCCATTTATCAATAGGACAGGAAGCGTCTGCAGTAGGCATGGCATATAATCTCGGAGTGGAAGATTTTATTTTCGGTTCGCACAGAAGCCATGGTGAGATTCTTGCCAAAGGGCTCTCATCCATAAGCAAGCTGGATGAGGACACTCTGTACATGATAATGAAGAACTTCTTCGGGGGAACAGCGCTGAGTGTGGTTGAAAAAGGCTTTCACGGTCCGATCAACGAACTTGCAATACATTTTCTTCTGTATGGCGCACTTTCTGAAATATTTGCAAGGGAGAATGGCTTCAACAAAGGGTTAGGCGGCTCGATGCATGCTTTCTTCACACCCTTCGGGATCTATCCGAACAATGCCATTGTAGGAGGATCAGGAGATATTTCAGTTGGAGCGGCTCTCTATAAGAAAATTAACAGGAAAAACGGGATAGTGGTTTGCAATATCGGTGATGCATCTCTGGGTTGCGGACCTGTATGGGAAGGTATCTGCTTTGCTACCATGGACCAGTACAAGACTCTCTGGAGCGGAGAATACCGTGGTGGTCTTCCTCTGATATTCAACTTCATGAATAACCTTTACGGCATGGGTGGTCAGACCATGGGTGAAACCATGGGATACGATATCCTCGCGAGGGTTGGAGCAGGTGTAAATCCCGAAGCAATGCATTCGGAAAGAGTAGACGGGTACAACCCGCTCGCCGTCATTGATGCGTTCAAAAGAAAAAAACAGATACTTGCCGAGAAGCGCGGTCCGGTATTGCTCGACACTCTTACATACAGGATCAGCGGCCACTCTCCTTCCGATGCATCTTCATACAGGTCGAAGGAAGAAATAGATGCTTGGATTAAAGAGGACTCGATAATATCCTTCGGTGAAAAGCTCAGAGGAGCAGGGATTGCCACTCAGGATCAGCTCGACACTATCACATCAGATACAAAGGATTTACTGACTCACATCCTGAAGCTGAGCATCGACTATGATATCTCACCAAGGCTCAACCTGAGCGCCGATCCTGACTTTATAGGGAAAATGATGTTTTCCAATTCATCCGTCGATAAAATGGAAGACCGTGTACCACAGGTCCTGATGCCGCTGGAGGATAACCCGAGGGTCAAATCCATAAAGACCAAGGAAAGATTCTATAAAGACAAGGATGGAAAGCCGGTATCAAAAGCAAAGACTTTTCAGTTCCGTGATGCTGTCTTTGAAGCTGTTATTGACAGATTTTATAAAGACCCCACACTTGCAGCATGGGGAGAAGAGAACCGTGACTGGGGAGGAGCTTTTGCCGTTTACCGCGGACTTACCGAGGCTCTGCCCTATCACAGACTGTTCAATTCACCAATATCTGAAGGAGCAATAGTCGGCGCTGCTATCGGATACGGAATGTGCGGAGGAAGGGTTATCGCTGAAATAATGTACTGCGATTTCCTTGGAAGATCGGGTGACGAAGTATTCAACCAGCTCCCAAAATGGCAGGCCATGAGCGGAAATATAATCCGTATGCCGGTTGTTATAAGGGTATCAGTAGGTTCCAAATACGGAGCTCAACACTCACAGGACTGGTCATCACTCACTGCACATATACCTGGTCTGAAGGTCGTTTTCCCTGCCACTCCATATGATGCCAAAGGTCTGATGAACTCAGCTCTTCAGGGTACCGATCCGGTAATCTTCTTTGAAAGCCAGAGGATATATGACATTGGCGAGATGTTCCATGAAGGAGGTGTACCTGAAGGATATTATGAGATACCTATCGGGGAACCGGATATAAAAAGAGAAGGTGATGATATAACCATTCTGTCTATCGGAGCCACACTCTACCAGGCTATAAAGGTTGCAGATATACTTAAGGAAAAATACGGACTGAGCGCCGAGGTTATAGATGCAAGATCCCTTGTGCCATTCAATTATGAGATTGTTATTGAATCTATAAAGAAAACAGGCAAGATCGTTCTGACCAGCGATGCCTCAGCAAGAGGGTCATATCTTAAAGATGTAGCACATACCATCACAGAACTGGCATTTGATGAACTCGATGCACCTCCTGTGGTTGTAGGTTCAAGAAACTGGATCACACCGGCCTTTGAAATGGAAGAATACTTCTTCCCTCAGACCGACTGGATTCTCGATGCTATCCATACTAAAATAGTTCCTCTGAAGGGACATACTGTAAAAACCGATTATTCCACGTCAAAAGCTATCAGACTTAATAAAGAGGGCGTTTGATACAGAGGTTATTTCTACAAAATACTGATTGAGGTATAGGCTAATTTGCATATATTGCAAATGGTTTCTTCAACCGGATGTAATCTTATGCAAAGATATCTTCTGCTCATTGCCCTTCTTTTTCAAATAAATGCAGTAGCTCAGCAAAAGTCCAGGGGACTTGAGTTTTACCTTAGCGAAGGACAAAAAAACAGTCCGTTACTGAACGATTTCCGTAACCAGATGGAAGCAGCCCAGGCAGATAGCCTTATCGCCCGGGCTGCAAATAAACCATTTATTGAGGCAAGATCCCAACTGCAATACTTCCCTGTTTATGGTAATTTCGGATATGATGAAGCCATCACTAACGGAGGAACATATACTGCTGTTATGGGTGTCTCCCAGAATATCCTCAATAAAAGGACCATGGATAACAGATACAGGGCCGGCAATCTAAAGAAACAATATGCAGGTGCTTCATCAAGGCTAACATCAGCCGAACTCAACAGACTTATAACCAATGAGTATATTACGGTATATACTCTTTTCAGGGATCTTGAATTCAACAAATCTTTTCTTGCACTATCAGAGGAGGAGAATTACCTGATTAAAGATTTTGTTTCAGGTGGAATAACGAGGCAGACAGATTATATGGCACTGCTTCTGGAAACACAATCACAGGAAATTCTTGCAGGCGAACTTGAGGGACAATTCCGTAAAGAAATGGCCACACTTTACCGGATGTGCGGACTTGTGGATACTACATATTATGTACCTGAGGAACCAGCGATCATCATGACAGGAATCGCTGACATTTCCTCTTCCCCTGTTTTGCTTCAATATAACATTGATAGTCTGAGAATTGAAAATGAAAAAGTTGCTGTAGATATAAAGTATCATCCGAGAATCAGCTGGTTTGCCGATGCAGGTTTTCTTACAAGTAATCCCTGGAATTTCAGCAACCATTTCGGATACAGCGCCGGCTTAAGTTTGAATGTGCCGGTTTATGATGGAAAACAAAAGAACATCGAAAAACGTAAGCTTGTTCTGGATGAGAACAGCAGGAAGTTCTACGCCGACAATTACAAAAAACAGTACGGACAAAAGGTAGTTGAGCTAGGCAATGAAATGAAAAGCCTCAATGAAACTTCAGCCAGACTCGAAAAACAGCTTAAGCTCTCAGATCAATTGGTAAAAGCATTGAAAATACAGTTGGAAACCGGTAATGTTATTATGACTGATTATATAAATGCAATCAGAAATTTCAGGAATATAAACCGGAACATCCTGATGATCAACCTCGAAAAACTTCAGATAATCAACGAGATGAACCACTTGCAGACACAGCAATAATGCCAATATGAAAACAAAAACCGGAAATCTTATCATATCAGTTATTCTTGCAGTTATTACCGGGACAATGCCTTGTTGTAAAAGTTCAGGCCATGCATCCGGAGATGACACAACAGTCAGAACACCTGTCACAGTAACATCAGTGGTGGTCAAGCCCATGACCTCAACTATCGAATTGCCTGCTGTTTCGCGATACCTTAGTCATAATATTGTAAGGGCAATCACTTCAGGAATTATTGATGAAATGGGTATCAGGGAGGGTGATTTTGTTAAAGACGGTCAGTATCTGTTCTCTCTGCGCACAAAAGAAGCAGCAGCTCTCGGAAACAGTACAACAATTGACTCCCTTCTTAAATTCAGCGGATCGATCAAAATTGTATCTCACAAATCCGGATACATTTCTTCTATATCTTTACATAAAGGTGATTTTGTTCAGGAAGGAGATCCTGTGGCTTCCATTTCCGATTTATCTAGTCTTGTGTTTATTCTTAATATTCCATTTGAATTTGAGGCAGCTGCTGAAAAACTTAATGATTGTGAATTAATCTTTCCTGACCAGACCAGGATAACAGGGAAAGTCACAGGGAAGCTTCCTGAGATGGACATAGTTTCACAGACTGTAGCCTATATTGTAAAGCCTGTTACAAAACTGAAGATCCCTGCGAATCTCATAGCCAAAGCATATATAATCAGATCGTCTGTTTCAGAGGCGCAGGTAGTTCCAAAAGAAGCAGTACTTAGTAATGAGACCCAGACTGAATTCTGGGTAATGAAACTCATTAATGACTCGACAGCTGTCAGAATTAAAATAATAAAGGGTCTTTCAGGTGAGAATGAAACAGAGATTATTGATCCGAAATTCAGTACAACAGACAGGATTGTCCTGGATGGGAATTACGGATTACCGGATACTGCCTCCGTATCTATAAGCCGGGACAACTGAGATGAAGAATATTTTCCATTCATACAGGAATCCTCTTTCGGTTATCATTGCGATCATAATCGTTGCCGGAATGTTCATATACAGTGAGATGAAGGTTTCTCTCTTCCCTGAAATAACCTTCCCAAAGATAAAAGTCATTGCCGATAACGGAGAACAGCCTGTAGACAAGATGATGATCTCTGTCACGAAACCGCTTGAAAATGCGATCAAACAGATCCCGGATCTTAAGATCATAAGAAGTACAACAAGCAGGGGTACATGTGAAATAGAAGCATTTCTAAACTGGGGATCTGATATCAACCTCAACCAGCAGATGCTCGAATCAAGGATTGCACAGATCAGAAATGAGCTGCCTTCGGAAGTTGCCATACAGGTTGAAAAAATGAATCCGTCGATACTTCCTGTGATAGGTTTTACTGTTGAAAGCGACAGTAAGAGCCCTGTTGAACTGAATCTTCTCGCGACATATACTATTAAGCCATTCCTCTCACAGATTGAAGGCGTTTCATCTGTCGGTATTATTGGTGGAAAAACAAAGGAATACTGGATAGAACCTGATCAGATGAAGATGAGCGCACTCAACATCACTCCGGAATCAATCAGGGATACTTTCAGCCAAAACCACTTTCTGTTATCGAACGGATACCTTTCGGATTATAAAAGGTTATATCTTACTGTTACAGACGCAGGGCTTTACAATAGGGCCGATATTGAGAATGTTGTCCTCAGGAATGATGGAAAACGTACTGTCAGGTTAAAGGATATTGCCAGGGTAAGTGTGAGGGAAAAGACAGAGTATATCAGAGTCAGTGCAAATGGCAGACCCGGACTTCTGGTAGCTGTTCTCAAACAGCCCGATGCTAATCTGATAAACCTTTCCGCTAAAATTTCCGAAAGAAAAAAAGAACTTGAGAAACTGCTTCCACCCGATGTGCATCTGACTTGTTATTATGATCAGGCTGATTTTGTGAGAAGTGCAATTAAAAGTGTCAGCGATAGTCTGTGGATTGGTCTCGCTCTGGCCATCCTTGTCACAATTATGTTCCTCAGGTCATTCAGGGCCAGTGCAACAATCCTTGTAACCATACCTGTAACCCTTCTGCTTACAATAATTATTTTATACGGCGTAGGCTATACTCTGAACATAATGACCTTTGGCGCAATAGCCGCGGCAATAGGCCTTATAATCGACGATTCGGTTGTTGTGACAGAACAGATACACAGAACTCATGAAGAATTGCCCGACAGGTCAACCAATGAGGTAGTTCATCAGGCTGTCAGATATCTTCTGCCATCCATGATTGGGTCATCTCTCAGCACAATCGTGATATTTATTCCGTTTATGTTGCTCGGAGGGGTGGCTGGTGCCTACTTCAGGGTTTTGACCAATACAATGATAATAACTCTTGTTTCATCCTTCTTCGTAACATGGATCGGACTTCCTGTGATATATTTCTGGTTCACACGGATCAGCTCTCTTTTCCGGGTAAACAAGACAAAAGAGGTCAGAAAGACAAAAGCCAGAAACTGGGTGTCATTTTTTATTCACCATCCCTGGATCAGTATATTGTTTCTTATGGCTGCCGCGGGAGCCATAGTCATCATTCCGCCCCGTCTGGAAACGGGCTTCCTTCCGGAAATGGATGAAGGTGCAATAGTTCTTGATTACCTGTCTCTTCCCGGAACATCACTCGATGAAACCAACAGAATGCTGAATGAGGTCGAAAAAATAATCCTTTCGACACCAGAAGTACAATCATATACCAGACGGACAGGAGCCCAGATGGGTTTTTTTATAACAGAGCCAAATAATGGCGATCTTCTGATTCAGCTTAAGAATGACAGAAGGAAGACTACGGTCGATGTGATTGATGATATCAGGAAGAAAATTGAAGCAACACAGCCGGCATTAAACATTGATTTTGGCCAGGTTATTGGTGATATGCTGGGCGATCTGATGGCGTCTGTACAACCTGTCGAAATAAAAATCTACGGAACTGATCAGACCACTTTGAATAATCTAGCAGGAAAAGTTGCAGATGAATTGCAAAACATCAGTGGCATTGCCGACATTTTTGACGGAATTGTTGTTGCAGGACCTACGATTGAGATCATTCCTGATCAGGAAAAACTGGCATTTTTTAAAGTTACACCATCATCATTCCAATATCAGCTTCAGGCACTTACAGAAGGTAATATTGTCGGGAACGTGCTTGAGAGAGAGCAAATGACAAACATCAGACTGATATATCCAAATAGTCTGAAGAATGGTTATGAAACAATAAAGAAAAGTCATGTACTCCTTCCCGGAGGCAAGATGTATCCCATCTCATCATTGGCTTCGGTAAGGCTGAAAGTGGGAGTTCCGGAGATAAAAAGAGATAATCTTAAATCGGTTGCAATTGTTACTGCAAGGCTCAACAACAGAGATCTTGGAAGTGCAGTCAGGGAGATAAAAGAAACCATCGGCAGAAAGGTCTATCTCCCTTCCGGCTATCATATAGAGTATGGAGGAGCGTATGCAGACCAACAACGATCATTCAGCCAGTTACTTATAATACTCATCCTTGCCAGTCTTCTGGTTTTTGGACTGATGTTGTTTTTATTCAGGGATTTCAGGGCAGCAGGTTCAATCCTTTTAATATCCATAGCTGGTATTTCCGGCAGTTTAGCCGCGCTGTTTATAACAGGAACTCCTTTAAATGTCGGAAGTTACACCGGACTTATTATGATAGTAGGCATTATTGGAGAGAATGCAATATTCACGTTCCAGCAGTTTATGACTAACAGGATTAATGGCTCTGTGGACGAATCGCTGATATATGCAATATCCACCCGTCTTCGTCCGAAACTGATGACAGCTATCGGAGCCATTATTGCTCTTCTTCCGCTTGCTGCCGGACTCGGTACAGGCTCCGGAATGCATCAGCCGCTGGCAATTGCAGTGACAGGAGGATTTATCATAGCTCTTCCGCTGCTGCTGATAGTTTTTCCGACAATTTTACGACTTCTATACTTAAAAGATGACAGTAAGCAATTATCAAACTGATTTGATGATAATAAGCAAATCATTGATATCTTTGTAAAGAAATTTCATTATTTATGGAGAGTGCAATTGAGAAGATCAAAGCCAAATCAGGATTTATAATCGACATGGATGGTGTGATCTATCATGGGAATCTTCTGCTCCCCGGGGTTACTGAGTTTCTTTCCTGGCTTGAAAATTCAGGAAAGAAATATCTGTTCCTCACAAATTCACCTGAAAGAACGCCCAAGGAACTTCACGAAAAGCTGAAGAGGCTGGGAATTAATGTAAGGGAAGATCACTTTTACACCAGCGCCCAGGCTACCGCAAGTTTTCTGGCTAACCAGAAACCTAACGGAAGCGCATTTATCATTGGTGATGCAGGGCTGATACACGCCATGTACAGTGTAGGATACACAGTGAATAATGTCAATCCCGATTATGTTATCGTCGGAGATACTCACGGTTACAATTTTGAGAAGATAGAACAGGCTGTCAACTTTGTTATCAAAGGAGCCAAGCTAATCGGGACAAATCCGGATATCAGCGGACCTGTTGAATACGGAATAACCCCATCTACAAAAGCTCTCATAGCTCCCATTGAAATTGCCTCCGGGAAAAAAGCATACTATGTTGGCAAACCCAATCCCCTTATGATGAGAATTGCACTGAAAAAGCTTGGTGTAAAAAGAGAGGATACAATTGTGATTGGCGACAGGATGGATACAGATGTAGTCTCCGGACTCGAATCAGAAATAGATACACTTTTAGTCCTGAGCGGCATAACTGACCGCAAGGGGATAGACCAGTTTCCTTACCGCCCGCGTTATATTCTTAACGGGGTGAGGGATCTGGTGAGTTGACAGATCAAATGAATATTCCCGGGAGATACAAGGAAGAACGAAAGGAGGTTGCCTGTTTCATGAGGCGACTTTATAAACAAGGACTCACAACTACCTCAGGAGGTAATATCAGCCTCAGGATATCCGATGAAATAATTGTAATTACACCTTCTGCTACCGACAAAGGCAGGATGCGATGGAAAGAGGTAGGCATTCTGGATATGCAGGGCAATAATCTCACTCCGAGTCTTAAACCATCTATCGAGTCTGAAATGCATCTTGCCATCTACAGACGGAGACCTGAAGTAAAAGCTATTGTGCATGCTCATCCTGTATGCGCTTCAGCATTCACCGCGATAAAAATCAGGATTAATACCAATCTCACCGCCGAGGCTCGTGCTATTCTCGGAAAACCGTTAATGGTACCTTATGCTCTCATGGGAACGGCTGAACTTGCTGCCAGGGTTGCAGAAAAAACATCCGCATCCGATATATTACTCCTTGAAAATCATGGCATTCTTACCACAGGATCAAGCCTTCTCCAGGCTTTCGACAGGATTGAAGTCCTGGAAAATGCCGCGAAGATGACCCTTATCGCGGAACTGACAAGGAAAAAAAGCCCTCTTACAAAAGAGAGAATTATACAGATTGACAAACTTTTCAGATGATAAAAGGTATTCTTTTTGATATGGATGGCGTGCTTGTGGATTCGGAACCGTTCATCTGCAAGGCTGCCATGATGATGTTCGAAGAGCTTGGAGTGAAGGTATCTCCGGCTGATTTTCAACCATTCGTCGGAATGGGGGAAAACAGATATATCGGAGGTGTTGCACAGAAATACGGCATATCTGTTAATGCAGAACAGGTCAAGGCAAGAACATACGAGATTTACGGAAATATTGTAAGAGGTAAGCTCAGACCCCTTCCCGGCACGCATGAATTCATTGCGCGATGCAGGAAAAAAGGACTCAGGCTTGCTCTGGCTACGAGCGCCGATCTTGTCAAAATGAAAGTGAACCTGGTTGAAATAGGGCTTAAGGAGGATACCTTTCATGCTATAGTAACAGGCCTTGATGTGGTTAATAAAAAACCTTCCCCCGATATCTATATAAAGGCAGCCGCGATGATCGGCCTCTCCCCGTCTGAATGCCTGGTAGTTGAAGACGCGGTGAGCGGAATTAAAGCGGGCAGGTCTGCAGGCGCTAAATGCCTCGGTATAACATCATCATTTGACTCAAATGCACTCGCGGAAGCCGACTGGACATGCGAATCGCTGCTCCAGGCACCGGAAGAAGCCATAAACTGGTAGATCATTAATTGTATCGTTATGAAAAACTTCCTTTCTGAATTTCCACCTTACAACACTCTGGTAAAAGAGGTAGCCGGACGGAAAGCCCCCGCATACCGTGAAGCAAATTGCCACATCCATACTCCATGGTCATTCAGCGCGTTCTCCGATATGGAAACTGTCTTCAGGATGGCACGTGAAGAACAGATAGCGATCCTGGGAATAAATGATTTCTATGTAACTTCAGGTTACAATGAATTTCATGCAGGATGCGTAATCAGCAAAATCTTCCCTCTCTTTAACATTGAGTTCATCGGACTGCTTAAAGAGGAACAGAAAAAAGGGATAAGGATAAATGATCCCAATAACCCCGGCAGGATCTATTTCACCGGAAAAGGACTCGACTTCCCTTTCCATACAGGATGGTTTAAACGAAGGAAACTCAATGGAGTTATTTCAGAAAGCCAGGATCAGATGAGAGCCATGATAGATAAGCTGAATCAGCTGATAAAATCGGCAGGGCTCGGGAAGACATTATCATACGACACTATCAGGAAACAATATGCACGTGATCTGGTCAGGGAGCGCCATCTGGCAAAAGCATTACGCGACCTGGCCATCGATAGTTTCCAATCACCTGAAGAACAGCTGAAATTCATAGAAACACTGTACGGAGGTAAGAATTCCAAGGCCGGGCTTGCCAATCCGGCCGCTCTTGAAAATGAGATCCGTTCTAACCTGCTTAAAAGCGGAGGAGCAGCATTTGTCGAAGAAGATGAGAAATCCTTCATGGAACTGAGCAAAATAATTAAGATCATTACCAATGCCGGCGGAATACCTTGTTACCCTGTTCTGCTTGACGATCCATCAGGCAAATGCACTGAGTTTGAAGGCGACTATGAGAAGCTTCACAAATCACTGACAGATCTTGGAATCGCGTGTATTGAACTGATCCCGGGAAGGAATGATCATAATAAGCTGCTTGAATTTGTGGAATTCTTCAATGAAAAAGGATTTATTATAACATTCGGGACCGAACACAATGCTCCTGGACTTATCCCGCTTACGGTCACGGCAAGGGGAAATGTTCCGCTCGACGAATCGCTGAAAAAGATTGCATGGGAAGGAGCCTGCGTGATCGCGGCACACCAGTATCTGAGAGCCGACGGAAGGCAGGGATATGTACTACCCGATGGCTCACACAGCAATGATCAGAAGAAGGATCTTATGCAGCTCGGAAGAATTGTTATTGAATACTACCTAAACAAATAAGAAATGAAACCGGAAATTAGTGAGTTGATTGAAATCTCAAGGTACTACGGAAACAATAAGGATTTTGTTATTGCCGGTGGCGGAAATACATCATTCAAAGATGAAGAAACCATCTGGATTAAAGCCAGCGGACATTCCCTGGCAGGCATCACTGAGGATGGTCTTGTTGCTCTGAACAGAGAAAAGCTACATGTAATTTCAACGAAAAACTATTCAGATGATCCTGCCGCCAGAGAAGAACAGGTCAAAAACGACATGGCACAGAGTATACACCTTAATGACAGGCATAAACGTCCTTCGGTTGAGACCTCTCTTCATGAGATTATGAGATTCAGGTTTGTTGTTCACCTCCACCCCAACCTCATCAACGGACTGTTATGCAGCAGAAATGCCAAAAGCGTAACTCAGAAACTTTTCGGCGATTCAGTGCTTTTCGTACCATATACTGATCCTGGCTATACTCTTTTTAAAAAACTTGAAACAGACATAACCGGCTACCGTCAGAAGTTCTCAAATGAACCACAGATAATTTTCCTTGAAAATCATGGCGTTTTTGTCGGGGGAAACACAACCGATAAGATAAAGCAGATATACAATGACCTTATCACACGTATATCTGAACAGGTTCATCCGGAAACAAATATCAGTCCTCTGCCATATAATCTGGTAATGCACAAAGTTGTACCTGCAATCAGGATGATGCTTGGCGAAAACTATCCTGGAATTATCAGATACAGGCACAACACACTCATAGCCAAATATTATTCTAGCCAGAGTGAGTTTAATAAGATTTCACATCCTCTGACGCCTGATATTATCGTATACTGTAAAACCCATTACCTGTATATCGAACATGCAGGAACAGCAGAGAAGATACTTGATTCGATAAGGTACCAGTTACCTCATTTCATTACAGAATACGGATATCCTCCAAAGCTGATAATCATCAAGGACATGGGGATTTTTGCAGTTGCGGAAAATTATGCTGCAGCCGAATCATGCCTCGATGTTTTTGAAGATCTGGTCAAGATATGTCATTATGCCCTTCAGTTCGGAGGGATCAAATACCTCACTCCCGACCAGGTGGCATTTATCGATCAGTGGGAGGTTGAGAATTACAGAAGGAAGATCTCGCAGGCCGGTGTAACAGAGAGCAGACTGAATAACAGGATTGCAATAATTACAGGTGGTGCACAGGGCTTCGGGGCCGGAATTGCTGAGTCATTCATGTCACTTAACATGAATGTTGTAGTAGCCGATCTGAATGAAGAAGCAGGGACACGTTTTGCCGCCACTCTCAATTCAGGTAAAAAAACATCCAGGGCGGTATTTGTCAGAACTGATGTATCCGACAATGAATCGGTCAGGGAACTGGTAATAGCTACTGTACGGGAATTCGGCGGACTCGATATCATTATCAGCAATGCAGGTATACTTCGTGCAGGCGGATTGGATGAGATGGATCCCGATACTTTCGTGAAGACCACCAGTGTTAATTATAACGGCTACTTCTATTGTGCCAGGAATGCCTCGGAAGTAATGAAAATCCAGAACCATGAAAACCCGGAGTATTTCACAGACATTATCCAGATCAACTCCAAATCGGGGCTTCGCGGCAGCAACAGAAACTTTGCCTACGCGGGCGCCAAATTCGGAGGTATAGGCCTCACCCAGTCATTCGCGCTGGAGCTGGCTCCTCACAGGATCAAAGTCAATTCTGTCTGTCCTGGGAATTTTTATGAAGGTCCGCTCTGGTCTGATCCTCACAATGGTCTCTTTGTGCAGTATCTGAAAGCAGGCAAGGTTCCGGGGGCAAGAACTGTTGAGGATGTTAGAAAGTATTATGAGGATCAGGCCCCGCTTAAAAGAGGATGCACGCTTAAGGATGTTGTAAAAGCGATCCTCTATGTTATAGATCAGGAATATGAAACAGGTCAGGCCATACCAGTCACAGGAGGACAGGTAATGCTGAGCTAGAATAAATAAATAATATGAAAACAAAGGCAGTAAGAATTTACGGTAAGAAAGATCTCAGGCTCGAAGAATTTGAACTCCCCGGGATCAGGGACGATGAGATCCTTGCCCATGTCATTTCCGACAGCATATGCATGTCTTCCCATAAGGCGGCTCTGCAGGGTGCTGATCATAAACGTGTTCCAAATGACGTTCACCTCAATCCGACAATAATCGGGCATGAATTTTCAGGTACTATCATTCAGGTAGGAAAAAAGTGGCAGAACAGGTTCAAACCGGGTCAGAAATTTTCGATCCAGCCTGCCATGAACTCAACCGGCTCGCTCAATGCTCCAGGTTATTCATTCAGGTATATCGGCGGCGATGCAACCTATATTGTAATCCCCTCAATTGTTATGGAAGCAGACTGCCTTCTCGCATACGAAGGTGAAGCATTTTTCCCGGCCTCCCTTTCGGAACCGATGTCGTGCATTGTAGGCGCATTTCATGCAAGCTATCATATCCCGCCAGGCACCTACGTTCACGAAATGGGCATCAGGAAAGGCGGGAAGATGGCTGTTCTTGCCGGTGTCGGCCCAATGGGCCTGGGAGCGATCGATTATGCTCTTCATCAGGAAAGGAAACCGTCTCTTATGGTGGTTACAGATATTGACGACAACAGGCTCTCCAGAGCTTCAGGGCTTTTTACACCTGAACATGCGGCAAGCCTCGGGATAAAACTTATGTATGTCAATACATCGAAGGTAAATGATCCTGTTAAGTATCTCAGGGAAATCTCCGGGGGAACAGGATATGATGATGTCTTTGTATTTGCACCTGTTAAGCCAGTAATCGAGCAGGGAGACGGCATCCTAGGATTCGACGGCTGCCTGAACTTCTTCGCAGGCCCTACCAATCCTGAATTCAAGGCTGAATTCAACTTTTATAATGTCCATTATGCTTTTACACACATAGTGGGCACATCAGGTGGGAATACCAACGACATGAAGGAATCTCTTCAGATGATGAGCGAAGGGAAAATAAATCCGGCAGTCATGATAACTCATGTCGGAGGTCTGGATGCTGTTGTTGATACAACACTGAACCTCCCTTCCATCCCCGGAGGCAAAAAGCTTATCTATACAAATATATCGATGCCTCTGGTATCTTTATACGGACTTGAGGAGCTTGGGAAAAAAGATAAATTCTTTGCCGGTCTGCATAAAATAGTAGCCGCTAATGATTTTATATGGTCACTTGAAGCTGAGAAATATATTCTCGCGAACGCAAAACCTATTTAGCCAGTCAAAAATATAAGATCCATACCTGAAAAAAAAAGATTCACTGGGTATGGATCTTTTTTTGTCGTACGATTTTATGCGATGCAGTTATGCTCGCCTAATCATCAATAACACGTTATCTATAGCTTTTTGACAATCTCAGCTGCGAACTCTTCAGAGATATAGTTCTCATAGCTCATGCAGACATGAGTTGCAAATGCCACGGCATTACCTATGATGAAAGACCAGTCATCCTCTCCTGCCTTCTCCAGCATGTTCCTGTTGATCTTTCTGCTGTAAATTGATGAAATTATTCCAGCGTTGAAGTTATCACCTGCTCCGATAGTACTGACCGGAGTAATACGCTGAACAGGGAATTTTCCTGAAAAACCGGGTGTTCTTACAAATACTCCATCCGAATTGGCAGTATAGATGAGACAGTTGCAGCAGGTTTTCACTTCTTCCCAGGCTTCATCGGGTGTTTGTGCTCCGAAAATATTTCTGAAGTCTTCATCTGAACCTCTTACCATGCTTGCTGATTTCATATTTTCTATGATCAGCGGTTTCAGTTGCCCGAGTTCAGAAATATGAGTTTTCCTGAAATTCGGATCATACAGGATCATAGCTCCCTTTTTATAAGCGCTGCCAACGAATGTTCTGAATTTTTCTCTTATCTCAGGCCATATTGCATAGAATGAACCGCATTGTACAATATCATCAGCGTCAATGGTTGGAAAAACAATATCAAGTCTCTTGCCCGGATAGTCTTTATAAAAAGTGTAATGAGCATCGTTCCTTTCGTTAAGAAAAGCCAGAGCCAGAGCTGTACTTCCATCGGTATATCGGTGGACGGACGAAGTATCTACTCCGTTTTTTCTGAGGAAATCATCGATTAATCCGCCAACATCATCAGCGCCATACTCGCTGATAAAGGAAACCGGCAGCCCTATCCTGCCCATCGAAACCACACTGTTGAGTACTGAACCTCCCGCCTTGGCAGCCTGAGGTTGTCCATTCTTGAATATAATGTCAAGAACGGTTTCTCCAATTCCGTAAATTTTTCTCATTATTCGTTCTGATATTTATTTAACTATCCCTGATATAGCTTTGAATACCGGGTTCCCTGCCAACCTGGTAAGCTCAAACAAAATGCTCTCAAGCGTTGTTATAACAGCCCCTTCCTGCCGCATCCGTTCAACAGAGGTCTCTCTGTCTATGGCTTTCCTTGATGAGATACAATCACGGACAACAACAGGCACCTTCCCTTCGGAAAGGAGGTCGAGACAGGTTTGCAGAACACAAACATGTGCTTCTATCCCGCATATTATTACATACTTCCGTTGAGTCTTGTCAAGCTCCTCCCGGAATAATGTTTCATCACAGCAGCTGAATGAGATCTTCTCAACAGGATGAAAATCGTCGAAAAGCTGAGCAACAGGCTGAACTGTCTGCCCTAATCCTCTGGTATACTGTTGTGTGACCATGACCGGAACCGACAAAATCTTTAGTCCCTCTATGAGCCTGATGCTGTTTTCCATGACTTCCTTTCCCTCAAAGATATGAGGTAACAGTTTTTCCTGGATATCTATGACCACTGCTGCTGTCTCTTCCTTCAGAATTCTCATTTTCCTGATTAATTTATTTATTCGCACGAAAGTTTCACTATTTTTAAGTTCACTGACGCCTCCCGAAAAATAATAAATAAAACCAAGCTTAGCAACAACCGCACCTTCCGTGCCTGGCCAGATTGGAGTACATGGCTGAATGTTAACAAAATAACATCTGCCATGTTTAATACAGAATCAAGATAAATTGCACCATCATGGTCAACATTTTCATTAGATTCATTACATTTAACGATCATTTTTTTCAGGCATGAAATCTTCTCCCGGACTGGTTTGTTTCCGAAACCGGGAAGATAAAACTTATATAGCTGAAGATCAGGTTGAAAAGATCTGATCTCCGGCAGGCGGCAAAATTTACCCGGATTAATCATCGAAGTGACAGACAACGCAGAAAACAAATTCAACTTCATGCAGAGCAGATATGTTATCAAAGCAATAATTAACAGAAAAAACAAGGAATATCATGAAGGCAATGAAACTCACCGGAATCAGAAAAATGGAAATGCTGGATGTACCGGAACCTGTAATAGAAAAAACGAATGAAGTCAAGATCAGGATGTCTGTTGTAGGTATCTGCGGTTCAGATATTCATTATTATGTTTCCGGACAGATAGGTTCACAGGTTGTTGAATATCCTTTTGCAGTGGGACATGAAGGCGCCGGAGTAGTGATCGAAACGGGAAAGGACGTTAAGCGGGTTAGACCCGGGGACGTCATTGCTATTGATCCTGCAATGCCATGCTGGCAGTGTGATCAGTGTCTGTCCGGACGACATCATACATGCCGGAAGCTGAAGTTCCTTGGATGCCCCGGACAGGCTGAAGGTTGCCTGATGGAGTATGTTGTTATGCCTGAAGAGAGCTGTTTTCCACTTGGCAGCCATCTGACCCCCGATCACGGATCAATATCCGAACCTCTTGCAATAGGTGTCTATGCTGTAAAAAAATCAGGAGGCGTGAAAAACTGCAACGTAGGCATTCTTGGTTACGGACCCATCGGTATGAGTGTCATGCTTGCTGCAAAAGCTGAGGGAGCATCTTCATTTGCAGTTACCGACAAGATACAGGAGAGACTGGCAATAGCGCTAAAGGAAGGAGCCTCTCACCTCTTCAATCCTGCTAAAGAGGATGTTACAGACATGATTAAGAAACAGATACCACTTGGACCCGATGTAGTTTTCGAATGTTGCGGACAACAGGATGCCTTCGATCAGGCAATTGAAATTCTTAAACCTGGAGGAAGACTTGTAGTGATCGGGATTCCTGAATTTGACAAATGGTCAATGAATGTGGAACTCACAAGAAGAAAGGAAATTACGGTACAATTCATCCGCAGACAGGTCGATTGCGTTGAATCGTCCTTAACTCTTATGGAATCGGGACGAATTGATGTATCAAATATGGTTACACACAGATTCCCTTTTGAAAAATCAAAAGAAGGATTCGACCTTGTTGCCGGATACAATGACGGTGTGATGAAGGCTATGATAGATTTCTGATCGAAGTATATATGTAATCTCAGAAAATCATTCGAAAAACCTTAAAAACAATCTTAAATATCAAGGTAATGAACCATCTACGATTTCTGACAGTCTTCATCGTTCTTATCCTGACAACAGGTGTACGGGCCGAGCTGAAACCAGGAGACAGGAACATTCTTGTCAACGAAGCAAAAGCCATCGATCTCAGGAAGGTTCTGGCAATGAATGATTCATGGATCACTCTGCCCGGTTATGATTCAAGAGATTTCTGGAATAAACTTCCGGATGAGATCAGAAAAGAATACATCTCAAAAGCCACAAATTACCTGAAATACGACTGGCCTGTCGTCAAAGCTACCGACTATCTTGAATTCACACGTTCCGGGGAAAGAAAGCAGGAGGTTTATGCGGCCTGCAGTGAAGCGCTCAACTCTTTGGTAATGGGTGAACTGGTAGAGGGAAAGGGCCGGTTCATGGACCAGATAATTAATGGAGTATGGTTTTACTGCGAGCAAACATGGTGGGGCTGGTCGGCACATCTCGGTTCACAGAAAGCAGGCGCCGGTCTTCCTGATATAAATGATCCGTTCATCGATCTTGGCGTAGGAGAAATAGCCTGTGATCTTTCCTGGACATATTATCTCTTCCATAAACAATTTGACAGGGTACATCCACTTATTTCACAAAGGCTTAAACAGGAAATAGAAAAAAAAGTGCTGATCCCTTATTTCAACAGGAATGATTTCTGGTATATGGGTTTTAACGGAGGACGGCCCAATAATTGGAATCCCTGGATAAACTATAACATGCTGAACTGTTATCTGCTGATGGAAAATGATCCTGAACGCGGATATGCGGCAGTTGAAAAAATCCTCAGTTCAATGGATAAATTTCTCAACGGTTATTCGGATGACGGAGGCTGCGATGAAGGACCATCCTACTGGGGTGCAGCGGGAGCATTGCTTTACGAAAGCCTGGAGATAATGAAAAATGCCACCTCCGGGAAATTCGATGTTTTCAATGATCAGCTTATCCGGAATATCGGAAAATACTTCTATAAGGTTAACATACACTCTCCCTATTTTATAAACTTTGCGGATGCGGATGCCACGACAACGGGTGATGCCTCCACCGTATACAGGTATGGGAAAGCCATCGGCGATACAATAATGGAACAGTTCGGAGCCTATCTGGGGCAACAGATCCATTTTGGGGAACACAGTTTTGACGGTAAGATATGCGATCAGATAAAAAGTCTTACACTTAACGGTGAAATTAAAAATGCTGTTGCAAGGGAAGCTCTGGTATCCCACTTCTGGCTTCCTGAAACGGAAGTAGCCGGGGCAAGAGATAACGAAGGCAGTTATAGCGGATTCTTCTTCGGGGCAAAAGGCGGATTCAACGATGAAAGCCATAACCATAATGATGTAGGATCATGTGTCCTATATTATGACGGGAAACCCTGTCTGATCGACCTTGGCCGGGAGGAATATAATGCAAAAACATTCAGTCCCAGACGGTATGAAATATGGACAATGCAATCAGGATATCATAATCTTCCTGTCATTAACGGTACCGATCAGATGGCTGGCAAGGAATACAAGGCAAAGAACAGCGCTTTCCGGGCCGACAGAAAAACTGCTGTATTCTCAGCAGATATAGCCGGAGCTTATACTTCAAAGGCAATGGTCAAAAAATGGGTCAGAACATATATTCTCAAACGTGGAAAAAGTTTTGAAATCAATGATGATTTTGAACTATCCTCGTCACTTGATGCGCCTACAAGCTCAAATCTGATAACTTACTGCAAAGTAACAAAAATCAGTCCCGGCTTGCTTGAACTTGCCGGAGAAGGGTTCACCCTCAAACTTAAATACGATAAGTCCAGGGTTATACCCGAAATAGAATTTATTCCTGTTAAGGATATTACCCTCCGGCATTACTGGCCGGCAGGGGTAACAAGAATCAGGTTTCTGTTCCAGGGTAAAGAACTTAAGGGAACTAACAGCCTGATTTTTACTCCGGAGAGGTAGAAATTCTTATTGATTAATTAACAGTAACATGATAAGTGAAAAAGAAGACAGAGCTGAAGAGAAAAGATCAGTACCGGGAAGAGAGCGAAAAGTTGCATGTCTTGAGGATCTGATGACGGTGGTAATGGATTTTAACGATGGACCTATGGATAATCCCGAACCGCCACATTCCCACCCTCATGAACAGATAACATATGTTGCCGGCGGGAAGGTGCTTTTTCTGAAAGATAATGTGAAATATGAACTGACAGAAGGTGATCTGATGACCATTCCTTCAGGTGTCCCGCATTGTATTCAGACACTGACGGAACATGTGAGACTCGTCGACAGTTTTACTCCCGTAAGGAAAGACTTTATAGAAATGAAAAAATGAATAAGAAAACCAGAGGATTTTTAAGACTTGCAGCCGGATTCATTATCCTTACATTATCATTTGAACTGGAAGCTGCAGTAACTGCATATCCTTCGATCCCTGATCTGATCACCAGTCCATATTTCACGGTGACGGCTGATTCGCAGCAGATATGGACCGAACTGGCAGGCAGCCGGCTCCGGCAATTTGAATACGCATTATATGGAAGCCGGGAAGAAGAAGATCTGAATATAGCATCATTTGCCTGTTCTGGTCCTGTAAAGCTGACAATAAAAGCCCCGGGAAAGATAGAAAAGTATGTCATCAGACCCAGAAGCAGAAATATTAAGGCTCAGGTTGATGGGGACATGCTGTCTTTTACAATTGACGGACCGCAAAAACTTTACATCGAAATAAACAATCTGCCTCATCTGTCAATTTTCGCTGATCCGGAAGAGACCTCGGCAAGAAAAAAGGGTGACCATTCGGTCATATATTACGGCCCAGGTGTGCATAATCCCGGGAAGATATACCTGGTAAGCAATATGATAATGTACCTTGCCCCCGGAGCAATTGTCAATGCCGATCTCTTTGGACGCGAGATAAATAATGTAAGAATTGAAGGCAGGGGAAACCTGCAGGGGAAAATTGAACTCACGAGGGTTCATGATTTCCATGCAGAAGGGATCTGTATCCGTAACACGAAAGGATGGACAAATACTCTTACAGATTGCCATGGATGCAGTTTCCGTAATGTTAAAATCTTCAGTTACGAAGCTATCTATTCTGTCGACGGTATCGACCCTGTATCCTGTTCTGATATCACTATTGATGATTGCTTCATGAGATGCCGTGATGATTGTATCGCTATCAAGTCGGTGGATCCTAGCATGAAAGTCGATTCAATCTATATTTCAAACTGCGTACTGACAGGCTGGGCATGCAGTGACGGTATAACAATTGGCTTCGAGCTCAATGGAGGCCCTGTTCAAAATATTCATGTGAACAACTGCGACATTCTATATGCCCGCGGTGACGGACGCACGCGGGGACATGCTGCTTTCAGCATTGTTTGTGACGGGCCTGCCATGGTCCGGAATATCTCGTTCGAAAACATCAGAGTTGAGGAGAATGTCGAATTCAAGAATCTGGAATTTGTGGTAACTGACGGTACCCTCTATGGCACCGATCCTCCCGGACATATCAAAGGGGTCCTCCTGAAAAATGTTACATGGGACAATGTATCAAAACCATTTATAATAAGAGGATATTCACCCGACAACCTGGTTGAGGATATCATCTTTGAAAACTGCAGGGCCGGAGGCAAGCCCATCCTTTCAGAGGAAAATGCGGATATCAGGACCAACCGGTTCGTAAAAGGGCTGATTTTTAAAAAATAACAGTAGCCTGGAGAATGACCTGAAGCCCTGCCGGCATCCTGACAAACAACCCGTCTGTTCTTTTGTACTTCACCGGGCTTTTAGACAAATGATCCGGTTTCCCAAGTTCGTGTCAATTAGAAATACAAGAACAAATTTCAGAGTGTATCTTAATTCTTTTAACAGTATTTAACAACATATTAAACTCTGATCTTTACGAATACAATATATTTACAATTATTAAAAACCATAAATCATGAACAAGAAACTCGTCCTCCTGGCAGCCTTTATGATCGGATGCCTCATGACCTACGCCCAGAATGTAGGGTCATCACCGGAATATATCAAAGCACTGACACCTGAATGGAAGGGAGAACGCTTCCCTGACGGAAGGCCCAAAGTATCGGATGAAATACTGGCCAGGCTGAAGAATATATCGCTCGAAGAAGCATGGGGCGTTTTGCGTAATAAAGGTTTTTATAATCAGTTTGAAGGTGACTGGACAATAATTCATCCTGAAGAGTCAATGACCGGACGGGTTGTAACTGCTCAGTACATGCCGTTAAGACCGGATCTTGAAAAGTATGTTAAGGAAGAAGGGAAGAAAGAAGGAAGAGCTCAGAAAGGTGGCACCAATTCATGGCCGATCGACATTCTGGTCCCGGGTGATGTATATGTAGCTGATGGATATGGGAAAGTTGTTGATGGTACTCTGATTGGCGACAATCTTGGCAATTCAATATATTCCAGAAGCCAGCGGGGAGTTATTTTCTATGGTGGAGTAAGAGATCAGGAAGGGTTGAACGAGATTGAAGGTTTTAACGGCTGGATCAAGGGATCAGATCCGTCATACATTTTCCAGATGATGCTTACTTCGATCAATGCTCCTATCAGGGTCGGACGTGCCATCGTTCTTCCGGGAGACGTTGTCCTTGCAAAAAAATATGGCGTTATATTCATTCCTGCCTACCTCGTAGATGAACTTGTGATCACCTCCGAGATGACAGCGCTCAGGGATGAGTTTGGTCATCAGAGACTCAGAGAGAAAAAATATCTGGCCGGTCAGATTGACAGCGAATGGTCGGATGAGATAAAAAACGACTTCAAAAGCTGGCTTAAGAATTACCCGGGCAAACTCCCGATGAGCCAGAAAGAACTTGATGACTATTTCAAAAACAGAAACTGGTAAGTAAGCACCGGAATGTATTTTAACCATTAATATTTTATGGGATGAAGAGCATAATAAAACAAATAACGGAAAGTAACAGAAGGCAGGAACAGTCTGAAGCAGAAGAAATAAAAGCTGAGATTAACAATCCGCGCACGGGAAATGACCGCAGAAATTTTCTGAAAAAAGCAGCTCTGGGCGGTATTGCCCTTGGTGGTTTGATGCATCTGTCTGTTGAGGATACAGTTGCCCAGGTCACATCAAAAGTACAGAAAGCATCCAGTCCATCTGATCTTAAGATAACCGATCTGCGCTATGCCTGGACTACGGTACTCGGAGGGACAGCGATTATCAGGATAGATACAAACCAGGGAATTTATGGACTTGGTGAAGTCCGCGACGGAGCAGATCCAAGATACGCACTCATGCTGAAAAGCCGCATTCTTGGCCTCAATCCCTGCAACGTGGAGATGATCTTCAAAATCATCAAACAGTTCGGTGCCAACGGACGTCAGGGCGGCGGAGTATGCGGAGTGGAAATGGCTTTATGGGATCTTTGCGGCAAGGCATACGGCGTACCTGCATGGCAGCTGCTTGGCGGAAGGTACCGGGATAAGGTAAGACTTTATGCAGATACCCCTACATCAGACTCGCCTGAAGAACAGATCAAACTGATAAAATACCGTACAGAAGATCAGGGTTACACATGGTTGAAAATGGACGTTTCCCTTGAAGAGCTGAGAAATATCCCAGGCACACTTGTAAATGCAAAAACATGGGAAGGAGCTCAGGGTCAGTATGATCTCAAAAGCTATATGTCGTACGGGAATACCAAACATCCTTTCACACAGGTGCAGATAACAGATAAAGGGCTTGAAGAGCTGGCTAAAATTGTGGAAAATGTAAGGAATATGGTCGGATATGAAATACCTATATCATCAGATCATTTCGGACATTTCGACCTCAATAACGGTATCAGACTTGGCAAAGCGCTTGAAAAATACAGGCTGGCCTGGATGGAAGACATCGTCTCATGGGAATACACCGATCAGTGGAAGACAATAACTGATGCGCTTGAAACTCCAACGCTGACCGGAGAAGATATTTACCTGCTCAACGGATTCAAACCGCTTATCGATATACATGCTGTGGATATAGTCCATCCCGACCTGGCTACCTCAGGTGGTTTGCTGGAAACAAAGCGTATCGGTGATTATGCTGAAGAACATGGTGTGGCTATGGCAATGCATCAGGCCGGAACACCAGTTTCATTTATGGCCAACGTCCATTGCGCTGCTGCTACACAGAATTTCCTTGCACTCGAACATCACAGTGTCGACCTGACCTGGTGGGAAAGCCTTGTAAAGATGACAGGCAGCCAGCCTATTATTTCCAAAGGCTTTGCACCTGTTCCTCTTGATGCTCCCGGACTCGGAATTGAGCTCAATGAAGAAGTGGTCAAACAGCATCTGAAACCGGAAGACAAGAGTTTCTTTGAGCCTACACCACAGTGGAATGAAAGACATTCACACGACAGACTCTGGAGTTAGATCAATTTTACTTTACCCCCAAAGAGGGTGATTGACAGATCATTAAAACACAATACCTGTGATCAGAAAATCACCCTCTTTCTATTTTATCCTTCACTATTTTCTCCGATGGTTATTTCAGCCGCACGATGTAACAGAATCTCTGGCTACCGGTAACTTTAGTAATTTATATATCATTGTCCCGGGTTGCTCGCTTGTCTATGCGGGTATTTCTTTAACCAGCTGGAAAAATATTACTTTCCCGCTTTTAGAAAATTTTCTATAAACTGTTCTCTTGGCTTAAAGGCAGCTTCTTCCCATGATCTTGCCAGGCTACCCTGAGGCTGATGATGAGGCCGGTATGGAACTGCAATAATTATGTTCTTACCCCGTGCCTGATTAAATGCAGCATAAACGGATGCCGGAGGACAAGCGACATCAATAAGGCCCACCTCGACAAAAAGACGAGCTCTGGAATTTTTAAGCAGATTGGCAGCATCGAAATACGGAATTGCCTGTGCTATTTTTGATTTAGGCACTTCTGCTTTCATAGGTTGCGGCCAGCCGCCTTCACGCCCGGCCTCGGGCCCCATCCAGTCACACATAGCAGGAACGATGGCCACAGCTGCCGACACTCTCCTGTCGAGGCCTGCTGCCTCCAGAGCCTGTCCTCCTCCCTGGCTTTCTCCGATCACTAGCAAACTCTTGCCATCCCACTCAGGCTGCTGTGCGAGATAATCGATAGCTCTAAGTAATCTCAGGCAAATACCGCGGAAATAACATTCATTTCTGTTTGTGAGACCCTGAAAAGAGTACATTCTAAGATCGCCCTTTTCAAGCGAATCGTAATACTCATCAGGCTGACCATTAAGCATCCCATGCGCGTTCAGATCGAGACATATGGCTCCCCTTTCGGCATACCTCAGCGCGTTCTCAGGCTCCGACCTGCACCATGAGCCTTTTACTCCTGCAGCATGAACAAGAAGAACAGCCGGGCAGGAATGCCGGCCTGCATTAAGTGGCTTTGCATAATAACCTCTGGCAGGTCTGGGCGAAGTACAATTAATCTCAATATCCGAACAGGTATAAGCTTTGACTGAATCAGGGAGCTGAACATTTTTTTGCTTCACTTCCATGGGCAATTCCCTCAGAGCTTTCTTCTCCATGTCCCAGTATTTCCGGAAATCTGAAGGAGCCTTTCTCCCCGGTTTTAGCCTGAGCGGGGCAACCATAGCTCCAAGCGCAGCGTATTTATCCCCGTCAGCTATTTCTGCCATTACCGAACAGGGTTCATCAAATGCTCCGCTAAATAGTACAATGGAATCAGACTCCACCCTGATCGATTTTTTCAGCAATTCCACCTTGCTGTTCCTGATAACTTTCAGACGGACCGAATCTCCTTTTATTGAACCTGTCCTGGCAATAATCGTAATTATTTCACCCTGCTTATATATTCCGGATGCTTTAGTCTGGACAAGAGTGATCTCCTGGCCTGCAATGGAAGCTGAATAACAGGCAGCCAGTAACACTGCCAGAATTGGTTTCATAATGCTTTTCATATCAAGATCTGTTTAAATTATTCCAAACGTAAACTTCCGGATAATCTTAATCCGAAGTCATATATTTTATAACGGGTCTATTACCGGCCCGGAGCATTGAAGTTTTTTGCAGCGTCATCCAACACGAGTATCCAGTCATTTCCACGGCCAACTGAAGGTGGTGCAAATTTTCTTGTTCCCGTAGCCTTTATTGTTTCAGGTATACCGGCTTCTCCGGTACGCGGATTAAACCAATAAGCCTTCAAAGCAGCTGCACCGAGCCGGTTTATAAAGATCTCTGCAGGCCGGCCTGAAGGAAAATACACAAATGCATATCCGTCACCCCTTGTGGCAACGATATAATCAGTTTCGGGGAAATATGACGGGGCTATCAATTCCTGATCCGGCACTCTGGAAAGGAAAGGTCTGGATTCCATAAGACGTCTGGCATGGATCAGATCAAATGCTCCGGGCAGATCAAGGACATCATACCAGTAATGTCTTGCAAGACCCACCGGGTTTCTTCCCGGTGCGAGCATCTGCCATATCGGATGACATCCGTAAGTATGACCGAAGCCTCCGCTGAATAGATCCCAGTAAAGCGCCTGCCTTACATCGGCTTCGTCGAACCAGCCCATAACATCAGGATTCCAGTTTACAGGGTGATCCTCGTATCTCGGTTCACCGTCAAAACATGGTCTGACAGGATTCAGATTATAATCCTTTACAATAAGCATCTTATATATTGAATAGCTTCGCTGGGCATGTCCGGTTTGGGACATGTTGAAGTCAAGCCATTTGCTATCACTGAACCAATCAGATGAACTATGTTCTCCTCCAGGGTGGAAGGTCATAAGATGATTTTTATCGACCGATTTGATCCCTTCAGCTATGACATCCCAGACAGGCTTATTATTGCCACCTCCTTCCCTGTCACCCCCATTTATCCAGATAATATTTGGAAAGTCCTTATACCTGTTCCCGATCCACTGCCCATACCGAAATCCATTCTCTTTGTTAAAAATCTTCGGTCCTACTCCCCAGGTTGACGGATCAACCTTATCTCCCCATGTAGGCAGCAGTCCAATGAAAAGTCCTTTTTCAGCCGCTTTTCTGATCACCCAGTCTACATGTGCAAAATATGCTTCGTCAGGTTTGAGCGGGTCATTATCTATTAATGGCCTGTTTCCTTCAGCGTTGGGTGTATTTAGACCATCAAGTTCAGCAAGCGCTACTGCCTGAATAACTGTGAAACCTTTTGACCGTCTGTTTTCAAGATATCTCTCCGATTCATCCTTATTCAGACGATGAAAAAGCTCCCAGCCGGTATCGCCAAGATAAAAAAACGGGGTCCCATCTTCAAAAACAAGGAATCGTTTATTTGCTGAGATCTTAAGTTTCCCGTGCGAAAAATCAGCCGAAGGCCCCTGCCATGGTTTCTCCTGTGAAAAGCCAAATGTATTAAGCATCAGACATGCTGTCAAAAAAAGGATCTTTCCTGTCATTTTCCGTAAATATTGTAATAAAGTGATTGCCATTTTTCCACTTAATAGAAATACCGGGTACAAATAAATAATTTATTGACCAGACTGGCATACGTTTTCGAGGGAATGTTAAGGATCTTTTATCTTCTGACTGTTTTGGTCTGATCGCACCGGGTAAATTGTCAGGTTCTGTCGGGGATAAAAGACAGTACTGATATTAGAGGATTAATTACAGGAAACCGATAATGAGATAAAATGGATAATCACCTCCTGCCAGTTATCAGTCATCTCCCGAATTATAAAAATAATGATCTGCGTGATCAAAAGTATATGTAATTAATAAAAATGGCATTCCTGCTGGTTTGGCCCATCTTCCTGTCGACTGATCATAAGCTCCACCCTGTATATCGCAAACAAGATCCACATCTACCTGGGTTTTTCCATCGCTCACCAGTACCTGCTGGATATAACCTATAAAAGAAAATATCAGAGTCGGATTCTGAATTTCTGTTTCAATTGAGTACTTTCCATCAGTGGCGCTGATGGTGCCGGTGGTTGTACCCTTGACAAGCACATTCACCCCGGGTAATGGATCACCCTTTTGATCGGTAACCTTTCCAGTTACTTTTACCTGCGGCAAGCCAAGTGATCTTTCAGCACTTTCCTGTTTACATCTATCATTTTCGAGCTGTAAAGGAAGAAGAATTCACTTTTCTCTTCTATCGCATTCAGCACTGCAAGAACAGGAACATCTTTCATATTGAGGCTCAGTTTTGTATTCTGGGCATATGATACACTCCCGAAGATATTCAGAACTGTCACAAAAAATAGAATAGCACTGATTTTCATAATTCTTAGGAGATTTTCGAACCAGAACCATAAAGGATCTGTTCTTTTCAGATTTTCAGTTTTTTTCATAATTTTGAATGATTTAGGCAATTAATAACTAAATTGTATCCTGACATTCCATAAATGGTTCGGATACTGCAATTTTACAGCAGGAAAGTCGGCCAGGACTTTCCTGCTTCCTTAATAAAAGTCAGATTTTTAGATTTCTCATAGGCACGTGGTTAGGTTAGGTTTAGTTATTATCAAGACTTTGAATTTCTTTTCCTGGCCCATCCGACAACAATTTTCGGCTTGGTATACTGTTTATCACTCACTGATGTGCGATAGAATATTTTATAATTAATAGGAGTGAAAGCGCTCAGCATCTGCATAACTTCATCTATTGACTCGTCAATGAAGGTTGCAGTATATTTAAGATCAAGAAGATCAGCTTTCTGAATTTCAAATTTGACATTATATTTTCTGCCGATACCGCGAAAGACCTCTTCCAGCGGTGTATCTTTAAAACGCAGCTTATTCTCCTTCCACGACAGGTATGTTTCTGTGGTTACATCTCTCACAAGCATTTTACCTCTTCCTTTGAAATAGACAGCCTGCTGGCCTGAATTCAGATTCACTGGGATCATCCCTGACGCATTTACACTGATATGTCCCTCCTCAAGTGTTGATTCGATCCGGTCCTCATTTGGAAATGAGAAAACATTGAACTGAGTGCCTGTTGCTATAACATCAATATTATCAACCTTTACCACAAACGGTTTTTCACGATTCGTTGCAACCTTGAAATAAGCCTCACCGGTAAGCCTGACATTTCTTGCTGATACATTATATCCGGCATCATATTCAAGTTTGCTTCCCGAATTCAACATTACTTTTGTTGAATCAGGCAGCCAGACAGTGGCACGTTCCACATCCCCATTCCGTATAATTACTCTTCCTGAGGATGACTTGAAATCCCGCGTGCTTGTCCCGTGTCCATCCTTCCCGCTAACCGACCCGATGATCTTAAAATTAAATTTTTCATAAGGCGGATTGGCCTTAGTGTAAACAAGACTCCATGTCTCAGATATCCAGGGTATTGAGCGATCAACATGTATTGCAGCCGGCAGTTTCCATGGCCATGATTCACCTTTGCTGTTGTACGGCCGTGACATATAGAATGTCCCTTCGAAGGAGGATGGTTTTTTACCATCAAGTTTTATGAATAGTGTGTCTTCCTGCCCTGTAAATGCTTCATTGAACAAAACATCCACCCTGTTTCCTTTAAATCTGATCAGAACGGTATCTCCGCTGACAGAAAAGTTAACACCATTTTTATAAACTGTCTCAAGATTGAAAATATCGCTGCTGTATTCAGGTTTATAAACAAATAAGGGTTTGACAAGCTCCGCCATGAGAAAATTACCATAGTCGTTCAGATGGATCCCGTCTTTAAGGAGTTTGCCAGGGTCCAGGTTATTGTCTTTCAGGTAAGCTTTCCATGGATCACGGATATTTATCAGATCACATTTATATTTCTCCGCCAGTGAAGGAAGGACATAAGCTGACATAGTATCGCTCCACCTGTTTTCACCGGTATAATGATCGGTCATTATTGCCACTTCTGAGGCTGTCCTCCGGCGTATGGTGGAGAGCACTTTCTCATAATCAGCATTGCCTCCGTAATCGTGAAGCAGCACGAGATCGGGATAAAATGCGCTGACATCCATCTCCACTGTTTTGCACAGGTATTCGGTTGAGAACCCTCCGATAGCTTTATTTTCCATGATGATATTTGCATCAGGGAATCTCTCTTTAACAGAACGCTTTACTTCGAGCCACCAATCCTGTTCGCTAATCGACTGACCATAAACCAGTATTCTGACTACATTCGGATGTTCCTTATCGCTGAAATGAAGCAGGCTCATGGTCCTTGAAGAATACTTTCCCAGGTTACCTGTATCAGGCAGTACCGGAAGCGGGCCATACTGAGCTGACAGATCAATGGCTTTGAAAAAGAGGACAAGGATTAAGGATCCCGGCAGTTTGTTCCTGAGCTTCATGATTTAGGATTTGTTCAGTCATCTGACATAAAACGGCAAATTAGCAGTCGAGAAGTGACCTTTCCCATCATAAACATAAACGAATAACCTGTACGCTCCTTTCTCAGACGGGGAGCGGAAAGTTATCCCTGAAGCAGATGATTTTATTAATCCGGGAACAGGTAAAGGCACCTGTTCTCCCTGGCCGGCATATGAAGCATATTTTGCTTCCGGCCTAATTTCCCATTTATAAGCGAGGATATCGTTATCGTCATCATGGACTGCAACTGCAGCATCATGTTCAGTATCTCTTTCAATCACAACCTGCTGATACCTGACATAACCCTTAATGTTCACAGAGTCAACAACTGGCGCCGTATTGGCTGATTTATGTCCGGTCCAGAGGAAATGCATTAATCCCACAAGAGGAGACTCCAGTCCAGTTGAATCGAACATGCAGAACCATGTATGTGTTGTTTCCTGTTTGAATCCTGACCAATAGAATACGTATGACCCGAGACACTGATCTTTCCTTGATGAAATGGCTGATTTGTATTTCTTTTCATAGCAAAGAAACTTCTCAAGCCCGGTTTGTTCATAAGGAGCGCCCCATGTTGTTTTTCTGACTTCCCAGTAGCCATCAGGGCCCCATTCTGAAATAAGATACGGCTTCGTCCAGCCGTATTTTGCCAGGGTTGCCGGGAGATCATAAATATCGCCGTAAGTATTAATTCCCAGGAGATCCAGATCGGGACATCTCTTTACAATATCTGCCACTTTTCCCATCATGCTGGTACCTATCACGGTCATTACCGGATGGTTTGGATCTTCTTTATGGATTGCTCTGGCAGTCTGATTCACTGCATCCCAGACGGCAGGGTTAAATGGATTCAGAGGAGGCACAAAATCGAGTTCATTTCCTATTGCCCACATCAGCACTGCAGGATGATCCTTCATCTTCCTGACAATGGTAATGATTTCATTTATCTGTAGCCTTACAGCTCCGGTATCGTTATAGTCAAAACCATATCGTTCTGCATTCGCAGGAAGATTGACCAGGGCGGTAAGTCCAAGGTTATAAGCTTCATCAAGCTCTTTTTTATGCCATCCCAACCTAATTGAATTACCTCCATTTTCCTTTACTTTCGGGAGATATTCATCACCAACAACACCATTTACATAAAACGGTGATCCATTCAATAACAGCTGCCAACTGTTCCCGTTCCTTTTTATTTCAACTTTGCTGCCCTGAGCGGCGGCTTCATACACAAAGGAAAAAGTTATGAGCAGGCAAACAACTATCGCAGTAAAGCCTGTTTGTTTAAGCATACCAGGGTCTCTCTCTTTTAAGTTCGCTTTTGAGTACATCACAGGCAATATTCACATCTTCCACCATCTGGAAATCATACATTCCGGCGCAGACAAAATCGGCTCCGTTCTCAAAAGCATACCGGAAGCCGTCCCTGGGAAGAATTGCACCTGCAGCCATCGTCTTGAAGGCAATGAAAGGCTGGGGAAGCGTTTTCATATAAGCAATTGTTTCCCCGGGGTTTATGCAGAAAATATTGTCGTGCCATTCAGGATTTTTTGCCGACCAGTAATTAAGATGATGGAGCGTCTTCATCCAGAAATCGGGTTTGAAACCGGCATCAACACAAGCTTTGACAGTTTCGATCTTATGAGCTCCGATTCCAGTGATCACTTTATTCTGTTTCAGATAATCCAGAACTTTGGCTATCGAATCAGCTTTTCCGTTGCTCATGTAATAATCGGCTGTCTCGCCCTGAACATAGCAGGCAACAGCTCCGGTATCGATAGCTTTCTTTATCTTATCCATATACTGATCCCATGGCATCGGGTGTGAACCTTTATCATCATAGAGCAATCCGGAACAGTCTGAGATGAACTGTATCTTCCCGATTCCTCTCTTCCAGTATTCATCTATCAGGGAACAAAGGATAGGGTTTGTAAGAAGAGTATTTATGCCGCAATTTTCAGCGAGCAGCAATGTTGCAAATATTTTTTCCTTCTGATGGTAGGCTTTAACTAGTTGGGAGACATAGATCAGATCCCTGGAATGTGCATAACCCGAAAGGAGATTTCCACCCAGAATAACCCTGCTGAATGGCTTATCGCAGATTTTTGCCATAGGGATCCTGCCTTTAAGTTCCTTCAGGCTTGCATTATTGAACACTTTGGCGCTTGCTCCAGTGACTGAATCAACCAGGTTCTTCTCCTCATAGCTTTCCCATTTCTTCTGCCTGAACAACGCAAATCCAAAAATCCCGAGGAATGGCAGAGCCGATAATCCACGGACTATGGTACGACGATCCATCCTCCCTGAGTTGATCTGACTAACAGTCTGAACAGGCGGTATATCGGATATGGAAACCATTGTTTCGGCTGAGTTATGTGTTTTCTTCAGGAAAACACCAAGCCCCATCCGGCTTCCTGTAGGGAAAAGGGCCAGGACAAGCAATGCAAAAAACTCGACTACATTTTTGTCAACAATCATATAGTTTCCTTCATGCGGCACTCCGAAATCCAAACCTGTAAGCGGCGGATTTGCTAGCCAGAAAAGGCTTATCAGAGCCATGCCGGCTATTGAAGAGACATGGTCGAACAAACCAAGCAGCAGGAAAAGCCCCATCAGGATCAATCCCCAGATAACGATAAAATTGGCTACTACCAACACTGAGGGGGTACCTGCAATCCAATGAAAGAATCCGGCAAAAATCCAGTTGGAAAGCATGAGGTAATCTGCCGAGGACCAACCCGGGGTCATTGCCTTTGAAATTCCTTCGAAAAGAAAATGCCATCCGATCACTATCCTGAGAAGTGACATGGCATAGAGCTTCAATCGCTTCGCCAGATTATTTCCTTTGTCAGTCATATTCCTGTATTTGATTCTGATAAAGATAATAAAACAATTATTTAAAAGAAGTTATGGAGATTTAAGTTTCAGGCTGATGTTGAGGTAACCCAGCATTAAAGCCTCCTGTTTTTCCGGCTCCAGGCATTAATATCTCATTTATCCTCCTACTGAATTGATTCGGGGAAAAAACGGGGCTCTTTTAAAGCCCCGTCACTGTTAATTTTTATTGTTGTATATCCTTTGGACTGATTCCTTTCCTCCATTGTTCCTCAATCTTTTCGAGAGTAACATTTTTGGTTTCAGGGATAAAGAAGTATCCCCAGACTATGCTAAGTATCCCGACCAGTGCATATAGGAAGAATGCTCCAGCGGGGTTGCCAAGATCTTCACCTGTTTTCAGGACGATTGAAGAACCGGGCAATGTAAGACCTTTGACAAGCTTGAAGAATGTGAAAGCCACAACACCGTTAAAGAGCCAGTTGGACAGAGCGCCTATGCTTGATCCAATACCCCTTACGCTCAGAGGGAACACTTCGGAAATGATTAGCCATCCGAGGGGTCCGAGGCTGATCGCGAAGAAACCGATATAGATCCATATAAGAGCAATGGTTACCCATTTGATGGAATCACCAAGGGTCGATTGCAGGGCAAAACAGGTACCCATCGCGATCAGAGCAACGACAAGGCCGGTAACTCCGATAAAATACAGCTTGCGTCTTCCCAGCTTGTCTATCATGAAGAGCGAAAGAATGGTAAATACCACGTTAACAACACCCACACTGACAGATGCCCATACGGCAGCCTGTGCATCAGCGAATCCTGACATCAGGAATATTTTCGGACTGTAGTATATAATTGTATTGATACCCGTGAACTGTTGCACGAACATTATACCGACCGCAATGATCAGCGGAACTCTCAGCCATTTCTTGAATACCTCATTCCATTTCACCTTATTTGCTTTATCAGATTCGATATCGGATTTCATCCTGAATATTACATCTTCCACAAGTTCCGGTTCCTCTACTTTCTGAAGCACTTCACGGCATTTTGCCTCATACCCTTTGCTTATCAGCCATCTGGGTGTTTCGGGAAGGAATATCATGCCAATAAACATTATAAGAGCAGGTATGACGCCAACATAGAACATCGGTCTCCAGCAACTTATATAATCGGGATGGCTGTCGGGTACTGCGAAGGCAGAGTCGCTGAGATAAGAAACCATTATCCCAATGGTTATCAGAAGCTGGAACAAGGATACCAGTTTACCTCTGCTCTTGGTTGGTGAAATCTCAGCAATATAAAGCGGTACCGCAAAGGAAGAAGTACCGATCGCGACCCCAAGGAATAAGCGTGCAAAAACAAGCATCACAGGGCCTGAGGATATTCCTGACCAGATTGCTCCAATGATAAAAATTATAGCTGAGACCAGGATGACTTTTTTCCGGCCAACAACGTCAGCGATCCTTCCGCTGAACAATGCGCCAATAACGGCTCCGACCAATCCTGCAGTGGTTATTATCTCTACCCAGCTGTCGGAAATACCAAATGCCTTCTGGAAGAACGGGATAGCTCCGGAAATTACTCCCGTGTCAAATCCGAATAATAATCCACCTGTAGCAGCGATTGTCGCAATTACCACCACAAGTTTTTTGTTCTGTTTAACTTCTTTATTTTCTGCCATTTTGTAGTTGTATTACATTATCATTTAAAAATAATTTCTGTCATCCGGTATGTCCTCAGCCATCCATCGGTAAACAGCAGACTTAATGATCAACTGTATCCGGTGAATGAGATAATAAAAATAGTTTTTATTTCAACTCAGCAATATCCTCAGCTTAATTTTAGTAATATTGAAAAGCGGAATCAGAAGTGATCTGACAGAATTTCAGACTCCGGGACCATCAGTACAGGAACAGTCCGGTTCCCGGGCGCATAAGTCGGTTACATCGCAAACTGATAGAATAGTTGAAATTTTAAATATATTATTATGAACATGGTACATGAACTGGCAAAAATGATTGATCACTCGATCCTTCAGCCAACTCATACCGATGCTGACCTTGAAAAGCATTGCGCGATAGCAAGGAAATACGATGTCGCATCCGTATGTGTTAAGCCCTATGCTGTAACTAAAGCTGTTGAACTGTTGAAAGGCAGCGATGTGAAAGTCGGATGTGTCATAGGTTTTCCGCACGGGAACAGCGCAACTGCCGTGAAAATATTTGAGACTGAACAGGCATGTAACGACGGGGCAGTCGAAATTGATATGGTTATAAACATAGGTAAAGCTCTGGGAGGTGACTGGGATTACGTTGAACGGGAAATACGATTGGTGACTGATGCCTGTCACAGGAACAGGGCCATTGTCAAGGTTATCTTTGAAACCGACTACCTGACAAAAGATGAGGACAAGATTAAGCTCTGTGAAATCTGCACCAGAGCCGGAGCAGATTTTGTCAAGACGTCTACAGGTTATGGTTATGTTAAAAAACCGAACGGTGATTTCAATTACCGTGGCGCTACTATTGCCGATATCGAGCTGATGAGAAAATACAGCGGCCCCAAGGTACAGGTCAAATGTGCCGGTGGAGTGCGTACTCTTGATGATCTTCTGAAAATGAAAGCCGCCGGAGCCACCAGATCGGGTGCAACAGCGACTGAAACAATGCTCGATGAAGCTAAGAAGAGGTTTGGTGAATGAAAGTGTACCACGCTACCTAGTGACAAATCAGCTAAATCTGCAGAAAAGGTGAAAGGCTCACCGCGTACTTTCCTTAAAGATCATCATCTCAGATCGTCTGACATCAATCTGGATGAGATCATCGGAACATTCGTGGAAGACATGGATCGGGGACTAAGAGGCATTCCCGGTGCCTTGAGGATGATCCCTACCTATATCGAGGCAGAGAATGATTTTCTTAAAGACGTTCCTGTTCTGGCCATAGATGCCGGTGGCACAAATTTCAGAGCAGCAATAATAACAATCAGCCATAACGGACATATTGAGACGGAGGAAATACTGAACAACAGAATGCCCGGCCTGGATGGTGAGATCAGCAGCAGGGAATTCTTTGAAACCATGTCTTCATATTTGAAACCTCTTGCTGCAGGAGTTGACAGGATTGGCTTCTGTTTCTCCTATCCTACAGAGATACTTCCCGACAGAGACGGCAGATTGATCAGGTTCTGCAAAGAAGTAAGAGCCCCTGAAGTGCATGGACAACTTATAGGAAAAAACCTTCTCCGGACCCTGGGAACCCCTGAAAAAAAGATTGTCCTGCTCAATGATACAGTTGCAACGCTGCTCGCCGGAAAAGCTGCAACCAGTGGAATAAAGTATGGCACTTATATCGGGTTTATTCTGGGAACTGGTACGAATACATGCTATATTGAAAAGAATCCCAGCATATTGAAACTAAAGGATCTGAACCCTTCAAAGAGCCAGATAATAAATATAGAATCAGGCGATTTCGGCAGACCTCCACGGAATGAAACAGACATCCTGTTCGACCACACCACGGCAGATCCAGGAAGCTATAAATTTGAAAAAATGTTCTCTGGAGGTTACTTTGGCAATCTCATATTATTCATTTTAAAACAGGCTGCATCAGAAGGTCTTCTATCCGAAGGAGCTGCTTCGTATCTGCATACAATCACCGAGCTCCCTACATCGGAAACAAGCGCCTTCCTCTCAGGAAATGCGACTGAGAATAACATCCTTTTAGAAGCTGTAAGAACCGGTTCCGATAAGGAAACCTGCAGTATTATCATTGACAGCCTGATCGACCGTGCTGCAAAACTTGTTGCTGCCAACCTTGCTTCAACGGTAATTAAATCAGGTAAAGGGAAGAATGAAAATGAAAAGGTGCTTATCAGCGCAGAAGGAACTACATTTTACAAACTACATAACCTGAAAAGCAGGTTCGAAAAATACTTATATAATTATCTGGACGACAAAGGACACGGTCATGTTGAAATTATTTCAACTGAACATTCAAGCCTGATCGGAGCTGCACTTGCAGGGCTGATCAGTTAGATCATTGCCGGAATGATCAACATTCAACAGGAATATTTATCTGAGCATCCTGGTTTTAGCGGTCAAGGTAAGATGCTTGTCGCATCGCCATAAGATTCTCATCAGGAGTCAGCACAGTTATTTCACAACCTGCAGCAAGCAGGTATTTTTCAGAAGAATACTTCTCTACCAGCGATCTTGACATCGCATAAACTTCTTCTGCTTTTTTCTCCTGAACATCCACAGGATTTAAGTTTCCACCTATAACAATATCCCTGCCGAGTATCCTCCTGGCTTCATCCAGATCAAGCTGCCAGTCGAGATCGATTATATCCGGACCCACATGTTTCACAGAACCAAGCAGATGGGTAATATTCCCGCAGATATGGAGCTTTACAGGAACTCCGCAATCATGGATGAAGCTTATCAGTTCGGCGTGACGATCCCTGACGTACAGGTCGAAGGCAGATTCATCGATCTGGGAACAAATAGCATCACCGATCCCGATAAGGTCACATCCTGCATCTATTTGTGCTTTTGCAAACTGTTTTGCCATTATCATGCATTTATCCATCAGTCTGTTAGAAAAATCAGGATCTGTCATTATCCTGATGAGCATATTATCAACACCGGCAAGGTCACAGGCTTCGGCGAGCGGCCCCTCTATCCAGCCGCTGACCGGAACTGAATTTCCAAGGAGTTTTCTGAAATAGGCTGCACCATTAATCCTGTCAAGTGTCCTTTCACATTTATAAACATCCGGTTCCGGAAGTGAGTCAACATCATCCGCTGTGTTAACAACCAGTCGCCTGCACCTTGGTACTCCTTCATCAATATATTCGATCGGAGCTCCAAAAGCGGAAGTTTCGCGGTATGGATCGGATATCAGACTCACCATATCGGTATCAAAATGCTCCATTGCCCTGATATTACTCTCAACAAGGACCCTGTAATCAGATGCAAACCGTCCGTAGGTTGTATTATTGAATCTTGCAGCAAAATGCATCAGGATAGGCCTGAAAAATACCCTGTCCTTATGATTATCACCGCTTATAAGCGCGTGAAACAATTCCAACTTATTCATAATATTCGAAACTATTATCCGGCTAAAATAGCATAAATATAAATAACACCCGGAGAGCTGCACATCTTACCTCAATATGGAAAAGCTTCCTCCGGCCTTATCCCGAGAACTATGCCTGATACATATCCTTAGCTATGAAAAGACGCAATAAAACAGATGATTGAAACACAGCTCCGCCAGGTTCAGTAATGCGTGCCATATGAACAAAAATCTTCCTCTACATTGGCGATTTCCTTCCTCCCCAGGGAAAAAATCCATATTTTTCCCCTTTCCATCCTCTCATAATCCTAAAAATAGTAACACTGATAGCAGATTCATTCATGATTCTGATTATTTTTAATGTTGAATTTCCAATTATTAAACAATGGCAAAATACGCTATCGGTGTTGACATTGGGGGAACTCGCACCAAAACAGGCATAGTTGATCTTGAGGAAGGGAAGGTTAAGGATATTGTCCTCTCTCCCACTGAAAAGAACGATGCCGGTTTATTTATTTCAGGTTTGTTCAGTCAATACCGTTCGCTGCTTGAGAAAACAGGTATATGCCCGAATCATGTAAGTGGTATTGGCATCGGCGCTCCCGGATTTGTGTATGATGATGGCTCGGTCGACAGCACCTTCGGGTTTCTTCCTTTCATGGATCTTCATTATCCGCTTAAGCATGAGATTGAGAATAAGTTCGGTCTGCCATGCAAGGTTGACAATGATGCCAGGGTTGTTGCATTGGGAGAAGCTGTTTATGGCAAAGGGAAGGGGATTGAACGCGTGCTTGTTCTGACACTCGGAACAGGACTCGGAGTTGGACTTGTTGTCGGAGGGAAATTTGAGACAAGGTTGCCATATGCCCATCTAGGGGGACATATTACGATAGCTACCAGCGATGTTAAATGTTATTGCGGAAGATCCGGATGCCTGGAGGCGCTTGTCTCTGCAACAGGGATAACGGATGCCGCATCACGTGCAGGTTGGACTTCAGTGAACCCTGAAATTTCACTCACTGCAGAAGCAATCTTTGATGCCGCACTCAAAGGCAATAAGGTTGCAGTTGAAATCGTCTCCTTATTTATTCAGCACCTGTCAACAGGTATATCAAACTATGTCACACTTTATGTTCCTGACATCATCATTATCGGAGGAGGCGTAGCTGGCGGGCTGGAGCCTTATCTTAAAAAAATAAATGAAATCATATACCTTAAGCCTTTCTCGACCTACAGTTTCAGGATCGCGCTGTCCAGGCTCGGTGAAATGTCGGGTATCCTTGGAAGTGCAGCATTATTTCATAACTAAACAAAAACAAGACAATGAACCATTTAATTCCTGAAATAGACGAAATACCATTAAGAGCAACTGATTTTCTCCGGAGTGCCCCTGACTATAAACTGCCACTAGGTGTACCATACCTTGGCATGGGATCATCATATTTTGCCCCACTTGCTTTCAGGTATATGGGGATCAATATTATACCGGAGATAGCCTCGGAGTATTTTGAGCTGAGAAAGCACAGTCCTAAGAGCAGCCGAGGGGTAATACTGTCTCAATCGGGAGAAAGCAGCGAGTCTTTATGGTGTTCTGATCTGTTTAACAGTTTTGTTTGCATAACCAATAGCACTGACAGCTCACTGGGCAGGCACACGGGAGCAGAAAAGACGATACTTATCCATGGAGGGGAAGAAAAGTATTCCTCCTCAAAAACATATATAAATACTCTTCTGGCTCTTTTCAGAGGTTTCGGGATAAACCCGGAAGTTGCTGTAGATCTGCTTCATAAAAAGGCTGAAAAATACCGGGAAAAAGGAAAACAGATGGCAGAAGAAGTCTACAGGCTAAGATCCACCGGAAAGATCCATGGCATGTATATTCTTGGCAGCGGACCAAATATTGCCACAGCGTATGAGGCTTCACTCATCCTGTCGGAAACTACCAAATTATGCTACACCGGACTACCTATGGCTCAATATGATCATGGTCCCAAGGAGACAGCGGCAGACAGTATTGTCATTCAGATCATGAGCAAAGGCAGTTCATATGACAGGACAAAAAAGTTATCAGAAAAAATTTCTTCAGCAGGTGCTCATGTACTGACTGTTGAGGAAGAGGATCTTCCGGAAGAGCTTACAATACTGAATAACATTGTTCCATTCAATTATATGGCGGCTTATCTTGCTGAAAAGCTTAACATAGGTAAAACATTCGCCATCGGAGGTAAAGTAACAACAGTTCCCTCAGGCAAGTGATGAAAATTTCGTCCGCCAATCGTTGGTTTCTGTTTATCATCACGCTGATCTATGTGGCATTCGGACTGGTCACTACGGTAATCGGGGTGATAATAGACAAGTTTCAGGTCACCTACAATGTGCCTCTCCGGATAGCTGCGCTCCTCCCTCTGGGTTTTTACCTCTCATACGGTCTTTTCTCAATCCCGGCAGGGATACGGATGGATAAATCAGGCGCCAAAACAGTTCTGACTGCCGGCATGATATTCATGACTTTAGGTTGCCTCCTTCTCTATTTGAGCAGTAATTACATCATGGTCATAATGATGATCTTTATTGCCGGGACAGGCGTGGCCATACTTCAGACAGCAGGCAATCCGTTCATCAGGGAACTTGACAGGCCTGAAAATTACACCTCGAACCTTACGACAATAGTTGGGATAAACGGATTAGGATGCGCCCTTGGTCCTCTGATCGTACCCGTGCTGCAGTCTAATAATATTCCGTGGAAAGATGTTTACCTGATATTCGGCCTCTTCAGTCTGTTTCTGCTGATTTTACTTCTTACGGTCAGGGTTGAAAAAATAAAGCTGACAGAGGAGGATAAAATAAACACTGGAGTTATTGGATCGCTGCTGAGGAATCGGATGATCATCAGCTATTCACTGGGGATCTTTTTCTATGTAGGAGCTGAAGTAGGTACCTCCTCATATATAGTTGTTTTCATGGAAAAGGTTCATGGCATAAGTGTGAATACATCCCTGTGGAACAATGATACATTCATGTATTCTGTCTTCCCTTCCGCCACGGCATTGGTAGTCGGACTATTCTGGTTTGCACAGGCTGTCGGAAGGCTTGTTTCGGGCGTGATAATAAGGTCAGTAAAACCCCGTTCTGTATTTATTTTTCACAGTGCGGGCACCTGTATTGCGCTTTTGGCTGCAATATTTGCACCGGCGCATATTGCACTTTGGGCTTTTGTCGTGACAGGATATTTCACCTGTGTTTCATTCACTTCGATATTCAGTGCAGCCATCCAGAGTTTCGGTAAGTATCACGGTGCTATATCTGGTATACTATGCACAGCTGTTGTCGGCGGGGCAATTGTAGGCTTTATTGTCGGTGCGGCAGGGAATGCATGGGGTATGAGACCCGCTATGATAATCAATCTGTTCGCTTTCCTTTATGTTTTTGCATTAGCTGTATGGGGTAAGGGCAAGTTGAATACTGAATGAGTATCACTTTCCCGTTACCAAAATATTATTTCCCGACTGATGGCGGATAGTAAGCAGTCCTCCTGTTTTCATCTGTTTCCAGTTCCAGCCATCCGTGTTCACATCATCTGTTTCCGGAACAGCCTTCTGATTGACGGTTACTTTTCCGGGTTTTACTGGCATCCTGATAGTTTCAGTCGATATGTTGTCGTAAGTTCTGTAACGGATAAGTGATTTCCCGTCGTTGCTTACTTCTGATTCATGCATAGTGAATTTATTGAAATCAGAAGGATACTCAACAAGCTGAATCACCGAAGCAGAACTCAGAAGATGAATTTTATCAGCAGGAGCCAGTTCCGGCCAGCTGGCCATAGCACGAAGATAATGTCTCACATAGTCCCCATAGCCATCTGTCATCCATATCTCATCATTGGGATAGCAATTCTTCCCGTCACTATCGACCATATAGGTAGCCCAGAACAATTGCCTTACAGCATTTTTAACAACCGACTGATCCCCGCTGAGGGCCGCATACTGAAGTTCTGCTGATGCCTCACGTGATGTATGACTGTTTCCGGGAACACGGTATGCAGTCTGCTCATTGATAACAATAACGCCAAATTTCTCCCATCCCCTGTTCCCCAGCACCTCATAAACCCAGTCGAAGATCCCTTTGACCGCTGTCTTCCACGAAGGAAAATACTCCTGGTGATTCATCATGAACTGGGCAAATGTGATTGCATTGATCTGCGTATCGCTCCAGCCCGGCACATCCTCGAAGAAGGGCCCCCATTTATTATTTTTCAGCGGATACTTTTTCATCCATGCAAGGATGGTATTAAATGCTTTTAAATATTTTTCGGAATTACCTGCCTTCAGACCGGCCAGTTGAAGGAAAAGCTCCATTGTTCCCGACCAGTTGGTCGTATAGCTGCTCATCTGTTCGGGCTGTCCGTCTCCCGATGTACTCAGCAATCTCCCTGTCTCCCCTGTCTCAGCGTTTACTTTAAAAGGAAGCGGAGAATTATTTTCGTCTCCTGCAACAACATGATCGGCAAGGGTGTTTGCAATTTTGATTGCCGCGTCAAGATATCTTTTGTTGGTTATATTAGGATAGCTCTTCGTGGATGTCATTTTATACAGCTTCACCAGCTCAAGTCCGAGTGAACCTGATTTATCAGGCTGGGTATACCCTTTTCCTATAACCATATCACCATCATATATTCCCGAATAAATAAGAGTATTATATGGATATGGAAGATCGGGCCATGCAGCATCAGATGGAGAAAGCGAATGAGTAAGATAATAGTCGGCAATGAATTTCATCTCTTCTTTTACTGCCTCATTTCCAGTATATGCGTAATAAAGGTTCCAGGAAGACAAGGCCATCTGGAACTGATCGCCCCCGATACCTCTCCGGTCGTTGAAATCAGGTCTCCATACCTGATGGTTCATATAATACGGAAGACCATTCCTGTCGGTTCGCATCCCTGACCAGAAGTCCCAAATCTTGTTTACAACAAAATCGAATGCGGTACCAGGGTCAGTTGAATACCATGGAAAAATGCTCTGATCCTTTTCATTTAAGATAATCTTGTGGTACAGGAATAATTTCTCATCCAGCATTTTGGTTCTGATATCTTCCTGTGATAACATGACACATGTCCCGGTCTGCAACAAAAGCAAGCCAATACAAAATAATCTTTTCATAAGGGAGATTTAAATGAATAATTCCGGATCACATGGAATAAAAATACGAAAAATTACGCTTATTAAAGGTATCCTTAATTAAACCATTGGAATGACAGGATTGGTAAAAACAAGCTTATCTGCAGGTGAAATTCTTCCCTGAAATATCTGACAAATTGCTCAGGAGCAATGGTTGGACCTTGTCCCAGAACATAATTTGATTAAGTTAAAAACTGTTAATTCACAAACACCAACTTTACAGAAACAGGCAGCGATACTGGTAATAGCGTGACTATAATGCTTTTAATTAAATTTAACCAGAACAAATCATGTTAGGCATTTTAATTCTGTTATATTATATTTGTCTGACATAATAGAATCCCGTAATAATTATTATACGACAACAACCAGGCTATCTGAACATTAACTATACTATCAAAAACAAGCTGACATGAAGAAATACAATAAGTACACAATTGAAATAGGATTTGCGTTACTGCTTCTGCTGGTAACGCTTATCATGGTATTTACGGGCAACGGATCCAAGACCGGACCACTTGTTATAGCCTTTTTCATAACGCTGTCTTATGCTGTGAAGGGATTCCAGCCAACCAAAGGACTTTCATTTACGATGTGGATGTTCACTGCTGTTGCAGCAGCTATGTTTTATCCGCAATATTTCGTATCGATGGGAGGATTTCAGCTCAAGTCACTTATTGTGCCTTTGCTGCAGATCATAATGTTCGGCATGGGATCACAGATGAGTCTCGATGATTTTACAGGTGTTATAAAAATGCCAAAAGGTGTTGTTATCGGTGTGAGCGCTCACTATCTTGTTATGCCGCTACTCGCTTTCATCATCACTCAGATCTTTCATTTTCCCCCGGAGATAGCAGCCGGCATTATATTGGTTGGATGTGTTCCAAGCGGACTTGCATCCAATGTGATGTCTCTGCTTGCAAATGCGAACCTTGCTCTTGCAGTTACAATCGGTGCGGTTACTACTATTATTTCACCTTTTGTGACCCCTTTTCTGATGAAGATAATCGGAGGCCAGTATGTATCTGTCGATATCTGGAAAATGATGCTTGATATAATTCATATGATGATTTTCCCGATTATTGCCGGTTTCATATTCAATCTCATGACCGCTGAAAAAACAAATAAAAAACGTGTCTTTACCGAGCTGATCTCTTACTTTATTATCTTTCTGCTTGCAAACCTAATCGCAATGAAGGTAAGTAATTCCGGATTCAGCGGATATATAATAGAATCAGCCAAAACTCTTGGCATTTTCTTTGTGCTGCCTGCACTTTTCGGTAAGGCTTTCCGTTCCTTCTTTGGGAGCGATAAAGCCATGATGAAAAAGATTCTCTCGATGCTTTCGATGGTTGGTATAGCTATAATTGTGACAGTAATTACTGCAGCCGGCCGCGACAGCCTGCTGAAGGTCGGTTCACTTCTTCTGATGATGACAATTGTACACAATGCCGCGGGATATTTTCTAGGTTACTGTTCAGCATGGGCATTCAGAATGCCCGAACAGGATCGCCGTACCATTGCCTTTGAAGTTGGCATGCCGAATGCCGGACTCGCGTCAGGACTCGCGCTGGCAATCGGAGACATTGCAACGATAGGGCTTGCACCTGCAATTTATGGCCCTCTCATGAATGTAACCGGATCTACCCTCGCCAGCTGGTGGAGAAGTAAACCAACCGTAAAGGAAAAGGAGGAAGAAAAAGATAAGATCAAGGAATAAGCCAGCTTCTTTCCGGGAGTGATCCTTTTTACAACTCCCGGAAAATATAATTATTGAAACCAACTTACTAAAAACAACTAATATTAAAGATATGGAAAACAGGATCGTAACATTCGGAGAAATTATGCTCAGGCTTAATCCGCCAGGATTTGAACGCTTCGCTCAGGCAAAACAATTTGTAGCTTCATTTGGCGGTGGTGAAGCCAATGTAGCTGTTTCCCTGGCCAATTTCGGACTTAAAGCGGACTTTGTTACACGTCTGCCAAAAAATGACATAGCCGACTCCTGCATTATGGAATTGAGAAGGAATAATGTAGGAACTGACAAGATTGTTTTCGGAGGCGACCGGATAGGGATTTATTTCCTTGAGAACGGAGCCGTCGCCAGGGGAAGCAAGGTCTTGTACGACAGGGCGCATTCTGCAATCGCTGAAATAAAACCAGGCATGATAGACTGGGACAGTGTCTTCGAAGGTGTTACATGGTTTCACTGGACAGGCATAACACCTGCTATATCGGAGGGCGCTGCCATAGTATGCAAGGAAGCTATAGAAGCTGCCGGAAAAAAAGGAATCACGGTCTCCTGCGACCTCAATTTCAGGAAGAACCTCTGGAAATGGGGTAAAAAGGCGCCTGAAGTGATGCCCGAACTGGTTGCTGGTTGCGATATTATTCTGGGTAATGAAGAAGATGCATCAAAAGTATTCGGAATACATCCGGAAGGTGTTGATGTTACAAAGGGGAATGTTGAAGCAGCAGCTTATGAATCGGTCTGCCGTCAGTTAATGGTGAAATTTCCGAAGGCAAAGAAAGTTATAATCACCTTAAGGGGATCTGTAAACGCTAATCACAACACCTGGTCGGGTGTGCTTTTTGATGGAAAGAAACTTTTTGAAGCGCCTGTCTATGATATCACCCACATTGTCGACAGGGTCGGCGGTGGTGACAGCTTCATGGGAGGACTGATCTATGGTCTCATCAGTTATCCGGACAACGATCAGAAAGCCCTTGATTTTGCAGTGGCAGCCTCCTGTCTTAAACACACCATCATTGGTGATTTCAACATGGTAAGTGTTAAGGAGGTCGAAACTCTGATGGGTGGCGATGCATCCGGCAGAGTCTCAAGATAAGGCTCTGATGACATTCTATTAATTTATTTTCAATCAAAAACAAATAAAAAAAATGGCAAGATTTACAAGAATACAGGTAGCTCTCAAAATGGCAGAAGAGGGAATGATCCCCGTCTTTTTTCACAGGGACCCGGAAATCGGAAAGAAAGTAGTTGAAGCGTGTTACAAAGGTGGCATCAGATTATTCGAATTCACAAACAGAGGTGATTATGCCCATGTTGCCTTCGAACAGATCAATAAGTTTGCCGAGGCTGAGTTCCCGGACATGATCATTGGCGTCGGCTCTGTCATTGATGCTCCGACAGCGGTGTTGTATATGCAGCTTGGCGCCAATTTTGTAGTATCCCCGATACTCAATGAGGAAATGGCTGATGTACTTAACAGGAGAAAAATCCTATGGTCACCAGGTTGCGGTTCAGCAACTGAGATCTCAAAAGCGGAATCTCTGGGCTGCGAGATCGTTAAAATATTCCCTGGTTCACAGGTAGGCGGACCAAAATTCGTTTCGTCGGTAAGAGGACCTATGCCATGGACCCAGATCATGCCTACCGGTGGAGTTGAACCTACTGAAGCTAACCTCACTGAATGGTTCAAAGCAGGAGCCATCTGCGTTGGTATGGGATCACAGCTCATTAAATCTGACCTTATCAAGGAAAAGAACTTCATACAGATTGAAAAAGATGTAAAAAGCGCTGTTGAACTCGTTAAAAAGATCAGGCTGCAATATCCGGCCAGGATCTGATATTAATATATGGCTTTGAGAATTGTTCAACTATTAAAACCGAAACAAAATGATAGCTGATGTATTAAAAAACAGGCAGATATACGAGAATATATCCCCGAGGATGAAAACTGCTCTTGAGTATATTTCGACCACAGATTTTTCCGGGATAGAACCAGGAAAATATGAGCTGGACGGCAAGAATCTTTTTGCGCTTGTCCAGGCCTACGAATCGATCCCTGCCGAACAAGGTAAATGGGAATGTCACAGGAATTATATCGACATACAATACATCGTCGAGGGTGTTGAAATGATCGGATGCAATCACGTTGACAAGATGAAAGTTTCAGTTGAGTACAATCCGGAGAAAGATATAGCTTTTCTGAAAGGGGATGGTGACTTTATTACATACAGTGCAGGCGCATACGGGATCTTCTTCCCGGAAGATGCACATATGCCGAAGATCGCTCCCGGAAACATACCGGGAGCAGTAAAAAAGGTGGTAATCAAGATCAGGATCGACTAGCAGAATAAGCTGTGAAATATTTCACTGCGCTCCTGACCGGACTGCTTCTGAGTTTCTCTTCAGGGGCACAGAAGCTTCAGGACGGGTCGGTAAAAGATTACTTCAGCTGGCTTAACAGCGCAAGGATCTTTCTCATCGACGCTTACCAGCCGCCTTTCGCACCTGCTCTTGAGTTTGATGCTGAAAAACTGGCACAGACGATGCAGGATATGCATGTTAATGTGGTAAGGATGTCTACCATGGGGAAATATGCCACCATCCAGGGCATCAAATATCCCACGCATCCTGACCAGGGCAGCAGAGACCTGTTGGCTGAAATGATTGCAGCTGCCGGACCAAGGGGAATAAAAGTACTGCCCTATATCTCAACCGGGCATAAGCTGGCATGGTCCACAGTCACGAAGTACTATCCTGACTACGCCCAGAGATCAAGACCAGGTGGCGGCCCGGCTCTTGATCATATGTACGTCGGCGAAGATATGGGGGCCATCTGCTGGAACACTTCATACCGTCAGGCTTATTATGAATACATCACTCACGTGGTGAGGGACTATGATATTGTCGGGATGTACTTCGATTCATGGACCCCATTCTACTTCTGGCGGAGCAGGCAGGTTTGCTACTGCAAGGGATGTACCGAAGGATTCAGAAAAGCCACGGGACTCGAACTTCCCTTTCATGAAAATGACGCCGATTATACCACTGAGGATGAAAACGTAATAGCCAGATATCACCAGTGGTACAGGGAAGAGTTCATCGGGATCCTAAATGAGGTCAGACGAATTGTAAAGTCATACAAGGATGTTCCGCTGATCTATAACATAAACGACCCGGAGAAGATCCTTCGGGAAGATCCAAGGGTGATAGCCACCATGGATGCCTTTCTCTACGAAAGAGGCGAATCAATGCTCGAAAGAGCCGAGGGGATAAGCCTGGCAAGAACGATGGGACTGAGAGTAATGCCATACATCGGCGGATATGATAACTGGCCCAGGCTTGTCAACAACCAGCTGGATATTCAGCAGGAGATATTCACTACCATGATGTTCGGTGGATCTCCCATTATCTCCCAGCCATATCCTTATGTCTACGGAGATGCCAATCGCCAGTATGTCGCATACCCCTTCAGAATAATAAGCGAAAATGAGAAGATACTCGGAACGGTCCGCAATGACCCTTTTGCCGCAGTTGTCTATACATCCATTGATCCTGAAGGACATGCTTCCAAAAACTGGTGGTGGCGCTCAGACACCAGGAGCGCCTCTCTTGGCGCTTTTGCAGCATGCCTGTACAATCATATACAGGTCACCTCAGCAATGCCGTCATTGCTCGACAATCCGGAAAAACTTGCTGCATTCAAAGTACTTTACCTGGCTGACAATGTTTATCTTACTGACAAACAAATAAATAACCTCAAACAATTTGTAAGTAACGGAGGTGGTCTCATCGTAAGCTATTCCACATCATTATACGGCATTGAAGGGAAACGAAACCAGGATTTCGCCCTTGGAGATCTGCTCAGAGTAAAATCTATAGAGCTGCCGGCACCGTTGAAGAACTACCAGGCGATGATCGGAGGTCCTAATGATCTTTATTACCTGGCAAGGAAAGACTCTCAGTTCTCCGGGACCGAATGGGAAAATGTTCTCATCCCTGCCTGGTTTTACGAACCCGTAGAGGTACTTGACGGAGGTAAGGTGATCATGGATATTGTAACCGGCGACGGAAGAAGACCTGTTCTGCCGGCTCTGGTCCTGTCTTCTTACGGCAAAGGGAAAGTCTTATATTCGACTTCTTCCCTGGAAAGCCTTTTCTACAGTAATGGTAATCCTGAGCTTAAGAAATTCATCGCATCCATGATAGCGGTAGTGGCACCGGAACCAGCTCCATTTTCAATACAGGCTCCTTCAACGCTTATCGCTAATCTTGCATCATCAGGAAAAAATCACATCCTGCACATGACCAACTGGACCGGCAATAAATTCGAAATGAAACATGTGATGGAGGATTATCTTGCACCGGTTGATAATGTAGTTATCAGTTACCGGATCCCTGCCGGATCGAAAGTTGAATCGGTTAAAAGCCTGACCGGCTCCAGGTTCTCTACCAGGAATGGGAATGGGATACTCAAAATCACAATTCCCGGGATTGAAGCCTATGAAGGCATCGAAATTACCCTTGACAAGTAATAATAATTCTCTTCACATTATGTGAAAATTACAGGGCAGTCTGGTACTTTATAACTTTCTGGATAGGAAGATTTCTTGCTGACACCTATCACTGGGATCTTAACAGGATCGGCTGGTTTGCAATTTTCCCGTTCGTAATAGCCGATTTCGGAAATATTTTCGGAGGCCTATTCACTCAGCTGATTATTAAAAAAGGAATACCTGTCCCGAACGCAAGAAAGATCGGGGCTGGTATCTTCGGAGCAATAATGGCGATCTCCCTTCTCGTCGGACCGTTGATGATCAGCGGACCATTTTCAGCACTGGCAGTACTGGCTGTCGCAGGCTTCGGATATGCTTCCCTGTCAGCCAATCTTCTTGCATTCCCTGCCGATGTTGTTCCTCCAAATGCCACCGCATCAGTCTGGGGATTGGCAAGCGTCGGGTCCGGACTCGGGGGAGCAGTGTTCCAGTCACTGTCAGGTATAGCAGTTAAAAGTTTGTCGGCAAAATACGGGTATTCTGCTGCGTATAACGCCGTGTTTGCAGGATACAGAGTTATCGCATTCGCCGGAGTTCTGATTGTGATTTTTCTGACCGGGCCGCTTGTCCGTAACAAAGAATTCATGGAATATTCAGGAATGAAACTAAATACCGGATGATTTGAATTATTATAATTATTATTTTATAAATTCCGAGACCGAAATCAGATCAGACAGGAATATTTTCAACCATGTGCAGAAATTTAAAACGGGACGGTTTGAAAAACTGATCAATACCCCCGGAAAGTGCACATAATGAAAAAGATCCGAAGATTCCGGAAAAACAGTAAAATTGATATATTAACGGAAAACCCATATTTATTTATGAGCAGAATAATTGTAATCGGCAGTTCAAATACCGATATGGTGATCAAATCAAAAAAGTTACCTTCTCCGGGTGAAACCATACTTGGCGGAACCTTCCTGATGAATCCGGGAGGAAAAGGTGCAAATCAGGCTGTGGCAGCGGCGCGTCTGAACGGCAAAGTAACCTTTGTTGCCAAGATAGGCAAAGATGTTTTCGGGTTGGAGGCCAGGAACCTGTTTAACAAAGAGAATATAGACACAAGATATATAATCACTGATGAAAACGCTCCCTCAGGCGTGGCGCTTATCAACGTGGATGAGAACGGGGAAAACTGCATAGCTGTGGCTCCCGGATCGAACGGCAATCTTACTGCCTACGATATAAGTGAGGATGTCTTTCTTACCGACCCACAGGATATCTTCCTCATGCAGCTTGAAATTCCGGTAGGAACAGTTGAGTATGTTGCAGAGAAAGGCGCCGCCAGAGGAAATAAAATTATACTTAATCCCGCTCCTGCCAGGCAGCTCTCAGATGATCTGTTAAGCTGCCTTTATCTGATAATCCCGAATGAGACAGAAGCGGAAATACTTACCGGCATAAAAGTAACTGACGTCAAAACTGCTGAAAAAGCTGCAAAAAAGCTTGCTGCAAAAGGTGTAAAGAACGTGGTTATTACGATGGGCGGAGCCGGAGCATACATTCTTACTCCGTCTTATTCGAAGCTTATATCGGTGGTGCCTGTCAAAGCTGTTGATACAACAGCTGCAGGTGATGTTTTCTCTGGAGCGCTGTCTGTTGCAATTTCCGAAGGCAGGTCTGTGGAAGAGGCCGTGATTTTCGCTAACAGAGCGGCCGGTATTTCAGTGACCAGAATGGGAGCTCAGGCTTCTGCCCCCTATCGTTCAGAGATTTCCTGAGATCATATTTACAGAAAACAATCTTCCAGCCAACTTTTACTTCATAAAATAGAATATCATCATGAAATATTTCACATCAGCCATTATTGCCATTGCTTTATTGTTTGCAGGATGTTCTGCATCACATCAGAAAAATGTTTCCGGTCCGGTAAAAATCATATTTGACAGCGACCTTGGACCTGATTATGACGACGTCGGGGCCCTGGCTTTTCTTCACGCTATGGCCGATAGCGGAAAAGCAGAAATACTGGCAACCCTGGCATCGAACAAGAACGCGCTTGTAGCGCCTTCCATCGAGGTCATCAATACCTACTTCGGCAGACCATCCCTGCCATTAGGAGGACCAAAAAGTGCAGGTGTTGATATTAATTCACCTTACCACTGGGCCGATTCTCTTGTGGCGAGGTACCCACATAATCTTAAATCAACTGACGACGCACCTGATGCAGTTCAGGTCTACAGGCAAATCCTGAGCAGTCAGCCGGATTCAAGTGTAACCATCGTGACTGTCGGTTTCCTTACCAACCTGAGCAATCTTCTGAGTTCAGGAGGAGACTCCTATTCACCTCTTACCGGGAAAGAGCTGGTTGCGAAAAAAGTAAAGAAGCTGGTATCGATGGCCGGCGGATTCCCTGAAGGAAAGGAATTCAACGTTTATTCCGACTCCCTTGCATCCATACATGTTTTTAATGAATGGCCCGGCACAATAATTTTTTCCGGCTTTGAGATCGGCGCTAAGATCTTTACGGGCCTGAGACTGATCGCATCAGATATCAAGAACAGTCCGGTAAAAGATGTATTCAGCATAAGCATCCCAAAATCCCCTGAAGATAAGAATGGAAGGATGAGCTGGGATGAATCAGCGGTGCTGATTGGGATCTATGGTACTGAAGGTTTCTTCGATACTGTCAGGGGAAGGATAATTGTAAATATCAACGGAAGCAATACATGGACCGATGATCCTTCAGGTAACCAGTACTATGTCGTTCAGAAAATGCCGGCAGCAAAGATGGCCGAATTCATTGAGGACAGGATGATGCATCACCCTCTCACCAGGGCCAGGTAACCGGGATAAGCGGGCCTCTTCAGCGGGTCATTATCCCAGGCATTTTTTCATTCCAAACCACATAATTATTTATTAACATTACGTGGTCATTTAACTCAGGAATCAATTTCAAACAAGAATGGCAAAATATAACCTTACTCCTGTCAATGTTCCTCCGGTGCAAACAAAATACAGGACAATCAAAACGAAGCTTCCCGTACCGGAATCGCTAAGCATTTTTGAATCACTTTCACAGTCTGAACCCGTTTCGATGATGGGTCAGCCTCCGGTTATCTGGGACAAAGCCGAAGGATTCCAGATTTACGACAAATGGGGAAACAGGTGGATCGACTGGTCTTCAGGGGTTCTTATAACCAATGCAGGTCATGGGCGTCCCGAGATTATCGATGCTCTCCGCCATCTTCTCGACAATAAGCTTCTGGCAACCTATGTCTTTGTCCATGAAAAGCGTGCGGAACTGACAAAAATGCTCCAGAGCATTTCTCCTGATCCTTCAGAATATCTGGTTTTTCTGCTCAGCACAGGAAGCGAAGCCACTGAAAACTGTATCAAGCTGGCGAAAACATGGGCCATGGAAAAGCATGGTCCTAAGAAAAAATACTTTGTCACCTTCAATAATGCATTTCATGGCCGGACTTTGGGTGCCCAGCTTGCAGGAGGCAACCAGAGACAGAAAACATGGATCGGGGACGATGGCGGATCATTCATCCAGGTTCCCTTCCCTGACGGTTATAAGAATGAGGATACATCATTCGATCTCTTCCTTTCAACACTTGCTGCGAAGAAAATTAAACCGGAAGAGATAGCCGGGGTAATGACAGAATCGTACCAGGGAGTGGGACCCGATTTCCTCCCTGTCGAATATGCCCGGAAACTTGAATCCTTCTGCCGTAAACATGATATAATTACCATATTCGACGAAGTCCAGTCCGGATTCGGGAGAACTGGTAAAATGTTCTGCTTCGAACACTATGGTGTAAAACCCGACATCATTGCCTGCGGAAAAGGGATCTCATCCTCACTGCCTATTTCTGCAGTAATGGGAAGAAAGGATATAATGAGTCTTTATGCCCCGGGGTCGATGACATCGACACATTCAGGAAGCCCTCTTCCTGTTGTGGCTGCCGTCGAAAGTCTCAAGATCATCCTCAGGGAGAAACTTTCAGACAGAGCTGCTGAACTGGGAAAAATCCTAATTCCTGAACTCAGGAGGATCAGGGAAAAATATCCTGACATACTTGGATGTTTCCAGGGTCTTGGAATGGTGGCAGGCATACAGGTTGTTAAGAAAGGAACCAGGATCCCCGATTCGGATATGGCTCAGAGGATCAACGAAAAATGCTACCAGAAAGGATTACTCATGTTTGCTCCGGTAGGCATAGCCGGGGAGTGTCTTAAGATAGCGCCTCCGCTCATTACTCCGGAAGATGCACTCATAGAAGGCATTCGGGTATTTGAGGAAGCATGCGATGAAATACTCGGCTGATAAAAGGTTTTAATTTAGAGATAATGAAAGCGATCGATATTTCAATTATCGGCGGGGGAATGATCACCTACGACCTTCTTCTCCCATCCGTTTACCAGCTTCAACGTACAGGGTATGTGAATAATATCCGGGTTTGCGCCCTCGATTCGGCGCCATTAAAAGCGCTGAAGAACAGCAAGGAGATAAATGAAGCATTTCCCGGACAGGATTTTGAGGCGTTCCCTGATATCAATGAACCCGCAACAAATAAGTTCCCGGATCTTTACAAAAAAGTCATAGCCGGAATGGCCCCCCGGCAGATGGTTATTGTCGCGATGCCTGATCAGCTCCATTATGAAGTAGTGATGGAAGCTCTGAATTGTAATCAGCATGTATTATGTGTAAAGCCTCTCGTCCTTAAATACGGGCAGGCTGCTGAGATTGAACGGATAGCTCACGACAGGGGTCTTTTTGTAGGGGTTGAATACCATAAAAGGTTCGACAGGCGGTCTCTGATGGCCAAAAGGAGCTGCCAGCTTGGCCAATTCGGCGAATTCGTGATGGGCGAAGCTAAACTGATTGAACCATATTATTACAGATCATCCAATTTTCAGAACTGGTTCACATGCGATAAAACCGATCCATTCGTATATATCGGCTGTCACTATGTTGATCTTGTTTATTTCATTACCGGGCTTAAGCCTGTTTCTGTTTCTGTTTCAGGAATAAAAGGCAGGTTCCCTAATGGCAATGAAGGTTATCTGTGGGCACATGGCCGTGTAAGGTTTGAAAATGATGCAATATTGTCTGTAATTGATGGCCTGGGTTATCCTGATCAGGCTGCCGGAAGTAATGACCAGAGTCTTCAGATGTTCTTTGAAGGCAATGGCAGGACCGGTATGATCAAGCATAATGATCAGTTCAGGGGAGTTGAACATTCCTACCTGGAAGGGATCGGATGCGGAGGAACCAATTTTAACTATGTCAGTCCCGATTTTTACAGGCTTGTTCCCTGGGAAGGGATCGGCTTTAAGCCTGTCGGATACGGCTTCGATTCGGTGGCAGCCTCTGTAACCACAGCAGCCGGCATTGAGGAAGCGGTCAGCAATCTGGATGAAAAGGAATCTCTGATCAAAAGAAGGTCTGTTATTGAAGAGGTGGACCGGAAAGGAATAATAGCAACGCCGGCTAACAGCCATATCAATGAGCTTGTTGTTGAGGCAGCAAGGATCTCGATCCTGAAAGATGGAGAAAATGTTGATATTATTTATAATGGGTGTCCGCATGTTGCACTCTGCAAGGAAAATTAACTGCATGGAATCTTAATCACAAGACATTCTGGACTTTTAACTGGCTGATTGGAAATTCATTAGGGAGGGACAAGTCGCGTCCTGTTTCTCCTTATGGTGTGTTCCAAATCTCTTGTCGAAAATCTGACATACAGAATATTCCTTATCTCATTGATATTCAATATGTATTATTTACAATAGTTCGTTAAATTTTAAGCGGCCTTAGTGCCGTATAATATAAGTTCTTTGACATAGTTCTGATTTTTGGTAGAGTATGGGCAGATACCGAACACGTCAAAAAATCTGATTAGCATTAATGCATTGTGATTCATTGTTTTAATATCTGCCATCGAGAACGCACCTCGTTGCTCTTTTGGGATGCTCAACCAGTGGATTGCCTTGGCAATGTTTATCGACGTGAGTGAAGCATTGAACTGGAAGTGCAATTTGTTTTCACTTCTGGCCTGTGAGTCGTTCAGTCCGGTGTATTGTTTTCCATCCCGATAAAGGAACTCGATCTGAAAACGGCTGTGATAATATTGTTGTACATCCTTTGGCTCCATATCCACATCAGTACTGAAGTAAAGCTTGTGGGTATCTTTTCCACTGGCTTTGAGGTATGTGACGTGAACCAGCATGATATTCCGTTTGAGGGCTTTAGAATAGACCGCAGCTGCAAATATCGTTTTTCTTCATTGCCGGATATGAAACGAAAGCAGTCCTTGTCGATATCGTTGATAATAATCTTGCCCGTGTATTTGCGAGGTCTGCCACGTTTTCCTATGGATAGTTCTTTACAGAGATACCGTAGGTCGGCATCATCTCTGAGCCTGCTGATAAGATGCATATCCGATTGGATCACCTGGTCTGCAAAAGACCTCTTGGAGAACCAGGCTTCGGCAACCATGTATTTTGAAATGGATGTTAATGTGTCTTTTCTTTCGGAGATTACCCCGGCATACCAATCAGAAAGGCTTTGATCATCAGAGTTAAGAGTCTGTACAGCTTCTAAATGAAAAGCGGTATGGTTATCAATATCAATAGCGGCCAGACCTCCGATTTCTAAGCCCCATTTAGCCCTGTTGGCACAACCAGACCAGTACCATCCAACCCCGGGAGTCTTCTTCCCGGATTTGCTCACGTAGCTAGGATCAAATGCAATGGCATATCGACCGCTGCCTTGGGAAAGAGTGAACTCTTTGTTGAAGGAGAGAAAATCAAATGGCTTCTCAAATTGTTGACGGTAGCGCTGTTCCTTGTGTTTTCCGTATCTTGCAAGCTGAAGAAAGTTAATCCGACCGCGGATAGACATAAACAGGATGAGGGTTTCAATCAGAAACAATCTTCTCCACTGATTAATATTTGGTAATTTGTCTATCGTGCTGGAAATGTGTTCTTTATAAGGTTTTTGTTCCCTGATGATCATAACTTGGTACAGATTTGGTTAATCTATTATGTTACTGATTGTCAGGGACATAACCAATTTTTTTATACTTATTTCATTGAATATCAGATTTTTATGTCTTTTTATAACGAACCATTGATTTAGAATATGAATAGATAATGAATTATTGAAAAATAGTCTGAAAAACCGTGTCACATTTCCAAGGTTTCTGACATGTAAAAAAGAAACCAACAAAGTTTAGGTCTGTTCGCATGGTTGTAATGAAAAATCTGAATAAGAAGACTATTAATGAAGTCAGTAAACATAACGTTGATTATGACAGCTAATTAAAACGGACAACTTTTCGAGTTACACAGGTATTAAAGCAAATGTCTGGACGCATATCCATGAGAGATCCGATATGAAGTGAAACAATAAAATACTTCCATGGGTACAAACCATGATCTGCAATTCTATAAGGTCTTTGCTTGGAGTACATCATATGTTTTCGAAAAAATATATTCAAAATTATCTGGATGAATTCTGTTGCAAAGTTAATAGAAGATACTATAGTGAAGAACTGTTTGATCGATTGCTAATTACCTATGTTTCAAGTTAAAATGAAATTTTTGTTAATCATTACCGATAGTCATATAATAAAATTATAATCGTTCTCAACGAACACTACTTTATGGAGTATTTTAATTTAAAGGCGAAAACAAGAATGGAAGTCGCTAATGAGTATGGTATTTCTGTAAAAACTTTTTAAAATATATGAAAAAACAAAGATATACCTTCTTTTTGGCCTGATTGATCCTTTGCATTTGAGAATTATTTATTGGACCTTTGGTAGTCCAAATGTTCTGAAATCAGTGTGAATGTCCAGTTTTATTCGATTCTGGCCGTTTTTGGCCAGTGTTATTTTGAGTTATTATTAAATTAATTCCACAATTTAGCTTTTAATAATCATCATTATTTCATTGTCTATTACTTACTGGAGTTTCCTCAAAAAATGGTTAGTCTGGGAATAAAGATAGCTGGAACCTGTCATGATGGGGTCCAATTCTACCTCTGAATTCAGATAATCCCTCGTTTCGAGTGTTTTAAAAGTTCAAAGATACCATTTTTCCCTCCTTTGATACATATATGTGAGCCTTGTGTCTTAACTCTACATGCCGATCGATACGCTCTGCCTTAACCTGCCTGTTTATATTTTTACCGAAATGGAGGTATCGTGACATTTTTAATCGTGTAACAAATTGCAGGGTCTCATCAGTGAAACAGCGGATCAGATCAGTATCATCACCTTGCCTGTCAATTGCCCAAGTGCCTGTGGTACCAGTATATTCTTTGACTTTTCTGATAATCTCAATGAGTTTTTCAGTACTCCCGGGGTAATCTTCGGCTTCTGTTGAATATGCTTCACAATATAATGGCACTATTCTGTCGTGAGAAAGATTTGCCGCTGTTACCTGGCACAGATGATAACCTCTTGCCTGGTTGTGGCTGCTACCCATCATATATGTTGCACAAATTTTCCATCACCTTAGCGTATGGTTTCATCATGTCGCCCGGATCAATAGCTATAACCATCGTTTCATCAACCTTGTCATCGGCCAGTCGCAGGATATTATTATTAATCGTGGAGGTTAGATCCTCGTCACCCAAATTGCGACTTAGCCTGTCTTCAGTCTTTATTAGTGGAACAGATTCCATTAATGCTCGCCCCTATATTGGAAAGCTTAACGTCTTTTGATGCCTGTATCCCATAAATCATCTCTTTAAACCAATCGTTTTTTAACTTTGCCAAGACTTCTTGAAATAGTTCCTGAAAATTTATTACTTTGCATCTTGAACCGGTTCATTAATAAAGAATTTGCGTCCATTTGCGTCTTGATGTTTTCGTCAAATGCCAAGTTCGTAATTTGACGCATTTTTTTTGAGGAAACTCAATTTTTGTATGCCTTTCACTTACTAAAGTTCATAATCTTCCATTATATCAGCCCATCAGAATTATTACACTTAAATTTTGAGGAAACTCCAGTTAATCTGAATCCAATGTTTAGAAACTACTTTAAAACAGGTCTCCGATTCCTTAAGAAAAATAAATTGTTTGCTGGCATTAATCTGTTTGGACTTTCCATTTCACTTGCCACTTCATTTATTATTTTACTTTTTGTAATTAATGAACTGAGTTACGACCATTGTCATAAAAACAGAGGAAGGATATTCAGGGTGTTGAACTTTTATCCGGATATAAAAAATACTGTTTCTTCAACGCCTTATATTCTTGGATCGGTATTAAAAGAAAAATTTCCTCAAATTGAAAAGACGATCAGAATAATGCCTATTCAACTGACTTTTAAAACGGAGAACGGGGCAATTTCCGAAACTGCAATTTCTACCGATTCCGATGTCTTTGATATTTTCACTCTTCAATTAGTTGAAGGTTCGCCAAAGAATAATCTTCTTGAAGATATAAATTCTATTGTTATCTCGCGTGAACTGGCCGGAAAACTTTTCGGCAGGAAAAATGCAGTTGGAAAAGAAATCGGGGCAACAATAAATGATAAAGATCAACTTTTTACCGTTAGGGGTGTTTTTGAAAATATTCCTGAAAATTCCACCTTCAGGGCACAATGTATACTGAACGGCAGATGGTCACTTGATTATGTGAATAAGAAATTACATATAGCCAATGCCGAGGTTTCCTGGTCTCAGGATTTGTGGATTACCTGGGTACTACTTTCAAAAAATGTGATATCAAATCGCTGTCGAAAAAGATAAACACTTTTACTGCGAAAAAAATTCAGGACGTCCTGCCAGTGTTTATACATTCAGAACCTGTCGGATGTTTACCTGGGTTCCTCTGAAATAGGGAATTCAGGAATCCGGGGGAACATCAGTAGTGTCAGGATTTTTTCGGCATTATCGTTTTTGATAATAGTCGTAGCGGCCATAAATTATATCATTTTAACAACCGCGATATCTACTACCAGGACAAAAGAAATAGGGATACGAAAAGCATTTGGTGCAAGCGTCGGCAAAATAAAAAATCAATTTTTGAGTGAGTCTCTTCTCCTGGTGGGTTTAGGATTACCAATTTCATTGTTCCTAATGTGGTTGACACTACCCCTAGCTGGAAAACTTTTCCAGTCTCAACTTCATATCATGAAAACGAATATTTCTCTTTATATCTTATGCTACCTGATAATTGTAATTTTGATTGGTTTCGCATCAGGATTCTATACCTCTTCCTATTTATCAAGATTAAATGTATTGGATATAATAAATAATTCTGCCCATTCAGGAAAAAGTAAACATCTTTTCCGTTCATTTCTGATAGTTCTTCAACTATTTATTTTCTGTACTTTCATGTCAGGGGCATAATTTTACGGTTACAGTATAAATATCTGATTAATAAAGATCTCGGATACTATAATAAATGTATTCTATTAATTGATCTTGGACGTGATTTTACTGGTTATCCTTCTTAT